>NZ_JBUYUY010000001.1:0-4800000 GCF_055231995.1 Streptomyces sp. Tek67B01
GATCTGCTGCTGCTCTTGGATCCCGAGGGCGCCCCTTGGGGACCGAAGAGCACGTCCTTCATCACGGACCGTCTGTTCACCGCTGCTCATGCCGCCGTCGAGCAGGGCGCGAAGGCGATCGTGGTGCCCTGCAATACCGCCACCGTCACTGCGATCGACGCCCTGCGCCAGGAGTTTGAGCCTCATGTACCGGTGATCGGCACTGTTCCCGCAGTGAAGCCAGCCGCAGTGACCGGCAGAAGCATCGCGGTATGGGCAACGGTTCGGACCACGGCGAGTGACTATCAGGCTCGCCTGATCGCCGACTTCGCGAACGGCAAGCCAGTCGTGCGGGTCGCCTGTCCCGGTCTGGCCGAAGCGATTGACCACGGCGACGTGGCCGCTGCATCTGAAGCGATCGCCTACGCGGTCGAGCGAACTCCCCTCCGCTGCGACGCCGTGGTGCTGGGTTGCACGCATTACCCCCTGGTGGCACCGGAGATTCTTCAGCGGCTACCCGCCGGCACCACCCTGTACGACAGCGCGGAGGCGGTCGCCCGGCAGACGTTGCGGCGCCTGGACCGGCCCACGGAGTCGGACAGCGCGGTGGGTAGCGTTGGCGTGGTGCTCAGCGGCAGGCGCGGAAACCTCCCGGCAAGCGCCCACGCCTACTCCGTGGGCCGGGCTCTTGCCATGGCGACGCGGGTGTCCCGCGAGGCCCTCATGCCCGAGGCGACCTGTCTCCCGATGGTTGCTCCGACGGTCTGAGCACGATCACCCCATGAGTGATTCCTCAGTCCGGAAAAGAGTCCTGTCGCGGGCGGCCTCCGGATCCCTGAACCGCGCGCGGACGCCCTAGACGCGGTCAGCGGTCAGCGTGATCGGCCTGCCTTCCGGGTCCGTGCAGAGGCGCAGGTAGCCAAACGAGATCAGGCTTATCGGGTGCATGAAAGGGTTGTTCTAATAAACGACCCAACCGCCACCCCACCCAGGCCGTGACCGAGAACGTCGCCGAGGTCGAGCCGCCACCACCAGGCCGCCGAGGACAACGAGCACCAGGACCAGACCCACCCCGACGTCGAGCGGCCGGCCGTGCCGGGTGAACAGGCCGCCGCGGCCTGCCTCGCGATCGGCCGGGGCGGTGAACCGCACACCGGCCGCCCGACGGAACTCCCCGCAGGCGCCGGTCACTCCCGCCGGCCGCACCCCACCCGCACACGACACAGGGGCCGGCGGCCCACACCTCGGAAGGTGTGGTCAGTACCCGCGCGGCCCCGACCCGTCAGCACCCGCAGGCGCGACACCGGCATTCTAGAACCCGCACACCCAGCACCCGCCGCAGACAGGAGCGCAACCCTCCGTGATCCCCCACGGCCGCCTCGCCCTCACCGAGGACGACATCGCCACCATCACCGGAACCTCGCTCAAGACATGGCGCCGCAACCACGCCCACGACTTCCGGGCGCGGGTGCCCGTGCTCAACCCCGGCCAACGCCCACTCCTCTACGACCGTGCGCAAACCCTCGCCTACCTCGACGGCCGCCCCCTGCCGTCCCTGCCCGAATCCGGTGAGCACCCCGACGATCTCTTGACGGACGCGGAGGCCGGCGCCGTCCTCGGCATCAACGCGGGCACCGTCCGCGCGTATGCCGCGACGGGGTACCTCTCCCCCGGCGTCGAGCTCTACGGCCGCCGCTGGTGGCCCCGCCAGGAGATCACCACCCGTCGCGACGCGGGCGACCAACGCGCCGCCGCAGCGGCCAACTCTGTTCAGGCCCTCACCGAGCAACTCACCACCGGCACCACGACGCCCACCACCGCCGAACTCGCCGCCCGCGAGGGCATCAGCACCCGCACCGCACAACGCCGCCTCACCGCCGCACAACAACGACTCCACACCACCGAAGAACAGCAGGGCACCGACTGACGTAGGCAACCACCGCAGGCGGCCCCCGCCCCGGCCCAGACGGAGACGCGGGGGACCGTGGCCGAGGCCGCCTGATCAGGCGATGAAGACACTCCGGCCGCGGGCGACGGTGACCTGGCCCGGGAGGATCGGGTGGGTCACGCGCCCGTCGCAGTTCAGGCCCGACCACACGAAGGCGACCTCGTCGGTGAAGTTCGCGACCTCCAACGGGACGACATCGCCCAGCGGATAGCAGCCTGAGGGGTCCTGCTGGGCTGCGCGGTCGATGAACAGGACCCCCTGGGCTGCCTGCGCCGTGCCCGGGGTGGTGAGCGCCAGCACCGCCGCCGCCGCGCACGCCCCCAGAACCTTCGCCATGCCTCGCACCATTCGACTCCCTCTTCCATGCCGGAGTGATCGACTTTCATCCCGAGGTTAGGGGTGGCTCACGGTCGGTGATACGGCGTGCGGTGGTGAAGGAGGGGCGCGTGGATCTTCAGACAACGCCTGCCCGGATCGTCGCGACCGGCGCCGAGCGCCCAGGTGGGGGCCAGCGCTCTCCCCGCCTGGGGCCTGGAGAGTACGGGCCCTGTCAGAGCCGGGGCAGCGGCAGGCCGGGCAACTGCGGGTGCCGCAGGTGCTGGCCGCCGTCGTAGACGTACAGGGTGAACGTCTCCGGCTCTGGAGCCCCGCACCTCACGGAGCCCTGGCACCGCGTCCGAGGGCTGGTCGCGGGGACCGGGTTGAGGTCACAGCAGTCGGTCGACCAGCCCGTCGATGTAGTCCGGGGTGAGCGGGACCATGCCGAACAAGACGCGGATATACATCGGGGCCAGGATGTGGTCCAGCACGCCGAGCGCGTCGGGTGCGTGCTCGCCACGTTCGCGGGCGCGATCGAGCATGGACTGCAGTTGCCGCATGCGTTCGGTGCGGAGGTCGTCACCCGCCTGCAGGCCCTGCTGACCGTTGCTCGACAGGGCGACGGCCAGGCGCACCACCGCCAGACCGTCGGGTCCGGTGATCTCGCGGGCCACCTGGGCCGCGTAAGTGCGCAGGTCGCCGGCCAGGCTCCCGGTGTCGGGCATCGGGGACTGCGCGTTGAGGCGGGTGAGCGCCACCTCGCTGAGCAGGGCTTCCAGGCTGCCCCACCGGCGGTAGATGCTGCTGTCGGCCACGCCCGCGCGGGCTGCGACCTCGCCGACGGTGAAGTTGCCGTAGCCGCGCTCACTGATCAGGTCGGTGACGGCCTGGTGCACCTCCGCGCCGACGCGGGCGCTGCGCCCCCCCGGCCGCCGGGCTCGCTGTCGCTCGTTCATGCCTCCACATTAACGCAGTCGTGACTTGCGTTTGCGAGCCACACTCCTTATGGTCACCTAACGCAGTCGATGGCTGCGTTAGAACGCTCGGATGTATCGCCACCCGCCTCAACCTTGGCCGGGCGCAACCAACGATTGAGAGGAATCCCCATCGCTACATCGCATGCGGCCGTAGGCAGTCGGTCAAGCCGGGCCGTGCTGCTCACGGTGACCTGCCTGGGCCAATTCATGATCCTGCTCGACAACACGATTGTTGGAGCGGCGCTGCCCGATATGCAGCACCGGCTGCACACTCAGCTGACCGGTCTGCAATGGATCGTCGACGCGTACGTACTACTGGTTGCCATGCTGCTGCTGTCCGGAGGTATCTTCGCCGACCGATTCGGCCGCAAGCGGGTGTACCTGACCGGCGTGGCGGTGTTCACCGCCGCGTCGGTGCTGTGCAGCCTCGCGCCCTCGGTCGGCTGGCTGGTCGCCGGCCGGGCGCTGCAGGGCATCGGGGCGGCGGCGCTGAGCCCTGCCTCGCTCGCCCTACTCGCCGCCGCCTATCCCGTGCCGCAAGAACGGATCAAGGCGATCGGGCTGTGGGCCGGACTCAGCGGAATCGGTCTGGCAGCAGGCCCCGTGGCCGGCGGCGCGCTGACAGATGCCTTCGGCTGGCCCGCCATCTTCCTGGTCAATCTGCCCATCGGCGTGGTCCTTCTGCTGGTCGGTCTGCGCAGCCTTGAAGAGGCCCGCAACCCGAGCGCCCCCGCGATCGATGTCCCGGGGACGATGCTGTCCGTTCTGGGGGTGGGGGCGCTGACCTACGGGCTGATCGAGGGCGGTGCCCACGGCTGGACGTCGCCGGTGATCCTGGGCAGCTTCACCGCCGCGGGGATCCTCCTCGCCGCCTTCGTCGCCGCCGAAGCGCGTCGTTCCGCTCCGATGCTGCCGCTGCGGCTGTTCCGGCAGCGCTTGTTCACCGTGGCCAACACCGCCATGGTCGTGGTGGGGTTCGCGCTCATGGGTTCGTCGTTCTTCTTCTCCCAGTTCTTCGTGTACGTCCAGGGCAGCTCGATCCTGCGCGCCGGCGTGCAGACCCTGCCGGTATCCCTGGCCATGGTGATCGTCAGCCCGTACGCGGGCCGGCTCGCCGCCCGGTACGGCTTCCGAATCGTGGCTACCGCCGGCCTGGCCCTGGCCGGCCTGGGACTGCTGGCGCTCGGCATGGTGCACGCCGACACCACCTACGGGAACGTGTGGTGGCGGCTGGGAGTCGTCGGCATCGGCTTCGCCCTGACCTTGTCCCCATTGACGGGAGCCGCCATCCAGGCAGTCAGCCATCAGGAGGGCGGCCTCGCATCAGGCATCAGCAGCACCACCCGGCAGATCGGCGCGGTGCTCGGCGTGGCGGTACTCGGAGCCATCGTCCGCACCCGCCAATCCGGCGGCGCCTCCTTCGAGACCGGCCTCAACAACGCCTTCGTCGCGGCGGGCGCCATCACATTGGCCACCGCCGTCTTCACCGGCCTGTGGCTGGCGAGGTCCAAGCCCGCCGAAGGCTCCGCGGCGCCGCAACGTTCCACCGATCCAGATCCGGTCACCACCTCGAACGAGGCATCCGCGAAAAGCCGTTGACAACAACCAGCGCCTCGGCCGGGAGGTGTCCCGGGCCTCTCACAAATGCACGCGCAAGGTGCGGCCCGACGGGCCCACGACCGGCGCCGTACCCACCATTAGCCTCGAAGAAAGCGATCACTCCATGCGCGAACTGACCTACTTCATCGCCGCCACCCTCGACGGTTTCATTGCCGGTCCCGACGGCTCCGATCCCACCGGCCCCGGCGGCTTCTGGTCGCCCTCGGAGGACTACATCCAGCACCTCGTCGACGAGTACCCCGAGACCCTGCCCGGACCGGCCCGCGCCGCGCTCGGCGTCACCGCCGAAGGCACCCGCTTCGACACCGTCGTCGAAGGGCGCAAGAGCTATGAGATCGGCCTCGCCGCCGGGGTGACCGATGCCTACCCCCACCTCAAGCACCTGGTCTTCTCCCGGACGCTGACCGAAAGCCCGGACCCCGGCGTCGAACTCGTCGCCGACGACCCGGTGGCGACAATACGGGAGCTGAAGCGGAGCGCCGGCAAGGACATCTGGCTCGTCGGCGGCGCAGAACTGGCCGGCGCACTCTACGGCGAGATCGACCGCCTGATCGTCAAACTCAGCCCGCTCACCATCGGCTCCGGGATACCCCTCTTCGGACGGACCACAGTCTTCGCGCCCAGCACCTGGGAACTCGTCGACCACAGCGTCCTCAAGAGCGGAGCGGCCTTCCTCATCTACGACCGGCGCCCCTGAACGAGTCGAGCCCACGAGAGGCACCCCGAGGGGCTCCGGGAAGACCCGGGTCCCGCTCAGCGGCGTCCGCCGAGGCCGGAATCTACAGAAGCGAGCATGACGAAATGCGTGTGTTGTTGTCGACGTACGGGGCGCGCGGGAGCGTGGAACCGATGGTGGGGCTCGCGGTGAGGTTGCGCGAACTCGGCGCGCAGGTGCGGGTGTGCGCGCCGCCGGACGAAGAGTTCGCGGAGCTGCTGGCCGGAGTCGGTGTGCCGCTGGTGCCGGCCGGTGCGCCGGTACGCCCTCTGGTGACCACGGTGGCGCCGGGGTCGGCGGTGGGCCTGGCGCAGCGCATGGCCGAATTGATGGCTGCGCAGTTCGGCACGGTCGCCGCGGCGGCTGAGGGTTGTGACGTGCTGGTGGCGACCGGGCCGTTGCCGGTCACGGCCAGCGGGCGGTCGGTGGCCGAGAAGCTGGGCATCCGCTACGTGCACGCCAGCCACCAGCCGGTCAGCATGCCCTCGCCGCACCAGCCTCCGCCCGCGCGGCGGGGCCGGCCGTTGCCGCCGGGGGTGACGAGCAACCGGGAGCTGTGGGACGTGGATGCCCAAAACGCGAACGAGATGTTCGGCGAGGCGCTCAACGCCCACCGGGCAGCGATCGGCCTTCCTCCGGTGGACAACGTCCGCGACTACGCCTTCACCGACAGCCCGTGGCTGGCGACGGACCCGACACTGAGCCCGTGGCAGCCGACGGACCTCGACGTGGTGCAGACCGGCGCGTGGATCCGGCCGGACGAGCGCCCGATCCCGCCCGAGCTGGTGGCGTTCCTGGACGCCGGCACACCGCCGGTGTACGTGGGCTTCGGCAGCATGCCCATGAGCGCCTCAAGGGACGTCGCCCGGGCCGCCATTGAGGCGATCCGCGCGCAGGACCGCCGCGCGATCGTCTCCCGCGGCTGGGCAGACCTGGACCCGATCGACGACGGGGACGACTGCATCGCCGTCGGCGAGGTCAACCACCAGGCACTGTTCGCCCGGGTGGCCGCCGTCGTGCACCACGGCAGCGCGGGCACCACGACCACAGCCACCCGGGCCGGCGCGCCCCAGGTGGTGCTGCCCCAGGGCGCGGACCAGCCGTACTGGGCCGGCCGCGTGGCCGATCTGGGCATCG
Source organism: Streptomyces sp. Tek67B01 (assembly GCF_055231995.1). Lineage (NCBI taxonomy): Bacteria > Bacillati > Actinomycetota > Actinomycetes > Kitasatosporales > Streptomycetaceae > Streptomyces > Streptomyces sp. Tek67B01. The sequence goes on from NZ_JBUYUY010000001.1 coordinate 6,695, forward strand.
GCACGGCACACGACGGCCCGACACCGACCTCCGAGTCCCTCTCGGCCGCGCTCAAGACGGCCCTGACCCCCGAGGCCCACGCACGAGCGCGGGCGGTGGCCGGCATGATCCGCACCGACGGGACGACAGTGGCCGCGAAGCTGCTGCTCGACGCGGTCGGCTGAGAAGGCCGCCAGCGACCGCGTGAATCGCGCGGGAGCCTAGTGCTGTGACCGGGAAGGTTCACCGGGTTGCTCCCCACGCTGGTTGGAAATGACTTCTCCAACCAGTGTGGGGAGGCGGGATGACGCAACCGGTCCGGGTTCGCGGGCTGACCGAGCAGGAGGGGCAGAAACTCCAGCACATCGTCCGGCGGGGCAGTACGAGTTCGGTGCGGTTTCGGCGGGCGATGATGTTACTGGCCTCGGCTGGTGGCAGCACGGTCCCGGTCATAGCCCGCCTGGTCCAGGCGGACGAGGACACCGTCCGCGATGTGATCCACAAGTTCAACGAGATCGGGCTCGCATGCCTGAACCCTCGCTGGGCGGGAGGCCGTCCCCGCCTTCTCGATCGTGACGACGAGGACTTCGTCGTCCAGACGGCCACCACCCGCCCGACCGTGCTGGGCAAGCCCTTCACCCGCTGGTCGATCCGCAAGCTCGCCGATCACCTGCGACGCAACCGTGCACGCCCCGTCCTCATCGGCCGGGAGGCCCTGCGGTGCTTACTCGCCCGCCGCGGGATCTCCTTCCAGCGCACGAAGACCTGGAAAGAGTCCCCGGACCCCAACTTCGACGCCAAACTCGACCGGATCGAGTACGCGATCAACCAGCGACCCGACCGCACCTTCGCGTTCGACGAGTTCGGACCCTTGGGAATCCGCCCCACCGCCGGCTCCTGTTGGGCCGAGAAGACAAGCCCGGACCGTCTGCCGGCCACCTACCGGCGCACCCACGGCATCACCTACTTCCACGGCCGCTACTCCATCGGCGACGATCAGATGTGGGGGATCAACCGGCGCCGCAAGGGCACAGACCACACCTGGGCCGCCTTGAGAACGATCCGGGCGGCCCGCCCGGACGGCGCCCCGATCTACGTGATCCTGGACAACCTCTCCGCCCACTTGAACTGGAGAATCCGCAGGTGGGCGGCCCGGAACAAGGTCGAGTTGTGCTTCACCCCGCCCTACGCCTCCTGGGCCAACCCCATCGAGGCCCACTTCGGACCGCTACGGCAGTTCACCCTGGCCAACTCGAACCATCCCAACCACACCGTCCAGACCCGAGCCCTGCACGCATACCTGCGCTGGCGCAACAAGAACGCCCGCCACCCCGACGTCCTCGCAGCACAACGACGCGAACGCGCCCGTATCCGCAGCGAGAAAGGCATCCGCTGGGGCGGCAGACCACTACCCATCGCGGCCTGACCGCTCAACCCGGTGAACCTTCCCGGTCACAGCACTAGATGTTCGAGACGTCGACTCGAAAGCCGAGGTCGAGAAGTTCGTGGACAACTTTCTGACCAGGTTGGTACGGCAGTAGGTCGGGCCGGCCGATTCGAAGATGCCGCACCAGGGTGTGGGCGCCCCCGGACCTCGGCGGGACGGCGTGATGTTCCCGGGAGCGTTCAGGGTTCAAGGATCGACGTCGTGAGCCGATGCACTGGCCGAGGAGATACAGACGAGCCAACCCGGACCGGCTGCACGCGTTCTACCGACCCCTCGGCTTCATTGGCCGGCGGGACCTGGGCCCGGGGCCCGGAGTGCTCCTAAGAGGTCGTTTCATCCTGTTGTTTCATCCCGGGATGCGGCTTTGATATGTGGGTGTCGGGTCGCGCCAGGAGATGGCGTTCTCGCCGGTGAGGCGGCGGGCCATGAGGTCGGTCATGGCGAGATGGATCATGGCTTCGGAGCGGTGTGGGTGGGTTTCGTAGTCACGGGCCAGGCGGCGGTGGAGCATGAGCCAGCCTGTAAGTCCGCTCGACCGCCCACCGCTTCGGGATGGGGGTGAAGCCCTTGGTCCCGGGCTTGCGGGCGTTGATTTCCATGTCGATGTCGAGGGCGGCGGCGTGTTCGATGAGGTGCTGGCGGTAGCCGCCGTCGACCCAGACCTTCCGCAGGCTGGGATGGTCCGCGGCGACTTGGTTCAGGCTCTTGGCGGGGACGGAGGTCGAGGTCTTGACGCTCTGCGCGTCGATCACGCAGGCCGTCGGCTCGGCGTTCTTCCCTTCCTGCCGGCGTACCAGCTCTCTGAGCAGGCCGTTGAGCTGGGCGAAGACACCGTCCTTCTGCCACCTGGCGAAGTAGCCGTAGACGCTCTGATGCGGCGGGAAGTCGTGGGGGAGGTAGGCCCACTGGCAGCCGGCGCGGTCCACGTAGAGGATCGCGTTCATGATCTCGCGCAGGTCATGCCGTGGCGGCCGGCCGAAGTCCAGGGCCCGACCGCGACGCTCGAAGCGCCATGCGGACAGCACCGGCTCGATCAACTCCCAGCGTGCATCGGACAGGTCACTCGGGTACGCACGTCGCTCCGTCATGAACTGGGCATACCGCTGTCCGGGGACGTGCGCCCAGGCGTGCGACCCGCCAGGTCGAAGCACGGCGCGGACCGGGGCGTCCTGGAATGAGACAGGCGGAAGCAGGCTCCCGTCTCATCCGTCGCACCACTGGCCTCACCAGGCAGAACCGCCACTACAGCTCCACCCGCAACACCCCAACGAGAAGTGCAAACCATCCCAGAAAATGACACTCAAAATGAAAACGACCTCTAGCCGCCGGGCATCCCCCATGCGCTGGTGATCAACTCGGGTACGGAGAGTGGCCTCGCCATCCTGGTCAGGCGAGATCTGTCAGGTCCTCCGCGAACACCTGCGACAGGGGCTGAGGTCCCACATACTGCTGGCAGTTGCACTGACCAGCCTCGTAACGCAGCGGCTTCTTGTTCTCATCCCAGGCCACTGGCACCTCGACGCGCTCGTGGCACTGGCCCTGCTTGTCGTGTTTGGCGAGATGGTGCGTGCATCCGCACACTGGCTCCGGAGACTTGTTCGCTGCTTCGACGGCCAAACGTTCCTGTCTCGCCGCCTCCAGCAACTGCAACTTGCGCTCATGCCGATTACGCAGTGCGGTGCGGACGTTGTCAGCTGCCCACGCGAAGCCACCCGTCCAAAAGACGATGAGAACCCACCAGAACCAGTCCATCCGCTGTCCCCTCCCCCGGTGATGTTGCGGACCAGCATAGATGACTCATTTGAAGGGCGTTCGCATTGTCATGCAAGCCTCAGACACGGCTTCTGAAGGACATCGCGTGCGACGTCGATGTCCGCGGCCGTCTCCCCGAAGGTGTGACGCAGCATGTGCGGGTGGATGTGGCGCAGACCGGCCTGTTCGGCAAGATTCGCGATGTGGTCCTGAACCCGCCGGGTGCCGATCGCCTCGCCGCCTGGATCGCCGGTCGGTCCTGGAACGAGACGAAGGCTTACGGGCTGTCTCCGGCGCGGCGGATGCCGAGTCGCTCGCGATCCAGTCGGCGTACAGCACCTCCACGGGTCCGGGGACAGGAGGACGACCGTGCCTCGGTTCATGTTCGCCGCTCCCCGCGGGTGGCCATCACGCTTGCGCAGGTGGAGGTGCGGGCCCAGCGTGTAGGGACACCAGGCTGCCGTGCGGCCTGGAGGAACGAAGTGCATGTCCTCACCGCAGGAGCGACACCAGTTGGCCGACCCGTAAGGCGCAGCCGCCGAGGAAAGCGATCATGCAGCGATCGCGTGCCGTTGTGGCAGCGTGTAGGAGCGCAGTGAACTCATCGTGCGTCGCCGCCGGAGGGCGCGCGGACGCGCTGCTCGGGAGTACCGGCGGCCCCTCACCGGTGGCCGGCCCGCGCGCAGCGCTTCATCAACACCTGCGTGTCTAATGCACCGGCGGGTAGTACGGCGTGTCGTCCGGTGTAACTTGCAGATCCTGGCGGGAACGATAGGGCTTCTTCTGCGTGCTTCCGCAGCCGGTTTCCGTCCACCACTTCGTGTGGGTCGCTACATATTCCCGCCGGTATCCAACAGCGTATCCCGACGACCAATCGCCTGGTGGGGTCAGCGGAAAGGTGCGGCGTGGTACACACTGCTCACCGTCTCGCTTCCCGTCCGCGGCTCCGTCGTAAAGGCCGTGACAGTATCCCCGCCACCAGTCGGTTGCTTCTTCATCAAAGTGGTTCACCCGGCAGTGCAGCGTGACCTGCGGGACAGACGTGGCAGCCTGTGCAGTCGGATTTTGCGCTGCGGTAGCAGGCGAGACCGACAAGAGGACCAGAAGCACGGACCCGGGAAGTACCGAAGATCGGGGGGCGCGGCGCATATCTCGCCTCCTAGAGCTGTCGCTTGCTGAGTACCCTCCGTACCAGTGCACTACCGCAGGCTCACCTTCGCCAACGGGGCGGCGGCTGCCCAGAGCGAAGCCCGCGCGCAAGGGCGGTCCCACCGGGGCAAGGCCCCCCTATGGTCCCCCCTGGCTCCCGGCTTGGCACCACAGCACCGGCCCAGCAGCCAGCGCTGGCGCGTTCCATTGCCCGAGCCGGCCAGCTCGCCCCCGGGAGTGCGGTGTCGGCGGCCGCTCGCCGTCCAGGCGGCCGCCGACACCCGGACACCGGTCAGTGGTGGCGACGGTCCCAGGACTCGGTGTCGACTGTGCGGCCGCGGTCATCGCGCAGCGTGGCGGTGTCGGAGTGGTTGTCCCAGATGTAGTCGCGGCGGTTTTGGAACAGGTCGGTGTGGGTGTCGCGGCCGGTGCCGGTGTGGATGCGGATGGTGGCGCGGCCGTTGATCCGGACGTTGTCGAAGCGGTAGCGGTTGCCGTCGTCGTCGCGCAGTGTCCAGCCGCGGAGGTTGACGGCGTCGCGGGTGGTGTTGTGATCTCCACCCATTCCGCGTTCAAGGACCGGTTCGAGCGGTCATCGCGTCCCGGGCTGTCGGCCTGGACCTGGCTGATCTCCACCTGCGGACGCTGGTGACGGTCGTGGTCCTGCGGCGCCGCCGGCAACGCCGCAGCCCCGACCACAGTCCCGGCGGCCAGGACGGTCGCGGCGATACGACGGACGGAAGAAGAAACAGACGACATGAGTGGCGCTCCCTCAACAACAGTGCCCCACCTCCCGAAGCAGGTGACGGCAACCGGTGCGGAATCCCGAGTGAGCCGAGGGCCACACATATCTCCTGCTCGTTTGTCAGTAGATGCTGACGTATCTGGGCTTGTTGGTGGCAGTACTGCCACCAACAAGCCCAGATACGGGCTGCTCTGACATGGGTTGGTGGCACTACTGCTACCAAACCCATGTTGACGACGTAGGCCTGCGGGCGCGTCCCGCCAGCGATGGCCCAGCTTCTACAAGTCAGCCGTCGGCCGTGGAGGACCGACTTGGCAGGCGCTTCTGCTCTTCATCGGCGCGCGGGGCTGGGTCACCGCCGAGCGTCCGCGACATTGCGCACTCGACGGCAATCCTGCAGAAGACATCCGGCCGCTCCTGGGCCGGCAAGTGAGGACAGTAGACCTTCGCTGATACCCACCGCTCCATCGGCCGGTTACAGGATCTCGGTTGGTGAGTTTTCAGGCGGAGCGCCCCGGTTGTGACTCTTCCGTGACACGCTCCGAGTGCAGTGAGGTCATGCGAGCCAACCTGCCAGAGCAGAGCGGCTTCAACACACAGCCGTTTGGGTGACCGGTGCTGAACAACTCTGCTTGGCCGGGGCGTCTAACTGATCATTTCAGAATGAGGTTCGTAGGCGGCGGAGGCATATGAGGCTGCAGGCCAGTTCGAGCAGGCCCTGGTGGAGGTCGGCGCGTCGTTCGTAGCGGGTGCGGAGCCGTTTGAACTGGTGCAGCCAGGCGAAGGTGGGCTCGACCACCCAGCGGACCTTGCCCAGGCCGGAGCCGTGGGCGACGCCACGTCGAGCGATCACGGGTTTGATGCCGCGTTTCCACAGCAGGCGGCGGTACTTGTCGAAGTCGTAGCCCCGGTCGGCGTACAGCCGCCGGGGCCTGCGGCGGGGGCGACCCCGCAGGCCCCGGATCGGTGGGACCGCGTCCAGCAGTGGCAGGAGCTGGGTGACGTCGTGCCGGTTGCCGCCGGTGAGCGTGACGGCGAGCGGGGTCCCGTGACGATCGACGATCAGGTGGTGCTTGGAGCCGGGGCGGCCCCGGTCGACGGGCGAGGGTCCGACATGATCCCCCCTTTGAGGGCCCGGACGTGCGAGCCGTCCACGGCGCTGTCGTCCAGATCCAGCAGGCCGGCACGGCGCAACTCGCTGAGCAGGGCGGCGTGCAGGCGGGGCCATACACCGGCCTCGGTCCAGTCCCGCAGGCGGCGCCAGGCCGTCACCCCGGAGCAGCCCACCGTCTCCGCGGGAACATCACGCCAGGCAACACCAGTCCGCAGCACGTACATGACGCCGGCGAGTGCCACTCGGTCGGGAACACGCAACCGCCCCGGATAGCGGCGGCGGCGCTCGGGAGCGGGCGGCAACAGCGGGGCCACCCACTCCCACAGGTCGTCTGGAACAAGATCAGCACGCACTCGGACAGCCTGCCGAACCAAGATCGTCGAGCACAAGGCCCGCAGTGCAACTCATTCTGAAACGATCAGTAACTGCCCTAACGGGGGCGTCAGGTTATTGCCGCGCCCCTTGCGCGGATCACCTCGCCCGCCTCGGCGAAGCGCCGCACGGCAACGCGTGCGCGGGGAGACCTCGTCCGCCAATGTGGGCCCGGATCTGGCTCATCAAATCCTCAGGTTGTCCCTGGGAAGCTCTTCGAAGTCGACGGCGGCGCCCCCGGTCCCCCACGGGAGCGCGCCGCCTCGACGTCCCGCGGCGCAGCGGCATCGTCATGGCCGGGCACGCAAGAACCTTTCGAGTAGCGAGAGCCTGTTTCAGCGATGATCACACGTCTTCACCGGTGCCGCGGCATCGGCTTGGTCCCGGTTGTCTCCCTGCTGGCCGGGGCCTTGCTGACGGTGACGGGGTGCAGTGGCGGGTCATCGCCGCAGCCGTCGCCTTCACGTTCGCCCTCGTCGGCCCGGGATCTCGCGTTCGCCGCCACACCGTCGGTCGAGGCCGAGCAGAAGCGGCTGGCCACGACGTTCCACCCGAACGACGCCCAGACCACGGGGCTGTACCTGCCGCCCAACACGCCCGTCACGGTGACCGTCGACCGGCCCGCCGGCGCACCGGCGCCCGCGCTGCTGGTCGGGACGTACGGGCTCGACGGCACCGACGAGGGCGAGGAGGGGGAGCCCCGCCCATACGAACTGAAGGACGCCAAGACCACGGTGAGCGACCCGGCCGGCGGGCTGCTGTACGTCCGCTACACCCACGACGGCGAGGCCGCCGCCCCCGGGATCACGGTGCACTTCGGCGAGACGGCACGCCCCGTCCCGTATCACGTCCTGGGGAAGACCTCCGCCGCGCAGTGGCGGTCGGTGCTCGACGCGGCCAAGGATGCGCCGGTGGCGCAGCTCGTCAGCGAGCATCTGGTGCTGACCGTCCGCCTCGACTCGGCCCGCCGCAACGGCGGCCAGGACCCGGACGCGCTGCTGCGGGAGTACGAGCACATTCTCGCGGTGGAGGACGCCATCAGCGGCCTGGACGGGAAGGACCCGCGTGACCGGCGCAGTCCACTGCGGTACTTCGTCTCCGAGGGGAAGAAGCAGATCAACCCCAACGCGTACTACTTCCGGGTCTGCTACCCGTCCGACTCGATCGACGAAGTACTGAACGTCCCTACACTGAAGGAGAGTTGGGGCATGTGGCACGAGCTCGGGCACATGCACCAGCAGACCTCGTGGACCTGGGACAGCGTGAGCGAGGTGACGGTGAACGTCTACAGCCTCGCCGTACAGCGTGATGCCGGCCAGCCGACCCGGCTCGGCACGGACGGCACACCCGGCGCGGTGCGCGGCTACCTGGCCAGACCGGCCGCTGAGCGGAAGTACGACGCGAAGGACGGCGACCCCTTCGTCCAGCTGACCATGTTCGAGCAGCTGCGCCTCGCCTTCGGTGACGGCTTCTCCACCGAACTGCACAAGCTCACCCGGCGGGCGGCGACGGCCGAGGACCCCGAGCAGTACTTCATCGTCAACGCCTCGCGCGTCTCCGGGCGCAACCTGATCGGCTTCTTCACCACCTGGGGGCTGCCGATCACCGCCGCGACCCGGGCGGACGTCGCCGCGCTCGGCCTGCCCGCCGCGGACAAGGATCCGGCGGCCCTCGCCGTGACGAAAGCGCCGTAGCGTGGAGCGACCGGGAGGGTTTCCGGCTGCGCCCCGGGTCACGGCTATCCTGGCCGGCGTGCGAGTACTGGTGGTCGAGGACGACGATGACCTGCGGTTCGCCGTGGCCGCCGCGCTGCGCGGCGGCGGTCTGGCCGTCGACGTGGCCGCGGACCTCCCGGCCGCCGACGAGGCGCTGTTCGTCACCGGCTACGCCTGCGTCGTCTTCGACCGGATGCTGCCGTCCGGCGACTCCGCCGAGTACGTGGCGCGGATGCGGCGGGACGGCCGGACCGTACCGGTGCTGTTCCTCACCGCCCGCGACACCATCGCCGACCGGGTCGAGGGGTTCGCGACCGGCGGTGACGACTACCTCGTCAAGCCGTTCGCCGTGCCCGAGCTGGTGGCCCGGGTACGGAGCCTGTGCCGCCGGGCCGAGGTGGCCCGGCCGCCGGTGATCCGCTGTGCCGACCTGGAGATCGACACCGCCCGCCGCACCGTGCACCGCGACGGCGTCCTGCTGACCCTCACCGGCAAGGAGTTCGCCGTGCTGGAGACGCTGGCCGCCCGGCCCGGCCAGGCGGTGCGCCGCGCCGAGCTGATCGAGAGCTGCTGGGACGAGCTGACCGAACCCAACTCGAACGTCGTCGAGGTCCTGGTCTCCCAGCTGCGCCGCAAGCTCGGCGACCCGCCGCTGATCCACACCACGCGGGGCGTCGGCTACCGGCTGGAGCCGCAGGAGTGAGACCCCCGACCCCGGCCGGCCGGATCCGCAAACTGCGTCGGCGCATCACCCTGCTCTTCGCCCTGGTCAGCGCGGTCGGACTGGTCGGCATGACCGTTCTCGCCGTGCAGGCGGACGACGCCGCCTGGGGGACCCAGGTCGACGCCGATCTGCGACTGATCGTCAACGAGGCGATCCTCGGTCTGTCGAACGACGAGGACGGCACGCTCAGGTACCCGAACCCCAGGGAGGGCGCGTACGACTGCCCTCCGGTGACGTTGCTGACCGGCATGGCGGCCGATCTCACCATCGCTGCCGGCCCGCACCGGCCCTGCCTGGTCGTACCGGAGACGGCAGTGCGGTCGGTCGCCGCCGAGGCCAGCCGGCTGGGGGATTCCGCGCTGATCACCGCGCGGGCCCAGAACGGCCACCCGCTGCGCCTGTACGCCCTGCCCTTCACGGGGCCGACCCCGCAGAGCCCGGACGGCGTCGTGGTCGTGGCGAACGACATCTCCGGCAACCTTCACGAGCACGACCGGATGACGCTGTTGCTCGGCATCGCCTGCGCCGTGCTGATCGCCGTCTCCGCGCTGGCCGGCCGCTGGCTCGCCGGCCGGGCCGTCCGGCCGGCGCTCACCGCGCTCGACCAGCAGGAAGCCTTCCTCGCCGACGCCGCCCACGACCTGCGCACCCCGGTCGCCTCGCTGCGGCTGCTCGCCGAGACCGGGCTGCGGGGCGAGGCCGACAGCACCGAGATCCTGCGCCGTACGCTGCGCCAGTCGACCCGGATGGGCGAGCTGGTCGACGGCCTGCTCACCCGGGCCCGGCTGATGGCCGGGGCACTATCGCTGGACCCGGAGCCGCTGCGGCTGGACCAGCTGGTCGAGGCCGTCGTGGCCGACACCCCGGCCGAGGGCCATCGGGTGCGCGTAACAGGCGAGCCGGTGGTCGTGACAGCCGACCCCGGCCTGCTGCGGCGGGCCGTCGCCAACCTGCTGGGCAACGCACTCGCACACGGCCACGCGCCGGGCGAACCGGCCGAGGTCGAGGTCACGGTCGGCGCGGACGGCACCGTCGCGGTCGACGACGCCGGACCCGGTGTGCCGGCCGGGCGGACACAGTCGCTGTTCGAACGCTTCCACAGCGGCGCCGGCTCGACCGGCCTCGGGCTGTCCATCGCCGCCTGGGTGGCACACGCGCACGGCGGCTCGCTCACCGTGGCCACCAGCGCCCGCGGCGGGGCCCGGTTCCTGCTGCGCATCCCGGTGCAGAAGCGGCCATGACGACTGGGCCCGCAGGAAACGCCTCAGCGAATCCTCAGGTTGTGTAGGGCACCCTTCCCAGGCCAGTCGGCAGGCGGAGACAGCCGGCCTGACAGCGTGCCGCGGATTTTTCGGACGGCAGGTATCTCGAACAACAGCCAACGAGCAAGGCCCGCGACTCCCCGCCACGTGGCGGGCGACAACGCGGCAGGAACAGGTCCATGGCTGAGGAACAGGGATACACCGTCGGCGGGCTCGTCGCCGGGCGCTTCGAGCTGTTGGAGCGGCTCGGCGTCGGCGGAATGGGCACGGTCTGGCGGGCCCGTGACCTGACCCTGGAACGCGAGGTGGCGCTCAAGGAGATGCGCGCCCTGGCCGCAGCGGTCCCGGACCACGCCGACCGGACCCGCGAGCGGGTGCTGCGCGAGGCCCGGGGCCCTGGCCCGGGTCAACCACGCCAACGCCGTCCCCGTCCACGAAGTCCTCGACGGCCGTCCCTACCCCTGGCTGGTGATGGAGCTGGTCATCGGCCGCTCCCTCCAGGACGTCCTCGCACGCGGTCCGCTCTCCCCCGCCCGAGCGGCCCGCATCGGGCTGGACGTACTCACCACCCTGCGGGCCGCACACGCGGCCAGCATCCTGCACCGTGACGTGAAGCCGGGAAACGTCCTGATCCGCCCGGACGACACCGCCGTGCTCACCGACTTCGGCATCGCTGCCCTGCAGGGTTCGCAGACGCTCACCGCCCCCGGTGACCTCATCGGCTCGCCGGAGTACATGGCACCGGAGCGAATCCGCGGCGGCGGGGTCGGACCGGCGTCCGACCTGTGGTCCCTGGGCATGCTGCTCTACGTCTGTGTCGAGGGGAACAACCCGATGCGGCGGGACTCGGTGTGGGAGACCCTGGTGACCATCTGCGACCAGCCGCTCCCGGCGCCCTCGCAGGCCAGCCCGCTCGCCACGGTGATCGACGCCCTTCTGGCCAAGGACCCGCAACAGCGGCCGGACGCGAATGTGCTCGCCGGTCGGCTCACCACCGTGATCGAGAGTGAGGCCGCCACCAGGCCGATCGGCCGCCCGCTCGCCCCGACCCTCTGGGACAGGCCGGCCCCGAGCGCGCCCGCCCGCACCGTCGCGCCCGAGCCAGCAGCGCCGACCCGCCGTGGACGCCGCCGCCTGCCCGTCGTGCTCGCCGCGGTCGTGGGCTCCGTCGTCGCCTGCGCCGCGGCGTTCACCCTGCCGGTCCTGGGCCACAAGCCCATCGGCACCGGCACCACACCCTCCCCGAGCTCGGCCGAAGCCGGGCCGCCGAGCGCCGACGCCGGCGCTGGCAGCTGGATCGCCCAGCTGACCGCGATCCCGCACACGGAAGACCCGGCGCAGCGCGACCAGGAGCTCACTTCGCTCCAGCAGCAGGTGCCCGGCGCCACCCTGGTCGACAGCGACGACTGGGAGTCACTGCCGTCCGGCTACTGGATCGTCCGCGCCCCCGGTACCTTCGCGGACGGCTACGAGGCGCTCGCCTACTGCGCCCAGTACGGCCCCGAGCAGTGCGCGGGCCGGTACCTCAGCGCCGACCGCGCCGACCGCGGCTACCTCTGCGAGGCCTCCCCCCGAACCGGACCCCAGACCTGTTGCGCTCGGGGTTGGGACAGTCGGGGGGCAGCCCAGAACCGTCCGGCCCGTAGCGACGTCCAGGCCGAACTCCACATGCGGCGAGGATGTCGTCGGCGAAGTTGGTAGACCAACCAGGGGCCCGTACGGGTGCGCTGGGCGGTCGAGGTCACCACATGCCGCGACGAGCCCGACTACGGCACCAGGGAGCCGTCACCGGTCTTGATCTCGTTGTAGTCGCCGGTGTCGGCCCAGTCCGTCACAGTCGCCCGCAGCGGGTCCGAGGCGGTGTCGAGGGATGCGACCACCGGGGCGTGCTTGACGGTGCCGCGCATCGTCGTGCCGTCCTGTTGGTGCCAGAACACCGTGGCCTGGATGTCCGCCAACGCCTTGTCCGTGGCGTACCGGGTCAGTTCGGGGTCCGGCTTCGCCACCACGTACGAGCGTTCCTCGGCCGCCGTCATCGCCCTGTACGCCTCCAGGACAGCCGCGCGTTCCCCCACCTGGAGAGCAGACGCAGGCGACGACGCGGAGGCCGCAGACGGCCCCACAGCCGCTTTCGCGTCTGTCACAGGACTCCCGCAGCCCGCCAACACCAGGACCAAACCCGCCGCCGCACCGATCGCCCGTAACCCCGTCCGAACCCGCACCCCAGCCTCCCGACCTGCCGAAGATCACGCTGGACGGCGCCTCCGCGCTGTTCCAGGTGATCAATCAGCGATATCTGAAATCCTCCACCATTTTGACCACAAATGTCGGCATTGCCGACTGGGCCGGTGCCTTCGGCGACGCCACCGTCGCCGCCGCCATGCTCGACCGGCTCCTGCACCGGGCCGCGGTCGTCGGCATCGACGGCCCGTCCTACCGGCTCCGCGGACACCAGCAGCAGGCCCAGGTTCTGCGTCAGGGAGTGAACGCCCGTGTCTCCTGACCAGAGGACCAACCCTCCGCCGGGGCCGCCCGGCGTTGCCCGGTCTGCGCGACCACTTTCACCGTCGCCAATCGCGGCGCTCCGCGCGTCTACTGTTCGCCCACCTGCGTGATGCCAACCGCCAGCACGTCCCTGTTCAGCGGATCTGCCCCGTCTGCCAGGGTGAGTTCACCACTGACGTCAGTCCACGGCGCCTCTTCTGCTCAGCTGAGTGCCGCAACACGGCTCGCACCAGCAAAGAGGCCCTGGAAGAACGAGCCTGTCCCACCTGCGACGCCACCTTCGAGGCCGCCCGCACCATCCGGCAGGTCTACTGCTCGCCCACCTGCCGCCGCGACGCCGACCGCAGCCGCGGCCAGGCCCGTGACGAGGAACGAGCGCGCCGACTCGGGGAGAGTCCGCCGCTGCTGGCGCTTCCCGAAATGCCACCGCCACCCAAATCGTCCCACCGGCCCGGAGGCTCCCGCCAAGTGACCCCCGAACGACTGCCCGCACTGCCAGAAGCCCGTGACCATCGTCGCCCTGCTGGCGACGCCCGAGGCCGCTCGCCCCGCGATGCCGGTCCGCAGCCCGGACATCATCCCGCTGCGGAGGACTCCATAAGCGCTTGAGCTCGCGCTGAACGGACCACCGCCCTCATGGGCGGTGGTCCATCTACGCGACCCAGCAGTACAAGCCGTGGCCATGCTCTTCGCGGCCGCGGGAGAGAGTGCCCAGACCCTCCAGCATCTCGCCAGCCACAGCAGAAGAGATGTCCTCGCCGTCCTCCGCCCGCTGCCGGGCCCACGCCACGGCTACCTCATGCAGCCGGGAGGGCTCCGACGTGGCCAAAGCGTCTACCAGATCGTCAGAGAGCGCGAAGACAACGCACCCGTCATCGTCCTCACCAGCGATGATTCGCGGTTCGCCAGCCCCCAGGAGCTCTTCGAAACTGCCTCCGGAGAAGAGGCATTCCCACTCAACCACGGCCTCTTCTGCATCAAAGTTGCCGAGCGAGAGGCACTCGAAGGCGCGTCCCGGCCTGATCCCGGCCACGAGGGCAGCCGAGGCATCGTCCGGCGCAACGAAGAACTTCACGATAGTGCTCACCGGTGCATGATGCCTGCGGACCCCGTCACCATGATCGGCGGCGCAATCCCCTATGCCGATTGCTCTTCGAGCAGTCCGAAGTCCTCGGGAAACGCATCGAGGAACTCTCGCCTCGCGACGTTGTCCTCCGACTCGGCCATGGCTCCGAGCACGTCAACCAGGTCACTTCGCTGGTCATGCGATAGGCGGCCCAACGTGGCCGCGATGCCCTCCAGGGCCTTCACAGCATCGTCCGGATCCATCTGCTCGTCGTCCGCACCGTCGATGAACCAAGAAACATCTACCAGGGCCTCGGCCAATGCGCGCGTCAACGACGAGTACGCGGGTGTCACGGGTTCTCCCAACAGGTCAGCAGCCACGAGTTACCGCCATCCCACCACACGCTGTTCCGGTCCACCACGCCGATATCCGCGGACCTCACAGATCACCAGGGGCTGCCGACCTGACGGTCGGCAGCCCCTCAAACCTGCTCATGCTCCCCACCTTCCCCAGACGCTCAAAACCTGGAAGAAGTGAGGAGGAGAAGCCGCTCTGGCCGTTTTCAAGGAGTCTCATCAGTGGCAAGCGCGCTCGAGTTCGGCCGGGGTGAGGCGGAGGTACTGTCCGATCGTGCTCATGCCCCACACCGTAAGAGCAGGCACTGACAAGGCGACTGTCCATCCACCAAGGGCCTCGTCGCCCACCCCCGCGCAGGTGGCCAGTTCTACCAGTCACACCCCGGCCCCCCCTCTCAATGGGGTTGGACCTGTCCCGTGGACGAAACCGGCATCCCGTCACACAGGTTTCCGCTTCATGAGCGACGAGAGCGTGATCACGATCCAACCAGCTCAACGGCCTGCTCCGCCGACTGGTTCGAGAGGCCGTAGGCCGCGACGCCGAACCGAGCGCGTGCGTGCTGGACGCGCAGAGCGTCAAGACCTCCGCCAATGTCCCGGCCACCGGCCAGGGCATCGACGCGGGCAAAAAGATCGCAGGACGCAAACGCCACATCAGCGTCGACACCCTCGGCCTACTCCTCGCGGTCTGGGTCACCGCCGCAAGTGGGAAACCCTTCGGTCCGCTCGGTCGCCTTTGGCACTGCGCTTGAGGTACAAGGCGTAGAACGGGGGTCGGCCAGCCTCGTCGGGCGGCTGGTCAGGTCGACCGTCTCTTCGGCTCGGCCGGTGCGCCCTGGTCTGCGCGGCTCCGGTCGCGGCCGGACGGCCGGGAGCATCGCAGGGACGTGGCCCGCAGGTAGGCCAGGGCGCAGCACCACACCCCGGCCGCGCCGGCGAGCCATCCTGCCGCGCTGGCGCGGAGGGCGACGGCGAGCAGCAGGGCCGGACCGACCGCCTCCCCCACCGCGCACGCGAACGCGAAGAGCGACGAGGTCCGGCCCAGGTGGGCTGCCAGTTCCGGGGCGAAAAGCAGTTCTGTGGTGGCGGCCGAGAAGAGCACCTCAGCCAGCGACGTCAGGACGACCGCGACCCAGACGACGACGAGTGCGGGAGGGCCTGGCACCTGGGCACTCACGCCCATCACGGCCAGCCCGGCGCCCAGCGTCCCGCCCGCCACGGCCATCACAGCGTCCGGCCGGCTTCCTCGGTCGACGATGCGACCCGCCGGTACCTGGAGGAGGATCACGATGACCGCGTTGGTGGCGACCATGAGGCCTGCGGGCCAGGCATCGTGCGGATAGACGTACTGCGAGATCCACAGCGGGACGGCGTAGGTGAGGACCGGGGTGATCACCGAGAAGACGGAACTCACGCCGAGGAACCAGAGCAGGTCCGGGCGGCCCAGCAGCAGTCGAAGGGACTGCGCGTCCCCCGCGGTCCGCCGCTCGCCGGTTCCGGCGCCCCCTGGATGCGCTGGATCCGCCTGGACCGCAGCCGGAATACCGGCCTTCACCAGCACTGCGCAGGCCAGGCAGGAGGCGGCGTTGACGGCGATGCAGAGCGCAGCCCCCCGTGGTACGTCCCAGGCCAGCGCCCCGGCGGCAATGAGGCTGCCGAGCACGATCCCGATGTTGGCCGTACTCCGGAGCCTGGCGCGGTAGACCTTGGTGTCGGTGCGGGCAATGTCGCGTATGACGACGTTGCGGGCTGAGCCGCCGACCGCCGAGAAGAGCCCGTAGGCGAGCAGACAACCCGTGATGACCACTGGCGAAGACACCGCGAGCAATGCTGTGGTCGTCAGGGCGCCCACGGCTTTGGTGGACACGTACATCGTCCGGCCGCCGACCCGGTCGATCACGGAGCCGAAGGGCAGTGCGCCGAACTTGCCGCCCAGGGTGCTGACGAGGATGCAGGCGGCTGCGGTCGCCACCAGGACGCTCCGCGTCTGCACGAGGTACACGGTCAGGCCGGCGGAGTAGGCGCCGCTTCCTGTCATATTGACGAACGTGGCCCAGGCCAGGACACGCCTCGGGGTCGGGAGTTTTTGCATCAGAGCGGTCCGCCTCCCCACGGCCCGTTCTCCGTGGCAAAGCGCGTGAACTCCGCCAGGAGGCGCTGCGACGCCGTCCGCATCGCGGACCGGGTCATGCCGGCGACATGGGGCGACAGGGTGCAGTACGGGTTGTCCATGAGGACGGAGGAGAACCGCGCGCCCTCCGCCTCGAAGACGTCGACCGCGGCCCGGGCGGGTCCCCGTGCGGTGTCCCGGAGCGCCCGATCGAGAGCTTCCTCGCGCACGACGCTGGCCCGGGACGTGTTGACGAGGACGGAGCCGCGACGCATGAGGCGCAGTTCCTCCGCTCCGATGAGGCCGTCGGTCTCCGGCGACGCAGGTACGTGCACGGATACCACGTCGCAGCTGGTGAGCAGTTCGGCGAGGGACGCCACGCGGCGTCCTGGCCACTTGGCTGCCCGCTCTGCGGTGAACCGCGTGGATCCGAGGACCCACACCTCGGCACCGAACGCGCGGACGAGTGCGGCTGTGCGCCGTGCGGTGGCTCCGGAGCCGACTAATCCCACCCGTGCACCGTCGAGGCTCCCGGTCGGCAGGCCCTCGACCGCGGCGCTCCACGAGCCGGTACGCAGTTCCCGGTCGCGCCGGGCGACCTCGCGCAGGGCGTCGAGCATGAGGGAGACGGTCAGCTCGGCCACGGCTGCCGCGTTCGCCCCCGGCGTGGTCCGCACGGCCACGTCCAGGTCCTGTGCCGCCGCGTGGTCGAACGTCTCGGAGCCGGCGGCGGCGCGCCCCACGAGGACCAGGCGTCGTCGCAGGCCGTCCGCGGTCGCCCGCTCCAGTACGGAGCGGGTGAGGGGGATGCCGGCCCGGCACTTGAGGGCGTCGTGGCCGTGTCCGCCGTCCTCCAGCGCACGCGCCAGTTCCTCCTCGGCGAAGCCGTCGAAGTCCACCGTCTTCCAGTCGGCTTCGATCCGGGCCCGCAGTTCCGGATCCGTCACGCGCCGAAGGTTGACCGTCGGCGCCAGGCCGAGTCCGGCGAGGGCGGCCAGTTCCGTCAGGGCGTGCTCGCCCAGCGCCGGGTCAACGACGAGGACCCGGCCGGGCAGGCCGCGGTACGGTTCCGCGCTCACTCGCAGCTCCCCGTCGTGTCCTGGCCGACCACTTCGTTGAATGGCCGGTACCGCAGGTCGTCGCGCCCCAGTACCTCGCTCTGGAAGTCACGCATGTGTCGCGGGGACGTGTTAGGGCTCACCAGGGCACCGTTCACGAAGGCCGTCTCCACCCGGTCGAGCCGGTCCTCCAGCTCGGCGGCGGTGGGGGCGCTGACCAGAATGCCCGCCGCTGGCGCATATAGGGAGCTGGCCGGACCGGCGTAGGTCGCGCCCAGATAGGTGTGGAAGCGTACGTATTCCACACCGTCGAGCGCGGCCAGTTTCTCGGCGCGAGGCAGGTCGAGGACCACACCGGAAGGGAGCTTGGGGTGGACCGACCCGACCTCGCGGTCCTGCGTGGTGGGCGTGCCCTCCGGGCGCGCGCCCAGGCACAGGTCGACGGCCGCCTCGGCCAGGGAGACCGAGCGGGAGATCCGTACCTCCTCCTCGTTGAAGGGGCCGCCGCGGCGGGCGGCGCACTCGCTGAACACCAGTCGTCCGTCAGGAAGTCGGAAGAACTCCAGATGGAAGATGCCGCTGCGCAGGCCGAGGGCGGCGAGCGCGTCGGCGGCCAGCCGGTCGGCTTCCCGGGCCAGTCCAGGATGGGTCCGCTCGGTGCAGCGGTACACCCGCAGGGACTCTTCGGCTTCGACGGCCTCCAGGCAGGTCCGCGCGTAACGGCCGACTGAGCTGAAGCCGATGGCGCCCTCGTACACCCAGCCGTCGAGGCAGAACTCCTCGCCGGTGACGAACTGCTCGACCTGGAGTCCCTTGTGGGCCCCGACTGAGGGGTAGAAAGCCGCTACAGCCTTCCGGAAGGCCTCGGGGCCGTCAGCCCGCACCGTGGCCTCGGTCCCCACCCCGGCCACCGGCTTGAGCACCAGCGGGTAGCCCAGCTCCGCGACATCGGCGGGTGAGGGCGGGTTCCAGAAGACCAGGGACGGGGCCACGGGGACGCCCGTGTGCGCGAGCTGCTGCTTCTGTAGGGATTTGTCGCGCATGAGCACGGCTACGTCCATGCCGGGACCGGGAACCCCGGCGGCCTGGGCCAGGCCCGCCGTCATCACCACCGCGAGCTCGTAGTTGGTGTAGATCCCGTCGAAGTCACCGAGGGTCAGGCCGGCATGGGCGAGCGCGCTCACTACCGCCTCGGTGTCCGTCTGGTCGGCGACGGGAACCTGCCGCGCTTCCGAGGGGAAGGGCAGCACCCCGTTGCGGAGGGCGCCGGCGTTGCGGACCGCGACGACGTCGAGACCGCGGGCGAGGGCAGCTTCGGTGAAGTATCGGTCCGATCCGATGAGCAGTACCCGTGTCATGGTGTGCTAGTTCCTCTCGCTGGCGTTCTCGATGGTTCTCAGCAGTGCTTCTCCGGCCGACGAGAAGGCGCCGGCCATCCAGGCGGTGAGCGGGCTCAGCCAGTCCCCCGCGAACTGGATGCGGCCCAGGCCCCGGCGCAGCCGGTGGAAGGCCGGGTGGTCGTAGTCCGGCCAGTTCACCCAGGCCCCGCGAATGTGCGGCACCCGCCCCCAGGACACGGAGTGAACCGCGACCGGGTGTACGGCGGCCCGAACCCCGGGGTGGAGGGCCACGATCCGCTTGACGATCAGGCGGTGCCGGGCCTGCTCGTGCATAGCGTCGAGGTCACGGGCGCTGTCTTTGAGGCAGTACGCGGTCAGTGTGCCGCCCGGTTCGTGCCAGGAGGCGTTGGGGTACCAAAGACGGTCGACCGGCGCCGCCGGGTACGAGGTGCCGCCGTAGATGCCCAGCTCCCTTTCCCACCAGCGGTCGGCGTAGGTGACGAACGCCTTCAGAGCGGCCCTGGGCTCGGGGACGTGCAGGGCGGCGCGGACGTCGGGCGGGAAGTCGGCCGCGACGTCGGCGAGTAGGTGCGGCGGCAGGGCGAGGACGACGTGGTCGTACGTCGCGTACCGGATCCCCCGCGCGGTGGCGAGGCCGAGCCCCACCCCTTCCGTCCCGGTGGCAACCGAGACGAGGCGGTGTCCCGTGTGAAGCGCTCCGGGAGGAAGACCGTCGGTCAGTTTCGCGACGAGGGCGTCGGAGCCGCCGACGATGCGGAAGAGCGTCGTCGATTTCAGCGCCGACAGGTCGGCCAGGAGGGCACGGGCCGGTCCGCCGTCAACGAGGTCGGGGATCTCCCACGGTTCGCCAGGGTCGGCCGGTGGCGCCACCGGATCGCCGACGTCGCTCAGCGCGGCCAGGGCGCGACGGGTGCGATGAGGCGCCCGGTCTCCAGGGCCGTCCCCCAGAACGTGCGCGAACGCGTTAGCGACGTCGGTGCGGACTGTCAGCCGGCGTACGTCCTGCCACCAGTCCCGCTGGCGCAGCACCCCGGGATCGCGCCCCGCTCCCACTTGTACCAGCGCGTCGTCGTTGCGGGTGACGAGCGGAGCGACCGGTATGCCGAGCAGGCGGAGGTACTCCATGGTCACCATGTGGGGGTGGACGCGGGTGGCTCCGGCCTCCACGTGCTGGCCGTGGGGCAGCGTGGCGGTCCGTGCGGGGTCGTCAGGCAGCGGGTCCCCGTTCCGCAGGGTGAGCACGCGCCCACCGAACCGGCCGGCCGCTTCGAAGACGTCCACGTGGACGCCCATGCCGGACAAGATGAAGGCCGTGGTGAGACCGGCGATGCCGCCACCGGCAACGCCGATCCGCTTGCCGCGCAGATGTCGGGCACCGGGGAGGCCAGCCACGTCGGCGGGTAGGATCCAGTCGGTGCGGGGGGCAGAGTCGAGGCGTCCCAGGGCACGCTGCACGCTCATCGGTCCGCCTCCGCCGCCCGCGGCGCCGGGCCGGCGAACGCGTCGTGGAGGGCCTGCCGGTCGACCTTGCCGGCGGTGGTGAGCGCGAACGCATCGACCTGGCGCAGGCGTCCGGGTACGGCGTACGCGGGCAGGAGTCCGCGCAGGTGTTCCCGCAGCCGGCGGACGGAAATCGTCTCGTCGGCCACGTAGGCGGCGGCCAGGCCTGCGCCGGTTTCCACGGAGGCCGGCAGGACGAACGCGGCGCACTGCCGAATCCCGGGGTGGGTCTCGAGGGCAGCTTCGATCTCGGCCAGCTCGAGGCGGTGGCCGTTGACCTTCATCTGGTGGTCGATCCGGCCGGCGACGTGGACCCGACCGTCCGGCGCCACCCACCCGAGGTCTCCGGTGCGGTACGCCCGCCCGTGGCCGTGCAGCTCGGTGAACCGGCCTTCGTCGTCCTCGGGGCGCAGGTAGCCGGCGGCCAGACCGCGCCCGGTCAGGATGATCTCGGATGGCTGGCGGGGGTCGCCTCCCGGGGCGATGACCCGGGTGCCGCCGAAGGGCGTGCCTACCGAGTCGAGGTCGTGGGGGCCCAGCGTGTGGAAAGTGCACCAGATGGTGGCCTCGGTCGGCCCGTAGAAGTTGCGCACGGACCGGAACCGCCGTACCAGCCGGGCGGCGAGCGGAGCATCGAGCGCCTCGCCTCCGCACCACACTTCCAGGTCCTGCGGCAATGGGGTGTCGAAGGCCTCCAGCAGTTTGAACAGGCTCGGTGTCCCCTGCAGGTGGGTGGCCCGGTGCCGGGTCAGGAAGGCGGTGAAGCCATGTGGATCCGCCGTCAACGGCGGCGGGCAGACCACGCGGCCACCGGCCAGCAGTGGGAGGAGAAGCTCGACCAGGGAGATGTCGAAGGAGATGGAGGTGTTGAGGACGAAACTGATCGGTCGCCCACCGACGAGGGGGAGCAGCGCGGTCAGCCGCTCTGCCATGACGTCCGCGGTCACCATGACGCCCTTGGGCCGGCCGGTGGAGCCGGAGGTGAAGATGATGTAACCCAGCTCCGGCCGGGCCGTGCCCGCCGCTGCTGCGCAGGTGGCGGTGAGGCGCGGCTCCTGGTCGGTCCCGACGTCCAGCAGGACTGCTGCCCCGGCCTCGGCTGCGACGAGCTCGACGCGCCGAACGGGCCACCGCTCGTCGAGCGGCAGGTAAACGCGGCCGGTGGCCAGGCAGGCCAGCAAGCACAGCAGGGTGCCGTAGCCGCGCTGCCCGCGTACGGCGACGACGTGCCCGGGCGCGGCCACTGCCTCGATCCGCGCGGAGAGCGTCCGGACGTCGGCTAGCAGTCCGGCGTAGGTGTGCTCGCCGTCGACGCCTGTGTAGGCCGAGTGTGTTGGGCGGGTCACGGCGGGCTCGGTGATGCGGGTCCAGAGGGTCATGGGGAGTTCCTGTGGTCGAACCGGGCTGACGAGATCACGTGGGTCTGGGAGCGGTCGACCGCAGCTCTGAGGGCTGCTGCGTCCGGTGCCCTGACAAGGAGTTCGCACAAGGCGTTCAGCGATCCGTCGCGGGGGTCGAACCTGGCGCCGGTCCGGCGCCGCCGGGCCACGGTGACGCCCGGGTGTTTGCGCAGCAGGCCGCGGTAGTCCGGTGGGGACTCGACGGCGCCCGCATCCTGCGGCGGGTGGACCATGACGTAGGCACAGTACGTGGTGAGTTCCTGCAGTCTGGGCAGGGCCCCGCTGGCGGCGTCGAGGACCACGCCGATGAGGTCGTCGTTCGAGACGGCCTTGACCATGACGTGGAGGTGACCGCCAAGTCGGGGGTTGACCTCGATCAGCTCGAAACCCCGGTGGGTGTGCACGAGTTCGATGTGGAATGCGGGCCACATGCCGCCCCACAGCCCGGCGATGTCAGCGGCCCAAGTTTCGAGGGCGGTACGTTGGTCCGGGTCGATCCGGGAGGGGACCAGGGAGCCACTTTCGCCGTAGTTGGCTGCCTGTTTGCGGCGGTCCGCGGGGAGGAAGACCGTGCCGCCGGTGCCGTGTACGACATCCACTGCGAGGTAGGGGGCGTACCAGTCGGAGTGATCCCCGAAGGGGACGTGCTCGTGGAACTCCTCCGCGTACAACGCGCCTGAGGTGAGGTCCAGTGCACGGTCCTGCGCGGCCCGACGCCAGGTTGGCAGGTCCGGCACGATCACTACGTCCTGGCTGGACACGCCTCGACGGGGCTTGACAACGAGGGTGGGGACCTCCTGGAGCGCGGAAGCTATGTCGTGCTCGGAGCTCAGCTCCCAGACGCGGGTGTGCGAGAGTCCATGCTCGTTGAGGAGTACGCGCATGTCGAACTTGTCCCGGGGCGTGGGAGCGTCGGAGACCCGCAGCCGTATGGTCGCGGCCAGGCAGTCGTATGCGTGATGCTCATCGAAGGTCAGGATCGTGTCGAGTCCGTGGGCCCGTCCGGTGGCGACCAGGTCGTCGCCCGCCCCGTACCGGCGGGCCCCGACCGCATCGGCCAAGGCAGTGACCTCGGGTGCGGAGCGGGCGACGTCGTCGGGCACGAGGACGGGCAGCTGTCGGTCGCGGGCCTGCGCGAAGAGGTCGGCGTACGGCACCGACGGTCCGGCGCCGACTAGGGCCTGTGTGATGTCGTGATCAGTTTCTGGGTTCTGTCCTCGTCGCGAGGTGGAATCCGGTACGACTGTGGTTGTGACACGCAGGCAACTCACCAATGCCCAGTGGAAGTTCATCGAGCCGTATCTGCCGATCGGTAGGTACGGCCCGTATCCGGAGCGGTTGCGGGAGCAGTTCGAGGGTGTGATCTGGCGGTTCCGCTCCAGTGCTCAGTGGCGGGAGATGCCTGCCGAGTTCGGCCCGTGGGCCACGGTCTACGGACGCTTCCGCGTCTGGCGGGACGCCGGTGTCTTCACCGCCCTCTTGGAAGGCCTGATCGCCGAGGCAGCCCGCGTGGGAAGAACGGACTTGTCGCTGGTCAGCGTGGATTCCACAACGGTCCGTGCCCACCACGACGCCGCGGGGATGCGTGTCAGCAAGCACCTCATGGAGGCCCTGGAAGAAGCCGCACAGGAACAGGAAGCGGCCCGGCAAAAGGGGGCGGACCGGAGGAACAGAACGGACAGGCCGAGCGTCGCCGCATCCGCCGCAGACGCAAGCTCCGCCTGAAGGAAGCCCTCCTCGGCAGGTCCCGGGGCGGCCTGACCAGCAAGATTCACCTCGCTGCGGACCGCAGGTGCCGTCCGCTTTCAATGGTGCTGACCGCCGGGCAGGCCGGGGACAGCCCGCAGTTCATCCCCGTGCTCGCGAGGGTGAGAGTCCGCCTGCCCGTCGGCCGTCCCCGCACCAAGCCCGGCGCGGTCGCCGCAGACAAGGCCTACTCATCCCGCGGCAACCGCGCCTACCTGCGCAAACGCGGAATCAAGGCCGTCATCCCGGAGAAGAAGGACCAGGCCGCCAACCGGAAGAAGAAGGGCGCACGAGGCGGCAGACCCGTCAGCCACGACACCGACCTCTACAAGGAACGCAACACCGTCGAGCGCCTGATCAACAAGCTGAAGGCCTGGCGAGGGATCGCCACCCGCTACGACAAGTCACCCGAAAGCTACCTCGCCGGCCTCCACCTCCGCGCCGCAATGATCTGGATCGACGACCTGGTGAAGACCACCGAATGATCGCGACATCACACAGGCCCTAGCAGGCCGACCCGGGGGGCGGGGGGCGCGGACTCGGCCATCACGCCACCCCGGCGCGCAGGCTCGCGATGATGCGTGCGGCCACGGGCGATTCGGGGCGGTACTTCATCGCAAGGCGGAGCTCTCCGTCGACGCGATCGGCCACGCAGCGCAGGTGGTACGGAGTGGTGGCTCGGGGCGAGGACTGCGGGCCGAAGTCGACCTCGACGGGCAGGCAGTCGCGGACGGGTGCGTACAGGGTGCCGCGCAGCGAACCGCGGTAGTTGAGGTAGAGCGCCGCCGGCTCGGCGAGCAGGGCGTGGAGACTAGCGGTGCCGGTCACGAAGGCCTCATTGTCGTGTTCGAAAGCGTCCAGTGTGCTCAGGGCGTCGGGGACGGTCCAGGCCCGGTCGGCAGGCAGCTCCACCCTCCTGAGCTGAGCGAACCAGCCGACGGTGGTGGCCAGTGGCGGCCAGCCGCCAAGCGTGTCGCGCCCGTGGCGGGTGACGTCGACGCGCCGGGCGCGCGGGTCGGGCTCATCCCGGACGGCGCGGCCCATGGCCGCGAGGACGGCGGGGGCAATCTCCCGGGAGGTGAGGTTGCCGGTCGGCAGGTGAAGGGTGGTGTGCCGTAGCTCGCTCGTGGGGAAGGCGGCCTCCTGGCCCCCGGCCGGGGTGGCCGGGCGGCCATCCTGCCGCTCGGCGAGGCGGGTCAGCCAGGGCACGTAGTTGTCCTCGGCCGGTACGATGTCGGCCGGGTCGTGCAGGACGGCGACAATGTCGTGCTGGAGGACGTCCGCGCTGTGGCCATCTGCGCAGAGGTGATGGAAGAGCAAGGTGAGGGCCACCGGTCGCTCCCCGTCCTGCCAGAGCAGGGCCACAGAGACCGCTCCGCGGGCGATGTCGAAGCGGGATCCCCATGCGCGAACCGCTTCCTCGACGGGGTCGAGGTCCTCCGGCCCCTTCACCGCTACGTCGACGAGCGGGATTGAGCGTTGGTCGGTGGGCAGCACCCGCTGGGACCACCGGCCTTCGGTGCTGGTGGGTCTCGGCGCTGTCGTGGCGCGTGCCCACGGGGTGCAGCGGGCCGCCCGGCTGCCGGCCGGTGGCCGCGGGCGACCGGGCACGCGTCGAACACGCGGTGCGGACCCTGGCCCTCATCCACCCACCCGCCCGCTGGTGTAACTCTGCTGTGCTTCCCGCTGGGCAGCCCCGACGGCGGTCTGCGACCTCACCGCGCTCGCGCGGAGACGCGGTTGGCGGTGGTGGAAGCGGGCACGGCGGATCCGGGCGAGGAAGGAAGTCGCGGCAGCGGGTGGGCCGACTCCGAGCAGGCCCAGCAGCTGACCAGGGAGACGCTGCGGTTCCTGGAGAACGAGCCGGCGGTGCTGCGGGGGAAAACGGACGGGAAGCTGTCGTGGGCGGCGTGCGAGGACGTCGTCCTTCAGGCGGTGTTGAACGTGCTCAGGCGGGCGGCCGAAGGGCTGCTGGGTGATGCGGTGAACCTGACGGCCTACCTGCGGAAGTCGGCGTGGAACCTGGCTCTGAACCAGCTGAACGCGCAGACGCGGGAGGAACTGGCCGGAGCCAGCGTGGAGCCGTCCGTGACGTGGTCGGCACCGCCTGCGGAGCAGGTGGCGGTCGGGGATCTCGAACCGATGCGGGACCTGCTGATGCGGACGATCGACGCGATGCCGTCGTCGGTGCTCGGCAGGTGGTGCGGCTACAGATCCAGGGCCTGAGCGACGTCGAGATCGCGGCCGCGCTCGGCATACGCAACGACCGGCTCTCCCGGGAGCGGCACAAAGCGGTGGTGGAGCTGCGGCATGCTCTGCAGGCCTTCATCCGGGCTGCGCACCGGAAATCATCAGGACGCAGGAAGAGGGACAGGTGACGGTGGTGAGCCGTTTGAACGACGACAACCGCGGCCTTCCGGCGTCGGCCTGGCTGGTGGAGTTGCTGGCGAGGCTGAGCGAGCGGGAGGATTACTGGGACCGGCCCGAAGGGGACTTCGGGCCGCTGAGCGGCCAGTACGGGCTGGACCGCGACGGGTGGGAGCGGGCGAACTCGCTCTACCTAGTCGGCTCGAAGGCCCTGGGCCGCGGTGAGCTGATCGTGGCGGCGGACTGGCTCGGGGAGGCTGCTGCCGCCGGGCACCCGGGGGCGATGTTCCGCATGGCCGCGCTGGCACTACGCGCCGGGGCGGACTGGGTCGATGAGGCGCGGTTCCTGGTGGCCGAGGCCGCCCGCCACGGCCACGGCGACGCCGCCCGCCTGCTTGCCGCTCTCGCCCACCGCCGCCCCTCCGAAGGGCCCGGGGAGCAAGAGCCTTAGGAGCCGGAGGACGATGTCTACTTCGACGAGGTACGTGCAGGGCTGGCGTTGCTGAACGCTTCCTGCCCGGACGCTGACGAGATCGCAGGGGGTGCGATGGGCGTCGGGCAGCCGCGGTTGCACCTCGTGCGCGCCCCGGCCGTCCCCGAGTACGGTCCCGCTCAAGGCGAGCCCTCCGCGCCGGTCGGCGGCGCGCGGCGGCCGCACTTGGCGGCCCTGCCCGAAGGCGGCGGACTACGTCTGCCGCTGCCGGATCTGCGACCCGACGCGACCGCGGCGGCGGTGCACCTGGTGCGGCAAGCGGACGCCGGCGACGGGGGGGGGGCCGGTGGAGCCGTGGTCGACGGACGCGCTGCGCCCCGCCGTCCTCAACGCCATGGCCCGCCGTCGCAACACCCTCGCCCGCGTGCCCCTGAGGTGGCAGACCACCCAGCGTGCCCGCGACCTGTTGCACGTGATCAGCACCGCCGGGGGTATCGACAGCCGCGCGCTGGCACACAAGGCGGGGCTGTCGCTGAACACGACCGTGCGAATGCTGGACTGGCTGCTGCAGCAGCGGCTCGTCGAGACCGTCGGCGGCGCGTACTTCACCGGCCCGGTACTCGACCTCGTCACCAAGCCAGACCCTGCCCGGGGGATGCTGGGGCTCGCCCTCGAACGGCTACGGGACGACCTCGGCGCCGCCGTCTACCTCAGCACCTATGCCCACGGAGAGATCGAGGTCAACGGCTGCGCACACAGCGCTCGGCTTCCCGTAGACATACATACTCACCCGGCCACTCGGCGCCTCCTTGGCGGACCGGGCAGGCGTCGGCGCGGAGCGTGGCGGCCTCAGGTTGGGCCGCGGGGCCGGTCAGCCTGGTCCTCGCCGTGGTCCTGTGGCTGAGCGCGCCGACCGCCGCGCGACACGATCGCTGGCCCGCGCCCGCCATCTGTCGACGTACTCCACTGCGTGCACCACCAGAGCGGTGACAGGCGCACCGCGGCCGTCGTGCCCGGTGAGACAGTCAGGATGCGTTCAGGTTGTCGATGGCAGAGTCGGGCCGCATGACCTACGAAACGTCTGAGAGCCATACGGCTCCAGGGGCAGGCGCCCATTCAGGAGACCAGCTGCGAGTCGGCGAGAGCGTTCGTACGCCTGCCCGGCAGATGCTGAACAAGGTTCCCGAGGTAACAGTCTGGTTCTGGATCATCAAGGTCCTGTGCACCACCGTCGGCGAGAGTTTCGCCGACTGGATCAACATGAACCTCGGTGTCGGCCTGATCAGCACCGCTTTGATCTTTACCGTAGCTCTGGCAGCCGCCCTGGCCTGGCAACTGAGCACCGAGCGCTACATCCCGTTCGTGTACTGGCTCACTGTCGTGGTGGTGAGCGTGACCGGCACCCTGTACACCGACATCCTCACCGACAGCCAGGGAGTGTCCCTTGCCCTGAGCAGCAGTGTGTTCGCCGGCGTGCTCGCCGTGGTCTTCGGCATCTGGTACGTGAGAGAGCGAACCCTGTCGGTCCACAGCATCACCACCCGGCCCCGTGAGCTCTTCTACTGGCTCGCGGTCCTGGTCACTTTTGCCCTCGGTACCGCCACCGGAGACTGGACCCTGGAGCTGACCGGCTGGACGCCGGGGGTCTCCGTGCTCCTGCCGCTCGGACTGATTGTCGCGATCATCGTTGGCCGGCGCCTCGGCGCCAACGCCGTGCTCTCCTTCTGGCTGGCCTACATCCTCACCCGCCCGCTCGGCGCCAACCTCGGCGACTGGTTCGGATCGCCCAGCGACGGCGGAGGCTTGGGCCTCGGCACCGCCCTGACGAGCGTGATCTTCCTGCTCGCCATCCTCGCCACGGTCGTGTACCTCACGCGCAGCCGGAGTGATGTCATCGAGGCTCAGGAGCCAGCCAGTACCCCCCAGGCAGTGAGCCCGGCACGTGAGCGGGGCATGCTCGCCTATTACGCCGCCGTAGCGGTCGCAGCCGCAGCGCTTCTTGTCTGGGCGAACCACCAGCCACACGCCACTGCGGGCAGCGAAGAGGACTCGCCCGCGCCGGTGACCAACAACGTCCCTCCACAGGAGGCGACATCGCCGTTCCCTCCGGCCGAGATCGCGAAATTCCGCACCATCGCTGCCGACACCCTGGCGAAGGTCAACTCGGGCGATCAGCGAGCCGCGACCAGCCGCGTTGCCGACCTGGAGACCGCTTGGGACGACGACCAGTCCACCCTTGAGCCCAAGAGCGAGAAGGCGTGGAGCTTCCTCGACGGCGAGATCGACAAGGTCCTCAAGGCAGTACGCGCCCCGCACCCGGACAAGGCCACCGAGGTCAACGCACTCAACACGCTCCTCACCTCGCTCGGCTGATCAACCGACGGGTGACGGATCGCCCCGGCGTATCCCATGCGTCGGGGCGGCCGGCCGGCGCGCGGTGCCCGCCGGGACCGCCGGCACGCATGGGGCCGGTTCTTCCTGTGGCGAGCCGGGTGCGTGAGCTGGGGCTTTACCATCGTCTCACCGTGAGCGGGCCGGGCGCTAACCAGCCGCCGCCTAGCATCAGGGGAGACCTGCGGTTCCGCTTCGTCTCCCGAAAGGCGCCCTGATCATGCGACGTACGACCATTTCGGCTCCCGCGCCCGCCATAAAGGGCCGATCCACCCTTCCCTTCGACAGCCGGGCTGCCCGCCGGGGCGACCGGCCGGGCCGTCGAGGGGCACTGCCGTGACCACCGCCGACACCCTGCTCCTGCGATGCCAGGACGCCGCCCGCGCCTACGGCAACGGACCGACGGCTGTGGCCGCCGTGAACAGCGCGACGTGCCAGGTCCACGCCGGCGACCGGATAGCCATCACGGGCCCTTCGGGTTCGGGAAAGTCGACCCTGCTGCACCTCATGGCAGACGTCCTGCAACCCACGGCCGGAGAGATCACCTGGCCGGGACTGCCCCGGGTACCCGCACGCGGACAGGTCGGAGTCGTAGTCCATGGACCCGCCCTCGTGCCGGCGCTGAATGTGGCGGAGAACGCCGCGCTGCCCCTCGTACTCGCCGGTGTCCCCAAGGAACAGGCGCACCTCAGGGCGCTGCACTGCCTCGCAGTGGTGGCAGCCGCCGAACTCGCTCACAAAATGCCCGCCGAACTCTCCGGCGGCCAGGCCAAGCGCGTGGCCATCGCCCGAACGCTGGCCACCTACCCCCGCCTGATCCTGGCGGACGATCCCACGAGCGACCTGGACCACGCCACCGGCCGACGGGTCATCGACGTGCTCTTCGCAGCCGCGGATGAGGCCGGAGCCGCCCTCGTGGTCACCACGCGCGACCCGACCGTCGCCGAACGACTCCGCAAGCGGTGGGCGATGCATGAAGGTCGCCTTCACCTCTCGTCCCGTCCCCCGCCCCCGGCCAAGGCGGCGCCCGGCGATGCCGCCCGAAGCTGACGGCGCGAGCCCGGCCGAGTACGTGGTGCGGAAGCTGCCAGAGGTCACCCTCGCCTTCTGGATCATGAAGATAGCCGCCACCACGCTGGGCGAGACCGCCGGAGACCTGTTCGCGCAGACCCTGCGTCTGGGCTATTTCCTCACCACTATCGCCCTGTTCCTCATGTTCGTGGTGACCCTGCTGGTGCAGCTGCGCGCGAAGCACTACAACCCGTTCTTCTATTGGCCGGTCATCGTTTCCACGAGCATGGTCGGCACCACCGTGTCGGACTTCATGAACCGCGATGCCAGCTCCAAGTACCTGGCGAAGGGCACCACCGCGCTGGGCTGGGGCCCACAGGGCTTGGGGCTCGGCTATCCTGCCGGCGCGGCCATCCTCATCTCACTGCTCATCGCGATCTTCGTCGCCTGGAAGTTCACCGGCCAGACATTCGTGATCCGAGACATCGTGACCTTCCGCGGCGAGGCGCTGTTCTGGTCGGCGATCCTCGTCTCGAACACCCTGGGCACCTCGATGGGAGACTTCCTCTCCGACAGCTCCGGGCTCGGCTACGCGGGCAGTGCCTTGCTCATCACCGGCATTCTGCTCATCCTCGTCGCCCTCATCCGCGCGCCTTTCGTCTCCAACGTCGTCCTCTTCTGGATCGCTTTCGTCCTCACCCGCCCCCTGGGCGCCACCGCGGGCGACTTCCTCACCAAGCCCACCGCCAAGGGGGGCCTCGACCTGGGCACAGCTGGCTCCTCTGCGGTACTCCTGGCGATCCTCTTCGCGTTCATGGCCTACGCCCACTTCCGGGACCGGGCACGCGACCGAGAGGTGCGCGGCAGCAGCCCGCGCGCAGTGCGATAGCCGGCCCGTGACGGGCCGACTACTCGCAGGTCTCCGAACCGATCACGGTGCGGT
Organism: Streptomyces sp. Tek67B01; assembly: GCF_055231995.1. Classification (NCBI taxonomy): domain Bacteria; kingdom Bacillati; phylum Actinomycetota; class Actinomycetes; order Kitasatosporales; family Streptomycetaceae; genus Streptomyces; species Streptomyces sp. Tek67B01. The sequence continues at coordinate 37,201 of NZ_JBUYUY010000001.1, forward strand.
ACGTGACTGCCGATCCGGCGGAGCCTTCCTTCAGACGGGACGGGACTGACGGAAGAAGGGACACACAGAACGCTGAGCAGCACGGCTCCGGCGAGCGGGACGACCGTCGTCCTGGCCTGCTGAGACGCTGGCGGGAGACGGTCGTCGAGCGCACCGGTCCCACCCAGCGCTCCTCCTCGCGACCTGGCTCGCCTTCGGGGCCACGTTCGGTGCCACCCGCCTGATCACCCACGGCATCCGCAGCGCCGCTTCGTCGCCAGGAGCCGACGCGATCGGGTGGAAGGCGTGGCAGAGGAGATCATGAGCCGTATCGGGCGATTCATGCTCGGAAACCTGGCCACCTCCGCTATCGCGGGAATCGCGACGTTCATCTGGTGCCTGGCCACGGGCGTTCCGTACGCCGCGGCGCTGGGTGTCTTCGTAGCGTTGATGGACCTGATCCCCATTGTGGGCTCGACTTTGGCCGGCATCGTCGTCAGCCTCGTCGCCCTGTCGGTATCCCTGCCCATCGCCGCGGCAACCGCCGCCTTCTACATCGCCTTTCGTCTCGCCGAGGACTACCTCATCGTCCCCCGCGCCATGAAGTTCGCCGTCGACGTCCATCCCCTCGTCACCGTCCTTGCCGTCCTTGTCGGCGGAGCCCTCCTCGGCATCATCGGCGCCTTGGTCGCCATCCCCGCAGCCGTCGCCGTGGGGTTGATTCTCGACGAATACGTCTTTCCCAAGACGGACGCCGCCTGAGCCACCGCGGCGAAGCTCCGGGGGTGCCTGAGCCGAGTCAGGACGCTCAACCTTTCGGACGGGTTCGTCCTCGTATGCCATTGGGGGCGGCGGGAGGTTGGGTGTGGCCGGCAGCCCGCTGCCACTTCGTGGCCTCAGTCGCCCCGGCACCCGGCACCCGGCACGACGACTCGACAGTCGTCCGTGGTAAGAACTGCACGAACACGCGGGCTGACCGTCCGTCCGGCGTCATGACGAGGGAGGCGGTCCGGGCCCAAGCTGCCAGTACAGCCCCGGCCGGGCGGGGCCATCGCAACTCACGAGTTCCAGGCGCGGGCTACGGTCGGTGTCCCGGTTCCGAGGAGGGAGGGAGCGGTCGTTCTGGTAGAGGCACATGTTCCCGGCCCCGGCCAGCTTCCAGGCCGCCCGCTTCCACGTCGCGCTGATCCAGGGCACCTGCCGCCACGCCTGCTTCGGCTCGAAGTGCCTGCACGCCTGGAGCCGGAGGAGGCGTCCCACCACGGTGAGACAGTACGCCGGATCCAGTCGGCTTCTGAGACTGCCGTCGGGTCCCGCGTCCCATTTCTGCCCCGCGGATCCGTCGCAGGCGAGGATACGTGCTTCGCCCGTATCCCAGGAACCGTTCGGCGCGGCCAGACACTGCTCGGGGGAGCTGCCCGAGTAGCGCGTCGTGCGGCCCACGTCCCCCATGATCTCGCCCCGACGCGGCCGCCTGTGGATGCGTCGGTATCGCCTCTCGACCCAACGCCGGTAGGTCTTGGAAAGCCTGGCTTCGTAGATCTTCATGGCAGGGCACACACGTTCGCGCGGGCACTGGCTCTGCGCCATGTACCACCGGGTGATGTGTTCCTTCGCCGCTGTCTCGGCGCGTGTCAGATTCCTGGGCCTCCCTGCCACGGTGTAGCCGAGGAAGGGAACCACCGGGGTTCCCGTACGGTAGGCCGCCTCCCGGGCATAGCGCGCGGTAATGCCGTGGTCGCTGTGATCGACGCGGCCGTCCGTGCCCTTCGCGAACGACGCGACGTCGGGATCCAGCGTCAGGACGTTCTCCGCCCGGCTCTGCCGGATGAGGGAGACCAAGACCGACAGCAGCTGTTCCTCGGTGTAGCTCCCGCCGCCCTGCAGCGTCGTGATCGCCTTCCTGCGCCCGTCGAACAAGTGCAGGAGGCTGTCCGGCTCGCTGCCTTGGGGCCGGCCATCGTGCAGGCCCAGAAACGTCAGCCTCACGTCCGGGCCCCGCCCGCGGTTCGCGAGCCGGAACGACCGGATGCTGCGGCCGTTCGCACGCACGTCCTCCTGTTTCCAGGAAAAATGTGCACCCGCCATCTCCGCATAGGCCCTGCGGACACCGTTTTCCCTGTTCAAAATGTAGTTCCTGGCTTCCGCCGGCACCTCCTCGTCGCCGTCGCCCGCCGTGAGGTACACCGCCGACACGAAGCAGCCCGCCCGGATGGTCGACATGACGTCCGGATTGACGAAGAAAAGGTCGTCGTCGGGGTGCGCCACCACCACGAGCGTGCGTCGACAGCCGGACGGCCCTCCTGCGATGGCGGTCTCGGCGGGGCCGACGGGAGAGCACGGTGCGAGCAACGCCGCGCACAGAGTCAGCGACGACACAGTCGCGCCGGTGCGGAAAGCGATTGCCACGGGCCGGCATCCTTCCGGTCTGCCTTCGTGCGTTCGAAACCAGTACTACGCGAGTCGTGTCAGTCTCGCGCGGCCGGCCAGAGCCTCACGCGTACCCCGGCCTGCCCGAATGTGCGACGGAACCCCCGTCGGAATGTCGACGTGCACCACCAGCCGTATCGGGATCCTCTTGCCAGCGTGCCCGGACGGCACCATGGAGTCACAATGGACGACCGCGCGCGCATTGCTCCGAACGGGGACTCCTTGGCGCCCGCATTGCCGCATCGCCCGTCGACCCACATCGATCGCGTCGGGACCGCGCACCGCGAGAGCTCCCGTTCGGAATCTGGCGAAACGTGCCCGTCCGGTTTGTGATCACCGACCCGGAACGTCGCGTCCGGCATCTGGCAATCGTGCAACTCGAAATGGGCCAAAGCAGGAAACCAGGTGATAGATCAGCGGCCCGGCCTCACGCGGCGTCGGCAGATCGGATCCTCGGCAATGCGTGTGGCCGGTGCTTCCCCCCTCTGCGTCAGGAGAGTCACCATGCCCCGTCCGAAAACAATTGCCGTCACGGCAGGTGTCATCGTCGTTGTGGCGATGTCGCCGGTCACCGCTCTCGCGGCGACCGGCCCGCCGCAGCAAGACCTCACCTGGATGAAGGCATCCGCCGCCGGGGACCTGTTCGAGACTCCGCCAAACGCGAGGAGCGCTGCGCATGGTGACGCCGACTCGGCCGGCGCCCGGGCGGGGCGGAGACCGTCAGAGGGGTGGCGCCGGGTCCAGGCGGTAGCCGTGGCCGCGGAGTGTCGTGATCTGCGGGAGACGGACCGGGCGCGGCGCCGCGGTTTCGGCCGTGTGGAGGCGGCGGCGAAGGGAGGCCATGGTGACGTCGAGGGTCTTGGTCGGGCCGAACCAGTTCTCGTCCCACACCCGCGCCATCAGAGTCTCCCGGGAGACTGCGCTCCCCTGGTGGCGAGCGAGTTCGGCGAGGAGTTCGAACTCCTTCGTTCGCAGGGGGACGTCCTCGTCTGCGACCAGGGCCCGCCGGGCCGCCGTGTCGACGGTGAGGTCACCCAGCCGAATGGGTTCGACGTCCTGCACGTCGGGCAGGGGCCTGCGACGCAGGTGCGCGCGGAGGCGGGCGAGGAGAACGGTCATGCTGAAGGGCTTGACGAGGTAATCGTCGGCGCCCGCGTCCAGTCCGGCGATCACGTCGATCTCGTCGGTGCGGGCGGTGAGAATGACGATCAGGAGGTCCGGGATGTCCTGGCGCAGGCGGCGGGCGAGGTCGATCCCGTCGAGGTCGGGCAGACCCAGGTCGAGGAGGACGAAGTCGGGCGGGTTGTGGCGGGCTGCCGTCAGGCCGGCGGAGCCGGTGCGGCACCAGGTGGCGGTGTAGCCGTTGCCGCGCAGTCCGCTTTCCAGGTGGCGCCCGATGATGCCGTCGTCTTCGATGACCAGGGCGGTGGGCGGGCGCCCCGCGGTGCCGGTGTTCATGGCTCGAGGGTAGGGGTTGGTCACGGCTCTCGGAGTTCTTCGACGGCGGGTCGGCCGGAACCGCGGGCGCCGTGCAGGGCTGCGGCGGTGAGGGCCGCGAGCGTGGCGAGGAGCGTCAACCCCAGGTACGGCCAGGGGAGGGACAGGGCGGACGGCGGCGGGTCGAAGACGCCGGTGAGGACCTTGACCAGCATCTGAGCCTGCACCCAGCCGATGAGGGCGCCGCCGGCCAGGCCGCCGAACGCGACGGTGGCCGTCTCGGCGAGGACCATGCCCCGCAGCTGTTCCCGGGTGGCGCCGAGGACGGTGGCCACGGCGAAAGTACGGCGGCGTTCGGTTAGACCCAGGGCGAGTACCGCTCCTCCGGCGCCCGCAGCCAGCGCCACGGCGAAGCCGAGTTCGATCCGGGTCAGTCCGGCGAGGTCCACCGAGGTGAGGCTGGAGCCAACGCCTGCGCGGGATTGGGTGAGGTCGGTGACCGTCGCCGTGGCACCCACCCGCTCGCGCAGCCGGGCGGCGACGGCCTGCTGGTGTGCGCCACCTGTGTCGACGAGGAAGGCGCCGACGGCGTCGCTTCCGCTCTGGGCGGCGACGTACGCGGCGTTGGCGACGAAGAAGCTGTCCTTGGGCGCGGTCGGGAACTCCTTGACGACGCCCGCGTAGTGGAACTCCACGGTGCGCAGCTGCTTCGTCCGTTGGTCCTGGAGGCGCAGGTTGAGCCGGTCGCCCGGGACAAGCTGGAAGTCCTTGACCGTCTCCTCACTGACGAGCACGGAGTCGGGGCGGCCCGCGAGTTTGGCGAGCAGGCCGCGGGCGCTGCCGCCCGCGAAGTAGGTGTCCTGAAGAACGGTGGCGGACGTGATGGTGGCGGGGTTGACGCCGTACAGGTCCTGGAGGTCGGACCCGACGTAGGCGAAGCGGTGCTGGAGCGGTTCGACGTGGCGCACTCCCGGGACGGACGCCAGGGCGCGCCCGGCGTCAGGGCCGGTCGCGGCGCCGGGCGGCTGGGTGACGGTGACGTCGGCGCCGTTGGTGAGTTGGGCGTCCACCTCCGCCTGGTGGCGGTACGTGCTGTTGAAGGCGGCGGTGGAGAGCGCGAACGACACGGCGAGGGCGAGCAGGACCACGGAACGGGCCAAGACCCGGCGCTGCCGGGTAATGCCGGAGGCCGTCGCGGCGGCGAGGGTGCCGGTCAGCGGCCGGGCCAGGAGGGTGAGGGGTCGACGGCCGTGGGCGAACGCGTAGGTCGTCAGCCGCCACAGGAACAGCGCGGAGCCCAGCCAGAGCAGGGCGGGGCCGAGGAAGGCCCAGTAGGACACTGAGATGCTCGCCAGGCCTTCGGGGGCGAGCACCAAGGCGTACTGGTTGCCGGCGGCGGCCCGGAAGACGAGGAACGAGACCGTGAGCAGGATGAAGTCGAGTCCGGTGCGCTGCCACAGCGGGGAACCGGTCGACGGGACGCTGCGGCGCGCGGCGGTGACGGTGGTGGTGCGCTGGTCCCGTACGGCGGGCAGCAGGACGGTCGTGGCAGCGACGGCCGTACCGACGGCGAGGGCCATGAGGGACCAGCGCAGCGGGACGAGGCCGGCGGCGCCGAACGAGGCCTGGCCGAAGGCGATCCGGCCGGCCAGCGCGGCGAGGGCGATGCCGAGCAGGCCGCCGCCCAGGCCGATGGCGCCAGCCTCGACGGTGGCGAGCGCGGTGACCCGGCGTCGGCTGAGGCCGCGGGTGCGCAGCAGTCCTTGTTCCCGTCGGCGGCGGTCGGCTCCGGCGCTGACCAGGGCGGCGGTAAGCAGGGCTGCGAGGACGACGCCTGGGGCTCCGAGGAACAGGAACAGCAGCTGGGCGTACAGGGCGTCCTGGCGTGCGGCGTCCAGGGCGGCGCCGAGGTTGTCGCCGACTTGGACGGCTCCGGAGAGGCGGGCTTCGAGGTGGTGGGCGGCGCCGGTGACGGCGGTGAACGCGGCGGCGGGGTCGGAGGGCAGGCGCGCGTCGCGCGCGGCGTGCACCTGTGTGGTGACGGCGGCGGGGTCCACGGCCTTGGTGTGCGCGGTGAGGGAGTCGAAGAGCGGGGTGGGCAGGAGCATCACGTTGTCGGGCGGGGCGACCGGCTGTGAAGAGGGCGGGGCGCCAACCTTTTGGAACAGGGAGTCGGCCTGCGGCAGGTCGACGACTCCGGCGACCGTGACGGCGGCTTCGGCGTTGCCGGGCAAGGAGATGCGTACGGTGTCGCCGGGCGCGGCGTGCAGGTTGGCGGCGGTCTGCTGGGCGAGGAGGACTCCGTCGGGGGCTCCGGCGAGCCGCCGTATCTCGCCGGGGAAGGCGGTGCGGTAGCCGTCGGGGATGCCGAGCAGCACGGCGTCGCCGGTGGTCTGCACGGAGCCTGAGGCCGTGGTCTGGAAGCCGGTGCTGTGGGCGTAGGTGACGGGCAGCGCGGTGCGGATCCCGGGGGTGTGGCGGATCGCGTCGAGCATAGTGGCGGGCTGCGCCGCGGGCTGGAGCTGTACCTGCCAGTCGACTGCGACGGACCGGGCGGCCCGGGCGGTCATCGTCGAGCGGGACGCGGTCAGGAACGTGCCGAGCGCGGCGACGAGTGCGACGGCCAGGGCGACGGTGAGCGCGGCTGTGAGGAGTCTGCCGCCGCGGTGCCGGAGCAGGGCGGCCAGCCAGGTGGTGATCACGGTGTGCCTCCGCAGGCGGTGACGATCAGCCATCCGTCGCTCGCCGTCCGGGCGGGCTGCGGGGGTCCACCAACGACTGTGGTGTGCCGGGGGGGCGAGCGTGCGGCCCCGGTCTCGAAGACCATGTCGCCGAGGACGTCGGCGGCGCGGCCGACGATGGTGTGGTCGCTCAGGCCGGCCGGTTCGTCGTCCATGGCGAAGTGGGGCAGGACGGCGAGGAGGACGAGGCTGAGAGCCGCCAGGGTGAGGCGGCCGCGGCCGTGCCGGAGCGGGGCTGCCGGCCGGCCGGTGTTCACGGTGCGCCTCCGTCCGGACGGAGGAGGAGTCGGCCGTCGCGCATGGTCCAGCGGGTCCGGAGGCGTTCTCCGACGGCCGGGTCGTGGGTGGCCACTACCAGAGCGGCCCCGATCTCGTCGACCGCCGCCAGCAGGACGTCCATGACGTGCCGACCGGTAGTGCGGTCGAGGCGGCCGGTCGGTTCGTCGGCGAGGACGAGCCGGGGCCGGGCGGCCAGGACCCGGGCGGCCGCGACCCGCTGTGCCTGTCCGCCCGAGATGTCGTCGGGCAGCTTGGCGGCGAGGTCGGCGACGCCGACGCGTTCCAGGGCGGCCAGCGCGAGGTCGTGGGCGCGCTCCGTGCTCTCTCCGGAGAGCACCAGAGGCAGGCCCGTGTTCTCGGCGACGTCCAGGGTGCCGATGAGGCTGGGGCTCTGGAAGATGACCCCGATGCCCTTGGCCCTGGCCCGCGCCCCTGCCTCCGGGCTCGCGGCTTCCGCGGCTTCCACGCACCAGGGCCACACCACCTCGCCGCTGGTCGGCTGTTCCAGTCCGGCCATCAGGTGGAGCAGCGTGGACTTGCCCGACCCCGAGGGCCCCATGACGGCGATCCGGTCGTGCGCCCGCACCTGGCAGTCCGTGCCGTGTACGGCGACCACGGCGGCGGGGCCGCGCCCGTAGGTCCGTCCGGCGTCCCGGCAGCTGACGAGCAGAGGGCCGGTCATGGCCCGATCCTGCCGTCGCGCAGGGTCAAGACCCGGTCTGCGCCGCGTACGGCGGCGGTGCTGTGGGTGACGAGCAGTACGCCACGGCGGCCGTCACGGCCGCGGGCGCGCAGCAGATCCAGGATGCGCTGTTCGGTGCTCCCGTCGAGCTCTCCGGTCGGTTCGTCGGCGAGGAGGAGGTCGGGGTCGTTGGCCAGGGCGACGGCCAGGCCCGCTCTGGCCAGTTCTCCCCCAGCCAGTTCGCGGGGCAGAGAGCGAGCCCGGCCGAGCAGGCCCACCTGATCGAGGAGGGCTTCGACGGGCGGGCCGCCGACGGTGCGGCGGCCGGCGGCCGTGCGGGCGAGGCGGATGTTCTGGGCCACATCGAGGTGGGCGATCAGGTTCTCCGTCTGGAGCAGGATGCCGATCCTGCGGGCCCTGACACGGGCCCGCTCCGCCTCCGGCCGGTGGCTGATCCGCTCCCCAGCGACCCGTACGACTCCGCCCTCGGGCTCGTCCAGGCCGGCGAGGCAGGCCAGCAGCGTGGACTTCCCCGACCCGGAGGGGCCTACGACGGCCACGAGCTCTCCCGGGGCGACCGTGACGGAGACCCCGCGCAGGGCGAGGGTCTCCTCTTCCCCCGCACGGTAGAACCGGTACAGCTCGCGTGCGTCGAGGGCCGGCGGGGGGCTAGGGGTGCTTGGGACGCTCGGGGCGTCCATCACTGCCATCGCAGCGAGTCGGTGACCGTCCGCCAGGGGTCGACGTTGTCGGCCTTGACCGGGCCCGACAGGGTGAGCACGACATCGCGGCCGTTGTGTTGGAACACGTACCGCTCGAATGCGTCGCGGAAGGTCTTGCCCGTCACCGGGTCCGCAGGCGTGGTGCCCTGGTACGTGTAGAGGACGGCCTTGCCGGCCTTCCGTGTCACCTCGGAGGCCTTCCCGGGCGAGAACCCGGGGACCGCCTTGGCCAGCGCCGGCACGTCCCGCGCGGTCACCGAGGCGGTCGTGGGGGCGGTCGCGGCTGCGTGCTCGGACACCTCGATCCGGTTCAGCTTGTCGGTGAACGTCGTGACCGGGCCCGTGGAGGTGCGCGCCCAGCCTTCGGGCACGCTGACGGTGAAGTCACCCGTGGACGGCTTGAACACCACGTACACCTGATTGTCGGGGATGTCTCCGGGCGGATTGGACTCGGCCGGGGCCGGAGGCGGCTTCGAGTCGGCGACCGCGGAGGAGCCGGAGGCACCGCACCCGGCGAGGGCCGCGACGACGAGTACGACAGAGGCGGAAGCAGCACATGCGCGACGCCCCACGTTCATGACGCCCTCCGAACGGTGGATGGATCTTTCACGCTAGGCAGTGCCACGCAAAGGGCCGGGGCGGCGAAGGTGAGACGAAGGCAAAACCGGGATCGCGGACGCCATGATGGGCGCATGAGGCAGCGTGTGGTGCGGGTCGCGGTGGCCGCTGTCCTGGTGGCCCTCGTCCTGCTGGCCGGCCCGCTGGCCGCTGTCGTCCAGCGGTCCTTCTTCGAGGACGAACGCGGCGCCCTGGAACGCACGGCCCTGGCGGCGACGGTAGCGGTGGGGCCGGAATTTACCGCGGGTGACGCCGTCGAGCTGCCACGCCCCCGGCCGGGAGGACGGCTGGGGGTGTACGACCTCTCGATGCGCCTGCGCGCGGGTACGGGAGGAGAGACGGGCGACTCGATGACACGCCGGGCGGCCGACGGGAAGGTCGCGCGCGGGAGCAGTGGCCCGGATCTCGTCGTCGCTGTACCGGTGGTCTCCGCCGAACGGGTCATCGGGGTGGTCCGGGCCTCGGTCCCCACACGTTCGGTCTGGCACCGCGTGCTCTGGGCATGGGCGCTGATGCTGGCGGTCACCCTGTTCGCGCTCACCACGGCGGTCCTGGTGGCGCGCCGCCAGGCACGCGCGCTCAGCGCCCCGGTCGAGGCGCTCTCGCGGACGGCCGGGGAGATCGCCGACGGCGACCTCGACGCCCGGGCCGGGCCGTGCGGGATCGCGGAGCTGGACCAACTGGCCCGCACTCAGAACACCATGGTCGAGAGGCTCACCCAACTCCTGAGCAGGGAGCGCGACTTCAGCGCCAATGCCTCCCATCAGCTGCGCACCGCGCTGACCGGGCTCCAGCTCGGCCTGGAGGCCTCCCAGGGGCTGCCTCCGGACGCCGATCTGCGCCCCGCCGTCCGGGAGGCCCTTGAGCGGGCACGCCACTTGGAGGAGACCGTCGAGGAGGTGCTGCGCCTGGCCCGGCCGGACACCGTCGAGCAGCACCCGGTCCCCCGCGAGCGGCTCGTCCGGGTACTGGACCGTGCGGAGTCGCGCTGGCACGGCGTACTCGCGGCCGTAGGACGGCGTCTGGAGCTCCGCCCGTCGCCCGGGACCGAGTCCTTCGACGTCCCCGGCCGCACCACCGGACAGATCCTCGACATCCTCCTCGACAACGCGCTGCGGCACGGACGCGGTGCCACCGTCGTGACGGTACGCGAGGCCGCCGGAGCAGTCGCGATCGACGTGGCGGACGAGGGGACACTCGCGCTCGATCCGGGAGCGGTCTTCGCCCGCGGCAGTACCACGGGCTCCGGTTCCGGCATCGGCCTGGCGGTGGCACGGGAACTCGCAGAGGCCGTCGGCGGAAGGCTGAGCGTCCGCGCTTCGGCGCCGGCCACCTTCACCCTGCTCCTGCCTGGACCGGAGGATTGATCCGGGCGCTGGCGCGCGAACGCCCTGGCGAGCTCAGCCGGCCAGTGCGGTGGGGTGGACCTGCTTCGGCGTGTCGGCGCGGCTCACCTGGAGGTATCCGACGAGCGCGGCGATGGGGACCAGCAGCGCGAGGCTGACCAGCCCGGTGCCCCACCCCAGACCGTCGCGCGCCGCCGGGACGCCCATCCAGTCCGCGAACGAAGCGCCGAGGGGCCGGGTGAGGATGTACGCGGCCCAGAACGCGGCCACCGCGTTCAGCCCGAGGAAGCGGCGGCCGAGCACCGGCAGCACGATCAGGGCTGCGAAGAGGAACCCGGAGGGCAGGTAGCCCAGGTGCAGGTTCCCGGCGGTGAGATCGCCCACAGCGGTGCCCAGGGCGAAGGTGGTGAGCACCGTCGCCCAGTAGAACAACTCCCTGCGGGTGGTGTGGATGCTGTGGATGGACAGCGTCCACTCGCAGGTGTACCAGAGGGTCAGGACGGCACCCAGGGCGAGCGTGAAGCCCGCGGCCGACACCGTGTAGGGAATGCCGGCGATGACGTGGACGACGTCCGCGGCCATCGTGCCGAACACGCTGACCATGACGATCGCCGACCAGTAGAGCCACGGCCGGTAGCGCGAGGAGCGGAACTGCAGGACCAGCAGCGCCGTCAGACCCGCGAGCCCGAGGCAGCCGGCCGGCACCGGGCCCAGGACCCTCGCCAGGAAATCAGACGCGGTTTCCCCCATGCCGGTGGTGAAAATCTTCACGATCCAGAACCAGGCCGTGACCTCGGGGACCTTCGAGAGGCCCGCCCCGGCCCGGCCCGGACGGTAAGCTCCCCGCTCCGGAGCCGTCATTGACGGCCGGTGCGTCGTCGTCCTGCTGTCGGTTTCCGCCATCGTCGGTGCCACCCTCCCGGCGACGCTCGCGCCGCCTAGCCGATGCTGGCCAGGGCAGCCGTCGGCGCCCGGAATCCCGGGGGCGACCTCCCAACCAATGTCTACAAGACTGTAGACGATCGTGGTGGGGTGGTGGAACCGGGGTCCGGATCGCAGGCGGACAGGGGCCGTTGGGGCCGCCGCCGGGGCGGACGCACGGCATGCCCGGCGGCCAGCTTCTGCAGCAGGCTGTACGCGAGAACCGGCAGCAGCACATGGGGGCGGTCGGGTATGGCCGTGCCGATCAGTACGGCACTGGCGCTGCTGTTGTTCATTCCGCAGGCCAGCGTCACGCAGGTGCGGGCTGGGGCTTGCAGTCCCAGCAGCCGGCCGCCCGTACGCCCCAGGAGGAACGACAATGCGCACAGCGCTGCCGCGACGGCCACGGCTGCTGCGGGCAGGACGGCGTCCGGATGGGCCAGGAACGGTCCCAGGGCTCCACTGGCGTTGACGTACGTCAGGAGCAGCGAAGCGGCGAGCGCGGCGGGTGGAGCGGTCCGCAGGACTACGGCCAGCACCCGCCGGGGCATGACGAGATGGCACAGCAGCCCGGCCGCGCACGGCAGTACGACGCCCGGGAGGGCAAAGCCCTCCCCGGCGACGCGGGCCGCGCCCGCCAGTGTCTCGGCGTAGTCCGGGCTCAGCAGTGGGGACAGGGCACCGAGGGTGACGGGCAGGGTGAGCGGGCTGAGCAGGGTGGAGAGGAGCACGAGGCCGACCATGGTCGGCTGGTCGCCATCCCCTCGCGCGGTCCACACCGTGGCCCCCGCCGCCACGGGCATCGCGGTGATGAGGATCATCGCGGTGATCATTCCGCTGCCGCCGTCGGTGTCGGGGGTCCAGCGCAGTGCAGCCGATAGGGCCGGGATGATCACCAGCGGAGCGCCCAGGTGCAGGGCGAGGCCGGCCAGCAGCGTCACCGGCTGCCAGACCACGCGCAGCAAGCTCTTCGGTTGGACTTGCAGTCCGGCGGCGAACAGGACGAGGACGAGCAGGAGCGGGGCAGCCTCCAGCCTGAACCCGACCCCCATGCCGTGCACTTCCCGCGGGTGACGCAGCCACATTCCAGCAGAAGGGAAGGCCGCGGCCGCGAGATAGGCGGCCGCAACGGCCCATCCCATGCGCTTCCCGACCTGCTCTCCGATCCGGGCGGGCAGCCAGGTACGGCCGGGTGTGGCATGACCGGGACGGGCTCGGCCGGGGTGCGGGATGGGCGGGCGGATCATGGCCGGGACTGTACGAGCAGGCGCCCGCGCCAGGCGCGTTCGCCGCGGTGTCACGGCACCGTGCTCAGGATGCGTTCAGGTTGGCGGTGGCACGGTCTGGTGCCATGACATCCGAGACATACAGCCAGCCCGATACCGCCCGTGCCCGAGGGACGCGCTGGAACAAGGCGCCCGAGGTTGTACGACGGTGGGCGAGACTGCGGCCGGCTTCCTCAACGGGCAGCTGGGGCTGGGCCTGACCGGCACCTCGCTGGTCATGAGCCTGCTGCTGGTGGTGGCCCTGGTCGTCCAGTTCCGTGCCGACTCCTACCGTCCGGTGCTCTACTGGCTGGTCGTCGTGCTGGTCAGCGTGGTGGGGACACTGATCAGCGACAACCCGATGGACAATCTGGGCGTGCCGCTGGAGATCACCACCACGGTGTTCGCCGTGGCGCTGACCGTCGTCTTCGTCGCCTGGTTCCGCAGCGAACGGACCCTGTCCATCCACAGCATCGACACCGTGCGCCGGGAGGCCTTCTACTGGGCGGCCGTGCTGTTGACCTTCGCGCTCGGCACGGCGGCCGGCGACCTGGTCGCTGAGCGCCTGTCGCTGGGCTACTGGCTCTCGCGGTCCTGTTCGCGCTCGCCATCGGCGCCGTCTGGCTCGGCCATTCGCTGGGCCTGGATGCGGTGTAGAGCTTCTGGATCGCGTACGTCCTCACCCGCCCGCTCGGCGCCTCGCTGGGCGACTACCTCTCCCAGCCGTCCGACGACGGCGGCCTCGTCCTGGGCACCGTCGGCACCAGCGCACTGTTCCTTCTGGTCATCCTCGCTCTGGTGGTCTACCTGACGGTCACCCGCAAGGACATGACCCCGCAGGCGGAGCTCAGCCGGCCGGCAGCCTGACCACGAACACCGCTCCCCCGCCGCCCGGTTCGCCGAGTTCCGCCTCCCCGCCGGCGGAACGGGCGAGGCGCCGGGCGAGCGGCAGTCCCAGGCCCGCCCCGTCGTGGCCGTCGCCCGGATCGGCCCGGCGGCCGGGCTGGAACAGGTGGGCGCGGAAGCCGTCGGGAACGCCGGGGCCGTCATCGCCCACCTCGATGCGGACACGGCCCGCTTCCCGGGACGCACGGATGTGGACCGCTGTCGCCGCGTAGCGCAGCGCGTTGTCCAGCAGGGGGCTGAGGATCCGCTCCAGGACGGCAGCGGGCACCCCGGCGATCAATTCCCCGTCCTCGCCGACGGCCAGGACACGGACCGGGACGCCGGCCTGGTCGGTGCGGGCGGTGAGAGCCTTCAGTACGGGGAACACGGCGGCGGTTCCGGGCGTCCGGCGGGCATCCTCGCGGGCTTCGGCGAGGAGCGTGTCGCAGATCGTCTGCATGGTGCGGGCGGAGTCCCTGATGGCCCGCTGCGCGGTAAGTGTCTCGTCCTCGCTGCGGGGGCGGGTCTGCCACCAGTCGAGTTCGGCGACGATCGTTGCCAGCGGGTTGCGCAGTTCGTGGGACAACTCGCTGGTCAGCTGCTGTTCGTGGCGCAGGACTGCCCGGATCCGGTCGAGGAAGGCGTCCAGCGAGGCGCCCAGCCGGGCGAGTTCGGTGGGCCGGGGGACACCGCTGAAGCGTTCCTCGGAGGCGGTGGCACTCCATCGGGCGGCCTGGTCGGTCATCGTGCGGACGGGGCGCAGGGCCCGGCCGACGGCGAGTCGGGTCACGGCGTAGGTGCAGGCGAGCATGACGGCGTCCAGTGCGAGGGAGGCGAGCAGCAAGGTGTCGCCAGACGCACGGTACGGGGCGAGGTCGAGCGCGGTGACCACGGTCGCGGCCCTGGGGCCTCCGCCGGGTGACGGCACCTGCCGGGAGCAGAGCCGGACGTCCACCGCGCCGTGCGAGGTGGTGGCGCACCGGGCGCCGCCCTGCGCTGCGAGACGCGCGGCCTGGCGGGTGGTGGGGCTGTCCGGCGCGGCGGAGGGGGGCTGCTCGATCAGGCTAGCCCCCTGGTAGATCCAGGCGTTGGCGTCGAGGAGGTCCTCCTGCGGGGTCTCCAGTACGCGCAGTACGGGACCGCTGGTGTCGACGGTGGCGGCGATGGCGGAGCCGCGGGCCCGCAGCAGGTCGTCCGCCTGGCGGGCCAGGTGCTGGTGCACGAACGCGTTGAAGGCGATCGTGAACACCGCCATCACGAAGGCGGCGGTCACGACAGCGAGCAGGGAGAGTCGTCCGCGCAGGGTGGCCGGCCGCGCTGCGGCCCTGAGCAGCCTCATGACAGGCGGTGCCCGACGCCCCGGGAGGTGGCGAGGGTGAGGGCGCTGCCCGCCTCCCGTAGCTTGCGGCGCAGCCGGGTCAGGTACTGGTCCAGGGTGTTGTCGCTGACCTGGGCGCCTTCCGGCCAGCCGGCGCGTACCAGCTCCCGTCGGGGCACCAGGTCCCCCGCCGCGGCCAGCAGGGCAGCCAGGATCCGGAATTCGGTCGGGGTCAGGGGTACGGGCAGGCCTCGTACGGTGCATTGGTGGCGGACGGCGTCCAGTTCCACCTCTCCCCTGCCGGCGGGGGTGGCCGGAGGGCTGCGTTTGACGGCGGCTCGGAGCCGGGCGGCCAGTTCGGCGAGGTGGAAGGGTTTGGCGAGATAGTCATCGCCTCCCGCGGAGAACCCGCTGAGCCGGTCCGTGAGGTGGTGACGGGCGGTCAGGAAAATCACCGGCCGGTCGAATCCGTTGGCACGCAGGGCCTGGCAAACGTCGCGGCCGTCCGCGTCAGGCAGGCCGACGTCGAGGACGACCGCGTCGATTCCGGCACCGGCCAGCCGCAGGGCCGCCGCCCCGTCCTGCGCGGGGGTGGTCTCGAAACCCTCCTCGCGCAGGCCGCGCAGCAGGACGTCGCGCAGCCGGTGGTCATCTTCGACGACCAGGACGTGTCGGCTCATGCGGGTCTCTGTTCTGTCGGGCCGGCGCTGCTCAGCCGGTCTTCGTCGTCTCCGCGGCCGCATCTACGGCCGGTGCGGTGCTGTTGCTGCGCGGGGGCGCGAGGAAGAGGACCATCACGGGAACGACGTAGAGGGCCCAGACGGTGCTCTGGAGCGCCGTCGGGTTGGGCTGGAAGTTGAAGACGCCCTTCAGCAGGGTCCCGTACCAGCTGTCGGAGGGGATGGTCGTGCTGATGTCGAAGGCGAGGGCGTGCAGACCGGGCAGGAAGCCGCCTTCCTGGAGGTCGTGGAAGCCGTACGCCAGCACGCCTGCCGCGACGACGACCAGCATGGCGCCGGTCCAGGTGAAGAACTTGGCCAGGTTGATCTTCAGGGCGCCGCGGTAGAACAGCCATCCCAGCACCACGGAGGTCAGGAGGCCCAGCAGCGCGCCGATCAGAGGGCGGATTCCGTCACCTGTGGCCTGCACAGCCGTCCAGATGAACAGCGAGGTCTCCAGGCCCTCACGGCCCACGGCCATGAACGCGGTGAAGACCAGCGCGCCGGCGCCCACGGTGAGGGCGGCGTCTAGCCTGCCGTGCAGTTCGGACTTCAGGTGTCGGGCAGTGCGCTTCATCCAGAAGACCATCCAGGTCACCAGGCCGACCGAGATGATCGACAGGGTGCCGCCGAGCAGTTCCTGGGCTTGGAAGGTCAACGTGGAGGAGCCGAACTGGAGCGCGGCTCCGAAACCCAGCGACAGGGCAACGGCCAGGCCGACACCGAGCCACACGGGCACCAGTCTGTCCTTGTGGCCGGTCTTGACCAGATACGCGATGAGAATGCAGACGACGAGGCTGGCTTCCAGCCCCTCGCGCAGTCCAATCAGATAGTTGCCGAACACGGCGGTGGGGCCCTTCCGTTGGTTACGTGAGCAACGTCCGACCCCACCAGTCGCCCTTGTTGCGGACGCCCAGCGGGACGGCGAAGACGGCCGAACCCGCTTCAGCCATCACTGCTCCCCTGCCTGCTACTGCCCTGCTCGCTGCGCCGGGCTACCTGGCGGCTGCCGAGGCGAGCCTGGAGAGCGGCTCGGCCAGCGCGTTGACGCCGTCCGAGAGCTCCTTGCGCTGCGGCTGGGCGACCTTGTCGTAGGCGGTGAAGTCGTAGCCGTTCTTGTCCGCCCGGTACGTGTCCAGCAGCGTATTGAGCGCCGTGAACCGGGTGTCCAGGGTCTTGGCGAGCTCCGGGTCATTCTTGACGGTGACCGGCTTCAGCAGCTCGTAGACCTTCTCGGCGCCCTCGACGTTTGCCTTGAAGTCGGCCAGGTCCGTGTGGCTGTAGCGGTCTTCCTCGCCGGTCACCTTGTTACGGGCGATCTCGTCCAGCAGCTCCTTGGCGCCGTTGGCCATGGAGGTGGGGGTGATCTCGGCCGTGCCCACGCGCTTGTGCCACTCGGCGATGTCGGTCTCCAGCTGGGAGGCGAGGGCTTTCTCCTCGTCGCCGATCTTGTTGTCCGTCCACAGGGCCTTCTCCAGCCGGTGCCAGCCGGTCCAGTTCTGGCCGGGCTCCAGGCCGGCCTCGCGCACGTCGGTCTTCGGGTCGATGTCGCCGAAGGACTCCGCAACCGGCTCGGTGCGCTCCCAGCCGCGACGCGACGAGGCGAAAGCCTGCTTCGCGGCTTCCACGTCCCCGGTGCGGACGGCGTCGGTGAACGTCCTGACCACGGGGAGGGACTGCTCGGCCTGCGCCAGCACGTAGCTGCGGTAGGCCACGACGGCGGCGTCCAGCTCGGGGCTGCGCTTCTCACCGCCCTGGCCGGTGGCCTTGACCTTGGTGCGGACGCCGTCCCCCTTCATGCCGGGCTTGCACGCGAACTCGTAGTCACCCGCCTTGATCTCGGCGGTGATCGTGGCCTTGGTGCCGGGGCCGATGGTCTCGCGCTCGGCGACGATCCGGTCGTCCGGAAAGAGCACGTACAGCTCGGTGACCTTCGAGCCCTTGTTCTCCACTTCGATGGAGACCTTCCCCGCCGGGAACTCAGTCTTGGAGACCTCGCAGGCACTGTCCGAGGCAGCCACGTGGAGGGCGCTGGCCGAGCCGGCATCGCTCTTCTGGGAGCATCCCGCGGCGGCGGCAGTGACTATCGCGAGACCGGCGGCTGCGAGAAGCGCCGAGCGGGCGGATGAAGACATGGATACTCCCAGGCGTGGCAGGGCGGGAAGCTGCGGCCGACCTTGGTAAGGCAAGGCTGCCCTTCCGTCTACGGAACTGTAGACGATAGAGGCCGATGCGTCTGCCACCCGGGGGCTACGAACAGCTGCCTCCCGTTGTACCGCCAAAGGCCGCCCTCATCCGGCGGCCGCCCGGGCCACCTCCCCCTGCCCCCTCCCGGCGCACACGGCCATGGCCGCGGCGAGCCAGGTGAGGGCGAAGAGCCAGCCGCCGAGGACGTCGGCGGGCCAGTGCACGCCGAGGTAGACGCGGGTCAGGCCGACCGCGATGGCCCAGCACGCCAGCAGGGCCCAGCAGAGCCGGGCCGTGGCCGGGGAGCTCACGCGCCACGCCGCCCAGGCCAGCAGCCCGGCCGCGAGAGCCGAGATGGTGGCGTGTCCGGAGGGGAGGGCGAAGCCGGCGGCGTGGGCGGCCCAGTCGGCCACGGGCGGACGCGGCCGGGCCACGGCGTACATGACGGCGTAGCGCACGCCCTGGGCGAGCAGCAGGAATCCGAGCGCGCTCGCGGCCGTCAGCAGCCGGCCGAGGCTGCCCCGGCCCCACCCGGCGACGAGCTTGGCCGTTACGGCGCACAGGTACGGAACAGGCCCGCTCCCGGTCGCCGTGATGCCCCGCGCGAGGGCGACCGCGACGGCGGGACGGTGCCGTACCGACCAGCGGTGCAGGCTCTCCTCGAGGGGGTACGGGGCACCGTGCCGAGCCGCGAGCAGGGCGGCCAGCAGGGCGAACAGTACGGCGCACAGCACTGCCGTCAGAGTCCAGCGGTCGGCTCGCGACGCGGGGCCGATCCTCACCGGGGGGTGACCAGGGGCCGCAGCGGTGAGGTGCCCAGCCGCTGCACGAGGGGGGTCGCGCGGCGGGCCACGCGGGTCAGCAGCCAGGCGATCACCGCGCCGACGGCCAGGCCGAGAGCGACATCATGGGGGTAGTGGGCACCCACCCAGACCCGGGAGAAGGCCATCAGCAGTGCGGCCGGCACGGCGAGGGCCGCGAGCCGGCGGTCGGTGAGCCACAGGGCCGTGGCCGCCGCGGCAGCGATGGCGGCGTGGTTGCTCGGGAAAGACCAGTCGCCCAGCGGCGGACAGGCCTCCAGCGTGACCGTGTGCAGGGTCTGACAGGGCCGCTGCTCACGGAAGACCGATTTGATGCAGGTATCGACGAGGAACGCGGCGACCACGACAAGGGGAGCCGCCAGCGCCATGGCTGTCCTCGCCGCCTCGGCGCTCGCCCGGGCGCGCCACCAGGCGACCAGCATCAGTACGGCAAAGAGGCCGAGGCCATACGTGGACCAGGCGGTGACCAGGCCGTCGAGCCAGGAAGGCGCCCGCTGGGCGAGGCCGGTGAGCCAGGTGTACAGGTTTCCGTCGACGGCGGGGCCGTCCAGGGCGAGCAGGCTCAATGCGAGCCTCCGTTCGAAGTGCGGGTACCCCGACGGCGGATCACTTCCACGGCGATCGGGGTGAGAGAGACGAGAACCACAAGAGCGACGATCGGCAGGAGGTAATGGTCGACGTTGGGTACGGAGGAGCCGAGCGCGTAGCCGGCCAGCACCAGTCCCACCGTCCACACGAGCCCGCCGACGACCTGCCAGAGCGTGAACGTGCGGGCGGGGACACCCAGGGCCCCGGCCATCGGGTTCAGGACGGTGCGCACGATCGGCACGAAGCGGGCCAGCACGATGGCCTTCCCGTGTCCGTACCGGTCGAGGAGTTCCTCGGCCCGCTGGGCGCCCTCATGGAGTTTGCGGCTGCGGCTGCGAGTCAACAGGACCCGTCCCCCACGCCGTCCGATGAGATAGCCGGTCTGCGCGCCGAGCAGGGCTCCGGCCACGGCCGCGCACAGCACCTGAGGGAGGGAGAGGTGGACCGGTCCGTGGTTGGCCGGTACGCAGAGCAGACCGGCGGTGAAGAGGAGCGAGTCACCGGGCAGGAAGAAGCCGACGAGAAGGCCGGTCTCGGCAAACAGGACGACCGCGACACCCAGGGCACCGAAGGCCGACAGAAGAGAACCCGCGTCCAGCAGGTTCACGGCCTGCGGGCCGAGCGCTTGCGACGCCGCGGCGAGAACGGTCAAGGCCATGTCGAACAGCTCCCCTAAGGTGAGAGGGCCAGGGCCCGAGGCGACACCCTGCCGCCCGACGACTACAGTTCCGTAGACGGTCTACATAACTGTAGACGACCAATGTGTGGAGGATCGCACCCCATGGGCGACAAGAACGCGGAGCGCCGCCCTGCCGGCGAGCTGGCAGCCGGCGTGCTGGCGGCGCTCTGGGCGGCGGACGGCCCGCTGACCCCGGCCCAGGTACAGGAGATAGTCGGCGGGTCCCTCGCCCGCACGACCGTGACGACGATCCTGTCCCGCCTGCACGAGAAAGGCGCCGTGACCCGGAAGCGGGCAGGCCGCGGGTTCGCGTACATCCCGACCGAGAACGCCTCCGGTCTCACCGCCCGGCGCATGCACGCCGAACTGGCGAAAGACGAGGACCGCGGGGCCGTGCTGAGCCGCTTCGTCTCCCAGCTGAGCGGCGAGGACGAACGCCTGCTGCGCGCCCTGCTCGACGGGGAAGGAGACGCCCCGTGATCTCCACGGTCTGGCTCCCCCTGCTCGTGCCGTTCCTGGCCGCACCGGCGGGCAGGCGGCTGGCCTCGCATCTGCCGCCGCGGCAGGCGATCTGGCTGCTGACGGCGACCGCGGCCGGCCTCGCCGCGGCCAGCACCTGCGCGCTGGCCCTGCTCGTCGCGCCCGGCGCCACGCACCTCCACGCCGTCGCCGCGCTGGGCCACCTACTCACTCCTCTCAGCAACGGATCACCCGACGCCGTCATCGCGATCGCCGTCACCGCCGGGGCCCTCCTCGCCTGGTCCACCGCCAGGCTGGTACGGGGCGTTCGGCGACGCTGGACCCAGCTCCGCCGAGCCGGGAGACTGGCCGCCGAGGCAGACGGCGAGCTCGTCGTCCTGACGGACGATCACCCGGACGCCTACGCACTCCCCGGAAGCCCGGGCCGCATCATCGTCACCACCGGCATGCTCCGCGCGCTTTCGGGCCCCGAACGCGAGGCCCTCCTCGCCCATGAACGCGCCCATCTCACCGGCCGCCACCACATCTTCACCGCCGTGGTCGACCTGGCCGCCCTGTGCCACCCCGCACTGCGGACTCTGCGTGAGCCGCTCGGATACGCAGTGGAGCGCTCCGCCGACGAGTCCGCCGCCCGCGCCGTTGGCAGCCGGCGTCTGACCGCCCGGGCCATCGGCCGGGCCGCTCTCGCGGCCCACGCCCCATCCACCGGCCGTGCGCGTCCCGGTTTGGCCCTCGCGGCGACCGCCGGGCCCGTTCCCCGGCGCGTCGCCGCCCTCCTCAGCGAAGGCACCGAGGCCAGGACAACCCGGCCCCTCGCCCGACGCGCTGCGGCCGTCGCCCTCATGGCCTGCCTGGCGCTGGCCGCCGGAGCCTCCCTCCAGGCAGCCGACGACCTGCACGACGGCATCGAAGTCGCCCAGGGCGAAACTCCCTGAACAGCGATCAGACCGTCGGCAGTAGCTCCGCCGTGGGGCCGTAGGCGGTGAGGTCACCGTGCAGGCGCAGCAGGAACGCCGTCGTAGCCCTTAACCTCGCCGTAGGCGTGTTGAAGCACATCCATTGCCAGGCCCACCGCCACCCCGCCGAGGGCGCGACGACGTGGGTTCGTGTGCGGGCGCGAAGGCTGCGCGGGAGTGGGGCACCGTCGAGCAGGACCGTCCCGTCGTACGGGGTGCAGCCCGGCGAGGCAGCGGCCCAGGGTGGTCTTGCCGCTGCCGGAGCGGCCGATGGTCGGGCTGCCGGGGCCGGACGCCAACGGACGGGTAAGCAGGTGCTGCCGGCCGGCTGCGTGACGGCAACGTGCGACGGCGGCCGATGACCCAGCCGACAGCACCCCGGAGGAGAAGGCCACCGATGCGCCAGGTGGGCCCCTCGCCATGCCCCGTCCCACCTAATCCACCCGCGACGCACACCTGCGACCCGCCCCACACCTCCCGGAACCACCCGCGCAGACCCCAATACCGCGCCCGGCGGACCAGCGCAGTGAGTACGGGACCGCGGGCCGGCCAGTACGGAGGCACCAAGCGGTGTCCGGGCGGTGTATCCATGCGGGCCCGCTCCCCGGTTCAGCTGAGCGGGGTGGCTGGCTCCAAAGGAGACGCGGGACACGTGCCCGTACGCCGGACCTCGACCCGCTGGATGATTGGGCGGCCCGGCGCTACTGCCGCCAGAGCGCTCTGGTCACCGGGCCTCGCCCGCGCACGCCCTATCGACGCGGACTGAACCCGACGCTAGCCACCGCAAGCCGGCACCCGGTGGCAAAAGCACAGCGTTCGACATCCCGGGTGACATGTGCAGCCGATGGTTGACGCCCCGCGCTGACACCGGCCACTCCACAGCAGCCATTCCCCTTCCTACGACCGGCACCCTCCACGCGCCGGGCGGCAACCGCCCAGCCCTGGCGTCGCAATGGCAGAGGACAAGCGGCCGGCCCCGGCCGGGAGAGCAGCCGGTCCCGACCGCGGCCTCCTGGCGGGCCGTTGTAACTGTGCAGGCTGCAGGCAGCTCTCGCACGCGTGTGCCGGCGTACGGGCGCCCCGGAGGTGGTTGTGGGGTGTATGCGCGGAGTCGTTGCGGCGCTCGGATCCCCCGGCTTCGGGTCACAGGCCAGGCGTCCGGCTTGATGGCGGTCCTCCTGTGTGCCTGCCGCTGTGGCGCCGGGCCATAACAGCCCTCGTGCGGGTGGAGCCGAGACGGCCGGCGAACCGCCGGGCTCCGTCGTGCTGTCGCAGGGGTCATGAAGCCGATCGACGAACAGCACATCCAGTCGCTCGCCCGACTCATCTCGCACCGGGGACAAACGGCGGCTGGATCGCGGTGGCGCAGTACTCACACCCTGCGAGACCAGTGAGGACGTCCGCCAGCCGGCATCCGCGCGGGCAGCCACGGAACACTTGTCATACGGACGCTTGTGCAGCACGACGAGCAGCCGCTTCTGCTCCTCCCAGCCGTCCCCCATCACGAACCCATCAGGGAATGCACAGGTGCCGAAGCCAGAGAATGGCCGCCGGACCGGCCCATGGTGTTCGTCCGGTAGTGCGGATGCCCTCTCGGGCACGTGGGTCGGTCGGTGGAGTCACGCCCGCTCCTTGACGACCTCGAACGGGATATTACCGATGTACGCGGACTCACCCGGGGGCAGGCAGTCATACCGCGCCTTCACCCCTCGGCCGGTGAGCTTCCCGGCCTCGGGCCGCGGCCTCAGGAGCGGAAGGCCTCGCTCATGTCTCCGGGCTCGGTCTCCAGCGCCTCGCGGTCGACCGTCAGCATGACGAGGAAGAACAGCCCGCCCACCAGGAGGAGGCCGGCCACGGTCACGACGGAGACGAAGGCCTCTCTCGGCGAGACCAGCACGAACAGCGCGACGAGCGTCCACACCAGGGCGGAGATCGCGACCGGGAGCTCGAAGTGTCCGAGGTCGAACGCGCCCTTCTTGCGGTTCAGCCGCCCGCGCACCGCCAAGTAGAGGACGATCGTCGCGCCGTAGATGAGCGCCGGGAGGATCGTCGATGCCGTGATCAGCTCCAGCAGCGCTGCGCCCGGCAGCGCGACCATGAGGACGACCCCGAGGGCGAAGATCAGGACGGTCGCTGGAACCGGGGTCCGCGTCCGCGGGCTGACCTGTCGCATCAGCCGATGGGCCGGGAAGCGCCCGTCGCGCGCCATCGCGAAGACAAGGCGCGCGCACGCCGTCAGAGTTACGACCCCGGCGCCGAAGAACGCGAACGTGATGGCGACCAGTAGCGCCCGCTCCATGACCGGGCCGAGCTGGTCCCGCATGATGGCCGCGACCGGTGATCCGCTGGCGGAGATACGCGGAACGTCCTTGATCGCGACGGTGAGCGCGATCAGGAACAACATGCCCAGGACCGCCGCCGCCACGACCGATCCCACGATCGCGCGCGGAACGGTGCGGTGCGCGTCCTTGGCCTCCTCGGCCAGGTTCGCCGCGGAGTCGAAGCCGACCAGCCTGGCCAGGCCCGTGATCATCGCGAGCATCAGACCACCGCCGACGGCGAAGTAGTCGGGCGCATGCGCGGCGATCCCGCGTGAGGTGAGGTTGTCGGCCGCGCCGTCGCCGGTGACGAGAACAGCCACGGTGAGCGCGATCGACACCACCACGACCAGGGCCACTTCGATCCCGACGGCCGCCGTGTTGATGACGCTGACGATGCGGGTGGAGGCGATGGCGAGCACGGTCTGGACGAGCAGCACCACCAGTGTGATCACCCGTGCGGCGTCCTCGTCTGGCTCCATGCCGGCGAGCGGCATGAACGCCTGGCTCGCCAGCGCGTTGTCGACGGCCACCACGGCGACCGCCAGGAAGCAGAAGGAGAGCCAGCCGAACCCCCAGCCGACCTTCGGCGTGGCCAGCCGCGAGGCCCACTGGTACGAGGAGCCGCTGAGCGGGATGCGGGCCGCGAACTGTGCGACCACCAGAGCCACCGGAACCGGGTGCATCTTGATGTGCGGGTCGGCACAGGGCTCGTGGGTGACGAGCGCCTGGCCACACTCGAGGCCGAATGCGCACGGCTGATGGCGCTCGGCGCGAAACACGTGCTGACGCAGCGCGCCGATGGCGTCAACGAGTCGTGCATCACAATGCAGGACATCGAGGGCAACGAGTTCTGCCTCGCCTGATTCTCCTCCGAGACTGCGAGGGGGGGAGCCGTCTCCCGGGGACCTCTCAGGTCTCGTATGCGGCAGAAGCTATCCCGTGAGAGCGAGGTTGTGCAGTCGGGCGATGCCGAGCATGGCGTGTCGGACCCCGTCGCCCTTGAGACGGCAGTCGCGGAGGATCTTCCAGGTCTTCATGCGGGCGAAGACGTGCTCGACGCGGGCCCGGACCTGTTTGTGCGAGCTATTGTGCTCGCGCTTCCAGCCCCGCAACTCTTCGCCCGGGGTGCGGCGGTGGGGCATGAGGAGACCGGCGCCCGGATAGCCGCCGTCGGCCATCGTGAGGGTCCTGCCCACGGCGGCCTTCGCGCCAGACTCCTCCCATGCCCGGCAGACGTTGCGATTGGCGGGCAAAGGCTGCCCTCGATTGTCACGGACAGCCAGCCTTCCGCCTCCCGCAGGACGACGTCGGCGAGCGCCCGGGCGCCGCTGTCCTTCGGCAGCCGGTCGGCGCGGCGGCGGACGTCGGAGGCGACGGCGCGGGCGTGGCCGGTGAGCTGGAGGGCGATCTGTTCCACATCGCGGGTAGTGGGGGTGTCCTGGTCGGTCCAGGCGAGGACGGCCGTGACGAGGCACTCGTACGGTTCGCGATCCAGCGGGAGCCCCGCTTCGATCAGGCCGTCGGGGTCGTACAGGACCGTGTGGGTGCTGGTGTGCATGCCGGGCCTCGCTGCTCGGGCGTCATCGCGCGGGTGGCCGGCGGTCACCGCTGGGTGTCCTCGCTGCCGTCGGCGACATCGTCCTGGCCCTCGTTCTGCTGGGCGAGGAACCGGGCGAAGCCGCGGTTCGCGCGGGCCAGCAGCGCCGAGGAGGGGACGCCGTAGGCGGGCGACTGGAGGCCGCGGCCCTCCAGGGCCGAGGCGGTGCTGTCGGTGCGTGCGCGCAAGGGGGCCCCGCCTTCCGGCTGGTGGTCCGTCGGTGCCGTCGACGCTACGCACCTACGGTCCGCGCTCTCAACGAAGTTGCGCAGAATTGCGGAGGCTCACCCCAGGGTGTCGATCGCGGCCTGGATGAGGGCGCGGGCGGCGTCGCCGTGGACGGCCATCTCCGCGAGGCCGGCGAACGCCTTCGCGTAGTCGGCGAGCTCGCGCGGTTGCTTGACCTTGATCTCCGCCGTCAGCGTCTCCACCACAGCCGTGGTGTCGTCGTGGAGGTAGAACGCCTCCAGCGGCCATACGGTGCGCTGCGCGGTGAACGGGATGATCCCCAACGAGACCGAGGCGAGCGGCATCACGGCCAGGAGGTGGCGCAGCTGCCCGCGCATCGCCTCGGGGTTGGCGGTGCGGTAGCGCAGGACGGATTCCTCCATGAGGACGACGTAGCGGTGTCCGCCTTCGTAGAGGAACCGGAAGCGGGCGATGCGGGCGGCGACCGCTTCGGCGACGTCGTTGGGGGTGCCCTGGAAGGCGGTGATCTGCTCCATGAGGGCGGTGGCGAAGCCGGGGGTCTGGAATAACCCGGGCGGGACGTTGGAGACGTAGACCCGGCAGACGCGGGTGCGTTCGTGCAGGGTGTTCCGGTCCTGTTGGACCTTGCGCATGCCGGTGCGGTGCAGGCGGCGCCACTCCAGGTACATGGAGTAGACCGCGCGGGCGGTGGCGATGAGGTCGTCGGCCTGGTCGTCCGCGTCGCATGCCGCGCACCAGGTGCGGATGTCGGTGTCGGAGGGCGGGGCGTCGCCCTTCTGGATGCGAGTGCTCTTCGCGGGATGCCAGCCGCACCGGGCGGAGAGTTCCTTCCCGGTGAGGCCGGCGTCCTTGCGCAGGTGCGTGAGGCGCACGGCGAGCGCCTCACGGGCCGCTTGTGCGCTGGACGATGGGGAAGCGGGCACAGGGCTGCTCAGGGGGTCTGGACGGTGTATTTCTCGTGCGGGATGCCGCGTTCCCACACCGTCTCGAACGCCGTGGCGCACAGCGCGGCCGCGGCCGGATCGTCGGTGCGTTCCTTTCCGTCCGGCGCCCAGTCGCCGGTGCCGGTGAAGTGGTGGAACTGCACGACGCGCCCGTCCAGGAGCCAGAAGTCGTTGCCGGGCAGCGGAATGTCGCTCGCCTGGCGGCGGGGCAGCCAGCGCACGTTCTCTCCGGCCTGGAGGTTGAGCGGGGTGATGGCGTGCTCGTAGCGGATGTAGTCGGTGACCGGCTCGGAGACGATCCGCGCGCGGCGCATCACCACGCCACGGGCGACCGCGTCTTTGACGAGCGGCATCCACTGTGGCCAGAACGAGCGGCCGGGGTCGAGGTTCGGGACGCCGGTGCGCAGGAAGGTCTCGTAGTCCTCGGTTTCGTCGCCGACCGCGTAGACGTCGCGCATCTCCAGATGGACCGCCGTGCGGTGGGGGTCGGCGAGCAGCTCAGCTAACGTCGCGGTGTTCAGCTGCTGCGCGTTCAGCGACATCGCACGCCTCCCTCAGAATCGACACCATGCGGAATGGAATCCGGATCACCCGCTCGTGCGGGGGAATCCCGGTCCTGTGGCCGGCTACCCACTCGGTGGAGCCGACCAGGGATGTGAGGAGGTCGTCGGCTTCGTCGCCCTGGAGGACCAGGTCCGCACTCTCCTCTTCCACCCACACCTGGGCGATCCCTCGCCTCCGGTGTTCGGGTCGATCCCAACGAACCGTAACGTCATGGCGCTCTCCCCTGCGACGTGGTTGCGCATAGTTGCGCCCCCCGACCGTCCCGCAGGCTCGGAGAGCCGGTCAAGAGGACCGGGAACGGCGAAGGGCTGACACACGGGTCGCGAAGCGGGCCAGCCCTCGCAGGTCAGTTCCTGCCGACGGGGCGAGAGTCCAGCGCCATGCGCAGGCGCTCCGCGACGGGCTGGTGCCGCTGGACGAAGCCGGGGTCCTCCATCTGTTCGGGCACGGGCAGTTGCCTGTGCTGGTCGGGGAACCGCTCGCATAGCGTCCAGCCCAGAGGGTGCAGCCCGGCCCGGTTCATGTCCCGGTCGACGCCCGCCAGGTAGTCCCCGGCGACGGGCAGCTCATCGTTCGACTGCCAGATCACCCCGTCCAGCCGGATGGGCAGGCTTGGGAAGCCGAAGAGGAAGCCCAGGCAGCGCTCTCGCAGAACCGCCGCGCTCTGCTCGGGACTCAAGGGAACGCCCCTCTCTTCGCCTCCTGGCCCGGCAAGTGTGGTCCTGCAGTCGGCGTCCGGGAAGGCGTTGATCTCACCGAGCACCACGTGCGCCGTTGCGTTCTCCCGGTCCGGGTAGCTCCATCCTGACTTCGGCAGAAGGACGATCACGTCGTAGGCGTCGAGGGCGCCGGCCACCGCCGACGCGAGCGGACTGCGGTCCGTGCGAGGCAGGCTGCGGTCGCTCTCCCGCGAGGGGTGGCGGACCTCCCACATACAGGTGTGGTGCACCAGGACACCGGAGCTGTCCGGCGACGCCCCCAGGGTGCTGGTGGCCGGCTCTGGCGGGGCGGCCGGCGCGCTCTCCTTCTTGCAGCGGTGCCGGGGACGGCGCTCGAACACGCCGCTCATGGTCCACCGCCAGTAGTCCTCGGCTTCCTCGAGGAGCAGGACCCGCTGTCCGCTGTGCGCCCAGGCCGCCGCGATCCCGCCGACCAGGTGGTAGAGGTTCGCCGAGTGCTCGGCCAGGAACCGCAGGACGTGCGGTGTGCGCGGCGCTTCGCTGGCCTGCGCGCGGCGTAGGGCCTCGGTGTACTTGCCCCCGCTCCGGCTTGCCCGGCGAGCGGCCTGCGCGGCGGTGGACTGGTTCTTCGGCATGACGTACTCCTCTGCCGGGCCGGGCCACGCCCCCGGCTCCGGCTCGTACGACTGCCGTGGACACGACGGAACGCAAGAACAGTTGGGAGCGGGCCCCTTAAGGACCTTGACCTCCGCGTCCGGCGGCGTGGCTCCGGAGGCGGGCGGTGATCGGCAGTACGCCACTAGCCGGGCAGGATGCTAACCGGCGCAGCCACGAGCCGCCGTTTCCCTCGAACGAGCGAGATCTGCGGCGGCTAGCCGGTACTTGTACGCCTTCGGCCCGCCCGCGGAAGCAGCCGCGGCCCCGACCCGGCTTCTGGTCTGACCGGGCCGCCCGCCGCTGCCTCCAATCCAGGGCCTCTTTCCCCCGGCTATCGCGTGGGAAAGACTGGTCATGAACCCGCGCGGATAACCGGGGACACGACGACGCAGAACCCGGGGGTCACGGACGCGACCTCTTCCTCCACGTCATCGAAATGGGCCGCACCGACGTATGCGTCATCGCGGTGACCGGTCCACCGGCCGCGTCCTCATCGGCAACAGCGACGGGTTCTGGGGCCCCAACGTCTCCTCAGCCACCGACTTCCTCGACTGGTACGAACGCTGGCTCAACCACATGAGCGCCGGACGCGACAACCGGGCCCTGGAACTCACCTCACCTCAGCTTCGTGCCCATGCCGACAGGCGTCGCATGGCACCGAAGGTCTGACTCTCCGTAACCACTCCGCGAAAAGTGATCCAGAGCCATTTCCCGTGAACACCAGCGGGCTCCCGAGTGCAGCTCTGGCAGGCTCGGTGGGCTGTGCGGTCACCGGTCGGGGTGAGGCCGCAGGAGTGCGTGGTGCACGCCATCAAGGGTTCTTCGATGCCCAGCATCTAGGGGGCGGTGCCGGTGGTGCGGTGGACATGGCATGTGGCGCGGCCTCAACTTCCTTGCTCTAGGCCCTTGTAGCCCCTCACAGGCTGGCAAGCCCGGAGTGTACGGTGCACGAACTCATCCACCATCGACTCGCTGGGACTCTCATGGATCGCAGGACACTCCTGAAGGGCACCGCGGCCGTGGCCGTATCCGCTCCTCTCGCATCACTGGCGACAGCCACCAGCGCCCGAGCTGCCAGTACTTACCACGTCGCCGTATGCGAGCAGTTGCGGAACCAGATACTCATCCACCCTGTGGGACCGGTCGACTGGAGCCCGGCCAGCCGGTTGTGGAGGTGGCAGGCGCCCGCCACCTCCGACTGGGACTTGCTGTCCGACATCAAGTTCCGCGAGACGACCGCCTTTGGCTGGGTCGCCCTGGTCACCGCTTCAGGGGGCCGGGTCGGCATCGTGAACATGGGAGACGGAGACGGGCTGCTCTGGTCCGCTTCCCCCCAAGGCAACCCGCACTCCATCGAGCGCATCCCGGGCATCAGCGCGGTCGTGACTGCCTCCAGCTCCGCCTCGGCCACCAACACGTACCCGGGATTCCTCACCGTCTACGGACCCACCAACTCGGACGATCCCTCGACCCTCACCAAGGTCCAGGAGATCGGGGTCCAGGGCGCCCACGGGCTCTGGTACGACGGTAGCCACCTGTGGGCACTGGGCACGTGGACCATCACCAAGTACCAGGTCACCGGCAGCCACCTCGACACCCGACTGGTCAAGGTCTGGGGCTACACCTGGCCCACGGCCTTCAACGGGCACAGCCTGGACGCCGACTTCAGTGACCCCGCTTACCTGCTCCTCACCGGGGGAGGCTCCGTCCAGCGGCTCCACAAAGCCACGGGCGCGCTCACCAGGATGCCCCAGTCGGATTCCGGCGTGAAATCCTTCTCCCGCATCGCCTCCGGTGAATCCTTCTGGCAGCAGGCCAGCGGCAGCGGGGACCAGTGGTACAACAGCTTTATCCAGTTCTTCGACAGTGCCGGGAACAAGTCCTTCACGCGATCCCTGGAGGGCTACGGATACACGGGCCGCTTCTACCGGGCACGCCTTTCCAGCGCAAACTTCAGCTGAGACCGCGGCGCTGGCGCTCCCCAGGCCCGTGGTGGTCTAAGAAGCCGTTGTCTTTCCGATCATGGGGGACATTGGTTCGAGGGTCAGTTGGCTGGACGGCCGCGCAGGCTACTGGGGCCGTCGGAGGTCGCCGATGCGGCGTAGTTCAGGGTGGTCGACGTCGTTGTTGCCGACGACGATGCTTGCTCGCGTGGCCGGGTCGGCCTCGGCCAGGTACTGCCGACAGGCTGCGTGGTAGCGGTTGTCGAAGGCATTCTCGGCCTGTTCAAGTCCGCCGAAGAGCGCGGCGTCCCGCGTAGTGCCGCGCCGGCGGGCGACAAGGAAGCTGGTGTCGGCGAACACGACCTCGTCCCACAGGGGGGCCAGTTCGCTGCGCTGGAGGAAGCTGCCATCCACAATCAGCACCGCTTCGGCCGGCGCGGTGACTGGGGGTTCGTAGATCTGCTGGTCGCTGGCCAGGTCGATGATGCGATCGCGGTAGCGGCGGTCGCCGCCTGGGCCCAGCGGTGTGAGTACTGTCCGTGCGAACGCGGGAAAGTCGTAGGCGTCCTGGTAGTAGCCGATTGCTGAGGCGCGGCCCTGCCGGTGGCGGTGGGCGCGCGGGTGGTGGAACCCGTCCATGGACAGGTGAATCGCGGGTCGGCCGCGACTGGCGACCGCAGATGCCAGTGCACGGGCCAGGGTCGTCTTCCCTGCGGCGGTGATACCGTCCACCGCGACCCGAAGCGGATGCCCGAGGTCCCGGGCCGTAAGGTGATCAGCGATCCGCCCAATGACCTGGTCGCGGGTGGGCTGGCCCGAGCGATCGTCAGGCTGGGTCGCGCTGGTCTTGATCAGTTCTGCCACCCTGTGGATCCTATAATGTGCCGGCGTCGGCAAGCCGATCAGAAGGTCACCGCCACGGTTGAGAGGGACTTCGTTTCCCGCACACACCGCAACCCTGGCCGTGATGACCGCGGTTGTCTTCGCTGGCCTGAGAGTCGTTGTCTTTCCGATCTTGAGGGATGCGTATCGAACGCGAGTCCCGTTTGGGCGGTCGTGGGGTGTTCGGCGCATACGGACAGGGCCTCCTGAACAGCTGGTTGGTGTCTAATCACCGAGCAACATCAGGAGGCCCTGGTGCGGCAGTCTTCCGTGTCGTTGGCCGGGGAGTCCAGCCCGGTCACCTGGGAGTGTGACTGTCTGGCGCATCGGTTCGGAAACGCTGTCGACAACGGCATGCGGCAGCCGCGCTACCCGACGGACATGACGGACGCCGAATGGGCGGTCATCCGGCCGCTGATCCCGGTTCCGGCCTGGTTGCGCGGCCGGGGCGGACAGCCGGAGGCGTACTGCCACCGGCAGATACTGGACGCGATCCGCTACCTCGTGGACAACGGAATCAAGTGGCGGGCCATGCCGGCCGACTTCCCGCCATGGGACCGGGTCTACGCGTTCTTCCGCCGGTGGCGCGACCACCTGCTGGTCCAGGAGTTCCACGACCGGTTGCGCGCCAGGGTCCGGGAGAGGGCGGGGCGGGAGGCGGAGCCGACAGCCGGGGTGATCGACTCGCAGTCGGTCAAGGCGGACGCCGTCGTCGGCGCCGACAGCCGTGGCTACGACGGCGGCAAGCAGGTCAACGGCCGCACGCGGCACGTCGTGGTCGACACCCTCGGCCTGCTGCTGGGTGTGCTGGTCACCGCCGCCGACACCGGCGACCGCACCGCCGCCCAGGTCCTGCTGCGGCAGGTCACCGACGCACACCACCTGCTGGAACTGGTCTGGGCCGACGGCGGCTACACCGGCAGCCTCATCGAGTACTGCCACGCCGCGCTCGCCCTCGTCCTCGCCATCGTCAAACGCAGCGACGACATGCGCGGCTTCGTCGTGCTGCCCAAGCGGTGGATCGTCGAACGACTCTTCGCGCACCTGATGCGCACCCGCCGCCTGGTGCGCGACTTCGAGCGGCGCACCACCAGCGCCGAGGCGATGGTCTACTGGTCGATGATCCTGCTCATGACCCGCCGCCTTGCCCGGCCACGCCCTTCGTGAGCGTGAACCTGCCCGGCGCCGGCTCCGCCAGCCAGCCGCGCGCGACCAGACGCTTCGCCTTCGACCGCAGCGTCTCCACCCGCGCCGGCACCGCGTCCATGCCGAACACCTGGGCCATCTCCTGGCAGGTCAGGGGACCTTGGTGCAGCCGGACCCGGTCCGCGAGCGCCGCGAGGATGCGCTGATAGTCCACCGACAGCACCGACCACGCCAGGCCCTGACGCCACACCGGCACCTGCGCCTTCGGCTTCGCCGCATCCTGGGGCACCGGCTGCGTGGCCGTATCCAGCGGTTCCGGGGTGACCTCCGGGCCGACGGCCTCGCCGCCGTCCGGCGCCAGGACCGAATCGACCCGCCTACGGGCGATCACCCACTCCTGCCATTCCCGCTCGGCCGCGGCCAACTCGGCCTGGATACGGTCGGCCTCCTCCCGCAGCCCGTCAACCAGACGACGAGCAGCAAGCTCGTGCTGTTCCAGCAGTCCGACGACCGACGGCATTAGCGACCTCCCGGGGAACGATGACCCGACAGGCCACAACTTCCACGGAACCGCCGACCCTATGCCTGACCAGCGGAAACGCGACGATCACACTCGGAAAGACAACAGCTTCTACCGCAGTCAGCGAGCCACCACACGAACCCGTCCCGGTACGCGTCGGCGCCCGGCAGCCTCCGCAGATGGACCGCGGCTTCCCCCTCGTAGCCGTCCCAGCCGACGAACGTCGGGGACGGCTGCACTGGGGGACGGCCCTGGGCACGGGCGAGGGCGCCGCCGTGTCAGGGCCGGTCCATCTGCGCGGCGGCCTCTTCCAGGTCGGCGCCGGTCCCCGACATGATCGTCCGCACGTGTCGGGTGAGGTGCTGCACGAGCCAGTCCCACCACGCCCCGGTGAGGAGCCGGTCGATGTCCGCGGCGTCGTAGCGCGCCACGGTCAACCGGCGCCGGCGCGATGTCGGCGGTCTGCCCATCGACGTCATCGCCTCCGCCGGAGAGGTCGACTGGCAGCCGCCGGACACGGGTCTGCCGCACGGCGACCTGACGGCCCTCAACCAGGAGATCGAACAGCCGTCGTTCGCCGTCGCGCTGATGGCCGCCTCGTTCCACTCCGAACAGGCCGCGCACGCCCAGTGCGAGGTCATCGTCGATCTCGCCGTCGAGGGCGAGGAACTCCCCTGCGCTGCACACGGACGCATGGAGCCTGGTGGTCGCCGTTACGGCGTCGCTCTACCATCAGCTGGTTCTCCCGCATGCCGATCCGGCCCCGCAACTCCCCAGCAAGACCTGTCCAGCGGCCCCGGCTCGGACACCAGGGAGCACATAGCCGCGAGTCCCCTTGAGACGCCTCTACGGCAGCGGGCGGGCGGGGCGCGCTCGGCGACGTGCCGGGGCGACCGCACTCAACACCGGGGCGGCGTGCCACTCCGGGCGGCGGCTGATCGCCAGGGGGCACGAGCGTGCCGCCCACGATGCCCCGTGACCGTGCGAACCCGGCTTGGGTCTGGTCACCCGCTGGCTCGGTAGCGGCCCGGAGTCGTGCCGACCAGGTCGGTGAATGCCGCGATGAAGCCGCTGGGGTTGGCCCAGCCGCAGGCGTGCGCGGTGCGGGTGGTGTCATGGCCCTCGGCCAGGAGCACCAGCGCGTGGTGCACGCGCAGCTGGGTGCGCCACTCGTAGAAGGTCATGCCGAGTTCGTTGCGCAGCAGTCGGCTCAGGGTGCGGGCACTGGCTCCGACCTGCCGGCCGAGTTCGGTCACCGTAGTGGCGTCACCCGGATTCCCGGACAGGATCCGCTCGATCGCCCGCAGGCGGTCGTCTCGTGGGTGCGGCAGGTGCAACGGCTGTTCGTCCGCCTCACGCAACTCGTCGACGAGTACGCGCAGCAGTCGCTGACGCGCGGCGCGACCGTGACCGGGCCCCGCCGCGCCCGTATCCGCTGCGTCCTGGCGGTCCTGGCCGTTGGGCCTGTTGGGGCCGTTGTGACCGTCGTGGCCGCTGCCACGCGGGCCGGTCAGGGCGAGCAGAACCTCCCGCGCGAGCCCCGAGACGCAGAACACCGCCGGCCGCTCCGACACCAGTCGGGCCAGGGACGGCGGCAGGAAGACGATCCGCATGTCCGTGGCTCCGTGAGCGCGGTGACGGTGGGTGAAGCCCGCCGGGGTCCACGCGACCCGGTTGGCCGGAACGACCGAGGTCCCGCTCGCGGTGTGCAGGACCAGCACGCCGCTGGCCGCGTACACCAAGTGCCCGCGCGCGTGCGCCCGTTCCTCGCTGCTGCCGCCGGGCGGCCACAGATGGCGGCCGCCGGACGGCCAGATCCGTGACGTGGCTTCGGCGTCCGGATGTGCTTGGCCGGCGTGGCCGGCGTGGCGGCGAACAGGCATGGGTTGGCATTGTATCGGTGGGCCGCCACAAGCCCCCTCGACCAGACTCCTCGTCGTGAGCGGTGGCCCCCGGTGCCACTGTCGTGCGGCAAAGGGGAAGTCTCATGGCGACGTTCGTTCTCGTACCCGGCGGTTGGCACGGCTCCTGGGCGTTCGAGGCGGTGGTCCCGCTGCTGGAACGGGCCGGTCACATCGTCCACGCCCTGACCCTGACCGGTCTGCATCCCGACGACGGGCCCGCCGTGACCGCCAGCGCCAATCTCGACACCCATGCTGACGACGTGCTGCGCCTGCTGGACCGCGCCCAGCTCGACGACGTGACGCTGGTCGGCCACAGCTACGGCGGAATGGTGATCACCGCTGCCGCCGACCACGCCGGTGGCCGGGTCTCCCGCCTGGTGTACCTGGACGCCTGCGTGCCGCGCGACGGCGAATCCTGCTGGTCCCTCATGAACGAGGGCTACCGGCAGTCATTCGTCACCGGCGCCGCGGCCACCGGCTACGCCGTCCAGCCACCATGGCGGCCGGACGGCGACCCGCGCCGCCGTCCGCACCCGCTCGCCGCCTTCCTGCAGACGGTCCGCCTCACGGGTGCCCACGCCGCCGTCTCCCGCCGCGAGTTTGTGTACTGCGCGGGCTGGGAGGACCGCACGCCGTTCGCCGACCAGCGCGCCCGGCTGCTCACCGAACCGGCCTGGACCGTCCATGACCTCCCGACCGCCCACAACGCGATGCGCGAGGCCCCGCAGGCGGTCGCCGCACTCCTCCTCGACGGGGCGGCCGCGCCCGCCGACCCGGACGAACGCCTTGGCGGAGGCACCGGCTCCACCTCGAGCGGGCTGGCCCGTCCGGGGGTGTGACCCACCCCGCCGGTCCAGGGGGTACCACCTCGACATCCCCATCGTCGATCCCGTCGAACTACAGCCAGTCCCCAGAACGGCACACCGGTCCCCATGGCCGGCACCGTGACCGTCCACAGCGGGTGCTCTCCACACGCGGCTACAAGCGTTGCTCGTTCTCAAGCTCAGCTCGGGGCATGCTGCCAGGACGGTCTTGACCTGGAGCCGGTCCGGTAATGAGGGCCCGGCAGCAGGGTGGAGGGATGAGCCCCGCCCCGCACGTGATCGTCTACCCGCCCGACGCCCAGGGCGGACGCCGGGTCCGCTGCGACGGTGAAATCCTCGGCCGCGCCCTCGGCCCCCGTGATCTTCTGGAGTTCCTGCGGCGGGCCGGCCTCGACCCCGATGACGTCCGCCTGGACGAGGTCGGCCTGATCGAGTGGCGCGGCGGCGGCCCCACCGTGTGGAGCCCGGAGCCCGGCGAGGAGTAGACCCGGGGGCGGGGGTGGGTCAGACGGTCGGCGTCCCCGGGTACTCGTGGCGCTGGTAGCCGTGTCCGTCACCGTGCCAGTCCAGGAACAGCACCGAGTCCCCCAGGGCCCGGGGGCCGGCCCGGTGGCTGATCGTCGGGGTGCGATAGCTTCCGCTGCGCTTGCTGCTCGACGTGCTGTCCTCGAACCGGTCTTCCACCGAGAAATCCCCGCACGGTCACCACCGGGTCCGTGCCCACCCGGGCTGCTTGATCTGCACCCGCACCTTGGCCCCGTCGAAGATCGCCGGGTCATCCACCGGGTAGGTACTGGGGCCCTCCCACCGCACCTCGGCATAGACGTAGACCGTGCCCCCGGACCGCGCCGCGCACGTCCTCACCGTGACGTCCCAGTTGTCCGCCCACGGGCCGCTGTATCCGGCGTCGTCAATGGTCTTCGTACTGCTCGCGCACTTGTAGGCGGGCGCGGCCGTGGCGGTAGGCGCAGTGGGTGCTGCCAGCGCGACCAGAGCCAGTACCAGCGCGGCAGTGTTCTTGATCGTATCCATGGCCGGTCAATCGCCATGGACCCGGCCGCGACACGCCGTCGGCGTCGTGAACCAGATCTCCGGCAGCGGGCCCGTGCGCCTCTTCGTAGGCGGCGGCCCAGGTTATCGGCGGGCCCTAGCGGCCGCCGCAACATTGCAGCTCAAAGGGGTGCGGGATTCTGCGGGGCCGCTTTTGCTGGAGTCGATCAGAACGTGCCGGGCAACTTGACCGCCGCCGGGCTCCCGTACTGGTAGGCATTCGCGAAGCCGCTGGTGGCACCCACCTGCACCGTCAGTGCCTAGTGCCGCATCAGGCAACGTTCGCCCTGGTGACCACCTCGCGTAGCCGTTCGTCGGCGGCGTGATTGTTTCGCCAGATGATGTAGCGGCGGATCATGCTGCCCTGTTCCTTATGCGTGGCGTGATCGGTGCCGTCGAGGGTGAAGTAGCGCAGGGCGGTGAACTGGGCCTCGATGCGGTTGAGCCAGGAGCTGTTGGTCGGGGTGTAGGCGATCTCGACGTTGTTCGCGGTGGCCCAGTCGCCGCGCTGGCACTTCTTCGTGGTCAGGTGCGGGGAGAAGTTGTCGCAGACGATCGCCATGCGGACGTGGGCCGGGTAGAGGGTGCGAAGGTATCGGCAGAACTCCAGGAACTGCGTTCGCCGTTTGATCGGCTTGATGTGGCCGTAGAGCTTGTCCTTGGTCAGGTCGTAGGCGGCGAACAGGTGGCGTACTCCGCCGTAGCGGTTGTAGGTCGCGCGCCGTCGGCGGCGTGGTTCACGGTCGGAGTCCTTGTGTTTGCCGCCGCGTTCGGCCCACTGCCGCCCGGGGTGAGGCATGAGGTTGAGTGGGCTGAACTCGTCCATGCACAGGATGACCTCGGGCTCATCTTCCTCGGGAATGACCTCGCCGTCGGCGATCGCGTAGAGGTGCTCGACCCGGGCCTTCTTGGCCGCGTAGTCGGGGTCGTGAGAGGTCTTCCAGGTCTTCAGGCGTTGAAAGCAGACGCCTTCCTCGCGGAGCAGGATGCGCAGGCCTTCGTGGCTGATGTCGTCAACCACCCCCTCGGCGACCAGGAAGTCCGCCAGCTTGGTCAGGCTCCAGGCCGAGAAGGGCAGGTCGTGCTCGGTCGGCTTCGACTTCGCAATCTTCTTGACCTCGCGCCGCTCGGGCAGCGTGAAGGTCTTGGGCCGGCCGCCTTTGTACTTCGGGTAGAGGGAGTCGAAGCCGTCGGCGTTGAAGTTGTGGATCACATCCCGGACCCGGTCGTCGCTCGTGAACGACACCTCGGCGATCCTCGCCACCGGCATGCCCTGCGCGGACAGCAGCACCATCTGGGCGCGCCGCCAGGTCACCACCGACCCGGTGCCGCGCCGCACGATCCGCAACAGACGAGCACCCTCGTCGTCATCGATCTCCCGCACCTGCACCCGCTCAGCCATGCCGAACAGCCTGGACCGAACGCGCTGGCCGGGAACGGGTTCCGGCCAGCGCGCCGGGCACTGCGATCTCGTGTCAGCTCAGATGCCGGGCGAAGAACCTCACCGAGCTGTCCACCTCGAACGACGGCACATCCCCGTGCTTGCCAGGGTTGGCATGCAGCGTCTTCTCAGCCGAGGCCAGGGCATCGAACAAGGCCAGGCTCTGGTCCCGCGCCACCATCTGGTCGTCCCACTGGACCAGGAACTGCACCGGCACGGTGATCCGCGCGGCGTCCTCGGCCAGCCCGTGCACGCCGAGCAGACCCAGCACTGCGGCGCGGATCCGGGGCTCTGCGGCGATGAGCGGGATGCCGAGCCCGCAGCCCAACGACGTGCCGCAGTAGCCCACCGAGCCGACGCCGACCTGGTCGAGGCGCTGGACCGCAGTCAGGAGCGCCTGCCAATCCGCGACAGCCTGACCGGCCAGATAGCTGTGCATGCCGGCGACCAGCGCACCCGGATTCTCACCGGCGGCCATGCCGGCCCGCATCTCGGCCGCGATCCGGCCGAATTCCTCGTCCTTAGGCCGGTCACCGTGGTTGGGCGCGTCAATCGCGACGACCGCGAAACCCTCGGCGGCGAAGCGGCGCGCGCGGGAGAGGGTGCCAGGGGCCGTCTTGTGCTGCCCGCCGCCATGGCCCAGCAGAATCAGGGGACGCGTACCGGAAGCGCCTTCCGGCGTCCACAGCACGCCGGGGATCTCGTCGAGGGTGAAGAACTGTTCGGTGACGCCGTCCAACGACGTCGGGGAGGTGAAGCGCATCAGCGTTTCAAGCCTTTCGGGATGCCTTGTGCGGGCGCTCCCTAGACCATGCAAAGGAGGGAGCCCCGACCTGTGACAGTGTTGATCGGTCTCACCTCCTTGGATTCGCAGTGGTGCACGGCGACGCCGAAAGTATCACAACCATCACTCGCGTCTCGCCAGGGCGAACGTTGTCTGATGCGGCACTAGACAGCCGCTCGGCCAGGTATCCCGGCCGAGCGGCTGACGGTCGTTCCTGGCCGGGCGTCCCGGCCGGCTCACATCTGTCTCGGCTGTGGTTTCGCAGGTGCCCGAGGGGCTGATGGACTCACGCCATGACGACATTGCTGCCCCGCATCATGCGAGCACTTGAGCAGTTCCATGCCACCCACCCCTGGGACCACAACGCCCACTACCACCGGTGGATCCTGCGCCAGCTCCCCAGACGTTTCAACAGGGCTCTGGACGTCGGATCAGGCAGCGGTGACCTCGCCAGACTCCTGGCCTCACAGGCCGGAGCAGTGCACGGTATCGACGTCGATCCCACGATCGTCGATCGCGCGCGGGAGCTCACAGACCCCGCAGCCCCGGTGACCTTCACTGTCGGAGACGCGCTGAAGGAGGTGCCGCCTGGCCTCTATGACGTCATCACGTGTGTCGCCACCATCCACCACATGCCGTTCAGTGACGCCCTCACCTGCTTCCGTCAGCACCTGGCGCCTGGCGGAACCCTGGTCGTCGTTGGTGTCTATCGCCCGCAGTCTCGGACCGATTACCTGATCGACGCCGTGGCCATTCCGGCGAACGTCACCATGGCATGGATCAAGAACAAGGGCCGGAAGGTGCCACGACCAGCCTCAATGACCGCCCCGACCCGACCGGCGACTATGACCTTTGCAGACATCGTCCGTGACACCCACCAGCTGCTACCCGGTGCACGGCTGCACCGACGGCTGTTTTGGCGCTACGCGCTGGTCTGGCACCGGCACTAGTCTTCTGAGTCAGGAATTCTGTTCAGATGTGTAGGCTTGCGGTATGGCGCGGATGGGGCGACCGAAGGCCGAGTTGAGGTTGTCGGATGAGGAGCGGGCCGCACTCGAGGGGTGGGTGCGGCGCCGTTCCACGCCGCAGGCGTGGGCACTTCGTTGCCGGATCATCCTGGCCTGCGCGGAAGGCGCTTCGAACAAGGATGTAGCGGCCCGGCTCGGCTCGACCGCGCATGCGGTGGGCCGCTGGCGGGCGCGTTTCGTCGAGCACCGGATCGCCGGCCTGGGCGACATGCCGCGATCCGGCGGTCCGCGGTCGGTCACGGACGAGCAGGTCGCCGCTCTGGTCGCCAGGACACTGGAGTCGACACCGAAGAACGCGACGCACTGGTCGACGCGGTCGATGGCGAAGGAAACGGGCCTGTCGCAGTCGACCGTGTCGCGGATCTGGCGGGCGTTCGGCCTGCAGCCGCACCGCTCTGAGACCTTCAAGCTGTCGACCGACCCGTACTTCGTCGACAAGGTCCACGACGTCGTCGGCCTCTACCTCGATCCGCCGGAACGGGCCCTGGTCTTCTGCGTGGACGAGAAGTCCCAGATCCAGGCACTGGACCGCTCGCAGCCCGTCCTGCCGATGATGCCCGGCGTCCCGCAAAGGGTCACGCACGACTACGTCCGGGCCGGCACCACCACCCTCTTCGCCGCCCTGGAGGTCGCCACCGGCAAGGTGATCGGCTCACTCCACCGCCGCCACCGCGCCGAGGAGTTCAAGAAGTTCCTCATCAAGCTCGACAAAGAAGTCCCGGCCGGCCTGGACGTCCACCTGGTGCTGGACAACTACGCCACCCACAAGACCCCGGCCATCAAGACCTGGCTGGTGGCCCACCCCCGGTTCCACCTGCACTTCACACCCACCGGGTCGTCCTGGCTCAACCTCGTGGAGCGGTGGTTCGCCGAGCTGACGAACAAGCAGATACGACGAGGCGTCCACAAGACCGTCCAGGCCCTGGAGCAGGACATCCGGGCCTGGATCGCCGCATGGAACAGTGACCCGAAGCCCTACGTCTGGACCAAGACCGCAGATGAGATCCTCGAACGCCTCGCCAGCTATCTGAACAGAATTCCTGACTCAGGAGACTAGGAGATCGGCCTCACGGCTTGGCCTGGGGACCAAAGGCACCGCGCGGAAGGCCCCTTGGGCTGTCAGCATTGCTGGACCCATCAGATTCTGCAGGCGCTCGGCTGGGGTGTCCCAGCCGAGCGTTTTGCGTGGGCGGCTGTTGAGTTCGACAGCCACCGCGTCCAGGTCCTCGCGGGTGTGCCGGGACAGGTCGGTTCCCTTGGCAAAGTACTGCCGGAGAAGGCCGTTCGTATTCTCGTTCGAGCCGCGCTGCCAGGGACTGCCCGGGTTACAGAAGTAGACCGACATGTTCGCAGCGACGGAGAAAAGCTCATGGCCTGCCATCTCGTTGCCCTGGTCCCAGGTCAGTGACCGTCGCAGATGGGGCGGACTGGCTGAAGGTGGCGGTGAGCGCCTGGTGGAAGTGCTCTGCTCGGTGCCCGTTGGGCAGGTGCACCAGCATGGTGAAGCGGGTCGTGCGCTCGACGAGCGTGCCGATAGCGGAACGGTGGCCAGCGCCGACGATGCAGTCGCCTTCCCAGTGGCCGGGTACGGCGCGATCAGCCGCTTCAGCTGGCCGGTCGCTGATCATCACCATGGGGGCGGTGGGGTGGTGCTGCGCAACACGGCTGACAGGCCGGTGTACTTCCCAGGGGCCCTGTTCGAGTGGCCCGGCGGGAAGGTCGGACCTTGGCCGTTTGAAGTGGACGTTGTGGAGCCGGGATGCACAGTCGAGGTCCGGGTTCCGCGGTTCCTGGACGGGAAGAGGATCTCCATCACTGGCATCGTCTTCCATGATGGCTATGGCTGTATCTGGGCTCGCGACTTTGGCTCTTTCAGGCTGATCCGGAAGGGGGCCTATGCGGGGGTTCCGGGCGCGCGCCAGCGGCGGCGCAGGCGGGCCATTCGCCGCGCCCGAGTCACCGCCGCCTGAGGGAGCGGGACGACCGGTCAAAGTTCCCTACGTTGTCTGCGGGACCGGGCGAGCCCTTCGTATGGTTGGCCCACCCAGGGGCGTCGGGTGTGGCTTTTAAAGTTCTGCCGCTTGTGGCTTGCACTGATTGGCCGCCCGGCGCCCCACGACGACTCGGCTGCCAATTAGGAATTGCGAATGATCGCTCCGTAGGGAATCGACAGCGAGGTCGTCCGTCGGGAGGCACCCAGCACACCCACCGCACGGAGGCACCATGGCCGCGATCTGGGCTGGCATCGACGCAGGCAAAACCCACCACCACTGCGTCGCGATCGACGAGAGCGGCCGCCGGCTGCTGTCTCGACGCGTCGCCAACGACGAGCCCGAACTCCTCGAACTCCTCACGGACGTCCTGGCCCTGGGCGACGAGGTGATCTGGGGAATCGACCTGGCCGACGGCGGCGCCGCCCTCGCCTTCTCGATCCTCCTCAACCACGATCAGCCGGTGAACTACATCTCCGGCAGGGCCATCCACCGCGCCTCCGAGAGCTACCGCGGTGAAGGAAAGACCGAGCCAAGGACGCGGCCGTCATCGCCGACCAGGTCCGCATCCGCCGCGACCTGAACCCTTTACGCACCGGCGACGAAGCCGTCACCGACCTCAAGATCCTCACTGGCCGCCGCATGGACCTGGTCGCCGACCGCACCCGCACCGTGAATCGGCTCCGGGCCCAGCTGACCGGCATCTTTCCCGGCCTGGAACGGGCCTTGGACCTCACGAACAAGGGCCCGCTGACTCTGCTGACCGGCTACCAGGCCCCTGTGGCGATTCGCCGTCTCGGCGCCAAGCGGTTGGAGACCTGGTTGCGGAACCGCAAGGTTCTTCGCGCCGATCAGCTCGCCGAGACTGCAGTCGACGCAGCAGAGCGCCAGCACACCAGCCTGCCCGGGGAGAAACTGACCGCGCAGATGGTGCACACCCTCGCGAAGGAGGTGATGGCCCTCACCGAGCAGGTCTCCGAGCTCGACAAGCTCATCGAGGCCCGGTTTCGCGACCACCGCCACTTCGAGGTCATCACCAGCATGCCCGGCCTCGGCATCATCCTCGGCGCCGAATTCCTGGCCGCCACCGGCGGCGACATGACCGTCTTCGGGACCCCGGATCGTCTTGCCGGCTTCGGCGGAGTCGCACCAGTCCCTCGCGACTCCGGAAAGATCAGCGGAAACCTCCGGCGTCCTCAGCGATACAACCGCCGCCTGCAGAGAGTCCTCTACACCTCCGCGCTGTTCAGCATCCGCCGGTCCGAGGAATCCCGCCGGTTCTACGACCGCAAACGCGCCGAGGGCAAACGGCACACCCAAGCCGTCCTGGCCCTCGCGCGTCGTCGCGTCAACGTCCTATGGGCCCTCTTGAGGGACGGACGGTGCTACGAGCTCACGCCACCGACAGCCCTCGCGGCTTGACAGACCGCATTAGGAATCAGTGAGATCGGTCAGGGTTCAGAGCCTGTTCCTGAACCTCGAACCCGCAGGTCACAGCATGGATGGCGGACAGATTGCAGCAGCGGCGCCATTCGCTTGGGCTCGAATGGGCCTTGACCCCGGATTTTGAACACGTCTATGCGGCTTGGGTCAGGGTAGTTGCAGCTGGCTGGAGGTCGCTCTCGTAGGCGATCGGGGACCGGTGGCCGAGGCCCGAGTGCCGGCGGCGGGTGTTGTATCGGGTCAGCCAGCGGAACGCGTC
Source organism: Streptomyces sp. Tek67B01 (assembly GCF_055231995.1). Lineage (NCBI taxonomy): Bacteria > Bacillati > Actinomycetota > Actinomycetes > Kitasatosporales > Streptomycetaceae > Streptomyces > Streptomyces sp. Tek67B01. The sequence continues at coordinate 80,442 of NZ_JBUYUY010000001.1, forward strand.
GAGCCTGGCCTCGCGCTCGCTCGACCAGGCTTTGCGGCCTTTCAGCGTCTCCCTCTTGAAGGCGGCGTTGAAGCTTTCTGCGGCTGCGTTGTCGGCACTGGATCCGATCGCGCCCATGCTCTGCCGGATCCCGGCTGACCTGCAGATTTCAGCGAAGGCCCTGCTCGAATATTGGGATCCGTGGTCCGTGTGCATGATCGCTCCGGCCAGGTTTCCACGGGTCCGCTCGGCTGCCGCCAGGGCGTCAATGACGAGCTCGGTTCGCAGGTGATCGGCGATCGCCCATCCGGCCAGCCGGCGCGAGCACAAGTCGATGACGGTCGCGAGGTAGAGCGGCTTCGCGCCGCTGACCGGCAAGTATGTGATGTCGCCGACGTACTTTCTGTTGACGTCGGCTGCGGTGAAGTCACGGCCGATCAGGTCCGGTGCCTTCGCCGCGGACTGGTCCGCGACGGTGGTGCGGTGCCGGCGGCGCAACCGGACTCCCTCGAGCCCGATGGTCCGCATGATCCTGGCGACTCGTTTGTGGTTGACCACAGGACCCTCCTCGTCACGGAGTTCCGCGGTGATTCCGGGGGCCCCGTAGGTGCCGTCGGAGTCCTGGTGGATCTTGCGTATCCGGGCCGCGAGCCCGGCCTCGACGCTTTGCCTGGCCGCTCTCGCGGCCGCGGTGCGACGCCAGTAGTAGAAGCTCGAGCGGGCCAGGCCGAGGATATCGCAGAGCCGCTTCACGCCGTGACGGCGCTGGTGATCGTCAACGAACTGGTAGCGGTTCACCAGCGCGTCTCCGTCGCGAAATACCGGGCCGCCTTGCGGAGAATGTCCCGTTCTTCCTCGAGCTCGCGGATCCTCTTGCGGGCGGCGGCCAGCTCCGCCTGAACGGCGTCGCCGACGGCCTGCGAGGTGGCCGGCGGTGCGGAGTGGGCGCCGGGTCGGCGGCCGTCGGCGGCCCGGATCCAGTTCCTCAGCGTCTCGGTGTTCACCCCGAGATCAGCGGCGACCGACTTGATCGTCGCTCCCGGCCTCGAGCGGTACAACGCGACGGCGTCCGCCTTGAACTCGGCGGGGTAATGCTTCATCCCCACAGGGACTCCGTTCTCCTGGACCATCAAGATCCAAGTGTCTCCGGTGTCCAAAATCCGGGGTCAAGGTCCAATCGCCCGTCTTCACTTACCGTGACGGGCGGCGATTGACGTTCACCGTGGCGGTATTCAAGCTGGTGGCAAGGGGCCGGTGAAGGGATCGTGACGTGAGTGGTGGGCGGAGTGAGCTTCCCCGGCTGCTGACGGCTGCGGAGATGGCGTCGCCGGTGGAGGCCGTCGACGTGTTCGCGGAGGAGCTGCGGCGGCACTTCGGCGCCACGAAGGTGTCGTTCCTCATCGTCGATCTGACGGGGAAGGCAGTGGCGCGGCTGTCCACAGCCGGGGCGGTGGAGGAGGGGCGGGAAGCGGAGCGGATCGCTCTCTTCGGCAGCGTCTACGAGGTCGTGATCCGGACCCAGCGGCCCTATCAGGAGCTGACGGACACGGGGCAGCGGGTGATCGTGCCGGTCACCAACCGCGGAGACGCCATCGGGCTGCTGGAGCTGCTTCTGCCGACCGCCCCCGGCAAGGGCGTCCTGGAAGCGGTCGGGGAAGCCGCCCACGTGCTGGCGTACGTCGTGATCGCCAACGGGCGCTTCACCGATCTGTACACCTGGGGCAAACGCTCCCGGCCTCCCACCCTCGCAGCGGAGATCCAGTACCAACTGCTGCCCCAGTCGCTGTCGTGCGAGGCGGCCCAGTTCACCCTCTGCGGGAGCTTGGAGCCCTCCGCAGCCCTCAGCGGCGACACCTTCGACTACGCCCTGGACCGTGACACCCTGCACGTGTCGGTGACCGATCCCATGGGCCACGACATCGACGCCGCCCTGGCAGCCACGGTCCTGGTGGGTGCCCTGCGCGGCGCCCGCAGGGCAGGAGCCGGCCTCGCCGAGCAGGCCCACCTGGCCGACCAGGCCCTGGCCGACCACAACCGCGGTCACGCCACCGGGCAGCTGCTGCGCATCAACCTCCACACCGGGCGGGCCCAGCTCGTCAACGCCGGCCATCCCTGGCCCCTGCGCATGCGCGACGGGATCGCGGAGACGCTCATCTGCGAGGTGGATCATCCCTTCGGGCTGTCCGTGCGCCTGCCCCACCCCTACCGCGTCCAGGACATCGACCTGCGCCCCGGCGACCGACTGCTCATGCTGACCGACGGCATGCTCGAACATCACGGAGAGAAGGTCGACCTGCCCGCCCTGCTGGAGAGGACCCGGGATCTGCACCCGCGGGAGGCCGCGCTGATGTTGACCTCCGCAGTCCTGGACGCGGCCGGCGGCCGGCTCGAAGACGATGCCACCGTGATGTGCCTGGACTGGCACGGGCCTCAGGAGACCCAGCGGCACGTCAGCTCCGGCGCGGACACCCGGCAAGCCTCAGCCGCCCGTACGCAGTAGGCCATGTCCAACGCGCTCTCCAGGACGCTGCCAGGCGGTCGATAGGTAACCATCAGCACGAGCGTGGGTGCTCGGTAGCCTGGAATCCGGCGGGCCCTGGGCCAAGTTCACCGTGGTGAACTTGAGAACGATCAAGCTCGCGGCCACCTGGTGGCTTCTCGGTGACGCTGACGACGGTCAGCGTCACGGCGTTCGCAGCGCCTTTCGCTCGCGCCCCGCCAGCCACACCAATTGCCGCTCGGGGATCGGTCACAGTGACCGATCCCCGAACGCTCACGCAAAGCTCTGATTTCAGGCAGATGGCTTTTGACCTGCCGATTCGAGATTCAGAAACAGGCACTCACTGAGACGGGACACACGCCGCTCGACAGCAGGTCAGAGCTGGGCAGAGAAATCGAACACGTGATGGAATAAGAGAGTCCGCCGCACCCAGGAGCCCGCCATGACCTCCCCCACCCCCACACCCCGACCACAGGTCGTGACCTGGGCCCCCGAGCCAGACCGGACCGTGTGCCGCCTGCCACCGGCCGTGTGCACGCTACGGCGCTCCCGCCAACCCCGTGTGCGAGGCGTGCAAGGCCGCACGGCGGGCGCAGCACGGGGCCTGAACCGTGTCTGTCCTGCCGCCCGACCTGCCACGCCTGCGGACGCTGGTCACCTACCTGCGCGGCGAACTCAGCCGCACCGAGCGAGCACTGAACGCCGCCGAGGAGGCCGAGGCCGCCGCCGCACGGCGCCGCCCACCGGCGGAGCCGCCGGCGTGGCTGGTCGAGCGCGAGATCGGCACCGGCCGACCCCCGGGCCGCGTCCACGTCGGAACGTGCTGGGACACCGGCAAACGGTGCGCTCCCGCCACCGCCGACCAGATACGCGAACTACTCGGCCAGGGCGTGCCCGCATGCCCCCAGTGCCGCCCGGACACCGCACTCGGAGTGCTGGAATGACCACCCGGCAGCAGGGTGGAGGGATGAGCCCCGCCCCGCACGTGATCGTCTACCCGCCCGACGCCCAAGGCGGACGCCGGGTCCGCTGCGACGGCCAAATTCTCGGCCGCGCCCTCGACCCGGGCGATCTCCTGGAGTTCCTGCGGCGGGCCGACCTCGACCCCGACGACATCCGCCTGGACGACGACGGCCTGATCGAGTGGCGCGGCGGCGGCCCCACCGTGTGGAGCCCGGAGCCCGGCCAGGAGTAGACCCGGGGGCGGGGGTGGGTCAGACGGTCGGCGTCCCCGGGTACTCGTGGCGCTGGTAGCCGTGACCGCCACCGTGCCAGTCCAGGAACAGCACCGAGTCCCCCAAGGCCCGGGGGCCGGCCCGGTGGCTGATCGTCGGGGTGCGATAGCTTCCGCTGCGCTTGCTGCTCGACGTGCTGTCCTCGAACCGGTCTTCCACCGAGAAATCCCCGCACGGTCACCACCGGGTCCGTGCGAGGTAGGCCCTCGACCGCGAACAGACCCGCGCCGCCATGGCCTGGGTCAAGCAACGCGCCTACCGCACCGGCAAGGCCGTGATCGAGGACACGACGTTCGCCGACTACCTCGACGGCCTCACCCACCACCGCACCGCCGGAGAAGCATGATGAGCAGCGACACCGCCACCACACCCCACGGCACGGTGGACCTCGACGGCGCCCGGCAGGCCGTACGCTCGGGTGCGGCCGTGGTGCTGCCCAACCCGGCCCCGCTGACCCACGTCGTCACCGCCACCACCCCGCACACCGTGAACGACGCCAAAGGCCGGCCCGCCGGCCAGCCGGCCAGCCGGTCGCCCTGTGGGCCCACCATTCCGAAACCCTCCACGCCGTCACCGCCTACACCGGGCTCGACGCGGCGGGCATCACCCTGACCGGCCGGCTGCTCGCCGAGGAACACCTCACCCTGCTCCTGCCCCTGCGTACCGGCGCCCGCCAGCCCGCCTGGCTTCCGCCCGCGTGCAAAGACGGCTGGGTGCTGCTCTTCGGCGCCCGCTGGCAGCCACTCGTCCCGCTCCTGGACGAAAACCCGGTGCTGTATGTGAGCAGCGCCAACCGCACCGGTCACCCGCCCGCCGCCAACCCCGCCGAAGCGTTGGCCATGTTCCCGGCCACCGTCCCCGTCCTGCACCTTCCGCACCCGGGCGACGAGTCTGCGGACGATGCCGCCCGGCGGGCGACGACCACCGTGGCCCTCCACCCCGACGGCCGCCTCACACTCCACCGCCACGGCGCCCAAGACCAGCCCTACCCCCACCCGGACCACTACCTCGACCACCTGCGGGCGCGGTATACACCCCCGCCTGCCTGAGGCAGGCGGCCCAATGGCGCGGAGAACTCTCACCGGGCCGTCCCAAGAGGAGGTGGCGGCGATGGTGCTGTCGACCAGCTTGTGGCCGCTGTCCTGCATAGGTGGTGCGGATGACGGCCTGGTCGGGAGCGGCTTCGTTGATGTCACACGCAGCATCGTCTCTGTCCTCGCTCGGGGTTCGTCGGGGGATCTTGCGGGGTAATGAGGTACAGGCCAGCCATTGCGTCCCTTGGAACAGGGAGTTGCCGCATGCCCGAACGCGAGTCGGATGCGCCGCCCAGCTCACTCGGACGGGTGGTGCTCTGGGCCAGGCGGTGGCGACTGGTGGCCGGTCCGAAGGAGGAACAGCGCCTGGCGGCCATGGGGCTGGAGCGTTTCGCGGCACTGATCCTTGCGGGGGCGAGTGAGGAGGACGTGGCTCTGACCGCGCAGTGGGCGGCCTTCATCTGCCTCGTAGACGACCAGTTCGACCGAGGCGCTCTGGCTCGGCGCCCTGAGCAGGTCCGCGCGATGGCCGACGGGCTGGTGCGGGTTCTGGAAGGGGAGCCGCCGGCTGCCGGCGTGCCGGCCGAGGCCGCTCTCGCGGACCTGTGGACGCGCACCGCGCACCGCGGGCCCGAGCAGTGGCGGGCCCGGTTCGTCGCCGACTACACCGACTTCGCCCGCGCCAGCCGTGAGGAGGCCGACCTGCGCCGCGCGGGAACCCCGTTGCCCCTGGACGTCTATCTGGCATTGCGCCGCCGTACCATCACGCTGCTGCCCATGACGGATGTGCTGGAGTGCACCGCCCACGCTCCGATGCCGGGGAACCCAGCACTGTGGCCCGCTCTGACCGAGTTACGGCTGGCCGCGGCGGACGTGGCCGGATGGAGCAACGACCTGGCCTCCGCCGCGGCGGACCGGCACCAGGGCCACGACAATCTGATCGCAGTGCTGGAACGTGAGCGCGGCTGCTCGGCGCAGGCGGCTTACGAGCAGGCCGTGTCCATGCGGGACACCCGTCTGCGGGAGTTCCACCTTCTCGCGGCCGGCCTGTGCGGGGAGGGTGGCGCCGTCCCCGCAGGCGAGCGCGAGCACGTGAAGCGCTACGCGGCAGCCCTGTGCTCCTTCCTGGACGCGACGCTGCACTGGCTCGGCGACACGGGACGGTTCGAAGCACGATGGCTTCCGACCGGCGAAAACAGCCTCGCCGGCAGCCGTGAAGGCTGACGTTCAGACAGCTGTGACCCCGTTCGTGCCGCATCCTCGAAGGAGCCCACATCCCGATGCGTCCCCCTGACGGCCCGCCCCCGTTCCCCGCGTGGCCCACGACGGCCTTCCCGGCCGGCTTGGACGCCGGGCGCGAACGTCTGCTGGCCCGGCTGCTGGAACGCATCGGGCCCGACGGTGCGCTTCGTGATCCGTGCCGCAGCCGGGTCCTGGAATCCGCCCTTGCCCTGGCGCTCCTGAACCGCCGCGCACTCCCCTGCGACCGCGTACGCGCACGGCTCACGCGGTTCCTGGAGCACCACCGCCGCGGTGGGGACCCGTGGGACGCCGCCGTCGCGCGCGCCGCCCTGGAGCGCAACCCCGAGGAGCCCTTACGCCGCCAGGCGATCGAGGAGTTCATCGCCCAGGCCCCGGACTTCACCGGACCTCGAAAGCGTGCCCTCATCCACGCGATCTGGACCATGCTCGGCGCAGCCCCCGCGAGTTCCGCCCCCGGCGCTGATGCCTTCGACCTTGACGGGTTGCACTCCTGGGCGGCCGTGCAGGTCACCGCCGTCAAGGTCGTCGAGGCCCACGCCGCAGGCCACCCGCAGCCGGCCAGTGCCGACGAAGTCGCGCTGCTGCTCTCCACCCAGTGCCCCGGCACAGTATGGGAGGGCAACCTCCTGATCCACCTTTCCGTTCTGCATGCCCTGGCACGAATACCCGGCACGGACGCCACTGTGACGGAAGGCATCCGCACGGCGCTCCTGCACCAGCGCGCCGACGGCGGCCTGCCGTTCGTCACCGACACCGACACCTGGTGCACCGTCACCGCCGGACTCGCCCTGCACACCGCACGGGCATCCAAGCACGTCCTGCACCGGATCGCCTCCCATCTGGTCCGCGCCCAACAGAGCGGCGGCGGCTGGTCGTATACCGACCGGGCCCGGCTCTGCGACACGGACTGCACGACCGTCGCCGTGGAGTTCCTCCACCAGCTCGACCCGCGCACCTACCGCATCCCGATCCGACGCGCCCTCGCCGCCCTGATCGAGGTCCGGGGCACCGACGGCGGGTTCCCCACCTACGGCGCCGGCACGCCCTCCGAAGCGTGCATGACCGCCGCCGCGGTCAACGCCCTCAGCACCCAAGGACACCGCCACGAAGACCTCATCCAGGACGCCCTGCTCTTCCTCGCCGGTCGGCAGCGCCCGGACGGCTCCTTCCCACCCGGCTGGAGCAACAGTCACCCGCACACCCTCTTCCGGGCCCACCTCGCCGCCGGCCGGCCGCGCCCGCCACTGCCCGACCCGGTCCGCTCGATGCACCAGCGGATCCTGCACCAGGTGTGCTCCAGCCAGAACCCCGACGGCGGCTTCGGCCGACAGGACGGCGCAGCCAGCGACGCGATCAGCACCGCCTACGCCCTGATCGTCCTGACCGGGCAACCAGACCCGGCCCCGGCCGCCCGCGCCAGCCACTACCTGCTCGACCGGCAGCGCCCTGACGGCGGCATCAACTCACCCCCCGACATGCTCGGCCCGCGCCCCTTCCCCTACCAGGTCCCGGTGCTCGCTGACATCTTCACCCTCGTCGCGCTGGGCCACCTCACCCACCGCACCCGGCCTCATCACGCTCTCGTGCCGTGTCGGCCTCACAGCGCCGGCCGGCAGGACGAAAGGACAACACCGTGATCTTCACCCGTCCCCGGCCGACAACCGGATCGCTGCCCGGACGCGTCTGCCTGGTCACCGGCGGCGCAGCCGGCATCGGCTGGGCCCTGTCCCGAGCCCTGGCGCAGGCCGGCGCCCACGTCCACGTGTGCGACAACTCCAAACCCAACCTGGAGCGCGCCGCGAACGAGGCCGCCCTCCTACCGGGGGCGGCATCGATCGCGTTCGCCGAGGTCGACGTGAGCGACCGCGACGCCCTCGAAAACTGGATCACCGCCATCCACGCCGAGCGTGGGCGAATCGACATCCTCATCCACAACGCCGCCTACATCCACTGGGCCGACGTCGAGGAGATGAGCGTCGAGCAAGCGCAGCTGGCCATGCGCACCGGATACGACGCGCTGGTCTGCGCGGTCAAGGCGGTGCTGCCGCTGATGCGCGCGGCCGGCGGCGGGCAGATCGTCGCGATGGGCTCGGCGGCGGGGCGGATCTTCGTCAAGGGCCCCGCCGCCTCCTACGCGGCGGCGAAGGCGGCCGTCGAGGCGTACACCGAGATGCTGCGGATCGAACTGACCGGATCCGGCATCGGCGTCACCCTGGTACGGCCCGCCACGGTCGCCGGCACCGACTTCTGGAAGGTCCACGTCTCATCGGCTCGGATGCCCCGGATCGCGGACTTCCTGCCGCCCACTTCCCCGGAGAAAGTCGCCGACGCCGTCGTGCAGGCGATCCTGCGCCGCCGGCCGGCCGTCGACATTCCCGGCTACCTGCCCCCGTTCTACCGGGCCTACGCCCTGCTGCCCGAACTCACCCGCAAAGCCGCCGCCACCGGCGGCAACGGCCGCCGCGACTACGCCATCCCCCTCCCTGCGCCATCGCCCGGCACGGCAAAACGGGACAACCTCGCACTGCGGGCACTCAAGAAGGCCGGAGCCAACGCCCACTTCGTGCGCGCCATGTCCACCGTCGCGCCGAGCATCGACCGCTCCACCCACCGCCTCACCCGCGGCCGGCTGCTCCTCATGCCCGCCATGCTGCCGTCCCTGATGCTCACCACCACCGGCAGCCTGAGCGGCCGTCCCCGACAGGTCCCCCTGCTGTGCCACCTCGAAGACGACGGCAGTTACCTCGTCGTCGCCAGCAACTTCGGCAAAGCCCACCACCCCGCCTGGTCCCACAACCTCCTCGCCAACCATCAGGCCGTCATCACCCGCGCCGGACAGACCCTCGCCGTAACCGCCACCCTTCTCGACGGACCCGCGCGAGCCTCCGCCTGGAACCGCCTGGTGAAAGTCTGGCCACCCTACGAAAACTACGCCCAACGCTCCGGCCGCCACCTGCGAATCTTCCGCCTCACCCCCACTGATGAACGGACGGGAGCCCGACAGACCGGCTCCCAGCCAACCGGCCTACTCAAACCGCGCGGAACCTGGACCCGAGAGGCGCCCTGAACTCCGCCGACGCGCAGCTCGCGCGTGGCGACGGAGTCGTCCGGCGGGTAGGAGAGGCCAGTTTTCGGGAGGCCGGTGAGGGTGGCGGATACTTCGATTTGGTGGTTGACGTCTGCCTTGCCCGGCCTCGTGACAATCAGCAGTCCGTCGACAGCCCTGCGCGATCCTTGGCGGCCTTCTTCTGGAAAACGACCTGATCCGAGTTATCCCCCGCTGGGAATCGGGGGAGTTCTGGATTAGATGAGAGGTCGGGCCTCCCGAGCAAGACGGTCATCACAACGGCACCGACAACCGCCGCCGCCACTACCCACCACCGCCAGCCCCATCGTCTTCCCTTTGGCGCCGCGACCTTAGCCCGCTGCGACGCCAGACCACTGCCGGCAGGGCCACGCAACCTCAGCTGGCACACGTTCAAGGTCCGCTGGCAGGGGGCACCCACCCATACGGCGAGCCTGCGCTGTACGCCGGAAGTGGTTGAACTGGGCGTACCCCATCCCCCTGACCTAGGCGGCCATTACCTCACCTTCACTCCGGCTCACCTCGATGGCGGTGAGACAACCCTTAGCCGACTACAACCCTGCGGAGACGACCGTCCCAGCCATCCGGAGTCGCAAGGGTCGGGGACACTTGCTTCACTTCGATTCTCATCTCCATCGTCGACTCGTCGGCTTCCACGAGTCGACGATGGAGAATTGCCGCTCCGGGAATGCGTCGACAAGTCGCGCATGCCAGGACGTGACGAGAATCGACCCAAGTTCGCGATGCAGCGAGTCGAAATCCTCACTGTGCGCGGGCACCGCCCTGAACAGGTGGCCCAGCTCGAACAGGTTGAAACTGTCAACCGTCTCCGCCCAGGGGAGTTCCCGCGGTCATCCCAGAAGGCTGCGCGGTCAGCGCCGGCCGCCGCCGATGCGGCGGTCGTCGGCCAGTGCGGTAAGGGGGCCGAACTCGCGGGCAAGCTGGTTCCACGTCAGAACCTCGCCACAGCGGGCCGGGAACTCCTTCGGGTTGAACTCGGGCATGGTCCAGGTGCCAGTGCCCCGGTCCCGCAGCCACAGGTCCCCGTCACCGTCGACCACAGTCGGCGGGACCGGTACGGGCTCGGCCTGATCGGTGGGCTCCCAGGTGACCCGGCCCGGGTGGGAAACGCGGCGCAGCTCGGTGGTGGCCAGCCGCGCGGCCAAGTCACGGGTGGACTCTTCGGCGTCCTTGACCGACGTGAGTCGGAATGCGTCGTCAAGTACGGGCAGGGCTGGATTCTTGCTGCGCTTTGAACTCATACGCTGACTACCTCCGGTAAAGGGGCGGCACATCCGTCATGGCACCCCGTGGAGGAACACGGTATCCGAGGCGGGAGCCGGGCCGGCTACGACCACTGTCCAGATGGAGGCGCTGGCACACCGGGCGGTAGGGCTAGGTGGTGAGCTGGTCCTGGACGTGGCGCAACCCGTGGTGGTAGCGCTCAGATTTGGCGGTCCGGGTCTGAGAAGGTGAGGCCGCCGGGGGCGAGCGGACGTCGGGCCGGGGCGGGTGCGGGCTCGGGCTCGGTCTCGCCGGGCGGCTGGCGGAAGTAGGCGCCCTGCTCGACCGGCACCAGCCGGCGCCCACCCGCCTGGGCGGGTACGGGAGCGTCGGAAGCGGGGTCGGAGAAGGCGGGCAGCGAGAGCGGTCGACGGTCGGTCATGATCCCTAGTCTCCCAGGTCCGGCCCTGCGGTTAGGACCAGGCGGTGATCGCCTTTCCCCACAGCCCACCACACATGCCCCCTGCCAACTCCCCTGCGGCTTCAGCGTGCTGTGCTCAGCCGAGTAGGGTCCGTTGGCTGACGCAGCCTTCAAGCCGAAGAAGAACATGCACATCTTGGACGACCCTTCAGGTCGTCTCGTAGTAGGCGGCGGTCGCCTTCCGTCCGTGCCATGCCGCATGGCCTTCGTAGACGCCAGGGCGCGGGAGGGTCATTTCGCCTGCGGGTCCGTAAGTGAGCTGGTTGATGACGAGCAGACCGGTCTCGGACTCGAGGGTCACCGCGATGGTTCCCTCGGCATCTGTTGATGGCGCTTCACGGGCTGCCTCAACCTCCTGCACAAGTACATCAACCAAGGCCGCGCGGACGCCGGCCGCAGCCACATCTCCCCACGCAGACTCGCCCGGATGCTCCTGACCAGGCCAAACAATCTCAAGGCCGGATATCGCGATCTCCTCGACCAGCTGACCGCTGCCTGCCCTGAGATGACCCACCTGGCCACCACCGTCCGGATTTTCGCCCCGCTCCTGAAGCCTCAGCCCGAGAACGCCGACGCGCTCGATCACTGGATCTCCCAGGTCCGTACTGCCGACCTGCCGCACCTACACGCCTTTACCCGCGGCCTCGAGCGAGACCGCGACGCTGTGATCGCCGTGGTCACACTCCCGTACAGCAACGGCACCACCCCCCGTCACCACCGAATGTGAGACAGAGCCGTTTCTTTTACAGTCCCACCACGGGCCGCTTTGTGGCCGACGAGCGCTGTGTGCCGGCCCTGCCGTTGTGGCGGGGCCGGCATCCGGTCGCGCCCGGGGCGCGGTGGTCCTACGTGTACTGGAGGTCGATGACCTGGTAGAAGGCGTGGCCGGTATCGGCGACCTCCCACACTGCGAGCAGGACCTGGTGCCCGGCGCCGCGCTGGGGCAGGCGCATGGCGTGGGTGGTGGGCTCGCTGGGGACGAGGTCATCGGCCGACCAGTAGGGCTGTCCGCTCAGCTGGACGCTGTGGAAGGGCTCCTTGTCGAATTGGGCTCGGGACAGGGGCTGGGTAGGGTCCCAGCCGTTCTTCGTGAGGAAGTAGTTGAAGCGGCGGGTCTTGTGGGGCGCGTGGAATCCCCAGGTGAGTTCCAGGTTCTCGCCTGAGGTGACCGGGTGCTTCTTCCAGTCGGTGCCGACCTCGTCCAGGGAGGCGGCGAAGTCCTTCCCGGCGCTGGCGATCTGTCCGTCCGCCGGCGGTTGGGCGTTGACCACGTCGTCCGCGGCGAAGGGATCGCGCAGGCCCGCCTCGTTCGCCGGGAAGAACTTACCGGCCTCCAGGCCGTTGGCCTGCCAGCTCTCCAGGTAGAGCTGGGCTCGGGAGGGAGGAGAACTGACGGCTCCATGCTTGGGTTGCACGAGATACTCCTTACGCTCGGTGTGAATATGCGTACGGAATGTTACAGGCGGGTGTGCTCCTTATCCGCTCATTTCTCTCCATCTGGCCAGTCGGCCTGAAGGAGCCGACCGGGTCGAAGTGGTGCTGACTCGTCTCTTGACCTGTGACGATCCCTCTTCGCCGGCAGGGCCGGGCGCCTGGCTCAAGCTGCATCGACCTCGCCCGGTACCGCCGCCCGCGAAGGACGCGTCCTGGTCCCCGCGGCCACACCGAGGAGCTGCCGGACGGCCCGGTACGACTTGGGGCACGGCTGTCCAACACCCGCACCCGCCACGAGGGTCACCCCGGAGCAAGGCGAACGCCTGGCCGTCGTCGGCATCGATTCAAGAGTCACGAGGAAGGCGGCAACACCGGCTGGTGCTGGTAGCCGGCACACGATGGACACTGCCCCAGCCCACCATGGGACGAATTCAATGGCCGCGGTGGATGAGAGGGCCGTCCAGCGAGCAACGGCGCAAGGCAAACGCCGATCCAGGTCCATGGCGTCCCTTTGCCTACCAGCAGAGCAGACAGCGGTGTCAGTGTTCCGAACGTGAGGAGCAGCCATATCCACACAGTGACAGGCAGTCGCGTGTGCCCGATGCGGCTACTTTTGTCCGCCGCACTGATCTTGACGATGTGGTCTTTCCAAATGTCGAGGTCTACGGCGGATCCGCTGTGCACGGCACGGTAGAGGTCGTGGTCGACCACGAGGTCGGTCTCGGTCTTCCCTGATGGCCTGGTGATGGTCAGCCGGTTGGGGCCGGCGTCGTCCCCGGGCTTCATATCCGCGACGTGTCCGGTTTCCCGGCCTAGGCAATCGTCGTGAGCGGTGGCAATGACAGTGGGGGCGCATCGTGGCGTGTTCTGGGGTGCCATCGTGTCCTCGCGGAGATCGACTGCTTCGACCAACCCGAGGGCGAAGGCTGCCGGGCCGAGGATCAAGGTGGACCGCGCGTCCGGTGTAGAGCACAGCCAAGCGCATCCGACGCGAGTTCCACTGGTTCCGTTTTCGCTGGTTCTGCGGCGCCCGGGGCCGTCCTGTTCCGGCGCCGCGGGCGGCTGCCGGGTTGGCGGCCCCGGCAGGTCGAGAGCTCTGGGATGCCGCGCTTTCGGTGCTGCTGGTGGTTGTTGGCGAAGCGGAAACAAGTACATTCGGCGGATCAGGTTCGTCGTCGGGCTCGGCCTGCTGCTGCGCGTAGGCTCGGTCCACGACGCCAGTGCTTCCGCTACCGCCTGGGCGGCAGCGGCTTCGCGGTCCTCAGCGGAACGGATGCGCTCGATCTCGCTCTGCGAATCCAGCAGGCGCCCAAGGAGGTAGTCCGCCTGCTCCTCGGATTCGGCGAGGGCCCGGAGCGTATGGGCCAGCCCTTCCTCCAGAGCCTCGATCCGCTCGCGGGCCGTCGCCGACAGGCGCTCTGCTTCCGCCTGACGGACACGCTCGTGCACATCAATTTCAGTCTGCGTCGGCAATCCGCTGCTGGGCGGAGTTCAGCCGGCTCCGTTCCCGGTCGCGGGAGCGCATCAGTTGCTGCTCGACCTTCTTCATCAGCGCATCGCGCTCGTAGGCGGCACCGTACTTCTCGGCGCGGATGGGACTGACGGTTTCCAGGGCCGCCAGATGGTGGGTCCGTGTCACCACGCGGACTTCATCGGTGACCGGAGCTCCCTCTGGACGCCCTGCCCGCAGCAGCTTGTCGACGAAGCCGGCGGACGGAACCGCACGTCCGTTCACGTACAGGGAGATCTTGCCCGTGTCCTTGAGGACCGCAGCCGCTTCCCGATCCGTGGCAGCGGTGGGGCACGCAGGCCCCACCACCCGTCCCGCGCGAGGCTGGGGGCAGGCGGTCCCTGACGCGAACCGCTGCCACCCCTCCGCCGAGCCCCGGTCAGTACGCGGTGGGCCAGCCGCCGCTCCAGTTGAGCCGGTTGAGGCCGAGTTTGGGAGCACCGCCGTCCGTGCCGTCGTAGTAGTGGTAGACGAGCAGGTCCCCGTCGGCGTCGGGCATGATGTCCTGCCCGCCGGGGCCGATGACGGATCCTTGTGAGGCCATGACCACGGTGCCGCCGTTGTTGTTCATCGCGACGCCGTTGCGGTCGTAGTAGGGCCCGGTGGGGCTGGTGGCCCGGCCCACCTTGATCTTGTACGTGGAGGCAGTACCGCTGCAGCACGTGTCGTACGAAGCGAAGAGGTAGTAGAACCCGTTCCGCTTGACCACGGTCGGGCCCTCCACCGCCCTCACCCCCGTGGAGCGCGAGGCAAGCGGGTAGCGGGTGGTGTCCCCCGCGTTCTGCTTGCCGGTCTTTGGGTCGAGTCGGATCATCTTGATACCGCTCCAATGGGAGCCGAAGACCAGCCACCACTTGCCATCCCCGTCGACGAACAGGTCGGGGTCAATGGCGTTGAAGTCGCTGCCGGCCGTGGAGGAATAGACGATGCCCTGGTCCTTCCAGCTGCCCGGCGTCCCGGTCGTGGAGGTGGCGAGGCCGATGGCCGAGTTCTTGGAACCAAAGCCGGAGACGGCGTAGTAGATCAGGTACCGGCCACCGTGATAGGAGAGGTCGGGTGCCCACGGATCGTTCTCGGACGAATAGCGCGACCACCAACGGGGCGGCGAGGAGAAGGCGTTTGCGTTGTGGCTGAAGGCGACGCGGTCGGTGGAGGTGCGGTACTCCAGGTAGCCGTGGGTGGAAAGGAGCAGGTAGCGCCCGTCGGGGGCGCGGAGCATGGTCGGGTCGTGGACCACGACGTCGTCGGTGACCCTCCCGGGGCCGGGGTAGGCGGACGCGCTCGACGGCATCAGGGCCAGCATGACGGCGGCGGGCAGGGCGAGGAACGAAGATCTGCGCAGAGTGCGGCTCACGCGCTTCTCCTTCGGGTGTGCATCGGGAATGGACATGACGTTGTCGTTCGAAATAGCGGCTGCCGTCCGTGAGTTCGAGCAGCAGGTGGCAGGGTTCCCATGACGGAAGTGGCGCTCGTGGCGTGTCCCGCTCCGGATACCCACAGTGCAGGGCCCTGTGGATCCCGCGCCGGGCCTGCTGCGGACGGTTGGGGAACCTCCGTCGCGCAGTGCTTCGAGTTCCGCCCGGCTCGGGCGTCCCGGCTTACCCCCGGGCCGGGGATCAGACGCCGGTGGGCTTCCAGTCGCCGAACCAGTCCGCCGTCTCCTGGCTGGCGGCCTGGGCGTCCGTCAGGTGCGGGCGGTCACCGCCGGCGGCGCCTGCACCCGGGCCCTCGTTTCTGTACTCGGCGAAACGGTCGTTCTTCCAGGAGAAGCCGCCCATGTCCGTCCAAGGAGCGGCCTTGACGGCCGCGCCGAGGATGCTGTCGCGGATGGTGGTCTGCGGGTCGAGGCTCGCGTCACCGCCGGCGTGCCATGGGCGGCCGAGGTAGAAGCTCCGGGCGGACACGTCACCGTCGATGGTGGTGCGGGTGATGAGGAAGCCCTTGCGGCCGGCGGGGGTGCTGGACGCGGTGACGTACCCCGCCGAGGTACCGTCCCAGCGCTTCTTCAGGGAGAGCACGGATTTGTCGATGACCGCGGTGGCGCGGCCGAAGACGAAGTCGGTGTTGCCGATGACGTAGGAGTTGGTCAGGTACACCCGGCCCGTGCGGTCCTTGCCCGCCGTGTCGAGGAGCAGGGTGTCCTGGTCGCCGCTGATGATGAGGGCATCCAGGAGGATGCGGTCGGCGGCGGTGCGCAGCGCCACCGCCTGCTGGCCGTCCAGCTGCTGGTGCTTCGCCTCGTCGAAGTCGTTGGAGATGGTGAGGTTGCGGGCCTGGAAGTCGTCGGCCTCCACGGCGACGGTCGCGCTGCCGCCGGTGCCGTAGGTGCCCGAGCCGTCCGGCTTGGTCATCCCGGCGGCGTGGCCTTCGACGATGACGGTGTCCTTGCGGCTTCGGCCGACGCCCTCGAACGTGATGTGCGGCTTGTTCGCGGGGACCCTCACCGTCTCGCGGTACGTGCCGGGCGCGATGCGGATCACGACGCGCGAGGTGTTGCCCGCCGGGACGGCGTCGACGGCCTTCTGTACGCTTTTGTACTGGCCGCTGCCGTCCTTGGCCACGGTCAGGGTGCTCTGCGCGACGGCGGCCGCCGTTTTGGCGTTCACCATCGTGCCGATGGAACTCTGCGGCCCCGCGCCGGACCGGAGGAGCGCGGGGACCTCGGCCGCATTGTCGAGGCGGTAGTCGTAGTACGCCTTCGGATCGAACGCGGTGCCGCCGCTCTCGTTGCGGCCGCTGGTGCGGGTGAAGACGTTGCCGCGCTGGACCAGACCGGCCGTGCCGTCCTTGATGACGGGGTTGTTCACGCCCTCGAAGTAGCTGTTCTCCAAGAGCATCTTCGTCCGACCGCGCGCGTAGTTGCCATAGGACGACGCGATGTCGGTGCCCGGTTCAGCCTGGAGGTAGTTGTTGTAGAGGTGGGCGTGCGCGACGTTGTCGGTCGACGGATTGCGCTGCTCGGTCTCCCGGAACCAGTTGTGGTGAATCGTCAGGTTTGCGGTCACGTTCTCGGTCCAGCCGATGCCGAACGTCTTGTTGTTCTCGCTCAGCCTGTTCCAGGACACCGTCACGTAGGTGGTGTCCTTGCGGCTGTCTATCAGCCCGTCGGCCATGTGCCGCAGATTGTTGTGGTCGATCCAAACGTGGTGTGCGCCGTCCATTTGGATGGCGTCCCAGTCGTGTTCCTTGTCGTTCCAGATCCCCTGGTACGAATCCCGGATCGTGAGATTCCGGATGATCACATTGTGAACGCCCTGACCGAGGAAGAAGCCACCGCCCACGATGTGCCCCGAGGTGCCAGCGCCGACGATCGTCTTGTCGGAGGCGACCTTGATCTCCTTGCCCTTGGGGTTCATCGAGATCGCGGCGGCCACCACGATGACGTACGGCTCCCGGGCGGTCGCGTACTTCTCCAGATCGGCGAAGGTCCGCACGGTGACCGTCTTGCCGCCTTTGCCGCCGTCCGTACCCGCCTGCCCGAGCGCGTGGACCGACGCGAAACCGTCAGCAGTGTCGTTGGCCCAGGCCGGCACGGCGGCCGCCGCCCAGGCCGCCATGGCCTTCGGCTGCACGTCCTCTCCGAACACTCCGAAAGCCGTGCCGTAGGCCATGACTCCTGCAGCGGCCAGTGCCAGCGGGACCCCTGCCAGCAAGGTCGTCTTCTTTTTGCGGTGCCGCGCCTTGCCGTGGTCTTGCAGCTCGGTCATGCGTGTATTCCCAATCTGTGCATGCATGCGTGGGGGCGCCCGTAAGAAACGGGCTGCTCAACAGTTGCCGCAGAGTCGAGAATGGTTGCCGTCCCGCCGAAACGCTTGCCTTCGCCGCTGCCCGGGGCACAGGTACACCAGTACGTACCCGGCTACCCGACGTGCAGTTCAAGTGATGTCGGACCGGGCGAGGGCAAAGGAGCACGCCGGCCCTGGCGAGGTCCTCGGGAACCGCCGGGCCGGCCATGAGGTACCGCCTCTACGAGCCGGCCCATGACTACGCTGCCATGGCCCTGGACCACTTCAGACCCCCAGGTGCAGTCGGGGGTGGGCGGCATCCCTGTGCGCCCGCGGTCTGGCCTCTTCGCACTGCCCCGTCAGGCTGCTTGGGCGGGAGGCGGCGCCTCAAGCGGCCTGACGCCCAGTGCGGTCAGCCGTTCCTGCTGCTCGGTCGACAGCTGAGCCCGGGTGCTCGGCTGTTTTGCCGTGCCAGCCACTTGCCCAGGTCGTCGCCTTCGAAGAGGAAGCCGGGCTGGATTTCGGGCAGCACGTCACCGACCTCGGCGTCGACGAGGTCCGCGAGGACGCGGTGGTGGCGTTGCCCGTTCAGTGGCCAGGGCAGTCCCAGTCCTGGTCGGTCGCGAGCTCGACCAGGCGCAGCGACTCCTACCACCGGGCCACCCGCCACCTCGCACCCCCACACGACGCCGTGTGGGACCGAGGCGACAATGGTGGTCAGTCCATATAAACGAAGATGAGACACAGAGCCGCACCGGACAGGTGTCAGGATCAGGAACCAGAAATCCTGCCGCGACAAGTGGTGCCCGTAGGGCAGCACATGTCCAACCTCCGGCGGACGGGCGTCAAGACGGCCTGCGCAGGGGTCCGGCATCCACCAAGGGGGCGACCTTGCTTCCACAGGCGCATCCAGACCCTCACCGGGTGCTGCAGGCTCTGCATCACGACAACCGGCGCCCTCACCCGCCGGTAACTGTGCCACGGTGCCGACCGACCGCAAGCACCGCCGGGCCTGGGGGGCGCGACAATGCGGGCCGAGGACGGCGGGGGGCTCGCTCTGGTGGTCGGGCCCGTCATCGTGCGGGCTCGATCAGCCTGCCACGTGCTTTTGCCCTTCGTCATCGAAGGACCACTCTTGCGCAGCCAGTGCCCAAGCCCGGTACTGAAACCGCATCAGCACCGCCAGTACGGCGATACCCACCACCCCGCCCGTGGCGAATCCGGCGACGGCCGAGTGGTCGGATACGAGCACGGCGAGCAGGCCCGCAACCGAGCCGGCCAGGACCGCGGTGACCACGCCGATCATCCCGGCGATCGTCCGGAAGACCTGCCAGTACCCGCCGTGCAATCCCTGGAGGGCAAAGCGTTGCGAGGGCGGGACACTGGCCAGGTAGTCGGTCAGCTCGGGGGCTACCTCGAAGTAGTAGGCACGCAGCCGAGCGATCCGTTGGGCGTAGCGGAGGTCTTCGATCCCGGACTGGAGGACCCTGTCGAAGGTGACGACCCCGACGAACGACAACGTGGACAGCAAGATCAGGCCGAAGGCGTAGAACGCGGTGCCGATGCCGGTCGCCGTGGTGATCAGCCCGAGGGCCACCATCCCGGCGGACACCGAACCGATGAACATCGTCGCCCGGCTGGTCGATTCGCTGGTCGTCGCGGCTCGCGCTCCCTGCAAGGTGAAATGCTCGGTGGTCACGAATGTCACGGCGGCCTGCCGCGGCACTCGGTCATGTGCCCCAGTCCCTGCGTTCTCGTCGGCGCTCGTAAGACCACCAGCCTTCTGGAAGCGAACCACATGTCTTGCCGATGATCTCCTCGGACAGGACCGGACATCCAGCACCACCTGCCGCATGTCGAGGAGCGCAGGGGCTCTCTCCTTGGGCCTCAGGCGGCACTCAACCGATGCGGGATACCTCGTCCGATGAGCTGCGTCCATGTGAAAGTCGGGGTGTCGGTATCTGTGGGGTTGCGACGCGTGCCGGCGCGCCGAGGGCCGGTTCGGCGGTGTCCTGGGTTCGTCGGTCGGCTTCTGCCGCGAGAACGGCCCCGGCCCCCGCAGGATGGTGGTGGCGGAGGGCCGGTCGGCGGCCGGGTACGTGTCAGCCGAAGAACTGCTGGAGTTCGCGGGTGAGGTCTTCGGGTCGCTCCTGGGAGAGGAAGTGGCCGGCGCCCTTGAACTCCACGTAGCGCACGTCGCTCGCTTTGCCGTCGAGGAGGGCGGGGACGAAGGCGAAGTTCAGGCCGCCCGTGGCCAGGACGGGCATGGTCAACTGACCGTAGGTGCGGGCGTCTTCGATGTCCTGGCTGAAGGGTGGCTCGGGGTGATTGGCGGCGAAGGCGTAGGCGACCATCGCACCGATGTCCTCACCCGCGATGTTGACCTTCTCGTGCCCGAGGTGACGGACGAGTTCGTAGATGTCGCGAGCCATCGTCTTCTTGTTGTAACCATCGGCGGGGCTTGGCCGAGGCGGCCATGCCGCAGTAGTCGACGGCTATCACATGGTAGTGCTCGGCGAGGGCGGGCATGACTTGGTGGAACTGCCACCACGTCTGGGGCCAGCCCGGCAAGAGCACCAAGGGCTCCCCCTGGCCGCCGGTCACGTAGTGCAGGCGGGTGCCGTTGACGTCGGCGTAGTGGTGCGCGAAGCCCTCGAGAGCTGGTTCGGTGATGGGGGTGGTGGTCATGTCCGTCCTTCGTTGTTCCCGGCTAGTAGGGCGGTCCGGGAGGGGACGTGTGCCGGCCTGGCGGGGAACGCAGCACGAGCCGGTCGAGGCTGATTTGTTCGCCGTCGCCGTACAGCTTCTGCCGGCGGCCTGGGCGGGGGCCTCGTCATGAGAAGGACCTGTTTCGAGGCCGAGGCCGACCCCGCAAGCCCCGCGAACTTCGGCAGTTCGCGGGGCCGGTGAGGGCAGGCGGCAGACATCCCTCAGGCGGTGCGCAGCCGGGCCTTGCGGGCGCTGCGGGTATCGCGCAGGTAGAGCAGGGCCACGCAGGCGATGATCCAAGCGGCCAGCACGGCGAGGCCGGACCACAGGCCGTCAGCGTGGAAGTAGGACATCCCCTGGAGGGCGCGCACCCCCGCGCCGACGGGCAGCACGCCGGACAGCGGATGCAGCCAGTCGGGCAGGTAGAAGGGGGGCATGACGCCGCCGCTGGTGGCGTTGCCGAAGATCAGCAGGATCACCGAGGCGATGGCGGCGCCCGCGGATCCGGTCCATTTCACGATCGCCATGGTCGCGCCGCCCGCCGCCATGGCCATCAGACCGGTCACCGCGGCCGTGCCGGCGAAGGAGCCGGGGAGGGCGCCGAAACCGGTGTCGCCGGCGAGGAGGGCGACGATGATGCCGCCGAGGGCGCCGAAGAGGGTCAGGCTGGCGATGCGCTGGCGAAAGCGCAGAGCGGGCGCGGCCTGGTAGGTCATCATGCCGAAGAGGTAGCCGGCCAGGACCAGGCCGAAGGCGGCGTAGAAGACCGACAGGCCTCGGGTGTCGCCGGCGGACACCGGCAGGATGTCCTCGCCGGCCGGGGGCGGGCCGTCCTGCGCTGCGGCTTGGCCGAAGGCGGCGGTCAGGGTGCCGGTCACGGAGGGCCCATTGGCGCCGGCGTAGAACAGCTTGCCGCTGCCCTGACCGAGGTCGGGGAGGTAGGCGGCGTAGACCTCGCGGTGCTCGACCGCCTCGCGGGCTGCGGCTTCGTCGCCGTAGGGCCGGACCTCGAAGCCTCCGGGCAGGGCCCGCTCCAAGTCGGCTTCCAGGCGGTGCGCCTCGGCGGCGGTGCCTACGGCCGCGACGGGGAGGTCATGCGGGCGGGGAGCGTGGAAGGCCGCGAGGTAGACGCTCACGAAGATCGTCCCGATGGCGAGCACGACGGCGACGGGCAGCAGAACGCCCTTCAGGCCGGAGCGAGGATGCGGTTCGGGGGCGGGATCGGGTATGTCCCCGTGGTTGGCCGGTAGCGCATCGGCAAGATTCAGGGGGGTGGGGGCTGGCATGAGGAGAACCGTCCACGAGTTGTAAGGTGCCTGATAACCGAAGCAGTAAAACATAAGTTGCCTTACAAGTGCAGTCCATGTGAGCGAGCAGCCCATCCACACCGGCTATCTGGCCTGGCACTTCGCCCAGGCCATGGCCACCCGCCTGGAGAGAGAACTGCGCACTCTCGAGCTGAACCTCGCGCAGTACAACGCCCTCCAGCACGCCGAGCGCCAGCCGGGGATCTCCAGCGCCGACGCCGCCCGTCACGCCGGCATCACCGCCCAGTCCATGGGCTCTGCCGTGGCCAGCCTCACCGACCGCGGGCTGCTCACACGCTCGCCCCATCCCACCAACCGCCGCATCCTGTGCCTGCACAGCACTCCCGACGGCTCCCGCCTGCTGGAGCAGGCGAGAGAAGTCGTCCGGCAGGTCAACGAAGAGGCGCTGGCCGTTCTGGAACCTCCGGAGCAGACCGCGGTCCACCGCCTCCTCCACCGCCTGGTCGCCCACCTCAACCCCGACGCACTGCCCCCCACCCCCGGCCCCGAACAAACACCCTGACCGTGAGCCCGCCGTCCACTTCGTTGCCGTGGAGGGCCTACGACGTCCCACCGCCCGCCCACCGGTGGGCATGCGCCACACATCTGGGAGTGCCGGGCCAGCAATACTTCAGAGCTACGCGGAAATGCGGCTCCGCAGGGTGACGACGGCCACGACCGGCAGGCCCTGACTTCGGTCCGAGACCCCCCAACCCCCAAGCCAGGAACCACCCAACGGGTCACGCCGCGCCTGTTCACCGGTCGTCACCGTCGCGGTGCCGCCCCGTGCGGTGCACAGCGACGCCTCCTGCCCCTTCCATTCGGCGGCCACAGCCGACGCAGCGCTCAAGCCATGAACACTGCTCCCCCGGCCCGCCCCCGCGCCCGGGTGACAGCCGTACTCCATACAGGGACGCCGTGAACGACATACCCCCGGCCGACCAGCCCCGGGCCGTGAAGGCGATCCGGAAGGCGACGCGCCTTCTGCGCCAGCACCTCCTGACGCTCAGGTCCGCCCCACTTGCGCCCCTCGCGCGGACCCGGCTCGGCCGGCTGCCCCACTCACTCATCTCCGTGGCCGCTGTAGTCATCCTCATCGCCGACAGCGACCAACTCGGCCACCGCAACGAACTCGGCCGGGCTACGGCATCCTCCTCGCCCTGCTGCAAGGCGGCGCCCTGCTCCTCGCCCTCGCCCACCCCGCGCCCGCCTCGTGGCTGTCCCTGACAGGGGCCGGCATCGCAGCCGCTGCCAATACTCCCCACCTCGTCGACAACACGCCCTGGCCCTGGACCGTCCCCGGCCTCGTCGCACACGCCGCGGTACTCCTCCTGCTCTCCCTACGCGTCCGCGCCCCCGCAGCATGCGTGGCCCTCGCCGCCTCCGTCGTCATCCCGCCGTGATCGAGCTCGCGGCCACCGGCCCGCACCAGACCAACACCTTCCTGACGCTGGTGCTGTTCTCGCTCGCCGTCGTTCTCGGCGCCACCCTGCGCGGCCGACACACAGCCCGAACCCAACTCGCCGAACAGTCCGCGCTCACCACCATGGAACGAGCCCAGCGCACCCTGCTCCGGGAACGCGGACGCATCGCCCGCGAACTGCACGACGTCGTCGCCCATCACATGTCGGTGATCTCATCCAGGCCCACGTCGCCCCCCACCTCACCCACAGCCCGGCCGAGCTGGCGGAAAGCCTGGCGGGCATCCGGCAGAACGCACTGGACGCCCTCACCGAACTTCGCCGCATGCTCGGAGTACTGCGCTCCGACGACACCGACAACCCCCACGGCCCGCAGCCCAACCTCGACGACCTCGATGCGCTCGTGGCCAACGTCCGCGGAACCGGACTGACCGTGACCACCGAAATCACAGACCGCCCCACACAGCCCCTCGATCCCGGCGCGCAGCTTGCCCTCTACCGCATCGCACAAGAAGCGCTCAGCAACTGCCTGCGCCACGCCCCCGGCGCCCACGTCCACCTGCGCCTCGCCCACACCGACGATGTCCTCGAACTCGACATCACCAACACCGCCTCCACTTCACCCGCTCCACCCTCCCCCGACTCCGGCCACGGACTCCTCGGCATGCGCGAACGCACCACCATGCTCGGCGGCCACCTCACCGCCGGCCCCGATGACATCGGCGGCTACCGCGTCAGCGCCCGCATCCCGCTCAACGGACTCCTCACCGCCCACCGCGACGACGACATGTGCACGGAGAAACGCACCACATGACACCGGTTCGCGCGGCGACGTCCGACCGCGGGGGCTCTATGTCCTTCGTCAAGGGCCACGGGGCGAGGCATCGGTCACCGCTTTGCACCCTGGGCGCCGCTGCATGTGACCGGCCTGACCCTCGGGTGGTGCCGCCTGGCCGCCGGCTTCCTGTTGCGCGTGGCGGGCCGTGGCGAGGGCCAGATTTGCCTCGATCTGCTCCAGGATCTGGACAGCCTCGGCCTACCGCTCACCGGGCAGTTGCCCGGCGGTACATTCCTCCAGCTCCGCCCAGACCTCGTCGACCTGGTGCCGCAGGACGAGGCTGGCCTCGGTCGGCTCGATGATGGCCGCCCGCTTGTCGGTGGGGCTGGGGCGGCGGCGAACGAAGCCGGCGTGTTCGAGCCGCTTGACCGTGCGGGTCATGGTGACGGCGTCGGAACCAGCAGCCGGACCAGGTCGATCTGACGCTGAGGCCCCAGGTCCCACAGCTGCATCATCACCAGTTCCTGGCCGGGGTGGAGGCCGACCCGGCGCAGGAGCTGCCCGGCGAGCATGCGGTGCAGCCGGGCCACCCGGATGATCGCATGAGCCAGCAGCCCGGCCTGGACCGAGGGCGGCATCGGCATACCGGCCGCCTCGGCAGCATCAGGTCCGGATGCCTCGGAGGCTGGGCCGATCATGTGATGCTGCGCTCCTTCAGGTAACTGCTCGAACATCTATGTCCGAGCCCTGCCCTCTATAGCGACCAGGACCGAGCGCTGACAGAGTACAAAATCCGTCCTCTCCAGTCGAGTCGCATGGGGCGGGAATGCCCGGGCGACTTTACTTGTTCGAACAGGTAATGTGATGCATGTCGGCGGTCCTGCGAGGGGCCCGTACGAACGAGGAACGAGACATGAACAAGGCTTTCGCCCCCCACGACCTGGCCGGCACGCGTCTGGCCAACCGCATCGTGATGGCGCCGATGACACGCAGCCGCGCCTACGGGCCCGGCCAGTCAGCCACTGATTTGATGGCCACCTACTACGGGCAGCGCGCCAGTGCCGGCCTGATCGTCACCGAGGGCACCCAGCCGTCAGCGGTCGGTCAGGGCTACCCGAACACCCCGGGCGTCCACTCCGCCGAACAGATCGAGGCGTGGAAGAAGGTCACCGACGCCGTCCACGAGCGTGACGGGGTGATCTTCCTGCAGCTGATGCACACCGGGCGGGTCGGCCACCCGAGCCTGATGGGCCTGACCCCCGTCGGCCCCTCTGCGGTCAAGGCCGCAGGCCAGGTCTACACCCACCAGGGCCCGCGGGATTTCGTCACCCCGCACGCGCTGACCGAGGCCGAGATCGCCCAGACCATCGCCGACTACGCCACCGCCGCCCACAACGCGGTCGAGGCCGGCTTCGACGGCGTGGAACTGCACGGCGCCAACGGCTACTTGATCCACCAGTTCCTCGCCCCGAACTCCAACACACGAACCGACGGATGGGGCGGTTCTCCGGAGCGCCGCATCCGCTTTGCGGTGGAGACGGCGAAGGCGGTCGCCGAGGCGATCGGCCCGGAGCGGGTCGGTTTCCGCATGTCGCCCGGCAACCCCTTCAACGACATCTCCGAAACCGACCAGGACGACGTGGAGGTCACCTACTCCGCCCTGGTCGAAGCCCTGGCCCCCCTGAAGCTGGCCTATCTGCACCAGATGGAGTCCCCCGGATCCCGCGAGCTGACGGTTCGGCTGCGCCGCCAGTGGCCGGGCACCTTCATCCTCAACCCGTTCACCGGCAACGAGCCCACCGGCCCCCAGGAGCTGGACCTGATCGAGGACGGCACCGCCGACCTGATCGCCTACGGCGCCCTCTTCCTGGCCAACCCCGACCTACCCGAGCGCCTCGACCGCAGCGGCCCCTTCAACACCCCCGACCCGGCCACCACCTTCGGCGGCGACGAACACGGCTACACCGACTACCCCGCCCTGCCCTGACCCGACACACGCAACCGGACCAAGGAACGAAGGCACCCGCAATGAAAGCTGGCCCCCACAGCCCGGCAGCGCCGAAGAAGCCAAAAATGCGGCTGAACGGCACCGTCGACCGCACGACCACCATCGACACCCCCTCCCTCGAGCAGCTGGAACTCACATCCAGGCGCGTACTCGTCGTCGGCGGGACAGGCGGCCTGGGCCGGGCCGTGGCCCAGCAGTCCCTGGCCCTCGGCGCCCAGGTGACCGTGGTGGGACGGACCCTCCGCGACCACACCACGGACCGGCTCACCTTCGTCCAGGCGGACCTGTCCTCGATGCGCGAGGCGGTCCGGCTGGGCAGGGACCTTCCCGCGGAAACCTACGACGTCGCCTTCTTCTCGCTGGGGATCATGGCGGCCAAGACCCGCGAGGAAACCCCCGAGGGCATCGAGCGGGACCTGGCCGTCAGCTACCTCAGCCGCCTCGCGCTCCTGCACGGCCTCGGCCCCAGGCTGGGAACCGCCCGCCCGAACAGCGCGCCCCAGCCGCGGGTGTTCATCATGGGAGCACCCGGTACCGGCAACACCGGCCGGCTCGACGATCTGAACTCCGAGCACGGCTACAAACCGATGGCCGCGCACATGAACACCGTCGCCGGTAACGAGATCCTCGTGCTCGCGGGCGACCGCAGACTGCCTGGCCCGGCGTACTTCGGCCTGAACCCTGGATTGATCAAGACCGATATCCGCTCCAACTATCTGGGGGAGGGCAGCCTCCTGCACCGACTGGCCGAAGCCGTGGTCGGGCTGGCCGGCCCCTCCCCACAGACCTACGCGGCGAGGATCGTCCCCCTGCTCTTCACCGACGACCTCAACGGCCGCACCGCCCTGATGTTCAACAACAAGGCCCAAGTGATCCTGCCCAGCGCCGGACTCGACCCGGACTACAACGACCGCTTCCTGGACGCCTCCGAAGCACTCCTGCGCCGCACCACCCGCTGACCTCAGGAGGCGGAGACGGCCCCTTCACGGAACCGGGCGGCCGGCCTCCGGTCACCACCGACGACATGCTGCACACCGTGCTGGGACGCCGGGCCGCAGGCGAGACCGTCGAGACCATCCAACCTGATCACCGGCAAGCGCCGGGGGCAGTCCCCGAGCGTCGCCAGCGTCTACCGGGCCCTGGTCGAGCACGCGGACCCAGCGCCAACTCGCCGGCCTGTAGTAGCCGATCAGCGGGTCGGAAATCACATCGAAAGTCATATCGGAAGGTGAGCTAAACCCACATGTCACGTGCCACCTTCATTGAACGCAAGGCCGTCTCGGAGCGAGCAAGGGTGCCCTGGACCGGATCACGCTGGCCGCTGCCTGGGAACTGGCCGCACTCGGCGTGACCGCCAACGCCGTCAACCCCGGCCCGGTCGACACCGGCTGGATGACCGACCGCGCTCGCGAGACGCTCCAGGAACACCTCGCCGACGCGCCGACCGGTGGGCGCGCACCACACGTCGCCGCCGCGGGCCTGACGGCCGTGGCTGCCGGCAGCACGCCGCCGACCCGGAGGACCGCCCGGGCCGCGTTGCCCGGCACCGGCCATCATGTACCTCAGGTCGGCCAGCGCTTTCAACGCCACCATCGGCGAGCGCACCGCCGTCTTGGACAGTTCCTGCGCCAGCTAGGCCAGGAGGGCGGTCAGCGGCTCGGGCAGGGGAACGGCTGCGTCGCGGACCACGCCGAGGTGGGCGGCGGCCTCGGCTTCCGGACCGCTCAGATCGACCGCCGCCTCCCACAACGGACCGTCCTCGTCGAGCTGTCCCAGGCCAGCGGGTACTCGGCGCGAACCGCACCCCGACCCAGGGGTACCCGGGGCCGGCGGCCGTCAGATGCTCGGCGACCAGGCGGGCCGCCTCCGTGCGCAGCCGGCCCGCCTGGTCGTGGCGGCCGAGGATGAGGAGCTGCGGGCGGGTCAAGGTGCCGGTGACGGCCCCGATGCTCGCCTCGGCGGTATCCCGGCGGCGGACCTTGATCTGCCCGACGCCTGATCGTCTACCCGCCCGACACCCAGGGCGGGCGCCGGGTCCGCTGCGACGGCGAAATCCTCGGCCACGCCCTCGACCCCCGTGATCTTCTGGAGTTCCTGCGGCAGGCCGGCCTCGACCCCCACGACATCCGCCCGGACGACGTCGGCCTGATCGAGTGGCGCGGCGGCGGCCCCACCGTGTGGCGAGTGGCCTGCGAGTTTGCGGAGATCGAAGTCACCCCGCTTTGGCGGGCTCCTCGGAGTCTCCTTCGCGGCCGTGCTCTTCGCCGATGTCGTCCTCTCGATGGTCGTCTTCGCCGCGGGCAGGCCGTGGACTCCGGCGTCAGGTCCCTGCCCCGCCGCGGCTGGATCCGGCCGATCTTCGAGGACGACAGCGAGCCGTCCTTCGAGCGCTGGCTCGTCGGACGTCTGGAAGGGCTCGCACCCGGCATCCGTTCGCAAGCCGTGGCCGCCCGCTTCCTCCCGAGCGTGCGGCCCAGCGGCCTACCCTCTAGTTCCCGCTCCCGTCGCAGTTGTGCGGTCAGTTCGGCGAGTTGGACATTGCGCTGGGCGAGGTGGCGGCTTCCGGTGGCCCACGCCCAGACGACGCCGACACCGATGACGGTCTGCGCCAGCGACATTTCGATCGACAGGTGGGCTGCCAGGCCGGCTCCGATCCAGGCTGCCGCGGTGGCGGGTGCGGCCCACGCCGCCCGGCGTGCCGGGTTGCGCACGATGACCGTGTAGCAAGCGAACAGCGGTGACCACACGTTGACGACGGCTGGAACCCGGCCGCGGTGTAGGCGATGAGCGCCCCGCAGGAGAGGATGAGAGCCACCCAGGGGGCTCGCCGCCGCATCACCAGGGGAAGAGTCACCGCCAGGCTGAGGGTGATGGCCATCAGGCCGAAGGGCGGCCAGCCCTCGTCCTGGTATCGGGCGGCGAAGCTCTGCCGTCCGTAGACGATCGTCACTACCGCCATGCCACACGCCAGGACCGCGTCGACCACCCACGGATCCCACGCGCATCCGCTTTCTGGCCGCCTGCATTCCCGCAGAGTAGAGGCGGCCCGGCGTGGCGTCGTCCTCCCCCGGGTTGACCCCGCGAGGGCGGCGGCCGCCGCCCGTGGACAGCCTGCAGCAGGGTGAGGCCGCACGACAGCCCTGCTCCTAGTTCCTTGCCGGGGGCCCTCCCGCGCCGGGTCGGGCGTACACCGTGGGTATGAGGCGTGGCTGCTCTGCTGTGCCCGTTGCAGAAGCTAGGCCCACCCCCGGGTGGACATCACCGCCTTTCCCGCACCCCTGGACTGGGCAGGCCGGGTGCGAAGGTCGGGCTTTGCGCCAGACGGCTCGGGCGGAAGGGGAGGTTGTCCATGGAATTGGTCTTCGTCGTGGTGGCGTTCGGTCTGCCGATCGCAGCCTTCGTGGCCGTCATCGTGGTGGTGGCCGTTCTACCTGCCGCGCCCATCAACATGCGGCCGGGGCTCGCAGGCAGGGTGACCTGCAGAAGGAACCGCCGGGCGGTGTCTTCGCCGAGCCCGATGATCACGGATTGGGACGCTCGCGCGGTGGGTTCACCACCAAGCTGCACCTGGCTGTCGAGCAGGGCCAGAAGCCGATGTCGATCGTGGTGACGGCTGGGCAGCGTGGGGACTCGCGCAGTTCGAACGGTGCTGGAGAAGGTCCGCGTGCCACGCATCGGGGTGGGCCGGCCGGTCCGTCCGATCGAGTGGGCGCCGACAAGGTGTAAGCCTCCCACAGGAACCGCTCCTACCTGCGCCGCCGGGGGATCCGCTGCACCATCCCCGACAAGGTCGACCAGGTCCGTAACCGCAGGAAGCTCGGCTCCCGTGGCGGCCGGCCGCCGTGTTTCGGCCCGGTCGACTACCGCGAGCGCCACGCGGTCGAGTGCGGAATCAACCGCCTCAAGAGGCACCGGGCCGTCGCCACGCGATACGACAAGTTGGCGGTCCGCCATGAGGCGACCGTCCTCGTCGCGGCCATCAACGAATGGCTGTGAACGGCGCTCGTGAAACACGCCGACAAAGAGTCCGCAAGCGTGGAACTACGATCACTCCCCGACTGTGTCGAGGAGAATCTGCGCCAGCTCGCGCGGCTGGGAGAACATCGGCCAGTGGCCGGTGACCATCTCGATCAGCCGCCAGCGCTCGCTGACCAGTAGCTTTGCCATGTCGTCGCTCGGCTCGGGGTAACCGAGCGTGCACTTGATGTACGTCGCCGGGAGGTCACTGAGCGGCCGTTCCAGCACGGCGGGTTCGGTCAGCGTGGCGCCCGGGTGCGGCGTCGAGCCGCGAACGATCCGCGCGACCTGCTCATCGGTGAGACCGCGACCCTCGAAGTGGGCCGCAGGCGCGACCGGCCAAAATCCCCCGTTCTCGGCGATCGACGCCCTCAACACCACCCCACCGTCCGGCCAGGAGGAGACGAACGGTTCGCCATCGGCCGGAACACTGGAGTCGACGAAGACCAGGCCTGCCAGCCGGTCGCGGACCCGCTCGGCGGCCCGACCGACTGGGATGCCCGAGTAACTGTGACATACCAGGACGACCTCACGCAGATCGTGACGCTCGACCTCGTCAACGATGTCCTGAACGTGGATCTGCTGCCCGGCCGGCACACCTTGCTTCTCGGCGAGACCGGGCAGCGTCAGCGGGTAGACGCCGTGGCCGGCCGCTTTCAGATGCGGCACCACCTCATCCCACGCCCACGATCCGAGCCGCGCACCTGCAACCAGCACGTAGTTCGCCATGGCCGCACCAGGACGAAGCGACCGAAAAGCCGCTCCAGAAATACTTTCGATACATGCCCTACTGATCTTTTCGTAAGTTCGGTGGGTGTGGTGGGCGGATGGTCAAGCCGGTATGGGCGAGGAATGACCATGGCAGTCGGGGGTTGGTGTTGATGCGAGCCAGTCCTGTTCGGCGACCCAGGCCCGCATCGCCCGGCTCCAGTGGGCGGACAGGCCGTCCCAGACCAGGACCACTCGCTCGCCGCGGCAGAACACCTTGATTTGCTCCAGGACCTCGATGAGTCCGGCGGTGGACCTTGACCCCGGATTTTGGACACCGGAGACACTTGGATCTTGATGGTCCAGGAGAACGGAGTCCCTGTGGGGATGAAGCATTACCCCGCCGAGTTCAAGGCGGACGCCGTCGCGTTGTACCGCTCGAGGCCGGGAGCGACGATCAAGTCGGTCGCCGCTGATCTCGGGGTGAACACCGAGACGCTGAGGAACTGGATCCGGGCCGCCGACGGCCGCCGACCCGGCGCCCACTCCGCACCGCCGGCCACCTCGCAGGCCGTCGGCGACGCCGTTCAGGCGGAGCTGGCCGCCGCCCGCAAGAGGATCCGCGAGCTCGAGGAAGAACGGGACATTCTCCGCAAGGCGGCCCGGTATTTCGCGACGGAGACGCGCTGGTGAACCGCTACCAGTTCGTTGACGATCACCAGCGCCGTCACGGCGTGAAGCGGCTCTGCGATATCCTCGGCCTGGCCCGCTCGAGCTTCTACTACTGGCGTCGCACCGCGGCCGCGAGAGCGGCCAGGCAAAGCGTCGAGGCCGGGCTCGCGGCCCGGATACGCAAGATCCACCAGGACTCCGACGGCACCTACGGGGCCCCCGGAATCACCGCGGAACTCCGTGACGAGGAGGGTCCTGTGGTCAACCACAAACGAGTCGCCAGATCATGCGGACCATCGGGCTCGAGGGAGTCCGGTTGCGCCGCCGGCACCGCACCACCGTCGCGGACCAGTCCGCGGCGAAGGCACCGGACCTGATCGGCCGTGACTTCACCGCAGCCGACGTCAACAGAAAGTACGTCGGCGACATCACATACTTGCCGGTCAGCGGCGCGAAGCCGCTCTACCTCGCGACCGTCATCGACTTGTGCTCGCGCCGGCTGGCCGGATGGGCGATCGCCGATCACCTGCGAACCGAGCTCGTCATTGACGCCCTGGCGGCAGCCGAGCGGACCCGTGGAAACCTGGCCGGAGCGATCATGCACACGGACCACGGATCCCAATATTCGAGCAGGGCCTTCGCTGAAATCTGCAGGTCAGCCGGGATCCGGCAGAGCATGGGCGCGATCGGATCCAGTGCCGACAACGCAGCCGCAGAAAGCTTCAACGCCGCCTTCAAGAGGGAGACGCTGAAAGGCCGCAAAGCCTGGTCGAGCGAGCGCGAGGCCAGGCTCGACGCGTTCCGCTGGCTGACCCGATACAACACCCGCCGCCGGCACTCGGGCCTCGGCCACCGGTCCCCGATCGCCTACGAGAGCGACCTCCAGCCAGCTGCAACTACCCTGACCCAAGCCGCATAGACGTGTTCAAAATCCGGGGTCAAGGCCCCACGGCCACCACACCCACCGAACTTACGAAAAGATCAGGTAGTCCCGGATGCCGGTCCGTTCGCGCAGCCGCTGCCACGGCTCGTCGAACGGGGTCGCCGAGACCGTTCACTGGGCGGCGTATGAGCCGTGGGTCGGGCCATGCCACCCTCGTAGTTCGCGTCCTTCTCGGACCGACGCTGGAGCCGTGGATGACCGCCTGGGCCCGGAAATTCCAATAGACCGCTGGATCGCTGGCGGGCTATGTCGCGTGGTAGTGGACGTCCCTCGCGTCGAGGTAGGTGCCGCAGTCCGAGCAGCGCAGGATCTGTTCGATTGCGCCGCCGTCGGCGCGGTGCGTCAGGGTCAGGGGTGGCTCATCGGAGAGCCACCGGTCTCCCCAGCTCATGAGGGCAACGGTGACGCCGTACAGGTCACGCCCTTTGTCGGTCAGCAGGTATTCCTCGCGTGGCGGGCGCTCGCTGTACGGGCGGCGGTTCAGGATGCCGTGTCCGACGAGCTTGTCCAGACGGTCGGAGAGCATGTTGCGGGCTATGCCGAGGTTGCGCTGGAAGTCGGCGAAACGCCGCACGCCAAAGAAGCACTCACGCAGGATCAGGAAGGTCCAGCGGTCTCCGACCTGGTTCAGGGCGGCCTCGACGGAGTCGCGTCGCGTCAGCCGATCCTGCTCAGCCATCCCCAAGCCCTTCCCTGTGATTGCTTGAGTCATCACCCTACGCCGGTCGGTTGCAAATTGCGACCGTGTCACTCTATGGTCGGTAGCGAATTGAAACCGACTGCCCAGGAGTATCAGTGACCGATCCGGATGGACTCATGTCAGCCCCACATGCGGGAGCTCCCACATCCCACAACGTCAGTGCGTACGAACAGCTCCTCGTCGAGGAGGACGGTCCGGTCGCACGGATCACCCTCAACCGGCCGCTGGCACGCAACGCCCTGTCGATCGCCCTCTCCGACGAACTGATCCACGCGCTGGAGGTGGTCCGGGACAGCCGGAACATCAAAGTCCTGGTGATCCAGGGCGCCGGCGGCACGTTCTGCGCGGGTGACGACATCACGGAGATGCACCGATGGGGCGACGCCAACGACGTCATGCGCCGCGTCACCGGCTACCAGCACATGGCCGACACCCTGGAGGAGCTCGACAAGGTCACCATCGCCAAGGTGAACGGGTTCGCGGTGGGTGGCGGGCTGGAGATCACCATGGCATGCGACTTCGTGGTCGCCGCCTACAGCGCGAAGTGGGGCATGCCAGAGGTCGACGTCGGCATCACCCCGGGATGGGGCGGCACCACCCGAATGGCGCGGCTCATCGGGCGGCGGCTGACCAAGGAGATCAACCTCCTCGGTGCCCTACACCCCGCCTCCCGGGCTGCGGAGCTCACCTTGTGGAACCGGGTCGTGCCCGACGACCGCCTCGACACTGAAGTGAACGAACTGGTGGAAGTGCTGCTGAACAAAAATCAGCAGGCAGTCCGACAACTGAAGTTCATCATCAACAGCGGCGTCGAAGCAGACCTGAAAACCGCTCAGGCCTTCGAAAAGCTCAGCGCAGGACTGACCGGAGCCGTCAACGGCGGCTGGCAGGTCAACGACGCCGACCAGGCAGCCGGAATACTCGCCTTTCGCGACAAGGACACGCTCTGGCAAGAACGGCGCGCACTGGCCAGGAACTTCTGGACCGACGGCCCCGTCACCGCCTGAGAGCTCGTATCGCGATCACGGGTGGCTCTTCTCGCGGCGACGGCGGCAGATGAGGCTGCCGGCGCCGAAGACGGGGGTGCAGGCCGCGCACGGAGTCCGGTCCTGCATTCCCAGCGGACAGCAGGGCGTTTGAAGTGGTGGGGCAGGGACGGCAGGGTCTCGTCACCACGTACTGGGCTTGCCCACAGCCCTGGACGGTGGACCGTCACCATCAAACGACCGGCTTCCGTGTCCGATCTTGGCGACTGCCGACTCTTCTGGTCTGTTCCTGAAGTCGGGAACAGGCGTGGGCGCGGTTCATGTCGTGCCCCACGACGCCGTTGGGCGTTGCGGTCTGTCGGGGTGGGCGAGGAGCGCGGCGCGACGCGTGGCGCATCGGCCGCTCTCTGCTCACTTTGCCGGCCCACTGACTACGGCTCTTGGTGCAACGCGGGTCGGCCGGGCGGGTCAGCCGAACTGCTTGACTGCCTTGTAGTACGTCCAGGCGAGGCTGTTGCAGGACGCCTTCTTCGAGGTGCTGTATCCGTGTGAACCGCACACCCGCTTGAGGTCCTCGTAGAGCATGCTGTCCAGCCGGGGCTTGTTGGCGTCGAACTGTCCGGCGGCTCTGTAGTTGCGGTAACCGAAGTCGTGCCGAGCGCAGGAGAGGTTGAACGGGAAGCCCAGCGGATTGTCGGGCGACGAGGAGCAGTAGTCCGTGGACCAGTTGAAGCCGTACGCCGACCAGGACCCCTCGTTGTTGCGCGCCGACATGAAGGCGTTGTAACTGATGGCGCTGGTCTGGGTCCAGCTGGACAGGACATGCGATTTGTCGGCGGGAGCTGCCGAAGCCGGTGCTGTGGCACCGGCCCAGGCAAGCAGAGTGGCGGCCGGAATGGCCAGGATTGCGGACATGCGACGTATCACGCGCTACCTCCGGGAGCTGGCGGCCCGCGATTCGGCGGCCGCGCATCGGCAGGAGTGCATCACGTATGGCGGCGTCGGCCTATGCGCAACGAGGAAAACCTGGCGGCCCGACAATTGCCCTTCTGCGCAAAGCACCTTCGAGTGCGGATATTGTTGCCTGCAGCCCTTGCTTGTCGCGCCCACTGTGATGAATGCTTGGCTCGCCTGTCAGGTGCACGGCACGTGCTCTGGCGGAAGAGAGGTGTACCGGCTCCCGGTCCCTCTTCCGCAGGAGTGTGCATACGGTCGCTGCGGGCGCCGGCAGGATTGACGCTTTGACCGCTGCTGCGCAATTCCGAGCCTGCGTAACCATGCTGCCGACTCGTCACCGGGTAACCATTTCATGCCAAGGGAAGGAATTTCCATGTCGAGACGAGTTCGTGCCTCGCTCATCGGGTTGTCATTGGCGGCCGCGGTGGGTGTGGCCGTGCCCCTGCTGGTGCAGGGGCCCTCCGCCGAAGCCGCGGTCCGTAAGCATGTGTCGGCCGATTACACACTGTTGCGGCGGGCCCCGCACTCGTACGTTCTGGGTACGGCGTACCGCAACTGGACGATCGACGTGCAAGGCGAGCAGAGCGGCGGGTACCGGTGGGGCCGGGTGTACGGGGACCTCAACGCGTGCCTGTGGACGTTCTCGGGAGCGGTCGCCGGAAGTGCGTCCGCCGCCGACGGTTGTGGCGCTGCGGCCACGCTGCCGACCTCGCTGTTCACCAACGGCCAGATCGGGGGCTCCGCCGATGACGGAGCGACCGTGGCCACCGTGGCACGGGCCGGCTGCGGGACCTGGGACGGGTCGCACATCAAGGGGTACGGCAACGTGCAGCCCTGGAAGGTTCCCGCGGTGGCCAGCACGCCGGTGAACGGCCGGATAGTGGTCGGCCAGACCGTCCTGTGGCGCTACGTCTCGCGCGACGGCAAGTGGGTGATGATCCGCGACCCGCGGGCCGACAGCACCGATGGCGTCGGCCAGCAGGGGTGGTACTTCATTCCCCGCGGCTGCCTTCCCGCCGCCCTTCCCGGATAGGGCGCCAGGCGGCTAGCATCGCCGTCGAAATGATGCGGAACCACGCTGTGTAGTACCCGCACGTCTGGGCCCTTCCGGGACTGGTATGGACCGCCACGTCTGCGCCAAGGCCCGGAAGGCCCTTGAGCCTCTCCCGCAGGTCGGTGATCACCCCATCGACGTTCGCGAATTGGGCATCCACACGTTGGAAATGAGCAGTCAGAGCTCGGGCCGCCCATCCCGGTGCGATTCGGGCGTTCCTTCGGTTGTCGATGGAGGTGTGTCACATCAACGATTCCCAGCTCGTCAGGCAGTTGAAGGCCCGACGCGACGTCACTGTCTCAAAGATCCTCGACATGACGGCGAGCGAGATTCCCAAGGTGGCGCAGCTGCATGCGAAACGCCCCAAAGAGATTCCGGGT
This sequence comes from Streptomyces sp. Tek67B01, assembly GCF_055231995.1. Taxonomy (NCBI): domain Bacteria; kingdom Bacillati; phylum Actinomycetota; class Actinomycetes; order Kitasatosporales; family Streptomycetaceae; genus Streptomyces; species Streptomyces sp. Tek67B01. Next base: position 116,552 of record NZ_JBUYUY010000001.1, read on the forward strand.
GAACTGCATTTCGTGACGGTCCGCATGCTCGACTTGTTCGACAACGGCCAAGCTCCCTTCCTCGACTCCGATCTGGAGGTCTTCCGGAACATGGGGTCGCGTCGGTGCCTGTTCGACTCGTTCTCCGCGTCCGACGTTCGAGACGGATTCGAGGTGGGACACCTGGCCGGCCTGCGAGACATTTTGTCGGTGGCGAACTCCAAGAACTACGCAGAGTTCGCGAAGCTGATCACGTACGGGGCCCAGGAGAACGCCCGAATCCTCGCGGCCGCCATGGCGGGCTACCACGATACGGCGCGCGTCGAACGGGGAGAGACCCTCCAAGCCCGCCGACAGCTGCTTGCCGAGTTGCTACGCGCGTCGACCGAGTCCGCGGCGATGGCCGCGGCGGCGGGCATCCTCCTCCCGGAGAGCTATCTCATCCTCGTCTGCAGGTTCTTGCAGGAGGAAGGAGCCCTCCACCGGGCGCTGGACGGGAGCCGGGGCCTGCTCCGGTCCTGGCCCGGGATCCTTTGGTCCACACAGGCGCGACGAGACGAAATGATGGTGCTTCTACCGGTGAACGGGGACGAGGACGCTGCGGAAGCCCTGTCCGCCGAGCTGGTGACCGCAGCGTCTCGAAAGGTGCGGTCCGTACGTGCCGCCCATGCCCTGGCCACCACTGTGGGATCGGTACCCGAAACGCTGCGAGAGCTGCAGCAGACCATGTCCGTGGTGGTGGCGATGCCCGATGCACAGGCACGCCCCTACAAGGCGGCCGAACTGGTGATAGAGCTCGCCATCTCCCGACAGGCGGCACTGCAGAACCGGCTCGTCGACTTCCTGGCACCGCTCGAACAGGGGACCGATCTGCGTCTCACCCTCGACGAGCTGTTCTTCCACGAGCTGGACCGGGAAAAGACCGCCAAAGCCTTGAACATCCACCGAAGAACCCTAAGTTACCGCCTTCAGAAAATTCGGGAGTTCAGCGGGCTCGATCCCAGCACTCCGCACGGCATCCAACTCCTTCGGGCAGCGATGACGGCAGCGAACCTCTCCTCTTCCAGGGTTGACGACTCCGAAACTCATCTTGCTCCCCACAGCATGCCCTGACGGAGGAGAGCCCTGCGCGCCACCGACTTCCGGCGGCGTCGACAACCCCGTCTCCGCCCTCGAGGCCCCTATACCTCTCACGATCCGAGATCCGCCTGTCTGGAAGGCGGGGGTAGCAACGCCCAGTCGGCACGGCGGCCTGGGTGCCGCGGCGCTGGTGTAGACGGCGTTGTTCGCCGGAACGGCCCATGCCGAACCCGGTCCCGGCGGAAAAGCCCCCGAAGCACGATGTGTTCGTCTGCGACTCCGCCACCATGCATACCGACATCACCGGCCGTCGGCCGGTGGTCGCCAAGCGTGCGCTCCACCGGGGGGGGACAAGGTCGGTCACACCATGGCGGCGCACACACGGGCGGTCGGCGATGCACGGCTTCGGCCCCAACGACTGGCGCCGCCTGCGTCGCGACTGCATCGGCGGCTTCGTTTCATGGTAGCCCGCAGGCTACTTGAACCCACCTGTCCACTCGAACAAGGAAAGATAGGGCGTGAAGATTCCACGTGATGCGCCACTGGACCGACCGCCAAAGGGCCGGTCGTGGCGGTGATCCTCGGCACGACCTCCTCCGCAAGCGCCGACAACGGCCACGTCGGGCGACCAAGACCGTCTGCGCGACCGACCTGTGCTTCAAGGTCCCAAGCCGACCTGGCACTTGGATGGGCCACCTGCACCGCGGCGACAGGATGAGCCTGGAGCAGCGCAACGGCAACCAGGTCCGCGGAAACTCCGAGAAGCACAACAGGACCAGCTGGGTGGAGGACTGCTGGTTCTGCTGAGCCCGCTCGACAGAAGGTCGAAGTACATCAGCCCGTCTCGCAATGACGTTCGCCACTGGCCACCGTTCGTCTGCCCGTCCGGTCCGCGCAGCAGCGATGTGACGAACATCGCTGAAACCGGGCTGGGCCGACAACCCTGCCCCGGCGGCCGCCCTCGTGTCCCCGTGACACGAACGCATCTGCCCCCTCAAGGAGACTCCCCCCATGCACGTTGCTCCGGTCAGACCCCTGTACGCCTGGATGACAGCGTTATCGGTCATCGCCGCCGGCGGATCGACCGTGTCTTCCGTCCATGCCGAAAGCGGCACCCGCACGGTCGTGTATCACGGCTACGAGGTGGAGATACCGCAGACGTGGGAGGTCATCGACCTCGTCGAGCACCCGCGGTCATGCGTCCGCTTCGACCGTCCGGCGGTCTACCTCGGCCACCCCGGAGACCAGACGGACTGCCCCGCCGGCCTCGTCGGCCGCACCGAGGGCCTCGTCATCGAACCCCTCGACGTCACCTCCGCCGCTCGCACCGACAACCTCACCGCCCGGGCCCGACCAGGCACCGCGACCGCGCCGACGGCCTCGTCCCGCAACGACCACATCCAAGTGGCCGTCGAAGACGCCGGCATCCTGGTCACCGCAGCCCATACTCCCGCCACCACGGTTGACGTGCGCCGTGTCCTGGACTCAGCCACCCTCACCGAAGCGGCCCGACATGTTCCCCTGCCCCCCGCCCCGCAACCGCCCCAACATGCTCAGACAGCCACTGGACCCCAGCCAGGCAACTTCACTGGCAAGGGCTTCGACACCTGCGCCGCACCGTCCCAGTCCACCATGGACACCTGGCTCGCCCGTTCCCCCTACCGCGCGGTCGGCATCTACATCAGTGGCGCCAGCCGTGCCTGCGGCCAACCCCATCTCACCCCCGCCTGGGTGGGCAACCAGACCGTCAAGGGCTGGCACCTGATCCCCATCGACGTCGGCCGACAAGCCCCCTGCTCCCCGCTCGGCAACAAGATGTCCAACTACCCGGACACCGCCCGCGCCCAGGGCACCGAAGCCGCAGACGTGTCAGCCGCCGCCGCACAAGTCCTCGGCATCCCGGCCGGCAGCGTCCTGTACAGCGACATCGAGGGTTACACCTCGACGGCCTCCTGCAAGGCGGCCGTCCTGTCGTTTCTGTCCGGATGGACGACCCGACTCCATGGCAGGGGCTACCTCTCCGGTGTCTACTCGAGTGCCTCTTCGGGCGTCAAGGACGCCGCCGCCGAGTACGACAACCCCGCCTATACCCGCGTCGATCACATCTGGTTCGCCTGGTGGAACAACTCGGCCGACATCAAAGCCGGTAGTTACGCGCCCTCCGCCGCATGGTCGAACCACCAGCGTATCCACCAATACGCCGGCAACGTCAGCGAGACCTGGGGCGGAGACACCATCAGCATCGACCGCAACTACCTCAACGTGGTCGAAAGCACTCCGGGAACTGTCACTTGTGCCTCCACCAATCTGAACTCCGCCGCCTACTCGACCGTGTCCGCAGGCTCCAATGGCGGCCTGGTCGACACCGCCCAGTGTTTGCTGGAACGGGCCGGCCATACCCCGGGCCCGTCCACGCCCACCGGCACGTTCGACGCTGCGACCGAGGCAGCCACCAAGTCCTTCCAGGGCAGTCGCGGCATCGCCGCCGACGGTGTCATCGGAGCGAAGACGTGGACGGCGCTGCTCTCCCAGGGCGCCACCCCCACCCTGCGGACCGGCTCGAACGGAGAAGCCGTCACGCGGCTGCAGCGCTCGCTGACCGCTGCGCTCGGCCGAACCGTCGGGATCGACGGGACCTTCGGCCCCGCCACGGAACAGGCCGCACGCGACTACCAGACATCGAGGGGTTTCGGCCCGGACGGCATCGTGGGCCCCGGCACCTGGTCAGCTCTGCACGCAGGAAAGTAGGGAGCGCACCGGATCGGCCCAGTGCACCGGGGACCACATCGCCCCGGCAGTCCCGCCACGTACGCCACGTCAGCCACGCGCACCCTGCTCAAAGCCCCCCGCCTCGATCGAATCCCCCCCGTTCCACGACCCAAGGAGAAACCCTGTGCTCCGTCGACCCTTCAGACCTCTCCTAGCCATGATCCTTTTCGCCGGGAGCCTGTTCGCCAGCACCGTGGCCACGGCGGGGGCAGCCCACGCCGACGGCTGCTTCACCTGGACGCGCACCCTGTCGCAGGGGGCCTCTGGCGCAGACGTCACCCAACTGCAGATCCGGGTCGCCGGCTACCCCGGCTCCGGAGAGGTCCTCGGCATCGACGGCGCCTACGGCCCCGCGACCGCCGCCGCTGTGACCCGCTTCCAGAAGGCCTACGGGCTGCCCGCCAACGGCGTCGCCGACAGTGCCACCTTCAGCAAGATCTACGCCTTGCAGGACAACGACTGCACGCCCGTCAACTTCTCTTACGCGGAACTGAACGACTGCAACACCACCTGGGCCGGAGGCGCGGTCTCCGCCGACACCGCCAAGGCCAACGCCCTGCGCACCATGTGGAAACTCCAGGCCATGCGCCACGCTCTCGGCGACGTGCCGATCACGATCACCAGCGGCTTCCGCTCACGCGCGTGCAATGACGCGGTCGGCGGCGCAGCCGACAGCCGACACCTGTACGGAGACTCGGCTGACCTCGCGTTTGGACCGCACTCCCTGTGCAAGCTCGCCCAGCAGGCGCGCAACCACGGATTCGGCGGCATCCTCGGGCCGGGCTACCCCGGCCACGACGACCACACCCACGTCGACCACCGACCCAGCCGCTTCTGGTCGGCGCCCTCCTGCGGCATCTGATGCGCGCCCCTCTCCCTCGGCCGCGGTCGGGGAAGAGGGGCCCCCGGGTATCCCTCGATCGCACGGTGGCCGACAGCGTGGACTGAGATCATTCTGTTCACCAACCGGTGAACAGGCTCGTTGAATATCCCCACCTGGCGCTCACCGGTTCCCCAGACCTGCTGCTCACCTTGATTCCCCACCCCGGCGCGGTGACCTGCGGACGGGCGTCACTCGGGAGGGGCCAGCCGCCCTGACCGTCCTCACACTCCACCACCGGCTCATCCCCCCAACCGCCAACCTCCACCACCAAGACCCTGACCTCCGCCTCAACATCGTCACCGGCCCGGCCCGGCACACACCCCTAACCTCAGCGATCACCAACGCATTCGGCCTCGGCGGCCACAACACCGTCCTCGTCTTCAGCACCCCCTGAACCCCGCCCCAACCCAGCGCAGGTCTCATCATCCTGCCGCCCAGCCGACCCCGCCCTCCCCCTGCCCCACCGAGCCCACCCGGGCAACAGACCAGAGACCCGCACCCGCAGGCGTCGTGCATGGGCCGCCAGGCCAGCGGCCAAGTGACGCGGACCAGTCCGCTCGTGGACATGGAGAGGGCGTGGTGCAGCCGGGTGTGGTCCGGGCCCGCGGGCAGCACGGCCAGTTCGTGGTAGCCGTGGAAGCCCTGTGGCCCGGTGAACTCGAAGCGGATCCAGCGTCCGGGCGCGTACCCGGCCACGGTCTAGCGCACCGGGCCGTGGCCCCCGTCGCATCGAGCCCCAGCAGCCGGTCGAACTCCATCGGGGACCAGTCCCGGCCGGCCCACAGCCGGTCGCCGTCCCCACTCGCCAGTGTGTCGATGAGCGCGCCCACCTCGCTCCCCTTCGCGGACAGCCGGCGCTCGTGCACGTTGTGGACGCCCATGCGTCCTCCCCTCACCACTATTAGAGGTTGTTTTATCCCGCTGTTTTATCTCGGGATCGGCTATTTAGTCTGGTGTGTCGTGTCGCGCCAGGAGATGGTGTTCTCGCCGGTGAGGCGGCGAGCCATGAGGTCGGTCATGGCGGGGTGGGAAGGGTTTCGTAGTCACGGGCCAGGCGGCGGTGGAGCATGAGCCAGCCGTAGGTTCGCTCGACCGCCCAACGTTTAGGGATCGGGGTGAATCCTCTGCTCCCGGGCTTGCGGGCGGTGATCTCCATGTCGATTCCGAGGGTGGCGGCGTGTTCGACGAGGTGCTGGCGGTAGCCTCCGTCCACCCAGACCTTGCGGATGCCGGGGTGGTCGGCGGCGACCTGGTCGATGAGCCGGGTGCCGGCGACGGAGTCCTGCACGCTCGCCGCGGTGACCAGCACCGCGAGGAGAAGGCCGAGCGTGTCGGTGACGATGCTCCGTTTGCGGCCCACGATCTTCTTGCCCGCGTCGATGCCCTGGCCGGAGGCGTGGACGCTGGTGGAGGTCTTGACGCTCTGGGCGTCGATCACACACGCCGAGGGCTCCGCGTCCCGTCCTTCCTTCTCACGGAGAAGCTGCCGGAGAAGTCCGTTGAGCTGGGCGAACACGCCCTCGTCCGCCCATCTGGCGAAGTAGCCGTAGACGCTCTGGTGCGGCGGGAAGTCATGCGGGAGGTAGGCCCACTGACAGCCGGTGCGGTCCACATAGAGGATCGCGTTCATGATCTCGCGCAGGTCGTGCCGCGGAGGCCTGCCGAAGTCCAGGGCCCGACCACGACGCTCGAAGCGCCACGCGGACAGCACCGGCTCGATCAACTTCCAGCGGGCGTCGGAGAGATCACTCGGATACGGGCGTCGCGTCGTCATGATTCCGGCGTACCGCCGCGGACCGAGTGCGCCCAGGCGCGCGGCCGTGGCACCGGAAGCACGCGGGCCGCCAAGGGCCGGACACCCTGGGATGAGACAAGAACAAGAGCCATCCCGCCCCACCCGCCACACCACCCGGCCCACAGGCACCGACTCCACCCATGGTCACGACCGCACCGCGATCGGCCACCTTGAGGATCACATCAATTTCGGGCAATCCAGATGGAAACGACCTCTAAGACGTCGTTTCATTTGGTGAGGCGGCGGTGGCAGATGAGGGCTGCGGCTATGCCGACGAAGGCGAGGAAATGTTCTGCCTTGCGTTCGTAGCGGCGGTGGAGCTGGCGGCAGCCGGCGAGCCAGGACACGGTCCTTTCGACAACCCATCGGTGGCGTCCCAGCCGTTGTGTGGACTCGATGCCGCGGCGGGCGATGCGGTGGCGGATACCGCGCATGCGGAGCCATCTACGCAGGTGGTCGTAGTCGTAACCCTTGTCGGCGTGAAGCTTGCCGGGTCGCCGTCGACGAGGTCCTCGCCTCGATCGGATCGGGGGAATCCCGCGCACCAGCGGCTCCAGGCCCTGACTGTCGTGCATGTTGGCGCCGGAGATGCCCAGCGACAGCGGCAGTCCGTTCCGGTCCGTGATCAGATGGATCTTCGATCCCAACTTGCCGCGATCGGTCGGATTCGGTCCCGTCAAAGGCCCCCTTTTGCGGCCCGGAGACTGACGGAGTCGATCGCGCACCGGGACCAGTCAAGCTCACCGCGGGCGCCGAGTTCATCGAGGATCACGCGGTGGAGCCGGGCCCAGACCCGGGCCCGGCTCCATTGGGCGAAGCGCCGGTAGACCGTCTGCCAACTCGGCCCGAACACCGGCGGTAGCTGCCGCCAGGTGAAGGATCGAAAACGTCGCCGTCTACCTCACCTACACCTCCCGGCACGGTCACGCTGGCATTGACCGCACCCTGTACCTGCCAAGTCATGGACCGGCGACGAAGACCGCCGCCAGGAGGCCGCCGTCCCAGACGAGTTGGGCTTCGCGGCCAAGCCGCAACTGGCCGGGAAGATGATCGAACGCGCCCTGGACGCCGGAGCTCCGGCCGCAGGGGCAGCAGGCGACGAGGTCTACGGGACGACCCGAAACTACGCGCAGCCCTGGAAGCACGCGGGCTCGGCTACGTACTGGCAGTCTCGTGCACCCACCGCGTCCCCACCGCAGCCGGCCCGCAGCGCGCCGACCACCTTGCCAAGAAGATCCCGCGCAGGGCCTGGCAGAAAGCTGTCCGCAAGACGCGGCTCGAAGGGCCACCACTGGTACGACTGGGCCCAGGTCGCGATCACCACCGGTTCCCCGACGGGGCATCAGCACCTGCTGATCCGCCGCAACCGTGCCACCGGGGAGCTGGCCTACTACCGCTGCTACTCGCCCTGTCCGGTTCCGCTGTCCACGCTGGTGAGGGTCGCGGGAAGCCGCTGGACGGTGGAGGAGATGTTCCAGAGCTCGAAGGGACTGGCAGGGCTCGACGAGCACCAGGTGCGGCGCTGGGACTCCTGGCACCGCGGGGTCACCCTCGCCCTGCTCGCCCATGCCTTCCTCGCCGTCACCACCTCCCTCGAACGCCGCGCACAGACCCCCACCGACGACGGGACCAGCCCCGACCGACTGATCCCGCTGACCTGCAACGAGATCCAGCGCCTATTCACCGCTCTCGCCGCCCAGCCCATCCGTGAAATCGCCCACCACCTCCGCTGGTCGACCTGACGCCGACGCCACCAAGCCCGCGCCCGCCACAGCCACTACCAGCGACAAACCGCCTTTCAACCATGAAGATCACGATCTACGGCTGGAGTACTGGGGCCTGTGTGATGTCGTGATCAGGTGTGGGGTATTGCCTTCTTCGTCGGGCGGAACCCGGTAGGACATTGGTCGTGACGCGTAGGCAACTCACCCATGCCCAGTGGAAGTTCATCGAGCCGTACCTGCCGATCGGTAGGTACGGCCCGTATCCCGAGCGGTTGCGGGAGCAGTTCGAAGGGGTGATCTGGCGGTTCAGGTCCAGTGGTCAGTGGCGGGAGATGCCTGCCGAGTTCGGCCCCTGGGCAACCGTCTACGGACGCTTCCGGGTCTGGCGGAACGCCGGTGTCTTCTCCGCCCTGCTGGAAGGTTTGATCGCCGAGGCTGCCGGTGCGGAGCAAACGGACTTGTCACTGGTCAGCGTGGATTCCACGACGGTCCGCGCTCACCACGACGCTGCCGGGATGCGCGTCAGCAAGCACCTCATGGATGCTCTGGAAGAAGCCGCGCAGGAGCAGGAGACAGCCCGACAAAAAGGGGCGGCCAAGAGGAACAGAACGGACATGCCGAGCGCCGGCGCATCCGGCGCCGACGAGCGCTCCGCCTGAAGCAAGCCCTGCTCGGAAGGTCACGGGGCGGGCTGACCAGCAAGATTCATCTCGCTGCGGACCGCAGATGCCGCCCGCTCGCGCTGGTCCTGACCGCCGGACAGGTCGGGGACAGTCCGCAATTCATCCCCGTGCTCAAGAGAGTGCGGGTCCGCCTGCCTGCCAGCCGTCCCCGAACCCGGCCCGGCGCGGTCGCTGCGGACAAGGCCTACTCGTCCCGCGGCAACCGCTCCTACCTGCGCAGACGCGGTATCAAGGCAGTCATTCCGGAGAAGAAGGACCAGGCCGCCAACCGGACAAAGAAGGGCGCCCGAGGCGGCCGGCCCGTCAGCCACGACGCCGACCTCTACAAGGAGCGGAACACCGTCGAACGCCTGATCAACAAGCTGAAAGCCTGGCGAGGGATAGCCACCCGATACGACAAGTCGCCCGACAGCTACCTCGCCGGCCTCCACCTCCGCGCCGCAATGATCTGGATCGACGACCTCCTGAAGAGCACCGAATGATCACGACATCACACAGGCCCTAGACGACGCTGGCGGAAAGCAACTCGCCAAGGTGTGGATTTGCGATGACGCTGCAGGGTTTTCCCAACTCACGGACCTGCTGGCCGAGCATGGCGACAGCGAGGATGCCCCGATCCCGGTGGCGATCGAGACGTCACGGGGACTGCTTGTCGCCTGCCTGCGGGCCACCGGCCGACCGGTCTTCTCGATCAACCCGCTGGCAGTCGCCCGCTACCGGGACCGCCACTCCGTCGCCCGCAAGAAGTCAGACGCCGTCGACGCTGCGGCCCTGGCCAACATCCTGCGAACCGACATGGCCGCCCACCGCCCGCTGCCAGCGGACTCCGAGCTCGTCCAGGCCATTGCCGTGCTCGCCCGGGCCCAACAGGACGCTGTCTAGCCCTGCGGCCGGGCCCACAACAAGCTTCGCTCCCAGCTCAGAGTTCTACCCAGCGATCCTCGACGCCTTCGCCCAGCACAAGCACGGGCTGTGCTCAAGGGAAGCCCGCAGGTTCCTGGCCGCAGCACCGACCCCCACCACGGCTTCGAAACTGACACGGCGGCGCCTGCAGTCGCTGCTCAAGCAGGCCGGCCGGGTCCGCGGAAGCGAGGCCGAAGCCGAAAGGCTTCCACCGTCGAGGCTGAGACGGCGATGGACGGCGGCGCGGGCCGAGACCGGTAGCCGGGATGAGGTCTAGGCGGCCGAAAACCTCAGCAACAAGCCCCATCGCGGCGGAGGTTCTCGGCTCGGACCCCCTGTAGGTCCTCGGTGATGTCGAAGACGACCGTCTCGCCCGCCACCAGCCCCCGGGCACGGCAACACCCCAGAACAGCTGAGGACTCCACGACGGCGTCCGGCTCACCAGCGTCCCGCGCGATGACGCCATGGCCTTCCCCCTGATCGAACCACTTCACAACACCCCTGGGCACGCTGCTCACCTCTCTCACGAGCTGGTGATCCCAGGACTGCTGTCCAGGGCCTCGCGGTTCGTGCAACCGGCGCCATCCCCCGATGTGAGCGAATGCCACCCCAACCGGGAACCGCCGGCGACATCGACGCAGCGTCACCGAACGTGGCAGGGCTCCGCCTTAGGCGGAGCCCTGCCACCCGGACCTTCAAAAACGAGTGTGCCCTGCCCCAAGGTGGGCGGCCCCCTCCAGTCGCTGTCCAGTGACTGACCCTGCGTAGCTCTGGTTTGCTTGCCGCTTCTTGCCGCTTCTTGCCGGTGATGCTGTGGCCGGCTACCTGGCCCGGCCCGATGCCGGAGCCGGCGGCCACCCCGAGGCCCGTCGGATCGGGCCCTTCCAGGCACACCCCTCGCCCACCCATGTCACCGTGCGTGTCCGCGTGCACCACCGAACGGCTGCCTGCACCGACCGGTGGTGGGCGCGCCGCAGTAGCAGCCGCCGTGTTCCCTGTCATGTTCGAGTGCGTCTACCTCGCTTTCGAACAGGCAGAAATCTGTGCCGGCCGGAGTAGACATTGGACGCTTCGGTGGTTATGGTTTCTCTCGTAGCCGAGATCAGAAGGGCCCGGCAGAGATGAACTGCCGGGCAGCAGTACACGCAGTACCGGCAGTTGCAGTTCGCAGGACGGTGCGGTGGTGGAGTGTCGAAGCCAGAGCAGTCGTATGACGGCGACGGGACTGACGACCGGACCGGGTGGCCCGCGGTGATCAGGGGCCGCCATGAGCAGTACCAGCAGTAAAGTATGTGAGTGGTACCTCGGTGAAGGCGTCGGGCTGCGGGCGCGCGCACCGGGAGGTTCGGCAGTGGGGTTCTAAGCCAGAGCGGACGCAGGATGGGCGACGGGGCTGGCTGCCGAAGAGGTGGCGCTGTGTGAGGCCACCGGCAGTACGCAACACCAGCAGTACAAGCAGTTCGCAGTACAGCAGTAAGAGCAGTAAGAGCAGTAAGAGCAGTATCCGCACCACCAGTAGTACGGCAGTACCCGCGTTACAGCAGTTCGCAGTATCGGCAGTATGCAGTTCCCGTTTTGGTAAGTGAGTGATTCAGAGGGAAAGAACGGAGGAGCCAGGCGCCATCAGGATCGCCCGGACGGAAGCATTGAGTTCGGGTACCGCAGGACATCGATAGTGAGGTGGTCTCCGGTCACGCATCCGCGATCCCCGCATCCCCGGCAGCGTTCAGGCCGGCCGTGCGGAAACAGAGGGCCGGCGCAGTATCAGGGCCGGCAGATGGTGTGAGTAGTTCCTTCGGGGCCCGGGTGCCGGTACGGCACCCGGGCCCCTCAGCGTGTGCGACTCCGGCGCGTTCAACCGACAGAGAGGTTCGATGACAGCAGACGACACGTTCGGCCGTCTCGATGACGACGACTACCCCGCCTACACGATGGGCCGGGCCGCCGACATGCTCGGCACCACCCAGGGCTTCCTCCGCGCCATCGGCGAACACCGTCTCATCACCCCCTTGCGCTCCCCGGGCGGCCACCGCCGCTACTCCCGCTACCAGCTCCGCATCGCCGCCCGAGCCCGCGAACTCGTAGACCAGGGCACCCCCATCGAGGCGGCCTGCCGCATCGTCATCCTCGAAGACCAGCTCGAAGAAGCCCAACGCATCAACGCCGAACATCGGCGCACCACCGGATCCCCGACCCCACCGGCCGCAGCCTGACGACAGCGGTCGACGTTCGGTCCCGCATCGCTCCCAGGTGTGCCGGCCGTGTCGCGGAACCGATTCTGCTCCGGCTTGCCGAGGATGGAATGCATGCGCTGCCCCGGATGTCCCGAGCTCCGGGGCAGCGCATGCGTCTGGGCTGCTCAGCCACGGGCGGGCGCTTGGTCCGCACGGCCCTGGACCCGTGTCCCCGTCTCTCGCCCGGCCGCGGTGTCGACCTCCCGTGTGGCGAACAGGTCAGACGGGGGCGCAACCTGTCAGATGTCAGGACCGGGGCCCGCCTTCCCCGAAGCTCGGTACTCGGCGAAGGGTGTGCGGTTCCGCGCTCAGCCGGCTGCCACTCGGAACGACACCGCCGCCGGCCTCCGGCTCACCCTGACGGTGTTGGGACCAGTCACGTGGGCTACCGGGTGTGCCCCGTTCGCGGCGTGTGATCGTCCCCATCCAAACCTCCTCCGGTTCGGCGGTCGGATGTCTGTCGGGTCACTGGTTCGGCCCATTGCCCGTGACGGATGGGCGGTTGGGGCGGTTGTGGGGTGCGTCGTCCGAGCAGTTTCCCGGTAATTGAGAGTTCAAGGAGATTTTGATGTCGCGTTTCACCAAGGCCGTGGCCGTTACCGCCGCCGCCGGTGCTCTTCTGGCGGGCGGGGCCGGCATGGCTGCCGCCGATGCCGAGGCCGAGGGCGCTGCCATCGGCTCCCCGGGTGTCCTGTCCGGCAATGTCGTCCAGGTGCCCATCCACATCCCGGTCAACGTCTGCGGCAACACCGTCAACGTCGTCGGCCTCCTCAACCCGGCCTTCGGCAACGTCTGCATCAACAAGAGCGACGGCCGCAAGGACGACCGCTACAAGGCCGAGCACCACGACGGGTACTGACAGCACCAGGTTCTGGATGTGGCGCGCTCATCACGCCGCCACATCCAGCGTCGCGCAGCCGCCGCGACCGCCTGTACAGATCGGCCTCCCCCGCCTCCTCCGGGGGAGGCCGCTCCCATGACGGGATGCGGCACGGTGCAGCCGCACCTGTACCGATCGCGAGGCGGGGGAGGCCGCGCCGGCTGCGGGAGGCGGCGCCCCGGGCACTGCCCGGTCCGCGGGCGCACCGCCGACCGGACCAGCAGGCCGGTTCTCCACGACGGTGCCGGGAGCGGGAACCGGCGGCGTCCGCCGTCACTCGGATGGGTCGGCCGTTCTTCGGGCTTCGGGGCGGGATCAAGCGGTGGCCGCCGGGTCCCCGACCGATGTCAGCTCCTGGTGATGGCCATGCCCAGGAAGATGCCGACGATCAGGGCCGCGGAGCCGACCGCCATGACGGACCAGGTGCCAACGTGAGCGGCTGCCTGCGTGGCCTGCGGACCGGCAAGGGTGGCCTGCTGCGCGGCCATGGCCGTCTCCAAGCCTTGGACCTTGCTCTCCACGATCGTCTTCCTCCCAAGGGGTGCGGCGCCGACCGGTTCGGCGCAGTTTCGGGTGCCATCTCTACCCTCGGCCCTGTGCCGCGCTCCGCGGCCGGAAGTGATTCCCTCGTTCGCCGCAGGTTCGCCGCAGACCTGTCGTGCGCTTTCGAGGGGGCAGTCCCCGGCCAGGAGCTCCAATAATGAGTGGCGACCGGATCGCGTTCACCACGCTGGACCCAGCCGTAGACCGCCGTCCTTGTGCCTGCGTCCGTGTGCTGCAGGACGTACCCGTCCACCAGGGTGCTGTCAGGGCACTTGCGTACCAGGATCTGCAAGGGTCTATCGGCCTTCGCGGCAATGACGCCCACCGCCTCATGCTCCGGGCCGCCCCGGAAGTCATACACCCAGCCTTTCCGCATGCAGGCCATTGTTTCCGTCCCCTCGCCACCCCGCGACCGCGAAGTGCCCAAGCGGCGACGGCAGGCGTGGGATTCCACGGAGCGGGACCAACTCTGGTCGGTTCCTCGCTTGCTCCGGCCGACCATCCGTTTGGTCTGCCGGCGGCCGCCCCGGCGCGGCTCTTCCGACTACTCCACAGGCTTGCGCGCCGCTGCCACGATCCTCTCCAGCGCCGAGGCGTGCCGCTGGAATGCCTGACGCCCGTGCGGCGTGAGACGGAGGTGGGTTTGCCGTCCCTTATGGGTCCGTGATTTTCGGACCTCGACATACCCGGCGTCCGCCAACGTGGCGACCTGCCTGGACAGAGCCGAATCGCTGGTGCCCACCGTTTCCCGGACGAAACCGAACTCCACCCACTCGGCCGGAGCCAGGAGCGCGACGACCGAGAGTCGTGCCGGGACATGCAGGAACTCGTCGAAGTCGGCATCCATCAGCCTTGGCCGTTCCTGCGGAGGATGCTCTCGACGACCGGGCGCAGGCGCATGTATCCGTCGAGCGTCTGTTCCCGACGCTGATGTATGGCGTTGAGGGCGGTTCGGGTGTCGTAAGGGGTCATGTGTGGCGTCCCTGATCATCAAACGCAGGGCGTGAGCGTTCGCCCAACCGTGTGTGCGGAGCTGGTTGAGCGGCCGGCTCCGGACGGGGTGAACGACTCTGCGGGGAGCGCCTGCGGCCGGGGGAAGCGAAGCCGGTCCGCGGGGGCGATTCCTGCCACGGTCCTACGCCGGCGGCCAGGCTGCAGGCTGCACGCCTGGCAGGTGGGATGAAGCTGACACACACGCTGGCTCTCTACGGCCGTGTCATCGCTATTGATGCCAGCTCCTGACCTGTGCAGGCAGGATCTCTCCATGTCGACCGACGTCAGCGGAAAGATCGAATGGCGGCCCGGGGGTTCAAGTGGTGGCGTTCGGCAACCGTTTGGGAGGCGGGGGGGAGAGGCTGTGCCTCCGTAGATGTTGACGGGAAGCGACGTGGTTCTTGGCTGAGGAGCCTCGATCGTGCCTGGTCGGTAAGAGGCAGCTGATAATGCGTTGTCGGTCGCAGTTGGGCTGCGAGAGCATCCGGTGCATGGAAGAGCCTGCTGAAATCCTCAGTTCCGACCAGGTTGCATTGCGCCGGTGGCGCATGAGTGATCTCGACGCCTTGGAGCGGGCGATCTACGAGTCCCTGGACCATCTGGTGCCGTGGATGCCCTGGGCAGCCGACCCTGGCAGACAGCAAACCTCTGATTTTCTCGCCCGGAACCAGGAAGAGTGGAAGACCAGGCAAGCCTTCGGTTACGCGATTACGTCAGATGCTGCGGTGATCGGCAGCTGCGGCCTCATGCGCCGCATCGGTGCGGGCGGCCTCGACATCGGCTACTGGCTTCACCCTCATTGGACCGGACGGGGGATTGCCACGATGGCCGCTGCGGCTCTTGTCCACCAGGGCTTCCTGTTGGCAGGCATCGACCGCATCGAGATCCATCACGATGCCGCCAACCCTGCCAGTGGAGCCGTCGCCCGCCGCTTGGGATTCACTGAGGTTGAGCGCATACAAGCACCTGAAGGGCCCGTTGCTCCTGGAGAAGTGGGGATTGATGTCGTCTGGCGGCTGACGGCGGACCTGTGGAAGGCAAAGACAGCTGAGCACGCTCGGCAAGCAGTTGAGCAGGGGTAAGTCGGGCGCTCTCTGTCGGCGGACGCCGCCCGCGGGGGCGTCCGCCGACACGGGGCCGCCAGGTGTCAGCCGGCCTTGGCGCGACAAACGGGACTGTGCACTGACCAACGTGCACGATCGAAGCATTCTTGGCCGGCTCGCCCAAGGCCCGGAAGCATCGGCTGGTGGCGCTCGGACAGGGTCGGCCTGCGGGGCCGTCAGTAACGCCAGGGCTGGTCGTTCGGGCGCAGGGCCCAGAGCCTGTCGGAGGACGGGTACGAAGTGTCGAGGTAGAGCGTGTTCCAGCTGCCGTTGCCGTACGTGTCGATCGTCAGCGCGAGGCTCTTGTCGACAACGGGACGCCAGATCTGCCAGGGCGAGTTCGTGTCGGGGTCCGTCTCGGGCTGGAGGTTCCATTTCTGGATCTCCGACCCGTTGCAGGTCTTCACGACGACGCGCATCGCACGGGCGGGTGAATTGGTCAGCGGCTGGAGGCACTTGTTCGCCGCCACGTTCCTGAGGACGCGGTTGTGCGTGCCGTCGGGCAGTCGGCCGCTGACCACCTGTGACGTCCACTCCTCCGTGCTGTACTTCCAGTTCGGGTCTCGCAGGCTGTTGGCGAAGGCTCCTTCGGCCGCGGTGTTGTTGTCCAGCAGGGCGAGGCGCGAGCCGTCCTTCTTGTTGATGAGGTCGAAGGTGCCGGGCTCAGCTGAGGCTGGCGCGGTGCTGGCGGCGACGAGGCCGGAGAAGGTCAGTACGGCGATAGACGCGGCGATGGCAGTGCGACGAAGCCTGGACATGGATGTGCCTTCCTACTGAGGCTTGGGGCCTGAGCTACATCGCTGAGTCTGCATGGCACTCGCTGCTTTTGGAGCGGTCGCGGCGGGACTCCATTCAATGGTGTAAAAAGCAGCCGTGGGGAGGCATTAGTCTGGGCGCGCGGGGTAATCGGACTGGCTTGTAATGCTTGCGCTTGTTTCTGGGATGGCTGCTTCACCAGCGGTGGAGCAGCCATCCCAGCCGCCATAGTTCCGGTTCTCCTAGTAGTGCTTTGTTAGGTGGAGTCGCAGGGCTGCCAGGTGGTGGGTTGTCGGCAGCGCAAACACCTCGGAAGCGAACTCCTCCAGCCGACCCCGCACCGCCGCAAGTTCCCCAGCCCTCATACAGCCAGCGAACTACCAGACACCCGACGTGACAAGACCAGCTAACAAAGCACTACTAGGGCCTGTGTGATGTCGTGATCAGTTTCTGGGTTCTGTCCTCGTCGCGAGGTGGAATCCGGTACGACTGTGGTTGTGACACGCAGGCAACTCACCAATGCCCAGTGGAAGTTCATCGAGCCGTATCTGCCGATCGGTAGGTACGGCCCGTATCCGGAGCGGTTGCGGGAGCAGTTCGAGGGTGTGATCTGGCGGTTCCGCTCCAGTGCTCAGTGGCGGGAGATGCCTGCCGAGTTCGGCCCGTGGGCCACGGTCTACGGACGCTTCCGCGTCTGGCGGGACGCCGGTGTCTTCACCGCCCTCTTGGAAGGCCTGATCGCCGAGGCAGCCCGCGTGGGAAGAACGGACTTGTCGCTGGTCAGCGTGGATTCCACAACGGTCCGTGCCCACCACGACGCCGCGGGGATGCGTGTCAGCAAGCACCTCATGGAGGCCCTGGAAGAAGCCGCACAGGAACAGGAAGCGGCCCGGCAAAAGGGGGCGGACCGGAGGAACAGAACGGACAGGCCGAGCGTCGCCGCATCCGCCGCAGACGCAAGCTCCGCCTGAAGGAAGCCCTCCTCGGCAGGTCCCGGGGCGGCCTGACCAGCAAGATTCACCTCGCTGCGGACCGCAGGTGCCGTCCGCTTTCAATGGTGCTGACCGCCGGGCAGGCCGGGGACAGCCCGCAGTTCATCCCCGTGCTCGCGAGGGTGAGAGTCCGCCTGCCCGTCGGCCGTCCCCGCACCAAGCCCGGCGCGGTCGCCGCAGACAAGGCCTACTCATCCCGCGGCAACCGCGCCTACCTGCGCAAACGCGGAATCAAGGCCGTCATCCCGGAGAAGAAGGACCAGGCCGCCAACCGGAAGAAGAAGGGCGCACGAGGCGGCAGACCCGTCAGCCACGACACCGACCTCTACAAGGAACGCAACACCGTCGAGCGCCTGATCAACAAGCTGAAGGCCTGGCGAGGGATCGCCACCCGCTACGACAAGTCACCCGAAAGCTACCTCGCCGGCCTCCACCTCCGCGCCGCAATGATCTGGATCGACGACCTGGTGAAGACCACCGAATGATCGCGACATCACACAGGCCCTAGCTCCAGGGTGCATGGCGGCGCGGCAAGGAAGAGGTTTCCTGACGCGGCGCTACCGTCATGAGGGTGACAGGAAACAATGCCGACCGGCGATGGTCCGAATCCATGCCGGCGGCCTATGAGCAGTACCTCGTGCCGGTGGTCTTCCGGCCCTTCGCCGAGGACCTGACCGCCCGGGCGGCGGCGCTCCACCCTCGGCGAATCCTCGAACTCGCTGCGGGCACTGGCGTGTTGACAGCTGAGCTGCTCACAGCGACACCCTCGGCCGAGGTGACGGCCACCGACCTGAACGAGGCCATGGTCGCTTTCGGGTCAACCCGGGCCCCTGGCGCGGTGTGGCGCCAGGCCGACGCGCAGCGGCTGCCGTTCCCGGACGGCGGCTTCGACCTAGTGGTCTGCCAGTTCGGCGTGATGTTCTTTCCCGACCGCATCGAGGCATTCACCGAGGTCCGCCGGGTGCTGGCCCCGGGCGGCCGGTTCATGTTCAACACCTGGGGCCCGCTCGGCACGCACGCCTTCGAAGTCGCGCTGCAGGCCGGGCTGGAGCGGGCCTTTCCGGTTGACCCGCCACGGTTCTTCCAGACGGTTCCGCACGGCTATGCCGACCCCGCTGTCGTGGCCGCTGATCTGGCGGCCGCCGGGTTCGCTGTCGAGGACGAGCAGGAGCTGACGCTTCAGGGCCGGGCTGCGTCGACCGCCGACCTTGCCACCGGGTACCTCACCGGGACACCGGTGCGCGCGGCCGTTGAGGAACTCAGCGACGGACCGGCCTTCCGGGCCACCGTCATCGAAGAGATGACGGCCCGTCTGGGCCCGGGACCGGTCACCGCCCCGATGACGGCGTACATCTTCCGTGCCGCGGCCTGAACGCAGGACGCGCCCGCGCATAGGATGGGCGTGAGTCGACCTCGACGGGGCTCCTGACACGGACGCCTGCTGCTCATCAGGCAACGTTCGTCCTGGTGACGAGCTTGCGTAGCCGTTCGTCGGCGGCGTGCTTGTTCCGCCAGATGATGTAGCGGCGGATCATGCTGCCCTGCTTCTTGTGGCTGGCGTGGTCGGTGCCGACGAGGGCGAAGTAGCGCAGTGCCGTGAACTGGGCCTCGATCCGGTTGAGCCAGGAGCTGTCGGTCGGGGTGTAGGCGATCTCCACGTTGTTGGACGTCGCCCACGTCTCGACCCTTGGCACCGCTTCGTCGTCAGGTGCGGGGAGTAGTTGTCGCAGACGATCGCGATGCGCTTCCCGATCGGGTGCAGTGAGCGCAGGTAGCGGCAGAACTCCAGGAACTTCGACCTGTTCTTGGTCTTCTTGATGTGTCCGTAGAGCTGGTCCTTGGTGAGGTCGTAGGCGGCGAACAGGTGCCGGACCCCGTGCGGGCGGGTGTAGGTCGCCCGCCGCCGGGGCCGGGGTTCGCGATCGGGGTCCTTGTGCCTTCCGCCGCGTTCGGCCCATTGCCGGCCGGGGTGGGGCTGGAGGTTGAGCGGCCCGAACTCGTCTAGGGCCTGTGTGATGTCGTGATCATTCGGTGCTCTTCAGGAGGTCGTCGATCCAGATCATTGCGGCGCGGAGGTGGAGGCCGGCGAGGTAGCTGTCGGGCGACTTGTCGTATCGGGTGGCTATCCCTCGCCAGGCTTTCAGCTTGTTGATCAGGCGTTCGACGGTGTTCCGCTCCTTGTAGAGGTCGGCGTCGTGGCTGACGGGCCGGCCGCCTCGGGCGCCCTTCTTTGTCCGGTTGGCGGCCTGGTCCTTCTTCTCCGGAATGACTGCCTTGATACCGCGTCTGCGCAGGTAGGAGCGGTTGCCGCGGGACGAGTAGGCCTTGTCCGCAGCGACCGCGCCGGGCCGGGTTCGGGGACGGCTGGCAGGCAGGCGGACCCGCACTCTCTTGAGCACGGGGATGAATTGCGGACTGTCCCCGACCTGTCCGGCGGTCAGGACCAGCGCGAGCGGGCGGCATCTGCGGTCCGCAGCGAGATGAATCTTGCTGGTCAGCCCGCCCCGTGACCTTCCGAGCAGGGCTTGCTTCAGGCGGAGCGCTCGTCGGCGCCGGATGCGCCGGCGCTCGGCATGTCCGTTCTGTTCCTCTTGGCCGCCCCTTTTTGTCGGGCTGTCTCCTGCTCCTGCGCGGCTTCTTCCAGAGCATCCATGAGGTGCTTGCTGACGCGCATCCCGGCAGCGTCGTGGTGAGCGCGGACCGTCGTGGAATCCACGCTGACCAGCGACAAGTCCGTTTGCTCCGCACCGGCAGCCTCGGCGATCAAACCTTCCAGCAGGGCGGAGAAGACACCGGCGTTCCGCCAGACCCGGAAGCGTCCGTAGACGGTTGCCCAGGGGCCGAACTCGGCAGGCATCTCCCGCCACTGACCACTGGACCTGAACCGCCAGATCACCCCTTCGAACTGCTCCCGCAACCGCTCGGGATACGGGCCGTACCTACCGATCGGCAGGTACGGCTCGATGAACTTCCACTGGGCATGGGTGAGTTGCCTACGCGTCACGACCAATGTCCTACCGGGTTCCGCCCGACGAAGAAGGCAATACCCCACACCTGATCACGACATCACACAGGCCCCAGTGCGATGTCGTGATGGTCTTCGGCCCAGTCCACGCCACAGAACACTGGCGTCGGTAACCCGGTGATCTCCATCCGGTCCTCTTTCGTTGCGACTCTTTTCCCAGGCCATAGCCTGTGCAGGGTGCGCGTGCTCCCTAATGGAAGTGCTCAAGGCACAGCATCCCACCAGCCGTTCGCAACCCCAGCGAGTCGCGCGGCCCTCGGTCCGCGTCAGAGCTGACGGCTCAAGACAGAGCTGAGAGGTGATCCGCACAACCGGCTCGGACTACGGATAGCAAACCGCCCGGCAGCCGCAGACGGTCCAGCCCGCAGTAACACGACCGCTTCCATGCCCATGCCGACAAAACGGCACCGGGTTCTGCACGCTTCATGCCCACACTGCTGAGCGCGAGCCAGCCTCGTTTCCTCGTCCTGCGCACCCCACAGCCGGGCCCCCGGCCGGCACTCGATCATCCCGCTCACATCGGTCGACATGCCGAAATCCTGCCTGCGCCCATAGGCCATCGCATCTGCATTTCACCAGGGCAACCAGCGGCGCGAAACTCCACCTGGCCCCGCTCCACGCCACCTACCAGGGCGCGAAGGTGGGGATCTGGCTGAAGAACGCGCGGGCCGCCGCCCGGAAGGCCGCCGAGAACGAGCAGCAGCGTGCCGAGGGGCTACCGGTTGAGTCGTCGGCCCGCGCGCTGACACAGCAGCGGCGCGAGCAGCTGGAGGACATCGACCCTGCCTGGTGCCCGGCCCGTCGATCGCGCGGGTGACGTCGTGACGGCGGCCGACGCGGCCGCGTCCGGCGGGCCGAGGCCGTACGTGAGCGCCACCGTGGCACGCTCGGTGCCGTCCGCGGGACGCGGTCCCGGCTCCCGCCGGGTGAGCCCCTAGGGGAGGCCATGGTGGTCACGGACGGTGCCTGGTAGGGGAAACCCGACCACCAGGTCTCGACCTGGCCGTCATGACGGGGTCAACGCCTGCGGTTGCAATGGAAGAGTGTTTACTCATCAGGTTTCTCGGGCCGCGCAGGCCGCTCAACGGACATCGCGTGCCCGGTTGTTGGGGTGCCCCGGCTGGCTGGTCGCCGCCGTGTGGGCCGCCGGGTTCCCGCTGGTCTCCACGCTGGACACCCATCGCTTCTGGGGATTGAGTGCCGCAGCGGGCTACCTGGGCGCGGCGGCCGCCGCCCTCGCGTTGCCCCGGCATCACGCCCGGACCGCCTCCGTCACGTTCGCCCTCGCCGGGGCCGTCGTAGTGCCCTTCCTCTACTTGGTGCTGACAGGCGGTGCGCAGACCGAGGTCGCCGTCATCGAGCGGTCAGGGACACTGCTGCTCCGGCAGGCCACGCCGTACCTCGACGATCCGCGTACGGTCACCGACGTCACGCCGTACCTGCCCGCGATGGCGGTGTTCGGGCTGCCCCGCGCGCTGTTCGGCGGGGACGGCCCGCTAGTCCGGCTGCTGGGCGACGCCCGGCTGTGGTGCGCCGCCGCGTTCCTGTGCTGCCTGTGGGGCGGGCGCCGCGTGCTGGGGGCTCCGTACGCCACCGCCGCGCGGGACGTCCCGTACGGGCTCGCTCTCGGCGCGCTGATCGCCTCGCCCGTCGTGGCGCTGCCGCTCGCCGTCAGCGGGGTGGATCTGCCGCTCGTCGGACTGCTCTGCCTGGCCCTCGCCCTTGCCGCGCGGCACCGCCCGGTCGCCGCGGGCCTCGCGCTCGCCGCCGCCTGCTCCCTGAAGTGGACGGCTGTCCCCGCCGTCGCGGTCGCCTTCTCCCTGCTCGCCTACGGAGCCGGCCGCCGGGCCGCCGTACGGTGCGCCGCCGTCGCCCTGGCCGGGACGACGGCGCTGATCCTGCCGAGTGCGCTTCTCGCGCCCCGGGCCATGGCCGAACAAGTACTGGCGTTCCCCACCGGGCGCGGCCCGTTCCCGACTCCGGCGAGCAGCCCACTCCCGGGCCGCCTGCTCGTGGACCTGGGCCCGGCCGGCTGGTGGACGGCGGTCGGGCTGCTGCTGGCCGGCGGGCTGGCCGTTGCCGTCTCCCTCGTACTGCGCCCGCCCCACGACCTGGTCGCGGCAGCGGACCGGCTCGCCTTCGGCCTGAGCCTGGCCTTCCTGTTGGCGCCCGCCGGCAGGTTCGGCTACCTCGCACTGCCGGTGCTGCTCGTCGTGTGGCCCCGGCTGGCCCGCGCCGGGTACCGGCGGGACCCGGTCCCGCGCACCCCCGTACGGGCCTCTGAGCCCGCTGGCCGCCCGGTCCCCGCCGGAGCCGGCCGATGAGCCCGCGGCAGCCCCGGCGCCGCCGCGGCTGCCGCGGGTCGACTTCGTCGAGGTCGACGTCGAAGGCGCCGAACTGGCCGTCCCGGAAGGCCGATCCCGCACCCTGCCCTCCTGACCCTCCCGCCCTTCCCCGTCTTCCCGACCTGACCCATCTTCCCGACGTGACCCATCTTCCCGACGTGAGGCAGTGACGACCGCCATGAGCACCACCATGATCGTGACCAACGACTTCCCGCCCCGGCAGGGCGGCATCGACTCGTCCACGCGATGGCGACCCGCTTCCCCGACCACGACATCGTCGTCTACACGTCGAGCGAGCCGGGCGCCGCCGCGTACGACGCAACCCTGCCCTGCCCGGTGATACGCGACCCCGCGCGTATGCTGCTGCCGACTTCCCGAGTCACCCGCCGCGCCCTGGAGATCGCCCACGCGCACGGCTGCGACCGGGTCTGGTTCGGGGCGGCCGCGCCGCTGGCTGCGATGGCGCCTGCGCTGCGGCGCGGCGGCGTCCACAGGGATGGTCGCCACCACCCACGGCCACGAGATCTGGTGGGCCCGCACTCCGGGGGCCCTCCGGCTGATGCGCCGGATCGGCGAACACGTCGACGTGGTCACCTACCTCGGCGAGTACACGCGGCGCCGCATCGCCCCCGCCCTCGGGCCCCGTGCCCGAATCGTCCGGCTGGTCTCGGGCGTGGACGCGGCCGCGTTCCGGCCCGCCTCCAGCTGCGTACGCGACGTACGCGACGCGCACGGCTTGGCGGGCAAGCGGATCGTCCTGTGCGTCTCCCGGCTGGTGACCCGCAACGGCCAGGACGCCCTGATCCGGGCCCTGCCACTGATCCGGCGGACCGTACCGGACGCCGCCTTGGTGATCGTCGGCCAAGGCCCGGACAAGCAGCGGCTGCGCAAGCTGGCCGCGCCGTACGCCGAGGGCATGTGGTCTTCGCCGGCGGCCCGGACCACGCCTCGACGGCCCGGTACTACGCGGCCGCCGACGTGTTCGCGGTGCCCTGCCGGACGCGCAGGGCCGGGCTGGAGGCGGAAGGCCTGGGCATAGTCTTCCTGGAGGCCGCGGCCAGCGGGCTGCCCGTGGTCGTCGGCGACTCCCGAGGCGCGCCTGACACGTCTTCGACGGGTGACCGGCACGGTCGTCGACGGCCACGACGTACCGGCCGTGGCCGGCGCGATCTCGGACCTGTTGCTTTCCCCCGACCGCGCGGCCACGGGCGAGACCGGCCGGCAAGGGGTGGAGCGGCACTGGTCGTGGGAGGCGTCGGTGAGGCTGCTGACGGAACTGCTCACCCCGGGCGCGGACGACCGGGTGACCGCGTAGCCCCGCCCGCTGAGCCTTGCTCTCGTCCTGCCGGACGACGCGTGTCTGGGGGCACTTTTAAGTGGTAGCTGGGGCAGCAGGATCCGCAAGAGGCGGCCCGGGACGTCCCTCTCAGGCCGGCGGATTCTCCCCGCGCAGGTGGGCAAGGACCGCGAGGACCCGGCGGTTGCCCTCGGTCGGGTCGAGGTCGAGTTTCATGAATATGTTGCCGGAGTGCTTGACCACCGAGGCCTCAGTGACGGTGAGCCGCTGCGCGATGGACTGGTTGTTCAGTCCTTCCGCCATCAGGGCCAGCACCTCCCGCTCGCGCGGGGTCAGCCGCGCCAGCGGCCGGCCGGTGCTCTGCTGCTGGAGCAGGACCCGTACGACCTCGGGGTCGATGACGGTCTGGCCGCCCGCGACCCGGTCCAGCGCGTCCAAGAACTCCGAGACTTCACCGACCCGGTCCTTGAGCAGATAGCCCAGGCCGCCGCCCTCGGTCGAGGGCATCCCGCTGAACAGCTGGGTTGCGTACGCGGTCGCGACGTACTGCGAGAGCACCAGCACCGGCAGTCCCGCGTGCCGGCTCCGCAGGTCGAGCGCCGCCCTCAGCCCCTCGTCACGGAAGTCCGGTGGCATCCGCACGTCGGTGATGACCACATCGGGCCGGTCGGCGTCCACGGCGCGGGCCAGCTCCTCGGCGTCTGCGACGGCGGCGATCACCTCGTGGCCGACCCGGGAGAGCAGCTCGACCAGTCCGGCGCGCAGCAGTACGGCGTCCTCGGCGAGCACTACGCGGAGCACGGGACCTCCACACGCAGCTGGGTGGGACCGCCGATGGGACTGGTCACGATGAGCCTTCCTTTCAAAATCGCCACACGGTCCGCCAATCCTTGCAAACCGGTTCCGGCGGAGGGATCGGCGCCGCCCCTGCCGTCGTCGGTGACCAGCAGGACGAGCTTCTCGCCCTTGAGCCAGCCGACGACGGCGACCTCGTCGGCGCCGCTGTGCTTGGACGCGTTGGTGAGGGCCTCGGTGATGGTGAAGTACGCCATCGTCTCGACGGACGAAGGCAGCCGGTGCGGCAGTTCGATGTCGACGGCGACGGGGATCGGATTGCGCAGCGCCAGTTCGGCGACGGCGGCCGCCAGCCCGTGGTCGGTGAGCACCTGCGGATGCAGGCCACGCACCAGGCCCCGCAACTGTTCCAGCGCCTGGCGGGCCTCGCCCCGGGCCCGGGCGATGAACGGTGAGGCGGAAGAATCCTGCCCGCGCAGTTCCAGTTCGGCCAGCCCCAGCGTCATCGTCAGCGCGACGAGCTGCTGTTGGGCGCCGTCGTGCAGGTCCCGCTCGATCCGTCGCCGCTCCGCCTCGAAGGCGTCGATCAGCCGGGCCCGGGAGCGAGTGAGTTCGATGACCCGACTGCTGAGGTCCTCCTCGCGGGTCGAGAGCAGCAGCTGCGCCATCCGCACCTGCGCCGCGGCCAGGAGCCCGCCCGCATAAGCCGACACCAGCAGGCCGAACAGGCCGGCCGCGGTGCCCGGCAGGGCCGCCAGAGGATCCGAGATCGGCTGCCCGGGGATCAGCATCACCGTGTCGGGGGCGATAGCCCACACGATGACCGGCGTAGCCACCAGCATCAGCGAGACCCCCAGCAGTGCGGTGAACCCGATCCCGACGGGGGTGAATACCACGCCGAAGACCAGCGCGTACGCCAGCTCGCGCCACGTCGAGCGTTCCCGAAGCCGCGTCCGCAGCCACGGCACGGCCCCCGCGCCGGGCAGCGAGCCGTGCGGATCGAGCAGCGGATCCGGTTCCACCAGGCGCAGGCGGCGCCGCTCCAGGGCGGCGACCGGGATCCCGTACACGGCGCCCGCCATCAGCACCACCAGCCCGATGCCGAACACGGACAGGCCGATGCCGGCGAACAGCAGGGTGACGAAGACGAGCAGCACCAGGAAGCCCAGGACCGTACCGCTGAGCAGGAAGGCCCAGGCTCGCAAGGGCCAGGCGGAGAAGGGGAAACGCGCGGGGCGCCGTCGCAGGGCCTCCCAGACGGCGACCGTCATGGCGATGTCCTCCCGGTGATGGTTTCAGATCTTGGTCTGGTCCGACTCTAGCCGCCGCCCGCGCCGGCCCGTAGTGCGGAAAACCTTTCCTCCGCGACTGCCGGCAGACCTACTGAGCGGACCAGGCAAACCCTGTTGAACTGGGGTTATGTCACTGGTCGCCGACACGCAGCTGCCCGCCGTCCACTTGACCTCCGTCACCAGGAGCGTCCCCGGTCCCTCGGGTCCCGTCCTGGTGCTGCGCGGTGTCAGCTCGGGCTCGGTCTTCCTCGGTGACACCGATCTTGCCGCCTGAGACGAGCGCGCCGGCATCCTCCTCGAGGCGCACGCACACACAGCGCCATTTCTTTCGCGTCGGGCGTTTCACAGTCCGCAGACGGGCCAGATGAGTCCGTGAGCAAAGCAATTTCCTATGTGTGGGGAGTGATGGTTGTGTCGGCTGACGAGAAGACCCAGGCCAAGGGCGAGCAGGTCAAGGGCAAGGCCAAGGAGGCCGCGGGCCGCGTCGTCGGCAACGAGCGCCTCACTGCCGAGGGCCGCGCCGACCAGGCGAAGGGCGACGCCCGCCAGGCCAAGGAAAAGGCGAAGGACGCTTTCAAACACTGACCCGTATCCGCACGTGTGTGGGGTCCGTGACCGGCTGCCGGTCACGGACCCCACACACGTGCGGATACGGAGGAAGCGGGTGGTGGCGCAGGTGCATTGCATCGAGGCGTAGCCGATACGGCTGCAGGGGCCTCGTGTTGGGGCTCGCGCTCCTCGCCCCGGGGCCGGCGACGTGACGGCAAGCCCCGGAGCGAGGTGCGGTGCGCCGCAGACGCCCGCTCGGGGACGACCAAGGCCCCATCAGCAGACACCGACCGAACCGGATGCGGTCATCGCCGCGCCGATGTGGCGGCCCGACCACCCGATCGCCCGGGACGCCCTGGTTCCCGGAAGTGCTCCCCGGTCCGTCTGGATTCTTTGGGCAGGTGTCAGGGCATGGACGGACTGCAACTTCGTCACAGTCCGTCCCAGACTCGAACCGGAAGGCTCGGCCCACGAAGCGCATCACCCGCAGCCTCGCCTTGGCCCGTGCGATTGCCGTCATCCTCGTCCCCGCCATAGCTACCGCATTTGCCACACCTCAGGCGCAGACTGTGATGCGGATCGCCGGCGATGAGAGCAACGGACATGACTGCGACGGCCGCAACGGCTACAGCGCGTATCAGGGCAACGGCGGCTATGGCGGGGGCATCGGGCCTGGCCTCAGGGCGGCGCGGCGGTACCGCGAGCTGTTGATCGGCCGGAGCGGTGAGGGCGAAGGCGCGCGGGTCCGCGGTGAAGTCATCGGCGATACGCCGGTGCATGTAAGCCAGCGGGTCACATGGAGACGGAGGCCTCGGTCATGTCCATGGCCCGCTCGCCGTCGGCCGGTTCCCCGTCGTCGAAGACGCCCAGCTGCTCTGCCCTCCACCAAGCTGCCCCGGCTGGTGATCGCCGGCGCCTTGGCAAGGTTTGACCATATGGAATGCATCTTTTGCCGCCTGATCCGGGACGACACCGCACGGTGGGTGACGCGCGGGCCCGTGGCCGGCGCGTTCGCTCCGCTGGATCCCCTCGCGCCAGGTCACACCCTGGTGATTCCCACATCGCACTGGGCGGACATCTTCGACACTCCCCCAGAGGTCTTGGCACACACGATGGCGCTGGCCCAGCAGGTTGCCGCGACGATGCGGACCGCGTTGAAGGCCACAGGCGTGAACATCCTGAGCGCCAGTGGACCCGGCTCCGAGCAGTCAGTACCCCACCTGCACTTCCACGTAGTCCCGCGCTGGCCGGACGACGCGTTCTCCACCTGACCCACACGGCAATCCCGACACCAGATCGCCGATGACCCTGTCACGCAGCTCGCCAACACCATGGCTGCCACTCACGCGCAGTGGCCTCACCACAGAAGTGGAGCCGGAGCCACAACCCGTGAACAAGGCCAGCGGGTCGAGGGCCGCGGTCGGGCGGAGCGGCGGATGAGGTAGATACCGGTCCGCCGCTGCACGCCGGGGAGGCGCTGAAGTCGCTCGTCAAGCAGCAAGCGTCCTGCCACACGCGGAGGAGTGGTTTCGCGACTGACCGCCGCTAATCCGGGCATGTCTGCACAGGCGCGGCAGCGGCGCCCTCCGTCACCACGGCACCGCCGCTGCCGCTGCCGCACCCCCCGGTCGCCACCCGTCACCTCCCGGTTCGCTCGATACAAGGTGGCCGTAGCAGCCAGACGCAGATCCGTCAGGCGTAAGCCGCTTGCACACCACAGCATCGCTTCGTAACGCCGTCGATGTTCAGGGCTTCGCTGCCACGCAACCGGTCACTGCCCTGGACCGACCTGCCTTGTCGGCTCGATTCGACGGCGCGATGCGGCGGAGAGCCAGTAAGCAGGGCTGCGCCACAACCTCTTCCGGGCGCGGGAACGTCCCGGACTTGCGACAGGGAAAACCGCGCCGGGGCGAGGGAAGGCTCAGGCGTCCGGGCGGCAGCGGCGGCGGTAGTAGCCGTAGGTCAAAGCCAGCAGCAGGGGGCCCCACAGGGTCAGCAGGCCACTGACCGTCATCGCCAGCGTGTCCCAGCCCGGGGCGTACGGGAAACCGGGCGAACCGTCGATGCGAAAGGCCGTGAAGACCCAGTTGACCATCAGCCCCAGGAGGAGGACCCCGCCGACTGTGGCGGGAACGATCGCCGCGAAGGGTGGGATGCGGCGGCCACCCAGTTTCGGGACCCAGTCGGGCACCACCTCTCCCCATCGGCGCACCAGCCCGAACCCGAGCAGCGCGAACGCCTCCGTCAGGAGACTGAGTCCGAAGACGTACGGGATGTGCCACCACGCCGACGCAGTGTTGTCCCCGCCCATCGCGTAACCGAAGCCGATGGGCAGCCGCCACAGACACACCGGTAGCCCCACCAGCGGAATGAGGTGGGCGACTCTCTCCGCCCACAGCGGGACGGGGCGCTCCGTCCCTTTACTCGCAACTTCCGTATGCACCATGTTGGTTGACATACTGTCAGTGTTCCTGGTCTACCCCTGCCGGGGATCAACCTGCAGGTTGACGTCACTACCCCGCTCGGTTGACGACATTTGCTTCGTCTCGAAGCATCGAACGGCTCCTGGCCGCTGAACCGCACCCGCGCTCGGTCGGAGGCAGAGCGGGAAAAGCCCTGGCAGCTGTCCAGCGTCGCAATACCGGCCTCGAACAGGGGGGAAGGCCGGGCAGACCATGTGACTGGTCCTGACATCCGATACGACGCCGCCGCTCACGGTGATACCGCCCCCGCCGACAGCAGGCGGGGGCGGAACGTGTCGGATGCCAGGACCGGGGCCCCGCCCCGGAAGCTCGGGGGTACCCGGGGGGTGTGCATCCCAGCCCCTTCAACGAGCCGGCGCAAAGCCGGTTCCGCACCACCATCCGCCCAATCAGGAGGGTCGGTGACAGCCGGGGTCGTGCCCGGCAGACGGGAACAACCGTTGAAGCGCTATGACCGCATCCGATGATCTCGACGACCACGAATGGGACGCCGTGCGCACCCTGCTCCCCCGCTGTGGGCCAGGCGGCCCCGACTACCGGAACATCGTCGACGGCATCCTGTGGCAACAGACCGGCGGCCGCTGGCACGACCTGCCCACCCGCTACGGACCCTGGCACCGCCGCGCCGAACGACTACGCCTGTGGACCCTCGACGGCACCTGGCAACGCGTCCTCGCCCTCCTCGCCGCCCGTCGTCGGCCCCGTGACAGCCGCCCACTCCCCCGCGACACCGAGGACACCGGGCACCCCGAGGGCGCGAAGAGCCGTATCGCCGACGACTGGAACACCCCCTGGCTCAGCTAAGCGTGCAGGGCACCGGCGCAAAGCCGGGGACCACCTGGTCCGGATGGGCGTCGGGAACCGTCACCTCGCCGAGGTAGACCGCGAGACCGGCTTGGACCAAGCGCTCGATCACCCGGGCCGTCACACCCGACCGGCAACGCGGGAGAGGCACTGACCGCCGAACACACACCCGTGAACACCGGGCAGCGGAGCGGGAAAGGCGGTGGCGCGCGGCGGACCCCGACCGCCCCGCCACGCTCGAGGAGATGGGAAGACGCCTGCGCGAGCGGTGGACAGCCGCCAGCGCCGCCAGCGCTGGGGTGGCGTCACCCATGGCGCCACCCCAGCCGGCAACGGCCCATGTAGTGCCCGACCGGACCGATCCCGTGGGTGGGACACTCCCCGCAATGTGCCGCGGTGGCCCGGACTGCGTCGCTACGGTCGGCGAGTACGCCTACCGCTTGGAGGACGTGATGGGCCAATACAAGCGCGAGCCGCGCAGACAGAACAAGGCCGGCGGGCAGCCGCAGGACGTGCCGTTGCCCGGGGACAGCCACGCCCACGACGACTTCTACATCCCCGAGGACACCGCGCACCCGGGCAGCGAGCACCGGCAGATCGACAACCGCCTCCTCGGGCAGGTCCTCGGCACCGCCATGGACAGGTGCACCGGCTGCCAGGACCCACTCCTGACCCTCCTCGCCGAGGACCCCGCCACCACCGCCCGCCTGGTGGAGCTGGCGTGCAACGCCGTCCATCAGGCATACGGAGGGCTCCCGGCCGCGATGACCGAGGACGACGCCGGCGGCATCTGCAGCCCCGAATTCACCCGGCTGGCCCGCGCAGGCCTCGACGGCGCCAACCAGGCGATGTTCACCGAGTGCGAGCACATGACGGCCGACCAACGCCGCCAGGCCGCGAACACCGCCCTGGACACCCTCGTCGGCTTCATCAGCATCGACGCCTGACAGAAACCACCGTTGGACGACTTCCACGGCCAAAGCGCGCAGGTCGTCCAACGCCCGCCACCCGCAGAACCGCGTCGCCCCGCTCGGTCGGTCAGCGCGTGAACCCCCCTCGCAAGGCCAACGCATCCGGCTTCGGCCGTGGGTTCACAGCGGCTCGAATTGTGTGGGTTCACAGGTACTGGCCTTGCAAGGCGTGGGCGCCCGCGGCGATGACTTCGGCGAGTTGATTGGCGACCGCTGTGCTGCACCCGCCGAGCCGGACAAGACCACGGCAGCCGACCGGTCCGTCGTTGCAGAGCGAGGGAAGGGTCAAGCCGGCGAGCGCCAATGCGGCCTGAAGGTTCGTGACGGCTTCCTCGCCTGCCTGGTAGGCGGCGTCCTGGCTCCGCTTGTACCGGAGTCGTTCGGCGTGGGTGAGCTCGTGGGGCATGGTGCTGTCCTTGCGGAAGATGGTGGGAAGGGTGTGAGGGGTTTGGGCAGATGCCACCCAGGGGGCGGCGAGCGCCCCTGGTGCGGTGCCGGTTGCGTGGAGGGCGGCCGCTCACGGCGCAGACCCGTAGGGCTGAGACCGTCGGCAACCCGTGACTAATCCGTTTTGATCTTCGTTCCCCTACTGCAAGTGATCACGCTCCTTGAGCGGGAGGCGGGAGGAGCTGGATTGATCGAGAAACCACGGGCGCCTGACTGCGCCGGGCCTCGCTCCGAGGGCACCGGGAGGCATTCCTCGCTCCCTGGCCGGCGGGGCCGCGATTCCGCGACGTTCATGAGCTGTAGCGGAATCTGGGAGGGGTAGAAGCCCGGGCGGACTTTTGGTCCTTCACCGGGTAGTCGGGGAGTGCGGTGTCCGGGCCGCTGACGACGGCAGGTTGTCGCAGCAGGGAAAGCGTGCGGCCGCGGTGTCGTGGCACGGGTTGGCGGGGCGGTCGGGTAAGGGTGATCTGGCGGACGAGTTGCTGGAAACAGGCCAGCGCGGCAATGGGTGGGAGCGTGGCCGCCGCCCGGGCCGCGAACGTGCCGGGCGCCTGGGCCACGCACAGGAGCGTGGCGAGGGTGGAGAACAGCAGGACGATGGACCATGAGTGCACGGCTCGACGTTGGTGCAGGGCCGCTCGGAGGATGGACAGGGAAGCGACCACCCACGGCCCGTAGATCAGCAGCGGCCACCAGCTGACGATGTCGTCCGCGGTGCGCGGGCCGGCGCTGTGGCGCAGGGCCTCGCAAATGGCCAGACCGCTGAAGACGCTGACCACGGCGGCGATCATGGCGACCAGCACGGCGGTGAAGACGCTGCCCGTCCCGAGCAGGCTCCCCGCCGTTGATCTCGGCGAGGTGCGACGGTGCCCGTGGCCGGTCGGCGGCCGCGGCCTTTCACCGGCCCGCTGCGCCGGCTCGGCGACCAACCCGACGGGAGCGCCCGAATCAAGGGACGCGTCGATACCGAACTGGTCCAATGACATTGCTGCTTGCCCCGGCCGGCCGGTCTCCTGCAGGAGATGAGCCAGCTCTTCCGACGGATCCCACGTAGTGTCCATTCGGCCGGGCTCGATGAGCGGTTGCTGGGGGGCGGCGTGTTGCTCGAAGCCCGACGGCGGCCAGAACGCGGAGAATCCCGGGAGGGAGGGGTGGGATCCGCTGCCGTCGTCCCAGCCGTACTGCTCAAACACAGGGGGTCTCCCCGGAGTACTCGCCGACGGCGGTCTCGGACGGTCCGGTGTGCGGCGAGCGGCGGCCGAACTGGTTCTGGATCCGGTTCATCTCCTCCAGGAAGTCCTCGAAGACCGAGGACGAGTAGTGGAGCTCCACTTCACACCCCTCGTTGCGCAACGTCGCGCCCTTACTCGGGGACCATCCCGTGTATGTCCACTCGCTCGCCCGTGTGGCCCCCACAGCGACACCGTGTCCCTGGCCGTCGGCGCTCCGCGGAGAAATTTCTGCGTGGTGTGCAGTTGTCATAGTCCCTAAACGCTCCCGACATCGGGGAGGGTGTGGTCTGTTCAGGTGATGGCATGCGCAGTAAACAAGTATTGACCAGTGTCTTTAATCATTTGTGCGCTCGCGGGGACCCTCTCGTGACGCGGCCGCCATGCCGTCCCCGAAGTGGTCGTGCCAGTTCACGACAGGGGCGGAGGCAGCGATCAGGAGGTGTCCAACGGGGGGCGCGAAGGCCCTGCGCGCAACGAAGGTCGGCGCGCGCCCCGCCGTACGGGGGCGCTCGTACGCGCCCGCGCGCCCGCCCGGCCGTAAACGGCCCACAAGGTGTAACCCCCCTAGCAGTAAGCCGGTTGTCGGGGATCGACGTGTCCTGAGCGTAGGGCATGCCGCTTGCCCTTATCCGGAGTCGGCGCGCCTCCGGAGCGGAGCGGGGAAGCGCGTCGTCCCGTAAATTTGGTCACGCCCCCAGCCGAAGCATTCGTTGTCGGCGCGGAACTCAGACAGTCCGGACACCCCCTTCGTTCACGCCCGGCGCGGGTTTCCAACCGCGAGAGCGGACTCCTGTGGCCGATCGCTCGGATGCCGCACCGGGAGGAGCTGGAGCCGGTCTTGTAGCTGTCGCAGCACCCGTGTCCATCGTGCCGAGAAGACTCAGCTGAAGGTCGAGAGTAAAAAGGCGACCTGGCCGGTGAAGTCGTAGGTGGGGTTCATGGAGAGGGCTCCTCGCAAGGGCTCGACGGGCCGATCCTTCAGGCGGGGACCCTGGTGGTTCAGGTGGTCTGGCCGCCGTCGACGACGAGTGCGGTGCCGGTGGTGAAGGCGGCGTCGGTGGAGCACAGCCAGAGCACGGCGGAGGCGATCTCCTCGGGCGTACCGAGACGGCCGACGGGTTCGTCGGCGATGAGTCCTTCGCGTCCGCCGGGACGGGTGTCGCCGAAGCGACGGATCATCTCGGTGTCGATGATGCCGGGGCAGACGGCGTTGATGCGGATGCCCTGTGCGGCGTGGTCGAGGGCGGCGGAGCGGGTGAAGCCGATGATTCCGTGCTTGGCGGCGGCATAGGCGGCCTGGCCCTTGAAACCCTTGAC
Source organism: Streptomyces sp. Tek67B01 (assembly GCF_055231995.1). Taxonomy (NCBI): domain Bacteria; kingdom Bacillati; phylum Actinomycetota; class Actinomycetes; order Kitasatosporales; family Streptomycetaceae; genus Streptomyces; species Streptomyces sp. Tek67B01. The sequence continues at coordinate 150,426 of NZ_JBUYUY010000001.1, forward strand.
GCCGGCGCCGGAGGAGACATTGACGATCGCGCCGCCGCCATCCTGCCGGAGCATCTGCCGGATCTGGGCGCGGGTGCAGAGGAACGCTCCGGTGAGGCTGACGCCGAGGATGCGGTCCCAGTCGTCCTTGGCGGTGTCGGCGGCGGCCTGGACAGGCTGCTCGACGCCGGCGTTGTTGAAAGCCGCGTCCAGGCTGCCGAAGCGTTCGACGGTCCGGTCGACCGCGGCTTGGACGTCTTCTTCACTGGTGACGTCGCAGGCGAGAGCGAGGGCTTCGCCGCCGTCGGCCTCAATGAGGCGGGCGGTCTCGCGCAGGCCGTCGCCGGACAGGTCGGCGAGGGCAACCTGCGCTCCGGAGCGGGCGAAAGCGAGGGCGGTGGCCCGGCCGATGCCGGAGGCGGCGCCGGTGACGAAGGCGGTCTTGCCGTGGAAGTCGTAGGTGACGCTCACGCAGGTACTCCTATCAAGAGGGGGGCCGTGGTCGAAGGGCCGGGGGGTGGGTCAGTGCCGCGAGCACCGGTGCGGTGGTGTCGCCAAGTACGCGGGCCGGGGCGGCACGCTGGGCCACGATCCGGGTCGAGTTCCGGGTGCCGGTGAGGGCGAGGGCGGTGAGCGGCAGGAGGGTGAGGGCGGCGGAGACGGCGCCGACCAGGGCCGGTCCGGTCAAGCCGAGGGAGGTGTTCAGGGCGGTTGCGGCGAGGGCGGAGCCGGCGGCGATGCCGGTGTTGTAGGCGGAGGTGGTCAGCGCCGAGGTCAGGGTGGGGGCGTCGCCGGCGGAGCGGACGGCGAGGGAGGTGACGACGGGATTGACGGTGAACCCTGCCAGGGCCATGAGGAAGACCAGGGCGACGGCGGTGACCGGGCCCGTCGACAGCGGGATCAGCAGGAGCAGGGCCAGGGCGGTCAAGGTGGCGGCGGTGATCGTGGTGGCCATCGGGTGGCGGTCGCCGAGCCTGCCGCCGATGGCGGTACCGCCCAAGGCGCCGAGACCAAAAACGATCAGGACCAGCGGGACGGCCCCGGCCGGGATGCCGGAACGGTCGGTCAGCAGCGGGGTGATGTAGGTGTAGGTCGCCAAGACACCGCCCATCATCAGAACGGCGGCGGTCAAGGCCAGCCACAGCCGGCCCTGCCGCAGAGCACGGACCTCGGCACGGACCGAGATCCCGGCCCGGTGCTTCGTCCGGGGGATGAACCGACCGAAGAAGACGGCGGCCAGAGCGGCGAGGGCGGCCAGCGCCCAGAAGGGGCCGCGCCAGCCGGTGTACTGGCCGACGAAGGAGCCGATCGGCACGCCGATGACGTTGGCCAGGGTCAGGCCGCCCATCATGACGCCCACGGCCCGGGTGGCCCGGGCCGGGCCCGCGGCGGCGGTGGCGATGACGAATCCGACGGCCCAGAACGCGCCGGTGGCCAGCGCGGTCACCACCCGGGCGGCGAGGACGACGGTGAAGGAGGAGCTGAGCGCGGCGACGACGTGCCCGAGGGCGAAGACGGCCAGGGCCCCGACGAGGGTCAGGCGCCGGGGCAGGCGCAGCGTGGCCAGGGCCATGGTCGGACCGCCGACGATCATGCCGACCGCGAAAGCGGTGATCAGCAGACCGGCGTGGGAGACACTGACGCCGAGGTCACCGGCGATCTGCGGGAGCAGCCCGGCGATGACAAACTCGGTGGTTCCCATCAGGAACGTGCCGGCGGCGAGCACCCACACGACGAAGGGCAGCTTGCCCGTGGGGGTGCCGACTGCGGAGGACATACGGGTGCCTCTCTTCCTCTGGGGGTTCAGGGGGTCGCCGGGGTCAGGAGGCGGCTTCGACGGTGATGCGCGTCGCCCGGCCGAGCTGGCCGGCGTCGACATCGAGGTTGCCGAGGACGAGCAGGTCGGCGGAGGGGGCGGGCCCGTCCTTGTAGAAGAGGGCCAGGTTGCCCCAGGGCGCGTAGTAGGCGATATCGCCGACCCTGGCCGCGGTCGGTTCGGGGGCGCCGGCGGTGTCCAGCTTGCGCGGCAGGTCGGCGACCCGTTCCGTGTTGTGGAAGTCCTTCAGGTCCAGGGTGAGCGGGAGCAGGGCGGCGAAGTCGCGGGCGGCGGGGTTGTCGTTCAAGGCGGCGTCGACGGGGCGGCCGTCGAGGGTGACCCGGATGTGCATGGGAGTACTCCTGTCGGAGGCGGACGATGAGAGGGACGGTGTGGTGGAAGCCGTCCTCTCCTGCTGCCCTGGGGACGCGGAGGCGGGGGACATGGTGGCCGGGGTGACTTCCTGCGCGTCGCTGGAGCAGGCGGTCACGGCCAGCAGTAGGGCGGCTGCCGGAACTGCGCGGACCAGAGCACCGCGGACCGGGGAGTTCATGAGGTAGGTCCTGGGGATCGTCACGCGGGCATGGGTTCGGAGTAGTGACGGAACCCACCGCGCTCGGTGTGGAGGGCGTACAGGCGCTCGGCCAGGGCCTTCGGGCTGGAGTGCTCGGCATCCGGGCGGATCGCGCCGGGGACGATCAGTTGCGCCACGTGGATGTTCTCTTCGGCGAGCGCGTCGTGGAGCATGTGCGCGTAGGCGCTCTCGGCGGCGAACGCGATCGAGGTACCCGCCACGTCGGGGTTCGGTCGCACGGCGCATCATGAAGTCGCCACGGGGCACCGGGCTGAACTGGAGGACCTCGACCGGTCCCAGCGTGTCGGCGGCTTCGCGCAGGGCGGCGGTGAGGGAGTCGGGGTCGAGGACATCGGCGGTGAAGCCGCGGGCGTGGACGTCCTCCCGGTCCAGCTCGGCCACCAGGTTGTCCTCGTGCTGGGCGCTGCGCGAGATGAGGGCGACGCGGTGGCCGGCGGTGCCGAAGCGGCGGGCGGCTGCCAGCCCCAGGCCGGGGCCGGCGCCGACGAGGGCGAAGGTGGTCACGACGCTCTCCTCCTCAGATGCTTCAGGCGGTGGCCGGGGCGGCGGTGTACTCGGCGTCGGTGACGGGGTTCAGCCAGTGCACGACGTCGTGGTCGTCGTCGCCTTCGTTGATGGCGAGGTGGACCATCAGCCGGTTCGGGGCGGCGCCGTGCCAGTGCTCCTCGTCGGCCTCGAACAGGACCCGGTCGCCGGGCCGGATGACCTCCACCGGTCCGCCGCGGCGCCGGCACAGGCCGATCCCTTCGGTGACGAAGACGGTCTGGCCCAGGGGGTGGCGGTGCCAGTGGGTGCGGGCGCCGGGCATGAAGTGCACCAGGTTGGCGGTGACCCGGGACGGGGCCGGCGCCGCGGCGACGGCGTCGATGTAGACGTCGCCGGTGAACCAGTCGGCGGGGCCCTTGACGGTGTCGATCGAGCTGCGGGTGATCTGCACGGGTACTCCTTGCGCGGGTGGCGGGAGGGGTCAGGGCTTGAGGAGGGTCTTGATGGCGCGGCGCTCGTCCATCGCCCGGTAGCCCTCGGCGACCTGCTCCAGGGGGAGGGTGAGGTCGAAGACCCTGCCCGGGTCAATCCGGCCTGCAATGACGCGGTCGATCAGATCGGGCAGGTAGCGGCGGACGGGGGCCGGGCCGCCGCGCAGGCCCACATGGGAGAAGAACAGCTCCTGCCCGTCGAGGGCGACGTCGTGCGGGACGCCGACGAAGCCGACGTTGCCGCCCGGGCGGGCGGAGTGCAGGGCCTGCTGCATGGCCTGGGCGGTGCCGACGCACTCCAGGACGCTGTCGGCGCCGATCCCGGCGGTCAGTTCCTTGATCCGGGCGACGCCCTCGTCACCGCGCTCGGTGACGATGTCGGTGGCGCCGAACTCCCGCGCGAGCTTCTGCCGGCTCTCGTGACGGGACATGGCGATGATGCGCTCCGCGCCCCTCTCCTTCGCAGCGATCACCGCACACAGGCCGACCGCGCCGTCACCGACCACCACGGCGGTCGAACCGGGCTTCACCTCGGCGGCGTCCGCCGCCCACCAGCCGGTGCCCATGACGTCGGAGACTGCCAGCAGGCTCGGCCACAGCTCCTCGCCCGGGATTTCGTCGGTGGCGACCAGGGTGCCCTGGGCGTGGGGGATGCGCACGTAATCGGCCTGGCAGGTGGACATGAACTCGCGGTGCAGGCAGTTCGACTGGAAGCCGTTGCGGCAGTTCGCGCAGGTGTTGTCCGAGGTGGCGAAGGAGCCGATGACAAACTGACCTGGCCGAACGGAAGTGACCTCGGAGCCGACCTCCTCGACGAAGCCGACGTACTCGTGGCCCATCGGGTGCGGGTCGCCGATCGGCTCCGCACCCCGGTAGGGCCACAGGTCCGAGCCGCACACGCAGGTCACGGCCGTCCGGATGATCGCATCGGTCGGGCGGAGGAGCTTGGGGTCGTCCAGCGACTCGAAGCGGACGTCGCCGGGAGCGTGGATCACTGCGCCGCGCATACGGAAAATCCTTACGTGCCGGGGCGTACGGCACCGGATGCCCGGGGCCGCCGCCGAGTACAGGAACGGGTGCGGGCTCCCGCCCCGTCGAGATGACCGGGCGGAAAACACCACGTCATCCAGGTAACCCGCTCCCGGAGCGCGCAGCGAGACACCATCAAGGGGTGTACCGGCAGTACATCCCTATGGCCGCGCGCGGGACGTACCGTCGAAGGCGTGGACAACCAAGCAGAGGCCCGTGAGTTCCTCACCTCGCGACGAGCGAAGATCAGCCCGGAGCGGGCGGGCCTACCCGCAGGCAGCCGCCGGCGGGTGCCCGGCCTGCGCCGTAGTGAGGTCGCCGCCCTGGCCGATGTCAGCGTGGAGTACTACGCCAAGCTGGAGCGCGGCCACCTCTCCGGCGCCTCCCCGGCCGTCCTCGAAGCCGTCGCCCGCGCCCTCCAGCTCGACGACGCCGAACGCGCCCACCTGCTGAACCTCGCGCAGGCCGCCGACGGCTCCGACGCCCTTGCCCGGCCCCGTCGCCGCGCCGCCCGGACGTTCACGCCACACCGGAGCCTGCAGTGGGTACTGGACGCCGTCACCGCCGGCCCCGCCTTCGTCCGCAACGGCCGCATGGACCTCTTGGCCGCCAACCAGCTCGCCCGCGCCTTCTACGACGATGTCTACGCCACGGTCGGCAACCAGGCGAACCTGGCCCGCTTCAACTTCCTCGACCCCGCCTCCCGCCGGTTCTACCCCGACTGGGACCAGGCCGCGAACGTCGCCGTCGCCATCCTGCGCACGGAGGCGGGCCGCAATCCGCACGACAAGGAACTGCACGACCTCGTCGGCGAGCTGTCCACCCGCAGCGACGAATTCCGCGCTCTCTGGGGCGCCCACAACGTCCGCCACCACGGCACCGGCACCAAACGCTTCCACCACCACACCGTCGGCGACCTCACCCTCGCCTACGAGGGCCTGGACATGGCCGCCGAACCCGGTCTCACCCTCACCATCTACACCGCCGAACCCGGCTCACCCTCCGAGGGGGCCCTGCGCCTGCTCGCATCCTGGGCCGCCACGCCCCAAACGCCCGCGTCACACCCCGAAAGCTGACGATCCCCGACCCACTGAAGCACGGACAGCGTTTGAAGACGGGCAGCGGGCACATCCTCGACACGCTCGACCTGCACCGCGACCAGGTCGCGCTGCGCGTCCACGACAGCGCGTTCTCCGCGATGGACCTCACCGCCCGACACCGGCGAACTGCTGTCCACCGTGAAGTTCACGGTGCAGACCTCGCGGCCGCCGGCGAACTCCGGTGGGACCTCCCACGGGAGCTGACGTACGACGTGCTGCGCGCCGCCGAGGAAGGGCAACAGGGGCGGGCGCCGCCCCGCCGTTACGGCCGCGAAGACCGACACCGTCCGCACTGTCCATCTGGAGGGCCGCTCGATCGCCGCCCCGGCCCGCGACCACGGCATCAGCCGGGGCGCCATCCGTACTGCTGTCGCCGACCTCATGCGCGACCACACCGCCATCGAGGCGGACGTCGCGGCACCGGGGCTGCCGGTCACCCTGGATATGCCGGGCAAGGTCGCCGACTTCCTCCGCGCGGCTGACCTGGCGCCCGCCGAGCGGGATGCGCTCGGCCGGGGGACGACCGCGCGACGCGGCCAGGGCTACACCCTGCGCGTCAGCGGCGTACCCGCCGTGCACCGGGGGCTCCTCGCCGGCTGCCGGCCGCTCGGCGGCGGCCACGGCGCTCCAGCGGTCCCGGCCCAGCGCAAAGCCGCCGCGTCAGCGTCCTCCCGCCGAGGGGACCATGATCGTTCTCAGCGCCAACGGCTGTACCATCCTGTAACTCACCGGCGAACAACCCTCGGCAAGCTTCCGCTCCTGACGGACCTGGGTCCCTCTCGGTAGTGCAGCTGTGACGGGCGCCCGGCGACGCCACGCCCTGCCTTCTACGTACGCGCCCCGGGCCTATGTGTCGCTGCTGAATGCCGACGTTGTCCACAGTGGCCGCACGCCCGGAAACTACCTGGTCGCGAAGCGGTTCGAGGCCCCCGTCCAGGCGTATGGTCAAAGCACCGGGAGCATTTCGAACACCAGCTCCGCGCAGGTGCCGTTCCCGGCGATCGCCGAACACCGCGCTGCCGACGGGCGGCGTGGGGGCAGGTCCGCGTGATGACTACGCTTCTCGACCTCACTACACTGCGCGACCTCGCCCCAGCACTCCCGGCGCGTCTGTCGCTCACCCCGAAGACCACGCTCTCAGGCCAGCTGGACGGCGCCTGGTGGCCCCGGTCCCGCGACCTCACCGCAGAGCTCCCGCCGCTCGCAGCAGCCCTCGACGAACCGTGGGAGCGCATCACCCGCGTCACCGTGAACCCCACCCGTTGGCCCGTCATCCCCCACGAGGTGCCCGCCGCCGGCCACGCCCTGCACGTCGGATGGTTCACCGAACAGGACCCCGACAAGCTGATCCTGCTCTCCTTCGGCATGGGCCGCCGGGATCTCCTGGTGGTCCCTCCCGAGACCGAGCCCGCCGCGGCCGCCCGGCTGATGGCTGCCGCCGCGATCCCGGGGAGCGTTCTCAAGGCCGGCGCCCTGCTGGCCAACGAAGCCGCCATCGGACGCGGCATGCGAGACACCCGACGCCCGGAGGACAGCTGGGAGGACGAGGGTGGCGCGTGCATCTTGCCTTACGGAGGCCCACTCGGACTCCCGGTCATCCCCTACCCCGCACCCGGTGACACATGGAGGTGAGCGTGATGGAGAACAGCGCAGCCACCCGGCCTCGCGCGGCACCACCCGCTTCCACCTCACCGTCGATACCGAAACCGCAGCCGGCCCCACCCGCTCCTGGCTGAGCAACAGCAGAGCGTCGGTGGGCAGCCGCACCGAAACCCACGCCGACGAGATCTGACGGCCACGGGCCCCCAACCCTGTATGAGAGGCGCGGACATGGCGACCCTCCGCGAGCGAAAGAGCTACCGCGAGCAGATCCTCGGGGCCCTGTACGAAGCGATCGAAGGCAACCGCCTCCTCGGACTGACCGGCACCCGGCTCGCCCACGACCTCGGCGTACCGGAACAGGACCTCGCCGCCGCCTGCACCTACCTGGCGGCCGAGGGTTTGATCAACGTCGACTGGGAACCCGGCAACATCCCCGCCATGGTCACCCTCACCCATCAGGGCATCCGGCTCCTGGAGGCCGAGGAGGAGAAGCGCGGCTGAGACCGGCAAGGCTCGGATCCGCAACGTCCACTCTCAAACAGCACGGGCGTGGAGAAATTCACGGCGGCCTCGGCCCGCGTGCGCGGAGGACCATGTCATCCCGGCGTCGTCCGGGGTATCCCCCAAGCCTGGCCGTCGGAGCGGCGAACAGCGGTCGACGCAGGTCCCGGGGTCTCGCCGAGCGCCGTTCGATGTAAGAAATGCCAGGCCGGCCGCCATGAGCCAACCAAACCTTCTCCGCCTCACCACGCCCTATGTGTACCGCGACTCGGGCAAATCCCCCGCCCGGTTGGCCTTCCGCACTGCACAAGAAAGATGGTTGGACCTGGGGTAGACGGAGAGCGCGAAGGCCCTAACCACCAGGCTCACGCTCCGATGGACTGCCCGCGTCGCAGTGGGCGAGGGCCCTCATTTTTGGAACACTGCACTCATGTCGAATCAATACCTGACCCCACGGCCTGAGAATTTAATGGACCCCGCGGCGAGAGTTCTTACCGCAGCACACAGGTAAAATCACTCGCACCACAAAAACCACTGGGTCATGCTACTGTCGATCCCGGTTGCAGTTTTGGTACCCAGAAAACTTCAAGCGCCTCCCAGCCGGCCTCCCCGCCACCGGGAAAGCGCTTAATATTTCCCGGTGGCTTTCCGGATGGGGCATCATCGCGGCGACCCAGTGTTCGCACAGTGCGGGCGCTGGTGTACTGCCCCAAAGGAGATTTGACATGGCTGCTGGCACCGTGAAGTGGTTCAACGCGGCAAAGGGTTTCGGCTTCATCGAGCAGGAGGGTGGCGGTGACGACGTCTTCGCCCACTTCTCGAACATCGCCGCCCAGGGCTTCCGCGAGCTACTGGAAGGCCAGAAGGTCACCTTCGACATCGCGCAGGGCCAGAAGGGTCCGACGGCCGAGAACATCGTTCCCGCCTGACGCTGACGCGCATCTTGCAGCTGGGGCCCGCATCCCTCGGGGTGCGGGCCCCAGCTGCACGCATTTCCCGCCGTGCTTCGCCTGCGGGGCGAAGCTCTGAAGAAATGCAGCTCTCGGGGCTGTACCCGAGCACCCGAGTCGGCCCAACCGACTCGTGCGTCCGCACGACGCCACCTCATTCCAGCGCCTACACCCATGCCGAATTCCGATAGTCCGCCCACTTTCACATTCGGTTCCTTCCAGGCGATTCATTATGCCGCTCTTCCGTTGCAGGAATCCTTGATACGTGCCGTATCAAGGAAGGTTCCCAATGAACCCGGTACGCACGAACGACCGTTCCTCTCGCTCCCGGGGCCGCACCGGCGGTCATGCTTTCGGTCCTGGAGCCGGCTCGGAGCGGCGAACCCGCTTCGGCTCGTCCGTCGCGAGCCGTTCCGGGGGGAGTGTGGACGGGCCGCTCGGGCGGCTATGGCCGCCGTCCCGCCGCAGCCCAGGGTGAGTTCGCCTTGCCGAAACGATCACTCCCGCGCTGCCCGCCATCGACGCCCTCACAAAACGCACCATCCCAGTGAGCTGCCGGCCACACCTCGGCGCGCAGAGCGCGACCGCGCCGCTCCCGATCTCCGCACGGCTGGACCGACCCGTCGGACCTGCGCCCATCGGGGCGCAAGGATGGTCCCGGGGACTCAGCGAGGAAGGGTAGCGGTGATCGCCTTGCCCGCACCGGTCCCGGCCTGGGCGATGGTGACATGCTGGGCGAGGCGTTGGATCATGGGCCAGCCGAATCCGCCGGTCCGGCCGGTGAGGTCGGGTGTGCGGTCTCGCGGCTGGGCCGAGCTCGGGTCTTCCACGGTGACCTGAATGTGGTGACGGTCGGCACGGAGCCGCAGGGAAGTGACCGCGCCGGCGTGGCGGAGCGCGTTGGTGACGAGTTCCGATACCAACAGCACCAAGTCCTGGACCTTCGGCTCGGGCGGTGGCGGGTCGAGGCCGGCCAGGAAGTCGGATGCGGCCTCGCGGGCCTGTGCCGTCCGTACGGGCCGGCAAGCGGCCTCCCGGGGGCAGTCGGAACGGCTTTCGGTCGTGCTCAGGTGGCGCATGTCCTTTAACCCCGTCCTACGGCGTCCTCGATGGCGGCCGGTGCCGCTTCGTCCCGCCTACCCCGGGTGGGCAGGCCCATACAGGCCCTTCAGGTGGTTGGGGATCGGCTCAGTCCGGCTGGGTCAGGACGTGGTCGGTGCGGGGGAGCTCGTAGACGTGAGCGGCTGCCCCTTCCAACGGCATCAGGGGACGCAGGGGACACGAGGCGGGAATGTGGTCGTGGTCGACTTCCCAGCTCGGTAGGGGTGCGGCATGGGCGCGGGTGGTGGAGGCGGCATAGAGGGTGCCGGAGCAGCCCTGCTGGAGTGGATCACGCGAGTGCCTCCGGTTGAACCCGTTCGGCCGCGCCTTTCACGCGTCGGGGCTCCCGCAGCCAGGTGAAGCCGGCGCAAGGTGCTATCCGTCTCGCGCCTGAAGTGTTCCAGGGAGGCCAGACGCCGCCAAAGCGGGTCGGGGCGGCAGGGGACGGCGGCACCGCGGGCCGACCAGTCCTCGGCGAGTCGCGCATACAGGGGCGTGTCCTGGCAAGCGGCTTCTTCGGGGGGCTGGGCGCCGGCGTGCCGGCGTGTGCACCGCGGCTGAAGTGCGCCCAGGGATCATCGGTCACCCTCGTCAAAACGATTCCGCCACCCTTGGACACCGTTTCCGATGACCTTCGCCGGCCTCAAGCCTGTTCCCGGCACTCTTCGGCTGTGGGCATCCGGCAGTCGGGGCGCCTGCGGGCCCGGGCGGTGCGGTGCAGGTCGCAGAGGTCCCGCGCCCGCGCCCCGGGCGTTACCCCCGGGGCGCGGGGAGCCGCTCCGGTCCTGGCATCCGCTCGGTCGGACGTTGCCTGAGGCGAGTGTGCCGTCGGTATCCGCGGGCTCGCCCATGCAGACCCTGCTGCCTGACCGGTTCACCCGAGCAGCAGGCACCGGCCTCTCACTCGGATAACGCTGTCGTGATCGCCGGCGCTGACGGGAGGCCGCCCGGCCACCGGCGTGAGGCACCCGGAATCCTCTGCGGACTCGGTCGCACGGCAGATGCACTTGGCATCGCCATGGTCAGTAGGCGGCGAGGAAGATCGCGATGTAGTGCGCGGTGAAGGCTGCGACGGTAAGGGCGTGAAAAACCTCGTGATAGCCGAACCAGCGGGGCGAGGGGTCGGGGCGCTGAAGGGCGTACACAACCGCGCCCGCGCTGTAAAGGAGGCCTCCGGCCACGATCAAGGCGAGTACGGCCGATCCGCCACTGTCCAGGAAGTCAGGCAGGTTACGCACCGGCGCCCAGCCCAGGGCCAGGTAGCAAGGGGTGTACAGCCAGCGGGGGGCTCCGACCCACAGGACCCGAAACGCGATGCCCACCAACGCCCCTGTCCATACGATCCACAGAAGGACGGACCGTTGGTCAGCGGGAAGCAGGAGCACGGCGAGCGGGGTACAGGTGCCTGCGATGATCAGGAAGATATTGGCGTGGTCGAGGCGGCGCAAAACGGCCTCGCCGAGTGGGCCCCACGTGCCGAGGTGGTAGACCGCGCTCGTCCCGAACAGCAACCAGGCGGTGATGGAGTACACGGCGCAGGCAACGGCGGCGTGCGGTCTCCCTGCCAGGCAGATGAGGACGATGCCGGCGGCGAGCGAGGTGGGGACCATACCGGCGTGAAGCCAGCCCCGTAGCTTCGGCTTGATCGGCTCCACCAGATCGACCGCTCGCTCGACCAGGCCGCCAGCCGGGTGCGAGTCCTCTCGCCCCGTTCCGGTTGGTGCGGAAGATACGCTGCCGGTGTCGGTGTCGTCTCGAAACACTACTTCCCGTTCTGATTCGGAGTGCTGGGCAACCATGTGCTCATGCTAGGAGCCTGTGCGGAGCAGCAGTCGCGGAGGTCTGTCACGGTCCCCCGGCGGGCGTCGCCGTGCGCGTCGAGTGCAGCCGCCGATTGCTCCCTTCGTGGCAGTCTTCCGCCAACTCGGGAAGGTGGAACTCGTGTAATCCGGCAGCCCGTGGGAACGATCAGAGCTCCCGAACGGGATCTCCGCTCCCCGACGCCCAAGGACCGCCGATGCTTCCCGAGTTCCGCTCCCACGCATCCGTTCCCCTTACCCATCAGCTGGAACAGCGGCTGGGGCTGGACCCGCGCCTCGAAGCCGGCCGAATCGACGTGGAGCGCGTCGCTGACATCGCCGTCGTCGCATCGGCCCACTCCGACGGATACGCGGCCACCGCTCACCTTCTCGGACTGCTGGCCGCGCTCCCCGCTCCCACCGAGGCCGGAGAGCACTTCTGGTCGGACTTGTGGAGGTCTTCCGGCTCTCTCTACCTGTTGCCCGCCAACATCAAGACGTGCGTGCTGAGTTCGCTGGCCGGCGAGGGTTCCGGGCTGGCAGGGCAAATCCTCTCGGCCGTGGACGAGATGACGCCGCCCCAGCGCAGCGCAGCCGGAGAAGTCATCGGCCAGGCACTCTCCGAGTCCGACCACCTCCCCGACCTCAAGACGCAGGTCATCGGCGAGCTGTGGCTCCGAGACCTCGAACTCACGGCCTGGCGGGTCCTGCACGCTGACCAGAAATCCGCCGACCCAGCCAGGCGAAAGGCGTTCCTCGACGCATGGACGAGTGTCTGATCGGCATGGTGTCTGATCAGCATGGTCACAGAAGTTCTTCGCGCCCTACGCCTGTCCTCGCTCGCCCGCGAGGATGGCGCGTTCGCGCGGCACGGCGGCCGCCTGCCGCTGCGGCACGAGTGCGGGCTTTCCACTCGCCTGCCCCGGGGACGCAGCGACCTGTGTCCGCCGGACGGTGCGCCGCCACCGTCGTCCCAGTGCTTGGTAGAAGCGATCCGGCAGGAAGACGGCGTCCGCGATGATCATCGCGCCGGAGAACAGCGGCAGGCCCATGAGCACGGCGATACCAAGGTGCATGCCCAGCAGCATGGTCAGGACGGGATACTTCAGTCTGCCGAACAGGACGAACGGGAATGCCACCTGGAGCAGCACCGTCAGGTACCCGGCGACGGCCAGCGGTACCGGGTGCGCGTCGGCCATGAGCGACAGGGCCGGCCAGGGCCGGAACAGATCGAGGTTCATGACGTAGTGGAGGGCTGTCCCGTTCCCCCAGGAACCGCCTTGCACCTTGTAGAGCCCTGCTGACCCGTAGAGGAAGCAGACTTGGGCGGCAATGACGAACATGCCGCAGTTGTGCAGCACCGTGGTCAACGTCCTGCGGGCACAGGCGAGGTGCCGCGTTCGCCGACCGGTCGGCAGGCCCGCCGGCGTTCGCAGTCGCGCCGTGCGCGCGTCGAGGGACCAGCGGCGGCCGCACGCGGTGAACACGAGGTACATCGACATGAGGAGGGTGACGTTATCCCCTCCGTCCGTCATGAAGACCGCCCTGGAATGGAACGACGCGACCACGACCGCGAACAGCACGGAGATCGCTCTGGTCCGCCAGCCGAGCATGAACAGTGCCGACGTGACGAGAGCCCCCGCGTAACAGATCTCGAAGTACACCCGACTGTCGGAGAGGGTGAGGACGCTGAGCCAGCCGGTCTGGTCGAACAGTTGCCTGGCGAGCTCTGGGGTCCACGGTGACCCGGGCCCCCAAATCTCGTCTCGGTGGGGGAACTCGCGCAGCAGGAAGACTTGGTAGAGGAATCCGTACCCGATGCGCAGCACGGCGGCCGCGTAGAGGGAGATCGGCGTCTCGGTCAGGACAGCGAACGAGACGCGACGCGCTGAAGAGGTCTGCTCAGTGCTCATGCGAGTCCACCGTCCACACGGGCAGGTATCGGATGTCGGCAGGCGGGGGAACGGATGTGGCCCGGCGCAGGCCGCCGGCTGGGGCAGGTGGGTCGATGCGGCGGGTGATCACCCGCAGCTGGATGGAGTCGAAGCGGCCACCGCCTTGGGCTGCCACACGATGCGCCGCGATGTTGCGCAGGTACTTCTGCATCATCAGAGCCCGTTCGGTTCGCGGCTGGTCGTCGCCGCCGTGCGTTTCGAGGTAGGAACTCCAGGCCCGACGGAGCATGTTCTGCGTCGTGTGGCTGGGGAAGGCGTTGTGCTCGACCGCGGCACCGTCCGGGCCGGACAGATCGAACCAGTCACTCGTGTGTGCGGTGCCGTCCGGGGTGGTGAGTACGGTCCTCGCCGAGATCTGCCGGTTGACCGACTCCGGATCGGGGGCAAACAGGCGCCAGTTCTGCTCGAACAGGGGAAAAACCCATGCGTTGATCTGTCGGCTGTACTGCTGTGAGACGGCGTTCGGGGGTGCCACATGAAGAAAGACCAGGAGGACATGGATCAGGGCCGTCGCCACGCACACGACCACACCGGCCGAGACTCCGGCTTTCCACGGGGTGGTCAGGTGTTCTGAACCGGCCGGTTCAACCAGGGGGTTCCCGTCCGGGTCCGGGCCCGGCGCCTGCCCCGAAGTGCTGCGCTGCTTCGGCTTCTTCACATCCGCCGACTGCGCTGCCTCCGGCACGGCTCCGACCGGCCCTTCCGTCCCGACTGCGCTCAACTGATCTCCCGAGCTCTCGCCGACGCCGGGCGGCGAATGCGGTGACGCTTCGCCGCCCGACCCCGTCTGGCTGCCTACTCATCGTGCCTGTGGTGCTTGTCGCGACCGGCGTTTGCCTTACTCGCCGTAGCCGTGCTCGCCCTGTTCGTCGTCCCCGGGCTTGCCGTGCTCGTCGTCCCCGGGCTTGCCATGGTCGTCGTCCCCGGGCTTGCCATGGTCATGCGGGGGCTTGCCGTGGTCGTGCGGGGGCTTGGGGTAGCCGGGGATTCCGCCCGTCACACCACCGTTGGTGCCACCCGTGGTGCTGCCCGTGGTACCCGCGATGAGACCGCCGGGAAGGCCGCCGGTGGCTCCGCCCAGGACTCCGCCCAAGAGGCCGCCGCCCGTGGTACCACCGGTCGTCACCCCGCCGAGGAGACCGCCCGCGGTTCCGCCACCCGTAGTGCCTCCGGTCGCCGTGCCGCCGGTCGCCGTGCCGCCCGTGGTCGTGCCGCCCGTGGTCGTGCCGGCGACCACGCCGCCCGTGACCAGACCACCTGTGGTCCCACCGGTACTCCCGGTGGCGCAGGTCCCAATGTCGACCGTGTCGTTGATCAAGGACACAAGGCCGTTACGAGCCAACAACCGGCCGTGGACCGACACTCCGTCAGCAACGGTGATCGAGGTCAGAGCCTTGATCGTGCCCACGAATGTGGAGCCGCTGCCGAGAGTGGCCGATGCTCCGATCTGCCAGTAAACGTTGCACGGCGAAGCCCCGTTGACGAGGAGCACACGACTGGCGGAGGCCGTCGTCAGGGACTCGGGGATCTGGAACACCCACACCGCGCTGGGGTCACCCGCGGCGTCCAGGACCAGGTCGCCGGTGAGTCCGAGACCGACCGCGGCGTGGTAGACGCCGGGGACCAGCGTGACGTTGGCGAGGCCCGCCGGAATGGCTTGGTCCACGGGCTGGCCGGCGGCCTGGTCATAGGCATTGACCAGATCGTTCTTGGCATTGAGGGCCACGGCGTCCGCCCGGTGCTGGACTCCGTTCACCGTTCCGTCCTCCGTCGCCGGTGGGCGGAACCCGGTGATGGCCGAACCGGGGTGGACCCCGATGTCTCCGGTGACCGTCGAGGGGCCGGTGTTGGTGATCTGGGTACCGGCCAGAATCGCGAAGGGGGTCGCGGTACCGAGCGGCACGGGGATTGCGATGGCATGTGCCGGTGTCGGCGACACCGTGGCCACCGCAACAGCGATCACCGCCGCGATCGCCGACGCGATCAAGGCGGGCGCTCTGCGCCATTGAGGCATGTGAGAGATGTTCGGCGTCATCGAGGGGCCAACTCCTGAGTGGTGGCGTAGGGGGAAGTTCCCCGTCGTACGGACGCTTCCATTTTCACTGGCATATTTCGAAGTAATGCGCATCGAAATGTGAATCGTTCAGGTGATTCGGACATTCAACCATTTGGCCCGATGGAAAATACGACTGCCAACAAAATAGCTTGGGAGGAATTTCCGACAGCTCGATGAGCGTGCTCCGCGTCGCACCCCCAAGGGGGCGACCGAACAAGGGCTGTGGACAGGGGGCCGTGCAGCTACGGCCGCCATCGACCCCTCTGCGGTACGACGGAAATGCACCCACGACACGGGGCCAGATAGGGGATCCGTACCCCTTAGGCCGTGGCAATCTGCTGACCGGCAGAACTCGAGTGGAGGTAGCAGTTCCGTGACGGCGTACGTCAATCCCACTATCAGAAGGCGCCGGCTCGGAGCGGAGCTGCGCCGACTCCGGGAAGCCAGCGGCCTGAAGATGCAACAGGCCGCCACGCATCTGCTGGTCTCCCAGCCCAAGCTCAGCCTCCTGGAGAACGGCCACCGTCGCATCAACCCACGCGATGTCCGTGATTTGTGCGCGCTCTACGGCGTCCGGGACCGGAAGATGGTCGACTCGCTGATGGAGATGGCCAAGGAGTCCCGCCAGGAAGGCTGGTGGAGCACGTACGGCGACATTCCCGACAGCTCCTACATCGGCCTGGAGGACGAAGCCGCGTCGGTCCGCTCGTACGAGCCGCTGGTAGTACCGGGCCTGCTGCAAACGCCCGCCTACGCCCGTGCTCTCATCGCGGCGACGCTCCCGCTCCCCACCACCGAACAGGCGGCCGCGCGTCTACAGGCACGCCTGCGCCGCCAGGACCGGATCGCGAAAGCCTCGGACCGCCCACTGCGCTTGTGGGTCGTGCTCGACGAGTCGGTGCTGTGGCGCGTCGTCGACAGCCGCGAGGTCATGCGCGACCAGCTGGAGCACCTGACCTACATGAGCACACAGCCACACATCACGATGCAGGTGCTCCCGCACTCTGCGGGAGCACATCCCGGAGTCTCCGGGCAGTTCTCGATGTTTGAGTTCGCCAATACCTCCGAACCCGGCGTGGTGTATCAGGAGAGGTTCACCAACAACCTGTACATGGAGAAACGTTCCGACGTAGAGGCCTACCAGGACATGTACGCGCACCTGCAGGCACTGGCGCTGAGTCCCGCGAGCACACGCCAATGCCTCACCGACGTCATCCGGAAGTACACGAGCACGGGCTCGGGGCCCACCGTTCCCGGATCCGGGGCCCACGCGAGCTGCGGACGCAGGCGACAGGACGTGGTGTCGGCGACTTCCTATCCCCCGCCTTCGGCGGCATGTGCGGAAAACTGGGCAATCGTCGAAGCCGGCTTGCACCTGCCCGGCACGGACGCGTGGATCATCGACCGCAACCACGGGGAGACTTGCCCTCCCTCGCCCCCTACACCGGCCGGCCTCGCCGGATCCGCGTCCACGCCCGCGACCGCGACCTCGGCAACCGGATCGAGATCACCGAGGACGACAACGACAACCGCTTCAAGCACCACCTCACCCACGTCAGGACCACCGCCACCACGGCCCTGCACATCTCGCGGCAGAGCGACGACAACTCCGGCACGACCCTGCGCTGACGACACACTGTTCTGAACGGATTCAGCGTCTCGTCACAAACGATCAGGAAGAGGTGTCAACCCCCACCATGAGCGTGGATAACCGCCGGCGGGGCGCACGGCTGCGGCTGCCGGCACCTCGGGCACGGCGGTGAAGTCGCTGTCGAACGCGGTCGCGAAATAGCGCGTCGAGTGCCCCACCCCCACGAAGTAGGTTCCGCATAGTGATGTCGAGGACCGACCCGCCAGCTCCTCCTTACCACTCCAAGCGCACGGCCGCCGCCGCGGCGTTCGACGTGCCCAGCCTGCCTCTCGTGGCCGTGGGCGGATGCCGCGTGCGGCGCGCCGACGGTGCCGACGGCGGTAGGGCGGATGCACAGCGGCGCCCCCCTACCCGCCGACGTCGCCGCCTGCAGCGCCAATCGGCGTCGCGACCGCCAAGCAGCGGTGGGAATGCCTGTGAGTGACCGTCGGGTGACCGGCACGTTGCGGGGTATGCGCGTCGTGACCCCACTGGTAGTACTGCGCTCCCGCTGACCGGTGCGGCAACCGAGGAATGAAGGCCGGGGGCCGTCATCCTGATGGGAAAGGCTTCAGACGAGCAGGTCGAGGAAGGTGAGGACGGTATGAACGTTGACGAAAGCAGCCCAGGCCACAGCAGTGCCGGCGAGTCGGTGGGCGACCTCGTCTCACGGGCGTCGCAACAGATCTCGCAACTCGTCCGGGAAGAGATGCAGCTGGCCCGGGCGGAGATGACCGAGAAGGGCAAACGCTTCGGCGTGGGCGGCGGCCTGTTCGGCAGCGCCGGCCTCCTCGGCATCCTGGCCGCCCAAGCCTTGGTGGGCGCCGCGATCGCTGCTCTGGCCCTGCTCCTGCCCGTCTGGGCCTCGGCCCTCATCATCGCCGCCCTGTTGGCGGCCGTAGCCGCGGTACTGGCGGCAAGTGGGAAGAAACAGATCACCAGGGCCGGCACCCCCGCGCCTGAGCAGACCATCGACAGCATCAAGGCCGACGTGGCCGAGATCAAGGAGAAGGCACACCGATGACCGACCACTCCCACGGCGCGGGATCCACGCCGTCTACCGAAGAGTTGCGCGAGCAGGTCGAGAACACCCGCGAGGAACTCGGGAAAACCGTGGAGGCGCTGGCGGCCAAGGCCGACGTCAAAGCCCAAGCCCAAGAGAAGGCAGCCGAGATCAAGGAGCAGGCGGCCGAGAAGGCCACACTCGCCACCGAGCAGCTCCGGGAAAAGGCGGCGCAGGCCGCTCGGCTGGTCAAGGACAAGACACCGGATCCGGTCCTCGACAAGGCAGCCCGCGCCGCGGCCCAGGTGCGCGACGGCGCGACCCACGCCGGGCACCTCGCCGCCGAGAAGGCCCCCGACCAGCTCCGCGATACGGTGGCAACCGCCGTGGCCATGGCCCGGACCAACCGCACCCCGCTACTCGCCGCAGCTGCGGCGTTCGTGGTCTTCCTGCTCCTGCGTCGCAGCCGCAGCCGCAGCCGCAGCCGCAGCCGCAGCCGCAGGTGAAGCATCCAAAATCTCCCCCAAGCCGGTCAGACTGGCGCTCGGAGCCCCCAGCGGCGTGATCACGGCGCGCCCTTCAAGCAGGCGGTCCGGGGCCGGAGTTGTCTCCTTCCGAGATCGTCGGCTTGAATGGGCCGCCGCCAATTGGCCGCCCGCGACCGCACCCGCCGTACCGGGCCCTCCAAGTCGGCACGGGCCGGTCCATTGACGCAGGGCACAGGCTTTGGGCGCATATCTTCGCCGCCGTTAGGGTGTGGCGTCGTACTCGGCGGATCGCTCCCTTGCAAAGGTTGGGAATGGGGCTCATGGATGCGGACCACGCGGGGCTGGTCGTCGCGGCGCAGGCTGGTGACGATCGAGCGCGCGAGGAGCTGATCGCCACCTACCTGCCGTTGGTCTACAACATCGTCCGGCGAGCGCTGAGCGGACACGCCGACGTCGACGACGTCGTCCAGGAAACCCTGCTGCGCGTGGTGCGCGACCTGCCTGCCCTACGCGCCCCCGAGAGCTTCCGCTCCTGGCTGGTGTCGGTCACGCTCCGCCAGATCAATACGCACTGGCAGAGGCAACGCGACTTCGCCGGCCGGACCACGGTCATCGACGAGGCACTCCGGATACCGGATGTCGGCGCCGAACCCGAGGACGTGACGATCCTGCGTCTGCACGTGTCGGACGAGCGCCGCCGGGTTGTCGAAGCCGGCCGGTGGCTCGACCCGGACCATCGGATGTTGCTGTCACTGTGGTGGCAGGAATGCGCCGGCTTGCTGAGCCGTGACGACATCGCCGCCGCGATGGGGCTCACGGTCGCCCACGCCGGAGTGCGTCTGCAACGCATGCGCGAGCAGCTGGAATTGTGCCGGACGATCGTCGCCGCGCTGGAGGCCGACCCGCGCTGCCCGCAGTTGGACGAGACCGTCGCGGGCTGGGGCGGTCTCCGTGCATCGGTGTGGCGCAAGCGAATCGCGCGACACACCCGTGACTGCCCCGTCTGCATGGCGACGACGACAGAACAGGTGCCTGCCGAACTGCTGCCCCTCGCCCTCACGACGCTGGCCGTCCCGACCGGACTCATTGCCGCGTTGGCCGCCAAGGGCCTGCTGTCGGGTACGGCCGCGAGTTCTGCCGGGCTCGCCATGGCACCCGCCGCCGTCGGCACGGCGACGGGTGGAGGCACTCTGCACAGCTCGTTGATCGGCAAAATGCACGCGGTGGCCGCTCATCCGGTGGTGAGCCTCGCCACCTGCGCGGTGCTCGTCGCCGGGACCGCCACCTACGCGACCTGGCCCGAACCGGAGCATCGGGTGCCCGGCGTCACCGCCGCCCCCACGTTCGGCAATCCCACGCCGGTCCCGTCGCGCACCACCACGTCGTCGGCCGGACCCTCCCCGGTGAGTCCGTCCGCCGTCGCAGGCACTGTTCCGCTGGGCGCTCAGTCGCTGGAGTCCGTGGACGAACCCGGCCTGTACCTCACGTATGCCGACGACTTCGCGACGCTCGGCCGCCTCTCCGCGTCCAGCAGCGCGCAGACACGGCAGCGTGTCACCTTCACGGTCATCCGGGGGCTGGCCGACACAGGATGCGTCACCTTCCGGGCAGCCGACGGCCGCTATCTACGCCATCGTGACCTGCGCCTACAGCTGAGCACCAACGACGGCAGCGAACTGTTCCGTGAAGACGCCACCTTCTGTCCGCGCCCCGCGGCGGCCACCGGGTCGGTAACCCTGCACGCGCACAACTATCCCGGATCGGTCCTCCGCCACCGCGACGGCGGCATCTGGCTCGATGGCTCGGACGGCACGCGGGCCTTCGCCGGCCAGGCTTCCTTCATCGTGCGCACGGGCCGGGGTTGAGCACCGCTCCTTGAGCATTCCGCACCGAACCGCGCAGTGACAGCCGGCGACCCCGCGCCAGGATCCAGCACCAGGGCGTTCTAGACCCGGCAGTGAGCGCCGGGCCGGGCCGAGCCCGGCTTCGATCTGCATTCATCGACGGCCGCCTCGCCGTGACCGGCTTGAAGGACCGATCGCCGCAACCGCCGCCGGTACCACTCCAAAGCCCTTCACTGATGATCAGGGCGGACACCCCTTCCACGGGCGCGACCAGACCGTAGGGCTTGTCATAACACTTTCTGCCTGCGAGATGCCTCACTGAGCAATCGTCCGGACAGCGCGAGATTTCCGTTACGAGAACGCGAGTTCGGAAGCCTCCATTTCATGGGGTGTCCTTCCCTCCGCTCACCTTGATGAGCCGGCGTGGCAGGTCCCCCGACTTCCACCGTCGACGCATCTCCTGAAGAAAGCCCGTCCAATGACGCGACACACCCACTCACCCCGGCCGTCCGGTACGCGGGAGCGGCCCTACGTCCTGCACCGCACCCATCCCGCAGGGGATCAGGCCGTACCGGCCGATGCGCGCACGATCACGGCACCCAAGGTGACCCGCGAACCCCGAGGAGAATCATGAAGGGCATGCACCGACTCGGCCGGCGGCGCCGGAACTTGACGATAGGACTGTCGGCCGCGGCGCTGGTGGCCGGTGTCGTGACGCTTCTCCCCAGCTCTGCCGGAGCCACAACACCCCTGGGTACGCAGGCGGCGCCTTCGGGCAGGTACTTCGGCACCGCTGTGGCCGCCGGCAGGCTGGGCGACTCGACGTACGCCGCGATAGCGGACCGGGAGTTCAACATGATCACCCCGGAGAACGAGATGAAGTGGGACGCCATCGAACCGTCCCGCGGCAACTTCAACTTCGGCCCCGCCGACCGGATCGTCAACCATGCGATGGCACACGGTCAGCGCATGCGCGGCCACACCACGGTCTGGCACTCGCAGCTCCCGTCCTGGGTCAGCTCCATCGGCGATGCGAACACGCTGCGCAACGTGATGAACAACCACATCACCACCGAGATGACCCACTACAAGGGCAAGATCTACGCCTGGGACGTGGTCAACGAGGCGTTCGCCGACGGCTCCACCCAACACCGCAGCTCGGTGTTCCAGAACGTGCTGGGCAACGGCTTCATCGAGGAAGCGTTCCGCACCGCCCGCGCGGCCGATTCCTCGGCCAAGCTCTGCTACAACGACTACAACATCGAGAACTGGTCGGACGCCAAGACCCAGGGCGTCTACAGCATGGTCAAGGACTTCAAGTCCCGCGGCGTGCCCATCGACTGCGTCGGGTTCCAGAGCCACTTCGGCACCGGCGGGCCGCCGTCCAGCTTCCAGACCACCTTGTCCAACTTCGCCGCCCTGGGCGTTGACGTCCAGATCACCGAGCTGGACATCGCCCAGGCGTCGTCAACGCACTACGCCAACACCGTCAAGGCCTGCCTGGCCGTCGCTCGGTGTACCGGCATCACTGTATGGGGCATCCGCGACAGCGACTCCTGGCGCAGCGGCGAAAGCCCCCTGCTGTTCGACAACAACGGCAACCCCAAGGCCGCCTATACCGCCGTCGTGAACACCCTCAAGGCCGCCCCCGGTGCCACCGGCGGGGCCGGTACCGCGGCAATCAAGGGCGTCGCCTCCGGTCGTTGTATCGACATCAACGACTCCACCACCGTCAACGGCACGCAGGCGCAGCTGTGGGACTGCAACGGGCAGACGAACCAGCGCTGGACCTACACCTCCGGCAAGCAGCTGATGATCTACGGCAACAAGTGCCTGAGCGCCATGGCCGACGGCACCGGCAACGGCACCGCGGTGGTCATCTGGGACTGCAACGGCGGCCCCGGCCAGCAGTGGAACATCAACACCAACGGCACGATCACCGGAGCCCAGTCCGGGCTGTGCCTCGATGCCGTCGGCGCGGCCACCGCCAACCGCACCAAGATCCAGCTGCACTCCTGCTGGTCCGGCGGCAACCAGAAGTGGACCGGCCTGTCCGGCACGTCGGCCCCGACAACGCCCGCGCCGGCGGGCGGCACGTGTGCTCTTCCGTCGAGGTACCGATGGACATCGACGGGTGCGCTGGCGCAGCCGGCGAACGGATGGGCCTCGCTGAAGGACTTCACCACCGTGACGTACAACGGCAAGCACCTGGTCTACGGGTCGAACTTCTCGGGATCGTCGTACGGCTCGATGATGTTCACTCCCTTCTCCAACTGGTCGGACATGGCGTCGGCCGGCCAGACCGGCATGAAGCAGGCCGCGGTGGCTCCCACGCTGTTCTACTTCGCGCCCAAGAGGATCTGGGTGCTGGCATACCAGTGGGGTCCGTGGCCCTTCATCTACCGGACGTCGAGCGACCCGACGAACCCCAACGGCTGGTCCGCGCCGCAGCCGCTGTTCACCGGAAGCATCCCCCGCACCGACTCCCCCACCGGCCCGATCGACCAGACCCTGATCGCAGATGAGAAGAACATGTACCTGTTCTTCGCCGGTGACAACGGCAAGATCTACCGGGCGAGCATGCCGATCGGGAACTTTCCGGGCAACTTCGGCTCCTCGTACACGACGATCATGAGCGACACCCCGGACAACCTGTTCGAGGCGCCGCAGGTCTACAAGATCCAGGGCCAGAACCAGTACCTCATGATCGTCGAGGCGAAGGGTGCGAACCAGGCCCGCTACTTCCGCTCGTTCACGGCCTCCAACCTGAGCGGTTCGTGGACCCCACAGGCCGGCAGCGAGAGCAACCCCTTCGCGGGCAAGGCCAACAGCGGTGCCACCTGGACCAACGACATCAGCCACGGTGACCTGGTCCGCAACAACCCCGACCAGACCATGACCATCGACCCCTGCAACCTGCAATTCCTCTACCAGGGCAAGTCCCCCGCGGGCGGCCCCTACGACCAGCTGCCGTACCGGCCGGGTGTCCTCACCCTGCAGCGCTGACCCACCCGATCCACGGGGACATGCAAGGAGAACCCTCCCTATGAAGAACCCCACGAACGACGGACGCCGCGGGCGACACCGCCGTCGCTGGACCGCGACCGGACTGCTGCTCGGTGTGCCCGCCGTCCTCGTGCCGTATCTCCTGTTCATACAGGAGGACTCGCAAGCCGCGACGGTCGACGGCGATGCCTACTACCGGCTGATCTCCGTACGCAGCGGCAAGGCGCTGGACGTCAACGCCTTCTCCACCGCCGACGGCACCCGCATCCAGCAGTGGACCGACCAGAACACCGCCAACCAGCAGTGGAAGCTGCGCTCCACCGGGGACGGCTACTACGAGCTGGTGAACCGCAACAGCGGGAAAGTGCTGGGCATAGCAGGTGATTCGATCGCCCAAGGGGCCGCCGCCGAGCAGCAGACCGACAGTTCCTCCACCTCCCAGCAATGGCGGATCGACGAGATGAGCGGTTCCGACGCCGTCATCCTCACCTCCCGCAGGAGCGGTCAGGTCCTGGACGTCTCCGGAGGCTCCACGGCCGACGCCGGGGCAGTCATCCAGTACCACGGCACTCGCAGCACCAACCAGCAGTGGAAGCTAGTGAGAACGGCCGGGACCCAGGCATCCGGGGCCGGACCGTACGCGTGGAAGAACGCCCAGGTGGTGGGCGGCGGTTACGTCACCGGGCTGGTGTTCAACCCGCGGGAGAAGGGTCTGCTGTACGCGCGCACCGACATGGGCGGCGCCTACCGCTGGGACAGCGCGGCCGAACAATGGATCCCGCTGACCGACTGGCTCGGCGAGAAGGACTGGAACCTGCTGGGCATCGACGCACTGGCCACCGACCCCGTCGACCCGGGCCGGCTGTACCTCGCGACGGGTACCTACACCAACGACTGGGCCGGCAATGGCGCGATCCTGCGCTCCAATGACCGGGGCCGCACCTTCCAGCGCTCCGACCTGCCGTTCAAACTGGGAGGCAACGAGGACGGCCGAGGGGCGGGCGAACGACTGGCGATCAACCCCGCGGACAACGGCACCCTGCTCCTGGGCACCCGCAAGAACGGCCTGTGGCGCAGCACCGACCACGGCGCGACATGGAGCCAGGTTCCCTCCTTCCCCGTCAAGGGCGGGGCGAGCAGCGGCGCGGGCATCTCCTTCGTGACGTACGGCCCGGCCGGCAGCAAGACGATCTACGTCGGCGTCGCCGACACGTCCACCTCCCTGTACCGCTCCACCGACGGCGGCAGCACCTGGCAGGCCGTCTCCGGGCAACCCACCGGCCAGATGCCGCAGCACGGCGTGCTCTCCGGTGACGGCTCGCTGTACCTGACGTACACCACCGCCCTCGGACCCAACGGCGTGACGGCGGGCTCGGTGTGGAAGCACACGCCTGCCGACGGGGCGTGGAAGAACGTCTCCCCGTCCCAGGGCAACTACGGGTTCTCCGGCCTGGCCGTCGACCCACAGAAGCCCTCCACGGTGATGGTCACCACCCTCGACCGCTGGTGGCCGCAGGACGAGATCTACCGGACCACCGACGGCGGCACGACCTGGAAGGCTCAGGCCGCGAAATCGGAGCGGGACGCCTCCGGCGCTCCCTACGTCGGTACCGGCATCGGCCACTGGATGACCGCCCTGGCCATCGATCCCTTCAACTCCGGGCACATGCTGTATGGCACCGGCAGCGGCATCTGGCGCAGCAAGGACGCCTCCGCCACCGACAGCGGCGGTACCAGCCACTGGGCGGTGGGGGCGCGGGGGCTGGAGGAGACCGCGCTGGCGGACGCGATCGCCCCACCCGGCGGTGCCACTCTCATCACCTCCATGGGTGACCAGGGCGGTTTCCGCCACGACTCCCTGACCAAGGAGCCCACCGGGCAACTGAAGAACCCGCTGTTGACCAACAGCACCGACATCGATTTCGCCCAGTCCAACCCCGCGGTGATGGTCCGCGTCGGCCGTGGCGCCGAGAAGGACGGCGCCTACTCCACCGACGGCGGCAGTACCTGGAACGCCTTCGCGTCGGAGCCGGCGGGCAGCGCCGACAGCGGCCATGTGGCGCTCTCGGCGGACGGCTCCGCCATCGTCTGGACCGAGGCCGGTCAGGTCCCGTACCGCTCGACCGACAAGGGGGCGAGCTGGTCGAGGGTCGGCGGCCTGGGCACCGACGCCGTGGCCGTCGCCGACCGCTCCTCGGCCAAGACCTTCTACTCACTCGCCGGCGGCACTCTCTACGCCAGCACCGACGGCGGCGCGACCTTCACCGCCCGAGCCACCAACCTGCCCACAGGCCGGCTCACTGCCGTCCCCGGCATCGCCGGGGACCTGTGGATCGCCGGCAGTGCCAAGGGGCTGCTGCACTCCACCGACGGCGGCCGCACCTTCACCACGCTCACCACGGTGCAGTCCGCCTCCGCCCTCGGCTTCGGCAAGGCTGCACCCGGTGCCTCCTACCAGGCCTTGTACATGATCGGTACCGTCAAGAACGTCACCGGCGTCTTCCGCTCCACCGACAAGGGCGCCACCTGGCTCCGCGTCAACGACGACGCGCACCAGTGGGGCGGCATCGGAGGCGTCGGCGTCATCACCGGCGACCCCGACACCTTCGGCCGCGTCTACATCGGCACCAACGGACGCGGCCTCCAATACGGCGACCCGTCCTGACCCGAGCGCCCGAGCGGGGCCGCAGGCACACAACCGCCTGCGGCCCCGCCATGGCTGCGGAACATCGCTTCGTCCTGCACGAACTCCTGGCTCCGGGCTGTCGGGACGATGCGGCGCACGACCGGTATCGCCTCGGCGGCCTGGGCGAACAGCGGTTCCGCCGGCGGACGCAACAAGGCCCCGCCACTCCCCCGAATCCCGAGCCCAGAGCCAGGGCCCAGGGCACCTGCGCAACCTGCGCCGACGAGGGCGTCGGACGGCCCTCGGTACCTTCGCAGCTTCACCCGCGCCGCTCATTCACGGCGCTTATGGACGGTGGCGTCGTGCCGGTGAGGCCGACGCTTGTGGGGCTACCCGGGGCGCCTCAGGCTGCGGGGCCCATGTCGCCCTCATCGGGACTGCGTGGACGAGTTCGACACGCCGGGAAGATCACGGTTTGGCCCCCTGAAGAGCGACACCTGGGGAGAATCAAAGAGCGCCATCACCATTCTTCTAGCACGTGCAGCACCGCTTCCAGGCAGGCTGTCCCTTGTCATTCAATCGAGGCGCTTTGACAGCGAACCCAGCCGAATCGACTTCCCTGATAGTGAATCCAGTCGTGAGGGGTGATAACGCTGGGGGCGTTGTGTGTCGGTATCGGCTGGGACGGACGGGGTGGGCACGAACCGACCACTGGCCTGCGCACGGTACGGCCAGCCGGCCGCTGCCGGAGCGCCGGTCTGCGGCCCCGGCTCCGTCTCGTGGGCCTACCAGGTCACCGGCAGTCCCACCGGCCCGCGGATGAGCACGTCCTTCTGCCAGACCACTTCGCCGGGATCGACGGCCAGCCGCAGGTCCGGCAGCCGCTCGACCAGCGTGGTCAGGAGCAGCTCCGCCTCCAGCCGGGCCAGCAACGGTGCCACGCAGTGGTGGGGACCGTAGCCGAAGGCCAGGTGGGGCCGGCCCTGGCGATCGATGTCAATGCGGCCCGGCTCGGGGTAGCACGACTCGTCCCAGTTGGCCGCCACGTACGAGACGTACACGGCCTCGCCCCGGCGGATCCGGACCCCGCCCACTTCGACGTCCTCGGTGGCGACGCGTGGCTGTCCCACTCCGTGCTTGTGCGGAATCCAGCGCAGCAGCTCCTCCACGGCCGCCGGCACGGCTCGCGGGTCCGACCGTAGCCGGCTCATCAGGCTGTCGTCGGTCAGGAGTACGTACATCATGTTCGAGGTGTGATTGCGGACGGCGTGCCAGCCGTTCAGCCCCATCAGCACCGCCAGGGCGAGCATTTCCTCTTCCTCGATCCGGCCACTCGCGACCGCGGCTGCCAACGTGTTCGTGAGATCGGCCTGCGGCCGGGCCCGGCGCTCCCGGTCCAGCTCGCGGAACAAGGCGCGGGCGGCCTCCTTGGCCTGACGGGCCCCCTCAACGCCAGCCTCGTCCGTCGCCCTCGTCAGCACGGTGTCCGCCCAGACGCGCAGCCGCGGCCGGTCGGCCTCCGGCACGCCCAGCACCGCTCCGATGACGTGCAGGGGGAACGGCGAGGTCACCTGCCGTAGGAGGTCCGCGGGCGGCCCCGACGCCACCATGCGGTCGATCAGGTCGTCGAGGACAGCCTGCGCGCGCGGACGCAGCCCCGCCATGCCCGAGCGGTTGAACGCCGAGGAGACCACGGAACGGACCCGGCTGTGGTCGGGGGGATCCACGAAGCTGACCGCCCGGTCCAGCGGCACGAGGTACCTGTTCATGCTCGGCAGCGGCCGGCCGACGATGTCCCGGCTGAACCGGGGATCGGAGGTGACGAACCGGACCACGTCGTGCCGCGTCGCCAGCCAGCACTCACCAGGAGTCCCGTGCAGCAGCCGGACCCGGACGACCGGCGCTTCCCGCAGTGCCTCGCGGAGGAACGGGTCGAAGTCCAGCGCCGCCAAGTCGACGGCCTCGTACACGGGGGGAGCGGTGTCCCGCATCACTGGCTCCTCTCCGGCCGGTCGTGGCGCAGCGGGGTGAGCTGCTCGATGTCGTAGCGGCGGCGCAGGGCCGCGATGGTGGTGTGGTCGGTGGGTCCGTCGGCGGACAGGATGTCCATGAGCTCCTCGAAATACCGCTCGTGGTCCGGCGGCGGGGACGACTGGAAGAACATCCTCGCCGGGGCTTCGGTGCGATTGGCGAACGCGTGCGGGCAGCCCGGCGGGACCACGATGACCGTACCGGGTGTGGCGCGGACGACGCGGTCCCCTTGTGTGGACCGCCACCCGCGCCAGCAGTCGGGAGTCCGCGCGCGCGGCTCGAAG
Source organism: Streptomyces sp. Tek67B01 (assembly GCF_055231995.1). NCBI lineage: Bacteria > Bacillati > Actinomycetota > Actinomycetes > Kitasatosporales > Streptomycetaceae > Streptomyces > Streptomyces sp. Tek67B01. Next base: position 178,798 of record NZ_JBUYUY010000001.1, read on the forward strand.
GTGAGGACGTCGAGTTCCCCTTCGAGTACGTAGAAGAGCTCCTCGCTGCGGGTGTGGAGGTGCGCGCCGACGTCGAAGCCGGGCGGTACGACGACCTCGAAGCTCGATGCGCTGCGCGACTGTTCGCCGGTCACCTTGAACGTCACCTGCTGCGCGGCGGTGCGCAGCGTGCGGCCACCGCGGGGCGGCACGATCAGGCCGCCAGGTGGCCGCGGGGCCGTGGGGGATGTGGCGGATGTGGTCGTAGCGTCTGCTTCGGGAAGGGTCACGGCGTACGGCTCCAGCGGCCCAGTGTCATCTCGGCGGTGATGCCCGGCCCGAATCCGGCCAGCAGGCCGCGCTCCCGGTCGGCGGCGCCACCCTCGGCCTCTGCCGCGTAGCGCCGATTGCGCTCTTCGAAGCCCGGGTGTGCGAGCGTCTCTTCGACCGGTTGCACCAGGTGGCGGGTCCGTACCCCGGTGTTCTCGATCAGGCGCAGCGAGAGGCCTAGTTGGGGGTAGTCGGCATGGCGCGAGCGCACGAGCTCAAGCGTCTCCTCCATGGTGATGACGTACTCCGGAACTGACACGGCAGGCCGACATAACGTCGCCATGCAACACCCTCTTCCCCGCGGGCCAGCCAGAGTGCCCGGTCAGGCTTCACTCGCTGAGTAACGATCACCTTCGGTACGGGTCACAGCGGTTCGCAGCCGGCACCGGCCATCCAACTCAGTCGCCACAGGGCTGGGGGCGGGACGGACGACGCCACGCCGCCGTTTTGACAACGAAGTTAGTCGCCGCAGGTCAGCGCTCTTCGGCGGGCTGAGTTCGTTGGCAACGGACACAGGTTGCACCAGCTCGATGCAGCTCTATCGCGAGTTACTCACCCTCGGATACACCGGCGGCTACCGCAATGTGAAGTGCACCGTGAGGGCCATCCGGAAGGGCATCGCCGTCCCTGCCCGCGCGGTGACTCCCAGCACCCGCGACACCACCTCGTGGATCATGCGCCCCCCAGGAGACACTCGCCCCGTCCTGCGAATCCCGAGAACCACTCGCCGCAACGAGGACCCGATGATTGATGAGAACTCCCCCGTGTACGTGGCTCATTTCGCCCGCACCCCGTTCCAAGTGCTTGGCGGCAAGGGGTGGCAGAAGCGGGTCGCCTTCCGGGTTGACGGGGAAGGAGTGCTGCTCGGTAGAGCTCCCGCGCGGTACGACCGCCAACTCGCTTTCGTGCCGTGGAGCGACATCACCACGATAGTGGTGTGGTTTCAGCGCACGGCCGGACCCGGAATCCGCCACATCGGAGTACAGCGCAAGCCGGGGACCCCGCACTTGCCCGGCATGAACAGCCACCTCAGCCACGAGCAGGCCCAGAGGCTGGCTCCCCATGTCGACTACGAACTGTTTCTCGCCAGCCGCCCCATCAACTTCTGGTGACTCGATCCTGAACGCCTCCAGGCCCCGGTGGTCGCATTTGCACCGCACGTTCCCGTCCTCGTGTATTCGCAGCCGCACCTCTCGTAGTGGCGTCCGCGTCCCCATCCAAAGCACCTCCGGTTCGGCGGTCGGACGTTGCCGGGTCACTGGTTTGGCCCATTGCCCGTGACGGACGGGCGGCTGGGGCGGTTGTGGGGTGCATTGTCCAACTGAGAGATCAAGGAGATCTTGATGTCGCGTTTCACCAAGGCCATGGCCGTTACCGCCGCCGCCGGTGCTCTCCTGGCAGGCGGGGCCGGCATGGCCGCCGCCGACGCCGAGGCCGAGGGCGCTGCCATCGGCTCCCCGGGTGTCCTGTCCGGCAATGTCGTCCAGGTGCCCATCCACATCCCGGTCAACATCTGCGGCAACACCGTCAACGTCGTCGGCGCCCTCAACCCGGCCTTCGGCAACGTCTGCATCAACAAGAGCGACGGCGACAAGGACGACCGCTACAAGGCCGAGCACCACGACGACCACCACGACGGGTTCTGACAGCACCAGGTTCTGGATGTGGCGCTTTCATCAGGCCGCCACATCCAGCGTCGCGCAGCCGCCGCGTGTACCGCTTGTACAGATCGGCCTCCCCCGCATCCTCCGGGGGAGGCCGCTCCCATGACGGGATCCAGCACGGTGTAGCCGAACCTGTACGTGAACCCGGTCGCGCACAAGCACTGCAGCGGCGAGGAAGCCCACCGGCAGCAAGGGGCCATTCGTCGTATTGGCCGCATCCTCGGCAAGGTAAAGGTCGACGACTTCCCCGTCGACGTTGTCGACGGGGAAGTCGTCGAGGATGCCGAGATCGTTCAAGACTGACCCTCGATTGAGCAGGACTTCCCCAATCGGGAAAGTCCCGTGAATTTTGGCGATACCAACCCCCGCGTCCATGCGTCGACGGCACTGTCCTGGTGATCGTGGACCAGCCCGCGTCCATCGGCACCCTGCCCCCGACCGTCACCCGCGACGCGGGCTGCGAGGTCGCATACCTGCCCGGACTCGCGATGCGACGGATCGCCGACCTCTACCCGGGAGAGGCAATAAAGCCGACGCAGAGGACGCCGCGGTGATCGCGGACGCCGCCCGGACGATGCCCCACACCCTGCGGTCACTGGACCTGACCGACGAGATCACCGCCGAGCTCACAGTGCTGACCGGCTTCGACCAGGACCTCGCGGCCGAGGCGGCCCGCACCAGCAACCGGATACTCGGCCTGCTCACCCAGTTCCACCCGTCACTGGAACGCGTACTCGGCCCCCGGCTGGACCACCCGGCCGCCCCCTGGCTCCTCGAGCGCTACGGATCCCCGACCGCCCTGCGCAAGGCCGGCCGGCCGACGCAGGCTCGTCGAGCTGATCCGCCCCAAGGCTCAGCGGATGGCTCAGCGGCTGATCGACGACGTCTTCGACGCCCTCGACGAACAGACCGTCACCATTCCCGGAACCGGCACCCTCGACATCGTGATCCCGCCACTGGCCGCATCGCCCCCCGCGGTCCACGACCAACGCCCGGCACTCGAAGCCCAGATCAGCACCCTGCTGGAGGCGCACCCTCTTCACCAGGTCCTGACCTCGATGCCCGGAGTCGGAGTCAGGACCGCCGCAGCCATGCTGGTCACCGTCGGCGACGGCACCGGCTTCCCCAGCGCCGCCCACCTCGCCTCCTACGCCGGCCTCGCCCCCACGACAAAATCGTCCGGAACCTCAATCCACGGCGAACACGCGCCACGAGGCGGAAACCGGCAGCTCAAACGCGCGATGTTCCTCTCCGCCTTCGCCTGCATGAACGCCGACCCGGCCCCTCCCCCACCTACTGCGACCGGCAACGAGCACGAGGCAAAACCCACACCCAGGCACTCCTGCGACTCGCCCGCCAACGCATCAGCGTCCTGTTCGCCATGCTCCGAGACGGCACCTTCTACGAATCCCGAAATCCCACCATCACCCTCGCCGCATGACCACCCCAAACAACCCCATACCCGACACCACGTCCTTGACGAAGGACATCGAGACACCCCCCGCGCCCCGGGGCCGGACCACCCCGCGTCGGCGGGGAGCACACTTCCTGAACTGGCCTTTTCTAAGCGCCATGTTGCGGGCGGCAAAGATCCACTGGTCTCGGGCGGTGATCGACTCCAGCCATGTCGGGCCGCTCGGCGGCCCAGAAGCGCACCCAGCCCAGTCGGCCGTGCTCGGCCGGGCAGCAAGCACCACCTCATCGTCGACGGCCAGGACATCCCACTCGCCGTCTCGTTGACCGGCGGAAACCATAACGACCTCACCCAACTAATACCGCTGCTGAAGAAGATGCGAAGCGACCTCTGTTCGCTCATGCAGGCGAGTGGCCATGTCGTCGCGGGGCACTGGACGGCCTGTCAGTCGAAGTCACACGTACGGCATGAGCGCTTTGAGTCACACCCAGGCCGCTGGGGTTCCCGATCGGGCAAGGTCCCGACGGCTACCCGCCCACCGAGCCGGTGGGAGCACGGGCTCTCCGCCTGCCGCGTTCGGGGAAGACGTCTGGGCCATCCACGTCACGGCTCGCCATGAGGGCCGTTCCCACTGGCCCGGCACACCCGGTTAGGCTGCTGAGCGTACGCGCACCACCACGGGGGATTCCATATGAGTGACAACAAACTGCCCGAACCATCCCAGCTGCCGCTGACTCCGGACGAGCTGAAGAAACACAACTCCTCCTGGGCGGGCGGCGTGACCAAGGCCCCGCCCGCAGACAGCTACCACGACCCGCTCGTCCCCGTCCCCCTTCAGCAGACCCCGTTCCAGGAGCCATACCCGCTCCTCAAGCCTGCTCCCAAAGCCGGGCCACACCAGGACGGCGAGGTCCTGAAGATCGAGCCGTCCATCCTCACCAAAGCCGCCGGCAGCGCGGACGAGATCCACACCGCCTTCACCGAGCCCGCCGCCGCGCTCGAAGGACCCGCGCAGACGGCGATGTCAGCCACGGCGGGCTGGGAGACCGCCTTCGCCCTGCGCGCCGCCCACAAGCAGTGGGAGACGCAGGCCGGCACGGTGGCGGGCTGGCTCGCGCAGATCGCGGAGAGCCTCCGGGTCGGGGCACGGGACTACACGAAGACGAACCACGAGATCGAAGAGGCCTTCCGGGGGATCAAGCCCCGCAAGTCACTGCTGGAGGGGCTCTGATGGCCTCGTTCTACCGCGAGATCCTCGACACCGACCTCGGGCCGCTGCAGAAGCTCGCAGACCAGTGGCGCACCTCGCACGACGCGATAGGCAAGCTCGGCAAACGGGTCCACGACGAGATGCTCCAGCCGCTGCGGGACAAGGGCTACTGGGAGGGCGCGGCGGCCCCGTACGCCTGGCGGATGATCGACGACATCGAGCGTCAGCTGGACGACGCCACCAAGGTCGCGGCGGCCGTGATCGGTGTCCTCGACGCCGCGTTGGGCGAGCTGAAGAGCGTAAAAACCGAACTCGATGGCGCGGTCCGGCGCGCCGGCGAGCGGGGCCTGCACATCGACTCCAGCGGCGCCGTGTCGACATCCATGATCCACGGCGAGTGCAAGGTCATCGAGAAAGGGTCCGACGACGCGAAGGCGATTGAAACGGCCCAGCGGGAGCTCGTGGAGATCGTCAAGCGCGGCATAGCTGCCGACCAGAACCTGTCGTTCAGCCTGATGTCGGACGTCGGCCTCGGCGAGTGGTTCAACGCCAAGCCCCAGCACCAGAACATCGACTCCACCAACACGATCGGCTACGAGGAGTACAACGAGCTCAACCGCGCCATCCAGGGTAAGTCCCCATACCAGCTGCCCAACAGCGACGACCCTTACGACCTGGGCTTCGGATGGCTCCTCGGCGAGGGCCCGCGCGACCGGCAGTACCAGGCCGGGGACGAGATGACCGAGCTCATCCGCCAGAGCGAGAGCATGAAGAAGCTCCGGGCGGACACCCTCGACGAGTGGCGCAAGGAGGGCAACGCATCGGGCACGGTCCACTACTCGATCTCCGACGGCGGTAAGATCGGCGCGCTCCAGAAGCTGATCACGACGGACATCCCCGCCATCGTCACCGGGGACCCGAAGCACCTCGGCGAAGCCTTCACGGGCTCCTACTCCCTGGACTACGACGTGCGGGGGCAGGACCCCGACGGCTCCCTGGTCGTGCAATACAAGTTGAAGAACGCCACCAGTAACGAATCGTTCCTGCACTTCATCGGCTACTACGACTGGCTCAAGAGCACGAACCGGGACGAGGGCGTCCTCTCCACCATCCGCCAGGAGATCACCTGGACGGAACGCATCCCGGCCGGAGGGAAGTAACCCCATGATTCGCCCCCTGCGCGCGCTTAGGTTGGCTGCAGCCCTGTCCCTGCTGACACTCCAGTTCACCGGGTGCGGCACCTCCAGCGCGTTCGAGCGCTGCATCCCGCCCGAGGCCACGGCCGCGGGCGGCAGCGAACTCGCCGGCATCTACCGGGGCGAACACGACGCCGAAGGCGTCAGCCTCACGCTCTCGCTCACCCCCGGCACCAACGGCGGCACCCTGACGGTGGAGAACTGGCCCACCGGCGACTACTACCGTGCGGAGCTGGGCGCCACCTTCAAAGGCTCGGGTACCTGGAATATCGACACCCCCTCAAGCCCCAAGGAACATCCCCTGCTCCACCTCCACTTCACCGAACCGCACGACTGGATGTCGGGTGACACGGTCGACCGTCTGTCCGTCGCCATGGACTCCACCAGGACGGTCCTATACGAGAACTCCGACCCGGACACATGCCCGAATTTCCGCCTGAACATCACCAAGACGAACTGACGCCTTACGAGGACCTGGAGAACCCATCCACGAGCGCCGAGTCGGCCGGCATCTGGCGTACGAACTCCACACCCGGCCGGTAACATTCGCGATCGCACGGGGATTGGTACGTCGGCCGGAAGCTTCCCGCACGCGGCTCACCGTGCGGGCCAGCTCTCCGCGGTCGCACTCTCGGGCGGAGTGGGTCCGGTAGCCGGTCCGACACCCCCTCCGGTGGCCACGGCATCGACGCCGGCCACCATGTGGCCGAGGAAGCACCCGGCCCGCTCGCCGCCGCCCTGGGCGACTTCTTCACCTACTGACAGCCTCGGTGCGCCGCCGAAACGGCACGCGTCCCCCACAACCGAGGAATTGTCCAAGAAGCTTCATGGTCGACGACGGAGTCTGAGCACCACAGTCGGCGAAGGACGCCAACTGTGGTGCTCAGTGTGCGACACGAAGTCGCACCACGTAAGTAGGGACGGCCACGTGAAGGAGATATCGCCCGGCTGAACTTCGGGCCAGTGTCCAGGGCCCGCCCCCCGCGCTCCCATGCGTCGCTGGTAACGGCGGGGTGTGAAGCGGAGCGTTCAAGCCCAAAAGCGTCCCGGCCATCGGGATGCAACAGTGAGGGGAAGGCTGGACGGGCGAAAGTGAACCGAGCTCCAGGGCGTTGACCCCGCGCTGCCAGGGAACCGTGTGGAGCATGCGCAGCATGGAACCGGCAGCAGGTCTCCAACCAGCTCCGCTCCATGCCGCGGGAGTACTACGCCTCCGCGCTGGCCGCCTTCGAGTCCTGGCGCAACGGTCTGTGTCGGCCGGAGGCCCACGAGCTCCTCAAAGCTGCTCCGACAACCATACGCGCTCCGCCCCGTCGGGCTCGTCCGAGGAGATCAGCTTGCGCGTTCGGCTCCGCCCCACAGCTATCCTCGCCACAGCAGCAGCCATGCTCCTGGCAACTCTCGCCGCTGCCCCACCCGCCGCCCCGCGCTCCCTGCCGCCTTCGGAAGAAGGCCTCAGCGTCATGTCGGACGAGGAGTACGCAGCCGCGCACGGACAGGACCGCGCAGATGGGGTGTCGTGTCCCCTCACCAGAACCCCTACCGGCGCTTGCGGGCCCGGGGCCGTGGGGAAACCGGGCCAAGACGAGGACGCCAATCCCTACCGATGGCGGGTGAACAGCCTGTCCTTGGGGCGAGAACGACGTCGCCGCCGTTCCGGCGACTTGGATCGTCAGCCAACCGCGTCGTAGGTACTTGACTACTGGCGGGAGGGGGTTATTTCCGACTGTGCGCTACTGCCGTCCTTGGCTCTCTTCTGGGGCGAGGAGCACACGGCGCAGTGCGGTGCCAGTCACCGTCCGCTCTTGCCGAATCGCGCGATCGCCTCCAGGGCCGCGTCCTGCATCGCGGGACTGCCTGTGTGTCCGGAGTCATCGATCACTTTCAGCCCCAGCGCGGCGTCGAAGGCTATCGGTACACGCCCCGGGCATACGCGATGTACAGCCCTGGCACCTCGGTCACCGTCTACGACCCGGGCCGGGCCTACGAGGTCGCCGAAGAACTCCGCGCGCAACGAGCCGCCGGCCGGGCCGCCGACAGCACGGCAGCCCCCGGCCCGGCCGAGGACGACGCAACGGATTCCCGCTGACTCGGTCGGGCCGGTCCTGACCTGGCTCGGAGACTGCACTGACGTACTCATCCGCGGACCGGTCGATCTGCCAGTGGCCTACGACGCCGCCGCTGCCTACCGCGCGCCACGGTCGGCAACCCCTTACTGCACATTCGTGCCTCCAACGCGCGGTGGTGGACACTGACCGTGGACCACAGCTGGTGCCGGCTCATCCTTTGCAGCAGCGCGGCCCGGAGCACCGCCAGGCGCTCACCGTGCACGTGCTCCTCGTTCCGATTCTCGACGTACACCACGTCCGGCGTCACCCGCTCGTCACACAGCCCGACCACCATGATCTGATCCCGCGCCGACAGTACCGTCTGTAGCCGGACACCTCTGGGGCCGGCTCCCACCCGCCGCATGATGCGCACGAGGGCGCTGGGGCCCGTCTGCCACCGAAGATCGAGTACGCGGCCACGGGGCATGCCCCTGCCCGCCTCCTCGTCCCCATCCCCCAGGTGACTGCGACAGACCCGCACCGACGCTTGGTTCCGACTCTCGGGGCGACGCCCGACCGGGGCCTCATAACGGGGCCCCGTACCTGCCGGTTCAGTGCTCGCAGAGGGAGAACTCCCGTTCGTAGAGCTGCTCGTTGTGTTCGTCGACGAAAAATTTCCTTTCCTGCATGAGTTCTTCGCGGTACGCCTTGGCCCGCTCGAGCGTCATGGTCGAGGTGTCGGACCAGGGTTGCTGAGGCGGCACATCGGAGGTCGAGACGATCTGCTCCGCCGGGTCGACCAGGAAGAACGCGAGAATCTTCCGGTGCCCGGGACGGGTGGGGTCCGCGAGGCGAAACGCGTCCACGCGGTGCTGCAGGACGTTGGGGAACGCCAGGCAGCGGCCCGCCGGGGTCGGGACCGAGCCCAACACCTGGTTCAGCGCGTCTTCGTCCCGCAGGCCGTAGACCTCGCGCAGCCCGGCGTCGTCGTTCTGCGCGTAGTGCGGATCGTCGAGTGCGGCCCGGAAGCCCAGCCGGCTTTCCGTAATGTTCTCGCTGTCCCAGTAGTAGATGCCGGTCGAGACGATCCGCTCGTTCAGCATGCCCTCGACGTGCCAGGAACCGCCGGCGTACTCGGGCTTGTCCGGGGTGAGGTGGACAGTGGCGAGTTTTACGATGACCTGGAGCCGGCGGCCGCGGAGGTCGATCCGGGTGGATGCGTCGGGCAGTGCGGGCGGGGTGAAGTCCGGGGCGTCCGGGACGATCGGGCGGCGGTCCTCGAACCAGGCCTCGTAGGCGTCCGCCCAGGCGGCGCGGGCGTCCATGTAGGCCGCTTTGTCACTGTAGGACGACTGGACCGGATACTCCGGTTCCGAGTCGTACCAGCCGTAGGGGTCGGCCTCGATCCGAAGGGGCCGGGGGTGCCGCAGATCTGTGAGCACGTTCTCGAACAGAGTGCGCAGGCGCGCGAACACGTCCGGCAGGACGGAGGCCAGGGCATGATGTGTCTCGGGGTGGACGTTGTTGACATACGAGCGGAAGGCGACGGCTCCGTCCTCACTGACGTCGGCATCGGTGGGCAGCCACTGGAACCTCTCCGAGAACTCGTACTTCGCGTAGTGCTTCGTCGGGTTCTGCCAGGCCCGCTCGGGGCCTCCGCTCACGTCTCTGACCAGGCAGAACAGTGAGGGGTGCACGAGGTCCAACACCTGGCCGGCGGATCCGGGATGCCAGTCCCGCTCCGCTTCGGGGACCTCTTCCAGGACCCGGACCGCCTCACGCAACCGGGATCTGAGCTGCTCGTCGACGAGGAAGTCCGACTGCCAGACCCCATCGACCTCAGACACCTCGATGCCGGTCCGCCCGTCCCGCAGCGCGGCGTAGTACCGCAACTCGGCGAGCACGTAGCGCACTTGCGCTTCGGTCAGACCCTGCGCCACCGCCTCCCGCGTCCACTTGGCGGCGATGTCGGCGTCGTTCATCTTGTCGAACCACGCGGGCTGGGCGCGCAGCTGCGCGCTGCACTGCATCATCTGCAGTTCCCGCAGCGTCCGGGGCGTCACGAACGCCTGGGAACGGGAACTTTGGAAGGGCAGCGGGAAGGCGGACAGACCGGTCACTTCGTGTGGTCCTCACGGTCGATTTGCGGTGCCGGGAAGAATAGCCCGGCCCACTGACACCACAGTCGCGACCCCTGGGCCGGGACGACCGTGGGGTGTCCGGCCCCCGGACGGTGCGGGTCAAGCCTTGTCGCCGATGAGGGCATCCGGTCAGGAAGCAGAATGAGCTGCCACCACACCACTGGTTGTTCTGGCGTGGCGAGAGCACGACGAGACGCCGGCGTCGGTGGTGGAGGCCGTCTGCCACGTGATGGGACGTCTCATCAACGTGTTGAGGCAGCGCGCGGCTCCGGCAGCGACTGATGCGGGACGGACCGGACCGACTGGAGACCTGTACGCACTGCTGGCCCCCGCCATGGCCGCCCGGAGGTCGTCACCGTCTACCGGAGCTCAGGCAGTGGTCCTGCGCCCTTCGGGTAGTAGCCCTCTTCAAGCGGGAAAACGCCCACCGAAGAACGCCTCGGGCTCGCCTTCCGGAATTGCTGCTGTCGGTTCCCCATGCCGCTCTTCGTAACTCACCCGCGAAGCTCAGGGACCCTGCCTGGGTCGCAAGCCTCCGCTGCGAAAACGGAGCGCGGAAGCGCCCTCGCGCTGCGAAACTGACCCGATGATCACCGTGCCTGCTGCTGTGCTGGATTCGTTGTACGGGCTCGCGTTCGGCGATGCCTTCGGTGACCGCTGGTTCGGCATCCTGCGCCGGGACGGTACGGCGGCTCTGGAGGCGCGAACGCTGCCCCCGGAGCCGCTGTGGCGGTGGAGTGACGACACCGCCCAAGCGCTCGTTCTCGTGCGGGAACTGGTCGAGGGCGGCGGCACCGTCGACCAGGACCGCCTCGCCGTGCGCTTCGCGTCGGCCTACGCCGACGACACGCACCGCGGGTACGGGGCCTCCATGCACGACGTGCTCCGCCGGATCGGCGCGGGCGAGCCTTGGCAGCCGGTAGTCGCCGGACAGTTCGAAGGCCAAGGTTCCTGGGGCAACGGCGCAGCCATGCGGGCCGCCCCGCTCGGCGCCTGGCACTGCGCCGACCTCGATGCGGTCGCCGAGCAGGCCGCCCGTCAGGGCGCGGTCACACATCATCACCCCGAAGCGGTCACCGCAGCGGTCGCGGTCGCCGTTGGCGCGGCGCTGGCCACCCGCAGCCGGGGCGACCACACCCCGGCCAGGTCGGACTTCCTCCGGGCAGTCGCCGAACGACTCCCCGACAGCGATGTCCGCTCGGGAGTGAGGATCGCGGCCCGGATGCCGGAGCGCACCTCGGTCCGGCACGCCGCGGAGGTCCTCGGATCCGGTTACCGGGTGTCAGGGCCCGACACCGTCCCGTACGCCCTGTGGTGCGCGGCGGGGCACCTCGACGACCTGCACGAGGGCTTGTGGTGCACGGTCGCCGGGCGCGGCGACATCGACACCACCTGTGCCATTGTGGGCGGGGTGATCGCCGCGCGCACGGGCGTCGCCACGCTCCCCCCTGCCTGGCACGCAGCCTGTGAACCGCTGCCTCTCATCGTGACGGAGTAAGAACCCGCGGAGACCGTCGACTTCGGCGTCCCGAAACACGGCGGCAGCGGTGGCAAGGCGTCCCGGGAAAGCCCGAGGGCAGGTGCGGCGGGCGCCTGAAGGACGCCCGGCCGACCTGGGGCGAGCCGTCATCTATGCTTCAAGGCGGCCGCTGGGCGGTGACCCGTCGCTGTACGCGACACCTGCGGAGCGGTCAGTACGGCCGGTCGGGGACGGCGACCTTCGTCGGACCTGGTCCGGGCGGGGACCGGATGACGCCGATCATCGAGATCCTGGGGAATCGAGTGACCGCCCGCATGCGGCTCAGTGGTCTGGGGCGCCCGGGCCACCCGCCCGTCAGGACGAAGACCCCCAGGGAGAAGTGAGGTATGCCGGTGATCTGCGTCGGAGGCATGATCGGGATCGGCAAGACGAGTGTCGCAGAGCTGCTGGCAAAGGAGCTGGGCAGCGAGGTCTTCTACGAAAGCGTGGACGACAACCCGATCCTTCCGCTCTTCTACACGGCGAGCCCCGAGGAGATCCAGGCCAAGCGCTACCCCTTTCTCCTCCAGCTCTACTTCCTGCGGACGCGGTTCGCCTCGATCAAGGAGGCGTACAAACGGGGCGACAACGTCCTGGACCGGTCCATATACGAGGACTGGTACTTCGCCAAGGTCAACCACGACCTCGGCCGGATCAGCTCCCTCGAAATGCGGGTCTACGAGGGACTGCTCGACGAGATGATGCGTGAGATCGACGGCCTGCCCTACCGCAAGGCACCCGACCTCATGGTCTACCTCAAGGCCGACTTCGAGACGGTGCTGCACCGCATCGGTCTGCGCGGCCGCGGCTTCGAGCAGGACGAAAGCCTCGTCGAGTACTACCGGACCCTGTGGTCGGGCTACGACGACTGGGTCCACGATCACTACTCGGCCAGCGAAGTCCTCGTCATCGACATGAACCACACGGACGTCGTGCACAACCCCGATGATGCCGCCCGCGTGGCGCAAGAGGTCAAGAACGCCCTGGCGGCGGCGCGACACGCAGGCTGAGGCCGCTCCACCCGGTCGGCGCCACCGCCGTACCCACGCTTTTCCCCGGTCGTCACACTGCTGCTGCGGCCCGGATCGCCCGCGAGCCCGCCCGGCTCACGGGCGTTGGAGCGCCCGAAGGTCGGGCTCGTCCGCGCGCGCCCGCTGCTCCCGTAGTGCGGGTGTCGTCTCTCGTGCCGGGCCGCCGCCGGTCAAGTACCGCGTAGATGGTCGAGAGCGGCCTCCCGCCAGCCGGGCATCCGGGGTCGTGGTGCTCCCGCAGGGGACCGGACGGCATCGGCCTTGGGACGTTCCGAGGCTCTGATCGGCCGTCGTGAAGCGGTGCTGCGTCGGCTTCAGCACCTCGTATGGGTAGCCGAAGTGCTCCGTTCCCGCCGTTCTTGTGAGCACCAGAAGGTCTTCGAGTTCAGCCAACCCTGCGATCGGCCCGGCCTCTGGCCGAGCGCGTCACTTTGCCCCTACGCCTCTGTGTGCCGACTGTCGCCGCGCCACCCGACCTGCGCCCGGTAAGCCGGCCTCGCCGATGGGACCGCGGTCAACCCGGCCCCGCTCCTGACGGCGGCGAGATCGGAGTCCGTCGCCGTCAGCAATCCCCACCTCCGCCGCTTGCGGGCGGCCTGCGATGGCCGGTACCACGCATCGCATTTGCGGGAGCCCTGCGGCGGGGCAGACGGCCCGCATCCGGCCCGGTTGACCTGAAGACCAGTATCCACCCCGTCTGCCACGCAGCCACTTCATAACGCCCTGGTGAGTACGACGCGCATGGTCAGGTCTGACATTGCTTTGTGAATGCCGGGGACCAGCCGCTCCAGGCACCGCCAGCGACCTGTGCGCGCACTCGGACTTCGACCCTGACGCCGTCACATGCGCGATCCTTGCTTCCCGCTTCGAGCGGGCCGACGGTCACGCCTGCCCCGACAGGGGTACGGCTGCTACCCAGCTTCTTCCAGTCAAAGCCCGGAGTGCGCCAATACGCCTCGTAGGAGACGTTCACCGCCCGGCTTCCCGTGTTCCGCAGTGTGACGTACGCCGTCACCTTCCGGTAGGGAAGATCGCCCAGCCAGCCCCTCTCGGCACTGATGCAGCCGTTCACCGCTACGCGGCCAGTGGAGGTGCCCCCACCACAGGCCACCGACGTAGCGTGAGCGTCCGTCGATAAGGGCAGCACAGCCAAAGCAGCCGCACCCAGCACCGTTCCCATATGCCGCAATCGCATGACACGTTCCCTTCACCGAACCGCCCCCAACGAAAAGGACGATGACGCATCTCGGGTACGAAATGCGGCTTGCGCGGAGTTCTTCACTCCAAAGGGAACGAAGTCGTCCTGACCACCCCTCCGCTGCCGATTCCGAACCGACAGACCGCCCTCCCAGGCTCGGCGCCCTTCCCCGAGGATGTGGCGCCTTGGTCTGGTCGTCACGAATGCTTCGTCGCCTCGGCGAGGACTGTCAGCCGTGGATGCAAGACTCGGCTGCATGACCCTGTGCGACTACTTCGCCGCCACTGACGACCAGGCGGCCACCACCATGGCTCAGATACCTGGTGGCCCAGGCATCGCCGAGAAAGCCCAGGGTCGGCGCTCGCGGTTCCGCCCGGTGCAACCCCCGACAGGCGAGTAAGCCTGTAGCGGCGGGGTGGGTGGGCCTTCGGCAACCCTGGGCAAAGCCGCCCTGTCGGCGGCGGCTGGACGCCGGAGCCCATGGACGGGGGTGAGCACCCCGCGCCCTCTCCGCAAGCGCCCCGCCGTACCCGCCCTCAGATGGGCACAGCGGGACCTCGTCACGTTGTCCGGACCGTCCCTTCGGCCGCCCCCGTCGCACTGCCGCCGATGAGACGACATCTCGAAAGTCATCGACCAGACGATGGCTTCGACCATTTTCAGCCATCCCAGGAAGGGTCGACCGGCGCTCGAGATCACCCTGCATCCCTGCGTTAAAGCCGGTTGACCAGGGCCGACACACCGGGAATTCATCCGATGTTCTGACGTGATCCCCACCTTGTTCCGGCGAAGTCCGCCTGCTTAGCATCACCAAGATCACTTCATGGGCCACGCAGTCGGCCGCCCCAGGAACAGGACTGGGCGCACACAACGGGGAGTTCGGTATGAGCCTCAACGAGCAGGGTTTCACCATCATCGACACACCTCCGCTCGACGACTACGTACTCGGGGAGTTCGAAAAGCTGCCACTGGATCCGTACACCGGGTCGACCCAGCGCTACCGACGCTTCTCGCAGTTCCGCCTCGTCCACGACGGCGCGTGGAATCTCGAACTGCTGCCGCACCGCCACTTCGCGCAGCCGCGCCAGTACAACGATCTCGTCGGCGGCCGGCTGCGCACCCTGGAGCCGCTCACCACCGACCCGACGCCGCTGATCGCGGCGGGCGCGGAAGCGCTCGGGCTCGACCGGGACACCGACTGGCAGCTCAACATCCACCAGTGCCGCGTGGTGTCCACCCCCGACGTCGAGGGCGTCGCAGCGCCGGAGGGCCCGCACCGCGACGGCCACCACTACGGGATCGTCGCCGTCACGCGCCGCCACAACATATCCGGCGGCGAGACGCAGCTCATGCCCCTCGGCGGCGGCGAGCCCTTCTTCCGGACCACGCTCCAGGACGGCCAGGCGATCGCCTTCGACGATCGCCTGATGTTCCACCACGTCACCGACATCGAACACCTCACCGACGAAGGCGGTCACCGCGACGTCTGGCTGGTGGCGGTCAACCCGTGGGACGAACGCCGCTACGGCGAGGAGTACGAAGCCGCCGTCCTCGCCAGCGCGAAGGCGTGAACGCCATGTCGAACCCGCTCCTCGCCGTACCCTCCGCGGTTCCCATCCCCAGCGGTACCGCCGCCGTCTACGACCGGATCGGCATCGGCTACTCCTCCGTCCGCCGCCCCGACCCCCGGTGGGCCGAGCTGATCCATCGCGCACTCGGCGACGCGCGTACGGTGCTCAACGTGGGCGCCGGATGCGGGGCTTACGAGCCGACCGGCGTCAGGCTTGTCTCCGTGGAGCCGTCGCAGGAGATGAGGGCCCAGCGGCCGGCGGGCGCAGCCCCATGCGTCGCCGCGGGCGCCGAGCACTTGCCTTTCGACGACCAGAGCTTCGACGCCGTCATGGCCGTGCTGACGGTCCACCACTGGTCGGACCTGGAAGCGGGCATCGCTGAACTTCAGCGGGTCGCCAGGCGTTTCGTCATCGTCACGTACGACATGGACGTCCAGGGCGACTTCTGGTTCACCCGCGACTACGTGCCGGAGATCGCGGACGCCGAGCGGTCCCGCGTCCCTTCGATGGAGCGCCTCACCTCCCTGCTCGGACCGTGCGAGGTCACCGAACTCCCGGTGTGGCACGACTTCACGGACGGTTTCATGACCGCGTTCTGGCGCCGGCCCACCGCGTACCTCGACCCCGCGACCCGCCGGGCCTGCTCGGCGTTCGCTCTGACGGACCAGGTGGCCGTCGCGCGCGGCATCGCCCGACTGGAAGAGGACCTGGCTTCGGGCGCGTGGCAGAGCCGCTATGCGGACCTGCTGGAGCATGAAGCCATCGACACCGGCTTCCGCCTGGTGACCGGCCTCTCCCCGCACGCCGCGGACGCCGGGGCGACAGGGGCGTCCGCGTGAGCGCCGACCACGAGCGCCTCGCGGACCTCGCTGAGCGCCACGCCACGCCGTTCCACGTCCTCGACTGCGGCCGCCTCGACGAGGCCGTGGACCGGCTGGCCGGCGTGCTCGGCAGCCTCAGCCGCGAAACCCGCGTCTACTATTCGGTGAAGACGAACTACCTGCCGTTCATCCTGCGCCGGCTGGCCGCCCGCGGCATGGGCGCGGACGTGGTCTCCGGCTACGAGATGGACGCCGCGCTGGCCGCCGGGTTCGACCCGGCGGACATCGTATTCAACGGGCCGGTCAAGACTGAGGAGGAGCTCGCCGCCGCGGTCCGCCACGGCGTACGCGTCCACATCGACGGCGAACAGGAGATCGCGGTCCTGGAGCAGCTGGCGGCCGCCGCCGGGCATCCCGTGGAGGTGGGCATCCGGATCTCTCCCGGGGTCCCGGTCTCGACCTCCTGCGACCCCTCGTACCGGGCCCAGGCCACGGCCGCCGCCCTGCG
Source organism: Streptomyces sp. Tek67B01 (assembly GCF_055231995.1). Classification (NCBI taxonomy): domain Bacteria; kingdom Bacillati; phylum Actinomycetota; class Actinomycetes; order Kitasatosporales; family Streptomycetaceae; genus Streptomyces; species Streptomyces sp. Tek67B01. Next base: position 195,428 of record NZ_JBUYUY010000001.1, read on the forward strand.
CAACCGCTTCGGCTGGCCCGCGGGCTCGGCCGAACTGGCTCGCGTCGTCGCCCTGGTCGCCGACTCCCCCCATCTGACACTCGCCGCGGTGCACGCTCACCTGAGCAGCCAGATCGTCCACGAGGAGCTGATGCTCCGGGCCATCGGGCGAGTCCTGGGCGAGGCGGCGCAACTGCACCGCCGCTTCGGGCTGCGCGAGGTGAACATCGGCGGCGGATTCGGCGTACCGGGCATACGCCGGCCGCGCACCGGTCCGCTGTCGGCGCTGTGGGCCCAGCAGGGCGGCATCCCCGTGCAGGACGAGGAGCCTTTCCTGGACGTCGCGCGTCTGCTGCCTGCGATTGACGGGCTCATGGAGCGCGCGGGCCTCGGCGGCGTGACCCTCGCCTGCGAGCCGGGTCGCTGGCTGGTCTCCGACGCCATGAGCCTGGTGACCCGGGTGGTGTCACGCAAGGAGCTGCCGGAGGCACGCTGGCTGATCCTGGACGGCGGCAGCAATGTCGCCCCCTGGGCGGGGACCGGAGAGGTCCACCAACTGGAGCCGATCGGGCGGACGTACTCGTCCCGCACCAGCACCTGGTCGGTGTCCGGGCCCCTGTGCTACGAGAACGACATCCACGCGTCCGCGGTCGATCTGCCGGACGACACCGGGCCCGGGGACCTGCTGTGCCTGCGCGACACAGGTGCCTACTCCCTGGGGCGCAGCAACAACTTCATCCGCACACGGGCGGCCGTCGTCGCCGTCGACGGCGAGGAGGAGACGCTGGTCTGGCGCGCAGAGACCGGCAAGGACGTCTTCCTGCTGGCCGACCCGTCGGCCGACCCGGCCACGGATGCCGGCGCCGAACCGGCCACGGAACCCGCACCGGCGGAGCCGGCGACCGCCGCACCGGTGGCCCTCGCAGCAGGGACCACATGATGGTCAAGGGTTTCGCGGAGCTTCTGCGGCTCCCGGACGCGAGCGCGGCGGCGGCCCCCGCCGCGCTCGCGCGCCTGGCCGGCACGATGGTGCCGCTGTCGCTGCTCCTGACGACGGTCCACGCGGGGCACTCCCTCGCCGTCGCAGGCAGCGCCGGCGCCGGGTACGCGCTGGGCGCCGCCGTCGGCGGCCCCGTCGTCGGACGACTCATGGACCGGGCCGGCCCGAGCCGGGTGCTGCGCGTGACCGCGCCCCTCGCGGCGCTGCTGCTGACAGCGGTGGCGCTGTGGGCCGAGGCGGCGCCGGTGCCGGTGCTCCTCGGCGGGGCCTGCGCCGCGGGGCTGACCACCGCACCGGTGGGCGCCTCGATGCGGGCCCTGTGGCCCCACCTCACCGAGGATCCGACGCTGCGGCGGCGCGCCTACTCCTTCGAAGCGACCCTGAGCGAGCTGCTGTTCGTTCTCGGGCCGGCCGCGGTCACGCTGTTCGGCGCCCTCGTGGGCGCCGGAAGTGCCCTGCTGGTGACCGCGGTACTGCTGGGCGCCGGGGGCCTGGGGTACGGGCAGGCGTCCGCCGTACGCCGCCGTGCCGGCGCGGAAAGTCGTACCGGAGGCGACGACACCCCGGGCGGCACGAACGCCGGGTCCGCGGGAGCCACCCGCCGGGGACCCGGACGGGCCGCGGCCACATCGGTGCTGGTCGCTATCGCGCTGACGGCCGCGCTCTCCAGCGCGCTCGCCATCGCCGTCACGGCCACCCTCCGGGACCAGGGCTCGCCAGCCGAGTACGCGGGCACCCTCGTCGCCGTGCAGTCCGTGGGCAGCGTGCTGGGCGGCCTGATGTACGGCGCCCGCGCGTGGGGCGGAACCACCTACCGGCGCTACATGAGGCTGCTGGTCGTCCTGACCCTCGCGCTGGCCCTGCTGCCCCTCGTCCGCCCCGCTCACGCGGCCGGGCTCGACGCGACCTGGACGGCCGTACTGCTGGGCGGCCTGCTGCTGCTGAGCGGACTGCCGATGGCACCGGCCGGCGCCGAGGAATTCCAACTCATCGGTGACATGACTGCCCAGGAGAAGGCGACACAGGCCTTCGCGGGTGTCGGCAGCTTCATAGCGGTCGGTGGTGCGACCGGTTCCGCCGTGGCGGGCCTCGTGGCCGAACACCTCGGGGCGACGGCCACATTGGCGCTGCCCGCCGCCTTCACTCTGGGCGCCCTGGTGGTGAGCCTGGCAGCCCGCGGACCTATCCTCGCGGCTGTGGCGGTACCCGACCCGCCGAGTCCCGCCACACCCCCCACCGCCGAACATGGAGAACAGCTCGTATGACCTCCTCCTCCCACCCCGCCGGACCCGGCGTACTCGCCGTCGTCGAGAGCCAGCTGTCCAACTTCGGTTTGACCCCCCTGCGCGCCGCCAGTGAACTCGGCTTCCACACCGTGCTGGTGAGCAACGATCCCGACCGCTACCGCGTCGTGAGCCTCGCCGAGGAGGTCTTCGCCCGGCACATCGACGAGATCGTGCGCACGGACACCAACTCCGTCGACGCGGTCGTCGCCGCGCTGGAGCCGTTCCGCGCGGACGGCCGGCTGCGCGGTGTGCTGACGGTCACCGACTACAACATCCCGATCGTTGCCGAGGCGGCCGCCCGCCTCGGTCTGCCCGGGCTGAACCCGAAGGCGGCCGCGACCTGCCGGGACAAGCTCCTGATGCGGGAGGCCTGCGCGGCGGCGGGGGTAGCCGTCCCCGGCTTCCACCAGGCGGTGGGCGAGGAGGACGCGCTGGCCGCCGCCGGTCGCTTCGGGTACCCGTGCGTCGTCAAGCCGATGACGGAGTCCGCGAGCATCGGCGTGACCTTGTGCCGCACCCCCGACGAAGTCCTGGCCGCCTACCGTGAGATCAGCTCCAAGCCGACCGACTTCCGCGGCCAGCTCCGGCGTCCCGGAGCCCTGGTCGAGGAATACCTGCTCGGCTTCGAAGTGAGTGTCGAGTCCGTGCTGGTTGAAGGAGAGCGCGTCTTCCTCGGCGTCACCGACAAGGCGCTCGGACCTCACCCGCACTTCGTGGAGATGGGCGACACCTTCCCCTCAATGCTCTCCGCGCCCGTGCGCGAGGAGTGCGTCGACCTCGCCCGCCGTGCGCTGGAGGCCGTCGGCCACGACTTCGGAGCCGCGCACGTGGAGGTGAAGATGACCGCGAACGGCCCCTTCGTCGTCGAGGTCAACGGCCGCATGCCCGGAGCCGAGATCACCCAGCTGATTCGCGAGGCGACCGGCATCTACCTCCAGCGCGAGGTGATCCGGCTGCACGCGGCGCAGCGGGCCGACCTGACCGCCACCCGCAGCCGGGCGGCCGCGTCCCGCTACCTGGCCGCGCGCGGCACCGGCATCCTCACCTCCATCGGCGGAGCGGACCTGGCCCGCCGCGTCCCCGGTGTCGTCGACGTCGACCTGGAGGCGCATCCCGGCGACACCGTACGGCCCGCCGAGAGCAACCTCGACCTGCTGGGCTACGTCGTCGCGGTGGGCGACACCACCGGCGACGCGGTACGCCGGGCCGAAGCGGCCCTCGGCCAGCTGACGCCCGTGATCGACGGCTCCGGCGCGCCGGCTGGCCGCGCGTGATGACCCCGTCGACGACCCGTTCCGCGGCGCCCGACGTGGCGGTCGGCCGAGCCCTGGACGAGGCAGCCACGGAGCGGTGGGACGCCCTCCTCGGGCCGCGGGGCTTCTACGCCGCGAGCCCCTGGCTCCGGCACGCCCAGGCGACGGCCGACCCCTCGCCGTACTACTTCACCGCGTCACGGGACGGGCGGGCCGTGGGCGTTCTGCCCGGCTACCCGCTGCACCCCGGCACGCCGTTCGTCTTCTGCAGCCCCGGCCGCGTCGTCGACACCATCCACCGCGAGGCCACCGGAGAGGGCGCCCCCTGGGCCGCCGAGCTGCTGCCCGCCCTGGCCTGCGGCGGGCGCAACCCCTCGCACACCAAGGCGGGCCTGACCGGCGACCTCGGGCCGGACGAGCAGCACCAGGTACTGTCCGCACTGGTGGAAACCGCAGAAGAGGAAGCCAGGCAGACGGGACTGGAAGCCGTCTCGTTCCTGTACGTCGACGAGGACGACGCGCCGCTGCGCGCGGTCCTCGACGGACGAGGCTACGCCGCGCTGCCCGGCCAGACCGCGTACTCCCTCGCAGTCCCGGAGCAAGGCGGCTTCGACGCGTACCTGGCCCGCTTCGACGCCCGCCGTCGGGGCAAGCTGAACCGCGAGCTGCGCGCGTTGGACGACGCCGGCGTCAGCTACCGTACGCAGCCGCTCACCGAGCAGCTGATCGGGGAACTCGCCCCGCTGGAACTCGCCCTGTACGCCAAGTACGGCACGCCGGCCGACGCCGACGCGTTCAAGGCCGTACTGCGCAGCGTCGCCGCCAACGCCGCCTCCGCGGCCCGGGTCACCACGGCCCACGTCGAAGGGCAGCTCGCGGGGTTCGCGCTCACCTTCACCCACTGCGGCGAGCTGTACGCGCGGCAGGCCGGGTTCGACTACGCCGTGCAGGGCAGGATCCCGCTCTACTTCGGCCTCGTCTACTACGAGCTGCTGCGGCTCGCGCTACGCGAGGGGATCTCGCACATCCACTACTCCACGGGCTCGGACCGGGCGAAGCTCTCGCGCGGCTGCACCCCCCGCCGGCAGATCGCCTACGTCAAGGCCCGGCGTCCCGGGCTGCACGAACGGCTGGCATGGCTCGCCGAGCGGTGCGCCGGGCAGGGGGGAGCAGCGCCGGCCCTGACGCCGTAGGGCGCGCCCGACCGGCCGGCAGACCGAGCGGTAGGGCAGGCCCGGCCACGTGCTGCTCCCCATGTCAGCCGTTGGCGATTGATCGGTGGTCGCTCTGAAAGGGCTCCTTGCTCGCAGCGTTCAGGCCCAGGCCTTCGTAACTGGCGAGTTCGACTCGCGCTGACGGCCGACCGCCCCAGCCCATCGGGGGCCGGGGCGCTGGGCCCACGGGCGTGGCCGTTGAAGTGCAGGACTTCATCCTCGCCCCGGTGTTGGTGGGACCGTGAGCCGATACGCCGTCGACGACCACACACGGTCACCGGCAGGGAGGCTTCCACGAGGAACTGGGGACAGTTGAACAGGCGAGCCCACCAGTACTCCGTAGCAGTACCGACGGCGGGCCACACCTCCAGGATCGCGCTCACGACAGGGCGTCAGCCACGAGAGCGTTGACGCGGCTCCCGTACTCGCGGCGAGCCTTGTGCCCGGGGGAATCGTGCTCGTTGACGAAAACGATCTATGCGGCTACACCGCATGGATCTCCGGCGCGACCGCGTGGAGGCACGGACGATCGCGGAGCAGACTGCCGCTACTCGCCCTGCTCGCCCTTCCAGAAGACGGTGACGACGTTGACCGCTCCCTGGCCCAACCAGTCATCGCCTCGATCACGGCCTCAACACCTTCAACCATCACCTGGAAGTGCCGGTCGGCGCCACCGTCGCGGTACTCCAACGTGTAGCCTCCGCCGGACTCGTGCCAGACCTGGGCGAAGACGTCGGGCAAGTCGGGTATCCGCTGGACCACCGGGAAACGGTCCCCGTCCTCCCCGACGCGCCGGACCAACACAGCCAGTTCCTCATCGGACACACGAACGTACCGCTCCGCGTTCTCCGTCTTCACCATGATCTCGAGCATGCGCAGACTCTGACACACCCCCCTGACAGAAGACCTTCCGAGACCTACGACGCAGCACCGCGAAGCCGGATCCGCTCAGGTCTTGCCTTGCCTGGTTCAGAGAAGCCACGCCCCCACCTGCCGCTACGGGGTGGGCGCCAGCCCCCTGCGCGAGGCACGTAAGACCGCCCGGCGGGCGCAGTACGGGGGCCTGAACGGTGTCCATCCTGCCGCCGACCTCCCACGCCTGAAGACACTAAGCCATTTTGACGTGGCTGGTAGAGACTACTGATCAACGATGCCCGGAACCGTCCCCGTGTTGACGGCGACGTCGTCATCTACCTTTGGGTCCGCTCCGCCGCATTGGTTGAGGGGCTGCCGAGGGGAGGCCCAGGAGGTGGCGGTTGGCTGCGCCGGTGCCTGCTGTGGTGGCCCCGTCGGCGTGGGGACCGTGTTGCGGTTGGCACAGTTGGTACCGAAGGCGGGGAAAGGAAGTCGCCGATACCGCCGGCGGAGGCGGGAGCGCGCCGGGACCTGTGACCGATGACGGGCTGCAGGGGCCGATCGTGCCTGCTTCGGCCCCCGCGGCCGGCCAAGCAGCACGTCAACGCCGAACCCGACCCGTGGGGGTCTGGGCGTAGACGGTGGGGGCGTGTAGATCACGGTCCAGAGGATCACGCCGCTAGGTGTGTTGTCAGGACAGCTTGGTGACGCGGCTCGCGGGTGCACGACACAGCACTGCCGGTGCCTACGTGGTGTGACCAGCGGTCACCGGCGGACGGTCCCCGCCCGGCCGGGCGCGACGTCGTCGCCGTCGCCGTCGGCGGAGCCTCAGTCCCACTCGGCGACCCCGGTGTCGGTCTCGCGGTAGCGGGCGATGACGTCCCGGTCGACGGTGCCGTCGACGTCGGTGAACCAGACCTCCCCGCCACTCCGGGTGGCGTTCCCGCACCCACCGGACCCGCGCCGAGTAGCCCGCCCCTCACCTGGCCTGACAGGTGCAGTGGGAGCCGTACCGGGCGCCCGCCGACGCACACCCGGGGGCTTTCCCCACCTTGCAACCGGTGGGCAGCGGGCTACTCGGCGCGGGTCCGGCTCGTCGAGACTCGGTCGCAACGCACCAGCTGTCGCCCGCCGACCCCAGAGGAGTACTTCCGTGTCCCAGCGTGTGCATGTAGTGGACGGTCTGCATCCTTTCGAACGGGAGGAGCTCCAAGGGCGGGAAGGGATGGCTGCCGCCCGGGCCGCCGACGCGTCGGGCGGGCGCCCGAGAAGCGCCGTGCGCAGGGCGCGGAGACTGCGGTTCGGAGCCGCCAGTCTGCTGGCGGCGGTCATGGCGACCGGTCTCGCGACGTCCGCCCCGGCAGCACGCGCCACGGAGGCCGAAGGTGGTCACCGCGCCGCTCAAGAGGCCCTCGACGGGATGGTGCAGGACGGGCCGCCCGGTGGTATCGCGGTCGTTGAGGACCGGAACGGAACCTGGGCGGGCCGTGCCGGCACCGCCGACCTGCGGCCGGGGAGGTCACCTCGGGTCGAGGACCGGTTCCGCGCGGGCTCCATCACCAAGACCTTCGTGGCCACGGTGATGCTCCAACTGGAAGCCGAAGGGAGACTGAGTCTGGACGACACCGTGGACCACTGGCTCCCGGGGCTGGTCGAGGGACACGGACACGACGGCCGGCAAATCACCCTGCGTCAACTCCTCAACCACACCAGCGGTGTGTACAGCTACACCGAGGACGAGGATTTCAAGCGGCGTGAGTTCGGCACCGCCTTCCTCCGCCACCGCTACGACACCTGGACGCCGGAGCGGCTCGTTCGGCTCGCCATGACCCATCAGCGCAGCTTCACGCCCGGCGACGGGTGGGGATACTCCGACACCAACTACATCCTGGCGGGCCTGGTGATCCGGAAGGTCACGGGCTTCTCGTATGCTGACGAGATCGAACGGCGCATCCTGCGTCCCCTGCACCTGGACTCCACCGTCTTGCCGGGAACGCGGTCTCCTCTGCCCGGGCCCGCAGGCAGGGCCTACTCGAAACTGACCGGGGAACTCGCAGGCCCGGGCGAGCCGGGCGGCAAGACCTACGACGTCACCGAACTCAACCCGTCCCTGGCGGGCGCTGCCGGTGAGATCGTCACCACCGCGCCCGATCTCAACCGGTTCTACCGGGCGCTGCTCTCCGGAAAGCTCCTGGAACCCCGCCAGTTGACGGAGATGACCACCACCGTGCCGGTCCCCCGGGCGCCGGGCTTCTCCTACGGCCTGGGCCTCATGAGGCTGCAGCTGTCCTGCGGTGTCGAGGTGTGGGGTCACAACGGCGGGATTCAGGGCTCGATATCGCAGGCCCTGACTACCGCGGACGGCGGCCACGCCATGGCGCTCAATTTCAACGGGGACTGGAACGTGCATGAGCAGCGGGTCGTCGACGCAGAATTTTGCCACGCGCGACCGTAGTCCATCGCCCGCCGGCGGCTTCGATCCAGGAGAGCGCCGACTCGTCGCGCCCGCGTCGCGGAGCTATCGGCGGAGCCTCTGCTGGTCTATCAACCGGATCTTGGGGATGAGTTCCGGGCAAGTGTCCGAATTTCAGGTGGTACGTGTGGGGGACGGAAGGTCACTCTCGGGAATGATCCGGTCCGACCGGCCCGTCCAACAAAGTGAAGACGCAGGCCATTTTATCCGACGAAGGAACAGGACCACGCGTATGAAACGTCTCGCACCGCTGCTCGCCACCTCCGGACTCCTGACCGCCGCCCTTCCCGGGCTGGTGGCGCCATCGGCCTCCGCCGCCGCGGTCCCCGCCTACCTGCGACAGACGCCGGCCTGGCACCGCTGCAGCCTCGATCGGCCGGAGCACGAGTGCCGCGAGAGCGGCCGGCATTGCCGCACGAAGCGGCAAGGTTCTTGAAGTACGCATCAGGTGTCATCTTCCTACTGTTCGGATGATCCGGGACGGCAGCCCCGTCATGGCGGGGGTCTCGCCGGACCGCCATCGCCGACGCCGTCCGCTTGGAGTGCGACGCGGAAGCCTCCGACTCACCGATCTGCTGCTACGTCACCCCGGAAGTGATCCGGTCCAGGTGGCGGGTCCTGCCGCCCCCAGGAGATCGCGATGATCGTCCTGGCCGTGCTGCGCCACTATCAGCACCTGGCCTGCACGACCGGCGGGAACAACGTGTCCGAGTCCACCGTCCGCCGCCGGCGCGGCGGGCTGATCACCCTGCACACCGCGCAGCCCCCGCGCTTGGATCGCGCCCTGAAGAAGATCGCCAAGAAGGGCTGGGAGGTCGTCCTGATCGACGGCACCCTCGTCGCCACCCAACGCCGCGCCGGAAAGGCTGACGGTCCTTCGATGGCCAGGTTTCAAGTATGATCCCAAACTCGTCGCTGAGGCTCTGACGGTCGCGTCCTCCGTGCTCGACGCCGAGGGGCTGTGGGAGGGGTCGATGGACGACGTACAACTCCACTTCATGGTCCATGACCTGGTGCTCGCTGCGGAGCGGCAGTGACGGTTGCACGGATTCCCAGGCAGCTGGTGCCGGCGGCTGGGCATTGAACGGCAAGTTCAGGGCCCTTATCGAAGGTGTTCACGTCCCTACGTGCGTCATGTGATGCTGACGTCATGACTGATCAACGCGGGGTTGCCGTTGTCCGCTGGCCGGATCAGGCTCCTTTCGCTCAGGATGGGTTGACCGAGCTGCTGGCGGCCTACCACTTGCAGACGCAGGCCGAGAAGGGTGAGGCGGTCGCCGGTGTTGATGGGTTGCCGGACCGCTACCGGGCAGAGGTCACGGATCCGCAGGCCGCGTTTGTTGACGATGTCGTGCTGCTGGCGTTGAGCGGGGACACCGTGGTGGGCTGCCTGGTGCTGGCCACCCCCATCAACGGATACTCCGAGGCCAAGAGGCTTTGGACGGATACGGCGTTCCGAGGGCGAGGCATCGCGTCCAGCCTGGTCAACGCCGCGCTGGCGCACGCTGCGGAGAACGGCGTCAGCACGGTGCGCCTCTCCGTGTGGGTGTGGCGCTCAGGTGCGATAACCCTGTACGAACGGCTCGGCTTCACAGTCACCGAGTCGTGGGACGAGCGGGACCAACTGGTCTGCATGGAACGCGCCGTATGAGTGATCACAACCACTCATCGATGGCTGCGACGAGGACGGTCCCCTCGTTAGCGGGCCGCAAGCTTGCCATTTCCGGGCGCGGGGGCCCGTAATCCGGCCCCGCGACCGCCTACGCCTCTACGACCGCGCGCAGACCCTCGCCTACCGATGGCCGCCACCTGCCACCCCCTGCCCGAACCGGGCCAGCACCCCGATGACCCCTAGAAGCCTCATGAAGATCTTGGGTTCTGACCCTGCCGTGTCAGCGGCAGGGCCAGACTCGTCATTGTGGCGATGGGTGAGTGGTGGCCCGCGCGGCGGCGAAGCGCACCCAGATCGGGGGCACCGCCGTGCGCGGCGGGGCCTCCGAGTCCCCCGCCTGCCCGGAGGGCTGTGCACATGCTGGTGACGTCGCCACACGGGAGGTCGACACCGCGGCCGGGCGAGAGACGGGGACACGGGTCCAGGGCCGTGCGGACCAAGCGTCCGCCCGTGGCTGAGCAGCCCAGACGCATGCGCTGCCCCGGAGCTCGGGACCTCCGGGGCAGCGCATGCATTCCATCCTCGGCAAGCCGGAGCAGAATCGGTTCCGCGACACGGCCGGCACACCTGGGAGCGATGCGGGACCGAACGTCGACCGCTGTCGTCAGGCTGCGGCCGGTGGGGTCGGGGATCCGGTGGTGCGCCGGTATTCGGCGTTGACGCGTTGGGCTTCTTCGAGCTGGTCTTCGAGGATGACGATGCGGCAGGCCGCCTCGATGGGGGTGCCCTGGTCTACGAGCTCGCGGGCTCGGGCGGCGATGCGGAGCTGGTAGCGGGAGTAGCGGCGGTGGCCGCCCGGGGAGCGCAAGGGGGTGATGAGACGGTGTTCACCGATGGCGCGGAGGAAGCCCTGGGTGGTGCCGAGCATGTCGGCTGCCCGGCCCATGGTGTAGGCGGGGTAGTCGTCGTCATCGAGACGACGGTGGGAATCGTCTGCTGTCATCGCACCTCTCTGTGGAACACGCTGGAGGGGCCCGGGTGCCGTACCGGCACCCGGGCCCCGAAGGAACTACTCACACCATCTGCCGGCCCTCATACTGCGCCGGCCCTCTGTTTCCGCACGGCCGGCCTGAACGCTGCCGAGGATGCGGGGATCGCGGATGCGTGACCGGAGACCACCTCACTATCGATGTCCTGCGGTACCCGAACTCAATGCTTCCGTCCGGGCGATCCTGATGGCGCCTGGCTCCTCCGTTCTTTCCCTCTGAATCACTCACTTACCAAAACGGGAACTGCATACTGCCGATACTGCGAACTGCTGTAACGCGGGTACTGCCGTACTACTGGTGGTGCGGATACTGCTCTTACTGCTCTTACTGCTCTTACTGCTGTACTGCGAACTGCTTGTACTGCTGGTGTTGCGTACTGCCGGTGGCCTCACACAGCGCCACCTCTTCGGCAGCCAGCCCCGTCGCCCATCCTGCGTCCGCTCTGGCTTAGAACCCCACTGCCGAACCTCCCGGTGCGCGCGCCCGCAGCCCGACGCCTTCACCGAGGTACCACTCACATACTTCACTGCTGGTACTGCTCATGGCGGCCCCTGATCACCGCGGGCCACCCGGTCCGGTCGTCAGTCCCGTCGCCGTCATACGACTGCTCTGGCTTCGACACTCCACCACCGCACCGTCCTGCGAACTGCAACTACTGGTACTGCGTGTACTGCTGCCCGGCAGTTCATCTCTGCCGGGCCCTTCTGATCTCGGCTACGAGAGAAACCATAACCACCGAAGCGTCCAATGTCTACTCCGGCCGGCACAGATTTCTGCCTGTTCGAAAGTGAGGTAGACGCACTCGAACACAACAGGGGCAGGCGGTGACCGGACACGACGACGATGCCGGCTCCTGGTATACCGAGGTCCGCGAGAAGTTCCGCCGGCCGCCCGGGCACCGCCTCGGCGGAGCGGACCTCGGGCTACCACGGGGCCTGCCGGGCTGACCCGGCAGGAGTTATGGGGTGCCTGTGCCCCACCGGGGGAAGGGCACGAGGCGACCCCGGTGCCGAGATTCCTGACGGTGCAGAAGGCGTTGACGTCGGCCTGGCCGGAGCCGCGGAAGAAGCTTCCGCCGCAGCCGACGCGGCTGGATCCGTACAAGCCCCTTGACCGACGAGATACTGCGGGCCTACCTGGATGCGCCGAGCAGCAGACCGCGGCTGAGCGCTGAGCGGTGAACCATCCGATCCTCAGTTCTCCATGAAACGCCGGCGCCAATATCCGCACTGAACGGGGTTGCCGGCATGAGGCGAGAGCTCAGGGACACGGCCCTGCGGTCGAACTCCATGTCCAACCTGGCGACGAGCCTGCCGAGGTCTGCCCGAGCACCACGGGGGAGCCACAGCAGCACGTCCTCCAGCCGGTCTCGCGCGACCAGAGGGTCACAGCAGTCGCAGCCCATCACCGGATCTGGCAGAACACGCCCTGGTTGCCCCAGATACCGCCGACACTCCGTCAGGGCAGCGGCCACAGCCCCCGGCCACAGATGCCCCTCCTCCGACTTCCGGATCGCTACGCGAGTGACAGCAGACACACCGCGGATCCGGCGAACCGGGATCCCTCGTCTGGGCCGCCAACGCTCCGCGCGCAGCCCCCTCGGACGCCTACGCGGCATCGGCCTTTCGGATCACCATGCCGTCATCCTGCCACGGTCTGCGTGCCTCGCAGGCAATCACTGCGAGCCCGCGCCGCTTCACGTGCTCTTGCTTCGCAGCACCACAACCCGTCGCTCACTGCCAGGCCGGCAAGGAGAGTGCGCCCCCGTCTGCCCGACGAATGCACCGAGCCGCGTCGAGATCGCCCGTCAGGCGGGGATCACACCGCCGAGGAGCAGGGCCGTCGGGGGCATGTCCGCCCGCCTCGGCTCAACAGGCCCACCAGGACCAGATGCGTGGAAACCATTCATGCGCGCAGTCTGCCGCCAGCCACTGACACCGAATAGAGGCGGAGGATCGGCGTTCTGCAGGAGCCCACCGATCAAAGGGTGGTGGTAGCGATATCCGTTGCTCGCGGCCAGCTCCCCGTTCCAACCCGCCCAGCCCCGAGGAAAGACGCCGGCTTTGGCCAGCCCTTATGCTCCCGGCCCAACGGCTGGTCACAGGCACCTGCCGCGTCCCGTAGGGTAGGGATCACCGACGCGGGGTGGAGCAGCTCGGTAGCTCGCTGGGCTCATAACCCAGAGGTCGCAGGTTCAAATCCTGTCCCCGCTACGAGAAGACCGGCCTCCTCGACGCACACGCGTCGAGGAGGCCGGTTGCGTTTACCCGCCATGCGTGTACATGGATGAGGGGCGCGAGTGGGGCGGCGGTGCGGGCGCCTGCGCCTGCGCCTGCGCCTGCGGGTCAGGCGGCCGTAGACGACGGTGGTCGCCGGGCAGTCTTCGGCCAGACCGAGTAGGGCTTGGCGCCCGGTTGGGCTCGCACGACCCTTCCGGGATCGTGTTCACGGCGCCGGCCGCGATGGTCGGCATGGAGCGCGAGTACATCCGCGACCGCACCCTGGAGGGCCACGAGTCCGCTCGCAAGCGTGGCAGGACGATCGCTGGCGCGGGCGTCACCGACGAGTCGATGCTGTCCATGGCCCTCAACGTGCGCGAGCAGGAGATGAGCCTGCGCGACATGGCAAACGCCTCGTCATCACCACCGGCACGAAGAAGGTCCAGCACCCCTCACCCGCCACCGTCATGCACATGCTGCGCGAGCACGACGAGCATAAAACCGCGACGCAAACCGCCGGCTGACTCGCGGCCCAGCCCTTGACGCTGATTCCGTGAGATGAATGACCACCTCGTGCCCGACTTGGCTTGTGCGCCCACCAACTACCAGTACGGCCCGTGGGATGGGCGTCGCGCAAGAAGCCAATGGGGCCACGGCGGGGGTCGAACACACCCCGGCGGGCCGGGCGGAGACGGCGCGGCATGATCCTCAGCCCCAGCGCGGTCGTGGTCGCCTGGCCGGATACCTCGCGATCCAAAGCCGTCGCCACCTTCGTCCAAGCCGCCCACGATGTCGCCACCCACCACCCTGACCACATGACCGCACTGGCCTGACCGCCGTACTCACCCTCTGGTCGCGCCGACCACGCGCTTCTTCCCTCGCCCCGATACCAGACAGCAACCGGCGCGAAGAACGGCCGGCCCCCACCCGTCACCGTCATGCGCAGGCCGCGGGAATTCGACCGACAGGCAGCGATGCCGCTAACCGCTACCCTCAGTCACGGCAGCTGCCAACGATCTTGAACCGTCCGGATGCACGCCCAGAACAAGTTGCACCAGGCAGACGAGCCGTCCCGCCGGCCGTCGTGTCAGGGGCCACTCCCCCTGCGGGTCTCCCCCAGCCGCAGGGCTCGCCGGTCGGGCCCCGGTACCACCGGAAGGCGGGGCGGGTTCGCTGCGGACAGGCACCTCGTGGACACCCTGCTGATCCTCATGCAGTCCACGACGCAGGCCCCATAGAGTCCGGTACCCGGGGATTCAGACCCCGGCGGTGGCTGCGGGCCGCTCGCCGACCACGACCAGGAAAGCGTCCCGTTCCAGGTCCATCACCACCCGCGCCGCTTCACCGCGTGCGCACCGCTCGGCCGCGGCTTCCTCGGCGGGCCAGCTGCCTCGCGGCCCGCCGGCGGGGAAATGCGCGACCACCCTAGCGCTCGTCATGTTCAGCACCTCCAGCGTCGAAGACCTTGTCGAGCGGGTGCCCCGACGCAGGGCGGACATGCGCGTCCTGGCAGCCTCGGGAGCCGCCGGGGTCCGCCGGGGTCCGCCGGGGTCCGCCGATTCAGGGGATCAGTCGGAGGGCAGCGTGACCTTCCCCGGCCGCAGCCAATGCGACCGGACTCCGCCTCGACGTAAGCCGGCAGGAGCTCGCGAACGAACGTGGACTCGTGCTGCTCCAACCCCCCGGTGCGGGTTCCGTGACGGACGGTCATTGGCCCCGGGTCGGCCCCGCGAAGGTCAGCCGGAACAGGGCGCCGCCCCCGGGCGCGGCCTCCACCGCCAGTTCGGCCGCGTGGGCCAGTGCGATCTGCCGTGCCATCGCCAGGCCGAGTCCCGATCCCGGCAGGGCCCGCGCCGCGCCCGCCCGGTAGAACCGGTCGAAGACGTACGGCAGATCCTTCTGGGCGATGCCCGGCCCGTGATCCCGTACCGTCACCTCCGCACGACCGCCTTGAACCGTCAGCTCCACCTCCACCGGAGCGCCCGGTGGGCTGTACTTCGCGGCGTTGTCCAGCAGGTTGGCCACCAGTCGGCTGAGCCTCGCCGGCACCCCCGGTACGACCGCCTCGACGGTGTGCACCATGAACGGTACGCATGGCCAGTGCTCCCGCGCCACCTGCGCGCAGTGCTCCACCAGTGCGCCCAGCCGTACCTGTTCGACCAGCGGCTGGGGTTCCTCGTCCCGGGCCAGCTCGATGAGGTCATGACCAAGCCTGTCACTTGCCGCAGCTGTCGTCCCAGCGCAAGCGAGGCCCGCTCCCGCTGCTCCTGCGTCAACCGGTCGCCTTGGGCCAGCAGTTCGGCGTTAGGCACTGTAGTGAACCGTTTCGCCGACCCTGCATTCCCGCCGGCACACAGCAGCACTCGGATGCCACAAGCAGTCACCAGACAGCCCTGCGACCTGGGCAGCGAGGATCCCGGAAGGACGGCACGGTGCTGCAGGGGCTCGCGCCACAACGGGTCGTATACGTGGGCCCGGTCAACACCCGCGCACCGCCGCCGGCCCCCAGAATCGAAGGAGACCTCTTCCCTCGGCTATCGCGAGGAAAGAGGTGTCATGGTGAGGCCGCCGGCGCCGATCACCGAGGGCGCCCGGCACGTTCACGGCATCTCCGACGAGGACGTGGCGAACGCGAGGCCCTTCGAGAAGGTCCTCCCCCGTCTGCGGAAGGTCACCAAGGACCGGATCATCTGTGCCTACAACTCCGAGTTGGACCGGTCCGTGATTTTGGGCGACATCCGGCGGGCCGAGAAGAAGCCCCTGCACCTGGAGGCCTACGACGCCTGGTTCTGCCTTATGGAGGCATACGCCTCATGGCTCGGCTCGAACAGGTGGATGCGGCTCGGCGGTGGGCACCGCGCGGCCGTGGACTGCCTCGCGTTACTTGAACGACTTGAGGAGATGGCAAAAGGCCGTGGGTTCGGGTTGTCCGAAGGTGGCTCGGAGCCAAACTCGCGGGTGGTACGGCCATAGCGGTAGCTGACCGGGCCCGGGTTCATCCGGGCCTGTCGAACCGGTGACGTATTGGCCACGTCGTCAGTGCATGGTCGGGCGAGGCCGGTTTTCGATCGAGGCAGTACGCGCCATGGATCAGGCGTGCAAGCGGGACTTCCACTCTTTTAGGCGATTTAAGGCATAACCCTCATCGAGGGCAATGTCAGGCGGTAACCATGAGGACATGACTCTTCTCGGAGGAAGACGGCTCCTGGCCGTTGCGTGCAGCATTCCGCTGACAGGTCTCTTCGCACTGGCAAGCAGTGCCGTCCCAGCACAAGCCAATGCCCGTCTCGCGGCAGAGGGGTGCAGCGCGAAGACCGACAACCGCAGTCCGAATAACTGGACGGCGGCTGATTGGAGGATCTGTATCGGCGACTACGGTGGGGCACACGGCGAGATCGACATCAGGTGCTACGCCGGCCAGACCATCGGCTGGAATGCAAGCGCGTGCACGGTCTCAGGAGACTTCGAGATCCGCAAGGGGCAGGAAGTCGTAATGTCCGGCCCGTTCTCCGTCGGTTCCTCAGTGAACGGGGTGGTCACCGCAGCTCCGTTCCGCTTCTACTGTCAGGGTCAGGGCGAGTACACCTTCATCACCACAGGAGTCCAAGCGACGCTTCGCGACAGCTGGGGTGCCCCCAGGCAGGGGTACGAATCCGTGAACATCGCGGATGCGACAGCCACTGTCACGATGTGCTGAGCCGAGTGCCATCACTTTTCCTCTCACGCAGCGAAAAGCCCCGGCCATCCTTTGGCCAGGGCTTTTCGCTGTTTCGGTATGCACCGCCTGGGATTCGCAACTTTGATCTCCGTATGCGGTCATGGTGCGGGCGTGGACTCCGGAGGAGCCCGCGCTCTGCCCGGTGTGCGAGGCGTCCTCGGGGAATCAGCACCAAAACGAAGCGGATGGCCCGCCAGATACACGGACGAGCAGGCTGCGGTTACCCGACGCGGGATCCGGCCCGGCCCACAGGGGGAAAGCCCGTCCCGGTCCACGGTGGTGTCGGCGCCGACCTGCGCCACCGACTCCGAGCGGAGCAAGGCGACGCGCCTGCGCATTCACCAAGGTCGCCTGCACGTCCTCGCACCCCCTGGTCCGAGCCCCGAGCTGGGGCGCTGCGGGCATGCCTGCGTAGCCGCGCCCTGGCATGTCCCGCAATTCACCCGCGCACCGCACCATGGCGTTCGACGCATCAGGTCATGATCAGAAGGCGGGTGTTTGGCACCAGCTTCCTGTTCACGCTCGTGCTCTGCACGAAGATCGTGAAGTCGTCGTTGTGATCCGGCTTGACGCGCACCTCCGCGTCCGGAAGCCCGAGCAGGGCGCGTGCCTCCGGCCCCGTGTAGAGCTTGTCCGACTTCTTCTCCAGCACCGCGACCTGCTTCCGTGCCTGGATCTTCTCCGACTTGCTCAACTGATAGAAAGCGCAGCCAGTGCGGTAGCCGTGGCCGGATTCGACGACCCGTTCCCGAATTGCCGCGTCGCGTTCGACAGGGACGAGCTGGTATTGGGACGGATCCACCGCCTGGAGACCGGCCGCCTTGATGGTGTCGCTGTTCACCGCGTCCCCACCCGCACGGAAGACGGCCCGCGATCCCCGGATTCCCTGGGTCCGGCCCACCATGAACTTCTCGGTCGCATCCTTGATCACCTGCCCGGCTTCCTGCAGGCCCTGGGTGCTCGTGGCGTCCCAGATGGCGATGTTGTCCTTGGGGAAGCCGTACTGCATGGCTTCGCGCTTACCCATCTGGTCTGGGACCAGGACCGCGAGCGTCCAGTTCTCCGCCTGTGTCTCGATCATCGAGGCGACGGCCTGTACCAGGTCCCGGGGGTTCTTGAAGGGGGCATCCGGGCAGCGGTGACTCGCGTTCTCCTGGCCGTCGGTCAGGACGAAGGTCAGGAAGCTGTGGTCGCCGTAGAGTTGGGCGGTCTGTGCCAGCTCATGCTGCGACTTCAGCGTGGCGGACACCAGAGCGGTCATACCGCCGGTCCGGTAGACCTCCTGAAGGGACGGCATGCGCAGCACGTCCTTGTCGTAGACGACGCACTCCACCTGGCTCGAGAACACGTACACAGTGACGCGGGTTTCTTGGTCAAGCTCCTGTGAGCGGCGGGCTAGGTAGGCAATCTGCTGGTCAGCGACTTCGACGACCTTGCGACTCAGGTGAGACATGGACGAGCTGGCGTCCAGGACGAGCGCGACATGATTGATGTAGTTCTGGTTGCCGGACATGGCGAACCCCCCGTTTGCGTTCTCCGATTCGGTAATCCGATCCTCGCAGCCACCACTGACAATCGATCCGGACGGCACATGGGGGTCCGCACGGCCATGGCCCCTCCGTTGATGTCAGCCGCTCTCACCGAGCAGGTCCGCGCCGTGGTGGGCGCGCCCGCGGCAATGGCCCCGGGCGTCGGTCGGTCAGAGCATGGGCGGCGTGACCCTGAACGCGGTATCCAACCGGGGATCCGGCCACGACGACCGGCGTTCCGCCGACGCCCCCCAGACCACCCGGCCCGATGGGTAAACGACCTCGACCAGGGACCGGCGCCGCCGCACAGGCTCGCCCCCGCCCCTGGGCCGACTCGCCAGTCGCGGGACCCGCCCGGGAAGCCGACTTCAAGACGGAGTGGCCTCGAACGCACACTGCCGCTCCCGCACCTCACCGGCCCGCCCGCCCGCCCGCCCGGGGGATTCGATGCGGCCCACGAACTCCTCGACGAACACCGCCAAGTGAGGTGGGAGTTCACCGGTCCGGGTGGCGTAGAACCAGGTGCGGGTCAGCGGCTTCGCGTCGAACTGCACCAGGGCGAGGCCGTGTGAGGCCACGTACGGGGCGGCCACCCAGTTGGGCAGAACCGTCACGCCTTGGCCGCCCGCCACCATCTCGATGACCAGGTCGGTCGCCGCGGCCATCGTGATGATCCGGCCGGGTCGGGCGCCGGCGGGGATCGGCAGTGGCAACGACGGGATGCGCTTTTGATCGTAGGAGTCGTAGAGGACGAGGTCGGCCCCGTCGAAGTCGCGGGCGGTCAGGTGCCGGCGCCCGGCCCAAGGGTGGCCGTTGGGCACCACGGCCGGCATCTCGTCGTCGAAGAGCCAGGTCAACGACACCCGGTTCATCTGTACCTCGGGGTTGGCGACGAGCGCGACGTCGACCAGGCGGCGAGGAGCCCCGGGACGGGCGCGTCGTCGGCGACGGTCTCGATGCTCATCCCGTGGCCGCCGGTGCAGTCCGACGTGCGCGCCGTCAGGGCGGAGCCAGTCGAAGAGCCGCTCCTCCAAGGAGCCACAGAGAGGGACGGCTCCATGGGCGGTCCGCCCGCGCAACTGGCGGGACCGCGCACCGCGATGCGCACGGACGCCTCGCGCATGCCCACGGAAGAGCTCCGGCGTCTGCGAGGGACGGATACGGGCCCAGCTCCCGGCGGAGGGCACGGAGAAGGGACCGTACCGGCGGGGTTCGAGGGTGGCCAGCGGGGAATGCCGGGAGTCACCGGGTCACGGATCAGCACAACGGCCGCCGCAACGGCTCCCGTCATAGCCGCTGCGGCCGCCACGAACACGTCCGTGAGGGCCGGTCGCCCGCTACGGTCTTTCGAAGGCTTGGAGCACGCCGCCGATCGAGAAGCACAGGGCGCCGGTGAGCGTCCCCAGGTTGGCGATGTCGGCGTTGACCAGGCTTCCGGTGGCGGGACGGGTGAATGCGGCCAGCGCCGAGACCATGAAGAGGACCGACCCGAGCTGGTTCACCGCGACGACCCACCAGCCGAGGCTGCGCGAGCGGACGCAGGGCCGGCGGCGATGGCAGATCTCCAGGAACGCGAGATGCCCCGACAACAGGAAGAGCAGGCACCCGACCACGTCGGGGGTCCAGATCAGCCGGTTGGTCTGTTGGACGGTCAGTCCCTGGAGGAAGGAGTTGAGCAGGTTGACTCCGAAGACGAGCGTCCCGACGAACAGGACGAACGTGCTGAGCCAGTCCGAGCGCATCGGCTCGTATCCCCACCACCTCCAACGAGCGGTGGCCAGTGGACCTCCGCCCGGCGTGTGGCGGGGCGCGTTCAGCACCTGCAACAGCGAGGTGTAGCCGCCGGTGTTGAAGAACAGGCCGCCCACGAAGTAGATCGAGGCGCTCTCCAGCGCGTCCGCCGAACCGAACTGGTCCACGGCCGCACCCAGGGCGAAGAGAGAACCGCCGATGACGAACGCTCCCGAGGCGATGCCGTTGAGCCTGCGGAGGCGGCCGAGGGCCTCGGCGCCGGCACGACGGGACGTGCGGGCCGCATCCCCCGGGCCCCGTACCGACAGCACCCCGCGCCTGCGCGCGAGGCGCGAGTCCCACACCACCGTTTCCCCTCCGGGGCGGTGCCACGTCAGCCGGGTGGTGAAGGGTCCTGCGCCTTCGGCGCGCTGCTCGGTCTGTCCCACGGCCCGAGCCTAGTCCGGCGTGCGGTGCCCGCCGGTCAGTGAAACGAACCGGCCCGCCGTGAGGCTCCGCCTTCTGGGCCTCTCCCCCCTGGTGGCCGCTACCGCCGGCGCGGCGGCGGGCCAACTCGTCGGGTAACCAAGGACAGCGGCCTGGTGTCCGGCGAAGGTGCGCGAGCCGCGCCATTCGTGCAGGGGCGTCACCGTAGCCGACGGCTTGCCGGAGCCCGGCACGGCGAATTCGGCCTCGGACTCTGCCTCGCCTCCGGCGGCCGCCCCGGCCGCCCAGGACAGGGGCCACGCCCTGACCACCCGAGTGCCCCGATCCGGCGCGCAGGACGCCGACGCTCGACGGCTGAGTACGGCCGCCGCCGCTGCCGTGGGCACCGAACGCAGAGCTCGTGGCCGGAACAGCATTACGGCTGCTGCCTTCGGGCAGCGCGGGTCCGGTTGGGCGGTGGCGAGGGGCCTCAGGGAACGGTGGAGCGGCGAACCGACATCGCAACCCAAGCACGGCCAGCCCGGAGGGCAGGGCAGCAACCGACTACCCCACACCTTCGCGGTGACCGCACCCGGTGGAGGCCGACGACGCCGACGAGCGGCTCCTCGCAATGCCGCGCCGACCCGTCCTGCCCTCCGACGCCCCTCGTAGAGGGCCGATGTCTCCTCCGGAGGCGAGCGGTGGCGGTGGCGGTGGCGGCCAGGTCAGTTGACGGAAGCGCGGGCCGCGGGAAGAACGCTGTCGAGGCACGCCTCGGCGGCCGGCTCTGCCTGCTTCACGGGGGCCGGCTCCGATCGCGTATCCGCTGAGTCAAGACGGAACATGGCCGTCTCGTCCGGGGTGCCGGGGGCCGCCTGGTAGACCACCATGCGCTGACCACCCGTCCTGGCCAGTTGCATGACCTCGTAGGTCAGGGTCATCGGGCCGACCTTCGGATGCCGGAAGGACTTCTGCCCGCCGCCGCGTTCGCAGACATCGTACCGCTCCCAGAGGCGCGCGAAGTCCGTTGACTTCAGAACCAGTTCACCGACCAGCGCGGTCAGCTCGGGGTCGTCCGGATCGGCTCCGGCCACCGCCCGCAGGTGCGCCACCGAGAGTGCGACCGTCTCCTCCCACGGCTCGTAGAGCGTCCGGCCGACCGGGTGGAGGAAGAGGTAGCGGGTCAGGTTGCGCTGTTCCTGCGGCCAGTCCCAGAGTCCGGGCAGCAGTCGCCGGCCGGGCGCGTTCCCCGCCAGAATGCGGTTGTAGCGGCTCACCACGTAGGCGGGGAGCGGACGCAGCGACTCCAGCATCCGCAGCACCGAGGCACGGACGGTGTGATCGGAGGAGGCGGGCAGTTCACCGATCCGGCCGGAGGCCAGCTCCACGAGCTCGTGGAGGCGCTCGTACGCGTCCCCGCGCAGGCGCAGGGCGCGGCCGAGGGCGTCCACGACGGTGGGAGAAGGGTTGGTCTCCCGGCCGCGCTCGAGGCGGATGTAGTAGTCGACGCTCACCCCGGCCAGCGCGGCCAGTTCTTCCCTGCGGAGACCGGGGGTACGGCGCAGTCCCGCACCGACTGGGAGGCCGACGTCCTCCGGACGAATCTGTGCCCTGCGTGCCTTCAGATATCTGCCGAGTTCGGTGCCCCGCACGTCTGCTGCTGCCATTCGACCCATTGTGGCAGGTGGACCGGGGAGGTGGGGGGTCCTGTCAGGACCTGGAACGCCGCACCCCGGGAACAACCCGGTCTGCCAGGTACCCGGGCGAGGGCGGAGAGTTGGCACCGCAGCGGGCGGCCCGGCCGCCGGGGCCCAGGGAGTGCAAGGCACAGGACCGCGGCCCCGGCAGGCCGACGCCGTCCGCCCTTTCCCCAAAGTCTTCCCTGCCGTCAAGTCATCGAGTCACAGCGGAGTTCGCCATGCGGTCCGGTCCCGTCCTTCCCACGCCCCCGTCCACCGCGCCCGTCCGGGACCACGGTCGGCGGTCATCGGCGTCCACGCTCAGGCGGCGCCCGCACCACCCGTCCCGACCGGCGGCGCCACCCGCCGACGCGCCCACCGCCCCGCGACGCAGCGGCGTCGCGTTGGTCGCTTCGCTACTCGGCTTCACGGTGATCACCATCGACGTCTCTGCCGTGAACATCGCCCTGCCCGCGATCGGCACGTCCCTCAGGGGCGGGATGACCGGACTGCAGTGGGTGGTCGACGCGTACACCCTCATGTTCGCGGCCCTGATGCTGTCCGCCGGCGCCCTCGCCGACCGGGCCGGCGCCCGCCGCGCCTACGCCTGGGGCGTGGCCCTGTTCACCCTCGCGTCCTTCGGCTGTGCGCTGGCGCCGGGCATCGGCGTGCTGATCGGCGCGCGCGTGGCGCAGGGCGCCGCCGCCGCGGTCGTGATGCCCGCCTCGCTGGCTCTGGTCCGGCAGGCGTACGAGGACGCCCGGGAGCGTGCCCGCGCCATCGCGTTGTGGACCGTCGGTGGCTCGGTGGCCATGGCCGCGGGTCCTGTGTTGGGCGGTCTGCTCACCGAGTCGGCCGGCTGGCGGGCGGTCTTCCTGCTCAATCTCCCGGTGGGCGCGGTGATCCTGGGCCTTCTGGTCCGGTTGCCCCGCTCCGCGCGTCGGCCCGCCGCGGTGGACGGCGGCGGCCAGCTCACCGCCGTGCTGGCCCTGGCCGGGTTGGCCTTCGCGGTGATCGAGGGCGGCCACCTGGGCTGGACCAGCGGACCCGTGCTTGCCGCAGCCGCGGTCGCCGTCGCCTCGGGGTGCGCCTTCCGCATGGTGGAGGCCCGGCATCATCAGCCCATGGTCCCGCTGGGGATGCTGAGGGACCGCAGGGTGGGCGTCCCGCTCGCGGTCGGTTTCGCCGTCAATGCCGCCTTCTACGGCGGGATCTTCCTGCTGGGGCTGTACTACCAGCAGCTGCGCGGGATGTCGGGCATCGAGGCCGGGCTGATGTTCGTCCCGATGTCCGCGGTGGTGACGGCGACCAACCTGGTGTCGCCGCGGCTGGCGGAGCGAACCGGGCGCCGGCCGGTGATCGTCGCCGGCCAGTTGATCTTCACCGTGGCGATGCTGGCCATGCTCCCGCTGGGCGCCCACACCCCTGTGTGGCTGGTACTGGTCCTGCTGGTGCCGCTGAGCGTCGGCGGAGCGCTCACGGTGCCCGCGTTGACCGCACTGTTGATGGACGCCGTCCCGGGAGAACGCGCGGGGACCGCGTCCGGGCTGCTCAACTCGTTCCGTCAGACCGGCGGCGCGCTCGCGGTCGCCCTCTTCGGGGGTCTGCTCTCCGCACCCGGCGAAGGGTTCTCCCTCCCGGGCATGCGCATCGGCCTCCTCACCGTCGCAGTCCTCCTCGTCACCACCGCCGCTCTGTCCCGCCTCCTCCTCCCCCGTCGCTGAACTCCCTCGTCCGGATCTCTCAGGCCACCTGCGGAGCCACGGTTGCACGAAGCGACCTCGTTGCCCCGCCCCCTGCAACCGTCAACCGCCTGGGGGTGGGGGCGTCGCAACACCGCCGCCGGGCCGTCAGGAGCACCGTGCCGGCGAGAGCTCGTGCCCGGTTGTTCCGAGGACGTGTCAGCAACAGGCCGACCTGCTGGTGATGCGCCTCCGGCGGGCAGCGCGAGGGTGATGGACGGCCCCATGGCCCCGCCGGCGGGCGTGGGGTGCGGCGACGGCTCGGACGGTGTCCGTCAGAGTTTCGCCTCGGCCGGGTCGGCGTCGACACCGACGGTGCGCCCAACCACGTCGCGGTCACACGGGGCTCCGCGGCGTGCCAACGTGCGGAACGCGAGCTTGCCCCCATCGGCGACCTCCGTCCCGCATCCGGCCTCCCGGGCGGAACCGGTCGGAAGCACCGCGCCGGCGATCAGGGGATGCGCGGCGACCGGCTGGGAGCGGTGCGCGCTTCGATGACGAGCTTTCCGCGCACGTGTCCGCCAGTGGAGGTAGCATAGGCCTGGTCCATGGCAGTCAGCGGGTAGGTGGTCGTCTCCGCTACGCGCAGGGCTCCGGTGGAGGCGAGCCGGGCCACTTCGGCCATGTCCTCGTCCGTGGCCCGGTAGTTGAAGTTGACGGCGCGTACGCCCGCCTCGGCGAGTGCGTCGGGGTCGGCGGCGAAGACGGTGCTGGCGAGACGCCCGCCCTCGCGCAGCAGTTGGGCGATCCTCCCGGCCACCACCTCGCGGCTTTCGACCAGGTCCAGCACGGCGTCAATGCCTTCGGGATGCGTGGAACGTACCGCGTCGGCGACGTCCGTGGTGTGGTAGTCGACGACCTCTGCCGCGCCGAGCTGTCGGGCGTAGTCGCGGTCCTCGCCCGCGGCGACCGCGATCACGTGGACGCCGCGGGCGGCGGCCAACTGCGTCGCGTACGAGCCGACCCCGCCGGTCGCACCCACCAGCAGGAGCGTCTCGCCTTCCCGCAGGCCGAACCAGCGGATAAGGGCAAGGGCGGTCCCCCCGGTCATCGGAAGCGCCGCTGCCGCGACCGGGTCCAGCCCCTCGGGGCGGACGGCGAGGGCGGCGATGTCGGGCGATGCGGTCATGTACTGGGCGAAGGAACCGTACGGGTGCGCGGCCGCCGTGCCGGGACGGCGCATTCCGAACACCTCCTGTCCCACCTCGAACCCCGCCCCCTCACCGACGGCACTCACGCGGCCAGCGACATCGAAGCCGAGGGTGAGCGGGAACGGGAACTCCGCGCCCTGGCCGGCGAAGGCTCCTCCCGCCAGCTTCCAGTCGATCGGGTTAACCGATGCGGCACGGACCTCGATCTGCACCTCTCCCGGACCCGGCTCGGGCACCGGCAGGTCCCTCAGGGTGGGGGTCTGACCGAAGGAGTCGATCGCGAAGGCGTGCATGGCGCTCCTTTCCGGCGTTCACGACGGTCGCCGCTCGCTCAGCTCGGCCCGTTCGCCGCGGGCTGTCGGCAGGGCTCCAGTACGGCGTTGATTTCCACGTCGACGGTGGTGACGGTGAGGCCGAGGATGTGCTCGGCGGCGTGCAGGACGGCTTGGCGTACTGCTTCGGCTCGTTCCGGCAGTGGTTTGTCGAGCATGGCCGCGACGGTGACGGCGACGACGTGGCCGGCGTGGCCACCTTTGGAGGTGGTGAGTCGACAGCCGGCGGTACGGGCGCCGGGAACGGTGTCGGCCGCCCGGTGCAGCTCTCTCTCGGCGGCGCTCTCGGCGGTGCGCGGATTGCGGCGGAGGTCATTGAACAGGAGCGCGGTGCCAAGCCTCATCTCGGCGCGGACCGCGTTGATGACCCGGTTGGTCAGATTGCGCCCGCCGGGTTGTTCCTCGGCGCGCAGGGAGCGAGTGGCGCGGTCCAGGGCTGTCAGTCCCTCGATTGCTTCACGGCAGTAGGGACAGCGGCTGCTGTGCGGGTCTGCTGGGCCGCCGGGCATGCGGACCTGTTCCCAGGTGCGGCTCAGGGAGCGTCCGCAGGGTAGGAACTGAGCGCCGGCAAGGAGCACGACGCCGGTGCGCGAAGGTGCGCCTTCGTGTGGGTCGGCCGGGGTCGGATGCGGGTCGTCTAGCGCCATGGGCGCATCGCCTCGCCCGCCCGCGCCGCTAGTACGGTGTCACGCAAGTCGCCCACAGCGGTCTGGCCTGGGGAAACGTCGTCGGTTCTCGGTGACGCCGGCTGCGGTGGGAGAGCGTCGGCACGTGAGGGGGAAAGGCTGGTCCGGTTGCGCATCCGCCGCTCGCTTTCTGCCGAAGACGGTCGTCGCGGCATGCGTACGCACTCTTCGATGATATGCGGTCTGCCTCGTACGAGCGGCGTGAGGAATGTCCGCGGCATGCGTCAAAAGGGTGAGGCGTCCAATCGGCGCCCGGATGGACACCACTGGGGAGGTTCCCATGTCGGACACCATCGACCCCGCGGGCGGGACCGCGGGCACCTCGCGCCCGGCCGACAGCGCACTGACGGGGCAGGCCGGTGCTGACACCGCGCCCGAGACGCGGGGCCGGACGACCATCGCCGACAGCGTGGTCGAAAAGATCGCGGGTATGGCCACGCGCGAGGTGCCGGGCATCCACAGCCTCGGCTCCGGCATGTCCCGCACGCTCGGGGCGGTCACGGACAAGGTTCCAGGCGGCCGTCCCAGCGTGAGCCGCGGCGTGAAGGTCGAGGTAGGCGAGCGACAGGCCGCCGTCGATCTCGACGTCGTCGTGGAGTACGGCGTCGCCATCGTGGACATCGCAGCCGATGTCCGTGCAAGTGTCATCACGGCTGTGGAACGCATGACCGGCCTTGAAGTCGTCGAGGTGAACATCGCCGTCGACGACGTCCACCTGCCCGATGAAGAGAACGACGAGGAAACCGCCGGTCGCGTGCGGTGACCCCCTCGGCCGAAAGTTCAGGTGAGTGAGATGAACGCAGCAACCGTGGGCCTGTTTGCCGGTATGGCCTTGGGCTACGCCGCCTATTTCGGCGGATTCTGGGCGTTCCTGCTCGTGGCGTTCCTCGGCCTACTGGGCCTGATCGTCGGCCGCATGCTGCAGGGTGACCTCGAACTGTCCGACTTCACCCGCTCCCGGGGCCGGCAGTGACCACGCAGTCCGACCCCGCCCACGCCGGGGCGGCGGCCCCCACCCGGCCGGCGGTACTGCCGCCGGCGGAGCGTGGCGCCACGGTCATCCCGGAGAAGGTGGTGGCCCGCATCGCGGCCCGCGCCGCGAAGGAGGCGCTGGCCACGCACTCGGGCACCTCGGCCGCCCACGCGGACCTGGCCACTCCGCACGCCTCCGCGACAGTACGCAGCGGCTCCGCACGACTCAGGCTGACCGTGGACCTGCCGTACCCGACGGATCTCGGCACCACCTCCCGCCAAGTGCAGGACTACATCAGCGAGCGGGTGGCGCACCTCACCGGTATGCGCGTCACAGAAGTCACCCTGGCCATCGAACACCTGGTGGCCGCCGACGACCGCGAACACCGGCGCGTGCAGTGAACCGGACCGCATTGCCCGGGGGAAGGAGAGTCGGCTATGGAACGCGACAAAGAATCGGCGACGGCGACGGGGCAGCCCGCCGCTACCGACGAGGTCACCGCCCGCACCGTGGAGCAACCGGCCCCCCGGCCTCCGGCCGAGAACTGGCCCACGCCCCGCCCCTGGTCCGCCCGCCGGATACCCGCCGCGCTCACGGCCCTGCTGATCGGGGCCGCGGCAGCCACCCTCCTGTTCGACGTCATCAAGGTCCGCGCCGGCCGGACCGCCGCGGCTTGGCGACACGCCTTGCCTACGAACTGGCCAATCGACCACTGGATGACGTCTGGATACGGGTCGGTGCCGCCGTCGTGGCCCTCCTCGGTCTCTGGATGCTCGTCATGGCACTCACCCACGGTCTGCGCCACAAGCTGCCCTTGAAGACCCCCGACGCGCGGACGCACGCCGTGCTGGACCGCGAATCCGCAGAGGTCCTGCTTCGGGATGCCGCGATGCACGTCCCCGGTGTCAGTGCCGTCAGGGTCCGGATCCACCACAAGCGCGTCGGGATGCGCGCGGACGTGCGGTACCGGGACCCCGCCGACGTAAAGGCCGATCTCTTGGCCGCCCTGCCGGCGGAAGTCGACCGGCTGGCCCTCGCACGTCGCACCCGGCTCGCCGTGAAGGTGCGTTCACGCCGCAAGTAGCGCGCATCTGCGCATGCCTGCCACGGAGCGAGAGACAGGGATGGAATCCCATGAAGAGGAAGTCCGCGATCAACCGAGTCCTGCTGGCGTTGGCAGGCATCGTCCTGCTCGGCACCGGCCTTCTGATACTGACAGGCAGCTTCGACCTCTACCGGCGCACGGACGTGACGCCGCCCGACGGCTGGCCCCTGTCCGCTCCGCACGGTGTCCTGCTCAAGGCGGCCGACCGCACGCGCTGGGTGAACGAGGGATGGTGGTGGCCGTCGGTCATCGCCTTCCTGGTCATCGTCACCCTGCTCGCCCTGTGGTGGCTGCTGTCGCAACTGCGCCGAACGCGTCCCAGCGCCATTCCCGTCGGCGCGGACCCGGCCCTGGACGGAGTGGAACTGCGCGAGGGCGCCCTCGGCGACGCACTGACAGCCGACGCCCGGCACCTGCCCGGCGTCCAACAGGCGCGTGCGCGGATGACCGGCTCGTCCCGCCGTCCCGAAGCACACTTCGACCTCGCCCTCACCCGCGACACCGATCCCGGCTCGATCCTGCAGGCACTGTGCAACGGACCGCTGGCCCGCGCCCGCCGGTCCACCGGCCGGGCCCTGCAGGCAGAGGCGAGGCTACGGGTCGTGCCGCACAAGGCCCAACGCGCCGTATAGGGCTCATGCGGCGCGGCTCCCGAAGGCACCGCTTGCCGTGCCGGCATGCAGGCCGAGGCCGGGGCCGAAGACCGCGGGACTCGGCGGGACTTCGGGGCCGGAGTAGTTCTCGCGCAGCAGGCGAGGCCCTGGGCAGCCGCATATCCAAGGCGGCGCCGTGCAGCGACGGAAGCCATCAGCGTCGCGATGTTCGTCGACCGCGCACAGCGGGTTCTCGGTGAAGGCAGCCACACCGACCAGGAACAGCCGGCGCCCAGGGTGCGGGCGTAGCCGCCGATCAACCATCGCGGTCGGACGGAATCGGCACCGTGGGACTTCTCAGGGCGTGGTGAACTCCGCGACGGCTTCGAGCACCGCCTCCGGCGTCTCCAACTGCGGGAGGTGTCCCGTGTCGGAGAGCGGCCGGAAGACGGCGCCGGGGATGGCGGCTGCGTACGCCTGGCCGTAGCCCAGCGGGGCGATGCGGTCGGCGGCGCCCCACGCGACAAGCGTGGGTACACGGGTCGCCGCGAGCCGACCGGCCAGCGTCGGGTCGGTCATCTCCCGGCCCGCGTACGCCGACAGCGTCTCGCGGTTGGCGGCCATCATGGCGCGCTGGGCCTCCGTGAACCGGTCTGCCGCGGCGAGCGGGGAACGGGCCGGGTCATGGAAGGAGAGCTCGGCCACCTCGTCGGGGCGGAGCGCGAAGAAGTCGGCGAGCGGGTGGCTCGGCACGGTGATCCCTACGCCGTTGAGGATGACGGAGGCGACGATCCGCCCCTCGTCCAGCAGGCCCATCTCGGCGGCGATCCAGCCGCCGATCGAGTTGCCCACCACGGTGATCCCTGTCAGCGCGCGCGTTGTCAGCAGCGCGGTGTACGCGGCGGCCAGCGCTCGGATGTCGTCCAAGGCGGCGGGGCGCGGGGTGTCGTCGAAGCCGGGATGGGTGGGGAGCAGTACCCGGGCGGAGTGACGCTCTGCCAGTAGTGCGGCGAACGGTCGCATGGAGGCGGGCCCGGCGCCGCCGTGCAGCAGCAGGACGGGACGGCCGGAACCGATCTCCTCGAGGGTGAACGGGACGGTGGTGGTGGCGTTCATGGAGTCTCCCCTGGGGTGGCTGCGGCCGACCGCAGCCTTCATCAACATGTTTATATAAGCAACCTTAGATCACCAGCCTGGGTTTGCGCTAGCCTGAATCCGTGACTTGGACCCCTCAGCAGGTCGCGCTCGCGGTGAAGCGCCTCCAGAACCGCCACCACCGCGCGCTGACCGCCGCACTCGCCCCGCTCGGCGTCTCCCTGGCGCAGTGGGACACCCTCCGCCACCTGCACGCTCACCCGGGCGCCTCGCTGCACGACCTGGCTCAGCTCACCTTCCAGACCGACCAGGCCTTCGGCACCCTGGCCGCCCGGATGGCGGCCCGGGGCCTCATCGAACGTGTTCCTGGCCCCGGACGGGCGATCCGGCACGCCCTCACCCCGCACGGCGAAGAGGTCCGACAGGAGGGCGATCGCCGGGTCGCCGCCGAGGTGAAGCGCTCACTCGCCCCCCTCGAACAGGCCCAACTCGACCAGCTCGGCGCGCTGCTGGAGCAGGTACTCGCGGCCGGGGAGGGATGAGGACCGGCCCCGCGAAGCCGGCTCCCGCTCGGCACCCGTAACGGCAAGATCGTGTTAAGAGTGCCATGGTTCGGACATCTCATCCGCTCCGCAGTATGGGCTGGGTGACGACCGGCCCCGCGCGGACCAGGCCCCGGGCAAATCGACCACCTCAGTGACGGCACAATGCGTTCATGAGTCACGACTACAGACCCGGTGACGTGTTGTTGTTGGAATGCCCGTTCACGGAAACAGCCGTCACCGGGGTCACGCGCTACCACGTGTCCGTGCGGTGCCCGTGGCTCGAAGTGGACCCGCAGGCTGAGCACATCAGGTGGAACGGCCAGAGGGCGCTTCCAACACCCGCGGCCCGTGAGGGGGAGATCTTCCGAACGGAACCGGCGGAGACCGCACTGAAGCCGGGCGATACCTGCCTGGTGGGTATTCCCGCGACCGTGGTGCACGTCCAGGCGGTCCACCGCTTCGATCCGCCCATGGTCACCGGCATGCTGCCCCGGCCCGCGTCCTACCTCGAGGTGCTGCAGCAAGGTGAGACGTACGATCCCTCCCTTGAGGAGCAGGGCTACACCATCGATCCGGCCGGCGGCGAACCGATACGCATCGAGCTGTTCTTCCGTCCGTACGCCTTCCTCGAACTGGGTGATGAGGTTGCTGACCGGAACGGGCGTGCTTGGCGGTTCGATGCCGCCTGGGACTGGCACCCCTTCCACAGTGAGCACTCGGGTACTCCGACTTGGCCGCTGACGTTGCTCTTCCGCCATGGTGAGCCGACACCGAAAGAAGCCGAAGAAGTCGCCCGGGCAACAACGGTCGGCAGTCACGCGGACGAACTGGAGCGGTGGAGCGGACTCACTCACGCGCGACCTGCTACCCAGCAGCAGTAGCCTCGCGGGACTCTGCTTGCTGGGCTGCGACAGGACGCTCGAGAACAGGATCCAGGCAGGTGAGCGCCCGTCAACCTCCCGGGTACGGCGGTACGGAGGGCAGCGGGGCGTGCGACCGGCGGACGGGGGTGCCGTCGGGACCGTTGGCGAGCCATCGCCTAGGGGCACCAGTTCGTACGGGTTGCTCACCTCGACGGAAATCTCGCCGCTGAGCGAGCCAGTGCGCACGTCGATCAGGTGGTAACGGAACCACTCCTCCTCGTCCTGGTCCTCACCGCCCAGTATGACGACGGCCAGGTCTGGGGTCAGGTAGCCGCCGCTCCATTCCACGACCCGGTGGGGTGGCTGTGGAAGGCGACATCCGCCTGCCCGTGGTCGACGGTCATGAACTGCTGTCCGTCCGACGCCAGGTCGATCAGGCAGCGGTCCCACCACGGGTACGTCACGAACTTCACCTCACTGGGTGCACGTGGTGGCCAGCGCCATGCCCGACTGTCTCCAGTTCCCGGCGGACAAGGACCGCCCCGCTATCTGCGTCGTGCACGACCCACTGGCCTGCGCCCCCACGTCCCGCCATCTCGTCCGGCCGGTAGACCCATATGGCGCTTTGGCCCACCGCCGTCTCGACGTCCTATCGGCTCTCATCCGCGACCACCGCGCGTTCACCACCGAGCCGCCCCAACCCGATCTCACCTCGGCATACCGCCCTTGCGACCGTGCGCTTCATAGGACCTCTTGGCCACACCTGGTCTTCCCAGGCCGGGCGGTCGCGATCAATGAGCCCAGGGGAGTCGGAGGGCCTCAAGTTCCGTGTCGTTCAGGAGAGCCTCGACGAGCGGGGCCGGCCCCGCCACCTTGGTGGCCCAGAGGTCGTAGTCCGTGCAGAGAACCCAGGACCGGTCTTGGGCCCACAGGTTGGAGGGGGTCCAACCGCCCTCCTCCGGGTGGTCGTACAGAGCCTTGGCATCGGCGAGCGTGCCGGCCCCAACGTGCAGGTTGTCGAAGTCCTCAGCCCCCTGGAACAGCGGGTTGTAGTAGGCCAGGCAGCGGGTCCCCGCACCCTGCGGGCTGTGTTCGGTGAGGATGTCGACCAGGCGGTTCCAATCGGTCCCGGTCCAGGCTGCCCTCGGACGGCCCGGCGATGCCCACTGGCCGGCCGTTGGGCTCCCGGAGCGAGGGGAAGGAGCAGTAGCAGGGCAGCCGCCCCTCGGGCGCTACAGGATCACCGGTCCGCCGCTACAGCTCCGCCCAGCGCAGCCGATACCATCGGGGGCCGCGGGGCTCCCCCGACGTCCCCCCGCACACGTCCGCGGGGTCGAGGCCCGGGATGATCTCGGGCCCGCCGCCATTCAGCACGGCTCGTTGATGTGCGACATAGGACATGTCGGTGGGCTTGAGTTCGTATTCGTACATGGAGTGGAGAACCCAGGCTGCGTCGGGCAGTGCCGGCGGCATGAAGCCGGTGAGCCCGTCATCGTCGGCCAGCTCTCGCAGCCAATCAGTCTCTCCAGCTGCGGAGTCTCGTTCATCCGTTCAGGATCTCACCCGCCGCCGCGGCGAGCGCCGGAACCGCTTCCCGGCTTGCACCACGTTCCCGGCGTCCTTGACAAACCTGATCGGCAATCAGTCACACCAGCTGGTGACAAGCAGCCTGCCTATGTGACTACTACCGAGCTTCGGCTCATCCTCGAAGCCCGTCACCGGGCGCCCCCGTCGAAAGCAGCAGTCGAACT
Source organism: Streptomyces sp. Tek67B01 (assembly GCF_055231995.1). NCBI lineage: Bacteria > Bacillati > Actinomycetota > Actinomycetes > Kitasatosporales > Streptomycetaceae > Streptomyces > Streptomyces sp. Tek67B01. The sequence continues at coordinate 228,287 of NZ_JBUYUY010000001.1, forward strand.
CCATGTGGTCGGCGTCCGTGACTCCACGGGCAGCCTCTGCGCGCGGCCGCCGCCGCACTTGAGGAGGAGTGGGGTCCGGCGGCCGGCGCGGCGGCGCGTCGGTCAGACCGCCGACGCGGGACCGCCCGGGCTGTACCTACGAGCGGAGTCCTGGTCAGCCGACCTGGTCACCATGCGGCGATGGCCGGCGCGTCGAGTTCGTGCCGCCGCCAGACTTCGTTGAGGCGCGCGAGCCGGACCGCTGCACCGATGCCGTGCAGGGACGCGACCTTGCCGTCACGGACCTCGAACGCCATGGCACCCACCAGCCGGTCGTCGACAACGGCGAGGACGGCCGGGGAGCCGTTGACCAGTGCGAAATGGAACGCGGGTGCGCCGCCTGCCAGCCGCCGCTTCGCCGGCGTCGGCTTGAAGCCGGCCCGCACGTGGGAGGCGACCTGCTCGGGCGTCTTGTACCGCAACAGCCGCTTGGCCGGCCCGGCACCGTCCGTGGACGTCCAGCCGGCCGATATGGCGGGGCAGTCGGGCCGTGGTCAGATGGTGACCGGGCCGTGGGCGGTGGCGAACTCGACCGAGACCAGGCCCGGTTCCTCATCCTCGACCCAGGTGACGTCGATCTGGTCGAGGGGGTGATCGGCCGGTTCGCCGAGGAATTCGGCGATGGAGGCGGCGTCGCCGGCGATGGAGACTCCGTGGATGGTGGTCGAGGTGCGCGGGTCGGCGCTCGGGCGTTCCTCGATGGGGACCAGCCACTGAAGGAAATAGGGTAGTTGCGGGTCCTCCAGCAGTTCCAGCAGGCCGATCTGCTTCCACCGCAGGTCGAACCCGTCGGGGCGGACGCGGTGGCCGTCGGCCGAGGTGCGGCCAAGGCGCGCCTCGACCGGGGCGATGTCGTCGACGGAGACCACCCAACCGAGCCAGCCGCCGCCCTCGGCGGCGCGGCGCGCGACCGCTTGGCTGAAGGGTGCGCGGTCGGCGGCGGGGTGGTCGAGTGTGGTGACGACCTCGACGTAAGTGCCGCCGCTCAGCGGGAGAATGAAATTGCGGGTGCCGAATCGCGGGTGCACGCCCCCGTCGATGAACCCGGCGCCGAGGGCCGATCCGAGCCACTGGACGGTCGAGACGAAGCTGTCGCGGGCCACCGCATAGGACACGTGATCAAGTCGCACTGCGGCATCATCACCCGATAACCCGCACAAATCCCGACGCCACGCCCGCCACCCCGGCCACGTCCCCCGTGGATTCAGCCGTGGAGCGGAACGATCGACTTCATCCCAGCGGGGCAGCGGGCTGCCGCAGCGGGGCTGAGCCCCGCATCGCTCTCCAGCGCCGCACCTGTCGAGTAGCCAGAATCCGGCGGTGTCCTGCGGCCGGCGCGCCCGAGTCAGGGCGCGGTGGCTTCCCAAGCCGCCTCGATCATCCGGAAGACCTCGTCCACCGTGGCCTCGGGATCGTCCGCCCCACAGGCCAGCGCGTAGGCGTCGATGGCGAACCGCGCGGTCGCCCTGCAGGCCGTCGCACTCCGGGACAGGCGGGGGTCGGCGGCCATCGCCGCTGCCAGCGCTTGCGCGTGACGCAGACTCATCGACTCCTCGTACTCCCGCAGGGCGGATGAACCCTGGATCATGCGGCGGACTGGGGCACTGCCCTCCGCCGTGCAGTGGCGTACCAGGGCCCGGACTTCGCGCTGCAGCGCCGGGATGAGCGGCTCGTGCGGCGCCCGGTCGGTCACCGCCCGCGTGAGGCGCTGCTCGAAGTCCTGGTCACGTTCGAACACCAGGGCTTCCTTCGAGACGAAGTGGGCGAAGACGGTGGTGACGGCCACGTCCGCCTCGGCCGCGACGTCACGGATGCCCACGGCGTCGTACCCGCGGTCCAGGAAGAGGCGCAGTGCGGTGTCAGCGATTTTCTGGCGGGTCGCGGCCTTCTTGCGTTCACGGCGTCCGGACGGCTCGATCATGCCCTGACACTACCAGGTATGAATCCCTGACCGTTGTGAAACCATAACGGTTAGGGTTACTGTCGAGCGCATGAGGAAAATCAGCTTCGCCGAGTTCGGCGGTCCCGAGGTCCTGCAACTGGTGGAAGCCGAGGAGCCCCACGCGGGTCCCGGCCGGATACGCATCGCTGTGCGGGCGGCGGGTGTCAACCCCGTCGACTGGAGGATTCGGGAGGGCCAGGTACTTGGAGCCCATCCGGTCGAACTGCCCGCCGGGGTCGGCCTGGACGCCGCCGGAGTGGTGGATGAGGTCGGCGAGGGCGTGGAGGGGATCGAGGTCGGTGACCGCGTGTTCGGCGAAGGCGCCGAAACCTACGCCGAGTTCGCCGTGCTGACGGCCTGGGCCCGGATGCCCGAGGGGCTGGCCTTCGAGGAGGCGGCCGGGTACCCGTCGGTAGTGGAGACCGCCCTGCGCATCATCGGCGAGGTCGGCGTGCAGCCCAGGCAGAACCTGCTGGTCAGCGGTGCGTCCGGCGGTGTCGGCTCGGCGGTGCTACAGATCGCCCGTGCGCGCGGCATCCAGGTGATCGGCACGGCCGGGGCTGCGAACCAGGACTACCTGCGCGCCATGGGCGCCCTCGCCACGACGTACGACGAGGGCTGGGTCGCACGGGTTCGGCAACTGGGCCGTGTCGACGCGGCCCTGGACCTGGCCGGCTCTGGCGTCATCGGTGAACTCGTCGAGTTGACCGGGGACCCGCGCAAGGTCGTTTCCATCGCCGACCTCGATGCGCCACGGCTGGGCGTCCGTTTCTCCGGCGTGGCCGGGAGCGTAGCGGACGCGCTCGCCGAGGCCGTCGACCTCATTACCCGCGGCAGGCTCCACATCCCCGTCGAAAAGTCGTACTCGCTCACCCAGGCGGCAGCTGCGCACACCGACAGCCGCGCCGGCCACACCCGGGGGCGCCGGGTCTTGGTCATCTGAGCCGCGGGACGCCCGGCGCCCGGTCGTCTTGACGACCATGAACGTCCACTTCGTGCCGATGCGGTCCAACAACTGCCGCGTCGGGCAGTGGGGATCGAACAGATCGCCGCGTGCCCCGCGACCGGTGGCCCGGGCTCCTCGGATGGTCACCTCGTTGCGTGGTCACCAATGGTAACCACTCGGAGAGGCGCCGTCATGCCCGTCACCACCGCGCCCGCGCACCACCTGCGCCGCATCGCGACGCACGGGGGTGCAGCTCAACGTCGCAATCGCCGGGGAGGGGCCTGCGGTTCTCCTGCTGCACGGCTTCCCCCACACCTGGGAGCTCTGGAGCGGCATCATGGGCCGAATGGCCGGGCAGTACCTTCGGCTCCAGCAGCTTCCTCGCCTCGCCGTGTCCCCTCTTGGTGAGCAGCCATACCTGTCGCTGTCTTCCTGGATCGACTCGATCCTCACCAGGTCGTGGTCTGACAAATCCAGGAGGAGGGTTACGCCCGACCAGCTGTGGAAGCTGACCCGCCAGGACAACCAGCACGACAAGCTCGCACGGGACCTCCGGCACCACCGACGTCCAGTGTGGTCAGGCGATCTGCTTTGGCCGGCTCAGGTCGAGTGCGATGTGCGGGGCGAGCGCATGCAGGAAGTTGGGGGCGTCGAAGATCTCGCCGGCGGAGGCGACGCCAGTGGTCTGGATGCGGCCGGTCAGGACACGCTCAAGTGCCTCGGCGACAAGGGGCGCGGTGACAGCGTAGATGTCCTGGCCGCCGGCCGTGGCCCGGCGTTCGGCGCCGCCCGAGCGCACGACGGCGTCGACGAGGAAGGTCTGGTCCGAGCGCCCGCTCTCGTCGGCGGGGCTCGGGGCCGGTGTGTGGGGGGCGGCGATGTCGCGGACCGCCTCGGCGGTCATGTAGGTGGTCACGTCAGGGATGGACAGGTGCTGGGGGACGGTGACGACGTCCGCCATCGTGAACTCCCCGATGACCTGCCGGGGACCCATCGGAGCCGGGAAGGTCCACTCGAGGGTGGGCGCCTGGTCAGTGCGGTGCTCCCATCGTCCGCCTCGGTAACGCAGCCGGTGGTCGCCGCGCCGCTCGCGCGACACCGCGCCCGAGAGCCGGGTGCCGGCGGTGGGGTGCCAGCTGCTGAGCGCGTAGGCGATGTGAGCCTCGTCGGCTTCGGTCCAGTCGCCCATCGCCGCAGTGACCAGCAGGTCACCAAGACCGCCGAAGAAGGCCATGGCCGGAACGATCACCGCTCCCGCGTCCCGGGCCCGCTCGCGGTAGTGGGCGAAGGTGTCGAGATTCGCCTCGAGCTCTGCGGCCACGTCCAGGTACGGGATCCCCGTGCGCAGCGCGGACTCGATGACGGGGCCGGTGGTCGAGGCGAAAGGTCCGGCGCAGTTGATGACCGCCACCGTTCCCGCCAGAGCCCGGTCCAGCGAAGCCGGGTCCTCGACCGACGCCACCCGGGCCTCAAACCCGTGCTCGCCGGCCAGCTTCTCCAAAGCCTGCGCGTTGCGCCCCGACGCCACCGGGACGAACCCACGCGCGGCCAGCTCCGCGACCACGAACCGCCCCGTGTGACCGTACGCACCGAAGACCGCCACCAGCTGGCCTGACCCCATGAGACTGCTCCCTTGCACTCGAATGCCCGCTGCGATGCCGATCCGCTGCGGCCTGACACGCCCATCCTGTCCTCGCGGCAGCACCTGCACGAGCGTCGGAAACGACATGCCACGTACAGTTTCGGACATGCCCACCGTCGCACTGGCCATCACCGATGGCATGCTCCACTACGAACTGTCCGTGGCCATGGAGATCTTCGGCTCCGACCTCACCCACATCGTCGACCCCTGGTACACGTTCTCCCTCTGCGGGAACGACCCCGTTCGTGTCGACCGCTTCCGCCTTGAACCCGATCACGGACTCGACCACCTCACGCACGCGGACACGGTGATCGTCCCCGGCTGGGCCGACACGGACCGCGAACCGCCCCGCGAACTGGTCGAGGCGGTGCGCGCCGCCCATGCGGCCGGTGCCCGCGTAGCCTCACTGTGCACGGGCGCCTTCGTTCTGGGCGCGGCAGGACTGCTCGACGGCCGGCGCGCCACCACTCACTGGGCTCACACCCGGGAATTGGCTCGGCGCCACCCAGCGGCCACCGTCGATCCGGACGTCCTCTACGTCGACAACGGCGACGTCCTCACCTCCGCGGGCAAGGCCGCCGCCATGGACCTGTGCCTGCACCTCGTCCGCCTCGACCATGGCTCGGCCAACGCCAACAAGATCGCCCGGCGTCTGGTCATCCCACCCCACCGCGACGGCGGGCAGGCCCAGTTCATCGCCACTCCCCTGCCCGCCCCCGGCAACCACCCCCTGAGCGAACTCTTCCCCTGGGCATTGGAGCGACTGGACCAACCACTCACCGTGGAGGACCTGGCCCGACAGGCCCGCATGAGCTCACGCCACCTCAGCCGGCACTTCAAACACCTCACCGGCACCACACCCCTGAAGTGGCTCCACACCCAACGCATCCGCCACGCCCAGGAACTGCTGGAGACCACCAACACCACGGTGGACACCATCGCCGCGGCCACCGGCATGGGCACCGCAACCACCCTGCGCCGCCACTTCCACCGCAGCGTCGGAGTTCCACCCGACACCTACCGCCGCACCTTCCGCCCCTAAGAACTCCTATCGCAACGATTTCAGGCGTCGCCGACAGATGAGTGCGCATTCGAGGGTGAGGACGGCTTCGTGGATGTCGTTGCGGATCTCCCAGCGGATCCGCAGGCGACGGAACCAGTGGAGGTGGGCGAAGGCCCGCTCGACGAGCCACCGTTGAGTGCCCAGGCCCGAGCCGTGCTCGGTGCCGCGTCTGGCGATCCGCGGTGTCACGCCCCTCCCTCGCCCGGGTGCGGCCCGCTCCCCGCCCCTCGCGGGCGGGGGGGCGCGGTTGGTACGCCTACACCGCTCCTCCGAGTCGCTGGTAGAGGACGTGCCGGGACCGTCGGGCACGGGTGACGAGCCCGGCCCGGTGGAGGATTTGCAGGTGGTAGGAGACGGTGGCCGGACTCAGGTAGAGCCGCTGGGCGATCTCCGTCGTGGAACGCGGTTGGCTCAGTTCGGCCAGGAGCTTTCGCCGCATCGCCCCGATCAGTGGGTGGTCCTGGGCGGGTGGAAGACAGTCGATCTGTGCGGCGGGGTAGACGATGAGCGGAGTGCGCGGCGCAGGTGTCCCGGGCGGTTCCCCGGCGCAGAAGAGGGCCCGGTCGACGAAGACGCTCGGCGTGAGGATCACCGCTTCCGCGTCCAGCGTCAGCCGGTGGATGCTGTCCGTGCGGAGGTGGACGAGCAGTTCGCCGCCGCGCCATTCCAGGTTCGGGGCCAGTCGGTTGAGGGCCTCGGCGAGCCCGTACTGGGTGATCTCGGAGGCCCGGGCGGTGACGTCGGCTTCCAGTCGGGCCCGGATGGCCGGCCACGAGGGCTTCAGTGCCGCGTTCCAGAACCGCGCCATCTCGTCGGCGAGTCGGCGGGCGAAGTGGTCCTCCCCGCGGTCGAGGGCCTGCAGGAGCTGCCGCGGCACAGGGTGGCCGGAACCGGGGTCCCAGGCGTGGCCTTTGACGGCCCCGGCCAGCTCATAGCGGATCCGTTCCCGCGGGGTCGTCGCGATCTGGTGCAGCGCGGTGTCGATGTCGGTCAGGAAGGCCGGGGGTTCCGGCCGCAGGAAGTCCGGGGCGTAACCGAGGGGGCCTCCCCCGCCGACCACGGCCAGCAGCCCGAGCCGGTGCCGGGTCAGCGCGTCCGTGGCCCTGGTCCGCCAGGGCGGGGTCAGGGTGCCTGGGCTGAAGCCGACGAGGCGGAGCAGGTCCTTGGCCGAGCCCATCGGTGAGACCGCGAACCTCACGCCCCCCAGCCCCCGGGCTCCCAGGCGGATCCGGATCACACGCGTTCCCCCTTCGCCAGTCCCTTCGAAAGAAATCGAATCATTCGACCGGTCAATCGGGGTGGCCTTTCCTGGATTCACCGTACAGACCGGCCCCGAAAGGAATCCAAGATCCATGATCGTTCACAAGAAGCTGGCCGCCATCGCGACTGCCGTGACAGCCCTCACCGTCGGTGCCTCAGGCGCGGCATCCGCCCAGGCCGCCGAGCCCGCCGCCCACCACGTGGCCTGGGAGCAGGGCCAGGCGCCCGGCGCCCGGGCGGGCTCCCTCACCGCGGGCATCTACGTCCGGATCTACAGCCTGTACCGGGCGACCCCGGGCCAGTGCCTGGACGCCGACGCCACCGCCGGCGGGAACGGCACCAAGGTCCAGGTGTGGGGGTGCAACGGCACCACCCAGCAGGAGTGGCTGCTGTCCACCGACGGCAGCCTGCGGAGCGTGCGGTTCCCGGGCATGTGCCTGGACGCCGACACCAACGGCGGCGGCACCAACGGCACCCGGGTGCAGCTGTGGCAGTGCAATGGCACCACCCAGCAGCAGTGGTACCACCCCTCCGGTGACCTGGCCATCTACAACGTCCGCTTCAACAACGGCAACAACACCGTGCTGGACCGCGACACCAACGTCCCCGGCAACGGCGCCCGGGCCCAGCTGTGGGGCAAGAACTTCCAGTCCCAGCAGTGGTGGGACATCCGGACCGCGTGACGCCTCCGACGCCGTCGGCGCCGGCGCCGGTGCCCGGTGCCCGGTGAACAGCACGTCTCGACAAGGAGGGAACACGCATGAACGCAGCGGCACGTACCCGGAGGAAGTTCAGGGCGGGGGCCGTGGGGCTCGCCGCCGCGATCGCGTTCGCGGCGGGGATGACGCCGGCCTCGGCGTCGGCACCGACCGCGATCGCGTCCCCCTCGCTCAAGGACGGGGAGATCGTGGAGCTCTGGAACTACAACAGCCAGCACTGCCTGTCGGTCGGCGCCGGGAGCACGGCGGGCGGAGCCGGGATCATCCAGTGGTCCTGTCACGGCGGCGCCGAGCAGTACTGGGGCCTCTACCCCATGCCGAACTCCGGCGGCGGCTACGAGGTCGTGAACAAGAACAGCGGCAAGTGCCTGGCCGATCCGGCGAGTTCGCCGAACGCCGGCGTCCAACTGATCCAGTACGGCTGCGACGAGGGGGCGGAGCAGACCTGGTACTTCGACCGGAACCCGGACACGGGCTTCGCCCAGATGTGGAACCGGGCGAGCGGCCTGTGCGCCGCGGTCGGCGCCTCTAGCACGACGCCGGGCGCCCCGGTCGTCCAGTGGTCCTGCTACGGCGGCGCCGAGCAGCGGTGGACGACCTCCGCCTGACCGCCGACCGGCCGGCCACAGGCGGCCGTTGACCGCCGTCTCGCGGCTTCTTCCTCACGAAGCCCCGAGACGACTGCCTGGGTCGGCCCCTCGCCCTCCCCGGGCGAGGGGCCGACCCAGGCCTCCTGCCGGCGGCCGAGCCGCCGCCAGCAGGTCTGGCCGGAGCCGAAGCCCAGCTCCAGCTGCAGCCAGGTCATGCCGGTGTACAGCACGAACAGGATCCCCTGCAGGCGCAGCCGGTCGTCCACCGGACATCCCGGTGCCTGCGGACCATGTCCGCAACCGACGAGCTCTGCGGTGAAGGCGACGCGTAGGACAACCTCCCGGCAGAGGGCTGAAGCCAGGCTGGGACTTCTCGCATTCAGGCGCGGTGCAGGGGGACGACGTCCGAGACGTCGTCCCCCTGCTGCTGCCCGGGGGCAGCGACGGCGCAGTGGACGTGGCCAGCTCGCGTCGGAGCCTTGGCGGCGGCGCCGCAGCAGCAGCCACGGCAGACGGTGACGGTGCACCGGGTGTCGCAGGCCGCCCCGGAGGGGGTGGTTGTTCGGTCGCGTCGGGTGCGCTTGCTCACTTGGTGTCCTTGGAGAGGGGGTTCAGTCCAGGCGCGTTCGCGCAGCAGGCGCAGGCCGTTGAGGTCGACGATGACGGTGGAGCCTTCGTGGCCGGCGACGCCGAGTGGCAGGGGGGAGTGCCGATCAGGTCCCAGGCCACGAGGACGGTGATGAAGCTCCCGGCGATGACGAGGTTCTGGATCACCAGGCGGCGGGACCTGCGTGCCAGGTACATCCTGGCACGCCTCCAGGAAGGAGCCTGCTCGGTGAGCGACCTCGCCGAAGCGGTCGGAATGGAAGCCTCCGCCTGCTCTCACCAGCTGCGGCTGCTGCGCAACCTCGGACTGGTCACCGGAGAACGACACGGCCGCTCGATCATCTACGCCCTCTACGACAACCACGTCGCCGAACTCCTCGACCAGGCCCTCTACCACGTGGAACACCTGCGCATGGGCGTCCGCGACTCCCCCGCGGCCCTACCCGAACCCGCAAGCGCCGACTGAGATCCATCGACCGCCCGAGGGCCGGCAAGCAAGTCGAAGACGCGCGCCGAGCACGCCGTTTCGCCACACACCCGCGGCTGGGGTAGGCGGGCGTCGGGGGGGGGGGACCCAGCCACATCGGCCGACAGGCCCACTCCAGCTGTCGATCAGACGGCCGCTGCGCCGCTGGGCGCGGCCCACAGGCGGAACCCCCGCGCGTGGGGGGCTCCGCGTTGCCGAAGCCGCGTCGCACGAGTTTCACAACAGCGCCCGTCGGTCGACGCGTGCCGCAGCGCCGGCCACCTCAGCGCGGCTGGCGCCGTGGCCGGCCGCCTGGGTGGTGCCGCAAGCTGCCGGCCGTGGCATGGGCAGGGCGTCAGGCCCCTGCGGCGGTGACGATAGCGTCGGTGGCGAAGCCGAGGAGCAGGCCGGCCAGGATGCCCCAGGTCGTGAGTTCCTTCAGTGCGGCCTTGCGGGCGACGGCCAGGAGTTCGATGACGACGTACAGGATGGAGCCGGCGGCAAGCCCCAGGAAGGATATGGACAGCGTGTCGTTGACGAGGTGCTGTCCGACCAGGGTGCCCGCGAAGGTGGGACCGCCTCCGATCAGGCCGAGCAGGCCGAGTGTGGTCCAGGAGGGTCGTTCACCCTCGGCGGCCAGCGGGGCGACGATGCCGAAGCCCTCCGTGGCGTTGTGCAGGCCGAAGCCGACGATCAGCAAAACCGCCAGGGAGATCTCACCCCGGGCAGCCGAGTTGCCGATGGCGAGGCCCTCGGCGAAGTTGTGCAGTCCGATGCCGGTGGCGATCATCAAGGCCAGTTCGCCGGCGTGGGAACGGGCTCGGGGAGCCAGTTCCGCGGTGCTCGCCGCCCCCGGGCCGGCGGGCAAGTCGCCGCCCGTGCGGCGGCGGCGAGCGGTGGCCCAGCGGTCGTAGTAGACGAGGCCGGCCAGGCCGGCCGTGAGCCCGGCCGCCAAGACCAGGCCGCCGATCAGGGCCGTGCCCCAGTGGTGCTCGCTCAACGCCCCGTCGACCGGCTCCCAGGCGTGGGCCAGCACGTCCCAGACGAGGAAGATCAAGATTCCGACGGCCACCGCGTTCAGCACGGCTTTCAGCCGAGGGGCCGGCTTGCGCAGGCGACCGATCGGCAGGCCCAGGTAGATGGTGAAGCCGGCGATCGCGCCGAGCAGGGCGATCTGAGAACTGGACACGAAGTCTCCCGGGGGACGCGGGGCGGCGGACAACGCGAGACAGTAGGACAAGTAAGGCTGACCTAACAACCTTCGAGTCGTCAGGTCTCGGAGTCGTATCGACCGGATGACACTTGCGACGCCCAAACGCCCAAGGAAGGCACCAATCGCCCTACCGGACGAGCTTCCGCACCACGCAGCCCCTCTTCCCTGCCTGACCGCAAAGCCTCGACGCAGGCGCCCGGCGCGCTCCGCCCCGTTGGCCGCGACCGCCGTCGCACCCCCGACCCATGTGGCCCGACAGGCCGCAAGCGACTCCGGCAGCGACGAGGCACTTGGGCTGCACACCGCTGCGCTCTTCGTCCACCTCGCCTCACTCGTCCTGGGCTTCGGCGCCGTGCTCTCCGCCGATTTCCACGCCGTGCTGTGGGCCGTCGGGCGCTGCACCCTCACCGAGGTGCTCGGTGCCACTCCGGGCTGTACGTGCCCATCTGGGCCGGGCTCGGCGGGCTCGTCGCCAGCGGGATGCTGCTCCACCCCGACCTCGGCTCCCCGCTCACTCTCACCAAACTCGCGCTCGTCCTAGAGGCGGCCTCTTCGCCGCCGCGCGCTACTTACACGCACTCGGGAGTCTGCACCGCAGCTGCACTGCCGGTCCACCACCGCGCCCGCTTTGAAGACTCCACACGGTGCGAAGACATGTCGCTGGAAACCGGAGGGGAACCAGCGCCGTTCTCGCCCTCTATCCGAGATTCAGGGGTCGCCGCAGGTATACCCAGGTGCGTTGCAGCACTTGAGCCTCCGCTGCACGGGCTCCGCGTCGAGGCAGCTGCGGCGGCCGAAGCCCACGGCCACCGAAGGACCACCGCGTTTGCCGACCCGGTTCCCGGCCCGGGCATGGGCGGAGCGTGTTTGGCCGGACGGGGGCCCCGCCGCGGAAGCTCGGGGCATCCGGGGAAGGGGCGGCCTCCCAGCCTTCAACGAGCCGGAGCAGAACCGGTTCCGCGAGGCTGCCCCCCTTCCCTTGGGATATGGGCTTACGGCCGCCGGTACGTGCCTGGCCCGCGGGGATGCTCGTTGCACTGGCAGGAACGAAGTCGCTGACCTTGATGACCGCGAATGGGAAGCCGTGCGCCCCCTGCCTCCCCATAGCGGCCCTGGCGGGCCGGACTACCCGGCCATCGTCAACGGCATCCTGTGGCAACAGCAAGGCGGGCGCCGCCGGCACGACCTGCCCACCCGCTACGACCCCTGGCACCGCTGCGCCGAACGCCTACGCCTGTGGGCAACCAACGGCACCTGGCAGAACATCCTCACCGCCCTCGCCACCGGCCGGCCGGCGGCCCGCGACATCGGCCACGCTGCAAGTACCGAAAAACGCGGGCAAAGGCAGCGCCGACGACCGGAACACCCCCTGGCTCCGATGAAGCCGGCGCACCCGACAGGGAACGGCGGCATGTGTCCGGAAGAGCCGGAGCCGACACGTCCCGGGTCGGGCCACCGGCTCCGGCACCACGGCAGACAGGATGCCGGCTCGACCGATCGAACGGCGCGGCCGGGATGCACCACATGGACTTCGGACGGCAGGCGCGCAACGACACGCCCCGGACAACCGACGTGTAGTGCATCTTTCTGCCCATTGATCAACCAAGTAGATGGCGACCTGCACCCACGTGTGGTCTGTCCGACGAGGTCAGGTGTGGACCAGGCAGTTGCGACCGTCGTGGCTGTCAGGGCGTTCGTCATCAAACCAGTGGCCTTCCGCCGCGAGATAGCGGAAGGAGTGGACACTGTCCACCGGCAGGGTGACAGTGACCGCGCGCATGCCATCGTCCCGGGGAAAGAGGGTGTCGAAGCAGGGCTGCCAGTCGTTGAAATCGCCGACTACGCTGACCGGGCCCGGCGGGGTGGCGTGCGGCAAGACGAAAGTAACCTCGGTGCGGTTCTTGAACTTCTTGAGTTCGAGCATCGGGACTCCTTCACGAGGGATGGTTGTCCTACCATCCGCCGACGGCGGCCGGAAGTACCGGAGGCGGCCGCGGTCACGTGCAGGCTTCACCCAGTCGGTGGGGCTCAGCACACCGCCCTACCCGGCGTCTTCCAAGGCAGGGCCGACGTAGTACCTGACTCAAGGCGTGGACCACCAGTCTGCGCGAAAACCGCCCGGCCGCCCCATAGGGGCCGGGCGGCCTCGGTCGGCGCTCAGCCGGGGGCGGTGGCGTCGTCTCGGCGGTCCATGGCTTCCAGGGCGGCGGGCGCCACCACCTGGACTCGGCGCGGCATGCCCTCGTTCGCACAAGGCCGGTGGCCACATCGGCTGGCTCTGAAGACTCACGCGGCCGATCTGCGCAAGGACGTCCTGAAGTCGGCGGACGGCATCATCCGCCTCCCTGTATTTTCTCGGAGCTCGGCAGGACAGTGCCGAAGGTGCCACCACCGTCAGCAGGCAGGGCACGCCGGCGCAGGGCCGGGTCGAGTGCATGCAGAGCACCGGAGAGGAACCTGGCCAGGCGGCCGGGGGTACGCGCGAGGGAGATAGCGGTGGTCCCTCGAACACCTGCGGGAGACGCTCGCCGTCCTCGGCCCCCTCCAACTCAAGCGGCGTCGGCGACCACAACTTCTCGGTGATCCGCCGCCCGTCCGGCTCCACGCGAGGTCCGACCGGCGGACATCACCAGGCCCTCCGCCTCCAAGGCTCCTACTCCTGGCCTACGGCTCTCTCCTTCGCGGTGTGCCGTTCGTAGAAGACGTTGCGCCCCAGGGCACGCCGACCGGGATGGCGTCGTTCTTCCGCCGGGTAGCCGATGGACATGAGCAGGGCGATGGCCAGGTCGTCCCGGTCTTCGAGCCCGATCACCTTCTTCACCTTGGCCTCGTCCCAGCCGTTCATCGGCGATGTGGCCAGGCCCATCTCCGTCGCGGCGAGCATCACGAAGGAGGCTGCGATCATGGCGTCCTTCACCGCGTACTCCCGCAGCAGACCACGCTCGTCGAGATCTTCCTGAAACGCCGTTGAGGCGGCGGAGAACATAGCGGTGAACTCGTCGTTCCAGGCGCCATTGCGGGCTGCCTGGTCATACACGTCGCTGTGATCGTCACGCCAGGACCGAGGCTCGGCGATGAAGACCAGGACCACCGGGGCTTCCCGCGGCTGGGGTTGGCCGCCGGTGGCCCAGGTCAGTCCGTCTCGGCCTTCGTCGTCGCTGACCACGACGATCGACCGGTCCTGCAGATTCCAGCTGGTGGGCGCCTCGACGGCGAGCTCGAGCAGCGAGGTGAGGTCGGCCTGCGGGATCGGATCGGGCCGGTAGTGGCGCACGGTGCGGCGGGTGCGGATCGCGTCCGCGACGGAAAGTGTGTGACTCGTCATGCCACTAACAATTGGAGAGTCACTCTCCATACGGAAGAGGGCACTAATTAGTGCGTTACTCTCCCGGCATGAAGACCGTGGTGGAGTCCTCCGGACTGCCGGCCGACACCTACTCCGCGAAGTGCCCCACTCGCCAGGTCCTCGACCACATCGCCGGCAAGTGGACGATCCTGGTCGTGGACGCCCTCCTCGAAGGCACCATGCGCTACACCGACTTGAGTCGACGCATCCAGGGCGTCTCGCAGAAGATGCTCACCCAGACTCTGCGCAGCCTTGAGGCCGACGGCTTCATCACCCGCACGGCGCACCCGACCATCCCGCCCAGGGTCGAGTACGACCTGACGGCGCTGGGGCAGAGCCTCGCCGGGCCGATCACCGCGCTCCGGCAATGGACAGAGACCCATATCAACGAGATCGAACGGGCTCGTGCCCGAGTCACCGCAGAAACGGCAGGCACCCCGACCCCGTGACGCGCACGGTGCGCCGGGTGGAACTACGACGAGCGGCCGAGACAGCACCCGGCGGGGAGGGGGAGCTGGTGGTCCACTACAGCGGCGGCCGCTTCGTCCTCTCCGATCCCGACACCGGGGAGGATTCGGCGTGAAGGAGTTCCAGGCCCGGTTGGAGAGCCGGCAGGCCATGCGGGCCTGGCTGCTGTGACAGCAGCGGCAGGTCGAGGACACGATCCGTGCTCGGCCACGAGGTCGTTGACCGTGCTCCTGCGGTGAAGGGATCGGCGAGAGGCGGCCACATCGGTCGGCCGGGCGAGTTCGAACAGCTGCTCGCGCCGTGTACACCGGCTGGTGCCGCTCGATGTCGACTGCCTTTCGCCGGTCTCGGTGTGAGGCTCCTGGCGGCCAGCGCATCGAGGCCGCGGCGTCCTGGTTGACTTTCGTTGTGCCTGATGACAGGCAAAGGCGCGTGTTCGGCAAGTGGCTCAGGCCGCAAGACATGGAGCAGTCGGACGGGCTGATCGAGGACGATGAGTTTCGAGCGACTGGATCACGAGGTGATGCGCCAGCACCTGAGGCAAGATCAGGTGATCGTTCTGTGTGCCGAGGGGAGCAACTGATGAGGCGTCTGATGCCGCTGGTCACTGCCGTGGTGGTACTTGGGGTGGTCGGATGTGAAAGCACGCCGGCCACGAAGCACTCGGGGGCGGCAACCGCCGCCGAGGGAACCAAGGGTTCCTCGGCCGCTGTGAAGCCGTTGACCGCGGACGAGGCCCGCCGTCTGGCCGAGGAAGTCGACAAGCGTGTCGAGCAAAAGGGCCAAGACCCGGAGGTGATCAAGGGGTACGCAGAAGGGCCGTGGTTGGACCAACTGCTCGCCGCCGCCGAGAACAGCAAGAAGTACGGGACCAGCACGCCGCCCGGGCCCACCAACTCCCCCGAGGTCGCACCCGCTGTCCATGCCTGGGCGGGCGCCGGTACGGGTACCGGCGACCGGTGGATGCTGGCCGCGAGCGAGGTGAGCAGCCACACGGTCGGTGCCTCGCAGAAGTCGGTCGAGTTGCGCTGGTCCCTCCACCACGAGGGCAAGGACGGCACTTGGCGTGCGGCCTTCAGGGCCTTCGCGCCGACCGTCAGCGCACTGCCCGCGCCCGCCGTCGGACCGGACGGCCAGGCCGTCACCGGCGGTGACTTCTCGAAGCTGGCTGTGGATCCGGCAGAGGTCTGCGGCCGTTACTACGACTACCGGAGCGGTAAGGACGGTACGGACGCCTCGGACCCGGGATGGGCTGCGGACATCGACGCTGCACGTATGGAGATCACCGAGGGGCGCAAGGGGCTGCCCGAGCGGCTCAACAACCCGAAGTCCCTCACGACGCAGCAGGAGCCCACGCGCACTCCGTACGGGCCTGTGTGGCGGACTGCGGACGGGGGTGCGCTGGTGGCGTGCCTGTCGGTGAATACGCTCACCGTCGACATGGGACCCGGCCGCTACCAGACGTTCACCTCCAGCGGATGGACCGGGACGACCGGCATTCGCTGGAGCAGGTACACCCAAACCCAGCTGAGCATGACGATGCTCAAGATCCCAGCCGGACCGGGTGAGGTGTCCATCGGCGCCGAGGCATCCTGGCCCTACACGTTCGATGGCACCCGCTACAACGGCAGTTGAGCCGAGTAAGGGTCCGATCCTCGGCATCCTCTCCCACCGGTGTGAAATCCCAGCGGGACGAACCCCGTCGACACCGTCTGGAAGCTCCGAGCGCCGGGGGATCCCCTGGGCCGAGCTACACCCAGTACGAGGGACCTACGAGGTCTACCGGCACGCCGCTCTCGACTGCGAACCCTTGACCGGCGACTTGAATTCGCTGCCACGGCCGCTCGACAGCGACGAAGAGGACTTCGGACTCCTCCTGGCAACCAGCAACGATCCCCTCGCCGCACTGGTTCGGTGGAGGACTTCGGTTGGCGGACCGTGGATGATGAAGCGGCCGGCGAAGGGGGCGAGGGTTGCCTGGATGCGCTCCAGGTGGACGCTGACGTCGGGGTGGTTCCGGCGGCTGCGGAGACGAGCGAAGCCGTAAGCAGGCACCACGGGGCTCCTTCGTTCCAGGGGATGACCTCGACCGTAGCCGTAGCCGTAGCCGTAGGCGGTTGGGCGGTGCCATAACCCCCGAGGTAATTGCCACCCGGGGAAGGGGACACCCCAAGGCCGCCGGCCGCCTTGAGGTCTGCCTGTCACGGAATGTGTGCCAGAACGCGAAGTTGTGAATCTCTGGAGGCGGTGGCCACGCTGTTCTTCGCGTCGCGCTCCCTCAGCACCAGGAAGAGCAGTTCGGCGCCGAGAGTGTGTTGAGCGCCGCGTTGACCCTTGGGCAGCACAAGTTCGACCACTCACCCCCGCAAGCGACCCAGTCGTCCCCCGAGTGTTCTGTGATGTGGCGAAGGCGAGGAGGGTTGTGGGCACGAACAGAGCCAGAACACCGAGGGACCAGTACGCACGTGGAGCGAGCACGGAATCGCGGCGGAGCGGCCTTTTGGCCAGCCACCAAAGCAGGGCGTACAGCCCGGTGACGGGGATGACGATCAGCAGCCGGCCCAGCATGCCGTCGTTCTCCGTCGGTTCCCGTACGGTCAGACCGAGCTCAGCGAGTGGCCAGTTCAGCGCGAGGTACCACAGCAGCCAGATCGGCACCACGCCCGGGAGCCCGAGCAGACCGTTCACCAGCAGCGGTACCGACCAGTGCTTCGCCATGCGTGCCCCATTCGTCCGCGCCACTCGTCACGAGCCGCGTGCGACACGTCGCAGCGCACGTACACGCGAACACGAGAGAAAGGTTTAAGACAGCTCCCCACCGCGCCTACTCTGCATGAGCAGCAGTGCGGCCGACTGCGGCGCTCTGTGGGGCCCGTCCTACGAATTCCGGGCGCGGCCTTCGGTCAGCGCAGGCGGGTGACCCGGGTCGTGAAGGAAGGTTCGGCCAGCTGGGTTCCGAGCGCCACGGGAACGTTCTTCGCGCCCTCCCCGACACCGACCGTCAGGACGCCGACCTCGGTTCCCGCCTTCGCGGCGTGCGGGGTCCCTGAAGCGCCCGGCCGCAGGGCCAGCTGCAACTGCTGGCCCGGTACGCCGATCACGTTCAGATCCTTCGTGGCCACCAGCGGGGTACGGCCGCCGAGGCCGTCGTCCACGTAGCCGACCGTCTGGCCCTTGCGGACGACCGGCGCCGAGTCGAGCGCCTGCCGCACCGACTCGATGATCTTCTCGCTGTTGGCCAGGACGAGCTTCAGGCTGTTCTCCCCGTTGTGGTCCGGGCCGTCCGCGTGCTGGTCCATGAGCGTGCCGAGGATCAGCGGGGTCTCGTCGCCGACCGACTTGGACGCCGCCCACATCAGCGTGCCGCCCGCGGGGGTGCTCGACCCGGTCTTGATGCCGCGGACGCGGAGGCCGTTGCCCGAGAGCAGAGTGTTGCTGTTGATGAGCGTCTCGGACAGCCCCTTGATCTCGGCGCTCGGCAGGACGACCACGGCGCGGAACGCCTCGTCCTTCATCACGGCCTCGGCCAGCTTCAGCTGGTCGGCGGCGGTGCTGACGGTTCCGGCGTCCAGACCGCTGGGGTCGGTGTACGTGGTGTTCTGCATGCCGAGTTCCCGGGCGGCGGCGTTCATCTTCCCGACGAACGCCGCCTCGGAGTCGGTGCCGGTGTCCCAGCGCGCCAACAGCCGGGCCACGTTGTTGGCCGACTTGATCATGAGCATCTTCAACATGTCCTGCTGGCTGAACTTCGCCCCGACGACGAAGCCCTCGATCCGGGACTCGTCGTCGGAGGTGCCGTCCGCGACGGCCTTCGCGTCGACCTCGATCTGGGGGCCTGCCTCGGTCTTGCGGAGCGGGTGGTTCTTGAGGATGACGTAGGCCGTCATGACCTTGGCGACGCTGGCGGTGGGGACGGGCTTCTGCTCGCCGAAGGCACCGATGTCGCCGGAGCCGGGCACGCGTACGGCACCCTGGCCCTTGGCGGGCCACGGTACGGAGAACTGCCCGTCGAGGGTGTGCGTCCGCTCGGCCGCGACGATCCGGGGGGCGGGCAGCGGGCGCAGCAGCTGCCCGCCGATGGCGGCGCCGGCGAGGAGCAGGAGTATCGGGGTCCAGATCTTCACGCGCCGGACGACGGTGCGGCGCGGGGTCTCGGGCGGAGGTGGGTTGTTGGTGAGCTCGGCCAGCAGATCCAGAGGGGGTCGCGGCGGGACCGGCACCTCGCGGGTGCGCTCGACGACGGGGTGCGGCGCGGGCCCCTCCGGGGCGGGAACGGGGGCGGCGTCGGGCGTCGCGGCCGGGTCCGCGGTCCCCGCCGGCGTACGGGCAGGCCCCCCGGGCCGAGCCGAAGCCCGGCCGGTCCCCGGGCCCGCAGCTGGGCCCGGGGCGGGGGTCGCGGTCCGACCCGAGGTCGTGCCTGGGGTCGAGCCCGGAGTCGGGGCCGGGGTCTCGGGCGGGGTGGTGCCTGGAGTCGGAGTCCGGCCCGGGGTCGGGGCCGGGGTCGGGGTCCGGCCCGAGGCCGGGGTCGGGGTCGGGATCGGGATCTCGGGCGGGGTGGTGGGTGTGGCCGAGGTCCGGCCCGGGGTGCGGTTCGGCGGTACGACGCGCGTCCAAGGCGCCTTCTCCGTCGGGGCGTCGAGGTCCTTCAGGGCCACGAACTGGCTGGTCCGCTCGGCGTCGGCTTCGTCCTCCCGAGCAAGCCGGTCTTCCCGGCCCGCATCGTCGTCCGGACCGGCTGCCTCTGCGGACTCCTCGGCCGCCTCGTCATGCTCGTCGACTTCGCCCGCGCCATCCGCGCCGACCGCAGGCTCGGGCGCGGCAAGGCGTACGTCCCCGCCGCCGACCTCAGCCTCGGGCGAGTCCCCGCCGCCGGCTACCGCGTCGGACTTGGTCACGTCCCCGCCCGCGGCCGCGGCCCGGGAGTCAAACACATTCCCACTGGTGCCCTCGGCATCCGCCTCGGGTGCAGGCCCGCCGGCCGCAGGTTCGAACGCGGGTGCATCCCCGTCCGAGACCGCCGCCCTCTTGGTCTCGGGTACGGCCTCGCCGATGGCTGCCGCGGAAGGCGCGGATGCTGCCCCGTCGTTGACCTCGGCACCGGACGCCGGTACGTCCCCCTCCGCGGCCGCCGCCTTGGGTACGGCCCCGCCCGTGGCAATCGCGTCGGGCTGTGCCGCCGCAGCCCCGGGCGCGGTCTCGCCGGCCTCCGGCTCGGCTTCTGACCTCGCCGCCGATTCGGCCAGAGCTCCGTCAACGGACCCGATCCTCGTGGCGGCCTCGAGCCCGGTCCCGGCTTCCGCCTCGGCGTCCGTGGAGGCCTCCGACTCGGCTTCTGCCGTCGCCAGGGTTGCGCCCGGCTTGCCCTCCGCGAGCTTGGTCCTCCACTCGGCAGCAACCTCGGCGTCTTCGTCCGCCTCCACCTCCGCCACAGTCCCGCCCCGCTTGCCCTCCGCGAGCACGGTGTCGGGTGCGTCAGCCTCAGCCACGGGTTCACCCCGCGAGCCCTCCTTGGGCTCGGCGTCCCGGGCGTCGTCAGCCGACGGCTTATCCGGGTCCGTCGCCGCGTCCGGCGTGGGCCGGGTGGTGTCGCTCGGGGGTTCGGGAGGCGTGTTCTGCGTTCCAGGGAGCTCGGTCCCTTCCGTCTCCGGAGACTTCGGAGTGTCCGGGGAACCGCCCGCCACCGCTACCGCCTTCATTCCTGCCCCGCCTTGTCACTCGCCCCGGCCAACCCGGCCGGTTCTTGCCGATTCCGTCAGGCGGGGCCCCGCAGAGACCCCGCTGACCGGCTAGATGTACGAGGTTCCCAGTTCGTTCCCGCGACCTGATCTTGTGACAGTACGGTCATACTCCGGCCGGGCCGAACGGGCCCGTCCGGTTCAGACCGGCGGTGGAGTGCGGCCGGTCGCGGGATCGCCGCCGTGCCGGGCGTGGTCGGCGAGGGCCTGGTGGGTCAGGTGGAGCCCGGCGCGCAGGACGGCGTCGTGCCGGGCGTGGTCGGCGAGGGCCTGGTGGGTCAGGTGGAGCCCGGCGCGCAGGACGGCGTCGTGCCGGGCGGGATAAGCCCCGCGGGGGGCGAGGTCGAGGGCGCGGGCCGGTCGAGGTCCGCCGTGAACTCCTCGCCCCGCAGGGCGGCGCCGAGGGCGGAGGCGGTCGCCCGGACGAGCGGCGCGAGGGCGCGCAGGGCAGGGTCGGGGGCGTCGGCCGCTCCGGCACCGGGCGCGGGCACGCCGAACGCACCGGATCCGCCAGACACGCCGGATGCACCGGATCCGGATGAGCCGGATGCGCCCGACGAGCGGGAGGGTCCGTAGTTCCTCACTGAAGTACCGGAAGGTCAGGGCGGTCCGGCGCGAGCACCAGTCGTCCGTCGAGTCCGTCCGGCGGCAGCCGCACCGGCCGGCGGCCCGGCACCGGCCGCCTGCCCGCCGCCCGTTCGAACGCGTCCCGCCCGAACTGCGGCCCCAGCCATACCCGCGCTGCCCGGGCAGCGCCGCAGGCACCTGCGCCGCCAGGCCCCGCTCCAGCCGGCCCGCGGCCGCGCCGAGCAGTTCCCGTATGTCGGCCGGTAGCCGTCCAGCCCGGCCGCGGCCGACCGGTACGGGTCATACTGGCCGGTGGTCAGCACACGACGCCGCGGAGGGTTATCCCTCGACGGCCAGGCCGTCACCGACGAAGCGCGCCTGCGCCGCATCATCGCCCGCCACGACCCCCACGGTCACATAATTGCCCCGGGGTGTCGTCCCTGAGATCCGACACCGGCCGCGTGCCGTGGGAACCTGGACGGGTGGCTGTTCGTCCTCTTGGGCATGCCTCACGTTCTCATTCTTGGAATCGACCCGCGTGCAGTGCCCGGTATGGACGGAGACGCCCTTCGAGCGGCTCTTGACCAGGAACTGGCCCGTTTCGGCGAACACGCCATCGATGCGTGCATGACGCTGATCGTGCTGGATGAGTCGGCTGAGCCGACGATCGTTGCAGCACTGTCCGAGCACGACTGGGACGTCGTCGTCATCGGGGGTGGGATCCGCAAGCCGGAGCCGCTTCTGCCACTCTTTGAGCAGGTCGTGAATATGGTCCGGCGTCATGCGCCGAAGGCTGCGATCGCGTTCAACACGAGCGGCGGCGACAGCGTCGAAGCAGCCAAGCGGTGGCTGTGAGTCAGAAGTTGCTGTCAGGTTTCGGCGGCGGTGGGAGAGTTGTGCTCAGGGGCCGCGATCCGTGCCCGGTGACCTCATAATGGCACTGCTGACCGTCAGTGCCGAGACGATCAGTCGCGTTGAGCCTCGCGGGAGGCCGGCTGTCCGCTCCAGCGGGAGTTCCGACGGGTGATGCGCCTGGTCATAAGGGTGATTGCAGCTCAGGTGACGAGCGATTCCGAGTGCTGGATGAACCGTTCGTAGTCACGCGCGTGCCGGCGTGCGTGCATGACCCAGGCGTGTGAGCGTTCGACAACCCAGCGCCGGGGAGAACGACGAACCCGGGGACGTTCTTCGGGCGGCTGACAGTCTTGATCGTCAAGTTCAGGTAGGTCTTCGCCCAGGTCACGAGCTGTCCCGCGTAGGCGGAGTCGGCCCAGACGATGGTGATTTCCGGGTGCATCAGCCGCAGCCGGAACAGCACTTCCTCGGCCGCGTTGCGGTCGGTCATGTCGGCCGGGGTGACCATGACGAACAGCGGCAGGCCCTTTGCCCACCTCGCGGCGGATCCGCTTGCGGAAGGCACCCGGAGCGGTTGCCACCGTCATCGACTCCCAGTCGATCAAGGCTGCCGAGACCGTCGGCAAGGACTCCCGCGGCTACGACGCCGGCAAGAAGATCAACGGGCGCAGGCGGCACCTGGTCGTGGACACCTGTTTGCCTCGGACAGTAACCACCTCGCACCCGCACCCGTCCTGTCACCTCAAGCCGAGGCAGCGAGCACCGGAGCGAAGCGGAGGGCGCAGCCGACCCGTGGGGCCCGCAGGTAGGCGCGGCGAGCAATGAAGCCGTTCTAGCGCCGGCTACGGCGCCGCTGGTTGGCGCGTTTTCGGGCAGCGCGCCTCGTTTGTGACTCTTCCGTGACGTCGGCCGGATCACCTCGGTGATGATTCCGGTGAGGGCGTGGCCGTTACTGACATCGGCGCTTCAGGGTGACGATTTGGCCGGTCTGGATTGACGGTCGGTCACCTGTCCTAGTTCGCCTGCGCAGCTGCGTGGATATCGCGGCCTGAGCTGCACCGACTACCTCCGCCTACTCGGCGACGACGGGACGGAGCTGGCCGACCTCGTACCGGACCCTGGTGGACTGCCGGACGAGCAGAGCCTGCCGCTGCCGAACGTCTGGGACCTCGCGCTGGAGCGCGCCGACGCCCTGGCACCGGTCGGGACGGCGCGGGTGCTGCTGGAGCTGGCGGCGCCGCTGGCTTTCGACGGCATCCCGGCTGCGGTGCTGACCTCTGCTTTCAGGTACCTCGACCAGGAGCGGACCGCTCGCCCGGCCGAGGGCGCGGAGCCGGACGGGAGTGCCGCCGAGACGCTCGCGCTGCTGCACCGGTGGAGCCTGCTCGACTACGACCCGACGGACCAGGACCGGTCCGTGCGGGTCCACCCGGTGGTGCAGCGAGCCGTCCGCGAGGGCGTGCCCGCGAGCCGGGCCGCGGAGCTGGTCGACCGGGCCGCCAACCTGCTCCTCGTCGCGTCCCGGAAGTCGGCGGACGAGGCGAACTCGACGTCGTTCTTCCTGGTACCTCCGCGTGAGCAGGCGCCACACCTGGGTTCGCGCGTCCTCGACTTCTCGCCGGACGTGCTACGTTCGAATGTCGAGGCGCTGATGCGCAATGCCCCGGTCCTGCTGCTGGGCTCCGGCGAGCCCGAGCTCCGGCACGGCTGGAGTACCGGTGCGGGGCTGCACGACCTCGTGTTCCGGGTGGGCGACGCGCTGGCGGACGACGGCCGGCCACAGGCCGCGCTGGGCTACTTCGTAGCGCTGCTGCCGACGACGGCCGACCGGCTGGGAGCCCGGCACGGGTCCGTGACGAAGTCGCGCGGCCGGATTGCGTGGCTGCGGGCGGAGTCCGGCGACCTCGCCACCGCGATCACGGAGTACCGGCGGATGATCGACGATCAGCTGGTTTTGCTGAAGCCGGAGTTCGAACTGGTCCCCTCCCAACGGGTCCGCCTCGTCGAGGAGGTCAACGAGCTGCGCTACCGCTTGGCCCACTGGCTCGAAGAGGCAGGCGACCTGCCGGGCGTCGCAAGCATCTATCGCGACATGCTCGCCGATGCTCGCTACACCGCGGCCGTCGACGGACGCACGGGGCCGCCCGACTTCAATCTGCGCCGCACCGCCGCCGAGTGGCAGGGAAAGGCGGGGGACACGGCCGGGGCAGTGGTCGTGTATCGCCAGCTCGTTAACGAGCAGTTCCGCATGTACGGGCCGGAGCACCCGCGCACCTTCGACACCCGCTTCCGCTTCGGCCACTGGCTGGGCGAGTCGGGCGACACGCGAGGGGCCATGACCGTCCTGACCGACCTCCTCAACGACCAGCTCCGCCTGGAGTCGCGCGAGATCGCCCCGGGTTGTCGGGACACCTGGTCCAACCCGTACGCGGTAGCCACCGACACCGACCGGTCCGAAATCTTCCGCACCCGCGCGGCCCTCGCCCACTGGCGCGGCCACTCCGGCGACCCTCGCGGCGCAGTTGCCCTCCTCTCCGACCTGCTGAACGAGCAACTGCGCGCACTCCGCCCAGACCACCCCGACCTCGCGACCACTCAGCAGGCACTAACGTACTGGCAGGAACACTCCCGGGGCAGGGGGTGGCTACGAGGGAGGTAGACCTAGGCCGATGCGGCGGCCTATCAGAGGGATCGCGGCCCACGCGATCCAGGTGCTCGATGGACGAAACGTCCGTAGTCCCCGCGCAGCCGGGCGTGCATCAGTCGGGTCAGGCTTCACAGGCGCCGAGGGGCGCCGCGGGCGCCGAAGTGCAAGCCGGACTCACCCGGGGTGACACCACCGTCCGATGGAGCGGCCCCGCCGGGAACGGCGAGAAGCCCAATGAGCTGGTCACCACTGGTTGTTCTGGCGTGGCGAGAGCACGACGAAACGCGGGTGTTTGGTGATGGAGGCCGCCTGCCACGTGATGGGACGTCTCATAGACGTGTTACGGCAGCGCGCGGCGCCGGCAGCGACTGATGCGGGACGGACCGGATCGACTGGAGCAGGACTTAGCGGACCCCCCAACCGGCCGCGGTTCCTTGTAAGGAACCGCGGCCGGGCCGGTGTACCGCTCCGAGATGGAGTATGGCTTCGGCGTCCGCGGCTGCTGACTGCGCACGCCCGCCTCACTACCGGTCGTCGGAGAGCACCGGGTCTTGCGCCTTGCGGCGGCGTCCCCAGCGCTTGTTCGCCATCTGGAGGTCGGCCTGCGCCGAGGAAGACTCGTCCACTGTGAGCGCGAGGACCTCCGTCTTCGCGGGCGGCTCCGGGGACGTGGAGGCAGCGGTAGCCGTGGGCGCCGATACGGCCGAGGATCCCGATGGGATATCCGCGATGAGCGGTACCAGACGTTCGCCGCGAACCTTGGCGTCACTACTGGCATCACCCCTGGCGTCGCTCTGGCCCTTGGCCTCGCTGTGGTTCTTGCCCTTGCGTCCCCGCCACAGCCCCCGGGACTGGAGGGCGGTGCCGAGGTTGTTCAGGACCCGGCCCTCGTCGTCGCTCATCTCGGCGAACCGGGCGGCGGCCTGTTGGTGTGCGTCGATGGCCTCGTCGAACCGGCGCACCTGCTGCAAAGCCATGCCCAAATTGTTCAGGGCCCGGCCCTCGCCCTCGTGGTCGCCGAGTTCCGTGAACCGGGCGGCGGCCTGTTGGTGCGCGTCGATGGCTTCCTCGAACCGCCGCACCTGCTGCAAAGCCGTACCCAGGTTGTTCAGGGCCCGGCCCTCACCGTCATGGTCACCCAACTCGGCGAACCGGGCGGCGGCCTGTTGGTGCGCGTCGATGGCTTCCTCGAACCGCCGCACCTGCTGCAAAGCCGTACCCAGGTTGTTCAGAGCCCGGCCCCCACCGTCATGGTCACCCAACTCGGCGAACCGGGCGGCGGCCTGTTGGTGCGCGTCGATGGCTTCCTCGAACCGGCGCACCTGCTGCGAAGCCGTGCCCAGGTTGTTCAGAGCCTGCCCCTCACGGTGATGGTCGCCCAGCTCGGTGAACCGGGCGGCGGCCTGTTGGTGCGCGTCGATGGCCTCGTCGAACCGGCGCACCTGCTGCAAAGCCGTGCCCAGGTTGTTCAGAGCCTGCCCCTCACGGTGATGGTCGCCCAGCTCGGTGAACCGGGCGGCGGCCTGTTGGTGCGCGTCGATGGCCTCGTCGAACCGCTGCACCTGCTGCAAAGCCGTGCCGACGTTGTTCAGAGCCTGCCCTTCGGCATGGCGCTCGCCCAGCTCGCGGCATGTGACGAGGTCCTGCTGGTGGGCCTCGATGGCCTCGTCGAACCGCTGCACCTGCTGCAGGGCGACGCCGAGGCTGTTCAGCGCCCGGCTCTCGCCATGACGTTCGCCCAGTTCGCGGCAAATTATCAGATCCTGCTGGTAGCTCATGGTGCCTCCCAGGAGTCGCGCCGTTCTTGACGGCACTCTCAGCAACCAGCCAAACGCGGACGACCGCAACCGGTTGCGGGCCGGTGGCACCCAACCGAATGGCGCTTTCGCCTGTCTGGCGGACGCGGCCTGCCACAACTACCCGGGGCTCCTCGCCGGCGCCGCGTCCGGGCAACGGCGATCATGGCGCGCCGGGTGGGCGGCCGGGCGCCCGGACTGTCTTCGCCCCGTTCCGGTCACAGTGCACCTCACTCACCGCCATCCCGGCTCCGCCTCCTAAACACTCGGGCTCTCCGCAGATTCACCGGGGGCAGCAGGCCTGCATCCCGCTCAACCAAACTGCACAATCCCAGGTCAGAAGGCGTAACCGCTGCGCGGTTCACCGACCGGCGACACCTGCAAAGCGCGTCACGGCACGCCGCCCCATATCCCGCGGCTCATCGGGATCGTCCACGGCTGTGCTCCTTTCCCCGGGGGCCGATGACCCTAGCGTCGTAGGGGCCAGGAGTCGGCAGGGTCGTCGAGCCAGACCCGGTGGCGTTCTGGACCGAGCATCAGCCCGAACCTGCCCGGCCCCGGACCGTCGTTCCCAACCCATCAGCGGTCGGCTTCCTTCGTCCCACAGTCGGCGTCCCGTACTGGTAGAAGGTGAATGGTCGCCCCGGCCGCCGTGGTCGACAGCGGCGCTGGGAAGCCCATCCGCGGTCGCGATCCACAGCTGATCCGCCCCGCCGTTCACCGACGGGGACCGATAGGCCGTCCGCCCTCTCCGGCGGCATCCCCTGGAGCTGCAACGGCCGCTACACGGCACGGTCACTCCTATCGTGGGTAACAGAGTGACGGCCGCTACCGAGACGGGCAGCACATGAGCAAACCGCAAATCGACTACGCGGCGGTGTTCCGCGCCCTGCCTGGCATGGTGGCCCTGCTCACCCCTGATCTGGTGTACGCCGACGCCAACGAAGACTTCCTGCGCCTGGTCGGGCGCACCCGCGAGCAGTTGTTGGGCCGCTACATCTTCGATGTCTTCCCCGACAATCCCGACGAACCGGCCGCAGCCGGAATGCGGGAGACCCGGGAGTCGATGTTGCGGGTGGTGGCCTCCGGAGATCGGGACACCATGGCGCTGTCGCGTTACGACATCGAGGACGCCAGGTATAGGGGGCCGTGCCGCCCTCGGCGCTGTTCTTCAGCTCGACCGTCGGGGTGCCGATGACGCCGTTCTGGGCGGAGACCGCGGAGACGGTGATGTTGCCGGGCTGGGGGGCGGAGGTGACCAGGGCCAGCTTGAACTTGGTCAGGGCCTCGATCACGGGTTGGAAGATGGTGAACTTCTCACCACTGCCCGAGGTGCAGGTGGCGTTGCCGCCGCCGGATTGGAGGCCGACGGCCTTGCCGCCGGCCGCAGTGACGTACGGGCCGCCGGAGTCGCCGCCGGCCGAGCAGGCGCTGGAATAGGACAGGCCGTTGATCGTGACGTTGCCGTAGTTCACCGTCTGGTCGACCTTGGTGACCGCGCCGCACTGCATTCCGGTGGTCTGGCCGGAGCGGCAGATCGCAGTGTCGACGACGGCCTCGGCCTATCCGGTGACGGTAATGGCGGCGTCGCCCGCGACGGTCGGGGCGAGGCGTACCCATACGGGTGCCGTCCTGCCGTCGGCAGGCTGGCTGACGTCGTTGGTGCAGTGACCTGTCGTCAGGAACGTCTTGCTGCCGCAAAAGTCACGGGACATCCCGATTGGGGAAGTCCTGCTCGATCGAGGGGTCAATCTTGAACGATCTCGGCACCCTCGACTCCCCGTCGACAACGTCGACGCGGCCTCAGCCTTCACTCTGCCGAGGATGTGGCCAATGCGACGAATGGCCCTTTTGCTGCCGCTGGGCTTCCTCGCCGCTGCGGACCTTGCGCGCGACCGGGTTCACGTACAGGTTCGGCTACACCGTGCTGGATCCCGTCATGGGAGCGGCCTCCCCCGGAGGATGCGGGGGAGGCCGATCTGTACAAGCGGTATACGCGGCGGCTGCGCGACGCTGGGTGTGGCGGCGTGGTGAGAGCGCCACATCCAGAACCTGGTGCTGTCAGAACCCGTCGTGGTGGTCGTCGTGGTGCTCGGCCTTGTAGTGGTCGTCCTTGTCGCCGTCGCTCTTGTTGATGCAGACGTTGCCGAAGGCCGGGTTGAGGGCGCCGACGACGTTGACGGAGTTGCCGCAGATGTTGACCGGGATGTGGATGGGCACCTGGACGACATTGCCGGACAGGACACCCGGGGAGCCGA
Organism: Streptomyces sp. Tek67B01; assembly: GCF_055231995.1. Classification (NCBI taxonomy): domain Bacteria; kingdom Bacillati; phylum Actinomycetota; class Actinomycetes; order Kitasatosporales; family Streptomycetaceae; genus Streptomyces; species Streptomyces sp. Tek67B01. The sequence continues at coordinate 256,445 of NZ_JBUYUY010000001.1, forward strand.
TGGCAGCGCCCTCGGCCTCGGCGTCGGCGGCGGCCATGCCGGCCCCGCCTGCCAGGAGAGCACCGGCGGCGGCGGTAACGGCCATGGCCTTGGTGAAACGCGACATCAAGATCTCCTTGATCTCTCAGTTGGACAATGCACCCCACAACCGCCCCAGCCGCCCGTCCGTCACGGGCAATGGGCCAAACCAGTGACCCGGCAACGTCCGACCGCCGAACCGGAGGTGGTTTGGATGGGGACGCGGACGCCACTACGAGAGGTGCGGTGCGAATACACGAGGAGGGGAACGTGCGGTGCAAATGCGTCCACCGCGGCCTGGAGGCGTTCAGGATCGAGCCACCAGAAGTTGATGGGGCGGCTGGCGAGAAACAGTTCGTAGTCGACATGGGGAGCCAGCCTCTGGGCCTGCTCGTGGCTGAGGTGGCTGTTCATGCCGGGCAAGTGCGGGGTCCCCGGCTTGCGCTGTACTCCGATGTGGCGGATTCCGGGTCCGGCCGTGCGCTGAAACCACACCACTATCGTGGTGATGTCGCTCCACGGCACGAAAGCGAGTTGGCGGTCGTACCGCGCGGGAGCTCCACCGAGCAGCACTCCTTCCCCGTCAACCCGGAAGGCGACCCGCTTCTGCCACCCCTTGCCGCCAAGCACTTGGAACGGGGTGCGGGCGAAATGAGCCACGTACACGGGGGAGTTCTCATCAATCATCAGGTCCTCGTTGCGGCGAGTGATTCTCCGGATTCGTATGGTTCTGTCTCGGCATCTTCAGCCAGGCACGTCCACACCTGGTGCGCCAGGACCAGCCAGCCGAGACCAGAGACCTGCGAAAGCAGCCCCCGAACCTGGGACATGACCGCCGGGCATACACAGGGCATCTGCGGTCTATGCGCCGCAGGCGAGCCGGCTAGAGCGCCGACTGGCCTTCGCACTGGCAGTCCTGCGACAGAGCTAACACCGCGCCCGCCGTATTCATTGAGCAGCCGAATCCTCAAATCAGGTCGTATGAGCTGTACGACGCCGCGGAGGCCGGAGCGCGGGTGTGCAGCACACGCCCGCAACCGGCGGAGGCGGGGAGCGCCATCTCTCGACTGACCAACCGACGGGTGACGGTCGCCCCGGCGTACCCCATGCGTCAGGGCAGCCGGCCGGCGCGCGGCGGCCGCCGGGCCCGCCGGCACGCATGGGGCTGCTCTTTCCGTGGCGAGCCGGGTGCGTGAGCTGGGCGTTTACCGTCGTCTCACCGTGAGGCGGGCGGTCTGGCGAGAGTCCGACATCGGCGCCCCCGAAGGCACCTAACAGCTCAAAGCCCGGATCACCACCCACAAGATCTCCGCGGGGATACCCGGCTCGGCACGTACTCCGCCGGTCCACCTCGCCGGCCGTATGGTCGGCGGACACGGCACCGGCATCACCTACACCTCTGCGCCATGCTGATCCCCGGATGGCTCCCTCTGGCCGCCGGGGCCGTCATGGCCAGCCAGGCCGGCCGGTGCTCCCCCACCCGCCTCGTTCGAAGTCGTCCACCTCGTCTCCGCGCACGCCCTGTGGCAGGACCAGGCGATTGTGATCGGACATGGCTCGTCGAAGCCCGGGGACGCCGGGAACGAGACGCACCGGCCGGCTGCTTCCGACCGGGCAAAGTCAGTCAGCAAGGCCCGGGGCGAGATGGTCCTATGGTGGGGACGACTCCACGACGCGGGAGGGACCTGATGGCGAAGGACGCTGAGCAGCACGGCTCCGGCGAGCGGGACGACCGTCGTCCTGGCCTGCTGAGACGCTGGCGGGAGACGGTCGACGAGCGCACCGGTCCCACCCAGCGCTCCCTCCTTGCCACCTGGCTCGCCTTCGGGGCCACGTTCGGCGCCACCCGCCTGATCACCCACGGCATCCGCAGCGGACGCCTGCCCTGGGGAAATGTCTCGGCCGGCGGCACCCATCTGCACCATTACAACCTCGGAATCGTCACGCTGGCCGGCGTGGGGCTGGTGGCCGTCCGGGGGGACGCGCCCCTCGTAGGACACCCTGGCGTCGGGGCGGCCTACGGCGCCGGGGCAGCGCTCATCGTGGACGAATTCGCCCTTCTCCTGGATCTCCAAGATGTCTACTGGACCAAGCAGGGCCGGATCAGCGTGGACGTAGCGGTCGGCATCATGTCCGCCCTGGGTCTCTATCTCACCGCTGTCCCCTTCTGGAACGAGCTGACCAAGGTCACCCACCGACATGTTCTGACAACGCCACGCCGGTTAGCCGGGTTCTCACGTCTCGCGAGAAGCGGAGCAGTGCGTCGGCACGTTACCGACAACGGCATCAAGTGGCGCTGATTCGGGCGGCCTCCCGGGTGGTCGTCGCCGAGGTATTCCCCAAGGGTCTCGGCACCGGCACCGGCGTCGGCCGCAGCCCGGACCTCGACCTCGGCGACCCCGGACTCGACGCGTCGGCCCGGCCGCCCGGCCGGGACCGTCGAGGACCTCCCTACCGGAGCGGAACACGCGGCGGCCCAAGCGTTGACGGGTTCCTGACGGAAGCCCGAGCCCTCGCATCAGCCTGCTGACCCACGGGGCAAATCCTTTGCTTGCCCACACTGCGGAACCTCTCGCTTCGCATGGCTGTCTACATGGGTGTAACAGTCACTCAGGCCCGATGCGGCATCCCGATGCGGCATGCAGCGACCCGGAGCGAGTTCCTTCGATGACACACACCTCGCCGACCACCCGCCAGTCCCGGCCCCGCAGGCCCTCCCGCGGCAAACGCTGGGGGCTCATCGCGGCGTGCACGGCCGTACTCGGTGCGGTTGCCTGGCCCACGCTGAGCTACTTCGACGTCTTCTCGGACAACGGTGACTCGATCACCTTCGGCGGCGCGGCGTCCCCCGGTGGCGGGAGCCGGCAGTCGGCCGGCTCCAAGGCCCTCATGGCCACCGGGCCTGCCGCCGACTTCAGGATCTCCGGTACGGTCCCCGAGGACGGCAGCAAGATTGCTGTCACGACCTATCGGGGCAAGAAGTCCGGCTTCACGGGCAAGGTCTGGGTCTGGGCGCCGAAGGAGTACGCGGATCCGAAGTACGCGACGAGCGGCTTCCCGGTACTGATCGCGCTGCCCGGCGGCGCGGGCTACCCGAGCAACTACTGGATGGGTACGGACCTCAAGCTCGAATCGTCGATCTCCAAGTGGTCGCAGGAAGGCAAGAGCCTGCCCTTCGTCATCGCCATGCCGGTACTCAACCCCGAGAACCACGACAAGGACCCCAAAGATCCGCAGTCGGGCCTCTACTGGGACGGCAGCGACATCCCCGGCCAGCCCAAGATGGGGACCTGGCTCACCGAGGACGTCCCAGACCTGATCAAGGAAAACTTCCGCACGATCAAGTCGCGTGACGGTTGGGCCTTCATGGGCTCCTCCACCGGCGGCTCCGCGGGCCTGAAAGCCGTGCTGCAGAAACCGGAGAAGTTCAAGGCCGTCATCGCCTCCGGTCCCGACATCGTCCCCGACTCCCGCCTGTGGGCCGGCCACCAGAAGGAAAAGGCGGACAACGACTCCAACGTGCTCGCCCAGCGGCTCATCGCCAAGGGCAGCCCCGACGTGTACCTGGGGATCCAGGTCGGTTCCAGGGAGCCGGTCAAGCCCCCGATCGACATGTTCATCGCGAAATTCGGCAACAAAGGCCCGGTCAAGACCAAGTACGACGTAATTCGGGGTGGCGAACACAACGCCGCCACTTACGTCCCGAACATGGAAAGCAGCGGCCTGATCCAGTGGATCAGTGAGCACATGCAGAGCCCCACCGAGTGACGCGGAACCCCCCGCCAGGCCTTGGGCCACCGCCCTGGAACCAGCACGCCATTCACAGCGCCCATCACATCCACGGCATCCTCCCGGCCTCGAAGTCACCCAGCACGCCGGCATCAACTGCCACTGACTGCACATCAGTGAGCGTTCGCGCTACGGACCGTACGAACCCTGCGTTCGGCGCCGATGAGCGAAGCCGGGACGGACGCGAGCGCCCTCGTGGTGTGCTGCTCGACACCACGGACACCGCGGTTTCCCCCGACCCGGAGCGGACGTCTTCCGACCACCGTGCTGAACCGGGAGCCAGTACGGTCCCCGGCAGGATCAAGAAGCCGCACAGCGGGCAAACGCCCTACCACCACGTCCGCGGTGAGCACCAGGGCACCCACACCCCGGACCGTAGACCCAGACCCCGGCCGGCAGCAGCGTGTGCCGAGGGACTTCGCAAGGGAGAACAAGCGATGGCAGCTGAGATCACAGAGCGCCACCAGCCGGACCGAGAGGGGCGGCGGCGTCGGCGGTCACGGGTCGCCGTGGGCTTCGGTCTCGGGCTTGGCGCGACAGTGGCGTGGCTGGCCGTTCAGACCGTGTTGAAAGTCAGCTCCATGCTCACGCTGTTGCTCCTTGCCGTGTTCATCGCGATCAGTTTGGAACCGATGGTTGTCGCGCTCACCAGGCGAGGGCTTCGGCGGGGTTGGGCCGTCGCGATCGTCCTGAGCGGGTTCGTCGCGATTCTCGGAGGGTTTCTGGCGCTGGTCATCCCGCCCGTGGCCAATGAGGTCAGCGCACTGGTCAACGCGGTGCCCGGCTGGCTCCAACAAGTGCACAACCACCAGTCGACCATCGGCCGGTTCGAGGACCGCTACCACTTGGTGGAGAAGGCCAGGCAGCAGTTCAGCTCCGGTGGCGGTGCATCCGGCTTGGCCGGCGGGCTGCTAGGGGCCGGCCAGGTCGTCCTGAGCACCGTCACATCGACGGTGATCGTCACTACGGTGTCGCTGTACTGCATGGCGGGCCTGCCTACGATCAAACGTTTCTGCTACCGCTTCGTCGCCAGGAGCCGACGCGATCGGGTGGAAGGCGTGGCAGAGGAGATCATGAGCCGTATCGGGCGATTCATGCTCGGAAACCTGGCCACCTCCGCCATCGCGGGAATCGCGACGTTCATCTGGTGCCTGGCCACGGGCGTTCCGTACGCCGCGGCGCTGGGTGTCTTCGTAGCGTTGATGGACCTGATCCCCATTGTGGGCTCGACTTTGGCCGGCATCGTCGTCAGCCTCGTCGCCCTGTCGGTATCCCTGCCCATCGCCGCGGCAACCGCCGCCTTCTACATCGCCTTTCGTCTCGCCGAGGACTACCTCATCGTCCCCCGCGCCATGAAGTTCGCCGTCGACGTCCATCCCCTCGTCACCGTCCTTGCCGTCCTTGTCGGCGGAGCCCTCCTCGGCATCATCGGCGCCTTGGTCGCCATCCCCGCAGCCGTCGCCGTGGGGTTGATTCTCGACGAATACGTCTTTCCCAAGACGGACGCCGCCTGAGCCACCGCCGCGAAGCTCCGGGGGTGCCTGAGCCGAGTCAGGACGCTCAACCTTTCGGACGGGTTCGTCCTCCCATTCCGGTGGGGGCGCGGGACGTTGGGGGTGGCCGGCAGCCCGCTGCCACTTCGTGGCCTCAGTCGCCCCGGCACCCGGCACCCGGCACGACGACTCGACAGTCGTCCGTGGCACGCACTGCCCGAACATCTGGGCTGACCGTCTGTCCGGCGTCATGACGGGGGAAGCGGTCCGGGCGCCCGCTCCCATTACAGCCCGGGCGGCCTCTGGTAGAGGCACATGTTCCCGCCCCCGGCCAGCTTCCAGGCCGCCCGCTTCCATGTCGAGCTGATCCGGGGCGCCTGCCGCCACGCCGGCTTCGGCGCGAAGAGCCCGCACGCCTGGAGCCCGAGGAGGCTTCCCACCACGGTGAGACAGTACGCCGGATTCAGTCGGCTTCTGAGACTGCCGTCCGGTCCCGCGTCCCACTTCTGTCCCGCACGTAGCGCGCGGTGATGCCGTGGTCGCTGTGATCGACGCGGCCGTCCGTGCCCTCGCGACGCGCCAGAGGGATCCAAGGTGAGGACGTTCTCCGCCCGGCTCTGCCGGATGAGGGCGTCCTCGGGCGCACCGGCACCACGTGGGGAATCCCGCGCGAGACTCCTCAGCGCGCCGGCTGTCGCCCTGGCCCTCCTGGGCCCCTCCTCGCCGCGGCGCCGGCGGGCGTCGCGACCCGAGTCAGCGCCGCGGCGACCGACGCCTCCACCTTCACCAACACGGACGGCACCCTCAACGCGACGGGCACCGGCGACAAAAACCAGCCGAACGCCGCGAACGAGATCACTCGCTGATTTGAGTGTGTGCCGCTCCCGAGTCGTAGCGGTCGAGAAACGCGTTCGCCGGGAGGTCGAGCGCATGGAGTTTGGAGACACCTCCGTACCCGCGCCCACCTCCTCATCGCCGTCGGAGATCCGGTATGCCTGCACCATGTCGAGGACTTCGAGGCCGCGCTCCCCGGCGTACTCGGCCGACTCCCGCTCGGCCAGTTCGATGGCTTCGCCCAGGGACCGTGCCCGGAACAGCACGACACGCTCCTCGTAGGGACGGTTTTCGAAGGTCAGCCATCGATAGAAGGTTCTGGCGCTGTACCACGCCTTCGGCTCTTGCCTCATTGCGGTCCGTCATCCCCTCACAACAAACCCTGATCGTCGCAAAGACAGATCCACTGCCGCAACAGGCCCTACTTGGTGAGGTTCAGCAGAGGTGGTCGCATGAGGAGGGGAAGATCGGGCTGATCCTGGAACAGATTCGCAGAATCAGGATCTGAGCCCCCCGGGGAGCCGGGGCATTGGCGTCGTCGACGGCGGTCCCGTGCCCGGGAGCGTTTGGTCGATCTCGCGGTGGCCGGCGACCCGGGGCTGCTGCATGAGACGCCCTGCGGAGCTGGAAGAGCGACATCATCTTGACGGTCGTCACACAGACGCAAATCGGTGCGATGACGGAGTTGGCAAGCAGGCGCCGGTCGGAAGCCGCTGGCTGCTGCCGGTTGAACCACTACAGCACGCAACGGGCAACCCAGTGATCGTCGGCTGAGGGCTCACCAGTAGGCACTGTCGTCCCAGGGCAGGAATTCCGCGAACTCCACCGGGTCGTCGTCTTCGTCCAGGGTGGCGAAACCATGCGTGACCAGCGTGCCGCGTTGCCAGTCGAGGAGGGTGTCGATCAGGCCGCCCTTCAGTGGCGGGCCCTGGTCCGCGTGGCGGGGCCAGACGATCAGCGGCCAGGTGTCGGGATCCCCGCCCTCGGTGAGCCAGCCCAGGTAGTCGCCGTCGATGGAGTTGGCGAAGGGAAGGAAGCCGCCGGTCTCGGGCCAGGTGGCCAGCGGGTACCACTCGGCGTGGCCGTCCTTGAGTTGCCGGTAGGCGTCGACGGTGTCCCGGACGTGTGTGAGGAAACGCCGCTCGCCGGTCCGGAGCGGGGTGTGGAAACGCAGCCATCCGCTCCAGATTCCGGCGCCGTACTCGTCCATCAGCCGCACGTACTCACCGGGCAGCCGTGTGCCCAACTCGGCGAACAACCCCTCCCAGGAGCCGCCTCCGAGGTAGGGCCGCTCGGGCGGCGGCGACAGCAGCCGCAGCGCGTCCAGCCCGGCGCCGGTCTCCAACGCGACCCGGCGCTCGGCCTCGGTGAGCCGGGGCGGGACCGGCGCGGGCGGGGTCCATGCCTCGGCGTCGGGAAGGAACGCGGTCCGCGCGACGGTGCCCGGAAGCGGGCCCAGTAGCGGGCCGGGAGGAGAAGGGAGCTCCCAGGTGTCGCGGACGGTGTGCCGCAGATAGCCGCTCAGCGTCAGGTCGTACCGGTGCCAGGGAAGCAGGCCACTGCCCGGCACCGCCCCCGAGTGCCGCACGACCACCGTCCACTCGTCGGGGTCCTCGGAGGCCGAGGTGTCCCAGAACAGCACGTCGCTGCCCCGCGTGCAGCCCCAGGCCAACAAGCCGCCGGGGGCGGGGTGGACCAGGGGCCGCTCGGCCTCGGGCAGCTCCCGCGCCTCGATCCGCGCCTCTCGGTGCGTCTCGTGCAGCCACTCGCCGTAATCGAAGCGGTCCCGCTGCAGGCACGGCACGTGGACCCAGACGTACTCACCGAAGTCCAGCGGCCCGTACCGCTCGGCAAGCCGCTTGTAGTCGGCCGGCAGCCGCAGTCCGAGCCAATTCTCGACGGCCGCCCAGGCGATGGGCACGAGAGCCGGCGGGCGCTCGGTCGAGGGGGTGAGGAACGTGCCTATATCCGATGTCAACTGACGTCCTTCCAGCGTGCGCCATGTGCCCGGCGGATTCTTCCGTCTCCGCGGGCCGGGCGGAAATCGGGCGGCCAAGGGACGTGCCGCGTAGCGCCGACCGCGTGTGGATCGCGACGAGGCCTGGACGACGTCCGGGAGCCGGTACCCCCGGGGCGTGCCGAACGCTGCCTTTACACCCCCGAGGCCCCCTGACCGGTCGGCCGCCACCGGTGACGTTGCTCCTAGAGCCGTCCCCGCAGGCGTGGGAGGAGACGTGGGCGGCGCACCAGCGGGGAGACCTGCACGCGGCCACCGCTGGGACCAGCCAGATGGAGGCCCTGCTGGAGGGAGCAGTATGGGCCCCGCCGTCTACACGATCTCTTTGCTCATCGCCCGAGCCCAGACTCCGGGCACGGGCTGTGCACCGAGTCCCCCCGTTATGGTTTTCGCGGTCCTGCAAGGGGGCCACCGGCCTCCGGGCCCGGCATGACTGTGTCCCCTCTGTCGAACGCCACCGCCTGGCTTGGTCCAATGCCGGCCAGTTCGCGGGCGGCAGGTCTGCATAACGTGGAGGCGCGAGCACGGCGCCAATCCCCGGGGCCGCCACGGGCAACCACCCAGGGAGGGTGCAATGTTACGGAGCTACAAGCAGGGCGTGCAGCCGGCGCGGTCTTCGGACCCACCCGCGTCCCTCCCTGGGTCGGGCGCGGTGATCAGTGGCCCGCGACAGGCGTCAGTCCCGGGACGGCGCCTCAGGAGGAGGCACCGTAGCGGGTGGCGACCGCAGCGGCGCGGCAGGGAGGTGCGCAGCCAATGCGGGGCCAGGGCTTCCGCGTGCGCGGCGTGGTGCCACAGTGCCCATTCGGCGTGCTCTAGTCCCGGAAGACCAGGTCCAGCCGCAGCCGGCCGTCGGTGTCGGCCTCGTCGGCGCGGACGGCGAGGGGGGTGCCCGCCAGGTCCACCCGTACCAGCACGGTGACTTGGTCGCCGCCGGTGCGAAACCGCGCGTTGCGTTCCTGCCAGGCCCGGCCCAGATCGACCTCGTGCAATCGCTGCGCGGGTTCGTCGAGTTCCTCGGCGGCCAGAACCCGGGACAGCCGGTAGGTGCGGGGCGTGGGAGGCCAGGGCCGCGCGGATATGCACCACGTCGTCATGGGGGTTCAGGGCCACGTGACCGGCGGAGGGTTCGGGCAGTGCACCATGGAAGGAAGTGCCTCGAATCGCACACGGCAACTGCTTCCACACTGAGCGTTCTTACCCTCACCGCCTGCACGAGCGGCCCCGCCGGAACCCGCCCTGGTCCGGACCATCTCGCACAATGAGCCTCACCCCGGGCTCGCGTACGGTTGGCTTTGTCCACCCGAACGGGTTCTGGCTCAGGTTCTGTGGTCTGGCCGCGTTCAGGGACTGTGGGTGGGTGCGACAGTCAGTGAGGTTGCCCGAAAATGGCTGTGCGCAGGGCATCCCGCTTGCCGTGTCGCTGACGCCGGGCTGCTCGTCATTCAGGGGCCCAGCCAGTCTCTCGGCGACGAGAGCCAGCCGGCCACTCGGCGTGTAGGGGGCGGGAGGATCGATTTCCGTGCCGAGTTCGGTGATGGCGGCCGCGTAGTCAACTTCCTCCAGACGGCGGGCGAGCAGTTCGCGCACCTCACCGATGAGGCGGGCCACGAGGGTCGCGTCGACCGAGCCGGCGTAGTCGTCGACCGCAGCGTCGTGGTTGTCGAATTCGTCGTGCATGTCCTGCGAGAACCAGCCGCCAAGGAACTGGCCGAGCTCTGGGAAGTGGGCGTGCCACTCCCAGTGCGTCTCGGGCAGCGCTACGGGGGGTGGGACGCGGAGCGGCGGGCGGCCGTCGCTGCCCTCCTCGATGCTCCGCTTGATGTGGTCGGCGAGCAGCAGCAGCCACTGTTGAATGGCGCCCTCGCGCAGACCGATGTCCGACACGGGGTAGAACTCGCCGAGACGGTGACGCAGTCGGCCGGGTGGGTTCTGGGCGTAGGAGCGCAGCTGTTGCTCAGCGAGCGAGAGGGCCCAGGGTCGGGTGTGCCAGGTGTGGCGCATGTAGGCGGTAAGGGCCTGTCCGGGCCGGTTTGGCGGGCCTCGCCGTCCCAACTCAGGAGGACTTTCTCGACCCGCCCGTACAGCAGGTCCAGCTGCTCGTTGAGCGTCTTCATCTGCCTGTTTCATAGGTTCGTCCGCCTGAGGAGGGGTGTTCTGACGAACATCCAGCAGATCTGGCCACGAGCACCGTGGAACTGCTGGAACCCGTGGTGGAGGTCAAGGCGATCGTGCCCGAGGACGGTGTCTGCCCGGTGCTCGGTGACCCCGCGGCCCGGCGCGGCCGGATCTCGGGCTCCGTGTCCGGTGGGCTGGGGACGGTCCAGGTCACGGCGGTCGTGCCGCCGGCCGAGTTGTTCGGCTATGCGACTCGGCTGCACGGGCGGACCCGGGGCTGCGGCACCTTCACCACCCCGCCCGCGGCCCTCGCGCCGGTTCCGCCTTCGGTCGCCACCGCGGTGCTGACCTGATAACCGGAGGCCTCCCGCTCCGTCCCGTGGTGCCGGGGCGGGGCGGGGACGTGTACCGGCCTCCGTGGCCGGATCGAGGGCTCGTGGGGCGGGACGGGTGCGGCCATGATGGCCCGATGGACAGACGGGTGGACTTACGACCGGCCGAACGCGAAGCGCCGCCGGAGCACTGTGGCCGCCCCGGCGTCCCCGGGTCATCGGGCCATTCCGGGCTGCCCGGCCTTCCCCGGGAGGGGCCCGGTGAGGCGTACGCCGTGTCGGCCGAGTTCTACGACCTGTTGCACGCCCGTGCCTACCACCGGCACGCACTCGCCCTCGCCGCTCCGGCAGCCGCCGCGCGGCTCGGGATCGTCGAGGTCGGCGCGGGGACGGGCCTGGTCACCGGAGTGCTGATCGGCGCTTCGAACGTACCCGTCCACGCGGTGGAGCCCTCGCCCGCGATGCGGACCGTACTGCTCTCCCGACTGCACCCCCCGGTGGGCGGTTCCGCCGGGGAGCGGGTGACGGTGCACGCCTGCTCCGCCCTCGACCTGTCGCTGGACGGGTCGGCCGACCTGGCCGTCTGCCTGCGGTTGGTGCCCTGTCTACCGCCCGTCGAGCGCCGCGCGCTGTGGCGGGTGCTGGCGGGACTGCTGGTGCCGGGCGGTCTGCTGTTCCTGGACCGGCCGCCGTCGGGTCTTCCCGCGCAGCCGGTGCGGCGCGGGCTGGGGCAGGTCCGGCTGGGCATGGACACCTACCACGGGCTCCTCACCCAGTGCGCCGAGGACGGCCGCATCCGCTACGACTACTCCTATCTGGTGTGCCGCCAGGGGCGGGTCTTGCGCCACGCCCGGGAATCCTTCCTCCTGTGGCCGCTGCCGAGGCGGGAACTGGGCCGGGAGCTCGCGGCGGCCGGCCTCGTACTGGAGGAGGACCTGACGCCGGACGTGCTTCGAGCCCGCCGCGGTGCCTGACGGCGCGTGCCCCGGTACGGGCCTGATCCGAAGCCGCTGCCACATGGCGGAGCCGAGAGGCAGGCGCAGGACCGCCCGACGGGCCGCCGTCGCACGGCCGCCTGGACACGATCGCCGCGCGATCGCGCGCGCCGGGGTTCCGGCCGCTCATTGTTCGAACGGGCCGTCACCGCGACCAGCGAGGGCAGCTGTCCCTGGTCGTTCGCGTAGCCGCGAAAGCCGTTCTGCACGCTCCTGCCGGCACCGGGCCGTGATTGCGAGCAGAATCGGAATCGCCTTGTGCCACATCCATCGTGTGCCCCTCCAGCTCACGATCGTCGAACGGAGCCGGTGGGGGCGGTCAGGTGTGCTCCGGCCGGCCCCGACCCTGCTCTCGAACGTAGCGGCGCGACGACGCGTTTGGCTTGGACGAATGCGACCTCGTCCTAGAGGGCGAAGGCCTCGTCCACCGGGCGGGTGGCCGTCGCCATCCGGCCGGGGGTGAGGCCGGCCAGGGCTCGGAACTCGCGGGTGAGGTGGGCCTGGTCGGTGAAGCCGCACTCGGCGGCAATTCCGGCGAGGTCCACGGGGCCGCGGGCAAGCAGCTCCGCGGCGCGGCGGACCGGAGGACTCGGGCCGAGGTCTTCGGCGTGAGCCCGACCTGTTCGGTGAAACGGCGAACCAGGTAACTGCGGCGCCCCCCCCACTTCGTCGGCGAGCCGGGCGATGGGAACCGCACCGGCCGAACCAGAGAGCAGACACCACGCGTGCTCGACCTCGGGTGCGGGCTCCGGGCCGCGCCCGAGCCGGGCCAGCAGCACGGCGCCAAGCAGGTCGAACCTGGCGGCCCAGCCACGGGCGGCCACCGGACGCTCCACCAATACACCGGCCTCGGGGCCCAGGACATCGTCCAGCTCGACCACGAGGTTGGTCAACTCGCGCATGGGGAGGGCGAGCAGCCGGTAGGCACCAAGGGGGGGAACTCCAGGCGCATCACCTCCTGCCGGCCAAAATGTGCGCACCACGCGGGCCGGTCCTCCATGCCAACCGCCACCGAACCGATCCGGCCGGTGCCCGAGCCTGGCATTCCGAGGCGGCGGATCTGGCTGAACGGCTCGGCCAGGCCGAGCGTCAGTATGACGTGGCCGGTCGGAACCATCCGGACCTGGTAGGGCGGGGCCAGGTGGGAGTAGCCGGTGCTGCCGCACAGATGGGGCTGTAGTCCGGGGTGTAAGGGGCGGGTTACCCGTCGCAGACCGCCGGCACCGGAGACCGCAACCTCACGATCCACTCCGCCACCAGGTCCGACCTCACGGTCCACCAGACATCCCCTTCGCCCGGGACCCGCCAGACGGGGCGCATCCCCTCGCCCGAAAGTTCGTCGGTCACGAAGGTCTACGCTCGCCGGCCCGCTCGCACCAACGATATACAGAGCGCGTCGGAGCGTCATAGAGGTTGTGCTCAGGGGGGCAGGCTTGGTGGTTAGCCCGCCGCGCGAGCGGCCCAGGCCCTCACCTGCCGCACCGCCTCCACCTCCGACCGAGCCCGGCTCATGGCCACGTGTCGTCGAAGACCACTGACACCCCGCGGTTCCCGCGATGTCGCCAAGCACGCCTCACAGGCGGCGGTAGAGCCGCCGGACGACACCAGCGTCGGGAGGCTTCGAGCGTCTGGTCGGTCGTCACGACGCGATGTTCCGTTGGCTTCAGCACTTCATAGAGGTGGCCGAAGTGCTCCGTCTCCGCCATCTCGACGAGCACCGCCAGAAGCGATGCGAGGCACCCCGTCTCCTGCTGCTCCCGCAGGTAGCCGCGTCCCTCGTTGTAAAGCACGGTCCGGGCGCAGGTCGTCCGCATCCCACAGGAGACGGAGTGACGGAGTCTCGACTCGGCTGGTGTGCTCCCTTGCCGGATGCGCCGTCCGTGCCGGAGAGTCCCCGTAGGACCGGCCCCGCCGGTCGCGGCAAGGGACCGGGTGCGGATCGGCCAGTCGAGGGAGCAACCATGCAGGGCGGTACGGTCGCGGTGGTTGGCCGAAGCATCGCCGGATGTGCGTTCGCGTCAGCGGCGGCACGCGCCGGGGCGGACGAGGTGGTGGTGCTGGAGCGCACCCGCGGGCGGCTCGCCGACAGGGGGCTCGGGCTGTGCGTCCACGACGAGCGGGCCGCCGAACTCGCGGCGACCGGCGCCCTGCCCCCGGGCATCGCCACCCACCGACTGACCCGACGCCGGTGGGTGGTCCGACACCGCCGCCGGACCGGCCGGGCGCCTGTTCTGGGAGCAGCCGTTCCCCTTCCACTCGCCATGACCGCCCCTGAGCCGCCCCGTGGGTGATCACGTGACGCCCGGAGCCTCGGGAAGGTGGCCGCGCTCGGGACGCTCTGCCGCATGCCGTCATCACTCGGGGGGGCCTGGAGGTCGTGGCGCAGCACCCTGGAGGACCGCGGGGAGGGGTTGCAGCACGCGTCCGGGACCGTCGTGGGGGTGGTGGAGACGGTGCGCGACCCGTCGAGGGTGCGTCGCCGCGAAAGCCGATGAGGCCGTGTCGGCGACCCCGTTTTGGGCAGGCGCGGGTGCATGACTCTCCTTCTGCTGTTCCTGCTGCCGCTCGGACTGGCCCTCGTATTGCTGGCGACCGGCGAACCGCACAGGCACGGCCGGCACCGTCACACCCGCTGATTTCCCGCTCATTAGGACCCCAGCCGGCCGGGATGGTGGTCCTGTATGCCCTTCGGGCCCCCCGCTCCCTTGACCAACGTCCTACGAAGGCCGCAGCCGCCGTGTTCCCGACGTGCCGGGGAGACTCCACTGCCAGGGCACACGGCGCGGTGGGCCTGTGCGCGGTGATCGCGGCCCAGGTCGCCGGGCTCAGCCCGCTCCGCGGTGTCAGCCTCCCGCAGACAGTCGCAGACGCATGCGGCAAGACTGGTCGAGCGCGGTCGGACGGTGCAGGTCCTGGCACGGTACGAGCCGGTCATCCCCCGGAAGCGGCCGCAAGAACCGAAGGGGCGCACTGCCATGTCGCGGCCGCATGAGCACGAAAGAGCCCCGACCAGCCAGGGGGGAGAGGCTGGCCGGGGCCGGGCCCCGACTCGGCGGGGGGGATGCCGGGCAGGGCGTACGAGGGGTGCAGGCCCGGCGAGGGCGCTGCGGTTGTGCCGGGTGTGTGTTCGATGCTGCGCGAGCGCGGCCACCTGGCTCTGTCCACGCTACTCCCCCAACGGCAAGTCGAGGCGTGCCGCCGCACCCGTGTACGTGCGCGGCGGCGTGCGGGAGCGTCTCGGTCGGTACCCTCGCGCGCCCGGGTCGCCCACGTCAGCGAGTCGTCGGTCGCTCGGGGTCAGCGTCTGCTCCGGGACGCCGCGGATGTCGGCTGCTGGCCGCCGATGTGTACACACACCCAGCCTGAGGCGGGCCACTGGGCGAGTCTGGTGGCGAAGAGCGCGCGCACCCGGGTCCAGGAGGCCTCGGCCGCGGCCTTGTCGTACACAGCGCGCCCGCGTCCGGGGAGGAGGAAAGCGTGCTGCACTTCGGGGTAGACGACCGTCTCGTGGCGCACCCGGCCGCTGCCCGGGCATCACCGATCCGGCCGCGCTACGAGAGAGTGGCGGCGGCTGCGCGGCCCCGGCCGCCCTCGTCATCGGCGCGCCCGCCACCTCCGGGGGCTGCTCACCCGCCTGCCGAACACCAAGGCGGACGCGGCCGCGACCGACACCGCGCGGCCCGGCGACCGGTCGGGGCTGCCCTGAGCTCGGCAACGAGGTCCCGAGGTCCCGGTGGAGCATCACGCCGCCGCCGGTAGTCCAAGGACCGTGCCGGTCTCCGGTTCCGCGGAGAAGCTCGCGTAGTAGCCGTATCGCTCGCACAGCTCCGGATCAGCCCATCGGGCGGTGCGCTGCGTGCGGTAGTTGAACCACAGGTCGGGCCGTCCGGTGCGGTCAGTACGACGCGGGCGAGTGCCTCGTCATCGGGATGGTGGTAGGTGTCGCCGTTGGTGGACACGAGGTAGTGCCGGGCGGGGGCGGCTTCGAGCAGTGTCCGGGTCACGTTCCGCCGGCTACCGTGGTGCGGGAGTTTGAAGGCGTCCACGTCCAGGGTCCGCAGGCCGCGGTGGGCGGCCACCCCTTTCAGGCCGTCCCCGAGCACGGTGCCGAACGCGTCCGCCCCGAGCACGGCGCGGGCGCCACGGTGTTCGATCAGCAGCGCGATGCTGCTCCCGTTCGGAGCTGTCGTGTCGTCGGCGGTCTGCTGGGCGGCAACGGCGGCCAGATCGCCGAGGGGCTCCCGGATGTCGGGCCTTACGTCGCTCAGCCAGCCGCACCGGGCCTGGTCGATGGTTTCGAACCACGCGCGCTCCAGGATGGCCAGGCGCTCGTAGGTCGGTGAGAGCACGGTGATCTGCGGCCCGTCCTGGACCGGCACCTCGATGAACCCGAACTCGTCCCCGGTGTCGATGGGACCGCCGCCGAATGCCCGGTTCCACGGCAGTACGGGACCGACGGATTCCCCGAGCAGCGCCGCCACCAGGCTCTGCCCCTCGGCGACGCTGCGCTGCTCCACGCGGCCCTCCGAGGGCAGGTGCGGAGGGCCGTTGAACCAGTAGTCACCGACGTCTTCGGCGTACTCGCTCCGCAGGAACGGGAGCATGCCGCCTATGTGGTCACTGTCGATGTGGGTCACCACGGCGACATCGAGGTGCCGCTCGTCGGGTTCGAACCGGCTCAGTCTCTTTTCGAGCCGGGGCCAGGTGCCCGGAGGGCCGCCGTCGACGAGCATGCGCCAAGGCGGCCCGCTCCCCCGCGCCTTGACCCAGCGTGAGATGGGCCGCAGGGCAAGGCGGGTGAACATTCGGTGATTCGGTGTCCCGCCGGGGCATGGTCGGGGGATAACGCCGAGGAAGACAGGCAGTCGTCAGGGCTGCCCCACGCGCGACGAGGGTGGGACATGACGCTCACCGGCACCCGGAATCCGGAGAACCCACAACTGGCCGGTGGCCGGCCACAGCGACCTGATCGGCAGGCGAGGGCCAGGCAAGGGCGTTCCGCCGTCGCCTGTCAGGACGCACTGTCCCCGGTCCCGGCTACGGACGTCGGCGCAACCACCTGGCCTCGGCTGGTGGCAGCACGGTCCCGGTCACAGCCAAGCTCGTACGGCATGTCGGAGGTCAGACTGGCCTTCACGAAGATGATCGTCCCCTTTGTGTCGACCGGTGTGCCGGGCGAGAACTCGACCGGCTCGGGATAGTCGATCGTGCCGCGCACCACGCTGGTGGCGGAGAACCGGGCGTTCAGCGCGGCCATCGGCGTCAAGGGCGGGAGGGGTGCGGCGCTGCCGGGTACCAGGTCCAGCAGGTTCTGCCCCTCTTCCTTGAAGGTGATCTTCACTCCGAGGTCTTCGTAGGCGAGCGTGACTGCCTGCGCGAGGGTGGTGGCCAGCGGCGGCGTGTCCCCTGAGGAGTCGATGACGTAGATCGTCCGGCAGCGGAGCCGGAGCGGTTCGACCAGACCGAGATTGTCGAAGTGCCCGCCGTCCGTACACAGCAGCAAGGGAGTGGTATCCGAGTACCAGCCCACCAGTTCCTGGAGTTGGTACCGCAGCCGCCGTACCCGTGGCAGCCGCGGCATGATCCGGCAGGGCCCGTACTTCGCCAGTTCCGCGAGGTAGAGCGGGTTGGGGATCCAGGTGCCCAGCCGCACGTTGGACAGGGCGAGCAACCGCTCCATGAACATCGTCTGAGTGCCCATCGCGGAGGCGAAGGCCGCTCCTGACACGGCGACAGCGGACTGCACGGTCAGGTCGCGTCCGATCAGTGCGAGGGCCGTGTTTTGCAGGGTGTCGGTGCGGACCCAGCCAGTGTCGGGGCCACTGCAGTAGTCGGAGTCGAAGGCGAATGGCACGGCGGGGCGCCCGGGGGCGGTGCGGTTGCGCAGCGAGATGGCAGCCGCGGCGGCGAAGATGACCTGGGGGAAGCCCTGCACCCGCTGCGCGTAGGGGTCCAGCGGGGTCGGCTCGTGGTTGTAGTCGTACGGCAGGGCGCCCACCGAGCCGTCCTTCAACACCGCGCGCCGGACGGCGAAGGCACCTGCCAGGCGTTGTCGGTAAGGGGTGCAGGCTGAAGGTGGTCTGGTCGATCACGAGCGACAGCTCGATCAGGGCGATCGGGATTCCGGCCTTCCACCAGGTGTCCCAACTATCGGCGTAAACGGCGGCCCAGGACATGAGGGCGAGGTAGAAGAACGCGACCAGGAGCAGCACCAGCCAGCACACCAGCATTTTCACCCAGCCGGCGCCGACCTGAACCACGAGGGACGGACCACCCTTGCCGAACAGGCCCGGCTTGTCCCCGTCCGGCTTCAGCTCCTTCACCGTCTTGTGGACGACGGTGAACCAGGTGCCGACCGCAGTCGCCGCCGCCGTGAGCGCGGCGAGCAGCGACAGCCCCCTGCCGTCGTTGTACACCACCCCCTGCTCGTGCGCGAGCCAGGCGAAGAACCAGATCACCGCCGGAAGGACGATGGAGATGACGGCGACGCCAAGGCCATTGCCACGATCGTGTTCACGATGCCGCGCAGCCAGGCGGGGCGGGACTTCATGTCCCGCGCCCCTACGAAGGCGGCTCCCACGGACAGCAGACCTGCCAGGCCGAACAGGGCGAGAACGGGGTGCCAGGCGTGCGGATACAACTCGAAGGACGGCAGGAACACCTCTGGGGGCCCGGGACACTTCGAGACGTCCGGAACTTCACACGCCGGTGACGGCTTCGCCTGCGGCATGAAGCGGTGCAGGTCGGTCAGCGGAAGGTGCGAGTAGAACGCGTTCAGGAACTGTCCTGCCACGGCGAAGACCAGCGCCAACATGCCGAAGGAAACGGCCATACCCCGCAGCACTGCCCCCGCGGCGTGCATCCTCTCCTTGGGCGTGTCGGCCAGGTACTTGGCGTGGCGGCGGATGTGGTCCTCCTCCGGGCTGCCCGGCGCGAACGCGTCGGCGGGCTCCGCAAGGCCTGGCCGCACCGAAGGGTTCCCGTCCGCGTCCTTGAGCCGGGCATCGGTCAGGGCCAGCTGGAGGGCTCCGGCTGTGTAACCGCCTCCGGACACCGACACCGGATAGTCCGCCTTGAGCAGTTGCCCGCGTAGCGCCAGCAGTGCGCCCAGGGTGATCGAGGCCGACCGGATACCGCCGCCGGAAACGCAGAAGCCGAGCTCCGCAGGTTTTCGACCTGGCGGCTGGTACGCACGCGTGCGCCAACGGGTGACCGTGTTGTCGTCGGGGTCCTGAGACTGGGCCTGGTGTGGTTGTGCCGGGTCGGGGGCGGTCCACTCGGGCAGGGGCTCCCAGTCGTGGGGCGCGGCGGGCGGAAGGATCACGTCGGGGTGGCTCCGCTGGCTCTCCGTCTCGCCGGCGGGCCGATTGGTGTGGGCGACGACGGGACGGGGAGGGTTCTGACCCGCGCTCTCCAAGAAGGAGGGGTCCTGCACAGGACGGCAGTAGAGGGTGACGACGACCAGCGCGGCCGCTGCCACCAGCGGGGTGACGAGCGCCCACTTCACTTGGGCGAAGTAGGTCGCCCACTGCAGGTCCCGCTCCAGATCACGCTCCGCGGCCGTCCGCAAGACGCCGACCCAGGGCAGTAAAGGACCGTCCGGGGCGGCCTTGATCCGGTCCAAGGCCTTCCAGAGGAAGATGTTCTCCACGCAGTCCGCCGCCAGCGCGACAGGGGTGAGAATGAGCGCGCGTCGGGCCCACAGGCGGGTGGACTTCCGGTAGAGGAGCAGGTGCCCAAGTCCGAAGGCCCCTGCGAGGGCCGCTCCGTATCCGGGAATGAACCAGCGCCAGTCCAGCACGAGGCCGTCCTGGAAGAGCTTGGACCCGCCTCCGTCCTTCACGATGGCGCGGGCCGTATCTGCCGTCGCCGCGAACTGCAGCAGCAGTTCACCGTCCGCCGAAGGCCTGGCCCGGAACGGCGGATCGGCCCCGTACCAGAGGATCACGAAGAGACCGGCGGCAAGCCCGAACAGACACTCCGGACTGAGCGAGAAATGATAAAAGATACCGGTCAAACATGGTTTACCAGGGCCTTCACCACCTAAATGGAGCACATCCTGCCCGGCATCGCGAAGCGTTACTGGACTATGACAATTGCCAACCACTCAGCAGAGGTTCCGCATGCAAAAGCTGAGGTCCAACGCGTCGGCCGCAGAGACACGGCGGTCAAGTGGACGTTCGGAAGGCCCACTGGCGCCGATCGGCAACGGGCGCCTCACATCGGCAGCTGGTACCCGGGGCTGATCTGCGGGGCCCGGGTGGTCGCCTCGCTGCCGATCCGGCGGGCCGCCCTACCACAAACGCAGCGCCGTCCATCACCCCCACCCGACCACCGCGCCGACCCGTCCCCCGCCACTGCGGCCGCACACTCTCCCTGCCGCTCGCCGACCGGCCGCCCCCGGAGCTCCGATACCCCCCTCCCGTCGACGGGCGCCACCCGCTTCGCCGGTCCCCGCGAAGAGGTCGGCATAACCGAATCACGAGTGAGGTCTCCAGTTGTGCCCGGGAGTGCTCACTCGGCGGCCTCGCCTGCGTGAAACAAGCCGAGATCGGCAGGCAGACGTGTGTGCTGCCGCCATGGCCTGACGGCCGTAAGCAGGCCGACCGGATCTGTGAGCCGGCCGTTCAGACCGTAAAGGAAGACTCATGTCTCATCTCCAAGTGACCCGGCGAACCGCAAGCGCCATCCTTGCCCTACTTTGCGCCGTGGTCCTGTACCAGGCAGCGCTGACCGATCCCAGCGCCCATGCGGCCATCCGCCCCTCCAAACCCCGCGTCAACTGGGATGCGATCGCCCAGTGCGAGTCAGGTGGCAATTGGCATGCCAACACCGGCAATGGCCACTACGGCGGCCTGCAGTTCACCCAATCGAGCTGGAAAGCCGCCGGTGGCCGGAAATACGCCACCCGAGCCGACCTGGCCACGAAGAAGGAGCAGATCACCACTGCCAAGAGGTTGGCTGCCATGCAGGGCATGGGGGCTTGGAGCTGCGCCCGCCGGTAGAAGGCACCAGGGCAACCTCGGCCACGAGCGCGATGTCACGGGCACGCCCGCTTGACGCCCCGTCTCCGGAGCAGGCAGCGGAATTCGTCGACATCGTGACGACGGTCGGCGTACAGACGACGGCCTTGCGGCGGGCCGTGCCCGATGCCCCCGGATCCCGCCTGCACCGGGCCACCGACATGTTGCCGGGCACGGACGGATCCGAACGGGTGCGAGCAGATGCAGACCAAGGCCAGTTGTGCGGCCGGGCGCACCCTACCGGCTGGACGCGTCGTTCGTTCCCCTGGGTGCGGTACGGGAGGAAAGCCGCGGCCGGCCGGTGCACCTCGGCAGCGAGCACTCGGCCGACCGGCCCGGCCGCTACGACGCGAAGTCGTCCGTCTTCTCATGTCGCCGGAGACAGTGAGAGCGGCCCGCGCCATCCCTTTCCGCGTGGTCGGCGGGACGCTTCGGGTCCGCCGCGGTCGTCTCCGCCTTCGGTCCTATTGCATGCATACGCGGGGCGCGATTCCGCGTGACCGAAATGATTGACAGTCACATCGCCTGCACTCTGGGCTATTTCATTATTTGACGGTGCGTCTAATAAAAGGTTGCAGATTATCAAGCTTGAGTAAAGTCCCTGCATCCGAAAGTTCACCGAGATGGCCTGGACCAACATCAACGCATCCCTCAACTGCGCTAGCGCTTACACAATTTGACGTTCCATCACTTGCCACGGCCGATGGTTGAATCAGCGACATCTTCGGACATAGAGCAACGGCGTTGAAATCTGCCCCTGCCGCTCTGGCAGGATTCCCGCACCCAATCCACTGAAGGAAGCGGTGTGGTTATGTCTGCGTGTAGAAGCGTGTTAGGCCCGGGGGGCAACTCTCTTGCGCCGGCGGGCCGCAGGCGCCTTCGCAGGAAGCGGACCGCAGCACCCGCTCTCGCCTCCCCGGGTGACGTCGCATCCGCGTCCCAGCCCAAACCTGGCGGGCTGCCCCAAGCTGTGGCATGGATTCTTCGACTCCGCCGACCAGCATGCTCAACGACGGTCGCCGCTCACCGGGCGGCGGGCACCGGTCGGCGGGCGGATTCGGGCGAGCTACGCACCGGCCGCCACGTGCAGCCGACGCTCAGCTGCACCCACGGCCCGGAGGCGCCGCCGAAGGGCGCCGCGCCGCTCGTTGCTCAGCCATCAGAGTGTCGCCGAATCGAGGCGCAGCCGTGTCCGTCGGCGCCCGTCGCACAGTCCGGAGGGCCGGGCTGCCCTGCAAGCGAGTTCCCGAACTTTTCGGATCAAGGAGCATGATGCACAAACGTCGCACGTCCCGCCGTAAGAAGGCGCTCATAGCCGCGATCACCGCCACCCTCTCCGGCGGTCTGCTGTTCGGCTTCGGTGCCCTCGCACAGGCCGATGCGGTGAGCGGCACGGTCATCGGCGGGCAGGGGAACTTCAGCACCGTCAACCATAGGGTGAAGCCGTCCCTGTCGGCCCAGGTCAACGGCTCCTCGAGGGTGGGTGCCAGGGTCCAGATGTCCTGCCGGACCACCGGCGACGCCGTGGAAAACAACCCACGGTGGATCTATACCGGCTCCTACTACATCGCCGATGCGTTCATCCAGGAGAACACCACCGGCTTGCCGGTCTGTGGTTCGAACCCGAAGCCCACCCCCACGACGGCGAAGTCGCTCAAGATCGACATGCAGAAACAGGTCAGGACGCAGTGGTGCTGGGACGCTTCCGGCGTGACCATCGCCGAATACTGGGGCCGCACCGTCAGCCAGGAACAGTTCTGCCAACTCGCCTCCCAGGCCTCCTGGGTGGACTGCAACAACAGGCCCGCAACCCTGGAAGACATGGCCAACGGCCTGGCCAGGCTGGGGCTGGGCAACAGTGGCCGCAGCCTGTACCGCAACGCCTCGTTCAGTGAGTCGGCCGCCGAGATCGCCGCAGGCCGGCCGTTCGCCGTCCGGATCGGCTGGCGCAGTGGCGGCGGCCACATGAACGTCATCTACGGCTACGACAGTGCCAGCAACATGATCGCGGTCGGTGACCCGTGGCAGACCACCCAGACCTATACCTGGTGGAACCACTCCACGTACGTCAACAACGCCTCATTCCAGTGGACCCATTCCCGCATCGGCATTCAGGGCTGAGGAGAAGACCGACCATGCAGACCATGCGACGCACCAGGCGCGCGGCCGTCCGAGCCGCCGCCCTCGCCACGACCGCTGTCGCCGCCATTCTGTGCGGAAACGTTTCCGCACAGGCTGCGGACGGCGACGGCATCGCGGGCTACCAATCCGCCCAGCAGACCCTCCGGAGCGACCAGCTCCGGGACACCGTCTCCCGCTTCCTGGTCTCGGCCCGGCCGCCCGGCAGTGCCGCCGCCGCGGACGGCGGCGTCGCCGGCACCCCCCGGAGCGCACCCTCCGCAGTCGCCGCGCCGCCCAGGTTCGACCTCAAGAACCCGGTGCCGATGTTCGAAATCAGCCCCGAGTTCGTGGCCGGCAAGACCCAGGCGACTCCGCAGACCGCGCTGCGGCTCTCCTATCTCGCCTCCCGCGTGACCGCCTCCGACGGCCACCAGGCAGCCGTACTGCTCGCGCCTCAGGGAAACACCGCCGGGATGGGCAACGGAGGGCAGAACGTCGGTGCCGAGGGCTGGCAGCTGGCCGGCATCCGGGACGGGGACGCAGAGGTCAGCCTTGCCGAACGCGGCACCCCGCAGGCCCGCACCTTCACCGAACCCCAGATCCACGCCTGGTACCGGCTCACCCCCGAAGGACTGATCGAACCCCTCAACGAGGAGGCGACCACCGGTCTGGGCGGCAAGCGCTCCCTCACCCTTGCCGCATACCAGAAGCTGGTCACCGCCCGATACGGTGACAAGCTGCCCGGCTCCGAGTACGACCGGAAGGGGTTGGCCGGCGGGTACGGCGGTTTGGTCGAGGACCAACCGACTCAGCCGGTGGCCGCGTCCGGGAGACCGTTGGCCGAGGCGTCCTGGCAGTCGGCGGCCGGGGCCGCGACCCTGGCGGCGGCCGTCGGCGGGGTGGTGTACGCGCGTCGTCGACGGACGGCCGCCACGACGGCCGCCACACGCTGACCCGTGCGGATACATCCGGCCGCAGGCCACCGGGGCATGTGGGCACGTTCGGGCCGCACCATCCGCACTCACCGCAGGTCGGAGAGCGTGGACGACCTTGCCTTGCCGTAGGAGGTCGCAGCCGGTGCGCGGACGACCTCCGGTCCGGCGCTTGACCCGTTCAAGCACGGATTCAGCCGTGTCGCCAGGGGTGATCGGCCGGGCCGGCGGTCGGTGTCCGCCTTCGCCGGCGGGGTACATCTCGCCAGTCAGGCCGCCCCTGGAGCGCTCAACTCCGTCGTCGGGTCGTTTTGTTGGGTAGCGATCCGCAGTTCGGGACCCGGGCCCTGCGTCCTGTGCTCCCACCACAGGTACGACCGCCGATAAGCCGCAGGCACCCGGAGCGGTAAAATGGCGTCGTCAGGCCCACAGGGTCCAGCCGCAGGAGTACCGCTCAACCGGTCGTCCACGAGAGTGCTGGACACACCCCAATCGTCGCGCCGGAAACGGGCAGTCGCCCTCGCCGACAGAGGAGTTGGCGTTATGAGCAACGTAGTGATTCGGGCAACGACCATCGCTGCCGCTGCCGTTCTGGCAACCACCGGGGCCTCGGTCGGCGCCACTCAGGCATCAGCCCTGCCGAGTACCCCTACCTGCCATGTAGCCGACCTGAACCTTACCGTCGGTGAGCCGGATGGCGCCGCCGGGTCTCTCTACTACCCGATCCTGTTCACCAACACCTCAACCCACACGTGTACGTTGCGCGGATACCCCGGCGTCAGCGTCGTGGACGTCCGGCATCATCAGATCGGCACCTCGGCGATCCGCACCGGCGAGCCGGTGAACACGGTGTCCGTCTCCCCCGGCGATACCGTGACCGCAGTCTTCCGCACCAACAGCCGGGGCGTGGTCGTAGAGGACCGGGCGCGGCCGTCGTGAAGTTGCTGCTTGCCGGCGCCGGCGCGGGGTTCGTGTTGGCCGGGCTGGCCCCTGCGGATGTCGACGTGAACCAGCACGTCATAGGGGCCCTGCTCATCATGGGAACCGGCAACATCGGTCTTGTCTCGCCGGATTCGCCCTGGCAGCCACCATTTCCGGCCCATGGCGCTGGGCGACCGTCCTGCTGGGCATCACGGCGATCACGGCCTTCGGACTGTTTCTCTCCGGCCACTACCTCGGCCTGGGCATGGGAGGGATGGAACGCGTCGCAGCCTTTCCCCTCCTGGTCTGGACACTGGCCATCAGCGTGCGTGGTCTCATCCGGCGGGCAGGCCGTACGCATGATCCGATGCCTGCAGGGCGTGTCCCGCAAGTACTTCGCGGCTGATGTACGGGTGCCCCGCATATCCCCGCAGACGCCCCCGGTGGCGTAGCGGGCGCGCGGCGCCGCCTGCGTCTCGGCGCCGCCTGCGCCGCCCATCCGGCCAGGCGGCGCCACCCCCGCCTGGCCCGAAGTCTCCACGTCGCCACACATTCGCGGCCCCTATCTGCGGCAGGCCCTGGTGTCCACCAAGACCTATGACGAGGCGGCGTTGCCCATGCTGTTCCTGTGGCGGCGGATGCACCGGCAACCCGTCGCCCACCCCCCTGACCTATACCCAAAGTGACGGATAATCACGTAAAGTAGCGATGCCGTGCACCGATCTCGTCCGAGCGCCTGCGGGAGTCGCCTTGTCCATGCTGCTGATCAGAGGTTCGTTCAAGATGACGGACCGCGCCAGGCCGGACGGCGACACGCTCCCGTTCGTGGCGGACAACGTGGCCGACTGGAAGCTCGTACCCGGCTGCGAACCGATCGTGCCGAAGGCCGACGGCCGCGTCAGCATCAGGCTGGAAGCCATCGACGCACTGGAGACTCACTACGGACAGAAGCCTCACGAGGAGCACCAGCCGCGCGACCTGGCCCACCAGGCGGCCGACAAGCTGTTGACCCTCGTCGGCTTCGAATCCGTCATTCGCAACCAGGAGGACGAGACCGTCGTCACCGTGCCCGAGAGCGTGCCCGGCTGGATCCTCACCCGGGGCAGCGACGTCCACGGCCGGTGCGTGGCGTTCGCCGGCAAGACCACCCCACCCGTGTACAGCGGCTACGAGACCAACATCGACGACGATCTGCTGAAGAAGACCGCCAACTACCAGTTGCTCAAGCTCGGTCTGGTCTACCCGACCTACTACTCCGGCCTTCCCTCCTACTTGCGTGAGGTGCTCACCGACGCCTCGGTACAGGCGCGGGCGGCCGGGGTGGGCCTGTGGGCCGCCGGTATCGACAAGACCATCGACGGGGCGACGGTCACCGCGATGTCCTCGATCACTGACGACCACACCGGGCAGGTGCTCCTGCCGAAGTTGTTCCGTCGGCTGAAGGACTACCTGGACTTCACGCCGGACCATCCGTCGCTGGACCGCTTCCGGGCGTACCTGGCCGGCGGGGCGGACGAGTTCCGTCTCCTGCCCGACACAAAGAAGCTCTTCAGCGGTCTGCACCACATCGTCGAGGTCACCGCCGACAACACCGTGAGGATGACCCACCCGGCCACAGAGATCATCTTCACCGAGAAGTGAACCGCGACCGGTGCCCTGCCTGTTGGGGCCGCAGCCTGGTCGCCTCGCCAGGCGGGAGCACCGCGCCGTCACGCACCGTCCTGACCCGCCCGGGGCGCCCGCCCCCAGTCGGGCGTCATTTCACCGAGCCGGCCATCACGCCTTGCACGAAGTGCCGCTGGAAGGCGAAGGCGATCGACGGGCCCCCGAGGAACAGGAACGCACCCGGTGCGAGGACGCCGATGTTGCTGCCGAACTGCCGCATCCGGTACTGGAGGGCGACCGTGAGGGGCTGGGACTCACTGTCCGCGAAGAGCAGCGCCACGAGCATGTCGTTCCAGACCCACAGGAACCGGAAGATGGCCAGGTTCACTATTGTCTTGGCCACGGGCAGCAACCCGATCCGCACGGGTTCACCGAGGACAGCAGCTCGCCGGTCCGCGGATGGCGGCCCGTGAGGCCTATCGCGGAGAACGCATAGTCGTGGATACGCAGCGCCACTTGGTCGCGGTGGAGGACGTCAAGGACATCGAGGATGTGCCCGGTGCCGCGCACGAGGCGGAACATCTCGGAGATGTGCTGCAGCCATCGCCACGAACTCAATCACCGTCCGCGCAAGACCTACGGCTACCGCACTCCGGCAGAGGTCTACGCCGACCTTCTGACAGCGTACCGAGCGAAGCAGCACACCTTCACGCTGCCTGTGGTTTCTCGACTGTGCGTCGGTCAAGAACGTCGGTGTGAGCTCCGCACTGCGTCGCTCCGCGGTGATTTCGGTGGTGACCTGCTTCTTTGCACGTGTTCTATGAGTCACGAGCTGTCACGGCATGCCACGGAGGGCCCAAAACTCCTCACGGGTGGATTTTTGTAAGGCCTTGACAAGACTGCCCTCGCTCGTGATGTCGGCCCGTATCAAGGACAGGGGGCCAGCATCCATCGGATCGAGGAGTTCCTATGTCCCGGAAGCGGACCATGAGTTACAAGAAGAAGATCACGCTCTCTGTCGTCGCCGGAGCCGTGGTGACCGGAGGGTTCGTCGCCACGATGGCACCCGGCAATGCCGCAGTCCCCGACGTCGTGTGTCCGGGGTCGACGGTGACGTTGTCGGGTGAGGCGGGAGCGCCGGCGGCGAGCAGCGCGACCTTCCCAGTGGGTACGAAGCTGAAAGTGACGAACCTCGACAACGGTCACGCGACAACGGTCACGGTGAACGGCCCGTCGGGCAGCTGTGCCCTACTGAACAACGCGGCCTTCGACAAGGTACGGGAGCCCGGCAAGAATCTGATCCGACGGGCGCGCATCGAGCGCGTCGCTGGTGGCGCTGGTACGGCGGGTTCGGCGGGTGTTCAGGTCCCCCCGGCCACTGGGGAGGTGGTGTGTCCGGGGTCGACGGTGACGTTGTCGGGTGAGGCGGGAGCGCCGGCGGCGAGCAGCGCGACCTTCCCGGTAGGCACGAAGCTGAAAGTGACGAACCTCGACAACGGTCACGCGACAACGGTCACGGTGAACGGCCCGTCGGGCAGCTGTGCCCTACTGAACAACGCGGCCTTCGACAAGGTACGGGAGCCCGGCAAGAATCTGATCCGACGGGCGCGCATCGAACGTGTGCGCTGAGTGACCTGAGCGACCAGAGCCGAAATAGGGACACTGATGTTGTGGCGGGGCACCGGCACGCCGTCCTCGCCACAACGTCGGTTCCCTCGTGGGTCCACGACCAGCACGGTCGGGTCGATCTCCTCGTGCATCGGCCACGCCAGCCTCGCCCGCATGGTGGCCCCAGTCCCGCAGGCTGGAGGTCACGAAGTGAGCCAGGGCCTGGCGGTTGCCATCGGCCGCGTCGTCATCACCTACGACGCGGTCTCCACCGCCATCGCGGGCATCCGCAACGACGCCGTGGGCGGCGTGAAGATGCCGTCCCTCTCCGAGGTCGCCGACAGCTGGCTGCGGCTGCACGGCAACAACCGGGTCGAGGGCGCCAGCGGCTGGATCTGCCTCGACCATTACGGCAACCCCTACAACAAGACCGTCTCCATCGTCCATCTCGACCCGACGACCAAGACCGCCGTCTTCGACGGCATCGCCTGGCCCGCGGGCCACGCCCCCGACCCCAACTGCTCCATCCCCAACTGAGGCCGACGGCAAGCCCCGCCCCCGCCCGACGCGCCCGCCCGGCCGCCCGCCCGTCGGGCGGGGTTCGCTGCAGTTGTCGTCAGAGTGTCACGGCCGCATCAGGAGCGATGCGAGCGTGACGGCCGCCAGAACTGGGCGGCCCTGTCGTACCCGGTCGCAATGCCGCACCACCGCTTCAAGCCGTTGAGGCACCGTTCCACGACGTTACGGTGCTTGTAGACGCTGCGGTCGAATGTCGGCGGGCGGCCGCCGCGGTTGCCTCGCCGGGCCGGTTGCGGCCCTGGTGGGAACGCTCGGGAATAACGGCACCGACCCGGATCTCCGGTCTGTCGCCATCCGGACCTGCGGCGACGACTTCGCCCAAAAGAAATGCAGGTATCGCTCGTAAGCCGGAAGGTCTGTCCGGTTCTGGTCGGGCGAACCGCACGGGCTGGTCGCCTCTACGACTCTCGATGGAGCCCGACCTGCGGCCGCTCACGAGGTGCGAGAGCATGCGCGCAGAGTTGTGGCTCCGGTAGGCGGTGCGGCTTTGAGCACAGCGTCGGCCTGTCACCGTTCCGCGTCTTCACCCCAACGACGATGAGCACCAACCCCACGACGACGCCGAGGCAAGCGGTGGGTGGCGGAGAAGCTCAGCGATGACGTCGGCCGAATCACTGTGCCCATGTGCGCCTGGGCCGACAAGGACACGACGGCCGCAGTGGCGGTGGCCACCGCGGAGACACCGCAACCAACCCCCGAAAGCATCGATCTCACCAAGGTAGCCACCACAACACTCAAGGTGCGGGCAGAATCCGGTAGCCCATCAAATGATGGGCTACCCCCCGACCTGACCAAGTCTCACCAGCGGCGGCCCCCATTCCCCCTGGGGTGCGGCAGCCACCTGGTGTAGGCAGGCCACCGACCTGAACCGGTACCTCTGGTAACGAACCCCGCCGGGGTGCCCACTCGTCTTCACCGAGAAGTGAGCCGCGACGGGCCGCCGTGCACCGCCTGATCGGCCCGGGCCGCCCGGCAGCCCCCGCCGGACGTCATTTCACCGAGCCCGCCATCACACCCTGCACGAAGTGCCGCTGGAAGGCGAAGAAGACGATCAGCGGGACCACCAGGGACAGGAACGCACCCGGCGCGAGGACGCCGATGTTGCTTCCGAACTGCCGCATCTGGGACTGGAGGGCGACCGTGAGGGGCTGGGACTCACTGTCGGCGAAGAGCAGCGCCACGAGCATGTCGTTCCAGACCCAAAGGAACTGGAAGATGGCCAGGCTCGCGATGGCCGGGCGGCCGAGCGGCAGCACGAGCCGGGTGAAGATCCGCCATTCGGTGCCGCCGTCCATCCGGGCGGCTTCCAGCATTTCGCCCGGGATCTCGGCGAAGTAGTTGCGCAGCAGGAAGATCGCGAACGGCAGCCCGTAGGCCACGTGGAAGAGGACCACTCCCGGGATGGTCCCGAACAGGCCGACCGCACCGAACAGTTTGGCCACGGGCAGCAGCCCGATCTGCACGGGTACGACCAACAGACCGACGACCATGAGGAGGACGCCGTCCCGTCCGGGGAAGTCCAGCCACGCGAAGGCGTATCCGGCGAGTGCCGCGATGCCGACCACCAGGAGGGTGGTGGGCACCGAGATCAGGACGGTGTTCCCGAAGGCCGCCACGATGCCGGAATCCTTCAACAAGGCGGTGTAGTTGTCCAGAGAGAGCTGGGACGGGTCGGTGAGCGCGTTCCACCAGCCGTCGGAGGCGTTGTCCCGTTCGGATCGCATCGACGAAAGGAACAGCCCGGCCAGTGGGGTGATCCACACCAGGGCGATCAGGAGCAGCAGTGCCTGGACGGCCGAGCTGCTCAGCAGGCGCGACAGCCGGCCCTTGCGGGGCGGCTTGGGCCCGGATGTGGCAGGGGTGGGCGGGACAGCGGTCGTACGCCTGGGCCTTCGGCGCTCGATGGTGCCGTGGCTGCTCATGTCGCACTCCTTCGGAAGCGCCGGATGTTGAAGATCATTGCCGGGACGACCAGCAGGAGGAGCACCACGCTGAGCGCACTTCCGAGGCCCTGGTTGTTGCCTCCGCCGAAGGAGACCAGCCACATGCGGGTGGCCAGCACGTTGGCTTCTTCCTGTACGGGTCCGGGCGCGATGATGTAGACGAGGTCGAAGACCTTCATCACGTTGATCACCAGCGTGACGAAGACGACGGTGAGCACCGGCGCGAGCAGCGGCACCGTGATCTTGCGGAATATCTGGCTCTCGGTGGCACCGTCCATCCGGGCGGCCTCCAGCGCGTCGCGCGGGATGGCGGCGAGCCCTGCCCCGATGAGAACCATGGCGAAGCCGGTCCACACCCACAGGTAGGCGCCGATGATGGCCGGTGTCACCAGAGCCGGGCCGAGCCAGTTCACGCCTTGGTAGGGGGGCGCGAAATTGGCCGCGGGCAGTCGAAGGGTGTACTCGCCGTCGGCCAGCCCCGTGAGGCGGAAGGAACCGTCGGCGGCGGAGGTGGCGGTCGCGGCCGTCCGGCCGTCCCGCACGGCCTCGACCGTCATGCCGGGCAGGCCCTTCTCGCCCCGGTCCACCTCGCCCGGCGTTCCGGAGCCGCCAGGGGCGAAGTCGAGGTAGACGACGCCACCGATACCGTCGGGGCCGGGCGCCGTGGCGGCAGCCGGCTTCGCCCCGGCGGGGACCGCGTCAGGTGCGACGCCGACGAGGCCGAGGTTGACCGAGCCACCGGGACGCATCGCTTTCACTGTGCTGTAGGGGCCGCCCGCGCTCCCCGTCAGTGCCTGGCCCTCGCGGACACGGGCCGTCGGATAGGCGGCGGCGTCCTCGAAGGTGTCGTGGACACCGACGACGACCGCGTTGAGCACGCCCCTGCTGGGATCCTGCTCGTAGGCGAGTCTGAAGACGATGCCCGCGGCGAGGAAGGAGACGGCCATCGGAAGGAAGAGCGTCAGCTTGAACGCGGTCGCCCAGCGCACCTTCTCGGTGAGGACGGCGAGCATCAGTCCGAGTCCGGTCAGCAGGGTCGGGGCCACGACGACCCATATCGCGCTGTTGCGGATCGCTTTGAGGGTGGCCGGATCGTGGACGATCGCCACGTAGTTTCCGGCTCCGACGAAGCGGTCGCCGCTGGCGTCGAAGAGGCTGCGGCAGAAGGAGAAGACGACCGGGTAGACGACCAGCGCGCCGAGCAGGAGCAGGGCCGGCAGTACGAAGACGGCCGCGAGGCGGCGTTTCCTGTTGTGGGCCCGGCGCCGGGCATCGGCCGCGGCGCGGGCGGGCAGGGTGTCAGCCATGGGGTCCGCCTCAGTTCCCGTACGCCTTGGCCGCTTCGGCCTCGAGCTTCGCGGCCGTGCCCTGCGGGTCCGAAGGGTCGCGCAGGAAGTCCTGGAGGAGCTTCCACTCACCCGCACCCTTGGTGCCGCCGAAAGCCGCCGGAGCCTGGTCCGACATGTCGAAGCGGACCGAGTTCCCCGCCGCGACGAGCGACTGGGCGGTGCTGCGGCTGGTGTCGTCGCCGTACGCGCCGAAGTCGACCTTGGTGTTCGGGGACAGGAAGCCGCCCGCGCCGGCCCAGACCTCGGCTGCCTCGGGGCCGGCCAGGAACTCGAGCAGCCTCATGCCCGCCTTGCCGTTCTTCCCCGCCTTGAGGACGACGGCCGCGTCCCCGCCGCTGACGACGGGTGGCTTGCCCCCGTCCACCGCCGGGAAGGGGAAGAACTTGGCGTCTTGCCCCGGCTTCTTCCCGAACTGGTCCTTGGCCACGCCGCCGACGAAGTCGCCCTCGTAGACCATGCCGGCCTTGGGCTGGGGCCCGAATACCTGCTCGACCGAGGAAGGGAAGTCGGTGCGCAGCGCCGTCTCGGCACCGCCGGCGACGAGTTGCTTGTCCTTGAACAGTTCACCGAGGGCGGTGAGGGCCTTCACGACGCTGTCGTCGGTCCACTTGAGCTTGTGCTGGGCGAGTTGGTCGTACTTCTCGGGCCCCGCCTGGGAGAGGTAGACGTTCTCGAACCAGTCGGTGAGGGTCCAGCCGTCCTCGCCCGCCACGGCGAAGGCCGGGCGCCCGGAGTCGGCGAGGGTACGGCCGGCCTTCAGCAGATCGGCATAGCTCTTCGGCTCGCCGACTCCGGCTTGGGCGAAGGCGTCGGGGGCGTACCAGACGGTGGACTTGTGGGCGGCCTTGAAGTAGAGGCCGTAGTACGTCCCGTCGACGGTTCCGTAGTCCTTCCACACCGGGGGAAGGGTGGATCCGGCCGTCCGGGCGGCCTGGTCGGACAAGGGCTGGAGCCAGCCCTCCTTGGCGAACTGCCGGAGCACGCCGACTTGGGGGATCATCACCACGTCGGGCGCGTTGCCGCCCTCGATCTTGCTTCCGACGAAAGTGGAGACGTTGTCACCGGAGGGGACGAAGACCGCCTTGGCGCCGGTCTTCTCGGTGAAGGCGTCAAGGACCTTCTTGAAGTTCTTCTGTTCGCTGCCCGTCCAGACACCTGCCACGGTCACGGTCTGGCCGCTGAGTTCGCCACCGCTCGCGGGTGCGGTGGTACCGCCACAAGCGGTTGCTCCGATTACGAGGAGAAGGGTTGCCGACGCGGTGGCCGCGGTCCGTCGGGTCGTCTTGCCGGGTCGTTGCATGATGGGTCCTTTTCTAGGAAGCGGTCCGGGACGGCGGAGTCGCGTCCGGCGTCACCGCCAGGGGGGTTGCGTCGGCTCACGGGGATGCCGCTCGCTGGTTCAGGGAGCCGGGTACTCCGATGTCCACCAGGCGGCCGTCGCCGCCGGGAGTACGCCGTCCGGGCAGGGTCCGCTGGCGAGCAGCGGTGTTCCCGCGACGGGGGCGGGTGCCGCCTCCGTGCCGAAGTTGACCGCGCAGACCAGGCCGTCACCCCGGACGATGGCCAGCACCTGCCGGGGCGTCTCAAGCCAGCGCAGGGTGCCGTCACCGAGTTGCGGCAGGCTGCGCCGCAGTTGAAGGCCCTCCCGGTAGAGGTGCCAGAAGGAGCGGGTGTCGGCCAGGGCGCGGTCAGTGGCGTGCTCGGCGAACCACTCAGGCTGCGGCAGCCACGGCTTGGCGCCGGCCGCACCCTGGCTGAAGCCGAACGGGGAAGCGTGGCCCGACCAGGGCAGCGGTACCCGGCAACCGTCCCGGACCCGCTTGCGGCTGCCGGTGCGGTGCCATATCGGGTCGGTCAGGACCTCGTCGGGCAGGTCGAGGACCTCGGGCAGGCCGAGCTCCTCCCCCTGGTAAACGTAGGCCGCGCCGGGCAGGGCGAGCATCAGCAGGGCGGCGGCGCGGGCGCGGGCGGCTCCCAATCCGCTGCCTTCCACACCGGGCTCGCCCGCGTAGCGGGTGACGGTGCGGACCTGGTCGTGGTTGTTGAGCACCCAGGTGACGGTGGAGCCGGTGTCGGCGATGTCGCGCATCGCCTCGGTGATCGTCGAACGGAAGGCATCGGCGTCCCACGGGGCGCTGAGCAGGTCGAAGAAGAACGCCTGGTGCAGTTCGTCGGGCCGGACGTACTCGGCGTGTTCGCGCGCCGTCGGTACGGACACCTCGCCGACCAGCAGCCGCTCGCGGCCGTCCCGGGTGGTGTACTCCTCGCACACGGCGCGCCAGCGGCGCCATACGTCGTGGACCTCGGGCCGGTTCCAGGCGAGCTGGTTGACGGAGTCGCGGGCCCGCTCGTCGGCCTCCGGGTCGTCCGAGTCGGGCAGGTCGGGGTGCTTGAACAGCCCGGCGGCGACGTCGATGCGGAAGCCGTCGACACCGCGGTCCAGCCAGAAGCGCAGCACGCGCTCGAACTCGTCGCCCACCACCGGGTCGCGCCAGTTCCAGTCCGGCTGCTCGGGCGTGAACAGGTGCAGGTACCAATCGCCGGGGGTGTCGTCAGGCCCCGTGGTCCGGCTCCAGGCGGGGCCTCCGAACATGGCGCGCCAGTTGTTGGGCGGCTCCGTCCCGTTCGCTCCGCGGCCGGGTGCGAAGTGGAAGCGGGAGCGCGCGGTACTGCCGGATTCTGCGGCAAGGGCCTCGCGGAACCACGGGTGCTCGCTGGAGCAGTGGTTCGGGACGATGTCGAGCAGCAGCTTGAGGCCGAGGCGGCGGGCGTCGGCCACCAGCCGGTCGAACTCGGCGAGGTCGCCGTACACGGGGTCGACGTCGCAGTAGTCGGCCACGTCGTAGCCGTGGTCGTGCTGCGGCGACGGGTAGAAGGGGCTGAGCCAGATGCCGTCGACGCCGAGCTTCCTGAGGTAGGGAAGTCCGGCCCGTACGCCGGCCAGATCGCCGATGCCGTCCCCGGTGCTGTCGAGGAAGCTGCGGACGTAGACCTGGTAGATGACCGCGTCGCGCCACCAGGAGTCGGGTGTGGTGACGCTGCGGGAGGGGTGGCCGGTGCCGGCCGGAAGGGTGCTGAGCATCTCGCGTCGACCTGTTTCTGCTGAATGCGAGAGCGCACTGAGACATGCGCTGTTATGCATGCATGTTAGGTAGCAGCGACTGGAGAGTGTCAACGATGTGTCCGAAAGCCATGAAAAGTTGGGGTGATTAGTCCCTAAATCAGAGCGGAAGTAAGCAGGGCATCTACCTAACATGTAGGTAGATGCCCTGGAGAGGATCGCTCAGGATCGTGTGGGATCAGCCGGTGCGCGAAACGCCGGCGAGCTCACGCGCAAGCCGTGCCACCGCCTGATCGGGTGTCTCGCGCTGCGCCATCAGGTCCTGCGCCACGGCCTGTACGGCCAGGCTCACCTGGTCGTAACGGGCACTCTTGGGGCGTGGCACAGCCGACAGCACGCTCTGGCGGAGCGTCGACAGGTACGGATAGGCGCGCATCAGCTCGGGGTCTTCGTAGAGCGCGGCACGCACCGGTGGAAGCGAGCCCTCGGTCAGCACCTTCCGCTGGACCCGTTCGCTCGTGAGGTAGGAGATCAGATCGGCCGCCGAAGCCGGATGCCGGGAACGGCTGCTGACGGCCAGGTTGGAGCCGCCCAGCACGCTGGTGCCGGGCCCGTCGGGTCCGGGCAACGGCACGACGCCGAACTTCCCCGCGACCTTCGACCCCGCCCCGCTCGCGTCCGCGTAGACGTAGGGCCAGTTCCGCAGGAAGAGCAGCCGGCCCTCCTGGAACGCCTGTCGGGACTCCTCCTCCTTGTAGCCGAGGGCGTCCCGTGGGATCCAACCGTCGCGAACGCCGTCCGCGAGGAACCGCAGCCCGGCGCGCGCCGCGTCGGAGTCGACCGTCACGCGGGCGCCGTCGTCGCGCAGGATCGAACCGCCCGCCGAGTGAACGGCTTCGGTGACGTTGACGGTCAGCCCCTCGTACGGCAGGAACTGGCCGGCGTACCCGTCCAGTCCGTGCTTCGGGGCGATAGTGCGCGCCTGGCGGACAAGGTCGGCCCAGGTACGCGGTGGCTGTTCGCCTTCCGCGTCCAACACGTCCTTGCGGTAGTAGAGCAGCCCCGCGTTGGTGACGTACGGGACCGCGTACAGCCTGCCGTCGAAGGTGGCGGTGTCGACCACCGGCCGCAGGAACGCGTCCAGGGAGAAGCGGCTGCGGTCGAGCGGGGCGATCCATCCGGCGGCGGCGAACTCGGACGTCCAGGCGACATCGATGTTCAGCACGTCGAAGCGGTTGCGGCCCGATCGCAGTTCACTGATCATCTGGGCACGGGTCTCGTCGGCGGAGTCCGGAAGCTCGACGAGCGTGACGCGCTCGGCGGGATGTCCGGCGTTCCAGTCGTCGAGCAGCGGGGAGAGGTAGCCGGTCAGGTCTCCCGCCGTGACCAGCGTGATGGGGCCCCGGCCACCGGAAGCCACGGCGTCGCGGGCGCGCACGTCGAAGCCCGCGTACCCAGCCAGCACCACCGCCACGACCAGGAGAGCCCTACCCGCGGCACGCATCCACCGCATAGGTTCCTCCCAATGCACGATCCGGCTGCGTCGCCGACCATCGGGGCCTATATATACCCGTTAGGCATGGGCGATACTAGACGTCCAGGCAGACGGGCAGGAGGCGGAGCCAACCGGCCACTGCCGGGTGAACAGGCGACTACCGAGCGGGAGGGAGGCGGAGCGAGTGCGGCTGCCGCTCCTGGCACTCCTCACCCGTGGCCCCGCCCATGGTTACGAGCTGAAGCAGGACCTTGAGAAGCTCTTGGGCGCCGCGTACCCTCAGCCCAACGTCGGCCAGATCTACGTCACCCTCGGCCGACTGGAGAAGAGCGGTCTGATCGAAGGCGAGGACGTCGAGCAGTCGGGCCGGCCCAACAAGCGCACGTACAGGCTGACCGACGCCGGGCAAGAGGCCGTGCTCGCCTGGTTCGACGACACCGCCGAGGAGCCCCGGGTACGGGACGAATTCTTCATGAAACTCGCCCTGGCGCCTCAGTCGGGTCTGGCCGACCCGGTCGCGTTGATCAACAAGCAGCGACGCCAATACCTCAACACGATGCGGGACCTGTCGAAGCTGGCTGCGGCAGAAGACCGCGACAACAAGATCTCACAACTGCTGATCGAGGGCGCCATGCTGCATTTGCAGGCCGACCTCGACTGGCTGGAACGCTGTCAGGAAGAGCTGGAATGAGCGAGGACGCCGCGACCGCTCCTGCCGTGCCCATCGTTCGGGCCGAGGGCCTGTCCAAGACGCACCACGGAGAAGGCACGCCGGTGCACGCCGTGCGCGAGGTGGACCTGACCGTCCAGCCCGGCGAGTTCGTCGCGGTGACCGGACCGTCGGGCGCCGGAAAGTCCACACTCCTGCATTTGATCGGGGGCCTCCAGCGGCCCGACGGCGGGAAGCTGTGGATCGACGGGGTGCGCGTCGACGAGTACCGGGAGGCCCGCTGGGCCGTGCTCCGCCGCCGCAGCGTCGGAGTCGTCTTCCAGTTCTTCAACCTGGTCTCCAACCTCACCGTCGCCGACAACGTCGAGCTTCCCGCTCTGCTCGCCGGAGCCTCCCCCAAATCCGCGCGCGAGTCCCGCGCCGAACTTCTCGCCGAACTGGGGCTCGAAGGCCGCGAACGCTCGATGCCCGGCGAACTCTCCGGCGGCGAACAGCAGCGGGTCGCGCTCGCCCGGGCCCTGGTCAACCATCCCGCCCTGCTGCTCGCCGACGAGCCGGCCGGCAGCCTCGACAGCAAGGGCACCCGGGAGGTGCTACGGCTGCTCTCCCGCTTCCACCAGCGCGGCCAGACGATCATGATGGTCACCCATGACGCCCGGATGGCCAGCGCCGCCGACCGCGTCATCAGTTTCTTCGACGGCCGCATCGCCGACGACGCCCAGCTCGGCGACGGACGCCGCGGGCGGGCCGGCGGGGTGTCCCGCGTACTCGAACTGAAGGAGTGAGCGTGCGGGCTACTCTGCGCTGGGCGCACGCCGACTTCCGAGCACACCGCGGGGAAGCCCTCTTCGTCGTCGTGGCCAGTGCCGGGATCATCGCCTCGCTCCTGCTCGCCGGCGCGATGTTCAGCTACGCCGCGAACCCGTGGCAGCGGATCTTCAACCAGTCCCAGGGCGCGCACATCTGGCTGCACACCCGTGCCCGGGCCGCGGACGTGGCCGCCCTCGGCCACCTGGACGGGGTCGCGGCCCTCTCCGGGCCCTACCGCACAGCGGCGACGACGGTCGAGTCGCGCGGCGCGCGAGCCGGGGTGACACTGCGAGCGGCCTCGGTGCGGCCCCCCGAGATCGGACGGCCGCTCCTCACCGCGGGCAGCTGGCTGCCCGCGGCGGACAACACGGCCGCGGCCGTCGTGCTGGAGAATTCCGTCGCACGGGCGCTGTGGGCGGAGCCGGGCGAGACGGTGCGGGTCACCGGACCGGACGGCGCCCCCCACGAACTACGGGTGGCCGGCATCGCCGAGGTGCCCGAACCCCGCTACCAACCGGGCGGCGCACCGGGCATCGGCTGGGTGCTCTCCCCCACCCTCGACGCGATCGCCCCCACGGACACCGGGCAGAGTGTGGGGCTGCGCCTCAAGGATCCGGCAGACACCGACTTCATGGTCCAGCGTGCGGTGACCGCCTTGGGCGCCGACCGGGTCGCCCAGGTGACCAAGTGGCAGCAGGCCCGGGGGGAAGCGGGCGGGGACGACCGGCTCCTCGGACAAATGTTCGCCGTGTTCGGTCTCGGTGCGCTGCTCGCGGCGGCACTCGCCGCTTCCGGAGCCGTCGGTACGCGCGTTCGCGGCCAGCTCCGGGACATAGCCATCCTCAAGGCCGTCGGCTTTACTCCCGGCCAGGTGGCCCGCGGGTTTCTCGTACAGCATTCGGCCTTCGCGCTGCTCGGGGTCACCCTCGGCACGACGGCGATCGCCCTGCTGGGCGCCCGGATACCGGGGCACGTCGGGGAAGCGGCGGCGGTCTGGCAGGACCTGCCTGGACACACGGCGCTGATGATCGGCGTCCCCTGCGGCTCGGTCCTACTGATCGCGGCTGCCACGGGCGTCTCGGCCTGGCGGGCCGGTCGGGTGCCACCGCTGCCCGCGGCCCGCGCGGCGTTGCCGGCCGCAGCGCCGATGACCGCCCTGGGCAGGCGGGCCCTGGGGATGCGCGTGCCTGCCGCCTTCGTGCTCGGATGGCGCGCGGCGTTCCCGCGCCGTGCCCGGACGCTGGCATCCGTGGGCCGGCTGGCCCTGCCACTCCTCCTGATCACGGTGGCGCTCGTCGCGTGGTCGACGCTGGACCAGTTCCGCAGCCGGCCCGCGCAGATGGGCCTGTCCGCGGCCCTGACCGTACGGGCCGATCAGCCGACCGGGCCGTCGGACGCGGAGTTGGAGAAGACCCTGGCGGCGATCCCGGGCGTCGCCGCGGTCCATCCCGGCGCCGAGATGGCGGCCCTGGTGCCGGGGCAGACCGGCACCGTCACGCTCCGCGGGCTGGGTACGACCGCACGCCCCTACCCTTCCACGGTGGTGGAGGGACGGGCGATCACCGGCCCGGACGAGGCGGTGGCCGGGCAGGGACTGCTGGACCTCCTCGGCGTACGGGTCGGTGACTGGGTACGCATGACTGTCGAGGGACGACCACAGATACTGCACCTCGTCGGCCGAAGCATCGAGCCCGATTCCGGTGGCCGCGTCATCACCACCACCCTGGACGCGCTGCGCGAGCGTGATCCGCGGCTACGGCCTCACTTCCAGGCCTTGTTGCTGCGCAAGGGCGCGTATCCTCGGGCCGTGAGGAGCACGCTCGCCGCGGCGACCGGGGGAAAGCTGGAGATTCGGGAGACGCCCAATCCGGCCGACCGGCTGCAACCGGCACGCGCAGTGATCGCCGCCCTGATCGCCGTATTGGCGCTGATCGGTCTGATCGAACTGCTGACCCTGATCAGTGCGGGAGTACGCGACCGGGGCCGGGACCTGCTCGCACTCAAGGCAATGGGGCTGACGCCACGGCAGATCGGCTCGATGATCGTGGCGGCCGCCGGACTGACCGCGCTCGTTTCCGCCGTGGCCGCAACGGTGGTGGGCGTTGTGAGCGGCCGCTGGCTCGTGGACGCGCAAGGCGCGTCGAGCGGGATCGGCGCGGGCATCGCCCAGCCGCCGTCACTGCCCGTGCTGCTGACGGTGATCGTCGGAGCGGTGCTGGGTGCGGTGGCGGCGGCGACCCTGCCGGCCACGCGGACGGCGCGGCGGAGGCCGGCGGACTCGCTGAGCGAGACGCTCTGAGCCCGCCGAGGGGCTGTCAACCTTGACTCCCTGCTTCCCGCCGCCCAGGCCGTCGCCGCTGCACGGGGCGCAGCCGACAGCGGTCCCGGCGCGGCCGAAGGTGGTGGAGCCGGCGAGGACCAAACAGGGCGGGCAGCCGGCGCACACGAGCAGTAGGTCCGACGGCGGGGGGCGGGGACCGGCCGGTTCCCGCCCCCCGCTCACCGAGCGGGGCGGCTCAGCTCCAGGGCTGGGCGACCAGCCAGCTGGTCTCGGCACTCCAACCGGTGCTGTTGTCCCAGCTGTTGGCTCCCCCGTTGCCGGCGACGTAGACCGAGTAGTTGTAGTGGCGCAGGTACTTCGTTGGGTAGTTCACCGACTGGAAGGAATAGCCGGTCCCGCTGTTACCGGCGGTGGGGCAGAAGGTGGCGTCCTGGGCGAACGGGCTTCCCCCGTCGTCCGCGCCGAGGCGGCAGAGTAATACGGCTGTGACCTGCCGCTATTCAGTTGGGTCGGGTTGATCACTAAGGTTCTCGGGTGCCTGACAACAACGAGATACCCACGGGTCGGAGCGACCCGGACCCGGACGAGTGGAATGACTTCGTCCGGCGGTTCGAAGCAGAAAGCCCGGGTCAGCAGCCCGCGCCCCGGACGCGGCGCGTATGGCCGCTGAACCTGGCACTGGCACTGGTGGCGGCGGTGGCCGCATTCGCCGTGCTGAAGTACGCCGGAGCCTCGCCCGGCAACGGAACCGCCGCTCCCGCTCCGGCCGCGCCCACACCTGCCAGGGCTACGTCCGCCGCGCCGTCGACCGCGCGGCCGTCGTCCGCGCCGCCGCGGAGCACGACGGCCGCGGTCGCCGGCGCGCCTGCTGTGATGCCGCTCGCCGAATTGTTCCCGGAGCAGGTCAAGGGTGCTTCCGCGGCCACCTTCACCCGGCTGGGCTCGAGGGTGATGGACTCCTGCACGGAGCCCGAAGAGGTCGGACGCCGGCTGGCCGCCATGATCGAGGACAGCGCCGGCTGCGTCGGCGAGCAGGTCGCCCTCTACAAGGACGACCGGAACAACCAGTACAACATGGCCGTTTTCACGATGAAGGACCCGCAGGACACTCTGAGGTTGGTGACCGAACTGTCGATGGCCTTCGACGACTACCAGGTCGCTGTTCAGGCTCCGCCTCCCGGATCGGGTCTGTCGACGCTGCCCGCGGACAGCGGGCTGGTGCAGGCTTTCACCGGCCACGGCCGGGTCATGGTGGTCGCCATGGGCCAGTGGTCCGACGGCCGGACCGCTGACTTCCAGCAGCTGGTGGACCGGATGACACCGCTCCAGGACGCGGTCTCCCGGAAGGTCGGCGCGCACGAGGGCGCAGGCTGAGACCGGGCGAGAGGACTGTTCAGTCGACGGGCCAGCTGTGGACCGGGGCGTTCATGTGCATGAAGTCCATGTACTGGCACGTCATCCGACGCAACGACTCGTGGCGGCGCAGGTTGTCGTCGAGGTGGTGGAACATCTCCGACTGCCAGGTGGCGCCGTTGCGCCCGGACACACAGCGCTGTTCGATCACGCCCAGCAGCTGTTCACGCCACATGTCGTCCATGCCCGTGGCTTCCAGGCCCCGGTGCGCCAGCGGCAGCAGTCGGCGCAGGACGAGTTCGGCGGCCGGGACCTCACCCATGCCGGGCCAGTAGAGCGAGGCGTCGATTCCGTGCCGGGCGGCCAGGTGCAGGTTCTCCTCCGCGGCGGAGAAGGACATGCGGGACCACACCGGGCGCTCCTCCTCGACCAGCGCCCGGGTCAGGCCGAAGTAGAAGGCGCCGTTGGCGAGGATGTCGGCCACGGTCGGCCCGGCCGGCAGCACCCGGTTCTCCACGCGCAGGTGCGGTTTGCCGTGGGCGACGGCGTACACGGGTCGGTTCCACCGGTAGATGGTTCCGTTGTGCAGACTCAGTTCTGCCAGCTCGGGCACGTTCCCCGCGTGGAGGGTGGCGTGCGGGTCCTCGTCCTCGCAGAGGGGAAGCAGCGCGGGGAAGTAGCGCTGGTTCTCCTCGAAGAGGTCGAACACGCTGGTGATCCAGCGCTCCCCGAACCACACCCTGGGCCGTACGCCCTGCACCTTGATCTCCTCGGGGCGGGTGTCGGTGGCCTGCTCGAACAGCGGGATACGGGTCTCTCGCCACAGCTCCTTGCCGAACAGGAAGGGCGCATTGGCGGCGAGGGCGACCTGGACCCCCGCGATGGCCTGCGCCGCGTTCCAGTAGGCGGCGAAGTCGTCGGGGGCGACCTGGAGATGGAACTGGACGCTGGTGCAGGCCGCCTCGGGGGTGATCGTGTCGGCGTAGGCCCGCAGCCTCTCCACCCCGTCGAGCGCGATCCGCAGGTCCTCGCCGCGGGCCGCGAACACCTGCTCGTTCAGGAGGTGGTAGCGCGGATTCTCCGAGAGGGCGTGCCCTCCCACGTCCTTCTGCTGGAGCGTCGGCAGGATGCCGATCATGACGAGGTGGGCGCCGACCGTCGCGGCCCGTTCCTCTGCGTGATTGAGCGCGTCACGGATCTCACGCTCCCAGGCGTCAGGACCGCCCTCGGCCAGCCGCCGGGGCGGAAGGTTGATCTCCAGGTTGAAGCGGCCCAGCTCAGTCGACCAGGCGGGGTCTGCGATGGCGGCGAGAACGTCGCTGTTGCACATGGCCGGCTCGCCGGAACCGTCGACCAGGTTGAGCTCGATCTCCAGGCCGACCTGGGGCCGCTCGTAGTCGAAACGGGCCTCGCGCAGCATGCGGGCGAACGCGTCGAGGCAGGACTGCGTCTTGTTCCGGTAGCGGCGCCGGTCCTCCCGGGTGAACATCAGCGCCGGGACATCGCGTCCCATCGGACCTCCCGCGTCACCCGGCGCTCGGGTCCGGGTGCTCGTGGACGTTCTTCCTCCAGCGTCGCACGCCGCACGCCGCAGCGCCCGCGGCGGCTGGCTGCGGCGGCAGCCGTCACGGGGTGGAGATGCCCCCGCCGGGGAGGGAACGCGCGTCAGTCGATCAGAAGTCGGCCTTCCGGAAGAGGGTGGAATTCCCCGCAAGGAGACCGGTGCCCCGCAGGAAGCCCGGGGCACGATCGTGTAGGCGACTGAGTCCGGAGAGACGTCACGGCCGCCGCACGCCGGAGTGCTACCCGGGCGGCCGGACAGCAGGTACGGCTGACCGCCCTGGGCGTCGAAGCCGCCCAGGCCCCGTCCCCCTCCCCCCGGACGCGCATACGGCGAAAGGGCCGGAGCCTGGTCTCGCGGGTCTGCTTCTCCGGTCCCGCAAACCCCGGTGGTGTCTGAGCCGTCCCGGGCACTGACCGATGGGGACAGGAGCTGGTCATAGCCCTACGGCCGCGCGGATCAGACCGGCCACGGCGAGGGAGCGGCTGTGGGCGGGCCAGGCGATGTGGGTCACGATGGGCGGCGCGTCGGTCAAGGGGACGGCTGTGTGCTCGGCCCACAACCAGGAGCGGGCGGAGTCGGGGACGACCGCCACGGTGCGCCCGAGGGCGATCAACTGGGCCAGTTGCGTCTGGTTGTGGATCTCGGGGCCAGGGCCGGGTGCATAGGTGCCGCGGGTGGGCCAGCGGGCGAGCGGCAGATCGGGGACGTCCCTGACATCGGCCAGGGACAAGGTCTCGCGGGCGGCGAGGGGGTGCGCGGCAGGCAGGACGGCGACCTGCCCCTCGGTCGTCAGTGCCTCGCTGTCGAACCCGGCGAGGGAGTTCCACGGCGTGTGCATGAGCGCGACATCGGCGCGTCCGTCGCGCAGCAGCTCTTCCTGCTCGCAAATGCCGCACGGCAGCACCTCGATCTCGGCACTGTCGGGCTCAGCCGCGTAGGCGTCGAGAAGTTTCCGCAGCAGTTCGTGGGACGCGGCGGCCTTCACTGCGAGGACCAGCCGGTTACGGGGGCCGCCGGGGCTGTCGGCGCCGCCGGCGCGCCGGGTGCGGCGAGCGGCGGCGGCGGTCGCGTCGAGGGCCGCCCGGCCCTCGTGCAACAGCACCTCTCCGGCGCCGGTCAGGCGGACACCGCGGCGGTTGCGCTGCAGCAGGCAGACCCCGAGGCGCCGTTCGAGCTGCTGGATAGCCCGCGACAGCGGCGGCTGGGCCATGCCGAGGCGCTCGGCGGCGCGCCCGAAGTGCAATTCCTCGGCGACGGCCACGAAGTACCTCAACTCGCGGGTCTCCAGGGTGTCCACGGCCGCAGCATACGCGGTGATACCCGGCAGGTATGACAGGACACCGTATCGGTGTTGGCCGCACTGTTCGTCCGCGAGCCACCATCATCGGCATGAGCGAAACGATGATCGCGCTGGTGACCGGCGCGAACAAGGGCATCGGGTACGAGATCGCGGCCGGGCTGGGCAGCCTCGGCTACCGGGTGGGCGTGGGGGCCCGTGATGAGACCCGACGCGAAACCGCCGTCGGGAAGCTGCGCGCCCTCGGCGTGGACGCGTTCGGGGTACCGCTGGACGTGACCGACGACCGGAGCGTCACCGATGCCGCGGAGATGATCGAACGACTGGCCGGACACCTGGACGCCCTGGTCAACAATGCAGGCATCTCAGGGGAGATGGGCCCGGGGTGGGAGCAGGACCCGACCGCGCTCG
Source organism: Streptomyces sp. Tek67B01 (assembly GCF_055231995.1). Taxonomy (NCBI): domain Bacteria; kingdom Bacillati; phylum Actinomycetota; class Actinomycetes; order Kitasatosporales; family Streptomycetaceae; genus Streptomyces; species Streptomyces sp. Tek67B01. The sequence goes on from NZ_JBUYUY010000001.1 coordinate 301,064, forward strand.
ACCTGGAGGTGCTCCACACGGTCGTGGATACCAACGTCATGGGTGTCGTCCGGGTGACCAACGCGATGCTGCCACTGCTGCGGCGCTCGGCCTCGCCACGCATCGTCAACGTCTCCAGCAGCGTCGGCTCCCTGACCCGGCAGGCGGACCCGGACATCGAGATAGGCCCGATCATGGCGGCCTACGCGCCGTCGAAGTCGTTCCTCAACGCCCTCACCGTGCAGTACGCCCGGCAGTTCACCGGCACGAACATCCTGATCAACGCCGCCTGCCCGGGCCTGGTCGCGACCGACTTCACCGGCTTCCACGGACCCCGCACCCCTGAACAGGGCGCCGCCACGGCGATCCGACTCGCCACCCTGCCCGACGGCGGCCCGACCGGTTCGTTCTTCGAGGACGACGGCGTCGTCCCCTGGTGATCACGAACGGCCCTGAGCCGACGAAGCCCCGGCAAATCCACCAAACGGTGCGGACGGACCGGATCGACTGAGACAGCGTCAGGCGCCTGCCCGACAGAGACCAGACCGACCGGGATCTCCGGCGACGCGGTGCGACCGCCAGAACCATGCCGCCCGGCGTGAACCGGATCCCGTCGGACTTCCTTAATCCTTCTTGGTCTCGCCGCAGGACGGGGCCGCCGATACAAGCGGTTCGGCGGCGGATACGTCGAGCACGGCGTCGCTGGGGTCGTCCGGTTGCCGTCCCTGCCCGCTTCAGGTCCACACTCATGGCGCCGCTCCGGATGGCGAAGCTCTGGCCTGTCGGCCGAGGGACTGCGACTGCGCGCTACCTGCCTTCTCTCACGGCAGCCCGCTGCGACCAGCGCCGGCGCAGCCGTGCCCGGAGGGAGGTAGGGGCAGCGGCCGGGAGGGGGTGCGCCTGCGTGGCGGCGGTCGTCATGCGGCCGAGTTCCGCCCGGATTCCGTCCTTTCGGAGCCATCCGTATCCGCCGTCCTGAAGGCGGCGCCACCGACGACGACGGCCCTCTCGTCGCCGCGGACCTGGGCCCGGCCGCAACCGGCCGGGTCCCGCCCCCGCCCCCGTCCGCCGAGCGAGGCGGCTCAGCTCCAGGGCTGGGCGACCAGCCAGCTGGTATCGGCACTCCAACTGGTGCTGTTGTCCCAGCTGTTGGCTCCCCCGTTGCCGGCGACGTAGACCGAGTAGTTGTAGTGGCGCACATACTTCGTTGGGTAGTTCACCGACTGGAAGGAATAGCCGGTCCCGCTGTTACCGGCGGTGGGGCAGAAGGTGGCGTCCTGGGCGAACGGGCTTCCCCCGTCGTCCGCGCCGAGGCGGAGCTCGAAGTTGTAGTGCCGGAGGAACCGGCCGGGCTTGTCGAGCGACTCGAACGTGAGGCAAGAGCTGTTCGCCAGGCCGGCACGGACGATCCACGTCGCATCGGCCTTGAGGGCGGAAGGGCTTGCGGAATCAACTGGCGAGATGGTGGCCTTGTCGTCCGCGTCGGCATGGGTGAGGAAGTCGCGGTTGCAGCACGTCGTCGTGGCTCGCAGTGACACGCGTGAACCCGGTGTCAGGGCGCCGGCTTCGGTGGCGACGCTGCTGTATCCGGTGGCGGCGATGTTGGCCTGGACAGCGTTCTCGGTAGTGTCCGAGGGGTAGCCGGAGGTCATGACGCCCTCGTAGAAGGTGCCCGCCGAGCCCTTGCTGTTGTCGCCGCCGATGCCGAGGATGATCGCACCCTCCTTGTGCATCGGGTTGTACCCCGCCACGTTGGGCCGAGGCCCGCTGTAGTACGTGGAAAGGCCGCCCGCTTGAGCGTTGCCCGCGCGAATCGCCCACTGGTTCGGCGCCCCTTTGACGACCGCGGTCAAAAAGCGGTTGCTGACACTCGGGTCGTTGGCGTTGTACCGGGCGTTGACCCCGGAGAACAGTCCGTTCTCCAGGTCTGCCATCACCCACGGCCCGGCGCCGGAACCGTACCCCCAGACCTTGATGTTGCCGAAGTAGATGGCCTCCATGTGGCCGTTGCCGGTGTCATTGCTGCTGGTCTCGGCGTTGCCGTAGTCGAAGCAGCAGCCGCCGTTGTAGTGCGTTCCGTCCAGGACCGCGTACATGCCCTCGGACTGGTCGCCGACCGCGATGCCGTTGGTGTGGTTGTTGCGATAGCCGGTTCCGGGCGCGATGTAGACGCCGTACGCCTTGTGACCGCCCACCGTGACCGGGGCCTCGACCGCGTTGGCCAGGTCGTCCGGCCCGCCGGCCGCCCCGCCGGCCGGCGCCTGGGAGAGGTGGTTGCCCTTGCCGGACTGGTCGTAGATGACGGTGATCACGCAGCTGGTGCCGGTGCAGAAGGCGTCCTGTGCGGCGGCGTTGGCGTAGCCGCCGGGGCTGAGCACGCCGATGTCCTTGAGTGCGCCGTCCGTAGCGCGCTTGACCTGGTAGAGCGCGCCACCGTACGAACCGTACAGTGACCGCGTCGTACTGTGCGCCGCCACACAGGGCGTACCGCCCGCCGCGTAGATGTCGCACGGCCCCTGCGTGGCGGCTTGCGAAGTGGCAGCCGTACCGGTGATGAACCCGGCGGTGAGTGCGACCGTCGCTCCGGCAGCGAGAAGGGTGCGCCGCGTACGGCTGATCAACTGATGGAAGGCCATAAAGAGCTCCTGCACGTCGGATGGGAGGAGAGCTTTGTTAGCGCTAACAATTTCTGGTACGAGCGATGGCAGACCTGTAATTCTGAGGGGAGGTACGCGGCTGCCCACACCAAGTGGCACTCACTATCACCACACACTGACATGGCGTCAAGACGTGCCGCACACATCAAAACTGCATGACGGCGGCCCCCACCCGTCCCGGAAGACCATCGCACCCACACCATGACCCCAACACGCCGCCGGGGGTCGTACGCGCACAGCCGAGGTGAGTCATACGAGGCACAACGCGTCATGAGCCGCAAGTTCCTGCTGTGAAGCCGATGTTCCCGGACGGCTGGAGCAGCCCTTGGCGGTCTTGATGGGGTGGGCGCAGCCGTAGGGGGCGAGCAGCGGGGCCCCCGGTCAGGTGGGTGGTGTTGGTGCCCCGAGCCAGGGTGCGGCTCACACCGAGCGCCCCGTCGGTCTCGAACCGCCTTGCCCGCGCGGCGGCTTCATCGCCACGTCACCAACCCAGCCCTGACACCGGCCGCCTGCCACCGCGAGGCTCGCCCCTACGCCGCGATGGCTGCGATCGGCTGATCAAGATCGAATGGCACGCTGTGGGCGCGCGGGCCATCCGGCACCCTGCCGGCTCGACCCCAGAGTGGGCGGGCCAGGCAGGACGGCGGAGACCGAGTCAGGTGGCGCAGCCGCTGGGTCCAGTGGTCGAGGAGACGGGTCCGTGCCCGGCCGGCGACGAACAACGTGAAGTACGCCCGCCCTCCCCGATCAATGAGCTTCTTCGAGTTGGCCACCGATCGGGTGATGGGCCGTGACGCGCAACGAGCGAGGCCCCCGAGCTGTTGATCGAGATGTCTGACGTCTCAATCACGTTGCTCGGGGGCCTCGTTGGTCATCCATCCTGCCGCACTCGACCTACCGCATGCGCTCGTGGAGTGGGTCACCATGCTGATCGTCACCCGTGAGGGCGACCGGCGGTGCAAGCTCCGTCCGTCCCAGCGCGCGATGGTGGCACTGGTGTACCTGCGCGAACACACCACTCTGGCGAAGATCGCTGCCGGTTTCGGGATCAGCGAGTCCACCGCCCACGCCTACACCAACGCGGTCGTCGACCTGCTCGCCGCACGTGCGCCGGGGCTGCTCAAGACGCTGCGCGAGCGTGATCCCGACTTCGTCCTTCTCGACGGGACCCTCGCCGAGTGCGACCGGGTCGGCGACGGCCGGGCCGACTACTCCCACAAACACCGGCGCCACGGCGTGAACGTGCAGGTCGTCACCGACCCCGGAGGCCGGCTGCTGTGGCTCTCGCCCGCCCTGCCGGGCCGCACCCACGACCTGACCGCCGCCCGCACTCACCGGATCATCCGGATCTGTGAGCGCCAGGGCGTTCCCATCGTGGCTGATCTCGCCTACCAGGGCGGCGGTCCCTGGCTGACCACCGGCATCAAACGCAGGCCCCGGCAAGACCTCACCCCCACCGAGAAGACCCGCAACCGTGCCTTGGCCGCGGCACGGGCACCCGTCGAACGCGGCGTCGCCCGCCTGAAGTCCTGGCGGATCTTCCGCAGATCCCGGTGCAGCCCCAACCGCATGACGTCAATCGCCAAGGCCGTCCTCACTCTAGAGCGGCAACGCTGAAGAAGCTCAGTGACACCGGCACCTTGGCCGGCACGTCGAGGCGGGCGGTCTACCGGCAGATCAGGGCGAGGTAGAGGCCTGGACAAGGTACCGGCGTTCAGGTAGAACTGCCGCCCGGCTGTCGCGAGTTCCCGGCCCTCCTGGCGGATCTCGCAGGTGCCCGACTCGCGGTCCGTGGCGGTGGCCGCGAACACCGCGGAAGTGCACCTGCATTGCCGGCAGCCAGGACTCCCAGGTCTCCGGTATGACCGCGCCGGGGTCGCCGATGCACCGGACGTGCGCCACCTTCAGGGGCGTCATGACCGCGCTCGTCCTGGCGCCGTGCGATGTCTCGATGGTTCCCAGCGACCGGCCCGCCCGTCAGATGGGGAATTCGCCGAGCCACCCACGGGTCAGCAGGTGGTGCGGAAGGTAGCCCGACTCGACCTCGATCGGCATCTTGCCGTCGAAGGCGAAGCACGCGATGGCCAAAGGGGCCAGCGCGAGATGACCGCCCGGGCTCTCCACCCGCTTCTCGTCAGCCGTCCAGTACGCCTTGTGTAGCTCCAGTGCCTGCACCAATGCCTCGTTGAACCCGTCCGCGTTCTGGGTGATGAACAGGTAGAAGAGGTTGATCGGAGGTGCCAGCACCCCCTCCAGCAGCTCCCGCGGAGCTTGTACGGCGATGCCCGGAGTCGACATCTCGACGGCGCGGGTCAACTTCCCCACCAAGTCCGGCCCCTGCAGCCAGTACGTCTGCAACGTGTCGACCCAGTGCCGGACGAACTCGTCGAACCCGCCCCCATGGAGCCGGTCGAGCGGGAAGCGGGCCAATTCGGTGATCCGAGCCTGGTCGCGGCACACCACGGCGAGCCAGAACGTGGTCAGCCAGGTCCCGAGGTCGGTGAGGCCCTGATCCTTACCCGTGGCCGGCAGCGTTCGGATCTGACGGTTGATCCGGCACTCCACGGTCCCCTCGGTCGCGGAAGCCGTGGCGAAGATGGCGGATCCCACCTGCAGGGCGTTGACGACCGCTTCCCAGGTCTCCAGCTTCGCCGCACGGGGGTCGACCGTGCAACGTGCGCCGAGGTGGAGGAGCGCGTTGTTGAAGACCCGCCCCAGGGCGTGGGGGCGCCGCTCCAGCTTGTCGATGTCATCGGCCAGGTCCTCACCGAGCGACTCGGCCCACTCTTCTTCCGTTGCCCCCGGTGACGCAAAGTGCCTACTGACTATGGTGGTCACCGGAGGGTCCCCTTACTGATGTCGAAGCGCTGGTACTGGTAGCCACTGTACTGGAGCCCGTTTCGGTCGCCCTTGACGACCACATATTCCAGCTTTCCGTCATCGAAGGCGTCTTCCAGCGCCTTCGCGAGCCTCCGCTCGCTCGGGATGGTCTTACCGCGCTCCTTCATTTCGCGGATTATGTCGAAGAAATATTCCTGGGAACCTTGCGAAACACTGCGGCCGTCGGGGAGGTTTCGACGGCCGAGCTGGGTGTTGACACTGCTCTTCGCTTCGACCACGACATAACGACCATCCGCAGTGCGCCACACCTGGTCGAACTGGTCATTGCCGTTCTTGGGGCCGTGCAGCGTTTCCTTCGCGGACCCGGCGTAGCGCTCGGCGATGTAGTGGTGCTCCGCGACGTACTCGCCATGGGCACCCGTCTCTTCGATCATCGACTTGTGGTAGTGACGGTACGCCTCGCGACCCTCCGCCAAGTCGTGCGCGGTGGCCTCGGTGCCGTGAAGCGCGTGGTTGGTGTCCGCTTCCTTCTTGAACGTATCGGCGAGCTGATCCGCCCATACCGAATAGAAACGCTTCCGTGTGGCTTCTTTCAGCCCGGCAAGACGTGCGGGATCGGTGACGGAACCCGGAGCCTCGTGCACGTACTTGGGATCAAGATAGTGCGGCGTAGGTGGTTCGGGAGCGTCCTTCGCGCGAATCCAGGGAGAATGCTCGTCCGCCCTGGTGAGCTGCGGTGGCGTGCTGCCGCTCTCGTCTACGAAATCGAGGTTCTTCCGATTTCCGTTGTTCTTGTAGTAGTCGTCGAAATACCCCGGTTCCTCGTTGGCCCGGTACACCTGGATCTCTTCGACTTGGGCCTCGGTCAGGTGCGGCCCGTAGGGATTGTCGCCGTGCTGCATGAAGCTGGGTCGCTCCACCGGTTCCCGGGTGACCGGGCCGTTGCCGGTCGCGTCGTCGCCCGCACGCGCCGCGTCGTCCAGGCCGCCCGCGCCCGGGGTGTCCGGGAGGTGGGGGCCGCCCGTGGACGGGCCGTCGGGGTGGGCGCCGCCGGTTGAGGGGCCGTCGGGGTGGCTTCCGGTGCCCGGGCTGTCGGGGTGGTGGCTGCCCGTGGACGGGCCGTCGGGGTGGCCGCCGATGGAGGGGGTGTCGCCGCCCGGGTGGGGGGTGCCCGGGGTGGTGTTGAGGTCGTTGCGTGGCATGCCGTCCGGGGCGTGGCCGCCGGGGGTGTGGTTGCCGGTGTGGGCGGCGTTGTCGGCCGCGTGGACCGGGTCGGACATGTCGGAGCCGAGGCGGATGGCGTTGTCGGCGTTGTGGGCGCCGACGCCCACCAGGACGGGGGCCTCCACCTTCGGGGCGTGGGCCGTGGTCGGGCCGGTATCGACCTTGGCGTCCTCGGCGCGCTGGAAGAGGCTGAATGAATCATGACTGAAAGGTATAAGGACGCCATTGAGCTTCTTCGAGTTGGCCACCGATCGGGTGATGGGCCGTGACGCGCAACGAGCGAGGCCCCCGAGCTGTTGATCGAGATGTCTGACGTCTCAATCACGTTGCTCGGGGGCCTCGTTGGTCATCCATCCTGCCGCACTCGACCTACCGCATGCGCTCGTGGAGTGGGTCACCATGCTGATCGTCACCCGTGAGGGCGACCGGCGGTGCAAGCTCCGTCCGTCCCAGCGCGCGATGGTGGCACTGGTGTACCTGCGCGAACACACCACTCTGGCGAAGATCGCTGCCGGTTTCGGGATCAGCGAGTCCACCGCCCACGCCTACACCAACGCGGTCGTCGACCTGCTCGCCGCACGTGCGCCGGGGCTGCTCAAGACGCTGCGCGAGCGTGATCCCGACTTCGTCCTTCTCGACGGGACCCTCGCCGAGTGCGACCGGGTCGGCGACGGCCGGGCCGACTACTCCCACAAACACCGGCGCCACGGCGTGAACGTGCAGGTCGTCACCGACCCCGGAGGCCGGGACCCGCAACCGTGCCTTGGCCGCGGCACGGGCACCCGTCGAACGCGGCGTCGCCCGCCTGAAGTCCTGGCGCAGATCCCGGTGCAGCCCCAACCGCATGACGTCAATCGCCAAGGCCGTCCTCACTCTAGAGCGGCAACGCTGAAGAAGCTCATTGATCCGCCCCTATGCCCACTTCACGCTCGACCACGCCGATCACGCTGGCATCGCAAGGAACGAGGTACAGGCGGCATGATCCTTCGCTTCGTCATCCGGAAGAGGCGGAAGTGGAACGCCGTCGACGAATCGTTACAGTTTGTCGTCCACAAGACGAACATTTCCTGCCGCGCAATCTCCATCCCCGCAGGCAGGAGCCCTGCACGGGCAACGCTGCCCGCCGATCTTCGCTTGGTCCCTGGGTGTACAGCCGCGGTTGTGCTAGCCTCACGGACGGCTTCAGAGGAGAGCGATCGAAAACGGGGAGATGATCGTGTTACGGGGGCGCGTGCTCGTTATTGGGGACAGCATCCGATTAGTTTCGAAGGCAAAGTCGGCCGGTATAGACGTTGCCTATATGCAAAAGCCGTCACAGTTCGATCCCACACTGATTCCACACTGCGAGCAGCTCGCCCTGGTGGACTATCAGCACGTGCCCAGCGCCGCCGCCATGGCCACCGCGCTGCACCGGATCGCACCGATCACGCGGATCGTCACACAGACCGAGGCAGCACAGCTGGTGGCCGGTCATCTGACCGACACCCTGGGAATTGCCGGCACATCGGAACGTTGCGCCCGGCTGCTGCACGACAAGTCCGCGATGCGGGCACTACTGGACGAACAGGGCATCGGGGCCGTCCCTTATGAGGTGAATCCCACCCTGGCCCGGCTCCGTGAGTTCGTCGTCTCCAACGGGGCGGCCATCGTCAAACCGACCAAAGGCTCGGGCAGCCTCGGAGTGCGCCGGATCGAGTCGGTCGAGGACGTCGACGACGTATGGGCGTGGTGCCAGTCGTTCGAGCTCGGTGAATTCCAGGTCGAGAAGCTTCTGGTCGGTCCCGAACTGAGCGTGGAAGCGTTTTCCGAATCGGGTCGGCACACGATCATCGCGGTGACCGCAAAGGACACCGAGGGCGGTACCGTGGAACTCGGGCACGTCATTCCGGCGCCCTTGGCGGAGGACCAGCTCGACCGGATCCGCGTATTGACGGTGCGGCTGCTCGACGCGGTCGGTCTTGAGGACGGCCCGTCGCACACAGAGATCATCCTCACCGCCGAGGGACCGCGGGTCGTCGAATCGCACACCCGCCGCGGGGGCGACCGGATCAATGATCTCGTCAGGATGGTGTACGGGGTCGACATGGAGGAGGCCACCTATCGCCTCGTCGGCCACGGTGCCCCGCTCGACGGTCATCTGCACCCCGCCCGCGGCGCGGCCGCCATCCGTTTCCTGACCGCGGCCCCGGGGGTCGTCACCTCCGTCACCGGCTTGGACACGGCGCGGGCCGTCGACGGGGTGGAAGAGGTGTCGGTGAGTGTGAAGGCGGGTTCGGTGGTGTCCGAACTCCGCTGGTCGGACGATCGCTGCGGGCACGTCATCGTACGCGCCGCCGACGCCGACACGGCCGTCCGTCTGGCCCGCACTGTCGCCGGACACATCTCCATCAACACCGAGCCCGTCACGGGCGAGTGTCCGGATCGGGACGCGGCGGCGCCGGACACGCTGAGCTCCATCCTGCGCCCGTACGACGAGGTGTTCGATCCGTTCCACGAGGCCGTGACGGCGCCTTAGCCGCGGTCCGGGATCCGGCCCACCCGGCCGGGTCCCGCAGGATCAGTCCCCGTCATCGCGAGGGCCCGGAAAGCACGGGCTCCTCGGCATGCCGGGACGTGGACAGCGGCGCCCCGCCCGCCGTACCGGACACCGCACGGCACGGCCCGGAGCGCGCGTCCGGAACACCCGGGTGCCCCGGACCTCGTGCGGCAGGGCGCCATCCCTTGCATCTACATCGCTCGTCACCTCAACGAGCCGAGTTTCGTTCCGAGTTTGGAGTGCGGTATGGCCGGGGAACCGGACACAGGCGCAAGCACGCTCTCGTACACCCAGGAAAGCCTCTGGCTCTTCCATGAGCTCGCCGGCTCCGACGAGCCCGCGTACAACGAATCGGTGGCCTTCGAAACGTCCGGCGACCTCGATCCGGACGCGCTACGCCACGCCATCCGTGCCACCGTCCTGCGGCACGACGCACTCCGCACGACGTTCCACGAGACGCCCGACGGACCGCGGGCCCGGGTGCACGACGCCGGCGGGGACACCCTTCCCGACAGTACGACCGTAGTCGACCTGCGCACCCTCACCGCTGCCGAAGCCCGTATCCGGGCGGAGGAGGTGCTCGCCGAACACCACCGGCGACCGTTCGACCTGAGCGCGGCTCCCTTGCTGCGGGCGGTCGTGGTGGCACTACCGGGTGCCATCTGGCTCCTGGGCCTGACAGCTCACCACATCGTCATCGACGACTGGAGCATCCGCCTGATCCTCGACGAGATAGGCGAGAACTACCGCACCCTGGCGACCACCGGAAGGCCGCCGCAGCGTCCCCTCTCCGGCGCCGCGTTCCGCGCCTTCGTCACGGAGAGCCGCTCGGCGGCCGCAGACGAGAAGCAGACAGCCGCCGTCGAGCGCTGGCGCCGGTCGCTGGCCGCCGCCCCGGAACTGCTCGGCATGCCACTGGACCGCCCGCGACCCGCGGTTCAGACCTTCCGCGGCGACAGCATGACCATCACCGTGCCCAGCGCGGACATCGAACCGCTGCTGAAGGAATGCGCCCGCGCCTGCCGCAGCACCGCGTTCCCGGTGTTCCTCGCCGCCTATGCGCTGTTGCTGCACCGCTACACACGTCAGGAAGGGTTCGCCATCGGCACCACGGTGCTGAACAGGCCGGGCGTCGAGGATTTCCAACAGGTCGGCTGCTACGTCAACACCCTGCCCCTGTTCGTACCCGTGGACCCGGAGGATACGTTCCGCACGGTGCTGTCCGGCGCCCAGAAGGCCGCCGAGCGATTGCTGGACGACGGCGACGCGCCTTATCCGAAGGTGGTGGAGGCACTCGGGGCCGAGCGGGCCCGGAACCACAACCCGGTCTTCCAGACGATGCTCACGATGCTCGACGGCCGTCCCTCCATCGACCTCGGCCCGCGACTGGTCTCCCGGTACCACCCCGTCCGCCGGACAGCCGCCAAGTTCGACCTGATGCTGTACGTCAACCGGGCAGAGGACGCGTACGAGTTCGAGCTCGAGTTCAACACGGATGTGTTCGACCGGGACACCGGGGAGCGGATCCTGCGCAACTACACGCGACTGCTGGCCTCGCTGGCCGACGCCGGCGTCGACGCACCGGTGGGCACGCCGTCGATGACCCGGGAGGAGGATCGGAACCTGATCCTCGGCGACTGGAACAACACGCAGGTCGCCCACCCGGACGGCACGATCGCCGATGTCATCGAGGAGCAGGTCCGCCGGAGCCCCGACAGCCTGGCCGTCGAGTTCGAAGACGAGGCGTACACCTACGACGAGTTGAACCGGCGGGCCAACCAGGTGGCGAGCCGCATCCGCACCATCCTCGCGGCGACCGGGGCCGGTCCCTTCGTCGGGGTGTTCATGGAGCGCTCCGCGGAAATGGTGATCGCGCTGCTCGCCGTCGTCAAGGCGGGCTGCGCGTACGTGCCCATCGACCCCGAATACCCCGCCGCCCGCGTCGAGTTCATGATCCAGGACGCCGGTGTTCCACTGATCCTCACCCAGCAACACCACCTCCCGGCCCTCGGCAGCGCCGCCGCACAGCTCCTCGTCCTCCCGGACGAGTCCCTCGACCACGAGGACGACACCGATCCCGTCCGCGAGCTGGGCCCCGACTCGCCCGTGTACATGATCTACACCTCCGGATCGACGGGGCGGCCCAAAGGCGTGATCAACCGCCATGACGCGCTGGCCAACCGGCTCCACTGGATGCAGTCCGCCTTCCCGTTGAACGACGGTGCGGGGGCGGACCGGGTGCTCCAAAAGACCCCGTACAGCTTCGATGTCTCGGTATGGGAGTTCTTCTGGCCACTGATGACCGGGGCCGCCATCGTCGTGGCCCGGCCCGGCGGACACCGGGACCCCGACTACCTCAAGGAACTCATCCGGTCCCGGGCCGTCACGACCGTGCACTTCGTCCCCTCGATGCTGAACGTGTTCCTGGAGGCGGAGGAACTCGCCCGGCACTGCGGCCCGCTCAAGCGGGTCATCTGCAGCGGCGAGGCACTCTCCCGCAAATCCATCGAGGTCTTCGCCGCCACGCTCCCCTCCTGCGAACTGCACAACCTGTACGGCCCGACCGAGGCCGCGATCGACGTCTCGCACTGGCCCTGCCGGGCCGACTACCCCGGAGAGCTCGTCCCCATCGGCAAGCCCATCGACAACGTGCGGCTGTACGTCCTGGACCGGGACCTACAGCTCCAGCCGGTCGGCGTTCCGGGGGAACTGTGCATCGGCGGCGTCGCGGTGGCGACCGGGTACCACCGGCGCGACGACCTCAACGCCAGGGTGTTCGTCCCCGACCCCTACGGAACGGCCCCGGGGGCCCGCCTCTACCGCACCGGCGACCTGGCCCGCTTCCTGCCCGACGGTCAGATCCAATACCTGGGACGCATCGACAACCAGGTCAAATTGCGCGGTCTGCGGGTCGAGCCCGACGAGATCGCCGCGGTCCTGCGCGACCTGCCCGGCGTCCAGGACGCGGCCGTCGTCGTGGACGCGTCGGGTCCCGCGCAGGCGCTGGCCGCCTACGTCGTGAGCACCGCGTTCGACCCCGACGACCTGCGTGCCCGGCTGCGGAAGCTGCTGCCCGAATTCCTCGTCCCGCACCACCTCATCGAGGTCCCCGAGCTGCCCACCACTCCCAACGGCAAGCTGGACCGGCGTGCCCTGCCTTCGCCGACGGCTCACACGGCATCGGCCGAACGGGCCGGCCGCCCGCCCGCCACGACCGCCGAACAGGACGTGGCCCGTGCCTGGCGGGACGTTCTCGGCCTTCGGGAACCGGTCGGCGCGGACAGCAACTTCTTCGCCCTCGGCGGCGACTCGATCACGGCACTGCGCGTCAGTTCCCGGCTGCGTGCGGCCGGATACGCGGTCAACCTGCGCGAAGTGTTCGCACACACGTCGATCGCGGAGCTTGCCGCCTCGCTGACCCGACAAGACCCGGCGTCTGCCCACCCGGCCGCGACCGAGGCGTTCGGACTGCTGACGGCCGACGACAAGGCCGCGCTCCCCGCGGCGGCGGAGGACGCCTGGCCGCTGACGAAGCTCCAGTCGGGCATGATCTACCACTCGCTGCTCAACGAGGACTCCCCCGTCTACCACGACATCTTCGACTACGAGTTCGCCGGCGTGGCCGACCCGGCCGAACTGGGCCGTGCCGTACGGGAAACCGTGGCACACCACGCTCAGCTACGGTCCCGCTTCGACCTGGAGCGCTACGACGAGCCGCTCCAAGTCGTGCTCCGCCCGGACGCGGCCGGCGCCGCCCCGTCCCTGGAGGTCGTGGACCTCACCGGGCTGCCCACCGACGCGCAGGACCGGGCGGTCGAGCAGTGGATCGACGCCGAGAAGCGCCGCCCCCTGGACCTCGCCGGCCCGCCCCTGCGCTTCTGCGCCCACGTACGGGGCGACGGCCGTGTCAACCTGGCCTTCTCGTTCCACCACCTGATCCTCGACGGGTGGAGCGTCGCCCTCGTCATCGAGGAGATCCGGCGCCGCTGCGCCGGGCTCCCCGCCGGACGGACGGCCGACGCCGCCCCAGACCCCGGCTACGGCACCTACGTGGCACTGGAGCGCGAGAGCGCACGACGCCCGGCGGACGAGGAAGCCTGGCGCAGGCTGCTCGACGGCTTCTCCGCGACGCTGCTGGCGGGCCACCACGGATCAGCGGCGCCGGCGACGATGGACACCGCGGTACTGGAGAAGGCCGTTCCGGCAGGGCTGGAGGAGCGGCTGCGCCTGCGCGCCGCGGCCCTCGGACTCCCGCTCAAATCCCTCTATCTGGCCGCGCACTGCGCGGCCCTGGCGGACCTGACCGGCAGGTCCCACGTGGTCACCGGGCTGGTCGGCAACGGCCGGCCGGACGTGCCCGGCGGCAGCGAGATGGTCGGCCTGTTCCTGAACACCCTTCCGCTGCCCGTCGAGGTGCGCGAGGCGGACGACGCGGAGCTGCCGGCCTCGGTCTTCGAACGCGAACGGGAACTCGTCCCGCTCCAGCGGTTCCCCCTCGCCGACATCGAGCGGCAGCAGGGCGGAGCTCTCTTCGACGTGGTCTTCAACTACACCGATTTCCACTCCTACGCGACGGCCGGTGACACGGCCGCTGCCACGCGCGACCCGGTGACGATCGAGAACGCCCGGTACTTCGAACTCACCAGCTTCCCGATGACCGTCCACGTGCACCGGGACCACTTCGCCGGTGCGACGCAGCTCGCCGTGTCGCACGACCCCGGGCGGGTCAAGACCTCCACGGCGGAGCAGTTCCTGGGCGAATTCCTGGCCGCCCTCGAACGGTACGCGGGCCAGGAAGCGGCCGACGGCCGTCCGGACGCCGCGGAGCGTACCGTCGCCGCGATCATCGCGAAGGTGGTCGGCAGCGAGACGATCGGGGCGGAGGAGAACTACCTCGACACCGGCGTGGACTCGATCAGCTCCATCCGCATCCTCGCCAAACTGCGCAGGCAGTTCCCCGGTGCCGCGCTGCGCGATGTGATGGAGGCGCGCACGGTGCGGGCCCTGGTCCGCAGGCTGGCGGCGCGGGCGCCCGAGCCCGAGACCGCGGAGTCGGTGGGCAGCGCCGGGGAATCCCCGGGCGTGTCACTCGACGGACTCCCTCCGGGAGTCGTCGACGCCTACCCCCTCACCGCCACCCAGCTCCGGATGATCAGAGCGACGAGGCGGGACCCCGCCCAGTCCGCCTACCACGACGTCTTCGCCTACTGCGTCGCGCTGCCACTGGACGCTCCCCTTCTGCGCGCGGCACTGCGGCGGATGACCGCGTCTTGCGAGACGCTGCGCGTCGCCGTCGACCTGGCGGCGTCACCCGTCCCCCGACAGCTCGTGTACGCCTCGGTCGAGCCCGATCTCACCGTGGTCGACGCCGTGGACAACCCCTCGGCGGCCGACGAGTGGTTCGAGAAGGAACGCGGTTCGGGATTCCGCTGGGAACAGCCCGGGCTCATCCGGTTCGCGGCACACCGCGTCGCACCGGACCGCTTCGTGCTCTCGCTGAGCTTCCACCACGCGGTCGTCGACGGCTGGAGCCTCTCCCTCCTCGTCCGGGACCTCCTCCTCTCGTACGCATCGGAGGTCGGCGCGTCCGCCGGCGGCGGAACAGGCGCCGATGCAGGGCCCGTCCGGTCCGACCACGAGACCGGCTCCTTCCGCGACTACGCCATGGCCGAGACGGCCGCCCGCTCCTCGACCCAGTCGCGGGAGTTCTGGCACGACGTACTCGCGGGCCACCCCGGAGCATGGCTGCCCCGCTACCCGTCCGACGGCGGCGCCCGTTGGGCCGAGGCGACCGTCGCCCTCCCGCCCGAGCGTGAAGCCCGGCTGCGCCGGGTCGCGCGCGACACCGGTCACCCGTTCAAGTACCTCCTGCTCGCGGCACACTTGAGGGTGCTGGCCCTGGTCACGGGCGAGCCCGATGTCCTGACCGGGGTGTTCACGCACGGCCGACCCGAGACCGACGACGCGCAGGAACTGGTCGGGATGTTCCTCAACTTCCAGCCGCACCGCGTCCGGATCGAAGACCAGACGTGGCCGCAGCTCATCGACCAGGTCTTCACGTTCGAGATGCGCGCGCTCGCACACCGCCGCTGCGCCGCGACCGGCGACGGCCCGGACGACTGGCCCCGCTACTGCGCCCTGTTCAACTACACGGACTTCCCCGCGTACGCGGACGCCGCCCACGGTGGTGGACACCTCACCGGCGTCCGATGGTTCGAGCACACCGACGCGCCCTTCCTCGCGACCGTGGGCCGCGACCCGGACGGTTCCGCGCTGGAGATCACCCTCAACGCCGACGGCAGGTTCCTCCCACAGGGCGTGGTGGACGACCTGGCGCGCCTGTACGAGGCCGTCCTGACGCAGATCGCCGAGACCCCCGGCGGCTCCGTCCGTGATACCACCGACCTGATCGAGATGTGTGTGGACGGCCTCGGCGCGCGCCGGAACCCGTCCGTCTGAAAGGGAACAGAACTTCCGTGAACACCTTCCGAAACCCCCAGGGGATCGCGGCGCCGCTCGCCGCCTACTCGCACCAGGCCGAGATCTCCGGGCAGGTCCGCTGGCTCGTGATCTCCGGCCAGATCGGCATGGCCCCCGACGGCGAGCTCCCCGAGGACCCGGTCGAGCAGCTCGGCATCGCGCTGGACAACGTCACGGCCAACCTCGAAGCGGCCGGAATGCGCCATGAGGACCTGGTCAAGCTGACGTTCTACTTCGCCGGCGAGGTAGATCTGCAGCGTCGGCGCCGGCGGATGGGCGAGTGGCTGGGCGACCTGCGCCCCTGCATGACCGTCATGACGGTGGCCGCACTGGCCACGCCCGCGCTGCGCGTCGAGGTCGAGGCGCTCGCGTGCACCGAGGACATCCCGGCGACACAGAGGAGAGAGCGACAGTGATAGTCCAGACCACCTTGGAAGGCGTCCACACCTTCGAGCAGCCGGACGGGTACGTCACTCACTACCGGCTCTGGGGCGCCGAGACCGCAGCGGACCTCGTGGTGATGCTGCACGGGGGCATGAGTCACGCGGGCTGGCAGGCACCGCTCGGCGCCCGGCTCACCGAACTCGGTGACGACGTCGCCTTCCTCGCCGTCGACCTGCGCGGCTCAGGGCTCAACGCCGTGCGCGGACACATCCCGGACGGCGACCTGGCCGTCCGGGACATCGCTCTGCTGTTGGGCAGTCTCAAGGAAGCCCGCCCAGGAACCCGCATCCACTTGGCCGGCTGGTGCTTCGGCGCCCAGGTGGCGACGGTCGTCGCGGCCGGGCTCGCCGACCGCGACGTACTCGCGAGCCTGCTCATGGTCTGCCCCGGCTTCTTCTTCAACGACCGCTACTCCGACGTGCTGGACCGCTCGATCGACGCCGCCCTGGAGGTCATCGAGGAGCTCGGCATCACCGTCGAGACGACGCGTCCCTTCATCAGGGTGCCACTGCGCCCGACCGACTTCACCGATCGTGCGCAGTGGCTCGCGGCCATCGAGGACGACAAGCTGAAGCTCTCGCACGTGACGGTCGGCACGATCGACTCGTGGGAGGCCATCGCCGTCAAGTCGGAGACGGACTACGGACGCATCGGGCCGCTGCCGGTACGGGCTGTGTTCGGC
The DNA here is from genome assembly GCF_055231995.1 of Streptomyces sp. Tek67B01. Taxonomy (NCBI): domain Bacteria; kingdom Bacillati; phylum Actinomycetota; class Actinomycetes; order Kitasatosporales; family Streptomycetaceae; genus Streptomyces; species Streptomyces sp. Tek67B01. Next base: position 317,907 of record NZ_JBUYUY010000001.1, read on the forward strand.
ACCCGGGACAAGCTGGTCGACAACGACCGCGTGCGCACCTTCCTCCAAAGCCACCCCGACCTGGAGACGCACGACCTCGCCGCCGGCCACGCCGTCCACTTCGAGGAGACGGAGGCACTCACGCGCCTGCTCTCGGGCTTCGTGGCCGAGCTGAAGCGATGATCGCGGGAGTCACGCGCTACCGCACGGTCCTGTCGACCCCGGGCGCCTGGGGGTTCTTCCTCCCCGGCATGCTCGCCAGGTTCCCTCTGGGCATGACGGGCATCAGCATCCTGCTCTTCGTCTCCAGGACGCGGGGGGACTACGGCACCGCAGGCGCGCTGTCGGCCGTCTCCGCGGTCGGGTACGCGGTGACCGCACCTCAATTGGCCCGTGTGGCAGACAAGGTGGGGCAGTACAAGGTCCTGCTCTGCTGCGCGGTGCTCTGCGCGGTCAGCGGCGGCGCGTTCGTCGTGAGCACGCTGAACGACGGAACGCCGCTGTGGGTTCTGTTCGTCACGGCGGCGCTGACGGGTGCGGCGACACCCGCGTTCGGTTCGATGGTCCGGGCGCGCTGGAGCGGCCTGCTGGACGGCTCGTCCTTGAAGGGGACCGCCTTCGCACTGGAATCCCTGGTCGACGAGGTCGTCTTCATCGTCGGCCCGGTCATCGCCACCTCACTCGCCGTCGGGGTGAGCCCGGCCGCCGGCCTGGTCGGCGCGCTGATCCTGGTGTGCGGCGGCAGCGTCCTGCTCTCGTTCAGCCGGCGCACCGAGCCGCAGCGCAAGCCCGGCCCCAAGTCCGGCAGGAGCGCCCTGTTCCTGGGACCGGTCGCCCTCGTGGCGGCCCTGAACCTGTGTTTCGGCGGCATGTGGGGCTCGGTCGACATAGCCACGGTGGCGTTCTCCGGTGAGGAGCAGCAGCCCTTCATGGCGGGGGTCCTGCTGGGGATCTACGCGATCGGCAGCTCTGTGGCGGGAGTGGCGTACGGTGCGCGGGAGTGGTCGGCTCCCCTGCCGCGGATCCTGTGGGTCTCCACCCTGATCATGGCGGTCGGCATCCTGCCGATGCTCGTGGTCCACACCTTCACCGGGGCCGCCCTCGTGCTCCTCCTGGCGGGTTCCAGCTCTTGTCCGGCCATGATCGTGGCGATGATGCTGGTCGTGGACGGAGTGCCCGCCTCCCACCGCACGGAGGCACTGGCCTGGCAGTCCACCGCTCTCTGGCTCGGGGTGTCCATCGGTTCCTCGGTGAGCGGCCACCTCGCGGACTCCCGAGGCGCGCAGGCCGCCTACGCCTTCGCGGCCCTCTGCGGCGGCGTCGGCTTCGTGGTCGCCCTGGCCGGCGGCCGACGACTGCGTCCGGTACAGGCCGAGCCCATGGACCCCCCAGCCGCTGACGACCGTCTGAACCTCCCCACCGAGTCAGGTATCCGATGACCACGATGACCACCAACAGCTACATCAGTCCTCCTGTCACCACGGCAACCCCTCGATGGGTGGCCGACCGGATCGGCGCGACGGCCGGACACCCGGACACGGCGGTACGCGAGCGCGTCGCCCTACGGACCGCGGACGCGACCGTCACCTACGCCGAATTGTGGGAGCGCGCACAGAAGTCCGCCGTCGAACTGTCGACGCTGGGAGTGGGCGCCGGTGACCTCGTCGGTCTGCGGCTGCCCTCCGGCCCCGGCGCGGTCGTCGCCATGCTGGCGTGCTGGCACGTCGGCGCCGCCTTCCTGCCCATGGACGCCGGGGCCCCCGACGCGTACCGCGATCGGCTGCTGAGCCGTTCCGGAGCCCGGGCCTTATTCGGCCCCGACGGCCCCCGGGCACTCGCCGACACCGCTCCCGCCGCGCGTCCGGCGACCGGCCGCCCCCGGGAGCGGGCGGCCTACGTGATCTACACCTCGGGTTCGACCGGCACCCCCAAGGGAGTGCTCGTCGGCCAGGACCCCTTCGCCGACCACACCACCGGAATCGGCGACCTCCTCGATCTACGCGACCGCGACACAGTGCTCCAGTTCGCGGGGCTCGGCTTCGACGTCGCCCAGGAAGAGATCTGGCCGACGCTCGCCGTCGGCGGCACGGTGGCCTTCCTGGACTCCGCGGACCGCGCCCTGAGCCCGGCGGAGCTCGCCCACCGGGTACGCGACCTGGGTGTGTCGGTACTCCAACTCCCCACCGCGTATTGGCGTCTGGTCTGCGCCCAAATACAGGGGACGGAGGGCGCCGGCCTCTCCTTCGACGGCGTACGCACCGTCGTGATCGGCGGCGAGGCCGCGAGCACGAAGGACATCCACGTGCACCGGAACGGACCGATGGGCCACTGCACGCTGGTCAACGGCTACGGGCCGACCGAGACGGTGGTGACCTGCGCGGCTTTCGTCCTGCGGGCAGACGAGCCCGTCCCGGCCACGACCGGCCTGCCCATCGGCGGCCCGGTGGGCAACCGCCGGCTCTACGTCCTCGATGCCGATCAGCGTCCGACCGAGGACGAAACCCCCGGCGAGCTCTGGGTGGGCGGCAGTCCGCTCGCCGACGGGTACCTCGACGACCCGGCGCGTACCACCGAGCGCTTCCGCCCCGACCCGTTCACCACGGTGGTCGACGCGCGGATGTACCGCACCGGCGACCTGGTCGTACGCCATCAGGACGGCGCGTTGGAATTCCTCGGCCGCCTCGACAATCAGGTCAAGGTCCGCGGTTTCCGGATCGAACTCGACGAGGTGGACCTGCACTTGACGGCCACGCCAGGCGTCACCGCGGCCACTGCGGTGGCCCTCGACGACGGAAGCGGGACCGGGGGACGCATCCTGGCCGCCGCCCTCTCGGTGACCGCGGGCGGCCCGACGGCCGCGCAGATCCGCGAGGATCTGCGCGCACGCCTGCCCTCCCACCTCGTCCCCGGCCTGATAAGCGTCCGCGACGCGCTTGCGCTGACCACCTCCGGCAAGATCGACCGCCGTGCCGTGGCCGCGGTGCTCGCGCAGGAGTACGCGGGTTCCGCACCGCAGGCCACCGCACAGGAAGACCCCGCGGCCGAGGACAACGCACCCACGCCTGCCATGGCGCCCGCGGCCGACTCCGACAGGACGGACGAGGCCGCGAAACTCACCCTGGTCCTCGAACTGGCACGCACCCTGCTCCGCGCCCCGGACTTCGGCCCCGACGACGACTTCATCGCCCACGGCGGAGACTCGCTCGTCGCTCTCCGGGTGAGCGGCGCGATGCGCGAACGCGGTTGGCACCTGCGGCCCTCGGACCTCCTGACGGCGGGCGACGCACGGTCCGTAGCGACCCGCATCGTGCCGTGCTGAACGGGGAGCGCGGTACCGACGTGACGAGCCGCCGGCCCGGCCGAAGATCAAATCAGCAGACCAACAAGCACAACACGCCAGTCCGATACGCCGAGGGAGAGGTTTCATGACTGCCGTACCCGTCCGTGACCAGTTGGCGGCCTGGATCGAGAGCGAGGAGTTCTCCTGCCTGGGGGCCAAGTCGGCCCTGCGCCGCGAAAGCCTACGCCAGGCCCACGTGGGGGTCATGGGCACCGAGAGTGCGACGGCCGCGCTCCACGACGCCCTCACCGAGTTCGTCTCGCACGACCTCAACCCCGAACAGAACTTCGCCACCATCGTCGCCGTCTTCGAGGGCCCGCTGGGGCTCCCGGAGCCCGACTTCCACGCATTGCTGTGGCGGCAGCTGACGGACCTGCACGCCTTCGACGGCAACCGCGGTTTCGCCTGGGCGGAAGGCGCGGATTCGGATCCCGACTCCCCGAAGTTCGGTTTCAGCGTGGCCGGGCACCCGTTCTTCGTCGTGGGCATGCACGAGAACGCGTCGAGGATCACCCGGCGCTTCCCCTTCCCCGCGATGGCGTTCAACTCACACCACCAGTTTCGCCGACTGGTGGAGAACGGCGTCTACGGAGGTCTCCAGCGCCGCATACGTGAGCGCGAGATGCGCCAGCAGGGTTCCATCAACCCGAACCTCGCGGAATTCGGCGAGTCGTCCGAGGTGCGGCAGTATTCGGGGATGCAGACGGACGCGCAGTGGCAGTGCCCTTTCGCCCCTCGGGACGCATCAGCCGCAGGACCCGCGGCCACGCACCGGTCCGACGCGTGAGCAGTTCGCACGGCTCCGTGCTCAGCGTCAACGTCGGCCGGGCCCGCGCGGTGCCCTACACGGACGCCCCGGGCGGCGCGACGGGAATCGACAAACAGCCGGTGGACGGGCCGGTCCGGGTGGCCCCGGCAGGGCCACCCGGGGTCGCGGGCAGCGGAGTCAGCGGTGACTCGGTGTGCGACCTGCGCTTCCACGGCGGCACCTGCCGCGCCGTCTACGCCTTCGCCCGGGAAGAGCTGGACGAGTGGCAGCGGGAGCTGAACCGAGAGTTGGGCAACGGCTCCTTCGGCGAAAACCTGACTGTCCTCGGCCTCGACCTCCGCCACGCGCTGATCGGAGAACGGTGGCGGGTCGGCCGCGACACCGTTCTGGAGGTGACCGGCGGACGTATCCCCTGCCGCACCTTCGCCGGCTGGCTCGACGAGAAGGGCTGGGTACGCCGTTTCACACGCGCCGGGTCCCCCGGAGCGATGCTCCGCGTCATCGAGGCGGGCGACGTCAGCGCGGGCGACCACATCACCGTCGAGCACCGCCCGGACCACGATGTGACCGTGTCCCGCCTGTTCCGCGCGGTGACCACGGAACGGACGATGCTGCCCGACGTACTCGTGGCGGCGCCCTGGATGGAGCGCGAACAACTGGAGATCGCCCAGCAGTACACCGCCAAGTACGCCACACGCACGGACCGATAGTCCGCTCCCCCACACCCCCGGCCCCGACCCCCATGGCGATGCGGGGCTCCGGATCGAGGGCCCCGTTCGGCTCTCGCACCCCTGACAGGTCGGCGGGGGCTCGTACGACATCGTGATGGAGTCGACCGGGTGCCGCGCCCTCCCCCTGGCGCTCGCCCGGCGGGGTACCTGCCAGATCCCGCGGCACCGGCCGCATCCGAATCGCAGGCACCGGTCGCGCCGCGTATCCGCTATGGATGTGGGCCCGCCGGGGCTGTGCACCGGGTGCGGGTCAGCGGGCGATCGAGATCGCGAAGGGCGCATATCCGCCGGCCCGAATCACGTGGGGTACGAACAGCATCGCGGCCTCCGTGGCGCGGGCGGTCCCGATCCCGCCGAGATCAGTGATCCACTCCTTGCGCCAGCCGAGATCGACGAGCAGTTCACGGACGGCCTGCTTGGCCTGCGGATCGTCACCGGAAAGGAAGGCGTCGGGTGCCTGGGCGAGCATCGCCGGTGCGGTCATCACCGGGAAGAGCATGGTGTTGAGTGTCTTGACGACGCGCGTTCCGGGGAGCGCTTCCTGCAGTTGTTCGGCGAGGCTTGAACCGGGATAGAGCAGATCGGCGGGCAGCCCGTCCGGGCCGTCGACGGTGGCGTTGGACACGTCGACGAGGATCTTGTCGCGCAGTTCCCCACGCAGGGCGGCGAGCCGGTCCAGCGAGCCGGCTCCCGGGGTTGCGTTGATGACGATCTGCGCTGTCCGGGCAGCGTCGGCGGCGGCGCCCGGCGTACGGTCCGCCACGGCCACCTCATGCCCCGCCCGGGCGAGGGCGGTGGACAGGTTGCCTCCGACGCGGCCGTTCCCGAGAACTGCGATCGTGGTCATGATGATTCGGTCTTCCTTCCGTGCGTGCGGGTTGTGGTTCGCGGTCAGCGAGAGAGGGTTGCTACGGCCTCGGCGTGGACGCCGGGGGCGGCGGCCAGGAAGCTCTCGCTCTTCGGGGTCCAGGGGCGCCCCTCGGCATCGGAGATCTGCCCGCCGGCCTCGGTGACGAGCAGCGCCCCGGGCAGCAGGTCGGCGCGGGCGCCGGCGAACTGCCAGAAGGCGTCGACCCGGCCGGCGGCCACGTCCAGCAGGTGCAGGGTCGCGGGCACGGCGGCGCGGACGACGAGCGCATCGAAGAGCATCGCGGTGATCGAGGAGCCGACTCGCCGCACGACTTTCTCATCCTCGTCCGGTCGGGCTTGGCTGGTGGCCACGATGCTCAGGCCGAGTTCCGCGGTCTGGGAGACGTGCAGCGGTCGGCCGTCGAGGTAGGCGCCCGCGCCCGTGGCCGCGGTGTAGGTCTCGCCGGTCAACGGCAGGTGGACCGCGGTGAGCACCGGCTGGTTCTCCCGCACGAGGGTGGCGGTCACCGCCCACTCCGGCAGGGCGTGCAGGTGGTTGACGCTGCCTTCGGCCGGATCCACGACCCACCACTCGCCGGGCGGCAGCGCTCCGCCGTCCAGTTCGTCCTCCACCCATCCTGCGTCCGGCCGCAGGCGCGAGAGGCGGGGGCGCAGGATGTCGAGGGCCGTGTCGTCGTTGGCGGCGAGCGCGCGCATCAACTCTTCGCGGGTCTCGTAGCGGACCACCCCGCCGAAGCGCTCGCGCAGCGCCGAACCGGCCGCGCGCACGCTGTCCGCGGTTTGGGCGAGCAGGTCGGCGTCGGAAGAGACCAGGCCAATGGTCTGAAGCGTTTCGGACATGGTGGTACTCCTGTCGGAGAGGGGTTGATGAGGCAGGTGGCGGCCACGCTGTGCGTTCCGTCTTGCGCTTGTCTCGAAGGTATCCAGAGCGGCAATTAACATCAACTGCATGTAAAGCACGGCTAGGATTACTCACATGCAATTGGACTTGAATCTGCTCACCGCACTCGACGCGCTGCTGGAGGAGGGCAGCGTGGCCGGGGCAGCCGCACGCCTACATGTCACGGCCCCCGCCATGAGCCGGAGTCTGGGCCGAATCCGGCGCACGACCGGGGACCAGATCCTCGTACGCACCGGTCGCACGATGACCCCGACGCCGTACGCGATCGCCGTCCGGGAACAGGTACACGAGCTGCTGCATCAGGTCCAAGGGGTGCTGGCGCCGAGCCGTGAACTAAACCTGGCGACCTTGGAACGGGCTTTCACCCTCCGCTGGCACGATTCCCTGGTCGCCGCGAGCGGCCCCGCACTGCTCTCGGCCGTACGCGGACAGGCGCCGGGCGTGCGATTGCGCTTCGTCGCGGAATCGAGCACCGACACTCCCGCGTTGCGGCGCGGCGAGGTGGACCTGGAGGCGAACGCCAACCCCCCGAGCACACCGGACATCCGTGCCGAGAAAGTGGGCGAGACCCGCCTCGTCGTCGCCGTCAGGCAGGGGCACCCCCTCACCCGGGTCAGGACCCTCACCGCAAAGCGGTACGCCGCCGCCGAACACGTCACCGTCTCGCGACGCGGGAACCTCGGCAATGCCCTCGACGACGCCCTCGCGCGGCTGGGCCTCACCCGCCGCGTGGTGGCGACCGCGCCCACCGAAGCGGCCGCGCTGCGGTTCGCGCGCGGCTCCGATCTCCTGATCAGCGTCCCCGAAGCCACCTCGCGCTCCGCGGTCGCCGACCTCGGCTTGGTCGTGCTCCCGCTCCCCATCGAACTTCCGCCGGCGTCCGTATACCTGTCGTGGCATCAGCGCTACGACACCGACCACGCCCACGCCTGGTTGCGCAAGCTGGCACGAACCGCTCTGACCATGAACGGCGCCTCATAGCCCCTGCTGCAACGTCAGCGGCGGCCTGTCCGTGCGCGTGCCCGGCGCGGGAGCTGCCAGGACTCGGTGCTGAGCTCTCGGCAGGAGTGAAGCCCCCGGCAGAAGTGGTTGGTCTCGTCGCCGGTCGGCTCTTGCGCCGCGTCGGTCGCATCCGGGCAAGGAGCCTCTCCCTCGTGCGAGGGAGACGCCCGAACGCTCGCGCCACCCGAGCGGTGGGCAGTTCGGATCTGGGTGGGCCCCGCGGCCGCCATTACCTGGGTGGTAATCGCGTGGTCGGGCGGGGCGCGGCAGAGTGGAGACATCGGGTTCCGGGACGGCGCCCTGCGGCCCAGGACCCGAGACAACTCGCCCGACGTGTAGGGCACTTCAACCGACCAGGAGTTCTGTCATGACGATGTACGACGCTGCCGTCGCCCGCTACTTCGAAGCGTGGAACGCCCCTGACGCCGACGCTCTCATCAAGGCGGTCGCCGCAGCCTGGGCCGAGGAAGGCACCTACACCGACCCGCTGGCCGACGTGCGCGGTCACGAGGCGATCGCGGCGGTCATCCGGGCCGTACACGGGCAGTTCCCCGGCCACGAGTTCAAGCCGGTCGGTGAGGTGGACGGCAACCATCACATCGCCCGCTTCCGCTGGGAGTTGATGTCCACCGCCGACGGCTCCGCTCCGGTGGCCGGATCGGATGCGATCACCCTGGCCGAGGACGGCCGGATCACCTCCGTCCTCGGCTTCCTCGACCGGCTCCCCTGGGCATGACGTGCGAGGCACTCGTCGGGCAGGTCACTGCACCTCGATCCTGGCCTTCCATGGAACGATCACCAGTGGACAGACTCGGCCCTGGTCGGCGCGGCAGCGAGGCACGACGGTGATGGTGGCGACGCCACCGCGTTCCGCGTGTAAGACCGCTGCCGCGTCGCCGCTCGGTGTCGTACTGTCGGAGGTACGCCGGAGTACGGCGGGCTCACTGGACGTCGGAGTCCCCCATGTGTAAGTGAGTCCGTCAACGCGGTGATGCGTGAGCCGCACTTCGACGTCACCGCCAGGACTCGCGGTCACGGTCCGGCCGGCGTCGGCGTTCGTGAGCACCATGCGCTGGGCGGACCGGGCTCGGTCGGGTACCCGGCCGAGGGCAGTCGTCGGCCCCGCGGCAGCGGTGACTGCGAGCAGGGCCAGAGCCAAGCCCCATGGAGCGGCGGACCACTTCGTTCCCACGATGATTCCCTCTCTGCGATCCCGCCGGACCGGAAGTCACTCCGGACGGCAACAGCAGCGCCATCCTTTCGGGCCGCTCGACCCGGCACCGAAGAGTCGAGCCGGAAATCACCCGACCGGCGGCGGCCGTTCGGTCGGTACGACGCCGTTCCGGACGGAGCACTGTCGCTGCCCGACCGGGTCGGAAGCGATCACGAAATCCAGGGTGTCGATGGGTTCGTCGCGCAGGAAGCGCAGTACGAGGTGGGCGTATTCCGCGTCGCGCTCCAAGTGGGCCATGTGGTCGGCTTCCTTGATCAGGACCAGGCCGGCGCCGGAGATGGTGTCGGCCACGTCTTGATTCTGCTGCGGGGACGTGGTGATGTCGTGCTCTCCCGTGAAGACCAGAGTGGGGACGCGGACGATGCCACCGGGCGGGATCAGAGCGGGGTCCAGCACACGTCGGTGGCAAGCGGCGTGACGTTGTGCCTGCCTCCACGTCGTACGCAGTGCCTGTCGTCGCAGCAAGCGCTGTACGACGACCGACTGCCTGACGCGGTCGGGCTCGTCGGTGTTGACCAGGTACCGCACCAGCAGGTCGGCGTGGTCGGCGTTCCCCGAGCACGGACCGTCGAGAGGCTGTCCCGGCTCCGGAGCTGCTTTCTCGATGTGGTGGACGGCTTCCAGCAAGAAGGCCCGCATAGCGCCCGTGACCCGGTGGGTGGCCCCCGCCAGTAGGAGGCGGCTCACACGGCTGGGGCAACGCTGGGCCAGCCGGTAGGCGATCGGCACTCCGTAGGAGGCTCCGAGGACGTTGACGCGAGGCAGGCCCAATTCGTCCAGCAGGTGCGTGGCAGCGGTGGCGCGGGGACGACGATGGCGTCGGCGAGCGAACCGTCGCTGCCCCACGCCACCGGCCCCAACGCCCCCTCGGCATGCGCCGGGCCGGCCTCGAGAACGACGGCGCCGGCCCCCTCGCCGAAGATCGGAGCGGTCGCACGATCGTCGGGATTGACGATGGAGGTCATCGCCTCGGCGCCCACCACGAGGACGCGGCCCGCCGCACCCGAGGCGATCAGGCCGGCAGCAACCGTACAGGCGTAGACGAATCCCGAGCAGCCTGCCATGACGTCGAACGCCGCCACCGCGGGCAATCCCAGACGGTGCGCGACCCACGGCGCCGTCGCGGGACACGGATGGTCAGGAGTACTCGATGCCAGCACCACCGCGTCCACGGCATCGACCCAGGCGGACGCCATGGCGCGCGCACCCGCTTCCACCGCCATGTCGCCCGTCGCGATGTGCGGGTCCGCGATCCGGCGCTCGGCGATGCCGATGCGCTCACGGATCCACTGGTCCGACGTATCGATCCGGGTGCACAGCTCACTGTTGGGAACTCGGCGCGGCGGCAGCCACGCGCCCAGGCCGGTCAGCACGGCAGCGGCACCGGGGCCGGGACCAGGGCCAGGGCCGGGACCGCCATCCGTGGCACCGAGGATGTCCGTCACGGATGCTCCATTGCTCGGGCGGCGCGCAGCCGGAAGTCGACGTCTGCCTCGCTTCCACGCGAACCGCGCTGATCGGCAAATTCATAGCCAAACGCTCACCGCCACACCCCCACAGCCACACCGGGAAGGCACCACTACCCCCCGAAAGGGCCGGCGCGTCCCACGCCGAGCGGCGAATGCGCGCCCGGCGAAGGCGGCGTGGCTCGCCGCCGCAGCCCCGGGGAGGCGACGCCCGGACGCACCGGCAGTCGCTGTGGAGTGCGGGGGCACGCGGTTCCCTGATGGCGGAGCTCGATCGCCTTGCATCCGATCAGCCGTCGTGTCCCAGCGATCCGCAGGCCCTCTGTCTGTGGGGGGGGCTCGTAAGTCCCCTGGTTCTTTGCGAGGTGACCCCTGCGAACCGGCTTGGACTACGAACGGCAACGATCCGATCCTCGGACTGGTTTCCGCGCGGACACGGTGGTGCCGGCGGACGGGACCGGGCGTCGGCTCTTGACCAAGGGATCGGGTCCCAGGGGTGCCTTGCGACTCACTCCCGGCACCGACCGCTACCACCACGAACGGGCTGTGAAGCCGGAGGCAACACTCTTTTTCAAGACCTCTGGGGCCGGGTAACGGGTAGCGATCTACCGGCTTCGCTGCCCATTAGGTAACGGGGGGCCGGCCCGGCGGCTGATCGTCGGGGTGCGGTAGCGGGTCATTGTCAGTGCCTGATGACACCCTCGGGGTATGAGTGATGCGTCTTTCAACTGGCACGAGTTCCTGGGGCGGTGGCAGGAGGAGTGGGTCCCGCGCCTGGATGCGAACGAGGACGACGAGGGCGGTCTGAGTGTCGAACTCCCCGGCCGGCCCGGCGCGGACGAGTCGACGATAGCGGCGACCGAGGAGCGGTTGGGGCGGCGGCTGCCGCCCTCGTACCGGGCGTTCCTGGCCGTGAGCGACGGATGGCACGTGGACCAGGCGGCCGGGGTCTACCACCTCGGCGGCGCCGCGGACATCGACTGGTTCGGGGATCCGTTCGACATGACCCCGATGTACGAGGAGAGCCTGGGCGACGACCCGCGCCAGGAGGACGTCCTGATGGCCGGGATGTGGCGTCGGGCGCTCCAGTTGGAGACGGACTCCGACATGACGTACGCCCTCCTCGACCCGGGCGACACCGGCCCGGACGGCGAGTGGGCGCTCTACGTCTACCAGGGCTGGAGCGGTGAGTCTCCGGTCCGTTACCCGTCGTTCCGGGCGTACATGGAGGCCATGTACCGCAGCTTCCACGCCGATCGGGTGGGGCGGGCCGACTTCGTGAACGCGACCACCCGCGCCCAGGACGCTCGTGTCGAGGAGGCCCGCCTGCTGGCCCTGCGCGGACGGTACGAGGAGGCGCTGCCGATGCTGGAGGAGGCGGCGGCCTTCGGACGGCCCCGCAGCGCCTTCCTGCTGAACCAGCTTCGGCAGTTGTCGGCCCGCGGCAGCTTCCGTGGGTACGGCGACCTGGTCGCGGACCCGCGCTACCTTCCGGAGATCCTGCCGGTGGAGGCCATCGAGCCCGCCCGCGGCCAGTGGCGGCTGGGCGGCGACGACCATTGGCTGGGGATGATGGTCGCGCGCGGGGCCGCCCGGGAGTCCGCCGGGGCGATACTGAACGGGATGCGGGACGGCACCTACCGCTATGCGCCGGCCGGGGCGTGGGGCCGGTCCGTGGCCGAGGCCTGGGAGGTGGCCCGCTGGGGGGAGACCGACACCGCGTGGCGGGTGCTGCGGGAAGGGTTCCCCTCGTGGGAGGCGCCCGGGCCCTGCCTGATCGCCCCGGTCGGCCTGCTCGCCGATCCGGTCCTGGGTCCGCTGGTCACCCCGGAGCGTGGGCGGGAGCTGCTCTCGACACCGCGGTCCGGGGAGAGGGGGCCTGTTCCCGAGCCGCTGCCCGATCTCGACCCGCCGGGCCTCCTGTGGCTGACCGAGACCGTGGGGAGCCGCCGGCCGGAAGGCGGGTACCGCTGCGTCTGGATAGAAGGGGGCCACCCCTCCCGCCTGCCCGCCCTGATCGGCGAGGAGGGTGCCGTACTGAGCCCGCCCACGGATCGGTTCGGGTCCTGGCGGGTGTTCCGGCGCGACGAGCGCGAGGACGTGCCGATGTGGGAGGACCGGGCCTTGGCCGCCGTCGGCCGCACCGCCGGAGGCTGGGCCTTCGCTTTCGACGGCGACGCCCCCCACCTGAACGAACGGTTCGTGTCCCCCGCTCCGGCCGCCTCCGCCGCAGGCCGCGCGGTGGTGGTGTGGCGCGAGCCGAGGCGCTCCTCCGTCGGTGGGGGCCCGGCCGCGTTCCACCTGTCCGTGGCCGAAGGGGGCGAGGAGGTGTTCTCGTGCACCGTGCGGGGCGCGGAGATCGAGCGCTCCGGCGCCATGCCCTGCGCTCTGGACCCCGTACGTCTCTTCCGCCCGCAGGACACCGAGCCCGAGAACGAACGCCGGGTGCTGGAGGCTCTCCACGCCGAACTCGGGCTCGCGCTGCCCTGCCTCGCGCTGACCCGGGGCAGGCTCAGCACCTTCACCACACGCTCCTGGACGCGGGCGCCGCGCGAGGGCGAGCCCTTCGCCTACCTCAGCTTCTCCCGGATCCGGCACACAAGGGGAACCGTCGGGTGAGCGCATGCCCGCGTGGTCCCAAGTCAGGACGCCGTTGTCGCTTGTCTGCTCGCCGAGTGTCGTGCCGTCCCCGGTGAAGTGGACGGTCTCGAAAGGGGACTGCTTGGATCTTCGGCGGCCCAAGGGGTCGTGCGTATACCGCCAGACGGTGCCGTCCGGTGGCGTCACTGCGGTGAGACGGTCCTCCGCGTCCGATTCGTGGTGGCAGGTGTCGGGCTTGCGGGAGAGCCGGGGCTTTTGCCGCAGGACGATGCGACCTTTTGTTGTCGTGTTCGTAGCGGACGGCGCCGGCCGGCTGCGTAGGAGGACGACGGGCGACGATGTGGATCACAGGGAGTGGAGCAGGGCGAGGGTCTGCCGCAGCTCGTCCCGCAGCGCTCGTCCGGCCGCCTCGGCGTCCCCCTGTACGACGGCGTTCACCAGGGCGGCGTGCCCCGTGTCGCCGTGGTTCGGATCGTCGGAGCGCAGGTCGAGCAGCTCGACCAGATCGAGCAGCCGTTGCCGTAGCACCGGTACGAACTCGGTGAACAAGCCGGTAAGTACCGGGTTGTGGGCTGCGGCGACCATGACCTGGTGCAGGGCGATGTCGGCCTCTACGAACTCGGTGTTACCGGCGTTCGCGGCGTCACGGCGCCTGGCCAGGGCCTCGTGGAGGGCGGTGATGTCGTCCTCGGTACGGCGCTGCGCAGCCAGCTGCGCGGCCTCCACCTCAAGGAGCATCCGCACCTCGTAGACGTCCGTGATGAGCGCCTGGCGGAGCTGGGTGGACCAGTCCTCCTTGGGGTGGGACGCGATGACGAACACACCGGATCCCTGGCGTGCCTGCACCAGTCCCGCGCCGGCCAGTGCGCGCAGGGCCTCACGGACGGTGGAGCGGCCCACGCCAAGGGACTTGGCGAGGGCGGTCTCGCCGGGGAGCTTCGTCCCCACGGTCCACTCGCCGTCGGTGATCTGCTCGCGCAAGTGTTCCGTGGCTTGTTCGACCAAGGGTGACGGGCGCAAGGCGCTTAGCGACATGTGGGGTTCACCTTTCGCCTACCTCTCGGGTTGTCTGAGGAGCTGAGTTGTCGTTACTGTACCTCGCATGCTGCCGCACGAGTTCCTTCTCCTTGGCTGCCGCTGCGGGGCCTGACACGACCGGCACCCCGCAGCGGGGTACCGGGCTGTGCCGGTCACACGATGGCCGACCGAAGGAACTTCAGGACCCCATGGCAACTCCCTCTCAGAGCACGACGTTTCCCACCCTGCGTACTCCCGCCGGTGACATCTCGGCGGATGCGCCGCGTTGGAACCCCCAGCGTCCGAGCGCGATGCCGCACCACCGTTACCAGCCTGCCCACCAGCGGGTCGCCCTGCCCCTGACAGACCGCACCTGGCCCTCCCGACGGATCGAGCGGGCACCGTTGTGGGTGCCGGTCGACCTGCGCGACGGCAACCAGGCGCTGGCCGAGCCGATGGACACCGAACGCAAGCGCCGGATGTTCGACCTCCTGGTAACCATGGGCTTCAAGGAGATCGAGGTCGGCTACCCGTCCGCCAGCCAGACCGATTTCGATTTCGTACGGCACCTGGCCGACAGCGGCACCGTCCCCGACGACGTGACCATCTCCGTGTTCACTGCGGCCCGCGAAGACCTGATCGACCGGACCATCGCCTCCGTCGAAGGCCTCCCCCGCACCCTCGTACACCTCTACACCGCGACCGCGCCCACCTGGCGGAACGTGGTCCTGTCCCGCTCCCGCGCGGAGGTCCACCGGCTGATCCTGGACGCGGCCGGCCACCTGCTGCGCAAGGCCGAACAGCGGCCGGGCGCCGACATCCGGTTCGAGTTCTCCCCGGAGGTCTTCAACCTCACGGAGCCGGACTTCGTCCTGGAGGTGTGCGACAGCCTGACCGAGCTGTGGGAGGCGAGCCCCGACCGGCCTGTGATCCACAATCTGCCTGCGACCGTGGAGATCGCCACGCCCAACGTATACGCGGACCAGATCGAGTACATGGACCGCCATCTGGCGCGCCGCGACTCGGTGATCCTCTCCGTCCACCCGCACAACGACCGCGGCACCGGAGTCGCCTGCGCCGAACTCGCCGTCATGGCGGGGGCGCAGCGCGTCGAGGGCTGCCTGTTCGGCAACGGCGAGCGCACCGGGAACGTCGACCTGGTGACCCTGGCCCTCAATCTGTACGCGCAGGGCGTGAACCCGATGGTCGACTTCTCCGACATCGACGCGGTGCGCGAGGTGGTGGAGCACTGCAACCGGCTGCCGGTCCACCCCCGCCACCCCTACGGCGGCGACCTCGTGCACACCGCCTTCTCCGGCACCCACCAGGACGCCATCACCAAGGGCATGGCCCACCACGCCAAGCAGGCCGCCGAGCAGGGCCTCGCCGCCGAGGAGGCGCCGTGGGCGGTGCCGTACCTGCCCATCGACCCGGGTGACATCGGCCGTACCTACGAGGAGGTCATCCGCATCAACTCCCAGTCCGGCAAGGGAGGCATCGCCCACCTGCTGCGCACCCACCATGGCTTGGACCTGCCCCGGGCGATGCGTCCGGACTTCTCCCGCACGGTGCAGCACGTCACCGACTCCACCGGCCAGGAGCTGAGCCACAAGGAGCTGTGGGAGCTGTTCCGCACCACCTACATCGCCCCGGCTCTGGACGGCAGTATCGCCCTGGCCTCCTGGAACGCCACGGAACCCGCCCCCGGCGAGCACCGGTTGACCTGTACCTTGCGTATCGGCGGGCAGGAGCACTCCTGCCACGGCGCCGGCAACGGACCGCTGTCCGCCCTCGCCGACGCACTGCGCACCGTGGGCGTCGGCGTCGACATCCTCGGCTACACCGAGCACTCCACCGGCAGCGGGCCGGGCAGCCCCGCCGTGGCCTACGCCGAGTGCCGTGTGAACGGCGTGACCTGCTGGGGCGCGGGCTGGGACACCTCCGTCCTGACCGCGTCGGTCCACGCGGTCATGGCCGCCGTCAACCGCTGCGAACAGGCATCCTCGTGACCACAGCACCGGTACTCCGGGCGCAGGACGTGGAGGTCGTCCGCGACGGCAGCGCGATCTTGAGTGACGTGTCTTTGACCGTACGGGCCGGCGAGCACTGGGCGCTGCTCGGCCCCAACGGCGCGGGCAAGACCACCTTGCTCGCTCTCCTCGGGGCGCTCACCCACCCCACTCGCGGCACCGTCGAGGTATTGGGCCACCGGCTGGGACGTGTCGACATGCGCCAACTGCGGTCCTCCGTCGGACACGTCAACCCCCGGCACGACCTGCGCTCCTCCCTCAGGGTCCGCGACGTGGTGCTGACCGGCGTCACCAACTCCCTCGAACGCGTTCCCCGCTGGACCCCGACCCCCGAGCAGGTCGCCCTGGCCGACCGCCTCATCGAGCTGCTCGGCCTCGGCGACCGCCGCGAGGCACGGTGGCCGACCCTGTCACAGGGCGAGCGGGGCCGTACGCTGATCGCCCGGGCGCTCATGCCCAGTCCGCGACTCCTGCTGCTCGACGAACCCGCGACCGGTCTGGACGTCGCCGGCCGCGAGCAGCTCATCGACCGACTCGACACGTTGCAGCAGACCTACCCGGACCTCGCCTCGGTTTTGGTCACCCATCACCTGGAAGAGCTCCCTCCCGGGACGACCCACGTGCTGCTGCTGCGCGAAGGCCGCGCTCTGGCCTCCGGGCCCGTCGACGATGTCCTCACCAGCGACCAGGTCAGCAAGTGCTTCGACCACCCCATCCGGCTCACCCGCACCGACGGACGCTGGACCGTGACGGCCCGCCGCGCGCCCCGGCCGCACGTCGGCTGAGGCGGCCGGTAGCGGTGGTGCGCGCCGGCCGACGCGCACCACCGCTACCCCGTCCGTCAGGCCGGCGACCTCCCGGCCTTCTCCACGGCGTCCCGCACCAGGCCCCAGTCCCCGCCGAAGTGGTCCGCCGGCGCAAGCAGCCGGCGCTCGACGCCGAAGCCGACACAGCTGGTGGACGCCGGTTTGCCGGCCGGCAGCGAAATGGAGCACCGCCCACCGCAGGACGAGGCGGCACTTGAGGCGTGCCCCGGACCCACGCGGGCGCTCTCTCCCTGTAACGTCCTCCCGGTCAACCACGTCTGACGCGGTCGCCTGCTGTCGGAACCGTCGAGCCGTCCGGAACGTCGAAGTTCTGGCTCCGGTGAAAGGGGTGGTCGGCGTGTTGTGTGCGAGGGCGCGGGGTCTCAGTCTGCTGCGGCTGAGGCTCGTGCCGGTACTGGTCGTACTGGTGGCTGCGGCGACCGCCTGCGTGAACGACAGTGATGTCCACGGGGGTGCCGGGCCGCAGGGTCCGTCGCCGCTCGTCTCCACCGGGCGTGCGACCGGCTCCGGCTCGCCCGATGCCCAAGAATCAACATCGGGTGCCTCGCTGTCCTCTGCTGTGGCTTCGCCCCCGAACGACGCGAGCCCGCGCCCTGGTGGCTGCGTCTCGGGTGCGGTGACGGTCACCATGCGGCCCGGGGAGTTCGCCGTCCAGCGGGTGTGCGTGAGGGTCGGCGCCACCGTCACGGTCGTCGTGCCTGCCGGCCCGAGTGGCGCTTGGCCGGGGCCGAGCACGAGCACTCCGATGCCGGCCGTGATCACTGCGGCCACGACCGATACGGAGGGCACGGGCCACGTCACCCTTCGCGCGGCCCGGCCGGGCGTGGCCTTGGTGACCTGGGGGACACAGGGCGCGCCCGTGTTCAGCCTGCGCCTAGACGTGGCCGCCTTTCAGATCCCCTGACGGCCGGTGCGATCTCCGTGAGGGGGCCGCACCGGCCGTTTGGCCACGGGACCTGGTCAGTCGTTCGTGCGGCCCCTGAGGCGCCGAGCGTCGAAGGACCAGATGCCGCGTCCGTGGGTGGCGGCGTACAGGTTGCCGTCCGGGCCGAGGCGCAGTTGCATGACGGCCGTGGTGGGCAGTGCGTTGCCGAGTACCTGCCACTGGCTCGCGCCGGCGGGGCGGTAGAAGACGGCCAGGTCGGTGGCGAGGGAGAGGCCTGCGCCGGGTACGAGCTTCACCGAGTTGGCGGGGACATCGGGCAGGTTCGCCGAGATGTCGGTCCAGTCGGCCCCGCCGTTCTTCGATTCGAAGACGTGGCCGACGCCTGCGCCGGGGCCTTCGGTCCATTTTCGGGAGAAGCCGTTGACGGCGACGTACACGTGCCGGGCGTTGGCCGGGTCGACCTCGAAGCCGGAGATGTAGCGGTTGGGGACGGCGCCGTCGACGGGGAGGTTCAGCTGGTGCCAGCCGGTGCCGTCGGCGTTGCCGGTCGCGATGCCGCGTGCGAAGTCCTGGTTGTTGCAGGGGCCGCACCAGCCGGCGTAGACGGTGCCGCCGGAGGAGGCGACGGCGGTGGCCACGTGGCCTTCGCCCAGGTCGTAGGCGTTGTTCCACTCCGTGCCGGAGCGGATCGCGAAGCCCTTGTTCTGGACCCACACGTGGCGGCCGCCGGCCACCCAGGTGTTGACGTCCTTGGCGTCGGAGGCGATCGGCGCGATGAAGCGGGCGCCCGCGCCGCCGAGGTCCTTGTCCGGGGGTGCGACCTCGTACTCGGTGGCCTTGGCCGGGTCCGTGGCCCAGGAGCCGTTGTTCACCCCGCAGTTCTGGGTAACCCACATGTCGAGGTAGACGTACTCCTCGGCGATGTCGCAGCCGTTGTTCGGGTCGGTGATGGTGTCGCCGCCGTCACCGCCGAAGTCGGATCCCATCACCTTGTCGCGGCCGCGGAGGATGGACTGGCCGTTGTCCTGCAGGCCGCCGGTGACCGAGACGCCGCCGTAGGCGAGGTCCTTGCCGACGCCCACCGAGTAGAACTGGAGGGTGTCGATGGTGCCGTCGTTCAGCGACTGCCAGTCCTTGGCGTGGCCGCCGGAGTCGACCGCGCCGTTGACCGGACGGCGGTAGATGCCGCCGTCGTTGCCGACGTACGCGTAGGTCTTGCCCTTGTACGTGCCGATGGCGACCGCGTGCTGGTCGGAGTGCGTGGTCGGTGAGCAGTCGCCGGTCTGCTTGGCCGGGTCGATGCTCCAGCAGGGGAAGGGGAAGTTCCAGTACGGCCCCGGGGTGATCCAGTTCGCGCCGCCGTTCTTGGTCTCGAAGACCTCCTCCAGGCCGAGGTAGACGTGGTCGGCGTTGGCCGGGTCGACCTGGAGGAACTGGTTGTACCAGGACTGGATGCCCGGCATGTAGCCGTCGCCTTGGAGCGCCGAGCCGGACGCCTTCAGCTTGGGGTAGTCGGCGATCTGCGTCCACGGCCCGAAGGGCGAGCCGTTCTTGGACACGTAGACGCCCTTCAGCCCACTGTTCGGGTCTGCGGCCAACTGTGCCGGGGACTGGTCGATGGCGTACATGCGCGAACCGTCCGCGGCGGACGCGAACGTCACGTTGCCGACGTCCTCGTGGTTCGTCGGCAGGTCGCCCATACCGGCGGCCGGCTGCCAGGTGCCGTCACCCTGCTTGGAGTAGAGCCCGTTGTAGGTGTCACCGCCCCGCCAGCCGACCGCGAGCAGCACCTTGGACGGGTCCTTCGGGTCCACGGCGATGTCGTTGGCGATGTTCTTGTACGGTGCGCTGGGGTCGGAAGCCTTGGAACCGCCGGGCAGATAGTCCGGGTTGGGAGCGAACTCCAGCTTCCACGGGCCCGACAGTGTGGTAGTGGAGTGCGACCACACGCCCCGGCTGGTGGCCGCCCACACCGTGGTACCGGCGAACCGCAGGGCGTGGATGGTGGTGCTCTCCAGCTCCGCACCGCCCACCCGGCCGCCGGGCTGGAACTGTCCGTGCCGCGGATCGGCCAGCACGTAGACACCCGTACCGACGTATGAGGTCGCGCCGGTGTTGGACTCGCCTGTGGCGTACCAGAGCCGCTTGGAGCCGTCCAGGGCGAGGGTGCCCGTCGACAGCGAGGGCAGCTTGTCCGCGATGGGCTCCCACTGCCCGCCGCCGGTCTTCGACCGGAACACCCCGCCGTTGGCGCCGCCCGCGTACACGTAACCCTGGTCGTCGGCGGCGACCCCGGTGATGCGGCCGGTAACATCGCCCGAGCCGCCACTGGAGTTGGAGTTGAGGTCGCGGTAGCGGGGGTCGTCGGAGTTGTACGCCTTCTTCGTGACGTGGTTCCAGTCGCCGCGGGTGTGCTGCATCGACTGCAACTGCGCCCAGGCCGCCCCGTACGCGCCGGGCGCGACGACGCCGGGCGCCGTTCGGGCCTCGGTGTACTGGGCGGTGCCCTCGGCGGAGTTCTCCGCTTCGTCGGAACCGTCGTCCTCGCTCCCGGATGCCGCGAACGCGGACCTGCCGTGAGCGGCGTTCACCGCTCTGGTGTGCTGGCGGCCGATGTCCGCCTGGTGGCGCGCGTTCCAGGGCCGGGGTCGGGTGTCACTGGACGCTGCGAACGACTGGGTGCCCACCAGTCCGAACGCGGCGGCTACGACGGTGCAGGTGATGAACCGTCGCCGATGCCGTTGAGGCATCATGCGCTCTCCTCCCTACGGTCGGGCACCGGATGTGGCCCGACGCGGGGAGATCTTGGCGTGTCCGCGACAGGCGGGAAAGGGGGGCGGGGAAAAATGAGCCGGAGTTTGCCATTCCGCTCTGAGGCGGGCAATCGAGGCCGCCGAGGGACGCCTCGTCAACGAGCGCGGCGGGTACAGCCGGATGGTCCGGCCGTACCCGCTGGGGTTTTCAATGCTGTGCGCTCGGCGTGCGGTGGGCGGGGAGCCGAGGCCGGGAACGACCGCAGTTGTCCCAGGTGCGTGGACCGGGCGAGCACCCCGACGACTTCCGAACCCGTCCCCGCCCGAGAATCAACCACGTCCAGCGCTGGTCACACTGGCGCCGCAGACGCCAATACCCAGCCCGCACCAGCCACTACAAACGACGTGGCCACACACCACCGGAAACCATCGAACCATCAGAACAAACACCCGTGCAGTACCAGGACGTTCATCGAAAGTATTTCCGGAGCGGTCATCGGGCCACTCCGCTACGGTGCGGCCATGGCGAACTTTGTACTGATAGCAGGTGCGCGGCTCGGATCGTGGGCGTGGGACGATGTGGTGCCGCATCTGCGCGCGGCCGGCCATGGCGCCCACCCGCTGACGCTGTCCGGTCTCGCTGAGAAGCAAGGTGTGCCGGCTGGTCAGCAGACTCACGTACAGGACATCGTTGATGAGGTCGAGCGCCAGGACCTGCGTGAAGTCGTTCTGGTAGGTCACAGTTACTCGGGTGTCCCAAGCGGTCAGGCAGCCGGGCGGATCGGCGACCGGCTAGCGCACGTGGTCTTCCTTGATTCCAGTGTTCCGGCCGATGGTGAACCGTTCGTCTCCACTTGGCCGGACGGCGGGGCGATGGTGAGGGAATCGATCGCCGCGAACGGAGGATTCTGGCCGGTCGCGCCTGCGGCCCACTTCGAGGGGCACGGTCTCACCGATGAGCAGATCGCGCGGATCGTGGGCGGTGCGACGCCGCACCCGGGTGCCACGCTGACCGAACCCGCTGTGTTGGAAAGGTCGCTCGGCGACCTCCCGACGACTTACGTCAAGTGCACGCTAGGTGACCCCGAGCCGAGCGGCGACGTGGCCAAGCTGCTGACCAATGGGCACTGGCGTCTGATCGAGATGGATACCGGCCACTGGCCGATGTTCTCCCAGCCACGCGAACTGGCGCAGGTCCTCCTCGACACAGCCGGGGCGTGACCGCAGAGCCGTGCTTGCGGACGACTGGATGGTGCAGCGGATCCCGCGCCGGCCGCAGACAAGCGGCGTTCTTCCGGGAGGCGTACGCCTTGTCGGCGCACACGCGACCTGGCCGGCCTCGCGGCGGGTGCCCCCACAGGGTGGTGCGGTACTTCCCTGTGGCCACGTCCCACATTTCGACGCGCTGTCCTCGGTGGCCTTCAGCCCCGACGGCCGTACCGCTTGCCACCGGCAGCGCGGACAGGACGGCCAGGCCGTGGGACGTCCGCCGGCCCCCGCCCGGCGAGGCCATCAAGACGATCTGCCGCGCGGTCGGCCGCGACCTGACCCTCGCGGGGCGCACGGCGTACCTACCGGGGCGGTCCCCCGGCCCCGTGTGCGGCTGAGCGCCGGGTGTCGTACGCCCGACGAGGCGTGTGGGGGGACCTGCGGTTGGACGGCACCGACCGGCGCCAACGGGTTCATGCCTGCATGAGTGTGGGTTCGGGAAGCGGTGGCGTCGAGGGTACGACGGCCGTGGGCGCCGGCTTCGGGCTGTCGGACGTGAGCAGGCCGTGTCGGTGGGCCAGGTACCCGAGCTGGAAGCGGCTCGTCGCGCCCAGTTGGCGCATGAGTGCGGAGACGTGGCGCTGGCAGGTCCGCACGGAGATGCCCAGGGCGCGGGCGGTGGCACGGTCGTCGTCGCCTTGCACCAGGTGCTGCAAGATGGAACGTTTCGCCTGGTCGGCGACGTCCTGGATGAACGCCTTTTCGCGCGGTTGGCTGAGGTGCTCGCCAGTGGCCCAGAGCAGTTCGATCATCTCGGCCACGAACGCGACCAGATCCGGGCTGCGTACGAGCAGCGCCCCGCCCGTCGCGTCCTGGAGAGGGAGGACGAGGAGGGTCCGGTCGAAGACGAGGCAGCGGAGCAAGCCTCCGGAGACCGTTCTCGCCTCGGCTCCCAGATCGGCCAGCTCCGCCTCGTACCGCACGGTGGGCGGGTCGAAGCGGGCAGAGTGCTGGTAGAGGGTGCGGACTCGGACTCCGCGGGTCAGCAGGATCCGGTTGCGCTCGTGCGCACGGCGCAGGTCGGCGGTCGGCTGGGGGCCGCCGGGCTGGGCGCTGAGCACCTCCTGGTCACATTCGGCCGCTTGCTGGTCGAGTATGCGTCGTAGTTCGGCGGCAGATTCGATCCGCTCCAACGGCGGCCCCTGGAGGGTGCGTTGGCGGGCGGCGTGAACGATGGCGAGTTCTGCCAGTTGTCCCCGCATGCGCAGCAGGTCGAGTTGGGCCCCCTGAACCCTCTCCTCCCACCGTTTTAACAACTCCTCCGATACCTCCACTGGGTTGGCTGCTGCGAAGCAGTCGGGCCCGATCTGCTGCACCAGGCCGGCGGCGAGGAGGGACTCGAGGGTCAGGCGGGAGTTGCCGGGAGCAGTTCGGGTGTACAACTGACTCGTTCGGAGGGGGCCATGTTCAGCGAACTCACGATAAAGGTTCATTTCCTCGGCGGTGAGCTCCCTGGGTCGGTCGCGGTCCTGCGGGCGTTGCAGTGCGGCTGTTTCCATGTCGCTGCTCTCTCGTTCACATCCGTCGCGACCGCGATGCTAAAAGACTCTCGACCACCGCGCCCGCACCGGGAATGTGTATCAGACACGCTTTACCGGGCGGGTGGCGTTCCCACGACGGGCTCATGTCCGCGCGCGATCCGGGAAGGTAGCGGGTCTTACCTGGCGGATCGCCGAAAGCGGGCACCCCGCGCGGTTGGCTCGGGATGCCCCGAAATGCGGCTGAAACTTACCGCAACTCCTTGCCGTCGTCTTTCCGACAGTCCGCAATACGACGGTCGGACCCTGTTGGCGACGGGCGGACCGCTCCTGAATGCTGAACACGGCGCACCGGTCCCGGATGCGCGCCGCGCACGAAGGACACACCGATGTGAACCCCAGACGATCGGCCGGACCCGTTCCGGCGCCACCGCTCAGTCGTTCGCCGGATGGACCACTTCGACCCCCTGGTCCCGCAGCATCTCGATGGCGGGGGAATCGGCGGGGGCATCCGTGACGACGAGGGCGATCTCCTCCATCGAACAGATGCGGCCCAGCGCACTGCGGCCGATCTTGTCGGCGGTGGCCACGAGGATCACCCGCTGCGCGGCGGCCACGGCGGCCCGCTTCACTTGGACGTCGTCAAGGTTGTAGGCCGTGGCGCCTTGGACCGGGTCCACGCCGCAACAACCCAGGATGAAGGTGTCGAAGCACAGGTCCTTGAAGGTCTGTACGGGGGCGTGGCCGTAGAACGAGAGCTCCTCGGGGCGCACTTGCCCCCCGGGCATCACCAGTTGGACGCCGGACTGCCCGGAGAGGGCGAACGCGGCGTGCAGGGAAAGGGGGGTGACCGTGAACTGCCGGCCCGCCATGGCTTTGGCGACGGCCACGGCGGTGGTGCCGGTGTCGAGCGCAACCGTCTCACCGTCGGTGAGGAGGGCGACCACGGCACGGGCCAGCCGCTCCTTGGCCTGCGAACCGGACATCGCCCGGATCGCATAGGGCGGCTCGACGCCACCGGGCAGGCTGCTCACGGCGCCGCCGCGCACCCGGCGCAACGCCCCTCGGGACTCCAGGACCTCCAGGTCTCGCCGGATGGTCATCTCGGACGCCCCGGTGGCCTGGGCCAGCTCGGCGACGGTCGCGCGGTTCTGCTTCATGAGCAGTCCCACCACGAACTTGTGCCTCTCCATCACGTTCATGTGTCTGCTTTTAGCACAGACGGGGCACACACGGACTCCGGATGTGCGTTCCGGACACGCTATCTGTTGAAACGAACATGGCGCGTGCATATAGTGAGCGATGCAGTGTGAACTTGAGACTGCTATGAACGTGGACCATGTTCATTCGACTCTGAACCACGAGGAGAGCGATGTCCGCCACTACTGAGGCCGACCCGCCGGGAGCGGGAAAGCCTCTCCTCACCAGCCTCGCGATCGTCGCCTCGTGCGTGGCCTTCGTGGTGATCGGCGCCCTGCAGGCGCTGTACGGTCCCGCGATCCCGGCCCTGCGGGAGGAGTACGGCATCAGCCCAGCCGTGGCCGGGCTCAGCCTGAGCGCCCACTTCGTCGGCGCGCTGGCGGGCGTACTGATCTACCACCTCCTGCGGGGCCGTCTGAACAACCGGGTGCTGCTCGGCGGCTCCTACGTGCTCATGGCCGCCGGCGCCGCCGTCTTCGCCTTCTCACCGAACTGGATCATGGCCCTCCTCGGCACGTTCGTGATCGGTCTGGGCTTCGGCGGCATCGACTACGGTCTCAACCAGCTCTTCGCCGTCGGCTTCGGCCGCCGCAGCACCGCCATGCTCAACCTGCTCAACGGCCACTTCGGCATCGGCGCCATCGCCGGACCAGCCCTGATCGGGTGGCTCGGGGCGGACAAGTACCCGCAGATCTTCCTCGGCATCGGTGTGATCAGCCTGCTGATCATGGTCACATTGGGTGGAGTGGCCGCCCGGGAACCACAGCCGGCCCCGGTCGAGGGCGTCTCGACCACCGGACCCCGCGTACTTCCGATCATCGCGGTGTTCATCGGCATCTACGTGCTGCACGTCGCCATCGAGACCGGTGTCGGCGGCTGGGAGCCCACCCATCTCGAAGCCGTCGGATACGGCGCAGCCACCGCCGCCACCGCCACCTCCGCCTACTGGGCGGCCATGACCATCGGACGCTTCGTCGTCGCGCCTCTCAGCCTCCGCTGGTCCGCGCCCTCGATCCTGATCGTCTGCTGTGCCGGCATGGCGGGCTTCCTCCTCCTGGCGACCATTCCGGCCGTGGCCCCCTACGCCTACTTCGGCGTCGGCCTGATGATCGCGCCGATCTTCCCGACCTGTCTGCCCTGGCTGAACCGCGCCGTCCCCAGTGTGGCCGCGGCCGGCGCCTACGTGATCGCCGCCTCGATGATCGGCGGCGTGGCCTTCCCGCCGCTGCTGGGAGGCGTCATCGACACGATGGACGTCAAGACCGTGCCCCTGGTCCTGTTCGTGCTCGCCCTGCTCTGCGGCGTCCTGAGCCTTTGGCTGCGGCGCAACGCCCCCGACCCCGGCGGTGTGGAAGCTCCCCGCGAGGCGGGCCACACCGACGCCGTCGCCGCCCCCCGCACATGAAGAACACCGTGAAGGTGAGGAACGTGAGGAAGCCCCGCGCATGAAAGCCGTCCTCTTCGACCTGTTCGGAGTCATAGCCCGCGTCCAGTCCTCCGAGTCCCAAGCCGCCCTGGTACGCACGGCCGGCGCCGATCCCGAGCTCTTCTGGGAGGCGTACTGGTCGCAGCGCGCCCCCTACGACCGTGGTGAGGTGACGGGACCCGACTACTGGCAAAAGGTATCCGCACAGCTTGGAATCCCACTCGACGCCCGCTTGACCGCGGACCTGATCAGCGCCGACGTCGCCAGTTGGAGCGAGATCGACCCGCAAGCCGTGGAGCTGCTGGGCTTCCTGGCCGACCGCGGGTTCGCTCTCGGGCTCCTGTCCAACATTCCCGAGGAACTCGCCGCATGGTACGAGGCGACCCAGCCCTGGCTGGAGCGCTTCGCCGTCCGCGGTCTCTCCTGCCGCATCGGCAGCGCCAAGCCCGAACCGGCCGCCTACCAATGGTGCGTGCGGGCCCTCGAACTCGCCCCCGAGGAGATCCTGTTCGTCGACGACCGGGCCGACAACGTCCGGGCCGCACGCGAACTGGGGCTCCAGGCGCATCTGTTCACCTCGCCTGCAGAACTGCGCGCCACGCTGGAGGCGGCGTCGCCGTGACAACGACGCCCCTGCTCTACACCCTGTGCGCCGCCGCCGCGGACGGCCGCTTCCCGCCGGCGCACCGGGAGATCGAAGCCGGCCGGGGGCTCGTCGGCGCCCTGTTGGTCCAGGGCGCGCTGGCCGGCCGGCTGCAAGTGCGCCCGGACCGCGTCCGGTTGACCGGTGGCGGCCCACCGGACGACCCGCCACTGGACGCGTTCCTGGACCGGCTCGACACCTCATTCCCCGGCCGGCGAAGGGCCGGCCGGACACCGGCGGACCGGTCCCCGGCCGACTGGGTCCGGGAGTTGGGCCCCTGGGCGCTCGCCGCCCTCCACCCTGCTTCGCGTCCCGCTCGCCGTCCGACACCTCAAGCCCGGCTGCGCATGCGGCCCGGGGAGGCGGTGCGCACGGTGCGCACCGCCGTCGAGGAGCCCGGTCCCGCCACACTCCCCGCAGTGGCCGCGGGCGTGCTTCTCGCAGCCTCCGGCCTGCACGGGGCGGCCTGGCCGGACCTGCCCCGAGCCGAGGCGTCGCGCCGTGGCCTGCGGGCCGTAGCCGCGATGGGGGCCGCCGGTGCGCCCGTAGCCGCGGCCGCGGCCGCCGTCTGCGACTCGCTCACATCCTCGGCCACCTCTCTGACCTTTCCCGGTTAGCGCTTTTCCGGTGAGGGTCCTTCCGTTGATGCGCGTCCGGCGAAGCATGCCCCGCACGAATTTGATGCACATTCCCAAATTGCCCCTTGCCAGGGGCCCTTCGAATGTGATCACATGAATGCGAAGGCGCTGCCGCGAGATCCCTGTCTGAAAACGGGTGAAGTATTCCGGGCCGCCCCCACCGGCATCAAGCCGCATCCCATCCCCGACCTCCTGGACGTGAGTTGTCTTTCACCGTCCGCCCCGTGTTGTTTATTTCAGTGACCCGCGTGAGAGGGAACGATGGAAACCAAGGATGTTACCGAGCACATCTATTACCCCGTCAGTGACTACAAAATGGCGCGGGGTGAGGGTGTCTACCTCTACGACGAGGACGGAAAGAGTTACCTCGACTGCGCGTCGGCGACGTTCAACCTGAGCCTCGGCTATTCCCACCCGGCCGTCATCGCCGCCATGAAGGACCAGCTCGACAAGGTGATCCACATCACCTCCTCGTACCAGAGCGACCCGGTGAACGGGCTCGTCCAGCGGCTGGTGGAAGTCTCCCCCGCCGGTCTGACCAAGGTGCACCCGAAGGTGTCCGGCGGCTCGGTCGCCAACGAGGGCGCCATCAAGATGGCGCAGCTGGCCACCGGGAAGTCCGAGGTCATCACCCTGTTCCGCAGTCACGTCGGCCAGACGATGATGATGACATCGATGTCGGGCAACTCGTTCCGCCGCGAGCCGTTCCCCAGCCTCTTCCCCGGCAGCCTCCAGGTCCCCGACCCGTACTGCTTCCGCTGCTTCTACGGGCAGAAGAAGGAGACCTGCGGGATGATGTGCGTGGATCGCCTCGAAGACTTCGTCGATTACGCGAGTTCCGGCCGTGTCGCCGCCGTCCTCATCGAGCCGATTTCCGGAAACGGCGGGAACATCGTTCCGCCGGACGGCTACATGCAGAAGCTGCGCGCCTTCTGCGACGAGCAGAACATCGCCCTCATATTCGACGAGATCCAGACGGGTATCGGTCGGACCGGCCACATGTTCGCGGCCCAGTATTTCGGTGTCGAACCCGATGCCATCACCACGGCCAAGGGGCTCGGCGGATCGGGTGCCCAGGTGGCGGCGATCCTCACCAACGAGCGTCTGGCCGGTCTCCCCGCGAGCCACCATTCCTTCACCTACGGCGCCAACCTGCTGGCCGCCGCGGCGGCGAACGTCACCCTCGACATCGTGCGGCAGCCGGAATTCCTGGCGAACGTCACGCGAACCGGCGACTACATCATGGAACGCCTCGAGGACATGAAGCGCCGTTATCCGGCCATCGTCGACGTCCGCGGTGTCGGCCTCATGATCGGCTTCGAGATCGCCGAGGCGGACGGCAAGCCGGCCGTGAAGCTCACCAACCACCTGGCCGCCAAGGCCATGGACCACGGTCTGATCCTGCGCACCTCGCGCTACGGCTACGGCAACGTCCTCAAGATCCGTCCGCCGCTGATCCTCACCATGGACCAGGCCGAGGAGATCTGCGACAAGCTGGAGAACCTCTTCATCGCGGAGCTGGCCCGATGACCGTCGCCAACCCCATGAAGCACCTCCTCACCTCACTCGGGCAGTACGTCCGCTCCGAGCTGCTGTCCTACGAGGCCGGCGGCCGCGAACGTCAGGTCCACGGCGACTCCCCCGGCGGCGACGCGCAGTTCGACGTCGACGAGGTGGCCGAGAAGGCCGTACTGGACTACCTCCGCGCCCACGCCGAGGTACCGACAGCCCTGTACACCGAGGACGGCTCCTACGTCGAGCTCGCGCCCGATCCGCAGATCCTCCTGGTGGTCGACCCGATCGACGGCACCCGCCCCACCTCGGCCGGGCTGGAGATGGGCATGGTGTCCATCGCGGCCGCCCCCTACGGTGACGGTGCACCCACTCTCGCCGACGTCGACGCCGCGTGTCTGGTGGAGATCAAGAGCGGTGCGTGGCTCTACGGGGACGACACGGAGGGACTCGACAGCGGGGGCTTCCCCGCTCCGGTGCCGCGGCTGAGTCGCAACACCGACCTGACCCGGATGTTCTGGTCGATCGAGTTCAACGGCCACCCCATGGACCTGATGACCCGGGCGTACGGTCACCTCGTCGACCGTTCGGCGAACACCGGCGGCATCTTCGTCTTCAACAGCAGCACCTTCTCCATCTCCCGGATCATCACCGGTCAGCTCGACGCGTACGCCGACATCGGCAACCGCGTCCTGCGCGACCACCCGGACACCGAGGAGGAGTTCCTGCGGGCGGGCCGCGGCTCGATCCTGCACCTGTTCCCCTACGACATCGCCGCCGTGGTGTACCTCGCCCGGCTGGCCGGTGTCGTCATCACCGACGCCTACGGTGACGACCTCGGCAGCACCTCCCTGGTGGACCTCGGCCCGATGAACCAGAAGTCCTGCATCGCCGCGGCCACCCCCGAACTCCACAAGCAGCTGCTCGAATCCATCCGCTGGGACCTCGGCCGCGGCACCGACGCGTCCGCGAGGGAGGAATCATGAAGGCCCTGACGCTCACCGCCGACCGCGGGCTCGCCCTCGTCGACCACCCCAAGCCCGAGCCCCTGGCCGCCGACGACGTCATCATCCGCGTCACCCAGAGCGGCATCTGCGGCACCGACCGCAGCGTGCTCGTCGGCAAGTTCCCCGCCGAGACCGGCGTGGTGATGGGCCACGAGGCCGTCGGCGTCGTCGACGCCACCGGCCCGGGCGTAACCCGCTTCGCCGTCGGCGACCGGGTCATCGTCAACCCCACGCTGTACTGCGGCAGCTGCCCCGCCTGCCTGGAGGGCCACTGGAACTTCTGCGGCCACAAGGCGGGCACCGAGGTCGGGCTGGACTACGACGGCTCCTTCGCCGAGTTCATCCGCCTCCCCGAGCTCTTCTGCCACGCCATACCCGAGGGCATGAGCTTCGACCGCGCCGTCGTCGTCGAGCCGCTCGCCTGCGCCCTCAACAACATCGAGGCCGGCCGCCTCGCCGCGGGCGAGACCGTCGTCGTCGTCGGTGGCGGTCCGATGGGTGTCGTCACCGCCATGGCGGCCCACCTCCACGGAGCCACGGTCCTCCTCGTCGAGCCGGACCCGGTCCGGCTCAAGCTCGCACAGGGGGTCTTCGACACCCCCGAGTTCGGCAACCGCGTCAGCGTCCACACCCCCGACGACCCGGCGCTCGTCGAACGCGGCGACCTGGTCGTCGACTCCGTCGGCAACCTCCTGGAGCAGAGCATCGGGTACGCCGCGGTGCGCGGGCGGGTCGTCATCATGGGCTTCAACAGCAACGCTTCCGCCACGGTCCGCCCGCTGACCCTGCTCCAGCGGGGGCTACAGATCATCGGCGCGGGCGACTACAACAGCATGATCTTCCCCAAGGCCGTCGAACTGGCCCGCCGGCTGCCGCTGGAGCGCGTGGTCACACACCGCTTCGCCCTCGCGGACCACGAGGAGGCGTTCAAGGCACTGGCGGCCGTCCCCGGCGCCGAGTACGCCGCGCTGAAGGTCGTCCTCGTACCGCCGCACGCCGGGGCGGACGCATGAGCCCCTTCGCGCGTACCACGCTGGCCGAGGCACTGGTCCCGGGCACCACACGCCCGGTCGTCGTCGGCGAGTACCCGTACTACCGGGCCGATCCCGCCAACTGGGCGTCCAACCTGAGGGAACTGCGCCGCTTGGGCGTGGACGTCGTGTCCTGCTACCTGCCGTGGCGGTTCCACGAGATCGGTGAAGGCGCCGACCGCTCCTTCGACTTCACCGGGAAGACCGACCCGCAGCGCGACGTGGTAGGGCTGCTGGAGCTGGCCGCCGGCGCCGGGCTGGGCGTGCTCCTCAAGCCCGGCCCGTTCATCCACGCGGAGGTCCAGCTCGGCGGACTGCCCGACCGGCTGTGCGGCTCCGCGCACACGCCGTACCAGGGCCTGGACGGCACGGTCCTGACCTCCCAGGGCAAGCCCCTGCCCAGCCTCCTCGACCCGGGGGTGCAGGCCGAGACGGAGACCTGGCTGAAGGCCGTCGCCGACGAGGTCGTCGCCGGGGCGGTCGCCCCCGACGGCCCCGTGGTCGCCCTCCAGCTCGGCAACGAGGGCACCTCGGGAGACGCCCACCTGCCCGTGGACGCGCAGGACGCCTCACCGGCCGCCCGCGAGGCGTTCACCCGCTGGCTCACCGGACGCGGCCTGCACGACGAGGCCGCGCACACCGGCGAGGACGTCGCCCGGTGGACCAGTGCCCTGCGGCAGCTGTGGTCCCAGTGGGCCGGGTACGCCATCGTCGGATTGTGGGACCGGATCTCCGCGCTGTTCCCGGCAGGACCCGTCCGGCTGGCCAACGTGCCCCTGACCGATCTCACGGCACCGCGCGCGGCCTTCGACGCCTGGGCCGCCCGGCAGCGCGCCATCCAGGGCTCACGGCACCTGATCGGACACACCGAGTGGGTCGGCAACCCGGCCCGCGACACCACCGCCTTCGGCTCCCACCTGACCGGGATCCTGTTCGGCGGCACCGACGTGGTCGAGGCGAACTGGGGCTTCACCTGGACCGACGAGACCTTCGCCGAGCCGGCCACCCCGGTCTTCAACGCGCTCCTGGCGCTCCTGCTGGGCTCCACCACCCTCAGCGTCTACACGGCCTGCGCCACGGGCAACTGGGGCGACCTGGTGGACATGGACCCCGAAGGGCTGCGCTCCGAAGGCGTCGACCCGGCCCTGCACGCGCCGCCGTACAGCCCCGGGGCGCCGCTCGCCGAATCCGGCGCGCACCAGGCCAACGCCGAAGGACTGCGCCTGCTGTCCGCGTTCCTGGAACGCTTCGGCGACCTGCTGCTCGCAAGCGTGCCGGAGCGCGACGCGGTGGTCCTCGTCGACCGGACCCTGCCCGAGGCGGGAGCCTGGCAACGCACCGGACGTACCGTCCTCGCGGAGCTCGCCGACGCCGTTCACGAGCAACTGGCCGGCTCCGGCCGGCAGCTCGGCTTGGGCTGGCTCGACGGCCACCCCGGACCGGCCGCAGTCAGGGACGGGCTGCCCGTCGCCATCCTGCGCGCCGGCCACCCCGACGGCTCCGACGGCCCGCGCGAGATGACGCTGTCGGCCGGGGAGCCGGCCGACGGAGCGGTGGCCTCCTTCGTCGCCGCGTTCGCCGCCTCGCTGCCGGTCCCGGACGGCCGGCGCTGGACAACGGCGCACGGCAGGGCGCGCGTGCTGAGCCGCTCCGGCCCCGGGGGCGTCCGCATCGTCGGCGCCTTCAACCCCACCGACGGCGACGATCGGGTCACCGGCACGGGAGGCGGCTGGACGCTGGACCTCCCCGCCGGGTCCGCCGCCGTGACCGTCACCCGCGACGGCGAACTCTTGGGGTGGCTGGCCACCCCGGAGTCGGCGTCCACCTCCCCCGCCGTTCTCACCTGGGACGGCGCACAGGCCGACGCGACACGCGTGCGGGCCTCCTGAGAACGCGGGCGGCGGGAGAACGTACCTGACAGCGCGCCTCCCGCCGCCCGCTCCCCCGGGCCCACCGCCCGCACCCCACGCCTACCGGCTTCCCGCCCGGCCTTCCGCCTTACCGCATCCCGCGGACCACCTCCCACGAGCGAGACGGCACCATGCCCCCGAACCCTCCCGCCACACCCGGCCTCGAGCCGCACCTGCGCCCGGCCGGCCCGCAGACCCTCGGCATCCTGGCCGAACTCATCGCGCAGGAACAGCCGGTGTTCGCGATGCCCTCCTGGTTCGTGACCACCGAGTCCGCCCAGGCGGGCCACCTCGTCAGCGAGTTCGTCCGCGAGCTGGGCGGCCGCCCCGCCGGCGCCGGGGCCGGGGCCGACTACCGCAGCTTCTTCGCCAACTCCCGCTACGAGGCGCTGCACGGTGCCGTCAAGCTCCTGCGCCACCGGGCCGCCGCGACGTCGGCCGACCACCGGGGCCGCGTCCTGGTCTTGGACCCCGATGGCACACTCACCCGTCGCGTCGACCCGCTCGGCGAAGGCCCCGACCGCGCTCTCGCCCCGGGCCTGCTGACCCATGCCACCGTCGCCGGACTGGGCGCGGCCCTGCGAGGCACGGCCGTGTGCGGGCTCGTCGTACGGGCCGCGGAGCGGCTCGACGGGAGCGACCTCCACGCCGTCACGGAACTGGCCCGTCGGGCCCGGGCCGCCGGGGCCCGGATCGTGGTGGACCTCAGCGACATCGCCCCCGACAGTCCGGCCGTCCCGGCCGTCACCGCCCTGCGCCCCGACCTCGTCGTGCTCGGCGAGTCCCTGACGGGGCACGAGGTCCCCTTCGGTGCCTTCACCGGCACCCAGGACGTGTTCGCGCCGTGGACCACCCCGAAAACCGGTTTCCTGCACTCCAACACCTACGGCGGCAACAGCGTCGCCATGCGCGCCGTCATCGCCCGGCTGCTGCCACGCTGGGACGCCGGCGCCCCCGTGCACCGCCGGCTCGCCGCGGCCGCCGCCGACCGCCAAGCCGCGCTCGACCTCTACGCCCGGCACGTGAACCCGATGACGGTCCGCATGCACCGCAAACTGCACGGCGCGCTGAACGTCGTACGCGCCAAGGGCTCGCGGCTCACCGTCCGCCTGGACTCCGGCCGCGAACTGGACCTGGTGGACGGGTTGTGCGGAGCCGGGCTCGGCGTGGCGGGCCACAACCCCACCGACGCGTTGACCGAGGTCGTTCGTGGTCACGACCACGCCCGCGACCACGTCCGCGAGCTGGAAGAGGTGCTGGCCCGGGAGACCGGTCTGCCCCGCACCTTCCCCGCCGTCAGCGGCGCCTCGGCGGTGGAGAGCTCGCTCACCCTCGCCCGCCTCGCCCGGCCCCGGCAGCGGCGCATCATCGTCTTCAAGCACAACTACGGCGGCAAGACGCTCGTCTCGCTGCTGGCCACCGCCGCCGACCGCACGCGCGCCCCCTTCGGTCCCCTCTACGACGACATCCGCTACATCGACCCCTTCACCCCGCACGCGGTGGACGAGTTCCGCAAGGAGGTGGCCGGCGGCACCGTGGGGCTGGTGTGGATCGAGCTGGTCCACGGCAGCTCCGACGCCTACGCCCCGATCCCCGGGCCGCTCCTGGACGCCGTCACCGAGGGCCGGAGCGCCCACGGCTACCTCGTCGGCGTGGACGAGGTGCTGACGTCGTACTACCGCTGCGGCCCCCGCTTCGCCCACCACGGCCGGCTGCCCCACGTCGACCTCATGAGCCTGTCCAAAGCGCTGAGCTACGGCTGCTTCCCCACCGGCGCCGCCCTCGTCTCGCAGGACGTGTACGACGCCGCCCGCGAGAGCAACCCGCGGCTGGTCGAGGAGTTGCGCACCCACCACGCCCACGGGCTGGGCGCGCACTTCGCCCTCCAGGCCATCGCCCAGGTCGACGCGCTCGGCCTGCCCGAACGCGTCCGCGCCCTGTCGCGCACGGTGCGATCGGGGCTCGCCGCCCTGGACACCGGCCCGCGCGGCGTCGTCGGCCGTCGCTTCGCCGAGGGTCTGCTCGGCAGGCTGGAGCCCCGAGTGCCCGGGCCGCTCGGCCGCTTCATCGATCCCGAGGGCGAGTTGATGACGTACTCGCTCATCGTGTGGTGGATCACCCGCGCCCGTGCCTTCGTCGTCTACGACGTCTTCCTGCTTCCGCTGACCGCGACCGAGCGGGAGATCCGCCAGGTCATGCTCGGCGCCCGAAGGCTCTCACGCACCGGGCCGGCCCGTCTGCTGGCCCGGGCGGCGCTGTTCCGCCTCGGCCAACGCCTGTCCCGGCGGCCCGCCCCGCGCCCGTCGCGCATCCCCACGAACCCCGGGAGCACCACATGAGCACGCAGAACGTCGAAGTGATCCGTCGCTTCTTCCGGCTCTTCGAAGAGGGCCGGCTGGGCGACATCGAGCCGCTGCTGGCACCGGACTTCGAGTGGGTCTACCACGGCCCCGCCTCGCTGCCCTGGGCCGGTGTCTACCACGGTGTCGAGGGTTTCCGGGAGTTCTTCACCATTGTCCGCGAGTTGATCCAGGTCCAGGAGTGCACGGCGTACGACTACCTCGACGCGGGGGACAGGGTCGTCGTGCTGGGTCTGAGCCGGACCCTGGTCCTGGCCAACGGCTCGCGCTACGAGGCCCACTGGATGAACGTCTTCACCGTCCGCGACGGGCTCATCTCGCGCTACCTCGACCTCTACGACACCGCCAGCGTCGTAGAGGCCCTGGAACGCGCGCCGCTGGAGGTGACCTCGGCGCCGTGAACCTTCCCGCCACATCACCCGCCGCCACCTCCCTCGGCGCGGCCTTCTCCGCCGTCGCCCGCGCCCACCCCCACCGCACCGCCCTCGTCCAGGGCGACCTGAGGATCGGCTACCGCGAACTCGCGGCCCGCGCCGCCGCGGTCGCGCGCCGACTCGACGGCCGGCTGGAGCCCGACGAGCCCGTAGGAATCTGTGCCCGCCGTTCGGTCGCCGCGATCACCACCCTGCTCGGCACCGTGCTGGCCGGGGGCGCGTACCTGCCGCTCGACCCGGACGCTCCGGACGAGCGGATCCGCGCCCTCGTCGCCGACAGCCTCGTGCGCACGGTGTTCGCCGCCGGGCGGGACGTCCCGCGGCTGCGGGGCGTGCTGCCGCCCGGCGTGTCGGTACTGCCCCTCGAGGAGGAGGTGCCGGAGCCCGCTGTGCAACCTCCCTGCGCCGTTCCGGAAAAGGCCGCGGCGCAGGGTCCGGACTCGCTGGCATACGTCATCCACACCTCGGGCAGCACCGGGACGCCCAAGGGCGTGCAGGTCACACACCGTTCGGTCCTCGCCCTCGCGCACGCCCCGGAGGCCGGCCTCGGCCCCGACGACGTCGTCCTGCAACTCGCCCCCCTCCACGTCGACCCGTCGGTATTCGAGATCTGGGGGGCGCTGCTGCACGGCGCACGGCTCGTCCTTCCGCAGGCCGAACGGCCCGGGGTGCACGAGATCGGCCGGGAATGCGCCCGCCACGGGGTGAGCGTGCTCCGGCTCGCCGCACCCCTGTTCCGGTTGGCGATGGAGCACATCACGGCCGATCTGCGTGGGCTTCGGCTCTGTATCTCCGGCGGCGACCGGGCCGATGCGCACGCGGTCCGCACCGCCCTGCGCGAACTCCCCGGATGCCGGATCGTCAACGGCTACGGTCCCACGGAGACCACTGTCTACGCGTGCTGGCAGACGTTCGACGGGCCGGAGGGCTGGGACGGCGGCTGGGGGGACGTGCCCATCGGCCGTCCGTTCGGCGGGGCCACCGCGCACGTGCTGCGCGCCGACCGCACCCCGGCCGCGCCCGGCGAGGAGGGCGAACTCTGCATCGGCGGCCCCGGCGTGGCCCGCGGGTACCGCGGTCGGCCCGGAGCGGCGGCCGAGCGTTTCATTCCCGAGCCCGGCCGCCCCGATCGCACCGCCTACCTCACGGGTGACCGGGTCCGGTTACTCCCCGGCGGTGAGCTGGCCTTCCTCGGGCGCTTCGACGACCAGGTCAAGATTCGCGGCCACCGGGTCGAGCCCGTGGAGACCGAACGGGCGCTGCTGGCCCACCCGGCGGTCCGGGAGGCCGTCGCGGTCCCGTACGGCTCCGCGGACAACCGTCGGCTCGCGGCCTTCGTGGTCCTGGCGCCGGACAGCGCGCTCGGTGGCGACGCCTCCCGCGTCCTCGCCACGCACGCCGCCCGGACCCTGGCCGCGCCGGCGGTTCCGGTGCTCGTCACTTTCCTGACGGCGTTGCCGGCCACCGCCAACGGCAAGCCGGACCGCCGGCTCCTCTCCTCCATCGCGGAGCAGGCGGCCCGCGGGACCGACGCGGAGCCCCCCTTGGAACCGGGCGACGGCCCCCGACAGGCCGTCACCGCGCACTGGGAGGCCGTCCTCGGCCGGGTCGCCGGCCCGGACACCGACTTCTTCGCCGCGGGCGGCGACTCCCTGTCCGCCATGGCGATCCTGGCCCGTCTGGAACGCGACCAGGGCGTGGCCCTCACCCTCGCCGACCTCTTCGAGGCACCGACAGTCCGGGCCCTGGCCGCCCGGGTGGCCGCCGTGACCGACACGGCCGCAGACGCCGGCGAGTCGGCCGGCGCCCCGACCGCGTCCGCGCGGCGGGGCACCGGCTGGCTGCCGTTGTCCGCCGGACAGGAGGGCATCTGGTTCGAGCAGGAGGCCGCCGGGAACGCGGCCCGTTACGTCATCGGACGCGGCTTCCTGGTCGAAGGACCGCTGAACCTCGCGCGGCTCAGGGAGGCGCTCGGCCGGTTGGGACAGCGGCAGGCCGCTCTGCGGACCGTGGTACGACGCGACGCCGACGGCTGGCGACAGCGCCTGTCCGCCGACCCGGGCGCCACGATGCGCCACCTCGACCTCACCGGTATCCCGGCCGAGGACCGTGAGACCCGGGCCCGCGCCCTGGTCGCCGACGAGCTGTCCGCCGGCCCGGACGCCGACGGCACCCCCCTCCTGCGCTCCCTGGTGCTGACACTCGGCCACCACCGCACCCTCGTCCACTTCGCCATCCACCACGCCATCGCCGACGACTGGTCCCTTGACCTCTTCCTCGCCGAGCTGTCCACCCTGTATGCGGACCCGGCCGCCGCGTTGCCGCCGCTGCGCCTGACCTACCCCGACCACGTGGACCGGGCCCTCGCCCTGCCACCGGAACGGCTGGCGGTGGCGTCCGAGTTCTGGCGCGGCGCGCTGTCCGGAGGGGCCGCGACCCTCGACCTCGTGACCGACAGACCCCGGCCGGCGGTGCTCAGCGGCTCCGGCGACCGGGTGCGGCTGCGGATCGGTCCGGGGCAGCACGCCCGCCAGGCCGAGGCCGCCCGCCGGCACGGCGTCAGCCCGTACATGCTGTGCCTGGCCGGGGTCTACACGGTCCTGGCCGCGCATGCCGAGCGCGACACCCTGACCCTGGGCACCCTCACCGCCGGCCGGAGCCGGGCGGGCGCGCAGGATCTCATCGGCTGCTTCGTCAACCTGCTGCCCGTACGTGTGGAGGCCGAATCCGCCACCACGGTCTCCACCCTGCTCGGCCACATCCGTGCCGCCTGTACCCGGGCCCTACGCCACCAGGACGTGCCCTTCCAGACGGTGGGACGGGAACTGGCGCCGGTCACCGCCGCGCGTGCCGCCGTACCGTTCCAGGCCGTCGTCAACTACCACCGGCGACAGGGGCGTTCGCTCGACCTTCCCGGTACGCAGGTGGCTCCGTGGGATGCCGGGGACCGCGGCACGGCCACCTTCGAACTGGCCTTCACCTTCCAGGAAGCGGGCGACGGCCTCGACATCGAGGTCGAGTTCAGCACCGACCTCTACAGTCGTGCCACGGCCCGGCTGCTGGCAGGTCAGGTGGCCGCCGTGCTCGACCGTCTCACGGACGGCGACCCACCCCTGAGGGACGTGACGCTGTTCGAGCCGGGAGAGTACGAACACCTGTGCAGCGGTCCGGAACCGGCGCCGGAGGGAACGGACGCCAACCTGGCTGCCCTGGTCGCCCGGCAAGCCGCCGCACGCCCGCAGAAGATCGCGGTGGTCGGGGCGGGCACCAGCCTCACCTACGCCGAACTCGACCGTCTCTCCGACACCGTGGCCGCCCGCCTGAGCGCCCGGGGCATCCGGCCCGGCGACCACGTCGCCGTGTGCCTGGAGCGTTCCCCGCTGCTCGTGACCACCCTCCTCGGGGTCCTGAAGGCGGGCGCCGCCTACGTCCCGCTCGATCCGGCGTACCCCCCGCAGCGGCTTCGCCACTGCGTCGCGGACGCCGGCGCCGGCGCGCTGGTCTGCGCCAAGGACACCGCCGACACGCTGTTCCCGCACGGCCCGACCCCTCGGCCGGGACCGCCGGTGGTCGATGTCGAGGCCCTCACCGCCCCCGGCACGGCGGCCGGTCCGGCCGTCGTGCCGG
The DNA here is from genome assembly GCF_055231995.1 of Streptomyces sp. Tek67B01. NCBI lineage: Bacteria > Bacillati > Actinomycetota > Actinomycetes > Kitasatosporales > Streptomycetaceae > Streptomyces > Streptomyces sp. Tek67B01. Next base: position 356,848 of record NZ_JBUYUY010000001.1, read on the forward strand.
CCGATCCCGGCGCGGCGGCGTACCTCATCTACACCTCCGGCAGCACGGGCCGACCCCGTGGCGTCAGCGTCCCGCACCGAGCGGTCGCCAACACCCTGCTCGGCTGTCTCGAGCGGCATCCGTTCACCGCCGACGACGTCTGGCTCCAGCTGACCTCGCCCGGCTTCGACGTGGCCGCCTTCGAGCAGTTCATGCCGCTGGTCAGCGGCGGCACCCTGGTCTACGCGGACGACGCGACCCGGACCGACGGGGCCGCCCTCACCCGCACCCTGCGAACCGCCGGGGTGACCGTCATGGTCACCGTCCCCTCGCTTCTGCGCGCTCTGGACCGTCCCGACCTGGCATCCGTACGCGTCCTGCTCGTCGCCGGCGAGCCCGCGGACGTCCATGACACCCGCCATTTCGCCCGGAACCGGGTCGTGATCAACGGGTACGGCCCCACCGAAGCCGCGATCCTCGCCACCACGCACCAGGCGCACCCCGACGACCGCCGGGTCCGGGTGCCCGTGGGCAGCGCGCTGCCCGGTACGGCCGCCCACGTCATCGACCGCCACGGACGGCTCAGCGCCACCGGGGTGCCGGGCGAGCTGTGGCTCGCGGGCGCGGGACTCGGCGCCGGCTACCACGACGATCCCGACCAGACGGACCGGTTGTTCACCACCCATCCCGCGCTCGGCCACGCCGGGCGCTGCTACCGCACGGGAGACCGGGTGCGGAGGTTGCCGGACGGCGCCATCGACTACCTCGGACGGCTCGACCACCAGATCAAGCTGCGAGGTTTCCGCATCGAGCTCGGGGAGATCGAGGCCGCCCTCACCCGACACCCCCGGGTCCGGGAAGCCGTTGTGGTCCTGCTCGGCACCGGAGCCGACGCCGAGCTGGCCGTGGGCTACGTCGGGCGGGCCACCCCGCAGGAGGCCCGCACCCACCTGGCCCGGCTGCTGCCCGACCACATGGTGCCGCGCCTCGCCGTCGCCGTGCCGGACCTGCCGACCGGCAGCCACGGCAAGGCCGACCGCCCGGCGCTCGCGGCCCGACTGACCGCCCGGCGGCAGCAGCCGCATCCCGCCGGTGGCCCCGCGCCGGACGGCCCGGCGGACGACACCGAGCGGCGGCTGCTGAGTCTGTGGGGGGAGGTCCTGGGTGGCTCCTGCGGTTCGCCCGAGGACGACTTCTTCGCCCTCGGCGGGCACTCCCTGCGCGTCGTCCGGCTCCTGGGCCGCATCGAGCACGAGTACGGAATCCGGATTCCCGTCGCCGACTTCCTCGCCGCGCCGACCGTGCGCGCGGTCGCCCATCGGCTGCGGGGGGCCTTCCCGGCAGCCGCCCGCGTTGGTCCCGAGGACGCGCGCCTCGCTCCCGACGTGGTTTTCGCCGCCCGACCGGGCCCGGCCCGTCCTCGCGACGGCGTCCTGCTCACCGGGGCCACCGGATTCGTCGGCTCCCATGTACTCGCGGAATTGCTGGACCGCACCACGGGTCCGATCCTGTGCCTGGTCCGTGCCGCCGGCTGCGAAGCGGCCCGCGCACGGCTGGCCGACGCCCTGCGCCGCCACGGGCTGCGCCCCGACGCGGCGGACCCGCGCATCGTCGCCGTCCCCGGCGACCTCTCCCTGCCGGACCTCGGCCTGGAGGACACCCGGTGGCACGGCGAGGTCCGCCGGGCAGCCGCCGTCCTGCACCTGGGCGCCGAGGTCCACCACCTGTCCGGCTACCAGCACCTGGAGGACACGAACGTCCGGGGCACCGCCGAACTCCTGCGGATCTGCGCCGAGGGCCTACCGGCCCGCTTCCACCACATCTCCACCCTCGGAGTGTTCCAGGACGGACCCCGCGGCGCCCCACCGCGCACCATCACCGAAGCCACCTCGGCGGCCGGTGAACGGCACCCGCGCGGCCGCGGCTACGCGGCCGGCAAGTGGGCGGCCGAGCACCTCGTCGTCCAGGCCCTCGACCGCGGCGCCGACGCGCGGATCTACCGGCTCGGCCGGGCCGGCGGGAGCACGACGGGAGCCGTCAGCCACGACGACTTCCTCAGCCGCCTGCTGCTCACCTCCGCCGCCCTCGGCTGCCATCCCGACGACCCGCGGCTCGCCACCGACGCGCTGCCCGTGGACACCATGGCCCGCGCGCTGGTGGCCCTCGCCCTCGCCGACGGTCGGCCGGGCGTCGTCCACCACCTGCACCATCCTCGGCGCACCCCGCTCTCGTCGCTGATCGCCGTGTACGACCGGCGTACCGGCCGGACCAATCGTGCCGTCCCGCTCGACGCGTGGTTGCGCCGCCTGGACGAGGCCGCGGCCGCCGGTACCGCCCTGCCCGCGCTCGCGTACCGCGAGCACCTTCGGGACCTTCGCGACAACCCGGGCGCGGGCCGCCTCGACCACCGCAACGACGCCACCCTCGCCGCCCTGGGCACCCTCGGCATCACCGTGCCCGCCCTGGACGACGCCCTGGTCGACGGCTGGTGGCAGAACCTCGACCGGAGCGTCCACGATGACTGACCCGACAACCCGCCCGGCGACCGACGGGACGACCGAGCTGCACTACCCCATGGACCGCCAGTGTCCGTTCGCCCCGCCCGGTGAGGTCACCAACGTCCGGAACGCGGGCGCCGTACCCCGGGTGACGTTGTGGAACGGCGTCCGGCCCTGGCTGTTCACCCGTTTCGAGGACGCCCGCATCGTCCTGTCCGACCTGCGGTTCAGCGCCGACAAGAGCCGCCCCGGGTACCCGCTCTCCAGTGCCGTCGCCCTCGCCGAGACGGCCGTCGAACCGACCCTGCTGGTCATGGACAACCCGCGGCACGACGCACTGCGCCGCCTCGTCCTGGGCGAGTTCACCGTCAAGAGGGCCGAAAGGTGGCGGCCCGCCGTACGCGCCGTGGTGGACGGGTGCATCGACCGGATGTTGCGCGGCACCGAGGCCGACCTGGTGGCCGACCTGGCGCTGCCGGTCGCGCTCACCGTCATCTGCGAGTTCCTGGGCGTGCCCTTCGAGGACCGCGAGCTGTTCCGCGACCTCACCCACACCATGAACGTGGTCGCCGGCAGCACCGAGAGCGCCGCTGCGGCCCGGCAGGCCCTTCAGGACTATCTGGAGGAACTGGTGGCCGCCCGCGCACTGCACCCGCAGGACGACTTCATCGGCCGGATGGCGGCACGACACCTGCCCGACGGGTCCATGACCCGCCGTCAATTGGCCGCGATGGCACTGCTCCTGCTGACCGCGGGACACGACACGACCGCCAACATGATCTCCCTGGGCGTGCTGACGCTGCTGCGCCACCCCGCGAACTTCGCCGCCCTCGGCGCCGGGGAGGACCCCGTACACCTCGCCGGAACCGTCGAGGAGATGCTGCGCCACCTCACCGTCGTCCAGCGCGGCATCCGCCGGATAGCCGTCGAGGACGTCGAGGTCGGCGCTCACCTGGTCCGGGCCGGGGAGGGCGTGGTCGCCGCGATCAATGTCGCGAACCGGGACCCCGAACGCTTCCCCGCAGGGGAGGCGTTCGACCCGACGCTCCGAGCCCAGGGGCACCTCGCCTTCGGGTTCGGACCCCACCAATGTCTGGGCCAGTCGCTGGCCCGGGTGGAACTCCAGGAAGTCTACGCCGCCGTGGCACGCCGGATCCCGACGCTGCGCACCTCCGTGCCCGTCGAGGAGATCCGCTTCAAGTCCGACATGGCCGTGTACGGGGTCCACGCGCTGCCCGTGACCTGGTGAGGCCGCGGCCCACCTGGCGGTAGCGCCCGTGCCCCGCCCCCGCTCCCCCACCGCCTTGACGCCCTCCTATCCACATGCCCCGAAGGAGCCGACCCGTGAAAGTCACCCTCGATCCCGAGCGCTGCGTCGGCGCCGGCCACTGCGTGCTGTCCGCCCCCGAGGTCTTCGACCAGGACGAGAGCGACGGCGTCGTCGTGCTGCTGGACCCCGAACCGGCCGCATCCCTCGCCGACGCCGTCCACGAGGCCGCCGACCTGTGTCCCGCCCAAGCCATCCTCGTCGCCGGGTCCGCCGGACGGACGGCATGAGCACCACCCTCCTGGCCGCCCTGCGCTCCGCGGTGGGCGGCGGCGGACTGATCGACTCCGCAGAGGCCACCGCCGGGTACGAGCACGACATGATGCCGCTCGCTCCGCACGGCCGGCCGCTCGCGGTCGTCCTGCCCACGTCGACCGAGCAGGTGCGGGCGTGCGTCCGAGCCTGCGCGGCGGCGGGCGTCCCGATCGTGCCCCGCGGCGCCGGCACCGGGCTGACCGGGGGCGCCAACGCCGTCGACGGTTGCGTCGTCCTGGCCACCACCCGGATGAACCGGATCCTCGAACTCGACCCGGACAACCGGCTGGCGGTCGTGGAGCCCGGCGTCGTCAACCGGGACCTGAAGTCGGCCGCCTCCGGCCACGGTCTGTTCTACCCGCCCGACCCCTCCAGCCTCGACACCTGCACCCTCGGCGGCAACCTCGCGACCAACGCCGGCGGCCTGTGCTGCGGCAAGTACGGGGTCACCGGCGACTACGTCCTGGGCCTGGAGGCCGTCCTCGCCGACGGTTCCCTGCTGCGGACCGGCCGCCGCACCGTCAAGGGCGTCGCCGGCTACGACCTCACCCGCCTCCTCGTGGGCAGCGAGGGCACGCTCGGCATCATCACGCAGGCCACCCTCGCGCTGCGACCGTTGCCCGCCGCGCCCGGCACCGTCATCGCCGCCTTCGACTCGGTGGCCCAGGCGGGCGCCAGCGTCAACCGAGTCGTGCGGGCCGGCCTGGTGCCCTCCCTCATGGAAATCATGGACGCGACCTCGCTGCGGGCCTCCTCCGCCTACCTCGGCACCGACCTGACCGGCCCGGGGGACCAAGCCCTGCTGCTGTGCCAGTCCGACGCGCCCGGAGCTGCCCGAGGGGCCGAACTCAACGAATTGGAAAGCCTGTTCCGACAGGCCGGCGCGGCCTATACGCACGCCACGCAGGACGCGGCGGAGGGCGCCCTGTTGTTGCGCGCCCGCCGGGTCAGCCTGGCCGCCCTGGAGGCCCAGGGCGCCTGCATGACCGAGGACGTCGCGGTACCCCGTACCTGCATCGCCGAGCTCATCGAAGGAAGCGCGCGGATAGGCGCCGACGCAGGGCTGACGGTCGCGGTCGTGGGCCACGCCGGTGACGGCAACATGCACCCCACCATCCTCTACGACCGCTCCAGCGCGACCCAGTTCGCGCGGGCCCGCGCGGCGTTCGACGCGATCCTCGCCCTCGCCCTCTCCCTCGGCGGCACGATCACCGGCGAACACGGCATCGGCAAACTGAAACAGGAATGGCTGGAGAGGGAGCTGGGCCCGGTGGCGCTGCGCGTGCACCGCGCGGTCAAGGACACCCTCGACCCGGCGGGTCTGTTCAACCCCGGCGGCATGCTGATGCGGCGGGCCGCCGGGACCCACCGTGATCGCTGAGACCTGGCGGACGGTGGCCGGGCTCGCACCTCCCCTCCGGACGCTCTTCCTGACCACGCTCATCTTCCGCACCGGCACCATGGCCTACCCCTTCCTCACCCCCCACCTTCTGCGGAGCGGCGGACTGGACGCGGCGTCCACGAGCCTGACCGTCACCGCCTTCGGCGTGGGGGCCCTCGTCGCCGACTTCGCCGCCGGCCGGCTACTCGGCCTGCTGCACCCGCACACGCTGATGCGGGGCGGCTTTCTGCTGGGCGCCGCCGCGGTGGCGGTGGTCCCGATGTTGCGCGGGCTGCCGGCCCTCGCCGCCGGAGTGCTGGTGTGGGGGTTCGCGTACGAGATCGTCACGCCCGCCGCGTACGCGGCGACCATCGCCGGATCGCGGCCTGAGCAGCGCAAGGTCGCCTTCTCCTGCTACCGCCTCGCGATCAACCTCGGTCTGGCGGCAGGCCCGCTGATCGGCGCGCTGGTCTTCGCGATCGACTCGTACGCCGTGTTCTGGGCCAATGCCCTGTGCGTGCTGGCGGCCGCCGCCTTCCTGCACGCCCGCTCCCGGCGCGACGCCCGCTCCCGCAGCGCTCCTGCCGGACGGGCCGACGGGCCGGGCCCGCGGCACCGGGCCCGGGACCGGCTGGCACGGCCCGAACGCCTGCGGTTCTGGACGGTGTTCGGCCTGTCGCTGCCCATCCAACTGGCGTACGCCCTGCCCTCCGTCTTCGCCGCCGGGTACGTCATCGTCGGACTCGGCCTGCCGGGCTACTGGGCCGGCGTGGTCTTCACGGTCAACGCCCTCGGGATCGTCCTGTTCGAAGTCCCGCTCAATGTCCGCATGGCGCGCGTCGGGGACCTGGCGACCCTCGTGACCGGATACGCGCTGGCCGGCGTGGGATTCCTGCTCATGGCCCTGGCGACCACCGGACCGGCGCTGGTCCTCGCCACCCTCGTGTGGACGGCCGGGGAGATCGTGGTCTTCCCCGGCCTGCTCGACTACGTCAGCCGACTCTCCGGTCCCGCGGCCGACCGCACCATGGGCCTGTACTCCGGCGGCGTCAACCTGGCCTTCATCGCGGCCCCGCAACTCGCCCTGCACCTCGCCGGCCCCGGCCACCCGGGCACCCCGTGGGCGGTCGCCGGAGCCGCGGTCGGTGCCGCCTGCCTGCTGCTCCTCGCCGCCCGCACCCACCCGTACACCTGGCACAAGGAGGAACCGTGCACAAGCGCGACCTGACTCCCTTCATCGGCGTCGAATACACCGGCCTCTCCCACGACGAGCTGACCACCCCCGAGGTCTTCGACGACATCGTCGCCTCCCTGCACCGGCGTGACCTCGTCGTCGTCCGCGGCATCGACCTCACCCCGCGACAGCAGATCGACCTCGCCGCCCGCATCGGGCGACCCGTCCCCTTCCTGCTGGCGGACTGGCGCCACCCCGAGTTCGCCGAGATCCTCGTCTCCTCGAACGAGCAGAAGGCCGGCCGGCCGGTGGGGATCGAGCGGGTGGGCCACTTCTGGCACCAGGACTCCTCCTTCGATGCCGACCCGTCCGCCTACACGGTGCTGCACGGCGTCAACGTGCCCCAAGACTGCGGACACACGGTTTTCGCCGCCGCCTCCGACGTGTACGACCGACTGCCGCACGAGTGGAAGGTGCTCCTGGAGGACCGCGTCGGACGGCACACCCTCACCAAGCAGCAGCGCATCGCCCCCGAGCACGTGGGCCTGTCCATCGCCGAAGTGCGCGCCCTGGTGGCCCGGCAGTACCCGCCCGTCGAACATCCCGTGGTCCGCCGCGACCCGCACACGGGCCACCGCTTCCTGTACGCGGCCCGGGCGTACATGGACCGGGTCGTCGGCCTCGACGCCAACCAGAACGAGGCGTTCTTCGACCTCGTGGACACCCTCCTCGCCGACCCCGAACACACCTACACCCACCGCTGGACCCCCCAGGATCTCCTGCTGTGGAAGACCGCCACCACCTACCACGTGGCCACGGACCTCCCGCCCGGCGTCCGGCGCACCGTCCACCGGGTCAGCGTCGCGGCCGCGTGACACGACCGACACCCGCTCCCGGCATCCGCCCCCACGCACCCGAGGACAGGAACCCCGTGCCCACTCCCGGCAACCACCGGCCCCCCGTCGGCGTGATCGTCGACGGCTACTCGGTCGGCAAGTACCTGCCCGCCGCCTTCAAGCGGCTCGGCGCCGACGTCGTCCACCTCCAGAGCACTCCTGCCTTTCTGGACTCCGTACCCCCGCCGGATCTTCGCCCCTACCGGGCCAACGTGGTGCAGGACTCCTCGGATCTCGGCCGCACCGCCGCGGAGTTGGCCGCATACGGTCCCTGCGGCGTACTGCCCGGCCAGGAGACCGGCGTTCCGCCGGCCGACCGGATGGCCGAACTCCTGGGCCTGCCGGGCAACCCCTCCGCGACCTCCGCACTGCGCCGCGACAAGTACCACATGATCGAGGCGCTGCGAGCCGCCGGTATCCGGTGCGCGGAGCAGCTCAAGTCCGACGACGTCGACGAGGTGCTCGCCTGGGCGCGGGCCACCGGGTACCCGGTGGTCGTCAAACCGCTCAGCTCGGCCTCGACCGACAAGGTCTCCGTCTGTCACGACCCGGGCCGGGTACGCGCCGCGGTCGCGGAGATCCTCGGCAGTCACGACATCTTCGGCCGCCACAACACCGAAGTCCTCGTGCAGTCGTTCCTGGAAGGCACTGAGTACATCGTGGACGTTGTCAGGGTCCCGGACGCCGGACGGCGCGTGTGTGGGGTCTGGCGCTACGAGAAGATCCTCATCGGGGGCCGGCCGGTGTACGACCGCGATGTGCTGCTCGACCCGGACGCGCCGCAGGTCGCGCCCCTCGTCGCTTACCTGGACAGCGTTCTGGACGCCTTGGACATCCGCTTCGGCGCCGCGCACGCCGAGATCATGCTGACGGCCGCCGGGCCCGTGCTCGTCGAGGTGGGCGCACGGCTGGACGGCCTCATGGACCCGGGCCACCACGACTCCTGCCTGGACGGCAACCAGGCCGATCTGCTCGCGCTGGCATGCGTACGTCCGGAGGAGTTCGCACGCAGGTACCCCGGCAACACCATGTATGACAAACATCGCGAGGGAATAGTGGTGCACGCGCAGACCACCCGCAGCGGCGTGGTCGAGACCGTGGACGAGGATGCCCTCGCACGGATCAGCGCCCTGGACACGGTGCACCTGGCCGTGCCCCGTCTGGCCCCCGGTGACCGGATGCGGCCCACCACCGATCTGCTGTCCAGTCCCCTGCGCGTCTTCCTGACCGGCGACAGACGGGAGGAACTCCTCGCCGATCACCGCCGGATCCGGCTGATGGCCGACGACGTGTTCCTCCTCGCCCCGCAGTGACCGGAGGTCGGACAGCACAGATCGCCCGTCCCCCCGGCCCGTCATCCCAGTCCGTCACCCCAGCCGTCACCCCAGCCGTCACCCCTGAGGAGCCCGAGGAGCCCCGTGCCCGTTTCGATCCGCGCCGACCTGGCCGCCGTACCCGACTACAACATTCCCGCCGCCGCGCCCGGCGCCGTCCGGCTCAACTCCAACGAGAGCCCGCTCCCGCCGCCGCCCGCGGTGGTCGAGGCCATCGCCCGGGCCGCCGTCGAAGGCCATCGCTATCCCCAGTGGTTCTCCGACACCTTGGTGAGCCGGTTGGCGTCCGGACTGTCCGTCCCAGCCGACTGGATCGCCGTCGGCTGCGGATCGACCAGCCTCTGCCGCGACCTGATCCAGGCGTTCTGCGGGCCCGGGGACGAGGTGTTGTTCGCCTGGCGTTCGTTCGACGCCTACCCCGTCTTCGCGCGGGTCGCCGGAGTCCGCGCCCGCACCGTTCCCCTCGATGCGGAACACCGGCACGACCTCGACGCGATGCTCGAAGCGGTCACCCCGGCCACCCGCGTCGTCTTCGTTTGCAACCCCAACAACCCCACCGGTACGGCGGTCCGCAGCCGTGAACTGCTCGACTTCCTCGACCGTCTGCCGCAACGGATCCTGGTCGTACTGGATGAGGCCTACCGGGAGTTCGTCGACGACCCGGACGTGCCGGACGGCGTCGCGCTGGTCCGTCAGCGCCCGAACGTGGCCGTGGTGCGCACGTTCTCGAAGGCCTACGGACTGGCCGGAGTGCGGATCGGTTACTGCGTGGCCGCTCCCGCGGTGGTGTCGGCAGTGCACAAGGTGTCCGTGCCGTTCGCGGTCAGCAGGCTCGCCCAGGCCGCGGCCCTCGCCGCACTCGACTGCGCCGAGCAGGCACCCGCGCGCGCCGCGACGGTGGTGCGGGAACGGAGGCGGCTGTACGCCAGGCTGGTTCAGGACGGTCTTCCGGCGACTCCCTCTCAGGCCAATTTCGTGTGGATGCCGCTGGCGGAACAGGCCGCCGAATTCGCAGACTTCTGCGCCGGCCACAACGTGCTGGTACGTGCGTTCCCGGGAGACGGGGTGCGCGTGACGGTCGGGCTCCCCGAGGAGAACGGCGCCTTCCTGACCGCAGCCGCGCAGTACCGGGTGCGCACCCGTTCTCCCTTCGGCACGGCATGAGTCGCGCCCACCCACTCCCGGCGCCGCGGGCGCGGGCGCGGGTGGGCCCCGTCACTGCTGCACGAAGGCACCGGTCTCCGGCCACCCGGAACGACGGGCGAGCGTGGCGCGACCGCCGGCTCCGCCCCACTGACCGGGGCGAGGGCACCCGTACTCGTTGGCCGGCCGGCTCCCGTAGGTGAACGAGCGTGGACCGAGGTCCTCCCGCGCGTTCCCCTCCAGCCCGACGCCCTCCACCGGCTCCCCCTCCGCGCACCGGCCACGGCCACCCATGCCCGCCTCGACGTCTACCCCGACGGAGGACTGGCCCACCTCCGACTCCACGGCGCGCTGACCACGGCAGGGATGGCGGGCCTACACGACCGCACCACCCGCGCGCGACAGGGCTGAAGGGCTGAAGGGCTGAAGGAGCCGGCCCCGGCGCGTCAGCCGGGTCGGTGCCCACGCGGTCACAGCACGAGCGGCCCCCGCCCGGCGGCCGGGGGCCGGGCGGGCGCGTCGGACAGAGGCGGGGCTAGCCGTCGGCCTCAGTTGGGGATGGAGCAGTTGGGGTCGGGGGCGCGGCCCGCGGGCCAGGCGATGCCGTCGAAGACGGCCGTCTTGGTCGTCGGGTCGAGATGGACGATGGAGACGGCCTTGTTGTACGGGTTGCCGTAATGGTCGAGGCAGATCCAGCCGCTGGCGCCCTCGACCCGGTTGTTGCCGTGCAGCCGCAGCCAGCTGTCGGCGACCTCGGAGAGGGACGGCATCTTCACACCGCCCACGGCGTCGTTGCGGATGCCCGCGATGGCGGTGGAGACCGCGTCGTAGGTGATGATGACGCGGCCGTCGGAGAGGTTGGCGGGGCCGATCGAGTCGGGCTCCTTGGTGCCGAACTTCTGGACCAGGTCGGTCAGCTCCTTCAGCGCCGCCTTGGAGCCGCCGGTCGGCGTCGTGCTCCGCTCCCCCCAGGCTTCGGGGTGGGCCAGGCCCGGGTAGCGCAGGGTGATGCCGGCGCCGTTCGTGAGGGCGCCCCACTGGTCGGTGAACTTCTCGTCGACCGTCAGGGTCGAGGCGTGCGAGCCGCTGATGACGGTGTAGTGCTTGTTGCACTTGCGGTTGCCCAACTCGACGAGGAAGAGTCGCAGTTGTACCGGACGGCCGGCGAAGTAGAGGGTCTTCGCGTCGGAGGAGCAGATGTCCGGCACCATCTGGTGGAAGTCGTTGGCGAGGTTGCCCTCGTCGTTGAAGTCGGGCGGCGACCGGAAGGTCTCCGGGGCGTTGGGCGCGCCCTTGGCCAGCTTCTCGAAGGTCTGGCGCAGGCTGGCGAGGTAGTTGTCGCCCTCGCGGATGTCCTCGACCACCAGCGTCTCTGCGGGCTTTGTGTCCGACCCGTACGAGGCGAGGGCGTCGGCCTGGTCGGTGTTGCCGGGGGCGATCCGGGCCAGGCCCGGGTAGCGGTGCGGGTCGGCTGCGGTGTTCTTGATGTCGTCCGCGGTCATGGGGCCCGCGACGACCGGGATCCCCTTGTCCTTCGTGAGGTAGCGGACGGCCTCTTCCGTCTCGGTGATACTGATGTTGATGCCGGCGACGGCGCGCAGGTTCTCCTTCTTGTCGGCCGCGGCCCCCGCGAGCTGGTCGGCGACGGTACGCCACTCCTTGTACCCCCGGCCGGGGTTGGCGAGCACCAGCCGGATGGGCGGCTGCTTGCCGTTGGCCTGGTGGTTGGCGCGGTACTGGGCCAGATAGGCGCCCTGCACCTGCTCGACGTACTCCTGCTGCTCTGCCTGGGTGTCGGAGATCATGGGGATCATCAGGGCGATCGTGGCGGCCGACTTCCCGGCGACGCTGTCGTTCTCCGCCTTGATGCGACCGGTGACCTGCTTCAGCGACGGGGCGAATACGTAGCCGCCGTCGGTGACGCCGACGCACTCGTGCCGGGGGCCTCGCTTCGCCACGCCGGGGGCGCAGGCCGGGTCCTCGGCTAGCCACCGGTCGTAGGAGACGTAGCCGCCGGTTCCCAGGACGACGGCGACGACGGCGATCAGCAGGGCGCGGTTCAGCGGTCCGGCGGGCCAGAGTGTCATGGGCGGAGCTCTCCGTAGTTCGGCAGATCGGGTGCCTGGATCCAGCGGTTCAGCAACCGGGGCCACTCCTCGTAGGCCTGGTAGAAGACCTCTTGGGGGCCGACGGCGCTGTTTTGGGCCAGGGTGAGCAGTTGCAGCCGGACGGCGTTGACCTTCCTCGCGTCGGGGTGTGCGAGGGGGTGCGACTGCCGCCACAGGTTGAGGACGAGGAGCTGCACGGCTTGGCGCACGGGGTCGTTGTCGGCCGGGAGCCGGTCTTCCACGGGAGCTGCGGCCGGGACGGCCGGGTACTCCGGGGGATGCGGTGCGGCGCAGACCAGGTTGAGAGTGGCGAGCCACCCCGGCGCGTCCTGCTCGGCCAGGCCTCGGTGCAGGGCGCGCACGACGACGTCGGTGTCGCCGATCGCGAGCGAGTGGTGCAGGTAGCAGGCCTCGCGCGGGTCGGCGGCGTCCGGCGCGTACAGGAGGCGCAGCCGCCGGTGGCTGCCCCGCCAGTCGCCGTCCCCGGGCGCCGCGCCGGTGCGGGTGCGGAGGTCGTGTACGAGCAGCGCCCGCAGGGTGGGATCACCGACGAAGGGGCCGCCGGTCCCCGGCCAGGGGTGATGGCTCCAACATTCCTTCCGTAAGAGGTGCTTGGTCTCCGCCACTGGCACTCTGGGGGCCGCCGCCACGGTCTGTCCGTCAGCTCCGTGCGGCACGTGGTCGGCGTCGAGGGCGTGGGCTGCCGCGTCGTCCAGCGCCGGGGTGTAGGAGGCGAGGCGGGCCCGGGCGTGGGGGTCGGGGATCAGGAGCCGGAGCAGCCGTTCGTACACGGGCAGTGTCGGCCCGCCGTCGAGCGGCAGATCGAGCGGCAGATCGAGCAGCGCGCCGTGGTCGACGGGCTCATGGAGGCCGATCTTCTGCCGGACGGACAGCACCAGGGCGTGGGTTATCCCGGCGCGTCCAGCGCTGAGCCGGTGGATCACGTGGGCGGTGTCGGGCCCCGGCCGATCGTCGCCGAACATCTCCTTGACCTCGTCGAGGACGAGCTGTGCCATCGGCAGCCTCAGCACCCAACCGGCCGCCGTCTGCGGACGATCCTGCCGCCAGTACGGGCCCGCCGCACTCCTCGTCGACGGGGCGGTGCCCTCGCGGTCGGGCACGGGGGACTCCTGGGCGAGGGCCGCCGCGACGACACCGGGGTGCGTCCGCGTGGGCTCGTCGTGCCAGGCGCGGGTCAGCGCGTCCAGGACCGCCACACCCAGCGGGGTGTGGACGTTGTCCAAGAGCAGCAGCGGGCGCGGCACCCGGTTCTTCAGGCGCATCCAGGTGTAGTGGTCGGCCATGTCCTCCAGGAGGGCGGCCACCAAGTGGTGCTCCGCCCGCCGCCGGTCGCCCGCGTCGCCGCGGAAACACATGGCGAGATCGGTCAACTGGGCATGTCCGTCCCCCTGGGGCCCGACCCGACGGCCGGCCCACCACCCCAGGCCCTGCTTGTTGGCGCGCGGGCCGAGCAGTTCGGTGGTGACGATGTCGGTGAGCGGCCCCACGAGTTCGCTGACCCCGGGTCCCAGCCCCGCTGCGGCGGTGATGCCCTGGGTGACCTGTCCGATCCAGCCCGACACCCGCTGGTTGCGCGCCTGGAGGTCGGGCTGGCTCTCCCGTAACAGCCCCGCGAGGCGGCGACGGGCGGCCTGCAGCTCGGCGGGCTGGACGTCCTCGGACTGCCAGCTGGTGACCGCGAGCAGCCCCTGGGTGAGCCGGGGGAAGGACAACTTCCCGGCGAACTCGTTCGGCTTCCGGCTCAACCCGTCCATGAGGTAGAAGAGCAGGTCCGAGGTGCGTGAGGCGTTCGCCGTGGTCTCGTCGGCCAGGGAGGCGAGCCCCGATTGGCCGAAGTCCGCCGCGCCGAGGTCGGCGTACGCCTGCGGTACGCGCTGCGCGTACCGCTTCGAGAGCTCCTTCAGCAGCGCGGTCTTGCCGGTGAGTCGCCCACCGCCGCACTCGATCAGCAGCGGCCTCCCGCCCGGTATCCGCAGCCGGGCGGCCCCCTGCGATTCGAGCCCCACCAATGAAGGCACGACGGCATCGAGCACCGCCGCCCGTCCGTACAGCGTCAACGTGACCCCCCAGTCATGCGGCTCGGTGGTGCACCGCCGCCGCATTGAAAGGAGCGTAAGGGGGTGGCTACATGTCGCCACCGACATTCGACGAAGCCGCACCTCCCGGTTACGTTTTCGTGACCCACAGTGGGCGGAACACTCCTTTGGCCCCTTGTGTCGCCCCTCCGAGTGAACGATCACGGTTCGTGGGCGTGGAGATCCCACGGTTGACCAGTGGGCGCTGTTGGAGCCGTTGTCGCCGAAGGGCACGCGAGCGGGTCGGACGCTTGTGCGTTCCGCCGGTGGCAGCGGGGGGCACCCGACACCACGTTCACGCCTCCGGCATGCGACTCGGTCCGCGTTCGCGGCGTCGTCAGGAGCGCGCGAGCCGGGCCGTGAGATAGGGCGCGGTGGCGCTGCGGCGGCTCCTCGCCACCTTGGCCGGTGGGCCCGCCGCGACCACCCGCCCGCCCGCGTCGCCGCCGCCCGGCCCGAGGTCGATGACCCAGTCGGCGGTGGCGATCGTGTCCAGGTCGTGCTCGACGAGGACGACCGTGTTGCCGGCGTCGACCAGTCGGTGCAGTTGGCGCAGCAGCAGAGCGATGTCCGAGGGGTGCAGCCCCGCCGTCGGCTCGTCGAGCAGGTAGAGCGCGTGCCCGCGGCGGGCTCGCTGCAGTTCGGTGGCCAGTTTGATGCGTTGTGCCTCACCACCGCTGAGTTCCGTCGCGGGCTGTCCCAGTCGCAGGTACCCCAGTCCCACCTCGCGCAACGTCTCCAGACTGCGGGAGGCGGCCGGGACGGCGGACAGGAACGTGGCGGCGGCGTCGACGGACAGCGCCAGCACTTCCGCGATGTTCTTGCCGCGGTAGGCGACCTCCAGCGTTTCGGCGTTGTACCGGGCGCCCTGGCAGGTCGGGCACGGCGCGTAGGTGCCGGGCAGGAACAGCAGTTCCACCGCGACGAATCCTTCGCCCTGGCAGGTCTCGCACCGCCCTTCGGGCACGTTGAAGGAGAACCGCCCGGCCGAGTAGCCGCGCGCCCTGGCCTCGTCCGTCGCCGCGTACAGCTTGCGCACCGCGTCGAACATTCCCGTGTACGTGGCCAGGTTGGACCGGGGGGTTCGGCCGATGGGCCGTTGGTCGACCCGGACCAGCCGGTCGAACGACTCGACCCCCGACGCGCCTTGGACGTCGACCTCCAGCCGCGCCTCGTCGGGCTCCTCGGGTTCGAGTCCGAGGTGACCGCGGACGACCTCGGCGAGGACCTGCGTCACCAGCGTCGACTTCCCGGAACCGGACACGCCCGTCACCGCCGTCAGTACGCGGAGCGGTACGTCGACGGACACGTCGTGCAGATTGTGGCGGGAGACGCCGCGCAGGTGCAGCCGGCCGTGCGGCGTACGCGGACGGTGATCAAGCGGCTGGGCACGCCCGAACAGGTACTGGCTCGTGGCCGACTCCGCGACCCGCTCAAGACCGGCGACCGGGCCGCTGTACAGCACGCGTCCGCCGCCCTCGCCCGCGCCGGGGCCGATGTCGACCACCCAGTCCGCCCGCCGTACGACGTCCATGTCGTGCTCCACGACGAACAGCGAGTTGCCCGCCGCCTTGAGCCGGCCCAGCACGTCCAGCAGCGGTTCCGCGTCAGCCGGGTGCAGGCCCGCGGAGGGTTCGTCTAGGACGTAGACGACGCCGAACAACCCCGAGCGCAGCTGGGTGGCGATCCGCAGGCGTTGCGCCTCGCCGGGCGACAGGGTCGTGGAGCGGCGCCCGAGGCTGAGGTATCCGAGGCCCAGGTCGAGCAGTACGTCGACCCGCCCGACCAGATCGCCGCAGATGCGGACCGCTACCTCGGTCGTCTCCCCGGAGCGGGCGGTCGACGTGGTGGCGTCGGCCTTGGACCGCCCCGCGACGGGCCGCAGCAGCGCCACGACCCCCGTGAGCGGCATCGCGTTGATCTCGGCGATGGAACGTCCGGCGAAGGTCACGGCGAGCGCCTCGGGCCGCAGTCCGCTGCCGTGACACTCGGGGCAGGGCACACTCCTGACGAACCGGAGCGCCCGTTCGCGCATCTTCTCGCTCTTGGAGTCGGCGAGGACGTGCATGACGTGCTTGCGGGCGCTCCAGAACTTGCCCTGGTAGCCGTAGTCGACGCGGTCCTCCTCCGGCTCGATGTACACGGAGGGCTGCTCGTCCGTGTACAGCAGCCAGTCCCGGTCCTTCTTCCCGAGCCTGCGCCACGGTCGGTCGATGTCGATCCCCAGGCCGCTCACGACACTGCGCAGGTTGGCGCCCTGCCAGGCACCCGGCCAGGCGGCGATAGCCCCCTCGCGGATGCTCAGCGAGGGGTCCGGGACGAGCAGGTCCTCGGCGACGTCGTGCACGAGGCCCAGTCCGTGGCACTCCGGGCATGCGCCGGCCGCGGTGTTCGGTGAGAACGACTCGGCTTCCAGCCGTGCGGCCCGGGGCGGATAGGTGCCGGCGCGGGAGTACAGCATGCGCAGCAGATTGGACAGCGTGGTGATGGTGCCGACCGTCGAGCGCGAGCTGGGCGACCCACGTCGCTGCTGCAGGGCCACGGCGGGCGGCAGTCCGGTGATTTCCTGCACGTGCGGTGCGCCGACCTGTTGCAACAGCCTTCGGGCGTACGGTGCTACGGACTCGAAGTAGCGCCGCTGGGCTTCCGCGTAGAGCGTGCCGAACGCGAGCGAGGACTTGCCCGAGCCGGAGACACCGGTGAAGGCGACCATCGCGTCACGCGGAACGTCGACATCGATGTTCCGCAGGTTGTTCTCACTGGCGCCCCGGACATGCACGAAGGGGTCGCTCGGGTCCTTGTTCACCGTTCCTGATTACCTGATCGCGCCGGGAACCGCGCGACAGGCGCCGTCGCCGGGCCCCCGCTCACACGAGAAACCGGAGAGTCCCGGTACGAGCCGCTCCCGGGCACGCGAACGGGCGGGGCCGCAGCTGGGTTCGCCTGCCGATTACCGTCCTGGCGGCGGGTTGGGGCCCTCGCGTTCCCAACCGGGAGAGCGGATCTCCAGGCCGACGTCCGGGTTGCGTACTTCTTCGCCGCAGGTCCGGCAGGTCCAGGCCGCGTCCAGCAGGTGGTCGGGGTGGTCCGGCCGGTCCGCCGGGTGGTGGCGCAGTACCACCGGCGGCTCCGGGGACAGCCAGCGGTCGCCCCAGGCGAGCAGTGCCTGGGTCAGTGGGGCGAGGTCCCGGCCGGCGTCGGTGAGGTGGTACTCGTAGCGCGGCGGCCGCTCGCTGTAGGCGCGGCGCTCTATCACTCCAGCCTCTTCCAGTGCCCGCAGCCGGGCGGTGAGGCGGTCCCGCGGCGCGCCGGTGTTGGTGGCGATCCGGTCGAAGCGGTGGTTGCCGTAGAAGAGCTCGCGCACGGCGAGCAGCGCCCACTTCTCGCCGAGGACCTGTAGCGCGGCGGCGATCGAGCAGGGGCGGCCCGGCAGCGGCGCGGCCGCTTGGCGGTCGGTGGTGTGGTCGGTGGTGCGGTCGGCGGCGGGCTGGGTCACTCCACCAGCCTGCCATAGCGGGTTGCGTATTCAAACTCACTTCCGCTAGCTTCCCCGGCCATGAAGATAGTTGGAATATCAAACCCACCGACTGTGCCCGCCGACCGGCACCGGCCCCACCGCCGCGCAGCGTTCCTGGTGATCGCCGCCGCGGTCTTCGTCTCGAACCTCGATCTGTTCATCGTCAACGTCGCGCTTCCTGCGATGCAGCAGGATTTCCACGGCAGCAGCCTGGCCAGCCTGTCCTGGGTGCTGAACGGCTACGCCATCGTCTTCGCCGCGCTGCTCGTCGTCGCCGGACGGCTGGCCGACCGGATCGGCCACCGAAAGGTGTTCCTCGCCGGCCTGGCCGTCTTCACCACCGCCTCCGCGCTGTGCGCGCCGGCCCCCGCCGTCGGGTGGCTGGACGCCGCACGCGTGGTCCAGGCGGCGGGCGCGGCGGCGCTGATGCCGACCTCGCTGGCGTTGCTGCTGGACGCCACTCCCCCGGCCGAGCGCCCCCGCGCCATCCGGGCCTGGGCTTCCGTCGGCGGGATCGCCGCCGGGCTGGGACCGGTCCTCGGTGGACTGCTCGTCGAGGCCGACTGGCGCTGGGTGTTCCTCGCCAACGTCCCGGTCGGCATCGCCGCCCTCGCCGTGGGCGCACGCGTACTGCCCAGGCTGCGCGGTCGGGAGAACGGGCCGCTGCCCGACCTGTTCGGGGCGGCACTGCTCACCCTCGCCATCGCCGCCCTCGCCGTGTCCCTGGTCAAGGCCGACGCCTGGGGCTGGGGCTCGACCAGGGTGCTCGGCGGCCTGCTCGCCGCCCTCCTGTTGACCGGCGGTTTCCTGCACCGCTCGGCGTACCACCCGGCGCCCATCGTCGAACTGTCGCTGCTGCGAGTGCCCGGCTTCGCCTCGGCCAACACCGCCGCGCTGCTGTTCACCGCCGCCTTCGCCGGGATGCTGCTGACCTCGGCGCTGTGGTGCCAGCAGGTCTGGGGGTACTCGGCGCTGCGCACCGGACTCGCCATCTCGCCCGGGCCGCTGCTGGTCCCGCCGGTCGCGCTGGGTAGCGCCGCTCTGGTGCGCAGGTTCGGACCCGGACGGCTCGCCGCTCTCGGCACCCTGCTGTTCGCCGGCGGCGTCGGCTGGTGGGCCGCCGACATCGCGGTCCGCCCCGGTTACGCCACCGAACTGCTCCCCGGGATGCTGCTCACCGGCCTGGGCGTGGGGCTCGTACTGCCCACGCTGATCGGAGCCGCGGCGGCGGCGCTGCCGCCCGCGCGCCTCGCCACCGGATCCGCCGTCACCACGATGGCGCGACAGATCGGGGCCGTGGTAGGCGTCGCCCTGACGGTCAGTTTGATCGGCACCCCATACGGTCCCCAGGCCACGCTGGAGGGCTTCCGGCGCGGCTGGACGGCGATAGTCGTGGCGGCGCTGCTGGCCGGAGCGGCCGCCCTGGTACTCGGCGCAACCCAACGCAGGGCGACAGCAAGGTAGCCCTGGACCACGGGCGGCATTCCGCAAGCCGATGGGCACCGGCCGTGGCCGGTGCCCGCCCGGTCCGCCGCGCCAGGACAGTCGTACGCCGGGCGCGGGCTCAGCAGTCAGACCCGAGGCCAAGTGCCGGACCACAGCCCCGTGTCGCCGGCAGCGCCTGCACGCAGATCAAAGTCATTCGTCGCTGACAGCGGAAGGTTGCGGCGGTCCCCTGTGCTGCCGCAACCTACCGCCCGTCAATGGAACGTGGGTGTGGTCGTCAGCGACGACTGCCATACCCGCTGGAACATCAAGAATCCGCGCGGAAAACCGTGCCACGGACCCAACAGTGCCGCGCCGGGAGTCTGCAGCCTCCTGGCGAAGCCCGCGTATCAGCTCAGGCGGGTGTCGGCGTAGGCGACCATCGCGTCGCGCTGGTAGGCGGCCAGGCCCTCGGCGATCTTGTCGAAGTTCTCGCGGAACTGCGGGTCCTCGACGTACGTCCGACCCAACCCCTTGTACGCGGTCGCGTTCGGAGTCCAGAACCGGCACACGCCCCGGTAGTGGGCGTCGATCTCCGCCTGCACCGCGGGATCGGCCACCGGCGTGCCGGCCGCCATGAACTCCGCGACGCGGATCATCTGCGCCGTCACCTCACGCTGCCACTGCTCCATCTCCTCGGCGGACAGCGTCTCGATGACCTGCCGGGACTGCTCCCACGCCTGCGGCCACCGCTCGCGCGCCTCCTGCGACTGGCGTGTGCCGTCGAACCCCTCGAACAGGTTCTCCGGCCTGTTGATCTTCGTCATCTCGTCCTTGCCTCTCGCTTCCTCGAGCTCGGCGATGGTGCGGCCGACGGTGCGGGCCAGCGTGTCCAGGCGATCCCGTTCGGCCACGAGCCGAAGGTGGTGCGCCCGTAGGGCCTCCACCTGGTCGACCTGCTCGGCCAGTACCGCCCCGATCTCCACCAACCCCAGGCCCAGCTCCCGCATCACGAGGATCTGCTGCAATCGCAGCAACTCGTCTTCCCCGTAATAGCGGTAGCCGTTGCTCCCCACCCATGCCGGAGGCAACAGGCCCACCTCGTCGTAATGACGCAGCGTCCGCGACGTCACACCCGACATCCGGGCCACCTCCGCGATCGACCAGGCCATCACCGACTCCCATCCCGACCGGACCCTCCGGCCACACACGACCGTAGAAGTTGCCGCAACGGCAAAGTCAACCTCCCCAAACCGGCAAGGGGCATCGCATCGGCGTCTGCCTCCGCAGCAGGACGAAAGCCGCAGCCGCCCAGACCCGTCGCCGGGAGGCCCGAACGCGCATTCCCCGGCGTAGCTTCCCGGCTACAGCGCCTACTTGTGCGCCTCATACGCGGGCCGTGCGGGCGGGTACGCATGGCCCACCTCGCGGGGGCCGGCCTGAGGGGCGGGGATCGCTCTCCGGACCACTCCCTCGGGGCGCTGCGGGTTTATGGCCGCCCGTCTTCTTCGCCGCTGCTGTTTACCAGCCGCGCCGTCTTCAAGGGGTGCGGTCTGCTGTTGCTGCCGTACGGGACGGCCGGCAGATTCATGTATCACACCCGTTCGGCTTCACCGGCCGCCGGCCGGGCCCGCGGGGCATCGGCCATGTTCTCGCCACCCGCGGCTGCGGGCTCGACCACCGCCCAGCCCACCCGGCCGTCGGGAGCGGGAACCATGACGACTCCCGGATCGGCCCGGCCATCGTATGGGCCCGGAGCAAGAGCATGAGGGTGGTCACCCGCCCATCAGCCCCGTCACCAAGCCCGCAGGCCACTACACCAGAGTGCCGCCGCCCGAGCCGGCCATGTGGTCCCTGCGACGGAAGGCAGCCCGGTAAGCGTTCGGACGGTGGCCGGCGTGGCGGGCGAAGAGGGCGGCGAACGTGCCGGGGTCCTGGTAGCCGACCGCTGCGGCGACGGCGGCGACTGTGCGGTCGGTGGTCTCCAGGAGATGGCGGGCGCGGCGGACACGAGAGGCTTGCAGATGGGCCAGCGGGCTGCGTCCGGTCTCTTCGGCGAAGCGGCGCAGCAACGTGCGCGTGCTGACCCGGAAGG
This sequence comes from Streptomyces sp. Tek67B01, assembly GCF_055231995.1. Taxonomy (NCBI): domain Bacteria; kingdom Bacillati; phylum Actinomycetota; class Actinomycetes; order Kitasatosporales; family Streptomycetaceae; genus Streptomyces; species Streptomyces sp. Tek67B01. The sequence goes on from NZ_JBUYUY010000001.1 coordinate 378,076, forward strand.
CGTCCGCGAGCGCGGCGAGGTCGTACCGTTCGGCGAGGTTCTGGTCGAGCCGCCTCATGACCCGCTGGGAGAACTCCCGTCCGGGCTGCGGGAGCAACTGGGCATCGACATAAGGGGTCTGGGAGACACGGGTGTCGTCGACGAGCGCCACCCGGGCGGTGGAGCGGGCCACTCCGGCGCCGCTGTGCCGACGGATCAGGTCCAGCGCGAAGTCGTACATGGCGCTGAAGGCGGCCGTGCTCGTCACTCCCGTATCGGTGATGACCAGGTGCTCCGGGCGCACGTCGGCACCGGGGCAGCGCCGGGCCAGTTCAGCGGCGTACAGCCAGGAGGTGGTGGCCCGGCGCCGGTCGAGCAGCCCCGCCTCGGCGAGCAGGAACGCACCGACGCAGAGGGAGACTACGGCGGTACCGGCGGAGGCCTGCGCGCGGATGGCAGCTATCTCGGGGGCGAGTCGGGCGAGTCGCTCATCGAGATCCGATACCCGTGGCAGTTCGAAACCGGGGACCACGAGGACGTCGACCACGCGCAGAGGACGCACGTCCAGGCTGACGCCGCCCGAAGCGACCACGCGGCGGCGGGGCGAGAGAACAGCCACCTGATAGCCGGGGGCGTCAGGGCCCGCTATGTGCCGGGCCATCGTCAGCAGGTCGGGGATGCCGAAGATTTCGGACGCGAAACAGCCCGGGTATGCCAGTACCCCGATCCGTAACACACCCGGACCGTTGTCCGGACGTTCACCGTCCTTTGCCTGTCGCCCGGTCTCCCCCATTGCTGGTACTCCCCTGATCTCCGCCGGCATTGGGAGGCTGACCTTATCGCCCGTTCCCCTGCGAGCTGCGAGCTGCTTCGCTGTCGACGGCAAGCCCGCACAGGCCGGTAAGGCCGCAGTGGCGACCACGGGCACCCACTCCGTTTCGGTCCGGCCGAACCCGGCCGCGGTGAGCTTTTCCGATGCCGCGCGGGCGGTGCGGCCCACGGTGACGGTGCCATCAACTCCCGTTCCCGGCAGGGGTGACGTCCGGTGACTTCAACGGCGACCGCCGCGACGACGTGATCGCCGTCGCCTACGAAGGATCCCTTTTCCGCTACAGCGGCAAGGCCAAGGGCGGCCTCTGGAACAACCAGCGGCGCTTCAACTTAAACAAGGGCAACGGCCAGGGCACGACCGCCCTCGGCGAGAACGCCTGGCCCGCCAACCCGTAACCCGTAACCCGTGACACTGCCGCGGGCCGCTCTCGAGCGCGTAGGTGGCCGGGACGACCGGTCTTCACCGCGCTGGGCGATGGGCGTCAGCGCGGATAGCGCACAACCAGCAGTGCCTCGACGTCTTCCGACGGCGCCTGATACACGTGTGGGACGTCGGCGGCCCAGCCGGCGTGCATGCCGGGGCCGATCAAGGCCGGGGCGGAGAGGACGCCGACGCGTGCGGTGCCGGTGAACACGATGATGTGTTCGGTCGTGCCGGGGCCATGGGCGGCGGACTGCTGCGTCATTCCGCCACGGATGCGTACCCGGTAGGTTTCCGTCAGCGCGGCCGCGTCCTCGAACCGTTCGGTGAGGACCGCGTCCACAGCGCCGCCGGAAATCTCGACCGGGTGCGTAGGGTCGTGCAGCGCGGTACTGAGGGGAACTCCGAGCGCTGTCGTCAGGGCGTAGAGCGTCTCCAACGTGGGGTTGCGCCGACCGCCCTCCAGCTCGGAGAGCGTGCCCTTGCCGATTCCGGCTCGGCGCGCCAACTCGGACAGCGACATGTCGCGTGCCTCGCGCAACTCCCGCAAACGCGCGCCGACACGAACGGCCAGACCCATGGTGTCGTGCCCCTTCTCTTTCGCGGGGACCCGGTTGCTCCGGGCCCCCGGCACCGCCTATCGTTCCACAAACAGAACGTTCCGTATACGGAACGACTTTCAGACCCTTCGTGAAGGAGCCACATGACGCCCCAGGAAGACACGGCGGCCCTGCCCGCCCGCAGTCAACAGGTGGCCCGCCTCCTCACGGCGGCCGGCGTCACCGGCCGGGTGCGGGAGCTCACCGAGTCGACGCGTACCGCCGCCGAGGCCGCCGCCGCCCTGGGATGCGAGGTGGGCGCGATCGCCAACAGCCTCGTGTTCATCTCCGATGACGTGCCCGTCCTGGTGCTGACCAGTGGTCGGCACCGGGTGGACACCGAGGCACTCGCCGCCCGGTGGGGACGCGGCACGCTCCGGCGGGCCACCCCGGAGCAGGTACGCGAGGCCACAGGGCAGGCCATCGGAGGCGTGGCCCCTGTCGGCCACCCCCGCACCCTTCCCGCCGTGGTCGACGAAGCCCTGGCCGACTACCCCCGGGTCTGGGCCGCCGCCGGAACTCCCCGTACGGTCTTCCCCACCACAGTCGGAGAACTCCTCCGGGTCACGGGGGGCCTACTGCTGCCCGTCGGCCCGTGACCGGCGACTCGTCCGGGGCTCGACCCGCCCAGCGCGCTTCACGGCGATTGATACCCTCCCCGTCATGATCGACACGGGGGAAGAGGTACGAACTCGGCCGGAGAACCGCGCCGCCGTAATCAGCTCGGGCGCCGCTCTGGCGGCGGGCATCGTGGCGAGCGGCTCCATGTGGGCGACGGCGGTGAGCTTCTACATGCCTGCGACGATCGGTTGGTTCGTGTTCGTGGAGGTGGCCGCCCTGACCGCGATCATCTCGGGCCATGTTGCCCGTCGGCGAGCCAAGCGCCTTGGGTTGCCCGGCCGGTGGTCGGCGCTCGCCTCGATCGTGGCCGGGTGGGTGTGCGCGCTGTACGCGGGCGTCGTCATGGTGGTGGCCGTCGGGGTGTTCGCCGGCCTCGCCATGCTCTTCGGAGCCATGCAATGAGCATTCCGCCGGTGCGGAGTCGGGGAGGAGACCGAGGTGTTCGGCAAGAAGAAGGTTCACCCGCCGGTCGTCGCGTAGTCCGCAACAGGGGCTCGACCACCGCCCAGCCCGGTCGGTCGTGTGGCGGCCGCCGCGTCGTCACGACCGCCACCGAGAAGCCGCGAGGGCCCCGGGCCGGTAGAATTGGTACATCAGGCCCGCAGCGTCCAGCCGCCGAGTACGCCGCTCGATCGGTGGTCCGCGAGACCAGTGGACAGATCCTGTCGTCGCGCCGGAAACAGGCAGTCCCCCTCGCCAATGGAGGAGTTGACGCCATGAGCAACGTCGTGACCCGGGCAACGACCATCGCGGCCGCAGCCCTCCTGGCAACCGCCGGCGCCTCGGTCGGCGCCACCCAGGCATCAGCCCTGCCCAGTACCCCTACCTGCCATGTAGCCGACCTGAACCTGACGGTCGGCGAGCCGGAAGGCGCTGCGGGGTCTCTCTATTACCCGATCCTATTCACCAACACCTCAACCCGCACCTGTACATTGCGCGGATACCCCGGCGTCAGCGTCGTGGACGTCCGGCATCATCAGATCGGCACCTCGGCGATCCGCACCGGCGAGCCGGTGAACACGGTGTCCGTCTTCCCGGGCGAGACCGTGACCGCAGTCTTCCGCACCAACAGCCAGGGCGTGGTGCCGAGCTGCCGGCCGATGTCGACCTACGTCAAGGTCTACCCGCCGAACAGCTTCCAGGCCGTGCAGATCCCCTCCCACCTGCGGCTATGCGGGGCCTTCGAGATCAGCCCGGTGCACGCCTCGGAATGACCACCGAGGAGAACCCGCGTCCGGACTTCCCGAGTGCAGGTGGATTCCGGTTCTCCGGAGCGGGCCTGGCTGTCCTCGGTCTCCGCGCACGAAGCGGTGACAACTGCCGCGACCGCGCCCAGGCATCCGTCGACCGCATCGAGGCCGCACTCGCCCACCCGGCCCAGCTGGCGCCTGTTCGCGGCCGGGGGGAGCTTGCCGACTTGCTCCTCCCCGAGGGACAACGGCCCGCGCGCTCCGGACGAACTCCCAGAGCGCGCGGGCCTCTGCGGCCATCCCATCAGACTTGTCACCACACTGTGACGAGGACATCGAGGTTCATGCTCATGGGCCGTGAACCCGCGCGCGTCCCACGCTTGGTCCCCCGGCATCGCGACCTAAGGTGGCGCCGTGAGCGGTCATCAGAGAGTGCGGGACGATGAAGGCAGCGCGGCCAGGCTCCTCGCGCTGTCGGACGGCGTCTTCGCCATTGCCATGACGCTGTTGGCATTGGACATCTCGCTACCCGCCGGCCTGGATCCCCCGGGGTTCGATCGGGCGCTGGAGGAGTTGGTTCCCAACCTCTGGGCCTACGCCCTCAGCTTTTTGGTCATCGCCGCGTTCTGGCGGGGACACCACCAGATCTTCCGGTACACACGGGAGGTCGACGGGACGGTCATCAGACTCGCACTGCTGGGCCTGGGGCTCATCGCCTTGATGCCCTTCCCCACCACCCTGCTTGCCGAATACGGGGACCTGCCGCCGCCGGTCGCCATCTATTCAGCCGCCGTTGCCGCCATGGGGGCCACGCAACTCGTGTTGACGGTAGTCCTGTGGAAGCGCCCATGGCTGGCCCGTGCCGCGCTGCCCGACCCCGTGGCGTGCAACGACGTGGCCGATCTGGCGTCGACGGTCCTGGTCTTCGCCGTCGCCGTGCCGCTCGCCTTCGTTTCCCCGATGGGTGCGAAGCTGTGGTGGGCGGTGCTGATCCCGATGAAGGTGGTGACTGGGATGCGCGCCAAGCGTCTGCGTACGGCCGCCCGACGACCGGAGGCAGCCGAGTAGGACTCCGGTACCAGCGGCGCCTTCGGGCGAACGGCGGGAGATCGTACCTCCAGCCCTACCTGTCACACCAAGCTGGTCACTCAGGCAACCGACCGCCATTCTGAGCCTTCGGATGTACATCGCCGGGTGTACTGCCCGCGCGTGCACCCGCCGCAGCGGACGCCGCGACGTTGGATGAGCGCTTCGAGCTGTAGTCGGACCCGCCGCCCGGCCTGAACCGGGCAGGCGGTGCCCCGGCCGGGGCAGGGAGGGAAGGCCGACGGCGAACGGTGGCTGCATGTCCGGCAGACATCGCAGGCCTCCGATGCCGAAGCGGTCCGACGTTAAACGGCAAGGTGAGGGCGGCGGAGTCGGACAGGGCGGTCCCGGCGATCATCGACAGCACCCCGGGAGAAACAACACGAGCTCAGCCGGTACGCCCTCGCCGATCTGATCCTCAGCAGGCGCGGACCGGCGAGGCGAGGCGACTACGCCGACCCCCGTGGCGGAACCTGCAATCGTGCGCACGCCCGCGAAACTGCGACTTGGTTGCGACATTGAGGGTTTGTGGTTCTGACGTCCTTTGACCCGGGACGGCTGGCGCATGATCTGTACGCCGCCGCGAGCCGGCATGCGGCAGCCGGCCAGGTGGGGGCGGGGATCTCCCGCGTACTCGCCCCCCTCCCGTGTTGCCGGAAGACGTCCTGCGGCTGCGGAGTCGTCCGCGGACCCGCCCCGCTCCCCCGGCCGACGCCGGCTCGGCAAAGGGGCGGAAACAGGCCGCGCGCTGACCTCCCGCGTAGCGACCGCGGGCAGCACCCGTGCCGATCCGACCCGCGGGGTCGCTGTAACCGGCGCCCTTCGGTGGACCCCGAAACGGCCCACACCACGCCTGCGGCCGGGGGATGCCGCGCCTCGCACTGACGCCGGTGAGTGTCGGATCAGGATGGAGGCTGCACGGGGCTCGGTGCGCCCCAGACCCCAACCGGCCCGGGTCCCGGGGAAAACGCGCCGGCCGGCCCCTTCCACCGCCGGCGCGACGGCTGGTCACAAGCACCTGCCACGTCCCGTAGAGTAGGGATCACCGACGCGGGGTGGAGCAGCTCGGTAGCTCGCTGGGCTCATAACCCAGAGGTCGCAGGTTCAAATCCTGTCCCCGCTACAAAAGAGACCGGCCTCCTCGACGCACACGCGTCGAGGAGGCCGGTCGCGTTTACGCGGCACCCGTATGCGTCGTGCATGGCGTCGGCGGTGCGGGCCGGGTTTCCTGCCGGTAGATCGCCGCCGGCTCCGTGGTGCCGAGCCGGCCCCGCGCCCGCGGGCCAGGCGGCCTCTGCGCAAACGACGGTGGTCGCCGGGCCAACTGGTCGCGGGGACCCGGGCACGTCCTGACCGCCGCCCGTCGAGCAGGGCCAGAAGCTTCTGGCGATCGTGATCACTGCTGGACCCCGTGGTGCTTGCCCGAAGTTCGAGCGATCAAGGCCACCATCCCAGTCCCTGCGGGCCGGGTCCGCAACAGGACTCAACGGCCTCAAGCGTCACCGTGCGGTCGCCCCCCAGCTGCGGCAACTATGCCGTCCGCTACGAAGCAATCGTGCTGGTCGCAGCCATCAACGAGTGGCTGTGAGCAGCACCCGCAGAACATGCCCTAGCAGCTCGGCCGAGCTGCATCGCCACACGAACCGGCCGATGTCGCCATCACTGTCGCCGGAGTCCGCTTCGACTGGCTCGTACTCGGACCGGCCGCTCACCCTCACGGCGACCGTCCTCCGACGAGACTCGAAGTCTCACCCGCTCCCGGCTGACCACCTGGACCAGACAGGCTGCGGGCGGGTATTGAACCGGCCGGCAAGCACGACGGGCGAGTGCAGGTCGGTCATATGCAAAGGTGCCGGTCAGCTCTTGGCGCCCCGAGGTCTTGAGCCACCCGCTTTCCCTGCGTCGGACTGATGTTCCACGGCGTCCATCAGGGGCCGCGGGAAGAATTCCTCGGCGGGGTGCGCTGAGGAACGTATGACACGTGGACACGACATCACCATCGACCAGGGCACCGAGCACGTGCGCGTCGTGAAGGACGGGCAGGTGCTGGCCGAAAGTGGGCGACCTTTGGTGCTGCGCGAGACGGGTTGCCCCCCGCGGTACTACCTGCCGCCCGAGGACGTGCGCACCGACCTGCTGACCCCCTCCGACACCAGTACCCACTGTCCGTTCAAGGGGGACGCCAGCTACTGGTCCGTACCTGGCGCCCCCGACCTCGTCTGGGCGTATGCGGACCCCAAGCCGGACGTCGCCGCGATCAAGGACCACCTCTGCTTCTACGACACCGAGATCGTCTGAACCCGCCCGCGGTGATGCGACCTGTCGCACGGGCTCGACGGGGCCGTAGGATGCCGGCCATGGACACCTCAGGGGTCGGGGCGCCCTGCGGGCTCTGCGGGCAGGTGACGCGCGCCCAGCATGAGCAACACCACGAGGAATCGGTGGGCAGCGCGGGCAGGCGTGTGGAGTACGTGGTGATCGAAGTGCGGGGCGCGTGTGCCCACTATCAGGCTGCCGATACCCACTCTCGGACCCGCAAGACCGGTGCCGTCGGACTGGCGGAGGCACTAGGGATCGGCCTCGCAGATCTCCCCGGCCGCCGTTACACCTGCTGGGAGACGCCTGCGGAGTACGGTGTCATCCGGAGTGGCTTCGAGCTGTCCTGACGCGCACCCGCACCGGACTATTGCCCGTGGAACATGGATCGGCTGCTGACCGCCGGAGAGGACGGCAACCTGGAGGGGAGCGCCGCTGCTGCCGGCGGACACCGGGGAGCGGTTGTCTTGGCGGCGTCCGATGCCGGCCCGGGGCGGCCGGCGTCTGAGTACCCGCACTCATGCCGTCGACCTATCGCCGGGCAAGAATGTGCGGGTCCCTGACCGACCTCGATTCACCGGAGCCCGTGATGCGTCCGAGGCACCCGGCTCGGGCGGTGCCCGAGTATCCATACGGTCCGACGGCGCCCGGGCGACGTCGCCCACACGGCGGGTGGTACGCCGCGCCGGCCGTTATGGCACTCGGTGCGCTGCTGCTGTCTCTCTACGGCGTCCTGTGGGGCCTGCTCGCGAAGGTGGGGAAGCACGTCGTGTGAGCCTCGACCACAAGCTGCGCCGCGTCCCCCTACGAGGCGGGCCACACCGCTCCCGAGTGGCCCCGCTGGCCGTTCATCACGGCCGGGACGCTGTTCGCCCTGGCGCTGCCGGCATACGTGGGACTGCTCGTCGCCCGCCGCAGCCGGCCCTCCCGGGCGGCAGCGTGAACGATATCGCGGATGCGGAGAATGAGACCTGACCGGCCGTCAACCATCTGGTTCGGTTTCGTACTTCGCGTGGGTGGTGTCACCCCCCTGAGCACCCCTCGGCGATCCGGCCCACCTGCGCCGGCAACATCCGGCCCCGGCCCGGAACGATCGGATTAAGGGCGGCGAGCGCGGGAACAGCGGCCCGCCTCCACTGTGCGCACCGCCCGCCAATCCATCAGCGGGCGCACGACGGGCAGCAGCGCCACGTCGTCGGCGGATTCCCGTCCAGTTGGCTCAAGAAGTAGAACTTGACGGGGAAGCAGCTGCGGACTTTGCTGTGCTGCCCGGGGCGCCGCTCCCTCCTGGCTGCCCATAATTCGGCGGTGACGGACTAGGGCCGTGTCAAGAGCATTGACAGAAGATGAACACAACCGGACGCTGAGAGCGCTTCCAGGCTTCAATGCATCTACCCATGTCCGGCCGCCTCTCCAACGGCAGCCGCCCACGCAAGGAGGTAGAGAGTGTTCCGCTTATCCAAAGTGCTCGGCTTCGGTGTCTCGGCGATGGTGGCCGCCGCCGGTTTCATGTTCATCGGGCCGTCATCGTCCGCAGAGGCCGTGTCGGCGACCATCCCGCTCACGATCAGGAACACCTCGGGCCGCAGCGAGCCGGTCTACGTCTACAACCTCGGTACCCTGCTCGCGACGGGCCAGCAGGGTTGGGCCGACGTCAACGGCACGTTCCACCCATGGCCCGTTGGGGGCACCCTGCCGACCCCCGCGCCCGACGCGTCGATCGAGGGGCCGGCCAACGGTCAGACGCGGACGATCCGGATGCCCAAGTTCTCCGGACGCGTCTACTTCTCCATCGGCCAAAAAATCGTCTTCAAGGTCAGTACCGGCGGCCTGGTGCAGCCTGCCGTGCAAAATCCCACCGACCCCAACCGGGGCATCCTGTTCAACTGGTCCGAGTACACGCTCAATGACGCCGGACTGTGGATCAACAGCACCCAGGTCGACATGTTCTCCGCCCCCTACGCGGTGGGCGTGAAGGCGGCCAACGGCACGGTCAGCACCACCGGCCGGCTCAAGCCGGGCGGATACAACGCCGTCTTCAGCCGGCTGCGTTCGGCCGGCTGGGGCGGATTGATCCAGAGCCGCCCCGACGGCACGCCGGTGCGGGCACTCTCACCCGGTCACGGCATCGAGGCGGGCGGAATCCCGGCTGACGTCATGAACGACTACATCAACCGAGTCTGGAGCAAGTACAGCGCGTCCACGCTCACCGTGACGCCGTTCGTGAACGAACCGAATACCAAGTACTACGGACATGTCTCGGGCAACGTCATGAACTTCACCAACAGCTCGGGAGTGGTGGTCACCAGCTTCCAGAAGCCTGACTCCGACAGCGTCTTCGGCTGTTACAAACTCCTGGACGCACCGAACGACACTGTCCGCGGTCCGATCTCCCGCACCCTGTGCGCAGGCTTCAACCGGTCGACGCTCCTGACGAACCCGAACCAACCCGACGCGAACGGGACCGACTTCTACCGCGACGCCGTCTCCAACCACTACTCCCGCATCATCCACGAACAGATGGTCGACGGTAAGGCGTACGGCTTCGCCTTCGACGACGTGGGCGCTCACGAGTCGCTGCTGCACGACGGCAACCCGCAAGAAGCCTTCATGACGCTGGAACCGTTCAACTAAGGGATTGCAGAAAAGGTTCTTGCTTCCCGACTTGGGGCTCGTTGGTCTGCTGCTGGACGAGACCCGTGACCGACTCGGCGCAAAGTTACCGGTGTTGTTCCCGTATTCGGACGAGCGGCGGCGACGGCTGTTGATGGAAACCGAGGCCCGTCCGCCGGGGCATGGCGGCATCCGCGCTGTCGCTCGGGGAGCGCAGGTCAGTGAGACGACGGTCCGCAAGGGTGTATCCGAGTCGGAATCCGGAGGAGAGGGGCCGTTGGGGCGGATCCGGCGTCCCGGCCGGCCCGTATGATCGCGGCGGAGCCGGTCCGGGTCGGGCACCGGATCAGCGCCGACACCGTGGGCGACCTGCTGCGGGAAGGAGGCTTCAGTCTTCAGGCCAACGCGAAGACACTCGAGGCCAGTCGGCATCCGGACCGGGACGCCCAGTTCCGTTGGACAAAGGCCGTCCCGTATGGGATCTACGATCTGAACACGAACACCGGCTGGGTCAACGTCGGTACCGATTACGACACCGCCGCGTTCGCCGTGGAATCCATCCGCCGCTGGTGGCTCGGTCAGGGCCAGGCTGCCTGCCCCCAGACGACACAGCTGCTGATCACCGCCGACGCCGTCGCATCCAACGGCTACCGCACCCGGGCCCGTGACCGGCTGCGGCTCCAACTGGCCTGCCCGGTGTGGACCTGGCATTTACCGTTCAGCGTACGGACCTTGCTTTCGGCGCCGATGAACGAAGCCGGGACGGATCGGACCACCTTCCTGGAGCGATGCTCGACACCGCTGACATCGCGGTTTTCCCCGGCCTGGAGCCGGCAGGGCCCACCACCAATGCCACGGACTGACCGCCCCTGGGGAGCCCTCTACGACGAACAACTGCCCAACGGCTAACCGAGACTGAGGCCGTCTCCGACAAGCTGAGGGCGAAGATCGGGACGGTACTCGTGATCGTGGACCAGCCGGCCCGCACCGGCGCCCTACCCCTCACCGTGACTGCGGGTGAACGGTGGTTCCACATCGGCTGAACGTCAGGCCGATGTTGCGGTGGCCAACCCGCGCCACCCGTCAGGGGTATCGCGGACCGCTCCCGGCGAGTGGGAGGGTAGGCGCGTGATGAAGCGACGGGAGACGCAGACAGGGACCGGTAGTTGCAGTTCAGACCAGGGGGCGCTGGGGCGCCGTAGATTCCTGACGGCACTGGGCACCGCCGCCACCACCGTGGCCATGGGCGTTCCCGCGTACGCCTCCGGCGCAGCGCGCGACGGCGGCACCGCTGACGAGTACGTCGACGTACAACTGCTCAGCATCACGGACCTGCACGGGTATCTCCAGGGCGCGCCCGCCGGGTACTCCGTCATCCACGGCAATGGCGGTAAGAGCTATACGGTCGGTGGCGTCTCCTACATGGCCGCCCACCTCGAGCGGCTCCGCGACGGGCACCTGAACTCCATCTTCTTCGCGCCCGGAGACCTCTTCTCGGGGTGGGAGTTCGATGCGTGCGCCTTCGCCGACGAGCCGACCATCGAGGCCCTCAACCGCATGGGCCTGGCCTTCGCCACAGCGGGCAACCACGAGTTCGACAAGTCGCCCGGCATGATCCGACTGCACATGGAGAAAGGTGTTCCGTTCCCTGTGGCGGGCCGGGACACCTCCTTCCCCGACTCCTCGGGCCGTGTCTTCCACGGCGCCGACTTCCCGTACTACAGCGCGAACACCACCTGGACAGCCTCGGGGCTGAACGTCCTGCCGCCGTACAACATCGAGTGGGTGCGCACCCCCGGCGGCGGGAAGCTCCCCATCGGTTTCATCCACCTCACCGCCCTCGGTACCGAGTCGTTCCCCGGGTCCTTCCAGCCGGGCATCTCCACCCTGGAGGAGATCGCCACCGCCAACCGCTACGCGGCGGAGCTCAAAAAGCTCGGGGTCAACGCGATCGTCCTCAGCATGCACGACGGCGCCGTGGCGGGCGGTGACTTCAACAGCGGCGTCGACCCCTCCGGCCCCGCCTTCGACCTCGCACTCCGTGTCTCCCCGGACATCGACGCGATCGTCACCGGCCACTGGCACAAGCGCTTCAACATGATGGTTCCCGACCCGAACGGTGTCCCACGGCCTTTCGTCGAGGCGGGGTGCTATGGGCAGGTCATCAACGAGATCAACCTGCGGCTCGACCCGAGCACCGGCAAGGTGATCCGCCGGCTCACCACCTCCACCAACCACCCCAACAGTCACGACATCACCCCGCATCAGGGGCTCACCCAACTCACCCGCTTCTGGGCGGGGCAGGCATCCAAGCGCGATCGCAGCCGGATCGGGCGGCAGACGGGCTCCTTCCTGCGCACCCGGAACACGGCCGGGGAAAGCACCATGGGCGACTTGGCCGCCGACTGGGCGCTGTGGGCGGGCGGCAGGCCGACCGACCCCGCCAACGACGCCAACATCCACCCCAACGCTCCGGCCGAGCTCGCCGTCGTCGCCGTCGCACCCAGCGCCGGCGTGGCGATCATCGCGGGCGATCTGGTGTACGACGCCTCCTCCGACGGTGCGATGACCTTCGGCCAGGCATGGCGGGCCGTAGGGTTCGGCGACCCGGTCGTCGCGGCGTGGGTCAGCGGACAGCAGATCCACGACGCCTTGGAACAGCAGTGGACGCTCACGCCGACCGGAGAACTGCGCTTCGCGCCGCTCGCCGTCTCCCACAACGTGCGCTACAGCTTCGACGCGCTCGGCGCCCCGGGCGACCGAGTAGCGCCCACAGACATCCTGATCGACGGCCGCCGGCTCGACCTCGCCCGGAGGTACCGGCTGGCGGCCCCTTCCTACACCTTCCTCGGCTCCGACGGCTACCCGGCCTTCTCCGGCTTCCAAGAGCCCTACCGCCACCAACGCGACTTCGAAAGCTTCATCGCATTCATCCGCGACCGGCAGTCCCTCTCACCCCAGCCGACGGACCGGGTCACCGTGAAGCACTCGACAGCGGCAGCCGCGGACCCGGGAACCGTCGTGGACCCCGTGCGGCCCCTGTTGGCCGACGGCACCCCCATGCCACGCGCCGAAGCCGCCCTCCTCACTGCCGCCAGGCCCCTGACAACCGCCCGCCCCGGAGCGGACGTCTTCCGACCACCGTGCTGAATCGGGAGATCTCGTCGAGTGGCAGTCCGAGCCCCCAGACCACATAGAACTGCCGCCACACTGCGGCAGAACGAACTCCCGCCGCCGCCGACTGCGGGGGCGGGGCAGCCTCGACCGAGCGGTACTCGACGCGCCGAGAGCCCCCTTGCCACGGCACGCAACCGAGCCGCCCTGCGCAGCACAAGGCTGGAACGGCAACCGCCGGCTGATCAGCACCGCCCTCACCACCGATCGCCCGGACCGGAACCGGCTCTCGTTGGATCGCACAGTCACACATCGTGACCTGCGGTGATGCCGCTCCTTACCGGTCGGCCTCGCGGGGGTTATGGTCGTCCGGTCACGGACGGCAATCGGCCGTCTGTTCAACCCAGGGGAAGCGCCATGACTGATCTGAACTCGCTTCGGGCAAGCCTTGCGTCGGGTGAGCACGAGTTCGCCAACACCTTGGCCTTCGTCGCCGCGCACTACGAGTACCAGCCGCAGGCGTTCCGCAACGGGGGTCTGGAGAATGCCGCAGGTGAGAACGAGGGTTCCTGCAAGACGCTGGGACTGGCCCTGCTGGAAGGGCTGAGCGATCAGGAAGCGCTGCTGGCATTCGGTGAGCACTATCGCAGCGTGCTGGCGACGCCGAACGACACTGATCACGGCAACATCCGCAACCTCATGGCCCATGGCCTGGCAGGGGTGAGCTTCGCCGGGCAACCACTGACCCGCAAGAGCTGAACATCGACGGCACGGTCAGCAGGGTGAGTCCGGCCTACGCGGGACGCGCCCGAGCTACGACGAGCTACTCGCGTACCGCGGGCCCGTCTCCGCGAAGGGGGTCTCGGGCTCACGCACGGAGCATGTCCACCCCGGCAAGCTGCTGGAGGAGTACGTCCGCCGGATGGGGCTGACGGGCCGCTTCGCCGAGATGCTGCCGCAGCGGGCCCGCCGGCTGTGGGTGCGCCTGCGGCACTTGCTCGGGCAGATCCGCCAGGACAGGAGATGGCTGGCCTCAGGCCGCCGCCCGGCAGCTGCGGGCCATCGCATCGGTAACGGCCGGCCTCCCGGCATGGTGTCGTCGGCCCCTGCTCAGGGGCGGGCGCGCAGTCCTTGCCCATCCGGTGGCGGGGCGCCGGTGATGTTGGTGACGAGGTCGGTACACAGGTCGCGGAGTTTGACGTTGCGGTGCTGGGAGGCGGTGCGCAGGATCGCGAAGGCTTCCTCCGCGCCGCAGCGCTGCTGGCCCATGATGATTCCGGTGGCCTGGTCGATGACGCTGCGGGACGTGAGGGCCGTCTGTAGGTCGGCGGTGAAGGCGCGGGCGTCGGCGATGCGCTGGGCCAGGGCGATGCCTCCCGTTGCCTGGGCTGCGAGGCTGCGCAGGTCCGTGAGGTCGGCGTCGGTGACGGCGTCCGGCTTGCCCGCGTAGATGTTCAGGGCGCCGGCGGTGTCGGTGTGTGCGGCGATGGGTAGCGACATCGAGGATCGTGTGCCGAGGGCGGCGGCGTAGGCGGGGTAGGAGCCCCAGCGCGTTTCGCCGAGCATGTCGGCCACCGGCACCTCCTCGCCCGCGCGCAGGGCTTGCAGGCAGGGCCCGTCGTCCTGTCCGTACTGTGCTTCGTCGAGTTCGGGGGCGTTCTGGCCGGCGCTGACGACGGTGATGGGGCGGCTTTGGCGCTCCAGGGTGATACCGCAGCCTTCAGCCGCCGGCACCAGTGCCAGAGCAGCGTCGGCCAGGCTCTGAAGGAAGCTGTCGAGGGAATCGGTGTCCAGCAGGATCGAGGTCACATCCGGCAGACCGGGGGTGGGAGCGATGGACATGATCGTTTTCCCTTCGGAGCTGAGCCCGCAGATGGTCGACGTCGACGTCGGGTGCCGCCGGAGGTCTGCGGAGTCCAACCCGAAGGGACACCTCCAGCGCGAGCGGCCATCAGCGCCCCCAGGGGGCGTGGAAGGTGACAGCCTCTGACTTCCACTATGCGCCTCGAAATCGCCCCCTAATCGCCCCGTGATCCCCCTCCTCCCCCGGATGCGGTGGGGCGGCCTGCCGGGACGGACGGGTCCGGCTCGGCTCGGCTCGGCTCGGCTTACTGGCAGAATGAGCGGTGGGTCAGGAAGCGGCCTCTCGCTTTGTGCTGCTTCCACGGAGACACAGTTGTCCGCTTCGCCCCACAGCCGCCGTCTCGACGGCCACCGCCCGGCCATCGCACACCGGGAGTCCATCGGCTTCGACACCGAAACCTCAGACGGCAAGGCCGCCGAATGAGCGTTCCTGACGAGCTGCCTGTTTTGTTGGTGACAACCAGACCGTTTCCGCTGGATGCCGACGGCGCGAAGATCGGCCTCTCCTTGGCTGTCGTCACCGTATCCGGCCGCCTGGACCACACCGTCGGCTGGAAGCTGCGCGGTGTGATCAGCGATTGCCTGTTACAAGACGTGACCGCGCTCGTGCTGGATCTGAGCGCCCTGGATGCCTGCGACGACGCCGGCCTGAACGTCCTCAGTGGGGCTGCCACCAGCACCGCTGCCATCGGCGGCGTTCTGTACCTGGCTGCCGTTCCCGAGTATCTGCGACCCCGGCTGACGGCCATTCTCCCGCACGAGTCGTTGCCCCTGTACGCCGATGTGGATGCGGCTGTTGCCGCCGCCCAGGCGAAGGACGCGGACGGTGCACGGTAGATGACCCTGGCCTGGCCAGCCAGCCTCCGGCACGCCCTGCCCGCCCGCGACAGACCCTGGCACTGCCGCGCCGAACGCCTACGCCTGTGGTGACGTCCCGAGGTCGAACCTGCCGGCGACGTCCGCGGGGGCTGGTGCCTCGGTAGCCGCATCACCGCTACGACGCATGAAGTCGATGTCGATGGTGATCGGCGCCAAATTTCAGCTGCACCTGCGTCTGTGCCTCTTGGGCGTCGCGTCGCAACCAGCATCGGCCCGCACCCTCATTGCGATGTGACTCACGTCACATGCAGCTCCTGTCAGGAATCGAGCCGCTGTTCCGCTCAAGTCACCGGTAGCAAGCCAACCGACAAGGAGCAGCTCATGAAGCACCGCATCGTCGTCCTCGGCGCCGGATATGCCGGGTGCTACGCGGCCGGGACCCTGGCACGTCGGCTGTCCCCGGCGGACATCGAGATCACCGTGGTCAACGCCGAGCCGGACTTCGTCCAGCGGCTGCGGTTGCACCAGCTCGCCGCCGGCCAGGAGATCGAGGCTCCGCAGCTCGCCGAGGTCTTCGCGGGCACGGGAATCCGGCTGCGCGTGGCCCGCGTCACCGGCGTCGACGCCGATCGCCGGGTCGTCACTGTGGCCGGCGCCGAGGGCGGCGATGAGCTCGGATACGACACGCTTGTCTGCGCGCTCGGCAGTCACGGCGCCGACGGCGGTGTCCCCGGCGTGGCCGAGCACGCCTTCGACGTCGCCGCCCGGCCCGCGGCGCTGCGCCTGCGCGAGCGCCTCGACGGCCTGGGCGGGCGGGACGAGGGCAGGAGCGGGAGCGGGAGCGTCCTGGTCGTCGGCGACGGATTGACCGGCATCGAGACCGCCACCGAGATCGCCGAGTCCCGGCCCGGTCTTTCGGTGACGCTGGTCGCCCGGGGCGAGCTGGGTGCCCCGCTCTCCGCCGGAGCCCGCGGCCACCTGCGCCAGGCCTGCGACCGGCTGGGCGTCACGGTCCTTGAACACACCGAGGTCGCGGCCGTGGAAGCGGCGCGGGTGTTGTGTGCCGACGGCAACGTCCTGACGTCCGACGCGACTGTGTGGACGGCAGGGTTCGCGGTAAGCCCCCTCGCTGCCGCCGGCGGACTGCAAGTCACCGAGAACGGGCGGATCGTCGTCGATCGCACCATGCGGTCGCTCTCGCACCCGAACGTCTACGCCATCGGTGACAGCGCCTACGCCATCGGCGACAACGACCGGCCGCTGCCGATGTCCTGTGCTTCGGCCGGCTACACCGGCATGCAGGCCACGGCCGCGATCGTGGGACACCTGACCGGCCGCGCGATCGCGAACACCAAGCTGGAGTACGTGGGCAACCACATCAGCCTCGGACGGCGGGACGGGATCCTGCAGATGGTCGACGGCCAAGGGCGGGCCAAACCCGGTTACATGGGCGGCCGGAGGGCCGCGCGGATCAAGGCGGCCATCCTCAAGATGTCGCTGTGGGCAAACGCGCACCCGACCTTCGGCCTGCCCAAGCGCAAGCTCCACCTGGCCGCCGCCACCATGCCCTCCCCCCTGGACGCCTCCGCCGAGAAGGCGGTCGCGTAGTCGATCAAGATCCACTTAGGGTGACCCGCATGGACAGCACCGCCATCGATAGCTTCGACACCAGTCGCTTCGAGGCCGGCCGCAACCGGCTGGCCTCGCTGGCGTACCGCCTGCTGGGCTCCGCCGCCGACGCCGAGGACGCGGTGCAGGACGCGTTCTTTCACTGGCAGGCCGCGGACCGGCAGCAGATCAAGGTGCCCGAAGCGTGGCTGACCAAGGTCGTCACCAACCTGTGCCTCGACCGGCTCCGCTCGGCACAAGCCCGCCGCGAACGCACCGCCGGCGCCTGGCTTCCCGAACCGCTCCTCGACGGCGACCCGATGCTCGGCCCGGCCGACACGTTCGAGCAGCGCGAATCGGTCTCCCTGGCCGTTCTGACTCTCGTGGAGCGCCTCTCCCCGCTCGAACGGGCCGTCTACGTCCTGCGCGAAGCGTTCTCCTACAGCCATGCCGAGATCGCCGAGATCCTCGACATCACCGAGTCCGCAAGCCAGCAGCACCTTCACCGGGGACGGCGCCACATCACCGCCGCGCGCCGCGGCGGCGGCGAAGTCGACCCGGCGTCCGCCCGCGGGATCGTCGAGGAATTCCTCGCCGCTGCCGTCTCTGGCCGCACCGAACGGTTGGTGGCGCTGCTCACCGACGACGCGACCGCGATCTCCGACGGCGCGGGGGGCCTGGCCAAGATCCTGCTGCGGTACGACACCCCGCAGCGCATCGCCTCCGTCGTACGGGCCGGCTTCAAACCCACCCCCGCGAAACGGCGACTGGTCGGCGGCACGCCGGCCATTCACTACGCGGTCGTCAACGGTGCCCCCGCCATCCTCTTCGTGGTCGGCGACCAGGTCATGGGCTCCATGACGTTCGACATCGCGGACGGCAAGATCGCCACCGTGCGCGGCATCGCCGCCCCCGCCCGCCTCGCCCGCCTCACCCACGCCTGGCGTCGACACGAACCGGACACGCCGCTCATCGCCGGGTGGTGACCGGGCGCCGACCACGGCCACGCACAGATCCCCACGTTTCAGAGGTGGTCGTGAGCCACCCATTCCCAGCCCCCGACCCACCAGTCCCGGACACCGCCTCCTCGCAGTGGCACAGGCACCGCCCGTGAACGCCGTGCCGAAACACCGAGCCCTACCGGCCGCGCCCCACACCCTTGGCAGGCGCAGGCTCCGGCGGCGCGGGGGCCGTTTCGGACTGCGGTTCACGGCGGGGCGCGAGGCGAACCACGAGGGACGGGCGGCCCGTTGGTGTGGTGCGGCCATCCGGTGTCGTGAGGGCCTGGACCTCGATGTCGTTGCCGTGGTTGGCGAGGGCGACCGGGCAGACGTCGGCGGGGCCGCCGCTGACGGCAGCCCCGTGGGAGCGCGCTGCTAGGGGGCGAGGACGTCCAGCTCCTCCAGGGCCCCGAGGGCGATCTGCCGCGTCAGCGCCTCCGCGCGTTCCGCGTCCCCCTCCCGCACCGCCTCGGCGACCCGTACGTGCAGGGTGACCGCGGCCGGGTCGGGGTCGTGGAACATCACGGAGTGCTCGGTGCGCCCGGTGAGCACCTCGGCGACGACGTCGCCCAGGCGGGCGAACATCTCGTTCCCGGAGGCGTTCAGCACCGTGCGGTGGAAGGCGATGTCGTGGCGGAGGTAACCCTCCAGCTGGTGGCCGCGCGAGGTGCGGACCATGCCGAGGGCGGCCTCGGTGAGTTGCGCGCACTGCTCGGGGGTGGCCCGGGCAGCCGCCAGGCCCGCCGCGACCGGTTCGACGGCCGAACGGAGCACCGTCAGGGAGCGCAGTTGGCGGGGGCGGTCGGTGCCGGCGAGCCGCCAGCGGATGACCCGCGGGTCGTAGACGTTCCACTCCTCGTCGGGGCGCACGGTGACGCCCACCCTGCGGCGGGACTCGACGAGCTGCATCGACTCCAGGACGCGGACCACTTCGCGGACGACGGTGCGGGATGCCTCGAAGCGCCCGGCGATCTCGTCCGTGCGCAGCACGCTGCCGGGCGGGTACTCCCCCGCCGTGATCGCGAGGCCGAGAGTGTCCAGCACCTGGGCGTGGAGTCCTGGTCCCGGACTGCCTTCGGTCGTCATGGCGTAAGCGTACGGTGACGAGCCAGCGAACAAATGGTGTGATGTTTTGGCGACGGACCCTTGAATAAGTAGTACTTAATGCGGTTCAGTGGTCTCCCACCGGGCCTCCCCCTCCCGGTCCGATGTCAACGAGGACAGCGAGGTACGACGTGAGTTCCCAGCGCGTCATTGTGGTGATGGGCGTGGCCGGCACGGGCAAGACGACCGTGGGCCGACTGCTCGCGGAGGCCCTCGGCCTTCCGTACGCGGAGGGCGACGCCTTCCATCCGGCCGCCAACGTGGCCAAGATGTCGGCCGGAGTCCCGCTCGACGACGCCGACCGGCGCCCCTGGCTGGACGCGATCGGCGAGTGGATCCATCACCGGGCGGGACAAGGCGGTGGTGTGGTCGCCGCCTCCTGCCTCAAGCGGGCCTACCGGGACCGGCTGCGCGCCACCGCCCCGCACGCGGTCTTCGTCCACCTGTCCGGCGACCGGCCGTTGATCGAGAGGCGGATGACGGACCGCAAGGGGCACTTCATGCCCCCCTCCCTGCTCGACTCCCAGTTCACGGCGCTCGAACCGCTCCAGGCGGACGAGACCGGCGCCGCCGTCGACGTCACCGGCACCCCCGAAGAGATCACCGAACGGGCCCTGGCCGCCCTGCGCGACCTCGGCGTCGCTTCCTAGGACTCCCTCGGCCTGCCCCGCCCCACTCCCCGACGATCACGCCCCGAGAGGAAGCACCACCGTGACCGGTCTCAGCGTCGAGACTCTCCTGCCCCTGCCCCTGCCCCTGCCCCTGGCCGCGGCGGCCCCCGACCCCATCACCTCGGCCGGCAACGTCCAACTGGGCATCGCCGTCATCGCGGGCATCGCCGTCATCGTCCTGCTCATCACCCGACTCAAGATGCACGCCTTCCTGGCATTGACGCTGGGCTCCCTGGCCCTCGGGTGCTTCGCGGGCGCCCCGCTGAACAAGACCATCGCCAGTTTCACAGCGGGTCTCGGTACCACGGTCGCGGGCGTCGGCGTCCTCATCGCGCTCGGCGCGATCCTGGGGAGGCTGCTGGCCGACTCCGGCGGCGCCGATCAGATCGTCGACACGATCCTGGCCCGGGCCAAGGGTCGGGCCATGCCCTGGGCCATGGTGCTGATCGCCTCGGTGATCGGGCTGCCGCTGTTCTTCGAGGTCGGCATCGTGCTGCTGATCCCCGTGGTGCTCTTGGTCGCCAAGCGCGGCAACTACTCCCTGATGCGGATCGGCATCCCGGCGCTGGCCGGCCTGTCGGTGATGCACGGGCTGATCCCGCCGCACCCCGGGCCGCTCGTCGCCATCGACGCCTTGCACGCGAACCTGGGGATCACGCTCGCCCTCGGCGTGGTCGTCGCCATCCCGACCGTGATCATCGCCGGGCCCCTGTTCTCCCGGTACGCGGCCCGCTGGGTGGACATCCCGGCTCCGGACCGCATGATCCCCGAGCGCCCCTCGGCGCAGTCGCAGCGTCGCCCCTCGTTCGGCGCCTCCCTCTTCACCGTGCTGCTGCCGGTGGCCCTGATGCTGGTGAAGGCCCTGGTCGACATCGTCGTCGACGACCCCGCCAACGGGGTGCAGAAGGTGACCGACGTGGCGGGTTCCCCGTTGATCGCCCTCCTCGCCGCCGTGCTGGTGGGCATGGTCACGCTCGGCCGGCCGGCCGGGTTCACCCGGGCGCGGCTCTCGGTCACGGTGGAGAAGTCCCTTGCCCCGATCGCCGGCATCCTGCTGATCGTGGGTGCGGGCGGCGGCTTCAAGCAGACCCTGATCGACGCCGGCGTGGGCAGGATGATCCTCGACCTGTCGCAGAGCTGGTCCATACCGGCCCTGCTGCTGGGCTGGCTGATCGCGGTGGCCATCCGCCTGGCGACCGGTTCGGCCACGGTCGCCACCATCTCGGCGGCGGGCCTGGTGGCTCCTCTCGCCGCAGGCATGTCCACCACCGAAACCGCGTTGCTGGTGCTTTCGGTCGGGGCGGGCTCACTGTTCTTCAGCCACGTCAACGACGCCGGGTTCTGGCTGGTGAAGGAGTACTTCGGGATGACCGTCGGCCAGACCCTCAAGACCTGGTCGGTGATGGAGACCATCATCTCGGTGTGCGGTCTCGGCTTCGTCATGCTGCTGTCACTCGTCCTCTGAACCGGGCCCCCCGCCCGCGTCCCCGGCCCCCGGCGCCTCAGTGGCGCCGGGGGCCGGCGCCGTCCAGTCGGGCGACGGCCGGGCCGAAACCGTCGGCGGCGGTGGCAGGGTCTCGCCGGGCGCGGACAGCGGTAGGAGTCGGGTGGCCGTCACCGGGCCCTCGATGGCGGCGGCCCCCGGCTCGGGGCGGGCGGACCAGGCGGGTCCGGGGGTCCGCGGGGATGCGGGGATGCGGAAGTCAGCCGGGGAGGCGACGGTCACCAGGTGGGTGACTACGTAGGCGGCGGTGAACTCCCGGTCGCGGCCGAGGTCCATGGCGGTGAGGGCGCCCATCCGGTGTTCGACGAGGGCCAGTTCGGCGCCGGACGAGATCGGGGCGCGAACCCCCCGGGCCCTCACCCACATCTGCGCACGCTCAGTGGTCGGCTCCGAAAATCCTTCTGGGGTTGACTGTGGAGCCTGTGTCGTGGGTGGTGCGGGCGGTCAAAGGCTGGGGGCGGTGAGGTAGAGGCCGCAGGCGCAGTCGAGGGCGTCTTCGGGTGCCGGCGAAGTCGCTGGGGGTGGGCAGGATGGCGTCTTGCTACGCATCGGTGCTCGCGAGGGAGAGGGCGAGGCCTCAGGTACTGACGGAACCGCCGCCGCGCAGACGCATCCGTTCGCCGTCATTCAATCGAGGCGTTTGACAGCGAACCCAGTCGTTCAGGCTTCCTTGTCAGCGACGTTGGTCGCTCTTCGCCCGATGCCTTTCTTCCTGGTCGGGGTTCCGTCCGGGGCGAATGAGTGACGGAAGGTGAAGGCGTGCGGCGCGGAGCCGTGGTCGTGGACGTGTTCCAGCCTGGAAACCCCGTCCTGCCAGGTGGGTATCACGCCGTCGGAGACCCACCAGCACACGTAATTCGGGTGTCCTGTCCTCTCGAACCAGTCGTAACGCCTGTTCAGCGCCTCACGGTGCAGACCGGTGTAGATGGCGTCGACGGCGGGGCGCAGGTCGGTCCAGAGTGAGAGTGTCGCGGCCAGGGCGGTGGTTTCCACCATACGGCCCTTGCCGTACCAGCTCGGTACGGCGAACTCTCCCCATGCGCCCCAGTCCGCCTCGAAGATCATGCCCCGATCACCGTCTGCCGCTTCGGCACGCCCGAGGTATCCGGGGTGCTGACTGATCTTCCGGTAGACGGCCTCACCAATGTCGTAGAACTCGCGCGTGAGAGGTGCGGGATCGGCGAGTGGTGACTTCAGGACGCCGAATGTGTACAGAGCAAGATGGTGCATGCGTCTCTCCGTGGTTGGGGCCGCCTGCGCGGAGCCGGCTCGGTGGCTTACGCATGGGGGCGAGGGTTCCTGGGGCATGACCGCCTCGTCCCGTCGAGGGTGGCTCAGCCTGAAGGAACTCCTGCGCGACCTTGGGCGATCGCCGAAGACCAAGTGAAGGTAGCTGCCTCTGCGGGCCATGTCGAAGTTGCGTTTTGCCTGTCCAAGTGGCCTCTTGTACCTGCCATTTGCGAGGGCCGGGCCTGTGACGGGCAGGACAGGCTGCGGCCCCACGTCGAGGAACTCGCGTACGGGACGCGGTGCGGCTGTCCGGCCATGCAAGCGAGTGCGGGAGGCGCTTCGTACCCGTGTTGGCGTGACCGCCTTGTTTTGACGGCACCCGAGGGCTTGCGGTGCGAGGCGACCGCCGCTCCAGCCTCGGCCGGCGGCATCGGCGACTTCCTCTCTCCCTCCTTCGGCACGACGTGTGTCAACCGGGAACCGGGAGCAGGGGCGGACGGGACCACGCGCCAAGGCACCGCAACGCTTGGCGGGAACCTGGCCGGACTCCTCATTGGGTCACCCGCCAGCCAGTGCGGCGGCGCAGATCTTCCACATGTGCAACGAGCGATGCGGACTGTCATGGAACTCGGTATTGCAGAGCCGCTGAAACCAGCAGGGTGACGAGGCAGACGAGCACGCCGCCGGGTTCTCAGTCGGGCCGGTCAGCCGCGCTCTTTACGTGCCCAGTGCCGTTGCGGTTACCTGGAGGGCACGGATACGAGCCACGGGGGCGGGCATGGCGGGCCGGCACGGGGGATGGGGACGCGGGCTCTGGCGGACCGCGGTGGCTCTGGCAGCGCCGCCGCTGGCCGCGGCCATGGCGTTCGGGGTGGCCTGGGAGTCGGCGTACGGGTCGCTGGGCAACTGGGGGTTCTACCTCGGCGGGATGCTGCTCCCGCTGGTCCTGCTCGGCTGGCACGCCACCCTCGCCGGCCGCCGCGGCGCCTCGCTCATCGCTCTGTCCGCCCTCCCGGCCGGCCTCGGTGCCATCCTCGCACTCGCGTCCGTGGGGCACAGCGCGTTGGAGGACCGGGGCGTCGAAATCAGCTGCGTCGTGCTGAAGGTCACCGAGCACACCGAGACGGAGTCCTCCATGGATGCTCAGGGTCACTGGACCTCCACGACCCGGACCTCGTACGACCACCGCTTGGACTGCCCAACGGGCGGCCCGGAGCACTTGGACACCCCCTCGCGCCTCGCAAAGCAGGGCGAGTCCCTTGCGGTGGTGTACGACCCGCAGGGCAAGGTCTCGCCGCGGGCTGCCGGGGACATCCACGGCTGGGGCCTACGCACCGCGGCCGAGGTGGCGGTCGGAGCGGCAGTGCTGCTGGGGCTGGCCGGCGGAATCCGGGAGGCGTACGAGAAGCGGCGCCGCAGGCCGCGGCGGCCGGCGGCGTGACGACATGAGCGAACATCCCTCAGAGCGGGCCGCCGAAGTGAACGGCAGCCCGCTGGTTACCGAGGTCGAGGCGGCGGGCCGTGAACGTGCGGTAGACGCACCGCACTCTGCGCCACGGCGGCGTGGCCGCTGTCGAGAGTCATGATGCGGGTGGCGCCGTAGCGGCGGCGCACATCTGTGATCGCGTCCAGACGGCCACCGGTCAGGACCCCTCGGGCACGTCACGTCCGCACCGACATGCCTCCCGGCACTGCTTGGTGCTGCCGGCCGTCGCAGGCAGCCATCGTCACCGGTGGGGCCGTTAAGGACCCGCGAGTGGCCAAGTAGTGCGCTAGAGGTGGACCGGCACGCCGAATCCCATTGTCCTGAGTCACCGAGGGTCAACCGGTGTCGCCGAAGGTGAAAAAGGCAGGGCTCGGCAGGAGGACGAGAGCCGGGACGACGGGACGACGCACACCGCTGCGCCGTCGGTGCACCCTCCGGAGCGTGACGCCGGCACTGGCAGGGCAGGCGGAAGGGGACACCCCGCTGCCGGAGGTACGGCGGCGGGGGACGGAGCCGGTCGGTGAGCGCGGCACGGCGGCCGCCGAGGAGGAGAGGCATGATGGCAGCATGTGGGGAAGCGGGCGCTGCCGCGGCCCGGATCGAGCGCACCGCGGCCGACGTGTTCGGCTGGGAGGAGCTCAGGCCCGGGCAGCGGGCGGCGATGGAAGCCGTACTGGCCGGGCGGGACACCCTCGTCGTGATGCCGACGGGGGCCGGCAAGTCAGCCGTCTACCAGGTGGCCGCCCTCTGCCTGACCGGCCCCACGGTGGTCGTGTCTCCGCTGCTGGCCCTTCAACGCGATCAGATCGCCGGCCTGCTGCGGCACGGCGCCCCGGAGGGCGTCGCCGTCAACTCCGACCAGACGGCCGAGCAGACGTCGGCCGCCTGGGAGGCGGTACACGGAGGGGACGCCGAGTACCTCTTCCTCTCCCCCGAACAGCTGGCCAACGACGAGGTGTTGGACCAGTTGGCCGCGGCCCGGCCGGAACTGTTCGTCGTGGACGAGGCCCAATGCGTGTCGACGTGGGGACACGACTTCCGTCCGGCGTACCTGCGTCTGTCCCAGGCGATGCAGCGGGTCGGCCGCCCCACGGTGGTGGCCCTCACGGCGACGGCGGCGCCGCCAGTGCGCGAGGAGATCGTCGAGCGCCTGGGGATGCGTGAACCGGTGCTGGTGGTCGCCGGCTTCGACCGGCCGAACATCGCACTGGAGGTCCGCCGTTTCGCGGACGAGGCGGACAGGCGCCGGGCGGTGGTGGAGAGGGCCGCCGCCGAGCCCAAGCCGGGCATCGTCTACGCCGCGACCCGCAAGGACACCGAGGAGTACGCGGCGGAACTTTCCGGCATGGGCTTGACGGCCGCCGCCTACCACGCGGGCCTGCGCGCGGCGGAGCGCTCCCGCGTGCACGACGCGTTCCTGTCGTCGGAGTTGGACGTCGTCGTCGCCACGTCGGCCTTCGGGATGGGCATCGACAAGGAAGACGTCCGGTTCGTCCTGCACGCCGCGCTGCCCGGCTCGGTCGACGCCTACTACCAGGAGATCGGCCGGTCGGGGCGGGACGGCGGACCCGCCGTCGCCGTACTCCACTACCGGCCGCAGGACACCGGCATGCAGAAGTTCTTCGCCGCCCGCGGGCCGGGAGAGGACACCCTCACCGAGGTGGCGGTCCGCTTGCACGAGCACGAGGAGCCCCTGGCCCTGGACGACCTGCGCGAGGAGACCGGCCTGTCGCGCAACCGCGCAACCGCCGCGGCGAACCTCTTGGAGCAAGCGGGGGCCGCGATCACGGACGAGGACGGAGGAATCGCCCCGGCGGCCGACATGACTCCCGAGGAAGCCGCGGAGCGTGCCTCGGAAGCCGCGGAGGCCCGACGGAAACTGGAGCGGTCCCGCGTCGAGATGATCCGAGCCTACGCCGAGACCACCACGTGTCGGCGCCGCTTCCTCCTCGGCTATTTCGGCGAGGACTACGCGTCTCCCTGCGGAAACTGTGACGTCTGTGCCTCGGCCGGATCCGGGGCGGCGAGCACCGTCGAAGCCGGAGCGCGAGCGGACACCGGGCCCGCAGCCCACCCGGCGGCGGCCTCCTTCCCCACCGGGACCCGGGTGCGCCATCGCGAGTGGGGGGAGGGAATGGTACTCAGCGAGGACGGCGACAGGATCACCGCACTGTTCGACTCGATGGGCTACCGCACCCTCTCACTGGCCGCGATCAGCGAGCACGACCTCCTGGC
Organism: Streptomyces sp. Tek67B01; assembly: GCF_055231995.1. NCBI lineage: Bacteria > Bacillati > Actinomycetota > Actinomycetes > Kitasatosporales > Streptomycetaceae > Streptomyces > Streptomyces sp. Tek67B01. Next base: position 404,367 of record NZ_JBUYUY010000001.1, read on the forward strand.
CCCCCTCCCGGACGGGCCGGCCTGCGACGCCGCATCCAGCCGGGTCGGTGAAGGATCGCGCCGTGAGGCGGCGACCAGTGCGCAGCGGCGACCAGTGCGCCATCCGGAGTCGGAGCCGGCGCAAGGGGCATCCGAGGGCGCCCCTTCGGGTAGGCCGGAAGGAGCCCCCAGCCATGAGGGCGCGGTGCCGATAGGGCTGCCATCGAGCCGCCTGGGAAGCTTGCGTACCGCCCCGGCGCATCAGCAGAGGGAGACCTGACAGCCATGACAGACGACGAGGTCGGAATGTCCGCCCGGGACTTGGCGGAAGTCCAGCTGCTCAAGGAGCTGGAATCCATCCACCGCACCCGCCACGAGACTCTCCTGCACGGGTCCGACGACGCGTTGGAGACCCATACGAATCGGATGCGGGAGCTGGAGCACGAGTACCTGCGCCGGCACCCGCAGCGCGCCCAGAGCCCCGGACGCACCCGCTCGGGCGCCCGCGCCCGTAGCGGCGACGAGACGGAGGGTTGACGAGACGGAGGGTTGACGCCGCGCCGGCCGGGCAGCGGGTTTACGTTTCCCGGTACAACGCCTCACGGCACACCCTCCACCGGAACGTCGGCTGAGGAGGCCGGTGAGTATTTCCGCCGGGTTGGAAGTCCAGGTCCGTCCGTCCGTCCGTCCGTCCGTCCGTCCGTTGCGCAGCGTCAACGACCCCCTCCCCCGCCTGTCAAGGGGCACCGTCGGCCGAACTCGTGTCCCGTTCAAACGGTTCCTGGTACTTCCTCGTCGTGCGTTCCCTTCGTCGACTGGCTGCCTCGGACCGCCGTCCGGCTGTGCATCCGCCCGGGGGACCCCCGCGCTCCTGCCCGGGAGTGATGTCGTTCTCGCTCCTGTCGGCGTACGACAGGCGGGGCCGCGGGGGGGGGCGCTGCACCTACAGGTTCTCGTCCGCATCCTCATCGACGACGTGGACGGCGGCTTCCTCGGCGCTCGCGGCGCCCGAGTCGACACCGTGGTCCTCGGCGATGAGTTCCTTCGTCGTATCGGGATGCGCGCCCTCGTCCGGGGCGGTCAGACGGCCGGCGCGGGCGGTACCCGTCTCGGGGTCCGACCCTTCCGCCTCGCCCCCGGGAAGATCCCCCGGATCCTGGCCCACCTCGGGGACCTCCTGCTTCAGCCGCTCGTCCAGGGACTCGCCTTCGTGCTGTTCCGCAGCGGTCGTACCGTACTTCGTCACGCCGAGGGGCTTCTCGGGAGGCGAGTAGCCCTCGTCGAGCATGTCGTCATACGAACGCTCGTCCATGGCGTTCTGGAGATCCAACGGGGCCGCGTCCTCCTGTTCCTCGTTCGTGCCGGTGGGCTGATACACGTCATCCGCCATCTGATCGTCACTCATGGCACTTCCCTGTCGAGTCGGCCTGTGCGGCTGCTTTCTCCCTTACGTGCGGTCTGCGCCTTTCCCAGCTCAGCGGTTTTAAGCACGCCGGTGGGGTGTCTCCTTGCGCCGGTGCTGGTCGTACACGATGTCCGGCACGGTCTGCCGCATCGTGTCGCGCCCGCGCTGCGAACGGACGAGCGGCCCACCGACTGCCCGGGCTGACCTCCGTCACTGCGGCGACACACCTGGCCGCCCTACGACACCTTCACTGCGGCACCCGCACCGCACCGGCGCTGTGGAGGGACATCATGGGCCGCGGCGCGGCAGTGGCCCGCGTACACACCGAGGAAGCCGTCGTTTTGCCCTCACGATTGGGCGCGGACTCCGGCCTCATGGATCACTTGGCCGTCTCGTCGTGCCAGGTGCCGCTGAGCGCTTGACTACCTGCCCCGTGGCGCCACGCGGGCAGCACGGGACGGCGGTGCCGGTCTTCGAGGGCGAGCGCGAAGGCCGCGTACACCGCGGCGCCCGCGAGGACGAGACCGATGTGCCTGCGGCCTGCTTCCATGACGGGGAACCGGACAGCTCGTAGATACCTGTTGCGGCGAACCGGATGGATGCGAGCGTGATCACGGCGGAGGCGACGGCCTTCGTCGTCCCGGCGGCGGTGACCGGCACCCACAGCGCCAGGGCGGCGAGCAGCAGCAAGAGCCCTGCGGTTTTGCCGTGGTTGTGGCGGCCGCCACCATGCCGCCGCCGGCGCTGGTCATGCCGTGCAGAACGGCGTAGGCCATGCGTGTGCCGCGAGGGGCAGCGGTATCGGAGCAGTCGGGTACCGCTGCCTTCCACACCGCCCCGTGGCTTCCCACAGCGCCCGCGGGATCAGCGGGGCGTCACCCGACTGTTGCGCGGGCTCCAGTACGAGGTCGCGCACCCCTCCCCGTCGGACGGGCAGACTCGGTACTCGCCGCGGCCGCCCAGCAGTCCGGAAAAGACAGCGCCGCTGTGCCACGCGGGCGCGCACAGCCAGGCCACCTCTCCTCGCGGCCCGATCAACGCGCCACGCTCGCCTCGGCGATCAGCGCGTAGTCGCGTAGCATCCACGGGCCTTCGGCCGGCGTCACACGCGTCGCCTCGGTCACCGTCACTCACCGAAACCGGTAACGGTCGGCGACCGCCCGGTTCACTTCCAGCCCGTGTCCGGGCGCACCGGAGGAGCCGGGGCTGACCGCGCCGCCGCCGGGGTCGAGCACTCCGTGGAACAGCATGCTCTCGATACGGGCGTGGTCGTGGAACCACTCCAGGTGGCGGGTGTTGGGCACGGAGGCGGCGACATGGGCGTGCATGTGCGGGGCGCAGTGGCCCGAGATGTGCAGGCCGAGGGCCTCGGCCACCGCGGCGACGCGAAGCCACACCGTGATGCCTCCGCAACGGGTGGCGTCGGCTTGGAGGCAGTCGACGGCTCCTGCGCCCGCCATCCGGGCGAAATAGGGCAGGGCGTATCCGTACTCGCCGGCCGCGACATCGGCGGTGACCGCGTCGCGGACCTCGCGCAGACCGGTGAGGTCGTCGGATGAGACGGGCTCCTCGAACCAGGTGACGCCCAGGTCCGCCGTCGCGGCGGCCACCCGGATCGCCTGTTTGCGGGTGTAGCCGCCATTGGCGTCGACGTACAGCTCGGCCCGGTCCCCGATGACGCGGCGGGCCAAGCGGGTGCGGTGCAGGTCACGGCCTTCCTGACGCCCCCACGACTCGCCGATCTTGATCTTCACGCGTGCGATGCCCTGCTCGGCCCATCCGTGCAGCTGTTGCCGGAGCTGCTCGTCGTCGTAGGTGGTGAGGCCGCCACTGCCGTACACCGCCACCTCGCCGCGCGCGGCCCCGAGCAGACGCACCAGAGGCAGGCCGAGCAGTCTGGCCTTCAAGTCCCACAGCGCGTTGTCCACGGCGGAGATCGCGCCGGCCGCGACGCCGGGACGACCCGTGTTGCGCACCGCACGGCTCATCGTGTCGTTGGCGGCGGGGACGTCGAAGGCGTCGTGTCCGACGACGAGACTCGCCAGCTCCCCGTCGACGACCGGGGCGGTGGCGGGCGAGCCGTAGGTCCAGCCGATGCCCGTCTGTCCGGCCGCGGTGACCTCGACCAGGACGAGCGTGGTGGAATCCCACGTCAATGTGGCGTCCCCACCGGGCAGGTCGGTGGGAACACGGTAGACGGCAGCGGCCAGGTGTTCCACGCGCGGGCCGTGGAGCACCTGGCCGGCCTCCCTCACCTGTTCCCTTCGGCGCTGTCGTCCCGGCCGGCCCCGGGACGGTCGGCACGGTGCCGCGTGCCGGGCAGGAACTCCTGCACCTTGGCCTTGAACCCCTGCTTGATCATGGAACCCCGGTCACTGTCACCCTGCAGGATGGCGGAGGCGGCCGACTCGATCTGGTCCAAGGTGGCGTGCGGCGGGATCGGGGGAACGGCCGGGTCGGTACGGAAGTCGATGACGAAGGGGCGGTCCGCGGACAACGCCTGGTCCCACGCCGACTCCACGTGCTTGGGCTTCTCGACCCGCACGCCGTCGAGCCCGATGAGCCGGGCGATGTCGGCGTAGGGCAGGTCGGGGATGTGTTGCGACTCCTCGAACTGCGGCGCGCCGGACATGGCACGCATCTCCCAGGTCACCTGGTTGAGGTCACCGTTGTTGAGCACGGCCACGATCAAGCGCGGGTCGGACCACTCGCGCCAGTACTTGGCGGCGGTGACCAGCTCCATCATGCCGTTCATCTGCATCGCGCCGTCGCCGACGATGGCGATCGCCGGACGGTCCGGATGGGCGAACTTCGCGCCGATCGCGTACGGCACGCCAGGTCCCATCGTCGCCAGGGTGCCCGACAGCGAGCCGCGCATCGTGCCGCGCAGCCGCAGGTGCCGGGCGTACCAGTTGGCGGCCGAGCCGGAATCGGCGGCCAGGATCGCGTTGTCGGGAAGCTTTCCGTCCAGGGCGTGGACCACGTACTCGGGGTTGATCGGGTCGGCGGACACCGCGGCACGTCGCTGCATGACCTCCCACCAGCGGGCGACGTTCTTCTCTACCGTCTCCCTCCAGGCACGGCTCGTCTTGCGGTGCAGACGCGGCAGAAGCCGCTGGAGCGTCTCCCGTGCGTCACCGACGAGGTTCACCTCGAACGGATAGCGCAGCCCGATCATGTGTGGATCAATGTCGATCTGAACCGCACGTGCCTGATCCAGTTCCGGCATGAACTGCGTGTACGGGAAGCTCGAACCGATCATCAGCAGGGTGTCGCAGTCCTGCATCAGCTCGTACGACGGCCGCGTGCCCAGCAGGCCGATGGAGCCGGTCACGTACGGCAGGTCATCGGGCAGTACGTCCTTGCCCAGCAGGGCCTTGGCCACGCCCGCTCCGAGAACGTCCGCCAACCGTTCGACCTCGGCACGCGCCCCGCGGGCTCCCTGCCCGATGAGGACGGCCACCCTCTCGCCCGCGTTCAGTACCTCCGCCGCCCGCTCGATGTCCGCGTCCGCGGGCACCGGAGCGTAACGGCTCATGCCCATGCTCGAAGGCACCATCTTGAACGCGTGCGTCGGCGGGCTGTAGTCCAATTCCTGGACATCGGCCGGAATGATGATCGCGGTGACGGTGCGCCTGGCGTACGCGGTCCGCATCGCCCGGTCGATCAGGTTCGGCAGCTGCTCGGGAACGGTCGCGGTCTCACAGAAGTCCGAGGCGACGTCCTTGTAGAGGTTCTGCAGATCCACCTCTTGCTGGTACGAGCCCCCGATCGCACTGCGGTTCGTCTGCCCGACCAGCGCCACGACAGGAACGTGATCGAGCTTGGCGTCGTACAGACCGTTGAGCAGGTGGATGGCCCCCGGCCCGGAAGTGGCCGCGCACACGCCGACCTTGCCGGAGAACTTGGCGTAGCCGACCGCCTGGAAGGCGGCCATCTCCTCGTGGCGGGCCTGCACGAACTTCGGCTTGTTGCCGGCGCGCCCCCACGCGGCGAGCAGACCGTTGATGCCGTCACCGGCGTACGCGAAAACATGATCGACCTCCCACTCGCGCAGCCGGTGGAGGATGTAATCGGACACCTTCATGCTGGCCATCGACACTCCGTTCCTGCTCATAGCGGCTCCGCCCGTGGGCTGGGTCCGGATACGGACGGAGGGTGGCATGACATCTCATGGGTAAACCGCGCGAATCCAATGCAAACGTTGCCCACCAGCCGATACTGGAATGGACTCGTCGCCGGCCCGTCGAGGGCCCGGAGGTTCACGCTCCGGCTCCGTGGTCTTCACGGGGATGGGTCAGTGGCCGGCCAGTTCGCCGGTGAGCCTGCCGTGGAGGTCGGTGCTGGGGTTGTTCAGGCCGGTGATCTCCACGCTCTTGCCGCGCTGGGCGTACTTCGTCTCGATGGCGTCCAGGGTCGCGACCGAGGAGGCGTCCCAGATGTGTGCGTGGGACAAGTCGATGACGACCTTGTCGGGGTCGCCCGCGTAGTCGAACCGGCCGACGAGGTCGTTGGAGGAGGCGAAGAACAGCTACGTCGCCGAGCGCGAGATCCTGCTGGGCCGCGTGCGGGAGTACGAGCGGACCGCAACCGAGCGGGTCGACAAGCTCCGTGTCCAGTTGTCCCGCGCCGAGGACTTCGCCGCCACCCTCCGCGGCCGCCTGGACCCGAGCACCCCCGCCCTGCGTCAGGGATAGCAGAGCCAGAAGGCCCCCGTACGGAAACACTTCGAGCGCGACCTCGACGCCGTCATTGCGGGCCCCACGCCGCCCTGAAACTCAAGCGTCGTGGAGGGGGGCCACGCCAACCGGGTCAAGAGGCTCACACAAGGCCGTCACGGCCTTTGATGACGGGCGTTGTGCCGTTGCGCTTTGGCTCGGTTGCCGCACCCGGCCATCGAGCACCACCGGCGGGTGCCGTTCTTCGACACGTCGAAGAAGTGCAGGACGCATTCCGCGTTCGCGCAGGGGCGGACGCGGTCGGGCCGGCTGCTGATCATCCACAGCCAATTCTCGGCAGCGTGCCAGGCGGGCAGCCAGGACGGCGAGTCGACCTCCACGACGGTGCGCGGTGTCCCGTCGGCGTCCAGTTCCCGCAGGATCCGGCCGTGCGCCAGGACGTCGTTGAGGGCCTGGACCCCGTTCGCTGTCGGCTGGTCCGCTTCGGCGACCAGGACGTCGAGTGCCCTGCGCGCCATCAGTAGGCGGTTCAGGGTGTCGCGGTCGGCCGGAGGAAGGTTCCCGCCGACAGAGGGCCTTTACCGCCCTGCTCGCTTCAGCCCCATTGCCGCTCGACGGCCGGCGACACGGATTCGCTATCCGCCCTGCTTCGGCGTGTCGCTTGCGTGCTTGTCGTGTCCACCCCGGCCGGAGGGCCGCCTGCGCCGGCGCAGGTGCCACACGATCAGCCCTGCGATCACGAGAGCGGCGAGGACCACCGCGATGATCCGGCCGACCTGGTGCTCGACTTTGGTGTAGGCGGTGCCGGCGAAATAGCCCAGCAGCGTGAAGCCGATGCCCCAAACCAGACCGCCCAGGGCATTGAAGAGAAGGAACCTGCGGTAGGGCATACGGGACGTGCCGCCGAGGGCGGGCATCATCGCGCGAAAGAAGGCGACGAAGCGGCCGAAGAACACGGCGGCGGCCCCACGGCGGCGGATCATGTCCTGGGCCTGCTCGACCCGGTCGCGGTGTCGGCGCAGCGCCCGGGTGTCCAGAATCCGCGGGCCGAAGTGGTGGCCGACCTGGTAGCCGACGCTGTCACCGGCGATGGCGGCCACCACGACGACCAGGGCCAGCCAGTACACGGAGACCTTGCCTTGGCTTGCGAGGACTCCCCCGATGACCACCGCGGTCTCGCCGGGCAGGACGAAGCCGAAGAACAGAGCGTCCTCGCAGAACACCAGGGCGGCCACGACGGCGTAGACCACGGGTCCTGAAAGGCCGCCCAGCCAATCGGTGATCGTGTGCATCCGCCGTCCCTTCGGCGTGCGCCCGTGGACTGCCGCCCAAGGGGAAAGCCACGTCCACGTTACAAGAGCCGGCTGGTCAGGAAGTAGACGGCGGGTGCATGAGCCCAAGATCGCCCGGTACCCGTCGAGCTTCTACTCAAAGCAAGATCGAGCCCCCGCCCGCACCGGGACCACCTCGATGGCCCGCCCCGGCACCGGCTCAACAGGCGGACGCAACGTCACCCCAAAGGTGGAGATCCGACTCCGAGGGCCGGCCCGGGCAGGGACAACCACCGCGCACCTACACACCGACGGCCGCCTCGACCTCCACCGCCGCGTCGTGTACCGCACGCACCCGGATCGAAGGCGCCGGCAGGTCAGTCATCCTCCTAGTCGGCGATGTTGACGTGCATGTTGAAACGGACCCCGCCGATCTTCACCAGCAGGTCACCCTGCACCTTGCGCGTTTCCTTCGTGTCGCCCACATTCCCCTTGTTCGCCGCCGGCTTGTTCTGCGGGGGGTGGCTCACGAAATCCGTGAAGACCCCACCTGCGGCGAGCTGAGCAGCGACGTTCCATTCACCGCGCAGCTCCGCGTATCGCGTCTCGTCCATGGGATGTCCACCGAGGGTCAGATATACGCGGTGGCCGGCGACGTATGCGTCGGCGAGCTGCTGGAGGATGCCGGCCACCGTCGTCTTCAGCGAGTAGTGGCCCGTCGCCGTGGCGAGGAGGTGCGCGGCGTCCCCGTCGAGCCGGGCCCGACGCGCGTTGCGTGCCGCCGCTTTGAGAAGCTCGACTTTGTCCTCGTCGATGCTCTTGAACGCCTCGGTGTACCCCGTCGTCTTGTCCTGGGCGATCCTGATCGCCGCGTCCCACTGCGGCGCGCTGATCCACTCGTGGTCGAACGAGATGTCCTCGCAGTACGTTTTCAGCTCCGCCTCGGCTTCTTCGGCCGACTTGGCATGGCCGTTGTTCGGCATGTGAGTGCCCCCCGTCGTCATGGCGAACCATGAACGTGTCACGAGGAACGCTCCCTGTCAGCCGGATCCGAAAACCGCCGGACAGGGCCGCGCGTACGTAGTGGCCGCAGGGGAGGATGAGGCGCGAAGGGGCGCGTGGTCCAAGGGATCGTCAGCGCCGTGATCCCGTACGGGGTCAGGATCTTCTGCCCGGCGACGCCCCACGCGAGGCCGAGTCCGAGGCCCATCAGCGCGCCGTGGACGGCGATGAGCACCGATTCGAGCCGAACCATTCGGCCGATCTGTTGCCGGGAGGTGTGATCGCGCGGAGTAGGCCGATCTCGCGGGTGCGTTCGATCCGACAGGGCCAAGCCCGCGCCGCTACGGATTCGAGGCGGGTTCGTCCAGGCCCCGGCGCCGCGGGGCGGGGGAAGCGCGGAAGGCGAGTGACCGGTCCAGAGCGAGCGCGCCGGGGCCGGTGAACACCAGGAGCAGGAAGACCCAGCAGAACATCGCGGACGCTTCGCCACCGTTTTGCAACGGCCACAGGGCGCGTGGCTGGTGGACGGTGAAGTACGCGTACGCCATCGATCCCGACGCGAGGAGGGCGGCCGCCCGGGTACCCAGGCCCAAGACGATCAGAATCCCTGTGATCAGTTCGATGACGGCCGCATACCAGTCGGGCCACAGCCCGAACGGGTACGTTCCGCCGCCGTGCGCGCCGCCGAGGACGCCGAAGAGGGCGCAGGCCAAAGTGAGGCCGCGGACGATGCGCTTCACGGGTGAGCCTTTCGGTTCAAATCCGGAGCGGACGTCGATGACGCCAAGCCGACCCGTCCGGACGCGCCTGCCGATGAGGGCAGACGGATCAAAGGTGCGCCGGGGTGACGGCGTGTCCCGACGGGACCGGGTGGCGGGGGCCGGTGCAACGCGGCTTACAGGGGTAGATCGGCATGCCTGTCTCGGTGGCGATGGCCTGATGCCCGGTCACCTCCCGGCGCGGCGGCGGCCCCAGGTGGGCGTCCTGCGCAGTGGGGCGGGAACCGCGGGCACCGGTACGGCCCATGGGTCCCGCGGGTCGGTTCCGGCGAGCACCTCGTAAGCCAGTCGCAGGTCGCTGATCCTGCGGGCCGGCGGCCCCGTCGGTGACGTGCATCTGTGAGGCCGGTCCGGGGTCGTCCGGACCGAGGACGCGATGGTCGGCGGAGACCGCCCCGGGGTGGGTTTCAGCCCGACCGCGCCGCGGAACGAGGCCGGGATCCGTACTGATCCACCGGAGTCATTGCCGAGTCCTCAAAGGGCCAGCTGGCGCGCCCAGTCGGAGCCGGGGCTGGGCGCCGTAGTCGGCCGCGTTGAGCACACCTGTTGGCCAACGCGCTTGTGGCGGACGCTATACAGGAACGGCATCGCGGTCGAAGCCGGTCAGATCACAACTCGCCTCCCACAACCGCGCCGCGACCGAGGTGTCGGCGAGGTGGTTCCACACCGGTTCGCGTCGGGGCTCTCCGCGCAGCCCGAAGACGCGCGGTCCCCACAGCTGGCCTCCCCGCACATCCGGGTCGAGCACGGCCCGCACCGCGGGCCAGGCGCCGGCGTCCTTTCCTTGGACGACGAGGGCCGCGGGTGCCGCCCTCAACCGTGCGCCGAGAGTTCGCGCGTGGAGCGGCGGTCGCGACGGGGTGAGGGAGTCCAGCGCGCCGCCCGGATGGACCACCACGCTGGCCACCGTGCTGCCCGCCACGCGCAGTCGACGGTCGAGTTCGACACCGAAGTACATCTGCGCCAGCTTGGAGCGTCCGTAGGTGCGCTTGGGCCGGTAGTCCTTCCTGGACTGCAGGTCGTCCGGATCGAGCCGCTCGGACTTGGCCGCGAAGCTGCCCATGGTCACGATGCGGGCTGCCGGCGCGGCCGACAGCAGCGGCATGAGCCGCTGGGTCAACGCGAAGTGCCCCAGGTGGTTCGTGCCGAACATGAGCTCGTGACCGTCCGCGGTCGCCCTTCGCGGCGGGTCGTCGAGCGCGACGCCGGCGTTGTGGACCACCGCGTCGAGGCGTTCCACTTCCAGTGCTTCCACCGTCGTTTCGAGCGACGACAGGTCGGCGAGGTCCAGCCGCACGGCTCGCACCTGGGCATCGGGGACACGCGCGCGGATCGAAGCCATCGCGGCCTCGGCTTTCGTGGGATTCCGGCTGCCCAGGACCACGGCAGCCCCGCTTGCCGACAACTGCTCCGCGACGAAGTACCCGATGCCGGCGTTGCCGCCAGTGACCAGGAAGACGCTGCCATCGGCACGCGGCAGCCGTTGGACATCCCAGGGCGGAGTGGAAGGCGTGGACCGCATGGCGAGGGGCTCCCCTGCTGGTGAAGGCTGTACGGCTGCCCTGTTGGGCACCCGATACCCATGGTTCCAACAGCCACCGACACATCGTCTACAGATCACCGACAACACGAGGCGCTCGGCGGACGAGCCGGCTAGCGCGCCACGCGGTAGCGCAGGTAAACGACGTTTGAGCTGAAGGTGCGGGTCTCGACGAGTGCGAGATCCACCCGGCGCTCGTGCTGGGGGAAGAACGGAATGCCACCGCCGACCAGCACCGGGTAGACCCTCGCCCGATACTCGTCGATCAGGCCCGACGCGGCCGCCTCGGCGGCGAGAGTCGCACCGCCGATCGCGATGTCACCCTCTCCCGGCTCCGCTCGCAACCGCTCGATCTCCTCCGCCAGGCCGCCGGAGGCCAGGCGGGCATTGCCCTGTACCGCCGACAGCGTGGTGGAGAACACCACCTTGGGGAGCAGCTTCCAGATCGTGGCGAACTCGAGCGTCGAGAAGTCGAGCGACGGATCCTGGCCGGCGGTCTCCCAGTACAGCATCGTCTCGTACAACCGTCGTCCCATCAGGTGGACGCCGACCTCTCGCACCTCGTCTGTGGCGAAGCGAAAGACCTCCTCGTCCGGATCCGTCCAGTCGAAGCCGCCGTCCGGCCCCACGATGTAGCCGTCAAGCGAGACGCCCATCGAATAGGTCACGCTGCGCATTGGAAGTCCTCCTTGATGACGGGTTCGACACTACGACCGCCGGACGCCTCAAGGTCGGCCCGTCCGGCCATGGGACACGAACAGTCTCGCGCGCCGGCCGCAACGGCTCACCACGGCGATCGCAGTGATGCTTCATACGCCTCGCGGTGGGGGCAGCGATGCGTCCCAGGTCATTTCCGTGGCAGCCGCTCGCCCGGGCCCAGAGCCGTATTACCGCGGTCTCCGGACCGTGGCCGTACCCAGGGACTCTGGACGTTTCCGACGGGGGGCGGGGGTGCGCTCGGGCGAACGTGACGGCGTGTGCGGAGTGCGTGTGGGTGGCGCCGCCGATGGAGGGGAAGGCCCGGTAGAGGCACCAGACAGGTCCTTCAGGGTGGTCTGCGCGATGCGGGCTGCCCCTGGGAGAATTGTGAACGTTAACTCCGGTCGACAAGCCTCGATCGGTCCGGGATGTGTGCGGGCCACCGCTGGTTCGGTACCGTGAGGGAAGGCCGCTCGATGAGGAAAGGCAGAGTGTTGACCCAGCTACCGGACGTCTCGCGAGCGCCCACGATGACGGACGTCGCGCGTGTCGCCGGCGTGTCCCATCAGACCGTTTCACGGGTGCTCAGCGACCACCCGAACGTCAGCGCCAAGACCCGGGCCGCGGTGACGCAGGTCATCGAGCAGCTCGGCTACCGCCGTAATTCGGCGGCCCGGGCCCTGGCCACCCGCCGGACCCACACGCTGGGGGTCATCGCGGTCAACACCACGCTGCACGGGCCGGCCAGCACCCTGGCGGGGGTCCAGGAAGCGGCTCGGGAGCGCGGCTATCTGACGTCCGCCGTCACGCTTCGGACCGCCACGCAGACGGCCCTCGCCGAAGCCATGCAGCACCTCGCCGGATGGGGCGTGGAGGGAATCGTCGCCGTCACGCCCCAACGCGACGCGGTGAGGGCCCTGGCGGCATTGGAAGCCCCGTGCCCGGTGGTCACCGTGGAAGGCGGCCACACCCTGGACCTGCCAGGGGTGTCGCTGGACCAGAACCTCGGCGCCCGCATGATCACGGAGCATCTTCTCGCGTCGGGCCACGCCACGGTGTGGCATGTCGCGGGCCCTGCGGACTGGCTGGAGAGCGAGGCCCGCACGCAGGGGTGGGAGGACGCGCTCCGCGAGGCCGGCGCCGAGGTGCCGCCCCTGCTGCGCGGCGACTGGAGTCCGCTGTCGGGATACCAGGCCGGTCAGCAACTCGCGGGGCGGGTCCGGGCGTCATCAGGCCGGGGAGCGGGCCTGACCGCGGTGTTCGTGGCCAACGACCAGATGGCCCTCGGTGTCCTACGGGCCTTGCGGGAAGCGGGCCTGCGCACGCCGGAGGACGTGGCGGTCGCCGGTTTCGACGACATCCCGGAGGCGGAGTTCTTCCCTCCACCGCTGACGACGATCCGTCAGGACTTCGCCTCGCTCGGCCGCGACAGCATAGGGCTGCTGCTGGACCACATCGAAGGGCGGACGGACGAGTCGACGCACCTGGTGGTGGCGCCCGAGCTCATCGTGCGCGCCAGTACGGCCCGCAGGAGCTGACCGCCCGCGGAACGAACCCCGCCGCACGGGGATCCCCCCTCGGCGCGGAAATCCGGGCCCGAGTCGTTGCCTGGCCGGAGCCGCCGCCCTCAGGCGGTGACCGTGGTGAAACTGTGGATGGTGGTGGACCGGTACAGCTCACCCGGGCGCAGGAGGACGGTCGGGTAGTCGGGGCGGTTCGGGGAGTCGGGGAAGTGCTGGGTTTCCAGCGCGACCCCCGCGTAGGCGCGGTACGCACCGCCTCCCTTGCCGGTGACGTCACCGGTCAGGCCCTGGGCGGTGTAGACCTGGATGCCCGGTTCCGTGGTGCGCACCTCCATGCGGCGGCCGGATGCGGGGGCGTACAGCACGGCTGCCTTCCAGGGTCGGGATCGACGGGCGCCGTCGAGGACCCAGTTGTGGTCGAAGCCGCCGCCGGCGAGGGCCAGTTGGGCATCCGTCTGGACCAGGACGTCGGCGAGCCGCGGGCGCCGGCGAAGGTCGAACGGGGTGTCGCTGACCGGGCGGTGAGCGCCGGTGGGGATCAACTCGGCGTCGACGGGGGTGTAGCGCGAGGCCTGCACCTGAAGATGGTGGGACAGTACGTTGCCGCGACCCTCTCCTTCGAGGTTCCAGTAGGCGTGGTTGGTGAGGTTGGCGACCGTCGGCGCGTCCGCGACCGCCTGGTAGGACAGGGTCAGGTTGTCGTCACGATCCAGTGCGTAGGCGACGCTGACGCGCAGGGCACCGGGGAATCCCTGGTCGCCGTCGGGGCTGTGCAGGAACAGGCGGACGCCGGTGCGGTACGCGGAGTGGAAGGGTTCGCACCGCCACTCGCGCTGGTCGAACCCGTCGGGGCCGCCGTGCAGCGTGTGCCCGTTGTCCTGGGTCGCGAGCCGGTGGGTGACGCCGTCGACGACGATCCGGCCGCGGGCGATGCGGTTGGCGTAACGTCCCACCGTCGCGCCGAAGTAGCGCGCGGGGCCCTCGAAGTCGGCGGGGTCGCGGGCGGCGAGCACCACATCGGCCGGGTGGCCCCAGCGGTCCGCCACGAGCAGGGAACACAGGCGGGCGCCGCGCGTGTGGACCTCGGCGCGGGCCCGGCCGGGGAAGCCGAACCGCCACCTCTCCCCCGTTCCCTCATCGACCGTGCGTAGGGGACGGCCCGTCCGCGGCCAGCCGGCGATCTGCCCCGGCTCGACGGCCTGGCCGGCGGATTCGTGTGTGGATTCGTGTGCGTGTTCCATGGCGGTGTTCCCTGGAAGTCGGTCCGTCGGAGGGCGTCCGGAAGAAGACGCGGTGATCGCTGCACTCGAAGGCGGTGACACGCGCGGATGCGCGCAGGAGGCGGGAGTCAGTAGGCGGTGGGGCGGCGTCCACTCATCAGACGCTGCAGCACGATGAACACCAGCAGCAGGACGCCGATGACGATCCGGGTCCACCAAGAGCTGAGCGTGCCCTGGAAGTTGACGACCGTCTGGATCATGCCGAGGACGAGCACGCCGAGGGCGGTGCCCAGGACGAAGCCGGAACCCCCGGTCAGCAACGTGCCGCCGATCACGGTGGCGGCGATCGCGTCGAGTTCCATGCCCATGGCGTGGAGTGCGTAGCCGGAGAGCATGTAGAAGGTGAGCAGCAGGCCGCCGAGTGCGGAGCACAGGCCGCTGACGGCGTACACGACGATCTTGGTGGCGCCGACCGGAAGACCCATCAGGCGCGCGGAGGACTCGTTGCCGCCCAGCGCGTAAACGGTGCGGCCGAAGCGCGTGTGGTGCAGGACGACGAAGGCGAACACCAGCACGGCCAGGGCGATGACGACGGGGATCGAGACGAACAGCCCACCCGGGCCGTACAGCCGGGTCTGCGCGATGCCAACCGTGGTGGGATCGCTGATCGTGATCGATGCGGTGCTGATCGTGTAGCAGAGCCCGCGGGCGAGGAACATGCCGGCCAGGGTGACGATGAACGGCTGGATCTCGAAGGTGTGGATGATCCAGCCCATCAGCGCCCCGCTCGCGGCGCCGACCAGCAGGACCAGGGGGATGACGCCGGCCAGGGGCCAGCCGTGCGACTCGACCAACGAGGCGGTGAGCATGGTGGAGAGGGCCACCATGGAGCCGACGGACAGATCGATGCCGCCTGTGAGGATGACGAAGGTCGCGCCGACCGCGACGACCAGCAGGAATCCGTTGTCGACCAGCAGGTTCAGCACGACCTGCGCGGAGAGGAAACCCTCGTAACGTACGGATCCGACGCCGAACATGACGACCAGCAGGACGGCCGTGACGATCAGTGGGATACGGGTGCGGGTGCGCGGGGACACGGTCGCGAAGGGGCGGGTGCGGTGCGCGGCGGCGCTCGCGATGACGGTACTCACGCGCCTACCTCCTGCTGCTGCGGGGCGGCGCCCGCCGTGGTGTGGGATCGGGGAATGGTTGTCCGACGGCGGCCCGGGATCTTGGCCCGGAAGACCGGTGACTGCACGAGGCAGACGACGATGACGACGAAGGCCTTGAAGACGAGGGTGGTCTCGGGTGGTACGCCGAGGGTGTAAACGGTGGTGGACAGGGTCTGGATGATCAGGGCGCCCAGGACGGTGCCGCCGAGGGAGAAGCGTCCTCCGGTCAGGGCGGTGCCGCCGATGACGACGGCGAGGATCGCGTCGAGTTCGATCCACAGCCCGGCGTTGTTGCCGTCGGCGCTGGAGACGTTGGAACTGATCATCAGCCCGGCGATCGCGGCGCACAGCGCGCTGAAGACGTAGACCAGGGCGAGCAGGCCGCCGGCACGGATGCCGACCAGCCGGCCGGCGGTGGGGTTGCCGCCTACGGACTCGATCAGCATGCCGAGTGCGCTGCGACGGGTGAGGTAGGCGGTGAGCGCGACGAGGACGGTCGCCAGGAGGACGGCGAACGGCAAGGTCAGCCAGTAGCCGCCGCCGATCATCTTGTAGGGCCCGCTGGTCACCGTGACGATCTGGCCGTCGGTGATCAACTGGGCGACGCCTCGACCCGCGACCATGAGGATCAAGGTGGCCACGATGGGCTGCACTCCCAGCCCGGACACCAGGAAGCCGTTGGCGAGGCCGAGCACGAGGGCGACGCCGAGCGCGAGGGCGACGGCCGTGAGCACGGTGGCGACGCTGCCGGGACGCGTGGCGGTGGACAGGTGCCCACAGGCGACGGCGCCGGCGATGGCGACGGTGGAACCCACCGAGAGGTCGATGCCGCGGGTGGCGATGACGAGGGTCATGCCGAGTGCCACCAGGCTGAGGGGCGCGCCGAACTGCAGGATGTCGACGAGGCTGCCGTAGAGGTGGCCGTCGCGTACGCGGACGGAGAAGAAGTCGTGGTGGAAAGCGAGGTTGCCGAGGAGCAGCGCGAGCAGGATGAGCGCCGGCCACAGCAGGCGGTGGCCGGCCAGTCGTCTCCCGATTCCGCCGGCCGCCCCGGGCGAGGTGGGTTGGGGGGTCATGAGTTCGCTCCGGTGGCGATGGTCGTGAGGATCCGTTCGGGCGTGACGGTGTCGTCGTTCGTGAGGGTGGCGACCATGCGGTGGTCGCGGAGCACGGCGATGCGGTGGCTCAGGCGCAGGACCTCTTCGATTTCCGCCGAGATGAACAGCACTGCGGCGCCTTCGCTCGCCAGGCGGGCCACGAGTTTCTGGATCTCCGCCTTGGCCCCGATGTCGATGCCCCGAGTGGGTTCGTCGAGGATCAAGAGCCGGGGCTCGGTCAGCAGCCAACGCGCGAGGAGGACCTTCTGTTGGTTGCCGCCGCTGAGGTGGCGTACTTGCGCTTCGGGGTCTGCGGGGCGGATGTCCAGGGCTTCGATCCACTGCTGCGCCAGCTCGTCCTGTTTCCTGCGGGCCAGCGGCCTGGCCCAGCCACGGGCGGCCTGCAGGGCGAGGATGATGTTCTCGCGGACCGTGAGTTCGCCCACCAGTCCCTCGGACTTGCGGTTCTCGGAGCAGAACGCGATGCCTCGGGCGATGGCGTGGCGGGGCGTGCGCAAGAGCACCCTCTCGCCCTCGATGCTCACTTCTCCGGCGTCCGCGCTGTCCGCGCCGAACAGGAGGCGCGCCACCTCGGTGCGGCCGGAGCCCAGGAGGCCGGCGAGTCCGATGACCTCGCCGGCATGGATGTCGAGGTCGTACGGTTCGATCGAGCCGGTGCGGGCCAGTTGTCGGGCCTGGAGGAACGGCCGGCCGGCCGGCCGTTCGACCGCTTGCGCGTGGGCACGGTCGGAGAGCTGGTCGAGGCCTGCCAGTTCTCCGCCGATCATGCGCTGCACCAGCGTCACCGGGGTGAGTTCGCCGATGGGGTACTCGCCCTCCAGGCGGCCGTTGCGCAGGATGGTGACGCGGTCGCAGAGATCGAAGACCTGGTCGAGGAAGTGCGTGACGAACAGGATGGCCACACCGCGATCCCGTAGGCGCCGCACGAGGGCGAAGAGTTGGGCGACCTCCTCGCGGTCCAGGCTGGAGGTGGGCTCGTCGAGCACGAGCACCTTCGCCGAGACGTCCACCGCCCGGACGATGGCAACGAGTTGTTGCACCGCCAGGGAGTGCGAGCCGAGCAGAGCGGTGACGTCCAGGTCGAGGTCCAGTTCCGTCAGCAGTTCGGCCGCCCGCTGCCGCGTCGCGGACCAGTGGATGAGACCGAACCGGCGTGGTTCCCGCCCGATGAGGATGTTCTCGGCGACCGAGATGTTCGGGCAGAGGTTGACCTCCTGGTAGACGGTGCTGATTCCGGCCTGTTGCGCCTGGAGGGGGTCCGCGAACGTGTGGGGCCGGCCGTCGACGAGGACGGTGCCGTCGTCGGCGGGATGGACACCGGTGAGCACCTTGATCAACGTGGATTTCCCGGCGCCGTTCTCGCCCATCAGGGCGTGCACCTCGCCGGGGAAGAGCCGCAGGGCGACTCCGTCGAGGGCGAGCGCGCCCGGGAACTGCTTGCGGATGCCCTGGGCTTCCAGGACCGGCGGCGGGCCGCCGGTGTCCGTGGGCGGCGGGGTGGACGGCGATGCCATCCGCCCTCCTCTCGTGGGTGGGGTGGTGGAGCAGGCTCCGGACACAGTGCAGGAGTTACCGGGGCCGGGCCGGGCCTCCTCCGGCGGCGGAACGTGGCGCGTCAGGAGTTCCGGAACGTGCCGCTCAGGACTTCCGGAACGTGCCGCTCAGGAACTTGCCGCGCCGGGATTTGCGGAACGCCGGCGAGCGTCAGTAGTTCCGGGACGGCAGCGCGGCCGCGGCCTTGTCCTGCGGGAAGACGCCCTCCACGGTCTCGACGCGAGCCGGCACGCTCTCCCCCGCCGCGACCTTCTTGGTCAGCTCCATCAACTGGTCACCGAGCAGCGGGTTGCACTCCACCACGACGTTGATCTTTCCCTCGGTCATCGCGACGAAGGCGTCCTTGATCCCGTCCACCGAGATCACCTTGATGTCAGTGCCGGGCTTCTTGCCGGACTCCTCGATGGCCTGGATGGCTCCGAGTGCCATGTCGTCGTTGTGGGCGTAGAGGACGTCGATGTCCTTCTGGGACTTCAGGAACGCCTGCATGACTTCCTTGCCCTTGGCACGGGTGAAGTCGCCCGACTGCGAGGCTACGATCTTGAACTTGGCGTCGGCCCGGATGACGTCGGCGAAACCGCTCTTGCGGTCGTTGGCGGGTGCGGAGCCCGTGGTGCCCTGGAGCTCGACGATGTTGACCGGGCCCTCCTCGTTCGCGTACGCACCGGTCAGCCACTCGCCGGCGGACTTGCCCTCCTTGACGAAGTCCGAGCCCAGGAAGGTCTTGTAGAGGGAGGTGTCCTTGGTGTCCACCGCGCGGTCGGTGAGGATGACCGGGATGCCCGCGTCTTTGGCCTCCTTGAGCACCGTGTCCCAACCGGACTCCACGACCGGCGAGAAGGCGATGACGTCGACCTTCTGCTGGATGAAGTTGCGGATCGCCTTGATCTGGTTCTCCTGCTTCTGCTGCGCGTCGGAGAACTTGAGGGTGATCCCGGCCTTCTTCGCCGCCTCCTGGACGGACTTGGTGTTGGCGGTACGCCAACCGCTCTCGGCGCCGACCTGGGCGAAGCCGAGCGTGATCGGGCCGTGGGAGCCCTTCTTGGCCCCCGGGGAGGTACCGGGGGCGGGGCTCTCGGTCGAGCAGGCGGTCAACGCCGAGGAGGCGAGAAGGGCGGCGGCGAGGACGAGAGCTGCTCTGCGAGCCATGTCGAATGTCCTTTTCGGGGTGTACGGAAGAGGTGTACCGGAGAGGCGCCGCACGGCCGGTGGGCGGGGGCCGGGGCTGGGCATCCTGGTCGGGGTCGGGTCTGGTCGGCAGGGGTGGGCCCCTCGAAGAGGGTGCGTCGTCGCATTGTGAGCGCTAACAAGACGGGTTCTCAACCCCTGGGCGTGCGTTATCTGTCCGTTATCATGCCGATCCGCCAGCACTGGCCTACGGGCCGTCGATCTCCTGCCTATCCGTATTGTTAGCGCTCACACCACGGAGACCACCAGGTCCCCCGCCCCACGACCAAACGGCCCTTCGAAGGGGACAACTGGCTGAAAGTCGCATGGGTCCGACTCGATGACCGCACCAGCCGCGTCTATGTCAGTGGCGTCGACTGAACCTCGACCAGAGGTTGGCCGCAGGGGCTTCCGGGCACTCGGGCCCCCTCCCGGTCGATGTCGGGGGACAGCGCCTCCCTGTCCCCCGAGCTGCCGAAGGACGAGTCCCCCGTGCAGGCGCTGCGGCACACACCGACAGCCGAAGAAGTGGCCGAGACCGTTCCGCCGATGAAGTTGCCGGGTGGCGGTCGCGGTACCCATCGATGCGACCAGGCCAAGGCAACCCCCGGGCCATGCCCGGTGAAACGGTTGAAGACAACGACTGCTTCCGGTCCGTCCCGATGTTCGAGTGACCTCCCGTACAGCGCGACCCGCGTCCGAGCGATGCCCTCCCCTCACATCACCCCGGCCACACCCCCAATACGACTCGCGCCATTCGGTGCAAGGAAGGCAACACGCCACATTTGGGCGCATTAGTGGGATTTCCTGACACAAGGTGGAACTGTCATCACCCTGTTGATGGCACGGTGTCCGGGGGCGCCAGTGACGGTGTGCACCCGGCATGGGCAAAGCCCGCCGGCCAGAAAGTAGCCGTCGATGTCCTGAGGAGCGCCTTGATGACCGTGACCAACGTCCCGGCGAGAGTCTTCCCGGACTGCCGGGCCACCGCCGCCTTCTGGCTGATCCTCGGCGGCGGCCTCGACCAGGACCGGATCACCGCTGAACTCGTAGATGGTTTCGAAAGCGTCCTGGGCGACCGCAGTGCGGTGATGCGGACCAGTGACCTCGTACTCGGCGTGACCGGTGGGCGTCTGACACTGCACGACCTCCAAGGGGTGCCTCTGGCGGCGCCGGAGCTGGCCTATGCGCGCCTGTCCACACCCATGCTCTCCACGGACCGGGAGATCACCCTGCTGCGGCACCTGGAGGCCATGGGCACGGTACTGCTCAACCCGATCGACGCGGTGCTGGCATGCGTGAACAAGTTCTGGCACCTGCAACAGCTCGCTGTCGCCGGGCTTCCCGTACCCGATACCCGCAGCTACGTCGACGCGTCGATGACGGACGTGCTGCGCGCGGGGGTGCCTGAGCCGTGTGTGGTGAAGTCGGTACGCGGCCACCGCGGGCGACGCGTCTTCCTGGCCCCTGACGCGGCGATGCTGCACGACATCCAGGGCAGCCTCAACGACGACGCGCCCTACCTGTTCCAGGAGTATGTGCAGTACTCCCACGGGCGGGACCTACGGGTCGTCGTGGTCGACGGCCGGGCCGTCGCGGCGCAGGTCCGTGTGGCCGCCGACGGCGGGCTCAAGTCGAACCTGGCCCAGGGCGGAACCGCCACCGTGTGCACCGGCCTCCATCCGGCCGGGGAGGCACTCGCCGTGGCGGCGGCGAAGGTCCTGGGACTGGGGGTCGCGGGGGTGGACCTGCTCTTCGAGCCGGACGGCAGCTTCACCATCTGCGAGGTGAACGCCAACGTCGGATGGCGCGAACACCTGAACCAGATCGTCCCCGCCATCGCCGAAACCTGCGACGCACGACTTCGCCCCGGCAGGTGACCCGCGCCGTCGGGGTGAGCGCGGCGGGGCTGAGCGACGCGAGGGTGAGCGACGCGCCTGGGGGTGAGGGGCTGCCGCGCCGGGCCTGTTCGGGGCGCAAGCCCCCAGTGGGCCATCCACACGCCTTCCACGGCATGGCGCCCGGGAACGCGGGTGGATGGTGGGGACCGCCGCCAGGTGCAGGTCGGTCCTCCCTCGGCTTCCTCCTCGCCGACCGCAACCCCCGCGCCCGCGGCGCGTCCTGGGCGGTCTGCGCTGCTTAGGACGTCAGCCGGCTCAATACGAGGCCCAGCAGGAGGAAACGGTCGTGCGCCCGAACACACCGCCTGACGAAGACACCACCAGTCCCGGGGCCGGGCCCCCGGCGCGGGACGCCGGAAACCGACGGATGCTCAGATCGTTGCGGCACCGGGAGTTCCGGCTGCTCACCACCGGCCAGCTTGCCTCCCACACCGGGACGTGGATACAGAAGGTGGCGCAGACCTGGCTGGTCCTTGACCTGTCCCATGGTGACGGCACAGCCGTCGGCATCATCACGGCGCTCCAGTTCCTGCCGCTGCTGATCTTCGGGCCCTGGGGCGGGGCGCTGGCGGACCGCTGTCCACAGCGGCGGATCCTGCTCGTCACCCAGTCCGTGCTGTGCCTGGTCTCCCTGCTTCCGGGAGTGCTGGCCATGACCGACACGGTGAGTCTGGGGGCCGTCTACGGCGTGGCGCTGGCAATGGGACTGACCCTGGTCGCCGAGAAACCGGCCCTGCAAGCGTTCATCGCACAGACCGTTCCCGCCGCGGACCTGCCCAACGCGGTGGCCCTGGACACCGCGGTGTTCAACCTCGCCCGGATCGCCGGACCCGCCCTGACCGGTCCCCTGATCGCCGGCTTCGGTGTCGCACCCGCGTTCTTCCTCAACTCCTTCTCCTACCTCATCGTTCTCGGCGCCCTGCTGCAGATGAAGCCCGGGCACCGGGGTCCGGACCGGAACGCCTGCCCGGGCCGTCGCCGCAGGGGCCAGGTGCGGGAGGCGCTACGCCACGTGAGAGCCCGCGCGGATCTCAGCGCCCCACTCATCCTGGTCGGGGTGGTCGCCGGCTTCGGCATGAACTTCCAGATCACCACCGCCCTGATGGCAAGAGACGTCTTCCACACCCCTCCCGGCGTATTCGGACTCGGCTCCACCGCATTCGCCGTCGGCGCAGTCACCGGATCGGTGGCGGCGGCCCGCAGGGGCCAATGGGGCCGCCGCTACCTCGCGGGTACGGCGTTCGGCTTCGGGGTCCTGGAAGTCCTCACGAGCACGATGCCCACCCACGCGGCCTTCCTGCTCATGCTGGTACCCACCGGCGCCGTGCTGATGCTGTTCATGACGGCCGCCAAGTCCCAGCTACAGCTCGGCTCGGACGACGCCATACGCGGCCGCATCATGAGCCTGTACACACTCGCCTCCCTCGGCACCACACCACTCACCGCACCCCTGATCGGCTGGATCTCCAGCGCAGTCCACCCTCGCGCCGGCCTCGCAGCCGGTGGCCTCGCCTCCGCACTGGCCGCCGTAACCGTCACCGCACACCGGCGACGGCCCACGAGCCCCTCGACCGCCCCCTCCATGCCGCCCCACAGCGACGCCGCACAGGCCTTCTCCAGACCCGCGAGACGCTGAACGTGACACTGAACCACCGAAAGCAGCACATCGCCGAGTCGGGGCTCGTGGTTCTGGCCGGCGGCCTCCAGCGTCAGTGGGCCGACGCACCGAATTCCGCGTGCTGCGTATGGAAGGCGTACTCCGCGTCATCGTCCGAGGCGGGAACAGGAAACGAGATGTCGTGTGCTTCCGCCCGCGCCTGGGCCAGGAGCAGTTCGAACTCTTCGTCGGTCATGGCTCCCACCTCACAGGTCCTCTCACAGGTGATTCGCAGCGCGCCCGCGACCGGATCGGCGCGATGGCTCCCCTCCGGCCGGTCGACTCCTCGGGGCATTCCGGCCCTCTGGCCGGGCGCCGCCCATGCGCCGAGCCCGTTCCCGCAGAGTCTGTTCCCCCAGAGCCCGTTCGCGCAAAGCCCGTTCGGTCGTCGCCGGGGTGTCGATCGTGACTCAGGTCGGCAGCGGAAGCAGGACCAAGGGTGGGCTGGTGGGCTGGGCTGATCCGGCGGCGGGTTCCAGGGTGAGGCCGACTGCTCGGGCGCCGGTGGTGTCACCGTTGAGGAGTACGGCGCCGTCGTGGGGCAGGAGCCCGGCGGGGCGCATGGTGCCGTTGTGGTCTAGCCATAGTTGGTAGGTCTTGCCCGTCCCCGGGGCGGGCAGCCCGACGGCGGTGAAGACGGTCTTGTTCAGCCGTTGCGAGGACACCACTGAGGTGGCGGCGCCGTTGCCGGCGCGTGCGTGGACGGTGCGGGCGTCCGGGGCGGACAGGACCGAGTTCATCTCGTCCAGTCGCTGTTCGCTCTGCGTGGCGCGGCGTCCGGCTTCCAGGTTCTCCTGGTGCTGCCAGGTGGCCACGCCGGCGAATGCGGCGGCAGCGGTCAGGCTGGCTGCCACCGCGATCGTGGCGGCTTTGCGCCGTAGTACGCCCGCCCAGTTGACGGAGGCGGTGGTGGTGAGCCGGGGTGGGAGTTGGCGCACGGTGTCGATGCCCGCCATGACCTGCGCCTTGAGTGCTGGGGGCGGAGTCTGTGCGGTGCCGGCAGCCATCCGGGCGGCCGTGGCCTGGAATTCCGCGACCTCCCTCCGGCACGCCGCGCAGCCGGCGAGGTGCGCGGTGAACCCTTCGTGCTCGGCGGGGTCGAGGGCGTTGAGGGCATAGGCGGCGGTGAGGGCGTGCAGGTCGTCGTGGTGCTGTTTCATGCGGTCACCCCCATGCAGTCGCGCAGCCGGATCAGCCCGTCGCGCATGCGTGTCTTGATGGTCGCAAGCGGTGCGTCCAGCGACTGGGCGACTTCACGGTAGGTCAAGCCCCCGTAGTAGGCCAGCGTCACCGCTTGGCGCTGCAGTTCCGTCAGACCGCGTAGGCAGCGGCGAACCTGCTCGCTCTCCAGTCGGGTCTCCACCTGTTCGGTGACCTCGTCGAAGGGGCGCTGCTGATCGCGGACGGCGGTGGTGTGCTCTCGGTCGGCCGCGGCTTGTGCGGAGCGGACCCGGTCCACGGCCCGACGGTGGGCGATGGTCGCCGCCCAGGTCCGCACACTGGCGGTGGCCGGGCTGTAACGGGCGGCCTGCCGCCACAGATCGATCATCACCTCTTGGGTGACTTCCTCGGATTGGGCACGGTCCCGTACGACTTTCAGCACGGTTCCGTAGATCAGGGGTGCGAGGGCGTCGTAGAGGGCGGAGAACGCCCGCTTGTCGCCGCGGGCGACTTCCTCCATGGCCGCGGCCAGGTCTGTTCCGGGCGTGGGTGTGCCGCGGAAGGGCAGTGGATGGCTCATCGGCCGGCCGCCGGTTGTGGCGACCAGGCGCAGGTAGAGCCTGGGCGGGATGTCCATCGCATGGCTGTCCTTCGCTGGCGCGGTGGCCGGACGGCGCTGTGGGGGGTCCGGCCACGAGATTCGGGAGGGCGTCTCATGCTCTCTTCGTAGCGGACACGCGTACGGATGGGCGGCGCCGTCACGTCCTCTTCCCCCCCCCCCCCCCCCCCCCGGGTACGCCCTTCGGGTGAACCCTCCGTCATCGACCAGCCGTCCGGAGGTCTGGGGCGAATGGGGCGTGCAAGTCCCGGACCGTCCGGGCAGCACCGGACGCGCCGTGTGATCCGGTGCTCGCACCGTTTGTGGAGGCAGCTGTGACTGGTCTGTTCAAGAGCGCCGCGATCGCGTTGGCCGCGGGAGTGGCCGTGGTCGGCGGGGCGTCCGCCGCCATGGCCGACGCGGGAGCGCAAGGCGTGGCCGCGTATTCGCCCGGCGTGGGCTCGGGCAACCTCATCCAGATCCCGATCCACATCCCGGTCAACGCGTGCGGCAACAGTGTGAGCGTGATCGGTCTGCTCAACCCGTCCTTCGGCAACACCTGCATCAACGCCTGACCGCAGGCACATCAGGACTCCGGTCCGCCGCCGGTAACGGGGTGGCGGCGGACCGGACGACCTCGTTCCCCTCGGCGTGCGGCGCGTTCGTGCCCTGTCACTGATGCCGTCGCGGGTCCGAAGGGAAGCGGGGCAGGGTGCGGGTGACGGCAGTCGGCGCCGCCACCCGCGCTCACTCGTGGCCCCCCGCCAGGCTTCGTCAACAAGCGGGCCGATCTTCAGCTGATCGAATGAGTCGCCGGCCGGCACCCATCCGGGATCCCTGCGGCGCCGAATGCCGGGTGTGAGCAACCTCCGCGATCGATTCGCCCGCCCGGCCGCCGGGATCATGTCCGGGCTGCTGTCCGCTCTGACCGCGCTCGCGGTGGCCGAGTTGGCCTCCGCCCTCACACGGCCCCAAGCCGGGCCGGTCAACGCCGTCGGTTCGGCCGCGATCGACCTCACGCCCGCCCCGGTGAAGGACTTCGCGATCCGCACCTTCGGCGAGAACGACAAGACTGTGCTCCAGCTCGGCATCCTCACCGCTCTCACCCTGTTCGCCGCCATCTTGGGGCTGGGAGCCCTTCGCTACCGACGTGCCGCCTCGGTGGGGGTCCTCCTGTTCGGTGTGGTGGGCACCGTCGCGGCCCTGAACCGCCCCGACACCGCCGGCCCGGTCGACGCCCTGCCCTCCCTGGTCGGCGCGCTGGCGGGCGCGGCGGTGATGTACCTGCTGGCCGGCAAGGCCTCCCGCGTTGGCGCCCGCGCGCCGAGCGAGAGCGACGGGGCGGGCTTCAACCGGCGGGGGTTCCTCGCGATCTCGTCCGCCACAGCGGTGGCCGCCGTCGGTGCCGGAGCCCTGGGCCGGGCGCTGAACGGCAGGCAAGGGCGGGGAGCCGTCGCTTCCCGTCAGGCGGTGCGCCTGCCCGCTCCCGCCTCCCCCGCGCCGGCCCTGCCCAAGGGCGTCCAGCCACCCGTGGCGGGGATCAGCTCCTTCACCACGCCCGTCAAGGACTTCTACCGCGTCGATACCGCCTTGGACGTGCCCAAGGTCGACGCCGGCACCTGGCAGCTGCGGATCCACGGCAAGGGCGTACGAACCCGCGTCCACACCTTCGCGGAGCTGCTCGCCCGTCCGCTCATCGAGCGGGACATCACCTTGACGTGTGTCTCCAACGAGGTCGGCGGCCCCTACGTCGGCACCGCCCGCTGGCTTGGCGTCCCCCTCGCGGAGCTGTTGCGTGAGGCGGGCGTCCGGCCCCCCTCCCGGGGAGGGAAAGCCGACCAGCTCGTCGCCCGTTCGGTCGACGGCATGACCCTCGGCTCTCCAGTGGAGGACGTCATGGACGGCCGCGACGCGATGCTCGCCCTCGGCATGAACGGCCAACCGCTGCCCTTCGATCACGGTTTTCCCGTCCGCATGCTCGTCCCCGGTCTGTACGGCTATGTCTCCGCCTGCAAGTGGATCACCGACATCGAACTGACCACCTTCGACGCGTACGACCCGTACTGGGTCAAACGCGCGTGGGCACGCCGCGCCCCCATCAAGACCCAGGCCCGCATCGACACACCCAAGCCTTTCGCCCGCCTGAGCGAGGGAACCGTGCGGGTCGCCGGCGTCGCCTGGGCCCAGCACCGCGGCATCACCCGCGTCGAGATCCGCATCGACGACGGCCCTTGGCAAGACGCAGACCTCGCCCCCCAAGCCTCCCTCGACACCTGGCGCCAGTGGTCCCACCCCTGGCGATCCGGCCCCGGCGGACACACCATCACCGTCCGCGCCACCGACGGCACCGGACAGATGCAGACCGAACGGCGCACCCGGACCATCCCCGACGGCGCCTCCGGCTGGCACAACGTGTTCACCACCGTCACCTGACCCTCGATCCCCCATCCCTCGATCCCTCATCCCCGAACCGCCGCCCACCCGGCGCGGCACAGCACAAGGAGAAAGACCCATCATGAGCAACACCCTGAACACCCTGAAGTTCCGTCGTACCGCGATCGCCGTGGCCGCCGCGGCCATCCTGCCGTTCTCGCTGGCAGCCTGCTCCTCCGACGACGGCACGGGCAACTCCTCGCCGGCCGCCTCCGCGGACAGCTCCAACGGCGCCGCGAACCAGGCGCCGTCCCAGAACAGGGACGCGTCCATGGCTGACGCGCCGTTCGGCCCTGCCTGCGCCGGGGTGCCCAAGGAAGGCGCGGGTTCCTTCAACGGCATGGCCAACGATCCCGTCGCCACCGCCGCGTCCAACAACCCGGCGCTGTCCACGTTGGTCGCGGCCGTCAAGCAGGCCGGCCTCGTCGACACCCTCAACAACGCCAAGGGCATCACCGTCTTCGCTCCCACCAACGACGCCTTCGCGAAGATCCCCAAGGCCGACCTGGACAAGGTCCTCGCCGACAAGGCCACGCTGACGAAGATCCTCACGTACCACGTCGTCGGGCAGGAACTCGCCCCCAAGCAACTGGAGAACGGCTCCTTCGAAACCCTCCAGAAGGGCATGATCACGACCAGTGGTTCCGGTACTTCCTACAAGGTCAACGACAGCGCGAACGTGGTCTGCGGCAACGTCAAGACCGCCAACGCCAACGTGTACATCATCGACGCCGTCCTGATGCCGAAGTAGCGGTACCGACAGAGCTTCCCCTCCCGGCGAGGCCGCCCGACACGGCGGCGCCGCCGAGAGGCGCCTTCCCTGCGAGTAGCCGCACAGCTGCCGCACAGCTGATGCGGCCAAGGCGGCAGTCCGTCGAAAAGCGTGCCGTCGACGTCAACGAACCCTCAGTAGAACGCACCGCGGTCGGGGCTGATGAACATCGCACATCAACCGTTGCAAGCGGAGGTAAGTGAACGCGGCTCCGCGCTGCGCGCCGCCCTAGAACGGCAACTGAACCTGTGGGGGGCGGCAGGGCTCGCCGATGACATGGCGCTGATCGCCACCGAACTCGTGAGCAACGCCCTGCTCCATGGACAGCCACCGGTGCGGGTGCGGCTGGGGCGCCGGCAGGCAACCGACGGAGGAATGGTCGTGCGGGTCGAAGTCAGTGACACGGGCGCCGGCCTCGACGTCGCGCGCATCCGGGCTCACTGGTCCCACCCCTCCTTCAGCCTCGCCGAGGGAGGAAGGGGCCTCTACCTGGTAGACGCCCTGTGCGCCGCATGGGGAAACGTCCTCAGATCGCGCACTCACACCGTCTGGGCGGAGGTCCGTGCGCAAAGCCGTGCGGGTGAATGAGGCACCGCACCCGCCCGCGCGGAGAGAAAGGGAAGACGACTACGGCAGAGGGAGAAGAGGCGCCTCTGCCGCAGTCGTCGGGTGGCGATGCTGTGACGGCCTGCCACCAACCACTGATGATGATGTCGCGACGTGCTCGTCCGCACACGGCGCGCTGGAAAGTGCACCGTGTGGACGAAGTCCTTGCCACGGATCGTGCCGGCGTCACCGTGCGCGGCCGGCCGTGCCACTGCACAGGCTCTTGACGCAGCCGCTTGGCTACTGGTGCCGGTCCATCGCGTGCATGGAGTTCAGGGCTCCGCACAGGGCGGGCGCGGTGGCCTCCTGTGGGAGCTTCGGGTCCAGTTCGCTGGCGCCCAGGACGTTGTCGTACCTGCCGTTGTGGTTGTAGTCGATACCGTGCACCACGATCACGGCGTTGTCGGCGCGGATCTGCCGCGCCACATCCGGGGTCACGGTGATGGTGCGGGTGTAGGAGAACGACCCGCTGCTGGGGAAGCGATCGACAGCCAGGGCGCTGTTGGGGCTGGTGTCTCCGCTTGTGGTGAGCGAGGTGCCGATCTTGCCGTAGGCGGGCAGGCCGTCGGCGGTGCTGACGGCCCTGTGCCCGTTGTGCATGCGTGCCGCATCCGCCGCGGGGCATTCCCCGGATCCCTTGATGTGGATGTGCTGGGCGTGCGGTGCACTGTCGAGGAGGCGGTTCGCCTTCACGGTGATGGTGGCCGTGTTACCGGAGAGGCGGACGGACGCGCTTCCCGCTCCGTGGACCATGTTGGTGGCCACCGGCTCGAGCCGCGCCTCGTAACGGTGCCGTCGCCGCCAGTGTGGGCTGAGGCGATGGCCGGCGCGGCGAGCGGGAGACCGAACGCCGCGATGCCGAGCAGAGGCAGGAGTTTTCTGTTCATGGCTTCTCCAAGCCGGGGCCGCGCCGCGATGCGGTACCGCGTGCGCTATGCAGCCCCTGTGCCTTAGGGGAGGTGCGTCGGCCGGAGATGTTCGACCGGTCGCCGCGAAAACCTCACATCAGGCATTCGGAGCCACCCGGCGAAGGGTTTGGTCGGGTTTGGCCACATCGCGCCGGGGCCACTCGACGCAAGGCCTCCCGTAATGATCCCCGAGTCGGTGAAGACCGCCCCGCCGCGCCTCGGACCCATTTCGTGACCCATTTCGCTGACGTCACAAGCCACCGGCGTCAGGGGGCCGGCGCGGCGGCGGGCCGAGTCGGGCTGAGCGCCACGCACGCCAGCCACCTGCATGACCGGCCGCACCTCGCTCAATGACGGCCGGTCAGAAACACCGAGCGCAGCTTCAGACGGTCGCCGGCGGGCTTTCCGTGCGGGCGCAGCGTCCGGGAATCGCCTGTGCAGTCGGGCTCGGTGAATACCATCACCCACTCGTCGGTCTCGTTGTGCGGGGCGAAGGCAGGCTCGGAGGATCCGGGGTCCGCGACCTCGGGGAGCACGACGCAGCCGGGACTCGCGGGGTCGTGGAGGGTGGCCGACTGCGGCGTGCCGTCGAGCCCGACGAACCGGTAGGAGAAGTCACCGGTGGCGGCGCTCGCGGACACCGACTGCGTAAGGAGGAGTGCGAGAGCGCCGAATGCGGCGGCCGATGCGTGCCGAAGTTTCATGGCACCCGTTTCTATCGAGGATTCGGCGACTCCTCGGAGCCGGTTCCTGGCGAGCCGCCCTGGCTGCTCGTCCATCCCCTGGCAATGGCACCCCGATGCGGGATGTCACTCGCGCGGGTCCGGTGTATCGATTCTTCCTACTCCATGCAGATCGCCGAGCGGCGCGCCTGGTCAACGAGCCGAAGCCCCGGCGAGGCGTCGCCACCCATCACGACATCACACAGGCCGCGGAAGGGTGGCTGCCGGCACCGGGAGCGGGCCACGCCCTTTCGTCCCCCCGGCGTTCGCCCGCACCCGGTCCCGCAGGAGAGCAAGGACGATCAATACGTCTGGCCGGCCCGGTGGACCACCTCGCCCGCGACCACCACCGTCTCGGCCACCGTGCCCGGGATGCGCTCCGGGGCCACGGCCAGGATGTCCCGGGACAGCACCACGAAGTCGGCCGCCTTGCCCACCGTCAGCGAACCCCGTTCTTTCTCAAGGAAGTTGGCGTACGCCGAGCCCATCGTGTAGCCGTACACCGCCGTCGCGACGTCCACCGTCTCGGCCGGCTGCCACGGATCGCCGCCGCCCAGCGGGCGGCGGGTGATCGCCGTGTAGATCCCGATCATCGGGTCCATCTCCGCCACGTTCCAGTCGCTCGAGAACGCCAGCACCGCGCCGGCCTCGTACAGGCTCCGCATCGGCCAGGCCTTGTGCCAGCGGCCCTCTCCCACGTTCTCCGCCCAGTCCTGGCCGGGACCGGCGATCTCCGGCGCGCAGTGCCTCGGCTGCATGCAGGCCACCACGCCGAGCCCGGCGAAGCGCGACACGTCCGCCGGGTCCAGGCATTCCACGTGCACCACCTGATGGCGGGCATCCCGCGGGCCGTTCACCGAACGGGCGTGCTCCACCGCGTCCAGGACCGTACGGATGCCCCGATCGCCCGTGGCGTGCACGAAGCACTGGAAGCCGCGCGCGTCCAGCCGGGCCAGCAACTCCGCGAACTCCTCCGCCGGGTAGAAGGTCTCGCCCCGGTGCGCACCGCAGCCGGTGTACGGCTCCAGCAGCGCGGCCGTGCGCGGCTCGACCACGTCGTCGATGTACAGCTTGAGCGGACCCACCCGCAGGCGATCTCCCGTGTACGTCCGGGCCGCCGCCGCGAACGCGTCGAGTTCCTCGTCCGTGGTGCCGCGCGGGTGGAACAGCGCCGCCACGATCCGCGAGCGCAGCCGGCCCTCGGCGCGCGCCCGTTCGTACAGTTCCAGGTCGTCCAGGGAGTTCTGCGGTTCCACCACCGTGGTGATGCCGAAGCCGATCGCGTCGTCCAGGCTCTTGGCCAGCCGGCCGTACTGCCGGTCCGGCGAGGCCCACGGCACCCCGAGCTCGCGCAGCGCCCGGTGGCCGTCCCGGGAGAGTCCCTTGATCGCGAAGTCCTTGACGAAGCCGGTGGGTTCGCCGGTCTCCGGATCGAGGGCCGCAGTGCCGAAGGGCAGGTCGGTGCGGTCCTTCGCGACGCCCAGCCGGCGCATCGCCGCCGTGTTCAGCCAGGCCGTGTGCACGTCGTAGGAGAGCACGATCGCCGGGACGTCCCCGGTGACCGGGTCGAGGTCGGCTGCGGTGGGCATCCGGCCGCCGGGGATCGCGGAGTAGTCGAAGGTCTCGGCCTCGATCCACGCGGCGTCCGGATGGGCTTCGCGCCAGGCCCCGATCCGGTCGAGGATCGCCTCCAGGGTGCGCACCCCCGCGAGCTGTACGCACGCGTCGTCGGAGCCGAGCCGGACGTGGTTGTGGGCGTCGATGAAGCCGGGAAGCACCAGCCGACCGCCCGCGTCGATCCGTTCGGTGTCCGGGCCCGCCCATGCGGCGGCCTCCGCGTCCGGGCCGAGCCAGACGATCCGGCCGTCGGACACGGCCAGCGCCTCGGCCTCGGGGAGGTCGGGGTCGACGGTGTGGATACGGGCCCCGGTGAGCAGCAGATCGGCGGGGAGGGGGTGCGGCATGGTTGGTGCTCCTGTA
The DNA here is from genome assembly GCF_055231995.1 of Streptomyces sp. Tek67B01. NCBI lineage: Bacteria > Bacillati > Actinomycetota > Actinomycetes > Kitasatosporales > Streptomycetaceae > Streptomyces > Streptomyces sp. Tek67B01. Next base: position 436,213 of record NZ_JBUYUY010000001.1, read on the forward strand.
CAGAGATTGGCGGTGCGGGAGTGAGGGCGGGCGGGTACGTCCTTCTCGTGCACAAGGGGGCGCGCGAGGGGCGCACGTAGGCGTGGACGAGGGGCGTACGGGGCGAGTCGAGGGGCGCGGGATGCGAGTACGACGCGCTCAGACGGCAGGGGCGTACGCCGGGCGCAGCTTCCGCCGGGCGAGGGCCAAGTACGTGAGCGCGGAGACGACCGAGCCGAGCAACGTGAGGTCGGCGCCGCCGAGCGGGGCCACCAGCGGGCCGGTCCACAGCTCGGAGTCGCAGGTCAGCGCGGCAAAGGCCATGCCGGCGAGCAGTGCGGCCATGCCTGCGGGGTGGTAGCCGGCCCGGTACCAGTAGGCGCCGGCGCTCCCGGCGTGCAGTGCGTCGGAGTCGTAGTGGCAGCGGCGCAGCAGCATGTCGGCGAGGAAGACCCCGCCCCAGGGCGCGAAGACGATGATCAGCAGCGAGAGGAACGAGAGCAGCGAGGTGGTGAAGTCGGTCAGGAAGAGCGCGGCGAGCGATCCGGCCGCGGTGACCGCGGCGCTGATCACGATGGCGCGGGCGCGGCTCCACGGGATGCCGAGGACCTGGAGGTTCAGGCTGGAGGAGTAGAGGGTGATGATCGAGTTGGTGACGGAGCCACCGAGGACGAGGGCCAGGAACACCGGCTTGTACCAGCTGGGGAGCAGGCTCTCGGCCCCTGACACGGCATCGGTCATGTCGGTCTGGGTGGCGGCGGCGACCCCGGCGACGCCGAGGGCGACGGAGGAGACGAACCCGCCGAGGCCTCCCATCCAGGTGATCGACTTCAGCGAGGTGGTCCGGGGCAGGTAGCGGGTGTAGTCGGCGGGCATCGGCAGGTAGGAGAAGGGCCCGGCCAGCATCACGACGAAGGCCAGGCTCCAGCCGGACACGCCCGGGGCTGCGGCGCCGGCCGGGGCGACGGTCTCGGCGCCGGGCAGGACGAAGACGAGGAGCACGCCGAAACCGAGGGCGAGGACGTACGCCATCCAACGCTCGGCGAACTGGACGGTGGCGTGGCCCCACATCGCGACGGCGAAGGTGAGCGCGAGGGTGATCCCGAGGGCGAGGGCCCGCACCCCGGTCCCCGTGCCCAGGCCCGTCTCGGCGAAGAACACCTCCAGTGCGAGGGTGCCGACCACGGTGTTGACGATGGTGTAGCCGATGCTCACCACCCAGTTCAGGACGCCGGCCGGGAAGTTTCCGCGCACCCCGAAGGCGGCCCGGGAGATGACCAGGGTGGCGGTGCCGGTGCGGATGCCGCTGAGACCGGCGGCGCTGACCGCGAGGAAGGACAGTCCGCTGACAACGACCACGGCGGTGGCCTGCCAGAAGGAGAGGCCGAAGGCCACGGCGAGGGCGCCGTTGATCACGTAGGTGAAGGTGAGGTTGGAACCGAACCAGAGCCAGAAGAGGTCCCGGGCGCTCCCGTGCCGCTCCGCGTCGGGTATGGGGTCGATGCCGTGGGTCTCGACCCGGAACACCTCGTCGACGTCGGCCGTCGTGTCCTGTTGCGTCATGCGCCGTACCCCTGACTGTGGACCCACTGAACCTTGAACAACGTTCTAAGTTCTTGAATGGCATTCAAGATGCTTCGCCGAACGGGACCGCGTCAAGACCTCGCCCGGGATAAGGTCGGGCCACGAAGATCGGGAAGGCGGGCACGGTGGCCGGAGCAGCGGGGTCGGCGCGACGGCGTGACGGGCGGATCGCCCAGGAGCGAATGCTCGAAGAGGCCATGGCGGCGATCGCCGAGGGCGGCCTCGCGGAGCTCACCATGTCCGCGCTCGCCGAGCGCCTCGGCACCAGCGGCGGCCACATCCTCTACTACTTCGGCAGCAAGGACCGGTTGCTGCTGGCCGCACTTCGCTGGAGTGAGGACCAACTGGCGGCGGAGCGAGCACAGTTGCTGGAGCGCCGGGTCACCGCACACCGCAAGCTCGCGCTGTTCCTGGAGCTCTACCTGCCGCGCGGGCCCCGCGATCCGCGCTGGACCCTGTGGATCGAGCTGTGGGCCCGCACCCCCTCCAACGAGGACCTGCGCGCCGCCCAGCAAGAGATGGACGACGGCTGGCAGCGGGACCTGGAGGCCCTGCTCGCCAAGGGCGTGGCCCAGGGACGTTTCGCCGCCGGCCTGGACGTGGCCGCCCGCGCGTCGGAACTGCTCGCGCTGCTGGACGGGTTGAGCACCCGAGTGGTGCTCGGGCAACGCGGCGCCGACCGCGCCTCCTCCCTGAAGCACGCCGCCTCGGCGGCGGCACTTCTCGTCCCGCACACCTGAGGCTGTCCAGGGATGTTCCGTTCCGCCTCGGCCCACCCCGGGGCAACCCGACGCCCTCCTTCCACCTCGGCTCGCCCCGGGAGCAACCCGACACCCTCGCCACCCGGGAGGCGCCGACGACGACAGCCTGCCGGTGACCGAACCAAGGAGAAGACGGCCCAGGGGCCGCGCGCTGAGTAGTATTCCGGCATGGCGAAGACCACTGCGGGGAAGCTGGGCATCAAGGAGGGCGCGACCCTCCTGACGTTCGGGGCGCCGGCCGACTGGTCGTTCGGACCTCTTCCCTCGGCCGCCACCGTGGCCTCGGAGGCCAAGAGCCCGAACTTGGTGTTGCTCTTCGCTCCCGACGCCGCGACCCTCGACGCCACCGTCAAGAAGGCACTCGGCGCGGTCCCGTTCGACGGTCTGGTCTGGGTCGCCTACCGCAAGGGCGGCGTGAAGGCCGGTACCGACCTCAACCGCGACGTCCTGCAGGACCGCCTCTCCGGCCACGGGCTGGTCGGCGTCACGCTGATCGCTCTCGATGCGACCTGGTCGGCCATGCACGTCCGCCCGCTGGATCGGCCCGGCCGGCGCTGACAGCGCGCGACCTGGCGAGCGCCCGTGCCACTGCCGACTCTGCCACTGACGACTGAGGACTGACGACCGATCACAGCCGGTGGCAGAAAGCCCATGCAGGCCGATGCGACATGAGGTCCGACATGCCGCACCCCGACCGCCACCAGAGGCCGGAAGTACACCACTTCCCCACTGCCATCAAGACCATCCGCGAGATGCCGCACCGCAAAGCGGACGATAGGATGAAATCGCCATCAGTACGGCGTAGCGGCTGGCCCGCTGCCGCGGGTTTCGGAGCCGCCACGCCTCACCGGCCGCACCCTCAGCCCCCAAGGCAGGTTGAATGATGAACCGGACACGTCGTCTTGCAGCACTCACGCTTTTGATGGCCCCCGCTCTCGCGGTGGGCCCGACCCTCGCCGCCCACGCCTCGACCACCGCGGCCCCCGCCGCCGCGAAGTGCAACGTCGAGGTGGACTCAGCCGGTAAGTACCATCTGTGGGGGCAAGGATTCCCCGCCGGCACGAAGGTGACCTACTCCGGCTCCGCCTCGGGCTCGGTCTCCACCGACAAGTCGGGACGGTTCGACCTCGGCGGTCTCGCCGGAAGCAAGTACGTAGTCAAGTCAGCAGACGGCAAGACCACGGTCACCTGCACAGCGGTCCATCATTGAGGCCGCACGACCGACTGAGGGCCAGGTGGAGGAGCACCCTCTGATCTGGCCCCTTCGTCGTTCAGAGCAGTCGACGGGAATCCAAATGACGCAAGCCGCTCAAGTGGCCACAGCCATAGGCGAACTCCAAGACGCGTCTGCCGACCTTGTTCCCGACGATCTCCGGGACGCATAGCCTCCGCCCGTTCCGGCCCGGCCTGCCCGGCGCCGTAGCCACCCCGAGCCGGCGGCCACGCGTGGCGCCTGCCAGTTCGAGGTGGCCGAGACCTCCGACCCCAAACGCGTCCCCCGAACCAAGGCACGCACGGGCCGGCGCATTCGCGAGCGCCTTCCATACTGGATGCCCTCGCTCGGGCCACCGGCGGCCACCACCGCCTGCGAGCGGCCCGCCCGGCGACGGTCCGGGCCACGCCGGAATCAGCCGCCGCGACGATCGAGTCCGGATTCCTGCGGGACCGGCGGGTGGCAGGCGGCGCGGGCGTCGCCCTCCTCCGTGCGCGGCCAGTACCGCCCTTCGAGGGCCTCGGCGCTGCGGTTGAGCCGGACCAAGACGTCCTCCAGCTCCCGGATCTCCTCAGGGGACCAGTCGGCGACCACCCGCGCCAGGCAGGACCGGTTGATCTCACGGTCTCCGGCGAGCCGGCGCGCGCCTTCGGCGGTGATGCGCAGCTTGCGGGCCATGCCGCCGTCCGGGTCCGCGACGCGCTCGGCCAGTCCACAGCGCAGCAATGCGGCCGTCTGGCGGTTCACGGTCGAGGTGTCGAGCCCGAAAGCCTCCGCCAACTGCCCTATGGACATGGGGCCTTGGGTGTCGATTCGGCTGAGCAGCAGGTACGCCGACCGCTCCAGGCGTTCGGCGTCGCGCTCGCGCCGGGCCAGCACTTGGTGCCGCGAGAGCAGCATCAGCTCCCGCTCCAGTTTCTCCAGCACTACGCCTCCCACTCCCTCCGGCGCTCCATTATCGCGGACCAGTGGACCGGTGGGCCTTTTGCAGGGGCGGCCCACGGACGGCTCCGCGAGGACCGGCCACAATATGCATGATACATAGTGTGTGTACTATGCACTCCTGGTTGTCACCTCGACGAGCCACAGCCTCAATCCGGAGGACCCGCATGACCGTCACCACGTCCACCGCCTCCCGCGCGGCCGAGATCCTGTCCCGGCCCGTCACGCTGAACGGCCTGACCGTCCCCAACCGCATCGCGATGGCTCCGATGACGCGGATGTTTTCCCCGGGCGGCGTGCCCGGCGAGGACGTGCAGGCGTATTACGCCAGCCGGGCCGCCGCGGGTGTGGGCTTGATCGTCACCGAGGGCACCTACGTCGGTCACGAGTCCGCCGGGCAGAGCGACCGGGTGCCGCGGTTCCACGGCGAGGACCAGCTGGCGGGGTGGGCGAAGGTCGCCGCCGCCGTGCACGAGGCGGGCGGCACGATCGTGCCTCAGCTCTGGCACATAGGCATGGTGCGCAATCAGGGCGAGGCACCGTACGCCGACGCGCCCGCCGTCGGCCCCTCCGGCATCCGCGTCGACGGCACCGAGGGGACCGGCAAGGCGATGACCCGCGCCGACCTCGACGACGTCATCGGCGCGTTCGCCGACGCCGCCGCGGAGGCCGAGCGGATCGGCTTCGACGGCGTCGAACTGCACGGTGCCCACGGCTACTTGCTCGACCAGTTCCTGTGGGAGCGGACCAACCGCCGCACCGACGCGTACGGCGGCGACGCGGTGGCCCGTACGAAGTTCGCCGCGGAGATCGTGGCAGCGGTCCGCGAGCGCGTCTCGGCCGACTTCCCGGTGATCTTCCGCTACTCGCAGTGGAAGCAGGAGGCCTACGACGCCCGGCTCGCGCAGACCCCTGAGGAACTGGAGGCGATCCTGGCCCCGCTGACGACGGCGGGCGTCGACGCGTTCCACGCCTCCACCCGGCGCTACTGGCTCCCGGAGTTCGAGGGCTCGGACCTGAACCTGGCGGGATGGACCAAGAAGCTCACGGGCCGGCCGACCATCACCGTCGGCTCGGTCGGCCTCGACGGCGACTTCATCCGCTCCTTCGCCGGCGAGGGTGCGGCCCTCGGCGACATCGACAACCTCCTGGACCGCATGGAACGCGACGAGTTCGACATGGTCGCCGTCGGCCGGGCGCTGCTCCAGGACCCGCAGTGGGCGGCGAAGGTCCTCGGCAACCGTTTCGACGAGCTGAAGCCGTACGACGCGGCGGCGCTCAAGTCGCTCAGCCGGTAACCAGTAGCTGGTAGTCGGTGCCCGGTTCGGCTTATCGGAAGCCGGCGGCCATTCGGACGGCCGGTCCGCGAACGCCCCGCGACGTCAATGCGCCGACGTCACGGGGCGTTCGTGTTCCGGTCCGTACGGCAGTCCTCACCGGACGAAGCCGGTGGCCTCGGGTTCGCGAATCTGGGACCGGTCGATGCCCGACGCCTCCGCGAAGGTGGAAATCGCCGCCACAAGCCGATCCGGCACACCTCCTCGGCACGGTTCCGTGCGACCTCGCGCGGGCGGTGCCGGCGGCTGGGGGAATCGCAGACCCGGCGGCTCGCGTTGTGCCTCTTATGGCCGATGCATCCCCGTACGCGTACGGACACGACGTGTGCGGCCCGTCCACCGTTGCGACGGCCCGCGCACGCCTGGCGGCCGACCGCGCCGACACCCTCGCGCGGGCGGCCGCGCTGAGCCGTGATTTCGACGGGATCGTCGCGGCTAACGCCTTGGTCGCGGTCGACGACGAGCACGACCCCGAGGGTGGCAGCACCGCCTTCGAGCGAGCCCATGTGGCCGCCCTGATGGCACGGGCACGCGAGCACCTGAAGGAACTGGACCAAGCACTGGAACGACTCGAACGGGGACAGTACGGACAGTGCGAGGTTTGCGGCGGGAGTATTCCGCCCGAGCGTCTGGAGATCCGTCCGGCGGCCACCACCTGTGTGCGCTGCGCCGGGTCAGACCCGCGCAGAGCGCCGCGCCCCGCGTGACGTCGGATGCCTGACGCCTGCCGGTATCCGGCGCCCTGCCCGGCCCGATGCAGCGACCGCATAGCCGTGTCCAGACCCCGCGCCGGAGCTGGTGCGCGCCCTGGACACGGCTATGCGGAGGCTACGACCTCACCGGCCATGACCTGGGGAGGTTGAGGGAGAAGGGCAGCCAGCTTGTCGCGCACGAAGTCCGCCGCCCGCTCGATGGACTCTTCGGCGCCGGCACGGTCCTGGAAGACGCTGGTCGAAAGCATCACCCCGTTTCCGGCATCGACCCAGTAGTAGGCCACGAATCCGGGGACCTGGCGCATGAGCGGCACGAAGCCCTCTTTGACGAGGCGTCCCGCTTCGGCCGGGTCGGTCACCCCTTCATATCGCCGGACTGCTACGTACATGGTCGATCTCCTTCAACAGTTTTCGGCGTCGCCGTCGCCGTCGCCGCCGGCGTTCGCGTTGGGGTTGGCATTGAGTCGGTGTCCTACCCCGGCGATACGTGATTGCCTCGCGAGACACCCGGCAACCACCGGAAGGGCCCCCCTTGGTCATGCGAACGGTGGCTTCCATGGACCGCCCGGCCGGAGTTTGCCACCACTGCGCGCGCAGGCGGGCGCACGGACCTCGTTGGCCGGCGATATGCCGGCAGTCGCTTGTCAGGGGCGCCCGTGCCCAGCCGCGGAAGAATCCGGCGCGTAGTGAACCACTAAACTGCCAAGGCGCTGCCGCGCCCACGTCCATGCTTGATAGCACCTAGCCTGACCAGCGCGGATCTGTCAGGCAACCGAGAGGGCAAACCATGAACCACACGCTGCACGGAGACAACGTCGAGATCACCGACGCACTCCGCGGTCTCGTCAGCGAAAAGCTGGCCACGCTCGGACAGGGCACCGACACCACCAGCGCTCGCGTGGCCCTGAAGACCGACGGCTCGAAGCAGTCCGCCACGGGCACCCTCCAGGTGAACGGCCAAGACCTCACCACCATCACCGCAACAGCCTCCGACATGCGCACGGCCGTCGACCAACTCGTCAACAAGCTCTCCGCCCAGCTCAAGAGGCACAAGCAGAGGCAGCACGGACGCCCCCAGTAATAACGCCCGCCTGCGCATCAGCGGCGCGATGCACTGTGGACGCTCGACTCTCTGCCGGCGGCACGGAGTGCGCGCCGGAAGTCGCCGATGCCATCTGGTGCCGAGGCGCACTGGCCAGAAACGGTGACGATCCTCGATGACCGTCGGTGCTGGGAGCGGAGCGTCGGCCTCAGGGCTGCGGCCCGCATGTGATCGCGGTCGGTGACGAACCCACGCGGCCGCAGATCAAGCCCGTGCTCCGACACTCCGCACAGCCCCTCCATCACGGACATGCGAAGACGCTCGGCCGGGGTCCCGGCCGAGCGTCTTCGCATGTCTACCCGCTGGTGGCTTAGTACCAGTGGTTGGCCTGCCAGAAGTTCCAGGCGCCCACGGGGCTGCCGTAGCGGGAGTTCATGTAGTCCAGGCCCCACTTGATCTGAGTGGCCGGGTTCGTCTTCCAGTCGGAACCGGCAGAGGCCATCTTCGACCCCGGCAGGGCCTGGACCAGGCCGTACGCGCCGGAAGAGGCGTTCGTGGCGGTGTGGTCCCAGCCACTCTCGTGGGAGATGATCTTGTCGAAGGCGGCGAACTGGGCCGGGTCCTTGATCATCTGGTGCGCGATCGCCTTGGCGCTCGTCGGGGCCGCCTGAGCGGGGACCGTGGCGAGCATGGAACCGGCGACGCCCAGGGCGACGATGCTGCCGGCGAGGGTCTTCTTCGAAGCGGCGATGCGACGGATGACTGCGTTGGACACGGACGAACCTTCCGAAGGGGACAAGGGCGGTCGCGGTGCATGCCGAGGACATGCGTGAGCCACTCACGCGAGGGAGAGGGGTTCGTGGGCGGCGGGTGAAGCACCCGTGCCGCCCGGCGACATCAACCAGTTAGCCAGGCCCTCGCGGCCCTGGCAACGACCTCTGCTACTAGGCACTTTCATAGCTGGGCCTGGCGACCACTCACTGCTTTGACCTAGGTCCGCGCAGGTCAGCCCGGTCTCGGCGCACCGACTCGCACCTTTGTGAGTTACTAGCCACGTTCGTATGTGACGCGGGTCCTATGGGGCGAGTCACCACCGGAGCCCCCCAATCTCACCGTAAGTGACCATGCGACCCATTCAGTGATGGAAATCGAAGCGAGGCCGGCCGCGTGAGGTGCGGGGGCTCGGCCGCGACGGGGGCATATTGGTCGGCGTCCTCTACCTGCTCGTGCACAAGCGGTGTGCCAGGTCGAGCAGGCGAGCGACCGCACCGGGGAGCCCTGACGGCTGTATGGGCCGCCGGAGCCGCCGGATGGCGGGCGCTCGCCTCACGTTAGGCTTTCCCGCCTGCGGTGATGTGGAGCGAGGGGGCGCGGGGGCGTGAGCGGGACCGGTCAGATGCTGGCTTCGAAGTGGGACGCCGCGTACGGCGTCGTGGTGTTCATACGGGTCTTGCTCGGTCATCTGCCGACCTGGGCGAAGTCGACCATCTACGTGCTCCTTGGCGCCATCGCCCTCGGGGAGGGTTACCAGTGGTGGCGCGGGCGGAGGAAGGCCACCCGATAGCTGAAGCCGGGCGCTCGCGTGGGATGAGCCGCGCGCGAACCGCCACCCCACCCGTCACAACAGGACATGAGTAGAGAGCCGCATGCCCTATCACCTGCGATTCTTCTTCGAGGCCGGCGTTCCGCACACCCCGCTGTGGCCCGGCCCCAAAAACGATCCGGACATCGACAGCCCCTACGGCTCCCCCTGCGAACTGGAACGCCTGCCCATCAGCACAGCCACGCGGACCGAGCTGGAAAGACTCTGCCGGTGGTACCAGTCGTCCATCGACTGGGAGTACCCATCCGCCCCGTCACCGTGGACCCGGGAGCAACAGAACCTGTTCAGGCAGCAGACGGACGCCGCAGTGGACGCTCTCTGCCGCGAACTGGGTGACGACTGGATAGTCGAGGACCGGCGCGTCACCCCGTGACACGAAGGCGAAGGAGCACGCGGCCATCAAGACAGCCCCTGCAAGCGTGGCAGACAAAGCTCGTGCGGACTCAACGCAGTCAACCCAGGTCGACGCGCGCCAGCCTGGCTTGCACACACCTGACCTGCGGTGGAGGAGGACCGGTATCTCATGGCCCCAACGCTGTTTCCCCACCGCTCGGGGCCGGGGCGATGTATACCGAGACCTGGGTCGGCCTTCCGCCGGTGTATCGGGCTTCGGCGAGGCCGGCGACCACGTCGCCGAGGATGTCGAGCGCGATCCAGAAATCACCCTCGGCGCCCTCGACGGGCCGGGCGTCGGGCCACACGATAACCACGCGGGAAGCCTTGAGCTCATGGAGCCCGCCCCAGATCGAATCCGAGAGGGCGTCCCAAACCATCCCGAAGGTCCCGAGCGGCGGGTCCAAGACAAGTGTCTCCCGCACCGCCCCGAAGAACGCCTCCTTGTCGGTCCGCCCGGCGGTGGAGAGTGTGAACACGGGAACCTCCTGACGGGCGGCCTCATCGACTATCCCGGGAATGTCCGCGCCGGAAACCTCATGCAGCCCTCTAGTGATCACCATGCGCAGAACCGTAGCGGCAGGTCCTCCCGGTCCGGAGCGCGCCCGCTGATCAACGTACGAGCGGCTCGCGGCCGGGAGCCCAGCGGTTCGGTTGTCAATGCCACGGCACGGTAGACACCGCTTGCAAAGGAGCAGCCCCGCTACATGCACGACTTGTCGCCAGTCTGGACGACACGACACTGCCCCTGATCGTTCGAGTCGTCACCGACCGCCGGCAGGCGATTCGTTGCTCTCGGCAGCGGCGAGGCGCCAGCGCACCGCGGACAACTCGACGAAGTCGGGCCGCGAGGTGACGAACCCTACGGAGCCGGGTATGGCCTCGTCGGCCAGCCGGCCAATGTTCACAGGCGGTGGCCCTGGGCGGCGAGCCAACGATGGACAGCCGACTTGTCCGAGACGCTGATACGGGTGGGACCAGTGCGACTCGGACCCTCCTCCTCGTTGAACGCCGTCTCGGTGACACGGGCCGTCACCCAATCGGCCAACTCCAAGGCTGCTTCGGCCGACAGGCACCGGTGTTCCCAGTCCTTCGCGGCTTCGCGGGACGCGGGGGAATCATGCGACTCCGCCTCCCGCAGCCACACCGGCACGAGCCGTTCGACGACCTGCTCATCCGACGGCGCGGCGGACTCCTCACCTGATTCGCTCACCCTCATACGCTGACAGCTCAGACCACGACCCCCCGCTTTCACACTCCGCCCGATCCCCCTGATGCCACACCACGGACACTCCGAGCGCATCTGATTGGGGCTGTGGATCTTCGTACTTCAATCAGACCGGCTGGATCGCGATCTTCAGCGGTAGCGCGTGAGGAGCGCCAGGGCCCGGCGGGGCCAGGGGCAGGGGCCGCTGTGCTGTCAGCCTGCCTGCCCGGTGCGCAGCCGTCTCACATCCCGTACGAGCGTGTACAGGGCGACGAGGAATATCGCGGCTCCAGCCACGATCCACAGAGCCGATGCCTCCGAACGGAACTGGCGATTGGCAACGCCGAGCAGCATCATGCTGATGAGCAAGCCGCCGGCCGAGATCAGGGCGTTGATGCGAGTCATCACAAGGCCATCATCAACGACAACCTCAGCCGGCGGGTGTGATCTGACCGCCCTTTCAGCGGGCCCCGTGGGAGGCCCTCCGTCGTTCATCCCGCCCATCCGGCACTGGCACGGCATGGTAGAGCGGGAAGAGGCCCCCGATCGACCTGAGGGCCGCGGGTTACCACCTTTGCCTGATGTTCACGCCCGACGCAGTGCGGAGCGGCCCGCGAAGCGCGCCGAGTCGCCCAACTCCTCTTCGATCCGGATCAGTTGGTTGTACTTCGCCGTGCGGTCGGAACGGGAGAGCGAGCCGGTCTTGATCTGACCACAGCCGGTCGCCACCGCCAGATCCGCGATGGTGGTGTCCTCCGTCTCGCCCGAGCGGTGCGACATGACAGCCGTCCAGCCCGCCTGGTGTGCGGTGGTCACCGCGGCGAGCGCCTCGGTCAGTGTCCCGATCTGATTGACCTTGATCAGGACCGAGTTGCCGACGCCGGTGCGGATGCCCTCGCGCAGCAGGGTCTCGTTGGTGCAGAACACGTCGTCGCCGGTGAGCTGACAGCGGTCGCCGACGCGGGCGGTCAGCTCGCGCCAGCCGTCCAGGTCGTTCTCCGCCATCGGGTCCTCGATGGAGACGATCGGGTAGGCGTCGATGAGCTTGGTCAAGTAGTCCGCGTGCTCGGAGGGAGTGCGGCGCACCCCCTCGCCCGCGTAGTCGTACACCCCGTCGCGGAAGAACTCGGACGACGCCGGGTCCATGATCAGGCCGATGTCGGTGCCGGGGCGGTAGCCGGTGCGCTCGATGGCGGTCATGACGAAGTCGAGCGCCTCCTCAGCGGTACGCAGCGCGGGCGCGAAGCCACCCTCGTCGCCGACGCCCGTCGAGTGCCCGGAGGCCAGCAGATCGCGGCGCAGGGTATGGAAGACCTCGCTGCCCATGCGGACGGCTTCGGCGAAGGTGTCGGCGCCCACGGGTACGATCATGAACTCCTGGAAGTCCAGCGGATTGTCGGCGTGGGCACCGCCGTTGACGATGTTCATCATCGGCAGCGGCAGGAGGTGGGCATCGGCGCCGCCGAGGTAACGGTAGAGGGGACTGCGGTGTGCCGCCGCGGCGGCCTTTGCGGCGGCGAGCGAGACGCCGAGGATCGCGTTGGCGCCGAGCCGGGACTTCGTGGCGGTGCCGTCGAGGGCGACCAACGTGGCGTCGAGACCCGCCTGGTCCGTCGCGTCCCGGCCGCGCACGGACGCCGCGATCTCGCCGTTGACGTGGGCCACCGCCCGGTCGACGCCCTTGCCGTGCCAGCGGGCGGAGTCCGCGTCGCGCAGTTCCACGGCTTCCCGGGCACCGGTGGAGGCGCCGGAGGGGACAGCCGCGCGCCCCAGGGAGCCGTCCGACAGGACGACGTCGACCTCGACCGTCGGGTTGCCGCGGCTGTCGATGATCCGGCGGGCGATGACGGTCTCGATGGCGGCGTCGACGGTTCCGACTGCCTTTGCGGACATGGGAGTTCCTTCCCGTTGTCGTGTGCCGTGGCTTCCGCTGCGACAACACTGGCGCATGGCCCGACAGCACCAAACCCTACAGCAATACTGTCCAGTTTTGCTGTACAGAATCGCTGTGCAGCATTGCTGTGCAGGTCAGGCGCACAGCAACGCCGGCCAGCGGGTTAGAGTGCCCTATGCCCACGCCGGAAGCCGCCGCCATCGCCGCCGAACTGCGCACCGCGATGGGCAAGCTCACTCGACGCGTCAAACACGAGGACCGCATCCCGCTGGGTCAGGTCGCTGTGCTCGGCGCACTCGATCGCGACGGAGCCATGACCACCAGCGACCTAGCTGCCGATCAGCGCGTACGCCCGCAGTCGATGGCCCGGGCGGTGGGGCTGCTCATGGAACAGAACCTGATCACCCGCCGGGCGCACCCCACCGACGGCCGCAAGTCGCTGGTCGAACTGTCGGACGCGGGCCGGGCCGCGCTGGAGGCGGAGCGCCGGCGCAGGGTGGGATGGCTCGCCCAGGCCATCGAGGCCGAACTCACGGATGAGGAGCGGCTGTTGCTGGCACGGAGCGCCGCCCTGCTGGAGCGGCTCGCCTGCCGCTAGCGCCCCGAGGGGCGGTGTTCGCCCGGCGCATTCCCCCCCATGCCTCGGATCCGGGCTAGGCGGTTTCGTTTGGATCACCGGGCGGACCAAAGGAAGATGCCCGCAACATGTAGCCTGCCAGGTAGCTAGTCGCCGTCTTCTCGTAGCGGGTGGCGATGCCGCGCCACTGCTTTAAGCGGTTGATGCATCGCTCGACCGTGTTGCGCCGCTTGTAGGTCTCGCGGTCAAAGGCTGGTGGCCTGCCACCCCAGCTGCCTCGGCAGCTGCCTCGGCGCAGCCTGTGGCCCCGCTGGTCCGCCGGAACAGGGATCACCGCCCGGATACCGCGCCTGCGCAGGTGCTCGCGGACGGCGCGTGACGAGTACGCCTTGTCGGCCAGGACCAATCCGCGCCCACTGCGCGTCAGTCAACGGCACAACGAGACCAACGATCAGATGATCTGAAAGAAGCGGGCCTACCATCCTTCTCATGGGGACAGTGATCTTGACAGTCGGTCTGGCCTTCGCCGGTTACCTGGCGACGTACGTCAATGGGCTGAGGCTCGCGCAGCGACAGTCCCGGCTCACCCGAGTGAACCAGCAGTTGAGCGACTTCTAAGGCCCACTCTTCGCACTCATGGAGGCCAACACTCGCGCCTATGAGGGATTTTGCGAGAGGTACGCCCGCCCTGATGGGGTACATCCCTTCGACCACGACGTTCCCCCCCACCGAGGAGGAGCTCGCCGAGTGTCGCACCTGGGCCACGACTGTCTTCCTGCCCAACATCCAGAAGATGCGCGACGTGGTCGTCACCAAGGCCGACCTTCTCATCGAGGAGGAGGTGCCGCCTGTCCTGCTCGAACTGTGCGCTCATGTCTCCGGCTACGAGATCACTGCAGCGCGCTGGGCATGTGGTGAGTTCGGCGAATACAAGTCCGTCATCCAGTTCCCGGGGCCGGAGCTGAAGGAGTACACCACCACGCGCTTCGCGCGACTCAAGAAGGAGCAGGCTGCCCTTCTCGGTCGGCGCCGGTGACATCCGGCCGGGACTGGGCGTACTCGCAGATCAGAGATCGGATGCTCCGAAAGAAACGCCCTAGTCCGGCCCCGCCGGTGTTCTGGATGTCGTACGCCGCCACAAGGCGGACCTGCGGTCCCTCCTCGCGGAGCTGCCGGCCGGGACCGGCCGGAGCTGGCCGACCAGTTGCTGCTTTTGGTCGAGGGGGCGACAGCGGTGGCCGCCGTCGCCCCCGGTCCCGAACCGGCCCATCGCGCCCGCGCCGCGGCGTCCGTCCTGGCGGCAGCGGCCAAGGCGTGACGGCCCGATGGCGCGATGGCCCGATGGCGCGATGGCCCGACGCGGCAGGCACAGACCGCCGGTGGCGCAGCCCCGAACCGGGACCTGGGCCCGGGCCCGGAGCCGAGGGGTCCCGGGGCAGGCCGCCGGCTCCGGCACGTGTCGACGTAGGTCGCCGGCCGGAGCATCACGCGAGAGGCGAGACTCGAACCAGGGAGTTTCGAGGTCAGTCGCTGGACAGCGCCTGGAGGAGGTCGCCGACCTTGGGGTCGGGCAGCGCGCGGGCGACATCGGCCTGGGCGACGATGCCCACCAGGCGGTGCCCGTCGATCACCGGAAGCCGGCGCACCTTGTGCGAGGTCATCGTGCGCAGGATCTCCTCGGCGTCGTCGTCGGCGCCGATCGTGACGGCCTCGCCCTGCGCGAGGTCACCGGCCTTCACCTGACCCGGGTCCTTGCCGACGCCGAGAACCTTGACCACGATGTCACGGTCGGTGAGCATCCCCTTGAGCTTGTCGTCCGTCCCACAGATGGGCAGCGCGCCGACGCCCATCCGCGTCATCTTCTTCGCCGCCTCCAGCACCGTCTCCTCGGCACCGATGCACTCGGCGCCCTCGGTCATGATCTCGCGAGCCGTCGTCACCACAGCACTCCTTCCATCAACGGATGCGGCCCCGCCCTCCGAGCGGCGCCGCCAGGACGCACCAGATGTGCCCCGACCGGCGAACGCGTAACGACGCACCACCGAACAACCACCCCGTAGTGCATGATCCTCACCCATTGACCAACGAACCGGGTGGGCTCCGCGCGTCTCGTCCACACCCGCCCGGCGCCGGCGCTGGTCGTCCGCGGACGTCAGCCGAGCCAGACGATGTCGATGACGTACAGGCGGCCGCTGGGCCGGTTGATGAAATAGACGGCCGTCAGCTGCCCGACGGAGGCAGACCGTATGTCCTCGCCTTCAGGGTCACGGCTGTCGAAGGCCGCGAATGACCAAGGGTCACGGGAGGCGAGGTCCAGGACATCGCGGACCATCTCCACAGCGTGGTCAGGGAGCGCGGTGAGCACCTTCGCTGCCTGAGGGGAGAGCCGGGCAGGCCATGCGCTCACGGACGTGCCCCGAGAACGTCCGCCAACTCGACTCCGTCGGAGTCGTCCAGCCCGGAGGCGATGAAAGCATCGACCGCCGAGGCTGCCGCCAGGCGGCCCTTCCAGGCGCGGACGACCTGGTGGAGCGGGGTGAGGCTGTAGCTGTGCCGAGAGTCTTCCAGCGCCTGGGTCCAGTCCCGCTCGAACGCCGGCACCCACTGTGCGGCCCGGGGCGTCTCCCGGACCCGGGCCAGGAGCTCCGCGGCCGCGGTGGGAGCGGGGGCCGGGGGTGGTGCGGGCGCGTATTCGGGCTGGGCGCTCATGGGCTCCTCCAAGTGTGTCTCCCGACCACGGTACCGGGCCTGGTAACGCTCCATGGGGGATCGTGTGTTGTCCTTCGTGCTGCCGGATCGGGTGGCGGAGAGCCGGATCGGCGGGGTCTCGTGAAAGGAAGTCTGCGGCGGCCTGCGTGCGTGGACGAGGTGGAGGGATCAGTGCGTCCCGGCGGTATCGGTCCGCCGTTCGGGCGCGGTGTTCCGTCCGTCAGCCGCACGGGTCCAGCCGGACCGCACCGGCGCGAGACCCGGCGGACGCGACAGCAGGGCGCGCCGTAGCGCCTGGGGTCCGTACGCATCGTCGGGACGGACCCACGCGCTGACCGGCGACGGCGTCCCCGGCTCGGAGAACGGCGGCGTGTCCTGCCCGCAGCGCGCTCCTTCCGGGGGCAGCGCGCCGGTGGTCATGTACCGGACCACATGGTGCTTCACACACGCGCTCGGGTTGTCGAGCGCGGTGTGCCCGTAGCCGTCGAGCGTCAGCAGCCTGGCCCGGGCGAGTTCCGCGGCCATCGCCTGCCCGGCGCGATAAGGGGTGGACGGGTCGTACACCGAGTTGACCACCAGCACCGGGTGCGCGGTGATCCGGTTCCAGGGGCCCGTGTACGGGTCGGCGGCCCGGGCCGGCCACACGGCACAGGGCTCGTTCGCCCATACCCACCACCGGGCGAGCGCGCCGGACTCCTTCACCGCCTGCTGCTCCAGTACCGCGTACCGCTCGGGCGACGCGGGGTTGGGGCTCTCGGCGCACAGGACCGCCGGCGACTGCTCGAAGCCGGGGTAGCGAGCGGCCCCGGCCAGCTCCAGCGGCTCCGCCGGCGTCCGGCCCTGCCACAGCGACTGCAGGGTCGCGGCGGTTCCGCTCCAGCCCGGGTGCACGGTGTAGAGGCCGCCCCGGACCTCGCTCACGGCGCGGGCGTACGTCCAGCTCCCGATCGGCCGCTTGGCAAGGCGCGCCAGCAGTGTGTCGTACTTGGCCCGGGTGGAAGCCGGACTGCCGGCGGAGAAGGGGCAGCGGGACATCGGCGCCCGGCCGCAGAGATCGAGGAACTGCCCGAGCGTGGCGGCGGAGCCGAGGTGCGAGCCGAGGCGCAGGAACGTGTTCCGCCCGGGCTCGGCGTCCGACCCGTGATTCACCCATGCCTGAGGGTCGACATTCCCGTCGAGGACGAGCCGCCCGACACGGTCGGGGAACAGGTTCGCGTAGGTCGCGCCGAGGAGGGTGCCGTACGAGATGCCCCAGTAGCGCAGCCGGTCCTCGCCCACCGCCCGGCGCAGCAGATCCAGATCGCGGGCGGTGTCGGCGGTCGAGATGTGGCGCAGGAGCTCGGGGTCCCGCCGCTCGCACCGTTGCGCCAAGTCGGCGTACGCGGCGGTGTACGCCCGCTGTTCTCGCCCTCCGACCGGGAAGGGTGGGAGCTTCTCGTGCCAGGAGGTGGCCTGCGCGGCGGTGTCGAAACAGCGAGCCGCTGTGCTCTGGCCGACACCGCGCGGGTCCCAGCTGACGATGTCGTAGCGGTCCTTCAACTCCGGGGGGAACTTGCGGTACAGCTCGGGCAGTCCGAGGGTGCCGGGGCCGCCTGGGCCGCCGGGGTTGAAGAACAGCGACCCGGCGGCGTGACCACGGCCTGCCGCCCTGTGACGGATCACCGCCAGGTCGATCATCCGGCCCGCGGGGGCGGCGTGGTCGAGGGGCACCTTGGCCACCGCGCACTCGAAGCCCGCCTGCGCCGCTCGCAGGCACGGCCGCCAGCGCAGTACGACGTCTGCGTCGGCGTCGCCGCTGCCCGGTCCCCCGGCCCATGCGGGCCCGGCAGCCGACACCAGAGCGAGCAGGTACCCCGCCAGCAGGGCCGCAGCGCCGCGCAACGACAGCGACGTACCGCTCGTGCGCCCTCCGGTCGTTCGCATCGCCGACCCCTTAGCTGTGGGAGACCGGCATACGCAGGGCGCGGGCCTCGTGTGTCATGACATCGGCGGCCGGTTCGCCGGGCAACCGGCGCGCGTCCGAACGGGTTCAGGCACTGTTCATGTGCGTCCTGGCTTCCCCTCCCCCCTTGAGGAAGCTCCGAGCCGGGTTGAGCCGTTCGGACCAGCCGAGATGTCGTCGTACCGGGGCCGGGCTAGCTTCTGCAGACATGACAGCCATACCGAACGCCCCTGGTTCATCGCTCGCAGCGGAGACCGAAGCCGAGGCAGAGGCGGGAGCCGCCTTCGGGCCCGGTGCCACCGGCAATGGCACCACACGCCGGGCCCTGCTTGTCGCCGGAGTCGGGGTGGGAGCCGGACTCGCCGCAGGCTGCGCTCCGGCCGGTGTGTCCGCCGCGGCCGCGCCCTCTGCCGGCGGCTCCGCCTCACCCGGCGGCGCCACGAACGGCGCCACCCCCGGTGCCATGACGCTCTTCAAGGATCCGGCGTACAACTTCAACGGCCTCCTCGCCCTCGGGGCCGCCGGCGCCGGCAGCAGCGAGGTCGGTGAGGTGCTCACCGCCGTGAACGCCATCAACGGCGCCGGCCTCTCCGCGCAGAGCTACGTCGACACCTTCCGCAAGCTCGGCGACCAGCTACTCAAGGCGCCTCCCGGCGCGCCGGCCGACAGCCAGACCAAGCGGTTCCGCGCCCTGCGTGCCGCCCAGTACTACGGCCAGGCGCTGTTCTTCGTCCTTGGATCCGACGACCCGGGCAGCGAGGAGAAGCTGTACAGATCCGGGCGCGCCGCCTGGGACGCCTTTTGCGACCTGTGTGAGCCCGCCGCGGTCAAGGCCACCGTCCCCTACGGCACGACACCTCTTCCGGTGTGGTTCTTCCGTCCTGACGAGTCGAACACGCCGCGCCCGACGGTGATCCTGACCAACGGCAGCGACGGCCAGAACGTCGACATGTGGACCTACGGTGTGCCCGCCGCTCTCGAACGTGGCTGGAACGCCCTCGTCTACGACGGGCCGGGGCAGGGCCAGTTGCTCTTCGTCGACCGGGTGGTGTTCACCCCCACCTGGGAGAAGGTGGTGAGCCCCCTGATCGATTGGCTGTCCGCCCGGCCCGACGTGGACCCTCGCAAGATCGCCCTGACCGGCCTGAGCATGGCGGGAGACCTCGCGCCCCGGGCCGCGGCCTTCGACAACAGGATCGCGGCACTCGTCGCCATGCCCGGCTGTGTCGAGCCGTGGCTCGGCTTCCCACCGGAGATCCGGCAGATCCTCACCCCCGACAAGGAGAAGACGAACGACATCTGGAACAAGGAGGTCGTTCCCGAACTGCCTGCCGATGCCGCCGCCGTCATGAAGAAGCGCTTCGAGCCCTTCTCCGTACCGGCCATGCTCGACGCGCGCCAAGGCAAGCTGTTCACCGACTTCTACACGCCCGCCACCCGCGTCCAGGCGCTCTCGATCACCTCCGTCGTCAGCCGCATCAAGGCCCCCACACTGGTCCTGGACTACGACGACGAGCAGTTCTACCCGGGCCAGCCGCGCCGACTGTACGACATGCTCACCTCGCCCAAGGACTATCTGAAGCTGACCGCAGCGGAGGGCGCGCAGCTCCACTGCTCGCCGATGGCCCCGCAACTTCACTGTGAGGTCGTCTTCGACTGGCTCCAGAAAACCATTGCGGGCACGTGACGCTTCCGGCCGGGCGATCGTCAACTTCGTGGAGTTACGCCGCACGTAATGACACTTCCTGCCTCCGTGAGGAGACTCCGTGACCGACACGCCCCGCCGGATTCTGGTGACCGGTTCCGCCGACGGCCTTGGACTCGCCGCAGCGCGTTCGCTGCTGTCAGCGGGACACGAGGTGGTGGTGCACGCCCGCAATCAGGAACGCGCTGCCGGCCTCGGACCACTGCTGGAGCAGGGGGCGGGGCTCGTGGTCGGCGACTTCACCGACCGCGAAGCCGTACGGCGCATCGCCGCGGAGCTGGACGACGCACGGCCCCTCCACGCGGTCATCCACAACGCCGGCGTGTGGAGCGGCCGGCCGGTCATGCCGGTCAACATCATCGCGCCGTACCTGCTCACGGCCCTGCTGCGTGCACCGCGACGGCTGGTGTACCTGAGCAGTGGCTCGCATTTCGGCGGCCACCCCCACTCCTCACTGGCCGGCATCGACTGGGGCGGCGAGCACCCGGGCTCGTACGCGGACAGCAAACTGTTCGTCACGGCGCTCGCCGCCGCGGTGTCCCGCCTGCGCCCCGAGGTGCTGAGCAACGCCGTGGACCCGGGCTGGGTGCCGACGAAGATGGGAGGCCCGAACGCCCCGGACGACCTCGAACTGGGCCATCGGACACAGGAGTGGCTGGCGTCGAGCGACGATCCCCAGGCCCTGACGAGTGGCGGATACTGGTATCACCGTCAGCGGCGGGAACCACACGCGGCGGTCCACGACCACGGGTTCCAAGACCGCCTCCTGGAGGCGCTGGCGCATGAAACGGGCGTCTGCCTGTGAGCGGTCCGGCCCGGTGCTGTGGCCAAGGGAGCGTGGTGGTCGCACCCCGGTGTCGGGACCGGAATCCGCGGTGCCCCGACGCGCGACGCGCCGCTACGCTGCACCGCGTGATCCACTCATACACGAGCCATGACGACACCGGAGTCGCGATAGCCGCGGCAGGCGCCGGAGCGGAGGTGGTGCGCAGTTTGTACGGCCGGCGGCTGGCCCGCGTCGACAAGGGCGCCGGCGACTTCGCCACCGTCGCCGACGTCGAGGCGGAGAAGGCGATCCTCGACGTGATCCGGGCCGCCCGACCCGATGACGCGGTACTCGGCGAGGAGGGCGGCGAGCAGGGCGCCGCCGAGGCCGCGCGCCAGTGGCTGGTGGATCCGCTGTGCGGCACGCTGAACTACGCCGTCGGCAACATGCTGGTGGCCGTGAACGTGGCGCTGCGAGGCGGGGCCGCGGCGGTGGCCGACCCGTTCAGCGGCGAGGTGTTCTTCACCGACGGCGAGACGGCCACGGTGCGACGCGACGGGGTGGACACGCAGCCGGCGCCCACGTCCGCCACCCGGCTGGTGGACGTCAACCTCGATCCGCCGTTCCCGAGCGCGCCCCGCCTGCGGGCGGTCGACCTGCTGGCCCACCCCGGGTTCGTGGGCCGGTTCCGGCCGCGCGTGGTGTCCACGACGCTCGCTCTGGCCTGGGTCGCCGCCGGCAAGCGTGCCGCGTACGTCACCGATGGCGGCGACCTGTCCGGGAGCGTCCACTTCGCCGCCGGTATCGCCCTGTGCCGGGCCGCCGGCTGTGTGGTCACCGGGATCGACGGCGCACCGGTCGGAGAGGCCGGCCGCGGACTCGTCGCGGCCGCCGACGCCGAAACCCACGACCTGCTGATGTCGTTGATCGGCGGCAGCCGAGGCTAGCGAAGAGGACGAACCCGACCCCATCGTCAAGAAGACGGCCGAACCGCCGCGTATCTCGACCTACTTGAGCGCCGTCCCACCCGAGTTGTGGTAGGCGATCGTCTTGTTGATCAGGTTTGCGCCGTCGGTCTCGATCGAAGTCTGTTCCTCCTGCCCCGCGCCGAACAACAGGCCGGCGATGTGCGCCTTCGCCACTTGGTCCATGTGCGCGAAAAACCAATCCACCTTGTCGTCCTTGTAATGGTTGAGGGTGTTGTTCTGAGCCATGTTGCCCACCGGGATCTGCCACAAGACCACCGGCTTGCCAACGGACTCGGCCATCGCCTTGTAAAATCCCAGCGCCGCGGCGGCCTTGTGGTCGGTCCAGAAGTTGTCCTGGCCGCCGTGGGCCGGCTGTGCGTACCAGCCTGCATCCCGGTCCGAGACATCGGCGACCAGGAAGTCGGCGTTCTGTGCCCCGAGGTTCGCGTAGTCCTTGGCGCATCCTTGTGTGTTGCTCTGCCAGTCCCAGCAGGAAAGGCGCATCCCCACGGTGGTGCTCGGCGCGTATTTGCGCGCCATCGCGATCATGCAGCGGGTGAGTCCGGCAGCGCTGTTTTCCTGCGATCCGCAATCCGTCGGATTCGCGCCCGACACCTGCGCGGCAACCTGGTGCGGGTTCCCGAGCGACCGGACGTAGCCCCAAAAGTCAGGCTCAAGGTCGATCATGTCGTGCGAATTGCCGATCTTCTGGAGGAAGAAACGGTAGTCGTTTATGTACCGGGTGAGTAGGTCGACCCTGTTGATGGCCTTGACCTCGCCCGGGCCGCCGCCCGAGCCTGCCAGATCCCCGAGATCGCGCAATGAGTACCAAGTCCAGAAGGACTTCTGCGGACGCGGGCTGCCCTTGTAGGTCGCCTGGGCCACATGGGCGTCTGACCAGGTCACGTAAGCGCCGGGCGCCGTGGTGCTGCCGGACCAGCAGCCCCACCAGCTCGTCCACGCTTCCTGGCAGAGCGTCGCCGAATAGTAGGCAGACGAGGGCGCGGGCCGGCTGTGCACATAGGCGTACCGCACGTCGAACGGCGCGGCGGTCGCCGAGGCGTCGGCCATCGAGCCGCCGATGAGCACCGTGTTGCTCCCCATGAACCGTGTCGTCGAGCTGCCGCCACCGGCCGCAGGAGACGAGGTCGACGACGGACGGGGGCCGCTCGAACGGCTTGTGGGAACACTGCCGGCCGTCGCGGTGGGAGTGCCGGCGTTGCCGACGCTCCTGGCCGGGACGAGTTGCCACTGCTGGTTGGCGCCGCCACGGTCGCGGTCCTGGACGATGTCGCCCCCGCCGGCCTTGGCGGCGTTGTGGACCTCGACGGCCATGCCACTGAAGCGATTGATCAAGCGCACGTAGCCGTCCGAAGACTGCGCCAGTTTGAACTGCTGGTTGGCGCCGCCGGTACGCGCCCACTGCACCACCGCCGCACCGTCGTTCGTGGCATAGGCGCGGTCATCCAGCGCCTTGCCGCTGTCACGGTTGACCAGCACGTACCACGTCTTCGGGTCCACGGTTCCCGCTGAGGCACTGCTGACCACAACAGCGGAGCCGGCCACGACGGCCATGACGACGGCCGCCCAGAAACCCCGGCGCGCGAACAACCGACGGCCACGATGCCTCGGGCGACTACCGCGGGGATGACCGCCGGCACGGCGGCCCCCGGCGCGGGACGCCACCGATGAAGAGAGTGGGCGAGGGACATGTCTGTCTCGCTCAAGGGGCATGTCTGTGCTCTCTTTCACCACTGCGTCCGACCGGACCATCTGCCCGGACCACACCCAGTGGTCGCCGACGGCCGAAAAGGTTGCCGCGTCACGCGAGGATCACCCGGCGGCGGTGACGGTGCGCGGACGTCAGTCAACGGCAACCTTCCCCGCACCGGCGGCAACTTACCGGCGACCCCTGGGTGCTGACGTCCGCGTTCGCACGCACGCGGTCGTTGCGATCCCGCCCCCACACACCGCCGTGCGCGGCCGACCCGAGCGGGTCGTTCCGGGCAGGGCCGAAGCGAGGAGTAGCCCCATGAACGAGACCGACCCCACGGTGGAGGGCCGCGGCCGACGCTCCGGCCCGACCGGTGACCCGCAGCGTCCTCGGGGGCGTCATCGTCGGCGACGCACGGTACTGGGCCTTTCGCTCGGTGTGTCCGGTGTCCTCGGCCCCTATCTGCTCTTCGTGCAAGTCGACTCGCAGGCCGCCACGGTGGATCCCGGTGCCTACTACGAGTTGGTCTCCGTACGCAGCGACAAGCTGCTGGACGCGCCCGGAGCGGACACGTCGGACGGCGCGCGGATACGGCAGGCAAGCCGCGTCACGGGTGCCGCGAATCAGCAGTGGCGGCTGATCCCGGCAGGGAACGGCTACTACGAGCTGGAGAACCGCGGCAGCCACAAGGTCCTCGGAGTGCGGGGTGCGTCCAAGGACCCTGCCGCCGCCGTAGAGCAGCAGACGGACCGTGGTTCCGCCGCGCAGCAATGGAAGATGAGGGACGCCGGCGACTCCGCGGTGAAGTTCGTCTCCCGGAGCAGCGGCATGGTGTTGGACGTGCTGGGCGGCTCCGGCGCCGAGGGGGCGCCGCTCATCCAGTACGCCGACCACGGCGGCAGCAACCAGCGGTGGAGGCTGGTGAAGGCGGCCGGCTCCGGCGGGTACGCCTGGCACAACGCCCAGATCGTCGGCGGCGGGTTCGTCACCGGGCTGGTCTTCAACCCCTCCCGCAAGGACCTGCTGTACGCCCGGACCGACATCGGCGGCGCGTACCGCTGGGACGCGAGCGCCGCCCAGTGGACCTCCTTGACCGACTGGATCGGCGGAGCCGACTGGAACCTGCTGGGGATCGAGAGCCTGGCGACCGACCCGGTCGACCCGAACCGCCTGTACCTCGCGAGCGGCACCTACACCAACGGCTGGGCGGCCAACGGCGCGATCCTGCGCTCCACCGATGAGGGCAGGACGTTCCAGCGCACCGACCTGCCGTTCAAACTGGGCGGCAACGAGGACGGCCGGTCCATGGGCGAGCGCCTGGTCGTGGACCCCTCCCAGCACGGCACGCTCTACCTGGGCACCCGTAAGAACGGGCTTTGGCGCAGCACCGACTACGGCGTGACCTGGAGCCAGGTCGCCGCTTTCCCCGTCAAGGACGGTGCGAGCAGCGGCGTCGGCCTGTCCTTCGTGACCTTCGGGCCGTCCGGCAGCCGGACCATCTACGTCGGGGTGGCCGACAAGACCACCTCCCTCTACCGCTCAACCGACGGCGGCAGCACCTGGCAGGCCGTGCCCGGCCGGCCCACGGGGCAGTTGCCGCAGCACGGTGTGCTGTCCGGCGACGGCTCCCTGTACGTGACGTACACCAACGCGCCGGGCCCCAACGGGGTGACGGCCGGTTCGGTGTGGAAGTACACGCCGTCCACCGGGGGCTGGACGAACGTCTCACCGTCCAGCGGCAGTTACGGGTTCGCCGGCCTGGCGGTCGATCCCCGGCACCCGTCCACGGTCATGGTCACCACGCTGGACCGTTGGTGGCCCTCGGACGAGGTCTACCGGTCGACCGACGGCGGCGCCTCCTGGAAGGCGCTCGGCGCGACCTCGGTGCGGGACAGCTCCGCGGCGCCCTACGTGGGTACCGGCATCGGTCACTGGATGGGCGCCCTGGCCGTCGACCCCTTCGATTCCGGGCACGTGCTGTACGGCACGGGGTCGGGGATGTGGGGCAGCAACGACGTGACCGCGGCGGACGGGGGCCGGGCGACGCACTGGACCATCCCGGCCAAGGGCCTGGAGGAGACCGCGACGCTCGGACTGATCAAGCCTCCCGGTCTTCCCTTGATCAGTGCGCTCGGCGATGTGAGCGGCTTCCGGCACGAGGATCTGACGAAGGTCCCCTCCAAGGCGCTCTCCGACCCCTTGTTCAGCAACACCACCGGTATCGATTTCGCCCAGTCGAAGCCGCGGTTCGTAGTACGGGTGGGGCTCGGCGGCGCGCAGCACGGCGCCTATTCGGCCAACGGCGGGGCCGACTGGGTACCGTTCGCCGCGTCGCCGGTGAGCGACGCGGGCGGCGGCTCCGGGGCTGTCTCGGCGGACGGCGCCACCGTGGTGTGGACCCCCGCGGGCCAGGTTCCGTACTACTCGACCAGCCGCGGCTCGGCCTGGACCGCGGCCTCCGGTCTGCCCAAGGACGCGGTCGTGGTCGCCGACCGTTCGGCGGCGAACGCCTTCTACGCCCTCAGCGGCGGCACCCTCTACGCGAGCAACGACGGCGCCAGGCACTTCAGCGCCCGCGCCACCGGCCTGGGTGACGGACAGCTCAAGGCGACGCCCGGCATCGCCGGTGACCTGTGGATCGCCGGTGGAGGCAACGGCCTGCGGCACTCCACCAACGGCGGGGCGAGTTTCGTCAAGCTCGGCGGCGTGGAGCAGGCGAGCGCCATCGGGTTCGGCAAGCCGGCCCCGGGCGCCGGATACCAAGCGCTCTACCTCAGCGGGAAGGTGAAGGGCGTCACCGGGCTGTTCCGTTCCACCGACGGCGGCTCGGGCTGGGTCCGGATCAACGACGACCAGCACCAGTTCGGCGGACTCGCCGTCAACGTCATCAGCGGCGACCCCGACGTGTACGGCAGGGTGTACCTGGGCGCGTACGGCCGTGGCGTGGTGTACGGCGACCCTTCCTGACCGAGCCGGTCCGTGGACGGCGGGCCGGTTCCGGGAGGAACCGGCCCGCCGTGCCTGGCCGTCATGCTCCTGAGCACAAGGCACGCTGAGCGCACCTGCGTCCGCGCCGCCCATCAAGGGCCGGGCGGCACGGTCCGAATCGTCAACGAGTGCCCGTGGCCCCGCACCCACGCAGCTCGGCCGCGACGACCAGACCCCCGCCGGGCTCGACGATCCCACGCCGGCGGGCGTCCGGTCGCTTGGACGCCGTCAGGCGCGAGGCCGTTCTTAGATCTGACATCACTGTGCGTTTCATGAGGTGGATACGGCCCGCACCGACGGGGGCCGCCTGACGTCTCGTCCTTCTCGGGGCGGGCCGAGGGATCGTCGTGCCGCTATCGGCCGGCGGTGGTCGCGCCCGTCGCGGTCAGTACGCCCGCCCCCGTCGTCTTGGTGAGCTTGGCGGGCAGAGCGCTCGCCGGCTCCAGGCCCGCGTTCAGCTTCGGCGTCCAGTTCACGGCCGCCTCGATCTTCTTGCCGGAGTGCTCGGCGTTGTACGCGCCGACGAGGTCGGTCACCGTGCCGTTGACCAGGTTGCCGCTGCCCGCCACCGCGCCGGTGCCGTCCCCGCTGAGCAGTTGCGAGGCCTTCCGGCCGTCGGAAAGAACCCAGTAGTTGTTCTGGGCGACGACCTGCGCGTCGGCGCGCGAGTTGATGCTGTAACTGTGGGCGTAGCCGTTGAGCGTCGCCGTTTCGTAGTAGTTGTCGTACAGGTGGATCTGGCCGACCCGGGCGAGCGGGGCGCGCTGGACGATCCCTTGGAAGAGATTGTGATGGAGCGTCACCCGAAGCTTGGTGTCCTTGTCGCTGCTGCCGATGAGCATGGTCTTGTCGTGATTGGTGAACCGGTTGTACTCGACGGTCACGAGGTCGGAGGCGTTGGTGATGTCCAGGGCGCCGTCGTGGACCTGGTACTCGCGGCCGAAGTAGGAGGGGTTCGAGCTGTCGTAGTGCGGGCCGTCGCCGAACGTGTTGTGGTCGGCCCAGACGTGGGTGGAGCGGCGCACGGAGACCGCGTCGTACTGGGAGTTCCAGTTGCCGGTGGATCCGTCTGTCGGATCCCACTGGGGGGAGCAGTCACGGGTGTCGCTGAAGCTGAGATTGCGGATGATGACGTTGTCCGCGGTACTCACCTGGAGGCTGCCGCCGACGATCCCCGCGCCGGAGCCGGGCACGCCGACGATCGTGGTCGTGGAGGGAACGTTCAGGACGACGCGTGCGGCCTGCCGGGCTTGTGCGGCGGCACGCGCCGATTCCTGTGCGCCTGAGGGCAGCTTGGAGCGGCCCCAGGTGGCCGGGTCGTAGGCCTTCAGGTACGAGTTCAGCGAGTAGCCCGTGCCGGCTGCGTAGTCGGCACAGGTGAGGGGCTTGCCGGAATCGTCGGTGTTCATGTCGATCGCACCTTTGATCCGGATGATCCTCGGGGTCCCCTCGGGGCCGGCCTTGAGGGCTTTGGCCAGCTCGGCGCGGGTCGAGACGGTGAAGGTATGCGCCGCGTCGGCGGCGTGTCCGCCAGTGGTGCCCGAGCCACTGGCAGCCCAGCCGTCGTTGGCGGGCAGCACCGCGTGCGCGAGGTCGACGGTGGCGGCGCCCGCGCTCATGGTCAGCGGCACGACGGCGAGACCGGCGGCCACGAGGGAGGCGGCGCCGACCAGGGCCAGGCGTTTCGGGGCGGGCGAGCGGCGGTGCGATGAAGCAGACACGTGATGTCGATCCTTCGGTGAGGCGGACTGTCAGTGCTCAGTTGCCGCCGCAGCGCGATAGGTTGCCGCCCGTTGCCGCCGACCTGGGTCGAGGCCGCGTCATCTTGCGCCTGGCCCTTGGGGTGTCACTGGACGGGTCGGTGCCGGCACATCACGCATGGCGTCTCACACACATGCCTCGGCGCGCGGATTCCACGCGACTCCAGCCGGTACGTCCGTGAAGGACCATTCAGCTGGTGCGCGCGAAATCACCCCAGACCGCGGCCTTGCCGGCAGGGGTGGTGGCCTCGGCGCGGTAGCCGTCGTCCTTGGCGTCGCGTCCGCCGGGGGCGTGATCGTACTGACCGGCGAAGACGTGCTGGCCGGCCGGGACCGTCTTTCCGGGCTTGAGGGTCCATCGGTAGACCAGGAAGCGGCCCTCCTCGTGGACGGAGACGTCGAAGTCGGCGGCGGGGCGGGTCAGCCAGCTGCCGGTGGTCTTCACCCCGCCTCCCAGGGCGATCCGCAGTTCGACGGTGAGAGCCGAGAGCGCGCTGCGCGTCTTGAGGGTGACGTTGCTCTGCGCCCAGTAGACGTTGCTGTGGGGGTCGACGGAGCCGTCGGCCCACAGCGGACCGTCCGACGTGCGGGCGCCGGCTGCGGATGGCGTCGGGCGAGGGCCGGTCGGCGCGGAGCCGGAAGGGGACGGGCCGCCGGTGGTGGGCCCCGCGGGGGTCCGGCTGGAGTCGGGCGCGGCGGGGGTGGACGGCGGCGCGGCGGAGGGAGTCCCGGCCGGGGAGGGCGGTGCGGGGGTGGGGGTGCCGGCGTCGGTGGCGATCGTGGTCCGCGGCGCCTCGGGGGCGCGGACGACGGCGACGACCGCGAAGCCGCCCACCGCCAGGGCGCCGGTGGTGGCCAGGGTCGCGAGGATGACCTTCGGCCAGGGCAGGGCCCCGCCACGTTCGCGGTCGTGTGGGCGGCCGGGCGGCTGTGGTCGGGTCGTGCCGCGCTCCACCCGGGCCAGCATGCGGGCCCGGTCGGGCCGGTGGGTCTCGGCGCTCCCGCGCAGCAGGTGGCGAAGTCCGTCCGTCATCGGTTCTTGCTCCCCACCAGTTCGCCTGCGGCCCCGGCACCGAGCAGCCGCTGCAGTTCCGCCGTCCCCTTGGAGGTCTGGCTCTTGACCGTACCCACTGATATGCCGAGCACGTGCGCGGTGTCCTTCTCCGAGAGGTCGAACGCGTACCGCAGGACGACGCAGGCGCGCTTGCGGAACGGCAGCCGGTCCAGTGCGGCGCGTACGTCCATGACGGCGGCCACGTCCGGCCCGTCGGTACGTTCCGGGCGGTGCGACCAGAACAGCAGTACGCGCCGTCTCTCGCGCACCGTGCTCCGGATCCGGCTGCGGGCGAGGTTGGCCACGACCCCGCGGGCATAGGCGGCCGGGGAGTCGGCGCGGCGGACCCGGTCCCAGCGGTGCCAGAGCGCGACCATCGCGTCGGCGGCGAGGTCGTCGGCGGCGTCGGCCTCGCCGGTCAGCATGTAGGCGAGGCGGGAGAGTTCTGCGTGGTGGCGTTCGAAGAAGTCGTGGAAGTCATCGGACGCCTCATCGGTGGTCATGGCCTCGGTGCGGCCTCTCGGTGCGATGTGGGGCGTTCCCGGG
Organism: Streptomyces sp. Tek67B01; assembly: GCF_055231995.1. Lineage (NCBI taxonomy): Bacteria > Bacillati > Actinomycetota > Actinomycetes > Kitasatosporales > Streptomycetaceae > Streptomyces > Streptomyces sp. Tek67B01. The sequence continues at coordinate 465,610 of NZ_JBUYUY010000001.1, forward strand.
CGGGTGCGGGAGCGTAGCAGCCCGTTCGACGGTCGTTCGGCGGCCTCGGCCGGCCGGGGGCGGTTCTGCGTGGTCGTGCCCATCAGAGCGTCGGGCTCCCGCCGTCGGCGCCGGCCGAGTAGGAGCGGGCTGTGTGGGTGGTCGCCGCCCGGGCCCCTGTCAGCCAGAAGGGGTCCGGTCCCCCACCGGCGCCGAGGCCGGTTCGGGCGTTGGCGTACTCGGCGAACAGGGCGAGCCTTCGACGGCCGACGGCGCGGTGCTGGGGGGAGGCGGGGGACATGCGTGGTCGCTCCTAGGGGTGAGGTGCACTGTTCCCCCTCAGTTGCCACCGCGTACGGAAAGGTTGCCGCTGATCGTGGAAATCCTCACGAGCGGCTCGTCCCGTCTTGAACCAGGCCTCGGGGCCGCCCGCCGTCGCGGTGTCGTGGTCGGCCGTCGGCACACCACGGGGCACCGAGCCGGCGGCCGTACTGACCGCGGCGGGCGCCTCGGTCGCGTCGAAGAATGCGGCAGACGCCGGCAGACCTCTCCGTGACCGGGCTCCCCACGAACCGAATCGGAGCGCGGATTCGGACTCACCGTCTTGTTCGTCGTCGGGCCTGCCGATGCGGCCGGCCGCCTGAAATCCGGGAGCCGGACCGTGGCGGCCAGACGACGACCCAGTGGCGTGCGGCGCCGCCACGGGGGGCAGTCGAGGGAACTGCACCGTAAACCGTGACGCGGGCAGACAACGCAACGGCGCCCGCCTGGGACGGCGGGCGCCCTGCACAGTGACTTCCCCCCGAAGGGTCAGGCGGCGCGGGTGATGTTCTCCGCCTGCGGGCCCTTCTGCCCCTGGGTGACGTCGAAGGTCACGGTCTCGCCCTCCTGCAGCTCCCGGTAGCCGTTCCCGGCGATGTTGGAGTAGTGGGCGAAGACGTCCGGGCCGCCTCCGTCCTGGGCGATGAACCCGAAGCCCTTTTCGGAGTTGAACCACTTCACCGTGCCACGCGCCATGATCATTCCCTTGTACATGCCCTTACGGCGATCCGAGGATCGCCCCGGCCCCCGGGTGGAAGCCCGTTCCCTGCCTACCCCGCTGGGCTTCGCTCCACACCCGCCGTCCCCCCGGTGGTCGCCGTTGACGTGAACGACGCCGGGCGCCGGAGCCGTGTCTACGAACCCGCGACCTGGGTCAGGACTTGTTCAGGTAGGTGAGAACCGCGCGGACACGGCGGTTGGTGTCATCGTCGTCCGTGACGCCGAGTTTGCCGAACAGGGACGTCGTGTACTTGCTGATGGCGCCCTCGCTGAGGAAGAGGCGCCGTGCGATGGCGTGGTTGGACAGACCCTCGGCCATCAGGCCGAGCACGGAGTACTCGCGCTCGGTGAGCCGCCCCAGCCCCCGGTCGGGGGCGCTGCCCGACAGGAGCTTCGCGATCACGGCCGGGTCCATGGCGGTGCCGCCCGCCGCGACGCGCTCCAGGGAGCCGATGAACTGGTCGGCGTCGAACACGCTCTCCTTGAGGAGGTAGCCGACGCCGCCGGAGCCGTCGGCCAGCAGTTCGCGGGCGTACAGCTGCTCGACGTGCTGGGAGAGGATCAGGATCGGCAGGCCGGGGGTCTCGGCGCGGGCGGTGAGGGCCGCGCGCAGGCCCTCGTCCGACTGGGTCGGGGGCATGCGGACGTCTATGACGGACACGTCCGGGCGGTGCGTCCGCAGTGCTTCGAGCGTCTCGGGCCCGGTGGCTGCCGTGGCCACCACCTCATGCCCGAACGCCTCGATCAGGCGGACCATCCCGTCGCGCAGGAGGTACAGGTCTTCGGCTACGACTATTCGCATGGCACGGCCATCCTGGCACGGGTCGGGCCGCCTTGGGGACTGGTGATCGCGAGCGTGCCGTCGAAGGCGGCCAGCCGGCGGCGCAGGCCGGCGAGTCCGCCGTCTGGCCTGATGTCGGCCCCTCCCCGGCCGTCGTCCTCGACCTCCACGACGATGCCCGTGTCGTCCCGGACGAGGGAGACGCGTGCCCGGGCCGCCCCGGCGTGCTTGACCGCGTTGGTGAGGAGCTCGGCGACTCCGAAGTAGACGGCGGACTCGATCGGCGGGTCCAGGCGCAGCGGGCCGCCGGCGCTGACGGCCACGCCGAGGGGGACGTCCAGCGCGAGCGCGCGGACGGCGTCGACGAGCCCGCGCTCGGTGAGGACGGGAGGGCTGATACCCCGTATCAGCTCGCGGAGTTCGGTCAGCGAGGCGGCGGCGCCGGCCCGCGCCTCCCGCATCAGCGCCTTGGCCTGCTCGGGGTCCCGGTCCATCAGCCGCTCGGCGGTGGCCAGGGAGAGCCCGAGTGCGACGAGCCGGGCTTGGGCGCCGTCGTGGAGGTCCCGCTCGATGCGGCGGATCTCGGCGGCCTGCGCGACGGTGGCGTCGGCGCGTTGGGAGGTCAGCTCGTCCACCCGCTCCGCCAGCGCCATCGCGGGCGAGGGCCGCAGGAAGCGGACGGCCACCCGGTGGAGGGACCGCCAGGCGTACGGGGCGCAGCCGACGGCCACGACCAGGGCGCACGCGCCAACGAGGGGCGCGACGGTTTCGGGTCGGGCGAGCCCGAGGAGGGCGACGGCCAGCGCGGCCGGCGGGAGGGCGGCCGCCACCCCCGCCGTGAACGGGGCGATGACGGCGAACCGCAGGTCACGCCAGGTGGCGGGGTCGCTCCACCACAGCCGCATCCGCTGGTCCATGACGGCGTCCCGGCGGCTGCGCTCATAGCTGAAGCCGTTCCACCAGTAGCCGGTGGACAGTTGCGTCACCGGCCCGGCCTCCCGGTACCCGGTGGGGATGTGGGTTCCGGTCCACCGCGCGACGAGGAACCGGACCGCCCGGCAGACGGTCTGCGCCAGGGCGAGCGTGCCCGCGCACACGATCACGGCGGGCCCGATCCACGACCACGGGTGCTCCGCCCCGCACCACACCCCCAACCCGACTGCGGCGGCCCACACCACCGGCACCAGCATGCAGACGGCGGCGCCGACGCATGCGCGCCCGAACCCCACCCCGGCCCGCACCACCCAGGAACCCACCTGTCCCATGACTCCCCCTCGCTTCTCGTTCGCTGCCCCCACTGTGCACTGCCCGCGGCCCGCGACGTCCCGGCTAGGCCGGGGAGTGGGGCCGGCCCCACCCCGCTGTGGGCCCAGGCCGATACCGCGTCATACGGCTGCTCCGTAGCGTCACAGCCATGGAAACCAACGCGAACACCACGACCACCGACCCGGTCCTCCTCAACTCCCCTGCTGCACGCTCTGCCTTCGGCGCGAATCGGGTCAACGTCAAGATCTACGGCGCGCTCACCGCCGCCGCACTCCTGGCGGTCATCGCGGTCGCGAGCACGGGTCACATGGTGAACCCGTTCATGTGGGTCCGCGCGATCCTGCTCCCCCTCATCGCGGTGCTGCTCCACCGCCTGACCGTCTCCGCCTCCCAGGGCTCTCGACGCGCCTTCGAGCGTCTGCGCGGCATCTCGATCGTCTTCCCGATGGCGATCGTCGGTGTGGACCTGATCCCGGGCGTCTGCCCGTGGTGGTACGCGGCGATGCAGGCTCTCTGCGTACTCCCGGTCGTCCGCGTCGCCCTCACGATGCGCGGCACGACCCTACGAGCGGTGTTTCCGAAGACGCGCTGACGCGCGCCGACCCCGAGCCGCTGCGGATGAGGCGCCGTCCTCTCGTTCCGGCTGGAGCCCGGCCGACAGGGGCGGTGCGCCACCGCTCGGTCGGCAGTAACTGCCCTATGGGAGTCGCCATCTGGCAGGCTTTGATCATGAACATGCACAGTGTGTTGCTCTATGGGTGCGCGGTGGTGGTCGTCGTGTCGGGCATCCGGCTCCTGGCGACGCTAGCGGGAGAGCGTCGCGAGGAGATGGCTCCTCCGCCGGCCTTGCTTCGGGCGTGGCAGCGGCCGGTCCCGAAGGCCGCCGCGGGTCTGGTGGCCACCATGGTGGTGCTCGGCGTGGCCCAGGCGGTTGTTCCCGCCATGATCGATGCGCTGGAGCGACACCCTCATGGTGCGTGGTGGCGAGCCGTGACAGCCTTGCTGGTGCAGTCGTCGGGATGGTTTCAGCTCTTGGTCAACCTGGCCTCGCTTGCCATCGTCGCTCCGATCGCCGAGCGGCAGTTCGGCCCCTGGCGTATGGTCCTGGTCTTCGCGACGAGCGGTGTGACGGCGCAGACGGTGAGCATGGCCGGCTGGAGCCTCCAAGGTGGCGGCGACTCGGTGGCGATCTGCGGCCTCGTGGGCGCACTCGCCACCTGGTACGCGGCGCGCGGTAGCGTCGTGGCCCTGCGCTGGGTGGCTCTCCTCATCCCGGCCGCAGGTCTTGTGCTGTGTCTCCTCACCAACAACCACGGCGTGGGCCTCCTCGTCGGCGGCGTGCTGGGAGTCGCACTGGCAGCTCCCGCTCGCCCACCCCTGGCGGCATGACTCGGGGTGGGGATGGCGGCCGGATAGCGGACGAACTCCGCCACCCACCTCTCAAGCAGGGCCGTCGGGTACAGCCCCCTGCCTCGATGCCGGGTTCACCGGTCTGTCGGCCGCCTTCGCGGGCGCCCCGAATCGGGCCAGGTAGTGCCACACCTTCTTGACCGCCGGCGGGTCAAAGCGGTCGGCACGTGCTGCGTCGCCGACGATCCTGGGATCGAGCACGCCGTCGACCGCCATCCGCGTGCCCAAGTCGACGTACTCCTGGCCGCGGTAGCCGGGGTGACGCCGGAGTTCTTCGACCCCGAGTCGAAAGCCCGGGTGCCACTCCACCGGGCAGCCAAGTCGCAGGGCCGCGGCCTCGACCGTCGTGCCGCGGTAGCAGGGGTCCAAGACCAGCGCCTCCGCATGGCAGCGCAGCCGTACCGGCCCGTGCACTTGGGCCTCGATGTAGTCGTCGAGCTCGTCCTGGCTATCGGCGAGGGCGAGTTCGAGGAGCCCCATGCGGGCCGCGACACCGAAGTTCGAGGGTTCGAGGAAACTGTCCGGGTAGCAGAACGTGGTCCGCGCCGGCGTCTCGGCACCCAGTCGAAAGTGGGCGGATCCGAATCGTGGCGCCCCGCCGACGGGCTTGCGGCGGAAGTTCAAAGCCCCGTAGACGGGCCGCTCATGAGCAGGTGCCTCGTCGTACGCCCCGTCGAAGATCCGGCTCTCCCATCGCCATCGGTCGCCACCTGGATACGCGGTCAGTCCGCCGTTGCCGGTCCCCGTGACGAACTGCGAGCGGTAGACGCCGTCCTCGGCCAAGGTGTCCAGGATCGGCTTGCCGTGCACCAGTCGGTCCGGGTGGAAGTTGAGGGTCACCCGCAGCGTCGGGTCCACAGGAGGGCCCGACGCCATTTCCGCGACGTGGTGAAGGGCCCGTTCCTGCGCTGTCCGGGAGCCTACGGAGTTCATCCGCACAGTGTTCCCCAACTCGATCGATCGCCGCACGGGGATTGTCCGCCGGCAGCTCGCACCCGTCCCGGCGTCACAGAGCGCCGCTCGCCCGGCCTGTGCGGCGACTCAACCGCTGCGCTCCCCCCGGCCAGGCGTCACACGCTCCTCAGGCGCGTGTGCGGCGCCGGTAATAGTGCACGGTGACCACGGCCAGCAGCGGGCCCCACGCCACCATCGGCACGTAACAGATGTTCATCAGCCACTCGCCCCACACCGTGATCGCCATCTCGCCGTGGAGCGTCGTCCAGACGAAGAGCACACCGTAGACCGTGCAGGCGAGTGCGCCGAGCGCCGCTGGCACGACCGCGGCGGCCACGGGGATGCGTCGGCCTCCCAGGCGCGGGATCCACCGCGGCCACATCTCGCCCCAAGGCCGGACCAACCCCAGCGTCAGCCAGGCCAGCCCCTCCTGCACCGCGCACAGCAACGGCAGGACGAGATACCCCCAACCGGGTAGGAGCATCGCGTCGTACTCCGACTCGGCAAGCCCCAGCGGAACACCGACCACCACGGCAAGCCGCCACAGCGCCGAGGGCAGGGACACCCATAAGGTCGCGGCCGCCGCGCGCCGAGCCCACAAGGGGACGGCCGGAGCACTCACGAGGTTCGAGGGCGCGGGCAGCGGCGCGGTGATGGACACGAGGGCAACTCCTAGGGTGGCGGGCTTGTTTCGACACCCCAGAGATTGTCAGGCCGCCCCGTCCGACCGCGTCCGCCCGCAGGATCGGACGACGTCCGTCTTGAGGCGCACTCACGTAGCGCGGAGTCAGACCTCGGACTCAGTATCCACCTTGAGTCATAGCCCGGTTGGGGTGGTCATCCTGCGTGGACCTCGTCGCGCTCGACGAGGACACCGCGGCCGGGGTGGGTGCGGCGTGGTCCACAGGGTGGGCGCGGTTGAGCCCGGCTGGCGGGGCGACCTGTCTGCCGGCGTACGCCGAGACCGCCCGAACGCTTCGCGCGCCCTCCTTCACGCCCTGCTGCTAATGATCTTCAAGCTTCATGATCGCCGTGTGGCATATGCGTGAGGCTTTTGCCACCAAGCTGCGAGATGAGAGAGCGGGAACACCTACGTGAGCGGTACGCAAGGAAACAGGCCTACAGGAGCATCGGTCGGCGTGGTCACCACGGCACAGCTGAAGCAGGTCGCCGACAACGGCATCTGGGGGGCCGGGGCGAGCGTCAACAGGGAGGCGGCCGACCTGGGCGAGGCACTGGTCGCCACATTGCAAGGGACCGCCACGCAGAGTCTGCTCACCCCCGAGTTGAAGGAGCTCACCGACACCGTGCTGCGCCTGGCCACGGTCGGGTTCCCGTGGATCGAGACGGCGGACGGGAAGCGGCTCGCGGCGCACACCATCAAGCTCAAGACGAGCGAGCCTCGCCCACTGGTCATCGTCCCGGCCGGGTGGACGCCGGTCGGCTGGCCGTTGTTCGAGTACGCGCACCTGTGCCTGGCACTGCGCGGCTATCACGTGCTGGCTTACACCCCGCGCGGGATCGGCCTGACCCTGCCCGCGGCCGGCGGGGGCTTCGTGGACGGCCCGTTCACCTCCGGCGGCACCATCGATGTCGGCGGCCCCAAGGACTGGGCCGACGGGACATCGGTGATCGACTACGCGGTGCGGCGCTTCGCGCCGAGCAGGATCGGCTTTCTGGGCGAGTCGTACGGATCCGGGATCGCCCAGCTCGTCGCGGCGCACGACGAGCGGGTGGACGCGGTCGTCGCGCTGAGCACATGGGGCAACCTGTCCACCAGCCTCTACGACAACGACACCCGCCACATGAAGGCCGTCGAGGTGCTGCTGAGCCTGACCGGCGGACCCGTGGAGCGCAAGTTCGACGAGAAGACCCGGCGGATCCTGGCGGACTTCGCGGCGAACCGGAACATCGAACAGGTCGTCGAGTGGGGCACGGAGCGCGCGCCGGAGTCCTACGTGGAGGCCACCAACGCCCGCGGCGTGCCGACGTTCTTCTCCAACACCTGGCACGAAGGCCTGTTCCCGGTCAACCAGGTCCTGGCCACGTTCAACCGGCTCACCGTCCCCAAGCGGCTGAACCTGTGGATCGGCGACCACGCCGTGCCGGAAGGGCCCGGGCTGACCGGGCCGCTGAACGGGCCGACCGGCCCCAACCTCGCCATGGCCGAGGCATACGCCTGGCTCGACCACCACCTGCTGGGCGCGGCGAACGACGTGCCCACGTGGCCCGAGGTCAGCAGCCAGGTCATGTTCACCTACAAGACGCAGCCGGACGCGGGCAGCGGCAACGACAGCGTCGTCACCCCGGCGGTGCGTGAGCCGCGACAGACGTGGGACGAGGTCACCACCTCCACCGAGCAGTGGTACTTGGCCGACACCGCCACCGGTGGCGACCAGGACGGCCTGCTGGGCTCCCACCCCGCCTCGGGCTGGTCGCGCGAGTTCGCCGCCGGGGCCCTGACCGACGCCACCGCGATGGACGGGATCGTGCAGACCGGCAAGGCCGAGTGGAACGGCAACCCGAAGGCCTACGCGACGCAAGCGTTCGACCGCAAGCAACTGGCAGTCTGGACCACCGGGCCGTTGAGCGCCGGCGCCGACGACCGGAAGGCGGCCCGCCGCATCCGGGGCATCCCCCGGGTCCGGCTGACCGTGCGCAGCTCCGCCCCGTCCACGACCGTGGTGGCCTACCTGTTCGACATCGCCGCCGACGCCACCGCGCGGATCATCACGCACGAGCCGTACACGCTCTCCGACCTCGTCCCGGACCAGGACGTCACCATCACCTGGGACCTCCAGGCCGCCGCCTACGACGTGCCCGCGGACCACCGCCTGGCACTGGTCGTCAACAGCAGGGACCAGCTGTACTCCCACGCAACCGTCGAGGGCAGCACGACCACCATCAGTTCCCCGCGCGGGGACGAGTCCTATCTGCGACTACCCCTCGGCTGACACACCCCACGCCCCCTTGCCCGCTGCCCAGCCGGCCTCGCGCCGGTGGGCTGCCGGCGGAGGCTTGCTCTCCGGCGAACCCCTATGTCAGGCTACCTGACATTCGGATTCCGAGGCTGGAAGAGACCCATGACGTTCGAGTACGCCACCGCCTACCGGCAGACCTCCCGCATCCCCGCCGAGCCGGGCAAGCCCTACTTCATCGAAAAGGGAGAAGGGGACCGCGCCCACCTGTTCGACGACTTGATCACCATCTACGCGGGCGGCGAGCAGACCCAGAACGCCTTCAACTTCTTCACCGTCGAAGGCCCCAAGGGCGACCTCATCCCCGCCCACCTGCACCCCGACACCTACGAGGTCTTCTACATCACCGCCGGCGCCGTCCGCCTGTTCGTCGAGGACACCGACGGCGACCAGCAGGAAAAGCTCCTCACCCCCGGTGACTTCGGCTTCGTACCCAAGAACTGCCCGCACGCCTACCGCATGGAGCGCCACCACAGCCAGGTCGTCGGCGTCGCGGCCGGCCCCGGCGGCACCTTCGAGCGGTTCTTCGAAAACCTGGGCGTCCCCGCCGAACAGTTCGGCCTGCCACGCCAGCCCGTCGTCCCCGCTCCCGAGAGGTTCGCCACTGTCCCTCGCCAGTACGACGTGCGATTCCTCCCCGACCACCAGTGGAGGACCACATGACCACCGGGATGTCCTCGCGGGAGCCGATTGCGGCCCCGCACCCGTACATCGCCCCGCTGCCGGCCGCCGCGGGCGGCGCGTCTGCTGCGCGGCGTCCCGTACGCCGTCCACGACGGCAGCCGGAGACCGGAGGCCGGTTTGGGTGACGTCGCCCGTGAGCCCCCGACCCGGTGGTCGACACCGCTGCTCGCTCGGCCTCGGGTGGTAGCGTGCCGGACGTTGCGCCTCGGGGGTCGAGGTGTCTCGCCTTGCTTGCGAAACGCGGCCGGGAGCAGCAAGCAAGGAGTCGGGTTTCCCGCTTCCCGGCAGCACACTGTCATCCGGGATGAGGCGCGATGATCGTATCGGTGGTGTCGGTGCCGGAAGGCGTCGTCACTCGCACAGCGTTGTCCGAGGCCCGGGAACGTCTCGCAGGCCCCGATTTCCTGATCGTGGACATCGACCAAGGCGAAGACCCGCTGTCCGACGAGCAGCCGCTGTCCCGCCGGTTGGGACTGGCCGACAAGAGGTGGGAGTGGTTCGGCAGACGGTACGAACCCGTACGGGCCGAGTACCACGAGGGCACTGTCGGGTGCGTCGTGCCGGTGACCGACGGCGCGGACATCACCCACATCCACGTCCTCGCCTGCGAGCGGCACCTCATCACGGTCCATCACGGGCGCGTCGCTCTGATCGAGACCTTCTTCGAGCAGTTGCCGCAGGACAGGCCCTCGAACGGTGCGATCACGGTGTTCCTCCTCCTGCACGGTGTGCTGGAGGGTTTCCGCCGGACCGCCTCGCGAACGCTGCTGGAGGTGGAGGAGCTCGAGGAGGAGATGTTCGAGCAGCGGCAGCCGCAGCACGTGCGTCGCTTGGCCAAGCTGCGCCGGCGCGCCGCCCAGCTGCACCGTGCGTTCCTGCCCTATGCCGCGGTCGCACAGGAATTCCTGACGCACCGCAGGATGGCGAATCCCGAGCTCTCGGAGGAGCGGGCGGCGCTGAACCGTACGCACGAGCGCACCGTGCAGTTCACGATGGTGGAGATCGAGTCCCTGCGGGACGAAACCCGGCGCGCCGCCGAGACTTACGCCTCTCTCGTCGCCGACCAGCAGAACCTCGTCATCAACAAACTCGCCATCGCCTCGGTGGTCTTCTTGCCGTTGTCGTTCCTGACCGGCTTCTTCGGCATGAACTTCACCTACCTGACGAACGCCTTGTCGAGCGAGCGGTCCTTCTTGGCGCTGGGCCTCGGTATGCAGGTGTGCGCCCTGCTGGTGGCCATCTACGCCGTGCTGTACCGCACGCACTGGCGCCAGCTTCGCGACGGCGGTACCCGCGCAGACGAGGACGACGAGCTACCGGACCGGTCCCGTCCGCTCCGGCCATGGAAGAGGGCCGGACGATCGACCGGGCGATGAACCCGCCCCCGATCGCCGACGGCCGCCTTGGTAGGGCGCCGCATTCGCGGACGACGCTGCGAGGGCGGCGACCACCGTCGCCCTGACGGGACCCGAGCCACGCAGCGCGGTACAGCCCCGTTGCCGCCGCCTGTGTTCACGAGCGCGGCGGCGAGCGTCGAGGGGAGGCCCGCGCCGGAAGAGGGCGGTCGACGTCAGGAGGTCGGGGTCGAAACCGTGGTCCTGGTGTGCGACGCCGCCGCTGTACCGGCGCGGCCATACGGGGTTGTGAAGCGCCCGCCAATCCCAACAATCGAGTGCGGCTTCCGTTTAGCGCACGGATTTGGGGTAGTCGGGCCGCATGTTCAGGCATCGACGTGTTCGTACGGCAGTTGTACTTGGGGTTGGTTGGGTGGCGTTGACAGGCGTGGAACGTTGGGGTGAGCACACCTCCTGGAAAGTTGCCGTGCTCAGCGGGCTGGTGTGGGGAGCCGTGATCACCGGCGCCTGGTGGTTTGCCGAATGGACGCAGATGGGCCACCCCCGCGCGCCACGGTCGGTACGCGGCGCGGGTACCGACGAGCCTCCCCCCACGGGCAGGGCGGATGACGACCGGACAACCGCAGGCCGATATCTGGAAACCTGACGCGGGAGCTCGTACGTCACGGGTGTGGTCGGCGGAGCGCGGGACCGGCGGATCGTCTGGTCAGGGTGATCGTCGTCTGGTCAGGGTGATCGTCAGGGGCCACTCAGGGGCGGGTCAGGGTGATCCCGAATCGAGCGGCGACGCCCGGGCGGGAAGACTCGAAGGCGCAAGCAACACCAGTTCCGAGCCTTCACCGAGCGGAGTCGGTATGTCCCTGCGCCATCCGTCGGCCATGTCCCTGGCCGCCCTCACGACCGCCGCCGCGCTGTGCGCCGTAGTCGTCCCGGCCGAGGCGGCCACCGGTGCCGCCCCCGGATTGAACCGCGCCGCCCTGCGCGAGGCGATCGCCCTGCGCCCGGACGACGGCGCGGCAGGCGTCGTGGCGGAGGTGCACCGCGACGGCGAGACGTGGCGGGGCACGTCCGGCGACACCGTCACCGGGAAGTCGCTGAGCACCGGGGCGCACTTCCGGATCGGCAGTATCAGCAAGCCGATGGAAGCCGTGATACTCCTGCAGCTTTCCGCCGAGGGCCGCGTCGACCTGGACCAGAGCGTCCAGCACTACCTGCCCGCGCTGCTGCCCGACGACAGGTTCAAGGAACCCGTCACGGTGCGGCAGTTGCTCAATCACACCAGCGGGCTGCCCCAGGACTTCGAGGGCTCATCTCCGGCCTCCGAGGACGAGGTCATCGACGGCCGCTTCGACTCGCTCAGCTTCGATCAGATCATCGAGCAGACACTGCGCCCTGAGGGGCGCCCCGGACCCGGCCCGCGCTTCAGCCCCGGCACCGAGCAGGAATACAACTCCTTCGGCTACCGCATCGCCGGCAAGCTCATCGAGACCCTCACCGGCCACTCCTTCCACGACGAGGTGGCCAGGCGCGTCCTCAAGCCGCTCGGGATGCACGACACGGCCGCCTCCGTGCCGGGCCGCGCCACGCCCGTCCCTCGCCCGTACCTCCCGGGCTACCTGCCACGCAGCACCGGCCGGCTCGTCGACGTCAACGAACAGGGCGGCCTGCCGTCCGGCATGACTTCCACCACCGCCGACCTCGACCGCTTCATCACCGGCCTCTTCACCGGCCGCCTCCTGCGGCCGGCCCAGCAGACCGAACTCTTCACCGTCCCGCGCGGCACCGACGGCAAGCCCCTGCCCTACGCGGGCTCCTCCAACTGCAACCAGGGCCCTGCGAAGGGAACCGCCTGCTACAGCGTCGGCCTGATGTCGTTCCCGCTCCCCGACGGCACCCTCCTGTGGGGCAAGACGGGCAGCGACCTCGGCTACAAGTCCGGTGTCTTCGCCACCCCCGACCTGAACCGCCGGGCCGTCTACGCGGCGGGCACCTCCTCGGCCGACGACCGGGCCCCGGTGATAGCCCAGCGCCTGGCCCTCGCCGCCTTCACGGGTTGAGCGCCGGCCGCCAAGGCGAACTCGCCACCCCGGACGCGGCCGGTGACCCCACGGCTCAAGTCGGCGGCTCAGGACCCGGTGGCGCGGAGCGAGCCGGTGCTCGCGCCGCTGGTGTCGCCGACGAAGCAGGTGACTTTCCGGTCGCCGAGGATCCAAGTGGCGGCCTGCGGGAAGTAGTAGTACACCTCGAGCTTCTCCGAGAGCTTGGCGTCCTTGCCCACGTAGTCGGCGAGATCCGTGCCGCCGCACTTCTCCTCGGCCATCGAGACGACCTTTTCCTTCCCCGGGTACGGACCCTGCGCCAGGTCGAACACGGCGTACGCCTCACCCTCGTGCGGCTGATCGCAGGGCACGACGCGAACCGAGGGGGCGGCTTGGCTGTCGGCCTCGTCCTGGTACTCCGCCAGGTCGCCGTCCGTGTTGAAGCAATCCCCCTCGCGGATGTCGTTCACCTTGCTGGAGCCCGAACCGGTGACCTGGCCACCCGTGTCGCGCTTCGGAGCGGGGTGGTCGCCCAGGGCTCCCGAGAGTCCGAGGGTCAGGAAGATCGCAAGAGCCGCGATGGTCACACAGTGGATGACGATCGCCGCGATGGCGAAGCCCTTGCCCTTCTCGCCGCGGGTGCGGATCTGCGAAAGGGCGATGATGCCGAGGATCAGCGGGACCAGCGGCAGCGCGCAGACGATCGACATCACGAACGCCACGATGGCCGGCACGTTGAACTTCTGCGACGGCAGCGGCGGCGCGTACCACCCCTGCGGACCACCGTACGGCCCGGGCTGCCCGTACGGCCCCGGCTGTGGGCCCGGCCCGTTGGACGACAGTGGCTGCGGGGGTATGGACATGCGAATGGAACTCCTTGCTCAGAGGGTGACGTGCGACCGACGGCAGGGCGGGTAGCAGCGCGACCGCCGGATGGAGCCTGATCGTCGCACGAAGCTCGGACCCTCCAACGACCAGGCACGGCTGCCCACCGGATCAGGAGTCAGCCATTCCTGAGCGAGCTCGTTCGAGGATCACCGTCGGGATTCGGGGCGGACGGAAGCGGAGAGGGCGGCCCAGCCCGCAACCTTGCCCTATCTATCGACTTTCGATAGATTTCCATTGCAACTCGATGGAAGGATGGACCGTGGGAAAGCTGACAGTCGGTGCTCTGCGCGCCGTGCTCGTGGTGGTGCTGGCCGGCACCGTCTTCGTCCAGGCGTTGATGGTGTGGGCGTTGGCCACCGACCCGGAGGACGGCACGCTCCCGCTGACCCCGCTGCGCGTGGTCACGATCCTGGGCATGGTGTCGGTCCAGGTCGCCCTGGTCTGCGTATGGCGGTTGGTGGCGATGGTGCGACGCGGAACCGTGTTTTCCCACGCCGCCTTCCGGTACGTGGACGGCGTGATCGGCTCGATCGTGGCGGCCGCCCTCGTGTGGTTCACGGTCACGGCCCTCAATGCGCCGGGGCAGCGGGAGGACCCGGGAGTCACCCTCATCATGGGCGGGGTCGGCCTGGCCATCCTGGGCGTCGCGCTCATCGTGCTCGTACTGCGGATGCTGCTCGCCCAGGCCGTCGCGCGCGATGTCGAAGCGGCGCGGATGCAGGCCGAGTTGGACGAGGTCATCTGATGCCGATCGTCGTCGACATCGACGTGATGCTGGCCAGGCGGAAGATGCCCGTGGGTGAGCTCGCGGAGCGCGTGGGGATCACGCCCGCCAACCTGGCGGTGCTCAAGAACGGCCGCGCCAAGGCGGTCCGCTTCGCGACGCTCGCCGCGCTCTGCGAGGTGCTCGAGTGCCAGCCGGGCGACCTGCTGCGCTGGGAGGCCGAGGACGCCGCAGGCGCATGACGGGCGGAGTGCCGCACGTTCGCCCGAGCGTCATATCCACCCGAAGATACTAGCCATGTACATACTAGCCATGTACCCTATCTGCCATGAGCAAGGGTTCACCGGGCACCACCCCCGGCTTCCTGGTATGGCGGCTCGCCAACAAATGGCGTGTCACGGTCGATCGCGCAGTGGCTCCGCTGGGCCTCACCCATGCCCAGTACTCACTGGTCGCATCGCTGCACGGCATGCAACGCGCCGGCGAGCGGCCCAGTCAGCGCCGACTCGCCGACCACACCGGCCTGGAGGCGCTGTACGTCTCGAAGCTGGCGCGCACCCTGGAGTCGGCCGGCCTGATCGAGCGCACCCGCGATCCCCGCGACCCGCGCGCCGTACAGCTCGCCCTCACCGAGCAGGGCATGACCATCACGCGGCAGGCCATCACAGTGGTCCAGGAACTGCTTCAGCAGTTGCTGGAGCCGCTCGGCGGTCTGGACGCCCCCCGGACGCGCTCTTTCACCGACGAGCTGACGACCCTGCTCGACGCACCTCTCGCACCATCCGTACCGAACGACGAGAGAACTCGGGGAACAACACCATGACCGCCACCGCATCCACCACCGACTCCACCGCACCCGTCGCCGACGGCCGCGCGCTCGGCTTGGCCCACTACGCCGCCCGTGGCGTCCTGGAGCACGTCCTGGCCGGGCACGGCATCACGTTCCCGCAGCAGATCGCACTGCGCGCCGCCGTCACCGCCGACTCCCCACAGACGCCGGAGCATCTCATCACCCGGGTCCGGGGTTCCCTCAAGGCCGATCCGGCCGACATCAGCGCCACTCTCGACGAGTTGCTCGCCAAGCGGCTGCTCGTAGCGGACGGCGCGTACTTGCGGCCCACCGAGGCGGGGCGCGAGCTGCCGGCCGCGATCGGGGCGGAAACCGCCCCCATCACCGCCCGCATCTGGGGCGGAATACCCGCCGAGGACCTGGCCGCCGCCGGCCGCGTCCTCGCCCTGGTCAACGAGCGCGCCGACGCGGAACTCAAGAAGCTGACCGCCTGACCGCCTGACTGGCTCTGCAGGCAGCGGCCGGCTCATGGCCCGAGGTCGCTGGTCAGAGTGCACTCTGCCGTCGCCCGTGCGTCCAGCCGGGACCGGGATCGGTCGCGCCCTAGCGTGGGTCCGGAACAATCCGGGCGTACCGCTGCCCGGATCCCGGTCCTTCGGAGGCATCTCAACCATGACCGACAACATCGCAGAGCTCACCGGGGACTACGTCCTCGACCCGGCCCACACCCGGATCGGCTTCGTCGCCCGCCACGCCATGGTGACCAAGGTCCGCGGCGCGTTCCACGAGTTCGAGGGAACCGCCCACCTCGACGGCACCGATCCGGCCCGCTCCAGTGCCCAGGTGGTGATCAAGACCGAGAGCATCGACACCGGCGTCGAACAGCGCGACCAACACCTGCGCACCAACGACTTCCTGGACGCCCCGGCCTTCCCCGACATCACCTTCCGCAGCACCTCGGTCGAGCCGCGCTCCGACACCGAATACCGGGTCACCGGCGACCTGACCGTCAAGGACACCACCCGCCCCGTCACCATCGACTTCGAGTACACCGGCAATGCCGTCGATCCCTATGGCAACCTGCGGGTCGGCCTGGAGGGATCGGTGGCGATCTCCCGCAAGGAGTTCGGTGTGACCTGGAACGCGGCCTTGGAAGGCGGCGGTGTGCTGGTCGGCGACAAGATCGTCTTGGAGTTCGACATCTCCGCGATCAAACAGGGGTAACCGCGACCGGCCGCCGCACGCGCTCGAAGGCGCGGCAGACACCGTGACGGTGAGGGGTCACGCCCCTATGGGGCTGATACCGGTTCGGACACCGCCGCAGCCGAGCACCCGCACAGGGGCTCGGGCGGGCGGCGGTGTCCCGGGTGCTGTCGCCGCCTGCCGATCCGAATCACCCCCCGACCCGGAGCCGATCCCGCCCGACCGGCGCACCACGCCCGCCCCCCACCGCTCACGGGGCTCCGTGGGTGCATCGCAGCATCAGTCATCACCGGACTCCCGGTCCCGGCGCAGCCGGCCCGACCAGCGCGGTTCGACGCGGTCCCATTCGCGTTCCCACTGCACGAGGTTTCGTGCTTCGACGCGGCGGAGTCGCAGGAAGACGACGCCGGCGGCCGCGAAGGTGATCAGGCCCGCGCTCGCGGCTCCGGCCGCGACGGCGTCCGCCGCGATCTCGCTCGTGGAGCGGGAAGCCCGTGTGGCCTCCCCTTTGTCGTCCACCCACAACGGGACCGGCGTCCCCGCTCGTGTTCCGGGCGGGACCGGAAGGCGGGCGATGTGGCCGGAGGCGGCGGGGTACTGCCACCGCACCCGGGCCGTCGTGGGCGGCGCGCCATTGATTCGGGTGGCGGTGCGCGGCGAGGCTGCGTCGATGGTGGTCGCCACCACCCCGTGCCGGTGTCGTGCCTGCTCGGCGGCGGCGCGGAGACCGGAGTCCATGACGGTCAGCCCCGCCGTGATCCCACCGGCCACGGCGAGCAGGCAGGAGAGTGCGAAGGCGAGCAGCCAGCGGGTGCGCGTGCGGTCCGCCGGCCGCCGCAGCGTGTTCGTCTCCGCCTGGTGCCGGTGCCCCGTCACGTGGGGCACACCCTGTGAACGTCTGTGCCCCGGTCGGGGCGAACTCCGGTGGAACATGACGGGCCTCCGCGCTGCGGCCGTGCCGATCCGCTCAGTTGGTCGCGGTGATTTCGCCGCTGGTGTGATGTGTCCGGTTCCGGATCCGCTCGGGAGTGCGGAAGTCTCCGTCCTTGCGCGCAGTCGCGCCATGCTTGTGTCGGTGTGCGCCGGGCGGTTTCTCGTGATCCACAACGGCCCTCCGTTGCTCGCTCTTCTCTCAGTCTGCTCCGTCCGCGTCCCTGACACCGCCTGTGGTCCCTCCTCGCCGTCCGGCAGTGCCGTGCCCCGCGCGGTGCGGCCGGCAGTACGCCGAGGTCGCGGGGGGGAGGAGGGATGATGCCCGTTCGCACCAGAGCCCGTTACGCGCCCTCGCCCGGTCTCAGACGGCGAAATCCCGGCCGAAGTCGCCTGAAGCGACCGCGAGCGGGAATCCGCCGCTTCGGCGGGCCTGCCCGTCGAGGTCGACCGTGAGGAGCTCGTAGCCCGGCTGCGAGGCCATCCACGCGTGCGCTTCGGGCCCCAGGACGACGGCAGCGGTGGCCCAGCTGTCGGCCCAGGTCAGGTCAGGCCCGGTCACCGTGGCGGCGAGGAGGCGGTGGGCGGGGCGGCCGGTGTGGGGATCGAGGATGTGCGGGCCGCGCTCGGCGCCGCCGGACGTGGCCACGGCGAAGTCGCGTCCCTCCACCGTGGTGAGCAGCCCACCGGGTCGGCAGGGGTCGGCGATGCCGATGCGCCAGGGCCGGCCCGGGGCCGGTTCACCGCCCAGCCGGAGGTCTCCTCCGCCGTTGACCATGCTGTTGGGTGCTCCGGCGGCACGGAGGAGAGCGTAAGCCTGTTCGACGGCCCAGCCTTTGACGAGCCCCGACGGGTCCAGGCGGTTCCCGGCGCGTGCCGAGAAACATCCCCTGGTCGCGCTCTGCGCCCGCTCGCACATCCACAGGACGTGCTCGACTTCCCGCGGGGCATCGGCGAGGTTCATCGATCCGTTGCCGATGCGGCTGATGGCGCTGTCGGGGCGATAGGTGGAGAAGACTCGGTCCACGTGGTGCAGCCAGACGACCGCCTCCCTCAGCGCGTCCCGGGCCGCTCGCGTGGGGCGGTGGCGCAGGTCGAAGGAGAAGACCGTGCCCATGACATGTTCGGTGTGGCGCAGGCGCTCCGTCGGGCGGGGCTGGTGCTCAGGCACGGGCTTCGTCCAGGGCGCTCTGGAGGGAGCGGATGTATCCCTCGCTGGTGTAGGTGGCACCGGACACCGCGTCGATCTCCGCGCTCTGCGCACCTATCGCCTCGTCGGTGAGGCGGGGTACGGCGTAGGAGGCGATCTCGCGGTCGCGCCGGTTCTCCGTGGGGACCTGGATCACCTCGACGGCCGTCAGCCTGCCCGTACTCATCGTGACGGCGACCTGTACGGGCCCGTAGCGCGTGTCGATCACGCTTCCGGTGAATGTGCCGGAGCGGCCGGCCCCCGTGGGTCCCTGCGTCGCGCCGGACGTGGGATCCGTTGTGGGCGACGGCCGCGCGGAGACGGCGGGGTGGGCGCTGTGGTGCGGTTTGAGCGCGAGCAGCGAGACGATGCCGGCCACGGTTGCCGTGGTGGTGAGGGCTGTACGGCGCACGAGCGGCTCCTGGGGGTACGGGCGGATGCCGCCGCGACGACGAGCGGGCGGCCGGTCGGGCGACATGGACGGGCGGCGCGGCATGGACGGGCCGCGGGGAGCGGTGTCACAGGGCGAAGGACTCCTGGTGTATTCGACGGGCCGCGACACCGGCCGCACGCAGGGCTGTGTCGGCGGCTCGGGTCATGCCGGGCGGCCCGCACAGGTACACGTCGCGCCGGCCGAGGTCCGGTACGAGAGCGGTGAGGTGTGATGCGGTGAGCGGCAGCGCGTGCCCGGCCGGTTCGTCGACCGAGTAGTACACGCGGGCCCCGCGCGCGGCGGCGATGGCGTCCAATTCCCGGCGCAGGACCAGGTCGGCCGGTGTACGGGCCCAGTAGACGAGGGTCAGGTCGCCCGGCAGCGTCTCGAACAGGGTGCGTAGCGGGGTGATCCCGATGCCTCCCGCCAGCAGCAGGGTGCGGTCGGCGCGGGTGTTGCGAGGGACGAGAGCGCCGTACGGGCCCTCGGCCCACACCCGGGTGCCGGGAGTGAGGCGTGCCAGGGCGGCACTGTGACCTCCGAGGGCCTTCACCGTGATCCGCAGGAAGTCCGGGTCGGCGGGGGCGGACAGCGAGTAAGGGCTCGCCGTCCACCACATGCCCCGGGCCAGAAAGCGCCAGCGGAAGAACTGCCCGGGCAGGGCGGTCAGTTCGTCGAGGTGTTCTCCGGTGACGTACACCGAGACGACGCCCGGTCCCTCGGGTCGTACCTCCGCGATGGCGAGGCGGTGTCTGCGAGCCGACCGGATCGGGACGAGGAACCGGAACCAGAGCACGAGGGCGGCGGCCGACAGGTACATCGCGTACCACAGGACCTGTGCGCTGCGGTTGCCGACGAAGTCGGCTCCGTTCGCGAGCTGGTGGCCGAAGCCGAGGAAGATCGCCGCGTACGTGGCGAGGTGGAGGAACTGCCACGTCTCGTAGGAGAGCCGGCGCCGGGCGGCCCGGGCGGAGACGACGGCGGTGAGGAGGAACAGGAGAAGGGCCGCTGTGGCCTTGAGCATGTCGGGATAGTGCAGGACCAGAGTGGTGGTCTGGTCCACCAGGCCGGCGTGGCCGGTGAGTGCGTACCCCCAGATGATCAGCAGGGCGTGGGCGACGATCAGCGATATCGCGTACCGGCCGCCGGCCGCGTGCCAACGTGCGAGCCGGTCAGTCCCGACCGTGCGGTCCAGCCAGGGGACACGGGCCATGAGGACGACGGTGACGGCGCACGCATAGCCGGCGAGCAGGCCCGTGATGCGGCCCGCGTCGGTGAGCCAGCCGGCCGGGCCGACCACGGAGGTCGTGTCGGCCCACCACAGGCCGAGCACCCCGGCCGCGCCGGCCCACCCGAGCACGTGGACGACTACGGGAACGAGACGCGGTGCGAGCGACTGCCCGACGGCCCGGTGCGTGGATGTCCGGGTGGCGTCGACGGCTGGATGAACGGCCACGGCGTCTCCTGTCTCGATCGGGAGCCGGCCCGCCATCGTGGGCGGCGCGGCTGCTGGGGCAGGGTCACACCCTGACGGAACTTGCTCTGAGAACCCTTTGAACGGGCACCTTCCGAGGCGATTCAGAGGAAACTCAAAGGTTGGACGGCCCCGGCGAGACGCCGTCATCGGCGATGCTGGACGGACCATGCACCCTGCCACCTCCCCTTCCCCACTGCTTCGACCTGACGGCACCGCGGTCCGCGTCCTGGTCGTCGACGACGAACCGGACCTCACCGACGTGCTCGGCGCCGCTTTGCGGGCGGAGGGCTGGGACGTCCGTACCGAGGGCGACGCGGCCGGAGCCCTGTCGAGCGCGGCACGGTTCGAGCCGGACCTCGTCGTGCTGGACTGGATGCTCCCCGACCTGGACGGCCTCTCCGTGCTGCGCTCGCTCCGGGAGCGCTGTCCCGGCGTGTGCGTCCTGTTCCTGACGGCGCGGGACGCGGTGGAGGACCGCATCGCGGGCATCACGGCGGGTGGTGACGACTACGTCACCAAGCCGTTCAGCCTGGAGGAGGTGCTGGCCCGGCTGCGGGGGCTGATGCGGCGCGCCGGGATGGCCCGCGGCGACCAGAGCCCGCGTCTGGTGGCGGGCGATCTGGTGATGGACGAGGAAGCACGCGAGGTCACCCGGGGCGGGGAGGTCGTGGAGCTGTCCCGCACCGAGTTCGAGCTGCTGCGGTTCCTGATGCGCAACCCCCGGCGGGTACTGTCCAAGGAGCAGATCCTCGACCGGGTGTGGTCCTACGACTTCGGCGGCCGCGCGCACGTGGTCGAGCTGTACATCAGTTACCTCCGCAAGAAGATCGACGCGGGGCGGCCACCGGTCATCCACACCGTCCGCGGACTGGGCTACGTACTGAAGCCGGAACCGCGATGACCCCGCTCCCGCGCCGGCTGCGTCCGCCCCGCTCGCTGCGGGCCCGGCTGACGGCCGGGCTGGTGGTGCTCCTGGGCCTGGCTTGTACGGCTGTCGGACTGGTCACCGTCCTCGCGCTGCACGGGTTCCTCATCGGTCGGGTCGATCAGCAGCTCACCGCGAGCGGCGGCCGGTTCGCGGCCAGCCTGGAACACGAGGCCAGGCCCGACTCCGACAATCTTCCCGACACCCGGGGCCAGGCGGCCGGAACCTTCGGTGCCCGCCTGCTGGGCGGCCGGGTGACCCAGGCCGCCGTGGTGGACGACACCAGCCAGCGGTCCGTCCCCCTCGGCCCGGGGGACATCCGCACGTTGGGCGGGGTGCGACCCGACGCCCAGGGGCACAGCGTGAGGCTGTCCTCCCTCGGCCGCTACCGGGTGGTCGCCGCGCCGGGCGACGACGGCGACGTCCTGATCACCGGACTCCCCCTGCACCCCGTCGAGGAGACGGTCCACCGTCTGGAAGCGGTGGAGGCCATCGTCTTCGGCGCCGCCCTGATCACCGCCGGATGCGCCGCAGCGCTCTGGGTCCGGTTCTCCCTGCGTCCGCTGGAACAGGTGGCCCGGACCGCGACCGAGGTCACCCGGCTGCCGCTGGCGACCGGCGAGGTCGCGATGCCCGACCCCGTCCCGTACGCGGATCCGCACACCGAGGTCGGCCGGGTCGCCACCGCCCTCAACCGCATGCTCGGCCACGTCGGCGACGCGCTGACCCGCCGCCACGTCAGCGAGGAGAGGTTGCGCGCCTTCGCCGCGGACGCCAGTCATGAGCTGCGCACCCCCGTGGCGACGATCCGGGCCCACAGCGAGCTGGCGTTGCGCCACCCCGGCGCCGTCCCCGACGAGGTACGCCATGCCCTCGCCAGGGTGGCGGCGCAATCGCACCGGATGAGCGCCCTGGTCGACGACCTGCTGCTGCTCGCCCGTCTCGACGCCGGCCGCCCACTGGACCGCCGGCCGGTCGACCTGACCCGCGTCGTCCTCGACGTACTCGACGACGTCCACGCCCTGTCCCCCGGCCACCGCTGGGAACTGGACCTGCCCGAGGATCCCGTGATCGTCCCGGGCGACGAGCACCGGCTGCACCAGGTCGTCGCCAACCTCCTCGCCAACGCCCACCTCCACACCCCGTCCGGTACCCACGTCGTCGTGGCACTGACCGCCGACACGGAACGAGCCGACCTCGCCGTCACCGACGACGGCCCCGGCATCCCGCAGGACCTGTTGCCCGACATCTTCCGCCGCTTCTCCCGGGCCGACACCGGACGCTCCCGCCGCACCGGGTCGACCGGCCTCGGACTCGCCATCGTCGACGCCGTCACCCACGCGCACGGCGGCACCGTCACGGTCGAAAGCCGCCCCGGACTCACTCGATTCCGGCTGCTCCTGCCGATCCGTCCGCACCCGGCGGCCGACGACGAGGGGACGGCTCGACCGAACCTCCCGTAGCAGCCTCGTAGGAGTGCCCGCAGCAGATGTCGACTCCTGCCGCCGCGATCGGGGCCGGGACGGCCGCCGATCGTTGGAGGTGAGCAGGTTCCCTGCTGCGTCACGGCGACCGCCCCGACTGTCCCCCGATTACCCCCGGCGTCCGCTTTCACCCGGTACACATCCGTGTCCAATGCCCGGAGCCCTTGCCCGGGTGCCCGGGTGCGACGACGCGGCGGTGGCCCGCACCCTTGGGAAGGGTGCGGGCCACCGCCGTGCAAAACCGGTACCGCGTCGGTGTCGTTCGGCTACCAGCGATACCAGCGGCCACTGCCACCCTTCGGGCGGGCAACGAAACCGATCAGCCACAGGACCAGAACCGCGATGGCGACCCACCAAAGGATCTTCACCGCGAATCCGGCACCGAACAGGATCAGAGCGAGCAGGAGAACAAGAAGCAGGGGAACCATAGTTATCAACCTCCGAAGCGCCTACTGCCCGGCAACCCTCCGACCATGCGCTCGATCTTTACGTGTTTCTTATCCGCTATGGCGGGCAAGAGAAGCCGCCGCGTTCCAGGCCGGTAGTAGGCGTCGATGGGGGGCGTGCCCCGCCGTACCCGATCGGGCCGTCCCGCGGCGCCGCCGGCCCGTCGTCGGACCGCGTCGCCTGGATGGCGGAGGTCGATCGGGCGCACGATGGGAGAGGGGCTCCTCGCCTGCAGCTTTGCCCCGGAGGTGGCGCGATGAACCGCGCGGAGGTTGTGGTACGGCGCGTCGACCAGTTCCAACAGCGTCACGCGATCGTGGGACTGCCGTTCGCGGTCATGCAGAAGTTCGGCAATGACCAGGCCGGGGGCAAGGCCACGCTCATCGCCTGGTACGGGATGTTCGCGCTCTTCCCCCTGCTGCTGCTGTTCTCGACGATCCTCGGCTTCGTGGCCGGTGGGCATCCCGCCCTGGAGCATCGACTGGTGACCTCCGCGCTGGCCAACTTCCCCGTTCTCGGCAGCCAGCTGCGCAGTTCCGCGCACCCGCTACGAGGCAGCGGCATGGCGCTGGCACTGGGTCTGCTCGGCGCGATCTACGGCACCCTGGGGCTCGGTCAGGCGTCCCTGAACGCGATGAACACCATATGGAACGTTCCCTTCAAGCATTGGCCGGGATACGTCAGCCGGCAGCTGCGGGGATTCACGGTCCTGGCGTTGCTGGGTTTGGCGATCTTGATGTCCACCACCCTGGCCGGCCTCGGCTCGGGGCTCGGGGTGCTGGCCGGTCCGTGGACGTTGGCGGTGGCGGCGGTGGTCAATTTCGGGGTCTTCCTCGCCGCCTTCACCATGCTGACCGCGGTCACGGTGCGCGTACGTGACGTCCTGGTGGGCGCGGCGCTCGCCACCGCCTTCTGGCAGGCGCTACAGGCCGCGGGCACCTTCTACGTCCGTCATGCCATCGCCCATGCCACCGACGTCTACGGCTTCTTCGCGATCGTGATCGGGCTGCTGTCCTGGTTGTACATCGGGGCCCGGCTGACGTTGCTCGCGGCGGAGATCAACGTGGTCCTGCGCTACCGGTTGTGGCCGCGCTCGATGACCCAGCCCCCGTTCACGGCGCAGGACAAGGCCGCGTTCGTCCTGTTGGCGAAGATGGAGGAGCGCCGGCCTGAGGTGACGGTGGGGGTGTGGTTCAGCGCGGAGGCGGACCGGCAGCCGCTGACCGATCCGCCGCCATCGGACTCCGCGTCTGCTCCCGGCCCGGCATCCGTCGCTTCCGGGTCCGACGGCCCGCACAAACCCCGGCC
This sequence comes from Streptomyces sp. Tek67B01, assembly GCF_055231995.1. Taxonomy (NCBI): domain Bacteria; kingdom Bacillati; phylum Actinomycetota; class Actinomycetes; order Kitasatosporales; family Streptomycetaceae; genus Streptomyces; species Streptomyces sp. Tek67B01. The sequence continues at coordinate 489,895 of NZ_JBUYUY010000001.1, forward strand.
CGCCGCCGACCCGGCACTGGCCCGCGAACGGCTGCGGAACGCGACGCGACGCCTGGCAGCCGATGCGTGCAGGCTGGCCGCGGCACCCGCGGCGGTGCGTGAGAAGGGGCTGGCGAGCCCGATCGCCGACCTGCGGAAGGCCGCGCAGGCCGCCGCCCGCGCCGGCGTCCCCGCCGCGTTGATCGCCGCGGACAGCGGGCTGGACACCGCGACCGTCGGGGAGTGGACCGCCGTTCACCCACGGGGCGACCGTCCTCGACCGTCGCCGGAAACGCCGCGTTCCAAGACCGAATGACCCCCGCTCGCCGGCCTCCCCTGCCCGAGGAACTGTGCGCCCGGATCGACGCCTGGGAGGAAGCCCTTGAAGAGGAAGCCGAGCAGACCGCGGACGAGGACACGACAGAGCCGCCCGGCTACCGGTACGACCTGTCCATCCCGCCCGGCCGGCGCGTCGGCGGCTTCGCGTCCCGGCACGCGACCGACCCGTATCCCATGGCCTGTCGGACCTGCACGACGCCGACGCACCCGCTGCTGACCATCGACAGCTCGGAATGGGACGGCGGTACCGGCAGCTGGAAACCGGTGGAGGACCAGGACCAGCCCACTCACCGTTGCGCCACTCCCACGGAGCTCACCGTAGGCCGCTGGGGCGAGCTCAACGTATTCGCCTGTCCCAACGAGCCCGATCATCGCCACCGTTGGAGCATCCAGTAGCTCGTCGTGCCGTCGGAAGGCGCGGTGCGTGTCCGACGGGGCATTGTTCAAGAGTCCTCGCGGTGGCCGCTACGGCCGTTCGTACGGGGAGGGCACCGGAAAGTAGGCCTCCAGGAACGCTGTCACCGCGCGGTGTTGGTCGCGGGGTGAGAGTTCGGAGCCGGCGTCGTCCGCCAGGCAGATGGCGTCGGTCGAGCGCGCGTGGAGTATGTCCGGCAACTGCCGGATCCGCTCCGACCTGTCGGTGGCGATGTAGGCGTGGGAGAGGTCGCCCTCGACGGCCCGGCCCTCGGCGAGGGCCAAGTGGGCTGCGAGGGTGACCGGGGCGATGTCGGCGGCGCTGCGGAACACGGAGCGGGCGACGGACTCGAGCAGGTCGGGCAGGCGTGCCTCGACGGCCGCGTACAGACTTCGGCTGAGCGGGTACGGGGCGTGCGCCAGGATGTAGGGGTAGGTACGCCCTGCGGCGCGCTCGACGGCCTGTCGGGTGGCCTTCTGCGAAGCGGTGAAGACGTCGTCCCCCTCGTCGGTGTCCGGGTGCCCCGGGGGCACGGCCCGCTGGTCGTGGAAGACCTTCGGCAGCCCGGACGCGAGGAAGTAGTTCTGGGGCTGTTGCTCGCGCCCCAGGAAGATGTCGTCGTTGAAGTAGAGGAAGCGTTCGGCGAGGCCGGGAATGCGGTGGAGCCGGCTCTCGATGGCGTGGGAGTTGAACACGGGCAGCGCAGCCGGGTCGGTGAAGAGGTCCTGATGATCCACAACGGTGATCCGCGGGTGCTCGGTTGCCAGCCAGTGCGGGACCTGGTTGTCGGTGACGATGAAGACGCGTCGGATCCAGGGGGCGTAGGCGGCGATGGAGCGCAGGCAGTAGCGGAGCTCCCCGCGATCGCGGTACCGGTGCTCGGCTCGGTCGGTCCTGGCCGCCGCGGCGCCGGCGGCGGCCAGGTCGCGGCGGCGACGCCACTGGGGGTCGGAGGAGTCCACCCAAGTGATCACGGCGTCGATGGGAAAGGTGATGTCGTGGGGGAAGCGGCCCGCCAGCGCGTCGATGACGGGGTAGCCGCGTTCGCCTATTCGGCGCGTGACCGAAGCCGTCATGGAGGGGACCCACCAGCCGTACGGTGTTTCGCGAAGTGACGCCACCCCGCCCGCTCCGGACCCGGAAGGTTCCCAGAACTCGACGTCACAGCCGTGGTCGGCCCCGTATCGGAGGGTTCTGCCGGAGGTGACCACCGGCTGGTAGACGCGCAGTCCCGTGACCCTCGCGTGCGGCCTTCCGTCCGTCGTCGAGGCGTGTGGCCCCTGCTTATCTTCGGCATCCGCAACGGCGCTGAGCAGCGTTTCGGCAAGCACATCGACCGGCTCGCCCGCGAGCCCGAGCAACCGGACGTAGACGAGCCGTCCGGCGAAGGCCGCGGCGAGTGCCCGCAAGGCGTGGGGACGGTCGCCCGGAGAGATCGCCACACGGTGGACCAGCCCGCCGTCCGGGACCAGACCGTAGGGGACGCGGGCTGCCTCCAGCGCCTCCCCGACCACCCGGAGGTTCGCCTCACGGGCGGCGGAGGGCAGCAGGTCATCGCGTACACGGGCGAGACGTCCCCGGTGACGGACCACCCCCGGCAGACTCTCCAGCAGCTCCTCCTCCCGGGTCCGGCGCACCGCGGCCCCCGCTGCCGCCGGAATCGTCTCTCGAAGGACCGGAGCCGGTTGGGCGGGAAGCTTCAGCAGACGCAACGTCGGAGTGACCACTCTGCGGAGTCCGCCGGGGAGCGGGATGCGAACAGGGCGGGACATGCGGACTTCCACCTCACGAGAAGGCTGTACAGCGGGGGTCGCCGCCGAGTGGAGGGTGGCCGTCTGGCCGGGCATGGAGCGGGGGAAGGATGTGGTCCAACCTTCCACTACCGTTCACGTCCGGCACAAGGCTCTCGGATGACCGTGACGTCACACCGCGGAGCGCGGGCGACGACGCCCGGAGCCTGGACACCCGGCCGTTCCCCGCGCCCCACCGCCGCCCCGGCCGGGCGGCCGACGTGAGACATGGCCCCGAAAATGGGTAAATCCCTCATGCAAGGTTTTATATCCATTTGCGCTTTGGTCGGCGCCCAGGAGTCAGGAGGGGCTCCCGTGGATCCGTGGTTGATCTGGCTGATAGTCGCCGCGGTGCTGGCTGTGGCGGAGGTCTTCAGTTTGACCGCGGCACTGGGATTGCTGGCGGGAGCCGCGGCCATCACCGCCGCCTGCGCCGCGATCGGGCTTGCCCTGCCCCTGCAATTCGTCGTCTTCACGCTGGTCGCGACGCTGAGCCTGTGGTTCGTGCGTCCCCTCGCCGTGCGCCACCTCCAACCGCCGGGAGAGCGGTTCGGCGTGGAGGCGCTGGTGGGCAGGGCGGCCTATGTCGTCTCGGAGGTGTCCGCGCGGGGCGGCAGGGTCCGTATCGGCGGGGAGGAATGGACTGCCCGCGCGTACGACGAAACGCTGGTGATCGCGCCGGGAACGACCGTCGACGTCATGGAGATCAGCGGCAGTACCGCGCTCGTCTATCCCCGGGAGTGACCATGGAAACATCGGCGGCCCTCATCGTCGGCCTACTCGCCGCGCTCCTCGCCGTCTTCACCGTCCTGCGGGCGGTACGCATCGTGCCTCAGGCCCGTGCCCGCAACGTCGAACGGCTGGGCCGCTACCACCGCACGTTGACGCCCGGCCTCAACGTCGTCATCCCCTACATCGACCGCGTCTATCCCGTGATCGACCTCCGGGAACAGGTGGTTTCCTTCAGACCCCAGCCGGTCATCACCGAGGACAACCTCGTCGTCGAGATCGACACCGTCCTGTACTTCCAGGTCACCGACCCCCGAGCGGCCGCCTACGAGATCGCTAACTTCCTCCAGGCGGTCGAACAACTTACGGTCACCACTCTGCGTAACGTCGTCGGTTCCATGGACCTGGAGAAGACCCTCACCTCGCGGGACACGATCAACAACCAGCTGCGCGGTGTCCTGGACGAGGCGACGGGCAAGTGGGGCCTGCGGGTCAACCGGGTGGAGATCAAAGCCATCGACCCACCGCAGTCGATCAAGGACGCGATGCAGAAGCAGATGCGCGCCGAGCGGGACAAGCGGGCCGCCGTCCTGGCCGCCGAGGGACAGCGCCAGTCGCAGATACTCACCGCCGAAGGGGACAAGCAGTCCGCCGTGCTGCGGGCGGAAGGCGCACGCACCGCGGAGATCCTGAGGGCCGAAGGCCAGTCCCGTGCCATCGACGAAGTCTTCCAGGCCGTCCATCGCAATGATCCCGACCCGAAGCTCCTGGCCTACCAGTACCTGCAGGTGCTCCCCCAACTCGCCCAGGGGCAGGGCAGCACCTTCTGGGTGATCCCCGGCGAGCTCACCTCCGCACTGGAAAACGTCTCCCGCGCCTTCAACGAGGTGTTGCCGAAGTCGCCTGCCACCCGGGAGGTCTCCGCGGCCGAGGACAGGACGACTCAAGCCGCCAGCGACGCGGCCCAGGCGGCGGCAGCGGCGGCCAAGGCGCTCGCCGACGCCGCCGAAGCAGACACCACACCCCAGCAGCCCTTGCCGTAGCAGGGGTGCGAGGGCGCCCGCCGCGCGGTTCGCGGGACGCGGCTTCGATCCGGCTCGCGCCTCAGGGCTCCCAGAGGCGTACGGCGAGGGCGGCGATGTCGTCGTCAAGGCGTCCTCTGCTGTAGCGCAGGAGGTCGCGGTGAAGCGCCGTGAGCAGTTCCCGGGGCGGTGTCGCGGGCTGTCGACGCATCCAGGCGGCCAGCGGGAAGAACTCGCCGTCGCGGGCGCGGGCCTCGGCGATCCCGTCGGTATAGAGAAGCAGGAGATCGCCGGGGGCGAAGTCGAAGGTGTCGAGGTAGTAGTGATCACCGATCAGCTCCGCCAGGCTGAGCAGTGGCGAGGGGGTGGCGGGCTCGAGGACGCGCAGGCCCCTGCGGTTCAGGAGCAGCGGTGGGGGGTGGCCGCAGTTGAGGATGTCGATACGTCCGCCCTCGTGCGGGATCTCGACGAGAAGGGCGGTGGCGAAGCGCTCCATCGGCCCCTCGGGGGGAAAGGCCGCGTTGTACCGGGTACTGCTGGCGTCCAGCCGGCGGGCGACGTCGATCATGTCGGTCTCGCCGTAGGCCGCCTCGCGGAAGGCGTTGACGATCGCCGCGGCCGCCCCCACCGCCGGCAGGCCCTTGCCGCGCACGTCACCGATGAGCAGCCTGACCCCGTACGGCGTGTCGACCACCTCGTAGAAGTCTCCGCCGATGCGGGCCTCCGCCGCGGCCGCGAGGTACAGCGACTCGATCTCGACGTGCCCCAGGCGGCGCGGCATGGGGCTCAGCACCACCTGCTGCGCCGCGTCGGCGACGAGCCGGACCTGAAAGAGGGTGCGCTCCCGCTGGAGCCGGACGTGGCTGCCGTACGCGGCGGCCACCGTGACCGCGATGATCCCCGCGGCGGTCCACCACGTTCCCAGGTCGGGGAAGACGAGGCTGAGGCCGATCATCAGGAGGAGGCAGACCGTCCCCAGCAGGACGGTGGGGAGCACGGGCCACATGGCGGCGGCGAGGGCGGGCGCCGCGGGCAGGAGGCGACTGAAGGCCAATTCCGGCGGCGTGGCGTATGCCAGGCTGGCGATGATGACGGTCAGGACGACCGGCGACAGCCGCACCAGTCTCCCTTGGCCGCGGCGCCAGCGGAGCAGGGGCCGCCCGGATTCGATCACACTTCACAGAATATCGACTTAATCAGGGCATAGCGCTCTGAGGAATCGGACCCGACCACCCACCCCGCAGCCACTCACCGGGCCGGGCCGGCTCGCCTGACGGCACAACGGCCCCAAGATCTGGGGTGCGGTCCAGGTGGGCCACTCCCCCGCGCGCCTCCTGTACCCCCGCCCCGGGCAGGCCTCGCGGCGGGCTACCGGATCAGGCCTACGGCGGGAGGGACGCCTTTTTTCGGTCGTTGCACCACGACTGGAGCCTTCGGATCGAAGGTGACGGCGGTGGCCGCTCCGCCGCCCGGCCGCTCAGGGCGCTTCCACGAGCGGGGGCTCCCCCATGGGGACGGTCAGCGTCTCGCGCAGGGCGGCGACGGCCTCGGCGCCGATGCGTTCCGCCAGGACTCCCTCGATGACGGCGAGGGTGTTCTGGGCGCGTCGGTGGACGCGGGCGCCCTCGGCGGTGGGGCGGATCAGGCGACTGCGGGCGGATGCGGGGTCGGGCGCCTGCTCCAGCAGTCCCATGCCGATCAGGGCGTGCACGGCCTGATGGGCGGTCTGCCGGGTGACACCCATCCGGCGGGCGAGCCCCGAGACCGTGGTGCCGTCTTCGTCGAGGGCGGCGAAGACGGCCGCCTGCCCGACGGTGACGGACTGTTCGCCGGCGGCCCGCATGCTGGCCAACAACGCGTCGTCGAACCAGCGCTTGGCTTCGGCGAGGAGCTGGGGCAGGTTGCGTGCGGGGGTGGCCATGGCTCCTCACGGGACGGGGCTTCGAGCATAGCGACCGGACGGGCGGCCGGGCCTACTCGTCTCGGGTGGACGCGCTGATCAGGGCGCGGACCGCGTTGTCGTCGGAGTCCGTTCCTTGCGCGTCGGCGCCCTCCAAGGTGGCGGCCTCGGCACTACGGGGGAACATCGCCTGCTCGTACTCGGTGATCGCGGCCTCGATGCCGTCGGGGTGCGTGGCGATGGCCCTGCCGAGTTCGGCGCCGTCCAGCATGGCCAGGTTCGCGCCTTCGCCGTTCGGCGCCGCGAGGTGGGCCGCGTCGCCGAGCAGGGTCACCCCCGGCGCCCGGTCCCATCGGTGCCCGGTCGGCAGGGCGTAGAGGGGGCGCAGGACCGGTGCGGTGTCGCTGTCGGCGATCAGGGCGGTGAGCTCCGGCGCCCACCCGTCGAACTCCCGCGCGATCTTGGCGGTGGCCACGGCGGCTGCGGTGAAGTCGATGGCGGCGAACCAGTCCTGGGGCTCCGTCAGCCCGACATAGGCGTGCAGTGTGTCGCCCCGTTCCCGGTGGACGAAGATCTGCCGGCCCGGAGTGGCGGCGATCATCGATCCGCCGCCGACCGTCTTCGCGGCGGCCGGATGCCGGGTGTCGGCGTTGAACAGGTAGGTTTCGACGACCGACTTGCCGGTGTACTCGGGTGTGACGGGGGAGAGCAGCGGCCGGACCCGCGACCACGCGCCGTCCGCGCCGACCAGCAGGTTCGTGATGACAGCGCCGCCGCCGGCGAACGTCACCTCGTGGCGGCCCTCGCCGAGGGCTCGGGTGCTGCTGACCTTGTGCCCCCAGCGGACGGTTCCGGCCGGGAGCGAGTCGAGCAGGACCTGCCGCAGCTCGCCGCGTTGCACTTCGGGGCGTCCACCCGTGCCGTCGTCGGCTTTGTCGAACAGGATGGCCCCGTCCGGGTCGAGGACCCGCATGGCCTGGCGCCCGTGCAGGATGAGGCCATGGAACTCGTCCATCAAGTCAGCTTCTTGAAGGGCGAGTTGGCCGTTGTAGTCGTGGATGTCAAGCATCCCGCCCTGCGAACGCGCAGCGGGGGACGGCTCCGCCTCGTAGACCGTGGCCGGTATTCCGTGGACGTGCAGGACGCGGGCGAGGGTGAGGCCACCGAGCCCGGCGCCGATGATCGTGATGTCAGTGGTCATGGGGTTTGGGATTTCCTTGCCGGTCGCGGACCTCCGGGTGGGCACCCGGAAGGTCACATATGTAGTGCCGCTCCGGCCAGTTGGGACGACGCGATGCTGGTGGCGGTGCGGTTGCCGGCCGATGACAACCACCTCCAATGTCACGGCAGTCACCGACATGTCACCGATAGGCCTCCGACACGGACCGACCACCGCCGACAAGCCGGCGATATCCCGCCGACAACCACCGCCACCGGTGCGGGCGCGGGCGCGGTTCCGTGGCCTTGAGCGGCAGGTCGAACGGGCGGGCGTCGCAGTCCGGCAGGCGACCGGCTGCGCTCCTGACCGTCCGGTAACGCCGCGGAGGGCTGGTGGACGGGCAACTGGGCCCAGTCCGCCACCGTGTGGTTGGTGCTCCAGAAGGACAACAACCTCGTCATGTACCGCAAGAGCGACGGCAAGGCCATCTGGAGCAGTGGCACCTACGGGGGCAACTACCGGGTGACGCTGCAGATGGCACCCAAGGACCGGGGTGACCTGACCCTCGTCGAGGAAGGCCGCGGCACGGTCCGCTGGCGGACCGGCACGGGGAACAACGTCGGCGCCTACGCCCTGCTCCAGGACAACGGCAACTTCGTCGTCTACAAGAAGGACGGCGGCCCCGGGAAGGGCGGCGCCCTCTGGGCCACCGGGACCTACAACAAGATCTGACCGACCGGTCACGGAGCGGACCCTGAAGGGGCGGGACGCGAAGGCACCCGCCCCTTCGAGTTTCCTGTGGGTGCCTCGGACGCCCCGTCCTCGGCCGGATCGCGCGTGCGACGGGAATGTCCCGACGCTGCGGCCCGGCGCCCCGTGGATCGGTGCACCTGGGGTGGCTGACGAGTCGACGCGGCGTACGGGTCATGCCGGCGCACGTACACTCGGCCCATGAACCGCACGCGACGCGTCACGGGAGAGTGCCTGCCGCAGGCCGCCCCTGTCGCGCGTGCGGCCGGCGCGGGTCGGTCCGGCGTCAGCTGCCGGACCGCTGCCGACGGCCATGCCCCAACGGTCGGCCGCGGCGTCCTGCACGGCCACGGCTAGCGCGCTCCCCCGCCGCGCCGCGGCCGCTCCCTCCCGCCGCACCACATGCCGCGACGGTCTTGATAACCGACCCCCCGACCGGCCCCGCCGCCTCGCGGGCGACACATCGCCTCCCACCCCACCACCGCAGTTCCGATATTCCGTCGGCGCTGCCGCCAGGCGAGGGCCGCACGCCGGGCCGTAGCCGTCTTCGAAGGGACCACCGTGAAGTTGAGCGGGTTGTTGACCGGCCACGAGCACCACGTCATCCAGGGCGACACCGAGTCGACTAGGATCACCGCGGGCACCACCTTCGACGTCGAGCGAGTGGTGCCGGGTTCGCTGTTCATCGCCGTACCCGGCCACCGGGGCGGCGGACCCGCCTCCATCGGTGCGGCGCTCGCGCGCGGGGCGGTGGGAGTGCTCGTCGACGCGGTGGGAAGTGCCGCCGCGTCCCCCGCACGGGAACTGCTGCCGGCGGTGTGCGTCGTGCAGGTGCCTGACACCCGCAAGACGGCCGCGGTCGTCTCCTCCCGCTACTTCGGCGAGCCGGGCCGGCACATGGACGTGGTGGCGGTGACCGGAACCAACGGGAAGACCTCCATCTCCTACATGGTCGAGTCGCTGCTGAGGATCTCCGAGGGCGCCTCGGTGGGCGTGATCGGTACGTCGGGCAGCCGGATCGGCGACGAGGTGATCCCCATGCCGCCCTCGGTGCTGACCACACCGGAAGCTCCCGACCTGCAGTACCTCTTGGGCCATATGCGGGACCAGGGCACCGGCAGCGTGGTGCTGGAGGCCACCTCGATGGCGCTGCAGACGTACCGGATGGACGAAACCTTCGTCGACGTCGGCGTGTTCACCAACCTCACCCAGGACCACTTGGACGATCACGGCACGATGGCCCGGTACACGGAGGCCAAACTGCGGCTGTTCCAGGGGCTCTGCCGGCATGCGGTGGTCAACGCGGACGACCCCGTGGGCGCCGGCATCCGCACGATGATGCCGGACGCGGTGACGACCTACGGCCTCGACGAGGAGGCGGACTTCCGGGCCGCGGACCTTGTCGCGGACGCGTCGGGCACTCGGTTCACCCTCCGCCACGCCGGCCGGGAGTATCCGGCGACGATCCCGGTTCCCGGCCGCTTCTCCGTGTCCAACGCGTTGGCGGCCGTCGCGGCATGCCACGTATTGGGGCACGACCTGGAGGGACTGGTGGCCGCGCTCTCCCATATGCCGCCGGTACCGGGTCGGTTCGAGCGGTTCGTGACTCCCACCGGCACGTCGGTGATCGTGGACTACGCGCACTCGACCGACTCCCTCGACAAGGTCCTCACGGCCATCCGCGGCTTCGCCCGGGGCCGGGTCATCACCGTTTTCGGCTGCGGTGGGGACCGCGACACCACCAAGCGCGCCGAGATGGGTCGTATCGCCGGGACCCACTCCGACCTGTGCGTCCTGACCTCGGACAACCCCCGCACCGAGGACCCCGAGGCGATCCTCGACCAGATCACTCCCGGCATCGAGGCCACCGGCACGCCGTACGAGCGTTGTGCCGACCGCCGCCGGGCCATCGCTCACGCACTGTCCGCGGCCCGGCCCGAAGACATCGTCCTCATCGCAGGAAAGGGCAGCGAGCCGTACCAGATCGTGGGCGAGGACCTGCTCCCCTTCAGCGACATGGCAACCGTCCGCGACCTGGCGTCCCGCCTGCTCCCCTGAACCCGTGACCTGGTGCAGTACGCCCTCGTGGGCGGAGGGGTGCCGCGGGGCGGCGGCGCTCCCGCGGACGCGAGGCCTGCACCGCCGGGGTGTGGGGCGTCTCGCGCAGGTCAGGTCGCGATGGTGGCGAGGCCTGCGATGCCGATGAGGTAGATGAGCACTGCGGCGACGCTGTCGATGCCCATGCGCGCGTACTGGCGGCGCGGGCGGAAGATCAACCCTGCCATGTAGACCACGGTCAGGATGATCCCGAGTGCGGTCAGGTAGATGTCGGTGTGGTGTGCGGCCGGCAGCACCGGTTTGTCGGAGATGACGGTGGCGAGGAGGAACAGGACGGGCAGGAAGGCGTTGCCGCCGAAGATGTCGCTGATGGCGAGCTGGTAGTCCCCCAGTTTCGTCGAGGTCAGACCGGTGCTGACCTCGGGCAGGGAGGTGGCCGCCGCGAGCACGGTCGCGCCGAACAGTACGCCGCTCAGGCCTTGACGGGCGAAGAACTCCTCGCCGCTGCGTTCGATCACTACACCGGCCACCAGGGTGGCGAGCGCGGAAACCCCGAAGACGATCCCGGCGCGCCGGGTGCTGACCCCCTTGTCGCTGGCGGCCTTCTCCTTCTTGCCCTTTGAGTGGCCGCGGGGTTCGGGCTGGCTCTCGGGTGCGTTGCCGCCCTCGCGCCACGGCAGTCCCCGGCCCGCCCGGTCGAGGAGGAACAGTCCGCCCACCCACAGGAGGGCGACGGCAACCGGGACGGGGTCCAGGCGGGCGGCGTGCAGGTCCGCGGGTAGCTGGGTGCCCATCACCACGACGGCCAGGATGACCACCACCAGCGCACCCTCGAGAACCAGCACCAGGCTGGCCGCCAGACGGGTCAGCGGGGCACGCGGGCGGACGCCGGCGGCGTCCAGGATGGCCAGGACCACGGTCTGGATGGCGATACCGCCCAGGATGTTGCCCACCGCCACATCGAGCTGACCGGCGATCGCCGCACTCACCGTGATCGCGATCTCCGGGAGGTTCGTGGCGATGGCCAGCAGGATCAGACCGCCCAAAGCGCTTCCCAGACCCAGCCGTTGGGCAAGCACGTCCGTGGTGTCCGACAGCTTGATCCCCGCGAACCAGATGACGGCCGCACTGGCCACGAACAACACCAACAACACCGGCGAGCCCAAAGATCCCATACCGCCTGGACTACCCGCGCATCCATGCCTTAACCAGCAGCCGCGCCGCGTGACAACACCTCACAACCCACTCGCACGGCACGAGCGAAGACCGGGCGGACAGCGGGACGAAGGCCTCGCACCCCCGGCGGCAAAGCGGCCGGAGCGTCGTCCGGTCGTCCCCGCGTCACGCCTACGGGGCGTCGGGAGCGGCGGCTTCCAGGTCCGCGATCGTACCCGACATGATCGTGCGCACGTGCTCGGTGATGTGCTCCGCGGGCCAGTTCCACCAGGCGACCGCCAGCAGACGGACGATGTCGCGGTCGTCGTAGCGGGTGCGGATGAGACGGGCCGGGTTGCCGCCGACGATGCCGTAGTCGGGGACGTCGGTGGTGACCACGGCCCCGGCGCCGATGATCGTGCCGTGTCCGATCCGCACCCCGGGCATGACCGTCGCACCGTGGCCGAACCAGACGTCATTGCCGACGACGGTGTCCCCGCGGTTCGGCAACCCCGTGAGCAGGTCGAAGTGTTCGGACCAGGAGCCGCCCATGGCCGGGAAGGGGAAGGTCGAGGGGCCGTCCATGCGGTGGTTGGCGCCGTTCATGATGAACCGCACCCCGGTTCCCAGCGCGCAGAACTTGCCGATGACCAGCCTCTCGGGCCCGTAGTGGTAGAGGACGTTGCGCGTCTCGAACGCGGTCGGATCGGCCGGGTCGTCGTAGTAGGAGTACTCCCCCACCTCGATCAGCGGGGACTTCACGAGCGGCTTGAGCAGCACCACCCGCGGTTGTCCGGGCATCGGGTGGAGGACCGTCGGGTCGGCAGGTACGGGCATCGCTCGGGTTCCTCCTCGGTCGCGGGTCGTGTCCGCACCATGATCGGCACAAAGGAGCCGTTCCGGGGAACCCTCACGGCGGGCACCCGCGCCGCCCCCACGCGGTGCCCGCGCCGGGAACCGGTACGACGCCGCGGCCCGTCCCCCCTGGCGGGCCGCGGCGTCGCGCTTCAGGCCGGCGGTATCAGCTCACGCCGCCGGGAACCACACCGTCCCGTTGCCGCCGTGCCGGGTGAGGGTGGTCTCGATGATGCTGCCGGGCTGGAAGTAGCGCGGGTGCTGCTGCAGGAAGCCCGGGAAGGAGTCCAGGGACGTCGCGTCACAGACGCCGTCGGTCTGGATGCAGAAGCGCTGGACCGGGACGCCGGCGAACTCCTCCGGCCCGGTGCCGGGGGAATACGCCACGAAGGGGATGAGAGTCCCCTGGGGAACCAGGCGCCAGAATCCGGTGCCGGGCTGCATCGGGTCGGAGTAGAGCATGCCGTCGACCTGTGAGCGGGGCACCTTGGTGCCGTTGGCGGCGATCTTCTGGAGCAGCAGGTCCCCGACCCAGGCGCCCTGCGAGTAGCCCGCGATGGTGAAGTGGGCTGTGGGGTCGGCGCGGTAGGTGCTCTCCAGCGCGGCCAGGGCGTTCCAGTAACCCTGGTTCACGCTGTCACCGAAGCTCGGGGTCCCCCAGGGGGCCGGCTGTTCGTTGTGGCTCCCGACGAACGGGCCGCCGCTGGCGACGTAGCAGACGGGTACCGCGATACCGCCGTCCAAGTGCTGGTTCGCGGCCGTGAAGCTGCTGGTGCACTGGGGCGCGTCCGCGGCCGCGCCGGTGCCGCCGATCTCGATGTAGTAGTGGTGGGCCGGGTCGGCGTGTGCGGCCGACGGCACGACGGCGGCGCCGGCCAACAGCAGCGCCGTCGAGGCGATCACGGACTTCAGGCGGCGGGCGAACCTGCTCGGCTTCGTGGTGAACATTTACCGGTCATCTCCCTCGGTCGGGACGAGCTCCGCCGCATCGGGTGCGACGGCAGGTGCCCATCGTGGTGTTCGCGCTGGTCGACGGACCATGTCAGCGACCGGCCATATATGGCCGGTCCCCGTCGGGCGGTGTTCCGACCGGTATCCGGCGGGGCATCCGTCACGAGTGGCAGGTCCGTGACGGGGCGAGAGGCAATCCAAGTGACCAACCGGTTCGGCGCGTCGCTCCGAGGGTTACGACTCGAGGCGGGGATGACCCAGGAGCAGTTGGCCGAGCGGGCCGGGCTGGGAGTACGTACGATCCACCGGTTGGAGACCGGCAAACCCACCGATGCCCGTTTGGGAACGGTGAAGCAGGTCGCGCACGCGCTGGCCGACGCCCTGGGGCGCGACCGTGACGGCGTGTGGACGGATCTGCTGGCCGCTCACCGGGGCAACAGCCCGGCCGTCGAAGACGCCCGCCCGACGCCCGTCCCGGGGAGCGAGGCCTCGCCCGAACCGGAAGCCTTGCCCGCTCCCCGACCCGTGCCCCGTCCCCGACCCCTGCCTGATCCCGGACCCGTGGCCGTGCCGGTCCGGCCGGTGCGACCCGGCCGACTGCCACCGTCTCGGGGAGCCCTGGTCGAGGTGGCCGAGTCGCTGGCCCTCGACGTGTACAGCCGCTGTATCCGCGAGGAGGAGCAGCGCCGCGTCCACGACCCGTTCCCGCTGCCCGTGCGTTGGCGATCGGCGCCCGAGGAACTGCTGGACCACGGGGACGACATCGGTGACACCATCCCCGGGGCCGTGTCCGGCCCGCTGTCCGCGGGGCCGCCGTCCCTGGACGGCGGTCTGGCCGACATCGCCGACGTCTACCGGCGCGTCCGGTCCGGACGGTTGCTGGTGCTCGGGCGGGCCGGCTCCGGCAAGACCGTCCTGGTCATGCGGTTCGTCCTCGACTATCTGGTCAAACGCTCCGACGACGAGCCCGTCCCGGTGGTTTTCGGCGTCGGGTCGTGGGATCCGACCGCCGGCACGCTGCGCGACTGGCTGATCGCGCGCCTGCTGCGCGATCACCCCAATCTCGACGCGCGCGGCCCCGGCGGCGCGCCCCTGGCCGCCGCGCTCGTGGACGCCGGGTGGATCCTGCCCGTGCTGGACGGGTTGGACGAGATCGCCACCGGACTGATCGGCCCGGCCCTTCGGGAACTCAACGCGAGCGCGCTGCCGCTCGTCCTGAGCAGCCGTACGGAGGAGTTCGCGGAGGCCGTCGCGGTCGAGGTCCTCCGCAAGGCCGCCGGCATCGAACTCCTCGACCTGAACACCGAGGACCTGCTCCGCTACCTGCCCCGCACCGCGCGCCCGACCGCTCCGGCCCCTCCGGGCGTCCGGGACGGACGGGCCGCCACCGTGTGGGACCCCGTCCTGGAACGGCTGGGCGCCGCCCCGGACGAAGGACCCGGCGCCAACCTCGCGAAGGTGCTGAGCACTCCGCTGATGGTCCTGCTGGCCCGGACCGTTTACAGCGACAGCGACAGCGACAACGAAGGCAACAGCGACGGCGAAGCCCCGGCCCGGGATCCGGCTGTGCTGCTGGACACCACCCGCTTCCCGACCCCGGAGTCCATAGAGGACCACCTGTTGGCCGACTTCGTGCCGACCGTTTACCGCCGCCGCGCCACCACCGCGCCCGGTGCCCGCCACCCGCATCGGTCCCGGACCTGGGACCCGCGCCGCGCGCGGCACTACCTGGGCCATCTCGCCCGGCACCTGGACCGGCCCGAGCAGCGCGAACACCAGGACCTGGCGTGGTGGCAGCTGCGCGATTCGCTGCGGTTGTCCTCGCGGGTCCTGGCCGTCGTCCTCGCCTGCTCCCTGGTCACCGGCGTGGCCGATTGGCTGGTCTTCCCGGTGAAGAACCTGGCCGCCGGCCACAGTGCCGCGTTCGCGCTGGGCTCGGGCCTGCTGGACGCGTTGTTGTTCGGCCCTGCCGTCGGTCTCGCCTTCGGGCTGGTCTACGGACTCGTGTGCGTGCTTCGGATCAGAGTGTTCGAGCCGTCCCGGGTGAGGATGCGCCTGCCCGGCCGGCCCCGCCGGGCCGGCGCCGACGGCCCGTCCGCCCGCAGGTACGTCACACTGTTCTCGGCCGGACTGTTGGGCGGCTCGGTCATGGGCTTCGGCTGCGGTCTCGGCTTCACCACGGGAGCCTTCCTGACCGGCGGGCACTTGACGGTGAACATCGCGGTGATCGAGGCGACGCTCGTCAACTCGCTGGTGTACGGCGTCACGTTCGGGTTGGCCGGCGGGCTGGTGCTCGGACTCGTCGCCGCCCTGGAGGTCCCCATCGACCTGGGCTCCGCCGCCACCCCGGTGGACCTACTGACCGTCAACCGCAGCATCATGGTGCGCCAGACGCTGTTCCTGGCGCCCATGCTCACCCTGGTGATCGCGTTCGGCGGTCGGCTGGTCACCGAGCTCTTCCAGGGAGTCCTCGGTCCCCTCTCCTGGCCCATGGCCGACGGGCTCGCGCTCGGCGCCGTCGGTGGCCTGGCCGGCGCGCTCTCGTACGCACTGGCCTTCACCGCCTGGGGCCAGTGGGTGCTCCTCACACGCGTGTGGCTGCCCCTCACCGGCCGTCTCCCGTGGGCGATCGTCGCGTTCCTCGACGATGCCTACCGCCGCGGCGTCCTGCGCCAGGTCGGCGCCGTCTACCAGTTCCGCCACGCGCGCCTCCAACGCCACCTGGGCAAAGCGGCCGACGGCTGAGACCGGCACACCCTCCCGGACGACGGCCCCCCGCTCGGGCCGGCTCAGGCCGAGGCGTTCCAGGCCATCAGCAGCCCCTCCAGCCACGCCGGTGGCAGCTCCGCGGCGTCCCACTCCTCCCGCAGACCCGCCGGGGCGGCGACGAGCCGCTCCAGCACGGCGATGCCGCTGGCCGAGTGGACGAGCGAATAGCGGCCGTGGAGCGTGATGGCGCTGCCCGGTCCGTACTCCTCGAAGAGCCGCTCCAAGCGGGGCCGGTGTACCGAGGCGAACTCCGTCAGCCGCCCGGGGTACCCGGCCCGCTGCCGGGGACTCATCGTGCCGAGGACGGCGACGAGCACCTCGTCGGTCACCTCCGGATCGAGCTCCGAGTCCGAGGTGAACGACCGGTACAGCGGCGTCAGCGCCACTCGGGCCCGCTCCACCTCCATACGCCCGGCGCGCGGGTGCTCCTCGGCCGGGCCCTGCCGGCCGTCCGCCCCCACGACCCGCACCAGGCTCCGCTCGGCGAGGTCGCCGAGTTCTTCCAGGAGGTTCTCGGCCCCGTCGAGCCAGCCCGACTCGTACGCCGCGCCCTTGTCCCCCGGCGCACCGCGGTCGCCGCCGCTCAGCTCCTTGTGCGCGAGGGCCAGCGCTCCCGCCTCCAGCAGCCCGATCAGTTGCCGCGCGTCGTCGGAAGGGACTCCCGCCCGCGCGAGGAGCCGCAGCAGCGTCGTCCTCGCGTTGTCGACGCTCGCCTCGTCCGGCCACTGCCGTCCCTCGTCGGCCGTGCTCATCAGTTCCTCCCTCATCGCTCGGATGGTAGCGCGGTGGGTGCGCCCGATCGTTGCCCCGTACGGTCCAACGTCCGACGGCCTGCCCGTGCTCCCCGCAGGCGCATCGATGACCACGGGGTCGCGCCCACCGGCGGCCCGTAGATCCCCGCCTTCCCCGAGCACGTCCGCCGTCCCCCGATACGCACCGCACCGACCCTCGCGGCCCCCGCTTCGGATCGTCAGGGCCGCCCGTGACGGGCGGCGGCTGCCACGATCCGCCGGCACGCGCGGCCGGCACCCGCAGGTCCTTCCGTGCCGTTGCGCAGGGCGATGGACGTGTTGAGGGCCGTGGCGAAGGCGCACCAGGCGGCGTAGGGCAAGAGTGCCGCGGCCGCGCCGGCGTCCGTGCGGGAGGTTCGACGGATCAACTCCGCGTTGCTGAGGTCCAGCAGCCACGTTCCGGCCGCGCCGGCCCGCGGGCTGCGCAGGCCGAAGAACATCCAGGTCCGGGCCGCGTTCACCGTCAGGTTCACCCCGAGGCTGACGGCCAGACGCCGCCGCGCCGGCCCCCGGGCGTGTGACAGGGCCCGGCCGCCGGCCCAGGCGATCGACGCGTACAGCGGCGTCCACACCGCGCCGAACGCCCGGGGCGGTGGCTGCCAGGACGGCTTGCGGAGCCCGCGGTACCAGTGGCTTTCGGCGTCCACCGCCCGCGCCCCCAGGAAGGCGGCCGCGGTGACCGCGGCCGCCGTGAGCGCGTACGTCCTCTTCGACGTGCGCCGTCCGTTTTCCTCGTCATCCATGAGCGGCTTCATGGTCATGCGTCTTCCCTCGGTCGGTGGGTGGAAGCGCCATGGGTTCCGCACGATCGCGTCCATGTCCGGCTCCTCCCGCTGTGGCGCGCGCACCCTCGGCGTTCCGGGCACGGGCACCACCATCGCCCGGCGCAGGACCTGAGCCGCTCCGCTCGGTACGGGACGCACGGGAGACCGCCCGCCCGGACCAGCCCCGCCCCGGCCGGCCGTACCCCGGCGTACGCGTCAGTCCGCGCAAACGGCGCTCACCACCCGATCGGCATGACACGCGGCCCGCGCACCAGCATCTCCGTCTTCCACGTGAGGTCGCCGACGACCTTGAGTCGGGGGAAGCGCAGGAGGAGCGCGCCCAGGGCCTCCTGGAGTTCCATGCGGGCCAGCTGGGCTCCCAGGCAGTGGTGGACGCCGTGGCCGAACCCGAGGTGCTGGTTGGAGGGACGTCGGATGTCGAGGACCCCGGGGGCGGTGAAGCGCAGCGCGTCGCGGTTGGCCGCGCCGGTCGCGACCAGCACCGGGTCTCCGGCCTTGACGAGGGTGCCGCCGACCTCGATGTCCTCGGTGGCGTACCGGGCCTGGCCGGCGCCACTGCCCAGCGGCACGAACCGCAGCAGTTCCTCCACCGCGCTCGCGATCAGGGCGGGCTTCTGCCGCAGCAGCGCGAGCTGGTCCGGGTGGTCGAGCAGGGTGAGGACGAAGTTGGGGATCTGGGACGCCGTGGTTTCGTGCCCGGCCACCAGGACCGCCACGCACAGGTCGATGAGCTCCAGCTCCGAGAGCCGGTCACCACCGCCGTCCCGGGCCTCGATGAGCGCCGTCATCAGGTCGTCCTGCGGGTCCTGCCGGTGGAGGTCGATGAGGCCCGCCATGTAAGCGCGCAGTTCCTCGCGGTTGGCGTGGAACTCCTCGGCCGTCAGCGAGCTGGTCGAGAGCGCGGCGTCGCTCCACACCCG
Organism: Streptomyces sp. Tek67B01; assembly: GCF_055231995.1. Taxonomy (NCBI): domain Bacteria; kingdom Bacillati; phylum Actinomycetota; class Actinomycetes; order Kitasatosporales; family Streptomycetaceae; genus Streptomyces; species Streptomyces sp. Tek67B01. The sequence continues at coordinate 508,262 of NZ_JBUYUY010000001.1, forward strand.
AAAGCGCGGGCGGTCCGCGACCGGTACGCCGAGCATGCGGCAGATCACGGCGACGGGGATGGGCAATGCGTAGCGGTCGACGAGGTCTACCGGGGGCCCGGCCGCCTCCAGTTCGTCGAGCAGCTCGGCGGCGAGCGCGCGCACCTGCGGGCGGAGCCTCTCGACCTGCCTGACGGTGAACGCCTTGGCCACCAGGGTCCGCAACCGCGTGTGGTCGGGCGGGTCCATACCCAGGATGCCGCTGTCGGCGCGGCCCTCGGACTGCCGGGGCTCGTCACGGGTGTTGCCCGCGGCGCGGCTGAAGCGCGCGTCGCCCAGTACGAGGCGGGCGTCGGCGTAGCGGGTGACCAGCCAGGCCGGCTCGCCGTACGGCATCCGCACGCGTAACAGGCCGGTCCGGTCGCGTACGCGCTCGTACTCCTCGGCGAGCTGAAGTCCCTCGGTGGTGTTGAAGGGGTAATTGAGGACGGGGGTGTCCGAGTTCGTCACTTCGGCCTCCTTGACGCGGGTTGTAAGCAGCTGCTTACAACCTAGGACGGGCCTCCCGGCCGGTCAACGACGCTTTGTGGCCGTTATCCTGACGGGCCTTCGGAGAGGACGATCAGTGTGGACCAATCCCCCCGGCCGCGACCCGCGGAGCGCCCCCGCAACGCCGCGGCCACCCGCCTCAGGCTGCTCGAAGCGGCCGGCGACCTGTTCGCCGAACAGGGCTACGAACGGACCACTGTGCGGGCGATAGCCGAGCGGGCCGGGGCCAACCAGGCTCTGCTGTTCCGCTACTTCGGCTCCAAGCACGGGCTGCTGACGGAGGTCGTCGCACGTGGGGACCTGGAGCAACTGCGCGCGACCGCGCCGGAGGACCTGTTCGAGACGGCGCTGCGCTCGCTGCTCACGCGCAGCGCCGCGGGGACCGACCGCACCGACCGCTCCTTGGAGGTGTACCTGCGATCCGTCGGGAGGGGCGACGAGGCGACCGGGACCCTGCGGGAGCTGGGCGAGTCGTACCAGAAGGTGTTGGCCGGCCTGGCCCCCTGCGGCGACGGGGCCTTGCGCGCGGATCTGGCCATGGCCTGGCTGTTGGGGATCGGGCTCATGCGGACGGTCGCCGCCCGCGAACCCCTCTCCGGCGCCGATCCGGACACGGTCTGCCGGCTGGTCCTCGCGGCTCTCGACCGCTTGTGGACCGCGCCGGCGAACGGGCCGTGCCGAGACACGGGCGGTGACGGGGGTGGCGAGGGGGCCGGCGCCGAGGCCGGGCCCGGGACGGACTGAGCCCGGCGGTCCACCCCCGCCGGGCTCCACGTCCGCGAGCCCGGGCACGCGGCACGCCCGGGTTCGCGTCCTCGTCCGTCTCAGACGCCGACCGCTTCCTCCATTTCCTCCTCCGCGTCCGTCTCCCTCTCCTGCTCGTCCTTCTCGGCCCCGCGCGGGTCGGTCGGCCGCGGAAGGGCAGTGGTCCCTTGAGCGGCCCGGCGACGTTCGTAGAGCCCGGCAGCGGCCGTGATCACCAGGCCGAGGAGCAGCCAGAGCAGGAGGGTGCCCACCTGGCGGGAGAGACCGTCGCTGTCGAAGTAGACGAGGCCGCGCAGGCCGTCGACGTAGCCGGCTCCGTTCCAGAAGGCGTGCAGGGAACCGAAGAAGCCGTTTTGCAACTCGGGGCGGAACAGGCCGCCGGAGCTGGTGAAGTTGAGCATCACGAAGAGCACCATCATGGTGAGCGTCGTCCAGCGCTTCAGGAAGGTGTGCAGCCCGACTCCGACGAAGAGGATGCCCGCCGAGTAGAGCCAACTCAGACCCCAGACTCCGGCCAGGCCGTGGTGGGCGAGGTGGAAGACCGGCCCGGCCAGTAGCGCGCCGATCGCGCTGACGACGCCCGACACGCCCACGGCCAGCAGGGCCCGACCGCGCATGCGCAGTGCGGCGCCGGCGCCGCCGAGGACCGCCACCGAGGCGTAGGAGCCGATGCTGACAGCGACGAGCAGGAAGAACAGACCCTGACCGGTCGGGTCGTCGTCGACGGTGCGGACGACGTCGGTCACCTTGAGCGGCACGCCCTGCCGGGCGGCGACCGGAGTGAAGATCTTCTCGGCCACGGTGGCGCTCGTGTCGGAGGCGGCAGTGGCGACGATCAACTCGGGCGCGGTGTCACTCGGCACGTAGGCGGCCGCGATACGTCGATCCTTGAGCTCGTCCACCGCGTCGGCACGGTGGGAGAGCGTGCGCACGTCGAGGGCGTCACCGGCGTCGTTCTTGACCGTCTGCGCGAAGACCATGGCGCGGGGCCCCTCGCCGACGACCGCGACGGGGAGGTGGTGGGGCTCCGGCTGGACGAAGGCACCCATGTAGGCGAGCCCCATGCCGAGACACATCAGCAGCGGGGTCAGGAGATGGGTGAGCACGTGGCGGAGCACGGGGTCCGCGGCGTGGTGGTGTACGGATGTGCGGCCGGACATACGACAGGACCTCCGGTGTCGGCTCGGGCTGCGGGGCAGTCGCCGCCGAAAAATAGTCGAAACATAGTTGGCATATACAACTTCTCTTACGTTGTACTATACAACCAGTTGCGAAAGGAGTCGGCGTGACCACGGAGACATCGGACACCCCCCGACCTGACGACGAGCGGCGGACAACGGCCGTCGAGACGATCCAGCGCGAGATGACGGCGTTCGCCCGGCGGGCCCGGTCCGCGGCCGCCCGGATGCACCCGGAGCTCTCCCTGGTGTCGTTCACCCTGCTCAGCCACCTGGAGGAGCGGAAGGGCTGCCGGGCCTCCGACCTCGCCACCCACTACGCGTTGGACAAGTCCACGGTCAGCCGCCAGGTCGCGGCGCTGGAGCGCGCGGGACTGGTCGTACGGCGCGCCGACCCGGACGACCACCGGGTGTACGTACTGGAGCTCACCCCCGAGGGCGCCGCGATCCTGGCCAAGACGACCAGGGACCGACGGGCGATGTTCGACGAGCGACTCGCGGACTGGGACCCCGTCGACCTCGACCGCTTCGCCACCTACCTGCTGCGCTACAACCGACACCCCGCCGATCCGCAGGACGCGACGCCCGGGGTCGGAGCGGACTGACCCCCGCCCCGAGCGCACGTCGGGAAATACACCCCATTCATTAGTTGTTATTTACAACGGAAATGCGGCGCCGCCGTGCGCCGCGCGACCCCAGGAGACACACATGTCGGACCAGCCTTCCGCAAAGCCCGCCGAAGTCGTCGCACGGCTGCGCGACACCTTCGACACCGGCCGCACCAAGCCCCTGACCTGGCGCACCAGCCGGCTCGAAGCCCTGCGGAAACTGCTGACCGAGCGGGGAGACGAACTGGCCGCCGCGCTCCACGCCGACCTCGGCAAGAGCCCGCAGGAGGCCTACCGCACGGAGATCGACTTCACCGTGCGCGAGATCGACCACACTCTGGAGCACTTGGCCGACTGGTTGCGGCCGCAGCCGGCCCCCGTCCCCGAGCGGCTGAGCCCCGCCGTCGCCCACACCGTGCAGGACCCGCTCGGCGTGGTCCTCGTGATCGCCCCGTGGAACTACCCGGTCCAGTTGCTGCTCTCCCCGATCGTGGGCGCGCTGGCCGCGGGCAACTGCGTCGTGGCCAAGCCCAGTGAGCTGGCGCCCGCCACCTCGCGCGCGGTCGCCGAGCTCCTGCCGCGATACCTGGACCGCGACGAGGTGGCCGTGGTGGAAGGCGCGGTCGCCGAGACCACCGAACTGCTCGCGCAGCGGTTCGACCACATCTTCTACACGGGCAACGGCCAGGTCGGCCGGGTCGTGATGCGTGCGGCGGCCGAGAACCTCACGCCCGTCACCCTCGAACTCGGCGGCAAGTCCCCCGCCTTCGTCGACCGCGGCACGGACCTGGGCGTCGTGGCGGCCCGGTTGGCAGCCACGAAGTTCATGAACGCGGGCCAGACGTGCGTCGCGCCCGACTACGTGCTGACCGACCCCGGGACCGCCAGGGAACTGGAGAAGGCACTGGCCGAAGTCCTGCGCACGATGTACGGCGACGACCCGGCGGCGTCCTCTGACTATGGTCGGATCGTCAACGAACGCCACTTCGACCGGCTGACCGGCCTGCTCGACTCCGGTCGCACCGTCGTCGGGGGAACCCACGACCGCGCCGACCGCTACATCGCCCCGACCGTCCTCGCCGAGGTGGCGCCGGACTCCCCCGTCATGCGCGAGGAGATCTTCGGCCCGATCCTGCCGGTGGTCGAGGTGGCCGGACTGGACGAGGCCATCGCCTTCATCCGCGATCGCGACAAGCCCCTGGCGCTGTACGCCTTCACCGAATCCGACACCACGCGCGAGCGCCTCACGCGGGAGACCTCCTCGGGCGGTCTGGCGTTCGGACTGCCCGTGGCCCACCTCACGGTGTCGGACCTGCCCTTCGGGGGCGTGGGCGAGAGCGGCATGGGCAGCTACCACGGTCGCTACTCCCTGGAGACCTTCAGCCACCGCAAGGCCGTACTGGACAAGCCCCTGAACTGACGGCGGGGCGGTTCACGGCCCGACCCCCACCGGCGTCCGGCCCCGGCGGGGATCGGCGTAGGCAAGGGGTGGGGACAGGTGGGGAATCGGGATCGGCGCGGCAGTGGATCGCCGCGTTGGTGGGGTCGGTCGGGCCGGATGGACGGGCCGAGGCTGGGCACCAGCGGGGCATGGCTGTCCTTCGAAAGCTCGCCCGTCCCCTGCTGGCCGCCCAGTTCGTCTCCGGCGGACTGCGCACCCTGCGCCATCCCGAGGCCGCCGCGGAACTCGCCCAACCCGTCGTCCGGGCGGTCGGGAAACGCGTCCCGGCGCTGTCCGGAGACCCGCTGAGGCTGGTACGCGTCAACAGTGCGATCCAGGCCGGAGCCGGCCTGCTGTTCGCCACGGGACGCGCCCCACGCCTGGCCGCGCTGACGCTCGCCGCCACTTTGGTACCGACCACCCTCACCGCGAACGCCTTCTGGACGGTGGAGGACCCCCAGGAGCGGGCACGGCAGCGCTCCCGCTTCCTCACCGACCTGTCCGCTTTGGGCGGGCTGCTCATCGCCGTCGCCGACACCCACGGAAAGCCCTCGCTCGCCTACCGGTCCCGGCACGTCCTCGACCACCGGCACCCGGTGCGGGCCGTTCACCGCCCCGTCGAGGCGGCCGCGGCGAGCACCGCCGCCCGGGTCAAGGCGGTGGCGCGCGGTTCGCGCTGAGCGCCGCGGCGGACGACCTGCCGGCTCCGGCGCGGGGACGGGACACCTCCCCCCGTCGGGGCCGGCCCGGACCTCCCGGTCAGCCGACTTGGCGGCGGACCAGTTCGTGGAAGGGGCCGTCCGTGTCGGCGAGCAGTTCCGCGGGCGTGCCTTCTTGGGCGATTCGGCCTCGCGACATCACGACGACCCGATCGGCGTCCATGATCGTGGACAGTCGGTGGGCGATCACGACGCGGGTGCACCGCTCGGCGCGGGTCGACTCGATGACCACCCTCTGGGCCGCGTTGTCGAGCGCGCTGGTGGCTTCGTCCAGGAAGAGGATGCGCGGCTTGCGGATCAGGGCCTGGGCGATCATCAGCCGTTGGCGCTGGCCACCGGAGACCGTCCCGCCACCGTCCGACAGCACGGTGTGCATTCCCATGGGCATCGCCTTGATGTCCTCGGCCAGGCCCGCGCGCGAGGCCGCCTCCCACGCCTCCTCCAATGAACACGACTCGGCGCCGCCGATGCACTCCAGGATCGAGCCGGACAGCGGCTGCGCGTTCTGCAGCACGACGCCGCACTGGCGGCGCACCGCCGCCCGGTCGAGTGCCGCCAGGTCCTGGCCGTCGTAGAGAACGCTGCCCGAGGTGGGTGCGTCGAAGCCGATGAGAAGGCGCAGCAGGGTCGATTTGCCACAGCCGCTGGCCCCGACGATCGCGACGAACTCCCCGGGGCGCACCCGCAGCGACACGTCGTCGAGGACGACCGGGCCGTCCTCGGCGTAACGGTAGGAAAGGTTGCGCACCTCGACGGCGCCGCCGAGCGGGCCCGGCCGGATGCCGGAGCCGCTCACCTCGGGGCTCGTCTCGAGGATCGGTTTGACCTCCTCGAACATCGGCTGCACGGCGGCGGCCGACAGGAGCGCGCCGGTCAGTTGCGTCACGGCGGACAGCATCATCGTCACGGCGGTGCTGAAGGTGAGGAACCCGCTCGCGGACATGCTTCCCCGGGCCGGGCCGGCCAGCAGCATGAACATCACGAGCGAGCACACCGGCAGGCACACCGCGTTGAGTACGGTGACGGCGTTCTTGATCCGGCCGATGCGCTGCTGCAACTCCCGGGTCCGGGCGAACTCGCGCGCCCAGGCGGCGTAGGCGAAACTCTCGGCGGCGGCCACGCGCAGCTTGGGCAGACCGCGAAGGGTCTGGAACGCCTGGTTGCTCAGCTTGTTTCCGAGTTTCACCAGCCGCCGCTGGTAGCGCAGTTGCCACAGGCCCAGCCCCAGGAAGACCGCGGCGATGACGAGCAGCATGGCGACGGCCGCCAACGCCAGCGGCACGCTGTAGACGAGCAGCAGGACGAGGTTCATCGCGGCGACCGCGACCGCTTGTACCGACACCGCGCCGATCCCGGAGATCGCACGGCGGATGGAGCTGATCCCCATGGCGGCGCCGGCCAGTTCGCCGGTGGAACGGCCCGCGAAGAAGGTCACCGGCAGCCGTAGCAGCCGATCCCACACGGCCGGCTGCAAGGTGGCTTCGATGCGGCCCTCGATACGCAGGACACTGATGTTTTGCAGCAGCATGAAAGCCGCCGACACGACGCTCGTCGCGATGAGCGCCAGGGCGCTCTGCACGATGAGGCCGCCCTCGGCTTGGGGGACGTACGTGCCCAGTACCCGACCGGTGGCCAGGGGGACCAGCGCCCCCAGCCCCACAGCGACGAGGCCGCCCAGGACGAGGGCGCGCAGGTCGTTGCCCGTGCCGCGGAGGCTGAAGCGGACCAGCGCGAGCAGGCTCTGCTTGCCCTCGGGCAGCGGGCGGCACAGCATCACCGCGCCCGGTTCCAAGGCGGCGGCGAGTTCCTTGCCGACCCGTTCGCGCAGGCCGGTGGCGGGGTCGACGGCCGTGTACCCGCCGCGTCGCCACAGCAGCGCGACCGGTGCCTGGTCGTCCGTGCGGCGGCCCACCAGGGGCCCGCTGTTCTCCCGCCACCAGTGGCCGGCGAGTTTGACGGGTCGGGTGCGTATCCGGGAGGCGAGCGCGATGCGTTCGAGGGGGTCGGCGCCCTCGGACGCGCCCTCGGACGCGCCCGAGGAGGCGGGGGCGGTCGCGCCCGGTTCGGACAGGGTGACACCGGCGTCTCGGGCGACCAGGCGGCACACCGCGAGAGTCGCGTCGTCGCTGGCGGGGCGGCGCCGACGCGGGCCCCTGCCCGCGCGGCCGATGGAGGCCAACAGGGCCCGGTCCGCCTGGGTGCGGGCCGCCTCGCCCGCCTCGATACCGGCGGCCGTGCGGTCCTCGTGGGCCCGCTCCAACTGCTCGATCCACCGGTCCAGGGCGTGCAACAGCCGGTACTGCTGGTCGACCATGCCCTGCCACATCGCCCCGTCGACGAGGAGCGTGCCGGCCATGCCGTGGCCTTCGTAGGCCGCCCCGTACTGCACGCTGCCCGGGGTGATCTGCATCCACAGGACGTCGTCGTCACGGCCGGGGCCGGTGCCGGGTCGGCTCTCCAGCGGTGCCTGGTAGAGCGCGCGCAGTCCGCGGCCGACCCCGAGCGCGAACGCCTCTTCGAGGGGGCTCAGCGCCCCACCGGCGAAGCCGGGGGCGCCCTGGTCGACGTACCATCCCCAGGAACCGTCCTGGGGACTTCCCGCGCCCGCGTGCTCGGGGCGCAAGAGTTCGCGCAGCTCGATGCGGCGCAGCCGGCAGCCCTGGAGGGGCCGGCCGACCAGTGTGTGCGCGCAGCCGTCGGCGGGGCCCAGGAGCAGGGAGCCCTCCTCCAACCTGCCCAGGAAGTGCCAGTGCCCCTCCAGCGCGGCGTCGACGGCGAACAGGTCGAGCGCCCCGTCCTCGACGAGCCACAGCACGAGCGGGCCCTCCAGGGACAGGCTGCGCAGACCCGAGCAGTCGACCGGGGAGCCGACGGCGCCGAGGGCGGTCACTACGGGATCGGGTGCGGCCTGCGTCCGCGTCTGCCACGTGGCGGTCATCTCAGTGCTCCTTGACCAGTGCGGCGTAGGCACCCTGCCGGGCGAGCAGGTCTTCGTGCCGTCCGCGTTCCACGACGGTTCCGCGGTCGAGTACGACGATCTCGTCGCTGTCGCGGACCGTGCTCAACCGGTGCGCGATGACCACGCAGGCGCAGCCCCGGCGGCGCAGGCTGTCCATGACCGTCCGCTCGGTCGTCGCGTCCAGGGCGCTGGTCACTTCGTCGAGGACCAGGACGCTGGGGCGGCGCACCAGGGCGCGGGCGATCTCCAGGCGCTGGCGTTGGCCGCCGGAGAAGTTTCGGCCGTCCTGCTCGACCCGGCTGTGGATGCCGCCGGGGCGGCACGCGACGTCGTCGTACACGGCGGCGTCCCGGAGGGCCGCGATCACGGCCTCGTCCGAGAGGGAGGGGTCCCACAGGGCGACGTTGTCGCGGACGGTGCCCTCGAAGAGGAAGACGTCCTGGTCGACGAAGGACACGGAGGCGGCGAGTGCTCCGCGCGGGATGTCCTCCAGCCGCATCCCGTCGATACGGATGGCGCCTTCCCAGGGGGTGTGGAGGCCGGACATCAGCCGCGAGACGGTGGATTTGCCGCTGCCGGAGCCGCCGACGAGCGCGACCTGCCGCCCGGGTCCGACCGTGAGGGAGAAGTCCTTCAGCAGCGGGGCGTCCAGCGGGTTGTAGCCGAAGGTGACGTGCTCCAGCTCCACGTGGCCCTTGAGCCGTCGGGTGGCGGCGGGGGGCTCGCGCCGTGAGTACAGCGGGTCGACGGGGAAGTTCTCGACGTCCTTGAGGCGGGCGACGTCGGCCGCGAAGTCCTGTATTCGTCCGGCGACCCCGCCCAGGCGGCTGATCGGTGCGGTGAAGCTGGTCACCAGCGCCTGGAAGGCGACGAGCAGGCCGACCGAGAGGTGGCCTTCCACCGCCCGCAGGCCGCCGATCATCAGGATCAGGGCGCTGTTGAGCGCCGCCAGCGTGGGCGCGACGATCGCCAGCCACGCGCTGGGCACTCCGAGCCGCTGCTGCACGTCGAGCGTGACGGCGTGCCGGCCCGCCCAGCGGCGGAAGAAGCCGTTCTCGCCACCGGTGGCCTTCATCGTCTCGATGAGCTGGAGACCGCTGTAGGAGGTGTTGGTGAGCCGGGCGCTCTCCGCGCGCAGCTTCTGGGTGCCGGTGGCCCGAAGTCGCATCGTGATCCGCAGGGCCACCACGTTGAGCAGCGCCATCAGGATGCCGACGAGGGTGAGCCCGGGATCGTAGGTCCACAGCAGCACGGCGTAGAGGACGACCACCACGGCGTCGACCCCCGCGGCGGTCAGGTCCCGTGCGAGGGTCTCGGCGACGGCGTCGTTGGACTGGAGGCGCTGGACGAGGTCGGCCGGGCTGCGCTGGGAGAAGAACGTGACCGGCAACCTCAGCAGGTGCCGCAGGAAGCGGGCGCTGCCGAGGGTCGAGGAGATGATGCGCCCGCGCAGCAGATTGGCCTGCTGGAGCCAGGTCAGCACCGCCGTGAGGACGAGGGTCACCGCCATCGACGCGAACAGCGCGCCGAGCAGGGAGGTCTGGTCCCCGATCAGGAACATGTCGATGTACGTGCGGCTCAGTGCGGGAACCGTCGCGCCGACGGCCACCAGCAGGAGGCTTGCGACCACGGCGGCGAGCATGGAGGCGGAGGTGCCGCGCAACCTGGCGGGCAGGGCGCCGAGGACGCCGGGCTTGCGGCCGGAGCGGCGGAATCCCGGGCCGGGTTCGAAGGTGAGGACGACGCCGGTGAAGCTGGTGTCGAACTCGTCCATCGGCACGAACCGGCGGCCCTTGGCCGGGTCGTTGACGTGGACGCCCCTGCGGCCGAAGCGGCGGCCCATGCCGTCGTAGACGACGTAGTGGTTGAACTCCCAGAAGAGGATGGCCGCGGGCCGCACGCCGGCGAGCGCGGCGAGGTCCATCTGCATGCCCTTGGCCTGGAGACCGTAACCGCGGGCGGCGCGCAGGAGGTTGGCGGCGCGGGAGCCGTCGCGGGAGACTCCGCAGGCGATGCGCAGTTCCTCCAGGGGGACGAAGCGGCCGTGGTGGCCGAGCACCATGGCCAGTGCCGCGGCTCCGCACTCCACCGCCTCCATCTGGAGCACGGTGGGGGTGCGAACGACCCGGGGGGTGCGTCCCTTGGGGGCGGGGGCGGGCTTGCGCCGGGAGGAGCGGTGCCCGGGGGTGGGGGTGGTCGCCTGGGCGGCGGGGGCCGTCACGGGAGCAGCCAATCGACGGGGCGCTGCACGGAGAGGTGGACGGCGCCGGTGACCGGTGTGGTGGAGTCGAGGGTGTACGGGGGGCCGTCGGTGGAGGACCACCGGTAGCCGGACTTGGTCCGTGTGGTGCGGTCGAGCTGTACGAGGACCGAGACGGGGTTGCCCTGTCGGGTGAACTGCGCGGCGAGCCCGGTGTCGCCGAGGAACCCGCCGATCCGCGCCGGGGTCTGCGGCGTTCGGCCGACCTCCTTGACGCGGCCGCGCAGTACGCCGTACCGCTGCTGCGGCACCGACTGGACGGTGACGTCGACGGCGGCGCCGACGGGGATGGCCGCGCCGCTCGCGGCGGGTACGTACAGCACCGCGACCAACGGGTCGTCGGGGTTCTTCACACGTTCCACGGTCGCCACGTCCGCGCCGGTCGTGACCACGGCCCCGACGCGTGCGACGAGCGCGGTGACCCGCCCCCCGGCGACCGCGCGCACGGTGCGGTCGCCCTGCTCGGTATTGACCTGCAACAACGGGGCCCCGGGGGGCAGCAGTTGGCCCTCCTTGGCGTGGACGGCGGTGACTTGTCCGGCGAAGGGGCTCTGCAACAGGTAACTGCCGTCGGCGTGGGTGAGGATGCCGGGTGCGCTCAGCTTGGAGGACACCGATCCGGTGAAGGCCCAGAAGGCGGCGGCCGCCATGACGACTACCGTGACGGCCAGGACGAGCCGGCCCTGCGGGCGCGCGAACCGCACGGGGAGATCGAGCTCCTCGGGCGATTGCAGCTTGGAGAGCGCCTTTTGACGGAACTGCACGGACGGGGACTCTTCCTTCGACTGCCTTCGGTACACGGGGTGAACCCCGGAACGGTCGCGTTCCGGGGTTCACTGGTCGAGCAGGACTGCTCAGAGACCGGCGACACCCGCGCGGACGCCGACGATGCCCTCGACCTGGCCGGGCAGGGCCAGCGCGCCGTGGACGGTCTGCAGGGAGGTCACGGTGCCGAGGACGTGCTGGACGTCGCCGGTCACGCCGCCGAGGAGGCCGCCGCCGAGGGCGATACCGCCGGAGATGGCGTCCAGCTCGTCGTCGGCGATCTCGCGGGTCTCGATGTCGTTACGCATGGGAGCGCACCCTTCATTCGTAAGAAAGTGTTTTTGATGGGGGGTGTGGCAGGCCGCGACAGGGCGGTCCGACCACCTGCGCGAGGGCCTCGGCCGGCATGGGACGCCGTTTCCGAAACCGCTGCGGTGCGCCGATGTAAGCACGCCAACGGGTGACCGGGCGAACCGTGTTGACGCCCCTGGGCGGGTAGGGCAACCGGTGAGTAGGGAAGGTTTTTCGAATTGCCCCGAAGATCGCCACACACTCCTCACAAGATCGAGTAACACATCTGCGCCACGCGTTGACTTGGACGGAAAAAAGCGACATCACGGGATCAATCGGCTTGCCTATATCCGATATGTCGCCCGGCTACACAAAGGGAGTCATCCACTCCACTCTCACCGTGTGAAGATTTTCGACAGCGACCACCAGTGTCCGGTCAATCACTCCACGCGACGACCGACCGGGCGCGCACCCCGTCCCGAACCCTCGCCCGGCCGCCGGGCCGGCAGGCCCGGACGCCGGCGGTGCCGATACGGCGTGCCCTCCCACCTGCCCGCGGTTACCCTGCTTCGTCGGAACAGGCCACGGAGGACCCCCACCATGAACAGCACAACGTCGTCGTTTCCCGAGCGGATCGAGCTTTCGGGAGAAGGCCTGATCCTGCGCGACTGGACGGAGGCGGACCTGGCCGCGATGCCGGAGCTCTTCGACCACCCCGACATCGCGTACTGGACACCGATCGTCTCCCCCTTCGACGACGCGGCCGCCCGCGCGCGCCTGGACCGCGACCGGAAGCTGCGGGCGGAAGGCACGACCATCCTTCTCGCCATCACCGTCGACGGCGGGGCCCCGCTCGGCGAGGTGATGCTGCGGCGGGCCCCCGAGGGAACCGAGATCGGCTACGCGGTCGGCCCGGCGCACCGCGGCCAAGGGCTGGCGGCGCGGGCCGTGCGGGTCATGGCCGCCTACGCCTTCGAGCAACTGGGCGCGGAGCAGGTGATCCTGGAGCTGGAGGCGGAGAACGCCGCCAGCGTCGCCGTGGCCACCAAGGCCGGCTTTCGACCGCTCGACGTACCGCTGATCACGGGCGAGGAGAAGGGGCGGCCCTACAGCCTTCAGACATGGGGCCTCACCGCTCCTGAGGCCTCCTGAGACCTCCTGAGACCTCCTGCGATCGGCGCCGTACCGCCCGCGACCTCCACCGCCCGTCCGTCCCGCTCCCGCCCCGTTGTCCTACCCGTTCCGTACGCTGGCAGCATGCGCACGCGCCCCACTCTGAGCTGGACGCCCACCGAGGATCTGCCGCCCGGCACCACTGAGCCGCAGCCGATCGCCGATGCGCTGCGGACCGGCGGTGTGCTGGTGCTCAGCGGGGCGGGCATCTCCACGGAGTCGGGCATCCCCGACTACCGGGGTGAGGGCGGGAGCCTGAGTCGGCATACGCCGATGACGTACCAGGAATTCACCGCCGGCGCTGATGCCCGGCGCCGGTACTGGGCACGCGGTCACCTCGGCTGGCGCACGTTCGGCCGCGCCCGGCCGAACGCCGGACACCGGGCCGTGGCGGCGTTCGGACGGCACGGTCTGCTCTCCGGTGTGATCACCCAGAACGTCGACGGTCTGCACCAGGCCGCCGGGAGCGAGGGCGTGGTGGAACTCCACGGGAGCCTGGAGCGCGTCGTCTGTCTGTCCTGCGGCGCCTTCACCTCGCGCCGGGAGGTCGCCCGGCGGCTGGAGGAGGCCAATGCGGGCTTCGAGCCGGTGGCGGCAGGACTGAACCCGGACGGCGACGCCGACCTCACCGACGAACAGGTAGGGGACTTCTCCGTGGTGCCCTGCTCCGAGTGCGGGGGCATCCTCAAACCGGACGTGGTGTTCTTCGGCGAGTCCGTGCCGCCGCTGCGGGTCGAGCGCTGCCGCGACCTGGTCGACGCGGCCACGTCGCTGTTGGTCCTGGGCTCCTCGCTGACGGTGATGTCGGGGCTGCGGTTCGTCCGCCAGGCAGCCCGGGCCGGGAAACCCGTACTGATCGTCAACCGGGACCCGACCCGGGGCGACCGGCACGCCGTCACCCGGGTCGCGCTCCCCCTGGGGACAGCCCTCACCGCCGTGGCCGACCGACTGGGCGTCCCGGTGGACGACCGCGGGGCGGAGCCGACGCGCCGGCCTTGAGGAGGACCCCAAGGCCGGCTCGGCCTCGGCCCGGCGCGGGAATGCCGCGGCGCGCCGAGGGCTCGTTTGCGTCCCGGCCGCGTCAGGGCGCCATCTCGTACGCCCCGGCCAGCGCCTCCACGCGCGCCCAGACGCGCGCCGAGCGGTCGGCGTCGACGACCGGGCGCCGAACCGCCCCGAGTGCCCAACTCTGCTGGTCCGCCGTGGCGGAGTCCTTGCCGTACAGCTCCACCGCGTGCGCGGAGAAGTCGCGCACGAGGACGGCGAAGAGTTCGTCGAGCACGTCCTCGTCCAGACCGGACAGGCGTGCCTGCTCCAGGATCAGCTGACCGTGGACGACCAGGGCGAAGAGCTGTCCCACGGCCAGGAGGAGGTCGAGGTCACGGCTCTGCTCCTCGTCGGGGGCGGCGGTCCTCACGAACTCGCACAGGGCGTCGGCCTGCTCGCGGAAACGGCCGACATTGGGCAGGGCGGCGTACGCGTCGAAGGCCGGGCGCCAGTCGTGGAACCGTACGGAGCCCAGACCGCGCGCGGGCCCCTGACGGAACAGGAACGCGTCGTCCGCCGCGTCGAGGCGGGTCGGCACGGGCGCGTACTCGGCGGGCTCCAGCAGGTGGTTGCGCATGAACTTCAAGATCAGCGCGAGGTTCACGTGGACCGTGCCCTCCAGCTTCGGCAGGCTGCGGATCTCCACGGCCGCCTGGGCGAAGTAGGTGTCCTTCTCGAAGCCCTTGGCGGCGATGACGTCCCACATGAGGTCGATGACCTTCTCGCCCTCCGTGGTCACCTTCATCTTCGTCATCGGGTTGAACAGCAGATAGCGGCGGTCGTCGGGACCGGCGGAGCGGAAGTAGTCGACGGCGCGGTCGCTGAACAGCTTCATCCCCACGAGGCGCACGTAGGCGTCGGCCAGTTCGCGGCGCACGTGCGGGAAGGCGGTGACGGGGCGGCCGTAGAGGATCCGGTTGTTCGCGTGGGTGACGGCCTCGTACATCGCGTGCTCGCAGATGCCGATCGAGGCGGTGCAGAGGTTGAACTTGCCGACGTTGACGGTGTTGAGCGCGGCGTCGAAGGCGGCGCGGCCGGTGTGCAGGACGTCCTCGGCGCGGACCGGGTAGTCGTCGAGGCGGAACTCGCTGACGTACTTGGACGAGTCGACGACGTTCTTCACCAGGTGGTACGCCGGGTGGCGGCTGTCGGCGGCGAAGAAGACGTACCCATCGGGGCCCTCGACGTCGGTGCGCCGGCCGAAGACGGACACCAGGCCGGCGGCGTTGCCGTTGCCGATGTAGTACTTGGACCCGCGGGCTCGGAAGCCGCCGTCGCCGTCGGGCTCCAGCAGCATGTCGGTGGAGTAGATGTCGGCGCCGTGCGTCTTCTCGGACAGGCCGAACGCGAACACCTCACCTTCGTCGAGGAGCCGCGCCGCGCGCGAGCGGGCGGCGGCGTTGTCGCTCTGCCAGACCGGGCCGAGGCCGAGGATGGTGACCTGCCAGGCGTACCAGTAGTCGAGGCCGTAGAATCCGAAGATCTCGTTGAGGGCGGCGATCCGCGCGGTGTCCCAGCGCTTGTCCGGCTGGTCGTCGCCGGCCTCGGGCGCCGGGGTCAGGAAGCTCGCGAAGAGCCCCTCCTTCGCGGAGAACGCGAGGAAGTCCGCCAGCCAGGCGCGGGAGCGGTAGTCCTCGATCAGCTTGCGCTTGCCGCGGTCCTCGAACCAGTCGACGGTGGCGCGCAGCAGCCTGCGGGTCTCGGGGTCGAAGTGGGCGGGGTCGTAGGTGTGCGGGTTGAACAGCAACGTGTCGGTCATGAGGGTTCGCCTTTCGGGCCCGGGTGCGGACCGGGCCCCGTCGGGGGATCGGGGCGTCGAGGGACTGGAGGCCGGAATGCCGGGGGCAGGGACGGGGGCGGTGCGGACGGTGGCACGGTTACGGACGGTGGCACGGTTCGCGCGGCCGTTCGGCGTATCAGGCGATCCGGCGGAGCGTGGCGAGGACGTCCTCGAGCCAGGCGAGCATCATCCGCTCGTAGGCGATGCCGCCGCGCAACACGACGTGTTGCAGCTCCTGACCGGCGTCCGGTGTGATGGGCGCCGCCGGGCCGGTGAAGTCGCGCAGCTCCCCCGCGAGGTAGTGCGTGAGCCGGTCGGCGTGCGCCTGATGGTGCCGCTCGACCTCGCGGATCAGCGCGGCCGGGTCGTCGTCGAAGGCGGCGCCACGGATCTTGACGGCGATCTCGTGGCGGACGCTGTCGGGCTGGACGGGGTCGCGGAGCCAGGCCGAGAGCGCGGCGCGGCCGGCCCGGGTGACGGAGTGTTCGTTCTTGTCCGGCCTCGCCTGTTGGGGAACCGTGCGGACCTCGATCCAGCCGTCGCTCTCCATCCGCTTGAGCACGCGGTAGATCTGTTGGTGGGTCGCGGTCCAGAAGTAACCGATGGACCGGTCGAACCGCCGGGCCAGCTCGTAGCCGGAGCCCGGCTGCTCCAGCAGGGAGACGAGGATCGCGTGCTCAAGCGCCATACCCAGATCTTTATATGCAACTTGTTGCATAGACAAGCGTCACCGCCCCGATGAGACGCGCCTCACCCCGGGCGACGGCCGCCCGTCAGGCGCACGTGTCCCGCCGCTTTCAGAGCATGATGAG
Source organism: Streptomyces sp. Tek67B01 (assembly GCF_055231995.1). Taxonomy (NCBI): domain Bacteria; kingdom Bacillati; phylum Actinomycetota; class Actinomycetes; order Kitasatosporales; family Streptomycetaceae; genus Streptomyces; species Streptomyces sp. Tek67B01. Next base: position 524,588 of record NZ_JBUYUY010000001.1, read on the forward strand.
CAGATGCCGATCGCCTTCTCGACTCCCTTCTGGGTGTCGGCGTCCCAGAGAGCGATGTTTCCGGCCGGGAAGCCGTACTTCTGGGCGGTTCGACCCGGAAGTGCGGCCGTCTTCGCCGTGATCTTGTCGAGCCAGGGGCCGAGGACGGTCATGTCGCCGTCATGCCGCCGGTCGCCGCCGGAGGCGTTCTCCTCGCCGTCGGTCACCACGATCCGGAGGAAGCTGTGCTCGCCGTAGGTGGTGCCCGCTCGCGGCCTACCCGCTCAGCCCCACGACTCCCCAGCCCCGCCGGGCCGCTTCGGACAGGACCCGGTCCCAGTCGTCCAGCAGGTCGGCGAACTCGTCGAAGTCGCGGATCCACCCGTGCGGGGTGGCGGCGTACTCCTGGAAGGCTCGACGCAGCCCGCCCAGCCGGGGCCGTATCCGCCCCGACATCGCGGCCAGTTCCCTTGCGCTGTCCGGCGAACGCGCGAGCAACACTCCACGGGTGAGGGCGGGGTCGTCACAGAAGAAGCCCGGATCGACGTGCTCCGCCTCGCCGTCCATCCCTCCCCAGATCAACCCGAGCAGCAAGGCGTCCAACTCGACGCGCACCGAGGGATCGGCGTGGTCGCGTACGGACCCCCAGCGCTCCCCTGCCCAGAAGTGGGCCTTGAACGAACCGAGGGTGTTTCGGAACTCGTAGACGGAGAATGAACCGCGGTGGGGCCCTCGTGGCCAGTGCCAGTCGCCTTCGACCTCCGGCGCGCCGTCGTCCCACAGCCCGGTCTCGTCGGCGTACCAGGCGTGCCTCAACCTCGACAGCCTCTCCCCCTGCGGGACTTCACCCAGCCAGGACCAGTCCGCAACCAGCACAGTCATGTCCATCCCCATGCCGCGGAGCGTACCAATCCACCCGTATTGCGGGCCTGGTCAGGAGCGGTGTGCACGCCTGGTCACGTGGTGCGCCCCGGACGGCTTCCTCACGCTCGGGCTTGGGTGAGACCGCTCCAGCCGTGTTCCAACAGGTCGAAGGCGCGAGTGATGGCCTCGCGGGGGTCGGCCGGCAGGTCGTCGCGCGAGTGCACCGCGCGGGGGGCTTCGAGCGCGAAGTGGGCCAGGGCGGTGCAGGCGGGATCGTCCGCGGCAAGGCCGCTCTCCTCGGCGATGACCCGGGCGAGTGCGGCGGTGTGGCGCAGCCACATGTTCTGGGCGTAGTCGCGCAGGGCCGGGGTGGTGTTCACCAGGTTGGTGAAGCCGGTGAACCGGGCGTCGCCGCCGCTGTCGGCCAGCCGGGTGCGCAGAGCGTGTTGCCGCAGGGCCGCGGGGATGGACCGGCCTTTCGGCCGTTCCCGGACGGCGGCGAGGAGGCAGGACTCCTGGTCGGCGTCCTCGTCGAAGACGAGGGCTTCCTTGACAGGGAAGTGCTTGAAAAGCGTGGTGGTGGAGACGTCGGCCGCGTCGGCGATCTCGCGGATGCCGACGTTGTCGTAGCCGCGCTCCAAGAACAGGCGCAGGGCCGCGTCGGCGAGGGCCTGACGGGTGGCGGCCTTCTTCCGCTCGCGGCGGCCCACCGCAGGCGCCGAAGCGGTCGTGGTGTCGGTCGTGGTGTCGGGCATGACCACACCTTACCGCTTCGGTTGTCCAGATCTAAAAGTTGACTCGTTGCACTTATTGGCTTGTTGTGTTTTTGTGGAGAGGCGGTCCCGAGGCCGCCCATACACCGCCCCACGAACGGACGGAAGCCCCACCGTGAACACCACCCCGAAGACCACCCCCGCCCCCCGCATCGCCATCATCGGAGCCGGCCCCGGCGGCCTGACCTGCGCCCGCATCCTCCAACGGCACGGCATCGGCGTCACCGTCCACGACCGCGACGCCGGCCCAAACGCCCGCGACCAGGGGGGCACCCTCGATCTCCACGCCGACAACGGCCAGGTCGCCCTGCGCGAAGCCGGCCTGCTCGACGAGTTCTTCCGACTGGCCCGTCCCGAGGGCCAGGAGATGCGCCAGATGGACCCGACGGGCACCGTCCATTTCCACCACCTCCCCGACAAGGACGAGCTGTTCAAGCCCGAGATCGATCGCGGCCGGCTGCGCGACCTGCTGCTCGACTCCATCGACCCGGGTACCGTGCGCTGGGGCCACGCCTTGCAGAGGGTCAGCGCGCCGATCAGCGGCCCGATCGGCGATGCCAGGCGGCTGCACTTCACCGACGGCACCACCGTCGAGGCCGATCTCGTCATCGGCGCCGACGGCGCCTGGTCCAAGGTCCGGGCCGCCCTCTCCCCCACCACTCCCCGGTACAGCGGAGTGAGCTTCCTGGAAGCCTGGTTCCACGACGTCGACCACCGGCATCCCGACATCGCGGCGCTGGTCGGACAGGGCGGCGCGGCCGCCGCCGACGGCGACCGAGGCCTGTTCGCCCAGCGCAACGGCGGCGACCACATCCGGGTCTACATCGTGCAGCGCGTCCCGGCCGACTGGATCACCGCGAACGGCCTCACCCTCCATGACACCGACCGCATCCGCGCCCTCCTCTCGGACCGCTACCGAGACTGGTCACCCCTCTTGCGCCGGCTGATCACCGACAACGACGGGCTCTACGTCGACCGCCCGATATACGCCCTGCCCGTACCGCACACCTGGGACCACGACTCGACGGTGACCCTGCTCGGCGACGCCGCCCACCTCATGCCGCCGCTGGGCGTCGGCGTGAACCTGGCCATGCTGGACGCCGGCGACCTTGCCCTCGCCCTCGCCCGCCACGACACCGTCGACGACGCCGTACGCGCCTATGAGGAGACGATGCTGCCCCGCTCGGTGGCGATGGCACGGCTGCTAGACGGTGGAGCCGAGGAACTGTTGTCCACCGAGTTGCCCGACTTCGCCCGCGAAGCCGGCCATTGACGAACTCCCGCAACACGCTGAGCGATTGTATTTCCTAGAGGCCTTAGGTTATACCTAGAGTACTCAGGAACTGCCGATCAGCAGGAGGGGACATGGCACGGGCCGGACTGACGGCGGAGCGGGTGACCCTCACCGGCGCCGAGTTGGCGGACGAGGTGGGGTTCGAGCAGGTGACGATGTCCCAGGTGGCTCGGCGGCTGGGGGTGAAGGACGCGAGCCTCTATACCCACGTGCGCAATCTGGAGGATCTGCGCGGGCGGATCGCACTGCTCGCGGCGGACGAGAAGACCCTGCGCATCGCGGAGGCGACCGCCGGTCGGGCGGGCAAGGACGCCCTGACCGCGTTCGCCAACGCTTGGCGGGAGTACGCCCACCGGCATCCGGGCCGCTACGCCGCGACGCAGACCGCCATCCGGATCGATCCCGAGCTGGTCGCGGCGGCTCCAGGGCCACGGCGCGCGGTCGCACTGACCTACGGCATGCTGCGCGGCTATCGACTCCCCGAGCCCGATCTCACGGACGCCGTCCGGTTGCTGCGCAGCACGTTCCACGGGTTCGTCGCCTTGGAGGCGACGGGCGGGTTCGGGCACGAACGTTCGCCGCAGCAGTCCTGGGTCCGCGCCCTCGACGCCCTGCACACCCTGTTGGAGCACTGGCCCACGCCAGGAGAAGGAGACCCCGCATGACCGACCCGGCCACCGGAGGACTGCGCGCACCCGGCGCGACCCTGCACTACGAAGTGCGCGGCCAAGGCCCGCTCCTGCTGCTGATCCCCGGAGGTACGGGCGACGCCGCCTCACTGGCCGGTGTCGCCGAGGACTTGGCCGTCGATTACACCGTCGCGACCTACGACCCGCGTGGCATGTCCCGCAGTGCGTTGGACGCCCCTTGGGCCGAACAGCGGGTGGCCGAGCACGCCGATGACGCGTTCCGCCTGTTGGAACTCCTCTCCCCCGGTGAGCCCGCCCGGGTGTTCGGCTCCAGCTCGGGCGCCATCACCGCTCTGCATCTGCTCATCACACATCCCGAACGCGTGGTACGCGTCATCGCGCACGAGCCTCCGTTGGTGGAGGTCCTCCCGGACGCCGCCGAACACCGCGCGCTCATCGCACGCGTACAGGAGACGCTCCGCGCCCAAGGGCTCATGCCGGCGATGGCCCTGTTCGCCGCAGGTCTGAGCAAGGATGAGAGCGCGGTGGCAAGGGAACCCGAGGACGGGATCGAGCTTCCGCCCCGGGCGACGGAACGGGTCGAGCAGATGATGGCCAACCTGCCGTACTTCATGGGTCGAATCGTGCCCGGTTTCATGTCCTACAGCCCGGACATGCAGCGGATGAAGGCTCTGGCGGACCGAATCGTGCTCGCCGGCGGGGAGGACTCGCGCGGCGAGTTGCCCTACCGTCCGGCGGCCCTCATGGCCGAGCGTATCGGCACGGAACTCCTGCACTTCCCCGGCGGACACACCGGCCTGACCACCCACCCCGCCGAGTTCTGCGAGCTCCTTCGGAGGACCCTCCGCTCGTAGCCTCACGGCCGGCCGTCGCCGCGACAAACAGGGCGGTGGCCTGCCCCCCCGTTCGGGAAGGGGCGGGCCACCGCCCTGGATGTCACCACTGCGCGGACGCCGAGCGGCTACCAGCGGTACCAGCGGCCACTGCCTCCCTTGGGACGGGCGACGAAGCCGATGAGCCAGAGCACCAGAACGGCGATGGCGACCCACCAGAGGATCTTCACCGCGAAACCGGCACCGAAGAGGATCAGAGCGAGCAGAAGAACGAGAAGCAAGGGAACCATTGTTATCAACCTCCGAACCGCCTTCTGCCCGGCGGCCCCCCACCCATGCACGCGATCCTTATCGGTTTCTTATCCCGGCAGGCGGGCAGGAGAGCGCGCTTGACGCCCAGGCATGTCCGGAACATGTCTCGGGGCCCGGGAGGGCCTCGCGGAGTGAGGGGGCGTCAGGGGCCGTCGCCTGGGCACACGAGGTTCATGTCCGGAGAACACGCACGTCCCACGAGCGCACTGTTCCGTTCCGCCGCCGACCCCGACGCCGCCCCCCATGGGGCGCGCCACGGGCGGCGCGGAGGGTTCGGCAGGCGGCTGCGCGGCAGGATCCGCGCCTATCGCGACATCGCTCTCCTCTCCACCCACATCCCCGGCGACGGAGCCGCGGATGTGGCCGGGGAGGAGTGCCTGCTCCTGGTTCACGGCCGCAAGGTCGTCGGTCAGATCCATTACCGGATCTGCACCGCCTGCGCGGAAGGCGTCGTGACCGGCGTCGACCTGGACGGGCACCTCCATTCCACCGGGATAGGTACCCGCGCCCTGTCGCACCTGCGATCCCGGTACCCGGGCACCACGTGGCGCAGCACGCTCACCCTGCGCACCACACGAGACCTGTTGCGTCGCATGCGCATCCCCGCCGCTTCGGCCGACGTCGTGTGCGCGCACGCTCACGCCGTGCGGGACTCGTTGCAGACGACGGGCTGACCGGTCCCACCGCCAGGAAGGCGGGGCAGTGTCCATTCCGGGTCCCAGCGCCAAGCAGCCCAGGCTTCGGCCGCCGCGAAGACCCCGGTCCGGTCGCCGAGCATAGCGAGGACCTGGCCGCGGGCGAGTTCCACCTCCCGGTGCTCGGCGTCGGTGACGATGCCCAGCCGCCGCACGTGGGCGTACTCGTCCTCGTCCTTCCACTCGAACCGCTCCAGGTCGGGGTCGATGACCAGGTCGACAGTCAGGTCGAGGGTGTCGAAGCCGGTTTCGGCCGGCGGGCGGGATGCTCGAAATTGGCGTACCAATTGCGAAGTCCTGCCGCGGTGTAGAAGGCGTTGACGCTGAACCAGGCCGCCGGCGGCTTCCACTGCATCAGTTCGGTCCGCTCCCACCGCGCCGAGGCGAGTTCCCACTCCCCCGTCGCCATCGCGTCGAACGCCGCCTTGCGCGCCGAACGGTCGTTCTCTCCATGGGCCTTGGCGTACAGGGTGGGCCAGCACACGTCCGCGCCGGGCGCGCAGGCGGCCACCAGCGCTTCCGGGGTGTCGGCGACGACGCGCAGCGCCTGCTCGCTCCAGACCCGACCGCGGTACAGGTCTCGCCGCACCACCGTCTCCCCGGTACCGAACGACCGCTCCCGCGTCCTCGCCACCCCGCTTCCTTCGACCGCCGCCTGCGCCGTGGGCGCGCCGCCTACGCGTCCCACCGTACGGCCCTGCTCGCCGCGCACGCACCCGAACGGCCGGTCAGTGGGGTGGCTCGTCCGCGGGGGCGAGGGCCGAGGAGGGGGGAGGTGGCCTGCCGGTCGCATGAGGCGTACAGGTACACGATCGCCTCCGCCTCGGCACCGATGACCGCCGCCAGATCCCCGCGACGGTCCACAGGCGGCAGACCGGTGGGAAAGCCGTCCGTGCCGTAGAACGCGTGGCAGAGGCCCGCGAGTTGGAGGGCCGGGCGGGCATTCCAGGCGGGCGGGTCGCGCCCGCGCTGGAGGTGGGCGAGGAGGGGGCCCCGGGGTGGGCGATGCCTTCGGCGTCGAACTCGCGCAGAAGGGCCAGGGCCCGTTCGGCGGCAGGGGGCTGAGCGGGCACGGTGTGCACGGTGTCGGTGTCCTTTCGGCCGCGGTTGGTCGGCACCCGTAGGGCGCCTCGCCCGGTCCGGACGTGTGTGATGGCGCCGGGCGGTGCACCGCCCCGGGCCTCCCGGTGATCCTCTCGGCCGATGGACGCTCCGGTCAATGCGTGGGATTCCCTGCCCGGCCCGGGCCACGGCTCGGCCTCCTCCAGCCCGCGCCCACGGCCGGACCCGCGACCCGCGACGGGAGGGGCGGGGCGGGGCGGGGCGGGGCGGCGGGAGGGTGAGGGCGGGCGGAGTCAGGACGGTTCGGACGGCGTGGACGCCGCCCAGGCGAATCCGTCCGGGTCGGTGAAGGACCCGGCGGTGCTGCCGAGGACGATGCGGTGCGAGCCGGTGCCGTCGGCCGGGACGCCGAGGTCCTTGGCCAGGCCGGCGCGCTTGTACAGCGCGAGCTTGACGGGACCGTCGCCGCCGGCGAACTCGGTGTACTTGCCGCCGAAGCTCTTGGCCACGGTCAGGCCCCGGTCGATGTAGAACTGCTTGCTCGCCTTCATGTCCTCGACGCCGAGCAGGAGGACGACCTCGTCGATCTCTCGCGTGGCGGGGCCGGTGTCCTTCCTCGCCGAGGTCGCGACCTTCCAGATCGTCCCGTCCGGCGCTTGGACGACGCCGCCGTAGCCCCACAGCGACTTCGTGGCGGGCTTGAGAACCGTGGCGCCGGCGTCCGCGGCGGCGTCGAGGAAGCTGTCGACGGTGGCCCGACGGGACACCGTGAGCGCCAGGGTGAAGCCGCGAAATCCGGTGGAGGGCGCTTCGGAGGCCCGCAGGCGTACGTGAGCGTCCACCCCGAAGGCGGTGTGGAAGCGGTGGGCGGCCTCGAAATCGGCCACCTCGAGGGTGACCGACGAAAGGAAGGCTGTGGATGCGGGGGACACGGTAGACGCGGTGGATGCGGTGGATGCGGTGGATGCCATGACCATCACGCTAGGGGCCGCTCGACGCCCGGCGCTTCTCGAATCCTGACCGGTCTTGTCACCTGCTTCGCCACGCACGCGGGCATTCCCTCGACCATGACCGCGGGCCCCGCCTCGGCGCCGTCCGGACCTGCGGCGTCCGTGCCGTCGGCCGCCGCAGCGGCCATGCGGCGCCGGAAGACCCCTGGCGGCATCCCGACCAGCTCGGTGAAGCGGGTCGTGAACGTGCCCAGCGACGCGCAGCCGACGGCGAAGCAGACGTCGGTGACACTGAGGTCGCCACGCCGCAGCAGCGCGGTCGCGCGCTCGATGCGGCGCGTCATCAGGTACGCGTAAGGCGACTCGCCGTAGGCGGCCCGGAACTGCCGGCTGAGGTGCCCGGCGGACATGTTCGCACCGCGGGCCAGCGCCTCCACGTTCAGCGGCTGCGCGTACTCCCTGTCGATCCGGTCCCGGACACGGCGCAGCCGCGCGAGATCGGTCAGGCGCTGTGACTCGACGCGTGCGCGCCGCCATTCGGGCTTGCACATGCGATCCCTCCCCTTCCCTTCTTCTGCCATCGACGCCCGCGAGCGCCCGGGGTGGCTCGGGGCAGGCACTCCGGGAACTCGGGGACCGGGACCGGCCCCGCCGAGCCGGCCGCACCGGTGCCCGGGTGGAACTCAGAGAATTTCCTGGATGCGGACCAGATTGCCGGCCGGGTCGCGGAAGGCGCAGTCGCGGACACCGTACGGCTGCTCGGTCGGCTCCTGTACGACCTCGGTGTCGCCGGCCTGCACCTTCTCGAACGTCGCGTCGAGGTCGGCGGTGGCCAGCAGGATCCAGCCGTACGTGCCCTTGGCCATCATCTCGGTGATGGTGCGGCGCTCGTCCTCGGTGATTCCCGGGTCCGCGGCCGGCGGCGCGAGGAGGAGGGACGTGTCGGGCTGACCGGCCGGACCGACCGTGACCCAGCGCATCCTGCCCTGCCCGACGTCGCTGCGGACTTCGAAGCCGAGAACGTCGCGGTAGAAGGCGATCGCCGCGTCCGGGTCGTCGTGCGGCAGGGTGGTCGTGTAAATGGTGATGTCCATGACGAGAGGTTAAAACCGTTGCCCCGTGGGGCGCTTGTCGATTCCTGATCGAACCGTCCGCCGGCACCCACCCGCCCCACGCCCGCATGAGCTATCGCATATGCGGCGCATTTCCATTCATTATGGCGCATGTGCGGCGCTGCATCGCCGCTGCGGCACGCATGTAAGGAGTTGCCGGTGGCCGTCGTAGTCCTACGGCACACACCCGGGGCCGCGCCCCGCCCCGTCGTCGTCGCCACCCGAGCCGCGGGATTGGACCTCCGCGTCCACCGGGTTTGGACGGATGACCTGCCGAGCGGCCTCACCGGAATCGAGGCGCTGGTGGTGACGGGCGACCCGGACGACTCCTGTGCGGACGAAGACGCCACCGGCCGCCGCGCCGAGCTCGCACTGCTGCGGGCCGCGCTGGAAGCGGAGGTGCCCGTGCTCGGGGTCTGCCATGGCGCCCGGTGACTGGCCGTCGCGGCGGGGGGCGCTGCCCGCTGCCCGGCGAACCCCCGGCCTGGCTGGACGCGGTTGGAGGTCACTCCGGCAGCGGCCTCTGATCCACTGTTCGCCCATGTGCCCGGGCAGCCGTGCGTGCCGCGCCGGGGGCGACCGGCTGGAACTCCCGCAGGGCGCCGTCGTCCTGGCCTCCGACGACCGGCACGCCGTACAGGCGTTCCGTATCGGCGCCTGCGCCTGGGGGCTGCGGTTCCCCGTGGAAGTCGATCGCGCGGCAGCGGACGAGGAGTCCGCCACGAGACTCACCACACCGGAACCGTGGTGGGATCGCGTGCCGGCCCGGTTCATCGCGCTCGCGGCGGATCGCGCGGGGACCACGGCCATCCGTGCCTTCTTCACCCACCGGGCCGAGGCGTGGGAGGATCGCTTCTCCCACCAGACTCCGGCCTACGAGGCCGCCGTCGCCCGGATGGGGTTGGGGCACGGGCAGACCGCTTTGGATCTGGGCTGCGGCACCGGTCGAGCCATGCCCGCGCTGCGCGCGCAGGTCGGCGGCGCAGGTCGCGTCCTCGGTGTCGACGTCACCCACGCCATGCTCACCGCGGCCGCCCGCGTCGGCCGTGGGGAGTCGGGGCGGCTCCTCCTCGCGGACTGCACCCGACTCCCCCTCACCACGGCGTCGGTGCACGGCGTCTTCACCGCGGGCCTCCTCGACCACCTGCCCCACCCGCGCGCCGCGTTGAGCGAATGGGCACGGGTCGGCGCGGCCGACGCCACCCTCCTGCTCTTCCACCCGGCGGGCCGCGCCGAGCGGGCCGCCCGCCACGGCCGCCCCCTCAGCCCCGACGACCTGCTCGCCGAACCGAACCTCCGGCCGATGCTGGACGCGAAGGGTTGGCGGCTGACGGTCCCCCAGTTGGACCGGCCGGTGTGCGCCCTCACCGAGGAAGAGGCCGCAGGGGCCCGACTCACCCGCTTCGAGGGGATCAAGGTGGCCGTCGAAAGGCTGCTCGGGATGCAGAAACGCGGCTGGGAAAGGGGGGAACCGCAGGACGCCGGCGTGGAGAGATGGTTCTCGCGCCGACTGGGTCCCGAGTGCCATCTGGTGATCGCGCTGGATGAGGGCACCGCCGCGGGCATGGCCCAGGAGTTCCCCGAGCAAACACTGGAGACCGTCTGGCTGGACCGCCGGCCCTGCGACCACTGGCCTTCGCGTACCCATCCGCTGAAGTTCGGTGACCTGGACCCGCTCGTCGTCTGTGAGGTACTGGCCGACCTGACGGAGCTGACGTCCTGAACCGTCCGGTCATCGGTCGCGTGCGCGCGGTGCGGGCTCACCGGCTGAGCCGGTGATCCGTCGGACGCGCCGGGGAGCGGCTCGCGAGTACCGCGAAACCGCTCCCCAGTCGTTCGGGCGTCCGCGCCGGGTCAGATGCGGCCGCCGGTGAGCCGTGAGAGCGGGCCCCGGCGGCGCAGGCCCGAGCGGCGTCCCAGGGTGTAGGCGGTGGTCACCGCTGCCGCACCGGCGGTGGCGGCTCCGGCCGCGATGGCCTTTCGGGCCCGGATCGCGGTCCAGATCCAACCGGCCCGGCCGACACTGCCGCGCAGCGCCTGCGCGGCGGCCACGGTCTTCTGTGCCAGTGGTGCGGGCAGGGCGGTGAAGGCGCCCGTGGTGCCGCTCGCCGCGTCGGAGGCCGCCTTCGCGCCCTCGCGCGCCGCGCCGGCGGCCCGAGAGCGGGCCTTGGTCCCGTTGGAGGAACTCGCTGACGTGGAACTGCTGTTGGTGGACTTTCCCGATTCGGTCATGTCCAGCGTGTGACCGCAACTCCGTACGATAAACCCTCCGCAGGGGTGAATCCGGCGTTCACAGCAGCTTTCCCAGGGGACCGAGGTCGATGTTGAGGTCCTCGGGTCGCAGTCCGAAACGACTGCGCAGGAGTTCCATCCGGTCTTCGAGGAGCATCAGCGTCAGGCCGAGGCGCTCCTCCTGGTCCTCCGAGAGACCTCCGGTCTCGACCCGGCGCAGCGCTTGGCGCTCCATCAGCTGTCGCAGCAGTTCGATGACGGTCAGCACGAGACGGGCCAGGTCGCGTTCGACGGTGTCGGGGTCGAGGTCCACCCGCTGCGGACGGCTCATGGCGTTCCTTCCATCCAGGGTGTGGGCACGTTGTCGTTCACCGAGCTGATCAGGGCTTTGAGGTCGATGCGTACAAGATCGACATCGGCGATGCGCAGGGTGATGTCACCGGCGAGGACCACACCGCCCGCCAACAGGCGGTCGAGGAGGTCCACGAGGGCGACGTCCTGATCCCCGATCATGTGGGCTCGGCCGACGGGACGGGCGCGGTCGTATGGGTGAACGAGTAGGGCACCCAGGGGCCGGTGACCTCCACCCGGACGCCCGGCGGCAGGTCATCGGCCGCCGGGACGCGGTCGAGGAACGCCTGGCGGTGCGCCGTGGGCACGAGGTAGGCGGCGTTGAGGACGTTCTGTCCGGGAGTCTTGGACAGTTGCTGCTGCTGGGGCGGGTGGAGCACCGCCCCGGACGCCTCGACGGTGAGCCGTTGGTGGAGGGCTTCCGCCGCTCGCCGGGCCTGGCCCGTGCGGTCGGCTTCCGCTCGCCGGTCGGCCAGTCGGCGGCGCAGGTAGTCGCGCCCGGAGGCGGCCGGAGCGGCCTCCGTACCCGAGTCGGCGGGCGGGGGGTCGGCCGAGGCCGGCTGGGCGGTGGGCTGGGCGTAGAGCTTGACGCCCCACTCCTCCGCGTCCGTCACCCGTTCCAGCGCCTCGCCGAGGGCCTCGTAGGCATCCGCCAACATGCGCCGGACCCCGGAGCGGCCCCGACACAGGGTCGCCAGCCGGAGGGGCACCGTGGTGGTCCGGCGGCCGACGTGGGCGACCACCTCGTGGTGGGCCCGCGCCACGTCGGCGAGCCAGTCCAGGTCTTCCAGGTGCGCGCGCAACGGCTCCTCGTCGAAGTCGGCCGCCTCCACCGGTTCCACGACTGCCGCGAGCCCCTGGTACTCGACCAGTCGGAGGCCTTGCCCCAGAGGGGCCCGGGCGTCGAGGGCCAGGGGCGGGGACGGCGGCGTCGCGCTCCGCAGGACGGCGTAGACGTAGAGCAGTTCGTCCGTCACGGGAGTTCCTCCTGGCGCGCTTCCAGCTCCGCGACGCGTCGGCGCAGTTCCTCGTTCTCCTTGCCCAGTTCGCGGTGTCGGGCCTTGGAGGAGAGGGCGGGGTCCTGTTCCCACCAGTCGATCCCCATCTCCTTGGCCCGCTCGACGGACGCGACCACCAGGCGGAGCTTGATGGTGAGCAGTTCGATGTCGAGGAGGTTGATGCGGATGTCCCCGGCGATGACCACACCCTTGTCGAGGACGCGTTCGAGGATGTCGGCGAGGTTGGCGCTGGAGTTGTCGTCGTAGGACCGGGGCAGGCCGGGGGGCATGGTCATGCGCGTCGTCGGTTTTCCCGGCGGCCGCGCGGCTGGGCGGCTTCCGGCTCGTCCTCGGGCTCGGGCTCCTCTTCCGGTTCATCTTCCGGTTGCGGTTCCGCCCGGTCGTCGTCGGCGGCGGGAGCGTCGGCCTCGTCCTCGTAGGCCTCGTCCTCGTAACCGTCGTCCTCGTAGGCGCCCTTCTGTTCCCCTTCCTCGACCTCCTCCTCGTCCTCGCCGTCGTAGGCGTCGTCGTACGCGGTTTCGTCGGCCTCGTCGGCGTCGGGGTCAGGTGCTTCCTCGTCGTAGTGGTCGCTCGCGTCCTCGGCGCCGATCTCGTCGGGCTCCTCCTCGTCGTCCCGATGGGGCTCTACGAGTTCGCCCTCGTGGATCTCGCCGCGCCAGCCGTCGGAGGCGCCGCCCTTCACGGTGAGGTAGCGGGCGTAGTTCTTCAGGTCCAGGCGTACGCGTCGGCCCTGGGCGCGCCAGAGATTGGCGGTCTTCTCCATGAGGCCCTGCGGGTGGTATTCGATGACCAGCAGGACGCGGGTGAGGTCGACCGTCAGCTCGTGGAAGGTGACCACGCCGCGCGTGGTGCCCTTGGCGCCTTCGGACGTCCAGGCGATGCGCTCGTCGGGCACCTGCTCGGTGATGTGCGCCGTCCAACTGCGTTTCGACCAGAAGATCTTGGCGTTCCACTTGCTGGTGGTCTCATCGGCGGCCTCGGCACTGGTGACCGCTCGCGCGAAGTCCGGGAACTCGCGGTATCGCGTCCACTGGTTGTAGGCGTCCTTGACGGGTACGCCCACGTCCACCGATTCGAGGATGACGGTGGGACGGCCGCGGCCGGGCTTGCCGCCCCGCCGGCCCAGCCGCTCGCGCACCGCGTCCGCCGTCTTGTCCTTGGCCTGCTTGGCCCCGGCTTCGATGACCGCCCGGAGGGGTCCGCGCCCCTTGCCCATCTTGCGGGCGCCGTCCAGGGCCAGCGCCTTGAGTCCGGGGCTGCTGCCGTCGGCCAGGGCGTTCAGGTGCGCGGTGGAGCGGCCCATGGCCCGGCCGGCGCCCGCCAGGAGGCGTTCGGCCTGGGCCATGAAGTAGGCCTCCAGCTCCTGCTTGGCCCGGTCGGCGGCGGGGCTGTCCTTGAGTCGTGCGAGTGCGGTCTCAGGCATCGCCGTCACCGCCCCGGCCGCGGCCGGCGGACCGCTTCGCGGCGGTACGTCGGGCCGGCGGCTTGTCCGTGTCGGCCTCGGCGCTCTTGCGCTTCGCCCTGCCCGGACTCTTGGCAGCGGAGGTCGCGGTACGGCGGCTGCCGCTGCGACCGGCCGTCTGTTTGCGGGCCGCTCGCTTGCGCGCCGGCCGCTCACCGGCGCCGTCCTCGTCGTCGTCGGTCTGGTCGGACCGGTCGGCCTGGTCCGTGGCGCTGTCCTCGTCGCCTTCGTCAGGGGCGCGGTCCTCGTCGGCCTCATCGTCGACGCGGTCCTTGTCGTCCCGACCGGTCAGCCCCGCGAGGCGGTCCTGTACGTCCAGCGTGCGGTCGTGGAGCCGGTCGGCGACCGCCTCCAACCGGCGGTCGACCAGGGCGCTCGCCGCCGCCGAACCCACCCCGCGCAAGTCCGTGCGCAGTTGCTCGCGTATCTCCTTGAACTGGGGGCTGTCACCCAGGCGGCTGCCGATGAAAGACGCGACCGAAGCTCCGTCGGGGGCGAGTTTCCGGCCGAGCACCAAAGTCGTCAGACCGAAGGCGAGTTTGGCCTTCTTGGTGCGGCCCAGCACATAGCCGGCGCTCACTGCCAGTCCCATTGCCATGCGGTTGTTCATTGCGGTCGCATCCTGCTTTCCAGTCGGGCCAGGAGTTCGTCCTCCCGGCGGTCGAATTCGGACTCGTCCATACCGCCTGCCTCGAAGGCCTCCACGAGCCGGGCGAGTTCACGCTGGACCACGGCGGGGTCGTAGTACTGCCGCTCCGCTTCCGCGACGACCTGGCGCAGGACCCATCCGGTCCCGCGCAGTGGCGCGGCAGGGAGCAGCAGTACTTCCTTGAGCAGGCCCACGGCCCTCAGCCCGCCTCGGCGAAGCTGTACGGGGGCAGCGGTCCGGTCGCCTGTACCTGGAGGTGTTCGTGCTGCTCGTGCAGGCCGCGGACGGCGGCGAGGAAGTCCTCCCGACGCTCGCGGTCCACGAGGAACGAGAGGTTGGCCAGCCGGCCGGTGCCCTCGGGGCCCCGGCGCACTCCTTCGGCCAGTGGTGCCAGGGTCTGCTCGATCAGTGCGGCGTCGGTTCGCTCCCGCTCGGAGACGGCCCGGGCGACGAGTTCACCGAAGGCGAGCTTCTCCTCGTGGGTGCCGCCGCCTGCCGCTCGGTTGGCCTGGTGGCGGGCGCGGAGTTCGGGATCGGCGGCCAGTACGGCGTACAGGACGGCTTCCTCGTGGTGGTTGGCCTTGACGTTGTACTCGTCACGACCGGCCAGGACGCCCAGGCGCTCCAGGTAGGCGTCGTGGTGCTCACTGAGGACCGCGCCCACGGCCTCGTCGTCGGGCGAGACGCCGCCGAAGCGCATGGGCAGGACGGGTCCGCTCACCTGCGCCTGGATCACCACCCGCTGGTGGGCGAGGAGGTCGCGCCGTTTCGCCTTGAGTTCCGTGGGGGCGTCGCTGACCAGGGCGACGAGCTCTCCGGCCCGTACGGTTCGGACGGGCAGGGGCGGCTCGCCTATGCCCTCGATGCTGTCGGGCAGTTTCTGCGAGGCACTCGTGATGCCGTAGACGTAGGTGCTCATTCCTTCTCCTCCCGGCGGGTGGTGGTACGCCGGCGCGGCCGGCTCTCGCTCTTCTCCTCGGAGTTCTCCTCGCGGGCCTGGCTGAAGGCGTCGGAGATGGTCTGCGCCGCGCCGCTCAGGGCGCCCTTGGTCTTGCCCCGCGCCCCCGACTCGGTCATTTCGCCGACGAGGTCGGGCAGGCCCGGGCTCTTGCGGGGGCCCGCTTCGAGGTCGAGTCGGTTACAGGCTTCGGCGAAGCGCAGGTAGGTGTCCACGCTGGCCACGACCACGCGTATGTCGATCTTGAGGATCTCGATGCCGACCAGGGACACGCGTACGAACGCGTCGATGACGAGGCCTCGGTCCAGGATGAGTTCGAGTACGTCGTACAGGCCGCTGGAACCGCCACCACCCGAGGCGGCGGGCGCGGGCTGGGCAGGAACGACAGTCATAGTTTCCGGTTCCCTTCTCTGGGGTCGGGCCGGGAGGTGCCGCCGGGTCAGCGACGGTCCGCACGGCCCCTTTCGTAGCGGCGGGTGCGCCGGTAGCCGATGAGCTCGCCCTCGCCGTCGACTTCCACGTCGTACGAGGCGAGCAGCGTCATCGTGTCCGGCACGCGGGGCAGTTCGACGATCTCGACCTTCAGCTTCCAGGTGCCGTCTTCGGCGCGCTCACAGGAGCTCACCCCCTCGGCCGGTAGGCCGAGCAACTGGGACAGCTGCTGCATCGCCGAAAGGATCACCGCTGCCGGGCGCGGGGGCTTCCCCCCGTCCGCCTTCTTCTGTGTGTCGTTGTCAGATGTGTTGGCCATGACTTCCTCCCTGCCGCGTATGACCGACTGCCCCGGCCTCAAACCGTATGGAATGCAGGGCGAGTTGGAATGTGAGGTTTGGGCGTTTTGATATTTCGCCTGTCAAAAAAAAGCGGGTAGCGATCGTGCATGCTCGCCGGCGGCGCAGTGATCAGCACGGGGGGCGCCTGCCTCGGGTGGCGGTCGTACACCGCCACCGGGGGCGCGGTACGAAGCCGCACGCCGAGGGCCCCACGCGCAGGAAACCAACGCGGTCGCGGCACGGTCCTGTGTCGGGCCGGGCCCGGCCGGGTGCCGCACGAGAAGCGCTCCTGCGGACAACGAGAACGGCTCCGCCCTAGGGAGGCGGAGCCGTTTCGCGCTGAGGTGCGTGGGGCGTTCACGCGTGGCTGTGGTGGCGGCGGTTGCCCGTGACGAGACGGTAGACGGCGAGCAGGATGACGGAGCCGATGATGGCGGCGATCCAGGTGGAGAGATCGAAGAAACCGTCGATGGAGTCGACGCCGAAGATGACCTTGCCGAGCCAGCCGCCGAGCAGTCCGCCCGCGATTCCGATCAGCATGGTGATGATGATGCCGCCCGGGTCCTTGCCCGGCATCAGCGCTTTGGCGATGAGACCCGCGAAAAGGCCTATGAAGATCCACGCCAGAATGCCCATGATGCGTCTCCTGCCTCGTTGGATAAAGCTGTTGTCAACGACCGTCTGCGCCGTACGGACGGTTTCAAACGCCCTGATATCCCGATCGTTTCCGCTCGCCACGACGGGCTCGGGGGGAAGGATCAAGGGCACGTTTCCGGGCAGTGGAGTCGCTGTATGCCCGCGCCACGGAGAGTTTCGCCGCCCCGGTGGGGCCCTGAGGCCCAGTGAAGGAGAATCCGATGTCTGTGCAGGACCTGCGTCACCGGCTGGAATCGCTGCGCGAGCAGCTCGACGAGCAGCCGGCTCTCGCGCCGAGGGAGCGTGAGGACATCCGCGCACTGATCGACAAGATCGAGGACCGGCTCCGGACCGGTGACACCGCCTCGCACTCCGGCCTGACCCACGGGGTGAACCTGTCGGCGGAACGCTTCGAAGCCGACCATCCCAGGGTCGCCGGGACACTGCGCGGAATCGGTGTGGCTCTGGCCAACATCGGCATCTGACATCCGCGTTGCCCCTGTGTCCCGGTCACGATCACGGTCACGGTCACGGTCACGGCCACGATCCCGGTGACGGTTTCGGTCCCGGTCACCCAGTGGCGGTCAGCGGGAACAGTCGGCCGTACCCGTCGATCCCCTCGGCCGGCTTCCCGGCGGCCCGCAGCGCGGCCCACAGCAGTACCTGGTTGGCGGCGAGCACGGGCCGGTCCAAGGTCCGTTCCATGCTCTCCACCGCTCCGACTGCGCGGAATCCGTTACCGCCGACGACCACTGCCTCGGCATCCGACGGCACGTGCCCGACGACCCAGTCGTGCAGTTCGGCGGGCCGGATCAGCTGCTGTCCGCTGGGGAGCGAGCACGCAGCGGCGTACACCACGCCGAAGCCCGCGGCTTCGTAGTAGGCCCGGCCGAGGCCGTTCAGTTCGGCGCTGAACCACGGCGGGTCGATCAGGGCGATGCGGCCCGCGCCCAGGGCCCTCAGCGCCTGCGTGACGGCGGAGCAGGTGGCGACCACCGGCAGGCCGTGCGCCCGCGCGGACAGCCGCTCCAGCATCGCCGCCTCGGCATCGGCTCCCGTGACGTAGGCCGAGCTGGTGAACGCGAACGCGAGCACGTCGACGGGCGCGGCGGCCAGTAGTTCCGCCGCGTCATCGACATGGGGAGGCTCCGCGAAGGCCCGTACGGGAGCCAGCGGGATCGCCGGGTCCATGGCACCGCCCTGCCGCATCGCGCCGAAGGGGACCCTGGCCGTGTGAAGGCCGACATCGTCGGGCGCCATCGCCCGCAGCTCGGATTCGGGCCCCACATCGGCATGCGGGGTGAGCACCCCGATGCGCACTTGCGTGTCCCAGCCATCGGGTCGGTACACCCGTTCGCCCTCCGCGTCGAAGCGTCCTGGTCCGTCCGCCCCAGTGTCTCCCCGACACCCGCCAACCTCGTGGAATCGCCGCGCCGACGGGCGTGTGACCCCGGGGCGCGCGCCATGGCGGTGTTTGCTGGCGGCAGGATGACCCCACCCGCGGGGCCGCCACGCGCAAGGAGGACCCGGGCACATGAAGTTCGCACAGATCATCGACTTCGAGACCGAGCGGATCAGCGAGGTACGTGACGTCCTGCGTGAGTACGAGGAGCGCGCCCGTTCGGAGAGCCGGACCGGCACCCCGGCCGCCCGCACCCTGCTCAAGGACCGGGCCGATTCCAACCGCTACTTCGCGGTGGTCCAGTTCGAGTCCTACGAGGCCGCCATGGCCAACAGCAACGCGCCCCAGACCGACGAGCTGGCTCAGCGGCTCTCGGCGCTGATGACCAGGCCGCCGGTCTACACCGACTGCGACATCGTGGACCACCAGAGCATCGGCTGAGTCGGGTCCCGGCCGGGGAGGGCAGGCGACGGAGCGGGCCGCGGCCAGCCCCGTCGCGGCTCAGTGGACGGACAGTCCGCCGTCGACGAAGATCGATTGGCCGGTGAGGTAACCGGAGGCGCGGCCGGCCAGGAACACCGCCGCCCCGGCGAAGTCCTCGGCCAGACCGTTGCGGCCGACCATAGTGCGCTCGGCCAGCGCCGCCACCTTCTGCGGGTCGGAGGACAATCGCGCGTTGAGCGGGGTCATCACGAAGCCGGGCACCAGCGTGTTGCAGGTGACGCCGTAGGGCGACCAGGCCTCGGCCTGAGAGCGGGCCAGCGATTCCAACGCGCCCTTGGAGACCCCGTAGGCGCCGCTCTGCACGAAGGCCCGGTGTGCCTGCTGGGAGGTGACGTGGATGATCCGCCCGAATCCCCGTTCGGCCATTCCGGGCCCGAACCGCTGCCCCAGCAGGTAGGGCGCCTCCAGGTTCACCGCCATCGTGGCGTCCCACACCTCCTCGCCCAGCTCGTCCATTGGCGGTCGCAGGTTGATCCCGGCGCTGTTGACGAGGATGTCGGGCTCGCCGAACACCCCGGCCGCCTGCTCCGCCGCCGCCCGCACCCCGTCGCGGGTGCTCAGGTCGGCGCTCGACCAGGCCGCCCGGCAGCCCTCCGCCGTCAGCTCGTCGACCGTCGCCGCCAGTTCGGACTCCTTGCGCGCCACGATCACCACGCTCGCCCCCGCTCGGGCGAGAGCGCCGGCGATCGCTCGGCCGATCCCGGAGCTACCGCCCGTCACGACGGCGACCCGGCCTTCCAGCGAGAAGAGTTCGCAGAGGTAGCGCTGTGAGGTCATGTTCGTACCCTAGACGGCACGTCCACGGCAGAGGCCGCCCAGGCCACGACACCCGCGGCACCTCCCTGCGGGAACGGACCGCCAGGTTACGCCGGTCAATGCCCCGTGAGGGGGAATTGCCAGGTCGAACCGGTCGGCGCCGTGCAGGATGATGACGCCATGACCTTTGCCCGAAGAAGAGCCGAGTTGTTCGACGGTGTGCAATACGACCGCCGGTTCAGTGGTCCCTCGACCGGTGACGAGAAGAGCATGCTGCTGGGCTTCCTTGCGGACCAGCGCGCGACACTGCAGTTGAAGTGTGCGGGCCTCGGTGCGGAAGTGTCCCGGTGCTCCGTGGAGCCGTCCACGCTTTCCCTGCTCGGCCTCGTCCGGCACCTCGCCGATGTGGAACGCCGCTGGTTTCGCCGGGTATTGGCGGAACAGGACGCCCCCGCGCTGTTCTCCTCACCCCACCAACCCGACGGGGACTTCGATCACGCCTCGTCGGCTCCCGCTGACATCGCCACGGCTTGGCAGGTGTGGCGGGACGAGGTGGCCTTCGCCGACGACTACGTCCGCCAGGCGCCGCACCTGGACGTCCAGGGTCTGGACACGTGGCGCGGAACGGTGTCCCTGCGCTGGGTGCTCATCCACATGGTCGAGGAGTACGCCCGGCACAACGGACATGCCGACTTGCTCCGCGAGCGGATCGACGGAGCGCGGGGGATGTAGCGGGTGCGCGGGAAGTAGCGGGTGCGCGGGAAGTAGCGCGTGTGCGGCGCGTCACGGTCTGACGTCTCCTGCTCGCGCGGCCGGTGGGCCGCGGGTGTTCACGGGGCTTGCGTCGGGGTGAACCTCGTGAGGATCAGCAGGGTGTCGACGAGGTCCTCGGCGGGGGCGCCGGTGGCCAGGCGGCGCAGTTGCTGTCCGAAGACGAGGGCGACGGCCGCGCCGGCCAGACGTTCGGGATCGGGCACTGCGAGTTGGGCGAGGATTCGGGTGGCCAGCAGGTCGTAGGCGGCGAAGCACTCGGCCGCGGCGGCGCGCAGCCGCTCGTCGCGGCCGGCCTCGACGTACAGCTCGAAGGGCGCGATGTGGCGGCTGTCGAAGGCGTTGCCGCCCGCGACCCGCGCCACCACCTCGGCCGCCTGCCCGATGTCGAAGCGCTCGTCGGTGCACGCGTCGGCGAGCGTCGTGAAGTGCCGGGTCTCCTCGGCCACGAAGTGCAGCAGGCTCTCGCGGAGCAACTCGTGTTGGGTGGCGAAGTGGTAGGTGACGGAACCGAGGGAGACTCCGGCCTCCTTCGCGATCCGACGGTTGGTGACGGCGGCGATGCCGTCCTGCCCGATGATCCGCAGTACGGCGTCGATGATGCTCTGGCGGGTCTCGGAAGCATGGGGCATGTCGGCATTGTGCCCCATCGGCCGACGCGAGTGCCCTTGCGGGGACGGGGAATTGGGGCGTCCGGGGTGTGGACAGGGAGCGGGGCGATCCCTACTGTTCGTTCGAACGAACAGTAGAAGGCCGCCGTACGGGAGAATCGTCGTGGACATATCCGGATCGAACGTTCTGCTCACCGGGGCCACCGGGGGGATAGGTTCCGCCCTGGTCGGGCGCCTGACGGCGGAGGGGGCCAGGCTGACGGTCACCGGGCGGCGGGAGGAAACCCTCAAGGCCACCGCGGACGCCTGGGGCGCCCGTACCGTGGTCGCCGATCTGGCCGTCCGGTCCGATGTCCTGCGGCTCTCCGAGAGTTGCGCCGACGCCGACGTCCTCGTCGCCAACGCCGCCCTCCCCGCCAGCGGCGACCTCTTGGACTACACCGAGGAGCAGCTCGACCGCGCCCTCGACGTCAACCTGCGTGCGCCCATGCAGTTGTGCCGGCTGCTCGCGGCGCACATGGTGGCCCGCGGTCGCGGCCACATCGTGCTGGTCGGTTCCATTTCCGGGAAGGCGGCGACCAAGTCGACCTCCCTGTACAACGCGACCAAGTTCGGGCTGCGTGGATTCGCCCTCGCCCTGCGCCAAGAGCTTCGGGGTACGGGGGTGGGGGTGTCGCTGGTCCAGCCCGGCTTCGTGCGCGACGCCGGGATGTTCGCGGCCACCGGTGCGGGCACGCCGAACGGCATCAGGACCGTGACGCCCGGCCAGGTCGCCGACGGCGTCGTGCGGGCCGTCCGCGGCGACCGGTGCGAGGTCAACGTGGCGCCCCTGGAACTGCGGCTGCTGAGTGCCATCGCCGGGCAGTTCCCCGGTTTCGCCGAACGGGTCCAGGCCCGGGCGGACGTCGACGGCTCCGTGCGACAGATCGTCGACGCCCAGCGCTCGCAGCGGTAGGCGCCGTCGGTCCCGTGCCGCCGGGCGGGACCGACGCTCGCCCCTCTCCCCCGCCCTCGCCCGGCTCCGCACCCGCACGCCCCCGCGCGCTCACCCACATGATCCGTGCGTCGAAGCGGCTGTCCGGGCCGGTCGTCGAGGCCCGCCCGGGCGGTCCGTCGAGGTGGCTCCCGGCGCGAGCGGAATCCTCAGTGCCCCTGCGGGTCACCGCCTTCGCGACGCCTGCGGTTGCGTCGGCTGAGCGTGCCCACCACGCCGATCGAGGCGCCCGAGAGCGTGCCGGCCACGAGGATGCGCAGCAGGTCTTCCATCGCTCGCCGAGGCTGATCACAACGACGGCCCGCCCCGTGGGGACCAGCCGCACCCGGTAGGGCGAGGTCGCCGCCTCCCAGTAACCGGCGTAGCTGTGCACGTACGGCGCAATTGGGCGGGCCAGGGGCGATGCACCCGCCACCGGTCGCACGGGCTCGCGACCCTCGGCATACCTCCCCCCTCCGGCGCCGACTCACCGGCATCCTAGAGAAGGCTCGGGACGAGGGATGCCGGGGGACCTCAGGCTCGGCTCCGCACCTCGGGCGCGCGGCTCCGCACCTCGGGCGCGCGGCTCCGCACCTCAGGTGTCCGGGTCGGCGGCCGCTATGGCCGCGAGGGCCGACCCCGGGTCGCGCTCCACCGCGAGATCACCCAGGGTGACGACTCCGACCAGTTCCCCGTCCCCGGTCTGCACGGGCAGGCG
Organism: Streptomyces sp. Tek67B01; assembly: GCF_055231995.1. Taxonomy (NCBI): domain Bacteria; kingdom Bacillati; phylum Actinomycetota; class Actinomycetes; order Kitasatosporales; family Streptomycetaceae; genus Streptomyces; species Streptomyces sp. Tek67B01. Next base: position 546,927 of record NZ_JBUYUY010000001.1, read on the forward strand.
CCGTAGGGCGTGGCGACGCATGAGGTCGTTGGCCTGATCGACGCCGTCGTCGGGCTTGATGGTGATCGGTTCGGTGCTACAGATGTCCCGCACCGTCGTCCGGGCGGGGTCCCGGTTCTCGGCCATGGCGCGTATGACGAGGTCCCGGTCGGTCAGGATGCCGCGCAACCGACCTTCGTCGACGACCAGGACATCCCCGATGTCGGCGTCCCGCATCACGCGCGCGGCCTCCGCCAGTGAGGTCAGCTTGTCGACGGTCACCGGCTTCCCCGTCATCACCTCGTGGACTCGTCGGGTCATGGCTCCTCCCGCTGCTGCAAGCGGTTCCTGCCGGGCGCCTACCCTCACCGGCCGGCCGCTACGCACACGTGCCCGTCCCCGCCCTCAGCTGCCCCTCGGCGGCCACCGGGACCTGCGCCCGCCCTGCCGTGACCCGGTCCGGCCCGGTTCTGTCCGTGTGGTGCGGGACGACGGTGCACGCGCCTACGCATCGCGGCCGGACGTACGGGCGGGGACGACCGCCGGTCGCCGATTGGGCCGTCCGGGCGGAAGCACCGTCCGGACGCCGTCCGATGGCCGCCCCGCGGGAAGGGACACAGGTGGATCACGGCCGCGCGGACGACAGGAATCCGGGCGGAATCCGGGCGGCCACGTGCATCCGACGGCGCGTCGGCCGCCGAACAAACGAGAGCGCAGCCGCCCACCCGACGGAGGACCGCAATTGATTCCGAAGGCCGTTCTCGAACACGCACCCATCGCGGCACGAGCCGGGTCGACGGGCCCTCGATGCGACCGGGTGGACTCGGACGTGCCCGCAGCGGTGCGAAGGGAACTCGAAACCGTCCTCGACGGTCTGCTGGCCCGGGCCCGGTCGCTCGACCCGGTCTTCGCCTCCGACGTGGCCGAGCGCCTCGCCGCCTTCACCCTGCGCGGCGGGCGTCGCAACCGGTCCAGGTTCCTGTGGTGGGCCGCCCGTGCCTGTGGGGCCGGTGAGGACCTGACGTCCGCGCTGCTGCGTGTCGCCGCGGCACTCGAACTCATCCAGGCGTGCGCCCTCGTACACGACGACGTGATGGACCGGTCCGCGCTCCGTCGGGGCGGCCCGTCCTTCCACACGCAGCTCGAAGCACGGTACGCCGACAGGTGCGCGACCCCCGGGGGCTTCGGCGCGTCCGCCGCCGTCCTCGCCGGCGACCTGGCCCTCGCGTGGGCCGACGACCTCGTGGCCGCGGTCGACCTGCCCCGTGGGACACGGGACTCCGTGCTGGAGATATGGCGGCTCATGCGGACCGAGATGGTGGCCGGGCAGTACCTGGACCTGTACACGCAGGCCACCGGCACCCGCTCCGCCACGCTGGCCCTACGCACCGCCTGCCTCAAGACGGCCCGCTACACGGTGGAGCGGCCGATGGCCCTGGGTGCCGCGATGGCCGGGGCGGACGCCGCCACCGCGGCGGCGCTGGGAGCGGCGGGGCGTTGCGCCGGGGTCGCCTTCCAGCTCCGAGACGACCTGCTCGGCGTGTTCGGCGATCCCGAGGTCACGGGCAAACCGGCGGGCGATGACATCAGGGCCGGCAAGAACACCTATTTGGCGGCGCTGGCGCTCTCCCTCGCCGCCGCCGGTCCTGACGCACGCGCACCGCACCTCCTCGACCGGTCCCTGGGTGACCGCTCCCTCACCGAGGACGGCCTGGCCGAGGTCAGGGAGGTCCTTTCGGCCACCGGTGCGGTCGCCCGCGTCGAACGGCGCATCCGGAGGCTGGCCACGACCGCCGAGCGCCACCTGTCTCGGGCGGAGCTGCACGGCCCGGGGCAGGAAGCCCTGGTACGGCTCCTGCGCCAGGTGGCCTGCCCTGATCCCGCCCAGGAAGCGGGCCCCTTCCACCTCGCGTCACCCCCCACCGGGGCGGCCCGGCGCGCGGGGGGTGGCCGATGAGGACCGTCACGGGACGCACTGACCACGTGGTCGTGGTGGGGGCCGGTCTCGCGGGTCTCGCCGCCGCCCTGCACCTGCTGGGCGCGGGGCGGCGGGTCACCCTGGTGGAACGCGCGGCGGTGCCGGGAGGCAGGGCGGGATACCTGGAGAAGGGCGGCTTCCGCTTCGACACGGGTCCGACCGTGCTGACCATGCCCCACCTGCTGGAAGAGGCTTTCGCGGCTGTCGGCGACAGCGTGGCCGACCGGCTGGAACTCACGCCCCTGCACCCCGCCTACCGGGCTTCCTTCGCGGACGGGAGCACGCTGGACGTCCACACCGGCGCGGAGGCGATGGAAGCGGAGATCGAGCGGTTCGCCGGCGGCCGCGAGGCGCTGGGGTACCGGCGGCTGCGCCGCTGGCTCCAGGACCTCTACCGGGCCCAGATGCGGCGGTTCATCGACACGAACTTCGACTCGCCCCGGCAACTGCTGCACCCCGACCTGGCCCGGCTGGCGGCGCTCGGCGGCTTCGGCCGCCTCGACCCCGCCATCGGACGCTTCGTCAAGGACGAGCGGCTGCGCCGGGTCTTCTCCTTCCAGGCCCTGTACGCGGGCGTCCCGCCGGCCCGCGCCCTGGCCGCCTACGCGGTCATCGCCTACATGGACACCATCGCCGGTGTCTACTTCCCCACGGGGGGCATGCACGCCCTGCCGCGGGCCATGGCCCGGTCCGCCGCGGACGCGGGCGCCACCCTCTTGTACGGGCAGGAGGTGACGCGGCTGGAGCGGCGCGGCGAGAGGATCACCGCGGTCGTCACCGACCGGCAGCGCATCGCCTGTGACGCGGTCGTCCTCACTCCCGACCTGCCGGTCGTCTACGGGCTCCTCGGCGGCTCGCCACGACGGCCCCTCCGGTTGCGGCACTCCCCCTCGGCCGTGGTCCTGCACCTGGGCACCGACCGTAGCTGGTCCCGGCTCGCCCATCATTCGATCTTCTTCGGGACGAAGTGGAAGGAAACCTTTCACGAGGTGACACGGTCGGGACGGCTCATGAGCGACCCCTCGCTCCTGATCACCCGGCCCACCGCCACCGACCCGTCGCTGGCGCCGGCCGGGCGGCACAGCCACTACGTCCTGGCGCCGTGCCCGAACACAGACATCGGCCCCTCGGCCGACAGGTGGGCCGTGCTCGGGCCCCACTACCGCCGGGAACTCCTCGACGTGCTCGAACGCCGGGGCCTCACCGGTCTGGAGGCCTCCGTCGAAGAGGAAGCCCTGGTCACACCGGCCGACTGGACGGCGCAAGGTCACGCCGCGGGCACTCCTTTCTCCGCGGCGCACACCTTCGCCCAGACCGGTCCCTTCCGCCCGCGCAACCTCGTTCGGGGCACGTCGAACGCCGTGCTCGCGGGCTGCGGCACGACACCGGGTGTCGGCGTTCCCACGGTCCTGATCTCGGGCAAGCTCGCCGCCGCGCGCATCACGGGCGCGGGGGTACGTCCGCTGCCGCGCGCCCGATCCACCGAGAACGGAGCACCGGCGTGACGCGACGCGAACTCGACGCGGCCGGCATCACCGAACCGGCCCTGCGCGCCGCGTACACCGCCTGCCGCCGCCTCAACGCCCGCCACGGCAAGACCTACTTCCTCGCCACGCGCCTGCTGCCCGCCGACCGGCGCCCGGCGGTCCACGCCCTCTACGGCTTCGCACGCTGGGCGGACGACATCGTGGACGACCTGGGCGGCGCCACGGAGGAGCAGCGCTCGCGGCTCCTGGGCGACCTCACCGCCTCCCTCACGGCGGTGCTGACCGGCGGCCGTACCGAGGACCCCGTCGTGCGGGCCCTGGCGGACACGGCGGTGCGCTACCGCATCCCGGCCGTCCACTTCACCGACTTCCTGGCCTCCATGCACAGCGACCTCAGCGTCACCCACTATCCGACGATGCGGCACCTGCGCGACTACATGCACGGCTCGGCCGCCGTGATCGGCCTACAGATGCTGCCCGTCCTCGGCACGGTCGGTCCCCCGGAGGAGGCAGCGCCGTACGCCGCCGCGCTCGGCGAGGCCTTCCAGTTGACCAACTTCATCCGGGACGTGGGCGAGGACCTCGACCGAGGCCGTGTCTACCTGCCGTCGGACCTCCTCGGCGCGCACGGCGTGGACCGCGACCTGCTGCTGTGGAGCCGAGGCACGGGGCGCGGCGATCCGCGCATCACCGAGGCGCTCAAGGCCGCGGCCGCGCACACCAAGGGCGTGTACGCGCGGGCGGAGCCCGGCATCGGCCTGCTGCACCCCGCGAGCCGCCCCTGTGTCCGTACCGCTTTCGTGTTGTACGGGGACATCCTCGACGCCGTCGCCCGTGACGGGTACGCCTCGGTCCACCTCCGCTCGACGGTGCCCCGGCGCCGGCGCGCGGCGATCGCCGGACGGGGCCTCGTGCGCGCCATCGTCGCCCGCCGGCGCCGCTGCGGCGCGCCACCGCGGCGGACGCGGGCCCGACCCGCGCCAACGCCCCCGCCGATGCCGGGAGGCGCGGCGCAGAACGTGACGGAGAGAGCTCGGTGAGCACGCGACGCGGCCGCCGTGGCCGCTACCCCATCAGCCTTCGTCGGGCACCCGTCCCCTGGGAGCGGCAGGAACCCACCTGGCGCGCCGCCGCTCCCCGGGCCATCGGTGCGTCGCTGGAGCGCGCGCTCGCCCGGCCGTCGGGCAACTGGTACGTCCTGGGCGCCTCCTGTGGCATCGGGCGGGACAAGCCGCACGGATTCACCGTGGCCGGCGAGGAGATCGTCGCGTGGCGCGACGGGCGGGGCCGCCTGCTGGCCGGCTCCGGGATCTGCCCCCACCTGGGGGCCCCGTTGGCGCAGGCCCGGGTCCACTGCGGAACACTGGTCTGCCACTGGCACGGAATGGCTCTGGACGGTGGCCCCTCGGCGGGCTGGACCCCCTATCCGGCCCACGACGACGGCGTCCTGTGTTGGGTCCGGCTCGACGCTCACGGGCAGGAGGAGCCGTTGCCGCTGCCCGTCGTGCCCCGGCGCCCCGGCCTCGGCCGCGCGGTGGCCTGCGTCTACGAGGCCATCGGGATCTGCGAGCCCGAGGACATCGTCGCCAACCGCCTCGACCCCTGGCACGGCGCCTGGTTCCACCCGTATTCGTTCGTCGACCTGCGTGTCCTGGACACCCCCGGCCCGTCATCGACGTCCTCATCGTCGTCTCGGGACGACGCCCTGGTCGTCCGGGTGTCCTTCCGCCTCACCGACCGGATCGTCATCCCCGTCACCGCCGAGTTCACCGCCCCGGAGCCCCGGACCGTCGTCATGCACATCACCGAGGGCGAAGGGCGGGGCTCCGTGGTGGAGACCCACGCAACCCCCTTGGGGCCGGCCCGGGACGGCCGTCCCCGGACCAGGGTGACGGAGGCCGTCGTCGCGGCCTCCGAGCGTCCCGGATTCGCCGTCGCCCGGGCCGGCGCGTCCCTGCTGCGGCCGCTGATGCGCCGGGCGGCGGCTCGGCTGTGGAAGGACGACCTGGCCTACGCCGAACGCCGGTGGCACCTGCGCAGCTCCGGCCGCTTCCCCGGCTGACCTCAGGCGGGGGAGCGCGCGCCGACCCGACCGTCCTGTCCCGGGGTGCGGCCCAGCCGCGCCAGCGTCCGCAGCGGCGCGGACCGCCCCCGTAGCGGCACCGTCCACAGCGTCTCGCCCCGTACGCCCCACTGCTCCAACAGTGCGTTGGCGGCCAGGAACCCGCTGGTGGCCGCCCGTTCCATCAGCGCGACGGGCAGCCCGGTGCGGACCATGTCGCCGGCCACCAGCAGCCGCGGATCGGGAGTGCGCACGCCGGGACGGGAGGCGTAGCCGCCGATCTCGAACAGCGGGCAGTCGTCGCGCCATTCGTGCCGTACGTCGACCGTCCCGGCCCCTCGGGTCTCCCCGTACACCGCGTGCAGCTGCTCCACCAGCCTTGCCTCGACCGTCGAGCGCTCCTGCGCCGGTTCCACGGCGTAAGCGTGCAGTTCCACCACCGAGCCACCGGTCCGCAGCGCCCACCGGTGGGCCTCCCCTTCCCAGCGGTCGAGGACGCTGACGTTGTCCAGGTCCCCGTAACCGCTCGTCCCGAGGAAGCCCGGCCGTTCGGGCCGGACCGGACGGTCCAGCCACAGCCGCGAGACGAGGAACGGCGCGGCCGTGCGCAGCCCGGCGATGTCCTCGCGCCACCGTTCGTCACCGAGGTCTGGCGAGGCTGCCACGACCCGCCGAAGACCCTGGACGTCCATGGCCAGGACCACGGCGTCGAACCGTTCGTCCCGGCCGGCCACCCGTACCTCGAAGCCGGCGGCCCCCGCCGGGCGGACCTCCTCCACGGCCGTGGCCGTGCGCACGTCGGCCCCCAGTCGGGCGAGGTGACGGCCCAGCGGCTCCCACAGGGCCTGCGGGAACGGCTCGCGCGGCACGTCGAAGAGCAGGCCCTCGGCGGAACCGAGGAAGTAGATGTGGAACATCAACACCAGTTCCGCGGCCGACAGTCGGGCCGGGTCGGCGAAGAAGCTCCGGGAGAACACCTCGAACGCGAGGTGGTGCGCGGCTTCGGGGAAGCGGATGGCGGCCAGGAACTCCTCGGCGCTCACCCCGTCGAGCCTGCGGTAGACCTCGGGCACCGCCACGTCCAGCAGCGGCAGCGCGGCCCCCGCGTCCATCCTCGTCAGATCGCGCAGGCCGAAGGACGGGCTTCGGGCGACGAACCCCAGCGCGCTCAGCGGAGGGGTGCGGGGTACGCGTGCGAAGCCGTCCTCGCCGCCGTCCCTGTGTCGGAGGGGGTAGTCGGGCAGTCCGACGAGACCGTGCAGGCCCGGATCGGTCCGCCTCAGCAGCGCGCGCAGGTTGTAGTACTGGCGGAAGAAGGCGTGGAACCCGCGGCTCATCGTGGCCGGCGAACCGTCGGCGAGCCGGACCGGCCACCCGGCCAGTCGGCCGCCGAGTCCGTTCTCCCGCTCGAACAGGGTCACCGCCACCCCGCGCTCCGCCAGCGGTACCGCAGCGGCCAACCCCGCGATGCCGCCGCCGACCACCGCGACGCGGGGCTCCTGCCCGTCGATCCGCTCCCGGCCCGGGCGCCCGGGCACCTCGTGGGCGCGCCGGTCCCTTCCGGGGAAGCGGCGATCCCGGCCCTTGGGCGTCATGCCGTCTGCCTTCCGAGCCCCGGGGTCCGCGCCACGAACGTGTGGGTGATGCCGCCCTGCCATCCGGCGAGCGGCAGGGCCCGTACGTCGACGAAGCCCGCGCGGCGCATCCGGTCCGCGAACTCCGGGGCCGTGTCGAAGGCGACGACGCTGCGCCACAAGTGCGCGTACAGTGCCCCGTTTCCCGTCGCCCGGCCGAGCGGCATCACCACGCCCCGACACACGGCGCCCCAGGCGGCCCGGTCCACCGCGCGGCCGCTCAGCGCGTACTCGTGCACGGCGATGCGCCCGCCCGGTGCCATGGCGGCGCGGACCGCCGCCAGCGCACCGTCGGTGTCGGTGACGTTGCGGAAGAGGTAGGCGGCGAAGACGGCGTCGAAAGGACCGTCCGCCACGGCGTCGCCCAACCGGTCGGCCGGAGTGTGGACGAAGGAGACGTTCGCCGGCCATCGCTTCGTCGCGGCCCGCTCCAGCATTCCCGCCGACGCGTCGACGGCCGTGATCCGGCACCGCTGGGCACCCGCGGCGAACAGGGCGGCGGTCGAGGCGCCCGTTCCGCAGCCCAGATCGAGCAACCGGCTGCCGGGGGGCAGCGACCGGACACCGAGGCGGCGGGCCGAGCGGCGCAGTTGGCTGTGATAGCCGGGATGGGCACCGACCAACAGGTCGTAGGTCGACGCGGCGTGGTCGAACGCCGCGGACAGGTCGTCGTCGCGCAGGACGGGGAGGGTGCGCATGGCGTGCGTGGGTCCTTCCATGGGGCGGCCGCGGAAACGTCCTCGGCGGTTCACGGGTGCGTCCGTCGTCGCAGCAGGGGTAGTTCCAGCAGGGACAGGAGCATGGGCGTGATCGGGGTGCGCAGGCCGAGCAGGAAGTCCTCCCGCCGGCTCGTCGTGCCGTCCAGGAACCTCAGCAGACGGTCGGCCGGCACGGTCCGGAAGAGGTCGGTGAAGAAGCGCGCCCCGTCCATCCGTCCCGTGGCGAGGGCCCGCAGCAGCACCGCGTCCATGGCCAGCGGACGGGCACCGTAGGGAGCGGGGGCGACCGGGTCGCGACCGCGGCGCAGCGCCGAGTCGATGGCGCGGGTCTGGCGTTGGATCGCGGCGAAGGTGTAGCCCGTCGAGGGCCGGGTCGCACCGCCGGCTGCCCCGATGGGCACGACGGAACGGCCCCGCCGGCGCGGGAAGCGGGAGTCGGTCATGGGGATGACACCCGATTCGGTGCCGGTGACCGTGAAGGCGCCGAGGCCCAGGACGCCGCGGCAGTAGTCCCGCAGTTCCCTGTCGTAGGCGGCGTCGGGCAGCACGCGCGGCGAGAACCGGGTGTACTCCACGAGGGCTTCGCTCCGGCTGAACGGCAGCACGTAGGCGAAGGACAGGCCCGATGGGGGCTGCGCGGTCCTGAAGTCCATCAGGTGGGCGTAGGACGGATCGAAGGCCGGGGTCGGGGTGCGCACGAACCACCCCTTGAAGTGCTGGAGCAGCACGGTGCGGGACGGGGGCAGGGGCCGCGGGGGGCGCGAGTCGAACACCCACCGGGCGCGGAACGTCCGCGGACGCCCGTCCGGGTCGTGCCCGCGCGCCTGTGCCCCGCCCGGGCGGTCCCGCACCGACGCGACATCGACCTGGACGCACTCGCAGCCACGCTCCGCCAGCGTCCGGCGGGCGGCCGCCTCGAACCGGGCGGAGCGCAGCATCTTGTACCGCCAGGCACCGAGTTGCGAGTCGGCGGGGCGACCGTCGGGGCCGGTCACCCTGAGCCTGTCCCAGCGGCCGGTGAGCAGCGGGTCGTGTTCGCCCGGTCCCTCCTCCCAGAAGCACCAGGTCCGCTCCGGGACGCGCAAGGGACCGGGGCACGCCTCCAGGACGACCACCGAGGGTCGGGGCGTGGCCCACGTGCCGGGCGCGCTCAGCCGCATAGCGAGGCTCAGCCCGGCGGCGCCCGCCCCGATGATCACCACGTCCGCGTCCTCGTCCACGCGTCCCGACCCTCTCGCTCCGCCCCGCACCGACCGCTGCCCCCGTTTCCCTTCCCCCCGTCCGGCCGTCATGGATGCACCGGCTCGCCCATGTGGCCGCGTCGTCGCCCGTACTGCCCGTGGCTCGGGTATCACCGTGTATCACCGTGAAGGGTGGACCACGGGAGAGCGGATACGCCGGTGCGCCACGAACTGGCGCGCGTGCCGCGTGGACTGGAAGGCGGCTGGTGTACGTGGAACGACAGGATCGCCGGGATCACCATCCCGGACTCGAAACGGCGAAGGCGGCGATCGGTGCGCTGCCCCCGCGGTGGACGGCGGCGTCGGAGCGGGCGGCGGGCGGCCTGTGGCGGCTGCCGAGGGCGGCCGATGCCGTGGAGTACGCGCTGGGGCGGGGAGAGGAGGCACTGCGGGAGCGCGGCTGGGTGATGGTGCGGGCCCGGGTGGCGGAGGAGATCGGCTCGGGGCGTGACTGGACTCGGGAGGCCGCCGTATGGCTGGCGCGGGGCGAGGCGTCGTGGCGCGAGTCGGCCCGGGTGACGGGTGACCTCGCCTGGCGGGCGCGGGCCGAGGGATTCAGCGCCCTGCTGTTCCTGGACGCGGCCCACGTGATGTCGTTGGATCCGGGCCGCGCGTTCGGGCGCGGCCTGTGGCACGCGTACCTGACGACCCTGCGGTACGACTTCCGCTGCGCCGCCATCGAGGAGTTCTTCGCCGGGCTGCCGTCCGGCCGTGGCTCCGAGGACCCGTACACCGACGCCCTGCGCGCCTTCGCCCTGCTCGGGCGCTCGCGGACGGAGGGGCTGGAGCTGATGGAGGCGGTGGTGGCCCGGGCCGGCGGCGACGACAAGGTGGTGCACGCGTTGCTGCACGGCCTGTGGCTCGGCGAGAACCTCCCCCGACAGGCATCGCTGATGCTGGAGCTGTTGGAGACCTCCGCCTTCTCGGAGGGCGGGCCGGGGCCGGAGGCGCTCTTCCGCAAGGCGGGGGCGCTGCGCAGGCTGAAGCAGTACGAGCCCGCCCTGGCGGCCGTGCAGAGCGCGATCGACTGTCTCGATCCCGGCGAGGTCGTCGTGCACGCCGACTGCGTCCGCGAGCGGTCCCTGATCCTGGCGGAACGAAGCCTGCACGCCGTCACGGGCGTCCCGGCCGAGCACGACCGCGGTGAGCGGCTCGCCCCCCGGGCGCGCCCCTGAAACAGCCGCTCGCAGAGGAGGGCCGCTCACCGGCCGTCCGACTCGCGCACGATACGGACGGCCGCGTCCGGTTGTCGCCGGCGGGACTTCGGCGACGGCGGGGCCGCGGCGCGTCAGTCGCGGCGTCAGTCGCGGCGTCAGTCGCGGCGTCAGTCGCGGCGTCAGTCGCGGCGTCAGTCGCGGCGGCGCAGGGTCTCGGCGACCGCGGTGTTGGCGACGACGACCGCGGCCCACACGAGTGCGAGGGTGTGGTGGTCGAGGTGGTACAGGGCGACGGCGCTGCCGCCCAGTACCAGGGCCTTGACCGTAAGGACTCCCGCCAGGGGCACGGCGAAGCGGGCCTTCGGCGCGGCGAACAGCCCCCAGAGCGCGACGGCCACGGCCAAGGTCCCGGCCGTGAGCAGCACTCCGGTGAGACCTCCACCGCCGAGCCGGTAGCCCCACCAGGCGAGGATCGCCAGGGCGACCAACTCCACCAGGAAGGCGAGCCCTTCGTTGGCCGTGAACCAAGGCCGGCCGCCGTACGCGGGCAAGGCCGGTTTCCGCTCGGACATGTTCACTCCCCCTGTGACACCCGGATCCGCAGGATAGGTGGCGAGAGGTCGTTCCGGTACGACAGCGCCGCGCCCGATCCGACCGGTTCCGGCGCCGGCGCCGCAGTGGGTCCACGGCGTGTGGGCCGTCGGGGGCGAAGTCGCCCCCGGCCGCGTGTGCCTACCGCCGGGTCACCCGCCCGACGCTGAACAATCGCCGTGGTCGACACACGGACGTGTCTCGGCGGCACCGAGGGGAACGGAACGATCGATGGACACTGCGGGACGGCCGGATCGCAGGACCGTGCTGGCCGGCGCGCTCGCGAGCGCCACGGTCGGGCTCGCCGGGTGCACGACGAAGAGCGTCGCCACGCCGGCGACCGGTCCTTCGTCGACGGCGCGGCCGACCACGCCGGCCGCGGCGTTCACCCGGCTGATGGAGGGCAACGAGCGTTGGGTGAGCGGAGACCTGCACCACCCCGACCGCGATCCGGACCGGCGTCAGCTCGTGGCCCAGGCACAGGAACCCTTCGGGTCGGTCCTCGCGTGCATCGACTCCCGGGTGCCGCCCGAGCTCCTCTTCGACACCGGGCTGGGCGACCTGTACGTGATGCGCACGGGCGGGGAGGCGATCGGCCCCGTGGTCACCGGTTCCGTCGAGTACGGGCCGATGACCAGCGGTACTCCGCTGATCGTGGTCCTCGGGCACCAAAGGTGCGGCGCGGTGGAGGCGGCGTACAAGTCGCTGCGGGACGGCAAGCCGCTGCCCGGCAACCTGCAGGCGATCGTCAAGGCCCTCCAGCCGGCGTACGAGCAGGCGGTGAAGCAAGGCGGCGCGGACCCCGTCGAGACCATGGCCCGGGACCAGGTCACGCTGACCGCGGCCGCCCTGCGCTCCAACCCGGACCTCGCGCCGCTGGTGGGCAAGGGCGCCCTCGCCGTGGTCGGCGCCTACTACTCGCTCGACACGGGAAAGGTGGAAGTCCTGTCGGGCGCGCCCCGGTAGGGCGGCCGACGGCTCTCTCCGGGCTGACGGCTCTCGCCGGGCTCGCGGCGGCCGACGGCCGTCCGGGCACCGTACTTGCCCGCGCACGGGCGAGCGACCTACTCTCGCGGGCATGCCGCACGAGAAGGAGGCCGCGGAGCCGGCCGAGGTGTTGCGCGCGGCGTACGGCGCCTTCGAGGCCGTCGTCACGTCGCTCACGGACGAGTGGTCATGGTTGCCGACCGACTGTGTCGGCTGGTCGGTACGCGACCTCGTCTTCCACTGCCTGGGCGACGCGCAGCGTGGTCTGGTGGCGCTGCACACGCCTGCCGAACGGATGCCGGACCGTGACGCCGTCACCTACTGGGCGGACTGGCGCCCGGGGACCGTGGGCGCGGCCCACGGCCGGAGGTTCAACCGCGTGGTCGCCGGCATGTTCCTGCACGTCGAGCAATTGTGCGAGCTGTACGCGGAGACCGCCGCCGCGGTGGTGCACGCCGCGGCCGGCGCCGCGGTCGACCAGCCGGTCGCCACCCAGGGCCACGTTCTGCGGGCCGGGGATCTGATCCGCACGCTGGCCGTCGAGGCGACGATCCACCACCTCGACCTCGTCGTGTCCCTCCCCGACGCCCGGGGGCCCTCGGCCGAAGGGCTCGGTGAAGTGCGCCGCACGCTGGACGGGCTGCTCGGCCGTCCCGTGCCGGTGGCCTGGGACGACGCGCGGTACGCGCGCGCGGCGACCGGGCGCGCGCCGCTGACCGACGCGGACCGGGACCGTTTGGGTCCGGACGCCGCCCGGTTCCCCCTGTTCGGGTAGAACGGCCGTCGCGAACGTCCGCGCCTCGGCAGGGGTGCCGGGCACGCAGGGGCCCACACCGTCGTCCCAGGTGACTCCGGTCACTTAAGTGACGGATGGGACATGTCTTCCGGGGCACCGGGCACGCGGGGGGATTCCAGCTCACCGTGGGCCCGCCGCGGTGCCGGAACCGGAGGTACAGCGCGCCGTGTCGGAGCAACAGACCATTCACACAGCCGGGACGTGGCGGTCCGCGGTCTCAGGAGCGACCAGGGAGGTCCTGAACCCGGCGGACGCCACCGTCCTCGCCGTGGTCGCCGAGGGTGACACCACCGACACGGACGCGGCCGTCAGCGCCGCCCGGGCCGCCTTCGACGGCGGACAGTGGCCCGGGACCCCGGTCTCCGAGCGTGCGGCGTTGCTGCGCCGCACCGCCGACCTGCTCCAGCGCGACCGTGAGCGGATCGCCCTTCTGGAGAGCCGGGACGCGGGCAAGACCCTCGAAGAGGGCCGCGTGGACGTGGACTGTGTCAGCGACGCGTTCCGCTACTTCGCGGACCTCGTGATCGGGGAAGGCGCCGGCCGGGTCGTGGACGCCGGATCGCCCGACATCCACAGCGTCGTCGTCCATGAACCGGTCGGGGTGTGCGCCCTGATCACGCCGTGGAACTACCCCCTGCTCCAGGCGAGCTGGAAGATCGCACCGGCCCTGGCCGCGGGCAACACCTTCGTCGTCAAGCCGAGCGAGCTGACCCCGCTGACCACGGTGGTCCTGATCGAGCTGCTGGTGGAGGCGGGCCTGCCCGCCGGGGTCGCCAACCTGGTCACCGGACCCGGCGATCCGGTGGGCGCGCGCCTCGCCGCCCACCCCGACGTCGACCTGATCTCCTTCACCGGCGGCCTCACCAGCGGTACGAAGGTCATGCGGGCCGCCGCCGACACCGTCAAGAAGGTCGCGCTCGAACTGGGTGGCAAGAACCCCAACGTGGTGTTCGCCGACGCCTGCGCCACGGAGGAGGGCTTCGACACCGCCGTCGACCAGGCCCTCAACGCCGCCTTCATCCACAGCGGCCAGGTCTGCTCGGCCGGCTCCCGGCTGATCGTCGAGGAGTCGCTGCGCGAGCGGTTCGTCGCCGAACTCGCCCGCCGGGCCGAGAAGATCCGCCTCGGGCGCGGCACGGACCCGGGGGTCGAGTGCGGCCCGCTGGTCTCGGCGGCCCAGCTCGAGCGGACACAGTCGTACGTCGCCTCCGCGCTCGCCGAGGGCGCGGTCCTGCGCGCCGGGGGCGAACGACCCGAGGGGCCGGGGTACTTCTACCGCCCGACCATCCTCGACCGCTGCGACCGGCGCATGCGCGTCGTGCGCGAAGAGGTCTTCGGGCCGGTCCTGACCGTGGAGACCTTCCGTACCGAGGACGAGGCGATCGCCCTCGCCAACGACACCGAGTACGGCCTCGCCGGTGGCGTCTGGACGGCGGACCAGGGCCGCGCCCGCAGGGTGGCCGGGCGGCTGCGCCACGGCACCGTGTGGATCAACGACTTCCACCCCTACCTGCCGCAGGCGGAGTGGGGCGGCTTCGGGAAGTCCGGCATCGGGCGCGAGCTCGGCCCGTCGGGACTGGCCGAGTACCGCGAGACCAAGCACGTGTACCAGAACCTCGCCCCGCGCCCCGTGCGCTGGTTCGCGGGCTGACGGGGGCAGGAGAGACATGACCGGCACCACGCACCAGCATGACCGTCACGAGCACGGAACCGAGCACATGGACGAGCAGGAGTACGACTACGTCGTCGTCGGCGGGGGCACCGCCGGTTCCGTGATCGCCTCCCGGCTCACCGAGGACCCGAGCGTCACCGTCGCCGTCATCGAGGGCGGCCCGAGCGACGTCGACCGCCCCGACGTCCTCACCCTGCGCCGCTGGATGGGCCTGCTCGGCGGGGAACTCGACTACGACTACCCCACCACCGAGCAGCCGCGCGGCAACTCGCACATCAGGCACAGCCGGGCCCGCGTCCTGGGCGGCTGCTCCTCGCACAACACCCTCATCGCCTTCAAGCCGCTGCCTTCCGACTGGGACGAATGGGCTGAAGCCGGCGCCGACGGGTGGCACGCGGCCGCCATGGACCCGTACTTCGATCGGCTCCTCAACAACATCGTGCCCGTCGGCGAGGCCGACCGTAACGCCATCGCCCGCGACGTCGTGGACGCCGCCCAGGAAGCGCTGGGCGTGCCGCGGGTCGACGGCTTCAACCGGAAGCCGTTCCACGAGGGCGTGGGCTTCTTCGACCTCGCCTACCACCCCGAGGACAACAAGCGCTCGTCGGCGTCAGTGGCCTACCTGCATCCCGTCATGGACGACCGGCCGAACCTGCGGCTGCTGCTGGAGACCTGGGCGTACCGCCTGGAGCTGGACGGGACCCGGGCGCGCGGAGTCCACGTCCGCGCCAAGGACGGCGCCCGCTCGTTGATCACGGCCCGCCGTGAGGTGTTGGTGTGCGCGGGCGCGGTCGACACCCCTCGACTGCTGCTGCACTCCGGCATCGGTCCGCGCCGTGACCTGGAGGCGCTCGGCATTCCCGTCGTCCACGACCTGCCGGGCGTCGGCGAGAACCTGCTCGACCACCCCGAATCGGTGATCGTCTGGGAGACCGACGGCCCCATCCCGGAGAACTCGGCGATGGACAGCGACGCCGGGCTGTTCGTCCGGCGCGACCCGGATTCCCCCGGCCCCGACCTGATGTTCCACTTCTACCAGATCCCCTTCACCGACAACCCGGAGCGGCTCGGCTACGAACGCCCCGCGCACGGCGTGTCGTTGACCCCCAACATCCCCAAGCCGCGCAGCCGCGGCCGGCTCTACCTCACCAGCGCGGACCCCGAGGTCAAACCGGCGCTGGACTTCCGTTACTTCACGGACGAGGAGGACTACGACGCCCGCACCCTGGTGGACGGGATCAAGCTGGCCCGCGAGATTGCCGCGACCGAACCGCTGGCGGGTTGGCTGCGGCGCGAGGTCTGCCCGGGTCCGGAGATCACCGAGGACGAGGCCCTGAGCGCGTACGCACGCTCGGTGGCGCACACCGTCTACCACCCCGCGGGCACCTGCAAGATGGGCGCCGCCGACGACGAACGGGCAGTCGTGGAACCTGACTTGAAGGTGCGGGGCCTGGACGGTCTGCGCATCGCGGACGCCTCCGTCTTCCCGACGATGCCGGCCGTCAACCCGATGATCGGAGTACTCATGGTGGGCGAGAAAGCCGCTGATCTGCTGCGGGGCGGTGAGGCCCGGTGAACGCGCTCTCGACCGACACCGCCGCGCCCGACGCCGACTCCCCCGTCTTCTCGGTCGACGGACTGTGGAAGGTCTTCGGGCCCCGGCGCAAGGCCGTCCGGGTCCCGGGCTCCGAGTACGCCGCTCTGCCGGCGGCCGAGCTCCGCGAGCGGACGGGCTGTACCGCCGCCGTCCGCGACGTCACCTTCGACGTCCGCAAGGGCGAGGTGTTCGTCGTCATGGGCCTGTCCGGCTCCGGCAAGTCCACCCTGGTGCGCTGTCTGACCCGGCTGATCGAACCCACCGCGGGGTCGCTCTCCATCGACGGCGAGGACGTCCTCGCCATGGACACCGGCCGCCTGCGCGAACTGCGCCGACACCGCGCCGCCATGGTCTTCCAGCACTTCGGCCTGCTGCCGCACCGCACCGTGCTGGACAACGTTGCCTACGGTCTGGAGATCCAGGGCGTCAGCCGCGTCGACCGGCGTGCCAAGGCCGCCGAGATGGTCGCCAAGGTAGGCCTCGACGGCCTGGAGGAACGCCGGCCCGGTCAACTGTCCGGCGGCCAGCAACAGCGCGTCGGCCTGGCCCGCGCCTTGGCCGCCGATCCGGAAGTCCTCCTGTTCGACGAGCCGTTCAGCGCACTCGACCCGCTGATCCGCCGGGAGATGCAGGACGAGGTGGCGAGGCTCCACCACGACGAGGGCCGCACGATGGTCTTCATCACCCACGACCTGACGGAGGCGTTGCGGCTCGGCGACCGGATCGCGCTGATGCGTGACGGCCGGATCGTGCAGTTGGGCACGCCCGAGGATATCGTGGGCTCGCCCGCCGACGACTACGTACGGGACTTCGTCCGCGACGTCCCGCGCGAGCAGGTGATCACCGTACGCAGCGCGATGCGCCCCGCGGTGGCCGACGAGGCCGAACACGGACCCGCGCTCGCCCCCGCGGCCACCGTCGTGGAGGCGATCGAGGCCGTCGCGCGCAGCGGCGGCCCGGCGAGGGTCGTCGACCGCGGCCGCTGTCTCGGCGTCGTCGACGACGCCGGGCTGCTCGCCGTGGTGGCGGGCCTCCCCGCACCGGACGGTCGGGGGGTGGCGGCATGACGCCCAGCGCCCACCCCGCTGCCCTCGTCCCCGACGACGGGCGGTGGTGCGGATGACCCCGACCACCGCGCCCGTGCGCGAGCAAGATCCGGCCGGCCCGATTCCCACGCCCGACGGGCCCACGGGGTCCGGCGGAGACAGACGGCCCGAACGCCGGCCCCCCGCCGCCGCCGCCTCGCCCGGCGCCCGGCTGCGGGCCCTGCTGCTCCGCCACCGCGCCGGCCGCAGGGCCCTGCCCCTCGCCGTCGTCGCCGTGGTCCTCGTGCCGCTCGCGATCCTCCTCCCCGGCGCCGCCGGTTGGCCCGGCTCGCTGGCCGTCGACCTGTCCGGGCCGCTCGGCCGGGCCGGTGACTGGATCATCGACAACCGGGACCACCACCCGCTCTTCCTCTATTTCTTCGGACACGTCAGCAACGCCGTGGTGGTGTCGGTCCGCGCGGTGTACGTCGTGCTGCTCGCCGCCGGCTGGACGGGCGTGACCGCCCTGGCGGGCCTGGTGGCCCTGCGCCTCGCGGGCGTGCGCCTGGCCCTGACCTGCGTCGCCGCGTTCGCCGCGTGCGGGCTGCTCGGCATGTGGGTGCCCACCATGCAGACACTGGCCCTGATGGTCGTGGCCGTCGCCGCGTCCGTCGTGTTCGGCGCCCTGCTCGGCCTGGCCGCCGGGATGTCGGACCGGGCCGACCGCGCACTGCGCCCCGTACTCGACACCATGCAGGTGCTGCCCGCCTTCGCGTACCTGCTGCCGATGGTGCTGGTCTTCGGCATCGGCGTGCCCGCCGCGGTCCTGGCGACCGTGGTGTACGCGGCCCCGCCCATGGCGCGGCTCACGGCGCTGGGCCTGCGCGAGGCCGACGCCGGAGTGCTGGAAGCCGCGGCCTCGCTCGGTGCCACGGGACGACAGCGCCTTCTCACGGCGCGTGTGCCCTTGGCCCGACGACAGCTCATGCTGGGTGTCAACCAGGCCGTCATGATGGCGCTGTCGATGGCCGTCATCGCCTCCGTGATCGGCGCCGGCGGCCTCGGTGACCGGGTCTACCAGGCTCTTGCCTCCGTCGACGTCGGTGCGGCGCTCGCCGCCGGCATTCCCATCGTGCTGCTCGCCGTGGTCCTCGACCGGACCGCGGACGCGGCGGGCGAACGGCTGGGCGCCGCCCCGGTCCCGGCCGCGGAGCGGCATCCGCTGCGACGCGTGTTCGCGGGCTGGTACGGGTGGTCGCTCACGCTCCTCGCGGCGGTCGCCGCGGCCGTAGTGGGCCGCATGGCCGACTCCCCCCTGTGGCCCGGGTCCTGGACCGTGCCGATCGCGGAGCCCGTGAACAGGGCGGTCGCCTGGATGACCGACCACCTCTACTCCGGAGTGCCCGTGGTCGGTGGCACCGCCGACTGGGCGGCCCGCTTCACCGGCTGGATCCTCGACCCCCTGCGCTCCGGGCTCCAGGCCACTCCCTGGTGGCTGCTCCTGGCCCTGGTCGGCGCCCTCGGTCTCCTCGTCGGCACCTGGCGCACGGCGCTGACCGCCGTCCTCGCCCTGGCCGCCATCGGGGTCCTCGGTGTGTGGGAGCCGTCCCTCGACACCCTCTCCCAGGTGCTGGCCGCCGTCGCGGTGACCCTCGTGCTCGGTTTCGCCGTCGCCGTCGGCGCCGCCCGTAGCGCCCGGGCACAGCGCCTGCTGCGTCCGGTGCTCGACGTGTGTCAGACCATGCCCCAGTTCGTCTACCTCATCCCGGTGGTCGCGCTGTTCGGCGTCGGGCGCGCGCCGGCCGCGGCAGCCGCCGTCGTGTACGCGCTGCCCGCCGTCGTGCGCATCACCGCCGAGGGCCTGCGCGGGGTGAACCCGGCGGCCCTCGAATCGGCCCGCTCGCTCGGCGCCACGGGTACCCAGCAGCTACGTCATGTCCAACTCCCGCTGGCCCGGCCCGCGTTGCTGCTCGCCCTGAACCAGGCGGTCGTACTGGTCCTCGCCGTCGTCATCATCGGCGGCCTGGTCGGCGGTGGGGCCCTGGGCTACGACGTCGTCCTCGGCCTGGCCCAGGGCGACCTGGCCACCGGCCTGGTGGCCGGCGCCGCGATCGTCTGCCTGGGCCTGGTTCTCGACCGCGTCACCCAGCCCGCGAAGGAGGCCTGACATGCGGATCTCCCGCCACCACCGCCGAGGACCGGTCCCCGGCCGGCGCGCGGTCGCCGCGCTGGCCGCCGCCGCGTCCCTCGTCGCGCTCACCGCCTGCGGGGCGGCCGACATGACCCGCCAGGCCTCGCCGTACGCCGCCGCGCGGGGCGCGAAGACCGTGACCCTCTCCGTCCAGTCGTGGGTCGGCGCGCAGGCGAACACCGCTGTCGCCGGCTATCTGCTCGAACACGAGCTGGGCTACCGCGTCGACACCGTCCAAGTGGACGAGGTGCCCGCGTGGGACGCGCTCAGCCAGGGCAGGGTCGACGCGATCCTGGAGGACTGGGGACACCCGGAGCAGGAGAAACGGTACGTCGAGGGCAAGAAGACGATCACGCCGGGCGGCGATCTCGGCGTGACCGGCCACATCGGCTGGTTCGTCCCGACGTACTTCGCCAAGGAGCATCCGGACGTCACCGACTGGAAGAACCTCGGCAAGTACGCCGACCAGTTGCGCACCGCCGAGAGTCGCGGCAAGGGCCAGCTGATGGACGGCTCGCCCTCGTACGTCACCAACGACAAGGCGCTGGTGAAGAACCTCGGCCTCGACTTCGAGGTCGTCTTCGCCGGGTCCGAGGCCGCGCAGATCACCCAGATCAGGCAGTTCGCCAAGGAACACAAGCCGTTCCTGACCTACTGGTACGAGCCGCAGTGGCTGTTCGAGCGGGTTCCCATGACGGAGGTGAAGCTGCCCGAGCACCGGGAGGGCTGCGACGCCGATCCCGAGAAGGTGGACTGCGCCTACCCGCGGACACCACTGCGGAAGTACCTGAACACGCGCTTCGCGCAGAGCGGCGGGAAGGCGGCCTCGTTCCTGAGGAAGTTCCACTGGACCGTCGCGGACCAGAACGAGGTGGCGTTGATGATCGCCGAGGAGAAGCTGACGCCGGAGCAGGCCGCCCGGAAGTGGGTGGAGCGCCACGAGGCGGTGTGGAAGCCGTGGACGCGCTGATCCGTCCGCCGCTCTGACGCGTGCCGCTCCGCTGGAACCGAGGCCGTCGCGACCCCCGAGGGTTCGACGGCCTCGGCGCGTTCTGTGCCCATGGCTGCCGTTGCGACGTCCGCCGCATCGCTAGGGCATGGACGCGGGACGCCGTAGGGCACCAGGGAGGCTTACGGCAGGCCCGGGACATGGGGTGCACAATCGTTTACCCTGGGGGTGAACAGCCGTGCACCCTGCCGCGCCCCGCTCCCCCCGGCCTCTCGACCCCGCGTCTGGAGCAGCATGCCCCCCGCGATACCCGCCCCCGCTCCCGCCCCCTCGTCGTCCTCCCCGCACCCCCGGGCCGTCGTCCCCGTCCTCGCCTTCTGCGGGATGGTCGTCGCCGTCATGCAAACCCTCGTGGTTCCCCTGCTCCCCCACGTCCCGGACCTGACGGGCGCGAGTCCCGGCGCCGCGGGCTGGCTGGTGACCATCACGCTCCTGACGGGCGCGGTCTTCACACCGGTACTGGGCCGCGTCGGCGACATGTACGGGAAGCGGCGCGTACTGCTGGCCTCCCTGGGCGTGCTCACCGCCGGCTCCGTGCTGTGCGCGGTCAGCTCCGACATCGGCGTGCTGATCACCGGCCGGGCCCTCCAGGGCGCGGCCCTCGCGGTGATCCCCCTGGGCATCAGCATCATCAGCGACGAACTGCCCGCGGACCGGGTCCTGTCCTCGATCGCCCTCATGAGCTCGACCCTGGGCATCGGTGCCGCGATCGGTCTGCCGGTGGCGGCGGTGGTCATGGAGAACTTCGACTGGCACACCATGTTCTGGGCGTCGGCCGCTCTGGGGCTGCTCGATCTGGTCCTGGTGCTGTGGATCGTGCCCGAGTCGGCGGTGCGCTCCCGGGGCAGCTTCGACGTCCTGGGGACCCTGGGGCTGACCGGTTCGCTCGTCGGGTTGCTGCTCGCCATCACCCAGGGCGCGGACTGGGGCTGGACCTCGGCCCGCACGCTGGGTCTGCTCGGCGCCTCGGCGGTGGTGGGTCTGCTCTGGGGGCGATTCGAACTGCGCACCGCCTCCCCCATGGTGGATCTGCGGGTCTCCGCCCGGCCCGCCGTGCTGCTCACCAATGTCGCGGCCCTGCTGATCGGGTTCGCCTTCTACGCGAATTCCCTGGTCACCGGGCAGATGGTGCAGGAGCCCACGAGCACGGGGTACGGGCTCGGCGCCTCGATCGTGGTGAGCGGCCTGTGCCTGCTGCCCGGCGGCCTGGCCATGGTCGCGCTCTCCCCCGTCTCCGCGCGGATCTCCGCCGCCCACGGGCCCCGTACCGCGCTCGCGCTCGCCGCCGTCGTCATGGCCGTCGGCTACGTGGCCCGTTTCTTCACGAGCCACAGCCTCTGGCTGATCGTGGCCGGGGCCACCGTGGTCGCCTCCGGTACCGCGATCGCGTATTCGGCGCTGCCCGCACTCGTCATGCGGGCCGTGCCGGTGAGCGAGACGGCCGCGGCCAACGGCCTGAACACCCTGATGCGGTCCGTCGGTCAGGCCTGCTGCAGCGCCGTGGTCGCCGCCGTGCTGGCCCACGTGACCTTCATGGCCGACGGCCGCACCGCGCCGACCCTGCACGCGTACCTGTTGATCTTCTTGATCGCCGCCGGAGCCGCGCTCGCCGCCCTCGTCGCCACGCTGTTCCTGCCGTCGGACCGGCCCGGACGAGGCGCCCCGGCCGATCACGGCCGCGCCGGCGGTACGGTCACGGTGTCAGCGTCCGTGACCGCCGCCCGGGAGAGCGCATGAGCAGCACCGAGGAATCCGTCACCGCCACGACCGGCGGGGAGGCCGGTGGCGAGAGCGGACGCGAGGCCATCGTGCGCGCCGCGCGCAGGGCGTTCACGCTGCGGCCGTACGCCGAGGTCACGATGCGCGGCATCGCCGCCGACGCCGGGGTGAGCCCCTCGCTGATCGTGAAACGGTTCGGCAGCAAGGAAGCCCTGTTCAACACGGTCGCCGACTTCCGGGCAGCCGCCGACGAACTCTTCGCCGCTCCCCCGCCCGCCCTCGGGCGACATCTGGTCTTGACCATGGTCGGGCTGCGCACCCGGTTCCGGGGGGACCCACTGCTACGGGTCGTGTTCTCGCTGGGCATCGAGGACGAACGCACCCTGCTGCGCGCCCGGTTCCGCGAGCAGGTCACCGATCGGCTCACGGCGACCCTGACCGGCCCCGACGCCCGGCTGCGGGCCGAGCTCGTCGCCGGTCAGCTGTTGGGCCTGGGGGCCACCTTGAGTCTGCACCGGCCGGACGGCGCGAGTGCGCACGCGAGCGCCGAACGGCTGGCCGACCTGTACGCGCCCGGACTCCAGCGGCTCATCGACGGCGCCTGACACCGGCGCGCCCGCGGGCCGCGGCCGGGGTGAGCTCGGCGCGCAAGCTCGGGGCCGGCGTGCGGGGAAGCGGCCGAGAACGCATGAAATCGGCGCGCTGAAGCATGCGGGTGGCATGGAATGCGTGATGTACGAGGAACGCTCCGGCCGGTCGGAGACGGTGGAGTGCGGCCTGGAGGACGAGGCCTGTCAGCTCGTGTTGAAGCGGCTGCGCGGGTTGGGCGACGGCGAGTTCGGATGGGTGCGCCTGGTCGACCCGGCCGAGTCCGAGCTGGTTCGGCTGGCGGAGGAGCTGGGCCTGCATCCCCTCGCGGTCGAGGACGCGGTGCAGGCACGGCAGCGCCCCAAGCGCGAACGCTTCGGCGATGTGCTGGCCGTCGCGCTGAAGACGCTCTGGTACGTCGACGCGGACGCCTCGGTGGAGACCGGGCAGCTGATGGTCGTCGTCGGCCCCCGGTACGTGCTGACCGTGCGCCACGGCCCGGTCGACCCGGCCGCCGAAGCGGCCCGCCGGCTCGCGGCCGACCCCGGCATGTTGCGTTTCGGCCCGCTGTCCGTTCTGCACGCCGTCCTCGACGTGGTGGTGGACGCCTACGGCGACGCCGCGGACAAGGTGCGGGCCGCGCTCACCGAGCTGGAGGACTGCGTCTTCTCCACCTCCCGCGTCGACCACACCGAGGCGATCTACTCCCTCAAGCGGGAGGTGCGCGAGTTCCGTGACGCGGTGGCGCCCCTCGTCCCCGTCCTCCAAGGGCTCCTGGCCGGCCCGGGTGAGGGTGGCCAGGGCCATCCGCCGAAAGTGCTGCCCTACTTCCGGGACGTGGCGGACCACCTGAGCCGCACCGACACCGAGGTCCGGTCCCTGGACGAGCTGCTGACCTCGGTCCTGGACGCGCAACAGGCGCGGGTGGGTACCTGGCAGAACGACGACATGCGCCGGATCTCGGCCTGGGCGGCGATCTTCGCGATCCCGACCATGGTCGCCGGCGTCTACGGGATGAACTTCGAGCACATGCCCGAGCTGGGCTGGAGCTACGGCTACCCGCTCGCCCTCGGACTCATGGCACTGGCATCCGGACTCCTCTATCGCGCCTTCCGCCGCAACGGCTGGCTCTGACCCCTGCTCGGGGGGGCTCGGCCGCCCCGGCGGGTGGTGTCCGGGAGACCTTCGATCCCGCAACCCTTGACCTCAACCCGACTTGAGGTCCGAGGATGATCCACATGACCGACGACACCGCGGAGATCAAGGCCATCGAACAGGTCGTGGCCACCGTCGCGCGCACCCAGCGCTCCAAGGACGTGGAGGGTTTCCTCGCGCTTTTCCATCCCGATGCCCTCTGGACGACCGCCCACGGGAAAGTCCTCGTGGGTCTCGACGCAATAGCCGAGTTCACTCGCGCCGTGCTGCCCGCCGCGAACTGGGACGGCGCCGTCACCTACGAGCCGGTGCACATCCGATTCCTTCGGCCCGATGTGGCGGCCGTGAAAGTGCGCCAGGTCTATCACTCGGCGGAAGGCGACACGGAAGGCGCCCCGCTCTACGTCATGACCAAGCAGGGCGACGGGCGGTGGCTGCTGCACGCGTGCCAGAACACCCAGGTGCACGCCGGATAGCGGACGGCCGGGCGATCCGCGCGCGGCGGGGAGCTATGGGTTGGCTGTGAAGCGACGGTCCAGGAGGGTCTGGGTGCGGGAGGAGTGCGGACAAGTTCTATATTCGTATGAACCATCCACACGCGGCCCTGCTGCGGTGAGCAGGGGGGACGATAGCGATGGCCGACGCCCACACAGACGCCGCTGTCCGCAGCCGGACGGAGTCCCGGAGCAGCCGCAAAGTACGCAGGAAGGCACAGACCCGCAAGCGCCTGGGCATAGGCGTGGCCGTGCTCGCCCTGGGCGGGGCCGCGGCCACCGCGTACGCCTTCACCACGGGCTCCTCGGGGTCGGCCCGCAGTGACGCCAAGCTCGCGGCGCCGGGTGCCGCGGCCAACGGCGCCGCCGCCGCGAAGGGGTCGGAGCAGGACTGGGACGGCAAGGTCAAGGTCCTGGGAGACGGTTCCACCTCCTACACCGGCCCGCAGCCGGGGCAGCTCAAGCCCGAGCGGCTGAAGCCGGGCGAGAAGCCGCCACAGTTCGTGGTGTTCTCGTGGGACGGCGCGCTGGAAGGCGACGACCACCTCTTCTCGCACTTCCGCCAGGTGGCCCGCGAGACCAAGGCCCACATGACCTTCTTCCTCACCGGCATCTACCTGCTGCCGGAGAGCAAGAAGGCGCTCTACCACCCGCCCCAGCACAATCCCGGCGCGTCCGCCATCTCCTACCCGACCGTCCCGCACGTGAAGGACACTCTCGGCCAACTGCGCGGCGCCTGGAGCGACGGCGACGAGATCGGGTCGCACTTCAACGGTCACTTCTGCGGGCCCAAGGGCGGTGGGGACTGGAGCCCCGTCGAGTGGAAGAGCGAGATCGACCAGACGTACTCCTTCGTGAAGAACTGGAAGACCAACACCGGTTTCACGAAGGAGGCGCCCCTGCCCTTCGACCCGGACCGGGAGGTGGTCGGTGGTCGCGCGCCCTGCCTGGAGGGCCAGAAGAACCTGCTGACCGCGATCAAGCCGTACGGCTGGCGCTACGACGCGAGTTCCTCGGGAGACTTCCAGTTGTGGCCGTCCAAACTGGACGGGATATGGAACTTCCCCCTCCAGCTCGTGCCCCTCCAGGGCAAGGAAGTCCAAGTCCTCTCCATGGACTTCAACTTCCTCTACAACCAATCGGGGGACAGCACCCAGGGCGACCCGACGAAGTTCGCGGCGTGGCAGGCGCAGACGCGCAGCTCGTACCTGAACGGCTTCAACCGCGTCTACAACGGCAGCCGGGCGCCGATGTTCATCGGGAACCACTTCGAGGACTGGAACGGCGGTATCTACATGAAGGCCGTCGAGGACGTGATGAGGGACGTCTGCCCGCGCCAGGAGGTGCGCTGCGTCTCGTTCAAGGAGCTGTCGGACTGGCTCGACGTCCAGGACCCCAAGGTCCTGGCCCAGCTGCGGATGCTCGACCCGGCGCAGGCACCGGACTGGTCCGCGCTGATCAAGTAGACCCGCCCGCCGACGATCCGCGGGCGGCCCGCCGGCCGGCGCCCGCCTCCCCCCTTACTTCACCGCCTTGATGTAGTCGGACCACAGGCGCAGCGCCCGGTCGCTGCCGGGGGTGTTCTGCGGATCACCTCCGAGTCCCGTCAGCGGAAGCGGCATCAGGTCGGTCAGCGACATCCGGTACACCACCACCGCCGTGGACTCGTGCTCGGTGCTGCCCACGAACCAGCCCGCCGTGTTCGCGGCGGTCGTTCCGGTCTTGGCCGCCGTGCCGGGGTGCGCCTTGGCCACCGCCTTCGCCGATCCCTCGGTTACCGCGGACCGCAGGGCCTCCGTCACCGCGCGGGCCGTCTCCGGCTTCACGGCCCGGACCGGCTTCGGCGCGTCCAGCGGCACCGCGGCGCCGTTGCGGCTGACCGAGCGCACCGAGTAGGGGTCGGTGTGCATGCCGCCCGCGGCGAACGTCTCGTAGGCCCCGGCCATGCGGATCGCGCTGGGGGTCGAGTTCTCGCCGAGCGAGAACGTGGGTATTCGCGGTCCGAGGCTCGATCCGAGCAGGCCCGAGCGCTCGGCGAACGCATCCACCCGGTCGAGGCCGACGTCGAGACCGAGCTGCATCATCGGGGTGTTGACGGAGTTGGCGACGGCCTGGCGCAAGGTCACCTGGCCCCAGTTGCGACCCCCGTCGTTGCGCCCCTTCACCACCTTGCCACTGCGGTCCCAATAGGGGCCCTCGGGCGTCTGCACGGTCACCTGGTCGTTGCCGTCGTACGGCGTGGAGGGGGAGACGGGCGTACGGGCCTTGTCGCGCGTGCGCTGCACCCCTTCCTCCAGCGCGGCTGCGTAGACGAACGGCGTGAACGCCGTGCCGGCCGGGATCGTCGTCGCGTTCGACTCGTTGAAGCCCTGCTTGAGGTAGTCGGGGCCGCCGTACACGGCGAGCAACCGCCCGTCCGGGGCGACGCTCGCCGCGCCGATCTTGGCGTGTTTGTCGGTGTCGGGCCGCCGTTCGGCGTCGAATCCCTTCTGCGCCTCCTGGACTGCGGCGGTCAGGGCCGTCATCCGGGCCTTGTCGAAGGTCGTGTAGATCTGATAACCGCCGAGGTCGAACTCCGCGTCCGGGATGTGGCCGGTCTTGATCGCGTACGCCTTCGCCAACTCGACCAGGTAGCCGGTCTGCGCTCCGGGGGTGCCCGGCTGGGACGCGGCCGTGGGTTCGGGGAACTTGGTGTAGCCGGCGCGCTCGGCGCGCGAGATCTGTCCGGTGTCCACCATGCGGTCCAAGATCCAGGACCACCGCTCGACGGCCCGTGCGTGGTTCTCCTTGCCGAGCGCGGGGTCGTACAGCCCGGCGCCCTTGAGGAGGGAGGCCAGGAAGGCGCCCTCGCTGGCGTTGAGCTGGGAGACGTCCTTCCCGTAGTAGGCCTGGGACGCGCGCTGGATGCCGTACGTGCCGCGCCCGAACCAGCTGGTGTTGAGGTAGTCCTCCAGGATCTGCTTCTTGTCCGTCTGGTTGTCCAGCTTCACGGCGAGCAGGATCTCGGTGAACTTCCGGGAAAGGGTGCGGTCCTGGCTGAGGTAGGCGTTCTTCACGTACTGCTGCGTGATGGTGGAGCCGCCCTGGGTCTCGCCGCCCGTCACGGCGGCGCGCAGGGCGCGCAGGACTCCGGACGGCGAGACCCCGGGATCCGAGTAGAAGCTCGCGTTCTCGGCCGCGAGCACGGCGCCCTGGACCTTGGGGGGGACCTTGTCCAGTGGCATCTCCTGCCGGCTGACCCAGCCGGTGCGGGCCATCGTGGAGCCGTCCGCCCAGTAGTAGACGTTGTCCTGTTGCCGGGCGAAGGAGTTGAGGTCGTCGGGTATGTCCGTGGTGGCGTACGCGAGTGCGACGAAGCCCGTCATGGCGACGCACGCGTACAGGCAGGCGCCCAGCCACTGGCGCCACGAGGGCACCCATCGGCGCCAACCGGTGCGGCCCGGCCTGGGGTAGGCGGGCCGCAGGCGTCGCAGTTGGGTACGCGCCACGACGAGGGCGGGGGCGAGGGCGGGGGCGAGGGCGCCGAGCCGGCCGGCGACGGCGCGCGCCAGAGCGCCCGGCCTCCCGGCCCGCGCGCGGGGGCGGCGCCGTGTGCCGGCCGCGCCCCGGCGGCCGGACGGGGTCCCGTCCGTGCCCTCCGGAGCCGCCCGCCCGCCCCGCCATCGCCCTCTTGCGGCCGAATCCTGCCTGCCCACTCCGAATGCCCCCTGTGCCGTGCTTTCCCGCACACCCTAGATGCCCTTGCTGTGAGAGCGGCAGGTGGCGTCCGCATCGGACAACGACTCTCGTCGGCGCTCCGTTCCCGGTGTGAAGCGGAGGCAGGGCCGCCGCGCGGGCGCGGCGAGCGCGCCCGGGGCCGCCGACTAAGCGGAACGCGACGAAACCGTCGCCCAGTTGTGCGAAGATGCCGTCCCCCGGTTCGTGCGTACCGGGTGACAAGGGGAAACACAGTGATACCTAAGAGGTTCAGGCCCGCCGCCATCGCGGCCCTGACCGTGGCCCTGGCGTCCGGCAGCATGCTCGCCTACTCGGCGAACGCCGGCACCGGCCCCGAGGCGGCCGACCGAGCCACCGCCGATACCTTCGCCCACATAGCCGACGATGTGCTCTCCCAGCGCAACCAGGCTCTGGTCGAGGACCAGCCGGGGCACCACAATTCCCGACAAAACTCCGCGAAAACGCGGTTGTCGGCGCAGGTGAAGAAGGACGAGGACGCGACGATCTCTTCGTTGCGGTCCCGCAAGACGCGGCTCGCGGAGCTCGGCGAGGCCTATACGGGCGCCAACAGCAGCGTCCACGTCGACCAGGCCACGGTCACCGGTGGGAAGGCTACCGTCCAGGTCACCGAGCAGACCACGCTCGTCTACAAGAAGCTGCGTGGTGACGAACCCCCCACCACCGACTTCCGGACGCGCTACGAGCTCACGCTCACCAGCAAGCGGGGCGGCGCCTGGGAAGTGACCTCGATCAAGTCCCAGGACAGCGGCCCCGTAGCGATCAACGTGCCCGTCGTGGCCGAGGCCAAGGTCGTCAAGGACGACGGCAACCAGTACCCGGACGGCACGCCCGCGTCCACCAAGTACCCCGCCCCGGCCAAGCCCAAGGCGAAGACCGGCGGTGCCTACGACTACGCGGCCATGGCCACGTACGCGGAGAAGTACTGGAGCAACTACAACCCGGCGTACCGGAAGTTCACCGGCGCGGGGGGCGACTGCACCAACTTCATCAGCCAGGCCCTGAAGGCGGGCGGCTGGAAGGCCGTTCCCGGCTCCTCGTCGGACTACCGGAACTGGTGGTACGACGGCGCCCACCAGTCCGACTCCTTCGTCGGCGCCAACGAGTGGGCGTGGTTCACGCTGTCCAACCACCGGGCCGCCAACCTGGCCGATGTCTACCAGGCGGACGTCGGCGACATCGTGCAGGTGGACTTCAACAGGGACGGGTCCAAGGACCACTCCATGATGGTGACGTACCGCAGCGGCGCGGGAATGCCGTACCTCACCTACCACTCCACCAACACGTACCGGAAGTCCCTCGCGAGCATCATCGCGTCCTACCCGAACGCGATCTACTACGCGTACCGCACCTGACGGGTGCTTCCCGGCCCTCCCGTCGCGCGACCGCGCGGCGGGAGGGCCGGTCGCCAAGAGTCCCGCTCGAGGGACGATCCATCCGGGGTGTCCGTGATCGCGGCCCCGGGTAGGGCCCCGGGATGAGCTCTGTGAACCCCTCCAAGGGGTACTCCCGCGACAGCCGTTACATAACCACCCGGATCACCGCAGACGGACGCGACGGCTTCCCGGTGGAACCCGGTCGTTACCGTCTCGTCGTCAGCCGCGCCTGCCCCTGGGCGCACCGCGCGATCATCGTTCGGCGCCTCCTGGGGCTGGAGAAGGCCCTGCCCATGGCCGTCGCCGGGCCGACGCACGACAAGCGCAGCTGGACCTTCGACCTCGACCCGGGGGGACGCGACCCGGTACTGGGCATCGAGCGCCTCCAAGAGGCGTACTTCGCCCTTGATCCCGACTACGACCGGGGCATCACCGTGCCCGCGATCGTGGACGTGGCGAGCGGCGCGGTGGTCACCAACGACTTCGACCGGATGACCATCGACCTGTCGCTGGAGTGGGCGGCGTACCACCGTGCCGGGGCGCCGGCGCTGTACCCGGCCGCGCTGCGGCCGGAGATCGACGCGGTCAACGAGGAGATCTACACGGACGTGAACAACGGCGTCTACCGGGTCGGGTTCGCCGGGTCGCAGGAGGCGCACGCCACGGCGTACGAGCGTCTCTTCGCCCGCCTCGACCGGCTCTCCGAGCGACTGGAGCGCTCCCGCTACCTCGTCGGCGACACGATCACCGAAGCGGACGTACGGCTGTTCACCTCGCTCGTGCGCTTCGACGCCGTCTATCACGGCCACTTCAAGTGCAACCGGCAGAAGCTCTCGGAGATGCCGGTGCTGTGGGCGTACGCCCGTGACCTGTTCCAGACCCCCGGCTTCGGGGACACGGTCGACTTCGACCACATCAAGAAGCACTTCTACATCGTCCACAACCACATCAACCCGTCCGGGATCGTCCCCGTCGGACCCGACCCGTCGGGTTGGTCCACCCCGCACGACCGGGCGGAACTGGGCGGCCGCCCGTTCGGGGACGGTACGCCGCCGGAGCCCGTGACCCTCGCGGAGGCGATCCCGCCCCGGCACCCGTGACCGACAGGTAGGCTGCTCGCTTCGATCGCACCGGCCGACCTCCCGGTCGTCCGGTGTGCGGGAGCGGGGGTGTGGCGATCATGATGGGCAGGAGGTCGCTGGGGCGGCAGTTCCGGTGGCTCTGGGCGGCGTACGCGGTCAGTACGGTCGGTACGTGGCTGGCGTTCGACGCCTTCCCCTTGATCGCGATCCGAGTGCTGCACGCGGGGACGACCGAGGTGTCGGTGCTGGCGGCTTCGGGGCTCGCGGTCGCCGCGGCGGTCGCGGTCCCGCTCGGCCCGTGGGTCGAGTTCCGTCGCAAGCGGCCGGTGATGGTGGCCATGGACCTGATCCGGTTCGCGGCGTTGATGAGCGTCCCTGCCGCGTTCGCGCTCGGCCGGCTCGGCTTCGCCCAGCTCGTGGTCGTGTCGGTCGTCGTCGGGGCGGCCGACATCGCCTTCACGGCGGCCGGCGGCGCGTGCTTGAAGGCATTGGTACGACCGGAGGACCGCCTCGTCGCCAACGGGCGGTTCGAGTCCACGACGTGGACCGCGACCGTGCTCGGACCGCCGCTCGGCGGGGCGGCCATCGGACTGTTCGGTCCTGTGTTGACCGTCACGGCCAACGCGGTGAGCTACCTCCTGTCGGCGGTGGCGATCCGCGCGATCGGCGGACGGGAACCGCGGCCCGCGCGACCCGAGGCGCCGCCGCGGCTGCGCGCCGGCGACCTGCTCGACGGGTGGCGCCACATCCTCGCCGACGCCGTGCTGCGGCCGCTGTTCTTCAACACGGTCCTGGTCAGTGGCCTGATCATGGCGACCATGCCGCTGCTGGCCGTCCTGATGCTCGGCACCCTCGGGTTCACCCCCTGGCAGTACGGCCTCGCTTTCGCCGTGCCCTGCGTCGGCGGACTGATCGGCTCACGCCTGGCGTCCCCGCTCGTCAACCGGTTCGGACAACACCGGGTCATGCGCACCGCCGGTGCGCTGCGGGCGTGCTGGTCCCTCGGCCTGGCCTTCATCGGCCCCGGCACGGCCGGGCTGGTGCTCGTCATGGCCGCCGAGTTCGCACTGATCACCTGCATGGGGGTCTTCAACCCGGTGTTCGCCACCTACCGACTCGAGCGGACCCCGACGGACCGGGTCGCGCGCACCCTGGCCGCGTGGTCGATCACCAGCAAGGCCTCCATCGCCGCGCTGACCGCCCTGTGGGGCCTCCTGGCCGCCTTCACCGGCCCCCGTACCGCCATCGCGGTCGCGGGTCTCCTCATCATGACGACGCCGTTCCTGCTCCCTGGGCACGAGGACCACCCGGCGCAGCGCGAGCCGGAACCGTCCCGCGGCCACAGCCCCTGAGGCACCGCGGGCTGTTCCCCCTGTGGCATCACTCGGCCGGTGCGGCGCCGCCCCCACCGGACGGCACGCCCGCGGCGACATCGGGCAGGTCGAGCTGGTGGTCGGCCCAGACGTAGGTTTCGGGCAGCAGCTCGTTGATGCGAACCGCGCGGAGGCGGTCCCCGTTGCCGACGATCACCTCCAGGGCGGGGAAGTAGTCGAGGAGGACCTGGCGGCACCGGCCGCACGGGGGAACCACCCCCCGGTCCCGGTCGCCCACGGCGACGACGGTGTCCAGCTCATAGGCACCCTGGGCGGCTGCCGCGCCGATCAGGACCAGCTCGGCACACGGGCCGCCCGTGAAGTGGTACGCGTTCACCGCGGTGATGACGCGGCCGTCCCGGGCGCGGGCCGCGGCCGCCATCGTGTGGTCGTCACCCCGGCACCGCGTACGGGCGACCTCGGCCGCCGCCGCGACGAGTTCGTGGTCGACGGGACTGGTCCGCGTGGTCATCTTCTCTCCCTCGTTGCCGTGCCGGGGCGCCTGGTGGGCCCCCGTGGCGTGGCCTCGGCGCGAACCGGGCCGAGGACGGGTATATCCCATGGAGGCGGTACTCGCGCACCGAATATCGGGCACGCAGCCCCGCCCCCTCGGCCCGGCCACCGCCCGCGGACGTAAAGACTTCGTCAAGCGCGGGGAAGGACACACCCCGGGCGATGTGTCGAGAGATCCATTCCGCAAACACGCAAAGGAAGAAGGGTGATTGCGTTCGGCGAGTGGCGCCCGAAACGGAGGACTTCTCACCGCGCAGACCCGGACATAGCAGAACAAAATTTCTGCGTGACGGAACTCATGCTGTGTGCATGGCCATTGTTCGGCCGGGCCGAGTTTGCACATAGTTGCCACTGCTACGCCCTGTCGGTGGTGCCCGGTGTCGCGCCCGGACAGCGGACAGGGACCGTCGATCACCGACCGACAGCACTGCCACGACTGAAACGGACATGGCATGACTCGCCGACCCCGCCCGATGCCCGACGCCCGTAGGCAGCCCGAAAGACCGTGTGTTCCCGGCGCGGCGCCTCGCGCATGAGGGCCGCGCACGAACGGTTGCGCGCCGGCCTGGTGGCCGGGGCGGCCGTGGTGACCCTGTTGTGGGCGGCCCAGGTGCGGCCGTCCGCCCGCCCCGACGAGCTCATCGGGGCGGCGGCGCACCTCTCCGGGCTCCTCGCCGGCTACGGAATCCTCGCCATGCTCTTCCTGATGGCACGCGTACCGGCCGTCGAGCACGGGGTCGGGGCCGACCGCCTCGCCCGCTGGCACGCCTTCGGCGGCCGGTGGGTGCTGCTCCTGTGCGCCGCCCACGGGCTGTTCGCCCTGCTCGTCCACGCCCTGCGCACGGGGACCGACGTACTGACCGCCACCGGAGCCCTGTTCCGTTACCCGGCCGTCGCGGCGGCGTTCCTGGGAGCGGCCCTGTTGGCCGGGGTGGGCTTGTGCTCCGCCCGGGCCGTGCGCCGCCGGGTCTCGCACGAGGCGTGGCGCGGGGTCCACCTGCTCACCTACCTCGCCGCCGCGCTCGGCTTCGTCCACCAGCTCGCCGGCCCCGACGTCAGCGTCACCGCCTTCACCACCTGGTTCTGGGCGCTGCTGCACACCGTCGTCGGCGTGCTGCTCGTCTGGTACCGCGCCGTCGTTCCGGTACGTCAGGCCCTGCGGCACGGATTGCGCGTGGCCACCGTCGAACGGGAAGGCCCCGGCGTGGTCTCCGTGACCATCCGAGGGGGCGAGCTCCGCGAACTCCGGGCGGAGTCGGGCCAGTTCTTCCGTTGGCGATTCCTCAGGAGAGGCCTGTGGCACACGGCGCTGCCGTTCTCCCTCTCCGCGCCCGTACGCGACGACTGCCTCCGCATCACGGTGAAGGCGCTCGGCGGCCACTCCCGGCGGGTCCGCGGGCTGCGCCCCGGCACGCGAGTCCTCGCGACCGGTCCTTTCGGCGCGCTCACCGAACGGCGCCGCACGCGCCCCAAGGTCCTGCTGATCGCCGGCGGTATCGGGATCACCCCGATGCGCGCCCTCTTCGAGTCCCTGCCCGCGGGCCCGGGCGACCTGACCCTGCTCTACCGCGCGGGTGACGCCGACCAACTGGTGCTGCGGGACGAGCTGGAGGCCATCGCGGCCGACCGCCAGGCCGCCCTGCACTACCTGGTGGGACGCTCCGACGCCGCCTACGATCCGCTGGCCCCCCAGGCCCTGCGCGCACTCGTGCCCGACCTGTCCGACCGGGACGTCTACCTCTGCGGGCCGCCCGGCATGGCCGACGCGACGACCGCGGCGCTGATCAGGGCGGGCGTACCCGCCGTCCGCATCCACTCCGAGTGCTTCACCTACTGAGGATCCAGGTCTTCCGATGAACCGGTACGTCGCGCCCCAGGAGCCCTTCGACCACGGCCACGGCGCCGAACCGGCCGGGACGCGAGCCACGCAACCGCTGCCGCCCGCCCCGACGGCCGGGCCGCGGCGGGCCGGCCGCCCCGCCGGGGCCCGGCACCGGAAGAGCCGGCGGTCCCGATGGCTCGTCGCCGGGCTCGGCCTGGCCAGCGTGCTGACCGCGACGGTCATCACATTCACCGTCCAACCGGCTGCCCCGGCCCCGGCCCCGAGCCGCGAGCCGAGCCCGCAAGCCCAGCACTGAGACCGGGCCGTCACCCCGGCCCCAGGACCGATCCCGTACCGCTCCGCTCGTCGCCCCGGCTCGCCCGCGAGCGGGTGGGGCCGGCGTCCCCGCCCTCGGCCGGACCACGGCACGAGCCGCGCGGGGTCCTCGGTCACCGCGGGACCATCGGGGGGTGGACCGGCGTGATCCGGACAGCCTGGATGGACGTTCGATGAACCGGACACGGCCCACGGCAGGTCAGCGGGCCTCCTTCGGCAGCCGAACAGGCCGTCACCCTGCGTCCTCGCACGGTCGCGGAGGGCATGCCGACGCTCTGAGCTGCCTGAACGACCGTTCGGTCGTCGATAATCGAACGTGGTGTCTGTAAATCGGTCATCGATGTGCGCGCGCCCTTCACACACGACAGACTCTGGACCGTCCAGCCGACAGAACGCAGCCAAGTGCTGTTTTCAACCTTCGAATTGAAAGAGAGTCACGTCGTGCGTCACCGCATCGCTGCCGTCTCCGCTGCCGCCCTGCTCACCGTGGCCGGCGCCACCGGCATCGCGGAGGCCAAGCCGGCCAGCCTGTACGCCCCGTCCGCCGTGGTCCTCACCGTCGGCCAAGGGGAGAACGGTGCCACCGTCGTCAGGGCGTCCACCCTCAGTTGCGCTCCGACCGCGCAGGGAACGCACCCCGACCCCAAGGCCGCCTGTACCGCCCTCGCCGCCACCGCCGGCGCCTTCGACACTCTCCTGGCCGCCCCGGATTCGACCCGGGTCTGCCCGATGATCTACGACCCCGTCACCGTCACCGCGGACGGGGTCTGGCAGGGCCGCCGCGTCTCCTGGAAGCACACCTTCTCCAACACGTGCGCGATGTCCGCGACCTTCAACGGGAACGCGCTCTTCTCCTTCTGACGTCCCGTCCGGGCCCACACCCTCCCCGCCCGCCCGCCCCCGCCCCCTCCCCGGGGACGGGGGCGGACGCACGCGCGGCGTCCACGGCCGCCGAGCCGCTCCCGGGGCGCGGTGGCGGGCGGCTCGCGCCGCCGGGGCCCCGCGTACCCTCTGTGTGTGTCAGCCTCCCGCCTCCACCGCGTCGCCGTCCTCGTACTCGAAGGGGCGAAACCCCTCGACGTGGGCATTCCCGCGCAGGTCTTCACGACCCGGGCGAGCATGCCGTACGAGGTGCGGGTGTGCGGCGCGGCGCCCGGCCTGGTGACCGGCGGCGACGGCCTGTCGTACGCCGTCTCCCACGGACTGGACGCCCTGGCGTGGGCGGACATCGTCTTCGTCCCCGGCTACCGGTTCCCTGACCGTGACGACCCGCCGCCGGCCGTGATCGACGCGCTGATCGCCGCTCACACCCGGGGGGCGCGCCTCGCCGCCATCTCCACGGGCGCGTTCGCCCTCGCCGCCACGGGACTGCTCGACGGCAAGCGCGCGACGACCCACTGGCACTACGCGCGGGCGCTCGTGGCGAAGCATCCGCTGGTCCGGTTGGACGAGAACGTGTTGTTCGTCGACGAGGGCAGCGTGCTGACCTCGGCCGGCGCCGCCTCGGGGATCGACCTGTGCCTGCACATCCTGCGCCGTGACCTCGGGGTGGCCGCGTCCAACCACGCGGCCCGGCGCCTGGTCGCCGCCCCGTACCGCAGTGGCGGTCAGGCGCAGTACGTGCCGCGCAGTGTGCCCGAGCCGCTGGGCGAGCGGTTCGCGGCCACCCGCGAATGGGCGCTGCACCGGCTCGGCGAGCCGCTCACGCTGGAGGCGCTCGCCGAGCACGCGGCCGTGTCGCCCCGCACGTTCTCGCGGCGCTTCGCCCAGGACACCGGGTACACCCCGATGCAGTGGGTGATGCGCGCCCGGCTCGACGTGGCCCGTGAGCTGCTCGAACGTTCGCAGCGCAGCGTAGAGCGGATCGCCGCCGACGTCGGGCTCGGTACGGGGGCCAACCTGCGGTTGCACTTCCAGCGCATCCTCGGCACCACCCCGAGCGAGTACCGGCGCACCTTCACCCGGGGCGCCTAGTCGACCGGTCGGCCACCCGCCCGGCGAGATCCTCTTCGCGGGACGTTTTGGCGAGATCCTTGTGAACCATGGCAATCTCGCCGCTGTCACGCGCGGGTGCCGGGGGCGAACCTGGAGGCGAACAGAGAAGGGGACACCGCTCATGACTCGAATCGCCATCAACGGTTTCGGCCGCATCGGACGCAATGTGCTGCGCGCGCTGCTCGAACGTGACAGCGACCTCGAGGTCGTCGCCGTCAACGACCTCACGGAACCCGCCGCCCTCGCGCGGCTGCTCGCCTACGACACCACGTCCGGCCGGCTCGGCCGTCCGGTGACCGTCGACGGGAACGTCCTGGTCGTCGACGGCCGCCGCATCACGGTGCTCGCCGAGCGGGAACCGGAGCGGTTGCCGTGGGCCGAGCTCGGTGTCGAGATCGCGCTGGAGGCGACCGGCCGCTTCACCTCGGCCGAGGCGGCCCGCTCCCACATCAAGGCGGGCGCGAGGAAGGTGCTCGTCAGCGCGCCGTCGGACGGCGCCGACGTCACGCTCGCGTACGGCGTCAACCACGACGCGTACGACCCGGCCACGCACACGATCGTCTCGAACGCCTCGTGCACGACCAACGCCCTCGCGCCGCTGGCCGCCGTACTGGACCAACTCGCGGGCATCGAGCACGGGTTCATGACGACGGTGCACGCCTACACGCAGGAACAGAACCTGTTGGACGGACCGCACCGCGACCCCCGCCGGGCCCGCGCGGCCGCCGTCAACATCGTGCCGACCACGACGGGCGCGGCCAAGGCGATCGGCCTGGTGCTGCCGAACCTCGACGGCAAGCTGTCGGGCGACTCGATCCGCGTACCGGTCCCGGTGGGCTCGATCGTCGAACTCAACACCACCGTCGCCCGCGACGTGACGCGCGACGAGGTACTGGCCGCCTATCGCGCCGCCGCGCAGGGACCGCTGTCCGGGGTGCTCGAATACTCCGAGGACCCGCTCGTGTCGTCCGACATCACGGGCAATCCCGCCTCGTCGATCTTCGACTCGGCGCTCACGCGCGTCGACGGCCGTCACGTCAAGGTGGTCGCCTGGTACGACAACGAGTGGGGCTTCTCGAACCGTGTGATCGACACGCTCACCCTCCTCGCCACGCGCTGACCCGCGACACCGGGGACGCACTCGGCGCGGGTGCGTCCCCGGCCCTGCGCGGGAGCGGCGATGGTACGATGAGGTGTTTTATCACGTTTCAACCTCCTCGGGGTTGTGCCGCGACGTCCCTCCCGTGTCGCTCTCGATCGCGCCTCGCTCTCGTTGCGGTGATCGAAGCCGAGTTCGAGGGCCGTGATGCCGGTATGAGAGTCCTCCGCACCGCAGACGACACCACGCGCAGCGCCCGCCGTCGCGCCGCGGCGCCGGCGGCGGCCACCGTCTTGCTGATGCTGGTGTGCGGGCCGCCTGCCGCGGTCCCCGCCGCCGCGACGGCGTCCGTCGCGGCGGTGAGGGCCACAGAACCGTCGCCGTCCCCGTCCGCCCCGTCCGCCCCGTCGGCGCTGAAGCCCGTCGACCCGGCCGCGCTGAGATCCGCGGTTGAGCAGGCGGCGAAGAAGCTCATGGTGCCCGGTGCGGTGGTGCTGCTCCGCACACCCCAAGGAACCTTCCGCGCGGCCGTGGGCACGGCCGCGCGGGGCGCGACCCGACCGCCCGGCACGGCCGATCACTTCCGGGTCGCCTCCAACACCAAGACCCTGACGTCGGCGCTGGTCATGCTGCTCGCCCAGGACGGCAGGCTCCGACTCGGCGACCCGGTGTCCGACTACGTTCCCTCGGTGCCGGGCGGCGACCGCATCACCATCGCCGAGCTGCTGGAAATGCGCAGCGGCCTGTACAACTACACCAACGCGCCCGAACTCGCCGCGACGCTGGACTCCGAACCGGGCAAGACGTGGACACCCCGGGAATTGTTGGACATCGCCTTCCGGCACCCGCCGAACTTCGCACCCGGCACGGCCTACGAGTACAGCAACACCAACTACGTGCTGCTCGGCCTCGTCGCCGAGAAGGCGGGTGGACATCCGGCGGCCCGCCAAATCCGCGACCGGCTGCTCACCCCGCTCGGCCTGACCGGAACCTTCCTGCCGGGCGCCGAAGACGTGTCCCTGCCCACCCCGTACGCGCACGGCTACATGTACGGCGGTTCGCGGCACGCGTTGACCGACTCGCCCTATCCCGCCGACGTGCGGGCCGCGGCCCGCTCCGGGAAGCTCGCGCCGCTGGACTACACGTACCAGAACCCCTCCTACGCCTTCGCCGCCGGCAACGCCGTCTCCACGGCCGACGACATGGCCGCCTGGATCAAGGCCCTGGTGACGGGCAAGGTGTTGAGTCCCGCCTCTCAACGACAGTGGCTGCGCAGTCCGCGCGCCGAAGACCCGGCCGCCCCGGAAGGGCTCAAGTACGGCTACGGCATCTCCCACCAACGGTTCGCCCCTCGGGCCGCGATGTATTACCACGGCGGTGAAATCCCCGGCTTCAACTCCTTCATCGGGCACGACCCGGACAACGACGTCACCCTCGTGATCTGGACGAACCTCACCGTGTCGCCCGACGGCAAGACCACGGCCAACGCCCTGCTGCCCACGGTCCTCAACCAGGTCTACCGCGGCGTCCACTTCCCCACCGTCACCGACCCGGACCGGCGTCCCTAGCGAGCGTGTGGGTCATGAGAAGACGCGGGAGAACGGCCGTGTCGGGGACCGCCCGCGTCGGCGGGCGGTCCCCGACAGGCTCACGCGGTTCGCACGGCCCGTACGGCTCACAACGCGGGCGAGCGGTCACGGTCCGTGTTGCACAGCGCCCAGATCACGAAGACGCCGATGATGATCGAGATGATCGCCCAGAAGGGCGTGTAGGGCAGCCACATGAAGTTGAGGATGATGCTGCATCCGGCCAGCACCACACCGGCGACCCGCGCCCAGAGCATCCTCTTGAGGAGTCCGACGCCGACGACGACGAGGATGACGCCCAGGACGAGGTGGATCCAGCCCCAGGCGGTCAGGTTGAACTTGAAGACGTAGTTGCCGAGGCGCGCGTACACATCGTCGTTCGCGACGCCGGCGATGCCCTTGATGATGGCCAGTACGCCGTCCACGAGGAGGAGGACGCCTGCGAACATGGTGCCGCCGGCGGCCCAGGCCCCACGGCTGGTGTGGGGCTCGTGACCGCGGGGCGCTCGTGCGGTGGGCTCGGGGGTCGAAGGCTGTGCCACGACAAGCTCCTTCATCGGGCGGTGCGCCGGAACCTGGCGCGGTTATCAGCATCCGGCCACGGCGGCCTCACGGCACCCGGGCGCGTCCATTCGGGTGACGCTCCCAACGGGGCCACTCCCGACTCCCCCGGCGGGGCGGCTCACGTCCTGCGGCCGTGCGCCGCCTCCTCCACCGCTCGCAGGACGAGCCGGAGCTCCGCCTCGTCGAGCGCTTCGACGACCTGCCGGAGCTGGACGGCGCACCCGCCGACGAGGGAGGCCGCGACCTCCAGCACCGCGACTTCGCTCCTCGATGCCCGGTGGGACCACCCCAGGGTGAGCATGAGACGGCCGAGCGCGTCCCAGTCCACCGACCGGTGCTCGCCGGACCGTTTGATCATGGGCCTGTCGGCGGCGGTTTCCAGCGTGCGGTCCTCCATGAGGCGCCGCAGCCAGGAGCCGTCGTCGTACGCGCCCAGGAGCCGGGTCGCGGCCCTGACCCCTTCGTCGTCCGTTTCCCGCAGCAGGCTCTCCGCGAGCTCGGGACCAGTCATGCTCTCGGCCGTCACCGGCTTCTCCGATACTTCCGGGTTCGAGGGCCGGGACCAGCCCAGCTGCCACTCTCCTCGACGCGGCCCCGGCCCGGCGCGCGCCCACGCCGTAGGTGCGCCCGGCCGGCCGATTCCGAAGGGCGACGTTCCGCCCGGCAGCTCGGACATCCTGGCGTCCGGGTCCGGCGGTCCGGCGGGCCGCCCACCGCGGGCCCGCCGTGAGGAACCGCCGCTGCCCGGCCGTGTCGAGCCGGTGGTGGACGTCACCGGTGCGTGAGGATGGGTCTCTCGCCGGCCGGTCCAGTCCCCGCGTTGACCGCCGCGGGTCGGGTGAGGCGTTTCCAGCTGGCGGGGCTCATGGCGCGCGGGTCGCATTGCTCGCGACCGGCAGGGCACCCGACGTCACGAGCAAGCAGCCAGCAGAAGGAAACACCGACACAGGAAGAAGGACGGACGTGTCCGGCAGCGAAAGCGAGAACCCGGTAATCCCCTCCCCGACCCCCGCGCCGAGTCGACCCAGGTCGAACCGGGACTGGTGGCCGAACCAGCTGGACCTCCAAGTGCTCCACCAGCACTCGCCCCGCTCCAATCCCATGGGCGAGGACTTCGACTACGCGCGGGAGTTCGCGACGCTCGACCTCGACGCCCTGAAGCGGGACGTCTTCGAGGTGATGACGGCGTCCCAGGACTGGTGGCCCGCCGACTACGGCCACTACGGGCCGCTCTTCATCCGCATGAGCTGGCATTCCGCGGGCACCTACCGCATCGCCGACGGCCGGGGCGGTGGCGGCGCCGGCGCCCAGCGCTTCGCCCCCCTCAACAGTTGGCCGGACAACGCGAGCCTGGACAAGGCCCGCCGCCTGCTGTGGCCGGTCAAACAGAAGTACGGCCGGAAGATCTCTTGGGCGGACCTGCTGGTCTTCGCCGGCAACTGCGCGATGGAATCGATGGGGTTCGAGACGTTCGGGTTCGGCTTCGGACGCGAGGACGTCTGGGAGCCCGAGGAGATCTTCTGGGGGCCGGAGGACACCTGGCTCGGGGACGAGCGCTACAGCGGCGAGAGGGAGCTCTCCGGTCCTTTGGGCGCGGTGCAGATGGGGCTGATCTACGTCAATCCCGAAGGCCCCAACGGCAACCCGGACCCCATCGCCGCCGCCAGGGACATCCGCGAGACCTTCGGGCGCATGGCGATGAACGACGAGGAGACGGCCGCGCTCATCATCGGCGGTCACACCTTCGGCAAGTGCCACGGTGCGGTCGACGCCGAGTACATCGGCCCGGAGCCCGAGGGCTGCCCCATCGAGCAGCAGGGCCTCGGCTGGAAGAACACGTACGGCAGCGGCGCCGGCCCCCACGCGCTCACCAGCGGGCTGGAGGGCGCGTGGACGAACGAACCCACGAAGTGGGACAACGGGTACCTGGACAACCTGTTCCGGTACGACTGGGAGCTGACGACCAGCCCCGCCGGTGCCAAGCAGTGGACCCCCAAGGACCCCTCGGCGCGGGACACGGTACCCGACGCGCACGATCCGTCGAAGAGGCACGCTCCGATGATGCTGACGACGGACCTGGCGCTGAAGGTGGATCCGATCTACGGGCCGATCGCGAAGCGCTTCCACGAGAACCCTGACGAGCTCGCGGCAGCGTTCGCCAAGGCCTGGTACAAGCTGCTGCACCGCGACATGGGCCCCCTCTCGCGCTACCTCGGCCCGTGGATCCCCGAGCCGCAGCTCTGGCAGGACCCCGTCCCCGAGGTCGACCACGAACCGGTCACGGACGAGGACATCGCCACCCTCAAGCTCACCATCCTCGCCTCCGGGCTGTCCGTCTCCCAACTGGTCAGCACGGCGTGGTCGTCGGCGGCGAGCTTCCGGGGCACCGACAAGCGTGGCGGCGCCAACGGGGCGCGGATCCGGCTGGAGCCGCAGAAGTCGTGGGAGGTCAACGACTCGCCCGAGATCAGCGAGGTGTTGGAGACGCTCGAACGGATCCGAGAGGACTTCAACGGCGCGCGGACCGGCGGGGTGCGGGTCTCCCTCGCCGACCTGATCGTCCTGGGCGGCTGCGCGGCCGTGGAGCGGGCCGCGAAGGACGCGGGGCACGACGTGAGGGTGCCGTTCGCACCGGGGCGCACGGACGCCTCGCAGGAGCAGACCGACGTGGAGTCGTTCGCCGTGCTCGAACCGAGGGCCGACGGGTTCCGCAACTACCTGCGGGCGGGCGAGAAGCTGTCGCCGGAGACACTCCTGCTGGACCGCGCCAACCTGCTGAACCTCACCGCTCCCGAGATGACCGTTCTGGTCGGTGGCATGCGGGCCCTCGACGCCAATGTCGGGCGCTCGCCCCACGGGGTGTTCACGCGACGGCCACAGACATTGACCAACGACTTCTTCGTCAACCTGCTCGACATGGGCACGGAATGGAAGGCTTCCACCTCCACGGAGAACGTCTTCGAGGGCCGGGACCGCGCCACGGGCGAGGAGAAGTGGACCGCCACCGCCGTCGACCTCGTCTTCGGTTCCCACGCGCAGCTCCGTGCCACCGCAGAGGTCTACGCGTGCCAGGACGGCGAGGAGAAGCTCGTGCATGACTTCGTGGCGGCGTGGGACAAGGTCATGAACCTCGACCGGTTCGACCTCGCCCGAGCCGAGCGCACCCGGGTCCACCCCGCGTGAGTCGGGTGTCCGGGTCGGCCGCCCCGCGGCCGACCCGGACGTCGCGCCCGCTTCGGGCATGGTCAGGCCGGGAGTGCGCTGTGAGCGCCCCGGCCGGCGGTGGTGTACCAATTCCTTCGTGAAGGAACAGAAACCCGCCTCGACCGTCCGCGTGTTCATAGCGCTCGCCCCGCCCGACGACGCCAAGGAAGAGCTGGCTCGTGAACTGGCGCCGTCCTACGAGGCGTACCCGCGCATGCGGTGGAACCGCATCGAGGACTGGCACATCACCCTGGCGTTCCTCGGGGAACTCCCCGTCTCCACCGTTCCCCTCCTGCGGCCGCCCCTCGCTGAGCTCTCGGCCCGCAGCCGGCCCGTGGAACTGGCGCTGCGCGGCGGCGGCCACTTCGACGAGCGCGTGCTGTGGAGCGGACTCGAGGGGGACCTCGAAGGGCTGCACCGCCTGACCGGCGAGGTCCGGCGGGTGGTCAGGCAGTGCGGTGTCGCCTTCGAGGAGCGGCCCTTGCGCCCCCATCTGACGTTGGCCCGGTCGCGGCGCGACGACCCTTCCAGTGTGGTGAAGGCCGCCGGCGAACTCGCCGGGTTCGCCGGACGGCGGTGGTGGGCCGAGCGACTGCACCTCGTCGGCAGCAACATCGGCCGCGGGCCCGGTCCGATCCACTACCGCGACATCGAGGCGTGGGACCTGCGCGGCGGGCGGTGACACCGGTGGGACTCGGTCCGGGCCCGTCCGGCGCGCCGACGTAGGGCGACCCACTCCGGGAGGACACGCCCGCGGGACAGGGGCCGCCGTAACGGCGGGACCCGGCCTGGCGACGGCTCAGGGCGTCATGACACCCGAACCCTCCGCGCCGGACCGTTCGACCGTGGACACGACCCGCACCACCGCCGGTTCGGCGGGGGCCGACCCGAAGCCGAACCGCACGGGCGGGACGACCGGTGCGAGCGGGCCGAGGTCCACCCCGTCCAGGCTCGCGGCTGCACGGTCGATCGGCCGCAGGTCCCGGGCCGCGTACCACTGGCGGCAGCCGGGGCGCGAGCTGCCTCGGGTGCGTACGCCGGGCAGCAGGCGGGCGGGCACATCGACCAGGGCCGCCCATGCCGGACGGCGCGCGAGCGGCGGCGGGACGGCCCGCAGCGCGAGGCCGAGGACGCCCCTG
Organism: Streptomyces sp. Tek67B01; assembly: GCF_055231995.1. Taxonomy (NCBI): domain Bacteria; kingdom Bacillati; phylum Actinomycetota; class Actinomycetes; order Kitasatosporales; family Streptomycetaceae; genus Streptomyces; species Streptomyces sp. Tek67B01. Next base: position 590,832 of record NZ_JBUYUY010000001.1, read on the forward strand.
CGGCCGACGGCGAAGCGCAGCGCCAGGGGCCCGGCGGCGACGTCCCATACGGGGTCCGCCCTGTGCACGCTCACGGGCACGGTGCGCACCTCGTCGAAGTGGTAGACGGCCGCGACGTACTCGGCGGTGCGGTCCGTGGGCGCCAGCAGCAGGCGCTGCCCGTCGGCGCCTTCCAGCATCACGTCGCTGAACGTCCCGAAGGGTGAGCGGAGCCAGTGGCCGACGACCACTCGGGTGCCGGACCCCGTTCCGACGGCGGCGATCCAACCGTCGAACGTCAGCCGCTCACGTCTCACGCAGGGCGTATGCCCGCGTCACCCACGGGGCAAGCAGGCGGCTCGTCGTCCGGCGCTACCGCTGTGGGACGTCCTTGACGAACACGATCCCGTCGCAGCCGGGCAGGTGGGCCGGGTCGAACGAGGCGTAGCCGAACCAAGGGGACACCCGGTGTCCGGGCGTGGTGTCGCCGAGGGCGGTGGCCAACCGGCGGGTGTCTATGACGCAGCGGTCTTGCGGGAGCGCGTGGAGGAGCCCTTCGACGGTGTCGGGCGGCGGTGTGCCCACCCCCCGGTGCCGGATCGTGCCGAGGGCCGTTGCCACGAAGGCGTACTCCTCACCGAGCCGGGCGCTCACGAGCGCACCGGCGCTCCACCACTCCAGCTTCGTTCCGCCCATCCGCATCGCGCTCTTCTCCCGCTGGAGATGGGCGTTGTGGGCGTGGACGAGCACCGGGCCCCGTTCGGCGAGGGCGAGGAGGTTGTCGGCCATCATCAGGTCCCGCAGGCCCACCAGTCGGCTCATGCGGGCCGGTGAGGCGTCGGCCATCCAGTGGTGGTAGCGCAGCAGGCCGACGGCGGTACGCCCGTGCAAGCGCGCCCGCTCCAGCTCCTCCGGGGAGGTCGCCTCGATCAGGTGCGGTGTCAGCGCGTCGATCAGCGCCACCAGATCGTCGGCGAGCAGCCGCAGCTGCCCGGCCTCGACCGACTGCCCCACGGACCGGGCCGGGTCCGTCATCGCGGCGGGATCGGTCCACCGTTCGTCGGCGCCGAGCAGGCTGTCGCGGGATTTGGCGGTGCGGGGCAGCAGTTCCGGGTCCACCCGGGCCGCAAGGTAGTCGTGGAGTGCCGTGAGGGCCTGCCGGGGGCTCTCGGCGCCGGTGATCTCCAGTGGGCCGTCGAAACCGGCGAAGCGGAGCCGCTCGGACGCGGGCCGGCCGTCGTTGTGGGCGCGCATCCAGCGTACGAGTTCGCGGTTGGCCGCGGAGGCGCCCCAGCCGTGGCTGAATCCCCGCTCCATGACCTCGTCCAGAGTGCCCGTGCCCGAGGTGACGTAGTCGTCCACGATCAGGCCCCGCAGGCAGTCGCTCTCGATCGCGATCGTCCCGTAGCCCTCCTGCTCGACGAGTTGCCGGAAGAGTTCGTTGCGCAGTTCGAGCAGAGCGTCCTCGCCGTGCGTGGGTTCGCCGAGAGCGAGCAACCGCGGCCGGTTCGCGAACGGCTTCATGACGGCGGCGGCATCGACGGTGCGGGCGGTGTCCTTCAGATCGGTGGCCATGCCTTCAACGGTATCGTTGAACCTTCGTTTGAAACTTTGCCGGGATTTCCTCTGCTCCATGGGAAGAAACCTTCAAAGGGGTGGTCACCTGAGGCCGATCGATCTGGCGCGCGGGCACGGTCTGTCCACCCAGGCGGTCAGGAACTACGAGGAGGCCGGCATCCTCCCGGCCGCCGGCCGCACACCTCACGGCTACCGCACCTACACGCCGCTGCACGCGCGGGCCCTCGCCGCGTTCCTCGCGCTGGCCCCCGGGCACGGTCACCGGACGGCGGCGTCGATCATGCGGGCCGTGAACCGGGACGCGGTCGACGAGGCGTTCCGCCTCATCGACGAGAGCCACGCCCGCCTCATGGAGGACCGCCGGACGCTCCACGCCGTGGAGAGCGCCCTGCGCGACCTCACGGCCGGCGCGGCGTCCGGACCCCACGCGACGCTCCCCGGGCCCGGCGCCGCCGGTGGGCCTCGCGGCCCCCGCGGCACGTTCATCGGGCCGCTGGCCGAGGAACTGGGTATCCGGCCCGCGACGCTGCGGGCGTGGGAGCGCGCCGAACTGGTGCGGCCCCGACGCGACCCGCTCACCGGATACCGCGTCTACGACGAGGCCGACGTACGGGACGCCAGGCTGGCCCACCAGCTCAGACGGGGCGGCTATCTGCTGGAGCAGATCGCCCCGCTGATCACCCAGGTGCGGGCGGCCGGTGGGCTCAAGCCGCTGGAGGCCGCGCTGCGGGACTGGCACGGCCGGCTGTCCGCCCGCGGGCGGGCGATGCTGACCGGGGCCGCGGAGTTGGAGGCGTACCTCCGCGAGCGCGGATGACGCCGGTCGACGGATGCCCGGGGTGATGTCCCGCCGCCGGGCTCGCCCCGGCCGGCCGACGGGGCATCAGGTCGACGGGTGTCAGATCGACAGGTGTCAGGTCGACGCGGAACCCTCGCTCTCCTCGCCGGCCTGCGTCGTCTCGAAACCCTTCAGCGCGTCCTTCAGCGCGGCGAGGGTCTCCTCCGCCAGATCGCGCAGGAAGGCGGGGCACACCCAGGCGTCCAGGGGCTCGTCCTCGCCGGCCGTCCCGTCGGCCTCGTCCTCGTCGTCCCACCCGTAATCCTCGGCCATCTCGGCGCGGCCGCCGGGGCTGCGCAGCAGGTAGCCGACGCGGGAGGCGTGATCCGGATCACCGGTGTCGGGGTGCTCGTCCGAGTCGTGGGCGCACGGACCGTCAGGCAGCGACGCGACGGCTTCCTCCACGCCCTTGATCATGGCGTCCGGTACCGAGCGGTCGGTGATCCTCTCCGATGCCGCGTACCAACACGTCGCGTTCATCGTCACGAGGAAGCCGGCCGCCACCCCGCGGGTCGGCCGGGACGGAAGGCAACCGGCCTCGTCCGTCAGCACGTCGTGGGGGTCGTCATAGGGGTAGTCGTTCACTATGCCGGAAAGGACTTTGATGCAACTGCGGTGGTACTTGGGGGCTCCCGCGGGTATGCGCCGGACGGTGAACGGGGCGATCACGTCCTGGGCCAGGCGCGCCCAGCCAGCGACGTTGCCCGGGCACAGCACCCGCTCGGTGTCGATGTCGGCGGGGTTCGGGGGCAGTTCGCCGAGCAGCCCCGTATCACCGGCCGAGATCTCGTCCTCCAGCGCGTCCATCTCGCTCTCGTACGGGTGACGGTCGTGCGAACAGGGTCGCTCCCCCAGTGCCTTCGTCGCGGCGCGCAAGGCGTCGAGGGCGGCGCGCTCGACGGTCGGCCCGGGGCGCCACGCGAGGTAGCCCGACATCGCCACGAGGCCGCCCACCCACAGGTGTGCCTGTTCCCCGCCCGGGTCCGCGAGGAGCCTGCGCGAGCACTCCAGGACGAGAGGGTCCGCTTCGGCCGCCGGGGACGTGTCGTGGATCTTTCGACAGGCGTCGGCGAGCCGGTCGACGGGGAGGCCGGTGATTTCGATCATGGACGGTACGACGGCCCGGGCCCTCGTTCGGTTCCCGGCACCGCCGCGATCGCCGCCGCGCCGACCGGCGCCGCCGGGAGCGGCTTCGGCGCGGCCGCAGGCGCCGCCCCCATCACGCGAACTCCTGCCCCGCGGCCGTCCGCCCGGCACGTGTGGTCCGGTCGCCTCAGACTTCGTCCAGGATCGCCCGGATCACGTGCCGGGCGTTGCGGGCCATGGCGGGATTGGTTTCCCGGTAGTGGGGCAGCGCGATGAGCGCCTGTGAGAGCGTCCGCCCGCGGCCCCGCGTCCAGGTCGCGTCGTCCACGGCCAGCGCCTCGCGGAAGGTCTTTCTGGCCTCGGGCGGCAGCAGGTTCCACGCGGGGAACAGATCGCAGGCCGGATCTCCCGTCCCCGCGCACCCGAAGTCGATCACCGCGGCCAGCCTGCCGTCTTCTACCAACAGGTTGCCCGGCATGAGATCGGCGTGCAGCCATACCGGCGGCCCATCCCACAAGGGGGCGCCCAGCGCCTCCTCCCATACGGCGGTGACGGCGTCGCAGTCGACACCCTCCTGCGCCATCCCGCGCAGTTCCCCGATCGCTGCCAGGGTCTCCGCCTCGAGCGTGGCGAGCGGGCCGCCCCGGTGCGCCTTCGGCCCGCCCGGCAGCCTGATGGCCCGCATCGCCGTCACGAACGCCGCCAGATCCTCGGCGAGCGACACCGGCTCGTCCAAAGCCCCCTCTTCGGGATGCCGCCCGGCCAGCCACCGGTACACCGACCACGGCCACGGGTACCCCTGCGCCGGTTCCCCGACCCCGAGCACCTCCGGGATGCGCGTGGGCAGGTGGGGCGCGAGGCGGGGCAGCCACTCCCGCTCCATCACCACGTCCTCGACCCCGCCCCGCAGCAACGGCAGCCGCACGACCATGTCGTCACCCAGCCGGTACATGGCATTGACCGTGCCACCGGACGGCCGTCTCTCCACCGGCAGCGCCGCCCACCCGGGGAACCGTCCGGCGATCAACCGTCGGACGAGGCCGTCGTCGATGGGGTACGTACCGGGATGGATCTGCCCCGCGCTCATGGCCGTCATCCGACCACCGGCCGGCGACGGGCGTCAAACGGCTTTGTGTCCTGGGGACTTCGGCGGCGGCGGCTTGCGGACAGGGGTGTTCTAGCTTTGCGTCCAGCGTTGCGACGCCTCTCCGGCGCACGTGGAGGTGACCAGGCCGCTGCTCATGCCCAGGTCGAGGCAGCCGCCGCCGTAATCGCTGCGGAGGCTGCCGCCGGAGCCCGTACGCCACAGGCGCGAGACGCCCTGGGCGCAGTCGCCGACGAAGACGGCCTGGCCGAGCCCGTTGGAGTAGAGGCACTGGCCGCTCTGCTGGTTGACGAGTTTGAAGCTGCCGTCCGAGGCGCTCTTGACGGTCCAACGGGCCGTCGCGTCCGAGCAGTCGCCGCTGTCGGAGGATCCGTAGACCTGGGTGATGCACCTGCCGTTGTCGCCGTTGCGGTAGCGGTGGGTGCCGGAGGCGGGGGGTGGGGCGGCAGGGGAGGTCGCGCCACCGGCGCCGCCGCCCGGGTTGCCCGCGCCGCCGCCCGGGGTTCCCGCGCCGTTCTGCGGGCCGGTGCCTGACCCTGTGCCCGACCCGGGGCCCGGGCCGGGTCCGGCGCCCGTGCCGGGAGCCGTGCCTCCCGCCACACCGGTCTGGGTTCCGCCCGCCCCGCCCTGCCCCGTGCCGGCGGCGCCCCCTTGCGCCGCGCCCTGGGCGGCGGAGGCCCCGGGGGACGCCGTACCCGGCGGGCTGCCGGCCGGCGCCGAGGACGGTGGTGCGGCCGACACCGGCGCCGCCGGCGCCGAGCCGGGCGGCCCCGCCTTCTCATCGGCCTGGGCCCGGGCCTGGGGCGTCGACGCGAAGGGCAGGTGCTGGATGACGAGTGTCGTGCCGCCCGCGACCAAGACGATCGGGACGACGGCGAGCAGGACACGGGTACGGCGACGCCGGTCCGCTCGCTCCGTAGGGGGCACGGGCGTGGGGGCGGGTTCGGCTTCCTTCCCCTGTTCCGGGCCCGGCTTCCCGCCGGCGAGCGGAAGCGTCGGTACGTCGATCTCCTGCACTTCCTTGGCGAAGGCCGCACGCTCGGACAGCCGCTCGGTGATGGCCGCGGGCCACAACGGATCGGTGAACGGGCCCTGTCGCGAAGCGCGTTCGAGGAGTTCGGCAGCGGTGGGACGGCCCTCGGGGTCCTTGTCGAGGCAGGCGGCGACCACCTCGGCGAGATCCGGTTCGAGTTCGCGCAGCGGCTCCAGATCGGGTTCCTCGTGCACGATGCGGTACAGCACGCCGTGCCCCGATTCGTCGCCGAAGGGCGGCCGGCCGCACGCCGCGTAGGCGAGTACCGAGCCCAGCGCGAAAACGTCGGTGGCGCCGCTCAACCGCTTCTTTCCGGAGGCCTGTTCGGGTGCCATGTACGCGGGGGTGCCCACGACCATGCCGGTCCTGGTCAGCTGACTCTGTTCGGCGGCTCGGGCGACACCGAAGTCGATCAGGGTGAGACCGTCGAGGGTCAGCATGACGTTGGACGGCTTGATGTCACGGTGCACCATGTCCAGCGCGTGCACCGACGCCAGGCCCGCCGCCGCCTCCCGCAGCAACAGCCACAGGGCGTGCGCGGACAGCGGACCGCCGTGGATCTCGATGGCCTCCCGCAGGGTGATGCCGGGGATGTACGCGGTGGCGAACCACGGGGGCCGCGCGCCGCGATCGCTGTCGATCAGCGGCGCGGTGGCCCGCGCCGGGAGCCGGGAGAGGTTGTCCAACTCGTGGCCGAAGCGGCGTACGAAGTCCTCGTCCTCGCCGACGACCGAGGCAAGCAGTTGCTTGACGGCCACGTACCGACCCTCGTGGACGCCGAGGTACACCCGCCCCATCCCGCCGGCCCCGAGCCGTCCCGCCAACGCGATCGACCCGATCCGCGGCGGGTCCTCCGCCTCCAACGGCCCGGCCCCGCTCCCCCTCAGCTGTAACACGTCAGCCCCGCTCGAATTGGAGTCAGTTTCCAGGAATCTACCCGATGGGGCCGACCGTGGGTTTCCGGGTGGCTGCGCACCGGGGACCGTGCACAAACCTCTTGCGCGAAAGCGGTGTTGACGTGCCAGGATCAGGCCCATGACCGTTCGATATCCGCGTCCCTTGCGCCCCGGCGACCGTGTCGCAATCACCTCTCCTTCCAGCGGGGTCGACGACGCCCTCGGCGAGCGCCTGCGCGTGGCCGTCCGCGTGGTGGAGGCACGCGGGTTCGAGGTGGTCCTCGGAGAGTGCATGGACGGCTCGGGGCACGTCAGCGCCTCCGCCGCCGCCCGCGCGGACGAGCTCATGTCGATGCTGACCGATCCCGACATCAGGGCGGTCGTACCCCCGTGGGGCGGGGAGTTGGCGATCGACCTGCTGCCGCTGTTGGACTGGGACCTCCTGCGCGACACCGAACCCACCTGGGTGGTCGGGTTCTCCGACCTGTCCACCATCATCACCCCGCTGACCCTCCTCACCGGGGTGGCGACCGTCCACGGCAACAACCTCATGGACACCCCCTACCGCGTGCCCGACGGGCTGCTCTCCTGGCTCGACATCGTCGAGGCCCCGCGAGGTCACCGGTTCACCCAGGAACCGCCGGGCCGGTACAGGTCGACGGGCTGGGACGACTACGCCACCGAGCCCGAGGTCCGCGCCCTCGCACTCGACGCCACCGGGACCTGGACACGGTTGGACGCAAACGGCGACGTGGACGTCGTGGGCCGGTTGATCGGGGGCTGCGTCGAGACGCTGTGCAACCTCACCGGGACCGGCTACTTCGACGTGTCCGCATTCGCCCGAGCCGAGGCCTCGGACGGGCTGCTGGTGTACGTGGAGGCCGGCGGGGACGACGCCTTCACCATCTGCCGCAACCTGCACGGCATGCGGCTGTCCGGTGTCTTCGACGCGGCGAACGCGGTGCTCGTGGGACGGACTTCGGCACCGGACTCCCCGTCGCTTTCCCAGCACGAAGCCGTGCTGGACGCGCTCGGCGCGTTGAAGTGCCGATCATCGCCGATGTGGAATGCGGACACGTCCCGCCCTACATGCCGGTGGTCAACGGCGCCCACGGACGCCTGGTGCACACGTCGGCGCGGAGCGCGCTCACCCAGACCCTGGTCTGACGCCCCGGCCCCGCCCTGGGGCCCAGTCGATGGGTAATGGTCGCCAGGGCATTTCGCCCTTCGCAGTCCGGTGAGCGCGCGGCCCTGGGCGGTGGACGGGGCGGACCGGCCGTTGCGGTGAACTTGGCCAAGGCGGCGTGGGGACGGCGTGTCCGTGCGGAAGGAATGGTTCTCGGGTGCTATACGGCGCCCGTTCCATGCCTGCCGGTGCGTCGTCGCGCCGGAGCGCGTAGAGGGAGTACCACCATGTCGAACCGACTCGTGGCCACGGCCACCCTCATAGCCGCCGCGAGTGTCCTGTGGGTGCCCGCGGTCGCGGCCGCCGCCGATCAGGACACCGCCTTCGTCAAGACGGCGCACCAGGGCAACCTCGCGGAGATCGCCGCCGGCAACGACGCGCAGAAACACGCGACGACGGCGTGTGTGAAGGCCGTGGGCGCCGTGCTGGTCCGCGACCACGGCAAACTCGACGCGGATCTGAAGACCTTGGCCGGCAAGCTGAACGTCGAGCTGCCGCCGTCCCCCACCGCCGAACAGCAGAAGGACCTCGCCACCGTGCAGGCCAAGGCCGGCACCGCCGCCTACGACACCGGTTGGCTCGCCGACCAGGACGCGGCGCACACCAAGACCCTGGCATTGATCGACAAGGAGGTCTCCTCGGGCGGCAACACCGACGCGGTGGCCGCCGCCCGCGCGGCCCGCCCGGTGGTGGCCGCGCACCTGGAGATGGTCCGCGGGGGCACCTGCCACCACGACAAGGAAGCCTCGATGATCGGCGCCGGCGACGGCGGGCAGTTCGCCACCCGGGGGAACGACCTCAACGCGATCGGCGCGGTGGGTCTCACCGGGGGGATCCTGGTGACGGCCGGCGTCACCGTGTGGCTGGCCCGCCGCCGCCCCACCGGATTCCGCTGAGTCCGTGCGCCCTCGTCAGGTCATCGTCGCGGGCGCGGTGATGACCTGCGGTTTCGTTCTGGCGGCCGGCTGCGTCCCGCCGGCCGCTCCGCACCGGGTGGGCGATTCGGGCGCCCTGCCCGTCGCCGCGAACACCGCCTCGAACGCCTCCTCGCGCGCCGCGACCGATGTGCGCACGCCCCGGCCTTCGCCGCCTCGGTCCGTCCGGGGCGCGCACGGCTTCGCGGCCGAGGTGGTGCCCGTGGCCGCCCGACCGGACGGCAGCATGGACCTCCCCCGCCAGGGCTCGCTGGGCGGATGGTGGGCGCTGGGCGCCGCACCCGGCGCCGCGCAGGGCACCGTGCTGATCGCGGGTCACGTCGACACCCGCGAGGGGCTCGGCGCCTTCGCCGCCCTGCACTCCCTCGCCCTGGGCAGCCGGATCGACGTCACCGGTACGGGCGGACGCCTCTACCGCTACCGCCTCGTCGCCCGTCGGACCTATCCCCGGACGCGGTTGCCCGCCGACCTGTTCACCCCCCGGGGCGCCCACCGGCTCGTGCTGGTCACCTGCACCGGTGCCTATGACCACGACGCCGGTCGCTACGCCGACAACCTCGTCCTGTACGGCGTACCCGATCGCTCCTCATGAGCCCGGCCGGGCCGACCCCGCCTCGCCGCCGAGGTACTGCTCCAGCCAGTCCGCCGCCGCCCGCCGGTAGAGACGGCGATTGTCCGCGCGGAGGAACTCGTGCCCCTCGTTGCGCAGGGTCAGCAGTTCGGCCGGCACCCCCCGGTCGCGCGCGGCGCGGACGAACTGCTCCGATTCCGTCGGGGGCACGTTCGTGTCGTGTTCGCCGTGGACGGCCAGCACGGGCGCGCGCAGCCGGTCGATGCGGCTCATCGGGGAAAGGGTGCGCAGGAGGTCCCGGTCCCGCTCGGGGTGGCCGTACTTCGCCGCGGCCGACTGGGCGATCCACGGCTCGGTACCGGCGAAGAAGGTGGCGAAGTCGGACATGCCGCAGACGGCGACGCCGGTGCGGAAGAGCTCGGGGTGCCAGACGAGGGAGGCCATGGTGAGGTAGCCGCCGTAGGAGCGGCCCATCACCGCCAGCCGCAGCGGGTCGGCGTAGCCGCGGGCGACCGCGTGGGCGGCGCAGTCCGCGACGTCGTCGATGGCCGCGAACCGGCCCGCGCCGAGGTCGGCGTCGACGAAGGACCGTCCCCAGCCGGAGGAGCCCCGGACGTCGGGCGCGAACACGTCCATGCCCCGGCCGAGGAGTTCGTGGTAGAGCGGGCTGAACACAGGCCGCTCCTGCTCTTCGGGGCCGCCGTGGAGGTGGATCACGCATGGCGCGGGGCGGCCCGGGTCACGTTCCGGAGCACGGTAGTACCAGCCGCCGAGCATCAGTCCGTCCCGGGCCCGGCAGCGCAGGGGCACCGGGCTGACGGGGGGCCGTCCTGGTGGCGCGGCCTCCTCGTCGCGCGCCGTCCAGCCGGTGCGCAGTGGGGCGAAGCCACCCGTCAGGTCCCAGATGCCGGGCCTGCGCCGGGAGCCGGACAGGGCGGCGAACAGCCCGCCGCGGCCTACGGGGGCCATGCGGGTCACCACCTCGTGCGGCAACGTGGACCGGTGGTTCGGTCCCACGCCGTCGTCCGAGTCCGACGGCGGGAGGGCGACGCTCTCCAGTTCGCTCGCGCCGTGCACGTTCCAGGCGAGCAGGGCCCACCCGCCGTGGTCGGGAAGGCTCAACAGGTCCAGCGCCGTATCCCGCCGCTCTGCGGCCACCGACAGGTCGCGAAGCACACCGCCCTCGTCCAGCCGGGCCCTGAGGAGTGCGGCGAACTCGCGGTCGGCGTCGCTGCGCAGCCACACGGCGCGCGAGTCGGCCGAGAGCCTGCCGATCCAGGGGTCGCCGTCGGCGACGTGCAACCGGAAGGTGGTGCGTCCGGAGGCCCTGTCGAGCAGGAGGGCCTCGCGGCGTCCGCGCGGCCCGCGCCGCAGCAGTACGAACCGGCCGTCCGCACCGATGTCACAGACGCGCAAGGAGGCGGCGCCCGCCTCGCTGAACAGCAGGACGGGCGCTTGGGCGCCGTCCGGGTCGAGGAGGTACGAGGCCAGTCCCCCGCTCGGGGCCGCTCCCCCGTCGGCCGCCGCCGGCGATCCCGTGGCCAGGCGGGGAAGGCCCGTCGCGTACGGGGCCGGCGCGGCCGGGGGCGCCGGCCCGAGCAGGGTCGCGCGGCCGTCGCGTTCGGTCCAGGTCGCCCCGGTCGGTCCCTCGGGGACGGCCGGGCCGGCGTCCTGGGGGAGGTGGCCCGCGCCGGTGTGGGCGCCCGGGGCGTCGGACGGCTGGGCGACGGTGACGGCCAGCGCCGCCCCGTCCCGGGTCCAGCAGCCCAGGTGGGCCGAGGCGCCGGGTTCGGCGCCCGCGAGGACCCGACGGCCGGTCCCGTCGGGGCGCACCACCAGCACGCGTGTGTGCTCGCCGCCTCCGGGCGCGGAGGTGTAGGCGATCCAGCGGCCGTCGGGCGACCAGGACACCTCGGTCACCGGGTCCGGGTCGGCGTCCAGGATGTGCGCCTCGTCGCCGTGGGCCGGACCGCTCCACAACTGCGGCACGCCGGCGCGGTCGCAGATGTACGCGACGTGGTCGCCGCCGGGATCCGTCGAGGGGTACCAGCAGCCGTGGGCGGTGAGCAGCGTCGGCGGGTCGGCCGCGCCCGTCTCGGCCAGGTGGACGGTGGCGGGGGCCTGCGCGGGAGCCTGGAGCGGGCCCCGCACGGGGGCCGGTCCGGCCCCCGCGGGTCGGGCGTCGACGCCCGCCTCCCCTGCCGCAGTGGCGGCGGGGGTTTCGGGCGCCGGGCCCGGTTCGGGTGCCGAACCCGGCGCCCAGGCGTCGGCGGGTCGGGAACGGTACTGACGTGGGGAGCGATCCAGGGGCATGTCCGCCTCTTCGAGGGCTTCCGGGGCTGTCACCGTTCAGTGTGTGGCGATGCCGTGGGTCTGCAACCAGATCTCCAGCGACGCCACCTGCCACAGGGTGCTGGCACCCCGCTTGGTGCGGTGGCGGGCCGGTTCCGCGAGCATCTCCGCCACGCGGCGCCGGTCGAAAAGACCACGCCGCCGCGCTTCGGGGGCGGTCAGCGCCTCGCGTACGCGGCTGAGCACCGGCTCGGCCATGTGCCTGACCGCCGGTACGGGAAAGTATCCCTTGGGGCGGTCGACGACCTCGCGCGGCAGGACGCGCCGGCCGATGTCCTTGAGGACTCCCTTGCCGTCCTGCGCGAGCTTGAGTTCGGGAGGGCAGGCCGCGGCCAGTTCGACCAGCTCGTGGTCCAGGAACGGCACCCGCGCCTCCAAGCCCCAGGCCATCGTCATGTTGTCGACCCGCTTCACCGGGTCGTCGGGCATGAGCGCGTGCACGTCCAGGCGCAGCGCGGCGTCGAGCGTGCTCTGGGCGCCGGGGTCCGCCATGTGAGCGCGGACGTAGTCCAGGGAGGCGTCGTGAGCGGGCGCCACGTCCGGATGCAAAAGGGCGGCCACGTCGTCGTGCGGGCGGTCGAAGTAGACGTCCGCGTACGCGTTCGGCGCGTCGGGACGGGCGGCCGCGGCGATCGGCGGATACCAGTTGTAACCGGCGAACACCTCGTCGGCGCCCTGGCCGCACAGCACCACCTTCACATCCTTCGCGACCTGCTCCGCCAGCAAGTGGAACGCGACGGCGTCGTGGCTGACCATCGGCTCGTTCATGGCGCCGATGGCCGTCTCCAGCGCGGCCGGGAGCCGGTCGGAGGGGATCATGTACTGGTGGTGGTCGGTCGAGAACCGGCGTGCGACCAGGTCCGAGTAGTGGAACTCGTCGCCTTCCTGCCCGTTCTCCGACTCGAAGCCCATCGCGAAGGTCGCCAGGTCGTCGTGGCCCTCCTCGGCGAGCAGGGCCACGATGAGGCTGGAGTCCAGTCCTCCGGAGAGCAGGACGCCCACGGGTACGTCGGCCACCGTGCGGCGGCGCACCGCCGTGCGCAGGGCGTCGTGGACGGCTTCGCGCCAGCGCACCGGGTCGCTGCCGAGTTCGGGGCGGCGGGTGTAGGAGGGCTGCCAGTAGCAGTGGTCGCGGTGGGTGCCGTCCCGCTCGACCACGCGGACGGTGGCGGGCGGGAGCTTGCGTACGCCGGCCAGCACGGTCCGGGGCGCCGGTACCGTGCCGTGCCAGCTCAGGTACTGGTGGAGGGCCACCGGGTCGAACGAGGTGTCCACGCCGCCGCCCGCCAGCAGGGCGGGCAGGGTCGAGGCGAAGCGGAGGCGCTCGCCGTCCTGGGTGAGGTAGAGCGGCTTGATGCCGAGCCGGTCACGACCCAGCACCACGCGGCCGGTGTGGTGCTCCACCACCGCGAAGGCGAACATTCCGGTCAAGTGTTCGACACACTCGTGTCCCCACTGACCGTAGGCCTTGAGGAGCACTTCCGTGTCCGAGTCCGAGAAGAAGCGGTGCCCCAGGCCTTCGAGCCGTCCGCGCAGCTCGCGATAGTTGTAGACGCAGCCGTTGAAGGCGGCCGTGAGGCCCAGCTGCGGGTCGGTCATCGGCTGGGCGCCGCTCTCCGAAAGGTCGATGATCTTCAACCGGCGGTGGCCGAGGGCGACAGGGCCCTGCGACCAGGCGCCTCTGCCGTCAGGACCGCGGTCTTCCATCTCGTCGGTCATGCGTTCGACCGCGGCGAGGTCCGCCCGCCCGCCGTCGAAGCGCACTTCCCCGCTCAGGCCACACATGAGGCACCCCCCACTCGACTCGCACCTCGGGGCCGCCGCGTCAGAGCGGCCGCCCGTTCGCCCGGGGTCCAGGCCACCTCCACCATGTACGTTCACTCCCGTTGCCCTGCCGGTCCGCGCCACGCGACGCGCACCGAACAGGCGATCGACGTACCAGGCGCCTGCCCATCCGCGCGGCGCTTAAGCCCGGGTTCGATCTCCGGCCGCCATCAGGCCGTGGTCAGGCAGAACGGGTGCCCGGCCGGGTCCAGCAGGACCCGCCACCTGCTCTCGTCCGGCTGGTGCGCGGGCTTGGTCGCACCCCACCGCAGCAGCAGGACCTCCGCCTCCTCCAGGTCCTCGACCTCGAAGTCGAGGTGGATCTGCTGGGGCACCGTCCGGTCGGGCCAACGGGGAGCCACGTAGCCGTCGACCCTCTGGAATCCGAGGAAGAGGCCATCCCCGCGGGTGAGGCCGGCGAAGTCCGCGTCGGACTTCCCGTGCGGTTCGAATCCGGTGGCCCGGTGGTAGAACGCGGCGAGCGCCACGGGGTCCGCGCAGTCCAGGGTGACGGCGGTCAATTTCATCTTCAGCGGCATGGCGCCCCTTCCGGCGTCGGGCATCTGGCATCTGGCATCTGGCATCTGGCATCTGGCCGGCTACGGTGCGGCGATCAGCCCGGGGAGCTCGCGCATGTCGTGGAAGACCACGGTGCCGTCGCCTTCGAGGCGCTCCGCCGGGGTCATGCCGCCCGCGTAACCGAAGGCCCGCATCCCGGCGGCGCGGGCGGCCTGGACACCGGGGCGACTGTCCTCCACGACCGCGCAGGCGGCCGGTTCCACGCCCATTCGTCGGGCGGCGTACAGGAACAGGTCGGGCGCGGGCTTGCCGCGGGAGACCTCGGCGGCGCTGAAGATACGACCTTCGAAGCGCGCGTGGAGTCCGGTGCGGCCGAGGGTGTGGCGCATCTTGTCGTGGGAGCCGCTGGAGGCGACGCACGTGGGCAGGGCCAGCGCGTCGAGCGCTTCGGGCAGACCCTCGACGGGGGTGAGCCCGGCGTCCACGGCTTCGCGGTGGAGCCGCTCGAACCGTTCCGACCAGGTCGCGGCCGTCTCCCGGCCGAGCCGTGCGGCGATCTGTTCGCCGATGTCGGCGTGTGAGCGTCCGACGAAGCGGTCGATGACCTCCTCCCGGGTGAGCGGCCAGCCCAGCTCCGCGCCGAGCGCGACCTGGACCCGTACGGCGATGCGTTCGGTGTCCACCAGCACACCGTCGCAGTCGAATATCACCAGTTCCACCGGCTTGATCATCCCGGCAGCATAGGCGCCGGCCGCCCCGCCCGGTGAGGCGCGGGCGGCGTCGGGACGCTCCGGTCCCCGGCTACGCACATCGGCTGATCTGTACTGCCGAGTGGGCTGACGGGAGGCCCACGAGGTGCCACGATGATCCGTGCTTCAACAGTGTGCCGGTCGGGACGCGGTGAGAGCGGCGCCAGCGTGCCCGGGGACCGGCCCCAGCTACGAAAGGGCGAGCGTCCCATGCGCGTTACACCCCTCGTATCCTCATTAGGCACCGACCGGGACTCGTCCGCGGACGACCAGGTGCGGCTCTACTACAGCGGCAAGACGCAGGACATCATCCAGAAGTACGGTCCGGGACCCCGCGTGCACTTCCATGTGGGGCTGTTCCCGGACGATTCCCCACCCCATACCACTGTCGCGCAGGGTGTGTTGAAGCAGCACCTGCTCGACGCGCAGGAACGGATAGTCGAGCACGCGGCCCGTTCCTGGGGGGCGTACGAGGCTCCCCCTCGGCGGGTCCTGGACATCGGCTGCGGACTAGGCGGCACCTCCCTCTACTGGGCCCAGGAGCACGGCGCTTCGGTCACCGGGCTCACCGTCGCGGCCGAACACCTCCCGATCATCAGGCGGTTCGCCCGTCAGGCGGGCGTCGCGGACCGGGTGCGTCCGGTCGTGGCCGATGTGCACGAGCTGCGCGACTCCCGCGCGTACGACGCCGCCTACGCCAACGAGAGCAGCGGGTACACCGACCGGGCGCGACTCTTCGAGGTCGTCGCCGAGGCGCTCGAACCGGGAGGGTGGTTCGGCATCCAGGAGCATTTCGTGTGTCGCGCCGAGTGGCTCGATTTCATCGACGGCTACTACAGAACACGGCTGGGAACACGCGCCGAGTACCTGGCGGCGGCCGAGGCGGCCGGCTTCGAGCTGGTGCGGGACGAGGAGGTGACCGACTCCGTGGCGGAGTTCTGGGTGCAGTCCATGGCCTGGAACACCGCCGAACTCGACCGGTTGCGGGCGGGCGGCGAGCCCGGCGCCTGGAGCGGCGAACGGCTCCAGCAGTCGACGATCGCGCACAGCAAACTCTTCCGGTTGTGGCGTGACCACGCGATGGAGACGCGGTTGCTGTGCTTCCGGAAGCGGGGCGGCCGATGACGGCGCCACCGCGTCCCTCACGCCTCGGTCCGGAACTTCCCGCTTTCTACTGCCCCTTGGAGCGCGACCTCGTCCATCCCGAGGCGAAACAGGTGGAGGAGCGGGCGGTCGAGTGGGTGGACTCCTTCGGCCTGTACCCCGATGCGGTCGAGCGCGCGTGGGGTCTGGCCACGCACAGCGCGGACTTCACCTGCCGCATCGTCCCCGAGGGGAAGGTGGAGGCCCTGCTGCTGTTCGCCGAGTGGAACTACTGGGCCAACGCCGTCGACGACTGGCAGGACTCGGGCTCCGATGAGGTGGGTACGGGCGCCGTCGTCGAACACGGTGTACGACTGCTGCGGACCATCGAGAACCCGGGAGCGTCCCTGCTGCCCGACGGCCCCATGACCCGCGCGCTGGTGGACCTGGTGAGCCGCACCCACGCCATGCTCAGCCCCTTCGAGCTGCACAGGTTCACCGAAGGGACCCGGGACTGGCTGCTCGGGGCGGTCTGGAGGGCGGCGCGGGCCGAGGAGGGGGCCATGCCTGGGTTGAACGACTTCGCCGCCTTGGGACCGCTGGCGAACGGCACGCGCTTCTCGCTCACCTGGTCCGACGTCGCACGCGAGGACCGGTTGCCGGCCGAGGTGCTGTACTCGCCCGCCCTCACCGCGCTCACCGACGCGGCCGGCTTCGTCGTCAGCGCGGACAACGACCTGTTCTCCTACGACAAGGACGACCACCTGGAGCCGCCGGAGGTGAATCTCGTCAACGTCGTCGCCCACCGGGAAGGCTGCTCCCCCGCCGAGGCGGTCCCGCTCGCCGTGGCCCTGCGTGACCGGGTGATGGTCCTCTTCACCACGCTACGGGCGCGGCTCGCGGACGGGGCCGATCCCCGACTGCGCCGTCACCTGGCGGCGTTGGGCCACTACGTGGCCGGCTGCATCGCGTGGCAGAGCCGGGCGCCCCGGTACGCGAGTCCGCGCAACCGGTACGCCCTACCGCTGACGGAAGCCGGTCTCGCGGTCCGGTACGCCGACGGGCCGAGCGTTCCGGGCCGCGAGGCACCGGATCTGCCGGCGCTCGCCTCCTGGTGGCAGTGGGTGCGCGACTGAGCGACAACGCACCCGGCGGACCCCGCGCCGGGCGACACCGAGGGGCCCCGGCCGTGCGGCCGGGGCCCCTCGGGCGCGGATCGGCGCCGGGCTCAGCGGCGGCCGAACAGCCGGCGCCACCAACCGCCGCCGCGCCGGTGGCCGGCGGCGGGGGCCGCCGTCGGCTGTGGCGGGATCGGGGTGTGCGGAGGGTGCTCGGAGGCCCGCTCCGTGTGGGGTGCGGCGTTCTCGACGGAGCGCGGGGTGAACCGTACCGGCAGTCCCAACAGGTGGCGCGACATCAGGGTGCCGCGCCACTGGAGTTCGTCCGCACCGATCGCCAGTTGGAGGTCGGGCAGCCGGTCCAGCAGGACCTCGATGCCGGTGTCCGCGATGGCGCGGCCGATGTCCTGGCCGGGGCACTCGTGCGGTCCGCTGCTGAACGCCAGGTGGGAGCGGTTGCCGTGGACCGAGACGTTCGGATCGGGCCGGATCTGCGGGTCGGCGTTCCCCGCGGCGAGGCCGAGCAGCAGCATGTCACCGGCCTTCACCTGCTGACCGCCCAACAGGGTGTCCCCGGTCGCCCAGCGGCCGATGATCGTGTTGATCGGCGGGTCGTCCCACAGGACCTGTTCCAGGGCGTCGGGCAGCGTCATGTGCCCTCCGGACAGGCTCGCCCGGAAGCGCGGGTCGGTCAGGACGGTCCGCAGCGTGTTGGCGATCAGGTTGGCGGTGGTCTCGTACGCCGCGATCAGTACCACGCGCAGGTGCATCAGCACTTCGGTGTCGCTGAGGTCCGCCGGGTGCTCGATGAGCCAGGAGGCGAGGTCGTGCGCGGGCTTGACCTTGCGCTCCATGACCAGTTGCTCCAGCGTGAGCGTGACGTAGCGGTCGCTCTGGAGGGCCGTCTCGGTCCCCTGGAGCATGTCGCGCGCCGCCTTCACCAGCCGGGGCCCGTGTTCGTCCGGGGCTCCTACGAGCTGGGTCATCACCAGCATGGGGAGCTGGTCGGAGAAGGAGGCGACCAGGTCGGCGTAGCCGTCGCCAGCGATCCGGTCGACGAGCTGGTTGGCGAAGCGGGTGACGTAACGGCGGATGCCGCGCTTGTCGAAGCGCTCCAGGGAGTCCACGACGGTTCCCCGCAGCCGCTCGTGGACCGGCCCGTCGGTGAAGTTGCACACCGGCACCCAGGTGACCATGGGGCCGAGCGGGGTGTCGGCCGGTACCCGGCCCTCCCTCATGTCGCGCCAGCCCCGGGGATCGCGGGCGAACCGCGAAGGGGTGCGCGCCACGTCCAGGTTCTCCCGGTGGCCGAGCACCAGCCAGGCCGGAAGGTCTCCGCTGACCAGCACGGGCGCCACGGACCCGTACTCGGCCCGCAGCTTCTCGTACAGCCCCAACGGGTCGGCTTCGGCCTCCGGCCCGTGGAGGCGGTGGAGGGCGCCGCCCCCGGCTGCCGCCGCGTGGGCGGGGCACTGGGGCGGAGGGGTGGGTCCGGTACTCACATTGCCTCCTGGGTCGCTGCCTGGGAGTGCAGGTAGCGCATGAGGGTCAGCAGGACGTCGCGGGACGAGTCCCGCCGCCTGGCGTCGCAGACGAGGATCGGGACGGCGTTGGGCAGGTCGAGGGCTTGACGCAGCTCCTCCAGCGGGTGCTCGGGGGCGTCGGGGAAGGAGTTGACGGCCACGACGAAGGGGACGCCCCGTTCCTCCAGACGGCCGATGACGTCGAAGCTGGTCTCCAGCCGACGGGTGTCGAGGAGGACGACCGCTCCGAGTGCGCCCTCGAAGAGACCGCGCCAAAGGAACCAGAAGCGCTCCTGCCCTGGGGTTCCGAACAGGTACAGCACGAGTTCGTCGTTGATGCTGATGCGGCCGAAGTCCATGGCCACGGTGGTGGTGGTCTTGCGCGCCACCCCCCGGGTGTCGTCGACGCCGATACCCGCCTTGGTCATGGTCTCCTCGGTCGTCAGCGGCCTGATCTCGCTGACCGCGCCGACCATCGTCGTCTTGCCCACGCCGAAACCGCCGACGATGACGATCTTGACGGCGGCCGCCGCCGTCTGGGGGAGTATGTCCGCGGGGAGCGGCCCGCGGGGCGGGTCAGAGCTTTTGAAGTCCATTGATCACTGCCTCGATCAGAGCAAGGTCGGGTAGCTGGGCGGCGGGAACGGGCGGGCGGACGCGTACGCGCCGAGCGGCCATCAAGTCCCCGACCAGCACGGTGACGGCGCTCACGGGCAGACCGGCGTACGCGGCGATCTCGGCCACCGACAGCGGCGCCTGGCACATCCGCAAGATGGCCGCCTGCTCGGGCTGCATCTCGGGCATGGCGGGCGCTTTGGCGACGACCAGGGTCACGAGGTCCAGGTCGACGGCGGTGGAAGGTCCGCTCCGTCCGCCGGTGATGACGTAGAGCCGTTCGGGACTGTTGTCCTCCCAGCTCGCGGGTGGCTCACTCACGCGGGCTGCCCGTCATGTCGGGGCGGGCTGCTGAGGTGGTCCCCCATCCGGGTCACCAGGTTGCGCATCTGGGCGCCCATCAGCCCCGCGTCGACTCCCTCGTCGGCGAGCACCGCCAGGTAGGAGCCGTCGCCGGCGGCCATCAGGTAGAAGAACCCGCCGTCCATCTCGATCACGACCAGTCGCATTCTGCCCTCGGAGCGGGGCAGTTCGGAGGCGACCGCCCCGGCGAGGCTCTGCAGGCCGGCGCAGGCTGCCGCCAGACGGTCCGCCGTGTCGGTCTCGGCCCCGTACTGCGCCACGCAGAGCCCGTCCGCGGACAGCACGATCACGTGCCGTGTCTGCGGCACGCCGGCGGCCAGGTCCTTGAGCATCCAGTCCATACCGCTTCGCTGAGTCATCACTGTTCATGCCCCTTTGGTCGCTGAGCCGGACGCGTCCTGGGCGCCCTCGGCGTCTTGGCCGGACGCGCCGGACAGTCCACTGTGGAACGCCTCCAGCCACATGCCGGGGCCGGGATCCTCCGCCGACTGCGGCTCCGCCGCCGGCTGGGCGTCGGGGAGGGTGGCGCGGTCCTTGCGGCGTCGCTGCGGCAGGCCCGTCGCCGTACGTCCGGTGGCGGGGCCGGGGGCGGCGACCGCCGGCCTCGGCACGGGGGCCGGTGTCGACCGGGGCGCGGAGAATCCGGCGGACGAGCGGTCGACGGGGTGTTCGCGGGGTGCGGCGGGCACGGCCCTGGGACCCGAGGAGGAACCGATGCCGTGGGCGAGGCCGGTCGCCGCGGACGCCGTGGTGATGAGGTGCTGCGGGACGATGACCACCGCGCGGACGCCGCCGTACGCGGAGGAGCGCAGCGACACCTGGAAGCCGTACGCCTGCGCCAGACGGCCGACCACCGCCAGGCCCAGCCTCGGCGTCTCGCCCAGGTCGTTGAGGTCGATGCCGGACTGCGCCTGCGCGAGCATCCTCTCGGCCCGCCTGCGGGCCTCGTCGCTCATGCTGAGGCCGCCGTCCTCGATCTCCACCGCGATGCCCGACTGCACCTCGGCGGCCGTGAGGTGGACCCGGGTGTGCGGCGGCGAGTACCGGGTGGCGTTGTCCAGCAACTCCGCCAGGGTGTGGATCAGGGGCTCCACGATGGGGCCGACGACGGCGACCTCGGACACCGAGTGGAGCTCCACCCGCTGGTAGTCGATGATCCGGGACATGGCGCCGCGCAGCACGCTGTACAGGGGGACGGCCCTGCTCCACTGGCGACCGGGGCGCGCGCCGCCGAGAACGGAGATCGAGTCGGCGAGCCGGCCGATCAGGGCGGTTCCGTGGTCCAGGCGCAGGAGGTCGCCGAACACGTCCGGGTCGCGGCCGTGGCGGTCCTCCATCTCGCGCATTTCCTGGGCCTGTTGATGGACGATCGCCTGTACGCGACGGGCGATGTTCACGAAGGCCCGCTGCGCCGAGTCGCGCAGGTTCTCCTCGTTGTCGACCGCGTCGATGGCCTGGGCCAGCACGGATTGCAGGGCGGCTCTGAAACGCGGTGTCAGGGCGGTGTCGTTGCCCCAGCGGTTGCCCTGTCCGCCGCGGCCGCCCAGGGAGTTGAGCACCTCTTCGGGCAACTCGCCCTTGCGCAACCGCTCGATGGCCTCGCTGAGCACCACATCGGACAGGCGCACCGCTTCGGTTTCCTGTCGGGACAGGGCGTGCCGCAGGGCCGCGACCTGGGAGCGGCGGGCGGAGAGAGAGCGGCCGCGCCGGAGCGCCTCGGCGACGGCCACGGCGGTGCACGCGGCGCCCAAGGCGGCGCACAGGGCGCGGACCGGTTCCGGGGAGGGCACGAGCCCCCCGACGAGGCACAGGGCGGCCACGGCCGCGATCGCGGGCATCATCCGGCTCGTTCCCGCTTCGGGGCGGGCGGCTTCGGGTGGAATGTCTTTTTGCGCCATCGGCGTCCTCGAACCATCGAAAGTGGGGATCTCATGACCGGTGGGCGGGAGCATAACTACGCCCAACTTCCCGCATGGGTACTTTCGTTGGAGTTCATCGGACCGGAGGACCCAATACGCGCCATCTCCGGGGCCGGATTGCGGCGCCGCCCGTGGCGCGTTCGTTGTGCACGGCGTCAAAGGGGGAGGTGGAAGGCTTTCCCCCATACAAACAGGCGGGGCAATTCGAACTTGCATTCCGCTCTATTTCGGCCGCATTCCGTTGTTCGGATGTGGTACCGCGCACCGAATTGCGCTATGGACCCGACGGGGCGCCCGCACCGGTGACGGCGGGGCGGGGCGCCCGGCGGGAGTGGTTCAGAAGGCGTATCGCACGCGCAGCCACGGCGCGCGGGTCGCGATCATCCGGCGCATCGCCTCGACGGCGGACGCCTTGACCCCGCCCCGGTAACGCACGTTCCAGCTGCCGTTCTCCGACCGTTTGGGCTGCTGGAGGTCCTCGCGCCACAGCAGGTCCTCGGCGCGGGGGTGCCAGCCGAGGTTGACCTCGTGCAGATCCCGGTTGTGGGTGAGCAGGATGATCTCCGCTGCGGCCTGGTCCTTGACCCGGCGCGGCAGTACGTCGTCCATGGCGCGCAGCAGATCGCCCCAGTCCTCCTCCCACCCCGGGCGGAGCACCACCGGGGAGAGGTTGAAGTGGACCTCGTACCCCGCGTCCAGGAAATCCGCCGCCGCCGCGAAACGCTCGGGGACCGGGGTGGTCCTGATGTCGAGGAGACGGGAGTCGTCAGGCGGCATCAGCGAGAAACGGATTCGGGTACGGCCGCGCGGGTCGAGCCGCAGCAGGTCCGGATTGACGAACCTGGTGGCGAAGGACGCCTTGGCGGTGGGCCACCGGCGGAACGCACGCACCAGGTCGGCGGTGTTGTCGCTGATCAGGTCGTCCACCGAACAGTCGCCGTTCTCCCCGATGTCGTACACCCACGCGTGCTCGTCGCACTGGTCGGGTTCCGGTTTGGGACCGGCGGCCGCGATGTGCCGTCCCAGGCTGCCCAGGACGCGGTCGACGTTGGTGAAGACGGTGATCGGGTTGGCGAATCCCTTGCGGCGCGGGACGTAGCAGTAGGCGCAGGCCATGGCGCAGCCGTTGGAGAGGCCGGGGGCGATCCAGTCCGCGGACCGGCCGTTGGGCCGGATGCCGAAGGACTTGCGCTCGCCCAGGACCAGCACCTCCCGTTTGACCCGCACCCACCGCTCGACGTTTCCCTCGTTGCCGTGCAGGTGCGGAATGCGCCAGTGGGAGTCCGTCTCGACGAGGCGGGCGCCCGGGAACCGGGCGATGATCTGCCGCCCCCGCAAGGAGTCGGCCGCGGCGGGCTCGGCGTGGATCTCCGCGACCTGGAGCAGGTTGCGCGCCCGCGGCCCGTCACGGAAGGGTCTGCGACCGGTGTCCTCGGCCGGTGCGGCGGCCGCCGCGAGGTCGTCCATGGTGAACAGGCCTTCGGCGCCGTCCGGCGGTTCCTCAGGACGCTGACGCATGGCCACTCCGGGAGCAGGCACGGGGCTGGTTCGCGGCGGGCGGGGTGAGAGGGGCGCGGGGCCGCCGTCGGCCGATGGATCACGTACTCCCAGTGTACGGAGGCGGGCCGCCGTCCCGGTCGGACGGCGGCCATACGTAGGGAAGGTCGTCTGGCACGCCCGGGAAGCGGCGGTCGTAGAGCTCCGGGGCCTTGCGCAGCAACGCGGACTGGTGGCTCCGGTGGAAGGCGGGGTCGCCCAGCCAGGGCGGCAGCTCGCCGTCCGCCGCGAGCCGGCGCTGTTCCCGCGGGGCGGCTCCGGGACGCCAGGCGAGGTAGCCGCCCAGCAGCGTGGCCGCACACGTGTCGGAGCGCCCTTCGGCGGTCCAGACCCCGCAGACGTCCAGGCCGTAGCGCACCAGGGCCTCCTCGTACCCGGCCCACATCCGTACCGCCGGGTGGTGGCGCCAGCCGTATCCGGGCACCGTGAGGCCCCGGAAGACCTGGAGGGCCTCGACGCGCTGTTTGCCCAGGCGCCTGGGGTCCAGCACGGTCGCCGAATCGAAGAATCCCGGGTAGGGGAGGAATGTCTGCATGGGGTGGATCTACCCCTTACCGCCGGGGTTCCCCGGCGCCCCGCGTCACCGGGCGTGTCATCCGTCGCGGTCGTGGGGGCCCCGGTGGGCCCACGGGTGCCGCAGCCGGATCCAGACGTCCCTGGCCTGCCGCCCGGCCGCCGAGCGGCTTCCGGCCACCAGCCGGTCCGCCTCGTGCGGTGTCTCGACCATGGGGCCGGAGCCCCGCAACGGTTTGCCGGCGGTCTCGTGAAGGAAGAGCGTCGAGACGAAGCCGACGACGCCGGCGACCATGAGGTAGTACGCCGGGACCATGGTGTTGCCGGTCGTCTCCACGAGCGCCGAGGCGACCAGCGGCGTGGTCCCGCCGAACAGCGAGACGGAGATGTTGAAGGCCAGGGACAACGCCCCGTACCGCAGTCGGGTGGGGAACAGGGCGGGCAACGTGGCCGCGGCCGTTCCGGCGAAGCAGACCAGCAGCAAGCCGAGCACGGCGCAGCCGACGGCGGGGAGCACGATCCCGCCCTGGCGGATGAGCAGGAACGCCGGAGCGGAGAGCGCCACCAGGGCGACGCTGCCGACGAGGAACACCGGACGTCGGCCCCAGCGGTCCGAGGAGTGGCCGACCGTGGTGATGGTCAGGACCACCAGCAGCATGGTCGCGAGGACGAGGAGCTGCGCGGTGGTGTCGCTCTGGCCGAGGGTGACGGTCATGTAGGTCGGCAGGTACGAGGTCACCATGTAGTTGGTGACGTTGTAGAGCAGGACCAGTCCCATGCAGATGAGCACGGCCTGCCAGTGCTGGGTGAAGATCTCCTTGAGGCGTCCCTTGCCGGACTCGCGGGCGGCCTCGACGGGGTCCTCGCCGTCCTCGCTCTCCGCGCGCTCCGACGCGGCGTAGGCCGCCTCCTTCTTGAAGGCGGGGGTCTCCTCCAGTTTCATGCGCATGTAGAGCCCGATCAGGCCCAGCGGACCCGCCAGGTAGAAGGGGATGCGCCAGCCCCAGTCCTCCAGGCCCCGGGTGCCCAGGACCAGGGTCAACACGGTGACCAGGCCCGAGCCCAAGGCGTAGCCGACGAAGGTGCCGAAGTCGAGCCAACTGCCGAGGAACCCGCGCCGGCGGTCGGGGGCGTATTCGGCGATGTAGGTGGTGGCGCCCGCGTACTCGCCGCCCGTCGAGAAACCCTGTACCAGACGGCAGACCAGGAGCAGGAGCGGCGCGGCGACGCCGATGGACTGGTACGTCGGCAGGAAACCGACGGCGAAGGTGCTGGCCGCCATCATGATCATCGTGGCGGCCAGCACCTTCTGCCGCCCCACACGGTCGCCGAGCGGCCCGAAGACCAAACCGCCCAGGGGTCGGACCAAGAACGCCGCGGCGAAGGTGGCGAAGGCGGAGACCACCTGCACCCCGGGGGAGCTGTCGGGGAAGAAGACCTTGCCCATCGTTCCCGCCAGGTAGGCGTACACGCCGAAGTCGAACCACTCCATCGTGTTGCCCAGCGCCGCGGCGGTCACGGCGCGGCGGACCTGCGGCCGATCGGAGACGGTCACGTCCTCGCTGCGCAGCGACGTCTTGCGGCGCCGCAGGAGCGTGCGCAGCATCCGGTCGGTCGCCGGGTGGCCGCCGCGGGGCAGCCTCTTCCCCGGCCCACTGCCCGGGTCGCGTGACGGTCCCGCCATGCTGTCGGCCTCCTGGCTGGTCGCCGCTGCCTCGCCGGACTCCGATTCTGACGTCTTCGCCCGGGCGCGGCCCGCCGGCCGGTCCGAGAGGGTGAACTCGGCGGCGAGGCCACCGCCGCCGCCGCTGGACGCCCGGGTGCGACGCGGCGTTGCACCACGCCGGGGAAGCCCGACTCGCCTCGGGCTTCCCACTCACGGGGTGACGCGTTCAGCCGCCCTTGGGCGCCGACGGTTCGTGGCCGGGATACACGTGCTGGGGGGTCACGATCCGGGTGACCGCCTCGCCGAAGAGCGTGCTCGGCTCCTGGCCCTCGTGCAGGACGTCGGTGTTGAGGACGATGACCATGGTCGCCCGCGCCTGGGGCAGGTAGACCGCGAGGCATTCGTAGCCGGGGAGCGAGCCGTTGTGGCCGATCCAGCCCTGGACGTCGAAGATGCCCAGACCGTAGCCGTCACCCGCGGCGTTGATCGGTCGGGTCTTGAGACGCTCGGCTTGTGTCGCGGGGGTCAACAGGGCGCCGGTGGCGAGGGTATGGGCCCAACTGCGCAGGTCCTGAAGGTCGGAGATCATCGCTCCGGCGGCCCATGCCCAGGAAGGGTCCCAGTCGGTCGAGTTCTCGATCTTGCCCGATGCCGTCTGGTTGGTGTAGCCCTGGGCGTGCGGGGCGGGGAACTCGGCGCCCGTGGGGAAGAGCGTCTGGTGCAAGCGCGCAGGCCCGACGACGTCCCGCATGACGACCTCGTGCAGCGGCCGGCCGGTGACCTTCTCGATCACCAGGCCCAGGAGGATCAGGTTCGTGTTGGAGTAGTCGAACTGCGCGTCCGGCTGGAACTGGATGCCGTGCTTGAAGCTGTAGTCGAGCAACTGCCGCGGGGCGAAGGGCTTGTCCGGGTGGGCGAGGAACGCCTTGGAGAAGTCCGGGTCCTCACTGTAGTTGAACAGCCCGCTCCGCATGCCCGCCAGTTCGCGCAGGGTGATGCGGTCCCCGTTGGGAACGCCCGTGACGTACTTGCCGATCGGGTCGTCCAGACCGACCTTCCGCCGGTCGACCAGCCGGAGGAGGGCGGTGACCGTGAACGTCTTGGTCTCGCTGCCGATGCGTACGTACAGTCCTTCGGTCATCGGCGCGCCGGTCGCCTTGTCCGCCACGCCGAAGGACTTCACATAGCTTCCCTTGCCGGGTGCCCACAGTCCCACGGTGACGCCCGGAACCCGCGCGTCGTGCAGGACCCGGCGTACCGCCGCGTCCAGCTCTGCGGCGACGGCCGGGGTGAGTTGCCGGAAGTCCGTGTCCGGGGAGGGGGCGGCCGGGGCGGGGGCCCGGGCGGGCCGCGCGGGATCGGTCGCGCCCTGCGCGGACCCCGCGACGGCCGGGGCGATGAGCAAACCTGCGGCGGCGGCCACGCAGGCCCGACGCAACCGAATCCGGTACGGCTTCACGGCCTGGCCTCCAGTCGTACGAGGGCCCGAGCACGATCAGGGTAGGCCCGCGCCACCGGGGCCGCGAGGTGAGCCGCACGTCACGGCAGGGCGCGGAGCGCCGAAAGCCGCTCGAAGGCCGCCCGGTGGGGACCGGAACACCGGCCGCGCACGGTTCGTTGGGCCTCGCATGACCACACCTGTGACAACGGGACAGGCCCTGACGTTGGACCGCCGGCAGGGCCGGTTCGGCGAGGTCGTGCTGCGGCGACGGAGCGCCACGTACGAGATCATCGCCAACGGCTGCTTCCTCATGGACACCTCCGACGGACGGTCGGAGCGACTGCTCGTCGATGCCGCGCGCCTCGCTCTCGATCCGCCGCCGGGCGGTGGACCGCCGGCCCTGCTGATCGGAGGGCTGGGCGTGGGCTTCTCACTCGCCCACGCCGCCGAGCAGCCGCTCTGGGGGCGGATCGCCGTCGTCGAACGGGAGGACGCGATCATCGACTGGCACCGGAGGGGGCCGCTCGGCGCGATTTCCGCCCGGTCCCTCGCGGACCCTCGGACGACGATCCTCCAT
Organism: Streptomyces sp. Tek67B01; assembly: GCF_055231995.1. Taxonomy (NCBI): domain Bacteria; kingdom Bacillati; phylum Actinomycetota; class Actinomycetes; order Kitasatosporales; family Streptomycetaceae; genus Streptomyces; species Streptomyces sp. Tek67B01. The sequence goes on from NZ_JBUYUY010000001.1 coordinate 617,858, forward strand.
ACCGACCTCGTGAAGTACCTCGCGTCGTCCGCGGACCGGTACGACGCGCTCTGCCTGGACATCGACAACGGCCCGGACTGGACGGTGGACGAGGAGAACCGGAACCTCTACTCCCGCGCCGGACTCGCGGCCTGCCGTGAACGACTCAACCCCGGCGGGGTACTGGCCGTTTGGTCGGCGCAACACTCCCCCGCCTTCGAAACCGCCCTGCGCGAGGCGGGTTTCACCGGTGTCCGGTCCTCGGAGGTCCCCGTGGCGCGCGGGGTCCCGGACGTGATCCACCTGGCCCGCAAGGCAGCCTGAACGCGCTGTCGGACTACTGTCCTAGGGTTCACCGCATGAGCGACCTGTACGAGCTGACGATTGCCGTCGATCTGAGGGACGAGCTCGGCGGGCAGGAGCCGGCCGAGCTGAGGTGGCATCTGGGGACCGGGCCGATGCCGGGCGGCTGTCCATCGTGACCGGGTTCCCCTTCGTGGTGGAGGACGATGAGGGGAACCCGGTGATCGAGGACGCCCCCTGTCCCCTGCTGGGCACAAGCGGTACTGCCTCGCGGGTCGCCGGCGTGCTCCATTCGTCCCTCACGGAGCGCCCCGACCTGCCCGGCGGCGGCTGGTCGCTGACGTCCAGGCAGGAGATCCATCCGGACGAGTTCGAGAAGGTGGGCGAGCTGCTCTCCTGGTTGGCCGCGAGAGCCCACGACACCCACCTGCTCGGGGACGGCGCGGTCGGGATCGGGCACCTCCGCTTCCTCGAAGCGGAGGTCCCGCAACCGCTCCGGGTCCAGAACGGCCGGGTCGAATGGCCGCGGTAGGGAGCGGGTCCAAACGATCGCGGAGCGAGCGGGAGAACATGTCAGACGACCAACACCGCGTGAGCGTGGAGGCCGGCGTGGAGATCCCGGTCCCCGCCGCCGGCGAGGTATGGACGGTCGGTGCGGTCATCCTTGACGCGGACGGCAAAGCCTTCGCTCAAAAGCGCGGACCGCACCGGCGCCTCTTCCCCGACTGCTGGGACGTCGTCGGTGGTCACGTCGAACCGGGCGAACCCCTCCTGGACGCCCTCGCCCGGGAGGTCGAGGAGGAGACGGGTTGGCGCCTGACTCGGGTCCGGCGCCTGCTCGGCGTCACCACCTGGACCGGCGACGACGGCGCCGGAGAGCGGCACGAGGCCGATTTCCTCGTCGAGGTCGACGGCGACTCGGACCGTCCCGAGCTCGAGTGGTCCAAGCACACCGCGTACGGCTGGTTCGGGCCGGAGGACCTGCCCCGCCTCAAAGAGAACCGGGCGCCCGGCGAGCATCTCGTCCATGACCTGATGTCGCGGGCCCTGAGGGGCTGAGGGCACCGGATGCGGATCGCGGGGGTCTGGAACATCCTGGGAGCGCTGGACAACGAACTTAAGGAGACGGCCATGTCCATGATGGACAAGCTCAAGCAGATGCTCAAGGGTCACGAAAAGCAGGCCAACCAGGGCGTCGACAAGGCCGGCGACTTCGTCGACGGGCGGACCCAGGGCAAGTACCGCACCCAAACCGACATGGCGCAGGAACAGCTCAAGCGGCGCATCGGACCGGAAGACCCGCCGCCGCCGCCCGCGCGGTAGTCGCAACACCGCCCGCGCGGGCCGCGGCGTCCGCCCGCGCCGGTGAGTCCCACGGTGCGGGCATGGGGCGTGGGACGCGAGATGATGGCGGGCATGACGAGTTGGCTGACGCGCCACGCCACGCTGATCGTGGCGTGCTCAGCGGTCGCACATCTGGTGGTCGTCTTCTGTTCGGCCGACATGTTCGACCTGCGGGTGTACCGGGAGGGCGCGCCCGGCGTCCTGACCGGCCATCTCTACGATTTCCGGCTGACCCGCGACGATCCGGGGGCCCAGGCGCTCCCCTTCACGTACCCGCCCTTCGCGGCCCTGGTGTTCCTGCCCCTGGCATACGTACCGTGGTGGCTGGCGCAGGTGTCGTGGCAGGTACTGTCCCTGGCGGCCGCGCTGTACCTCGTCCGCGGCTCGTTCGCGCTGTCGCGTCCGGGCCGGCCGGTCGATCCCGCCCCCGTCCACCTCTGGGCGGCCGCCGTGTTGTGGCTGGAGCCCGTGCTGCACGGGATCGCGCTCGGCCAGGTCAGTCTGCCGCTCGCCGCGCTGTCACTGGCCGCCGCGCTGCGGCCGGGCGCCCTCTCGGCGGGCGCGGGGATCGGATTCGCGGCCGGCGTCAAGCTGACGCCGGCCGGCGGCGTCGTGTACCTGTTGGCGGCGGGCCGACGCCGGGCCGCCGTGTACGCGGCCTGCGCCTTCGCGGCGACGGTGGTCCTGGCCGCAATCGTGGCTCCCGTGGAGTCCTGGCGGTACTGGTTCCATCTTCTCGGCGACAGCGGGCGTATCGGACCCATGGCTTCGGCGGAGAACCAGTCGCTGCGCGGCTGCCTGGCCCGGCTCCTCGGGTACGACGGCGGTGTCGCGGGCCTGTGGTGGCCGGCGCTGGTGCTGCTGGCGGCCGCCGCGACGGCGCTCGCGCTCCGGGCCGCGATGGTGCGGGGCGACCGGTTGGCCATGTTGCTGGCCGCGCAGCTCTTCGTCCTGTTGGCGAGTCCGATCTCGTGGAGCCACCACTGGGTGTGGTCGGTTCCGGCACTGATCTGGCTGCTCTACGGTCCCCTGCGCGATCGGCGGCTCAGTGGCGCGGCCGCGGCGGTGTGGGCACTGACGGCCGGAACCTGGGTGGTGCCGGCGCTCCACACTGTGGCCCCGGCCGGCCGGCCGGTGCCATGGCCCGTCGCGGTGGCCGCCTGCGCGTACCCGCTGGCGGCGGCCCTTACGCTGGCGGCGGTCGCGACCGCGCGGCCGGCCCGTCCTACCCGGCCGCCGAACGCCTTCCCCGTGAAGGCCCGAACCGCCTCCCACTGACCGGCGTCCGGCGACCGCCGGCCGAGCTCGCCAACCCACCGGTGGCCACCCGCCGTCAGGCCTGCCCGGTCTCGAAGCGATCCCCTTGCCGCCGTCCCTCGCGGCGCCGCCCGCACTCGCTACGCTCTTGACGTGAGCAGCGCAAAGTTGGACCGTCGGCGGGTGGTGGGGGCGGGGCTCGGCGCCCTCGCGTCCGCCGTCGCGGGGTGCTGCGTCGGATGCGCCGCCACAGCGGGTCCGCCGAGTCGGCTGCTGCTGGCGACGGGGCCGGAGGGGGGCCCGTACAACGCGTTCGGGAACGCGCTCGCGCGGGCCGTCGCGGCGAGCGGCAGCCGCCTGCGGATCGTTCCCGTGAGCACGGCTGCCAGCGTGGACAACCTGCGCGAGTTGGAGGCCGGCGACGTCGATCTGGCGCTGGCCATGGCCGACGTGGCCGAGGACGCGGCGGTGGGGCGCGAGCCCTTCGCCCGGCCCGCCGCCTCGGCGAACGCGCTGGCGCGCGTCTACGTGAACTACACGCACCTCCTGGTCCCGGTGGGTGGACCGGTGCGGTCGGTGCGGGACCTGGCTGGGCGTCCGGTGGCGGCGGGCGCGGCGGGTTCGGGCGTACAGGTGGTGGCGGGGCGCCTGCTGCGGGAGGCCGGGCTGAGCGAGGGCCCCCTCCCTGCCCGCGAGCGGCAGTTGGGCCTCGCCGAGTCGGCGCGGGCCCTGCGCGAGGGCGCCGTCGACGCGCTGTTCTGGTCCGGAGGCGTACCCACCCCGGCGCTGTCGACACTGTCCCGCGAGATGCCGCTGCGGTTCCTCCCGCTGGACGGGTACGTGGCGCCGCTCCGGGATCGCTACGGGCCCGTGTACACGGCCGTCACCCTCCCGAGCGGGGCGTACGGCCTGACGGAACCCGTGGGAACCCTCGGGGTCGCCAACTACCTCCTCGCGCGTGCGGACGTACCGGCGAACACGGCGCGCGAACTGCTGGCGGTCGTGTTCGAGCGGTGGGGTGACCTGCTGCGGGAGGTGACGGCCGGAGCGCGGCTGGAGCCCCGGTTCGCCATCTCCACCGGCCGCGTGCCGCTTCACCGGGGTGCGGTGGCGTACTACCGGTCCGTGTACGGGTGAGGGCTCCGCGAGGGCGGCAGCCGCAGCTCGAAGGTCAGGCCCCGGGGCGTGTTGTGGCCGACGTCGAGCCGGCCGCCGCTGACGCGGGCGATCTCGTCGGCGATGGCCAGGCCCAACCCGCTGCCGGGGACGTTCTGGTGTTCCGGCGACCGCCCGAAGCGCCGCAGCAGTAGGTCGAGTTGATCCTCGGCGGCTCCCGGACCGTCGTCCGTGACGCGAACGACGACCTGCCCGTCGGTCTCGTCCCGCGCGGCGCCCACGACGACGCGGCGGCCGCCGGGCGGGACGAACTTGACGGCGTTGTCGAGGAGGGCGTCCAGGACGCGGCCCGCCGCGTCGGGCAGGGCGACCGCCCGCAGGTCCTCGGGGAGGCCGGAGACCGTCAACTCCAGTCCGGCGGCGCGGAACACCGGAATCCAGGCCGTCACCCGCTCCCGCACCGCCCGCGACACGTCCTGGTCGGCGGGCTCCGCGGTGCCCGACTCCACCCGCGCCATCGCCAGCAGACCGTCGAGCAGTTCCTCCAGACGTTCCGCCTCGTCGAGGGCGCGGGCGTGCTCTGCGCGGCCGGGACCGGGGGTGATGTGCGGCTCGACGTTCTCCAGCCGCAGGACCAGGGTGGCCAGCGGATTGCGCAGTTGGTGCGAGGCGTCCGCGACGAAGTCGCGCTGGCGGCCGATGGAGTCTGCCACGGCCTGCGCCATCGTGTTGAAGTGTTCTCCCAGGCGCCGAAGTTCGGGCGGACCGGTGTACGAGACGGTCCGAGCCTGGAGGCGCCCGGCGGTCAGTCCCTCCACCGCCCGGTCGAGGTCGAGGACGGGGCGGATCAGCCAGCGCGCGGTCCCCGCCGCGACGAGGCCGGCCGCCGCGAAGGCGGCGAGCGCCCCGGCCGCGGTCAGCGACCAGCGGATCGTGACGTCCCGGCGGGCCGTCCCCGTGGGGACGGACATCAGGACCGCCCCGCTGACCCGCTCGTCGCGGCCCACCGGTTCGGCGACGACGACGTTCTCTGGCCCCCAGGGGCGAAGGGTGGGCAGCCGGTCGGTGGAGCGGCCGGTGAGGGCGCGGCGCCGGGCGTCCGCCGTCCCGCCGGTGGAGGAGGTGGGGGAGGCGGGTCCGGCCTGGGCGAGCGTCCGCCCGGCCGTGTCGACGACGATCACCGAGGCGCCGTACAACTGGGTGTACCGGTTGATCTCGGCAGTCAGTTCCGACCGGTCGGCGCCGGTGCGCATCCGGTCGGCGAGGTCCGCGAACCGCACCGCTTCCGAGCGGCGTTGCAGGAGCAGGTGCTCGGTCCGTCCCCGCGCGTACGCCTCGGCCAGCGGTAGGCAGAGCAGCAGCGCGGCGGCGCCCATGAGCACCGTCAGCACGACGAGGAGCCGGCGCCTCACCGGCCGCCGTCCCCGCGGTCTTCGTCGTCATTGCCCGCGCCGCCGTTCCCCGCGACGTTCCCCGCGCCCTTCCCCGCGTCGTTCCCTTCGTCCTGCACGGCGGGGCAACCGAGCTGGTAGCCGAACCCGCGAACGGTGCGGACCAGCCCGGAGCGTCCGGTCTTGGCTCGGACGCCCGCCACGTGGACGTCCAGCGATCGTGAGGCTCCGAGGAAGGCGTCACCCCAGATCCGGTCCAGAATCTCCTCGCGGGAGTGCACTTCGTCGGGGCGCGCGGCCAGGAAGGCAAGCACGTCGAACTCGCGGCGGGTCAGGCTGACCGCGCGTCCGGCCACGGTGACCGTACGGCCCGCGAGGTCGACCTCGACGTCCCCGGTGCGCACCGGCCGGCCGCCGGGGTCGGAAGGACCGGCCCCCGTACGCCCCGAGGGGGTGCCGGTCCTGCGGCGCACGGTGTCGATGCGGGCGATCAACTCGCCCATCCGGAACGGCTTGACGACGTAGTCGTCGGCCCCGGCCCGCAAGCCCTGCACGATGTCACGCTCCTCGCAGCGCGCCGTCACGACGATCAGTGGCGCGTCGCAGACGGTCCGCAGCCGACGCAGCAGTTCCAAGCCGTCCAGGTCGGGCAGGCCCAGGTCCAGGAGCACGAAATCGGCCTCACGGACGTGCCGCAGGGCGTCCAGGGCGCGGCCGACCCGGCGGACCGTGTGCCCGCGCTGCGCGAGCGCGGTGCCGAGGGCCTGGGCCATGCGGTCGTCGTCCTCGACGAGAAGAGCGTGCATGGGCGGTCTTCCTCGTCACGCGCGCGGACCGGGGGGCGGGCCCGCCCGACCGGTCGGCCCGGGGCAGCAGCTTACGCGAGCCGCCGCCCGGGCCCGTCGGATCGGGCCCGTCGGATCGGGCCCGTCCGCCCGCGCGGTTCAGCGGGCGGCGTCGCGAGCGCCCGCGGTCGACTGCCCGTGGTGGTCGGCCCGGCCATCACCGCGGTTGTCGTCACCGCGGTTGCCGTCACCCCGGCCACCGTCACCGTCGGCGTCCGCCTCGGCGCGGCTGAGCGCGGCGTCACGGGTGTCCGGCATCAGGACGTAGGTCACGAGGGAGACGAGTGCGCAACCGGAGACGTACCAGAAGAACATCTTCTCGTGGCCCGCGTCCTTGAACCACAGCGCCACGTACTCGGCCGTGCCGCCGAAGAGGGCATTGGCGACGGCGTACGGCAGTGCCACGCCCAGGGCGCGGACCCGGGTCGGGAACAGCTCGGCCTTGACGGCCGCGTTGATGGAGGTGTAGCCGGTGACGATCACCAGGGCGAGCAGGGACAGCCCCAGCGCGGACCAGTACGAGGACGCCGACCCGAGCGCGGTCATGATCGGGTACGTGCCGACGGTGCAGCCCACGGCGAAGGTGATCAGCAGGGGGCGACGGCCGATCCGGTCGGACAGCATTCCTGCGAAGGGCTGGAGCACGGCGAAGAGGGCCAGGGCTGTGAAACTGACCAGGGTGGCCGTCGTCTTCGCCATGCCCGCGCTGCCGACGAGGTACTTGGTGAGGTAGGTGGTGTACGTGTAGTAGGCCACGGTTCCGCCGAGCGTGAGCGCCATGACCAGACCGGCTTGCCGCCTGTACTGCCACAGGGCCTTGAGCGTGCCGCGCGCGCTGTCGTCGTGCGCCTCGCCGGCTGAGGACTCCTCCTGGAAGGCGTCGGTCTCCTGGAGCCTGCGTCGCAGCCAGAAGACGACCACCGCGAACAGGGCCCCGAAGACGAAGGGGACGCGCCAGCCCCAGTCCTTCAGCTGGGCGTTGGTGAGCGTGTGTTGGAGCGTGATGAGGATGCCGAGTCCGAGCAGTTGACCACAGGTCATCGACACGTACTGGAAGGAGGAGCCGAGTCCCCGCCGGTCGCGGGCGGACACCTCCGTGAGATAGGTGGCGCTGGCCGCGTACTCGCCGCCGATGCTCATCCCTTGGAGCAGGCGCGCGAGGAGCAGCACGAGGGCGCCCGCGTAGCCGGCCTGCCCGTAGGTCGGGGCGACGGCGATGAGGAGGGCCGCCCCCGACATCATGGCGACGGTGAGCGTGAGCGCGCTCTTGCGGCCGTGCCGGTCGGCGGCACGGCCGAGGATCCAACCGCCGACGGGGCGCATCAGGAATCCGACGGCGAAGATCCCGGCCGTGTTCATCAGTTGGGTGGTGGGATTGTCGCCGGGGAAGAACGAGTCGGCGAAGTAGATGGCGAAGCTGGCGTAGACGAACCAGTCGTACCACTCCACGAGGTTGCCGAGGGAACCACCGACGAGGGCGAGACGACGCTTCCTACGGGCGTCCCCGGGCGGCACGGGAGACAGCGGGGCGGACGAGGACATGGCGGCTCCAGACGGAACTCCCCGAGGGGAGGGGACGAGGGAGAAGGACCCCGACGGTGGGCAAGTGTCCAGAGCATGCGTCGGTCCGCGTACCGGGACAAGGAGCGACGCCCAGATCTAACGTCCCGCTAAGGAAGCCCGACCCACGAGGTTCGTCCGACGCCCCTCGACGGTCACCGTCCGCCCGGGGATCTCGGCTCAGCCGACGCCGACGACCGTCTCCACGGGACGCCGGCGGCGTATCGCCCACACGCTCGGGGCCAGCAGCAGGACGAGCGTGGCCAGCGTCATCACGACGGCACTGGCGAGCAGCACGGAGGTGGGCCCCAGGGCGGAGGCCGTGGCGCCCACGACGAGGTACCCGAGCGGCACCGCCATGAGTTCGCCGGTCGAGCTGAGGGAATTGACCCGGCCCAGCACCTCCGAAGGCAACTGCTCCTGTAGCGCGGTGTGCCAGCAGACGATGGCGATGTCCAACCCGATGCCGGCCAGTACCGCTCCGGCCGCCACGACGACGAGCGGGGCCCGGACGGCCAGCGCGAGCAACGGAAGCGCCGACGGCAGATTCGCGCAAACGCACACGACCATGATCCGGGACGGTTTCCACTTGAGGGACACGAACCCCCCGGCGAACAGACCGACGGCGAAGGCTCCCTGAACGGTCCCCCAGGCGGCCGGGCCCAGATGTCGCTCCTGCGCCACCACCGGACCCAGGAGCTGGTACCCGCCCAGCCACAGCGCGACGACGACCGTCCCGGACGCGACGTACGACCACAGCCAGAGTCGGCCCGAGAAGGCCGCCCAACCGTCCTTGAAATCCCCCAGAACCGACGATGTCCGCTTTTCCCGTACGGAAATACCGATGCGGGCGACAAGAACGGCCGCTATCGCGAAGCTGGCGGCATCCCAGGCCAGGGTCCATTCCGGTCCGACCAGGGCGACGAGCAGACCTCCGAGTGCCGGCGCGATGATTTTGACCGCGTTGACGGGAAGGCGCATGAGTGCGTTCGCCTCCTGGACTTCTCCCTCCTCGACGAGATGGGGAAGGAGACTGTTCATCGCGGGCTGCGCGAGGGCCGAGGCGCCGCCGGCGAGGACGGCGAAGGCCGCGACCCGCGTGACGTCCGCCGCCCCCGAGGCCACCAGCAGGGCAACTCCCGCCTGCGTGAAGGCGGATGTGAGGTTCCCGAACACGATGACACGCCGTCTCGACAGCCGGTCGGCGATCACGCCTCCCACGAGAAGCATGACCAACTGGGGAACGGTGTTACAGGCCAGGACGATCGCGAGCGAATTCGGGCGGTCGTCGAACCCGAGCACCGCGAAGGCCAAGGCGACCGGCGCCATCGCCGATCCGCTCATGGAAATGATCCGGGCCAGGACAAACAAACGGAACGGCTTGTGCCGCATTACGGAGAAGGAAGATCGAAAAGCCACTCGGCGCACAGTACTACCCGCCCGACACACCGCCTCCGGAGGTGCGGAGCGCGCGTGTGCCATCGTGGACGGCACCGACGTCCTCGGAGGCCGAACGACCGTGACCGTGATCGCCTGGCTCGTAGAAGGCACCTGGGCCGCCTGTGTCGAGGCCGCCCGCAGGTTCGCACCGGCCGGTGCGGACATCGTGCTGCTGCACGTCGACGCCCCCGACGTGGGGGACGTAGGACACGGGGCCTTCGCCGGGCTCCTCGGCCGGGTACGGGCCGAACGCGACCCCGGCACGGCGATGGAACACCTCGCGTCCGCCACCTCCGACCGTGTGCTCACCGCCGCGGGCGAACTCCTCGGCCGGCCCTGCCGACCGGTCAAGCTGACCGGTCGCCCCGAGAGGGAGGTCGTGGCCGCCGCCGAAGGGGCGGACCTGCTGATCCTCGTCCGCGACGGCGACCACAGCCGCCTGGGCCCACGCAGTCTCGGCCCCACCAGCCGCTTCGTCGTCGACCACGCCCCCTGCCCCGTGTTGTTGGTGTGGCCCGACGCCGTCTCGCTCAGCGCAGCGGACGCTCGTAGCGGAACTCCGTGAGGGTGACCTCGTCGTAGACGTCCTCCTGGGTCCCGCCTTCGTGCCGGTAACCGGCTCGTTCGTAGAAACGCCGCGCCCGCCGGTTGTCGCCGAGCACCCACAGGGCCACGCCCTGGAACCCCTGCTCGCCCAGACGCGCGTGGGCCTCGCCGAGCAGTGCCCGGCCGACTCCCCGCCCGATGAGGTCCGGTCGGACGTAGAAGGCGTAGATCTCGCCCGTTCGCCGACCGGCGGGCGCCGGCTCCCGGTACGGGCCGCAGCTGATCCAGCCGACGGGGGCGCCGCCGGCGTCGAGGGCGACCAGCTCCGTCGACCGCCGGAGCGGATGCGAGAACCACGCCCGTCGCCCCTCGGCGTCGCTCTCGACCGTCATCGCGTCCAGATACCTCCCCGGAACGATCCCCACGTACGCGGACTGCCAGCCCCGTACCCGGATCGCCGATACGGCGTCGACGTCGGCTTCTTCCATCTCCCGCACTTGCACCATCACGCCACCCTAGGATCACGGGCGTCTCGAGCGAACTGCTTTACGCGCGGGCCCGGCTCGGCCGGCTCAGCGGGTCGACGTGCCGGACGGCGGGATCCGCGAGCGGGCCGGACACCGCTTGGGGTTCGCGGCCGCCGGGCGGACGAGCGCACGGCGGTGCCTGCGCGATCGGGTGACATACCGCCACATCGCGGCCCGCTCGGCGTTAGCAGGACGACTACCCCTCAGGGGCCCGTTTCCGCTCAAGCTAAGGAACGCTCGAGAATGCTGAAGAACATGATGATCACCGCAGCTGCCACCGCCGCCGCGATCGGCGCGGGCGCTGCCGTGGCCGCCCCGGCCATGGCCATCGGCAACGACAACGGGATCAACACCGTCAACGGCAACGGCGCCTCCCAGATCTACGGCAACCAGAAGACCGACGGCGTGATGAGCCCGCAGCTGAGCCTGGTCCAGGGCACCCTCAACAAGCCCTGCATCGGTCTGCCGGCCAAGGTCAACGCCCAGTCGCTGGTGGCGATCATCGCCAACATCGGTGTCCAGGACATCAACGTCCTGTCCAACCCGCAGAACCAGCAGTGCACCGAGAACTCCACCCAGGCCAAGGGCGACGAGTCCCTGTCGCACATCCTGGACAACATCCCGGTCCTGTCGGGCAACCTCTCCAGCGGCAGCTGATCTGCCCGCACCACCCGAGCGCGGGTCGGCCGTGGGCGCCCGCACGAACCCCCCTGGCCGGCCCCGCCGGCCACCCACCGCGCACGTCCGCTCCCGGCATCCGCCGTGGGCGCGCGGTACGAAGGACCCCGGCCCCCTCAGGGAGGCCGGGGTCCTTCCCGTGCGGGGGCAGGGAGCAGCGAGCAGGGAGCAGGGAGCAGGGAGCAGGCGATGGTGACCGTCGCCGCGGTTCGGCATGATGACGTCATGATCACTTCGATAGCCCCCGTGGTCGCGGCCGGCAGCATGAGCGACGGCGAACAGCCGTCCTTCCGTCTCCGCAGCGGCTTCGTCCTGCGTCCGTGGCAGCCCGACGACGCCCAGGCGCTGGTGGCTTCCTGCCGCGACCCGGAGATCCGGCAGTGGAACCGGCCGGTGGACCCCTCGTCGGACGCCGCCGGCGAGAAGATCGCGGGATGGCGGCAGCGTTGGCAGGCCGAGGAGGCCGCGATCTGGGCGGTCTGCCGGCCCGGCGGCAGCAGGCCCGTGGGCCTGGTCGGTCTGGCGGACATGGATCTGCGCGGCGGTAGCGCCGAGTTCGTGTACTGGCTCCTGCCGGCCGGGCGCGGTCATGGGGTCGCGGTCGACGCGACGGTCCGGATCAGCCGGTGGGCGGTGGACGAACTGGGCTTGCACCGGCTGCGGATCACTCATTCCGTCGCCAACCCGGCGTCCTGCCGCGTCGCGATGAGGGCGGGCTTCGCCTTGGAGGGGTTGATGCGGAGCGCTCTGCTCCACGCGGACGGATGGCATGACGAACACCTTCACGCGCGCGTCGAGGGCGATCCCTGGCCGTCCGACTGAATCCGACCGAGACCCGGTCCGGCCATGGCCCCGTGGCTCGCCTCCGAAACGGCACGGCCGGCCGAGCGGGCGAGGGGGCGCTCAGGCGGGGTGGCCCGGTTCGAAGTCCTTGACGTCGCTGAACCGGAGCAGTGCGGGGGCGTCCGGGGCCGGCGGTGACTGCTCGGTGGGGGTCAGGAGGAAGCCCACGTGGTCACCGCCCGCGATCCGCTCCTCGATCCGTCCCACGAACCAGACGCAGGCGTCCCTCAGCACCGGACTTCCGTCGGCGCTCTCGTGCCAGGCGACCCGCTCGAACTTGTCCACCCGGTCGCCGGTCTCGCTGCCGAACCACCTCGCCAGCTCGCGCTGCTCGCGCCGCAGTACGTGCACCGTGAGGTGGGTGGCCCGGAGGGCGACCTTGAAGGTGTGGTTGGCCTCGGACAGCCACACCATGTAGCGCGCCGGGTGGATCGAGCACTGCGAGGCGAAGCCGACGAGGCACCCCGCGCGGTCGTCGCCCGCCGCCGCGGTGACCACGTACATGGGGACGTCCAGTACGTCCGTGAACGGATCAAGGTCCAGCTGCGCCATCGCGGCTCCTCACGTCGTCCCGGCCCTGCACCCGGCGGCTACCCCGCGGGCGGGTGTCCAACCCCGCGCGCGCTCCCTCCAACAGGTGGAGCACATCACCCTTCGGTGACATTGCGCCGAATGGCGGCAAGTCGCCGGCCCGCCGCCGCGAACGCGGAAGCCGCCGCACCCGCGAACGGCGACGGCCTCGGGGGTCCGGCAGCCCGGTCCGGCACGGGCCGTCCGCTCTCGCGCAACCGGATCGCCGTCCCCCTCGACCGGGGGCTCGCCCATCCGACGCAGGGCGTGTTTCCGGGAAGGCGGCGGGGGTGATTTCTGATGAGCACATCAACCCCTCCCACTCAAGGAGCAGACATGCGCATCCGCGCCGCAGTCACGACCCTGACCCTCGCCGCCACCATGGTTCTCGGAGGCGCCGCCACCGCGCTCGCCCACGATGACGACGACCACAACAGCGGTTCGGCGCACTACGGCGCCTGCCACCTGTCGGGCGCCGTCATCCACGGCAACCCGGGCTTCGACGGTGCCTGCGCCTGGGGAGCCATCGACTGGCGCTGACGCACGCGCGCGCCGCGTGGCCCGGAGTCCGCTCCGGGCCACGCGGCTGCGTGAACCGGCTCGGTGGCGTTCGCCGTTCACGCGTAGCTGACGGTCACCTTGTGGAATCCGAGCGAGCGCAGCAGGCCCTCCAGCATCGCCGTGGTGTTCTGCTCCGCCCTCGCCGCGAGGCCGCTGTCGCGGGCCGCCTCGGTGATGTGCTGGACCGCGAGCCGTTGTACGGCCTGTTCGCCGGCCGGATTGTCGGAGAAGAAGTCACCGAGCCGGTCGAGCAGGCCGCGTTGCTTCGACACGGCGTAGGAGCGGTTCGGGTCGAGGGCGGCGGGGCCGAGGGTCGCGTGCGGTAGCCGCACCGTGGCCTCGGTGCGGTCCGCGTTCACCTTCACGCTCTGCTCGCCGAGCCCGCCCAGTTCGACGTAGCCACTGACCGCGCCCGCGCCGACGTACAGCGTGCGGGTCCCGCGGATCGCGTCCGGCAGGAAGGCCGCGTCCTTCTCCAGGTCGACCACCACCTGGAAGTTGCCGACGGCGCCCTCGTAACGGTGCATGTCCTGGATCGACTTGAGCAGCGCGGGGCCGGAGCGGTCCCGGGTGTCCTCGCCGAACAGGCCGCCGAGGCCCGGGATCAGGCTGAAACGACCCACGAGCACGAACAGCGCCAGCAGCAGGGCCACTCCCCCGGCCACCAGCGCCCAGCGCGGCTTCCTGCTCCCGCGCGGCGGGGGGAGCGATTGCCCGGTGGAACGCGAAGAGGTCTCCATGACTCTCGTCTACCCCCGTGAGTCCTTCGCCACCTCCGATCCCGCGAGTCCGTGACGCCGCGATTCACGATCCCCGCACGGGACTTGACGGAGCGAGTCCGGCGGTGGCCGCCGGTGGGGCATGGGACGGGGCGTTTCGGGCACAAGGGCACGATCCGATTCCGATGAGGTGCTGTGAGGTGATGCCCCCATGCCCATGAGCAGTGGCCCGGCGAGCAGTGGTCCGGCACGACGGTCATACGCGGCGGCACGCCAGGCCGTCGCGTACGTCCGCAGAGGAGCCTCGTCGCCGGGCGCCGAACGCGACGACCTGATCCGTCAGGCGAAGACGGTGGTGGCGGCGATGGTCGCCTGGGCCCTGGCGCACCGCCTGCTGCCGCCGACGGTCACGACGTTCGCGCCGTTCACCGCGATCGTCGCCCTCCAGGCGACGCTCTACCGCTCCGTGCGCGAATGCGTCCGGTACCTGGGTGCGATGGTGCTCGGCGCGGCCCTGGCCGCCGGGCTCGCGGCCGTGATGGGCATCCACGCCTGGTCCTTCGGGCTGCTCGCCCTCCTCGCGCTCGTGGCCGGCCGGGCGCGGCACCTGGGTTCCCAGGGGCTCCAGGTCGCGGTCGTCGGCTTCTTCGCCTTCACGGCGGGACACGGCCGCATCGACTACATCGGCCACCTCGCCGGTTCGGTCGCCCTCGGCGCGCTGTGCGGGCTGTCGGCGCACTTGCTGCTCGCGCCGGCCCGACACGTACGCCACCGCCAGCAGGCCGTGGCCGATCTCTACGGGAGGCTCCGGCAGGTCGTCACCGAGCTGGCGTCGGCGGTCGGTGACGGCGGCGCGCCCTCCCGGGAGCAGGTCGGGCGGTGGCGTCGCGCCTGCGACCAGGTGGCGGCGGACGCGCCGCACGTCCGGACCTCCGTGGACGCCGAGGCCGAGAACAGCCGCCTCAATCCGCGTCGCGCCGACGGGAGGGACCGGGACGTCCTGCCGCGCGCCCAGGAGGCGGTCCAGGCGGCCGACCGGAGCGCCGCGCACCTGCGCTCCCTGCTGCGCAGCCTGTCCCACTCCCTCGACTGCGGCCACGACGCCCACGTCCCGCGCCGCTTCCTGTCCGGGTACGGCGCCCTGCTGGACACGGTCGCCGCGGCGATGGCGCAGGTGGGCCGGCCCGCCCGGACCGACCTGCGGGAACTCGAAGCGCTGGTCGGGGACGGGCTGTCGCTCCACGAGGACCTGGAGTCCACCGTCCAGCAGGACACCGGTGTCCCGGCCCCGGTACGGACGCTGTGCGGCGCGCTCCTCACGGACGCCGGACGCCTGCTCCACGAGCTCCGCGGTGCGCTTCCAGAAGCCACCCCCGCCGGCTGAGGCCGCTGTCGGGCCCGGGCGGCGGGTTGTGGACGGGCTGCCGGCGGGCCCGGGACGCTAGCGCGCGATGTCCGTGTGGAGGCGGACGGTGGTTCCCCGCTCGGCCGTGGAGCGGATCTCGACGAGGTCGCACAGCTGGTGGGCGAGCCACAGGCCGCGTCCGCCGATCTGGTCGGGGGTCGGCCTGCGCCGTCCGGCCATCACGTCGGCGATGTGGCCGCGGTCGCGGAACTCGCAGAGGAACGTCGCGTCCTGCGACCACGTGCGCAGGGTTCCGCCGCCTCCGCCGTGACGGATGCTGTTGGTCGCGATCTCGGTCACGGCCACGGCCAGTTTCGGCAGCCGTTCGGCGGACACCCCGGCGTCGGCCGCGCACTGGGAGACCTTCGCCCGGATCGCGGCCAGGTCACCGTGCGTGTAGCCCATCTCCTGGTAGGGGTCGCACGGATCGGTGAGCGCGTCGAAGGGGTACTCCTCGCCGGCGAGGTAACCCTCGTTGGGTACGTACTGCCCGTCCCGGCGGATCATCGGGTGGCAGCGGCTAAGGGACCGGAGGGCGGCCTGGTCGCCGTCGGCGGCGTCGTAGGGGCAGAGCATGGACCAGGCGGGGCTCCGGGCGAAGGCCCTGTTCAGGAGCCACTCGTGGTAGCGCAGCTCGGAGAGTTGCGCGGCGCTGCGCGCCGTGCGCCAAGCCGTCTCGCCGATGCCTCGTACGGGCCTTCCGCCCTCGCCCCGCTCCCTCATCCACGCCTCCCAGACGGCGACGAGGCGGCCGGGGTTGGGTCCGATCGTCGAGGTGTCGACGAAGGTGACGGCGGGCTCGTCGGCGAGTTCGCCGCGCAGCAGGGACGTCTTGTCGGAGGGAACGGCGACCACCACCGCCTCCCCGCCGTCCAGGGCTTCGTGGATGAAGCCGAGGGTGCCCGACAGGAACTGCGCGTCCCCGTCGTAGGGGTACAGCTCGTGACGGAACGGGGTCTCGTTCCGCCCGGACGCCCGCCGGGGCACGGTCTCGCTCATGCGGCCATCACCACCGGCATGCCGGGGGCCGCGTAGCCGGCGAGTTCCCAACACAGGCGCACGGTGTCGTTGGCGCCTTCCACGATGATCCGGCGGTCCGGCAGATGGCGGGCGGCCTCGACGAGCGCGTGCATGCCGGCGGCGTCGATCATCTCCAGGGTGTCGAACCGCAGCCTCACCTTGGGTGTGTGCCGTATCGCTGCCCGTACGGCGGCGTTGAACGCCGCCGCGCCTTCCGAGTCGATCACTCCGTCTACGCTCCACCTGTCCGCGCCGCTGCTGAACATCCGGAAGGCCGGACGTTCCGCGCGAATGCCCATCTCGTGCGGGTGCACGCATGCCACCCGTTCCAGAGTAGGCGCGTCCCACAGCGACGGGCGGAACGCGCACACCACCATGGCGCCGCTCTCGGAGGCGAACTCGTCGAGCTTGAGTTCTTGGGCCAGCAGTTCCTCGGCGCCGCCGGCCGCCGTCGCGGGCATCCGCTCGGCGAGCACCCGAACCGAGCGGAACCCTTCCCGAGCCGCGGAACGGGCTTCGCGGCGCACAGCGGCCAGGACCGAGTCGGGGTCGGCGGGACCGCGGAAGTCGAGGATCACGGAAGCGAGGGACACGGTGTCACGCGGGACGCCGGAGGCGACCCCGGCGGGCCCGACGACCACGATCTTGTCCCCGTAGAGGGCTCCGTCGGCCACGTAGGCCCGCGCGTCGGCGGGGAACGCGCCCCCGGGCCCCATGCGCCAGCAGACGTGGTCGCCGTGCTCGACCTCGTCCAAGGTAGCCAGTGCTCGCGCCGCTCTCACTCGTCCCCTTCCGGCCCTGCCGAACCACCCGGCCCGCTCGGGCCCCACCGGTACGCCACCCTACTGGGCGCCGCATGCCGGCCGGAGGGGGCCGTGCCCGGCGCACCGCCGGCGGGGTGCTCCACGCCCTGCGACTGCCCGCCCCGGGCGGCGTCAACCATCGACGGCCGCGGGCGGGCAGCGGCGCACCGACCTGCCGGGCGCGGACCACGAGAGGCGGCCCGCGGCCCCGCGCCTAGGGTGTTGTCCATGACACGGACCGGCGCCCCGTCCCGTACCCGTCGCCCGCGCCGGCTCGGCTACGGGGGCGCCGGGGCGGTGTTCGCCATCGGCATGGCCGGTACGACGCTGCCCACCCCGCTGTACGGGCTGTACCGGCAGGAGCTGGGTTTCTCGGAGCTGACGGTGACCCTGGTCTTCGCCGCCTACGCGGTCGGCGTGATCTTCACCCTCTTGGTGGCCGGGGGCTACTCCGACGAGGCGGGGCGCCGCCCGGTCCTGCTCTACGCGCTCGCCCTGGGCGCCCTGAGCGCGGTCTGCTTCCTCCTGGAGGGCGGGTTGCCGCTGCTGTTCGCGGGGCGGGTGCTGTCGGGGTTCTCTGCCGGGCTGCTCAGTGGGGTGGGGACGGTCGCGGTGCTGGAGCTGGCTCCGCCGGGGCGCAAGGCGCGGGCGGCTCTCGTCGCGACGGCGGCCAACATGGGCGGGCTGGGGTGCGGCGCGCTGCTCGCGGGGGTGTTGGCCGAGTACGCCCCGGCTCCGCTCGTCCTCCCCTTCGTCACCCATCTGGCCCTGCTGGCGGTGGCGTGTGTGATGGTGTGGGCGCTGCCCGAGACGGTGGACGATGCCCGCCCGGGGGCTCGGCTTCGGCCTCAGGGCCTCTCGGTACCGGCGTCCGTCCGCGGGGTGTTCGTGCCCTGCGCGCTGGCGGCCTTCGCCGGATTCGCGCTGCTCGGGCTGTTCACGTCGCTGGCCCCGAGCTTCCTGGCCGAGACCCTGGGCGTGCGCAACCACGCGGTGGTGGGGCTCGTGGTGTTCTCGGTGTTCTTCTCTTCGACGGTGGGTCAGTGGCTGGTGGGACATCTGGCGGTCGCGCGGGCGCTGCCGCTGGGTTGTCTCGTCCTGGTGGTCGGTCTGCTGCTGGTCGCCTCCTCGCTCTGGGTCGAGTCCGCCACGCTGCTGGTGGCGGGCGCCGTTTTCGGCGGGCTGGGGCAGGGCGTGGCCTTCCGCGCGGGGCTGAGCGCGGTGGGCGACGCGGCGCCGGCCGCGCACCGGGGCGCCACGATCTCCTCGTTCTTCGTGGTCGCCTACACGGGCATCTCACTGCCGGTGGTGGGCGTCGGCGCCCTGACATTGTGGCTGGGGCTGGTGGGGGCGGGGCTGACGTTCAGCGCGTGCGCGATCGTGGTGACCGCCGCCACGGGCCTGTACCTGCTGCGCCACGCGCCCACCTCGTCCTGAGGCGCTCGTCCGACGGCGCTGTCGGCGCCCGCCGGCGCAAGCGGGCGGTGATGAGACACCCTGAGACCGGGACCGTGAACGGCGGGCGGAGACCACATGGACATCCCCACGGAGCCTGGCACCGGAACGGATGCGGGCACCGGTACGGGCAAGGGAGGCGGCGGCGCGGGCCACCGGACCTGGCGGGCGCTGACGGCGTTGCGCACCGGGACCGGCGCGCTGCCCGCCGCGGCCCGCAGGTCCGTGCGCGTCACCCTCGCCGCTTGCGTCGGCTTCTACACCTTCCTCTACGTCTTGGGTCTCCCGGTGCCCGCCACCTACGCGCTGTTCGCCGCCGTCGCGCTGGCCGTGCTGTCCCGGATACCGGGCGCGGGACGTCAGCGGTCGGCGCAGCTCGTGCGGGTGTTGCCGGTGGCGTGCGTGCTGGTCACCCTCGGCACCTTGCTCGCCGTGCGGAACTGGGCGGCCGTGGCCGGCATGCTCGTCATCGGTTTCTGCCTGGCCTTCGGGTCGGCGGCCGGACCGCGCCAGGCCGGGGCCGCGCCGGGCCTGCAGTTGCTGTTCATCCTGCCCTGCTTCCCCCCGTACGCCCCCGACGAGCTGGGCGAGCGGCTCCTGGGGACCGTCGTCGGAATCCTCCTGCTCGTCATCGCCGAGGCATGGGTGCTGCCCGATCCGCCCGAGCCCCCCTACCTCGACCGGGTGGCCGGGGCGGCCGAGGTCGCGGCCCGGTGCGCGGCAGCGCTGGCTGCGCCGCCCTACGCGCTGTCGCGGGCGGCGGCGGAAGAGGCCGTCGCTGCCGGTGACTCGTTGCGGCCCTCCCGGTGTCCGGAAGCGGAGCGGCCCGCCGGGCCCGGGGTCCGCGAGCGGGCGTCGGCCCACAGCGGTCTCGGCGCGCGGACGCTCCTCGCCCGGCTGCACGCGCTGCCCGTCCCGGCGGCGGGCGTCACGCCGCTGCCGGAAAGCCTCGGCCTGCTCCGGGGTGTGGAGGCCGCGGCGCGGGAGATCGGCGCGCTCCTGACGGCCCCGTCCCCCGAGCCCGCGCGCTCCGGCGAGCTCGACGGGGAGGCCCTGGCCGCCCTGGGGCGGGCGCGCGCCGGGGCGGCGACCACCGTCCCGCCGCTGCCGGCCGACCGGCGCCGGCAGGCGAGCGTGCTGGAGGTGGCCGACGCCGCGCTGGTGCTGGGCGAGGCGGTGGACATCGCCGTCCGGGGTCGCCGCGCCGCCGGCGAGGGGCGTGACGCGCGACGTTTTTGGTACGCCCACCGCAGTACGCCCTATCTGTGGTGGCACCGGCTGGCCGCTCACGCGGGACCGAGGTCGGTGTACTTCCAGAACGCCGTGCGGATCGCGCTCGCGCTCGCGGTCGCCCGGACGATCGCGGGGCTGGACACCCTGCCCCACGGCTTCTGGGCCATGCTGGCGGTGCTGAGCCTGACCCGCACCACGGCCGTCCAGACCAGACACACCGTCCGCAGCGCCCTGATCGGTACCTTCCTCGGCGCGACGGCGGCGGGCGCCGTCTTGACCCTGGCGGGCTCGGCGAGCACCGCGTACGCGTTCATCCTGCCGCCCCTGATGCTCTTCGCCTTCACCACCGGTCCGTTGCACGGCATCGGGTGGGGGCAGGCGATGTTCACCAACGTGGTGGCCATGGCCTTCGCCCAGCTGTCGCCGTCCGACTGGAGACTGGCCGAGTACCGGTTCCTCGACGTGCTCATCGGGAGCGGCATCGGTCTGGTCTTCGGTCTGCTGGCGTGGCCGCGCGGGGCGCACGACGAGCTGGGCCGGGCCGTGGCGCGGCTGCTGCGGGCCGCCGCCGGCGAGGTCACGGCCACCACCCGGGGCGCCGGGCCCGCCGAGCCCGAGGACTTCGACAGCGCCGAGGTCCTACGGGCGCTGACCCTCGCCGAGTCCGCGTACGCGCAGTACCAGGGCGAAGCCCAACGGCCAGCCGGGCCGGGCCCCGACTGGCAGGGTGCGCTGATGGCCGGTCACCACGTCCTGTGGGGCGCCCGGCGGGTCCGCGCGTCGCCGGGCGGCGCACCGCCCGCGCCGGTCGCCGAGCGGCGGATGCGGGACTACGGCGCGTGGGTGGCCGAGGGATTCGTGACCGCGTCCGAGCGCTACGACGTGCTCCGACGCGCGAGCGCGCCGCCGGGGCGGTCTCCCGCCGGCTCCGGACCCGAGGAGGCCGACTCCTCCCTCGACGCTCCGCCGCGCTATTACACCGCCCTGGCCTGGCTCGACTTCCTCACCGCCGACCTGGTCCGCATGGCGGCGTCGCATCCGGCGCAGCGCCGGCCGGTCCCGCCGTGACCTCGTCGGGGCCGGCGGCGAGGCGGGCCGCCCGGAGGCTGAGATAGTCCCGTTCGGGGAGGCTCGCGGTGCGCCGGGCGGCGGCGCGGTAGTCGGCGACGGCGGCCTCGTGGTCCCCGGCCAGCTCGTGGAGGTGGCCGCGTACCGCGTACAGGCGATGGTGTTCCCGAAGGTCCGGCGCGGCGGCGAGCAGGGAGAGTCCGGCGCGCGGACCGTCGACCATCGCGGTCGCTACGGCCCGGTTCAAGGTGATCAGCGGATTGTCCGACATCCGCTCCAGGACCCCGTACAGGGCGAGGATCTGCGGCCAGTCGGTCTCCCGCGCGGTGGGGGCCTCGTCGTGGACGGCCGCGATGGCGGCCTGCACCTGGTAGGGGCCGACGGGGCCCCGCGGCAGGGCGGCGGTGATCAGCGCGACGCCCTCGGCGATCGCGGTGGCGTCCCAGCGGGTGCGGTCCTGCTCCGCGAGCGGGACGAGTTCGCCGCCGGGCCCGGTGCGGGCCGGCCCTCGGGCGTCGGTGAGGAGCATCAGCGCGAGCAGTCCGGTGACCTCAGCGTCGTCCGGGAGCAGCGCGTGGACGGCCCTGGCCAGGCGGATCGCCTCCCGGGCGAGCTCGACGCGTTGCAGGTCGGGACCGGCGCTGCCGGCGTAGCCCTCGTTGAAGATCAGGTACAGCACGTGCAGCACCGCGTCCAACCGGGCCGGCCACTCGTCGGCGCCGGGCATCCGCAACGGCACGCCCGAGGTCTTGATCAGCTGCTTGGCCCGGCTGATCCGCCGACCCATGGTCGCCTCCGGCACCATGAAGGCGCGGGCGATCTCCCCCGTCGTCAGCCCGCCCACCGTGCGCAGGGTGAGGGCGATCGCGGAGGCGGACGAGAGCGACGGGTGGCAGCACAGGAACAGCAGGGTGAGGGTGTCGTCGCGACCGGCCCGGTCCTCGGCGTCCGCGGGCGGAGCGGTCTGCCGGCCGGCCGGGACCCGCGCGGCCACCAGGTCCTCCCTGCGCCGCCGCGCCCGCTCGCCGCGCACCTGCTCGGTCATCCGCCGGATCGCGACCTGGATCAGCCAGCCGCGCGGGTTGTGCGGCAGCCCCTCTTCGGGCCACTGGCGGGCGGCGTCCAGCAAGGCCTCCTGCGTGGCGTCCTCGGCGGCGGCGAAGTCGCCGTAACGGCGGGTGAGTACGCCGACGACCTGCGGCGCGAGTACGCGCAGCAGGTCCTCGACGGTGCGGTCGGCAGTGGTCACAGCTCGGCGGGCGGCGCCGACATCACCTGACGCACCTCGATCGGCATGTTCAGCGGCCGACCGCCGGGCCCGGGTGCGGCGGAGACGCACGCGGCGATCTCGATGGCCCGCTCCTCGCCGTCACAGTCCACGATCCACCAGCCGGCCAGGAACTCCTTCGTCTCCGGGAACGGTCCCTCGGTGATCACCGGCGCACCGCCGGCGTGCGAGCGGACGATGCGCGCGTTCTCCGGCATCGCCAGGCCCTGGGCGTCGACCAGCTCACCGGTCTCGGCCAGCTTCCGGTTGGTGTCCTTCATGAAGCCGATGTGGGCCCGCAACTCCTCGGGCTTCCACTCCTCGATCCCCGGGAAGTCGACGCTCTTCTGGCTGAACTGCATCAGCAGCATGTACTTCATGGTCCGTGCCTCGTCTCGTCTGGTGCGCCGGCCCTCGTCGCGTCGGAGGGCCGCTCTCACGGGGAGGTAGAAACAGGTTCCGGGATTGCGACATCCCCGCCGGAGGATTTCGAAAAAAGTTAGCGGATGGGAGGTCCGCCTCCACCGCGGCGCCCCCTTGGCGCGGGACGGGCGACCCCCGCCGTCGCCTGCCGCTGGGCGGGCGGGCGAAGGCGGTGCCAGGGTGGAACCTGTGGCTCCTCGGGCGGCCATCGAGCCGTGGAGGGAGCGCCACGCGGACAGCGAGGAGGCTGACGATGACCGAATCCGCGAGCGGCGGGTCCTATTGGAACGTGGTCGTGTCACCCGTCATGGCGGGCAGCCCGCCGTTTCGGATCGTCCAGGTCCACGGGGAGGTGGCGGGCCGGGCGCACGACGTGGTCGACGTGGTCCAGCTGCTGCGGGCCGTCGGCATCCCGCACCCCGACCTCGACGACCCGTCGGTGGTGCGCTGGGAAGGCGGCGACAAGTTCACCTGGGGCTTGCGGCACAAGTGACCAGGGGCCCGACCCGCAGGCGGCGATGAGGAGGGGCCGCCGACGGCCGTGCGGGCCGGAGGGGCGACCGGCCGTCCCGGAAACTCCGCCGCAGGGTCCCGGGCGCGCCGGCCGCCGGCCCGCGTGAGTCGGTCAGCCGTTCAGCGCGGCCATCATCTCGGGGGCGTAGCGGTCGCCCGAGACGGCGCCGTGCGGGGCCACCGCGTCGAGGGCGGCCAGGTCGGCGTCGGTGATCGTCACGTCGGTGGCGGCGATGTTCTCCTCCAGGTAGCGGCGCCGCTTGGTGCCGGGGATGGGCACCGCGCCCTGGCTCAGCGTCCAGGCCAGGGCGAGCTGGGAGGGGGTGACGCCCTTCTCCGCCGCCAGCCGGCGCACCTGGGCGACGAGGGCCAGGTTGCGGTCGAAGTTCTCGCCCTGGAAGCGGGGGTCGGTGCGGCGGAAGTCGTCGGCCGCGAAGTCGTCCGGGCTGGTGACGGCGCCGGAGAGGAACCCCCGGCCCAGCGGGGAGTAGGCGACGAGGCCGATGCCGAGTTCGCGCAGGGTCTCCAGGACGCCGTCGTGCTCGATGCCGCGCTCGAAGAGGCTGTACTCGGTCTGTACCGCGGCCAGCGGGTGGACGGCGTGGGCGCGGGCGATGGTGGCGGGCGCGACCTCGCAGAGGCCGATGTGGCGCACCTTGCCCGCGGCCACCAGCTCGGCCATGGCGCCGACGCTCTCCTCGACGGGCACGGCCGGGTCGACGCGGTGCAGGTAGTACAGGTCGATGTGGTCGGTGCCCAGGTGGCGCAGCGAGCGGTCGGCGGCGTGGCGGATGTACTCCGGGGTGCCGTTGTGGCCGCGGAATTCGCCCTGGTCGCTGAATTCGACGCCGGTCTTGGTGGCGACCACGGCAGCGTCCCGGCGGCCCGCGAGCGCCTTGCCGAGGAGTTGTTCGTTGATGAAGGGGCCGTACCCTTCGGCGGTGTCGAGCAGGGTGACGCCCAATTCGAGGGCCCGGTCGATGGTGGCGAGGGACTCGATGTCGTCCGTGGCCCCGTAGTGGGCGCTCATGCCCATGAGGCCGAGGCCCTCGGCGCCTACGGTGAGGCCCTGGTTGCCCAGCGTGCGCTTCTCCATGGTGTTTCCCTTCCGCTCCCGCCGCTTCCGCCGGGTAAGTAACTAACTGGATAGTTCGAGAATGGTGCAGCTACCGTACTTTGTCAATAACCGGATAGTTACTTGCTAGGCTGGCGCCATGGCACGGGACTCCAGCGCAACAAGGGCACGGCTCCTCGACGCGGCCTTCGCCGAGTTCGCGGCGTACGGCATCGCCGGCGCCCGCGTCGACCGCATCGCGGAGGCCGCGCAGGCGAACAAGCGGCTCATCTACGTCTACTTCGGCAACAAGGAGGAGCTCTTCGACGCCGTCCTGCGACGCGCCCTTGAGAGCGGTTCCGAAACGGTGCCGTTCGACGCGGGGGACCTCCCCGGCTACGCGGGCGCCGTCTACGACCACCTCGTGGAGCGACCCTCCCTGATGCGGCTCGTGGCGTGGAAGCAATTGGAGCGTCCCGGGGTCACCGATGCCGAGGCCGAGTCCTACCGCGGCAAGATCGCGATGGTGGAGGAGGCCCAGCGGGCCGGACTGATCGACCCCGCGCCGGACCCCGCCGATCTGCTGACCCTGGTGATGGGGCTCGCCCAGTCATGGTTCGGCGCGGTGGGCGGCCCGGCGGGGGGCGCGTCGGAAACCGGCTGGTCACCGGAGCGACTGGCCCGTCACCGCACGGCGGTCGTGGAGTCCGTACGCCGCGTCACGGCCCCGGCCCCGGCCCCGGCCCCGGCCCCGGCTCCGACTCCCGCCCCGTGAGCCGAGCGGTCACGGAGGCCTGAAGGATGGACACGGCAGCGCTGGAGGCACGGGCCCGCTTGCTCGCGACGGCGGGCGGCCGTCGCATCCTGGGCATCGCGGGAGCGCCGGGCGCGGGGAAGTCCACGCTCGCGGAGGAACTGGCCCGCGCATTGGGTCCGGGGTCGGCGGTGGTGGTGCCGATGGACGGTTTCCACCTGGCGCGGGCCGAGCTGGAACGGCTGGGCCGGGCCGATCGCAAGGGCGCGCCCGACACCTTCGACGCGGCGGGGTACGTGGCCCTGCTGGAACGGCTGCGCGAGCGGGCGGCCGATGCCGTATACGCCCCCGCGTTCGACCGCACCCTGGAGGAACCCGTCGCCGGGAGCATCCGGGTGGAGCCCGACGTACCGCTGGTGATCACGGAAGGCAACTACCTGCTGCACGGGGCGGGGGCCTGGGCGAGGGTCAGGCCGCTGCTCGACGAGGCGTGGTTCGTCGCCCCCGACGACACGGTACGGGTGCGGCGGCTGGTCGAGCGTCATGTGCGGCACGGCAAGGAGGAGGCGTACGCCCGGCGTTGGGTGGCCCGCTCCGACGAGGCGAACGCCCGCCTGATCGCACCGGGGCGCGGCCTGGCGGATCTCGTCGTCGAGGAGGACGGGTGCCGAGAACCCCGTCGGCCTCGGGCGCATCTCCCCCGGACGCCGCCGGATCCCTCGTAACCACCCGGTCCGTGGCCGCCCGGTCGTCGGCACCGGGTCCCTCCGGCGCCCACGCACGAGCGACCGGGGCCGACGGGCGATTCGCCCGGCCGCTGTGCGGGGCCCGGCGTCGGCGGAGGCGGCGCTCAGCCCCCGCCCGGCGGCTCCGGTTCGTGACGGCCGAAGACCTGATCGAGTCCGACGATGCCCAGTACCCGGGTGATGTTGTCCGGTACGGCGGCGAGCGCCATGGCCGCCTGCGCGGCCGCCGCCCGGTTGTGGGCGGTGATCAGGGCACTGATCCCGCTGGAATCGCAGAACTCCAGGCCTCCCAGGTCCAGGACCAGCAGCTCGCCCGGGGCGAGGGTGATCTCGTCCACGGCCTGACGCAGGCGGGGCGCGGTGTCGAAGTCAAGGTCACCGGTGACTCGCAGTACGGGACCGCTGTCGGCGTCTCGGACGGTGATCGTCAACGGGCTCATGTCAGGTCGTGGCTCCGGGTTGTGTCGGGGATGTGGGAACGCCGAGGGCGAGGAGGGCGGTGTCGTCGTCCAGCCCGTCGCCGAACCCGGCGAGCAGACCGGTCAGGGCGCCGACCAGCCCGTGCGGGCCGACGGCGGGGTGCGCGGCGGCGAAGTCGCGCAGCGCCTCGTCACCGTACAGTTCGCGGCTCTCCCCGATACGGGCCTCCGTCAGGCCGTCGGTGTAGAGGAGGAGCGTGTCACCCGGCCCGAGGACGGTCCGGGCGGCCGCGAACGGAGCGCTGGGCATGATACCGACCAGCAGACCGCCGGGGGTGGAGAGGTACTCGGCCCGACCGTCCGCGCGCACCAGGAGCGCCGGCGGGTGACCGCCGGAGGCCAAGTCGACGGTGACGGTGTCGCCCTCGGGTTCCAGTACCCCGAATATGGCGGTGCAGTAGCGGGGGTCGGCCCCGGTGTACCGCTCGTGCAGGACGGCGTTGAGCGTGGTGAGCGCGGCGATGGGATCGGGGTCGTGCAGGGCGGCGGCGCGCAGGGTGTACCGCGTCAGGGAGGTCACGGCGGCGGCCTCGGGGCCCTTGCCGCAGACGTCCCCGAGGAAGAAGGCCCAGCGTTTGCCGTCGATCGGGAACAGGTCGTAGAAGTCGCCACCGAGCCGGTCCAGGGAGGCGGTGTGGTAGTACGACGCCGCCTCCATGCCCGGTACGTCGGGGAGCGTGGTGGGCAGCAGGCTCTGCTGGAGGACCGCCAGTGCCTCCTGGAGCCGTTGGCGGTCGGCTTCGGCCTGGGCCCGTGCTTCCTCCGCGGCCTTCTGGCGGCGCAACAGCTCCGTCTCGTAGGCGCGTCGTTCGCTCGCGTCGAAGACGGTGGTACGGATCAGCAGGGGCTCGCCCTCGCCGCCGGTCTTGACCACGGAGCTGACCAGGACCGGAAGGCGGCCGCCGGCCGCCTTGATCTCGAAGGCGATGCCGCTGACCTCCCCCCGCATGCGCAGCAACGGGGCGAAGTGGGTCTCGTGGTAGAGCTTGCCGCCGACCGTCAGCAGGTCGGCGAAGCGCATGCGGCCCACGACGTCCTCGCGGTCCAGGCCGAGCCAGGTCAGCAGGGTGGTGTTGATCTTGGCGATCGTGCCGTCGAGGAGGGTGGAGAGGTAACCGCAGGGGGAGGACTCGTACAGGTCCTCCACGCTGTCCTCCAACAGGGAGGTGAACAGGGCGTCGGTACCGGCCTTGTCTCCGGGCTGCTCGGCGCTGTGCCCGGTACAGGACATCACCGCAACATCCGGGCGAAGGCGAGGATCTCCGCGCTCGTGGCCTCGGGGGCGCTCAGCTGGGGGCAGTGGCCGGTGGCGTCCAGGGTGACCAGGCGGCTTCCGGGGATGGCGGCGTGCACGTAGGCACCCACCTCGCGCGGGGCTATCACGTCCTGGGAACACTCCAGCACGAGCGTGGGGACGGAGACCTTCTTGAGGTCGTCGCGGCTGTCGGTGAGGAACGTGGCGCGGGCGAAGACGCGCGCGATGTCGGGGTCGGTGGCGCAGAAGGCGGCGGTGAGTTCCGCGCCGAGTTCGGGCCGCTCCGGGTTGCCCATGATGACGGGCGCCATTGCCGCGGACCAGCCCAGATAGTTGGATTCCAGTGCTTCGAGCAGTTCGTCGATGTCGTCGGCGCCGAAGCCGCCGCGGTAGCCCTCGTCGTCGATGTAACGAGGTGAGGGACCCACCATGACGAGGGAGGAGAACCGCGAGGGGGCGGCCTGCGCGGCGAGCACGCCGATCATGGCGCTGACCGAGTGGCCGACGAACACCACGTCCCGCAGATCGAGCTCGTCACAGATCTCCACCACGTCCCGCGCGTAACCGTCCAACGAGGCGTAGCGTTCCTCGTCCCACGCGGAGAGGTCCGAGCGGCCCGAGCCCACGTAGTCGAACCGCACCACACGGAATTCCTCCGCCAGCGCGGGCACCACCAACCGCCACATGTTCTGGTCGCAGCCGAACCCGTGCGCCAGCATGATGACGGGGGCGTCCTCGCGTCCGCTCACCGTGACGTTGTTCCTGCGGAGGATGTCCATGTCCATATCCTCCCATCCCGCCCCACGGGACCCGAGGGCGCCTCCCCACACCGCCCGCGGGGCGCTCCGCGGGCGGTGTGGGCGCCACCACCGGTAGGGCCGGCTACGGGCGGGAGGCGACGGCGTCGGCCCGTCGGGGCGGGGTGAGCCGCAGTTTCGTCACCACGGCCGGGACCGCGATCTCCAGGGTCAGGTCCTGGTCCGTCGTCCACGCCTGGGTGGTGACCTCGGCCGGCCCCGTGGCGAAGCGGGCGCTCATCGCCGGGTCGGTGATTGCCTGCCAGGGCACGGGTTTGCCGGGGGCGCAGACGACGATGACACTGTAGTAACTCGTCACGGCCCCCGCGTACCGCTTCTGGTCCAGGCGCCCGGACAGGTCGAGGTCGGCAGGTTTGGAGCAGGTGGCCGTGCCGTGCACCGTGACCAGCCCGTCGGCGGTCACCACCGCGTCCCGGGCCGTCGTGAAGGCGACGCGCAGGACCGGGGGCGCCGGACGGTTCTTCAGGTGGACGCGTCCGTGGGCGGCGGCCGGCGCGCCGTCGCAGCGGCTGTCGAAGGTGGCGTCGAAGTCCTCGACCCAGCCGTTGGTGCCGAGCTTCACCTTGGTGACGGTGAAGTCGGCTTTCAAAGACCGGCAGAACCCGCCGGCGCCGGTGAGGCCGAGGGCAGGGCCGGTGCCGGGACCGTTGCCGTTGAAGGGGTCGTACAAGGTGGCCCCGATGTAGGTCCCGGCGGTGAGCTTCGTGCCCGGGGCCACGGCCAGGTCGACGGACCACGAGCTGCCGTCCGCCGCCTCCACCCGCAACCCGACGTGGCTGCCGTCCGGGTCGCCGTAGGCCCGCAACCGGTCGTGTCCGGCGGAGAAGGCCAGGGACCGGCCGCCGGTGATGTGTTCCCCGGGGTCGCCGACCAGGCTCAACGAGCCCTCGTCGACGGGCTGTTGCTCGACCGCCGAGGCCGGGGTCCCCGAGGTGGCTCCCGTGACCGTCAGCCCGAACAGCAGCCCGGTCGCGAACGCCGCGCGTGCGAAGGCGCGCCGCACCCCCGCACGTCCGACCCGTCCCGTACGCCCCCCACTTCCCGCACTGCCCGCACTTCCCGCATGTCCCGCGCTGCCCGCACGTCCGCTCATCGAGGAGTCCTCCCGCGTTCCGCTCGTGGCGCTCCGGACCGTCGAGAGTAGGCCCGGGCGACGGCGCCGGTGCGGGAGTGGCCTGGAGTCGCGGCTGGTTGTCCCGAACCGCTCGCGGCGGTACGGCCCGGAGAGGGTCCCCCGGCGGCAGGACGACACGTGCGTTCTGCACACCCGGTCGGTGACAGCCGTGACTGTCGCGGCGCCCGGCCCGGATGGCACGGTGGTTTGGCCGCCGACCGACCGAGGGAGTACGGGTGAACAAGGGGTACGCCGCCTTCTGCGACGCAGACCGCTGGTTCTACGACGCGCCGTACCGGCGGGTCGAGGAGAGCTACCCGGCCGCGCTCGCCCCCGTACCGGAGGGCTGGCGGTCCCACCGCACGGGCAGCTGGTACGCCCTGCGGCCGCTCGGACTGGAACTGCCCGCCCAGGGCTGGAAGATCCACGTTTCCGCCACGCTCGACAACGCCGAGTCCGTCCTGGCGCGTGTGTACGACTACTGCCTGGACGGCCGCGTCGCCTTCAAGTTCGTACCGAGCCGGTACCTGCTGCACCTGCGCAACGCCAAGTACGCCGACCGGGGCGCCGCCGGCAAGTTCATCACGGTCTACCCGGCCGACACCGAGGAGTGCCGCCGCATCGCCGAGGACCTGGACGGCCTGCTGTCCGGGGAGCCCGGCCCGTACATCCTCAGCGATCTGCGCTGGGGCGCGGGTCCGGTCCACCTGCGCTACGGCAGCTTCACCCTCCGGCACTGCTACGACGAGCACGGCGAGGTCGTCCCGGCGATCGAGGCTCCTGACGGGCGCCTCGTGCCCGACCAGCGCGGGCCGGTGTTCCAGCCCCCGGAGTGGGTCGAACCGCCCCCCTTCCTGAAACCGCACCTCGACGCGCGGTCCGCCGTCAACCTCGCCGGTCTCCCCTACACGGTGGAGCGGGCCCTGCACTTCTCCAACGGCGGGGGCGTCTACGCCGGGCGCGACACCCGCACCGGCGAGGCGGTGGTCCTCAAGGAAGGCCGGCCGTACGCGGGCCTCGCCTCCGACGGGGCGGACGCGGTGGCCCGGCTGGACCGGGAGCGGTCGGCGTTGGAACGGCTGGCCGGACTGGACTGCGTACCCGCCTTCCGCGAGATGTTCACGGTCGGCGACCACCACTTCCTGGTCATGCAGTACCTGGAGGGGAAACCGCTCAACACCTACTTCGCCCGCAAACACCCGCTGATCCACGCGGACCCGACGCCGGACGCGCTCGCCGACTACACCGCGTGGGCCCTCAAGATCCACGAGCGGGTCACCGAGGCCGTGGCGGCCGTGCACGCCCGCGGGGTGGTCTTCAACGACCTGCACCTCTTCAACATCATGGTCGCCGAGGACCCCTCGGGCGAACCGTCCGTCGCACTGCTTGACTTCGAAGCGGCCGCGCACGTCGACGAGGGACTGCGACAGACGGTGGCCAATCCCGCCTTCGTCGCCCCACCCGACCGCCGCGGCTTCGCGGTGGACCGCTACGCCTTGGCGTGCCTGCGGCTTGCCCTGTTCCTCCCGTTGACGAGCCTGCTCGTCCTGGACCGGGCGAAGGCCGTGCACCTGGCCGCCATCGCCGGCGAACTCTTCCCCGTGCCGCGCGGTTTCCTGGACGAGGCCGTCGAGGAGATCCTCGCCGGGCCGGACGGGGAACCGGCCGAGGCGGTGCGGGGCGACGCCACGGCGATACCGGGTGGCCCGGTGCCCGCGCCCGCCGGGCCGTACCTCCCGGCGGAGCCCGGGGACGGGGACGGAGCCCGCCGCTCCATGGCGGCGGCGTTGCGCGCCTCGGCCACGCCGGAGCGCGAGGACCGCTTCTTCCCGGGCGACATCGCGCAGTTCACCAACGAGGGCGGTGGCACCGGCTTCGGGTACGGCGCCGCCGGGGTGCTGTACGCGTTGGCCGAGACCGGCGCCGAGCCCTGGCCGGAAGCCGAGGAATGGTTGCTGGCACGGGCGGGCCATCCAGGCTCGGGTACCCCGCTGGGCTTCTACGACGGCCTGGCCGGCACCGCCTGGACCCTGGACCGGCTCGGCCACCGTGAGCAAGCGCTCGCCCTGGCCGGGGAACTGCTGCGCCAGTCGTGGCAGGAGACCGGCCCGGACCTCCACAGCGGGTTGTCGGGCATCGGGCTGGCCCTGGACGCGCTGGGCACGGCGACCGGTGAGGGCGAACTGCACGCGGCCGCTCTGCGCTGCGCCGAACTCGTCGCCCGCTCGGCTCCCCGGCTCACCCGTGCGGGACTGCTGTACGGAAACTCCGGTCCGGCGTTGTTGTTCCTGCGCCTCTACGAACGCACCCGCGAGGAGGAGTACCTCGTACGCGCCGGGCAGGCCCTGCACCGCGATCTCGACCGCTGCGTGACCAGCGCGTTCGGCACCCTGCAAGTGGACGAGGGCTGGCGCACCATGCCCTATCTCGGCGCCGGCAGCGTGGGCATCGGCATGGTGCTCGACGACTGGTCGCAGCACGCCCGGGACCCGCGCTTCGAGCAGGCCCGGCGCGAGATCGTACGCGCCGCCCGGTCCAACTTCTACGCCCAGCCCGGCCTGTTCCGCGGCGCCGCCGGAATGGTGCTGCACCTGGCACGGACCAGCACTCCCGACCCCGACGGCACCCGGGCCGACGACCTCGACCGCCAGATCGCCGCACTGGCCCGGCACGCCGTGCCGTACCAGGGCCATCTGGCCTTCCCCGGCGAGCAGTTGATGCGCCTGTCCATGGACCTGTCCACGGGCACGGCCGGCGTCCTGCTCGCCCTCGGCAGCGCGACGCCCGACGGGCGCGCCCAACTGCCGTTCCTCCCACCGCCGCGGCGCGCCGCGGTGGTCCCAGAGCCGGTCCCGCACCCCCGCGGGGCCGTGACCCCATCGCACCAACTCATCGAGAGGAACATGACATGACCCTTCTTGACCTGCAGTCGATGGAGACCGTGAAGGAAGAGACCACCGAGGCGGCGCTGCACGGCGGCGGCAGCCAGGCGAGCCTGCTGCTCTGCGGCGACAGCAGCCTGAGCGTCACGACCTGTCACTGATCGGGTAGCTTCCGGGCCCGGGCGGTTCACCGCCCGGGCCCGGAGCCATCTCCGGAGTCCTGGGAGCCTCGACGATGACCCCGCCCCCACCGCCGTCCCCATCCCCATCCCCATCCCCGTCCCCGTCGCCGTCCCCGTCCTCGCCCGCAGGTCCGACCACCGGACCGCCCGACGGGGAAACGTCCGGCGAGGGAACGTCCGGACGCGCCGGCGACCGGGCGCTTCGGGCGGCCGCCCGGCACAGCGCGGTGCGCACGGCCGCCGTGGGCGCGTGCGCGGTCGCCGCCGCCCTCACCGCCCTCGTCGAACCCGCCGTGCTCGGCCACGCGCTCGACCTCCTGCTGCGGCGCGACCCGGCCGGGGGCTCGTGGACCCTGGGGTGTGCCGTCGTCGTCGCGGTCGAGGTGCTTCTCGACGCCCTCACGACGCGGCTGACCGGGCAGGTCAACGGCCGTACCACAGCCTGGCTGCGCCGCAGGGGGCTGACCGCGCTGCTGCGGGCGTCCCCCCACCACGCGGGCCGCCACTCCCCCGGTGACCTCACCGCGCGACTGACCGCGCACTCCACGGAGGCCGGTACGGGGCCCGCCGCCGCCGCGATGGGTGTCGCCTCGTTGCTGCCACCGCTCGGCGGACTGGTCGCGCTCTTCCTCATCGACACCTGGACCGCTCTCGCCTTCCTCGCCGGACTGCCCGTCCTGCTGTGGCTGTTGCGTTCCTTCGCACGTGACTCGGGATCGAGTGTCTCCCGGTACCAGGAGGTCCAACTGGGCATGGCCACACGTCTCGTGGAGGCCCTGGCCGGGGCGCGGACCATCGCCGCCGCCGGCACCGTCGGCCGCGAACGCGCCCGCGTCCTGCGCGACCTGGCCGAACTGGACGCACAGGGGCGGCGAATGTGGCGCGTCTACGGCGGCACGACGGCCCGGACCTCCGCCCTGATGCCACTGCTGCTGTACGTGGTCCTCACGGTGGGCGGGCTGCGGCTGGTGGCGGGGGCGCTGGGGGTCGGGGAACTGCTCGCCGCCGTACGTTACGCCGGACTGGCCGCCGGCATCGGCGCGGTCACCGGCCGGATCGCCGCCGTCGTACGGGCCCGGGCCGCCGCGGGCCGGACGGCGACGGTCCTGGAGCTACAGGAACTCACCTACGGGGACGGAGAGTTGCCTGAGGGCGGGCCGGGGAGGCTGGAGTTGGACGGGGTCCGGGTGGTGCGCGAGGGCCGGACCGTCCTGGACGGCATCGACCTCGTGGTGCCTGGCGGCGCCACGCTCGCCGTGGTGGGCCGTTCCGGTGCGGGCAAATCGCTGCTCGCGGCGGTGGCCGGCCGCCTCACCGACCCCGACTCGGGCCGCGTCCTGCTCGACGGGGTACCACTGGAGCGGCTTTCGGCGGCGGCGCTGCGCCGAGAGGCGGGTCATGCCTTCGACCGGCCCGCGCTGATCGGGGAGAGCGTCGCCGACGCCATCGCCTTCGGCCGGAGCCCCGCCCCCACGCGGGAGGAGGTGCGGGCCGCTGCGCGGGCGGCGGGGGCGGAGCCGTTCGTGCTGCGCCTGCCCGACGGCTACGACACGGCCCTCGCGGACGCCCCGCTGTCGGGCGGAGAACTCCAACGCCTCGGTCTGGCGCGGGCGTTCGTGCGTGCGGGTCGGCTGCTGGTGTTGGACGACGCCACCTCCAGCCTCGACACGCTGACCGCCCGAGAGGTCGAACGGGCGTTGGCGCGGTGTGTCGGGGGAGGAACCCGGATCGTGGTGGCGCACCGGGTCTCCGCGGCAGCCCGGGCCGACCTGGTCGTGTGGCTGGAGGACGGCCGTATCCGGGCCACCGGCGTCCACGCCGACCTGTGGCGGGACCCCGCGTACCGGGCGGTCTTCGCGGTGGAGGCGGAACGGGGACGACAGGAGGGGCCGCGCCCGGAGCCCGCCGCGGCACACGGCTCGGGATCGGCGGCCGGGGCCGCTGTCGGCCCGGGCGCGGGCGGGCTCTCGTGAGTCGCCCCCGGCCCGGGAGCACGGTGGCAGCCGACGCCCGGCGCTTCCTGCGTTCCCGCGTCCGACCGCTGGCCGCCCTCGCGCTCTGGTCGCTGCTGGAGTCCGCGCACACCTTCCTCGGCGGCTACGGCGTCGCCCGCGCGCTGGACGACGGCTTCCTCGCGGGCCGCGCCGCGACCGGCGCGGCGTGGCTGGCGGTGGCCGGATGCGGCGCCCTGCTCGGCGGTTTCGCCCTGCGGGGGGTGTTCGCCGCACTCGCGGACCTCGTGGAACCGCTGCGCGACGGGCTCGTACGTCGGGCCGTGGGCCAGGCCTTGGCCGCGGCGGTCGCCGATCCCGCCCGGGCCGCCGACGCGCGAGGGGTCTCCCGGCTGACGCAGCAGACCGAGATGGCACGCGACTCCTTCGCCGGTCTGGTCCTGACGGCACGCTCGTTCCTCTTCACCGCCGTGGGCGCGCTCGTCGGCATGGCCGCGCTCGCGCCCGTACTGCTGTTGGTGGTGTTGCCGCCGCTGCTGCTGGGCTTGGCCGCGTTCACGGCCACGTTGCGCCCGATGGCGGCCGTACAACGGGAGGCGCTGGACACCGAGGAGGCGCTGGCCTCACGGGTGGGGGAGGCGGCGGGCGCGCTGCGCGACATCATGGCGTGCGGCGGCGGCACGGCCGTGGCCCGCGCGGTGGAACCCCTGATCGCCGCTCAGGAACGACTGACCGGACGGCTCGCCGGCTGGGGGGCGGTGCGGACCGTCGCCCTCGGCGTGGCCGGCCGGGCGCCCGTCGTGGCGTTACTGGCCGCCACGCCCTGGCTGCTCGGGCGCGGCATCACGGCGGGCGCGCTCGCCGGCGCCGTGACCTACCTGACGCAGTCCCTGCTGCCCGCGCTCGACACCCTGATGGCGGCCCTGGGTTCGGCGGGGACGCGACTGTTGGTCGTACTGGACCGCTTCTGCGCTCCCCCGCCGGCCGCGCCGCCCCGTCCGACGGCCGATCCGAGCGGGCCGAGCGGGCCGAGCGGTCGGGCCCCGCACGAGGGCGCCCCTGCCGCCGCCGAGTTGCGGTCGGTCGGCTTCGCCTACGGGGCCCACGCCCATCCCGTGCTCCGGGGGCTCGACCTGCGCGTGCGGCCCGGCGAGCACCTCGCGGTGGTGGGACCGAGCGGTATCGGGAAGTCCACGCTCACCGCCTTGCTCGCCGGGCTGCTGGCCCCCGACCGGGGCCAGGTCCTGGTCGCGGGGGCGCCCGCCCGTGCGACGACGGGGGACGGGCCCGATCCGCGCCGGACGCTGCTGCCGCAACAGGCGTACGTCTTCACCGGCACCGTGCGCGAGAACCTGACACACCTCTGCCCGGGTCCTGTGCCCGGCTCCGGGCTGGACGCGGCCGTCACCGCCCTGCGGCTGCGGGGGCTCATCGACCGGTTGGGCGGGTACGACGCGGCCCTCGACCCCCGACGACTGTCCCAGGGCGAGCGGCAGTTGCTCGCACTCGGCGCGGCCTACCTCTCCCCCGCCCCGCTGCTCCTGCTCGACGAAGCCACCTGTCACCTCGATCCGGAGGCCGAGGCGCGGGCCGAGCGCGCCATCGCCGCGAGACCGGGCACCCTGATCGTGGTGGCCCACCGGATCTCGTCGGCGGCGCGGGCCG
The DNA here is from genome assembly GCF_055231995.1 of Streptomyces sp. Tek67B01. NCBI lineage: Bacteria > Bacillati > Actinomycetota > Actinomycetes > Kitasatosporales > Streptomycetaceae > Streptomyces > Streptomyces sp. Tek67B01. The sequence continues at coordinate 653,625 of NZ_JBUYUY010000001.1, forward strand.
ACCGGGTCCTCGTACTGGACGGGACCCGGGCGGTGTGCGGCACCCACGCGGAGCTTCCGGGGCGGTCGGCCCTCTACCGGGACCTCGTGGGCATGTGGGGCGAGGAGGAGCCGGCCGCGCCCGCCGCGCCCCGTTGAATCAGCCTGTCCGGTACCGCCCCCGGCGTCGCCCCTACACCCAGCCGGCGCTGCGGGATATGCGGATCGCGTCGATGCGGTTGCGCGCGCCCGTCTTGCGGGTCACGGCCGCCATGTAGTTGCGGACCGTCCCGCTTGCGAGGTGCAGGGCGCGGGCTATCTCGGCGACGGAGTCGCCTTGCGCGGCCCGGGCCAGGACGCTCAGCTCGCGCGGGCTGAGGGGCACCGGGTCCGCCTCCATGAACGCGGAGGCCAAGGCGGCGTCGATGAACCGTTCCCCCGCGGCCACTTTGCGGACGGCGCGGACGAGCCGGCCGGGGGAGCCGTCCTTGTCGACGTAGCCGAGGGCCTTGGCCTGGAAGGCGCGGCCGAGCGTGCCGGGCGTCTTGGTGGTCGCCAGGACGAGCAGGGGCGTGCGCGGGTCCAGCATCCGCGCGGGGCCCGGGCCTTCCCCGGCGAGGGCGGCCGTCGCCCCCGGACAGTCGACGTCGACAACGGCCACGTCGGGCCGTAACGACTCGGCGCGGCGGGCTGCCGTGCGCCACCCCGCGGCCGTGACGTCGAAGTCGCTTTCGGATCTCAGCAGGGCGGCCAGGGCGGACCCGACAAGACTGACGCTGTGCAGTACGAGGACCTTGGTCATGGTGACTCTCCGAACGTCGGTGGGAGCGGACGGTCAAGGCTTCATCAGCACCAAGCGGTTGCCCACGTACCGCTCCCCGGAACGTGACCATCGCGGGCGCGCGGGGGCGCATGGCCGTAATGAGTCGACGCCTCGGGTGCCCGCGCAGGGCATGTCGTACTTGTCTCCGCACTCCACCGCCGCCCCGGACCGCCCGTCTCCACGATGTGTCCTGATTCCGCCGGCGGACGGGATGTGGACGGCCGAGGCGCGCCCGTTCGAAACACGACGCATGATCGAACACGTGACGGATCGAGACACACGTGATCGAAATACCTGTGCTGTCTCGAACTCACGTGGAGAAGGTCGAGTCACCGGGTGCGGACACGACGCAGGCGGGCGGCGCCGGATGAACCGGTGCCGCCCGCCTGCTGGATCGGGGAAGGAGAGCCGGGCGGTCAGCCCAGGAAGCCGCTGTAGTAGCCGCCCACCTGACCGTGGTAGTCCTGGTCGTCGAGGTGCTTCTCCCGCTCGAACTCGGGAGCGTTCTTGATCTGCTCCTTCGTCCCGTCCACGTAGATCTTCTGCTCCTGCGGGTCGATGCGTGTGATGGTGCCCGCCGGGAGCAGGACTTCCCGGCCGAAGATCCACGGCCCGGTGTCGACCACGATGTAGGAGGAGCCGACCTCGTCGGAGTGCTTGTCCACCTTGCCGATGCTGCCGTCGGTGGCCTCGACCTTGTAGCCCGTCAGGTCCGCGCCCGGCGCTCGGCCGGAGGTCTCGCGGTAGCCCCACACGTTCCCAGACATGCGAACATCTCCTTGATCGGTTCGTCGGCCCCTTGCTCCGCCGACCTGTTCGAGAGGTACGGAGGGGCGGGGGCCTCGTATCGGCCCGCCTGCCCCGGCACGCGGTTCCCACACGCGGGGAACCGGGTTTCCCGCTGCTCAGACCTCGCCGCGCCAGGACCCCGTCTCGTGGCCGCGCGCCTCGATGTACTCCTTGAACCGCTTGAGGTCACCGGTGATCTGCCGCTTGACGAAGCCGAGCTTGTCACCGACGGTCTCCGTGAAGCCCTCCGGGTCGTAGTCGAGCTGGAGCATGACCTTGGTCTTGCTGTCCTCCAGGCGGTGGAAGGTGACCACACCGGCCTGCTTGACCTCTCCGCCGAGGGTCGTCCACGCGACCCGCTCGTCGGGGATCTGTTCGGTGATCTCCGCTTCGAACTCCCGCTGCGTACCGCCCACCTTGGTCACCCAGTGGGTCATGGTTTCGGTCCGCTGGTCGATCCGCTCGACCCCCTCCATGAAGTGGGGGAACGTCTCGAACTGCGTCCACTGGTTGTAGGCGGTACGGACGGGGACCTCGACCTCGATGGACTCTTCGACCTTGGACATGGCCACGCCTTTCCGATCACGGCCGCCGCCGGCTTCCACCGCCGGGCGCACCGGGGAGTCCGTCTCCCGCCTCCGCCCGTGCCCCGTTTCCGCCGTCTCATCACCCGGGGCCGACGAAACCCGTGACCCGGAGGACGGCGTGGCAAATGTCCGGCGCCGAAGGGGGTTTGCGGGTGCGGGAGCGGGTCATACGCGGGGATGTCGGTGTACGGCGCCGCTCCTTCGGCGTCGAGGCGTTACACCGAGGACCGGTGGCCGCGCGCTGAGCCCCTCCCCCCGGTACGCGCGCGGTCCACAGGCCCGACACCATGCTGCCGCCCCGCCGCATCGGTCCCCCGGCCCCGCCCTGCTGCCCCCGCGCAGCGACGCGGATCCGGGCAAGCCCCCGGCGGCCACTGCCCCGCAGAGACCCCCGGGCCCGGACGGGGCGGCAGCACTCCCCTCCGCGCCTCCGTTTCCCCCGCCCCCGCGCGCCCGAGCGGCCGCACGCTCCCACGACGACGTAATATGCACCGCCCTCGGGTCATCGACCCGCCACACCGCAGGAAGGCAGCCGTCGTCGTGTCCCCTACGAGAACCGATGCCCGCACCCGCCACCCGCGGCACGAGCGGCGCGGCGAAGCCCGGCTTCCCGCGGTCGTCGCCACACTGGCGGCGATCTTCCTCTACCTCGCGTTGCCCCAGAAACTGTTGATCGCTCCGCGCTACGTACTACCGGCCCTGGAGGTACTGCTGCTCCTGCCGTTGATCGCGATAAACCCGCGCAGGCTGACCCGCCAGACCAAGTCGTTCCGCGTCCTGTCGGTGGTACTGGTCCTGCTCATCGTGGCGAGCAATCTGACCGCCCTGGGCATCCTCGTCCACGAGCTGGTCTACGCCGGGGTCGACGACGGACGCTCCCTGCTCGTGGCGGCGCTCCAGGTGTGGCTGACCAACATCATCGCCTTCGGCCTGGCCTACTGGGAACTCGACCGGGGCGGCCCCGTCAGTCGCACGCAGACCCCCCGCGAAGAGCTCCAACTGGCGGACTTCCGCTTCTCCCAGGACGAGAACGACGACGCCGTCCAGGAGGTCGCGGACGGCGCCAGCAAGGTCGCCGACTGGGTGCCCACCCTGATCGACTACCTGTACGTGTCGGTCACCAACTCCACCGCGTTCAGCCCGACGGACACGATGCCGCTCTCCGCCCGCGCCAAAGTGCTCATGACGGTCCAGAGCGTGGCGGCCCTGCTGACCTCGCTCCTGGTCATCGCCCGGGCCGTCAGCATCCTGCACTGACCCCCCGCGGGTCGTCGGCCACGTGGTCCTCGCGGGCGCTTCGCAGGACGACTGTGCTGTGTGACTCCAGGCGCAGGGCGGCGCCCGGCTTCAGTTCCCGCTCGTCGGGGGTGTCCGTCGTCGCGGTGTCGAAGAGCGGCGTCCACCGCGCGGCGAAGCGGCTCCCGGGGAGGCGGAAATCCACGGCGCAGTCCGAACTGTTGAACATCAGCAGGAACGAATCGTCGGTGACGCGGTTGCCGTAGCGGTCGGGCTCGGTGATCGCCTCGCCGTTGAGGAACATGGTCAGGGCGCCGGCGTGCGGCCACGTCCAGTCCTCCTCCTCCATCGGCGAGGCGTCCGGTCGCAGCCATTCGACGTCCGCCGGGAGCCCGGTGTGACCGGCGGCGCGTCCGGAGAAGAAGCGTCGGCGGCGCAGGACGGGGTGTCGACGGCGGAGGTGGACCAGCCGGGAGGTGAAGTCGAGGAGGCGTCGACCGCCTTCGTCGAGGTCCCAGTCGATCCAGGCGGTGGGGTTGTCCTGGCAATAGGCGTTGTTGTTGCCTCCCTGCGTGCGGCCGAGCTCGTCCCCGTGGCTGATCATCGGGATGCCCTGGGAGAGGATCAGCGTGGTCATCAGGTTGCGCTGTTGCCGTTCGCGCAGGGCCGGCACCCCGGGATCGTCCGTCTCGCCCTCGGCCCCGCAGTTCCAGGAGCGGTTGTCGTCCTCACCGTCCCGGCCGTCCTCGCCGTTCGCGTCGTTGTGCTTGCGGTCGTAGGAGACGAGGTCGCGGAGGGTGAAGCCGTCGTGGGCGGTGACGAAGTTGACGCTGGCGAGGGGTCGGCGCCGGTCGTGTTCGTAGAGGTCCGCGGAGCCGGTGATGCGGGAGGCGAATTCACCGAGCGTGCCTTCGCGACCGCGCCAATAGTCCCGGACGGCGTCCCGGTAGCGTCCGTTCCACTCCGACCACAGGGGCGGGAAGTTGCCGACCTGGTAGCCGCCCTCGCCGAGGTCCCAAGGTTCGGCGATGAGTTTGACGCGGCTGATGACGGGGTCCTGCTGGATGACGTCGAAGAAGGCGGAGAGCCGGTCCACCTCGTGGAACTGGCGGGCGAGGGTGGCGGCGAGATCGAAGCGGAAACCGTCGACGTGCATCTCCTGCACCCAGTAGCGCAGCGAGTCCATGATGAGTTGCAGGACGTTGGGGTGGCGCATCAGCAGGCTGTTGCCGGTGCCGGTGGTGTCGTAATACTGGGAGCGGTCCTCGTCGACCAGCCGGTAGTACGCGGAGTTGTCGATGCCCTTGAAGGCGAGGACGGGCCCCTTGTCGTTCCCCTCGGCCGTGTGGTTGTAGACGACGTCGAGGATGACCTCGATGCCGGCCGCGTGGAGCGCCTTGACCATCTGCTTGAACTCGGTGACCTGTGCTCCGCGGCCGCCGGTGGCGGCGTAGGCGTTGTGCGGTGCGAAGAAGCCGATGGTGTTGTAGCCCCAGTAGTTGGACAGGCCCTTTTCGGCCAGGTGGCCGTCCTGGACGAACTGGTGCACCGGCATCAGTTCCAGGGCCGTCACCCCGAGTCCGGTCAGGTGGTCGAGGATGGCCGGGTGGGCGATCCCCGCGTACGTGCCGCGCAGTTCCTCGGGCAGGGCGGGGTGGGTGCGCGTGAGACCGCGTACGTGGCCTTCGTAGATGACGCTCTCGCCGTAGGCGTGGCCCGGCGGCTTGTCGTCGCCCCAGTCGAAGCCGCGGTCGGTGACCACCGACAGCATGGTGTGGCCCGCGCTGTCCAGGGTGTTCGGTTCGGCGCCGTCCGAGAAGCGGTGGCCGTAGAGGGATTCGTGGTGGTCGAGCTGCCCGTCGATGGCGGTGGCGTACGGGTCCAGCAGGAGCTTGGCCGGATTGCAGCGCTGCCCGGCGGCGGGGTCGAACGGGCCGCGTACGCGGTAGCCGTACCGCTGGCCGGGACCCACGTCGGGCAGGTGGATGTGCCACGCGGACCGGTCGATCTCCGTCATCGGGACACGGGTCTCGCGTCCGGCGTCGTCGAGCAGGACGAGGTCCACGCCCTCGGCGGCCTCGGAGAACAGTGCGAAATTGGTTCCGGAGCCGTCGTACGTCGCTCCCAGGGGATACGGTTTGCCCGTCCATGTGCGCATGGGCTCACGCTACTGTCGCGGAGGGTGTCCCGCCGGGCGGCCCGGCGGGACACGGGGCGACGTGTCCCGGCGCGTGGGCACCGCCGACGCCGGCGCGTCGAGCCCCCGCCGAGGGATGTCCACCTGATGGCCGCGGAACGCGCATGAGCGGGCCGTCGCGGGTAACACGGCGGCAATGAGACCCGCACCCGGCGCGGCCGTACGGCCCGGTCGCCCTTCCGTACTGTTGTTCCTGCCGGTTCAGGCGGCCCTGATGATGGGCGTGGGGCTGCTGGTGACGGGGCCTCTGGCGGACCAGTGGCCGTTGGCGGCGGAGGACGGCGTCAACCGCGCCCTGGCCGCGCACCGCGGCGGCTTCGCCACGCCGCTCTCCGCGTGGTTGTCCCTGCTGGCCGGCACGCGGAGCGTCATCGCCCTGACCCTCCTGGCCGTCGTCACCCTCCTGGCCGTGTCGCGGGGGCGGCGGCTGCGGGAGGCCCTCTTCCCGGCCGTGGCCGTCGCCGCCCAGTCGGCGGTGTTCCTGTTGGTGACGCTGGTCGTGGAGCGGCCGCGTCCCGACGTACCGCACCTGGACGCCGCGCCGCCCACCTCCAGTTTTCCCTCCGGGCACGTGGGCGCCTCCGTGGCGCTGTTCGGGGGCTTGGCCGTCCTGGTGGCCGTCCGCCTGCGCGACGGCCGGCGGTGGGTGCGGTACGTCGCGGTCGCGGTCCTCCTGCTGATCCCGGTGGCCGTGGCGTGCTCGCGGGTGTACCGGGGCATGCACCACCCGTCCGATGTCGTGGGCGGACTGCTCAACGGGGCCTGCACGCTGTTGGTCGTGACGCACGCGTTGTTGCTGCCTCGTCGACCGGAAGCGGTCGGCGAGGTGCGCGCGGAGCCGCTTCCCTCGGCCCGAACCCCGTACGGGGGCAGTACGGGCGACGAACCGGACGGTGCGCCGGCCGGTCCCGCCGGTGGGCGGCGGGCCGTGGTGGTGCGTCACCCGCTCGGCTGCGGCGCCGAGCGGGCCGAGCGCGTGCGCGCCGTCCTGGGCCGCCACGGCTACGTCGATCAGGTGTGGACGTCGACGTCCGCCGAGCGGCCGGCCGGCGCTCTCGCCGGGCGGATCGCCGAGGCGGAGACGGCGCTGGTCGTGGTCTGCGGCGGTGACGGCACCGTACGCGCCTGCGCCGACCTGCTGTCGGGCACCGGTGTCCCCCTCGCGGTCGTCCCGTGCGGCACCGGCAACCTGCTCGCGCGCAACCTGCGCCTCCCCTCCGATCCGGCCACCGCCTTGGAGGCCGCCCTGTCGGGGGAGACCGCCCGGATCGACCTGGCCCGGGTGTGGGGTGACGGACTGGACCCCGCCCGGTTCACGGTGATGGCGGGAGCCGGCTTCGACGCCGCGATGGTGGCGGACGCGTCGGAGCGGGCGAAGGAGCGTCTGGGCTGGGCCGCGTACGTCCTCTCGGCGGTCCGCCACCTCGGGGACCCGCGGATGCGCCTGTCGATCCGGGTGGACTCGGGTCCCGTGCGGGAGCGGCGGGCGCGGATGGTCGTCATCGGCAATGTCGGCACCTTGCAGGGCGGGTTGCCGCTGCTGCCCGACGCCCGCCCCGACAGCGGGCGTCTGGAGGTGGTGTTGCTCGACCCCAGGGGCGCCCGCGGCTGGCTCGCCGCCGCGGGGCATCTCGGCTCGCACATGCTGCCGGGCCGGGCGGCCCGGACTCCGGGCGGGGCACGGGGGGCGGTGGCCGGCGGCGCGCTGGAGTACTTCAGCGCGGCGCGCGTCGAGATCCGCTTCGCGAAGCCGCAACCGCGCGAGCTCGACGGCGATCTCGTGGGCTCCGGAACCCGGCTGACGGCCGAGGTCGAGCCGGGCGCGCTGCGGATCTGTCTGCCGCCGCGGCCCCGGGCCGTCGAGGCGCCCGAGGCACCCGAGGCGACGACCGAACAGGCCCCGTTCACCGTCGGCGGCTGAAGCCGACCTCGCAGCGCATCGGTCGACACAGGGGGTTACGCACATGGGCACGGCGACGCGGGTACCGCAACGCGACGAGGTGGCGGTCGTTCAGACCGCACCGGAAGTGGAGGGCGAGGAGCTGTCCGCGGAGGAGGCGTGGTCGACGCTGCGCCGGTACGGGGGCTGGAGCCTCGTACGGGACTCGTTCATCCGGTTCCGGTACGCCGACGGATTCAGCCACTCCAGGGCGCTGGCCCTCCAGACGGTCCTGTCGATCGTCCCGCTCGCCATCGCCCTCATCGGCCTGTCGGGCGTACTGCACACCGAGGGCATCGGGCGGGTGGCGGAGCTGACGATCCGCCGACTCGCGAGCGGGCCGAGCCAGGACGTCGTGGACGACGCGCTGGCGCAGAGTCACCACCGGGCCGGGGACGGCAGCCAGGTCGCCCTCTGGCTCGGCCTGCTGTTCTCCGTCGTGAACGTGACCACGAGCCTGTGCCAGGTCGAGCGCGGGGCCAACCGCATATACGGGACGGAACGCGATCGGCCGTTCCTGGCCAAGTACACCCGCGGGCTGGTGATGTCCGTGCTGGCCGGGCTGCCCCTGGGGCTCAGCTTCGCGGTCACCGTGCTCGGGGCGGAGCTGAGCCGGGCCGTGGCGGAGGTCTACCACCTCGGCCCCGACACGGTCCACGCGTGGGACCTGCTGCGCCGGCCGATCGGGGTGTTGTTGGCGATCCTCGCCACCAGCGCCATCTTCCGTCTCTCCCCCCGCCGCACCCAGCCCGGCTACACCTGGCTGGCCTTCGGCGCCGCGGTCTATCTGGTGCTCTGGCTGGTGGCGACGTGGGGGTTGGGCCTGTACGTGGGGGCGGGCGGCTCCTTCGCCACCGTGTACGGGCCCCTCAGCGCGTTCGTCTCGCTGCTGCTGTGGTCCTACCTCACCTCGATGGCCCTCTTCCTGGGCCTGGCGTTCGCCGCCCAACTGGAGGCCGTGAGGGCCGGGGTGAGCGAACCGGTCTCCGAGGACCCCGGCGTCTGACACCGTGCCCCTGTCGGGCACCGCGGCCGAACCGAAGAAACCACCGAGAGGAAACACGAAGACCATGGCACGACGCTCCACCCGTCCCCGGCGAGCCGTGGCCCGCCTCCTGTCCGGCCGCTTCGGCCCAGACGCGCGGTTCGGTGTGCGGCTGGTCACGACGGTGGCCGCCACCGCGCTGGCGTCCGTGCCCTTCGCGCTCGCCCTGGTGCTGGTGGAGTCCCAGTGGGCGCCGTTGCACAGGCTGGACCAGGGCACTGCCGAGCGGCTGCACCGTACGGCGCTGGAGCACCCCGCCTGGGTGCGGGTGCTCGATTTCCTCACGCACGTGGTGTGGGACCCGGTGACCATGCGTCTGCTGGTGGCCGCGCTGGTGGTGTGGCTCCTGCTGCGCGGGGCGGTGCGCCTGGCGATCTGGGCGACGGTCACCGCGACCGCCGGCGGCCTGCTGGGTCTGCTGGTGAAGAACGTGGTCGAGCGGACCCGACCCCACCTGCCGGACCCCGTCTCGCACGCGCCCGGGTTCTCCTTCCCTTCCGGTCACGCCATGACGGCCACCACCTCGTGTGCCGTTCTGCTGTTGGTCCTGCTGCCGCTGGTGCCGCGTGCCTGGCGTCCGCTTCCGTGGGCCCTCGCGGTGGTCTCGGTCGTCGGCGTGGGCTACACGCGCGTGGCCCTGGGGGTGCACTGGGTCAGCGATGTGGTGGGGGGCTGGCTGCTCGGTGTGGCCGTGGTCACGGCGACCACCTTGGCCTTCGAGGCCTGGCGGGTGGAGGTGGGGCGCGACCGGACCACGCCCGCCGAGGGTTTGGAGCCGGAGATCGTGTCCGAACGGCCCGAACCGCCGGCCGGCTCGACGGATGGCCGAAATCATTCGTCGGGTTCCTCGCGCATACCTCACGACCAGCCGGGGCAATGCGACAAGAACCCGGGGTGAGTTCTAGCGGATGCACCCCTTCCCTTGGTCGATCATCCGAACGAGGATCATGTGCGGTCGGAACTACTACGTCCGCTTGGTTGACCAGGCACGCCTACCCGATGAGGATCCATGCACTCCCGCCACTACACCCCCTGCCCGCACTCGATATGGAGATGTGGTGAAGGTTCCGGCCCCGGCGCGACCCCGGAGCCCGCCGACTCAAGGGAGGGCGTCCACCGTTACACCCGGCCCGGGCCGGCCGGTAGGGCGAGCGGAGGAGCGCTGGTCCGTTGAAGTTCCGGATCGGCCGCCCCGGCAGTGCACCCGACAGACAGCCCGCGGAAGAAGGCCAGTACTCCCCCGTACCCGGCGAGGCGGCGTCGCCGCCCCCGCAAGCGCCTCTGTCCGATCACGAGATACACCTGATCAAGACGTCGGCGTCGATGGTCGCGCCCGTGGCCGAAGAGATGACGGTCTACTTCTACGCGATCCTCTTCTCCCGGTACCCCGAGGTGCGGCCCATGTTCCCGCCCGGGATGGACGCCCAGCGCGGCCGCCTGCTGCGCGCGCTCCTGCACATCGTGGACGTGGTCGACGACCCCGAGAACCTGGTCCGCTTCTGTGGCCACCTCGGCCGCGACCACCGCAAGTTCGGCACCGTCGCCGCGCACTTCCCGGCGGTGGGCGAGTGCCTCCTGGCCTCCCTCGCCCGTTACGCGGGCCCGGCCTGGACGCAGGACGTCGCCGACGCCTGGACCAAGGCGTACGGCGTGGTCTCACAGGTCATGATCGGCGCCGCCGAGGAGGACGAGGCCCTGCGACCCGCCGTCTGGCCCGCCACGGTGGTGCACCGCGTCGCGCGCGGGCACGGCATCGCCGAGATCACCGTGCGCCCCCACACGCCCTACGACTACCAGGCCGGGCAGTACGTGAGCATGGAGACTCCGTGGTGGCCGAAGCTGTGGCGCTACTACTCCCCCGCCAACGCGCCGCGCGTGGACGGCACGCTCACCTTCCACGTCCGCGCGGTGCCCGGTGGCGCGGTCAGCAACGCGTTGGTGCACCGTGCCGCGGTCGGCGACGTACTGCGGCTGGGCCCCCCGATGGGCGACATGGTCCTGGACGCGGCGGTCCACACCGACCTGCTCTGCGTCGCCGGCGGTACGGGCCTCGCCCCGATCCGCGCCCTCATCGAGGAAGTGGCCCGGCGCGGGGGACGCCATCAGGTGGACCTGTTCCTCGGCGCCCGCACCGGAGCCGAGCTGTACGGGGTCGACGCCATGCTGCGGATGGCCCAGAAGCACCACTGGCTGACCCTCAGGGGCGCCGTCTCCCACGAGCACGTCCCCGGCATCCGGGGGTCGCTGCCGGAGGTACTGGCCGAGTACGGACCGTGGTACCAGCACGACGTGTTCCTCAGCGGACCGGCGGCAATGGTGGCATCTGCCGGCGAGACGCTCACCCGCCACGGTACGTTGCCCGACCGCATCCATCACGACCCGTTCGAGACGCCCGTCCTTTCCGCTCGCTGAACCGCTTCCCCGTTCCCCTCCCCAGGAGAAGTCCCGTGATCTTCCCTCCACCGTCGTTCGGTTCGGCCGGTGAGCACCGGCTCCAGCAGCACCTGGGTACGGCCGAGCGCGCCGCCCGCTTCTACGACCAGCAGGTGCGCCCCCACCTCACGTCCGAGATGCGGGAGTTCATCGGCCGCCAGACCATGGTCTTCCTGGCGACCGCCGACTCCCACGGGGAGTGCGACGCCAGTTTCCGCGCCGGGCCGCCCGGATTCGTCCACGTCATCGACGAACACACCCTCGCCTACCCCGAGTTCCGCGGCAACGGTGTGCTCGCCAGCGCGGGCAACATGAGCGAGAACCCCCACCTGGGCATGCTCTTCGTGGACTTCACCCACCACCACGTGGGACTGCACGTCAACGGCGTCGCCCGGCTGTGCGACGACGCGGAACTGCGCCGCGTCCACCCGGGCCTGCCCACCGACGTCGCGCCCGGGCGCAGCCCCCACCTGTGGGTCCACCTCACGGTCGAAGAGGCGTACATACACTGTTCGAAGTACATACCCCACCTGGAACCGGCTCCCCGTCCCGTCGGGCACGACCCGGCCCGACCCAAGGACGCGGAGTACTTCACCAAGCCCCGCAGGCCGATGTGGTCGAGCTTCTCGTAAGCGGGACGATCCCCCGCGCGAGGCCCCTTCCGGCCCGTGCGCGCGATGTGGGGGCACACGACGCGCCCGGGCGCATGCGCCCGGGCCTGAGGGGCACGAGCGCGCTGTGACAACGACTCCGCACACCGAAGGGCGCCGTGGGCCGGCCCCCGCCGCGGCGATCGCGGCGCGTGCCCGCGGCGCGCTGCGCGGTACGGCCGTACGGCTCTGGCACGACAACGTCGCGGACTCCGCGGCGGCCCTCACCTACTACGGCCTGCTCGCGCTGCTGCCCGCGCTCGTGGTCGCCGTCTCCCTGGTGGGGCTGCTCGGGGACGCGACGCGGCAGCGCCTCGTGGCGGAGCTCACCTCCTACGCCCCTCCCCAGTCCGCCCAGGTGCTCCAGGACGCGCTGAACGGTCTGTCGGCGGCCCACACCTCGGTATGGACCCTGGCCTTCGGCGGCGTGGTGAGCGCGCTGTGGTCCGCATGCAGTTACCTCGCCGTGTTCCGCCGGGCCCTGCACACGATGCACCGCGTCCCCGACACCCGCCCGCCGCTGCGCGCGGCGCACACGCTGCTCATCACCGCGTCCCTGCTCCTGCTGCTCCTCGTGGTCGGCGCCGTGGGTCTGGTCGCCTCCGGTCCGCTCGCCCACCGGCTCGCCACGGCAGCCGGAGTCGACGTGGGGAGCCTGACCGTCCTGCGGTGGCCGGTCCTCCTCGGTGTGGTCACGCTGCTCATCCTGATCCTCTTCCGTACCGGACCGACGGGAACCCGCGGCACCCGGCGCGGACTGCCGGGCGGTGTACTGGCGGCGGTCCTGTGGCTCGGCGCGTCGTTGGTCTTCACCCTGTACACGCAGCTGAACACCTACGGCCGGCTCTACGGCTCCCTGGCGGGGGTCATCGTCTTCGTCGTCTGGCTGTGGTTCGCCAACCTCGCGCTGCTGGCGGGGGCCCAGTTCAACCGGGAGCTGGCGCGGGGCCGCGCCGGGTGAGGGGCCGGGGCCGGACGGAGCGGCGGCAGCCGTCGGAGCTTGACGAACATCCGTTGGCCGCGCGCCGGTTCGGACGTAGGGTGTCCGGTGATCGTTCCCGCCCCCAGGAAGGCGTGTCACGTGGTTGAGAACAGCGCTCCGGCCGAGGTGGTCTGCGATCCGGTCGGCCGGGTCGTCGGCGGCCGGACCGAGGTCCACGACGACGCCTGGGAGGACGTGTCGGCGGTGATCCGGCTGGACGAACGGTTCGGGCCGGAGGCGCTCGCCGGGCTCGACTCCTTCTCGCACCTGGAGGTCGTCTACCACTTCGACCGGGTTCCGCCCGAGAAGGTCGAGGCCGGGGCACGGCACCCGCGCGGCAACACCGACTGGCCACTGGTCGGCATCTTCGCCCAGCGCGGCAAGAACCGCCCCAACCGGCTCGGGGTCTCCCGCTGCCGACTGCTGGGCGTCGAGGGGCTCGATGTCCACGTGCGGGGTCTCGACGCGGTGGACGGTACGCCCGTGCTCGACATCAAGCCCTACATGAGCGAGTTCGGCCCCCGGGGCGCCACCCGCCAACCGGCCTGGGCGACGGAGATCATGCGCCGGTACTACTGACGGACGAAGCCGGTCCCACCGACGGCGAAGCCGGTCCCGTCAGCCGGCGGGGGCGCGTTCCACGACGAGGCGGACCGCGGCGATCGTGAGGTCCGGGTCGTGGAGCTGGACGTAGTGGTCGCTGCCCGTGGCGAGCAGGTGCGGGGTCTGCGGCGCCAGTGCGACCAGCGACTGCTGGGCTTTGGGCCAGGCCGCCTCCAGCCGGGCCAGGAGCTGCTTCGACATCGAGGCGGGCGCGGCGAACGGCCGTGTCTTGCTGAGGACCGCGAGCGGGACGCGCGGCAGCGGACCGGCCCGGTCGACGGCCGTCACCGCTCCGTCGACATCGACCTGTTCGAACGCCGGATCGCCGTCGTACGGGGTGCCCGGCCGGCGCAGCGCGCTCACGTACTCGGACCAGGAGGCGCCGAGTTCCCGTCTCAGGGCCGGGGCGAGGGCGTCGACGAGGACGAGGCCGCGGGCCCGGTCCGGGTGCCGCTTGGCGTACAGCAGGGTGATCATGCCGCCGTAGGAGTGGCCCACCAGTACGTACGGTCCCGGGACCCGGCCCACCGTCAGGACGCGGTCGAGGTCGCGCACCGCGTCGGGGAGTTCGCGGACGCCGGTCTCCGGGCTGCTGCGGGTGGTGAGCGTGGGCGGATCGGTGTAGCGCAGGGTGCCGGGCCTGTCGTACAGGCACACCCTGGTGAACGCCGCCACGCCGGGGAAGACGGCCGGCGCCCCGGGCACGGGCGGGGCGGTGTCGGTCAGCGTCCAACTGTCGGACGATTCGTGCAGGCCCGACACCAGGACGACCGTCGGCGTACCCGTGCCCCGGCAGTGCAGGTACATGGTGCGCCCGCCGCCGACGTCGACGTGTTGCACGGTGTCGCCCCCGTCCGCGGAAGGGGCGGGGGGCGGCGGCCGGGCGCCGGCGGCCGGCCCCGCACAGAGGCTCAGCGCGGCGGTGACCGCCGCGAGGACGGCGGCGCGGGGACGTCGTCGCATTCTCGGGTCTCCTTCCGGGCCGGGCCCCGGCCGGACCGTGCCCGGTCCGGAGCGTCCTACGGGGCGAAGACGCGTGAGAGGTACGAGCCGAGGCCGGGTCCGGCCGGCGGGCACAGGCGGGCTCCCAGGTAGCCGTCGGGCCGCACGACGAAGGCCGCGGACTCCTCCCCCACCCCGTACGACCGGGCGAACTCGCCCGCCGAGTCGCGGTAGACGGGGAAGGGGGCCGCCCTGCCCGCGTCGGTGGTGGTGAGCACCGCGCAGATGTTCACCCGGTCGGGCGCCAACTCGTGTACGACCGCGGTGACGTGCGCGAGATCGGGCACCTCGGGCCCCCGGCCGTAGAGCACCAGGGTGTGTTCGCGGCCGCGCAGCACGTCGAACAGGCGCAGCGGGTACGTCGCGACGGCGGTGAGGAGCCCACCGCAGTCGGGCGCGCGGTCGCCGGGCCGCGGGCCCGGGCCGGAGTCGGGCTCCGCCGGCTGCACGAGGGGGCTGTCCGGGTAGCCCACGAGCAGTTGCGCCTCGCGACGCAGCACGCTCATCGGGTCCCCGCGGCCGGCGTGCATGCCCTCGGCGGCGTGTCGGACGGTGCGCCCGACGACCTCCTCGCCGACGGGGCGGCGCTCCGCGTCGTAACTCGCGGGGAGCTCCGGGTCGGCGGCGCCCTCGACGGCCAGGGCGAGCTTCCACGCCAGGTTCCAGGCGTCCTGGATCCCGGTGTTCATGCCCTGGGCGCCGGTCGGCGGATGGATGTGCGCGGCGTCCCCGGCGACGAAGACCCGGCCCCGCCCGTACCGGTTCACCAGCCGGTGGCTGATCCGGAACACGGAGGACCAGCGCAGCGCGGACGCGGTGGTGGGCTGCGGCGACAGCCGGTCCAGCACGTCCTGTACGTGCGTCAGCTCGGGCGCCCGGCCGCCCTCCAGACCGTGCGCCACCTCGCCGCCGCCGGGGTGCCCGGAGGTGGACAGGTCCGGCGGCACCAGCATGGACACGCGGTAGCGGTGTTCGCCCGGCAGCGGGATGCACACCAGGATGTCGTCCACGGCGCCGTCGGGGTTCCGGTGCTCGCTGCGCACGCCGTACCCGTAGGGCATGTCCCAGTCGACCTCCACGTCGGCCAGCATGTACTCGTCGGGCAGGGCGCCCCCTTCGAAGGTCAGTCCGAGGCCCTTGCGCACGACACTGTGCGCGCCGTCGCAGCCGACGAGGAAGCGCGTACGGACCTCCTCCTCGCCGTGGGGCGTCCGCAGCAGGCTGGTCACGCCCGTGGCGTCCTGGGTGAAGGAGACCAGTTCGGTCTCGCGTTCGATCTCGGTCCCGAACCGGTTCAGGTACTCCTCCAGGACGCGCTCGGTCTCGTACTGCGGGAGGGCGGCGAAGCCGTACGGCACCTCGGGGGGCAGCGCCAGCTCGATGCGCGCCTTCGCGCCGCCGTTCTCGTACATGAGCTGCCCGCGCATCGGTATGGCGACGTCGAGGACGGCCTGGACGAGGCCCATCCGGTCCCAGAGCTCCAGGGTGCGGGGCTGGATGCCGACGGCCTTCGCGTAGGGGAGCCTGGCCGGGAGCCGGTCGACGATGCGGCACGGGGTCCCTCGGCGACGGAGCTCGGCGGCGGCCGACAGGCCGACCGGTCCGGCTCCGGCCACCAGGACGTCCGCGGGGGCCGCGTCGTGGTGCGCCATGGCGTTCTCCCGGGGGGTGTGGTCCGCCGCGAAGGGTGCACCTCCATGGTGGCCCGGCGGCCCCGGACCGGCCATCGCACGGCCGGCACCCCGGGCCCGGGGGCCGTGGGGTCGGGGCCGTGGAGCTCGTATGGCGGCGGCGAGCCGCGGGTAGTCCACGAACAGGCCGTAGGCGTCGAAGGTGACGTCACCGCGGAAGCCGTCGTACGAGGTCCGGCACGCCGACCCTGGCCATCGGGCAGGTACCCGCGACGGCGTCGGGCCGCCGGTGGGAGCCGTGCCGGAGCACGGGCACGGTCTGGGTGAGGGGGCACAGGCCCAGGTCTCGGTCGAGGGCTCCGCCGAGGTCGGGTCGGGCCGAGCCGTTCGCCGTCCACCGCCCCTCGTCGTCGCCCTGGTCGTCGCGGCGCGGGTCCGGGCCGGCCGTCGAGTCGTGCGTCTCGACGCTGACGGAAAGCGCCGGGTCACGAACCTCGGCCCGGTCTCCGGCTCGTACGCCGGCCAGTAGGGCGCCGGTTCCAGGCGCATGGCCCGGCCCCGGCGCGCAACCGGCCCCGACGAGCTCCGCCCACGCCCTCGTGCGTCCTCGCGGGGGCGGGAGGCCCCGGGTCCGCCCCAGTGCCCGCGTGTCGGGTCGCGCCATGGCGGCAGTCCGGGCCCGCCCGGCCGGCTCCTTGTGCGACCGCGTGGAAGAGCGCCGCCGCCTCGTACCGGGAGGCGACGCGAGCTCGTCGACAACGGGCCCGTTCGTCTTCACCGGCGGCGGTACGGCCGCTGGGGGCCGCCCGCGGGCGCGGCTCGGGGAGGGTTCGACCTACCGGACGCCGTGAAGGCGCGGGAGCCGAGCGAGTCGGGTGCGGCCCGCGGCCGGCTGCCGATCCGGCCCCGAACCCCCGGTCCGCCGCGGTGGGGGCCGCGGGCCTGGACCCGGGGTGCGGGACCGGGCCCGGGGACCGTTCGCGGGCCCGGCTTCCGGGTCCGGCCGGGGGCGTGAGAGGGTCGGGCCCGACAGGAGGTGAGCGGGGTGACCGGTGGGACGTCCCATGGGCTGGTGCTGGTGGCGGACGACGACGCCGCCATCCGTCGCTCGCTGGAGCGCGGGCTGCGACTGAGCGGCTTCACGGTGCTCCTCGCCGAGGACGGTCCGTGCGCGCTGCGGCTGCTGGCCGACCGGAACCCGGACGTCGTGGTCTTGGACGTGTCCATGCCCGGCTTGACCGGAACGGAGGTCTGCCGTGACCTGCGGGAGCGGGGTGACGAGACCCCCGTCCTCATGTTGTCGGCGCTCGACGAACTGGCGGACCGGGTCGCCGGCTTGCAGGCCGGCGCCGACGACTACCTGGTGAAACCGTTCGCGTTGGAGGAACTGGTGCTGCGGCTGCACGCCCTGCTGCGGCGCCGGCCGGCCCACGCCCCCTCGGGCGTGCTGCGGGCCGGGCCCCTGGCAGTGGACGAGGCGACCCGGCAGGTGCGCCACGGCGAAGCCGAAGTACGCCTGACGAGGCGGGAGTTCGAACTTCTGGTGCAGTTCGTGCGGAACACCGGGATCGTCCTCACCCGCGACACGCTGCTGGACCGTGTGTGGGGCTACGACTTCGAGGTGCGCACCGACGCCGTCGACACCTTCGTCAGCTACCTCCGGCGCAAGCTGGAGGAGGGCGGCCGGCCGCGGATGATCCACACGGTGCGCGGCGTCGGCTTCGTCCTGCGCGTTCCGGACGATCGGGATCGGCCGTGAAGCTCGCCACCCGCATCGCGCTCTCGGTGACCGTGGTGGTACCCCTGCTGGTGCTCGCGGCGGGTCTGCTCGTGCTCGGGCTGGTCACCCGTGACCTGCACCAACAGCAGGACGCCCGGTTGCGGGACCGGGCCTCCGCCGTCCTCCCCGATGTCAGGACGCTGCTGTCGGCCGAGCTGAAGGGCCGACCGAAGGTGGAGCAGAACCAGCACCGCAAGGTCCTCGGAGACGCCCTCGACGCGGGGATCAGGGTGCTGGCCGCGGACGGGACCGTCGTCCTGGAGGGCGGCCCGCAGCTCTCCGATCCGGCGCGGCTGCCCGCGCGGACGCCGGAGGGACCCGTCACGGTCCGCGCCAAGGGGCATGCCTGGCGGGTGCTCGCCGTCCAGGTGAGCGGGGCGGCGCCGGGCACGCTCTGGCTGGTCACCCCGGCCTCCGCCGCCGACCCGCAACTCGTCGCCGTGCGCGGCCGGGTCCTGCTCGTCGCACTGCTGTCGGCCCCGGTGTCCGGGTTGATCGCGTACGGCCTGGCCGGGCGCGCCACCGCCTCCGTACGGCGGTTGAGCCGCCGGGCCGCCACGCTCGACCCGCGGGCGGGCGCGGCGGCCTTCGCCACGGCGCCGGTGAACATCACCGAGGTGGACGAACTGTCCTTCGCCATCGGCCAGTTGCTGGCCCGTTACGACGAGCAGGCGGCCCGGACGGCGCAGGCGCTGGAGACCGCCCGCTCGTTCTCCTCCGCCGCCTCGCACGAGCTGCGCACACCGCTGATGAGCATGCGGACGGACCTGGACGTTCTGGCGGCCCACCCCGACCTCTCCCCCGCCGAACGGGCCGAGGTGGTCCGGGACCTCCAGGCCGACCACGCACGGCTGCTGGAGCTGTTGACGGCGCTGCGGATGCTGGCCCGGGGCGACCTGGTGGAGGCGTCCGCGTTCGCTCCGCTCGACTTGGCGGAGCTGGTGGACGTGGCGGTGGGCGAGGCCGGCCGGCGCAGTCCCGAGGCGCGGCTGCGCGCCGAGGTCCCCGCCGAGTTGCGGGTACGGGGTTGGGAGGCCGGGCTGCGCATCCTGCTCGACAACCTCCTGGGCAATGCCGTGACCCACGGGCGCCTGCCGGACGAGCCGCCCGAGGTCGCGGTGCGGCTGCGCGCGGAGGGCGGTCACGCGGTCCTGACGGTGGACGACGCGGGGCCGGGTGTCCCGCCCGGGGATCGCGAGGCGGTCTTCCGGCGCTTCCACCACCGTCCGGGGAGCCCCGGTTCCGGGCTCGGGCTGACGCTGGTCGCCCAGCAGGTGGCGCTGCACGGGGGCACGGTCGCCGTCGGGGCGGCGCCCGGCGCGCGGGGCGCGCGCTTCGAGGTGCGCTTGCCGTTGTCGGCCCCGGACACCCCTGCCGGGCCGCTCCCGTACGGACGGAACTGGATCTCGCGCGGCGACTGAGGGCCGTCCGGCGGCCGGTTCCCGGACCCACAAGAAAACCACAAAGACTCCCCCTACCGTCCTGCACGGCCGGACCGTTCACGGAGCCGGCCCAGTCCGTACGAAGGGGATACCACCATGCTCAACAGCCGTAGGACCGCCGCCGCGATCGGCGCCGTCGCGCTGACCGGCGCCCTGTTCGCCGCCGCTCCCGCGCAGGCCGACGCCGGCGCGAAGCCGTCGTCGTCCCCGAAGTCCGCGCCGAAGGGCGACGGCTCCAAGGCCGTCTGCAAGCGTCTGCCCAAGACCGAGGCCCGCGTCAACGCCGCGGTGACCCGGCTGAACGGTGACGCCACGGTCTCCGGGTCGATCGCCCGGCTGGAGCAGCGCGTCGCGAACGCCAAGACCGAGGGTCACACCGAGATCTACACCTACCTCAACGACCGGTTGACCGCCCGCAAGAACCTGCTGCCCACGCTGCAGAAGCGGCAGACGGACCTCAAGGCGGTCAGCACCTGGTGCGCCGCGCAGAAGTCCAAGTGACCGGGCGCGCCGCCGCCGGTCTCGCCGCGTTGGCCGCCGGGGCGGCCTTGCTGCTCACCGGCTGCGGACCGGGCGCGACCGCCCAGCCCAAGGCCCCCACGTCGGTGTCCGACGACGCCAAGGTCAAGGAGATGCAGGACACGCTGGACGCCGCAGACAACGCGGCCGCCCAGGCGGACGCGGACGCCGCACAGAACAACTGAACAACCGGGTACCCGAACGGCCGGCAGTGGCCGGGACAACCGGACGGCTGAGCGGCTGAGCGGTTGAGCGGCTGAGCCATTCGGCTGCGGTGGCGCGCGCGGGGGGCGGGACCGGGTGAGGCTGGCGGTCAGGTCTTGTTTCGGTCTCCTGCCCAGGGAAAGGTCCGGCCCATGCCGTTCAGCCATCGCAAGGACCTCGGACTGTTGGCCTTGCGCCTCGGTACGGGCGGCGTGCTCATCGCCCACGGCGCCCAGAAGCTCTTCGGGTGGTTCGGCGGGGGTGGCCTCGAAGGCACCACCAAGGCGATGGAGCACATGGGGTTCGCCCCGGCGCGCCCCAGCGCCATCGCCGCCGGGCTCGGTGAGGCCGGCGGCGGTGCGCTGCTCATGCTGGGGCTGGCCACGCCCGCGGCGGGCGCCGCGGCGGCCGGCGCGATGGCGGGGGCCGTCTCCGTGCATGCCCCCGCGGGGTTCTTCGCCCAAGGTGGCGGTTTCGAGTACCCGGCCTTCCTCGGCTTCGTCGCGGCCGGCCTCGGTCTCGCGGGGCCGGGCGAGTTCTCCCTCGACCACTTCACGCGTCACCGGCTGGACCGGCCGGCCGTCCTGTTGCTGGCCTTCGCCGTCAGCGCGGCGGCGGCGACCGTCGTCGTCACCCGTCGAAACGCGGCCGTGGCCGCCGCGGCGGCCGACGAGGGCACGGACGACGGCGCGTAATGTCCGGGCGACCCGCAGCGCGCCCGGCGCGCCCTGATACGGACGACACGCGCGCCCGTATCCGCAGCGCCGCCCGCAAGGCCCGCGGCGCTCACCCGGCCGCCGGTCCGGCGGCGGTGGCACCGACGCTGGTCACGGTGGCGGGGTACGCCTGGCGCGTCCTGATCCTGGCGGGCTTCGCCTACGGAGTCTTCGTCGTGCTGGGGCGGTTCCACGAGGTGGCCGTGGCGGTCTTCCTGGGGCTGGTCGTGACGGCGCTGCTCCGACCGCTCGCCGATCTGCTGGCCCGGCGCGTTCCGCGACCGCTCGCCGTCGCCGGCGCCCTGATCGGCACCATCGTCCTCGTCCTGGGCGTACTGGCGTTCGTCGGGGAGACCGTGGCCGGTGAATGGGACACGCTGGTGACCGAGTTCAGGGACGGCCTTACCCGGATCCAGCCGTGGCTGGAGCGCCCGCCACTGCGGCTGAACGCGCACGCGCTGAGCGATGCGCAAGCCAAGATCGGCGAGTACCTCTCCACCCACCGGTCGGACATCCTCAACACCGCCGTCAGCGGGGCGGGCCGGCTCGTGGAGGTCCTCACGATCGCCGCGCTCGCCTTGTTCTGCTCGGTCTTCTTCATCCACTCCGGCGACCGGCACTGGCGGTGGTTCTGCGACCAGCTCCCGGTCCGCGCGCGCCACCGGGTCGCCGTCGTCGGCCGTGCGTCCTGGCGGACCTTCACCGGCTACACCCGTGGCATCGTGCTGGTCGCCGGCACCAACGCCATCCTCGTCGGCGTCGCCCTGCTCGCCCTGCGCGTGCCGCTCGCGGTGCCGCTCGCCCTGCTGGAGTTCGTCGCCGCGTTCGTCCCGCTCATCGGCTCGCCCGTCGCCCTCGCGGTCGCCGCCATCATCGCGCTGGCCACCCGGGGGCCGCTGATCGCAGGGGTGGTGGTCGCACTGATCGTGGTGATCGGCCAGATCGAGGGGCACCTGCTGCACCCCCTGGTAATGAGCTGGGCCGTGCGTCTGCACCCGGTGATCGTGGCGCTGTCGGTGGTCGCGGGCGCGATCGCCGCCGGGGTGGTGGGGGCGGTGGTCGCGGTTCCGCTGGTCTCGGTCCTGTGGTCGGCCGGTCAGGCGCTGCGCTCCACCGCCCCGCCCTGATCTCCCCGGAGGCAACCGCCGGCCCAGGACCACGAGCGGCCGGGCCCGCCGGCGGTGCCCGGGCCGTCGAAGCGGGGACGGCCCGAGACCCACGGCCGGCCCCGCCACACCGTACGGCGCACGGCCGTGACGACCGTGACGATCACCGCCGCCCGGATCAGGGCCCTGCCGGTCACGCCGAGCGGCTCGCGGCCCGGCTGTGTTGGCTCGGCCCATCCGCTCCCGACGAGGGCGATCGCGGCCACCAGCACCGGGTACCGCCGGGGAGGTCCGCCGGGCCCGTCCATCGCGCCGCGCCGCCACTCCGCCATGCGGCCACGCCGGACGGGCGCGGCCGTCCGGGGGCACGCGCGCGACGCGCGTTCAACGCGTGGTCAGCGGGTGGTTAGCGGGTGGTTAGGGGCGAGGATCTGAGCGAGGCGCGAGGCGACCGTCTGGCCCGGGTTGCCTTCGGTGGCCCCGGGGCCCTGCGTCGTGCTGATGGCGATGGTCAGCCGCTGCGCCGGAAGGTAGGCCTGGACGGCCGCATAGCCGCTGAACGACGGGTTCTGGATGATCCAGTCGTCGACGACGAGGACGCCGAACCCGAAGTGTTTGGCGGCGGTGTTCTTCAGGCAGACGTCCGCGGGGCAGGTGTCGGTCTTGCCCCCCAGGCCGACGGTGCCGGGGTCGAGCTGCGTCTTGAAGCCCTGCGGGGAGAGCAGTTCACCGCTGCCGATGGCGCCGGCGGTGCGGGCGAGGTCACAGATGTCACTGGTGAGCACTGCCCCGGCGGCGGTCGTCCAGGACGGGTTCCAGTAGCTGGACTCCTCGTAGACGCCGCGTTCGGAGGTGAAGGCGTGGAGCGCGGGGGCCGGGATGTCGGGGGTGAAGGAGTTGTGCGTCCCTCGCAGTCCGAGCGGGGTCGTGACCCGTTCGCTCAGCAGCCGGTCCAGGCGCGTGCCGGTGATCTTCTCCAGTACGGCGCCCAGGATCTGGAAGTTGGCGTGGGAGTAGCTCCAATTCGTGCCCGGCTTGTACCAGAGGGGATGGGCCGTGGCGATGTCGACCGTGTCGGAGAAGGTCCAGTGTCGGAAGGGCGCCGCCTCGAGTTCGGCGAGGAACTTCTTGTCGGTGACGTAGTCGTGGAGTCCGGAGGTGGAGCTGCCGAGCATGCGCAGGGTGATCTCGGACGCGTGCGGCAGCGTGGGCAGCCAGCGCGAGACCGGGTCGTCCAGACCCACTTTGCCTTCGTCGACGAGTTGCAGCAGCACCGTCGTCATGTACTCGATGGCGACGGAGCCCGAGCGGAAGTGCATGGCGGGGTCGGCGGGGACGCCCGTCATGGACTCCCCCACGGCCCCGGTGACGACGTCCTTGCCACCGGAGACCACCTTGAAGATCACCGAGTTCAGGTGCAGGTCGTGGGAGGCCTGCCGGACGGTGGCCCTGATCCGGGCCGCCTGATCGCCCGCGGACTCCGGCGAGCCGACGCAGGACTGCGGCGCGCTCGCTGCGGCCGCCGGGTAGGTGATGCCGGTGGGGAGGATCGCGGCGACGATTCCGGCAACGCTGAGCAACGCCGTTCGGGTACGCCTCACGCTCCTCAGTATCTGTGGAAGGCCCCCGTTCCGCCCCTTCACCCCGTCGGAGGCCTTGGCCTTCCCCGCCCGCGCCTGTTCCCCGCCCGCGAGCCCGTCGGCGCGCCCGTCGGCAGCGCCTACGAGGCCGGGGCCCGGGAGGGCCGTGTCTGGTCGAACCGGCCGAAGAGCGCGTGGAGCAGCACCGCGGCGAGCGTGCCGGCCACGACCCCGCTGCCGAGGACCGTCCGGGCCCAGCCGGGAAACCCCTGGTAGAGGTCGGGTGCGACCACCGGAAGCAGGCCGGCCGTCAGGGCCAACGCCGCGACGGTCGCGTAGGGGCCCTCACCCGAGGCCGGCTCGGCCGCGGCCGGTAGCGCCCGCCCCAGCATGGTGACGCCCATGACCGCGATGATCCCGTAGATCACGAGGGCGGACCCGCCGACCACCGGCGGCGGGATCGCCGCCAACAGCCGGGACAGGGGCGCGACCAGGCCCACCAGGACCAGCAGTACGCCCGCTCCCGCCGTGACGAACCGGCTGCGCACGCCCGTCAGACGGCCGATGCCGATGTTCTCCGCGCTGGTGACCAGCAGGGAGGTACCGAACAGGGCGCCGAAGACCGAGACCAGCGCATCGGCCCTGGCGACGCGCGGCACGTCGCGTCCGAGTTCGGCCTCCCGGCCCACCGTCCGGCTGTTCAAGGCGGTCTGTCCGGTGACTTCGGCGAGGGTCGTGAGACTGAACACGAGCAGCGGCAGCGCGGCGAGCACGTCGAAGTGGGGCGCCCCGTAGGGGAGGAGGCGCGGGAGCGCCGGAGCGCCGAGGCTCCCCCCGCCGGCCGGCGCGAAGCTCCCCAGTCCCGTGGTCAGCGCGATCAGTGCGCCCGCGCCCATGCCGAGCAGCACCGCCGTCTGCCGCCAGACCCCGCGCAGCACCAGGAGCAGCACCACGGTGCAGCCGATGGTGGCGGCCGCAAGGATCACCGACGACGGTTCGGCGTAGCCCGGGGCGCCGCGCCCACCGGTGATCAGCTGGGCGGCGACCCGGATCATCGCGATGCCGATCAGGAGCACCGTGGTGCCCATGACGAGCGGTGGGAAGAGCCGCACGATCCTCGCGTAGAACGGGAGTACGGCCAGCAGCAGGGCCGCCGCGATCAGGACGGAGCCGGTGGCGGTTGCAGGACCGTGGTCCTTGGCGATCTGGAGGAAGAGGGCGGTGGCCGCGCCGCCGGGCAGCATCACGAACGGCAGCCGGGCGCCGATCCGCCACGGCCCCAGCGACTGGAGCAGCGCGCCCGCCCCGCACAGCAGCAGGGTGGCGCTGAGCAGGGACGCGGTGCGGGCCGCGTCGAGCCCGAGGGCCTGGCCCGTCAGGAAGGTGGTGGAGACGGGGGCGGCGATCATCGCCAGGACGTGCTGCGCTGACAACGGCACCAGCCGGCGCAGCGGAAGCCGCTCGTCCACGGGCCGTACCGGCTCCTTCGGCCTGGAGTCCAGGGTGTCCGGGGCGCTCACGACGTGCTCTCCACGTTCAGCCACGGCAGCTCGCTCGCGGAGTAACGGTAGGCGCGGAAGACGGCGTTGGGCTCGGAGGGGAACAGCCCGCGCACCTCGGATTCGCGGTAGCCGCCGAAGTACGGGACGACGTACTCCCAGCAGAGGTAGCCCTCGGGGGTCACTTCGAAGAGCCTGCCGGACGGTGAGTCGGTGACGAGCGTGTTGCCGCCGGGGAGGCGCTGCGCGCTGCCCATGAACGGGGCGAAGAACGCCTCGCGCGCCGGGTCGTGGTACTCCCAGACGACCTTGCCCGAGGAGCGCTCGATCTCGATGACGCGCGAGTACGGAACGTCCGCGTGGGGGCGGAAGACGCCGTTGTCGAAGACGAGCACGTTCCCGTCGGCCAGTTCGGTCGGCGCGTGCTGCTGGGAGACCACGCCGGGCTCGGTGCGCCACAGGATGTCGCCGGTCTCGCGGCTGATGACGACGACCGCGGACACGCTGCGCAAGCTCGCCAGGACATTGCCGTCGGCGAGCGGTACGACGCTGTTGACGAGGGGCCAGTGCTCGCGCGAGTACGCGGGGTGGAGTGCGTACTCCTCGCGGTCGAGGTGTTCGGCGGCGCTCCAGGTCCAGGTCACGGCGCCGTCCGCGTCGACCTCCCGGATGGTGTCGGCCCATACTGTGGCGCCCGTCTCGGAGCCGGGTACGCCGCCGCGAACGGCCTCCGCGTCGGCGCCGCGCAACGGTTCGAGCGCGGTGTACAGGAGCCGGCCGTCGCCGAGGTGGTGGGCGTCGTGGTGCTGGAGCGGGTCGCGGTACTCGCGCAGGATCGTGCCGTCGGGGGCGGCTTCGAGCATCACGCCGCCGCGGTACTTGTGCCACATGGGGAAGAGGGCCGGCTCGCCGGGGAGCACGCCGCTGTAGGCGAGGTTCCCGTTGGCCAGGACGCGGGCGTGCCGTCCGGGGCGGTAGGGGAGGTTCCATTGGTGGACGACCGTGCCGAGCGGGTCGATCAGGTACACCTCGCCGCTGCCGGTGAGTGGGGCGAAGAGGGTGTAGCCGCCTTCGGAGGCCTCGGGGTCGAAGGCGATGA
The DNA here is from genome assembly GCF_055231995.1 of Streptomyces sp. Tek67B01. Lineage (NCBI taxonomy): Bacteria > Bacillati > Actinomycetota > Actinomycetes > Kitasatosporales > Streptomycetaceae > Streptomyces > Streptomyces sp. Tek67B01. The sequence goes on from NZ_JBUYUY010000001.1 coordinate 679,465, forward strand.
GGCCGGTCCCCCGGCGACGGCGGAAGTTCTGGTCGACTGCGGACATGCGGTCCTCCTGTGAAACTTTCTTTGATCACACCAACTGGGTTAGAAGGTAGTGGTGAAGTATTGCGGCACTGTGACGGCGGTGCGAAGGCCGGCGCGGACTGCGAGAAGATGATCCGCAGAGCGGACCGGACCCGAGGAGCCACGTGACAGACGAAGCCTCCGCCCCACGGCTCGGGGCGGGCATCCGCCGGCGGCGCAGGAGCCTCGACCTGACCCTGGCCGAGGTGGCCGCCGCGACCGGCCTCTCCTCCCCGTTCCTCAGTCAGATCGAGAACGACCGGGCCCGGCCGAGCATGCGCTCGCTCCAACTCGTCGCGGACGCGCTGGGGACGACGGCGGTCCGGCTGATGGCCGCCGCCGAGAGTCCGCGCCGGGTGGACATCGTGCGCGCCGACGCCGATCCCGGCCTGGACCCGGCAACCCGCGTGCGTCCGCTGGTGCGCGGCCACCACCAGATGCACGCCCTGGAGTTCACCGGGGACCACGACGCGGACCGGGCGTTCGAGCACCGCAACGACGAGCTCATGTACGTCGCCGACGGCACGGTGGAGGTCGAGGCGGACGGCCGCACCCACCGCCTGGGCCCTGGCGACACCCTGTACTTGACGGGCGGTGTCCGCCATCGCTGGCGCGCGGTGGAACAGGGCACGCGGGTACTGCTCGTCGCCGTCGCCGACCACGTCGAGGCCCCACCGGACCCCCGCGCCTGACCGGGCCGGGGCCGGCCCGGGGCGCCGCCCGCCGGCACGGCCCTCGCGGACGGCCGTAGGTTACTCGCGAGGAAAGCCCACATGTGGCTATGGTGAGCGCCCTCGGTCGAACCCTCCTTCGGATTCCAAGGAGAACTGCGCCTTCGCGCGCCGATCGAAAGGCGTCCTGCCAATCCAGGGCCCATATCCCAGTACAGAGCGACGTGGTGTCGGCAACACCGCCCGGCGTCGGCTCGGTACGAGCCGACCTGCCCTCGCCCCGTCATCCCCAGGGGCTGGAGGGCGGCGGACTTCTCATTCACCTACCTCGCGAAGGCAAGGCAGAGATGGCACGAGTCACCCGACAGTCCTCCCGGCACCAGCAGACGCATCCCGTCGACGAGTTGCTGCCGTTCCCTCAACTCGCCCTGTACGGCTTCCAGCACGTCCTCGCGTTCTACGCGGCGGCCGTCATCGTTCCCATCCTCCTCGGCAGCGCCCTCGGACTCTCGCGCGCCGAACTCGTCCACCTCATCAACGCGGACCTGCTCACCTGTGGCATCGCCTCGATCATCCAGGCGCTCGGCGTCTGGAAGATAGGCGCCCGGCTGCCGCTGGTCCAGGGCGTCACCTTCACCGCCGTCTCCCCCATGATCGCCATCGGCCTCGGAGCGGGCGGCGGCACCGCCGGCCTGCTCGTCGTGTACGGCGCGGTGATCACGGCAGGCATCGCGACCTTCCTGTTCGCGCCCGTGTTCAGCAAGCTGGTGCCGTACTTCCCGCCCGTCGTCATCGGCACGATCCTCACGATCATCGGCATCACCCTCATCCCGGTGGCCCTCCAGGACGCGGCCGGCGGTTCGCGGCTGATCGGCACCCCCGCCTACGGCGAGCCGAGGAACCTCGCGTACGCCCTGGGCACCCTGCTGTTCATCCTGGCCATGGCCCGCGTCGGCAGGCCGTTCCTCAGCAGCGTCGCGGTACTGCTGGGCCTGATCGGCGGCACCGCCATGGCCTGGCTGTTCGGGGACGCCGACTTCTCGGCGGTGGGCGACGCCGACTGGTTCGGGGTCACCACCCCGTTCCACTACGGCATGCCCCGGTTCGAACCGCTGCCGATGATCGCCATGCTCGTCGTCATGCTGATCACCATGGTGGAGACCACCGGGGACGTGTACGCCATCGGTGAGATCACCCGCAAGCGGGTCGACACCGACACGGTGGCCAGGGCGCTGCGGGCCGACGGCGCCGCGACGGTGCTGGGCGGAATCCTCAACTCGTTCCCGTACGTGGCCTTCGCCGAGAACATCGGCCTGGTCCGGATGTCCAAGGTGATGAGCCGGTACGTGGTCGTCGCGGCCGGGGTGTTCATGGTCCTGCTGGGATCGCTGCCCAAGGCGGGCAGCCTGGTCGCCTCGATCCCCAACCCCGTGCTCGGCGGGGCCGCGCTGTCCATGTTCGGCATGGTGGCCGCCGTCGGCATCCAGATCCTGGGGAAGGTCGACCTGCGCGAGGAGCGCAACGCCCTGATCCTGGCGGTCAGTCTGGGCGCGGCGCTGTTGCCGACCACGGTGGCGCCGTTCTTCGATCGGATGCCGGACAACGTCCGGGCCGTGCTGGACAGCGGCATCACCCTGGGGGCGTTGTCGGCGATCTCCCTGAACCTGCTGTTCAACGTCTTCACCAGCCGCTCGACGATGGAGATCGACTGGGACGACATCGAGGACGACGGCGTCGTCGAACCGCGTTACGCCGCCGGCGCCGGCTGAGCCCGTGCGACCGAGGGCGCCGGGCCGGGGTGGACCCATGGGTCCGTCCCGCGCCCGCGCCCCGCGCCGGCCGTGTGGGCCGCTCAGCGGTCGAGGGGCAACGGTGACGCCTCGCCCGCCTCGCCGATCAACTCCCAGAAGTGGTCCACGAGTCGGCGCAGGTACGCGGACCGCTCGGCGGCGATCTCCTTGAGTCGGGTGTCGTCGTTGCGGGCCACGAGGTGTCCCATGTAGCGCTCGGCGAAGTCCGAGAACTCGGCGTTCATCGTGCGCAACGCGTCGCCCACGCTCGTCGCGTCGACCACGACGATCTCCGCCACCGGTCCCACGTACGCCTTCCAGCGTCCTTCGACGGCCGTGCGCAGGAGGCCGGCCAGTTCCTCGACCCGGCCCATGATGCCGGTGAGGGCGCGCAGAGACAGGCCCAGCGCTTCCACCAGCGCTCGGGTCTGCCAGGTGTCCCCCTGCCACTGCCGACCGGCTTCCGCCGCGCGGTACTCGTCGGGGTCCATGCCTATGCGGTAGGCCAGCCGTTCCACGGTGAGTTGGCGGGCGAGGCGGTACTCGGCGAGGGTGCGCGGCGCGACCCCCATCAGGGTCGTGGTGTCGCACCACAGCGCGTTGGCGAGCGCGAAGAGCTGCTGGTCGGTCGGCGCGTAGGAGCCCAGCTCCCAGGCGGCGACCAGTTCGGGGTGGACGGGGGTGCCGCAAGCCGCCATCGACTGCGCCACCTGGGCGGTCGTCAGGCCCACGCGTTCGCGTGCGGAGCGGGCCTCGGCGGGGGAGAACGGAGTGCTGTACACGTACAAGACACCTCGCAACGCCCTCGGAGCGCGAAGCGTTCGAGGGGAGACGGATCGGTGGATGAACATCCAGGAGCGGGCACACTAACAGACGTTCCTTCGGTGTGATCGCCCATAGCCCTTGGATACGAAGGCGCGGGGCGGGCTCTGGAAATGATCATCAGAAACGCGCCCGAGGGGCCTCGGAGCACCACAACGCCCGGCCCGACGCACCTGTCCATCGCGGCGCAGCCCGGCACTCGCTTTCCGCCACGGCGGCAGGTCCGCCTTCCGTCCGGCTCGCGCATGATCGGTCTCCACGACCGGAAGGAGTCCTACCGCATGTCAGCCGATGACCGAGCGTGGGACGTCGCTCGGGCCGGGCGCCGCCCCGCGCGGCCGGCTCAGCCGCCGATGGTCTCGCGCACCCCGCCCAGAGCCTCGTCGAGGGTCGGTGCGATCAGCTCGTGGCCGGTGAACCCGTCGTCCGTACCGGGGTCGACGGTCCATCCCCACCCGGAGGAGTCGTCGCCGTCGATGGTGGCGGTGTGCTCGCCGCTCGTCACCCTGATGGCCAGGTTCCCCGCCGGGAAGGTGGTCACATCGGCATGCGCCTCCTCGCCCAGGATGCGGCGGACGGCGTCACGGGCGGTCTCTGCGGTGGTCATGGGTGGGCCCTCCTCGCAGGCGGCGGCTACCGGTACACCTCCAGTACACCGCGCGCCGGGCGGCGCCGCGTGCCCGAAGGCAAGGGCGGCGGGCGAAGAAGGCCGAGAAGGGGAAGAAGGGGCCGTCGCGGCGCTGCGCCGCGGCGGCCCCTTCGCGTCAGCCGCGGGGCGAGGGGCGGCCCGATCCGCGGGTGAGACGGTATCCGGCGATCCCGGCGAGGCCGCCGAGGAGTCCCCCGGCCGCGGTCCAGATCCAGCGATCGGACCACCAACCGCCGGCCCAGCCGTCCTCCGGTTCGGTGCCGGCGACGGCCGCGGCCCCGGTCTGCCGGGTCGCGGCGATGCCCGGGACCAGCGGGGCGGCTACGGCGCCGTCCACCGCGTAGGCGCCGCCCAGGTCCCTCGCGTCCGCCCGGACCTGCGCCCGTACGGGCTGACCGAGGTCCTCCTGCGCGAGGTCCACGACCGTCAGGCGCAGGTAGTAGGTGCCCGGAAGCGGGTCGTCGGACCACGTGTCGGCGCCGGTACGGACCGGGCTGAGCGTGCAGGACAGCTCCAGTGTGGTGCTCTCCTTGGGCGCCGGCGCCGCCTGGACCCCGTACATGCAGGGCCGGCGGCGGCGCAGTCCGTCGTAGACGTCGATCCGCCAGGTCGAGGCGGCGTGCCGGGAGGCGGACGGCGGAAGCTCCACCTTGGCCCGCACCGTGCTCCGCTGCCCCGCGTCGAGCGGGAACGACCAGTAGAGGTAGTCACCCGTGGAGGCGTCGGCGGTCGCGTCCTGGCCGAGCTTGATCGGCGTGGCGGTACGGAAGGCGGTGCCGGCCTCGGTCGGTCCGGCCGCGGAACCGCTCGGTTTCGGCGAAGGGCCGTCGGCCAGGGCGGCGCCCGCCGGGCCGAGCAGGCCGACGCCGGTCAACAGGGCGGCGGTCAGTACGCGTACGGTACGCATCAGTTGGTCCTCCAGACCGAGATACGCCAGCGGGAGATCCAGCCCCAGACCAGACCGACGACGAGGCCGGTGAGGACCAGCACACCGAGCAGCCACCAGCCCCGGCCGAGACCGAAGGCCGCCACGTCGGACGCCCGGTCGGGGCCGTCCACCAGGTCGATCGTCAGCTCCAGCGGCATGCCCGGCGTCGTCTTGACCGACGCCGGCGCCGAGAAGGAATTGCTGACCTGGAGGCAGACGGTCTCGGGGGCCGTTTCGGCGTTCCCGTCGGCGTCGTCGAGGACCGGCTTCGGGTAGCGCAGGCCGGTGGAGATCAGGTCGGTTCGTCCGTCGCCGGCCTCGGAGCCGCGGACGATCTCCCGGCCGTGCGCGGTCGAGGCGCGCAACATCACGCCGTAGTCGTTGTTGACGGCCCGGTCGGCGGCGAGACTCACCGAAGCGCGGAGCTCCTGGCCGGGCTTGACGTCGACCTTGTACCAGCGGTGCTCGCCGAAGGTCTCGCGGTCGCTGTAGAGCCCCGCGCCCAACTTCGGCGCGTCGCGGCACTCCTTGGCGCCCTGGGCGGCGACCGGGGTGACGACGGGAGCCGCCGCCCGGTCGACGAGTTGCCGTACGCGGCCGGAGAGTTCCTGCTTGTGCTGCACGGAGGTGTAGGTGCCGCCGGTGGCCTCGGCGATGCAGACGAGCTGGTCCCGCGTCTTGGCGTCCGGGACGAGTCCGAGCGTGTCGATGGTCAGGTGGATGCCCTGGGCGGCGATGTCCCGGGCCACCTCGCACGGGTCGAGCGGGGCGCAGGTGTCCTCGCCGTCCGTGATGAGTACGATCCGACGGGTGGCGTCACCGCCCTTGAGGTCGTCGGCGGCGCCCAGCAGGGCCGGCCCGATGGGTGTCCAGCCGGTGGGGGCGAGGGTGGCCACCGCCGTCTTGGCCTCGGTCCGGTTGAGCGGTCCGACGGGGTAGAGCGCCTTGGTGTCCTTGCAGCCGACGTTCCGGTCGTCACCGGGGTAGGTGGCGCCCAGGGTCCGTATGCCGAGCCGTACTTCGTCGGGTACGGCGTCGAGCACCTCGTTGAACGCCTGCTTCGCGGCGGACATCCGGGACTGGCCGTCGATGTCGGTGGCCCGCATGGAACCGCTGACGTCCAGTACCAGTTCGACCTTGGGGGGTTCCTTGGATACGGGTTCACCGGCAGAGGCGGTCGCCGGGAGGAGCCCGACGGCCAGTGTGGCCAGCAGGCCACAGGCCCCGGCCGCCACCCATTTTCTTGTGATCATCGCCGGATCGTATTGAGGATGGTCCGCCAAACCAAAACCCGCGCGCCCCGGTTGAGGACGAGGGGTGGGCGGCGCCACCCTCACACGAGCGGCTCCGCGCTGCGCGGGGCACCGGCACCCTCGGGGAACACCTCGGGGAGGACGGTCTCGAACAGGGCGACCACCTCGGACGCTCCGAGGCCCTTCTCGCGCGCGTCCCGCATCCATGCCGCGAGCCCGCCGCGCAGGGCCGGGTCCGCCTTCGTGCCGGCCGGTCGCGGGACGTGGGTGACGAACGTCCCGGCGCCCTGACGGACTTCGACGAGGCCGGCGCGTTCCAGTTCCCGGTAGGCCTTGAGCGTGGTGTTGGGGTTGACCTTGGTGGCCGCGGCGACCTGCGCGGCCGTGGGCAGCTTGTCGCCCTCGACCAATGCGCCCATGCGCAGTGCCCGTTCCACCTGCCGGACGATCTGCAGGTAGGCGGGCAGCCCGCCGCGCCGTTCGATGTGGAATACGACCATGTGCCCGCCTCCTTCGTCGTCGTGTGGTGGCCTGTCACTCTATGACGTGAGCGGGGCCCGGCGGAGCCGCGCGAGGAACAGGGTGACGAGGACGGCGCTCGCCGCCAGCAACACCCCGGCGGCGGTCCACTGCATACCGAGCCGCTGGTCGTCGCCGAAGTAGTCCCAGACCGAGTTGACGATGCCGAGCCGTGCCCGGCAGGCCTGGGGGGACGCGTCCGAGACGCAGGTGCCCCATCCGTAGAGCTTCCCGGACGCGGTGCCCACCCACTGGTCGACCTGCACGACGTGGTCGAGTGCGGGCGGCTGGTCGGCGCCGAGCGGGAAGGAGATCCGGCGCGGCGTGGCCAACCTGTTCTTGCACACGTCGGCCATGGTCAGGGCGACCCAGGAGGTGATGAAGGTCAGCACCATCGCGCTCACCACGCGCCGGGTCAGTGCCCCGATGGCGAGGCCCAGCGAGGTGGTGAAGAGGGCGGTCGCCGGCAGTACCGGTCCGCCGGCGTCGAAGGTGGGGTCGTGCAGCCAGTCGGCGCCGGCGAACGGCCCGAGGGCGTCCCGCCACCAGCCGAAGAGCAGGCTCAGGGGCACGGTCGTGACGGTGACGACGGTCAGGGCGAAGCCGAGCTTCGCCATCAGCCAACGGTCCCGGGACACGGACTGGGTGGTGACCAGGCGCGCGGTGCCGTGCTCCAGGTCGGAGGCGATGAGCGAGGCGCCCAGGACCACCCCCAGCATCGCGGGCAGGAAGGCCAGGGTGTTCGCGTAGGAGCCGAAGCGGTTGGTGAGCCGGTTGGCCACTTCACCGTCCAGGGTGTCGGCGGATTTCCCGGGCCAGCCGGCCGCGTGCAGCGTGTCGAGCATCGCGCCGCGCTGGTACACGATCCAGGCGGCGGCGAGGACGGTCACGGCCAGACAGGCGAGCAGGGCGATGCGGTGCACGCGCACCATCAGCCAGAGCAGTCCGCGCGGCCCCCGGCGCCGGGTGTCGGTGTACGGGTCGGCCTCGGAGTGGGTGAGCGTCGTCATGCCGCGTGCTCCTCTCGATGTGCGGGCGCCGCCGTCGGGGCGATCAGCGCGGGGGCGTCGGGCGAGCGGAGGTAGGCGAGGAGTACGTCCTCCATACCGGGCTCGGTGAGCTGCCACTCCTCGTTCAACGGTCCTTGGCGCAGCACGAGGGCGGTGAACTGACGGCCGGCCGTGCGCGTTTCGATGACGGTGTGGGCGGCCAGGGCGTCCGGAAGCGCTCCGTCGGGGGTGGTCACCCCGGTGACCAGGGTGTGCATGGGTACGAGTTCCTCGGTTTCACCGGCCATGCGGACGCGTCCGCCGTCGAGGACGAGCAGGAAGTCGCACATCTGCTCCAGCTCGCCGAGGAGGTGCGAGGACATCAGCACGGTCGTGCCGTGTTCGGCGGCCTCGGACATCAGCAGCGCGCCCATCTCGTCCCGGGCCACCGGGTCGAGGTCGGCCATGGGTTCGTCCAGCAGGAGCAGTTCGGGACGCTTGCCGAAAGCGAGCGCGAAGGCGACCCGCGTGCGCTGGCCTCCCGACAGCTCGGCGACGCGGCTGTCCGGCCGGAGCCTCCCGGCCCGCACGATCCGTTCGGCGACCCCCCGGTCCCAGCCGGGGTTGAGCTCCTCGCCCATGCGCAGTGTCTGCGCCACCGTGAGCCTCTTGAACAGCGGCTTGTCCTGCGCGAGGTAGGCCCAGCGTGGCATCGCGGCGGGCTCGCCGGCCGGGCCGCCGAAGATCCTCAGTTCACCTGCCGACGGTTCGGTGAGCCGGGTCGCCAGGCTCAGCAGTGTGCTCTTTCCCGCGCCGTTGGGGCCCACGAGGGCACAGACACGGCCGGCGGGGATCCGGAAGGTGCAGTCGCGCAGCGCCCACCCCCGGCGGTACTTCTTCCCCAGCCCACGCGCTTCGAGCGCCCACCGGGTGTCGGCGGGAACGGGAACGGTCGCTTCCCCCACGCCTCCCCCTCTCCATGAATCCATTAAGTGATTAGTGGAATCATGGAGTGTGGACCCGAGCCTGTCAACCGGGTCCCGGGCATGCGCGGGGCCCGCCACCCGCCGCCGGAGCGGCAGTTGACGGGCCCGTGGGGCACGACGGAACGACGGGTCAGTCGTTGACGCAGACGGTGCCGCCCGCCGGGTTCAGCGCGCCGATGACGCTGACCGAGTTGCCGCAGAGGTTGATCGGGATGTGGATCGGAACCTGGACGACGTTGCCGGAGAGCACGCCCGGCGAACCGACGGCGACGCCCTCCGCATTGGCGTCGGCCGACGCCGCCGAGGCTCCGCCGACGACCAGGGCACCGGCAGCCAGGGCCATCGCGACACTCTTCAGAACACGCGACACGAGGTGTCTCCTTCAGACGCATCCAGCGACCCGCGACAAGCGCGTCGCACGGCCCGGTTCGGGTCCGCACTCCTTCTTCGTCCGCGACCGGGTCCCGGCTTTACCCCTGGGGCGGCTTTCCCGCGAACGGATGAGCCCGACCGGCGCAGCCTCGGACACGCGTCCGGATCCCCCGCCACGGATGGCGGTGCGCGCCACAGCGGTCCGGACGGCTGTGTGGGCGTCACCCATGGGCGCCGCCCGGCGCCGCGCCTACTGTGTGCGGTCATGACGAGCACACTTCCCACCCCCTGCGCCGCCGATCTCGGCGGGCGGGTGGCACTGGTGACCGGTGGCGGCAGCGGCATCGGCCGGGCCTGCGCCCACGCCTTGGCCGCGGCCGGCGCGACCGTACACGTGGTGGACATCGCCGAGGAGGCCGCGAAGACCGTCGCGGCGGCGATCGGCGGCCGGGCGCACACCGCCGACCTGGCGGACGCGGCGGCCATCGGAGCGCTGCCCCGCGAGGTGGACGTGCTGGTCAACAGCGCGGGACTCCAGCACGTCGCCCCGATCACCGAGTTCGCCCCCGAGCGGTTCGCCCTCATCCAGCAGGTGATGGTCACCGCGCCGTTCCTGCTCCTGCGTCACGTACTGCCGCACATGTACGCGGGCGGCTGGGGCCGGGTGGTGAACATCTCCAGCGTGCACGGTCTGCGCGCCAGCCCCTACAAGTCGGCGTACGTGGCCGCGAAGCACGCCCTGGAGGGGCTGAGCAAGGTCGCCGCCCTGGAGGGCGCCCCGTACGGCGTCACCAGCAACTGCGTGAGCCCGGGGTACGTCCGCACCCCCCTGGTGGAGGGCCAGATCCGGGACCAGGCGCTGGCCCACGGGGTCAGCCCCGACGACGTGCTGAACGAGGTGCTCCTCGCCCGGTCCCCGGTCGCACGGCTCATCGAGCCGGAAGAGGTGGCCTCGGCGGCCCTCGTGCTGTGCGGCCCGCACTCGGGCTCCATCACCGGCACCTCCCTGGTCATCGACGGCGGCTGGACGGCGCGTTGACGGACCGTGCCGGTACGCGGACGAGCGGCCCCGCCGCGCGGGGGCCGCTCGTCAGGTCCCTGCGGCTCAGCAGATGCGCGGCAGCTGCTCCCCGATCGGCAGGTCCACCACGCGGGTGCCGCCCAGGCCCGTGCGGGCCACGACCAGGCCCGGATGGGCCTCCACCGCCTCGCCGATCACCGCCGCGCGACGGCCCAGGGGGTGGGCGCGCATCGCTTCGAGCACCGCCTCGGCGTGTTCCCGCGGTACGAACGCGACCAGCTTTCCCTCGTTGGCCACGTACAGGGGGTCGAGGCCGAGGATGGCGCACGCGTTGGCCACCGGGTCAGGGATCGGGACCGCGCCCTCACGGATGACGACGCCCGCCCCCGAGGCGGCGGCGATCTCGTTCAGGGCGGCCGCCAGACCGCCGCGGGTCGGGTCCCGCAGGACGTGCAGGTCCGGGGTGACCGCGAGCATGGCGTCAACGAGGCCGCCGAGCGCGGCGCAGTCGCTCTGGACGTCCACGCCGAACTCCAGGCCCTCGCGCACGCTCATGATGGCCACGCCGTGCAGTCCGATCTCACCGCTGACGATCACGACGTCGCCGGGGACGACGCGCTGCGGGCGCAGGTCCACGCCGTCCGGGATCAGCCCGATCCCGGCGGTGTTGACGTAGACGCCGTCGCCGTGCCCGGCTTCGACCACCTTCGTGTCGCCGGTCGCCACCTCCACCCCCGCCGCGCGTGCCGCGGCGCCCAGGGTCTCGGCCACCTTGGCCACCACGGACATCTCCACGCCCTCTTCGAGGATGAAGCCGCAGGAGAGGTAGGCGGCCCGGGCGCCGCTCATCGCCAGGTCGTTGACCGTGCCGTTGACCGCGAGATCGCCGATGCTGCCGCCGGGGAAGAACAGCGGCCGCACCACGTAGGAGTCGGTGGAGAAGGCCAGCCGGACACCGCCCAGCGAGAGCACGGCGGAGTCGCCGAGCTGCGCCAGCGTCTCGCCGCCGAAGGCGGGCGCGAAGAGGTGCTCGACCAGTTCGGCGGAGAGCGCCCCGCCGCCGCCGTGGCCCATCACCACGCGGGGGCGGTCCCGCAGCGGGGCCGGGCAGGTCCACCCCGTGACGTCCAGCGTGGTCCCGGACTGCGTGGGCAGTGTGGTCCCGGGCTGTGTGGTCTCAGGCAACGGGGCTCGCCTCCATCGGTGCGGCGCTCTCGCGCGGGTCCGCCGGCGCGGGCGGCCCCGTACGGGCCGGGGTGAGTTCGAGGCGCCGGTAGAGGTAGTACGCGGCGCAGGCGCCCTCGCTGGAGACCATGGTGGCCCCGAGCGGGGTGCGCGGCGTACAGGTGGTGCCGAAGGCCTCGCACTCGTTCGGTTTGATGAGGCCTTGGAGAACCTCGCCGCTGCGGCACTCGGCGGGCTCACTGGTGGTGATGCCGGTCACCGAGAAACGGTGCTCGGCGTCGAACTCCCGGTAGCGCTCGGACAGTCGCCAGCCGCTGTCGGGGATGACGCCGATACCGCGCCACGCCCGGTCGGTGACCTCGAAGACGTCCTCCAGCATGGCGAGCGCCGCGGGGTTCCCCTCCGGGCGGACGGCGCGCGCGTAGGCGTTGTCGACGGTGTGCTCCCCGCGCTCCAACTGCCGGACCGCGCGGCGCACGCCCTCCAGGATGTCCAGCGGTTCGAAGCCGGTCACCACGATCGGCACCCGGTGACGGGCCGCCAATTCGGGGTACTCCCCCATGCCCATCACGCTGCACACGTGACCGGCGGCGAGGAAACCCTGGACCCGGCAGCTCGGCGAGCGCATGATCGCCTCGATCGCCGGGGGTACCCGGACGTGGGAGACCAGCAGGCTGAAGTTGGGGATGCCGAGCCTCTTCGCCTGGTACACCGTCATCGCGTTCGGCGGCGCGGTGGTCTCGAAGCCGATCCCGAAGAAGACGACCTCGCGCCCCGGGTTCTGCCGCGCGATCTTGAGCGCGTCCAGGGGGGAGTAGACGACCCTGACGTCACCGCCCTCGCCGCGCACCTGGAACAGGTCGCGGCCCGTTCCCGGCACGCGGAGCATGTCGCCGAAGGAGCAGAAGATCACGCCGGGGCGGGAGGCGATCTCCAGCGCCTTGTCGATCACCTCCAGCGGCGTGACGCACACCGGACAGCCCGGGCCGTGGATCAACTCCACCTGCTCCGGCAACAGTTGGTCGATGCCGTGTCGGATGATGGTGTGCGTCTGGCCACCGCAGACCTCCATCAAAGCCCACGGCCGGGTGACCGTGGCGTGGATGTCGTCCAAGAGCCGGCGGGCGAGGTCGGGGTCCTGGAACTCTTCGATGTACTTCACTGCCGTGCCTCCTGCGGTACGTGCCCTGCGGCCGGCCCCTCGGTCCGGCCGTCTCCCTCGGTCCGGCCGTCTCCCTCGGCCTGGGCCTCTTGCTCGGTCCGGCCGCCTTGGTCGGTCGGGGCGGCCTCCTCGAAGGGCCAGACAGCACCGCCCGCCTGCGCCGCCTGCTCCCAGGGGTCGCCGAACTCCTCCTGGAGCATTCCGAGTTGGGTGAAGAGCTCCAGCGTCTGGCGGGCGGATTCCTCGTCCAGGCGCTGGAGGGCGAATCCGACGTGGACGATCGCGTACTCGCCCACCCGGAGATCCGGCAGGTACTCCAGGCACACCTCCTTGACCACGCCTCCGAAGTCGACGGTGGCCATTCGGGTGCCGTTCTCCTCCGCGATCTCAAGCACTCTGCCGGGTACCGCCAGGCACATGGACTTCTCCTCGCTGTGGGTGTTCCGTGGTGTGGCCGGCGGCGTCCGTGGTGTCACCGCGCGCCGCCGCCACCATGAGCTGGCCGAGCGCCAGACCCCCGTCGTTCGGCGGGACCAGGCGGTGGCGCAGTACGGTGAAGCCGCTCTCGCGCAGCCCGGTGGCGCAGGCCGAGGCCAGCAGGCTGTTGCCGAAGACCCCGCCGGTGAGGGCGACGGTGTCCGAGCCGTGTCGCTCGCGCGCCGCCGCGCAGACGGTGGTGACGAGCGAGGCGACCGCGCCGTGGAAGCGCGCCGCGATCGTGGACGGTCCGGCGCCCGCCCGCAGGTCGGCCACGACGGCCCGCAGGACGGGGGCCGGGTCGGCGACGAGCGGCGCGTCCGCCGCGTCGCCTCGCGCCGGTCTCAGGGTGAAGGCGTACACGGGCCCCGCCCCGGGAGCGTCCAGCGCCGCGGACTCCAGCTCGATCGCGGCCTGGGCCTCGTAGCCCGCGTGGTGGCAGATGCCCGCCAGCGAGGAGACGGCGTCGAAGAGCCGCCCCATGCTGGAGGTGGGCGCGCAATTCAGGTCGCGATCCAACTGGACGCGCAACAGCCGTAGTTCGTCCGCAGGGCAAACCTCGACGCACGGCAGGTCGGGCGTCCAGTCGATGCCCGCCGCGCGCAGGTGGGAGAGGGCCATGCGGTACGGGCGCCGTACGGCGGCGTCACCGCCGGGCAGCGGGACGTAGGCCAGGTGTGCGAAGCGGGTGTTCTCCGCATAGTCCGCGAGGAGGAACTCGCCGCCCCATACCGCGCCGTCGTCGCCGTAACCGGTGCCGTCGAACGCGACGCCGATGACCTGTCGCTCGCCGGTCAGGCCGTGTTCGGCCATCGCGGAGGCGATGTGCGCGTGGTGGTGCTGGACGCGGAGCAGCGGTCGGGAGCCGGCGTTGCGCGCCGCCCATCGTCCCGAGCGGTAGCCGGGGTGCCGGTCGGCGGCGAGCAGGGCGGGGACGACCCCGGTGATGCTCTCCAACTGCCCGACGGCGCGCTCGAAGGCGTACTGCGTGGCGAGGTCGTCCATGTCCCCGACATGGGCGGACGGCCAGGCCCGGCGCCCTTCCCCGAGGCAGAAGGTGTTCTTGAGGTCCCCTCCGACGGCCAGCGTCGCCGGGACGGTCACGGGGAGCGTGAGGGGCAGTGGCGCGTAGCCGCGGGAGCGCCGCAGGACGAGCGGTTGGCCGTCGCAGACGCGCACCACGGAGTCGTCGCAGGGTACGTGTACGGGGCGGTCGTGGGTGAGCCAGGCGTCGGCGAGCGGGCCCAGTCGCTCCAGGGCTTCGGCGTCGTCGGTGACGATCGGTTCGCCCGCCAGGTTGCCGCTGGTCATGACGAGGAGCCGGGGGCCCGGAAGGTCACCGGGCAGGCCGAGCAGCAGGTGGTGCACGGGCGTGTACGGGAGCATCACCCCGAGGTCGGGGCTGCCCGGGGCGACGCCTTCGGCCACCGCCGGGTCGCCCGGGCCGGCGGCACGGCGGCGCAGCAGCACGATGGGGCGGACGCCTCCGGTGAGCAGGGCGCGCTCCTCGGGGCCGATCACGACGAGGGCCGCGAGGTCGTCGGGGTCGCGGGCCATGAGGGCGAACGGCTTCTTCCCCCGGGCCTTGCGGCGGCGCAGGGTGGCCACGGCTTCCTCGTTGGAGGCGTCGCAGGCGAGGTGGTAGCCGCCGAGGCCCTTGACCGCGAGGACCGCTCCCCGGGCCAGCAGCCGGCGGGCCTCCGCCACCGGGTCCACGTCCGGCACCTCCCGCGGCGGTGTTCCGGCCACCAGTCGCAGGCGGGGCCCGCAGGCGAGACAGGCGACGGGCTGGGCGTGGAAACGGCGGTCGGCGGGATCGGCGTACTCGCGGGCGCAGTCGGGGCACATGGGGAAGGGCGCCATGGTGGTGTGGGCCCGGTCGTAGGGCAGTCCGGTGACGATGGTGAAGCGCGGGCCGCAGTGGGTGCAGGTGATGAAGGGGTGGCGGTGGCGGCGGTCGGCGGGGTCGGCCAGCTCGGCGAGGCAGTCGGCGCAGGTGGCGACGTCCGGGGAGACCAGCGTACGGGCGGGGCCGCCGCTCCTGGAGGCGATGATGGTGAAACCCGCGCCGCCCGCGAGGGGGACCTCGCAGTGGTCGACTGTGTCGACGAGCGCGAGGGGCGGGGCGTCCGTCGCGAGCCGTTCGCAGAACTCGGTGACCGCCGCCCGGGCGCCCTCGACCTCCGCGACCACGCCCTCCGGGGTGTTGGTGACGTGGCCGGCCAGGCCGAGCGCGGTGGCCCGACCGTAGACGTACGGGCGAAAGCCCACGCCCTGGACCACGCCCCGCACCGTGACCCGGCGGCGTTCGACGGCGTCCATCAGCGCGTCCGCACCACGGGAGGGTGCGCGTGGTCGTGGTGGGCGTCGTGGCCGTGGTCGTGGTGGGAGTGGCTCCCGGCCGCCATCACCGGCGTGTGCGCGGGGCGGCCGTCCGCGACGGAGAGCGCCCGTTCCAGCAGGGTGCCGACGCCCGCGCCCGTGCGGGCGGAGGTGAGCACCACCTCCACACCGGGGTTGACCTGCCGGACGTTGGCACGGAAGGCGGCCTCGTCGAACTCGACGGCCTCGGCGATGTCGGTCTTGGTGACCACCACCAGTTGCGCGAGCCCGAAGGCGGTCGGGTACTTCAACGGCTTGTCCTCGCCCTCGGTGACGGAGGCGAGGGCGACCCGCAGCGACTCCCCGAGGTCGTAGGAGGCCGGGCACACCAGGTTGCCCACGTTCTCCACGAACAGCAGCCGGGTGTCCTCGGGCAGCCACCCGTCCAGGTGCCGGCTCAGCATCGCCGCTTCCAGGTGACAGAGTCCGTCGGTGAGGACCTGCTTGACGGGAACGCCCGAACGACCCAGGCGCAGCGCGTCGTTCTCGGTCGCGAGGTCCGCGGTGAGGGCCGCGACGGGCACGCCGCGCCGGCGGGCGAGGTCGAGTTCGGCTTCCAGCAGGGCCGTCTTCCCGCTGCCCGGGCTGGACAGTAGGTTGACCACGGTCGTGCCGCGTGCGGTGAGTTCGACGCGCAGGGTTTGCGCGGCCGCCTCGTTCTTGGCCAGTACCGCCTGTTTCAGGTCGACCACTCGGCACATGGTTCAGCGCTCCTCACAGATCGGTGGGCGGGGCCCGGTTCGCGTGCCTGATCGTCTTCCCAGGTGACACTGAGGATCTGCAGCTCGCGGCCGGAGAGCAGTTCGACGTCCGTTGCGGTGCCGCAGCCGGGACAGCACAGGGCGGGCGGCATGCCGACGGGCCAGTCCCCCGGACACGAACGGCACCGAGCGCGGCCCGGTACGGATTCGGTGGTGAGCGCGGCGCCTTCCAGGACCGTCCCGGCGCAGGCCAGCTCGAAGCAGAAGGCGAGTGCGTCGGGTACGACTCCGGCCAGTTCCCCGACCTGGAGCCGGACCTCGGTCACCTCACTCGCGCCGGCGGCCCCGGCCGCCTCTTCGACCTGGTTGACCACGGCCATGGCGATCGACATCTCGTGCATGGGACTCCGTCCTGCCGGGCCTCATTAGACCGGCAGGAAGCGGGCCGCACGCGCGGCCACGCCGACGCGCCGCACGCCCCGTACGCCATTCGGGCGCGGGGCGTGCGGTGGGCGTGCGCGGGTCACCGGGTCACCGGGTCACCGGGTCACCGGGTCACATGCTGCGGATGCGCAGATAACGCTTGATGTCCGGGTACTGCGCGGCGATCACGAGCAGGGTCACGGCGGTGATGCCGAGGCAGAGGGCCTTGGTCACCGGGCCCTTGGCCGCGTGGGTATTCCTACAGTGCTGCTTCATCGGGTTCTCTCCTCGGTTCGCACCAGGTCTTCGTGTACGAGTTCCACGAGCATCCGCACGGCCTCCGGCACCGAGGCGGCCACGGCGGGGCTCAGCCCCATGCCCTCCTCGACGGTGGCGGGTTCGCAGCCCAGCACCAGGGTTCGGCGGGGCGGGGTGCCACCCGTGCCGGCGCACAGCGTGTCGAGCAGGGCCAGTACGGCGTCCGGGGACATGTGGTGGCCGTCCAGGACGGCCGGGCCCCCGATCCCGCCCGGTTCCCCGACCTCGATCAGGTAGAGCGTGCCGGGCTCGCCGCCGCGCGCGGTGGCGTCGACCAGGACGAGGGTGTCGTAGCCGTCGAGGAGCTGGTAGGCGAGGTGGACGCCGCGGACGCCGAAGTCCACCACCTCGACATGGCCGGGCAGCGAGTGAGCGGTCAGCCGGCGCACGGTCTCGACGCCGAACCCGTCGTCGCCGAGGAACACGTTGCCGATTCCGGCGATCAGCGTTCCGCGCGTCACGGCTCCTCCAGGGGTGCGACCTCGTCGGGTTGGAAGTAGAGGAACCGGCCCTGCTCGCGCCGGATGTCGGCGCCCGGGTCCCCTTCGACGGTGACCGCGAGGTGCACGCCGCCGTCGACGTCGTGCAGGACGGCCTCGACCTGGGCGGCGCGGCCCTGGACGAACAGGTCCTGGGCGTCGGTGCGCCGCAGGCCGGGCCGCAGCAGGACGCGGCTGCCCACACCCACCGGGACGCCGTCGACGAGGACGTGGTCGGGGACCGGTTCCGCGGCGTCCGCGCCGGCCGGGTCCCACCAGGGGGTCTCAGGCTTGAACACGGTCTGTGCGCCGCGGGGTTCGAGACCGGTGGGGGCGTCCGACGGCACGTCGGGGTCGGTGATCTCGCGCAGGGCCCGCACCGCGCCGTGCAGCCGTTCGAGCACCTCGGGCGGCATCGACTCGGCGAGGTCGATCACGGCGGCGGCGCGGGGGTCCGTACCGCGCGCCTCGCGCTTCTCCTGGTCGGTCAGGGCCGCGGTGCGCAGGGCGAGGATCTCGTCGATCTCGGTGGCGTCGTACATCGCGCCGATGCTTTCCGGGGCGATGCCGGGGTGGTCCTCCAGGATGATCGGGGAGGACAGGACGACGTCGGCGCGGCCGGGTTCCCCGGCGAGGACGGGCCAGGTGTGTCGGTTGACGCAGCCCGCCGTGGCCGACTTGGCCCATTCCGGCGGGTCGGTCATCGACAGGAACCGGCCCGCGCCCAGTCCGAGCAGGAGGTGGGCGGCGACGAGGGAGCGGGACAGGGCCGCGTCGCGGCCCGTGCCCCCGGCCCCGGGCTGCCAGCCGCCGGTGTTCTCCACGACCGCGGTGAGTTTGAACACCCGGTAGGCACAGTCCAGTTCGCTCGCGCGCAGGCGCAGGACGCCGCTGATCTCCTCGGTGCGCCGCACCAACCGACCGACCGTCCGGCCGTCGGCGTCGAGGACCGGTTCGGTTTCCTCGCCGGCGGGGCGGGTGAAGGGCAGGGTCACGCCGTCGCCGGTCAGTTCCCCGAGGTCCACGGCGAGCTCGACGCGTTCCTCGGTTCCCTCGTCCCACGGGACGAGGACCCGGTCGACGAGGTGCAGTTCGTCGACGTCCGAGAAGGTCCCGTCGGGCGCGGCCTCTTGGACGGTACGCCGCTGCGCGTGCAGGAACCGGAGCTCGACGGCGAGGGTGGCGTCCCCCTTGGGTTCCATCAGGAGTTCGGTCTGCTGGAGGCAGTGCTCATCGTGCACGGGCGCCCAGGCCGGGGGCACGAGCACGCCGAACTGCCAGCGCAGCCGGTTCTTGGCGGCCGAGGCCCGGTACGGGTAGAGCACGTACCCCTCGAAGAGGACCGCGTCGGCCACCTGCCGGGCGGTCTCGAAGCGCGCGTCGAGCGCGGCGGTCGTCATGGCGCCGTCCGTTCGCCGACGCGCTGCGCCGGTCCCGCCCGCAGGCGCTCGGGCGGGGAGGGCCGGACCGGTACGGGGGCGGCCTCGGCGAGGAGGGCGCGTACGGTCGCCTCCCAGGAGGCGAGCGCGTGCCGGGAGCGGTAGGCGAGCAGTTCGTCCATGGCGTCGCGGGGCAGGCGCAGCCAGCCGCAGCCGGGGAAGTGCTGCTCGATCATCTCCCGCCACACCGTCACCGGCATCCGGTAGGCCGCCTCCCGGTCCCAGGGGACGGGCTCGACGTGGAAACCGCCTGCCCCGGTGAAGGCGGTGCCGGAGAACAGCATCAGCAGGGGTGCCTCGCCGTCCTCCAAGGCGGTGAAGTACCGGGACGCGGCGATGTCCATGTCGTAGGTGCACGGCACGGCCAAGTCCACCTCGGTCGATCCGGTGAAGCTCGGCACCATCAGCGCCACCTGGGCGAACTGCACGGGCCGCAGGGTGTTGCCCCAGCGTGAGCGCTCGCCGAACAGGTCGGCCAGGCCCTCCGCCTCGGCGTCCCCGTAGCTCCGGCGGGCCGGTTCGACGCGGATCTGGCAGCGCAGCGCGAGGGCGTGCACCCGGGTGTTCGCCGAGGCGGTGACGGCGAGGCGGAAGACGAGCGTGGGGCCGGCGGCATACGGGTCCGCGCGCACTCCGGTGCAGGTGAAGCCGAACTCGGTCATGGCGCGACCTCCGCGGGCACGGCCCTGGCGCGCCGTTCGACACCGGCGAAGAACTCCTCCAGCGCGGCGCGGGCTTCGGCGCCGCCGTCGAAGCCCTGCCACAGGAGGCGCATCCGGCCCACCAGTTCGTAGCAGATGTCGATGGGGACGAGGTAGCAGTCGACGCGTCCCTCCCGGCGGCGCAGCAGCAGCGCCTCGACGTCCGGCAGCAGCAGGCCGGCCAGGGCGCTGCCGCCCAGCGCCGTCTGCCAGGTGCCGGGATCGAGTTCGCTCTCGGTGGCCCCGGCCGGGCTCGGGTAGAGCGCGACGAGCCGGTCCAGGGCGGCGTTGCGGAAGAAGAACGCGACGCCCACGGGGATCTGGAGGAGGTCCCAGGCGCCGTCGTCGAGGCGGTGGCCCGGGTCGTGGAGGTAGCGGTCGGGGACGGCACGGTAGCGACCGGTGGCGGCGCCCGGCCGGTCGAACAGCAGGGCGCAGGCCGTGCAGGCGCAGACCAGAGCCCGCTTCTCGGTCTCGACCAAGTGGCGGTGGCTTTCTTCGGCGACCGCCGCCCCGCACAGTTCGCAGCTCTCGGTCCGGGGTTCCCGCGGGCGCGTGAAGCGGCGCAGGCCGGGCGGCCCCGCCGTCCGCGCGGACGGCGGGGACCAGGTGCGGGGCGCGCTCACGGCACCCGGACCGGGGCCTGCGGGCGGGTGCCGATCTGGAGCAGCGGTTGCGGCGGTGCCCCGGCCGGCTCCACTTCGACGGCGGTCACCTCGGGTGCGAAGGAGGCCAGCACCGCCTCGGCGGCCTCGCGTAGGCCGTCGCCGGTACCGCCGCAGCCGCAGCCTCCGCTCGCCGCGGCCCGCAGGCGCAGCGTTCCCGACGCTTCGTCGAAGCCGAGGAGCTCCACCGGGTCGCCCAGGCCGTCCAGGGCTCGGGCGATCCGGGTGTGCACGTCCTCGGGGTGCAGGTCGTGCAGGGCCAGCAGGCTGGAGACGAGTTCGTCGTCCAGCAACGGGGCGAGGGCGTCCGCGTCGAGCCGCGAGGTGATCCGGGCCAGGCCGGAACCGTAGAGGTCCATCAGGACGCGGACCAGTTCCTCGGCGGCGGCGCAGACCTCGCGATCGCCGGTGTCGGCCAGCCGGTCGAGGACCTCCTCGATCCGCAGGCCGGTCCGGAGGGTGGCGGCGGGGGCGCTCATCCGCCCAGTCCGCTCAGGCCGGTGGGCACGTGCATCTGCTTCACGGTCTGCCCGTTGCCGACGTACATGTGGACGCCGCAGGGGAGGCAGGGGTCGAAGCTGCGCACGGCGCGCATGATGTCGATGCCCTTGAAGTTCTCCGGGGGGTTCTCCTCGAAGATCGGCGTGTTCTGGACCGCGTCCTCGTAGGGGCCGGGAGTGCCGAAGGTGTCGCGGGTGCTGGCGTTCCACGGGGTGGGTGGGTAGGGGTGGTAGTTGGCGATCTTGCCGTCGCGGATCACCATGTGGTGCGAGAGCACGCCCCGGACGGCCTCGGTGAAACCGACTCCGATGGACTCGTCCGGCACTTCGAACTTCTCCCAGGTCTGGGTGCGTCCGGCGCGGACCTCTTCCAGTCCCTTCTCGGCGCAGTGCAGGGCGATGGCGGCGGCGTACGCCTGGAAGTACGTGCGGGCGCGGTTGCGCTCCAGCGCGTTGCTCCACTTCGGGATCTTCCACTCGAAGGTGGTCTCCGGCTTGGTCATCGTCCGGGGCAGGTTGATGACGACGCTGTGCCCGGTGGCCTTGACGTAGCCGACGTCGACCAGCCCGGACAGGGCTGTGGACCACAGGCGGGCGATGGGGCCGCCGCCGGTGTCGAGGGCCAGGTGGTCCTTGCCGTCGAACCAGCGCGGTGACATCACCCAGCTGTACTTGCCGTCGAAGTCGCGCTTCTGCGGGGCGGGGATGGTGTGTTGGTTCCAGGGGTGGCGGGGGTCGACCGGGTTGCCGAGCGGGTCGTGGGTGACGAACTTCTCCTGGCCGGCCCAGTCGTCGTAGTACGAGCTGCCGAGCAGGATGCGGATGCCGAGGTTGATCTCGGTGAGGTCGTTGGTGACGAGTTTGCCGTCCACGATGACGCCCGGGGTGACGAACATCTTCCGACCCCAGTCGGACATGTTGGCGTAGGTGAAGTCGCAGTACTCGGGGTCGTTGAGGGCGCCCCAACAGCCGAGCAGCACGCGGCGCCGACCGACCTCCTCGTAGCCGGGCAGGGCCTCGTAGAAGAAGTCGAAGAGGTCGTCGTGAAGCGGGACGACGCGCTTCATGAACTCGACGTACCTCATGAGGCGGCTCATGTAGTCCGTGAAGAGCTGGACGGAGGCGATGGTGCCGACGCCGCCCGGGTACAGGGTGGAGGGGTGCACGTGGCGCCCCTCCATCAGGCAGAACATCTCGCGGGTGTAGCGGCTGACCTGGAGGGCCTCGCGGTAGAACTCGCCCTCGATGGGGTTCAGGGAGCGCATGATGTCGGCGATGGTGCGGTAGCCGTGGTCGCCGGCGTGCGGGGCCTCGGTGCGCTCGGCCAGTTCCAGGACTCCGGGGTTGGTCTCGCGGACCATCTTCTCGCAGTAGTCGACCCCGACCAGGTTCTCCTGGAAGATGTTGTGGTCGAACATGTACTCCGCCGACTCGCCGAGGTTGATGATCCACTCGGCGAGGTGGGGCGGCTTCACGCCATAGGCCATGTTCTGCGTGTAGACGGAACAGGTGGCGTGGTTGTCCCCGCAGATCCCACAGATGCGGCTGGTGATGAAGTGCGCGTCGCGCGGGTCCTTGCCGCGCATGAAGACGCTGTAGCCGCGGAAGACCGACGAGGTGCTGTAGCACTCCGCCACCCGCTTCTGCTTGAAGTCGATCTTCGTGTGGATGCCGAGACTGCCCACGATCCGAGTGATCGGATCCCAGGCCATCTCCACCAAGCCGTCGCCGGACGCCTTCGTCTTCGGTGCCATCGTGTCTGCCGTGACCCTTCTTCGGAGCGGGCTCTGCGGGGACCGCGGGGGTGTGCGCGGGGGACTGCGGGTGGGGCGCGCCGGTCACCAGGGCGGGCGGTATCCGGTGGTGAGTTCCTCCCCGGTGTGACGCCACTTCGGTTCCTTGTCGACGGTTCGCGCCGTCATCTGGCGCAGCTTGCGGACGGCGGCCCCGTACGCGCCGCTGGCCTTGCTGGACACCTTGGCCCCGGGCGGCTCGTCCATGAACGGCATGAACTTGTCGGGGAAGCCGGGCATGGTGCACGCGATGCAGATGCCGCCGACGTTGGGGCAGCCGCCGATGCCGTTCATCCAGCCGCGCTTGGGCACGTTGCACTTGACGACGGGGCCCCAGCAGCCCAGTTTGACCAGGCACTGCGGCGAGTCGTAGACGTGCGCGAACTGGCCCTGCTCGTAGTACCCGGCCCGGTCGCAGCCCTCGTGGACGGTGGCGCCGAACAGCCAGGTGGGGCGCAGCTTGTCGTCGAGCGGGATCATCGGCGCGGAGCCGGCCGCCTGGTAGAGCAGGTAGGTGAGCGTCTCGGAGAAGTTGTCCGGTTGGATGGGGCAGCCCGGCACGCACACGATCGGGATGCCGGCCTTCGAGGTCCAGTCCCAGCCCAGGTAGTCGGGCACGCCCATGGCGCCGGTGGGGTTGCCCTCCATCGCGTGGATGCCGCCGTAGGTGGCGCAGGTGCCGATGGCGACGACGGCCAGGGCCTTGGGCGCCAACCGGTCGATCCACTCGCTGGTCGTGATGGGCTGGCCCGTCTCGGGGTTGTCCCCGAAGCCGCACCAGTAGCCGTCGGCCTTGATCTTCTCGTTGGGGATGGACCCCTCGATCACGAGGACGAAGGGGTCGATCTCGCCCCGCTCGCCCTTGAAGAACCACTCGATGAACGTGTCCGCGCCGCCGACTGGCCCGCACTCGAAGTCGATCAGGGGCCAGTGCACCGCGATCTTGGGCAGACCCGGCAGCACGCCCATCACGATCTCTTCGATGCTGGGCTGCATCGCCGCCGTCAGGGACACCGAGTCACCGTCGCAGCTCAGCCCCGCGTTGATCCAGAGGATGTGGATGGGGGGATCCTCTACCGTGCTCGGCGCTGCTGCATCCATGAGGATGCCTCCTTGGGCAGGAATTGGAGGTGGGGGTGAGGGGGAGCCGGGGACGGGCACTCCGCTCTCATTCCTTCTTGGTAACAGGGCCCGGCGGGCGGTGTGCTGTCTTGTACGGCCAGTCCGGTGACGGCGTCCGGCATGTGGCGTCGATCCGCCGGGACCGACCGGGCCAGGTGCGGCGGGGTCGCGGAGGCCGGCTCCTTGCGGACGAAGGCGCGGCGCAGCGCGTGGTACGGGGCCCGCGGGTCGAAGAAGGTGGCGCGCATCCGGGCCAGCTCCGCCTCCCGGTACGCGGCGAGCGGGGTCCTCGCCTCGTCCCGCTCGCGCAGCGCCTTCTTCGCCGCGATGCGGGACCCGGCGGCGGGCGACGCCGCCAGCAGCCCCGCCAGCCGGACGGTCTCGTCGGCGAACTCCGCGGCCGCGCAGGGCAGCGTGCGGTCCACCAGGCCCAGCTCGACCGCCGCGGCGGCGCTCAGCGGCAGCGCGTCGCAGGTGAGCCGCTCGGCGACGGCGGGACCCACGCGGCGGGGCAGGGTGTACGTCCAGTACTCGGAGCCGTGGAGGCCCATCAGCCGGTAGTGCGGGTTGAGGACGACGCCCGAGCGGCACCAGACCTCGTCGGCCGCCAGCGCGAGCATCGCGCCCCCCGCGGCGGCGTTGCCGCCGAGGGCCGCGACGACGAGCCGGTCGGTGGTGGTCAAGACGGCCTCGACGAGGTCGTCCATCGCCGTGATGTTCGCCCAGGACTCCGCGGCGGGGTCGGCTGACGCCTCGATGACGCCGAGATGGATGCCGTTGGAGAAGAAGTCGCGGCCGCCCCCGAGCACCAGCACCGAGGTGGGGCGGGCGCAGGCGGCCCGGTACGCGTCCAGCAGACGTCGGCACCGGTCGGTGCTCATCGCGCCGCCGGGGAAGGAGAACGACAGGAAACCGGCCTGCCCCTCCTCCCGGTAGGTGATGTCGGACCACGTACGCCGCGGCGGGCCGGCGAACGCCGGCGCGGGGTCTTCCGGCAGCGGGGGCAGCCGGTCGCCCAGCGCCAGGGTCGCGGGCAACTTGACCGGGACCGGTTCTCCCGGCGCCCGGCAGGCCCGCAGCTCGGGAATCCACACCGCGCCGTCGGTGGTCGCCCGGCAGAGCGCGCCCGCCCGGGTGGCCAACAACTCGCCGGGGCGGCCGCGCAACCGGTCCTCGCGGTGTCCCCCGTGCAGGAACCACACCCCGCCGAGCAGGTCGTCCCGTACGCCGGGCTGTGAGTCGGCGGCCCGCAGGAGGCGCAGGACCCGATCGGTGGAGTCGTTCGCCCAGTCGATGCGACGCTCGTCCTGGCGCAGGTAGGGCCGGGTGCGGTGGGTGGTCTGCGGGGCGGGGGTGTACGTCCCCGAGGCGAAGCGTTCGACCGCGAGCATGACGGCCCGTAGCGCCGCGTCGGCGATCTCGCCGCGGTAGAGGTCGCTCTTGGCCAGCTCCGGCAGGGGGCACTCGGCGAAGGCCCAGACGTCGCCCGCGTCCATCTCGGCGTCCGCCTGCAGGACGGTGACTCCCCAATGACCGGCGCCCTCCTGGACTGCGCGGTCGAGCGAGGAGGGACCGCGGTCCCCGACCGGTCCCGGGTGGACGATCAGACAGGTGTGGGTGGACCAGACCTCGCGGGGCACGGCGGTCTTGAGCATGGGAGCGATGATCAGGTCGGGCCGGTGGCGTGCGGCGGCATCGGTCAACGAGGCGCCGCCCAAGGCGAGTTCGACGGCCACACGGTGGCCGTGGTCGCGCAGCTCCGCGTGGACGCGCTGCGTCAGGCTGTTGAACGCGCTCGCGACGAGCAGGATGTACACCCGGTCTCCCAGCGGCCATGCGCCTTCGCGCACCGTCGGCCGGGGGTTCTCCGGCCGCCTGCGATGTTCGGGGACCACCGGGCGGCGCGGCGTGACGCCGAGCGCCGGCGTCACTCGAAAGCGGGCAGGACGCGCTGCCACTCGGCGGTGCGGCGACGCCCCCGGGGATACGCGATGGGGTGGAGTCCCGTGCGTCGGGCGCGCCCGTTCCCGGACCGGCCGGGCCGCGCGCATACAGTCCGAAACCATCCGTCCGGTCGGGCGCGGAGGTTTCGAGAGGGAGGTCGGCGATGGTCGGGGCACGCGTCATCACGGTGTTCGGCGCGACGGGCGCGCAAGGCGGAGGACTGGTACGGGCGATCCTCGACGACCCGGAGAGCGGGTTCTCGGTGCGCGCGGTCACCCGTGACCCGGAATCGGACCGGGCACGGGAACTGGCCCGGCTCGGCGCGGAGGTGGTCCGGGCCGACCTGGACGACGGGGCCACCCTCGGACCCGTCCTCGAAGGCGCGTACGGGGCGTACCTGGTGACCGACTTCTGGGATCACATGTCGGCGGAGCGGGAGAAGCGGCAGGCCGCCTCCCTCGCCCGGGCGACCGGACACGCGGGGGTGCAGCACGCCATCTGGTCGACGCTGGAGGACACCCGCGAGTGCGTCCCGCTCGACGACGACCGCATGCCCACGCTCCAGGGCTCGTACAAGGTGCCGCACTTCGACGCCAAGGCGGAGGCCGACCACTACTTCCCCGAGGCCGGCGCGCCGACCACCTTCCTGCGCACGACGTTCTACTGGGAGAACCTGTACTCGACCTTCGCCCCACAGCGGGGCGAGGACGGCGTCTTGCGGCTGGTCTTCCCGATGGGCGACAGCCCCCTGTCTGGCATCGCCGTCGACGACATCGGCAGGACCGCGCTGGCCGTGTTCAAGCGGGGCACCGACCTGATCGGCGCGACGGTCGCCATCGCCGGCGAGCACCTTCCGGTCGCGGACATCGCGGCGGCGTTGACCGATGTCGTCGGCGAGCCGGTGCGGTACGCGCCGATGGAACCCGATGCCTTCCGCGCCCTCGGTTTCCCGGCGGCCGACGAGATCGGCAACATGTTCCAGTACTACGCCGAGTGCGCGGACCGCTTCACCCACGCGAGGGACCTGGCGGCCGTCCGGGCACTTAACCCGGCGCTACAGGACTTCGCCACCTGGCTCGCCGGGCACCGCGAGGCCTTCCGGTCCCTGTGACCACCGCCGACCGGGCCGGGACGCACCGTCCGGCGGGGTGTGGTCCGGACGGGTGAGGTCGCGTGTGGCGCCGTTTTGTGTTCGAAACCGGTGCGCTCACGTTGTACCTTCCCGTCGTTCGGGCGTTCCACGTGGTGTGGAGGGCCGACCGTCGAGGAGAGGGACCTGTGTGGCTACCGGAACGGTGAAGTGGTTCAGCGCGGAGAAGGGCTTCGGCTTCATCGCGCAGGACGGGGGCGGCCCCGATGTCTTCGCCCACTACTCAGCGATCAACGCTACCGGTTTTCGGGAACTGTGGGAGGGACAGGCGGTGACCTTCGATGTCACCCAGGGGCAGAAGGGGCCGCAGGCCGAGAACATCGTGCCCGCCTGATCGCGGTTCGCCCCCGGTCGGCCGCCGGGCCGGTCCCCCGTCACCGGCCGGGCCCCGGGGGCCCGTGCGCCGCGGGAGCGGACCCTCGGGTCTCGGGGTCCGGGGGCCCGCTCTGCGTCATCATGTGCCATTCGCTCATCCCCGGCCGGTACCACCGGGCGGCCGGCGGCGATTCTCACCCCTTCGGCCACTCCCGCCGCCGCGCGCGTGCGTCACGGTACGGACCGCCCGGACGGGCACACCGATCGAAGGAGTCGGCGGATGAACGACACACCAGCAGGTCACCGGCCCCCGGCGACCCTCGCTCCTGTCGCCGGGGCGGGGCCGGTGGCGGCGTCGTCGGCCGCTGCCGTCGGCGCCGCCACCGGGGTCCTGATGGCGTTCGTGCCGTGCGGCCACGACACCGCGCGCCGCATCCTGCTCGACACGGCCCGCAGGAGCGGTGCGGGGTTGAGCGCGGCCGCGCGCGCCGCGATGGCACTGCGGGGCGAGGGGGGCCACGGGCCCTCCCCTTCACCGCACGTGGAAGAGGTGCTCCGCTCGCTGATCGACGACACCCTCACGGCGCCGGCTCCCTTGTCCGGTCCCGCCTCCCCCGGGCTGCTCCCGGACCTCACGGTCCTGCGCGGGCACCTACAGCACTTCCGTACGCTGCGGCGAGGCACCTTCGCGGCCCCGGACGACGCGGTGCTGCGCAGCCGGCTGGAAGACGCCTCGTACACCCTCTGTGTCCTGATGGGCCGGCGCAGCACCCATCTGGCGCTCCAGGCGGCCGAGGAACTCCTCACCGCCGACCGCCTCGACCACCCCTACCGGTCACGGGCCCCGTACCGGTGAGGGCGGGTCCGCGAAGGCGCGTACGGGCCGGGTGGTCCTTCCCCCGCACCAGTTCCCGGCACGCCGGCGGGTTGGCACGCCCGTTTCCCCCTACTCTCGCCGGATGACCGAGAACGAGATCAAGCTGAAGGCCATCGCGGTGCTCACCGGGGTGCGCGGCGACGTCGGCACGGATTACGTCTCCGCCCTGCTCAGCGAGGTGACACCGGCGGAGTTCCTGGTTCCCGCCGAGGCGGACCCGGCGGAGATCGGACTCGCGGTGCTGGACCAGCTGTCCGGGCCGTGGAGCGCTCTGGTCACCGGTTTCGTGCTGGCCTTCGAAGCGGTCGCGGACGCCTACGACGAGGCGGACCCCGAGATGTCCGCGCAGGAGATCCTGCAGGCGCTCGCCCTCGAACTCGCCGCCGGGGACGACTGAGCCCGGGCCGCCCCACCGCCCGGCCGGGCGTGCGTCTTGATCGACCGTCGTGTCAGAGGGCGCGCCGCGGGTAACCGCCTGACGAGGATTCACCGTCAGCGCCGGTCGTCCGTCACCGGCCCGAGTCGAGAAGGGCACCATGGCCACCCCTCCGAACGATCCCGTACCTCCCAACCCGACGCCCGCGCCCGGTCCCGGCCCCGGACCGCAGCCGGGTCCCCTGCCGGGCCCCGTCCCGGTACCCGGCGGCCCCGACCCGGTACCCCCGGCTCCGCCGCAACCGCAGCCCGACCCTCAGCCCGAGCCCGCGCCGGGACCCGATCCGCTCCCCGCGCCCGGCCCGCTGCCCGGCCCGGTCCCGGCCCCCGATCCCGTGACCTGAGGCCGCCGCCCGGGCGGAGGCGGCCCCGTCTCATACCGCGTGCCCGGCCCATTCGGCCGGGACGCCGGCGCCGCCTCCGCCGCGGAGCGCCTCCACCACCGCTTGGTGGAGGTCCCGGCTCTCCTGTTCCGAATCGCACTCGACGGGGCTGCCGGCCAGCGTGAACCAGTCGGACGAGCCGCTGTACTGGACGGCCACCTGGGCCGCCGCGCCCGTCCACGTGGTGTGCAGCGTCAGGTTGCCCGAGATGACGCCCGCTTCCCTCGTACGGACGCCGCCGGCCCCCGGATAGATCCCCGTCGTCGTCCACGACGCCCAAGCCATGGGGCACTCCTCCCGTGCCGATGTCGTCGGCGAAGCCGACCTGCCCGCCAAACCTCCCCCGCCTCGTTTTCCTTCTCCTGGTCTACCCCCATTGGTCCCTTTCCGCACGGCGCGCTCTCATGGACACAGGCCGTTCCCTCTGCCGCGTCGAGCATGAAAGAGGTACGCCGATGTACGAGATGCGCGCCGAGCCCAGCGCCGAGCTGGGCCGGCTCCTGTGGCACGTGATAGCGAAGGACACCACCCTCAGCACGCTGTGCGGGTCCCTCCTCAGCCCCGACCGGGCCCCGCTCCCTGTCGCCGGACCCACCGCCGACCACTACTGCGCCGCCTGCATGCACGCCGTCCGCGCACAGGGCGACGCCGGGACGGACCACCTGTCCTGAAGGGGTTTGGCCGCGGGGCCGGTGGGCAGACGCCGCGTGCCGCCCGGTGTGACGAACTCGGGGCGGTCCGACGTCGAGTGGGGCGCGGCAGGAGGTGGGTCCCATGGTCGACGGCACGAGTGCCAACCCCGGCACCCTGCCCTCGGTGGGGCGGCAGTACGACGCCGACCCCTACGTACCGCGCCACGGCGGCCTCGGTGCCATGCGCCGGGCCGCCGCCGGCTGTCAGGGCTGTCCCCTGTTCGAGCCCGCCACCCAGACGGTGTTCGGCGCCGGAGCGGCGCACGCCCGCCTGCTACTGGTCGGTGAGCAACCCGGGGACCAGGAGGACCGCCAAGGCGAACCTTTCGTCGGCCCCGCGGGCCGGCTGCTGCACCGGGCGTTGGAGGAGGCGGGCCTCGGCGACGAGGACACGTACGTGACCAACGCGGTCAAGCACTTCAAGTTCACGACCTCCGCCGGTGGAAAGCGCCGCATCCACAAGGCGCCCACCCTGCGGGAGGTGTCCGCCTGCCGGCCGTGGCTGGCGGCGGAACTGCGCCTGGTGGCGCCCGAAGTGGTGGTCGTGCTCGGCGCCACCGCGGGACGCGCCCTCCTCGGGAGCTCCTTCAAGGTCGGGGAGCAGCGCGGGGTCCTGCGTCCGATGCCCGCCCTGGGGAACGACCCGGCGGACTCGTGGCAGGGGCAGCTGTTGGCGACCGTACATCCCTCCGCGGTACTGCGTTCCGACGATCGGGAGGCGGCGTTTCGCGGGCTGGTCGGCGACCTGTCGGTGGCCGCTTCCGCGCTGGGCTGACCGGGCAGGCCGGCTCGCTCACCGGTCGTCTTCCTCGGCCTCGGCGTTCATCCGTGGCCCTCGGCGTTGCCCGAGGCGCCTCGGCGCTCCCCGCGGGCGAGGTTCCCGGTGGGCGAGGCCGACCGGGAGCGGGCCTCGGCGAGGGTCGGGGCGATCTCCAGCTCCGACCGGGCGTCGAAGAGGCGCAGGAGCTGTGCGAACTGCTCCGGCACGGGGCCGGCCAGGACGAGATGGTCCTCGCGGTCACCGGCGAGCAGGGTGTTCAGCAACGAGGAGTCGGCGAAGGTGACCCGGGCGATGTCCACCACCCGCCGCACGCCCTCCCGGGCCGCGTCGGCGAGTACCTCCGCCAGCGGCCCGACGCTGTCGATGTCGAACTCGCCCGACAGCACGACCACCCGGACGCCCTCCTCGTCGAGGAGGACCCGCACTCTCGGGTGGTCGTACGTCATGGCCTTGCCTGTTCTACGGGGTGCATCCACCGGGCGCGTTCACGGGCCCGTCGTACGGGTCCCGCGCCCCGTGTGGGCCGGGGTGTCAGCCGCCGCGGCGTCCGCCGGACTGGTCCTGGGGGTCGACGCCCGTGTACGCGGAGGCGTCCTTGGTCCCGCTGGGGCGCTTCGAAGCGCCCTTCTCGCCCATGTCGTGGTGGCCCTTGTCGCCGGAGCGCGCTCCCTTGCTCTTGTCCTCCCCGCGCCGGCCGCCGGTCTTGACCGGGGTGCCCTCGTCGGCCTTGGTCGGCGAGGCCTTGGTCTCCGAGCGCCGGTCCGGGCCCTCGCCGGCGTACTCGTCGGTGTGGAAGGAGCGGTGCGCGCTCGGGTTGTCCTGTTGCCGGGTTGCGTCCACGTCGGGAGCCCATCCGTGCTGGTCGGTCCCTTCGTGCCGGCTGGGACCCTCACCGTGTGACGGGTGTCCTGACTTCCTGTTCTTGGACATGTACTACACCTCCTGGGCCCTTGCGGGTTCTTGCGCGGGCCGAGCACCCGTTTCAGCGGGGGGACGACCGCGGGGTGTGGAAACGGCGCAGCCGCGCCTCGACGTGGCCGTCGACCTCGCGCGTCTCGAACGACGGCTGAGGGGCGGTGGCCGGTCCTTTGACGTTCCAGCCGTCGGAGAGCCGGAAGACACTGCCGTGCCAGGGGCAGCGTACGCAGCCGTCGGTGATCTCGCCTTCGGAGAGCGGGCCGCCCATGTGCGAGCAGAGGTCCGCGAGGACGTGCACGGCCCCGCCCGAGGCGCGCACGACGAGTACGTCCACTGCGTCCACCCGGGCCCTGACGGGCTTGTCCACGGTGAAGTCCGCGACCGGGCCGACGCGGTGCCAGCCCTCCGCCACCAGATGGGTCACCTGTTCGGCGTGGTTGGCTCCCGCGGCCTGGCGGTAGGCGAGGTGGCCGCCGAGCGCGCCGCCCGCGGAGACGGCCGCGAGCCCCGCCATGGACAGCGCCCGGCCCTTCCAGGTCCGGCCGCGGGAGCGGGCCAGGAAGGAGCCGGCGTAGAGGCAGAGTCCGGCGCTGTTGGTGAGGGCGTGGACGAGTCCCACGCGGGCCTGCTCGGGCGGCAGCTCGGCCCAGTCCGTCCACCCGGCGAGGGCCGCGGGCACCGCCGTGACCACTCCCACCCCGATCAGGGCGCGGGCCGCCCGGCGCCGGCCGGGCAGCAGGTCCAGGAAGGCGGCGGAGAACCAGGCGCCGAGCGGCACCTGGACGAGCGGCGGGTGCGCCGGGTGGCCCAGCGGGCGGCCGTGCAGGACGTCCCGGGCCGCTCCCAGCGGGAGGGCGCGCACCGCGCGGCGTACGGCCTCGATGAGACCGTCGGCCACCGTGGTCTGCTCCAGCCGCTCCATGGCGGTCAGGACGGGTCCGGGGCCGTTGCCGGCGGTGCCGAGTGCGGTGCTTCGTAGGTCCATGGCGGGCGCCTACCCCGAGCGGGGCGTGCTATGGCGTCCTGTCGCGGAACGGTTGCGGCTCGTCCCTCCGGGGCGCGTGCTCGCGGGGTTCCGTGGCCTTGTTGCGGCCCACCACGTGCATCGCCGCCTCCTCCGCCGACTCCGCTCCGCCGTCCTCGCCGACGTCGTGGGCCAGTACGTCGATGGAACGGCGGGGGTCGTCCTCCACCGGGGCGAGCCGGCCGACGGTGTCGTCGCGCAGCGGCTCGGGGTGCGGACCGCTGTCCGGGCCGCTCTGGCCGACATCGGGCGTCTCCTGCGCGAGACGCTGGTCCAAGGTCTCGCCCTCCCGCTGCTCGGCCGCCGTCGTGCCGTGGCGGGAGACGGCTCGGGGCCGATCGGGGGTCTGGTAGCCCTCGTCCAGGCTCTGGTCGGCATCAGGCTCGTCCAACGCGTTCTCCATGTCGGGCTGGTACTCGGCGCGCTGGTCGCCGTTCTGCGGCTGGTACACCTCGTCGCCCTGAGTGCTGCTGTCGTCGGCCATGATCGTCGCCTTTCCCGGGTCTCCCGTAACGGCCCTCCGCGGACGCCTACCCCGTCCTGACCGGCCCACACGGCCGCCGGCGCCCCTCCGGCATGTCCGGGGGCGGGGCGGGTAGCCGCCCACGGGCGACGGGCGCGGACCCCCAGGGTGGACGCGACCGCCGTGTCAGCAGCCGGACCGCACGGAGGGCCGGACCGCACGGAGGGAGAGAACCATGGACGACCAGGGCGGCGCGGGCGGCGCGCCCCTGCACCACGACGAGGGCGAGGCGAGGCGCCGCAAGCCCCACGTGGAGCAGCCGGCGAAAGAGGGACCCGAGAAGGGCGGCGAGCCGCACGGCCGGCGTTCCGAGCACGACGACCACGACGACCACAAGCGCGGCCGCGGCCACGTACGCGGCAGCGAGCCCGACGCGGAGCCGAGGAGTCCGGTCAAGGGTCCCGAGTAGATCGGACGGAACGCGGCGCCGGGCGAGCGGGTCTCAGCGTGGGTATCAGCGTTCGGAGAAGCTGAAATCGCCCATCGTCCAGGCGCTGACGTCCTTGATCGCGATCCGGTACATCCCGCCGGTCTCCGGGATGCCGACGGTGCCCTGGAGGATCCGGGCCACGTGGAAGTGGAGGTAGGCGGGCGGGGCCACCCGCGGGGAGGGGGACATGGTTCCCGCGTCCAGGAAGATGTTCGCGAAGGCGCCGAGCTGGTCCGAGTCCTTGAGGACCTCGGCCACGCGCTGGCGCCAGACGCTCTCCGGGGCGAGGCGGCCCGTGATCACGGCGCCGTGCGCCACGACGGTCAGGGCCATCTGATTCGTCGGCTCGGACTCCACGGCGGCGGCGATGGCGACGAGCAGGTCGTCAGGCTTCGACATGGGTACGGAGTCTACAAGGTCCCGCCCCGGGGACCCACCCCGGCTGCGCCGGAACGGGCCGGGGCCGCGCAGGGGTTGGCGGGGGCGCGGCTCACGGGTCACCGGTCACGGAGCACGGAGCACGGGTCACGAGGAGCTGAGCAGCAACTCGATCTCGCGCTCCTGGTCTCCCGCGACGGTGCCCTTCGCCTCGACGGTGAAGGATTCCGACAGCGCGAAGAGGACCCGATCCACGGCGCGCGGGCCGCCCTGCACACCGACACGGACCGTGCCGTCGAGGGTGACGGTGCCGATCCGCACGGCCGGTCGGCCGGCGTCGACGGTCGTGCTCCAGACGGTGGGGTGCCCCGCGTGGGCCCCGGCCGGCGCCTGCTTCTCCTCCACGACGTCGCCCGGGAAGGCCCCTTCGAGGAACCCGATGAGGGTACGGGCGTCATCGGGCGAGCAGTCGGTGGCCGTCACCAGCACCGCGTCGTCCGCGTGCCTTGATTCGCTGTTCATCAGGTCGCCTTTCCTTCGGGTCCTGCGGAACCCCTTCGGGGGCCGGTCACGCGCGGCGCGGCGGACCGGCCGGAGCCGGTCCGCCGCGGCGGCGGCGTTCCACGGCTCAGCGCCCGAGGGCCTTCTTGAGCTGCTCCTTGTTCATCGTGGAGCGGCCCTCGACGCCCCGCTTCTTCGCCTCCTCGTACAGCACCTCGCGGGTGGGCCCCGAGGAACCGCTCCCGGAGCTGCGGCCGCCACCGCTGCCCGAACCCGACGAACCACGGCTGGTGGACTTGGTCTCGCCGGACCGCGCCCGCTCCTTGTTCACCGTGCGACCGGCCATCTCCTTGGCCCCGTCCTCCGACATGCCGCGCTCCTGACCGGACTCCTTGATGTGGTCGTACTGGCGCTCGCGCTTACCGCTGGATCCTCGGGGCATCGCAGTTCTCCTCACGCATAGGGGTGGACACGGCCATGCTGCGGGCCGGCGCCGACTCCCGCACCCCGGATCGGCCACCGGAGGGACGCCCGCGCCATCGGCGCGCCCCGTCCGGTCCGGCGTCGAAACCGGGCGCTTCCAACGGCTTTGGCGTACGGGTGAAACCTTCCGCCGTTCCACGCGCCCCCGGCCCCCGCCGGGGCACCCCGCCGGCACAGTGGCCGCACCCACCTCCGGCCAAAGGAGTTTCACGTGCTCGAACGCAAGCGGCGCAAGAACGGGACCGAGGTCACCTTCGTCCTTCCGGCCGACACTCCGCCCGGGCCGGTCAGCGTGGTGGGCGACTTCAACGACTGGCAGCCGGGCACCCACGTACTGGAGCCCCGCGAGGACGGGCTGCGCGCCGTGACCGTCGCACTCAGCGGGAAGAAGACGCACACGTTCCGATACCTGGCAGCCGGGGACTACTGGTTCGACGAGGAGCACGCCGACGGTCACGACGGCACCAACAGTCACCTGCGCACCTGAGGACGCGGCACCCGTCCGTCCCGTCCGGGAGGTCCGGGGGTGCCGGGCCGAGCGGCTCAGGAGAGCGGCTCCAGCACCGCCGCCTCCACCTCGCCGTGGGTGGCCGGGTGCCCGAAGACGACGTCGAGGAGCGGCAGACCGCGGGGGTGTTGCCCAGGTAGCCGCTCACTTCGCGCACCGCCCGTGCCGGCGCCTTCGTACGCCGGGCCCGGGACTCCCCCGCGACCTCGACCGACACGGCGAGGGCGACGGCGGCCGGGACCGTGGCGTGCCAGGTCCGGAAGTCCTTCGCGGTGATGTCGGTACCGGACCTGCTGCGCAGGTAGTCGTTGACGTCACCGGCCCGCACGTCGTGCCAGAGGCCGGCCTGCCGGTACACGAAGAGCTGTGACTGCCCGTCGCGCCGGTACGCGGCTCCGCCGACGCGGAAGAAACCGAGGTCGAGCAGGCGCGCCGAGCAGCCCAGGACCCGGTCCCGGCCGAGGCGCCGCGAGGTCCTGGGCGATGCCCTGGCGCAGGCGCGGCAGGCGCGTCGCGACGTCCGGGGCGATGCCCTGGCGCAGGCGCGGCAGGCGCGTCGCGACGTCCGGGGCGTGTTCGTGTTTGGCCGCCTCCTGCCGTTCACGGAACGCCGGGTAGTAACTGCCGACGGCCCGCTTCGTCGGTGCCCATGGCCTGGATGTGACCGGCGGGCCAGGGGCAGATCCACACGTCGGTCCAGGCGGGCGGGATGACGAGGGAGCGCGGCCGCTCGCGCTCCGACGGGTCGGTGATCGACGTCCCGGTCGGATCGAGGTAGCGAAAACCCCGGCCGTGGCGTACCCGGGTGTAGCCGGGCCGGTCGGGGTGGCTCGTGCGCAGCCGCATGTCCTCCTCCGGCAGGTGCCGGGCGTCTGCCCGACCGCGCCGCACGTACTCACGGGTAGGCACGCCTTCGCCCCGGCCGGGGCATAGATTCGTCCGCATGGTGCACGTACTGGGCAGCAGGGTCCTGCTGCGCCCCACCGATCCGGACCGTTCGCGTGCGTTCTACGGCGGGGCGCTGGGCCTCGCCGTGTACCGGGAGTTCGGTACGGGACCCGAGCGCGGGACGGTGTACTTCCTCGGCGGCGGGTTCTTGGAGGTCTCGGGCCGCGCCGAGAGCCCGCCGGCCCCCGGCATGCGGTTGTGGCTCCAGGTCGCCGATGTCCAGGCGGCGTACGAGGAGCTGCTGGGGCGGGGTGTCGCGGTGTCGCGGCCGCCGCTGCGCGAGCCGTGGGGGCTGATCGAGATGTGGATCGAGGACCCCGACGGCGTGCGGATCGCCGTCGTGGAGGTCCCGGCGGACCATCCGCTGCGAGTGCGCGTCTGAGGCCGGTGCCGGCGGCCCGTGGCCGGGGGCACCGTGGTCCGGCCGTGGCGTAGGCCACGATCCGGGCGGGACCATTCCAATGGGGCGAATGCGGCCGTTATCGTGAGGATTCACCCTCTCCTCTCCACCCGGATGGTCACCAGTGCCCGCAGACTCCTCTCTGTCCCCGCTGATGGCGGCGACGACGCACTGGCTGACCCGCGCCTACCCGGCCGGCAGCGGCGCGCTCCAGCGTGGCCTGGCGGAGGCGCAGGCCCGGCAAGCGGTGACGGTCGCCGCGTGGCTGCGGTACCCGACGGACCTCGACGCGGAGCTGGTGGCGCTGACGGGGCCGGGCGGCTCGGCCCGCTTGGACTGGATCAGCGGGGCGGACGCCCCCTGCGACGAGGAGGAGCGGGAGCACGGGTGGCGCAGCTGGGTCGACGAGGTCGTGGCCAGTTGGGCGGCCTGCCTGCTGACCACGCCGTCGCTGGCCGCGGCGGCGGTGGCCGCGCTGGCGGGGACCGATCACGCCGACGCCGTTCCGGTGGCCTTCCGCCGTCTGACGCAACCGGCGGCGAGCGACCGGGACGCGGCGGCGCTGCTGCGCCACCCGGACCTGCTCGCGCCGATAGCGGAACTGCATCGCCCGGGACTGCTGGACTGCCTCGGCGCGGACACCGCCCTGGCCGGCTGAGCGGGGCGGCGCGTCCCTGACCATCCGTTTCCGGGCGACCGGGACGGGTAGGGGCCGGCTGCGGGGTGCGGTCTTGGCCGACCCGGCCGCGACGGAGGCCGCACCCCGCCCGGGCCGCCGGGACCCGGCGCCCCGGGGCCCGTGCAACCCGTACGCGCGACAGCGGGCGCCGCGGACGGCGCCAGGACCGAGGATGGGGGCATGTCCGCCCGACTGGTCATCTATCCTCCCGACGAGAACGGCTGGCGCCGGGTGCGTTACGACGGCGTCGCCATCGGCGTGGCCCACAAGCCGTCCGACATCCTCGTCTTCCTCAGCGCGGCCGGGATGGAGGATCCGGAGGAACTGGACCTCACCGATCCCGCGCTCGTCGACTGGCGCGGCCCCGGGCCGGAGTTCTGGGCGGAGTCACCCCCCTGAGCACGGGCTCCCGCCGCGGGGTCCGCCGACTCCCGGCGGGCACGACCGCAGACGTAGGAAAGGAATCGCGCGCCGTGGGACAGCTGCCCGAGGACGTACCGCCCCAGCCGACCCGGGAGAAGGCGGCCCAGCTCGCCCTCTCGCTCCAGGACGGCCGCCGGGTGGCGCTGACGGCGGCCGCCGTGCTCGTCGCGGCCGCCGCCTTCCTGGTACACCACCACCGCTGCCGCCCGTAGGCCACTGCCGGGGCGCCACGCGCGGGGCCGCCCCGGCCCGCTCGGGGGCGCGCGGTGACACCGCTCCTTTCGCCGCCCCCGGCTCCCGAGCCCTGGGTCGACGGTGACGCCTGCCCGGAAGCCGCCCTACGGCTCGGGGTGGTCGCGCCGGGGATGACGACGAGTTCCGGCTCGCCGGCCGAGGAGACAGCGGGCCCGAGACCTGTCCGGTCCCCCGGCGCACCGGTCTTGGCGCGGGGAGGGACCGCCCTTCGCGGCGCGGAGGGCGCCGGCTCCGGTCCGGTGGGCGCATGGGGGGCGGGCGGAAGGGGCGCCGTAGGCGCCCTCGCGCCCGGTTCCGGGTGGCGCGACGGGGCACGCGTGTCAGGGACACGCTCGTCCGACGAAAAGGACCTCCATGCTCGCCGTCGCGCTGCTCACTCCCCCCGCCCTGCTGGCCGCGGTACTGGCCCTCGGACGGTACGAAGAACGCCTCCTGGGGGCACCGTCCGCTTCGCCCCCGTCGCCGCGACCGCACCCCGCCGGCCGTCGCTACCCCCTCCCCCTCCCCCGCGGGCCCACCGGCCGCCCGGCGCACACGCCCGGCACGCGGCCGCCGGCAGGCTCACCCGCTTCCCCGCCCGGAACCAGTTGGTTTGAGATGACCGCCGCCCGGCAAAGGGCGATAGACGACAGACGAAATAGGAACCTCGTCCCGATTTCACACAGGAAGGACCGTCCCATGCGTGTGGCGTTTTTGACGGCTACGGAGGGCGTCGAGCAGGTCGAGCTCACAGAGCCGTGGCAAGCGGTGATCGACGCCGGCGGGCACCCCCAGCTCGTCTCGACCGAGTCGGGTCACGTCCAGGCGTTCAACCACCTCGACAAGGCGGACACCTTCCCCATCGACCTCGTCGTCTCCCAGGCTTCGGCGGCCGACTTCGACGGACTGGTCCTTCCGGGTGGTGTGGCCAACCCGGACGCGCTGCGGACGGACGCCGCAGCGGTGGCCTTCGTACGGAGCTTCTTCGACGCCGGCAAGCCGGTCGCGGCGATCTGCCACGCGCCGTGGACCATGGTCGAGGCGGACCGCGTCCGGGGCCGCACGCTGACGTCGTGGCCGAGCCTGCGCACGGACATCGAGAACGCGGGCGGGTCCTGGGTCGACGAAGCCGTGAAGGTGTGTACGGCCGGCCCCAACACGCTCGTCACGAGCCGCAAACCGGATGACCTGCCGGTGTTCTGCAAGACCTTCCTGGCCGAGTTCAACCGCTGAAGGGACACGCTCGCCCATGGGCATCATCGCCTGGATTCTGATCGGCCTCCTGGCCGGGCTCATCGCCAAGGCCATCACCCCCGGGAGAGACCCCGGGGGCTGCCTGGTCACCATGTTGATCGGCATCGTCGGCGGTCTCCTCGGCGGTTGGCTCGGCAAGGTCATCTTCGGGGTGGACTCGATCAACGGCTTCTTCCACCTCTCGACGTGGATCGCGGCCGTCGTCGGTTCCGTCATCGTGCTGCTGGTCTACCGGCTGGTCGCCGGACGCAGGAACGCCTGACGGCGTCCCCGCTCGAAGCCGGCCCCCGCTCCGTCGCGGGGGCCGGCTTTCGTCCGTGCGAAACCGTGCGGGGCCATGGCCGTGCCAGACCCGCCGGCGCCACCGCCCGCCGGTGGCGCCGGCACGCCGGGAGGGCTCCGCTCACCACCAGCGCAGCCGACGGCCACGGCTCTCCTCCGCCGCGGGGCGACCGCGCAACTGGCCGGCCAGGCGGTGCAGCCGCGGGAAGCGCTCGCGCCGCATCCGCGAGTGCCGGTCGAGTTCCTCGATGAGCCGCTCGGAACGTTTCTCCACGCCGAGTTCATCCAAGACCCGGTCCGCTTCGGCGAGCAGCGCGCCCGAGAGCTGCCACTGGGCGGGGTGGGTGCGGACCCGCTCCAGAAGCAGGTCCGCGAGGTGGTCCCGGCTCAGGCGGGCCGTCTTGAGCTCCTGCGTCAGCCGGCTCTCGGCCTCCTCGGCATTGGCGCTGACCTGAGCGGTGATCAGCTGGGCGAAACTCTCGACGGCCACGGCCGTGTGCGCGTACAGCTCGCGCAACGCTTGCGCGATGGGCGTCGGGAACAGGGGTTCCGCGGGTCGCTCGTGGGCCAGGTCGGTCAGTGTCCGGCAGGAGACGCGCAGCACCACCGCGCAGATCTCCAGGGTGTCCAGCCCGGTGCGCAACACCAGACGGAACAGGAGGCCTTCGCGGACGCGCGGGTTCAGTCGCAGGCTGTCCTCGGCCTGTCGGAGCGCGGCGTCGACCTGGGCGATGTCGTTGTCGAGCCGGCGCGCCTCGTGCAGCCGGGCGGCCGCCTTCTCCACCGTCGTGTGCTCGTCGAGTTCGTCGGTGATGTGCACCATCAGGGCCCGCATCCGCCGGGCGAGGTCGGTGATCGCCTCACTGGCCGGCCCGACCCACACGGGCGGTACGAACAAGAAGTTGAACAGCAGACCGACGGCCGCGCCGATCAGGGTCTCCAACACCCGGTCCCAGGCGGTGTCGGCCACCCGGGTGACGCCGAGGACCAGCATGGCGCTGATCGCGACCTCCGGCACGAACTCGCCGGCCTTCACCAGGGGGCCGATGGTGAGCGAGACCAGGATGATCAGACCGAGGCTCCACCAGGTCAACCCCACCAGCGCGCTGAACCCGATCGCGAGCAGCACCCCGGCCACCACGGAGTTGACCCGACGGATGCCGGTGGTGAGGGTCGAGTAGAGGGTGACCTGTACGACGAGCAGCGCGGTGAGCGGGGCGGTCAGCGGGGCGGGTTCACCGCTGAGCCGCAGGGCGACGACGTACGCGATCACGGCGGCCGCGGTGGAGCGGACGGTCTGGACGACGGCGGGCTCCCGGTGTCGGCGCACCAGCTGACGCAGTGGAGCAGAGAATGACATGACCCGCCCCTTCCCCCTCACATGAAGATCAACGCCGCACCGAGCGAGCGGTACACACCGGATATGTCACGACACGCTACGTGAGGAGCAATCCGCCGGGCGCTCACCTCGCGGCGCTTCACTGGGTGGCCGGACCGGACCGGCCGAACGAGCAAGGAGAGACGCATGGGACACGGCGGCGACGTCATCGCGGAACTGACAACGGACCACGAGGAGGTGGAGGAGCTCTTCACCAACATCCAGGAACTGCCGCCGGGCGACGCGCGCAGGAAGCACTACGCGGACCAGGCCATCATGGAGCTGGTCCGGCACTCGGTGGCCGAGGAGTCGTACCTCTACCCTGCCGTCCGCGAGCACCTCCCCGAGGGCGACAGCATCGCGGACAAGGAGCTGGAGGACCACGCGATGGCCGAGCGCACCATGAAGGACCTGGAGGGCTGCGCCGCGGACGACCCTCGTTTCGACGCCCTGATGACCAAGCTCATGGCGGAGATCCGGGCGCACGTGGCCGACGAGGAGAACAACCTGTTCCCCCAGCTGCGCGCGGCCTGTACGCCGGACATGCTGAACAAGCTCGGCGACAAGGTCCGCCAGGCGAAGAAGATGGCGCCGACCCGTCCGCACCCCTCCGCGCCCGACAAGCCGCCGGCGAACAAGCTGCTCGCTCCCGGCATGGGTCTGGTCGACCGGCTGCGCGACGCGATGAGCGGACGCGGCAAGGACTGACACTCCCGCGAGCGGCGGCTCCGCGGGCCGCGATGTCCGGCCTCACGGCCGCCGCTCGCGCTCGGCCGCGGGCAGCGGCCGTGCTGTCCGCCGCCGCGACGGGCAAGGACTCCGGTGACCGCCGCGCATCGCCGAAGGAAGTTTCGGGAAACCCCCGCACGCGCGGCACATGGCCGGTACGGCCACGGGCAGGCGGAGAAGACGAACCTCAAGGCGCCCTCAGGGAGAACGCGCCCATGGACACCTCTCTCGCCCGGCACAGTGTCACGCTCCGCCCGGAGCCGGGGGCCAACGCCGCCGCCCGTGAGACCGCCACCCGTTTCCTGGCCGACGCCCGGGATCACGGCCGTCCCGTACCGGACCCGGCACCGGACACGCTGCTGCTCCTGGTCACCGAGCTCGTCACCAACGCGCTGCGTCACACCCAGGGTCCCTGCACCCTGCGTCTGACGCTCCACCCCGGGGCCATCGACATCGACGTCACGGACACCAGCCCGCACCCGCCCACGCCCCGCCCACCCGACCACAGGGGGAACGGAGGTTGGGGCTGGAACCTCGTACACCACCTCACCGAGTACGTGGACATCCGGCCCACCCCGGACGGGGGCAAGACGATCCACGCCCGGATCTCCCTGGAGTGAGCTCCCGGCCGGCCGGAACCCGCCGCTGACCGTGATTTGACCGCATACCGGGATACGGGATGCCCGATACCGGGCAGTCTGGCGTGTAACGGCATGACAAGCGGAGGCGACGAGCGGATGACCGAGACACCCACACCCCGCCGCCGCCGAACGTCCGCGGCGGCCGGCGATCCCTTGCTCGACGCCGCGTCGGCGGCACGCGCGCGCATGGCGCGGGCGACGGGAATCCTCATGGCCCTGGTCCCGTGCAGCGCCGAAACGGCCCGGCGGCTGCTGACGGCGGTCGCGCAGGAAGCGGGCACCACGGTGGAGGAGAGCTGCGGGGCGGCCGTCGCGCTGCTCTCCGGCCAGGACGAACCCACTTCGGTACAGCAGGCGCTGCGCACGGCGATGCGTCGTGCCCGGTCCGGGCCGGAGCAGGGGCCGGGGGCGCGACTGCTGCCCGGCGCGGAGGTGTTGCGCGAGCACATCGCGCGCTTCCGGGCGTTGCGCCGGGAGGTGCTGGCCGCCCCGGAGGACCTCACCCTCCAGAGTCGGCTCGACGACGCCACGTACACGTTGTGCGTGATGATGGGCCGCCGGACGCCCCATGACGCCCTCAAGGCCGCCGAGTCGCTGGTGGGCGCGCGGCCACGGCCCGGCGAGGGCTCGGGGGGCCGCAGCGGCCCACGCGAGAGCTGAGGCCCCCTGGTGTGACGCACCCGGCCGGCGCGACGTCAGGACGACTGACGAGTGGTACGACGACGGCTCCGCCCGCTACACACCGGGCGGAGCCTTTCGACTTTCAGGTCCTGCTGTCGGGTCCGACGGGTGTCAGAGCGAACCCTTCGTGCCCTTCGTGCCCTTCGTGCTCTTCGCGCCCTTGGCCTTGGCCTTGGTGTCTTCCAGCGCGTCCTTCGCCTTGCCCTTGGCCTGGTCCATCTTGCCTTCGGCGGCCATCCGGTCGTTGCCGGTGGCCTTGCCCGCGGTCTCCTTGATCTTGCCCTTGGCCTTGTCCATACCGCTCTTGCCGGCCATGAGGACCTCCTCCTCGGCTCGAATCGAATCGACTGGGTCGCCCGCCCGTCAGGCGGGCCAGGTGCCCGAAACTCGTCGTACCGCGGTGGCCCCGCCGCGTTCGACGGCGGCCTTGACCACGGCGAAAATCGCCCCTTGCAGGGCGGCCGCGAGCAGGATCTCGCGCCATGCCCTGCCCTCGTCCGTGGCGTCCGGCGCGTCGTCCTCGTGGCCCGCCAGCTTCCAGACCTGCTTGAACGTCACGCCCGCCAGCATGCCGGCGGCGGCGCCGAGCGCCAGTCCCACCGGCTTGTAGGCGATCTTGGCCTTGTTCACCGTCCGCGCTCCTTCCGTCGGCCCCGCGATGGTGTCCGGAGCGACCTCCGCAGCGGCGTCTGCCCCGCCGTCCCCGGGTTAAGCCCGGCGTCCGACGGGATTTCGCGCCGTCAGCGGGGCTCGCCCGGCTCCCCGCGGGGGGGCAGGGAGCCCATCGCCCACCGGATGCTCCCGGTCAACGCCCGCCCGGACAGGCGCACGAGGTCGTCGGGCAGGTAGGGCACGGCACTCAGGCCCAGCATCGTGCGGGCCCACGGCGGGAGCGAGCGGACCGCATTGGCCGCCAGGACGGTGTAGGGGCCGCGGGCCGGCCAGGGCAGGGGCGGCTCGCGGAGGATGAAGCGCGCCGCGTCCAGCGCCTCCGGTGTGGCCCGCAGTTCCGGGCGGTAGGCGGCGAGCCGGGCAGCGAGGGAGGCGCGGTCGCACGGTGGATC
Source organism: Streptomyces sp. Tek67B01 (assembly GCF_055231995.1). NCBI lineage: Bacteria > Bacillati > Actinomycetota > Actinomycetes > Kitasatosporales > Streptomycetaceae > Streptomyces > Streptomyces sp. Tek67B01. The sequence continues at coordinate 722,933 of NZ_JBUYUY010000001.1, forward strand.
GGGTACGCCGAGCGCGCGGGCGACCCGGGCGGTGTCGGCGACGTACGCGTCACAACCGGCGCCGTCCAAGGGGTGGCTGCCGAACCGCTGGTGGGCGCGCAGGAAGCTGTCGACCTCCGCCACGTGCACCCAGCACAGCAGGTGCGGGTCCGCCGCGTGGTAGGGCTCCCCGGAGGCCGTGGTGCCCCGGACCCGTTCGTGCACCTCGCGCACCCGGTCGACGGCGCGCTGGGCGTCCTCGGCGGTGCCGTAGGTGGTGAACGCGAGGAAGGCACTGGTGCGCTGGAGACGCCCCCAGGGATCGCCCCTGAAACCCGAGTGCGCGGCGACGGCGGCCATCGCGCGCGGGTGCAGGGACTGCAACAGGAGCGCGCTCAGACCGCCGATGAACATGGACGCGTCCCCGTGGACGGTGCGGATGGGCCGTTCGGGGCCGAACCAGCGGGGGCCGGGGGTGCCGTGGATGCGGGCGCGGTTCTGCGGCCCCGCCGGTCCGGCCACGTGGGCGAACAGGCTCGTACCGACCCGCTCCCGCAGGCCCTGGCCCGCTCTCTCGGACATCTTCACGCTCCCATCCTCCCGCGTGGCCGGGCGGCCCGGGAAGCCCCGGACCGCCCGGCTCGCGCCGGTCCGGCTCGCGCGGGGTCAGGCGGACAGGGCCGCGGAGACCACCGAGCGCGCCGCTTCCTGGACTTCGGCGAGGTGCCCGGGGCCGCGGAACGACTCCGCGTAGATCTTGTAGACGTCCTCGGTGCCCGAGGGGCGGGCGGCGAACCAGGCGTGGTCGGTGGTGACCTTGATCCCGCCGAAGGCCGCGCCGTTGCCCGGGGCGGTGGTGAGCACGCCGGTGACCGTGTCACCGGCCAGGGTGTCAGCGGTGACCTGCTGCGGGGACAGCCGACCGAGGACGGCTTTCTCCTCCCGGGTGGCCGGGGCGTCGATCCGGGCGTACGCCGGCTCGCCGAACCGGGTGGTGAGCCCGGCGTACCGCTCGGAGGGGCTCTGTCCCGTCACCGCGAGGATCTCGGAGGCGAGCAGGGCGAGGAGGATGCCGTCCTTGTCGGTCGTCCACACGGAGCCGTCGCGGCGCAGGAACGAGGCGCCCGCGGACTCCTCGCCGCCGAACCCGAGGGTGCCGCCCGCCAGCCCGTCCACGAACCACTTGAAGCCGACCGGGACTTCCACCAGCTCCCGGCCGAGATCGGTGGCCACCCGGTCGATCATCCCGGAGGACACGAGGGTCTTGCCGATGCCGGCGGAGTCCGGCCATCCCTCGCGGTGGCGGTAGAGGTAGTCGATCGCGGTGGCGAGGTAGTGGTTGGGGTTCATCAGGCCGCCGTCCGGGGTGACGATGCCGTGCCGGTCGGCGTCGGCGTCGTTGCCGGTCGTGACGTCGAACCGGTCCCGGCCCTCGATGAGCGAGGCCATGGCGTGCGGGGAGGAGCAATCCATCCGGATCTTCCCGTCCCAGTCCAGCGTCATGAAGCGCCAGGTGGGGTCGGTTTGCGGGTTGACGACGGTCAGGTCCAGGCGGTGCTCCTCGGCGATGCGCCCCCAATAGGCGACCGATGCGCCGCCGAGCGGGTCGGCGCCGATGCGTACGCCCGCCGCGCGGACGGCGTCGAGGTCGAGCACGGAGGGCAGGTCGCGGACGTAGGTCCCGAGGAAGTCGTACCTGGCGGTGGTGGGGGCCGCGAGGGCCCGCGCGTACGGCAGTCTCCGTACCTCCTTCGAGCCGCCGGCGATGATCTCGTTGGCCCGGTCCTGGATCCAGCCCGTCGCGTCCGATCCGGCGGGGCCGCCGTGGGGCGGGTTGTACTTGAACCCGCCGTCGCCGGGCGGGTTGTGCGAAGGGGTGACGACCACCCCGTCGGCCAGGGCGTCGGTGCGGCCCCGGTTGTGGGTGAGGATGGCGTGGGAGACCGCGGGCGTGGGGGTGTAGCCGTCGGCGGTGTCGACGAGCACGTTCACGCCGTTGGCGGCGAAGACCTCGACGGCCGTGACCCGGGCCGGTTCGGACAGCGCGTGGGTGTCGGCGCCGAGGAACAGCGGCCCGTCCACGCCCTGCCGGGCCCGGTACTCGCAGATGGCCTGGCTCGTCGCGGCGATGTGGTCCTCGTTGAACGCCGTGGCGAGGGACGATCCGCGGTGGCCCGAGGTACCGAAGCTGACGCGCTGGGCCGGATCGGCGGGGTCCGGATGCAGGGCGTAGTACGCGGTCACCAGCCGGGACACGTCGATGAGGTCCTCCGCTCGCGCCTGCTGCCCAGCTCGCTCGTTCGGCATCCGTTCGCTCCTCCGTACTGGTCGGGACTCCCGGCGGGGTCCGCGCCGCTCCATGGTCGTGCCGGAGGCGGACGCGGCCGGGCCCGGGGCCCCGCCGCTCCGATCCGCCCCCCACACGGCCTACCCAGCGGGAACGACTCCTACCAGACCCGTTCGCTGCGTTCGTCCGGGTTTGGGGCAGCGGTGAGCGGTTAGCCGCAGCGTGCCGGGGCACGCGCGGCAGCGTCCGCGTGCTTCGGCACGCTCCCCGCGAGCGGGGGCGTCGGAGCGCTTTCGAGGAGGTTGTGCCACGTGGAACGCAGCAGCGGGGCCCCTGACCCCACCACCATGTACCCCCGGCCGGAATTCCCCCAGCAGGAGCAGGAACACCCGGGACGGACCGGGGCGATGGAGCCGGTGCCCGACCACGGCGAGACGTCCTACCGGGGCCACGGCCTGTTGGAGGACCGCAAGACCGTGATCACGGGCGGGGACTCCGGCATCGGCCGGGCGGTCGCGATCGCGTTCGCGCGCGAGGGCGCCGACGTGCTCTTCACCTACCTGCCCGAGGAAGAGGAAGACGCCCGGCAGACCGAGCGGCTGGTGGAGGAGGCGGGCCGCAAGGCGGTCGCCGTGGCCTGTGACATCCGCGAGGAGGAGCAGTGCCGGCTGCTGGTGGAGCGGGCGGTCACCGAGTTCGGTCGCATCGACGTGCTGGTGAACAACGCCGCCTACCAGATGGCACAGCCCGAGGGGATCTCCGCGATCACCACCGAGCAGTTCGACCGGGTCGTGCGCACCAACCTGTACGGGATGTTCTGGCTGTCGAAGATGGCCCTCCCCCACATCCCGTCGGGCGGGAGCATCATCAACACCACCTCGGTCCAGGCCTACAAGCCGAGTCCGCCGCTGCTGGACTACGCCATGACCAAGGGCGCCATCGTCACCTTCACGCAGGGCCTGGCCCAGATGACGGCGTCCGACGGCATCCGGGTCAACGCCGTCGCGCCCGGGCCCGTGTGGACTCCGCTGATCCCGGCGACGATGCCGGAGACCGGCGACTTCGGCGCCCAGTCGCCGCTGGGCCGGCCGGCCCAGCCCGCCGAACTGGCCCCCGCGTACGTCTTCCTCGCCTCGACCCGGGCGAGCTACCTCACCGCGGAGATCCTCAACGCCACCGGCGGGACGCCGCTCCCCTGACATCGGAGGACATGTGTCACACGACCACAAGGCCCACGAGGCCCTGTACGCCCGGATCGACGAGGAGGTGGGACTGCGCGCCGACCGGCTCTGGGACATCAGTTGCGCCCTGCACCGGGACCCGGAGACCGCCTACGCGGAGCACCGCTCCTCCGCGCTGCTGAGCGCCGAGTTCGAGCGGGAGGGCTTCGCCGTCGAAAGGGGCACGGCCGGGCTGCCGACCGCGTTCGTCGCCCGCTCCGGCAGCGGCGAGGGGCCTCGCGTGGCCCTGCTGATGGAGTACGACGCGCTGCCCGGTCTGGGGCACGCGTGCGGCCACAACCTGATCGCTGCCGCCGGGCTGGGCGCGGCGGCAGCGGTCCGGGCGGTGCTCGGGGACGCCGGGGGGACGGTGCTGGCCGTGGGCACGCCGGCCGAGGAGCGGGGCGGCGGCAAGGTGGAGCTGGTGTCGGCGGGGGTCTTCGACGGCGTGGACGCCGCGCTGATGTTCCACCCGGGGGTCCACAGTTGGGCGTGGGCGCCGCTGACGGCGCAGCGTCAGGTCAGGGTCGGGTTCCACGGCCGCGCCGCCCATCCCACCGGCAACCCCACGGAGGGCGTCGACGCGCTCGCCGCGCTGGTACAACTGTTCAACACCACCGCGGTGCTCGGCAGGCGGCTGCCCGCCGGCTCGCACGTCCAGGGCATCGTGACGGACGGCGGCGAGTCCACCAATGTCGTACCCGCCTACGCCGAAGGGCTGTTCGGGCTGCGCGGTGCGACGACGGGCGCGTTGGAGGAACTGGCGGCGGAACTCGATTCCTGCGCCCAGGGGGTCGCCAAGGCCACGGGCACCAAGGCCGAGGTCACCCCGGTCGGTACGGGCTACCGGCACTTCCGCAACAACCGGGCGCTGTCGGACCGGTTCACCCACCACATCGGGCGGGCCGGTATCGCGGTCGGTGATCCGGCGCCGGGTGTGTACCTGGGCTCCTCCGACATCGGTGACGTGAGCCACCGGGTTCCGGCCATCCACCCGTTCGTCGCCATCATGGACGAGTCGGGCTCCGATCACACTCCCGGGTTCGCGCTCGCCGCGGCGGCCCCGCCGGGGCGGCGGGCGATGCTGGCCTCGGCGCGGGCGTTGGCCTGCACGGCGGCGGACGTGTTGCTCGACGCCAGGTTGAAGGAGACGGCCTGGGAGCAGCTGCGGCAACAGGCCGCGGCTGGCGCGTGACCGTACGGTGGCGGCATGCGCCTGTTGCTGATCTCCGACACGCATCTGCCCACTCGCGCCATGACGCTCCCGAGCACCTTGGTGGAGGAGCTCGGGCGGGCGGACGTGGTCATCCACGCGGGTGACTGGGTCGACGAGGCCGCCTACGCGTTGGTCGCGGGCCACGCCCGCGAGCTGATCGCGGTGCACGGGAACAACGACAGCCCGGCGCTGTGCGAGCGGCTGCCGGAGGTGGCGCGGGCGGTGTTGGAGGGAGTGCGCGTCGGGGTGGTGCACGAGACGGGGGCCGCCGCGGGGCGGGAGGCGCGGTGTGCCGGGCGCTTCCCGGATCTGGACGTCCTGGTGTTCGGGCACAGCCACATCCCCTGGGACACCACCGCCCCCGGTGGCCTGCGGTTGCTGAACCCCGGTTCCCCTACCGACCGCCGCCGCCAACCGTTCCACACGTACATGACGGCCGTGGCCGCCGGCGGCGAGCTGACCGGAGTCCGGCTGCACCGGTTGCCGCCCGCGCGCTGACGCTCGGTCTCGGGCGCTCACCAGGGGTCGTCCGGGCCGCTCCGCCCCTCGGGTTCCGAGGCGCCGTCCCCGAGGAGGGCCGGGGCCAGGCCGCTGATCTCCAGCAGTCTCAGCAGGTGGGCGGGCACGCTCGTGAGGACCACCGATCCGCCCGCGTCGAGGGCCCGGTGGCGCAGTTGCACCAGGACGCTGAGGCCGGAGGAGTCGCAGAAGGTGACCGCGGAGACGTCCAGGACGAGCCGCGGGTTGATCTCGACCAGACTCGCGGTCTCCTCGCGCAGTTGGCGAGCGGTGTGCCAGTCCAGGGCGCCGGCGAGCGCGGCGACCAGCCGGGGCCCGTCCGGTTCCCGGACGCTCAGGCGCAGGACGCTGTGGTTCACGGGCCGGCTCCTGACTGGTTCCCGGGACGGGTGTGCCCGGATCTGGCTTTCGGCGCTCGCCCCGCTGTCATCGGTCGGCCGTGCCCGTGTGCGCCGCCGCCTCCCGCGTGGGTTCGGGCCTCGGTCCGAGCCATTCGCACAGCAGGATGGTCGCGTCGTCGTTGAGTTGTCCCTCGTGGTGCTCCATGACGGCCTGGATGAGGCGTCTGAGGGTCTCCGGCACCGGCAGCCCGTCGGCGTGCCGGCGGATGAGGAAGTCGCTGAACCGTTCGAGGCCGAACTCGTTCGAGCCGGGTCGGCGCGCCTCGGTGATGCCGTCGGTGTACAGCACCAGCCGGTCGCCGGGCTCCAACTGCTCCCGGCAGACGGTGACCGGCAGTTTGAGGTCGGTGCCCATGGGGTGGGCCGGCGGACACGTCAGCCGGCTGGTCCATCGGCCGCCCCTGATCACGAGGGGCGGATGGTGGCCCCGGTTGACCCAGGTCAGCTCGCCGGTCGCGGTGTCGAGATCGGCCAGGATGCCGGTCACGTAGGAGTCGTGGCGGAACTGCTCCAACAGCAGTTCCTCCACCCGCTCGCTCGTGCCGACCAGGTCCGACCCCTGACGCCGGGAATTGCGGCAGGCGCCGACCGCGAGGTTCGCCGCCAGACCCGCGGCGGTGTCGTGTCCCATCGCGTCGAAGATCGACAGGTGCACCACCGAACCGGCCATGGCGTAGTCGAAGGCGTCGCCGCTGATCTGGTAGGCGGGCTCCATGACGGCCGAGATCACCACCCGGCCGTCCGCGTAGGTGCGCGGGGGCATCAGGTGCCATTGCATCTCCGCGGCGACGTTCATGGGAGCGGTCCGCACGAGGCGGGCGTACGAATCGCTGTGGTCCCGCTTGGTGACGACCAACAGGGCGAGAAGCGAGGCGAGCGACTCGGCGTCCTGCCTGGCCTGGTCGTCGTCGTAGGCGGTCGTCAGCCTGACCACGCCCAGCCGCTCGGTGCCGTCCAGCATGGGCAACCACCATTGGAGGCCGTCCCCCGCCGTCACGGGCACGATCTCGCCGTACTGGTAGACGCGGCCCGCCAGCGTGCCCTCGATCGGCAGCTCGGCCGCCTCCGGCTCGCAGGCCGCCGGGCCGGGCACGTCCAGCCCCATGCCGGTGAGCAGCCGCAGCACGCTGTCCTGAACGTCGGCGACGTAGACGCACACGTCGGTGAAGCCGGCGTACGCGCCGTGGACACGGGCCTGCTCCGGTACGCGTTCCATCGGCATGAGGTGGCTCGCCGCCAACAGGCCCATCAGCATGCGGCGGCTGCCGTGCTCGCGCTCGATCGTCACCGGGTCCTCTCTCCCGCATCGTCCGCTCGCAGGCCGGTACGTCGCGGCCCCCGCTACGTCACAGCCCAGTCCAGCACACCGGGCCCGGCGCCGCCCTTCAGGAGGCCGCGCCGCCCCGGAGCCGGAGGGACCTCAGGGCGGTGCGGGCGGCGTTGGCACCGGGGGCTCCGTGTACGCCGCCGCCGGGGTGGGCGGTAGAGGAGGCGAGGTAGAGGCCGCGGACGGGGGTGGCGGGGCGGCCGGTGCCCGGGACGGGACGGAAGAGCAGTTGCTGGTGCAGATTGGTGGTGCCCTGGTTGACGGCGCCACCGATCAGGGCCGGGTTGAGGCGTTCCAGGTCGGGGGGCGCGAGGACGCGGCGGGCCCGCACCCTGGCGCCGAAGCCAGGTGCGTAACGCTCGATCTGCGCTTCGACGCGGGCGGCGATCGCCTCCCTCTCCCGTTCGTCCCACTTGCCGGTGATGGCGCCCGGGCCGTCGTCCGCGGCGTCACCGACGATGTCCTGCGGGACGTGGGTGTACGCCCACGCGGATTCGGTGCCCGCGGGCGAGCGGGCGGCGTCCGCCGTGGTCATCTGGCCGAGGACCACGAACGGGACGCTCGGCACCCGGCGCATTGCGATCTGCGCGGAGAACATGGTGAGCTCGTCCAGGCCCTCGGCGAGATGGACCGTCCCGGCCCGCCGGGCGCCCTCGGACCGCCAGGGGATCGGTCCGGACAGGGCCCAGTCCACCTTGACGGTGGCGAAGTCCCACTGGAAGCGCCGCAGATCGGAGCGCAGCCGCGCGGGCAGGTGCTCCCGGCCCACGAGTCGCTCGTACAGGAGCGGGGCGGGCACGTCGGCGAGGACGGCCCTGCGGACCGGGATCTCGCCGCCGTCCTCGGTGCGCACGGCGACGGCGCGACCGCCCCGGACCACGACGCGGGTGGCCGCCCGCGAGCAGTACAGGGTGCCGCCGCGCGCCTCCAGGCGGCGCACCATGGCCCGGGTGAGGGCCTGGGCCCCACCGACGGGAACGGGGAAGCCGTACGCCTGGCCGAGCATGCACATCAGCCATCCGAAACCGCCGCCGAGGGCCGACTCGGGGCCGAGGTCGGCGTGCAGGGCGTTGCCCGCGATCAGCAGCCGGCCACCCTCGCCCGAGAACTCCTCCTCGCCCAGTCTGCGGGCGGGCAGCAGCATCCTGCGGGCCAGCCGCAGCCCCTCCGCCGCGCGCAGCCGGGCGGCGAGCCGCACCCCGGCGCGGACGGGCGGGAAGGGGGTGAACAGGCAGCCCAGGATGTCGTCGCCCGTGCGCTGCCACAGGGCGTACAGCCGCTCCCAGGCGGCTCCGTCACCCGGGGCGAAGGCTTCCAAGGAGGCCGCGGTGTCGTGGACGCCGCTGCCGAGGACGGCGCAGCGGCCGTCTTCGAGGGGATGGGCGACCACCGCCGGGGCGCGGCTCCAGCGCAGCCCCTGTTCTTCCAAGCGCATGTCCCGGATCACGGGGGAGGCCGCCGCGAGCGGGTAGAACGCGCTGAACAGGTCGTGGACGTAGTCGGGGTGGAGCCCCCGGTCGCTGCGGACCGCCCCGCCGGGTTCGGGACCCGCCTCCAGGACCACGACCCGCCAGCCCGCGTCGGCGAGGACGTTGGCGGCGACCAGGCCGTTGGGGCCGGCGCCGATGACCACCGCGTCAGGAGTCGCCATCGGGCCGCGCTCCCTTGGACTCGACGGCTCTGGAGAGGCGTCCCAGCATGGTGCGGTGACGGAGCTGGACGAGGAGGTCGATGGCGGCGTTGTGGAAGGAGCCGTTGCGGCCGCGCAGGGGGTGCTCGTCGATGACGACGAGGGTGTCCTTGCCCCAGGGTTTGATCTCGATGGCGATGCGGGCGCTGCCGCCCTTGCCCGCCATCGCCTCCAGTTCCAGCCGGTCCGGTGGCTCGCAGACCCGCACGACGGTCCGTCCCTCGTAGGTGACGGGGCCGAGCTTGACGCGGTAGCCGAGGGTGGCGCCTTCCATCGGCCAGTGTCCGTGGTCCTCCCACGAGTCCTCGGTGCCGACCACCCAGTCGGCGTACCGGCTGCCGTCCCTGAGGACGTCCCACACCCAGGCGGGCGGACGGCGTATGAGCCGGTGCTGCACTGCCATGGCTCCTCCAGGGGTTCGGTGGCGCGTCGGTGTCCGGCGCCTACCCCGGGCGTTCGGGTTCATACGGCACGGGGTCACACGGCGCGGGGTCATACGGCACGCGCCCCGGGGGGCCCGGGGAACCTCCCGGCGCGTACGGCGGCTCACCGGGCGGTTCATCGGGGTACGGCGGTTCACCGGCGTCCGACGACGGCGCGGGCCCCGAACAGGGCGGCGCAGCCGACGGCGGCGGCCGCCGCCGTCCTGCGGGCCGCCGTGCGCGTCCCACTGCGGCGCCCGCCCCGTATCGCCGAGCTCCCCCCGGACGGCTCGCGCAGGGTGCCCGTCCCGTCCGGCGCGCTCCCGGCGCGGCCCAGGTACGCGTGTTCGGTGCGCCAGGCGAGCGCCCCGCGGGTCAGACCCGGGGCGAGGGTGTGCGCGGCCGCCAGGGACCGGGCGTAGGGGCCCACCAGCACGCGTGGCCTGGGGCGGCACATCGCGGAGGTGAGGGCACGGGCGACCCGCTCGGGCGTCGCCACGGGCGGCAGCGAGCGCAGTTCGCGGCCGGTGTGGTTGGCCGCGTGGTGGAAGAAGGGGGTGTCCACACCGGCGGGGAGCACCGTGCACACGTGGATGCCGTCCGCCCCCATGAGCGCCAGCTCGGCGCGCAGCCCCTCGTCGAAGGTCACGAGGGCCGCCTTGGACATCGCGTAACCGGACATGTAGGGCGCCTGCACCACCGCCCCGAGCAGGGAGGCGACGTCGATAAGGACCCCTTCTCCCTGCCGGCCCTGCCGGCGCATGACGGGCACCGCGGCCCGGGCCCCGTTGACGGCGCCGATGACGTTGACGTCCAGGAGGCGGCGCAGTTCGGCCGGGGGCGTCTGGTCGAACCGGCCGAGGATGCCGACCCCCGCCACGTTGGCCCAGACGTCGATCCGGCCGAAGCGGGCGGTGGCGGCCGCGGCGAGGGCGGTCACGGCCTCGGGGTCGGTGACGTCGGTGGGGACGGCCAGCGCCTGTCCCCCGTGGCGCCGGCACCGCCGCGCGACGTGGTCGAGTTCCCGGGCGCTGCGGGCGGCGAGGACGACGTGCGCTCCGCGTCGGGCGCAGGCCAGGGCGGTGGCGCGGCCTATGCCGCTGGACGCGCCCGTGATGACGACGACACGGTTCTCGAGCTTCACACCGGGGCGTCTCACCGGTACGGGGTGATTCATGCCGCCCGGCGGTACCCGGTCGAGCGTCCGGCGGAGCGCCGTTGCCGCCGGGCGGGCGTCGTGGCCGTCCGTTCCGGGGGCGCGCGACCGCCATCCTCCTCACCCTCCGTGATTCACCGCAATGGCGTGCTTCCGAATGCCCCTTCCTCCCCGCCGGCGGAGGCTGATGCCAATCCCGGGGCTCCAGCCGCCCGCCGCACAGTGCGGGACCGCTGAGGGAGTTGCCCACCTGCCGACACGGGCGGGTGGAGAGCCGGACCCACGTGCCAGAGGAGAGCTTCGATGAGCGCCGTCTCGAAACAACGCTGGGAGCACGCCGTCGTCACCGGCGGCGCCGGTTTCGTGGGCTCCCACCTGTGTGCCGCGCTACTGGACGCGGGCACGGACGTGACGTGCGTGGACGACTTCAGCACGGGCCGGCCGGAGAACATCGCCGCCCTGACCGACAGACCGGGCTTCACCCTGTGCCGGGCCAACGTCTCGGAGCCGTTCACCGTGCCCCGCCCGCCGGACCTCGTGCTGCACCTGGCATCGCCCGCCTCCCCGGCGGACTACCTGCGGCTGCCGCTGCACACCATGGAGGCCGGCAGCCTCGGCACCCGCAACGCCCTCGAACTCGCCCACCGGTCCGAGGCGCGCTTCCTGCTCGCCTCCACCTCCGAGGTCTACGGCGACCCGCAGGAACACCCGCAGAACGAGCGCTACTGGGGCAACGTCAACCCCGTCGGGCCGCGCAGCGTGTACGACGAGGCGAAGCGCTTCGGTGAGGCCCTCACGACCGCCGAGGCCGGTTTCCACGGGACGGACACCGCCATCGTGCGGCTGTTCAACACCTACGGTCCCCGGATGCGCGGTTACGACGGTCGGGCCGTGCCCACCTTCATCCGCCAGGCCCTGGCGGGCGAGCCGCTCACGGTCACCGGTGACGGGCTGCAGACCCGCTCGCTCTGTTACGTGGACGACACCGTCGCCGGCATCCTCGCGATGGCGGCCCACGGCATGCGGGGCCCCGTCAACATCGGCAATCCGACCGAGATCACCATGCTCGAACTGGCCCGGGTGATCATCGAACTCACCGGCTCCGCTTCCGAGATCCGCTTCATCGAACGGCCCACGGACGACCCGAGCGTGCGCTGCCCCGACATCACGCTGGCCCGCGACAAGCTCCAGTGGGAGCCGGAGGTGGCCGCCGAGGACGGTCTGCGGCGCACCATCGCCTGGTTCCGCGCCCAGCCGGACGGCTGACGCCGAAGCAACAGGGCGCGTCCCCGTCCGTCCCCGCGCCCGCCGCTCCCTCCGCCGAAAGGCCGCCAGACATGCGCATTCTCGGAATCAACGCCCTCTTCCACGACCCCGCCGCCGCGCTCGTCATCGACGGCCACATCGTCGCCGCCGCCGAGGAGGAACGTTTCTCCCGACGGAAGCACGGCAAGCGCCCGGTGCCCTTCTCCGCCTGGGAACTGCCCGTACAGGCCGCTTCCTGGTGCCTGCACCGGGCCGGTCTGCGCCCCCGGGACCTCGACGCCGTGGCCTACTCCTTCGACCCGGACCTCGCCCGGCCCGCCGGGGAGATGGGCCTGGACGACCCCTGGGACCACCTGCGGCTGACCTACGCCCGCGAGGCGCCGAACTTCCTGCGCAGCGCCCTGCCGGGGCTGGATCCCGCCCTCGTGCGTTTCGTACCGCACCACATGGCGCACGCCGCGTCCGCCGCCTTCGCCGCCGCCGGGGCCGAGACCTCCTCGGTACTGGTCCTGGACGGGCGCGGCGAGCGGGCCTCGCACCTCGCGGCCCGCCGCATCCACGACCGGCTGGAGCCCCTGCACTCCCAGGAACTCCCGCACTCCCTGGGCCTGGTGTACGAGGAGCTCACCGCCCACCTGGGATTCCTGCGCTCCTCCGACGAGTTCAAGGTCATGGCCCTCGCCTCGCACGGCACCCCGCGGATGCTGGCGGAGCTGCGCCGTCACGTGTACCCCACCGGCGACGGCGGGTTCCACGCCTCCGGGGTCCCCTGGCACGAACTGTGCTCCCCCCGCGGGCCCGAGGAGGCCTGGACGCGCGAGCACGCCGATGTCGCCGCCAGTGCGCAGGCCGTTTTGGAGGAGACGCTGCTCGACCTGGCGCGTTGGCTGCACGGCAAGACCCACGACAGCGTCCTGACCTTGGCCGGCGGTGTCGCGCTGAACTGCGTCGCCAACTCCCGCATCGCCCGCGAGGGGCCCTTCTCCCGGGTCTGGGTACAGCCGGCCGCCGGTGACGCGGGGACCGCCCTCGGTGGCGCCCTCCTGCTGGCCGCCGGCGCCGGGGACGACCCGGAGCCGATGACCGGCGCCGACCTGGGACGCGACTGGTCCGACGCCGAGCTCGGCGCCTGGCTCAAGACGGCCGCCGTGCCCTTCGAACGGCCCCCGGACATCGCCGAGACGGTCGCCCGGGCGCTTGCCGACAACGCCATCGTCGCCTGGTTCCAGGGGCGTTCGGAGTACGGACCGCGGGCTCTGGGCCACCGTTCGTTGCTCGCGCACCCGGGACACGCGGGCAACCTGGAGCGGCTCAACGACGTGAAGGGGCGCGAGCAGTTCCGGCCGGTGGCGCCGATGGTGCTCGCCGACCGCGCCGCCGAGATCTTCACCGGGCCCGTCCCGAGCCCGTACATGCTGTTCGTGCACGACGTGGCGCCCGAGTGGCGCGAGCGGATTCCCGCCGTCGTACACGTCGACGGCACCGCCCGCATCCAGACCGTCGACCCGGCGTCCGAGCCGCTGGTGGCCCGGATGCTGGGCCACTTCGAGCGGCTCACCGGGGTACCCGTCGTGGTCAACACCAGCCTGAACACGGCCGGTCGGCCCATGGTGGACGATCCGCGCGACGCGTTGGAGTGCTTCGGTTCGTCGCCCGTCGACCTCCTCGCGATCGGACCGTACGCGATCCGGCGCGGTTCGTTCTTCCGTACCGACGACCGCTCCGACGACGAAGGTTGGTCCCGATGACCGCGTACGCCCCTCCCCGCACTGCCCCGCCGTACGCCGTGGTGGTACCGACCCTGGGCCGCCCGAGCCTGAGCCGGTGCCTGGCCGCGCTGGCCGCCTGCGCCGGGCCCAAGCCGGTCCGGGTCGTCCTCGTGGACGACCGCCCCCGCGCCGAGGGGACACCCCTGCCCGTCGACGTCCCGGACGCACTGCGCGACGTCACGGTGACGGTGTCCGGCGGGGGCCGCGGGCCCGCCGCCGCGCGCAACACCGGCCGCCGCGAGGTGGGCGGCGTCGCCCACTGGATCGTCTTCCTCGACGACGACGTGCTGCCCGGACCGGAATGGGGCGAGGAACTGGCCGGTGACCTCGCCGCGGCCTCCGAGCGGACCGGCGGGATCTCCGCCCGGATAGCGGTGCCGCTGCCCGGCGACCGCCGCCCCACCGACTGGGAGCGCGGCACGGCCGGGCTGGCCACCGCGCGGTGGATCACCGCCGACATGGCCTACCGGCCGGAAGTGCTGGAAGCGGTCGGCGGGTTCGACGAGCGGTTCCGGCGGGCCTTTCGCGAGGACGCCGATCTGGCGCTGCGGGTCCTGGACGCAGGCTGGAGCCTGGACGAGGGCCTGCGACGCACCACCCATCCCGTGCGCCCGGCCGACCGCTGGGTCTCCGTACGCCAGCAGGCCGGCAACGCCGACGACGTCCTGATGAACCGGCTGCACGGCGGCGGCTGGTGGAGCCGGGCGAGCGCGCCCCGCGGCCGGCTGCCGCGCCACCTGTTGGTGACCGGAGCGGCGGCCGGGGCGGTGTCCTGCGCCGTCCTCGGCAGGCGCGGCGCCGCCGTCGCGTGCGCGACCGGGTGGCTGGCGGGTACGGCCGAGTTCGCGGGAGCGCGGATCGCGCCGGGACCCCGCAGCCGGCAGGAGGTGCTGTCCATGGCGGTGACCAGCGTGCTGATCCCGCCGGTCGCCACCTGGCACTGGCTGCGCGGACAGGTGCGCCACCGCCGGGCGCTGCCGTGGCGCCCCCGGCCGGAGGCGGCGCCGGCGCGTACGCCGCGCACACCGGTCCGGGAACCGGTGCCGCGATGACCCGGCCGCTGCCGCCCGGCCCCTGGCTGTTCGAGGCGTCCCCCCGGGTCCGGCCCGGCCACGAGGCGGACCCGGAGCTGCCCCGGGCGGTGCTGTTCGACCGGGACGGCACCCTGGTGGCCGACGTGCCCTACAACGGCGACCCCCGGCGGGTGGCGCCGATGCCCTCGGCCCGCGAGGCCGTGGCCGCCGTACGCGCCCTCGACATCCCGGTGGGGGTCGTGAGCAACCAGTCGGGCGTCGCCCGCGGTCTGTTGTCGCGCTCCCAGGTGCTGGCCGTGCGCGAGCGGGTCGACGGGCTCTTCGGACCGTTCGCGGTGTGGGCGGTGTGCCCGCACGGTCCGCGCGACGCCTGCGGCTGCCGAAAGCCCGCCCCGGGCCTGGTGTTGGCCGCCTGCCGGTACCTCGGGGTGCCCGCCGGGCGGACCGTGGTCATCGGTGACATCGGGGCCGATGTGGAGGCGGCGCGCGCGGCCGGCGCCCGGGGTGTCCTCGTACCTACCGGGCGGACCCTGCCGGAGGAGGTCCTGGCGGCCGGCGAGACGGCGCCCGACCTGCTCGCGGCGGTCCGGCTGGTGCTGGGAGACCGGACCCCGGCGGTGGCGGCCACGAGCCCGCGGAGCGCGCCGTGAGCGGCCCCCGCACGCTGGTGGTACGGCTGGACAGCGCGGGTGACGTGCTGCTGGCCGGGCCGGCGGTCCGGGCGGTCGCGGCGGGCTCCTCGTACACCGCGGTGCTCTGCGGGCCGCTCGGCGAGCAGGCGGCCCGGCTGCTCCCCGGGGTGGACGACGTGCTGGTGTACGACGCGCCCTGGGTGGGGCTGGAGCCCGCCCCGGCCTCCTACCGGGAGTGCGCCGGGCTGCTGGAGGCGATCGGGGCGGGCCGCTTCGACCGGGCGTTGATCCTCGTCTCCTACCACCAGAGCCCGCTGCCGGCGGCCCTGCTGCTGAAACTGGCGGGGGTCCCCTGGGCCGCCGCCGACTGCGAGGACTATCCCGGCTCCCTGCTCGACCTGCGTCACCGGCGCCTGCCGCACCGGCACGAGACGCGGGCCGCGCTGGACCTGGCACGGGACTGCGGGTTCTCGTTGCCGCGCGGCGACGACGGGGCGCTGCGCGTGCGCACCCCGCCCGACACCGCGCACCTGACCGGGCCGCAGCCGTACGTTGTGCTGCATCCCGGGGCGGCCGCCCCGGCACGCGCCTGGACCGCCCCGCGGGCGGCGCGCGCCGCCGAGGCGCTCAGTGGAGCGGGCTACCGGCTGGTGGTCACCGGCAGTCGCGCCGAGAAGGACCTGACCGCCCGGGTGGCGGGTGACCACGCACTGGACCTCGGCGGGGTCACCGCCGATCTGGCCGAGTTGGCGGGCGTCCTCGCGGGCGCCCGGGTGGTCCTCACCGGCAACACCGGTCCCGCGCACCTCGCCGCCGCGACGGGCACCCCCGTCGCCTGTCTGTTCGCGCCGGTGGTTCCCGCCGAGCGCTGGCGTCCGTACGGGGTGCCCCACGTCCTGCTCGGCGACCAGGAGGCGCGCTGCGCGCGGACCAGGGCCCGCCGTTGTCCGGTGGAGGGTCACCCCTGCCTGGACGGGGTGAGCGACGTGGAGGTGCTGGCGGCGGTGGCGACGCTGGGCGGCGGGACCGCGTTGGGGACGCGGCCGGCCCGGGCGGGCGGCTCATCCGAAACGGAGCGAGGAGCGAGGGTATGAAGATCCTGCTGTGGCACGTGCACGGGTCCTGGACCACCGCCTTCGTCCAGGGGCCGCACACGTATCTGGTGCCCGTCACCCCGGAACGCGACCCGGACGGCCTGGGGCGCGCCCGCACCTTCTCCTGGCCGGATTCGGTGAAGGAGGTGACGCCCGGGGAACTGCGCGAGACGCCCGTCGACCTGGTCGTCCTCCAACGCCCGCACGAGGTGGAGCTCGCCGAGCGGTGGTTGGGCGGGCGCCGCCCGGGCCGGGACGTGCCCGCCGTCTACCTGGAGCACAACGCGCCCGATGGCGACGTCCCCCGCACCCGGCACCCCTTCGCCGACCGCGACGACCTCCTCCTCGTCCACGTCACCCACTTCAACCGGTTGTTCTGGGACAACGGCTCCACCCGGACCGAGGTGATCGAACACGGCATCGTCGACCCGGGACACCTGTACTCGGGCCGGCTCGCCCGGGCCGCCGTCGTCGTCAACGACCCCGTCCGCAGGGGCCGCTACACCGGGACGGACCTGCTGGCCGCCCTCGGCGAAGCCGTACCGCTCGATGTGTTCGGCATGCGGACCGAGGGCCTCGCCGGACACCTGGGCGTACCGGCCGACCGGTGCCGCAGCGCCGATCTGCCGCAACGGGCCCTGCACGAGGCGATGGCCGCGCGGCGGATGTACATCCACCCGGTGCGCTGGACCTCACTGGGGCTCTCCCTCCTGGAGGCCATGCACCTGGGCATGCCCGTCGTCGCGCTGGCCACCACCGAGGCGGTGGAGGCCGTACCGCCCGGCACGGGGACGCTGTCGACCCGTCCCGAGGTGCTGGCGCGGGCCGCCCGGCTCTATCGGGAGGATCCGCAGGCGGCGGCCGAGGACGGCGCGCGGGCCCGCCAGGCCGTCTTGGAACGGTACGGACTCAAGCGCTTCCTGGCCGACTGGGAGCGCGTGATGACGGAGGTCCGCTCATGACAGCGCGACGGCGCCCCCTTCTCACTCGCCCCGCCGGGAGGAGCCTGTCCATCGCCCTGGTGTCCGAGCACGCGAGTCCCCTGGCCGCCCTGGGCGGAGTCGACGCCGGCGGCCAGAACGTACACGTCGCCCGGCTGGCGGGGGCGCTCGCCGACCGGGGCCACCGGGTGACCGTGTACACCCGCTGGGACTCCAGGGAACTGCCGGTCACCAAGCCGCTGCGCCCGGGCGTAGTGGTACACCACGTGCCGGCCGGGCCGGCGGAGCAACTGCCCAAGGACGAACTGCTGCCGCACATGCTGGAGTTCGCCCGCTACCTGGCCCTGGAATGGCAGGAGCGGGGGCCCGACCTGGTGCACTCCCACTTCTGGATGTCGGGGCTCGCCTCGCTCCAGGTCGCGCGCGAGCTCCGGCTGCCGCTGCTGCACACCTTCCACGCGCTGGGCACGGTGAAGCGGCGCCACCAAGGGCACGCCGACACCAGCCCGCCGGCCCGCGTCCCGTGCGAGGTGCAGGTGGGGCTCGGCTGCGACCGGGTGGTCGCCACCTGCCGTGACGAGGTCGCGGAGCTCGCCGGGATGGGGGTGCCGACCGAGAAGGTCGACGTCGTGCCCTGCGGGGTGGACCCGCGGGAGTTCTCCCCGGAGGGGCCGGTGGCCGAGCGCGGCCGGTACCGCCATCGGTTGCTCCAACTGGGCCGACTGGTCCCCCGCAAGGGCGCCGCCGTCTCGATCACCGCCCTGGCCGCGCTGCCCGACGCGGAACTCGTCGTGGCGGGCGGTCCCCCGCCGGAGCGGATCGACGCGGACCCGGAGGTGCGCCGCCTGCGGGACCTGGCGCGGGCCGCCGGTGTCGCCGACCGGGTCCGCTTCACCGGCGCAGTGGCCGGCGCCGATGTACCGGCCCTGCTGCGCAGCGCCGACGTCGTGCTCTGCCCCGCGGACTACGAACCCTTCGGCATCGTCCCGCTGGAGGCGATGGCCTGCGGCAAGGCGGTCGTCGCCAGCGAGGTCGGCGGACAGGCCGACACCGTCGCCGACCGCGTCACCGGCCGGCTGGTACCGCCGGGCGACGCCGGGGCCCTGAGCGCCGCCGTCGGCGAACTGCTGGCCGACCCCGCGCTGCGGGAGGCGTACGGGGCCGCGGGCCGCCGCCGTGTACTGAGCCTGTACGGCTGGGCGAACGTCGCCTCGGCCACCGAGACGGCGTACCGCTCGGTGCTCAGCGCGCGCACGGCCGTGGCGGGAGCCCGCTGACACCCCATCCTCCGGACCCCACCGGGCACCACCGACCACCGAAGGAGGGACGGGTACGGCCGCGGCCCCAAGGCCCGACCGGCGCCCGGCCGCCATGACCGATCACTTCGCACTCGACGGCGCTCACCGACACTGCCAGTCGCTCCAGGACGCCCTTGAGCGACTGCGCAGCCACGGCCTCGGCCGGCTCGGCGACTGGGGCGCGCGGCTCGCGGCCGTGCTGCCCGCGGGCGGCCGGCTGCTGGCCGCCGGCAACGGGGGCAGTGCCGCCCAGGCCCAGCACCTGACCGCCGAACTGGTGGGACGCTTCCGACAGGAAAGGCCGGCCTACTCCGCCATCGCGCTGCACGCCGAGACCTCCAGCCTCACCGCGATCGGCAACGACTACGGGTTCGACCAGGTCTTCGCCCGCCAGGTGGCGGCGCACGGCCGTCCGGGCGACGTCCTCGTGCTGCTGTCCACCTCGGGCCGCAGCCCCAACCTGATCTCGGCCGCCATCGCGGGCCGGACCGCGGGGATGGAGGTGTGGGCGATGACCGGCCCGGGACCGAACCCGCTGGCCGAGGCCGCCCACGAGGCGCTGCACGTCGACGCGCCCGCCACCGCCACCGTGCAGGAGACCCACCTGGTGGCGGTGCACCTGCTGTGCGAGGCCTTCGACTCCGCCGCCGCCACTCCGGGCGCCGCCCGTCCGGTGAGCCGCGGGCGCGAGGGCCGCGACCGCGCCTCGGCGCCGAAGCGGTCCGGGGCGGTCCCGGTCTTCAGGCGGCTGCCGTGACCGGGCACGAACCGCTCGTGGTGGTGGGCGACGTCCTGTTGGACGAGGACATCGAGGGTGTCTCCACCCGGCTGTCCCCCGACGCCCCGGCGCCCGTCGTCGACGTCACGGGCGAGCGGCGCCGGCCCGGCGGCGCGGGGCTCGCGGCCGTGCTCGCGGCCCGGGGCGGCCGGGAGGTGGTCCTGGTCACGGCGCTGGGCGACGACGAGGCCAGTGAGACCGTACGGACCGCGCTGCGCGGGCGGGTTCGGGTGGTGGAGATCCCGCTCGAAGGCAGCCTCCCGGTAAAGACCCGGGTCCTGGCGGGCGGGCGGCCTCTGGTCCGTATCGACCGCGGCGGAGGCACCCCCGGTTCCCCGGCGCGCGCGGTCCGGGAGGCCTTGGAGCAGGCCGGGACGGTGCTGGTGGCCGACTACGGGCGGCTGACGGCCCGCGCCGTACGGGAGGCTCTGGAGGCGGTGGCCCCGCGGGTGCCGCTGGTCTGGGACCCGCACCCCAGGGGCGACGCCCCGGTGGTCGGGGCGCGACTGGTGACGCCGAACGCGGCGGAGGCACGGGCACTCAGCCCTGTCGAGGGCGTCTGCCTGCGGGCGTACGCGGAGCGGGGCGCCGAACTGGCGGACCGGTGGCGGGCCGCCGCGGTGGCGGTGACCCTGGGCGAGCGCGGGGTGCTGCTGACGCGGCCCGGCGCGCAGACGCCGATGCTGGTCCCCGCGCCGTACCGCGCCGTGGGCGACCCGTGCGGGGCGGGCGACTGCTTCGCCGCCGCGACGGCGGCGGCGCTGGCGGACGGGGCGCTGCCGGAGGAGGCGGTGGAGCGGGGGGTGGCCGAGGCGGCCGCCTTCGTCGCGGCCGGCGGGGCGGCCAACCGCCTGCTGTGGCGGAGCGGCGCCGCCACGGCCCCGCGACCGGCCCGGGAGCGGGACCCGTTCGCACTGGCCAGGGAGGTCCGGGCGCGCGGCGGCACGGTGGTGGCCACGGGCGGCTGCTTCGACCTGCTGCACGCCGGGCACGTGGGGCTGCTGGAGAGCGCCCGGCGCATCGGGGACTGCCTGATCGTGTGCGTCAACTCCGACGCCTCACTGGGCCGGCTCAAGGGACCCGGGCGGCCGCTGAACCCGCTCGCGGACCGGGTGCGGGTGCTGGAGGCGCTCGGCAGCGTCGACGCCGTCGCCCCGTTCGGGGAGGACACCCCGGCGCGACTGCTGAACCGGCTGCGGCCCGACGTGTGGGTCAAGGGCGGCGACTACTCGGCCGGGGAGCTCCCGGAGGCGGAGGTGCTGCGGCGGTGGGGCGGCCAGGCGGTGGTCCTGCCGTACCTCGACGGCCGTTCCACCACCACCCTCGCCCACCGCGCCGCCCGGGCCGCCGCACCCGTGGCCCCGACGACGCCCTGACGTGCGCACGCTATCCCGGGAGGTCCCATGAGCCACCATCGACGCGATGTCCTCGGGAACCCGCCCCGCCCCGCGGTGCTGGTGTTGCGGGCGCTGGGGCTGGGGGACCTGCTGACCGCCGTGCCCCCGCTGCGGGCGCTGCGCGGAGCCCTGCCCGGCCGGGACATCGTGCTGGCCGCGCCCGCCCGCTTGGCGCAGGCCGCCGCCGCCACCGGCCTGGTGGACCGGCTGCTGCCCGCGTCCGCGCCCGGCCGGGCGGTGCCCGCCGCGCTGGCCTGGGAGGGTCCGCCGCCGGAACTGGCCGTGGACCTGCACGGCAACGGGCCGCCGAGCCATCTGCTGCTCCAGCGCCTGGGGCCACGGCGGCTGTTCGCCTACCGGCATCCCGAGACCCCGGACATCGAGGGCCCCGAATGGTTGGCGGACGAACACGAGCGGGAGCGCTGGTGCCGGCTCCTGGGCTGGTACGGGGTCCGGGCCGATCCCGAGGACCTGCGCATCCCCGCCCCGGACGGGCCCTCACCGGCCCCGGGCGCCGTCGTCATCCATCCCGGAGCGGACGCCGGGGCCCGGCGCTGGCCCCTGGAGCGGTTCGCGTCCGTGGCGCGCACGCTGCGGGCCTGCGGCGAGGAGGTCGTGGTGACGGCGGGCGCGGGTGAGGCGCGGCTGGCCGGGCGGGTGGCGGAGGAGGCGGGCCTGCCGCCCGGGGCGGTGCTGGGCGGCGCCGGCGACGTGCCCTTCGCGACGCTGTGCGCACTCGTGGCGGCGGCGCGCTGCGTGGTGGTGGGGGATACCGGGCTCGCGCACCTCGCGACGGCCTTCGGGACCCCTTCCGTGGTGCTGTTCGGGCCCGTGGCGCCACGGCTGTGGGGACCGCCCCAAAGCACCCGGCACCGCGCCCTGTGGCACCGAGGGCCGGGCGAGGACGCGCTGCGGCCGGGCGACGCGCACGGCTCGCTGCCCGATCCCCGGCTGCTTCGGATCACCGTGGAGGAGGTCGTCGAGGCGGTACGGGGCTTGCCGGCGCCCGCGCCCGCCCGCTGACTCCCCCCGCCGCGCCCCGGCCCGGTCTGGCGAGTTCAGGCAGCGGCCTCCAGGTGCGACCGGACCGGAGTCAGTACCATCGCGGTCGCCGGGACGACGACCGGTGCGTCGCGTCGGCCGCGCAGCAGCAGGCCCGAGGTCAGTACGGCGAACACGACGAGTCCGCCCGCGACCAGTGCGCCGCGCACCCCGGCCCACTCCATCAGCAGGCCGAGCGTGGGAGGCGCCGCGAGACCCCAGAGGGTCTTCACGGTGCTCCAGACGCCCAGCACGCGCCCGCGCATGTGGGCGGGCGGGTCGGTCTGCAAGACGGTGGCGCCGGCCGTCTCCGATACCGACTCGGCCACCGCCATCGGCAGGACCAGGACCAGGAGCACGGTGAGCGAGGGCGACAGCCCGGCCAGTACCTGGAGCAGCGCCCCGGCGGCGGCCAGCACGCCGACGAAGCGCACGGTGGGCTTGCGGAGCCGGGCTCCGAGCACGGCGCCCAGGATGCCGCCGACGGCCAGAACCGTGGAGACCGTGCCGAAGGCCGCGGCGTCGCCCGCGAGCGGGCCGGTGACGAGCACCACGAGGGTCAGACCGTAGTTGCGTCCCAGCAGGGCGCTGAGGCCGCTGATGGCCGCCAAGGCGACCAGCCGGGGGCGGCGCAGGAAGAACACCAAGCCGTCGCGGGCGCCCATGCCCTGCGGGGCGTCCACGGGCTCCGCGGCGCCCTCGCGCTCCGCGGCCTTCGCACGCGGCCGGGCGGCCCGCTCGGCGGCGCTCGGCGCGGCGGCGGGTCCGTTCTGTCGGACGGCCTTGAGGAAGGGGATGACGGCGGCGACGAAGAGGAAGGAGGCGCCGTTGGCGGCGTAGGCGGCGCCGGTGCCGAGGAAGCCGACGACGACACCGGCGAGGGCGGCCCCCGCCAGCCTTCCGGCGTTGGAGACGAGGGAACCGACACCGATGGCGGAGGGCACGTCCTCGGTGGGGACCAGGTCGTTGCCGAGCAGGGCGCAGGCCGGCCCGTCGACGGTGGCGATGATCCCCGTGGTGGCGGCGAGCACCATGAGGACGGCCAGGTTCAACTGGTCGAACGCGACGAGGAACGCGGTCAGGAAAGCGACGGCTCCCAGCAGTGCCTGGCTGACGGCGGCGGTCAGCTTGCGGGGCCAGCGGTCCACGGCGGAGCCGCCGGCCAGCCCCATCAGCAGGCCGGGCGCCGCCTGGACGGACATCGACAGTCCGGTGGCGGCGACGGAGCCCGTGATCTGGAGCACCAGCAGGTTCTGGACCGTCAGCTGCATCCACGTTCCGGTGTTGGAGACGAGGTTGGCGACGGACCACCAGCGCATGCCGCGGTAACGCAGGGAGCGCCACGGGGAGCGGGAGGCGGAGGCCGAGGCAGAGGGGGTGGCGGGCGGCGCGGGGCGGGGGCCGGGCACGAGGGGCGTCGAGGAGGGCACAGTCGATTTCTTCGTGGAGCAGCCCGGGGCTCGGCAGGCTGGGATGGAGTGGCCGGGAGGAAGTGGCCAGTGTGGCGGTGGCCGGGGGCGGCGGTTCGGGCGGGGTGCGCGCGAGCCGCGCGGCCGGCGCACCGGCCCGGGCGGTGCTGCGGCGCCGGCGGTGCTGTCCCGGCGAAATATCGTGGCAGACGAAAACCCCCGCCGGGGTGTGAGCCGTCTCCCCCGCCCGTCGTTCGCGGCCGAATCCCTTGCCCCGTACGGTCCCTGGACTTCTGGTGGGTTTCATCACAGGAACCGTCACTGCCGCGAAGTCGGTTCGGGCTGTGGCGCGGGTCACCGGAGCGGCGACCGCAGGCGGCGTAGTCCGGCGTGCCCGGCGGGAGGGTCGCGCTCACAGTGGGAGACGAGAGGCGACCGGCCGCTCACTCACCGCGACCGGTCTGCGCGGTCGGTGCGGCCCGTCTGCGCGGTCGGTGCGAGGAAGGGCAGGAGATGGAGAGTCGGGTGCAGGTCGATCTTCACGGCAAGCGGGCGCTCGTGACGGGCGGGGCGCGCGGGCTGGGCGCGTCGATCGCTCGGCGGCTGTCGTCCTCGGGCGCCTCCGTCGTGGTGGCGGACGTACGCAAGGACCTGGCGCAGGAGCTGTGCGCCGACCTGATGGTCACCGGGGGCGAGGCCCGGTTCGTCGAGCTGGACGTGTGTGACCCGACGGCGGTGGCGAGGGTCTTCCGTGACCTCGACGAGGAGGGGCAGTCGCTGGACATCCTGGTGAACAACGCCGCCGTGGACGTCTCGAAACCGATCGAGCACCTGACGGCGCAGGAGGTGACCCGGGTCGTCACGACGAACCTGCTCGGGCCGATGTACCTGTGCCTGGAGGTCTACCGGCGCATGGTCGCCCGGGGCGGCGGCCACATCGTCAACATCCTCTCCACCGCGTCCAACCGCACTTGGACCGAGGCGGGCCCGTACTCGGCGAGCAAGTCGGGGCTGCGGGCGTTCACGCACACGCTCTTCAAGGAGGCGCAGCGGGACTGTACGGGGATCGGCGTCACGGGGGTCATCGCGGGCGGCATGGAGACCCCGTTCATCATGGAGCGCTTCCCCGACGCGGACGTGTCGATGCTCCAGAGCCCGGACGTGGTCGCCGACACCGTGTTGTACGCCTTGTCGGCGCCGACCGGCAGCGTGGTCTCCGAGTTGGTGGTGGTTCCGCGCAAGGAGCCGTCGTGGCCGTGACCGGACGGTGGGCGCCGTGACCGGACGACGGGCGCGGGGTCAGCCCTCCACGCCGGTGGCGTCGTGCGGGGCGCCCACGGGCTTGGACTCGGGGGACCCGCGCTGGCGCAGGTAGACGGAGAGGATGGCCATGGACGCGACGGCCAGGAACTCCGATTGCCAGTTCTGCAGGGTCCGCGACCAGAAGTCCGCCGAGGCCACGTACTGGTGCCAGGCGATGGGGTCCTGGAGGTCGCGCAGCTGCTGTTCGTCGTAGGCGGCGGTGCCCGCGATGGACTGGGCGAGCCAGGAGAGCAGGAAGAGCACGGCCATGACGATGCCGAGGGACCGCGAGTACACGCCGCCGCGCCATCCCGCGGCGGCGGCCCAGCGCGGCGAGTCCGCGTCGGCGTGCCGGCCGGTCTTCTGCTCCGCGTCCGATTCGGTGCCCGCCTTGTGCAGTTCCTTGGACTCCGGCGAGCCGCGCTGCAACAGCCACACCGTGGCGAAGATGAAGGCCAAGGTGAGCGAATTGTCTCGAACGAAGCGGCGCATGCCCACGGCTCCTCCGTTCCTCGGTGCGACACGGGCGGCACGACCAAGCGAGGTCATCGGTGCATCAGACCCAGGGCGCTGAAGTACACGACTCCGCCCACCACAACGAGCAGGCACAGCACGAACAGGGTGCGCATCGTCCTCACCCGTCCTTCACCGCGCACTGGTACGGCTGCCCCTGCCGGGCCTCGCAGCCCGCGGCGACGACCTTCCAACCGTGGTCGAACTGCGACAGGAACAGCGTGTCGCCGGGTCCACCGGCCTGCGCCTGGCGTCCGTACACCCGCACGCGTACCAGGTCACCGGCGGCCGGCAGGGCCAGGCCCCGGACCGCGTCCGCGCAGCCCTTGCCCTCGGAGTCCTCCACCTCTTGGCGGGTCTGTGGCGTCAGCCGGGTACAGACGCCCGTGAAGTCCTTGGCGTCCAGGGACTTTTCGAATGCCGTGGCGGCGCCCCGCGCGTCGTCCTCGCGCACCCCGGCCGTCCCGCATCCGCTCGCCGACCCCGTGACGAGGAGGGCGACGGCCACCGCGGCGACGGCACCGGGCCTGCGGGGCCGAGCCACTCTTCCTCCGTGCGTCGTGCCCCGGTCTGCCACAGTGCGCCCCTACCCGCTCCCCGCGCCCCAATGCAACCCGGCAATAACGGCGCATACCTGCCCTCACACCGGTTGCGGCGCGTCCCCATACCGGTGGATACGTACCGGCGCATGCCTTTCGCGGCCGGGGGTAGCCGCCGATCGGTGGCGCCCCTCGGGGCACCGGGACGCAGGAGGCACCGACATGGGATGGGCATCGTGGACGACGAACGCTGTCGCGACGGGACGGGGCGGAGTCGCGACGCGCGAGGCGGGCGCCCTGACGGGGACCGTCGACATCCATACCGGCTGGGCCGACGGGTACGCCCGGGTCACCGTCCGCCGCACCGGCGAACCGCAGTGGTTCACCATCGCCGGCAGCCCCGCCCCGTGCCCCTCGGGATACCAGAGCCGCCTCCTGCACGACCGTGTCGTACGGGCCGTCCGCGCCGGTGACGGCGCGAGCGTCCCGGAGCAGCCCGGGGAACCCCGCGTCTGGTACGACGCGAACGACCCGCGGCCCAGCACCGCGTGAGCCCCGGGACGGCCCCCCCTCCGTCCGACGCTCGCGCACACACCCGACCGACCCACCGGAAGACACACCCGACCGGAAGGCAACCCGTAATGGTTCAGAAGAAGGCGAAGAAGGCGATCGCGGCGAAGAAGAGCGCTCCGAGGACCTCTCCGGTCGAACCGGCCGGCACCGGCGCCCCGGCGGACGGCGTCCCGGGCAGGCCGGCGCCCGAGCCCCCGGCCTTCGCCGAGCCGACCGAGCCCCGTGACCCGCTGCCGCCCAAGGCGGACCAGAGCGGTCCGGACACGCTCAGTCCGACCGGGCAGCCGACCGGCGTCCCCCAGGAGGCGGTGGCCCAGACCGGTTCCTACCTGACGACCGCGCAGGGCGCCCGCCTCCACGACACGGACCACTCCCTCAAGGCGGGACCGCGCGGACCGGTCCTGCTCCAGGACCACCACCTGCGCGAGAAGATCACCCACTTCGACCACGAGCGCATCCCCGAGCGCGTGGTCCACGCCCGCGGCGCGGCGGCGCACGGCGTTTTCCAGGCCTACGGCACGGCGGCCCGGATCACCAAGGCGGCCTTCCTGGCGAAGGGCGCCGAGACCGAGGTCTTCGTACGGTTCTCCACGGTGCTCGGCTCGCGCGGCAGCGCCGACACCGTCCGCGACACCCGGGGCTTCGCGACGAAGTTCTACACCCCCGAGGGCACCTTCGACCTGGTGGGCAACAACATCCCGGTCTTCTTCATCCAGGACGCCGTGAAGTTCCCGGACGTCATCCACGCCGGGAAGCCGCACCCCGACCGGGAGATCCCGCAGGCGCAGAGCGCGCACGACACCTTCTGGGACTTCGTGTCCCTGCACACCGAGGCCACGCACCACACCCTGTGGAACATGTCGGACCGCGGCATCCCGCGTTCCTACCGGATGATGGAGGGATTCGGCGTCCACACCTTCCGGCTGGTCAACGCCAAGGGCGCGACCACCCTGGTGAAGTTCCACTGGAAGCCGAAACTCGGCGTGCACTCCCTGGTCTGGGAGGAAGCACAGCTGACGAACGGCATCGACCCCGACTTCCACCGGCGCGACCTCGCCGACGCCATCGAATCGGGTGCCTACCCGCAGTGGGAGCTGGGCGTTCAGACCTTCCCCGACTCCCCCGACCAGATGTTCGAGGGGATCGACCTGCTCGACCCGACGAAGATCGTGCCGGAGGAGCTCGCGCCGGTCCAGCCGATCGGCGTGATGACGCTCAACCGGAACCCGTCGAACTTCTTCGCCGAGACCGAGCAAGTCGCCTTCCACCCGGGTCACTTGGTGCCCGGCATCGACATCACGGACGACCCGCTGCTGTCGGGGCGGCTCTTCTCCTACCTCGACACGCAGATCAGCCGGCTGGGCGGCCCCAACTTCGCCCAGATCCCGATCAACCGCCCGCACGCCCCGGTCAACGACATGCTGCGCGACGGCATGCACCAGACGGCCGTGCACTCCGGGACGGCGCCGTACCGGCCCAACTCCCTCGACGGCGGCTGCCCGTTCCTCGCCGGAGCCGACACGGGTGCCTACATCGAGGTGCCGGTCGAGACGCCCGCCGCGCACAAGGTCCGGGAGGCGCCCGAGTCCTTCGCGGAGCACTTCCGCCAGCCCCGGCTGTTCTGGCTCAGCATGACGCCGGTCGAGCGTGAGCACATCATCTCGGCCTACACGTTCGAGCTGAGCAAGTGCTACGAGCCCACCATCAGGCAGCGCGTGCTGGCGGTGCTCGCCAACATCGACACCGAGCTGTGCGAGCAGGTCGCCGCCGGTCTCGGGCTGCCCGCCCCGGCCGCCACGCAGCAGCTCGCGGAGCCGGAGCCGAGTCCGGCGCTCTCGCAGATCGGGCAGACCTGGCCGCTGGACGGGCGGGTCGTGGGCATCGTCGCCGGAGCGGACAGCGACTTGAAGGGGCTGCGCGCGTTGCGGCAGTCCGTGCTCGACGCCGGCATGGTTCCCCTGATCATCGCGCCGACCGCAGGCGCCCTCGGCACCGGCAAGAACGCACTGCCCGTACAGCGCACCTTCGCCAACGCCCGCTCCGTCGAGTTCGACGCCCTGCTGGTGGCGGGCGCCCCGGCGCCGGGCGCGGACGCGAAGGGCCCGCGCGACGCGAAGGCCGGGGCCAAGAAGAGCGGGCGCAAGGCCGTCCCGGGGAGCGCCGTGGGCACCGACCCGAGGGTGCTCCTGCTCGTCTCGGAGGCCTTCCGGCACGCGAAGGCGATCGGCGGCTGGGACGGCGCCGAGTCGGTCTGGCAGGAGGCCGGTCTGCCGGCCGGCGCCCCCGGCCTGGTCACCGCGAAGAACGGTTCGTCGGCGCTCGCGGAGGTCATCGCACTGCTGGGCACCCACCGCGTCTGGGACCGGTTCCCCGCCTCGGCGTGACGGCGAGCCGCCGGCGGCCCCGCCCGCCCGTCAGCCGCCCCCTTCCGGGGCGCGATCGGCGGGCGGGCGGGGTTCCGCCGGCAGGTGGATGTCCAGGACGCAGACGTCGTCACGCCGGCCCGGGCGCAGCTCCGCCAGAAGCCTGGCCAGTGGTTCGGGGCGGTCACCGCCCACGGTCTCGACGGCGGCCCGCGCGAGCCGTTCGAGCCCCCGGTCGATGCTCTCCCCCGGTACCTCGATCAGCCCGTCGGTGTAGAGCAGCAGGTGGTCGCCGGGCTCCAGGCGGAGGGTGACCTCCTCGTAGGCGGAGGCGAATGCGGCACCGAGCAGCCCGCCCTCGGGCAACGGCAGGTACTCCGCGCGGCCGTCGCGCACCAGCAGCGGCGGCAGGTGCCCGGCCCTCACCCAGGACAGCCGGTGCTCCTCGGGCCGGTAGCGCGCCATGATCATGGTGGCGGTGGCCGAGGTGCCGAACCCGTCCGGAGGCGTGTGGATCAGGAGGGTGTTGAGTCGGGTCAGGGCGTCGGCGAGTGCCGAACCGGTGACGATCATGCCCTTGGCCGTGAACCTGAGCTGGGCCATGGTGCCGACGGCGTCCAGCCCATGTCCGGCGACGTCACCGACGACGAACAGGGCGCTGCTGTCGGGGAGTTCGATGGCGCTGTACCAGTCCCCGCCGACGTTCACCCCGCTGTCGGAGGGCAGGTAGGCCACGTCGACGCGCAGACCGGCGAGTTCCATCGACCGTTCGGGGGTCGGCAGCAGGGCGTGTTGGAGGCGCGCGGCGAGGGTGCGTTCGGCCTGGAGCATGCCCCGCTGTACGAGCACGGCCCGTTCGCTCTCCCGGAGGGCCAGTTCGGCGTCGCGCTGCGCGGTGAGGTCCTGGAAGAAGCCGTGCACCTCCACCGGTGTGCCGTCGGCGTCGGTCTCGGCTTCGGCGACGATGCGCAGGTGCCGCAGGCCGTCCGGGACGACCACGCGGAACTTCCGGTCGATCGGGCCGCCGTCGCGCAGCAGCCGCTCGACATCGGCGGCGAGCGCGGGCAGGTCGTCGGGCAGCAGGTGTTCGGGCAGCTCCTCCAGCGTCATGGGACCCTGCGCCGGGTCGCGGTGGAAGATGGCGTAGACGTGCTCGGACCACTGGATGGTGTTCGTGGTCAGGTTCCAGTCGGCCCAGCCGAGGTTGCCCAGGCGCTGCATGGCGGCCAGCCGTCGTTCCTCGCGCCGTGCGACGTCGTGGCGGATCCAGGTGACCACGAGCCGGCCGCCGAGCCGCGTCGCCCGTACCGAGTACGAGGACTGCTCGGGGACGCCCGCCACCACCTCCTGGTAGGAGAACGGCTCGCCGACGTACGTCGTCCCGGTGGCGAGGGCGTCGAGGTAGCCCTGCCACAGCGCGGTGCCGGCCACGGTGGGGTAGGTCTCCAGGACGCGCCGGCCGATGAGTTCCTTGCCCCGGCGGCCCGCCACGTCCACGGAGCCGGGGGCGGCCGCCTCGATCCGGTAGTCCTCGACCTCGCCGGTCGGCGCGCGCAGCGGCGAAAGCAGGATGGCCGTGCCGGGAAGGGCATCGAAAACGGCCTGGATGGCGGCCACCTCTTGGTCCATGGGGACGGCGAGGGGTCCGCGGACGGCCCGCAGGGGTCCGGCGCACAGCGCCGCGGCCTCGCACAGTACGGTGCGGGCGTCCCCGTCGAAGGGGCCCGGCCGGCCCCGGAAGAAGCCGACGACGAGGTCGGCCGTACCACCCGCGCCCGGTAGGGGAATCCAGGCGCGGGTGGGCCACCGCCCGGGGTTGTCGCCGATGAGCTGGTAGCGCTCGGCGTCCGCCGTGGCGTCTTCCAGCCAGACGGGCCGGGCGCCGGCGATCGCGTCCAGCGCGGCGATGTTCGCGAGCGGCGGGATGTCGCGCCATTGGCCGACCAGGGCCCGGTCGACGCCCGTGTGGCCGACCAGCTCCAACCGGCCCGCTTCGGCCAGCGCGTAGATCATCAACCCTTCGATGCCCAAGTCGTGGCCCACGGCATCGCAGAGGAAGTCCGCCACGTCGTCGGCGGTACGGGCGTCCGCCAGCCTGCCGGCCAGCCCGGCCAGCAGCCGACGCGGGTCGGGACGTCCGCCCACGACGGCGGGAACGCCGAGGGCACGGCTGCCGCGGGGGAGGTATCGACCGGAGCTGAACACCGATCCTCGCGGCTCCGCGTTCTCGGAGGGCAGGACGATGCGGGTTGCCGCCGGGTCGGGGGCGGGTCGTGAGCGGCCCTGGCCCAGGGTGATCCAGCACTGTTCCATCAGCGTGCGGCCCTGCACCTCGGCCGCGGCGACCAGCGCCTCGTACGCCTCTTCGGCCGAAGCACCCGTGCGGGCCATCAGGACGCCCTTGGCCCGTTCCAGTACCGCCGCGGTGGAGGCCAGGGCCTCCAGGCTCGCGATCTCCGAGCGGAGTCTGGCAACGACCTTGGCCAACGCCAGCACCTCGGGCGCCGAGCCGTCGTCGGGCCCCGACGCGTCCCTCTCGGGGACCGCGCCGTCTTCGGGAACCGCGGATTCGGCCTGCACCCTTTGAGCATGGCACGAGGACCGCGCCGGAGAGGAACCGCCCTGATGATCAATGGATACGGCCTCGTAGAAATCTCCAATCGGCCAGGTCCCGGCCGTGGAGGCGGATCGCTCACCGGGACACGAGGATGATCGCGTAGGCGAGGAAGAAGGCCGCACAGAGGATGGCGACGACGCAGATGGCCACCAGGGGCCCGTTGCCCCAGCCGGGCTTCAGCGGTCGGTAGGGCCCGGCGCCGGAGCTGGTACTGGACTCCGCGGGCGGGGTCTCGCCGGGCGGCACTCCGCCGCCGGGTTCGAGTCCGGAGGTGTTCTTGGGGTCGGGGTCGGGGTTGTGTGCTCGCATGCCCGGCGTCTGCCCATCGGGGGCCGACGAAACCTGCCGCGCCCGCCGCGCCGGGAGCGGCGGCGCGGCGGGCGGCGCGGCGGGCAGCGGCGTCAGGGAGTACGCCAGCGGTCGTTCTCCAGGTGGGAGCCCGCCATGGGCCCCATGCGGAGCATGCCGCCGTCCACGGCCCACGAGGCTCCGGTGACGTAGCCGGCCTCCTCCCCGGCGAGGAAGGCGATGACCGCGGCGACCTCCCGGGCGTCCCCTGGCCGCCCCAGCGGCACGCCCGGCCGGCGTTCGCCGCGCACGTCCTGGTCCTCCTGGCCGGTCATCGGCGTGGCGATCTCCCCCGGCGCGACGGAGTTGACGGTGATCCCGTGCTCCGCGAGCTCCAGCGCCATCACCTGGGTGAGCAGGCCGAGACCGCCCTTCGCCGCGCAGTAGGGTCCGGCCCCGACGCGCGGCTGGTGCTCGTGCACCGAGGTGACGTTGACGATCCGACCTCCGTCGCCCTGGTCGATCATGCGGCGCGCCGCGCGCTGGGAACACAGGAAGGGTCCGACGAGATCCACGTCCAGGACGTGGCGGAGCCGGTCGAGGCCGATGTCGAGGAACGGTTCGGCGGTGCCGGTGCCGGCGTTGTTGACCAGAACGTCGACCCGGCCGAGTTCGTCGGCGAGCGCGTCGATCACGTCGGCCGCCCCCGGCAGTTCCGTCAGGTCGAGCCGGGCGACGGCCGCCTTGCGGCCATGGCCCCGCACCTCTTCCGCCGTGGCCCGCGCTCCCTCCTCGTCGGTGTGCCAGGTGATGCCGATGTCCAGCCCGGCGGCCGCGAGCCGAACGGCGGTCGCACGGCCGATCCCGGAATCGGCTCCGGTGACCACGGCGACCGTGGGCCGGTGCGCGGCGGCTCCGAGGGGAGTGGTCATGTCAATGCCCTTTCTCGTCCGGCCGTCGGGCCCCGTCGTCTCGCCTCGGCGGCGACGACGGGGCGCGGGAGATCCTGCGCACGACGCGGGAGCACGAGGTCCGTCGACTGCCCGGCCGTCATCCCGTGGGCCCCGCCCCGGCCGGGTCGCCGGCGAGGGCGGCCAGGACCCGGTCGGGGGTGAGGGGCAGCTCGCGCAGGCGCCGTCCGGTGGCATGGCTCACGGCGTTGCCGATGGCCGCCGCGGCGCCGACGATGCCGATCTCCCCGATGCCCTTGCTGCCCATCGGGTTGAGGTGCTTGTCGTGTTCGTCGATCCAGTGGGCCTCGACGGCCGGGACGTCGGCGTTGGCCGGCACGTGGTAGGCGGCCAGGTCCCGCTCCGCGAAGTCGCCGAACGCCGGGTCGATGTCGCCGTGTTCGGTCAGGGCCATGCCCAGCCCCATCACCATCCCCCCGATGAACTGGGAGCGTGCCGTACGGGGGTTGAGGACACGACCGGTGGCGAAGACGCCGAGCATCCGGCGTACGCGTACCTCTCCGGTGACCGTGTCCGCCTGGACCTCGGCGAAGTGCGCCCCGAACGCGTGGCGCGCGTACGGTGACTTCTGCTTCGCCGACTGGGTGGTGTCGGCGGACGCGGAGAGCCCCGCGGCGGGCAGCGACCCTTCGTGCCGGGCGAGCCGGTCGGTCAGGGCGGTGCACGCGTCGTGTACCGCCCAACCCCAGGAGGCCGTTCCGGTGGAGCCGCCGGCGACGGGGCCCGGAGGCAGCGCGCTGTTCGCGATGGACAGCGAGACGGCGTCGAGCGGGACGCGCAGCGCGTCGGCGGCGATCTGGGAGAGGACCGTACGGGCGCCGGTCCCGATGTCCGTGGCGTTGACCTCGACGAGGTAGCTCCCGTCGGGGCGGGCGTGGGCCCGGGCGCCCGCCGGGGCGATGTACACGGGGTAGGTGGCGGCGGCCACGCCGGTGCCGATGAGCAACGGCCCCTCCCGCAGGGGCGGCCGGCGGCCGGGCCAGCCGAAGCGGCGCGCACCCTCGCGCAGGCACTCCACGAGGTGGCGGCTGCTGAAGGGGCGGCCGCTGTCGGGCTCGGTGTCCGGGTCGTTGCGTACGCGCAGTTCGACGGGGTCCATGCCGAGGGCGTCGGCCAGCTCGTCCATGGCCGACTCCAGGGCGTACATGCCGGGTGTCTCGCCGGGGGCCCGCATCCAGGAGGGGGTGGGCACGTCGAGCGCGGTGACCCGGTGGGTGGTTCGGCTGTCCGGGGCCCCGTACATCACCCGGGCGGGTACGCCGGCCTGCTCGACGAACTCGCGCACCTGCGAGGTGTGCGTGGTGACCTCGTGGCTGAGGGAGGTGAGGGTGCCGTCGGGGCGGGCGCCGAGCCGGACGCGGTGCAGGGTCGGCGCGCGGTGGCCGACGACGGCGGCCATGTGCTGTCGGGGCAGGGCCAGGGTGACGGGACGTCCGCAGTGCCGGGTGGCCATGACGGCGAGGACGACGTGGGGGCGCGGTGTGCCCTTGGAGCCGAATCCGCCGCCCACGTGCTCGGCCAGGACGGTGATGCTGTCCTCCGGCAGCCGGAACAGCCCGGCGAGGACGGCGCGCACCACCGTGGTGCCCTGGCAGGAGTCGTACACGGTGAGCCGGCCTCGCCCGGCGTCCCAGTCCGCGGTGGCGGCGTGCGGCTCCATCGCGTGGTTGTGCAGGGGCGGCACGGAGTAGCGGGCGTCGACCCGTACGGGCGCGGCGGCGAACGCCGCGTCCGGGTCGCCCTGTTCCCGGTGGGCGGGGTAGCCGCCGTTGACTTCCTCGGGGGTGTACAGGCCGGGGTGGTCCTCGCCCAGGGTGACGTCGTGCGGCTCGGCCTCGTAGGTGACGCGCACCGCGTCGGCGGCGGCCCGGGCCCCCTCCAGGGTGTCGGCGATGGCCAGCGCCACGTACCACCCGTGGTGCGGTACCCGCAGGTCCTGGAGCAGTTGGAGGGTCGGGTCGTCGGAGGGTCCCAGGCGCGGTGCGTCGTACGGGGTCAGGACGCCCAGGACGCCCGGCAGGGCGAGGGCGGCGGCGGTGTCGACGGCGGTGATCCGGCCGCGGGCGATCGTCGCGGGCACCGGCCAGGCGTAGGCCCGTCGGGGCAGGTGCTGTTCGGCGGCGTAACGGGCGGCGCCGGTCACCTTCTCCCGGCCTTCGCGCCGCGGGACGGGGGCACCGAGCAAGGCCTGGGCGGCGGTGTCGAGGGTGGCGGAGGTGGGGCTCATCGTGGTCCTGTTCCTGGTCGGTGGCGCCGCTTACGGCGTGGCGGGGGAACCGGGGTGCGTACCGGCCAGCGCGGCGACGGCGTCGCAGGCGAGGTTGCGGGCGAGGGGGATCTTGTACGCGTTGTCGCGCAGCGGCTGTGCCCGGGCGAGTTCCGCGTCGACGGCCGCGCGGACGGTGTCGGGGTGCGGCTCGGCGCCGATCAGTCGCGCCTCGGCCGTGGTGGCCCGCCAGGGTCGGTGGGCCAGGCCGCCGAAGGCAAGGGCGATCCGGCGTACGCGGCCGTCGTCGAGGTCGAGGACGACGCCGATCGACACGAGGGCGAAGGCGTACGAGGCGCGGTCGCGGGCCTTGCGGTAGAGCGAGACGGCGCCGGGCGCCGGGGGTGGCAGGAGTACCCCGGTGATGATCTCGCCGGGGCGGATGACGGTGTCCTGCTCGGGGTGGTCACCGGGCAGCCGGTGGAACTCGCCGGCCGCGACGGTGCGGGTGGTGTCCGGTCCGCCGTACAGCTCGACTTCGGCGTCCAGCGCGGCCAGGGCCACGGCCATGTCCGAGGGCTGGGTGGCGATGCAGCGCTCGGAGTGTCCGAGCACCGCGTGGTCGCGGTGGATTCCGTCGCGGGCCCCGCAGCCGCTGCCGGGTTCGCGCTTGTTGCACGGCTTGGAGAGGTCCTGGAAGTAGGTGCAGCGGGTGCGCTGGAGCAGGTTGCCTCCGGTGGTGGCGACGTTGCGCAGTTGTCCGGAGGCGCCGGCGAGCAGCGCCTGGCTGAGGAGCGGGTAGCGGGTGCGCACGCGTGGGTCGGCGGCCATGTCGCTGCCCCGCACCGTGGCCCCGACGCGCAGGCCGCCGTCGGGGAGTTCGGTGATCTCCTCCAGGGGCAGCCGGGAGATGTCGATGAGGGCGGTGGGGGTCTCGACGCCCAGTTTCATCAGGTCCACGAGGTTGGTGCCGCCGGCGAGGTAGCGGGAACCGGGGTGGGCGGCGTAGGCGTCGGCGGCCTCTTGGAGGCTGGTGGCGCGTACGTAGGCGAAGGGCTTCATGCGATCACGTCCGCGCCGGCCTTGGTGGCCGTGGCGTCCGCGCCGGCCTCGGCGACGGCCCGGACGATCCCGGGGTAGGCACCACAGCGGCACAGGTTCCCGCTGAGCCGTTCCCTGATCTCCTCGGCGGTCAGCGTCGCGGGCCCGGCCTGCGCGGCGGTGGCGGTGACGTGTGAGGGGTGTCCGGCGGCGGCTTCGCGGAGCACGCCCACGGCGGAGCACAGCTGACCGGGGGTGCAGTAGCCGCACTGGAAGGCGTCGTGTTCGATGAAGGCGTGCTGGAGCGGGTGGAGGGCACCGTCGGGGGCGGCGAGGCCTTCCACGGTGGTGATCTCGCAGCCGTCGAGGGCGACGGCCAGCAGCAGACAGCTGTTGGCGCGCCGGCCGTCCACCAGGACGGTACAGGCGCCGCATTGCCCGTGGTCGCATCCCTTCTTGGCGCCGGTCAGGTCCAAGTGCTCGCGCAGTGCGTCGAGGAGCGTGACGCGATGGTCCAGGTCCAGGTCGTGGTGGACGCCGTTGACGCGCAGGGTCACGCGGGAGCGGGAGGCACCGGCGACCGCGTCGTCCGGCGTGCGCGACCCCGGTCCGGGGTCACCGCCGTGCGCCGGCCGGGGTGCGGGCGGGTCGGTTGCGTGGGCCACGACGAACTCCCTTGTCGTCCGTTTGGGGAGGGAACATCCGTCCCGTTGCCCAGCCTGGCGCCTCTCACGCCCGCGCGCTCTCCACGCCCCGCCCCCTCTCCTCCGGGCTCCCCCATACGGCCGACGGTCAGGTTTCGTACGGGGCCGGACCGGTAAGACGCGGCCCATGGTGCGAATCGGGTACACGATGATGACCGAGCAGGCAGGCCCCCGGGAACTGGTCGAGCACGTGGTCGGCGCGGAGCGGGCGGGTTTCGACTTCTCCGTCACCTCCGACCACTACTTCCCCTGGCTGGAGGAGCAGGGGCACTCCCCGTACGCGTGGAGCGTCCTCGGTGCGGCGGCGCAGGCCACTTCGCGGATTCCGCTGATGACGTACGTGACGTGTCCGACCATGCGCTACCACCCCGCGGTCGTCGCCCAGAAAGCCGCGACCATGCAGTTGCTGTCCGGTGGGCGGTTCCGGCTGGGCCTCGGTTCGGGCGAGAACCTCAACGAGCACGTGGTCGGCCCCGGCTGGCCCGCGGCGCACGTCCGGTTGGAGATGCTGGAGGAGGCCGTCGAGATCATCCGGGGCCTCTTCGAGGGCCGGTCGGTCAACCATCACGGGCAGTACTTCGACGTGGAGAACGCCCGACTGTGGGACCTGCCGGCCGACCCGCCGCCCATCGGCATCGCGGTCTCGGGCAGCAAGTCCTGCGACCTCGCGGGGCGGCTCGCCGACCTCGTGATCGCCATCGAGCCCGAGCGGGACCTGCTGGACGCCTTCGACCGCGCCGGGGGCGCCGGGAAGCCGCGTGTCGGTCAGCTGCCCGTGTGCTACGACCCCGACCGTGACGCGGCCGTCAAGCGGGCCCACGAGCAGTTCCGCTGGTCGGCGGGCGGCTGGAAGGTCAACGCGGAGCTGCCCGGGCCCGCCGCCTTCGACCAGGCCGCCCAGCACGTCCGGCCCGAGGACATCGCGCGGTCCGTGCCCTGCGGTGACGACGTGGACGACTTCGTGGACGCCGTACGTCCCTTCGTGGAGGCCGGCTTCACCGAGGTGGCGCTCGTCCAGGTGGGCGGCCGACACCAGGAACCGTTCCTCGAATGGGCTCAGTCGACCCTGCTCCCCGCGCTGCGGGACCTGCGGGCCGACAACTCCTCCGGGTGAGCCGACACGGGACCGACGTCCCGGAACTCGGGGCCGGACGGCCCCATTGTGCCCGGGAGAGGGGTGGACGGCGGACAGGGCGGGCAGGCGCTCGCCCACGAGCCTGACCCCGATCGAAGGAGGCGCGTCGTGCGCAGCTCCCCCACCCGCCGCCGTCGTCCCGCGGTCCCCCGGCCCGGCGGTGTGACCGGATGACCCCCGTCGTCCCGCAGGACCCCGCCTCCCTCAAGCTGCTCATCGCGCGGGAGGTGGCGGCGCTGCGCGCCGCCGCCCGCCGGGACGCCGGGGTGCGAGGGGACGACGCCCCGCGGCCCGAGGGGCCCCCGACCGGCTGCCCGTGCGGCGGGGGCGAGGGGGCCTCGCACTCCTGCTCCCCCGACGACGACGGGCAGGGCGAACACGATCCCTGGGGGTGCGTCTGCGCGGCCCTGCCCGCCATCCCGGTATCGGCGGCCCTGCTGGCCCCCGTACGGGACGAGGACGGCCGGGTCGTGGACTTCACCGTCCGCGCGGGCAACCACGTCCGGTCCGCCCAGTGGCTCGACGCCCCCTACACCCAGGTCGGCCGGAGGCTTTTGGAGGTACAGCCGGGCGCTGCCGCGGGCGGTCTGGTCGACTCCCTCAGCGAGGTGCTGGAGACGGGGCGGGCCGTCCACTCCTACGCCGTGGACTACACCGAACAGCAGCGTGACGGGCTGCACCGCACCAAGCTGCTGTACGACGCCGCTTCCTGCGGGGACAGGGTCCTGACGACCTGGCGTCCGGCCCTGAACCGGACGGAGGCGATGTCGCTCGACGCCCAGTACATCGCCTCCATGGGGTGGGGCACCTGGGACCTGCTGTCGGGCACCGTCACCTGGTCCGAGGGGCTGGCGTCGATCTTCCGGACGGACCCGGCCAGGCCGCTGTCCCTCATCGACCTGTGCGACGCGGTGCTTCCGGAGGACATCCCCCGCTTCGCGAACGTGATGACGGCCCTGCTCGACGGTGAGGAGCCGCCCGGCGCGGACGTCCGGTTCACGGTGCTCGGCGAGGTCCGCACCCTGCGGCTGGTCGGACACCCGGTCATCGCCACGGACGGACTCCCGTGGCTGTTGCGGCTCATCGCCCGCGACCTCACGGCGCAGGTGCGCAGCCGGCAACGGCTGGCGGCGACCAGGCGCCAGACGGAACGGCTGCGCGAGGAGGCGGCGGCCGAGCACCGGGTGGCGTCGGCGCTCCGGGAAGCCCTGCTGCCCACGCACTCCGCCGAACTGGAGGCGCTGGGCATCTCGGTCGCGGCCACGTACCTGCCGGCGGAGGCGGTCGGCGGCGACTGGTACAAGTGCCGCCTGCTGCCGGACGGCCGCATCCTGCTGGCGATCGGGGACGCGTGCGGCCACGGGCTGGACGCGGTGGCCCGCATGGCGCAGCAGCGGCACGCCCTCGCGGGCCTGGCGCACTCCCCCGGCACCCATGCCGGGCAGCTGACCACCTGGCTCAACGAGCTGATCTGCTCCGACCCGGCCGCCGAGACCGCCACCGCGATCATCGGCCACATCGACGCCGAGCGGAACCTGCGGTGGGCGAGCGCCGGGCATCCCGCTCCCCTGCTTCTGCGCGGGCACACGGCCACGACGCTCGACACGGAGCACCGCGGGCCGCTGTTCGGCCTGCTGCCGGGGCACGAGTACGCGACGGCGACCGTCCGGCTGCTCCCCGGGGACCTGCTGCTGCTGTACACCGACGGCATGGTGGAGCGGCGCGGCGAGGACATCACGTCCGGGATCGAGACCCTGCGCAAGGTGCTGGAGACGTGCGCGGGTTCGGGGGTGCGGGAGACGCTCGATCGGGTGATGTCCGCCGATCCGGCCGAGGAGCACGAGGACGACGCCTGCCTGCTCGCGATCCGCCTGGACTGACCGGCCGCGCCCCGACCGGGCGGCCGGCGCCGGAGGCGGGGCGCCCTTCACCCTTGCGGGCGGTCCGGGCCGAGGGTCGTTTCGTGCCGGTGCGGCCGGGCAGGCGCGAGCCATGGACCAGTCAGAAGCCCCCGTACTCGACGCACTCGCGGCCTACCACGCCAGTGGCCAGACGCCCTTCACGCCACCCGGACACAAACAGGCGCGCGGCGCCGACCCACGGGTCCGCGCGGTGCTGGGGGACGCGGTGTTCCACTCCGACGTCCTCGCGACCAGCGGGCTCGACGACCGCACGTCCTCGCAGGGGGTGCTGGAGCGCGCCCAAGAGCTCATGGCGGACGCCGTCGGGGCCGACCACGCCTTCTTCTCCACCTGCGGCAGCTCGCTGTCGCTCAAGTCGGCCATGCTGTCGGTGGCCGGACCGCACGAGGAACTGCTGGTGGGCCGGGACGCCCACAAGGCCGTGGTCTCGGGGCTCATCCTCTCCGGCATCCGACCGGTGTGGGTGGAGCCCAACTGGGACGCGGAGCGCCACATCGCGCATCCGCCGTCGGCGCAGGCGTTCGCCGACGCCTTCGCCGCGCACCCGGACGTCAAGGGCGCCCTGGTCACCAGTCCGACGCCGTACGGGACGTCCACCGACCTCGCGGCGATCGCGAGGGTCTGCCACGAGCACGGGAAACCGCTGATCGTGGACGAGGCGTGGGGTGCGCACCTGCCGTTCCACCCCGACCTGCCGACCTGGGCGATGGACGCCGGCGCCGACGTGTGCGTCACCTCCGTGCACAAGATGGGCTCGGGGCTGGAACAGGGATCAGTGTTCCACCTCCAGGGTGATCTCGTACGGCCGGAGGTGCTCAAGAGCCGCGAGGACCTGTTGGGCACCACGAGCCCCTCGGTCCTGATCTACGCCGCCCTCGACGGTTGGCGCCGCCAGATGGTCGAGCACGGCCGGGCCCTCTACGACGACGCGCTGTCGCTCGCGGAGTCGGTCCGCAAGCGGATCGCGGAGATCGACGGGATGCACGTCCACGGCCCCGAGGACTTCTGCGGTCCGGGTCTGGCGCACGACCTCGACCCGCTCCAGATCATCATCGACATCACCGCGCTCGGTACCACGGGCTACCGGGCCGCCGACTGGCTGCGCGAGCACCACCGGATCAACCTGCACCTGTCGGACCACCGGCGCATCAGCGCCCAGCTGACGCACGCGGACGGACCGGACACCACCGACCGGCTGCTGGAGGCACTGCGGGACCTGGTCGCGCACGCCGACGACCTGCGTCCGGCGCGCCGGGTGGAGGTGCCGGACCCCGAAGGACTGCGGCTGGAGTCCGTCGCGCTGCCGCGCGACGCCTTCTTCGGCCCGGCC
The DNA here is from genome assembly GCF_055231995.1 of Streptomyces sp. Tek67B01. Classification (NCBI taxonomy): domain Bacteria; kingdom Bacillati; phylum Actinomycetota; class Actinomycetes; order Kitasatosporales; family Streptomycetaceae; genus Streptomyces; species Streptomyces sp. Tek67B01. The sequence continues at coordinate 763,313 of NZ_JBUYUY010000001.1, forward strand.
GAGCAGGTTCCGCTGGACCGGGCGGTGGGCCGTGTCTCGGCCGAGATGCTGACCCCGTACCCGCCCGGCATCCCCGTGGTGGTGCCCGGCGACCGGCTGACGGAAGAGGTGCTGCGCTACCTGCGCACGGGCGTCGAGGCGGGGATGGTGGTACCGGACGCCGCCGACGGCGAGGTCAAGAGCGTCCGGGTGACGGCCGAGGATTGAGGGACACCGCCCCCGAGAGTCCTGGGCGTATCCGTACCGGCGCCGGGTAGCCGCAGCCACATGGAGAACAATCGCCCTCTGGCCGTTGTCACCGGCGCCTCCAGCGGCATCGGCCTGGAACTCGCCCGCGTATGCGCCGGACACGGATACGACCTGCTCGTGACCGCCGAGGACGGCGGCCTCGCCCTCGCGGCGGAGGAATTGCGCGAGCAGGGCACCGAGGTCACCGCCGTGCGCGCCGACCTCGCCCTGGACGACGGGGTGGAGGCCCTGTGCCGGGAGATCTCCGGCTTGGGCCGCCCGGTGAGCGCCCTCGCCCTCAACGCGGGCGTCGGACACGGCGGAGCCTTCCTGGACACCGACCTCTCGGCCGACGCCCGCGTCATCGACCTGAACGTCACCTCCACCGTCCACCTGGCCAAACGGCTACTGCCCGACATGGTCGCCCGCGGCCACGGCCGGGTGCTGATCACCTCGTCGATCGCCTCCACGATGCCCGGGCCCTATCAGGCGGTGTACAACGCGTCGAAGTCCTTCCTCCAGTCATTCGCCCAGGCTCTGAGCGACGAACTGAAGGGGACCGGCGTCACGGTCACCTCCCTGATGCCCGGCGCCACCGCCACGGACTTCTTCCGCCGGGCCCACATGCTCGACACCCGCGTCGGGCGCGCGAAGAAGGACGACCCGGCCCTGGTCGCGGAGCAGGGCTACGAGGCCATGACGGCCGGCCGGCGCAAGATCGTCGCGGGTTCGGTGAAGACCAAGCTCCAGGGCTCGATCGCCAACCGTGTCCTGCCCGACCGGTTCAAGGCCCTCATGCACCACCGGATGGCGGAGCCCGGCGGTGGTCGCTGAACCGCCCCGGAGCGTACGAGGCCTCCGAGGGGGTAAGCGTCCTTCACGAAGCGCTCAAGGCACCCGAGGAGGTGGCCGTCGAGCCCGCGCGCCGTGGCCCCCGGTGGAATATCGTGCGCGATGAGGACTGACTGCCGGCCTCCGCGGTCCCGGACGCCCCCGCGGCCGCTCAGGAACGAGCCAGTGGACGAGTGATTGCAGTGAGCCACTCTGCGAAGAACCGTTCTGCCCGACACGGCGACGTGGACGTCGTCCGGCCCGACGACCCGCGTGGTCCCGCCCGGACCGACGGGTCGTTGCCGCACGACCACACGCAGGCCATCTTGGAGACCACAAAACGGGTCGCGGCGCTGCTGAAGGCGTCGGGACAACGGTTCGCGCTGGCCGGCAGCGTGGCCGCGTTCGCCCACGGCCTGCCACCGCGCTTCCAGCACGACACCGACTTCTGCGTCATGCGCGAGGACGCGGAAACCGTGATCAAGGCGCTGGAGGAGGGCGGGATCTCCATGCGCCAGGCACCCGAGGACTGGCTGGTCAAAGGCCGCTCGGGCGGGGAGGAGATCGACCTGATCTTCGAACTCGCCCGCCGCCCGGTGAGCAAGGAGCTCCTCGATCGCGCGGTGGTGCTGCCCGTGGACTCCGTGTGGATGCCGGTGCTGTCCCCCACCGACCTCATGGACAGCCGGCTCGCGGCTCTGTGCGAGCACTACTGCGACTTCGGCGACCTGCTGCCGATGGCCCGGATGCTGCGCGAACAGATCGATTGGGACCGGATGTACCGGGACCACCAGGACGCGCCCTTGGCGGACGCGTTTTTCTACCTGCTCGAACGGCTGCGGGTCATACCGCCGCGACGAGCCCGTGGGACGACTCAGGGGATGCGAGGAGCCGAAACGGACGACACCGACGTCTTCAACGGCATCAGGGCCATGAGCGGAGCGAGGGCGCAGTGAGGGGACAACACGCATGAACGGTATGGACACCGCCGAGCCGATCGAGTACCGCATCCAGCACCTGCGGGACCGGCTGGCCCGCGAGGACATCGCCGAGCTGGGCGTACGGATCGAGATGCACGGCGCCACCGCCCACATCTCGGGCAGTGTCACCAGCACCGACTGCCGGGCGGAGGTCCTGCGCATCGCCGGGGAGGAACTGGCGGGTGTGGCCTGGCACCAGGACCTGACGGTGAGCTGCGCCGCACCGCCCGACCACTCCGAAGAGCTGTCATGATCCGCGTCGCGGCCGTCGGGGACATCCACCTCGGTCCGGGCAGCGAGGGAACGCTGCGGCCGGCCTTCGAGACGCTCGGCAACCATGCCGACCTGCTGCTGCTCGCCGGGGACCTCACTCGGCACGGCACCGCCGAGGAGGCCCGCGTCGTCGCCCACGAAGTGGCCGGGCTGCCCGTCCCGGTCGCCGCGGTGCTGGGCAACCACGACTACCAGAGCGATCAGGAAGCCGCCGTCACCGAAGAACTCGCCCGGGTGGGGGTGCACGTCCTCGAAGGCGACAGCGTGGTGCTCGACATCGCCGGAACGAAGGTCGGCGTCGCCGGCACCAAGGGCTTCTGCGGCGGCTTCGCCGGGCGCTGCGCCAGTGAGTTCGGCGAACCCGAGATGAAGTCCTTCGTCCAGTACACCCGCCGCAGCGCCGACAGCCTCCGGCAGTCGCTCGATGCGCTCCGCGGCGCCGAATGCGTCCTGCGGATCGCGCTGACGCACTTCTCCCCGGTCGAGGACACCCTGGCGGGCGAACCGAGGGAGATCTACCCCTTCCTCGGCAGCTACCTGCTGGCGGAGGCCGTCGACGAGGCGGGCGCCGACCTCGCGGTCCACGGTCACGCGCACGCCGGCAGGGAGCACGGGATGACCGCGGGCGGCGTCCGGGTGCGCAACGTCGCCATGCCGGTCATCGACCGGGCCTTCGCCGTCTACCACCTCTCACCGAACGGGCACTCCCGGCACTGAGCGCGCCGCCCGAGCGTGCGGCTGCCCGACGAGGTCGCCGGGGACGCCGGGGACGCCGGGGACGCCGACGCGTACGGCCGTTCCCAGCCGTCACACCCATCGCGTCTCCCGCGTCTCCCTGCCGTTTCACCCCCCGCGTGGCGGGCAGCCGCGCCGTGGGAGAAGAGGACGTCCGCCCGGGCCGAACACGCCCCGCGGCGGCGCCCGACGAAAGGAAACGGCTCCATGATGAACTCGGCCACCGCGCTCGCGATGAGCGCTTCGGGAACCGCCTTCGCCTTGGCGGTCGGCGTGATCGTCGTCGTCCTGCTGATCGGTGCGGTGTGGTGGGGCATGAAACGGCGCGCCGCCGAGCCCAAGCCGCCCACCCCCGCCCAGCAGCCCCGACGGCCGGCGGACGCCGGGCGACCCGAGGAACGCCGCGAGGTCGAAGCGCAGACGTTCCCCTCCGACGGCAGCCGGCGTACGGCGCACGACCTCAAGGGCTACGGCAACTTCGGCTCCCCCGAGGACGAGCGCTCCTGATCCGGGAGCCTGATCCGGGAGCCTGACACGAGAACCCGCCGTGCGAACCTGACGCGCCGGGACCGGCGATGAGCCGGACCGGCCGCCGCGAGGGCCGCTTGCGACATCGCGGGGCCGAGCTGGTCTACGACGACCTCGGCGAAGGCCCGCTCGCCGTGTACGCGCACGGCGGATTCGTCAGCCAGGCCGTCGAGGACCGGATGGGGCTGTTCGACTGGGCTCCGCTCACCCGTGCGGGGCGGCGCCTCGTGCGCTACGACGCCCGGGGGCACGGGCGGTCCACCGGCGGCCCCGTGGACACCGACTACACCTACGAGAGCCTCGCGGAGGACCTGCTCGCCCTGCTCGACCACCTGGGCGAACCGGGCCCGGCCGACGCCCTGGGCTCCTCGATGGGCTGCGCAACCGTACTGCACGCCGCGGTCCGCGAGCCGGGACGGTTCTCGGCGCTGGTGCTGCTGATCCCGCCCACCGCGTGGACGACGCGGGCGGCGTACGCGCGGGCCAACCGGTCGGCCGCCGAGACCATCGAACACCGGGGGGTGGGCGCGTGGCTCGCCGGGAGGGCCCCGGGGCCGCGACCGCGGCTGGTGGCCGACGTCCCGGAGTTCGTGCCCACACCCCGGGCGGAGGTCCTTCCCGCGGTCCTGCGGGGACTCGCCCTCTCGGACCTGCCCGAGCCGGCCTCGCTCGCCGCGCTGCGCCTGCCGGTTCTGATCCTCGCTTGGGAGGGTGATACCGGGCATCCGTTGTCGACCGCACGGACCTTGGCCCGATCGCTGCCCGAGGCGGAGCTGCGCGTCTCCCGCACCCGGGCCGAGGTGGCCGCGTGGGGGGAGCGCGCGGCCGTCTTCCTCACCGCGCGGGGGCGTCCTCCAGCAGCTGGGGACCGTTGTTGCGGACGCTGTTGACCTCGGTGGACACCGCCCGGACCGCGAGCCGGCCGTCGGCCGGGGTGTGCAGCAGGGCCCGGAGGGCGTTGACGTCCTGGTGGGCGGGGTCCAGCCAGGCCTCGTAGTCCGCGGCGTCCAGGGCCAAGGGCATACGGGGGTGGATGCGGCCGGCCGCGTCGGCGGCCTCGGTGGTGATGACGGTCGCCGTCGCGAGCCAGGCCGCCGGGTCGTCGTCATCGGCGACGCCGCGGTCCCGCCAGAACTCGTACAGTCCGGCCATGGCCATCACGGAGGCGTCCTCGGGACGGATGAAGTAAGGCTGTTTGTAGGTCTTCCCGTCGTTCCCGGCCGGCTCGGTCCGCCACTCGTAGAAACCGTCCGCCGGCAGTAGGCACCGCCGTTTGGCGAGTGCCCGGCGGAAGGCCGGTTTCTCGTGGACCGTCTCGACCCGCGCGTTGATCATCCGGGCTCCGACGCCCGGGTCCTTGGCCCAGGAGGGCACCAGGCCCCAGCGCACGGCGCGCAGCCTGCGCTCCACCACGCGGGTGGCACGTTCCTTTCGTTCGACGACGGCCCAGACCGGGTCGGTGGGGGCGACGTTCCAGCTCGGGGCGAGCGTCTCGCGGGGGTCCCAGCGGGCCTCGAAGAGGTCCGCCAGATCGGCGGGGGCGCGGGTGGATGCGTAACGACCACACATGCACCCCACTGTGCCACCGGCGGCGCGGTCGCGGGCGCCTGCCGCGCAGGCGGGACGGGGCCGGTCAGTCGTGGCCGGGCGCCCAGAAGGCGGCCAGGCGCGCCGCACCGGGCGCGACGCCGTCCCAGCCCGGTCAGTCGTGGCCGGGCGCCCAGAAGGCGGCCAGGCGCGCCGCACCCGGCGCGACGCCGTCCCAGCCCCCGTCCACGGTCAGCACGGCGACGGCGGAGGTGGGGAAGGCGGTCCGCAGGCGCTGTACGAGCTTCTTCGGGCCTCCGCCGCACAGGCTCTTGGCCACCTCGTGCACGGCCGGATTGTGGCCCACCAGCACCAGGCCGGTCACCTCGGCCGCGGCCTCCGTCACGGCGGAGAGCAGATCGTGCGCCTCGGCCTCGTAGAGACGGGCCTGGTAGAGGGTGGGGGGCGGTTCGCTCAGCCGGGGCAGCATCAGCTGCCAGGTCTGGCGGGCCCGCCGGGCCGAGGAACACAGGGCCAGGTCCACCGCGAAGTTGGACCGCTTCAGCCAGTCGCCCGCCAGGGGTGCCTCGTGGGTGCCCCGGTCGGAGAGCGCGCGCTCGAAGTCGTCGGTGACGTGCTTGGGCACCGCCTTGGCATGCCGGACCAGCACGATCCGGCGTGCACCCTGTTCCGGCACGGTCCGATCCTCTCGCCTGCGCCGACCCCGGGGCCGGCCGCGTCGTCACCGGGGCGTGAGCCGGCTCGCGGGCGCGGTGGTTCGGAGAGGGGTGCGCGCCCGTGGCCGGGCCCGGCGGCCGGGAGGCCGCTCGCGCTTCCGGCCGCCGTCTCCAGCATAGGTCGCACCGCCCCACCTCGCGGGGCCGGGCGTGGCGGCGGGGCGACGCCGCCCACCGGTCACGTCGGCGAGACGCTCCGACGGTGGGTGCCGTGCGCCGCCGCTTCGTGCGGGTCCAGCAGGCCGCACAGGGTCTCGGCGGCGCGTACGGCGGCGTCGCCGCAGCAGTTGTTGAACAGGACGTGCAGTTGGTCGACCCGGTCCGCCAGCGAGCGCAGGCGCGGCAGCCACGCGCGCAACTCCTCCCGGGTGTACGTGTGGCGGAAGCGGTCCTCCTTGCTGCCGGTCCCCCACGCGGCGCTGCGGCCGTGGAAGCGGACCACGCCGAGCTTCGGGGACGTGACCGGTGTGACGGGGGGCATGGAGCCGGGCAGCCCCTGGGCCGTGTCCACGGCCACCGCGGTGGCGTCCAAGTCCCGCAACAGGGCGGTGGTGCGCTCCCGCCGATCGTCCCGCCACCAGTCGGGATGGCGGAACTCCACGGCCATCGGCCACCCCGGCGCCCGCTTCCGGGTGCGGTGGAGCACGGTCTCCGCCCGCGCGCCGGGGGCGAACCAGGGCGGGAACTGGAACAGTACGGCGCCCAGTCGACCGGCCTCCCCCAGCGGCCGCAGGGCCGCGCCGAAACGGTGCCAGACCTCGTCGAGGAGTTCCGGGTCGCCGGCTTCGTGGCCGCGGAGGTCGGCGGGCAGGGCGGCCTTGCGGGTCGGATGGCCGGTGAGGAGGGAGAACGCCTTGACGTCGAAGCGGAAGTCCGGTGGGGTGCGTTCGGCCCAGAGCGTGCTGTTGCGCACGCTGGGGAGGGCGTAGTAGCCGGCGTCGACCTCCACGACGGGGAACCGTTCGGCGTAGTGCCGCAACCGCCCCTCCGGGTCGCGCCGCCCGGGTGGGTACCACCCGCTGCCCACAAGGGCCTTGTCCGTCCAAGAGCACGTCCCGATCAACATCTCGCCCATCTCGGCCGTCCTTTCCTCACGGCCCGTCTACCCCGGAACGCCGTCGGCCCCCCGGCTTTCCCGGACCCGCTCGCGGGGCCGACGGTGGGCGGCGTCGGCCCCGTTGCCAGGGTGCCGGGCCACGCGGACCGTGACCGACGGCAGTTCGCCGGCGGCGCCGCGAAACAACCCACGGATGGTGGGGCTTGACTGCGGGTCCGGGCGCCGGGCTCGCGCGGGGCGATCAGGCGCCCACGTACGCCGCGAGGTGTTCGCCGGTGAGGGTGGAGCGGGCGGTGACGAGGTCGGCGGGTGTGCCCTCGAAGACGATCCGGCCGCCTTCGTGACCGGCGCCGGGACCGAGGTCGATGATCCAGTCGGCGTGCGCCATGACCGCTTGGTGGTGCTCGATGACGATGACCGACTTGCCGGAGTCCACGAGGCGGTCGAGCAGGCCGAGCAATTGCTCGACGTCGGCGAGGTGCAGTCCGGCGGTCGGCTCGTCGAGGACGTAGACGCCGCCCTTCTCCGCCATGTGCGTGGCCAGCTTGAGCCGCTGCCGCTCGCCGCCGGAGAGGGTGGTGAGCGGCTGGCCGATGTTCAGGTATCCGAGCCCGACGTCGGCGAGCCGTTCGAGGACGCGGTGCGCTGCGGGGGTGCGCGCCTCGCCGTCGCCGAAGAACGCCTCGGCCTCGGTCACCGACATCGCGAGGACCTCGCTGATGTCGCGTCCGCCCAGGTGGTACTCCAGTACCGACGCCTGGAACCGCCTGCCCTCGCACTCCTCGCACGTCGTGGCGACGCCCGCCATCATGGCCAGGTCGGTGTAGACGACCCCGGCGCCGTTGCAAGTGGGGCAGGCACCCTCGGAGTTGGAGCTGAAGAGGGCCGGTTTCACCCCGTTGGCCTTCGCGAACGCCTTGCGGATCGGGTCGAGCAGGCCGGTGTAGGTGGCCGGGTTGCTCCGCCGTGAGCCGCGGATCGGACTCTGGTCGACCGACACCACACCCGTGTCGGCCGAGCCCCGCCCCTTGACCAGCGATCCGTGCACGAGGGAGCTCTTGCCGGAGCCGGCGACGCCGGTGACGACGGCCAACACCCCGAGCGGGATGTCGACGTCGACCCCCCGCAGGTTGTGCGTCTTCGCGCCGCGGATCTCCAGCGTGCCGGTGGGCGTCCGCGGCTTCTCCTTGAGGGCGGCCCGGTCGTCGAAGTGGCGGCCGGTGACGGTGCCGCCGGTGCGCAGCTGCTCGACGGTGCCCTCGAAGCAGACGGTGCCGCCGGCCGTTCCGGCGCCCGGACCGAGGTCGACGACGTGGTCGGCGATCGCGATAGTCTCCGGCTTGTGCTCCACCACGAGCACCGTGTTGCCCTTGTCCCGCAGCCGCAGCAGCAGGTCGTTCATCCGCTGGATGTCGTGGGGGTGCAGGCCGGTGGTGGGCTCGTCGAACACGTAGGTCACGTCGGTGAGCGAGGAGCCGAGGTGGCGGATCATCTTGACGCGCTGTGCCTCGCCGCCCGACAGCGTGCCCGACGGCCGGTCGAGCGAGAGGTAGCCGAGGCCGATCTCCCCGAAGGAGTCGAGGGTCTGACGCAGCGCGGCGAGCAGCGGCGCCACCGAGGGCTCGTCAAGGCCGCGGACCCAGTCGGCGAGGTCGCTGATCTGCATCGCGCAGGCGTCGGCGATGCTGATCCCCTTGATCTTCGAGGAACGGGCGCCCTCGCTGAGGCGGGTGCCGTCGCACTCGGGGCAGGTGGTGAAGGTGACGGCCCGGTCCACGAACTCCCGGATGTGCGGCTGCATCGCCTCCTTGTCCTTGGAGAGCATCGACTTCTGGACCCGCGGGATCAGTCCCTCGTAGGTCATGTTGATGCCCGCGATCTTCATGCGGGTCGGCTCGTGGTGGAGGAAGTCGTGCACTTCCCTCTTGGTGTACTCGCGGATCGCCTTGTCCGGGTCGAGGAAGCCCGACTCCTTGTAGAGCCGCATGTTCCAGCCGTCCGTGCCGTAGCCGGGGATGGTGACCGCGCCGTCGGCGAGCGACTTGGAGTCGTCGTAGAGCTGGGTGAGGTCGAGGTCGGAGACCGTGCCGCGGCCTTCGCAGCGCGGGCACATGCCGCCGGTGCGGCTGAAGGTCGCCTTCACCGCCTTCTTGGCTCCGCGCTCGACGGTGATCGCACCGCTCGCCCTGACGGAGGGCACGTTGAAGGCGTACGCGCCGGGCGGGCCGATGTGCGGCAGTCCGAGGCGGCTGAAGAGGATGCGCAGCATCGCGTTGGCGTCGGTGGCGGTGCCGACGGTGGAACGGGGGTCGCCGCCCATCCGCTGCTGGTCGACCGTGATCACTGTCGTCAGCCCGTCGAGCACGTCGACTTCGGGGCGTGCCAGGGTCGGCATGAAGCCCTGGACGAACGCGCTGTACGTCTCGTTGATCAACCGCTGCGACTCGGCGGCGATGGTGGCGAACACCAGGGAGCTCTTGCCCGAGCCGGAGACGCCGGTGAACACCGTCAGCCGGCGCTTGGGGATCTCGATGCTGACGTCCTTGAGGTTGTTCTCGCGCGCGCCGTGCACGCGGATCACATCGTGGCTGTCGGCAACGTGCGGCGCGGGCCGGCCCGTCTTCGTGGTCATGCTTCTCGTTTCCCCATCCTCACGACCGGTGTCCATGCGGGTCACGCTACGGGCGGCCGAGGGGTTCCGCTTCTCCATTCCTGACCGGTTCCGACCGGTCGACCGGACGGTGGCCCTCGGTCGGCGGAAAGCGAAAGGCCCCGACCTCCATAAGGAGGCCGGGGCCTTGATCGAGCGCTGGGCAGGCCTTGCACCTGCATCCCCCCACGGGAAGTGGGGTGTCTTTCCTTGGACCACCAACGCGTGTTCCCCGAGCCGTGTTTCGCGGCCCTGAGCTCAAGGTCGACTATAGCGCAAAGATCGCGGCGCTCGCGCCGACCGGCCCCGACTCGCCGAGGACCGCACTCGCCGCCTGTCGGGCCGGGGTCGGGTCGTTCAGGCCTCCCGGGACGGTCCCCGCTTCGCCCGGGCGATCGTCGCGCTGAGCGCGAGCAGGACGGCGGCCCACGCGGCGGCCTTCCACGGGGCGGTCTCGCCCTCCAGCTCGGGGGAGACCCGGTGCGCGGGGTCGTAGGCGACCCGGAGCTGCGCGCCGACCGCCGCCACGGCCCGGTCCTCCTTCAACTCGGCCGGGTAACCTCCCGGGCAGCCCAGCACGAAGCGGTACACCGTCCGCTCGGGCGGAGCGCCGGCACCGGCAGAACGGCCGTCACCACCCGCCGCACTCGACGTTCCTCCGGCACGACCGTCACCCCCGCACGGGAGGACGCTCGGAAACCCGCCCCGGTTGCCCGGATCAGAGGCGCTTGGCGCTGCGCAGGGTGGCGGCGTAGTAGCCGTTGCCGTCCAGGCGCGACGCGCCGCCCTTGTCACCGATGGTGGGGCCGTTGGCCTCCTCGCGGCTCGATATGAAGATCTTGTGGCCGTCCGTGTCGTTGCCCAGGTACATGCCGGCGTGGTCCAGCCGCTCGCCGGTGCGCGCGTCGAGTTTGAAGAACACGAGGTCGCCCGGCTGGAGGACGTCGATGGAGGCGGGCCGGTCCTTCGCGGCGACGCCCTTGAGCGGAAGGACGTCCACGCCGATCTTCGAGCGGGCCATGCCGTTGGCGGTACGGGGCAGCCCGGTGCCGGCCGCGTCGGTGGCCATGAGCGGGAAGCGGCTGCGGTAGCCGAAGACGGTGCGCACGAATCCGGAGCAGTCCATGGCCCGGAACTTGTTCTTCTCGGGCTGCTCCGTCGTGCCGTTGCGGAAGGTGTACGGGATGCCGAGGTAGTCGTAGAAGTCCGACTGCTCCAGGCGCAGGTCGTTGCCCTCGGAGCCGCTCGGGTTGATCGGCCCGAAGGCCGCGTCGCCCGCGTACTGGACGCCGGCCGCGTCCTTCTTCACCGGGGCCTTGTCGCCGTACTGGAAGGCGATCGCGAAGATGTCGTCCTCCTCGCTGGCGTAGTACTTCTTGAACCAGTCCTGGAACCACTGTTCGCGTTCCGCGCCGACCCGCCAGGGCTCGGGCAGGAGGCGGACCCAGGTGTCGGTGACGACACGGGTCTGCGTGGTGGCCGGCTCGGTGAAGGTGCGGCTCTTGCCGGTGAGCGTCGCGGTCCGGGCCCCGTCCGTGAACGTCGCGAGGACCGCGCCGTCCCCGCTGCGCAGCACCGAGCGCTGCGGGTTCTGCAGCCGCTCCCACTTCTGGGTGCCGTCCTGGCCGCCCTTGGCACCGCCCTTCGCCGCCTGGTCGGTCACGCGCACGGCGACGGGGGCCTGGTCCTGCTCCTCCTTGCGCAACTCGTAGGTGAAGTAGGCGCTGGCGGCCAGCAGGCTCGTCACCACGAGGGCGTGCAGGACGGGACGGGCGCGACGGGCGGGTTTGACGGTCATCGTTGCTCCGGGCGGTACGGCAGGCGGTGGTCGGGCGCGGCGTCGGTCAGGCGTGCGGCAGGAAGCCCAGCAGGATGCCCGAGGTCAGGACGACGTACGTCATGAGGGTCGCGGACCCGGTGGCGAGGAGCGTGGCGCCCTTGGGCTGGCGGACCAGCTGGTAGGCGATCAGTCCCGGGACGATGAAGCCGAGGGTCTGGTTGGCGTACAACAGGGGGAACTTCATCTGCAGCACGATGACCACCGTGGCCTGCAAGAGCACGCCGATGAGGACGACGGCGGCGAACAGCCGCTTGCCGTAGAGGATCACGAACTTCTGCGTGACGAGCGTCAGCACGTACGTCAGGACGGTGATGCCCACGACGAGTGCCGCCCGCTGCAGGTCCTCGATGAGGGTGAGGGCGAGCCATCCCGGGGTGATCATGCCGCCGGGCGAGAGGTTCGTGGTCAGGTAGCACAGCAGGGAGAAGAGCAGACCCAGTGCGATGCCGATCGCGGCGATCTCGGGGGTGAGGACTGCGGGGATCAACGGGGCTCTCCTGGATAGTGCTGTTGCGGGTCGTGCCACTGCGGGTCGTGCCACTGCGGTTGGTGCGACTGCGGGTGCCCGGGCCACGACTGTTCGAGCGGCGGGTGCTGCCCGGGCCGGGGGTACGGCGGCTGGGGGTACTCGGCCTGCGGGTGCTCCGCCTGCGGGTACGGCTGGTGGTGGCCCGGCTGCCGGTACTGCGGCCGTTGGTTCTGCGCCGCTTCCCCGTAGGGCTGCTGCTGTACGTACTGTCTCGGCACGAGCGGCTGCGCGTAGCGCGCCTCCTGAGCCGCGGTGAGGTCCTCGTACGGGTCCAGGTGCGGGGCGTACTGGGGCTGGGGCTGTTGCGCTCGGTCCTGCCGGGCCGGCTCGGGCGCGGGTTCGTCCTCGAAACCGGGGAGTTCCGCGAGGTGCTCCAGGAGGATCTCCCCCTGACCGTGGATGTTGCCGATGGCGACCAGCGAGGAGTGCTCGCCCAGATGGCCGAGCAGCTCGTGCATGAACTCCTCGCCGTCGCGCTGGTCGCCCCCGAGGTCGACGGCGCGCGAACGCCACTCGGCGGGGATGGCGTCGATGGCGCTCTTGGCGGGGTGCCCGATCACGAAGACCTTCTCGGGCATCAGGTCGGGCACGATCTGGCCCATCTGACCGTTGCGCTCGACCCGGTCCGGCCGGCAGTTGATCACCACGTTCAGCGGGCGGTCGACGGCCCCGAGGTCGAGGAGCTGGTTGATGTTCATCAGTGTGGACTCGGGGTCGTTCGCGGCGAAGACGTTGGCGAAGCGCACCCGCTTGCCGCCGGGCGCGACGTACCGCTCCACGGACAGCACGCCCGGGTCCGGTGGGGCGTCGTACATCCCCTGGAGGGCGGTCTCCCGGTCGACGCCGAGCAGCTCGGCGACGGTGAGCGCGATCGCGACGTTCTCCTTGAAGGTGAACCAGCTGAACCCGCGCAGCTCCTCGTCGCTGACCGTGTCGGGGTCGGCGTAGACGAGCTTGCAGTCGCGCGCGTCCGCCTCCTCCTGGAGCACGTGGAAGCGTTCCTTCTCCGCGGTGACGCAGATCCCGCCGTGCGGCATCGACCGCGACAGGGAGCGCCCGATGTCGTCGAGCGTGGGGCCCATCTCGGCGACGTGGTCCTCGCGGACGTTGCACAGCACGCCGATGGTCGACTGGATCAGCTTGGACTGGTTGATCTCCTGGAGTGCCGGCATGACCGCCATGCATTCCATGACCAGCGCGTCCGGCCGGTAGGCGGCGGCGCGCCGGACGATGCCGATCTGTTCGACGACGTTGGCGATGCCGAACTTGCGGTAGACGGGCTCCTCGGTCGCGTCCGGGTGGATGAAGCGGGCCGCCGTGCCGGTGGTCTTGGCGACGGTGCGCAGGCCGCCGCCGCGCAGTGCCCCGGCGCAGAGCCGGGTGATGGAACTCTTGCCGCGGATGCCGTTGACGAGGACCCGGTGGGGTATCCGGTCGAGGTTGGCGTAGTGCCGGCGCTGCTCGACGATGCCCGCGCCCAACATGACCAGGCAGCTGAGGAGCAGCACGCAGTAGAGGAAGAGCACGGCGGATCAGTTCCTTCCGGCCGGGGCGGCGCCGGTCCGGCCGGTGCCGCCGGCGTCCCGCTTGCGCTGCTCCTGCAGCTGCTGACGGATGACTTCGAGGCTGCGGGTGACGGCCCCGACCTCGTCGTGGTGGGTCGGGTAGAGGACGGTGCGGCGGTCGCCGTCGGCGAGGGCCTCCGCCCGCTCGGCGAGGGAGCGCAGCGGTCGCACCACGATGATGTGCAGCCACCCCAGGCAGGCCGCCGCGCCGGTGAGGCCGAGCAGCCCGGCCAGTACGGTGCGGTTCTGCGCGGTGTACGCGGCGATCTCCAGGCCCTTGGCGGGTTGCAGGCTGACGACCGTCCAGCCCAGCGGCTGGGCCACTCCCCCGCCGTTCAGGGGCGCGGCGGCGGCGATGGAGGTCCCGCCGTCGCGGATGACGCCGCCGCGGGCGCCGGGGCCCTTGCCCGTCTTCTGGTTCGCGCTCGTCACCAGCGCGTCGAGCCGGCCGTTGGGCAGCCGTGCGAACGCGAGGTAGCCGCTGTTGCCGCCGACCACGCGGTGCTTGGCGTCGACCACGCGGACCTCGCCCAGGCCCGGCCGCCTGAGCAGTGCGTTGATGAAGTCGACGCGCAGCTCTCCGACCACCGCCGCGCCGCCCAGGGCGGGTGCCTCGGCGTACTCGGTGATCACCGGCTCGTGGCCGCTGTCGATCACGGTCACCGGTTCGTGGGAGGGGCCCTTGCCGCCGAGGTGGTGCGGCGTGCCGCCGGCCCGGGCCATGACGGTGCCGTCGGGCTTCAGCACGTAGAGCGACGCGTACCGCGCGTGTTCGGCGCGGGTGCGTTCCAGTACCTCGGTCATCTCGGCGGGGGTGGTCTTGGCGCTGAGGACGGAGGCCACGGAAGAGAGGTCGGCGTGGCCTTCGTTGAGGGCGCGGCGGACCCGGTCGGCGAGGGTGTCGGTGCGCTCGCGCTGGTCATCGACGATCGTCTGGGGCACCTTGACGGAGGTTCCCGCGCGGTTGAGCGTCAACAGGAGCGGTGCGGACCAGGCCAGCAGGAGGACGGCGCACACCGCGATCAGGGCGCGCGTTCCGATCCGGCCGCGGCGGCCCGGGCGCGGGCCGTCGGCGGGTGCGCCCGGCTCGCCCAGCGACTGGCGGCGCAGCCGGTCGAGGGCGGCGCCGATGCGGGCCGCCTCTCCGTACTTCGGGAGGGTGACCGGCCGGTGCAGGTCACCGCGGCCTATCCGGCGGCTTTCGAGGAACAGCTGGAGCAGCGGGCGCTGCACGGTGACGACGAGAAGGGCCACGGCGAGCGCACCGAGGACCAGCAGGGCGCCGGCGGCGGCGAGCCAGAAGAAGGAGTCGCCGACGGCGGTGCCCTGTTCGGTGACGCCGACGAACGAGACGACGGTGAGTCCGAGGGTCGTGGCATCGGTTCCCTCGCCGGGTGTCGATCCGGCGAGCTTGGCGTAGCCGGCCACGGAGCGGTGACCGGACGCGGCGTCTCCGAGCAGACTGCCGCTGACGCCGGGGAAGCCGCCGGAGCCCGGCTCCTTGGACTGGAGCGGGTGCTGCTTCGCCTTCTGCGCCGTCGTCTTCGCGAACGCGTCGAGCTGCTTGCGTTCCCGTCCCGAGTCGCCGACGCCGCTGCTGTCCAGGACCTGTCCGGAGGCGTCGAGGACGGCGATCGCGCGGCCGTTGCCCAGGCTGACGCCCGGCACCTTCAGGCTGCTGGAGGCGACCAGGAGCTGTTGCGGGCGGCCCTGCCAGGAGAGCAGGGCCAGGGTCAGGAGGCGGGTCTCGCCGTTTTCGAGCCGCACCATGCGGGGGGCGAGACCGTTCGGGGCGTTGAGGGTGGTCAGGTCGAGGGCGGTCAGGGGGAGGTTCTCGCCGCGCTGCGCTTCGAGCCTTCCCGACTTGATCTCGATCACTGCCGCGCCGCGCCACTTCTGGTACACGTTGCCGAGCTTGTCGAGCACCGAGTCCGGTGAGACCGGCTCGCCCGCGCTGAACAGCGACGCGGTCCGGCCGATGTCGGTGACGCTCTCGTCGAGCGAGGCGCGCAGGGCGATGGCGCCGTCCTCCGCGAAGTGCTGCTGGGAAGTGAGGACGGCGGGCGTTACTGTGCCCTTGCCCACGTGGCCGAGTTGGAACGCGGTGAGGGCGGCGAGGGTTAGCAACAAGGCGGACAGGGCTGCGATGGGCGGGCGGATGCCACCCAGCAGGGACATGTCCGCCCTACGGCGGGTCCGGCGCCGCCGCCTCGATCGCGACGCGGCCAACAGGGGCTCCTCTTCGTTCTGTCCTGGAGCCGGTGTGGCCGAGGGATTGCGACGATCGTGGTCACGGGGCGGTCCGGAGAAGCTCGGGTTGTCGTGCCGCCGGGTAAACGGAGTGCGCCACTCCGCTATTTTTATATGACTATGAGCGCACCGGCGACCAGGCGAATAACAATTGCACTACTGTGCACAGTGTTTGCTCTGCTATGTACCGGTTTGACGCTTTTCATGGTGTGGCCGGACGCGACACCGTCCCCTCGGCAGGCCGCAGCGGCGCCACAGCCCTCCCCCGACAGCGACCTCGTGCGCCGGATCGCCCTCTTCACCGCGGGCTTCGGCGAGCACGGGGGCTACCGCGTCCCCACGACCGAGGAACGATCGACGCTCACCCGGGGCGTCGCCCTCCTGCTCGACGGTGACCCGCAGGCCGCGCGGGCACGGCTCGAGACCGTCGGCTACGCCCTGCACACCGTGACGGACGGCGTCAGCGGCCGACGGTACGCGGAGGTCGCGGACGCGGCGGGGGAATCGGGCCGCGGCAGCCGCGGCTGGGGCCGGGTGTACGTGGACCTCGACCACCCCCCGCGCTGGTCGGTACAGGTCCCCCACCCCATCGCCGACGCCCGCACCGAACTCCTCGGCGCCCGCGTGCTGCGCGGGGCTCCCGGCGGGGTGATGGTGATCGCCGGGGCCCACCGCAACGCGGCCAAGGACGGGTCGGCCGACATGGCCCACCGCACGGACTCCGTCTTCCACGGCGTGATCGACGAGCTGATGCGCCGCGACCTCCCGGGCATCCAGTTGCACGGCTTCGCCAACGAGTCCTTCCCCGGCCGCGACGCGGTGGTCTCCACGGGCGCCGGCGACGAGGCCGTGGCGGACGCCGCCCGGTTGACCGCGGCCCTGCGGGGCGACGGCCGCCAGGTCTGCACCGCGTACTCCGAGCGGTGCCGGCTCTCGGGGACGGAGAACGAACAGGGTCAGGCCGCGGCCGGGGAGAACGTACGGTTCCTGCACCTGGAGCTGAACAGGTCGGTCCGGGGGGACGACGGGGGACTCGACCGGACGGCGGCGGCGATCGCGACCCTCACGAACAGCTGGGCCGCGGGCTGACGGCGCCGACCGGGGTCCGCCCGCACGGCGTCGCCGGCGCCGCCTCCGTCCGCGTCTCACCGCCGCGTCCGGACGGCCCCCGCCGCTCTCAGCGTTTCGCCGTCGCCTCGATCCGGTCGGCCGCCCACCGCGCCCAGTCGCGGCGCATGGCGTTGAAACGCAGGCCGTACTCCAAGGCGATCCGGCCGTAGAGCGACAGGTCGTCATCGCCCCATTCGATGCCGTCGGCCAGCCGGCGCAGTTCCTCGCCGCCCTGTTCCGACATCTCGACCAGGTCCGCCAGGTACGCCTGCGCCTCCTCCGGCTCCAGCACCCCGAGGAAGAACACCCTCAGCAGGACGTCACTGCGGGTGCTGCGCTGGGGCTTGGTCCCGGTCAGCCAATGCCGCAGTTCGGCGAGCCCCTCGTCGGTGAGGGTGTACTCCTTGCGGCCGCGGGGCCCCTCGGCCGCCACCGAGATCCAGCCGACGCCCGCCAGCTTGGTCAGCTCCGTGTAGATCTGGCTCTGCGTGGCCGGCCAGACGTCGGCCAGTGAGGTCTCGAACCGCTTCAGCAGGTCGTAGCCGCTGGCGGGACCCTCCGACAAAAGACCGAGAAGTGCGTGTTTGAGGCTCATGCACCGCAGTCTACATTCCACAATTGACAGGTCCACACGTGACGTTCTATTTTTGACATGTCGAAGCAGAAATCCGACCGAGCGTCATCACGAAACGGGGAATCATGACCTACCTGCGCACCTTCCTGCCGTGGATCGTCTTCGCAGTCCTGCCGTCGGGGAGCTGGCAGTGGGCGGCCCTGGCCGCTCTGGCGGTCGCCGTGGCGGTCATCGCCCAGCAGGTGCGGGCCGGCACCGGATTCGAGGCGCTGATCATGGAACTGGGCTCGGCCGTCTTCTTCGCCGTGCTGGCCGCGATCGCATTCGCCGATCCGCGCTCCGGCGTCCACGACTACTCGGCCGCACTCTCCTCGGGCACCCTCGCGGTCATCGCCGGTGTCTCGCTGGCCATCCGCAAGCCCTTCACCCTGGGCATCGCCAAGCGCACCACTCCGCGCGAGGTGTGGGGCCTGCGGCCCTTCGTCCGCACGAACGTCGTCATCACCGCCGTTTGGACCGCCGCCTTCGCGCTGACCGCCGCGGTCCTGGCCTTCGTGGCACACGCCGGGAACGCCCACTCGACCGCCGCCACGGTCATCCAGGTCGCCGGGTTCGCCGTCCCGATGCTCTTCACCGTCCGCTACGTCGCCCACGTGCAGGCGAAGGCCGGGCTCGCGGGTCGCTGAGCCCGCTCCCTCGTTCGGCGCCCGTGGGCGGTGAGGACCGGTCAGACCAGGGCGGGCGAAAGGGATTGCAGGAGTTCGAGGCGTTCACGGGTCTCCGCGTCCAGCGGGACGTAGGTCACCAGGCGCGGGCCCGCGGCGGGTCCCAGCCACAGGTTCGTGTGCTCCAGGTGCAGCAAACCCACGTGGCGGTTGCGGATGTACTTCGACTTCCCGCCCTGACCGACCACCTCGTGACGCGCCCAGATCTCCCGGAACTCGGGCGACGCCGCTTCCAGCCGCGCCAGCAACGACTTCCACGCCGGCTCGGCCAGGTGCTCGGCCATCGAGGCCCGGAACTTGGCGGCCATCAACCGGTTCGTCTCGGGCAGCTCCACGACGGCCGCCCGCCATTCATCGTCGGTGAAGGCCAGCCACATGCAGTTGCGGTCCTCGGGCGCCACCCGGTCGAGGTCGCACAGCAGGCGCCCGTACGTGGTGTTGTACGCGAGGATGTCGTACCGGCTGTTCTGCACGGCGGCCGGGATCGGGCCCAACTGGTCGAGCAGCGCCCGCAGGGCCGGGGTCACGCTCGGGCAGGGGGTGAACGGCGCCGGGTCGACGCTGCCGGCCAGGGCGAACAGGTGCGCGCGCTCGCTGCGGTCCAGCAGCAGGGCGCGGGCCAGCGCGTCGAGCACCTGCGTGGACACCTGGATCTCGCGCGCCTGCTCCAGCCAGGTGTACCAGGTGACCCCGACGGCGGCGAGCTGCGCGACCTCCTCGCGACGCAGCCCCGGGGTGCGCCGGCGGCGGCCTCGTACGAGACCGACCTGCTCGGGAGTGATGCGCTCGCGGCGGCTGCGCAGGAAGTCCGCCAGTTCGTGCCGGCGCATGTCGCTCTCCGGGGCCACAGTGCTCATGGGTCCAGGGTGCCGCACCGCGCAGCCGGTTGCCAGGTACTGCCTGTACCAGGATAAGAAGACTCTGGTACCAGGCTGGGCGCGGGTGGATCGTCTACCTCGTGAGCGAAGCAACCGAAACCATCCAAGCGAACGTACGCGAGAACCCCGCGTCCTCGCCGACCGCGACGGGCCCGGTCACCACCCCGGGACCCACCGCCGTCCCCGTCGTCCCTCACGAAGCGGTACTGGGCCGCCTCGGGCTGTTCACCGTGCTGCTGGGCGCGGCCCTTCCCCTGATCGACTTCTTCATCGTCAACGTGGCGCTGCCGGCCATCGACAGCGACCTCGCCGCCGGCCCGGCCCTGCTGGAACTGATCGTCGGCGGCTACGGGGTCACCTACGCCGTCCTCCTGGTCCTCGGGGGCCGTCTCGGGGACACGATCGGTCGCCGCAGGCTGTTCCTGACCGGCATGGCCGCCTTCGGAGTCACCTCCCTGGTCTGCGGCCTGGCCCCCACCGCCTGGACGCTGGTGGCGGCGCGGGTGGCCCAGGGCGCCTCGGCCGCGCTGATGCTGCCTCAGGTGCTCGCCACCATCCAGGCCACCACGCAGGGGCCGCGCCGCGCCCGCGCCATGAGCTTCTACGGTGCGACCGCCGGACTCTCCATGGTCGCCGGGCAGATCCTCGGCGGCGTCCTGGTGGCCGCCGACGTGGCGGGCACCGGCTGGCGTTCGGTGTTCCTCGTGAACGTCCCGGTCGTACTGGTGGGACTGGTGCTCGCCTTCCGCGCCGTCCCGGAGACCCGTTCCCACCGGCCCGCCTCGGTCGACGTACCGGGAACGCTGCTGCTGGCCCTGTCGCTCGTGTCCCTCCTGTTGCCGCTGACCGAGGGCCGGGCCGCCGGCTGGCCCGTCTGGACGTGGGTCTCGCTCGGTGTATTCCCGCTCGCGGCCGGGGCGTTCTACGTCACCGAGCGCCGCGCCGACCGCCTCGGCCGGACCCCGTTGGTCCCGCCGAGCCTGCTGCGACTGGAATCGCTGCGGCGCGGGTTGTTGATGGTGGTGCCGTTCTCGATCGGCTTCAGCGGGTTCATGTTCGTCATCGCCGTGACGTTGCAGCAGGGGTTGCGCATGGGGCCGGTCTCCGCCGGGCTCGCGCTGGTACCGATGGCGGTCGCCTTCTTCGCGGCCTCGCTCGCCGGCCCGCGACTGATCGGCAGGTACGGCAGTCGGGTCGTCACCGTGGGCGGCGTGCTCCAGGCTCTCGGCATCGTCTTGTTGGTCCTCGCGGTCCTGCGCGACTGGCCGGAGCTCGGCCTCCTCGGGCTCGCACCGGGCGTTGCCGTGGCGGGCCTGGGACAGGGGCTCCAACTGCCCGTGCTGATGCGCCTGATGCTGTCCGACGTACCGGCCGACCGGGCCGGGGTGGGCGGCGGTGTCATGGTCACCACGCAGCAGTCGGCTCTGGCGCTGGGTGTCGCGACCCTGGGCAGTCTGTTCCTCGCGCTCGCCCCCTCGATCGGGATGCGGGACGCCCTCACGACGACCCTGTCTGTGCAACTGGGCCTGATCGCGCTGACGGTGCTGCTGAGCCTGCGCCTCCCGCGTGTCATGCGGTGAACCCGAAGGGGGCCCGAGGGTGCGCCGGAGCAACCGTGCCGGCGCCCGCTCCCCCCTGTCGCGCGGCGCCGGCGCCGAACGGTCCGTGTTTTCCCGGCGATGACGAGGAGCAACAGTGCGGCTTTCGGGTAAAGAAGGGCTTGCGGCTGGGTAGCATCCGACAGCACCACCGTGAGGTATGAGGAAAGTGAGCCGCACATGGCCAACGAGCCTGTCACCACGCCCATCCACGACCTGTACGCACAGCGGTTCGCCGCCGATCTCGAAACCAATCGCAAGGAACAGGCGGACCTCACCGCGCAGATCGAGGAACTGGAAGGGCGCCTGAACCAACTCAAGGCGGACGAGCTCTGGCTCTGCGGCGCGCAGGGTGTACTGCCGACCGCCGGTGAGAGCGCACCCGCGTCCGAGACGCCGGCGCCCGCGAAGGCGCCGACGACGGGCGCCGTCCCGCGGCCCCGTCAGGCGAGGAAGAGCACGGGTGGAACGACGCGGGCGAGGAAGGCGACCCAGACGAAGAAGGCCTCCGGCACCGCCGCGTCGGACACGGAGACCAAGGCCGCCGTCCACAAGCCCGCGGCCCGCAAGCCCGCCGCCAAGCCGGCCGCCGCCAAGGCCACCGAGGGCAAGGCCGCCGAGGGCAAGACGAAGCCGACCGGCGCGGCCGAGCGAACCGTCGCCGCCGCGTCCACCCCCGCCACGGAGAAGACCGCCGGGGTCACGAGGCCCGCTGCGCGGGCCAAGAAGACGGCCGGGACGGATGAGCCCCCGTTGCGTGAACTCGTCCACGCCATGCTCGTCAAGGCTGCGGAGCCCCGCATGGTGAGCGAGGTCACCGCCGAGCTGACGCAGGCGTACCCCGGCCGGGCCGCCTCCGGCCAGGTCGTCCGCAACACGCTGGAAGGCCTGGTCAAGAAGGGGCAGATCGAGAAGGAACACCGTCAGGGCTCGGTGATGTACACCGCCGTCCAGCCCGCCACCGCCGATCCGGCGGCCGGGGTGACGGTGGCCGCGGGGCAGGGGGCCGAAGGGCCGGTGGCCGACGCGGTCGCAGAGCCCGTCGCGGACACCACGACCGCGCCCGCCCCGGCCTCGTAGCCCTCGGGCGACCGCGTCAGACCGGGTCCGTGCGGCCGAACAGGAGCGCGTACCCGGGCGGGAGTCGGTCGAGCGCGCGCCGCAGCACGTCCGCGTCGACCACGTCGGCGACGGTGCTGAGGACCGCGCCGCTGTCCCAGTGGGCGGTGTCAGGGGTCGCGCCCTCGATCAGGAGCGCGACCGCTCCCGCGAACTCCGGCGGGGCCAGTGGCGCGGTCGCCGGGACGGCGTCCAGGAGCGGCGGCCCGCAGGGGGCGGGCAGTTGGGCGGCGAGTTCCGTGCGCTCCCTGTCCGCGAGGTGGCCGCCCAGGGTGGCCAGCACGGCGCGGGTGGAACGCTCGGCCTCCCGCGCGGTCGGGTATTGACCGCGTTCTTGGACCTGGGCCAGGTACTCGTCCCATGCGATGGCCACGGTGGTCTCCTTCGTCAGCGTCGGGTGTGGAGCTCTCTTACAGGGCGAGCCTGCCCAGGACCGTCCTGCGCAGACCGCCGGCCGGGTATTCCTCCCGGCCCGCTTCAACGCAGGTGGGTCTTGACCTCTTCGTAGACCCGGGCGTCGACCGGGAAGTCCGTGTGCCGGATGCACCCGGTCTCGGTGTTCACCGCGCCGCTGAGGGCGACGGTGCTGCTGTCGGGGTTGATGACGCTGTCACACGGCGACCACCACGTGGCGTAGCGGGGTGCGCCGGGGGTCTCGTCATCGGCGTTGAGCTCGTTCAGGAACGGCGAGCCGGGACGCATTTCGGCGCAGGACGCGCCTCCGCAGAAGTAGGCGGTGTTGGTGCCGTGGTTGGGCCCGGCGAGGGAGACCCAGGCGTCGACCTTGCGGTCCCCGCCGAGGTGCTTCAGGTAGTAGCGGGAGGAGAGGGCGCCCATGGAATGGGTGACCAGGTCCACTTTGGCGGCGCCGGTGGCGGCGAGGACGCGGTCGATCTCGGCGGCGAGTCGGTGGGCGGTCGTGACGTTGGACTGGCTGGTCGGGTAGGTCCACTGGTCCAGGCGCCCGGCGGGCCGGCCGTCGGCGCGGAAGCGGCCGGCCATGGTGTCCCAGGTCGAACCGTCGCTGTTCCAGCCGTGTACGAAGACGATCGGATCGGGTGTGGCCGTCGCGGGCGCCGCCGGAGTGGCGGCGGCCTGGGGAACGGACGCGGCGAAGGCGAGGAGAACGGCGGGCACGGCCCGCAGACGGTTGGGGTTCACGCCGCCAGGTTGTAGCGGAGCCGACCGGCCGGGACGCGGGGCCCGGGAATCCCGTCACCCGACTGGAGGCCACATTTCACCGCAGGAACGTTTCCGTGCGCCGGGCCCGGTCACGGCGACGGCCGGCCGGCCCGCCCGGATCGAGCCCCGCCCCCGGAGTCGGCCTCAGACCCCCTCCCGCCCCAGCGCCTCGCGGAGGGCGGCAAGCACGAGCCGGGTCGCGGGAGCGCGCTGGTCGGGCCGGATCGCGAGTCCGAGGCAGGCCGGCGTCGCCGCGTCGCGGACGGGTACGGCACTCATCCCCTCCTCCGCGCCGGAGGACCGCGTCAGGACGGCGACCCCCGCACCGCGCCGGGCCAGACCCGTCAGCGCCGACGGTGAAGCCGCCTCGATCGCGACCTGCGCCCCGAGGCCGACCCGCGCGCACGAGCGGTCGTACGCCGCCCGGATGCCCGTACCCGGCGGCAGGCAGAGCACCTTCTCCGTCCGGAGGTCGGCCAGGCGCACCGACGCCCTGTCCAACCGGTGGCCGACGGGCACCACCGCCGTCAGGGGCTCCCGCAGGAAGACGGACACGTCCAGGCCGGCACTCTCGGCGCCGGTCTCCTCTCCACCCGCGAAGGCGATGAGCGCCAGGTCGAGGGAGCGCGCCAGGACCCGTTCGCGCAACGCCTCCGAATCGTCCTCGTACAGGCCGAGTTCGACACCCGGGTGGGAGGTCGCGAGCCCCGCCACGACGTCGAGGAGCCCCGGGATCGAGCAACCCCTGATCATCCCGAGGCGCACCCGCCCCCGTACGGCCTCGGCGAACTCGGCGGCCGTGTGCGCGATGGAATCCAGCGTCTCCAAGGCCTGCCTGGCCAGCGGCAGCACGGCCTCCCCGGCCGGAGTGAGCCGCGGCCTGCGCCCCGAGCGCTCCAGCAGCCGCTGGCCCAGCTCCCGCTCCAGCTTCCCCACCTGCGTGCTGACACCGGACTGGCTGACGTGCAGCCGCGCCGCCGCAGCGGTGAACGAGCCCTCTTCGACCACGGCCGCGAAGTAGCGCAGCTGATGCATCTCCATAATCGAAAATGATACGAGCCATCACTACCATCTGTTGGACAGATGGATCACCGGCGGACAGCATGGAGTCATGACGATGACTCCGGCTGAGATCTCCGAGACCTACTTCACCGCCTGGGAGGCGGGCGACTACGACACCATGGGCGCCCTGCTCTCCCCCGACGTCGACTTCGTCGGCACGCTCGGAACCGCGCGGGGCGCCGAGGAGTGCCTCCAGGGCCTGAAGCGCATGGGGCAGATGCTGGAACGGATCGAGGTGCACGCCCGCGTCGCCACCGACACCGACGTGATCACATGGTTCGACCTGTACGTGCCCGGCGCGCCGGCCACCCCGACCGCCAACTGGAGCCACGTGGAGGACGGCAGGATCACCCGCATCCGCGTCACCTTCGACCCCCGGTCCATCCTCGCGACCCTCACCTGACCGCCACCCCCGCCGTCGGTCCGCGCCGCCCCGGGCCGCCGCCCGGGGCCCCGAGTGCGACGGGCGCGTCACGGAACTGCCACGACGGGGTGCCCGGGA
This sequence comes from Streptomyces sp. Tek67B01, assembly GCF_055231995.1. Lineage (NCBI taxonomy): Bacteria > Bacillati > Actinomycetota > Actinomycetes > Kitasatosporales > Streptomycetaceae > Streptomyces > Streptomyces sp. Tek67B01. Next base: position 787,793 of record NZ_JBUYUY010000001.1, read on the forward strand.
GAACCGCGGTGGGCATGACGGCGTGTCCGAGGGCGGGTGCCGGCGCGGGACCGGTCAGGGACATCGGGGAGAACTCATGCAGTACTCAGCAGGCGTCGGCCGGACCGCGGGGGCGCTGGCGGCGGCGATGACGGTCACCGCCCTGATGACGGGCTGTACGCCGACCGGCGCGGACGCCGCGACCGCCAAGCCGTCGTCCACGTCGTCGACGCCATCGGCGCCCGCGGCCCCGGAGCCGGGCAAGCCGGCCCCCACCGGCGGTACGTCCCCCGGCGGCGGCACCGGTCACGTCACGCCGAGCCCCTCGGCTCCCGGCCCGACCGGTGGCCCCAAGGCCTGCACGATCGACGAGATCAAGGTTTCCGCGGCCCACCAGGCCGATGTCCGACCGCCGGGTACGGGCACGGGAGCGGCCGTCGTCTCCGTCACCAACACCTCGAAGAGCCCCTGCACGCTCCACGGCTTCCCTACGGTCGCCGGCGCCGGCAACGGCTCGCCCGACCACAACGTCCCACTGACGACCACCCCCAGCGGTTCGGCCGCCACGGTGTCCCTCGCCGCGGGCGCCCGCGCGTGGACCAAGCTCACCTTCGTCAACGTGCAGGGTGAGGCCGACGGCTACTGCGTGTCCGGCGCCACGCCCGCCACCTTCCCCACCGTCGTCCTGGGCGTTCCCGGCGCGGGTTCGCACCAGATCTCCATGGACGACGGCGTCTTCGCGGAGTGCGACAACAAGGCGACCGTCACCGCCTTCTCCCCGACCAAACCCTCCTGAGGGCCGGTCCCTACGACGCGGTCGCGGCCTCGGAGTACTTCTTGACGAGCTCGTAGGAGCGCAGGCGGTCGCCGAGGTCGTGGACGGGCGTGGTCACCATCAGTTCGTCCGCCCCGGTCTCGCGCACCAGCCGGTCGAGCCGGTGCACGACGGTCTCGGGCGTCCCGACGGCCTGCTGCGCCCGGAAATGGGCCAGCGCCGCTCGCTCCGCCTCCGTGAAGGGGTGGGCCGCGGCCTGCGCCGGGGTGGGGAAGGGCACGTCGCTCACGCCCTTGAGGAGTCCGGCCTTGACGACGTCCATCGGCCCCAGTCGCCACACGGCTTCTTCCTCCGTGTCCGCGCACACCGCCTCGACGCACAGCAGCACCCGAGGCCGCTCGCACCACCGGGACGGGGTGAACTCCGCGCGGTAGCGCTCCAGTACCGCACGGGTGTTGTCCGGCCGGATGTGGTGCGCCACGGCGACCGGCAGGCCGAGTGCCGCCGCGAGAGCTGCGCCCGCGGCGCTGGAGGCCAACAGCCAGGGCTCCGGCAGTGGGCGTACGGCCACCTCGTCCACCAGGAAGGACAGGATCGAGGCCACGTCGCCCCGGTACTCCGCGTCGGTCGTCGGTCCGGCGCCGCGGCGAAGCGCCCGCGCGATGGCCTCGTCGAAGGTGCCGGGGCCGCGGCCGATGCCCAGGTCGACGCGGCCCTCGTGCAGGGCGGCCAACGTCCCGAACTGCTCCGCCAGCATGAGGGGAGCGTGGTTGGGGGCCAACACCCCGCCCGAGCCGAGACGGACGGCCGAGGTCATGGCGGCGGCGTGCGCGATCAGCACGACCGGCGGGAACGCACCGATCGCGGGCGAGTGGTGGTGCTCGGCGTACCAGATCCGGTGGTATCCCAGCCGTTCCAGTCCCTGTGCGAAGGCCGCGGTGTCCCGCAAGGTGTCCACGGCGCTGGTGCCCGTCTGGACCATCGCGACTTCCAGCGCTGAAAGAGGTACGTCAAGCATGGCGCCAGCATAATGATCACCCGTTCGGCGGGAAGGTCGTTGATCACTTTTGCGCCACGGGCGGGGCGGGTGCCCTACACGACCGTGTGAAGCGGTCCATTCCGGCCGTCCTCGGTTCGACACAGGCCACGGGTCCGCGCCCGCACCGGGCGGGGGCGCGGATGGTGCCAGACTGGCCGGGGCGGTACGGCCGCGCTTCGCCCGTTACCAGGAGGTGTCACGAGGTGGCATTCGGTGCCCAGGAGTCCTTCCCCGTCGTGCGGCCCGCGGTGCGGGAGACGTACGGACCCGCCGACCTCAGCAGGGAGCCGGTCTTCGCGGGCGGTTTCATCACCTTCGGCTACTGGCGGGGGATCGATCTGAAGGCCCCGCTCGGTGAGGCGGAGCGCGTCCGCAGCCAGCAGGACCTCTACCGGCGGGTCCTGGACGCCGCGGCGCCGCTACGGGGACAGCGGGTGCTCGAAGTGGGCTGCGGGCTCGGCATGGGCTGCGCGCTGGCCCTGCGCGAGCACGGTCCCGCCCACGTCACCGGCATGGACATTCACCCCGCCCAGCTGGGGCGGGCCCGTGAGGCGCACGCGAGCCTCCTGGAGGAAGTACCGCAGCGGTTGACCTTCGTACAGGGCGCGGCGCAGCAGATGCCCTTCGAGGAGGGCGGGTTCGACATCGTCGTCAGCGTGGAGGCCGCACAGCACTTCCCGGACCTGGTCGCCTTCGCGCGGGAGGCGGCGCGCGTGCTGCGTCCGGGCGGACGGGTCGCCGTCGCCAGCTTCTTCGCCGCGGACGACGCGCCCGCCCGGGACGAGGAACTGTCGCGGCTGCTGGACACCTACGCGAAGGGCCTGGACATCGCACGCCCGGTGACGGCGCTCACGGACGCGCTCACGGCGTCCGGGCTCTCGGGGGCGCGGGCCGAGTCGATCGGCCCGCAGGTCTGGGCCGGCTGGGACGCATGGCTGTCCCGCCTGTGGGCGCCGGACACCTGGCCGCGGAACTTCCTGCGGGCGTACCAGCGGCGCATCCTGGACTACTACGTCGTCACCGCACGCCGCCCCTAGGGCGGCGTCGGCGTCCCCTCGGCGCGTGTTCCGACTCGCCCGGACGGTCGCGGGGACGACAGCATGGAGAGAGGGCGGTCGGCGGGACGCACCCGAGAGGAGGCGATACGGACAGTGAGCGGTCCTCGCTTTGCGTTCTGCGGGGCTGAGCTCGCCGCTGTCTACGTGGTCGCCGACCAGGGCAGGGAACTCCATCTGGCCGAATTGACCGGAAACCGCGCCATCCTCTACGGACTGCCCGCGATCCTCGCCGTGGGCGGCCATTCGCCCACCGCCGACGCCTTCCGCTCCGGTCGGCCGCTGTGGCTGACCCCCAGGGAACTCGCCACCTTCATCGAGCGCGATCCCCACCACTTCCCGACGCAGGTCCGCGACGGTGCCCCCAACTCGCCGGCCAGGATCTCGCTGGGCGCGCTGCCCCTGGGACACGGTGACCAGGAGCTGGGTTGTCTGATCGTCGCCGGGGAGGTCGGGAACGGCTTCAGCGCCGACGACCGCAGCCTCCTGGAGCTGTACGCCGATCAGGTGGCCGCCGGACTCGCGTCGGTCGCCGCGCGCGTCCCCGGACGTGAGGCTCCCCAGGCGCATCTGAGTCAGTCCCTGGTGCCTCACCAGGGCGGCGCGTTCATCGTGGACCTGGGCACCGGCCGCATGGAGGCCCACGCGCACGTGCTGGAACTGCTCGGGCTGCCTCCGGAGCAGTTCGACGGACAGGTGGAGACCCTGCTCGCCTGCGCCGTCCCCGACGACATGCCCGCGCTGATGGCGATCGTCGAACCGGACCGCCTGGCGGCCGCCGGACAGCAGCTGGCGTTCCGCATCCGCCGTCCGAACGGCGAACTGCGCTGGCTGGGGCTGCGTTGCCGCGTGGAGGTGGACTCCGACGGCACACCGCGGCGGGTCCTGGGTGTGGTGGCCGATGCCACCTATTTGCGTCCCAGCGCCGACGAGGTCTCCCTCGTGCAACGGCTGTCGGCGACTTTGGCGGGAGCGGCGACCATCCGAGAGGTTAGCCGGCTGGTGGTCGCCTCGCTGCGCGAGCCGCTCGGCGCCTCCCGGGTCGCGGTCGGTGAACTGGAGCCCGAACGGCTCATCATCACCGCCCTCGACCCTCCGGAGCCCGATGCCTGGCCCGAGGTCTGGCGCTCCGAATGGCGGTCCGAGTGGCCCGACGTATCGCTCGGCGACCTGCCCACCCTGCAGAGCGCGCTTCGTGGGGGGCACCTGAGTCTCTGGCCGCCGGGCGCGGTCCTGGAACCCGGTCTGCTGGGTGTCGGGCCCGGCGGTCTCGCGGTGGTGCCGCTGCCCGCGGACGGCCGGTTGGTCGGGGTCTGCCTGGTGGGCTGGGACGCGGAGCACCGGTTCGGCCCGGAGGAGCGGTCGCTGCTCACCGCGACCGCGGGGCTGGCGGGGCAGGCGCTGGTGCGCGCCCACGCGCTGGACGCGGGCCACGAACTCGCCACCATGCTCCAGCGCAGTCTGCTGCCCCGTAAGCTCCCGGAGCTGTCGGGCGGGGTCGCCGTCGCCCGCTACCTGCCCGCGACGGCCGGACTGGAGGTCGGCGGCGACTGGTATGACGTCATTCCGCTCGCCGACGGTCATGTGGCTTTCGTCATCGGGGACGTACAGGGGCACAGCGCGGGAGCCGCCACCATCATGGGCCAGATGCGTACGGCCGTCAGGGCCTATGCGGTCGAGGGCCACCCGCCCGATGTGGTGGTCGCGCGGGCCAACCGTCTGCTCGTCGGCATGGAGACCGATCTCTTCGCCACCTGTGGGTACGTGGACCTGGACATGGAGGAGGGAATCGCCAAGGTCGTACGGGCCGGCCATCTGCCGCCGATCCTGCGCCGTCCCGACGGCCTCACCGAGGAGATGGCGGTCGAGGGCGGCCCTCCGCTGGGAGTGATCGCGGAGGCCGAATACCCGATGACCGAGGTGGGGTTGGCGCCCGGCACCCTGCTCGTTCTGCTGACGGACGGTCTGGTGGAGTCCGCCAGGCTTCCCCTGGAGGAGGGCATGCGGCGGGTGTGCGGTGTCCTCGCCTCGGTCAACCCGGTCGATGCGGGAGCGGTCGCCGACGAGTTGGTCGTCGGCGTGGGCCGCCGCGACGACGACGTGGCATTGCTGTTGCTGCGCTACGACGGCGCCCGGGGCCGGCCGATGCGGACCCACTGGACGGTGTGGCGGGTGCCCAACGCGGTCCTGCACGCGCGCCGCTTCACCACGCGCACCCTGCGGTCCTGGGGGGTGGAGGAGGAGCTGGACTCGGCTCTGCTGGTCGTCTCCGAGCTGGTCACCAACGCCATCGCGCACACGCAGGGCGAGGTGGGGATGGATCTGACCCTGTCGGCGGACCGGTTGCGGATCGCCGTGAACGACGCGTCGCCGCGCAGCCCGGTCAAACCGGTGTGGGTGAGCTGGGAGTCGACCGGCGGTCGCGGGCTGCTCATCGTCGAGGCCACGACGGCGGCTTGGGGTTCGGTCCCGCTCAGCGGCGGCAAGCAGGTGTGGGCCGAGATCCCCTGGCGGCGCGCGAACGGCGGGAACACGGGATGAGCCCTCCCGTGTCGGCCGGGTGAGGTGATTGTTAGCGTTAACAATCCTGCCGTCAAGCCCGTCGTCGATCACGCTCCGACCACCCCCATCGCTATATGCAACGGTGATCTCCGAGCCCTTGACGCGGTTTCTGTGAGCGTTAACACTCATGTAACGCCAGCCCCGAGCGGCACCCATCCGGGCCGCCGGCAGGGTCCGCTCACCTCGCCGCCCGGTCGGCCGCGCCGACCGCGAGCGAACCCGGCCACCCCCACCCCGGCCGGCGCTCGACCCCGCTCGATCCGATCCGAGGCTTCGCCGAGGTCGCGTCGATCGCGTCTCACCACTGGAGGAAGAGTGCGAAAGGTTTTGACGGGCCTCGCCGCCGCGGGCCTCACCTTGGCCCTGACGGCCTGCGGCCAGAGTGCCAACGGTGTCGGCGACGGAGCGAAGGGCGGTGACGCCAAGGGCGGTCTCGTCGGCATCGCGATGCCCACCAAGTCGTCGGAACGCTGGATCAACGACGGCGACAACATGGTCAAGCAGTTCCAGGCCAAGGGTTACAAGACCGACCTGCAATACGGCGACAACGTGGTCGAGAACCAGGTGTCGCAGATCGAAAACATGATCACGAAGGGTGCCAAGCTGCTGGTGGTCGCCGCCATCGACGGCTCCTCGCTCACCAACGTCCTCCACAGGGCCGCCGAGGCGAAGATCCCCGTGATCTCCTACGACCGCCTCATCCGCGGCACCGGGGACGTCGACTACTACGCGACCTTCGACAACTTCAAAGTCGGTGTGTTGCAGGGCACTTACATCGTCGACAAGCTGGAACTCGCGAACGGCAAGGGGCCGTTCAACATCGAGCTGTTCGCCGGCTCGCCGGACGACAACAACGCCACCTTCTTCTTCCAGGGCGCCATGAGCGTGCTCCAGCCGTACATCGACCAGAAGAAGCTGGTCGTCCAGAGCGGTCAGACGGGCTTCAACCAGGTCGCCACCCTGCGCTGGGACGGCGGCGTCGCCCAGTCCCGGATGGACAACCTGCTCAGCAAGTCGTACACCTCCGCCCGGGTCGACGCGGTGCTCTCCCCCTACGACGGCATCTCCATCGGCATCCTGTCCTCCCTCAAGGGAGTCGGCTACGGCGGCTCGGGCAAGGCGCTTCCGATCGTCACCGGCCAGGACGCCGAGCTGGCCTCGGTGAAGTCCCTCATCGCGGGGGAGCAGACGCAGACCGTCTACAAGGACACCCGCGAACTGGCCAAGGTCGCGGTACAGATGGGGGACGCGCTGCTCACCGGCGGCAAGCCCCAGGTCAACGACACCAAACAGTACGCCAACGGGGTCAAGGTCGTCCCGGCGTTCCTGCTGCCCCCGGTCAGCGTCGACAAGGAGAACTACCGGAAGGTCCTGGTCGACGGCGGGCAGTACACCGCCGACCAGCTCAAGTAGCCCTCGCGACCCGCACGCGGGGCCGCACCAGAGCCGGGCGCGTCCGGGCGGGGCAGTCGACCTGACAGGCCCCGCCCGCCGCGCCCCTGTCGAACGGATGCACCACCATGGCCGGACCCGTCCTCGAGATGCGTTCGATCAGCAAGTCGTTCCCGGGGGTCAAAGCGCTCTCCGACGTCAACCTGAGCGTCGCCCCCGGTGAAGTCCACGCCGTCTGCGGTGAGAACGGCGCCGGGAAGTCGACCCTGATGAAGGTGCTCAGCGGGGTCCACCCGCACGGCTCCTACGAGGGCGAGATCCTCTTCCAGGGCGAGCCCTGCGCCTTCAAGGACATCCGGGCCAGCGAACAGCGCGGCATCGTCATCATCCACCAGGAACTCGCCCTGGTGCCGTACCTCTCCATCGCCGAGAACATCTTCCTCGGCAACGAGCACGCCACCCGGGGCATCATCAGCTGGAACGAGACGCTCACCCACGCCACGGCGCTGCTGCGGCGGGTGGGCCTGGACGAGAGTCCGCACACCCGGGTCGCCGACATCGGCGTGGGCAAGCAGCAGTTGATCGAGATCGCCAAGGCGCTCGCCAAGGAGGTCAAGCTGCTGATCCTGGACGAGCCGACGGCCGCCCTCAACGGCGAGGACAGCCGCAAGCTCCTCGACCTCATCCTGGAGCTCAAGGCCCAGGGGATCTCCTGCATCCTCATCTCGCACAAGCTGGGTGAGATCGCCCAGGTCGCCGACTCGGTGACGATCCTGCGTGACGGCCGGACCATCGAGACCATCGAGGTCGGCACGGAGGGCATCTCCGAGGACCGGATCATCCGGGGCATGGTCGGCCGCGATCTCGAGCACCGCTATCCCGAGCGCACCCCCGAGGTGGGCGAGGTCGTCTTCGCCGTCGAGGGGTGGACCGTTCAACACCCCATCGACCACCAGCGCAACGTCGTCGAGGGGGTGTCGCTCCAGGTGCGGCGCGGCGAGATCGTCGGGATCGCCGGCCTGATGGGCGCGGGCCGCACCGAGCTCGCGATGAGCGTCTTCGGCCGCTCGTACGGACGCCATACCGGGGGCCGGGTGCTGATGAACGGCAAGGAGATCCGCACCCGCAGCGTCCCGGAGGCGATCGGCCACGGCCTCGCGTACGTCACCGAGGACCGCAAACACCTCGGCCTGAACCTGATGGACGGCATCAGCCGCAACATCTCGCTGAGCGCGCTCGGCAAGGTCGCCCGGCGCGGCTGGGTGAGCGAGCACGAGGAGACCCGGGTCGCGGAGTCCTTCCGCGAGGCCATGCGCATCAAGGCACCGTCGGTGTTCGCGCAGACCGGGAAGCTCAGCGGCGGCAACCAGCAGAAGGTCGTCCTCAGCAAGTGGATCTTCTCCGAGCCGGAGGTGCTGATCCTCGACGAACCCACCCGGGGCATCGACGTCGGCGCGAAGGCCGAGATCTACGCGGTGATCGCCGAACTCGCGGCCCAGGGCAAGGCGGTGCTGATCATCTCCTCCGAACTCCCCGAGCTGCTCGGCATGTGCGACCGCATCTACACGATGGCCGAGGGCCGGCTCACCGGCGAGGTGGACCGCGCGGACGCGACCCAGGAATCACTCATGCGCCTCATGACCGTGAGCGCTGCGACCCGGAACGAGCAGGTGTAGGGCATGGCCCAGACAGAAACCACGGACACCACGGGCACCACGGACCTCAAGGGCGCCCGGCCCGCGCAGCCCGGGGGCGGTGGCGGCCTCAGGCCCCTGCTGGCGCGGGCGCTGCGCGGCAACATACGCCAGTACGGCATGCTGGTCGCGCTGGCGCTGATCGTCGCGGTGTTCCAGATCTGGACCGACGGCATCCTGCTCCAGCCGCTCAACGTCACCAACCTGATCCAGCAGAACAGTTACATCCTGATCCTGGCCATCGGCATGATGATCGTGATCATCGCCGGGCACATCGACCTCTCGGTCGGTTCGCTGGCCGCCTTCGTCGGCGCCGCCGCGGCCGTGATGATGGTCAAGCACGACGTGCCGTGGCCGCTCGCGTTGGCCGCCGCCCTGCTGATCGGCGCGGCCGCCGGGGCCTGGCAGGGGTTCTGGATCGCGTACGTGGGCATCCCGTCGTTCATCGTGACGCTGGCTGGCATGCTGCTGTTCCGCGGCGGGACGCAGATCGTGTTGCAGGGCCAGTCGGTGGCGCCCTTCCCGAAGGGCTTCCAGGAGATCAGCAGCGGCTTCCTGCCGGAGGTCGGCCCGCACACCGACTACCACAACCTCACCCTGCTGCTGGGGCTCGGCGTACTCGCCCTGGCCGTGCTCCAGGAGGTCCGGGGCCGCCGGCAGGCCGCCCGTTACGGACTGGAACTGCTCCCGCCGGTCTTCTTCCTTGCGAAGCTGGGCGCCATCGCGGCCGCGGTACTGGCGTTCACGCTGCTGCTGGCGAGCTACCACGGCTTCCCGATCGTGCTGCTGATCCTGGGCGTGCTGCTGGTCGCCTTCGGTTACCTGATGCGCAACTCCATCCTGGGCCGCCACACGTATGCGATCGGCGGCAACGAGGCCGCGGCGAAGCTGTCGGGCGTCAAGAGCAAGCGGGTCGTCTTCCTCGCCTTCGTCAACATGGGCGTGCTGGCGGCGCTGGCCGGGATGGTCTTCGCGGCGCGCCTCAACGCGGGTACGCCGCAGGCCGGCATCAACTTCGAACTGGAGGCCATCGCCGCCGCGTTCATCGGCGGCGCCTCGGCGTCGGGCGGTGTCGGCACCGTGCTCGGCGCGATCATCGGCGGCCTGGTGCTCGGCGTGCTCAACAACGGCATGTCGCTGGTCGGCATCGGCACCGACTACCAGCAGGTCATCAAGGGTCTGGTGCTGCTTGCCGCGGTCGGGTTCGACGTCTACAACAAGCGCAAGGCCGGTTCCTGAGCGGTCACGGCCGGGTCCGGCGCGTCCCCCGCGGGGGGGGGACGCGCCGGACCCGGTTCTCACTGCTGTCGGTAGCGGGTGGCTCCGCCGGGTTCGGCCGACGGGCGGGACGCGGAGCGGGGGCCGTGGAGCCCCCGCCGGGGCCCGTCAACGGGCGGCCGAAGAGGCGCCCGGTGTGGACGTGCAGTAGCCCGCGCCGGCCGGGCCGGGGCAGGCGTGGTCGGCCGGGTCGACGCCCGTGGGTGCGTCGGTGGCGGCCGAGAAGACGAGGGTGAGCGGGTCGCCCGAGCCGTGAGCGCGCCGGGGCGACCTTGGTCGCCGTCCGGGGCATGCGGGGCGAGGCGGACCCCCGACGCGGCCAGGTTCGCACGCCTCGGTGGCGTCCCGGACGCGCGCGTCGAAGTCGCCTTCGTGGCCGCCGTGCGGTACGTGGCCGCCTCCCCGGGTCAGCGGCCGGTGGGCTGCGCCTTCGAGGGCCAGTCGGCCGTCAGCGGCCGGGCTCGCGCGGCGGCAGGACCGCCGTGCGTGTGCACTTCGCCCCGCCGAGCGGGCGCTCGCGTCCCCCGGCATGACGTCGGCACGCCGCCCGTCCCGGTCCGGGAGGGGCAGCGCCGGACGTGCTCGGGCGTCAGAAGCCCTGGGCCAGGCGGTGGTACGCCTGGTTCCAGCGGATCTCCTGGGTGAACCGGCGGATCGTGGTGTCCGCGTCGATGACCAGCAGTTCGGTGGCGAGGATCTCGGCGAGGTCGGCCAGTTCCTCGGTGCCCAGCGCGCCGGACAGCACGGTGTGGTGGGGCGCGCCGGCGGTCAGCCACGCCTCGGTCGAGGTGCGCAGGTTCGGTCGCGGCTGCCAGACCGCACGCGCGACCGGGAGGCGGGGCAGCGGTTCGAGGGGCTCGACCACGTCGATCTCGTTCACGACCATACGGAACCGGTCGCCCATGTCGGCGAGTCCGACCACGACCGCGGGTCCGGTGCGGGCGTCGAAGACGAGCCGGACCGGGTCCTCGCGGCCGCCGATGCCCAGCGGGTGGATCTCGCACGACGGCACGTCCGACGCGATGGTCGGGCAGACCTCCAGCATGTGCGCGCCGAGGATCAGCTCCCGCCCCGGCTCCAGGTGGTAGGTGTAGTCCTCCATGAACGAGGTGCCCCCCACCAGCCCGCTGGCCATCACCTTCAGTGTGCGCAGCAGGACGGAGGTCTTCCAGTCGCCTTCGCCGCCGAATCCGTAGCCGTCGGCCATCAGTCGCTGCACGGCCAGGCCGGGGAGCTGACGAAGCCCCCCGAGATCCTCGAAGTTCGTGGTGAAGGCCTGGAAGCCGCCGTCCGCGAGGAAGCCGCGCAGGCCGAGTTCGATACGGGCGGCGTAGCGCAGCGAGTCGTGCCGGTCCCCGTACGCGCGCAGCTCGGGCGCGAGGCGGTAGGTGTCCTCGTACTCCTTGACCAGTTCGGTGACGTCGGCGTCGGTGGCCGCGTCGACGGCCTCGACCAGGTCGTTGACGCCGTAGGTGTTGACCGAGACGCCGAAGCGGAGCTGGGCTTCGACCTTGTCGCCCTCGGTCACGGCGACGTCGCGCATGTTGTCGCCGAACCGCGCCACCTTGAGGGCGGCCAGTTCGGCGCGGCCCGCGGCGGCCCGGGCCCAGGAGGCTATCCGGGCGGCGACCGAGGGGTCGGTGACGTGCCCGGCGACGGTCTTGCGCGCGACGCCGAGACGGGACTGGACGTAGCCGAACTCGCGGTCCCCGTGGGCCGCTTGGTTCAGGTTCATGAAGTCCATGTCGATCGACGCCCAGGGCAGCGCGGCATTGGCCTGGGTGTGCAGGTGGAGCAGCGGCTTGCGCAGCGCGTCCAGGCCCGAGATCCACATCTTCGCTGGGGAGAAGGTGTGCATCCATGCGATCAGGCCGATGCACCCGTCGTCGGCGTTGGCGTCCAGGCAGACCCGCCGGATGGCCCCGGCGTCGGTGAGCACCGGTTTCCAGACGATGTGCACCGGCATGCCCGCGTGGTCGCCGAGCGCGTCGGCGATCCGGCGGGACTGCTCCGCGACCTGACGCAGGGTGTCGTCGCCGTAGAGGCCTTGGCTGCCGGTGAGGAACCAGACCTCGCGGCCCTCGATTGCCTTCAGTGCCTTCATGGGGGCGGGTGTCTCCTTAGCGGGCGGCGGGGCGCTGGCCGTACACGTTCCGGTAGCGGTGGTTGAGACGGTCGATGTCGTCCTGCGCTATCGGCAGGGGTTCACCGAGCTGGCGGGAGATGTGGACGGTGCGCGCGACGTCCTCGCACATCACGGCGGCCTTGACGGCCGCCTTGGCGTCCTTGCCGATGGTGAAGACGCCGTGGCTCTTCATCAGGACGGCGGGTGAGCGGTGGCCCTGGAGGGTCTCGACGATGCCCCGGCCGATGGAGTCGTCGCCGATCAGCGCGAAGGGGCCGACGGGGATCGCGGCGCCGAACTCGTCCGCCATGGCGGTCAGTACGCAGGGCACTGCCTCACCGCGCGCGGCCCAGGCACTCGCGTACGTCGAATGGGTGTGGACCACTCCACCGACCTCGGGCATGTGGCGGTAGACGTAGGCGTGCGCGGCGGTGTCGGACGACGGGGAGTGGTTGCCCTCGACGACCTTGCCCTGCAGGTCGCAGACGATCATGTTCCAGGGCGTCAGTTCGTCGTACGGGACGCCGCTCGGCTTGATGACCAGCAGGTCTTCGCCGGGGACGCGGGCCGAGACGTTGCCCGCCGTCCAGACGACGAGCCCGTAGCGGACCAGCTCCTGGTGGAGCTCGCTCACCTGGCGGCGCAGCAGGTCGATCGGGGAACTCATGGGCGGACCTCGCTCTCGTGGACGGCGGCGGCCGGGGCGGCGCCCTCGGTGGCCTTCGGATCGGCTCGCCCGGCGCCCAACGCCGCGTTGCGCAGGGCGCGCAGGCGGTGGAGGAGCTTGTCGGGGCCGGCCCCGAAGTGGTCGTGCAGGGCGCGGTATTCGTCGTAGAGGCGGTCGTACGCGTCGGCCCGCGCGGGGTCCGGCCGGTAGGCGTCGCGCCGCACCCGGCCCATGGCCGCGGCCGCGGTGCGTACGTCGGGGTGGGCGCCGGCGGCCACGGCGGCGTGTATGGCGGAGCCGAGGGCCGGGCCCTGGTCGGATTCGGCGAGGGAGACGGGGCGGCGCAGCACGTCGGCGTAGATCCGCATGAGCAGGGGGTTCTGCTTCAGTCCGCCGGCGACGATGAACTCGGTGACGGGGACGCCGCCCTGCTCCAGGGCTTCGACGATGGTGCGGGTCCCGAAGGCGGTGGCCTCCAGCAGCGCGCGGTAGATCTCCTCGGGGCGGGTGGCGAGGGTGAGGCCGACGATGACACCGGAGAGGTGGTGGTCGACCAGGGTGGAGCGGTTGCCGTTCATCCAGTCGAGGGCGACCAGGCCGTGGCCGCCGACGGGCTGGCCGGCGATCTTGCGGGAGAGCAGTTGGTGCAGGTCCTCCCCGGTGGTCTCGGCCTCGGCCAGGTAGTCGGCGGGTACGCCCTGGCGCAGCCACCAGGCGAAGATGTCCCCGACCGCGCTCTGTCCGGCCTCGTAACCGTAGGCGCCTTCGATGATGCCGCCGTCGACGACTCCGCAGATGCCGGGGACGTCGGCGAGGGCGGGACCGTTGACGACGTGGCAGGTGGAGGTGCCCATGATGGCGAGGAGTTGCCCGTTCTCGACGGCTTGGGCGGCGGGGGCGGCGACATGGGCGTCGACGTTGCCTGCGGCGATGGCGATGCCCTCGGGCAGCCCGGTCCAGGCGGCGGCCTCGGCGGTCAGGGAGCCGGCCCGGGAGCCCAGGGGGGAGAGCGGGTGCTCCAGGCGGGTGCGCGCGAAGTCGGCGAAGTCGGGGTGCAGGGCGGCGAGGTAGTCCTCGCTCGGGTAGTGGCCGTCCTGGTGGATTCCCTTGTACCCCGCCGTGCAGGTGTTGCGGGTCTCGACGCCGGTCAGCTGCCAGACGATCCAGTCGGCGGCCTCGATCCAGCGCTCGGTGGCGGCGTAGGTCCGCGGGTCCTCCTCCAGCACCTGGAGCGCCTTGGCGTACTGCCATTCGGCGGAGATCCTGCCCCCGTAGCGGGAGATCCACTTCTCGGCGCGGAGGTGGGCGAGGTGGTTGATCCGGTCGGCCTGGCTCTGGGCCGCGTGGTGCTTCCAGAGCTTGGGCCAGGCGTGCGGGCGCACGCCCAGCGCGGTCTCGGCGAGGGGGGTGCCGTCGCCCCGTACGGGCAGGACGGTGCAGGCGGTGAAGTCGGTCGCGATGCCGATGACGGTGGCCGGGTCCACACCGCTCGCGGCCACCGCGGCGGGAACGGCGGTGCGCAGCACCTCGCGCCAGTCCTCGGGGTGCTGAAGGGCCCAGTCGGGCGGCAAGGGGCGTCCTGTGGTGGGCAGTTCACGCTCGATGACGCCGTGCGGGTACGCGTGGACGGCGGAGCCGAGCTCCTCGCCGTCCCGTACGCGGACCACCACGGCCCGGCCGGAGAGCGTGCCGAAGTCGACACCCACGACATGGCTCTCCGCGGTCTGGGTGGTTGGGGTCACGGTCACTTCACATCCTTCGTACGGAGCGCCGCGCGGGCGGAAGGGGCGAGGGCGGGACACCCGCTCGGCGATTGTTAGCGTTAACATTCGCCGTGTCAAGGGTGCGCAAAGCGCGTACGAGACGGCGGCGCGCGGTGGCCTCGGCGCCGCCGCCCGCGAGGCGACCGCGCCGCACCGCCGACTACGGGCGCGCCACGGGGGGACCGCCGACCACGGGCGCCGCCGACCAACGGCGCGCCGCGGGGCCCGCGCTGTGGCGCAGCACCATCTCCGGGGAGATCAGCACATGACTGCGGGCGTGATCGACGCCGGTCAGTTCCTCCACCAGCAGCTCCAGGGCGCGCCGTCCCAGTTCACCGAAGTCCTGACGGACGGTGGTCAGCGGCGGGGCGAAGTACGCGGCCTCCGGGATGTCATCGAACCCCACCACGCTGATGTCGCCCGGAATCGCGCGGCCCGCCTCATGGAAGGCGCGGAGCAGACCGAGGGCCATGTGGTCGTTGGCGCAGAAAACCGCCGTGACGAGGGGGTCCTCGGCGATCCGCAGGCCGGCCTCGTACCCGGACCTCGCGCTCCAGTCCCCGCTCAGCACCGGCGGCACCTCGGCGCCGCAGGCCTCCAGGGCCTTGCGCCAGCCGTCCTGCCGGGTCTTGGTCTCCAGCCAGCCGGACGGGCCGGCGACGTGCTGGACCGTGGCGTGCCCGAGGTCGAGCAAGTGGCGGGTGGCGGCCAGCGCGCCCGCCTCGTTGTCGACGGCGACCACCGGCACCCGGGACTGGCTGCCGGACCCGACGGCGACCACGGGCACCACGCTGGACAGCTTCGCCACCGCGCTCACCGCGGAGATCTGCGGGGCGATGACGACGATGCCCTCCACGCCCTGGTCGCGGAGCCGGTCAACCGCCTCCTGTACGGAGCGGCTGTCCAGCGACCGCAGGCTGGCCACGCTGACGAAGTACCCCGCGCTGCGCGCGGCCTGTTCGATCCCGTCCAGCATCGAGGCGGGCCCGTACAGCGCGCTGCCGAAACTGACCACACCGAGGGTCTGGGAGCGTCGGGTGACCAGCGCGCGAGCCGCCGAGTTGGGGCGGTAGTCCAGCTCGCGGATGGCGGCGAGGACCCGGTCCCGGGTATCGGGCCGGACGTGCGGTGCGCCGTTCAGCACCCGCGACACGGTCTGGTGGGAGACGCCGGCGACCCGCGCCACATCCGCCATCACGGGCTGACGGGACTCCGGCTCGGTGCTTGCGGTTCCCACTCAAGGCCCCCCTCGTCGGTCATGCGGTGCGGATCGGCCGCCGGTGTCCGCACGTGACGGCGTTCGCGTTCGGACCGTTCCCCGGATCCGGTCACCGGTCGTCCGTCACGCGGGCCGCGCGGACACTACGACTGTCTCACGAGTGCCGACGAGAGTGTATTTGTTCGCGATCACATCGCAACCGTCCCCGCGGCCCGCGAGGGAAGGGCGCAGGGGTAAGTCTTGCGGGCGGAACGGCCCGCTTGCTCCACCCCACCTGAAGCCGGGGCGGAGCAAGCGGGTGCGGACGGTACGGCTCTCCGTTCGACGGGGTCCTCGTTCCGCGCGGTCGGTGAGCGGGAGACGAATGGCGCGCCTGACCGAACACAAGCACAAGTCCTGAACCAGTGGGAGCGCTCCCACTGTGCAGAGCGGACCCGGCGGCGTCAAGGTGTGCGAAGAGTCGAAGCCATACGACGGGGAATTTGAGCGATCCCTCTGTTGCTTCGCGCCGGTTGCCGCTACGGTCTGGCCGAACCAGTGGGAGCGATTCCGTCAGTCGGCGCGTCGTCAGCACGCGCCCTCGCTGCAAGGAGTCGCTCATGCGACGCCCCCCACGTCTGTCCGCGCTGTTCACCGGAGCGGCGCTCGCGATGGCGAGCTGTGTGTTCGCCGTCGTGGGTACGGCCCCAGGAGCCGCGGCCGCACCCGTCTGCACGGTGAAGTACTCCGTCGTCGGCCAGTGGGCCGGCGGCTTCCAGGGTTCGGTCACGGTCACCAACAACAGTTCCGCGCTGAACGGCTGGAGTCTCGGCTTCGGCTTCCCCGCAGGTCAGACCATCAGCCAGGGCTGGGGCGCCAAGTGGTCCCAGACCCGGACGGCCGTCACGGCCGTGAACGAGGAATGGAACGCCGCCCTCGGCGCCGGCGCGAGCGTGACGACCGGATTCATCGCCTCGTGGTCGGGCTCGAACACGACGCCCACGGCGTTCACGCTGGGCGGAGCGCCCTGCGAGTCCGCTTCCGGCCCCGAACCCACCCCGACCTCACCCACCCCGACCTCACCCACCCCCACCGACCCGACCGGGCCCCCCGGTCCGGCCTCCGGAGCACCCGAACTGGCCGTCACCGGCAACCGGATCACCGATCGGAACGGCACCACTCGCCGCCTCCTGGGTGTCAACCGCTCCGGGGCCGAGTTCATGTGCGTCCAAGGTCACGGCATCTTCGACGGTCCTGTCGACGACGCCTCCGTGCGGGCCATCGCCGACTGGAAGGCGAACACCGTCCGCATCCCCCTCAACGAGGAGTGCTGGCTCGGTCTGGCGAACATCAAGCCCGAGTACGGCGGCGCGCGTTACGTGAACGCCGTCAAGGGCCTGGTCGACCGGGTCATCGCGCACGGCATGACGCCGGTCGTCGAGCTGCACTGGACGTACGGCCAGTACACCGGCAACTCCTCGGGCTGCGCCGACGTCCACGCCTCCTGTCAGAAGCCGATGCCCGACGCCCAGTACGCCCCCGCGTTCTGGACCTCGGTGGCGAACACCTTCAAGAACGACCGCCGGGTCGCCTTCGACCTGTTCAACGAGCCGTATCCCGACCGGGCGACAGCCGGCGCCGCCCAGGCCTGGAGCTGCTGGCGCGACGGCGGCACCTGCCCGGGCATCGGTTACGAGGTCGCCGGCATGCAGGACCTGGTGGACGCCGTCCGCTCGACGGGGGCCCGCAATCTCGTCCTCGTCCCCGGCATCGCGTACTCCAACGACCTGAGCCAGTGGCTCGCCCACTCCCCCACCGACCCCACGGGCAATCTGGCCGCTGCCTGGCACGTCTACAACTTCAACACCTGCGCCGACGAGGCGTGCTGGGACAGCACCCTCGCCCCGGTCGCCGCCCACGTGCCCCTGGTCACCGGCGAGATCGGTGAGAACACCTGCGGCCACGCGTTCATCGACCGCGTCATGGCCTGGTCCGACGCCCACGCCCTCTCGTATCTCGGCTGGACCTGGAACACCTGGAACTGCTCCTCGGGTCCCTCCTTGATCACCTCGTACGACGGCACACCCACCCCGTTCGGCACCGGGCTGCGCGACCATCTGCGCGCCCTGAACTGAAAGGCACCCACGAGATGAGCCGCTTACCCCGCCGCACCGCCCTGCTGGCGGCCCTCGGGCTGATCAGCGCGACCGGCGTCACCGCCACCGTCCTGACCACCGACGCCGGAGCCGCCACCGCCGGCTGCAAGGTCGAGTACCGGATCACCAGCCAGTGGGGCACCGGCTTCGGAGCCGATGTCGTCATCACCAACACCGGCGACCCCGTCGGCGCCTGGACCCTGGAATGGTCCTACGCGGGCGACCAGAAGGTCACCCAGGGCTGGAACGCCTCGATCACCCAGTCAGGGCAGGCCGTGACCGCCAGGAACCTCTCGTACAACGCCAACCTGGCCACCGGCGGTTCCACTTCCTTCGGCTTCAACGGCTCCTACAGCGCAACGAACTCCGTCCCCGCGACGTTCAAGCTCAACGGCGTCACCTGCGACGGCACGACACAGCCGACCGAACCGCCGACCACTCCCCCGACGACACCGCCCACCACCCCGCCGCCTTCGGGCGGCAAGGCCGACAACCCGTACGCCGGCGCCAAGGTGTACGTGAACCCCGAGTGGTCCGCCAAGGCCGCCGCCGAGCCGGGCGGCACCAAGGTGTCGAACCAGCCCACCGGCGTCTGGCTGGACCGCATCGCCGCCATCGCCGGTGCGAACGGCGGCATGGGTCTGCGCGATCACCTGGACCGGGCACTCGTGCAGAAGGGCAGCGGTGAGCTCGTCGTCCAGCTCGTGATCTACGATCTGCCCGGACGCGACTGCGCCGCGCTCGCGTCCAACGGCGAGCTGGGTCCCACCGAGATCGACAAGTACAAGACGCAGTACATCGACCCGATCGCCTCGATCCTGGCCGACCCCAAGTACGCGGGGCTCCGGATCGTCACCACGGTCGAGATCGACTCGCTGCCCAACCTGGTCACCAACGTCTCCGGGCGCCCGACGGCCACCGCCGGCTGCGATGCGATGAAGGCCAACGGAAACTACGTCAAGGGCGTCGGCTACGCGCTGAACAAGCTGGGGTCGATCGCCAACGTCTACAACTACCTGGACGCGGGCCACCACGGCTGGCTCGGCTGGGACGACAACTTCGGAGCCTCCGCCGAACTCTTCAAGCAGGCCGCCACCGCCGAGGGCTCCGCACTCTCCAAGGTTCACGGCTTCATCGTGAACACGGCCAACTACAGCGCGCTGAAAGAGGACCACTTCACGATCGGCGACTCCGTCAACGGGACCTCCGTACGCCAGTCGAAGTGGATCGACTGGAACCGGTACACGGACGAGGTGTCGTACGCGCAGGCCATGCGGGCCAAACTGATCTCCCTGGGCTTCGACGCCAATCTCGGCATGCTGATCGACACCTCCCGCAACGGTTGGGGCGGCGCGGCCCGGCCGACCGGTCCCGGTGCTCTGACCAGCGTCGACACATACGTCAACGGCGGTCGCTACGACCGGCGCATCCACCTCGGCAACTGGTGCAACCAGGCCGGCGCCGGGCTGGGCGAGAGGCCGCAGGCCGCACCGGCCGCGGGCATCGACGCGTACGTGTGGATGAAGCCGCCGGGCGAGTCGGACGGCTCGAGCAAGGAGATCCCGAACAACGAGGGCAAGGGCTTCGACCGGATGTGCGACCCGACGTACACGGGCAACGCCCGCAACGGGAACAGCATGTCGGGCGCACTGCCGAACGCGCCCCTCTCGGGCCAGTGGTTCTCGGCCCAGTTCCAGGAGCTCCTGAAGAACGCCTACCCGGCGCTGTGACACGACGTCGGTGAGCAAGCCGCGGCCGTACGGGACCCGAGGGTTCCGTACGGCCGCGGGGGCCGTACCCCCGAGCGGGTGGTGACGGGCGGATCGCCGCTTCGGGCGGTGATCCCCACGGGCTCCGCGCGAGTGGCCGAAATACCGCGCTGCCGGCCCTGGTTGGGGGGCGCGATTGTTTGGCGAACGTCTAATCGAGTAGGCGTACCTCTGCGCGTCCACCGTTCTCCGCCGTGCTCTCGTCACCCGCGGTCGGTGCGTGGTGACACCGCGTGCGGACCGTCCGCCGGCGACGCCGTCGCACCACGCGGCGTCCGCCCCGACCCCAGGAGCACCATGACCCCGATCCTCTTCGTCTACGCCAAGGGCGGCCCTCCCCTCGAGTACGCGCTCCCGAGAATCGCGGCTCACGCCGAGGTGCACGTCCTGGCGCTCGCGCCCCTGCCCCGAACCACCGAGTCGGCGTGGCTGCCCGGGTGCGCGTCGGTCACCACGGCCGCGCCGGGCGAGGGGGTGGAATTGGTCGATCTGATCTGCTCCCACGCCCGCCGCGTCGGCGCGGCGGCGGTGCTGACCCTGTCGGAGTACGCGGTGGTGGCCGTCGCCCACGCGTGCTTGCGGCTCGGTCTGCGCGGCGCCGGCGAGCGGGTCGCGGGAGCCCGGGACAAGCGTCTGATGCGCCGGATCTGGCGTGACGCCGGGGTGCCCGTACCGGGATTCGTGGAGGTCCACGACCCGGAGGACATCGCGACCGCCTTCGAGACCCTGCGGCCGCCGCTCCTGCTGAAGGCCGCCTGGAGCGCGGGTTCCACGGCCCACCTCACCGTGTGGAACGAGCAGCAGGCCGAGGAGGCCTGGAAGACCGGACGCTCCGTCATGGAGGCCTCCTCCGCACAGGGTTACGCGGAGCTGCACGCGGCGGACGAGGGCGTCAGCGATTTCCTACTGGAGGAGATCGTGACCGGGCAGGCATCCGACTGGTTCGACGCGCCCGGTTGGGGCGACTACGTCAGCGTGGAGGGGATCGTCGCCGACGGCCGCTACCACCCGTTGTGCATCACGGGGCGGATGCCGACCGTCGCGCCCTTCACCGAGCGGGCGAGCCTGGCTCCGGCCGCGCTCCCGGAGGCGTCGCAGCGCCGGATCGAGGAGGTGTCGCGCGCCGCCGTCGACGCCCTCGGACTCGACACCTGCGCCACCCACACCGAGATCAAACTCGGCGCCGACGGGGCGATGTGGCTGATCGAGACAGCGGCCCGCTTCGGTGGGGTGATGACCACCCGGCAGGTGGAGACCGTCTTCGGGTTCGACATGATCGGCATGCTGGTGCGCCAGTTGCTCGGCCGGGACGTCGCCTACCCGGAGCGGATGGCGATCGAGGGCGTGGGGGCCGCCGGGTCCCTCGTCGTGCTGGCCGTCGACCCCGAGGGCCGGCCCTGGACCGAGTTACCGGCCTGGGACTTCGGGGCGGTCGACTGGCCCTCCCTGGTGGCGCCGGGATCCCGCGTGGAGCCGGTGCGCGAGCACAGTCTCGCGCCGGGCAGTCCGGTCCCGCCGTACGAGGAGGCCGGAGGGGCCAATTCCATGGCGGCGCTGTGCTTCCTCACCGCCGAGTCCGGGCCGGAGCTGCTGGCCGACTGCGGCCGCATCCTCGCGGCCCTGCCCAAAGCCCTCACCGCCGCGTCCGCCGGCCCCCCGGCCGCCGACCCCGCCGCCGCGTCCGCCGACCGCTCGACGCCCGGGAGCACCGTATGACGAACGCCGGCACCATCACCCCCGCGCCGTCCCCCCGGGGCGCCGCCGTGGACACCCTGCTCACGCTCCCCCTGTTCGAGCAACTGGCCGGTGTGCTGGGCGGCCACCCGTACGTGAAGGTCGTCGTGGACCGGGAGCAGGGCCTGTGGCACGTCCTCGACAGCGCCGTGCACTCCTTCCACGTCAACTACATAGCCACCGAGATCCAGGGGCTGACCCTCGACCAGCTCGACGCCGAACTCGACCGCTTCAACCACGACGTCTACCAGGACCCCGCACGGCGCTTCCTGCTCGGCGTCCTGTCGCTGCACTCCCGGGGCGGCCCGGAGCGGGACGAGCCGTTCATGGTCCTGGAGACCACCGAGGCCGACACCATGGGCGCCGACCTGTTGATCGAGTTCCACGCCTTCGTACGGGCTCACCTCGATCCCGCGCTGGAGCTGTTGGTGAAGCCGGCCAACCACGGCCAGGAGAACGCCCTCGCGGCGGTGCCGGAGACCGTGGTGCCCCGCGCCCGGGGACACGCGCTCCTGGCCACCGCGCCCTTCGTGCCGTTGACGCTCGCCTCCGCCACCGGTCGGCTCCGCGCCTTCGCCTCGGGCGAGGAGTACCGGGCCGCCCGCGCGGAGCTGACCTGGTACGACATCGTCGCCATGCCGGTGGTTCCCGACGACATCCCGCGGCTCGCCGGTCTGATCAACGCCCTGCCCACCACCCCGCTGTCGCACACCAACATGCTCGCGGCCGGTTGGGGCATCCCCAACGCCATCGTCCGCGGAGTCCTCGACACGATCGCCGACGAGAAGCTGGACGGTGCCTGGGTCCGTTACGAGGTGACCGCCGAGGGGTACGTCATCGAGCGCGCCGAGGAGCCTTCGGACCTCGCCGAACCGACGTGGCACACGCAGCGGGTCCGCCTCGACGCGCCGCACGTGACGGACGTACCGCTCGTGCCGCTGGCGGCGTTGCGCGCCGGGGACCGGAACCGCTACGGCACGAAGGCGGCCAACCTGGGGGAACTGCACCACGTGCTGCGCCACGGCTCGTCCCGACTGACCGGCTATTACTCCGTGCCCCGCCCGCCCCGGGCCGACCTGCTCGGTCACCTGGCCGCGCGGCTGGGGATGCCCGAGGACGGCGACCTCGGCCAGTACGCGGGCGAGTTCCTGAGCCGCCACGTCCGGGCGCCGGCGGGCATCGCCGTCCCCTTCTCCGTCCAGCGGCGTTTCCTGGACTCCTCGCCGGCGGTGCAACAGAGCATCGGGAAGCTGAAGATGGCCCTGGAGCTGAACGCCATGGACGCCGTGGACACGGTCTGCGTCCAGTTGCAGCACCTCGTGCGCACCCTTCCGGTGCCCGAGGACCTGGTGCGCGCCCTGGACACCCGGGTGGTCGAGCACCTGGCGGGCACGAGCCGCTTCGCCGTGCGGTCCTCCTCGAACGCCGAGGACCTCCCGGGCTTCTCCGCGGCCGGCATCTACGAGTCCCACACCAAGGTCACCGATCTGCCGGGGCTGCTGGACGCCGTCCGCCAGGTGTGGGCCTCGCTGCTCTCCCCGCGCAGCGTGCGGCTGCGCCATCAGGCCGGCATCTCCCTGGACGACACCTACATGGGGGTGATCGTCCAGCGCTACGAGCCGTCCCCGCTCGGAGGCGTCATGGTGACCTGCAACCCGACCAACCGGGCCGACTTCCGCAATGTGTACCTCAACTGCGTCCACGGGTCCACGGCCGACGTCGTCGACGGCCGGACGATGCCCCTGCAGTACCTGTACAACACGGTCGAGGGCGGCGGCCGCACGATCTCGCTGGGCGCGGCCGACGAGGACCTGACGCGGGAGACGCGGGAGCACCTGGGGCGGCTGGCGCTGGCGGGCCGCCTGCTCCAGTCCCATTTCGCCACGGACTACACCTTCGCGGGGCCGCTCGACATCGAGTGGCTGCTCGGGCCGGGGGGCGCGCTCCACATCCTCCAGCTCCGGCCCTACAGCGCCTGACCTTTTCCGTACTTCCCCGCGTACCGCCCCACCCGAAGGTCACCGATGCCCCTCTCCCCGCCCCCGCGCGTGAAAGACCGCGTCCGGCCGCCCGCCGCGGCGCTCCGCGTCATCCGCCTGAACAACGGCTTCCAGTTGCTGTTCAACCTGCTGTGGTGGATGCCCGTCTTCTACCAGTACCAGAGGCAGGCAGGCCTGTCGGACGGCCAGATCTTCGGCATCCAGAGCGTCTACTACGTGGCGTTCTGCCTGCTGGAGATACCCACCGGCTTCATCGCCGACCGCATCGGGCAGCGCCGTTGCATGCAGCTCGGGGCGGCGGCGATGACCGCGGCGAACCTCCTCCCGGTCGTCTCGCCGTCCTTCGCGGGCTTCATGGCGCACTTCCTGGCCATCGCCGCCGCCCGCTCGCTGGTGTCCGGGGCCTCCAGCGCCTACCTGTACGAGTACCTGCACGAGCACGGTGCGCGGGCGCACTACGTACAGGCCGAGGGCACCGCCCGAGCGCTCGGCCTCTGGGCGAAGATCGCCTGTTGGCCCCTGGTCGGCGTGCTGATGCACGTCCGGCACGAGGCCCCTTACGTGCTGACCGCGCTCTCCGCGCTCGGTTCGCTGGCCTGCGCCGCGGCCCTCCCCGCGATCGCGGCGCCCCGCGAGGGCGCTCACCCGCCGCCGGAGCGCTTCGGGCTCCTGACCTCGGCCCGCCAGGCCGTGAGGGTGCTCGGAACGTCACGGTCCCTGGGACCGTTGATGGTGCAGGGCGTGGCCGTGTTCACGCTCGCCCGTGTCTGCCAGGTCAACCTCTTCCAACCGTTGCTCCTCGAAAAGAGCATCCCCGTCGCCGACCACGGTGCGGTGCTGTCCGCGATGACGGTCGCCGAGGCCGTCGGATCGGCCAGGACCGGCTGGTTGCGCGGAAGACTGTCCGACACCACCCTGGTCACCGTCCTCAGCGTGGTCATGGCGCTCACGCTCGCGGCCACCACACTGTCGGGGGGCCTGGGCACGATCCTTTGGCTGTGCGTGTTCGCCGCCGCGGCGGGTCTGGCGTACCCGGTGCAACGCAACCTGATCAACGCGGCCATCCCGCCGACCCCGTACCGGGCGACCCTGCTGTCGGTGGAGTCCATCATCGACCGCGGTGTGTGCGCGCTGGTGGCCCTGGCCGTCGGCGCCTACCTGGCGGCGGACCGTCTCGACGCGCTCCTCGTGCACGCGGCGGCGGGTACCTGTCTGCTGCTGCTCGTCGTGGGCGTGGTCCTGGGGCGGCTCCGCAGGCGCGGGGTACGGCCGGCCGCCGGACAGCCCTGACGTCACGGTAGGCCACCCCTCGCGGCCCGATGGCCGGAAGACGGCGGCGCCATCGTGGACTTGGTCCAGACCTATTGACCCCGGGTGTGGACCTCCCTAGCGTCGAATCCGCTCCCCCACGCACCTCCCCGGGTTCCCCACGTCCAGGAGGCACCTCGTCATGCTCCTTCGCGGCTCACGCCTGTTGACGGCCTGCCTGGCCGCCCTCTTCGCCGTGCCCGATCCGATCGCGGCCGCCCAGGAGCCCACGCCGGCGCCCGCACCGCGGGCCGACACCTGCGCGGTCAAGTCCAGGCCCTCGGGCAAGGTACTGCAGGGCTACTGGGAGAACTGGGACGGCGCCGCCAACGGCGTGCACCCTCCGCTCGGCTGGACACCCCTCACCGACAGCCGCATCCGCAGCCACGGCTACAACGTGGTCAACGCGGCCTTCCCCGTGATCCGCTCGGACGGCACCGCCTTGTGGGAGGACGGGATGGACTCCACGGTGAAGGTGCCCACGCCGGCCGAGATGTGTCGGGCCAAGGCCTCCGGGCAGACCGTCCTGATGTCCATCGGCGGCGCGGCGGCGGGGATCGACCTGGGTTCCGGCGCGGTCGCCGACCGATTCGTCGCGACGATCGTGCCGATCCTTGAGAAGTACAACTTCGACGGCATCGACATCGACATCGAGACCGGCCTCGTCGGCAGCGGCAGCATCACCGCGCTCTCGGCCTCACAGGCCAACCTCATCCGCGTCATCGACGGCGTGCTCGCGCAGATGCCGCCGAACTTCGGACTCACGATGGCGCCCGAGACGGCATACGTCACCGGCGGCAGCGTGGCGTACGGCTCGATCTGGGGCGCCTACCTCCCCATCGTGAAGAAGTACGCGGACAACGGCCGCCTGTGGTGGCTGAACATGCAGTACTACAACGGGAGCATGTACGGCTGCTCGGGCGACTCCTACTCCGCCGGCACCGTGCGGGGCTTCACGGCCCAGACCGACTGCCTGAACAAGGGACTGGTGATCCAGGGGACGACCGTCAAGGTCCCCTATGACAAGCAGGTCCCGGGCCTGCCGGCCCAACCGGGCGCGGGCGGCGGTCACATGACCCCCGACCTGGTGGCGCAGGCCTGGAACACGTACGGGAACGGCCTGAAGGGACTGATGACCTGGTCCGTGAACTGGGACGGCTCGAAGGACTGGACGTTCGGCGACAACGTCAAGGCGCTTCAGGGGCGATGACACCCCATCGGACGCTCCCGGACGTCGCCGACGCCCTCACCCCCGACGGGGGAGAGTGGGTCAGCCGCGGAGACAGCGGCCCAGTTCCCGCAGTTCGTAGAAGTGGCCGCCCTCGGAGACCGGCTTGCAGGCGGGCTTGAAGGCGGTCTCCCGCTCGTTGTAGAGCATGCGGACCAGGAAGGTGGCCGGTTCACCCGCGGAGGGGGTGTTCCGGTAGAGGTCCCACTGGATGTTCGCGGCCATCGGCGCGACGTCGGCGCCGCGCCAGGGGTTGTTCCGGTAGGAGTAGGGCTCGCCCGGCTCGGTCGGTTCCGTACTGCCCGGCAGACCCATGAGCGCCGCAAGGGGTTCGATCTCCTCCGCGTGGGTGAAGCGGAGCACCGCGCCCTTGTCGCCGGCGCCGGCGGCCTTCGTCTCGGCCTGGGTGAGGAAGTCGTCGAGGAGGACGCCGGCCATCTTGTAGGTGATGGTGCGCCCGCTGAGGGCGGGGCCCTTCCGGTAGAACTCCTCGGCGTCGTCGAGGTAGGCGAACCACCGGGCGTCGCGAGGGGCGAGGAAGCGGGTGAGGTCTACGTCCGGCGCCTCGACGCGGAGGTCCGGCGCCGCGCTGTAGAGCTGGTAGAGCGAGCGCGCGAAGGAGACCTGCGTGGCGGTGGGCAACGAGGCGGTGAAGTCGTCGTGGAAGAGGGACGCGACGACGTGGTGCGCCGCCTCGGCGGTGCGCGGGTCGGCGTCGATCCCCGCGAGGACCGCGGCGAGGTCCGGGTCGTGCGCCAGGTAGTCCTGGTAATCGGCGTTCTGCGGCTGCTTGTGGAAGTACAGCAGGTCCTTGTCGGTGACCGGCGCCTGGATCAGACCGGTCAGCTCCGGATCGCCGGCGGCCAGACCGCCCGTGAAGGCGTCGGCGCTGGCCACGGCGCGCGCCACGCCCGACGTCTCCACGACGATGGGCTCGTGCTCGGCTGTGATCGTCTCGAACAGCGACGGCAGTCGCTGTTCCATGCGCAGCGCCGTCTGCCGCTGCTCTTGGGCCCCGCGGCCGGAGAGGTTGCCGTAGCCGATCGCCGAGGCGGCGCCAAGCAGTGACCGCACTTGCGGGCCCAGTCGGGCGCCGAGGCCGGTGAGCGCGCCGCGCTCCTGTGCCGTCCCCAGGACGGCCAGTACGGCGTCACCGTCTCCACTGTCCGACATGGCGCGGGAGCCGTGGCGGGCGACGGTCTCGGTGAAGATCGGGCTGAACCCCTCGGGCGGTTTTTGGTACCGGCCGGGCTTCTCCTTCGGCTCGTACGGCGTCTTCGTGCCGTAGAGGCCCGGTTCGGTGTGCGAGGGGCCGGGCCGCTCGCGCGCGGATGCGACTCCCGTGGCGGAGATCAGGCCGACAGCCAGGGAGACGGCGATGGCGGCGGAGAGGGGAGCGGTGCGCTTCAAGGTGGCCCTTCGAGTCGTCCCGGTCTGCCGGTCGGCAGGGTGGGTCCACCGCACGTTCGCCCCGGAGTCGGACGTCGCGCCCACGTCCGGTCGTGGCCCGGATGAACGACGGTTGAACGACGTCTGCCCGGGCGCGCCCCGAAGCGCTCCCCGGTCACGCGGGGGCCCGCGGATCGGCGGCGCCGTCCGGGGGGAGGCCGTGTTCAGCGGTGGAGGGCATCGAGTGCCTCGTTCAGGGTGGTCGCCGCCATGATGAGCGACAGGTGGGTGAAGGCCTGGGGGAAGTTGCCGAGTTGCTCGCCGCTGGGGCCGATCTCCTCCGCGAAGAGACCGACGTGGTTGGCGTACGTGTGCATCTTCTCGAAGGTGTAGCGGGCCTGCGGCAGCCGTCCGGCGCGGGCGAGCGCGTCGACGTAGAGGAACGTGCAGAGGCTGAAGGTTCCTTCCGAGCCGCGCAGACCGTCGGGGGAGGCCTGGGGGTCGTACCGGTAGACCAGGCTGTCGGAGACCAGGACGCGGTCCATGGCGTCGAGCGTGGACAGCCAGCTCGCGCTCCTCGGCGCGAGGAACCCGACCCGGGGAACCAGCAGCAGCGAGGCGTCGAGGACGTGGCTGCCGTAATGCTGGACCAGGGACCGTTCCTTGTCGCTCCAGCCGCGTTCCATGACCTGTTCGAGGATGTCGTCGCGGGCCTTGGTCCACAGGGCGGTGTCGGCCGGCCTGCTGAAATCGGCGGCGATCTTGATTCCGCGGTCGAAGGCGGCCCAGCACATCACGCGGCTGTAGGTGAAGTCCTTCCGGCCGCCTCGGGTCTCCCAAATGCCCTCGTCGGGACGGTCCCAGGAGTCGGCGAGCCAGTCCAGGGTCCGGGCGAGCGCCTTCCAGCCCTGGTAGTCGGCTTGTCCGGCGACCTCGCGACCTTGTGACAGGGCGTACAGCGCCTCGCCGTAGATGTCGAGTTGCAGCTGGTCCATCGCCGCGTTTCCGGCCCGGACGGGGTACGAGCCCCGGTAGCCCTCGAAGTGTTCGAGGATCTCCTCGGTCAGGTGAGGGTCGCCGTCGACCCGGTACATGATCTGGAGGGGCTCCCCGTCCGGACCCTCATGGGCGCTCAGGCGGTCGCCGAGCCAGTGGGTGAAGCGGGTCGCCTCCTCCACGAAGCCGAGGTCGAGCAGGGCCCGCACGGACAGTGACCCGTCCCGTACCCAGGTGAAGCGGTAGTCCCAGTTGCGCTCGCCTCCGACCTGCTCGGGAAGGCCCATGGTGGCGGCGGCGACCGGCGCGCCCGAGGGGGCGTAGGTGAGGAGCTTGAGCGTGATGGCCGAGCGGTACACCATCTCCGCCCAACGGCCGTGGTAGCGCGAAGTGCGCACCCACTGCTGCCAGTAGTCGATCTGTTCCCAGATCTCCTCGGTGATCCGGTCGCCGTCCGGAGGCGGCGGCGCCACGCCGTCCTCGCCGTCGGTGGTGAACACCGCCGCCGCCACCTCGCCCGCGTTGAGCGTGATCGACGCCCGGACGTCCCGGCCGTCGCGTTCGAGCGGAAAGGTGCTCTGCAGGAACGCGGTGGCCCCGGGCGCCCGGAAGGTCGCCGTGTTCCCCGCCAGGTCGAGCCGGTGGGCCGCCCGCGCGTAGTCGAACCGGGGGCGGCATTCGAGGGTGAAGTTCACGGTGCCGCGTACCGCGCGGATCGCACGCACCAGGGTGTGCCGGTCGGACGCGGTGAGACCCCGGTGGACCGGCATGTAGTCGATGGTCTCCCCGACCCCGTCGGGCGACATGAAGCGGGTCACCACGACCGCCGTGTCCGGGTAATAGAGCTGTTTCCACGTGCCCTCGCCCTGTTCCGGCGCGAGCAGGAAATACCCGCCCCCATCGTGGTCGAGCAGCGAGGCGAAGACGCTGGGGGAATCGAATCGTGGCGCCGCGAACCAGTCGACGACTCCCTGGGACGACACCAGAGCGGCGGTCTGCAGGTCCCCCACGAGTCCGTGGTCGGCGATGGGCGGGTAACGGTCCATGTCTCTCCTCCTCCGGGCGCCTCAGTCGTGCCCGGTCGTGGCGGCTCGGCGGCGCCCGGTCATCGCGGCTCGGCGGCGCCCGGTCATCGCAGCCGCTCCGCGAGGTGGTCCCCCACGCGCAGGGCGTTGGCGATGGCGGTCAGCGAGGGGTTGACCGCGCCGATGCTCGGGAAGAAACTCGTGTCGACGACGTAGAGGTTGTCGAGGTCGTGGGCCTTGCAGTCGACGTCCAGGGCGGAGCTCCGCGGGTCGTGGCCGAAGCGGACGGTGCCGGCCTGATGGGCCGTGGCGCCGATGGGCATGCCCTTGTGCAGGTAGATGCTGTGTGACAACAGATGGTGCTCGTGCATGCCCAGATGACCGAGCATGTGCTGCAGTTTGCCCCGCAGCCGGTCCAGGCCGGCGATGTTGTTCTTCTCGTCGAGGGCGAGGTGGATGCCGCCGTCCCCGCCGAGGGTGACCCGGTTGTCCGGCGTAGGCAGGTCCTCACCGCACAGCCAGAAGTCGACGGCGTGGTGTGCGAGCACTTCGAAGGGCATGTCCGGGGTGACGGCGCCGGCCCAGCGGGGTGCCTCGCCGTGGATCTGCTCGGAGTCGGATTTGCCCAGCATCTGGATGCCGCCGAGGGGGTAGTCCCAGTCGTCGGATCCCAGGTACCAGTCGTGCAGCGCCAGGGTCTTCTGGAACCTGGTGGGGTTCGGTTCCTTGGAGACCGCCATCAGGGCCAGGTTGTTGTGCCGCATGTAGTGCCGGCCGACCACGTCCGAGCTGTTGGCCAGGCCCCGAGGGTGCCGGTCGTCTGCCGAACGCAGCAACAGAGCGGCGGAGTTGACCGCCCCACAGGCCACGACCACGATGTCGGCGGCGAACCGGACGGTCGAGCCGTCCCCCAGTTCCGCGACGACCGTGGTGACGCTCCGCCCGGTGGTGTCCGTTTCGAGCCGGCGCACATCGGCACGGGTGAGCAGTTCGACGTTGGCGTGTTCCAGGGCCGGGTCCACACAGATGACCTGGGCGTCCGACTTCGCTCCCATCAGGCAGGGGAAGCCGTCCACACGGTCGCAGCGGATGCAGGCGCTGCCGTGCGCCGCCCGCCCTTGCTCGTCTTGGAGCAGGTTCACCCCGATCGGGAGGTGAAAGGGGTGCAGGCCCCGCTTCTCCAGGTCGTCGCTCAACTGCTGGATGCGCGGCTCGTGTCGCACGGGTGGGTACGCGTACGGGGCACTGGCCGGTCCTTCGGTGGGGTCCTCGCCGTGCCTGCCGTGCACGAGGTAGAGGTGCTCGGCCTGCGTGTAGTACGGCTCCAGGTCGCCGTAGTCCAGTGGCCAGGCGGGTGAGATGCCGTCATGGTGCCGGATCTCGCCGAAGTCCTCGGGGCGCAGGCGGAACAGCGCGGCGCCGTAGAACTTGGTGTTCCCGCCGACGTAGTAGTTCACCTCGGGCGGGAACCGCTTTCCGTGCCGGTCGTACCAGAACTCCGCTGCGCGGTACTTCGCCTTGACGAAGACCTGGGTGGAGTCCCAGTTGTCCCGTTCGCGCGGCAGGTAGTCACCGCGTTCGAGGAGGAGTATCCGTTTGCCGGTGGGTGCCAGGCGGTGGGCGAGCGTGCCGCCGCCGGCACCCGTCCCGATGATGATGACGTCGTACTGCCGCGCCTCGGCCATGCCGGCCACCGTCTCCGGAGCACGGTGTGCTCCTGTCAGGTGAGTTGGGTCCGCTCGCAGGTGAGGTGGGTCCGCTCTCATTCACTCCGCTCGCATCTACAACGTAGCCCCGCACGTGTGGCCCGGCGAGTCGGCTCGGCGGGGGCGCCGACCCCGCGGGCCGGTCACAGGATCGCCAGCGGATTGACGGGAGAACCGGTCGCCGCCGGCAGTCGTAGCGGCGCGATCACGCAGAGGAACGACCAGCGCCCCTCGTCCGCGCAGAGGCGGGCCAGTTCCTCGAACCGCAGGTAGTCGAGCAGGTGCAGTCCCATCGCGTGGATGGCCAGCACGTGCACCGGGTACGCGACGCCCCGCACGGCGCTGGGGGCCGTGTCGTTGTTGCCGTCGCTGCCGAGGACGGCGACCCGGCGGTCGGCCGGATGACGCAGAGCCGTCGGATGGAGCCCGGCGCGCGCGGCGGCCGCGTCCCAGGCGCCGAGTTCCTCGCGCCTGCGCCGGTGCCCGACGCGTACGAGGAGGATGTCGCCCGCGCCGACCCGTACTCCCTGTCGCGCTTCGGCGGCGACGAGGTCCTCGGCGGTGACGTGCGATCCCGGTTCGAGCCACTCGGTGCCGTGCAGACGAGGGATGTCCAGGAGCACGCCCCGGCCCACGATCCCGTCGCGGGCCAGGTCGATGGTCAGGGCCCCCGATCCGTCCGGGGACAGGACGTCGGCCGCGGGCACGCCGCCGTGCAGGGTGCCGTCGTAGATGACGTGGCAGAGCGCGTCGATGTGGCTGTCGACGTCGCCGTGGACGTTCAGGGCGATGCGGTCCCGGGCGAACTGCAGGCCGTGCGGGTCCGGGACGCCGCCGGCGGGCGCGGTGAGCCGGTGCGCGGCCGGTTCGTCGTTGTCGGGTCCCTTGCGGGTGTCCAGGGGCGCGGCGAGCGAGACCGTACGGCCGGAGCGGACCTCGCGGACGGCCGCCAGGGTCCGTTCGGGGGTGAGGGTGACCAGGGCTCCACGGGGCGCCCCGCCGCCGGGTGCGGTGCCGCGCAGTTCGCGATAGAGCGACCGGAACGCGGCCTCGCTCATCTCGTCGGGCGTACCCATGCCCTCACCATCGTCCACACCGGCGGCTCGCGCGCGCCGAACGGCGAACCGGCCGAACCCGAATTGCCGAGCCCCGGGGGCGCGACGTTAATGGACGAGCGGCCCGCGTCCGGGCCCCGCGCACCCGTGCGCCCGCCTCTCACGTGTGGAGATCCGCTTGGACATGCTGCGGGTTCGTTCCCGTCGCCGCCGGACACCGCCGTGCTGATGCCGGACGGAACCGGGGCACGCGCCTGCCGACGGACCGGGTCGTGAGCCCCGCCTCCGCCCTTTCGGATGACCAGGTGCTCCTGGGTCTCGGCCTGATCGTCGTGCTGGCCGTGGGCTCCCAGCTGCTGGCGAGCCGGCTGCGCGTCCCCGCGCTGATCATCCTGCTGCCCGTCGGGTTCACCGCCGGCGCGCTGACCGATGACGTGAACCCCGAGGAACTGCTGGGAGCCGGCTTCTCCCAGTTGGTCTCGCTGGCCGTCGCGGTGATCCTCTACGACGCCGGGCTCGGCCTGGACCTGAAGCGGTTCAGGGCGCACACCCGCACGGTGGTGGTGCGGCTGATCTGGTGCGGCGGGCTGCTCACCGCGGTATCGGCGGCCCTGCTCGCCCGGGCCCTGCTGGGGACGTCCGTCGGTGCGTCCGTGATGCTCGGGGCCATCCTGATCGTGTCCGGACCCACGGTCGTCGGACCGTTGCTGCACTTCGTGCGCCCCACGGACCGCCTCCAGCACGTCCTCATCTGGGAGGGGACGCTCATCGACCCCGTGGGGGCCGTCCTGGGCGCCCTGGTCTTCCACGGTGTGGTGGCGGGAAACCGCAAGGGCCTGGGGAGTCAGCTGGCGGAGTTCGCCGTCAGTGCCGCGGTGGGCCTGGCCGGCGGCGTCGTGGGGACCGCGGTGCTGGTGACGATCCTGCGCAGACTCCGCCCCGGAGCGGTCCTGGGTACCACCGTCCAGTTGGCCGCGGTGATCGGTGTGACGGCGGTCTGCGGGGTGATCCGGGAGGACACGGGCCTGATCGCCGCCGTCCTGATGGGGCTGGCGGTGGCGAACCTGCCCGGCTCCGCTGTCGCCGCCCGGGATTCCTTCTTCGAGACCCTGGTCCATCTGATCATCGGTCTGCTGTTCATCTCCATCTCGGCCACCGTCAGCCCGCAGTCGCTGCGGCACGTGGTGCTGCCGACCCTCGGCCTCGTCGCGGTCCTGGTCCTGGTCGTCCGGCCGCTCGTGGCGGCCGTCGCGTCCGTCGGTACGGATCTGACACGCGGGGAGCGGGGGTTCCTCGGGTGGATGGCGCCGCGCGGCATCGTGGCCGCGGCCACCGCCTCGACGTTCTCCGCCACACTGGCCGACAAGGGCGTGGGCGGCGCCTCGAAGATCCTTCCCGCCACGTTCCTGGTCATCGTGGCGACCGTCACGCTGTACGGGTTGACCGCCGCGCCGGTGGCGAAACGATTGGCGGTCGTGCGCCCGTCGCGCTCCAGGCCGCTGCTGGTGGGCGATGATCCGTGGGTGGTCGACCTGGGACGGGCCCTGCGGTCGGCCGGGCTGGAGGTCGTCATGTGGGCGGGGCACGACGCGCAGCGGGAGCGGATCGCGGCCGCCGGGCTCGAACTCGCCCCCGGGGAACTGTTCGCCGCGGCCACCGGCTCGGGCGCCGAATTGGAGGGCCTCACCGGCGTCCTGCTCCTCACCGACGAGCCCGACTTCAACGCCCTGGCTTCCGTCAGCCTCCAGGGCGGTGTCGAGGGCGCGGTGTACCGCCTCGGACCTGACACCGACAGCCAGGGGGTCGTCGCCCCGTACACCGGTGGCCAGGTGCTCTTCGACGCCCCGCTGACCGGAGCCGAGCTGGCCCGCCGCCACGACCGGGGCGCCCGCCTCGTCACGCGTCGCCTCGACGGGCCGGTCCCCGCCGGGCACCACCTGCTGTTCCTGGTGCGCCCGGACGGCACACTGCTGCCCGTGACCCGGTCCGGCGCCCCGACGCCGCGGTCCGGGGACATCGCCGTACTCCTGGGCGACTGACCCCGGCCGGGAAGAACCGGTTCCTCACCGCTCCGGCCCCCCGCCGAGGCGGGCGACGGCGCCGCGTGCCCGGGCCACGGTGTCCTCCAGAGCGGCCGTGGCGTCGACGGTCGCGCCGGGCTCGTCCGGTTCCAGCGGGTCGAGCGCCTCGAACTGGGAGTCGACCAGCAGGGCGGGCATGAAATGGCCGGGACGCCGGGAGACCCGCGCCCGGGCGGTGTCGCGGTCCAGCGCCAGGTAGAGGAACCAGACGTTCGGGGCGGCCCCGCGGAGTTCGTCGCGATACGCGCGCTTGAGCGCCGAGCAGGAGACGACCAGCCCCCGGCCCGCCCGGGAGGACTTCCGGATCCGCTCCCCGAGCACGCCGAGCCAGGGGGCGCGGTCCGCGTCGTCCAGGGAGCGGCCGGCGGCCATCTTGGCGATGTTCGCGCCGGGATGTACCTCGTCACCCTCCAGGAACGGCACTGCGAGTGCCTCTGCCAGGGCTTTGCCGACGGTGCTCTTCCCGGCGCCGGAGACGCCCAGCACCACCACGATCACCGGTTCGCGCCCGGGCCCCGTCACGCGTCACCCGCTCTGTCCGCATCGGCCCCGACGGTCGGCCGCCGAGGCCCGGTCACGACGGTGGGGTGCCGGACCCACCCCGGTCGGCGGCCGTGCGCCGCAGGTCGTTCTCGGCGAGGGGTTGCAGGGCGCCCCCGGTGTCCAGCCGGTAGAGCAGGACCAGGGGCGGTCCGACGAGCACCACCGCGATGACCGTGACGAGGAGCAGCCAGCGCAGTGTCGTCGACGCTCCGGCCGCCTGGTCCACGGTCAGCGAGGTGGGGATGAGGTACGGCCGTTGGGCCAGCCCCCAGGCGACCACGACGAGGGCGACGCTGCCGACCGCCGTCAGCCTCGCCCAGCCTGTCGCGGTGCGGTACAGCAGTGCGGCGGTGGCCACCGCGCTGACCGCGGCCGCCAACACCAGGGCCAGGCCGATGCCGCCGGTGAGGCCGTCGTAGACGTAGCGCGCGTCGTGATGGGTGACGGCGAGGCCGACGACAGCGAGGACGGCGATCACCGCGAGGCTGCACCAGGCCCGCAGCCGGAAGTAGCGGACGAGGTCCGGGGCGTCGAAGCGGCGGGCGTCGGCGGTCAGGAACACCGCGCCCAGGAAGGCCGTCGCCGCGACGGCGAGCAGCCCCGCGAGCACGGAGGTCCCGTTGGACCACGCGTCGGCGGAGGCCTTCGTTCCCGGAGCGACCCGGCCCGTGGCCAGGCCGCCGACCACCGCTCCGAGGAAGAAGGGTGTGAGCAGTGAGGAGACGGCGAAGGCGGCGCCGTAGATCCTGCGCCGCGAGAGGCGTGTCATGGGTTTGCGCAGGGCGAAGCCCGCACCGCGCAGGACGAGCCCGACGGCCGCGAGCGCCAGAGGCAGCCACATCGCCGTGAAGACGGTCTGGAACAGGACCGGGAACCCCGTCCACATGATCACCAGGACGAAGATGAGCCAGACGTTGTTCGTCTCCCAGACCGGCTCCATGGCGTGGTCGATCAGCCACCGGGGACGCCTGCCCCGTTCGGGGCCGCCCGCGAACAGGTCCCAGAAGCCGGCGCCGTAGTCGGTCCCGCCGGCGCAGGCGTAGGCGGCCACCGCCGCCAGCAGCACCCACGCGACGACGTCCTCGATCATGGCCCTCCTCCGTCATCGTGCGCGGTGCCGTGGTCCGGTGCGGCCGCGGCGGCCGACCGGCGCGGACCGTAGGGCGTGTCGCCCTCCGGGGAGCCCTCGGGGTGGGAGCCGACCAGTTGTTCGTCGGCGGCCCGCCACCGGGTGCGCATCGTGAGCAGGACGGCCAGGAAGGTGCCGAGGATCAGTGTGTAGACCACGACGACGATCGCGAGCATCGCCCACAACGACGCGGCCCGGGTGTCCGTGACGGCTTCGGACACCCGCATGTTCTGGTAGACGATCCAGGGCTGGCGGCCCACTTCGGTGGTGATCCAGCCGCATTCCACCGTCACCAGGCAGGCCGCTCCGGCCACCGCGGCGCACCGGAAGAACCAGGGTGAGCGCGGCAGTTCACGGCGGCGCAACCAGCACCAGCCGTACCAGAGCGCGAGCAGGACGAGCAGGCTCCCGATCGTCACCATGATGTCGAACGCCCAGTGGGCGATCGTGGCCTGGGTCGCCGTCGGGCGGTCGCTCGCGGGCACCGCCGTCAGTCCCGTCACCCGGGTGTCCGGGCTGAAACCGGCGAGGATCGAGTCCAGTTGGGGGATCTTGATCCCGCCGGAGATCGACCCGTCCGAATGAAGGCGTCCGAACATGTACTCGGGTACGTGGGTACCGGTCTTCCAGACGATCTCGGTGGCCGCGAACTTCACCGGCTGCTTGTGGAAGACGGAGCGGGCGATGGAGTCGCCGAGCACGAACTGTACGGGGGTGAGGATCGCGGCGACGGTGAACGGCACGGTGAAGCCGAGCCGGTGGTAGCGGTCACGCCGACCGCGCAGCCAGCCGACCGCGTACACCCCCGCGACGACGTACCCGGCCGTGAGGACGACCCCCGCCACGAAGTGCCAGTATTCGGGACCGAACATCGGCGTGAAGATCGCCCTGCGCACGTCGACGTCCACGGGGTTGCCGCCCGCGTCCAGCGTGAAGCCCCGCGGCGTGTTCATCCAGGAGTTCGCTGCGATGATGCCGAACGCCCCCATCAGCGCGGTCAGCGGCAGGGGCAGACCCAACCAGAAGTGCGTCCACGGCTTGAGCCTGCGCCAGCCGTAGAGGTAGATCGCGATGAGGACGGCTTCCAGGAAGAAGGCCCACGCCTCGACCCCGAATCCGAGGCCGAAGACATCCCCCCAGCGGCCCATCAGTCCCGGCCACAGCAGGCCGAACTCGAAGGAGAGCACGGTACCGGTGACGATGCCGATGGCGAACTGCACGGCCATGACCGCCGACCAGCGGCGGGCGAGCAGCAGGGCGACCGCGTCGCCCTTGCGCAGCCCGCGGTAGTGCATCAGGAGGGTGATGGCGGGCAGG
The DNA here is from genome assembly GCF_055231995.1 of Streptomyces sp. Tek67B01. Lineage (NCBI taxonomy): Bacteria > Bacillati > Actinomycetota > Actinomycetes > Kitasatosporales > Streptomycetaceae > Streptomyces > Streptomyces sp. Tek67B01. Next base: position 824,756 of record NZ_JBUYUY010000001.1, read on the forward strand.
GCCACGCCGAAGGGCACGAGCAGGATGTGGGAGGCCAGGGTGAAGGCCATGAGCTCACGGGCGGGGAGCAGCTGCGGCGGGGTGTCCGCCATGATCGCGATCGCGCTGTTCATGTGGGCCTTGGCGGTTCGTGTCGGACGGCGGGCGGACTGCGGGCTCAGCCGCCGGTGGCGAAGCCGGGGAACAGCGTCATTCCCCCGTCCACGAAGATCGTCGTCCCCACGACGTAGTCGAGCAGGTCGGAGGCGAGGAGGATCACCGCGTTCGCGATGTCCTCGGGGTCGCCCACCCGGCGGTACGGGATGAGCCGCAGCAGGTCGGCCTCCGCTTCGGGGGTGTCCCAGGCGCTGCGGTTGATGGGGGTGCGGATCGCGCCCGGAGCGACGGCGTTCACCCGGATCCGTTGCGGGGCCAACTCCTGCGCGAGCGTCTCCATCAGCATCTGTACGCCGCCCTTGGACGAGGCGTAGTTCACGTGCCCGGCCCAGGGGATGACCTGGTGCACCGAGCTCATGCAAATGATCTTCCCGGCGGAGCGGGACACTTCCGGGACGACGCCGCGGCGCAGGAACTCCTTGGTGGCCTCGCGGGCGCACAGGAACTGACCGGTGAGGTTGACCTCCAGCACCTGGCGCCACTGGTCCACGGTCATGTCGGTGAACGCGGCGTCCCTCTGGAGGCCGGCGTTGGCCACCATGACGTCGATGGTCCCGAACTCCTCCACCATCCGGGCGACCATGTCGACGACCTGGTCCTCCTGCGACACGTCGGCCTCGTGCGCGTACGCGCGGACCCCGAAGCCCTCGATCTCCCGCACCACCTCCTCGGCGGCGTCCTTCCCGGCGACGTAGTTCACGACCACGTCGGCGCCCGCCCGCCCGAGGCCGATGGCGGTGGCCTTGCCGATGCCGGAGTTCGCTCCCGTCACCAGCGCCTTCTGCCCCTTGAGGATCCGGGGAACGAGGAGCGTTGGACCGTCACTGCCGCTGGCTTCCACTGAATCTCTCCCTGAGTGCCGACGGGGACATGCAATCCGCGCCACCACCAGAGCATCGCGGCCCCGCCCCGGCCCGGTGGCACGACGGCGGCTGCCCCTATGGAGTGCTCCCCCCGGCCGAACGGCTCAACAGCGGCTCGGGAGCCCCGCCGGCGAACGCGCCCAGGGCGGGGCCGCCCCGGCCGAGGTGCGCCGCGATCGGGCCGGTGCTGCAATGGAACCACCCGGTGTGCGGGCTCCACGTGCTGTTCCCCCGCATCCTGACCGCCACCGGCGAGGACGGCGAAGATGCATCGGACGGGTGCCCAGTTCCGGCTGACCTGTGGTCCACAGACCGTCGTGGTCGTGGAGTTGGGCGGCGCCCTGCGCCATTACGCGGTCGCCGAGCGCCCGATCATCGACGGCTTCGACGCCGACGACCCGATCGAGGGCGGACGCGGACAACTCCTCGTGCCATGGCCCAACCGGATCGGAGACGGCCGATACCGTTGGCGCGGGCGGGAACTCCAATTGCCCGTGAACGAGGTCGAGCACGCCAACGCCATCCACGGCCTGCTGCGCTGGACGTCGTGGCAGCCGGTGGAACAGACGGATGGCCGCGTGGTGCTGAGGACCACGCTGTGGCCGCAACCGGGGTACCCGTTCCATCTGGTGGCCCGGGCCGAGTACGCCCTCGACCGCCAAGGCCTGACGGTCACGCTGACCGCACGGAACGTCGGCGACGCCCCCGCGCCGTACGGAGTGGGCCAGCACCCGTATCTCGCCGTGGGACCCGGCACGGTCGACGACACCCTGCTGACCGTCCCTGCCCGGACCTGGCTCCGCACCGACGACCGCGGCCTGCCCGTCGCGACCGAGGCGGTCTCGCAGACCTCCAACGACTTCGGCGCGCCTCGGCCCATCGGCCCGCAGCGGCTGGACACGGCCTTCACCGACCTGCGACGGTCCGCTGACGGGCGCGCCGTCGTACGTCTGTCCGAGCCGTCCGGTGCGTACGGTACCGATCTGTGGCTCGGCCAGGGTGCCGACTTCGTGCAGGTGTACACCGGGGACACGCTGGCCGAGCGCTACCGGCGCCGGAGCGTCGCCGTCGAGCCGATGAGTTGCGGACCCGACGCCTTCCGCCGCGACCCGGCCCAGGTGCGTCTCGAGCCGGGGGCCCGGCACACCCTGCGGTGGGGGCTCGCATCCTGGCGGGGGTAGGGGGTGGGGGGCGCCCACATGCGGTGGGCGGGAAGTGTGGTGGCGGGCTACATGTGCGGCTGACCTGGGCGTTCCTATGGTGTGGCGACACGGAACGTCCCCGTCAACGCCCCCGGAAGTGGTGCACATGGCCTCCAGCGCAGGCATGAGAAAGATCGTCGCCGCAAGCCTCATCGGGACCACCATCGAGTGGTACGACTTCTTCTTGTACGGCAGCGCCGCCGCCCTGGTGTTCAACAAGTTGTTCTTCCCGACCGCCGACCCGCTGACGGGGACACTGATCGCCTTCGTCACCTACGCCATCGGCTTCCTGGCCCGCCCGCTCGGCGGGGTCGTCTTCGGGCACTTCGGGGACAAGGTCGGCCGCAAGAAGCTGCTCGTGCTCAGCCTGTTGATGATGGGGGGCGCCACCTTCGCGATGGGGTTGCTGCCGACCTACGCGGGGATCGGCGTCGGGGCGCCGGTGCTGCTGACGGTGCTCCGGCTGGTGCAGGGGTTCGCGCTGGGTGGTGAGTGGGGAGGCGCCGTACTGATGGTCTCCGAGCACGGCGGCGAGGAGCACCGGGGGTTCTGGGCCTCGTGGCCGCAGTCGGGCGCCCCCGGCGGGAACCTGCTCGCCACCGGGGTGCTGGCGCTGCTGGCGTCCGTGCAGTCGGAGGAGGCCTTCCTCTCCTGGGGCTGGCGCGTCCCGTTCCTCCTGTCGGGTGTGCTGGTCGCGGCCGGTCTGTGGATCCGGATCTCCGTCGCGGAGTCCCCCGTCTTCCTCGCCGCGCAGGCCCGGGCCCGGCGGGACGAGAGCGCGGGCAGGGCGAAGGCCCCGGCCGTCGAGGTGCTGCGCGGGAGTTGGCGCGAGGTGCTGACCGCCATCGGCACCCGGTTCGGCGAGAACATCTCGTACTACGTGCTGACCTCCTTCCTCCTCGTCTACGTCACCACCCACCTCGGCTTGCCCAAGAGCGACGCGCTCGACGCCGTGCTGATCGGTTCGGCCCTGCACTTCGTCACCATCCCCGCCTGGGGCGCGCTGTCGGACCGGATCGGCCGCCGGCCGGTGACGATGATCGGCTCGGTGGGCATGGCCGGCTGGGCGTTCGCCTTCTTCGCCCTGGTCGACTCGCGGTCCTTTGCGGTGATCACGGCGGCGGTCACCGTCGGGTTGCTGCTGCACGGGGCGATGTACGGTCCGCAGGCCGCCTTCATCTCGGAGATGTTCGACACCGAGGTCCGCTACTCGGGTGCCTCGATGGGCTCCCAGCTCGCCTCGATCGTCGCGGGGGCGCTCGCCCCGATCATCGCCGTCGAGCTCCTCAAGGACTTCGGCTCCTCCGTGCCGGTCTCCGTCTACCTCTGCGGCGCGGCCCTGATCACCACGCTCACGGTGGCGTTCGCGAGGGAGACCCGCGGCCGGAACCTGACGGCGATCGGCAGCGCCCCGGCGGTGCCCGGTCGGCGGACCATTGCCACCGCGGGGCAGCCTTTCGACGCGGCCTGAGCGCGAAGCGCCGGCGACCGCGGAAGCGAGGCCCGCGAGCCCAGTCCGCGAGCCGGGTCCGCGGAACCGGAAAACCGGCCTCCCCGTCGGAGGGGCTGTCAGCATGGGCCGCGTGAACGATTCCCCCAGCCCTCACCCCCGCGTCGACAACCCGGCGGCGGCCGCGCTGCGCACGCTGCTCGACCTGCTGGCCGAGGGCGCCCCCGCCGAGCGGTTCGCGGCTGCCGCCGGGCAGGCCCGTACCGACGGCGCCGACCAGACGGAACTCGCCTTCGTCGAGGACGCCACGCGCGTCGCGTCGGCCGTCAACCGGACCCTGGGTCAGCACCGGCGCAGGGAGGCGGAGTTGACCGCCTTGTTCGACACGGCCGGTGATCTGGCCGCCCTGCGCGACCTGGACGCCGTACTGCGCGCGATCGTCCGCCGGGCGAGGACCCTGCTGGGTACCGACGTCGCCTACCTCACCCTCAACGACCCGGCCGCGGGCGACACCTTCATGCGGGTCACGGACGGCTCGGTCTCGGCCGCGTTCCAGCAGTTGCGCCTGGGCATGGGCGAGGGGCTCGGCGGTCTCGTCGCACAGACGGCCCGGCCCTACGCGACCAGCGACTACGGGTCGGACGGCCGGTTCAAACACACCGCGACCATCGACCGCGGCGTCGGCGAGGAGGGGCTGCGGGGCATCCTGGGCGTCCCGCTGCGGGTGGGGACGCGGGTGATCGGTGTGCTGTACGCGGCCGACCGCGCGGTCCGGGCGTTCGCCCCCGACGCGGTCGCCCTGCTGTCCTCGCTCGCCGACCACGCCGCGGTGGCCATCGACGGCGCCCGACTGCTGGAGGAGACCCGGGCCGCGCTCCGCGAGCTGGGCGAGGCCAACGAGACGGTCCGCGCGCACAGTGAAGCGATGCGCCTGGCGACCGAGACGCACGACCGGCTCACCGATCTCGTGCTGCGCGGCGGTGACGTGGGCGACCTCGCGCGGGACGTCGCCGGCCTCCTCGGCGGCGGCATCGTGGTCCACGACGCCGACGGCACCGAACTGGCCCGGGTCCGCGCCGACCCCCTGGCCGCGCCGGACCGGGGGGTGGCGGACTCCCGTGCCGGCGGGCGCGCCGTGGTCGTGGACGGCGTATGGGTCTGGGCGGTCATGGCGGGCACCGAACTCCTCGGCAGCGTCGCCCTGACCGGGCGGGCCGGCCTCACCGACTCCGAACGACGCCTGTTCGAACGGGCCGGCCTGGTCACGGCCCTCCTCCTGCTGCTGCGGCGCTCCATAGCGGAGGCGGAGGACCGGGTACGCGGCGAACTGCTCAGCGATCTGCTCACGCCGGAAGCCGCGGGGCGCTCGCAGGACGGGGCGAGCCGGCACATCCGGGCCCGCCGGCTGGGCCTGGACCTGTCCCGGCCGCACGCGGTGCTGGCGCTCCACTGCGACGCGGGGATACGGGACCGCCTCGCCTCGGAGGCGGCCCGCCGCGCTCGCGCCGCCCACGGTCTGTCCGGTGTGCACCAGGGGCTCGTCGTGATGGTGACCCCGGCGCAGCGCCCCGGTGAGCTCGCCCGTTCGCTGGCCGCCGAACTGGGGCTGGTGCTCGGAGCCCCGGTGACGGTGGGCGCCGCCGGCCCCGCGGACCGCCCGGGCGCCTTGCCGGCCGTGTACGCGGAGGCCCTGCGGTGCGTGGAGGCCCTGCACTGCCTCGGGCAGACCGGCCGGGGCGCCGGCCCGGCCGATCTGGGATTCCTCGGAGTGCTGCTCGGGGAGCGCGCCGATGTGAGCGGCTACGTCGAGCGGGTGCTGGGCCCCGTCATCGCGTACGACGCCCGGCGCGGGACCGAACTCGTACGTACGCTGGATGCCTACTTCGCCCACGGCGCGAGCCTGTCCAAGGCGAAAGAGGCCTTGCACGTCCACGTCAATACGGTGGTGCAGCGGCTGGACCGGATCGGTCGGCTCCTCGGTGACGACTGGAACACCCCCGCCGCCGCGTTGGAACTCCAGCTCGCTCTGCGTCTGTACCGTCTGACCTCGTGACTCACAGGTGAGCTATGTTTGATCACGAGTGATGAGAAGGAGGCCCGTCGGTGTCATCGGGGCAGCAGGAACGCGCTCAGGCGGCCGCCATCACGCCGAGCGGGCAGGCCGCGGAGCACGAGCGCGCCCCCGCCGACCGGGTCCGGGCGCTGTTCGACGGGCACCCCCTGTCCCCGGGTCAGCGGCGAATCGCCCAGTACCTGATCGACCACCTCACCGAGGCCGCGTTCCTCTCGATCACCGAACTCGCGGAACGGGTCGGGGTGAGCCAGCCGTCCGTGACCCGTTTCGCCGCGGCGCTCGGCTTCAGTGGTTATCCCGCCCTGCGCGAGGTGTTGCAGCCGATCGCGCTGAACGCGGTCGCGGGCTATCCGGAGAGCCGGGAGCAGATCCGCCACAACGAGCTCCAGGCGGCGGTGGACGCAGAGATCCAGAACCTGGAGAACGTGCGCCGGTTGCTGGCCGACACCGATCAGATCCTCGACATCGGCCGGGATCTGGCCCGCTCGGTCCCCCTCACCGTGCTCGGTCTGCGGATCTCCGTCTCCCTCGCCGAGTACTTCGCCTACGCGGCCCGGCGCATCCACCCCGACGTACGCCTGGTGACGGGCGGTGGCAGCGTCGCCTACGACGCGTTGCTCCAGGCCCGGGCGGCGGGCGGCACCTGGGTGTTGGCCTTCGCCATGCCCCGGCACGCCAAGGAGACCCTGTCGGCCGTCCGGGCGGCCCACAGCGCCGGGCTGCGCGTGGCGCTGATCACCGATCCGACGCTGGGCCCGCTGGTCGAGGAGGCGGACGTGGTGCTCACCGCCGGTACCGGGTCGCGGCTGGTCTTCGACTCGTACGCGGCGCCCGGGGTACTGTCGGCGGCCCTCCTACAGGCCATGGCGGACGCGGACCCGGAACGGACACAGGCGCGCCTCGAAAGCTATGAGCAGGCGGCTGACCTGCACGGTTTCTTCCTCTAGAGCGGAGTCCGCGCCTCCCTTTCCGGATGAAACCGTTCATTCAACAGAGGTATGAATTTTTTCATACGCTTGCTTACTCGACGGTATATATGTTTACTGAACGCGCGGCCGGAATCCACCAGATGCCAGGGAGAGCGACCCCACGCCTTCCCGAGCGAGCACCCAGCAGCGAGCGCCTCCTCCTCACGCCCGCTTCCGGGTACCCGATCCGGGCTTTCGGATCCCGTCGACCGCCGTGGCGGCCTCGATCAACCCCTGGGTCGAGGCCGCCCACCTCCTCTCGATCAGAGTTCGACACCACTCGGAAGCGACGAGAATGCCCCAGACGGCCTCTGTCACCCTCAGCCCGGACTGGCCCTGTCAGGTCAAGGCCCCCGGAAACCACGACTGGGAGCGCACCGCCATCCGCTGGCTGCGCGACCTGCTGCCGGCCCGGTACGCGGGCTACTCGACGCTCAACCGTCACCCCGTGCTCCTGACGCGGCACGCGCGCCTCCAGCTCCAGCACGAGATGCGCGCCGTGCGGGTGGCCCTGGAGACCTGCCGGGCCGAACTTCCCTCGTTGGGCGTGGCCGAGTCCGTCATCGAGAACACCATCCGGATGTACGCCGTCGAACTCGACCAACTCGCCCGGCTGGCCAGGGGCGTACGCCTGATCACCGACGCCCTGCTCGTCGGCGGCGCGCCCCGCCGACGCTAGGCCCCTCCCCCGCCGACGCCGGGCCTCGTCCCCCCGCCGGCCGCGCCGGTGCCGTCAGGCGGGCATCCGGGGCAGGGTCGCCACCAGCCGGGCGCCGCCCGCCGGGGCGGTGTGGACCGCGAGGGAGCCGCCCAGGCTGCCGGCGATGTCGCGCGCTATGGCCAGACCCAGGCCCGACCCTCCCTCGTCCCGGCTGCGGGCGTCATCGAGCCGGGTGAACCGTTCGAAGACCCGTTCCCGGTCCGCGACCGGGATGCCCGGACCGTCGTCGCACACCTCCAACACCACGACGTCCCGGTCCTCGTCCACCCGCAGGCCCAACGAGACCCGCCGGGCGGCGTGCCGTTGGGCGTTGTCCAGCAGGTTCGTGACGAGCCGGGACAGCCACAGCGTGCTGCCGCGCACCGTGACGTCGGGCGCGAGTTCCGCCTCGACCGGGACCCGGTCGCCACCGCGCGGGCGCGCCGCCTCCCGGGCGACGCCGGTGAGGTCGACAGCGCCGGCCGGAGCCGGTTCGGCGGTGTCCAGACGGGCCAACAGGAGCAGGTCCGCCGCGAGGTCCTGGAGCCGGACCGTGTCCTCCAGCGCGCCGCTGACCAGCTCGCCCCACAAGTCCGGGTCGGGATGTGCCTGCGCGACCTCCAACTGCGTACGGAGCACGGTGATGGGGCTGCGCAACTCGTGCGAGGCGTCCGCGATGAACTGCCGCTGCCTGATGCCGGCGGCTTCGAGCCGGTCCAGGGTGGCGTTCACCGTCACGGCGAGCCGAGCCACCTCGTCCTCGCTGCGCGGTACCGGCACCCGTCGGTGCAGGTCACGCTCGCTGATCTCGGCGACCTCCGCGCGGATCGCCTCGACGGGCCGCAGCGCCCAGCCCGTCACGCGCCAGGTGACCAGGGCGACGGTCAGGACGAGCAGCGGCGCCATGACCGCCAGCGCTGCGGTGATCATGTCGCCGGCGGCGTCGGCCTGCCGCAGTGAGGTGCCCGCGTAGACGGTGACCAGCCCGGACGCGGTGGCGGTGGTGACCTGTACGACGCGCTGGCGGTGCTCGTCCCGCACCGGGCGGCCGGGCCACGTGCCCCGCACGGTCCCGGGGCTGCCGGGGCGCAGCCCGGAGACGGCGGGGCGGCCCACGAGGTTGGGGCTCGCCGCCAGCACCCGACCTCCGGCGTCCACGACCTGGAGGAAGTCCGTTCCGCGACCGGCGGCCAGTACGGGAACGAGCCGGCCTCCCGCCGCCATCGAGGCGGTGGCCACGGCCTGCCGTTCGGCGTCGGCCTGGGCGCTGCGCATCAGGTTGCCGTGGAGCAGCCCGAGCAGGGCGAAGGAGACCGCCCCGAGGGCCAGGGCGACCACTGCGGACGCGCCGAGCGTCGCCCGGGCGCGGACGGAACGGGGCCGCAGCCCGCCGGCCAGTGCGCGTACCGATCGGGCCCGCGCGCGCAGCCGTGCGCCGGGGCGGGGCGTCCCCTCAGCCACCGTCGGCCGCCAGCCGGTAACCGGCGCCGCGCAGCGTCTCCACCGCGGTCCGCCCGAAGGGCGCGTCGATCTTCCGGCGCAGGGCGCTGACGTGGACCTCCACGACGTTCAGGTCACCGTCGTAGGCGGCGTCCCACACGTTCTCCAGGATCTCCCGCTTGGGAACCACCTCCCCGGCCCGCCGGGCAAGGTACTCCAGCACGGCGAACTCCCTCGCGGTGAGGCGGGCCTCGGTCCCGCCCCGGGTGCACCGTTGCGCGGCCGGGTCGACCACCAGGTCTCCCAAGGTCATGATCTGCGGGCCGCGGCGGCCGGTGCGCCGGATCAGCGCCCGGAGCCGGGCCACGAGCACGACGTAGGAAAACGGCTTGGACAGGAAGTCGTCCGCGCCGGTGTCCAGGGCTTCGGCCTCGTCGTACTCGCCGTCCTTCGCGGTGAGCATCAAGATGCCCGACTCGCAGCCCGCCGCGCGCAGCCGGGCGCAGACCCGGTAGCCGTTGAGGCCGGGCAGCATGATGTCGAGCACGATGGCGTCGTAGTCGTGCTCCGCCGCCAGCCACAACCCGTGCGTTCCGTCGTGGGCGACGTCCACCGAGAAGCCCTCGGCTCCGAGCCCCCGCTGTAGGGCGGCGGCCAGCCGCCGCTCGTCCTCCACCACCAGTACGCGCATGGGTCAAGGTTCGCAGGTCGCCCCGCGGGGTTGCTGAAGAGGTCTTCAGCTCGCTTCAGCGCAGCTTCAGGATGCGCGGCGCACGATCTGCCCTGCCGGGCGGAGCGCCCGGAGTACGCGAGGAGCAGCCAGATGACCCAGTCCACTCCCCAGCCTCCCGAATACCCGGCGGATGCCGGTGAGACGAAAGCGGTCCCGGCGGACGCCGCGGCGAGGCGTCCTCGCCGGTTCGTCCGGCTGACCCGACAGGGACGCACGCGCTGGGTGGCCCTCGGGCTGGTGGTGCTGGCAGGAGGCGGGGCCGCGGCGGCCGTGGCCGTGGCGGAGCACCGCCACGAGGCACGTGAGGGGCACTCGTACTCCGCCGGGGAGCACGAGCAGGATCACGGGCCGAAGGGCGACCGGAAGGACGGGAAGTCCCGTGCCGGTCACCGTCCGGACGGCGGCGGCGCGCCCGGGCGGGTCCGGCCGGGCCGGGAGTCCTTCGGCGGCGGCACCCAGGCGACCGCTCCCGCGCCGCTGCCGGCGCTGCCGGCCGCGCAGGCCGTGGACAAGGCGGCGGGCGCCGTGTCCGGCGGCAAGGTGGAGTCGCTGAGCGTGGTGGTGGAGCAAGGTGGCGCGAGCGCGTGGGATGCCGTGGTCCTCGGTCCGGACGGGGTCCGGCACGAGGTCACCCTCTCCGGCGGCGACGGCACGGTGACGGGCAACTCGGTCCTGGACAAGGGCCCCAAGGCGCCGCGCCTCTGAGGTTCAGCCGGTTCCGAGCAGGCGGTTGGCCGTCTCGCGCATCTCGACCTTGCGGATCTTCCCGGTGACGGTCATCGGGAACTCGTCCACGACGTGGACGTAGCGCGGGATCTTGAAGTGGGCGAGGCGGCCGGCGCAGTAGGCGCGGACGGCTTCCGCGGTCAGCGGCTCGGCGCCCTCGCGCATCCGGACCCAGGCCATCAGCTCCTCCCCGTACTTGGCGTCGGGAACACCGATGACCTGGACGTCGAGGACGTCCGGGTGTCCGTGGAGGAACTCCTCGATCTCGCGCGGGTAGATGTTCTCGCCGCCGCGGATGACCATGTCCTTGATCCGGCCGGTGATGCTCAGGTAGCCGTCGTCGTCCATGACGGCCAGGTCCCCGGTGTGCATCCAGCGGGCCGCGTCGACGGCTTCGGCGGTCCGCTCGGGCTCGCCCCAGTAGCCCAGCATGACGGAGTAGCCCCGGGTGCACAGTTCGCCCGGCTCGCCGCGGGGCACGGTCCGTCCGGAGGACGGGTCGACGACCTTGACCTCCAGGTGCGGGCCGACCCGGCCCACGGTCGACACCCGTCGTTCGACGGAATCGTCCGCGCGGGTCTGCGTCGACACCGGTGAGGTCTCCGTCATGCCGTAACAGATGGAGACCTCCGTCATGCCCATCCGGCCGATGACCTCCTTCATCACCTCGACGGGGCACGGCGAGCCCGCCATGATGCCGGTGCGCAGGCTGGAGAGGTCGTACGCGGCGAAGCCCGGGTCGGCGAGTTCGGCGATGAACATCGTCGGCACGCCGTACAGCGACGTGCACGACTCGGCCTCCACCGCGGCCAGGGTGGCCGCCGGCTCGAAGGACGGCGCGGGGATGACGAGCGCCGCCCCGTGGCTCGTACACGCGAGCGCGCCCATCACCATGCCGAAGCAGTGGTAGAAGGGGACCGGGACGCAGACCCGGTCCTGTTCGGTGTAGTGGCACAACTCCCCCACGAAGAAACCGTTGTTGAGGATGTTGTGGTGGGACAGGGTCGCGCCCTTGGGGAAGCCGGTGGTCCCGGAGGTGTACTGGATGTTCACGGGGTCGTCCGGGCTCAGCGCGGCCTGCGCCCGGGCCAGTACGGTCGGATCTCCCAGCCGGCCGCGCTCCAGCAGGGAGGTCCACAGGTCGCCCTCCAGCAGGACCACGAACTCCAGCTCCGGGCAGCGCGGACGCACCTCCTCGATCATGGCCGCGTAATCGGAGGTCTTGAACCGGTCCGCCGCGGCCAGCAGCCGGATGCCCGACTGCCGCACCACGTGCTCCAACTCGTGCGAGCGGTACGCCGGGTTCACGGTGACGAGGATCGCACCGATCTTGGCGGTGGCGTACTGCACCAGCGTCCACTCGGGGCGGTTGGGCGCCCAGATTCCGACCCGGTCGCCCTTGGCGATGCCGAGGTCCAGCAGGCCGAGCGCGAGCGCGTCGACGTCCGCCGCCAGCTCCGCGTACGTCCAGCGGCGCCCGGAGGTCATGTCGACGAGGGCGTCCCGCTCGGGGAACCTGCGCACGGTGCGGTCCAGGTTCTCGCCGATCGTGTCGCCGAGCAGCGGCACCTCGTGGACCCCGTACGCGTAGCTGGACTCTGCGGACACACGACCTCCCGGAATCGGTGGTGCGCACGGGGCCCGGTGGGCCGGCGCCCCCCTATGATCACCGCGCGGGGCCGTCGGGGCCAGGGGCTCGCGGGTGATCATGAGGGCGCCGGTTCAGGCCGAGGGGAGCTCTCGCGCCAGTTCCCGCGCCAGCTCCTGCGGGAGGCGGCCGGTGTGCAGGACCCCGAGCGTCTGCGTCGCACGGGTCAGTGCCACGTACAGGTCGCTCGGCGCGATGTCCGCCGGCTCCGCCACGAGCACCGTGTCGAACTCCAGTCCCTTGGCCTGGCGCGGGTCGAGGAGCACGACCGTGTGCGTGAGGTCCGGTTCCGCGCCGGCCCGTACGCCCGGCAGCGCCGCGGCCAGGGCCTCGTGCAGCGGGCGCGGGGCGATCACCGCGAGCCGACCCTCCGCCGGGGTACCCGCGCGCACCGCCTCGGCGACCGCCGCGGGCAGGTCGTCGGCCGCCCGCGCCCAGGGCCGTACGCCGGTGGAGCGCACGGAACGGGGCGGCTCGAATCCCGGGTGCCGGGCCAGCAGGACGGCGGACGCGACGTCCATGATCTCCGCGGGCGTACGGTAGTTCACGCCGAGCCGCACCAGGTCCCAGCGGTCGCCGACGTACGGCGCCAGGATGCGCTTCCAGGAGCCGCAGCCCGCCTCGTCGCCCGTCTGGGCGGGGTCCCCGACCAGCGTCATGGAGCGGGTGGGGCAGCGCCGCATCAGCAGCCGCCACGCCATCGCGGACAGCTCCTGCGCCTCGTCGACGATGACGTGGCCGAAGGCCCAGGTCCGGTCGGCGGCGGCGCGTTCGGCGGCGCTGCGGTGGTCGGCCTCCTCGTGCCGCTCGGCCATGCGCTCGGCGTCGATGATGTCGTGCGCGGCGAGGTACTCGTTCTCGGTGTCCTCGAACTCGTAGGACTCCGATCCCTGCGAGAGGTCCAGGACGCCCTGCGCGTACGCGATGCGCTCCAGCCGCTCCCGCTCCCGAGCGGCGCGCCGCGCGCTGTCGTCCTCGCCGAGCAGTTCGGCGGCCTCGTCGAGCAGCGGGATGTCGGCGATGGTCCAGCCCGTCTCCGTCGCGGACCGGCGGATCAGCTCGGCGTCGGCGGCGTCCAGGTGCGCGGGGTCTTCCAGGAAGTCGGCGATCAGCTGTTCGGGGGTGATCGGCGGCCAGAGGGTGTCGATGGCCGCGTGCACCTCGGAGCTGGTGGCGATCTCCTTCCCGAGCTGGGCGAGGTCGTCGGGTCCCAGCAGGTTGGGCCCGCCGTAGGGGTCCGCGCCGAGCCGGTCGGCGAGCTGCTCGGTGAGCGCGTCGATGATCCGGAACGCGAAGTAGGGCCGCGCCAGGTTGTGCGGGAGGCCGGTGCCGCGTGCCCGGTCGCGGGCCTCGTGGGCCATCGTCCGGTCCAGCAGCAGCGTCCCGTAGTCGTCGTGGTCGATCTCCACGGCCGGCTCCGGGACCACGGAGCTGTCCTCGCCGCTGCCGGCCGGGACGGTCTCCGGCAGCGTCTGCCGGTCGCTCACGACGCGGGCGAGTACCTCCGCCATCGCCGCGCGACCCTTCACCGCCGCGGCGCCGGGACGGTCGAGGCGGGTGGCGTGGACGCCGGGAAAGAGCTCGCCGACCGTGGCGAGGAGCACGCCCGTCTCGCCGAGCGAGGGGAGCACCTCGCCGATGTAGCCCAGGAACGCCGGGTTGGGGCCGACGATCAGCACGCCGCGCTTGGCGAGGAGTTCCCGGTACGCGTACAGGAGGTAGGCGGCGCGGTGGAGGGCGACCGCGGTCTTGCCCGTGCCGGGGCCTCCCTCGACCACCAGGACGCCGGCGTGCGGGGAGCGGATGATCCGGTCCTGCTCCGCCTGGATGGTCCGCACGATGTCGTGCATCCGCCCGGTCCGGGCGGCGTCGAGGGCGGCGAGCAGGACGGCGTCAGCGTCGGCCCCTTCGAGGCCGGTGCGTTCGGTGTCGCCGAGGTCGAGGATCTCGTCGTGCAGTGCGGTGACCTCACGGCCCCGGGTGGTGATGTGCCGGCGCCGGCGCAGCCCCATGGGATGGTGGCCGGTGGCGAGGTAGAAGGGGCGGGCGACGTCGGCGCGCCAGTCGAGGACGAGCGGGGTGCGGTCCGGGTCGTCCTGCCTTATTCCGATGCGGCCGATGTGGTGGTCCCGGCCGTCGGAGAACTCCAGCCGCCCGAAACACAATCCGTTCTCCCCGGAGTTCAGAGCGGAAAGCAGACCGGACTGCTCGGCGACCAGCACATCCCGTTCCAGGCGCGCCTGGAACCCGCTGCCAGGCTCGGCGAGCGCGCCCCGGACGGCGCGTTCGGCCTGGTCACGCAGGTCGTCGAGGCGTGCGTAGAGCCCGGTGATGAATTGCTGCTCATTCCGGAATTCCTCGGTTGACAATTCCACTCCTGACGCGATACTGTGTCCACGTAAAGCTTCTCCACGTTTCACCCGTGGGTCGACGTGAAACAACCAATATACGCAGAGAATCACCCCGGCCGCCATTGAGGCCCGGGGTTTTTTGTTGTGGGCGCCCGGCTCCCGTCCGTCTCGGCCGTCCCACTAGGGTGGGGCGGCCGAAGTACCGAGAGATGCCGGGCCGCGGTGTGGCCGTGTGGCAGGAGATGGAGCCCCCATGGACGTTCAGCACTTCACGCGGATCACCGCATTCATCGAGGCGCGCCTCACCCCGCTGTTCGCCGCCGAGACCGGCAGCGAGAACGGCTTCGCGATGGACGACACCTCCCGTGCGCTGCGCGCCCTGCGCAACGCGGTGCTGGAGGCGTCCGCCGTCAAGGGCCTCATCGAGAAGCGGGCGGAGGCGGAGCCCGCCGTCCGCCGCGTCATCGACCAGTCGGTGGAACACCACTGGGACGTCCTGCGCGGCGTCGCCCGCCAGTGGGAGGACCACCCCGACTTCGCCCGTGAGTTCAAGCGTCACGCCTGGGAACTCGACGGGGCGCCCGCCGCGGGCTGACCCCGGCCGCGGGCCGACGCCGCCCGACACAGCCCCTCCTGACGCCCCGCGGGCGCTCGGTACGTCATCGTGACCGTATGACGGAGCACAGGTACGACGTGTGGGCGGCGGGAGACGCCTACGAGAGGTACATGGGGCGCTGGAGCCGCCTCGTCGCCGGCCGCTTCGTGGACTGGCTGGGCGTCGGGGACGGCGGGGTGTGGCTCGACGCGGGCTGTGGCACCGGCGCCCTGACCGCTTCGATCACCGGTCTGGCCCGGCCGCGGCTGGTCGTGGGGGTCGACCGGTCCGCCGGGTTCCTCGCGGCGGCCCGCGCCGCGGCGGGTCCGGCGGCGCGGTTCGTGCGGGCCGACGCGCTGTCGCTGCCCGTGCGCGACGGGACCTGCGACGCCGTGGTCAGCGCGCTCGCCCTCAACTTCCTGCCCGCACCGGGCGCCGCGGTCACCGAGGCGGCGCGCGCGGCGCGCCCGGGCGGACTCGTCGCCTGTTACGTGTGGGACTACGCCGAGGGCATGGGGCTCCTGCGCCGCTTCTGGGACGCGGCCGCACTGCTGGACCCGGCCGCGGTCGAGCTGGACGAGGGGCGCCGCTTCGGACTCTGCCGCCCGGAGGCACTGCTCGCCCTGTGGACGTCGGCTGGGTTGGAGGCCGTGCACGTCGCCCCGATCGAGGTGCGGGCGGAGTTCGCCGCCTTCGCCGATCTGTGGGAGCCGTTCCTGTCCGGCCAGGGCCCGGCCCCCGGCTACGTCGCCGCCCTCGACCCGCCCGACCGGGAGAGGCTGCGCGAGGCGCTGCGTTCTTCCTTGCCGGCCCGGCCGGACGGGTCCCTCGCCCTGGATGTGCGCGCGTGGGCCGTCCTGGGCCGGAAGCCGTCCGCCGGCGCGGCCTGAGGCCGCCGCGTGGGGTCAGGAGATGCGCATGTTCGCCATCATGCCCATCGCGCCGTGATCGAACAGGTGGCAGTGGTAGACGTACGTGCCCCGGTAACCGGTGAAGGTCGCCTGGATCTTCACCGTCTCGCCCGGCTTCAGCGGCACGGTGTCCTTGAGCCCAGTCTCGGGGCCCTCGGTGACCGGCAGGCCGTTGCGCTCCAGCACCCGGAACTGCACCAGGTGCATGTGGAAGTTGTGCGGGGCGAACTGGTTGGAGTTGTGGACGGTCCAGATCTCGGTGGCACCGTAGGCGATCTCGGTGTCGATCCGGTTCATGTCGTACGTCTTGCCGTTGATGTACGCCATGCTGCTCGGGGCGCCGGTCTCGTCCATCTTCATGTCGACGGTGCGGTTGACGGTGGGCGTGGGCAGCGCCGGAAGCGTCCGGAGCGCGTCGGGGACCACGCTGTCGTCGTGCGCGGTGCGGGTGACGCGGAACTGGAGGACGGCGCCGATCTCGTTGGCCGGCTCGTCCCGGTCGATGTGCTTGTTGCGGAGCTCGATGGTGGTGCCCACGGGGTAGCGGGAGAAGTCGATGACGACGTCGGCCCGCTCGCCCGGGGAGATGGACACCGTGTCGGTGCGGTAGGGCGCGGTCAGCAGGCCGCCGTCGGTGCCGATCTGCACGATCTCCGAGCCGTCCGCGAGGCTCAGGCCGAAGAACCGCTGGTTGGCCGTGTTGGTGAGGCGCAGCCGGTACTTGCGCGCCGCGACCTCGAAGAACGGCCAGGCCTTGCCGTTGGCCAAGATGACGTTGCGGTGGCGGAAGTCGCCCATCTCGTAGACGAGTTCGCCGGTGTCGGTGAAGCGGGCGTCGCGCAGCGCGATGGGGATGTCGTAGCCGCCGGACGGCAGGCCCAGCCGGCGTTCGGTGTCGTCGGTGAGGATGTAGGTGCCCGTCATCCCGCGGAAGACGTTCTCCGACTCCATGTGGTGGGCGTGGTCGTGGAACCACAGGTTCGCGTGCGGCTGGGTGTTGGGGTACGTGTACGTCTTGGTGCCGCCCCCGGCCGCGATGAGGTCCATCGGGGAACCGTCGCTGTCCTGCGGGACGTGGGCGCCGTGCAGGTGGATCGAGGTGGGGACGTCCAGCGAGTTGGTCTGCCTGATCACGACGCGGCGGCCCGACTCGGCCTTGATGACGGGGCCGGGGAAGGAGCCGTTGAAGGTGCGCAGCGTGGTGCTCAGGCCCGGCACGACCTCCTTGGTGGCTTCCTTCAGGGTCATCCGGTAGTAACTGGTGGTGCCGTTGGTGAGGTAGGGCCGGAGCACCGGCGCCAGTGGCATCCGCTGCGTGAACTTCGCTATGCCGGCCGGGTCGAGCTCGGCTCCGGCGACACGGGGTTCGTTCGCCGCCGCGTTCACGACGGGCAGCAGCATGCCGCCGGTTCCGATGACGCTGGTGGCGGCCACGCCCGCCCGGACGACGGTCCTACGACTGATCACTGTTCCCCCGAGGGTGCTGCCGTGGCGACTGACGCGCCGGCGGGTCGGCATGTAGGTGCCAGGCCGATACGACCTAGCGGATGGGGTCAAGTGTGCGAGTGGCCGGTCGTGACTCGCTCGTGCCCCGCACAAGCCCCGCACGACCCGGGGGCGGCCTCCCGCCGACTGGCGCCATCCGGCCAAATTGTTGACATGGGCCTGACATTTCAAGACCCCTGTGACACCTTCCGTGGACGTGACCGGACCGCACCGCTCCCCCGTACGTCTCCGGTCCGCGCACGAAGGCTCTCTCCCCCGGCCGGCCCGCGGGAACCCCATCCCGCGACGGCCGGGCGCACCGCGGCGCGGCCTCCCGGGCCCCGCCCGTACATCCCCACACGTACGTGGCAAGGAGGAGCGACATGAGGAAGTTCTCGACCTGGCCGGGCGTCACCGCCGTGGCCGCCGCCGTGGTGCTCGGCGGTTCCACGACGGCTCTGGCCCTCGGGCCCACCGTCGACCAGAAGGTGGACGGCGTCATCGTCGTCGCCGGCAGCACCTGTAGCTGGACGAACGCGCGCACCAGCGCCGCCCCGCCCGCCGCCCTGACCGTCGACAGGAGCACCATCAACGCCCCCGGCGGCAATCTGGCCTGCGGGGGCGGCATCACCGCCACCCTCAACAACAACCCGGCCTTCACCTTCGACGACGCGAGTGGTGTCGCGAAGATGGACGCCATCGACATCAGCGGCAAACAGAGCTTCGTCTCCTGCCGGTTCAAGGCAACCGGCATCGTGTGGAACCGTGACGCCGCCACACGCAAGTACGTCAACCAGGCCTTTACGGCGACCAAGGTCTCGGGCAGCTTCCTCTGTCCGGGCTCGGTCACCACGGCCGCGGGCGACGCCTCCATGCTGTTCCACTGAGCGTGCCGTCCCCCTGAGCGGGGTGCGCGCCGCCGGCCGGCGAGGCCGCGGCGCGCACCGGCTCACCGCGGACGCTCCGGCCCCGGCGCAGACCGGTCGTCAGTGGCGCGGCGTCAGCCTGACCACGGCCGTCCGGCCGCCGGCGCGGAGCGCGCGGGCGCCGGGATCGGTGACCGAGACGGCGTCGTAAGGGCCGAGTCGGACACGGTCACCGAGCGCCGCCGGCCCGTCCAGGGCCACGACCAGCAGCGCCGTGTGGGGCGCTACGGTGAGCGACAGATCTCCGCGCACCACGGCGACTTCGGCCTCGACGGCCTCCCCCCGGTACATCACGTTGAAGTTCACGACGGGACCCCCGAGGAGCCGGCATTCGGTGGGCCGGCCGCCGGGGAAGTGCTGCGGGACGAAGCGTTCGTCCACGAGGCGCCGTACGCCGCCGACCGTGAGGTCCATGCCCGCGCCCTCGGCGAGGGTGAGGGTCCGGTCCACTCCGGGAAAGACGGAGAACGGCCCGTCGGCGGTCACGTCGGCGACGCTGACCCGCCAGAGGAAATCCTCCGTCCCGGCGCCCTCGGGCCAAGCGGCGATCTCCCGGGTGACTCCACCGCCGTTCTTCCAGGGAGCCGCCGGCCGGCCGGCCGCGCGCAGCACGCGCACCCCGCCGCCGGCGTCGTCGGTCGTGCCGTCCGTCATGTCGCCCTTCCGGGCCCGGGGTACGCGCCCGGGCCCGGCCGAGCCTACTCCTCAGGACACCGCGAGGTCGTCCGCGTAGACGGCGCCCTGCCCGTACCAACCGTGCACGTAGACGGTGACCGTGCCGGAGGCTCCGGTGGTGAACGGCACGCTGAGCTTGGTCCAGCCCGCCGAGTTGGTCCACGTACTGCCGGTGGCGCCGCCGCGCACGCCGAGGTAGGCGTAACCGCCCTGCACCCAGCCGCTGAGGGTGTAGGCGGTGTTGGGCGCGAGGGTGAGGGTCTGCGCGCACTCGCCGGTCTGCGCGGAGTTCGGAGCGGCCTTGAGGGCGTACGAGCCCCCGTGCGCCGGGGTGTTGACGACCGCTCCACCGTTCTCGCAGGTCCACGGCGCGAGCGAGCCGCTCTCCAGGCCGCCGTTGACCAGTGCCCCGCTGCCGCCGCCGGGCCCGGGGACGGTCAGGGTGAAACCGGCGGAGTGGGCGAGCCCGCCCCCGTTGGCGGTGACGGTGAGCGGATAGACGCCCGGCGCGGCCGAGGCGCCGACGGCGAGGGTGAGCCGGGCGGCGCCGCCCGCCGTGACGGTGGTGGGGGCCAAGGTGGCCGTCACCGCGGCGGGGGCGCCGGTGACGGTCAGGGCGAGGGATCGCGCGGCGCCGGAGACGACCGCCGTGGCGACCGTCGCGGTGGCGGCGCCGCCGGGGGCGACGGAGGCCGAACCCGGCGTGACCGAGACGGAGAAGTCGTCGACGGCGGGTCCTCCGCCGCCCGTGAACGGCGCGAAGGTGTGGCTGAAATACCAAGGGTCCTGGGCAATGCCCGAACAGGTGTCGGAGCCGCCGGTTCCGGGGCAGCCTCCGTTGTCGCGCTGGAGGGCCCAGAACGAGAGGGTGTTGATGCCCTTGGCGGTGGCCCAGTCGTAGACGGCGGTCGCGTCGGCGGTGGTGAAGGTCTCGGCGGGACCGTAGTCGTCGATGCCGGGCATCTCGGTGACGCCGACCATCCCCCAGAGTTGGGCGGGGGTCTTGGTCGGGTACAGGGTGGCGAGCTGGTTGTAGAGGCCTTCCGCGGCGGTGCGGGTGTCGTCGGCCATGTGGTGGGTGGCGCCGTCGTAGTAGTCGAAGGTCATGAGGTTGACGACGTCGACCCGCGCGCCCGCGGTCTTGGCGCTCTTGAGCACGGCCAGTCCGCTGCTCGCCAGGCCGCCCGTGGTGGTGGGGAGGGTGTAGGAGACCTGGAGGGGGCGGCCGCCCGCCGCGGCCCAGTCCTGCACCTTCTTGATCGCCTGGTTGCGGCGGTCGATGCCCGCCTTGTCGGTCAGCGAGTTGTCCTCGATGTCCATGTCCAGACGGGTGACGTCGTACGTGGTGATGACCTTCTCGTACGCGGCGGCGACGGAGTCCGCGTCGGTGCAGCTGTCGGCGATCTCGGTGCCGCCGTTGTCGGCCGCGTAGCCGCCGAAGGACGGGATGACGTCCCCGCCGCGCGAGCGGATGGTGGCGAAGTCGGCGCCGAAGACGGAGGCGGAGACGGGCTGGGCGGTACTGCCGTTCCAGTACGGGGTGCAGGAGCCCTTGGCCTCGGTCTGGACGAAGGCCATGGTCAGGTACTTGGCACCGGACTTCTGGGCGAGGTCGGCGGGGCTGTCGGAGGAGTACGCCTCGAAGTACGGGGCGAAGACGTGGGCGGGCAGCGGCGTCGCGGCGTGGGCGGCGCCGCTGCCCGCTCCGAGGACCAGGCCGGCCGAGGCGGTGGCGGTGGCGAAGACGGCGAGTAAGGAGTGGACGGCGTGGGGACGTCGTCGTGTCATCGAAGCTCCCGGTGGGGCGCGAGCGAACGGGCGGACGCCTCATGATTGGTCTGGACCAGCCTGAGGTCAAGGGGTCCGGACCCATCCGCACCGCCACGCTCGCCCCGGCAACCCCGGCCTGGGCGGCGGCGGTTCGAGCGGCCTCCCCGGTCAGCGCAGGATGCCCGCCTGGCGTGCGGCGCGCATCCAGGACGGGAACTCCGACAGGAGCCGGTCGTACAGCTCGGGGTCGGAGATCCGGTCGATGTCGTCCACGGCGAAGAAGCCGACGTTGTCGACACGCCGGCCGGGCATGGTGTCGAAGCGCTCCAGCACCCCGAACCCGGCCCGGCCGAGCCCGACGAACTGCCAGAACACCGGCTCCTCCACGGCGGCGCGCAGCTCCCGCTCGATCTCGTCGTCGCGGTAGACGCCGCCGTCGGAGAAGAACAGCACGAGGGTGGGGGCGGGTACGGGGTGGTCGCGCACGTAGGCGCGCACCTCGGCGATGACGCGCTGTTCCTCGTTCTGGAAGCCGACGTCCCGCATGTCGACCTGTCCGGGCAGAAGTCCCCTGTCCGGCTTGTTCCGCCCGAAGAGACTCATCCGGCCGACCCGGACGTGCAGCCGCAGCCATTCGGGGAGTTCGGCGATCGTGAGGTCGGGCAGCCTGGCGGGGTGGGTGGCGAACGTCCAGGCCTGCATCTCGCCGTCGTCGTCGAGTTGGGCGGCGACGGCGGCCATGCGCTCGACCACGCCGGCAACCGTGCCGCGCGCGTACAGCGTGGACATCGAGCCGGACGCGTCGAGCACGAGGACGACCCGGGCGCTGACCCCGATGGCGCCGCTCTTGGTGAGGCTGACGGCGACCTGCCGCTTGCGCAGGGACAGGCGCTCGCGCATCTCCGGGGGCAGCCGCTCCTCGCCCTTGACCAACCGGACGGGAACCGCGGGCTCCGGCCCGGGCGCGGGAAGCGGCCTGGGCGTGAGGGCCGGCGCGGGGGTGGGCGCGGGCGCGGGGGCGGGGGCCACCGCCGGGGCCATCGCCCGTGGCGTCGGCGGCTCCGCGTCGACGGTGATGCCGAAGTCGGTCGCCAGCCCGGCCAGACCGCTCGCGTACCCCTGCCCGACCGCCCGGAACTTCCAGGCGCCGGCGCGACGGTAGAGCTCGCCGCTCACGTACGCGGTCTCGGTGTCGGCGGTCATGTCGAAGCGGGCGAGCTCGGCCTCGGACACCGCGTCGAGCAGCCGCAGGTGCAGCCCGGGCACCTGACCGAAGCTGCCACCATCGGCGGAGGCGCACAGGACGACCCGTTCGATCCCGGGTTCGAGGGCGGCCAGATCGACGTCGAGCGCGTCCGCACCGGGCCGTTTGCCGAGGTGGCGTACGGCGCCCGAGGCGTGCCGCGGCTGGTTGTAGAAGACGAAGTCACCGTCGGAGCGCACGCGCCCACGGTCCGTCAGCAAGAGCGCGGAGGCGTCCACGTCCGGCACGCCCGGCCCGGCCGACCAGCCGAGCACCGCTCTGACGCAGGAGGCCCCGACGGGCAGATTGGCACCTTTGCTCAGTATCGTCACGGCGCACAGTCTGCCCCGCCGCCCCGCCCGGGCGGAACGCGTCCGGGGCATGAGGCTCCCCCGACAACGCGGCGAGGCCCGCACCTCACGGTGCGGGCCTCGACGACGGTCACACGCCCAGAGGCGTCAGGCGGGAACGATGTTCTCGGCCTGGGGGCCCTTCTGGCCCTGCGTGACATCGAAGTTCACCTTCTGGCCTTCCTGAAGCTCACGGAAGCCCTGGGTGGCGATGTTCGAGTAGTGGGCGAACACGTCAGCGCCGCCACCGTCCTGCTCGATGAAGCCGAAGCCCTTTTCCGCGTTGAACCACTTCACGGTGCCAGATGCCATATGAGTTTCTCCTTTGGGGCTGTTCCCGGACCCACACTGTGCGGGCACCGGAGTCGAAGTAATGATTGCCCCGTCCGAAAATCATCGGAAATAAAAAGTGCACCCGGCGGAAGAGGATCCGAGGGAGCACTTGAAGTCTTTGGGAACCACAACTGCAACTGCGTTGACCGTAGCACAGTGCAGGGGCTCCGGCACGGAAGGCTTCCCCCTCTTTTTTCCCGCCGGCGCGAATCTCGACCGGCATTCGATGAATTTCTATACCGGCGGCGACAGATATTCGGGGGCCACCGGATTACGACCGGTGCGGGCGGGGCCGCGGGGAGCGGTCGACTCCCTACGGTCCCACCCCGCCCGGGTCAGCCGCGGAAGGCCTGCGGGCGCTCCGGGGAGGCCTCGGCGAGCGCCTTGGTGACGGCTTCGACGCCCGCGCGCATGCCGTACACCGGGGCGTCGGGCTGCTGGCGCCACGACTCGTCGATGCCGCCCGCGTCGACGGTGTCGAAGCCGAGTTCGTCGATGAGGGCCCGCACGGTCTTCTTCGCCGTCTCGTCGTCACCGGCGACCGGCAGTGCCATCCGGTCGGGATCGCCGGCCGGACGGTGCCGTTCGAGGATGTCGGCCGCGTAGGTGCCGTTGAAGGCCTTGACGACCGGGTGGCCCAGGTGGCGTTCGGTCCAGCGGCTTTCGGTCAGGCCCTCGTCCTCGATGCCGGGGATGCGGCCGTCCCGCTCCCGGGGGTAGTAGTTGCACGTG
Source organism: Streptomyces sp. Tek67B01 (assembly GCF_055231995.1). Classification (NCBI taxonomy): domain Bacteria; kingdom Bacillati; phylum Actinomycetota; class Actinomycetes; order Kitasatosporales; family Streptomycetaceae; genus Streptomyces; species Streptomyces sp. Tek67B01. The sequence goes on from NZ_JBUYUY010000001.1 coordinate 848,087, forward strand.
TCGATGAGCGCGAAGCCCTCCGCGGCGCCGTCGAGGAGCCCGGCGGGCAGGTCGGGCACGTTCTTGAGGGGGACGGTGACGACCACGACCTCCGCGCCGCGGGCCGCCTCGGCGACCGTGACGGGCGTGGCGCCGGTCTCCTCGGCGAGCGCCGCGAGGGTTTCGGGTCCGCGCGAGTTCGCCACGGAAACCTCGTGTCCGAGGACGGTGAGCCGTCGGGTGAGGTTGCCGCCGATGTTGCCGGCGCCGATGATGCCGATCTTCATGAGCTCTCCAGTGCAGTACGCGGTTTCGGGTATCGCTTTTCTCCGAACCCCGCCGGGAGCCACGGCATTCCGGCTCACACCACACCACCGGGTGGATTTTCGGCCATTTTCCGTAGTAGGAGAACCGACGTGTCACCAGTGGCGGTCTTCGGTTACAGCGCCGGGGCTCGTACCGGCACGTATCGCATCACGGGGAAAGGTACGAAAAAATGTTCAAGCGTCCGACCAAGCGCACGACCATCGCCCTCGCCACCGCGGCGACCGCCGCCGCGGCCGCGCTCTCCCTCACCTTCGTCGCCGGCGCGTCCGCCGCCACCCCGAGCACCGCGCCGGCTGCGACCGCGCTGCCGTCCGTGTCGGGCAGCCCCGAGGGCGCGTTCACCCGGATCGCCGACTTCTACGGCTCCTACATCGACGCCGTGTACGACGGCGACGGCAAGACGGCCGACCAGCTCCGCGCCTTCTACCTCTCCAAGCCCCTGCAACTGGAACTGAGGCAGTGGGAGGAGGCGAACCACGCGAACGGCGTTCTGCGCGCGCAGAACGTCCCCCTCCAGTGGAAGGTCGCCTCCACCGGCAGCGGTACGGGCAAGACCAATGCCACCGTCACCCTCACCTGGGGCGGCGGCGACACCACGGAGATCCACGTCCAGGCCGACCTCAAGACGCGGAAGATCACCTCGATCAAGGACTGATCTACGGCCGGACGCGCGAGGGGGCCCGCCGGCGGCGGGCCCCCTCGCTGTAATGCCTGCTGTGATACCTCGCGGTTACGCCCCGCTCGCGTCGAGCATGTCCTCGCGCTCCACCAGCTTCACGCGCTCGCGGCCCTGCGGCTCGCCCAGCGCCTTCTCCGCAGCGTCCAGCTTGTACCAGCCCTCCCAGGTGGTGTAGCGGACCCGGCGCTCCGCCAAGAACGCCTCCACCGCCTCCGGCGCCGGCGAGACCGGGGTGAGCAGGCGGCCTTCGGCGTGGTCGGAGAGGAGGTTCGCCACGGTCTCGTTCGCGTCGCCCTTGGTGTGGCCGATCAGGCCGATGGGGCCGCGCCGGATCCAGCCGGTGACGTAGGTCGAGGGCAGGTGCGCACCGGCCTCGATCACGCGGCCGCCCTCGTCGGGGACGGTGCCGGACTCGACGTCCCAGGGCAGCTTGGGCAGTTCGTCGGAGAGGTACCCCACGGCCCGGTACACCGACTGGACGTCCCAGTCCGTGAACCGGCCGGTGCCCGCGACGTTGCCCGTGCCGTCGAGTTCGGTCCGCTCGGTGCGCAGTGCGACGACCTTGCCGTCCTCGCCGAGCACCTCGACGGGGGATTCGAAGAAGTGCAGCAACAGCTTGTGCGGGCGGTCGCCGATGTCGCGGATCGCCCAGTTCTCCAGGGTCTTGGCGACCATGTCCGCCTGCTTGTTGGCGCGGCGGGTGGCGATCGAGCCCTCGTCGTAGTCGATGTCCTCGGGGTTGACGATGACCTCGATGTTCGGCGAGTGGTCCAGTTCGCGCAGTTCCATCGGGCTGAACTTCGCCTGCGCCGGGCCGCGACGGCCGAAGACGTGCACTTCGAGCGCGCGGTTGGCCTTGAGGCCTTCGTAGACGTTCGGCGGGATCTCGGTCGGCAGCAGTTCGTCGGCCGTCTTCGCGAGGATGCGGGCGACGTCGAGCGCGACGTTGCCGACACCCAGCACCGCGACCTTCTCGGCCTCCAGCGGCCAGGTGCGCGGCACGTCCGGGTGGCCGTCGTACCAGGAGACGAAATCGGCCGCGCCGAACGAGCCCTCCAGCTCGACGCCGGGTATCCGCAGCTCACGGTCGGCGGTGGCGCCGGTGGAGAAGATCACCGCGTCGTAGAAGGCGCGCAGCTCGTCGAGGGAGATGTCGTTCGGGTAGTCGACGTTGCCGAAGAGGCGGACCTGCGGCTTGTCGAGCACCTGATGCAGGGCGGTGATGATGCCCTTGATCCGCGGGTGGTCGGGGGCGACGCCGTAACGGATCAGGCCGAAGGGGGCGGGCATCCGTTCGAAGAGGTCGATGGAGACGCCCGGTTCGGCGGCCGCCTCGGACTTCAGCAGCGCGTCGGCCGCGTAGATCCCGGCGGGGCCGGCGCCGACTATCGCTACCCGCAGAGGGCGAGGCATGGTGTGGGTTCCCTTCGACCGACAAACTGGCTGATCAAGGGAACCCTAAGCTAAGGCCACCCTAACCCGGCACCCGGCCCCCGCTTATGACCTCATAAACAGCTCTTATGACACCCCAAAGCGCCGCTTTGGGTTCGGGCCGGGTGGCCGGCCGAGGGCTCAGGCCTCGTACTCGGTGAGGTCGATGGAGTGGACGTCGAGCAGGGCCCCCGACTCGGGGGCCTCGACCCGCCGCTCGGACTCCATGCCCAGCTTGCGGATGACGTTCTCGGACTCCTCGTTGCCGGCCCGGTTGATCGCGATCACCCGGTCCAGGCCCCGGTCTTGGAGGGCGAACTCCAAGGTCGCCTGTGCGGCCTCCGAGGCGTACCCCTGACCCCAGAACTGCCGGCCGAGGCGCCAGGTGATCTCCACCGCGGGCGTAACCGCGGGCAGCCACTGCGGCACCGTCAGACCCACGACGCCGATCAGCTCACCGGAGCCCAGCAGCTCGACGGCGAACAGGCCGAAACCCTCCTCGTCCCACTCGTCCTCCCAGAGCTCGATGGCGTCGGCCGTCTCCTCCAGGTCGAGCGTGGAGCCGTCACCGATCCAGCGCATCACCTCGGGATCGGCGTTGATCTCCGACAGGGGGACGAGGTCGTCGTCGGTCCAGCGGCGGAGCAGGAGGCGGGGGGTACGGATCTCGGTCATGCCCTCATCCTGCCGAACACGGCCCCGCCGGGGTTAATCGGGCCCCGCACCGGCCCGCACGGGCCCCGCACCGGCCCCCCGCTCGGCACCCCGCAGGCCTCAGGAGCGGTGCAGGAGGTAGCGGACGGTGCCGTCCTCGCAGCCGTCCCGCCGGAACCCGGCCCGCCGGACCACGGCGTGCGAGGGCGCGTTGCCCTCCTCGACCACCGCGCGCAGCGCGGTCAGGTTCGGCCGCGCGAAGGCCCGGGCCGCCAGGGCGCGCACCGCGTCCGTGGCGTGTCCGCGGCCCCGGGCCGACGGGACGAGGTCGTAGCCGATCTCCGCCTGCCCCTCGGGGTCGGGGGCGCCGTGGAAGCCGATGCCGCCGATCGCCAGGCGGTCGGCCGCGCGGACGATGGCGTACGGGCCCCAGCCGGGGTGGTACTCACCGACCTCGCGCGCCAGGCCCAGCATCCCGGCGGCGATCCGGGTCCCCTCGGGCGGCCCGTCCCCGGCCCACACGAAGCCTCCCGGCCCGCCGGTGTGCAGGTCGGCGGCGGCCGAGGGGCCGATCTCGCACAGTACGACGCCCTCTCCCCTGATCGGGTCGCCGTACCAACGCCAGATCCGCCGACGGGGCAGGTCCGGGAGGTCGGCCCGGCCGGTCGCGGCCAGAAGGGAGCCCCACGCGTCGGCCGAGGCGGAGCGCGGGGCGTGCGGGAAGAGCCGGTCGAGGATCAGGGCGCCGGTGCGCGCGGAACCGGTCCAGTCGGTGCGGCCCAGGCCGTGCACGATGTCGTGTACGTGCAGCAGCAGCTCGGTGGCGCCCATGGCGGCGAACCCGTCGGCGCCGGCCGCGCCCGCCGGGTGCCAGGCCCGGTCTTCCGCGTCGGCGGCGAGGACGGTGGCCGCCAGCAGGCGCCCGCTCGCCGCCACGAGGTCGATCAGGGCTCCGGGGGCGACTTCGGCGCGTGCGCCGACCGTCAGCGGCAGCCAGGAGTCGGCTCGCCCGGCCAGTTGCGCGGCGAACGCGGTGAGGTCTCCGGTCAGGTGGACGGCCGTGTCGCGGCAGCTCCACTCCAGCCCCGCCGCCGGTACGGACCAGTCCCGGTCCGCCACCTCGCGCAGGGCGCCGACCGCTTCCGCGACGGTGCGGGTGAGGTCGCCGGCGGTGAAGAGCGTCATGAGGCGACCTTAGGCCGTACGCGGCGGGCCGGAGCCGGCGGGACCGCGGGCCGGCTCGATCGGGCTCTGGAGCCGGCCGGCCCGGTCCGGCTCAGTCGGGGAGGGCCGCCCCGCAGCGGGAGCAGTGGCGGGCGTCCCGTTCGGAGGCGAGGCGGCCGCAGTCCGCGCACACCCGGTGCAGGAGGCAGGCCGTCTCGCCGCCTTCGGCCGGCGCGGGCGGCGCACCGATGCCGAGGCCGGGGCGGCGCGGGTGGACCGTGAGGTAGGCGATGCCGTCCGGGCCCGCGGTGAGGGAGCGCAGGGTGTTCTTGGCCAGCAGGGCCGCGGTGTGGGGCCGCAGGTGGTGCGCGCCGGCGTCGGTGTCGAGCCGGCCGCTGCCCTCGACCACGACCAGCAGCACGTCGAGCACCGGTTCGCGGTGCTCCGCGATGACGCCGCCAGGCGTCAGGCGGATCAGGTTCGCGTCGAGAACGCGCCCCGCCTCGGTCAGCCGCCACAGCGCGCCGGTGGCTCCGGCGGGGGCCTGCGCGATGACCGCGTCCAGGTCGGTGGGGGCACCGGCGAGGTGCGAGGGCGTCGTCATGTTCGTCCTTCCTGGTCCCACGGCGGGACTGCCCGGTGACCCCCGCAGTCATACACGATCGGTTCCGGTCATTCGTGTCCGATGGGCTCTTTGCCCACCCCGGCGACGGTCGTCGTACTTCTGACCGATAACATCAGGACACCGCCTCCTGCCCTGCCTTCGCCGCCGTGTACCCCGGCCCGGCCCCCAGCACCGGAAAAGTTCCACCGTCACATGAGTTCCGACACCGCCCTGTACCCGTCCCCGGCCGCCGCCGACAGCTTCGCCCCGGCCGGTCCCGTCGCCCCGGAGCCGTCCCGGCAGATCCGGGTCCTGACCGGCAGCGCTCCGGCGCGGCCGACCCCGGCCGCCGCTTTCCACAGCGTCAGCGCCGTGACCACCGTACTCCTGGCCCTCGTGGCGATCGGCGCGATGATCCACGAGCCGGTGCTGATCCCGCCCCTCGCCGCGAGCGCCGCCCTGGTGCACAGCGCGCCCACCCTGCCGCTGGCGCAGCCGCGCGGGGTCGTGCTGGGCCACCTGCTCGGCGCGGGCGTCGGCTACGCGGTCCTCGCCCTGGCCGGCAGCAGCGCCTGGGCGGCCGCCATCGCCGCCGGCGTGACCCTGGCCCTGCTCATCCTCGCGCGGACCCCGCACTCGGCCGCCTGCGCCACCTCCGTCATCGTCGTGCTCCAGACCCCGGCGCCGGCCAGGTTCGTGCCATTGCTGTTCGGTTCGACCGTGCTGCTCGTGCTCACCGGCTACGCCGCCTCCCGCATCCGCCGGAAGGCCCCGAAGTACCCTGCCTATTGGTGGTGATTCCGCAGTGGCGCGCCTGCGCGCCACCGAGGGTGCTCGGGCGCTACTTCTTGTGACCGGACGGGGCGGTCAAAGTGGCGGTGAAGGGCGGAACAAGCGGTGGAGATTTCAACCAAGGACGTGTTCGGGGCACCCTGCTGGGTGAGTCTGATGGCCCGCGACATGGAGGCCTCACAACGCTTCTACGCGGAGGTGGTGGGCTGGAGCTTCCGGCGGACGCGCCTCGGCGAGGGCTTCTCCGTCGCCCGGGTCGACGGCGCGCCGGTGGCGGGCATCGGCGCCCTCGCCGGAGATCTGGAGGTGGCCGTCGCCTGGACGCCGTACTTCGCCGTGGACGACGCGGACGTGGCGGTGAGCCGGATCCGGGAGCGCAGCGGCACGGTCGCCGTCGGGCCGGTCTCCTTCCCCATCGGCGGTCGCGGCGCGTTGGCGGCCGATGTGGACGGCGCGGTGTTCGGCATCTGGGAGGGCCCGGTGGCCTCCGACTGGCGGGTGGGACGCGGCCCCGCCCCGGCCTGGCTGGAGCTGCGGACCCGCAACGCGTTCGACGCGGCCCTGTTCTACGGGGCGGTGCTGGAGTGGGCCACCGGCCGTCCGGGCTGCTGCGAGGTCTCCTACGAGGAGGACCAAGTCGTGCTGCGGCAGAACGGGGAGCCCGTGGCCCGGCTGAACAGCGGGCCCGTGGAGGCGGCCTCGTACAGCCCGCACAGCCGGCCCCGCTGGCACGTCCACTTCCGGGTGCCTCGCCTGGAGCCGGCCATCGAGGCGGCCGTCTCGCTCGGCGGGCGCACCGTCTCGGACATCACCTCCAACGCCAGGGAGCGTTGGGTGGCGCTGCGCGACCCCGACGGGGCCCTGTTCACCCTCACCACGTCCCTGTCGACGCCGCTGTCGCCGTGATCTCCGATGTGCCCGGTCCGGCGTCCCTTGCCACACTGGGCCCAGGAGGTGTGCGATGGACCCGGTGGCGGCGCTGAACCGCATCGCCTTCCTGCTGGAGCGCGGCCAGGCCCCCACGTACCGGGTCCAGGCCTTCCGCACGGCGGCGGGTGTCGTCGAACGGCTCGGCGCGGACGAGGTGGCCGGCCGGGTCGCGGCGGGTTCGCTGGAGGCCGTGAAGGGGCTGGGGCCCAAGACCGCCCAGGTGGTACGGGAGGCGCTCGCCGGGGAGATCCCGGGCTACCTGCGCAAGCTGGAGGACGAGGTCGCGGCGCACCCCGAGGGACCGCCCGCCTCCGAGGCCGCCCGCGCGCTGCGGGCGGCGCTGCGCGGGGACTGCCACCTGCACTCCGAGTGGTCCGACGGCGGCAGTCCCATCGAGGCCATGGGCCGCACGGCCGCCGAGCTGGGTCACGAGTGGGCCGTGCTGACCGACCACTCGCCGAGCCTGAAGGTGGCCCGGGGGCTCTCGCCCGAGCGGCTGCGCGAGCAGTTGGACACGGTGGCGGAGCTGAACGCGGCCTGGGCGCCGTTTCGACTGCTCACGGGAATCGAGTGCGACATCCTGGCCGACGGGTCGCTCGACCAGGAGCCGGAGCTGTTGGACCGGCTCGACGTGGTGGTGGGCTCCGTCCACTCCAAGCTGCGCATGGACGCCCCGGCCATGACCCGGCGGATGCTCGCGGCGGTGCGCAATCCGCTGATGGACGTCCTGGGGCACTGCACCGGACGCCTGCTCACCGGCCGGACCCGGCCGGAGTCGGAGTTCGACGCCGCCGCCGTGTTCGCCGCGTGCGCGGAGTCCGGTACGGCCGTGGAGATCAACAGTAGGCCGGAGCGGCTGGACCCGCCCCGCCGCCTGCTCCGGCGGGCCGTCGAGGCCGGCACCCTCTTCGCCATCGACACGGACGCGCACGCGCCGGGGCAGTTGGACTGGCAGCTGACGGGCTGCGAACGGGCGGTGGAGTGCGGGGTGACGGCCGACCGGGTGGTCAACACGTGGCCCGCGGACGACCTGCTCGCCTGGACCCGCACCCGCCGGCCGCCCGTACGGCGGTCCGCATCCCGCTCTTAGCGCCGGGACCGGCACCGCCTCGTATACACGGGCGGGCGCCGGGGTTCACGTTCCCCGGTGGCGGGGCAGACGTACCCGACACAGCAACCGACCTCTTGCGAAGGGACCTACACCGTGTCTCGATCGAGGATTCTCGTAGTGGGCGCCGGCTTCGCCGGGGTGGAGTGCGTACGGCGGCTGGAGCGTCGGCTGTCCCCCACCGAGGCCGAGATCTCACTGGTCACGCCCTACTCGTACCAGCTCTACCTGCCGTTGTTGCCACAGGTGGCGGCCGGGGTGCTGACCCCGCAGTCCGTCGCCGTATCGCTGCGCCGCAGCAGCAAACACCGGACCCGGATCATCCCGGGCGGGGCGATCGGCGTGGACCCCAAGGCCAAGGTCTGCGTGATCCGCAAGATCACCGGTGAGATCGTGGACCAGCCGTACGACCTGTTGGTCCTCGCCCCGGGCAGCGTCACGCGTTCGTTCGACATCCCCGGGCTGGGCGAGCACGCCCGTGGCATGAAGACCCTCGCGGAGGCCGCGTACCTGCGCGACCACGTGATCGCCCAGCTCGACCTCGCCGACGCCGGCCAGGACGAGGCGGAGCGCACGGCGCGGCTGCAGTTCGTCGTGGTCGGCGGCGGTTACGCGGGGACGGAGACGGCCGCCTGCCTCCAGCGTCTGACCTGCAACGCGGTGGGCCGCTACCCACGGCTGGACCCCCGCCGGATCAAGTGGCACCTGGTGGACCTGGCACCCAAGCTGATGCCCGAACTGGGTGACAAGCTCGGCAAGGTGGCCCTGGACATCCTGCGCGCCCGCGGCATCGAGGTCTCGCTGGGCGTGTCGGTGGCCGAGGTGGACGCGGAGAAGGTGACGCTCACCGACGGCCGGGTGCTGCCGAGCCGGACCCTGATCTGGACGGCGGGGGTGGCCGCGAGCCCACTGGTGGCAACCCTGGGCACCGAGACCCTGAAGGGCCGACTGGTGGTGCGCCCGGACCTGACGGTGCCCGGCGTCGACGGGGTGTTCGCCCTCGGGGACGCGGCCGCCGTACCGGACCTCGCGACGGGCGGCGACGCCATGTGCCCGCCGACGGCGCAGCACGCCATGAGGCAGGGGCGGGCCGTCGCCGAGAGCGTGATCTCGACGCTGCGGGGCGAGACGCCGCGCCCGTACGTGCACAAGGACCTGGGCCTGGTGGTGGACCTCGGCGGACGCGACGCCGTCTCCAAGCCGCTCGGCATCGAACTGCGGGGCCTCCCGGCGCAGGCGGTGGCGCGCGGCTACCACTGGTCGGCGTTGCGGACCAATGTGGCCAAGACCCGGGTGCTGACGAACTGGCTGCTCAACGCCGTGGCCGGGGACGACTTCGTCCGTACCGGCTTTCTCGCCCAGCGGCCGGCCACGCTGCGGGACTTCGAGCACACGGACGCCTACCTGACGCCGGAGCAGGTCCGCGAGCACACGGCGGCGTTGCACGCGCGGAGCTGACCGGTCCCGGACGCAGGGGCAGGACGCCGAGACAGGACGCGAGGCGGGACAACGCCTAGAGCCGGCCCGCGCCGCGGGCCAGCAGGAGGGCGACGTCGGCGGCGGCGACCGCCAGCGTGCCCACGAACGGGACGCGGCCCGGGCCCCGGCTGGTGGCGAGCAGCAGGGCCGCCGTGAGGGCCAGCAGCACCCACCGCTGCGGGGTCACCGGCCCAGGCGGTCCCACGACCAGCGCGGCGGCCGAGCCGAGCACGAGGAGGGCGGCCAGCACGGCGGAGCGGCGGGCGCCCAGCCGTTGTGGGAGTCCGGTCACGCCGGTGGCCAGGTCGTCCGCGATGTCGGGCAGCACGTTGGCGAAGTGGGCGCCCGCGCCGAGCGACGCGGCGGCAGCGACGAGCCAGAGCGGCGGCCACGGCTGCCCCGGGAGGCCGAGCGTCACGAAGGCCGGCAGCAGGCCGAAGGCGAGGGCGTACGGGAGCCAGGACGCGACGGTGCTCTTGAGCCACAGGTTGTACGCCCAGGCGGCCACGACCGCGCAGAGGTGCGCGCTGCCCGCGAGCAGCCCCGAGGCCAGTGAGAGCGGTACGCACAACGCCAGCGCGGTGAGCGCGGCGGCGCTGACGGTCGCGGGCCCCACGCTTCCGACCGCCAGGGGCTTGTCCGCTCGGCCCGTGGCCCGGTCGCGCCGCAGGTCGGCGCGGTCGTTGCACCAACCCACCGAGAGCTGGCCGAGGGCGACGGCGCCGGCGGAGGCCGCACAGCCGGCGGCTCCCCGGCCGGTGGCGGCGGCCAGCACGGCGGTGAAGAGGGTGACGGCGGCGGTCGGAAGCGGGTGGCAGGCGGCCAACAGCGCCCCGGCGACGCTCCCCCGGCCGACGCGTGCGGGGGCCGGCGTGGGCGGGGCGGTCTCGCGGGTTGCGGGCACGGCCCCACGTTAGGCCTTCGGGCCCCCGGGAGCGGGCCGGACGGGCGGCGGCACGCCCGGTTCGTACGATTCAGCGGAAAATGCCCGTACTTGCCTAGAGTTAGGGCGATGACACGTGTCCTGGCAGTGAGCAGCGTGTTCCCGCCCCACGCGTACCGACAGTCCGAGATCACGGAAGCGCTCGCCGGCTGCCTGCCCCCGGGCTGCGACGCCGGCCCGCTGCGCCGGGTGCACGCCTCGGTGCGGGTCGACAGCCGTCATCTCGCGCTCCCGCTGGAGCGCTACGGCCCCTGGAACGACTTCGGGACCACCAACGCCCTGTTCGTCGAGGCGGCACTCGACCTCGGCGAGCGCGCCATCGGGCTCGCCCTGGCCGAGGGCGCGCTCGCGGCCCGGGACGTGGACCTGGTCATGTCGACGACGGTGACCGGGCTCGCCACTCCCTCGCTGGAGGCGCGGCTCGCCGCCCGCACCGGCCTGCGGCCCGATGTGCGGCGCCTGCCACTGTTCGGGCTGGGCTGCGCGGCGGGCGCGGCCGGCCTCGGTCACCTGCACGACCACCTCACGGGCCGGCCGGGGCAGGCCGCCCTGCTGCTGTCCACGGAACTCTGCTCGCTCACCCTCCAGCCCACCGACACCTCGATGGCGGCCCTGGTGGCCGGTGCGCTCTTCGGGGACGGGGCGGGGGCACTGCTGGCGGTGGGCGCCGACCATCCGCTGTACGAGCACGCCGCCGGGCCCACGGTGGTGGACGCGCGCAGCCGCCTCTACCCGGGGACCGAGGACCTGCTCGGCTGGGACATCGGCCACTGGGGCTTCCGCATGGTGATGGGCCGCGAACTGCCGGGGCTGGTCCGGCTGCACGTCGCGGAGGAGGTCGAGGCCTTCCTCGCCGGGCACGACCTCAAGCCCGCCGACGTGACCGCGTGGATCTGCCATCCGGGTGGTCCGAAGATCCTCGACGTCCTCGGGGAGGCCCTGGGGCTCCCGGACTCGGCCCTCGCCGCGAGCCGGCGTTCCCTCGCGACGGCGGGCAACCTCTCCTCGGCGTCCGTGCTGCACGTCCTCGGCGACGTCCAGAGCGCCGGTCCCCCACCGCCCGGCTCGGTCGGGCTGATGCTCGCCTTCGGCCCGGGCTTCGCCTCCGAACTCGTCCTCCTGCGCTGGTGACGCCCGCATGCCGATGACCTCGTACCTGCTGCTCCTCGCCCTCGTGGCGGGCGAGCGCCTCGCCGAACTCGCCGTGGCCCGTCGCAACACCGCCTGGAGCCTGGCGCGCGGCGCCCGGGAGTACGGCCGCGGCCACTACCCGGCCATGGTCGCCCTGCACACGGCGCTACTGGCCGGATGCGCCGTCGAACCGTGGGCCGCGGGCCGCCCGTTCCTTCCGCTGCTCGGCTGGCCCGCGCTCGTCGTGGCCGTGGCCGCGCAGGGGCTGCGCTGGTGGTGCGTGGCCACCCTCGGCCCGCGCTGGAACACCCGGGTGCTGGTCGTGCCCGGCCTGACGCCGGTCACGGCCGGGCCCTACCGACGGCTTCGGCACCCGAACTACCTGGCGGTGGTGGTCGAAGGGCTCGCGCTTCCGTTGGTCCACTGCGCGTGGCTGACGGCGGCCGGCTTCTGCGTACTGAACGCGCTGCTGCTGCGGGTGCGCGTTCGCTGCGAGGATTCCGCTCTCGCCCACGCCAGTACCGGCGGCAGCCTCGTGGGCACCGCGCCGTGATCGACCTGCTCGTGGCGGGCGGGGGTCCGGCCGGCTTGGCGACGGCCATCCACGGGGCCCTGGCCGGGCTGGAGGTGGTGGTGGCCGAGCCTCGCCCGACGCCGATCGACAAGGCCTGCGGCGAGGGACTGATGCCCGGCGCCGTGCGCCGGCTGGCGGAGTTGGGCGTCCCGGTGGCGGGCCGTGAATTCCATGGCATCCGCTACGTCGACGGGGTCAGCGGACTGCGCGCGGAAGGCCTGTTCCGAGAAGGCCCCGGGCGCGGCGTACGGCGTACGGAGCTCCACGCGGCGCTCGCGGGCCGGGCCGAGCGCCTGGGCGTACGGGTCGTCGCGCGGCGCGTGGAGGAGGTCCGCCAGGACGAACACCGCGTCGGGGCGGCGGGCCTGACCGCCCGCTATCTGGTGGCGGCGGACGGTCTCCACTCCCCGGTGCGGCGCGCCCTGGGCCTGTCGGCACCGCCCGCGCCGGGGCGGCGGCCCCGCTACGGGCTGCGCCGCCATTACGCGGTGGCGCCGTGGAGCGACCTGGTGGAGGTGCACTGGGCCCCGCGGTGCGAGGCGTACGTCACGCCGCTCGGGCCGGACCGGATCGGGGTCGCGGTGCTGACCTGCGAACAGGCTCCGTTCGAGGAGCAACTGGCCCGGTTCCCGCTGCTGGCGGACCGGCTGCCGCCGCCGAAGCCGGGTGACGCGGTGCGCGGGGCGGGGCCGCTGCGCCAGCGTTCCCGCGTCAGGGTGGCGGGGCGGGTGCTGTTCGTCGGCGACGCGGCGGGGTACGTCGACGCGCTGACCGGGGAGGGGCTCTCGCTGGCGCTGGCGGCCGCGGCGGAACTCGTACGGTGCGTGCGGGCGGGGCGGCCGCAGGAGTACGAGCGGGCCTGGCGGGAGGTGTCGCGGAGCTACCGGGCGCTGACCGGGTCCCTGCTGTGGGCGCGTGGGCAGCCCTGGCTGGCCGGGCGGATCGTGCCGCTCGCCGCCCGCATGCCGGGGGTGTTCACCCGGGCGGTGAACCTGCTCGCCTGACGACCCTCGGGGCCCGGGCGACGTCCTGACCACTCACGACGGCCTGGGCGACGACCTGAACGACCCTTGCCCCGGGCTACGTCCTGCCGCCCGGGCCCCCTGAGGTGGGCCGATCCGGGGATCGCCTCAGGCGCCGTCGCCCTCCTCGGCCACCGCCGCCCGGCGGGGGCCGTACATCAGGGCCAGCCCGGCGAGGACGGAACCCGCGCCGGCGCACAAGACGGTCGTGACGCCCGCCCAGGGGTGGGGGCCGCCCAGGGCTCCCGCCAGCGGGTCGAACACGGCGATCCCGCCCGCCAGGTGCAGCGCGACGACCGCGAGCGCGGCGACGGCCGTCGCCCGCCACACCACCGCGGTGTCCCATACCGCCAGGAGCAATCCGAGCCCCAGACACAACACCGAGACCGCGGTGGGCAGATAGCCCACCGGGTCCACTGCCGGCAGGTCGGCGAGGTTCCCGGGCAGGTGCATGACTCCGCACAGCAGCAGTGCGGCGGCCGCCGGCCAGCGCAGGACGTGGTGCAAGACGTCGCCCCGCGGCGCCTTGGGACGTCGCCCGGGCGGTGGGGGCGGGGCCGGCCGGCCGCCCGGCGCCGCGCCCGGGTCCTCGGGGAGGTCACCGCCCGTGCCGTCCCCGCCCTGGTCCTCGCCGTTCTCGCCGTTCTCGCCGTTCTCGCCGTTCTCGCTGTGGACGGCGTGGGGCACGTGGGTGCGGGGGTCCAGAGTGCGGGGGTCGTGGGCGGGCGGCCCACCGGCGGGGGCTTGGCCGGCGGACCCTTCGGGCGGCGCGGCGGCGGGTTCTACGTGCAGGTCGGGGCCCGCGCCGAGGGACCTGGCCAGGAGGGCCACGTCCTCGATGGGCCGGCCGAGGGCCGCCGCCCGGAGCGTGATGCCGGCCTCGACCTCCCCGTCCGGAGGCTCGCCCAGCAGGGCGACCATGTGCCGGACGTCGTCGACGGAACGCGACACGGCGGCCGCGGCCAACGCCTCCTGACCCGACCGGGACAGCAGACCGGTCTCCTTCAGGAGGCCGACCAGGGCGGTGACCTCCTCGACGGGCCGGCAGGCGGCCGCCGTGTCCAAGAGGGTCCGTACCGACTCCGGTGGGTCGTCGGACGGCCCGGCGGCCGCGGGAGGCCCGGGGCCGTCGGATTCCTCGGCCCGCTCCCGAAGGGCGTGGGCGCGGTCCTCGTCGGTTTCGGGGATGCCGTCGCGGTCGTCGTACTGCGCCGCCGCGCGGGTGTTGCGGTCATTCATGGAAAGCTCCGTTCGCCGACGCACGGGGTCTACACGACGCGCGCCGGTCATCGTGCGTCATGGGAATCGCACGCTTGGTTGCATTGAGCGGCATATGCGACCACTGCGCCATTCGGGGCGGGCAAACGGGGGGTGACGCGGGCGTCGGTGATTTCGCGGGCCGCCCGGGGGCAAGCGGTCTTCCATGACTGTTTATCTCGTCACCATCCCCGGCACCTTGTTGACCGATCTCAGCCCCGACGCCCGGAGGCGGCTGGTGGGCGCGCTGCGGCCGGCGGACCCGCGGGGCACCGAGCTGGGGGTCGCGGAGGACCTGGACATCCTGTCGTTCTACTCCGGCTCCTCCGCGTTCAGCCTCCACCTGGAGGTCGAGGCCTCCGACACCGCGTCGGCGACGGACAAGGCCCGGGACCTGGCCTCGTCGGCGCTGCGCGGGGCCGGGCTGGACACCGAGGCCGCCCCGCTGGGCGATCCCGTGATCACGGGGATCGCCGGCGAGTAGCCCACCTGCGGCGACGGGCCCGGGAGCGGCTTCGAGATGCGTGCGTGCCGCGCTGCTGATTCCCTGGTTCCGCCCGCTCTCCACCAATGAGCCAAGGAGCAGATCATGAGCGTTGCAGGCGAATCCGGTGGCCGGTCGCGGCAGTTGCGCGAGAAGGCCCAGGAGATGAGGACGGCGGCGGCGCGGTCCGGCGACCCCCAGGAGCGCAAGCGCCTTGAGGACAAGGCCCGCCGACTCCAGGAGCAGAGCGAGATGGAGAGTCGCATGATCGACGATCCCGGCATGGACCTGCGGTAGCGGACCGGCGCGCCGTGAGGCCCACGGAGGTGCCGTGAAGGCTACGGAGGTACTGGCCGACGCCTACGGACGTGTCCGTGAGGTGGTGCACGAGGTGCTGGACGGGCTCTCGGCCGAGGAACTGAACGCGCGGGTCGACCCGGCGGCGAACTCCGTCGCGTGGCTCGTCTGGCACCTGACCCGGGTGCAGGACGACCACGTGGCGGACGCGGCCGGGCTGGAGCAGGTGTGGCACGCCCAGGGCTGGGCGGAGCGGTTCGGCCTCCCGCTGCCGGCCGACGCCACCGGTTACGGGCACACCGCGCGGGAGGTGGGAAAGGTCCGTGTCGATTCGGGTGAGTTGCTGCTCGGCTACTTCGACGCGGTGCACGAGCAGACCCTGCGGTTCGTACGGGGTCTGGGCGCCGCCGACCTGGGCCGGGTGGTGGACGAGCGGTGGGACCCGCCGGTCACCCTCGGCGTGCGCCTGGTGAGCGTACTGACCGACGACCTGCAACACGCCGGGCAGGCCGCGTTCGCCCGGGGCGTGCTGGACCGCCGATAGCGGCGGCGGACCGTCCGGGTCATGGCCGCCCCTTCCGCCACGCGCGCCCGGGCCCTCGCGCACGGGCGGCGCGTGGCGGAAGGCATTGGCGTTTGCGTTGGCGTCGGACCGATGAGTACGGGTGGTCAGGGGAGTCCTGACTTCCAAAGGGGCCGGTCCACCGCCGGCCGCGCACCCGTCAAGCCATCGGGAAGGTGGAGTCATGACCAGCCTGCGCGAGATCCTGGCATCGCACGTGAGCAGCGGATACCTGCCGGGGGCGGTGGGTTTGGTGGCCCGCGGCGACCGGGTGGAGGTGGCGGCGGTCGGCTCGGCCGGGATCGGCGACTTCGCCCCCATGGCCCGGGACACGATCTTCCGGGTGGCCTCGCTGACCAAGCCGATCGCGGCCGCGGCGGCGCTGCTCCTGATCGAGGAGGGCCGGCTCGCGCTCGACGAACCCGTCGGCGGGTGGCTCCCGGAACTCGCCTCGCCCGTGGTCGTCCGTACGCCGTCGAGTCCGCCGGACGATGTCGTGCCGGCGGAGCGGCCCATCACCGTGGAGCACCTGCTGACGTTCCGGGCCGGGTACGGATTTCCCTCGGACTTCTCGCTGCCCGCGGTACGGCCGCTGTTCACCGAACTGAAGCAGGGTCCCCCGCAGCCCCTCATGGTCGCGGAGCCGGACGCCTGGATGAAGACGCTGGCCCGGATCCCGCTGCTGCACCAGCCGGGCGAGGCCTGGCTCTACAACGCCTGCTCCGACATCTTGGGCGTGCTCGTGGCCCGAGCCTCGGGCCGGCCCCTGCCCGAGTTCCTCGCGGAGCGGATCTTCGAGCCGCTCGGGATGCGGGACACGGGCTTCGCCGTTCCGGCCGCCGACCTGGGCCGCTTCACCGGGTACTACCGGGGCTGCGGCGAGGGCGGCTTGGAGCTGGTCGACGCCCCCGACGGACAGTGGAGCCGGATGCCGGCCTTCCCGTCCGCGGCGGGCGGACTGGTGTCGACGGCGGACGACCTGTACGCCTTCGGCCGGATGCTGCTCGCCGGCGGCACCGTCGACGGACGCCGACTGCTCTCCGCCGGGTCGGTCCGGCAGATGACCACCGACCGGCTGACCGCGGACCAGCGGGCCGGGGGCGCGCTCTTCCTGGAGGGCCAGGGCTGGGGGTTCGGAGGCAGCGTGGACGTGGAGCGCCTGAACCCCTGGAACGAGCCGGGCCGCTACGGATGGATCGGCGGCACCGGGACGGCGTCGCACATCGTCCCGGCCACCGGCTCGGTCACGGTCCTGCTCACCCAGCGTGAACTGGCCGGCCCGACCTCGCCCGCCCTGATGCGCGAGTTCTGGCGGCACGCGGCCGGATCCTGAGCCGGTCACCCGACCAGGTCTCCAGGCCACTCCGCACCCGGTAGGCGGTCAGCGCCTGACGCGCCATCCCAGGGTGGTGCGCAGGTTCGCGGAGATCTTCGGGTCGCGCACCGAGGGGGTGCGGTCCTCGGCCGTGACCGTCAGCTCGTGTGTCCGCGACCCGGAGAGGGAGAGCTCCCCCACCCGTACGTCGGTCCGCCCGGAGAATCGTTTCAGCTCATGGCCGTCGAGATACCAGCGCACCACCAACTGCCGGCCGTCGGGACCGGTGAGGCGGGGCACGGAGACCTTCGCCCGGTCGCGCGGGCGCAGGGTGCGCTCGGTCGGGGTGAGCGGGGTGAGGGTGCGGGCGTGCCGGTGGAAGCCCGCGATCATCGCCTCGACGCCGGGCAGACTGAAGGGCTTGCCGAGCACCCTCATGATCGAGGCGTCGGTCGGCCGGTAGAGGCCGGTGACGAAGTACCCGCCGCCCTCGTACGCGCCCACCGTGCCGCCGTCCGGGGACTGCTCGCCGAGCCAGCGGTACCACTTGGACCGGGCGTCGCGCATGCGGTCGGCGGTGAGGACGGAGGTGTTGGACTCGGCGGTCTCGGGGCCGGTGTACTCCTCGTAGCCGGGGGTGCCGGGGTAGAAGTACTCGTCGGCGAGCTTGCCGAGCGAGTGGCCGGTCTCGTGGACGGCGACCTGGCCGGACTTGGCGTTGCCGGCGGAGGCGGTGGAAATGCCCTCGTAGCCGAGGGTGGGGCTGGGTTCGTTGTAGCCGGCGCCTCCGTACTTGGCGCTGTTGGACAAGACGATGACGAGATCGGCGGCGGGCGCCTTCGCCACGTACGCGTCCACCTTCGGCTGGTCCACGCACAGCAGCCGTTCGACGCCGTCGCACCAGAAGTACGACCCGAGGGCGGTGTCGCGGGTGGTGGCGGCGTCCGGGTCGCCGGAGACGCCGGACTCGCGGGAGACGGCGTCGACCGTCCAGACGTTGAACAGGTTGCGGTACGTCGCGTACGGCTCGACGGCCGTGACCTCGGCCCACTTCCGCCGGGCGTCGTCGTGGAACTTCCCCAGTTCGGCGGCGGTGTAGCCGTCACCGATGACGACGACGTCGAGGCGGTCGGCGGTGGGGCCGTTGTCGACGGTCTTGGTGACCTCCCCGTCCACCTCGCGTTCGGCGGCGGACAGCTTGGGCGGGGCCTTGTCTCGGCCGGCGGCCGGGACGCGGATGTGACCGGAGCCGGCCTCACCGCCCTGTTCGGGCCCCGGCACCTCGACCTCCACCGTGTGGGACGCGGGTGATCCGGGCGGCGGGGCGGCCGCTCCGGCGGGAACGGCGGCCAGCAGTACGGCGCTCGCGCCGAGGACGGCGACGGCCAGGCGGACGGTCGAGCGGACGGGTGACCCCATGAAGCCCCTCCCCGAGGAACATAAACAATAAGATAAGCAGGCTTAACCGGGTGCTTAAGTTAGGGGCGTCCGGATGACGCGCGCAATGGGCATCTCCCGCTGAATACTGGGGAGTTCACGTGACCAGGGGGAATTTCATGGACGAACCGGCCGAAATCGGCCGCCGTGTTCAGCGCCTGCGCGCCGAACGCGCCCTGACGCAGAGGCAACTGGCCGAGCCCGTGTACACACCGGCCTACATCTCCACCCTGGAGTCAGGCCGTGTCCGCCCCTCCGAGGCCGCCCTGCGTTTCCTCGCCGGGCGTCTCGGCACGTCCTACGAGGAACTCGCCACCGGTCGCCCCGCCCACCTGGCCACCGAGCTGCGCCTCGCGCTGACCGACGCGCAGCGGGCCCTCGCGACGGGCACCGCCGACGAGGCCGCCGTCCTCTTCCGGCGGCTGCTCACCGACGCCGAGCAGCTCGGTCTGGACCCCGAGCGAGCGGAGGCCCTGCTGGGGCTGGGGGACTGCGCCCTGGAGTGCGGCGAACTCCCAGACGCGATACGTCACTTCGAGTCGGCCGAGCGGCTCCTGGGACACGAGCCGCTGCCCCGCCGCGCCCGCGCCGTCCGCGGCCGGGCCGTGGCCCACCTGCTCGCCGGGGAACTGCGCTACGCCTGCTACCTCCTGGAGACGGCCATCGACGAGCTGAACTCCGGCGGGCTGGGAGACCCCGAGGCGCTGGTACTGCTCTACGCCGCGGCGATCAGCCCCTACATGGACATGGGGGCCCATGCCCGCGCGGCCCACGCCGCCGAACTCGCCCTGGCGCTGGCTCCGCAGGTCCAGGACCCGGCGCTGGTCGCGGGAATGCACCGGCAGGTCGCGCGGACGTTCCTCGCCGAGGGCCGGACCGCCGACGCCGACGCCTCACTCGCCAAGGCCCAGGCGGTCTACCGGCAACTGAGCTTGCGCACCGATCTGGCGCACTGCCACTGGATGCGCGGCTACGTCCAAGCGCAGCGGGGGGAACTCGCGGAGGCCGAAGCCCAGTTGCGTACGGCACGGGACATGCTCGCCGCCAAGCGGGCGACGCTGTACACCGCCCAGGTGGAGGTGGAGCTGGCCGACGTACTGCGCCGGCTCGGCCGGTACGAGGAGGCCACGGAGCTGCTGTCGGCGCTGCTGGAGCTCGATGAGCGCCACGGCGCCGTGCACGCGGGCGGCGCGCACCGGTTGCTCGGCCTCATCGCGGAGGAACGCGGGGACCCCGAGGGCGCCGAGGGGCACTACGTTCGGGCGTTGGCCCTGCTCGAGCGCAGCGGGGCCGACGGCGATCTCGCGGACCTGTGCCGGCTCCTCGGAGACCTGCTGCGGCGCGCCGGCCACACGGAGGCGGCCCTCGACGTGTACCGCACGGGCCTCGGGCACCGGGCGGTCCCGGGCACCACGACCTTGGGGCCGGCCCCGGCGGCGCCGGCGGGCGCCCCGTCCGCGCCGCGGGACCCCGACTGAGGGGCACCGCCCAACTGCGGTGGGCCAACCCGGTCAGGTCCGCTCCGATCGGGACCCGTGCGGGGTCCGCGGGTCGGCGGCGGCGCGGGCGGTGCAGGAGCGGGCGACCTCGTCGGCGAAGAGACGGGCCGGTGGGGTCAGGGCGCTCCAGCGGCGGACGGCCCAGCCCACCGCGAGGGGCGGAAGGGCGGGGACGGGCAGCAGTCGGAGCGGCCCCTCGGACCCGGGGACCCGCCAGCCCGGCAGGGCCGGTACCAAGGCGTGTCCGAGGCCGAGTTCGGCCAGGAGCAGGGCGGTGTCCCAGTCGGCCACGCTGGTGTCGGAGCGGCTGATGCGGACCCCGCGGGCGGCGAGGGCGGTATCGAGCTGGGCGCGGGAGGCGGAGTTCTCCGGGAGCCGGATGTGGCGGATGCCGCCGAGTTCGGCGGGTTCGATGCGGGGCCGTCCGGCGAGGGGGTCGTCGGCGCCGACGGCGAGGACCCAGGGCAGGTGCATGACGGGGCGCTGTTCGATGCCGCGGACGGGGTCGCCGATGGTGATCCAGGCGAGGTCCAGGTCGTCGGCGGCGAGGGCGGCGAAGCAACTGCTGCTGGAGTTCTCGGTTTGGAACTCCAGGCTCACCTCGGGGTGGCGGCGTCGGAAGGTGACGACGGCCTCGGACATGAAGTGCCGGACGGTCGTCGCGCCGGTGGTGACGCGTACCGATCCGGCGTCCCCGTGGACGAGGTCGTCGAGGCGGCGCAGGGCGCCGTCGAGGCCGGCGATGCCGTCGGCAGCGGCGGCGAGCAGGATTCGGCCGGCTTCGGTGGGGACCACCCCGCGGGCGTGACGTTCCAGCAGCGCGGCGCCGGTCTCCTTCTCCAGGCGCCGGACGTGCTGGCTGACGGCGGGCTGGGTCCGGCCGAGATCGCGCGCGACGGCGCTCAGGCTGCCGGTACGGCACACGGCGACGAAGACGCGGAGGTCGTCGAGGGTCATGAGAGCCAAGCTACAGCTTGGGTCTGTGGACGAAACCCGGGGATTGACTTGGGTTTTCGGCTCGGTGACGATCGAAGCAGGGCCCGGGCGGCAACCCGGAACCGCGCGCGCCGGGGAGTCCGGACTCCAGGCGGGCGCGGTTCCGGGTGTCGACCCACTACGGGCGTGTCCGGGAGTTAAGGCACGGAGTCGGCGGGGGTGGCGTCGGCGGGGAGGGGAGCCGCCCGTCCGGTGGCGGTGAGTTCGGCCGCGCTCGTCCAGGGTCCTCGACCGCCCGCCTCGCCCAAGGCGCGCAGGCGCAGGTAGCGGCCCGTCTTCGCGGGCAGGTTGATCCGTTTCTCCGACGCGGTGTCGGCGAAGGTCCCGGTGGCCACCGGTGCGCCCCAGTCGGTGGTGGTGTCGGACAGGTAGATCTCGTAGGAGCCGATCCGCCCGTTGACCCCGCCGTCCTGCCGGGGCAGGTAGCCCAGGCCGTCGACGGTGTAGCGGGCGCCCAGGTCGATCCACAGGTCGTGCGGCAGTGGGGCGGCGGCGCCGGAGGACCACGCCGTGTGCCACATCGTGGACGGGTCGCCGTCGAAGGCGTTCACGGCGGCACCGTTCTCGGCGGCGCTCTCCTGACTGTCGGCGGAGATCAGGCTCCAGGCCGACTGCGGCAGGGGGCCGGAGCCGGTCGGGACGGCGCCGGCCGCGGGGAGGCGCACCCCGGAGGCCGTGACGCTGAAGGCACCTTGTTTCGTACCGGTCTTGACCCACAGGACGCCCGAGCGGTCGGCCGGGTCGAAGAACCATCCGGTGGTGGCGGCGTCGTACGCGCTCTTGGAGGCGAGCGGGGGGAGGGCTGCGCCGTCGACGGTGAGGGCGGTGGGAGCGGAGGCGACGTGCAGGGTGAACTCGTATCCGCGCGAGGCGGATTGGCTGGCGTAGCTGCCGACGGGCGCGCCCACGGACACGGTGACGGCGCCCGTACCTGCGGTGGGGGCGCTGACGTCCACCTGTTGGCGGGCGAACGCGCCCGACTCGTACGCGCGGGTGCGGCCGTCGTCCTCGTAGAGGTTGAAGGCGGAGTTCCCGCGCGGGTGGATGTCGTAGGTGAGGGTGGAGACGGGCTTCTCGCCGGTGTAGTTCATCTGCGGCCACATCGGCACGATGGCGCCGCCCTTCACGAAGAGCGGCAGCGTGTCGAGGGGCGCCCGGTAGCCGTTGAGCCAGCCGGGGCCCGAGTAGGTCGTGCCGGTCCAGTAGTCGGTCCAGGTGCCGGCGGGGAGGTAGATGCCGTCGCGTACGGAGGTGTCGGAGACGACGGGTGCGACGAGGAAGGAGTCGCCCGCCATGAACTGGCCGCTGGTGAGGTTGCCGCGGGCCACCGGGTCGTCCGGATACTCCAGGACCAACGCGCGGGTGCTGGGCACGCCGGTGTCGTGCGCGACGCGACTCATCGTGTACAGGTACGGCATCAGCCGCATCTTGAGCTGGAGGTACTTGCGGTTGACGGACAGGTAGGGCTCGGCGAACCGCCAGGGCTGCTTGTCCTGGTAACCGGCGGCCGGGTTGGTCGCGCCCCAGCCGGACATGGTCATGAACGCCGGGGTGAAGGACTTCCACTGGAGGTCCCGGACGTAGGTCTCGGGGCTCCCGCCGAAGATCCCGTCGATGTCACCGGAGGCGTAGTTGAGGCCGGACAGCCCGGCGCCCGCGATGGCGGGGACGTGCCAGCGCATGTCGTCCCAGGTGCCGTTGGTGTCGCCGGTCCAGACGACGGCGTTGCGCTGGGTGCCGGCCCAGCCGTCCACGGTCCAGACGTAGCGCCGGGCATCGGAGTTCTTCTCGATGCCGTCGACGGCCTGCCGGACGCCGGTGAAGGCGCTCTTGTACCCGCCGCCGATCCAGGCGACGTCCGTCTTCACGCCCCGGGTGCCGGCGGTGGCGACCTCGGTCGCGATGTCGGTGAGGCCGGTGGAGGTCCACAGGCCGGTCTGGAACCCCTTGGCCTTCAGGGCGTCGACGGTGGACTTCAGGGGCGCGGTGTAGCCGCAGCCGTAGCCGTCGTTGGGCAGGAACCAGCCCGAGGGCATGTCGGCGGCGCGGGCGTCGGCGGCGTAGCCGACCACGTCCGGGGTGCTCTGGTGGCGCGGGCGGTCGTGGTTCCCCTGGTAGGCGGGGTTCGACGCGTTGAAGCAGTCGGCGTTGCCGAGTTCGAAGCCCCACATGGGCGCCATGAAGGGTTTTCCGCTGACGTCGGTGTAGGCGTCGAGGACCGACTTGAGGGAGTCGCCGGTGAAGTACCAGGCGTCGAAGCGCTTCTCGTCGTGGGTGAGGGTGGTGGGCGCGTTGAACCCGTACGAGCCGGGGGCCCAGGTGTTGCGCATGACGCCGTAGCCGTTGGTGGACATGTAGAAGGGGGCCGGGCTGGCGTTGTCGTTCTCGCGCCACTTGTTGTCGACGGCCACGGGGACGGTCTTGCCGCGCAGGGCCCATTCCCCGAGGCGCAGGCCGGTTCCGTAGAACTGCTCGTCGGCGCCCCGGGCGAGGTACTGGGTGGTCCGTGTGGCGGTCCAGGAGGTGGGCCGGCTCTCCTGCCAGACGAGGGTGGCGTTGTCGGCTCGGTAGACGGAGAACCGCAGGGGCGTCTTGTTGACGCGTACGGACAGGGCGCCGGTGTTGATCCGGTAGTAGCCGCCCGCATCCGTGTAGGTGGCGTCGACGGGGCCGAAGTCGGTGGTGGGGGCGAGGTCGGTGCCCGCCGGGTCCTGGGTGAAGGCCCCGTCGGGCGAGAGCCACAGCCGGAAGATGTCGGCGCGGGCGACGACCACGCGCGCCTTGGCGCCGGAGGAGGTGGTCACGGTGAAGGTGTTGCCGGACCGGGTGACGCCGGTGGCGTTGCCCGCCGTGGCGGGGGCCGGGGCCGCGTCGGCCGGTGGGGCCATGGGGCCGGCGGCGGCCAGTCCCGCCACGGCGAGGACTCCGGCGAGCAGGGCGGCGCCCGGTATGCGGCGGCGCGTGCGGGCCCGGTGTCTCCTGGGGGTGGGACTGGGGAAGGAAGGGACGCGCCTCAGGGTCAGTGTCATGGGGCAGCTCCTCGTGCGGTCCGGGTCAGGGACTCACCGCTTTGGCATGCGCCTGGCAAACAACAACGCCAAGATAGCGGCTCCCGGGCTCGCCATGAAGAAAGATGCTTGAAATCGCGCTCTACCACGCAACTTCGCGCATGAAGGGGGCGTGGCCTCAGACTCCGTCGAGCCGCTCGATCGCCACCAGCGCCGCGTCGTCCCCCAGCCGCCCCCCGGGGGAGTGTCGGAGCAGGTCCGCGCAGAGGTGGCGCAGCAGGCCCTCCGGACCCTCGCCCGGCCAGGCGGCGGCCCGCTCGGTCAGGGGGTAGAAGGCGCCGGCCGCGTCCCGTGCCTCGATGACCCCGTCCGTGTACAGGAGCACCACGTCGCCCGGTTCGAAGGGGAACGACTGCGCGGTGAAGCCGCCCGGCACGAGGCCCGAGAGCCCCAGCGGCGGTGCGGGGTGGTCCACCTGGAGCGGGACGGCCCTGCCGTCGCGCAGCAACAGCGGCGGGGGGTGACCGCAGCTGACGACCCGCAGGATCGTCTCGGCGTCGGGGATGTCGACCACGGCGGCGGTGGTGAAACCCTCCCCCGGCGGCCGGCCCCCGTCGTCTCGCGTCTCGTCGTCCATGTCCGCGGCGACCGCGCCGTCGAGGTAGGCGACCAGCTCGGGCAGACCCGCCTTGCGGTGTGCGGCCGAGCGGAAGGCGCCGAGGACGATCGCCGCCTCGCCGACCGCCTCCAGGCCCTTGCCCCGGACATCCCCGATGAGCAGCCGGGTGCCGTCGTCCGTACGGGTCGCGGCGTAGAGGTCACCGCCGATCTGCGCCTCGGCCTCGGCCGCCAGGTAGACCGAGGCCAACCGCAGGGGGCCCAGGCGCTCCCGCAGGGGCCGCAACAGGACCTGCTGCGCGGTCTCGGCGACCGAACGGAGCTGGGTGAGCTGCGCCTCGTGCACCTCCCGCAGGTGTGCGAAGAAGGTGACGAACACCGAGATGAGGATGAGCGTGATGATCTGGACGGTGTGGTTCAGGTCGGTGGCCGTGGTCCTGGCGACCGCCACCGCCACCTGCGCCGCGACCGCCATGGCGCCGACGAACGCGGTCGCCCTGGGCCCCGCGAACGAGGCGGTGACGGCCGGGGCGGCGGCGAGGAAAGGGCCGAGATGCACGTCGGGCGGCGCGAGCACGTCGACGGCGGTGACGATCGCGATCAGCGCCAGGGGAACGGACAACATCGCCATGCGCGCTTGCGGGTACCGGCGAGTCCCTCCGTGCTGCGGGCGTAGGTCCATGACTCCTGCATACACCCGGGCCGCTCCTTCCCGACGCAGGGGCGCGCACGCGGCCGAGCGGTACCAGCCCCGCCGTGCCGGGCACGTCCCGCCGGCCCCGGGGGGCCCTGGCCCGTGTGGGGACGCGGGGTGCGGGGGTCAGATGTCGAGCGTCATCCCGGGGGCGACGGCCAGGAGCGGCGGGGACGGTGTGGCGTGGCGGTGGCCGCAGGGATCGAAGACCAGGACCAGAGGCTCCCCCGGGCGCCCGCGCCAGGAGATCCGTTCCGCGCGGCCGGCGCACACCGGGCAGGGCGGCAGGGCGGGGTGGGCCCCGGCGGCTCCGGGCGCCACCCGGAGCCTCGGCGGCGCGGTGTGCGGGTCGGGCATGGCTACTCCCTGGTCCGGCGGTCGTGCTGCCGGCACTGTGTCATGCGCGGCTCGTCGTACGCACGGCCGGTCCGCCCGGGGTTCCGGCCGGCACCGCCTCGCTCGCGGGGTCGCGCGCCGGCCCCGGCCTCAGGAGCCCCCGCCCTCGACCGCGACCAGGCCCGACTCGTAGGCCGCGATGACCGCCTGGGCGCGGTCGCGTACGCCCAGCTTGCCGAACACGCCGGTGAGGTGGTTCTTCACCGTGGAGACGCTGATGTCCAGTTCCCCGGCGATCTCGGCGTTGTCGAGGCCCTGGGCGAGCAGCCGCCAGATCTCCAGCTCGCGCGGGGTCAGACCGTCCTGTCCCGCCGGGACGCACACGGGCCGCGGGGACGGGGCGGGGGTGCGGACGTAGGTGGAGATGAGCCGGGTGAGCAGCCGCGGTGCGACGGCCGCCTCGCCCGTGTGCACGGTTCGGACGGCCGTGATCAGTTCCTCCGGGGAGACGTCCTTGGGGAGGAAGCCGTACGCGCCCGCGCGCAGGGCGCCGACCACGTACTCGTCCATGTCGAAGGTGCTGAGGGCCAGTACCCGGGACCCGGACGCGGTGCGGGCCAGTTCGGCGGTAGCCGCGACTCCGTCGAGCACCGGCATCCGGATGTCCATCACCACCACGTCGGGCCGCAGTACGCGTACGAGTGCCACCGCCTCGGCCCCGTCCCCGGCTTCGCCGACGACCTCGACGTCCGGCTCCGGCGCAAGGATCAGCGCCAAGCCGCGCCGGACGAGCGGCTGGTCGTCCGCGATGAGCACCCGGATCATGTGTGGTCCCCTTCCCCTACCGGGCCGGTGCCCGTCACCTCCGTCACGCCCGTCACGACGCCGGCAGGACGGCCGCCACCCGGAAGCCGCCGCCGTCGAGCGGCGCGGCCTCCAGGGTGCCGCCTTGGAGGGCGACCCGTTCACGCATTCCCAGCAGACCGTACCCGGAGCCGGGTGCCGCTGGTGAGGGCGCCGGGTGCGCGGGCGGACGTCCGGCCGGCGCGCCGCCCGCCGGGCCGCCGGGACCGTCGTCGGACACCTCCACGAGGACGTGGTCGGGGCGGTAGCTCAGCCGTACGTCGGCCTTCGCCCGGCCCGCGTGCCTGCGGGTGTTGGTCAACGCCTCCTGCACGATCCGGAACACGGTCAGGCCCACGCTCGGCGGAAGCTGCCGGACGGGACCGTCGACGGTGAACGCCGTCTCCGTCCCGGCGAGCCGGGCTTCGGTCACGATGCGGTCGAGGTCCGCGGTTCCGGGCTGGGGGGCCGGCGGGGCGCTCTCGGGGTCCTCGCCCGCCCTCAGGACGCGCAGGAGTTGGCGCATCTCGCCCAGCGCCGTCCGGCCCGACCCCTCCAGGACGACGAGGGCCTCACGGGCCGCCTCTGGGTCGTGGACCAGGTTGGCCCTCGCCCCACCGGCCATCAGCTGCATGGTGGTGATGTGGTGGGCCACGATGTCGTGGAGCTCCCTGGCGATCCGGCGGCGTTCCTCGGCCACCGCCCGGTCGGCCAGCAGCACGCGTCTCGCCTCCCCCTCGCGCTGCCGGCGGCCCATCGACAGGCCCGCGCCGATGCTGAGGGCCGCGGCCAGCGCGGTGTTGAGCGCGCCCCATCCGGCGGCGGTCCAACTCTCGGTCCGGGCGAGGAGCGGCATCGCCACGGTCAGGGCGGCGGCCCCCGCGACGGTTCGGGGGCCGCTCATCCTGCCGACCGAGTACAGGGCGACGGCGAGGGCGCCCGTGAAGTGCTGGGGCAGCGGGGCGGTGAGTTCCATGGCGAGGTCGACCACCAGGACCGCGGCGGCCACGGGACCCGGATGACGCCGGCGGGCGAGCAGGCAGAGCGCGGCGAGCACGAGGAGGGCGAAGCCGGGAACGCGCAGAACCGTCCCGTCGATCGTGGCGGAGGCCGAGTAGCCCAACACGTCCACCGCGGCCGCGCCGACGACCACGAGCGCGTCGTTGCGGGTCCAGGCGAAGGGCCCGGTCGGGGTGCGCGGGCCACCCTCCGGCCTCGTGCGCGGGCCACCCCCAAGCAGTGTCGGCATGCTGCCCGGTCCTCCCCCTCGTCGACGCGCGCCACCCGATCGGTACCGGCCGCGCTCTTTCGCTCCGGACACATTGTCTCGCGCGCACCGCCCTCCGCCGCCGTACCCCGGGGCGGAGCCGGACCCGGGACTCGGGTCCCGGTCGGCGGCGCGTGCCCGGCCACGGTCCCGGGTGCGGACTCCTCCCCCGTCCCGACGTTTCCCGGCGCGTGCGGTGATGGGCTGATGAGCGGCCGGGAACCACCGGTCCAGTGACGTGATGGAGGACCCTTTGATCCGCGCCCTGACCGGCTTCGCCGCCCGAAGTCCATGGAAGGTCATCGCCGTCTGGGCGGTGTTGGGCATCGCCCTGGCCGTGCTGGGCCAGGCTTTCGCCCCCCGCGCCACCGAGGCGAGCACCGGCGAGTTCCTGCCCGCCGGCTACGACTCCGCCGCGGCCCTGCGGGTGGCCGAGCGGCACTTCGGGACCAGGCCCGACGCCAATCCGCTGACGCTGTTCGTGGCCCGCTCCGACGGCGGCGCGCTGACGGCCCAGGACGAACGACGGATCGACGCCGAGGCCGCGGAACTGGCGCGGCGACGGGTCGCGATGCCCAAGACCGAGGACTCGGCGCCGTTCGGCCGGGACTATTCCCAGCGTCCGCGGATCAGCCCGGTCATGACGGCGCCGGACCGCGGTTTCCGGCTGCTGGCGGTGGAGTTGACGGGAAACCCGACCGATCCGGGCATGCAGGACCTGTACCGGGCCTTCCGGGACACGACCCGGGCCGAGTTCGCCGGGGAAGGGCTGCGCACCGGGTTCACGGGCGCGCTCCCCGAGTCCGTGGACACCGCCGACGACGGGAAGACCCGGTCGACGGTGGTGGGCGCGCTGGTGCTCGGCGTGATCGTGCTGCTGCACCTCCTGGTGTTCCGCAGCGTCATGGCGGCCGTGATCCCGCTGTTCGCGGTGAGCGTCGTCGGCGGCGCCGCGACGGGCGCGGTGGTCGGCGCCGCACTGCTGACGGGGGTGCGGCTGGACACGTCGACACCGCAACTGATCGGCGTGGTGCTGCTGGGCATCGGCATCGACTACTTCCTCTTCCTGCTGTTCCGCTTCCGCGAACAGCTGCGGGCGCGGCCCGGGCAGAGCGGCCGGGAGGCGGCGGCCGAGGTGGCGGGCCGCGTGGGTACGGCCGTCACCTGCGCGGCGTTGACCATCGTCGCCGCGTTCTCGACCCTGGGGGTCGCCACCTTCGGGCAGTTCAGGGTGCTCGGTCCGGCGATCGCGGTGTCCGTCCTGGTGATGCTGCTGGGCAGCCTGACGCTGATGCCGGCCCTCCTCGCGGTCGCCGGGCGCAAGATGTTCTGGCCGTCGCGCGCGTGGGAGCGGGAACCCCGTCCGGGCGTGGCCGCCCGGACGGGCGAGTGGATCGCGCGGCGCCCGCTGACGGCGGCGCTCGCCTCGGTGGCCCTGCTCGGGGCACTGGCCGCCGGTCTGGTGGGGATACGGATGGACTACGGCCAGGGCGGCCCGGACGGGCCGCGCACGGCCGCGTCGGACACGGCCGCCGAGATCGCCCGCGCGTTGCCGGCCGGGGTCTCGGACCCGGCCGGGGTGTTCGTGACCGCCTCCGACGGGGGCGCGCTGGCCGCCGGGCGGCTGGACGGCCTGGCACGGGCGCTCGCCCGGGTCCCCGGGGTGGGGCAGGTGGCGCCGGTGGTGTTGAGCGATGACCGCCGGGCGGCTCGCATCGATGTGCTCCTCACCGTCGACCAGCGTCGGCAGGAGGCCCGGGACTTGGTCGCCGGTCCGCTGCGGAAGGCGGTGGCCGAGCACCGACCTGAGGGTACCGAGGCCCACGCCGGCGGCACGGCGGCGGTCTTCTCCGACATCTCGGTCGCGGTGGACGAGGACCTGCGGGTGGTGTTCCCGGTGGCTGCGGTATTGATCGCGCTGATCCTGCTCCTGCTGCTGCGGAGCCTGCTCGCGCCGGTCGTCCTGATGCTGTCGGTGGGGCTGGGGTTCGCCGCCACGCTCGGCGCCGCCGCGCTGGTGTTCCAGCACGCACTGGAGCGGCCGGGCGTGGACTTCACGCTGCCGCTGGTGTTGTTCCTGTTCGTGGTGGCGTTGGGCACCGACTACAACATCCTGATCACCGACCGGATCCGGGAGGAGATGGAGCGGCCCGGTCCGGTCCGCGCGGCGGTGGCCCGGGCGGTCCGGCACACGGCGCCCGCCATCGCGACGGCGGGGCTGGTCCTGGCGATCTCCTTCGGCAGTCTGGCCGCGGGCCCCGGTTCCTCGACGCGGCAGATCGGCTTCGCGACGGGGCTCGGCATCCTGCTCTCCGCCTTCCTGCTGTCGATCGTGCTCGTGCCGGCGCTCGCCGCGCTGCTGGGGCGCTCCCTCTGGTGGCCGCTTCGGCCGGGCGGCGCCGCCCGGCGGTCGCGGGCGACCGAGCCCGAGCGGGTCATGGCCGGCTGAGGGCCGGCCGCCGTCGCCGAAGCGCCGGTGCGCGAAGGACCGTAGGGTCCCTCGCGCACCGGCGCCCGTGTACCTGGCCGTCAGCCGAGCTTGGCGACCTCCGGGTGGGCGTCCAGCCAGGCGCGGACGGCCTGTTGTTCCTTGCCCTTGCCGGTCTCCTGGATCTTGGCCTCCAGGCCGGTCAGCTGCTGCTCGGTCAGCTTGAACGAGCGCATCCGGGCCGCGACCTCGGGCTCGTCGGCGGCGAAGCCCTTGCGGGTGACGGTGTGGATGCCGTCGCCCTTGCCCCATGCGCCCTGCGGGTCCTGGAGCTTCTTCATGTCGTAGGAGGCGTAGGCCCAGTGCGGCGACCAGAGCACGACCGCGACCGGCTCCTTCTTGGCGTAGGCCCGCTTGAGTTCGGCGAGCATGCCGGGGGTCGAGCCGTCCACGACCTGGTACTCGCCGTCGAGGCCGTACTGCGGCAGCACCTTGTCCTTGAGCATCTTCATCTCGCCCGCGCTGGGCTCGATGCCGATGATCCGGCCCTTGAACCGGCTGCCCTTGCCCTTGAGGTCGGCGAGGGAGGTGACGTCCCTCATGTACGAGGGGACGCTCACTTCCAGGGACGTCGGGCCGTACCAGGCACCCAGGTCGTCGAGCTTGTTCCCGTACTTCTTCCAGTACTCGGACTGGGTGACCGGCAGCCACGCGTCGGTCTGGACGTCGATCTGGCCACCCGCCAGGCCGGTGAAGAGCGCGCCGAGCTCCAGCTGGCGGGCGTCGACCTTGTAGCCGCGTCGCTCCAGGAGCTCCTTCCACAGGAAGGTGGAGGCGATGCCCTCGTCCCAGGGGATGTAGCCGATGCTGACGGTGCGGCCCTTGCCGGTGTCGGGCAGGCCGGAGGCGGTCGACGTCTTCGTCCCGCCGCCGAACACGCCCAGGCCGCCCGCGACGAGGGCCAGGACCACGACGCCGCTCAGGGCGTGCACGGGCTGCGGCCGGTGCTGCCACACCCGGGCGGCGCCCCGCGTGGCGGCGCGGGCCTTGGCGAGGGCGCGCCTGCCGAGCGGGGAGACCTGCCGCCCCAGGGCGCCGGTCATCCGGTCCAGGTACATGGCGAGGATGACGATGGAGATGCCCGCCTCGAAGCCGAGGCCGATGTCGACGCTGCCGATGGCGCGGTAGACGGCGCCGCCGAGCCCGCCGCCGCCGACCATTCCGGCGATGACGACCATGGAGAGGCCGAGCATGATGACCTGGTTGATGCCGGCCATGATCGTGGGCAGCGCCAGCGGCAACTGCACCCGCATGAGGGTGTTGCGCGGGGTGGTGCCGAAGGCGTTGGCGGCCTCGACCAGCTCGCCGTCGACCTGGCGGATGCCGAGCTCGGTCATCCGTACGCCCGGGGGCAGCGAGAAGATGATGGTGGCGATGATGCCGGGCACCACGCCGACCCCGAAGAAGATGATGCCGGGAATGAGATAGACCATGGCGGGCATGGTCTGCATGAAGTCGAGGGCGGGCCGCAACACCGCGCTCGTCCGGTCGGATCGGGACGCCCAGATGCCCAGCGGCACCGCGATCACCAGGGTCACCAGGGTGGCTACCAGGACCAGGGAGAGCGTGGACATCGCGTCGTCCCACAGGCCGACGGAGTCGACGAGCGCGAACCCGGCGAAGGCCGACAGGCCGGCGAGCAGCCCGCGCAGCCACCAGGCGCCGATGGCGAGGATGCCCGCGAACAGCAGGGGGGCGGGGGCGGACAGGACGGCGTCGATGCCGTCGTAGAGGCCGTTGACCAGCGAGCTGATCGCCTCGAAGAGCCAGGACAGGTGGCGCTGGAGGAAGTCGACACCGCTGTCGACCCAGGCGCCGAGAGGGATGCGGGGCATCAGGCGGCCACCTCCGTCGCGCAGTGCATCGGGGGTCGCTGTTCGTCACCGATGAAGGCGATGAGGCGGTCCTGTCCCACCGAACCCACGACGGAGCCGTCCGCGCCGGTGACGGCGACGGGGTGCGGGACGCGGGCGCTGACCGCGCACAGGTCGGCGAGCGGGGTGGCCGCGCTGACGGTGGGGCAGTCGCAGGCGTCGGCGCCCGGCTCGGGTTCGTCCATGACGGCGTCGGCCGTCAGGACCCGGGAGCGGTCGACGTCCTGGATGAAGGAGGCGACGTACTCGTCGGCCGGCCGGACCAGGATGTCCTCGGCGGTGCCCTGCTGGACGATCCTGCCGTCGCGCATGACGGCGATCGAGTCACCCAGTCGCATGGCCTCGTTGAGGTCGTGGGTGATGAAGACGATCGTCTTCTTCAGCGTGCGCTGGAGTTCGAGCAGCTGGTCCTGCATGTCGCGGCGGATCAGCGGGTCGAGGGCGCTGAAGGACTCGTCCATCAGGAGCAGGTCGGCGTCCGTGGCGAGGGCGCGGGCGAGGCCGACGCGCTGCTGCATGCCGCCGGACAGCTCATCGGGCCAGGACTTCTCCCAGCCGCCGAGCCCGCACAGCGCCAGCGCCTCGGCGGCGCGCCGTTCGCGCTCGGCCCGGGGGACACCCTGGACCTCCAGACCGTAACCGGCGTTCTCCAGCACGTTCCGGTGCGGGAACAGAGCGAAGTGTTGGAACACCATGCTGATCTTCGTGGAACGGACCCGGCGCAGCTCTGCCGGGGCGAGCGCGGTGAGGTCCTCGCCGTCGAAGAGGATGCGTCCCGCGGTGGGCTCCAGCAGCCCGTTGAGCATGCGCAGGAGGGTGGACTTGCCCGATCCGGACAGGCCCATGACGACGAAGATCTCGCCGGGCTCGACGCGGAAAGAGGCGTCGATCACGGCGGCCGTGACCCCCTCGGCCCGCAGTTCCTCGCGGTCGGCGCCGCTTTCGAGCGTACGGATCACCTCCGCGTCGCCTTCGCCGTCGCCGGGCCGTCTGCCGAACACCTTGTACACGTGCTCGGCCTGGAGCGTGGACACATACACCTCGCGGGTCGTGGGGAAACGACGCGCGTTCCGGTGGGGCGGTGCGCGCCGTGGAAGCGGTGCGGGATCCGCCCGCCCCTCCGCCGGCGCATGACAGGCCGCTGGAAGGTTCCGTTCCGGATGCGCTCATTCCCACCTTTATTCAGTGCAAACGCAAAGGTGATCTACCTCACGGTGAGACCGAGGGAGTCGGCGGGCACACGACGACGCACGCCGCCGGGGGTGGCGACGTGCGTCGGGGGTGGTGGCGGGTTTCGGCGGCGGCTTCGCGGAAGCGAGGCCGGCGTCCTTTTCGAGCCTGTCGGACCGCGAGACCTCGAAAGACCCTCGAGGTTCGAACCCGTCAGGCGCGGGGGGCGGCCGCGGCGGCGCGCCCGGCAGCGGCCTCGGACGGCTCCGGATCGGCCAGCATCGATGCGCGCAGGTGCGCGAGCAGCCGGGTCAGCAGACGAGAGACCTGCATCTGTGAGATGCCGAGGGCGGCGCCGATCTGGGCCTGGGTGAGTTCCTCGCCGAAGCGCAGCTGGAGCATCTTGCGCTCGCGGTCGGTGAGCTGTTCGAGCAGCGGGGCGAGGGTCTGGATGTCCTCGACCAGCTCCATGGCCGGCTCCTCCTCGCCCATTACCTCGGCGAGGCTCTGACCCTCGGTCGCGTCACCGTGCTCGGACGGGGCGTCCAGGGAGCCGCTGGTGTGACCGTTGGCCGCGACCAGCCCCTCGACGACCTCTTCCTCGGTGAGGCGCAGGTGCCCGGCGAGATCGGCGACGGTCGGCGAGCGGTCCAGCCGTACGGTCAGCTCCTCCTTCGCCTTGGCGATGTCGATGCGCAGTTCCTGGAGCCGGCGCGGGACGTGGACGGCCCAGCTCGTGTCACGGAAGTGCCGCTTGATCTCGCCGGTGATGTACGGCATGGCGAGGGTGGAGAACTCGTTCTCCAGGGTCGGGTCGAAGCGGTCGATGGCCTTGATCAGGCCGATGGTTCCGACCTGGACGATGTCCTCCATGTCGCCGCCCTCGCCGCGGCCGCGGAAGCGGCGGACGGCGTACTGGACGAGCGAGGCGTTCATCTCGATCAACGTGTTGCGGACGTACTGGTACTCCGGGGTGCCCTCGGACAGTTCCCGCAGGCGCGCGAAGAAGACCTTCGAGAGCTCCCGCGCGTCCGACGGGGCCACCTCCCGCGGGTCCTCGATCAACGGCAGACCCGCGGTGTACGCGCGGGGGCGGGGGACGGGGACTCCCGTGTCGGCAGGACGAGCGGTTTCGGCGGTGCGGGCAGTAGGGGTGGGGACCGGCATGGGGGTTCGCTCCTTGGGCTGGTCGGCTTGCGGCGCGGGACCTTGACTTCGGTAGATGTTGGACTGCTTCCGCTCTTACGTCAAGAAATACCGGAAACACTTTTCACGTATTGCGCCACCTGAATCCGGTGACGCATCATGAGCGTATGGGCAGTCCGTCTCAGCGACATAATTGGACATTCTTGACGAACCATGCTCGCGTGCTCGTGGCCATCGCCCGCGATCCCGGCGTCCGCCTCAGGGACGTGGCGATGAGCTGCGCCCTGACCGAGCGCACCGTCCAGGCGATCGTCACCGACCTCGAGACGGACGGCTACCTCCGTCGCGTGCGCGACGGCCGCCGCAACCGGTACGAGATCTCCGACAACGCGCTGTTCCGCCACCCCGCCGAAGCGGGAGTCCAGGTGGCGGGTCTGCTCGCCCTCCTCGCCGGCGCCCCGGCCTCGGGCCGGACGCAGGCCGGCGAGGGGTCCGAGGCGGGGGCGCAGCCGGAGGCGGGGGCGGGCGTCGTCGGCATCGGGTAGGCGCCCCGGGCCGCCCGTACGCGCAACCGGCACCCGGTCCGGAGCGCGGGTCACGGCTCCGCGGACGGGTGGCCGTGCCTCAGGTCACGCGGAACGCCGCGGCCGAGCGGTCACGGTGGAAGGTCAGCCGGTCCCAGGCCGGGAAGGCCAGGTCGGTGAGGGCGAGAAGGCGCCCGGACGGGTCGTGGAGCGCGCGGCGCACCGTGAGCCCGCCGGCGGGCGCCGAGGGGGACGGCGGGTGGGTGACGCGGGTCATGGTGAGCGTCTCGACGGTCCGGCCCTGTGTCGCCGCGCGCTCCAGCCAGCGTTCGAGCGGTGTGAGATCCAGGTCGCGGGCGCCCACCCGCTCGCGCAGCTCCGCCAGCTCCGTGGTCCGCGCCACGACGCGCGGGCAGAGGTACGTCACCGCGTGCCGGCGAGTCTCCCCCGCGGGACCGAGTTCGCGGTGGTGGTGGACGAGCGTCCGCTCCCCTCCGCGCATCCCGAGCAGGGCGGCGAAGGACGGCGGCACGCTGACGAGCGTGAGCCGCCCCTGGGGGACGGCGGCCCGGGCGGCCCCGGTAGGCGGGGCGCCTGTCGCCGGCGCCGGCGCGAGGGAGGCGGGGTCGGTGGCGGCCGGTGTCGGGCGGGTGCCGCGCCGACCGGTGACGATCAGTCCTTCCGCCCGCAACTCCTGGAGGGCTGCCCGGACGGTCTGCCGGTTGACCTGGTAGCGGGCCGCGAGGCTGCGCTCGGACGGCAACTTCCCGCCGGGACTCCCCGCCGCTCGGGCGAGTTCCCGCCGCAGCGCGGCGGCGATCCGCTGGTACTTGGGCATGGCGGCCGGGCCGGGCATGACATCTCCTCTGACGGGGGCCAAGGGCTGCGGGTCCGCCGACCAACGTAGCAGTGGTCTATACCTTTGACACGGGGGTGGCGGCCAACCGGAATCACCTTGGCCGAATCCCTACCCCCCTTGCGTTCGCAGCGGATTCGGCAGCGGCAGGTAGCGCGCTTCCGCGCCGTCCGCCCCGGTCCACCGCAGCAATAGGTTCGTCTTCGCCGGCAGCGTGGGCACGGCCAGCAGCCTGGCGATCTCGGGCAGGTCGTGGGCCGCGTCGAAGCGCAGCAGCTCCTCGCGGGCCGCGGGCCACAGCTGCCCGGCGGCGTCGGGGTGCCGCTCCGCCAGCGCCTGCGCGATCTCGGTCAGGTGGTTGACCACCAGGCAGTAGACGAGCCGCTGCCAGGCCTCCTCGCGCGGCAGGTCGGTCGGC
Organism: Streptomyces sp. Tek67B01; assembly: GCF_055231995.1. Taxonomy (NCBI): domain Bacteria; kingdom Bacillati; phylum Actinomycetota; class Actinomycetes; order Kitasatosporales; family Streptomycetaceae; genus Streptomyces; species Streptomyces sp. Tek67B01. Next base: position 883,993 of record NZ_JBUYUY010000001.1, read on the forward strand.
AGCTTGACGCCCTCCGCGTCCCGGAACAGCGCCTGGACCGGCATGCCCCGGCCGTCGACCGCGACGAGGCAGTTCTGCAGGTGGGCTTCCAACACGATCCCGTGCCGGGCGAACAGGCCCAGCACCGGCGGCACCACCTGGCGCAGGTACGCCCGCCACCACTCGACCGGGCGGGGGGCGGCCGCCAGCGGGCTGCCCTCGAACCCCTCGGCGAGTGCGGCCGCCAGCAGCGGGCCGGACCCCGGCGCGAGCCGCCCGTGCAGGCCGTCCCTGACCAGGACGGCGAGTTCCTCGAAGGCGAAGCCGGCCGTACGGTAGCCCCGGTCGGAGAGCCAGACCGCGTTCGATCCGGCCCGGCGCAGGTCGGCGAACCCGGCGCGGACCGCGGCGTCCGTGCGCCCCAGCCGCAGCAGGTCGTGCCGCCACAGCCGGCGCACGTCGTTGGTGATCCGGACGTCGAGGCTGAACTTGACGAACATGTCCCGGGCCGGGTCCGGCACGTAGAGGGTCCGTACGGAGGCGGTCGGCCACACGGGCCGCCGGCCCGGACCGAGCCGCAGCAGCCGCCCGTCGGCGAAGGCCTCGCGCAGCGCGGGGCGGCCGCCGACCAGGGACGACTGCCACGGGTGCGCGGGCAGCAGCCGGTACCCGGCGGGCGCCCGGGGGCCGTCGAGGATCCCGGCGAGCGCCTCGATCGCGTCGGCGGTGGCGGGGCCCCCCTCCTCCACGACTTGGTCCTCTCGCACCGCGAGGAACAGGAGCGGGAATCGGGCGTGCGCCTCGGGGGCGTACGGCAGCCAGCTCGCGGCCGGGGCGCCGCCGCGCGCCTTGGGGGCGGGGTGGTGCGGATGCCCCATGACCAGGGCCTGCTCCGAGAGGACGTACGGGTCCGCGGGGGTCTCGGCCGCGGCGCGGGCCGCCAGCAGCGCCGCGACCGTGTCCCGGCTGTCGTTGATCTCGGCCGGCAGTTCGTCGTTGGGGACCCCGGTGTACTGGCGCAGCTCGTCGGAAGTCAGCTTCACCAGCTCGGTGTGGCTGAGCGGGCGCCAGCCCCGCGCGGTGCCCAATTCGGGCCGTACGGGCCGGCGGCCGGCGCGCACCCGCAGCAGCCGCCCGCTGCCGCGCAACCGGTGGACGCCCTCCTCCCCCGTGGGATCGGCCGTCTCCCGCAGCAGACAGTTCAGCAGCGGGGTGGAGGCGTACGCGTCGGCGGCGGCGTTGAGGTCCACGGGTTCCATTCGATCCATTCGGTGATCATCACCGATCATCGGGTAAGTCAATTATGAGAGAGGACAGGACCCTGGACCGCAGCACGCACGCCCGCACGCACTCCCCCCGCCCCTCGGCCGAGGAGACGGTCGCCGCCGAACTGGCCGAGGTACGCCCTGGGCTCGGCGCCTCCTACGCCGCCGCGCTCGGCGGCGCGCGGGCGGCCGTGCTGACCCGGCTGTGGCGCGCGTTGGCCTTCGAACCGCTGCCGTGGGTGGAGCGCCGCGAGAGCGGGCCGGATCACGTGGTCGTGTTCACGACGGGGGGCGGCCGGTTGGAAGGTCCGCTGCCCGACCCGTACGCCACCGGTGACCGGGTGACGGAGCTGCGCCTCGACGGGCGCGCCCACTACCGGGCCGACCGGTTGGTCGAGGCGCTGGGCGTGCCGCACGGCGCCGAGTTCGCAGCCGAGCTGGACCACAGCACGGCCTCGCTCGCGCTGTCCCGGGCGGGACAACCCCGGGAGGAACCCGGCGACGCCCCAAAGACCGGATGGCAGTGGGAGCAGCGGGTGGTCGACGGGCACCCGTACCACCCCAACTGCCGTTCCCGCCCGGGGTTCTCGGTCGCCGAGCAACTGGCGTACGCACCTGAGCACCGGCCGCTGGTGGAGCTCGCGACGGTCGCCGTCGACGCCGGGGAGTGCCTGCTGACGGGGGCCTGGCCGGACCGGCTGCGGGACGGGAGCCGCATCCTGATCCCGATCCACCCCTGGCAGGCGGAGCACGTCCTGAAGGGGCCGGCCGGGGGGCGCCCGGCCGGGGCCGGCCTCACCGCGCATCCGCTGATGGCGCTGCGGACCCTCGCCCCGGCCGGGGGCGGCGCCCATGTGAAGACGGCGCTCAGTACCCGGTTGACCTCCTCGGTGCGGGACATCTCCGTGACCTCGATCGAAACGGCCGCCGCCCTCTCGGACTTCGCGCAGGTACTGTGCGAGCGGCTCGACGGGCGCTTGCACGTGACCCGTACCCTGGGCGCGGTCACCGCTCACAGCCCCGATCTGGCGGCCGTCCTCCGCGAGCCGCCGGAGGCGTACGCGCGCCCGGGCGAGCGGGTGGTTCCGGTCGCGGCCCTCGCGGGGACGCCGGCCGCACGGTCGGCGGCCTGGCGGGAGCGGTTCGCCCGGCTCGTGCTCTCGGTGTGCCTGGAGGCGCTTGACCTCGGGGTCGCCCTGGAGGCACACGGGCAGAACCTGCTGGTGGTCCTCTCCCCCGCCGGCGCCCCCGTGCGGCTCGTCTACCGCGACCTGGGCGACATCCGGCTCAGCCCGGCCCGGCTGGCCCGGCACGGCCTGCCCGTACCCGCGGTGACGGGCCGGCAGCTCACGGACGACGTGACGGCGCTGCGGCGCAAGGTGTTCGGCTCGGCCGTGGCCGGGGCCCTCGCGGCCACGGCGGGCTCCGGGCGGGCGCTCGGCGAGGCCCTGGCGCAGGCCGACTCGCTCGCGCCCACCGCCGACAGCGAGGCGTTGGCTCGGGAGCCGCTCCCGGTGAAGGCCCTCACCCTGATGAGGCTTTGCCCGGACGTGCCCGGTGACCAGTGGGCGGAACTGCCCCATCCGATCGCCGGGTCGGGGGCGACGGACCAGGGTGCGCGGGCATGACCCTCACCTCGCACGCCCGCACCGGAACCGGGGCCGTGGGGCCGGCAGTCGGCCCGGGTGCCCGGGTCCGGCCGGGTTCGTGGCCGGGTTCGTGGGCGTGGCATGGCATGGCTGTCGCCGGAGCCGGGGTGTGACGAGGAGTCCCACGGGGGTTCCGGGCGGCGCCGGGAGGTAACAGCGGTTTGGGCCGTTCGGGGGGCAACCGTGGCTTTGTCCGCCCGCCTTCGGCCCGAACGCTCCGGCCGATGGCAGGAAGGAGGGATGAGTCTCCACCGCCGTCTGGTCCTGATAAGCGCGGCCGCCGCCGCTCTCTCCACCGTGGGGGCGGGTGCCCGGGCCGCATCCCGCAGGTCCTCGGGCGGCCCCGATTTCGGGGCGCTCGCCCGTGCGACGGACGGCCGGGTGATCGTCCCCGGTGACCGGGACTACCCGGAGGCCCGGCAGTCGTTCCAGCCCCGCTACGACGCCGTCGCGCCTGGCGCCGTGGCCTACCCGGCGCACGCCGGTGACGTGGCCGTCTGCCTGGAGTTCGCCCGGCGCTGCGCCGTACGCGTGGTGCCGCGCGGCGGCGGCCACAGCTACGCGGGCTGGTCCACCACCGCCGCCGGGTTGGTGGTCGACGTCGGGGCCATGGCCGCACTGGCCGTCGAGGGAGACGGTGTTCGCATCGGCGCCGGGGCGAGGCTCGGGGACCTCAACAGTGACCTCGCCGCACGGGGGCTGGGCATCCCGACCGGCCTGTGTCCTTCCGTCGGGATCGCCGGACTGGCGCTCGGCGGCGGCATGGGCCTGGCCTCACGGGCCTACGGGACCACCTCCGACGCTCTGACCGGGGTGCGGGTGGTCACCGCGGACGGGGTCGTCCGGGAGGCCGACACGGAGCGGGACCCCGATCTGTTCTGGGCGTTGCGCGGCGGCGGGGGCGGGAACTTCGGCGTCGTGACCGAGTTCCGCTTGCGCACCCACCCGGTCGGTGACGTGGCTTCGGCGGAACTTCGCTGGCCCGGCGCGGATTCCGGAGCCGTGCTCGACGGCTGGCAGCGCTGGCTGGACGGGCTCCCGGACCCGTTCTGGAGCCACTTGGAGTTCATCATCGAGGCGGGTGGCGACGACGCCCCGGCCGTCCGGGTGCTCTGCTTCGACGGTCGCCACGAACTGGAGCGGGAGCTGACCCGGCTGTCCGACCTGATCGGTCGCGAACCGCAGGACGGTTCGGTCACCGTCCAGGGGTACGGCGACGCGGTACGGACCATGTCGGGGTGCGCCGAGCGCAGCGCCGCGCAGTGCCGGCTGCCGGGCAGGTTGCCGGGCCGGGGCCCCCAGGGACAGGTCGACCGGCACTCCTACGCGGGCCGCTCCGACTTCTGGGCGCGGCCGGGACTTCCGGAGGCGGCCGTGCGGGCGGTGCTGGACGCCGTACGCCGTTACCGGGACGCGGTACCCGCGGGCGGCCGCGGGGTGGTGCAGTTCCTCGGGGAGTGCGGCGGCGCGATGAACCGGCCGGCCGCCACGGACACCGCCTTCGCCCACCGCGACCATGCCTTCCTTGCCCAGTACCTCGCCTACTGGCCGGACTCCGCGCCGGCCGCCGAGGTGGCCCGGCACCAGGAGTGGCTGGACGGTCTCTGGCGGGACCTGCGGCCGTGGGCGAGCGGCAGCGCGTACCAGAACTACGTCGATCCGAAGCTCGTCGGCTGGCGCCGGGCGTACTACGGCCCGAACCTCGCCCGGCTGGAAGAAGTCCGCCGCGCCTACGACCCCGCCAGGCTGTTCCGCTTTCCCCAAGCCATCTAGGGAGCCCTTGCATGCGACGTACGTTGACGATGGCGGCGGCCACGGCCGCGCTGGCGCTGGTGGGCGGGCCGCTGGCGGCCACCGAGGCGCACGGCGCCCCCGTCCTCGGGCGCTGGTCGGCCGTGGAGGCGCAGGCCTTCTGGACGCCCGAGCGGATGGCCGCGGCGGTTCCCGCGCCCCCGGAGCCGCAAGCGCCGGCGATGGCCGAGCCCTCGCCGGATGCCGCGGCGGGCCCGGACGTCCCGGCTCCGTCCCCCTCCCCGACCCCCACGCCTTCGCATTCCGTCGCGGCCGTCCAACCCGGTCCGGCCCCCGATCCGGCCTACGCCGCCGCGGCCGCCCACCCGGGGGTGGGGCGCGACTTCGACGGCATGCCGGTCGTCGGGCGGATGTTCGTCATGACGGGCGGCGGGGCCTACTTCTGCACCGCGAGCGTGGTCTCCTCCCCCGGCCGGGACCTGGTGATCAGCGCGGCGCACTGCCTGCTCGGCGCGGACGCCCGACAGGTGGCCTTCGTGCCGCACTACACGGCCGACAAACCGCAGCCGTACGGCATGTTCCCGGTGCTGCGCGACTCGGCAGAGCGCGCGAAGGTCTGGATCGCCCCCCGCTACCGGAGCGAGGGCGCGGACCGGGCGGCCACCCTCGACGTGGCCTTCGCCCAGGTGGGGCCCAACTCCTCGGGCGCCCTGGTCGAGGACGTCGTCGGCGGGAACCGGCTGGTGACCGGCGCCGCCTACGCACAGACCTCCGTCACGCTCGTCGGCTACCCGGCGTCCGCCGCCCGGCCGCGCCTGTGCGTGAACCGTACGACGAAGTTCACCAGCTCCGATCCGAAGATCCCCGGTTCGTTCCAGCGGATCGACTGCACCGGCTACCCGGGAGGGACGAGCGGCGGGCCCTTCCTGACCCACTTCGACCCGCGCACCCTCACCGGTGACGTGGTCGGGGTCATCGGCGGCTGGAAGACCGGCGGCGACACCGACGACACCTCGTACAGCTCCTACTTCGGCGCGGAGATCAGGGCGTTGTACGAGACGGCGGTCGCCTCGGCGCGGGTGGCGCGGGCGACGGAGGTGACCCGGACCGGGTGAGCGGTGCGGGCTGGGCGTGCACCCGTACCCAACGGGTCCGGCGCGGATTGCCGACGGTGGGCGGGGTCGCCGGGACCTCGTCGGCGCTCAGCGGGTCCGCCGGGGCGAGGGCGAGTCGGCGGCGCAGTTCCGCGAGGGCCGCGTGCACGGGGGCGAGGATGACCTCGGCACGCGGGTGGATGCGGGCCAGCGCGTGCGCGGTGGTCTCGATGGTCTCGGCGGCGTCCTCGGCGGCGGTCCGGCTCCAACCGCCGGTCTCGCCGGCGGCCCAGGGCGCGACGGCGTCGTAGAGGTCACAGGCGGCATCCGCCGCGGCGTCGGCCCGTTCACCGACACCCGGCGCCGCGTTCATCGGCAGCAGCTCCATGCCGGGTCAACGACCGCGGCCCGCCGGGGGAACGAACCGGCGACCACCGGGCCCGCCGGACCCCGGCGTACGCGGTGGGGTACGCGGTGGGGTCGAGCCGCTCACGAGACGACGGCCCGCAGCCACAGGGGCAGCAGCAGGAGGGAGACGACGGAACTCTTGATCACGACCGAGGCCGAGAGAGCGACCCCCACGTCGTAGCGCTGCGCGAAGACGAACAAGTTCTGCGGGGTCGGCATGGCGGCGATCAACACGAGGTAGGCGAGCCAGTCGCCGCGGACGCCGAACAGGGCCCCGCAGACCAGCCACGCCAACAGCGGGAAACCCAGGCACTTGACCGCGATCAGCGCCATCTCCTCGCGCGTGGTGTCCCGCAGGCCCAGTCCCGCACCGCCGAGGTGCAAGCCGAGCGCGAACAGGGCGACCGGGGACGCGCTGTCGCCGACGAACGCGGCTCCGTCGAGCACCACCTTCGGCAGGTGCACCGACAGCAGGTTGAGCACGATGCCCGCGTTGCAGGCCAGCACGAGCGGGGTGACGAGGGAGGCGCGGACCGCTCTGGCGAGGCGGATGCCCGGCCCGCCGCTCGCCGCGCCGGCGCGGCCGAGCTCCATGATGGCGATGACCACGAGGGACAGTACGCAGACCTGGAACAGCAGCACCGGGAAGATGGGCGCCGCCGTCCCGAACACGGTGATGAAGACGGGGACGGCGAAGTAGGCCGTGTTCACCTGGACGCCCGCCATGACCCGCAACGCGATGGCGCGGGGCTCGCGTATGCCGCAGGCGGCCGCGCCGAGGACCACTGCGAGCACCGCGAGGGCCGCGGTCGCCGCGTAGCCGCCGATGGCGCGCCAGTCGAAGAGGGCGGCGAGGTCGCCGGCGTAGATGTTGCCGAACAGGTAGCAGGGGACCGCGAAGAGGAACGCGTAGTCGGCGAACATCTTCGACGCCTCGGAGGGAACGATCTTGCGTCGCGCGAGCAGCACCCCGCCACCGAAGGCAAGCAATACCGGCACCAGCTTTTCGAGTGCGGCTGCTCCGCCCATGGGTACGGTCCTCCTTGATCGACCGGGTGCAGCGTATCCATCCCGTCGCGGCGGTCATCGGCCGCATACGCTGGTCCGTCATGAGCGACGCACCCGGGCCGACGGCCCCTCCCCCCGCCCCCGTCCCGGGGCCGCGCGCGGTCACCCGGTTCGCCGTGGTGCTGCGGACACCGGCCCGGCCCGGAGAGCCGCTGTTCGCGCGGGCGCCGCGGCCGTGGCAGCGGTGGTCGCCGCTCGTCGTGAGCGCCGTCTTCGTCGTGACGCTGCTGCCGGTGACCATCGTGGTACTGGCCGACGACTACGGCGCGGGCGGCGGTTGGGCGGGAGCGCTCGGCGTGGCGCAGACGGTGCCGCTGGTGCTCGCCGCGACCCGGCCGCTGGCCGCCTGGGGCATGGTGCTGCTCGCCGACACCGTCGGGGCCGTGCTGCTGATCCACGCCGACAAGGTGGCGGGACACGCTTGGCCCTGGACACCGATGGGCATCATCGGCTACCTGCTGCTGATGATCTGCCTGGGGCTGCGCGAATCGGTCCGGACGCTGGTCGGCGTCTGGTTGGCGACCGGAGCCGTCGGGGTCGTCCTGGGCTTCTTCGCTCCCGCCGGGGTGACGAACACGGTCGCGCTCCTCTTCGTCCTGGGCGGAACGTTCCTCGCGCTGACGGGGGCGCTGCGCCTGCTCGGCGACGCCCAGCAGCGGATCGTGGAGCAGGAGGGCATCAGTGAGGCGGAGCGGTCCCGGCGCACCCTGCTGGAGGAACGCGCGCGCATCGCACGGGAGTTGCACGACGTGGTGGCGCACCACATGTCGGTGATCACGGTGCAGGCGGATTCCGCGCCGTACCGGCTGCCGGGCATGGCGGAGCCGGTGCGGGAGGAGTTCGCGGCGATCGCGGCCAGTGCCCGCGAGTCGCTGGGCGAGATGCGGCGGCTGCTCACGGTGCTGCGCGGCGACGGCGGCGACGCGGCTACCGGTGAACGGGCTCCGCAGCCGGGGATCGACCGGCTCCAGCAGTTGGTGGAGGCGACCGTCCGGGCGGGGCAGCCGGTGGAGTTGTCCCTCGCGGCGGGAGCGGGACGGGGCGTGCCGCCGGCGGTCGACCTGTCGGCGTACCGGATCGTGCAGGAGGCGCTGGCCAATGTGGTGCGGCACGCGCCGGGGGCGCCGATCCGGGTCTCGGTGACCCGTTCCCCCGAGGAGCCGGACGAGGTGCTCGTCCTGGTCGTCAACGGCCCCGCCCCGGGCGCCGTGGTGGCGGTGGAGACCTCGGGGACGGGCCACGGTCTGGTGGGGATGCGCGAGCGCGTACGGTTGACCGGCGGGACGCTCGACACCGGCCCGCTGCCCGAGGGCGGCTTCCGCGTCGCCGCCCGACTGCCCGTGAACCCTTCGGCCGAGGAGCCCAGTTGACCATCCGCGTGATCATCGTCGACGACCAGGCGATGGTGCGTGCGGGGTTCGCCGCACTGCTTTCCGCCCAGGCCGACATCGATGTGGTGGGTGAGGCGCCCGACGGGCGCGAGGGGGTGCGCGTCTCGCGCACCGTCCACCCGGACGTGGTGCTGATGGACGTGCGGATGCCGGAGATGGACGGCCTCTCGGCCGCCCGGGATATCCTCGCCCCGCCGCCGGGCGTGGTCCACCGGCCGAAGGTGCTGATGCTGACCACCTTCGACATCGACGACTACGTCTACGAGGCGCTGCGCGCGGGCGCGTCCGGGTTCCTCCTCAAGGACGCGCCGCCGGCCGACCTGATCGCGGCGGTGCGGATCGTCGCCTCGGGCGAGGCCCTGCTGGCGCCCTCGGTGACGCGTCGGCTGATCGCGAACTTCGTGCAGCAGCGGCCCGCGCCCCGCAAGGACCCGGCGCTGCGCCTGAACGGGCTGACGCCCCGTGAGACCGAGGTACTGGAACTCATCGCGCGCGGGTTGTCGAACCAGGAGATCGCCGGGCACCTGGTGGTGGCGGAGCAGACCGTCAAGACCCACATCGGGCGGGTGCTGGGCAAGCTGGACCTCCGGGACCGGGCCCAGGCGGTCATCTTCGCCTACGAGGCGGGGCTGGTCCGGCCCGGCGACAGCGCCTGAATTCCGCGCCGCTCCTCCTCCACCCCCTACCCGGGTATGAGGCGCGGCTTGGCTCCACGGTCCGATGTCCGGGCCGCCGTCTGCTTCCTACCTTCTGCCTCACCACGAGGAGAGGGGAAAGCGGATGCGCCGCTTCGGAAGGGCGTCGGCCGCCGCCGCGCTGACTGTGACGCTGGTCGCGGGGACGGCCGGTTGGGCGGGCGCGGACAGCGTGACGCCGGTCACCGGTCCGCCGCCGGGTACGGCCGCCTGGCTGTCCGAGGCGCTGCCGGGCCGGCCCCTGCCCGACCCGGCGACGGCTTCGGCTCCCGAGGTCGCGCGGTTCTTCGCGGGCCTCGGCGACGCCCGGCGGCGCGAACTCCTGAGCCGCCACCCGCTGGTGGTGGGCAATCTGGACGGGGCGCCGCCCGCCCTGCGGTACGAGGCCAACCGGCTGGCGATCACCGCCACGGGTGACGCCCGCTACGCCTCCCTGGCCCGTCCCGGCCGGCAGGTCCTGTCCTTCGATCCGCGCGGGCGGGGCCAGGTCGCCGAGGTGTTCGGGGACCTGGAGCACGCGGCCCACGTCGCGGTGATCGTCCCGGGTTCCGACAACGACGCCGCCGGCCACGACGCCGCGCGCGAGCCCGCCACCGGGCCCGCCGGGATGGCCCGGGCGCTGCGCACCGCGACCGAGGGCTCCGACACCGCCGTGGTGGCCTGGACGGGCTACACCACTCCCGTCGGGGTCGGCCTCGACGCGGCCGAAGGGCGGCTGGCCGAGGCGGGCGCCGTACGGCTGGCCCGGTTCACGGCCGGGCTCGACGCGGTCGGCGCCCCTGACCCGGCGCTGTTCTGCCACAGCTACGGCTCGGTGGTCTGCGGGCTCGCGGCCCGCCACACCGACGCCGCCGACATCGTCGCGTTCGGCTCGCCCGGCATGCGGGCCGCCAACGTCGCCGCGCTGCGCACCGGCGCCCGCGTCTGGGCCGCCCGGGGTCCCTCCGACTGGATCGCCGACATCCCGAACGTGGAACTGGCCGGCCTCGGCCACGGCACCGACCCCACGTCCGCAGCGTTCGGCGCCCGCCGGGTACCCGCCACCGATGTGGCGGGCCACACCGGCTACTTCGCGTCCGGCACCCGGTCCCTGGCGGCCTTCGCCGCGATAGCGGCGGGAGACGTCCGATGAGCGCCACGACCACCCGGCGGACGCCGGGGGTCGCGCTGCGGGCCGCGGCCGCCCGGATCGACCGTCGCACCCCCGCGCACCGGGACCGGGCGATCGACGGACTGCGCGCCCTCGCGCTGCTCGCCGTGCCGACCGGACACTGGCTGCTCGGTGGCTTCACCCTCGACTCCGAGGGCGCACTGCACAACACGAGCCCGCTGTCGGCGTTCGGCGCCCTGGCCCCGGCGAGCTGGGTGCTGCAGATGCTCGGCGTCTTCTTCCTCGTCGGCGGCTACGCCTCCGCCCTGTCCTTCCGGCGCCGCCCGGGTTCGACCGGGGCCTGGCTGAAGGGCCGGATCGCCCGGCTCGGGCGGCCGGTGCTCGGGGTGACGGCCGTCTGGGCGCTGGCGGCTCCGGCGCTGTTCGCGGTGGGGGTGCCGGAGACCACGTTGCGCACCGGGGCGACGCTCGTGGTCCAGCCCCTGTGGTTCGTCGGCGTGTACGTGGTGGTCACCGCGCTGACCCCGTACTGCGTGCGGGCGGCGCACCGGCTCGGCGGGTGGGCGGCGGCCCCGCTGCTCGCCTCCGTCGCGGTGGTGGACGCCCTGCGCTACGGGCCGCTCGCCGACTCGTCGCCCGACCGGCTGTCGCTGCTCAACATCCTGCCCGGTTGGCTGTTCGCGTACCAGCTGGGCGTGGCCTGGGGCGAGGGCCGGATCGGGCGGCGCGGGGCGTGGGCGCTGCTGGTGGGCGGCGTCGCACTGTTCGCGACGCTGCTGACGGTCTTCCACTACCCCGCGTCGATGGTCGGGGTGCCCGGCGAGGCCCGGACCAACTCGCACCCGCCGTCGCTGTTGGTGCTCGCGCTGGCGGCCGTCCAGTCGGGTGCGGCGATGCTGCTGCGCGAGCGGCTGGCGAGGCTGCTGGCGAGGCCCGCGCTGTGGGCGCCGGTCGTGGTGGTCAACCTGTGCGCGATGACGATCCTGTGCTGGCACCAGAGCGCCATGCTGGCGGCTGCCGTCCCCGGCTCGTTCGTCGGGGAGGTGGCGGGCCTGACGACGGCTCCCGACAGCCTGGGGTGGATCGCGGCCCGGCTGGCCTGGATGCCGTTGTTCGCGGCCCTGTTGGTGGGCATCGCCCGCTACGCGCGCCGTTTCGAGGAACCGTGGACCCGGGCGAGCGCCGTGCGCCGGACCGTGGCGGGCGTCCTGGCGGCGGGGTTCGCGGTGTTCGCCCTCGGCCTGGCTTGAGGGGGCCGCTCAGGCGATGGAGGCGGCGACGATGGCGGCCACGGCGAGGTTGCAGGAGGCCGTCACCCAAACCGCGGGGTGCGGCTCCGGGTCGACCACGATGGCGCCGAGCTTGCCGGGGGTCACCAGGTCAAGCACCAGGAAGGCCACCGCCATCAGCACCAGGCCGAGCACGCCGAACGCCGCGGTGGACAACAGGCCCTTGCCGAAGTCCTCGTACGTCGTCCAGATCGAGGTGAACACGATGCCTCCGACGCCGAGCAGCGCGGAACTGAGCAGCAGCGCCGCGTTGCGGTTGCGCTCCTCCCAGATCTGCCGCCGGAGCTTCCCCGGCGTCAGTACGTCCACCAAGACGATGCCCAGGACCAGCAGCACCAGGCCGAGGGCTCCGAAGGCACTGGTCCGGCCGAGTCCGTCGAGGATGTCGCTCATGGGGAAACCTGTCTGCGCGTGGGAGGGAAGGCGTGGGTAGGAAGGGGTTGCACCCCGCCGCGGGCCGGGCGAATCTACCGCACGTCCGGGCGGTGGACCATGGGGAGGTCAGTACGTGGAACGGCTCAGGGCCGCACGGCCCGAGGAGGCGCGGGCACTGACCGCGCTCGTCCTTCGCTCCAAGGGCCACTGGGGCTACGACGCGCGGTTCCTGGCCTCCTGCGCAACCGAGTTGAGGCTCCGCCCGGACGATGTCACGGCCCGGCGGGTGGTGGTCGCGCAGGACGGGCGCGGCGCCGTGGTGGGACTGGCCTCCCTGGAGGGTGAGGGGGTACGGGCGCGGCTCGGGCTGCTGTTCGTGGAGCCGGCGGTCATCGGTCGGGGCGTGGGGCGGTTGTTGTACCGGGACGTGCTGCGCCGGGCGGCCTCTTTGGGCATGGGCCGGTTGCTGATCGACGCCGATCCGCACGCGGCCGGGTTCTACCGGGCGATGGGCGCGGTCGCCGCCTCGGGAGGGCCGGAGGGGCTGGTGCGGTTCGAGGTGGCGCCCGTCGCCCTGCCCGGGTGGGCGCGGGCATGGACGGGCGGGGCCCGCGCGGTGCACGTCGGCAACGTCGCCGAGTTCAACGCGCAGTTCGCCGACGCCTCCCTGGACCGGGAGCAGCTCGCCGCGCACCACTACGCCGCGCTGGCCGCTTTCTACAGTCCCGAACCGGCGGCCCTGGTGCTGCCGGTTCGGGTACCGGCGGGGTGGGCGGCCCTGGTGGGGCGGCAGTTGGGCTGGGGCGAGGTGGAGGTGTACGACGCTCTGGTGGAGTCGGGGCCGGGCCTGTCACGGGCCGTACGGGCCCGGCCGGCGTTGGTCGAGCGGCTGACGGGGGCCGGGCTGCCCCTCGTGCCGTGGGGGCTGACGGAGCCCTTCGGGCGACTGGCGGGCCGGCCCTGGCGACCGGACGAGCTGTGCCACGAGTCGAAGTCGGCCTCGCACGCCCTGTTCGGCCGCGTCCTGGCGGGCGGTGGGCACCCCGGGATCAGGCTGCCCGCGCAGTGGCGGGCCGAGACCCGGCGGGCGGCGGCGCGGATGCTGGCGCGACGGGCCGCCGTCGGAGCGGGCTCGGTGCTCAAATCGGAGTACGGCGTGGGCGGTTCGGGGGTCACCGTCATCACGCCGGAGCGGCTGCGTTCGGCCGGCGGGGCGCGGGCGCTGCTCCGGCGGCTGCCGCGCGGCCCACTGCTCGTGGAGGAGTACGTGCCCGGCCCGGCGGCGGGTGAACCCGGCGGTGACCTGCGGGACCTCACCTACGACGGGTTCGTGGACGGCGCGGGCCGCGTCCACGAGGTGGGGGCGGCGGTGATGGACGTGGCCGACGGCGGCTACCGGGGGGCGACGATCGGGCCGGGGGTGGTGCCCGCCGGGACGAAGGGGCCGCTGCTTGCCTTCGGCGCGGCGGTGGGCCGGGAGTTGGCGGCGGCCGGCTACCGGGGCTGGTTCGACGTGGACTTCGTCACGGACGGGGCGGGCCGCCTGGCGCCTACCGAGACCAACCTGCGCCTGACCGGGCCGGCCATCGCCTTCATGGTGGCGGCCCGGCTCGACGCGCTGCGGGGCGCGGGACACCTCGTACGGATCGCGGACCGGGTGGACCTGGGGGCAAGGCTGCCGGACGCACAGCTCGACGAGCTGTGCGGGGAGCTGGCGAGGGCCTGCGCGCGGCTCGGGGCGGTGTTCGTCCCGGCGATCCCGACCGCGGCGTTCGAGCCGGCGCCCTGGTTGGGCGTTCTGGTGGCCGCGCACAGCAGGGACGTGCTGGACGCGGCGGAGGCACTGGTACGGGCCGAGGCCCTGGCGGTGGGGCGGCCATTCACGGACGGTCCCGCGGGAGCGGACGGCGGGTGGTGACGGGCAGGCGGGCGCCTCAGCCGTCCGATTCGCCGGCTGAGGCCGGTTTCCGGGTGAGGTAGCAGGCCACGACCGCGCCGGCGATCATCAGAGGGACGTTGAAGGTGTAGACGAGGGCGGCCTGGCGCGGCCAGTCGTGTTTGGCGGCGAGCCGGTAGAGGTTGTCCTGGGGCCACCAGGCGACGAGCAGGTAGACGACGGCCAGGTGGGCGGCCCGGGTCAGGGCGCGGCCCCGGCCGTGACGCCGCATCCGGGCGCCGCCACCGAACAGGAAGACGACGCCCAGCGCGAAGGCCAGCGCCTCGAAGACGTAGAGGACGAAGAAGAGGGCCGACCAGGGGGCCGGCACCCCGGTGAGGTCGGTCGAACCGGGCCAGAACACGTCGGTGAGCGCGAGACCGACGAGCGTCAGGGCGAACACCACGCAGCCGGAGGCGCAACCGGGCGAGAGTGTCGCGCCGCCGGCGCCCGCGTATTTGCCCGCGCCGCGGGCGGCCCGCGCGGGGTCGTTCGGCCGGGCCGGCCGGGGAAGGGCGGTGCGGTCCTCGCGGCCCGCCCGGTCCCGGGGCAGGGCGCGCAGCGGGACGACGGTCTGCGGGAGGTGCTCCTCGGGCACCTCCTCGGCGAGGCGGGCCCGCAGCGCGGCGATGCCGGGCAGCCCGTCGCCGGGGGTCCCGGGTGGTGGGGCGAGGTAGGCGACGAGGCCGCGGGCGCCGGCCCGAGGGCCTTTGCCGGGATCGTCGTCCCGGGCGTCGGCGACGAGCGCGGATCCCACGCCGTCGTGTCCCCGGATCAGGGACTCCAGGTGGTGGGGGTCGATGTGGCCGCGGTCGACGGTGATCCGGTCCCGGAGGCGGCCACGGAATTCCAGCAGGCCGTCAGGGCCGAGCAGGCCGATGTCGCCGGTGGGCATCGCGTCCCCGCCGTCGGGCGGGCCGAGCAGGATCTGCCCCGCCCGCAGGTCGACGCGGCAGCCGGGGAAGGGGGCCCCGAGCAGCGCGAGGCGTTCGGGGGCGGCGGGCGGCTCGAGCAGTCGGGAGGGCTCGAACCAGGTGCCGATTCCGGCGCTCTCGGTGGTCCCGTAGAGGGCGAGCACGCGCGCGCCGGGCCGCAGTCGGGCGTGCAGGGCGGCGTGTTCGTCGAGGTAGAGACGGTCCCCGGTGACAGTGACCATGCGCAGCGACCGGGCGGGCGCACCCGCGCGGGCCGGGGTCCCGGGGGTCTGCGGGCGGTCACCGAGCAGCAGTCGGACGGCCCCGGCCGGGTCGGTGTGCAGGACGGTGACGGCGTGGGCCTCGACCGCCGAGCGGACGCTCTGCGTCGACCAGGGGCCGCGCTCGGCCAGGACCAGGGCGCCGCCCGTGCACAGGGCTCGGGGCCAGCCGACGGCGAAGGCGGTCACATCGGGCCCGACGGTGATCAGGTGTCGGTCGCCGGGGCCCGGTGCCGCGACCTCGGCCCAACTGTCGCAGGCGGCGAGCAGCAGGGGGTGGCTGATGGGCACGGGCCGCGGTGTGGTCGCACCGGTGAACACGAGCGCGGCGGTGCGCCGCTCACGCGTCGCGGGGGTGGGCCGCTCGGTGGACCGCTCCGCGATGGCGGCCGCCTCGGCGTCCAGGCGGAGGAACCGCAGGCCCCGGCCGTCGTCGAGGCGGGGGTGGTGCGTGCCGTCGGTGAGGACTGCGTCGGGCCGGATCGCGGTGAGCTGCCGTTGTCCGGTGTGCGCGTCGGCGACGTCGATCAGGGCGTAGGTCGCGCCGGCTTTGAGGACGGCCAGGAGGGCGACGACGAGCTCCGGCTGTCGCGCGGCGCCCACGACCACCAGGCCCTGGTCGGGCAGCCCGGCGGCGATGAGGTGGTGGGCCAGCTGGTTGGCGCGGGCATCGAGCTGCCCGTAGGTGAGACGGTCCGGTCCGGTGATGAGCGCGCCCGCGTCGGGGGCGTCCTGCGCCCACTGTTCGAAACGCCGGAGGACACTGCCGAGGGTCTGCCGTCCTGGACGGGTGGTCTCTGATCCCTGCGTCATGGACCGATGATGCCACCTTGGAAGGACAACGCAGAGAGCGTGAACAGACATGCGGTGAAGCGGAGTTGAGGAATGTGGGAGGCACGGTCCACCTGCGACCGTTGACCTCAAGCATGGTTGAGGTCTTAACCTTCGGTGCATGGATATGGAAGTCACCGCTTGGACATCGCTGCACAGCGCCATGAACGCGCAGCAGGACCGCCGCCCCCTCTCCCGGGCGAGCCTGCGCCGGGTCGCCGCCTTCGCCCGCCCACACCGGCGGGGCCTGACCGCCTTCCTGTTCCTCAGTGTGGTGACCGCGCTGCTCGCCGTGGCGACCCCCCTGCTCGCGAGCCGGGTCGTGGACACGATCGTCGCCGGCGGCAGCAGCGCCACCATCACCCGCCTCGCCCTGCTCATCGCGGTGATCGCGGTGGCCGAAGCCGGCCTCGGCCTGCTGACCCGCAAACTGTCCGCCACCCTCGGCGAGGGGCTGATCCTGGACCTGCGGACCGCGGTCTTCGACCACGTGCAGCGGATGCCGGTCGCCTTCTTCACCCGCACCCGTACCGGCGCCCTCGTCAGTCGACTCAACAACGACGTGATAGGCGCGCAACGCGCCTTCAGCAACACCCTGTCCGGGGTGGTCTCCAACATCGTCACCCTGCTGCTGACCCTCGCCGTGATGCTGAGCATCTCCTGGCAGATCACGCTGCTGGCGCTGGTCCTGCTGCCGGTGTTCGTACTGCCGGCGCGGCGGATGGGCGCGCGGATGGCCGCGATGCAGCGGGAGGCCGCGGCGCTCAACGCCTCGATGGGCACCCAGATGACGGAGCGGTTCTCCGCGCCGGGCGCCACCCTGGTCAAGCTCTTCGGACGCCCCTCGGAGGAGTCCGCCGAGTTCGCGGCGCGGGCGGCCCGGGTGCGGGACATCGGCATCCGCACGGCCATGGCCCAGTCGGCCTTCATCACCGCCCTCACCCTGGTCTCGGCCCTCGCCCTCGCGCTGGTCTACGGCCTCGGCGGGTATTACGCGGTCCACGGGCGCCTGGAGGCGGGCTCCGTCGTTGCCCTCGCCCTGCTGCTCACCCGGCTCTACTCGCCGCTCACCGCCCTGGCCGGAGCCCGGGTGGAGGTGATGAGCGCCATGGTGAGCTTCGAGCGGGTCTTCGAGATCCTCGACCTCGAACCGCTGATCGCCGAGAAGCCCGACGCCCGACGGGTGCCGGACGGGCCGGTGACCGTGGAGTTCGACCGGGTCTCCTTCGGCTACCCCTCCCCCGACAAGGTCTCGCTCGCCTCGCTGGAGGAGGTCGCCACCCTCGACGCGCGGGGCGGCACGCAGGTGCTCCACGACGTGTCCTTCCGCGCCGAGCCCGGCCAGATGATCGCGCTGGTCGGTTCCTCCGGCGCGGGCAAGTCGACCATCGCGCAACTCCTCCCCCGCCTGTACGACGCCGACGAGGGCGCGGTCCGGCTCGGCGGGATCGACGTACGGGACCTCACGGCCGACTCGGTCCGCGAGACCCTCGGCATGGTCACCCAGGACGGCCACCTGTTCCACGAGTCGGTACGGGCCAACCTGCTGCTGGCCCGGCCCGAGGCGAGCGAGGAGGACCTCTGGGAGGCCCTGCGCCGCTCGCGCCTGGACGGGCTCGTCGCCTCGCTGCCGGACGGTCTGGACACCGTCGTCGGCGAACGCGGCTACCGGTTGTCGGGCGGCGAGCGCCAGCGGCTGACCATCGCGCGGCTGCTGCTGGCCCGCCAGCGGGTGGTGATCCTCGACGAGGCCACCGCGCACCTCGACTCCACCTCGGAGGCGGCCGTTCAGGAGGCCCTCGCGGAGGCCCTCGCGGGCCGGACCGCCGTGGTGATCGCACACCGGTTGTCGACCGTCCAGGCGGCCGATCTGATCCTGGTGGTGGAGGACGGCCGGATCGTGGAACGGGGGACGCACGCCGAACTGCTGGCGGCGGCCGGCCGCTACGAGGAGCTGTACCGGACCCAGTTCGCCCCGGCCGAGACGGGCGGAGCCGCCCCGGACGGCGCGGTGCCGGTCTCGGGCGGCTGACGCCGAGGCCGGCGGGGTGGGGTCCGGGCCACCCGGACCCCACCCCGCCGGCCCGCCGGCCGGACTCGCGTCGGGTGCCCCGCGCGCCGCCGCCCCGACAAGCGCACCCGCACCCGCACCCGCACGCAGCCGGCGCCCCGGATCACCGACGGCAGTCCGCGCCACGCTGCCGCGGACAGTTCCCGCGGCGCCGCCGAGCAGAGCTCGCCCTGAGCGACCGATGCCGGAGGGATCGCCCAGCGGGCCTCGGCCACCGCCACCCGAGCGGGACGACGCCGCGCTCACCGATCCGCCGGCCCGACCGCTGGGCCGCGGCTCGTCCCGGCCCGGTGACACCCGCCGGGACGACGCCCGCGAGTCCCGTCCCACACCTGCTCAACGCCTCGTGCGGACCGCGCCCACCGCCGCCTTCCGCCGGTCCAACCGGTGACATCCTTCCCCGGCCCGCTTCCGTCACGGCGCCGACCTAACGCCGCGTGCCGCCGGCGCCGGAGGACTTCCATCCCTGCCGGTGGAGCTTTTCGAAACCGTCCAGGAGCAGGTCCAGCGCGAACTCGAACTCGAACTGGTCGTCACAGCCCTGCCCCACCACCGACCCCCGGTCGTGTGCCACCGCCCCGGCCAGCTCGGCGACATGGGGATACCGCTGCGCGGCCGCGGCGAGCGCCTCGGTCGACGGGTCGACCGACGGGTCGGGTTCCGCCGGCGGGGGGTCGAACAGCTCCTGGGTGAAGCCCAGTACCCGGCTTCCCAGGGCGTGCATCACGTGGTGGGTGAGGTCGAGGGAGAGTCCGCCGGCGCGGAACGCGCCGATCACCGAATCCAGATGGGCCAGCACGGCGGGCGTCGGTCGGGACCGGGACCGGAGTACCTGCGACGCCCAGGCGTGCACGCGGAGCGTGTCGCGCGCTCCGAGAATCCGGCTGCGGACCGTGTCCTTCCAGTCGGCCCCCTGCGGCTGCCGGTCGATGCCCCCGACGACGACGTCCAGCATGCCGTCCAGCAACTCTTCCTTGTTGGCGACGTGTTTGTAGAGCGCCATCGGCACGACGCCCAGTTCCTGGGCGAGCTTGCGCATGCTCAGACCTTCGATCCCGGTGGCGTCGGCCAGCGCGACGGCCGTGCGCAGCACCCGGTCGCGGTTCAGGGGGGACCGGCGTGCGGCCCCGGTCGGTTCGGCCATCCCGGTGGGCTCCCCTCGCAGTCGGCGCCGGAGACCCGGCTTGACGAGTGTACGCCGTACACCTACTCTGCACGCCAGGTGTACGCCGTACACCTCCAAGGAGGTCCACATGAGCTCAACCAGGAGAACGGCCGTCGTCGCGGGCGTCTTGTTCCTCGTCACCGAGGTCGCGGCGATCGGCGGGCTCACGCTCTACGGCCCCGTACTCCACGGCGCGGCGTACGTCACAGGCTCCGGCGCGGACACCCGGGTGTTCCTCGGCGCGCTGTCCGAGTTCGTACTCGCCCTCGCGGTGACGGGTACGGGCGTCGTCCTGTACCCGATCGTGAAGAGGCACGGCGAGGGAGCCGCCCTGGGTTATGTCTGCGGGCGCCTGCTGGAGGCGGCAGTCATCGTGCTCGGCATCATCAGCGTGCTGTCGGTCGTGACGCTGCGGAGGGACTCGGCGGGCACCGGCGCCGAGCCCGCCTCGCTCGCCATGGCCGGAGACACCCTGATCGCGGTCCACGATTGGACGTTCCTCTTCGGCCCCAACTTCGTCCTGGGGGCGAACACGCCGGTGTTGGCGTCCCTGATGTACGGCTCCCGGCTCGTGCCGCGTTTCATCGCCGTGTTGGGGCTGGTCGGCGGGACCATGATCTGCGCTTCGGCGGTCGCCGTGCTGTTCGGCCTCTACCCTCAGGTGTCGGCGGCGGGCTCGCTCGCGGCGCTGCCGGTGTTCGCTTGGGAAGTGACCCTGGCCGTCCGACTCATCACCAAGGGCTTCGATCCGGCGCCGGGGGGCGGGCCCGTCGGCTGACGTGCCCACCCCCGTCGCCCGACGTTCGCCGATCGCCGATCGGCAATCGGCAATCGGTCAGACGCGGTCGGCAGCGATCAGGACGTACTGGAAAGAGCCGTCCTTGTACGAGTTGATGAACGCCTCCTCAATGCCGGTGACCAGGGAAGACGTGGCCCGCAGCTCCCAGTAGGGCAGGGTTTGCGGGGTCAGGTCGATGACCGCCTGCGGTACGAGCCGGTTGTCGGCCATGGCCCGCAGGTATTCCCGGCGGGAGTGGATGTTGCACTCGAAGTGCGCGTTGATCTGGGACACCCACTTCGAGGGCTGCCCGTACCGCGGGTTCCAGCAGCCGGTGATGGTCACGTAGCGACCGCCGACCGCGAGGACGCGGGAGTGCTCGGCGAACAGGTCGTGCAGGTCGACGTACATGCTCGACTCGTTGTTCCAGGA
Source organism: Streptomyces sp. Tek67B01 (assembly GCF_055231995.1). Taxonomy (NCBI): domain Bacteria; kingdom Bacillati; phylum Actinomycetota; class Actinomycetes; order Kitasatosporales; family Streptomycetaceae; genus Streptomyces; species Streptomyces sp. Tek67B01. The sequence continues at coordinate 904,477 of NZ_JBUYUY010000001.1, forward strand.
GGCCGCGGCCTGCCCCGTCTCGAAGGGCGTTCCCAGCATGTTGCAGACCCGGGCGCGGACGTGGTCGTCGATGCCGAGTTCCTGGGCGCGCTGGTTGGCGAAGTCGGCCTGCTTCGCGGACAGGGTGACGCCCTCGACCTTGCACCCGAACCGCTGGTGGGCCATGACCATCGAGCCGCCGCGGCCGCATCCGGCGTCCACGAGCGTGTCGTCGCGCCCGATCGGGCCGAGGTGGTCGAGGAGCAGCTCGGCCTGCGCCGATTCGAGACGGTGGAGCTCGGCGATCAGCCTCTTCTCGTACGCGCGGTCCTGAGGGTCGCCGAGGGCCTCGTGGTCGACGTCGCCGATTCCGTAGTGGTGGTGGTAAAGGCCGTCGACGTCACCGAGACGCAGGTTCACGGGCCTGGCCTCGACGTCCCAGTACCGGGCGATGTCCCCTTGGTAGGGCGTCGCCGGACCGGGGATGAACACGGAGGTGCTGGAGGCCGTGGAGAGATCGGTGCTGGTCACAGAGGAGTCCCATTCCTTACCAGAAGTCGGGCAGGCTGTATCGATAGGTGTTGGTCTGGTGCCAGTAGTGGTTGCCGTCGACCCAGACGGCCACTCCCCGCAGGAAGCGCAGCACGCTCGGGGCGGGGAAGGCGGCGGCGACGGCGGCGGCTTCGGATTCGAAGTCGCGCATCAGGTCGTTGTGCACCTCGACCGCCCTCAGATAGCCCTCGCGGTCGGAGAGGCCCTCGCGTTCGGCGATCACCACGGGCAGGTTGAGGTGCTTGCCGGGGCCGGCGAGTTCCTTGGTGTACGAGTACAGGTCGTTGACGATCGTGGTGGCGTTGCCCGCGAGCGCGATGACCCGCTGCATGGCGGGCTGCGCGTGCAGGTCTGCCGGCAGCTCGTAGCCACCGACGGTGTCCGTGATGGTCGGGCAGGGGCGGAAGTTGTTGAACTGCCGCATCGCCAGGTATTCCCACACCTCGGGGACGTGGTCGGTCTGGGCCCAGGCGGCTTCGGCGAGGTAGCCGAGGTGGAGTCGGGCCATGTCGTGCCGGAACCGGTCGGCCTGGGAGGGCGTGGACTGCCGGACGAAGTACTCCATGGCGGAGCGGTAGGCGCGTCGCGGGGCGTCCGCGTGCAGCGACTGCGCCCACGGCGGCTGGTAGTCCTTCGTCGTGTGGAGGGGGTCGAGGGCGGTGTGCGCCAGCAGCAGGCGTCCGCCGAGACCGATGGGCGATCCTCCGTGGTCCTCGCAGTAGCAGTCGTCGACCGCGTTCTCCGCGACCATCAGCCGTGTGGCGATCATCAGGTGGTCGACGGTCGGGGCGTCCGGATGGCAGGCGACCATGTAGCGCCCGACGGAGAAGCCGTCGAACTGGTCCTCCCAGTCCTCGGGGTAGAGCTCCACCTCGTCCAGGGCCCAGTCCTTGATCCTTCGGCTGACCTCTTCCACCCGCGCCGGGTCGGGCTCCGGCACCGGGTGGTAGTAGAGGCCGGGGATCGGGTGGCCCGCCACCCTCGGCTCGGATTCCGCGACAGCCTGCGGCTCCGCGCGCCGGCCCGGGTACAGGCCGGCCGTGCCCAGACCGTTGGGTCCGCGCAACATCCGTTCCACGACGGGGCCGTTCGGCACGGACGCCTCCACCGGCACGTCCACGGGTGCGGCCCCCCTTGAGGGGACGACGGTCGGGACGGCGGTCGGGAGGACGGCGGCGTGGAGGAAGGACAACGGGGGCCCGGACGGCAACGCGGGCTTGGCGGCCGCCGCGCTCTCCGGGGCGTTGGCGAGGACGTTGGTGAGGAGATCGACCCCGAAGCGGGCGGCGGCTGCGGGCAGGCTCGATCGCACAGGGGAAGGCCCGGGATCGGGCATCCATGGCTCCTTGGTGTGGGGGTGGGCTTTCCCGGGCCGATCCCGGGCATGCTCGGTCCGCCCTGGACGGTCCGGGGGCTGTCGTGACGGTCGGCGCCGTCGCGCGAATCCGCTACTCGCTCTTGCGGGCGATCTGTACGTTCTCCAGCACACCGAGCGCGTCGGGAACGAGGATCGCCGCCGAGTAGTAGGTGGTGACCAGGTACGAGATGATCGACCGCTCGTCGATGCCCATGAAGCGCACCGACAGACCCGGTTCGTACTCCTCCGCCAGACCGGTCTGGCGCAGACCGACTACGCCCTGGTTGTCCTCGCCGGTGCGCATGGCGAGGATCGAGCTGGTGTTCTCCTTGGTGATGGGGATCTTGTTGCAGGGCAGGATGGGGACCCCGCGCCAGGCCGGGACCTGCTGTCCGCCCACGTCGACGTGGTCCGGATAGAGCCCGCGTGCGTTGAACTCGCGCCCGATCGCCGCGATCGTCCGGGGGTGGGCGAGGAAGAGTTTGGTGCCCCGGCGACGGCAGAGCAGCTCGTCGAGGTCGTCCGGCGTGGGTGGGCCCGAGTGCGTCTGGATGCGCTGCTTGAAAGCGGCGTTGTGGAGCAGACCGAACTCCCGGTTGTTGACCAGCTCGTGCTCCTGGCGCTCACGCAGCGCCTCGATGGTGAGCCTGAGTTGCTCCTCGGTCTGGTTCATCGGTTCGTTGTAGAGGTCGGCCACCCTGGTGTGGACCCGCAGCACCGTCTGCGCGATGGAGAGTTCGTACTCCCGGGGCTTGAGCTCGTAGTCGACGAAGGTACCGGGCAGCTCCGCCTCGCCGGTGTGGCCGGCCGACAGCGCGATCTCGGCCTCGCCGTGCCGGTTCTGCCGCTGACGGGGCAGCGAGTTGAACTCACGTACGTGGTCCTGGAGGTGTGGTGCCCCGGCCAGCACGGTGGCGAAGTCTTCGCGGGACAGGGTGAGCAGGGTGCCGCCGGTCTCGGCGGTGGCCGTGTAGTCCCACCTGGCGTCACCGTCCAGCAGGGCGTTCTCCCCGAACCGGTCTCCGTCCGCGAGTACGGCGACACGCACCTCGTCGCCGTACTTGCCGATGGAGGTCTGCTTGATCCGGCCGTGGGCGATCAGGTGGATCTGCTCGGCGGGGTTGCCGCGCTCGACCAGTACCTCGCCGGCACGGAAATCGCGCTGGACGCACCGGCCGGCGATCGTCGTCAGCACCTCCACGTCGTCGAATCCGCGCAGCAGGGCCAGTTCGCCGAGTTCGCGCGGGATGACCTGGACACGGGCACCGTCCTGGACGAACTCGATGCGACCGTCCCCGACGGTGTAACTGAGCCTGCGGTTCACCCGGTAGGCGCCGCCCTTGGTCTCCACCCAGGGGAGCATCCGCAGCAGCCACCGGGAGGTGATCTCCTGCATCTGCGGGGCGGACTTGGTGGTGGTGGCGAGGTTGCGGGCGGCCGCCGTGCCCAGACTGGACTGCCGAGGGGGCTCCAACTGGGATTCCGGGCTGGTGTCAACGGTCATCGGTCGAGCTCTCCTTCGCAAGGGCGGTGATCGGCGGACCCGCGCGTCACCGTTGAAAGAGGAAATAAGAGGGCGAACGTTCGGCAACCCGTCCAGATCCTTGGGAACCGTAACGGTCGGTACGCCCGACCGGCCCTGAGAAGCCGTGGGTTTACCTCAAAGCGGTGATCTTGCGTGGCGGGGTGTTTGCCCGGGCTTTCGACGGTATTCGGCCCGTGACCGAGAGTGCGTCCGGTGCGCCGGCGGAAGCACGGCCGCGCCGTGGGCCAGGCTTGAACACGTCGTGGGCGACGGCCGGCTTCGGCGGGAAATACCGGCGGCCGTGGAGAGCGGGAGGCAGACGGCGTGGGGCGAGGCCCACAACCGGGCACGTCATCGTGGTGATGTGGGTGGCCGGCTCGGCGAAGACGTCGGTGGGCCGGTTGCTCGCGGACGCGCTCGGCGTCCCCACCCGCGGGGCGACGCGTTCCATCCGGCGGCCGACCTCGCCGAGATGTCCGGGAGCACCCCGCTGGACGTCGCCGACGGGTGGCCGTGGCTGGATGCCGTCGGCGCGTGGATCGGCGACGGGGCGGTGGGCACGGGCTGCGTTGGCGTCTCAGCGTCCGCCCTCGAGTGCGCTGGAACCGCTCCCGAACGATCTGACCGCCGACCGCTAGCGCTCCTCTCGGGAGAGGGCCGGCTGGGAGGTGCGCCGGGGCCGGCGCCGGACGTCGAGTTGGGCGGCGGCGAGGGTGAGGCCGCCGGCCGCGACGGCGCAGCGGTCGGCGAGGGCGGTGACCTCGGCCCTGAGGGGGTCGGTGTGCGGGCCGCGGCGTTCGAGGTCCGCGGCGACGGAGCGCAGGCGCTCGGCGTGTGAGCGCAGCGCGGCGGAGTGGGCGCGGAGCCCTTCGACGGGGCCGGGCGGGTGCGGGCGCGGGCCCCTCGGGGTGGTGGGCAGGTGGTTCACGTGGGGTCTCCGGGGTGGATGGGGACGGACGGTCGCCCTCACGGGGTGGCGAGGCGGTGGAGGTGGCTGCCGGTGACCCGGCCTCGGTAGTCGGCGAGCGAAGCCTCGCCCGGCGCCCGGTCGGGGGGCAGGGCGAAGACGGCGGTGCGGGGGTCGGCGGGCCGGACCGCGGAGGACGGCGAGCCGACGGTGACGACGTGGGTGACCGTGTAGAGGGTGGTGAAGTCCCGGTCCGCGGCGAGTTCCACGACTGTTCGGGCGCCCCAGCCCCGGCCCAGCAGGGCGAGATCGGTGCCCGAGGGCACCGTCGACCGGACCACCCGGGCCACTTCACGCCGGTGGTGGTCGCTCCCGGTGCGCGGGTGGGACGGGCCGGCGAGCTGGACGACGTGGCGCGGGACTCCGTCCGGACCGATCACCCGCTGGACGAGGAGGGCGCCGGTCGCGGCTCCGATCAGGGCGAGGTTGCGGGTGTATCCGACCGCGGTGCCGGAGGTGTCCGGCACCTCGAACCCATCGAATCCGTCGAGTCCGTCGAGTCCGTCGGGCGCGTCGCGTGGGACGTCGTCCGGGGCGGCGCCGGCGGCGGGGCGCGGGCCGCGACCGACGAAGGCCCGGAAGGCCGCGCCGAGAGCGAGCAGTGGTGGGGTGGGCCTGCCCCGGCCGGTGGCGATCCGCCAGCCCGCGTGGTCGTTGAAGGGGTTGTCGTCGGTCAGCGCGTCCCAGGCCAGGACGTCGGCGAAGGACGGGGTGAGCAGGCCGAAGGCGCGCTCGGCCCCCCGGTCGCGCAGGATCGCGCGGAACAGCCGGGCGGCCTCGCCCTGCCGGTCGTCCTCGGCCGCCCGGAACACGGCGGCGGCGTCCGGGTCCGCCATCAGCTCGGGGTGGGTCGCGCGCGCGGCCCGGATTCTGCTCTTGAGGCCACAGACCGCGAGGCTGACGGCGAGGCTCTCACGGCGGGTCAGGATTCCGGCGAGCCACCCCGCCCGGGCCGCGCCTCGGCCGCGCGCGCCCCAGCCCAGCCCCGCCGGGTCGGTGAGGGTATGGAGCAGGGTCCGCCATGCGCGGCGGGGGCCACCGCCCCGGCGGAGGGCGGTGGCCGGCAGGCTGGTGCCGAGCGCGAGGGCGGAGGCGTACCGGGCGGCCTCGTCCACGGCGTCGGCGGCCTCGGCCAGCTCCCGGCACAGGGCGCGCAGCAGTTCGGCGTCCTCGGTGGGGGACGCGTGGCTCGGGGCGTCGGACATGGGCACCTCGGTGGTTCGGACGCGGCGGCGGGCTCCTGCGTGGGGGTTCGAGGACGGCGTCGCGTGGGGGCGTTCACCGGCGGGGCGACTCGAAGAGGTTCGACGGCGGGATGGGCCGCTGGTTCGACGGCGGCTCGTCCTCGGGGGTCGACGGCGGGCTCATCGGGGGGCGAGCCGCAGCCGGATTCCCCGCGGGTCGAGTGTCGCGGGCAGCGGTCCCATCGGTTCCAGCGCGGGCCGTCCGTCCCGTACCCGGTGTCCGCGCAGCACCGCCGCGCAGAAGGCGGCCACGACGAGCAGGCCCAGTTGGTCGCCGGGGCAGCGTCCGGCGCCGTGGCTGAACGGGGCCATCCGGACGTCCTGGCGGGCCCCGTGGGAGGACCACCGGCCGGGTACGAAGACGTGGGCGGCCGGCATGTGTTCGGGGTCGCGCTGATGGAACAGGACGGGCAGCAGGACGGCGGTTCCGGCGGGGTGGCGCACGCCGCGCCACTCGGTCTCGGCGCGCGTGACGCGGATCAGGTCGGCCACGACCGGGTAGAGCCGAAGCGATTCCCGGACGCAGCACCGCAGTCGGGGAAGCTCGCCCGAGGCGGCGTCGGCGGCCCGGGCCTCGGCGGCGGCCACGTCCTGCTCCGCGGGGTGGGCGGCGAGGAGCAGCAGCGTGCGAAGCAGGGTCGCGGGGACGGTGTCCATGGCCTGGAGCCAGTGGCGGGCCTGGCCGGTGGGGTCGGCGTGCCGGCGGGCCCGCCCGACCAGGGTGTACGGCTCGGCGTGGCCGGCGTACCCCGCGATGCGGGCGGCGGTCTTGTCGGAGAGTTCGCGGACGGCGCGGGGGCGGCCCGCGCCCCGCAGGCCGATCCAGGTCCCTTCGCCGCGCAACCGGCGGAGCCAGCCGCTCAGTTCCTCGTCTCCCGCGGCCGCGTCACCGAGCACCATCCGGCGGCCGGCCCGGGCGACGGCGCGCCGGGCGCCGGCGAGCCGGAGGGTGCCGCCGGCGGTGAGCCGCCGGGTCTCTTCGGCGATGACGGTGAGGAACGGCCCGTAGGAGGGGTGGACGGCGGTGCCGGACGCGAGGACGAGGTCGTCGATCCCGCGCCGGTCCTCGGGGACCGGACCGGACGGCGTCCCACCGCTCGGCGCCGCACAGGTGCGCGGCGGGTCCGGGGCGGGGGCGGCGCCGGATTGCGCGTAGAACTGGTGCAGGTCCTGCGGGTCGAGGATGACCAGCAGGGTTCCGGACAGGCCGCGGACGAGGACGGGCGCTCCGCCGTGCCTGGCGCGCATGGCCCGCAGGGTGGCGGCGGACCAGTCGGGTCGGACGAGTGCGGGCCAAGGCCGCGTCGTGTGGGGGCGGCCGCCCACGAACCCGCGCAGGAGCTCCGGCAGCGCGTGGGTGGCGGCGAAGCGGACCGTCTCGGCCCGTCCCGCCCTGGCGGGCTGCCCGGCTCCGGCCCCGGCCGCCGCCGAACGGCCGGCCGTCGTGGTCGACTGGGTCATTGCCGGGACCACCTTGCCTGGTCGGGCGGGCTCCCGGGGGTCGGGGGGCCGCAGCCATGGGTCAACGGTCGGTGACATCGGGATCACCGTACGTCGGAGGTGGTGGGTGCGCGCCCCGGGTGCGCTACGTGAGTGGACCGGCCGCCGGGGGCCGCGGGGTGGCGAAGGCCGTCTCACGGAAGGCGGTGGGCGGCGGTCCGCCCGGGGCGGCGGGGACGAGTACCGCCCAACGCGGCCGGCGGGGCGAGACCCATACGGCCGGACCGTCACCGTGCGACCAGACGCCGGAGGGGGCGGGGCGCCACAGCAGGCCGCGCGCCGGGATGAGTTCGCCGGTGCGGATGCGCAGCGACTCGGCGGTCCAGGCGCGGGGGATGGGGTGGTCGGCGGTGGAGAGCAGGTGCCGCAGGAACCGGGCGAGGTCGGCGCCGGTGGTGTGCAGGCCGGCGCCCATGAGGCGGGTACGGGTCATGCCGAGAGGCCGCCAGATCCGGGCGGGGGCGTACTCGGCGAGCGGTCCGCCGCAGAGGTGCTCCGCGAGCCGGGCCAGGAGGGGCACACCGCCGGGGCGGGTGAGGAGGTGGTGGGCGGTACTGCCGTCCGGTGCCTCACTCCCGGGGGCGGTGGGCAGGTCGCGGGGGACGAGGGGCCCGTGGGCGCCGGGTGCCCCGTGTACGCCGAGGGGCTCGTGGGCGCCGAGGGGTCCGTAGGCGCTGAGGGGCCTGTGCAGCGCCAGCTCGCCCCGGGCGACCAGGTCGCCGACGACGGGCCAGACAGCCAGCACGGCGGCGAGGCCGCTGACGTCGAGGCCCGCGTCCTGGTCACCGCCGGCGGCTTGGACGCCGTCGGCGTTTCCCACGGCCCACACGGCGCCGGGACCGGCGGCCCGGGCCAGCACCCGCTCCCAGGCCTGTGGCTCGTCGCCCCACCCGGCTGGGTCCACCTGCTCGCTCCGCAGCGTCATGGTCCGCCACGCTAAGGGCCGCCGGTCCACCGCCGGGCGCGCCGCCCGGCGCGGTCGTGCCTCTCCACCCGGATGCCGGTAAGACAATCCGTGTGCGGGTCGGTGCCGGGTCTGGCAGGGTGCCCGGATGATCGTTTTTCCTCCCCGTCTCACCGCTTCGGCCGTCCGACTGCGCGACGCTGCCCACGCGCGCGGGCTGGAGACCGTACAGCTGGACTCCTTCCTGCCGCCCGCGGGTCTGCGCGCGGCGCACGTGCACGCGGGCCCGGGGTTCGCGGACGCGGTGGCGCCCCGCCTGGGCATCGGCTTGTTGGAGGCTCCCGAGGATTGGCTGGCCCGGCTGCCCGCCCGGTTCACCGGCCGGGAGATCCGGCTGATGTCCTTGCGCGAGGCGTACGGGCTGCGTGGGCCCGCCTTCGTGAAGTCGCCGAACGACAAGGGGATACCGGCGCTGGTGTACACCGACGGCTCCCGGCTGCCGGGGCCGGACGCCGTAGATCCGCAGACGCGGGTGTTGGTCAGCGACGTCGTCCGGTTCACCTCCGAACATCGGATGTACCTGCTGGACGGCGCCGTACACACGGCGAGCCGCTACGCGCGGGACGGCCGTCTGAGCCTCGGTCCGGCGTCGGCCGAGGCCCTGGCCTTTACGGCGGGGCTCCCCCGGGCGACGCTCCCGTCCGCGATCGTGGTCGACGTCGGTCTCGCGGACGGCCGATGGTCGGTGATCGAGGCGAACGCCGCGTGGGCCGCCGGGATGTACGCCTGCGACCCGCAGCGTGCCCTGGACGTGGTCCTGCGGGCCTCCGCACCGGTCGAGTCCGTGGCCGACCGGGACCGGGAGTTCCTGCGGGGAGGTGCGGCCGTCGCCTAGGTCGCCGGGCCGGGTGTGCTTCGGTCGCCGGGCCGGGTGGCCTTTCCGGGGCGCCCGCGTCAGCCTGGGGGCATGACCGCACCCGCTGAGCCGCCGCCCGAACAGTCTCCCGGCGTGCCGGGGGAACAGTCACCGGCACGGCCGGTTCCGCCGGCGGTCGGGTCCGGCGTCCCGGACGTGCCGATCGCTTCGGCCCGGGGGCGTTGGATCCTGCTCACCACGGTCCTCGGGTCGAGCATGGCGTTGCTGGACTCGACGGTGGTGAACGTCGCGCTCCCGCGGATCGGCCGGGACCTCGGCGCCGATCTCGCGGTGCTCCAATGGACCGTCAACGCCTATCTGCTGACCCTTGCCGCCCTGATCCTGGTCGGCGGGGCGCTCGGGGACCGCTTCGGGCGGCGACGGATCTTCGTACTGGGCGTGGTCTGGTTCGCCGTCGGCTCCCTGCTGTGCGGCATCGCGCCGAACGAGGGCGTGCTGATCGCCGCCCGCGCCCTCCAGGGCATCGGCGGGGCGCTGCTGACGCCCGGTTCGCTGGCCCTGATCCAGGGTTCGATCAGGTCCGAAGACCGGGCCCGGGCGATCGGCCTGTGGTCCGGGCTGGGCGGGGTGGGCGCCGCCGTGGGGCCGTTCCTCGGCGGGTGGCTGGTCGACGGGCCCGGCTGGCGGTGGGTGTTCCTGCTGAACGTGCCGGTGGCCGCGCTGTGCGTGCCGGTGGCGCTGAGACACGTACCGGAATCGCGTGATCCGCAGGCGCACGGGCGGTTCGACGTGGCGGGCGCCGTGATCGGGGCGGCCTCACTGGGCCTGCTCACCTACGCGCTGATCGAGGCACGGAACGGCACGGCGCAGGCCGTGGCGACGGCGGTCGGCGGGCTGCTGCTGGGTGCCCTGTTCGTCTGCGTCGAGCGGCGGCGACAGTACCCGATGGTGCCGCCGTCGATCTTCGCCTCCCGGCAGTTCACCGCCGTCAATCTCGTCACCCTGTGCGTGTACGCGGCCTTCGGCGGCTTCTTCTTCCTGGTGGTGCTCCAGCTCCAGGTGGTCGTCGGGTATTCGGCCCTGGCCTCCGGGGCCGCGTTGCTGCCGACCACCGCGCTGATGCTGCTGCTGTCAGCGCGCATGGGCGCGCTCGGGGAGCGGATCGGGCCGCGCATCCCCCTGACGGTCGGGCCGCTGCTGTGCGCGGGCGGGATGCTGCTGATGCTGCGGGTCGGGCCGGGCGCCTCGTACCCGACGGACGTGCTGCCGGCGCTCGTCGTGATGGGGATGGGGATGGTGACCTTGGTGGCCCCGCTGACGGCGACGGTACTGGCCTCGGTGGATCCCGGCCGGGCGGGTCTGGCCAGCGGCATCAACAACGCCGCCGCGCGGGCCGCCGGGTTGCTCGCGGTGGCCGCGTTGCCGCTGCTGGCGGGGATGGGTCCCGACTCCTACCTCTCCGCGCCGGCTTTCGACGCGGCCTTCGGACGGGCCATGCTCTGGTGCGCGGGCATCCTCGTGGTGGGGTCGGTCCTGGCGTGGGCGACCGTACGCAAGCCCGCGCCGGCGTCCTGCCACCCGCTGTGCCGTACCTGCTGCGGGGTGACCTCGCCCCCGCTCGAACCGCCGCGCGCGGCGGAGCGGTGAGGTCTACCCGCCGCGATGTGCTGGAGCGCCACGGCCGACCTGACGGCGGGCACCGTCATCACCGCCGTCGGAGCCGTGTGCGTGCTCCGCGTCCGGCGGACCCGTGACCTGCCCCTCGCCGCGCTGCCGCTGCTGCTCGGCGCGCACCAGCCGGTGGAGGCGGCGGTCTGGGCTTCCGGCGGGGGTGGGGGCGCGGCGGCCACCGCGTGGGCGGTGATCGCGCTGCCGGCGCTCCCGGTGTGGGTGTCGCCGGCGGTGCTGCTCGCGGCCGGGCCGGGGGCTCCACGGCGGCTGTGGGGGCCGGCGACCGTCGGTCTCGCCACGGCGGGGGTCCTGGCGTACTGCCTGGCCGCCGGGACGGTTTCGGCGCGGATCAGGGGTCACACCGTCGGCTACGGCGTCGACGTGCCGTACCCGGCGCCGGTCGTCGCCGGGTATCTGTTCGCCACGCTGGGGGCCCTGTTGCTCACCGATGACCGCAGGTTGCGGCGGTTGGGGGCGGTTCTGGGCGTCGGCGCGCTGGTCTGCGCGGGGCTGTGGCGGCTGGAGTTCGCCTCCACCCGGTGCGCGTTCGCGGCGGTCGCCTCGGTGCTGGTGCTCGACTGGGTGCGCCGCCGGCGCTGAGCCATCGGCCGCCGGCGCCGAGCCGTCACCGGCCGCCGGCGCCGAGCCGTCACCGGTCGCCGGCGCGTCACCGGTCGCCGGCGCCGGGGCGTCACTGGTTGTGGGCGCCCAGGACGAAGAGCAGGTAGACGAAGCCGGCGAAGAGGTGGCCCACGAAGAGGTAGGCCACCAGCCGGATGACCAGTCCGCGCGGGAACTTCGACTCGATCCGCTTGAGCACGCTCAGGGACTGGTCGGGCGGGGTGTGGGACACGGTGCGGCTCCTCGGTCAGCGGCGGTCGGTGGGCGCCCCGCCGAGGCACAGCCCGGCGAGACTGCTCTGCAACAGGGTGTGGACGAACAGGAGGTCGGCCCCGGCGGCGGTGGCCGCACCGATCCGGTGCGGGGTCAGCGAGTCGAAGTGTGCGCTGTCGCCCGGCTCCAACAGGTACTCGCTCTCCCCCAGGTGCAGCCGGAGCGTGCCGGTGAGCACGTACAGCCACTCCTCGCCGGGATGGACGCGGACCAGCTCGCCCTGGTCCCGGCCGGGCGGGACGTGGACGCGCAGCGCCTGCATTCCGCGGCCCGAGCCGCCGGCCTGCCAGTACGTCCAACCGTCCGCCTCTCGGGCCCCCGGCCCACCCGCCCGTACGATGGGATCGGCCACGGCCGGGGTCTCGCCGAGCAACTCGGAGACGGTCGTGCCGTAGGTGCGGGCGAGGCCGAGCAGAAGCGGCAGGGAGGGTTGGCGCCGGCCGGTCTCCAGCCGGGACAGGTGGGCCGGTGAGAGCCGGGCCCGGGCGGCGGCGGCTTCCAGGGTGAGTCCGGCGCGGCGGCGCAGCTCGCGCAGCTGCGGGGCCACGGCGGGCAGCTCTTCCCCCGCGGCCGCGTCGTCGGCGCCGGGGGCGGGACCGGTTGTCATGCCTCGATTGAGCCAGACCTTTACCCCTGTGACAATTCTCCTTGCCTCTGAGGCAAAAGCACCTCAGTCCGTCCGGTCGCGGAGCACCGTCTCCACCGTGTCGGCCTCCTGCGCGTTCTTGTCCGGGCGGTGCCGCAACACCCGCGCGAAGCGCAGCGCGACACCGGCCGGATAGCGCGAGGAGCGCTGGAGGCCGTCGTAGGCGATCTCCACCACCAGCTCCGGCCGCACCCACACCGTGTAACCGTCTTCCCGTACCGCGAGTTCCCGAAGCCGCTCGGTCTGCCAGCGCAGCATCTCGTCGGTCAGCCCCTTGAAGGTCTTGCCGAGCATGGCGAAGCCGCCGTCGGCGGCCCGCGCCCCGAGGTGCAGGTTGGACAGCGTGCCGGTGCGCCGCCCGTGGCCCCATTCGGCGGCGAGCACGACCAGGTCGAGGGTGTGCACCGGTTTCACCTTGAGCCACTGTTTGCCGCGCCGGCCGGCGGCGTAGGACGAGTCGAGGGCCTTGACCATCACGCCCTCGTGGCCCCGGCGCAGCGCTTCGGCCGCGAACGCCTCGGCGTCGGCCGCCTGGGCGGCCGGTTCCTCGACCACCAGTCGGCGCACCCGGGAGCTCTCGGGCACCAGCTCCGCGAGCACCGCGTACCGTTCGCGGACGGGCAGGTCGAGCAGGACGTCGTCGCCGGCGGCGAGGACGTCGAAGAAGTAGGCGCTGACGGGGAGGGTCTGGCGGGCGGCGGCCACGTCGAGCCGGGAGCCGACCCGGCTCGCGATCTCCTGGAAGGGGACCGGGCGGCCGTCGGCGCCCTCGCCGATGACCTCGCCGTCGAGGATGAAGCGGTCTCCTGGCAGCTCCCGGGCCAACGCGGCGACTTCGGGCAGCCGGCTGGTGATCTCGTCGAGGGAGCGGGTGTAGATCCGTACGTCGTCGCCGTCGCGGTGGACCTGGACGCGGATGCCGTCCAGTTTCTCCTCCACGGCGCAGGGCCCGAGCGCGGCGACCGCTTCGCCCACCGAGGGGCCGGTGCCCGCGAGCATCGGCTGGACCGGCTGCCCGACGCGCAGGGTGATCGCCCGCAGCGCGTCGGCGCCCTCGGCCAGGACGGCGGCGCCGACGCGGGGCAGTGAGCCGTCCAGCATCACGGCCCGGCGCAGGGCGGCGGCGGGCACCCCGGCGGCGGAGGCCACGCCTTCCAGCGCGACGGCGTCCAGGGCGCCCTGGCGTACCTCTCCGGACAGCAGGCTGCGCAGGAAGCGTTGTTCGGGCTCGGTGGCGGCCCCGAGCAGGCCGTCCAGGAGGCGGCGCCGCTCGGCCTGCGATCCCGTGCCGGAGACGGCGGCGAGGCGGGTCACGGCTTGGTCGACGGCGTCGACGGTGAGGGTGGGCCGGTCGGCGGGCGCGGTCTCCCGGCCGAGGGCGCTCCAGCCGATGCCGGGGCGGCCCTGTGGGAGCCGACCGGCGAGGTACGCGATGACCAGCGCGGCCTCCTCGGGCCGCGCTGCGGCGAACAACTCCGCGAGGAGGGCGGTCTTGCGGGAGCGGGCGGAGGTCTCGGCGACCTCCCGGGACACGCGAGCGACGTCGGCCAGCAGCATGCGGACCATAGTGCCGCCGCCCGACGTCCGGCGCAGGTCGGGACTCGGGACGGCGGCGCGCGGAGTGCCAAAACGGGGGCAGGCGCCGGGGCAGCGCCGGGGCGGCGGGCGGGCGGAGACCGCGGGCGGGGGCACCGCAGGGCTGGCGGATACCGCGAGTGCGGTACCCGGGGCCGCCGGTGTAGTCCTCGAGGAGGTCCCGGGCTCCGCCTGAGGACGCTCGGGCGCGCGCGGGCGGACCCGTAGGGTTCCCGTATGAAGCTCCGACTCCCCCGGCGCCGCCGGGACCGCCTCCTCGCCGGCGCCGCCGCGCTGGCCGTCCTGGCGGGAACCGGCACGGTGACGGCCGTGGCCTCCGCCGACGGGCCGACGGTGCACCGCCTGGACAACGTGGTGCGGATGCCCGACGCCGGGATCGACATCTCGTACTTCACCGCCGGCGGGGGCGAGGAGGGAACGGGCAAGCGTCCCGCCGTCCTGCTCGGTCACGGCTTCGGCGGCAGCAAGGACGACGTCCGCGCACAGGCGGAGCGGCTGGCCCGCGACGGGTACGCCGTCCTGACCTGGTCGGCCCGTGGTTTCGGCCGTTCGGGGGGCCGCATCGGCCTGAACGACCCCGACTACGAGGTGAAGGACGTCTCCCGGCTCATCGACTGGCTCGCCCGGCGGCCGGAGGTGCGGCTCGACGCGCCCGGCGACCCGCGCGTCGGGGTCGCCGGCGCCTCGTACGGCGGCGCGGCGGCGCTCCTGGCCGCCGGGTACGACCACCGCGTCGACGCCATCGCCCCGCAGATCACGTACTGGAACCTCGCCGATTCCCTCTTCCCGAACGGCGTGTTCAAGAAGCTGTGGGCCGGTGTCTTCTTCACCACCGGCTCGGCGCAGGGCGTGACGCCGAACGCGCCGCCCGCCGGCCCGGCCGCCGCCCCTCCCACCGGCTGCGGGCGGTTCCAGCCGGATCTGTGCGCGATGTACGAGCGGATCGCGGTGTCCGGGAAGCCCGACGCCGAGGCCCGCGCGCTGCTGGAGCGCCGCAGCCCGTCCGCCGTGGGCGACCGGATCAAGGTGCCGGCGCTGATCGTGCAGGGCCAGGACGACTCCCTCTTCCCGCTGGACCAGGCCGACGCCATGGCCAGGGCCATCGCCGCCAACGGGGCGCCGGTGGCGGTGGACTGGGCCGCCGGCGGCCACGACGGAGGCATGCGCGAGGCGGACCGTGTGGAGAACCGGGTGACGGCCTGGTTCGACCGGTACCTCAAAGGCGACGAGGGCGCGTCCACCGGTCCCGCGTTCCGGGTCTCGCGCTCGGGCGGCCTGGACTCCACGGACGGCGCCGTGCGGCTGCGGGGCGCGAGCGGCGACCGCTATCCCGGCCTGACCTCCGGCGCGCGCGGGTTCGCCCTCGCCGGCCGGGAGCAGAGCTTCGCGAACCCGGCCGGCGGGAGCCCGCCGTCGCTGTCCTCCCTGCCCGGCATCGGTGGACAGCTCGCCGCCTTCGGAGGCGGCCTGTCGCTGGACTTCGCCGGGCAGAACGCCCGGTTCGAGTCGGAGCCGCTCGGCGAGGGCACCCGGATCACCGGCACCCCGACCGTCAGGCTGAGGGTGCGGTCGACGGCCGCGGACGGTTCGGCCGTGCTGTTCGGCAAGGTGTACGACGTCGCGGCCGACGGCCGGCAGGCGGTGCTGCCGAGCCAGTTGGTGGCTCCGGTGCGGGTGACCGACGCGGGGCAGGGCCGGAGCGTGGAGCTGCGCCTTCCCGCCGTCGACCACGCCGTCGAGGCGGGTCACCGGCTGCGGCTCGTGGTCGCCGCCACGGATCTGGGCTACGCGTCCCCCGCCGAGCCGGCCACGTACACCGTGGCGGTGGAGGGACCGCTGGCGGTGCCCGTCGCCGACGGCGTCCGGGCCTCCTCCAGCGGGTTGCCCGCCTGGACCTGGGGGTTGCCGCTCGCGGCGGTGGCGCTGGCCGCGGGGCTGTTGCTGATCCGCAGGACCGGCGGGGGCCGCGGCGGCACCCGGCCGGGCGCACCGCGGCCGGGCGCACCGCGGCCGGACCCCGCACTGGCCGACGTACCACTGGAGATCACCGGGCTGACGAAGCGCTACGCGAAGGCTCGCGACCGGTACGCGGTGCGGGACCTGTCGTTTCGCGTGGAGCAGGGGCAGGTGCTCGGGCTGCTCGGACCCAACGGCGCCGGGAAGACCACCACCTTGCGGATGCTGATGGGGCTGATCAGCCCGGACGCCGGGGAGATCCGGGTGTTCGGGCACCCGGTGCGGGCCGGGTCGCCGGTCCTGTCCCGGGTGGGGGCCTTCGTCGAGGGCGCGGGCTTCCTGCCGCACCTGACGGGCCGCGCCAACCTGGAGCTGTACTGGCGGGCCACCGGCCGGCCGGCCGAGGACGCGCGGATGACGGAGGCCCTGGAGATCGCCGGACTCGGCGACGCCCTGGAGCGCGCGGTACGTACGTACTCGCAGGGCATGCGGCAGCGGCTGGCGATCGCCCAGGCCATGCTGGGGATGCCGGACCTGCTGATCCTGGACGAGCCGACGAACGGTCTGGACCCGCCCCAGATCCGGGAGATGCGGGACGTGATGATCCGGTACGCGGCCGGCGGGCGGACCGTCATCGTCTCCAGCCACCTGCTGTCGGAGGTCGAGCAGTCGTGCACGCACCTGGTCGTCATGGACCGCGGGCGGCTCGTGCGGGCGGGCGAGGTCGAGGAGATCACGGGCGGCGGGGACACCCTGCTGGTGACCCTGGCCGGGCCGGTGGACGAGACCGTGGTCGAGAAGGTGGCGGCGCTGGAGGGAGTGGGTTCCGTGGTGGGCGCCGACGCGGGGCTGCTCGTACGGCTCGACGGTGCGAGCGCCGCCGGGCTGATCGCCGAACTCGTCCGACTGGAGGTGCCGGTGTGTGCCGTGGGGCCGCACCGGCGGCTGGAGGACGCGTTCTTGACCCTGATCGGAGGTGCGGCGTGACGACTGCCGTGGACACGGCCCCGGGCTATCGGCCCGGGCGGACGCTCCCGCTGCGCGTGGAGGCCCTGCGGCAGTGGCGCAGGCGGCGGACGCTGGTGATGGGCGGGGTGCTGGCCGCGCTGCCCTTCGTCATGATCATCGCGTTCGCGGTGGGAGGAGGCCGAAGCGGCGGCCGGGGCGGCGCCGACGGACGGGTCACGCTCATCGACACCGCCACCGCCTCGGGCGCGAACTTCGCCGCGACCTGCCTGTTCGTATCGGCGGGATTCCTGCTGGTGGTGCCGGTGGCCCTGTTCTGCGGGGACACGGTGGCGTCGGAGGCGAGTTGGTCCTCGCTGCGCTACCTGCTGGCCTCGCCGGTGCCGAGGGCGCGGCTGCTGTGGAGCAAGCTCGTGGTCGCGCTGGGGTTCAGCCTGGCTGCGATGGTGTTGCTGCCGGTGGTGGCACTGGTGGCGGGCACGGCCGCGTACGGGTGGGGGCCGCTGAGACTTCCCACGGGCGGGGCGCTGGCCGCCGGGGACGCGGTGCCGAGGCTGGCGCTGGTCGTCGCGTTCGTCTTCGTGTCGCAGTTGGTGACGGCGGGGTTGGCGTTCTGGCTGTCGACGCGGACCGACGCTCCGCTCGGCGCGGTGGGCGGAGCCGTCGGGCTGACGATCGTCGGGAACGTGCTGGACGCGGTCACGGCGCTCGGCTCGTGGCGTGAGTTCCTGCCCGCGCACTGGCAGTTCGCGTGGGCGGACGCGCTCCAGCCGCAGCTGGAGTGGGACGCAATGATCAAGGGGGCGGCGGTGTCGGTGTCGTACGCGGTGGTGCTGTTCGCCCTCGCGTTCCGCGGGTTCGCCCGCAAGGACATCGTGTCCTGAGGGCGCTGATCGCCCGAGGGCGACCGGGCGCACGCGGAAGCCGTCGAGGCTCACCGGGGCTTCGACGGCTTCCGCGCGGCGCGACCCCGCCGGGCGGGGGCGGCCGGGCGGGGCGACGCGGCTCAGGCGACGGCGTCGATCTCGGCGAGCAGCTCCGTTTCCAGGGGGTTGTCGGCGACCGCCGCGTTGGCGCGGACCTGCTCGGGGGATGTGGCACCGGCGATGACGGAGGCACAGCCGGGCTGGGCGGACAGCCAGCCGATGGCGAGTTCCAGGACCGTGCGGCCGTACTTCTCGGCGATCGCGGCGAGGGCCTCGACGGTGTCGAGCCGCTCCTCGGTGAGGTAGGCGTCGCGCCCTTCGAGGCGGGAGCCGGACGGGACCGGCGCCCCGCGGCGGATCTTTCCGGTGAGCAGGCCGTTGGCGAGCGGGAAGTAGGGCAGGACGCCGACGCCGTAGTGCAGCGCGGCCGGGACGAGGTCCGCTTCCGCCGCGCGCTGGAGCAGTGACCATTCGTTCTGCGCCGATACGAAGGGGGTCGCGCCGCTCTCGCGGGCGACGTGGGCGGCTTCGGCGAGCTGCCAGCCGCTGAGGTTGGAGTGGCCGATGTAGCGGACCTTGCCCTCGGTGACGAGTTCGCCGAGGGCGGCGAGGGTCTCGGCGATCGGGACGGTCGGGTCGGGGCTGTGCAGCTGGTAGAGGTCGATGTGGTCGGTCTCCAGGCGGCGCAGGGACTCCTCGACGGCGCGCCGGATGTAGGCGCGGCCGCCCCGTGACCCGGCGGCGGCCCCGTACCCCATGTCGACGCCGTGGAAGCCGAATTTCGTCGCGAGGACGACCTGGTCGCGGCGGCCCTTGAGGGCCTGCCCGAGGTGGCGTTCGGAGCCTCCGGCCCCGCCGTAGATGTCGGCGGTGTCGAGCAGGGTGACCCCCGCGTCCAGTGCGGCGTCCACGACGGCTCGGGTGGCCGCCCCGTCCAGGCGCCCGCCGAAGTTGTTGCAACCGAGGCCCACGGCGGAGACCTGGAGCCCTGAGTTGCCCAGGGGGAGATAACGCATAGGGGTTCTTCCTCCACACTCGTCCGGCACGTGATGGATCAAGCCGGCAGTGTACGCAATGATCTTGGGCCGGGGGCTCCGAAGGTCCGGGGGGTGCGTCTGGGGTCGCGGCAGCGCGGTGCGGCAACCTGGTGCACGTGTCGAACTCCTTCCGCGGGGACGCGGGCCGCGTCCTGAACCTGAGCAACAGCGCCACGGCCGTCTTCGTCGACGTGCTGGTCCTGGCCGTGTCCACCCTGGCCCGGGAGCCCTGGCACTTCCGCTTCGCCTCCCTGCTGACCCTCCAGGACCAGAGCGTCATGGGCCGGGGCGCGGTCGGCTTCGACCTCGCGGACCTGGACTGGGGTGACACGGCCGAGGAACGCGCCGCCGCGAGGGAGTTCGTGCTCGATGTCGTCGATCTCGCGCTCGGGCGCCACCGGTGGGAGGAGCTCTCGTACGAGCCCGCGCGCGCGGAAGGGTACCTGCGGGAGTTCCGTGCCCTGGTGGAGGAGTTCGCCCCCGAAGGCGCCGGCTCCCCGAAGCGGACGCCGATGCCCGGCGCGCACGAGGCGGCGTGTGCCTCGTGCGCGCGCCACCGGGTGCTGGACGCACTGCCCTGGTGGCAGGGGTGCGTCTTCTGTACGGCGGGGTGTTGAACCGACAGGACCTACGCGACGCGGGCCGCGCCCGCCGACGGGGTGACCGGGGTGATGCGGGGCGGGGCGTGGCCCGCCCGGGTGAACGCGTCCGTCACGGCCCGGGCCACCGCCGGTTCGGCTTCCGCGTCGATCAGGGCCAGGGCGGAGCCGCCGAAGCCGCCTCCCGTCATGCGGGCTCCGTACGCGCCCGCCGCGTTCGCGGTGGCCACGGCCAGGTCCAGCTCCGGGCAGGACACCTCGTAGTCGTCGCGCAGGGAGGCGTGGCCCTCGGTGAGCAGGGCGCCCGTCTCGCGCAACCGGCCGGCGCCGAGCAACTCGCCCACACGCAGGACGCGTTCGTTCTCGGTGACGACGTGCCGGACCCGCTGTCGTGCGACCGGATCGTCGAGCCGGCCCAACGCTCCGTCCAGCTCCTCGTACGGGAGGTCGCGCAGCGCCGGCAGGCCCAGGCGGGCGGCCGCCCGGTGACAGGAGGCGCGGCGCTGCGCGTAGGCACCGTCGGCGAGGTCGTGCTTGACGCGGGTGTCGATGACGAGGAGGCGCAGGCCCGCCGCCGCGCAGTCGAAGGGGAGGTGGCCGTGTCGGGGGCCGCGTGTGTCCAGACGCAGGACGTGGCCCTCGGTGGCGCAGGCGGAGGCCGTCTGGTCCATGATCCCGCAGGGCACGCCGACGTACGCGTTTTCGGCGCGGCGGGCGAGGGCGGCCAGTTCGGGGCGGGTGGGGGTGAGCCCATACAGCTCGGTGAGGGCCAGGGCGGTCGCCACCTCAAGGGCGGCGGAGGAGGACAGTCCGGCTCCGGCCGGCACGTCGGACCGTACGTGGAGGTCCGCACCCCCGACCGGGAGCCCCGCCTCGCGCAGCGCCCAGGCCACCCCGGCCGGGTACGCGGCCCAGCCGTCGGCGCCCCGCGGCCGGTGCGCCGGGTCGAGGGTGGCGAGGTCGAGGGTGACCACGCCGGAGGCGGACGCGGCGGAATGCAGTCTCAGCAAGGTGTCGGAGCGCGGGGCGGCGGCGACCTCGGTGCGGTGCGGCAGGGCGAAGGGCAGGGCGAAGCCGTCGTTGTAGTCGGTGTGTTCGCCGATCAGGTTGACCCTGCCGGGAGCCGCCCAGACCCCGTGGGACGGATGCCCGTACAGGTCGCGGAACGCGCGAGCCGTGTCGTTCACCGGCTCGCCACCTCGCGCAGGCGTGCGGCGGCGTCCTCGGGCCGGACGTCGTTCATGAACGCCTCCATGCCGGATTCGGTTCCGGCGAGGTACTTGAGCTTGTCCGCCGCGCGACGGACGGTGAACAGTTCGAGGTGCAGCGCGAAATCGTCGCGGTCACGGCCGGCGCCCGTGGGCGCCTGGTGCCAGGCCGAGATGTACGGGGTCGGTTCGGGCCGGTCGAAGAGCCGGTCGAAGCGCCGCAGCAGTTCCAGGTAGAGGCGGGGGAACTCGGCGCGCGCGTCCTCGCCCAGGGCGGGCAGGTCCGGGACGCGCAGCCGCGGGTAGAGGTGCACTTCGTAGGGCCAGCGTGCCGCGTAGGGTACGAAGGCGGTCCAGTGCTCGCCTTCGAGGACCACCCGGCTGCCGTCCGACAACTCCCGCGCCACCACGTCCTCGAAGAGGTTGCCTCCGGTGCGCTCGCGGTGGGCGGCCACGCCGGCGAGCATGCGGGTGGTGCGCGGGGTGACATAGGGGAAGGCGTAGATCTGGCCGTGGGGGTGGGCCAGGGTCACGCCCGTCTCGGTGCCCCGGTTCTCGAAGCAGTAGACCTGCCGAACGCCTTCGCGGGCGGCGAGTTCGGCGGTGCGGTCCGTCCAGGCCGCCAGGACCAACGCGGCGCGCCCCTCGTCGAGTCCGGCGAAGGAGGTCCCGTGGTCGGGGGTGAAGCAGATGACCTCGCAGCGTCCGGTGTCTCCGGCGAGGGAGGGGTACCGGTTCTCGAAGACGGCGACCTCGTAGTCGGGCGCCGGGATCTCACTGGTCCGGCCGGGGGTGCTGGGGCAGAGGGGACAAGCGTCGGCGGGCGGCAGGTGGGTGCGGCCCTGGCGGTGGGAGGCGATGACGACGGCGTCGCCGAGCAGCGGGTCGCGGCGCACCTCGGAGGTGGTGATGGTGGCCGACGAGTCGAGTGCGCGGGTGTCGGGGAATGCGCGCGCGGCTCCGTCGTCGGTGTCGTAGTAGAGGATCTCGCGGCCGTCGGCGAGCCGGGCGGCGGTGCGCTTCACGTACGGGCCTTCTCTCACTGGAGGTTGACGACCGTGGGGCGGCCGAGGTCGGGCTGGTCACGCAAGGGCAGTTCGGCCCCGGGGCGCTCCAGTTCGAGGACGACGAGTTCGTTCTCGCCGGTCCGCCAGAGGGGCGCGGGGGCGTACAGGGCGCGCTGCGGGCCGCGCGGGGAGTCGTAGTGCCCGAGGAGGAAACCGTTGAGCCACAGGAGACCGGTCCCCCAGTCGGAGACGTCCACGAAGCCGTCGGCCGGGGCGGTGGGGAGGGTGTGGGTGTAGCGGTGGAAGGCGGGGTGGCCCTGCTCCGGGGCTTGGGACGACCACCGCAGCCCGGCGAGGTCGGTGAGCGGCAGGGGCCGCATCTCCCACTCGAAGAGGTGCTGGTGGCCGTGGCGGACGCCGCGCCGAATGCCTTTTCGATCGTCCAGGAGAGGACCGTAGTTGACGCGGCCCTGGGCGCGGACGAGGACGTCGAGGACTACACCGCTCTCGCCTACGGGCAGGTCGAGGCCGTCGTCGGGGGTGTTGCGGTCGAGGACGCCGAGGAGCCGGCCGTCGGCGAAGAGGTAGGCGCGGTCGCCGAGGCCGTCGATCCGTACGGGCATGGCGGGGCGGGGTCCGGTGACGGTGGTGCGGTAGTGGATCAGGCCGTGGGCCTGGCCGAGTTTCTCCATGGGCTCGGGCGCGGGGCGGGTGACGGGGGCGCCGCCGAGAAACGGGAGGTGGGCGAGGAGCGGCGCGGCGCCGGCGGGGGTGGCGAGGGCCGGTGCGATGCGGGGCGGGGGTTCGGGCAGCGGGCCGTCGGGGAGGGGTACGTACTTTCCGATCACCTCGCGGAAGGCGTGGAACTTGGGGTTGAGTTCGCCGGCTTCGCCGATCGGCGCGTCGTAGTCGTAGCTGGTGGTGGTGGGCTGGTAGCCGGGATCGTCGGGGCGGGAGCCGGTGTGGTTGGCTCCGGCCCAGAAGCCGAAGTTGGTGCCGCCGTGGGCCATGTAGAGGTTGACGGAGGCGCCGGTGGCGAGGAGTTCGTCGAGCGAGCGCGCCGCCTCCTCGACGGAGCGGACGTGGTGCTGTTCGCCCCAGTGGTCGAACCAGCCGATCCAGAGCTCCATGGCGGCGAGCGGGCCGGTCGGCTGGTAGCGGCGCAGGTGGGCCAGGCGTTCGGTGGGCTTGGCCCCGAAGGTGGCCGTGGCGAGCCGGCCGGGCAGCATGCCCCCTTGGAGCATGGCGTCCTCGGGGCCGTCGGCCGTGAACAGCAGGCAGTCGACGCCGCGTTCGATCAGCGCCCGCTCGACGTGCGCGACGTAGCGGGCGTCGTTGCCGTACGAGCCGTACTCGTTCTCGATCTGCACGGCGACGACCGGGCCGCCCCGGCCGGCGAGCAGCGGCAGGAGTTCGGGGACGACGGCGTCGAACCAGCCGTCGACCTCGGCCAGGAAACGGGGGTCGGAGCAGCGCAGGCGCAGGCCGTCGAGGGCGAGGAGGCGGGCGGGAAGCCCGCCGAAGTCCCATTCGGCGCAGATGTAGGGGCCGGGGCGGACGATGGCGTCGAGACCGAGGTCTCGGGCGAGGGTGAGGAACCGGGCGAGGTCGCGGGGGCCGGTGAAGTCGGCCTTGCCGGGGGCGGTCTCGTGGAAGTTCCAGGGGACGTAGGTGTCGACGGTGTTGACGCCCAGGGCTCGCAGCCGGGTGAGCCGGTCCTCCCACAGGTCGGGGTGGACCCGGAAGTAGTGCAGGGCACCCGACACGACGCGGTGGGGGCGGCCTGCGCGCCGGAATCCATCCTGGTCGTACGTGAGCATGCGCGGGCTCCCGGGAGAAGGTCGTGGTGCCGACGTGGACGCGGCGGGCGGGAAAGGTGGCCGCCGCCGCGTATGTGAAGCCGAATATATGAAGGTCACGGCCGCGCCGTCAATGACCGGTTGAACGCATTCGATCGAATCGATCGTATCGATTCTCTATGATGGGCGGTGACCGGCCGCGGCTGTCGCCCCGGACGCACGAGGACCGCGGGGAAGACCGCGCGAACAGGGGGAAGACCTTGAGACCACATGTCGACCAGCGTCAGGCGCGGGTGCTCGCGCTCGTCCGGGAGCGGGGCAGCGTGCGCGTCGCGGATCTGGCCCGGGAGCTCGGCATCTCGCCGGTGACGCTGCGGCGGGACATCGAGGCGATGGCGGCTCGGGGCGAGATCCACCGGATGCACGGGGTGATCAGCCGGGTGGAGGGGCGGGCGCCCGTGGTGTCGCCCGTCGGAGCCGCAGAGCAGTCCGGCGGCCGGAGCGGCGGGCGGACCGGCGGGGGGCCGGGGCTGGTGATCGGGATGGTGGTGCCGACCACCGAGTACTACTACGCCGATGTCGTGCGGGGCGCCCGGGAGGTGGTCGAGGCGCGGGGCGCGCGGCTGACGGTCGGGTTGACCCGGTACCTGCCGGGCGAGGACCGCACCCAGGCCGGCCGGCTGCTTTCGACCGGGGCCGACGGGCTGCTGCTGACGCCGAACTGGGTCGGTTCGCCCGGGCCCGGGGAAGGGGCGTGGACGGCCGGGCTGGCGGTGCCGACGGTGCTGGTCGAGCGGTGGGCCCCGGCCGGGCATCCGGCGGCCGCGCTGGACCGGGTGGGGTCGGACCACGCGCACGGGGCGGCGCTGGCGGTGCAGCACCTGGTGGAGCGGGGACACCGAAGGATCGCGCTGGCCAGCCAGGAGACACCCACGACGGCGCGGCTGCGGTCGGGGTACGAGGCGGCGGTGGCGGCGCTCGGGTTGGAGCCGGCCCCTGCATGGCCGGCGGGCGGCTCCGCGGAACCGCTGTCGGTGGCGGACCGGTTCGCCCGGACGTTGGACTACCTGTGCGAGGCGGTCACGGGGGGCGGGGTGAGCGCCGCCCTGATCCACAGCGACACGGACGCCATCATGCTGATCCCGCGCCTACAGGCGCGGGGGGTGCGGGTGCCGGAGGACCTGGAGGTGATCACGTACGACGACGAGGTGGCGGGACTGGCCGACGTACCGCTGTCGGCGGTGGCACCGGCGAAGCGGGAGGTGGGCGCGCGGGCCGCGGCGCTGCTGCTCGACCGCCTGGGGGGTGCCGGGAGCGGGGGGCCGGGCCAGCACCTGGAGCTGTTGCCTCGGTTGACCATTCGTTCATGACGAGCGGGTTCGAGAAGTCGAACTGATTGTTTTGATCGAGTTGCGCATTCGCTCTTGACGGTCGGCTCGTTCGCGCAAAAGATGGGCCGCGTTCTGCATCCGCCGTGTCCAGCGGTCGTCCGTAGGAGCCGTCCATGCCGCGCAGCTTCCTTCTTCCTTCCTCTTCACTCCTGCCGGAGACCGCGCGCCGGTCCCGTCCGTCGCGCCTGACCCGACCGCCCGGCTCGTCCCGCTCGTCCCATCTGACTCGTCTGGCCCTCACCGCCTCGGCCGCGTCCATGGCCCTGCTCTCCACGGCTTGCGGCGGTGGGCGGGCCGCGCCGGAGTCCGGTCCGGTGGGTGCTGTGGGCGCCTCGGGGAGTCCCGTGACGGTGACGTACTGGTCCTCCTCGGCGGGCGCGCAGCAGACCGCCGACGCCTTCAACAAGACGCACCCGGGCATCCAGGTGAAGTTCTCCTCGGTACCGGGCGGCCCCGACGGGGCGGCGAAACTGGCGAACGCGGTCAAGGGCGGGAACGCGCCCGACGTCGCGACTATGGACTACTCCGCGCTCCCGGAGTTCGCGAGCGGCGGCAACCTGGAGGATCTCAGCGGCACGTCCGGCGCACTCGTCGCCGAGAAGTTCCCGGCGGCCGTCCAATCGCTGGTGAAGCTCGGAGGCAAGACGTGGGCGGTTCCGTTCGACGTCACACCGCTCGAACTCTTCTACCGCAAGGACATCTTCGACAAGTACGCGGTGCCGGTGCCGAGGACGTGGGGCGAGTACAAGGCGGCGGCGGAGGAGATCCACCAGGCCGACCCCTCCGTGAAGATCACGAACATGGGCGGCGGCGATCCGGCGGTGTTGGCGGGGCTGTCGTGGCAGGCGGGTGCCAAGTGGTACGGGACGCAGGGCGACAAGTGGAGGGTCGCCATCGACGACCCGGCCTCGAAGAGGGTGGCCGAGTACTGGACCGGGCTGATGGCCTCCGGGGCCGCCTCGAAGACCCCGTTGTGGGGCGAGGGTGAGGCGAAGGAACGTTCCTCAGGGCAGGTCGCGACCGTCATCGGCGCCGCTTGGACGGCCGGCACCTTCCTGGCGAACTACCCCGACCTGAAGGGGAAGTGGGGCATCGCGCCGCTGCCGACCTGGGACGGCAGAGCGGCGACCGGCATGTACGGCGGCACCTCGTACATCGTGCCCAAGGGCAGCAAGCACACGAAGGCGGCGGCCGAGTTCATCCGCTGGGTGACCACCGAGCCGGAGGCGATCCGGGCCCGGCTCAGCTCGCTGAAGTCCCCGAGCAGCGCCCTGCCGGCCAACCCGGGGATGCGGGCCGAGGCGGCGAAGCTGTTCGACGCCTCGTACTTCGAGGGGCAGGACCCGTACGCCGTGGCGGGTGAGGCGGCGGCGACGATCGTGCCCGGCTGGACGTGGGGGCCGGCCCAGCTCCAGGTGAACGCGGCGCAGAACGCGACCGGCGCGGACCTGGTGAAGGCCCTGACCGAGGGCCAGTCGGCCGCCGAGAAGGCCATCAAGGACCGCGGCCTGGGGTTGGCCGGCTGATGCCCGCCAACCCGTCCGCGAACGGCGCCGACCGGGCGAAAGCCCCCACCCGGTCCGGGGGCCGGCGTCGCTCCCCGACAGACGGTGCGGCAGGCGGCGCGACGCGCATTCCGGGAGGCGGGCCGGGCGGCGACGGCTCGGCCCGGGCCGGCGGGGCGGTGGGCGCCGCGCGGGCCGCAGCCGTCGATCGCCACCACGGACCCGCGACCGGGCCCGGCCCCCACCCCGGCGGCGGAGCGCGTACCGCCCGGACCACCCATACCGCCCGGACCGCCCGCCGCCCCGGGCCGGGCGTCGCGGCCCTGTTCATGGCGCCGTTCTTCGCCCTGTTCGGTCTCGTCACCGTCGCCCCCGTCGGCTACGCCGCCTGGCTGGGCCTCTTCCACGAGGAACAGTCCGGACTCGGTTTCGGCGGTACGGAACGGGTGTTCAGTGGCGTCGGGAACTACACCAAGGCGCTGACCGATCCGCTCTTCCTGTCCTCGTTCCGTCACATCGCCCTCTATTGCGTCTTCTACATACCCGCCATGGTCGGCGGCGCCCTCGTCCTCGCCCTGCTGCTCGACTCGGCCCTCGCCCGGGCCAAACGCTTCTTCCAGATCGCCTTCTACCTGCCGCACGCCGTGCCCGGTCTCATCTCGGCAGTCATCTGGCTCTACCTCTACACGCCCGGACTCAGCCCCGTCCTCGACCTCCTCGACTCGGCCGGCCTGTCCTGGAACTTCTTCGGTCGTGACGAGGCCCTGCTGTCCGTGGTCAACGTCTCGGCGTGGCAGTGGACGGGTTACAACGTGATCATCTTCTTTGCCGGGCTCCAGGCCATCCCCCGCGAAACCCTGGAGGCCGCCACCATGGACGGCGCCGGCGCGCTGCGCACCGCCTTCCAGATCAAGGTGCCAAGCATCAAACCGACCGTCGTACTGACCGTCCTGTTCACCTGTGTCGGCGCCGTCCAGCTCTTCGACGCCCCTCAGCTGCTCCAGCTCCGCGCCACCGAGATGGGCGAGTCGTGGTCGCCGACCATGTACGTCTACAGCGCCGCCTTCAAACGCCACGACTACGGGCTGGCGGCGGCGAGCGCGCTGCTCCTCGCCCTCGTCGCCGGCGCGGCCTCCTACGTCGTCACCAGGCTCGGCAACCGCTGGAGGACCGCATGACCACCGTCCTGGCGCCCGGCAGGCCACACCCGAGCACCACCCGCCCCCCTCGGCCCCGTACCCGGCCCGGCCCCCGTCTCCTGTCCCGGGCCGCCGTCAACGCCGCGCTCCTCCTCGTCGCGGCCTACACCCTGATGCCCCTCGCCTGGGTGGTGCTGGCCGCGACCAAGGACCACCGGGACCTCTTCGCCACCGCCCCCTACTCCCTGGGCCGCTTCCACTTCCTCACCAACCTCGGCGACGTCTTCACGTACGACGACGGCATCTTCGGGCGGTGGCTCGGCAACAGCCTCTTGTACACCGTGGTCGGCTCGACGCTCTCCGCCCTGATCAGCGTGGCCTGCGGCTACGCCTTCCACGCCTACGAGTTCCGCCACAAGGAACGCCTCTTCGGCGTGGTCCTCGCGGGAGTGCTCGTACCGGCCACCGTGCTCCAGTTGCCCCTGTACCTGATGGCCTCGGCCGCCGGGGTCGTGAACACGTACTGGGCGTATCTGGTGCCCGCCCTCGTCAACCCCTTCGGGGTCTATCTGGCCCGTGTCTTCGCGGAGGGCTACGTCCCCGACGAGGTGCCGGCCGCCGCGCGGGTCGACGGGGCGGGTGAACTGCGACTCTTCGCCCACGTGTCGCTGCCCATGCTGTGGCCGGGCTTTGTGACGATCTTCCTGTTCACCTTCACTGCCATCTGGAACAACTTCTACGGCGCCCTGACCATGCTGAACGACGAGCGGCTCTACCCCGTCAGTCTGGGCTTGTTCATGTGGAACCGCAGCGTCTACCAGCAGCCCGAGCTGTACCCGCTCGTCATCACCGGTTCCCTCGTCTCCGTCGTCCCGCTCGTGCTCGCCTTCCTCGGCCTCCAGCGCTTCTGGCGCTCGGGTCTCACCGCAGGAGCCGTCAAGTGACCCCTCCCTCTTCGTATGCGGTGCGGCGCCCGGTCACGGTCCTCGCCATGAGTGCCGGTACCCGCGCGGCCGTCCTGAGCGATCGGGTGCTGCCGAAGCTCGTACGCGTCGCCGACCTGGACCCCGAACTGCTGCTCACCGACTTCGGTGACGACGAACCGGCGCTCAGCCGCCGGCTCGCCGAGGCCGAAGTGCTGTTCACCGGTTGGGGCTGCCCGCCGCTCGACGCCGCGGCGCTGGGACGGATGCCCCTGCTGCGCGCCGTCGTCCACGCCGCCGGCAGCGTCAAGCACCATGTGACGGCCGCATGCTGGGAACGTGGCCTGAAGGTTTCCAGTGCCGCCGCGGCCAACGCCGTGCCGGTCGCCGAGTACACGCTCGCCGCGATCCTGTTCGCCAACAAGCGGGTACTCGAATCCGCGCACGCCTACCGCTCGGCGCGCGGTCCGCTGGACCTGCTGGGTCGCTATCCGGCCGTCGGCAATTACCGCCGCACTGTCGGGCTCGTCGGCGCGTCTCTCATCGGGCGTCGGGTCATGGAGTTGCTGCGCCCCTTCGACCTGCGCGTGCTGGTGCACGACCCGTACGCCGATCCGGGCGAGATCGCGGCGCTCGGCGGTGAGGCCTGTGCCCTCGACCAACTGCTGCACCGCAGTGACGTGGTGAGCCTGCACGCGCCCGCGCTACCGCAGACCCGCCACCTCCTGGACGCCGCGGGACTGGCCCTGATGCCGGACGGCGCCACGCTGATCAACACCGCGAGGGGTTCGCTCGTGGACACCGCGGCGCTGACGGAGGAGCTGGTCACCGGACGCCTGCACGCCGTGCTCGACCACACCGAGCCCGAAGTGCTGCCCGCCGGTTCGCCGCTCTTCAACCTGCCGAACGTGCTCCTCACCCCCCATGTGGCCGGCTCACTGGGCGGTGAGCTGGACCGCTTGGCGGCGACGGCGGTCGCGGAGCTGGAGCGCTACGCATGCGGCCTGGCCTTCCGCCACCCCGTCGACCCCGCCCGGCTGGCCTACTCGGCCTGAGCGCCGTCGGCCGCCGAGCCACGCCGAGGGGCCGTCCCGCCTGTCGGGATGGGCCAGGCGGCCGAGCAGGGCGACCGCAGCGCGACCGGCACCGACTGGAAGAACACCGCGTCGGCTTGCCCGACCGCAGCCGCCCGGCCCGCCCGCCCTCCTCTGCTGGCCCTGCCCACCGGGCCCCTCTGCTGGCCCTGCCCACCGGGCCCCTCGGCTGGACCCCCTGCCCATCTGGCCCCCGCCCACCAGACGCCCTCCGCCGGGCCCCCTGCCCGCCCGGCCCCCGCCCACCGAGCCCCCTCGGCTGGACCCCCTGCCCATCCGGCCCCCGCCCACCAGACGCCCTCCGCCGGGCCCCCTGCCCGCCCGGTCTACCCACCCGCTCCGCCCCGCCCGCACCGCCTGCCCAACCCCGGCCAGCCCGGCCCGGCCCGACCGGTCCGCCGCGGCAGGCCAGCACGGCTGGCCGATCACGGTGGTCGTGTCGGGGCTCCTCTCGGCTCACCGGGGTTGGCGACCGACCCCTCGGCCGGGGCGCTCCGTTCCCGGGACAGCCGCACCAGGTGTTTTCGCCCACGCGTCAGTTGCGCCGGCAATTCCGCGGCTTCCGGGTACCAGCGTTTCTCGTACTCCCAGCACAGCCAGCCCGCTGACGGTACGTGGGCCGTCACTTCCTCCAGCGGCAAGACTCCCGCGCCGAGGGTCAAGGGCGTGAGGTCATGAGCCGAAGCCACATCCTTGACCTGTACGTAGCCCAGGTGTGGGGCGAGGCCGCGCCATGAGTCGCCCGGCTGTTCGCCACCCAGCCAGGTGTGCAGTACGTCCCACAGCGCTCCCGCGCCCGAATGCCCGACCCGATCCAGCACCCGGGCCGCGGCGGCCCCGGTGGCGTGCGAATCGTGGGTTTCCAGTAGGAGCCGCACGCCCTGCCGCTCGGCATACGGCGCCGCGGCGCGCAGCCGGCGAACGGCGTGGGCGTCCGCGTCCACCTCGGAGAGGCCCCCGCCGCCGGGGAAGACGCGTACGTACGGGGCTTCGAGATCGGCGGCGAGCCGGACCAGGGAGCGCAGCGCGGCAAGGACCGGCCCGTCGTCCCCGGAGGCGGCGACCTTGGCGTATCCCGCGACCCCCAGGACGGCGACCCCGGTGGCGGCGAGGGCGCGCCGGGCCGCGACCCGGTCACCGCCGGGGCTCTCGGGATGCAGGGCTTCTTCCGCATGGGCCCGCAGTTCCAGGCCGTCGTACCCGTGCTCGGCGGCGAGGGCTGCGCTGCGTGCGAGCGGGGTTCCGGGCAGGCCGAGCGTGGAGAAGGCGTACTTCACGGCCGGCTCCCTTCGCGGGGCGGTGGTCCGGTGGAAGCCCGCACCAGCAACTCGGTGGGCAGGGTGGTGATGCGGCCCGGCGGCGCGGGTCTGCGGCCGGTGACGAGTTGGGCCGCGAGCACGCCCGCCTCACGCAACGGGACCCTGACGGTGGTGAGGGCGGGCGCGGTGTCCACGCTGAACGGCAGGTCGTCGAAGCCGGCGACCGAGACGTCCTCGGGGATGCGCATCCCGGCTTCCCCCAAGGCGGCGGCCACACCCACTGCGACCGTGTCGTTGGCCGCCGCGACCGCGGTGAAGGGTCTCCCCCGGCGCAGCAGTTCCCGGGCGGCGTCGTAGCCCGCGGCGCGCTCGAAGCCGGCGTGCAGGGTGAGAGGGGCGCAGGCGTCGGGCAGTGCGGGGTCGTGCCGTCGCAGCGCGGCGGTGTGTCCTGCGAGCCGCTCCCGGGTGGTGCTCAGGCCCGGCGGTCCGGCGACGTAGGCGATGTCTCGATGGCCCAGGGCCAGGAGGTGTTCGGCGAGGCGGAAGGCGCCTCCGTGGTCGTCGAACGTAACGGTGGCGACGGGCAGTGCGGCAGGTACCGGAAGCGCAGGTCTCCCGCACAGCACCACGGGGGTGCCGGCGAGTGCCATCCGGCTGATGCGGGCGGTGAGCGCGGTGCTGTGGTCCGGTTCCTCGACCGCCCCGCCCGTCAGGACGACCCCGCCTGCCCGCTGGCCCTCCAGCAAGGTGAGATAGGCGAGTTCGGCCGAGGGGGAGCCCTCGGTGTTGCAGACGACGGCGAGCCTGCGGCCGTCTCCGTGACCCGCCGGCGCGAGCGCCTTCTGCAGGGATCCGGCGAGGATGCCGAAGAAGCTGTCGGCGACATCGTGGACGAGCACGCCCACGAGGTCCGAGGTGGCGGCCGCCAGGGCCCTGGCCGGACCGTTGGCGATGTACCCGAGTTCCTCGACGGCCCGTTCCACTCGGGTCCGGGTGCCGCCCGCCACCGGGTGTCCGCCGTTCAGTACACGCGAGACCGTGGCGGGCGAGACGCCCGCGTGCGCCGCGACCTCGGCGAGAGTCACCGCCATTTCGCACCCCTCCTCCTGCCCCACGCTCGGTGGCGGGGCCGTCGTTTCATCCGTCGTGATCTCAGTCTGCCCCATTGAGAAAGCGCTTTCCATCACTCGTACGGGTGTTGTGCACGAGCTCCCACCGCTCCTAGCCTGGAAGCATGAAAGCGCTTTCCGTCGTTCTCCAGGCGCTTTCCCTTGCAGCTTTCCAACCCATTGGGCGTGACACACAGGAGGGGACCCGTGGAAGACAAGACAGTCGACAAGTCACACCGGTCGACACGAACGATCAAGATCGCGATGAACGGCGTGACCGGTCGGATGGGATACCGCCAGCACCTGGTGCGCTCCGTCCTCGCGCTGCGCGAGCAGGGAGGACTCGACCTCGGGGACGGCACCGTGCTCTGGCCCGAGCCGCTCCTGGTCGGGCGAAGGGAGGCAGCACTGAGGGCGATCGCCGACCGGCACGGCCTCGAACACATCAGCACCGATCTGACGGAGGTGCTGGCCGATCCGGATGTGGAGGTCTACTTCGACGCGCAGGTGACCGGGGCCCGTGAGGCGGCCGTCCGTCAGGCCCTCTCGGCGGGCAAGCACGTCTACTGCGAAAAGCCGACCGCCCTCTCCTTCGCTGCCTCCCTGGAGCTGGCGCGGCTGGCGGAGGCGGCCGGAGTCAGACACGGCGTGGTGCAGGACAAGCTGTTCCTGCCGGGGCTGCTGAAGCTGAGGCGGCTGATCGAGGGCGGTTTCTTCGGGGAGATCCTCTCGGTGCGGGGGGAGTTCGGCTACTGGGTGTTCGAAGGGGACTGGCAGCAGGCCCAGCGGCCCTCCTGGAACTACCGCGCGCAAGAGGGCGGCGGCATCACCGCCGACATGTTCCCGCACTGGGAGTACCTGCTGCACGAGCTCTTCGGCCGGGTGCGCTCGGTGCAGGCCCTCACCCGCACCCACATCGGCCGCCGTTGGGACGAGGAGGGCAAACCGTACGAGGCCACCGCGGACGACGCGGTCTACGGCGTCTTCGAACTGGAGGGCGGCGCGGTCGCGCAGATCAACTCCTCCTGGGCCGTCCGCGTCCATCGCGACGAACTGCTGGAGTTCCAGGTGGACGGGACGCACGGCTCCGCTGTGGCGGGTCTGCGCGACTGCCGGATCCAGCATCGGGCGGGGACTCCCAAACCCGTGTGGAATCCGGATCTTCCCCAGACGGAGTCCTTCCGCGCCCAGTGGCAGGAGGTACCCGACAACACCCCGGCGGACAACGGATTCAAGACCCAGTGGGAACTGTTCCTGCGCCACGTCGTCCGGGGCGAGCACTGGCAGTGGGACCTCCTGGCCGGGGCGCGCGGGGTGCAGCTGGCCGAGCTCGGGCTGCGGTCCTCGGCGCAGGGCCGTCGGCTGCAGGTGCCGGAGGTGGTCCTGTGAACGCCATCCTCCTGCCCACACCGGAAGGCGGGTACCGCGCGTACCGGCCGAACCCTGACCCACTCCCGCCCTTGACCTGCGGGCCCGCCCGCAGTCGGACGTTCTACGCGGCGGCGCACGTCGTCGCCGAGCCACGCGCCGCCTCCGCCGAGGCGGGATACGAGGTGGACTGGGAGGCCACGTTGGCCTTCCGGCACCGACTGTGGGCGCAGGGGCTCGGGGTCGCGGAGGCCATGGACACGGCGCAGCGCGGGATGGGCCTGGACTGGCCGGGCGCGGCCGAGCTCATCCGCCGCTCGGCGGCCGAGGCGCGCGCGGCGGGAGGCCGGATCGTCTGCGGCGTCGGGACCGACCAGCTGCCACCAGGCGGGACCCACTCGATCATCGAGATCACCGCGGCGTACGAGGAGCAGCTCGCGCACGGCGAGGCCTGCGGGACGCCCGTCGTACTGATGGCGTCCCGGGCGCTCGCGAGGGCTGCCCGGGGCCCGGAGGACTACCTCGAGGTGTACGGGGAGTTGCTCCGGCAGAGCGCCGGACCCGTCGTACTGCACTGGCTGGGCCCGATGTTCGATCCGGAACTCGCCGGGTATTGGGGCCACGACGACCCGGACCAGGCCACCGAGGTCATCTTGAAGATCATCGCCGAGTACCCCGGGAAAGTGGACGGGCTCAAGGTCTCGTTGCTGGACGCGGACCGGGAAGTGGGCATCCGGCGCCGGCTGCCGGCCGGCGTCCGCTGCTACACGGGCGACGACTACCACTACCCGGAGCTGATCGGTGGGGACGGCGAGCTGGCGAGCGACGCCCTGTTGGGCATCTTCGATCCGATCGCACCGGTCGCGGCGCGCGCGGCGCGGGCACTCGACCGCGGCGACCCGGGCGCCTTTCGTACGCTGCTGGACCCCACCGTGACCCTAGCGCGGCACCTGTTCTCCGCGCCGACCCGCCACTACAAGACGGGGGTGGTCCTTCTGGCCTGGCTGGCCGGATTCCAGGAGCACTTCACGATGCTGGGCGGGCTCCAGTCGGCCCGCTCGCTCCCCCATCTGGCCACGGCATACGAACTGGCCGACCGGCTGGGTCTCTTCCCCGATCCCGAGCTCGCCGAAGCCCGGATGAGGCAGTTGTTCGCGGTGTACGGGGTGACGTCGTGAACCGCGAGCCGGCTCCCGCGCGGTTCAGTCTCAACCACGAGACGATCCGCCAGTGGTCGCTCCCCGAACTGGTACGCGGCTGCACGGAGGCCGGGGTGGGGGCGGTGGGCCTGTGGCGGGAGCCGGTGCAGAAGTTCGGGGTCAGGCAGACCGCGAAGCTGATCGCCGGGGAGGGATTGCGCGTCAGCTCGCTCTGCCGGGGAGGGTTCTTCACGGCCACCGACCCGGTGGGGCGGACCATGGCCCTGGAGGACAACCGGCGGGCCGTCGAGGAGGCCGCCGAACTCGGGGCGGACGTTCTGGTCCTGGTATCGGGCGGGCTGCCCGACGGGGACCGGGACCTGGTCGGTGCGCGCGGTCGGATCGTCGACGTCCTTGGCGAGTTGACGCCGTGGGCCGCCGCCCACGGGGTTCGGTTGGGCATCGAAGCCCTCCATCCGATGTTCGCCGCGGACCGCTGCGTGGTCTCCACGCTGGGCCAGGCGCTGGATCTGGCCGAACGGTTCCCCGCGGAGCGGGTGGGAGTGGTGGTGGACAGCTACCACCTGTGGTGGGACGAACGGCTCCCGGCGGAACTGCGCCGGGCGGGGGCGGGGGGCCGCATCGTGTCGGTCCAGGTGGCCGACTGGGTGACCCCGCTCCCCGAAGGGGTGTTGTCGGGGCGGGGCCAACTCGGCGACGGGTGCATCGATCTCCGCGGCTTGCGCGAGCTGAGCGACGAGGCGGGATATCGCGGGCCGATCGAAGTGGAGATCTTCCATCCGGGGCTCTGGGCCCGCGAGGGATCGGAGGTACTGCGGGAGGTGATCGAGCGCTATCGCCGGCACGTCGCATGAGGTGGGGACGACGGCACCGCCAGGGCCGACCTGTGCGGTGAGGACCAGCGGCGTAGAACGAACGACGAGGGGCCGTAGCAGGCGGACCAAACGGTGAGTGTCGGAAAAGGAGAATGCGATGACGGACCCATGGAGTCGGCGCGCCTTCCTCTCCACCGCGGGCGGAGGGGCGTTGTGGCTCGGCGTCCCCCCGGCACGTGCCGGGGCCGGGCTGGCCAAGGACACGGACGCAAACGCGGACTCGGACGTTGACACGGACACGGACACGGACACGGACACGGACATCTACGAAACGATGCGCTCGGTCTGGCGCGGGCTCTACCTGGGTGGCGCATTCCCCGCGGCGAGCGAACCGTTCCGGTCTCGGCTCGGCGAACTCGGCGACCAGGCCGAGGACTGGCGCGCCACGATGGCTCCGGCGCCCGGAGCGCTCTGGCCCGATCTGGGGTTCACCGCGGACCCCGAGAAGATGATGCAGAGCTACTACCGGCTGCGCACGATGGCAGAGGCCTACGTCCGGCCCGGCACCGGACACACCGGCGAGGCCGCGCTGCGCACGGCGCTGCTGACCGGGTTCGACCACCTGCGAACGGAGGTCTACCACGCGGGGCAAGCACCTTACGGGAACTGGTACTGCTGGCAGATCGGAGCCCCGCAAGCGCTGCTCGACCTGTGTGTCCTGCTCCAAGCGGACCTGTCACCCGCCCAACTGGCCGACTCCTGCGCCGCGGTCGACCACTTCGTGCCCGACTCCGCCGTCGCCTCCTACAGCGGGACGAGTACGGGAGCGAACCGGGTGGACCTCTGCCGGGTCCTGGCCCTGCGCGGGGTGGTCGGCGCCGACGCGGCGAAGATCGCTCTGGCCCGGGACGCCCTCGCGCCGGTCTTCCCGTACGTCTCCTCCGGTGACGGTCTCTACCGGGACGGTTCCTTCGTCCAGCACGCTTGGGTCCCGTATACGGGGACCTACGGCGCGGTGCTGCTCGGCGGACTCGGCACGATGTTCGCCCTGTTGCGGCAAACCCCCTGGGAGGTGACCGACCCGGGCGCGCGGATCGTGTTCGATGCCGTCGAGCGGGCCTGGGCACCGTTCCTCTTCAACGGGCTGATCATGGACGCCGTGTCCGGCCGGGCGATCAGCCGCGGCGTGTCAGCGCTGGACGCGCGGCAGGTCCAGCAGGACGACCACGGGCGGGGTCACGCGGTGCTGGCCGCGATCCTGCTGCTGGCGGAGGGAGCGAGCAGCGCCGAGCGGGCCCGTTGGCGGGGACTGGTCAAGGGGTGGATGGCCCGGGCCTACTACAACCCGCCCATGGCGGATCGCAGCATGGGGCTGTCCGCCCTGGCCCGACTGGCCGAGGTGGAGGCCGATACGACGGTGTCCGCACTGCCCGAGCCGGTCGCTCACCGACTGTTCGCGTCGATGGACCGGGCCACGCACCGGCGGCCGGGTTGGGCCGCCTCGCTCTCCATGGCGTCCCGGCGGATCGCTCACTACGAGACGGGCAACGGCGAGAACCTGCGCGGATGGCACACCGGGAGCGGGATGCTCGCCTGGTGGGGAGCGACCTACGGCAACGGCCAGTACTCGGACGCCTTCTGGCCCACGGTTGACCCCTACCGTCTGCCGGGTATCACCGTCTCGCGGCGGGTGCTCGCCGATGGCGCGGGAGGCGACTGGGGCGCCTCGCGGCCGGACGCGGTGTGGGTGGGCGGCTCGACGGACGGGGAGTTCGCGTCGATCGGTCAGCATCTGCGGGGTCTCGGCAGCACGCTGACGGCCCGGAAGTCGTGGTTCTTCCTCGCGGACACGGTCGTCTGCCTGGGCGCGGGGATCGCCTCGACGGACGGGGTGCCGGTGGAGTCGGTCATCGACAACCGCAACCTGGGCGCGGCCGGCACGCACGCCCTCACGGTCGGCGGCGCGGTACAGCCGGCCGCATTGGGCTGGTCGGCCTCATTTCCCTCCCCCGGTTGGGCGCACCTGGCCGGATTCGGTGGGTACGTGATATCGGGATCGGGATCGTTCAAGGCGTTGCGGGAGGCGCGCACCGGCCGGTGGAGCGACATCAACCGGGGCAGCGCCACCACCGCGCTGACGCGGCGCTACCTCACCCTCTGGTACGACCACGGTACGAATCCGGTGGCCGCCGGGTACGTCCATCAGCTGCTCCCGGGAGCCACGGCGGCGCAGACGGCCGCGCGGGCCGCCTCCGCGGGCTGGCTGCGGGTGCTCGCCAACAGTGAAGCGGCCCAGGGCGTGGCCGTGGCCTCCTTGGGCTTCACGGGGGTCAACTTCTGGCAGTCGGGGACGGTCGGCGCGGTGGAGGCGAGCGGCGCGTGCTCGGTGACGGTGCGGGAGAGATCCGACGGCACTGCCGTCCTGTCCGTCGCGGACCCGGCCAGGGCGCTGACGGCGCTGACCGTGGTGTGGGACCGGCCAGTGTCCTCGGTGCTGTCCCGGCCGCCGAGCGTGTTGTCGGCGGAGACGGGCGCCCGACTGCGACTCACCTTCGCGGATCTCACGGGTGCGGCCGGAGCCGGCCAAGAGGTGGTGGTCCGCTTGGGATGACACGCCGTGGGGGGATGGCTCGGACGCTCGGCTCGGCTGCCGGCTTCCATGCGGGTGAGGACGTGGGATCGGCCGATGGTGGTGGCACCGACGCTGTAGCGGGCCGGCACGACTGCCGCGGGGCCACGGCGGGCTCGGGCCGGCACGGCGGGCTCGGGCCGGCACGGCGGGCTCGGGGCAGGTGGCATAGCGTTCCCCGCATGGAACAGGAGCAGACGGCCGGTGTGGCCGAGGGTGCGGGGAGGCGACGGTTCCTGGTGATCGTCGCGACGGGGGCGGCCACCGCCGGGCTGGGGACGCTGGCGGGCTGCGGAAGTGGTGGCGGCGCGCCCGAGGGGCCGGCCCCCAGTGGCTCGGCGTCCGCCTCGGCGAGCGCGGCGCGGGGGTTCGACGTCAAGGCCGAGAACGCGCGGCCGGGGAACGCCGACTGGCGCGTGACGAACCCCGGACCGGCCCGCGCGATCGAGGGCTTCGCCGACAAGGTCAGCGTCCTGCAAGGAGAATCGTTTGGCCTCCATGTGTCCACCACCGCGCCCCGTTTCACCGTCTCCGCGTACCGCATGGGCTGGTACGGCGGCGCACGGGCCCGGCTGGTGTGGCGTTCGCAGGCCCTGACGGGCGTCCGGCAGCCCGAGCACACCGTCGACCCCACGACCCGGATGGTCCGCGCCCCCTGGGCCCGCACCGCCACGGTCGACACGAAGGACTGGCCCGAGGGCTGCTACCTCCTGCGGCTCGACGCGCAGGGGGGCGAGGGCCGGCGCTTCGTACCGCTCACCGTCCGCTCGGCGGCCACGACCGGGCGTACCGTCATCGTGAACGCGGTGGCCACCTGGCAGGCCTACAACCGCTGGGGCGGTTACGGCAGCTACGACGGCCCGAACGGCGGGTACGCCACCCGCTCGCTGGCCGTGACCTTCGACCGGCCGTACGAGTACGACGACGGGGCGGGTCTCTTCCTGGTGTACGAGGCGCCCCTGATCGCACTCGCCGAGCGGCTCGGCATCCCCCTCGCCTACGCGACGACCACCGATGTCGCGCGCGACAAGCGGCTGCTGGAGGGGGCCGCCGCGGTGTTGTCGCTCGGGCACGACGAGTACTGGTCGCCGGAGCAGCGGGCGCACTTCACCGCCGCGCGCGACGCCGGGACGAACATCGCCGTCCTCGGCGCCAACTGCTGCTTCCGCCGGATCCGGCTGGAGGCGTCCGACCTGGGACCGGACCGTACGGTGGTCTGCTACAAGTCCTCCTACGAGCAGGACCCGGGTTTCCGGCGCGGCCATCCGGCCACCGTGGACTTCCGCTCTCCCCCGGCCGCCGACCCGGAGAGCTCGCTGCTGGGAGTGATCTACGACGGCTACCCGGTGGACGCCCCCTACGTCGTGACCAACCCCTCCCACTGGCTGTTCGAGGGCACCGGGGTGAAAGCGGGCGACGGTTTCCCGCACCTGGTCGGCGTCGAGTACGACAAGGTCAACACCGGTTTCCCGACGCCCCGCCCGATCGAGATCCTCGCCCACTCCCCCGTCGTGTGCGAAGGCCGGCCCAGCCACCAGGACACGGCGTACTACACGGTCGCCAGTGGCGCCGGGGTCTTCGCCACGGGGACGATGCGCTGGGTCGAGGCGCTCGACGCCACCGGTGACGGGCACAGCGGGGCGAACCACGGCCTGGACGCCCGCGCGGGCGCGCTGACGACGCGGGTGACGGAGAACCTGCTGCGCGCCTTCGCGGCCGGTCCGGCCGGGCGTTCGCATCCCGCCCGGGACAACGTAGAGGCGGTGTACGGGCGTTCGTGAACCACCCGGTCCTCGGGACCGGCCGCGAACAGCCGCGAACACGGAGAAACGCCGGACGCCCGGCCGGGAGAAGTTCCCGGCCGGGCGTCCGGCGTGCGTTCGTTCTTGCAGGGGCGGCAGGAGTCGAACCTGCGACCTACGGTTTTGGAGACCGTTGCTCTGGCCAGCTGAGCTACACCCCTTCGGCGAGACCAACCATGACACGGGACGGCCCGAAGATCCAACGAAATCCGCAGGGTGTCCGCTGCGTGAGACAGCCCACGGCCCACGCGTCCGGGACCGCGGGCACCGGGTCCGCGCAACCTCCGGAACCAGCCGGAACCAGCCGGAAAATATCCCGCCACGTGTAGTGACTTACCACGCCGTCGACAGTAGAACTTGTTCCCACTCCGTCGAGAGTGAGGAACGTCACATGAGTGACAAATCCCTGCACAGCAAGGTGTCCAGAGGCGTATCGCGCCGTGGCTTTATCGCTGGAACCGGTTCCATTCTTGGGGCCATGGCCCTGGCGGTCAACCCCACCCCCGCCCTGGCGGGAAACGCCACCACCTCGTCCGCGCCCATCGACAGCGGCACTCACGTCCCGGCCCTCGTCATCGGCACCGGGTACGGCGGCTCCGTCGCCGCGCTGCGCCTCGCACAGGCGGGTGTCGACGTGCACATGGTCGAGATGGGCATGGCCTGGGACACCCCGGGCCCGGACGGCAAGATCTTCTGCAACACCCTCAGCCCCGACCAGCGCTCGTACTGGCTCCGCACGCGGACGAAGGCCCCGCTGAACTACTTCCTCGGCTTCCCCATCGACCGGGACATCCCCACGTACGCGGGCATCCTGGACGCCGAGGAGATGGGCGGCATCATCGTCTACCAGGGCCGCGGCGTCGGGGGCGGTTCCCTCGTCAACGGCGGGATGGCCGTCACCCCCAAGCGGGAGAACTTCGGCGCCGTACTCCCGTCCGTGAACGCCGACGAGATGTACGACGTCTACTACCCGCGCGCGAACGCCGGGCTCGGCGTCGGCCTCATCGACCCGAACTGGTTCGACTCCGTCGACTGCTACCAGTTCGCCCGGGTCGGCCGCAAACACGCACAGCGCTCCGGCTTCCCCTTCGTCTTCGTACCCGACGTCTACGACTGGGACTACATGAAGCGGGAGGCGGCCGGCACGGCCACCAAGTCGGCGCTGGACGGGGAGATCCTGTACGGCAACAACAACGGCAAGAAGTCTCTCCAGAAGACCTACCTCGCGGCCGCCAAGGCGACCGGCAAGATCTCCATATCGCCCCTGCACAAGGTCACCACGGTCACCCCCACGACCGGAGGCGGCTACACCGTCGTCATCGAGCAACTCGACACCACCGGCGCCACCGTCACCACCAAGACCGTCACCGCCGACCGGGTGTTCTTCGCCGCCGGCAGCGTCGGCACCAGCAAACTGCTGGTCAAGCTGAAGGCCACCGGCGCCCTCCCCCAACTCAACAACGAGATCGGCAAGGGCTGGGGCGACAACGGCAACGTCATGTGCGGCCGCGCGAACCACCTCTGGGACCCGACCGGCAAACTCCAGGCGACCATCCCGTGCGGCGGCATCGACAACTGGGCGGCGGGCGGTGCGTTCGCCGAGGTCGCGCCATTGCCGACGGGCATCGAGACCTACGCCTCGTTCTACCTGTCGATCACGAAGAACCCCAACCGGGCCGAGTTCAACTGGAACGCGGCGGCGGGCAAGGTAGAGCTGAACTGGCAGACCGCCTGGAAGCAGCCCGCCATCGACATGGCCAAGACCATTTTC
This sequence comes from Streptomyces sp. Tek67B01, assembly GCF_055231995.1. NCBI lineage: Bacteria > Bacillati > Actinomycetota > Actinomycetes > Kitasatosporales > Streptomycetaceae > Streptomyces > Streptomyces sp. Tek67B01. The sequence goes on from NZ_JBUYUY010000001.1 coordinate 945,652, forward strand.
GACAAGATCAACGCGAAGGAGGGAACCATCTACCGGAGCGACCTCTTCGGCACCAACAAGATCTGGGGCGACCACCTCACCTACCACCCGCTCGGCGGCGCGGTCCTGAACAAGGCCACCGACAACTACGGGCGCTTGCACGGCCACCCCGGCCTGTACGTGATCGACGGAGCGCTGATCCCCGGCAACACCAGCGTCAATCCGTTCGTCACCATCACGGCGCTCGCCGAACGGAACATCGAGCGGATCATCGCCACCGACCTGTAGGACCCCGTAACGCGTTGCGGCGGCTCCCCGCGGGAGCCCCGTAGCGGCGCGCCGACCCGAAACCGGGGCCGACCGGACTCCGCCCGCGGGGCGGCGGCCCGACCGGCCCCGGACCGTGTCAGCTCCCCGGCAGCACGCAGACGCCGTCGAGACCCAGGACATGGTTGAGCCGCCCGAAAGCGAGCCAGGAGCCGATGCTCATGCTCAGCTCCACGATCTCGACCTGACTGTAGTGCGCCGTCATCCGCTCCCAGAACTCCTCGTCGAGACCGTGGTGGTCCAGCGCGTAGCGCTCCGCGTACTCGGCGGCCAGGCGGGTGCGGTCGTCGAAGACCTTGGTGGTGCGCCACTCGGTGACGGCGTCGGCGAACTCCTCCTCGACCTTCTCGCCGTCCCGGTCGGTCCGCCAGTCGAGGCAGAAGACGCACCCGTTGATCTGCGCTATCCGCAGCCGGGCCGCCTCGAACTCGCGCAGGCCCAGGGTGGTGTGGGCGTAGACCGACAGGGAGAAGTTCGCCGCGGCCATACCGATGCCGGGGACCAGGTCGCCCCAGACGTACTCGATGGGGTGCTGACCTTCCGGGACGTCGATCCTCATGGCTGCTTCCTTCCGAGTTTGCCGACTGCGGGCCGCAGCGGGACGTCGAGCGCGTCGTAGATTCCGGGAGGCGCGTCCACGAGCCAGTCGATCGCCCCCACCAGCCGGCCGACGGCGGTGGCGTTGCCACCGGCGGAACGGTTCTCCCCCTCGTCGGTGGCCTCGATCGTCACCTCGATGCGCGGGCGGCCTTCGATGATCACCCGGTGTGCGCCGGCCCCGTCGGGCGGCTGGGGCCAGTCGGGGGCGCAGGAGGGGTGGATGCGGGTGACGTGCTCGATGACCAGGCGCGCCTCGCCCGCGACGATGCCCTGTACCTCGAACCGGATCGCGCCCTGGGTGCCGGCCTCGAACGCGCCCATCGTGCGGGTGGTCACCGTCGCGTCGAGCGCGCGTCGGGCGGACGTCTCGCGGATCTCTTCAAGCTCGACGTCGAGGGCCCGGGCCATCATCCGTATCTGGCCGCCCCACACCATGGTAGGAACGGACGGCATGAGCATCATCGGTTCGAAGTCCATGGGTTGGCCCATGCCGACCAGGTAGCGGACGGAGTCGGGCTGGTCGTACGTGGAGTAGTCGAAGATCTCCTGGCAGCGGATCACGTCCACGGTGCTGCCGAGTCCGCTGATCAGCAGCGGCAGCACGTCGTTGCCCCAGCCGGGGTCGACGCCGGAGGCGAACAGCGAGCCCCCGCCCGCCGCGACGGCGGCGAGCACCGGATCACGGAACTCCGGCGGTGCGCCTCGGTGGTCGTAGAGGGGGTACAGGGCAGGGCTGACGACGACGGCGCCGGCCGTGATCGCCCGGGTGATGTCGGCGAGGGCGTCGTCGGGGCGGGTGTCACCGGAGGCCGCGTACACGACGGCGGCCGGCCGGGCGGCGAGCACCGCCTCGCTGTCGGAGCTCGCCGCGACGCCCAGTAGGCGCCCAAGGCCGGCGAGTTCACCCGCGTCACGACCGGCCTTGACGGGGTTGTGGACGATGACTGCCGTCAGTTCGAGCTCCGGATGCGCGTCGACGGCGCGGATCGCCGCGCGGCCGACGTTGCCGGTGCCCCAGACCACCGTGGGAATCATGCGCGGAGGGTAGCGAGGGGCCGTGGAGGTGCCCAGTGCCGTGAAGGAGGTTTCGACCCGGCCCCGGCCCGGCCCGGGGCCCCGCCGAGGCCGCCGACGCCGACGCCGACCGCTCCGACCCGGCCGGCCCGGTCAGAGTTCCGCCAGGGCCGCCGTCTCGGCGAACCTCGGGACGCGGCCCGTACCGCCGCGGCGGGATACGGAGAGGGAGGCGGCGGCCGCGCCGTAGGCCACCGCGCGCGCGAGCGGGTCGCCCAAGGCGAGCGGGTGGTGGTGGCGCCGGTGAAGCAGTCGCCGGCGCCGGTCGCGTCGACCGGCGGGGTTGACGGGAACCGGGTGGCTGGTGGCGCGCTGACCGTCGTGCGGCAACAGCCGGCCGGCGCCCGCGGTCACGGCGACGGCTCGGGCCCCGAGCGCGCGGTAGCGGTCGGCCGCGATGCGGGGATCGTCGGTGTCGACCAGCGCCACGGCGTCAACGGGACAGGAGGTCTTGAGCAGCCCCGTCAGCGGGGCGGCGTGCGCCGGCAGTGCCCGGGCCGCTGCCCGGCCGGTCGCCGGGGGCGAAGTTGGGGTCGTACGAAGGGTGCCCGCCGGCGGCGTGCACGATTTCGGCGGCGGCGAGGACGGCAGCGCGGGCGCGCCGGGTGCGAGGGCGCCGGTGATGCCGCTAGCGGTGAACACCGTGGAGGTGGTGAGCAACTCCCGACAGGAGTCGGCGGGGCGCGGGGAGAGGGCGGGGCGGGCAGTGCCGGTGCGCCAGTAGACGAACCCGCGGTCGCCGTCCGGGTCGGCGCACAGCAGGTGGGCGCCGTTGGGCCGTGGGGAGCGGCGCACGCGGGGTACGTCGATGCCGAGTCGGGTGGCCCGGTCCAGCAGGGGCACGCTCAGGCACGGCCGGACCAGGTCGGCGAAGGCAGCGGCCAGTTCGCCCAACGTCGGCGGGCAGGCCGTCGCCGATTCCGACGGCGGTTGCCCCGGCGGCGAGCCGGTCCCGGGCCCGTGTCGGGCGGATGCCGCCGGTCGGGAGAATGACGGCCTCGGCGAGCACTGCCTTGAGGGAGCGGATGAAGGCCGGCCCGCCGACGTGGGCCGGGAGGACCTTCGCCCCGCTCCCGTACCGCACGGCGGGGGCGACCTCGCCGGGCGTGAAGGCGCCCTCGATGACACCGCCCCGCGCTCGACCACGACGGCGCGTACCTCGGAGGCCGGGTACGGAGAGGCCAGGAAGTGGGCGCCGGCGGCGAGGGCCCGGTCGGCCGGCGCGGCGGTCGTGACGGTACCGACGGCGAGCGGGAGGGTACGGGCAACGGCGGTGGGCCGGTCAGGGTCGTTCTGGTGAGTTCCAACGGCCCGGCGGCCAGGAGGGCGGTGGTCCGGCGGGCCGACTCCGCGGCGTCGGCGGCACAGGACCGACATCAGGACCGGCAGGACCAACTGCGGGCGTTGGGCGGCCGGCGCCGCACACGGATGACGGGACAACGGACCCCTACCCGTTGCCCGCAGCCCAACTCGGCCTGTTTCCAGGGGCCTTCACGGGTCCAGACCATAGCGTCACCGGGATGGCCCGCTGTCAACGGGGCGGGTCCGAACACCGATCTCCGGCCCTCGCGGCGTCCCCCGGAAGACCGCCCGGGGTCGCGGCCGGTCCGACTTCCGGATAAGAGTTACCGGATAAGTGTTATCCGGGCCCCTCTCGACGGTCTCCGAGTTATTGGGCATCATCGACCGCCGGCACGGACAGGGAAACTTCATATGAGTACACAGCACACGGCAGCTCTGGTGGCAGCGGCCCGCGCGGGCGATCCCCGGGCGCAGGACGAGCTCGTCGGCGCCTGCCTCCCGCTCGTTTACAACATCGTCGGGCGGGCCCTGAACGGGTCCTGCGACGTGGACGACGTGGTGCAGGACACCATGCTGCGGGCGCTCGACGGGCTGTCCGGTCTGCGCTCGGACGAGAGCTTCCGGTCCTGGCTGGTGGCGATCACCATGAACCGGATACGGGCCCACTGGCAGGACCGCAGCGCCGGTGCGACCGGTCTGGAGGCGGCCGAGGACGTGGCCGACCCGGGCGCCGACTTCGCGGACCTGACGGTCGTCCGGCTCCAGCTGGCCGGCCAACGCCGCGAGACCGCCCGCGCCACGCGGTGGCTGGAGCCCGACGACCGGGCGTTGCTGTCGCTGTGGTGGCTGGAGTGTGCGGGGGAGCTGACGCGGGCCGAGGTCACGGCGGCCCTGGAACTCCCACCGCAGCACACGGCGGTCCGGGTGCAGCGCATGAAGGCCCAGTTGGAAGCGGCGCGGGTGGTGGAGCGCGCGCTGGAGGCGCAGCCGCCCTGCGAGGCGCTGCGGGCGTTGACGGGAACCTGGGACGGACGGCCGTCGGCGCTGTGGCGCAAGCGCATGGCGCGGCACGCCCGTGAGTGCGTGCGGTGTTCCGGTCTGTGGAACGGGCTGGTTCCGGCCGAGGGGCTGCTGGCCGGGCTGGCGCTGGTGCCGGTCGGGGCGGCGCTGCTGGAGGGCGTACGGTCGGCCGCCGCGGGCGCCGGTCTCGCCCCGGCGGGCGCGGCGTACGCGGTCCCGGGCGCTGTGGCGGGCCCCAAGCTCGGCACCGGCACCGGCACCGGCACCGAGGCGGCGTTCTCGGACGCCGCGACCCAGCTCGCGCCCGTGGCGGCGGGCCCCGGCCGGGCGGCCCGCCGCAGGTCGGGCGACTCGGGAGAAACGGGCGGCGGCGTTGCGGGCACCGACCCGGCCGCCGGCCGCGGGGCGCAGCGCAGACGGCGCCGGCAGCGCCGCCGGGTCATCGCCTACGCGGCGATCGCCGCCTGTGTCGCGGGGGGCGGGCTCGCCTACCTCGGCACTCTTCCCGGCTCGGGCTCCAAGGAGGCGGACGGCGCGGCGCCCGCGTCCCCGCTGGCCGCCCTCTCGGCCACCGGTGCGGGGGCAGCGTCCCCCTCGACCGCCGGCGCCTCCCCCTCGGGTTCCCCGTCCGCATCGGCTTCCCCCTCGGCGTCCGCGTCCCCGTCCCCTTCGACGAGTTCGAGCCCCGCCGCGGCGCCATCGCGGACCAAGAGCGACCCGCCCCCGGCGCGTACGGCGGCCCCCGCGCCGGCGCCCGCCGCGCCGAGCGGCACCGCGGCCCAGGTGATAACCCTGGTGAACAAGGAACGGGCGGCCGCCGGGTGCGGCCCGCTCAAGGAGGACTCGCAACTTCGCAACGCCGCCCAGGGGCACTCGGACGACATGGCACGGCGGGGATACTTCGACCACACCGACCCCGACGGCGGCGACCCGGGCACGCGGACGACCGCCGCCGGGTACCGCTGGTCGACCTACGGGGAGAACATCGCGAAGGGCCAGCAGACGCCGGACTCGGTGATGAACTCGTGGATGAACAGCCCCGGTCACCGCGCGAACATCCTCAACTGCTCCTTCAAGGACATCGGCGTGGGCGTCCACCAGGGCCCCGGCGGCCCGTGGTGGACGCAGAATTTCGGCGCCCGCATGTGACGTCGGCGCTCCCGGGCCGGCGATCACGGCCGCCCGCCTCCCCCCGCCGACTCGGATTGCGGGCAAGATGGGAGCCGGAGCAGCGGATCAGCGGCAGGGCAGGGCAGGGCAGGGCAGCGGGCAGGGTGAGGCACGTGACACAGAGGGAACTGCGCCCGCACCAGCGCGAGGCCGTGGACGCGGTGCTGCGCGCCTTGGAGGTGCCCGCGACCGGCCGGGTGCCCGAACGGGGCCTGCGCACCCAGGTGATCATGGCCACCGGTTCGGGCAAGTCCCTGGTCGGCGTGCGCTCCGCCGAGGAACTGCGGGCGGCCCGGGTCCTCGTGCTGGTCCCGTCGCTCGACCTGCTCGCGCAGACGACGGCGGCCTGGCGGGAGGGCGGCCGCGGCGGGCGGGCGCTGGCGGTGTGCTCGCTGCGGTCCGAGGACGCGGGTGTGCCCACCACCACCGACCCGGGCGAGTTGGCGCGTCGGGGCGCCGGGCCGGTCCGGCGGCTGACGGTGTTCGCCACGTACGCGTCCCTGGGGCTGGGCACCATCGAGAACGCCCACCGGGCCGGGCTGCCCGGCTGGGACCTGATCGTGGTCGACGAGGCGCACCGCACGTCGGGGCGGATCGGCAAGCCGTGGGCGGTGGTGCACGACAACGCCCGGATCCCGTCCGTGCGGCGGTTGTACATGACGGCCACGCCCCGGGTGTGGCGGGACGGCGAACCATCCGGTGAGCTCCTGCCCAGGGAAGGGGCGCGGTCCCCGAGCGGCGCGGGCGGCCGGGCCGACCGCGGTCGTGGGGAGCTCGTCGCCTCGATGGAGGACGACGCGGACGGCCCGTTCGGATCGCGCTGTCACACCCTCTCCCTGTCCGAGGCCATCGACCGGGGCATCTGCGCGCCGTACCGGGTGGTGTGCGTCGACGTGTCCGACCCGGCGTTCCAGTCGGCCGTCCTGCTCGGTCCCGAGGGGCGTTCGGACGCGGTGCGCGGGGCCCGGCTGGCGGCGCTCCAGGCCGCGCTGGTGAAGGCGGCGGCGGACCAGGGGTTCAGGCGGACGCTGGTCTTCCACCACCTGACCAAGGAGGCGGAGGCCTTCGCGGCCGGACTCCCCGCGGTCGCCGCGCGGCTGCGGCAGGCGAGCCGTACCGCGTTGCCGGAGTATCCGCGTACGGTCTGGGCGGACTGGCTGTGCGGGCAGCACCCGGCCCCGCACCGGCGGCGGGTCCTGGAGGCGTTCGCCGACGGCCGGGTCGCCGACAAGGCCTTCCTCGGCAGCGTCCGGGTGCTGGGCGAGGGCGTCGACACCAAGGAGTGCGATTCCGTCTTCTGGGCCGACCTGCGGGGTTCGATGCCGGACCTGGTCCAGGCGGTGGGCCGGGCGCTGCGCGTCCGGCCGGGCGAGGGGAAGGTGGCCTCGCTGGTGGTACCGGTACTGCTGGGACCGGGCGAGACACCGGATTCGATGCTGACGTCCAGGGCCTACGGGGACCTCGCGCGGCTCTTGGAGGCGCTGCGGGCGCACGACAGCCGGCTCGTCGAGGACCTGGCCCAGCCACAGGCGCCGGGCGGCAGGACGGGTTCGCAGGCGCACCGGCCGGGCGCCGAGGCACTGCTGAGCTTCTCCACCCCCCGGGACCCCGCGCTGCTGGCGGCGTTCATCCGTCTGCGGGTGTTGAACCCGGAGCACGAGCAGTGGCGGCGCGGGGTCGAGGCCGCACGGACGTACGCCGCCGTGTACGGGGACCTTAGGGTGCCGTTCGCGTTCAGGGTGCCGGCGGGCGACGAGCGGTGGCCCGCCGGGACGGCCCGGTTCCCGCTGGGGCAGTGGATCGCGGACGCGCGGCGCGCCCATCGGCGCGGCGGGCTGGGCCGGGATCGGACCGGGCAACTGGACGGGATCGGCATGGTGTGGAGCCATTTCGACGTGGCCTTCGAGGAGGGCCTGTCCGCGGCCCGGGGGTGGGCGGCGGAGCACGGGCACCTGCTGCCACCCGTCGACGCGACCTGGCGCGGGGTGCCGGTCGGGGTGTGGGTCAAGAACAACCGGGCGGCGGCCCGCCGGGAGGGGCCGGGGGCACTGTCGTGGGAGCGGCGGGAGGCCCTGGAGGAGATCGACGCGTCCTGGTGCCCGGCGTGGGACATCTCCTGGCAGCGGGCCTTCCACCTGACGCGCGTCCACCTGGACGCGGGCGGGCGGCTGCCGCTCGGTCCCGGTGAGGTGCGGGCGCAGGGCGAGGACCTGGGGCGGTGGGTGCGTGCCCAGCGGTTGTCCTGGGACCGCCTGTCCTGGTCCCAGCGCTGGCTGCTGGAGCACACCCTGGGGGTGACGCCGGCCGGCGGGGCGGAGCGCCCCCGGCCACGGCTGAGCCATGCCGCCGCGTGGGCGGCGCACCTGGAGGCCGCCCGCCAGTTCCACGGCCGCGAGCGGCACTTGCGGGTGCCGCGCACGCACGTGGAGCGGGTGGGCGGCCGGGCGGTCCGGTTGGGATCGTGGATCGCCAACCAGCGGGCGCGGGCCGCCTCCCTCGGCGCGGAGCGCGTGGCGGACCTCACGGCCCTGGACATGGTGTGGTCGTCGTCGTCCTCGTGAACGCGGCGGGCGCGGGGAGACCCGCTCAGTGGTGGAAGCCGGAGCGGGCCTCCCCGGCGGGGACGGCCCGCGGGGCGGCCTTCAGCAGTTCCACGGACCGTTCGAGGTCGGCGACGAGCAGGGCGATCTGATCGCGGGTCACCCCGTGGCGGATCAGCACGCGCTGGATCACGGTGTCGCCCCGGTCGGCCGGGAGCGGGTACGAGGGCACCTGCCAGCCGTGTGACCGCAGCCGGTCGGAGAGGTCGTAGAGGGTGAAACCGGCGCCCTCGGGGTCGGCGAGGGTGTAGGAGACGGCGGGCAGCGCGCCCTGTCCGTCGTAGAGCAGGGTGAAGGGCCCGAGTGCCTCGATCTCCCGTGCCAGGTAGCGGGCGGTGTCGGCGCAGGCCTGGTGGACACGGCGGTATCCGCCCCGGCCCAGGCGCAGGAAGAGGTAGTACTGGGCGATGACCTCGCCGCCGGGGCGCGAGAAGTTGAGGGCGAAGGTCGGCATGTCGCCGCCCAGGTAGTCCACGTCGAAGACGAGTTCGTCGGGGAGCAGGTCCGCGGTGCGCCACACGATCCAGCCGACGCCCAGGGGCGCCAGGCCGTACTTGTGTCCGGAGGCGTTGACGGAGGCCACGCGCGGCAGCGTGAAGTCCCAGACGACCTCGGGGTGGAGGAACGGCGCGACGAAGCCGCCGCTGGCGCCGTCCACGTGGATCGGCACGTCCCAGCCCCGTTCGGCTTGGATGCGGTCGAGTTCGGCGGCGATCTCGGCGACGGGCTCGTAGACGCAGGTGTAGGTGACGCCGAGGATGGCGACGACGCCGATCGTGTTCTCGTCGACGTAGGCGGCGAGCTGGTGGGGGCGCAGGCCCGTCGCGCCGGGTTCCAGGGGGATCTGGCGCAGTTCCACGTCGAAGTAGCGGGCGAACTTCTCCCAGCAGACCTGGACCGGCCCGCACACGAGGTTGGGGCGGTCGGCGGGGAGTCCGGCGGCCTGCCGCCGGGTGCGCCAGCGCCATTTGAGGGCGAGGCCGCCGAGCATGGCGGCCTCGCTGGAGCCGGTGGTGGAGCAGCCGGTGGCGGCGCCTCCGGTGGGCGCGTTCCACAGGTCGGCCAGGATGCTGACGCAGCGGGCCTCGATCTCGGCGGTCTGCGGGTACTCGTCCTTGTCGATCATGTTCTTGTCGAGGCACTGGTTCATCAGGCGGTGCACGCCGTCGTCGGACCACGTGGTGCAGAACGTCGCCAGGTTCTGGGCGGCGTTGCCGTCGAGGAGGAGTTCGTTGCGCAGCAGTTCGTAGACCACCTCGGTGGGCGAGTGGTCCTCGGGCATCCGGTGCTTGGGCAGGACCTGGCCGCTGAGGGCGGACGCGAACACGTCCGTTTCGGCGTCGTCGGCGTGCGCGTCCTTCATCTCATGAAGTGGCATATCGGAACTATATGTGACATCACGTGGCAAACCGGTCTTGGTGGAGGTCATATCTTCAGGCCGAGTCGCCGATGTGACCCCGTTCATGCCGGCGCCGCACGGCCGCAATAATTACTGGCGAGTAGGCTTTTCGGAGCAGTTGTTCCCGCGAGGGCCCCGCCCTTCCGGCCAGACGAGAAGATCGCCCAATTCGTTCTATGCGCAACTTGTCAGCCGATGTCCGGATAGCGGTCAACTGGAGCCGGCTTGCTGGTAGTTCTTCGTCCATGAACAAGATCACCCGCCGGCAGGCCCTGGGCACCACCGCCGGCGCACTCAGCGTCCTCGGCCTCGCGGGCGCCACCGCGTACGCCGCCGGCACCGACTCGCGCGCCGCGATATCCGCCGGCGCCGTCGACGAGGTCTACCAGGGCCGTCGTATCGAGATCACCCCGGCGACGTCGGGCACCCATCACGGCGGCCACCACTCGGCCGCCCTTCCCGAGGTCCGGATAGACGGCCGCGAACTGCACGTGATGCAGAACGCCGACGGCACCTGGATCAGTGTCGTCAACCACTACGAGACGTACTCCGACCCGCTCGCGCTCGCCCGCGCCGCCGTACGCGAACTCCAGGGCGCCGCCCTCGTCCCGATGGGTGGCATGTGATGACCGTCCGCAAGAACCAGGCAGAGCTCACCGCCGAGGAGAAGCGCGCCTTCACCAACGCGCTGCTCGAACTCAAGCGCACCGGCCGCTACGACCGCTTCGTCACCACCCACAACGGCTTCATCATGGGGGACACCGACGCGGGCGACCGCGTCGGTCACCGCTCCCCCTCCTTCCTCCCCTGGCACCGCCGGTTCCTTCTCGAATTCGAGGCGGCGCTGCAAGCGGTCGACAAAAGCGTTTCGCTCCCTTACTGGGACTGGACCGCGGACCGCACGCCCCGTGCCTCCCTCTGGGCCGCCGACTTCCTCGGCGGCACCGGCCGGGCCCGGGACGGACAGGTCCTGGACGGACCGTTCGCCCACGCGGCGGGCAAGTGGGAGGTGAACGTGCGGGTGGACGCACGCGCGTACCTCCGGCGGGCGCTCGGTGAGGGCGTCGCCCAACTGCCGACCAAGGCCGAGGTCGAGGCCGTCCTCGCCATGCCGGTCTACGACGCGGCCCCGTGGAACAGTTCCTCGGCGGGATTCCGCAACAACCTGGAGGGCTGGCGGGGCGCCAACCTGCACAACCGGGTGCACGTGTGGGTCGGCGGCCAGATGGCCACCGGGGTCTCACCCAACGATCCGGTGTTCTGGCTGCACCACGCCTACATCGACAAGCTGTGGGCCGAGTGGCAGGCCCGCCACCCCCGGTCCCCGTACCTGCCGGCAGCCGGTACGCCGAACGTGGTCGACCTGAACGACACCATGCGGCCCTGGAACGACGTGACCCCGGCCGACATGCTCGACCACCGGAAGTTCTACACCTTCGACGTGGAACCGGCCGCCGTCAGCCAGCGGTAGTGCAGTTCGGGCCGGCCGACCTGTCCGTACCTCGGGGCGCGGTCCGCTCGGCCGGTGTCCACCAGGTGTTCGAGGTAGCGGCGGGCGGTGATCCGCGAGATCCCGGCCGCCTCGGCCGCCCCGGTCGCGGTCAACCCGTCCGGGGCCGCCCGCAGCAGCGCCGCGACCCGGTCCAGGGTCGGGGCGCTCAGGCCTTTGGGGAGTTCGGCGGGGCCCGGGGCGCGCAGCGCGGCGAGCGCCCGGTCGACGTCGCCCTGGCCGGCCGCCTCCCCCGCCGTCGCGCGGAAGGCGGCGTAGCGCAACAACCGTTCGCGCAGGGTGGGGAAGGCGAAGGGCTTCAGGACGTACTGGACCACTCCGAGCGAGACGCTCTCGCGGACGACCGCCAGGTCCCGCGCGGAGGTCACGACGATCACGTCGACGGGGTGTCCGGCGGCCCGCAGTCCGCGCGCGAAGCGCAGACCGTCGCCGTCGGGCAGGGCGAGATCGAGCAGCAGCAGGTCGACGGGGGTGCGCTCCAGGACCCGGGTGGCCCCGGCCAGCGAGTGGGCCACTCCGACCGTGGTGAAACCGGGCACCCGACCGACGTACAGCGCGTGCGCGTCGGCCACGACGGGGTCGTCCTCGACCACGAGCACCCGCACCTGCTCGGCGGCGCTCACGGTCGCTCCGCCGCGACGACCAAGGGCAGCGTCACCGTGAAGACCGCCCCGCCCTCCGGCCCCCGCGCGGCCTCGGCCGTCCCGCCGTGCCGGTGCGCGACCTGACGGACCAGCGCGAGGCCGAGCCCGCGCCCGTCGCCCTTGCCGGACCAGCCGCGCCGGAACACATCCGCCCCGGACCCCTGCGGCAGTCCGGGCCCGTTGTCGGCGACGCGGATCAGCAGCGTCCGGTCGTCACGACGGACCGTGACCGCGACCCGCCCTCCCGGGACCCCGGAGAGCGCGTCCACGGCGTTGTCGAGGAGGTTTCCGAGCACCGTCACCAGGTCCCGGGCGGGCGGGTTCCCCGCGCCACCGTCGACGCCGCTGCTGTCGGGGGTGACGACCAGCTCCACGCCGCGCTCGTGCGCCTGCGCGGCCTTGCCGAGCAGCAGCGCCACCAGCACCGGCTCCCCGACCGCGGTGACCACCTCGTCGGTGAGTGCCTGGGCCAGTTCCAGTTCGGCCGTTGCGAATTCCACCGCCTCGTCCACCCGGCCGAGGCCGATCAGGGAGACCACCGTGTGCAGGCGGTTGGCCGCCTCGTGGGCCTGGGAGCGCAGCGCCTGGGTGAATCCCCGCTCATGGTCCAACTCCCCTGTCAGGGCCTGCAATTCGGTGTGATCGCGCAGGGTGACCACGGTGCCGCGGCGGCCGCCGCCCGCGACGGGGGAACTGTTGACCACGAGCAGCCGCTCGGCGGTCAGGTGGACCTCGTCGACCCGGGGCCGGTCGGCGAGCAGGGCGCCGGTGAGCGGCGCGGGCAACCCCAGGTCGGCGGCGCCGGCGCCGCGCACCTCCCCGGACAGGCCCAGCAGCTCGCGCCCGGCGTCGTTGATCAAGGTGATCCGCCGCCGGCCGTCCAACAGCAACAGCCCCTCGCGGACGCCGTGGAGGGCCGCCTGGTGGTAGTCGTACATCCGGCTGAGCTCGGCGGCGTTCATGCCGTGGGTGTGGCGACGCAGCCGGGCGTTGACGACGTACGTACCGGCGCCGCCGAGGGCGAGGGCCCCGGCCGCGACCCAGGCGAGCGCCGTGAGCTGCCGGGCGAGACGGGCGCTTATCGCCCGGATGGTGATGCCCGCGCTGACCATGCCGACGACCCGACCGTCGTCGAGCAGCGGGGTGACCACCCGGATGGACGGGCCGAGGGTGCCGGTGTAGGTCTCGCTGAAGGTCTCGCCGCGCAACGCGGGAGCGGTGTTGCCCAGGAAGGGTTCACCGATGCGCCTCGGGTCGGGGTGGGTCCAGCGCCGTCCGTCCGGCGCCATGATCGTCACGAAGTCCACGCCCGAGTCGGCTCGGACCCGCTGCGCGTAGGGCTGGAGGGCGGCCGAGGGATCGCTCCCGCGCCCCGCGCCCCGTACGGCCTCCCGGACGGAGGGTGAGTCGGCGACTGCCCTGGCCACGGCCCCGGCCTGACGCCGGGCGGCGTCCTCGGCCTGCCCTCGGGCGCTCGCGTAGGCGAAGACGGCGCAGCCCGCGACGACGACGGCGACCAGCAGTACCTGCATGGCGAACAGCTGCCCGGCGAGACTGCGGGGTGGTCGGGGGAGGCGGAACATGCCGTTCAGTGTGCACCGGGTCGTGAACTCAATGAACGCAACGGTGACCGGGGTCACAGGGTGGGCGATGGTCTCCCGGAACGCATTCACCACCAGGAGGCATCGTGGCCGCCAGGCGCGACAAGACCCACTATCTCTACATCGCGGTGATCGCCGCGGTGCTGCTCGGCATCGCCGTCGGCTTCGCCGCGCCCGGCGTGGCCGTCGAACTGAAGCCGTTGGGCACCGGCTTCGTGAACCTCATCAAGATGATGATCTCGCCCGTGATCTTCTGCACGATCGTGCTGGGCATCGGCTCGGTGCGCAAGGCCGCGAAGGTGGGCGCGGTCGGCGGTCTGGCCCTGGGCTACTTCATGGTGATGTCCACGGTGGCCCTGGCCATCGGACTGTTGGTGGGCAACCTGCTGGAGCCGGGCAGCGGTCTGCACCTGACCGAGGCGGCACGGCACGCCGGTGAGGCACAGGCCAAGGCGGGCGGGGCGCAGAGCACCCCCGAGTTCCTGCTGGGGATCATCCCGACGACGCTGGTCTCCGCCTTCACCGGGGGCCAGGTGCTGCAGACGTTGCTGGTGGCGCTGCTGTGCGGGTTCGCGCTCCAGGCGATGGGAACGGCGGGCGAACCGCTGCTGCGGGGGATCGGGCACGTGCAGAAGCTGGTGTTCCGGGTGCTCGCGATGATCATGTGGGCGGCGCCGGTGGGGGCCTTCGGTGCCATGGCCGCGGTGGTCGGGGCGACGGGCGTCGACGCGCTGAAATCACTGGCCGTCATCATGATCGGCTTCTACGTGACCTGTCTGCTGTTCGTGTTCGTGGTGCTCGGGACGCTACTGCGGCTGTGCACGGGGATCAGCGTCTTCTCCCTGCTGCGCTACCTGGGGCGGGAGTTCCTGCTGATCTTGTCCACCTCCTCGTCGGAGTCCGCCCTGCCGCGACTGATCGCGAAGATGGAGCACGTCGGCGTCTCCCGTCCGGTCGTCGGCATCACCGTGCCGACGGGCTACTCCTTCAACCTCGACGGGACGGCCATCTACCTGACGATGTCCTCCCTCTACGTCGCCGAGGCCATGGACAAACCCCTCGCGCTGGGCGAGCAGATCTCGCTGCTGCTGTTCATGATCGTGGCCTCGAAGGGCGCCGCCGGTGTGACCGGCGCGGGGCTCGCCACCCTGGCCGGAGGCCTCCAGTCCCACCGGCCGGAACTGGTCGACGGAGTGGGCCTGATCGTGGGCATCGACCGCTTCATGAGCGAGGCGCGGGCGATGACGAACTTCGCGGGCAACGCGATCGCGACGGTACTCATCGGGACGTGGACCAAGGAGTTCGACCGCGCCCGCGCCGCCGAAGTCCTTTCCGGACGGCTCCCGTTCGACGAGAACGCGCCCACCGGGGACGGGCACGCGCCGCTGCCGGGCGAACCGCCCGCGCCCGTCCCCGTCCCGACCGGAGCCGAGAAGGACGGCGTACCGGCCTGAAACCGGGACCGGCCGGGCGGGGCTCGCCCCCACGGTGCCCGGCCCGGCCGGCTCCCCCCACCTTCCGGAGCGCCCTGGAGCGCCCCGGCCTGTCCCCCCCCCGGTGATTTTCAGCCACTCCCCTCGCAACCTCTCGGCGCCGAAAGGTACTTCCGCGAAGGGGCACGCGTCTGACATCTTGCGTCCACCACTCGTTTCGTACGGCCCGGCCGGTGCCACCAGCACCGGCCGGGCCGTCTTCGGAGGACGCATTGATACCCCACATATCCAGCCGCCCCCGACGCACCCTGGTGCTGGCGGCCGCCCTCGGCGCCGCCCTCGCGTTCGGCGCCCCCGGCGCCCTCGCGGGCACGCTCCCCGTCGCCCCGTCCGGCGCACCGGCCGCCAAGGCCCACGCCCCGGCCGCCGCCCCGACTTCCCAGAGTGCGACCTGGGTTGCCGGCACGCGCGCCTACCTGGTGCTCACCGCTCCCGGTGACAGCTCGGCGGTCCGTTCCGCCGTCACGGCCAACGGCGGCACCGTCTTCTCCGCCTTCGACGCCATCGGCGTGATCGTCGCCCATTCGGCGTCCGGCGGGTTCGCCGCCGCGATGCGTGGTGTCGCGGGCGTCCAGCAGGTCGGTGCCACCCGTACCTCCGACGTCCCGGCCGACGCCTACAACCCGGCGCTGCCCGCCAACCCCGCCCAGGCCTCGACCCCGGCCGGCGAGCCGGTCCGCGCCGACATGAGCCAGATCAAGGCGGACCAGGCCTGGGCCGTGAACCCCGGCTCCCCGTCCGTCAAGGTCGGCATCCTGGACACGGGCGTGGACGACCAGCACCAGGACCTCGCGCCCAACTTCGACGCGGCCGACTCGGTCTCCTGCGCCTACGGCAAGCCCGACACCCGGACGGGTGCCTGGCGGGACGTGGACACCCACGGCACCCACGTGGCGGGCACCATCGCGGCGGCCAAGAACGGCAAGGGCGTCGTCGGCGTGGCCCCCGGCGTGAAGATCTCCGCGGTCCGGGTCGCCGAGCCCGGCAACTCCTTCTTCTTCGCCGAGAACACCATCTGCGGCTTCGTCTGGGCCGGTGACCACGGCTTCAAGGTCACCAACAACAGCTACTACACGGACCCGTGGCAGTTCAACTGCCCGGACAACATCGACCAGGCCGCCATCATCGAGGGCGTCAAGCGCGCCCAGGAGTACGCCGAGGGCAAGGGCTCGCTCCAAGTCGCCGCGGCCGGCAACGAGGACTACGACCTCGCCCACAAGACGACCGACTCCGCGAGCCCGAACGACTCGACGCCGGTCACCCGCACCATCACCAACGCCTGCCTGGACATCCCGACCGAACTGCCTGGCGTGGTCACGGTCGCCGCCAACGGCACGGGCGTCACCAAGGCCTCGTTCTCCAACTACGGCCAAGGCGTCATCGACGTCGCCGCCCCCGGCAGCAACGTGTACTCCACCGTCCCGGGCGGCGGCTACGGCACCAAGAGCGGCACCTCGATGGCCACCCCGCACGTGGTCGGCGTGGCGGCGCTCATCGCCAGTGCCAACCCGGGCATCACCCCGGCGCAGATCCGCGCCAAGCTGGCGGCCCAGGCCAACGACACCGCCTGCCCGTCGGACAACCGCTGCACGGGCACCACGGCCAACAACTCGTTCTTCGGCGAGGGGCAGGTCGACGCCCTCAAGGCGGTCGGGACCACCCCGCCCCCCGGCAAGTACTTCGAGAACCTGTCGGACTTCGCCATCAACGACAACGCGACCGTGGAGAGCCCGATCACCGTCTCGGGCGTGACCGGCAACGCCCCGGCCACCCTCAAGGTGGGCGTGGACATCAAGCACACCTACATCGGTGACCTGAAGGTCGACCTGGTGGCACCCGACGGCACGGTCTACACCCTGCACAACCACGCCGGCGGCAGCGCCGACAACATCGCCCAGACCTACACCGTGAACGCCTCCTCGGAGGTCGCGAACGGCACCTGGAAGCTGCGCGTCAACGACAACGCCGCCTCCGACACGGGCAAGATCGACGCCTGGAACCTGACCTTCTAGGCACCGCGCCCCACGGGCGCCGGGGTGTGGTCCTGCCACACCCCGGCGCCCCGTCACCTCGTCCGCAGGACGCAGTCCCCGCAAAGACCCCCGCCGGGCACCCGGTAGTAGAGGCAGCAGCTGCGGCGGACGAAGGCCACGCCGAGACCCTCCTCGTGGACGAAGGTCCCCGTCCCGGCGAGCGGCCCGCCGTCGCCGAGCAGGGCCTCGGCCCACCGCACCGCCGCCCCTCCCGGGACCCGGTCCGTCAGTACGCGCACGGCGCCGACCAGCGCCGACGCCGAGTTCCCGCGCAGCACACGGGGCGATACCCCGAATCCCTCGCGCAGCCGCGCGTCCAGGACGTCGAGGTGGCCGGGCACGCCCTCCCCGAGGGCCTCGGCGGGCCGCGCGCCGGGATCGGGGCGCGGCAGCCACAGTTCCAGGGAGCCCGCCTCGGGCAACCTCCACCACACGCGGTCCGGCCCCAGGTCCGGCACGCGGCCCGAGAGCGCCGCGCACCCCAGCCCGAGCGACCACAGCCGGGAGGCGATGGCGAACTGCGCGGTCGAGGCGGCCACCCGGCCGGGCCCGCACCCCATCCGCCGGCCGATCTCGGCGACATAGGGCCCGAGAGGTTCCCCGTACAGCTCGTCCAGCGGACGAAAGCCCGGACCGGGCGGCTCGTCGCCGTACGGCACGCGGAAGAACGGCCCGACGGCGGCCAGCCGCTCCAGCACGTCCCCCATACCGGTCTTCTCCATCATCCGGCGATGATCTCAGGCGGCCTCCTGACGCGGGACCTCACCCCGCCACGACGGCTGCCCGGGGCTCGCCGCCCCGGTGGGCCGCCCCGGCCCGGCGCACCGCCGGGCCCATGGCGTAGGACGCGGCCAGCAATACGGCTCCCAGCAGCAGCCAGCCGGGTATCCCCCACAGCAGGAGCAGCGAGGTCAGCAGCAGCGGTCCCAGGGTGCGGGCGACGGGCACGCCCGTCCCGAAGAAGCCCTGGTACTGGCCGACCCGCCCGGCGGGGGCCAGCGAGAAGCCGATCTGCCAGGACCCGGCCGACTGGCGCATCTCGGCGTCGACCTGGAGCACGGCGCCCGCCACGAGCAGCAGGGCCGCCGCCCATCCGGCAGCCGGCAGCGCGGAGAGGGCGAACACCGCGCACGACGCCGCCATCACCAGCCCGGAGCGGCGTACGGCCCGACCCGCGCCGTCCAGGCCGGTGACCGGGCGGGCCACGCGTACCTGGAACAGCATCACCGCCACCGTGTTGAGCACGAACAGCGCCGACACCAGCCATCCGGGGGCACTGGTGCGCTCCACGATCCACAGCGGGATCGCGAGGCTCAGCAGCGGCATCCGCAGCAGGAGTACCGCGTTCAGCAGGGTGACCAGGGCGTACGGCCGGTCGCGGAGCACCGCCAGCCGGGGTTCGCCCGCCTCCCGAGCCGGTACGGGGGCCACCGCGGGCAGCCGGAGCAGGAACCCGGCGCACACCAGGAAGCTCGCCGCGTCCAGCGCGAACACCGCGAGGTAGGCCCGCTCGGTGCCGGCGCTCAATGCGAGGCCGCCCAAGGCGGCGCCGACCGCGAGTCCGGCGTTGAGGACGGCTTGGAGGTGGGCCAGAACGCCGGTCCGCTCCCCCGGCGCGACCACGCCGGCGAGCAGCGCCTGACGGGCGGCCGCGAGCCCGCACTGGGCGGTGGCGTAGCAGACCACGGCGAGCAGGAACGCCCAGTAGGACCGGATCACGGGGAAGGAAGCGACCGAGCCGGCGGTGGCGAGGGCGAGGAGCACCGAGGTGCCGCGCGGACCCCGACGGTCGGCGAGCGACCCGAGCGGCACCCCGGCGACGGAACCGACGGCCCAGGCCATGGTGAGACCGAGGCCGATCTGTGCGGGCGAGAGGCCCACGACCCGGGTGAAGTAGAGCGCCGAACACACGTAGTAGGCGCCGTCTCCGACGGAATTGCTCAACTGCGCGGCGGCCAGTCGGCGCGGCGCTCCGGGAGCGGGCAGGAAGCGCGGGGGCAGGAAGCGTAAGGTCACCGGATCATTGGACCAGCCCACTGGCCCGTCCCCGTGGGCCAGTGGGGCATCGATTCAGTGGGCCACTTGACGCCCGGCCGTCCGGTCCGCGAGGAAGTCGGGCAACGCCTGCTGAAGGCCTCCGGGCGCCCCACACCCGACCCGGGTGGCGCAACCGGAATTCCATCGCTGTCCGACCACCCGTGCCCACTCCGCCGACGACCGCCTGTTCGATGTCCAGGTCGTGGTCAAGCGCGACGAGGTCGTCCGCGAACGCGGCGAACGGCGTGACACCACGCCGCTCCGGGTTTTCACCCTATCCCCGCAGGTCAGGAGTGATGGCACGGTAACCGGCGGTGGCGAGTGGGGTCGCCTGGGGAGCCCGCGCCGTGCGATTGGACGGGTGCCCGTGGAGAAGGATCACGGGCTCCGTACCCCGGGGCCCGAAGCCGTCGAAAAAGATGGTCGCGGCGTTGCCATTTTGGGGGTTCATGGGAGCACATTAAGGGGCTACATTGAGCCACTCGCGTTCACCTGACAGCCCGTTGCCTTTCACCCGCGTTTTGCGCGGGGGGTGACGTCAGGAGCGCAGACTGTGCAACCACCCCACCGCCCAGAAGGACCGAAGGCTCCGTGCCCGTACCCGTACTCCTCGCCGGCCGCTCCGTGCGGCTGGAGCCCCTCGCCCCCCACCACACCGAGGCCCTGGCCGTGGCCGGTGCCGAGGATCGTACGACTTACGCCTTCACTCCCGTGCCCCACGGGTTGCAGGCGTCCCACGAGTACATCGACCGCGCGCTTTCCGATCAGGCGGCCGGTCGATCCCTCCCGTTCGCGGTGGTCAGAGCCACCGACGGGCGGGTCGTCGGTTCGACCCGGTTCCTGGAACTCGATTACTGGCAGGGGCCGCTCGTGTGGCCGGCCGTGCCGGGGGTCCCGTTCGGCGATCCGGCGACGGCGGTCCCCGACGCCGCCGAGATCGGCAATACCTGGCTGTCGCCGCAGGCCCAGGGCACCGGAATCAACACCGAGGCGAAGCTGCTCATGCTCCGCCACGCCTTCGAGACCTGGGGCGTGCGTCGCGTCTCGTTGCGCGCGGACGCCCGCAACGGACGCTCGCGGGCCGCGATGGAACGTCTCGGCTTCACCTGCGAAGGGGTGCGCCGGGCCCATTCCAGGGGGCTGGACGGCGCGGTACGCAGCACGGCCTTCTACTCGGTCCTCGACGAGGAGTGGCCGACGGTCCGCTCCATCATCGAGCTCCGGCTGGCGCCCGCCGCGCCGCGCAGGCGGCGGCGCAAGACGCTGGTCCCGGCGTAGCGGTCCTGCGTCCGACTGGGCGGTCCCGCTCCATCGGCCCTCGCCCCGGACCTTCCCGGCTAACTCCCGAGGAAGGCCGGGGCGAGGGCCGAGGTCATCAGCGGGGTCGGGGCGCCCGTGCCGTCGGCGGGCAGTGCGTACAGGTCGGCGCCGAAGTCGCCGGGCAGTGCGTAGACGACGGTCCGGTCGTCCTTCCACACCACCTGGTCGTCCACGCTGCGCTGCTCGGCGAGCGGGGTCTCCTTCATCGAGGCCAGGTCCAGGGCGTAGAGCCGCCACGGCGCGTCGGCGGACAGGCCCGGCACCCGCTTCTTGAACACCAGCCTCGTCCCGTCGGGCGACAGGGAGGGGCATTCCAGGTTCTCGCGGAGCGTGGTGACCGTGCGCGCGGTGAGGTCCCCGCGGACCAGGTAGGTGCTGCCGCCGGTGGCGAGCGTCGCGTAGAAGGTCCGTTCGTCGGCGGCGAAGGTGACCCCCCAGAAGTTGACGTCGGAGTTCCGGTACGTCGTGCCGTCCTTGACGATGGTGAAGTCCTCCAGCGAGGCGTCGTACCGGCCGGTGCGCAGGTCGAGCAGGGAGGTCCGGGTGGAGAAGTTCGTACCGGCGTAGGAGTCCCCGCCGACGAACACGGTCCACGCGACGAGGTGACCGCCGGGCGAGACCCGGGCCCGGGTCGGTATCCCGGCGAGCGGGCGCGCCGTGACCTCTTTGAGGTGGGCGTCCAGCACGACGGCCCGGTACTGCTCCTGGACCCCGCCCTTCTCGGCCCGTAGGCAGACCCCGGTGCCCGCCGCCGAGTGGAAGCGCAGGCAGCTCACGCCGGAGGCGGTACGGGGTCCACCGGGCGCGCCGGCCGAGACCGTGACGAGTTCGTCACGGTGCGGGCCCCACGCCATGTTCCGGAACACGATCCGCGGTCCCCCGTCCGCCGGGGTCAAGGACACCGCGCCCCGGGTGACTTCGGGCCCTCCCGCCCGGGCCTCGTTCTTCTCGTCCGCCCGCGAGGAGGCCCGGACGAAGGCGAGCACCCCCACGGCGGTGAGCACCACGACGGCGGTGACGAGGATCAAGATCCGGCGTTGGAGGGTCATGGGGGCCTTTCGGGCACGCGGGGGAGTCGGCGCGGCGGGGTTCGGGGGCGGCGGGGGTTCAAACAGCGGGGGTAGTGGCCGCGTCGGCGTTCGTTTCGGCGGGGTAGAGCCGTGCGCAGCCGGCGAGGGCGACGGCCAGCAGGACCGCTGCCACGGCCAGCGCGGGGCGGGCGCCCCAGACGGTCCAGGCTGCGCCGAAGCCGAGGGAGGCGGCGAACCGGGCCAGGGCCTGCCCGGTCTGGACGAGGGCGAGGCCGCCCCCGCGGTGTTCCTCGGGCACGACGGCGGCCGCGGCCGCCATGAGCACCCCGTCGGTGGCCGCGTAGAACGTGCCGTGCAGCAGCAGCACCGCGTACGGCAGCGCGGGGTGTGAGCCGCCGGTCAGCAGCAGCCCGTAGGCGGCGAGCAGGGCGAGGTGGCCGCCGAGGAAGACGCGGCGGCGCCCGACGCGGTCGGCGAGCCTGCCCAGCGGCAGCGCGAGGAGCAAGAACGCGGCGGCGGTGCCCAGCGGCAGCAGCGCGAACCAGCGGTCGGGGATCTGCCCGGCCCGCTGGAGCAGCAGGAAGACGAAGGCGTCGCTGACGGTGCACAGACCGAGGAACAGCGCGGCGAGGGTGATGCGGCGCAGGCCCGGGCCGCGCAACAGTGCGACGGAGGCCTTCAGCGAGACGGGGGCCGCGTCGGCCGCCGGCGGGGTCCTGCGGCCGGGCACGAAGAGCACCAGGACCAGCACGCCGAGGGCGGCCACACAGGCGCTGACGGTGAAGACGGCGTCGTAGCCGTCGGCGGCGCCGCGCAGGATCAGGAAGGCCAACAGGGGCCCGATGAGCGCGCCCGCCGTGTCCATGGCCCGGTGCACGCCGAAGGCGCGCCCGCGTTCGGCGGGTGCGGCGGCCAGCGAGATGAGGGCGTCGCGGGGCGCGGTGCGCAGGCCCTTGCCGGTGCGGTCGAGGGCGAGCACCGCCCCGATGGCGGGCAGCGTGTGCGCGAGCAGCAGCAGCGGCTTGCACAGGGCGGAGAGCCCGTATCCGACGCCGGCGAGGGCCTTGTGCCGGCCGAGCCGGTCTCCGAGGTGGCCTCCGGTGAGCCGGACCAGGGCGCTCACGCCGTTGTAGAGGCCGTCGAGGAGTCCGAAGCCGAGCGGGGTGAGGCCCAGTCCGGCGACGAGGTAGAGCGGCAGCACGGCCGTGACCATCTCGGAGGAGACGTCGGTGATCAGGCTGACCGTGCCGAGGGCGAGGACCGTGGACCCGATCGCGGCGCGCCGCCCCGGGCTGGTGCCCGGGGCGGCGGCCTGCGGCTCGCGGGTCACGGTGGGTGCGGGGGTTCCGCGACTGTCCGCGACGTACATGGTCAGGACGTCCAGATGCCCGTGATGTCCTTGGCGGCGGCGGCGTTCCCGGCGTGGGAGGTCAGTCCGGCCAGGCCTTCCAGGGTCCGCAGCATGTCGTAGTGGTTGTAGGTGGTGGCGGAGGTGCTGCCGGGGGTGACGGGCTGGCCGTAGAGCACGGTCGGGATCTTGTTGCCGGCGAGCCGGTTGTCCTCGTCGAAGGTGACGACGAGCAGGCTGTTGTGGGTCTTGGCCCAGTCCGCGTAGGCCTTGAGGTTGTTCTTGAGCCAGGTGTCGCCGGTGCCGACGGAGCAGTCGTGCATGTCGTTGCAGAGGTTCGGGACGACGAAGGACACCTTGGGCAGGGTGGTGAAGTCCGTCGGGAACTGCGCCATGGTCTTGGCCGTGCCGGTGGGCACGTTGGAGAAGGCGAACCAGGGGTTGTGCTTGCGGGCGTAGTTGCCGCTGCTGCAGGTGGTGGAGCCCTGGCTGGGGAGGGTCTCGTTGTAGCTGGTCCAGCTCTTGCCGGCGGCTATCAGCTCGGAGGCCAGGTTGGGCGCGGAGCTGAAGGCCGGGGTGTAACAGCTGTCGTCCGTGACTCCCTGGTTGGAGCCGGAGAAGAGCTGGAGGTAGTTGGGCTGGCTGGGGTGGGTGACGCCGAACGAGTTGGTGAGGTTGGCGCCGTCGGTCTTCAGGGAGTTGATGTACGGGGCGCTGGAGCTGCCGATGACCTGGTTGTAGGCGTGGTTCTCGAAGACGGCGACGACGATGTGGTCGGGGGCCGGGAGACCCGCCGCGTGGGCGGGCTGGGCCGCGGCTCCGATGCCGGCCCACAGCGCGGCGCCCGCGGCGGTGACGCCGAAGGCGGTGGCGAGGGCGGTCTTGCGACGGGGACGTGAGAGGGGCATGCCAAACACGGTTTCTACCTCCGGGCGCGGGGGGACTTGGGGCGGCGCGGAGGCAACATACCCAGGGGCATGTGCATGGGCCAGGGATACTTGGCGAACAGAACGGGAACTCCGCCCTCCTTCTTGACCACGGGCAATGCCATGGCCCCGGGAAGGTCAAGAGAAGGCAAAGCGAGGAACCAACAGGTAGTTTCGTTCATCATTCGAACGGAAGCAGTCCACCCCGCCCCGACGGGGCAGTACCAGCCGGAGAAGCCACCGCACATGTCGTACTCACCCGACGGGCAGCAGTACCAGCCGCCGTACCGGCCGGAAGGACAGCAACCGCAGCCACCACAGCCGCCCTACGGGCAGCAGCAGCAGGGCCGGCCGTACGGTGGCCGCCCCACCGGGCAGCAGGGCCAGGGCGGTGGTCAGCGGCCGCAGCAGCAGTACGGCAACGAGCAGGGGTACGACCGGCCGGGCCCGCAGGGCTACGACCAGCAGACCCAACAGGGATACGACCAGCGCGGGTACGGGCAGCAGGGCTACGGCCAGCAGCCGCCCCCGCAGCGCGGGCCGTCCCCGTACGAGCAGCAGCCCCAGTACCACCGACCCGACCAGCAGGGGCAGCAGGGGCAGCAGTACGAGGAGCAGTACGACCAGACCCGGGCGTACGAGACGTACGGCGAGCCTCCCTACGAGGAGCCCCCGCGCCGCAAGTCCAAGGTGAAGCGCTGGCTGATCGCGGGCACCACCGTCCTCGCCCTCGCCGGCGTCGCGGCGTTGGTGATGAGCCACTTCGACATACCTCCCTTCAGCGACAAGGGCCAGGACGTCACCTTCGGGAAGCCGGCCGCCGGCTCCGGAGAGGCGGCCAAGCCCCCGGCGAGCTCGAAGATGTCGATGCCGACGAACCCGACGGCCGTCTTCAAGAACGAGTCGACCCTTTCCGACGGTACCCACGTCGCGGTCACGACGCTGGACGGCAAGAAGTCGGGCTTCAAGGGGAAGGTGTGGGTCTGGGCCCCGAAGGAGTACAACGACCCCAAGTTCGCCAAGAGCGGCTTCCCGGTCATGATCGCCCTGCCCGGCGGCTCGGGTTTCCCGATCAACTATTGGATGGGCGCCGACCTCAAGCTCCAGGCCAGCATCAGCAAGTGGTACAGCGAGGGCAAGAGCAAGCCCTTCATCCTGGCCATGCCGGTGCTCAACCCGGAGGGCGAGAAGTCGAACAAGTACTGGGACGCCTCGGACATCCCCGGTCAGCCCAAGATGGGCACCTGGCTGACCGACGACGTCCCCGACCTGATGCGGGAGAACTTCCGCACGATCAAGTCGCGCGACGGCTGGGCCTTCATGGGCTCCTCGACCGGCGGCTTCGCCAGCCTCAAGGCCGTGCTCAAGTACCCGGAGAAGTTCAAGGCCGCCATCTGTTCCGGCCCGGACATCGTGCCCGACTCCTTGATGTGGAAGGGCCACGACAAGGAGAAGGCCGAGAACAACCCGGAGCTGCTGGCGAAGCAGCTCATCGACAAGAAGGGCAGCCCGGACGTCTACCTGGCCTTCCAGGTCGGTGACAACGAGAGCAACAAGAGAACCCTGCCGGACGTGCAGAAATTCATCGCCACTTACGGCAAGGGGCCGATCCACACCAGCCTGAGGGTGATCCCCGGTGGCCAGCACAACGCCATGACCTATGTGCCGAACATGGGCGAGGGCCCGATCCAGTTCATCAGCAAGGTCCTGGAGGGCCCCGTCGAATGACGGGACCGGGTGCCCCGCGGCCTACGGGGTGACCCCGACGGCCCGCTGAGCGTCACGCTCCCCCAGCGACGGCCCGCCGAACACCTTCGGCGGGCCGTCGCCGTCCCACGGCGCCCATCCCGGGTCCCCCTCCACGGCGAAGCGGACCCAGGCCGCGTGCATCTCGTCGGCGAGGGCCTGCGGCGCGTCCGGCCCCGCTAGCCACGCCGACTCCGGCTTGTGGAGGGTGTCGAAGACGAAGCCCAGCTCCAGCGCGTGACAGGCGCCCAGGCCGGGCACCCCGCTGGGCCAGCGGAACTCGTAGACGTGGCTCGGCGCGACCCTGCGGGCTCCGGCGAGCCGGCGCAGCGGATCACGCAGCAGCCGGTCGGTGAGCAGGTGCCCGGCGAGATCCGCCGGTCCGGCCCCGGGCAGGGCGGCGCGCAGCGCCCGTACGGCGGCGCGGTCCTTGCCACCGCGGACTCGGGCCAGTTCCACCGCGAGCGGGCCCATCCGGTCGAGCAGCCGCATCGCCCCGGTGGGTGCGAGCCAGAGCCGGTACTCCTCGGCCGTCCAGCCGAGGAGCAGTGGTACGGCGGAGGCGGCCGCGGCGGCCATGGGGTCTTCCGGCAGCGAGTCCGGGTCGGCGACCAGGCCGAAGGCGGGGCCGCCGGTGACCGGTCCGGACCGGCGCAGCACGACCCCCTGGGCGGTGAGCAGGTCCGCCAGGGCGACGGCGCCGAAGGCCTTCGCGGTGGCGGGCACCTTGAGCAGGGAGGCCATCTTGCGGACCATCGGGCGGGTCCGCTCACGGGGCAGCACCTCGGGCGGCCCGCTCTGCATCACGGCCCCGGCGAACAGTCCGGCTGCGCGGGGCGCGGCGAGCAGGGCGCCGACGCTGATGGCGCCGGCGGACTCCCCGAAGACGGTGACCCGCTCGGGGTCGCCGCCGAACGCCCCGATGTTGTCCCGGACCCAGGTGAGGGCGGCGATCTGGTCCAGCAGACCGCGGTTGGCGGGGGCGTCGGGGAAGACGCCGTAGCCGAGGACGCCGAGCCGGTAGTTCAGGGACACCAGGACGACCCCGTCCCGGGCGAAGGCGGCCCCGTCGTACACGGGCACGGCGGAGGAACCGCGGGTGAGGGCGCCACCGTGGATCCACACCATGACCGGCAGCCGGGCCCAGGGTGAGGGATCCGGGGTCCACACGTTGAGGTTGAGGCAGTCGTCGCCCGGGATCTCCGGGTCGGGGAGCAGCGCCGCGTAGCGGTCCGGGTAGGGCACCTTGGGCGCGGTGGGCCCGAAGGCGCCCGCGTCGCGTACGCCGTCCCAGGCGGCCGGCGGCCGGGGCGCGGCGAAACGGAGGGCTCCCACGGGCGGGGCGGCGTAGGGGATGCCGCAGAAGACGCGAATGCCACCCGCTTCCGGTCGGCCCTCGACCACGCCGTACCGGGTGCGGACCCGGGGCCGGGCGTCGCCCGCTGTACTCATGGTGTCCTCCTGGGGGCGTCTCCCCCGTTTCGGGGCGCCGAGATCCGGTGTTCCGGGCACGGTCGCACAGCCGCCCGAAGGGTGACAAGGCGTGACCCGGAGCGGTGCGGACCGGG
Organism: Streptomyces sp. Tek67B01; assembly: GCF_055231995.1. Taxonomy (NCBI): domain Bacteria; kingdom Bacillati; phylum Actinomycetota; class Actinomycetes; order Kitasatosporales; family Streptomycetaceae; genus Streptomyces; species Streptomyces sp. Tek67B01. Next base: position 972,380 of record NZ_JBUYUY010000001.1, read on the forward strand.
TTGGTCCGGCCATGCGAGCCATGAGGATCGGCCTCACCCTTCGAAGCGTCGTGCGGACCGGCGTGGTGCCCGTGCTGCTGCTGGCGGCCGCCGCGGCCGCCGGTGGCACGGCGGCGGCCACCGGCCCCGACTTCCAGTACCTGGGCCAGGACGACAAGGTCCACGGCCTGAGCGCGCCGCGGGGCTGTGTGGCGGCGCGGGGCGGCGGGGGCCGGGCCGTCACCAACCATGGTCGGACCACCGCGACCCTCTACCGGGAGCCGCACTGCGCCGGTGCTCCGGTGGCGGTGCTGCGGCCCGGGACGGTCACCCCGGTCCGGCCGTACTTCGCGTCGGTGCGTTTTTCCGTCACCGGGTAGGACCAGCGGCCGTGACCCCTGGGCGGCAACGGCGTTGTATGCCATGTCAAATGCCGCAGCTCTGCGGCGATCCAATGTCACGAGGAGATCTTGATGTCGCGTATCGCGAAGGCATTCGCCATCACCGCTGTCGCCGGTACCGCCGTGGCGGCCGGTGCGGGTCTGGCCGTCGCCGATGCCGGAGCGCACGGTGCGGCGATCGGTTCCCCCGGTGTCCTGTCGGGCAACCTGGTCCAGGTCCCCGTGCACGTCCCGGTCAACGTCTGCGGCAACACCGTGAACGTGATCGCCCTGCTCAACCCGGCCTTCGGCAACACCTGCGTCAACGCGTCGGGTGGCGACGAGCACCACACCGAGGGCTACGGCGAGTGATCACCAGCCGCCGGACCGTGTGACCGAATCACCGAGGGCCCCCGCCGGACGGCGGGGGCCCTTTTCGCGCGGTGTCTCATTCGTAGCGGTACTGGCCCTGGTGCCGGAGCATCTCGCGCGGCGTGACGTTCCACGGGGGCATCGGCTCGTCGAGGGCGATCACCCTGCCGTGCTGGAGGTCGCCCACCGGAGGGGGCTCTGCGGGCAGGTAGCCGGACTCCGGGTGCTTTTGCTGCCAGCGGTCCCAGACGAGGTCCACGAAGGCGTGGTGCAGCCAGAACACCGGGTCGTTGGGAGCCGTGCCGCCCGTCATGTGGCCGCCGATCCACTGGTGGACCTTGTTGTGGTTGCGCCAGCGCTCGCTCTTGGGCGCGGCCCAGCCCTCCAGCTTGTTGCGGAAGCCGCCGTCGCGCGCCGTGGAGTCCCACGGGGCGGTGTCGTAGGTGGGGTCGTCGATCGCCCACTGGAGTTCGGCCTTGGTGGGGAGCTTGATCGGGTTCTGCGGGCGGCCCAGGTTGCGGGTGAGGTAGGCGGCCTCCGACACGCCGACGGTCACGGTCCAGTTGCCCGTCGCGTAGGCGAAGGGGCCGGTCGTCACCCGGTGGTCGCCCTCGCGGCCGGTACCCCCCAGGAAGTCCTCGGCCCACAGGGACGAGGCTGGGCTGTTGTCCGTGGTCCAGTCCCAGTAGGGGATGGAGACGCCGGCGTCGACGGAGCGAAGTTGCCCCTCGAACTCCAACAGGAAGCGCCGGTGCCAGGGGAAGAAGGACGGGGACATGTGCCCGACACGCAGCTTGCGGTCGCGGTCCGGCACGAAGTACTTGACGTGGGTGCGGACGAACTGGTCGTAGGTGCCGTTGCGCTTGAGTTCGAGCACGGCTGCCGTGAACCGCTGCTTCTGGGCGCGGGTCAGGTCCTTCTGGTTCTGCCGGGTGTACAAGGCGGGGCTCCTGCCGTCAGCCGTGGTGGGGGGCGGCCATCGCCAGGTTCGTCGTGCCGAGCTCGTCCACGGCCGCGCGGGCCAGCTCCATCGGGGTCGCGAAGGACTCGAAGTGGTTGATGCCGCTCAGGTAACTGCCGTCGGCCCGGCGCATCACGTGCAGGGGCCGCCCGTCGATGCGTACGGCGGCCGCGGCGAGGTCGACGCTGATGTGGCGGCCTCGGTACGACTCCTCCACCAGCGGGGCCGGGGTGAGCGTCTGGCGGGGGCGCCGGGCGCGCAGTACGGGTCCCAGCGCCGCGGCCGTTCCGGCGAGCACCGCCGCGGTGAAGGCCGAACGGAGGACCGTGCGACGGGTGAGTGGTGCGGCGGCGGATGCTGCGTACATGCGTTCTCCTCGCTCGATGGCCCGTGCTACGCGGTCTAACGCGGCCCGGCGGGCGAGGTCACCCCCGGGGTACGAGTACCCCGGGGGTGCGGGGAGGGTTTACGGCGCGGGGAGTTCGGCGAAGTCGGCGACGAGGCCGCGATGGTGGCCCGCCGTGCCCAGCGCCGTTGAGTCGGCCTTGGCCCGCTTGAGGTACAGGTGCGCCGGGTGTTCCCAGGTCATCCCGATGCCGCCGTGCAGCTGAACGCACTCCTCCGCGGCCCGCACCGCGACCCCGGAGCAGTAGGCCTGGGCGACGGCGATCGTCAACGGTGCGTCGGCGGTTCCCGTCGCGAGGGCGTCGGCGGCCGCGCGGGCGGCGGCCCTGGCGGAGGCGACGTCGAGCCAGAGCCGGGCCAGGCGGTGCTTGAGAGCCTGGAAGGACCCGATGGGCCGGTTGAACTGGTGGCGGGTCCGGACGTGGGCCACCGTCTCTGTCAGGCACCACTCCGCGACGCCGACCTGTTCGGAGGCGAGCAGCCCGGCCCCCGCGAGCAGCGCGCCGGCGACGGCGGCGCGCGCGGTGGCGGGGTCGGCCAGCCGTGTTCCGGCGGCGCCGTCGAGGCGCACGGCGGCGAGCGGGCGCGTCAGGTCCAGCGGGACCAGCGGCGTGAGCGAGACCTCCGCCGCCGGCACGGCGTAGAGCCCTGTGTCGGCCAGGACGAGCAGCACGTCGGCGGCGACGGCGTCGGCGACGAAGCCGACGGAGCCGCTCAGCGACCCGCCTCCGGCGTCCCGTACCGGCGCGGGCAGCGGTGCGCCGGGGGCCAGGGTCAGCGGCACGGCCGGTACGCACACCTGCCGACCGGCGGCCACCTCCCGCAGCAGCGTGCCCACCTCGGTCGAGGACGGATCGCAGCCGAGGAGGATCTCCGTCGCCAGGACCCCGCTCGTGAGGTACGGGACGGGTGCCACGGCCCGCCCCAGCTCCTCCAGCACCACCGCCGCCTCGCGGTGACTCGCGCCCTGACCGCCGAGCTTCTCCGGGACGAGCAGCCCGGCGGCGCCGATCCCGGTGGCGAGGGTGTGCCACAGCTCGGGGTCGTGGGGCCGGCCGCTCTCGATCCGGGCGAGGATCGCCGCGGGCGGGCACCGGTCGGCGAGCAGGGCCCGTACGGCGGAGCGCAGTTCCTCCTCCGTCTCGGAGTAGAGCAGGTCGAAGGGTGCGCTCATCGGGCCAGGTCCTTCCAGGCGAGGTCCTTGTCGTCGCGCGGCTCGGGCGGCAGGCCCAGGACGCGTTCGGCGACGATGTTGAGGAGGATTTCGCTGGTGCCGCCCTCGATGCTGTTGCCCTTGGCGCGCAGGTAGCGGTATCCGGCGTCCCTGCCGGTGAAGTCGACGATCTCCGGACGGCGCATGGTCCAGTCCTCGTAGAGGAGTCCCTCTTCGGCGAGGAGTTCCACCTCCAGCCCGCTGATCTCCTGGTTGAGGCGGGCGAAGGTGAGTTTCATGCCGCTGCCCTCGGGGCCGGGCTGTCCCGCGGCGAGCTGCTGGCGCAGCCTTTCACCGGTGAGCCGGGCCACTTCCGCCTCGACCCACAGTTCCAGGAGCCGCTGGTGCAGGGCGTGGGTGCGTAGTTCGGGGCGCTCGCGCCAGGTCGCGGCAACGGGGGCGATCATGCCGCCTTCGCGGGGGATGCGCATGCCGCCGATGGAGACGCGTTCGTTCATGAGGGTGGTGCGGGCGACCGCCCAGCCCTGGCCGACGGCGCCGAGCCGGTGGCCGTCGGGGATGCGGACGCCGGTGAGGAACACCTCGTTGAACTCGGCCTCGCCGGTGATCTGGCGCAGTGGGCGGACCTCCACGCCGGGGGCGTGCATGTCGCAGAGGAAGTACGTGATGCCCTGGTGTTTGGGCAGCGTGGGGTCGGTGCGGGCGATGAGGATCGCCCAACGGGCGGTGTGGGCGCTGGAGGTCCACACCTTCTGGCCGTCGACGATCCACTCGTCGCTCGCCTCGTCGTGGACGGCACGGGTGCCGAGCGCGGCGAGGTCGGAGCCGGCCCCGGGTTCGCTGAACAGCTGGCACCAGACTTCCTCGCCGAGCCACAGGGGGCGCAGGAAGCGGCGTTTTTGCCCCTCGGTGCCGTAGGCGAGGATCGTGGGCGCGGCCATGCCGAGGCCGATGCCGATCCGCCGGGGGTCGTTGTCGGGGGCTCCGGCGGCCTCCAGTTCGGCGTCCACCACGGCTTGCAGGGAGCGGGGTGCGCCGAGGCCGCCGAGGCCCTCGGGGTAGTGCACCCAGGCGAGTCCGGCGTCGAAGCGGGCGCGTAGGAAGGCGTCCCGGTCGGTGGTGGCGGGCGGGTGGTCGGCCAGCAGGGCGCGGACGCGGGTCAACAGGTCCTCCGCGGTGGTCACCGGGTGCCTCCGTCGAGGGAGGGTACGACGACCAGCCGTCCGGTGGTCGTTCCGTCGGCGACGCGCTGTACGGCGTCGGCGGCCGCGGCGAGCGGGACGCGTTCGCTGACGAGCGGTCTGACGGCCCCTTCGGCGGCGAGGCGGGCGAGTTCCCCGTGGCAGGCGAGGATCGCGGCGGGGTCCTTGGTCGCGTACAGGCCCCAGTGCAGACCCAGGATCGCGTAGTTCTTGACGAGGGCGTGGTTGAGGGCGGGGGCGGGGACGGTGCCGCCGGCGAAGCCGACGATCACGATCCGGCCCTCGAAGGCCACGCACTTGGCGGAGGCGGTGTAGGCGTCGCCGCCGACCGGGTCGTAGACCACGTCGACCCCGCGTCCGCCGGTGAACTCCTTGACGCGGGCGACGATGTCTTCGGCGGTGCGGTCGATGACGAGGTCGCAGCCCAGTTCCTCGGCGGTGCGGACCTTCGCCTTGCCTCCGACGACGCCGATGACGGTGGCGCCGGCGGCCTTGCCGAGCTGTACGGCCGCGCTGCCGACCCCGCCGGCCGCGGCGTGCACGAGCAGCGTCTCGCCGGACCGCAGGCGGGCCCGGCGGTGGAGGCCGAACCATCCCGTCTGGTAGCCGATGTGCAGGGCCGCGGCCTCGGCGTCGTCGAGGGTGTCGGGGGCCGGCAGCAGGGCGCGCGCGGGCGCGGTGACGTACTCGGCGAAACCGCCGTGCGGCAGGCTCGGGTTGGCGATGACGCGGCGGCCGTCCTCGGTCTCGCCGCAGATCTCCACCCCGGGGGTGAAGGGCAGCGACGGCCGGATCTGGTACTGGCCGCGCGCGAGCAGCGCGTCGGGGAAGTTGACGTTCGCCGCGAGTACCTTGAGCCGTACCTCGCCCTCGCCCGGTACCGGTTCGGGAACCTCCTCGAGGCGCATGGCCTCTCGGGGCTCGCCGGGGGTATGTACGCGCCATGCCTGCATCCGGGGCCTCCAGCCGCCGTCGAGGAACCACACTCCGAGCGCATACTAAGCGGTCGCTTGCCGATATGGGAACGGTTGGGTCCACCGCGTCGACGCGACCCCGCGCCGCGCCGGCCCTCCACCGATCTGAGCGCCGACACGGCCAAGTGCCGTTTCGAGGAGACGACCTTGCCGGACCGGGCGCAGGTGTGACCGGCATCGGGCCCGGTCACGGCGCTGCGGCGGCTCGCGCCGGGCAAGGCCGGCGCGGCCGACGCCGTCTCGGACGACGGCCGGGTCGGCGGGGCGGCCGTGAACGCGGCCGGCAGGCTCAAGCCGGTCGTCCGGCCCGCCCGACCAAGCCGGCCCACCACCCGGGAATTCAGCCGCCGCCCACGCATGGCGATCTGCGCGCCCGCACGGTACCGATGGGCGCATGGACTCCCCAGACTCCCCCGACTCCCCTACACCGCCGCCGGGCCCGCGCGGGCTGCCCGCGCCGCCTCCGTACGGCGCCGCCGCGCTGCCCGCCGGTACGTACGCCGGGCAGACGGTCCTGGTCACCGGCGGCGGGACCGGACTCGGCAAGGCCATCGCCCTGGAGTTCGGGCGGCTCGGCGCGGACGTGGTGATCGCCGGGCGCCGCTCGGCGCCGCTGGCGGCGGCGTGCGCGGAGTTGACCTCGGTACCCGGAGTGGGGCGGGTGACGAGCGCCGTCTGCGACATCCGGGACCCGCGACGGGTCGCGGACGCCTTCGACGCGGCCGCCGCGGCGTCCGGGCGGACACCGGACGTCCTGGTCAACAACGCCGCCGCCAACTTCCCCTGCCCGGCGGAGGACTTGTCGCCCAACGCCTGGCGGTCGGTGGTGGACATCACCCTGACCGGCACCTGGTTCACGACCCGCGAGTTCGGCCGTCGACACCTCGCGGCAGGCACTCCCGGGGCGATCGTCAGCATCGGGGCCTCCTACGCCTGGACCGGCGGCCCCGGCTTCGCGCACAGCGCCGCCGCGAAGGCCGGAGTGAAGAACCTGGTGGAGACGCTCGCCGTCGAGTGGGGCCCGTACGGCATCCGGATCAACGGTCTGGTGCCGGGGCTGTTCCCGCACGAGGACATGAGCGCCGACATCCGCGAGGGCCTGGACCGGGCCGGGGCGCAGCGGGCCCGGCCGCACCCGGACGGGCACGGTGGCGGGAACAACGCCCGGCAGCCCGCCCTGCGGGTCGGGGAGCCGCGCGAACTGGGCTGGGCGGCCACTTTCCTGGCCTCGCCCTACGCCCGCTTCATCACCGGACACACCCTGGTGGTCGACGGCGCGAACTGGCAGCGCCGGTCCCTGGTCAACCCGGACGTCGTCACGGTGCGGGAGCAGTTGGGGCGCGGCCCGTTCACCCCGTGAGCGCGAGACCGCGCCGGGCGGCGTTGTCAGTGGTGTGAGGCAGCATCAGGCGCATGAGGATCTACGACTGGGAACCCTTCCTGCGGACCTGGAGCGCCGAGCGGCACGCCGTCGTGGGCGCCGATCAACCGGCGGACGCCGCGGAGCACAGCGCCGGATGGCTGGGCTTCGCGCCGGCGACCGAGGACCGGCTGGCGGCGCTGGAGTCGAGACTGGGAAGACCGTTGCCGCCGTCGTACCGGCAGTTCCTGGCGGTCACGGACGGTTGGCGGATGGCGGGCGAGTTCGTCTCGCTGCTCGGATCGACGGAACAGGTCGGTCCGCTGTCCGAGCTGGGCCCCGGCGTACGGGCCTGTCTGGACGAGTGGGACGCCGAGGACGCCGAGGACGCCGACGACCTGTCCGAGGAGCCGGTCGGCGACGCCGCCGACGACCCGGTCGACGAGGAGGTCCCGCACTCCGAGCGGTGGGCGCGGGCGGTACTGATATCCGCGGAGGGGGACCAGACCTGGCTACTGCTCGACCCCGAGGACATCGACGCACACGGGGAGTGGGCGGCCTACAGCTGGTCGAGCTGGAGCGGTCAAGGCCCCGTACGCCACGACTCGTTCGCCGAGCTGATGGACCGGCTCTACGCGCAGTTCCGCGCCCTGCGGTGCACTCCTGCCGCCACCGACGCCGCGCCCGTCGACTCCCCGGGGAGCGGCCCGGCCGTCGTGGACCGCTGACGACTCACGCGCGGCGCGGTGGACCCACCCGGGGGGGCTCATACGGGGGGCTCACCCTCCGGTGAACCGCGGGGGCCGGCGGGCCGCCTTGGCACCGTAGCCCTCGCCCGCGTCCCGGGAGGTGAGGGTGAGGGCCGCCGTCATCGCCACCCGGTCGAGGGCTGCCGGGAGGGCGGCGTCCGCGTAGGCGTCGACGGCGCGCTTGATTGCCTGTACGGCCAGGGGCGCGTTGGCGGCGATCTCCGCGGCCACCGCGCGGGCGGTGGCGTCGAGTTCCGTCCCCGGAACGACGAGCTGGACCAAACCCCGGCGTTCGGCGGTGGCGGCATCGATGCGGCGGCCCGTCAGGGCCAGGTACTTCGCCCAGCCCGCACCCGCGTCGCGGGCGATGCGCAGGTCGCCGCCGGCGTCCACGGCCACGCCGAGGCCCGCCTCCGGCAGCGCGAAGACGGGGTCCTCGGCGGCCACCCGGATGTCGGCCATCAGAGCCAGCTCGAAGCCGAAGCCCAGGCAGTAGCCCTGCACCGCGGCCACCACCGGTTGAGGGAGTCCGGCGAAGACCGCGAAGCGCTCGTGGGCCCAGCGGATGCCCTCGTAGTAGTTCCGCGTGCGTTCGGCGGCGGTCTTGCCCGTGATGGCGCCGCCCGGGGCCTTGACGTCGATCCCGGCGCAGAACGCCCGGCCCTCGGCCCGCAGGAGGACCACCCGCACGTCCTGGTCGAAGCGGACCAGGTCGGCCAGCAGACCCAGTTGGCGGGTGGACTCCCAGCTCCAGCCGTTGAGCCGGTCGGGGCGGCAGAGGGTGAGGACGGCGACCTCGTCCACCACCTCCAACCGGATCCGTTCCTCGCCCTCCGCGACGCCGGTACCGGTGGTGTCGATCACGGAACCCCCATGTGGCTGACGGTTAGTCAGTTTACCGCCGGGTCGGTCAGCGCGGGAAGAGCTCGAACGCGACCGCCGGGCGTCCGCCGAACCGGGGTGCCACCTGCCGGGCGTTGCCCGTGAGGAAGGAACGGACGTACTCCTCTGGGTCCTGGTCGGTCAGCACCTCGATGTACGCCTTGTGCCGCAACAGCGACTCGACGGAGCGTTCGAGGCCGGGGCCCGCGTCGGCCGCGTGCGTCGGCGTGGCGGTGCCCGACACCGCGACCCAGCGCACCCCGTCCCAGGGTTCCAGCCCCTGATCGGCGATGAGTTCCGGGAAGATCCAGCGGTTTCCCGCGTCACCCGCCGCGTCCAGCGCGGCCCGGCCGACGGCCTTGTGGTCGGGGCTGTTCCAGACGCCGCCGCCGTCCGCGCCGCCCCAGGTGTCCCGGTGGTTGAGGGTGATCACGAGCTCGGGGCGGTGGCGGCGAATGGCCGCGGCGATGTCCCGGCGCAGACCGAGTCCGTACTCGATGACGCCGTCCCGGTAGTCGAGGAACTCCACGGTCGAGACTCCGACGACCGACGCGCTCGCCCGCTGTTCCGCCTCGCGGACGGAGGCGCACTCGGCGGGTGCGATGGTGTCGATGCCCGCCTCGCCGCGCGTGGCGAGGAGGTAGACGACCTCCCGTCCGCCGTCCGTCCAGTCGGCGATGGCGGCCGCGCAGCCGTATTCCAGGTCGTCGGGGTGGGCGACGACCGCCAGGGCGCGCTGCCAGTCGGTGGGCATGGGCTGCAAGGGGGCGGCCTGCGGGGCCTGTTGTTCGGTCATGCCTCGCACCCTAGGCGAAGCGACGGAGCCGACGCGGTACCCCCGGGCCGTACGGCCGGCCGGTGGGCGGCCGGCTTGGCCGGCACCGGCCCCGGCCCCCGCGTCGGCGCGATCGCGGGCACCGCCCACCCGACCTGCGGCTTCGGCGTCAGAAGACGACCACCGAGCGGAGCACCTCGCCCCGGTGCATCCGGGTGAAGGCCGCTTCGACCCCGTCCAGGGGGATCGTCTCGGAGACGAAGGCGTCCAGGTCGAGCCGGCCCTGGAGGTAGAGGTCGATGAGCATCGGGAAGTCACGCTCGGGCAGGCAGTCCCCGTACCAGGAGGACTTGAGGCTTCCGCCGCGCCCGAAGACGTCGAGGAGGGGAAGTTCGAGACGCATCTCCGGCGTCGGGACGCCGACGAGCACCACGGTTCCGGCGAGGTCGCGCGCGTAGAAGGCCTGCCGGTAGGTCTCGGGGCGACCCACGGCCTCGATGACCACGTCCGCGCCGTTGCCGCCGGTCAGTTCCCGGACCGCCTCCACCACGTCCTCGGTGCGGCCGTTGACGGTGTGGGTGGCGCCCAGGCCCCGCGCCCACTCCAGCTTCCGCTCGTCGAGGTCGACGGCGATGATGCGGGAGGCTCCGGCCAGCCGGGCGCCCGCCACCGCCGCGCTGCCCACTCCCCCGCAGCCGATGACGGCGACGGAGTCGCCCCGGCCGACGTTGCCGGTGTTCAGCACGGCGCCCAGGCCCGCCATCACCCCGCACCCGAGCAGCCCCGCGGCGGCGGGCGAGGCGGCCGGGTCGACCTTGGTGCACTGCCCGGCCGCCACCAGGGTCTTCTCGGCGAAGGCGCCGATGCCGAGGGCCGGGGAGAGGGGCGTGCCGTCTTCCAGGGTCATGGGCTGCGTCGCGTTGTGCGTGGCGAAGCAGTACCACGGGCGACCTCGCCGGCACGCGCGGCAGTCACCGCACACGGCACGCCAGTTGAGGATGACGAAGTCACCGGGCGCCACGGAGGTCACGTCCGGGCCGACCGCTTCCACGACCCCGGCCGCTTCGTGGCCGAGGAGGAACGGGAACTCGTCGTTGATGCCGCCCTCGCGGTAGTGCAGGTCGGTGTGGCAGACCCCGCAGGCCCGCACGGTGACCAGCGCCTCGCCGGGACCCGGGTCCGGCACGAGGATCGTGGTCGTCTCCACCGGCGCGCCCTTGCCCCGCGCGATGACCCCTCGTACGCGATGCGTCACTTCGTACCCCGCTCCTGTCGGCTCTGTCCGGATCACCGAACGTACAGGGACGGCGCCCGGTGCGGGAGTTGTGTCACCCGGCGGCGCGGGATTCGGCCGGTTCGGGCGGTAGGGGCGGTAGGGGCGGTACGGCCTCCAGGAGGGCCGCCCTCAGCGCGGCGACGGCGGGATGGCCGGCCGCCCCGCTGCGGAAGGCGAGCATGGTCCGGCGTTCCATGAGCAGCCGGGTGAGGACGACGCCGTCGTGTCCGGAGCCGGGGACGCCGAGTTGCGGGACGACGGCCACTGCGTGCCCGGCGGCGACGAGGGCGAGGACGGTGGCGAACTCGTCGACCTGATGGCGGATCTCGGGTTCGAAGCCCGCCGCCCGGCACGCCCGTACGGTCATGGCGTGGCAGAGGGTCCCGGCGACGGCGGTGATCCAGGGCGCTTCGGCGTGGCGTCGCAGGACCTCGTCCTGGCCGGCCCGGGGGTCCGCCCGGGCGCGGTCCGGCCCGGCGGAAACGGGTGCGGGGGCCCCGGGGGCCGGTGTCCCACAGGCCGGGGCTGCCAAGTACATGGCCTCCCCGAACAGCGGCTGCGTTTCCAGGCCCGGCTCCCGCGTCGCCGGGACGAAGTCGTACTCGTGGACCAGGGCCACGTCGAGGTCACCGGCGCGCAGCGCGTGCGCGACCGCCGCCGGGTCGGTTTCGCGGACCATCGGCTCCAGCCCCGGATGTCGGCGGGAGAGGGCGGTCAGAGCGGACGGGACGATGGCGCGCGTGGCGGTGGGGAAGGACCCGATGCGAAGGGCTCCGGCCAGGCCGCGGCGTGCCCGCGCGAGTTCGGCGTCGGCCTGCTCCAGCCGCTCCAGGACGGCTTCCGCGTGCCGGACGAGGTTCTGGCCGGCGGGCGTCAGCCGGACCCGGCGGCCGGTGCGCTCCAGCAGGGGCAGACCGGCCTCGCGTTCCAAGACCGTGAGTTGCTGGGACACCGCCGAAGGGCTGAAGGAGAGGGCCTCGGCCACGGCGGCGATGGTGCCCCGGCGGGCGAGTTCGCGCAGCAGGCGCAGGCGGCGTACGTCGAGCATCGGCACAGCTTACGGTTCCGATAAGAAACGTGAACTGGATTTGACGCCGGGGCGCCGCGAAGCTGCTCGATATGACACAGGACACGACACAGGGCACGGAGGCGCACACGGCGCGGGACGTACAGGATCTTTCGCTCCACGGGATTCACGTTCCCTTGATCACTCCCTTCGATTCCGGCGGGCACGTCGCCGTCGAGGCGCTGGAGGCCCTCGCGCACGAGGTGCTCGACGCGGGCGCCACCGGCATCGTGGCCCTCGGCACCACCGCGGAGGTCGCCGCCCTCGACGAGACGGAGCGGGATCTCGTCACCTCCGTCTGCGCGCGGGTCTGCGGCGAGCGGGGCGCGCCGCTGACGGTGGGCGCCGGGGCGAGCGGGACGCGGGCGGCGGAAGCCGCCCTCGCACGGCTGGCGCGGTGGCCGCGGGTGGGGGCGGCGCTGGTGACGGTGCCGCCGTTCGTGCGGCCCTCGGCGGCGGGGGTGGCGGCGCACTTCGCGCGGCTGGCCGAGGTGAGTCCGGTGCCGTTGATCGTCTACCACGTCCCGTACCGGACGGGGCAGCCGCTGGACGTCTCCGCGCTGCGGGCGCTCGGGGAGCTGCCAGGGGTGGCGGGGGTGAAGTACGCGGCAGGCGGGATCGACCAGGACACGGTGGCGCTCCTCGGGGAACCCCGCGCCGGTTTCGCGTTCCTGGCGGGTGACGACGTGTACCTCTCGCCGCTGCTCGCGCTCGGCGCGGCGGGCGGGGTGCTCGCCTCGGCGCACGTGGCGACGGACCGGTACGCGGAGCTCGCCGCGGCCTGGCGGTCGGGGGACGTCCCGCGGGCCCGACCCCTCGGCCACGAACTGGCGCGACTCTCGGCGGCGTTGTTCGCCGAGCCCAATCCGGCCGTGATCAAGGCGGTGTTGCACGCGAAGGGCCGGATTCCCTCCCCGGACGTGCGCCTCCCGCTGCTGCCGGCTTCAAAGCCCGCGGTGAGGCACGCCTTGGCGGCGCTCGCGGCAGTCACGGACCCCCGGCGCGCCGCCGGGCCCCTCACCGGATCCGCCGAACGACGCCTCTGAGAGGCCGAGCGGTCGGCGGAGTGCCGGAAAGAGTCCATGGTGGGCGATTCGCGCGTAACAGGCGGGTCGCCCGAATCTGCTCCCGCGAAGGGCGAGTTGTCCGATTTGAGGCATCGGCCGCCAGTCCGTGATGTGAGTCACGCCGGACGCATCAACATCAATTCCGGCAAAGGCCGGATTCCCTTTCCCCCGAAAGAAAGTTGGCATTCGCGGGAAGACATTCCCAAGGTCATTTACCAGGCGCCCTGCGGGAAGTCGATCACACGGCGGAATTCACGCCTTGTTCCGGCCGCTCGGATTCGCCTACGGTCACCTCGTTCCCAGTGGCCGCCCCTCGAAACCGGTCGCCGCCAGGGCTCTCCCGTACCCCCACGTGAGGAATAGCGCCATGCCCCCAAAGGGTAAGCACCGTCGGCCCAAGCAGCACCCGATCGCCCGCAAGCTGGCCGTCGCCGGCACGGGCGGAGCGGCACTCGCCCTCCCGCTGGTCAGCGCGACCACGGCCGGTGCGGCCGAGACGACCGTCGCTCCCACCACGTACTCCGTGGTCGCCGGTGACACCCTTTCGCGGATCGCCGCCGAGCACTCGGTGGCAGGCGGCTGGCAGCAGCTCTACCAGGCGAACAAGAGCGTCGTCGGCGCCAACCCCTCGATCATCCAGCCGGGCATCAAGCTGACCCTCGCAACGGCGCCCAAGACGGCGACGACCGCGGCGACGACGGCGACGGCGGTGCAGGCCGTGGCCCGGCCCGCCACCTCCTACACCAACAATCTCGACGGCTGGATTCGCCAGTCGCTGGACATCATGGCCCAGCACGGTATTCCGGGCAGCTACAACGGAATTCTGCGCAATGTGATGCGCGAGTCCTCGGGCAATCCCATGGCGATCAACAACTGGGACTCCAACGCCGCGGCCGGTATCCCTTCCAAGGGACTGCTCCAGGTCATCGACCCGACCTTCCGCGCCTATCACGTGCCCGGTACCCCGCTGAACTCCTACGACCCGGTCGCCAACATCACCGCCGCGTGCAATTACGCGGCCGCCCGTTACGGCTCGATCGACAACGTCAACGGCCCTTACTGAAGAGGCCCTTCACCGCCCGGGTACCCGATGTACGGGTACCCGGGCGGTTTTGCGTCAGCAGCGGCGGCGGTCCTGGGTGAGGACGCCCTGCGCGGTGGCGACCGTACGGTCGTAGCAGCCGGCCGCCGACCCCGACAGTCGGTAGCGCACGGTCGTGGTGCCCACGGCGTGTCGCTGCTCGCGCGGCACGCCGGCCGTGTAACTTGCGTCTCCCGCGTACGTGTTCTCCAGGCGGGACCAGCCGACCTGCCGGCCGCCGCGCAGGGTGGCGGTGTCGGCCCGGTCGCCCAGGGAGAGGACGGTGCGCAGCCGGTCCCCCGTGCCGAGGGTGGTTCGGCCGTCCATCGTGTAGGTGCGCCGGGTGGTGGTGACGGTCGCGTCGTGGGCCACGGTCTCCTCGTCGGTCCACCGCGCCGTGAGCGCGTCGAGGTTCTCCCCCTCGGTCCATCGGTGGACGGAGGTGTTGTGCACGGTCCGGGTGACCGTGGTCGGGACGCGGCCGTGTGAGGTGTCGAGGTGTCCGGCGACGGTCAGGGTGTGACTCCCTTCGGTGTCCAGTCGGTGCTCGGTAGCGGGGGTACCGGGCGTCCAGTGGACGGAGTTGGCCGGATCGCTCTCCTCGTGCCGGGTCAGGGCGCCGGTGACCACCTCACGGCCGCGGTCCTGCCACAGCAGCAGGTTCGCCGCGGTGCTCCAACCGCCCTGTCCGGCCGGGACACCGGCCACGGACACCTCGATCCGGTGCGGGCGGCCGTCGTTGAGGAGCGCCGCGTACGGCGTGAGGTCGTAGCGCAGGGGTTGGACGTCGAAGGCGCGCGGTGCGGGGGTGACGTACCACAGGAACGGGTTGGACCAGCCGCCGGTCCAGACGTTGGGGAACGGTGCGGCCAGTCCGGCGAGCCGGCCGTCGACCAGCACGCGGACCTCGCGGTAGGGGCCGTCCGTCGCCTTGCAGGAGTACGGGGCGGCGTCCGGGGTGGCCAGGTACCAGAACTCCTCGCAGCCGCCGCCCGAACCGGTGGCGTACACCTCGGCGAGGAGCCGTTCGGTGTTGCGCGGGGTGGTCACGGAGGGGGTGTTGAGCGGAAGTACGCGGTCGGGGGTCTCGGCGGGCCGGTCGCGGCCTTCGGCGGCGTAGAAGGTCAGGGTGACCTTGACGTCGATGACGCCGGTGTAGGTGTCGTCGACGACGTTGCCGATCAGCATCTCCACGGGTTGGGGGCCGCTGAGGGTGTCCCGGTAGGCGGTGACGTCCTTCTCGACGGACCAGGAGACGCCCTCGGGTGAGGGTTCGGGGGTGGAGGTGCGCAGGATCTCGACGCCGCCGAGGGTGAGGTTGCCGAGGCGGTCGTACTGGCGGCCCTTGACCTCGCCGTCGAGCCGGAGCACCACTTTCGCCCAGCCGTCGTGGCCGCAGCCGGTGGGGGGCGTGTAACCGCCCCGGTAGGGGGTGAAGTCACGGAAGCGGGCCTCGGCCAGGGTCACTTGGCAGGACCGGGTTCCGGGCCGGGACACGGGCGGGGCGGCGGTGAGCGGGTCGTGCCAGTCGGTGCCGAACTCGGCCGGCGGGTCGCCCCCGGGCCGGGCCTCGCCGAGGGCCGCGGTACCGGCGGGGGCGGTGGCCGTGGCCCTGGTGGCGGCCGTGGTGGCGGCCCTGGTGGACGCGCCGGCGGGTCCCGCGGCGGCCAGGGTGCCCAAGGCGAGCGCGAGCGCGCCGAGCAGGCCCATGATCCTGTGTCGTCTCATGGCCCCGCAGTGAAACCCGACCTGCCCGGGGGACGCCAGGGCGTCCCGCGCGGCACTGGCCGGAAATCACCCCCGGCCGGTGCCGCGGGTGGGTCAGGCGGCGGGCGAGCCGGCCGGGAGGACCGCCACCCCGTCGTCGTCGGCGTACACGGTGTCCCCGGCGCGGAAGGTGACCCCGCCGAAGGTGACGGGCTCGTCGACGGTGCCCGCGCCCGTCTTGCCGCTCTTGCGCGGGATGGTTCCCAGCGCCTTGATGCCCAGGTCGAGGCCGCCGAGCGCGACGCTGTCGCGGACCGAGCCGTTGATGATCAGTCCGGCCCAGCCGTTGCGCAGCGCCGCACCGGCGATGAGGTCGCCGACGAGCGCCGTCCGCGGGGACCCGCCCCCGTCGACCACCAGCACGGCGCCCTCGCCTGGCGTGTTGACGAGCTCCCGCAACAGGGCGTTGTCCTCGTGGCAGGAGAGGGTGCGCACGGGTCCGGCGAATACCGCGCGGCCACCGATCCGGCGCAGCGGCGTCATGCACAGGGCCAGGGCCTCTCCGTACTGGTCGTACAGGTCGGCGGTGGGGATCGGCTTGACGGTCATCTCGCTCCGGCTCCTGGCTGCTCTACGTCGGGGCTGCTGCGCGACGGGCGGTCGCGGACCCAGCGTACGCGTCGGCCGCCGGCGCGGTCAGCGGCGGGAGTTGCCGAACAGGAGGCGGTAGCCGATCAGCAGGACGAGCGAGCCCGCGATGGCGGAGCCCCAGGTGGCGGCGTCGAAGAACTGGTTCTGAATGGGTCGGTCGAGGAACTTCGCCGAGAGCCATCCGCCGATGAAGGCTCCGGCGATGCCGATGAGGGTGGTTCCGATCAGTCCGCCCGGGTCCCGGCCGGGCAGCAGCAGTTTGGCTATGCCTCCGGCCAGCAGCCCCAGGATGATCCAGCCGATGATGCCCATGCCCGCTCACTCCGCTTCGTTCGTTCGCTTACTCGGGGAGGAGGACGCCGGGCGGGCGGGATCGGTTCTCCGGCGGGATCGGTTCTCCGGCGGGTCGGCGAGCGTGGTGGGAGGGGCGGGGGCGGGGGTGGTCAGACCGCCACGCGGCTCGCCGGGGCGGCGGCCGTCGCGGAAACCTGCTCGGCCACCCGGTCGCCGGGGCTCGTCCTGGTCAGCAGGAGCACCCCGCGGGCCGCGGCGAGGGCGCCCGCGCCGGCCAGCAGGATGCCGACGGCGCCGCCTTGGAGCCGTTCTCCGAGAAGGACCGTGCCGATGGCGGCGGCGGCGAGCGGGTTGGAGAGGTTGACCACGGCGAGCGGGGCGCCGAGGCCGCCACGGTAGGCCCGCTGCGACAGGAGCATGCCGCCGACGGCGAAGACCACGACGAGCAAGGCCACCGTGACCACTCGCAGGCTCAGCAGGGCGCCTCCCCTGCCTCCCGCCACCGCCACGGTCTGGGTCAGCGCGGAGGCGGCGGCGGAGGCCAGCCCCGACGCCGTGGCGTGCCGCAGGCCGGAGCGGACGTCGCCCCGCGTCAGCAGGGTGATCACGAGGGCGGTGGCGCCCGAGACGGCGAGGGCCTCGGCCAGGGTGAGGGTGTCCTCGGGCGCGGGCCCGGACGCCGGCAGGAGCAGCAGGCCGAGCCCGGCGACGGTGGCCAGGGTGCCCCGCCACTCGGTGGCCGCGACCCGGCGTCCCGCGCCGTGCGCCCCGAGCGGGACGGCCGCCACGAGGGTGAGGGCGCCCAGCGGTTGGACCAGGGTGAGCGGCCCGTACCGCAGAGCGGCCGCGTGCAGCAGCGCCGCGGCGGCGTTCAGTCCGGCCGACCACCACCAGGCGCCGTTGCCGAGCAGCGCGGCGGCGCTGCGGGCGACGGCGCGGCGGGCGAGGCGTTCCTGGGCGACGGCGGCCGCCGCGTAGGCCACGGCGGAGGCGAGGCAGAGGGCGACGGCGAGGGCGGTGGCGTTCATCGTCGACTCCCCGCGCCCGCGGCGGCGGGCTCGCCCCGGCGCGGCCCCGGCAGGCGCGCGCCGTCGGGTGGCGCGGCCATGGGGGAGCCGGCCCCGCCGTCCCCGGCGGCCGGGGACGCGGGTCGCGGGGGCAAGGGGTCCGCAGGGACGGCCTCCGCCGGCCCGCCCCCGGCGGACACGCGCACGGCGACCGGGGAGGCGCCCGCGACCCGGGACCCGGCAACGCCGGGGCGCGGGACGAGCAGCAGCGCGGCCCCGAGCAGGGCGGCGGCCACGATCGCGTCGAGCCAGTAGTGGTTGGCCGTGCCGACGACCACGAGCAGCGTCACCAGCGGGTGCGCCAGCCACAGGTACCGCCACCGGGACCGGCTGGCCGCGATCATGCCAAGGGCCAGCATCAGCGCCCACCCGAAGTGCAGCGAGGGCATCGCGGCGAACTGGTTGGCGAGGGTGTCGGTGGCGGGCGCGGCCCGGTAGACGGTGGGCCCGTAGACCTGGCCGGTGTCCACCAGCCCGGCCGCGTCGAGCATCCGCGGCGGTGCCAGGGGGAACGCCAGGTGGAGGGCGAGGGCGGCGCCGGTGAGGACCGCGAGCACGCGGCGGGTCCACAGGTAGTGGGCGGGGCGGCGGACGTACAGCCAGACCAGGAAGAGGGCGGTCGCCGGGAAGTGCACGGCGGCGTAGTAGCCGTTCGCGGTCTGTATGAGGGCGTCGCCGTGCAGCAGCAGCCGCTGTATCGCGCCCTCGCCCGGCAGGCGCAGCGTGCGTTCGGCGTCCCAGATCCGCGCGGCGTTGCGGAAGGCCTCGTCGGTGCGGCCGGTGGAGAGCATCCGGCCCGCCTTGTAGACGGTGAAGAGTCCCGCGACGAGCAGCAGCTCGCGCAGGAGCCGGCGCCGCTCCCGCCCGCGTCCGGGTGGACCGGTGGGGGGCTCCGCGGGGGTGGTTTCGGTGGTCATCCCACGGTCTCGCTTCCTCTGCTCGGCGGGCGGCCGGCCGGGACTCGCCCGATCGGTCGCCACACATCGACACGCCAGTGTATCGATACAAGAGCGTATCGATACGCCGGTGTACCGATACGCTCGCGTAGTCGTACACTCGACATCCGGACCACGCCGCCGAGGAGGAGCGCACCCATGACGCAGACAGCGCCGACCTCCGCGCGCCGCTCCAAGATCAGCCCGGAGCGGGTGCGGGAGTTCTACGACGCCGTCCTGGACCAGTTGCGCGAGAACGGCTACGAGGCCCTGACCATGGAGGGCATCGCCGCCCGCGCCTGCTGCGGCAAGTCCACGCTCTACCGGCAGTGGAAGACCAAGCCCCGGCTGGTGGCCGCCGCCCTGCGGGCGAACCGGCAGGGCACCCTGGCCGCCGTGGACACGGGCACCCTCGCCGGGGACCTGCGCGAGGCGGCCCGGATCGCGGCGGGAACCTCCGGTCGAGACACACGGCTGAGCCAGGCCCTCGGGCACGCGGTGCTCGGCGACGAGGAGCTCCAGGCCGCGCTGCGCGAGGCGCTCGTCGAGCCCGAGCTGGCCGCGTTCGACGCGATGCTGGCGCGGGCCGTGGCGCGCGGCGAGATCACGGCGGACCATCCGGCGGTGGAGTTCCTGCCCGCGCAGCTGATGGGTGTCATGCGGATCAGGCCGGTGCTGGAGGGCCGGTACGCCGACGCCGACTATCTGGTGCGCTTCGTGGACGCGGCCCTGCTGCCCTCGCTCGGCATCTCCCCGGACACCACCCCTTAGACCGGCGGGCCCCCGTCCCCGATGACCGGACGGAGGCCTGCCCGCGCTGCCTCGTGGGGACGGCGGCAGCGCGCCACCCGGACCGGGCGGCGGTCACTCGCACGACGAGTGGCCGCCGCCCGATCTGAGCGGAGCGGCGCCCGCCTCAGGGCCGGGGCGCCGCCATCAGTCGGGTGTACTGCTCGGGATCTGCGTCGAAGCCGCGCGGCCGGGCGTCCAGGGACCAACCGCCCGAGGGGTCCCGGAGGAATTCGGCGACCGTGGCGGCACTGAACCGTCCGACCTCCGCGAGGTCGGACACGGCCAGGTCGGTGTAGCCCTCGCGGATGCGCACTCCCGTCCCGGCCACCTCGGCGAAGGTCTTGGTACGGGCGCCCTCGGGCCCGGGGTCCTGGATCACCACGCCCACGACGACCCGGCCCAGCTCGGGAGCCAACCGGTTCAGTTCGAGGGTCATCACCTCGTCGAAGCCGAGTCCCTGCCCCGTCTCGCTGTCCCGGTCGAGGGTGATCGTGCCGTCGGGGGCGCGGCTGCCGAAGTGCACGAGGTAGACGGGCTCCCCGTACGGGGCCGCCGCGCCGTACACGGCGGCCAGTATGTCCAGATCGTGCGCCGGCGTCCCCGCCGGGCTGGGGTCCCAGCGCAGGGCCACCTCCACCTTGGCCAGGCTCTTGCGTACTCCGCTCACCGAACTCCCCCTCCGCTCACCGGATATGACCCGACCATGCTGTCATGTACCGGTGATCACGGCGGCGGAAACGCACGATACCTGCCGAAGCGGCGGCGAACTCCCCGTCGCCCAGTCATGAGGCATTTGAGGCATTTGAGGCCATCTATCCGAACCATTCCGGTATCTTCACAATTGGCCATCGGCCCATGCGCGCGCCGACCTTGACGGACCACAGGATCTCCGGCCGAGCCGGATCGTTATCCTCAAATTTCCCTCAGATCTAGTGACGCTGCGCCCGTCACCTTCCTAGCTTCCTCATACACGTGCCCTTGCGGACCGTGTGGTTCCGCACGTGCCCGGCACTGCGTACCGACCCCGTACTCCGTGTCGCACCCCGGCACCCGGTACGTCCCCGCTCCCCGCGTGATCCGCGGACCCCAGGAAAGAGTGCAGCATGAAGGTTCCCAAGGCCGGTGCGGTCGCCGCAGTGATCGCCCTCGCCGCGACCGCCTCGGGGTGTGCGGGGAGCGGCCCCAAGGAGCCGCTCGCGATCGGCATCAAGTTCGACCAGCCCGGTGTCGGGATGCGCGAGGACGACGGCACGTTCACCGGGTTCGACGTCGACGTGGCCACGTACGTCGCGAAGGAACTCGGCTACAAGCCGAACGAGATCGAGTTCAAGCAGGTCTACAGCTCCGACCGGGAGCTGCTGCTCCAGTACAACGAGGTCAAGTTCGTGGTCGCCAGCTACTCGATCAGCGACAAGCGCAAGGAGAAGGTCGACTTCGCCGGCCCCTACTTCGTCGCGCACCAGGACCTGCTCGTACGGTCCGACGACGCGACGATCACCAAGGCCGAGGACCTCAACACCAAGAGGCTGTGCGCGGTGACCGGCTCCACCTCCGCCGACAACGTGCGCAAGACCCTGGCCCCCAAGGCGAGCATCCTGGAGCTCGGCAGCTATTCGGACTGCGTCGTCGCCCTGCAGGACAACCAGGCCGACGCCATGACGACCGACAACTCGATCCTGGCCGGGTACGCGGCCAAGAAGGGCAACGAGGGCAAGTTCAAGCTGCTCGGACTGAACCTGAGCAACGAGAACTACGGCATCGGCGTCAAGAAGGGCGACACCGCCCTCCAGCGCAAGATCAACACCGCGCTGTCGAAGATGGTCGCCGACGGCTCCTGGAACGCGGCGGTCAAGAAGAACTTCGGTCCGGCCAACTACAAGTACGACCCGGCGCCGCAAGTGACCTCGGGCAGCTGACACCGGGTACGGCTCCCGGCCCCCGAACCCGTCACCGCCGAGGGCCGGGAGCCGGAGCCGGTTGTCGCGCTTCCTCCCGACACATGGTCTTCATCTGTTGGATACATGACAATGTGAGCCTCGCTCTGCCACCTGACACCCCGCCAACTGCACCGGCGGGGACGGTGCGTGTGGAGAGGTACCCCCACGTCATGAGATTCTCCCGCCTCACCCCCTGGGCGGCCGGCGTCGCGGCCGCCGCCCTGGCCCTCATACCGGCCACCGCCTCGGCCGGACAGCAGCGGACGGCGGCGGCTCCCCACGCCGCCACGTCCGTGACCGCGGACTACTACGCCGCGGCCCAGGGCAAGACCGGCGCCGCGCTGAAGACCGCGCTCCACGGGATCATCAAGAACCAGTCCACGGTCACCTACGACGGCGTGTGGAACGCCCTGAAGGTCACCGACCAGGACCCGGCCAACCCGAACAACGTCGTCCTCGTCTACTCGGGCCGCTCCCAGGCCAAGAACACCAACGGCGGCAACCCCGACGACTGGAACCGCGAGCACGTCTGGGCCAAGAGCCACGGCGACTTCGGAACGGCCACCGGCCCCGGCACCGACCTGCACCACCTGCGGCCCGAGGACGTCACCGTCAACAGCGTCCGCGGCAACAAGGACTTCGACATGGGCGGCAGCCCCGTCGCCGAGGCCCCCGGCAGCTACACCGACTCCGACTCCTTCGAGCCGCGCGACGCGGTCAAGGGCGACGTGGCACGGATGCTGCTCTACATGGCCGTCCGCTACGACGGCGGGGACGGTTTCCCCGACCTGGAACCGAACGACAAGGTCAACAACGGCACGGCGCCCGCCATGGGCCGGATCAGCGTGCTCAAGCAGTGGAACCAGATGGACCCGCCGGACGCCTTCGAACAGCGTCGCAACCAGGTCATCTTCGACACGTACCAGCACAACCGGAACCCGTTCATCGACCACCCGGAGTGGGTCAACTCCATCTGGTGACCGACGACGCCAACCACGACGCCCTCCGCGGGATTGGCGCGCGCCAGGCCGGGTATTCGCAGGTCAGAGGCTGCGGTCCGCGCCCGACGGCGGCAGCCCGCGGAGGTACGTCGTGATGGACGGAGCCGGACTCTCCGATCACGAGAGGCGAGCCCTCTCGGCGATCGAGTCGCAACTGAAGGGTGACCGTTCCCTGGACCGCCGGCTGCGTTCCGCGCACCATCGGAACCACGCCGTGGCGGCCTGGCTGCTCGGGGCGCTGACGGTGGCCCTGCTGATCGCCGCCTCGGTGACGGTGTCGCAACCGCTGATCTGGGCGTTCGCCGCCACATGGATCGTCACGGTTTTCACGGCCCTGCCGCTGCTGGGCCAATGGATCAGGCGGCGCTGGCAGCAACGCGACCGTACGGTCCGGCGCGAAGCCCCGTGACGCCGGGCCCCGACAGGACGGACTGGCTGGGCGAGGACAGGACCAACTGGCTAGGCGAGCCTTTCCGCGAGGGTTTGGAAGGCGGGCCAGGTGAGCTGCGGTGTCCGGGGGTCCCAGACCTTCTGCGCGAGGGCGGCCAGCGGTAGCCGTATGCCGTCGGCCACCTGCGCCTGAGTCTGGGCGCCGGACAGGTCGCACCAGACGGCGAGTCGGGCGCCCAGGACCTGCGCCCCGTACCCCGCGGGCACCGCCGTGGTGCCGCGCAGGACCAGCGGGGTCCACTGCTCGTAGATGCGCCGGCCGGTCGGGTACGTGAACTGGTTCGGCTCGCCGAGCACGTAGTACAGGTACTCGTCGTTGAGGTTGACCACCTTCCGGCCGGCCCGCAGGTAGTCCAGCGGCGGGCGGGCGCCGATCTCCTTGCCCGTCCAGTACTCGACCTGGAGGTCGGGGGCGGCGGCGACCACTCCCCCGGCGAAGAAGCCGTCGTTCCACGCCTTGAGCGCCTTGCCCGAGGGACGCACGACCGCGGCCCGGTCGTTCAGCCAGCCCGTCGCCAAGTCCTGTACACGGGCGGTCGGGCCGTACCGCTGCCGCGCCGCGCGGGCGAGCTGCGGGAAGGAGGCCTGTGGGTCGCGGACGACGAGCGCCTGGTACTCGTCGGCGCCCAGGTGCCAGGCCCCGCCGGGGAACAGCGGCAGGTACTCGCGCAGCAGTTCGTCCACCAGCTTCGCCGACGCCGGGTTCGATATGTCGACGGCGCCCTTGACCGCCCGGCCCTGTACGTCGCGCAGCTGGAGCGACGGGTGCGCGCGCAGCACCGCCCCCAGGTGGCCGGGCGAGTCGATCTCCGGGACCACGGTGATGTGCAGGCGGGCTGCGAGCGCCGTGATGCGGCGGACCTCGGCCTTGGTCAGGTGGGGGGTGGAGACGATCTCGGGGTGGGTGTCGGACTCGATCCGGAAGGCCTGGTCGTCCGAGAAGTGCAGGCCGAGCTGGTTGAGCTTGAGGTCGCCCATCTCCCGGAGCCTGGCCTCGATCCAGTCGGGGGTGAGGTTCTTGCGGGCGATGTCGAGGTTGAGGCCGCGCTGGGGCCGGTCGGGGGCGTCGCGGACGGTCCCTTCGGGGGCGGAACCGGCCGCGCGTATCTCCTGTTTGAGGGTGCGGGTTCCGTAGAACACGCCTGCTTCGTCGTGGCCGCTGATCCGGACCCGGCCGTTTTGGACGGTGAGGGTGTACGACTCCGGTTTCCCGGACGGGGCCGCGTCCAGGGAGAGTTGTACGTCGCCGGGCCCCGGGTCGGGGGCCTCCGCGAAGCCCAGGCCGAGTTCTCCGGCTATCAGCCGGGCCTCGTCGGTCAGAGTCGCGCGGTCGGCGGGCGCGATGACCACCCGCGCACCGGAGGCGGGCTTCCAGCCGGGGCCGCGCGCCGGAACGTGTTCCCGTACGGCGGGAATGGTGCGGGGGGCCGTGGAGAGCGGGTACGAGGGCGGGGGCGGTGACGGGACGGGCGCCGCCGTGGCGGCCCCCGGGGTGGTGGCCGCGGCGGACGGGGAGGCGGCGCGGGCCTCGCCCCGGCCGCCGCCCGTACATCCGGGAACGGCGAGGGTGACCAGCGCGGCGACCGTTGCCGTCGCGATGGCGTGGACCCTCCTGCGCTGCCTGGTCTCTCGCATCATGCACCGTTTTCCCCGTACCAACGTGGCACGGGGATCGGTGCGGCGCGACCGGGACCCGGTGCTCAGGCCGACGCGGCGAACCCGGTGGCGGCGAGTGCGGCGGCGGCGAACTCGTGGTCTTGGGCGGGGGCGCCGCCGCCGACCCCGATGGCGCCCACGGGGCGGCCGGCGCGGTGGACGGGCAGTCCGCCGGCTATGAAGAGCAGCGGCCGGTCCAGGGCGGTGGGCAGGGTGTGGAAGGGGCCGCCGGGCAGGACGGCGTCCGCGAGGTCGGCCGTCGGCGCGTTCAGCTGGAGGGCGGTGAAGGCCTTGCGGGTGCTGGTCTCGCCGGAGATGAGGACGGCCCGGTCGTCGCGACGGAAGGCGAGGAGGTGACCGCCCGCGTCGAGGACGGTGACGCTGACCGGGGTCCCGGCGGCTTCGGCTGCCGCGCGGGCGGCGTCGAGGAGGGCTTCGGCGTCCTCGGTGGTCAGGGGGGCGACGGCGGTGGTGGTGGCGGACACAGGGTCTCCTCGTGGATCGATCGGGTCGGGTCGGGTCGGGAAGGTTTCGGGGCGGTTCGCGTCGGTCAGGTCGGTTGGCGTAGGTCAGGTCTGTTCAGTGGTGCGCGGGGACCGCCCGGTTCTGTTCAGTGGTGCGCGGGGACCGCCCGGTCGTGCGAGGGGGCGCCCGTGACGACCCGGCTCGCGGCGGCGCTCCGGCCCGTACGCCGTTCCAGGGCGCCCGAGACGAGGGCGAGGACGAGCGCCGAGGCGGCCAGCGCGGCTCCGACCCAGTTCGGGGCGGTCAAGCCGAGTCCGGCGGCGATGACCAGGCCTCCGAGCCAGGCGGCGAGGGCGTTGCCGAGGTTGAAGGCACCGATGTTGACGGCGGAGGCGAGAGTGGGGGCGCCCGCCGCCTGGTCGAGGACCCGCTTCTGGAGCGGCGGTACGGTCGCGAAGCCGAGGGCGCCTATGAGGACGATGGTGACGGCGGCGCCGACCTCGCTGTGCGCGGTGAGGGTGAAGACCGCCAGGACGAGGGCCAGCCCGCCCAGCGACACGTACAGCATCGGCATCAGCGCGCGGTCGGCGAACCGGCCGCCGATGAGGTTCCCGGCCACCATGCCGAGCCCGAAGAGGACCAGCAGCCAGGTGACGGAGGTATCGGCGAAGCCGGCGACGTCGGTCATCATCGGGGTGATGTAGGTGATGGCGGCGAAGACCCCGCCGAAACCGAGGACGGTCATCGCCATGGCGAGCAACACCTGCGCGTTGCGGAACGCGGCCAGCTCGTGACGGACGCGGACGCCCTCGGGCCGCGGCAGTTCGGGGACGAGTTTGGCGATCCCCAGCAGACCGAGTACGCCGAGCGCGGCCACGATCAGGAAGGTGACGCGCCAGCCGAGCCTCTGGCCGACGAGTGTTCCGAGGGGGACGCCCACCACGTTGGCCACGGTCAGGCCGGTGAACATCATGGCGATGGCGCCGGCCTTCTTCTGCGGGGCGACGAGTCCGGCCGCGACGACCGAGCCGATGCCGAAGAAGGCTCCGTGGGCGAGGGAGGCGACGACGCGACCGGCGAGCATGACGCCGAAGGTCGGAGCGAGCGCCGAGAGCACGTTGCCCGCGATGAACAGGCCCATGAGCAGCATCAGCATCCGCTTGCGCGGGACGCGGGTGCCCAGGACGGTCATGAGGGGGGCGCCGAGGACGACTCCGAGGGCATAGCCGGTGACCAGGAAGCCCGCGGTCGGGATGGTGACGCCGTAGTCGGCGGCGACCTCGGGGAGGAGGCCCATGATCACGAATTCGGTGGTGCCGATCCCGAAGGCCCCGATGGCGAGGGCGAGGAGTGCGAGAGGCATGAGGGGGCTGCTGCCCTTCCGGGGAGGGGGTGGTGCGGTTGGCGGCACCGGGCCCACTGGGGCCGAATGAATTGCCGGCGCCGCTTACGTGCGTCCACATTAATTGCAGACGCGGGTTAATTGCAAGCGCGGGCTATTGCGCGCGTCGCCTATCCTGGTGGGGTATCCAGCGGAACGCACCCGAGGAGAGGCCCATGACGGCCACCGACAGCGCCCTCACCGCCCTCGCCCAGGGATGGTGCGCCCTCTCCCTCCTGCACGGGCGGATCGAGGCGCACATCGAACGCTCGCTCCAGAGCGCCCACGGGCTGAGCGTGCGGGAGTACTCGCTGCTGGACGTGCTCAGCCGTCAGCACGGCGGACCGGGCGGGCACCTGCGGATGCACCAGGTGGCGGACTCGGTGGTGCTCAGCCAGAGCGCGACGACCCGCCTGGTCAGCAGGTTGGAGGACCGCGGCCTGCTGAACCGCTACCTGTGCGACACCGACCGGCGGGGCATCTACACCGACGTCAGCGAGGCTGGCCTGGCCCTGCTCGCCGAGGCCCGTCCGACGAACGACGCCGCCCTGCGCGAGGCGCTGGACGCGGCGGCGGAGGTACCCGAGCTCGCCCCGCTGGTGGCGGCCGTGGAGAACACCCGCACGGCCGCCGTCGCCTGAGCCGGCGCTACGGCTTCCCGGCGCCGGCCGTCGCGGGCTGCGCGCCACCTGCCGTCGCAGAGGGCTGCCCGACGCCGGCCGGGGGCTTGGAGGCCGACGCCGGGGTGGTGGGCAGCGACCACGACGGCGAGGCCGAAGGAGTGCCCTTGCCGGGCGAAGTGGCCGTGGGCGTCGGCGTGGGCGGTGTCGTCCCCCCGGTGGGCAGCCCCGGCGGGGGTGACGTGGGAACGGGCGAGGGCACCGCATCGCGTTCGGGCGAAGGCGACAGCGTGCTCGGCGTCGGCGACGGGATCTCCACGGGCGCCGCGGGCGGTACCGGCCGGACCGGCCGCTGCTCGGGCGCCGCCGCGAGGTACCCGGCCAGCGCGGCCGCGGCCCCGGCCAGCCCGGCGGCCGACCAGGTCAGCCGCCGCAGCCACACGGCCGCCACCGGTCGACGCTTCGACGCCCCCGGCGGATCGGCGGCCCGCAGGTCACGGACGGTGACCGTGTCCGCCCGCGCGCCCAGGGCCTGACGCAGTCGCTGTTCGACCGGACGTTCGCCGTCGCGCGTCATATCCGTCCCTCCAGAATCCGTTCCAGCGCGTCCAGTGCGCGGCTCGCGTTCGACTTCACCGAGCCCCTGCTGATCCCGAGGGTTTCGGCTATCTCCGCCTCGCTGAGCTCCGCCCAGTAGCGCAACACCAACACCTGGCGGCGGCGCGGCGTCAACCGGCCCAGCGCGGCCAGCACCTCCCGATGCGCCTCGTCGAGTACGACCGACGTCTCGGCGGAGGGTACGTCGGCCGCCACGGGCGGAATCCAGGCACGGGCCGTCCGCCTGCGGCGCAACACGGAGCGCGAGGTGTTCACGACCGAGGTACGGAGATAGCCCAGGGCGTTGTCCACGCCCTTGATCTGCTCCCCGTGGCGTCGGTAGAGGGCGGTGAAGGCGTCCTGGACCACGTCCTCGGCCGTGGCCAGGTCGTCCACGAGCAGCACCGCCAGGCGGACCATGCCCAGCCGGTGCGCGTGGTACAGGTCGGTGAGCGTGGGCGCCGGTGACGGGCTGCCGGACCCCCGGCGTTCACCGGGTTGCGGGGACGGGTACGCGATGGTGGCCGGCGCGGGGACGTCGCGCCGCAGCAGGAACGACCACAAGCCCCTTCGCGTCCGGCCGGAGCCGGGCGCGAAGGGGCTCACCGTCGGGGCGAGTGCGAACACGTGCGTCCTCAGTTGCCGGCGCGGCGCCGCACCGTGTACAGGGCTCCGGCGCCGACGGCCACGAGCCCGGCGGCCCCGGCTCCCAGCGCCATGGTGGTCGAGGAGGAGCCGGTGTGCGCCAACTCGGAGCCGGCGGGCGCCCCGGACGGCTGGGCGGACGGCGCCGCGCTCGGGTCCCCGCCGCCCGGGGCGACCGTCGGGGTGGCGGCGCCCGCGGACGCGCTCGGGGCAGGGCTGGGCGTGGCGCCGCCCGGCGACGTGGGGGACGCGCTGGGCTTGCCGCCGGCCGGCGTCGTCGGGGACGCGCTGGGCGCGCCGTGGCCGGCCGGGACGGTCGAGGTGGCGGGGGCCGGGGTGCTGCTCGCGGCGACCGTCGGGCGGACGGACGGCGCCGTCCCGGCGAAGGCCGGGCCGCCGAGTGCGACGGCCACCCCGGCGGCGGCAGCGGTGACGAGCGCTGCCCGGCCGACGGACGAGGTGGCGCGCTTCAGGTTCATCACGGTTGGTCTCCACGGTGGTGCGGTCGGGACGAGGACGCGGAACTACGCCCTACACCCCGCACGACGCGCGACTGTCCGCGAGGTTGCCGGTGTTCCGGAAAAAGTTTCACGCGGTCGGCAGGGGGATGCGACGGACCACTTCGAGGCTGAGGTTGCCGTAGCCGGTGAAGAAGGGGGACACCGCGAGTTCCGTCGCCCCGCCCGGTTCGGTGGCGAGGACGCGGGGCCGGCGCGCCGTCCGGTCGAGCTCCTCGGCGTGCCGTCGGCCCAGGCGGACGGTGCGCGTGACGCCTTCGGCCCGTACGTTCAGGAAGCAGTCCCAGGTGCCGGGCGCGATCGGGGCGCCCCCGGCGAGGGTGGCCAGGTCGATCTCGGCGAGGAACCCCGCCATGGTCAACTCGGTTTCGTCCTCCGCGAGTTCCGGCGCCGGGCGGGCGAGGAGCGGGGCGGTGTGCTCGGCGCCCGTCTCGCGGGCCCGCAGCACGATCTCGCTCTCCATCCGGCCGGTTCCGAGCGTGTGGATGTACGCGTGCCCGGTCAGCGCCAGCCGGGACCCCTTCCAGGTCATCGATTCCAGCCGGTGGTGTGCCTTGAGCCGGTCGGTCACGTCGAAGAGGACGTCAGGAAGGCCCGCGGCCGGGTCACGGAAGAGCGGATAGCAGCGGTACACCCGACCGTTCTCCACGATCTCGCGCGGCGCCGGCGCCTTCGCGGGGTCGTACTCGACCAGTTGCTCGAAGGCGGACAACGGGCCGCAGGCGAAGGCGTACAGCCTGATCCAGTCGATCGGGGCCAGCTCGCCGCCCATGTCGGGCGTCCAGTACGTCTCCACCAACGCCCGCGCCCGCCGGTAGACCTCCGCAGTGAAACCGGGGTCGCGCAGGCGCGCCGCGACGGCCGGACGCAACGCCGTGCCCAGCAGGCTTCGGAAGTGCCGTCCGAGCATCCGCCGCCGGCCCACCGGGTCCTGTACCCGATCGGAGACCAGCGACATGACGCGTTCGATGTGCGCCACGGTCTCGTGCGCGGTCCGCTCGCGCGAGGTGAGGTTCTGTCCGTCGGAGCGGCGGCGCAGGTAGTAGCAGTCGTAGTCGCCGACCACCGAGATCCGCCCGGCCGCCAGATACGCCTCGGTCACGAAGACCTGGTCCTCGCCGTACCAGAGGTCCTCCGGGTAGCGCAGGTGTCCGTCCTCGATGACCGCGCGGCGGATCAGCTTGGCCGAGTGCAACGACCGGTACACCTCCGAGGTGTACAGGTCGGCCTGTTCGGTGTGCCGGTAGGGCTTCTCGGTGACCTGCCGGCCGAGCCCGACCTGCTTGGCCAGGACGAGGTCGCTGTCGTGGCTGTCGGCCATGGCCAGCAGCCGCTCCAGGGCCTCGGGCCCGAGGTGGTCGTCGGCGTCGACGAAGAACACGTAGCGGCCCCGCGCCACGTCGAGGGCCCGGTTGCGCGGGCCGCCCGCCCCGCCGGAGTTCGCCTGGTGCAGTACCCGTATCCACGGGTACCGGGCGGCGTAGCGGTCGAGTTCGGCGCCGCCGCCGTCCGTCGATCCGTCGTCGACCGCGATGACCTCCACCCGCTCCGCGCCCAGGGTCTGCCCCACGATCGAATCGAGGCACTCGCCGAGGTAGGGCATCGCGTTGTAGACGGCGATGATCACGGATATGTCGGGAGCGGACGTGCGGCGCATGCGACGAGCATAGGGTTCGCCTCCCGGCCCACCGTGCCGAGGTCTCCGACACGGCTCGGGCGGCGGGGCCCGGGTGAGCTGCCGCGATGTGCTCAACCGACCTGGCGGAGCGCGCGGGCGAGCAGGGCGATCCCCTCCTCGATGTCGCTCACCGGGCCCGCCGCGTAACCGAGCACCAGGCCCGGGGGTCCCGGTTCGACGCGGTGCCAGGACAGCGGATGCGCTTTGACCCCGAAGGCGAGCGCGGCCGAGGCGAGCGCGGTGTCCGGGAAGTCGGCTCCGTCGAAGGTGACCATCAGGTGCAGCCCGGCCGCCGCGCCGTGTACCCGGGCGCCGGGGAGCCGGGCCCCGACCGCCCGGAGCATGGCGTCCCTGCGGCGCCGGTGGCGGCGCCGGACGAAGCGCAGGTGGCGTTCCAACTCGCCGGAGTCCATCAGCCGGGCCAGTACGAGCTGCGCCAGGACCGGGCTGCCGAGGTCGGCGTACCGCTTCTCCGCCACGACTGCGTTCAGCAGCCGCGGCGGGACCAACAGCCAGCCCAACCGCAGCGCGGGGGCCAGCAGTTTGGACACGCTGCCGGCGTAGCAGACCGCCTCCGGCAGCAGTGCCCGCAGCGCGGGCACGGGGGCGCGGTCGTAACGGTGCTCGGCGTCGTAGTCGTCCTCGATGACCAGTCCGCCGGCGGCGGCCCAGGCCAGTAGTTCCCGGCGGCGTTCGCCGTCGAGTACGACGCCCGTCGGGAACTGGTGGGCCGGGGTGAGCAGGACCGCGGCCGCGCCGCCGGCGGCCAGGGCGGCGACGTCGAGCCCGGCCGCGTCCACCCGTACCGGGACGGTCTCCAGCCGCCCGTACTCCAGTTGCCGGCGGGCCCCGAGGGAACCGGGGTCCTCCACCGCCACCCGGCGTACGCCGTTCTCGCGCAGGACCCGGGCCAGCAGGGCGAGGGCCTGGGCGACGCCGGAGACGACGACCACCTCGCCCGGGTCGGCGCGAATCCCCCGGTTGCGGGCGAGCCAGCCGACGACCGCCTCGCGCAGCGCGGGCGCTCCCTGGGGGTTCCCGTAGCCGAAGTCGGCCGGGGTGAGCCCGGCGAGCACCCGGCGTTCCGCCTGGAGCCAGGCCGTGCGGGGGAACGCGGTCAGGTCCGGTACCCCCGGCGAGAGGTCGATGCGGCAGGGAACGGCGCGCAGCGCGTCGATCAGGGCGACGCCGGGCAGGGGCGCGAACGGATCGGCGGGGGCGGCCGGAGGCCGGGCCGGTACGGCGGGGGCGGCCGGAGGCCGGGCCGGTACGGCGGGGCCTCCGGACGGGACGGGCCCGCGGGACGGCGCGGGGACGACGGGGGCCGCGACGACGACCGTCCCGGCGCGGCCCCGGCCCGCCACCTGCCCGGCGTCGGCCAGGCGTTGGTAGACCTCGGTGACCAGGCCCCGCGAGACGCGCAGTTCGGCGGCGAGCACGCGGCCCGCCGGGAGTCGGCTGCCGACGGGCAGGGTGCCGTCCGCGATGGCGGAGCGGATGCGGGAGGTCAGCCAATCGGTGCGGCCTCGGGGCGGCGCCTGGCCGATGTCGAGCAGCAGGAAGTCACAGCCCGCGCTTTTGGACCCCTTGGAATGGCCTTCTTCGGTACTGCTCACGGGTCCAATACTGGCAGAGCCTGAACGGTATGTACCCCTCCGCCGCCACGTCCCCGCCCACCCCCGCTCCTGCTCCCGCGCCCTCCTCCGCCTTCCGTGACCTGCTTCCGGGGGTCGTCGGCATGGTGCTGGTCGGGGGCAGCGTCACCGTCTCCCGTTCCCTCGTCGCCGCCCCCCTCTTCGCTCCCCAAGCCGTCCGTTACGCGGCCGCCGCCGTGATCCTCTTCGTCCTGGCGCGTGTCGCCCGTGTGCCCGTGAAGCGTCCCCGCGGCCGTGAATGGCTGTGGCTGGCCGGTATCGCCGCGAGTGGACTGGTGCTGTTCAACGTGGCCGTGGTGCGGGGCGTCGCGCACGCCGAGCCCGCCGTCATCGCGGTCGCGGTCGCCTCCGTACCGGTCCTGCTCGCGCTGGTCGGTCCCCTGCTGGAGCGGCAGCGGCCCAGTCCGCGGGTGCTGCTCGCCGCCCCCGTCGTCGTCGCCGGCGCCGTCCTGGTCGAGGGGACCGGCCGCACCGACGCGGCCGGGGTGGGCTGGGCCGCGCTGGCGCTGGCCTGCGAGGCAGGGTTCACTCTGCTCGCGGTACCGGTGTTGGGCCGCCACGGCGCGTGGGGGGGTCTCCTTCCACACGGTGTGGCTGGGGGCGGTGATGCTGACGGGACTGAGCCTGCTCGTGGAACGGCCCGGCTCCCTCTCGGCGCTGGGACCGCGGCAGTGGACGGCGGTCGGGTACCTGGCGGTCATGGTGACGGCGGTGGCCTTCCTGCTCTGGTACCGCACGGTGGCCGCCGTGGGCGCCGGACGCGCCGGGCTGCTGACCGGGTTCGCGCCGCTCGCCGCCGCCGGGGCGGGGACGGCCGCGGGCGGTGGCATCCCGGGGCCGACGGTGTGGCTGGGGCTGGCCCTGGTGATCGCCGGGCCGGCGATCGGACTGCGGCCGGCCGCCACGCCCGCCCCGGAACCGGAGCCGGCGCTCACGTCCCCTTGAGGGTCCCGGAGCCGTGGATCACAATCCGCAGATGCCGACGCCCCCGTACCGCACCGACCCGTACCGCACCGACCCCGCCGGCGCCCACGCGTCCGAGGCGCGCCCGGCCGGCGCCACCCGCTGCCACCCCGCCCCGTACAGCAGTTGGATGCGGTACTTCTCCCCCACCGCCAACCACCGGCGGCTCGGGCTGGTCTGCCTGGGCGTGGGGGTGCAGCAGGGCGCGCTGCCCGTGGTGGGACCAAGGGCGCTGGACCACCACGTGGCGGTGGTCGTCTCCCGAGGACGTGGCTGGTTCAGCCACGGCGGACGCCCGCCGCAGCCCGTGACCGCGCCCGCGCTGCTGTGGCTGGTGCCCGGCGTCGAACACCACTACGGACCGGACCCGCGGACCGGCTGGGACGAGTGCTTCGTCGACTTCGCGGGCCGCAGCGTGGAGGCCTACACCGACCTCGGGTACCTCACCCCCGACCGGCCGCTCGTCCCCTTGAGCGGCACCGCCGGGGTACGGCACGTCGTGGACGGGATCGTCCGGGCGGCCCGCGCCGGCGGGCCGCTGCTGGAGGTGGAGGCGGCGGCGGCCGTGCACGGGCTGCTGGTGGCCCTGCGCTACGCCCGCGCCGAGGTGTCCCGGCACGGCGACGCCGTGATGGACTCCCTGGCGCGCGACGCGCTGCTGCCGATCTCCGTCGCCGAGCACGCGGCGCGGCTCGGCATATCCCTGCCGGAGCTGCGCGGGGCGGTGCGGCGCAGCACCGGTGAGGGCGTCAAGGAGTACCTCCTCGGGATCAGGCTGAGCCGCGCCAAGGAGTTGCTGGCCCGGACCGACCTGCCGGTCGCCGGGGTCGCCCGCCGGGTCGGGTACGACGACCCCGGATACTTCAGCCGGTTGTTCAGCCGCCGCGTCGGCATGGCGCCGGGCCGCTTCCGTGCCCAGCAGTCCGTCAACGAGGCGGGGCCGTACGGTCAGGGCGTCGCGGCGGGGCGTCGGGCGTAGCAGAACAGGTGCTCCTCAGGGTCGGCGAGGCCGCCCTCGGGGTGGAACAGGCTCGTACGGTGGTGCAGCAGCTCCAGGCCGGCCGACTCGATCCGGGTCTTGTACTCCTGTGCGGACAGGCTGCTGACGGTGACCTGGTGTCCCATCCACTCGATGGCGAGGCCGCTGATGTCACCCGGCACCGTGGCGAGGAGGAGGTAACCGCCAGGCGCCACCCACGAGGCCATCCGTTCCAACGAGGCCGCCACTTCCCGCTGTTCCATCATCAGCAGCGGGAAGAAGGCGCACACCGCGTCGAAGGCCGCCTCCCCGGGGGTGTACGTGCGCACGTCCGCCTGTTCGAAGCGCGCCCGCGGCACCCGCTCGCGCGCGAGGGCCACCATCGTGGCCGAGACGTCGATGCCGGTCACCGCGCAACCCGCCGCCGCCAGCCGCTCGGCGGTGGGGCGGCCGGTGCCGCTGCCCACGTCCAGGACGCGCGCACCGGCGGGCAGCCGGTCGGTGAGCCAGTCCAGGGCCTCCATTTGCGCGGGCACCCGCCCGAACGCCTCCTCGTAGCGCCCCGCGAGCGCGTCGAACACCGCTGCCGCCGACTCGTTTCCACTCATCGTGATGCCCCGTTCCTTCTCTTCCCCACGGCCCCACGGCCCCACGGCACTACGGCAGGTAGCCGACGTTGAGTTCGGCCATCGAGGTCCACGGGTTCCCGTTCACCTCGCTCGTGGCCCTGAGTCTGACGTACCGGGCCGCCCGGGGCGAGAAGGAGACCTCCTGCTGTGCGGCGCTGTCCGGAAACCGTCCGGAGGCCGCGGCCCGGCCCCAGGTCACCCCGTCGGCGGAGGTGAACACCTGGTAGTCCGCGACGCGCCCGTTGCTCTGCGTCTGCCGGGGCAGGCAGTGCAGGGCCGAGACGTTGTAGGAGGAGCCCAGGTCGAGGGTGATCTCGTGCGGCATCGGCGCGGTGGACGCGTACCACTGGGTGTGCCAGATGGTGGCGCCGCTGCCGTCCAGGACGTTGGCGGCGCTGCCGTTCTCGCCCGCCGTCTCCTGGCTGTCCACTGCCTTGACACTCATCTTGTCCTGTGGGACGAGGAGTTCCCCGCCGCCCGGACCGAGGTCGTCCACGGTGAGATCGTCGAGGATGAGGTCCGCCTCGTTGTGGGAGTCCTCGCCGGTGACCTTCCGTACGCCGATCCAGGCGTCCGCCCCGGCGGTGAACGATGTGGTGAAGGTGGTGGCGGTGCGTGCCTGGCCGAGGGCCGTGGTCGTCTCCTTGGTGCCCGTGCCGATGACGAACCGGTAGTCGCCGTCGAAGCCGTTCTCGTAGGCGAAGGACACCTTGTAGGTGCGTCCCTTGATCAGGCGGAGCGTCTGCGGGAGCGTGCGGTAGACCAGGCCCTGGCGCTCCTCGTGCGACTTGAGGGAGTTGCCGCCGCTGATCACGTCGCCGACCGGCTTGCCGTTCCAGCCGGCCTGCGTGTACGGGGCGTTGCGCTGGGCGATGTGGGTGCGCGGGTCGGTGGCGGAGCCGCCCGCGCCGCCGAAGGCGAACGGACCCCAGCCGGCGTCCACGTGCTCGAAGTCCTCGGCGAAGTAGTGGCCGCCGAGCGGCGTACGGGCCGAGCGGACCACACGGACGTCATCGAGGGAGACCGTGCCCGGGCCGGCTGCGGCGGACAGGGTGAGGGTGGCGGTGGACCGGCCGGCGGGGACGTCGAAGAGCACCTTCATCCGCTGTGCGCCGGTGCCGTTCTTCTCGCTCCCGCCGAGGTCGTTCGCAAGCGGCGAGGAGTCGGCGTACACGGACTCGGCGGCGCCCCCGGTCGGGGTGACGGTGAGGGTGGCGGCCCGGCCGGTGGGGGTGGAGACCCAGACGGAGGCGGCGTAGGTGCCCGGGGTCAGGCCGGTGAGTCGCTGCGCCACCGCGGGGGCGGTCCCGGGCGCCATGGTCAGCTCGTTCTGGCCCAGGGCGTTGCGGGTGACGGCCGCGCCGGTGCCGGTCACCGTCCAGGAGTTCAGGTTGCCGGAGTAGAAGGACGGGTCGTTCACGGGGGTCCCCTCGCCCCACCGGGGGTCGGCCTGGGCGGGCGCGGCGCCGTTGGTGACCAGGTAGGCGGTCTTCGCCGCCGCGTCGAGGGTGATCCGGCCCTGGCTGACGGTGAGGTCGCCCACCAGCCGGCGTCCGGTGTCGGTGAGCCGGTACAGCTTGGGTGCGCTCCAGCCCGCCGGCAGGGTCCAGGTGGTGGGGCCGCCCGCGTCGTTCCAGTGGTAGAGCTTGCCGTCGCGCGGCAGGAGGTAGGCGCCGCCGCGCAGGACGGTGCGGCCCGCGGTGGTGATCGTGCGGGTGCCCCCGGCCGTGCTGACGGTGGCGCCGTTCGCGAGGGTGACCGTGTCGGCGGTCCACTTCACGATCGGGGATTCCTGGAGGAACTTCGTCGGCAGGTTGACGGCGAAGGTGGTGTTCAGGAAGGCCGGGTAGTCCTTCTTGCCCTGCCAGCCCTCGTACGCGGCGAGTTCCGCGCCGCCGAGCAGCGGGTCGCGGGCGATCCAGTCGTCCTTGGCGTGGTTGGCGATGAATCGGACGATGGTGGAGTTGATGCCCTTGAGGTCGCTGCCGCCGTAGTCCACGTCGGCGGCCCAGTGGTGCCACAGGGATTGCTCGGTCAGGGTGTCGGGGAATTCGGTGGCGAGTTGGAGGCCCAGGCCGCCGATCTCGCGCTGGAGCTCGCGGGAGACGTATCCGTCGCCGTACCAGACGTCGACGTAGAGGAAGTCGAGGCCGGGGGCGGCCGCCTTGAGGTCTTGGAGCCGCTTCAGCCGCTGCCCGGACTGGCCGTCCTTGCGGGTGTCGACGTAGTACGACTGGTCGAGCCAGTCCCAGCCGAGCCCTCCGCCCTGGTGGGACGGGTCGAAGGTGGCCGAGACGGGGTACTCCTCGGTGGCGTTGATGTGCACGCCGAAGTCGGCGTTGTAGGCGTGCCCCGCGCTGGTCAGGGTGTTCAGGTCGACCGCGCCGCCGACTTTGGCGCCGATGTTCTTGTAGTCCATGTGGGCGGAGTCGTGGCCCTCCGAGGCGTAGCCCTTGAGCAGGACGAACTGGCCGAGGCCGTCCGTGGCGAGGTTGACGCGTTTGGTCTCGTCCAGGGTCTGCGCGAACGGGTGGGTGGCCTGGGAGGCGAAGTTGAAGGGGATGCGCTGGACGACCCGGTTCGCGGTGTCCTGCCAGCCGGTGGGCGGGGTCCAGATGTCCCGGTAGGCGACGGCGGCGTCCTGCCAGTCCACGACCGAGTCCGCGTTGCGGTCGGCGGTGATCGCCACCCGGGCGTACGGGAGGGGCTCGGTGTCGGTGGCGCCCGCGGCCCGGTACAGCCAGTCCCCGCTCCACAGGGCGGCCCGGCGGTAGGAACCCTTGTCCGTGATCTGCTCGCTGATGCGGCCGTTGTCGTGGGCGGTGCCGCCCGAGGGCCGGTCGTAGAGGGAGTTGGAGTCGATGGTGGCGGCCAGCTTGCCGGTGTTGACCAGCCCGTACATCACCGTGGTGGCGGTGGCGTCGACGGGCGTGGACGCGGTGACGGGTGTGAAGGTGTCCCCGGTGCCCGTGGTGGCGGTGTGCATGCGCGCGGTGGAGAGCGTGGCGCCGGGCTGGTCGCTGCGGACGCTGACGAGGCTGTGATCGGGGATGGCGAGGCTGCGCACGCGCAGGGCGGCGGTGTCCTCGATCGCGGTGACCTTGAACTCCACGACCGAACCGGCCACGGAAAGCCGGGATCTGATGGTCACTCCGGAGAAGGCCAACGCGTAGTCGACGGCGGAGGCGGCGGGCGTCGCGGTCACGGTCACGGTGGGCGTGTAGGGGACGCCGTTGACGACGATCGTGGTGAGCGGGTCCTCGTTGCCGTTCAGTACGTCGCCGGTGGCCCGCCTGGTGTAGCCGATGACGCGGGGGAAGGCGCTGTCGACGCTCACGGCGAGTTCGGGCGAGGTGATGGTCAGGGGACCGGCCGCCGGGGCCGCGGACACGGGCCCGGGTGCGGACACGACGAGGGTGGCGATGAGACCGGCGACCGCGGCTGCGGCCGGCCAGAGGGGGGTGCGCATCGGGCCTCCGGGAGTCGGCGCTTCCTTGCACGGAAGACCGCACGGCTCCGGAGCCCCGCGGTCCGCTCACTGGTCTGCCAGCTTGCGGACCACGGCGCGGCGGGCCCATGGACAAAGCGGAGCTCCGTCATGGACTTACGTCGGGCACGGAGCCGACGCGGGACCCGGACGCCTCGGGAACCGGACGCCTCGGGACATGGACGCCTCGGCGCGCGGGCTCAGGCTCTCGTGTCGGGCGCCAGCACCACGGCCGTCCCGTACGCGCACACCTCGGTCCCGATGTCGGCGGCCTCGGTCACGTCGAACCGCATGGCCAGGACCGCGTTGGCGCCGCGCGCCTTGGCCTGCTCGATGAGCCGGTCCATGGCTTGGTTGCGGGTCTGTACGAGGGTCTTGGTCAGCCCCCGGAGCTCTCCGCCGATCATGGACTTCAGGCCGGCGCCGATCTGACTGCCCAGGTGGCGCGAGCGCACGGTGAGGCCGAAGACCTCCCCGACGACCCGCTCGACCCGGTAGCCGGGGGCGTCGTTGGTCGTCACCACCATGACCCCGGTCTCTTCGGCCCCGGGACCTCCGCCAAAGTCGTCGATACCCATGGCACCCACTGTCGCGCCGGGGGGCGACGCCCGCATCCCGAGGGGCGCGACGGCGGGTCGACGGCGGCGCGGAGATGGCTGGCGCGCGCCCCCCGCGACTCTCTACGATGAACCACCCCCACGCCGCGGGCCCCGCAGGGCCATCAAGGAGGGCACATGGAGTCAGGGCCGAATCCGTCCCAGCCGCCGTTCATCGACATGCACACCCCGAGCGTCGCCCGTATGTACGACTGGCTCCTGGGCGGTGTGGAGAACTACGCCAGTGACCGCGAGGCATGCGCCAGGCTGCTGGAGATCGCACCCAGCACCCAGTTATTGGCCCGCAACAACCGGGCGTTCCTGAGCCGAGTC
Source organism: Streptomyces sp. Tek67B01 (assembly GCF_055231995.1). Classification (NCBI taxonomy): domain Bacteria; kingdom Bacillati; phylum Actinomycetota; class Actinomycetes; order Kitasatosporales; family Streptomycetaceae; genus Streptomyces; species Streptomyces sp. Tek67B01. The sequence continues at coordinate 1,011,119 of NZ_JBUYUY010000001.1, forward strand.
GTGCGCATCCTCGTCGAGGACTACAGGATCACGCAGTTCCTGGACCACGGGTCGGGCCTTCCCACCCAGGACAACGTCCACGAGGTGGCCCAGCGCATCGACAAGGACTGCAAGGTCGCCTACATCGACAACGACCCGATGGTCCTCGCGCACGCCCAGACCACGCTGCACGACAACTCCGGCACCCTGGTGCTGCCCATGGACATGCGTGAGACCGAGCGCATCCGCGAGGCCACCGGTGGGTTCCTCGACTGGAACCGTCCCATCGCGGCGCTGTTCGTGTCCGTACTGCACTGCATCCCGGACTCGGACGACGACCGTTCCCCGTCCGCCGTCGTGCGCAAGACCGCGGCCCTGTTGCCACCCGGCAGCTTCATGGTGATCTGCCAACTCGTCAGCGACGACCCCGTGGTGCGGGACGACGTGACCCGGCTGATGGACGTCACCACGCACGGGAACTGGGGACGCGTACGCGAGACCCACGAGGTGCGGCGGTACTTCGACGGGCTGGAGATACTCGAACCGGACCTCGTCGACGTGGTCGACTGGCGCCCCGACGCCTCGCCGCCTCCGCGCGAGCTCCGGCCGAAGGACTGGGTCGAGTGGGGCGGCGTGGGCCGCCTCCTCCCGCCGGCCCGGCAACCGGCCGAATGAGCTGAATCACCGGGGGCACGCGGGGAGTTCCGGACCGCCGGAAGGCCGGGGGACCTCATGAAGGGGATGGCGCGATGACCATCGTCGTCACCACACCGACCGGACACGTGGGATCGCGCGTGGTACGGCTGCTGCTCCAGGCCGGCGTGCGCCCCCGCGTGCTGGTCCGTGACCCGGCCCGCCTGGACGAGGAGACCCGTGCGGGGGTCGACGTGCGCCGAGGCGACCTGACGGACGCCGGATTCGTGCGCGCGGCGGTGTCGGGGGCGCGGACCGTTTTCTGGGTGGATCCCACCCCCCACACGTCGCCGGACCCGATCGCGACCTCCCTGGCGACCGCGGCGCCGCTGGTGGAGGCCGCCCGGGCCGGTGACATCGGCCGGGTGGCGCTGCTCAGCAGCGTCGGGGCGGAGAAGCGGCACGGGGTCGGGCACATCGACGCCTTGGCCGGGATCGAGGAGCGGCTGGACGCCACCGGAGCGGACGTGCTGCACCTGCGCTGCGCGTACTTCTTCACCAATCTGCTGCTCGACCTCGAAGGACTCTCGCGAGGCGTCCTGACCACGGCGTTCGACCCCGGGCGGCCGATGCCGTGGGTCGATCCGCGAGACATCGGCGACGTCGTCGCGGCCCGGTTGCTCGGCGATTCCTGGCGGGGCCGGGTGGTGCAGGCCGTGCACGGACCGGAGGACCTCACTTTCGAGCAGGTCGCGCGCATCCTCACCGAGGTGCTGGGGCGGGAGGTCCGGCTCGAACCGGTCGACGACGACGCGGTGCGGAAGGCCCTGCGGGCGGCCGGATTGTCGCCGTCGGCGGTGGAGGGCATCGTCGGCATGGCCGCCGGATCGCGCGATCTCGTGCCCGAGCAGCCCCGTGACCTGATGACCACCACCCCGACGCGGCTGGACGGGTGGGCCCGCAGCGAGCTGCTTCCGCTGCTGCGCCGGTGACGGACCCCGGTGTGACCGTCCGTGTCCCCGTCACCGTTCCGGAGCTCCCGACCGTGGCTGTCAACGTGCCTCTGCGGCGGCGAGGTTGTTCCCCTGGCCGCGGGTCAGCCGCCAGATCTGCTCCTCGCCGGTGGCGGCCGGGGCGAGGCGCTCGGCGGGGCGGCGGAGGTGTTCGGTGAACCCGAGGCGGGCCGGGACGGCACCGCTGGCACGGTTGGCCGGGTCGTGGACGACCTCGACGTAATCGACGCCGGGGAGGCGGAAGGCCTGCGCGACCAGGGCGCGGGCGGCCCGAGTGGCCAGTCCGCGGCCGGTGGCGGCAGGGTGCAGCCAGTAGCCGATCTCACGACCGTTGTCCGGGCTCTCCCCGTGCCGAAACAGCGTGCAGGCGCCGACGATGGCCCCGTCAACCACGATCGCATAGCTGAACGCCTCGCCGGCGGACCAGAGTTCCGGGCGGCGGACCAGGAACTCGGTGGTCCTGGCCAGGCTGTGCTCGGCGACCCAGGGCATCCACGGGCGCAGGTGCTCCAGCGACTCCTCGATGACCCGGAAGAACTCCGGAGCGTCCGCCTCGCCGTTGAAGCGGCGCAGCGTCAGGCCGTCCAGTTCGATCACCCGCTGTGGAATTCCCATGCCAGGAGGATCATGTGCGGGCACTACCGCCGGCAACGGGATTTCGAAACAGGGCCTAATCCTCCATGTACTGCCGCAGTGCTTCCTCGACGAGTTCGCGGCTGCGCTCGCGGGACGCCGCCGCCTTGCGGAGGTTGCTGAGGGCGTTGCGGTGGTCGTCCAGGGCGCGGGGGCGGGTGACGTAGTTGGCGCCGTTGATGTGCTCGACGTACGCCAGCTCGCCCGGTCCCCCGTCGGCGAACTTGAGGTGGGTGATGGGGTAGGGCGGGGCCGCCGAATAGCCCCAGGACATCTCCAGGACACGGATGTTGACCTTGGCGACGTCCCCAGCACGGAGCAGGTGCCACAGTTGTTCGCGCATCACCTCGGCGTTGCCGCAGCGGCGCTGGAGGACCCCTTGGTCGAGGAGGACCGTCAGACGCGGCACCTCACCCTCCATCAGGCGCAGTTGGCGCTGGGTGCGAAGCTGTACGACGCGGTCCATCTCGTCGTCGGACGCGCTGGGCATCACTGCCCTGACCATGTGCCTCGCGTAGGCCGGCGTCTGGAGGATTCCCGGTACCACGAGGTTCTCGTACACGCAGATCTCCTGCGCCTCGCCCTCCAGCTGGATCAGGCGCTTGAGGAAGGTGGGGGTCACGTCGCTGTACTGCTCGTACCACTCGCAGTCCTGGGCGTGCTCCAGGAGACGCTCGACGGTCCGCATCTCCTCGCCGTCCAGCCTGTAGTGGCGGGCCAGGTCGAGGACGTCCCGCGCCTTGGGCGGGCTCTCGCCCCGCTCCAGTCGGCTGATCTTCGACACCGATCCGCGGATGACGGGTGCCACGTCCTTCAGGGTGAGGCCGCGCGCCTCGCGCCACCCTCGGAGCTCCTGTCCCAACATCCGTGCGGCCGCCGCCCGGCCTTGCTCCCGCTCCAGCGGCAGGACCGGGGCGAGCGGGTCGGGGAGGGCGTCGCCCGGTCGAGCGGGCAGCGGATCGTGCAGGGGTTCGGGCAGCGCGGGCATGCGGAACTCCAATGTGACCGGGGCGGATCTCAGTCGTCAGAATGGGGCGCGGACGCCCGCCCGTCCAAGCTTTGGCCTAAGCCTTGGACTTCATCCGGTCAGTTGATCGAATTCGGCGCGCTTGACGCCGTCGAGGAACGCCTCGATCTCCCCGGCGGTGAAGATGAGGGCCGGACCGTCGGGGAAGCGCGAGTTGCGCATCGCCACGGCGCCGTCGGCCAGTGACGCCACCTCCACACAGTTTCCGTTGCCGACGCTGGCGCTGCTCTTGACCCAGACCGCACCGGGAATCTCGCTCGCCACCACACCATTGCGTAACTGCATGATGAGACCTCTCCTCGTTCCGACGCGCATGATCGGGCAATCGCATATGGGATTGCCCGACAAGCAGTTGTGAGAATGCTAGCCGGCACGGGCAGCCGTGGAAGTCCCCCGAAAGGGTGCCTCCCCGCCGCCGTTCCCCCACAGATCATCCCATGAAGCAACCATCCGCCCCAAACATGCCTGATTGGGCAAATCGGGCTAAATGGCGGTGCGCCGCCGGGGTGTCGAGGCATCTGCTCGCCATAGTCGTCCGTGGCGACCGCCTGGTCGCCGGCCCGAGCCGCGTGGCGCGGTCGGGCGATTGTCTTCGTAGAGGAGTCGGCTCATGCTGAAGCCCACCAGGACCGTCCTCGCACTTACCGCCGGAAGCCTGGTGCTCGGCCTCGTCAGCGCGGGCGCCGCCGTCGCCGACGAGGACCCGATGACCGATGTCCCGGCACACCACGAGCACGGCAGCGTCCACCGGGAGATCTGGGGCAAGGTCGTCTCGTCCGGCCGGCTCACGATCCGCAGCAAGCCGAGCACCCGCTCGTACTCCCTGGGCAAGATCGAGTCGGGCAGGAGGATCGCGCTCGAATGCAAGCAGCGCGGGGAGAGCGTCAACGGCAATGACCTCTGGTACCTCCTGGACAACCGCAAGGACCGGGACGAGTGGAACGACGGCAACAACGGCCGCGATCCCTGGGACGACGGCCGCGAGGACGGCCGTGACGACTTCAACGACGGTCGTGACGGGGAGGGCAAGGCCGTCAAGAAGGCTTCCAAGAAGGACCGGGACTACGGCTGGGTGGCCGCCCGCTACGTCAAGAACCTCGACACGGTGCCGTGGTGCCGCTGATCTGCGCGCAGGACCGCTGATCGCCGAGCCGTTCGCCCGGAGGCCGGCTCCTCTCGGAGGAGCCGGCCTCCCGGCTGTCGTCAGTCGGCCGGGTGGACGGTGCGCGGGCCCACGCACCGCGCTCCGTACGCCCGCACCCGCTCGCGCAGTTCCCGGTCCGCCGTGACCACGACCAGGCCGGCGCCGGCGCCGCGCTCCGCGTAGGCCGCCACCAGCTCCACGATCCGGTCGTCACCGCTCCCGGGCGCGGCGTCCACCCGTACGCCGGGCACGGAAGCGACGCCCTTGGCCGCGCCCTCGACCACGAGGACGATCTCCTCGCCCGCCCCGCGCCGTGCCAGCCGGTCGCGCAGCCGCTCGGCGGCGCCGCGCCGGTCGCGCCACCAGCCGTCCGGCACGGACCCGACCACGTTCGCGGCGTCCACGATCAATACGTCCACGGGTACGACTGTCCCAGATCGGCTCAGAAAGCGCCGTAGTTGACCTGCCAGGTCGGCAGGCCCATCCGGCGCCAGATGGCGACGACGCGGTCGCGGTCGTCGAGCGAGACGCGGACGGCGTAGCGGTGGCGCACGTGGGCGTCGAACAGTTCCGCCTTCACCACGTCGTCGCGGCGCTGGTCGCCGGCCGCCCGCATCCACAGCTCGTCGTAGGGGACCCCGTGCCGTTCCAGCCAGTCCTCGGTCTGCGGCCGGTGTTCCTCGCTCCGCCCGGACAGCAGCACGATGACGTCCCCGTCGGCGCGCCGGAAGGCGTCCAGGGCGCGCCGCACCGGCTCGTTCGGCAGGTCCAGTCCGCAGCGGGAGAAGTCGTAGGGGCCGCGGTCGCCGGTGAGCGCCAGTGTCCCGTCGATGTCGCACATCACGGCGGCGGGCAGCGTGGGATCGGCGACGTACGGCTCGACCGGGGGTTGGTCGTTCAGCCACTGCGCGGTCAGTTTCCAGCCGCCCTTGCGGGACTTGGCGTGCTTGCCGGCCAGGATGCGGATGACCTCCTCGCCCACCTGCCGCTCGCGGGCGGCGTCACGGCGCACGCATTCCTCGACGGGCACGTCGGTGAAGTCGTGGACCACGAAGGTGGCGAGGCCGGCGACGGCGGCCTTGAGCCGCTTGGGGATGTGCGGGGTGAGGTGGGTGTTGTCGACGACCACGTCGAATCCGGCCTCGACGGCCGCCCGCAGCGCCGCGTCCTGGACGTCCAGCGCGGTCTGTTCGTGGGCGTACGACAGGCCGCGTCCGTGGTCGGGGCCGTCGAGCATGACCCGGAGGTCGTCGAGGTTCACGCGGCGCATCCGGCCGCCGGACTCGGCCTGGAGGGCCCGCGCGGCGGTGGTCTTGCCCGAGGCGGGCAGGCCCGTCATGACGTGCACGAAGGGTCGGGTGGGGGCCGCGGTGGGCGCCGGGGCGGTGTCGGGGGCCGCCGGGGTCGCGGGGGCCGCCGGTTCTGCGGACACGGTGCTCAGTTCTCCTCGTCGGTGGTGAAGGGGTCGGTCGATTCCGGGCGTACGGCCCGCCAGGTGACGAGCTCGGTCGGCCTGTCGTCCAGACGCAGGAACAGCGCGGCACGCATCCGGCTGTCGGGCAGTGCCTTCGCGGCCCGGGCGAAGGCACCGCGGTCGGGGGCCAGGTGGACCAGCGCCCCGAAGGCCTCGTCGACGGCGCGTTCGCGCCGCGCGGCGGCTTCCTCCAGGTGGCCGACGACCTCGCGCACCCATGCGTCGAACTCGTCGGGCACCTGCTCCAGCAGCGCGTCGAGCGGCTTGCCGCCCCAGGCCTCGATGTCCGCGACGGTGCAGCCCAGGCCCTGCGCGAGCTGCTTGGCGGGCAGACCGGCGAAGCGCTGGACGCCGTGGGCGCGCCAGATGTCGCGCTCGGTGACGCCGGTGAGAACCTTGTGCAGGCGCACGTACTCGGCGATCTTGGCCTTGGCGCGGACGCCGGAGGCGAAGCGCAGCACGAAGCCCTCGGCGTCGGTGCCGGTGGCCGGGGCGCCGCCGGGCAGGGTGTTGGACTCGGTGAGCGCGAGGAGTTCGGCGAGGGGCATCGCCGGCCATACGGTGACGACCGAGCCGATCTCCCGCCAGTGCCCGGCGGCTTCGGCGAGCGGCACCTCGGCGCCGTCCTGGCGGAAGGCGGCGAGGAGTACCAGGTCCCGGCGGTCCCCGTAGTTGACGACGATCCGGTTCAGCGGGTAGAGGATCTCCGCGAGGTAGGTGACGCCCGGTACGAGATGCGCGGTGTCGCTCGCGTCGAGCCGGCGCTGCGCCCAGCTCGCCTGCTCGCTGACGAAGGAGCCCTTGGAGGCGACCCGCCAGCGGCCCGCGTAGTGGAACACGACCCCCAGGCTGCCGTCGACCTTGTCGTACACCTCGAACGGCTCGTCGGGCAGGACCGCCGCGTACGGTTGACCCGACTCGTGCTCGCCCACGTTGAAGAACTTCGGCAACGGCAGGGCGACGATCCGTCCGGTCGCGTCGTCGGCGACGAGGCCCCGGCAGCGCGTGGTGACCTGGTTCCAGACCCGCTCGTACTGGGCGGTGCGGGTGTAGGTGTAGATCGACAGCGGCAGTTCGGGGTGTGCCTTGCGGGTCACATGGCCGGATTCGATGGCCGCCTGGAGCTCCTGCGCGGGCAGCAGGTCATGCAGAGTCAGGAACGCCTGGCTCATGGGGGTCCTCCCGGTTTGAGATGGTTCATTCTCACGTGCGGGAGAGTGGCCCGGTACTCAATTATGACCGGCCGGCGGGCCTGCCGGCGGTGCGGGCGTCGGGCAGTTGGCGTCGGGCGCCCTGGCTCGCGCATCCGGCGCCCGGCATCGCCCCATCGGGCTGGGCGTCAGTGGGAGACGCAGAGTTCGTTGCCTTGGGGGTCGGCGAGGGTGGTCCAGGCGAAGGGGCCTTGCCGGTTTTCGTGGAGGAGGGTGGCCCCCTTCGCGAGGAGGCGGTCCACCACGGCCTTCGGGTCGTCGTCGCCGGTGCGGACGTCGAGGTGGACGCGGTTCTTGACCGTCTTGGTCTCCGGCACGAGCTGGAAGAGGATGCGGGGCGCCCGTTCCGGTCCTTCCGGGTGACGGATGGCGGCTCCGGCCTTCCAGACGAGCCTGCCGCGGTGGAAGGTGGTGTCGTCCTCGCCGGCCCGACCCTCCTCGACCATGCGGCGGATGAACTCCTCGTCGCCCGGCTCGACTTCCCAGCCGAGGGCGTCGGCCCACCAGTCGGCGAGGGAGTGCGGGGCGGTGGAGTCGACGGTGACCTGGAATGTGTACGCCATGGCGGGACCGTACGGGGAACCGCGCTCCCCCGCTACGTGGTTCCCGGCTGTTCGCCGAGGCGGGCCGCGAGGAGCGCCGCGAGAGTCAGGAACCAGGCGGCCACGGCGACCCACAGGAGGACCTCGCCCACGGGCCGGAGCCAGGCGGCGCCGGTGGGCGCGGCGGCGGAGAGGCAGGCGGTGGCCGTCATGCCGAGGGGGAACACGGTGGACCAGCGGCGGATGTCGTAGCGGGGGCGGGGGCTGCGCAGCTCGGCCGCGAGGAGGACGACGTACCAGGCGAGCGAGGAGCCGAGCAGGGCCAGGGTGAGCGTCCGCAGGGCGGTGTGCCCGGCGCCCGTCCAGACGGGTGACGCGGTGAGCTTCGATCCGGCGAGGGCGCTGATGGACAGTGCCCCGCCGGCCACCCAGTGGTCGCCCGCTCCCCCGGTCACCTCGCGGAGGTCGAAGCGGGCGAGGGCCACCCCGTACAGCAGCAGCCCGAGTCCGAAGAGGGCCAGGGCCGCCCGGCCGAGCCAGTCCTGGTGGCAGGCGGTGGACAGCGCCGCCGCGAGGACGGCGAGTCCCTGGGTCGCCACGCAGACGAGGAAGGCGGCGCCGGGCAGCCGGCGCCGGGGCCAGTTCCGCAGGACCGCGTACAGCAAGCCAGGCCAGAGCGCCGCCGCCAAGGCCGGCAGGACGGCGGCAGCGCCCTGCCAACCGAGCGCGGAGAGGCGGGCGCCGAGGATGGTGGTGGCGGCCACGGCGGTGAGGGCCGGCGGGGTGTCCGCTTCGACGCGGAAGCGGCCCCGGTCTCCGATCAGCCGGGTCGCGAAGTCGACCGTAGCACCAGCCAGAGCGCCGTGGCGACGGCCAGCGCGACGAGGGAGAGCAGGTCGTGGCCGATCAGGGCGAGGCCGACGGAGATGATGCCGCAGGCCATCACGGCGGCGCCGGCGGCGGGCGGCAGGCCGGTCCACCACCGGCGTACGAGCAGGGGGCTCACCTCTCCAGCGGACACCAGTCACGGACGGCCCGCCATCCGACCCGGCCCTGCCGGGGGAGGCGGGAGGCGCGCCGCGGGTCTCGCGGTGCGGTCCCGAGCCCGATGCGCCGAGCTGACGTACCGAGCCAGACGTACCGGGCCTGACGTACCGAGTCTGGGGTCCCGAGCCCGGGGTACCGAGCATGAGGTGCCCGCGGGCGCCCCCACCGTGTCAGCCGACGCCCCTGGTGCGGAACTGGATGCTGATGCGGGGTCCGACGGCCCGCGTCGATTTGGGCACCGCGTGCTCCATGGTGCGCTGGCAGGAGCCGCCCATCACCACCAGGTCGCCGTGGCCCAAGGGCAGCCGGAGCAGCGTGGGGCCGCCGTCGCGGGGGCGGATCACCAGGTCGCGCGGGTCGCCCACGGAGAGGATGGCGACCATGGTGTCCTCGGTGGCGGAGCGGCCGGTGCGGTCGCCGTGCCAGGCGACGCTGTCGCGGCCGTCGCGGTAGAGGCACAGACCGGCGGTGACGAACTGCTCGCCCAGTTCGTCGGCGTAGTACCGGCTCAGTGTCGTGCGGGCCTCGGCGAGGACGGGGTGCGGGAGCTTCTCCCCGGCGCCGTAGTAGGACAGCAGCCGGGGGACGGCGACCTCGCGTTCGTACATCCGACGCCGCTCGGCGTGCCAGGGCACGTCGGCGGCGAGCCGCTCGAACAACGCGTCGGAGCCGGTCAGCCAGCCGGGCAGGTGGTCGGCCCAGGCGCCGGCCCCCAGGTCGGTGCGGCGCAACCCGGAGAGCGGGCCGAGCCGGATCTCGTCGGTCTGGTCGAAGAGGGACGCCTGGAGCGCGTGCATGCCTCCAGCCTACTCCCGGTACCGAACACCTGCTCGATTTATCAGCGGCCCCGGCGGGGCTTGCCGCGGCCTGCGCCCTTGGCGCCGCCCGATCCGCCGCGCGCGTTCTTGCCCGGCGCCGGCTTGGCCGTCTTGCGGGCTCCTCCGGCCGCCTTGTCGGGGCGCTTGCCCTTCGCCGCCTCGGGAGTGGCGGCCGGGCTCTGCCGGCGGCCCCGCGTGCTGTTGACCGTACGGCCGCGGACGATCCCGATGAACTCCTCCACCAGGTCGGGGGTGGCCTCCGCCTCGGGCCACGACAGCGCGACGCGCGATTCGGGCGCGCCGGTGACGGGCCGGTACGTGAGGTCCCTGCGGTGGTGCAGCCGGGCGAGCGACTGCGGGACGACGAGGACGCCGACCCCTGCCGCGACCAGCTCGATGGCGTCCGCCGTCGTCTCGGGGCGCTCGATCGCGGGCCGGCCCGGGAGGCTCTCCCAGTCCAGGGTGTCGTCCAGTGGATGGAGCACGATCTCGTCGGCGAGGTCCCCGGTGGAGATCTCCTCGACGGCCGCGACGACGTGGTCCTTCGGGATCACGACCACGGTGGTCTCGGTGTACAGGGGGATCGCGCTGAGTTCCGTACGGTCGACCGGCAGCCGGACGAAGCCCGCGTCGGCGCCGCCGGCCCGCAGCACGCCGGGCGCCTCGGCCGGGGACACCGGGACGAGGGTCAGCGGGACGTCGGGCAGTCGCTCGTTCCAGATCCGCACCCATTTGGTGGGCGTCACCCCTGGAACGTAGGCGAGCCGGAACTGGGGAGGTACTTCCGAGCCTGTCACCCGGCCAGATTACCGGCCGTGGTCAGAGGTAGCGCACATGCTCGATACCCTGGGGACATGACGTCGCACAAGACCGCCCAGACCATGAAGCCCGCGACCGCGGCGAAGAAGCTGGGTGTGTACCTCCAGGCCACACCCGCCGAGTTCCAGGAGGGTGTCGTCTCGCGCACCGAGCTGGACGCCCTCCAGGCCGACCCGCCCGCCTGGCTCCAGGAGCTGCGACGCAACGGCCCGCACCCGCGCCCCGTGGTCGCGGCGAAGCTCGGGGTCTCGATCGCCGGTCTCGCCCGCGGCGGGATCACCGAGGCGCTCACCACCGAGCAGATCGACGCGCTCAAGGACGAGGCGCCGGAGTGGCTCGTCAAGGAGCGCGCCACGCAGGCGGAGGTCCGCAAGGAAGCGGTACGGATCAAGGAGAAGCAGGCGGAGCGCGCGGCCAAGGACAACTGACCACGCGCGAGGGCCGCGGCCAGGCATGCGGGAGGGGCCCAGGAGTTGGTCCGGGCCCCTCCCGCATGCCTGGCCGCGCCGCCGTCAGCGGTCGGGGACCGAGGCCGTGATCAGGTCGGCCAGGGCCGACATGCCTCCCTCGGCGAGCGCACGGCGTTGACGGTCGGCCGGAGTGCCCTCGCGCAACAGCCGGTGTGTGAGCGCGCTGACCTCCCGGAGGTCCCCGGACTCCTCCAGTGCCTCGCCGATGTAACCGGTCAGCTGGACCAGCACGTCCCCGGCGCTGCGCGGCTGCCCCCGCGGGTCCACCAGGGTGCTGTTCAGCCCGTGCCGTGCGGCGTACCAGTTCGCGGCCTGTAGGAGCTCGTGCGAGCAGGCGGGCGGCGGGGCGCCCGCCTGCTCCTCGGCGATCGCGGTGGCGACGAGCGCCCGCACGATGCCGGCGAACAGGACGGCGTCGTCCGCCTCCAGTTGGACGTCCAGGCAGCGCACCTCGATCGTCGGGTAGCGGTCCGAGAGCCGCGCCTGCCAGTACAGCTGGCCCCGGTCGGTGATGACCCCCGACTCCAGGAGCGCCCCGATGCGCTTCTCGTAGTCCGCGAGGTCGGTGAAGCAGGGGGGCGGCCCGCTGACGGGCCAGCGGCCGAAGACGATGGTGCGCCAGCTGGCGAAGCCGGTGTCCCGCCCGTCCCACAGCGGCGAGTTCCCGGACATCGCCAGCAGGGTGGGCAGCCAGACGCGAATCCGGTTGAGCACGGCCACCCCCATCTCCCGGCCCGGGACCGCGGCGTGGACGTGCATGCCGCAGATGAGCTGCTCGTCGACCAGCCGCCGGGCCTCCTCCCGCATCCGCAGATAGCGCGGCTTCTGGGTGACCGCGGGCGGCGTGCCGTCCTTGAGGGGCGCGGTGGCGGTCATCGCGACCCGGCACCCCTTGTCCTCCGCCGCGGAGGCCACCGCGTGCCGCAGGCGCAGCAGGTGGCCGCCCACCTCGCCGAGGTCCGTGCAGACGGGCGTGGCCACCTCGATCTGGGCTTGGAGGAGCTCGTCCTGGACCTCCCCCTCGTCCACGAACGACCCGAGGCCGGCCGCGGCGCGCACTTCTTCCGCGAGGGGCATCGGCAGGTGGGTGAGAGGGTCCAGCAGGACGTACTCTTCCTCGACCCCGACAGTGATCATGTCCGTCGGCCGCCCGTCCATTCCGTGATGAATTCCGTCGCTCCGGGTTTGCGGCGGCCATTCGTGGTCAGACGCTTCAAAGTCCGCATTTCCCTTTCGGATGGAGTGGAAGCCATGTCCGGTGACGAGAAGGCGAAGTCCAAGGGCGAGCAGGCCAAGGGCAAGGTCAAGGAAGCAGCGGGCCGCGCCGTCGGCAACGAACGACTTACCGCGGAAGGCCGTGCCGAACAGGCCAAGGGCGATGCCCGGCAGGCCAAGGAGAAGATCAAGGACACGCTCAAGGACTGACTCCTTTGCCGGCTCTTCCCGCTTTTCCCGTGCCTCCCGAGCACCCTCGCGGTGCCGGGAGGCACCTTCCGTTCCCCAGGAGGTCCGATGCCGATCGATGACGCCGAGGGCAAGGCCGCCGGTGGCGCGCAGGACCGGGGAGGCAGCGGTCGGGACGACGGGCGCCACGAGAGCCCCGAACAGCGGGCGGACCGCCAGTGGGGCGAGCTGGTGCAGGAGATCCGCGTGGCCCAGACCGGCGTGCAGATCCTGTTCGGCTTCCTCCTGACGGTGGCCTTCACCCCCGTCTTCCAACATCTCGCACAGACGGACCGGACCATCTATCTGATCACCGTCATCCTCGGTTCGCTGGCCACGGGCGCCCTCATCGGCCCCGTCGCCTTCCATCGGATCGTCTTCCGCCGCCGCATCAAGCCGCAGGCGGTGACCTGGGCCTCGCGGCTCACGATGACGGGCATCGTGCTGCTCCTGATGACCCTGTGCACGGCCCTGCTTCTCATTCTGCGCGTGGCGACACACGACGCGCTCGTCCCGTGGCTGGTGGCGGGTGTGCTGGCCTGGTACCTGCTGTGCTGGTTCGCGCTCCCGATGTGGGTGCGCCACCGGCACACGACGGAGCGCGACTAGCGTCCGTGCCCGGGGCGTCCGGCGCGGACGCCCCGGGGCCACACACCCGACCCGCGCCACTTCGGCGAAGGAACTAGTCCGGGGGCTCTTGGGCGGGCGGCCGTTCACCGGGCGACGGCGTCACGGGGGCGGGCTCGGGCGGTGTCTCGTCGGGCTCGGCGGGCCTCGGGTCGCGGGGCACCGCGCCGGGGCCGGGGGTGGGGCCGGGGCCCTCGGGCTGCGGGGTCTTCGGGTCGTGGCCCGGCGTGTCCGGCCTTGGCGCGTCCGGGTTCCGGCCGGTTTGTAGCGGCTGCGTGGTCCGCTCGTCCATACGGCTCACCTCGGCTTTCCGTCTCGTGCGCGCCACTCGGTGCGGCCCGCGCGTCCCTCCGCTTGCCCTGGGACGCGATCTCCAACCGCATCGGCCGCTGTGGTTCCGACGTTCCGAGTAGACCCGGTTCGAACGGTTTCCGCATGGTTTCGTACGCCGTCGCGTACGTGTCGCTTGGCGGGTGTTGCTCGGGAGGTGTCGCTTGGCGCGCGGCGACGCTTGGTGCGTGCGGGTGGTACGCGAACGGCCCCCGGGCCGCAGGCGGCTTCCGGGGGCCGTGTCGGGGGAAGGGGCTCAGCCGCCCGCCGGCTCCGCGGCCGGGGCGGAGGGGGCGGTCCGGGCCGAGAGCGGGGTGGCGATCTGCTCCAACGAGCGGCCTTCGGCGGCGACGGCGAGGAAGACCGCCACCACCCCGGCCGCCACCATGAGCGTGGCCCCAACGCAGAAGGCGATCACCGCGTCGGACACCACGCCGCTGGAGGTCAGGTCGGCGAAGATCAGAGGGCCGGAGATGCCCCCGGCCGCCGTGCCGACGGCGTAGAAGAAGGCGATCGCCATCGCCCGCGTCTCCATCGGGAAGATCTCGCTCACGGTCAGGTAGGCCGAGCTGGCTCCCGCGGAGGCGAAGAACAGCACCACGCACCAGCAGGCGGTCATGGTCCCCGCGCTCAGGTACCCCGCGCCGAAGAGCCACGCCGTCACGAAGAGCAGCAACCCGGAGAGGATGTACGTGCCTGCGATCATCGGGCGGCGTCCGACGGTGTCGAAGAGCCGGCCCAGCAGCAGCGGTCCGAGGAAGTTCCCGAAGGCGATGACGGCGAAGTAGTAGCCGGTGTGACCGGTCGGGACGTCGAAGAAGCGGACCAGGATGGTGCCGAACCCGAAGGTGATCGCGTTGTACAGGAAGGCCTGGCCGATGAAGAGGGACAGTCCGAGGACGGCCCGCCGCGGATAGGACCGGAAGATCGTCTTGGCGATCTCCCCGAAGCCGGTGCTGCGGCGCTGGGTGACGGTGATGGCGTCGCCCGCCTCCGGCAGGGGCCGGCCCTTCTCCTCCTCCACGCGCCGCTCGACGTCGGTGACGAGTTCCTCGGCCTCGGTCGCCTTGCCGTGGATGAACATCCACCGTGGGCTCTCGGGTACGTGCCGGCGTACGAGGAGGATCACCAGACCGAGGACCACACCGAGGGCGAAGGTCAGTCGCCAGCCCAACCACGTCGGGAACAGGTCGGTGTCCAGGGCGAGGACGGACAGCAGTGCCCCGGCCACCGCGCCGAGCCAGAAGCTGCCGTTGATGACGAGGTCGACGCGGCCGCGGTACTTGCCGGGGATCAGCTCGTCGATCGCCGAGTTGATCGCGGCGTACTCCCCGCCGATGCCGAAGCCGGTGAGGAACCGGAAGACGAAGAACCACCACGAGGAGTAGGAGAACGCGGTCAGCGCGGTCGCCGCCAGGTAGACGCCGAGCGTGACGAGGAACAACTTCTTGCGCCCGAAGAGGTCGGTCAGCCGGCCGAAGACCAGGGCGCCGGAACACGCTCCCGCCACGTACAACGCGGCTGCCATCCCGGTGACTTGGGCGCCCGTGATGGCGAGCCCACTGCCGTGTTCGGAGAGTCGGCCGGCGATGTTGCCGACGATGGTGACTTCCAGACCGTCCAGGATCCACACGGTTCCCAGCCCGATCACGATCATCCAGTGCCATCGGGACCAGGGGAGCCGGTCCAGCCGCGCGGGGACCTTGGTCGTGACGGTCCCTTGTTCCACAAGATCAGCCATGCCACGGCGTGTGCCCTGCGCGTCCGACTGTAAACGCGCCGTAAGGCCCGCCCGTTGACCGACCGTGAGGGGTCGGTGGCAGCCTGCTCGGGCGATTCGGGGCACCCGTTCGGGCGACCGAGGGCGTGCGCGGGCCCGTGTCGGGTAGGCGTCGACGGACACCACGTACGGCGACGAGGAGTCTTCCATGAACGTCACCCGAGCACTGAGCGGTGTCCGGCGCCGCGCGGACCACGAGGAGCGGGCCTACGCGGGTGAGGAGGAACGCCCGCTCAAGGGGTACCTCGCGCTGATGGGGGCGTACGGCGCGGGGGTCGCGGGGCTTGTGGCCGCCGCCCGCGCCGCGCGGCGGCCGGTGCCGCGGCTGTCCCCGGTCGACGTTCTGCTGCTCGGCGGCGCCACGCACTGGGTGGCGCACACGTTCGCCAAGGACCCGGTCACCAGCCCGCTGCGGGCCCCCTTCACCCGCTACCGGGGTACGTCGGGGCCGGCCGAGCTGAGCGAGGACGTCCGGGGGTCGGGGACCCGGCACGCGGTGGGCGAGCTGCTGACCTGCCCGTTCTGTCTGGGCCTGTGGGTGACCACGGGATTCGGCGCCGGGTACGTGTTCGCCCCGGCCCTCACCCGCTTCGCGGTCGGTTCGCTGGCGGCGCTGACGGGCGCGGACCTGCTGAACCTGTTGCGCGGCCGGCTCCAGGACGCGGAGTAACGCAGCGGGACGCCTGGAAGCGAGGCGGGCACCCGGTCGCCTCAGAGGGGGAGGTCGTCGGCGTCGGCGCCGCGGATGCGGGCGGACATGTTGGTCTCCATCATCCTGAGGGCCGCGTCGGCGAGGTCCCGGTGCAGGTGCGCCACCGCGTCCCGGACGACGGTGACGTCGATGTGGCGGATGTGCGCGTCCAGCGCCGAGTAGAGCACGCACTGTTCGGTCGCCTGCCCGCAGAGCACCAGGTGGTCCACGTCCAGTTGCCCCAGCAGGTAACCCAGCGGCGTCTCGAAGAAGATCGAGTGGCGTGCCTTGAGCACGAAGAGGGAGTCCTCGTCGGGCAGCAACGGCTTCACGAGGTCGGCGTGCGGGCCGTCGAGGGCGGTTTCCACGATCTCCCCGTGGTGGGAGCGCCATTGCCCGAAGTTGTCGTTGACGTAGATGATCGGGGTGCCACCGCGTCTGGCGCGTTCCAGGAGGTGCTGGATGCGGGGCACGGCCCGGCGGGCGGAGGGCAGGAGCAGGTCCGCGTCGGCGTGCTCGTACCGGTTGATCATGTCGATGACGACGAGTGCGCTTCCTCCCATGCCCTGACCTCCCGTTCGTGCGCCGGCCTCGCGGAGGCATCCTCCGGCCCTCGGCTGCTACCCATCCAATCGCCCCCGATGCCCTCGGCGAGCACGCGTGCCCCGGGGTTTGTCCCGTCCCTGGCGGGTTAGTCGCGAAGCAGGGCGCGACCCGCGCCCCGGCCCCCGCCGGCCGCCCCGTCGCGAACGGAGCCGCGCGCATGAAAGTCTCGGATCACGTGCTGGAACGGCTGCGCGATCGGGGCGTGGAGCACGTCCAAGCGGTGGGGTACGCGAAGTTCTCCGGACGCACGGGTGTCTGCGCCGCGACCTCGGGTCCGGGCGCCATCCACCTGCTCAACGGCCTCTACGACGCGAAGCTCGACCACGTGCCGGTGGTGGCCATCGTCGGGCAGACCGCCAGGACCGCCATGGGCGGCTCCTGTCAGCAAGAGGTGGACCTTCTGGCCCTGTACAAGGACGTGGCCTCGGAGTTCTGCGAGATGGTCACGGTCCCGCAGCAGCTGCCGGGCGTCTTGGACCGCGAGCAGTCGCAGCGGTTGCCCGACGTGCGCTACGCGGACTTCGCCGCCGGGCTGGGACTGGGCGGGGTGCGGGTGGAGGATCCCGAGGGCGTCACGGCCGCCTGGCAGCGGGCGCTGGCGGCCGACCGGCCGTTCGTGATCGATTTCCGGACCGACCCGGCGGTGCCCCCGATCCCGCCGCACGCCACCTGGGAGCAGTTCAAGGCCTCCGCGGCATCGGTGCTGCACTGTGACAGCGACCGCTCCTCCATGGTCAAGCAGGGGCTCAAGGCGAAGGTCCGGGAGTTCCTGCCCGGCCGCGGAAAGGAGTGAGGCGCATGGAGCCGACACTTCAGGACATCCGGCACGGCCGCTTCGAACGGTCGCTGTCGCTGCTCACCTCCGCGGGCGCGCTGGTGACGGCGGCCGAGATCTACCTGGAGCACGACCGGGCGAGCTTCGGCAACCGGATGATGTGGTGGCCGGTCGTCCTCGGGCCGCTGGGGGCGGCCGCGGGGATCGCCGGGTTCTACAGTCCCCGGGCGGCGCGCACCGTGCTCCCGGTGGCGTCCGCCGCGATCTTCGCCAATGGGTTGCAGGGCACGTACCTGCACGTGCGGGGCATCGCCCGTAAGCCCGGCGGCTGGTCCATGGCCCGCTTCAACGTGGAGACGGGCCCTCCGTTGTTCGCGCCGTTGCTGGTCACCATGGTCGGCGGCATGGGGCTGCTGGCGTCCGTCCTGCGACGGGAGCCGTGACCGTGTCCCCGCGCAAGCCGCGTCCCGGCCCGCGGAGGGGTTCCACGCAGCCCCGGACGGTGCCCTCCGGGGAGTCCGGCGGGCGTTTCCCCGGGTTCGACGTGTTCGACCAGGCCGACACCTGGGACGGCGCGACCCGCGCCGTCGTGACGGGACGCCTGACGCTCCAGCCCGACCTGCGGTTCTTCACCCTCGCCGAGGAGGCGACCGCCTCCGCGCTCTTCGACCGGCTCCTCGCCCAGGACGGCCCGCCCGGCGATCCGAAGGTGCCGGTCCTGCAGATGGTCGACTCCCGCTTGGCGGAGGGACAGACCGACGGCTGGCACCACCGGGACATGCCCGAGGACGGCGACGCCTGGCGGGCGTCGCTGCGCGGGCTGGACGTGGAGGCCGCCGAGCGGTACCGGACGGACTCCTTCGCGGGACTGACGCCCGAGCGGCAAGGCGAGCTGGTCGAAGGCGTCCGGGTGACGGCGCGCGAGAAGCCCGGCAAGGAGTGGCACGGGATGCCCGTCGGGCACCTGTGGGACCTGTGGATGCGCTACGCCTGTACGGCCTTCTACGCGCACCCCTGGGCGTGGAACGAGATCGGCTTCGCCGGCCCGGCCTACCCACGCGGGCACTCCCGGCTCGGCGTGGGGCTGCGCGAGCCCTGGGAGCACCCCGACGAGGCGCCCGAGGACCCGGCCGCGCCCGCCGGCGGGGAAGGACGGCCGCGGTGACCGGGCACGGGCCCAAGGGATCGGCCGGAGCGGGCGCCCGCAGGGCCCGGGCCCTGCGGGACACCCTGAGGCTGACCGCCGGCTCGCAGCGGGCGGTCCGGGAACGCAACGCATCGGCTTGGCTGCTGCCCGACGGCGACGCCCGCTTCGACGCCCGCCTAATCCGGGACATGCGCCGGTTCGAGGACTCCGACGAGGTCGATCTCGTCATCGTCGGCTGCGGCGCCGGCGGCGCCACCCTGGCCCAGCGCATGGCACGCGCCGGCTGGTCGGTGGTGTGCCTGGAGGCGGGCCCGTTCTGGGACCCCGACCGGCACTGGGTCAGCGACGAGGCCGGGTCCCACCACCTCTACTGGACCGAGCCGCGGGTCCTGTCCGGAACCGACCCCGTACCGCTGGGCTCCAACAACTCCGGTCGGGGGGTGGGCGGTTCCACGGTGCACTTCGCCGGGTTCGTGCCGCGACTGCACCCGTCGGACTTCTCCATGCTCACCGACGACGGGATCGGCGCCGACTGGCCGATGTCATACGAGGACCTGCGCCCGTTCTACGAGCGGATCGAGCAGGAATTGCCCGTCGCGGGCCAGTACTGGCCCTGGGGCGACCCGCACCCCTACCCGCACGCCCCGCACCCTGTCGGGGGCAACGGCGAGATCTTCCTGCGGGGCGCGGCGGCCCTCGGCGTCGAGGCCCGGGTCGGTCCGGTGGCCATCACCAACGGCCGCTTCGGGAACCGTCCGCACTGCGTCTACCGCGGCTTCTGCCTCCAGGGCTGCAAGGTCGACGCCAAGGCTTCCACCCTGATCACGCACGTTCCGGACGCGCTCGCGCACGGCGCGGAGATCCGTACGCACTGCATGGCGACGGCCGTGGTGACGGACGACGAGGGGCGCCTCGCCACGGGCGTGCGGTACCTGCGCGACGGCCGCGAGCACCTCCAGCGGGCCCGTACGGTGGCGGTCGCGGGGTACGCGATCGAGACGCCCCGACTGTTGCTGAACTCCGCCAACCGCCGCTTCCCCGACGGGCTGTGCAACGACCACGACCTGGTCGGCCGGTACGTGATGGTGCAGGGCGCGCCGCAGACCGCGGGCCGTTTCACGGAGGAGATCCGCGCGTACAAGGCGCCGCCGCCCGAGGTCTCCACGGAGGAGTTCTACGAGAGCGACCCCAGCCGCCCGTACCGGCGGGGGTACGCGATCCAGACGGTCTCCCCCCTGCCCGTCACCTGGGCCGAGCACGTGGCCGCCCAGGGCCACTGGGGCCGCGACCTGCGCCGCTACATGCAGGACTACATCCACTGGGCGACGCTGGGCGCGCTCTGCGAGTTCCTGCCACAGGCCACGAACCGGGTGACGCTCAGCGGCCGGCGGGACCGTTACGGGTTGACCGTCGCCGAGTTCTCACACAGCCTCTGCGACAACGACCGGGCGCTGGTGCGCGCCGCCCGCACCACGATGGAGGAGATCCTCCGTGCGGCCGGTGCGACGGAGGTGATCACCATCGAGCGGTTCGCCCATCTGGTCGGCGGCTGCCGGATGGGCGACGACGCCCGGCACGGGGTCGTGGACGCGTCCCTGCGTTCATTCGCGATCCCGAACCTGCTGGTCACCGACGGCAGCGTGCTGCCCACACAGGGCTCGGCGAACCCGGCGCTGACCATCATGGCGCTGGTCGACCGCGCCGCCTCGCGGCTGGCCGCCGGCGCCAGGAGCGGCCTGCGCGCCCCGCTCCCCGCCGAAGGAGGCGGGCGGTGAACGTACGCGGTGACGCGGTGGTGGAGCGGCCGGAGGGCCCGGGCCGTACGTACGGGGCCGCCGCCACCGCCGACGTCGTCCGCGGGCCCCTGCGCGAACCGGTGCTCGGACACCACACGCGCGCCGACCGGGCGGGCTGAGGCGGCCGTCGTGGTCCCCCGGTCCGATCCCCCGCCGCCCCGGTCGCTGCGTGACTACGCCCTCCTCGCCGACGGCGAGCGCGGGGCCCTGGTCGGACCGGAGGGCGACCTGGTCTGGTTGTGCGTGCCGCGCTGGGACAGCGACGCGGTGTTCGCGGCGCTGATCGGCGGCCCGGGCTGGTACCGGATCGCACCGGAGGGGCCTGGTGTCCGCGGTGGCTGGTACGAGGAGGGATCGCTGATCTGGCGCGGACGCTGGACCGGGCGGACGGGTACCGCCGAGTGCCGACAGGCGTTGGCCTACCCGGCCGACCCCCACCGCGCGGTGGTGCTCCGGCAGGTGCGGGCGGTGGAGGGCCCGGCCCGTGTTGCGGTGTCCTTGCAGCTGTCGGCGGGGTTCGGGCAGACGCCCGTACGGGAGCTGCGGCGCGCGGAGGACGGCAGCTGGACGGCGCGGGCCGGCGGGCTGCACCTGCGCTGGTCGGGGGCGCCCGGGACACGGGTCGAGGAGGAGGCCGGCGGGCCGCTGCTGACGGCCGGGCTGCGGCTGGAGGAGGGCGGCGTCCACGATCTGGTCCTGGAGTGCTCCGACCGCCCGCTCGGCCCGCCCGAAGCCGCCCGGCGGCTGTGGCGGGCCACCGAGGAGCACTGGCGCGAGCGGGTCCCGGGCCGCTTGGACGGCGCTCTCGGGGCCCGGGACGCCCGCCTCGCCTACGCCGTGATGCGCGGGATGACCGGCACGGACGGCGGGACGGTGGCCGCGGTCACCACCAGCCTGCCCGAAGGGGCCGAACAGGGCCGCAACTACGACTACCGGTACGTGTGGATCCGGGACCTGTGTTACGTCGGGCAGGCCGTCGCCGCGGCGGGACACCACCGCCTGCTGGACGACACGGTGCGGTTCCTGACCGCGCGGCTGCTGGACCACGGCGCCCGGCTGCGCCCGGCCTACACCGCCGCGGGAGGACCGGTCCCGGGCATGCGACGGCTGGACCTGCCGGGCTACCCGGGCGGGTACGACGTCGTCGGCAACCGGGTCAACCGGCAGTTCCAGCTCGACGCGTTCGGTGAGGCCCTGCTGCTCCTGGCCGCGGCCGCCCGGCACGACGCGCTGGACGGCGACGGGCTGCGGGCGGTGCGGATCGCCGCGGACGCGATCGCCGAACGGCACATGCGTCCCGACGCCGGGATCTGGGAACTGGAGGACGCCCACTGGACCCACAGTCGCCTCATCTGCGCCGCCGGACTGCGCGCCGCCGCCGCCGATTGCGCGGCCGGCGCCGGTCAGGCGGCCCGCTGGGCGGCCCTCGCCGACCACATCGTGGCCCGGACCGCCGCGGAGGGCCTGCACCCGACGGGCCGTTGGCAGCGCTCCCCCGACGACCCGGGCTGTGACGCCGCGTTGCTGCTGCCGGCGCTGCGCGGGGCCCTGCCGGGCGGCGACCCGCGCAGCCGGGCGACGGTGCGGGCGGTGGCCGAAGAACTCGGCCGGGACCACTACCTCTACCGGTTCCGGCACGACGACCGTCCGCTCCAGGACGCGGAGGGCGCGTTTTTGCTGTGCGGGTTCCTGATGGCGCTGTCGGAGCACCAGCAGGGGCGGCCGGTGGAGGCCGTGCGCTGGTTCGAGCGCAACCGCGCGGCCTGCGGGCCTCCCGGCCTGTACGCGGAGGAGTTCGACGTCGTGCGCCAGGACCTGCGGGGCAACCTGCCACAGGCCTTCGTGCACGCGCTGCTGCTGGAGTCGGCGGTGCGGCTCGCCGGGCCGTCCGGCGGCGGGCTCGGGGAGGCTCGGGGATGAGCTCAGGGAGGCTCGGGGATGAGCTCAGGGAGGCTCGGGGATGAAGGGGAGGTACTCCTCCTCCTCTTCCTCGCCGGTCGGGATGGCGACGTAGCTCGCCTCGGGGAGCTCGTTCCACACGCCGGGCAGGTCGCCGAGGGGTTCGGAGACCACCAGGCGGGTGTCGTCCGAGACCTGTCGCAGATAGGGCAGCTCCGGGTAGAGCTCGCGCACGGTGTCGGCCCTGCTGCTGTAGAAGAGCGAGCGGGACTTGCGCCCGCTGGAGTAGCGGAACGCCCACATCTTGTGTCCGTCGCTGACGGCGACGGTCATCTGGAGCGGGTCGTCGACCCCGTGCTCCTTGCCGAGGCGTTCGACCAGGCCGGCCATCCGGGCCACCGCGCCGGGCACGTCCTGGTCGAGACCGAAGGTGACGGCCAGGTAGAACATGACCTCGGAGTCGGTCGAGCCCTCGATGGAGGGGAAGAGGGCCGGGTCGACGGCCATGCACAGGTCCCGCTGGAGCCGGTGGAAGTCGGTGATCGCCCCGTTGTGCATCCACAGCCACCGGCCGTGCCGGAAGGGATGACAGTTGGTCTGCTGAATGGCGGATCCCGTCGAGGCCCGGACGTGGGCGAAGAAGAGCCGCGAGCTGACGTGGGCCGCCAACTCGCGCAGGTTCCGGTTGTTCCAGGCCGGCCCGATGTCACGGAACACCGCCGGGGTGCCGTCGCCGTGCTCGCTGTACCAGCCGATCCCGAAGCCGTCGCCGTTGGTCGTCTCGACGCCCAGCCTGGAGTGCAGGCTCTGGTTGATCAGCGAGTGCTCGGGACGGTACAGGACGGTGTCGAGCAGGACCGGCGATCCCGAGTACGCGAGCCAGCGGCACATCGGCGGCACCCCTTTCAGCACATGGTTCGAGCCTAACGCGGCGGACGGCGGCGGGCCCGGCGGTCACAGGGGTGTCCGCAGCGCGCTCGCGCCCTGCCGCCACCGCTCCAGCAGCAGCTCCCCGAGGCGGTCCTCCAGCAGGACGGTGGCGTCGGCGCCGAAGGCGATGTCGCCCTCCAGTTCGGGTTCGTCCTCCAGCAGACCGGCGATGACCTCGCGGCGCACCAGTTGCTCGTGGACGGCGTCGGCCTCGACGTGCTCGTCGTAGAAGTGCTCGGCGGCGGGGCCCGCCTCCAGGCGGCGCATGGCCGCCGCCAGCCGGCGGGAGCCGGGCGAGGAGGTGACCTCGACACAGGCGAAGTGGCCGACGAGCGCTCCGCGCAGCGCCCGGTGCAGCCCGAACAGGGACATGAGGTTCACGATCGCGAGGGCTTCGGCCGGCGCCGCGTCGAGATAGTGGCCGTAGTCGGTGTTCAGGCGCAGGTCCGCCATCAGACGGGCGAACAGCTCGGCGTGCACCCGGTCGGCGTGGCCGGCGCCGAACTCGTCGTACTCGATGGCGACCATGGCGGCCTTCGCCCGGCCGCGAAGGCGCGGGACGACCCATATGTGGGGGTCGGCCTCCTTGAGGTGGTACAGCGAACGCAGGGCGGCGTACTCGCGCACGTGCCGCAGTTCCCCGTCGCGCTCCAGGTACCCGCTGACGCTCCCCGAGTGGTCGACCGGCTCCAGCAGCAGCTCTCCGAAGACCTGGTCGACGGTGCGGCCGGCGGGGGCGTCGGCGCGCAGGGCGGTGAGGAAGCGCTGCTCCAGGGCGCGCCGCAGCTCCAGGAGGCCCGGGTCCCACTCCCGGCTGTCGGCGACGCCTTCGAAGCCCCGGTAGTGCAGCTCGTAGAGCTGGTAGAGGGCCAGGTGCAGGTCGTCACCGTACGGGTCCGCGGTGTGGGCGGCGGCGGGGTCCGGGGGCGGGCCCGCCGGGTCGCGCAGGGCCTCGGCCACCGCGGCCGAGAGGGGGCCGCGCGGGAGGGGGAGGCGGGGGGCGGTGGACGTGTGGGCGCGGGTGGTGCTCGCCGTCACTGGTTGATCCTCCTCAGGTGCCGGTGGGCGTCGCGGGGTGCGGGGGCGGTGGGCGCGACGGCGCGGATGACGACCAGTTCCTCGGTCGTCTCCTGCGGTCCCAGCAGTCCCCGCTCGCGCAGCCACGGGAGCCGGGAGCGCAGTACCGGGCCGAAGGGGATGCGGGTCCGGTCGACGACCTCGGCCCGCATCCCGGCGGCGGTCAGTCGCTCCAGCGTCGTCTCGGTGCCGCACAGGGCCGAGTGGACGATCAGCAGGGTGCCGTGCGGTTTCAGGAGGCCTGGGGCTGTGGCGCAGATGCGGTCCACGATCTGGCGCCCGTCGTGGCCCGCGTCCCAGGCCCGGGCGGGCCCCCGGGTGGGAAGGTCCGGGTCCGGGGCGGGCACGTAGGGCGGGTTGCTGACGACGAGGTCGAAGGGGCCGAGACTCTCGGCGGTCGCCACGCTCCCCCGGCGTACGGTGATCGGCTGCCGCATCCGCAGGGCGTTGATGCGTACGGTCAGGGCCGCGCGCCAGGAGACGTCCACCGCCGTCACCCGGGCCCCTCGGCGCGCCGCGTACAGGGCCAGTGCCCCGCTGCCGGCGCCGATGTCCAGCACGTCCATGCCCGGTGCGACCTCGTCCCGTACGGCCTCGGCGAGGAGGCAGGTGTCCTCCTGGGGGGCGTAGACCCCTGGAAGGGTCCACAGGCGGGCGAATTCGTGACGCGCCTTGGGGAATCCGAGGCTCAGCGACATCCAGCACCTCCGTTGTCGGTCGGTCAACGGGCGGCTACCCCGTCCCGGGCACACCACACGTGCCCGTCAGGTGTGCGGCCGCTTGAGATGGGGAGGGGCGGAGAGCAGAGTCCACTTCTTCCACGGAGGCAAGACCATGCGCGCATTGACCTGGCAGGGCACGCGGGACGTGCGGGTGGAGACCGTTCCGGATCCCGGGATCAAGGACCCGACGGACATCGTCGTCAAGGTGACGTCCACCGGTATCTGCGGCTCCGATCTGCACCTGTACGGGGTCCTCGGGCCGTTCCTGGAACCCGGGGACATCCTCGGCCACGAGGCGATGGGGGTGGTCGAGGAAGTGGGCGCGGACGTGACGACGCTGCGGCGCGGGGACCGGGTGGTCGTCCCGTTCAACGTGTCCTGCGGCGACTGCTTCATGTGCGACCAGGGCCTGCACTCGCAGTGCGAGACGACGCAGGTGCGCGAGTACGACAAGGGCGCCTCGCTGTTCGGCTACACCAAGCTCTACGGGCAGGTGCCCGGCGGACAGGCCGAGTACGTGCGGGTGCCGTTCGGTGACCGCCTGCCCGTCAAGGTGCCCGAAGGACCGCCGGACGAGCGTTTCGTGTACCTGTCCGACGTCCTGCCGACCGCCTGGCAGGCGGTGCGGTACGCCGCCGTCCCGCCGGGCGGCAGCGTCGCCGTCCTCGGTCTCGGGCCGATCGGGCAGATGGCCGCCCGGATCGCCCTGCACCTGGGGGCGGAGCTGGTCATCGGTGTGGACCTGGTGCCGGCCCGGCTGGAGCGGGCCAAGGGCTTCGGGGTCCACACTCTGGACCTGAAGGAGCACGGCAAGCACTTGGTGGGGGCCGTCCGCGACCTGACGCACGGCCGTGGCCCGGATTCCGTCATCGACGCGGTGGGCATGGAGGCCCACGGAGCCCCGCTGGCCGCCGCCGCCCAGCGCTTCACGGGGCTGCTGCCGGACGCAGTGGCCAGGCCGCTGATGGAACGCGCCGGAGTGGACCGGCTGAGCGCCCTGCACACCGCGATCGACCTGGTCCGGCGGGGTGGCACCGTGTCCGTGTCCGGTGTCTACGGCGGCGCGGCCGACCCGATGCCGCTGCTGACCATGTTCGACAAGCAGATCCAGCTGCGGATGGGGCAGGCCAATGTCCGCGCCTGGGTGAACGACATCCTGCCGCTCCTGGAGGACTCCGACCCGCTGGGCGTCGAGGGCTTCGCCACCCACACCATGGAACTCGAGGAAGCGCCCCGGGCCTACGCCATGTTCCAGGCCAAGGAAGACGGCATGATCAAGACCCTGCTGAAGCCCTGAGCCGCCCATGCCGAAACCCTGGGCGGCGCAATGCCGTTCAGGGCTTCGGGACGTCCGCGGGGGGGGCGGCCGGTCCTTGCTACGGGGCGAGGGGGGCGGTGGCCATTCCCGCGCTCTCGCGCAGACCTTCGAGGAACTCCTCGACCGCCTCCACCGCGGTGTGGCGCGGCTCCCAGCCGAGCTCGGCGCGGGCCCGGGCGCTGTCCAGCAGCGGGAGTCGCAGCACGGCGTCGAACAGGTCGGGCGACGCGGGCACCGCGCGCAGCCGCCAGGCGGCGGAGAGCACGGCCCGCACCGGCGCGGCAGGCATCCGCACGGTCCGGGCCTTGAGGATCTCGGCGAGCCGTGCCGCGTCGAGCGGCGGGTCGCAGGCGAGGTTGAAGGCACCCCGTACGGGCCGGGTGACCGCGGCGGCGTAGGCGGCCGCCGCGTCGTCGGTGTGCAGCGCCTGCACGCGCAGTCCGGGCAGGTCGGGGACGAGCGGGATCAGGCCGGGGCGCACCAGCCGGCCGGGCAGCAGCCTGCCCGCGAAGATCCGGCGCTGTTCGGAGGCGGCCTCGCGCTTGAAGAGGAACGCGGGGCGCATCCGTACGACGCGGATGTCGGGGTGGACGCTCTCGTAGGTGTCCAGGACCCGCTCCAGGTACGACTTCTCCCGGGTGTAGGCGGCCTGCGGCCACCCGTGGGTGGGCCAGGTCTCGTCCACGGCACGGTCCTTGGGGCCGGGCGAGTACGCGCCGACCGAGGAGGCGTGGACGAGCGCGGGAACGCCGGCGGCGGCCACGGCGTCGAACACGCGGATGCTGCCGAGGACGTTGGTGCGCCAGGTCTCGGCCGGATCGTGCGTGGGCTGGAACTTCCAGGCCAGGTGGACCACCGCGTCGGCGCCCTCGAAGAGGGGGACGAGGTCCGCGCCGCCGGGTTCGATGTTCACCGCGCGCCACTCGCTCGCGCCCGGCCGCCAGTCGGGGAGTCTGCGCGCGAGGCCGAGGACGGAGCCCACGGCGGGGTCGTCCACGAGGGCCCGCACCACGCTGGTGCCGACGTTGCCGGTGGCGCCGACGACCACGACGCGCAGACCGCCGCCCGCCGTGCCCGACCCTGCCGAGGGTGTCGCGGTCATGCCGGTCCCCTTCCCGCGGCGGACCGCGTCCCGGAGGACGGTGGCGTCTTTGCCTCCCGGCCTTCCTCGACCCGGGCGAACGGGCTGTCGTCGAGCCGGGCGAGCAGCTCGGCCGGGTCCTGGTACACCGCGCGGGCCCCGGCCTCTTCGAGGTCGCCGCGCGCGATGCCGCCGCACAGCAGGCCGACGCAGGTGACGTCGGCCCGGGTCGCGGCCTTCATGTCCCACACGCTGTCGCCGACGAACACGGCGGCGTGGGCGGGGGCGTCGGCGAGGTCGAGTGCGTGGTGCACCGGGTCGGGCGCCGGCTTGCCCTCGCTGACGTCGTCGGAGCTGGCGGTGGCGGTGATGGCGTCGTCGGCGCCGATCGCCCGCCGCAGCGCCTCCAGTTCGTTGCTTCCGGCCGAGGTGACCAGCACCACCCGCCAGCCGCGTCCGTCGAGGGCGCGCAGCAGCTCGGCGGCGGAGTCGAAGGCCGGCAGCCGGTCGAAGTAGGTGCCGTAGAGGGTGTCGTGGGCTGCCTTCAACGCGTCGTCCTGGTCGGTGTCGCGGCCGTCGCCGAGCAGGTGGGCGATCAGGTCCTCCCCGGGGAGGCCGATCGCGTGGTGGATGGCGTGCATCGGCACGTCGTGGCCGGCTTGGCGCAGGGCTTCCCACCAGGCCGTCACGTGCAGATGGTTGGTGTCGGCGAGGGTGCCGTCGACATCGAACAAGGCGGCGCGGTTCATGTGGTTCCTCCCGTACGGCCGGCGGGGCGGCGGCTCGGTGCCCGTGTGGCCCGCGGACCGGGCGACCTCGGGCCCGCACCGCCGGTCCCGCCGGGGTGGGGCAATGCCGGGCCTGTGCGGCCCGGCCTACGACCGGGGCTCACTTGCCCAGCTTCTCCTTCAGCTCCGCCTTGTTCATGGAGGAGCGGCCGTGCAGGTTCTTGCGCTTCGCCTCTTCGTAGAGTTGGTCGTACGTCGGGCCCTGCGCGCCGGTGTGGGAGTGCCGACCTCCGCGCTCGGACGAGGACATGTCCTCCAGCGAGGTCTTGCTCGCCGTCTTCGACTCCCCCGACCGTGCCCGCTCCTTGTTGACCGTGCGGGCGGCGATCTCCTTCGCGCGCTCGGGGTTCTCGCCGCGCTCCTGCGCGCTCTCCTTGATGTGTTCGTACTGCCGCTCACGCTTCGGGCTGGATCCGGCAGGCATGGTCGCTCCTCATCTCGTTGACACTTTTTTGCGGCTCTACTGGTGTGGGGCCCACACGCTGCGCGACGGCACGCCGTCGGCGCGGACCGCCGTGCGCGCGCGGGAGACGACGAATCCGCTGCGCGGCCGGGTGGGCATCCGGTGGAGCGGGATCGTCAGATCCTGCTCCGGGACGTCACAGTCCAACTGGGCGAGCGCGGTGACGATGGCCGTCAGCAGACTGACGGCGACTTCCTCGCCCGGGCAGCGGTGCCCGGTCCGGGCGTCTCCGCCGCCCTGGGGCACGAGGTCGTTGGGCGGTGGCTCCCGGCCCACGAAGCGGCAGGGGTCGAAATCGCACGGCCGCGGCCACACGTCCGGGTCGTGGTCGCGCCCGTACAGGTCGAGCAGGAGCAGGCTGCCCTCGGGTACGGGCGTGTCCCGCCACCGCAGGTCCCGGGCGGCGAGGCCGCCGACGAAGGGCGCGAACGGGTAGAAGCGCCGGACTTCGTGGGCGAAGGCTCGGGCGTACGTGCCGTCGTCCGCCAGGAGCCGGTCCCGGTGGACGGGCGCGCTGTGCAGGGCGTGCGCGGCGAAGACAGCGAACCAGGACAGGGCCACCGTGGGGCGGATGATGTTGAGCAGTTCCACGGCCGCGGTCTTCGGGTCCAGCAGGCGCCCGTCGGCGTCGCGGTGCCAGGCCACCGTGGCCAGGGCCGAGCGGGGCCGGCCGTCGGTCCGCACGGGAGCGGCCGCAGCGCGCAGCTCCGTCACCACCCGGCACAGCGCCCGCTCCTGCCGGGCCCGGGCCCGGCGGGCCTTCCAGTGGCGGGGCCCCGCGGTGGCGAAGCCGTCGACGGCGGCCACGCAGTCCTCGCCGATCGAGCGCGCCGCTCCCTCCGACAGGGGAAGTCCAATCCAGTCGCACACGGCTCCGGCGAGGACGGCGCTCACCTCGTCGAACAGCACCACCTCGCGTCCCTGCCAACCGGCCACGGCGCGCGGCCAGCGGGCGGTGAACCGTTCGGTGAGCGCGGCGATGCCGCCCTCGGCCATGAGGAGGGAGACGAACAGGTCCTTGCGGACGCGATGGCGGTCACCGTCGAGCGTGTGCACCGCGCCCCGGCCGAACAGGGTGTCGAGGACCGGGCCGGGGAGGGCGCCCTCGCGCAGGACGTGCTGTTCGTCGTAGAAGAACTCCACGGCTCCCGGACCGTCGAGGACGACCGTCCGCCGACCCATCAAGCGGGTGACGACCGGTTCTCGTCCGGCACGCTCCTGGAGGCCCGGCAGCCATGCGTAGCCGCGGGCCAGCAGTGAGGCGGTGCTGTCCATCACGGAAGCGAACATACGCGCCGCCTACCCCCTTCGCCGCTCGGCACTCCTGCCGTTCGGCGTGGGGCCGGGGTGCCGGCCGGGTCCCCGGGGTAGACGGGGACGGGAAGGGGTCCGCGAGGACCCCCGATGGCGGCGGCGAGGAGGACGGCGATGAGCGGGACGGCGCGCACGGGCGACACGGGCGCGGGCGGCGGCCTGGAGGACAAGGCCCAGCGGCCCGGGATCGGGCGGGAGGAGCAGGTGGAGGAGGTCCCCGGACAGGAGGGCGGCACCCGCGGCCGGAGCAAGGAGGAATCGACGCGACGTCGTCCCGGGGAGGGGAGCCCTCCGCGGGACGAGCGCATGGAAGGGGGCGGGGAGGGCCATGGCGCGGACAGCCCCTAGATCGGCGGGGAAACCACCGGGAGCGCGCGTCCGAACGGGTGCCGAACGGGTTTCGACGGCCCCCGACCGGCAAGGCGGACCGTATGAACGTGAACCGATCCGAGGTATCCGAGGCGAAGCCGGCATCCGAGGCGGTCGGGGCGCCTGCCGCCGCCGGCAACGGCAGCCCGGTGCGGCGCGTGACCGAGCCCGACGGCCCCGAGCTGGTCGAGGGGCCCGTGGAACGCCCCCGGCGGGACGGTTCCACGGCCCGCTCGGAGCGCCCGGTCGTGGCCGTGTGCACCTGCCGGCGAAGTCGGATCTACCCCTGGTGTGACACCAGCCACCGCACGCGGGTTCGGGGGGACGAGGCCGCGGACGGTACCGAGCGGGAAGGAGAACGGTCATGAGCGGCTCCCCCGCCTCGGGCCGGGTCGTGGTCGTCACCGGCGCCAGCGGCGGCGTGGGGCGCGCGGTCGCCCGGGCCTTCGCGGCCCGCGGCGACCGCCTCGCCCTGATCGCGCGCGGCGGCGCGGGCCTCGAAGGGGCCGTCCGGGACGCCGAGGAACTGGGCGCGAAAGCCCTCGCCATCGAAGCGGACGTCGCGGACCCGGAGGCGGTCGAGGCCGCCGCGCAGCGGGCCGAGGACGAACTCGGCCCCCTCGACATCTGGGTCAACGTCGCCTTCACATCGGTGTTCGCCCCGTTCACGGAGATCGACCCGGTCGAGTTCCGCCGGGTCACCGAGGTCTCCTACCTCGGTTACGTGTACGGGACTCACGCCGCCCTGCGCCGGATGCTCCCGCGCGATCGCGGCACCCTGGTCCACGCCGGTTCCGCGCTCGCCTACCGGGGCATTCCGCTGCAGAGCGCGTACTGCGGTGCCAAGCACGCCATCCAGGGCTGGCACGAAGCGCTGCGGTGCGAACTGCTCGCCTCGGGCACGGGCGTGCGCACCACGATGGTGCAGCTCCCGGCTCTCGACACCCCGCAGTTCGACTGGGTGCTGTCGCGGCTGCCGAGGCGCGCGCAGCCGGTGGCGCCGATCTACCAGCCGGAACTCGCCGCCCGGGCCATCGTGTACGCGGCGGACCACCCGCGGCGGCGGGAGTACTGGGTGGGCGGCAGCACCGCGGCGACCCTGATGGCGAACGCCGTCGCGCCGGGGCTGCTCGACCGTTACCTGGCCCGTACGGGCTTCGACTCCCAGCAGACGGACACCCCTCGCGCGGCGGACGAGCCGGCGAACCTGTGGGAACCGGCCGACGCCCGGCGGGACTTTGGGGCGCACGGCCGCTTCGACGCGTCGTCTCATCCGCGCAGCTTCCAGTGGTGGGCCACTCGGCACCGGGGCGCGCTCGCCGCGGCGACGCTGTTCGGGGCCGGGGCCACCGCCCTCGCCTGGACCCGTCGCGCCGGCGGCCGCTGAGCCGGCCGGGCCGTCCGGGCCCCGCTTCCCAGACCCCGAAACTGAGCCGGCCGGGCCGTCCGGGCCCCGCTTCCCAGACCCCGAAAAGGGCAGTCGGCCGGCGCACGAGGTGCGCCGGCCGACTGCTGTCCGGTCGGACCGCTCGGCCCCGTCAGGCGGAGTCGGCGGCCGGGGGACGGTCAGGTGGTGAGGAGGCGGTTGAAGAAGGAGCGGTAGCGCTGGAGCGCGATGCGCAGGTCCTCCGTCACCACTTCCTCGCCCTTGCTCCACTGGCCTTCCAGTTCCTCCTTGTGGGAGGCGAACGTCCCGGCCAGCGTCTGCATCACCTCGGCGACGAGGGTGTCGGCGGACCGCACGGCGTCCTGCGGGTCGTCGACGAAACGGCCCTGGATCTCGCTCCACCGCCTGCGGAACTCCTCCGCGTCCCGGCCCGCGAGCAACGGTTCGTTCCCGCCGTCGCCTCCGGCGCCCGTGCCGTTCCCGGCGCCGGCGGCCGTCGCGTTCGCCCCGGCCGGTGCGTCCGCTGTCGCCCGGCCGCCTTCCCGCAGGTCGTCCGTGGTCGTGCCGCGCACGCCCGCGGCTTCTCCCCGCCCCTCCTCGTCCCCGTACTCCCCGACGTCTTCCCGCGCGCCCTCGCCCACGCCCGTGCCGGCATCGCGGTCGCCCGTCGCCTCGCCCGGGTAGACGGCGGTGCTCGGCTCGTCGGCTCCGGGGTGCGCGAGGCGCTCCGTGGTCAGCCCGCCCTCGTCGGGCCGGCCGACCGTCTCGTCGCGGTCCTGCATGTCATCGGCCTCCTTGATCGCCGAGGAGCTCGTGGAACAGGGCGCGGTAGTGCACCATCGCCCCGCGGAGCTCCTCCGTCGTCGCCTGTCCTTCGCTGCTGCGCGCGTTGACCGCGTGGGCGGCGCGGTAGTGTTCCAGCGTGCCTCCGTGCTCGACCGAGAGGTCCCGCACTTGGTCGCCGAACCCGTTGGTCGGGTAACCGCGCTCCCTCATGAGCCGTGTCACCAGCTCGTCCGCCTGGGCGACGGCCCCCTCGGGACGGTCCACGAAGCGTTCCTGGACGCCCTGCCATTCCTCGGCGTACTGGGTCCGGCGCGCGGGCGGCAGTTCCTTGATGTCCAACTCCGCGTGGCGCTGCTCGCGGGCGCGCAGTTCACGCTCGGCGGCCAGCCGGCCGCCCTCGTCCTCGACCGTGCGGTCGTACTCGGGCCCGAACCGCTCCCTCAGGTGCCGTCTGCGCGAGAGCAGCCAGAACCCGACCGCGATGGCGATCACCACCACCACGATAACGATGATCGCGATGAGCGTGCTTGTCGACATTGGGGGCCTCCACTCGGGGCCGTGCTTCGCATCGGTGTCGTCGTTGGCGCGTGCCCGCCCGCAGGGCTCGCAAACCCGCCGCGCGGCGTCCCGGGGCGGTGTTCCGCCGCGCCGGCGGTCGCGCGGTCAGTCGCCGGAGGCCGGTTCGGCCACCATCACTAAGGCAGGGCGGAGCAGCCGACCGCCGACGCGGTAGCCGGGGCGGAGGACCCGAACGCAGGACGGGGTGGTGCGGTGGGGGTCGGGGGCGGAGGTGACGGCCTCGTGGACGCGGGGGTCGAAGGGGTCGCCGGGTTCGCCGAAGGTATCCAATCCGAGGGCGGCCAGGCAGGACGTGAGCAGGCGGGCGACGGAGTGGAAGCCCTCGGCGTCCTCCCCGCACGCGCGGGCGGCCTCCACCGCGTCGAGGACCGGCAGCAGCCCGTTGAGCACGTTGGCGACGGCCGCCTCGCGCACGGCGAGGCGGTCACGACGGACGCGTTTGCGGTAGTTGTCGTACTCGGCTTTGACCCGTTGCAGGTCGGCGGTGCGTTCGGCGAGCGCACGGGACGTTTCGGACGTCTCGTCCGGGGGCGCGGGCGACCGCCGGGGCGCCGCGTCCGGGAGGTCGGCGCGGTCCGGGCGGCCGGGGGCGCGGGGGGTGAGGGCCGGCGGCCCGGTGCCCCGCCGGTCGCCGAGGACGACCACCGTCGGGGCGTCGGTGCGCTCCCGGCGCGGGGGCTCGGCCGGGTGGTTCATGCCGTGCCTCCCTTCGGTTTGTCGTCGTCGACGATCTCGGCGTCGACGACGTCGTCGTCGACCGCGTCGTCTTGTGTCTCGGCCTGGCCGGTGCGGGCCGAGCCGCCGGCGGCCTGGGCCGCCTGGGCGTCGGCGTAGATGGCCTGGCCGAGCTTCTGGCTGACGGCCGCGACCTTCTCGGTGG
This sequence comes from Streptomyces sp. Tek67B01, assembly GCF_055231995.1. Taxonomy (NCBI): domain Bacteria; kingdom Bacillati; phylum Actinomycetota; class Actinomycetes; order Kitasatosporales; family Streptomycetaceae; genus Streptomyces; species Streptomyces sp. Tek67B01. Next base: position 1,044,717 of record NZ_JBUYUY010000001.1, read on the forward strand.
CCGTACGGATCTCGGCGGTGTTGTCGCCCTCGGCGGACTCGCTCTTGAGCTTCTCCTTCAGCTCGGCGAGCGCCGCCTCGACCTCCGTCTTGACGTCACCCGGGACCTTGTCCTGGTTGTCCTTGACGAACTTCTCCGTCTGGTACACGAGCTGCTCGGCCTGATTGCGCGTCTCCGCGGCCTCCTTGCGACGCAGGTCCTCCTCGGCGTGCTGTTCGGCGTCGTGGACCATGCGCCGGATGTCGTCCTTGGGCAGCGAGGAGCCGCCGGTGACGGTCATCCGCTGTTCCTTGCCCGTGCCGAGGTCCTTCGCCGTGACGTGCATGATGCCGTTGGCGTCGATGTCGAACGTGACCTCGATCTGCGGGACGCCGCGCGGGGCCGGCGGCAGACCGGTCAGCTCGAACATGCCGAGCTTCTTGTTGTACGCCGCGATCTCGCGCTCGCCCTGGTAGACCTGGATCTGCACCGACGGCTGGTTGTCCTCGGCCGTCGTGAACGTCTCCGACCGCTTGGTCGGGATGGTCGTGTTGCGCTCGATGAGCTTGGTCATGATGCCGCCCTTGGTCTCGATACCGAGGGACAGCGGGGTCACGTCCAGGAGCAGGACGTCCTTGACCTCACCCTTCAGAACACCGGCCTGCAGACTGGCGCCGATGGCCACGACCTCGTCCGGGTTGACGCCCTTGTGCGGGTCCTTGCCGGTGAGTTCCCGGACGAGGTCCGTCACGGCCGGCATTCGGGTGGAGCCGCCGACCAGGATGACTTCGTTGACGTCGCCGACCCGGATCTTGGCGTCCTTGACGGCCTGGTGGAAGGGGGTCTTGCAGCGGTCGAGCAGGTCTGCGGTCAGCTGCTGGAACCCGGTGCGGGTGAGCTTCTCCTCCAGGTGCAGCGGGCCCTCGGCGGAGGCCGTGATGTAAGGCAGGTTGATGTTCGTCTCGGTGGCGGAGGACAGTTCGATCTTCGCCTTCTCGGCGGCCTCGCGCAGACGCTGGAGCGCCATCTTGTCCTTGGTGAGGTCGATTCCGTAGCCGTTGCGGAACTGCGTGGCGAGGTGCTCGACGATCCGTTGGTCCCAGTCGTCGCCGCCCAGGTGCGTGTCGCCGTTGGTGGCCTTGACCTCCACGATGCCGTCGCCGATCTCCAGGAGGGACACGTCGAAGGTGCCGCCGCCGAGGTCGAAGACGAGGATCGTCTGGTCCGTGGCCTTGTCGAGACCGTAGGCCAGGGCGGCGGCCGTCGGCTCGTTGACGATGCGCAGGACCTTGAGGCCCGCTATCTCGCCGGCCTCCTTGGTGGCGGTGCGCTGGGCGTCGTTGAAGTAGGCGGGGACCGTGACCACGGCGTCGGTGACGTCCTCGCCGAGGTAGGCCTCGGCGTCCCGCTTGAGTTTCTGCAGGACCCGCGCGGAGATCTCCTGCGCCGTGTACCGCTTTCCGTCCACGTCCCCGTGCTCCGGGAAGCGCCACCGCGGATCGCCCATGTGCCGCTTGACCGAACGGGCCGTGCGGTCCACGTTCGTGACCGCCTGGCGTTTGGCCACCTCGCCGACGAGGACCTCCCCGCCCTTGGCGAAGGCCACGACCGAGGGGGTGGTCCTGGCCCCCTCCGCGTTGGGGATGACGGTGGGTTCGCCGCCTTCGAGGACGCTGACGACCGAGTTCGTCGTCCCGAGGTCGATGCCGACCGACCGTGCCATGGTCCGCTCCCTTCGCGTTCCCGCGGGCCGGTCACGGATCTCGTCGGCGCGGGAACTCCCCCCGTCGCGCGGGACGGTTGTGGACAGCCGTCGGGCATACGGGGCCGGCCCTCACTTCCTGGATACGTCGGCGGCGCACGCCCTGTCAACGCGCCGCCGCAACCCGTACGACCGACGCGCTCGGGCAGGTCGCACGGCGGTTTCGGCCGGGTCGCACCGGGCAGGCGCCCGCACAGGCGGTCCGTCGCGGCAGCGGAGGTGACCATGCCCGTGTTCGTCGGGACGTCCGGCTGGCAGTACCGGGACTGGGCGGGGACCTTCTACCCACCGGGGGTGCCGCAGCGTCTGTGGCTGGAGGAGTACGGGCGCCGGTTCGGCACGGTCGAGAACAACAACGCCTTCTACCGGCTGCCCGCCCCGGAGACCTTCGCGGCTTGGCGCGCGCGGACCCCTGACGGCTTCGTCATGGCCGTCAAGGCGAGCCGCTTCCTGACCCACATCAAACGACTGCGCGACCCCGAGGAACCGGTGCGGCGGCTGATGACGCACAGCGCCGCCCTCGGGCCCCGGCTGGGACCCGTGCTCCTGCAACTGCCGCCCACCCTGCGCGCGGACGCGCGATCCCTGGACGCCTGTCTCGCCTGCTTCCCGGCCGGCGTCCGGGTGGCGGTGGAGCCCAGGCACGAGTCGTGGTGGACGGAGGAGATCCGGTCGGTCCTCGCCGAGCGGGGTGCCGCGCTGTGCTGGGCGGACCGGCACTCCCGGCCGGTGACCCCGCTGTGGCGCACCGCCGACTGGGGGTACGTACGGTTCCACGAGGGCCGTGCGCAGCCGTGGCCTCGGTACGGGCCGGGCGCGCTGCGTTCGTGGGCGGGGCGGGTCGCGCAGACCTGGCCGGCGACGGCGGACGTCTTCGCCTACTTCAACAACGACCCGGGCGGGGCCGCCGTCAGGGACGCCGAGGCGTTCCGGCGGATGGTGGGCGCGGCGGCCGTACCCGCCTGAGCGGCGGAACCACCCCGTCCGTGGGCCGGGCGGCGCTACCGTCGTCCGCCCGAGCGGGCGGCTCCGGGCGTTCACCCGTCCGCTCCCGCCGGACGGACGCAGGCGCGGCGGTCATGGTGGTGTCGGCACACGGACCGTCCGGCACCTGAGAGGCTGGCGCCATGGTGCTGACGACCTCCCCTCCCACCACCGGCCAGGAGCAGCATCGGCGGGTACGACGCAGACCGGACCCGCAGAGCGTGGCCGCGGCGGTCTCGGCGGCGGTTTCGATGGGCGCCTACTGCCTGGCGATGGCCGTGCACGGGACGTACCCCTTCGGCGCCCGCTCGCGTGCGGTCAACGACCTGGGCAACCAGTTCGTGCCGTTCCACGCGCACCTGTGGGACCTGATGCGCGGGGGGACGGAGGGGGACCTCCTCTTCAACTGGGGCAGCGGGTACGGGGTCCCCTTCCTCGCCGACTTCCTCACGTACCTGATGAATCCGTTCTCCTGGCTCGTCGCGCTGTTCCCCCGCGACCGGGTCGAGTTTCCGGTCTTCCTCGTCACCCTGCTGAGCATCGGTCTGGCGACGGCCCTGATGACGGTGTGGCTCGGCCGGTTGCGGCCGGGCCCGCCGTGGCCGCGCGCGGCGCTGGCGGTGGGCTACGGCGTCAGCGCCTGGACCGTGTCGAACGGTTTCGCCGACCCCATGTGGATGTGGGGGCCGGTGGCCCTTCCGCTGATCGGGTTCGCGTACGACTGGTGCCTGCGCCGCCGGCGCTGGGTTTCGGGAACGCTGCTCGTCGCCGTGTGCTGGGCCGGCAACTTCTACACCGCCGCGATGGCCACCCTCGGGATGGGGCTGGTGCTGCTGGTCCGGCTGCTGCTCGACCGGCGGCCGTGCCCCGTCCGCCGCCGGGTCCTGTCGCGGGCCGCGTCGATGACGGGTGTCGGGGTGGCGCTGGTCGCCCCGGTGCTGACGGTGACGTTCCCGGCCTCACGGGCGTCGCAGCCGGGCCCCGAGGTCCACTACGGGGGACCGCCCGCCTTCCACGACTACCTCGCCCATCTGCTGCCGGGCGGCTTCCACGCGAGCGCGCCCCAGATCTCGGTGGGGATGCTGCCGCTGCTGCTCGTCCTGGCGTATCCGTTCGTCCGCCAGGTGCCTGGGAGGGAGCGGGCCGCCTGGTGCGCGCTGCTCGTCCTGGTGGCGCTGTCCTACGTCTGGACGCCGACGATCCTGCTCTGGCACGGCCTTGCCCTGCCCAACGGGGGCCCCTACCGGGCATCGTTCACCCTCGCCGGGATGCTGGTGGCCGTGGCGTGGATGGCGCTGACCGCCCGGCCGCGCCCCCGTGAGCTGCTGGCCGGGGCCGGGGTGCTGGGTGTGCTGCTGGTCGCGGCCGGGACCAGCGCGTACGTCACCGCCACCACCTGGACGCTGACCCTGGCCGGCGGCGCCGTGGTCCTGGCCCTGCTGCTGTCACTGTCCCGGCGCCGCGGCCGGACGGTGCGCGTCGCCCTGACGGGTGCGCTGATCGGCACGGTCTTCGTCTCCACCGTGTTCACGGTGGTGTCCGTGACCGAGCAGCGGGACCGGGACGAGTGGTGGCGGCCCAAACGGACACTGGACGCGCAGTCCCTGGCCGCGCGGGAGGCGGTACGGGCGCAGAACCGCTGGCCGGACCTGCGCAGCGAGCCCGGTCCGCACGAGTTCGCCGACAACGACCCGCTCCTGCTGGGAGGCCAGGGCGGCGCGTACTACAGCAGCTACCTGCCGGCCCGGACCGCGCGGACCCTGAGCGGGTTGGGGGCGGGCTGGTACATGGCGGGCCGTCACACGGTCGGCTTCGAGGATCCGGTCGGCCGGGCCGTCATGGGCGTGGGCAGCTACCTGGATCACGGTGGCGCGGACGGGTTCACCCGGCGGGCGTCGAACGCGTCCCCCGTGGTGACCTTGCGGCAGGGCACGCCGCCGCCCGCCGCGGACACCGTCTTCGCCCGTCAGGAGCAGGCGCTGGGGGCGCGGGTCTACACCGTTCCGGCCGCCCGGCCGGTGGCCGGCACGGCGGCGGCCCTGCCCGACGGCTCGTGGCGGCTGCCCCGCGGCGTCCGGGGCACGTTCGCCTTCACCTGCGCCCCGGGCAGCTCGGCGCTCGTGTACGTGCCCTGGTTCTCCGGCACCGTCGAGGCGCTCGGGGCCACCGAACGGCTGTCGGGGGGATACCCCATGACGAACAACGGTCTGCTGCCGCTCGGTACCGTCACGGGCGCCGGCGAGGTGGTGCTGACGCTGACCGGCGACCGCGCCCAGGACATCCCGCGCTTCCCCGTGGGCTGCCTGGACCGGGGCGCCCTGGACACGGCGGTGGGACGCCTGCGGGCCTCCGGCCCGACCCGGGTGACGGCGGGCGGCCATGCCATCGAAGCTGTCTTCCCGGCGCGGACCTCCGCAGGGACCGCCGTCGTGGCCGTTCCCGCCGTGCGGGGATGGCGGTGTTCGGTGAACGGGGCGACCGCGAAGGCGCCGGGCACGCTCGGTGGGCTGATCGCCGTGCCGTTGGGGTCGGGGGCGACCCGGGTGGCCTGCGCGTACCGTACCCCCGGCCTGGCGGCGGGGCTCGCCGTGAGCGGGGTGGCGCTGGCCGTGCTGGTCACCGTGCTGTCGTGGTCCTCGTCACCGCTGGAAGGCCGGCGACGTGCCCTGTCCGCGTACGCGGCCCGCCGGCTGAGGCGGCCGAGGCGGCTGAGCGGCACGGACCCCGCGTGACGGATCGGAGCCGCGCGCGGGGGCTCCCGCGGCGGGCGGCGGGATCTTGCGCAACGGCGGCTCAGGCGGAGCCCCTCGCGCCCTCGGCGGCTTCCGCGGCGGCTTCGCCGGTGCGGGCCTCCATCGCCCGCAGCCGTCGCAGGCCGGCGCGCCGCTGGACGAGGGAGAGCGCCGTGACCGCCGCGCCGAGCACCACCCATCCCGCCGGTCCGGCCGGCATCACCGCGCCCGTCAACAGCAGCGGCCCGGCCGACTTCTGCACGGACTGGGACATCCCCGCGACCCCCAGGTAGGCCGCCCTCTCACGGACCGGGGCGAGACTGACCGCCAGCTCCCAGGAACTCACCGACCGCAGCAGCTCCGCCGCGGTGGCGAGCACCGCCGCGACGAGCAGGCCGGCCGAGGCGGCCGCGGCTCCGGCACCGGTGGACAGCGCCAGGAACACGCAGCAGGCGAGCAGCGTGACCCCGTACAGGGCCACCGCTCCCGCGGCCCGGCGCGGTTGGCCCACCTTCGCCGACACCCGTAGTTGGAGCACCACGACGAGCACCGTGTTGACCACGAGGAAGGCCGGGACGAGGGCGCCCGGCGCGTGGGTGTGGGCGACCAGCCACAGCGGCAGCCCGACGGCGAGGATCGAGTCGTCCAGGTTCATGGCGACGTCCAGCAGGACGAACCTCAGGTAGCCGCGGTCGCGCCACGGACTCGACGCGGCCGGCGGCGGGGCCGCGGGATCACCGTTCCGCGCCGCGACACGCCCGTGTTCGCACGGCTCTCGGGTGCGCCGGACCAGGAGGGCGGCCACGAGGAAGGAGAGCGCGTTGGCCAGGATCAGGGCCTGGTAGGCCTCGCGGGTGCCCAGGGCGAGCCCGATCGCGGCGACGCCCGCGCCGATGGCGTAGCCCGCGTTCGCCGAGCTCCGGACGAGGGCCTGGTAGGTGGCCCGGCGTTCGCCCGCGACGCGGGTCGCGAAGAGCATCTCCAGCGTCTTGGCGGCCCTGTCCCCCAGGCTGGTGAGGGCCACGACCGCCAGGAGCAGCTCGTACCGCGTGACGACGAGCAGCGCGCACAGCGTGCCCAGGCGCAGGAGGTGGGCGGCGATCAGCAGGCGGCGGACGGGGAACCGGCCGGCCAGGTGCCCGGCGAGGGGTGAGCCCGCTATGCCGGCCACTCCGGCGGCGCCGAGCAGGATTCCGACCTGCCGGGCGTCCAGTCCGACGACGAAGGTGAAGTACAGGACGCAGGCCGCGGCCCACACACCCGTTCCCGACCGGTCCAGGAATTGCGCGAGGAGCATGATCCTCGCGTCCCGGCCGCCGGGCGGCCTTCGCAGCAGGCCCAACAGGCCCTCCGGCCGGTCCTTACGGGTCATCGCGCCGCCCCGCATCCCATGTCTCCGTTCCCCCGGGCCGTGTATCTCGATATCGAGATACACGCGGGAGCCTGCCCGATGAGAATCTTGACGTCAAGATATTTCTGGGTGTTCCGGAGGCCCGGCACGAGCGACCACCACGCCGAGGGCCGCCGATCAGTGCTACAACTGGGTTCGTGACCGATCCTTGCCACCCGTGCCGGGGATGTCGGTGCGGTCACTGAGCAAAAATCGCCCGCGTAGCGTCGCCCGACAGGTATTCGTCCTCCAGGTGGCGATCGTGGTGCTGCTCGCGGCCGGTGCGGTCCTGGCCCTGGTGCTCCAGTCGAGCCACGACGTCGACCGCGAGGCGCGCAACCGATCCGTCGCGGTCGCCCAGACCTTCGCGCACTCGCCCGGGCTCCTGCAGGCGCTGCGCTCCCCCGACCCCTCCAAGATCCTCCAGCCCGTCACCGAGGCCACCCGCACCGAGGCCGGGGTGGACTTCATCGTGGCGATGGACACCAACGGCATCCGCTACACCCACCCGCTGCCCGACCGCATCGGCAAACGGTTCGTCGGCACGATCGGCCCCTCCCTGGCCGGTCACGTCCACACCGAAAGCGTGAACGGCCCCCTCGGGAAGGAGATCCAGGCCGTGGTGCCGGTCTTCTCCCCGGACCACAAGGTGGTGGGCCTGGTGTCCGCCGGCCTCAAGGTCAAGAACGTCACCGGCGTCGTGAACCGGCAGCTCCCCGTCATCCTCGGCGCCAGCGCCGTGGGCCTCGCACTGGCCACCGCCGGATCGGCGCTGATCAGCCGGCGTCTGCGGCGGCAGACCCACGGCCTGGGCCCGCTCGAGATGACCCGGATGTACGAACACCACGACGCGGTGCTGCACGCCGTGCGCGAGGGCGTGCTGATCACCGACGGGACCGGGCGGCTGCTGCTCGCCAACGACGAGGCCACCCGGCTGCTGCGCCTGCCCCCGGACGCCGAGGGCCGGCTCGTCGGCGAGCTGCCGGGGCTGGACCGGCAATTGGGGGAGCTCCTGAAGACGGGCCGGGAGGCCACCGACGAGATGCACGAGGCCGGAGACCGCCTGCTCGTGATCAACCAGCGGCCGACCCGGCTGCGCGGGCGCCGGGAAGGCGCCTCGGTGACCATCAGGGACTCCACGGAGATGCGCGTCCTCAGCACCCGCGCCGACGCGACCCGCAGGCGTCTGAAGCTGCTGTACGACGCCGGTGTCGGCGTCGGAACCACCCTCGATGTGGAACGCACGGCCCAGGAACTGGCCGACGTGGCCGTCCCCCGCTTCGCGGACTTCGTCACCATCGACCTGGCCGAGCCCGTCCTGCACGGAGACGAGCCCACTTCGACGGCCGACCTGCGCCGCACCGCCGTCAGCGGGATCCGGGAAGACTCGCCGCTCTACGAGCGCGGCATACTGATCGACTTCCTGCCCTCAACCCCCCAGGCCCGCGGCCTCAGCAGCGGCCGGGCGGAGGTGGTGACCGACCTCGCCGACGCGCCCGGCTGGTACGCCCAGGACCCGCCCCGGGCCCAGGCCATCATCGACTACGGCATCCACTCCCTGATCACGGCGCCCCTCAAGGCCAGGGGCACGGTGCTCGGGGTGGTCAACTTCTGGCGCTCGCGCAAACCCGAGCCCTTCGACGAGGAGGACCTCTCGCTCGCGGAGGAACTCGTCGCCCGGGCCGGGATCACCATCGACAACGCGCGCAGGTACACCCGTGAACACGCCCTCGCCGTCACCCTCCAGCACAGCCTGCTGCCCCGCGACCTGCCGGAGCAGAACGCCGTCGAAGTGGCGCACTACTACCAGCCCGCGCAGTCGGGGGTGGGCGGCGACTGGTTCGACGTGATCCCGCTGCCCGGCAGCCGCGTCGCGCTCGTCGTGGGAGATGTCGTCGGACACGGCCTGCACGCCGCCGCCACCATGGGCCGGCTGCGCACCGCCGTGCTCAACTTCTCCTCCCTCGACCTGCCGCCGGACGAACTCCTCGCCCGGCTCGACGACCTCGTCCAGTACATCGACCAGAGCACGGACGGCGCGGGCAGCGGCGCGGGCCTGCTCGGGGCCACCTGCCTGTACGCGGTGTACGACGCGGTCACCCAACGCTGCACGATCGCCCGGGCCGGCCACGTTCCGCCCTTCGTCGTGCGCCCCGACGGCCGGGTGGAGATGCCCGAACTGCCGCCTGGCGCCCCCCTGGGGCTGGGCGGGTTCCCCTTCGAGTCGGCCGAGCTGGACCTGAGCGAGGGCACCCAGCTGGTGCTGTACACCGACGGGCTGATCGAGGACCGGGCCAGGGACATCGAGGAGGGGCTCGCCCTGGTCCGCGCGGCGCTCGGACATGCCGACCGGGAACCGGAGGAGACCTGCCGGGCCCTGCTCAAGGCGATGCTGCCGGTACGCCCCCGCGACGACGTGGCCCTCCTGGTGGCGCGGACGTCGGCGCTCGGCGCGGACCGCATCGCGGAGTGGGCGGTGCCGTACGAGCCGAGCGCCGTCGGCGAGATGCGGGCCCTCGCGGTCGCGAAGCTGGAGGAGTGGGGCCTGTCGGAGCTCGCTTTCGGCACGGAACTGGTGCTGAGCGAACTCGTCACCAACGCCATCCGGCACGGCGCCGCCCCCGTACGGCTGCGCCTGCTGCACGACCGGGTGCTGACCTGCGAGGTCTTCGACAGCAGCAGCACTTCACCGCACCTGCGGTACGCCGCCACGACGGACGAGGGCGGCCGGGGACTCTTCCTGGTGGCGCAGATCAGCCGCAGGTGGGGGGTCAGGTACACCCCCGAGGGCGGCAAGGTCATCTGGTCGGAGCAGCAGCTGCCGGACGGCCCGGACGCGGGGGGCCCTTGACCGTCACGTCAGTCACGTCACGTCCTCACTTGGGGCACTTCGGGGTCGGGTACACGCGGGACTGCTTGACGCTCCCGTACGCGAAGCTCGACTCGATGGACGCGATGCCCGGGATGGCGTGGATCCGGTCGCGCACGAGGGCCTCGTAGGCCTGGAGGCTCTCGATGACGACCCGCAACAGGTAGTCGCTGCTGCCGGCCATCAGGTAGCAGTCCTGGATGTGCTCGATCCCGGCGACGTGCTCCTCGAAGAGCCGGACCGCCTCCCCCGTGTGGCGTTCCAGCCGTATCCGCACGAAGACGGTGATCGGCAGTCCGAAGCCGACCTGGTCGACCATCGCGGTGTAGCCGCGGATGAGACCGGCCTCCTCCAGCCTGCGCACCCGGCGCAGGCACGGCGAGGGGGAGAGCCTCACGCGGTCGGCGAGGTCCTGGTTGGACAGGCGACCGTCGGCCTGCAATTCGCGAATGATCTGGAGATCGACCGCGTCCATCATCACTCCTTGGCAGATTCTGCCCCCAAGGTAGGCGTGGAGGGCAGAAGTGGCAATCGGCTGCCCCGGCTCAAGCCCTAGCGTTGCCTTGTGGCCGGATTCGGCCCTCTCAGGCTGGAGGAACCTCCTTGGCAACGACGGAAAGCCGCCCCCCGGACGCGCCGCCGCGAGGCGCCGACGCGCCCGCCCCGCGCGTCTCGCCCCAGGCGCGCGGCATGCTGGCCTTGGCGGCGACGGTGGCGATCTGGGCCGCCTTCGCGCTCAGCGCGCGGGCCCTGAGCACCTCGTCCCTGCGGCCCGCCGACGCCGCGCTGCTGCGGTTCGGCGTGCCCGTCGTGGTCCTGGCCCCCGCGCTCTGGCGCCGCCGCCGCGACATCGTCGCCGTACCGCCGGCCACCGCGGCGAAGATCGTCTGCGGGGCCGGCGTGCCGTTCTTCCTGGCCGCGATGTACGGCGGTTCCCTGACGTCCGCGGCCTTCGTGGGCTCGCTGATACCGGGCATGGTGCCGCTGTTCGTCTCCGCGCTCATGGTGGCCGGCGGGCGCGGCGCGCCGCGCGGCACACAGGCGGCGGGACTCGCGCTGATCGCGGCGGGCGTCCTCGCCCTCGTGTGGCGCTACGTGGTGCCGGTGGACACCGACGTGCTGGCGGGAGCCGGGGTGCTGCTGCTGGCCAGCGGGCTGTGGGCGCTGTACACGGTGGGGCTCAAGGAGGTCACCCTCGATCCGGTCGGGTCGATCGGGCTGCTGTGCGTGCCGTCGTTCGTCGTGATGGCGCTGCTGGTGGCGACCGGTGTGCTGCCCACCGGTCTGGCGTCGGCCGCGGGCGGTGACATCGCCTTGTTCCTGGTGGTCCAGGGGTTGGGGGTCGGGCTGTGCGCGGGCCTGCTGTACGCGTTCGCCATCCGGCGGCTGGGGGCGGAGCGCAGCTCCGTCTTCGGCAGCCTCAGCCCGGTCGCGGTCGTGCTGCTGGCCGTACCCCTGCTGCACGAGTCGCCGACGGTGAGCGTGCTCGTCGGCGTACCCGTGATCACCGCGGGCGTGGTCCTCGCCAACCGGCGCCCGGCCCCCGTGTCCGCCCCCGTGTCCGCCCCCGTCACCCCGAGGCTGCCGTAGATGCTTGAGCTCCTCCTCCCGCCGCCCGTCGACCCCCTGTGGGACCTCACCGAGGCCTTCGGGGCCGACACGCGGCCCGAGCGGTTGAACCTCGTCCTCGGGGTGTACCGCGACGAGAGCGGCGGCACCCCGGTCATGGCGGCCGTCCGCGAGGCCGAGATACGCCTGGCGGAACGTTCCGCCTCGAAGGAGTACAGGGGGCTCTCCGGGAACCTCGGCTTCAACCGCGCGATGCTCTCGATGATCCTCGGTCCGGACGGTCCGGTGGAGCGGGCCGTGGCGGTCCAGACCGTGGCCGGCAGCGGCGCCCTGCGCCTGCTGGCCGATCTGATCTGCCGGACCCGTCCGGGCACGACGGTGTGGATCAGCGACCCCGCCTACGTCAACCACCGCCCCATCCTGGAGGCGGCCGGCCTGACGGTGCGCACGTACCGGTGGCTGAATCAGGACGGCATGTTGGACGACCTGGCCGGAGCCCGCCGCGACGACGTGGTGCTGCTCCAGGGGTGCTGCCACAACCCGACCGGTGTCGACCCGACGCCCGACGCCTGGGAGGCGCTGGCGGGGCTGGCCGTGCGCGACGGCTGGGTGCCGTTCGTCGACCTGGCCTACCACGGGCTCGGCGACGGCCTCGAAGCGGACCTGGCGGCGACCCGGATGCTGGCGGAGCGGGTGCCGGAGATGCTCCTCGCGATCAGCTGCTCCAAGAACTTCGGCCTCTACAGCGACCGCACCGGCTGCGCCGTCGTCCTCGGGGCGTCCCGGGAGTCACTGCGGCACGCGGAGACGGCCCTGCAGAACGCGGCCCGCACGCAGTACTCGATGCCCCCGGAGCACGGGGCGGCGGTCGTGACGGCCATCTGGGAGGACCCCGGCCTGCGGGCTTCCTGGCGGTCGGAGCTGGACGCCATGCGGGGACGGATCTCGGCCAACAGGCGGGCTCTGGTGGAGCAGTTGCGCGCGCTCGGCCGAGACGCCGAAGCGGCCTCCCTGGCGCGGCAGAAGGGGATGTTCTCGATGCTGCCGCTGTCGCCCGAGCAGATGCTGCGGCTGCGCGGGACGTTCGCCATCTACGGGACGACCGCCGGCCGGGTGAACATCGCGGGGATCGGGCTGGAACGGATCCCCTGCCTCGCGCGGGGCATCGCGGGCGTACTGGAGGACCGGGGCGCGGCGCTGGTCCGTTAGGCCGTCCCTTCGGGCAGGCCGTCGCTCCCCGGGACAGGCCGTCCCTCCCGGAGCGGCGACCTGCCCCTCTCCTCGTTCGGCCGTCATCCCACCGGGTGCGCAGCGGATGCCTCCCGGCGCGCGACGGGCCAGGCTGCGATGACGGGCAAGCCATCACCGCACAGACGAGGACCGAGCCATGTCCCATCTCCGGCGTATCGGCGTCATCACCGGGGCGGCGCTGCTGCTCACGGCCACGGCCACGGCCTGCTCCGCGGGCAAGACCACCGTGGGCAGCCTGAGCTTCCGCGCCCAGGACGGCCCGGTGGAGATCACGTACCTGAACACGTCCGTCCAGGGCTGCCACACCATCGGCCTGCCGCGCGGAGCCGCGCACGTGGACAACAACACCCTGGTCGACGTCATCTTGTACCGGACGCCGAAGTGCCAACGGACCGACGCGGCGGACGGGATCTACATCCCGACGTCCAGCTCGAACGTGACCGCCCCCGGCAGCCTGCCGTGGCGCAGCTTCAGCGTCGTCCACTGATCGGCCGCGGCGACGGTACGCAAAAGGGCCCGCCCTGGCCGGGCGGGCCCTTCCTGCGGGCCGTCTACGGTCAGACCGCCGGGGCCGGGTAGGTCGGGTACTCCACCCCGGAGACGTGCTGGACGACGCGGATGACCTGGCAGGAGTAGCCGAACTCGTTGTCGTACCAGAGGTAGAGGATGGCGTTGTCGCCGTCGACCTTGGTGGCGCCCGCGTCGACGATCGAGGAGTGGCGCGAGCCGACGAAGTCCATGGAGACGGCGTCGGGTGCGGTGGTGAAGTCGATCTGGCGCTTCAGCGGCGAGTGCAGCGAGACGTCGCGGAGGTAGTCGAGGACCTCTTCGCGGGTGGTCTCGCGGCCCAGGCGCAGGCTGAGGATGGCGATCGAGACGTCCGGGACGGGGACGCGGATCGAGCTGCCGGTGATCGGCGCCTTGAGGTCGGGCAACGCCTTCGCGACGGCCGAGGCGGCACCGGTCTCGGTGATGACCATGTTCAGCGGCGCGGAGCGGCCGCGACGGTCCGCCTTGTGGTAGTTGTCCAGCAGGTTCTGGTCGTTGGTGAACGAGTGGACGGTCTCCACGTGGCCGCGCAGCACGCCGTACTCGTCGTCCATGGCCTTCAGCGGCGGGACGATCGCGTTGGTGGTGCAGGAGGCGCAGGACAGGATCTGCTCGTCCGGCTTGATCGTGTCGTGGTTGACGCCGTGCACGATGTTCGGGACGTCGCCCTTGCCCGGGGCGGTCAGGACGACCTTGTCGATACCGGGGCGCAGGTGCTTGGAGAGGCCCTCGCGGTCGCGCCACTTGCCGGTGTTGTCGATGAGGATGGCGTCCTTGATGCCGTACGCCGTGTAGTCGACCTCGGAGGGGTCGTTGGCGTAGATCACCTTGATCGTGTTGCCGTTGGCGACGATCGTGCTGTTCGCCTCGTCCACGGTGATGGTGCCCTGGAACTGGCCGTGGATCGAGTCGCGGCGCAGCAGCGAGGCGCGCTTGACGAGGTCCTGCTCACCGCCGCCGCGGACGACGATGGCGCGCAGCCGCAGGCCGTTGCCGGAGCCGGCCTTCTCGATGAGCAGGCGGGCGACGAGGCGGCCGATGCGGCCGAAGCCGTAGAGGACGACGTCGCGCCCCGCGCCGCGCTCGATCTTGTTGGCGCCGGTGGCGCCTGCGACGGCCTCGGCGGTGAAGGCGTCGACCGACAGGCCGCGGTCATCGGCCTTGTACGTGGCGGCGAGCATGCCGATGTCGATCTGGGACGGGCCGAGATCGAGCGCGGAAAGGGCCTGGAGGAACGGCAGCGTCTCGGTGACCGAGAGCTCCTCCCCGTCGATCTGCCGGGCGAAGCGGTGGGTCTTGAGGATGCTGACCACCGACTTGTTCACCAAGGAGCGGCTGTGGAGGAGGACGGTCACGTCCCGCTCCCGGTGCAGCTTCCCGATGATCGGGATCATCGACTCCGCGATCTCCTCGCGGTTCTTCCAGTGGGTGAACGAGTCGTCGTTGACAGTCACAGGTTTATCTTTCGAGCTAGGCGGCGCTCAGATGCTAACGCACCACCTGTTCGGGCCATCGAACGGGTGCCCCGGAGCAGGCGCCCAACGGGCGTTTTGCCTGAGTGGCTCCCGTTTTCCGGCGGTGCCGCGCCAATTACCGGCGACGACGCGCGTTTGCCGGCGGTGCCGCGCGACGGGCGGGTGCTCAGCGGACGGCGCCGGCGTAGTAGCGGCGGCAGGCGCGGAGCATGCCCTCCTCGGAGAGGGTGAAGACGTCCACGAATTCCCGCTGCTGGGGGGCGACGCGGCCCATCGCCACCACGCAGTCCCCGTCGGCGACGATCCGCGTGATGTGGTGGCGGGCCCCGATCGCGGGGCGCTCCAGTTCCGCGACGCCGAGCAGGCCCGCGTGCAGGAGGGACCCGTAGCCGTCGAGGTCGCCCGAGTCCAGGTAGTGGTAGGCCAGGCGTACGTGGTCGACTCCGGAGTCGGTGACCACGGGGCTCGGCGGAACCCGCCCGGCGTGCCGACTGTTCATCTGGGAAGTCCTTTCGACCTGCCGCATCCCGTCCGGTGCGGCGAGTACACCGTGCGCCGGGCCCACAACCCGGGGCTATCCCCGCCCTATCACCGCGCGCGCAGGCCTCTGACCGGCGCGTCGCGGGGACGGTGAGCGACGGCCGACGGTGCGTGAGCGGCAGCTCACCCCGGGTCCACGATCACGAAATCTCCACACCATGGACAACCGTGGAGATGTTCGGGGAGACTGACCCTCCCGCTCCACCATTTCTCTGGCGTTCCCCCGGCTGGGAGACTCATGACCGTTTCGCCCGGCGGCGCTGCCGACAACCCGGATGCGGTGGTTTTCCGGATCCTCGGCCCCTTACAGGTCGCCGGTCAGAGCGGGCCGGTGCGCATACCGCCGGGTCGGCAGGAGGTCATCCTCGCCGCCCTGCTGCTGGAGACGAACCGGGTGGTCAGCACCGACTACCTGGTGGACCTGATCTGGGACGACGAACCACCGGACACCGCACGCACCCAGGTGCAGATCTGCGTGTCCCGCCTGCGCAAGCTCTTCTCGAAGGCCGCGATCGCGGCGGCCATCACGACCCGGCCCCCCGGATACGTCCTCAAGACCGAGGGTGACCTGGTGGACGCGGCGGTGTTCGCACGCCACGTCGCGGACGCACGGACCCTCGGCCGCCAGGGGGCGATGGCCGAAGCCGCCGAGCTGCTGCGCTGCGCCGGGGAGTTGTGGCAGGGCGACTGCCTGAGCGGGGTGTCGAGCGAGACGCTGCGCAGCAAGGCGCTGCAACTGGACGAGGAACGGCTGACGGCGGCGGAGACCCGGATCGACCTGGAGCTGGCCCTGAGTCGACACCACCAACTGGTCGGCGAGATCCAGCTGCTGGTACGGGTACACCCGCTGCGGGAGCGCCTGCGCGGACAGTTGATGCTGGCGCTGTACCGCTCGGGACGCCAGGCGGAGGCCCTGGAGAGCTACCGGGTCGGGCGCGAGCTGCTGGTGGAGGAACTCGGGCTGGAGCCGGGGGCGGAGCTGCGCCGCCTGGAGTCGGCGATCCTGTCGGGCGAGGTCCCGCCGGTCGCGGCGGCCGGGACGGGCGGCGGTTATGGTTCCGCCTCCGCCGGTACGGGCTCCGGCGCGGCCCGGCTCGGGGGCACGGCTGTGGGTACGGGCGACGCGGACAGGGACAGGGGTGCGGCCGGTACCGCCGGCCCGGTCGACGAGGGCTCCGCGACGCGGGGCGACGGCGGCGCGGCGGCCCGCCCCGACGGCTCCGCGACGCGGGCCGGCGGGGAGAGACCCGACGGCCGCGCTTCCGCTCCCGCCGCCGGCGCGCCGGCCGGTGGCTCCCCGTACCGCGAGGAGGTCCCCCGGCAACTTCCGGCCGACACCTCGGACTTCGTGGGGAACGAGGATCAGATCGCCCACATCGGGCAAACCCTGCTGGGCGGGGGCGGCCGCCGCGCGGTCGGGCTGGCGGTCATCGTCGGCAAGCCCGGCACCGGCAAGTCCACCCTGGCCACCCACATCGCGCACCGTCTCAGCGAGACCGGCTTCCCGGACGGGCAGTTGTACTGCGATCTGCGCGGCACCGGCACCCCCGCCACCTCCACCGAGGTCCTCGGCCGGTTCCTACGGGCGCTCGGCATCCCCGGGCCCGTGATCCCCGACTCGCAGGACGAGCGGGCCGAGATGTACCGCACCCTGCTGGCCTCGCGCCGCGTCCTGGTCGTGCTCGACGACGCCGCCTCCGAGAGCCAGATCCGGCCCCTGCTGCCCGGCAGCAACCGGTGCGCCGTTCTCGTCACCAGCAGGGTCCGACTGACCGGCCTGCCCGGGGCGCACCGCGTCGAGCTGGACGTCATGAGCACCGAGCACGCCCGGGAACTGTTGGCCCGCGTCGTCGGCGCGGACCGCGTGGGGTGCGAGGAGGTCGCTGCCGAGGCGCTGATCCGGACCGTGGGCGGTCTGCCGCTCGCGCTGCGGATCGTCGCGGCCCGGCTGGCGGCGCGCCCGCACTGGACGCTGGCGTCGATGGTGCACCGCCTCGCCAACGAGCGGCACCGGCTCGACGAGCTCACCCACGGCGAGATGACGATGCGCGCCAGCCTCTGCCTGACCCATGACGGGCTGGCGCCGGAGGACCGGCGACTGCTGCGGCTGCTGAGCCTGGCGAAGGGTCCGACACTGCCCGGCTGGCTGGCCGGGGCCCTGCTCGACGACCGGCGCCCCTTCCCGTCCGACCTGCTGGAACCACTGGTCGACGTACAGATGCTGGACGTCGTCGGCGTCGAGTCCACGGGCGGGTTCCGCTACCGCTTCCACGAGATCATCCGGGTGTTCGCGCGCGAGCAGCTCGCGGCCCACGACGAGCCGGCCGCGCAGTCGCAGGCCCTCGGCCGGATGCTGGGCGGCTGGATGTCCCTGGCCGAGCAGGCCCACCGGCGCATCTACGGCGGCGACTTCACCGTCCTGCACGGCAGCGCTCCGCGCTGGGAGCCGCCGGCGAGCTGTGTGGACGAGCTGCTGGTGGACCCGCTGGAGTGGCTCGACAGCGAGCAGGCCAACCTGGTCCAGGCCGTCGAGCACGCCGCCGAACAGCAGCTGCACGAGCTGTGCTGGGACCTGGCGACGACCTTGACGACCCTGTTCGAGGGGCGCGGCTACTTCGACGAGTGGGAGCGGACGCACGAACTCGCCCTGACCGCCGTACGGTCGGCCGGCAACACGCGGGGCACGGCGGCCCTGCTCGGTTCGCTCGGCGTGCTGTACCTCGGTCGCAGCCAGCTGGCGGAGTCCCACGCCTCGCTGACCACGGCGCTGGGCCTGTTCCGGGAACTGGACGACCGCCAGGGGCTGGCCCTGTGTCACCGGGATCTGGCGCTGCTGGAGCGGATGCGGGGCGACGAGGAGTCGGCGCTGTCGTTGTACGACCGGGCGCTGCGGGATTTCGACCGGGTCGGCGACGTGGTGGGCCGGGCCATCGTGCTGACGCAGAGCGCGCAGATCTGGATGCGGCGCGGACAGACGGCGACCGCCCAGAGCCGGTTGGACGAGGCCCTCGGCATTTACCGTTCGGTGGGCTATACGGGCGGTCAAGCCAGGACCCTGCGCCGGGCGGGGCAGTTGCAGCAGGCCCAGGGTGAACACGAGCACGCCGTGCGTACGTTCACCGAGGTGCTGGAGCTGTGCCGGGACAACGGGGACGTGATAGGCGAGGGCCATCTGCTGCGGGATCTGGGCGCCGCGCACGCCGAGATGGGCCGGGGCGAGGCGGCCCGGGGCTTCTACGCCCAGGCGCTGTCGGTGCGGGAGCAGATCATGGACCAGGGAGGAGCCGCGGTGATCCGACTGGATCTGGCCCGGCTGCTGGCGGCGAGCGGCGGGACCGGCGAGCGCTCACGCTCGCGGGAGCTGCTGGAGAGTGCCGTACGGGCCTTCCGCGAGCGGCGGATGCAGCCCGAACTCGATGAGGCCGAGCGGATGCTGGGCACCCGGACGGTCGTGGTGCGCGCACCGGCGACGGAGACCGCCGCCGGGGTCTGACGACCGCCTGGCGGGTGTCAGTCCCAGGGGTTGGTCTGGCCGGTGGCGGTCGGCGACGGCGTGGCCTGGGGGGCGGTCACGCCGGTCGTGCCGGCCGGCGCGGTGGAGCCGTTGTCGGCCTGGGCGACCTGCGTGCCGAGCGCGGCGGCTCCGGCGATGGCGGCGGTCACCAGGGCGGCGCGCAGAGCGTGGGTGAGGCTCATGTCGGTTCCTTCCGTCGGTGCGCTCCGGCCGTCCGGGGCGCTTCGTTCTTTCTGGACACCAACGTAGGAACAGCGGGAATCCCCGGACCGGCCCCGCTCCTATCGCCGCGTTATCACGGGCCGCTCGTGGGACGCCCGCACCGCGATAGGGGGAGCCGGAGGCGATAGCGGCCGGCGTCCGCGGGGCGATGCCCGTGGGATAGCGCGCTGCCGACGATGGGGAGCAGGAACCAGGCCACGTCCGCTCAGGCCCCGCCGTTCCCCCACCGTCTTCGCCGGGAGCGCCCATGACCGCGCATTTGTACGCCGTGCCCCTGACCAGAACCACCGAGCCCGCGCCGGCACCGCCCGCCACGACGCCGGCGCCGCCCGGATCCTCGCAGGTGGGCGCCCTGATACGGGCGCACCGGCTGCGGATCGGACTCACCCAGCGGGAACTGGCCGACCTCTCCACGATCAGCGTGCGGGCCATCCGTGACTTGGAGCAGGGCAAGGCGAGACGCCCCCGCACCGAAACGGTCCGGCTCATGGCCGACGCGCTGCGGCTGGGCCCCCGGGCCCGAACGGCACTGGAGACCGCGGCCCAGCAGGGCCGGACCGGCGCGCACGGCCTGACCGAACCTCCCGCCCCGCCTACGGCTCTGCACGCGATGGTCGGCCGCGAGGCGGAGCTGGCCGTGCTGACGGGCGAGTTGGCGTCGGGGTCGGAACGGCTGGTGCACGTGGTGGGGTTGACCGGTATGGGCAAGACGCGGTTGGCGCTGGAGGTCGCCGACCGGCTGCACGCGTCGGGGATGCCGGTGCTGTGGCACACGTTCCGGGGGACGGGCTCCGACCATCACGGCCCGGACCATCTCGGGTCGGACGAGGGACCCTGGTCGCAGCGGGTCGGCGCGGCGGTCTCCGCACTGTGCCCGACCTCCCCCGCGGGACCGACGGACAGCGGCGGTGACCCGATGGCCGATCTCGGGGAACTGCTGGGCGATCAGCCCGTGTTGCTGGTGCTGGACGGGGCACAGGCCGGGGCGCCGCGGTTCGAGCGGCTCACCGGGCTCCTGCGCGCCTGTCCGGGACTGCGCCTGCTCGTCACCTCCGACCAGCCGTGGCGGGTACCGGGCGAGCGGATCTTCCTGTTGTCCCCGCTGGAGGTACCGGCCGAGGAGACCGACGAGGACACCGCCGAGTACACCGCAGACCACGGCCCGGCGCCGGCCGCCGTACGGGTCTTCCTCGGGCATCTGCGCCGGGTGCGACCGGAGTTCGTCCCGGCGGTGGCCGACCTGCGGTACGCGGCGCGGGTCTGCCGCGGCCTCGACGGACATCCGGGGGCCCTGGCCGCCGCGGCGTCCTGGCTGGTGGTGTGCGACCTCGCGGCCCTGTGTCACAGCCTCGACGCGGACCCGACGGCGCTGCTCGACCACCTCGGCGGGGGTGAGGGGGCGGAGGATTTCCGCAGGACGCTGTGCCTGCGGCTCGACCGGTTGCCCGAGGACGCGTCCGCGCTGCTGGGCGCCCTGTGCGGCGGCCCGGAGCGCGGGTTCGAGCTCGCCGACGTGACCGCGCTGACCGGGCGGAGCCTGCCCGAGTGCGGCCGGATGCTGCGGGAGCTGCTGCTGGCGGGCGCCGTCCGGGCCACCCATGAGGGCGGCGGCTCCCGGTTCCGCGTCCTCGGGCTGGTGCGCGCGGTGTGCCGGGGACGGGCCGTGACTGCCGCCCGTACGTGAACTGCTTCCGGAGTGCCGGAGCAACTGCCGCCGGGGCCGATGGCCCGCGGGTTGGATGACGTACAGCCGCAAGGAGGGCCGCGGGCACGACACGGCCACCCGGCTCCCACACCCTCACCTCTCCACCTCTCCGCCTCTCGACCTCTCCGCCTCTCACCGCCGCAGCAGCAACGATTCCAAGGAGCCTCCGCATGTCCCCCTCCGCGTCCCCGCAGGGCACCGCGCACCGGCCGGCCGCTGTGCGGCTGCCCCTGTCGGCGGCGCAGCGCGACATCTGGATGGCGCACGGCCTCGACACCTCGGGCTGCCGCTACAACATCGGCGAATACCGGGAGATTTCGGGAGCCCTCGATCCGGATCTCTTGGCCCGCTGCTGGGACCGGCTGGCCCGGGAGGCGGATGTCCTGCGCATCCGGGGCACCGGATCGGACGAGGACGGCGGCCTGTGGCAGGAGCTGTGGGCGGAGCCCGGCGACCGGGCGCTGCGGCTGCTCGACCTCAGTGACGAGGAGGACCCGGCCGCGGCGGCGCGCGCCTGGATGCGGAGCGAACTGGCGCGGCCCTTCGACCTGGCGGAGGGATGGCTGACCCGGCACGTCCTGATCAAGGCGGGTACGACCGCGGCGGGCGAGGAGCGGTGGTTCTACTTCCACGCCTTCCACCACCTGGCGATCGACGGCATGGGCGTGGCCTTGCTCGACCAGCGCCTGGTGGAGCTGTACGAGCAGGCGTCGGCGGGGGAGCCGTGGGGGCCGAGTCCCTTCGGGGCGCTGGCCGACGTGCTGGCGGAGGACGAGGCGTACCGGGCCTCGGTCGAGGGAGCGGAGGACCGCGCGCACTGGGCCGCGCACCTCGCCGGACTTCCGCCGACTCCCCGCCTCGCGGAGGGACGGACCGGCCGAAGGGTCCCCGGCGAACTGCCCTTCGTACGGCGCACGGTCGTGCTGGACCCGGCGCGTGCGGACCGGTTGAAGGAAGTGGCGCGTACTCACCGTGCGCCGTGGACCATGCTGGTGATCGCGCTCGTGGCGGCTTACGTGCACCGGGTCAGCGGGAGCCCCGAGCTGGCGCTCGGCCTTCCGGTGACCGGCCGGCGCAGCGAACTCGCCCGCCGCACACCGGGCATGCTGTCGAACGTCGTACCACTGCGGCTGCGGGTCGGCGCGGACGCGACGCCGGCCGGGCTGCTGGCCACGGTGGTCGCCGAGACACGGCAGGGCCTGCGCCACCAGCGGACGCGGTACGAGGACGTCTGCCGCGACCTGGGCTTGGCGGAGACCGAGCGGCGGATCACGGCGCCGCTGGTGAACATCATGGCGTTCACGCCCGGCATGCGGTTCTGTGGTTTCCCCACCGCGCAACACAACTTGAGCAACGGGCCGGTGGAGGACCTGGCGGTCGGCGTCTACGACCTGGGGCCGGAGGGCGGGCTGCGCGTCGACTTCGACGCCGCGCCGGAGGTATGTGACATCCCGGCGGTCGCGAGTCACCAGGACCGGTTCGTACGGTTCGCGGAACAGGTCCTCGATCACTTCGAACTCCCCTTGCCTGAAATCGAGTTGTTGGATGAGGTCGAGCGGCGGCAGGTGTTGGAGGAGTGGACGGGTGTCCGCCGGGAGATCGGGGAACGGACCCTGCCGGACCGCTTCGAGGAACAGGTCCGACTGCGCCCCCAGGCACGAGCGGTCGTCTTCGAAGGACGCGAACTCTCCTACGGCGACCTCAACACCCACGCCAACCGCCTCGCCCGACACCTCACCGAAACCGGACTGCGCCGCGGTGACCTCGCCGGAATCCTCCTCGACCGAGGCATCGACTTCACCATCGCCCTCCTCGCCGTCGCCAAGACCGGCGCCGGCTACGCGCTCTTGGACCCCGAGTTCCCCGACACCCGCCTGACCGCCACGGCGGCCGACGCGGGACTGAGGCTGCTGGTGACCGGCGGCGACCACCGGGACCGACTGACGGGCCCCTGGCGGACGGTGGTGCTCGACGCGGAGCGGGAGCTGATCGCGGAGCGGAGCGAGGACAACCTCCACATCCAACTGTCCGCGGACGACGTCGCCTGCGTGATGTTCACCTCCGGCTCCACCGGCAAACCCAAGGGCATCCTCTCCTCACACCGCAACCTGGTCTCCACCCTCACCGCCCAGACCTACGCGACCTTCGGCCCGCAGGAGACCTTCCTCCAGTGCTCACCCGTCTCCTGGGACGCCTTCAGCCTCGAATTCTGGGGAGCACTCCTCCACGGCGGAACCACCGTCCTCCAACCCGGCCAACGCCCCGAACCCGCCCTCATCGCCACCCTCGCCCAACAACACGCCGTCACCATGCTCCAACTCTCCTCCAGCCTCTTCAACTACCTCACCGACGAACACCCCGACACCTTCACCACCACCCGCATCGTCTACACCGGCGGCGAACCCGCCTCCCCCACCCACATCCACCACCTCCACCAAACCCACCCCCACCTCACCATCACCAACGGCTACGGCCCCGCCGAATCCATGGGCTTCACCACCACCCACACCATCCAACCCTCAGACGAAACACTCACCACCGTCCCCATCGGCCGCCCCCTCACCAACAAACACGCCTACATCCTCGACACCCACCTCAAACCCACACCCCCCGGCACCACCGGCGAGCTCTACCTCACCGGCGACGGCCTCGCCCACGGCTACCTCACCCAACCCACCACCACCGCAACCCACTTCATCCCCAACCCCTACGGACCCCCCGGCACCCGCCTCTACCGCACCGGCGACCAAGCCCACTGGGACACCCAAGGCAACCTCCACTACACCGGCCGCACCGACACCCAAATCAAAATCCGCGGCTTCCGCATCGAACCCACCGAAATCGAAACCGTCCTCACCACCCACCCCCACATCACCCAAGCCACCCTGGTCCACGACAGGCACCTGACGGCGTACGTCGTCGCGACGCCCGGTTCCGCGCTGAGCGCGGACGCCCTGCGCGGCTGGCTCCGCGAGCGGCTGCCCGAGCACATGGTTCCCGCACAGTTCGCGGTCCTCGACCGGCTCCCGCTGACCGCGAACGGAAAGATCGACAAGCGGGCCCTGCCGGCCGTCGAGGCGCCGCTCGTCGCCGCCGGCCGCCAGCCCCGTACAGAGCTGGAAGAGATCGTCCGCACCCTCATCAGCGAGGTGCTCGACTCCCCCGCCCCGCTCTCTATCGACGACAGCTTCTTCGACCACGGCGGCCACTCACTCCTCGCCGCCCGCCTCACCAACCGCATCTCCACCACCCTCGGCGTCACCCTCACCCTCCGCGACGTCTTCCAACACCCCACCCCCGCCACCCTCGCCCGCCGGATCACCGACTGCTCCGGCCGGCCGGCGCTCGCCCCCCTCACCCGGGTGGAGAGCCGTCCCGAGTCGCTGCCGCTGTCCTTCGCCCAGCAGCGCCTGTGGCTGGTGGCCGGACTCTCGGCAGGCGGCAGCTCGTACAACGTCCCGATGACCGTCCCCGTGGAAGGGGAGCTGGACGTCGCCGCGCTGCGCGCCGCGTTCGGTGATGTCGTGGCACGCCACGAGCCGCTGCGGACCCGGTTCGCCTTCGTAGGAGACGGCGCCCCGTACCAGGTCGTCGCACCACCGACCGAAGCACCCTGGTTCGAGGTGCGCCGTGTCACGCCCGAGGTCCTCGACGCCGAACTGCTCGCGGCTGCCGGACACCCCTTCGACCTGGCCACCGAACTGCCGCTGCGGGTGACGCTGTTGCGGTCCGGCGATGACCGCTACACCCTTCTCGTCCTGCTCCACCACATAGCCACCGACGGGCAGTCCCTGCGCCCCCTGTTCGCGGATCTGTCGGCGGCCTACGCCGCCCGGCTCGCCGGTGACGCCCCCGACTTCCCCCCCCTGCCCGTCGACTACGCCGACTACGCCCTGTGGCAGCGCGCGGCCCTCGAAGGGCCGGCGCTGGAGGAGCAGCTGGGCTACTGGAAGACCGCGCTGGAAGGTCTCCCCGAGGAACTGGGCCTGATCCACGACCGGCCGCGGCCGCCCGTCGCCGGCCAGCGCGGCGGAGTCGTCCGGGTGGACTTCGGCGCCGAGTTGCTCAAGCGGGTGCGCGAGCTGGCTCGGGCGGAGCGCTGCACGCCCTTCATGGTGCTCCAGGCGGCGCTGGCGGCGACGTTGACCCGGCTTGGGGGCGGTACCGACATCCCCCTGGGGTCGCCCGTCGCCGGACGCGCGGACGAGGCCCTGTCCGATCTGGTCGGCTTCTTCGTCAACACGCTCGTCTTGCGGACCGACACCTCCGGCAACCCCACCTTCCGGGACTTGTTGGCCCGGGTCCGCGCCACCGACCTGGACGCGTTCGCGCATCAGGACGCCCCGTTCGACCTGGTGCTGGAGGCGGTGAACCCGGCCCGTTCCCTGGCGCGGCACCCGCTGTTCCAGGTCTGTCTCGCGCTGGAGTCCGGTACCGCGGTCGAACCGGAGCTGGCGGGCGTGCGAGCCGGCGCCGCGGAGCCGCTGGCGACGGGAGCGGTGAAGTTCGACTTGGAGTTCCTGCTGCGCGCGGAGGAGGACACCGGCTTGACCGGGGCGGTGCTCTACAGCTCGGACCTGTACGAGCACGACACCGTGGAGCGGATCGTCTCCATGCTGCGGCGCACGCTGGAGCAGGTGGTGGCCGGACCGGAACTCGCCCTTTGCGACATCGAGTTGTTGGGTGAGGTCGAGCGGCGGCAGGTGTTGGAGGAGTGGACGGGTGTCCGCCGGGAGATCGGGGAACGGACCCTGCCGGACCGCTTCGAGGAACAGGTCCGACTGCGCCCCCAGGCACGAGCGGTCGTCTTCGAAGGACGCGAACTCTCCTACGGCGACCTCAACACCCACGCCAACCGCCTCGCCCGACACCTCACCGAAACCGGACTGCGCCGCGGTGACCTCGCCGGAATCCTCCTCGACCGAGGCATCGACTTCACCATCGCCCTCCTCGCCGTCGCCAAGACCGGCGCCGGCTACGCGCTCTTGGACCCCGAGTTCCCCGACACCCGCCTGACCGCCACGGCGGCCGACGCGGGACTGAGGCTGCTGGTGACCGGCGGCGACCACCGGGACCGACTGACGGGCCCCTGGCGGACGGTGACCGTAGACGACGAGCGGGAGCTGATCGAGGAGCGGAGCGAGGACAACCTCCACATCCAGCTGTCCGCGGACGACGTCGCCTGCGTGATGTTCACCTCCGGCTCCACCGGCAAACCCAAGGGCATCCTCTCCTCACACCGCAACCTGGTCTCCACCCTCACCGCCCAGACCTACGCGACCTTCGGCCCGCAGGAGACCTTCCTCCAGTGCTCACCCGTCTCCTGGGACGCCTTCAGCCTCGAATTCTGGGGAGCACTCCTCCACGGCGGAACCACCGTCCTCCAACCCGGCCAACGCCCCGAACCCGCCCTCATCGCCACCCTCGCCCAACAACACGCCGTCACCATGCTCCAACTCTCCTCCAGCCTCTTCAACTACCTCACCGACGAACACCCCGACACCTTCACCACCACCCGCATCGTCTACACCGGCGGCGAACCCGCCTCCCCCACCCACATCCACCACCTCCACCAAACCCACCCCCACCTCACCATCACCAACGGCTACGGCCCCGCCGAATCCATGGGCTTCACCACCACCCACACCATCCAACCCTCAGACGAAACACTCACCACCGTCCCCATCGGCCGCCCCCTCACCAACAAACACGCCTACATCCTCGACACCCACCTCAAACCCACACCCCCCGGCACCACCGGCGAGCTCTACCTCACCGGCGACGGCCTCGCCCACGGCTACCTCACCCAACCCACCACCACCGCAACCCACTTCATCCCCAACCCCTACGGACCCCCCGGCACCCGCCTCTACCGCACCGGCGACCAAGCCCACTGGGACACCCAAGGCAACCTCCACTACACCGGCCGCACCGACACCCAAATCAAAATCCGCGGCTTCCGCATCGAACCCACCGAAATCGAAACCGTCCTCACTACCCACCCCCACATCACCCAAGCCACCCTGTCGACCCACCTCGACCACCACAACACGCCGCAGCTCAGCGCTTACGTGGTCGCCACGGACCCCGAGCTCGCCCCGCAGGACGTGCGGCTGTGGCTTCGCACCCTGCTGCCCGACCACATGGTCCCGGCCTTCGTCGTCCTGCTCGACCGGTTGCCGCTGACGCCCAACGGCAAGATCGACAAGCGGGCCCTCCCCGTCCCGCAGGCGGTGTTGAAGGCGGGCGGGCGCACTCCGCGCACCCCGCTTGAGCAGCAGGTCCACACCTACTTCGCGGAAGCGCTGAACACCTCGGTCGCGCTCTCGATCGACGACAGCTTCTTCGACCACGGCGGCCACTCACTCCTCGCCGCCCGCCTCACCAACCGCATCTCCACCACCCTCGGCGTCACCCTCACCCTCCGCGACGTCTTCCAACACCCCACCCCCGCCACCCTCGCCGAGCGCATCGAGGCGCTGCGGCAGTCGGCGCCCGAGAAGCCCCGGCGGGCCAGGCCGGCGCTGCGCCGCCGCACCCCCGACCAGGAACGGAGTTCCTCATGAGCCACGACCAGTACCGCGACGCCACCCCCGCACCCGACGACGTGGTCTGGGACCTGCCGGGCGAGGGCCCGCAGCGCACCTCGCTGCTCGTCCTCCCGCACGCCGGCGGCAACGCCCACGCCTACGCCGAATGGCGCGCGTACCTCCCGGCGGACGTACGGCTGCTCATCGGCCAGTACCCGGGCCGCGGCGCCCGTTTCGCCGAGGACCTGCCGCGCGACATCGCCGACCTGGCCGGGCCCGTCGTGGCCGCCCTGCCCGCCGGGACCACCGACGACCTGGTGGTCCTCGGGCACAGCATGGGTTCGCTGGTGGCCTTCGAGGTCGTACGGGCCCTCCAGGCGTCGGGCCGCACCCCCCGGGCGCTGGTGGCCTCCGCCTGCCGGGCCCCCTACCTCGCCAACCCGTGCGCCGTGTACCCGGAGCGTCTGGACGACGACGAGTTGGTGGCCGCCATCAAGCAGCGCGGCGGTACCGACGACGGCATTCTCGACGAGCCGGAGCTGCGCGAGATCATCCTGCCCTCCATCCGCGCGGACTTCGCCATCGACGACGTCTACCGCTGCGAGGAGTCCTCCGCCCGGGTGGACTGCCCGGTGACGGTGATCGGCGGGGACGCCGACCCGGTCGCGCCGGTCGCCTCGCTGGGCCGCTGGGCGCAGATCACCGACCACGCGTTCGCCTCGTACGTCCTGCCCGGCGGCCACTTCTACTTCCAGCAGCAGCTGCCCGACTTCTTCGCCGTCTTGGCCGAGGTGGTCGGCGCGCCCGCCACCGCCGCCGCCTGAGCCGCTCGTCCGGGGCCGCTCCTCCGGGCCGCCCGCCACTTTCCCGACTCCGCACCCTCCTAAGGAACTTCCCATGACCACGTTCGCTGACGCACCCACCGCGACCGGCATCGACCCGGTGCGCGAGCTCGGCAAGCCCGTCGTCGTCCACACCCCGGCCGGCGCCGACCTCGCCTCCGCCGTGGCCTGGCTCACCACCCACCGGGGCGACATCCAGGCCGAGTTGCACCGTAGCGGCGCCGTCCTGCTGCGGGGGTTGCCCGTCGAGGACGCCGCCTCCTTCGCCGCGGCGCGAGACGCCCTGATCGAGCGGCGCGCCGGCTACAAGGAGAAGGCCACCCCGCGCACCGACTTCGGCGAGGGCGTGTTCTCCTCCACCGACCTTCCGGCCGTGCAGCCGATCCGGCTCCACAACGAGAACAGCTACACCCTCGACTTCCCGGGAGTGCTCCTCTTCGGCTGCGTGATCGCCCCCGAGGAGGGCGGCGCGACCACCATCGGCGACATGCGCGAGGCGCTGCGCCTGCTGCCCCCGGAGTTGGTGGAACGCTTCGCGCGGGCCGGTTGGCTGCTCGTGCGCAACTACTCGGAGCTGGCCGGCCTGCCCTGGTACAAGACGTTCGCGACGCGGGACAAGGCCGTCGCCGAGGCGTATTGCGAGGAGAACACGGTCGGCTACGAATGGGTCGACGGGGATGACTCGATGATCACCCGCCAGCGTCGCTCCGCGATCGTCACGCACCCGGTGACCGGCGAGGAGACCTGGTTCAACCACTTCGCCTTCTGGAACAGCCGCACCCTGGACCCGGACGTCCGCGAGGTGCTCGTGGAGACGTACGGCGAGGACGGCCTGCCGTTCAACACCTACCTGGGTGACGGGTCCCGGCTCACCGACGCCGAGGTCGACGCGATCAACGCCGTCTACGACCGCGTCACCGTACGGGAGACCTGGCAGCAGGGCGACCTGATGCTCGTGGACAACATCCTGTGCGCGCACGGCCGCGAGGCGTACAAGGGCGACCGGAAGATCCTCGTCGCGATGGGCGAGCCGGTCGCGCTGGCCGACTGCTCCCCGCGCACCCAGCCGTCCACCACCGTTTTCGCCGGGGAGTGACCACCATGACCGCCGTGCTTACCGAGCGTCCCCGTACTTTCGAGGGCCCGGACGCCCCCGCCGACCTGCTGGCCCGCCTCGCACTGGCGCCCGCCGCGCGCACCGCCGTCGTGGCCGGGGACCGTGAACTGACCTTCGCCGAACTGCGCGCGGAGGCGATGCGCTTCGCCGGGCGGCTCACCGCCCGCGGCATCGGTCCGGAGAGCGTGGTCGCGCTGTGCCTGCCCCGGGGCGCCTCGCTGGTCTCCGCGCTGATCGGCACCCTGGCCGCCGGCGCCGCCTATCTGCCCGTGGACCCCAAGCTGCCCGCCGAGCGACGCCGTTACCTGGTGGAGGACTCGGGCGCCGACCTGGTGGTCGTCGCGGACTCGGCGGACGGGCCGCCCGCACCGGGTGTGGCGGTCGTGCCGGTGGCCGAGCTGAGCGCGCCGGACGGCCGGGAGCGGGCCTTCGCCCCGGTGCCGGTCACCGGTGACACCCTCGCGTACGTCATCTACACCTCCGGCTCCACGGGCCTGCCCAAGGGCGTCGAGATCGGCCGGGGCGCGGCCTCGGCGCTGCTGGCCGAGTTGGAGGGCGCGGGCATCGCCGTCGGCGAGGGCGGCCGGGTCGGCTGGAACGCCTCGCCGTCCTTCGACGCCTCCGTGCAGCAGTGGGTGCGCGTGTGCCGGGGCGACACGCTGGTGATGATCGACGACGAGACCCGCGCGGACCCCGCGCTGCTCGCCGCGCTGATCGACGAGCGGGCGCTGACCGATCTGGACATCACGCCCTCGCACGCCGACCCGCTGCTCGACCTGCTGACCGCCGACGGCGGCCCCCGCCCGCTGACGCTGCTGGTGGGAGGCGAGGCGATCGGCCTCGCGCTGTGGCGGCGGCTCGGCGAGCGCGGCGCGCGGGGGGTGCTGCGTACGGTCAACCTGTACGGGCCCACCGAGTGCACCGTCGACTCCACGGCGGGCTGGGTCGACCCGGCCGACGCGCCGCACATCGGCAGCGTGCTGCCGGGCCTGCGCATGCGGGTGCTGGACGAGAGGCTGCGCCCGGTGGCCGAGGGCGGGAGCGGTGAGCTGTATCTGGCGGGCCCTCGCGTGGGCCGCGGCTACCGGCGCCGACCGGGGCTGACGGCGGAACGGTTCGTGGCGGACTCCGGGGAAGGCGCCGCGTACGGCGGCCGGATGTACCGCACCGGTGACCTCGTACGGCTCCTGCCCGGCGGCCGGCTGGCCTATCTGGGCCGGGCCGACGGACAGGTGAAGCTGCGTGGGCACCGGATCGAACTGCCCGAGATCGAGGCGGCGTTGACCGCCATGCCGGAGGTCGCCGAAGCGGCCGTCGTACTGCGCGACGACGTCCACGGCGCGCCCGGCCTGGTCGCCTACCACCGCGGCTCCGCCACCGCGTCCGAGCTGCGGTCCCGGCTCACCTCCGCGCTCCCCGCCTATATGGTCCCGGCGGCCTTCGTGGCCCTGGACCGCTTCCCCACCACCACCAACGGCAAGCTGGACCGGGCCGCGCTGCCCGACCCGGCCGCGACCGCTCCGGAGGGGGCCGCCCCGGCGGCGGCCGAGGGCATGACGCGCTCGCAGGAGCTGATCGCCGGGGTGTGGGCGAGCGTCCTGGGCGCCTCGCGCATCGGACCGGACGACAACTTCTTCAAGCTGGGCGGCCATTCGCTGCTCGCCATCAAGCTGGTGTCGCGGGTCCGCGCCGAGCTGCGCGTCGCGCTCCCGGTGAAGGCCGTGTACGCCAACCCCCGGCTGCGGGACCTCGCCGCCCACATCGACACCCTCGTGGAGGCGACCGCCGCCGCGTCCGCCGAGCGCCAGGACGGATGAGGACATGACCGTGATCCCGTTGTCGTTCGCCCAACGGCGGCTGTGGTTCCTGGGCAGGCTGCACGGCCCGTCCGCCGCCTACAACGCCCCCGTCGTCCTGCGCCTCGACGCGGAGCCCGACGCCGTCGCCCTCGGAGCGGCCCTCGCCGACGTGGTGGAGCGGCACGAGGTGCTGCGCACCGTCCTGTCCGCCGGCGCGGACGCGGAGCCGTACCAGCGGGACGCGGAGCCACACCAGCGAGTACTGGGGACGGCCGCCGTGCCGGGACTCGTGTCGGTGCGGTGCGCGGCGGCCGAACGGGACACGGCCGTGGCCGCGTTCGTCCGCGAGACGATCGACATCACCGCCGAACCGCCGCTGCGGGCAAGCCTGTTCACCTCCGGCGACGGGAACCCGGTCCTGGTCCTGCTGATCCACCACGTGGCCACGGACGGGCTGTCCGTACGCCCCCTGCTGCGCGATCTGGCCCTGGCCTACGAGGCCCGGCTGGGCGGGCGGGCCCCCGGCTGGGAGCCGCTGCCCGTGCAGTACACGGATTACACCCTGTGGCAGCACGAACTGCTCGGGGACCCCGCCGACCCGGACAGCCTGGCCCGGGAGCAACTCGACCATTGGCGGGCCGCCCTCGCCGGCGCTCCGGCGGTGATCGACCTGGCCGCCGACCGGCCTCGCCCCGCCGAGCCCTCGGGCCGGGGCGCCCTGGTGACCGGCCGCCTCGACGCGGCGGCGCACGGCGGGCTGCTCGCCCTGGCCCGCGGGCGCCGGGCGAGCCTGACCATGGTGGCCCGGGCGGCGCTGGCGGCCGCGCTGTCCGCCTGCGGGGCGGGCGAGGACGTGGTGATCGGCGCCCCGGTGGCGGGCCGCCCGGACGAGGACCTGTACGACCTGGTCGGGTTCTTCGTCAACTCCCTCGCCCTGCGCACCGATCTGTCGGGTGACCCGTCCGTCGGGGAGCTGGTGGGGCGGGTCCGGGACGCGGACCTGGCGGCGTTCGAGCAGCAGGAGCTCCCCTTCGACCTGCTGGTGGAACACCTGGCCCCCGAGCGGTCACTGGGACACCACCCGTTCTTCCAGGTGATGCTCACCGTGGAGGCCGGCGGCGAGACGGCCGGACCGGTCGCGCTCGGTGGCGGTGTCGGCGCCCGGCTCGCGGATGTGGGCCTGGACTCCGCGAAGTTCGACCTCACGTGGTACTGCGCCGAACGGCACACGGCGGACGGGCGCCCGGACGGGATCGGGATCTCCCTCCAGTACGCCTGCGACCTCTTCGACGAGGCGACGGCCCGGCTGC
Organism: Streptomyces sp. Tek67B01; assembly: GCF_055231995.1. Taxonomy (NCBI): domain Bacteria; kingdom Bacillati; phylum Actinomycetota; class Actinomycetes; order Kitasatosporales; family Streptomycetaceae; genus Streptomyces; species Streptomyces sp. Tek67B01. The sequence goes on from NZ_JBUYUY010000001.1 coordinate 1,076,856, forward strand.
TGCTGGAGGTCTACGTACGGACCCTGGAGGGCTTCGCCGCCGACCCGCTGCGCCGGCTGGGCGAGCTGGGGCTGCCGGGGGCCGAGGAGTCGGCGGCCCTGGCCCGGCGGCCCGCCCGGACGGCCGCCGCGCCCCGCCCGGAGACCGCCGCGCCGGCGCCGGCGCGGCGGGACGTCCTGTCGCCCCGCGAGGAGATCCTGTGCGGACTGTTCGCGGAGGTGCTGGGCCGCGACGAGCTTGCCGCCGACGCCAACTTCTTCCGCAACGGCGGTCATTCCCTCCTCGCGGGCAAACTGGTCAACCGCGTCAGGGGCGCGCTCGGCCTGGAACTCGGCATCCGCGACCTGTTCCTCGCCCCGACCCCGACCGCCCTGCACCGGCGCCTGGCGGAGCGGGGCCCGGTGTCGGCGTCGCGGCCCGCACTGGCCGCCGCGCCCGACCGCCCGGAGCGGATCCCGCTGTCCGCCGCGCAGCGCGCGCTGTGGCTGGTCGGCCGGATCGAGGGCCCGTCGGCCACGTACAACGCACCGCTGGTGCTGCGCCTGGACGGCGTCCCCGGGCAGGAGACCCTCCGGGCCGCGCTCGCCGATGTCGTGGAGCGGCACGAGGTGCTGCGCACCGTGTACGGGGCCGAGGGCGGTCAGCCGTACCAGCGGGTCCTGGACGCCCCGACGGACTCGTTGGAGACGGTCGAATGCACCCCTGCGGACCTGGAGGAGCGGGTGGCCCGCTTCGGCCGGGAAGCCTTCGACCTGGAGGTGCGGACGCCACTGCGGGCCCGGCTGTTCCTTCCGGGCGACGGCACCTGTGTGCTGGTCCTGCTCGTCCACCACATCGCCACCGACGGATGGTCGCTGGCACCGCTGCTGCGTGATCTGGGTGAGGCGTACGAGGCCCGGTGCGCGGGCCGGTCACCTCGGTGGCGCCCGCTGCCGGTGCAGTACGCCGACTACGCGCTGTGGCAGGCCGAACTGCTGGCCGACCCGTCCGCGCTGCTGGACCACTGGAAGACGGCCCTGGACGGGATGCCCGCCCGCACCGCGCTGCCGGCCGACCGGCCGCGTCCCGCCGAGCCCTCGGGGCGCGGCGCCACCCTGACGGCCCGGCTCGACGCGGTGGCGCACCGAGGGCTCGCGGCGCTTGCCCGCACCCGTCGGGCGAGCCTGTTCATGGTGGCCCGCTCCGCCCTGGCGGCGGCCCTGTCAGCCACCGGCGCCGGTACGGACCTGGCGATCGGGACACCGGTGGCCGGCCGGCCCGACCAGGATCTGCACGAGCTGGTCGGTTGCTTCGTCAACTCCCTCGTCCTGCGTGTCGATCTGTCGGGCGACCCGGCGGTCGGCGAACTGGTCGAGCGGGTCCGCGACGCGGACCTCGCGGCCTTCGACCACCAGGACCTGCCGTTCGACCTGCTGGTGGAACACCTGTCCGAGGACGGCGGGCGCGTCCTCGGCGAACACCCCTTCTTCCAGGTGATGCTGACCGTGCAGGAGGCCGTGGGCGACGCGATGCGACTCGGGCCGTTCACCGGGCGGGCCACGAGCACCGATCTGGGCGCCGCGAAGTTCGACCTGAGTTTCCACTGCGCGGAGCGCCGGGCGGCGGACGGCGGACCCGGCGGGTTGGACGTGTACGTCCAGTACGCAGAGGACCTGTTCGACGCGTCCACCGCGCGGCTGTTGCTGGAGGTGTACGTGCGGGCGCTGGGCGCCTTCGCCGCCTCCCCGGACGTCCGGCTCGGCGAACTGGGGCTGCTTTCGGCGGAGGAGCGGCAGGGGATCACCGAGCGCCGGACCCGGCTCGCCGCCGCGGCGGCGACTTGCGTACCGGCCCCGGAGGCGGCTCGTGGCACGGCGGGGCTCTCCCCGCGCGAGGAGATATTGTGCGGCCTCTTCGCGGAGGTGCTCGGCCGGGACCGGGTCGGGCCCGCGGAGAACTTCTTCAAGGCCGGCGGGCACTCCCTGCTCGCCAGCAAGCTCGTCAACCGCGTCCGGTCGGTGCTGGGCGTCGAGGCGGGCATCCGTGACCTGTTCCTGGCCCCCACGCCCGCCGCCCTGTACCGCCGGTTCGGCTCCCTCGCGGGGCCGGCGCGGCCCGCGCCGGCGCCGGTAGCGCCGGAGCGGCGGCCCGCGCGCGTCCCGCTGTCGTACGCGCAGCGCCGGCTGTGGTTCACGGACCAGTTGGAGGGGCCCTCCCCCACCTACAACATCGCACTGGTCCGGCGGCTGGAGCGGCCGTTGGACCCGGCGGCGCTCGCCGGGGCGCTGGCGGACGTCGCCGCCCGGCACGAGGTGCTGCGCACCGTGTACGGCGCCGAGGGCGGGGAGCCGTACCAGGAAGTGCTGGTCGGCGCCCGACCCCAGTTGGAGTTGGCCCGGCCGGCGGACGTGACGGCGGCCGTCGACGAGGCGGCCGGGTACCGCTTCGACCTCAGCCGTGAACTACCCCTCCGCGCCTGGTTGTTCCTGCCCGAGGGGGACGGTCCGCAGACGCTGGTGCTGTTGCTGCACCACATCGCGGCGGACGGCTGGTCGACGGGTCCGCTCCTCGCGGACCTGGCGGCGGCCTACGAGGCCCGGCTCGCCGGGGGCGCACCGGGCTGGGAGCCGCTGCCGGTCCAGTACGCCGACTACGCGCTGTGGCAGCGCGCCCTGCCCACCGAGCGGGAGTTCGGCCACTGGGAACGCGCCCTGGCCGGCCTGCCGCCCCTGATCGACCTGCCGACGGAGCGGGAGCGGCCGGCCGAGCCCTCGGGCCGGGGCGCGGTCACCGGTTTCGCGGTGGGCCCGGACACGCACCGGCGGCTGGTCCGGGTGGCGCACGCGCACGGCGCCACCCTGTTCATGGTGGTGCAGGCGGCGCTCGTCGCCGCTCTGACCCGGCTCGGCGCGGGAACCGACCTCGCGGTGGGCACGGCGGTCGCGGGACGGGCCGACGAGGCCCTGTCGGAGCTGGTCGGCTTCTTCGTGAACACTCTGGTGCTGCGTACCGACACCTCCGGCGACCCGGCGTTCGGGGAGCTCCTGGGCCGGGTGCGGGAGGCGGACCTGGCCGCCTACGAGCACCAGGACCTGCCCTTCGACCGGCTGGTGGAGCACCTCAATCCGCACCGCTCGGCCGCTCACGAGGCGCTGGTGCAGGTCATGCTCCAGGTGAACCCCGCGGGCGCGGCCGAGGCCGGCGCGGGAGGTCCGCTGGCCGGCGAGGAACTGACGTACCGGGCCGGATCGGCCAAGTCGGACCTCACCTTCGCGCTGACGGAGAACGCGCACGGCGGGATGTCCGGGGTCCTGGAGTACGCGACCGACCTCTACGGTCCGTCGGGCGCCCGACGACTGGCGGACCTGTTGGTGGCGGCGCTGGACCTGTTCGCGGTCGACCCGTCGCTGCGGATCGGGGATCTGCCCGCGCCGGCCGACCGGCGACCGGTCGAGCGGCCTCTGATCGGCGGCTACCGCATCGACCCGGCACACGTGGCGGCGGTGCTGTCGAGGCACCCGGCGGTGACCCGGGCGCGGGCCGAGGCGATGGACGGGCGACTGGTCGCCCACGCCGAGGGGGCGGTGACGGAGGCGGAACTCCAGGCCTGGGCCGCGGAGCGGCTGCCGGAGTACGCGGTGCCGTCCGCGGTCCACCTCCCCGCCGCCGCGGCGCGGCCGGAGCCGGCGGCGCCTGACGAGGGCCTGACCACGGCTCTGCTGCGGCTGTTCGCGGAGGTCTTGGAGAACGGGCGCGTCACCCCCGACGCGAACTTCTTCAAGTCGGGCGGGCATTCGCTGCTCGCGGTCCGGCTGGTCAACCGGGTGCGGGCGGAGCTGGGTCGGGAGCTGACCATCCGGGAGGTGTTCCGTCACCCGACCCCGGCGAAGCTGGCGGCGCTGCTCGCGGCGGCCGCCCCGGCCGCCGCCCCCGCCCCGGCCCTGCGCCGCCGCACCCGGGCGGGAGCGCGCGTGCACCAGTAGGCCCGGGCTCACCGGAAGCGGCCCGGGGGTCCGACGCGCGGGCGTCGGACCCCCGGGCCGAGGCGGTTCACACCGACCGGGGCACTAGCAAACAGGGCCGAATGCTCACACGATGGGCGTAACCGGAGCATCCCTCGCCTTCGTGGCGCCTCGGGCCGACTAGCGTGGCGCGTGTACACACCACCGATGGCCGGCGGCCGGTGCGCTCCCCGGCAGGTCGTCGCGAGCTGCCCGAAGGACCCCGGTTGACGGATCGCAGGACGACACGACAGCGCGGCGGCCCCAGGTGGCCGCGTACCCGGTACCGGTTCGACACCGTCATGGCCCGGGGGACGTCCGTGCTGATCGGCTGGCTCACGCTGGTGTGCCTCGCCATCGTCGTCCCCGCCAGTGCGGCGCTGGTCTGGGCCGACCCCGGCGCCCCGCGCGGCCGGCTCGGCCGGCTCGTCGCGATCTGGGTCAGCGTCGGTCAGACCCTGAAGATCGGCGGCGCCGTCGGGAACCCGCTGTACGTACTGTTCTCGGTCGTGCTGGCCCTGGTCGCGCTGCTGTTCGTCTCCACTCTCGTCAGCCTGATCACCACCGGCCTCAACGACAAGATCCTGGCGTTGCGGCGCGGCCGGTCGACGGTGCTGGAAGAGGGGCACACGGTGCTGCTCGGCTGGTCGGACCAGGTCTTCCCCATCGTCTGCGAACTGGTCGCCGCCAACTCCAACCAGCGCAGGGCCGTCGTCGCCGTCCTCGGACCGAAGGACAAGGCGGAGATGGAGGACGAGATCGCCACGGCGATCGGCCGGCTCGGCCGCACCCGGCTGATCTGCCGGAACGGGGTGACCACCGATCCCGCGGTGATCGCCCTGGTCAGCCCGGATACCGCGCGGTCGGTGCTGGTCCTCACCCACGACGGCGAGGACGGTGACGCGCACGTGGTGAAGACGCTGCTCTCCCTGGAGGCGGCCGTACGCGGACGCGGCAGGCCCACGGTGGTGGCGGCGGTCCGCGACGGCCGCCACCACCGCGCCGCGCGGTTGGCCGCCGGGCCTCACGGGCGGGTGCTGAACATCGAGGAGGTCACCGCCCGCCTGATCGCGCGGACGTCCCGGCAGCCAGGGCTGTCGTTCGTGCACCAGGAGCTGCTGGACTTCGCCGGGGACGAGTTCTACACGGTCAGCGAACCGGCCCTCGTCGGGCGCGCCTTCGGGGAGTTGCTGCTCTCGTACGCCACGTCCAGCGTCGTCGGCGTCCTGCGGTCCTGCGGCGCCGTCGAACTGTGCCCCGCGCCCGACTCCGTGCCGGGCCGCGAGGACCGCGTCATCCTCATCACCGAGGACGACGACACGGCGGTGCCGTTGGAGCGGCCGCTCGTCGTCGACGAGGACGCGATCGTGCCGCCGGGTCCGGTGACCGAGTCACCGGAGCAGGTCCTGCTGTTGGGCTGGAACCGGCGTGCCCCGCTGATCCTGGACCAGTTGGACCTGAGCGTGCCGGAGGGTTCGGTGCTGACGGTCGTGGCGCAGGGCGGGGAGGCGCTCCGGGAGGCCGGTCACCGGGGACGGTCGGCGCGACGGTTGACGGTCCGGGTGCACGACGGGGACATCACCGACCCCGGGGTGCTGGAGCAGTTGGGCGTCCTGTCGTTCGACCGGGTGATCGTCCTCGGGTACGACGCCACGGACGGGACGGCGGGCGCGCTCAGCGGGGACGACCGGACCCTGGTGACACTGCTGCACCTGCGGGCGCTGGAGGAAACCTCGGGCCGCGAACTGGCCGTGGTGACCGAGATGACGGACGACCGCAACAGGCTGCTCGCCCCGGCCCGCGCCGGGGCGGACTTCATCGTCGGCGGCCGTCTCGTCGGTCTCCTGATGACCCAGATCGCCGAGAACCGCCACCTCGCCGACGTCTTCGAAACCCTGTTCGCGGCCCACGGCCCCGGCCTGCACCTGGCACCCGCGACGCACTTCGTCCGGCCCGGGCGGCCCGTCACCTTCGCAACGGTGGTGGAGTCCGGGCGACGGCGGGGGCAGTGCGTCATCGGGTACCGGCTCCAGGAGGACAGCGCGCTCGGTCCCTCCTACGGTGTGCGCCTCAACCCGGACAAGCGGGAGCGCGTGTCCTTCGGGGCCGAGGACTCGGTCGTCGTGCTGGCTCCGGAACCCGTGCGCCGTGCCGCCCTGCCCGGCCCGACGCAGCCCGGTGAACGGTCCTCCGCCCCGGCCGGCCCGGGCGGACCCTGACGACGGGCCCCGACGACGAACCCTGACGACCGACCCGCCGCGTCGTGCGCGGACGGGCAGCGGTCCGGCGGCAGTTGCGGGCGGCAGCACCGGATACGGGAGCTGCCGCGGGGACTGCCCGCCGAGGGCCCGAGGGTTACCTAGCGTGGAGGCCACGGAGTCCTCTCCGCACCCTTCCCCTCGCCTGGAGGCCCCGCGATGCCCTCGACCGCCCCCACCGCCTCCGCCGTCCTGGACGGCGGGCCGGCGATCACCCCCGCGCCCGGTGTGCTCGACCGGATCGCCTCCCAGGACGCCGAGCGCGTCGCACTGGTGCACGGCGAGCGCCGGGTGACCTACGGGCAGCTCGCCCTCGCGGTGGCCTTCCGCGCCGACGAGCTGGCGGACGCGGGAGCGGGTCCGGGCCGGCTGGTGGCCGTGCACCGGACCCGGGGCGTCGACGCGGTGGTGGGGCTGCTCGCGGCGCTGCGGACCGGGGCCGCGTACCTGCCCCTGGACCCGGGCGCGCCGGCGGCCCGCAACGCCTCGATCCTCGCCGACTGCGCGGGAGCCGATGTACGGCTGTCAGAAGGGGAGTTCGTCCTGGCCGGCCCGGGGGTGGCCGAGGACGCCGCCTACGTGATCTACACCTCTGGCTCCACGGGCACTCCGAACGGCGTCGTCATAGGGCGCGAGGCCTTGGCCCATTTCGTCGCCGGGGCCACCGTCCGGTACGGCATCTCCGCCGAGGACCGGGTCCTGCAGTTCGCGCCGCTGCACTTCGACGCGAGCGTCGAGGAGGTCTTCCTGACCCTCGGCGCCGGAGGCACGCTCGTCCTGCGCGACGAGGACATGCTCGACGTCCCCGGGCTGCTGGCCGGCTGCGCGGCGAACGGCATCACCGTCTTGGACCTGCCGACCGCCTACTGGCACGAGCTGGCCCACGCCCTCGCCACCGGTGTCGCCGAACTGCCGCCGACGCTCCGCACGGTGATCATCGGCGGCGAGGCCGCGCTGCCCGAGCGGGTAGCCCAGTGGTGCCGGGCCGTGGATCCGGACCGGGTGCGGCTGCTGAACACCTACGGCCCCACGGAGGCGACCGTCGTGGCGACGGTGGCCGACCTGTCCCGCTACGGGAACGGCCCGGTGCCGATCGGCCTGCCCCTGCCGGGAGTCACGGCGGCCGTGGTCGACGGGGAACTGTGGCTGCTCGGCGGCGCGTTGGCCGACGGCTACCTGGACCGGCCCGAGCTGACCGGCGCCCGCTTCGCCGCGCTGGAAGGCCGGCGCGCCTACCGGACCGGCGACCTGGTCCACGTACGGGAGGACGGGCAGCTCGGCTTCCGGGGTCGCGCCGATGACGAGGTGAAGATCAACGGACACCGGGTGGACCCCGCGTCCGTGGAGTCGGTCCTCACCTCCCACCCGGGCGTGCGGGAGGCGGCCGTCGTACCGCGGGAAACCCCCGACGGCGTCAAGCGGCTCGTCGCGTTCGTGGTCGCCGACGCCGGGGTGACCGCGGCCGCCCTGCGCTCCCGCGTCCGGGCCGAGCTCCCGGCGGCGGCCGTGCCGAGCGCCGTGAACCTGGTCGAGGCCCTCCCCCGGACCTCCTCCGGGAAGATCGACCGCAAACTCCTCAAGGCGCCGGTTGACGCCGGCGCCGCCGACAGCCTCGCCGAAACCGAGACCGGCACCGACGGCGGCGCGGTCCGCGTCTTCGACGGCGTGGTGCCGGCCGCCGAGGACCGGCTCCCCCTCTCGTACGCCCAGCGCCGCCTGTGGTTCCTGGCCGGGCTGGAGGGACCGTCGGCCACCTACAACCTGCCGCTCGTCCTGCGCCTGGACTCCGTCCCCGACGACCGGGCGCTCGCCGCGGCCCTCGCCGACCTGGTGGAGCGGCACGAGGTGCTGCGCACCGTGTACCCGGCCGTGGACTCCGAGCCCTACCAGCACGTCCTCGCCGCGCCCGAGGTGCCGCTGACCGTGCGCAAGTGCGCGCCGGCCGAACTGGCCCCCCTGACCGCCCGCTTCACCTCCGGCACCTTCGACCTCGGCGCACACCTGCCCCTGCGCGCGGCGCTGTTCGTCCCCGGCGACGGCTCCGCCACCCTCGCCCTGCTGACCCACCACATCGCCACCGACGGCTGGTCCGTCGCTTCGCTGCTGCGCGACCTCGGGCAGGCCTACGAGGCCCGGCGGGCCGGAGACGCGCCGGCGTGGGAGCCGCTGCCGGTGCAGTACGCGGACTACACGCTGTGGCAGCGCGAACTCCTCGCCGATCCCGCCCCGTTGCTGACCTACTGGCGGGACGCGCTCGACGGCATGCCGACCGTCCTGGACCTGCCAGCCGACCGACCCCGGCCCGCCGAACCGAGCGGCGAGGGCGCCACGCTGGTCGCCCGGTTGGACGCCGGCGCGCACCGGCGGCTGGCGGCGCTGGCGGAGGACCGCGGAGCGAGCATGCTGATGGCCCTCCAGCCGGCGCTGGCCCTGGCCCTGGCCGCCGTCGGGGCCGGTACGGACATCGCGATCGGCACCCCGGTGGCCGGGCGCGGCGACGAGGCCCTCTCCGACCTCGTCGGTTTCTTCGTCAACACCCTGGTCCTGCGTACCGACGTGTCCGGCGGCGCCCCGTACGCGGAGCTCGTGGACCGGGCGCGGGAGGCGGACCTCGCGGCCTACGCCCATCAGGAACTCCCCTTCGACCTGCTGGTGGAGCACCTCAACCCGGAGCGCGGCCTGGCCGTGAACCCGTTCTTCCAGGTGATGCTGACCGTGCAGGAGGAGGGCGACACGGCCCTCGCCCTCGGCGGCGGTCTGACCGGGCGCTTCGTCGAACCGGGCCTGGAAGCGGTGAAGTTCGACCTCAGTGCCTCGTGCGTGGAGCTCGCGGACGGCGGACTGGAGGTGTGGTGGCAGTACGCGGCGGACCTCTTCGACGCCCCGACCGCGCGACTGCTGCTGGATGTGTTCCTGCGGGCCCTCGCCCGCGCGGCGGACGACCCCGACGGGCCGACCGGCGCCGCCGCGCCCGCGCTGCTCACCGCGGAGGAGAGCCGGGACCTGTCGGAGTGCCGGGAGCGCCTCGCGCGCGCCCGCGCCCTGGAGCCGGCCCGGACCGACCGGGCCGGGGACCCGGCCGCCGCGGCTGTGCTGTGCACGCTCTTCGCCGAGGTGATCGGGCTCGGCCGGGTGGCCCCCGACGAGAACTTCTTCTCGGTGGGCGGGCACTCGATGATGGGGGTGCGCCTCGTCAACCGCATCCGGGCCACGCTCGGCGTCGAGGCCCGCATCCGGGACCTGTTCCTCGCCCCGACCCCGGCCGAGTTGGCGGTACGCCTGCTGCGGGAGGCGGCGCCGGCGGGGCGCCCCGCGCTGGTCCCCGTACCGGCGGACGAGCGACCCGAGCTGATCCCGCTGTCGTACGCGCAGCGCCGGCTGTGGTTCGTGGACCAACTGGAGGGGGCGAGCCGCTCCTACACCATCGCGTTCGCGCTGCGGCTGGAGCGACCGCTGGACCCGGCGGTGCTGGCCGAGGCCCTGGCCGATGTCGCCGGGCGGCACGAGGTGCTGCGTACCGTGTACCCGGCCGTGGACGGCCGGCCCTACCAGCGCGTCCTGGACGCGGCCCGGCCCGTGCTCGACCTGGTCACCGCGGATCCGGCCGGACTCGACGCGGCGGTGGACGCGGCCGCCGGGCACGTCTTCGACTTGGCCGGCGAACTGCCCTTCCGCGCCTCGCTGATCGACGCGGGCCCCGCTCAGGTCCTGGTGCTGCTCGTCCACCACATCGCGGCCGACGGCTGGTCCACGGGCCCCCTGCTGGCCGACCTGGCCGCCGCCTACGAGTCCCGGCGGGCCGGGGCGGCCCCCGCCTGGCAGCCCCTGCCGGTGCAGTACGCCGACTACACGCTGTGGGAGCGCGCGGCCCTGGAGGGGGAGGGGGCCGCCGGGCACCTCGCCTACTGGGAGCAGACCCTCGGCGACGCGCCACCCGTCCTGGAGCTCACCTCCTCCCGCACCCGACCGGCCGACGCCTCGCACCGGGGCGCGGCCACTGCCCTGGACCTGGACGCAGGGACGCACGCCCGGCTGGAGAGGCTCGCCCTGGAACACGGGACCACGCTTTTCACAGTGGTCCAGGCCGCCTTCGCGGCCGTGCTGACCCGGCACGGCGCGGGCACCGACCTGCCGCTGGGCACGGTGACCGCCGGCCGGGACGACGAGGCCCTGAGCGATCTGGTCGGCTTCTTCGTCAACACCCTCGTCCTGCGCTGCGACACCTCCGGCGACCCGCGCTTCACCGAGCTGCTGCGCCGGGTCCGGGACACCGACCTCGCGGCCTACGCCCACCAGGACGTGCCGTTCGACCTGGTGGTGGAACGGCTGAACCCGGTGCGTTCCACCGCCCACCATCCGCTGGTCCAGGCGATCGTCCAGGTCCATCCGGCCGAGCCGCAGACCCCGCCCGGGGCCGCGCTGGCCGGGACGCCGTTGGGCACGGCCTCCGGGTTCACCAAGTTCGACCTCACCGTGTCCCTGCGGGAGACCCGGGGCGCGGACGGGACGCCGGGCGGGCTGGTCGGTGTACTGGAGTACGCGACGGACCTGTACGACGAGGGCACGGCGGTCCTGCTGGCGACGCACCTGGCCCGCACCCTGCGGGCGGTGGCCCAGGACCCGGAGCAGCGCATCGGCGACGTGGGACTCCTGACCGCGGAGGAGGAGTTCCGGCTGGTCACCGAGTACAACGACACGGCGACCCCGCGGGCCCGGTGCGGGCTGGTGCACGAACGGTTCGCGGCGCAGGCCCGGCGCACCCCCGACCGCGTCGCCCTCTCGTACGAGGACGACACCCTCACCTTCGCCGAGCTGGACTCCCGGGCGAACGCTCTGGCGCACCGCCTGATCGAGGCGGGCGTGGCGCGGGACGGGGCGGTCGCCGTGCTGATGGACCGCACGCCGCACCTGCTGGTGGCGGCGTTGGCGGTGCTCAAGTGCGGCGCGGCGTACGTGCCGTTGGACCCGCGGCTGCCAGACGCCCGGGTCCGTATGATCTGCGAGGACGTGGCGGCGACGGTCCTGCTCACGCAGGAAGCACACCTCGGCCGGACGTCGGTGGAGCGGGAACGGGTCGCCGGCGTGCGGGTCGTGGCCGTCGACACCCTCGTCCTCGAACCGGACGCCGGCGACCCGGGGATCGCGGTCGGCGAGGACGCCCTGATGTACGTGATGTTCACCTCGGGCTCCACCGGCCGACCCAAGGGCGTCGGAGTCACCCACCGCAACGTGGTCGAACTCGTCACCGACCGGTGCTGGAACCTCGCCCACCACCGTCGGATGCTGGTCCACTCGGCGATCGGGTTCGACGCCTCCACCTACGAGCTGTGGGTGCCGCTGCTGAACGGCGGGCAGCTCGTCATCGCACCCGGTGACGGGACGGACGTCGCGGAACTCGACCACACCGTCCGCACCTACGACGTCACCGCCGCGTACTTCACGATGGGCCTCTTCCACATCATGGCCGACGAGGGCCTGGACACCCTCAAGCTCCTCGACGAGGTCTGGACGGGCGGCGACGTGGCCTCGCCCAGTGCCCTCCAGCGGGTCCTGACCCACTGCCCGGAGACCGTGCTGGTCCACTCGTACGGTCCGACGGAGACGACCTTCGCCTCCCACCAACAGCGCTTCCCCACGGCGCGGCGCACGCTGCGGGGGGTGTACCTCGGCGCGGCGCTCGACAACACGCGCGTCCACGTCCTGGACGAACGGCTGCGTCCGGTACCGCCCGGGGTCGCCGGGGAGATGTACATCGCCGGGACCCAGGTGGCCCGCGGCTACATCGGCCGGCCCGGGCTGACGGCGGAGCGGTTCGTGGCCGACCCCTTCGGCGCCGACGGCGGCCGGATGTACCGCACGGGAGACCTCGTGCACTGGACGGCCGACGGCGAACTGCGGTTCATCGGTCGGGCCGACGGCCAGGTGAAGCTGCGCGGCTTCCGGATCGAACCCGGCGAGATCGAGGAGACCCTGGCCCGGCACCCGGGGGTGGGCCAGGTCGCCGTGGTGGTGTTCGAGGATGGCCCCGGAGGCAAACGGCTCGTGGCGTACGCGGTCCCGCGCGCGGGTCACACCCTGACCGAGGGCGCGCTGTTGCGCTGGGCCGCGGACGAACTGCCCGAGCACATGGTGCCGTCGGCGGCCGTCCTGCTCGACGCGATCCCGTTGACCGTCAACGGCAAGCCCGACCGCAAGGCCCTGCCCGCACCCGCCCCCACCGCGAGGCCCTCGGGACGGCCCGCGCGCACCCCGCGCGAGGAGATCCTGTGCGGACTGTTCGCCGAGGTCCTGGGCATCGAGGGGGTCGGCATCGACGACAACTTCTTCGGTCTGGGCGGCCATTCGCTGCTCGGGGTGCGGCTGGTCAGCCGGATGCGGACCGTGCTGGGCTTGGAGCGCGGGGTCCGCGACCTGTTCCGGACGCCGACCGTGGCCGGGCTGCTGGGCGACGAGCCCACCGGGTTCGACCCGATGGGGGTGGTGCTCCCCCTCAACCCGCGCGGCTCGCGGGCTCCCCTGTTCTGCGTCCACCCGGGTACGGGCGTGGGCTGGCCCTACGCCGGCCTCGCCCGGCACCTGGGGCCCGACCAGCCTCTGTACGCGATCCAGGCACGGGCGCTGAGCGAGCTGGGCCACTCCCCCGAGTCGGTGGAGGAGATGGTCGAGGACTACCTGCCGCTGATCCGGGAGGTCCAGCCGCACGGCCCGTACCGTTTCCTGGGCTGGTCCTTCGGCGGGACCGTCGCGCACGCGCTCGCCGTCCGGCTGGCGGAGCTGGGTGAACGCACCGATCTGCTCGCCATGATGGACGTCCACCTGTTGCCCACCGAACCGGTGCGCCGCCGGATGACGCCCGCGCAGAAGCGGGACATGCTCGTCGGCGACGCCACGGACGAGCCCGAGGACGCGCCCTTCGACGTCGACGCGCTGATCGACCTGGTCCGTCTGAAGGACCCGGTGCTCGGCGCCTTCTCCGACGCCGAGATCCGCTCCGTGATCGGCGCCTCCGTCAACCACGCCGAAATCATGAACCTGTACGCCCCGCGCCCGGTCGCCACCGACCTTCTCTTCTTGGCGGCCATCGAGGACGGGGAAACGGAAAACACTCTCGCGCAGCACTGGATTCCCTACGTCGAGGGCCGCGTGGAGAATCACGTGATCGGGGTCCCGCACACCAGAATGGGTGAACCGGAACCGCTCGCTTTGATCGGTCGTATTCTTTCCGAGAAATTGAGGAGTCTGTCATGACCAACCCGTTCGACGACACCGAGGGCACCTTCCACGTCGTGGTCAACACCGAGGGACAGCACGCGCTGTGGCCCGTCTTCGCCGAAGTGCCCGCAGGTTGGGACGTGGTGTGGGGAGAGGGGACGCGGGCGGACGCGCTCGCGTACGTGGAGGAGAACTGGAGGGACATCCGCCCCAAGAGCCTGGTCGCGCAGTACGCGTGAACAGGTTCCCGTGAACGGAAGTCCCCCGAATCGGGAAAACGAGAAGCCGCGCCCCGCACTTGCGGGTCGCGGCTTCTCGTTTTCCCGTATTGACGCCTCCCGCCGGAATTCCTCCATACTGCCGCCGGAACTTCCCCTCGCCGGGTCCGGCGCTTTCTATATTTCTCGGTATGCGACGAAGGAATATGAACATCCTGCTGACCGGCACGGCATCCGATTCCCACACCTGGAATCTCGTCTACCTCCAGCTGCTGCTGGAGGAGTCCGGGCACCGGGTCCGGAACCTGGGCCCCTGCGTACCGGACGACCTGCTCGTCGGTGTCTGCGCGGACCGTGACCCGGACCTCGTCGTGGTCAGCAGCGTCAACGGCCACGGTTACCGCGACGGCCTCGGAGCCGTCCGGGCCCTGCGGGACGCCGGGCTGACGGTGCCCCTCGTCATCGGCGGGAAGCTCGGCGTGGCGGGCGAGGTGGACCCGCGGCGGCGGGCCCGGCTCCTGGACGCGGGCGTCGACGCGGTCTTCGACGACGGCGACGTCGGGCGGCTGCGCGCCTACCTGGGCTCCCTGGCCGAGGTACGCGTCCGCGCCGGCGCCGGCGCCGCTGGGCAGGCCGTCGCATGACCGCCGCCACGCTCGCCGCACCGAACGTGGCCACGCTCTTCCCCACGACCCCGGACCGCGGTACCGCCTCGTTCGGCGCCTTCGTCGGCGCGTGCGCCGCCGCCGGGCAGCTCGTCGTACAACCCCGGATGGGCTTCGGCGATCCGCGCCGGATGCGGGACGGACTGGAGCGGACCAAATCCGCCGTCGCCACCACCGTCGGCACCCTCACCATCGACAGCTACACCCGGGTCGGCGCCCACGCCGCCGCCCGGGCCGCCCTGGCCGAGGGCACCCCGCTCAACGGGTACCCGATCGCCACCCACCGCACCGAGCGCACCCGATCCCTGCTCGACGGCGTCCTCGACGCCCGCTTCCCCGTCCAGGTCCGCCACGGCTCCTCCCGCCCCGAGGCCATCGTCCGCGCGCTCACAGCCGCCGGTCTGGACGCCACCGAGGGCGGACCGGTCTCCTACTGCCTGCCCTACGGGCGGACCCCGCTCGCCGAGTCCGTGGACAACTGGGCCCGCTGCTGCGAACTGCTGGCGGCACTGGCGCCGCCTCCGCGCACCCCCCACCTGGAGAGTTTCGGCGGATGCATGCTGGGGCAACTCTGCCCGCCCGGACTGCTGGTGGCGCTGAGCCTGCTGGAGGGGATGTTCTTCGCGCGGCACGGCATCCGCTCCGTGTCCCTCAGCTACGCACAGCAGACCGACCCCGCCCAGGACACCGAGGCGGTGCGCGCCCTGGGCCGGCTGGCCGAGGAGTTCCTGCCGCGCGGGGTGGACCGGCACATCGTGCTCTACACCTACATGGGGGTCTTCCCGCACACCGCCCACGGCGCCACCCGGCTCCTGGAGGCCTCGGCGCGGTTGGCCGTCCGCGCCGGGGCTCAGCGCCTGATCGTGAAGACCGCCGCGGAGGCGCACCGCATCCCGACCGTGCGGGAGAACGTACGGGCGCTGGAGACGGCGGCGGCGACCGCCGCGCTGACGGAGCGGCCCGCCCTGACCGGCGACCCGGCGGACAGCGAGGTCTACCAGGAGGCCCGGGCCTTCGTGGAAGCCGTCCTCGACTTCGGCGAGGACCTCGGGCGCTCGCTGCGCACGGCCTTCGCGCGGGGCGTGTTGGACGTCCCGTACTGCCTGCACCCGGACAACGCGGGCCGCTCGCGCAGCTTCGTCGACCCGGCCGGAAGGCTGCGGTGGTCCGCGGTCGGCGCGATGCCGGTCGCACCCACCGCCCTGCACGCCGGCCACTCGCCGATGACCTCGGACGGACTGCTCGCGGCCGTCCACGCGGTGGCCCGGCGTTACGACGAGGACGGGGTCGCCGCGTGAACCGGCCTTTGCCCGACCCGTCCCACCCCTCGACATCCCCACGCATCCCGCTCTCGACAGGAGTCGACATGGAGTTCCACGCCCCTCCCCCGATCGGTGAGCACCTGCGCTCCCCGCAGTTGCGCTCCGCGATGCTGGTCCAGCAGGAAGCCCTGTACGCGGTGCGGGAGTTCCTGCGCGGCGAGGGCTTCGTGGAACTGCTGCCGCCGCTGGTCGGTCCGGTCACCGATCCGGGCGGCCGGGGCGCCAAGGCCCTGGACGTCGACTACTACGGCGAGCCGTACAAGCTGATGACCAGCGCGATCCTCTACAAGCAGGCCTCGCTGGGGGGGTTCCCGCGACTGTTCTACATAGCGCCGAACGTGCGCGTGGAGCCGCCGGAGACGGCTTCCACCGGCCGCCATCTCGTGGAGTTCCACCAGATCGACGTCGAGATGGCCGGCGCCACGCGCCACGACGTGCAGGAGATCGTGGCGGGCCTGCTGACGCACGTGGTGGACCACGTGTGGACGGCGGCAGGGGACGTCCTGCGCGGACTGGGCCGCGACGAGAGCGACTTCGCCGAACTCCGGCAGGGCAAGTTCGACTCCTGCACCCACGAGGAGGCGGTTGCCCGCCTGCTGGGCCGGGGCCACCCGCAGAGCCCGGACGCGGAGATCGACTGGGCGGGCGAGAAAGTGCTCTCGCTGGAGGCGGACCGCCCCTTCTTCATCGACGACTACCCCAAGGGCTCCCGCGGGTTCTACGACCGCGAGGACCCCGAACGTCCCGGCGTGCTGCGCAACTTCGACCTGATCGCGCACGGCGGTTACGGAGAACTGGTCAGCGGCAGCGAGCGGGAGTCGAACTACGCGGCGATCGTCACGCGGATGCGGGAGAGCGGAGAGAACCCCGCCAAGTACGCCTGGTACCTGGAGCTGGCCCGCGAGGGCATCGAGGCCAGTGCCGGTTTCGGCATGGGCCTCCAGCGCCTGGTCCGCTTCCTGACCGGGCTCGACGCCCTGTGGCAGGTCAGCGCCTACCCCAAGCTGCCGGGGGTGATCGCGCCGTGAGCGGGTCACTGGGCGCGGCGGGCTTCCCCGAGCAGGCGGTACGGGCCCGGGCCCGGGCGGGCACGGCCGAGGCGTTCCCGGCGGCGGACTCCTACGGCGCGCGGCTTTACGGGGCCTCGGCGCGGGGGACGGCGGCGGACCCGCTGGACGAACTGCGCGTCGTGCCACCGGTGTTCATGCCCCGGCGGCTGGAGAAGCTGATCGAGTTGGGTCGCGAGCCTTCGTACGAGGACGTGGACCTGCGGACGAGCGTCGGTGGCTTCGCCGCGGAGCTACCCCTCTACCTCTCGGCGTTCGGGTCCACGCGGGCGGGCAGCGGGGACCTCGGCGTGGCGGCCGGCCGGCAGGCGGCGCGGCTCGGCATCCCGATGGTGATCGGCGAGAACATGGTGCCGGTGCACGGGTACGCCCGCGGCGGCGACGGCACGCGGTCGGCGCTGCTGGAGCGGATCGCGGCGTACGCGGACAGCGTCCCGGACGGGGTCGGCGGAGTGGTGGTGCAGCAGTCCACCGAGGACGCCGACTCGGAGGTGTGGAACCTCCTCTACAGCGACCCCGGCACGCGGGCGCTACGGGACTCCGGCCGGCTCGGCTTCGAACTGAAGGTGGGCCAGGGGGCGAAGCCCGGGCTGGGCGGGATGACGGTGGTCGGCGCCGACGAAGGCCGCCGACTGGCGGGGCGGTTCACCGTGAGGGACCTGCTGGGCGACGGCGAACGGCTGCTGCGGTGCGCGACCCCGGGCACCTTCACCGAGGAGATCGTCCGCCAGCAGTTGCGGTTCATGCGGAACAACTTCCCGCTGGCCCGCACCTGGGTGAAGTTCCATCCCGGCCGGGACATCGCGCGGGCCGCGGCCACCGCCTGGGCGGCGGGCGCCGACGCGGTGACGGTGGACGGCGCGGAGGGCGGCACGGGCTGGGCGCCGTCGGTCTTCCTCGATCAGGTCGGGCTGCCGCTCGGGGAGTGCCTGCGCCGCATCGGCCCGCCGGCCGGTGACCTGCTCGCAACGGGCCGGATCTGGGAAGGCGGCCGGGCCGTGCGGGTGCTGGCGCTCGGGGCCACCGCCGTGGGCCTGGGCCGGGCGGCGCTGCTCGCGGTGGACGAGGACCCGCGCGAGGGGCTGGTCCGGCTGGCGCGGGCCTTGGCGCTGGAGACCCGGCTGCTGGTGAGCGCCGTCGGCAAGTACCGGGTCGCGGACCTGGGGCCGGAGGACCTGTGGGCGCCCGGGGCCCCCGAACAGGAGGCACCGGCCGCGGGGGCCGGCGCCGTCGGCACCACGGCCGCCGGGAGCCCGGCGGCGGCCGGCGCCCCGGAGGCCGTCGCGGCCGGGGGGATGTCGTGACGGGCCGCCCGGTCCCCGCGCCCCGACCCGGGGGCGGGGCCCGGCTCCGGTCGCGGCTCCGTGACCGGGGCGGGGCCGTGACCCGGCCCCGGAGCGGTCGGCCGTCCCGGCGCGGACCCCGCCTGGTACGGGCACGGTTCCGGCTCTCCGACCTCCCCGGGGTCACGGTCGCCCCCGCTTCGGGCGCCGGCGCGGCCGGCGAAGCCGCCTCGCGGGCCCTGACCCGGGCGGGGCTCGGTCACCTCGGCGGCCACCTCGCCCTGCGCGGCCTCGGCGGACCGCCGCGCGTCGCCGATCTGGCCCGGGCGGCGGAGCGGGCCGTCGCCGTCGCCCTGCGGCGCGCCCGCTGAGCCGGGCCGCCGCCCCCCGCAGTCCCGTACCGCCCCCGCGGTCCCGCACCGCACCGCGCACGCAGTCCCCTACCGCCCGCGCGGCTCCGTACCGCCCACGCGGCTCCGTACCCTCACCCGCCCCTCACCGAGAACAGGTCGACCATGGAAACCCCCGTACAGACGCCCCCCGCGGCTCCCACCGTCCAGTGGGGCCGCGTGAGTTCACTGGTCGGCGGCCAGGCCGCCGTCCAGCTCGGCAGCTTCGCGCTGCTCATCGCCATGAACTGGACCGCCGTCCAACGCGGCGGCACCGGCGCCGTCACGCTGCTGACCCTGGCCGCCACCGTCCCCCGGGCCCTGATGCTGATCTTCGGCGGGGCGGTTGCGGACACCCTCGGCCCGCGCTTCGTCCTGCTGCGGACCACCTCCGCCCGGGTCGCCGTGCTCGGCGCCGGCGCGGTCGTCACCGCGACCACCCAGCAGCTGTGGCCGCTGGTGGTGATCGCGCTGGTCGAAGGGGTCCTGCTGGGCCTCGCCGGTCCGGCCTCCGGCGTACTGCTGCCGATGTTCGCCCGCGGGGATCAACTGGCGCGGGCCAACTCCCTCTACTCCATGGTGCTGCGGGTCGCGCCGATCCTCGGCGCCCCGGCCGGCGCGTTCCTGATCACCGTCGGGGAGCTGTGGCTGGCCATGCTCGTCGGAGCCGTCACCGGCGCCATCTGGCTCGGTTGCCTGCTGCACGTCACCCACGGCTTCGTCCGACCCGCGCCGGAGCCCGGCGTCTCCCTGGTCAAGCGCTCCGGGGACGGTTTCCGGCTCTTGGCGCGTCACCCCAGGCTGCGCTGGATGTTCGTGGCGGCCTTGTGCCTGGACATGGCGTTCAGTTGGCCGGCCGAGGTGGCGCTGCCGCTGCTGGTCTCCGAACGCGGTTGGGGAGTCGGCGCGGTCGGTGTGGTCCTGGCCGCGTTCAGCGTGGGAGCGCTCGGCTCCAGCGCGGTGGGCGCCGCCATGGCGCACCGGATCCCGATGTTCGTACGGCTCGTCGTCACGGGTGCGGGACTCGCCGCCGGAATCCTCGTGATGGCCCTCATGCCGTCGGTGGTCTCCCTCACCGCGGTCGCCGCCGGGGTCGGCCTGCTGTCCGGGCTGAACGGGCCGGCCATCGTCACGCTGTACCAGCAGTCGGCGCCCGAGGAGCGGATGGGCGCCGCGATGTCGACGCTGTCCCTCGCCGGGATCGGCACGGCCCCCATCTCCATCGCCGTGTTCAGCTCGCTGTCCCTGGCCCTCGGCGTGCAGACCACCTGGCTGCTGTGCGGGGCCATCGCGTTCGTCTCGCCGCTCGCGGCCGTCCTGGCGCTGCGGCACCCCGCGAAGGAAGCGGAGCCCGCGCCGGTGCGGCTCCCCGTCCCCGCGGCCGTATGAGGAGGCTCTCGCGATGACATCGGGCACTGCTCACCTGCTCGTACCGACCCCGCTGTCCGTCCCCGCAGGGGGACGGGAGCCGGGCCCGCGACCGGCCGAGGCCGTGCTGGTGGCGGCGAGTCCGCAGCTGTGGCTCGTGGACACCACCGCCTACCGGGTGCACGCGGCCCGGCACGCGCCCGGCACCCTGGACGCCCAGGAGCTGGCCCGCGCGGCCGAGTTCGTCCGGGCGGCGGACCGCGACAGTTACGTCTGCGCCCACGTCGCGCTGCGCCGGCTGCTCGGCGCCTACCTGGGCATGCCGGCGCGGGACGTGGTCGTGGAACGGGCGCCCTGCGCGCACTGCGACGAGCCGCACGGGCGGCCGGTACTGCCGGGCGGGGCCCTGCACTTCTCGCTCTCGCACTGCACGGGGATCAGCCTGCTGGCCTTCGCGACCGCCCCGGTCGGGGCGGACGTGGAGGAGCTGGTCCTGCCGCAGGCCATCGCGGAGACGGCCGACGTCCTGCACCCGAGGGAGGCGGCGGAGCTCGCCGCCCTCCCGGCGGGGGACCGTTCACTGGCCTTCACCCGGGTGTGGACCCGCAAGGAGGCGTACCTCAAGGGGCTGGGGGTGGGGCTCTCGGAGGATCCGGCGGCGGACTACGTGGGTTCGGGCCCCGTCCCGGCCCGCCTGCCGGGGTGGACCCTGACCGACGCCCTGGTCCCGGACGGCCACTGCGCCGCGGTTGCCCTACGGGACCCGTGACCGGCGGCGGGCGTGTCGGAGCGGGCGGTTACCCTCCTGCGAGCCCTACGGCTCCTTCGACTCCGCCGAGGGGGTGGTGCTCGGCGCGCGGGCCGAGTTCCCGACGTTCGCGCAGGACATCGGGTCCCTCTGCCGCTGAGCGGGTCGACCACCCCCGGATGGGCGTGTCCGGTGGGCGGGTGAATCGTTTTCGCAGGCATGACGACGACGCACTCCACGCCCACCACCACGGCGCGGCACCGGGCTGCGGACGATGGCGTCCGCAGCCTGTTCGTGCCCCGCCGGCCGTCGCACGCCGCCGGGTCCGCCCCGTTGTTCGACGAACTCGCCCGGGAGTGGGCGGCGCGCGGCGCCACCGTGCCGAACCGGCCGGACCCGACCTGGCTGCGGCTGGTCTCCTGGGAGCACTTCCAGCGCGAGACGGCGGCCACGGTCCGGGACCTGCACCTGCGCGGCGCCGAGCCGACGCCCGAGCCCGCCGCCCGGGACGGCCGCCCCCGCTGGCGTCGGGTGTGACGCCGGCGGCTTGAGCGCGCCTTCGTGCGCCGGCTTCCTCGCCTTCCTGGTTCCCCTCAGTCGCCGACGTGGATGCCCGGGCGCCGGTCGGGGCGGGGCTCGTGCTTGCGGATGATCTCCCGGGTGACGGGCGCGGTGTCGCCCCGGCCGAGCAGGAAGTAGCGGAACATGTGCCGCAGCGGGCTGCCTTCCGCCCAGGCGAAGTAGCAGTGCGGCCTGACCCCGGTCGTGTCCCGCAGGGCCAGGAGGATCGCGGCGATGGCGTTCGGCGCGGCCGGCGCGTCGGCACGCAGGATCCGGTACCCCTCGACGTCGACACCGCGAACGGTGAGGGTCTCGCTGAAGTCGGAGGGATCGACGACGTCGATCTCCAGGAACAGGACGTCGGCCGGCCCGGGGACCGGGTTGGTGCCACGCTGTTCCCGCTCCTTTCCGGCGTACTCGGCGCGGTCCCCCGTCTCGCGCCGGTTGGCGATGATGTTGATGGCGTTGTCGTGGGCGAGGGTGTCCGTGACGAAACGGCGCGCCGTGTCGTCGAAGACGATCCGGTCGGCCCGCAGTTCGGTGGTGCGCGAGACGCGGGAGATCAGGGACACCAGCACGATGCCGGCGATGAACATCCCCGAGATGGTGATGCCGTCGGGCTTGTCGACGATGTTGGCGACGAGCGCGTAGAGCAGGACCGCCGTCAGGACCGCGAAACCGGCCGTCGCGGTACGCCGGCGGCGGCGCAGGGCCGAGACGGTCACGGCGAAGGCCCCGGAGACCATCATGGCGAGGATGCCCGTGGCGTACGCGCCGGCCTGGGCGTTGACGTCCGCGTCGAAGGCGATGGTGATGCCGACGCACAGGGCGGTGTAGACCAGCACGACGGGTCGCACCGCGCGGCCCCATTCGGGGGCCATCCCGTAGTCGGGCAGGTAGCGGGGCACGATGTTGATCAGGCCCGCCATCGCCGAGGCTCCCGCGAACCACAGGATCAGGATGGTGCTGATGTCGTAGGCGGTGCCGAAGGCTTCCCCGACGTGCTCGTGGGCGAGCCAGGCCAGCGCACGGCCGTTCGCCGCGCCGCCGGCTTCGAACTCCTTGTGCGGGATGAGGACCGTGGTGACGAAACTCGCCGCGAGCAGGTAGACGCTCATCACGAGCGCGGCCGTGGTCAGGAGCTTACGGGTGTTGCGGATACGGGACCGCAAGCGCTCCTCGGGGTCGGCGCCCTCGGCGGCGACGAGCGGCATCATGCTCACCCCGGTCTCGAAGCCGGACAGGCCGAGGACCAGCAGGGGGAACGCCAGCAGTGCCGGTCCCGCCAGATCGCCGATGCCACCTCCGCCCGAGGCGAGGGCCTCCGTCCACCCCGACCACGCGCCGGGGGTGGTGAAGACGTCGACCAAGCCGACGCCGATGGTCACCGCGTTGAGGAGCAGGAAGACGGCGACCAAGGGAATGGCCACGCTGACCGCTTCGCTGAACCCGAGCAGGAACACGCCGCCGAGGAGCAGCAGCATCGCCACCGTGATGGCCACTTCGTGGCCGTGCAGCGCCTGGGGGAAGAAGGGGTTCTCCACGACGTGCACGGACGCGTCCGCCGCCGAGAGCGTGATGGTGATCACCCACGAGGTGGCGACGAAGCCCAGCAGCACCAGCACGAACAACTTGCCGCGCCAGAAGGGCAGCAGGTCCTCCAGCATCGCCACCGAGCCGGCGCCGTGCGGGCTCTCCCGCGTCACCCGCCGGTACATCGGGAGCATGCCGAGCAGGGTCAGCGCGACGATCACCAGTGTGGCCAGGGGCGAGACCGCGCCGGCCGCGAGCGCCGCGATCGCCGGTACGTAGGCCAGGCTGGAGAAGTAGTCGACCCCGGTCAGGCACATCACCTTCCACCAGGCGTGCGGCTCGCTGTGCCCTTCGCCTGCCGCCGGCCCGACCGGCTGTACCCGGTGGCGCAGCAACCACCGCGCCAGGCCTCCGCTCGGTTGTGGTCGCAGTGCGGGGCTGTCCACCACTTCCGGCACGGCCAGTTCGTTCATTTCCCTCATGTACCCCATCAACCCTTCCCGGCCCGGAGCGCGGGGCGCGGCCGCCGTCGCGGACACACCTGCGCGACGATCACCGAGTATGCGGCCTGCCGCTCGCGGCGTCCCAGGCAGGGGCGCCCCGACGCCGGGCGGGGCGGGGCGCGAGGGCGGGGCGGGGCCGGCCACCGCGAAGCCGCTCCGGGCCCGGGGTTGCGGCCCGTTCCGAGGTCTGCCTATAAACCACCATGTCTTCGAATGCGGAACAGCAGACCGTCGGTGATCCCCCGAAACCCATGGTCCCCCCGAGTCCGACCCCGCAACCCCTCAGGAAACTGAGGGGTTTTCGCTTTCTCCTCCTGTCCAGGACGATCTCCGCGCTGGGCTCGGCCGTCACCACGGTGGTGCTGCCGGTCCTGACGTACCAGCAGACGCGATCGCCGCTCCTGCTGTCCCTCGTCGCCGCGGCCGCGACCCTGCCGTACCTCCTCTTCGGGCTGGTGGCCGGGGTGGTGGCCGACCGGGTCGACCGTCGGCGCCTCATGGTGGCCTCGGACACACTGAACGCAGTCTGCCTGGCGACCATTCCGGTGGCCGCCGCGCTCGACGCGCTCACCGGGGCACAGGTGATCACCGTGGCGCTGCTGTCCTCCAGCCTCGCCCTCTTCTTCGACGCCGGGGGGTACGGGTTCGTGCCCGAGGCCGTGGTCAAGGAGAACCTCGCCCGGGCCAACGGGTTCGTCCAGGGCGCGGAGTCCCTCGTCCGGATCACCGGCACCGCGGTCGCCGGCGCCCTGATGGTCCTGCTGGGCCCGG
This sequence comes from Streptomyces sp. Tek67B01, assembly GCF_055231995.1. Taxonomy (NCBI): domain Bacteria; kingdom Bacillati; phylum Actinomycetota; class Actinomycetes; order Kitasatosporales; family Streptomycetaceae; genus Streptomyces; species Streptomyces sp. Tek67B01. The sequence goes on from NZ_JBUYUY010000001.1 coordinate 1,100,734, forward strand.
CCGACTCCGTGGTGGTCGACGCGGTGTCCTACGTCGCCTCCGCCCTGCTCGTGCGGGCCATCGCCCGCGGGCCGCACCGCGGCGCACCGGCCGCCGGCCGCCCCGGCTTCGGGGAGTCGGTCGGTGAGGGGCTGCGGTTCCTGCGGGGCCACCGCGTGCTGCGCACGATGACCGTGGTCGGCATGCTCCAATCCTTCTCCGGGGGTGCGATCGTCGGACAGATGGTCGTCTGGGCGGACCGCGGGCTCGGGATACACGGCACGGACTGGCGGATCGGATTCCTCTACGCGGCGTGGAGCGCCGGCGGGATCGGCGGTTCGCTGCTCCTGCCCGGGCTGCGGCGCCGGATGGACGCCTCCCGCGTCCTCCTCCTGGTGCTGCCGGCGGGCGCGTTGCTCGGTCTGGTCGTGGTGTCCGTCGCCGACTGGCGGGTCGCGGTGGTCGCCCTCGCCCTGTGGGGGTCGGCCTATCTCGTGGTTCTGGTCAACACCATGACCTACTCGCAGGAGGTCACCCCGGCGGAGCTCCAGGGCCGGGTGAACACCACGCGCCGGATGCTCTCCTCGGGTTTGGGGGTTCCGCTCGGGGCCCTGGTGGCCGGCGCCGTCACCGCGCGCTTCGGAATCCGTGCGGGGATGTCGACGGCGGTCGTCTCGGTCGCCCTGGCGGCCGTACTGGTCTGGTCGGTTCACCTGCGAAAGTCCGCCGGGAATGCGAAACCCCGTCGGGGAACTTCGCCGGGCGGTCGGGGGCCCTCAGGCCGGTCGGGGCTCGGCGCCGCCCGGCCGGCGGCCCCAAGCGGTGATCAATCCGGGTGAGAGGGCGGCGCATTCGGGCGAGTCGAGGTAGCGGATCGCCGCGTCGATGTCCGCGTCGTCGACCAGACCGGTCGCGGTCATGGCCTGTCTCGCGCGGTCCCAGGTGTCCGCCCAGAAGCGGCTGATCGCAGAGCCGGGGACGAGGGGCGGGACGTGGATCTCGGCGGCCACGGCGTCCAGTCCGAGGTCGTGGAGCATCTGCGGGTAGCGCGGCGTCCATGAGACGTCGGTGCCGATGGTGTCGCGCAAGCCCTGCCACATGGCTTGGACGGCCCGGGTGTACGGGCTCGGGGGCGCGGTGTCGGAGGCCGGGTCGACCGCGTCGCCGAGGACGAGCACCCCGCCCGGGATCAGCAGCTCGCTCAGGCGCGCCATCAACCGGCGTCGGGTGGGCAGGTGCATCAGTACGAACCGGGCGTGGACCAGGTGGAACCGCCCGGGATCGAAGCCGGAGTCGGCGAGGTCCGCCTCCAGGACGTCGAGACCGGGCTGCGGGTGGGCGGCGAGGAAGCGGGTGTCGCGGTCCACGGCCAGCACGCCGGCGACCTCGAGCTCACCCAGCAGGCGCCGGGCCACGCTGCCGGTGCCGGCCCCCACGTCGAGGCAGCTCCAGCCGGGGCCGACGCCCAGCGCCCGCAGCCGGGCGATGGTGGTGTCGTCGTAGGCCAGCGCGCCGAGGTCGATGCGCTCGTCCTCGCCGGCCCTACCGGGCTGGAACACCGCCTCGCCGTACGCGCCGGAGGTGGCGGCAGGGGGGCGCGCGGGCGTTCCTCCGTCGGTCGGACGCATACGGCCACCGCCTCCCGTGCCCGGCGGGCCCGATGCCCGCGAAAGCCCGTTGTCCCCAGTATCGACCAGTTGCTCCGGGAACGCCGCGGGGGCGGCAGCGGGCGGAGGCGCGAGCCGGACTTCCGCCGCTGTTTCGAGCAGGAGGTGCGGGCGGCCCGGCGCGTGCGTGGGTATCGCGTCGTCCCGGTGGTCGACCACGACACGAGTGGCGAAATGCGGTGGCTCGCCTCGACGTTCGTGCCCGGTCTCGCGCTCCACGACGCGCTCGCGGCATACGGGCCGCCGCTCACGGCCGTCTTCCGGCAAGTCGGGTGCACCGCCCGGCGCCTCGTTGCTCGTCCTCGCCCTCGCGGCGTCCCTCTACATCACCCTCCGGACCTCCGACGCCCTCGCCCGGCGCGCGGTCGCGGTCGTGGCCGTGGCCTGGGGCACGCCGACCGACGGGAGGGGATCGGCTTCTCCCGGTAGTACCGGCCTGGCCCGTGAGTACCGGCCTGGCCCGTGGGCGGTGCCCCGGCGCCCGTAGGTCACGTGTGCGTGCCCACCGGGCAGCCGGTATCGTCCCTTATGTGCGATCCGCCCGAACTGCGGTCATGCGGTCGGGCAGCCGTGAATGCAGGCATGCCGGCGGAGGAACGCGATCACATGGCACCTCACAGCATCGGCCCGCAGGGCACGTCGGCCGCAGTGACCATGGCGGCCGTCGCGGCGGCCATGGTCCTGCTGACGGGGGCCGCCACCGCACCGGGGGGCGGCCCGGCGGCACCACACGACGCACACGGATACCTCCGCGCGGCCGTCCACGGTGCCCCGATCCCGAACGCGTCCGCCGCCCCGGCGCGCTTCACACCCGGCCCCTGCCCCAAGACATCGGAGCCCGTCGAGGCGCTGAACCACGCACGGTGCGGATTCCTCGAAGTCCCGGAGAACCGCGCTCATCCCGGCAAGCGCACCATCCGGCTGGCCGTCGCGGTCATTCCCGCCACGTCGGCGAAGCCCGCCGCCGACCCGGTGGTCTTCATGGCGGGCGGCCCCGGAGGCGACGCGTTCGACGACATCCCCTTCCTCGTCGACGCCGGCCTGAACCGCGACCGCCCGCTGATCGTCATGTCCCAGCGCGGAAACGTCCACGCGCAGCCGAACCTCGCCTGCCCCGAGATCGACCGGTCTTCCGCGCGGGCCGTCGGGTTGCGCTACGACGAACCGGCCGCGCAACGGCTCCTGCTGCGCGCGGCGAAGGCGTGCCGGGACCGCCTGGCAGCCGACGGCACCGACCTGAGCGCCTACAACACCATCGAGAACGCGGCCGACTTCGCCGACCTGCGCACAGCGCTCGGCCTGCGCCAGTGGAACGTCTACGCGTACTCCTACGGCACCGACCTCGCCCTCACCTACCTGCGCCTGCATCCCCAGGGCGTCCGTGCGGTGGCGCTCGACTCGGTCACGCCTCCGCAGACCGTGAGCCTGCCGTGGACGTGGGCCGGCGCCCGTGAGGGCATCGACACCGTCCTCGAGGCGTGCGCGGCGCAGCCCGCCTGCGAGAGCCGCTACCCCGACGTCGCCCGTACGCTCACGGAGCAGGTGCGCAGGCTGGAGGCGCACCCCCTGACCCTCGACGCCGTCCCGCCGCGCGGCGGCGCGCCGGTGAAGGTCGTCCTCGACGGCGGGACCCTGGTGAACCTCCTGGTCGCCAACGCCGTCCCGGCCGCCGACGTCCCGGCGGCCCTCGACGAGCTGGCCCGCGGGCATCCGGAACGCTTCGCGCGGGCCCGCGCGGCCGACGCGCGTCCCGCCGTCGGGCGGACCGCGCACGGCCTGACGGAGTCGGTGGCGTGCGCCGAATGGGTGCCCGGGTATTCACGGTCCGATCTGCTCGAAGCGGGACGCAAGGCCTTCCCCGGTCTGCCGGACACGGTCTTGGCCCAGGCACCGCAGCTTCCCTTCCAGCAGGAGGTGTGCCGGGTCTGGGACGTCCCCGACCGGACCGCCTCCCAACGGGTGGCCACCGTCAGCTCCGTGCCGGCGCTCGTCATCTCGGGGACGTTCGACGCGAAGACCGGGGCGAGTTGGGGGGCGCGTACGGCCCGTGGCCTGTCGCACTCGACCGTCGTGCGCATCCCCGGGATCGGGCACTTCGTCGTTCCCCAGTCGCCGTGCGCGGCGCGCGTACTGGCCTCGTTCCTCGCCCGACCCACCGCACCCGACACCGGCTGCGTGGCCGACCTCAAGCCGAAACCGTTCGCGGTCACCCCGAAGTAGCCGGGAGGCGCCCGATGGCAACCAACGACGTGCCCCGCCGTCACCGCACGACCGTACGGCGCATGCGTGCCGTACCGGCCGGGTTGGCGACCGGGCTCCTCGTCACCGGCCTCGTCGCGGTACCGGCCCACGGCGCCGGCGGCGGCCGGGCCACCGGCGACCCCGGGACGGCCATCGGCACGACCGCGAAGACGGTGGGCGACGCCAGCTACACCCCCGGCCCCTGCCCGAAGACCCCGGACCCGGTCCCGGCCCTCAAGGCGGCCCGCTGCGGAACGCTCACGGTGCCCGAGAACCGCGCCAGGCCCGGGGGCCGGAAGATCAGACTCGGGGTCGCGATCGTGCCGGCGGCCACGCGGCACCCCAAGCCCGACCCGGTCGTGTGGTTCGCCGGAGGCCCCGGAGACGACGCCGTGGGGGAGATCCCGCTGGCGATCGACGGTGGCCTCAACCGCGACCGGGACGCCGTCTTCATGTCGCAGCGGGGAACGTACTCCGCCGAACCGGCTCTGACCTGCCCCGGTGTCGACGAGTTCGCGGCGCGCGCGGTCGGTCTCGTCTACGGCGCGCCGTCCACCGGGCGCCTGCACGTCGACGCGACGCGGACCTGTCGCGAGCGACTCGCGGCCCGCGGGGTGGACCTCGCCGCCTACGACAGCACCGAAAGCGCCACCGACTACGCGGACTTGCGCGTGGCCCTCGGCATCGCTCAGTGGAACGTCTTCGGCATCTCCTACGGCACCGACCTGGCCCTCATCTACATGCGGCAACACCCGCAGGGCGTCCGGTCCGTCGGCCTCGACGGTGTCCTCCCGCCGTCCACGGCCGGATCCGCCCTGACCTGGGGCAGCGCCCGCCAGGGCTTCGACGGCCTGTTCCAGGCGTGTGCGCGGCAGCCCGCCTGCGACAAGCGCTACCCGCACCTGTCGGCCACCTTCGACCGCCTCGTCCGGGAGTTGGAAGCCCGACCGGTCACCACCACCGTCTCGGTCCCCGGTCGCCCCGGACCGGTGAAGGTCGTCCTCGACGGCGGGGCACTGGTGACCTGGCTGACGTCCGCCACCCACCTGGCGGCCGGCGTGCCCCGTTCCCTCGACGAGCTGGCACACGGCAAACCGCAGCGGATCGCCCGGCAGTGGGCGGACGGCAAGCTCAGCCCCCAGGCCGTCGGCCGGTTGGCCCACGGGGTCGCCTACGGCGTCTTCTGCCGTGAGTGGACGCCCTTCGAGGCCCAGGCCGCCGGACTGCGGGCCGGGCGGCAGGCGTTCCCGTCGTTCCCCCGCTCCGTCCTGGCCCAGGCCCCGCAACTCGCCTTCCTCTATCCGGACTGCGCCGCATGGAACGTCCCGGCCGCGCCGCGCTCGATCCGGGACGTGACGCACAGCGACATCCCGACCCTCGTCATGTCGGCCGGCTTCGACGCCCAGACCGGTGCGGGCAACGGACCGTACGTCGCCCGAACGCTGAGCCGGTCCACGGTCGTCACCATCCCCTACGTCGCCCACGTGGCCTTCGCCGCCTCGCCGTGCGCGCGGGAGATCACCCTCTCCTTCCTAGACACCCCGACGGCCCCGAAGACCGGCTGCGTCGCCACCCTCAAGCCGCCCACGTTCGAGATCGCACCGCAGCAGTGACACTCCCCACGGCCGCCGGTCCCGGCGCGGTGGGCGTGCTCCGCACGTAGACCCGGTCACCCGGTCTCCGCACGTGGACCCGGTCCGACGACGCACGGGCCGGGCCGCACGCGCACGGGCGCGTGTCCGGTCACGGACTCGCGGGACCGCGATCGGTCAGCGGGGCCCGCAGGCCTGTCAAGGGGCGTATTCGTGGGACTTTCAGGTCTGTGCACCGGTCACGGACAGTGGCGTCACGTCGTCGTTGATCGACCGATCCGACTGAGGAGACTGACCACCGCATGGCCACTCACGACCACGGGTTCCTGCCCCTGACCTCGCCGCAGACCGGCGTCTGGTTCGCGCAACAGCTCGATCCCGCCCGCAGCGACTACACCATCGGCGAGTACCTGGAGATCGACGGGGCGCTGGACGTCGAGCTCTTCGAGCAGGCTCTGAGCCGCACGCTGACGGAGACCGAGGCGCTCGGCATGCGGTTCGCCGAAGTGGACGGCGTGGTAGGGCAGACGCCCGCCGACCGGCCGCCGTTGCGGCTCGCGACCCCCGATGTCGGCGACCGCCCCGACCCGGCCGCCGAGGCCGAGGCGCTGATGCGCGCCGAGCTGGCCCGGCCGGTCGACCTCGCGACGGGGGACGTGACGCGCCAACTCCTCGTACGGACAGGGCCCCGGACCCACCGCTGGCTCCAGGCGTACCACCACATCGTGGCCGACGGGGTGAGCGGTTCCCTCCTCGCCCGCCGGACGGCCGAGGTCTACACCGCCCTCGCGACGGGCGCACCGGTGCCCGTCTCGGACGCGGCGCCCTGGGAGGCGATCGTCGCGGAGGAGCAGGCCTACCTGGGGTCCGAGGAGCACGGGCGGGACCGGGAATTCTGGCGGGCGAAGCTCGCCGACGCCCCCGAACCGGTGAGTTTCACGGGCCACACCCCGGCCCGCCCGACCGGGACGGCCGTGCGGGTCAGCCGCGATCTCGACGCCGTGGACGCCTGCGCCCTGCGGGATGCCGCCCCGCGGCTCGGCACCCGCTGGTCCGCGTTGGTCATGGCGGCCGCCGCCGGCTGCCTGCACCGCGTCGGCGCCACCGAGGACGTCGTCCTGGGGCTGCCCGTCACCGGGCGCACCACACCCGCCGCGCGCCGTACGCCGGGGATGTTCTCCAAGGTGCTTCCGCTGCGCCTGCGGGTCACCGGGACGATGTCCGTGGAGGAGCTGGTCCGCAGCACCTCGGCGGGCATCAAGGAAGCGCTGCGGCACCAGCGCTACCGCGTGGAGGAGCTGTACAGCGGCACGGACGGGTCGGGGGCCCGGCCCTGGGACGCCGTGGTCAACCTGATGTCGTTCGACTACGGGCTCTCCTTCGGTGACGCGGGCGCCACCGCCCACAACCTGGCGGTCGGCCCGGTGGACCACGTCTCGGTCAACGTCTACGACCGTGGCGGGGACAGCCCGCTCACCGTGCAGGTCGAGGGGGACGCGGCGGAGGGCGGGACGGACGCACTCGCGGCCCACCGGGAGCGGTTCGTCCGGTTCTTGGTGGCGCTGGCCGCCGCCGATCCGTCGGCCTCCGTCGACTCGCTCGGCCTGCTGACCGCCGCCGACGAGGAGCGGCTGGCCGTCCTCGGTGACGGCGGCAGCACCGCGACCGCACAGGAGCGCCTCCTGCACGAACTGTTCGAGGAGCAGGCGGTGCGCACCCCGGACGCCGTCGCCGTCGTCTGTTCCGGCGAGCGGCTCAGCTATGCCGAACTGGACGCGTGGGCGGAGGAGATCGCGGACCGGCTGCGCCCGTCGACGACCCCGGGAATGCCCATCGGTGTCAGCGTGGGCCGCTCCCCCGCCATGGTCGCGGCGCTCCTCGGCATCCTGAAGGCGGGCGGCTGCTACGTGCCGCTCGACCCCGCCCTGCCGCGGGGCCGGATCGCGTACATCGTCCGGGACGCGGGCATCCGTACGGCCGTCGCGGGCCCGGAGGCCGGCGGCTGCCTGCCGGCCGACTTGGAGAACGTGGTGGCGACGGGCGAGCGGCCCGCCGGAGCGCTCGCCGCGGCCCGCCGCCCGGGCGCCGCGGCCTCCTGCGACCCTGCCGTCCGCGCCGACAGCGCCGCGTACCTCCTGTACACCTCGGGCAGTACGGGTGAGCCCAAGGGTGTTCTCGTGCCACACGCCGCGGCGGCCGACTTCGTCCTCGGTCACCTGGCCTTGTGCGGCGTCGCCCCGGTGACGGCCGCGGGCTCCGGCGAGCGGTTCCTCGGCTTCGCGTCGCTGTCCTTCGACGTCTCGGTCCTCGACGTCTTCGGCGCGCTGCTGAGCGGCTCCGCCCTGGTGCTCGCCACCGAAGAGGAGCGCACGGACGTCGACCGCCTCCAAGCGCTGCTGGCCGGGGAGCGGGTCACCGTCGCGGACCTGCCGCCGGCCCTGCTGCCGCTGCTCGACCCGGCCGCCGTGCCCGCCCTGCGCTTCCTGTCCACCGGCGGGGAGGCGCCCTCTGGGGACGCCGTCGACCGGTGGGCGCGCGACGGGCGCGAGGTGTGGAACGCCTACGGCCCGACCGAGGCCGCGGTGTCCGTCACCATGCACCGGTGCGTGTCCCCCTCGAACGGGCAGGTGCCGCCGATCGGCCGGCCCATGGTCAACCACCGGGCGTACGTGCTGGATCCGCGGCTGCGTCCGCTGCCGCCCGGCGCGGCCGGCGAGTTGTGCGTGGCGGGCGCCGGATTGGCCCACGGCTACGCGGGCCGCCCCGCGATGACCGCCGACCGGTTCGTGCCGGACCCCTTCGCCCAGGTGCCCGGGGCCCGGATGTACCGCACCGGTGACCTCGTACGCTGGTCCGCCCAGGGACAGTTGGAGTTCCTCGGCCGCATGGACCAGCAGGTCAAGGTCAACGGTCACCGCATCGAGCTGGGCGAGATCGAGAGCGTGCTGGTCCGCCACCCCGCGGTGGGCCAGGCCTCGGTCACCGTCCACGAGGCGGCGGGCGGCGGGCGACGGCTGGTCGCCTTCGTGGCGCCGGCCTCCGCAGCGATCGTGGTCGAACCCGCGGAGCTGGCCGCCCACTTGGCGCAGGCGGTTCCCCGCTACATGGTCCCGCACACCTTCGTGGTGCTGGACCGGCTGCCGCTGACCGCCGGCGGCAAGGTGGACCGCAAGGCACTGGTCGTCCCGGCGACCGCGGACGCACCGCCCGCGACCACCAACCCGCAGCGCCCGTACAGCGCGGCCGAGCGGACGCTGAGCACGCTGATCGGCGAGGTCCTCGGCTGCCCGGCCGGCCCCGACGACAACTTCTTCGAGCTCGGCGGCGACAGCATCGCCGCCCTCGGCCTGGTCAGCCGGGCCCGGGCGCGCGGGTACTCCTTCACCCTGCGCGAGGTCTTCGAGCACAAGACCGCGGCCGCGCTCGCCGCCGCCGTCGGCGACCCCGCGAACGCGAGCCGGGACGGCGGCCCCGGCGCCGCCGGGGCCGCCGGCGAAGAGGAGTACGGCGAACTGCCCGCGACCCCCGTCATGCGGTGGCTGCTGGACGGCCCCGGCCCCTACGGCCGCTTCAGCCAGTCGGTCGTACTCGCCCTGCCCGAGGGCGCCGACGACGCCCGACTGGTCCGGGTCCTGCAAGCGATCATCGACCACCACACCGCCCTGCGACTGCGCACGACCGAGGGCCCCGAGGGCACGATCTGCTCGGTCGGCGCCCCCGGGACGGTGGACGCGGCCGGGCTCTACCGCGGCGTCGACACCATCGGGCTGGACGACGCGGCTCGCGCCGCACTGACGGAGCGGGCGGCCGACGACGCGGCAGGTGAACTGGACCCCGCCGCGGGGGTGGTGCTGCGGGCGGTCCGCTTCGGCGGCGCCGGCACGCCCGGGCGGCTGCTGCTGTGCGTGCACCACCTCGCGGTGGACGGAGTGTCCTGGCGAATCCTGATGGACGACCTCGCCGAGGCCTGGTCGGCGGTGTCCGAGGACCGGCCGGTACGGCTCGCACCGGCCGGCGCCTCCTTCCGCGACTGGACGGCGCACCTGCGACGTCAGGCCCACACCCCCGAGGTGCTGGCCCAACTCCCCTTCTGGCAGGCGACGCTGGCCCCCACGACGGAGGCCGACGAGTCCGGGACCGCCGCCCCCGCGGCGGCGCCCGCACTGTGGGACCGGGTACCCGACCCGGTACGCGACACCGTCGGCTCCACCCACACGCTCACGCTGGACCTCCCCGCGGAAGTGGCCGCCCCGCTGCTCTCGGCGGTGCCCGCGGCCTTGCGCACCGGACCCGCGGAGATCCTGCTCGCGGCCCTGGCCCTGGCGGCGCGGAACCCCCTTCTCACCGGCGGCAACGAGCCCGGAACCCTGCTGCTCGACCTGGAGGGCCACGGTCGGGACGACCGTACGGGCCGGCACGACCTGTCCCGTACCGTGGGCTGGTTCACCACGCAGTACCCGGTCCGGCTCGACCTGCGCGGCCTCGACCCGGCCGAGGCGCACTCGGGCGGCGTGGACGCGCTCGCCGAGCTGGTCGGACGGGTCCACGACACCCTGGCGGCCGTGCCCGACCACGGCACCGGCTACGGCCTGCTGGCCCGGCTGAACCCGGGGACCGCGCGGGAGCTGGCCTCGGCCGCGCAGCCGCGGGTCCTGTTCAACTACCTCGGCCGGTTCGACGCCTCGGGCGACGCGCCCTGGGGCCCGGCCGCCGAGGCGGGCGGGCTGCGCGCCGCCTGCGATCCGGGGATGCCCGTCGACCACTGCCTGCAGATCGACGCCCTCGCCCTGGACGGCCCGGCGGGCCCCGCCTTCCGCGCCGTCCTGACCTGGCCGCGGGAGCTGGTCGAACGGTCCGAGGTCGAGGCCCTGGCCGGCGCGTGGGAGGAGTCCCTGCGGCTGCTGGCCCGCTGGACACCGCCGTCCGGCGGGGCCGGGCGTCCGGCGCCCCGCGACTTCCCCCTGGTGCGCCTGACCCGGCCGGAGGTGGACGCGCTCGCGGAGCGCTACCCCGCCATGACGGACGTCACCACGCTCTCCCCGCTGCAGGAGGGCCTGTTCTTCCACGCCTCCTACGACGCGTCGGGCGTGGACGCCTACACCGGTCAGCTCGTGCTGACCTTGGACGGCGCCCTGGACCCGCGGGCCCTGGCCTCGGCCTGCCGCGGCCTCCTGACCCGCCACAGCGCGCTGCGCGCCGCCTTCACCGACCGCGGGCTGGACCGGCCCGTACAGGTGGTCCTCGGTGTGGTGGACGTCCCCTGGGAGAGCGCCGACCTCTCCGGCCTGGACGAGGAGGCCCGGGAGCGGGCGTGGGCGGAACTGTTGGCCGCTGACCGGGGGCGCCGCTTCGACCTGGAGCGGCCGCCGTTGGTGCGCTTCACCCTGGTCCGGCTGGGCGGCGACCGCCACCGCCTGGTGATGACGAACCACCACATCCTGTGGGACGGCTGGTCCTCCGCCGTCCTGCTGCGCGAGGTGCTCGCCGGTTACGCGGCGGCCACCGGGTCGGAGCCGGCCGCCGCCGTCGCGGGCGTCCCCTACCGGGACTACCTCGACTGGTTGGCCCGTCAGGACCGGGACGCGGCCGCCGCCGCCTGGGGCTCGGCCCTGGCCGGCCTGGAGGAGCCCACCCTGCTGGGGGCCGCCGACCCGCACCGGCTCGACGCACTGCCCGAGCGGATCTCGCTGGAGCTGTCGCGCGGGCTGACCGAGCGCCTCACCGAGCGGGCCCGGTCCGCGGGCATCACCCTCAACAGCGTCGTGCAGGGCGCCTGGGCGGTCCTGCTGTCCCGGCTGACCGGCCGCGACGACGTGGTCTTCGGCGGTACCGTCTCGGGCCGCACGGCCGACCTCGACGGCATCGAGGAGTTGGTCGGCCTGCTGATCAACACCCTGCCCGTCCGCATGAGGGTGCGGCCGACGGAGCCGCTGATCGCCGCGCTGACCCGGTTCCAGGACGAGCAGGCCAGGCTGATGGACCACCAGCACCTGGGGCTGGCGGAGATCCAGCGGGCCACCGGGCTGGGCACGCTGTTCGACACCACCGTGGTCGTCGAGAACTACCCGCTGGACCTGGAGTCGATGCGGGAGCCGGTCGGCGGGGTGCGGCTGACGGAGGTCGACGGCTCGGACGCCACCCACTACACAGTCAACCTCATCGTCCTGCCGGGCGAACGGCTGCGGCTGCACCTGGACCACCGCCCCGACGTACTGGACGCGCGGGCCGCGCGCAGCGTGGCGGACGCGCTGGAGCGGCTGCTCGTCACCGCGGCCGACGAGCCGCGGACCCCGGTCGGGGAGATCGACCTCCTCTCCGCCGATCAGCACCGGCTGATCGAGGAGTGGAACAGCACAGCGGTCCCGGTGCCCGCGACGACGCTGGTGGACCTGTTCCGGCGTCAAGTCGCCGCCACGCCACAGGCACCGGCGACCGTGTTCCGCGAGGAGCGGTTGTCGTACGCGGAGCTGGACGCGCGCGCCGAGCGGCTCGCCGGGGCGCTGCGGGCCCACGGGGCGGGTCCCGAGCGGATCGTGGCGGTCGCGCTGCACCGCTCGACGGAGATGGTGGTGGCGCTGCTGGCCGTACTGAAGTCGGGCGCGGCGTACCTGCCGGTCGACCCGACCCTCCCGGCGGACCGGGTGGCGTACCTGCTGTCGGACGCGCAGCCGGTCCTGCTGATCACCACCGAGGACGTGGAGCCGCTGCTTCCGACGGGCCCCGGGCCGGTGCGGTTGCGCCCCGACGCCGACGGCGGGAGCGGCGGGTGCCCCGTGCGGGCGCCACTGCCCTCGCATCCCGCGTACGTGATCTACACCTCCGGTTCGACCGGCCGGCCCAAGGCGGTCGTGGTGGAACACGCGGCCATCGTCAACCGGCTGCTGTGGATGCAGGACCGCTACGGACTGGGCGCCGACGACCGGGTGCTGCAGAAGACCCCCTTCGGCTTCGACGTGTCGGTGTGGGAGTTCTTCTGGCCGCTGCTGACGGGAGCCGTGCTCGTGGTCGCCGAGCCCGGCGGGCACAAGGACCCGGCCTATCTGGCCGAGCTGATCCGGCGCGAGTCGGTCACCACCGTGCACTTCGTGCCGTCGATGCTGGCGGTCTTCGCGCAGGAGCCGGCGGCCGGCCGGTGCCGGTCCTTGCGCCGGGTGGTGTGCAGTGGCGAGGCACTGCCGGAGGAGCTGAAGAACCGGTTCCTCGATGTGCTGGACGTGCCGCTGCACAACTTGTACGGGCCCACGGAGGCGGCCGTCGACGTCACCCACTGGGACTGCCGGCGGGCGGACGAGGGGCCGGTGCCGATCGGCAGGCCGATCTGGAACACCGCGCTTTACGTCCTCGACCCGGCGGGACGCCCCGTGCCGGTGGGCCTGCCGGGCGAGCTGTATCTTGCCGGGGCCGGGCTTGCCCGCGGCTACCTGCGGCGGCCGGAGCTGACCGCGGAGCGCTTCCCGCTTGACCCGTTCGGGCCACCGGGCTCCCGGATGTACCGCACGGGCGACATCGTCCGCCGGCGCGGTGACGGCGCGGTGGAGTACCTGGGCCGGACCGACGACCAGGTGAAGATCCACGGTTTTCGGATCGAGCTCGGCGAGATCGAGACCTCGCTCGCCCGGCTGCCCAGGGTGGGCCGCGCCGCGGTGGTGGTCCGCGAGGACGTGCCGGGCGAGCGCAGGCTCGCCGGGTACGTGGTCCCGGCCGCCGGGGCGGCGCTCGACCCGGCGGGGATGCGCGCGGAACTGGCGCGGTCGCTGCCGGAGTACATGGTGCCCCTGCTGGTCGTGGTCGACGGACTGCCGGTCACCCCCAACGGCAAGCTCGACCGCAAGGCGTTGCCGGCGCCCGCGTCCGGGGCCGCTCCCACCGCGCACGAACCGCCCGTCGGGGAGACCGAGGAGTTCGTCGCCCAGGTCTGGCAGGCGGTCCTGGACCGCGCGGACATCGGACGCCACGACGACTTCTTCGCGATCGGCGGGCATTCGCTGAGCGCCACCCGGGTCGCGGCCCGGCTGCGCCAGGCGCTCGGCCTGGAACTGCCGCTGCACACCCTCTTCGAACACCGGACGGTCGCCGGCCTCGCCACGGCGGTCGAAACGGCCCTCTTCGCCGACATCGCCGCCACGGCGGACGACGCAGCGCTTTCACTCGTATCCCAGGGAGAGACCTCGTGACCACCCAGGAGAGCTCGCCGGCGGCTGTGCCGGCGGCAGTCGACAGCCGGCTCGCCGCAGCCCGCGAGCTGCTGCGGAGCCGGGTCCGGGCCGCGCTGACGGACCCGTCGGCCGGCCGGGGGACCGCGGCCGACGGCGCTGCCGCGCCGGCCGGGAGCGGTGCACCGGCCCGTGAGCCGGTCGCCTCGTTCGCCCAGGAGCGGATGTGGCTCGCGGACCGGATGGCCGACGGCCGCTCCGGGTACGCGATCCCCCAGGTCGTGCGGATGCGTGGCACGCTGCGCCCGGAGCCGCTGCGGCAGGCGCTGACGACCGTGGTGGAACGCCACGCCACGCTGCGCACCGTCTTCGAGGAGCGCGACGGGCTGCCGCACCCCGTGGTCCTGCCGGCGCCGGACTCCGTACCGCTGCCGGTCCTCGATCTGGGTGCGGGCCCGCTGAAGGAGTTGGAGCTCCGGGCCCGCGGGCTGGCCCTGGAAGAGGTCCGCAAGCCCTTCGACCTGGCCCGGGGCCCGCTGCTGCGCGCCCTGTTGATCCGGCTGGGCACCGAGGACCACCTGCTGGTGCTGGTGGTCCACCACATCGCCACCGACGGCTGGTCCATGGGACTGCTGTGGCAGGAGCTGGCCGACGGGTACACCGCCCTGGTCCAGGGAAGACCGCTGCCGACACCGACCCTGCCGCTCGACTACCAGGCGTATGCCCGCTTCCAGCGCGAGCGCTTCGAACACGGCTTGATGGACGCCCAGTTGAGGTTCTGGGAGCGTTCGCTCGCCGGTCTCGAACCGTTGGAGCTGCCCACCGACCGGCCGCGGCCCACCCGTCGGAGCGGCGACGGGCAGAGCCTGCCGTTCACCCTCGATCCGTCGTTGACGCGGCGGCTGCGCCGACTCGCCGAAGCCCGCGGCGTCACCCTGTTCATGACGCTGCTCGCCGGTTTCCAGGCCGCCTTGGCCCGGTACGGCGGCAGCACCGACATCGCGGTGGGCACCCCGGTCGCGGGGCGCGACCGGGTCGAGTTGGAGCCGCTGATCGGCTTCTTCGTCAACACCCTGGTGCTGCGCACCGACCTGTCGGGCGAGATCGGCTTCGACGGGCTGCTGGACCGCGTGCGCCGCGTCACCCTCGACGCGTACGACCACCAGGAGGTGCCCTTCGACCGGGTGGTGGAGCGGCTGAGCCCCGAGCGGGTCGGCGACCGCAACCCGCTGGTGCAGGTCATGTTCGCCTCGGCCCAGGACGAGACGGCCGGGCTGCGCCTGCCGGGGGTCTGCGCCGAGGCGGTGACGGCCGACTTCGGCGGTTCCCTCTTCGACATCAGCGTGTTCGTTGCGGAGGGCGCCGACGACTGCACCGGCTCCTTCGTCTTCGACACCGACCTGTTCGACCGGGCCACGGCCGAACTGATCCTCGCCCACTACCTGGAGCTGCTCGCCGCGGCCGTCGCCGAACCCGGCCGCCCCCTCGGGGAGCTGCTGCCCTCCGCCGCCACCGCCGAGCGGCTGGTCGGCACGGGGCACGGCGCCGTGCGCGCCGACCTCACCCCGGCGACGCTGACCGAGCTGTTCGCCGACCGGGTGCGCACCTCCCCGGGCGCCGTGGCCGTCGTGTGCGGGGCGCAGCGGCTCACCTACGCCGAACTCGACGCCCGTTCCGACGCTTTGGCCGCCCGGCTGGTCCAGGCGGGAGTGGTCCGGGAATCGGCGGTGGCGCTGCTCTTGGAGCGCTCCCCGCAGGTGCCGGTGGCCATGCTCGCCGTCCTGAAGGCGGGTGGCGCGTACGTCCCCCTCAACGCGGACTTCCCCGTCGAGCGGCTGCACTGGATGCTGGAGCGGACCGGCGCCCGGGTGCTGCTCGCCGACCCGGGCACCGCCGGCCACGAGGCCGTCGCGACCGCGCCGGCCGGGGTACGGGTGCTCGACGTGACGGCGGCGGCGCCGGACCCGGCCGCCGCGCAGGTTGCGCCCTGTGTCCCGGACCAGCTGGCCTACGTCATGTACACCTCCGGCTCGACGGGTGAGCCCAAGGGCATCGCCGTCACCCACGCCAATGTGGCCGCGCTCGCCCGGGATTCCGCCTTCGGTCCGGCGCACCGCCGGGTGCTCGCCCACTCTCCGCTGTCCTTCGACGCCTCGACGTACGAGCTGTGGGTGCCGCTGCTGGCCGGGGGCACCGTCGTCATGGCACCGCCCGGCCGGATCGACACGGCCGCCCTCGCGGACCTCGTCCGGGAGCACGGGATCACCACCCTGTGGCTGACCGCCGCCCTGTTCAACCTGGTGGTCGAGGAGTGCGTGGAACTCCTCACCGAGGTCCGGGAGGTGTGGACGGGCGGCGAGGCGGCCTCGCCCGAAGTGTTCCGCCGCGCCCTGACGGCGGCCCCCGGCACTCTGCTGACCAACGCGTACGGCCCCACGGAGACCACCACCTTCGCCACCCGGCACACCCTGGACGCCCGCGCGGGCGGCGGAGTCGACGGGCGCGTCCCGATCGGCACGCCGCTCGACGACACCCGGCTGTACGTGCTCGACGAGAAGGGCCGTCCGGTGCCCGAGGGCGCGGTCGGTGAACTGTGCGTCGGCGGCACCGGCCTGGCCCGCGGCTACCTGGGGCGACCCGGGCTGACCGCCCGCCAGTTCGCCGTCGACCCGTACGGGCCGCCCGGCGCCCGCGTGTACCGCACCGGCGACCTCGCCCGGCGCCGCCCCGACGGCACCGTCGACTACCTGGGACGCGCCGACGAGCAGGTGAAGATCCGCGGTTTCCGCATCGAACCCGGCGAGATCGAGGCCGAGCTGCTGCGCGGCGCCCAGGTCGGCCAGGCTGCCGTCGTCGTGCGTGCGGATGCCTCCGGCGAGCAACAGCTCGTCGCGTACGTGGTGGCCGCGCCGGGCGCCTGCGCCCAGCCCGACGATCTGCACCGCGCGCTGGCCGCTCGACTGCCCGCCTATATGCTCCCGGCCGCGATCGTGGTCCTGGACGCATTGCCGGTGACCCCGAACGGGAAGCTGGACCGCCGGGCCCTGCCCGCTCCGCCCGAAGGGGACGTGCGGCGGGCCGGTTTCACCGCTCCCGCCTCCGCCACCGAGGAGCTCGTCGCCGAGGTCTGGGGCGAGGTGCTCGGCCGCGACCGCATCGGGCGCCAGGACGACTTCTTCGACCTGGGCGGCCACTCACTGCGCGCCACCCGGGTGGTGTCCCGGCTCGGCGGTCGGCTCGGCAGGGCCGTCCCCTTGCGGCTGCTGTTCGAGAACCCGGTGCTCGAAGCGTTCGCCGCGGCCCTGGATCGGACGCGCGGCGAGAGCGCGCAGGCGGACCCGGCGGACACCGCCGCCGACGTGATCGCGGCGCGCCCCGCCGGCGCACCGGCGCCGCTGTCCTTCGCCCAGCAACGCCTCTGGTTCCTCGATCAATTGCAGCCGGGTCGCCCCGACTACAACATCCCCGTCGTCACCCGACTGCACGGCGTCCTCGATACCGCCGCCATGCTCGACGCCCTGCGCACCGTCGTCGAGCGGCACGAAGTGCTCCGCTCGCGGATCACCGAGGGCCCCCTGGGTCCCGTACAGGCCGTCGAGCCGCCCGGGGTGTTCGCCCCGCTGCTCACCGACCTCGGCGAACTGCCCTTGGAGCAGGCCCGCTCGCGGGCCCTGGGGTTGGCGCACGCGGACGCGGCCGCCCCCTTCGACCTGACGACGGCGCCGCTGCTGCGCGCCCGGCTGGTACGGACGGCCTCCGACGAGCACCTCCTCGTGCTGGTCCTGCACCACACCGTCGGCGACGGTTGGTCGATGCCGGTGCTGTGGCAGGAGCTCTCGCGCTCCTACGCCGCGCTGAGTCGCGGACAACGGCCCGCCCTGCCCGCCCTGCACGTCCAGTACGGGGACTTCGCGCACTGGCAGCAGCAGCGCCTCGCGAGCGGCGCCGCCGACCGCGGGATCGCCCACTGGCGCGCCCGGCTGGCGGGGCTCGCACCGCTGGAACTGCCCACCGACCGGCCGCGTCCCGCCACCCGCTCCGGCGCCGGCGACACCGTTTCCTTCGAGGTGCCGGCCGAGCTCGCCGCACGCTTGGGCGCAGTGGCCCGGGAGCAGGGAGCCACCCTGTTCATGGTGCTGCTGGCCGGGTTCCAATCGCTGCTGGCCCGCTACACCGGGCAGTACGACGTCGCGGTGGGCTCACCCATAGCGGGCCGCGACCGCACCGAACTGGAGCCGCTGATCGGCTTCTTCGTCAACACCCTGGTCCTGCGCACCGACCTGTCGGGCGATCCCGCCTTCACCGCGCTGCTGGGCCGGGTCAGGGAGACCGCGCTCCAGGCGTACGAGCACCAGGACGTCCCCTTCGACCGACTGGTGGAGGAGCTCCGGCCGGAGCGCGACCTCAGCCGCAACCCGCTGTTCGACGTGCTCTTCCAGCTCCACCCCGAGCAGCCGGACGCGCTGCCGCTGGAAGGGGTGCGGGTGGAGACCGTCGAGACCGCCAACGGGACCGCCAAATTCGACCTCAGTCTGGCCATGACGGAGCACCCGGGCGGGCTGACCGGCACCCTGAGCTACGCCACCGACCTCTTCGACCGCGGCACGGCCGAGCGGTTCGGCGCCCACTACCTGCGCCTGCTCCGCTCGGCCGCCGACCGGCCGGACGCGCCCCTGTCCCGGCTGGAGGTGCTGTCGGTGGGCGAGCGGGCGGCCCTGCTCGGCGAGGACTCCCCCACCGCCCCGCAGACCACCGCCCCGGCGGCGACCCTGCACTCCCTGGTGGAGGAGCAGGCCCGGCTGCGGCCCGCCGCGACCGCGGTGAGCTGCGCGGGACGCTCCACCAGTTATGCCGGGCTCAACGCGGCGGCCAACCGGCTGGCCCGGCGGCTGCGGGAGCGCGGCATCGGCCCGGAGACCACGGTCGCGGTGATGACCGGCCGCGACACCCGCATGGTCGTGGCCGTGCTGGCCGTGCTCAAGGCGGGCGGCGCCTACGTCCCCGTCGACCCGAGCCACCCGGCCGAGCGCATCCGTACGGTGCTCGCGGACAGCGGGGCCCGTCTGCTCCTGACCGGCGGGCTGCCCGAGGAGGCGACTCCCCGGCTGCCGGACTCCGTACCCGTACTGGAACTGGAACTGGAACTGGAACTGGACGAGGTCCTGCCGACGGACGGCGCCGCCGACGCGGACGACCCGGACACGGCGGACCTGCCGGCCCTGGCCGGACCGGACCACCTGGCCTATCTGCTGTACACCTCGGGATCGACCGGCAGGCCCAAGGGCGTCGCCGTCCCGCACGCCGCGATCACCGGCTACCTCGCGGCGCTGACCGCCACGTTCGGGATCGGCGCCGGGGACACGGTGCTCGCCCGCACCGCGCTCACCTTCGACCCCTCGGTCCGTGACCTGTTCGCCCCGCTCACCACCGGCGGGCGGGTCGTACTGGCCTCGCAGGACGAGGCCGCGGACCCGGACGCCCTCGCCGGGCTGCTGCGCGCCGAGCGGGTCTCGGCGCTGCTGTCGATCGTGCCCTCGATGCTGGCGCCGCTGGTCGAGGCCGTTTCGGAACCCTGCCCGGACCTGCGGCTGGTGATGACCACGGGTGAGGCGCTCACCGCCGGACTGGCCCGGGCGGCCCGCGCGCTGGGTCCGGCCGAACGGCTGCGACTGGTCAACCAGTACGGCCCGACCGAATGCACCAACACCACCACCTACCACGTGGTGACGGACGCCGACATCGACAGCGGCCGCATCCCCATCGGCCGCCCGCTGCCGGGTGCCCGCGTCCTCGTCCTGGGCGAGCGGCTCGAACCGCTCCCGCGCGGCGCGATCGGCGAACTGTTCATCGCAGGCCGGGGAGTCGCGCGAGGCTACCTGGGTGACCCGGGCCGCACCGCCGAGGCCTACCCGCCGGACCCCTACGGGCCGCCCGGTGCGCGCATGTACCGGACGGGGGACCTGGCGCGACTGCGCTCCGACGGGGTCCTGGAGTTCCACGGCCGCCGTGACAACCAGGTCAAGGTCAGGGGGCACCGGATCGAGCTGGGCGAGGTGGAGGCGGCCCTGCTGCGCCACCCGGACGTGGCCCGCGCCGTCGCCGCCGCCCACGGCGAGGGCGCCGACCAGGCGCTCGTGGCGTACGTGGTGTTCGAGCCGGGGACCGACGGTGAACCGGGGGCCGTGCTCGACGCGGTGCGCGAGGTGCTCCCCGCCGCCCTGGTGCCCTCGGTGCTCGTCGCTCTCGACGCCCTCCCGCTGACTCCCAACGGCAAGGTGGACCGCCGGGCCCTGCCGGCGCCGGAGCCCGGCGCGGGCAGGCCGGCCCGGGCGTACCTCGCCCCGCGCACCGCGCTGGAGCGGACGGTCGCCGAGGTGTGGCAGGAGGTGCTCGGCGACGGCCCGGTGGGCCTGCACGACCACTTCTTCGAACGCGGCGGCCACTCCCTGCGGGCCACGCGGGCCATCTCGCGGCTGCGGACCCTGCTGGGCCTGGAGATCCCCGTACAGCTGCTGTTCCGCCACCCCGTCGCCGGAGATCTGGCGCGGGCTCTGGCGGGCCTCGGGAACAGCGGGGAGCCCGCGATCCCGGCGCCGGCCGCCGGGCCCGGACCGCTCTCCTTCGGACAGCAGCGGTTGTGGCTCCTGGACCGGCTGCAACCCGGCCGGCCCGACTACAACATGCCGGGGGCGATGCGACTGAGCGGGACGCTCGACACCGACGCGGCCCTGGGGGCGCTGCGGGACGTCGTCGCCCGCCAGGAGGTGCTGCGCTCCCGGATCGAAGCCGGCGGGGGCGGTGTGGAGGAGGCCCGTCTCGTCGTGGAGCCGCCGGAGGTGTTCTCCCCTCGGTTCACCGACCTGACCACGGCTCGGTTCACCGACCCGACCACGGCGGGTCCCGCCCGGGCCACCGGGCAGGACCCGGCGCGGGCGGCCGAGGAGCGCGCGCTCGAACTGGCCGCGGCCGACGCCGCCCGGCCCTTCGACCTGGCCGCCGCGCCGCTGCTCAGAGCCCGGCTCGTCCGGGTCGCCGAGCGGGAGCACCTGCTGGTGATCGTCGCCCACCACATCGCCTTCGACGGCTGGTCGGTCGCGGTGTTCTGGCAGGAGTTCTTCGCCGCCTACCGAGCGCGGACCGAAGCCGACGCCGAACCGCTCCCGGAACTTGCCGTCTCCTACGGCGCGTTCGCGGCCTGGCAGCGGCAGCGGCTGACCGGCGACCTGCTGGCGGAGCAGCTCGACTACTGGCGCGGGCGCCTGGCCGGGTCGGCCCCCCTGGACCTGCCCACCGACCGGGCGCGACCGTCAACCCCCTCCGGGCGCGGCGACCAGTTGCCCTTCACCGTGCCCGCTCCGCTGCTGGAGCGGCTGCGCGCCCTGGGTCGCCGGCATGACGCCACCCTGTTCATGGTGCTGCTGGCCGGCTTCCAGGCGCTGCTCGCCCGCTGGTCGGGCGCCCTGGACGTGGCGGTGGGCTCGCCCATCGCGGGCCGTGACCGCAGCGAACTGGAGCCGCTCGTCGGCTTCTTCGTGAACAACTTGGTCCTGCGCACGGACCTGTCCGGCGATCCGGACTTCGCGACGCTGATCGGCCGGGCCCGGGAGACCTGCCTGGGGGCCTACGCCCATCAGGACGTTCCCTTCGAGCGGCTGGTGGAGGAGGTCCACCCGCAGCGCGACCTCAGCCGCAACCCCCTGTTCCAGGTGATGCTGGTGCTGAACGAGGAGGCCGCGGCCCCGCCGGCGCTGCCGGGTCTGGCCGCGGAGCCGCTCGCCCTGGCGAGCGGCGCCTCGAAGTTCGACCTGTCCCTGTACTTCTCCGAGGAGGACGGGGAGCTGCACGGGGAGGCGGTGTTCGCCACCGACCTCTACGACCGGCAGACCGTCGCCCGGATGACGGACGCCCTCCTGGAACTGCTCGCCTGCGCGGCGGACGCCCCGGACGCACCGGTCGGCTCGTTGGCCCTGCTCGGCGCGGCCGAGGAGCAGCGGGTGCTGCACGAGTGGAACGACACCGCCGAGACGGGGGCGGACCGGCCGCTGCACGAACTCGTCGGGGAGCAGGCCGCGCGCACTCCCGCCGCGGTCGCGGTCCACGACGGCCTGCGGAGCCTGGACTACGGCGGCCTGTGGGAGGCCGCCGGGCGCCTGGCGGGGGAGCTGGCCCGGCACGGGGTCGGCCCGGACACCGCCGTGGCGGTCTGCGTGGAGCGCTCGGTGCTCCTGCCCGCCGCGCTCCTGGGTGTACTGCGCTCGGGCGGGATGTACGTGCCGGTGGACCCCGAATACCCGGCCGACCGGGTCGAGTACATGCTGTCCGACAGCGGGGCGCGGGTGCTGGTGGTCGCCGGCGACACCGCCGCCCGGCTCCGGACGCCCGACGGGGTGCGGGTGGTCGACCTGGAAGCGCTCCTCGCGACCGACGGCGCGGCCGGCCCCGCCGGTGCTCCCGCGCCCGTCGCCCTCCACCCGGAGCACCTCGCCTACGCCATCTACACCTCCGGCTCGACCGGTCGCCCCAAGGGGGTCATGGTGCCCCACCGCGCCCTGGCGAACTTCGCCCGGGACATGACGCGCCGGCTGGCGCTCGCCCCGGGGGAGACGGTGGCCGCGGTCACCACGGCGTCCTTCGACATCGCCGTTTTGGAGCTGCTGGTGCCGCTCACCGCCGGCGCCGCCGTGCGGGTCGTGGGCCGGGAGACGGCACGGGACGGAGTCCTGCTGGGCAGGGAACTGCACGCCTGCGCCGCCACCGTGGTGCAGGCGACCCCGGCCACCTGGCACCAGCTGATGGAGACGGGTTGGCGCGCCCCGGGAGTGCGGGCGCTGTGCGGCGGCGAAGCCTTGCCGCCGGCGCTCGCCGAGCGGATGCGCACGGCCCTGGGCACCGTGTGGAACGTCTACGGGCCCACCGAGACGACCGTCTGGTCCACGGCCCACGAGCTGTCGGGGCCGGCGGGCGAGGGGGCGGTGCCGATCGGCTCGGCGCTCGCCAACACCCGGCTGTACGTGCTCGACGAGCGGATGCGGCCGGTTCCGGTCGGCGTGTTCGGCGAGCTGTTCATCGCGGGTGACGGGGTGGCCCGCGGCTACCACGGCCGGCCCGGGCTGACCGCCGACCGTTTCGTCCCCGACCCGTACACGTCGGGCGGCCGGCTGTACCGCACGGGGGACTTGGTACGCCGGCTCCCCGACGGGGGCCTGGAGTACCGGGGCCGGGCCGACGGCCAGGTCAAGGTGCGCGGCCACCGCATCGAGCTCGGCGAGATCGAGGCGGCGCTGGCCCGTCACCCGCTGGTGCTTGCGGCGGCCGTGGCCGTGCACGGCGAAGGCGTCGACGCGGTGCTCGCCGGTTACGTGACCTGGCGGGACGCCGAGGGCGACCTGCGGGCGCTGGGCGACTTCCTGCGCGAGGACCTGCCCGAGTACATGGTCCCGCGGGTGCTGAGCGCGCTGGAGCGGCTGCCGCTCACCCCCAACGGCAAGCTCGACCGGCGGGCCCTGCCCGCCCCCACGGCCACCGCGGCCCTGGCGGGCCGGGCGAGGCGGGTGGCGCCGCGCGACGCGGCGGAACTGCGCATGGCACGGCTGTGGGAGGAGGTCCTCGGGGTGGCGCCGATCGGTGTCCGCGACGACTTCTTCGACCTGGGCGGCCACTCCCTCAAGGCGTTCGAGCTGATGGGCGCCGTACAGCGGGAGTTCGGGGTGGAGCTGCCGCTGAACCTGTTGTTCCGCCGGCGCACCGTGGAGCTGCTCTGCGAGGCGCTCCCGGAGGCGGCCGCGGCGGCCGCCCGGCTGCTGGTCCCGCTCGCCGAGGGGGACCCGGCGCGGCCTCCGCTGATCCTGGTGCACCCGCGCGGCGGTGACGTCGTCTGCTATCGGGACCTGGTGCGCGGCCTGGCCGCCGCCCCCGCCGGCGACCGGCGGGTCCTGGGTCTGGAGTCGGTCGGCTACAACACCGCCGACGCACCGCTGGAGCGGGTGGAGGAGATGGCCGAGCGCTACCTCGCCGCCGTACGGGAGGAGGTGCCGAACGGCCCCTACCTGCTGGCCGGTTGGTCCTTCGGCGGTACGGTCGCCTTCGAGATGGCGGCCCGCCTCGAAGCCGCCGGGGAGACCGTGGCCTTCCTCGGCCTCGTCGACACGGCCGCTCCCGGCCCCGTGCCCCGGGAGGACGCCACGGCGGGCGATCCGGACCTGCTCCGGTACGGGATCGCCGCCGGGCTCGACGCCGGCGAGGCACGCGGGCTCGACGAGGAAGGCCTCCTCGACGCGCTGGTCCGGCGCGGTCGCGAGGACGGCGGCCTCCCCAGCGGTTCGGCCCCGGAGGCACTGCGACGCCTGCTGCGGGTCGCGGAGGCCAACGGCGCCGCGTCGGCGGCGTACCGCACCGAAGCCGTCCTGGACACCGACGTCCACCTCTGGACGGTGGCCGAGGTGCACGGCGAACTCGCCACCCCGCTGGTGGACCCGGAGCCCTGGCGGCAGCGCACCGGCGGAGCCCTGCGCCACGCCGTGGTCCCGGGCAACCACCACACCGTGATGGACCCCCCGCACGCCGGCGCGGTCGCGCGGGCCCTCGGCGGGGCCCTGCCCGCCTGACATCGATCCGTACCCCGACACAACAACCAAGGAGAGACAACCATGAACGACTCGACGACCCAGCAGTTCCTCGTGGTGGCCAACGACGAGGAGCAGTACTCCCTCTGGGACACGGACCGGCCCGTTCCGCTCGGCTGGCACGGCCAGGGCTTCCAGGGCACCAAGGACGAGTGCCTGGCGCACATCGACCGCGTGTGGACCGACATGCGCCCGCGCAGCGTCCGCCTGGCCGCGGCCGGCTGACCGTCCCCCATCCGCCGTCCCACTGATCACCGCGGCGCCGCGGCGCCCGGGCCCCCGGGGGCCCGGGCGCCGCGGCGCGCCGAGGAAGGACCGAAGAACCGCCATGAATCCGCCCACGCCACCCGTGTCCCCGGCCGAATCCGCGCAGTCGCCTCGGCGGCTGCTTCCCCTGATCACGCTGGTGGCCGTCTCCGGCGTCTCCTCCCTCGGCGTCGCGATGACGCTGATCGCCGTTCCCTGGTTCGTCCTGCACAGCACCGGCAGCGGCGCCCGCACCGGCGTGGTGGCCGCGGCGGAGATGCTGGGCCTGCTGTGCTCGGCCGTGCTCGCCGGCCCCGTCGTGGACCGGCTGCCCGCGCGGGCCGTGAGCACCGGCGCCGACGTACTGACCGCCGCGGCCCTGGCGCTCGTTCCGCTGTTGCACGCCCGGAACGCGCTGCCGCTGCCGGCCTTGGTCTGCCTGGTCTTCGTCGTCGGCGCGGCGCGCGGACCCGCCGACACGGGGAAACAACTCCTGCTGACCGGGGCGATGGAGAGCGCCCGTGTCGGGGCGGAGCGGGCGACCAGCGCCGTCGAGGGAGCCCGCCGGATCGGCATGATGACCGGCGCCCCACTGGCGGGGCTGCTCATCGCGACCGTCGGACCGGTCCGGACCCTGAGCGCGGACGTGGCCGCGATGCTGCTCTGCGCCCTGCTCGTGACCTTGCTGGTACCGGCCGCCGGCGGGGCCGGCGCCGGGGCTCGGGGGGCGTCCTCGTACGTACGGGACCTGCGCACCGGCTGGACGCGGTTGCGCGGCGACCGGCTGCTGCGGGCCATGACGACCGTCCTGCTGGTCACCAACGCGCTCGACGGAGCGCTGAACGGAGTGCTCTACCCGGCGTACGGCACGCGCGTGCTGCACAGCAGCTCACTGTTCGGGGCGATGGTCACGGCGATCGGGGCGGGCGCGCTGCTGGGCGCGGCCCTCTTCGGCTGGACCGGTCACCGCCTCCCGCGCCGGGCCCTGTTCGTGGGGGCCTTCGTCCTGGTGGGCGCGGTGCGGTGCGCCGCCCTGGCGGCCGAGCCGGCGCCGGGGGTGCTGCTGGCGCTGCTGGCCGTCTCCGGGATCGGGTCGGGGGTCGTCGGGCCGCTGATGATGTCGGTGGCGTACGAGCGGGTTCCGCGGGACGTGCGCGGGCGGGTCTTCGGCCTGCTCGTCGCCTGCGCCCTGGCGGCCACCCCGCTCGGCATGCTGGGGGCGGGTGTGCTGCTGGACCACTGGGGGCTGACCTGGTCGTTGGTGGCGACCGGGGCGGTCTACCTGGGGGTCACGCTGGCGCCGTTGGTGCTACGGGTGTGGCGCCAACTGGACATACCGGTTTCGGCCGGGCCCGAACGGGAACGGGCCAAGATCGCGGTTGCGGCACCCGTCCCGACTTCGAGCCATTGAGCCGTTCATCCCGTTTCGATGAGTTTTGCCACCCCTCACCTTAACGCCAGGCAGCTTGATGAACGCTTGAACGCGCTCTCAGCGGCCCCCGGGGACGGCAGAGTTGGTTTCGCAGGACAAGGACCGGCGCGGTTCACCCACGAGGGGGACCGCGTCACCACCAGACCACCTTCCTGGGGGGAACCCAATGCTGAAGCGCTACCTTCTCGCCGTCACCGTCACGGCCGCCGCCCTGCTCGCGCCGGCCGGCGCGGCTTCGGCCGACACCGGCCCGGCCGACCCGGCCGCCACGGCGGAGGCTCCCGCCCCGGCCCCGCACCACGTGATCGTGCGGAGCACGACCAACACGGGCACGGAACGGGGCAAGACCCCCACCGACAGCTCCTGGGGCGGCTGACCCGCACCCCGCAGGACCAGCGGGGGTGCACGTACAGGGAGGGGCCGCCTCGTCGAGGCGGCCCCTCCCTGTACGTGCACCCGTACGTCCGGCCGTCGGGATCGACGGGCCGGGCGGCTCAGACCGCCGGGTCGCGGAGCCGGGTGACGGCGTAGCGCACGCCCGCGGTGAACTCGGCCCGGCGCGACCAGTACGCCGGG
The DNA here is from genome assembly GCF_055231995.1 of Streptomyces sp. Tek67B01. Lineage (NCBI taxonomy): Bacteria > Bacillati > Actinomycetota > Actinomycetes > Kitasatosporales > Streptomycetaceae > Streptomyces > Streptomyces sp. Tek67B01. The sequence goes on from NZ_JBUYUY010000001.1 coordinate 1,127,242, forward strand.
ACGTACAGCACCTCCCCCGGGCGCAGGCGGCACGCGAAGGACGTGGGGCCCGGCCCGGTGTCCGCCGCGGTACGCGTACGGGACAGCCGCCAGGTCGCGGCGCCCGCGATCTGGTGGACCAACAGGTGGTCTGCGGTGTCGGCGCCCGGCCGGACCGCGTGGGCGGCGTCCCCCTCGTCGTCCGCGGTGTCCACGGCGACGGTGCGGACCGAAAGCCCGGTCAGGCAGCCCAGTCCGGCCGTGAGCAGGCCCAGTTGGGCGGTGATCAGCTCCGGATCGCACTCCCCGGGCTCTTCGACGAGGGCGGGATGGTCGTTCTCGGGCCACAGGATGCCGGGGGCGCGCCCGAGGTGGACCGACAGGAAGAGACCCAGCTCCCGCAGGTGCAGCGCCGCCGGTTCGTCCACGGGGCGACGCCCCGACCAGCACCCCGTGGATCCGTCGTCCGGCATGTCCATGTACCCGTCCCTTGACTCGCGCCGATCGGCCGCTTTTCGGCGTAGGCCGCCTCCCGGCACGGCACGCGGGCGACGGACCGTCAGCTCACGGCTCTCATCGGGGAAGCATCCGGCACGGGGCCTGGCGGGCACCAGACACGTAAGCGCGTTCCCGGATTCGCGCGACTGGAACTCCAGCGCCGAGGGGGGTCACTCCTCGGGCACGTCGACGGCGGCGAGGTCGGGTGCGGCCAGGTCCGGGCCGGCGCCGAGCAGCCCGCGCATGGCCGCCGCGACCCCCGCCTGGAAGCGGCTGCCTGCGCCCAGTTCCTCCATGATGTCGGCGATGTGCCGGCGCGCGGTACGCAGGGACATGCCGAGCCTCCTCGCGATGGCCTCGTCCTTCAACCCCGCGCCGAGCAGCTTGATGATCGTCTCGTGGATCTCGCGGGCCACTTCCTCCAGCCCCTGGCCCGCCGCGTTGGAGAACGGCGTGGCGAGGTCCCACGTCTGCTCGAAGATGGAGCAGAGGTAGGCCACGGTGGAGGGTTCACGGATGACCACCGCCCCCCAGCTGCCGTCCTGGGCCGGGATGAAGGCCAGTTCACGGTCGAAGACGATCAGGCGGCCGAACAGCTCGTGCGCGGTGCGGTACTCCGCGCCCAGGGCCGAGGCCGCGGCGACATAGGCCTGGCTGGGGCCGTTGAACCGAGCGGTGTGGTGGTAGAGGCTGCGGATGGATATGCCGCGTTTCAGCATGGCTTCGTCACGGCGCAGCGCCTCCTGCATGGCCTCGGGCACCCGGCTGCCGCCGCCCGGTTGCGAGGTCAGCATCTCCCTGACGCAGGCGTCCGAGGCCCGGTTGAGGGCGCCTCGGACATCCTGGAGGTTCTCCAGGACCTCCAGGGACTCGCCCGTCGAGCGGCGCTGGAGGTAGTGCGGTTCGAAGCGGCCGAGTTCGGCGCGGATTCCGCTGATCATCCGCTCGCGCTCGCGGATCTGCACCTCCAGCGGCGCGACGAGTTGCGACGCGGCGGTGTCGGGCGCGACGGCGAAGGCCACCGAGGCGTCGTCGGCGGACGTGTGGAGCAGGTGGGCCCGGCGCAGCCGCTGCGTGCTGCGGCGGACCTCCTCCGGGTCGCGGCCGGTCGCCGAGGCGATGGCTTCCACTTCGAGACTCCGGTGTTCGAGCACCCATCCGTAGACGTCCAGGTCGGCGTCCTCCAGATCGGGCACCAGGTCGGAATCCACACTTGCACCATTTTGCACTTTTTACCCCGGGTCGCTTTGCTGCCAGGCATTTTGGTGAGGTGCCCGCCCCCTGGCCCCAGGATAGACAAGACGAAAGTCTGTTCCTACGGAACGCGGCGGCCCCGCCGCCCCGTCACCACGCGCCCGAGCGACCCGAGGAGCAACGCGATGCGCCCCCTGCCCCACCGCGGACTCCCTTTGCCCCACCCGGAGTCGACGCCTCCACCGGTGCCCGCGACCCTTACCGCACCGACCCCGCGCCCCAGCGCCGACCCCGTCGGCGCGACCCCGACGAGGGCCGCAACCGGCCGGCCGAATGACGGGATTTCACACCGGGCCGCCGGTGCGACGCTCCCGTCCGGACGGCGGGTGCGCCTCTCGCCGTGTCCTGTCACCGCCCCGCACCACCCCACACCTCCGGAGAACCCCGTGCCCGACACCGCCGTGAACACCGTCACCCTCACCCCGCGCGAGCGGGAGGTCCTCGCGTACCTCGCGCAGGGGGACACGTACCGCATCATCGCCCGCCGGATGGGGCTCAGTCCGCACACCGTGGACACCTATCTGCGCCGGCTGCGCAGCAAGACCGGGGCCGTCAACCGCACCCAGCTCACCCACCTGGCGTTCCAGCTCGGCTACGGCTTCGGCTACTGAGCGGCGGCCGGGACGGAGGGCTGCTCCTCGAACTCGCGCATCCGCCGCAGCGGTGAGCACACCAGGACCAGGGGGGCCGCCGACAGCGCCGCGGTGAAGATCCACAACGCGGTCCGGACGCCGAACAGTTCGCCGAGTACGCCGGCGAGCACACCGCTGACCGGCATGACCCCCCACACCAGGAAGCGCATGGTGGCCGTCATCCTCCCCAGCAGGTGCGGCGGGCAGACGGTCTGCCGGTAGGCCACCTGGCAGATGTTGTACACGGTGACTCCGGCCGATTGGACCAGCGATCCCAGCACGAACAACGCTATGCGCCAGTCGTCGCCGGCCCACGGCAGGAGGAGCCCGAACGGCATCGTGACCAGCAGCGACAGCCAGGTCAGCCGGGCCGCTCCGACGGCGCGCGTCAGGCGCTCCGTGGCGAGCGCGGCGAGCAGCGAGCCGACGGTGGCCGTGGTGAGCACCCAGCCGACCGCCGCGGGCGCCAACCCCACGGTCCGGGTGAGGAAGAGGACTTCGACGGCGAAGACCCCGCTCAGGAACAGGTTCACCGAGGCGGTGCTCAGGGCGATGAGCCGCAGGACCCGGTGTCCCAGTACGAAGCCCAGGCCCTCGCGGATGTCGCGCAGCAGGTGGCGCCGCCCGGTCGGGGCGGGTCGCTCCTCCCTCACCCCGATCCGTCCCAGGAGGACGGCGGAGGCCAGCGAGGTGACGGCCTGACCGGCGAGGGTGCCGACCGGTCCGAACAGTTGGACGAGCAAACCCGCGACACCGGGCCCACTGAACTCGGCGGCCGAACGCACCGTCTCCAACTTGGAGTTGCCGCTGATCAGGGTGGACTCCCCCACCAGGGTCGGCAGGTAGCTCTGGTCGGCCACGTCGCCGAACAGCCGGGCGCAGCCCAGCAGCAGGGCCACCGCGTACAGCAGCGGCACGGAGTGCAGGTCCAGTGCGTACGCGATCGGCAGCCCGGCCAGCAGTACGGTGCGGGCGAGGTCGGCGGCGATCATCACGCTGCGCCGGCGCATCCGGTCGACCCACGCACCCGCGGGCAGCCCGAGCAGCAGGAAGGCCGCCTGTTCGGCGGCGGCCAGCAGGCCGACCTCCATCGCCGAGGCGTGCAGGGTGAGGACCGCCATCAGGGGCAGGGCGACGTAAGTGATGCTGTTGCCCAGCTCGTTGCAGATGTGCGAGGACATGAACAGGCGGAAATCGCGCCGCCGCCGGCGTTCGAGGGCGGGCGGCTCGGCCGCGGGGCTTGACGGGGGCACGGACGCGGACGCTGGTTCCGCGGCGGGGACGGGCACCTGGGGGTTCCTTTTCCGGAGGGGAGGGGTCGGGGGTGGGTCCGCGTCAGCGGGACGCGGCGGCAGCGGCGGCCGGGCGGGGCAGTGCGGGCAGGGCCCGCGGATCGAGCTTGCCACCGGGCGTACGGGGCAGTTCCGCCAGGACCACCACATGGGCGGGAACCAGATGTCCCGGCACCCGGTCGGCGAGGTGGCCGCGCAGCCCCGGCGCGTCGAGCGTGCTGCCCGGAACGACCGTCACGTAGGCCGCCACCTGGGGTTCGCCGTGGTCACGCACCGCGCGGGCGACCACGTCGAGGACATCGGGGTGGGCGGAGACCGCCGCCTCGACCTCCTTGAGCTCCACCCGGAAGCCGCGGATCTTGACCTGATCGTCCGCGCGGCCCAGGAACTCCAGCGTGCCGTCCGCCGCGCGCCGGACCCGGTCGCCAGTGCGGTACATGCGCTCGCCCGGAGTACCGGCGAAGGGGTCGGCGACGAAGCGCTCCGAGGTCAGCGCCGGCCGGCCGTGGTAGCCGCGGGCCACGCAGTCGCCGGCCAGGTACAGCTCGCCCGCCGATCCGGCCCCGGCCTCGGCCAGCGCCTCGTCCAGGACGTACGCCCGCACGCCCGCGAGCGGGGTGCCCAGCGGGATGACCTCGTCGCCGGTGAAGGCCGAAAGTCGCTCCGGTCCGGCCTCGAAGGAGGTTGCGGTGATCGTGGATTCGGTCAGGCCGTAGCAGCTGACCACGGGCGGACCGCCCGCGGCGGCCCAGCGCTTGAGGTCGGCGGTGCGTCCGGCGTCACTGCCGATGACCACCCGGCGCAAGGCCGCGGGCAGGGGCCTGGGCCGACGCTCCAGGTCCTTGGCCCACTGGGCCCAGTACGGGGTGGGCAGGTTCACCACGCTCACCGCGCGTTCGGCCAGGAAGGCTTCCAGTTCGGCGGGCGAGAGGACGTTGTCCTCGACGAAGACGGCCGAGCCTCCCGTGCACCAGGTGGGCAGCGCCTCTTCCAGCGCCACGTCGAAGGCGGGCGCCGCGAACTGCAGCACCCGGTCCGCCGCGGTCAGTCCGTAGCGCTCCGCCAGGACCGCGCTCTGGGCGGCGAGACCGCGGTGGGCCACCGCCACGGGCTTGGGCTGCCCGGTCGACCCCGAGGTGAACAGCACGTAGGCGAGCGAATCCGGATCGCACCGCACCGGCTCGGGCAGTTCCGTCCGCTCCCCTTCCTCCAGGGCCCGTGCGCCGGTGTCCGCCCAGAACAGCTCACGACCGCAGCGCCGTTGCAGGACGGCTGCCGCGAGGTGCCCGGGGGCGCCCGCGTACCGGGTGCCGGCGGCGCGGGTCAGCGTACGGAGCCTCTCGTCCGGGGCGTCCAGGTCCACCGGGAGCAGCGCGGCGCCCGCGTACCAGATGCCGAGGACGCCGACCGCCCAGTGCGGGCCCCGGCGCACGCCGAGCAGCACGGTGTCCTCCGGGCCCGCGCCGGCTGCCCGCAGCTCCCGGGCGAGGGCGCGGGCCCGGCGGTCGAGCAGGCGGTACGTCAGCTCGCCCTCGGGCCCGCGTGCCGCGGTCGCTTCGGGGGTGAGGCCCGCCTGCCGCGCGATGCTGAGCGGTACGGGGGGCGCGGTGCGGGTCATGGTGTTCTCCAGGTCGGTACGGGTGGCTCGCGGCCGGGGCCCGCAGGCCCCGGCCGTCGAGCGGTCGGACGGGTGGGGCGGCCGGTCAGGCGTGGTCCCGGGCGCGCGGGCGCAGCGCGGGACGGGCGGAGCGGGCGGGTCCGGCCGCGGCGGCCGCCCCGGCGGCGGCGATGCGACCGCCGAGTCCGGCGGGGGTGGGGGTCTCGAAGAGGTCCCGGATGGTCAGCTCTACACCGCATTCGCTGCGGACGCGGCCCATGAGCCGGGTGGCGAGCAGGGAGTGCCCGCCGTGCGCGAAGAAGTCGTCGTCCGGGCCGGCGCCGGGCAGGCCCAGCACCTCGGCGAAAATCGTGCAGACCGTCCGCTCGGCAGGGGTCGCGGGGGCCCGGCCGGCGGGCCGGGCCACGGTGGCCGGGTCGGGCAGGGCCTTGCGGTCGAGCTTTCCGTTGGTGGTGAGCGGGAAGGCGGGCAGGGCCAGGAACATGGCCGGGACCATGTAGTTCGGCAGGGCAAGTCCCAGGGCGGAACGTACCTCCTCGGGCGTGGGAGAGCCGGTGTAGTAGGCGATCAGCCGCTGCTGCCCGGCGTGGTCGCGGTCGACGGCGACCACCGCCTCGGTGACGCCCGGGACGCCGCGCAGCGCCGTCTCCACTTCGCCGAGCTCGATGCGGTTCCCGCGGATCTTGACTTGGTGGTCCTGGCGGCCGAGGAAGTCGAGCTGGCCGTCCGCACGGAGCCGGGCCAGGTCGCCGGTGCGGTACATCCGGCTGCCCGGCTCGGCCGCGAACGGGTCGGGTACGTAGCGCTCGCTGGTGCGGCGGGGATCGCGCAGGTACCCGGGGCCCACGCCGGTCCCCGCGATGAACAGTTCGCCCGGGACGCCCGGCGGCACGGGGGCGAGGCCGGGATCGAGGATGTACAGGCGGTTGTTGCGCAGTGGCCGGCCGACGGGCAGCCGCCCGTGTTCGAGCAGGGCGCCCACGTCGTGGCCGATGAACGCGTGGGTGTTGTCGTCGGAGCACTCGGTGAGGCCGTAGGCGTTGACGATCGCCGCGTCCGGGTGGCGGGCGTACCAGCGTTCGCACAGTTCCGGCGGCAGGACCTCGCCGTTGACGATGAACCAGCGCAGGTCGGGGAGGGCGGGCGGGACCGCACCGGCGTCCCAGAGGTCCACCGCCGCGCGGACGAAGGAGGGCACCGTCTCCAGCACGGTGATGCCCTGGTCCGCCGCGTCCGCGAACAGTACGGCCGGGTCCCGGGCCGTGTCCCGGCTGACGAGGTGCACCCGGCCACCGCTGATCAGCGGGGCGAGCATCTGCCAGACGGAGATGTCGAAGGTCAGCGGGGCGTTCATCACCACCCGGTCGCCGGGGGTCAGTTCCAGGTCGTCCAGTTTGGCGAGCAGGTGGTTGTTCATGCCCCTCCGGTGCACCATGGCGCCCTTGGGCTTGCCGGTGGAGCCGGAGGTGAAGCAGACGTACGCGAGGGCGTCGGGGCCGCCGGCGAGGGGGGCACGCGTCGCCGGGGCCGTGTCCTCCGTGTCCTCCGTGTCCGCCAGGGTCAGCACACGGACGGCTCCCGCGCACGCGTCGGCGATCTCCCGGGCCCGTTCCCGCTGGGCGGGTGCCGCCAGCAGCCAGCCGATCCCGCCCGCGCCGAGCAGGTCGGCGGTGCGGCCGACGGGGCCCTCGGGGTCGAGCGGTACGTAGGCGGCGCCCGCGCCCAGGATGCCGAGCAGGGCGACGGGGACGGCGGCCGTGGGCTCGCTGAGGACCGCGACGAGGTCGCCGGCGCCCACGCCGGCTTCGAGCAGCCGCAGGCTGAGCGTGTCGGTGCGGGCGACGAGCCCGGCGTAGCCGATCTCCCGGCCGCGGTCGTCGGTCACGGCCGTCGCCCCCGGGTTCAGCTCGGCCTGCTCCCGTACCCGCTCGACCACTTCGGCGTAGTCCTCGTCGCGGGCGGTGTCGTTCAACTCCACCAGCACGCGCCGGCGTTCGGCGACGGAGAGCAGGTCCAGCGCGCCGACGGGCAGGTTCGGTTCCCCGACCACCGCTTCCAGGAGGCGGACCAACCGGTCGAGCATGGCCCGGGCGTGCTCCGCGCCGAAGACGTCCGGGCGGTAGTCGATCTGGAGGCGCAGCCGGGCGCCGGGGACGGCGGTCAGAGTGAGCGGGTAGTGAGCGGCGTCGTGGGGGTCGACATCGACGACGCGGAGATCGCCGGCGGAGAGGGCGGCCAGTCCGTCGGCGTCGACAGGGTAGTTCTGGAAGGCGACGCAGGAGTCGAAGAGTTCCCCCGCCCCGGCGAGGCGCTGGACTTCCGCGAGGCCGAGGTGGTGGTGCTCGATCAGCGCGGCCTGCTCCTCTTGGAGACGTCCGAAGAAGTCGACGAGGGGCTCGGCGCGGTCGATCCGCACCCGCACCGGGACGGTGTTGATGCACAGCCCCACGATGTCGGCGACGCCGGGCAGCTCCGGGGAGCGCCCGCTGACGATGGCGCCGAACACCACGTCCTCGGAGCGGATCTGCCGGCCGAGCAGCAGGGCCCAGGCGCCCTGGAGCACGGTGCCCGGCGTCAGCCGGTGGGCACGAGCCAGTTCGCCCAGCCGGTCGGTGGTCGTCTCGGTGAGCTGGGTCTCCACCCGGTCCGGGAGTACGGATCCGGGGGGCACGGACACCGGCGCCGTCCGGGTGCCGCCGGCGAGGCCGGCCAGCGAGCGGCTCCAAGCGGCCCGTGCGGCCTCGGTGTCGCGGGTGTCGAGCCAGCGCAGGAAGGCGGAGTAGGGGGTGACGGGCGCGGGCGCCGGGGCGTCGGGTCCGGCGGCGTGGGCGGCGAGCAGTTCGCGGACCAGGACGGGCCAGGACCAGCCGTCCATCAGGATGTGGTGGTAGGTGAGCAGCAGCCGGTGACTGTGGGGACCGGTGCGGATGAGGGTGAAGCGCAGCAGCGGGGGCCGGGCGAGGTCGAAGCGGCGGGCCCGGTCCTCGGCGAGCAGGGTGTCGAGGGCGTGGCGCAGGGCGGGGCCGTCGAGAGCGGACAGGTCCTCGTCCCGCCAGGGGACGTGGACGTCGCGCCGGACCACCTGGGCGGGTTCGCCGGAGGCGCGGCGCAGGAAGCCGGCGCGGAGGTTGGCGTGCCGGGCGAGGACACCGTCGGCGGCGGCCCGCAGCCGGCCGGCGTCGAGGGGCCCGGTGAGTTCGAGGAGCAACTGGGCGACGTAGACGTCCCGTTCGCTCTCGTCGAAGAGGGAGTGGAAGAGGATGCCGTCCTGGAGCGGGGACAGCGGCAGCACGTCCTCGACGCGGGACCGGACGGAGTCGGCGGACGGCTCGGTCGGTGGGCGGTTCATGGCGGTTCCTCCGTGGTGCGGTGCGGTGCGGGACGGGACGGTTCGGGGGGAAGGGCCGGGTCGGGCCGGGTCGGGGGGAACGGCCGGGTGGGTCAGCCGGTTTGCGGGCGGCGGGGGCGGCGGACCACCGCCGGTTCGTCGGCCGGCGCGCCCGCCGTGCCCGCCGCGCTCGCGGCCAGGGACCCCGCCAACTGCTCCACCGTCGGCGCGGCGAAGAACGCACGGATGCCCACGGTCGTCCCGAGCGCGGAGCGGACCTCGGCGAGGAGCCGGGTGGCGAGGAGCGAATGGCCGCCGAGGTCGAAGAAGTTGTCGCGGACTCCGATGCGCTCGTAACCGAGGACGGACTCCCACACGGCGCACAGGGCGCGCTCGATGTCGGTCCGCGGGGCCACGTGGGCCCGGTCGGGGGCTGCCGGGCCGGGAGCGGGCAGGGCCCCCGTGTCGATCTTGCCGTTGGGTGTCACGGGGAAGCGGTCCAGCAGCGTGATCGTGCCGGGCACCATGTAGTCCGGCAGGGCCCCGGCGAGGTGTTCGCGCAGTGCGGCGGCTCCGGGGGCCTCGGCGCCGTCGGCCGGCACGACGTAGCCGGCGAGCGCGGGGCCCGCGGGACCGGCCACCACGGTGACCGCGGCCTGTCCCACCGCGGGGTGCGCGGCGAGCACGCTCTCGATCTCGCCCGGTTCGATGCGCAGACCGCGGATCTTGACCTGCCGGTCGGCCCGGCCGAGGTACTCCAGTTGTCCGGTCGCGTTCCAGCGGGCGCGGTCGCCGGTGCGGTACATCCGTTCCCCCGCGGGCCCGTGGGGGCAGGCCACGAAGCGTTCCGCCGTCAGCGCGGGGCGGCCCAGGTAGCCCTGCGCCAGGCCGCTGCCGGCGATGTAGAGCTCGCCGGCGACCCCCGGGGGGACGGGGTCGAGCCGGTCGTCGAGGACGTACAGCCGGGTGCCGTCCAGGGGCCGGCCGATGGGGACGCGACCCTCGGGGACCGGCACGCCGGGCGCGACGGGGAAGGTGGCCGAGAAGGTGGTGGTCTCCGTCGGCCCGTACGCGTTGGTGACGGTGGTGTCCGGGCAGGCCTCGCGCACCCGGCGGACCATGGGCGGCGAGGCGGCCTCGCCGCCGGTCATCACCTCGCGCAGCGAGGCCAGTTCGTGCAGGTGCGCGTCGGCCAGCACGTTGAAGAGGGTCGCGGTGAGGAAGGTGCCGGTGACCTTCCGGTCGGCGATCAGGCGGGCGAGTTCCGCGACGTCCAGGTCCCCGGGCGGGGCCACTACGACGAGTCCGCCGTTGAGCAGCGGCACCCACAGTTCGTAGGTGGAGGCGTCGAAGGCGTGCGGGGAGCGGAACAGCACCCGCTCGTGGGCGCCGCCGCGCCAGCGGCCGTCCCGCGCGAGGGCGACGACCTCACGGTGCGGGACGGCGACCCCCTTGGGGGTGCCGGTGGAACCGGAGGTGTACATCACGTAGGCGAGGGCGTCCGCGTGGCCGGGGCCCCGGACGGCGGTGCGCGCGGAGCGGACGGGCTCCGTACCCGGTCGGGGCCGCAGCACGCGGCCCACACCGAGGGCCTCGACGAGCTCGTCGTCGGGCCGCGCGGAGTCCGTGACCAGTACGGTCGCACCGGCTCCGCCCACGACCGCGGCGGACCGTGCTCGCGGGGCCCGCGCGTCCAGCGGCAGGTAGGCGGCGCCGGCCTTCAGCACGCCCAGGCAGGCGGCGATCAGTTCGACGGAGCGTTCCATCAGCACGGCGACGGCGTCGCCGGGGCGCACCCCGAGGTCCTCCAAGCGGTCGGCGATCGCGTCGGAGAGCAGGTCGAGTTCCCCGTACGTGGCCTCGCGGTCGGCGCAGACCACGGCGGTGCGTCCGGGGTGCTCCGCGGCCCGCCGCGCGAACAGTCCGTGCACGGTCGAGCGGTGATCCTGTGGCTGCGCGGGACCGGCCGGGCGGCCCGCCAACAGCTCCGCGCGTTCCTCGGGTGCGAGGACGTCGAGGGCGGCGAGGGGCGCGGCGGGCTCGTGCACGGCGGCGGCGGTCAGCCGTACCAGCCGGTCGAGGAGTCCCTGCGCGGTGGCCGCGTCGAAGAGGTCGCTCGCGTATTCCAAGGCCAGTCGGATCCCGGCGGGGGCCCCGGTGGCGGGGTCGCGCCGCTCGTCGACCTCCAGGGTCAGGTCGAACTTGGCGGTCGCCGTACGGACCGCCTCCACCCGGGTGAGCAGGCCCGGCAGTTCGGGGTCGGGGCCCGCGCCGCGCTGTCCGGCGACGGCGACCTGGAAGAGCGGGTGCCGGGAGGCGGAGCGGGCCGGGTTCAGTCGTTCGACCAGGGCCTCGAAGGGAACGTCCGGATGGGCGTGGGCGTCCAGGACCGCATCGCGCACCCGGTCGAGCAGCTCTTCGAACGTCGGGTCCCCGGAGGTGTCGGCGCGGACGACGAGGGTGTGCACGAAGAGGCCGATGACATCGTCCAGGGCCTCGTCGTCCCGCCCGTCGACGGGGCAGCCCAGCGGTAGGTCGGTGCCCGCGCCGAGCCGGGTGAGCAGGGCCGCGAAGGCGCACTGCACCGCCATGAACGGTGTCGCCCGACGCGCCTGCGCGAGGTCCGCGAGCGCGGTGTGCAGGGCGGGGTCGAGGAGCGCGGTCACCAGCGCTCCGCGGTGGGAGGCGACGGGCGGCCGCGGCCGGTCGGTCGGCAGCTCCAGTTCCTCGGGCAGTCCTTCCAGGACACGGGTCCAGTGCGCGAGCTGCCGGGCGTGCAGGGACCCCGGATCACCCGCGTCCCCGAGCAGTTCCCGCTGCCAGATCGCGAAGTCCGGGTATTGGAGAGACAGTTCGGACCACTTCGGGTCCTCGTCGCGGACCCGGGCGGTGTAGGCGGCGGCGAGGTCCCGGACCAGCAGGTCCAGGGACCGGCCGTCCCCGGCGATGTGGTGCAGGACCAGCAGCAGGTAGTGGTCCTCGTCCCCGTGGGCGAACAGGTGGGCGCGCAGCGGGATCTCGGCCGTGAGGTCGAACGACTGCCGCAGGGCCGCGGCGACGAGTCGCTCGCGCTCCCCTGCGGTGCAGGGGGTGACGGGCAGGTCCGGTCTGGCGGCTCCGGCGGCGAGGACCTCCTGTCGGGGGCGGCCCTCCTCGTCCGGGAAGAGCGTCCGGAGCGCTTCGTGCCGGTCCGTGACGTCGGCGAGGGCGCCGCCGAGTGCGTCGCGGTCGAGCGTGCCGTGCAGCCGCAGCCCCACGGGGATGCTGTACTGCGCGCCGTCCTCGCCGTCGCGGCCGAGGAACCACAGCCGCTGCTGGGCGTGGGACAGAGGGATCACAGCAGTTCTCCGAGCTGGGATTCGAAGTCGTCGAGGTCCGCCTGGCTGATGTCGGCCAGCGACACGTCGGACGGGGTCAGTCCGGCCGCGCCGGGCCGGGTGGTGTGGCGGGCCAGGGCCCGCAGCATGGCGAACCACTCCTCGGCGAGGGCGCGGACGCGATCCCCCGGGTAGGCGTTGCCGGCCCAGGTCCAGGTGGCGCTGAGGGTCAGTCCGTCCGGCCCCTCGTGGGCGGCCGCGTTGACCTCCACGGCGTGGGCCATCGGGAAGCCCTCGTCCGCGTCGTCGAGGGCGAAGGCGTGCCCGGGGGCGGCGGACCAGTCCCCGTCGTCGCCCATCGGGAAGCGGCCGAGGTAGTTGAAGCCGATCTCGGGGATTCCGCGCCGGGCGAGCGCCGGGCCGGTGCACGAGTTCAGGTGGCGCAGCAACCCGAAGCCGATGCCCTTGTCGGGTACGGCGCGCAGCTGCTCCTTGACCAGCCGCAGGGCGGCGCCCAGGGCGGGGCCGGCGGCGCGGGCGTCGGCGAGGTCGGTCGGTCCCAGGTCGAGGCCGACCGGGTAGACGGTGGTGAACCAGCCGACGGTGCGGGACAGGTCCAGGCCGTCGACCACGTCCTCCCGGCCGTGTCCCTCCACGTCGACGAGGACGCGCCCGCGGGCGGGGTCGTGGGCGGCGTCCTCCTGGGCGCCGCCGGGGAGTGCGCGGCGCCAACTCAGCACCGCCAGGGCCAGCGCGGTCAGCAGCACGTCGTTGACGGTGCCGTTGACCAGGCCCGGGGCGGCCGTCAGCAGGGGGCCGGTGAACTCCGGTGGCAGGGTGAGCACATGGGTGTTCCGCTCGGCCTCGGAGTCGAGGCCACCGGGTTCGCGCACGCCGGCCAGTGGGGCGGCGGCCGTGCGCAGCACGTCCTCCCAGCGGGCGGCTTCGGCCATCCGGCGGCCCGAAGTGGCTTCGGCGCGCAGCAGGTCCGCCCAGTGCGCGAACGGGGTGTGCACCGCGTCGGGTACCGGGACGGCGCCCTCGGCCAGGGCCGCCCAGCAGGTGCGCAGGTCGTCCTGGAGGATGCGCCAGGACACCCCGTCGACGGCCAGGTGGTGGACGACCAGGGCGAGGCGACCCTGGCGTTCGGCGCCGCGGTCGAGGAGTACGGCCCGCAGCACGGTCCCGTCCCGGGGCGAGAGCAGCCCCCGGGCCGTCCGCATGTGGCGGCGCATCAGGGCGGGCAGTTCCTCTTCGGCGACGGCGCGGGCGTCCACCCGCTGGACGAGCCCGGCGGCGGCCACCGTCCCGGGTTCGGGGATCTCGGCCGCCGGCACCGGCGTCGCCAGGCCATCGGGCAGCCGGAGCCGCAACACGTCGTGGGTGTCGAGCAGGGCCTGTACGACGCGTTCGGCCGCGGGGGCGTCGAACCCCGCCGGCGTCCGGACCACCAGCGACTGGTTGTAGCTGTCGACGGGGCCGTCCAGCTCGCCCAGCCACTCCATGATCGGGGTGGGGGTGAGCGGGCCGAAACGTCGCGGCGGCTCCACCGGCCCGCGCTGCCCGCCGGCCCGGTCGTCGGTGCGGGCCGCGGCGGCGAGGACGCTCACGCTCTCGCTGCGCAGCACCTCGCGGGTGGTGACGACCACGCCCGCCAGGCGGGCCCGGCTGACGACCTGGATGGCTTGGATGCTGTCGCCGCCAAGGCCCGTGAAGCTCTGCGCGGGGTGGACCGCGGGCAGGCCCAGGACTTCCTCGAACAGCGTGCGGAGGATGGTTTCGTGGTCGGTCACCGGGGGGTGTTCCCGGAGAGGGCGGCGACCAGCGAGGCCGGCCGCATGTCGGTCCAGTTCTGCTCGACGTAGTCCAGGCAGCTCTGGCGCCCGTCGGGTCCGTGCACCGCGGTCCAGCCCGCGGGGACGGGCTGGGCGGCCGGCCACAGCGAGTGCTGGAGCTGCTCGTTGCGCAGGACGGTGTAGGAGGCCTGGTCGTTCTCGAAGGGGTTGCTCATGGTCAGTCACCTCAAGGTGTGTGGGATCGAAAGGCAGGAAGGAAAGCAGAAGGAAGGACGGGTGGCGGGACCCGCGGGGGCCGGCGGGCCGCGTCGTCAGGGACGGGGCGCGGGGCCCACGGACAGGCGCACCAGGCTCCGGGCGGCGTCGAGGGCCTCGGTGACCCCCCGCGCCTCGGGGTGCCGGGCGATGAGGTGCCCGAGCCGGTCGGCGGCGTTCTGCGCGCGCCGGACGTGGGCACCGGGGGCGGCGGTGACCGTGACGGCCTCGATGTCCTCGCTCCGGGCAGCCGCCTCGACGCCTTCGACGGCCTCCAGGATCCCGTCGGCGTCGGCGAGCAGGAACTGGATGCCGGCGTGGCCCTCGTGCGCGGGCTTCAGCTCGGGCGGCAGTCCGACGGCCACCCTCAACTGCTGCTCCAGGAGCCGTACGCCGGTGGCCAGCCGGACCAGTTCGGGGATCATGCCGCCGGCCGGCCGGGGGTTGATCTCGATGACGGCGGGCCCCTCGGGGGTCAGCTTCACCTCGGTGTGGGTGGCGCCGAGGCGGACGTCGGCCGCTTCGAGGGCCGCGGTCACCGTCTCGGTGATCCGCTGCGCCACCGCGGCCGGGAGCGGCGCGGGGAACAGGTGGCGGTGCTCCACGAAGTGCGGGCTTCCGGTGACGGACTTGGCCGTGATGCCCACGCACTCGGCGCGCCCGTCCCAGGTGAACATCTCCACGCTGTACTCCGGCCCGTCGAGGTACTCCTCGACGAGTACGGTGCCCACGGTCGGCATCCCGCGGACGTTGGTGGTGACGGCGAGGATACGGGCGGCCTGGGCGGCGGCGGAGGCTTCGTCGGAGCAGAGCAGGACGTCGGTGGAGCCGGAGTCGTCGGCGGGCTTGACGACGCAGGGCAGTCCGGTGCGGGCCACGGCGTCGGCGATCCGCGCCGGGTCCCGGACGATCGCGTACCGCGGCTGGCGCACACCGGCGGCGTGCAGGGTGGCGCGCAGGGCGGACTTGTCGCGGCAGACGACCATGGCCTCCTCCGGGTTGCCGGGCAGGCCGAGCCAGCGGGCCAGGGCCGCCACGGCCGGTACGTAGAAGTCGCTGGTGGTGGTGACGCCGGCGATCTCCTCGCGGCGGAAGCGCTCTTGGACCGCCGTGCGCAGGGCGACCGCCGAGTTGGTGTCGCAGCGCACCACCTCGGCGCCGGTGGCGTCGAGCCCCCGGTAGCGGTCCGGGTCCGCGGTCAGCAGGACGGGTACGCAGCCGGTCTCACGGGCCAGGTCCAGGGCCATCATCCCGGTGCCGGTGGTGTTGGACTCCACGAACAGCAGGTGGCGCCGGATTCCGGCGGGCGCCTCGTAGTCCCTGCGCGACCAGGTGTGCGCGATCGTGTCGGCGGGGACGGTGGCCGGGCGGGTCGCGCGCGGCACCTCCCGAAGGGCGTGGGCGGCCCAGTGCGCCTCGTCGTACACCGTGTCGGCGTAGCGGTCGCCCCGGTCGGGCAGGATGCCGACGATGCGGGTGCCCGGTTCGGCACGCTCGGCGAGGTCGCCCAGCACACGGTAGACGGAACCGGAGGTGTTGCCGCCGAAGATCTGCTGCTCGCGGGCGAGGTCCCAGGCCGCCGCGAACGCCTCGTGGTCGTTGAGCCAGTGCACCTCGTCGACGAGCGGGCGGTCGAGGTTGGCCGGCAGCAGGCTGTTGCCCAGTCCGCTCTGCAGGCGCCGGGGTACGTCGGGCTGGCCGAAGAGGGCGCTGCCGACGCAGTCGACGCCGACCACGCGCAGCCCCGGCAGGGTCTCCTTGACGGCGCGGGCCGTGCCGCACAACGAGCCGCCGCTGCCGACCGCACCGGCCAGGACGTGGAACTCACCGAGGTCGTCGATGAGTTCGGCGGCGAGCCCGCGGTAGGCGCCGGGGTTGTCGGGGTTGGTGTACTGCTGCGGCCAGAACGCGCCCGGCAGTTCGCGCATCAGCTCGGCAAGCCGCTCCAGGCGGGCGCTTTGCCAACCGTGGCTGGTCATCGCCTCGACGATGTGCACCCGGCAGCCCAGGGCGCGCAGTTTCGCGAGGGTGACGGGGTCGATGCGGGGGTCGGTGACGATGTGGACCTCGTGGCCGAGCGCCCGGCCGACCAGCGCCACGCCCAGGGCCATGGTGCCGGACGAGCTCTCGATGACGGGGGCCCCGGGTGCGAGGACGCCGAGCCGGCGGGCCTCGAAGAGGATGTTGCGGGCGACGCGGTCCTTCATGGCGAACAGGTTCTGCAGTTCCAGCTTGGCGTATACCTCCACCCCTCGTGCCTCGCCCAGGCGGAGCCGGACCAGGGGGGTCCGGCCTATCGCGTCGGTGACGGTGTCGAACAGCATGGTCAGGTCTCCAGCTCGGGAAGGCGGTGGGGAGCGGTGGCGCCAGCCCCGGACGGCGCAGTGGCGGCGGGGAGGGCCGGTACGGGCTCTCCCCGGGCCGGGGTCCAGCAGTCGCCGGCTCCGAGCGAGCGGTGCACGGACACCTCCCCGCCGAGGGGGGCGCAGGCGGTCCGGATCCGGTCGGTCTTCGCGGCGAGCTCCGGGTCGCCGGCGTCCAGGAGGACGCCGAGCATGGTGCCGCTGTGGGCGAGCACCAGCCCGAGGCCGTCGACCTCGCGGCACACGGCCCGCAGGTCGTGGAAGCCGGAGCGGGCCCGCCGCGCGGCGTTCATCTCGGCGCTGCGGGTGGCGACCGCGCCCACCTCGGGCAGGTCGGCGCCGGCGATCGCGGCGGCGAGCCGGTCCAGCAGCCCGGCGTACTCGCGCCGTTCGTCCGGGCCGATCGCCCGGGCCCGGAGGTTGTGGGCGACCGTGTCGACCTGGCCGCCCTCGTCGTGGGCGACGACGGTGAGCGGGGGCAGGACCCCGAGCCGGCGGCGCAGGCGCACCTCGCGGTGGTGGAAGGCGACGATCTCGTCGTACATCACTCCGTCGGCCGGTTCGATGCCGCGCAGGAACGCCTCGGTGCGGGCCGGGCCGAAGGAGCGGCCGAAGGCGGCCCCGACGGCCCGCACGGTGGCCACCAGGTCGGCGGAGGAACTGGCCAACCCCTTGCCCTCGGGCAGCCCGCCACCGATCTCCAGCAGGCCGCCGCCCTCGACCCCGAGCGAGGCCAGGACCGTCTCGGCGACACGCCGGGACTTGCCCTTGTGGGCCGGGTGCACACGCACGCCGCGCTGTCCGGGCCGGTGGTGGAAGGTGGCCGTGGCCCAGCGGGCCAGCGGGAAGGTGACCAGGAAGTCCCCGTCCGGCTCCGGCAGCGCGCCTTGGAGCAGTTCCCCGAACGTGCCGAAGGCGTGGCCGACGGCGGGTGCGGGCGAGCCCGGTTCAGTGCCCGGACTGTACGTCGTCGCCGACGGCATCGTCGCCCTCCTCCGCTGCGGTCTCGCGGTCCTGCGTCCGGGCCGCTCCGTACAGCGCCCGGTCCCTCTCCTCGGCTCCGTCGCGAACGGCGCGGGCCCGCCGCGCCCAGTCGGCGCGCAGCAGTCGCAGCTCGTCCCGTTGGGCTTCGAGCAGTTCGCGTACGCGGGCGGGGCGGGCCGAGCCGGCGGAGACCATGCGTTCCAGCCCGAGGTCCACGTCGAAGGCGGCGTCGAGCAGGGCCTTGGGGGCGGTGAGGACGACTCCGTGGGCGGCGGCGGCCTCGGTGAGCAGGTCGGGTTTCCCGGGCGCGGGGGCGGCGCCGGCCGCGACGGCGAGCACGATGTACTTGCCGGCGATCACCTGTGCGGTGCGCCAGGGCACCTGCTCGGTGAGGGTGAGGGCGTTGGCCAGGCTGAAGCCGCCGAGGAACTCGCGCTCGCACACGGCGCGCATCGCGTCGGGGCGGAAGGCCGTCCTGCGCAGCACCTCGGTGAGCAGGCGGACGGTGCCGTGCGCCGAGTCGAAGGCGTTCAGCAGGTGGGTGCCGGCCTCCTTGGAGACCTCGACCAGATTGCAGAAGGGGGTGTTGCGCTGGCCGAGCAGCACGTCGAAGTGGAAGGCGGCCAGGTGCGCGGTGCGTCCCCGGATGCGTTCCAGGACCGGGTAGTTCTTCTTCTGCGGCATGGCGGAGGAGATGCCGGACAGTTCGTCGGGCAGCTCGATGAAGCCGTACTCGCTGCCGCCCCAGGTGAGCAGGTCGGTGGCGAAGCGGCTGAGGGCGGTCCCGAGGAGGCTCAGTTCCGCGGTGAGTTCGGCGCTCCAGCGGCGTGAGGCGACCGCCGTCAGGGCGTGCGGCTGCGGTCGGGAGAAGCCCAGCGACCGCGCCATCCGGTCGCGGTCCCACGGCAGTTCCTGCCCGGCCATGGCGCCGGCGCCCAGCGGGCAGGCGTCGATGCCGTCGTACGTCCGCACCAGCCGGCGCTGGGTGTGCAGGAGGTGCTCGGCGACCGCGGTCAGGTAGAAGCCGGGGGTGATGACCTGCGCGGCCTGGAAGTGCGTGTAGCCGGGCATCGGCAGTTCACAGGTGGCCTCGGCCAACTCCATTGTCACGGCGACGAGTTCCGTCAGCGCGTCCGCGAACCGGGTGAGCTGGTCGCGTCCGTACATCACCTGGGCGCAGGACTGGAGGTCGTTGCGGCTGCGGTCCACGTGCCAGTTGACGACCGGACGGGGCAGTCCCGCCTCGACGTGGCGTTCGAGGGCGAAGGCGATGTCCGACATGTTGGCGCCCGGTTCGGCGGTCAGGGTGTCGGCCCCCACTGCGTCCAGGCGGACCGCGATGTCCCGGGCCTCCCCGGTGGTGACCAGGTCCATCCGGGCGTACTCGGCGGTGAGGGTCTTCTCGATGGCGACGTAGTGGTGCAACAGGTGGCGGGATTCGAACCCGAACTGCGGGGCGAGCACCTCTTCGTGCAGCAGTTCGCTCGGGCCGCTGCGGATGCGGCCGCTGAGCGCGGCGGTGGGTCCCGTGGCTTCGCTCGTCACGTGGTGGGGTTCCGTTCTGTTCGGTCCGGTGCGGTGGCACGGCGGGAGGGGCCGCCCGCGGGTGCACGGCGGGCGGCGGTCGGGAAGGGGGCGGGGCGCAGGGGTACTGGCCGGGCCGGCGCGCGCCCCGTCGCGGCCCCGGGGGCGCCGCGCCGGGTCAGCGGGCGTCGGCGGCGTCGAGCGCCGCGCGGACGGCTGCCGCGATGTCGGCGGCGTGCGGGAGCCGCATCATCCCGTAGTGGTCGGTCGGGAGCTCGTAGGAGGTGAAGCCGTCCGGCACCCGGGCGGCCCACCGCTCGGCGGCGCGGTCGGCGGCGCCGGTGGCACTCTGGTGGAAGTGGAGGGGGCCGTGGCCCGCGGGCGGCCGGTAGCGGGCGGCGGCCAACAGACCGGTACGGAAGACCGTGTAGTACCGGGCCAGTTCGGCCGCTTCCACACCGGGTGCGATGCCGCTGCTCGCGACCTGTTCGGCGAGCGCCCCGATCCGTCCGGCCGCGGTCGTCCGCGCGGACAGCGCGGTGCGCAGGGCCGCCCGCGTCTCCTCCCCCGGGTCGGCGCCGGCGGAGCGGGCCAGGTCCTCGTGGAACCACTCCAGGAGGGCGCTGTCGTCGTCGGGCACCCGGTCCGACTCGGGGTAGGCGGTGTCCAGGAGCGTGAGGGTGGTCACCTCCTCGCCCGCGGCCCGCAGTTGGACGGCCATCTCGTAGGCGAGCAGTCCGCCGAAGGACCAGCCGGCGAGGTGATAGGGCCCGGCCGGGCGGATCCGGCGCAGCACGGCCACATGCGCGGCGGCGAGCTCCTCGACCGAGGCGGTCCCGGTGTCGCCCTCCGCCGTGGCCGGGGCTTCGCCGGCGGTGGGGGCGAGCCCCGGCGCCGTGAGTCCGTAGACGGGCCGTTCCCGGCCCAGGGCGCCGGCGAGCGCGCGGTAACAGAAGACGTGGCCGCCGATCGGATGGACGAGGAAGAGCGGGTCGCGGTCTCCGTCGGGCTGGATGCGCACCACCGGGTCCGTCGTGGCGCCCCGGGCCTTGTCCCTGTCCCTGTCCCTGTCCCGCAGCAGCGCCGCCTGGCGGGCCACCGTGGGGTGCTCCATGACGGCCTGCACTCCCAGGCGTTCACCGAACTCCCGGTTGATGCGCCCGATCAGCCGCAGGGCGACGATGGAGTGGCCGCCGGCGGCGAAGAAGTCGTCGTGGACACCGACGGGGCCGGCGTCGAGCAGCTGTTCCCAGATACCGACGAGGCGCGACTCCGTCTCGTCGCGGGGCGGCGCCGGTGGCCTCCCGCCACGGGCGTCCGCCGGGTCCGGATCGGGCAGGGCGGCGCGGTCGAGCTTGCCGTTGGCGGTCAGCGGCAGGGCGTCGAGCCGGACCCAGGCACCCGGGACCATGTACTGCGGCACCCGGTCGGCGGTGTGGCGGGCCAGTTCCGCCGGGTCGGCGGCGCCGTCCGGGGAGACGACGTAGGCCACGAGCCTCTCTCCGCGCGCCAGGACGGCGCAGGCGCGCACCGCCGGATGTTCGGCCAGGGCGGCTTCGATCTCGCCCGGTTCCACCCTCAGCCCGCGGATCTTCAACTGGTGGTCGGTGCGGCCCGCGTACTCGATGGCGCCGTCCGCCCTGTACCGGGCCAGGTCGCCGGTGCGGTAGAGACGGCGGACCGTCCCGTCGGGAGCGGTGTGCGCGATGAAACGATCCGCGGTGAGGTCGGGGCGGCCGTGGTAGCCCTCGGCGAGGCCGACGCCCTCCAGCATCAGCTCGCCCGTGACCCCCAGGGGGACCTCGGCGAGCCGGGGGTCCAGGATGTGGGTCCGCATGTTCGCGATCGGCCGGCCGATGGGGACCGTGTCGCCGCCGTCGGGACGACAGTGCCAGGAGGTGACGTCGACGGCCGCCTCGGTCGGACCGTACAGGTTGTGCAGCTCCACTCCGGGAAGCAGTCGCAGGAACCGGTTCTGCACCTCGGACGGAAGTGCCTCCCCGCTACACACCATCCGAGTGAGCCCGGCGGCTCCCGCGACGGCCCGCGGGTCGTCGAGGAACACGCTCAGCATCGAGGGCACGAAGTGTGCCGTGGTGACGGACTCGGAGCGCACGAGCTCCGCCAGGTAGGCCGGTTCGCGGTGGCCTCCGGGACGGGCGACGACGATCGTGGCGCCGGTCAGCAACGGCCAGAACAGCTCCCACACGGAGACGTCGAAGGTGTAGGGGGTCTTGTGCACCACCCGCTCCCCCGGCCGCAGGCCGTACTCCTCCTGCATCCACAGCAGCCGGTTGGCGATCGCCCGGTGCGAGACGACGACGCCCTTGGGCTTGCCGGTGGACCCGGAGGTGAAGATCATGTAGGCCGGGTCCTCGGGCGCGGCGTGCCGTAGGGGGCCGGTGGCAAGGCGGTCGCCGTCGTCGCCGTCGTCGCCGTCGTCGCTGCCGTCCGCGCGGACGACGGTGGCTCCGGCGGCGCGCAGCGGCGCCTCCCACCGCTCGTCGGCCACCACCACGCCGATCCCCGCCTCGGCGACCAACGCCAAGACCCGCGCCCGCGGGTGCTCGGGGTCCAGTGGTACGTACGCGGCACCTGACTTCAGCACGGCGAGCAGTGCGACCGGTAGGTCCAGGGAACGGTCCAGCAGCAGCCCGACGAAGGACCCGGGCCCAGTCCCGGCCGACCGCAGCCGGACGGCGAGCCGCTCGGCGGCCTCGTCCAGCTCCCGGTAGCTCAGCTGGGCACCCTCGAAGCGGACCGCCGGCGCGTCGGGGGTCGCGCGGGTCTGCGCCTCGATCAGCCGGGTCAGGACGTGCGGGCGGTCGTACGTACGGCCGGTGTCGTTCCACTTCGCGTAGCGGGCCAGTTCGGCCGCGGACAGCAACCCGCGGCCGCGGACATCGCCGTCCGGGGTGTCCGCCAGGTCCTGGAGGGCGGCCGTGTAGTAGCCGTGGACTTCGGCGATCTGCCCGGCGGAGAACTGTGCCGCGTCGAAGCGCAGGCCCAGTTCCAGGAGCTCGCCGTCGGGGGTGCGGGAGAACTCGGCCCCGAAGGCGAAGTCCGTACCGGCCTCACCCGTCTCTTCCAGTACGGCGAACGCGGCGTCGGCCGGCCCGTCGCGCTCGATGTGGAAGTGAGTGAAGTTGAAGAAGGTCTCGAAGAGCGGGGCGCCGCCGGTCGTGCGCAGGATCTCGGCGAGCGGGAACCGGCGGTGCTCGTGGACGGCCACCTCCGACTCCGCTATGTGTCGGACGAGTCCGCGCCAGGTCCGCCCGGCCGCGTCCAGGTCGACTCGCAGGGGCAGGGTGTTCAGGAAGACGCCGATCACCTTGTCCGCGTCGGCCTCCTCCGGGCGGCCGTTGTGCACGACTCCGGTGGTCACGTCGTCACTGCCGCCGAGCACGGCCATGACGCGCACGTGCGCGGCGAGCAGCACGGTGCGCAGCGGCACGCCCAGTGCGGCCGCCACGGCGGCCAGCCGCTCCTGGAGTCCGGCCGGCAGCGGCCGCAGGCACCACTCCATCCGGGAAGGGCCGCCCCGGGCCTCGGGCCGGGGCAGACGTGCGACGGTGGCGCCGGCCGTCCGCTCGGTCCAGAAGGCCCGCTGGGCCGGGTCGGCCAGGGCCGCCCGCTCCAGCGCGACGAACGAGGCGAAGCGCGAGCGGGGGCCACCGGCCTGCGGCGCCGGGCCCTCGGCGCCACCGGGGTCACCGGGGTCACCGGGGTGGTCCGCCGAGCAGAACTCCACGTAACAGGAGCTGAGTTCGGTGAACAACGACCGCTCGCTCCAGCCGTCCATGACGGCGTGGTGCTCCGCGATGAAGAGCTGGAAGTCCTCGTCCGAGCGCCGCTGGACGTGCAGGCGCATCAGCGGGGCGCTGTTCCAGTCGAAGGGGCGCCCGCGTTCCGCCGCGTAGCGGGCCGCGATCGCCGTCTCCCGGGCCTGCGGGTCGAGGCCGCCGAGGTCCTCGAAGGTGACCTCGGGCCGGGCGCCGCGGCGGACGAGCTGCAGGGGCTCGCCGAAACCGTTCAGGTCGAAGGAAGTACGGAGCATCTCGTGGCGGGCGGCGACCGTGGCCACCGCGCGCCGCCAGGCGCGCTCCGAGTACGGGGCCTTGACGTGGTAGGACGCGACGTTGTGGTACATCGGCCCACCGGCGGCGGGCAGGTCGCTGTGGAACAACATCCCGGCCTGGAGCCTGGTCATGGGATAGGCGTCCTCCAGACCCTCCGGGAGCGCCGCCCGGTCGCGGTCGGCGACCAGCGAGAACGGCTCGTACGGGACCAGCCCCCGGGGGTGCGCCGCCTCGGACGGCGCCGCGTCCTCCACGACCACGGTGGGCGCGAGGGCGCGGACCGTCTGGTGGCGCATCAGGTCGACCACCGCGAAGCGCATGCCCCGCTCCCGGGCGCGGGCCAGCACCTGTAGGGAGCGGATGGAGTCCCCGCCGAGCGAGAAGTAGTTGTCCTCGGCGCCGACCCGCTCGTGGCCCAGCACCTGCCCGATGATCTCGGCGAGCGCCGTCTCGACGGGGCCGCGCGGCGGCTCGTACGACCGGGCCGGTGCCAGGCCCGCGGTGCCGGGTGCGGGCAGCTCGCGCCGGTCCACCTTCCCGTTGGCGGTGAGGGGGAAGGCGGGCAGCGTGACGAAGGCGCCCGGAATCATGTACGCGGGCAGGCGTTCGGCGAGGTGGGCCCGCAGGGCCTCGACGGTGGGGCTCTCGTCCGCGCCCGGCACGGCCAGGTAGCCGACCAGGGTGTCGGTGCCGGAGGCGTCCCGGGTGACGAGCGCGACCGCCGCGTCGACGAGGGGATGGGTGGTGAGGGCCGCCTCGACCTCGCCGAGCTCGATCCGGAAGCCGCGCAGTTTGACCTGGCCGTCCATCCGGCCCAGGTATTCGAGGTCGCCGTCGGGGAGCACTCTGGCGAGGTCGCCGGTACGGTACAGCCGCTCCCCCGCTCCGGCGGCGGGGACCTCGGCATCGGCCCGCCCGGGGGCCGTGCCGGTCGCCGTTCCGGTCGCCGTGCCGTCGGCCGGGAAGCGCTCGGCGGTGAGCGCCGGGCGGTGCAGATAGCCACGGGCCAGACCGGCGCCCGCGACGAAGAGCTCGCCCACGGCGCCGCGCGGAACGGCGCGCCCCCGGTGGTCCAGGAGGTGGAGACGCAGGTCGGGGATGGGTACGCCGATGACGCTGCCCCGGCCCTCGGCCGCGTCGCGGGCGGTGAGCGGCCGGTAGGTGACGTGCACCGTCGTCTCGGTGATCCCGTACATGTTGACCAGGCGGGGGCGGGTGTCGCCGTGGCGCCGGAACCAGCTGGCGAGCGCGCTGACGTCCAGCGCCTCACCCCCGAACACCACATGACGCAGCGCGAGTCCCGGATCGTCGGCGGTCCGCCGGTCCTCGTACTCCTCGTCGGCGCGCGCCAGTTGGTAGAAGGCCGAGGGGGTCTGGTTCAAGACGGTGACCCGCTCGTCGCGCAGCAGCCGGTGGAACTCCTCGGGCGAGCGGCTGGTGGCGTACGGCACCACGACGAGCCGGCCGCCGTGCAGGAGGGCGCCCCACAGCTCCCAGACGGAGAAGTCGAAGGCGATGGAGTGGAACAGCGTCCAGACGTCGTCACGGCCGAAGCCGAACCAGTGGTCGGTCGCGGAGAACAGCCGGGTGATGTTGCGGTGCGGTACGAGGGTGCCCTTGGGGCGGCCCGTCGAGCCCGAGGTGTAGATGGCGTACGCGAGCTGGTCGGGGGAGACCGTGACGGCGGGGGCGGTCTCCGGTTCGGCCGCGAGTACGGCGGCGTCGGCGACGAGGTCGACGGTGTGCAGGGAAGGCGAGTCCCACAGCGGACGGGTGTCGTCGGCGCCGACCACGTGCGCCAGCCGGGCGTCCCCGATGATGTAGCGCAGCCGCTCGGACGGGTTGTCGGGGTCGAGCGGCAGATAGGCGCCGCCCGCCTTGAGGATCCCGAGCAGGCCGGTCACGAGGTCGACGGAGCGGCGGACGCAGAGGCCGACCAGGGTGTCGGGACCTACGCCCTGCTTGACCAGCCGGTGCGCGACCTGGTTGGCCCGCCGGTCCAGTTCGCCGTAGGTGAGCCGGGTGGAGCCGTGGACGAGGGCCACGGCGTCCGGGGTGCGGGCGGCGTGCTCGGCGAAGCGCTCGTGCGCGCAGCCGGGGTGGGACTCACCGGTGCGGGCCGGCTGCGGGGAGGTGAGGCCGGCCTGTTCCGCGGCGGACAGGATCGGCAGCCGACTGACGCGCTCGCCGGGGCGGTCCGTGGCCGCGTCCAGCAGACGGGAGTAGTGCCGGGCGAACTGCTCGATGGTGGCGGCCTCGAAGAGGTCGGCGCGGTACTCCAGCCGGCAGCGCAGCGCGCCGCCGACGGTACGCACGACGTCGAAGGTGAGGTCGAACTTGGCGGTGCCGGCGGGCCCTTCGAGCAGTCGGGCGCGCGGTCCCGGCAGCCCCTCGGTCATCCCGCCTTCGTCGTGGAAGCCGAACATGACGTCGAACAGCGGCGGCCCGTCGCCGGTGCGCACGGGGCCGAGGAGCTCGACTATCCGCTCGAACGGCAGGTCCTGGTGGTCCTGCGCGTCCAAGACCGTGTCCCGTACCCGCTCCAGGTGCTCGCGGAAGCCCGGGTCGGCCGAGAGGTCCGCGCGCAGGACGAGGGTGTTGACGAACAGCCCGACGGTGTCCTGGAACTCCTCGCGGTTCCGGTTGGCCACCGGGGTCCCGACGAGAACGTCCTCGGTACCGGTGTAGCGGCTCAGGACCACCTGGAAGGCGGCGAGCATCGCCATGTACGGCGTGCTGCCGGTCGCGCGGCAGAGCGTCTGCATCCGGGCGACGACGGGAGCGGGGACCTCGAACTCATGCGTCGCGCCGGCCCCGCGCTCCGGGCCGTCGCCCGCGGCGGGCCGCTTGTCGCGGGGCAGCGGCGCGACTGCGAGTTCGCCGTCCAGTTGGCGGGACCAGTGCTCCAGTTGTTGCCGGGCGGCCCCCGTGTGCAGCCATTCCTCCTGCCACTCGGAGAAGTCGGCGTACTGGAAGGCGGGCTCCTGCTGCGGGTCCGCGGTCTCGATCGCGGTCACGCTCTCGGTCTCGGTCTCGGTCTCGGTCAGGGCCGCGTAGTCGGTGAGGAGTTCCCGGATCAGGATGGCGGACGACCAACCGTCGCCGACGATGTGGTGCATGCCCAGGGCGAGTACGACGCCGGTGCCGTCCCGCCCGGCGTCCTCCCGGGTGTGCAGCGCCGCGGCCCGGAAGAGCGGGCCGGTGCGCAGGTCGAAGGGCCGGTGGTGTTCGGTGGAGAGCCATCGCGTGACTTCCTCGGGCGTGCGGGCGGTATCCGTCGACCAGTCCAGCCGCGCGGCGGCGTCGACGCACTGGAGCAGTTGCCCGTCGCGAAGCTCGAAGCGGGTGCGCAGGGCTTCGTGACGGTCCAACAGCCGCTGGGCGCACCGGCGCAGGATGTCGGTGTCCACCTCGCCGTCGAGGGCGTAGAACACCGGCATGTGATAGGTCGGCCGGCCCTCCTCCATCTCGTGGAGGAAATACATCCGCTGCTGGGCGCGCGATGCACGGAATACGCTGACCGACGGCCCGGTGGGCCGGCCGGTCGGATCCTGAGTGGCCAAGACAACTCCCTCGGCCGCACGCCCTGGGACGCGCGGCGCTGACTCCGCTTGCTTGCCACCTCACCGTATGGACGGGCCGCCGCCGCGATAAGTCCCGTTTCGCCGGTCCCTGGTTCCCGGGACATGAGAAGAACCTGCCTCGGCCGAGTACGTACGCCGACGCCGGACGTGCCGGCGGGCCCGGTTTGGTGACCCGGGCCCGCCGGCACTCCGATGAGGAGCGTCAGCCGAGGAGGCGGCGCTTCTGCTCGGCGAATTCCTCCTCGGTCAGCACACCCTGTTCCTTCAGGGTGCTGAGCTGCTTGAGCTGGTCGATCCTGGCGCTCATGTCGTCGGCGGCAGGGGCCGCCGCAGGGGCCGGGGGCGGCGGGGGCGGGGCCTCTGCGTACTGCTGGGTGTCCTGCTCGGCCCACCGGCCCGCCTGCCGCCGGGACACCCGGTTGGACACGGCGGTGGCGGTGCCGGCGACGACGGCGGTGCGGGCGATTCCGCGAAGAAGTCCGGGCATGGTGCTCATCTCCAGGGGTGCGGCGACGCGGGGGCCGCGGCAGTGGTCACTCGTCGGCCGACGGGATCTCCATGGCGTCCAGCGAGGCGAGCAGCGCCTGGACGGGAATCCGGCCGCCCGCCACGAGCTGGGCACCTCCGCGTCGCAGTTCACGGGCGAACGGCGCCGCCCACGTGTTCTCGTACACGATGATCCCCGCCGAGTTCCCGGGTTCCAGCGCACTGCCGGCGTCGTCGATGTCGCTCTGGTCCAGCAGACCGGACGAGGCCCCTTCGAAGACGGTGAGGTCGACCTCACCGCCGAAGTCCCGCAGCTCAACCGCCTTGACCGAGCCGTCCAGCTCCTTGCGGACGAACATCAGGTCGAAGATCCGGATGATGCCGCGATCAACGAGGTCGACGAGGAGGGGGAGCCCCTTGCCCGTCATCCGGTTGCCCGGAAACTCGATCACGACGTAGTCGATGGGGCCCATGTCGTCGATGTCCCCGGCGTCGCCTATGTCACCGATCCCGAAGGGTTCCTCGGCCTCGCTGGTCATCGCTGCTCCTGTGGGGTTCGGAAGGAACGGATGCGACATCGGACTCCGGCCGCCGGTCCGCCGGCGCGAGCTCGGACGACGTGGACGGGAGCGAAACGTCACCTGTGTCCATTCCAACACCGCGCGGGCACCCGCGCACGTCCTGCCTCTTGCCGGTCAGCCACAGGCCGAGCAGCAGGGGCGCGGGATGGAGGACCACGCGCCCCGCGTCCGGGCACGCCCCGTGGCCGGCCCGAGATGCCGTCCCCGGCCGCGTCCTCCAACCTGGACGCACACGAAGGAGGCACCCATGACGACGACCGCATCATCGGCGCCGGTGTGGGCGCCGAGCAGTCCGCCTCCCTCTCCACCGGCCTCCTCCCCCGTGCGCTGATGCCGCTCGCAAGGCCCGGGCGCCGGCGCACGCGCACCGCCCCGCACCCCTCGTGGTGGCGGACCCGATCGCGCAAGGCGGTGGCGGACGCGCAACGCCTCCAGCACGAGGCCGAGACGCGCTTCCCGGTGATCACCCACCTGGCGGAGCGCATGGTGGCGGTGAACATCTTCGACTCCGCGACACGGCTCGCCGCGCAGTGCTTCCTGACCGCCGTACCGCTGCTCTTCGTCGTCGCCTCGTTCGCCCCGTCGGGCGTACAGGAGCAGTTGGCGAAGTCGGTGCGCGCCCTGTTCGGCCTCGGCAGTGAGGCGAGCAAACAGCTGGACGAGGTCTTCCACAGTCCGCAGGGGGATTTCCAGAACGCGGTGGGACTCGTGGGTGGCCTGATGGTGCTGCTGTCCGCCACCGCGGTCAGTCGTGCCATGCAGCGCCTGTGCAAGCGGGCGTGGGAGATCCCGCGCACGGGGGTCAGGATCGCGATCTGGCGCTGGGTCGCCTGGATCGCCGCGTGGATCGTCGTGCTGGTCTTCCAGGGGCCCGTGCGGGACGGGTTCGGCCTCGGGTTGTGGCTGGGCATCCCACTCACCCTCGTCCTCCAGACGCTGGTGTGGTGGTGGTCCCAGCACCTTCTGTTGGGTGGTCTGGTCGGCTGGCTCCCGCTGCTGCCCGGAGCGGTGACCACCGCCGTGTTCACCACGGCCCTGTGGGTCACCGGGCAGTTCTACATGCCGCGCGCCCTCGACCGGGCCCTGGGCGACTACGGACCGGCCGGTTCCGTCTTCGTCCTGCTGTCCTGGCTGATCGTGGTGTGCGTGGCCGTCGCCATCGGTATCACCACGGGCGCCGTGCTGGCGCAGGAGCCGTTCCTCGCCCGGCGGCTGGGCAGTCCGCCCCCGAAGGGGTGGAGGTCCCCGCGGGACTGAGAGCCGGTGTCACGGCCGGCGGCCGTGACCGAGAGGGCCGCACGGCACACGGGTGTGCCCGGTCGGCCGACTTCCTCGGCGAGCCGACAGGCGACCGTGCGTGACCGTGGGAGGCTCCGTCCATGGCAGCGAAGGCACGTACGACGCCCGCGTCCGGGAAAGCGAAGGCCACGCAGACCGTCCTGCTGACGCTGGCGGCCGGTCAGTTCCTGATGGCCCTGGACAGTTCGGTCATGAACGTCTCGATCGCCACGGTGGCGCAGGACGTCGGCACCACGGTGAGCGGCCTCCAGGGCGCGATCACGGCCTACACGCTGGTCATGGCGATGCTGATGATCAGCGGTGGCAAGGTCGGCGCGCTCATCGGTCGCAAACGGGCCTTCATGATCGGCTGTGTCATCTACGGGTGCGGGTCGCTCACGACGTCCCTCGCCCCGAACCTCCCCGTCCTCCTGCTGGGCTGGTCGTTCCTGGAGGGGGTGGGAGCGGCGCTGATCATGCCGGCGATCGTGGCGCTGGTCGCCTCGAACTTCGCGGTGGAGCGCCGTCCGGCCGCCTACGGGCTCGTCGCGGCCGCGGGCGCGGTGGCGATCGCGGTCGGCCCGCTCATCGGCGGTGTGGCGACCACCTACTTCTCCTGGCGCTGGGTGTTCGCCGGCGAAGTGGTGGTCGTACTGGCCATCCTCGTGCTCGCCCGCCGGGCAGCCGACGCACCCCCCGACCACCGGCCGCGCATCGACGTCCCGGGCGCGATCCTGTCCGGTCTCGGCATCGGGCTGTTCGTCTTCGGCGTGCTGCGCACCAGTGAGTGGGGCTGGTTCCGGCCCAAGGCCGGTGCGCCGTCCTGGTTCGCCCTCTCCCCCGTCGTCTGGCTGATGCTGGCCGGCGTCCTGCTCGTCTGGCTCTTCTTCCGCTGGGAGGAGCGCCTCGTCGCACGCGGCACCGAACCACTGGTCGATCCGGAGCTCTTGCGCAACCGGCAGCTCACCGGCGGTCTCACGATGTTCCTCTTCCAGTACCTCGTGCAGATGGGCGTGTTCTTCGTCGTCCCGCTCTACCTGTCCGTCGCGCTGGGCCTGTCCGCCATCAAGACGGGCGTGCTGATCCTGCCGCTGTCGATCTCGCTGCTGGCCGCCGCGATCGGGATCCCCCGGTTCCGTCCGAACGCCTCACCGCGGCGCGTGGTGCAGCTCGGGATCCTGCTGATGCTGGCCGGCGCCGTCGTCCTGCTGGCGGCCCTGGACGAGGAGTCCGGAGCCGCCGTCGTCACCGTCCCGCTGCTGCTGATCGGACTGGGCATGGGGGCACTGGCCTCCCAGCTCGGAGCGGTGACCGTGTCGGCCGTCCCGGACGAGCAGAGTGCCGAGGTCGGCGGGATCCAGAACACCGTCACCAACCTCGGGGCCTCGATCGGCACCGCCGTCGCGGGGTCCATCCTCATCACCGTACTGACCGCGTCCTTCCTCTCGACCATCGAGGACAACCCGGCTGTCCCGGCCTCGGTCAAGGAGCAGGCGAACACGCGACTCGTGGGAGGGGCGCCCTTCCTGTCGGACGCCCAGCTCACCGCCGCCCTCGACGGGGCGGGGACGCAACCGGCGGTCTCCCAGGCGGCCCTCGACGCGAACGCCACCGCGCGGATCGACGGACTGCGGGCCGCACTCGCCGTCCTCGCCCTGGCCGCGCTGACCGCGCTGTTCTTCACGCCGCGCATTCCCACGAGCCAGCCCGGGGCGGCGCGCCCCTGAGGCCGCCGGCCTACCGCGGACCGACCGGCGGTCCTCCCCCGGCGGTCACCGGGTGCTCGGGATCGCCGGCGTCCTCGGCGAGGAAGTCCGTGACCGCGAAGGCGAAGAGGAGCGCGAGGGCGAGGCCGACGACGACCCAGCCGGTCGGGTGCGGCCACAGGACGAAGGCGATGACGGCGGCCGCCACCAGGATCCAGGTGATCCAACGGCGGTGGCGTCCCACGAAGACGCCGACCGGGCCCGTACGCATGCCCGCCCGGTCGGCCGTGGACCGGGTGGCGGCGATCCCGGAGTGCCAGGACTGGCGGACCACCGTGGCGTACCGGCCCGGCCCGCAGAGCCACGCGGCGAGCGCCAGCACCACGCCGAGAACCACGACCATGCGGACGGTGACACGCAGGAACCGGACCAGCGCGTCGTACACGGAGGCGGCGGCCGGCTGGGAGACGGTGTCGGGCAGCGCGTTGAGGTAGACCGTGCGGAAGACCGTCAGGGCGATGCCGAGGACGAGGGCCGCGGCGGCGAAGCCGATGGCCGACGCGATCAGTGTGCGGCGCCGGTGGGCGGCGAGGAGGATGCCGACGGCGACGAGCACGACGGCCAGCACGGGCAGCCACAGGCCGATGAGTTCGAGCAGCCTGAAGCCCGTCTTGACGCGGCCGATGTCGTCCGACCGGAGGATGGTGAAGTCGGTGTGGATCTGAGGGATCTTGGCTGCGACGCCGAGCCCGGCGTCCACCAGCCGGGTCTTCACCTGTTCGATCACGGGGGCGAGGTCGAGGGTGACCGAGTCGTTCTTGATCTGCACGGCCCCCTCGTCGTTGCCGGTCAGGGCGCGGACGAGCGAGGTGTGGACCGTACGGTTGGCCCCGGTCCAGATGGTTTCGAAGGCCTGGGACGAGACGACGTCCTCCGCCTTGTCGTGCACGAAGCTGCGAACCGCTCCCTCCAGCCCGTCGCCCAGCTTGCCCAGTGCCTTCTGCGCCAGCGGTCGTTGGTCGGGCGCCACGCCCTCCAGCAGGGACGGCAGGTCGATGTGCTCCATGACGGCGCCCGTGACGCGGTTCGCGACGGCCGCCTGCACATCGGGGTCCGAGGCGAGCGGGGCGACCGTGGACACATAGCGGTCGGTGTCGCCCACGATGTCCGCGGTCCAGGCCGCGACGATGCCCAACGGGGCCAGGACACAGCCGATCACGATCAACAGTGCGGACAGGAACGAACGCAGCCGGGGTGGTCGGTGTCCCGGTCGTTTCGCGGCCTGTGCCTCCAGCGTGGCGATCCGCGCCCGAAGGGCGGCGATCTCGCTCTGGTTTCCTTCGTCCGGCATGGCAGCCCTCCTGCGGGTCGTGTCCCAGACAACCGCGACCTACTCGCCCCGGCGAGCAGAGGCGGCCCGACCGGGTGAGGCGAAGCCGGTGGAGAACCGGGCCGTGGACGCGCGGGGTCCGAAGGACCGGGCCGTCACCGAGCCCGTCCCGCGCGCGAAGGGCGGGGCGGGCTCGGGGCGGGGCGTCGCGTCCGTGGCCGCGACGCCGATTCGATCCCGTCGGTTCGCTCCGCCGGTCTGGCCCGCCGGTCTGGTCCGCCGGCGGGAGGTGGCGGACCGTGAGCGGGAGGCAACGGGCGATCAGCCCTCGGCCGTCGGTACCCGGCCGGTGCGCGCGGCCTCGACGAGCAGGTCGTAGTCACGTTGGTTCTGGTCGGCGTACGCTTCGGCGAATCCGACGAGCGCGCGGTCGAAGGCGTCCCCCGCGCCGAGGTAGGCGGCGATGGCGACGGGATCGCCGGAGCGGGCATGGCCCCGGGCGAGCGAGAGACCGCAGGCACGGGCCAGGAGGCCCAAGCCCTCCGGGCGCATGGTCTCCGCGGGCAGGGCACCCTTCCAGTCGAGCAGCTGCCTGACGTAGAAGTCCCGACGCCGGCCGTCGATGCCCGTGACCTGCGCCCAGCCGAGGAAGATGTCGCTGGTGGCCTGCATCAACCGTTGCCCGGTCACGACACGCCGGCCCTGGCTCTCGTACGCGACCGGGGCGACGTAGGGGGCCAGCACGGACTCGCCGGCCTCCTTCGCCTGGAGCAGCAACGGGTCGTCGTCGTCCCGGCCGACCAGCACGACGACCCAGCAGCGGGTGCCGACACTTCCGACGCCCACCACTTTGCGGGCCGTGTCGACGACGTGGAAGCGAGCGAGCAGCTCCCGGCGCTCGGGCGGGAGGCTCTGCCCGTAGGCGTCGATGATCCCGCGCACGGCGGTGTCCGCGTCCGGCCCGGCGGACTCCCCCAGCAGCTCGGACAGCGGAACGATCAGTGGCGGATCGGGCACGATGCGCAGTCTCCCGTCGGCCCGGTGGGTGAGCTTGGCGAACGCCTGGAGGTGGTCCCTGGCGCGGGCCTTGGCGAAGACCCGGTCGGTCCGGCGCAGGGCGCGCTCGCCGCCCTGGGCCGCGATCCGGCGCAGGGCGTCGGAGTCGTCCTGGGCGTACCAGATGTCCAGGACGCGCATGCCGGCGAGACGTTGCATCCGCCGTCGGTACGCGGACACGGCCTCGCGCACGACCGCGGCCCGTTCCTCGGCCGAGAAGCCGTTCTCCCGACCGGCGACGGCGAGGCTCGCCGCGAGACGTTTGACGTCCCATTCGAAGGGGCCGGGGTGGGTCTCGTCGAAGTCGTTCGCGTCGAAGACCAGGGACCGCTCGGGCGAGGCGAAGAGGCCGAAGTTCAGGACGTGGGCGTCGCCGCACAGCTGCACGGTCAGGCCCGTGTGGGGTGCCGCTCCGAGGTCGGCGGCCATGACGGCGGCGGCCCCGCGGTAGAAGCGGAAGGGCGACTGGAGCATGCGGCCGTACCGGACGGGGACCAGCTCCGGCACGCGCGTCGCGGCCTGGCCCTGGAGGACGTCGACGGGGTCGGGTCTCTCCGTGGCCGGCTCGAACCGGGCGTGTTGGGAGCGCGGTACGTTCGCGCGCGCCCCTTTACCGCGCTGGGCGCGCTCGGCCGGCGTGAGCGCGCTCGGCGCGCCGTTCCCGGGTACTCCGGACATGACCATGGCCCTGCCGCCTCCTGCCTGCGTCGTCCGGCGGATCGGCGGCGGGCGGTGGGTCCGCTCCGGGCCCGTCGGAGCCGCTGCCGGCGCCGGCGGGCCCGGAGCTCTGCCTCCATGCTCACGTCCCGCCGTCTTGATCGCATGCCACGCGCCTCACCGGGGGCGGGGCGACGCGCACGCAGTACGGTGACCGTACGGGTCCGGCCCGAAACGGGAGGTGGCAGCGTGAGCATGCACGCCAAGGCGCGAGTGGCCCTGTTGTCCGGCGCGGCGGCGCTCGTCGTCATGCTGGTCTTCGCCGGGTTCCGGAGCTTCGCCCTGATCGCGGTGGGGCTGGCCGGGCTGGCCGTCACCGCCGCTTCGGGTTGGCTGTTCCTGGCACACCGCGGGCCGGTCCGGTGGCTTTCCCTGGCGCTCGTCCTCGCCGCCCCCGTCGCCCTGGTCGTCGCGTACGCGCACGCGGAACTCCTGTGGGTGGTGCTGTGCTCGCTGGCTCTGTGGGCGTTGGCCGTGGCGGCCGGGCGGTCCGCGTTGGCCGACGAGGCGCGGTCCGGGATGCCCGGGCGTCCGGCACGGCCGCCGCGACACCCGTTCCTGATCATGAATCCCCGGTCCGGAGGCGGAAAGGTCGGTGCCTACCACCTCCAGGAGAAGGCCGAGGCGCTCGGCGCGGAGGTGGTGTTGCTCGACCCGGAGCACCACCAGGACGTCGCAGCCCTCGCGCGGAGCGCCGTGGACCGCGGCGCCGATCTGATCGGTGTGGCCGGTGGTGACGGCACCCAAGCCCTGGTCGCCGCGGTCGCGGCGGAGCGCGACGTGCCCTTCCTGGTCATCAGTGCCGGCACGCGCAACCATTTCGCCATGGATCTCGGACTGGACCGGCGGGACCCGTCGACCTGTCTGGACGCGCTGACCGACGGGGTCGAACTCCGGGTGGACCTCGGTCGCATCGGCGACCGGACCTTCGTCAACAACGCCTCTTTCGGAACCTACGCGGAGGTGGTGCGGGACCCCGCGTACCGCGACGACAAGGTCCGTACGACGCTGGGCCTGCTGCCGGACCTGCTGGCCCACCAGAGCGGGCCCCGGCTGACGGTGCGCGCCGACGACGCCGCCGTCGAGGAGCCACAGGCCGTGCTGGTCAGCAACAACCCCTACGGCACGGGTGACCCGGCCGGCCTCGGCCGACGCCCCCGCCTCGATTCGGGCCTCCTCGGCGTCCTCGGGCTGAAGGTGGACAACGCCGCCCAGGCCGCCGGCATCCTGCGCGGCCGGAACTTCACGGGGCTGACCGCGATGACCGCCCGCGAGGTGGTGGTGGAATCGGACGCACCGCGCGTCCCCGTCGGGATCGACGGCGAGTCGCTCACGATGCCGGCGCCGGTGCGTTGCCGTGTGGAGCCCGGTGCGCTGCGTGTGCTGGTGCCGAGGCACCGGCCCGGCAACCGCGGGGGTGTCCCGATGAACTGGGCCGGCGTACGCAGACTGGCCCTCGACATGGGCCGCGCCGCGGGCACGAGCCCGCAACCCCCGAACGCCTGAACCACCTCCGCCGCCTGCCAGCGGCTCAGCGCACGCGCCCCCGCGGCTTCAGGTGGGTCGGCGGGAGTGCCGGGGCGGGGATCGGGGGGCCGTCGTAGCCCTTCACCTCGCCGAAGCGGGTGCCGTTCATCCAGTCCTCGCGGGCTTGCGCGACGTCCTCGTGGGACCGGCCGATCCAGTTCCAGAACATGACGATCTCCTCCTCGAACGGTTCGCCGCCCAGGAGCATCACGCCCGCGTCCGAGGAGGCGCGCAGGGGGAGTTCCGTGCGTCCGCAGCCCAGGTAGAGCATCGAGCCCGGCAGGAGCGGGACACCGTCGACGTGGGTTTCACCCGACATCGACAGCACCGCGTACTCGAAGTCCGGGTCGAGCGGCAGCCGGGTTTCGGTGCCCGCCGCCAGGGCGAGGTCCGCGCCCACGATGGGGGTGTAGGCCGTGCCCGGCGAGGTGGCCTTGTCCAGGGTGCCCAGGATGACCGTCGCGGTCAGGCCCGGGGCCGTGACCCGGGGCAGGTCCGCGTGGTGCTGGAAGTGCGGGGCCACGTCGCGGTGGGCGTCCGGGAGGGCCACCCACAGCTGGGCGCCGTGCAGGAGCCGGGCGTGCGGGCGCGGGCTCTCCTCGGAGTGGCTGATGCCGCGGCCCGAGGTCATCAGGCCCAGCTCGCGCGGGCGGATCGTGGCGAGGCTGCCTTCGCTGTCGCGGTGCAAGACCTCCCCCTCGTGCAGCCAGCTCACGGTCTGAAGACCGCAGTGCGGGTGGGGCGCCACCTGCATGCCGGGCTCGTCGGCGATGTCGTCGGGGCCGTAGTGGTCGACGAAGCACCAAGCGCCCACCATCCGGCGGCCCAGGTTGGGCAGCAGTCGACGGACCTCGGTGGACTCCCCGAGCTTGACCGTACGCGGGCTGAGGAGCTCGCGTACCGGCTCGGCGACGACGAAACCGCGGCCGCCGCAGACGGAGAGAGCGGGCTGGCGATCGAGATTGCTCATACCGCACAACTTAGTACCGCCGGGGCCGCTTCGTTCCACGGAATGCGCGGGGACGCCGCCGCGTTGGAGCGACCGGACACACCACCGGAACGGCGGAAGGAGCGGTCATGGACGCCGAGGAGGTCCGGGACACCCAGGACGCCGTGCACGAGGCGCGGCAGGCGTACTACGGGCACGGGACGGCGGCGGAGCGCTGGGAGCGGGGCGGCCTCTTCTTCGAGGCGAAGGAGTACGCGACCGCGGCCCGGGTGCTGGCCACGCTGACCGCCGAGGTCCCGGAGCAGCTCGCGCCCCGGCTGCTGCTGGCCCGCGCCTACTACCACTCCGCCCAGCTCTCGCGCGCCGAGGAGGAACTGCGGGCCATCCTGGAGCGCTGGCCGGTGGAGGACTACGCGCAGCTGATGCTGGGGCGGACCCTGGAGCGCCAGGGCCGCGCCGCCGAGGCGGCCCCCTACCTGCGGATGGCCGCCGCGATGGCGGGCGAGCCGCTCGCGTAATACGCCGCCCGCGGCGCCCGTCCCGCGGCCGCCCGGCCCCGTCCATTGGGGGCCGGGCGGCCGTCTCGGATAGCCTGGGGCCAATATGAACCGTCTGACCACGCCTTTCGGCTCCTACGAGCTCACCCGCTTCCCCCAGGACCCGCGCGACCGGCTGCGCGCCTGGGACGCGGCCGACGAGTACCTGCTGCACCACCTCGCCTCCGGTACGGGGGACCGCGGGCCGGTGGACCTCGGCGGCGGCCGGCAGATCACCGTGCTCGGCGACCGCTGGGGCGCGCTGACGACGGCCCTGGCGGCCCACCGACCGACGCAGATCACCGACTCCTCCCTGACCCGCTCGGCCACCATGGCCAACCTGGACCGGGCCGGGATCGGCACCGCCAAGGACACGGTGACCCTGCTGACCACGCAGGACGAGCCGCCCGCGCGGATCGACGTGCTCCTGGTCCGGGTGCCCAAGAGCCTGGCGCTGCTGGAGGACCAGCTCCACCGGCTGGCGCCGCGGCTGCACGCGGACAGCGTCGTGGTGGGCACCGGCATGGTCAAGGAGATCCACACCTCCACGCTGCGCCTCTTCGAGCGGATCCTGGGGCCGACGAAGACCTCGCTCGCCGAGAAGAAGGCCCGGCTGATCTTCTGCACGCCGAGCACGCCGAGCACCGCGGGCACCTCGGGAACGGCGGCCACGGCGGGCGCCTCCCCCGACCCCTGGCCGGTGACCTACACCGTGGACGCGGAGGGCGGCTCGGGCGCCGGCCTGACGGTGGTCAACCACGCGGGCATCTTCTGCGCGGACCGGCTCGACGTCGGCACCCGCTTCTTCCTGCAGTCCATCCCGAACAACACGAACGGCGCCCGCGTCGTGGACCTGGGCTGCGGCAACGGCGTCGTCGGCACCGCGGTCGCGGTCGCCGACCCCCGGGCGGAGGTCGTGTTCACCGACGAGTCGTACCAGGCGATCGCCTCGGCGAAGGCCACGTTCCGCGCCAACGTGACGCAGGACCGGGATCGGGCCGACTTCCTCGTGGGCGACGGCGTGGCCATGCTGGACCCAGCTTCGGTGGATCTCGTCCTGTGCAACCCGCCGTTCCACTCCCACCAGGCCACCACGGACGCGACCGCGCTGCGGATGTTCGCCCAGTCCCGCAAGGTGCTGCGGCCCGGCGGCGAGCTGTGGGTGGTCGCCAACCGCCACATGGGCTACCACACCCATCTCCAACGGCTGTTCGGCAACAGCGAAGTGGCCGCGAGCGAGCCCAAGTTCGTGGTGCTGCGGGCGGTCAAGCGGATGGAACGGGAACGACGCCCGTAGAGGCCATGTGACCTGCCGGTACGTCCTACACTCCTCCGCGTGGGCAGCCAGGGGGAACAGGACGGCCGGAGTACCGGCGGGCGCGGCGACGACGGCGAGCGCGACGGCGACGGCCGGGGCCACGGCGGCGGGCGCTATCGCCGCGACGACGTGGCGCGGGCGGCCGGCGTCAAGGTGCGCAACCTGCGCTACTACCAGGAGCGCGGGCTGCTGCCCCCGCCCCGCCGTGAGGGACGGGTCGCCTGGTACTCCGACGACCACCTGACGCGGCTGCGCCTGATCAGCGACCTGCTGGGACGCGGCTATTCCGTCAACGGCATCGCCGAGTTGCTGAACGCGTGGGAGCAGGGCGGCGGCCTGTCACAACTGCTGGGCCTGGAACGGGCGATGACCCGCGACTGGGAGCACGAGGAGCCGGTCACCCTGACGGCGGCCGAGATGCGCGACCTGTTCGGCCCGGCCGCGACCGCCGAAGACACCCGGCGGGCGGCGGAGTTGGGGTACCTGCGGATCGACGGGGACCGGATCACGCACCGCAGTCGGCGGTTGCTGGAGGCGACGCTGGCGCTGGTGCGCCAGGGCGTGCCGCTCGCGGAGGTCCTGGACGCGGGGGACTTCGTACAGGATCAGGCGGCGGCGCTCGCCGACCGGTTCGTGGGGCTCTTCCGACAGCACGTGATCGGTCCGGACGGGCTCGTCGGCCCGGACGGGACGGAGCGGCTTTCGGCCACTCAGCTGGATCACATCTCCGAGGCGGCCGCGGCGCTGCGGCCGGTGGCCGGCGAGGTCGTGGCCGCCGAGTTCGCCCGCGCCATGGCTCGGCGGGTCGAGGCGGAGGTGGCGGAACTGCTGCGCGCGGAGGCCGCACAGCGGCGTACGGGGCAGTAGGACTCGGCCGAAAAGGTACGTTCGAGCAACCTTGCCAACCTCCATTGGCACTCTTACATTCAACTCGTCGGTAACAAAGGTGCACAGCCGAGATACAGGGACGATCTCATGGCAAGCTCACCGAACTTATCCGAACCACCAGGCACCGGGCACACCCCCGGCCCCACCCCCGAGCACGCGTCCGGCGAGGACGACCGCAGCGGTACCGGACGGGTCCGGTGGCGGCGTTTCGCCCTCCTGACCGTTCCGGCCGTGGCCGTGACCGCGGGCCTCGGCATCGCCCTCGCCCAAGGCGCCCTCGCCGCTTCCTTCGCCGTCTCCGGACAGCAGTTCAAGGTGTCCGCCAAAAGCCTTGAGGGCGAGGGTTTCGCCCAGTACGGCAGCGTCGACGTCAACGCCCGCCAAGACCTCATCCCCGTGGCGGTGACCGCCATCAAGGAGGCCAAGCTCCACAGCCTCTGCCAATCGGTGGTGACCACCCTCCCCCTCATCGGGGACATCTCGCTCAACCTCACCGCGGGCCAGAGGGACCCGGTGGAGGCGAGCAACCTGTTCGTCGACGCCACCCAGCTCTCCGGCGACGCCGTGTTCAGCAACATCGAGATCGGCCGCGACGCGTCGACCCTCGACAAGGGGCCGGCCGAGGCCGTGGGCATGCAGGACCTGTTCGCCCAGCAGGCCGACACGGTGGCCATCTCCGATCTGCACCAGACCGCGTGGGCCACCAACGCGGGAACCTTCAAACTCTCCGGGCTGAGCATGGGGATCAGCAAGGGGAAGAAGGAATGCTTCTGAGAGGTCGCCGGCCGTCGTGGCGGGGGTGGCGGCGTTGGCGGCGCGGCAGACCCTTCTGGGGCGGCCTGGCCGCCGTCGCGGCCGGGGCCTGGATCTGCGTCCTGCCGCTGGCACCGTTGAAGATCATGCTCCAGCAGGGGGTGGCGGGCATCCCGTCCGTCCTGATGGGGATCGTCATGATCGTCCTCGGGCTCACGGCGTGGTTCGCCCCTCAGCAGCGCACCCTCGCCGGCGTCCTCACCACCTTGATCGCGACCGCCGCCCTGGTGCTGTCGAACCTCGGCGGCTTCCTGATCGGCACCCTGCTCGGCATCCTCGGCGGCGGGTTGATCTTCGCCTGGCAGCCCTACGCCGCGTCGCGTGCCCCGTACACCACC
The DNA here is from genome assembly GCF_055231995.1 of Streptomyces sp. Tek67B01. Taxonomy (NCBI): domain Bacteria; kingdom Bacillati; phylum Actinomycetota; class Actinomycetes; order Kitasatosporales; family Streptomycetaceae; genus Streptomyces; species Streptomyces sp. Tek67B01. The sequence continues at coordinate 1,167,268 of NZ_JBUYUY010000001.1, forward strand.
CCGCGATCCCAACGCTCCCCGCGCGCCCCGGACGCCACCGAGGCCGCGGAGCCCACCGCCTCCCGGGACCCCATCCCCACCCCGGACGCGACAGCGGACCCCACCCGCTCCCCCACCCCGCACCACGATTCCCAAGGAGTACAGCCATGAGCCGTACGCGCACCGCCCTCGCCCTCGGGATGGCCGCCGCAGCCGCACTGACGGTTGCCTCCGCCTCCGCGACCGCCGCGCCGTTACCACTGGCCGGGTCGACCACCGTCACCCCGGCCGGGCACGCCTTCAAGGCCACCCTCAGCGGCAAGGCCACCCTCAAGGCCGGGTCGGTCACCGTGACCTGCTCGGTCTCCGTCTCCACCGGCACGGTGCCGGCCGCCCCCGGCAATCACAACGCGGCCGGGCCGGTCTCCTCGCCGATCTCCGCCCCGACCTACAGCTCCTGTACGTCGAGCATGCCCGGCGTGACCCCGACGGTCACCACCAGCGGCGCCTGGTCGGTGTCCATGCAGAACGGCTCGCCCGTCACCGCGACCATGACGGTGCCGACCGGGGGCCTGGTCGTCCACACCACCGGCCTCGCCACGTGTACGGTCACGGCCGCCCCCTCGGGCCCGGCGAGCGTCGCCGGCTCCTGGGCCAACGGCGCCCCGTCCGCCCTGACCTTCACGAACGCCTCGGTGCCGGTCACGGTCGTCGGCGGGTTCGGCTGCCCGACGAGCGCGACGTCGTCCACCTTCAACGCCGTCTACAAGGTCACCGACACCACGGACCCGGCGCAGCAGATCACCGTCGCTCCCTGAGCCGCAGAACCCGAGCCGCAGAACCCCAGCGGCCCGCCGGCCCCGGAGGACGTCCGGGGCCGGCGGGCCGCCCGCTCGCCGGCCGGCCCGCGCCGGGGCGCACCGCCCGCGCCGGCAAATGTGTTGCGCGGCGCGCGCCGCCCGCGCGAAGCTGCACGGCATGTCACAGAACCCCCCGACGTCACCGCACACCGCGCCGCAGGACAGCAGCGCAGAGCCGCGCCCCCTGCGGGGCGTCGACGACCTCTTCTCGCACGGCCGCCTCACCGCCATTCCGCGCAAGGCGGCCCGGCGTGAGCAACTGCTCGCCCACCTCGCCGAAACCCTCTTCGTCCATGGGCGGGAGTACACCGAGCCCGAGGTGAACGACGCACTGCGCACCGTGCACGAGGACTGCTCGGCACTGCGCCGGTACCTGGTCACCTCGGGCCGTCTCACCCGCACCCGCGACGGCAGCAGCTACCGGGCCTAGACGCAGTGCACCGCCCTTTGGGGCGGTGGTGAAGCGGTGTCGCCAAGGCCGCAGGACTTGCGGTATCAGCCCGTCGAGCGCTGGTAAGACCGGGACCTGTCCCGGCACAGCGCGCAGACGCAGGAACCCACCGAGACGGTCAGCCGACCGTGGTAGGAATCCCGTCCCTTTAGGGACGGGAGCGGAAGTCAACGGCGGTCCACGACCACCCGGTAATGGGTGGTCAACCGTCCGTCCTCGCCCAGTACGTGGAACGCGACGACCGGCGGTTCGTCGAGGTGTACGTGTTCGTCGGGGCCGCTCTGCGCCTCCCACGGCAGCCGTGTCGTGGACACCACGCCCGGCGCCACCAGCAGCGGCCGGCCGGCGAACGTCGTGACGGCCCCGGTGTGGGCGTGACCGCACAGGAACGCCTTGAGGTGCGGGTGCCGTTCGGCGAGCGCGGCGAGCCGCTCCTCACCGAACTGCCGGATGCCGTCCACGTACGGGATGTGCAGGGTGACGGGCGGGTGGTGGAAGGCCACCAGGACGGGCACCTCGCGCGGGGTGTCGGCCAGTACCCCGTCCAGCCACTCCAGCGTCGACTCCTCCAGGAAACCGTGGTGTTCGCCGGGGACGGAGGAGTCGCACACCGCCAGGACGAAGCCGTCACCCCGCACGACCCGGTCCACCGGTCGCGCGGTCGGCCGCGTCTCGGCGAGCAGTCCCCGCCGGAAGGCGACCCGCTCGTCGTGGTTGCCGGGACACACGACCAGCGGGTGGCGCGAGCGCAGCACCTTGCGGGCCACCTCGTACTCGTCGGGGGCGGCGCGGTCGGCGGTGTCACCGCTCACGAGCACCGCGTCGAGGTCGTACGGCAGGCCGTCGAGGTACTCCATGACCAGGCGGGCGCGGTCGGTGGCCCGCGCCTCGCCGTCGAAGTGGACATCGCTGAGGTGGGCGATCACTATCACGGACGGTGGCTCCTTCGTTCGTCGGTGCCCACATTCAACCGACCCCCACCGCACGCCTTCCAGGGCCAATCGATCACCGGCGGCCCCGAACTCCCCCGGCGTCAGCCGCGGTACGTCTCCAGCAGCCTCAACCAGATCTCGCTCACTGTCGGGAACGCCGGCACCGCGTGCCAAAGCCGGCTGATCGGTACCTCGCCCGCGACGGCGATGGTCGCCGCGTGCAGGAGTTCCGCCGCGCCCGGGCCGACGAAGGTGGCGCCGAGCAGCACCTCCCGGTCCAAGTCGACGACCATCCGGGCCCGACCCGGGTACGGGTCGGCGTACAGGCCCGCGCCGGAGACCTTGCCGAGGTCGTAGTCGACGGCGCGGACGCGGTGGCCGGCCTTCTGCGCCTCGGCCAGCGTCAGGCCCACGGCCGCGGCCTCGGGGTCGGTGAACACCGCCTGCGGGAGGGCGGCGGTGTCGGCGGTCGCGGTGTGCGCGCCCCAGGGGCCGGTGTCGGCCGGTTCCCGGCCCGCCGCACGCGCGGCGATGACGGCGCCGGCGATCCGGGCCTGGTACTTGCCCTGGTGGGTGAGCAGGGCGCGGTGGTTGACGTCGCCGACGGCGTAGAGCCAGTCGTGGCCGGGGACCCGGCAGCTGTCGTCGACACCGATCCAGTCGCCGGGAACCAGACCCACGGTGTCGAGCCCGATGTCGTCGGTGCGCGGGGCGCGGCCGGTCGCCATCAGCAGTTCGTCGCCCTCCACGGTCTCACCGCCCTCCAGCACGACGGTGACGGGCCCCGTCGCCCCGTCCCGTACGACCGCCTCCACCGCGACGTCCGTACGGATCTCCGCGCCGGCCTCGCGCAGCGCCTGGGCGACCAGTTCCCCGGCGAACGGCTCCATGCGCGGCAGCAGTCCCGAGCCGCGTACGAGGACGGTGACGCGGGAGCCGAGGGCCTGCCATGCGGTGGCCATCTCGGCGGCGACCACCGAGCCGCCGACGATCAGCAGCCGCCCCGGCGCCTGACGGGCGGAGGTCGCCTCCCTGCTGGTCCACGGGCGGGCCCCGGCGATGCCGGGGAGCTGGGGGATCACGGCCCGGGTGCCCGTCGCCACCACCACGGCGTGTCGGGCCGTGAGGACGTGGTGCTCGCCCTCGGGGCTGGTGACGGCGACCTTGCGGACGCCGTAGAGCCGGCCGTGGCCCCGGTACACGTGGGCGCCGATGGAGTCGAGCCAGTCGATCTGGCCGTCGTCCTTCCAGTTCCCGGTCCAGTAGTCGCGGTGGGCGTACACCGCCTCCGCGTCGAGGGGGCCCTCGACCGCTGCCGCGAGGCCCGGGACCCGGCGCGCGTCGGCCCGGGCCAGCACCGGGCGCAGCAGCGCCTTGCTCGGGATGCAGGCCCAGTACGAGCACTCCCCGCCCACGAGCTCGCTCTCCACCAGGGCCGTGGTGAGCCCGGCGGCCCGGGTCCGGTCCACGATGTTCTCGCCCGCCGGTCCCCCGCCGAGCACTACCACGTCGTACTCCACCGCTTCAGTCATCCGGCCAGTCTCGCCGCGAGCCGGGCACGGCGGGTAATTTCACACCTCCGGCGTGCCGGAAGTCCCCTGGTCGCCGCCCGTTCCGCCGCCACCCGGCCCCTCGGGCCGGTCCGAGGGGGCGATCTTCGCCCGGACCTCGTCCATGTCCAGGGCGCGGGCCTGCGCGATGAGGTCGGTCAACGTCGCCTCGGGAAGCGCGCCGGGCTGCGCGAAGATCGCCACCTGGTCTCGGACGATCATCAGGGTCGGGATGGAGGTGATCTGGAAGGCACCGGCCAGCTCCTGCTGCGCCTCGGTGTCGACCTTCGCGAAAAGGAGGTCCGGGTTGGCCTCGGACACCTTCTCGTAGACCGGCGCGAACTGCAGGCAGGGCCGGCACCAGCCCGCCCAGAAGTCGATCAGCACGAACGGGTTCTCGCTGACCGTCCGGTCGAAGTTCTCTTTGGTGAGCTCGACTGTCGCCACGATGTCCAAGCCTCCTGATAGCCGGTTGTCCTGCGTGAACGAACAATCCACCCCGCGCATTCCGCCCGCGCGGCGACCCGCCCGCGATCCCCGGCCGGATCCGGAGGAGCCGGCCTGCAACGGGCCTAGAACGGGTGGGCGGGCGCCGTCGAGCGGAGCGTGGTCCAGCGCAGTTCGGTGAAGGCCTCCACGTTCGCCTCGCCGCCGAAGCGGGCTCCCGTGCCCGACGCGCCGACCCCGCCGAAGGGGGCCACGGCCTCGTCGTTGACCGTCTGGTCGTTCACATGCGCGATGCCGGTGGGGATGCGACCGGCCAGGTCGAGCCCGTGCGCCGCATCGCGCGTGACGATCCCCAGGGAGAGCCCGTACGGGCCCGCCGAGGCCAGCGCCACCGCCTCGTCCTCCGTCGCGAAGGACCGTACGGGCGCCACGGGACCGAAGACCTCCTCCGTGTATGCGGGGCAGTCGTCGGACACGCCCGCCAGCACCGTCGGCCGGTAGAACAGGTCGCGATGGCTGCCGCCCGCCACCACCTTGGCTCCCTGCTCGGCACTCGCCTCGACCAGGGCGTGGACCCGCTCCACCTGGCCCCGGTCGATGAGCGGGCCCAGGTGCACCCGCTCGCGGTACGGGTCACCCACGACCAGCGCCTCCGCCCGCGCGGCGAGCCGCTCGACGTACTCGTCGTACAGGGAGGCGTGCACCAGGTGGCGCCCGGCCGTCATGCAGATCTGGCCCTGGTGGAAGAAGGAGCCCCAGGAGGCCTGCGCCACGGCGGCCTCCACATCGGCGTCCTCCAGTACGACGAGGGCCGAGTTGCCGCCCAACTCAAGGTGCGCGCGTGTGAGATGACGACCGGCCAGCTCGCCGACCGAGCGCCCGGCGGCGGTCGAGCCGGTGAACGACACCACCCGCACGCGGGGATCGGCCACGACCGCCGCTCCCGTCGCGGAACCTCCGGGCAGCACGTGCAGCAGCCCCGCCGGGAGCCCCGCCGCGGCGAACACGGCGGCGAGGGCGATGCCGCCGCAGACGGCGGTGCGCGGGTCGGGCTTGAGGAGCACCGCGTTGCCCAGGGCGAGGGCCGGTGCCACCGAACGGATCGACAGGATCAACGGCGCGTTGAACGGCGCGATGACCCCCACCACCCCGGCCGGCACCCGGCGGGTGAAGGACAACCGGGGCGCCTCGCTGGGCAGGACCTGGCCGGTGGGACGCGAGGCGAGCGCGGCGGCCTCGTAGCACTCCTGCGCGGCGACGTGCAGCTCGAAGTCGGCCTTGCCGGGTATGGAGCCCGACTCCCGCACCAGCCAGTCCCGCAACTCGTCGGCGTGGGCCGCGAACAGGTCTCCGGCGCGGCGCAGCACGGCCGCGCGCTCCGGGTGGGTGGCCCTGGCCCAGTCACACTGTGCGGCCCGGGCGCGTACCGCGGCCTCGGCGACGTCGGCGGGCGCGGCGAGGTCGAGGGTGGCGAGGGTACGCCCCGTGGCGGGTTCGACGACCGGGGCGGTGCCGCCGGTCAGGGTGGGTCCGTCCTGCCAGAGCGTCGGGTCGAGGAGCGGCATGGCGCGGGGCCTCCGGGTCTGGGGTGGGGCGGGGGCGGGGGGCGGGGGGCGGCAGCACGCGCCATCGTGCCAGACCCGGGGCGGCACTTCTGTTCAGTTATTGGGCAGTTGAGGGGCCGCCCTGACCGGAAATGATCGACGGGCGGCCCGGCTCGGCACTCCAGGGCGCCGGCGCCCCGGGAGGCTCGGCGTCCAGGGCACCGGCGCTCCGAGGGGCGGGTCAGCGCTCCAGGACCAGGGCGATGCCCTGCCCGACGCCGATGCACAGCGCCGCCATGCCCGTACCGGAGCCCGCCGCCGCGAGCTGGTGGGCGACGGAGCCCGCCAGCCGGGCGCCCGAAGCGCCGAGCGGGTGCCCGATCGCGATCGCGCCGCCGCGCGGGTTGACCACCGCCGGGTCCAGCTCCGGCCAGGCCGCCAGACACCCCAACGCCTGCGCGGCGAAGGCCTCGTTGAGCTCCAACACGGACAGGTCGGCCAGGCCCCGGCCGGCCTTGGCGAGTGCCCGCTGGACGGCTTCCACCGGGCCGAGCCCGAACAGCTGCGGCTCGATCCCCGTGACGGCGCTCGCGCTGATGCGGGCCAGCGGCTCCCGACCGGTGGCGGCGAGCCCCGCCTCGTCCGTCAGCAGCAGGGCCGCGGCCCCGTCGTTGAGCGGTGAGGCGTTGCCCGCGGTGACGGTGCCGGAGCCGTCCGTCCGGAACGCGGGCTTGAGCCGGGCCATGGCCTCCGGCGTGGAGCCCTCCCGGATGGACTCGTCCCGTACGAGGTCCACGCCCGCGTACGGGACGACCTCGCTGTCGTAGAGCCCCCCGGCCCAGGCGGCGGCGGCCTTGCGGTGGCTTTCCAGGGCGAACAGGTCCTGCGCCTCGCGCGTGACGGCGTACTTGTCCGCGACGAGCTCGGCGCCTTCACCGAGCGAGCCCGTCCACTCCGCGGGCATGGCGGGGTTGGTCATCCGCCACCCCAGGGTGGTGGACCACATCTGCTGGTGCCCGGCCGGGAAGGCCCGCTCGGGCTTCTGCACCACCCACGGCGCACGGGACATCGACTCCACGCCGCCCGCGATGGCGACGGAGGCGTCACCGACCGCGATGGCGCGGGCGGCCTGGATCACGGCTTCCAGGCCGGACCCGCAGAGCCGGTTCACGGTGACCCCGGGGACGGACACGGGCAGCCCGGCGAGCAGCACCGCCATGCGCGCGACGTCACGGTTGTCCTCGCCCGCGCCGTTTGCGTCGCCGAAGACGACGTCGTCGATACGGGCCGGGTCGAGGTCGGGCGTGCGGTCCACCAGCGCGCGCACCACGTGGGCCGCCAGGTCGTCCGGGCGGACGCCGGCGAGCGCCCCGCCGAACTTGCCGATCGGGGTGCGGACGGCGTCGACGACGTAGACGTCGCGGACGGTGCGGATGCTCATGGGGTCTCTCCTGGGCGGATCCGTACGGGCGGTGCCGCGCAGGCGCCGGTGTCGGCGCCGGCGTGCGGCGCCGGTCACGCCCGGATGGGGCGCGCCCGCAGTCTCCGTCCGCCGATCACCGCCTGTCAACGGCCGGCGGGGGCCGCAGGGGGCTCGGGGGCGCCTCCGTGTGCTCGTGCACTCCGTGCGGCTCCGTGCGCTTCCTGCGCTCCGGGAGGCGGGGCGTGGGGAGGGTGGGACGGTGCAGGGCTCAGGTGGACTCGCGCCGGACCGCCACGACCGTCATCAGCTCGCGCCGCTCGGTGATCTCGGAGGGCTCCCGCACCGCACGGTCGACCAGGGCCGCCAGGTGGCCCCCGGTGGGCATCTCGATCCGCACGGTGCCGAGCCGGTGCCGCAGCAGCCTTCCGAGCAGCAGGTCGTCGGCGCCCATGACGACCACGTCCTCGGGTATCCGCAGACCGGCGTCCTGGAGGGCCCGCATCAGGAGCATCGCGTACTCGTCGTTGTAGGCGAAGGCCGCGTCCAGCCCCAGCGACCGCCAGCGGGCCGCGAGCGCCGCCGCCGACTCCTCGGTGAAGGCCAGCGGCAACGGTTCCACCCGGGCGGAAGCCACCGACCGGGCGGCCAGCCGGGCACCCGAGAACAGTCCCAACCCCTCCTCCTGCCGGACGATCACCCCGATCCGGCGCCGGCCCCGCTCGGCGAGGTGGGCAGCGGCCCGGGCGCCGACTTCCGCCTGGTCCATGACCAACGCGTGTGGCCCCGGCACCCGTTCGGACCCCAGCGTCATCACCGCCGGGCCCCGGCCCGCTTGAGCGTGGCGACATCGCGTGCGGAGAGGGCGATCCCGCCCACCGAGATCACCGCGACCGGGCGCAGTTCGGCCCAGGCGCGGGCGGCCTCGTCCCCGGTGAGGCCGAGGCTGCCGTACTGCACCACGGTGTAGTCGAGGCGGCGCAGGGCCCACTGGAGCTGGTTGAGGAAGGCGCTGTAGAGGGGGCCGGCAGGGACGTGGGAGGTCGGCAGCAGCACGATCCGGGTGTGCCCGGCGCGCAGGCTGCGTGCGGCGGCGTGCGGGACGTAGCCGAGCTCCTCGGCGGCTTCGCGGACCTTGCGGCGGGTCGGCTCGCTGATGCGTACGGCCTCGGCGTTGTTCAGCACGTACGAGACCGTCGCGCGCGACACGCCGGCGAGGCGGGCGACATCCCCGCTGGTCGGCACGGACGCGGCCGGACCGTTCGCCGACGGGGCGTTGGCCGACTGGGCCTTGGCCGACTGGGCGTTCGCCGAGGGGATGTCCGCGGATGGGGTGTTCGGTTTCATGGCGTCGTTGGAGGGGTGGGCCTAGAAGGGCCAAGGTGTTGGGTTGGGCGGGGTTTTGGGGGCGGTGTTCCCCCTGGGCGGGGTCGGGTGGTGCCGGGGGCTGGAACGGTCAGGAGGGTCCCGGAGGGGGCCGGCATTTCCAGCCCCGCCGGCGTTTGAGGCGCGGGGTCCGGGGCGGAGCCCCGAAAGGAGGCCCCGAGCGCAGCGAGGGGGTGCCCCAATGGCGCCGCAGATCGCTAGGTACTCGATACCTCGGCGGCCATCACGACGGCGGCCAAGTCCGTGCCGGCCTGTAGCAGCGCGACGGTCCGCGTGGCGATCTGATCGAGACGTCGGCTCAGGACGCGCCGGGTCTCCTCCGGGCCGCCGATCTCTTGGAGGGAGCCCATGACCTCCCGGACTGCGGGAATGCCGTAACCGGCCCCCCGGAGGGCCGCGACGATCCGGGCCGCCCTGATGGCGGGAAGCCCGTAGCGACGTGCCCGCAGTGACGTCACCCGCTCAGGGGTGACGAGCCCTTCCTCCTCCCAGAACCGGAGGGTGGAGGGACGCAGACCGAGGGCTGCGGCGAGCTCGGTGATCGTCATGGCGTCACCCTCCTGCTCGCGGTCGGTGCCGTCCGTCTCCGCCGCGATGGCGCGCAGTGCCTGTTGGGCGCGCAGCGCCTCGTCCCGTTCCCGCGCGAGCCGTACGTGTACCTCGTTGACGGCCGACGCGGCCTCCGCGATCGGCCGCGTTCTCAGCTCCGCGAGCATCCGCCGTGCGACCACGGGGCCTACGGCCGCCGCCAGTCCCCGGTAGGCGCGCAGCGCCCGGACGTGGAGCGGGGTGTAGGACCGGTAACCGTTGTCCGATCGGGCGGCGGGAGGGATGACGCCGAGCCGCTCCAGATCGCGGACCTGCTGCACCGAGTAATCGGATTCCCGGGCGACATCGACTGTTCGCAGAAGTTCCCGCTCGCGCATCCGCCAACCCCACATGAGCACTTGAAGGTAATGCTTGAACCATGAGTATGGAACAGATCATCGCGACCGTGCGGGGCTTCGCCGGTGCACTCGTTGTCGTCCCCGAGTGGGGCGGCGACGTCCCCGAGGTTGCCTGGGGGGATGCGTTCTTCTACTACGCCCCCGATGGGCAGGTGCCCGGGAACGTCCAGCCGTACGGGACGGTCGTCACCAAGGACTACCCGGACGACACCGCATCCGACCTTGATGCACCGGGGCGTTGGAGGGTGAACGTGCTGGTCGAGCGTGCAACTTTGCGGGAGCTCACCGGAGAGGGGCCGTACGACTTCGCGGCCGTCGACCGCGTGCTGCCGCACCCGGTGTACGGCGCGCTCGGTTGGATCTGTGTCGTCAATCCCGGTGAGCGGACGACGGAGGCGGTCGTAGGGCTCCTGCGCTGCGCGCACGACGCCGCGCGTCACAGGTACACGAGGCGGCACGCGCCGAACGACCAGCCGCGCGGCAGCGGGCTCCTCCCGGCCCATGGCGGGCTGCGGACGCGTGACGGGAGGAGCGCGTAGCGATCTGGCGCCGTGGGCCCCTCGCTGCACAACACCGCCCCCGAAGTCCCCACCCGACTCCGCCCACCCCGGCCCTCTCACCCCCGCTCGCGCAGGACCCGCACCGTGCGTTCGTACCAGGCACGGTTGGCCCGTTCGAAGTCCAGGCCGCGCAGGCAGGTCAGGTAGGGGCCGATGCGGTTGCCGTGGCGGAGGAATTCCTCCTCCGCGAGGTCCCCGCGCATCGTGCGCAGGAGGGCGTCGAACAGCTCGATCTTGGCTTCGGCGAACGTGATCCGTTCCGTGAGTTGGGCGACGAGCGTCTCTGTGTCCACGTGATCGGCGGCCTGGACCTTGACCAGAAGGTCATCGCGGATGAACGAGGGTTTGCCGGCGGCCTCCGCGAACCGTTCGAGTGCGTCCAGTCCTGCCCCGGTGACCTTGAACAGGCGCTTGTTGGGCCGGGTTTCCTGCACCACCTCTCGGCCCACGATCAGGCCGTCCTGTTCGAGTTTGGCCAGTTCGGCGTAGACCTGCTGCGGCATCGCGTGCCAGAAGTTCGCCACGCCCATGTCGAACGCCTTGGCCAGCTGGTATCCGCTCAGCTCCTCGTCGAGCAGGGCCGCCAGGACGGCATGGCGCAAAGCCATCGGACCGTTTCCTTCCTCTGGTCAGGGGATCACCCACATGATAGTCAAGGAAATGACTAATCAATTAAAGGAGTGTGTGTGCCCATGATGCCCATGACCACCGCCGACCGCTTCCGCTCCGCCGTCGACAGCCGCGACCTGGCCGCCTTGGGGGAACTGTTCACCGAGGACGTACGACTCAACAGCCCCGTGAAGTTCGCGCCGTTCAAAGGCAAGGCGATGGTCCTCGCACTGTTCGGGGTACTCCTGCGCACCTTCGAGGACTTCCGCTACGTCGGGCGGTTGGACGGCACCGCCGAAGCCGGCGCCCCCGAGACGGCCCCGACCCCGGCAGAAGTCGCCGGAGGCGCTGAAACCCCCGCCTCGGTGCTGGTCTTCCGGGCCACCGTGAAGGGGAAGCAGATCCACGGCATCGATCTGCTCCACCTCGACGCGGACGAGCGCATCGAGGGGATCACGGTGATGGTCCGCCCGCAGTCCGCCGTGCAGGCCCTGGGCGAGGCGGTACTGGAAGGGCTGGTGGCCGACGGCCTGGTCCCGACCGCGTAGGGCACACCCTGGCCCCGACCACCAGGTAGGGCACGCCGGCCGTGGGCGCCGCGCCTCGGTCGGGAAGCAGTAACCTCACCCGCATGACGGCACTTTCGCACCACGATCACCACGACGGCCACGGCCAGGACCAGGTCGAGCAGCCCGGCCGAGGCGGTCTCACCGCCACCACCGAGGCCGATCCGTACGCCATCGGCCCCGTGCGGACCTCGTACGCCCCCGACAAGGACGGTGACCCCGACCCCGGGGAGATCGTCTGGACCTGGGTCCCCTTCGAGGAGAACGACGGGCGCGGCAAGGATCGGCCGGTGTTGGTGGTCGCGCGGGAGGCGGGTCGGCAGACGTTGCTCGCGGTGCAGCTGTCCAGCAAGCGGCACGACCAGGACCGGGAGTGGGTGCCGATCGGCACCGGGCCCTGGGACGGTGCGGGGCGGGAGTCCTGGGTGGATGTGGACCGGGTACTGCGGGTGCACGAGTCGGGCATGCGCCGCGAGGCGTGCGCGCTGGACCGGGGCCGGTTCCAGCTGGTGGTGAACCGACTGCGGGAGCGTTACGGCTGGCAGTAGCCGAGCGGGCGCCGGCGCGTCACGCGGCCCGGCGGCCCCGCCCGTCTCCCGGGTGGGGCCGCCGGCCGTTCGTCGGAGCCCATGGGATCTATGGTCAGCCGCCGCAGTGCGCGATGTTGCCGGCGCAGTTGGTGGTCAGGTTGTGGATGATCTTGCTCTCCCTGAGCTCCACCAGCGCGTTCAGCGCGTTGTTGATACCGCCGCCGTCCTCCGCCGCCCGGTTCTCCGCGACGAGGGAGTGGATGAGCGTGAGCCGGGTGGCGGGTACGCGCGCGCTCGCCTGCCCGTTGTTGATGCCACCGCCGTCCCGGCCGGCGGAGTTCTTCTCGACCTTGCTGCGCTCCAGGGTGGCCACGCCCACGTTGTTGATCGCGCCGCCGTCACGACCCGCCTTGTTCAGCTCGAAGACCGTCTCGCGGGCCTCCAGCGTCGCACCGGGGGCGTTGTAGACGGCGCCACCGTCGAAGGCGGCCCAGTTCGCGATGAACCTGCTGTCGCTGATCGTCGCGATGCCGTCGTTGTGGATGGCGCCGCCGTCGTGCTCGTGGGCCTCGTTGTGCGTGAACACGCTGTGGTCCTGGACCCGGAGCGTGCCGTCGTTCTCGATGCCGCCGCCGTCGGTGTTGGCCGTGTTGCCGGCGACGGTCGTCTTCTTCAGGGTGGCGTTGCCAGTCGAGGTGTTGAAGAGGCCGCCGCCCTGGGTGAGGATGGCGATGTTGTTCAGGATCTTGCTGTCGACGGCGGTGACGTGGCCATTGCTGTTGTAGATGCCACCGCCGCTCACGCCGGCCTGGTTGCCGGAGACGGTGCTGTCCTCCAGCAGCAGCGTGCCTTGGTTGCTGATGCCGCCGCCGCTCGTGAGGACGCGGCCCCCGTTGACGACGACGCCCCGCAACGTCAGGTAACCGGTCGGAGCCACGTTCAGCAGCCGGAAGAGGGAGGTGACCGGCGCGGATCGCATCAGGGTCGAATCCTTCCCCTTGATGGTGACCCTGCTGGTGATGGGCGGCAGTGCGTTGGAACTGATGCCGGTCGTGAAGCGGTAGACACAGCGGTGGGCCAGTGAGATCGTGCCGCCGTCGGGATTGGCGTTGGCCTGATTGACGGCCGTGATGAGTCCGGCGACGTCACCGCACCGCACGTTCAGGGTCAGGGGCTGCGCCACAGCGGGAACTGCCGCGACGCCCAGGCCCAGGCTTGCCACCACAGCGGATCCGGCGAGCACGAGACGCTTCTTCATTCGCTTGTCTTCCTCTCGGTACCCAGGCGGGCCCCCGCGCCGTCGTCCTGCGTCCAGCCGTGGTGGAGTGGAGTGGGAGGGAAGTGAGGGGCGCCGTCATGACGTGACAGGGGTAGCCCATGCGTCCTGGCGTGTTTCCGTACCCGCGTGCGGACTCTCCGGAAATTCATACGAATGGTGGCCGCTGCCCGTCACCCTCTACGCCGACGGCCGCGCGCCCCTCTCCCGCCGCATGATCAGAAGCCGGCGAAGGCCCGCTCGAAGGCCTCCCGCGGCCCCGAATCACGGTCGAGGATCCCGAACACCACCTGCTCGAATACGTTCTCGAAGCGCCCGGCGAGCAGTTCCCGGAAGGCCTCCGCCACCTCCGCCGGGTCGTTGCGGAACACCCCGCATCCCCACGCCCCCAGCACCAGCCGCCGGTAGCGGTGCAGTGCGGCGACCTCCAGCACCCGTTCGGCCCGCCGGGCGAGGGCGGCCGGGATCTCGTGGGCCCGCTCCGGTTCCTGGCGGCGGATGGTGCCCGCGTTCGGCGCGGGGGAGGTGAGGAATCCGACCCGGAAGGGGACCTCCAGGAGTTCGCCCCGGTCATCGCGGAAGACGGGGACCCCGGGCGAGTGAATCACCCGGTCGGTGTAGAAGGTGCTTCGGCCGGCGCGGTGCGTCTCGTAGTACTCCGGCGCCTCCAGCAGCGTCTCGTAGAGCGCCGAGGCGCGGCACAGCGCCTCCTCCTGCGCCTTGGCCCCGCGCACGTATCCACCGCCGGGATTGCGGGCCGAGGCGAAGTTGAGGACTGCCACGGCGGCGCCCGCGTCCGGGGCGCCGGCGAGCCTGCGGGCCGCGACCGTACTGCTCTCCCCCGTGACCTCGACGACCGTCCGGTCGGAACCGGCCGCCGGCTCCTCGTCTGGAATGACCTGGTTTGGTCCATATATTCTGATTCCCGCCTTGGCTTCCGCCAGGGCGGCGGCCAGGGAGACCTGGCGTCCGGAGCGCGTCCGGTAACCGCCGGCCGCCAAGATGACCGAGTTGTGCCGCGCGATGTCACGCAATCTGCTGCTCACGGCGTGATCCTGCGGTGCGGGACTCGCCGCGGCAAGGGAATTTCCGGTGCGGCGGCGGGTAGGCACGGGTGACATCCGAGCCGTCGACAGGGACGGCCGACGACAGGAGATGAGGTTCCGGTCATGCGCCAGGACTCACCCGCTCCGCCCTGCCAGCCCCCTCCCGATTCCCCCCTGACCGAATCCGAGGCCGAGGACCTGGTCCACGGCATCTGCTTCAAGACGGGTCCGCCGCGTCTGGTCGGCGCCGAGCTCGAATGGCTGGTGGTGGACGCCGAGCGCCCCTGGCTGCCGCTGGCCGCCGACCGGCTGACCGCGGCGCACGACGCGGCGGGCGCCCTGCCGCTGCGGTCGCGGTTCACCGTGGAGCCCGGCGGCCAGCTGGAGCTCAGCTCCGCCCCCGCCGGCTCCCTCACCGGCTGTGTCGACGGGCTCCAGGCCGACCTGGCGGCCGTCCGGGGCGCCCTGCGCGAGCGGGGCCTGGCCCTGCGGGGGCTCGGCCGCGACCCGCGCCGCCCCTACCGCCGCCTCCTCGACAGCCCTCGGTACCGGGCGATGGAGAGCTACTTCGACCGTACGGGCCCGGCCGGGCGCGCCATGATGCGTGCCTCCGCCTCCGTGCAGGTCTGTGTGGACGCCGGTCTGGAGGAGCCCGGCCCGCTCGGGCACGGCCGGCGCTGGCGGCTGGCGCACCTGCTGGGCGCGGTGCTGGTGGCCGCGTTCGCCAACTCCCCGGCGCGCGAGGGTCCGTACGCCGGATGGCGGTGTGCGCGGCAGGGTATCTGGAGCGACATCGACGCGCGTCGGGCGCTCGCCCCGCCGCTGGACGTCGAGCCGCGCGCCGCCTGGACCCGGCACGCGCTGGACACCGAGGTGATGTGCGTGCGCTCCCCCGACCCGTCGTGGGAGGTCCCGGGCGGGTTGACGTTCCGCGACTGGGTGCGCACCGGGGGTCCTCGTCCGCCCACTCCGGCGGATCTGGACTACCACCTGACGACGCTCTTCCCGCCGGTCCGGCCGCGCGGTCACCTGGAACTGCGGATGATCGACGCCCAGCCGGGCGAGGACGGCTGGCTGGTCCCGGTGGCGGTCACGCACGCGCTGTTCGACGACCCCGAGGCCACCGAGACCGCCTACCGGGTGGTGAAGGCGCTGGCCGATGCCTACGGGGGCCGATGCGCGCCCCGCAATCCGCTGTGGCGGACCGCCGCCCGGGTGGGGCCGGCCGACCCCGACCTGCGCGCGGCCGCCGTCGCCTGCTTCACGGCGGCCCGGGAGGCACTGCCGCGACTGGGCGCGAGTTCCCACGTCCGGGACACGGTCGGCGCCTTCACCGAGCGCTACGTACTGCGCGGCCGCTGTCCGGCCGACGATCTGGATGAACGGCGGCCCGCCGGGAAGGAAACGCGATCGTGACCACCGAATCCCGCCCCGCCGTCACGCGTGAGCGGGCGGCCGCGGAGCTGACCGCCGCGCGCGCCCGTACCGCCGCGCTGACCGACGCCGTGACCGACGAAGACCTCACCGCGCAGCACTCCCCGCTGATGTCGCCGCTCGTCTGGGACCTCGCGCACATCGGGAACCAGGAGGAGCTCTGGCTGCTGCGCCGGGTGGACGGGCGCGAGTCCATGCGCCCGGAGATCGACCCGCTCTACGACGCTTTCCAACACCCCCGCGCCGAGCGGCCGAAGTTGCCGCTGCTGGGGCCCGCAGAGGCACGCCGGTACGCGGCGGAGGTGCGGGGCCGCGTCTTCGACCTGCTGGAGCGCACCCCCATGGAGGGGAGCCCGCTGTTGGACGACGGCTTCGCCTTCGGCATGATCGCCCAGCACGAGCAGCAACACGACGAAACGATGTTGATCACCCATCAGCTGCGGCACGGCGCGCCCGTGCTGACCGCTCCGGACCCCGATCCCCCGCAGGGGCCACCGCCGCCCACGGCGGAAGTCCTGGTCCCGGGCGGGCCGTTCACCATGGGCACGTCCGCCGAACCCTGGTCCCTGGACAACGAACGTCCCGCGCACGTCCGGGACGTGGCGCCGTTTTGGATCGACACGGCTCCGGTCACCAACGCCGCCTACCTGGCGTTCATGGCCGACGGCGGCTACCGGGACGCCCGCTGGTGGGCCCCCGAGGGCTGGGAGCAGATCCGTGCGCACGCCATCGAGGCGCCCTTGTTCTGGCACCGGGAGGGCGGGATCTGGCTGCGCCGCCGCTTCGGCGTCATCGAGCCCGTGCCGGACGACGAGCCCGTGCTGCACGTCAGTTGGTACGAGGCCGACGCCTACGCCCGCTGGGCCGGACGCCGGCTGCCCACGGAGGAGGAGTGGGAGAAGGCGGCCCGCCACGACCCCCGCTCCGGGCGCTCCACCCGCTACCCCTGGGGCGACGCCGATCCGACGGCCGCCCACGCCAACTTGGGCCAGCGCCACCTGCGCCCCGCCCCGGCGGGCAGCTACCCGGCCGGCGCGTCCCCGCTCGGGGTGCGCCAGTTGATCGGGGACGTGTGGGAGTGGACCGCCTCGGACTTCCTCCCCTACCCGGGGTTCAGGGCGTTCCCGTACCGGGAGTACTCGCAGGTGTTCTTCGGCCCGGAGCACAAGGTGCTGCGCGGCGGGTCCTTCGCCGTGGCCCCGGTGGCCTGCCGGGGCACGTTCCGCAACTGGGACCTGCCGGTGCGCCGGCAGATCTTCGCCGGCTTCCGAACCGCGCGCGGCGGTGACGCCTGATGTGTCGTCATCTCGCTTATGTCGGGCCCCCGGTGTGCCTGGGCCGGTTGCTCAGCGAGCCCGAGTACTCCCTGGTCCGGCAGTCCTACGCGCCCCGCCGCCAGCGGCACGGCACGATCAACGCCGACGGCTTCGGGGTCGGCTGGTACGCGGGGGTCGATCCGGTCCCGGCCCGATACCGGCGCCCCGGGCCGGTCTGGGGTGATCTGACCTTCGCGGACCTGGCCCGGGTGGTGCGCAGCGCGGCGGTGTTGGCCGCCGTACGGGACGCCACGCTGGCCGGGGCGGACGGGGAGGCTGCCGCCTCGCCGTTCGCGTCGGGGCCCTGGCTGTTCAGCCACAACGGGGCGATACGCGACTGGCCGGACGCGGTGGGCCCGCTGGCTGCGGGGCTGCCGCCGCACGAGCTGCTCCAGCTGTCCGCGCGCACCGATTCGGCGCTGATCTGGGCGCTGGTGCTGCGCCGCCTGCGGGAGGGGGACGATCTCGGCGAGGCTCTCGCGGGGCCGGTGCGGGAGCTGGCGGCCGCTTCCCCGGGCTCCCGGCTGAACCTGCTGTTGACGGACGGGACGGTGATCGCCGCGACCGCGTGGGGCGACTCCCTGTGGTACCTGTCCGATCCGGGGGCCGGGCGCACGGTCGTGGCGTCCGAGCCGTACGACGACGACGACCGCTGGACCGAGGTAGCCGACCGCACCCTGTTGACCGCCACCCGTACCCAGGTCGATCTGACCCCGCTCAAGGAGAGCCTGTCGTGAGTGACTTCCAGTTGACCCGGACCCTCGACGAGCACTCCGCGGACACCGCGCTGCGGGCGGACGTGCGGAGCGGCCTGACCCGCTCGCCGAAGGAACTGCCCCCCAAGTGGTTCTACGACGCCCGGGGCAGTGAGCTCTTCGAGGAGATCACCCGGTTGCCCGAGTACTATCCGACGCGCGCCGAGCGGGAGATCCTGCTGGGGCGGGCCGGGGAGATCGCCGCGGAGACGGGCGCCCGTACGCTCGTGGAGCTGGGTTCCGGCTCCTCGGAGAAGACTCGGCACCTGATCGAGGCGTTGCCCGCGCTGGAGACGTACGTCCCGGTGGACGTCAGCGAGAGCGCCCTGCGGGGCGCCGCGCAGATCTTGTTGGCCGCGCATCCGGCGCTGCGGGTGCACGCCCTGCTGGCGGACTTCACACAGCCGCTGCGCCTGCCGGAATCGGCCGGTCCGCGGTTGGTGGTGTTCCTGGGCGGCACGATCGGGAACCTGCGGCCGCCGGAGCGCGCCGCGTTCCTGGCCTCCGTACGGGCGATGCTGTCGCCGGGTGACGCGCTGCTGATGGGGACGGACCTCGTGAAGGACGAAGAGGTCCTGGTGGCCGCGTACGACGACGCCCAAGGGGTGACTGCGGAGTTCAACAAGAACGTACTGGCCGTGATCGACCGGGAGTTGGGCGCCGATTTCCACACCGCCGACTTCGAGCACCTGGCGGTGTGGAACCGGGAGGAGGAGTGGATCGAGATGCGGTTGCGGGCCCGGTCGGAGGTGCTGGTGAAGATCCGGGCCCTGGATCTGGTGGTGCCCTTCGAGTCGGGTGAGGAGATCCTGACGGAGATTTCCGCGAAGTTCCGTCAGGAGGGCGTGCGGCGCGAGTTGGCCGCCGCCGGGCTGGAGCTCACGCGGTGGTGGACGGACGCGGAGGGCCGGTTCGCGCTGTCCTTGTCGGTGGTCGACGGCTTGGAGGGCTGAGTCGGGATGCCGGGGAGCGTCGGCTGCCCGGTGTCGCCGCGGACGGCTTCCTGAGCGGCCCGCGCGAGGTCCCGCCGGTCCGGGTGCCGGCCCGGCGGGATGCGCGGCAGCAGCCGCACCTCGGCGCGGATCCCCCGGGCCCGGGCGATCCGCCACAGGGAGGCGGTCAGCGGATCGTCCCCGACGAAGGCGGGCGCCGCGGCGAGGGCCCCGTCGGCCGCTAGCCGGTAGGCGAGCCGCACCGGTTGTACGGGGACCCGCGCGTCGAGCGCCGCCTGGAACGCGGCCCGTCGGAAGGGTCCTTGGGCGCGCCCGCACCAGGTCGAGCCCTCCGGGAAGACTGTGACCCGGTCCCCGGCGAGTAGGGACCGGGTGAGCGTGTCGACGGTGTGGGGCAGGGCCCTTATCCGGTCGCGTTCGATGAACAGGGTGCCGGCCCGGGCGGCGAGGCGGCCCAGTACGGGCCAGGCGCCGATCTCGCTCTTGGCCAGCATCCGGCAGGGCAGCACGGCGGCCACGAGCGGGATGTCCACCCATGAGATGTGGTTGGCGACGACCAGGCGACCGCCGTCGGGCCCGGGGCTGCCGTGCACGGTGATCCGTATCCCCAGGGCCCCCAGCAGTGCCGTCGCCCATGCCCGGACCAGGGCGTGGCGCAGGCGCCCCGGCAGGAGCCGGACCGGCGGGGCGGTCAGCACCGCGAGCAGGGTCAGGGCGGCGGCGCAGGCGAGCCGCGCCACCGCGTGCGGGATGCCCGCCCGCCGTCCCTCGTGGGCCGCGCAGGCTTCGGGCGTGCAGGGCGCGGTGGGCAGCCAGACGCTCATGCGCCCGGGGCGAGCGAGAGGAAGTGGTTGAGGTAGCGGGGGTTGGTCCGGCGCAGCGAGAGCAGGACGTACAGGTCGGCGCAGCCGAACCCGGCGTCGAGGGCGGGCTCGCCGCACACCCACGCGCCCAGGCGCAGGTAGCCGCGCAGCAGCGGGGGCAGTTCCGTGCGGTCGGGGGCGGTGATGCCTTCGGGGCTCCAGGGGAGGTGGGGGGTGACCCGGTACTCCTCGGGCGCGAGGTTGCGGGTCAGGACGCTCGCACGGGTGGCGGCGGCCAGGAGCCCGCCGTCGGCCAGCGGGATCGAGCAGCATCCGGCGAGCCAGTTGTGGCCGGAGCGGTCCATGTAGCGGGCGAGTCCGGCCCAGATGAGGGCGATGACCGCGCCGTTGCGGTGGTCGGGGTGGACGCAGGAGCGGCCCACTTCGACGAGGTCGGGCCGGATGGGGTCCAGCGAGGTGAGGTCGAATTCGCCCTCGGAGTAGAGGCGGCCGGCGATCGCGGCGCGCTCCGGCGGGAGCAGCCGGTAGGTGCCGACGACCTGTCCGGTGTTCTCGTCCACCACCAGGAGGTGGTCGCAGTACGCGTCGAAGGCGTCGGCGTCGAGGCCGGGCTCGGGGCCGTCCAGGCGGGCGCCGAGCTCCCCGGCGAAGACGAGGTGGCGCAGCCGCTGGGCGGCGCGTACCTCGTCCTCGTCGCGGGCGAGCCGCACGGCGTACCGGGGGGTGGTGGTGGGGGGTGCGAGGGGGGACGGGGACAGGGGGGCGATGGTCATGGCTGCTCCTGATCCGGGCACGGTGGCCGGGCCGGCAGGTCGGCGACCTGGCTCCCTTACTTCTTCCGTGACCGGCTGGATTCGACATGACCGCTCAGCGGCGGCGGGATGTGCGGACGCTGAACTCGGCGCCCGGACGGCGTGGCGGCCTCAGCGCCGGGTGTTGAGGATCTTGCCGATCGCGTCGGACGCGGTCGTCGCCGCCCGCTTGGGGTCCTGGCCGGTGAGGACCGCCGTCATGAACGGCTTGATCGGGTTCTTGGCCTCGACGTCGGCCCAGTGCGCGGAGTTCGGGGTGGCCCGGCCCTGGGCGGCGCCGGTGGCCATGGCGGCGGCTCCCGCGTCACCCTCGACGACATGGGCGAGGGTGGTCTTGTTGGGCACGTAGCTCATGGTGGTGGCGAGTTCGGTCTGCCACTTCTCGCTGACCAGGGCGGTGATCACGTCGACGGCCTGGGGGCGCCGCCCGGTCTTCTGCGGGATGATCAGGTCGGAGCCGCCAGTGAAGACGGCTCCGGGCTTCTCGGTGGTCTTGCCGGGGATGGGGAAGAAGCCGAGCTTCCCCTTGAGCGCCGGGTTGGCCGCCTCGATCTCCCGGGCCTGACCGGGCGGCGCGATGATCTGGGCGACCTGGCCCCGGGCGAAGACCTGGGACTGCGGGGGCGTTTCCTCGTCCGCGTCCTTGGGGCCGTCGCCGAGGCCTTGGAGCTGCTTGTAGAAGTCCATGGCGGACAGGGCCTTGTCCTCGTCGAGGGCGCCGGACCATTCGCCGCTGTTCTCCACGGCGAGGTCGCCGCCCTCGTCCCAGATGAACCCCGCGAGGACGTACCAGTTCTGGCCGGGCAGGTAGATGCCCTGCCGGCCGCCGTTGTCGGCCGTGTCCCCCTTGTCGAGCCTCTGGGTGGTCGCGAGCCATTCCTGACGGCTCTTGGGCGCGCTCTTGATGCCGGCGGCCGCGAAGAGGTCCTTGTTGTAGATGACCACGCGGTTGGCCGCGTACCAGGGGACCCCGTACTGGGCTCCGTCGACGCTGCCGGGGTCGGACAGGCCCCGCAGCCAGTCGTTGCTGCCCCAGGCGCGCAGCCCTTCCAGGGTCAGTTCGCTCAGGCCCCCGGTCTCCACGTACTGGGCGACCTGGGTGTTGCCGACCTCGATGACGTCGGCGCTCTCCTTGCTCTTGCCCTGGAGGACGGCGTTGACCTTGTCGACGACGCCCGTCCATTCCTGGATCTTGACGACGAGGTCGATGTCGGGGTGTTCCTTCTCGAAGTCGGCGGTGAACTTGCCGATGAACGTGTCCGAGGCGCTTCCCTTCATCAGCCACAGCGTCACCTTTTCGGGTCCGGCCCCCGATCCGGCCGATCCGGCGCAACCGGAGAGGGCGGTCGTGGCCGCGAGGGCGGTGCACAGGGCGAGGAAGCGCATCTTCACGGAAAGTCACCTTCTGGGGACGGATCTCAGATGGCTTGAAAATTGGCATGGACCAATGGGCTGGTCAAGACCTTCCGCCTCGGGACTCTTCCCGCAAAGTTCGCGGGAGTGGACTTACTGGGGCACCGTGGAACCAGGCAACAGCGACCACTGTCGGGAGACGCCCATGTCCCACCACACGTACCGGGTGACCGAAATCGTCGGCACCTCCCACGAGGGCATCGATCAGGCCATCCGCAACGGGATCTCGCGAGCGGGCGCGAAGCTGCGCAACCTGGACTGGTTCGAGGTGACGCAGGTGCGCGGGCACATCGAGAACGGCGAGGTCGCCCACTATCAGGTGGGCTTGAAGGTGGGTTTCCGGCTCGACGACGAGGACTGACGGGCCGGGTGCACGCCGTCCGTGGCTTGCCGGGCGCCCACGGACGGCGGTACACCCGGCCGGCGGTACGTCAGGGGCGCTCGCCGCGCCACGTCGGCGCGGCCGTGTCCGACGGTACGTCAGGTGCGGCCTTCGGTCTCCTGGGCGGTGGTGAGTTCCGGCGCGTCCGCCGCCCAGTCGGCGAGCACCACGCGGAAGCCGGCCTCCCGGGCGGCCTGGCAGACGAGTTCGTCGTCGTCCACGAGCATCCGCACCTCCCTGCCCCGGGCGATCCGGCCGAGCACCTCCAGCTTGGTCGCCCGGGCGGGGCGCCGGTCCCGATCGCCGCGCATCCACAACCGGCCCTCCGGCAGCCCGTGCCGCGCCAGCCACTCCACGGTGTCCGCCCGGCAACGCTCCGGCCGCCCGGTCAGGTAGACCACCTCGCAGTCGGCCGCGCTCTCCACCGCCAGGGCCACCCCGCGCGCGAGCGGCGGATCGGCCGGGGCGGCGCCGAAGAAACCGTCCCAGTCGCGCGGACGGCGCTCCAGGAAGTGCTGGCGGTGGTCGGTGTCGGACAGGGTGTTGTCGATGTCGAAGACGGCCAGGGGCCGGCGACCGGCGCTCTCACGGGACATGGGGGAAGCGTAGAGGGCCCCTCGCGGCTTCGGGAATCCCGACGGCCCCCCGGCGTTGAAGAGGTGTGTGATCCCGAGAATCTCGATACTCGACCGGTCCCGCACGCGCCTGGGGCACCCCGCCCCGCAGGCCCTGCGGGACACCGTGGAACTCGCCCGCGAGGCCGAGCGGCTCGGCTACCACCGCTTCTGGGTGTCCGAGCACCACAGCGTGCCGGGCGTGGCGGGCTCCGCGCCCACCGTGCTGGCCGCCGCCGTGGCCGCCGCCACCCGGCGGATACGCGTCGGCACCGGTGGGGTCATGCTGCCCAACCACCGGCCGATCGTCGTCGCGGAACAGTTCGGGGTGCTCGAGGCCCTGTTCCCCGGGCGCATCGACATGGGCCTGGGGCGTTCGGTCGGCTTCACCGACGGGATCCGCCGGGCCCTGGGCCGTGACACCGAGGACGCAGACCGGTTCGAGGAACAGCTCGCCGAGCTGCTGGGCTGGTTCGACGGCACCCAGCGGGCCCACCCCGAGGTGCACGCCCGCCCGGCGGAGGGGTCGCGGGTCCCGGCGTACGTACTGGCCACCGGCGAGGGCGCGCGGATCGCGGCCCGGGCCGGGCTGCCGGTGGTCGTGGGCGACCTGCGGGCCCGCGACCGGGTCGCGCGGGCCGTGGCGACGTACCGAGAGGAGTTCCGGCCCTCCCCTTGGGGCGCGCGGCCGTACGTGGTGGTCTCCGGGACGGTGGCGGTCGCGGCCACCGAGGAGGCCGCCCGGCGGATCCTGCTTCCGGAGGCGTGGTCCCTGGCGTACTCCCGCACCCGGGGGTCCTTCCCGCCTCTGCGCCCGGCCGAGGAGATCGAGGCCCTGGAGATGACCCCGAAGGAGCGCGAGCTGTACGAGGGCGCGCTCCAAGGCCACGTCCACGGCACCGAGGAGCAGGTCGCGGCGGAGCTGACCGAGGTCACCGGCGCGTTGGGCGCCGACGAGCTGATGGTGACGACGTCCACCTACGACCGCGCGGCCCTGCTGGACTCGCTCGCCGGGCTGGCCCGCGCCGCCGGCCTCGAAGGGGCGGAGGCGGGAACGGCGGGACCGGGCGCTCGCGACGACACCGCTTAAACTGGGGTGAATGCACCCGCACACCGCAGCCGAGACCGAAGCCCACGACCCGTACGTACGGGTGCGGGGGGCCCGGGAGCACAACCTGCGCGGCGTCGACGTGGACATCCCGCGCGACGCGCTCACCGTCTTCACCGGCGTCTCGGGCTCCGGCAAGAGTTCCCTCGCCTTCGGCACGCTCTACGCCGAGGCGCAGCGCCGGTACTTCGAGTCCGTGGCCCCGTACGCCCGGCGGCTGATCCACCAGATCGGCGCCCCGAAGGTGGACTCCGTCACGGGACTGCCGCCCGCGGTCTCCCTGGAACAGCGGCGTTCCTCGCCCGGTTCCCGGTCCTCGGTCGGGACGGTGACGATGCTGTCCAACTCGCTTCGGATGCTGTACTCCCGGGCCGGCGCCCATCCCCCCGGCGCCGAGCGGCTCGACTCCGACTCCTTCTCCCCCAACACCGCAGCCGGAGCCTGCCCCTCCTGTCACGGAATCGGCCGTGTCCACCGCACCAGCGAGGAACTCCTCGTGCCGGACCCGGACCTGTCGATCCGCCAGGGAGCCATCGCGGCCTGGCCCGGCGCCTGGCAGGGCAAGAACCTGCGCGACATCCTGGAGGCGCTCGGCCACGACGTGGACGCGCCCTGGCGGGACCTGCCGGCGAAGGACCGCGAATGGATGCTCTTCACCGAGGAACAGCCGGTGGTCACCGTGCATCCGGTGAGGGACGCCGACCGCATCCAACGCCCCTATCAGGGCACGTACATGAGCGCCCATCGTTATGTGATGCGGACCTTCGCCGACAGCAAGAGCGCCACGCTGCGCGCCCGCGCCGAGAAGTTCCTCACCGACTCGCCGTGCCCGCGCTGCGAGGGCCGCAGACTGCGGCCCGAGGCACTCGCGGTGACCTTCGCCGGGCGGACGATCGCCGAGCTGGCGTCGCTGGCGCTGACCGCCCTGGACGACGTACTGGCCTCCACGCCCGTGGAAGGTGAGGCGGCGCGGGTGCTCATCGAGGACCTGCGGGCGCGGATCGGACCGATCACCGAGCTGGGGCTCGGCTATCTGAGCCTGGACCGCCCCGCGCCGACCCTGTCGGCGGGCGAGTTGCAGCGGCTCCGGCTGGCGACGCAGCTGCGGTCGGGCCTCTTCGGGGTGGTGTACGTACTGGACGAACCGTCGGCTGGGCTGCACCCGGCCGACACCGAGGCGCTGCTCGGCGTACTGGACCGGCTCAAGGCGGCCGGGAACACGGTGTTCGTGGTGGAGCACGACTTGGAAGTGGTGCGGCACGCGGACTGGCTGGTGGACGTGGGGCCGCTGGCCGGGGAGCACGGCGGGCGGGTGCTGCACAGCGGGCCGCCGGCGGCGCTGGCCGCCGTGGCCCGGTCGGCGACCGCCCGCCACCTGTTCCGGATGGACGGGCCGGACCCGGCCCGCGCGGCGCGAACCGCGACGGGGGCGGTGCGGCTGAGCGGGGTCGAACGGCACAACCTGCGGGGCGTGGACGCGGAGTTCCCGCTGGGCGTGTTCACGGCCGTCACGGGTGTGTCCGGGTCCGGGAAGTCGACGTTGGTGGGTCAGGCGCTGGCCGGGGAGGTCCGGGAGCGGCTCGCGGACGATCGGTTCCCGGTGCGGCGGCTGGTGGAGGTGGACCAGAAGCCGATCGGTCGCACCCCGCGCTCCAACCTGGCCACCTACACGGGGTTGTTCGACGTGGTGCGCAGGCTCTTCACCGCGTCGCCGCAGGCGCGGGAGCGCGGCTGGAAGGCGGGACGGTTCTCCTTCAACGTGCCGGGCGGCCGCTGCGAGACCTGTCAGGGCGAGGGCTTCGTGTCGGTGGAGCTGCTGTTCCTGCCCAGCACGTACGCCCCCTGCCCGGAGTGCGGGGGCGCGCGGTACAACGCCGAGACCCTGGAGGTGCGGTACGAGGGGCTGACCATCGCGGAGGTGCTGGACCTGACCGTGGGCTCGGCGTCGGCCTTCTTCGCACGGGTACCGGCGGCGGCGCGCAGCCTGCGCGCACTGGAGGAGATCGGGCTGGGCTACCTGCGGTTGGGCCAGCCGGCGACGCAGTTGTCGGGTGGTGAGGCGCAGCGGATCAAGCTGGCGACGGAACTGCAGAGGCTGCGCCGCGACCACACGCTGTACCTGCTGGACGAGCCGACGACGGGCTTGCATCCGGCCGATGTACGGGTGCTGCTGCGGCAGTTGCACGGCCTGGTGGACGCCGGACATTCGGTGGTGGTCGTGGAGCACGACATGGAGGTCGTCGCGGGGGCGGACTGGGTGATCGACCTGGGGCCGGGCGGTGGGGCGGACGGCGGCCTCGTGGTCGCGGCCGGCACCCCCGCGGAGGTGGCCCGCACACCGGCCGGCGTCACGGCGCGCCATCTGGCGCGGGCCCTGGGACGCGCCGGCGAGTAGCCGGCGGGAGTGGCCGTCCCGACGAGGCTGCGGGCGCCGCTCACGGGGAGCCGTACACCTCGAACTCGTAGAGCGAGTAGCCGTACGTCGTACCGCGCCGGGTGCCGTACACGCGGACGTAGCGGCCCGAGCCGGTCAGGCCGGTCAGGTCCTGGACGGCGCCCGCGCCGGCGGTCGTGGAGTAGACGGTGCGCCAGGTGGTGGCGTCGTCGGAGAGCTGGACGCGGAAGGACTTCCCGTACGCCGCCTCCCAGCGCAGGACCACGCGGTCGACGCGACGGACGGCACCGAGGTCGACCTGGAGCCACTGGGGGTCGGCGTACGCGCTGGACCAGCGGGTGGCGCGATCGCCGTCGGTCGCGGAGGCCGCGGGGAAGTTCGCCGTCTCGGTACTGGAGGCGGTCGTCGGGCGGCCCAGGGCCAGGTTGCCCGGCTGGGCGGGGCCCGGCCAGGCGGGGTTGTGACCCACGGCGGCCACGATAGGGGTGAAGGCGGCGTACGTCGCCACCGGCTTCGGTGATCCCCAGGTCTGCTGGGCCAGTGCGCGCAGCGGGTACATGATGCCCGCCGCGATCTGGTCCTCGCTCTCGGCGGTGGGGTTGTCGCACCAGACGTGCAGCAGCGAGCCGGGGTTCCTCGCGGGGTCGGAGAGGCTGCCGCCGCCCTCGAAGCGGTCCGCGGTCCAGGTCTCGTACATCCACTTGGTGTCCGGTTTGGCGCCGCCGAGCACGTAATAGGTGGGCGTCCAGGACTCGTTGGCCACGGTGTGCCCGGCGGCGGCCAACTGCTGCGGGGTGAGGCCGTAGGTGTACCAGTACTCGACGACGATGGCTGCGTTCGGGCTGAGCGTTCCGTCGCCGGACTTGATTCCGTCGTTCCACATGCGGGTGGTCTTGCCGCCCGCGCGGACCTGGGCGTCGGCCCAGTTGACGAACCCGTAGTAGGTGTCCTTGGCGGTGGCGTTCGCGCCGTAATGGGCGTGGGCGTAATCGAGGAGTTGGGGGTACTTGGTGTAGTCGGTGACGTACTCGTCCGCGCCGATGTGCCAGTACGGCCCGGGGAACAGGGGCAGGTACTCGTCGAGCAGGTCCTTGAGCAGCGTGTACGAGGCGGGCAGGGAGAGGTCGATGAAGTCGGGGCTGAGGGTGCCGGAGCTGCTCTTGAGGCGGAGTTCGGGGTGCGCGGCCAACACCGCGTTCATGTGTCCGGGCGTGTCCATCTCCGGGACGATGGTGACGTGGTACCTGCGGCCGAGGGCGACCAGGTCGGCGATGTCCTGCTTGGTGTAGTGGTCGGTGGAGACGATCTCCGGGTGCGTGGCGCTTTCCAGCCGGAAGCCGAAGGTGTCGGAGAGGTGGAAGTGGAAGGTGTTGAGCTTGAGGTAGGCCAGTTCCTTGATGTGTTGCTTCAGCCAGTCGACGGTGAAGAACTTCCGTCCCTGGTCGACCATGAGCCCGCGCTCCGCCTTGGTGGGCCAGTCGACCGCGGTTCCGGCCGGCACCGACGCGGACCGGTGGAGGAGTTGCAGGATGCTGCGGGTGCCGTTGAAGACGCCGGTGGCGGTGGCGGCGGAGACGGTGAGGGAGGCCGCGACGGTCAGCCGGTAGCCCTCGGCGGGCAGTGCGGGGTCGCCGAGGGTGAACCCGATGTCGCCGGGGGCCGGTACCGCGGTGACCACGGCCACGCCGCGGCCGGCCGCCGCGCCCAGGTCTTCCGCGAAGGTGGCCGCCTCGTCGGAGAGCCGGTCCGCGTAGGCGGGGTCGACCGCGATGCGGGTGGCGGCGGTGAAGGTGTACGCGCCGGCGCCGGCCGTCCACTGCCGCAGGGCCGGCACCGTCTGCGGCGCCGCGGCGGCCGCTCTGGCGGCATGGGCGGCGTGGGCGGGGGCGCTGGGAACGGTCAGCGCGAAGACCGCGCAGGCGGCGGCGATCAGGAACCTGAGCAGACGCATGGCTGCCT
Organism: Streptomyces sp. Tek67B01; assembly: GCF_055231995.1. NCBI lineage: Bacteria > Bacillati > Actinomycetota > Actinomycetes > Kitasatosporales > Streptomycetaceae > Streptomyces > Streptomyces sp. Tek67B01. The sequence continues at coordinate 1,195,336 of NZ_JBUYUY010000001.1, forward strand.
CCAGCGGGCGGTGGCCGCAGAGCGGAAGGGTGCACCAGTGCAGCCCAATGCCGCGTACATGTCAATACGTGCTCGAAACCCGGCCGGATCGAGCACTCTCGCGCAATACGCGGGGCCCACGGGTGCCACGGGGGCGGGCCGACTCAGGCATCGCCCGGCAGCAGGTGCTGCGGTAGTTCGCGGAAGCTCCAACGGCCCCGGTCGCGGGTGAACATCCAAACCAGGTCGTGGCGGTCGGGCCAGGCGGCGGGGACCCCGAGGACCTGGTGGGCGCCGAGGGCGCGGATCAGGCGGGGGATGCCGGCGGGCTCCCAGCAGATGAGGACGGGCATCCGCGCGGCCAGTACCGCCCGCGCCAGGGCCGGTTCCGCTCCGACGGCGAATTCGGCGCGGACGGGCAGGCGCAGGGCCGTCGCCAGCGGCTCGACGGTCTGCTTGCAACGGGCGGCCGCCGACGGGCCGCCGGTCGCGAAGACCGCCGCGGGGCGGGGCAGTGGGGCCCGGGCCGCCGGGGGGAACAGCCGTGGGAGCTCCTCGGCTCGGCGCTCGCCCCGGCCGGCCAGCGAGCCGGGGTGTTCGTTGCCGTCGTCGTCCTCGCCTGTGTCCCCGGGGGGTGGCTGCTCCCCGTGTCGGACGATCATGACGAGGGCGTCCTCGGGAAGGGCCTTCGGGCCGGGGGCCGGGCGCGGGTGCCGCGTGGCGCAGCCCGCCACCGCGAGCGGTGCGAGGGCGGCGGCCAGCACGGCTCGGCGGCGCGGTCCGGACCCGGCGGGGGCTTGTGCCATGGGGTCACTGTCTCCCACGGCCCCGATCCGGTCCGGTCGCGGCGCGACGTACGGCCGCCACGAGCGCCCGGTCGGCGCATCGGGTCCCCTCGTTCGGCTCCCCCGCGCCCGCCCCCGTACGGGTGCGTTTTGATCGTCCGCTCCCGGCCTCCGGGTGGGGGCTACCCCTTGCGGACCGCCCGGAGCCACTCCTTGTTCATCGCGGCGATCGACGGCAGCGGGATGCCCTTGGGACAGGCCGTGGCGCATTCGCCGGTGAGGGTGCAGCCGCCGAAGCCTTCGTCGTCCATCCGGGCCACCATGTCCAGCACCCGCGTCTCCCGCTCGGGCGAACCCTGCGGCAGCACGTTCAGGTGGTTGACCTTGGCGGAGGTGAACAGCATCGCGGAGCCGTTGGGGCAGGCCGCCACGCAGGCGCCGCAGCCTATGCACTCGGCGTGCTCGAAGGCGTAGTCGGCGTCGGCCTTGGGCACGGCGTTGGCGTGCGCCTCCGGCGCGGAGCCGGTGGGTGCGGTGATGTAGCCGCCGGCCTGGATGATCCGGTCGAAGGCGCTCCGGTCGACGACGAGGTCCTTGACCACCGGGAAGGCCGAGGCCCGCCACGGTTCGATGTCGATGGTGTCGCCGTCGGCGAAGGCCCGCATGTGGAGCTGGCAGGTGGTGGTCCGCTCGGGGCCGTGGGCGTGGCCGTTGATGACGAGGCTGCAGGCGCCGCAGATGCCTTCGCGGCAGTCGTGGTCGAAGGCGACGGGGTCCTCACCGCGCAGGATGAGGTCCTCGTTGAGGGTGTCGAGCATCTCCAGGAAGGACATGTCCTTCGAGATGCCGTCGACCTCGTAGGAGGCCATGGCGCCGGGGGCGTCGGCGTTTCGCTGGCGCCAGACGCGCAGGGTGAGCTTCATGCGTAGCTCCGCTGGGTGGGGTGGACGTACTCGAAGACGAGGTCTTCCTTGTGCAGGACGGGCGCGATGCCCGTGCCCTGGTACTGCCAGGCCGCCGCGTAGCCGAACTCCTCGTCGCGGCGGGCCGCTTCGCCGTCCGGGGTCTGGGACTCCTCGCGGAAGTGTCCGCCGCAGGATTCGGCACGGTGCAGGGCGTCGAGGCACATCAGCTCCGCGAGCTCCAGGTAGTCGACGACGCGGTTGGCCTTCTCCAACGACTGGTTGAACTCCTGGCCGCTGCCGGGGACCTTGATCCGCCTCCAGAACTCGTCGCGGATCTCCGGGATGCGGGCGAGGGCCTTGCGCAGGCCGGCGTCGGAGCGCGCCATTCCGCAGTACTCCCACATGAGTTCACCGATCTCGCGGTGGAAGGAGTCGGGGGTGCGGTCGCCGTCCACGGCGAGCAGCTTCGCGAGGGTGTCGCGGGTCTCGCGGACGGCTGCCGCCGCCTCGGGGTGCGCGTCGTCCACGGTGTCGCGGTGGGGGTTGCGGGCGAGGTAGTCGTTGATGGTGGAGGGCAGTACGAAGTAGCCGTCGGCGAGGCCCTGCATGAGCGCGGAGGCACCGAGACGGTTGGCACCGTGGTCGGAGAAGTTCGCCTCGCCGATCGCGAACAGGCCCGGGACGGTGGTCTGGAGGTCGTAGTCGACCCAGAGTCCCCCCATCGTGTAGTGGACGGCCGGGTAGATCCGCATGGGGACCTCGTACGGGTTCTCGGCGGTGATCCGCTCGTACATGTCGAAGAGGTTGCCGTACTTCTCGGCGACCTTGTCCTTGCCCATGCGGCGGATGGCGTCCGCGAAGTCCAGGTAGACGCCCTGGCCGCCGGGGCCGACGCCGCGGCCCTCGTCGCAGACGTTCTTCGCGGCGCGCGAGGCGATGTCGCGGGGCACGAGGTTGCCGAAGGAGGGGTAGATCCGCTCCAGGTAGTAGTCCCGCTCCGCTTCGGGGATCTCGGCCGCGGGGCGGGTGTCGCCCTTGGCCTTGGGCACCCAGATACGGCCGTCGTTGCGCAGGGACTCGCTCATCAGCGTCAGCTTCGACTGGTGGTCGCCGGTGCGCGGGATGCAGGTGGGGTGGATCTGGGTGAAGCACGGGTTCGCGAAGTAGGCGCCGCGCCGGTGCGCCCGCCAGATGGCGGTCGCGTTGGAGTTCATGGCGTTGGTGGAGAGGTAGAAGACGTTGCCGTAGCCACCGCTCGCCAGCACGACGGCGTCGGCGTAGTACGTGCTGATCTTCCCGGTGATCAGGTCGCGGGCGACGATGCCTCGCGCCACTCCGTCGACCGTGATCAGGTCGAGCATCTCGGTGCGGGCGTGCATCTCGACGTTGCCGGCGGCGATCTGCCGGGACAACGCCTGGTAGGCGCCGAGGAGCAGTTGCTGACCCGTCTGGCCGCGGGCGTAGAAGGTGCGCGAGACCTGGACGCCGCCGAAGGAGCGGGTGTCGAGGAGACCGCCGTACTCGCGGGCGAAGGGGACGCCTTGGGCCACGCACTGGTCGATGATCTCGACGGAGATCTGGGCGAGGCGGTGGACGTTGGACTCGCGGGCGCGGAAGTCGCCGCCCTTGACGGTGTCGTAGAAGAGGCGGTGTACGGAGTCGCCGTCGTTGCGGTAGTTCTTGGCGGCGTTGATGCCGCCTTGGGCGGCGATGGAGTGGGCCCGGCGCGGGGAGTCGGAGTAGCAGAACTGGATGACGTGGTAGCCCTGTTCGGCGAGGGTGGCACCGGCCGCGCCGCCGGCCAGGCCGGTGCCGACGACGATGACGGTGTGCCTGCGGCGGTTGGCGGGGTTGACCAGCTTGGCCTCGAAGCGGCGGCGGTCCCAACGGTCGGCGATGGGGCCGGCGGGGGCCTTGGCGTCGGCGAGGGGCTCGCCGGTGGTGTAGGCGGCGTAGTCGCTGTTGTCGGTGCTGCTCATCTCAGCTCACCACTCCGGTCATGACGGCGACGGGCACGGACACGAAGCCCGCGAAGAGGACGAGGGCCAGGGCATTGGCCAGGAACCTGAGGGACCGCTCGCGCCGGGCGTTGCCGGCGCCGAGGGTCTGGGCGGCGCTGCAGAAGCCGTGACGTACGTGCAGGCCGAGAGCGGCCATGGCCACGATGTAGATCGTGTTGCCGTACCAGGTGGAGAAGGTGGCGAGGACGTTCTCGTAGGGGTGGCCGGCCCACGCCCGCTGGTTGACGGTGAGCGTGGTGAGGTCGAGCAGGTGCCAGACGATGAACAGGGCGAGGATGACGCCGCCCCAGCGCATCGTGCGGGTGGCGTAGCTCGCGCGGCGCCGCTTGTGGGCGTACGCGACGGGACGTGCCTTGATGTCGCGGCGGCTGAGCTGGTAGGCGCAGGCCCCGTGCGCGACGACGGCGGCGACGAGCACGACGCGGACGATCCACAGGGCCCACTCGTGGTGGAGGAAGGGGGCTCCGAGGGTGCGCAGCCAGTGCGCGTAGCCGTTGAACTCCTCCGACCCGAAGAAGATCTTCAGGTTGCCGAGCATGTGGACGACGAGGTAGCCGAGCATGATCAGGCCGGAGACGGCCATCACGGACTTCTTGCCGACGGTGGAGTCCCAGAGCGTGCGCGTGGTGGACGGCCGTCGATCCGTCCGCGGTGCCAATGCCATGGGACGACGGTAGGGACGAAGGTCCCGAAAGGTCCAAGACATGATGGAGCTGCACTCGATAGGCCGTGTCTATGAATGGCCGTATCCTGGGGTGATGCAGTTCCAGCAGCTCCTCTATTTCGTGGCGGTCGCCGAGACCCGGCACTTCACCCGGGCGGCGGAGCGGGTCCATGTCGCCCAGCCGTCGCTCTCCCAGCAGATCAAGGCCCTGGAGCGGGAGCTGGGGGCGGAACTGTTCAGCCGGGCGCGGGGCAACATCGCCCTCACGGACGCGGGAGAGGCGCTGCTGCCGCTGGCCCGGCGCATCCTGGCGGACGCGGACACGGCGCGGCTGGAGGTACAGGAGCTGGCGCAGCTGCGGCGCGGGCGAATCCGGCTGGGGGCCACGCCGAGCGTGTGCACGGGGTTGCTGCCGGACGTCCTGCGCGCCTTTCACGCCGCGCACCCGGGGATCGAGCTCCTGATCGAGGAGAGCGGTTCGCTGGACCTCGTACGGGAACTCGCGCGCGGTGTCCTGGACTTGGCCCTGATCGCACTGCCGCTTCCGCCGTCGGCGCCGGCGCTGACGACGGTGGAGCTGCTGACCGAGGACCTGGTGGTGGTCTCGGCCGCGGACCGGCCGGCGCCCGGTGGGGGCGGGCCGCTGACCATCGCGGCGTTGCGTGACGAGCCGATGGTGATGTTCCGGCACGGCTACGACCTGCGGGACCTGACGGTGGCGGCCTGCCGGTCGGCGGGCTTCGAGCCGGTGTTCACGGTGGAGGGCGGCGAGATGGACGCCGTCCTCGGCTTCGTCCGGGCGGGGCTCGGGATCGCGGTGGTCCCGGCGATGGTCGTCGGCCACGGCGGACCGGGCCTGCGCGCCACCCCGCTCACGGGCTCCCCCCTGCGCCGCACGATCGCCTTGGCCCACCGCACGGACGTCGCTCCCCCGCGCGCGGCCCGCGAACTCAAGCGCATGCTGCTGTCCTGACCTGGTGGGCACCACCGACCGACTCCCGGTTCGGGGCCGCAGGTCCGGGGCGCGGGTCCGGGGCCGCAGGTCCGGGGCCGCAGGTCCGGGGCCGCAGGTCCGGGGCCGCAGGTCCGGGGCGCGGGTCCGGTCAGGACCGGCGTATGGGGAGGCTGCGGTCGAGACCGTCCGCCAGCATCGCGAAGGCCTGTTCGGCCTCGGCGAGGGCGGTGGGGTAAGCCTCGTCGGCGCTCTGCCCGGCGGCGAGGCGGTGGTAGTTCTCCCGGCCCAGCTCACGGCGGGCGGTCACGAGGTGCTGCGCCGCCAGGCGAGCGGCGAGGGGGGCGACCCGCTCCTCCTGCAACACCGCCGCGAGCAGCTCCACCTCGCGGGCGGTGTAGTGCCCGATCCGGGACTCCAGGCTCCGGGTGGCGTACAGCAGGCCCTGGAAGGCGAGCACGTTCGGGTGGTCACACAGGCCCGTGATGGGGTCACGGTCGGCGAGCGCCGCCAGGAAGTGCGCCCGCAGGGCCCCGACCGGACCCGCTCCCGCCTCACGGTCGCGCACGATGCGGGCGGCCTCGTCCTGGTGGTCGGCGAACCGGTCGAGCACCAGGTCTTCCTTGGTGGGGAAGTAGCGGAACAGCGTGGGCTTGGAGACCTCCGCCGCGGCGGCGACATCGGCCACCGACACGGCGTCGAAGCCGTGCTCCAGGAACAGTTCCAGCGCCGTGGCCGCCAGGTGGTGGCGCGTGCGCAGCTTCTTGCTCTCGCGCAGACCCGAGGTGCGCGGTTCCGTCGTGTTGTTCATGCTCGGAGCCTACCACGAAATCCATGACCGAGTTATTTTCTTAACCGGGTTGCTTTTTCTGTCGAGAGGGGCTTTCCTTGGATCAACGACGAGGAGAGGACCTCCCGATGACCGACGTATTGATCGCGGGCTCCGGCCCCACCGGACTGACCCTGGCCTGCGCCCTGGCGCTGCGCGGCGCCGACGTGCGGGTCCTGGAGCAACGCCCCGCGCCGCACCGCGAGTCCCGGGGCAAGGGGCTCCGGCCGAGCAGCCTGGAAGTCTTCGAGACGCTCGGGGTGGCCGGGACCGTACGGGCCATGGGCAGCCAGGGCGTGACCCTGCGCAAGTACTTCGACGGGAAGCAGGTCGCGGACACCACCGTCGACGACGGCGGAGTACTGATCGGGCAGTGGCAGATCGAGCAGGTCCTGCGCGACCGGCTCGCCGAGCTGGGCGTCCGCGTCGAATACGACTCCCGGCTAGTCGCCGTCACCCAGGACTCCACCGGCGTACGGGCGGAGTTGGCGGACGGCGGCGAGGTGACCGCCGGCTACCTGGCCGGATGCGACGGCGGGCGCAGCACCACCCGCGGCCTCCTCGGCATCCCCTTCGAGGGCAATACGCGGGACGAGCCCGCGATGGTCCTCGGGGATGTGCGGGCGCCGGGGCTCAGCCGGGACTACTGGCACCAGTGGTTCACCTCGGAGGGAGGCGGGATACTCCTGTGCCCCATGCCCGGCACGGACAGCTTCCAGCTCCAGGCCGCGCCGGAGGCGGACGAGCGGGGCGGGCATGTGCCGCCCTCGCTGGAGAGCTTCCAGCGGATCTTCGACCGGTGCGCCCGGATGCCGGACATCCGGCTCGCCGACGCCACTTGGCTCTCCAGCTGGCGGATCAACGTGCGCGTTGCCGCCCGTATGCGTGAGGGGCGTGCGTTCCTCGCCGGGGACGCCGCGCACGTCCACCCGATAGCCGGCGGCCTGGGCATGAACACCGGCGTCCAGGACGCGGTCGCCCTCGCCATGACGCTCGCCGCCGCCCTCGGGGACCCGGCCCGCGAGGAGGAGGTGCTCGACGGGTACGAGGCGGAGCGGCTGCCGGTGGCCCTGGATGTCGTGGCCGACACGGCGCGGCGGTACGACCGGGTCGTGGACGGCGTCCGCACGCCCGGCCGGGGGACGGAGGTGGGCCTGGTCCGAGAGTGATCGCGGTCCTGCGCGAGAGTGCGGCCCGGCCGCCGACTCGGCACCGGACGGCACCGAACGCGAACCGGACCGGGACCGGGCCAGAACCGGACCGGGCCGGGACCGGGCGTCAGGAAGGCGTGGGGACGGCGTCGCAGAGGGACAGCGCGTGGATCCGGTCCGGGGAGCCGGGGCGGGCGTAGTACCAGCCCTGGGCGGTGTCGCAGCCGAGCTCGCGGAGCTGGGCCGCCTGGACACCGGTCTCCACGCCCTCGACGGTGACGGCGAGTTCGAGGCTGTGGGCCAGCGCGACGATGCCCTGCACGATCTTGACGTCGACGGGGTTGGCCGGCTGCTGCTGCATTCCCTGTGTGAAGGAGCGGTCCAGTTTGAGCACGCTGACCGGCAGGCGACGCAGGTTGGCGAGATTGGAGTAGCCCGTGCCGAAGTCGTCCAGGGCGATGTCCACACCCAGGGCCGCGAGCCGGCGCAGCGGTTCGAGCAGTTCGTCGTCGGCGCCGATCAGCGCCGACTCGGTGACCTCCAGGCACAGCGCGCCCGGGGCGAGCCCGGAGGTCTCCAGCACGCGGACGGTGTCGGCGACCAGCCCGGGGTGGTGCAGTTGCGTCGGCGAGAGGTTGACGTTGACGCGCAGCGCGGAGCCGCCGTGCCGTCGCTGCCAGGTGCAGGCCTGGCGCACGGACTCCTCGAGGACCCAGCGGCCGAGCGGGACGATCAGTCCCGTGCGCTCGGCGAGCGGGATGAAGCGGTCCGGGCCCAGCACCCCGTACTGCGGGTGCGACCAACGCACCAGCGCCTCCGCACCGTGCACGCTGCCGTCGTGCATGTGCACCAGAGGTTGGTACTCGATGAAGAACTCGCCTCGTTCCAGGGCCGCGGGCAGCGCGTTGGTCAGGCCGTGGCGGGTGATGGCGCGGGCGTCGGCCTCCTCGTCGGCGAACTCGAACCGGTTGCCGCCCGCCGCCTTGGCCCGGTACATCGTGATGTCGGCGCTGCGCAGCACCTCCGCCGGGGTCCGTTCGCCCGCCGGACCCTCGACGATGCCGATGCTGCCGCGGACCGTCAGCTCCCGGCCCTCCAGCCGGATCGGCGTGGACAGCGCGGAAAGGACCCGGACCGCCATCTCGGTGGCCTTCTCCTCGGTGTCGGAGCCGGTGGTCAGTGCCACGAACTCGTCACCGCCGAGCCGTGCGACGACCTCGCCCGGTCCCGTCGCGCAGCTCTGGAGCCGGTCGGCCACCTCGACCAGCAGCCGGTCGCCCGCGGAGTGGCCCAGGCTGTCGTTGACCGCCTTGAACCCGTCCAGGTCCAGGTAGCAGAGGCCGAAGCGGGGGCCGCCGGCCCCGCTCAGGGCCTTCTCCAGCCGTTCGAAGAACAGCGTGCGGTTGGGCAGGCCGGTCAGGGCGTCGTGGGTGGCCTCGTAGCGCAGCCGCAGGTTGAGCAGCCGGCGTTCGGTGGTGTCCTCCATCAGGGCCAGCTGGTACTGCGGGCGCCCTTCGGGGTCCCGCAGCAGCGACACCGTCAGGTTGGTCCACAGGACGGTCCCGTCGTTGCGGTAGTAGGGCTTCTCCACCCGGTAGTGCTCGCGTTCCCCGCGGACCAGTTCGCCGTACATCCGCCAGACGTGCGGTGTGTCGTCGGGGTGGCCCCACTCGCTGACGTTGCGGCTGCGGACGTGACCTTCGAGGCCGCCGAACATCTTGAGCAACGTGTCGTTGACCTCCAGGACGTTGCCTTCCAGGTCGGCGATGCCGATGCCGATGGCGGCACCCTCGAAGACGGCCCGGAAGCGTTCCTCGCTCGCGTGCAGGGCCTGTTGCGCGTCGGCGCGGGCGGTCAGCGCGGAGCGGGCGATGGCTTCCTGCTCCTTGAGCGTGCGCTCCCGCAGCGCGCGGGCGAAACCGGCCGCGATGCCGTGCTGGAGCCGCGCGCAGCGGGACCGGTACTCCTCCGTGCTCTCCGCCCCGACCCCGTCGGGACCGCAGTACAGCACCAGGTACGACTCGACGACCCCCAGGGTTCCCGCGAGGGCCTCGGGGTCGGTGCAGTGCACGGCGACGAGTTCGGCGCCCACCCGCTGGGCGGGCGAGGCGTCGAAGGGTCGGGCGTGCAGGGCCTCGGTGAGCGTGCGGGTCAGGGGGACCAGGTGCCGTTCGAACTCGGGACGGGTCAGCGAGGTCGCCGTGACGGGGAAGATGGCCCGGCCCCAGATGGTCGCGAAACGCGCGATCCGGTCCTCCAGCCCGCTGTGGTGCTCCCGCAGGTCCGCCCGGCCCGCGTGCGGGCCGGGCGGCGCGGCGCAGATCGAAGGGTCCTTCGGCGACGTCACCGCCCCGGCCTCCGGTGGACGGGCCGGGCTCGGGCTGACGGGCTGTGGGGTCGGGGCCGGGAGTCTCACGCCTTGCGTCCCACTCCGGCGAAGCCCGAGAAGGCGAACGGGTCCTCCGGCGTGTCCCCGTCCGTCGGGGAATCGGTGAGCTCCGGGCGCCAGTCGGGCATCGACACCAGGCCCGGTTCCAGCAGGTCGAACCCGTCGAAGAAGCGCGTGACCTCCTCGCGCGTACGCATCACGAGGGGGTTGTGGATGTCCCGGTAGACGCCGACGGCCCCGACCGCGACCTCCTCCGCGAGCGGGATGCCTTCGTAGGAGGCGTGGGTGAGGATCAGCATGCTGCCGGGGGCGAGCGCGTCGCGCAGTGTGGCGACGGACGCGTACGGGTCGTCGCTGTCCTCCAGGAAGTGCAGAACCGCGACGAGCAGCAGGGCGACCGGACGGCTCAGGTCCAGCAGTCGGGTGACCTCGGGGGCGGCCAGGATGTCCTGCGGTTTGCGCAGGTCGGCGGAGACGACATCGGTGCGGTCGTCGCCGGCGAGCACGGCCTGGCTGTGCGCGACGGCCACCGGATCGTGGTCGACGTAGACCACGCGCGCCTCGGGGGTGGCCTGGCGGGCGACCTCGTGGACGTTGCCGAAGGTCGGGATGCCGGAGCCGATGTCGAGGAACTGGGTGACGCCCTCGGAGACGGCGTGGCGCACGGCACGGCGCATGAAAGCCCGGTTGGCCTGCATGATCTTGGGCATGCCCGGCAGGAATTCCATGGCCCTGCGGGCCGCCTGGCGGTCGACTTCGAAGTTGTGCGAGCCGCCCAGGTAGTAATCGTAGATGCGGGACACGCTCGGCACCGATATGTCGATGCCTGGCGGGGCCCAGGCGGGGCGCTCCATCGGGGTCTCCAAGCCGTCGTCGTGTCGTGGTCCGGTGAGGTCGTTCGGGAAACCGGACTCCTGTCCGAGCCGAATGTACTGATCATTGGCCAACGGGGCGAGTAAAAGCGGAAATTGGCGATCCGTTCTTGGTCACATCACCTAACGCGAGCACGGGTGCCACCGCACCCCGTGACAGAAACCGACAAATACCTTTTGGGAATTGAGCGAACCGACCTGGAAGTCGGTCATAAGGTGGCTCAAACCACTACGGTCCGAACTCCGCCCGTTCAGGCGAACCAGGGCCGATCTTCGCGTGTCGGGATGCGAGCGGGCCCATGCTCCCCGGGTGAACAGAGCATGTGCCCGGCGCCTGCTGGCGGTACCGGTCCTGGTGTGGGCGGCGATGTCCGCCACGCCGGCCGTGGCCGATAGCCGCGCCTCCACGTCGATCTCCCCGGCCGACGGCACGGGCCCCTTCGGGGTGTCCACGGCCGCCCACGGCGTCCGGGCGGTGGCCGGCGGGGGTGGCGGACATCACGACGACGCCCACGAAGACGGTCATGGGAACGGCCGCGGAAACGGTCAAGCGGGCGGATGGGGCGACGGCCCCGGTCACGGCTGGGGCCATCACCACGGGCACCACTGCCCGCCACCGCCACCGCCCCCCTGTCCCCCGAAGCCCACCCCCACACCGACGCCGACGCCCACACCGACCCCCGCACCACCTCCCCCCTCCCCCAAGCCCCCTCCGCCCCCTCCGCCCAAGCCCACTCCACCCCCCGCACCCCCCAAGCCGGCAGCGCCGAGGCCCGCGCCACCGCCACCCGTGGCCACCCGGGCACCCGCACCGCCCCCGCCGGAACCCGCCCCGGCGCCGGAACCCACCCCCACCCCCACCCCGGTGACTCCCCCGCCCGCCCCCAAGCCGGTGGCCCGCCCCACCTACCACTCACCGTCCCGCAAGCCGGCCGAGCACCACATCTCGCCGGTCACCTTCACGCTCATGACCGCGGCGCCCGCGGTGCTCGCGATCGTCGCGCTGCGCCCCCGCTAGGTCCGGCCCCCGTCCCTTGTTAGGAGTCATCGTGTCGGAATGGCTCGTCCTGTCCCTGGCGATGGCCGCGGCCTGCGCCGTGGTACTGGGCATCGCCTTCTTCAACCAGCGCCGGATCGGCGAGGACGACGATCCCAACCAGACCCCCGACGTCATCGAGTACATGACGATGATGATCGGGGTGATCTACGCGATCGTCCTGGGCCTCGCGATCGCGGGCGTCTGGGAGGGCCGCGGGGCCGCCCAGGAGTACGTGCGCCAGGAGTCCCAGGCCCTGCACGAGATCAGCGTCCGCTCCGAGGTCTATCCGCCCGAGGTCCGCAAGACCATCCGCTCCGACGTCGACGCGTACGTGACGTACGTGGTGGACACGGAGTGGAAGGAGATGACCGACCACGGCAAGATCACCGACCGCGGCGGACAACTGCTGGAACGCGTCCGCCGGGACGTCACGGACTACGAACCGAAGACCGACCACGAGGGGCAGGCGTACCAGCCGCTGGTCGACCAGGTCGCGGCGGTGGACGACGCCCGCAGCGCCCGCGGCCAGAGCGCCCAGGCCACGATGCCCGGGGTGGTGTGGTTCGGCCTCGTCGTGGGGGCGCTGGTGACGGTCGGTCTGATCTTCACGCTCCAGATCCGGCGCTCGTTCCGCGAACTGCTGCTGGCCGGGCTGTTCAGCGCGCTGATCGCCTTCCTGCTGTTCCTGATCTGGGACTTCGACGCGCCCTTCGGAAGGGGCATCGCGGCCACCGCCGAGCCCTTCTTCGCCCAGTTCCCCCACCTCGGGCTCGGGGACTGAGGGCGGTCGGCCCGCCAACCCCCCGACAAACCGGGGACGGGGCTCCCGTCCCCGGTTCGGCCCATCGATATGACCCGTTCGCCCGTTCCTGATCGCGGGCCCCCGGGCCCGCGCCTAGCGTGACGGACATCGAGGCGCACGTCCCCCCACGTGCGGAAACCATTCCGCGGCTGCTCCTCGGGGATCCGGAGAGACACTCATGGGTGCGATACGCAGCTCCGCCACAGCCCTGCTGAGCGCCGGCGCCACGGGCGTCGTTCTCGCGCTCGGTCCGGCGGGCACCAGTGCCGCCGTCGCGGCCGAAGCCCAGCCCGCCACCTCGTTCGCCTTCGCCATCACCCCGTCGACGGTCGCCCCCGGCGGACAGGTGGTGCTCTCCGTCAGCGGGTGCAACGCCGCGTTCGCCACCTCGTCCTCCGGCGTCTTCGACACCGTGAGCATCGCGCGCGGCCAGACCGCCCGGGTCACCGTCGACCGCGACGCCCGGCCCGGGGCGCTGTACTCCGTCACCTTCACCTGCAACGGAGAGACCGGTTCGGCCGACCTGACCATCGCCGGCGCCACGAGCAGGCCCACCACGAGTTCCACGGTCGGCCCACCGCGCCGGCTCCCGTTGCCGCCCACCGCGCCCGCCCTGCCGGCCGTGCCCACCGCGCCCACCTCGCGCGGCGCCACCCTCGGCGTACGGGGCGGCCTGGGCGGCAGCGTCGCCGGGGCGGACCTCCTGGAACTGGGCATCGGCGCCGGTTTCGTACTGACCGCCGTGGGCGCCACGGGATACGTGCTGCGCCGCCGCTACACCCGCGGCCACTGACGGCGGCGGACACCTTGACGCGGCGGCAGCCGCCCCGCCCGGGTCCTGGCGGGAACCGCACGCGCCCCGAGCCCTCGTCAGGACTCGGGGCGACCGCGGTGCCGGGCGCACCGGGGAGGTCGGCCGGTCAGGCCCGGCTACCGATCGGGCGGCGACGGCGCATCACGTGGATGCCCGCGCCGAGTGCCGCCGTGGCGACGAGACCGGAACCGATGGCGGTCTCGGTGGTGGACGGGCCGAAGGAGCCACCGAGACCGCCCTGGGCGCCGTTGCCGTCCAGGATCGTGAAGCGGTGGGTGGCGACGAGACTGCTGTCGTTGCACCTGACGGACAGTGTCTGGTGGCCGGGAGAGGCGTGGTTGAAGATGCGGACGGTCGCGAATCCGATGGAGCCGGCCGACAGTCTCGTCTCGGGAAAGTTGCCGTGCGACCAGACCGTGCCGCCGTGGGTGCATCCGGCCGCGCTGACCTGCATCGTGGAGCCCTGGTGCACGGAGTACGGGTTGACCGTGACGTTGCTGGGCCCGGTGCCGCCGCCCAACGGCGGGCCGCCCGCCGGGTTCGCCGAGGCGAGGGGTGCGCCGAGGGCCACGGCGGCGCAGGCGGCCGCGGTCACGGTGAGTGCGCGCAAAACACGCATGGTGGAACCTCCAGCGGGAAGCGCCCCGGAGCGGTCGCCCGGGATGATCGACGAGAACGCCTCCCATCACGAACCCTCCGGGCGGCTCGCAACCAGCGCATTTCCGACTTTGGGCCGCCCGGTTGACCGACACGCCGAAGATCGCGGAACGTTTCTGACGGATCCGCAGGTCACGACCCGTCAGGCATTTATGTGACGATTACCTGGATGGGCGCACCCCTTCCGGCCGCACCACCCGTTCGCCCGCCCCCGATCGCCGTCCCGGCCGCGCACCCTTAGCGTGCGTGGAGAAGGGCGTACCGGGGAGGGACTGGAACGCGGGTCGGGACCCCCGCGTCGGGAAGGGAGAGCCATGACCGAGGACGAGGGTGAGCAGCGGCCGAGGAGGCGCTCCCCGTGGGGACCACTCGCACTGGTCCTGCTCACCGGCCTCGCCATGATGCGCAACGGTGTGAACCTGAACGACGGTCCGCCGCAGCCCGCCGCCGCCGCGGCCGTCGCCGTACGGCCCGACCAGGCGGCGGTGGCGCCACCGGCTCCGCCGCCGGACCTGGAGGTGCTGGAGCACTCGTCGGTGCAGCGCATCCGGATCCCCGCGATCAAGGTGGACGCGCCGGTGATGACGGTCGGGCTGGACGCGCAGGGCTTCATCGACGCGCCGCCGCCGCAGGACCCGAACCTGGCCGGGTGGTACCTCAACGGGATCTCCCCCGGCCAGCAGGGGTCGGCGGTCATCGTGGGCCACGTGGACAACGCGCAGGGCCCGGCGGTCTTCTACGGCCTGGGCTCCCTGGGCAAGGGCCAGCACATCGAGGTGGAGCGGTACGACGGGCGCACGGCGGTGTTCGAGGTGTACGGCGTGGAGGTGTTCTCCAAGGAGACCTTCCCCGGAGCCCGGGTGTACGGGGACACCGGTCACCCGGAACTCCGTGTGATCACCTGCGGCGGCGGCTACTCCAAGGGCCGGGGCTACGACGGCAACGTGGTCGTCTTCGCCCGGATGGTGGAGACCCGCTGACGCCCGACGAGGGCCGTGGCGGCACGTCGGGGCACGCCGACCGGAGCGCGGGCGCCACCGCGGCTGGGGCGGGGCCTCAGTGCGCCCGGGCGGTCGGCAGGGTGGGGAGCGTCATCCGGTAGCCCCTGGAGAGCAGTCGGGGCAGGTACGTACCGAGCGCCTCGACGCTCTGGGAACGGTTGCCGCCCGCGTCGTGGGACAGCACGATCACCCCTGGCGCGGCGCCTCCCAACACGCGGGAGACGATGGTGGAGGTCCCCGGTTCCGTCCAGTCGAGGCTGTCGACCGTCCAGGCGAGGGGCTCCATCCCCAGTTCGGCGCCGATCTCGAAGGCGGCCCGGTTCCAGGCTCCGTAGGGCGCCCGGAACCACTGGGGCGCGGTGCCGACCGCCGCCTCCACGACGTCGCTGGTGCGCCCGATCTCGCCGGCCAGGTCGGGGCGCGTGAGGGTGGGGATGAGCGGGTGGGTCCAGGTGTGGTTGCCGATGACATGGCCCTCGGCGGCCATCCGGCGCAGCAGGTCGCGGTTGTCGGTGGCCATCTCGCCGCAGACGAAGAACACGGCGCGGACCCCGTGCCGGGCGAGGGTGTCGAGGATGCCGGGGGTGTAGCGGGGGTCGGGGCCGTCGTCGAAGGTGAGGACCATCTGGCCCGCCCGGCTCGCCTCGGCGGGCAGTTCCAGGATGGGCCGGGTGCGGACGGCGGGCTTGACGGCGGGTGGCCGAGCGGGGGCCTCGGCCGTCATCGGCGTCAGCCGGTAGCTGTTGGGCGGGAGTCCGTTGGCCCGCAGGGCGGGGGCTCCCGCCGCCCCCCGACCGGTGGCGCCCGCGCCGCCGGGCCCGGGCGCCGGGCCGGAACCGGCCGGGCGCCCGGAGGGCGGGCCGCCCGCGGCCGGAGTGTCGCTTTCGCCGCGGGTGATCAGCGAGGCGGCCGCCGCGACTCCGAGGAAGACGGCGGTGCGCAGGAGCACGCGTCGCCCTACTGTCGGTTCGTCATTTTTCATTCTTACTGGGTATCAACGACTGCCGCGAAGAGACCGGGAGGCGCGAAGGCGCCCGGTGCCCGTCACCCGCCCGGGCCAGCCGGAGGACCGGTCGGCCGCGCCGTGGGTCCGGTCGGCCGCGTCGCGGGTCCGGTCGGCCGCGCCGTGGGTCCGGTCAGCCACGCCGTGGGTCCGGTCAGCCGCGCCGTACGAGCGGGAACGGGAGCGTCTCGCGGATCGTCAGACCGGTGAGGAACATGACGAGCCGGTCGACACCGATGCCGAGCCCACCGGTCGGCGGCATCGCGTACTCCAGCGCGTCCAGGAAGTCGTTGTCGAGTTCCATCGCCTCGAGGTCGCCGCCCGCCGCCAGCAGTGACTGCTCGGTCAGCCGGCGGCGCTGCTCGACGGGGTCGGTGAGCTCCGAGTAGGCGGTCCCGAGCTCGGTGCCGAAGGCGACCAGGTCCCAGCGTTCGGCCAGCCGCGGGTCCTCGCGGTGCTGCCGGGTCAGCGGGGAGACGTCGGTGGGGAAGTCCTTGTAGAAGGTGGGCAGCTTGGTCTTCTCCTCCACCAGCCGCTCGTACATCTCCAGCGCCACGTCGCCCCGGGTGTCGTCGGGCGAGTGGGGGACCCCGGCCCGGTCGCACAGGCGGCGCAGCGCCCGCTCGTCGGTGTCGGCGTCGACCTCCTCGCCCAGCGCCTCGCTGATGGCCCCGTACATCGTCTTGACCGGCCAGTACCCGGAGATGTCGTGGACGGCGAGTTTGCCGTCGGCCTCGGCGTGGTGGGCGACGGGCGAACCGAAGGCCGCGGTGGCGGCGCCCTGGATGAGTTCCCGGGTCAGATCGAGCATCACGTCGTAGTCCGCGAAGGCCTGGTAGGCCTCCAACATCGTGAACTCGGGGTTGTGCTTGTAGGAGACGCCTTCGTTGCGGAAGGTGCGGCCCATCTCGAAGACCTTCTCCATACCGCCGACGCACAGCCGCTTCAGGTACAGCTCGGGGGCGATGCGCAGGTACAGGTCGAGGTCGTAGGCGTTGATGTGGGTGCGGAAGGGCCGGGCGTTGGCCCCGCCGTGGATCTGCTGGAGCATCGGGGTCTCGACCTCCAGGTAGCCGCGTTCCAGCAGCCCCTGCCGCAGGGCCTGTACGGCGGTGGAGCGGGCCCGTACGACGTCGCGCGCCTCGGGGCTGGCGACGAGGTCGAGGTAGCGGCGCCGGACGCGGGCCTCGGGATCGGCCAGGCCCTTGCGCTTGTCGGGCAGGGGGCGCAGGCACTTGCCGGTGAGCTGCCAGGAGTGGACGACGACGGACAGCCGGCCGGACTTGCTGGTGGCGACCTCGCCGGTGGCCACGACGTGGTCGCCGAAGTCGACTTGTGACGTGAAGGACTCCAGTACGCCCGGGCCCGTCTCGTCGCGGGTGAGCATCAGCTGGGTGTCGCCGGTCCAGTCCCGCAGCACGGCGAAGACGACGCCCCCGAGGTCGCGTACGACCATCACCCGGCCGGCGAGGGTCACCTGTTGACCGGTACGGGCGCCGGGCGGGTGGCCGCGATGGGCCTCCTCCAGGCGGGCGACGGTGTGGGTGCGCTGTGGGATGCCGACCGGGTAGGGGTCGGTGCCGGACGCCCGGATGCGGTCCAGTTTGGCGTGCCGCACCCGGACCTGCTCGGGCAGCCGCTCGGTCGCCGCGCGCCCGCCGACCTCCCCGACGAGGTCCAGGCCGAGGGAGTCGATGGAGGGCAGGCCCTCGGTGGTGGCGGGCGCGGTCAGGCCCTTGGGGTGGGCGTTGCCCCACAGTTTGCGCATGCTCGGTACGGAGACGAAGCCCTCGGCGATTCCGGAGGCGAGGCTGACCCGGGCGAGGGAGCCGGCGTCCTGGTAGCAGAGGAACCGCGGGTACCACTCGGGGCCGTACTTGACGTTCGAGCGGTACAGCGCCTCCAGCTGCCACCAGCGGGAGAAGAACAGCAGCAACCTGCGCCACAGCCGCAGGACCGGCCCGGCGCCGATCCGGCCGCCCTCCTCGAAGGCGGAACGGAACACCGCGAAGTTGAGGGAGATCCGGCGCACCCCCAGCCCGGGCGCGGCGGCGCAGAGCTGGGCGACCATGAACTCCATGACGCCGTTGGGGGCGGCGCGGTCTCGCCGCATCAGGTCGAGGGAGATTCCGTCCTTGCCCCAGGGGACGAAGGACAGCAGGGCGATCAGCCGGCGCTCGGCGTCGAAGGCCTCGACGAGGAGGCAGTCACCGTCGGCGGGGTCGCCGAGCCGGTCCAGGGCCATGGAGAAGCCGCGTTCGGTCTCGGTGTCGCGCCAGGTGTCGGCCCGCTCGACGATGGTGTGCATCTCCTCCTCCGAGAGGGAGGAGTGGCGGCGGATGACCGTGGTGGCGCCGGTGCGCCGGACCCGGTTGACGGCCTGCCGGGTGACGCGCATGTCGCGGCCGTCGAGGTCGAACTGGGCGACGTGCAAGATCGCCTCGTCACCGAGCTGGAGGGCGCCGAGCCCGGAGCGGGCGTACGCGGTCGCGCCGTCCTCGGAGGCGCCCATGACGGCGGGCTGCCAGCCGTAGCGGCGGGCCACGGCCAGCCAGGCGTTGATGGCGGGGGTCCAGGCCGCGGGGTCGCCGACCGGGTCGCCGCTGGCCAGGCAGACGCCCGCCTCGACGCGGTAGGTGACGGCGGCCTTGCCGTTGGGGGCGAAGACGACGGCCTTGTCCCGCCGGGTCGCGAAGTAACCGAGCGAGTCGGAGCGCCCGTAGGCGCCGAGGAGTGCGCGGATGCGGGGTTCCTCGTCCCCGTGCAGGGCGGCGGTCAGCCGCTGGGACCGGAACAGGGCCGCGGCGGCGTTCAGCAGGGCGATCGCGCCGAAGAGGCCGAGTACGAAGGACAGCGGGCGGGGTGGACGGCCGTCGAACCGGCGGTCGGAGAAGAGGCCGCCGAAGACCTCTTTGGCGGCCCAGTCGAGCCACTGGCCCTTGGGCAGGGTCCCGGGGAACAGGGCGACCAGGCCCCACCCGGCGAGGACGGCGAGGAGCAGGCCCAGACCGAGGACGAGCAAGGCCCGCCAGAAGGCGCCGGGCCGGGAGGCGGCGTAGAACTCCCGGCGGCCGGCGATCAAGAGTGCGAGGGCGGCGGCCGCGATGGCCAGGGAGACGCCGCCGATCCAGTACTCGTCGTCCGCGATGAACAGCACGTCGACGAGGATCAGCAAGGCCAGATAGGTGACGACGATCCACCAGGCGACCTTCTTGCGGGCGCCGAGGGCGGCGGCGAGGAGGAAGAGGAAGACGGCGTAGGCGAGGTTCGCGCTGACGGGGATGACGAAGTCGTCGAGGAAGCGCACGATGTGGCGCAGCAGGCGGCGCAGCCCCGGGGAGAACGACAGGAGGGCGCACAGCAGTCCGAGCGCTGCGAAGAACGCTCCGAACGCGTCGGGGACCCGGTGCAGGAAACGGCTACGGGTCCCGCGGGTCTGCTCCGCGGTGGCACTCATGGTTCGCACTGTAGGGAGGGCCGGGCCGGTCCGCGCGCCGACGGGATACCGTCGGGGGGTGACGGAGCACGTGGGTACGGGATTCGAACGCGGTACGGACGGTCCGAAGGTGATCCTGGCCGGGGTCGACGGTTCGGATTCCTCGTTGCGGGCCGCGGCGTACGCGGCGGGGTTGGCGAGGCGGCAGAACGCGCTGCTGGCGCTGGTGTACGTACAGCCGTTGATGACGGCCGGGGCTTCGCTGGGGGCGCCGGTGGCGGACACGACGGGAGAGATCGCGGAGGGTCTCGTCGCGGAGATCCGTGCGGCCGCCGAGCGGCTGAAGGGCATCTTCGAGGTCCGCTGGCAGTTCCACACCTTCCGCGGCGACCCTTACGCGGGTCTGGTGAGCGCTGCGCAGGAGCTGAAGGCGGACGCGGTGGTGGTCGGGACGTCCGAGCGGGCCGGGCACCGCATCGTCGGCTCGGTGGCGGTCAGGCTGGTCAAGGCGGGCCGGTGGCCCGTCACGGTGGTGCCGTAACGGGCCGGAGGCCACAGCGGGCCGGGGCCGTAACGGGCCGGCGGGGCGGGCCGGGCGGGCGCTACCTGCCCATCGTGAGGCCGTCCTTCGCGGCGCCGCGGCTGAGGACGGCTTCGGCGATGGCGTCCCTCGCGGTTTCCCAGTCGTCGTGGTCGGGGTGCTTGGCGAGAGCGTCGGGGAGGTTGACGACCCTCCAAGGCGACTCGTCCGTCATCTGCGGGACGAATTCGGCCTTGGTGACGCGCCAGCGCTGTCCCGCGGCGGCCGGCGGGGCGAAGGTGAAGCGGCCGATGGACCCGTAGTTGCCGCGCGCGTCCCGCTCGCCGCTGTCGTTGAACATCTCGCCCGCCACCTGGTCGCCCATGCCGTACACGACCCAGGTCCCGTTGACCTTCTCGTAGGCCTGGGGGATGTGGGCGTGGGTACCGAGGACGAGATCGATGTCGGGGCGCCCGGCGGTCTGCGAGGCGGTCAGGGCCTTGCCCAACGACAGCTGGGTCTCGTCCGGCTCCGTCTGCCACTCGGTGCCCCAGTGCACGCTGACGAGGACCACGTCCGCGCCCGCTTTCCGGGCGGCCCGGGCGTCCGCGACGATCTTCTCCCGCTTCATCAGGTTGACGGCCCAGGGCTGTCCCTCGGGCATCGGGTAGCCGTTCGTGTCGTACGTGTACGCGAGGTGCGCGACCTTGGCGGAGCCGGCCCGGTAGGAGGTGACGGTGGCCGCCTCGGCCGCCGTGCGGGCGGAACCGGCGTGCTTGAGGCCGGCCTTGTCGAAGGCGTCGAGGGTGCGCCGCACCCCGTCGGCGCCGTCGTCCAGGGTGTGGTTGGAGGCGGTGGAGCAGCCGTCGTAGCCGGTCGCCTTCAGTGCGTCGGCGATCTCGGGCGGGGATTTGAAGGCCGGGTAGCCGGTGAAGGGGCCGCCCTCCTCGCCGTAGACGGTCTCCATGTGGCACAGGGCGAGGTCCGCCGCGGACACCACCGCTTTGACCCCGGCGAACATGGGCCGGAAGTCGTGGCCGTCACCCCCGGCGTCGGTGGCGCCCTGCCGGATGATCGAGGTGTGCGGCAGTACGTCGCCGCTCGCGACCAGCGTGAAGCCCTTGGCGCCCCCCGGGGCGGCGGGTGAGCCGCCGGTGGAGGTCCCGGTGCCGTGGCCGCCCGCCATACGCGCGGGAGCGGACTTCCCGGTGGCGGAGCAGGCGGCGGCCGTGGCGGACAGGAGGAGGGTCGACACGAGGGCGAGGGCCTGGCGGGTGCGCTGGGTCATCTGTACCGGCTCCGCTCGGAGGGACACCTGGGACACCCGGGACGTGCGGGCACCCAGACAGGGGGTGATTTGTACGACGATCCGATGAGCTGAATTCACAGAAGACGGCGCCGCGAGTCAAGGAACAGCGCCGCCCGGACCGCCTCGGTTCACCCCCATGGCCGTTCGCCGCGCCGTTCGACCGTTCACCGTGCGGCGCGGCCGCCCACCGGAAGACCGGGGTGCTTGGGCGCAACGGGGGCACCGGACGGTTCCCGGGCGGCCCCGTGCAGGTCAGGGTGAGTCCGTCGGACCGTACGGTCCGCGGCAGACCCCGGCGAACAGCGGAAGGAGCCACTCGTGCCGCCCTCCCCCACCCTCCTGCGAACGGACCCCGAGGTACTGGCCGAACTGCAGCGCGAGCACGGGCGGGCGCTGTTCGGTTTCCTGGTCGGCCTGACGGCGGGGGACGCGCAGCGGGCCGAAGACCTCGTGCAGGAGACCCTCGTACGGGTCTGGCAGCACCCGGAGGTGCTCGACAGCGGGCACGAATCCATGCGGCCGTGGCTGTTCACCGTCGCCCGCCGCCTCGCGATCGACGCCCGGCGGGCCCGCCTCTCACGACCCCAGGAGGTGGACCCGGACGGCCTGGAACAAGCGCCCTCGCCCGAGGACGCGGTGGCCGGCTCGGTGACCGCGATCGACGTCAGACGGGCCGTGGGCAGTCTGGGCCAAGAGCACCGCGAGGTGCTGATGCAGGTCTACTTCCGGGACCGCTCGGTGGCCGAGGCCGCCGCGGAACTCGGCATTCCGGCCGGAACCGTCAAGTCCCGTACGCACTACGCCCTGCGCGCCCTGCGCAAGGGCCTCCAGGGATACGGGCTCGGCGCCTGAGGTACCGTCACGGCGGAGCGAGGAGGGGCCGGGCGGGCCGCCGCGACCCGGCCCCAAAAAACGCCCCGAAGGGATACGGACCGGACACGAGCCGCGTCAAATCCGGTATCGGAACGGTCAAGTTGAGTAAACATCCTCCGCTCCGCGAGGCCCTCGGTGAAGGCTCGGTGCTGACGACGGCATGCTCGACACGCGGGAGAAGGTGGAACGGTGCGGCCCGAGGGTACGAACGGCACCAGTGACGGTGGCGGCGGTGGGCTGGCGGTGCCCATGGCGTGGCTCTACGCGGAGTACATCGCCGACGAACTGCTGCGCACGGGCCGGCTGATCCCCGTCAGCACGCTGGAGTTCCGGGCCGGCCGGGACACGCTCGCGTTGACCATCTACCTCTCGGACGCGGCCGGTGAGCTCTCCGGGATCCGGGTGGTCTCCCAGCTCGACGAGTGGCTGTCGCTGACGGCCTACGGACACCCCTGGCGCGACTGGGTGGAGACACGTTTCCTCCAGCTCGGCGAAGAGGCCCGGGAGGGCGGGCGCGACGAGGACCCGGACCTGGAGCTGGCGCGGGCCGCCTGGCGCTGGCTGGACCGCACGGAGCTGTTCGCGACGAACCTCGACCCGGGACGGCACGGGCACGCGGACACGCCGACAGGCCTGGACGAGAACGTCCGCGTCTGGACCCCGGCCTGGCAACTCGGGCTGCCGCTGGGGCACTTGGCGATGCATCTGTTCTGACAGGAGGGCCTCAGGCGTCCGCGACGCGGGACCCGGGCGCCTCGGCGGGGTCAGTGACCAGACCGGTGAAGTCCGCCTCGTTGCGCTCGGCCCGGGTCACGTACCAGCGGGCGATGAGCCACATCACCGGGTACACGAGCAGGCCCAGCGCCACCCACACCAGCGGGTCGGACACGACCCGGGGCAGCAGGAACGCCAACGGCAGCGCGCCGACCAACAGGCCGAGCACGGCCAGCGCCCACAGCGCCGCCCGGAGTTGACTGCGCATCAGGGCCCGTACGTAGGTGGCGCCGACACTGGTCTGCTCGGAGATCTCCGACCGCGCGGGGGTGTGCGCGGGCGCCCTGCGCCGCGACCCCCGGGGCACACCGGTGACGACCTCCCGCCGCGACACCCGCTGCTCCTCGGCCATGCCGACGAAGTCTACGCGCCCACCCCCGCTCCGAGCACGGCCACGACCGCCGCGGACCCCGGCCCGGGACGCCCACCCCTGTAGATTTGGGGCCCATGGACACGGGGCCACGAGGGATTCCGCCCGCACACGGCAAGCGCGACCGCGAGGTGACCGAAGGGTGCGGCCCGTGGTTCCGCTGCCATTGGGACGAGGAAGACACCTGGTTCTACTTCGAGGTCGACTCCGACGGATGGGTGGTCCGGCAGGTCGAACTCCAGGGCCCCCGGCTCCGGCCCGTCGCCGCCGCGCGGGTCACCGACGACGACGCGCGGTACGGGTTCACCGCCGAGTCGCCGGTCTCGCAGTGGCAGGGCCACGTGCCGCGACCGCTGGCGGCGGAGGAGTTCGAGACGGTCTGGGACAGGGCCCGGCGGGAGCTCGCGCCCGCCCGGCCGAGGCCTACTTGAGGAGGCGGGAGAGCCGGCGGTCCGCGAGCGGTTCGCCGCCGGTCTGGCAGGTGGGGCAGTACTGCAGGGAGGAGTCGGCGAAGGACACCGAGCGGATGGCGTCCCCGCAGACCGGGCACGGCTCCCCCGCCCGGCCGTGGACCCGCAGCCCGCTCATCTTCTCCGCCTTGAGGTGCCCCGCCGCCACCCCGTGGGCCCGCTCCACGGCCGAGCGCAGGGTGTCCCGGACGGCGTCGTAGAGGTGCGTCACCTGGTCGTCGTCGAAGGAGGCGGCCAGCTTGAACGGCGACACCTTCGCGGCGTGCAGGATCTCGTCGCTGTAGGCGTTCCCGATGCCGGCGATGACGCTCTGGTCGCGCAGCACGCCCTTGATCTGCCGCCGCTCCCCCGCCAGCAGGGCGGCGAAGGCCGCACGGTCGAAGCCGTCGGCGAGCGGGTCGGGCCCGAGCCGGGCGATGCCGGGGACCTCCTGGGGGTCGCGGACGACGTACACCGCGAGCCGCTTCTGGGTGCCCGCCTCGGTGAGGTCGAAGCCTCCGCCGCCCTCCAGTACGACGCGCAGCGCCAGCGGCCCCTTGCCTGGGCGCGGCGGCCCTGCCGGCAGGGTGTCCTGCCAGCGCAGCCAGCCGGCCCGGGCCAGGTGGGTGACGAGGTGGAGTTCGCCGATCCGCAGGGCGAGGAACTTCCCGTACCGGGTGGTGGGCCCCGCGGGCTGCCCTTCGAGGGCGGTGAGCGGCGGCTCGTACGTCTTGAGCACGCTGACCGCGAGCGGGAGGACGCGCTCGACCACCCGCCCGGTCAGGTGCTCGTCGAGGAACTCCCTGAGGGCCTCGACTTCGGGCAGCTCCGGCATGCTCCAAGCGTGCCGCCGCCCCGGGCGGAACGCGAGCCGTGGGACGGCCGGGCCTGTCCTGCCGGGCGTGTCCCGCCGGGCCGCCGCCCCCCGTCGTCACGGACTCAGGTCAGCGCGAACTCGCACCACACGCACTTGCCGCCGCCCCGGGGGTCCACGCCCCAGACGTCCGCCAGCCGGTCCACCAGCATCAGGCCGCGGCCCGAGACGCCCGACTCCCCCGCCTCGCGGCGGCGGGGCAGGGCGCTGGATCGGTCCTCGACCTCCACTCGGAGCCGGCCCCGGGGGCCGGGCAGGACCCGGAGCGTCACGATGGCCGGTCCGTCCGTGTGCATGAGGGCGTTGACGATCAGCTCGTCGGCGACCAGCTCGATCTCGTCGGCCCGCTCCCGCGCTCCCCACGCGCGCACCGCCGCGCCGATCATGTGCCGGGCCGCGACCAGGGCTTCCGGGTCCGCCGGCGCGACGTGCAGTTGGAGCCGGCCGCCGCCCTGTGGCGCGTCGGGCACCTGGCGGCGCAGCAACAACAGCGCCATGTCGTCGTCGCCGCCGCGCTCGTCGATGACCCCGCACAGCTGGTCCGCGAGCTTCTGGAGGTCCGCCGGGCCGCCTCGGATCAATTCCGTCAGATGTCCGATCCCCTGGTCGAGGTCGGTGCCGGGCTGCTCGACGAGTCCGTCCGTGCAGAGCAGAAGCGTTTCCCCGGGGCCCAGTTCCATCGTGGTGACCGCGTACTCCAGCCGGCCGAACTCCGCCGAGAGCCCCAGCGGCATCCCGCCCTCCGTGGTGACCCGGCGGCAGTCCCCGTCGCGGGTGCGCACCAAGGGGTCGATGTGCCCTGCCCGTACCAACTGCAGCACGCCGGTCGCGAGGTCGGCCTCCACATAGGTGCAGGTCGCGAAGCGGTCGGTGTCGAGCTCGTGCAGGAACACCGACGCCCGCGCCATCACGGTGGCGGGCGAGTGGCCTTCGGTGGCGTAAGCGCGCAGCACGATGCGCAGCTGGCCCATCACGGCCGCCGCGTGGGTGTCGTGGCCCTGGACGTCGCCGATGACCGCCCCGACGCGACCGCCCGGCAGCGGGATGACGTCGTACCAGTCGCCCCCGATGTCCTGGCCCATGCGCGCCGACCGGTAGCGGACGGCTATGTCCGCGCCGGGAACGGACGGGATGCGGCGCGGCAGCATCGCCTGCTGGAGGCCTTCGGCGAGGTCGTGTTCCTGCTCGAGCAGCATGGCCCGTTGCAGGCTCTGCGCGATGCTGCTGCCGAGGGCGACCAGCAGGTTGCGTTCCTCCTGCGTGAAGCCGTCCTTGTCCTGGTAGAGCAGACCGATGGCGCCGATCGGGCGGGCCTGGGCGATCAGGGGCAGGTAGGCGGCCGCCGATATGTCCATCCCGGAGATCCTCGCCCAGAGGTCGGGGTAACCCTCGGCGAACTCCTTGGCGGAGTCGAGGAAGCGGGGCTGGAGCGAGCGGACGACCTCGCTCATCGGGTACTGCTCGTCGACGCGGGTGTAGCGGGTGCCGGGGACGAAACTGCCTTCCGGCCCTTCGGCCACCAGGTGGATGCGACCGGCCTCGACCAGTCCCATGACCATGCCCATCGAGCCGAGCCGCTCCAGGCCGTGCGCGTCCCCGAGCGCGTCGATGACGTCCTTGACGGTACGGGCGTGCGCGAGGGCGGCGGTGGTGCTTTCGACCACGGAGGTCTGGCGGCGGCGTTCCTCGTCCAGCCCGAGGCGTTCCGCCGAGTGGCCGAGCTCCTCGGTCGCGTCCCGGACTATCCCGATGATCCGGTACGGGCGTCCGTGCGGGTCTCGCATGACGCGGCCCTGGGTGTGGGTCCAGCGGAGCGTGCCGTCCTGGCAGCGGATGCGGAAGTAGGCGCCGTAGCTGTCCACGCCGCTCTTGAGGGCGCTGGAGACGAGCGCGTCGAGCCGGGTCGCCTCGGCGGGCGGCACGCGGGGGGCGAGGCACTCGGGGTGGCCGTCGTACTCGGTGGCGCTCGTGTCGAACACTTCGAGGGCCGCCACGTCCATGTGCATGAGACCGGTGAGCAGGTCCCAGTCAAAACTGCCCATCCGGTTCAGCGAGAGCGACCGGCCCGGGTGCGCGGGCCAGTCGTCCGGCAGCGATACGGCGGTCGGCACCGGTCCACCATGACACACCGGCGGGTCAGGCGCTCTCCATGGAGGGGGCGGGACCGAAGGGCTGTGGGGCGTCCGGCGGGGGGTACGGGTCGTAGGGCGCGGAGGGGTCGTATCCGTACGGGTCCGCCTGCTCCGGCGCCACACCGTCGGGTCCCGTCGGCAGTCCGGGGTCCCCGGGCGGCGGGGCGGTGGGGTACCGGTCCGGCGCGAGGTCGAAGGCGCCGTCCGGCGGCAGGTCCTGCGGGATGTCCTGGGGGACGTCCTGCGCGGGGCCGTTGGGGAGGTCCGGGGGGAGCGGGGCGGGCGCGTCGGAGGGCGGAGCCGACGGTCGCTTGGGCTGGGGCCGGGCGGGCTGGGCCGGTTCGACCGGCCGGTTCTGGCCGGACGGTGGCCTCGGCCCGGGCGGCTCGAGGGGATCGCCCGGGTCGGTCGGGGCGGCCGGTCCGTCGGAGGTGAGGGGCCCGCTCGGGATGGTTTCGGCCGGGTCGTAGGGCGGCATCCCCTTCGGCGTCGTGTCCTGGGCGCCGTCGTCGCCGGTCTTGCGCTCCAGCCAGGTGTTGTCGGCGAGGTTGACGAGCACGAGGTGGTCCAGTTGCTGGACGGTGGGCTCAATGACGATGACCTGGTTGGCCTGGTAGCCGTTCCAGGGATCGCCCTTGATCACCGGGTTCCCCTTGGGGGCTCGTGGCGGGGAGAGGGGGTGGCCGGAGCCGCAGCGCACGCGTGGCATGCCGTGCCCGTCGACGAGGACGGCCGTCCCCGCTTGGAGCACGGACTGGAAGGCGCCGGCCCGGCCGTCCTGGAAGCCGTGGCCGGTGACCCGTGTGTCGGCGCGCAGGACGACCGGTGTGAGGTCGCGCAGGAAGTCCCCGATCTTGTCCTGGGCGACGCCGGAGGCCTCGGCGAAGGCGCTCGCCTTGGCGTTGTCGGCGGTCAGGAGGCTCGACTGGTGTTCCACGTCGCAGCTTCCGAGCCGCTGGATGCCGCCGTACAGGCCGGGCGTCGCGGCGTTGACGGTACGGATGCCCTGGCCGCTCCGGTTGGGAAGCGGGGGCTGGGCGGGGGCCGATTCACCGGTGGCGGTGGAGGTGGTGAAGGGGTCGGGTCCCGCCGAGCCGACGGGCTGGAGGTGGATCTCCGGGGCCTCCGGGCCGGGGGCGCTCACGGGCTTCTCGGAACCGCCGCAGGCGGTGGCGAGCAGCCCGAGCAGGCCGATGGCCGTGAAGAGCGGCGTCCGGACCGGTGCGTGACGGCGCGGCGCCTGACGGGATGTCGGTGCGTGCTCGTCGCTCAAGAGATTCTCCCTTTTCGCCCCGGTTGCTTGCTCCTTGTCTGCCGCATCCGCGCCCGGCCCGCAACCGGAAGCCCCCGACCGGAGCACCTGCCGGCTTCTTGAACATGTTCAAGGAACCGCGTAGGGTCGCGACCACGACTTGAACGCGTTCAAGGACGTTCGACGCATCAACCGCGGGAGTGGCGATGACGGTACTCGTGAACCTGATCGTCACGATGGGCATGCTCTACGTCGTCCCCACCGGCCTGCGCCTGATCGACCCGACCGGGTTCCGCCGCACCGCACGCCTCTGGCCCCTGTTCGCCGCCCCCGGGGCGCTGTGCCTGTGGCTGCCCCGCGGCGCCCCGGCCACGGCGCTCGCGGCGCTCTACGCGACCGCCACCCTGGCCCTGGCGGCCAGGGCCGTGGTCCGGCTGCCGCGGAGCCTCCGGCGGACCGGCGGCCCCCCGCGCGCGGCCGAGGTCGCCGTGCTCACCGCTCTCGTGTCCCCGGCCGTCGCGGGTACCGCCCTCGTCGCGGAGCGCGCCGGGTACCGGCTCTTCGGCTTCGACCTCGACGTCCTCGCCCTGACCGTCCCGCACTTCCACTTCGCCGGCTTCACCGCCGCCCTGGTCGCCGGCCTGGTGTGCCGGGCGTCCGGAACCGACCGCCCGACCGGGACGGAAAGCGGATCCGGGACGGGCGCGGCAGCCGGGCCCGACGCCGCCTTGGCCCGCTGGGCCGCGTACAGCGTCCCCACCGGGACGCTGCTCGTCCTCATCGGCTACTTCATCGGCGATCGGGCCGAGCTGGTGGGGGCGGTGGTACTGACCACCGGGATGTGGGCGGTGGCCCTGACCACCTGGCGCGCGATCCGGCCGGGCGCCCGCGACCGCGCCACCCGCGCGCTCCTCGCCACCTCGGCGGGCGTCCTGGTGGCCACGATGTTGCTCGCCCTGTGGTGGGCGACCGGTGAGGCCACCGGGACCATCCATCCCACCCTGACCTGGATGGCCGCGACGCACGGCCTCGGGAACGCGCTCGGCTTCGCCCTCTGCTCGCTCTGCGCATGGCGCCGGCTCACCATGGACCGACAGGAGATGAACCGATGACCCGACTCCTCAGCACCGGCCGCGACACCCTCAGCTACCCCGAGAGGGGCGCCACGGAGCACCGCCCGCTCCCCGCCGGATACAACCACCTCCACCACCGGACCCGGATCGGACACGGCCAGGGCGTCTTCGAGGCCGCCGGGACGGCGCTGACCACCTTCGGCGCCCACCGCGCCTCGGGCATGGGCGTCCGGGCGCGGACGGGCGCCGTCCGGCCCGGCGAGCGGGTGACGGTCGGGATCGGCTTCGGCCCCCTGCGCATCGACGCCCGCTGCCTGATCCTGCGGACCGCCTACGAGACCACCCGCATCGGCTTCGCGTACGGAACCCTGGTGGGCCACCCGGAGTGCGGCGAGGAGTCCTTCATGGTGCTCATGGAGCCCGACGGCACCGTGTGGTTCGAGGTGACCGCCTTCAGCCGCCCCGCACGCTGGTACACCCGCCTGGGCGGCCCCGTGATCCCCTTCCTCCAGCTCACTTACGCCCGCCTGCTCGGTCGCACCCTTCGCAGGCTGGCAGCCGCGGCACCCGGCGCCTGATACTGGAGGGGATGGACTGGTTCACGACGCCCGGCTACTGGTTGGGCCGGCTGGTCTTCCAGCGGGCCTTGGCCGGCGTGTACCTCTGCGCCTTCACCGCCGCGGCCCTCCAGTTCCGCGCCCTGATCGGGGAGCACGGCATGCTCCCCGTGCCGCGTTACGTACGCCACGTCCCGTTCCGCCGCGCCCCGAGCCTGTTCCAATGGCGCTACCACGACCGGCTCTTCGCCTGTTGCGCCTGGGCCGGCGCGGCGCTGGCCGTGGCGCTCGTGGCGGGGGCCGGGGACGCCGTGCCGCTGGGCGCGGCCATGGCGATGTGGGCCGTGCTGTGGCTGCTCTACCTGTCGATCGTGAACGTGGGGCAGACCTGGTACTCCTTCGGTTGGGAGTCGCTGCTGCTGGAGGTCGGGTTCCTCGCCGTCTTCCTCGGCAACGCGCGGATCGGGCCGCCGGTACTGGTGCTGTGGCTGCTGCGGTGGGTGGTGTTCCGCGTCGAGTTCGGCGCCGGGTTGATCAAGATGCGTGGCGACGCCTGCTGGCGCGAGCTGACCTGTCTCTACCACCACCACGAGACGCAGCCGATGCCGGGGCCGCTGAGCTGGTTCTTCCACCACCTGCCGAAGCCGCTGCACCGGGTGGAGTGCGCGGCGAACCACGTGACCCAACTGGTCGTGCCCGTCCTGCTCTTCACCCCTCAGCCGGTGGCGTCGTACGCCGCCGGGATCATCGTCGCGACGCAGCTGTGGCTGGTGCTGTCGGGGAACTTCGCCTGGCTGAACTGGATCACCATCGCGCCCGCGTTCGCCGCCGTCGACTTCACGGGACTCGCGGGGCCGCCCCCGGCCGCGGCCTTCCGTCAGGCGCCCCTGTGGTACGTGGTCCTGGTGTGCGCGGTGACCGCGTTGGTGCTCGTCCTCAGCCGTCATCCGGTGACGAACATGCTCTCGCGGCGCCAGGTGATGAACCGCTCCTTCGACTCCCTGCACCTGGTCAACACCTACGGGGCGTTCGGCACCGTGGGCCGGATACGCGACGAGGTGGTGGTGGAGGGCACCGCCGAGCGGGTACCGCGGTCGGACGGCGACTGGCACGAGTACGGCTTCAAGGGCAAACCGGGTGATCCGCGCCGGCTCCCCCGCCAGTTCGCCCCCTACCATCTGCGGCTGGACTGGCTGATGTGGTTCGCGGCGCTCTCCCCCGCCTACGCGCGGGACTGGTTCGGCCCGTTCGTGGAGCGGCTGCTGGCGAACGACCGGGACACGCTGCGGCTGCTGCGCCACAACCCCTTCCCGGACACACCGCCGGTGTACGTGCGGGCGAGGCTGTACCGCTACCGGTTCACGACCTGGCGCGAGCTGCGGGAGACCGGCGCCTGGTGGCACCGCAGGCTGCTGCGCGAGTACCTGCCGCCCACGCGTCTGGCTGAAGCGGCCTGGTCAGAGCCCGAGTAGCGCCGCCTCCTGTTCCGGGGAGACGCCCTTGAGCGGCCGGTCGCGGCGCTGCGGAGCGACACCACCCAGCGCGCGTAGCCAGGCCCAGGTGTCCGCCACGGTCTCCTCGACGGGCCGGCACTCCAGGCCCGCGGCCAAGGCCTTGGTGACGTCGGCCCTGAACATGTGGTCGTGGAGTTCGCCGGGCGGGAGCCAGACGGGCAATTCGGTCCACGGCTGGACGCCGGCCGCCTCTATCGCCGCGGGGTCGGTCCAGCGGAGCTCCGCCCCGCCTCCGGTGACGGCCGCGCAAGCCTCCAGGAAAGCGGCCATCGTGGCGTGCCCGGACGGCGAGACCAGGTCGAACGCGCCGCCGTGCCCGGCGCGGGCGGCCGTCAGGGTCCACCGGGCGAGGTCCCGGACGTCGATGTACTGGATCGGGAGGTCACGCGGGCCCGGGGCCACCATCGGGCCGCCCCTGGCCGCACGGTTCAGCCACCAGGGCAGCCGGCCGACGTTCTCGTACGGGCCGAGGATCAGCCCGGCGCGCACCAGCAGGGCCCGCTCGCCGAACGCGTCGACGGCGGCGAGCTCACCGCCCCGCTTGTCCTCGGCGTAGGCGGTGGCCTCCGCGTCGGGCGAGCCGCCGACGAGGGGGCCGTCTTCGCCCACGCCCACCGGGCCCGGGTAGGCGTACACCGAGCGGCTGGAGACGTACGCGTACCGTCCGGCCCGGTCAGCGAGCAGTCGGGCGCTGTCGCGTACGGCGGTGGGGGCCCCGCCCCAGGTGTCGACGACGAGGTCCCACTCCCCCTCGGCGAGCGCGGCCAGGCCGTCCGGGGCGGTGCGGTCTCCGTGGAGGGCGCGGGCGCCGGGCGGGGGCGGGTGGTGTCCCCGGTGGAAGACGGTGACGTCCCAGCCCAGGTCCACGGCTTCTTCGGTGATGGCGCGTCCGACGAATTCGGTGCCGCCCAGCATCAGCAGTCTCATGCCGGTCAGCCTGCCCGCCGGGACCGGTGCCCGGAACCCTTGATCGCCCTCAGCGATGACGCCCAGGGCGTACACGATGTGGGAACCCCGCCAGGACGTGCGGCGCCCCCGCCGCCGGTTCGGCGCGGGGGCGCTGTGTCGCCGGTACCGCCCGCGCCCTGTCCGGGCGGGCGGTACCAGGGCCTGTCAGGGCGATCTTCCGGGACCCGCGTGGTCGAAGACCGCCAGGGGGGTCTACCGGCCGTAACTAGTCGATGCCGGGCAGGATGTGGGGCTCCGCCAGGTCGTCTTCGTAGCCCGCCAGCCGGATCGGCGCGGAGCGGGCCCACACTTCGAGGCTGCCGAGCGCGTCGGAGCGGCTCTTGGCCTGCCACCCCGACCGTTCCAGCAGGACCTGGTCGGACTTCGTCGGTTCTGTCACCGCGCACTCCTTTGTGTCGCGCAACCCGGCGGGCGAACCCCGCGTCGGGCAGGAATGAAAGGGATACCGGACGCGGTGGCGCCGTGATGAAACGAGGGAGGGCCGTGGTGGGGCCCTTCGTGCGGTCCAGAGTACACATATGAGCGGGGCCCCGCTCGATGGAAAGGCAAAATTCACTCTTGCCCTCTTGTCTTCGCCCCGAGTTGAGCCGATCTTGGCCCGCCACGCCTTCGGCGCATGCTCTGCTCGGCGCACACGTGCCGTGGCGAGTGGAGGAACGGTGACGAGGTCCGAGGTGCCGGGACTGGACAGTGTCGAGGGACTGATGGATCTGCTGCACGCCTGCCGCGGGGCGTGGGACGCGCCGGACCGCGGCGGCGATCCGGTGGACCTGCACGACCACGGGCTCCAGACGGCGGCGCTGTTGCGCCGGTCGCACCGCGCCGACAAGGAACCCCAGGTGGCCGGCCTGGTGCACAACCTCGGCCATCTGCTGGTCCCGGGGGACGACGTCGAACACGCCGGTCACGCGGCGGACGCGGTCCGACCGCTGCTCGGCGACCGGGTGGCCTGACTGGTACGGCCGCACGTGCCGGCGAAGCGATACCTGGCCGCGGTCGAGCCCGGGCGGGCGCTGTCGCCACAGAGCGCCCTGACCTTGCGCGAGCAGGGGGGTCCGGTGGACGCGGCGGAGCTGCGGGCCTTCTTGGCGGACCCCGACGCGGCGGCGGCGGTGGTCCTGCGCCAGGCCGACGACGCCGGCAAGGTGGTCGGACTCGACGCCGGCGTGATGGAGGACTGGCGACCGGTCCTGGAGCTGGTGGCGGCCGGGGCGCTCGCGTTCGACCACCTGCCGGACCGGCTGAGACCCGGCGGGGACGGCGGCGCCCCGGCCTCCTCGCGGGAGGGCCGGGGCGATGGGGGGACGGGGCGACGGGCGGGGCGGACGGGCCAAGGGCACCGGCCGCGGGAGACGGCCTACCAGTTGGCGGGCGCGTAGTCCTTGAGGAAGACGCCGTACAGGTCCTCGCCGGCCTCACCGCGGACGATCGGGTCGTAGACCCGGGCCGCGCCGTCCACCAGGTCGAGCGGGGCGTGGAAGCCCTCCTCGGCGAGCCGGACCTTGTCCGGGTGCGGGCGCTCGTCGGTGATCCAGCCGGTGTCCACGGCGGTCATCAGGATCTGGTCCTTCTGGAACATCTCCTGGGCGCTGGTGCGCGTCAGCATGTTCAGCGCGGCCTTCGCCATGTTGGTGTGCGGGTGTCCGGCGCCCTTGTAGCCGCGGCTGAACACGCCTTCCATGGCGGACACGTTGACGACGTAGCGGCGGCCGGCCTCGGCGGCGGCCATCGCCGGACGCAGCTTGCTGATCAGGATGAACGGCGCGGTGGAGTTGCACAGCTGCACTTCGAGCAGCTCGATCGGGTCCACCTCCGACACCGTCTGGATCCAGCTGTTGGTGTCGTGCAGGTCCGGGACCAGGCCGCCCGCGTCGATGGCGGTACCGGCCGCGATCCGCTCCAGCGAGGCGGAGCCGGAGACCAGCGCGAGCTCCGTGATGTCCTGGGCGCTGAGCTTCTCGCCCTTGCCGGTGGGCAGGGCCGCGACCCGGTCGACGGTGCCGCTGCCGAAGGTGCCGATCACCTCGGAGCAGGGCAGCTCCCCGGCCGGGAGCGGGGCGCTCTCGGCGGCGACCAACTCGCTGTAGGCGCCCGGGGACCGGCGTACGGTCTGGGCGGCGTTGTTGATCAGGATGTCGAGCGGCCCCTCGGCGGCGACCGAGTCGGCGAGCGCGACGACCTGCGCCGGGTCCCGGAGGTCGATGCCGACGATCTTCAGGCGGTGCAGCCACTCGGAGCTGTCGGGCATCGCCTTGAAGCGGCGGACCGCGTCATTGGGGAAGCGGGTGGTGATGGTCGTGTGGGCGCCGTCGCGCAGCAGCCGCAGCGCGATGTACATGCCGATCTTGGCGCGGCCCCCGGTGAGCAGGGCGCGGCGGCCGGTCAGGTCGGTGCGGGCGTCACGGCGGGCGCGGTTGAAGGCGGCGCAGTCCTGGCACAGCTGGTGGTAGAACGCGTCGACCTCGACGTAGCGCGTCTTGCAGACGTAGCAGGAGCGCGGGCGCTGGAGTATCCCGGCGATGGGGCCCCTGGTGGCGGCGGTCAGGGCGTTGCCCTGGGTCTCGTCGTCGATGCGCTCGGCGGAGCCGGTCGCGGTCGCCTCGGTGACGGCCTTGTCGTTGGCGGTCTTCGCGGCGCGGCGCTCCTGGCGGCGGCGCTGCTTGACCGTGCGGTAGAGGCCGGCGGTGGCGCGGCGCACGGTGACGGCGTCCGGGTGGTCGACGTCGAGCTTGTCCAGCTCGTCGAGGACGCTGAGGCAGAGGGCGAGCCTGTCGGGATCGATGCCCGGGCCGTACGCCGGGTCGCCCCCGGTCACGTGGTTGTCTTCGGTCACCGTCATGGCCGCTGCGTTCCTTGCTCACTCGTCCGCATCCGCCTGCTGCGGAAGTCCCAAAACCGCAACTGTACGGAGGCCACGCGCCCGGTACCAAACCCGTGCCCGCGCCGCTCACGCAGCGCGAGGGCGCGTCACCCTGCGGAAGGCCGGAAAGGGCTGCCGGGGCCGGCGGGCAAGGGTCCGGCGGTGGCGGGGCGGGGGGCAGGAATGGGCCGGCCTCGGGGGCAGGAATAGGCCGGCCGGGTGGGGCATTGTGGACTTCATGAGTGCACTGGCGCTGTCGGTCCTGCTCTGCCTCGTGTCGGCAGTCGCGTACGCCGGGGGCGCGATCGTCCAGGAGCGGGTCGCGGCCGGCTCGCCGGACCGCCCGTACGCACCGCTCCACCGGCCGGCCTGGTGGGCGGCGGTGGCCCTCAACGGCCTAGGTGCGGCGCTCCACGTGCTCGCGCTCAAGTACGGGCCGTTGAGCCTGGTGCAGCCGCTCGGGGCGCTGACCATCGTCTTCGCGCTCCCGATGGCGGCCGTGTTCGTACGCCGCCGGGCAGGGGCGGCGGCTTGGCGCGGGGCGGTACTGGCCACGGTCGGCCTGGCCGGGCTGCTTGCGCTGACCGGAGGCGACCGGGACGCCGGGCGGACGTTGGCGGCCGGTGAGCGGGGCCTGCTGTTGATCGTGACCGGGGCCTTGGTGGCGGCACTTTTCCTGGCGGCGCACCGGATGCGCCGGGAGGTGCTGCGCGGTGTGCTGCTGGCCGCGGCCGCGGGGACGGCGTTCGGCATGGCCTCGGTGTTCACCAAGTCGGTGGCCGACGGTTTCTCCCTGAACGCGCCGGCCGCCCGGTGGCCCGATCTGCTGGCCATCGCCGTCCTGGCGTCCGGCGGGCTGCTGCTGTCGCAGGCCGCCTACCGGGGCGCCGGGCTGACGGCGCCCCTCGCCACGGTGACGGTGGTGAACCCGGTGGTGGCCGCGGCGGTCGGCCTCTCGCTGTTCGACGAGGGGTTCCGGTACGGGTACGCGGGGGCGGCTGCGGCGCTGGTGAGCGCCGTGGCGGCGGCGGCCGGCCTGGTCCTGCTCACGACCGCGCCGCCGCACGTGGGCGGGTCAGATGTCGACGCCGCGCCCGCGGAGGTACTTCAGGGGGTCGATGTCGGTGCCGTACCCGGGCCCGGTGCGCATCTCGAAGTGGAGGTGCGGTCCGGTGGTGTTGCCGGTGGAGCCGGAGCGGCCGATGCGCTGACCGCCGGAGACCTGCTGCCCGGCCTTCACGCCGAGGGCGGAGAGGTGGGCGTACTGGGAGTACCGGCCGTCGGCGTGCCGGATGACGACCTGGTAGCCGTACGCCCCGGCCCAGCCGGCCGAGAGGACCGTGCCGGGGCCGACGGCCTTGATGCTGGTACCGGTCGGCACCGGGAAGTCGACGCCGGTGTGGTATCCGCTGGACCAAGAGGAACCCGCGACGTGGTAGGCCGTGCCCATGGCGGCGTCGACGGGGGCGGTGAAGCCGGACGACGCCGACTCCTGCTTCGCTGACGCCGACTCCGACTTCGCCGGTTCGGTCCGCTCGGGCTTGGGTGCCGGTTTGGTCTGCTCGGGCTTGGTCTGCTCGGGCTTGGGGGCGGACGGCTGTACGGGCTTGACCGGCTCGGCGACGCGAGGTGGTTTCTCGGGATTCTGCGCGGGCGGCGCGACGGGGGCGGTGGTGACGCGCAGGGTGAGCCGCTGGCCCGGGAAGATCAGGTTCGGATTGCCGCCGATGGTGTCGTGGTTGGTCTCGTACAGCGCCTGCCAGCCGCCTTCGACGCGCTGGTCGGTGGCGATCGCCGAGAGCGAGTCCCCCGGGGCGACGACGTACGGGTTCGGCAACACCGAGGTACCGGTCGGGCGGGGCGCGCTCTGGGCCCGGACGGGGGCTTGGGCTTGGACGGGGGCTTGGGCTCGGACGGCCGCGGGAGTCGCCTGCTGTTGGCGCGGGATCAGGGCCGGTGCGGGACCGCTGCGGCTGAGGCCGGCCTCCGGCCCGCAGGCGGGCCAGGCACGGGGGCCCTGTCCCTTGAGCACCTTCTCGGCGACCGCGATCTGCTGGTCCTTGGTGGCCAGGTCGGCGCGGGCCGCGAAGGCGGTGCCGCCGAAGGCGCGCCAGGTGCTCTGGCTGAACTGGAGGCCGCCGTAGTAACCGTTGCCGGTGTTGATGTGCCAGCTGCCGGTCGACTCGCAGGTGGCGACCTTGTCCCAGGTGCTCACGGAGGCCGCGTGGGCGACCCCGGCACCGATGAGCGGTAGCGCGATGCCCGCGCCACCGGCGGTGACGGCGAGCGAGGCGCGGTTGATGCTGCTCGGCTGATACCGGCGGTGCCGGCCCCGTGCACCCATGGGAGCCCCCTTGAAGACGTGCCGGAACCGCACAGGTCAACGGCGCCGGTGGAGGCCGACAATAGCGGCAACCGGCTGTCTTCGAGGGGGAATTGACGCTTTACCCGCGACCCAGCGGCCCGGGCTGCGGGATCGGGGCCGGTCCGGGGGGCGGCGGCACCGGATCGGGCTCCGGGACGGGCCCCGGAACCGGTGGCACGGGCCGCGGCACGGGGTCGGGCTCCGGGAAGGGTCCGGGCCCGGGCGGGGGCGCGGGCACCGGATCGGGCTCCGGGGCGGGTGGCTGCGTCTGGTCTTCGTCGAGCACCACGAGGTTGAGCACCATGTACCCCACCTTCCCCGGAACCGGGCGGGTACGCCCGTCGGCGTCCTACTACGCCTCCTGCGGGCGCAGCGCCGAGGCCAGCCCGGTCGACGGGCTGACCAGGACGGGCACCGCCGTCCTGACCAGCTCCGCCGCGTCGGCCATCGAGGCCTGGGCGAGGACGATGGCGTCCGCGTCGACGACCGCGTCCGCCGCGCGGGCCACCCGGTTCAGGTACCCGGCGGTGTCCCCGGCCTCGAAGCGCTCCCACGCCCCCGCGACCAGGCACGTACGGATGGAAACGGCCCGGCCGGCGGCCTCCTGCTCCAGCAGCTCCACCGTCGGCGCGAGCGTCGACTCGACGGCGGCGAGCACGACGATCCGGGGGCCGTGGCGCACGGCCGCCGCCGCCATGGGCCGGTCGACACGGAGCACGCGCCGACCGAGGGCGGCCGCGAGGGACTCGGCGACGGCCCCGATCGTGGAGCAGGTGACCAGCACCGGCCCCTCCGCTGCGGCGAGCGCCTCCCTCAGGTCCGGGGCCACCGCCGACGGGCCGCGCTCGCGGGCCCGTTCCAGCAGCTCCGGCACGACGAGGTGCCGCAGCACGGCCCCGGGGTGGTACCGGTCCCGCAGCGCGTCGAAGACGGGAACGTGGACCGGTGAGGTGTGCAGCAGGGTCAAGGGGCGGTCGGTCACCAGAGGTCGGCGTCGACGTCCAACTGCGCCTTCGCCGCCTCGACCACCTCGGCGGGGGCCGCCGGGGCCTCGTCGGGGTGTTTGGCCGCCCAGCTCGCCGCGTAGGGGCACAACGGGACCACGGGAACGCCCTCGGCGGCGGCGATCCCGTAGAACGTCCTCACGAGCCGCCCGCCGATCCCTCGGCCCTCGTGGCCCGGCTCGACGATGGTGTGTACGGCGACCAGCGCGCGGGGCTCTCGGTCGAGCACGAAGTACGCGATGAGCCCGACCACCGCCCCGCCCTCGACGGCCAGCAGCCGCCCGGCCTTACGGTCGTCCTCGAACTCGATCGCCTGGTTCTCGGCCATGCTCCCCCGCTCTCCTCAGACAGCCACCGCGTGGGGGCTGCGCTCCTGGTCCGTCCCGGGAACCGGGGCGGAGGGGTCCGCCCCGAGCTCGATGATCCGGTTGTCCGCGTCGACGTGCACGACGTGGGGCTTCAGCGCCCTGGCCTCGGCGTCCTCGACCTGCGCGTAGCTGATGAGGATGACCAGGTCGCCGGGGTGCACGAGGTGCGCGGCGGCCCCGTTGATCCCAATGACCCCGGACCCCCGCTCGCCCTCGATGACGTACGTCTCCAGCCGCGCCCCGTTGGTGATGTCCACGATGTGGACGAGCTCCCCGGGCAACAGATCCGCGGCGTCCAACAGATCGGCGTCGACGGTCACGGACCCGACGTAGTGCAGGTCGGCCTGCGTGACGGTGGCCCGATGGATCTTGGACTTGAACATGGTGCGCAGCACTTGCACTCCCTTAAAAGACGGCTCCCTGCCTGCTTGTTGCAGGTCAAGGGCGTCCTTCACTCTACAACGGCATCCTTTGGACTCGAAGGTCCCCGAGAACATCTGTTACCGGGGTGGACCCTGCTTTCGACGCGGGTCGGGCGGCGGGTGGCCCGCGGCCGGGGCGGTGGTGCGGGGGAGGAAGGCCGCGGCGGTCAGGCCGCCGAGCCCGACGACGGCGAGGACGGCCATCGCGGCGGCGTAGGCGTTCTTCGACAGGCTGGCGACGAGGATG
Organism: Streptomyces sp. Tek67B01; assembly: GCF_055231995.1. Lineage (NCBI taxonomy): Bacteria > Bacillati > Actinomycetota > Actinomycetes > Kitasatosporales > Streptomycetaceae > Streptomyces > Streptomyces sp. Tek67B01. The sequence goes on from NZ_JBUYUY010000001.1 coordinate 1,234,567, forward strand.
GTGCCGGCGATGGCGGTGCCGAAGGACGAGCCGAGGTTGGACACGCTGCGGGACAGGCCGGAGATCTCCCCCTGACGCTGCTCGGGAAAGGCGGACTGGACGATGTTGACCGAGGGGGTCAGCATCACGCCCAGGCCGAGGCCGATCAGCAGCAGACCCGGCGCGAACGCCCAGGGACCGGAGGAGCCGGCGACGAGGGCGATCAGGACGCCGATCCCGACGACGGCCAGTGCGAACCCGACCATGATCAACGAACGCTGCGGCCACCGTTTCGCGAGGCGTTCGGCGGCGAGGGAGGAGGCGAGCAGGCCGAGGGTGGCCGCGGTGAAGATCACCCCGGTCTGGACGGCGTCGTAGCCGCGGACGACCTGCAAGAACGCGGCGACGGTGAAGGAAGTGCCCATGAGCAGCAGCCACTGGGCGTTCTGGGTGATCAGGCCGAGGTTGGACGTGCGGTCGCGGAACAGGCCGGTCGACAGCAAAGGCTCCCGCCCGGCCCGCTCCTCGCCGCGCACCCACCGCAGGAACCAGAGCAGGACGAGTGCCCCGGCCGCCAGCAGCGCGGCCATCAGCCACAGGTTGTTGTCGGCGGCGAGGATGCCCGTGACGATCAGCACCAGGCCGGCCGCGGAGAGCACGGCGCCGCGGACGTCGAAGTGCCGGCCCGGGTCGGGTGGCAGGGGATCGACGAGCGAGCGGCTCAGGATGACGATCAGCAGGATCACCAGGGCCTGGAAGATGAAAGCGGCGCGCCAGCTGATCGCCGAGGTGATCAGCCCTCCGATGAGCGGGCCCGCCGCCGCGCCGATGCCGCCGGCGGCCATGACGACGCCGAAGGCGCGGGCGCGTGAAGTGAGGTCGGTGAAGAGCAGGGTGGTGAGGATGTAGACCGGTGGGATCAGCAAGGCGGTTCCGACCCCTTCGAGGATCGAGTTGCCGAGGATCAGCACGCCGAGGCCGGGCGAGACCGCGCTGAGCACCGCCCCGGCCCCGTACACGACGAGGCCGGCCAGGAAGCAGCGCTTGCGGCCGTGGATGTCGCTCAGCTTGCCGCCGGGGATCATCAGCGCGGCCATGACCAGCAGGAAGATCGTGATGGCGACCTGGACGCCCTGCACGGTCGTGTCGAGGTCGTGACTGATGTCGTTGATCATCACGTTCATGTTGGATCCGGCGAAGCTGCAGATGAACTGGGCCAGGGCGAGCGGGGCCAGGAGCCGTCGGCCGGAACCGGCCCGCGGCGCGGTGGTGGGCCCGGTCGGGGGTGTCTGCTCGGTCATGATCCCTGCGCACCTCGCGTTCTGCTCGGGCCGTCGGCGATCAGCGGTCAGCGGGCCCGGGCTTCCGCCCGGTCGAGCCGCTCGTCGAGGGCGATCGCGGCGTCGATGAGGGCCAGGTGGGTGAACGCCTGCGGGAAGTTGCCGAGTTGTTCCCCGGACGGCCCGATCTCCTCGGCGAAGAGACCGACGTGGTTGGCGTAGGTCAGCATCTTGTCGAAGGCGTAGCGGGCCTGGTGGATGCGGCCGGCCTTCGCGAGGGCCTGGACGTAGAGGAAGCTGCACAGGTTGAACGTGCCCTCGGAGCCGCGCAGTCCGTCGGGGGAGGCGGCCGGGTCGTAGCGGTAGACGAGGCTGTCGCTGACCAGTTCCTCGTCCATGGCGTCGAGGGTGGTCAGCCAGTCGGGGTCGTCAGGGGCGAGGAACCCGACGCGGGGCATGAGCAGCAAGGAGGCGTCTAGGACGTCCGTGTCGTAGTGCTGGACGAAGGCGCGGCGCTTCTCGCTCCAGCCGCGGTCCACGATCTGGCGGAAGACGGCGTCGCGGGCGGCGGCCCAGCGGCCGAGGTCGGCGGGGCGGGAGTGGGTGGTGGCCAGCCGGACGCCGCGGTCGAAGGCCACCCAGGTCATGAGACGGCTGTAGGTGAAGTCGTGGCGGCCGCCGCGGGTCTCCCAGATGCCCTCGTCGGGACGGTCCCAGTTGTCGACGAGCCAGTCCAGGAGACCGGCGAAAGCCCTCCAGCCGCGGATACCGCCGATGTCCTCGGCCTGGGCGATGGCGTAGGCGGCCTCGCCGTAGATGTCGAGCTGGATCTGCCCGGCGGCCTCGTTTCCCGCCCTGACCGGCGCGGAACGGCGGTATCCCTCCAGGTGGTCGAGGACTTCCTCGCTCAGGTGGGGTTCGCCGTCGACGCGGTACATGATCTGGAGCGGTTCGCCGGAGGCGGTGGCGCCGACGTCGAGGCGTTCGCGCATCCAGTGACGGAAGGCGTTGGCCTCGTCGGTGAAGCCGAGGTCGATCAGTGCGCGGACGGACAGCGAGGCGTCGCGGACCCAGGTGTAGCGGTAGTCCCAGTTGCGTTCGCCGCCGACCTGCTCGGGCAGGCCCATCGTGGCGGCGGCGATCGGGGCGCCCGTGGGGGCGTAGGTGAGGAGTTTGAGGGTGATCGCGGAGCGCACAACCATCTCGTGCCAGCGGCCGCGGTAGCGACAGGCACGCAGCCAGGTCAGCCAGAACATGCGGCAGCCGTCGAAGGCGGCGATGATCGACTCGACCTCGGGAGCCGGACCGCCGGGGCGTCCGCCGCGGGCGGCGGGGTCGCCGCTCTCGCTGGTCAGGACGATCGCCGTCTGTTCGCCGGCGTGCCGTGAAGCGGGCGGTGACGTCGTTCCCGTCCGGGTGGAGGGCGACGGGGGCGGTGGCCTGGAGATGCAGGTCCGTGTCGGGGCCGCGGAAGACCACGGACCCGTCGTCGAGGCGGTCGAGGGAGTGCGTGGCCCGGCCGTAGTCGAAGCGGGGCCGGCAGGTGAGCTCGAACGGGAGGCTGCCGCGTACCACGCGGGCCACCCGGACCAGACGGTGCGAGGCGGACGGGGTCCTCGACGGGTCTGGCTCCATGAAGTCGAGGACCTCACCCACACCGTCCGGGGCCATGTAGCGGGTCACCAGGACGGCGGTGTCGGCCAGGTAGAGCTGCCGGACGGTGACCCCGTCCCCGGCGTCGACGGCCAGCCGACAGTGGCCGCCACGGTCGCTGTCGAGCAGGGAGGCGAACACACTGGGCGAGTCGAATCTCGGGACGCACCACCAGTCGACCGTGCCGTCGGCAGCGGTCAGCGCCGCGGTCTGCAGGTCGCCCACGAGCCCGTGATCGGCGATCGGTGGGTAGTCGTCCATGGCGTCTCCTCGCGTGCGGGCACGAGCGTCTCGCGCCGCAGGCCGGGAAGCCCGGCTCCCCCGCACATCAGGGGAACCCGACGGAGCCCGGCCGGGCGGACGGTGCCATTCCATCCTGCGGCCCACGCACCGGCGCCGCACGCCCGGTGGCGGCCGTCGGCCGAGGGCCCGGTCCGCCTACGGGGAAACGCCCGGCGGGTCAGCCTTCTTCGAGCCGCACCCTGGTCCGGAGCACTGCGGCGTGGGTCAGGGGTGGTCGTGCCAGGAGAGGGCCGTTATGCGCCAGCCGGCGGGGGTGCGGACGAACTGGAGGGTCTTGGTGCCGGCGCCCTCGAAGGGGGCGCCGTCCAGGGTTCCGGACTTGCGGTAGTCGCCGAAGCGAGACGCGATGTCACCCTGGATCTCCGTGCGTTCGGAGGTCTCCCACTCCGAGAATTCGACCAGGCGGCCCTCGTCCAGCAGCCGTTGTCGGGGTTCGATGAACTCCTCGACGGTGTAGACCGCGAACTCCGGGCCGGTCTTGACGATCACACCGCCGGGCAGGAACAGTCGGCGGAGCCTGCCGACATCGGCGGTCTTGCCGCCTCGGTTGTCGAAGGCGCCGAAGAACTCGGCCGTCAGGGCGTCGAGTTCGGACTTGGACCGCGTACCTGACACGGCGTGCTCCCCCGCTTCGGTTTCCCGGCCGCCCTCTCCGGGCCGGCCACGCGCCCGTGGTCGCCGACGACCCGGGCGCGTCTCAAAAGTAGCGGCAGAGGGCCGACAGGCCCAGGAACAGGGTCGGAAGCACCGGGATCGCCGCCACCGCACCGGCCGTCAGGCGTCGGCGCGCCAGCCGGTAGCGGTGTTCGTACGCCGCCGCGAGTTCCTCACCGCGTGCCACGACGGCGGCCAGCATCTGCCGCTTGATGCGCAGGTGGTGCTCGGCGAAGAGGCCCGCGACCTCCTGTCGCTCGCCCGGGCCGAGCCAGGTCAGGCGCCTGGCGAACGCCTGCGCCTCGATGTGGGCCTCGCGGAGGGCCGCCTGGCTGATCAGGTAGCCCTCCAGGCGCGCCAGGCCCGCGGCGGTCTCCGCCTCACCCGGTTCGTCCATCGTCGCTCGCCGCCGTCCCGCTATCCGGCGGCCGTGGGTCCGGCGGAGTCGTCGCGGGGCGGGGAGAGGGCCTTGTCCTGGTCGATCATGTCGCGTTGGCCCTCGTTCTCGCGGCGTTCCAGTTCGGAGATCTCGAAGTGGTGCAGGTCGAAGGCGGGGGATTCGGAGCGCACGCGGGGCAGGGTGACGAAGTTGTGGCGCGGCGGGGGGCAGGAGGTGGCCCATTCCAGGGAGCGGCCGTAGCCCCAGGGGTCGTCGACGGTGACGCGCGGAGCGTACTTGGCGGTCTTCCACAGGTTGTAGAAGAAGGGGAGGGTCGAGCCGCCGAGCAGGAACGCCCCGAGGGAGGAGACGGTGTTCAAGGTGGTGAAGCCGTCGGCGGCGAGGTAGTCGGCGTAGCGGCGCGGCATGCCTTCGGCGCCCAGCCAGTGCTGGACGAGGAAGGTGAGGTGGAAGCCGATGAACAGGGTCCAGAAGTGGATCTTCCCGAGGCGTTCGTCGAGCATGGTTCCGGTCATCTTCGGCCACCAGAAGTAGAAGCCGGCGAACGTCGCGAACACGACGGTTCCGAAGACCACGTAGTGGAAGTGGGCGACGACGAAGTACGAGTCGGTGACGTGGAAGTCCATCGGCGGCGAGGCCAGGATGATGCCGGTCAGACCGCCGAAGAGGAACGTCACCAGGAATCCGATGGACCACAGCATCGGCGTCTCGAAAGACAGTGAGCCCTTCCACATGGTGCCGATCCAGTTGAAGAACTTCACCCCGGTCGGCACCGCGATCAGGAACGTCATGAAGGAGAAGAAGGGCAGCAGCACCGCTTGGGTGGCGAACATGTGGTGCGCCCACACCGTGACCGACAGTCCCGCGATCGCGATCGTCGCCCCGACGAGGCCGAGGTAGCCGAACACCGGTTTGCGGGAGAAGACGGGGAGGATCTCGGTGATGATGCCGAAGAACGGCAGCGCGATGATGTAGACCTCGGGATGCCCGAAGAACCAGAACAGGTGCTGCCACAGGATCGGCCCGCCGTTGGACGGGTCGAAGACGTGGGCGCCGAACTTGCGGTCCGCCTCCAGCACCAGCAGCGCGGCCGCCAGGACCGGGAACGCGAAGAGCACCAGGACCGAGGTCAGCAGGATGTTCCAGGTGAAGATCGGCATCCGGAACATCGTCATGCCGGGCGAACGCATGCAGATGATCGTGGTGACGAAGTTGACGGCGCCGAGGATCGTCCCGAAGCCCGACATCGCCAACCCCATGATCCACATGTCGGCGCCGATGAAGGGGCTGCGGGTCACGCTGCTGAGCGGGGTGTAGGCCGTCCAGCCGAAATCGGCCGTTCCCTGCGGGGTGAGCAGGCTCGCCACGACGATGGTTCCGCCGAAGAAGAACAGCCAGAACGAAAGCATGTTCAGCCGGGGGAACGCCACGTCCGGTGCCCCGATCTGCAGGGGCATGATCGCGTTGGCGAACCCGGCGAACGTCGGCGTCGCGAAGAACAGCAGCATGATCGTGCCGTGCAGGGTGAAGATCTGGTTGTACTGCTCGTTCGTGACGATCTGCATGCCCGGCCGGGCCAGCTCCGCCCTCAGTACGAGGGCGAGAACGCCACCGATCACGAAGAAGACGAACGAGGCGATCAGGTACAGGTGCCCGATCTTCTTGTGGTCCGTCGTCGACAGCCAGGACACCACGATCTTCCCGACGGATCGCCTCTGTGCGGGAACGGGCGTGATCGGCTCGGTGACAGCGGCCATACGGTATCCCCAGGATGTCGGACGGTGGCGGTTCGGGCACGCCGGGACGACCGGCTCCGGCCGCCCACACGTTCTACCTGTCTACTGCCCGGGCGGACACCACGCCCGGCGGCCGGGCGACGCGTACGGGTGAAGGTGGGGGCCCCGCCCTGCCCTCCACCGCCTCAGAGCGACTTCCCGCCGCCCAGCACGTGGCGGCGCATCAGGCGGTTGATGTCCTTCGCCGTGACGATGCCCACCAGACGGCCTGCGTCGACCACGAGGAGACGGGGACCGGTGGCCATGCCGAGCCGGTCGAGGGCCTCGGTCAGGGGGTCTTCGGGCGAGGCGACCGCGCACCGCGACAGCGGGGTGGCCACCTCGCGCACCTGGGTGGTGTCACGCAGGGGGCCCTGGACCGCGGCCAGGCCGCGCAGTTCGACGACACCACTGGGACGGCCCTCGAAGTCGAGCAGCGGCACGGCGGAGTGATGGGACGGGAGGGCCACCTCGTCGATGAAGCGGCGTACGGTCAACCAGTCGGCGCCGGTGGTGACCGGGCTGGTCATGGCGTCGGCGACGCGGACGCCGCGCAGCGCCGTGGCCATGACGGCGCGTTGTCGTTCCGCGCCGGCCACGACCATCACGAAGAGGCCGGTGAACACCAGCCACAGACCGCCCGAGGAGCCGCGCAGCAGCGAGACCCAGCCGGCGCCCATGAGCAGGACGCCCAGCACCTGGCCGCTGCGGGACGCGGCGCGCTCGGCGCGCTCGCGGTCCCCGGTGCGCCACCACAGCACCGCCTGGACCACCCGGCCGCCGTCCAGCGGGGCGGCGGGCAACAGGTTGAACACACCGAGGGCCAGGTTCACCCAGCCGAGCCAGCCGAGGACCGCGCCGGGCACGGCCCACCCGGGGAGTCGGTCCAGGCCGATGCCGGCGCCGAGGGCGGCGCCGCCGATGACGAGGCTGGTGAGCGGACCGCTGACGGCGACCGCGAAGGCCGCCGACGCGCTCTGGGGGCGGCCCATGCGGGTCATCCCGCCCAGGGCCCACAGAGTCACGTCCTGGACGGAGATCTTCTTGCGTCGGGCCATCGCGGCGTGCGCCGCCTCGTGGCACAGCAGGCTGGCCATCAGGAGCACGGCCCCGACGGCACTGGCGAGGGTGTACACGGCGTTCGAGTGCCCCGGCGTCCAGAGGGGGAGGGTCTGGCGGCCGAGGCCGTACGCGAGGAAGACCGCCAGCAGCGGCACGCTCCAGTGCATGCGCAGCGGTACGCCGACCACGTGTCCTACGGGGACCGAGCCGTTCATGGGTCTCTCCCGCCGGCCCGGCGGCCGGTCCGCCCGGGCCGCACCGCGCGACCCGTACCCCGCGGACCGGACGGCCGGGGCCTCACCTCCAGTGTCCCTCTCGGCTCCGCCCTATCCCGGCGACGATTGCGAGGACGGACCGGAGGGCGGACCCGAGGGCGGGGCGTGCCCGGGGTCGTGCGAGGGGTCCATCGGGGAGGCGCCCCCGTGCCCGGGGTCGCCGTGCCCGGCGTCCCCGTGCCCCGGGCCGTGGTCGTCACCGGACTCCACCGTGCCGCCCAGACGCTCCCGTAGCGGCGCCAGGGCCTCTGCGGAGGCGGCGGTGACCACCCACCGGTCGCCGACCAGGTAGGTGCCGCCGTACGCGCGGGACTCCTTCAGCCACTCGCGCTGCCCCTCGTCGGCGGTGAAGGTGGCGATGCGGTACCCGGTGGCCCCCGCCCCGCACGCCCCTTCCCTCAGTTCCTCGGCGTCGACGGTGATCTCGGCGGTGCAACCGAGGGCCCCCGCCAGGTCCTGGACGGTGACGTGGCTCGCCGCACGGGTGGCGGCGGCCGGCCGGGCCTTCGCGTGCCCGGTCGCGCACCCGCCGCACAGCAGGGAGGCGAGCAGCACGGTCACACAGGGCGCCACGTGGCGGGCGGTGACACGGGGTGGTTGCGGCATGTCTCCCTCACAGGGTCGGGCTCACAGGGGCGGGCTCACAGGGGCGGGCGGGGGCCACGACCTAGCGGTCGGCGGGGATCTTCTTGCCGGCGTCGTCGACGGCGAACCAGAGCCCCTGCTTGTTGTGTCCGTTCGTCTGGCCGGGCTGGGTGTCACCGGTGAACAGGTAGACCGGCCAGCAGTCGATCGTCAATTGCTGCGATCCGTCGGGGCGCTTCACCGAGCCGACGAGCTTTTCCGCGATTCCGGACACCTTCGTCTTGTCCACCGGAGCGGCGGGCTTCCAGGTGTCCAGGCAGGCGTCGAGACAACCGAATTTCATCGGCCAGGCGCTGTCCTTGTTGAATCGGTACAGAGTGCGCCCCTGGCCGTCCACGATGATCTTCCCGAGTTTCGCGTCGGTTGCGACGGAGAGTTCCGTACCGGCCTTGGCATTCATGTCCCCCATGCCGCTTCCCATTCCGCTCCCCGTTCCCGCCCCCATGCCGGCGGTGGCGGGCGTCCCGGGTTTTTGGGCGTCCTTCTGGTCGACGGCCTTCTTCCCGTCGGCGGCCAGCGCGTGCCAGGTCCCGCCGACGCCCTCACCCTTGGCCTCCCCGGCCTGGGTGTCCTTGGCGTAGCGGTACACGGGCCAGCCGCCGAGGGTGAGTTGCTTGCTGCCGTCGGCGCGGGTGACCTCGCCGAGTTGGGCGGCGTCGATGCCCGCGGCGGCCGAGACGTCCGCCGCGGGGACCGCCGGCCAAGCGGTGGCGCAGTCACCCGAGCAGTTCGAGGTGGGGGGCTTGGCGGTGTCCTTGTCGAACCGGTAGAGGGTGAGGCCGGCGCTGTCGGTGACCACGCTGCCCACGTTCGCGACGTCCCGTACCGCGAGTTGGCCCGCCCTGGCGGAGGTGGCGGCCGCCGCGTCGCCGCCGGAGCCGTACCCCGCGCCGGCCGCCGGGTCCGCTCCGGAGCCGCCGGAGCCGTATCCCGTGCCGTATCCGTTTCCGATGGCTTTGCTGTCCCCGACCGGCTGTACCGAATTCCCCGCGCGGCTCGCGTTCGACCCGCCGCTCCCGCATCCGACCGCCAGTACCAGTACCGCCATCACCGATCCGGCGGCGGCCGCCCCACGACGCTTGTTGTTCACGGTTGCTCACTCCCTGTGTTTCCATTCGGCGTTTTCTCTTCCTGGGTCATTCATAAGGCTTGGGAAGCCTGCCGAATTCGAATGGACGGGAATTTGTCAGATCGTGCCAAATGCTGAACTGGGGCCGGCCGCAACCGTTCACGGCTTTCGGGGCGCGCTCATTCCTGGATGCGCAGCGCCAGCGCCGGGCAGCGGCGGACGGCGCGCAGTGCCTTGGGCCGCAGCCGCCCGGGGACCGGCATGACCCCCTGGGCCGGGTAGCCGTCGGGGTCCAGCCGGACGATGTCGGGCAGCAGGTCCACGCACAGCCCGTGGCCCTTGCACAACGTCCAGTCCACGACGAGCCGTTCGGGGCTCTCGTCGGCCGGCAGGGGCAGGGCGCCCAGGGCGCGGCGCCCGCAGCCGCTGCCGAGCGCGTGATCGCGGAACTCGTCGGGGAACACGGCCAGCGCGGAGGCCACGAAGGCCGAGGTGCCGTCCGGGTGGCTGCACGCCCCGCGGCCGAGCACCGACCGCATCCGCGCCTGGACGGCTTCCAGCGCCGCCCGTCCCCCGCCGCCGACGAGGGCGTCCACCGCGTCGGCGAGCGAGGGCAGCCCGCGCGCGCACGGCCCGCACTGACCGGCGGACTCGTCGGCCATCCAGCGGGTGACTCGGGCGACTTCCCCGGCGGGGCAGGTGTCGTGGGGCAGCGGCAGCACGGCGCCCGCCCCGAGTACGGCGTCGTACGAGGCGAGCGAGCGGCGGGAGAGGGCGGCGGAGCGGGCGGCGGCCGGGGCCAGCCAGCGACCGTGGTAGCCGCCGACCAGGACGCCCTGGCCGGGTTCCGATCCGCAGAGGTCCAGGACGTACGCCAGGGACGTCCCGGTCGGCACTTCGACGACCGTGGCTCCCCCGACGGTCAGCATGACGGTACCCGGCTCGTCGTCGAGGCCGGCCATCCGGTACTCGGCGGCCCCGAGTCGGGCGGCCACCGCGAGTTGGGCGTAGGTCTCGGTGTTGGACAGCAGGGTCGGCAACCCGCCCAGGCCCCTGTCGCTGGTGCGCACCTTCTGCCCGGACGGCAGCGCCGGTCCGCCCGCGATGCCGTTGATCAGGGCGGTGCCCTCCCCCGTGACGAAGCGTTCGGGGAGCCGGGCCACGCGGACCCGGCGGTCCGCCGGGTCGCGTTCGGCGACGGCGGCGCGCAGTGAGCCCTCCACGTCGTCTCGGGTGACGCCGATGACCACTTCCTCGGCTCCGAGCGCGTCGGCGGCCAGTAGCGCGCCGTCGAGCACCAGGTGCGGGACGTGCAGCAGCAGGGCGGTGTCCTTGAGGCAACTCGGCTCGCCCTCACTGCCGTTGACGACGACGGCGGTCCGGCCGTCACGTCCGCGGGCGGAGCGGATCACGGCGCGGAGCTTGCGGGCGAAGGGGAAGCCCGCCCCGCCCCGCCCCTTGAGGTCCACGGCCTCGGCCAGGTTCGCCAGTTCCTCGACCGGGTAGCGGGGCAGGGGCCCGTGCACCGCGAGGTGCCCGGCGAGGTCGAGGCGGGCGGCCAGGTCGAGGCCCGCCAGCAGTCGGGGCAGGCCCACGCACCCGAGGGCGGGGCGGGACACGCCGGTCACTGGCGCCCCCGCGCCCCGCCGAGCGGTTCACCGGGGCGGTCGGCCACGCCGAGCCTGCTCGGTATGAACACGGTCGCGGGGTAGGGCTGGGGGTCGTACGCCGGCGCGGGGTTGGGCTGCGCGGGGTAGGCCTGGGGCGCCTGGGCGACGTACGAGGGCGCCGGGTACGGCTGCGGGACCGGCCGGGACGCCGTCACCGGACCGGCCCCCTGCCGGGCGGTGGGCAACGGCTCGCCGAACGGGTCGGGGCGCGCCTCACCGGCGGGTGCCGGCCGGCTCTGGCGGGCCAGCCGCGCGGTCAGCCGCGCCGCCGCCCATTCGGCGGGCTTGCGCACGAACGGAAGCGGCGTGCGCGGCGGCCCCTGCCCGGGGACGCGGGGCGGTGGCGGCGGCGCGACGGGCGGCCGGGCCGGCAGGGCGCGCAGGCGCGCGCGCAGACGGATCACGAGGACGGCGGCGACCCCGACCAGGCAGAGCCCGTACGCCACGGTCACCCAACCCGCAGCGGCCCGCCCGGCTTTGAGGCCGTGCACCAGTGACGCGCCCCACGCCGGGTACGCGCCCACGTGCAGGGCGCGCCACCACAGTGAGCGGCCCTTGGTGGCGAAGGCGCTGCGGGCCGCGCCCGAGACGGCCACGGCGACGAAGAGGTACCCGGCGAGCGTGCCGAGTCCGATGAGGACGGGCCGGTCGGGGTCCGCGAACGGCAGGAAGGCGGACGCGGCTCCCGTGTGCGCCCGCGCGATCTTGATCCAGATGTGCAGGGCGAGGAAGGCCAGCCCGGCGACGGCGAGTCCGCGGTGGACCCCCTGGGCGACGAGCCGGTGGCCCGACGCCAGGAGCGTGCGGTCGGTCGCGGCCAAGCCCCACAGGACCGTGGAGGTCAGGGAGACGAGCGAGAGGACGCCCGCGCCGTAGTCCAGGAAGTCCCACAGGCGGGTCAGGGCGCCCGCCTGGACCGCGATGGTCAGCGAGACCAGGCCGGCGAGGGCCGCGGCGGACAGGGCGCCCGGGTGCAGCCCTCCGGCGGCGGACAGCAGCGGCGGCCGGCGCACGGCACGCCGCCCCGCCGCCGCGGTGGCCGTACCGGCGTGGCGTCTGGTGCGGCGGGCCCGGTGAGAGCGTGGCGTACGGGGTTGGGGCAGGGGCATCGGGTTCTCCCATACGCCCGGGCCCGAGCACTCCACCTCGCGCTCGGCGCCCGGGGCAGTCGTCGGAACTGCTCCGCGGCGGGCGGGAGATGACGCCTCACCGACCGGGGAGCGGGGGCCGGAGTGCAGAAGCATCGTGGAGCTACGCAGCACCTCCACGGGATTTATCGAAACGTGATAATTTCTGGCGCCCGCGCAGTCATCGCATCGAACATCCCCGGAAGATTCCCTTCCAGTGGTGCGGTCACGACGAGGTTCACACCTTGTCCGCCGCCACACCTCCCCGACGGCAAAATTCAGGCAAGGTCGCGGGACTGCAAGTGGATGGCACGCTCCTGGAGGGAGTACGAGGCGCTCGACTCCCCTGCCGGCACCGACGCCGACGGGGAGGAAGGCGGCCCCGACAGGCTTGTCACCCTCCCACGGGGCAGGCCATACCCCGGCATGAACGAGGTAACAATGTGCGAACTGCTGAACCGCATCTGGTCCCGCCCACGCGGCGAATGGACCCGGGTCCTGCGAAGGGAACTGCCCGCGCTCGCCGCGGGGATCGTGGAGGAGCTCCGGGAGGGCATTCCCGGATTCCGCGAACTGATCGCGGACACCGACGAAGAGGTGGTCAGACAGCGCGTGGAGGCGGCGCTGCTCACCGCTCTCGGGTACCGGGAACCCTGCTCGCCGCCGGAGGGGGAACGGCCGCCGGAGACCGTGGCGTCCGACCGCGACCCTTCGACGAGCGGCCGGTTGGTCCCCCTCAAGGCCATCCCCTCACCACGCTCCGAGGCTTACGGAACCGCGGCCGAGCGCGCTCGGCGGGAGCTGTTCACCGGCCTTACGGCTGACATGCCCATGTCTGAAATTGCCCTGTCGGAACTGGCCGCGACGGCTGGATGGCCCCTGCCGGCCACCGTACGGGCCGTGGCGCCTGCCACACCCGGGGAGATGCAGCAGCTGGCGGGCGTACTGGACGACCCGCTCACCGGCATGGTCGGCGGACAGCCGTGCCTGCTGGTCCCCGCCCCGGACCCGGACGTCCGGGGGCCGTTGGAGTGCGCGTTGCGCGGGCGTTTCGCCGCCGTCGGGCACCCCGTCGCACTGCGGGACACCGCCTCCTCGCTGCGCTGGGCGCTGCGCCTGCTCAACCTGACCCCCGCCCGGCCCGGCGCCGAGGCCCGCCCCGTCTTCGTGGACGACCACCTCTCCACCCTGCTGCTGCTCCAGGACGAGCCCTTGGCCCACGCGTTGGCCGCCCGCTGGCTGCGACCGCTGGCGGACCTGACCCCGCGCCAGAGCGAGCGGCTCGAAGTGACCCTGCTCGCCTGGCTGGAGGGGGGCGGGGCGCCGGAGGCGGCGAAGGCCCTGAGTGTGCACCCCCAGACGGTGCGCTACCGCATGCGGCAACTGGAGAAGCTCTTCGGAACGGGTCTGCGGGACCCGCGCACCCGCTTCGAGCTGGAGATGGCCCTGCGCACCCGCCGGCTCATGGCGCAGGTACGGCGCCAGCACTCGCGGGTGAGCCGCCGGGCGCGCGTGGTGACCGCCGAGTTCCGGCCGCCGCTGGGCGCCGGTCGCATGGCCCGGGTCAACGGCCTGTAGGCCTTGGGCCCGCGGCGTCCGACCCCGGTCCCTGCCCGTCAGCGTGGGGAGGGACCGGGGTCGGACGCGTGTGCGGCCATGCTCGCGTCGAGGTCGAGCAGTTCCGCGTACGCCCGGGAACAGGAGCCGCATCCCGCCAGATGGCGACGCAGTCCCCCGGCTCGGGGCGCGCCCCGGCGCCGGACGGCGGCGCCGAGCATCGGGGCGTACGGCCGGCACCGGACGTCGCCGGTCGCCGCCGGGCCGAGGTGGGCGTACAGGTACGCCTCGCGCAGTCCTTCGCGGGCCCGGAAGGCCAGCGAGGTCACGGCGCTCGGGGTGATACCGAACAGCACCGGCACCTGGTGACGGCAGTCGTCCTCGACGAGCGTGTGCCACAGGACGGCCTTCCAGCGCGCGGGCAGCGCGTGGAAGGACCGGGCGGCGAGCCTGCGCTCCTCGTCGGACAACAGCCGCTGCTGCGGGTCCTCACCGGACGGTCCGGGCGCGCACCAGGATTCGACGTCGGGGGTCAGGACGGTCAAGCCGTCACCGGTCCGCCATTCGATGGCGGTGTGCCGGACCACCGCCAAGAGGTACGGGCGCCATTCGTCCCGCGGACCGGCGCCGGACCGGACGGCCTGGAGGGTGCGGACGAAGGCTTCGGAGACGAGGTCCTCCGCGTCCTGCGGGGCACGACAGCAACCCCGGGCGCACGCCAGGAGGGCGCCTCGGTGGCGCCGGTACAGCAGGTCGCAGACATCGGGGTCCATGGCGCCGCGGGCGTAGGACCGTCTGAGGCGCCCGGTGAGTTCACGGTCGCTGGGCCGGACCCGGTCGCCGGTCGGGACCCGGTCGGCGGTCGGAGTCCCGTCGCCGGACGGGAGTTCATGGTCGGGCGGGACTTCGTGGTCGGGTGGTGCACCGGCCGTGGTGCGGTGAGAGCCGGACATGACGATCGCTCCTCGATGACGTGGGGGCCGGCCGCCGCGGGGCGACGGCACGGCGCGGTGCCGGTCCGAAGTCGGCTTCGGACCGGCACCGCTCTCGGGGCGACGCGGGGAGTGGGAGGGGGCGTCGCCCCGAGGGTCTCAGCGGCAGGCCCGCCCGCCGTTGATGCAGCGCACGGCGCCGGCCATCAGCCCGTCCGACATGACGTTGATGAAGTCGCCGTGGTCGGTCACCGGCTTGTGCAGTTGCTCGGGGAAACTGTCCACGGCGAACCGCGCACCGGGCGCCACCGCGTAGGTGATCCGCTGCACGAGTTGCGGGATGGCCTTGAACCCGCCCGGACACGACCCGTCGCCGCGGGCGAAGGCCACGTGGGTGCGGTGGTTGGCGCTGTCGGCGTTCTTCCCGTCCCAGCAGCTCTGGAAGGTGAACGTCCGTACGACGTCGCTGCCCTTGGGGCAGATCGGGTACTTGTCCTTCAACTGGCGGTTCTCGAACCCGGTGCAGCTCCACGAGGCGTTGGCGTTGGTCGGGCCGTTGGTGAAGGCCTTCGCGTCACCGGTGATGATCCGCAGGAAGCGTGGCATCGCGGTGACCGCGCCGGTGGCGCTGCCCTTGAAGTCGATCGTCACCTGCTTCGGCTTGAGGATGGTCCCGACGTTGGCGTCCTGGCCGCCGCCCGGTGCCTTGGCGTCCTGCTCCGCCCGGCCGTCGCGCAGTCGCAGCACCGGCCAGTAGTAGGTGGACTGGTCGCCATTGGTACAGGTGGTGCCGGACGCGGCGAGGCTGTTGTTGGTGGAGAAGGCGTCGGTCGTCTTGTTGCCGACGTAGTCGTGCATGTGGTGCGCCCCGTTTCCCACGCCCGGCGCGACGATCACGTTGTCCGGGTTGAGGTGGCGGTTCTCGTTTTGCCCGCACTGGACGGAGAAGGACCCCTTGGAAGCCCTCGCCTGGGGCGCGGGGGTGCGGACGTTGGGCTTCACCGTGCCGATGACGACGAAGTCGGAGCGCGCCGGGCCGTTGCCCTTGTTCCGGGCGGCCAGGCCCTGCGCGTCGGCGCCTTGTGCGCCGCTCCCCTGCGCGTCGGCCGGGGCGGCCGCCTCGGCGGCGGCGTCGGCGGCGTCCGCGGCCGGCGCCTGCTTCATCGAGCAGCCACTGAGCCCTTCCAGGCTCCCGGGCCGCGTGGTGGACCGCCCGATCGCGTCGGCCATGGCGGAGATGGTCTTCTGCCGCTTGCCCTGCAACTCCCCCAGCAAGGATTTGCCTTGGGCCCGGCCGGTGGCCAGGCGCTGGTAGGAGTCGGCGATCTGGGTGTCCAACTGGGCGAGGTCACGGTCGACTTCGCCCCGCGCGGGGTCAGGCACCTCACGGAGCCGGTCGCCGACGTCGGGGCAGTCGATCGTGGCGGTCACCGGCGCGTTGCGCGCGGAGTCCTGCCCCGCGGAGGCCGCCTGCTCGACGACCACGACTGCGCCGGCGCCGAGGACGAGGGCGGACACGAGGGCGAGGGCCTTGTGGGACGGCTTCAGTCGGCGTTTGTGGCCCTTTGGGCTCATGCGATCACTTCACTTCGTCGGTCGGGGAACGGTGGAAGGGGCGGGCGAGACGTCCGCCAGGCCGTCGAAATCGACGAGGCCGCTGGCTTCGAGGACCGTGATGTGGTCCAGCACGGTGGAGTTGGCGTCCGTGGCCAGGTCCCGCACCATCGAGTTGCGCGTCTGGGCGCGGACTTGCGCGACGAGGGCGAACACCTTGCCGTGCGCCCGGCGCAGCAGTTGGACGAACAGTCGCTCGTATTCGTTGCCCTGGGCGCTGTTCAGCTGGTCCAGCCAGCCCTGCTGTTGGGCACTGGGCCGGTCGGGCAGTTCCACGCCGAGGGCCGCGCCCACTGCCCGGACGTGGCGGTCGAGTTCGGTGTGGCCTTCGACGAGGTGCTCGCCGGCGGTGCGTACGGCCGGCCGCGTGGCCCGTTGTTGTGCCTGTCGGCCCGCGGGAAGCTCCCACAGGCCGGCGAGCCGCACCTTGCGGACGAAGTCCCGGTCCTGAGGCGTCAGTGGCCCGAAGGCGGTGCTCATCGTTCCGGCGCCGTCGTCGTCGCCGGAGGGGGTGGTGGCGGCCGCGGCCGTGGTGCCGCCGAATTTCTGCACGGGGATCAGCAGCGCGACCAGCGTGAACGCGAGGGCGCCGATGACGATGAGCGTCCCCATCACGTGTCGCGA
Organism: Streptomyces sp. Tek67B01; assembly: GCF_055231995.1. NCBI lineage: Bacteria > Bacillati > Actinomycetota > Actinomycetes > Kitasatosporales > Streptomycetaceae > Streptomyces > Streptomyces sp. Tek67B01. Next base: position 1,251,186 of record NZ_JBUYUY010000001.1, read on the forward strand.
GGCGACCGACATGGCGGCGACGTTCGACCGGCGGAATGACAGCACAGTGCCTCCTTGCTGCGTGGGCAGGGAGGGGCGGCATGGCCGGAGTGTCCGGTGGCCACGCCGTGTGCACCCGAGCTCCCTGGGTGCCAAGGGACGCTAGCGTCAGTCGGGGTGCCCGTTCGGAAGGACCATCACGAACGGACAAAGATCCGGGCAACTCCTCGAACGGCTGGTACGGTGCCGCGTTCGACCTCTGCGTCGCGCGGCCCGAATCTCATTGGCGCGTCGGCCAGTTGTCCGGAATTACCATCATTCGCGGGAAGTAGACCGACCAGCTCTTCCGGAGGATTCGGCGCCGGGCGCATGTACCACAGGGTGGACGGGACCGTAGTCCCGTCGAAAGGAACGGCCTTCCTGTGCGCATGAAACGCCTCACGCCGCTGCTCGCCGCAGCGGGCCTGATCGCCACCGCCCTCCCGCTGCTCACCGCCCCTCACGCCTCCGCCGCCCCGGTCGCCGAGTTCGTGGCGCACGCACCCGCTTGGCAGCGGTGCGCTCCCGACCAGCCGGCCTCGTACGAGTGCGCGACCATCAAGGTACCGCTGGACTACCGACGCCCCTCGGGGCGCACGATCGACCTCGCCATATCCAGGATGAGGAGCGAGAACCCGGCGAAGCGGCACGGCGTGATGCTGCTGAATCCGGGCGGTCCGGGCGGCCCGGGACTCGACCTGCCGCTCCAGATGAACGAGCGGATGCCCAAGGAGGTCCGCGAGCAGTACGACCTGATCGGATTCGACCCGCGCGGGGTCGGCGCCAGCAGTCCGGTCAGCTGTGGACTGCGACCGGAGGAGGAGAACATCCTGCGGCCGTACCGGCCGGAGACCTTCCCCTCCGACGTGGCCTGGGCGCGGACCGTGGCCGACAAGTGCCGCGAGAAGGCGGGGGCGGTGCTGCCCTTCATCACCACGCGCAACACCGCACGGGACATGGACGCGATCCGTTCGGCACTGGGCGAGCGGAAGATCTCGTACCTGGGCTACTCCTACGGGACCTACCTGGGCGCGGTGTACACGCAGATGTTCCCGGCCCGCACGGACCGCTTCGTGCTGGACAGCGGCGTGGACCCGCAGCGGATCTGGCGCGGCATGTTCCAGGTCTGGTCGAGCGAGGCGGAACCCGCCTTCGCGCGCTGGACGCGGTGGACCGCGCGGCGTTCGGCCGAGTACGGGCTCGGCGACACCCCGCAGGCGGTGTCGGACACGTTCTGGGCGCTGGTGGCCCGCGCCGACAAGGACCCGATCCCCCTCGACGGTCTGAAGCTCACGGGTGACGACATCCGGGCTCGCCGGGCGCTCTTCTTCTACCCCGCCCAGGCGGCCCCCGCCGTCAAGGCGCTCAAGGACGCGGCCGACGGCAAGCCGGCGACCCTGTCACCGGCGCAGCGGAAGCTGCTGGTTCCGGCCTCGGGGCCGGCCTCGGACAACGGCACCGCCGCGATGCTGGCCGTGGTCTGCGGGGACACGCAGTGGCCGCGCTATCCCGAGCAGTACGAGCGGGAGACGGTCCGCGACAAGGCTCGGTACCCGCTGTACGGGGACTTCACGTCCGGGATCAAGCCGTGTGCCTTCTGGTCGAGGCCGATCGAGGCCGCCACGCCGATGAGGACCGGGGCCCCGGTCCTGACCGTGCAGAACGAGTCGGACTCGCAGACCCCGCTGGTCAGCGGCCAGGGACTGCACCGCGCGCTGGCCGGCTCGCGGATGGTGCTGGCGGAGGGCGGCGAGGGCCACGGCGTGTACCTGGTCGATCCCGCCTCGTGCGTCACCGCACCGGTCGGCGCGTACCTCACCACGGGCCGGCTGCCCGCGCGGGACGTGACCTGCCGGAGCGCCCCCGGCTCGGGCGAACGGCGCGCCGCCTCGCCGGGCCCGTCGCTGCCGTCGCCGTTCCTGTTCTGACCCTCCCTCCTGTCCGCGCACGCGGTACGCCCCCGACGCCTCGAACGGCGCGGGGGCGTTCGTGCGCGTCCGGGAACGCGTCAGGCCGGTCGGGAGTCCCGCGCCCGCGCCAGCAGTCCCGACAGCAGGACCTCCAGCGTCTCGCGCAGCGTGGGGGCGAAGTCGACGCACAGCGCGGCCAGCGACGGGTCGGCCTCGTAGGCCGCGCGCATGGCGGCGGAGGGGTGGGCGTGGGCCCAGACGGCGCCGATGACCATCGTCGCGGACACGACGAACCGGAAGGCGTCCTCCTCCCCCAACGCGGGCAGGTGGGAGGCGATCTGCCCGGCCAGGGCCGTGGCGCTGTCCAGGGCGGCCCGCTTGTAGGCCACGGCGACCTGCGGCGAGACGTTGCGCTCCAGTACGGCGGCCTGGGAGCTGATCAGATCGCACAGCACCGGGCGGACGGCGAGGGCACGTGCGAGGCAGTCGGCGACCCGGTCGGCCCGCTCGGCCGCGTCGGCGCCCTCCACCGCCCGGGGGAGCGCGCCGTCGAGGTGGTCGACGAGCTCGCGGGAGGCGGCGGCGAGGAGTTCCAGCAGGACGGCCTCGCGGGAGTCGAAGTAGCGCAGCACGTTCGACTTGGCGAGGCAGACCCTGCGCGCGAGCTCGTTCAACGTCACCTGGGCGACCGGCATCTCGGTGAGCATGGCGGCCGCCGTGTCGAGGATCGCCTGGCGGCGGGCGGCGCGCTGTTCCTCGCTGCGGGCGCGCTGGAACTTCGTAGGCAGAGTCACGCGACCAGCGTACAGACCTGCGGTCTGTTGTTATCAGACCAGCGGTCTGCTAACTTCGGGAGGAGCATCAGACCGATGGTCTGTTATCGCACTTCCCCGGAGGAGTACGTCATGTACGCCGTTCCCGACCAGTCCGGAAAGCTCGCCGTCGTCACCGGCTCCAACAGCGGCACGGGCAAGGAGGCCGCGCGCCGGCTCGCCGAGGCGGGCGCCCGCGTCGTGCTCGCGGTGCGGACCCCCGCCAAGGGTGAGCGGGCCCGCGCCGAGATCCTGGCCCGGCACCCGCACGCCCGCGTGGAGGTGCGCCGGATCGACCTGGCCGACCTCGCGTCGGTAACCGCCTTCGCCGACGCGTTCCTCGCCGACGGCGTCCCGCTCGACCTGCTGGTCAACAATGCCGGACTGATGGCCCCGCCGACCCGGATGACCACCGCCGACGGCTTCGAGCTCCAGTTCGGCACCAACTTCCTCGGCCCGCTGGCGTTGACGGTCCGGCTGCTGCCGGCCCTCCTCTCCGCGCCCGCCCCGCGCGTCACGACGATGAGCAGCGCCACCGCCGACTTCGGCAGGGTCGACCTGACCGACCTCCAGTGGGAGCGACGGCGCTACGTCCCGATGCTCACCTACGCCCAGTCCAAGCTGGCCGACCTGATGATGGCCCGCCACCTGGCCGTCCTCGCCGCCGAGCAGAAGTGGCCGCTGCGCAGCACCGCCGCACACCCCGGCTACACCAAGACCAACCTCCAGACCGCTGGCGCGAGCCTGGGGCGGGGCAGGCCCTCCCGGTTGCACGGCCTCGTCAGCGCCGTGGACTTCCTCCCGAAGCAGGAGGTCGGCCCCGGTACGCAGCCGCTGCTCTACGCCGCCACGAGCCCGGACGCCACCGCCGGCGGCTACTACGGTCCGAGCGGGCTGTTCGGCCTGGTCGGGCCGACGGGCGAGTCCCGCATCCCCCGGCGCGCCCTGGACCCCGCCGCCAATGCCCGGCTCTGGGCCGTGGCGGAACGCCTCACGGGCGTCGGCCCCGCAGTGGCCGCCGCAGCAGGCTGAGCGGCGCCGCCGGGGTCGCGGACCCGGCGCGGGGGCCGCTCGCACGCAGCGGGGTGAACAGTCCCGCGCCGACGATCAGCAGGCAGAACGCCCCGCCGGCCAGACTGACGGCGGGGACCCCGTGCCCGTCGGCCAGCGCGGTCAGCACGGCCGCGCCCGCCGGGCCCGAGGCGTTGTGCACCGTCCAGAAGGCGGCGGTGACCCGCCCCAGCACCGGCCGCGGCGTGACCTCCTGACGCAAGGTCATGGAGCAGACCCCACCCAGGGTCAGTCCGAACATGAACAGGGCGGCGAGGACCGCGATGACCGGCACGCTACGGCTCACCCCGATCCCGGCGAACGACACCGCGATGGCCACGATCGAGCCCAGCCAGCAGAGCCCGAACCCCAGGTGGCGGCGCAGGCGTCCGGCGGCCAACGCGCCGACGAGCGTGCCCAGCGCGCTCGTCGCCATCACGTAACCGAGGGTGGCGGAACCCTGGTGCAGGTCGTGCTCGACCCGGAAGATCAGCAGGTCCGTCGCGCCGACGGTGATGAAGGTCAGCAGGGTGAGCAGGACGGTCAGCGGGCGCAACAACGGGTGTGTCCACAGGAACCGGAACCCGACCACGAACATCTCGCGCAGCACCCCGACCGCGCCCGGCGCCGGACCGCCCGGCTCCCGCTCCTCGGCGGGGCCCGGACCGAAACGGACGAAGACCAGGCTGACGGCCGAGATCAAGAACGTGGCGCCGTCCAGCCCGAGGGCCCAGGCCGGCCCCACGCCGGCCGCGACGGCCCCGGCGATCACCGGCCCGAGCAGGGTGCCCAGGGCGAAGGTGCTCATCAGCCGCCCGTTGGCGCGGGTGAGGTCCTCGGGCGGCGCGAGGTGGGGCACCGCCGTCACGTAGGCCACGTCGAAGAAGCTCTTCAGCGCCCCGACCGGCGCGGTCAGCAAGTACAGCAGCCAGACCCGGGGACAGACCGCCCAGAGGAAGGGCAGCGCCCCGAGCAGCAGGGCCCGCGCCAGATCGCAGACGATCATCAGCCGGCGGCGGTCCACCCGATCGACCACGTAACCGGCGAAGATCCCGGTCAGCACCGCGGTGGCCGCCGAAACCACCGTGACCAGGCCCATTTGGAAGACCGAACCCGTGGCGGCGAACACCATCAGCGGCAGCGCGACGGCGGAGACGGACCCGCCGAGGACGGACAGCGCCTGCCCGAGCCAGAAGACGTTGAAGTCGCGGTTGCGGGAAAGGGACCTCACCCGAGCAGGGCGTACACGGTGGAGGCCGTCGCGGCGGGTTCGGTCGAGCCCTCGGGGGTCATGGCGATGTCGGCGAAGGCCATCCGCTTGCCGAGCTTGGTGACCCGTGCGGCGATCAACACGTCGGCGCCCAGGACCGGGCGCTGGAAACTGGTGGACTGCTGGACGGTGGTCATCGGCCCGTAACCGCCGCGGGCGGCGGAAACGGCGATCACGGTCGCGGTGTCGGCGGCGGCCATCAGTGCCTGGCCCGAGAGCCCGCCGCCGTCCCGGGCCAGTCCCTCGGACCACGGCAGCCGCAGGACGGCGTGCCGCTCGCCGGTCTCCCGGACGGTGAGGCCGAGGGCGAGCACCCAGGGGGCGAAGTTGTCGGCGAGGATCCGGTCCGCGTCTGCCGGTGTGGGGGTCATCAGGAGATTGTGGCGGCCCGCTTGGGGCCGCCACAACACCATTGCGCCGTACGAAGGTTGAATCGGGCGCTACCGGCTCACAGGCTCGCGGCGAGTTCCGTGCCCTGGCGGATGGCCCGCTTGGCGTCCAGTTCGGCGGCCACGTCGGCGCCGCCGATCAGGTGGGCGTCGACACCCGCGGCGCGCAGCTCCTCGTACAGGTCACGGCGCGGCTCCTGACCGGTGCAGAGCACGACGGTGTCGGCGGGGACCAGGCGCTGCTCGCCGTCGACGGTGATGTGCAGACCCTCGTCGTCGATCCGGTCGTACGTCGCCCCGGCCACCGAGACGACTCCGCGGTGCTTGAGTTCGGCGCGGTGGATCCAGCCGGTGGTGGTGCCCAGACCCGCGCCGACCTTGGTGGTCTTGCGCTGGAGCAGGTGGACCCGGCGCGGCGGCGCGGGCCGCTCGGGGGCGACGAGGCCGCCCTGGCCGGTGTACGCCGTGTCGACGCCCCAGTGGCGGAAGTAGACGGCCGGGTCCTGGGAGGCGCCCTCGCCGCTGTCGGTGAGGAACTCCGCGACGTCGAAGCCGATTCCGCCGGCGCCGACGACGGCGACGCGCCCGCCGACCGGGGCGCCGTCGCGCAGGACGTCGAGGTAGGTCACCACGTTGGGGTGGTCGACGCCCTCGATGTCGGGGGTGCGGGGGGTGACGCCGGTGGCGACGACCACCTCGTCGTAGCCCCGGAGGGTCTCCACGTCGGCGCGGGTGTCCAGACGCAGGTCGATGCCGTGGGCGGTGAGCCGGTTGCCGTAGTAGCGGATGGTCTCCGCGAACTCCTCCTTGCCGGGGATGCGGCGGGCGATGTCGAGCTGGCCGCCGATGTGCCCGGAGGCCTCGAAGAGGGTGACGGCGTGGCCGCGTTCGGCGGCGGAGACGGCGCAGGCCAGGCCGGCCGGGCCGGCCCCGACGACGGCGACCCGCTTCTTCAGCTTGGTCGGGGAGAGGACCAGTTCGGTCTCGTGGCAGGCGCGCGGGTTGACCAGGCAACTGGTGATCTTGCCGCTGAAGGTGTGGTCGAGACAGGCCTGGTTGCAGCCGATGCAGGTGTTGATGGTCTCGGAGGCACCGGCGCGCGCCTTGTTGACGAAGTCGGCGTCGGCGAGGAAGGGGCGGGCCAACGACACGAGGTCGGCGCGCCCGTCGGCCAGCAGTTCCTCGGCGATCTCCGGGGTGTTGATGCGGTTGCTGGTGACGAGGGGGACGGAGACCGCGCCCATCAGCCGCTTGGTGACCCAGGTGTAGGCGCCGCGCGGAACGGAGGTGGCGATGGTGGGGATACGGGCCTCGTGCCAGCCGATGCCGGTGTTGATGATGGTGGCGCCGGCCGCCTCGACCTCCTTGGCGAGGCGGACGACCTCGTCCAGGGTGGAGCCGCCGGGGATCAGGTCGAGCATCGAGAGGCGGTAGACGATGATGAACTCCTCGCCCACGGCCTCCCGGGTGCGCCGCACGATCTCCAGGGGGAAGCGGACGCGGTTCTCGTACGCGCCGCCCCAGCGGTCGGTGCGCCGGTTGGTGGCCGCGGCGATGAACTCGTTGATCAGGTAGCCCTCGGAGCCCATGATCTCGACGCCGTCGTAGCCGGCCAGCTTGGCCAGACGCGCGGCGCGGACGAAGTCCTCCACGGTGCGCTCGACCTCGATGTCGGTGAGCTCGTTCGGAACGAACGGGCTGATGGGGGCCTGGAGGGCGGAGGGGGCGACCAGGTCCTTGTGGTAGGCGTAGCGGCCGAAGTGGAGGATCTGCATCGCGATCTTGCCGCCCTCGGCGTGCACCGCCTCGGTGATCACCCGGTGCTCGGCCGCCTCGTCCTCGGTGGTGAGGCGGGACCCGCCCTCGAAGGGGCGGCCGGCGTCGTTGGGGGCGATGCCTCCGGTGACGATGAGGCCGGCGCCGCCGCGGGCGCGCTCGGCGTAGAAGGCGGCGAGGCGCTCGAAGCCGCCCTCGTGCTCTTCGAGGCCGGTGTGCATCGATCCCATGATCACGCGGTTCGGCAGGGTGGTGAAACCGAGGTCCAGGGGGCGCAGTAGGTGCGGGTACCGGCTCTGGGAGCTCTGCGGGGTCTGCGAACTCATCGGGGGTGTGCCTCCTCGCGCGGGGGTGATGCACCTGTTCTAGCGAGGGGGGCAGCGTTTTGCAACTAGGTGCATAACCAGTCGGGGGCGCCTGGCCCCGGTATCGCCGGGTCCGGCGCCCCCGACCGCCCGGGCCTGTGGCGCAGTTCACGTGCGGGCGGGCGACCGCACGGCCGCGGTCGATCGGGTGCGGTCGTACGGGAGCCCGCGGCCGGCCTGCGACGGGCGACGGGTCAGGTCCGGTGGAGGCGGACCGTGACGAGCTGGAAGGGGCGCAGGGACAGGGCAAGGGCCCCGTCGGGCGCGAGGGCGCCGACGGCGGTGGGCGGGAGGGGACGCTCCAGCAGGTCGCACTCGGTGGCCGCCGTCGGCGCGAAGTCCGCCGTCAGGGTGGCCGTGGCCCGGCCGCCCAGACACTCGTACACCCGGACGATGACGTCTCCGCTTCGGTCCTCGGCCGGCTTGACCGCCTCCACCACCACCGCGTCGCCGTCCACGGCCACCAGCGGCGCCACGGGACCGGCCCCGGACACCACCCGCTCCGGCAGGTTCAGCGCGTGCCCCTCGCGGACGGCGTCGGCGATCGTCGCGCCGGGCGCGAGCGAGAAGGACAGGGTGTGGGTGCCCTGGTCGGTCTCCGGGTCGGGGTAGCGCGGGGCCCGCAGGAGGGAGAGCCGGACGGTGGTGGTCTGCCCGCCGTCGGGGCGCACGTCCCGGGTCACGTCGTGGCCGTACGTGGAGTCGTTGAGGACGGCGACGCCCCAGCCGGGCTCCTCCACGTGCAGCCACCGGTGCGCGCAGATCTCGAACTTGGCCGCCTCCCAGGAGGTGTTGGTGTGGGTAGGCCGGTACACATGTCCGAACTGGATCTCGGCGGCGGAGCGTTCGGCCTTCACATCGAGCGGGAAGGCAGCCTTGAGGATCTTCTCCGTCTCGTACCAGTCCACCTCTGTGCGGAGGTCGACCGTCTTGGCGTCCGCCCGCAGCGTGAGCGACTGCGCCACCCTGGAAGATCCGAAGGAGCGGACGATCCGCACCGTCACCGCCTCAGGCCCCGTCCGGGTGACGTCCAGCGCGTCCAGTTCGATCAGGTCGGTGACCCGGTGGCGGTAGGAGGCGTCGAGGTCCCAGGCGTCCCACATGTTCGGGAAGTCGGGGTGGATCTGGAGCAGGTTCGCGGCGGCGCCCGGCGCGACGGACTCGCGGCCGGCCTCCAGGTCGTACGCCGACACGATCAGCCCGCGTCCGTCGACCCCCACCCGCAGCCGCCCGTTGGCCAGGACGTACCCGCCGCCGGGCCGCTCCCCGACGGTGACCGGCCCGGCGGCCGGTTCCGGCACCCCGGCCCCGCCGGCCGGGATACCGCGCCGGGTGTGCGGGGCGCAGTTGAACACCAGCTCCCGCGTCCCCTCCCCCGCCAGCGCGAGCTGCGCGTCCCGGGTGATCCCGCTCAGTTCCTCCCGCACCCGGCGGTACGTCTCGCGCGCCTCGCGGTGCACCCAGGCGATGGACGAGCCGGGCAGGATGTCGTGGAACTGGTGGAGCAGGACGGTCTTCCAGATCCGCTCCAGGTCCTCGTACGGGTACGCGTACCCCGCGACGCGCACCGCGGCGGTCGTCGCCCACAACTCCGCCTCGCGCAGCAGTGATTCGGCGCGCCGGTTGCCCTGCTTGGTCTTGGCCTGCGAGGTGTAGGTGCCCCGGTGCAGCTCCAGGTACAGCTCTCCGGCCCATACGGGCGCGTCGGGGTACTCCGCGTGGGCCTTCTCGAAGAACGCGTCGGGCCGCTCGACCTCCACGCGCGGCGAGCCTTCCAGGTCACGCAGTCGCCGGGCCCTCGCCAGGTGCTCGCGGGTGGGGCCGCCACCGCCGTCACCCCAGCCGAACGGCACCAGCGAGCGCGAACCACGGCCCTTCTCGCGGTAGTTGCGGGCGGCGTGGGCGAGTTGCGCTCCGCCCAGGTCACTGTTGTAGGTGTCGACGGGCGGGAAGTGCGTGAAGACGCGGGTGCCGTCGATGCCCTCCCACCAGAAGGTGTGGTGGGGGAACGCGTTGACCTGGGACCAGGAGATCTTCTGGGTCAGGAACCAGGTGGAGCCGGTGAGTTTGACGATCTGCGGCAGGGCGGCGGTGTAGCCGAAGGAGTCGGGCAGCCAGACGTTGCGGGTCTCGATCCCGAACTCGTCCAGGAAGAACTTCTTGCCGTGGAGGAACTGGCGGACCATCGCCTCGCCGCCCACCATGTTGGTGTCGGACTCCACCCACATGCCACCGACCGGGACGAACTGCCCGTCCGCGATCTTCTTCTTGATCCGCTCGAAGAGTTCGGGTCGGTGGGTCTTGATCCAGTCGAGCTGCTGGGCCTGCGACATGGCGAACACGAACTCCGGGTGCTCGTCCATCAGGTTCACCATGTTCGACGTCGTCCGTGCCACCTTGCGGACCGTCTCGCGCAGCGGCCACAGCCACGCGGAGTCGATGTGCGCGTGGCCGACCGCGCTGATCCGGTGCGCGGAGGCGTTGGCCGGGGTGGCGAGCACCCCGGCCAGTCGGGCCCGTGCGGCGGCCGCCGTGCCCGACACGTCGTCGAGGTCCAAGGCGTCCAGCGAGGCGTCGACGGCGCGCAGGATCTCGTACCGCCGGGCGTCGGCCTCGTCGAGCTGCGCCATCAGGGCGTGCAGGACGTCGAGGTCCTGTACGAGTTCCCACACTTCGCTCTCGAAGACCGTCAGCTCCATGCGGGCGAGCCGGTACAGGGGCCGGTCCGCGCTGGTCGGCAGGTCCCCCTCGTAGGTGGGCCGGTGCTCGACGAGGACGGGGTTGGCGGCGGCTTCGACGTACCACTCGATCCGCTCGCCGCCCTCGGCGCGGTCGGCGACGCGCACCCAGTCGTTGTAGGGGTTGAGCGCCTTGATCTCGGCGCCGTCCGTACCGTGGACCAGGCCCTCGCACTGGAAGCCCGGCATCATCCGGTCGAAGCCGAGGTCGAGGACGGCTTCGACGGTGCGGCCCGCCCAGTCCGCCGGGACGGTGCCGGTGACCTTGAACCAGGTGGTGCCCCAGGCCGGCCCCCACGGGTCCGCGACCTCGCAGGGCTCGTAGGGGGCTCGCAGACCTTGCTCCACGGGCACGGGCTCCCCCGGTACGTCCCAGCGCTCCACGGTCAGCGGCACGGGACGGGAGTGGACGGCGGGAGTGACGCGCTCCTTGAGGACCCGGCGGAGGCGGTGTTCGGCAACGCTGCGGTCGTCGTGCATGACGGCTGCTCCAGGAGGGGGAAGGGCGGGTGGCGGGGCGGGGCTCAGAGCTTGACGGCTCCCTCGCCCACGCCCTTGAAGAAGAATCGCTGGAGGGCGAAGAAGAGGATCATCATCGGGACCAGCGCGGCCATCGCGCCGGCGGCGATGATCCGCTGGTCGTTGACGGTGGTGGCGCCGGCCAGGGTCTTCAGGCCGAGTTGCAGGGTGTAGTGATCGCTGTCGGTGAGGACCAGCAGGGGCCACAGGAAGTCGTCCCAGGCGCCCATGAAACTGGTGATGCATACGACGGTCAGGGCTCCCTTCGCGGACGGCAGGAACACCCGGATGAAGCGGGTCCACTCGCCCGCGCCGTCGAGCAGTGCGGCCTCCTCCATCTCCCGGGGGACGGCGAGGAACGCCGCCCGCATGACCATGATGTTGAGGACGGAGACGGCGCCCGGCAGCCACACCCCGACGAGCGTGTCGACCAGCCCCATCCCGCGCACGGTGAGGAACATCGAGATCATGACGGACTCGAAGGGGAACATCAGCGTCGCCACCAACACGGTGAAGACGCTCCCGCGCCCCTTCCAACCGGTGCGGGAGAGCGCGTAGCCGCCCATCGAGGCGAAGACCACGTTCGAGGTGACGGCGAGCGCCGCCACCACCAGCGTATTGCCGGTGTAGTGCAGGAGCGGGAACGACCGCGCGACCCGGACGTAGTTGTCGAGAGTCGGCCGGGACGGCAGGACGCCGTCGTACACGTTCTCCGTACGGCCGCGCAGCGAGGTCAGGAACTGCCAGACGATCGGCCCGAGCGTGACCACCAGCATCAGCGTCAAAGTGGCGTACCGGGCGGTCAGGGCGGCAAGGTGGCGTCGGCGCCGCGCGCGCCGGCTTCCGCCGTCCCCGGCCGCGACTCGCGTGCTCACCCCTCGTCCCCCTTCGAAAGGCGGCGGCCCAGCAGGCTGAACACCAGCGTCAGGAGGAACAACAGGAGGGAGACGGCGGAGGCGTATCCGGTCTCGCCGGAGAAGCCGAGGCCGACCTGCCGGATCAGGAAGGGCAGGGTACGGGCTCCGCCTCCGGGGCCGCCGCTCTCGCCGCCCAGGACGTAGATCTCGGTGAACACGCGCAGCGCGGAGATCGCGGAGAGGGTGCCCACGAGGAGCATCATCGGTTTCACCTGGGGGACGGTGACGCTGAAGAAGCGTCGGACGGCGCCGGCGCCGTCGAGGGCCGCCGCCTCGTAGAGGGAGACGGAGACGTTCCCGAGGGCCGCCAGGTAGAACACCATGTAGTAGCCGAGGCCCTTCCAGACGGTCACGATCATCGCGGAGAGCAGCAGCAGGGTGCTGTCCGTGAGGAAGGGGACCGGCTCGGAGACGACACGGAGCCCTCGAAGGACGGTGTTGAGCAGGCCGTCGCTGCGCAGCACCCACTGCCACATCAGTCCGACGACCACCGCGGAGGCGATCACCGGGGTGTAGAAGGCCGACCGGAAGAACCCGATGCCGGGGACGCGCGTGCGTACGAGTACGGCGAGGGCCAGCGGGAGCAGGACCAGGCAGGGCACCACGACCATCAGGTACAGGACGCTGTTGCGGGTCGCGAGCCAGAAGTCGGGATCGGCGAGGGCGCGACGGTAGTTGGCGAGGCCGGTGAAGTGGCCACCGCGCAGGATCCGCGCGTCCGTGAAGGAGAGGATCACGGTGTTCAGGAACGGCCAGACGCTGAACAGGAGCACCAGCACCAGCCCGGGCGCGAGAAAGAGGTACGGGGCCCACCGCGCCCGCCGGCGTCCCGGCGCGGCCGGGGTCGCGGCCTTGCCGGGCACGGCCGAACGTGCGGCCGACGACGCGGCAGGGCGGGCGTCCCGGTCTGCCCCGGCCGGGCGGGGGACCCTGCCGGGACCGGCCGAGCGGATGGCCTTCATTTCCTCGCCGCGTTGGCGAGCAGCCTGTTCGCCTCCTCCTGCGCCTTCCGCACCGCCGTCCCGGCGTCCTGCTCGCCCTTGATGGCCTTCTGCACCTCGCGGACGACCGCGTCACCGACCTGGTTCGTCCACTGGACGGGGGTGTTGGCGTCGAGCGCGGCGGTCTTCAACTCCTCGGCACCCACGGCTCGGGCCAGCGTCTCCGCGTCCTTGCCGTCGCCCCTGTCGGAGAAGTACGGATCCGTCAGGCCCTCCGCGTTGGACGGGTAGATGGTGGCCTTCTTCGAGAACGCGACCTGGTTGGGTCCGTTGGTGACCCACTTGGCGAATTCCGCCGCCGCGTCCGGATGTGGCGTGTCCTTGCGGATGCCGAGCGACTGGGCGTAGATGCCGATGTGGCCGAGCCGTCCGGTGACGGCGCCCGCGACCCGGGTGGTGGCGTAGACCTGGGGGGCGTTCTGCTTGACGTCCTTGACGAAGCCCGGTGAGCCGGGACCGAAGACGAGTTTGCCCGCGCCGTAGAGCTGGTTGATGTCGTCGGCCCTCAGGAGGGACTCCTTGGGCATGGCGCCCTTGGCGTAGAGGGACTTCATCCGCTCGACCCACTCGACGGCCTTGGGGGTGTCGAAGGCGAAGCCGTCCTTCGTGCCGTTCAGGATCGGGACGCCCATCTTCTGCCAGTCCCCGGGCAGCCGTCCCTTGGGGTCCGCCATGAAGGCGGAGTACCGGCCGCCGGACCTGGCCGCGATCTGCTCGGCGTAGTCGAAGAACTGCTCCACGCCGACCGGCGGTGTGTCGGGGTCCAGTCCGGCCTCGCGGAAGAGGTCCGTGTTGTACGTGAGGATCTCCGGGGTCACGTACCAGGGGTAGGCGAAGACGCTGTCGCCCTTGCCGGGCAGTTTGAACTGCTCCCAGGCCCCGGGGACGTACTCCCCCGCCACTCGTGGGTCGAGCCGGGCGACGTCGGCGAGCATGCCCCGGTCGCCGAGGAGCTGGAAGGAGTCGGTGGAGAGGTTGACGACATCGGGAAGGACCCCGGCCTGGGCGTCGGCGACGAGCTTTTCGTTGTATCCCTCGCCCGGCACGTCCTCCCACTTCACCCGCACGTCCGGGTACCGCCGCTGGAAGGCGTCGATGACCGATTGGACGTATGCCGTGAACACCGGTTTCAACTGGAGGGTGCGGAAGGTGATCCCGCCCTCCACCTTTCCGGTCCTCGCCGCCTCCTTCGCTTCTCCCGGTCCGCCGCCGACCCCGCACGCGGCACTCGACAAGAAGGTGGCCGCCGCGAGGGTGGCGAGGACCGTGCGGGCCATGGGGGAACGGGGCATCGTCGGGGCCTCCCGGGGATATTCCGGCACCGCTGCCGGAGGGCGGTGACCACGCTCACCCGGATTCCCGAACCCGTCAATGTGGCCGCCGGCCCTCTGGCCGAGCCGCTTCGCGCACCCGGGCCGGACGGTGAACTCCAAGCAGACCGCGGCCTCTTCGTCAACACGGCGACCACCTGGCCTCATTCGCGTCAGGCGGAAATCATCCGATCCCTGGGCCAATTCCGTCGGGCAGGGCCCTTTCGCGCGCGGTTGGCTCTTTGCTGACGTTTTCCCGCCACGGTCGCGGCCGCGCGCTAATGCGCTTTACCGGATGGTCGGCGAAAGGTCGGCCGGGTCCGTGTTCGCGCCGCACAGGATGACGGCGACCCGAGCGCCCGGCGCCCGTGGAACGCGGCGGAGCGCCGCCAGGGCGGTGGCGGCGCCGGCCTCGACCACGATCCGGTGGTCCTCCCAGAGCGCGCGGCGGGCGCCGGTGATCTCCGAGTCCGGTACGAGCACCGAGTCGACGCCCTCGTACCGGGCCGCGGCCAGCGCGTCGTCGGAGACCCGCGTCGCCCCGAGCGAGTCGGCGGCCACCGAGTCCACCGGCACGTCGACCGGCCGACCCGACTCCAAGGCCGCGTTGAGCGCCCGGCAGCCTTCCGGTTCGGCGGCGACGACCCGTACGCCGTGCTCGCGCGCGGCGGTGGCGACGCCGGCGAACAGGCCGCCCCCGCCCACCGCCAGGACGACCGTGTCCAGGCCGGGCAGGGCGAGCCTGATCTCGTCGAGCAGGGTCCCCGCGCCCGCCGCGATCAACGGATGGTCGTAGGCGTGACTGCTCAGGGCCCCGCTGTCGGCCGCGAACTCCCGACAGGCGGCGAGGGCCTGGGCGTACCGGTCGCCGACGAGGTGTACGGCGGCCCCGTAGCCGCGCAACCGTTCCACCTTCACCCGGGGCGCGTTGCCGGGCAGGAACACGGTGGCGGGCACGGACAGGGCGCGCGCCGCCCAGGCACAGGCCAGACCCGCGTTGCCACCGGAGGCGATGGTGACACCGGCGGCCGGGAGCGTGCCGGCGGCGCGATGGGCGGCGAGGAAGTTGTGGGCGCCGCGGGCTTTGAATGAGCCGGTGTGCTGGAGGTGTTCCAGCGCGTACCAGACCCCGTCTTCGGCGGGCACCACGGCGGCGGGTCGCGTCACCCCGGCTATCCGGTCGGCGGCGGCGCGTACGGCGGCGTAGTCGAGCTGCTGTTCCATGGACGTCGGCCCTTCGGGAGGTGGCGGCGGGACGGGAGGCAGGACGGGGCGGGAAGGCGGCGGGGCGGCTTCAGCAGGCGGCGGGGCGGGCCGCCTCGATGAGCTGGCGCAGGGCGCCGTAGTACACCTCGTGGTCGGTCAGGGCGGGCAGCACGGCGGCGATGCCGGCGGAGAGCACCGGGAATCCGGCCGGGTCCAGGGCGGCCAGCGCGGCGCGGGACCGCTCGGTGGCCCCCGCCGGGTCACGGTGGTCGACGAAGGCGGCGCTGCCGAGGGTGAGCAGGTACATCCGGCGGTACGCGGTCATCGCCTCGGCGGCGCTCATGCCGGCGGCGACACTGTCGGCGAGGGCCGGTTCGACGAGGCGGGCCAGCAGTTCGCGGCCGAGCCAGGGCCGACCGCCGCGCAGCACCAGCAGCCCGGGATGCGCGACGAGCAGCCGGTAGAGGGCGGAGAAGCGCAGCTCGGTGGCCTCGGCCCAATCGGTCGTCGCGGGGATCTCGGGCAGCCGGGCGGCCAAGTGCTCGATGCAGAGGTCCAGCAGTCCCGCGAGGTCGACGCAGCGCCGCTGGACGGTGGCGTGGGAGACGTCGAGACGCTCGGCGAGGGCGCGGAAGCTCAAGGCGCCGGGGCCGTCCTCGTCCAGGACGGCCAAGGCGGCTTCGGCGATCGCCCCGGGGGTGGCGCGGTCGAGGGCTGCTGATCTTCGCGGCATGGATACACCGTAACAGACGACGTAACAGATGGCGTACCAGACGTCGTAACATACGGTGTAACAGAGGGCGCGAGGGACATCGGCGCATACGGCGCCGCTTTCCTTGGTCCACCTCGATCGTGTGACGCCGCTGCGCCCAAATTGCTTGTCATCGGGACGAAAGCCGCGAAGGCCGTTGACAGCGAGTAGCCGCACCGCTGCACTGGGCGCTCGACAGCCCGTCGGTACCTCCCCCACTCAAGGAGATCCCGTGCCGCCACGCCCTCGCGCGTCGCTCCCCTGTCTGACCGCGGCCGCCCTGCTGGCCCTCGTCCTCGGCGCGGCCCCGGCGGCGGGCGAGCCCACCGCCACCTCCGACACCCCGCTCGCGCTGACCCCGCCGATGGGCTGGAACAACTGGGCGCACTACATGTGCGACATCGACGAGGCCAAGGTGGTCGCCAACGCCGACGCGCTCGTGTCCACCGGGCTCGCCGCCAAGGGCTACGACACGGTGACCGTCGACGACTGCTGGATGACGAAGTCCCGCGACGCACGGGGCGATCTGATCACCGACACCCGGAAGTTCCCGCACGGCATGGCATGGCTCGGGGACCACCTCCACGCCAAGGGACTGAAGTTCGGCATCTACCAGGACGCCGGTTCCCTCACCTGCGAGCGCTACCCCGGCAGCGGCGCCCCCGCGGGCGGCGGCGCGGACCACTACGCCCGCGACGCCCGGCTGTTCGCGTCCTGGAACGTGGACTACGTCAAGATGGACGGCTGCAACCTGTACGTGCCCCCCGGCGCCACGAAGGAACGGGCCTACCGGGACGCCTACCACGCCGTCGCCCGGGCGCTGCGCGACAGCGGCCGGGACATGGTGCTGTCCGCGTCCGCGCCCGCCTACTTCCAGCAGGGCGAATGGGGCGGAGCCGACTGGCACAGGGTGCTCCACTGGGTCCGCGAGACCGGCCAACTGTGGCGCGAGGGCAAGGACATCAAGGTCTACGACCCGAAGGCGCCGAACACCTCCCGCTGGAGCGCGGTCCTCGGCAACTACGGCTACAACCGCTGGCTGGGCCGGTACGCGGGTCCTGGCAACTGGAACGACCCGGACTTCCTCATCGCGGGCGCGCCCGGGCTGAGCGCGGCGGAGAGCCGCAGTCAGGTCGGCCTGTGGGCCATGATGGCGGCCCCTTTCATCCTCTCCTCACAGGTCTCCGAGCTGACCCCGGGCGGGCTCGCCGCCCTCGGCAACACCGATCTGATCGCGCTCGACCAGGACCCGATGGGGCGTCAGGGTGCGGTCGTCTCCTCCAACCCCACCTTCGACATCCTCGTGCGGCCGCTCGCGAACGGCGACCGCGCCGTGGCCGTCCTCAACCGTTCGGGCGCCTCCCGTGACATCCACGTGCCGCTCGCCGAGGTCGGGCTGCCCGGGTGCACCGCCGAGGTGAAGAACCTGTGGAACGGCCGACGCCGGCAGATCGGGGCCGTGTTGACCGGCAAGGTGGACGCGCACGACACCGGCGTCTGGCGACTCACCCCTCGCGGGTGCGCGGGCGCGGTCCCGACCGGGCAGATCGCCGGAGCGGGCGCCAAGTGCGCCGACGGGGCCAATACCACCGGAGCCGGCGCCGTCGTGCTGGCCGCCTGTACCGGCGCCCCCGACCAGCGGTGGAGCCTCGGGGACGGGGCGACGCTGAAACTGGCCGGCGCCTGCCTGTCGGCGGGCGACGCGGGCCTGGTGGAGCTGGCCCGGTGCGCGCCCGGCAGGCCGGGACAGAGCTGGCGGCACGACCGCAGCGGCACCCTGACGGAAACCGTGAGCGGGCTGTGCCTGACCGCACCCACCGCGACGGCCGCCCCCGACGCGCCCGCGGAGCGGTTGCGCCTGACGGCGTGCGGCGACCACCGGATCGACCAGACCTGGGCCCTGCCGGTCTGACGGCTCCCCCTCCGGCCTTCCCGACCCGCCCGCCCCCAGGCCCCGACACAGAGGACGACGCCCACCCGATGCCACGCGTTTCGCGCCCCCGTACGCGCCGATCCGTCGCGCTCGCGACGCTTCCCACCGCGCTGCTGACCCTGCTCCTCGCCGGTACCGCCCCCGGGACGGCGGCCCCGGCCGCGGCCTCCCCCGCCGCGGCGCCGCCCGCACGAGCCGACGTACCCGCCGGCGCACCGGCCGGCGTACGGGAGCACCCGCGCCCCGCGTCCCGGCCGCGGACCTTCGACACCGGTCCGGCCCGGGACGCGCTGCTGCGACTGCTGCCGCGCCACGCCGCCCAGTTCACGCTGGTGCCCGACACCTTGGCCGGGGACGACACCTTCACCGTCTCCGGCACCCCGGGCTCGATCACCGTACGCGGTTCCACCGGGGCGACCTTGCTCACCGGCGTCGGCTGGTACCTCCAACACGTCGCCGGCGCCGACATCGGCTGGCCCGGCGACAGCATCGGCATGCTGCCCGCGACCCTGCCGGGCGTGCCCGCCCCCGTCACCCGCACCGCGCGGGTCCCCCACCGGTACGCGCTCAACGACACCGACGACGGCTACTCGGGCCCGTACCGCACCTTCGAGGAACACCGGCGACAGATCGACCTGCTCGCGCTGCACGGCATCAACGAGGTGTTCGTGCAGACCGGCGCGGAGTACCCGTACTACCGGGCGCTCCAGCGGTTCGGCTACTCCGCCGAGGAACTGCGGAAGTGGATCCCGGCACCGGGCCACCAGAGCTGGTGGCTGCTGCAAAACCTCAGCGGCTTCGGCGGCCCGGTGACGGAGCGGCTGATGCGCGAGCGCGCCGACGTGGGCGCGCGGATCGCGGACCAGTTGCGCGGCCTGGGCATGACACCGGTCCTGCCCGGCTTCTTCGGCACCGTCCCGCCGGGCTTCGCCGCACGCCACCAGGGCGCGTCCACCGTGCCGCAGGGCGACTGGGCCGGCTTCGACCGGCCGGACTGGCTCGACCCGGCCTCCCCCGTGTTCGCGGAACTGGCGGCGGCGTACTACGGCGAACAGCGGGAGGTCTTCGGCGACAGCGCCATGTACCGGATGAGCCCCCTGCACGAGGGCGGCAAGACGGGCACGGTCGACGTCCGGGCCGCCGCGGGGGCCATCCAGCGGGCACTGTGGGCGGCCCACCCGGGCGCCCTGTGGGCGGTGCTCGGCTGGCAGGACGACCCGACGAAGGAACTCCTGGCCGGGGTGGACACCTCGAAGCTGTTGATCCTGGACGGCCTGTCCGACCGGTACAACCGCCTCGACCGTGAGGCTCGTTGGGGCGGCACCCCGTACGCGCTGGGCACGATCTACAACTTCGGGGGCCACACGACGATCGGCGCGAACACCTCGGTGTGGATCGACCGGTTCGGAACCTGGCGCGACAAGCCGGACAGCGCGCTCCAGGGCATCGCGTACCTGCCGGAGGCCACCGGCACCAACCCGGCCGCCTTCGACCTCTTCACCGACCTGGCCTGGGAGCCGGGACCGGTCGACCAGCGCCGGTGGTTCGCCGACTTCGCGGCCCGCCGCTACGGTCGCCCGGACGCCCAAGCCTCGGCGGCTTGGGAGGAGTTGCGCAAGGGGCCGTACAGCACGTCGTCGGGGTTGTGGTCGGAGTCGCAGGACAGCCTCTTCACCGCCAGGCCGAGCCTGACCGCGACGGGCGCCGCGCACTGGAGCCCCAAGTCCATGCGGTACCAGTCCGATTCGGTGCGCCGGGCGCTGGACCACCTGCTGGCGGTGCCCCCGGCGCTCAGGTCCTCCAGCGCCTACCGCTTCGACCTGGTGGACACCGCCCGCCAGGCCCTCGCCAACCACTCGCGGGTGTTGCTGCCGAAGATCCGGGAGGCCTACGAGGCCAAGAACCTGACGCGGCTGCGGCGGTTGACCGCCCAATGGCGCGACGAGGAGCGGAAGCTGGACGCCGTGACCGGCTCCGACCCCGCCTTCCTGCTGGGCCGTTGGCTGGCGGCCGCCCGCGCGCACGGCGCGGACCGGGCCGAGCAGGACCGTTACGAGTACGACGCCCGCTCGATCCTGAGCGTCTGGGGGCGGCGCAGCACCAGTGAGGGCGGCTTCCTGCACGACTACGCGAACCGTGAATGGAGCGGCCTGGTCTCGGAGTTGTACGCCGCCCGCTGGGACCGGTACTTCGCCTCGCTGGAGGAGGCGCTCGTCAAGCGCGCCGCCCCGAAGGAGATCGACTGGCACGCCTTCGAGGAGGCGTGGGCCCGGCGCACCACCCGTCACCCGTCGACTCCGAGCGGCGACCCGCACGCGCTGGCCGCCGCCGTGGCGGCGGCCCTGCCGAAGGCCGGCACGTGAGCCACACCGGCCCGGGCTGTGGCCGCCCGGGGCGGAGGGCGAGCGTCACCCTCCCGTGGGAAATTCGGCACTCGTGCGAGGGAGAGGTCGCGCAGCGCGGCGACCTCGGGTCCGCGTCGTCGGTTCACTGACCCGGACCCGACCGGGGCGGCCGTCGGAGTACTCCCGGCGGCCGCCCCTTCCTACGCCGTCAGGAGTGCATGGGGCATGTCCAAGACCGAACGGGAGCGGCCCTCCGCGACGCTGGAGCTGCTGGAGCTGCTCGCGGCCGGCGCGGCCGACGCGGCCGCCGATGAGTTGGGCCGGACCGGTGACCCGGCGCGGGAGGCGCGCCGGCGCTCCGATCCGCGCGACTTGATCACCGACGGGGTGGTGGAGCTGCGCAAGCGGGGCGCGCCCGCTCCGCGCCGCACCGCCGCCGGCTCCGAGGACTGCCTGGAGACCATGGCGCGGCGGGCCGCCGAGCGGGCCGGCCGGCCACGGGCCTGAGCGCGCCGCCCCGCACCCCGGCCCAGCCCCGCACCCCGGCCCGCCCCGAAGCGCGCCCGGCCCCGGAACGTACGTACTCCGTACGCTCGCGCTCCGGTACGCCCGCGCCCGGGGGCTCGTACAGTCGGAGGGGGGACGGTGTGAGTCCGGGCGGACGGTGACCCGATGAGTGGTGTACACAGCACATCCGGGAGTCCCGGGGCCCGGCCCGCGGTGGGCGCGGTGTGCGGCCTGCTCGCCGCCTTCGCCGGGCTGGCGGCGGCGCAGCTGGCGGCCGCGGCCGTACGGCCCGAGGCGTCCCCGGTGACCGCCGTCGGCGGCGCGGTGGTGGACCGTACGCCGCCGGCCGTCAAGGAGTGGGCGGTGCGGAGCCTGGGCACCGCCGACAAGCCCGTCCTGACCCTCGGCATCGTCGTGGTCCTGGGCCTGATCGCCGTGGGGGCCGGGATGCTCGCCGTACGCCGGCCGCGCGCCGGGATCGCGGTCGCGGCCTGCTTCGGCCTCCTCGGCGCCGTGGCCGCGCTCAGTCGCCCGGACGCGACCTGGAAGGACGCGCTGCCCTCGCTGTTGGGCGGGCTCGTGGCGGCCGGGGCGTTGTACTTCCTGGTCAGGGCTGCGACGCGGCCGCGGCCGGCGGGCGCCGGGGCCGGTGCGGGCGCCCCGGCCGGTGGGACCGCTTCGCTGGACCGGCGCGGGTTCGGTCGGCTGGTGCTGGCCACCACGGCCGTCTCGGCGGGCGCCTGGTACGCGGGGCGGCGCTTGGGAGCGTACGGGTCGGCGGGCGCGACGGCCTCCCGGGCGGATCTGGTCCTGCCGCCGCCGGCGGTCCCGGCCCCGCCGGTGCCGGCCGGGGCGCAGGCGCGGGCGCGCGGGGTGTCGCCCTTCCTCACGCCCGCCCGTGACTTCTATCGGGTGGACACCGCCCTGGTCGTGCCGCGCGTGGACGCCGCCGATTGGCGGTTGCGCATCCACGGGGACGGGGTCACGAAGCCGCTGACCCTCGACCTGCGGGCGCTGCTCGCGCGTCCCCTCGTCGAGCACGACATCACCCTCACCTGCGTGTCGAACGAGGTGGGCGGTCCGTACGCGGGCAACGGCCGCTGGCTCGGCGTCCGGCTGGCCGACCTGCTGCGGGAGGCGGGGGTGCGGCCGCCGTCGCGCGGCGGCCGGGCCGACCAGTTGGTGGCGCGGTCGGTGGACGGGATGACGATCGGCACCCCGGTCGAGGCCGTGATGGACGGCCGGGAGGCGCTGCTGGCGGTCGGGATGAACGGCGAGCCGCTGCCCTTCGCGCACGGCTTCCCGGTGCGGATGGTGGTGCCGGGCCTGTACGGGTACGTGTCGGCCTGCAAGTGGCTGAGCGAGCTGCGGCTGACCACCTTCGCCGCGTACGACGCGTACTGGGTGCGCCGGTCCTGGGCGCAGCAGGCGCCCGTCAAGACGCAGTCGCGGATCGACACGCCTCGTCCGCTCGCGGAACCGGCGGCGGGCCGGGTCGTGGTGGCAGGGGTGGCGTGGGCGCTGCACCGGGGTGTCTCCCGCGTCGAGGTACGGGTCGACGGCGGCCCGTGGCAGGAGGCCCGGCTGGCGGACTCGGACGGCGACGACACCTGGCGCCAGTGGCTGTGGCCGTGGGAGGCCACGCCCGGGCGCCACACCCTGGAGGTCCGGGCCACGGACCGGACCGGCGCCGTACAGACCGGCGAGCGCAGGGGGACGGTCCCGGACGGGGCCACGGGATGGCACGCGGTGACGGTGCGGGTGCGGGCGGGCGACACGGAGCGGTCCGCCGCCGACACGGGCGGGGCGCGCCGTACATTGAGGCGGTGGAGCTGACCAGTACGTCGTTCCTGGTGACCTTGGTCGTGGTCACCGGGCTCGCCATGCTCGCGGCGCTGCTGCTCTGGAACCGCCTCCCCGGGCCCGGCTGGCTGCGCTGGACCGCGCGGGTTCTGATGATCGGGCTCTGCCAGTTGACCGCCATCTGTGTGGTGGCGACGTGGATCAACGGCAGCTTCGGGCTCTACGCCTCCTGGGACGACCTGCTGGGGACTCAAAACGGCAACGGCTCCACGATGACGGGCCCCCCGGCGGGGCGGGCGACCTTCACGCTGGGCGAGGACGGCACCCGCAGCACCTACTTCCGGGGCACGCGCTCCAAGCTGGCCGGCCAGGTGATCGTCTGGACTCCCCCGGAGTACAGCGCCGCGGGCGCGGAGAAGACCCGCTTCCCGGTGCTGACGCTCCTGCACGGGTATCCGGGCTCGCCCAGGTCCTGGACGGAGCTGGGCGACATGCCGGGCGCGCTGGAGGATCTGGTCCGGTTGGGTGCGGCGCACCCCTTCATCCTGGTGATCCCGGAGATCAACCCGGGCGGGGTGAACACCGACTGCACTGACGTGCCGGGGCACCGGGTGGCCACCTGGCTGGCGGACGACGTGCCGGCGCTCGTCGCGCGGCACTTCCGCACCCTCCCCCAGCCCAAGGGCTGGGCGCTGATGGGCATTTCGACGGGGGCGTTCTGCGCGGCGAAGCTGCCGCTCCAGTACCCGAAGGTGTTCGGCGCCGGGGCTGCGCTGGACCCGGACGCGCTGACCGGGGACGCCGGGGTGCTGGCGGACCCGGGCCTGAGGGAGCGCAACAGCCCGATGTGGCTGATCACGCACACGAGGAAGACGGATGTCGCGCTGTTCCTCGCCACGTCCGCGCAGGACAAGGACAGCCCGCCGCGGCAGCTCGACTCCTTCGCCAAGGCCGCCGCGGGGACCGGCGTCCGGGTCAAGACGCTGGTGCGCCCCGCCGGCGGCCACAACTTCCAGACGTGGATCGGGATGTATCCCGACGCGCTGGGTTGGTTGAGCTCCGAGGTCCCGGCCCCCTCCGCCCCGGCGCGCTGACCCGGGGCCGGGGTGTTCGGCCCACAGGGCCCGGTTGTGCCTACCGCGCCCGGCCGGGCCGCACGGGTAGCGCGTCCACGCTGTTGCCGATGAAGCTCCGCTGGCGGGGGAGCCGGGACTCCGGCACGGCGAGGTCGAGGTCGGGGAAGCGCGTGAAGAGGCGTTCGAGGGCGGTGGTGGCCTCCAGGCGGGCGAGCGGTGCCCCGACGCAGTAGTGCGCGCCGTGCCCGAAGGAGAGGTGGCGTCCGGCGGTGGGGCGGGTGAGGTCGAAGCGGTCGGCGTCCGCCCCGTGGAAGGCCTCGTCCCGGCCCGCGGCCGTATAGCCGGCGAGGACGGGGGTGCCCCGCGGGATCACCGTCCCGCCGACGGTCACGTCGCGGGTGGGGTAGCGGAACGGGAACCAGCTGACCGGACCGTCCCAGCGCAGCGTCTCGTCGACGACGTCCGACCAGCTCGCCCCGCCCTCCAGGACCAGGGCGAGCTGGTCGCGGTGCGTGCACAGGGCGCGCACGGCGTTGCTGATCAGGTTGAGGGTGGTCTCGTGGCCGGCGACCAGCATCAGGCGCATGGTGCCGATGAGTTCCGCTTCGCTGAGCCGGTCACCGTCGCCGTCACGGGCTGCGATCAGCGCGCTGGTGAGGTCCTCGCCGGGCTCGGCCCGGCGGGCGGCGGCGACGCCGGCGATCAGCTCGACGAGTTCCCGGACGGCGGCCATGACCTCGGCGGGCGTGGTGTCCGTCGAGATGATCACGGTGTTGGAGAGCCGGTGCAGCCGGTCGCGGTGCTCGGGGTCCACGCCGAGCAGCTCGCAGATGACGCCCATGGGCAGCGGCAGGGCGACGTGCGTGCGCAGGTCGGCGACCCCGTCGGGGGAGGCGGCCGCCGCCCGGCCGAGGTCGTCCAGGAGTTCCTCGGTCAGCGCCTCGACGCGTGGCCGCAGCCGCTCCACCTGCCGGGCGGTGAACGCGTTGCCCACGAGGGAACGCAGCCGGCGGTGGTCGTCGCCGTCGGCGGTGTGCATGCCCTGGGCGTCGG
Organism: Streptomyces sp. Tek67B01; assembly: GCF_055231995.1. NCBI lineage: Bacteria > Bacillati > Actinomycetota > Actinomycetes > Kitasatosporales > Streptomycetaceae > Streptomyces > Streptomyces sp. Tek67B01. Next base: position 1,275,935 of record NZ_JBUYUY010000001.1, read on the forward strand.
CGAAGACGCGCAGGGGCCAGTCCCGGGGGATCGTGCCGTCACGCAGGGCCGGGAAGTGCCGGGCGTCCTTCGCGACGTCGGGGTGCCCGAGGAACTCCTTGAGTGCGTGGTGTCCCAGGACGACGGCCCCGGGTACCCCGCCGGGCAGCACCACGTCGGCGACGGGGCCCTGGGCCCGCAGCCGGGCGCCCAAGGCGTGCGGGCAGCCGCCCGCGGGGTCTATGACGTGCGCCTGCGCGGTGACGCGCGCGTTCTGGGCTGACAAGCCGGCTCTCCTGACCGAGATGGTGTGATCCGGTCAACAGTGCAGGCACGGGGGCGCGTTGTTCAAGCCCGGGGGCCTCCGGTGGGGAAGATCGGCTCCTGCCCCTCGGCCGGCGCGTCGAAGTGGCGGATCACCTCGGCCCGGTCGACCTCGCCGAGGGTCGCGGGCCGCCAACGCGGCGTACGGTCCTTGTCGACGACCTGGGCCCGGATGCCCTCGACCAGGTCCGGCGCGCGCAGCATGTGCGAGGAGACGCGGAACTCCTGCTCCAGCACCCGCTCCAGCGTGCCCAGTTCGCGTGCGCGGCGAACCGCTTCCAGGGTGACCTTCAGGGAGGTCGGGGACTTGGCCAGGATCGTCTCGGCGCTCTCTTTGGCCGCCGGTTCGCCCACCGCCAGCAGCCGTTCCACGATCTCCTCCACCGTGTCTGCGGCGTAGCAGTGGTCGATCCACGCGCGGTGGGCGGCGAGTTCGCCGGGCGGGGGCGTGTGCCCGGCGTACCGGGGCAGCACCCGCGCGGCGGGCGCGCCCACGAGGTCGGCTGTCAGCTCGGGCAGCAGGCCGACGGGGACGAAGTGGTCGGCGAGCCCGCACAGCAGCGCGTCGGCGGCGCCCACGGCCGCGCCGGTCAGGGCGAGATGGGTGCCCAACTCGCCGGGGGCCCGCGCGAGGAGGTGCGTACCGCCCACGTCGGGGACGAAGCCGATGCCGGTCTCCGGCATGGCGACGCGGGAGCGTTCGGTGACGACACGGACCGCCCCGTGTGCCGAGAGGCCGACGCCGCCGCCCATCACGATGCCGTCCATCAGGGCCACGTACGGCTTCGGATAGGCGGCGATCCGCGCGTTGAGGCGGTACTCGTCCCGCCAGAAACCGATCGACGCGCTGCCGCCGGCCTTCGCGTCGTCGTGGATGGCGCGGATGTCGCCGCCCGCGCACAGTCCGCGCTCGCCCGCGCCGCGCAGGAGGACCTGGGTGACGGCGGGCTCCCGCTCCCACGCCGCCAGTGTTTCGGCGATCCGCAGCACCATGGGGTGGGTGAGGGCGTTGAGGGCCCGGGGGCGGTTGAGGGTGATCACCCCGGTGCGGCCCTCGATGGCGAACAGGGCCGTGTCGTCTGTGGCGTCGTCGATCTTCACACCGGCCAGTATGGAGCGTGCCGGATCCCGCCGGCCGGGCGGAAGAACAACCGAGGCGCTGAATAGACAAGGCAACCTTGCAAGTTTGCCTGTAGATCCTTAGGGTGGGCCGCATGACCGATCCGCAGGGTGCGGGCCACCGGCCCCGCGATACCGCCGAGGAGCTCCAGCTGGCGCTCGGCATGCTGGTGCGGCAGTTGCGCGCCGCGGCGGGAGGTGGCGTCAGCCTGTCTCAGATGTCCGTGCTCAAGCGGCTGGACCGGCTCGGGCCGTGCACGGCGTCCGAGCTGGCGCGGGCCGAGAAGATCCGACCGCAGTCGGTCATCGCCACCGTGAACTCCCTCCAGGCCGAGGGCTACGTCGCCCGCAGCCCCCACCCCACCGACGGTCGGCAACAGCTGATCACGCTCACGGACGCGGGCAGGGCCCTCGTCCGCCGGCGGCGCGAGGAGGGGCACGGGCGGATCGCGGAGCTGATCGCCGAACGGCTCGGCCCGGCGGAACAGCGGTTGCTGGCCGAAGCCGTTCCGCTGCTGCGGCGCCTGGCCGAGAACTGAACACCCACCGATCCGAGGAGTCCCATGACCACCCCCGCGCCCGTGCTCACCCTGGACAGCGGCACCGCGCTGGTCCTCATCGACCTCCAGCAGGGCATCCTCGCCCTCCCCACAGCCACGCCCTCCGCGCGCGTCCTGGAGAACGGCATCGCCCTCGCCGAGGCGTTCCGGGCCCACCGGCTGCCGGTGGTGCTGGTCAAGGTCGCCTGGTCCCCCGACGGCGGCGACTTGCCCACCGCCAATGTCGACCGGCCGGGCCCCGCCTCCGCTCCGCCCGCCGCGTTCTCCGAGCTCCCCGACCGACTCGCGGCCCTCGCGGACGTGGTGGTCACCAAACGTCACTGGGGCGCCTTCACCGGCACGGAACTCGACCTCCAGCTGCGCCGCCGCGGCGTCCGCCGGATCGTACTGGGCGGCATCTCGACGAGCATCGGTGTCGAGTCCACCGCGCGCACGGCCTGGGAGCACAGCTACGAGGTGGTCTTCGCCGAGGACGCCACCACCGACATGGACGCCGACTCCCACGCGCACAGCTTCGGCAAGATCTTCCCGCGCATCGGCAAGGTGAGCGCGACGGACGAGATCATCACGGCGGTGAAGGCCCTGGACGACGGGTCGGTCACCCGGGGCTGACCTCAAGCCAGACGCACTTCCCGCCGTTACCGGGGTGTGAGCCCCAACTGCGGGCCAGGCGGTCCACGATGAGCAGCCCGTGCCCGCCCGGCCGTCCCGGTTCGGGGGCGCGGGCGCGCACCGGCGGCGCCGGGTTGCCGTCCGTCACCTCGATCCGCAGCCGCTCCGGCGTCCAGTGCAGGAGCAGAGTGCCGGGCCCTCCGCCGTGCAGACAGGCGTTGGACACGACCTCCGACACCAGGAGCAGGACGTCCTCCGCGGCCTCGGGAAGCCATTTCCAGGACGCGAGGGCACGGCGGGCGAAGTCCCGGCTGCGGCTCACCGGGTCGACCGCGCCCTCCAGCAGCAGCAGCCGCACCCGCCCGGGGGACCCTCGCTGCATTGCTCGTCTCCTCGTGTCGCCTCGACCCTACGGACCCTCCACGCGCCGACGACGCGCCGCTCGACGGATCGCCTAGCGGGGCTGCCGCTCCAGCGCTTCCGCCACGTCCGCGTACACCGGGAACACCCCGTCCGCCCCGGTGATGCGGAACATGCGCGCGACCGGTCCGCTCAGACCGGCCAGCGCCAGCGTGCCGCCGACTTCCTGGACCGCGATCCTGCCGTGCAGGAGCACGTTGAGTCCGGTGGAGTCGCAGAACCCCAGTCCGGACACATCGACCAACAACCGGCCACCCGGGGTGACCGCCGCGTCCAAGGCGTCCCGCAGGGGCTGGGCCGTGTCATGATCCAGCTCCCCGGCGAGGGCGAGGACGACGGTTCCGTCCACGGCCCGCACATCGACCGTGAACCGCTCATTGCCCGCTCCCGGCACCATCCGGCACCACCTTCCGTCCAGCTGTGGATGCGCCTGCCCGGTTCCCGCCGGGATACGCGCGCGGCTGCGTCGGTACCTTCGTAAAGCCGACCCGAAGGCGTCTCGACCCCACCGCGCCCGCGGGCCGGCCCCGGTCACCGGACCCTACGCGCCGGTCCCCCGCCGGTCGCGGGCCCCCGCCGTGTCGGAGGCGGTCGCACCCGACCCGAGCCGCCACGCACTCCGGCCCAAAACGATCAGGGGCCGTTTCAGATTGCTCTGAAACGGCCCCTGATCTGCGACTCTCTCGAGTCGGGACGACAGGATTTGAACCTGCGACCCCTTGACCCCCAGTCAAGTGCGCTACCAAGCTGCGCCACGTCCCGTTGTGCCTGGGCACTGTGCCTCCCACCAGGGCTTTCCCCCTCGCGGCGGGCACATGCAGAACATTACCGCACGCCGGGGGGTGTACGTGCACGGGTGATCCACGGACGGCACCATGGGCGGATGAGGGAACGGGATCGCGATGACGAGGGGCGGGCGCGCAGCGCGCGGCCGCGGGACGGGCTGGGGCGCCCGCTGCCGTACGAGGCGCCGGGGGTCGAGCGGCAACCCGAGGGGGTGGTGCGGGCGCCGGCCGAGACGGTGGCCCAGGCGCAGCGGCTGCTGGACGGCGGGATGCCCTTCCACGCGCACGAGGTGTTCGAGGACGCCTGGAAGTCCGGGCCGGCGGCGCAGGCCCCGCTGTGGCGTGGGCTCGCGCAGTTGGCGGTGGGGCTGACGCACGCCGCCCGCGGGAACGCGGTGGGCGGGGCGCGGCTGCTGCGGCGCGGCGCGGAGGGCCTGGCCGCGGCGGGGGCGCCCTACGGAATCGACGCGGCCGTGGTCGACGTCCCCGGGCTGGTCCGGTGGGCCCGGGAGCTGGCCGGCCGCGTGGAGGGCGGGGCCGTGGTCGACGCCGCCCGTGAGGCGCCCTCGCTAGGCGGTGGCGGACGCGGGCTGGAGTAGGTCCCAGCGGTTCCCGTAGAGGTCCTCGAAGACGGCGACGCTGCCGTAGGTCTCGTGGCGCGGCTCTTCCAGGAAGCGGACGCCCTCGGCGGTCATCCGGGCGTGGTCGCCCGCGAAGTCGTCGGTGTAGAGGAAGAAGCCGACCCGGCCGCCGGTCTGGTCGCCGACCCGGGCGCGCTGGGCGTCGTCCTTGGCGCGGGCCAGCAGCAGCGCGGACTCGGTGGCGCCGGGCGGACGGACCACGACCCACCGCGAGCCGTCGGGCCGGGGGGCGTCCTCGGCGAGGGTGAAACCGAGGGCGCGCGTGTAGAAGTCGATGGCCTCGTCGTAGTCGTGGACCACGAGGGCGGTGAGGGCGATGTGTGCGGACATGCCGCTCATTGTGCGGGTGCGTCGAGCAGCACCACCTCCAGGGTACGGGGGCCGTGGACGCCCTCCACCCGCTCCAGCTCGATGTCGCTGGTGGCGGAGGGGCCGGAGATCCAGGTCAGCGGGCGGGTCGGGTCGAGGCGTTCCAGTGCCTGCGGGACCGACTCCACCACCTGTCCGGGGACGCGGACCACGCAGATGTGGTGGTCCGGCACCAGGGTGATCCGGCGTCGGCCCTGGTCGGGTCCGCCGTCCAGGACGATCGTGCCGGTCTCGGCGACGGCCAGGGCGCAGCCCGTGACCACGCTGTCCACGGCGTCGAGTGCGTACGGCGTGGAATCGGCCCGGTCCTGGACGTGGGTCACTTCCGCCGCGCCGAGCCAGGACGGGGGCAGGCCGGGCGGTACGAGCACGGTCCGTGCGCCCCGCACGGCCAGCAGCCGGGCCAGGAGCGGCGCGAGGGCCGCCTCGTCGGTGCGGTGGACCTTCGCGCGGTACTCGCGGAGGTGGGCGGCGAGCAGCTCCGCGGATTCGGCGGGCGTGCGGACGCCGTGGACGCGGAGGTAGTCACGGGGGATCACGACCTCGGGGCCCGGCTCCCCCAGTGCCCGCCGGATCCGGCCCAGCACTCTGTCCCTGCCGCTCACGCGCGTCCTCCCCGCTCTCGGGCCCACCAGTCGCGGAAGGGTTCCTCCGGGGGCAGGGGCAGCTCGCGGCTGTCGGTCCAGGCGCGGCCGGGTCCGGGCAGCCGGCGCGGTCGCAGCCGTCGGGCCCGCGACAGCAGCCGCTCCCCCGCGCGCAGCGCGCCGGGGCGCTCCAGCAGCAGCCGGGCGGCGCGCATCGCGGCCCGTTCGGCGGTGTGGCCGCGCGCGGGACGGATGCGTACACGGATGCCCTCGCGGGTCACCGGGCCGCCTTGGGCCACGCGTTCGCGCAGGTGGAGGAGGACCTCCGGGATGTCGATGGCGACGGGGCAAACGTCGTAGCAGGCGCCGCACAGGGTGGAGGCGTAGGGCAGCGAGGCGTCGATCCCGCTGCCGGTGCCCCGCAGTTGGGGGCTGAGGATCGCGCCGATGGGGCCGGGGTAGACGGAGCCGTAGGCGTGGCCGCCGGCGCGTTCGTAGACGGGGCAGACGTTCAGGCAGGCCGAGCAGCGGATGCAGCGCAGCGCCTGGCGGCCGATCTCGTCGGCGAGGGTGTCGGTGCGGCCGTTGTCGAGGAGGACGAGGTGGAAGGCGGCGGGACCGTCGTCGTCGGTGGTGCCGGTCCACATCGTGGTGTACGGGTTCATCCGCTCGGCGGTGGAGGAACGCGGCAGTGTCTGGAGGAAGATCTCCAGGTCCCGGAAGGTCGGCACCACCTTTTCGATGCCCACGACGGAGATCAGGGTCTCGGGCAGGGTCAGGCACATCCTGCCGTTGCCCTCGGACTCCAGGACGACCATCGTGCCGGTCTCGGCGACCATGAAGTTGGCGCCCGAGACGGCGACCTTGGCGCGCAGGAACTTCTCGCGCAGGTGCAGGCGCGCCGCTTCGGCGAGCTCGCGCGGGTCGTCGCCCAGTCCCTCGGGGGCCGGTCGTCCCCAACGGCCCATCTCGGCGCGGAAGACGTCGCGGATCTCGGCCCGGTTGCGGTGGATGGCCGGGACGAGGATGTGCGAGGGCAGGTCGTGGCCCAGTTGCACGATGAGTTCGGCCAGGTCGGTCTCGTACGCGGCGATCCCGGCCGCCTCCAGTGCCTCGTTGAGGCCGATCTCCTGGGTGGCCATCGACTTGACCTTGACGACTTCCCGCTCGCCGGTGGCCAGGACCAGCGCGGTCACGATCCGGTTCGCCTCGGCCGCGTCCGCCGCCCAGTGGACGGTGCCCCCGGCGGCGGTCACCGCCGCCTCCAGTCGCAGCAGGTAGTGGTCCAGCCGGCGCAGGGTGTGGTCCTTGACGGCCTTGCCGGCCGCGCGCAGCCGGTCCCAGTCCTCCAGTTCGGTGACCGCGCGGGCCCGTTTGTCGCGGATGGTGTGGGTGGCGCGGCGCAGGTTGGCGCGCAGCACCTCGTCCCGTACGGCCTGCCGTGCGGCCGCGGGGAAGGCGGGCATGCCGAGGTGGGTGGTCGTCATCGCGGGCGTGCCTCCTGTGTCACGGTCTCCTGCGTCGAGGCCAGGATCTCGGCGAGGTGCAGGGTCCGCAGGGGGGCGCCGGCGCGGCGGAGCGTCCCGTCGAGGTGGGCGAGGCAGGAGTTGTCCGCGCCGCAGAGCACTTCGGCGCCGGTGGCCCGGGCGGCGCGGATCTTGTCGGCGCCCATCGCCGCGGAGACATCCGGATTCTTGACGGCGAAGGTCCCGCCGAATCCGCAACACTCCTCGGCGCCGGGCAACTCGACAAGGTTCAGGCCCTTGACGGCGGCCAGCAGCCGCCGGGGCCGCTCGCCCAGCCCAAGGGCGCGCAGGCCGTGGCAGGAGGGGTGGTAGGTGACGGTGTGGGGGAAATGAGCGCCGACGTCCGTCACCCCGAGCACGTCGACGAGGAACTCGGTGAGCTCGTACACGCGCGGTACGAGGTCGGCCGCGAGGTCGGCCAGTTCGGTGCCGCGGCCCTCCGCCGCGGCCTTGGCGCCGATGCGGGGGTAGTGCTCGCGGATCATGGCGACGCAGGAGCCGGAGGGGGCGACCACGTACGGGTATCCGGCGAAGGCCCGCGCGGTACGGCGCAGCAGCGGTTCGCTCTCGTGGCGGTAGCCGGTGTTGTACTGCGGTTGGCCGCAGCAGCCCTGCGCCGCCGGGAAGTCCACCTCCACGCCGAGCCGCTCCAACAGGCGTACGACGGCGACGCCGGTGCGCGGGTACAGGGCGTCGTTGACGCAGGTGACGAACAGGGCGGCACGCATGACGGGCAGAATAGCCGGGTGAAGAAGTTCTCAGTGATCGGCATAGGCGCGGGCGACCCGGACCACCTGACCCTCCAGGCGGTCAAGGCGATCGGCGCCACGGACGCATTCCTCATTCTGGAGAAGGGCGAGGAGAAGGCGGACCTCACCGGGCTGCGGCGGGCGATGCTCGAAGCGCACGCGCGCCCCGGCCACCGGCTGGTGGAGGGCCGCGACCCGGACCGCGACCGGACCCCGGCCGACTACACCCCCACGGTGGACGGCTGGCGCAGCGCGCGGGCCGAGATCTTCGAGCGGTTCGTCGCCGAGGACCTCGCGGACGGCGAGACGGGCGCGTTCCTGGTGTGGGGCGACCCCTCGCTGTACGACTCCACCCTCGCGATCTTGGACGAGGTGCTGGAGCGGGGGCGGGTCGCCTTCGAGCACGAGGTGGTACCGGGCATCAGCAGCATCTCCTCGCTGCTGGCGCGCCACCGCACCAACCTGAACCGGGTGGGGCGGCCGGTCCAGATCACCACCGGCCGCCGGCTGGCCGAGGGCTGGCCGCAGGACGTCGACGACGTGGTGGTGATGCTGGACGCGCGGCACGCCTTCACCGCCCACCTGGACCAGGATCTCTTCATCTACTGGGGGGCCTACGTGGGCACTCCCGACGAGATCCTGGTCTCGGGGAAGCTGGCGGAGGTCGCGGGCCGGATCGAGGAGCTGCGGACCGAGGCGCGTGCCCGCAAGGGCTGGATCATGGACACCTACCTGCTCCGGCGCGGCTGAGCCGCTACGGCGTCAGGTAGGCGGGGAGGCCGGCGGCGAGGCGTTCGTACTCCTCCGGGCGGGTGTAGATCTGCCCGCAGACACGGATGCCGCCGCCGCCCGGCCAGGGCCAGATCAGCACCCTGATCCGCAGCTCCCGCGCGATCCGCTCGCGCAGTTCGCGGGCGTCGTCCGGGGTCTCGGCGGTGCCGGGCGGCAGCCGCAGGGACCGCATGCCGAGTCCCGGGGTGAAGGGGAGCGGGGTGAGCCCGGGGAGTTCGGCGAGCAGTTGCGCGCCGTACGCGGCGAGCGCGCTGTTGTGGGCCCGGACCTTGGCCGCGTCGAGCCGGTCGAGGAGGTCCAGTCCCTCGGGGGCGGCGAGCCGGCCCGTGTAGTCGACGGTGGCCCGGTTCTCGACGGAGCGGGGGAAGCCCTGCCCGTCCTCCCAGGACGGCACCAACGCCTTGACGCGGGCGCGGTGGTGGGGGGCGACGGCGAGGAGGGCGCTGCCGGAGGGGGCGTACCCCCACTTGTGCAGGTTTCCGAACCAGAAGTCGGGGCCGCCCGCGAGCGGGTCGGCGATCATGCCGGGCGCGTGGGCGCCGTCGACGACGGTGGTGACACCCCGGGCGGCCAGGTCCGCGAGGAGCGCCGGGCCGGCGATGAGGCGCGCGGTGGGCGAGCTGATCTGGTCGAGCAGCGCCACCTTGGTTCGGGGCGTCAGGCCGGCCAGCACGGCTTCCCGTACGGCGTCCTCGTCCGGGAGGTCCGGGTCCAGGCGGACGGTGGTGACGGGGGCCCGGCGGGCGGCGGCCGCAACCACCGTGCCGTAGCCGTGGTCGGTCACCAGGATCTCGTCCCCGTCGGCCAGTTCGACGGCGTTCAGGGCCAGGTTGGCGCCTTCGGTGGCGTTGGAGATGAAGGCGATCCCGTCGGGGTCGGCCCCCAGGTGCGCGGCGACCCTGACGCGGGCGGCGGCGATCCGGTCGGCCACGTCGAGGAAGAAGGTGTCCGGGTCGGCGTGCAGCTGTGCCGACAGCGCCGCCTGGACCTCCTGCACGGGGATCGGGACGGCGCCGAACGAACCGTGGTTGAGGTGCGCGATCCCCGGGTCGAGGCGGAAGAGCTGTCGCCCGCCCGGGAACTCCGAAGGGCTGTTCGACATGGCGGCGGGCGCGCTCTTCGGCTCGCTGGTCGGCTCGGTCACGATGCTCCTCCGGAGGGCGGTGGGACGGTCCTGACGGAGCATGCGGGGCCGACCGCACGTCCGGTAGGGCCAATTGCGCCAGGGTGGCCGGGGCCCCGGCCCGCGGCTACTTCCGTCCGCTGGTCGCGCCGTAGTACTGGAGGTCCTGCACCCGCACCGAGCGGTCCACCCGGTAGGCAAGCGCCACCTCCGCCTCGGCCCGGCCGTCCCGGAGCACCCGGGCCGACATCGTGCCCGGTCGCAGGGGGAGCAGCTCGCTGTGGAGGCCCGCGGGTGCCTCGTGCGCGTCCTGGACGGAGCCTACGGTCGTGCGGACCGTGGCGGGGTCCGTGAGGAAGCTGAGCACTTCCACCGTGTCGCGCGGGGCGGCGCTGCCGTTGCGCGGCGACATCAGCAGGGACTGCCCGCCGGTGGGGCCGGCGGCCGCGAACTGGGTGCGGGCCGTGAGGTAGAGGGTGTCCCGCACGATCGGGGGCCGGCTGCCCGTCTTGAACCGGGTCAGGTAGTAGGAGGTCAGGTCCAGGTAGGTGTACCCGTTGTGCAGGGAGGGCGCGAACTGGGTGCCCTCCGAGTAGTCGTTCCAGGTGGTCAGCTGTACCCAGTCGGCGCCGTCGTCGATGGCGTGCGCCCACGTCGAGCGGAGGGTGGCGGTGTTGCCGGCCTCGTCGTAGACGCCCTGGTTGGGGCGGCTGTCCTGGACCGAGACCGGCTGCATCCAGACCTTGCCCGCCCCGTGGGCCCGCCGCACGTCGGCCGTGGCGCCCTCCTGGCCGACGTAGCTGCGGGTGCCCCATTCGGAGAAGCCGTAACTGATCGGGGCGAACGCGGCGTGGTTCGCGTCGAAGTCGAGGAAGAGCGGGACGAGGGCCGCGCGGGTGCCGTGCCGGGTCTTCAGGGACTCCATGACCCGGGACCACCAGTCGGCGGACTTGGCCTCCGCCTTGAAGGGCGATACGACGAGCCGCCCGTCACCCAGTCGGTGCGCGGCGGGGTAGGCGCCGAGAGCCGCGAGGGCGTCGGCCAGCACTGCCGGGTCGTCGGACGTCAGGGCGGTCATGTCGGGCATCAGCATGACCTTGAAGGCGGGGTCGACGGCATGGGCCGCGGACATCAGGAGTCGGGCCCGGTCCCAGTTGCTCCCGGACAGCGAGAGCAGGTCGAGGGTGAACCCGTCGATGCCCGCGTCGCGCGCGGTGCGCACCTCCTGCCGCAGGTTGGCGGACTCCCAGTCGCCCGACCCCGGCGTCACCGGCAACGGGCGGTCGCGCAACAGGCCGCCGTAGCGCTGGTGCTTGCCGTTCTCGCCCGCGGGGTCGAGGTAGTTGCGGGTGTAGTAGTCGACGTCGGCGTTCGCGTTGTCCAGGGAGAGCGGGTACGGGGTGAAGTAGTGCGCGAACACCAGCTTCTTGCCGGCGTCCCCGGAGCGCAGCACGGCCGGCGCGGGCAGGTCGAAGGGCAGCGCTCCGGTGGGGCGGGGCGCGCCGGCGTCGGCCTCTTCGCGGGGCACCGCCTGCTCCGACGCCTCGGGGCCGGGGCTACGGCTCGGCGGGGCGGGGGTGGCGGTGGGGCCCGCGGGCGGGGGCCCGGCGGGGGCGGGCGCCGAGCGCTCTTGTCGGGCCTGGGCCGTGAAGGGGTCCCAGGCGATTGAGGTCGCGGCGCAGACGCCGACGAGCAGGAAGGCGGAGATCAACAGCACCAGGAGTGGTCTGCGCCCCCGCAATCGTGGGCGACGCCGGTGCGAGGAGGGCCGTGCCGCCCGCTGCGCCCGCCGGTTCGCCCTCATCCGCCGCCCCTCCCGGGAATATGCCCCGTGCCCGGGGCTGCACAGCAGTAGAGCCGATTCCCGGCGTCCGGACAACCGTTCGTGGGGCGCGGGAGCGTGGCGCGTACGTCACGGGGACCAGCGCGCCTACGCCCACCGCGGGGCCGGCGCCGCGGCCGGCTCCTCGACGGGCTGCGCCGGGAGCCCGGCGCCTCCCCGGCCCCGCGGACGGGTCCGCCCCGGCCGGGCACGGGGCCGGCCGGGGCGGAACACGTCGGACGGGTCGGCGCGTTGGGTTTTAGCCCAGCGTCGCGATCGCCTTGTTGAAGGAGTCGGACGGACGCATCACCGCGGCGCACTTGGCCGGGTCGGGCTGGTAGTAGCCGCCGATGTCGACCGGGTTGCCCTGCACCGCGACGAGCTCGCCGACGATGGTCTGCTCCAGCTCGGCCAGCGACTTGGCGAGCGGCTCGAAGGCGGCCGCCAGCTTCGGGTCGTCGATCTGGCGGGACAGCTCCTGCGCCCAGTACAGGGCGAGGTAGAAGTGGCTGCCGCGGTTGTCGATGCCGCCCAGCTTGCGGCTCGGCGACTTGTCCTCGTTGAGGAAGGTGCCGGTCGCGCGGTCCAGGGTGTCGGCCAGCACCTGGGCGCGGGCGTTGCCGGTGGTGGTCGCGAGGTGCTCGAAGGAGACGGCCAGCGCGAGGAACTCGCCGAGGGAGTCCCAACGCAGGTAGTTCTCCTTGACGAGCTGCTGCACGTGCTTGGGGGCGGAGCCGCCGGCGCCGGTCTCGAAGAGGCCGCCGCCGTTCATCAGCGGGACGACCGACAGCATCTTGGCGCTGGTGCCCAGTTCCAGGATCGGGAAGAGGTCGGTCAGGTAGTCGCGCAGCACGTTGCCGGTCACCGAGATGGTGTCCTCGCCACGACGGATGCGGTCCAGGGAGAAGGCGGTGGCCTCGACCGGGGAGAGGATCTTGATGGTGAGACCGTCGGTGTCGTGGTCGGCGAGGTACGTCTTGACCTTGGCGATCAGCTGCGCGTCGTGCGCGCGGCCCTCGTCCAGCCAGAAGACGGCCGGGACGCCGGTGGCGCGGGCGCGGGTGACGGCGAGCTTGACCCAGTCCTGGATCGGCGCGTCCTTGGTCTGGCAGGCGCGGAAGACGTCACCGGCGGCGACCTCCTGCTCCAGGACCACGTTGCCCTCGGCGTCGACGAGGCGGACGGTGCCCGCGGCGGCGATCTCGAAGGTCTTGTCGTGGCTGCCGTACTCCTCGGCCTTCTGCGCCATGAGGCCGACGTTCGGCACCGAGCCCATGGTGGCCGGGTCGAAGGCGCCGTGGGCGCGGCAGTCCTCGATGACGGCCTGGTAGACACCGGCGTAGCTGCTGTCCGGGAGGACGGCGAGGGTGTCGGCCTCCTGGCCGTCCGGGCTCCACATGTGGCCGGACGTGCGGATCATGGCCGGCATCGAGGCGTCGACGATGACGTCGGACGGGACGTGCAGGTTGGTGATGCCCTTGTCGGAGTCGACCATGGCGAGGGCCGGGCCGTGGGCCAGCTCGGCCTCGAAGGAGGCCTTGATCTCGTCGCCGAGGTCCGGGACGCCGTCGAGGCCCTTGAGGATCGCGCCGAGGCCGTCGTTCGGGGACAGACCGGCGGCGGCGAGGGCGTCGCCGTAGCGGGCGAAGGTCTTCGGGAAGAAGGCACGGACCACGTGGCCGAAGATGATCGGGTCGGAGACCTTCATCATCGTGGCCTTGAGGTGCACGGAGAACAGGACGCCCTCGGCCTTGGCCCGCTCGATCTGGTCGTTGAGGAAGGTGCGCAGCGCGTCGACGTGCATCACGGACGCGTCGACGACCTCACCGGCGAGGACCGGTACGGACTCGCGGAGCACGGTGGTCGTGCCGTCGGCGGAGACGTGCTCGATGCGGAGCGTGCCGGCCTCGGCCATGACGGCGGACTTCTCGGTGGAGCGGAAGTCGTTCTCGCCCATGGTGGCGACGTTCGTCTTCGACTCGGGGCTCCAGGCGCCCATGCGGTGCGGGTGGGCCTTGGCGTAGTTCTTCACCGAGGCGGGGGCGCGGCGGTCGGAGTTGCCCTCGCGCAGGGCCGGGTTGACGGCGCTGCCCTTGACCTTGTCGTAGCGGGCGCGGATCTCGCGCTCCTCGTCGGTCTTCGGGTCGTCCGGGTAGTTCGGGAGCGCGTAGCCCTGGCCCTGCAGCTCGGCGACCGCGGCCTTGAGCTGCGGGATCGAGGCCGAGATGTTGGGCAGCTTGATGATGTTGGCTTCCGGCGTCTTCGCCAGCTCGCCGAGCTCGGCGAGGGCGTCGGCGACGCGCCGGCCCTCTTCGAGGTACTCGGGGAAGCCGGCGATGATCCGACCGGCCAGGGAGATGTCACGGGTCTCGACATTCACACCGGCCGTCGACGCGTACGCCTGGACCACAGGCAGGAACGAATACGTCGCGAGGGCCGGGGCCTCGTCAGTGTGCGTGTAGATGATGGTCGAGTCAGTCACCGGATGCTCCGCTCCACAGTCTGCGTCTCTCGTCTGCAACATTGCTCGACATCAAGATATCTCGTGATCGGGCCGGTCCGGACAGCCCCCTGGCCGCAAGGTCACGAGAGACATGTCACCCGGCGCGCGAAAGCGCCGCCCACGACTGTTTCCAGCCGGAGGCGGCGCTCGGAACGGAGCGAGCGGCGTTGTGGGGTGCGGTTCGGTGCGGTGGTGGGCGCCCCGGTCAGGCGGCGACGACGTGCTTGGGGTCGGACCCGTACTCGTTCGCGCCCCGCTGTCCCTCGGTGGCCATGAGGACGAGCAGCCAGATACCGCCGATGAACGGGATCAGGCTGATCAGGTACCACCAGCCGGACTTGCCGGTGTCGTGCAGCCGGCGTACGGAGACGCCCAGGCTGGGCAGGAGGACGGCGAGGCTGTAGATCCAGGTGATGACCGGGTAGCTGCCGAGCGCGAAGTCGATGACCATGAGCACGGCCACGATCGGGATGTTCCACAGGACGAACATCCAGTACTCCTGCCGGCGGGCCCGGCCGTCGAAGTCCGCGTAGCGCTTGAGTATGTCCGTGTAGTAGTGCACGGGTCCCCCCAGGGAGCGAATTCGGCCACTCCTCCCGCAGGAGCGACCCCAGGCCGGACTTATGCCCTTCTTACAGCACTCTCAAGCCGATCGGCGGTCGCGAAGATGGGCCGAATTCCGTGTGGAGAAGAGGAGTTGACACCTCCGCCACCGTGGCGCCGATGCGCCCCCGGGTGGCGGGGGATCTGACGGAACCCTTACGGAGCCGCGCGGGAGCCGCCGGCGGGGCGGTGGACTCCGTAGCGTCCGGTGCATGCGCGTACTCGTCACCGGAGGAGCCGGGTTCATCGGCTCCCACATCGTCACGGCCCTGCGCGGGCGCGGGCACCGACCCGTGGTCCTCGACGCCCTGCTGCCGGCCGTCCATCCCGTCCCCCACCAGCCGCCGGGACCCGAATTCGTACGGGCGGACGTCCGCGATCCCGACGCCGTGCGGGCGGCGCTGCGCGGGGTGGACGCGGTCTGTCACCAGGCCGCCATGGTCGGGCTCGGCAAGGACTTCGCCGACGCGCCCGCCTACGTCGGCGCCAATGACCTGGGGACGGCGGTCCTGCTCGCGGCGATGGCCGAAACCGGGGTCCGCGCACTCGTCCTCGCGGGCTCGATGGTGGTCTACGGGGAGGGCCGCTACGAGTGCCCCCGCCACGGGGTGGTGCGGCCCGGGCCGCGCCGGGTGGCGGACCTGACCGAGGGCCTGTTCGAGCCCCGCTGCCCCTCCTGCGGCGCGGAGCTCGCCCCGGGCCTGGTGGACGAGGACGCGCCGGCCGACCCGCGCAACGTGTACGCGACCACCAAGCTGGCCCAGGAACACCTGGCCGCGGCGTGGGCGCGGTGCGTGGACGGCCGGGCGGTGTCGCTGCGCTACCACAACGTGTACGGGCCCGGGATGCCGCGCGACACCCCGTACGCGGGGGTGGCGTCCTTCTTCCGGTCGGCGCTGGCCGCGGGCGAGGCGCCCCGGGTCTTCGAGGACGGGGCCCAGCGGCGCGACTTCGTCCACGTCCGGGACGTCGCGGCCGCCAACGTGGTGGCCCTGGAGGCACTCGGCTCCCCGGACGCCCTGCCGCCGGGCGCCTGCACCCCGTACAACACCGGCAGCGGCGAGCCGCACACGGTCGGGGAGATGGCCTCGGCCCTGGCCGCGGCGCACGGCGGCCCGGAGCCGGTCGTGACGGGCGAGTTCCGCCTGGGCGACGTCCGCCACATCACGGCCGACTCCCGCCGCCTCCGCGCGGACCTGGGCTGGCGCCCGGAGATCTCCTTCGAGAAGGGCATGACGGAGTTCGCCCACGCCCCCCAACGTGCGACGGTCTGAGCCCTGACCGTACGGCCCGTGGGGCGCCCGTATACCGGAGGTACTCGGGCGGCCCCAACGCCGCCGGGGCGGCCCCGGGCCCCGGGCAAACCCCCGGGGGGCGCCTGCGGTGCCGGGGCCGAATACGGGTTGGCGCCAGGCGGAGGAGCACCCGTGTTCCGGAGGTGCTCACGCACACCGCTGGGCCACGCGGTCGCGGTCGGGACCACAGCCGCCGACGGCGCGCGGCGCCAAGCGGAGGACGTCAGCGCGCCCGGAGGTGCTCGGGTGCCCCAACGACGCCGGGGCGGCGCGGCGCCTCCGGGCAGATCGGGGGGGCTGGCCGGGGCCCCGGGCGGTCACGGGGGCTGCGGCGGCGGACGCCACGCGGCGCCGGGCAGAGGGCTGCCCCGGGGTATCGGGCGTCCGACGACGCCGGGCCGGCCGGCCTCCCCGGCACCGCAAGGCGGAGAGGTACCCGCGCAGCGGAGGTACCGGGCGCACACCACTGGGGCCCCGGCGTTTACGGGAAGACCGCGGCGGCGGACGCCGTGCGGCTCCAGGCGGAGAGACGCCCTCCGGGGGTCGGGCAGACCGAGGGCGCCCGTCCAGTGGAGGGTTCGGGCGACGCCCCGACGGTGACGGAGTGGTCCGGGGACGACCGGGCGCCGGGGTGGGCCGGCGAGGGGACCCGCCCGGTCGAAGCCGGGGGGCCCGGGCCGTCGGGGTGGGCCCGGCCCGTCACACCGTGAGTGGCAGGGTTACCTCGAAGCGGCAGCCGCCGGGGACGTTGTGGACCGTGGCGTGGCCGGAGTGGGCCTCGACGATGCCCCGGACGATGGCGAGGCCCAGGCCCGCTCCGGCCGGGGGCGTACGGGCCGTCGTGCCGCGCCAGCCGGTGTCGAAGACGCGGGGCAGGTCCTCGGACGCGATGCCGCCGCAGCCGTCCGTGACGGACAGGACGACCGCCCCGTCCTGCCGCTCGGCGGCGATGGCGACCGTCCCGTCCGCGGGGGTGTGCCGGATCGCGTTGATCAGCAGGTTCGCCAGGACCCGCGTCATCTCCTTGCCGTCCACCTCCACCGGCACCCGCTCGACGGTGTCCCCCACCAGCCGGACCCCGTGCTCGCGCGCCAACGGGTCCACCCCCGACAGCGCGTCCCCGACCAGGTCGTACAGGGACATCCGGCTCGGGGTCAGGCTGAGCGCGCCCGCATGGATGCGGGACAGCTCGAACAGGTCCCCGACCATCGAATTCAGCCGCTCCACCTCGGTGCGGATCTGCCGGTGGTAGCGGGCCGGGTCGGCGGCCATGCCGTCCTCCAGCGCCTCCGACATCGCCCGCAGCCCCGCCAGCGGCGTCCTCAGGTCGTGCGAGATCCAGGCCACCAGCTCCCGCCGCGAGGCCTCCAGCGCGCGCTCCCGCTCCCGGGAGGCGGCCAGCTTCGCGCTGGTCGCCGCCAGCTCCCGGGAGAGCGCGTCCAGTTCGGCGGTGGTCTGCCCGGGCGGGGCGGCGAAGTCGCCTCCGTCGCCGAAGTCGCGGGCCGCGAGGAAGAGTTCCCTGCTGCGGGCGACCACCCACCGCCCCAGCAGGAGCGCGGTGGCCAAGGACACCACCGCCGCCATCGCCGCGACCAGGGTCACCACGCCGAGGTCGTGCGTCGACAGGAACATGGCCTGGGCGACGGCCAGGGTGCCGGCCAGCATCGCGGTGACCGTGACGGCGGCGATGACCGTGAGCGAGACGGCCACCGAGCGGTGCCGCACCAGCCGCAGGACGCCCGCTCCGAGCACCCCGGCGCAGGCCGCCCCGCCGAGGGCGAACAGCGCGATGAGCAGGATGTCGGTCATGCCGTCTCCCCCGCTCCGGCGGTCCGCGCGTCCTCGACACCGGTGGGCGCGTCCTCGGCGCCGGTGGGGTCGAAGCGGTAGCCGACCCCCCACACCGTCTGGATCAGCCGGGGTCGGCCCGGGTCCGTCTCGACCTTCGCGCGCAGCCTTCGTACGTGCACGGTCACCGTCGACAGGTCCCCGAAGTCCCAGCCCCACACCTCGCGCATCAGCTCCTCCCGGCCGTGGGCCCGCCCGGGGTGCCGCAGGAAGTGCGCGAGCAGGTCGAACTCCCGCAGGGTCAGCGTCAGTTCCCGCCCGTCCTTGGTGGCGCGGTGGGTCGCGGGGTCCAGCGCCAACCCGGCGCCCTCAAGGACGCGCGGCGCGCCGACGGGTCCGGCGGGTCCGGCGGGTCCGGCGGGTCCGGCGGGTCCGGCGGGTCCGGCGGGTCCGGCGGCCCGGCTGCGCCGCAGGACGGACGTCACGCGCAGCACCAGCTCGCGCGGGCTGAACGGCTTGGTGACGTAGTCGTCCGCGCCCACCTCCAGGCCCGCGATCCGGTCGTCCTCGTCCCCCCGGGCGGTCAGCATGATCACCGGTACGGGGCCGGCCTCGCGCAGCCTCCGGCACACCTCCAGGCCGTCCAGCCCCGGCAGCATCAGGTCCAGGACCACCAGATCGGGGCGGGCCCGCCCGGCCCGGTCCAGGGCGGACGGTCCGTCATCGGCCTCCTCGACGGTGAACCCGGCGCGCCGCAGGTACTGGGCGACGACCTCGGAGACGGTCGGGTCGTCGTCCACGACGAGGATCCGGGCGGGGGGTGCTTCCATGCTCATGCCCTCCAGCCTCCCATCCGATGCCCGCGCGCGGGGGCGCACGCCTGTCCGGGAAGGGTGACGTCCGCGTTTCGTAAGGAGTCCCGGACCCCATCGGGGCCTCCCGCTTCCTACGGTGAACCCGTGACCATGACCGCGACCGTAGACGTCGTACTCCCCTGTCTGAACGAGGCCGAGGCCCTCCCCTGGGTGCTGGACCGCATCCCCGCCGGCTGGCGGGCCCTGGTCGTGGACAACGGCTCCACCGACGGCTCCGCCGGGATCGCCCGGGCGCTCGGCGCCACCGTGGTGCGCGAGGAGCGGCGCGGGTTCGGCGCCGCCTGCCACGCCGGGCTGCTCGCCTCCGAGGCGGACATCGTCTGCTTCTGCGACTGCGACGCCTCCCTGGACCCCGGGCTGCTGACCGGGTTCGTGGCCTCGGTGGCCGGCGGCGAGGCCGATCTGGTGCTGGGCCGGCGCCGTCCGCAGGGGCGGGGCGCCTGGCCCGCGCACGCCCGGGCCGGGAATCTGGCACTGGCCCGGATGCTGCGCCGCCGGACCGGGTTGGAGCTGCGCGACCTGGGTCCGATGCGGGCCGCGCGGCGAACCGGCCTGTTGGGGTTGGACCTGGCCGACCGGCGCTCCGGGTACCCGCTGGAGATGGTGGTACGGGCGGCGGACGCCGGGTGGCGGGTCCGGGAGGTGGACGTGCCGTACCTGCCCCGGTCCGGGAAGTCGAAGGTGACCGGTACCTGGCTGGGCACCTGGCAGGCCGTGCGGGACATGAGCCGGGTGCTGGCGGAGCCCACCACCGGCCGTCCGGTGGCCGGGGGTGCGCGTTGAGTACGTTGATGGTGATCGCGAAGGAGCCGCTGCCCGGTCGGGTCAAAACCCGGCTGACCCCGCCGTTCACCCCCGCCGAGGCGGCCGGGCTGGCGGAGGCCGCGTTGGCGGACACCCTCGACGCGGTGGCCCGTACGCCCGCCGAGCGGCGGGTGCTCGTACTGCAGGGGCGGCCCGGTCCGTGGCTGCCGCCCGGGTTCGAGGTGGTGCCACAGGTGGCCGGAAGCCTCGACGAGCGGCTCGCGGCCGCCTTCGCGGGGTGCGACGGGCCGGCGCTGCTGATCGGCATGGACACCCCCCAGGTCACGCCGGAGTTGCTGGATGTCGACTGGTCGCAGCGCGACGCGTGGTTCGGGCCGGCGGCGGACGGGGGCTTCTGGGCGCTCGGCCTGGCGGCGCCGGACCCCTCGCTGTTGCTGGGCGTACCGATGTCCGTGGCCGAGACGGGCGCCGTCCAGTACGAGCGGCTGCGCGCGGCGGGGCTGCGGATCGGGCGGCTGCCGGTGCTGCGGGACGTGGACACCGCCGAGGACGCCCGGCTGGTGGCGGCGCACGCCCCGGCGGGTGCCTTCGCGGCCCGGCTGGCCGGGCTCGCCCGGGCGGCCCGCCGATGAGCGCGCCGGGGGCGGTCGCGGCCTGGTCGGCGGACCCGTACACCGTCGCGCTGCGCAGTGGCCGGGGCCCGCTGTTCCTGCGACGCGGCGACGGCTGGCTGTTGCCACTGGACGTGGAGCGCTGGTGCGAGGAGCCCGACGGGGCGGACTGGACGGTGCTGGACCGCTGCCGGGGCTCGGTGTTGGACATCGGCTGCGGTCCCGGCCGGCTGGTGTCGGCGCTGGCCGCCCTGGGACACCGCGCGCTGGGGATCGACGTCAGCCCGGAGGCGGTGGCCCTCACGGCCCGCTCGGGCGGTACGGCGCTGCACCGGTCGGTCTTCGACGCCCTGCCCGGGGAGGGGCGTTGGGACACGGCGCTGTTGATCGACGGGAACATCGGGATCGGCGGCGACCCGGCGGCGCTGCTGCGGCGGATGGCCGAGGTGCTGGCCGGGTCCGGCACGCTGGTCGTCGAGTGTGCCGAGGTGGAGGTCGACGAGCGCTGCGAGGTGCGCGTCGCGGACGGGCGGGGTGGCCTCGGCACCCCGTTCCCGTGGGCCCGCGTCGGCCCGGCGGCGCTGGCCGCGCACGCGTCGGCGTCGGGATGGACTCCGTCGCACCGTTGGTCGGTGCGGGGCCGGGTGTTCGTGGAACTGGCACGTACCGGCCGACCGGGCCGACCGGTCCGTCTCTGACCCGCTCGCCCCGGAGGGCCCGGTCAGGCCGTTTCGGTGCCCGGCGACAGCCGCGGTAGCCGGTGGGTGTATCGGATGGCCGGGCGGCCGTTGACGCGGGTGTCGCCGGTGGCGGTGAAGCCGTTGCGGGTGAGGACGGTCGTGGAGGCCGGGTTGTCGAGGGTGGTGAGCGCGGTGAGTTCGCGGAGCCCGTACGGGCCGGCGGCCAGTCGGCGGACATCGCCGACCGCCGCCGTCGCCAGACCGCGGCCGGCCGCGCCCTCTCCGATCCGGTAGCCGAGTTCGGCGCTCCCGTCCAGGACGTCCACGAGGTTGATCCGCCCGACCAACATCCCCTCGATGTCGAACACGAGGTGGAAGTGGCAGACGCCCGCCTCCTGTTCGGCGAGCAGGGCACGGTGGCGGTCGGCGAAACCGGTGAAGTACGCGTCGCCCCGGTCCGGCACGGTGCGCGCGAAGTACGCCCTGTTGGCCCGCTCGAAGGCGAACAGGGCGTCCGCGTGGTCCGTCCTCAGCCGCTCCAATACCACCATGGCCCCGAGCATACGTACGTATGCTCGGGGCCCGTCACACGTCCCGCCGGCGGCGGGCGCGGGAGCGTGCCGCCGAGACCACCGCGAGGAGCCCGGCGACCACGGCCACCGCCCCCAGGACCAGCAGCAGGTTCCTCCCGTACGGGAGCGGCAGCGCCGACGTGTTGGGCGGGCTCCCGGGGCGCACCAGCAGCGGCAGGGTGACCAGCACCACCGCGCCGCCGGTGAGCAGCGCCCCGCGCAGCAGCCCCCGCGCGGGCAGCGCCGCGACCAGCAGGCCGACGCCCAACACCAGCGGGGCGATGACCGCGTCGTGCAGGACGAGCGCGCCGCCGAGCCAGACGAGTACGTCGAGGGGATCGGGCAGCACGGCCACCAGCCGGGCCCCGACGGCGATCAGCAGCAGCCCGAGGGCGCCGAGGGTGTACCGGTAGGTCTTCACAGCACCTCCAGCCGGGTGACCCACTTGGTCTGGAGCACGCCCGGCCGGTTGGGGGCGATGATCCGCGCCGGATAGCCGTGGTCCACGGACAGCACCTCACCGCCGAGTTCCAGGGCGAGCAGCGTCAGCGGGTCCTCCGCGTAGTCGCGGCCCATCTCCATCACCCGGTAGGCGCCCGAGGTCTCCAGCGAGGTGACGCGCACTCCGGCCCCGGGTGGCGCCCCCGCCCGCGCGAGCAGGTCGCTGATCCGGACCCCGCGCCAGCGCGCCTCCACGCTCCAACCCTCCACACAGGCGATGGGCAGCCGTACGGACGTCTGCGGCAGTCCACGGAGTTGATCGAGCGTCAGCCGGTACGTGGTCGGCCCGATCACCTCCAGCCGCCAGTCGTCCAGGGCCTCGGTGGTGATCCCCGCGGCCTCGGCCGTCCGGTTCACCGGCAGTCCCATCGGTCCGATGTCGGGATGCCTGGGCGCGAGCAGGTCCAGCCGCTTGAGCGGGGTGAAGGCCTGGCCGACGGTGGTGAGGGTGATCACGCCGATGGCGGCGCCGGCGCCGAAGAGCAGCGCGCGCCGGTCCGGGCCGTCCGACGCCGGGAGTTCGAGCGTCCCGGGCGAGCGGCGTCCCCAGTGGGCCCTGATCTCGGGGGCCTTGACGGCGACGTGGAGCAGGATCGAGCCGATGGCGACCCAGGCCAGCGCGAAGTGGGTCTGGATGAACCCGAAGGGCCACGGGTACCACTCGACGATGTTGAGCAGTCCGGTGAAGACCTCCAGGACGGCGGACGCCACCAGCAGGGCGACCGACAGCCGTTCCAGCGCGTGCCGCACTCCGCGCACGGGCGGCCAGGCGAACAGCCTCGGGTAGACCGTCCACAACTTGACCAGGAGCAGCACGATCGCCGCGAGGCCGGTCCCGATGTGCAGGCCCTGGCTGAGCCGGTATCCCCAGATCGGTCGGGCGGGCAGCGCGTCCGCCGCCCAGGAGGGCGGGTGCTGGAGGTAGTGGCTGATCAGGCCGGTGATGAAGCAGACGGCGAAGGCCGCGCCGAGCCAGCGCCCCACGGCGGTGGCCGTGCGGGCGTCGTGCAGCCGCCCGGAGAAGGAGGGGGGCCGGACCCGGAGGGAGGGCAGTCGTCCGGCGAACCGGGGCGGTCGCACGGAGGGGAGCGGGAACCGCCACCTGCCGCGAGGGGCTTGGGGAGTCATGGTTCCCATCACACCGCCGCCGGGCGCCGCGCGGGCGGTTCGACACCTTACGAAACGCGGACGTCGGGCCAGGTCACGCGTCTGGCGCGGGTGCCCGCTGGGAGGCTGGCCCGATGAACGAGCCAAGCCGCCTCCCCCGCACCCGCACCGCCGTCACCGTCCTGCTGCTCGCCGCCCTGACGGCCGTCCTCGTGCCGGCCGTCCGCGACGAGGGCTACGTCACCGACCCGGCGACGCTCACGTGGTGGTACGCCGCCGCCTGGGCGCTGTTCGCCGCTGCCGTGTGGTCGTTGCGCGGCGTGCCGCGGCGGCTGGTGGTCCCGCTGGTACTGGCGGGCGCGCTGGCCGTGGCGCTGGCGGGGCTCGCCGGGCCACCGCTGACCAGCACCGATTCCTTCCGCTATGCCTGGGACGGCCGGGTCCAGGCCGCCGGGATCTCCCCGTACGACCACGCCCCGGCGGACCCGGCGCTGCGCGGGCTGCGCGACGAGTGGCTGTTCCCGCGCGGAGGGTCCGCCTGCGCCGGACCGAACCGGGTCGCGGTGGAGCCGGGGGTGTGCACCCGCATCAACCGGCCGACCGTGCACACGATCTACCCGCCCGTGGCGGAGGGGTACTTCGCCCTCGTGCACGTCCTGTCGCCGGCCGGGGTGCGCCACAAGGCGCTCCAGGTCGGTGGCGCGCTGACGGCGCTCGCCGTCACGGGGGCCCTGCTGCTGGTCCGGCGGCGCGCGGGCGCCGATCCGCGTACGGTCGCGTACTGGTCGTGGTGCCCGGCGGTCGCGGTGGAGGCGGTGAACAACGCGCACGTGGACGGTCTGGCGGTGCTGCTGTCGGTGGCCGCGTTGGGGGTGGTGGTGCGCCGGCGGGTCGCGGGAGGGGCGCTGTTCGGGCTGGCGGTCGCCGCGAAGCTGCTGCCGGCCGTCCTGCTGCCGGGAGCGCTGGCGGGCGTACGGCGGTGGCGGGACGCGGCGGCCCTGTTGCTGCCGACGGCCGCGGTGGTGGTGCTGGCGTACCTGCCGTACGTACTCGTGTCCCGCTCGTCGGTCTTCGGGTACCTCGGCGGGTACGCGCAGGAGGAGGGGTACCAGGACCCGGGCGCGGGCGGCCGGTACGCGCTGCTGCGGCTGGTGCTCCCGGCGTCCTGGGCGGTACCGGCCGTGGCGCTCGGGATGGCGGCGGTGGTGGCGTACGTCTGGTGGCGCGGCGATCCGTCGCGGCCGTGGAGCGGCGCGCTGACGGTGACCGGTACCGCCTTCCTGCTGATGACGCCGGGGTACTCCTGGTACGCGCTGCTGCTGGTCGCCCTGGTGGCGCTGGACGGCCGCGCGGAGTGGCTGGGGGTGGCGGTCGCGGGCGCCGCGGCGTACGTCTGCGCGCCCGCGCTGGGTGCCGAGACGGTGCGGGTGGCGTACGGGCTGGCGGCCGCGGCGGTGTTGGCGGGGTGGGCGGCCCGGGCCGGGAAGGGGCTCCGGTCCGGGCCGCCGCGGGTGGCTCAGCCGATGTGGAAGGAGTCCCCGTAGACCTTCCAGTCGAGCGGTGTGGCCAGGCCCAGGTTGCCCTTCTTCAGGAAGACCCGCTGTGCGGTGTCGACGCGGCTGGTGTCGCTGTGCGCCTCCTCCTGCTTCATCGCCCAGACGCGGGCGTCGAGGAAGGCGTTCAGCCAGGTGGTCTCGTTGCCGCCCTGCGCCGGGGGCTTGGCCTTGGACAGGGCACGCCCCCGGATGTTGCGGAAGCTGGTGGAATCGCTGCCGTCGCCGTGCATGACGATGGCGTCGTAGTAGATGAACTGGCCGAGCGCGGCGACCCCGTCGGCCTTGCCCTGCTTGACGGCGGGGTCGAAGTACACCCGGTCCCGTTCGTGGTCCTGGGCCTTCTTGAACTCGGTGTCCTGGGCGGCCTTCGCCCAGTCCTTGGTGAAGTTCGGGTCCAGGCCCTTGTGCGAGTCGGTGCCGTCCACCTTGCGCAGTGCCGGCAGGTACTTGGCGAGCACGTTGCCGGGCTTGACCTGCGTGTAGTACTCGACGAGGTCGAGCATGTCGCCGGTGCCCGAGCAGAAGCCGATGATCCCGGCCGTGTAGCCGCGGCCGTCGTCTATGTCCTCGATGTACTTGTACTGCGCCTTCCAGTCGAGCGAGGAGTTCTCGGCGCTGGAGACGATCTGCATGGCGATGTCCTTCTTCGCCGGGTCGTCGAGTCCGGTCGCCTTGACGGCCGCCGCGGGAGGGGCGGACGCGGGAAGGGCCGCCGCGGGCGCGGCGCCGGTGGCGTGCGCGGCGACGGGGACGGCGAGCAGCGCCGCGCCCAGGAGCGCGCCGACCGCGAGGGTCTTGTTCTTGTGGTGGGGGGCGAACACAAGGCCTCCATACGGGGGTTGAAGCTTCCAATTCCGTTAGGAAACTTTCCTACCAGATAATGCGACGGGCGAAAACCCTGTTGTCATTTCCGGAGCAAACCAATCCGCGGGGGGCACCCGCTCCGAAAGCCTGGGTAGGACTGATCACCACGCCCACTCCGGAGGACGACCCGCCATGACCCGTACGCGAAGCGTCCGCACCGGCCTCCCGAGGGGGTCCGCGTGCGACAGCGACCGGTGACCTTCGGCGCGCCACCGGAGCGCTCCGGACCCGACCTCCCCGCCCTGATGCACCTGATCGCCCGGGGCGACCAGGACGCCTTCGCCGAGCTGTACGGGGTGATCGCCGGTCCCGTGCACGGGATCGTCGTCAGGGTCCTGCGCGACCGCGCGCAGTCGGAGGAGGTCACCCAGGAGGTGCTGATCGAGGTCTGGCGGCAGGCTCCGCGTTACCGTCCCGACAAGGGCAGCGTCATGACCTGGGTGATGACCATCGCCCACCGCCGGGCGGTGGACCGGGTCCGCTCGGCCCAGGCGGCGACGGCGCGGGAGCAGGACAACGCGGCGCGGGAGCACACACGCGCCTACGACGAGGTGAGCGAGCGGGTGGAGATCCGGCTGGAGAGCGAGCAGGTACGCCGCTGCGTGCGCGGGCTCACCGAACTCCAGCGGCAGGCCGTCCATCTGGCGTACTACGGCGGACTCACCTACCGCGAGGTCGCCGAGACCCTGAGCACCCCGCTCCCCACGGTCAAGACACGGCTGCGCGACGGACTGATCCGGCTGCGCGACTGCATGGGGGTCACCGCATGAGCGTCGACGCCGACCAGATGCACGCGCTGTCCGGCGCCTACGCCCTCGACGCGCTGGACCCCGGGGAACGGGAGGCGTTCGCTCACCACCTGACCCGCTGCCCGTCGTGTGCGCAGGAGGTACGGGAGTTCGCCGCCACGGCGGCCCGACTGGGTTCGGCGGTCGCCCTGGCCCCGCCGGCCGCGATGCGGGCCGAGGTGCTGGCCCGCGTCGACGCGACACGGCAACAGCCCCCGCCGCGGCGGGGGATCGTCGCCCTGCGCGGACGGGCCCTGCCGCTGGCGCTGGCGGCCTGCCTGGCCGGAGGGCTGGCGCTGGGCGGCGCCGCGCTGTGGCAGCGCGAGCAGGCCCGGGAGTCCGCCCGCGCGGTGCACGACCTGCGGGACCTGACCGAGGTGATCACCGCCTCCGACGCCCGTACGGTCACCGGCCGTTCGGCGTCGGGCGCGAGGGCGACCGTGGTGGTCAGCGCGGCCCGGGACCGGGCGGCCTTCCTGAGCTCCGGGCTGCCGGCCGCCCCGGCGGGCAAGACGTATCAGCTGTGGTTCGCGGACGGCGGGGGGATGCGCCCGGCCGGCCTCGTCCCGGGCGACGGCGGCACCCTGATGAGCGGCCCGGTGGGCGGGGCCACCGCGGTCGGGCTGACCTTGGAACCGGCGGGCGGCTCGGCACGGCCGACGTCCCGGCCCCTGATGCTGATGAGCCTGGCCGCCGCCCGTGCCCGCTGACGGCGGGGCCCCGGCGGCCGTTTCGCCTCAGCGACCTCCGCCCGGCCCCGGGCCGGGGCCGGGGCGGGCGCCGCAGAGGTGCGCCGCGGACGTCACCGGCCGCGGGCTCAGAGCCAGCCGTTGCGCCGGAAGCCGCGGTGGATCACGTAGCAGGCGAGCGCCATGACGGCGACGACGATCTCGTAGCCGAACCTCCAGTGCAGTTCCGGCATGTGGTCGAAGTTCATGCCGTACACCCCGCAGACCATGGTCGGGAATGCGACGATCGCCGCCCAGGCCGTGATCTTGCGCATGTCCTCGTTCTGGGCGACGGTCACCTGCGCCAGGTGCGCCTGGAGGATCGAATCGAGGAGGGAGTCGTAGGAGTTGATCTGCTCGGTGGCGCGGGAGAGGTGGTCGGCCACGTCGCGGAAGTAGGCGCGGATCTCGGGCGGGATCACCGGTATCGGCTGCGTGGCCAGCAGTTGCAGCGGACGGGCCAGCGGCGCCACCGCCCGGCGCATTTCGAGCAGCTCGCGCTTGAGCTGGTAGATCCGGCCCGCGTCCCCGCCCGCGCCGCTCTCGCTGAACACGGCGGTCTCCACGGCGTCCATGTCGCTCTGCACGGCGTCCGTGACGGCCACATAGTCGTCCACGACGTGGTCGGCCATCGCGTGCAGGACGGCGGCCGGCCCCTTGGCGAGTTGGTCCGGCGCGGCTTCCAGTGCCTCGCGGACGGGTCCGAGGGTGCCCTGTCCTCCGTGCCGGATGGTGATGACGAAGTCCTCGCCGGTGAAGGCCATCAGCTCGCCGGTCTCGACGACCTCGCTGGTCGCGGTCAGCTCCTCGTGCTCGACGTAGCGGACCGTCTTGAAGACGGCGAAGAGGGTGTCGTCGTAGCGTTCCACCTTGGGCCGCTGGTGCGCGTTCACGGCGTCCTCGACCGCGAGCGGGTGCAGTCCGAACAGCGCGGCCAGGCCGGCGAATTCCTCCTGGGACGGCTCGTGCAGGCCGATCCAGACGAAACCGTCGCCCGCCTTGCGGACCCGGCGCAGCGCCTCCTCCGCGTCGGCGCAGCCGTCCTGGCGGACACCGTCGCGGTAGACCACGCAGTTGACGACCGCGCTGCCGAGCGGGGAGCGGGCCGGGTGGCTGAGGTCGACGGCCCGGCGGTAGCCGATGCGCACGGCCCGGCGCAGGCTGCTGAACATGGACAACGGGGTACTTCCCTTCGGCGGATCAGCGGCCAGTCTGTCACCGCTGCCGAGCGCCCTCTCGGCGCGTCCCCCCGAAGCCACCCTCCCGGCCCTCCCCCGGTGCGGACGGGGCCGGGAGGGACGCCCGGCGGCCCCGGACCGGCCCGTCAGCCGCGGTCGATGAAGACGCTGGTCGACTTGACGCGGGCGACGGCCCGGGCCCCGACCTCCAGGCCGAGTTCCTCCACCGCTTCCCTCGTCAGCAGGGAGACCACGCGGTGCGGCCCCGCCTGGATCTCCACCTGCGCGTCGACGATGCCGAGCTTCACGGCGGTGACGATCCCCGGAAAGGCGTTGCGTGCCGAGGTGTGAGGGGTGTCGTCGCCGTCCGCCCCCTCCCGCGCCAGCTCTACGCAGAAGGCCGCGAGGTCGGGGCCGTCGACCATCCGCCGGAGCCCGTCGCGTCGGGTCGGGAACCGTTCGGCGTCGGCCCAGCGGCGCGCCGTGTCGACGCTCACGCCGAGCAGCCGGGCCGCCTGGCCGATCGTGTAGGAGTCCATGGCGCCACCCTAGAGCGTCAGGTCCGCGGGCAGGAGCGCCTCCGCCGCGGCCCGGGCGATCACCGTCGCGACGGCCGCCAGCGCGGGCGAGTCCAGCTTCCACTGCTGCCAGTACAGCGGCACGTCCATCGGCCGCGCGGGGGTCAACAGGACCAGCGCCCCCGCCCGCAGCAACGGCTCCGCCTGCGGTTGCGGCACCATCCCCCAGCCGAGTCCCGCCGCCACGGCGTCACGGAAGCCCTCCGAGGTCGGCACGAGGTGCCGGGCGGGAGCGGCCGCGGCGTCCTGCGCGCCCGGGCCGGCGAGCGACCGCGCGAACCTGTCCTGCAACTCGTCCCGGCGGTCGAACACGATCGCCGGCGCCTCCCGGAGCCGATCGGCCAGGCCGCCGGGTCCGGCCAGGTACCGGGACACGAACCCGGGGCTCGCCACCGGCAGGTAACGCGCGAGACCCAGTGGCCGCACCGTGCAGCCCGCCACCGGGTCGGGCGAGGAGGTCACCGCCGCCATCACCTGCCCCTCCCGCAGCAGGGCCGTCGTGTGCGCCTCGTCCTCGCGGTGCAGCTCGAAGCTGACCGGCGGGTCCTGCGGCACCCGGGTCAGCGCCGGCAGGAACCAGGTGGCGAGCGAGTCCGCGTTGACCGCGATCGGCAGCCGCACCGGCCCCCGCCCGTCGGCCATGCCCATGCCCAGCTCGGCCCGGGCGTCGCGCTCCAGCCGGGCCAACTGCCGCGCGAAGCGGACCACCACCTGCCCGGACTCGGTGGCCCGCACCGGTTTCGTCCGCATCAGCAGCACCCGCCCGGTGCGCTGCTCCAGCGCCTTGACCCGCTGGCTGACGGCGGAGGGCGTCACGTGCAGGGCGGCCGCCGCCGCGTCGAAGGTGCCCTCGTCGACCACGGCGAGGAGCGTCCGTACTTGGTCCAGGGGAAGCTCGTCCATCACGAGTGCTAATGCTACGTAAAAATCTTTAGCTGTACTGCACAGACTTGGCCGCCTACGGTCGAACGCATGACACACGGCACCACCACGGCGGCCCTCGCGGGTTTCGGCACCGGCCTCTCCCTCATCGTCGCCATCGGGGCGCAGAACGCCTTCGTCCTGCGCCAGGGCGCGCGCAGGCACGCCGTCCTCCCGGTCGTGGCCATCTGCGCCGTCTCCGATCTCGTCCTCATCGTCCTGGGGGTCGCGGGCGTCGGCGCCTTCGTCACCGCCTGGCCGGCCGCGCTCACGGTCGTCGGTGTCGCCGGGGGCGTCTTCCTGGTCTGCTACGGGGTGCTCGCGGCCCGGCGCGTCCTGCGGCCCGTTCCGGGCGCGGCCCTCGGCACTGACGGCGCCAGCGCCGGCTCCGCCCGCCGGGCGGTGCTGACCTGCCTGGCCATGACCTGGCTCAACCCGCACGTCTACCTGGACACCGTCCTCCTGTTGGGTTCCCTCGCCGCCGATCGGGGCGATCTGCGGTGGGCCTTCGGCATCGGCGCCGGGGTGGCCAGCCTGACCTGGTTCACCACCCTGGGCTACGGCGCCCGGCTGCTGAGCGGCGTCCTGGCCCGTCCGGCGGCCTGGCGGGTCCTGGACGGGCTCGTCGCGGCCACGATGGTGACGATGGGCGGCATGCTGCTGGCCCGTGCCTGACCGCGCCCGGCCGCCGGGCGACCACAATGGTGAACACCCCATGCCCACCCCCACCCCCTCCCCTCACCAGGAGCCCGAGTGCCGGACCGCCACCCACCGGACCGCACCTCACCGGACCGCACGAGCCCCGGTGAGACGGGCGCCGACCACGCCGCCCGGCGGCCCCCGCTCCTGATCGCCACCGGGATCGTCTTGGACGCCCACGGGCGGGTCCTCGTACTGGCCACCGGCCGGGACGCCTTCGAACTGCCGGGCGCCGCGGCCACGGACACCGAGACACCCGAAGAGGCCCTGACGCGGGGGCTGCGGGAGGAGCTGGGCCTGGTGGCCGCGGTCGGTCGGCTGCTCGCCGTCGACTCCCGCGGACCCGACGCGCACGGGCCGTCCCTCGTCACGCACGTCCATCTCGTGGGACCGCTCACCGGCGCGCAGACCGCCTCGATCGCCCGTACGGGCGCCGGGATCACCGGGGCGCGGTGGCTGACGCCCGAGGAGGCCCGCGAACGGCTCCCCGCCCCCGGCTGCCACCGGCTTCGCGCCGCCCTGGCCGCCCTGCACGCCGGTTCCTTCGCGCACTTGACGGACGGCAGTCCCCAACCCGGCTCGCCGGCAGGGCTTGACCCCACCCGCCGGGCCGAACTGGAGCACGCGGGCGCCTTCGACGCCGCCGCTCACCGCGCGTCGCGCCCCAAGGCCGTCACCGCCGCGAGCGTACTGTTCACCGACCCTGCCGATCGCGTCCTGCTGGTGCGCCCGGCCTACGGCAAGCCCGGCCGCTGGATCCTGCCGGGCGGCGGCGTGGAGAGCGACCTCGGGGAGACCCCGCGGACCGCCGCCGCGCGCGAGGTGCGCGAGGAGACCGGCCTGCACCGCGCCCCCGGACGTCTGCTCGCCGTCAACTGGGCGCACAAGGAGGGGCGTCCGGCCCGTATCCGCTTCCTCTACGACGGCGGTGTGCTCGACCCGGCCGAACTCGCCGGCATCCGCCTGCCGCGGGGGGAGTTGCTGAGCTGGCGCACGGCGGCCCGGGGCGAGCTGCGCGGCCTGGTCAAGCCCCTGCTGCGCCGACAGATCGAGGCCTGCCTGACCGCCCGGGCCCAGGGCACCGGGCCGTTGGAACTGCACGCCGGCCGCCCCTGCGGGGACCCCCGTGCCCGAGGAGCCTCGTCAGGGGGGAACTCCGCATGAGGAACCCTTGACCCAAGGTTGACCCCTTCCCAGGTGAGCGCGCCGGGCCCGGCAACTACGTTCCCCTCCATGTCTCTACGACCCCCACCCCTGCCCGTACTCCCCTACCGAAAGCCCACCCGCGGCCGCGACTACTGGATACTCGACGACGTACTGCCGGACCCGGACGCCGTCCGGCAGCGCTGCCTGGCCAGGGACGACTGGACGGAGGGCTACCCCCACAAGCCGGAGAGCTGGCCGGGCCTGCGCACGATGCCCGCGCTGGAGCCGGCCGAACTCGCCCACGTGGAGCGCCTGGTGCGCAAGGCGACGGGTGCTGCGAAGATCTGGGCCCAAGCGCCCGCCGGGGGTGGCACGTTCAACCACAACTGCGTCCAGGTCGTCGGCGCGGGCGAGTGCGAACCCCGCCCCCACACGGACTCCCGCACCCTGTGCCGCTACGCGGCCGTGCTCTACCTCAATCCCCTGGTCCCCAAGGACTGCGGCACCAGCTTCTACCGCCAGCAGCTCGCGGGCGGCAGCCTCGGCGGCAACCAGGTGGCGGCCCCGCACAACAACCTCGTCGACGCCCTGGGAACCCGTTTCGTCTCCCCCGACGCCTTCGTCGAGGACGTGCGCGTCCCCCACAAGGCCAACCGCCTGCTGCTCTACTCCGCCAACCTGATCCACACGGCCACGGGTTACAGCGGCACCACCTTGGAGGAGAAGCGCATGACGGCGGTCTTCTTCTGGATGGCGTGACGCCACCGCGCACCCCGACCCGAACCCCCTGAGCCCCGACCCGGGGCGCGGGCGGTATCGTCGGGCTCCGGGAGGTCGTCGGAGTGAGCGCGAGGCGCGGAGGGGGGGCGGAGGGTGCCTGGGGGCATCTGCTGCTGGTCGTCATGCTCGCGCTCGGTGTCCTCGTGATGCACTCGGTCGGGCACCCCGACAGCCCGACCGCCCACCCCTCCGCGCAACCGTCCGCGCACCGGGCCGCCCATCCGACCGCGCACGCTTCGGCCGTGACGGCGGTCGCCGCCCGGGCCGACGGCGCCCGAGCGACGCCGCACGCCCCGGACATGCGCATGGACATGGCCTCCCTGTGCGTGGCCGTGTTGGGCGCCGCGACCCTCCTCGTACTGCTGCGCGCCGCCCTGGGCCGCGCCGGTGGCGGGCCGGCCCGGCCGCGCGCGGGCGCGGTGACCGGGTCGGTCCCGCGCCCCCCACCACGGATACCCGATCTCGCGACCCTGTCGATCCTGCGCATATAGGCCGAACGCCGCCGCGGGCCGGTCCACCCTGCCCGCGTGACCCCGTTCGTCCACCCTCACGCAGATCAGACACAGCGAGGTTTCACCATGCCCAACACCACACTCCGTCGCCGTATCCCCCTCGCCGCCACCGCGACCGCCGCCGCCCTGCTCCTCGCCGCCTGCGGGGGCGGCGGCAGCACGATGGGCGGCATCGAGCACGGCGCCCCCACCGCTTCCCGGGCGGCGTTCGGCGCGGCCGACGTCACGTTCGCGCAGCAGATGATCCCCCACCACCAGCAGGCCGTGGAGATGGCCGCGCTCGCGGACGGGCGGGCCCGGGACACCGAGATCAAGACGCTCGCAGCCGCGGTCCGCACCGCGCAGGACCCCGAGATCCGGACCATGCGGTCCTGGCTCGCGGCCTGGGGCAAGCCGGAATCGGACACCGCCATGCCCGGCATGGACCACGGCTCCGGTGCGCACGACGGATCGGGCGCCGGGATGATGTCCGACCGGGACATGAAGGACCTCGACGCGGCCCAAGGCACGGACTTCGACAAGAAGTTCGCCCGCCTGATGGTCGCGCACCACAACGGGGCGATCGAGATGGCCCGCGCCGAACAGCGCGGCGGCGTCAACGCCGACGCGAGGAAACTGGCCGACGACGTGGTCAAGAACCAGTCGGCGGAGGTCGAGAAGCTGAACGCGGTCCTCGCCCGCCTCTGACCCGCCTCCCCGTGCGGCCGCCCTGCTCCGGGGCGGCCGCACGGCCCCTGGGCCGGCCGCCTGCCCCACCAATTCGGGTGCGCGCGAGCGCCGGGCGCTGACAGCATGCGGGACATGACCCCTGCCGCCGCTGACGGCCCTGCTTCTCCCGCCGCCCCTGCCTCTTCCGCCGTTCCCGCCGCCGCCCTCGACGCCCTGGAAGGCCTGGCGCTCGCAGACGCCTTCGGGGAGCGTTGGTTCCCGCTGTTCCGCCCCGAACAGGAGGCGCTCGAAGCGATCCGGGCACGCCGGACGCCGGAGGAGTCGCCCTGGCCCTGGACCGACGACACCGCCATGGCGCTCTCGATCCACCGGGTCCTGGCGGAGCACGGCTCGGTGCACCAGGACCGGCTGGCGGAGGCTTTCGCCGCGGCCTACACCGCCGACGCCCACCGCGGCTACGGCTACGGCATGCACCAGTTGCTCCCCCTGCTCGCCGAGCACCCGGCCGAGTGGCGGACCCGGAGCAAGAGCCTCTTCGGCGGCGAGGGCAGCCTCGGCAACGGGGCGGCGATGCGCGTGGCGCCGTTGGGCGCCTGGTTCTGCGCCGACCTCGACGAGGTGGTGGAGCAGGCGGCGTTCTCCGCCGAGGTGACGCACGCCCACCCCGAGGGGATCGCGGGAGCGGTGGCCGTGGCCCTCGCCGCGGCACTGGCCGCGCGCAGCCGCGACCGGCCCGCGCCCGAGGCGCCGGTACTGCTTCGGGAGGTCGCCGGACGTACGCCCGCGGGCCCGATCCGCGACGGCCTGCGCAGGGCCGCCGACCTGCCCGGGGACACCGGTGCGCGCCGGGCCGCCGAGGTCCTCGGCGACGGCCGGCGGATCCGCGCGAGCGATACCGTGCCCTTCGCCCTGTGGTCCGCCGCGCGGCACCCGGACAGCCTCACCGACGCCTTGTGGACCACTGCGGAGGGGCTCGGCGACGTCGACACCACCTGCGCCATCACCGCCGCGATCGTCGCGGCGCGCACCGGCCTGGCGGGCGTTCCCCGGGCCTGGCTCGAACGCCGCGAACCGCTGCCCCCGTGGGTAGGCTCCGCCTGAATCCGCTACACCCGCGGTTCGGGGGCGGGGGCGGGTACGCAGGCCCAGGGGGCGGGGCCGGTCGCCGCGGCCCACGCGTGGAGGGCCTGCCGGTCGAAGCAGAGGATGCCGCACTGTTCGGCGTACTCGACGGCCGGGGCCGTGAAGTCGCTCGTGGTGACCACCGCGGCCACCTCCGCCTCGTGGACGGCGAAGCAGGTGCCGCCGAAGCGCTGCATGTCCTGGGATCCGACCTTGTTGGTGGCGCAGTAGCGCTTGCACTGGATGACGATGCGCCGCCCGTCGGGTGCGATGGCGACGATGTCGGCGCCCAGGTCCCCCGCGCCCCCTACGACGCGTACGTCGAGGCAGCCGTCCCGTTCGCACAGCTCGGCGACGGCCCCCTCGAACGCGTCACCGTCGAGCGCGTCGTAGTCCTCCGCGTCCACTACCGCGTCCACTACCGCGTCGAATGCCACCGCTTCCGTGGCCACCCGGTGCGTCTCGGGTACGAGCGGCGCGGGGGCGGGCGCCGGCTCCACGAGCTCCGCCGCCGCGTACTCCAGCGCCCGCGCCGCACGGCGCGCCGCCCGGCGCGGGCGCAGCCGACGCCCCGCGCGGACGGAGCTCCACGCGACCGCGACACAGCCGGCCGAGGCCAGTACGGCGACGAGGGGGTGCGCGGCGGCGGCTGCCGCCAGGACCCGTACGGCGAAGCCGGCGCCGCACACGAGCAGCGCCACGGCGGCGAACCACAGTGCGGTCGCGCGCAGGCTGAACCGGTACCTGCGCCCCGCCGTGCGCACGGTCGCGGGTATGGGCTGGGTCTCAGTGGTCATCGGCGCATCGCCCCCCTGTCGTCCCAAGACCTCTGTAGGTGCAAGATCGTTTCTGACGTGTGCCCGGCCGAGCGGCCTTGAAGCGGCCGACGGGCCGCTCATCGGACCGTCCGGCCAAAGAGGCAAAAGAAGGCGGCGAAGCCACGTTTGCGTTCCGGGATCGGGGCCATACGGCTTGATGTCGGTGGGCTGGTGCTTCGAGCGGTGTGGCAGGCCACCGGGATCGGCGTCCGCACGCGGCACCCCCTCCCCCCGGGTGTCGCGTGCGGACAACCGAAACGACACGACACACAACGGCACGACCCGCTGCCGTACCCGCCTCTCCCGGCACACCGGGCCCCGACCGCTGCCTCCCCGCAGCGCCGAACGGCCCGCCCGACGGGCCGGTACGGCGGCTTCCGCTGTCCGAAGACGCACGAACCGACCGCACGGGGAAGGTTGAGGGATGTGGCACGCAGAGGGGAACGTCCGGCGCCCGTCGACGCGAGGTCCGGGCCGGTGAGCGCCACGGTGGCGGACGAAGGGCTGCGCGCCGTCTCCCGCGGCGGCGCCGCTCGCGAGGTCACGGCGCGCAGCGGGCTGGTGGCCCGGGGCGTGCTCTACGCGATGACCGGGCTTTTGGCCGTACGGGTCGGCCTCGGCACCGGCGGCGGCCGGGAAGCCGACCGGCAGGGCGCGTTGCAGGAGCTGGCCGGGAAGCCGTTGGGCCCCTTCCTGGTCTGGGCCGTCGGCATCGGACTGGCCTGCATGATGCTCTGGCGGTTGTCCGAGGTCGCGTTGGGCGCCGCCGGCCCCAAGGGCGACGCGGCCACGAAGCGGCTGGCCTCGGCGGCGCGGGCGGTGTTCTACGCCGCCGCCGCGTACTCGGTCCTTTCCTTCGCGGCCGGCTCGGGAGGCACCCGCTCCAGCGACGAGCAGTCGCGTGACGTGACGGCGCGGGTCCTCGGGTGGCCGGGCGGCCAATGGCTGGTCGGCGCGGTCGGCGCGGCCCTCGTCGTGGGCGGAGTCGTCACCGCCGTGCGGGCGGTGCAGCACAAGTTCCGCAAGCACATGAACCTGAGCGGACTCTCCCCCCAGTGGCGTCGCGCCGTCGATCTCCTCGGCCTGGCGGGCGGTGTGGCGCGCGGTACGGTCTTCGCCGCGGCGGGGGCTTTCGCGGTGCACGCGGCAGTGCGCTACGACCCCGCGCAGGCGAAGGGCATGGACGACACGTTGCGCACGCTGACGCAGACCCCCGCCGGACCGTTGCTGCTGGTGGCGGTGGCCATCGGGCTGATGCTGTTCGGGGTGTTCTCCTGGGCGATGGCCCGGTGGCGGATCGTCTGACCCGGCACCCCGCGGGCCCCGTCCGGGGCCCGAACCGTACGTCTGTGTCCCCCGGCCGGTTCGGCCGGGGGACACAGACGTACGGGGCGAGGCGAATGTCAGGTCATGTACCCCGGACCGTCCTCGGTTCCCTCACGGCTCGTGGAACCGGGGGCGCCGGCGGTGGTCCCGCCGGTCGCGGCGGCCTTGGCCTGGTCTGCCGTTTCCCGGCCGGCCCGGCGCAGATCCTCGGCCGTCTCCTGTCCCGCGTCCTTGGCTTGTCCCCGGGTGGTCGACACGGCGTCCTGCGCGGCGGACTTGACGGACTCGACCGCCTCGGCGGCGGGTTCGCGCAGTTCGTCCCCGACCTCTTGGGCGGCCCCCAGGGCCGTCTGCTTCACGGGCTCCAGCAGCTCTTGTCCGTGCTCCCGCAGTTGACGTCCCGCCCGCTCCTCCGCCTCGGTGGTCGGCAAGAGGCTCCCGGCGAGCAGACCGGCGCCGAAGGCGATGAGGCCCGCGGCCAAGGGGCTGCCCTGGGTCTGCTTCCGTGCCCGGGCGGGCGCCTGCTGGAGGGTCTCGCTCACGTCGCCCACCGCCTCCCGGGCGGTGTCCGCGATGTTCTCCACCGCCTGGCCGGTGCCGTCGGTGATGCCTTGTGCGGTCTCGTGCGCCGTGCCCATCACGCGCTCCTTCACCCCGCCCAGCCCCCTTCGCACCGAGCTGACCCGCCGCTGCGCCATGCGGCGCGGCGTCATCTTGTCGGCGAGGAGGTCGACGTTGCGCGCCAAGTGGGCACGCCTGTACTCCACATCGGTTCTCAACTGATCGGGTGTCGTGCCCATCGGGCGTCCTCCTTCACCGCTTCCACGGTCTGCTCGGGCTTGAGGTTGACGGTCCGCAGCTGTTTGCGTCCGTTGACGTAGAGGATCGCGCCGGCCACCGCCCACACAGCCGTGACGATCAGCGCCGCCCACGCGATGTCCATGGCATGGGACAGGGCGAAGACGATGGTCAGGCTGCCCAACAACAGGGCCAGGTGACCGGCGTAACCCGCGCCGCCCAGCATCCCCACGGCTTTGCCCGCCTTCGTCGACTCCTGCTTGATCTCGGCCTTCGCCAACTCGATCTCGTCACGGACCAGGTGTGAGAGGTCCGTGCCGATCTCGGAGATCAGGTTTCCGATCGACGGTTCGGTCTGCGGCTCGGTCCACCGCTGACCGTCGGGGGTCCACCGGGGTGGTGCCGACGGGGCCGGCGGCCGTTCGTGTGCGGAGATGGCCACGGTCAACCGCCTTCCGTCGGGTGGGCGCCGCCGGTTTCCGAGGGGGAGCCGGGCGAGTACGGCGGCGGGGCCGGCGCGCCCTGCGGGGCCGGCGTCACGTGAGGCGGCTGTGACTGTCCGTAGGTGTCGAGGGGATCGCTGTACGCCCCTCGGCCGGTGCCGGGCGGCGCGCCGTTGCCTTCGGTGGCGGGCGAGACCGCGGGCGAGGGGCCAGGTGAGGGGGCGGCGAACCCGTCGCTCCCCGCCGCCGGGACGGCACGCGGGCCGGTCGTGCCGGAAGGCGCCGCGGCGCTGAGGCCGTGGACCACGCGCGCCGCCGCGAAGCCCGCCAGTGCGGCTCCCGCGAGGAACACACCGGGGCGGCGGCGGGCGAAGTCCTGGAGGTCGCCCACCAGGCCCTCGGGGCCACGTTCTTCCATGCGGTCGGCGACCTGGCGGCCGCTTTCCGCCACGCGGCCGACCAGTCCGGCCGCCGTGGAACCGGACCCGCTGTTCTCGCTCATCTCGCGCAGTTCGTCCGAGAGCCGGCGCACGTTCCCGGCGAGGCGGCGCGTCTGGGTCCCCGCCTGGTCCTGGAGCTGGTCCCTGAATTCGCCGATGAGGTCCTTGGCCTGGCTCGTGGCCTCGCCGACGACCTGTCCCGCCTGCTCCTTGGCGGTCTGGGCCACGTCGGTCGCCTTGTCGCCGGCCTTCGCGGCGCTCTCCCCCAGCGTGTCCTGGGCCGTTCGCGCTACCGCCGCCGGCGTTCCGGCCGGACGGCGGCCTGAGTCCTGGATGTCAGTCAAGGCTCTTCTCCTCGTCGATCGAAGCAATCAATCCGTCCTCCACCCGCGCGTACCCGTCCGACCGCGACGAACCCCAAAACGGAGCAAAAAAGACATAACGTACTCAGGGTGGAATACGCGCTCAAACGGGTACCAAAACCGTCCAATCGCAGACGACGGCGGAGTGGTGCGTGATCGGTGATGGCCGACTGCAAAGTTCCCGACTACCGCACGGGCAGGCGCGGGCGGCACTGGACGCACGCCCTGCGCAGTGCCCAGCGAGCCGGGGCCGTGATCGTGACGGACGACACCGGGGAGCCCGTCGCCTACTCGCACGCCGACAGCGGACCGGGCCGCCTGCGCCCCTGGGTCGGCGCGGACGGCGTGCGGCACGACAGTTACGAGGTGCACCCGGAGTGGTAGGTCCGTCCCGTACGGGCCCGGCACGACAGAAAGGGGCCCGCCCCTCACGGGTCGGGCCCCGAGCCTGTGGGAACGGGGTACGCGCTACCAGCGGTACCAGCGGCCGCCACCACCGCCACGCGGCCTGGCCACGAAGCCGATCAGCCAGATCACCAGGACCGCCAGCGCGATCCACCAGAGGATCTTGATGGCGAAGCCGGCGCCGAAAAGAATCAGCACGAGCAGAAGAACGAGAAGCAGCGGGACCATGGTCATCCACCTCCGACACGGGTCTGCCCGGGGCGAATCCGTCCATGCCGCGCTCTTACGTTTTTCTTATCCGCGCGGCATCCGTGCCGGTGCGTCCCGCTCAGGCCGCGGACAGAGCGCCGCGGCCGTGCCAGTCGAGGCAGACCACCAGCGCGTCGTCGTCCGCGTCGGCGTCGCGGTAGTCCCGCAGCGCCCGCAGGACCGCGGTGGGGACCTCCGTGGCCGGAAGCAGGGCCGCGGAGGCGATCGCCCGCGCCAGCGCCCGCTCCTCGTACGCCTCGCCCCCGGGCGAGGAGGCGGCGTAGACCCCGTCACTGACGAAGACGAGCCGGTCGCCCGGCAGGACGCGGAACTCCTGGAGCCCGTACTCCGACTGGTCGAACATGCCGAGGGGGAACTGGGCCTCGAAGGGCACGCGCTCCACGGCCTTGTCCCGCTGGCGCCACAGCTGCGGTGAGCCGGCGTCGACGACCTGCACCCGCCCCGTGGCCAGCTCGAAGGAGAGCAGGAGGGTGGAGACGTACGCTTCGCCCCGGTGCGTGGCGTAAAGGGCCTGGTCGGCCAGGGCGGCCTGATCCGCGATGCCGATGCCGGCGCGCCTGGCGTTGCGCAGGGCGTTGACCGCGAGGTTGGTCAGCAGGGCCGCCTGGATGCCTTCGCCCATGCCGTTGGTGATGGTGAGGGTGAGGGTCTCGGCGGTACTGGCCCAGTCGAAGTTGTCCCCGTGGATGGCGTACGCGGGCTCCAGCTGGGCGCCGATGGAGTACTCGGCCCGCGCGCAGGCGCGGGCCGGCAACAGTTGCCACTGCATCTCCGCCGCCAGGGTGAGCCGGCTGACGCGGCGCGCCTGGAGGTAGACGTCCGTGTCCCGTTCGGCGACGAGGACCTCGTGCCCGAGCAGGCCGGCGATCTCGGCGAGGTCGTTGCGGGACTCGGGGGTGCACGATTCGCCGGGCAGCGACACCGAGAGGATGCCGAGCCGGTCCCCGCGGACGGTCACCGGCAGGTGCATGACGATCACGCCCGGGCCGGTGTCCTCCTGGCAGGGCACCTGACTTCCGAAGGCGCGGCCCGCGACGGTGCTGTGGACGGACAGCGCGGTGGCCGAACGGGGTACGGCGGTGACGGGGTGCAGAGTGGCGAGGCTGTAGTCGGCCATCAACAATTCCACGGCGTACGCCCCGTAGTGGGTCGCGAGGGCGGAACGGGCCGCCTCGATCAGTGCGTGCGGAGCGGCGGCGCGCAGGGCGCGCTCGACAGCCAGGAAGTTCGTCATCGTCGGGTCAGGCTCTCTAGAGGGTCACGGTGGTCGAGGGTGACAGGGGTCGAAGGTCACGGTGGTGGTGGGTCACGGCGGCCGGTGGGCGGCGGTCGGCGGGGGGCGGTGCGGAGCGTGCGGGCGGAGCGGGGCAGGACAGGCCCGACGGCGGCCGGGGCGACGGCCGAGAGCTGCCGGGATGGCTGGGGCAGGGTGCGGGATGACACAGTAGGCCAATGCCCCCGCCCGGCCAGCACCCCGACCACCTGGCGGCAGCCCATGCCCTGAGCACGGTCTCGCAGTTGCTCGACGTGCTGTGGGCCCGCGGGCAGGAGGCGGTGGCGACCGGCTCGGTCCCCCCGTCCCAGCTGCGCGCTCTCTTCGTCATCGAATCGAACCAGGGCGTCAATCTCCGGGCGTTGAGCGAGGCGTTGGGCTCCCGCCCGTCGGCGGTGAGCCGCCTGTGCGATCGTCTCGAAGCCGTCGGGCTGCTCCGCCGGACCGCGAGCGCCCACAGCGCGCGAGAGATCGAACTGCGCCTCACCCGGGCGGGGCAGGACACGCTCGATCAGATCCGCGCCTTCCGCCGGCGCGAGGTGACCGACGTACTGGCCTCCATGCCCCCCGCGCAGCTTGCCGCCCTCACCCTCGGACTCGCCGCCTTCGAGGACGCCGCCGGTGCCCGCATGGGGCTGCCCCGCCGCGATCCCGGCGCCCCCGCCGCCATGACGGACACCGCCTGAGCCGGTCCCCGCCGCGCACCGACCCCGGAACCGGGGCCCCCGGTACGCCCGCCCCCACCAGCAATTGTTGCCATGTGGAAACTATATCGCTAGCGTGGAGATCCTGGTCGTGCGTGAAGGCCGGAGCTGCGCAGCGCTGACCAACGAGGTGGCGGCGCCGCAGAACCCGAAGCGGGAGACGACCGTCCGGTCGGCCTCGCCGTAAGCCCATGAGAGGCCATCTGTGCCGACGACTCGTATCCACCACCTGAACAACGACCTGTTGAACGTCACCACTGTCCGGACCGAGAACGCGTGGGTCATCACGGTCAGTGGCGAGGTCGATCTCGACACGATCGACCCCCTGCGACGCACCCTTGAATCAGCGGCTTCCCCCCGCCAACCCCTGCCCGTCGTGCTGAACCTGAGGGACGTGAGCTTCGGTGGCGCGGCCCTGATCAACATCCTGCTGCGAGCCCGCCTGAGCCTCGGCCCGGACCGGCTCAGCCTCGCGGAGCCGGCGCCCCGGGTGATCCGGCTGCTTCGTCTGACCGGCCTGGACGCCCACTTCGCGATCAGCCCCCGCCCCTCGGTCCGCCCCCGGCGGGACCGCGTCGCGAAGGTCACCTACCACCCGTAGACCCACACGACTCGTGCGGCCCCCGTACGCCCGCAGGCGATACGACCGCGGCCGACGGGACTACCGGAACACGACTGCGGGCGGTACGACGGGGCGCGAGATTTCCCCGTCGTCGGAGATGGCATGGCCGACGAGCGGGGTAGTCGGACGTTATGACCGATCTGAATCCCAACGAACAGCAGCCGGACAAGGACGTCGACGAGTGGGTCACCGGTGACGAGCCGGCCACCGGTCCCCAGCTGAGCTACCTGCACACCCTGGCCCGGGAGGCCGGGGAGGACGTCCCCGAGACGCTCAGCAAAGCGGAGGCCTCCCGGCTGATCGACCGCCTCCGACAGGCCTCGCCCCGGACGGCCGCGCCGCGGGGAGCGGTGCCTCGCACCCCCGCCGACGAGGCGGCCACCCGGCCCGGCGACACCGAGAGTCCGTGACCGCGTGACGCGCGCCCTGCCGAGACTACGGTCCGCGGAGCGGCGTCTCACCCGGCGCCTGGCCGGCTGGGACCCGCTCTGGGCCCGGCGTGCCCTGTCCGGGGTCGAGGGCGCCGCCCGGCGCACCAAACTGTGGTGGGGCGTCGCCCTGCTGTTGGCCGTCACGGGCGGTCGGCGCGGACGCGCGGCCGCGGTGGCGGGGCTGACGGGAATGGCGGTGGCCGAAGTGCTGTCCAACGCCGTCGTCAAACAGCTCGTGGCCCGGGACAGGCCGCCTGAGGAATGGTTTCGCGCGGACGAGGTGCGGGAGCGGCCCGACTCCTCGTCCTTTCCGTCGGGACACACCGCCGCCGCGGTCGCCTTCAGCGCGGCCGTGACCGAGAAGTGGCCCGGAGCCGGCGCGCTGTGCCTTGGGGCTGCCACCGCCCTCGCCGTCCAGCGGGTCCACAGCGGTGCCCACTACCCCAGCGATGTCGCGGCCGGTGCCGTCATCGGGCTCGCCTCCCGGGCCCTGCTCCGCGCCGTGCCCGCAGCCTCGCGCCGCGGCCGGCGGCTCGTTCCCCGGGCGGTCTCGGCTCAGTTCCCCGGGCCGGGGCGGCTGTGGCCCTCGTGACGGCCGTCGGCGCCCTCTTCGTTGAACCAGTAGTCCCCGGCGGCGTGGTAGCGCCGACGGGCCTCCCCCGCCCTGCCGACCGCGCTTCGGGGGGCGTCGGCCGCTGCGGCGACGGGGAGTTCGATGCGGTCTTGGCGAGGCTGGCGTTCGAACACAACAGGCTCCTGACGAAGCTGGGGTGGGATCTCCCTCATGATGGCGCCGCGCCCCGCGTCCCGCAGGTCGAGGCGGACGCGTCCCCCGCCGGAGCCCCCTGCGGATGCGGGGGGCTCCGTTCCGTGGCAGCCTGAACCGCCCCTCGGCGCGCGGGGCGCCGGGTGGCGCCTCAGCCGGCGTGGACGTGGGGTCGGAGCCGACGGTCGGGTTCGGCCTCGCGGATGAC
This sequence comes from Streptomyces sp. Tek67B01, assembly GCF_055231995.1. Taxonomy (NCBI): domain Bacteria; kingdom Bacillati; phylum Actinomycetota; class Actinomycetes; order Kitasatosporales; family Streptomycetaceae; genus Streptomyces; species Streptomyces sp. Tek67B01. The sequence continues at coordinate 1,319,047 of NZ_JBUYUY010000001.1, forward strand.
CTCGCGGGTGACCGGGGCGACCTCACCCTGGCCGAAGAGGAAGAACCGCAGGAAGTTGGCCATCGGGTTCCCCTCCGTCCACTCGAAGTAGATGTGCGGACGCTGCCCCGTCTCGTCGCGCACGTGCAGGAGCAGTGCGGCCAAGGCGTTGGGGATGCTGGCGCTCTCCAGGGTCAGCACCCGGTGGCGACCGTGCAGCACCTCCCCGCGCACGCGCAGACCCGACTCGAACTCGGACGCGTCCAGGACGGTGACCTCGACGAACACGATGTCGTCACCGGGCGGGATGTCGTTGTCCTCGTGGATCTGCCGGGCCTTGTCCCGGTACTCCGCCTCGTCGCGGCTGCCGGGCTCGTTGGCGACGAAGCGGATCGTGCGGTCGGCGGCGTCGCGGACGAACCGCTGGGCCACTGCGTCGAGTTCCACGTCCGTGACCCGCAGTTCGAAGACGCGGGCGAGGCGGGACAGCAGGGAGAGCGCCATGATGCCGGCGATGAAGCAGGCGCCGATCTTCACGCCGTCGGGGCGTTCGACCACGTTGACGGCGGTCGTGTAAAGGAGGACCGCGGAGATGAGGCCGAAGCCGATGGTCCAGCCGCGTTGGCCGGCCTTGCGGGCGGCGATGGTCACGGCGACGGCGGCGGAGGTGATCAGGACGAGGACGCCGGTGGCGTAGGCGCCGCCCTGCGCGTCGACGTCGGCGTCGAAGAGCCAGGTGACGAGGAACGCGACGAGGGTGAACACGATCACCATCGGGCGCAGCGCCCGGGCCCACTGCGGGGCCATGCCGTAGCGGGGCAGGTAGCGGGGCATCAGGTTGAGCAGTCCGGCCATCGCCGAGGCGCCGGCGAACCACAGGATGCAGATGGTCGAGACGTCGTAGACCGTGCCGAAGGCGGTGCCGAGGTGCTCGTGGGCGAGGTACGCCAGGGCTCGGCCGTTGGCCTCGCCGCCGGGCTTGAACGCGTCCGCGGGGATGAGCAGGGTGGTGATGAAGCTGCTGATGATGAGGAAGACGCTCATGATCACGGCGGCGGTGGTCAGGAGCTTCTTCGTCCCGCGCACGCGCCCGGCGGGCTCGTCGGCCGTGTCGTCCCGGTCGCCCCGTACGTGCGGCATGACGGCCACGCCGGTCTCGAATCCCGACATGCCGAGCGCGAGTTTGGGGAAGACGACGAGGGCGATGGCGATCATCATGAACGGGTTGCCGTGTTCGGTGATCAGGGCCTGCGACCAGTCGACGATGACGTGCGGTCGGGAGACCACCTGCCACAGGCCGACGGCCATGACGACGACGTTCAGGGCGAGGTAGGTGCCGACCAGGACGACGGCGACGCCGATGGCCTCGCTGAACCCCTTGAGGAACACCGCCCCGAGCAGGGCGACCAGCAGCAGCGTGATGACCACCTCGTGGCCGTGCAGCGTCGCGGTCAGGTGCGGGTTCTCCACCATGTGCGCGGTGGCGTCGGCGGCGGAGAGGGTGATGGTGATCAGGAAGTCCGTCGCCGCGAAGCCCAGCAGGGTCAGGACGAAGAGCTTGCCCTTCCAGAAGGAGAGCAGCCGTTCCAGCATCGCGATGGAGCCCTCGCCGTGCGGGCTCTCCTCGGCCACCCGCCGGTAGACGGGCAGTGCGCCGAAGAGGGTGAGCAGGACGAGCACGATGGTCGCGACCGGCGACAACAGGCCGGCGGCGAGGGCCGCGATGCCGGGCTGGTAGCCGAGGGTGGAGAAGTAGTCGAGACCGGTGAGGCACATGACGCGCCACCAGGGGCGCCCCTCGTGCTCGGTGTGGTCCTGCTGCTTGGGGCGGTCGGTCAAGCCTTCCAGCAGCCACGCGCGCAGGCGTGGCGTGCGGGCAGGGGTGGCCATCGTGGTGCTCCTGTCGTACGCATGAAATCGGCCATCACCTCGACGGCTGAGCCAGCGTACGCATCCTGAACATTCCTGCCCGACCGGGGTCCAATCCTGACACATTCTTAACGCTGGCCGCCTGCCTACCTTCGAATGCGAGGTCGATCGCCACAGCGGGAGCGGCGCGCATGAAGGCCGCCGAGGTCGACCCCGCGCCCGCCAGGAGGGCGTCAAGAGTTGCGATCCGGACAGAAGCTCGACGTGCGACGGGTGGAACGCCTCGTCGCCGAAGGCCGCACCCTCGGCTTCATGAGCGAACCCCGCGTCAACGTCCTGGAGCTCAACACGGCACTCGAGGCCCTGACCGGATCCTGACAGGCCATTCACTTGCCCAAATGGCTTCTACATGCCAATGTGGCAAGTACAAGCCATTGCGGACAGGCAATGGCTCGAGCGAGGGGGAACCATGGTGGACGGACCGAGTGAGGGGGCGGGGGCCCTTGAGCGGGCGGTCGGCATGGAGCGCGCCGCGCTGCGGGGCAGCGACTGGTACACGCGATATCTCGCGGTCTTCGGTGGGGCTCAGCTGCTCGTAGTGCCCACTGCCCTCTTGTGGCACGGGCCCGTGGCGGCCGCCGTGTTCGCCGTGACGCAGATGCTTCTCGTCGGTGGTCTGAGCCTGTACGCGGCACGGCAGCAGGCGGTCCGCCGGGGTTTCGGAGTCCGCCACGGGATGATCATCGGTGCGTGGGGCCTGATCTTCGGCGCGACGCTCATCGTGGGTCTCCAGGTCTTCCCGGGCAGCGCCGCTTTCGCCGTGGTGGGCGCCGTGGTCTGTGCCCTGCCACCCGCGACCGGCGCCTGGCTCGAACTGCGGCGGCCGTCGTGACCCCCGGCGGGCCGGGCTCCCACCCCCGGCACGAGCTCGACGCACTGCTCAACGCCCCGGTGCGGCTGTCGGTGGTCGCCGCGCTGGCACCGCTGGACAAGGCCGAGTTCGGTTTCCTGCGGGATCTGGTCGAGGTCAGCGACTCGGCCCTCTCCAAGCAGATCGCGGCCTTGGAAGAGGTGGGCTACATCGAGGTCCACAAAGGACGCGTGGGCCGGCGCCCGCGCACCTGGCTCTCATTGACTCCCGAGGGCCGAGCCGTCTACCACCGCCACTTGACCGCCCTGCGTGCCATCGCCGCCGACTGGTCGCCATAGCCGGGCCGGCGGACCTACCGGCCGGCCCATGATGGGTGGCCGGCAGCCGAGCCTGGCGCACGGCCACTCGCCGGACGTCAGACGGTGTCTTCGAGGAAGCCGCCCGACTGGTGCTGCCACAGCTTCGCGTAGGCGCCGTCCGAGGCGCGCAGTTGCTCGTGCGTGCCCTGCTCGATGATCCGGCCGCGGTCGAGGACGACGAGGCGGTCCATCGTGGCGACCGTGCTGAGCCGGTGCGCCACCACCAGCGCCGTCCGCCCCTCCATGAGCCGCCACAGCGCGTCCTGGACGAGGATCTCGCTCTCCGAGTCCAGGGCGCTGGTCGCCTCGTCGAGGAGCAGGATCGGCGCGTCGCGCAGGATCGCCCGGGCCAGGGCGACCCGCTGGCGCTGTCCGCCGGACAGCTTGACGCCCCGCTCGCCCACCATGGTGTCGAACCCCTCCGGCAGCCCGTCCGCGAACTCCGTGACGTGCGCGGCCTCCGCCGCACGACGGATCTCGGCGTCGGTGGCCGCCGGCCGGGCGAACGCGATGTTGTCCCGGAGCGTGCGGTGGAACATCGCCGGGTCCTGCGGCACGTAGGCGATCAGGCCGCGCAGGTCGGCCTGGCGCAGCCTGCTGATGTCCTGCCCGCCGATCAGGATGCGGCCGGAGTCGATGTCCGTCATGCGCAGCAGCAGCCGGGTGAGCGTGGTCTTGCCCCCGCCGGAGCGACCCACGAGGCCGATCTTCGTCCCGCTGGGCACGCTCAGGTCGAGGCGTTCGAAGAGCGGCTTCGCACCCGCGTGGGTGAACGTCACCTGCTCGAAGCGCACGTCGGCGGCGGTCTTGGACCGCAGCGGCTCGGGGGACGGCAGGTCGAGCACGGTCGGCCGCTCCAGCAGCAGTTCGGTGAACTGGGCGGCCTCGGTCATCGAGCTTTCCAGACGGCGGTAGATCTGGTTGAACTCGAACATGATCCGGGTCGCGTTGGAGTAGTAGGTGAAGGCGACGACGACCGCCTCCACGCCGTGGCCGGAGCCGGCGAGCGTGACGGCGAGGAGCAGCCCCAGCGCGTTGGTGACCACCGACATCGGCGCGACCAGCGTGTCGATGCGCAGGTTGCCGTAGTCCCAGGAGCGCAGCGTGAGCCGCCGTGACTCGGCGACCCGCGACCGGTGCTCGGCGGCCTCGCGCTCCTCGGCGCCGAACGCCCGGATCGTGTCGATGTTCATCAGGCTGTCCGCGACGTGGCCCGAGACCCGGGCGATCGCCTCCTCACGCTTCCGCACGAGCCCCTGGCGCCGCCGGATCAGGGGCGCCACGCACAACGCCGTCAGCGCGATCATCGACAGCAGGGCCACCACGAGCAGGGGTTCGTAGTGCCACAGCACCACCGATCCGAACGCCAGCGGCACGAAGCTGCCCATGACGGAGAAGGTCAGCGTGTCGACGAGTTCCTCGAAGCGGGAGGCGAAGCTCAGGACCCGCTTGGTCAGCGAGCCCGCGAAGTTGTCGTGGAAGAACGCGGCGTCCTTGGCGAACAGCTCGTCCATGCCGATCACGTAGAGGCTCTCGATGCCCCGGGCGTCAAGGCGGTTCAGGCAGTGCAGTCCGAGGCGCCACAGCGCCTCGGCGAGCAGCAGGGTCCCCCCGAACCACAGGACGTAGGGCAACATCGGGCCGATGCCGGTGCCGCCGCCGTCCCCCGCGATGTGGGCGATGAGCTTCGCGACGACCAGCGGCGCGATGTAGTTGATGCCGATGTTGCCCATCGCGGGCAGCAACATCGCGGGCAGGGTCAGCCATCTGTGGCGGACCAACTCCCTTCCGTAGTACCGAAGGGCGAGAAGCGTCGCGCCCGTACCAGTGTCCGTGTCCGTGTCCGTGTCCGGCGAATTTTCGCGTAATCCGAGCGATGCCATGGCAACCCTGCGTCGTAGAACCGGCGGAGGATTGGCAGTGTCCTGCAAGCACGCCCGAGCAGTCCAAGCGTTTTCCCGTGGCCCCGACCCCACCGATCCGCCGCCAACACGTTTTCCGGGGCTTGTCGGCCGGTCGCGAGTGGGCTGGAACGCCGCACCCGCACGGGCGGGCCCGGACCGATGCCTGCGGTCCGGACCCGTCGTTCACGGAGCGGTCAGCTGGTGGTGAGCGCCGTGTCGTCGATCACGAATGACGTCTGGAGGCTGGAGTCCTCGGTGCCGGTGAACTTGAGGGTCACCGTCTGCCCCGCGTACGAGGACAGGTCGAAGGTCTTCTGCGCGTAGCCGGTGTTCTTGTTGAGGTTGGAGTACGAGGCCAGGGTGGTGGAGTTGGCCTGCACGGTCAGCTTGTCGTAGGCGGTGGTGGTGCTCGTCTCCGCTGTGTCGATGTGCAGGTAGTAGCTGAGGGTGGCGTGGCAGCCGGCCGGGATGGTCACCGACTGGGAGAGCGAGTCGGTGTGGGTGGAGCCGTAGCCGTTGAGCCAGGCCTTCCAGGAGCCGGAGTGGGCGGCTTCGCCGCTGCCGTTGTCGACCACGCCCGCCGAGGCGGTCCAGGGGGCGGCGGCACCGGACTCGAAGCCCTGGTTGCCGAGGAGCTGGGCCGGAGTGCAGCTGCCACCGACCGGGGTGACGGTCCAGGTGAAGGAGGTGCTGCCGCTCGCGTTGGTGGTGTCCTTGGCGGTCACGGTGACGTTGTAGGTGCCGGTTGTGGTCGGGGTACCGCTGATCAGGCCGGTGGAGGCGTTGATCGACAGGCCGGCCGGGAGCCCGGTGGCGCTGTAGGTGAGGGTTTGCCCGCTCGCGGAGTCGGTCGCCTGGATCTGCACTGAGGCCGCCGTGTTGACGGTGGTGGACCGGCTGCCGGGGTTGGTGACCGTGACGGTGTTCCCGCCGGTGGATCCGCCGTTGAAGGCCGCCGTGCCGTTGGGCGTGCCGAGACCGGTCGGGCCGTCGTAGCCGGACTTCGCGGTGCAGAGGTAGCTGCTGCCGCAGGAGCCGTTGGCGCCGCTGGTCACGTCGTTGAGCGACGCGGTGTGGGCGTAGGGGTAGGAGGAGGGGTAGCTGCCCGCGGCCGGGTTGCCGGCCAGGGCGTAGACGGAGGCGATGATCGGCGCGGAGGCGCTGGTGCCGCCGTAGACGTTCCAGCCGCTCGCCTGGTAGCTGTCGTAGACCGCGAGGCCGGTGGCCGGGTCGGCGACGGCGGACACGTCGGCGACGGTGCGCTTGGCGCAGCCGCTGTCGGTCTGCCAGGACGGCTTGGTGGTGTACGCGGAGCAGCCGGAGCCCGCTCCGTTGCCGCCGGCGCTGGTGCCCCAGACCGATTCGGACCAGCCGCGGGTGGTGCCGCCCGCGCGGCTGAGGGAGGTGCCGCCGACCGAGGTGACGTACTGGGAGGCCGCCGGGTACTCGACCCCGTAGCCGCTGTCACCGGAGCTGACGGTGATCGCGACGCCGGGGTGGTTGAAGTAGGAGGTGTCGGAGGCGGCGTCGGTGGAGTCCTCGCCGCCGCCGTAGCTGTTGGAGACGTACTTCGCCCCCATGGTCACCGCGCGGTTCACGGCGGTGCCCAGGTCGACCATGGACGGCTGGGCCGCCTCGACGAGGAGGATGTGGCACTGCGGACAGACGGCGCTGACCATGTCCACATCGAGAGAGATCTCGCCGGCCCAACCGGAGTCCGCGGTCGGGTAGCTGGTGCCGCCGTTCTGGTCGACCTTCTTGAAGCAGCCGTTGGCCGTGGTGCAGGCCGGCAGACCGTACTGGGAGCGGTACGTCGCCAAGTCGGACTCGGCGTTCGGGTCGTCGTACGCGTCGATGATCGCAACCGTCGCGCCGGCGCCGGCGGAGGCCGACAGGGCGTACGCGCTCTGCAGGTCGGTGGGCCCGTAGCCGGAGGGGAGGATGCCCGGGGTGAGGCCGAGGTGCTGCTGGAGGTCGGTGCGGGCCAACGCGTGGCAGGCCATGAAGCCGGCCTTCGTCGGCTCCGAACAGAGCCGCTGGGTGTGCGCGGCCGTGGTGCCCGAGGCGCCGGCGGGGGCGGTCGAGGCGACGGAGGGGGAGGCGACTGCCAGCATGCCGCCCGATATCAGGGCCACCGCCGAGAGTAAGGCGGTGGCGCCACCACGGGTCAGGCGTCTGGTGCGCTCGGACAGGTTCGGTTGCAATGAACGGCCCTCCATGGGGGGGTTGACTCGCCGCGACGTGGGGACCGCGATTGTCACGTCCATGACATGCCAAACAACGGCGTCGGCGCGGGATGACGAGTGGCACGGATTCATTGATGCGACTGCAACCACGTGCAGTGGTGGCCACCGCAGAAGGTAGTGACGACCGGGCCCAAGGGAACACCCCCCGTAGGGCAAAGGCTTGCTTTCGACACGTGATCTCCGGGTATACCTTGTGCTGCCATGGAGTTGGACGACAGCACGGTCAACGACCTTGTCGCACTCGGCTTGTCCCGGTACGAAGCCCGGGTCTACCTGACGTTGGTCAGGCGCGAGGCGTACACCGCCGCGGAGGTGGCCCGCACCGCGGGCGTCCCCCGCCAGCGCGTGTACGACGTACTGGACGCACTCGTCCGGCGGCGCCTCACCATCCTGCGCCCCGGACGCGTCGCCACCTTCTCCGCCGTGCCGCCCGATTCGGCCGTCGCCCGCCTGATGGCCCTGCAAAGGGAGTCGCTGGACAGGCTCGATCAGGTGTCGACGGCGCTGGCCGCGGCCTTGGCGCCGGTCTGGTCCGACGGCCGGACACACACCGACCCCCTCGACTACATCGAGGTACTACGCGACCCCAAGGCCATCGCCGAACGCTTCGCGAGCATCCAGCGGCAGGCCACGCACGAACTCCTCAGTTTCTGCAAGCCGCCCTTCGTGGCGCCCACGGCCAACAACGAGGGCATCAAGGCCGTGCGCAGACTGCGTCGGGCCGGGGGCACCGCCCGCGCCGTCTACACCCATGACGGGCTCGGCGAAGCGGAAGTCCTGGAAAACGTCCGCCGGTTCGGCGAAGCGGGCGAGGAGTCCCGATTCACACCGGCGCTCCCCCTGAAGCTGGTCATCGCCGACGCCGCACAGGTGCTGTGCGACATGCCCGACCCCGTGGCCGGCACCCGGGCCACCACCGCGCTCTACATCGAACACCCCGCGCTCGCCGCCTGCTTGAGGCTGGCGTTCCAGGCGGTCTGGGACCGGGCCGAGACCGTACCCCACCCACACCACCCCTGACGCCCACCCCAGCCGAGGCGACCTACCCGCAGGTGACCGGTCGGCCGCGTCCCAGGCCGGCAGCGTGTCGGGCCGGTCGGCGAGCCAGAACCGACCGCGGCCGCGGGCGGCGCCGCAGCACTGGTCCTCCAGTGCCCGGTAGAGGCCCCCGGCACCGCAGCGATCCTGACGATCCGTTCACCGGACTCGTGTTCTGCCGACCCGACGGCCTCCCGTGGGACCCCACCAGGTTCTGGACCGGCTCCGCCGACTGTCCGAGGAGGCTGGCGTCCCGCGGATCACGGTCCCCGACCTGCGCCACTTGGCCGCCACCATCACCATCACCATCACCATCACAGCCAGCGTGCCGCTCACCGTGGCCTCCAAGACGCTGCGGCACTCCACCCTGTCGACCACGGCGAACATCTACAGCCACCTCACCCAGCAGGCAGCAAGAGAAGCCGTCGACACCATCGACCAGACCTCGACCCGAGCCGAGAAGGCCAACACATGCACGGCCCTGCCGCCGGCCTGGCTGCGACCAGCACGCGAGCACATCCACGCCCTGCGCGAAGCCCTCCGCCGAGTCCGCTCCCCCGCGCCACCGGCCTTCAGCGCCACCGCCAACCAGACCCGGCTCGGGCGTGCGACCACACCGCGACCACCACGGCCCCGGACGCACCAAAGGCCGCCCTCTCACGGATGAGAGAACGGCCTCCGACCTGCGTTTCCGCAACAGTCGGGACGACAGGATTTGAACCTGCGACCCCTTGACCCCCAGTCAAGTGCGCTACCAAGCTGCGCCACGTCCCGATGCCCGCTGACCTGGGGATTTCCCCTGGCTGAACTGGCAGGGAAACAATACCGCACTTACCGGGGTGGTCGCGCGCACATTCCGCGGGGTCGCACCGTCTGGCGGGTCGGGGCGGCGGCGCTTGACCTCAAGTGGGCTTGAGGTTGCACGGTAGGTGCATGACACAAACAGCCGCGGACGCTGAGCTCCGCCACCAGGACCTGGGTCGTCTTATCGCGCTCATGACAGGGGCCGAGAAGCACGGACCCGCCGCCACCTCCACGCTCGACGTGCTGTGGGTGCTGTACGACCGGGTGCTGCGGGTGTCGCCCGGGACCGCGCGGGACATGGGACGCGACCGGTTCCTCCTGTCCAAGGGGCACGGTCCGATGGCGTACTACGCCGTCCTCGCGGCCAAGGGGTTCTTCCCCGTCGAGTGGCTCGGCGGGTTCGGCGACTTCGACTCCCCCCTCGGACACCACCCCGACCGCACCTTGATCCCCGGCGTCGAGATCGGCAGCGGCTCCCTGGGGCACGGTCTGCCGTTGGCCGTCGGCACCGCGCTGGGTCTGCGCGCGCAGGGGCTGGACGAGCCGGCCGTGTGGGTGCTGATCGGGGACGCGGAACTCGACGAGGGCAGCAACCACGAGGCACTCGCCTACGCGGGCTCCGCCGGTCTGGAGCGGCTGCACACCGTCGTGATCGACAACGACTCGGCGACCCACGGCTGGCCCGGCGGGATCGCCTCCCGCTTCGAGGCCGCCGGCTGGTCGGCGACCACCGTCGACGGGCGCGACCACGCCGCTCTGCACGCCGCCTTCACGGTGCCGCACCCGGGCAGGCCGCACGCCGTCGTCGCCCGCGTCGAGAAGAAGTTCTGAACCACACACAAGGGGCAGGGGAGACATGGACACCATGCGGGAGCGGTTCATCACGGTCACGTCGCGGATGCTCGACGAGGACCCCCGGTTGGCACTCGTGCTCGCCGAGATCACCATGGACGGGTTCCGGCCCGCTCAGCGGCGCCACCCCGATCGGGTGGTCAACGTGGGAATCCGGGAGCAACTGCTCCTCGGACTGGGAGGCGGACTCGCCCTGACCGGACTGCGGCCGATCATGCACACCTTCGCCAGTTTCCTGGTGGAGCGGCCGTTCGAGCAGGTCAAGCTGGACTTCGGACACCAGGGCACGGGCGGCGTCCTCGTCAGCGCGAGCGCGAGCTACGACTGGCCTGCCGGCGGTTTCACCCACATGGCGCCCGGAGACGTGGCCCTCCTCGACACCCTCGACGGGTGGACCGTGCACGTGCCGGGTCACCCCGACGAGGCGGAGGCGCTACTGCGCGACGCGTACGCCGCCGGGGACGACAAGGTGTACGTCCGCCTCAGCGCGCAGACCAACGCCGAGCCGCGCCCCTCCACCGGCCCGGGCCTGGTCACCGTGCGGGAGGGACGCGCGGGCGTGGTGCTGGCGGTCGGCCCCCTGCTGGACAACGTCCTCGCCGCGACCGAGGGCATGGACGTGACCGTGCTGTACGCGACGACCGTGCGGCCCTTCGACGACGCGACCCTGCGCGCCGCCGCCGGACAGCGGGTGACGGCCGACGTGGTACTGGTCGAGCCGTACCTCGCCGGCACCTCCACCGCCGCCGCCAACGACGCCCTCGGCGACCTCCCGCACCGGGTGCTGGGCCTGGGCGTCGGCCGCGCCGAACTGCGGCGCTACGGAACCGTCGCCGAGCACACCGCCGCCCACGGCCTCGACCCCCGCTCGCTGAGGGAGCGGATCTCCGCCTTCCTGCGGCCGGGCGTCTGATGCCCCGGCTCAGCGGCCCGCGTCGTTGCGTCCCCGCGGCACTTCCTCCCGTTCCCGCAGCAGTTCCTCCAGTTCCGCCGCGAGGGCCTTCACCGTACCCAGGCCCTCCGTCCCCCAGCGCCTCGGCACCACGTCCACCGCGCACACCGTCCCGAGGACGACACCCCGCCGGTCCGTGAGCGGCGCCCCCGCGTACGAGCGGACCCCGCTGCCGTCCACGACGGCGTTGCCCGCGAAGCGCGCGAAGTCCCGTACGTCCTCCAGCACCAACGCCCGGCGGCGGACCACGACATGGGGGCAGTAGCCGAGATCCCGGGTCAGCACGCGGGCCGGGTAGCCGCTCGGCGATGCGTCGGGGCGGTGGTGGAGGCCCGCGAAGAACTGCCGTTCCTCGGCGACGAAGTTGACTCCCGCGTACGGGGCGTCCAGGGTCTCGGTGATCCGCCGCGCGAAGGCGTCGAGTTCCGAGTCGGGCCGCTCCCCCAGCCCCAGTTCGCGCAGCCGGACCGTCCGGGCCGGCGCTTCCCGGTCCACCGGGGTGAGCAGCAGGTGGCCGGTCGATTCGTAGTACGTCATGACGGTTCCCCCGATCCTCCTAGGTGGCCACGTCCGCCGCTCGCGCGGACCCGGCGTTGGACAGCAGGTGGTGGACGAGGGCGGCCAGGGCCCCCGTGCCGGACCCGGTCAGTCGCGCGTCGCACCGCACGACGGGCACCTCCGGTCCGAGCCCCACCGCCTCCCGGACCTCACCGGCCGTATAGCGGTGGCAGCCGTCGAATTCGTTGACGGCGACGACGAAGGCGATCCCGCGCCGTTCGAAGAAGTCCACGGCCGGGAAGCAGTCCGCGAGGCGGCGCGTGTCGGCCAGGACCACCGCTCCGAGCGCGCCCGCGCACAGCTCCTCCCAGAAGAACCAGAAGCGCTGCTGTCCGGGCGTGCCGAAGAGGTACAGGACGTGGCCGCGGTCGAGGGTGATCCGGCCGAAGTCCAGGGCGACCGTGGTCGTCGTCTTCGCCTCCACCCCGTCCAGCGGGTCCGCGCCCTCACCGAGGTCGCTCAGCAGCTCCTCCGTACACAGCGGTTCGGTCTCGCTCACCGCGCCCACGAAAGTGGTCTTCCCCGCCCCGAACCCGCCCGCGACCAGGATCTTCAAGGTCGCGGGCAGGCCCCGGTCGTCACAGCCTTCGGCGTAGGCCATCGAGCACCGCCCGCAGCAGGTCGACATCGTCGGCGGCGAACGAGTCACCGCCCGGGAACCGGGGCCCGCGCGCCTCGACGGCCCCGTGTTCCACCAGATCGGACAGCAGCACCTTCACCACCCCCGCCGGGAGAGCCAGCTGCCCGGCCACCTCGGCGACCGTCACCGCCGACGCGCCGGCGCACAAGCGCAGCGCGAGGGTGTGTTCGGCGCCCAGTGGCGCACGCGGGCGTACGCCGGTCGCCGCCACCAGCGAGAGCAGGTCGAGGGCGACGGCGGGCCGGGTCCGGCCGCCGCTCGCCGTGTACGGCCGCATGACCCGGCCCGCCGTTTCGTCCAGCCAGGGAACCGTGTCCCGTCCCGCGCCGGCTCCGTACGCCCCCCGTGCCGTGGCCCTCATCGCTCCGCGTCGGCGACGGTCCGCCGCGGTGCGGCCGCCAGGTAGGGACGTACGCTTTTCACCAGCATCGCCATCTCGTAGCCCAGCACCCCCGCGTCGGCATCCCGGTCCGCGAGTACCGCCAGGCAGGTGCCGGCCCCGGCCGCCGATACGAACACCAGCGCCGTGTCGAGTTCCACCACCACCTGCCGGACCTCGGCGCCCTCCGCGAACCGGGAGCCGGCGCTGCGGCCCAGCGAGTACAGCCCGGAAGCCAGCGCCGCCATGTGGTCGGCGCTGTCGGCGTCGAGGCCGTGCACACAGCTGACGAGCCCGTCCGCCGTGAGCAGCACCGCGCTGCGCGTGTACGGCACCCGTTGGACCAGACCGCTCAGGAGCCAGTCGAGATCCGAGAGTCGGCTCGTCCTGGTCGCCACTTCGCCGCTCATGGGGGTGCGCTCCTTGCTGGGGTGGGGGGTGGTGAAGGGGATGGGAGAGGGAGGGGACGCGGGTCCCGGCACCGGGCGCCGTCACGGCCGGGGCTCCGACTGGGCCCTGTCGAAGCCGCGTTGGAAGGCCGCCATCAGGTCCGGATCGTGTACCGCGGGCTCGGCTTCCGGGATGCGGCGCGGGGCCGGCGCCTCACGCAGTTGGGGTACGACGTGCTCTTGGGCGCGGCGGCGGGGCAGTGCCGGTCGGTCGGCGTCCCGGTCGGGGTCCCTGCGCGCGGCGGGCACGGTGAAGGCGACCGGGACCAGACCGGCGTCGACGGCGAATCCGGGCTCGGCGGACGGGTCGGCGGGTGGGTCGGCGGGTGGGTCGGCCGCGAAGCCGGGGCCGGGGTCCGCCACGGTGTACGGAACCGGCACCGCCTCCCGCTCCGGCTCCGCCTCCCGCTCCGGCACCCACCCCGGCACCGCGAGCGGCTCCGCCCACGCCGGCGCCGTCGGGCGCGCGTCCACCGGCTCGGGCGGACGCGGCGCGGGAGTGGTCACCCGTACGGGTTCCAGCGGGGGCGTCCGAGCCCCCGCCCCGGTCCCCCACGAGGTGGCCCGCGCACCCCCGTGCGCGTCGGCGAGGTTCGGCGCCGGCTCGCCCAGCAGTTCCTGCGGCAGGACGAGCACCGCGAGCACACCGCCGTAGATGTTGGACTTGAGCTCGACGGCCACGCCGTGTCTGCGCGCCAGTGCCGACACCACGAACAGGCCGATCCGTCCGTCCGCCAGCAGGTGCCGCACGTCGATCCGGTACGGATCGCCCAGCAGGGCGTTCATCCGGTGCTGCTCCTCGGCCGGCATGCCCAGCCCCCGGTCCTCCACCTCGACCGCGATGCCGGAGGTGACGCGTTCCGCGCGCACCACCACATCGGTGTCGGGGGCGGAGAAGACAGTGGCGTTCTCGATGAGTTCGGCCAGCAGGTGCACGACGTCGGCGACGGCGTGCCCGCGGAGGGTGCCGCCGGCCGGGGGCACCACCTTGACGCGGGTGTACTGCTCGACCTCCGCGACGGAGGAGCGCAGCACCTCGCACAGGTCGATGGGCCGGGTCCACTGCCGCCGGGAGGCGGCGCCCCCGAGCACGGCGAGGTTCTCGGCGTGGCGCCGGATGCGGGTGGCGAGGTGGTCGACGTGGAAGAGCTCTTTCAGCAGGTCCGGGTCCTCGACCGTGTCTTCCAGGTCGTCCAACAACGAGATCTCGCGGTGCACGAGGGACTGGAGCCGACGCGCGAGGTTGACGAAGACCTCGACCTTGCGGTCGCTGTCGGACGGGACGATCTGCCCGGCCAGACGCACCAGGGAGCCGTACGCCTGCTCGCGCGCGCCGCGCAGCTCCTGCCCGAGCAGCCAGAACTCGTCCAGGCGCGCGGGGTCCGCGCCCGGCGGCGGCCCGCCCGGACCGCCGCGGACCGGGCCGGGCGGGATCTCCCCCCGCTCCAGCCGGTCGAGGGCCGCCCGCAGTTCCTGACGGCCGCGCAGGCTGGAGCGGCGCAGGGACTCGCAGCGTTCGCGTACTGCCATGGCGGCGCGCCGGCCCCCGAGCAGGGCGGCGGCGAGCGCCCCGACCGCGAGCAGCCCGCAGCCGGTGAGGACGGGCCAGAGCCGGGGGTCCCGGGTGCCCGCGCCGCCGCCGAGCTGCAAGGTGAAGATCACGGCGGCCGCGCCGCTGAGTCCGGCGGCGAGCGTGGGCAGGACGGCGGCCCGCACCAGTTGGGGGCGTAACTGCCGACCGGGGCCGGTCACGGCATGTCTCGACGGAGCGTGGCGGGCGGCGCGGTATCCGGACATCGGGGTCCTCGGTACGTGGGGCCCGGGCCCCCGGCGTCGCCGGAGCCCGGTGGTGATCACCGGATACCCACGCTAGACCGCACGCTCCCGCCCGGGACGGCGAGTTGGGCAACTTCACCAGGGTGCTTACCGCCTGGGAAGGAGCGCTCGTACGACAGCCCGAATCCGCCGGCCCACGCGGAGCCGTCTTCCGCCCCGCGCCGCGCCGCTACGAGCCCACTGCCTCCGGTTCCTCCCGGGTGACCACCGGCGCCCGCTCGGCCGCCACCGACCGCGGGTGGCCGGCCGGTACGGGCGTGCCGTTCGCGACGAAGGGACGCCACCACGGCTCGGCCGGCGCGTCGGCGGCCCCCGGCTCGAAGGGCTGGCCCGGTACGGGCAGGGCGATCGCCGCACCGGCCGTCTCCGCCGCCGCGAAGGTGCCCTCGCCGGGCTCGTCCCACGGGTGCGGCGCCAGATTGAAGGTGCCCCAGTGGATCGGCAGCATGGTGCCGCTCGGCGTTCCGCCCTGGAGGTCGAGGTGGGCGCGCATGCCTTCCTCGGGGGTCATGTGGATGTCGGGCCAGTACTCGGAGTACGCCCCGATCTGGATCATCGTGGCGTCGAACGGGCCGTGTGCTGCGCCGATCTCCTCGAAGCCCGGGAAGTAACCCGTGTCACCGCTGTGGTAGATCCGGTGCGCGTCGCCCGCGACGACCCAGGACGCCCACAGGGTGAACTGCTGGTTGCGCAGGCCGCGCCCGCAGAAGTGCCGCGCGGGTGTGGCGGTGAGGGAGAGACCGGCGATCTTGGTGCTCTCGTTCCAGTCCAGCTCGCGCAGCCGGTCCGCCGGGACTCCCCAGCGCTCCAGGTGCGCGCCGACGCCGAGCGGCACGGCGAAGACCGTGTCCGTACCGGCCAGCGCCTTGATGGTCGGCAGGTCGAGGTGGTCGTAATGGTCGTGCGAGATCACCACGACGTCGACCTCGCCCAGCGAGGCCAGCGGTACCGGCACCGGGTGCAGCCGCTTCGGCCCGGCGAAGGGGAAGGGGGAACACCGCTCGCCCCACACCGGGTCGAACAGCACCCGGCGGCCGTCGATCTCGGCGAGGACGCTGGAGTGCCCCATCCAGGTCAACCGCAACCCGCTCGCCGGCGGCTTGGCCAGCTCGGCCAACGTCGTCGGGTACACGGGGATCGGCGCGCCGGGGTTGCGCCGCAGGCGCTGCTCCTTGTGGAAGTAGATCTTGGCGAACTCGGCCATGGAGCCGGAAGGCCTGGTCCGGGCCCCCACCGGGTTTTGGAAGACCCCGTCGGCGAAGTTGGGCGAGCGCAGGATGCGCTCCAGCCGCGCGCCGGACGGGTCCGCGCCGAAGGCTTCGGGCCTCAGGGCACGCAGCCGGGGACGCAGGGGACGGGAGCCGGACAAGGCGCCTCCTGTGAGGATGGGGGCAGGACGGTCGTACGTGTCTACGACCATCCCAACGCACACCGGGCCCCGAGGATTCCGCTTGCCGCCCCCGGCGTGTCGCGCCCTCCCGTCCCGCCGGCCCCCGCCCCGCCCACGTCGCGTACTCCCTACAGCGGCAGCAGGTCCGGCCGCTTCGCCTCGACGTGGTCCCCGGAGGACTCGCCGCGCAGCCGCCGCCCGATCCAGGGCACCAGGTGTTCGCGCGCCCACTGGACGTTGTCCCGCGTGACGTCCACCGACCCGCGCGGCCGCTCCGGCGGCCACGGCTGGTCGGGGTCGGCGGGTACGTCCAGACCGAGCACCTGGGCGGCGCGCAGCGCGACCCGGGTGTGTCCCTCGGGCGAGAGGTGCAGCCGGTCGGTGTCCCACGCCCGCCTGTCCTGAACGGACTTGAGGGACCAGAGGTCGAGCACCGGGCAGTCGTACCGGTCGGCGATGGCGCGCACGTGCGCGCTGTACGTCGCCACCTTCCCCCGCAGGTGCTTGAGGACCGGCACGCCCCGGGTGTCGAACCCGGTCGTGATCATGACCCGGCCGACGGAGCCGGCGAGGTCGGCGACGGCCGCCTCGAACCGCTCCGCCACGTCGTCCGGGTCGGTTCCCGGACGGATGATGTCGTTGCCCCCCGCGCAGAAGGTGACGAGGTCGGGCGCCAGGGCCTTCGCCCTCGGGACCTGCTCGGCCACGATCTGGTCGAGGACCTTCCCCCGAACGGCCAGGTTCGCGTACCGGAAATCGTGTTCTTCCCGCTGATCGGCCAGGAGTACGGCCAGCCGGTCCGCCCAGCCGAGGTACGAATCCCCGGGTCCCGGGTCCCCTACGCCCTCGGTGAAGCTGTCCCCGATCGCCGCGTACGAGCCGATGGTCTTGAGTGTCGTCTTCGTCGCTGCCACAGCACGACATACTTCACCCCCACGGGCGACCTACGCCAACGTAAGCAGGGTTTGACGGACCGTGATCTATGCCACGATGCACATGAGGAATAAGAAACGCGTGAGGCCGGAACCCCCTCGGGGTCCCGGCCTCACGCGTTCACACGCTCACGCCGCGGCGACGTCAGACGTTGACGCCCTTGGAGCGCAGGTACGCCAGCGGGTCGATGTCCGAGCCGTACGAGGGGCCGGTGCGGATCTCGAAGTGGAGGTGCGGGCCGGTGACGTTGCCGGTGGCGCCGGAGAGCCCGATGCGCTGGCCGGCGGTGACGCTCTGGCCGACCGAGACGGACAACTGCGAGAGGTGGCCGTACTGGGAGTACTTGCCGTCGGCGTGCCGGATCACGACCTCGTTGCCGTACGCCCCGCCCCAGCCGGCGGTGACGACGGTGCCGGCGCCGACCGCCTTGACGGTGGTGCCGGTGCTCGCGATGAAGTCGACGCCCGTGTGGTAACCGGAGGACCACATGCTGCCCGCGAGCTTGTACGGGGTGGAGGTGCCGCCGTCGACCGGGGCGACGAATCCGGACGCCGTGACGGCACCGGTGGAGGAGCCGGAGCCCTGCGCGGACGGGGCGGCCGGCGGCGCGTCGGCGGAGCCACTGCCGGAGCCGGACTCGGAGGGCGCCTCAGCCGTGCCGGAGGAGCGGTGGGAGGAGGTCGGAGCCGAAGCCGAGCCGGTGCCGCGCGGGGCCGCCTTCGCGGAGGCGCCGTCCCGGTGCCCGTCCTGGTCACCGTGGCCGCCGAGGGTCAGCTTGAGGCCCGGGTGGATGAGGGAGGGGTCCGCGCCGACGGCTTCGCGGTTGTCGGCGTACAGCCGCTCCCAGCCGCCGGACAGGTGGCGGTCCGCGGCGATCTTCGACAGGTAGTCGCCGGGCACGACGGTGTAGACGCCGGGGGCGGCGGCCGGGGCCGCGGCGGTCACCGTCGGGTAGGACGCGGGGAGCTGCGGGGCCTGGACGGGCAGGGCGGCGGCGGGGGCGGCGTGGGCGCCGGCGGCGCCCATCAGCGGCAGGGCCAAGGCCGCGCCGCCGGTACCGGCGGCGGCCAGTCCGCGGGACATGGCACGGGACTTCGGGCGGCGGTGCTTGCCGTGTGCGGGCATGACGAATTCCTCTCCGTCGCCTGCGAGGTGAGCTGTCGGGTTCGGACTGGAGATGTCCGGCCGTACGCGCCAGCGACGCACGACTTCACCCCGAGCCGTTCCGGCGGGAAGATCCGGAACAGCGGCTTACCTGGTTCCCCCGCTCCTGCCGCGCGCGTGAATAGTCGGGTGCGGTTCCCGGGCGGCGGCAGGATTCGGCGGTCCACCCGGATCGATCGCGAAGGTAATCCAGCGGGGCCGTGCACAACAAGCCATGAATTCCCTGACGCAATAGCAGATTTGAAGGGCCCGCTGAATTCCCGTCACCCTCCGTCCATTCCGGCCCCTCAACGACCCTCACGACAAGGGAATTCGGGTTTTGCGATCAGGCACGCTCGGTCACCGTATGATCTGGCTCACGGGGTCCGGCGTGATCTCGCCCCCGAACATGGCAAGTTGTTCCCAACCGGCTCAATTCGGACAGTGCGACGGCGGCCCGACGATGGGCGCCCACCACCCCGGCCGTGACGGCCCACGACGATGCGGAGGACCTGGCCCGTGACCCAGCAGATAGCCGCCGACCCGCCCACGGAGCCCGAACTGTCCGGAGTGCGCAATTTCCGTGACGTGGGGGGACTGCCCACCACCGACGGACGGAGGGTCAGGTCAGGACTCCTCTTCCGAAGCGGACATCTGGCACATGCCACCGAAACCGACGTGGAATTCCTGACCTCGCTCGGTCTCCACACCGTTTTCGACTTCCGCAACGGGGCGGACCACGCGATGGAAGGGCCGGACGTCGACCTGCCCGGCGTCCGGAACGTGAACATTCCACTGACGGACCCGGCCGACGGCCGGGAGTTCTGGAAAATGGTCCGCGACGGCGACCTGGGGCAGCTCCGCGGCCTCCTGGGCGAGGGAAGGGCCGCCACCCGCATGAGGAACTCCTACCGGGGGATCATCAGGGACCGGACGGCCGAACACGGCCGGGTCGTGCACGCGCTCGCCCAGGACAGCGTCCCGGCCCTGATGCACTGCGCGGCCGGCAAGGACCGGGCGGGACTGTCGATCGCCGTCACACTGCTCGCCCTGGGGGTCGAGCGCGAGGCGATCGTGGCGGACTACCTGGAATCGAACGCGCCGCACAACCGCTACCGGGTGCGGCGCCGCGACGACTCGCCCGACGCCCGCTCCCCCGAGGTGATGGAGCTGCTGGCTCCGCTCTTCGACGCCCGCGCCGAGTTCCTGACCACGGCCTTCGAGACGATCGACGGGACATGGGGCGGGGTCGAGCCCTACCTGGCCGAGGGACTCGGGCTCACGCCCGCCACCCTCGGCCGGCTCAGGGACCGGCTGCTCGACTGAACCACACGGCCCCGGGGCCAGAGGCCCACGGCCCCGGGGCGGCGCGTCAACGGTTGCCGACGGCCTGCTTCACCAGCGTCCTGCCGAAGTCCCACATCAAGGCGCCCCCACCGTGCGCCTCGTCCATGACCTCGCGGAAGGCGCAGACGAACCGGTCCACGTCCCCCTCGTCGATGATCAGCGGCGGGATCAGCTTGATGACCTCCAGGTGGTCTCCGGAGACCTGCGTGAGGATCCGGTGCTTCTGCAGCAGCGGCACCACGACCATCTGCGCGAAGAGCCCCTTGCGGGCCGCCTGGAGCATCGTCCAACGGCTGCGCAGCCCGAGGGAGGACGGCCGGCCGAACTCGATGCCGATCATCAGCCCCCGGCCGCGCACCTCGTACAGCAGCTCGTACTCGTCCACCAGGGCCGCGAGCCGCCCGCGCAGCAGGTCGCCGGTCGCCCGGGCGCGGGCCACGATCCCCTCGTCCTCCATGACGGTGAGCACCGCGAGTCCGGCCGCCATCGCCTGCGCGTTGGAGCCGAAGCTCGCGGAGTGCACCAACACCCGGTCCATGGAGGAATAGACCTTCTTGAAGATCCAGTCCTTGCCGAGGGTCGCCCCGACCGGTACGTAACCGCCGGACAGCGCCTTCGCCACGCACACCAGGTCGGGTTCCAACCCCGGTTCGTTCTGGTACGCGTAGAAGTCACCGGTACGTCCGAGGCCGGTCTGCACCTCGTCGGCGATCAGCAGCGCCTTGTGGCGGCGCAGCAGGTCCTGCGCCGCGAGCAGGAAGCCGGGCGGCGGCGCGAGGACGCCCTTGCCCTGGATGGGCTCCACGACGAACGCCGCCACGTCGCCGCGTTTCAGCTCCCGCTCCAGCGCGGCCAGGTCGCCGAGCGGGATCCGGGTGTCGGGCAGCAGCGGCGCGAAGCCGTCGCGGAAGCCACCCTCGCCGTTGACCGAGAGGGAGCCGGTGGTCAGGCCGTGGAAGGCGTGGTCGCAGTAGAGGACCCTGGGGCGTCCCGTGGCGTACCGGGCGAACTTGAGGGCCGTTTCCACCGCTTCCGTGCCGCTGTTGCCGAAGAAGACTCGGTCCAGGTGGGGGCTGTGGGAGAGCAGCTTCTCGGCCAGCAGCCCGGGCAGGGGCTGGCAGTCGAAGCGGGTCAGGTCGGCGAGCTGGGCGTCGAGGACGTCGTGCAGGGCCTGGCGGACGACCGGGTGGTGCCGGCCGAGACCCATCACGCCGAAGCCGGCGAGCATGTCGAGGTAGTCGTTGCCCTCGGCGTCCCAGAAGTGGGCGCCTTCCGCCCTCTCGTAGACCTTGTCGAAACCGATGGTGTGCAGCATCCGGGGCAGCTGGTGGTTGAGGTGCCGGGCGTGCAGTTCGTACCGCTCGGCGCCGCGTTCGGCCAGCAGGGCCCCGAGGTCGAAGCCCTTGCCCCCTCCCGTCGCGGGCGTCATGCCGACGTGCCGCGATTGCCGCCGATCGTCTCCCTGGCCGCGCGCAGGGACTCCTTGAGGGAGCCCATCGTGGCGAGGACGGCGGTCGGTTCGTACCCGCAGTGCGCCATGCAGTTCGCGCAGCGCGGGTCCTTTCCGCGCCCGTACTTGCTCCAGTCGGTGTCGTCGACCAGTTCCCGGTACGTGGGGACGTATCCGTCGCTCATCAGGTAGCAGGGGCGCTGCCAACCGAAGAGGGAGTAATTCGGAATGGCCCAGGCGGTGCAGGGGAAATCGGCCTTGCCTTCCAGGAAGTCCAGGAAGAGCGGGGAGTGGTTGAGCCGCCAGCGCCGCCGGTTGCCGCCGGCGAATGCCTTCTTGAAGAGTTCCCTGGTCTGCTCGACGCCCAGGAAGTGTTCCTGGTCGGGGGCCTTTTCGTAGGCGTAGGCGGGCGAGATCATCATTTCGTCGACCTTGAGGTCGTCGTTGAGGTAGTTCAGCACCTCGATGATCGTCTGCGGGGTGTCGGTGTTGAAGAAGGTGGAGTTCGTGGTGACCCGGAAGCCGCGACTCTTGGCTTCCTTGATGGCGGCCACCGCCTCGTCGAAGACGCCTTCCTTGGCCACGGACTCGTCGTGCCGCTCGCGCAGCCCGTCGATGTGCACCGCGAAGGCGAAGTACGGGGAGGGGGTGAACTTCTCCAGCTTCTTGCGGAGCAGCATCGCGTTGGTGCAGAGGAATACGTACTTCCTGCGGGCGACCAACTGCCGCACGATCTCGTCGATCTGGGGGTGCATCAGGGGTTCGCCACCCGCGATGGACACCATGGGGGCCCCGGATTCCAACACGGCGCCGACGGCTTGGGCGACCGGCATGCGCTGCTTGAGCACCCCCGCCGGGTGCTGGATCTTGCCACAGCCCTCGCAGGCCAGATTGCAGGCGTAGAGCGGCTCCAGCTCGACGATCAGCGGGAACTTCTCACGCTTGCGGAGCTTCTGTTCGAGAAGATACGTCCCGACCCTGATGGACTGTCGCAACGGCATGGCCATCTGGCTCACCTCCTGGGGAGCAGCAAAGAACGGTGCCAGTCATAAAACGCGGGCAATACTGCACGCAATACGCGGAAGGCCGATATTCCTCCCCGAACCGTGCCGATTCGGACGAGCTCATGCTCCGGAGCGTCCACGATCACCCGGACGGCCGCAACCGGACGGCTCGCGCCCCGGGTGGCGGTCCACAGGGTGGCCGCGGATTCCATGTCGACGGCGATCGCGCCGGTGGCGCGCAGATGGGCACGCTCCTGGCCACGTACGACATGGTCCGATCCGGTCAGTGCGCCGGTGTGCACGGTCCGGCCGGGGACGACTCGGGCCAATGCCTCGGCGAGCAGGGGGGCGCCGTCGCAGGCGACGGTGCCGCGGGGGTCCCGGGCCTCCTCGGCGACGACCAGGTCACCGGGGTTCATGTCGGGGGCGAGGCCGGCGCAGAAGCCGGTGGCGAGGACCGCGGCCCCGCTCATGCCGGGCGGGGCGAGCGCCCGGGTGACGGCTCGCTCGGCGGCGCGCGGGCCCATGCCGGTGCGCAGGACGGCGTACTCGCGCGGCGAGCCGCGGTCTGGGCCGCTGCGCAGGGCCAGCCGTTCGATGCGCAGGGCGCAGGCGATCAGCAGCGGAACGCGGGACGGGTCGGCCCGATCGCCCATCAGGCCTCCTCGGCCAAGATCGCCGTCGCCTCGCGCACCGGGTCCGCCATGGGCCGGGGCACGGGACCCGCCGGGGCCTCCGGGGCGCGCTTGGACGTGGTCTCCCCGGCGGGCCGCGCCGTGAACCGGCCGCCCTGGCCGAACGGTTCCCCGTACAGGTAGCGGCCCAGCGCGGTCAGCGGGAACACCTGCCGGTACAGGTGGTAGTTGATGGAGAAGTCCCAGGGGAAGCCGGTCCCGGTGAAGTACGGCTCGTCCCAGGAGCCGTCCTCGCGCTGGGTGCGCACGAGGTGGGCGATGCCGCGTTCCACGGCCTTGCCCTCGCGTTCGCCCGCCGACAGCAGGGCCATGAGGGCCCACGCGGTCTGGGAGGCGGTGGAGGCGCCCTTCCCCGCCCAGCCGGGATCCTTGTAGGACCGCTGGTCCTCCCCCCACCCCCCGTCCTCGTTCTGTACGGACTCCAGCCAGGCGACGGCCCGCCGGATCGCGGGGTGGCCGGTGGACAGGCCCGCGGCGGTGAGGGCCGGGACCACCGAGCCCGTGCCGTAGACGTAGTTGGTGCCCCAGCGGCCGAACCAGGCGCCGTCGGGCTCCTGTTCGGCGAGCAGCCAGTCGATGCCGCGCCGGGTACGGGGGTCGCCCGCCTTGCCCTCGACGGCGAGCATCTCGACGACGTGGGCGGTGACGTCGGCGGAGGGCGGGTCGATGACCTCACCGAAGTCACAGAAGGGCAGCCGGTTGGGAAAGGGGCTGGTGTTGTCCGCGTCGAAGGCGCCCCAGGCGCCGTTCTTCGACTGCATGCCGAGGTTCCAGGAGACCCCGCGGGCGATGGCGGCCTCGACCTTGGCAGGTTCGGGGTGGGCGATCCGGCGCAGGGCCAGCACCACCTCCGCGGTGTCGTCGATGTCGGGGTAGGTGTCGTTGTGGAACTCGAACGCCCAGCCTCCGGGGGCGAGTCCGGGCCTTCGCACGGCCCAGTCGCCGCTGCGCGTGATCTCCTCCCCCAGCATCCAGTCGGCGGCCTTGAGCAGGGCCGGATGATCGGCCGGGACGCCCGCGTCGGCCAGGGCGATGGCGGCGAGGCAGGTGTCCCAGACCGGCGACTGGCAGGCCTCGATCATGCGGGAACCGTCCTCGCGCCAGACGGCGAAGCGGTCGAGGGATTCCAGACCGGCCCGCATCACGGGGTGCCCGAGGTCGTAGCCGAGCAGGTGCAGGGCGATGACGGAGTAGACGGCGGGCGGCTGGATACCGCCCCAACAGCCGTCGTTCTCCTGGCGTTCGATGATCCAGCGGGCGGCGGTGTTCATGGCGGCCCTGCGCAGGCGGCGCGGGGCGAAGCGCCGGTAGACGTGCAAGGCCCTGTCCATGCGCTGGAAGGCGCCGTCCCAACTGAGCAACGGGGCCGCCGGCTTCACCGGGTCGGGGTTTCGCGCGTCTGTGTGCAGCTCGTCCAGCGCGAACGGCGCGGGTCGGACCGGGCGCAGGGCGGAGACGACGGTGAGCGGGACGATGGTCTGGCGTGCCCAGCAACCGAAGTCGTAGATGTTGAGGGGCACCCACGGTGGCAGGAAGACCAGTTCGGGCGGGAGTTCGGGCAGGCGGTCCCACTTCCACCAGCCGAAGAGGGCCAGCCAGATCCGGGTGAAGACCCGGGCGGCGGCGATCCCCCCGCGGGCTCGGACCCAGGCCGAGGCGCGCGCCATGTGGGGGGCGTCGGGCGGGTCCCCGGCGAGCCGCAGCGCCACGTACGCCTCGATGGTGGCGGACAGTTCGGGCGGTCCGCCGTGGAAGGTGGCCCAGGTGCCGTCCTCGCGTTGCTGCCCGCGGACGAATAAGGCCGCGGCCTGTGTGGTGGCCTCGTCCCGGATTCCGAGGAACTGCCGCAGCAGCAGGTCCTCGGCGTCCATGGTGACGTTGGTCTCCAGGTCGCCCTTCCACCAGCCGTCCGGGTCCTGCCGGTCGAGCAGGTGGCGGGTGGCACGCTCGGTGGCGTCCCGGACCCCGGGCACCGCGGCCGGTGTGGCGGCCGGCTCGCGCGCGGGCCCCGCGCCCGGGGTTCCGCCGCCGTCGGTCGTCGCTGTCATGGCTTCCCCTTCGTGCAGTGGTCTCTGCTGTGCTGGGGTCTGCCGTCGGCCGGTGCACGCCTAGGCAGTGCCTGACAGGTGGGCGGCGCCGGCCGGCGACTCATGATTCATATCCGCGCCCGGGCGATAATCACCTCTTGCGCACGACGACGAAGTCGGCGAGGGCGACGAGCTGTTCGCGCACCCGCTGCGGCATGTCGACGTCGTCGAGCGCGCGGATCGCCACGGCGTGCTGGCGGCGGGCCTCGTCGGCGGTCCACTGGCGTCCGCCGGCCTCCTCGATGAGGGCTGCGCGGGCGGCGAACTCCTCTTCCGAGAAGTTCTCGAAGTCGTTGCTCTTGGCGTCGGCGGCCAACAGCCCGGCCAGTTCCTCGCAGGCGGGTCCGCCCGCCGCGAGGGCGGCGACGACCGGCAGGGACTTCTTGCGCTGGCGCAGGTCGCTCCAGGTCTGCTTGCCGGTGGCTTCCGGGTCGCCCCAGATGCCGAGCAGGTCGTCGACGGCCTGGAAGGCGAGGCCGAGGTGGTAGCCGTACTCCTCCAGCTTGTCGGCGGTACGGTCGTCCGCGCCGCCGAGCACGGCGCCGATGGAGACCGCGCAGGCGAGCAGGGCGCCGGTCTTGTTGCCCTCCATCTCCAGGCACTCCTCGACGCTGACGCGCTCACGGTGCTCGTAGGAGATGTCCTGCGCCTGGCCGTCGATGAGCTTGCGGCTGGCGGTGGTCAGGCGGCGGGCCGCGCGGCCCGCCTCGACGGTGCCGAGCTCCAGCAGGACCTCGTTGGCGAGGGCGAAGAGCGCGTCGCCGACGAGGATGGCCTGCGCCGGGCCGTGCACCTTCCACACCGTGTCGCGGTGACGGCGCTGCTCGTCGCCGTCCATCAGGTCGTCGTGCAGCAGGGAGAAGTTGTGGACGAGTTCGACGGCGACGGCGCCGGGGATGCCGACCTCCGCGGCGACGCCGGCGGCCTCGGCGGAGAGCAGCGCGAGGGCGGGGCGCACGGCCTTGCCCTGGTCGCCGTCCGCTGGGTTGCCCTGCGCGTCGATCCAGCCGAAGTGGTAGGCGGCGACGGTGTCCATGGGCGCCGCGAGCCGGTCCACGGCGGCGCGGAGCACGGGGGTCGACAGCGTTCGGCCGCGTTCCAGGAGGGCGAGCGTGTCCGCTGCCTCTCCACCGGCCGTGCCCACACTGCCGCCGGTGTTCTCGACAGCCGGATTCCCCGGGTTCACTGGCTCTCCTCTGGTTCCTGTACGTGCTGCTGTGCGTGCTGCGGGTGTACCGCTGGTGCTGGTGGTGGTCATGCCGCCTCTTGCAGGGGGTGTTCGCGGTGGCGGCCGAGCGCGGTGAGTGCGGCGTGCGCCGCGCCCAGTCCACTGCGGACGGCGCTCTCCATGGTCGCGGGCCAACCGGTGGCGGTCCACGCACCGGCGAGAAACAGCCCCGGCGTGTCGGTCCGGAAGCCGGGGCGGAGCCGGCCGACACCGGGGGTGGGGGCGAAGGTGGCGGTGCGTTCGCGGGTGACGAAGAAGTCCTTCACCTTCGCCCCGCGCGCGGCCGGCAGCAGCCGTTCCAGTTCGGGCAGGTACTTGGTCCGCAGGACGGAGACGGGCTCGTCGATGTCGTCCTGGGCGACGGACTGGGACAGGGCCAGGTACTGGCCGCCGTCGGTGAGTCCGGAGGCGTCGGTGCGGTCGAAGACCCATTGCACCGGGGAGCCGAGCGCGGCGAAGAAGGGGCGCTTGAGCACCTTGCGGTCGTAGACCACGTGGACGTTGAGGATGGGGGCGGTGCCGATGTCGAGGAGCTTGTCGGGGTCGGCCAGTGCCCCGGGCGGCAGCAGTCCGTGCGCCTCGCGCTGCGGGACGGCGAGGACGACCGTGGCGGCGGCATGGGTTCCGGTCTCGGTGTCCACGCGCCAGTTCCCGTCCTCGGTGCGGGAGATGCCGGTGACACGGGCGCGCAGTTCGGTGCGCACCCCGGCGGCGTCGAGTTCCCTGCGGGCGAGCGTGTCGTGGAGGTCGCCGAGCGGGACCTTGGCCCAGCCGATGTCGGCGGCGCCGTTCTCGGAGAGCAGGCCGGTCTTGAAGACCATGGCGGCCAGGCCCAGGGAGGACCGGTCGGCGGTGGCGTTGAGGGTGGCGATGCCGACGAGGTCCCAGAGCGCCTCGATGGCGCGCGGGGACTGGCCGTAGCGGCCGAGCCACGTCGCGAAGTCCAGGCCGTCGAGCGCCGGGTCGGCGGGGTCGAGGCGGCGCAGGGCGAGGGCGGCGCGCCCCACGCCCGCGCGTTCGGCGAGGGACAGGTGCGGGTAGCGCGCCAGGGAGGACGCCAGGTGGAGGGGCACGGGGAGGGCGCTGCGGCGCAGCCGACCCAGGCGCGGCCCCCCGGGGCGGGCGACGTCGAGCACGGGGACGTCGAGCCGCTCCTGCAGCGGCGCGAGGGCGGCGCCGCCGACGCGGTCGAGGAACCAGCGGTAGGCGGTGCAGCAGCGGAGGTAGACGTGCTGACCGTTGTCGACGGTGAGGTCGCCGCGTTTGAAGGAGAAGGCGAGGCCGCCGAGGCGGGGCCGGCTCTCCAGGAGGGTCACCCGCAGTCCGGCGTCCGCGAGTTCGAGGGCGGCGGTGACCCCGGCGAGGCCGCCGCCGACGACCACCGCGTGCTGAGCGGTCATGCGTCCTCCCCTGTCTCC
Source organism: Streptomyces sp. Tek67B01 (assembly GCF_055231995.1). Taxonomy (NCBI): domain Bacteria; kingdom Bacillati; phylum Actinomycetota; class Actinomycetes; order Kitasatosporales; family Streptomycetaceae; genus Streptomyces; species Streptomyces sp. Tek67B01. Next base: position 1,346,478 of record NZ_JBUYUY010000001.1, read on the forward strand.
CCGAGGGACGCCTGGGTGTCGCAAGGGGTTGCTCCGGCGGCCGTCATGTCCGCCTCCTGGTGCTCTGGCGGGAGATGGTCCGCGCGTCGAGGCCGGACAGGCCCCGGACGGCGACGTACGCCTTCTCGTGGGTCGGCAGCGAGACGCGCCCGCGCAGGACGGCCTCGGGTTCGCGTTCGATGCGGTCGAGGAGGCGACGGTAGATGCCGGCCATCGCGGCCACGCAGGCGCCGCTGCGCCGGTCGAGCATGGGCAGCAGTCGGTATCCCTCGGCGAACAGGGCGCGGGCGCGGCGCACTTCGTGGTGGACGAGTCCGGCGAAGTCGGCGCCGGCGGGTGCCCGGTCGCCGTGGAATCCCTCGGAGCAGCCGAACTTGGTGAGGTCCTCGGCCGGCAGGTAGGTGCGTCCGTTCCCGGCGTCCTCGCGAACGTCCCGGAGGATGTTGGTGAGTTGCAGCGCGAGGCCAAGCGTGTCGGCGTACTCGGGGGCCCGGGCCGCGTCGGCGGCGCCGGGGGCCGTGCCGAACACGCCGAGCGAGAGCCGACCGATGGCGCCTGCCACGCAGCGGCAGTAGACCTTGAGGTCGTCCCAGGTCTCGTAGGTCTCGCCGCGGACGTCCATCAGGACTCCGTCGATGAGTTCGTCGAGGCCGCCGAGGGGGATCGGGAACCGGCGGGCGGCGTGTGCGAGGGCGACGGCGACCGGGTCGGTGTCGTCCTCGTCGATCTCCTCGGCGCGGATGCGCCCGAGCAGGGCGCGGGTCTCCTCCAGCCGGGCGAGCTTGGCGTCGGCGGGAAGGGTGCCGTCGCCGATGTCGTCGACTCGGCGGGAGAAGGCGTACAGCGCGGACATCGCCTGTCGCTTGTCCGTGGGCAGCAGGCGGATGCCGTACGCGAAGTTGCGCGCCTGGGCGCCGGTGACGGCCTCGCAGTAGCTGTAGGCCGCGGAAACAGGTGCGGACGCCGCGGTCGGCGCGGACGGTGCGGACGCGTATGTGGGGCCCTCCACGTTCGGGCTCACCCCTTTCTCGGCGCTGTGCGCAGGACGGCGGCCACCTCGCGGAGCAGGCCGCTCCTGGTGGGCTTGGGCGGGCCGGGGGCTACGTCGAAGCCGGCGTCCGCGATGGCTTTCAGGGCGGCCCGGCCCCCTCCCACGAAACCCGCGAGCAGCAGCCGGAGCCTGCCGTGCACGCTGCCCACGAGCGGGGTTCCCTCGTCCAGCAGCGCGCGGGCACGTTCGGTCTCGAATGCGATCAGCGAGCGTACGGACGCTCCGGCGGTGGGCGCCTTCAGGTCGGTCTCGGTGACGTGGAAGCGGCGCATGTCCTGGCCGGGGAGGTAGATCCGGTCGCGGCCGAGGTCCTCGGTGACGTCCTGGAGGTGCTCGGCGATCTGCAGGGCGGTGCAGATGGCGTCGGAGTGGCGGACCCGCTGGGGTGTGCTGGTCCCGGTGAGGGAGAGCACCAGCCGGCCGACGGGGTTGGCGGACAGCTCGCAGTAGGCGACCAGGTCGGCGTGGCTGTCGTAGCGCGAGACCCGCTGGTCCTGGCGGTTGGCCTCGATGAGCCCGAGGAAGGGTTCGGGGGTCAGGCCGTGGGCGACGACCACGGGCACCAGGTTCCGCAGGAGCGGGTGGCGCGGGGGACCGTCGGCGGCGCCGAAGACGCGCTTCAGGTCGGTCTCGAAGGCGTCCAGCATGGCGAGCCGGTCGTCGGTCGCGGACGCGTCGAGGCCCAGCAGTACGGCGTCGCGGCCGCCGGGGGCGAGATCGCCGTCGCCGATGTCGTCGACCAGCCGGGCGTACCCGTAGACCGCCATCAGGCCCGTCCGCCACGCGCGGGGGAGGAAGGCGGGGGCGACGGGGAAGTTCTCCGTCCGGGCCTTGCCGAGGGTGGCGTGCGCGTGGGCGTCGGAGGCTGTGGGGGCCGTGTGCCGCCCGGGTCGGGTGCCGTGCCCCGGGGTCACCGCCCGCCGCCCGGGGCGGGGACGGCCGCCGTCCCTGTGGGCCGGAGAATTCCCATAGCCATTGCCGTCACATCTCCCGTTCTACACTGCCGACCCAAGTCATCCTATTTCGGACACGCCGCCGGACTTTACCCGGGGTACCCCGGCCTTTTTCGACTGCGGGGAATCATCCCCTCTTGGCGCGATTGGAGAACCGGTCCAGCTTACGCTGTACAACGCCGCGAGGGCCTATCGGGTATTCGTCCGAGAGGCAATGTCGAGGACCGGAATACACGCGTCACGCCGAGGCCCCCGCCGCACGGAACGGCAGGGGCCCGCAGTCGTCATACGTGGTGTCGCCGTCAGTGGCTGGTGGCCTTCTCGTACGCCGAGACGACTTCCTCGGTGGGCCCGTCCATCAGGAGTTCGCCCTTCTCCAGCCACAGCACCCGGTCACAGGTATCGCGGATGGACTTGTTGTTGTGGCTCACCAGGAAGACGGTGCCGGCCTTCTCGCGCAGCTCGCGGATGCGCGCCTCGGAACGGACCTGGAACTTCCGGTCACCGGTCGCCAACGCCTCGTCGATCATCAGGACGTCGTGGTCCTTGGCGGCCGCGATGGAGAAACGCAGGCGCGCGGCCATGCCGGAGGAGTAGGTGCGCATCGGCAGGGAGATGAAGTCGCCCTTCTCGTTGATGCCCGAGAAGTCGACGATGTCGTCGTAGCGCTCCTGGACCTGCTCGCGCGTCATGCCCATCGCGAGTCCGCCGAGTACGACGTTCCGCTCGCCGGTCAGGTCGTTCATCAGCGCCGCGTTGACACCCAGCAAGGAGGGCTGGCCGTCGGTGTAGACCCGGCCGGACTCGCAGGGCAGCAGGCCGGCGATGGCGCGCAGCAGCGTCGACTTGCCCGAGCCGTTGGAGCCGATGAGCCCGATGGCCTCGCCCCGGTAGGCGGTGAAGGAGACCCCGCGCACGGCGTGCACCTTGCGGACGCCCGGGGAGTCGCCCTTGCCCTTGCGCATGATCTTGCTGAGCGCCGCGGTGGCGCTGCCCTTGCCGGCGCTGCCGGTGTTGACGCGGTAGACGATGTGGACGTCGTCGGCGATGACGGTGGGGACGCGGCCCCTGTTGTTCTCAGCCACGGCCGTAACGCTCCTCAGCCTTCCAGAAGTAGACGAAACCACCGAGGCCGATGACGACGGCCCAGCCGATCGCGAAGCCCCAGACGTGCGGTGGCAGGTGGTGCGGGCCGTAGCTGTCGATCAGCGAGAAGCGGATCAGATCCATGTAGATCGCGGCGGGGTTCCACTGGAGCACCTCCGCGATCCAGTGCGGCCTGCCGGCCAGCATCCCGCTGATGGAGAACATGACGCCGGATGCGTACATCCACGTGCGGGTGATGAACGGCATCAGCTGCGCGAGGTCGGGGGTCTTGGACCCCATCCGTCCGAAGATCAGCGCCAGGCCGGTGTTGAAGACGAACTGCAGGGCCAGCGTCGGGATGACCAGCAGCCAGGACAGCCGGGGGTGGTTCCCGAAGGCGACCACGATGACGAGCACCACGATCATCGAGTACAGAAGCTGCCCGAGTTGCTGCAACGAGAAGGAGATCGGCAGGGAGGCGCGCGGGAAGTGCAGCGCGCGGACCAGGCCGAGGTTGCCCGGGATCGCCCTGACACCCGCCATCAGCGAGCTCTGGGTGAAGGAGAAGACGAAGATGCCGATCACCAGGAACGGGATGTACGCCCCCTTCGGCATACCGCGTCCCGCGTTCAGGATCAGGCCGAAGATCAGGTAGTAGACCAAGGCGTTCAGCAGGGGGGTCGCCACCTGCCAGATCTGGCCGAGCTTCGCCTCGCTGTACTGCGCGACGAGCTTCGCCCGGGAGAAAGCCATGATGAAGTGGCGCCGCCCCCAGAGCTCGCGCACGTACCCGCCCAGGCTGGGCCGGGCGCCGCTGACGGACAGGCCGTACTTCCTGGCGAGTTCGGCGGGGGTGAGCCCCGCGTCTTCGGACGGCGGCTTGCTCGTGGCGAGGGCGCCGTCGTGGGTTGTGTCACTCACAAGTTGAAACTTTCCGTCTTCAAGATGCGGCAGAAGGGGGCATCGGACCCTGGGGCGCGGGCCCGGTGATCGAGCCCATGCTCCCAGACCCGAGCTTGTCAGATGACAGGTGGTCGGCCCAGCCGGGTCAACCGCCAGACCGTACGCCACTTCATCGGGCGACGTGGACCGCAGGGTACGGTCCAACCCTCTTTGAACCCGCCGAACCAGGCTTTGAGCGCCGGGGCGGAGGGCTTGCGCACGAGGGTGAGGGCCATCCAGACGCCCAGGTACACCGGCACCAGGAGGGCGGGCAGGTTGCGGCGGGCGAGCCACACGCGGTTACGGGCCACCATACGGTGGTAGACGGCGTGCCGGGAGGGGGCCGTCTTCGGGTGCAGCAGCACCATGTCCGCGCGGTAGTCGATCAGCCACCCGGCGTCGAGCGCCCGCCAGGCCAGATCGGTCTCCTCGTGGGCGTAGAAGAACTCGGCCGGCAGGGCGCCGACCTGCTCGAAGACCGCGGTGCGGACGGCGTTGGCGCCGCCCAGGAAGGTCGTGACGCGGGACGAGCGCAGCGGGTCCGAGGCGCGCAGCCGCGGTACGTGGCGGCGCTGCGTCTCGCCGGTGTCCGGGTCGGCGATCCGGAAGCTCACGATCCCGAGCCGGGGGTCCTCCGCGAAGGCCTGCCGGCACAGCTCGGCGGTGTCGGTCCGCTCCAGCAGTCCGTCGTCGTCCAGAAAGAGAAGCGCGTCCACGTCGAAGCCGTCGCGGCCACCGGTACGGAAGGCCTCGATGCCGACGTTGCGACCGCCGGGGATGCCGAGGTTCTCGGGCAGCTCGACGGTACGGATGCCCGCCGACGGATCGGCGAGGCCGGGGAGCTCGACGCCCTGGCCGACGACGACGACCTCGACGGGGTCGCCCTCCTGCCGGGCCACGGAGTCCAGGAGCGCCTTCAGCTCGTCGGGCCGGTTGCCCATGGTGATGATCACGGCGCCCAGCCGCATCGGCGTCGTCACTTGAGCCTGCTGGAGGCCAGGATCGACACCAGGTGCAGCACCGTCTGGAGCAGCGCGATGCCGGCCAGTACCGCGACGCCGAGCCGGGAGAAGTACAGGTCGCCGCGGACCTGGTCCAAGACGGCCAGCAGCAGGATCAGCAGCGAGGCCTCGATGCCGAGGACCAGCCGGTGGAACTTGAGCGCGGACGCGGCCCGGCGGGCGAGCGCCATGCCGGAGGAGCGCGGCTCGGCGGCGGCTTCCGCGACGGGCGCCTTCCCGGTCTGGTGCCGGGCGACCCCGACCAGATCGGTCTCGGCCTTGATCAGGATCGCGCCGAGCGCCGCGAGGGTGCCCAGGAACGCCCACAGCCAGTCGATCCGGCCGCTGCCCCACAGGTCGGCGGCGCGAAGGCCGAAACCGACCAGGACCGCGGCGTCGCAGAGATAGGCGCCGACGCGGTCCAGGTAGACCCCGGAGAGCGAGAACTGCTGCTTCCAGCGCGCCACCTCCCCGTCGACGCAGTCGAGGAGCAGGTACAGCTGCACGGCGACGACGCCCAGGACGGCGCCCCACACGCCCGGCACCAGCAGGGCGGGCGCGGCGAGGACGCCGGCGAGGGTCATCACGTAGGTCAGCTGGTTCGGCGTGACCTTGGTGGTGACCAGGACGCGGGTGATGCGCAGGGAGATCTCGCGCATGTACAGGCGGCCGCCCCAGTGCTCGCCACTGCGCCGGTCCTTGACGCCCGCCGGGTGCACGACGGGCCGGAGTTCAGCTACGGATGGTCTTGGCATAGTCGGCGTAAGCGTCCCTGATCTCGGCTGCGGACAGGTTGAGGTGCTCCAGGATGGTGAAGCGTCCCGGGCGGGTCTGGGGGGCGTATTCGACGGCCGCGACGAACTCGTCCTCGCTGAAACCGATCTCCTCGGGCGCGGTCGGCAGGCCGTGGCGGCGCAGTACCTCGACGAAGAGTCCGGACTGCTCCCTCGCTCCGCGCAGGTGCATCGCGAAGGCGGCGCCGATGCCGACCTGCTCGCCGTGGAGCGCGGAGCGGCCCGGGTAGAGGAGGTCGAAGGCGTGGCTGATCTCGTGGCAGGCGCCGGACGCCGGGCGGCTGTCACCGCTGATCGACATGGCGATGCCGGTTAGGACCAGGGCCTCGGAGAGCACGGTGAGGAACTCGTCGTCGGTGCAGGCGCCGGGGTGGCGCAGGACGGCCTCGCCGGCGGTGCGCGCCATGGCTGCCGCCAGGCCGTCCACGGGCTCCCCGGTGATCTTGTGCGAGAGCTCCCAGTCGGCGATGGACGAGATGTTGGAGATCGCGTCGCCGACGCCGGCCCGGATGAACCGTACGGGCGCCTCCTTGATCACGTCGAGGTCGATGACCATCGCGATCGGGGTGGGCACTCCGTAGGACCCGCGGCCGTTGTCGTTGTCCAGGATGGACACCGGGGAGCAGATGCCGTCGTGGGAGAGGTTGGTGGCGACGGCCACCATGGGCAGCCCGACCCGCGCCGCGGCGTACTTCGCGACGTCGATGATCTTGCCGCCGCCCAGGCCCACGACGGCGTCGTAGCGGCGGCCCTTTATGTCGTCGGCCAGTTTGACCGCGGAATCGATGGTCCCGTCCACGACCGGGTACCAGTCGGCATGCGGCAGGACCGGTTCCAAGCGGGCGCGCAGCGCCACGCCGGAGCCGCCGCTGAGCGCGATGGCGAGCTTGCCGGACGCGGAGATGCGCTGGTCGGCCAGGAGGCCGGCCAGATCGTCCATCGCCCCGCGGCTGATGTCGACGACAACGGGCGAGGGGATCAGCCGCGTCAGTACTGGCATGCGATCGTCCGGCCCTTGGCGAGGTCGTCGTGGTTGTCGATCTCGACCCACTTGACGTCACCGATGGGGGCCACGTCGATGGTGAAACCGTCGTTGACGAGCTGCTGGTAACCGTCCTCGTAGTAGAGGTCGGGGTCGCGCTCGAAGGTGGTCTTGAGGGCCTCGGCCAGCGCCTCGGCGGCCTCGGGCTCGATGAGGGTGACCCCGATGTACTCGCCCGTGGCCGTGGCCGGGTCCATCAGCTTGGTGATCTTCCGGACGCCCTCGCCGTCGGCCGTGATGACCTTCATCTCCTCGTCGGCCAGGTTCTTGACCGTGTCGAGGGCGAGGATGATCTTCTGGCCGTCGCCGCGGGCCGCCAGCAGGGTCCGCTCGACGGAGACCGGGTGGACGGTGTCTCCGTTGGCGAGGATCACGCCCTGCTTGAGGACGTCACGCGCACACCACAGGGAGTAGGCGTTGTTCCACTCCTCGGCCTTGTCGTTGTCGATCAGCGTGATCTTGACGCCGTACTTGGCCTCCAGGGCCTCGCGGCGCTCGTACACGGCTTCCTTGCGGTAGCCGACCACGATGGCGACCTCGGTCAGCCCGACCTCGGCGAAGTTGCCCAGCGTCAGGTCGAGGACCGTGAGGCTCTCCTCGTCGCCTTCGGGGCCGACGGGCACGAGGGCCTTGGGCAGGGTGTCGGTGTAGGGACGCAGGCGGCGTCCGGCACCGGCAGCGAGTACAAGGCCGATCATGCTGGTTCTCCTTCGTCGTGTACGGCGGGTGCCCCGGAGGAGACCCAGAAGCGGATGCTCTCCACGAGCACCACCAGTGCCACGGCCACGGCCAGGGCCGTGAGCGCGGCGGGGAAGTCCGCGGCGCGCGTCGCCAGTACGGCGGCCAGGACGGCGGCCAGGAGCACCCGACCCTCGTGACCGCCGGTCGCCCGCACCAGCCAGTGCGGGGGCGCGCCGGTGCCACCGCGGATGCGGTACACCGTGTCGTAGTGATGGTAGGCGACCGCCGCGACCAGTCCGAATGCCGCCGGAAGCGCTCCGGGGACGTCCGCCTTGGCGGCGAGGATCAGCACGGTCGTGTACTCGGCGGCCCGGAAGACGGGCGGGACGAGCCAGTCGAGGGCGCCCTTGAGGGGGCGGGCGACGGCCACTCCGGCGCACAGCGCGTAGAAGACGGCGGCGGCGACCGTCTGCCGGGCACCGAAGGGCTGGGCCCAGGCCGCCCACAGCAGAGCGCCCGTACCGACCACGGCCGCGGCGAGGCCCGCACCGGGCGCCGCCCGGCCGACGGACCGGGCCACGAGTTCGGCGAGCGGGCCCGAGTCGGCGAGGTCCGCGAGCGCCCGGGCGGCGCGGTCGGTCCTCTCGGCCCTGCGGGTCAGCGAGCGCAGGACGCGGCCGGCGGTGGTGTAGAGCGCTCCGAACGCGCAGCCGACGAGGAGCGCGTAGAAGACGATCCGGGGGGTGGTCGCGGCGGTCAGCACAGCGATCATCGCCCACCGCTCACCGATCGGGAGGATGATCATCCGCCGGACCCAGACCGTCCAGCCGACGCTGTCGAGGCGGTCGGAGAGCGCGGCCGTCGGGCTCGTGTTGGCCGCGGCGTCGTGGTTGGCCTCGTTGAAGGCGAAGTCCACGACGTGCCGGCAGGTCATGAGGATCATCGCGCCGAGCGCGAGGGCCCAGACGTCGTCGCCGTGGCGGGCGGCGCCGAGGGCGAGGCCCGCGTAGAAGGAGTACTCCTTCGCGCGGTCGAAGGTCGCGTCGAGCCAGGCGCCCATCGTCGAGTACTGGAGCGAGTAGCGGGCGAGCTGCCCGTCCGTGCAGTCCAGGACGAAGGAGACGAGGAGCAGTACCCCGGCGGCGATGTAGCCGCCGCGCTCGCCCGTGGCGGCGCAGGCCGCCGCTATGAGCGCGGTGACGAGCGAGGCGGTGGTGACCTGGTTCGGGGTGAGGCCGCGGCGCGCGCACCAGCGGGCGATGTAACGCGAGTACGGGCTGATGAAGAAGGTGGTGAAGAACCCGTCGCGGGACTTGACGGCGGTGCGCAGGCGCACGGCCTCGTCGTCCACGGCGGCGACGGCGGCGACGGCCGCCTCGCGCTCGGCCGCGGTGGCGGGCACCGCGGCGACCAAGGTCCCGAGGTCGGGGCGCTGCACCGGGGTTCCGGCGGCCTCGACGGCGGCCGCGAGGTGGTCCGCGTAAGGGGCCGCGCCGTCGGGCGCGAGGGCCGCGGCGGCGTCGAGTGCGGCGCGGGCACCGGGCTTGACGGCGAAGGCGCCGGTCACCGCGCAGGCGTCGAAGCGCGGGTCGGTGAGGGCGAGGCGCAGCGCGTGCCGGTGGCCGACGAAGGCGCTGTCGACGACGGCGACCCGCTGGTCGGCCGGTACGCCGGCCAGGGCGGTCGCGGTCTCTTCGGGCCCGGCGACCGGGTGGACGTCGAAGCCGAGCGACCGCAGCTCGTCGGCGAGGGGCGATCCGGGGACCGGCAGGCCGGTGAGGATGACGGTCGGCAGACGAACCCACTCCTTGCAGCGAACACTGGACGGCCGCCGCGCGGGGGCGGCGGCACGACGGCAGAGGCTATCGGATGAACGGAAGCCGGGGTTCACCAGCCGTTTGCGCCCGTACAAGCCGAATGTCCCGGGCGGCGGCCCCGGCCACGCCATCATTGACGATCACGCCGAGGGACCACAAACCGCGTGTGTGTTCCATCTGCGGGGTCCGTGGGGGCGGGGCCCGCGGGTCGGGTGGTCCTCAGGTGCCCCCGTACGGCCCTCTTTCCGACCGCGTTCCGTCCACCCCGCCCATTTCGTCCCGGTCCATGGCGATACGTCCCGACCTTTTCCTCTCTTTTCCGCTCGGCCCTTGCCACGTACCACGCGTCGGGGGGCAGACATGCACGGATCGACGAAGTGGGGACAAGCCGCTTTTGTACGGCAGACTTGCAAGCCGAAGTCCGAAGCGAAGGATGGGTATGCCGATCACACCAGCCACCGCCGGGAACAGCGCGTCCGCCGGCACCGGGACCCAGGAACCGATCATGCTCGAACTGGTCGACGAGTCCGGCAACACCATCGGCACGGCGGAGAAGCTCTCCGCGCATCAGGCGCCCGGTCAGCTGCACCGGGCGTTCTCCGTGTTCCTCTTCGACGAGCAGGGCCGCCTGCTGCTCCAGCGGCGCGCCCTCGGGAAGTACCACTCCCCCGGCGTCTGGTCGAACACGTGTTGCGGTCACCCCTACCCCGGCGAGTCGCCGTTCGCGGCCGCCGCCCGGCGGACCCACGAGGAGCTGGGGCTCTCGCCGTCACTGCTCGCGGAGGCGGGGACCGTGCGCTACAACCACCCGGACCCCGCGTCGGGGCTGGTCGAGCAGGAGTACAACCACCTGTTCGTGGGATTGGCGCAGGCCGCGGTGCGGCCGGATGCGGAGGAGGTGGGGGACACCGCGTTCGTCACCGCCGAGGAGCTGGCGAAGCGGCACGCGGAGGCTCCGTTCTCCGCCTGGTTCATGACCGTGCTGGACGCGGCCCGGCCCGCGATCCGCGAGCTGACCGGCGAGGCGGCGGGCTGGTAGCCGTCACGCCCTCGGTCCACGCCCCGGCGGACGGGCGGGGTGGTGGCCGTCACACCCCCGGGACGGGGGCGGGCACGGGAACGGTGAGGGGCAGGGCCGCCCAGATGACCTTGCCGCCGGTGGAGGTGTGCTCGACGTCGCACACCCCGCCGGCCTCCCGGGTGATCTCCCGGACGAGCAGCAGGCCCCGGCCTCCGGTCTGGCCGAAGTCGGCCTCCAGCGCCTTGGGGCGGTAGGGGTGGTTGTCCTCGACCGCCACCCGTACCCACGCGCGGCCCACCGCCACCTCGACGGCGACCTCGGGAGAGAGCAGGGCGGCGTGCCGGACGGAGTTCGTCACCAGTTCGGAGACGATCAGCAGCAGGGAGTGGACCAGGTCCTGCTGGGCGGGCACCCCCTGCCGGCCGAGGAGGTCGCGGACCGCGCGGCGGGCCTGCGGAACGGATTCTTCAACCGCGGGCGCGGTGAACCTCCACACTCCCTCGTACGCGAGAGGGTCCGCCGGAGCTTCCGGCTCACCTCCCCTGGCCTGCGGGACACTCCCGCTGTCGTCCATCTTCACGCCCCCGTCTTCGCGCTCGATCGTCTCCACGGTTCAAGAGTGGACAACAGGCAGGTCCGGACCGCGCGGCTGACCAGAAGTCAGCGCCAATCGTGCACTTTCTGACCATTGGCGTATGACAGCGTCAGTTGTTCGACCGTTCCTGATCCGCCGGCCGGCTGTTCCCGGCTGTCCTGCCGGTCCCGTCCGCCCCGTCCCTCCCGTCGGCGGGGAGGCCCCGGCCCGCCACCACCTGGTCCGCGGCCACCTGGTCCTCCTTCACCTGACCGAGTATCCGGCGGGCCGCGAGGCCCAGGGCGAGCAGGCTCAGCCCGTCGAAGAGCAGCGCGAGCGAGAAGAAGGTGCCGATCACGTAGAGGCTGTTGCCCGGCCAGTTGGCCAGGATCAGCAGGCCCAGCAGAATGCCGAAGGCGCCCTGGACGAGGGTCAGCCCGAAGTTCGAACCGCGGACCACGAGGGCGCCGGCCAACCGGAACACACCGCCGGTGAGGAAGAGCAGGGCGGCGAACATCGTCAGTGCCTCCGCGCTCGCCTCGGGGCGGCGCAGGATCACGAATCCGGCGGCGATGTTCACGGCGGCGACGATGACCGCGAGCCAGAAGTCGTTGCTCTTGCGGGCCTGCACCGCCTGGGCGAGCCCGATCACACCGCCGGCCAGGAGGAGCCAACCGAAGAGGAACATGGACGTGAGGGTGGCCACGTTCGTGTAGACCAGGCCCACGAGCCCGGCCACCACCAGCAACAGTCCGAGGAAGGCCAGCATGCCGAAGCTGCGGCGGAGCTTCTTCTTCTCCCGCTGGGGCTCGGTGCGGCTCCGGTCTGCGCCCATGGAGATGCCCCTCTCAGTGCCCCCGACCGACTCCACCGATCATAGGTTCGGCCGACCCGGATAGCATCCGGCGCATGGACGCAGCCCTCCTTCACACGGTGGCCGACGGGGTCGCCACCGTCGTCATCTCGCACCCGGCGAAGCGCAACGCCATGACCGCCGACATGTGGCGGGCGCTGCCCGGGCTGCTGTCCACGCTGGCGGACGACGCGTCCGTACGGGTGGTCGTCCTGACGGGCGCCGGGCCGACCTTCTGCGCGGGAGCGGACATCACGTCGCTGACCGGTGACGACGACCCACAGGCGCTGTCCGTGGCGGCCGAGGACGCCCTGGCCGCCTTCCCCAAGCCCACGATCGCCGCGATCCGGGGGTACTGCGTGGGCGGCGGAAGCCAGCTGGCCGCGGCGTGCGACCTGCGCTTCGCGGAGGCGGGTGCCGAGTTCGGGGTGACCCCGGCGAAGCTGGGCATCGTCTACCCGGCTTCGTCGACGCGGCGACTGGCCGCGCTGGTCGGTCCCTCGACCGCCAAGTACCTGCTCTTCTCGGCCGAGTTGACCGACGCCGAGCACGCCTTGCGGGCCGGGTTCCTGAACGAGCTGCTGCCGGCCGGGGAACTCGACAAGCGCGTCGCGGACTTCGCCCGTACGCTGACCGCCCGTTCGCGGCTGACGCAGGCCGCCGCGAAGGAGTTCGCGGACGGCCGGACGGACCGGGACGCGTACTGGGCCGCCCAGGCGGCCGGAAGCGGCGACACCGCGGAGGGTGTCGCCGCGTTCCTGGAGCGCCGGGCGCCGGCCTTTACCTGGACTCCGCCGACGGACTGAACCCGCGCAGCCGCGCGACGAGTTCGGCCGGGGCCTTCGCGGGCGACCCGGCGTCGTACGGCGGCTGGGGGTCGTACTCGGTCATCAACTGCACGGCGCGGGCGACGTCGTCGCCCGCGGCGCGGCCGAGGAGGGTGAGGCCCATGTCGATGCCGGCCGACACCCCTGCGGCGGTCACGTACTTGCCATCGAAGACCACGCGCTCGCCGGTCGGCTCCGCCCCGAACTCGGGGAGCCGGTCCAGGAACAGCCAGTGGCTCGTGGCCCGGCGCCCCTGGAGCAGGCCGGCGGCGGCGAGCAGGAGCGACCCGGTGCAGACGGAGGTGGTCCAGGTCGTGGTGGCGTCCACGGTCCGCAGCCAGTCGAGGACGACGGGGTTGCCCATCTCGAGATCGGGGTGCGGGCCGCCGGGCACGATGACGATGTCGGGCCGGGTGACCTCGTCAAGCCCCTTGTCGGCGACGAGGGCGAGGCTCCCGGCGTCGGTCCGCACGGGCCCGGGCCGTTCCGAGACGAAGACGACCTCGGCGCCCGGGAGCCTTCCCAGGGTGTCGTAGGGCCCGATGGCGTCGAGCGAGGTGAAGCGGTCGTAGAGCAGTACGGCGATCTGCATGGCTCCTCCGGAGCGGTAGTGGTGGTCGACGGTCAGGACGTGTTCGGGCGCGCCGCCCGAACACCGGGGCGGGTGGCCGGGTCGCCCGGCGCTCGGGCGTTCCGGACCCGCCCGACACCGGCACCGCTCGGCGCTCGGCGCTCGGCGCTCGGCGCTCGGCCAAAGCCTGCTGGTCGAGCGAAGCCCGGAGCGGGCGACTCGCCCGGGGGTTGGTGCCAGCCCGGTGGGTAGGGCGCTCCCTCCCGTGGGGCGGGCGGAGCCCGGTGATCCGGGTTGAGCCGGGTGGGTGAGCGCTTTCTGCGGTGGGTCGGGCGGAGCCCTGGCCGGTACCGGGCGCAGTCTGGTGGTCGGGCGAAACCCGGGGGCGGGTGCTTCCTCCAGTGGGGCGGGTGGAGTCCCGGCCCGTATCGGGCGGGGCTTGGTGGTCGGGTAGGGCCTCGGTCGGGACGGCGGCCCCGTGGTCGGTCGGCGATCGGACGGTGCCCGGGCACGGGGGTGGAGCCGGGCGCAGTCCGGTGGTTCAGGCGAAGCCACGGCCGTACCGGCCGGGGGTCAGGGGCCGAAGCGGCGGCGGTATTCGGACGGGGGTTGGCCCAGGGTGCGCAGGAAGGCGCGGCGGAGGGCCTCCGGGGTGCGGTAGCCGGACGCGCGGGCGATCCGGGCCACGCCCTCGCCGCCCTCCTCCAGCAGCCGCCGCGCGTGCTCCACCCGCACCCGCTCGACGTACCGCCCCGGTGTCACCCCCGTCTCCGCCTGGAACGCCCGGGCGAAGTGGCGCGGCGACAGCGCGGCCCGGGCCGCGAGCGCCTCTACGCCCAGGTCCTCCCCCGGGTGCTCCGTGATCCACTGCTGCACGTCCCGCAGCGGCTCCCGCCGCGCCGTCTGCGCCGCCAGCTGGGCGCTGAACTGCGCCTGGTTGCCCGGTCTGCGCAGGAACACCACCAGGTGCCGGGCGATCAGCAACGCCACGTCCCGGCCGACGTCCTCCTCGACCAGCGCCAGCGCGAGGTCGATGCCGGCCGTCACCCCGGCCGAGGTCGCCACCCGCCCGTCCCGCACGTAGATCGGGTCGGGGTCGACCGTGACGGCCGGGTACGCCCGCGCCATCCGCTCGCAGGCGTCCCAGTGCGTCGTGGCGCGGTGGCCGTCCAGCAGCCCCGCCTCCGCCAGCAGCAGTCCACCCGTGCACACGGACACCACCCGCTCCGCGCGCCCCCCGTACGCGCGGAGCCAGTCGGTGAGCCGGGGTTCGAAATCGCCCCGGTAGCGACCCCCGGGCACCAACAGGGTGGTCCCCGGTCCGGGCCGGGCGCTCTCCAGGTCCCCGTCGGGAACCAGGGTCAGCCCGCTGGTGGTGCGTACGGGCGCCCCTCCTGGGGAGACCGTCCTGATCCGATACCCGTCGTGCTCCGGGAACCGGCCGACCCCGGCGAACACCTCCACCGGGCCGGTCACGTCCAGGCTCTGCACCCCGTCGTAGAGGAGGACGAGCACGCTTCGCGATGGCATGCGTCCATCCTGTGACGCCGCCGCGATGGCCGCAATGACGTACTTCCCACCTATCCGGCCACCGTCCGGGGCCCGTGGTCCGCGCGGATAGGATCGACGGACCATGACTGCCACTCTCGTCGCCAAGAACCTCACCGCCGCGCACGGTGAGCGCACACTCTTCGCCGATCTCGACATCGTCGTCGCACCCGGCGACGTCATCGGACTCGTCGGCGTCAACGGCGCCGGGAAGTCCACCCTGCTGCGCCTCCTCGCCGGGCTGGACACCCCCGAGACCGGTGAACTGCGGCTCTCGCCGCCCGGCGCCGCGGTCGGGCACCTTCCGCAGGAGCCCGAGCGCCGCCCCGAGGAATCGGTGCGGGCCTTCCTGGCCCGCCGTACCGGCGTGGCGGCAGCGCAGGCCGCGCTCGACGAGGCCACGCAGGGCCTCGTCGACGGCACCCCCGGCGCCGACGACGCCTATGGCGAGGCCCTCGACCGCTGGCTGAACCTGGGCGGCGCGGATCTCGACGAGCGGGCCCAGGAAGTCGCCGACGACCTCGGCCTGTCCGTGGGCCTCGACCTTCCGATGACGGCCCTCTCCGGCGGTCAGGCGGCCCGCGCCGGCCTCGCCTCCCTCCTGCTGTCCCGGTACGACGTGTTCCTGCTCGACGAGCCGACCAACGACCTCGACCTCGACGGCCTGGAGCGGCTGGAGCGCTTCGTGAAGGGGCTGCGCGCGGGCACGGTGGTCATCAGCCACGACCGCGAGTTCCTGGCGCGCACCGTGACCAAGGTCCTCGAACTCGATCTGGCGCAGCAGGAGATCAACCTCTACGGCGGCGGCTACGAGGCCTACCTGGAGGAACGCGAGCGGGCCCGGGCGCACGCCCGTGAGGAGTACGACGAGTACGCGGACAAGCGCTCCGCGCTCGAAGGCCGGGCCGCGATGCAGCGCGGGTGGATGGACAAGGGCGTCAAGAACGCCCGCCGCAAGGCCACCGACAACGACAAGATCGGCAAGAAGTTCCGCAGCGAGGCGAGCGAGAAACAGGCCTCGAAGGCCCGCCAGACGCAACGCGCCATCGAGCGACTCGACGTGGTGGACGAGCCCCGCAAGGAGTGGGAGCTGCGCATGGAGATCGCGGCGGCTCCCCGCTCGGGGTCGGTGGTGGCCACGCTGCGCGAAGCAGCCGTCACCCGCGGCGACTTCCACTTCGGCCCGGTCGGCCTGCAGATCGACTGGGCGGACCGGGTAGCGATCACCGGAGCCAACGGGGCCGGGAAGTCCACCCTGTTGGCCGTGCTCCTGGGCCGTCTCGCCCCCGACTCCGGCGCGGCGACCCTCGGTTCGGGCGTGCTGGTCGGCGAGGTGGACCAGGCACGGGGGCTGTTCCTCGGGGACGAGCCGCTGCTGGAAGCGTTCTGCGCCGCCGTGCCGGACACCGAACCCGCGGAAGTGCGTACGCTGTTGGCCAAGTTCGGCCTCAAGGCCGCCCATGTGCTCCGCCCGGCGGCCACCCTCTCGCCCGGCGAGCGCACCCGCGCGGCCCTGGCGCTGCTCCAGGGCCGCGGGGTCAACCTGCTGGTGCTGGACGAGCCCACCAACCACCTCGACCTGCCGGCGATCGAGCAGCTGGAGTCGGCGCTGGACGCTTACGAGGGCACCTTGCTGCTGGTCACCCACGACCGCCGGATGCTCGACGCCGTGCACGTGACCCGCCGCCTGGAAGTCGCGGACGGCAAGGTCACCGAGCTCTGAGCCGTACGTCCGGACAGGACGCCGTATTCCCTAAATGGACTCGGGAAGGACCTCGGGCGCCCGCCGGGTGCGGGCCATCCGGCGGGCCACGAAGTCGCGCGGGAGGTGGCGGACCGCGAGGGCGTACGCCTGGTAGCGGCGGCCGGTGATGCTGACGGGGCGTCGCCGGGCCAAGTCCTTCAAGGCCTTGGCCACCACCGCTTCCGGCTCCAGCCACACCGCGTCGTGCAGGGCGCTGACATCCATCCCGGCCCGCTGCTGGAACTCGGTGCGGGTGAAGCCGGGTACCACCGCCAGCACGCGCACCCCGTACGGCTCCATGTCGATCCGTACGGATTCGGTGAACGCGGTGACCCAGGCCTTGGCGGCCCCGTACGTCCCGGTCGGCAGCAGACCGGCCACCGACGAGACGTTGAGCACCGCGCCCCGGCGGCGCTCGCGCAGGCCGGGCAGTACCGCGTGCGTCAGCCGCAGCGGGACCTTGACCAGCAGGTCGAGCATCCGCTCCTCGTCGTCGATCGGGCTGTACGGGAAGGGCGCGGGCAGCCCGAAGCCCGCGTTGTTGACCAGGATGTCGACGGGCCTCGTCCGGTCGGCGAGCCGCCCGACGACCTTCTCGCACTCCGCGGGTTCGAGCAGGTCCGCGGGCAGTACCTCGACGGATACCCCCCGGGCGCGGCCGAGTTCGTCGGCGAGGGCGGTGAGCCGCTTCTCGTCACGGGCGACGAGGACGAGGTCGCAGCCCTTGGCGGCGAGGGCCCGGGCGAAGGCCGCGCCGATGCCGGCGCCGGCCCCGGTGATCAGCGCGGTGGTCACGAGGTCGTCACTCCTTGTGATGCGGACGGGGGGGTGAACGCGCTGGTCGCGGGCGACGCGTACGCCTCCGCGACGTGCACCAGGAAGCGGGCCTCCTCGTCCAGGTCGCCGCCTTCCGCCGAGCTCTGGAGCGCGGCGGGAAGCTCCAGGGCGGAGGCCTCCCCCGCCTGCTGCCCGGGCAGCCCGGCCAGTTTGGCCTGCCGGGCCTCCTTGAGCAGGCAGGCCAGCGCGGCCGCGGACCGCCGCTGCTCGGGCACCCCGCTTCCGGCCACATGGCCGCGCGCCAGCTCCGCGAGGCCCGGGGCGACGTACTCGCCCAGGATCAAGATCGCGTCGCGGGTCTCGATGACCTTGCGGTACACCAGCAGGTTGCGCGGCAGGGGCGGCCACAGCAGTTCCACGAGCCGCCCGGCGCGCGGCTTCGACAGGACGACGTGCGGGACGGCCTGGACCAGGTCGCGCCACAGCGGCCACAGCCGCCACGCGGTGGCGATGTCGGTCGTCGTACGGCGCAACGTGAAGAGGGTCGGGACGACGATCGCCGCCGCCCGCAGCAGCCCGTGCAGGTTCATCATCAGCGGCAGGGCGGGCATGGCCCAGGTGCTGCCGAACAGGGCCTTGAGCAGATAGACGAACCAGAACACGCCGGCGAGGGCCGTGCCGAGGCCGAACAGCCGCAGCCCGATGGCCAGTCCGCGGCTCTCGGTGCGCCGGCTGTAGCGCGCGCACACGTACACGCAGGTGGTGTTGGCGACGAGGTGGGCCGAGATCAGCACCAGCCAGTACGCGAGCGAGGGCACCGGATCGCCGACGGGCGGGATGGTGTGCGTCCCGTGGTCGGGCGCGAGGGCGTCCAGCGCGATCAGGGCTGTCAGCCAGGCCGCCGTGCCGGTCCAGGAGGCCAGTTGGAGCCGGCGGCCCCGGGTGGCGGCGGCGACGAAGTAGAGCACGGCGCCGGCCGAGAGGACGCCGATGAGGTTGCGGACCAGGCCGATCGCGTGCGCGTAGCCGGCGTCGCGGCTGGTGGCGTAGGCGACCACATCGGGCAGGTTCAGGGTCATCGCGGCCGCGGCGGTCGCGACGGCGAGCCACAGGCCGCGCTGCTGCGGGGAGCGCAGGGCCCCGGGTGCGCGCAGCAGGACCGCGATCCACAGGCACACCACGCTGGGGACGGCGAGCCAGTCGCCGAACGTCGTGAGGTCAGCCGCCATCGTGCGCGCCCCTTCCGTACCCCATGGCGGACTCCAGCCGGGCGAGGGCGCCACGCGGCGCGGTCCGCGGCTGCGCGCCGGCGCCGGCGGTCCGCATGCGGATCATGCTCGCGAGCATCTCCGCCTCCTGCTCCTGACGGGTGGTGTAGTTGGTGCGTCCGAGGACGACGGGGGCCTTGCCGTCGCTCTCCTCGCCCTCCAGCGAGTGGTGGCCGAACAGGATGTGGCCGATCTCGTGGAGCACGATGTGCTCCCGGTGCAGGGGGGTGGTCTGGGCCTCGTAGAAGACGTAGTCGACGCCGGCGGTGCCGACCCACAGTCCGCAGACGCCCGATTCGGCGGCCTCCTTGGGCAGCGGATGGAGCCGGATGGGGCGTCCGCGCTGTTCCGCGATGTCCGTGCACAGGTGCTCGAGCGAGAACGGGTGGGTCAGGTCCAGATGGCCGAGAATCATCTCGCACCGTTTACGCAGGTTGAGATTCCGATAGGGCATGTGTTCCCTCTTCGGACCCTTTCTCGGGCAGCGTCGATAGGCGTGCGTGGGCATGGGTGTACATCCTGTGCCTTGAGGCGGCCTCCGGAGTGCGGGCCCGAAGGGGAATGCGAACGCCCGTCCGCGTCAGGACGAACGGGCGTTCCACCCATGCCTACAGATCTTGTAAGGGAGTTGGCAAGGCGGTGCGCCCCGGTGGGGAACCTATTCGGCCAACCCGTACGTGATCGCGCGCGCGGTCCGTCACCGCTTGCGGCGCTCCTCCTTGCCGGTGAGGCCGGCCCGGCGCAGGGCGTCCGCCATCGCGCTGTTGGCGGGCGCCGGGGCGTTGCCGCCGCCCTGGCCGCCCGCCCTGCCCTGACCGCCGCCGGTCCTGCCCTGTCCGCCGCCGGTTCCGCCCTGTCCGCCCTGGGCCGCCCCGTCCCGTCGGCCGCCCTGGCCGCGCTGCTGCGGGGGACGGCCGCCGCCGCGCCGCTCCTCGCGCTGCCTCGGGGCGCCGGGGGCGCCGTCGTTCGTCGCCTCGTCGTCGATCCGCAGCGTCAGGGAGATCCGCTTGCGCGGGATGTCCACGTCCATGACCTTCACCCGGACGATGTCGCCGGGCTTGACCACGTCACGGGGGTCCTTGACGAAGTTCTTGGACAGGGCCGAGACGTGCGCGAGGCCGTCCTGGTGGACGCCGATGTCGATGAAGGCGCCGAAGGCGGCCACGTTGGTGACCACGCCTTCGAGGATCATGCCGGGGGCGAGGTCGCCGATCTTCTCCACGCCCTCCTTGAAGGTGGCCGTCTTGAAGGCGGGGCGCGGGTCGCGGCCCGGCTTCTCCAGCTCGCGCAGGATGTCGGTGACCGTCGGCAGACCGAAGGCCTCCGTGACGAACTGCTCCGGCCGCAGGGAGCGCAGCACGCCACCGTTGCCGATCAGGGCCGCGACCTCGCTGCCCACCGTCTTGGCCATGCCCCGCACGACCGGGTAGGCCTCGGGGTGCACACTGGAGGCGTCCAGCGGGTCGTCCCCGCCGCGGATGCGCAGGAAGCCGGCGCACTGCTCGTACGCCTTGGGGCCCAGCCGGGCCACGTCCTTGAGCCCCTTGCGGCTGCGGAAGGGGCCGTTGGCGTCGCGGTGGGCCACGATGTTCTCGGCGAGCCCGCCGCTGATGCCCGACACCCGCGAAAGCAGCGGTGCGGAAGCGGTGTTGACGTCGACGCCGACACCGTTCACACAGTCCTCGACGACCGCGTCCAGCGAGCGGGAGAGCTTCACCTCGGACAGGTCGTGTTGGTACTGGCCGACCCCGATGGACTTGGGGTCGATCTTCACCAGCTCGGCGAGCGGGTCCTGGAGGCGGCGGGCGATGGAGACGGCGCCGCGCAACGAGACGTCCATGCCCGGCAGTTCCTGCGAGGCGAAGGCGGAGGCCGAGTACACCGAGGCGCCCGCCTCGGAGACCATGACCTTGGTCAGGGCGAGCTCCGGGTGGCGGGAGATGAGGTCGCCGGCGAGCTTGTCCGTCTCGCGGGAGGCCGTGCCGTTGCCGATCGCGACGAGTTCCACCGCGTGTTCCTTGGCCAGCCGGGCCAGCTTGGCGATGGACTCGTCCCACTTGTTGGCGGGGACGTGGGGGTAGATCACGTCGGTGGCCACGACCTTGCCGGTGGCGTCGACGACGGCCACCTTCACGCCGGTGCGAAAGCCCGGGTCCAGACCGAGCGTGGCGCGCGTGCCGGCGGGCGCCGCGAGGAGCAGGTCGCGGAGGTTGGCCGCGAAGACGCGGACGGCCTCGTCCTCGGCGGCCGCGCGCAGCCTGGTCCGCAGGTCGATGCCCAGGTGCACCTGGATCTTCGTGCGCCAGGCCCAGCGGACGGTGTCGGCGAGCCACTTGTCGCCGGGACGGCTCTGCCCCGAGGGGGCCGTCACGCCGAAGCGGCGGGCGATCGCGCCCTCGTACGCGGAAGGGCCGGGCGCGGCCGTCTCCGCGCGCTCGTCCGGCTCGTCGGGCTGCAGTTCCAGGGAGAGCACATCCTCCTTCTCACCTCGGAGCATGGCGAGGACGCGGTGGGAGGGGAGCGCGGTGAAGGGCTCGGCGAAGTCGAAGTAGTCGGCGAACTTGGCGCCCGCCTCCTCCTTGCCCTCGCGCACCTTGGAGGCGAGCCGACCGCGGCTCCACATCCGCTCGCGCAATTCGCCGATCAGGTCGGCGTCCTCGGCGAACTTCTCGGTGAGGATCGCCCGGGCGCCCTCCAGGGCGGCCGCCGCGTCCGCCACACCCTTGTCGGGGTCCACGAACGCGGCCGCGGCGGAGGTCGGTTCCACCGACGGGTCGGCCAGCAGGCCTTCCGCGAGCGGTTCGAGGCCCGCCTCGCGGGCGATCTGCGCCTTGGTGCGCCGCTTGGGCTTGAAGGGCAGGTAGATGTCCTCCAGGCGGGCCTTGGTGTCGGCCTCCCGGATGCGGGCCTCCAGCTCCGCGTCGAGCTTGCCCTGTTCGCGTACGGAGTCCAGGATCGCCGCGCGCCGGTCCTCCAGCTCGCGCAGGTAGCGCAGCCGCTCTTCCAGGGTGCGCAACTGGGAGTCGTCGAGCATCTCGGTCGCTTCCTTGCGGTAGCGAGCGATGAACGGCACGGTGGAGCCGCCGTCGAGCAGCTCGACGGCGGCCTTGACCTGCCGTTCCCGTACGCCGAGCTCCTCGGCGATCCTGCCTTCGATGGACATCGTCACGGTGCGGTCCTGCCTGCCTTCGTACGTATGCATGGGATGCGTGGAAGGTTGCCAATTGTGGCAGGTGGCGGTGACGGACGTCCGAAAGACCCGGCTCAGGCCTTGGCGAAGAGGCCCTGCGGGAATGCTCCGGCGCCGATGGCCTTCGCGACGAGCGCGCCGCCGAGTTCGGCGAGGCGGCCCAGACCGTCCGCGCCGAGGTGCTCGTAGGGGGCGGCGTCGAGGCGGTCGGTGTCCGTCTCCAGGCGCTCCCGTACGGCGGCGCCTTCCTCGGTGAGCCCGCCGGACTCGTCGAGGATGCCGCGCCGGCGGAGCCGGTCGGTGGCCGCGTCGAGATCGGACTGCTCCCAGCCGCGGATCGACTTGATCCACTCGGGTGCCATGCCGCGGCCGGTGGCGGTGTGACTGAGCAGGGCCTCCACCGGGTCGAGGTTCGAGAGGAGCAGTGCGGCGAGGTGACCGTCGCCTCGGTGCTCGCGCAGCAGGGTGGTGGCGTGCCACAGCCGCAGGTGCGGCTCCTCGGGCACGGGCAGGTCGGCGTGGGCGGAGTAGAGGGGGCGGGCGTGCCGGGTGCACGCTTCGGTGGCGCGCATCGCGAGGTCGGCGGCCTCGGCCACCTCGGGCGAGGCGACGGTCTCGTCGCCGAGAAGGCGCCTCAGGGTGTTGTCGACGGCGCGCAGCCGGGCGGCGACCGCCTGCTCGGGCGAGGTGACCTCCCACACGGCGGGCAGGTGTTCTGCGACCAGGTCGTGGCGGTAGTTGTAGAACGCGGCGGTCACCGTACCCGCGCCGACGGCGCCCATGGCGGCGGACCGGGAGGCGAGGTTCACGGCGGCGCGGTGGGTGACACCGAGGGCGGCGTACTCCTTGCCGAGGTCGGGCGAGAAGTAGACGGTGGCGTGCAGCGGGTTGATGGCCGCATGCCAACAGCGGCGGGCGGCGCGCGGAGGAAGAGTCATACCGCGCAGATTACCGACTGCTTAGTATGCGGACCAGACCGCCTTCGCGGCCATGTCGTGTCGGGCCGGTGCCGCGCGGTCCCCGGGCGGGCCGGACCCGCCATATCCGGCCGATCTTCGACCGCCCGGCGCCCGGACCCGCCTGTTCGCGGCGCTGCGCCGTGCCCTGTGACGGCCGAATGGCGATCATGTGACAGCAGGCGCCATGGACATGACGTGGGCCGTCACGCGTGAATACGGTCGCACCACGCATCCGCGAAACGGAACTGTCTCCCCTACCCCTTGGAGCTCTTCGTGCACCGCAAAGTCATCGCCCCGAGCGTGCTCGCCGCTTCCCTGCTGCTGGTGATCCCGGCATCGGCGGCCAGTGCCGTCCCGGGCGCCCCGGGCATAGGCGACTCCTACTACCCGACCAGCGGCAACGGCGGATACGACGTCTCGCACTACGACCTGCGGCTGAAGTACGAACCGAAGACGGACCTGTTGGAAGGCACCGCCACCCTCCTGACCACCGCCACCCAGGACCTGTCCCGCTTCAACCTGGACTTCGGCCTCAAGGTCAGTGAGGTCCGCGTCAACGGCGCCAAGGCGAGGTTCGCCACTTCCGGGGTGCACGAGTTGGAAGTGACCCCGGCGCAGACCCTGGAGAAGGGCAAGCAGGCCTCGGTCGTCGTCAAGTACGCGGGCAAGCCCTCCGAGTTCAAGGTGGACGGCTGGTCGGCCTGGCAGCGCACCCCGGACGGCGGCGTCGCGGCGCAGGAGCCCGATTCTGCCGTCTGGTGGTTCCCGAGCAACGACCACCCGCTCGACAAGGCCACCTTCGACATCTCGGTCAACGTCCCGGACGGCACCCAGGCGATCAGCAACGGCGTGCTCCAGTCGCAGAGTTCGAAGCTCGGCTGGACCCGCTACAACTGGCGCTCGAACAAGCCGCAGGCCACGTACCTCGCCACCCTCGCCATCGGCAAGTTCGACATCACCACCGGCAAGACGGCGAGCGGACTGCCGATCCTCAACGCGTACAGCAAGGACCTGGGCGACAACGCCGGCGCGGCGCGCGCGAGCGTGGAGCGGACGGGCGAGGTCGCGGAGTGGCTGGAGAGCGTCTTCGGCCCGTACCCCTTCAACGCGCTGGGCGGGTACGTGCCGAACGTGCCGTCCGGCTTCGCCCTGGAGACGCAGAGCCGGCCGTTCTACAGCCCGCGCCAGTTCTCCAACGGCGCGAACGTGTCGGTGATCGTCCACGAGCTGGCGCACCAGTGGTACGGCGACAGCGTGTCCGTCGACAACTGGAAGGACATCTGGATCAACGAGGGGTTCGCCCGCTACAGCCAGTGGCTGTGGTCGGAGAAGGAGGGCGAGGGCACGGCGCAGGAACTCGCCGACTGGACGTACCGGACGTACGCGACGGAGGACCCGTTCTGGCAGGTCAAGCCGGGCGACCCCGGTGCGGACAACCAGTTCCACGGTGCCGTCTACGACCGGGGCGCGATCGCCATCCAGGCGCTGCGCAACGAGATCGGCGACGAGAAGTTCTTCGAGATCCTCAAGGGTTGGCCGGCCGAGCACGCCTACGGCAACGCCAAGGTCGGGGACTTCGTGCGGTACGCGGAGAAGGTCTCCGGCAAGCCGCTGGGCGGGCTCTTCGAGACCTGGCTGTACACGCCGGGCAAGCCCGCCTTCGGCCCGCCGGCCGATGGCCGGTCCCCGGTCGCGCGCTCCTCGAAGGCCCCCGCCGCCGAGCCGGTGGAGCCGAAGTCCTGGAAGAAGATCGCCGAGACGAACTCGATCCACGAGCACTGACGCACCCACACACCGCGGCCCCGCGCGCCGTCGCCCCTCAGTGGGCGGCGGCGCGCCACCGTGCCCGCGCCTCGCGGGCGATCGGCAGGTAGCGCAGCCGCTCGGGGAGCAGCGGTACGAGCATCCGCACGACCGCGCTGAACCGTCGGAGCCTGCGTTCCTGCGCGGGGGTCCACTCCAACCCGATGGCGGCGCGCGCGTCGGGCGGCATGTAGCCGACGGTGACGAACGCCCGCAGCCGCAGGAACGCGGACCCCAGCAACGGCCAAGTGAGCCGCAGCAGCAGGCGCACCGGAGGGGACCCGCCCTCGGGCCGGCGCAGCGCCACATCGGTGGCGACCAGTTCTCGGGCGACCGCGGTGGGCTCGATCTCCTCGGCCAACATCCGGCGGTAGTGGACCCAGTACTCCTCGATGGTCTGTGGCATGTCCCGGTCGTGGATGCCGAGGATCCGGCCGACCTGGAGCCATTCCCGGTACAGCTGCCGCTCCTGGGCGGGGGTGAAGCGGCGCAGCAGGTACCGGCCGGCGTACAGGTAGACCGGGAAGCCGGTGGCGTGGACCCAGGAATAGCAGGCGGGGTCCAGGGAGTGGTAGCGGCGCCCGCGGGTGTCGGTGCCCTGGATCTCCTTGTGCAGGCGGCGTACCCGACGGCCTTCCTCGGCCGCCTCCTCGCCGCCGTAGACCCACAGCTGGACGGAGCGCAGCGAGCGCTCGCCGCGCCCCCAGGGGTCGGTGCGGAAGACGGAGTGCTCGTCGACGCCGGCGCCGATCGCGGGGTGGGCGACCTGCATGGTGAAGGCGGCGGGGAGCATCAGCAGGGCGCGGACGTCCCCGGCGATGGTCCACAGCACACCGCCGGGCGGGGGCGGCTCGGGCTCACGGCGGTGGGCGAGCGGCCGGGCGGCGGGCTCGGTGTTGCTCATGGTTCAAGTATGCGAGTCCAGACGGCCGTGCTGCGGACAGAAAGTCGCCGCACGGGTGTTACCCAGAGGTAACCGCGGCTGCTTGGATGACGGCGTCGATCGTCCCCGCAGGAATGACGGAGCCCCCATGACGCACAGTTCGCACCGCCGAGGACGCGCCGCCGCCACCGCCGTCGCGGCGATCGCCGCCGCCGCCGCGCTGACGCTCACCACCGCCCCGGCCGCCGGCGCCGCGCAGAGCGCCGGCGCTCCGCGCCTCGGCGTCCTGACCTACAACACGTTCCTGATGTCCACGAACCTCTACCCCAACTGGGGCCAGGGGTACCGGGCTTCGGCCATCCCCAGGGCGCCCTTCTTCCAAGGGCAGGACGTGGTGGTGCTCCAGGAGGCCTTCGACAACAGCGCCTCGGACGCGCTGAAGTCCAACGCCTCGGCCCAGTACCCCTACCAGACGCCCGTCGTCGGTCGCTCCAAGAGCGGCTGGGACGCCACGGGCGGCTCGTTCTCCTCCACCACCCCGGAGGACGGCGGAGTCACGGTCCTGAGCAAGTGGCCGATCCTCCGCAAGGAGCAGGTGATCTACAAGGACGCCTGCGGCTCGGACTGGTGGTCCAACAAGGGCTTCGCGTACGTGGTGCTGAACGTGAACGGCACCAAGGTGCACGTGGTCGGCACCCACACCCAGTCCACCGACTCCGGCTGCGGCACGGGAGAGGCGGCGGACATGCGCGCCCGCCAGTTCCGCTCGATAGACGCCTTCCTGGACGCCAAGAACATCCCGGCCCACGAAGAGGTCATCGTGGCGGGCGACATGAACGTCGACTCGCGCAGCGCCGAGTACGGCTCGATGCTGGCGAACGCCGATCTGGCCGCCGCCGACTCCCGCACGGGGCACCGGTACTCCTTCGACACGGCGCTCAACTCCATCGCGCACTACCGCTACCCGACGGACCCGCGCGAGGACCTGGACTACGTCCTCTACCGCAAGGGCAACGCCCGCCCGACGGGTTGGGAGAACACGGTGGTGAAGGAGGAGACCGCTCCCTGGACTGTCTCCAGCTGGGGCACCTCCTACACGTACACCAACCTCTCGGACCACTACCCGCTGATCGGGCACTGACCCGGCGCGGGGGCCCGCCCGATCGGCGGGCCCCCGCGGCGCGCTACGCCTCGTACAGCCCCTCGACGTACAGTCCCTCGATCAGGTCCGCGTACTTCTCGCGGACGACCCCGCGGCGCAGTTTCAGGGACGGCGTGAGTTCTCCCGACCGCGGGCCCCACTCCTCGCTCAGCAGCCGGTACCTCTTGATCCGCTCGCTGCGGTTGAGCCGGGCGTTGGCGGCCTCCACCGCGCGGGCGACCTCCTCCCGGACCTCGGGGTGCCCGACGAGCTGGGCGGGCGAGGCAGCCTCGATGCCGCGGGCCGCCGCCCAGGCGGGTGCCACCTCCGGGTCCAAGACGAGCAGCGCGACGAGGTAGGAGTGGCCGTCGCCGTGGACGAGGGCCTGGCCGATCAGCGGGTGTTCCTTGACCGTGTTCTCCACCAGGGCGGGCGAGACGTTCTTGCCGTTCGAGGTGACGATCAGTTCCTTCTTGCGGTCGGTCAGCCAGAGGAAGCCGTCCTCGTCGAGCCGGCCCACGTCCCCGGTGGGGAACCAACCGTCCGCGTCGCTCGCGGACTCCACCGAGCCGTCGGGCCGCAGATAGCCGCCGAAGACGGTCGCGCCGCGGGTGAGGATCTCCCCGTCCCCGGCTATCGCGAGCTCGACACCCTCGATCGGACGGCCCACCGAACCCAGCCGGAAGCCGTCCGGGCTGTTGACCGTGCAGACCCCGGACGTCTCGGTCAGCCCCCAGGCGTCCATGATCGTGATGCCCCAGCCAGCCCAGAACCGCACCACGTCGATCGGCATCGGCGCGGTGGCACTGGCCGTCCAGACCAGCCGGTCCATCCCGGCCCGGCCCAGCAGCGGGTCCAGCACCCGCTCCTTGGCCCGGGCGTAGGAGGCTTCGAGCGCGGCCGGGACCGGCTCGCCGCGCTCCCGGTGCCCGGCCACGGCGCGGGCCACGCCGCCCGCCTCCTCGATGGCGGCCCGCCGCTCCTCGGGCAGCCCCGCGAGGACGGCCCGTACCGCCGCCGCCAGCTTCTCCCAGACCCGGGGCACGCCGAAGAACTGCACGGGGCGCAGCTCGCGGACGGCGTGCGCGACGGCGGCCGGGTCGGCTACGAGGCGGACGTGCGCGGCCCGCAACAGCGGCAGGTAGATCCCGAGGATGCGCTCCGCGATGTGCGCGAAGGGCAGGTAGCAGATGTGCTCGGCGTGCTCGGGCAGGTCCGTGCGCCGGTCGAGGCGGACCGCCTGGAGCATGATGTTGCGGTGGGTGAGCCGTACGCCCTTGGGGTCGCCGGTGGTGCCGGAGGTGTAGACGACGGTCAGCGGGTCCTCGGGCAGCGTCTCGCGCCAGGCCTTCTCGAAGGCCTCGGCGCGCTGCGGTGGGACGTCGGCCACGCGCAGGGAGCCGTAGGTGCGGTGCGGGCCCGCGTCGGCCTCTTCGGCGACGACGAGGCGTTCCAGGGCCACACCGGGGTCGTCCAGCAGCGGCTCCCAACGGGCGAGCTCGCCGGCGCCCTCGACGACGGCGAGCCTGGCCCTGCTGTGGCGGGCGATGTGGGCGACCTGCTCGGGCGCGGAGGTTCCGTACACGGTGACGGGCACGGCGCCGAGGTGGACGAGGGCGAGGTCGGTGAGCCAGTGCTCGGGGCGGTTGCCCATCATCAGCAGCACGTGTTCGCCACGCTCGACGCCCAAGGCGGCGTAGCCGGAGGCCAGGGCCGCGACCTCCTGGCGCACCTCGCGCCAGTCGAGGGTCCTCCAGCCGGCTCCCTCGCGCCAGGAGAGCGCGGGCAGGTCCCCGTGTTCCCCGGCGTTGCGGGCGAGCAGGACGGGGAGGGTGAGCTCCTCGGGCGGTCCGGGCAGGGGAAGTGTCGTGGTCATGGGCAGCTCCTGGCCGTTTCACATCGTTGGTGCGACAGCAATACTGTTGAACCCAAGCTGTGGAGCAGAGAGCGAGGCGCAGACGATGGCCGACCAGGCACCCGAGCCGACGCTCACCGTCGACGAGCTGGCCGCCCGGGCGGGCGTCACCGTCCGCACCGTACGGTTCTACAGCACGCGCGGGCTTTTGCCCCCTCCCGTGATCGGCCCGCGCCGGGTGGGCCACTACGGGCCCGAGCACCTCTCCCGCCTCGCGCTGATCGAGGAGTTGCAGCACCAGGGCATGACGCTGTCGGCCATCGAGCGCTACCTGGACGCGCTGCCCGACGACCTGAGCGCGCACGACCTGGCGATCCACCGGGCACTGGTCTCGTCCTGGGCGCCGGACTCGGCGTTGGAGTCCTCGCGGGAGGAACTGGAGAAGCGGGCCGGCCGGGCGCTGACGGAGACCGACATCCGGCGGCTGACCGCGATGAACGTGGTCGCCGTCTCGGGGGGCGGGTTCCGGGTGGACGTGGGCCTGCTGCGGCTGGGGGTGGCGCTGCTGGACGTGCCGATCGCGCACGAGACGATCCTGGCTGCCCGACGGGTGTTGACGGAGCACACCCGGTCTGCGGCGCACGAACTGACGGCGTTGTTCAGGGACGAGGTGTGGGGGCCGTTCACCGAGGGCGAGAGCGATCCGGAGCGGGTGGAGTCCATGAAGGCGCTGTCCGCGCACATGCAACCGATGGTCGTGCAGGCCTTGGTGACGGCCTTTCAGCGATCGCTGCGGGAGGAGCTGCGGGCGGCCTTCGTCCCGGAGGGGTAGGTTCGTGAGCATGGCGATCATTCACAAGACCACGATGACACCGGGCAAACTGGAGCTGCTCGCGTCCTGGCTTCCGACGCAACCGTGGTACGAGTCGGCGGGACGCGCTCCCGAGCCGGCCCGCGCGGGCGGCTTCCGGCTCGACGACCCGGAGGGCGAGGTGGGCATGGAATTCATGGTGCTCACCGACGACTCGGGCGGCCGCCCGGTCGCGTACCACGTGCCGCTCACCTACCGCGGGGCGCCGCTGGAGGACGCCGAGGCGGCTCTCATCGGCACCTCGGAGCACGGCGTCCTCGGCCGGCGCTGGGTGTACGACGGCACCCGTGACCCGGTCCTCGTCGGGCAGTTGCTGTCGCTGCTCCAGGGGCGGACCGTCGCCCAGGCGCAAAGCCAATCGGACACGCCGGACCCTTCGGTCAAGGCGGAGTTCGACGGGCGGGCCATGTTGGTCCCCCTGCTCCCCCCGGTGCGGCCGCAGGCCGAGCACACCGCGCGGGACACGGAGATCGCCCTCGGCGACGGCCCGAGGCTCACCGTGGCGCGCGTGCTGCGCCCGCACGAGGCGACCGGTGTCCCGTCCGGCGCGATCGGCGGGGTGACGGCGGGCTGGAACGCCCCGGACGGCACGGCCCACCGGGCCCTGTTCGCCGCGCTCTACACGGCCTGAGAGCACGGCTCCGGGGGCCGCGGCCCCCGGAGCCGTGGGCCGTGGTCAGTCCGCGTACGTCTCGCCGCGCTCCGCCTTGGCCACCAGGGACGCCGGCGGGGTGAACCGCTCGCCGTACTGCGCGGCCAGCTCGCGGGCGCGGGCGACGAAGCCCGGCAGGCCGCCCTCGTAGCCGTTGATGTACTGGATGACGCCGCCCGTCCAGGCCGGGAAGCCGATGCCCATGATCGAGCCGATGTTGGCGTCGGCGATCGAGGTCAAAACGCCCTCGTCGAGGCAGCGGACGGTGTCCAGCGCCTCGGAGAAGAGCATCCGCTCCTTCATGTCCTCGAAGGGGATCTCGGCGTCCGGCTTGGCGAAGTGCTCGCGCAGGCCCGGCCAGATGCGGGCGCGCTTGCCCGTCTCGTCGTACTCGTAGAACCCGGCGCCGCCGCCGCGGCCCGGGCGGTCGAAGTCGTCCACCATCCGGTCGATGACCGCGTCGGCCGGGTGCTCGGTCCACGGGCGGCCCTCGGCCTCGAAGGCCTTGCGCGCCTCGTTGCGGATCTTGCGCGGCAGGGTCAGCGTCAGCTCGTCCATCAGGGACAGCACCTTGGCCGGGTAACCGGCCTGCGCGGCGGCCTGTTCGATCGAGGCGGGCTCGATGCCCTCGCCGACCATGGCCACGCCCTCGTTGATGAACTGGCCGATGACCCGCGAGGTGAAGAAGCCGCGCGAGTCGTTGACCACGATCGGGGTCTTGTTGATCTGG
Source organism: Streptomyces sp. Tek67B01 (assembly GCF_055231995.1). Lineage (NCBI taxonomy): Bacteria > Bacillati > Actinomycetota > Actinomycetes > Kitasatosporales > Streptomycetaceae > Streptomyces > Streptomyces sp. Tek67B01. The sequence goes on from NZ_JBUYUY010000001.1 coordinate 1,377,112, forward strand.
CGGACCAGGTCGAAGGCGCGGGCGATGGCCTCGTCCCCGGTGCGCTCGCCCTTGATGATCTCCACCAGCGGCATCTTGTCGACGGGCGAGAAGAAGTGCAGCCCGATGAAGTCGACCGGGCGTGAGACGCCTTCCGCCAGTCCCGTGATGGGGAGCGTGGAGGTGTTGGAGCAGAGCAGGGCGTCGGGGGCGACGACGTCCTGGATCTCCTGGAACACCCTGTGCTTGAGGGCGGTGTCCTCGAAGACGGCCTCGATGACGGTGTCACAGCCCGCCAGGTCGGCGGCGTCGGCGGTGGGCGTGATCCGGGCGAGCAGTTCGGCGCGCTTGGCCTCGGTGGTGCGGCCGCGCGAGAGGGCCTTGTCGAGCAGCTTCTCGGAGTACGCCTTGCCCTTCCCCGCGGCCTCGGGGGTGACGTCCTTGAGCACCACCTCGATGCCCGCCCGGGCGCAGGAGTAGGCGATGCCCGCGCCCATCATCCCGGCGCCGAGCACCGCGACCTTGCGCACCCGGCGGGGCTCGATCCCCTGGGGGCGGCTGCGGCCGGCGTTGACGGCCTGGAGGTCGAAGAAGAACGCCTGGATCATGTTCTTGGCGGTCTGGCCGGTGACCAGCTCGGTGAAGTACCGGGCCTCGATGGTCAGCGCGGTCTCGAAGTCCACCTGCGAGCCCTCGACCGCGCAGGCCAGGATGTTGCGCGGCGCCGGGTACGGGGCCCCGTTCAGCTGCTTCTTGAGGTTGGCGGGAAAGGCCGGCAGGTTCGCGGCGAAGCGCGGGTTGGACGGCGTGCCGCCCGGGATCTTGTAGCCGGGGACGTCCCACGGCTGCCTCGACTCGGGGTTGGCGTCGATGAAGGCGCGGGCCTTGGCCAGCATCTCCTGCGGCGTCGCCGCCAGTTCGTGGACCAGGCCGTTGTCCAGGGCACGCCGCGGGTCGTACTGGGTGCCCTGGAGCAGGACCTTCAGCAGCGCGTCCGCGATGCCCATCAGGCGCACGGTACGGGTCACGCCGCCGCCGGCCGGGAGCAGGCCCAGCGTGACCTCCGGCAGGCCGATCTTGGAGCCGGGCGCGTCGAGGGCGATCCGGTGGTGGGAGGCGAGGCAGATCTCGTACCCGCCGCCGAGGGCCGCGCCGTTGATGGCGGCGACGACGGGCTTGCCCAGGGTCTCGATGCGGCGCAGCGAGCGCTTGATCGCGGTCCCGGTCTCGAAGGCGAGCCCGGCGTCCTCGGGGCGCAGGCGGATCATGTCCTTGAGGTCGCCGCCGGCGAAGAAGGTCTTCTTGGCGGAGGTGTAGATGATGCCCCGGATGGAGTCCCGCTCCGCCTCCACGCGGTCGGCGATCGCCGCGATGGAGTCCTTGAAGGCCTGGTTCATCGTGTTGGCGGACTGGTCGGGATCGTCGAGGACGAGGGTGACGACGCCGGTCTCGTCCTGTTCCCAGCGGATCGTGGTGGACTCGCTCATGTTCGCTACTTCCGTGTCGGAGGGTTCGGTGGTCACAGGACGATTCAGAGACGTTCGACGACGGTCGCGACGCCCATGCCGCCGCCGACGCAGAGCGTGACGAGCCCGTAGCGCTTGTCCTGGCGCTCCAGTTCGTCGATGACGGTGCCGAGGATCATCGCGCCGGTGGCCCCGAGCGGGTGGCCGAGCGCGATGGCGCCGCCGTTGACGTTGACCTTGTCGAGGGAGAGGCCCATGTCCTTGACGAAGCGGAGCACGACGCCCGCGAACGCCTCGTTGATCTCGACCAGGTCGATGTCGTCGATGGTCAGACCGGCCTTGGCGAGGGCCTTGCGGGTGGCCGGGGCGGGGCCGGTGAGCATGATGGTGGGCTCGGAGCCGGAGACGGCGGCCGAGACGATCCGGGCGCGCGGCGTCAGGCCGTTGCGCTCCCCCGCCTCGCGGGAGCCGATGGCGACGAGCGAGGCCCCGTCGACGATGCCGGAGGAGTTGCCCGCGTGGTGGACGTGGTCGATCTTCTCGATCCAGTGGTACTTCTGGAGCGCGACGGCGTCGAAGCCGCCGAGGTCGCCGATGTCCGCGAAGGACGGCTTGAGCTTGGCGAGGGTGTCGGCGGTGGTGCCGGGGCGGATGAACTCGTCGTGGTCCAGGACAACCAGGCCGTTGCGGTCGGTGACGGCGACGACGGACTTCGCGAAGCGGCCGTCCTTGACGGCCGTCGCGGCGCGCTCCTGGGACAGGGCCGCGTATTCGTCGACATCGCGCCGCGAGAATCCCTCGATCGTGGCGATCAGGTCGGCGCCGATGCCCTGCGGGACGAAGCCGGTGTCCCAGTTCGTCATCGGGTCGGCGAACCAGGCGCCGCCGTCGGAGGCCATCGGCACCCGCGACATGGACTCGACGCCGCCCGCGAGGACCAGGTCCTCCCAGCCGGAACGGACCTTGGCGGCGGCCAGGTTGACGGCTTCCAGGCCGGAGGCACAGAAGCGGTTCTCCTGGACCCCGGCCACCGTGTCCGGGAGGCCGGCGGCGATCGCCGCGATGCGGGCGATGTCGGAGCCCTGGTCGCCGACCGGGCCGACGACGCCGAGCACGATGTCGTCGATGGTGCCCGGGTCGAGGCCGGGGTTGCGCTCACGAAGGGCGTGGATGAGGCCGACGACCAGGTCGATCGGTTTGGTGCCGTGCAGGGCGCCGTTGGCCTTGCCGCGTCCGCGCGGCGTGCGGATCGCGTCGTATACGTACGCTTCGGTGCTCACTGGTCAAGCCTTTCGAGGGGAGGTTAGCCGAGCAGGGAACGACCGATGATCTCTTTCATGATCTCGGTCGTGCCGCCGTAGATGGTCTGGATGCGTCCGTCGGTGAAGGCCCGCGCGACCCGGTACTCGCTCATGTACCCGTAGCCGCCGTGCAGTTGCAGGCAGCGGTCCGCGACCCGCTTCTGGAGTTCGGTGGCCCACCACTTGGCCATCGAGGCGTGGACGTGGTCCAGTTCGCCGTTGGAGTGGTCCACGATGCACCGGTCCAGGAACGCCCGGGTGACGGCGCACTCGGTGGCCATCTCCGCTATCTCGAACCGGATGTGCTGGAGCTTGGAGAGCGGGCGGCCGAAGGCCTCGCGCTCCTTCACGTACGCGGTCGTGATCTCCAGCAGGTGCTCGGCGGCGGCGATGCCGGCCATCGCGATGCCCATGCGCTCCTGGGCCAGGTTGGTCATGAGGTGGAGGAAGGCGCCGTTCGGTTCACCGAGCAGGTTCTCCTTGGGGACCCGTACGTCGTGGAAGAACAACTCGGCGGTGTCCTGCGCCTTCTGGCCGATCTTGTCGAGGTTGCGGCCGCGCTCGAAACCCTCCGCGCCGCGCTCGACGACCAGCAGGGACAGGCCGTGCGCCCCGCCCTCGGGGGTGGTCTTCGCCACCACGATGACCAGGTCGGCCAGGATGCCGTTGGAGATGAAGGTCTTGGAGCCGTTGAGCAGCCAGTGGTCGCCCCGGTCCTCGGCGCTCGTGCGGATGCCCTGGAGGTCGGAGCCTGCGCCGGGTTCGGTCATCGCGATCGCGGTGATCGTCTCACCGGAGCAGAACCCGGGCAGCCAGCGGCGCTTTTGGTCTTCGGTGGCCAGTGACGTCAGGTACGGCCCGATGATGTCGTTGTGCAGGCCGATCGCGAGGCCCGGCGCGCCCGCGCGGGTGAACTCCTCGGCGATCACGGCGGCGTAGCGGAAGTCGGTGTTCCCGCCGCCTCCGTACTCCTCGGGGACGGCGAGCCCGAGCAGACCCTGCCGTCCGGCGGCCCGCCAGGCGTCGCGGCTGACGATGCCGTCCTTCTCCCACTGCTCGTAGTGCGGCAGCACCTCCTTGGCGAGGAAGGTGCGTACGGTCTCGCGGAACGCCTCGTGGTCGGCGTCGAAGATGCGGCGTTGCATCGGGGCTCCCTAAAGCCAGCTCTTGACGGTTTCGATCAGTCGGGCCGGCTCGGGTCCGACGGGCGTGACGTTGAGCATGGTGACGCCCGCCGCCCGGAACGCCTCGACGCGCTCGCGTACGTAGCCGGCGGGCCCGCACAGCGTCATCAGCTCGCAGAACTCGTCCGGTACGGCCGCCGCGGCGTCGCGCCCCCGGCCGGAGAGGTAGAGCTCCTGGATCTTCCGGGCCTCCTCCTCGTAGCCGTAGGCGACGGCGAGGTCGTTGTAGAAGTTCTTGCCGACCGCGCCCATGCCGCCGACGTACAGGGCGATCTGCGGGCGCGCGAGTTCCCGTACGGCCGCCGCGTCCTCGCCGATCGCGAGCAGGCCGCCCGCGACGACCTGGAGCGGGCCCAGTTCGGGGGCCCGGCGGGCGGCGCCCTCGGCGAGGGAGCGGCCCCACACGGCGTCCGCCTTCTCCGGGAGGAACAGGGTGGGCAGCCAACCGTCGGCGATCTCCGCGGTCATCGCCACGTTCCCCGGGCCGAGGGAGGCCACGTAGACCGGCACGGCCGGACGCACGGGTCGGGTCAGCATCTTCAGCGGTTTGCCGTGCCGGCCGCCCTTGGCCGGCGGCAGGGGCATGTCGGTGATGCCGTGGTGGTCGATGGTCTCGCGGCGCCAGATCCGGCGGCACAGCTCCACCGTCTCGCGGGTGCGGCCGACGGGCTTGTCGTACGGCTTGCCGTGCCAGCCCTCGACCACCTGCGGGCCGGAGGCCCCGAGGCCGAGCATGGCCCGGCCGCCGGACATCACGTCGAGGCCGGCGGCGGTCTGGGCGATGAGGGCGGGGGTGCGGGAGTACACGTTCAAGATGGCGGAGCCGATCCGCATGCGCTCGGTCCGGGCCGCCAGGTACCCCATGATCGTCGGGGAGTCGAAGCCCCAGGCCTCGGCGACCCACACCGCGTCGAGCCCGGCCGTCTCCAGCGCGGCCGCCTCGTCCGCGGCCCGGCGAGGATCGCCCGCGTAGTCGAGCATCATGGAGAGTTCCATCAGGCGTCCCTCCCGCGCAGGTTCGGTACGTCCCAGTCCCGGGCCACGGATTCCGTGTCCGCCCCCGGTTGCGCGGGGCCGCCGGTGACGGCGGTCGGGGTGGCGGAGAAGCGGGGAGCGGGGGCCGGTTGGGTGATCCCGGCGACGCCGGTGAAGGTGCCCCGGGCCGCGAGGTGGGGGTGGTGCGGTGCCTCGCCCAGGGACAGCACGGGCGCCACGCAGGCGTCGGAGCCCTCGAACACGGCCGTCCACTCGGCCCGGGTCCGGGACGCGAAGCGTGCGGCCACGGCCTCGCGCAGCTCGCCCCACCGGGCGAGGTCCTTGCGGGCCGGCGCCTGCTCCTTGATGCCGAGCAGCTCCACGAAGGTGTCGTAGAACTGCTGCTCCAGCGCTCCGACCGCCATGTACCCGCCGTCGGAGGTCTCGTAGGTGCCGTAGAAGGGGCAGCCGCCGTCGAGCAGGTTGGCACCGCGCCGGTCCTGCCAGCCGCCGGCCGCCATCATGCCGTGGATCATGGCGGTGAGATGGGCCGTCCCGTCGACGATCGCCGCGTCCACGACCTGGCCGCTGCCACCGGGGGCGCCGGCGTGCCGCAGGGCCGCGAGGACGCCGATGACGAGGTAGAGCGATCCGCCCGCGTAGTCGCCGACCAGGTTGGCGGGAACGGCCGGTGGCTCGCCCGGGTTGCCGATCATGCCGAGGGCGCCGGTGACGGCGATGTACGCGATGTCGTGCCCGGCGGTGTGCGAGAGCGGGCCGTCCTGGCCCCAGCCGGTCATGCGGCCGTAGACCAGCCTCGGGTTGCGGGCGTGGCAGTCGGCCGGGCCGACGCCGAGCCGCTCGGCCACCCCCGGGCGGAACCCCTCGATCAGTACGTCGGCCCGCTCGACGAGTTCCAGCACCCGGTCGGGACCGTCGGGGGCCTTGAGGTCGATCAGCACCGAGCGCTTGTTGCGGTTGGTGACGTCGTACGCCGGATCGACGGCGAGGCCGCCACCCCCGGGACGGTCCACGCGGACCACGTCCGCGCCGAGGTCGGCGAGGAGCATCGCCGCGAACGGGCCCGGGCCGATCCCGGCCAGTTCGACGACGCGTACCCCGGCGAGCGGGCCGGTACCGGACACTGCCATCGAGCCCCCAGCGTTTCCCCGTGTGAGGTGGGTGAAGTGTGTGACACAACTGATGTAACACCAGTGATGCTAGGAACGTGTTCCACTCAGCACAAGAGCGGGCGCTTAGCCATCTGCGCCGAGCCGCGCGTCGAGTTCCCCGACGTGGCGTTTGAGCGCGACGGCTCGGTAGCTCTCCTCCACCCACTCGCACAGCACATCGGCGGCCGGGGCCCCCGTCCCGTCCAGCGGCAGGGAGACCCATCCGGCCCGCCCGAGGCCGTATCCCGTGGGCTCGGCGCCGGGGAAGGTCATCGCGTGTCCGTGCAGCGCCTCGTCCTTGAGCTTCACCGAGAGGCCGGGCGGCTGTGGGCCGTCGGCATTGCCCAGGAAGACGAAGATCTTCTTGTTGACCTTGACGACGCGGTCCTCGGGTCCCCACGGGAACTCCTCGACCGCTTCGGGCAGCCCCAGCGCGAACTCCCGCACCTTCTGCCACTTGCGCACCGCGGCCTTCATCGACGCCTCCACTTACCGCAGGTCACACCTGCTCGCACGGACAGTCGGAACTCACGCTAGCCTCAGCCACCGACACCAGCCGGGAGGAGCGTCATGAACGAGCGGGTACGCCGCACAGAACGGCAACGCGCCCACGACCTCGTGCTTTTCGGCGCGACGGGATTCGTGGGGACCCTGACCGCCGAGTACCTCGCCGCTCACGCCCCGGCCGGTTGCCGGTGGGCCCTCGCGGGTCGGGACCTCGCGAAGCTGGAGCGGCTGCGCGAGCGGCTGGCCGCACTGGACCCGGCCTGCGCGACCGTGCCCCTGATCCGCACGGACGCCTCCGACGCACGGGCGGTACGGGAACTGGCCGCCTCCACCCGCGTCCTGGCCACGACCGTCGGGCCGTACGTCTGGTACGGCGCGGAACTGGTCGCGGCCTGCGCCGGGGCGGGCACCGACTACGTGGACCTCACGGGCGAGCCGGAGTTCGTCGACCGGATGTACGTCGCCCACGACGCCCGGGCCCGGGAAACCGGCGCGCGGCTGGTACACGCGTGCGGCTTCGACTCGATCCCGGCCGACCTCGGGGCGTACTTCACGGTGAGCCGGCTGCCGGACGGGGTGCCGCTGCGGGTCGACGGTTTCATGCGCTCCAACGCACTGCTCTCCGGCGGGACCCTGGCCTCCGGCCTCACCGCGCTGAGCCGGGGCCCGCAGACCCTGGCCGCCGCCCGGGAGCGCCGGCTGTACGAGCCACGGCTGCCGGGGCGGCGCGTGCGGGGTTCCGGGGGCGCGCCCCGGTTCAGCCGCGAGACCGGCGGCTGGGCACTGCCGCTGCCGACGCTGGACCCGCGTGTCGTCGCCCGCTCGGCCGCCGCCCTGGAGCGCTACGGCCCGGACTTCCGCTACCGGCACTACGCGGGCGTGCGCCGGCTGCCGGTCGCGGTGGGGGCCACGGCCGCGGTCGGGGCGACCGTGGCGCTGGCTCAGGTGCCCGCCGCGCGGCGGTGGTTGATGAGCCGCTGGGAGCCGGGCCGGGGGCCGGACGCGGAGCGACGGGCGCGCAGCTGGTTCACCGTCCGCTTCGTGGGGACGGGCGGCGGCCGACGGATCTTCACGGAGGTCTCGGGCGGCGACCCCGGCTACGGCGAGACGGCGAAGATGCTGGCGGAGTCGGCCCTGTGCCTGGCCTACGACGCCCTCCCGGAGACCTCCGGACAGCTCACCACTGCGGTGGCGATGGGCGACGCCCTGCTCGACCGGCTCCAGAAGGCCGGCATCCGCTTCCGCGTGGCGGCCGACCGGGCTGTGTGACGCGTCTCGCTCCCGCGGTCGTCCGCTCGCCGGGTGTCCGGGTGTCCGGGTATCGCCTGTGCGGGGTCGGCTGACGGGGTGCCGGCTGAGCGGGGTGCCGGGTGGTCAGGGTGTCTCCGCCGCCTCACGCAGGGCGCGACGGCACAGCGAGTCGGCGCGCCGGGTGGTCTCCGGGAGCCGGTAGCGGGCGCTGAGCGCCAGGGTGTGGGCGCAGGCGTTGTCGAGCGAGACGCGGTGGCCGACGGAGACGTAGACCGGCTTGATCCCGTCCTGGGTGCGCAGCGCCCGCCCCACGACGCCGCCGTCCGCCGCGAGGAGCGGGGCGGCGTCGCCGCGCCGGGCGCCGGGTTCCTCGTAGGTGAAGGTGAACGGATTCTTCGCGACGCCGATGCTCGCCAGCCCGGTCACCACCCCGAGGTGGCAGGCGAGGCCGAAACCACGCGGGTGCGCGAGCCCGTAGCCGTCGCAGACGACGAGGTCGGGCGTGACGGTCAGGGCGTCGAGCGCGGCCAGCACCGTGGGCAGCTCCCGGAAGGCGAGCAGTCCCGGCACGTAGGGGAAGCTGACGCGGCCGACGGCGGTGCGTTCCTCGACCACCTCCAAGGTGGCCGCGTCGAGGACCACGGCCGCCGCGGCGACCAGGTCCCGTGCGTCGTCGTAGGCGACGTCCACTCCGGCGACGAGCCCCGTCCCGGGCGGTGGGCCCGGCTCGTCCAGCACCACGCTCCGGCGCAGTTCGTCCTGTACGGCTCGGGCTTCGGTCTCGTCGGCGGGGGTCTCGGCAGTCGTCATGAGGTGCGAGGGTAGCCTGACGATCATGTTCGTACTGGAGCTCACTTACACCGCGCCCATCGAAGCCGTAGACGAGCAGATGGAGGCGCACATCTCGTGGCTGGACCGTTACTACGCGTCCGGGGTCTTCCTCGCCTCGGGACGCAAGGTGCCGCGTGAGGGTGGCGTCATCCTGGCCGCCGGCGTCTCCCGCTCGGAGGCCGAGGAGATCACGGCCGAGGACCCGTTCGTCGTGGCAGGGGTCTGCGCCTACCGGATCACCGAGTTCATCGCCACGAAGACGTCGGCTGAGCTGGCGGCGGTACGGGAGGACCTGCCCAAGGCGTGACCGGACGGCCCGGCGGCCCGGGCCCCGCGGCCCGACCGCGGGACCGGTGCTCGCCCCCTCGGGAAGGCCGGCCGTCACGGCCGGCCGTCCCTCACCGCCGCTCCAGCCGGCCCACCCGCCCCTTCTCCCCCGCCGCCCAACAACCGCCGTCGGGCGCGCAGTCCACGGTGTCGTACGAGCCGGCGTCCAGCGCCCGCCAGGTGCGGCCCCCGTCCAGCGTCAGGTCCGAGCCCGTGGGGCCCACGGCCAGCGCCGCGCCGCGCGAGCGCGGGTACCAGGCCGCGCCGGACCGGTAGGCGGGCGGCGGTGTGGTGGACGCCCGCCAAGTGCGGCCCCCGTCCGAGGACACGGCCCCTGCATGCGGGGAGGCCTGGTCGGCGCGGTAGTCGCCGCCGACCGCGAGACCCGTCGTACGGTCGCGGAACGCGAGCGCGAAGACGCCCTTGGCCGGGTCCCCCGCCGGGACGGGCGAGGGGGTGGCGCTCCAGGTGCGGCCGCGGTCCCCGGAGCGCAACACCCGGGAGACCGTGCCTCCCCCGGTGGCGATCAGGACGTCCCGCGGCCCGGCGGCGACCAGGCACTGCCCGCTCGCGGCGAAGCCGGCCTCGCCCGGCAGCACCTCCGGCATCCCGGCGGCCGGCAGGACGTGCCAGCTCCGCCCGCCGTCGTCGGTGGCGAGGAGCCGGAACCGGCCGTCCACCGGGTCGCTCAGCGCGAGCCCGTGGCGGGCGTCGAAGAAGGTCAGGCAGTCGTAGAAGGCCCGTGGGTCGGTGTTACGGAAGCTCTCGGTCCAAGTCGCCCCGCCGTCCTCGGTCCGCAGGACCCGCGAGGCCTCGCCCTCGCCGATGGACAGGGCGACCGCCCGCCGCTCGTCGAAGGCCTCGATGTCGCGCAGCTCCAGCCCCTCCGCCACCGCTCCCGGCGGCGAGACGTCACGCCAGCTCCGGCCACCGTCGGAGGTGCGCAGCACCGTCCCCTTGGAGCCGGCGACCCAGGTGGCGGAGCGGCTGACCGCGGCGAGCCCGCGCAAGCGCACCGCGTCCTTCCCCGTGGCCTTGAGCGCCCAGCCGGCGCCGCGCGGGTCGCGCGAGCCGTCGCCCGGACCACCCGTCTCCGCCTGCGCGGGCGCGGCCGACAGGGTCACCGCCAGCGCCGCCACGCACATGCCAACTCCCAGAAGTCTCATGGCGCGGGAAGCTAACGTACGCCGGATTCCCCGTCCAGGGTGCGTCGGCGCGACCTGCTTCCTAGGCTGGCGCCATGCCTTTTGAGGATCAGCATCCGCAGCACACGGCGCAGGACCCGAAGCCCTACGCGGGCGAGCACATCACCGTCACGTACGAGACCGCCCGCTGCCTGCACGCCGCCGAATGCGTCGGCGGACTTCCCGAGGTCTTCGACTCCGGGCAGCGCCCTTGGGTACGGCCCGACGGGGCCGACCCGGAGCGGGTGGCGGAGGTGGTCCGCCGCTGCCCTTCGGGCGCCCTCCAGTACCGGCTCGCCGAAGGTCCGGCCGAGGAACCGGACCGCCCGACGAGCGTCGTACGGTCTCCCGCCGGCCAGTTGGTCCTGCGCGGCGAACTGGGCGTGACCCGGCCGGACGGCACCGTCAGACGGGAGACCAGGGCCGTGCTTTGCGCCTGTGGAGTGAGCGGTAATCAGCCGTACTGCGACCACTCCGGGGCCTGCGGCGGCGGCTGAACAGCCTGCCACGGCAACCCGCTACGGTCACTCTGTGCGATCGGACGGTAGCGATCAAGCCAATCGGTGACACAGCTCACTCCAATGCGCCTGCACGGATTTGCGCTTTCGGGCGTCTATCGGGTTGCCGGGCCCACCCCAAGCCCGGCAGGAGATCCGCCGCAAGGGAGCGAGCCTTGATCACTGTCATCGAGCAGGCCGTGCAGGCCCGACTGGTCGCCACCGCGCCGAAGGTCGAGACCGTACCCGTCACCCTCTGCTACGACCGCGCGGAGCCCTTCGCCGTCCGGATGGCGTTCCCCGGGCCCGCGACGCTGGAGGGCGTCGAGGTCTCCTGGACCTTCGCGCGCGAGCTGCTGGAATCCGGGTTGCGCCGTCCCGCCGGCTCGGGTGACGTGCGGGTGCGTCCGTACGACGGCGCGCGGACCAGCATCGAGTTCCACGCGCCGGAGGGCGTCGCGCTCGTGCTCATGGCGACCCCCGATCTCCACCGGTTCCTGGAGCGGGCCGCGACGGTCACGCCACCCGGGCTGGAGCACCTCTACCTCGATCTGGACCACGGGCTCGCGGAGTTGCTGCGCGGCTCCCGCTGAGGCCGCGCCCCCGCCGGCCCCCGCGCCCCGTTCGCACCCCGCCCGCGCATTTAATCCGTTGCGGGCGGCTCCGACCGCCCGTAGCTTCGTAGACGCCCCATAGCCGTCGAAACGGAGCAGGACATTGCTCGTCTGAGGTTCGAGACACCGACCACGGTCACCTTCCATCACCCGTCGGTTGTCTCCCCACGTTGCTCGCACCACTTCACGCAACCTGGAGGCCTCCATGAGTCTTGCCGCCACTTTCATCACCTGCTCCGCCCTCTCCTTCGACTGGCCTGACGGAACCCCCGTCCTGGACGACTTCCAACTGACCGTCGGGCCCGGCCGAACCGGTCTCGTCGGCCTCAACGGGTGCGGGAAGTCCACCCTGTTGAAACTCATCGCGGGTGAACTGAGCCCGTCCGACGGACAGATCTCCGTCGCCGGAACGATCGGGTACCTCCCGCAGAACCTCATCCTCGACACCGCACTGCGCGTCGACGAGGCACTCGGCATCCACGCCACCCGCGCCGCGCTGCACGCCATCGAGGCGGGCGAGGCCACCGAGGAGAACTTCACCGCGGTGGGCGACGACTGGGACGTGGAGGAACGTGCCTCGGCCACCCTCGACGCGCTCGGCCTCGCCCGGATCGGCCTGGACCGTACGGTCGGCGAGCTGTCGGGTGGCGAGTGCGTGCTGCTGCGCCTGGCGGCCCTGCTGCTCGCCCGCCCGGACGTCCTGCTCTTGGACGAACCCACCAACAACCTTGACCTGCGGGCCCGGCGCCGGCTCTACGCGGCCGTCGACTCCTGGTCCGGCGTACTGGTGGTGGTCAGTCACGACCGGGAGCTGCTGGAGCGGGTGGATCAGATCGCCGACCTGCGGGACGGCGAAGTGCGCTGGTACGGAGGCAACTTCACCGACTACGAGGAGGCGCTGGCAGCCGAGCAGGACGCCGCCGAGCGGATGGTCCGGGTCGCCGAGGCCGACGTACAGCGGCAGAAGCGCGAACTCGCCGACGCCCAGGTCAAATTGGCCCGGCGCAAGCGCTACGGCCAGAAGATGTGGGACTCCAAGCGGGAGCCGAAGATCGTGATGGGGGCCCGCAAGCGCGCCGCCCAGGAGTCGGCCGGCAAGCACCGCGTCATGCACACCGAGAAACTGGCGGACGCCCGCGAGCGGCTGGACCAGGCGGTGGAAGCGGTGCGCGACGATGACGAGATCCGCGTCGAACTGCCCGCGACCCGGGTGCCTCCGGGGCGGCGGGTGCTGACACTGGACGACCTGCGCCCGGCGCACGGGCCCGTGATCGCGGGCGAGTGGGAACTGCGCGGGCCGGAACGGATCGCCCTGGTGGGCCGCAACGGCTCGGGCAAGACCTCCCTGCTGCGGACGATCGCGGGCCTGCTCGCCCCGGCTTCGGGTGAGGCGGTGACGCACGTGCCGACGCGGTTCCTGCCGCAGCGGCTGGACGCCGACGTCCTGGACGACGACCGCTCGGTCGTGGAGAACGTGGCACGGTTCGCCCCGCACGCCACGAACAACGTGATCCGGGCGCGGCTCGCGCACTTCCTGTTTCGGGGCGCCCGGGCGGACCGGCCGGCCGGCACCCTGTCGGGCGGCGAGCGGTTCCGGGCGGCGCTGGCCGCGCTGCTGCTGGCGGAGCCGGCGCCGCAGTTGCTGATGTTGGACGAACCGACGAACAACCTGGACCTGGCGAGCGTGCGGCAGCTGACCGGCGCCCTGGACTCGTACGAGGGAGCGCTGCTGGTGGCGAGCCACGACGTGCCGTTCCTGGAGTCGCTGGGGATCACGCGCTGGCTGCTGCTGGATGCGGAGGCGGGCCTTCGCCCGACGACGGCCGAGGAGGTGCGCGAGTCGCTCTGGCACGGCTGAGTGCGGCCGAGCGCCGCTGAGCACGGCACGCTTGACGGCCGGCCCGGGCGGCATCCGCCCGGGCCGGCCGTCAAGACATCGTCGGCGGACCACCTGCGGGCCTGATTTCGCTTCCGATTTGTCCCTGCGGGCGGGTTCCCGCACGCCCTCAAACTGGGGAGATAACCGGACGTAACCACACATAGGCATGGGTGGGGCTTGGCTGGTCCTTGATGCCGTGCTTAACCTACGACTCCGTAGGCTACGCAACCGTAGGTAATTCGCTTTTCCCCCCTGGAGTACCCGTGACGATCACCTCCCCCCACCTCGGCAGCTCCGAGGCGTGGACCGACGCCAAGTTGCTGTTCGCGCTGGAAGAGGTGGTTGAAAAGGAGCTCAACCGCCACCTTCAGGTCACCAAGGACTGGATGCCCCACGAGTACGTCCCCTGGAGCGACGGCCGGAACTTCCCCGGCTTCTTCGAGGACGGCGAGGCCTGGGACCCGAAGCAGTCCAAGGTCACCGACATCGGCAAGATCGCCCTCGTCGTCAACCTGCTGACCGAGGACAACCTGCCCAGCTACCACCACGAGATCGCGTCGCTCTTCGGGCGCAACGGCGCGTGGGGCACCTGGGTGCACCGCTGGACCGCCGAGGAGGGTCGCCACGGCATCGTGATGCGCGACTACCTGCTGGCCTCGCGCGCGGTGGACCCGGACAAGCTGGAAGCGTTCCGCATGCAGCACATGTCGGAGGGTTTCGAGTCCGACAACCGGCACTCGATGCTGCACTCGGTGGCCTACGTGGCCTTCCAGGAGCTCGCGACCCGCATCTCGCACCGCAACACCGGCCACCAGTCCGGTGACCCGGTCTGCGACCGGATGCTGGCCCGTATCGCGCAGGACGAGAACCTGCACATGATCTTCTACCGCAACCTGCTGGGCGCCGCCTTCGAGCTGGCCCCCGACCTGACGATGCAGGCCGTGCGGGACGTCGTGGTCAACTTCCGGATGCCCGGTCACGGCATGCCGGGCTTCGAGCGGATGGCCGCGCAGATGGCGATCGGCGGGGTGTACAACCTGCGGATCCACCACGACGACGTACTGAGCCCGGTGATCCGGTTCCTGAAGATCATGGACATCGACGGTCTCGGCCCGGAGGGGCAGAAGGCCCAGGAGGAGCTCGGCCTCTTCATGGGCGGCCTGGACTCCGAGGCCCGCAAGTTCGACGAGCGGCTGGCCGCCCGCGCGGCACGCATCGCGGCACGCCGCCAGGCCTGACCTCCCGACAAGCCCGGACAAGCCCGACAAGCCCCGGCAGGGCCACTCGCTCAGCCGGGGCTTAGCCGTGTCCCGGCCCCGGCGCGGTCCCCCGCCCCGCGGGCCCCACCCCGTGCCCTCGCGCCCCTGCCGGTCCCGGTCAGGCGCGGGGGCGCAGGGCGAGGCGCTCGGACTCCGAAAGGCCGCCCCACACCCCGAAACGCTCGTCGTTCGCCAGGGCGTACTCAAGGCACGCCGCCCTGCCCTCGCACGCCCCGCACAGCCGCTTCGCGTCGCGCAGCGAGGAGCCGGGCTCCGGGAAGAAGAAGGCGGGGCCGGTCTGGGCGCACAGGGCGAGGTCGTACCAGGCGGGTGCGGCTGTGATCGTCGTGCGCTCGCTCGTGTTCATCGACATGACGGAGATCCTCACCGTCGCCGATGGACGTCCGATCAACGCCTCATCAACACAGTGCCTCACGACCCCGACGGCGCAGCCATTCCTCAAGGACGGCGACGTCCCGGTCGGTCAGGCCCGTACGCGCGTCGACGCGGTGCAAAAGCGCCGGCCCGGGGTGGTGCGCGGCCAGCGACCCGGGGTCTTCAGTGGTCGGCCGGCTTGGCCCGGCTCGGTTGGACGCGTTTGGGTTCGCCGGGCATCTTCGGGTAGTCCGGCGGGTACGGCATGTCGCCCTGGCCGTGCTCGTGCTCCTGGCGGTCCGCAAGCTCCAGGACGGTGTCCAACGTGAAGGCGTGCTCGTCCATCTCGGCGTGCACGTCACCGACTTCCGCGAAACGCCCCGGCATCGTCACGATGTCGAAGTCCCGCGGCTCCGCGTCGTCCACCTCCTCCCAGCGCAGCGGCGCGGACACCGGGGCATGGGGACGGGGCCGGACGGAGTAGGCGGAGGCGATGGTCCGGTCGCGCGCCGTCTGGTTGTAGTCCACGAAGATCCGCTCGCCGCGCTCCTCCTTCCACCAGGCCGTCGTGACCTTGCCGGGCATCCGCCGCTCCAGTTCCCGGCCCAGGGCGATCGCACACCGCCGGACCTCCGTGAACGTCCAGCGCGGAGCGATCGGCACGAACACGTGCAGCCCGCGCCCGCCCGAGGTCTTCGGCCAGCCGCGCAGTCCCATCTCGTCCAGCAGCGCCCGCAGTTCGTGGGCGGCGGCGACCGCGTGGTGGTAGTCGGTGCCCGGCTGCGGGTCCAGGTCGATCCGCAGCTCGTCCGGCCGGTCGGTGTCCTCGCGGCGCACCGGCCAGGGGTGGAAGGTGAGGCAGCCCAGATTGGCGGCCCACAGGACGGCGGCCGGCTCGGTCGGGCAGATCTCATCGGCCGTCCGCCCGCTGGGGAAGGCGATGTGCGCGGTAGGAATCCAGTCGGGCAGGTTCTTCGGAGCCCGCTTCTGGAAGAAGGACTCGCCCTCCACCCCTTCCGGATACCGCTCCAGCGTCGTCGGACGGTCGCGCAGCGCCCGGACGATGCCCGGGGCGACCGCCAGGTAGTACTCGGCGACGTCCCTCTTGGTGAGGCCGCGCTCGGGGAAGTACACCTTGTCCGGGCTGGACAGCCGAACCGTCCGCCCGCCCGCGTCCAGCTCGATCGCATCACGCGCAGCACCCATGCCCGCCACGGTAGGCGGCCCCGGGCCCACCCGCACACCGGACGGCTCCACCCGGGCCCGCACACCGCGCGGCCCCCGCCGGGCCGCAGCAGAATCGAAGGCATGGATCTGCCGGTGATGCCCCCTGTGAAACCGATGCTCGCGAAGTCCGTGACGGCCATTCCGCCGGGCATGCAGTACGAGGCCAAGTGGGACGGCTTCCGCGCCATCGTCCACCGCGACGGTGCCGAGATCGAGATCGGCAGCCGCACCGGCAAGCCCCTGAACCGGTACTTTCCCGAGCTGGTGACGGCCCTCAAGGAGAACCTTCCCGACCGCTGCGTGGTGGACGGCGAGATCGTGATCGTCCACGACCGCCGGCTCGACTTCGACCGCCTCACCGAGCGGATCCACCCCGCCGCCTCCCGGGTGAAGATGCTCGCCGAGACGACCCCGGCCAGTTTCGTGGCCTTCGACCTCCTCGCGCTCGGTGACGAGTCGCTGCTCGACACCCCGCTCGCCGCTCGGCGCAGCGCCCTGACCCGTGCCCTTTCCACCTCTCGGCCCCCCGTTCACCTCGCGCCCGCCACCACCGACCCCGCACTCGCGCACGACTGGTTCGAGCGGTTCGAGGGCGCCGGGCTGGACGGGGTGATCGCCAAGCCCCTCGATCTCCCCTACCGGCCCGATGCCCGCCTGATGTTCAAAATCAAGCACGAGCGTACGGCCGACGTCGTCGTCGCCGGTTTCCGTTTCCACAAGAGCGGTCCGATCATCGGATCGCTACTCCTGGGCCTCCACGACGCCCACGGCACCCTCCAACACGTCGGCGTCTGCGCCGCCTTCCCCATGAGGCGCCGCGCCGAGCTGGTGTCCGAACTCGACCCGCTGCGGATGCCCGACCCGCAAGGCCACCCCTGGGCCGCCTGGGCCGAGGAGGCAGCCCACGAGAGCGCCCGCCTGCCCGGCGCGCAGAGCCGCTGGACGGGCAAGAAGGACCTCTCCTGGGTGCCACTACGCCCCGAGCGGGTCTGCGAGGTCGCCTACGACCACATGGAGGGCGACCGCTTCCGCCACACCGCCCAGTTCCGCCGCTGGCGCCCCGACCGCCTGCCGGAAAGCTGCACGTACGCCCAACTGGAGGAGGTCGTCCGCTACGACTTGGCCGAAGTCCTCGGCACACCCGGGCAGTGATCGGGGACCGGCCGGGACCGGCCGTGATTGACCGTAGACCGACCGGGGCCGACCGGGGCCGGTGGGGCCGCTTCCCTCAGCCCGAGGTGAGCTTCTCCCACTCCGCCCGGTCCGGGCCCACCGGGTTCGGGGCGTAGTCCGGGCGGTGCGCCAGCCAGCGGGCCACCCGTGAACGGATCTCCGGGTCCGCGTACACGCGTTCCGGCGGCTCGATCAGGTGGCGGACCCGCGCTCGGGCGCGCATCACCTCGGCGTCCTCCAGCGCGCAATCGAACAGCGCGGCCACCTCCAACGCCGTCCCCGTCCGTCCCGCCCTGGTGGCGAAGCGCTCCCCGATGGCCGCGTCCGCGACCACCTGGAAGTCGAACCAGGGCTTCAAAGTGCGCACCGCCCACGCGTGGTACCCGGCGGCGTACCCGTCCGATCCCGGGTCCCGGTGCGCCGTGCGCGCCACCCGGCTCGCGGCCCACAGGGTGAGCGAAGTGCCCTGTCCCAGCGTCGGGTTGGTGTGGGTGATGGCGTCACCGACCGGTACCAGCCCGCTCACGACCGGCCCCCGCCCGTCGCTCAGCGCGCTCCACCGGTTGTCGAGGCTCGCGGTGGCCAGTACGCCGGACAGCGGCTCCGCGCCCAGCCGTAGCCATGCCTCCCCCGGTGGGAAGGCCCTTGCCGCGGCCTCGAAGACGGCCGGATCCCGCAGCGCCGAGCGGGTGGTGTCCTCGGTGTGGACGAACAGGGTGACGGCGAAGACCCGGTTGTCGGCGGGGAAGACGGCGCAACCGGCGAAGGTGCCGCCGGCGATGGCCCAGGGGCGGCGCGGCCCCAGCTCCCGGCCCTCGGGCAGCCGGTACCAGCGGCAGAAGTAGGCCAGCCCCGTGCGGTGCCGCTCGACCAGGGGCGGCCGGCAGCCCGCCGCCGCCAACCACCGTTCGGTGGCGCCGCGCCGCCCGCTCGCGTCGACGACCAGGTCCCCCTCGTACGCGCCGGTCGGGGAGGTCACACCCGTGACCCGGCTTCCCTCGAACCGCAGGCCCTCGACCGGCTCCCCGTAGCGCGCGACGACGCCCGGCTCGGCGCGCAGGGCGGTGGCCAGGGCGCTCTCCAACACGATGCGCCGCGCCTGGATCATGACGAGGTCGTCGTCGCCCGGGCGGGCGGGCGGCCGTTCGTCGAACCAGTCGAGCTCGTGCCGCTCGCGCGCCCCCAGCCGGAGCATCTCCGCGTAGACGTCGGGCAGTTCCCCGCGCAGTACGGTGCGTGCGGCGCCGAGCAGGGCGTGCGGCTGGGTGGCCTGGGGCACGGCGGGACGGCGCCACCCGAAGAAATCGCGGTCGAGGGCGGTGCCCGGGACGCGGGAGTCGCGTTCGAAGAGCTCGACGGTGTGCCCCCGCCGGGCGGCGAGCAGGGCGGTCGCCTGCCCGCCAATCCCTCCGCCGATGACCAGTACGTGTGCCATTGCGCCCCCCTGAGCCGCCCCCGGACCGACGAACCGTATGACGATCGGACCGCCAAGAGCCTGCACGGGCCATCCCTGGCCGAAACCCGCACGGCTGTACGAACCGGCGCGTCGGCGTTCGCGCGGACCTTCGCGAAGGGTCGGAGCCATGCGCCGGGGGCTGCGCTCATCCGGGGTCCCCTCACGCGGCCCGCGTCGCGCCGCGGGCCGCCGCCCCGACCGGGCCCGTGGCCCGTGGCGGGTGGCGGGTGGCGGGTGGCGATGGACGCGCCCGTCCCGCTCGGCGACGGTCACGGGCAGCCCGAGGCCGGTCCGCACCCGGGCGCGGGAGTCGACGCGCGGCGGCACCACCGGGGCCGCCGGCATCGCTCCGCGCCCCTGCCGCCCGCCTCCCGCTCACCCGGTCCTCAGCATCGGCAAACACCAGGACCGGAAGCCGGACCCGGCCCGCTTGACAAACGAGGTTGCCGAACCGGCAAATGGAGACATGCCCACCCGCGATCACGAGGGGCCCGACGAGCAGGTGCCCGGCGCCGAGCGGGAACCCGGCGCCGATCTCGCCGACGTCATCACCGCCGTCGGGCCCCGCCTGCGCGCCCTGCGCCGCCGGCGCGGCACGACCCTGGCGCAACTCAGCGAGGCCACCGGCATCTCGCTGTCCACGCTGTCCCGGCTGGAGTCGGGGCAGCGCCGGCCCACGCTGGAACTGTTGCTCCCGCTGGCCAAGGCCCACCGGGTGGCGCTGGACGACCTCGTCGGCGCTCCGGACACCGGCGATCCCCGCGTCCGCCCGCGCCCCTTCGTCCGGCACGGCTGCACCTACGTACCGCTCTCCCGCGAGTTCGCCGGAGTGCACGCGTTCAAGCAGATCCTGCCGCCCCGCGACCCGACCCAGCCCGTGCCCGAGCCGAGGGTCCACGAGGGCTACGAGTGGCTGTACGTGCTCTCGGGCCGGGTACGGCTGCTGCTCGGGGAGCACGACCTCGTCCTCACGGCGGGCGAGGCCGCCGAGTTCGACACGCACACGCCGCACGCGTTCTTCAACGCGGGCCCGCAACCCGCCGAGTTCCTCAGCCTGTTCGGCCCCCAGGGCGAGCGCATCCACGTCCGCGCCCGCCCCACCACCGCCTCCTCGGAAGGACGCCCATGACCACCGAACGTCCCGAACCCGCCGAACGCGCCGAAGCCGCCGAACGGGCCGTCCCGCAGCCCAACGCGGTGGTCGGCGTCGGCCTCGTCGTGGTCGCCGCCGACGGCCGGATCCTGCTCGGCCAGGCCCACGACGGCCGCTGGGAACTGCCCGGCGGCAAGGTCGACCCCGGCGAGGGTTTCGAGCAGGCCGCGGCGCGGGAACTCGAAGAGGAAACGGCACTGCGGGCGGCCCCGCAGGACATCGAGGTGCTCGGCGTCCAGATCGACGCGCGCTCCGGCCTGACCCGCCTGACGGCCGCCGCCGTCACCCGCTCCGCCGAGGGCGACCCCGCCGTCACCGAGCCGCACAAGATCGCCCGCTGGTCCTGGTTCGCCCCGGCCGACATCCCCCCGGCCCTCTACGCGCCGTCGGCGGCGGTCCTGCGCACCTGGCGCCCCGACCTCACCTCCGCCCTCCCCCACGTCCCCTCGCACGACTACCTGGCCGCCCCGCGGGACGCCGGCTGAGCCACCCCGCTCGCCCCCCGGCCAAGCCAACCTCACGCGACGCCCGTCAAGACCTGTCCCCGGAAACAGTCGGTCGGACGGCTCAGGCCGGGGCAGGGCGGGGGGCGAAGTTGCCTTCCGCCAGGTCTTCCGCGAGGAGGCGTTTGGCGATGGCGTCCGCCGCCGCACGCAGCGCGGCGCTGCGGGGGCGGCCGCCGTCCCGCTCCAACCGGTCGCCCAGCCAGTCGGCCCATGCCAGGGAGATCGCCCCCGCCTCCCGTTCCCCGGCCGGGGTGAGCGAGAAGAAGACGCCCTCCCGGCTCAGGTACCCCTCCTCCACCATCCGGTCGAAGACCGGCAGCAGCACCTCGGGCGGCACCGACCGGCGGGCCGCGACCAGCCCGATACTGGCGTGCCCGACCGTCCGCGTCAGCAGGTCCACCTGCATCACCGTCCAGGCCCCCGCGATGTCCAGCCGGGTGTCGGAGCCGTTCACGATCGCGCGCGCCGTCTCGGGACCCATGCCCCGTACGAGTTTGCCGACCGCCAGCTCCAGCAGCTTCGCCGAGTCCCCCGAGGCGGTGACGGGCGAGGCGAAGCCCTCGCCCATGTCCGTCGAGGACGCCCGGACGCTGTCGCGCAGCCGGACCTGCTTCAGGAACAGCGCGACCACGAAGCCCAGGCCCGCCACCGGCACGGTCCACAGGAAGACCGTGTGCAGGGTCCGCGCGTACGCGTCGATGATCGGCCCGGCGGCGGCCGGGTCGAGGGCGTGCACCCCTTGCGGGCTCCGCGCTGCCAGACCCAGCAGCCTGGGGTCCCGGCCGGTGGCCCGTGCCGCCTCCGCGACGCCCGCCGCGAGGTGGGGCGCGAGGGTGTTCGCGTAGATCGTGCCGAAGACCGCGGCGCCGAAGGCGCTGCCGAGCGTACGGAAGAACGTCACTCCGGATGTGGCGGTACCCAGATCGGCGTAATCGACGGTGTTCTGCACGGCGATCGTCAGGACCTGCATGCACAGTCCGATGCCGGCGCCGAGGACGAACATGTACAGCGATGCCGTCCAGGCCCCGGTGCCCGGCCCCATCAGGGACAGCAGGTAGAGCCCAGCGCCCATCACCGCGCAGCCCACGATGGGGAAGGTCCGGTAGTGGCCGGTCTTGGAGGTGAAGTTGCCGCTGAAGACGGAGGCGATCAGCAGCCCGACGACCAGCGGCAGGGTCCGTACGCCGGAGACCGTGGCCGAATCGCCGTCCACGTACTGCAAGTACGTAGGCAGGAAGGTCATGGAGCCGAGCATCGCGAACCCCACGACGAAGCTGAGCACTGAGCACACGCTGAAGACCGGGTTGCGGAACAGCCGCATCGGCAGCATCGGTTCGGCGGCCCGCGTCTCCACCACGCAGAACAGCGCGAGGGCCGCGGCTCCGCCCGCGAAGAGGCCGACGATCTCGGGCGAGGCCCAGGCGTACTGGTTCCCGCCCCAACTGGTGGCGAGGATGAGTGCGCTCGCCCCGACCGTGACCAGCGCGATGCCCGGGTAGTCGATGACGGGCCTGCCCGCCGCCCGTACCGTGGGGATCGTCCAGGCGGCGGCGATCACCACCAGGATCGCGATCGGGACGTTGACGTAGAAGGCCCACCGCCAGCTCAGATGGTCGGTGAACAGCCCGCCGAGCAGCGGCCCGATGACGGTGGCGACGCCGAACACGGCGCCGATCGCCCCCTGGTACTTGCCGCGTTCGCGCAGCGGCACCACATCGGCGATCAGCGCCATGGAGGTGACCATCAGGCCGCCCGCGCCGATGCCCTGGAGTCCCCGCCAAAGGATCAGCATCGTCATGTTGGCGGACAGTCCGCACAGGAACGATCCGGTGATGAAGACGACCGTGGAGACCTGGAAGACGAGTTTGCGCCCGAAGAGATCGCCGAACTTGCCGACCAGGACCGTCGCCACGGTCTCCGCCAGCAGATAGGCGGTCACCACCCACGACATGTGGGCCGCGCCGCCGAGGTCCGCCACGATCGTCGGCAGGGCGGTACCCACGATGGTCTGGTCCAGCGCCGCCAGCAGGACGCCCAGCATGATCGTGCCGAAGACGACGTTGCGCCGCCGCCGGTCGAGCACGGGTGGCGCGGCGGCCGTGGCGGGGGCTGTGGTCACATCTCGCACTCTCACAGCGCCCCCGTGCCGCCGCATGCGGCGCAGGGCCGTAGGAGTGACGGACGCCCTCCGGTAGGGGCTCCGCGGGAGGTTTCCCGAAGGGGGGCGTCGGGGGTATCAGCGCAGGTAGGCCAGGCCCGGGTGCTGCGCCGCGTACCCGTCCAGGAGCCGCCCGGCCACGGTCACCGAGTCCACGAGGGGGTGGAGGGCGAAGGCCTTGACCGCGTCCGCGCGCGAGCCACTCGCCGCGGCGGCCAGGACCTCCCGCTCGACCGCCTTGACCGAGGTCACCAGACCCACCGCGTGCAGGGGCAGCGGGTCGACGGCCACCGGGTGGGCGCCGTTGGCGTCCACCAGGCAGGGCACCTCGATGACCGCCCGCGCGTCGAGCACCGAGAGGGTGGAACCGTTGGGCACGTTGAGGATCAAGGTGGCCCGCTCGTCCCGGGCGATGGCCCGCATCAGGGCGAGGGCGACCTTCTCGTAGCCGCCGGACTCCAGATCGCTCTCGTCGCGTTCGCCGACGCCCGCCGCCTCCCGGTTCTCGGCCATGTACGTGGCTTCCCGCTCGGCCCGGGTCCGGTCCCAGGCGGCCAGCGCCGACCCGGGCGGCTGCCCCTCCCGCCCCGCCCGGACGTAGAACTCGCGCTGTTGGTCGCGCAGGAAGGCGCCCCGGGTCCGCGCGGCCTCTCGGTAGCCGCGTACGGTGTCGCGGTTGAAGTAGTAGTAGTGCAGGTACTCGTTGGGGATCGCGCCGAGCGAGCGCAGCCACTGCGCCCCGAAGAGCCGGCCCTCCTCGAAGGACTCCAGCGCCTTGGTGTCGGCCAACAGTCGGGGCAGTTCGTCGCGGCCCGCCACCCGCAGCCCCCGGACCCAGCCCAGGTGGTTGAGGCCGACGTAGTCGATCCACGCCTCCTCGGGCCGGACGCCCAGCAGGCGCGCGATGCGCCGGCCGAGGCCCACCGGGGAGTCGCAGATGCCGATGACCCGGTTTCCGAGGATCTCGGCCATCGCCTCGGTGACCAGGCCGGCCGGGTTGGTGAAGTTGATGACCCAGGCGTCGGGGGCGGTACGGGCGATCCTGCGGGCGATCTCCCGGACCACCGGCACGGTGCGCAGGCCGTACGCGACCCCGCCCGCGCCCACCGTCTCCTGACCCAGGACGCCCTCGGCCAGGGCGATCCGCTCGTCGGCGGCGCGTCCTTCCAGGCCGCCGACGCGGATGGCGGAGAAGACGAAGTCGGCCCCGCGCAGTGCCTCGTCGAGGTCGTCGGCGGCGGTGACGGCCGGGGCGTCCGGTACGTCCGCCGCCTGGTCGGCGAGGACGCGGGCCATGGCGGCGAGCCGGGCGGGGTCCTCGTCGTAGAGGGTCACGTGCGTCACCCTGCCCTCGGCACGGTCGCCGAGGAGTGCGCCGTAGACGAGCGGTACGCGGAATCCGCCCCCGCCGAGGATGGTCAGCCGCACGTCCTACCGCCCTTCGCCAGTGCCACGATCGGTGACGCGGCGGCGCGACCCGGCTGGGGCGCCCAGGCCGGTCGACGCGGCGCGGCACACGATCAAGGCCTCCAGTGTCCCCCGCCGGCAGTGCCCGTGGGGGCGGCTCCGGCCGGTGATCCACCGGGATTCGGCCGGCACCGGAGGCCGCCACCGAACGCCCCCACCGAACGCCGGCGCCGAAGACCGGCCGGGCTCCCGGCCCGGGGCGCGTCCCGAGTCGACCCGCGTCCCGGGCCGGGAGCCCCCCTCGCGCTCGGCCGGCCCCCCTCGCGTTCGGTCAGTCCCCGAGCGACGGCACCGCGCGCAGCCGCGCGCCCTGCGGGTGCGGGTACCCCTGGCCGGGGCGGACCGGTCCGGCCGGCAGGCCCTGCGGCGCCGAGAGGATGAGGGTCATCCGGGTGAGCCCCATCGCGTCCAGCATCCGGCTGGATTCGGCCACCATCCGACAGCGCACCAGGCCCCAGCCGGGGTCCGGGTGGCGCACCGTCCGTACGGCCCCGTCCTGCTCGGCGGCGTCCGCGCCGTGGGTGCTGAGCCAGTGCGGGACGCCGTAGCGGTACGCGGCCTCCATGAAGGGATCGCGGGCCACCTCCTGGCGGATGCTCCGCAGCCCCTCGTCGTCCGGGGCACCGGCCAGCGCGGTGGCGAACCGGGCCAGCAGCGGGACGCACCAGGCCGGTTCGTGGTCCTCCAGCACCGCGGCGGCGTCCGGGTGGAACAGCACGAAGCGCAGGAAGTTGTCGTCCGGCAGGGCGGTGGGATGCGGGCGCACCGACTGGAAGAGCTTGTCGAAGGCCGAGTTGGTCAGGGCAACGTCCCAGCGGTGGTCCACCAGGAAGCTCGGGTAGGGGACGGCCTCCATGAGGGCCGCGTAGTCGCACAGGTAGTCGCGTTGGGCGGGGTCTTCGGGCAGGCGGTTCTCCTCGGCTGCCCGCCAGGTGGGCGGCGGGTCCCGGTCGACCATGACGCGGAACAGCCAGAAGCACTGCCGCTCGCTCATCTCCAAGGCCTCGGCCAGGGCGAGCAGTTTGCGGTCCGTCCATTCCTTCACCAGGCCGCGTTCCCAATTTCCGTACGCCCGCACACTGATGCGCAACCGTGCGGCGAGATCTTCCTGGCTCAGGCCCAGTTCCTCGCGGCGCTGGCGCAAAAGCTCCTTGCGTCGCTCCGACCGCACTGCGCCACGGGCCGACTCGTCGCCCGTCAGGCGTTCCTCGCCGGCTCGGGCGAGGCCATCGGACGGGCCCACCGCTGCGAGATGTGGCACCGAGAGCTCCCCCTCCTCACGGTCTGGATCTTCATTTCCGTGTGGCGATCCTGCTACCGACTTCATTCGAGTGTCAACTATTGTGGCAATTCCGGCCTGACGACAGCTCATTCGCGCCACAGCTGTGGCAAGTTCTGGCCCTCCGGGGGGAGACCGGATAGATTCCCTGGGGCCGACCCCGTGCCCGAATTGACCCCGCGCGATCTAGGAGAACCACTGGTGACAGACGGCTTCCCGGCTCCCGTCGCGGTGGCCAACGCGTCTCTGGCGGCCACCGTCACGCGGGTCGCCGAACTCGCGGGCAAGATGGGCCGCGACCTGAACCAGGTATTCGACCTCCGCCGCCTCTCCGAGGCCTCTGGTGTCCCGACGGACGTGATCAAAACCCTGCTCGACGGTCGGCGTGCCGGCGAACCCGATCTACAGACCCGCTTCCTCCAGCGCCTGGACCTGCTCCGGCGGACCCGTGTGAAACCCAACGGCCGCCGCTACACCCAGCAGGAGATCGCGGACGGCGCCGGGATGTCCCGACAGCAGGCGGGCGCCCTGATCAACGGCGACCGCAGGCCCACGATGGAGCACTGTGACGCCATCCAGCGCTTCTTCGGGGTACACGCCGGCTTCCTCACCGCCCACGACGCCGACGCCCTCACCGACGC
The DNA here is from genome assembly GCF_055231995.1 of Streptomyces sp. Tek67B01. Lineage (NCBI taxonomy): Bacteria > Bacillati > Actinomycetota > Actinomycetes > Kitasatosporales > Streptomycetaceae > Streptomyces > Streptomyces sp. Tek67B01. The sequence goes on from NZ_JBUYUY010000001.1 coordinate 1,402,973, forward strand.
CCTCCAGCGCACCGAGCAGCAGTTGCTCCAGGACTTCGCCGGACGCGAGCGCGAAACCGTACCCGCCGAGGCCGCGTCAGCCGGCGATCCGCTGGCGAGACTCCTCCAGAACCACGGCGTGCGGGGCATCGCCTGGCGCGCCGCCCAACTGCCCAGCGACAAGCACCGGGACAAGGTGACCGAATGGCTGGACATGCTGCTCGAAAGCGTCAAACCGAACGAATCATGACCCAGTCGAAAAGTCTGGATCTGATCCTTGAGTCCTGATCCGGATCCGCGCCGACGGGGAGAACGGTGAGCATAGGCAGAGAGCAGCGGCGGTTCTGCGGGGAGCTGGTGGCCGGCATCAAGCTGCCCGCGCCCGTGGAGCCTGTGGACCTCTACGCCGCCCTCTGCGAGGGCATGAGCAGACAACGGGGCCGACCGGTGGAGTTCCGGATGGCCGCGTTCCCCCCTGGAACGGCCAGCGGACTGTGGCTCGACATCACGGACCGCGATCTGATCGTCATCGAGGAACGCACGGCGCCCGACCACCAACTGGTGATCCTGGGTCACGAACTGTGGCACATGAAGGCAGGCCACTGCAGCCACCACGTCGACGGCGCCGCCGTCGCCGCGCGGCTGCTGGCCGGCGAGGCCGACATCGGCGAGACCGTCCGCCGCGTCGCCGCGCGCACCCGCGCCGACGTCCGGGAGGAGACGGAGGCGGAGACCTTCGGGCTGCTGCTCGGCAGCCGGTGCCGCAACTGGCTGGCCGGTTCCGGCGGCCACCGCGCCCCCGCCCAGCGCGACCAACTCGCGGGCAGGATCGAAACCTCCCTCGGGTACCGGGGGCACAGGAACGAGCTTTGAACGGACAGGACTACTACATCCCCGCCGTGGCCATGGCCATCTCCCTCGCCTTCAAGGTGCCGGCCCTGCGGGCCGACTGGCGCGATCCGCTGCTGCGTTCCGTCTGCGCCCTGCTGACCCTGGCCGGAGCGGTGTTCACCTTCGCCGCCCCGCCGACGATCGCGGCCGTCAACCGCTGGACCGGTGTCTCCAACATCTCCGCCCCTCTGGTGTACTGCCTGATGACCGCGTTCAGCGCCGCCTGCCTGGTGCTGATCTTCAACTGGCGCGGCGGCGAGCCCGAGGAGATCCGACGCACCTCCCGCCGCTGGATCTCCGGCTACTCCGTGGTCATAGGCACGATCATCGTCGTGTACGCGCTCGGTTCCGCCCCCGTGGAGCGACTGCGCGACTTCGACACCTATTACGCCAACACCCCCTACATCCGGCTGATGATCGCCGCCTACCTGCTGGCCCACAACGTCGCCGCCATCACCATGACGGCCATGTGCTGGCGCTGGGCCCTACAGGTCCGCGGCTGGCTGCGCGCCGGCCTGTTCATCATCGTCGGCGGCTATTCGTTCAGCCTCGCCTACGACGCCGCGAAGATGTCGGCCGTCGTCGCCCGCTGGACCGGCCACGACCTGGACGACCTGAGCACCCTCGTCGCCCCGCCGCTGGCCTCCATGGGGGCGCTCGTCAGCGCCATCGGCTTCGTGCTGCCGCTGCTGTGCCAGCGTCTCTCCGACAACTGGCGCACCTGGCAGACGTACCGGCGCCTGGGCGCCCTGTGGCACGAGATGCAGAGCACCGCGCCCCCCGGCACCCCATCGGTCCGGATGTCCTGGTGGTCCCCGGCCGAGATCAGGGTGATCCAGCGGGAGTCGGACATCCACGACGGCTTCCTGCGTCTGGGCCCCTGCTTCGACACCCGCTGCCGGGACCTCGCCTACGAGCGGGCCCGCGCGGACGGCTCCGACGAGGCCACAGCCCGCGCCGTGGCCGACGCCGCGATGGTCGCGGCGGCGGTGCGCACGAGCGCCGGCGACCCGGAGGGGACCCGCGGCGCGGACGGCGGCGACGGGGCCGAGCGGGTGCACGTCACCGCCGACGGGCCGCGCGACCTCGTGCGGATCTCCCACGCCCTGCGCCACTCGCCCCTGGTGGCGGTGGCACGACGACAGGCCGCCGCCCCGTCGGGCAGCTTCGGACGCGCCTAGCGCGCCGCGGCGATCGTGACCTTCGGGAAGAGGTCCTCGAACGGCCCCGCCGAGTCCGTTCCGTCCCGGCCGTAGGGAGCGTCGAAGCTCCACACCATGAACAGCAGGAACACGATCAGCGCACTGAACAGCCCCGCCAGCAGCAACTCGCGGCCCGAGCGCCGGATCTGGAGGGTGAAGATCAGCCCGACGGTGACCAGCCCGCCCACCAGCAGCCCGAACCACACCACCCCCGGCAGCGTCGACTCGTCGCTCTGCATCCGCGAGTGTCTGGCGTCGTCGGCGGCCGCGATGTGGTCGAGGAGCGGCTGGTAGGCCTGCGCCTGGAGTTCGGTGGCCGGGCTCTGGTGAGTGATGTCGGTGCGCAGCTTGCCGAGCAGGTTCGCGCCCTCCGTGGAGGCGGCCTGGCCGGAGGTCAGCCGCGGCCAGTCCACGTTGACGGTGTGGGAGACGTAGGCGTCCACCTCCCCGCGGATGCGGTCGCGCACCGGCGTCGGGTAGACGTCGGCGCGCTGGGTGACCTCGTACAGCGACTGGGCCTCGCGCCGCACGCTGTCCTCGGCGGAGCCGCGGGCCTCCCAGACGCCGGCGATGGCCAGGCCGAGCACGATCGCGTAGACCACGCCGACCATCATCGTCATGTACTCGATGACGTCGGGGGTTTCGCTGGTGTCCTCGTCCTCCGCGACCCGGCGGTGCCGGAGCATGGTGCAGGCGAGGACGAGGGCGCAGACGAGCGCCATGGCGATGGCCAGGACCAGCCATTCGGACACGAGGGTTCTCCCGTTCGAGGGTCGAAGGAGTGGAAGGGCTACCGGGCGCTCTTGGAGCGGGGGCGCAGCGCGGCGGCGGCGAGCACGGCCGGGGTCGTGACGACGACCATCAGCATCATGGTGGACATGCCGTGCGGGCCCCTGCGCTCAAGGGCCGACGAGTGGTACGTCGGCACGTGGAAGGCGGTCACGGGCGCGGCGGCGGCCCTGGGCGGGGGCGGAGCGGAAGCCTTGGCCGGCGCCGCCTCCGCCTCCGTCGCGGCAACCGCCCCGACCGGCGGCGGCTGCGCCCCCTCCCCCGGCGTCCCCGGCCGGCCCGGGAGGCCCGGGGCGTGCCCGGGGTGGCGCACGGTCGGCCGCCGGTCATCGGGCGCGGTCACCCGCGGGGAGGGCTCCGCCGGGAGCCGCACGGACGGCGGCCGCGGATGCCCCGCGGGTACGCAGATGTCGATCCGGGCGCCGTGGCCCGCGCCGTCCTCGGCGACCGCCACATGACCGTGCAGCGGGCACAGCGCGCCCACCAGCCCGGCCCCGGCGACGTACTGCCAAGCGGTCACCACGCGACTGGTCCTCCCGATCCGATCCGGCGGCAGATACGAGGGTTACTGCTGAAGAAACGATCACGGCGCGGCTTCGACACGCACGGAACGGCCGGATCACCGCGCCCGGTCCACGGGCGGCCGTCCTGAGAGCGACCTCGGGACGAGGCGGGGGGCAGGGACCATCTGGTGCTGCCCGTGCTGCTGGCCGTGTGGGCGCGGTCGGTGGACGCCGGCGGGCGCCGTGGGCTGGTGGTGGCCGGCGCCCGCCGGGATCGGCGCAGTCCCGCTGCCGCCGTGCGGTGAAGCGCGGCCGTCAGGCGGGGGCCGAGCCGCGCAAGTGGGCCAGGACCGCCAGGTGCCGCCGTGCCGGCCGGCGCCTCGGGAAGGCCGTCGACGGGATTGCCGGGGATCAACATCACGGTGTCCGGTGCGATGGCCCGCACATTGGAGGGAAACGGCGAAGGGCAACGGCGAAGGGGCACGACCCCGTGGGTCGCGCCCCTCGCCCGGCTTGTTCGGCGGGCCTCAGGCCTCCGGGGAGCCGCCGAAGCGCTCGCGGTAGGACTCCAGGTCCTCCTCGGTGATCTTCGCGAAGAGCACCGGCGGCACCGTGAACGGCGTACCCGCCGGGACCGCGTCCAGGGAGACGGCCTGCTCGGGGGTCACCCAGGTCGCCGTGTCGTCGGCGAGCGCGAACGCGGAGCGCATGGTGCGCGCCGAGGCCGGGATGATCGGCTCGGAGACCACCGAGTACAGGTGGATCAGGTTCATGGCGGTGCGCAGGGTGAGCGCGGCGCCCTCCAGGTCGGTCTTGACCTCCAGCCAGGGGGCCTTCTCGTCGAGGTAGGCGTTGCCGGCGGACCACAGGGCGCGCAGCGCCGCGGCGGCCTTGCGGTACTGGAGCGCCTCCATGTGGCCTTCGTACTCGGCCAGCAGCTCGGCGATCTGGGCACCGAGCCTGGCCTCCGGCTCGCCCGCGGGGCTGCCGGCCGGGACCTCGTCGCCGAACTTCTTGCGGGAGAAGGTCAGTACCCGGTTGACGAAGTTGCCGAGGGTGCCGCCGAGGTCCTTGTTGACCGTGGTGGTGAAGTGCTCCCACGTGAACGACGAGTCGTCGGACTCGGGGGCGTTCGCGATGAGGAAGTAGCGCCAGTAGTCGGCCGGGAGGATCTCCAGCGCGTGGTCGGTGAAGACGCCGCGCTTTTGCGAGGTGGAGAACTTGCCGCCGTAGTACGTCAGCCAGTTGAAGGCCTTGACGTAGTCGACCTTCTTCCACGGCTCGCGGGTTCCGAGCTCGGTGGCGGGGAACATCACCGTGTGGAACGGGACGTTGTCCTTGGCCATGAACTGGGTGTAGCGCACGTCCTCGGCCTCGTACCACCAGGACTTGTAGTCGCGGTCGGCCGGCTCGGCGTCCGCCCACTCCTTGGTGGCGGCGATGTACTCGATCGGGGCGTCGAACCAGACGTAGAAGACCTTGCCCTCGGCGGCCAGCTCGGGCCAGGTGTCGGCCGGGACGGGGACGCCCCAGTCGAGGTCGCGGGTGATCGCGCGGTCGTGCAGGCCCTCGGTCAGCCACTTGCGGGCGATGGAGGAGGCCAGCTGCGGCCACTCCTCCTCGTGCTCCGCGACCCAGGCCTCGACCTCGTGCTGGAGCTTGGACTGGAGGAGGAAGAGGTGCTTGGTCTCGCGGACCTCCAGGTCCGTGGAACCGGAGATCGCCGAACGCGGCTCGATCAGGTCGGTGGGGTCCAGGACGCGGGTGCAGTTCTCGCACTGGTCGCCGCGGGCCTTGTCGTAACCGCAGTGCGGGCAGGTGCCCTCGACGTAGCGGTCCGGCAGGAAGCGCCCGTCGACCGGCGAGTACACCTGGCGGATCGCGCGCTCCTCGATGAAGCCGTTCTCCTGGAGGCGGCGCGCGAAGTGCTGGGTGATCTCGGCGTTCTGCTTCGAGGAACTGCGACCGAAGTAGTCGAAGGACAGCTCGAAGCCGTCGTAGACCGCCTTCTGGGCCTCGTGCGCCTTCGCGCAGAATTCGGCGACGGACAGGCCGGCCGCCTTGGCGGCGAGTTCGGCGGGGGTGCCGTGCTCGTCGGTGGCGCAGATGTAGAGGACGTCGTGGCCGCGCCGGCGGAGGTACCGGGAGTACACATCCGCCGGAAGCATCGACCCGACCATGTTGCCCAGGTGCTTGATCCCGTTGATGTAGGGAAGCGCGCTGGTGATCAGGTGTCGAGCCATCCTCGGATGCTCCATTTCATATGTGCGGTACGTGCGGCGACAAAGGGCCGTGACGGATTGTGATGCTGTTCATCGTATCGAACCGTCGAAAGGCCCGGCGCCGCGTTTTCCGCGGGTGGACATACGCAAAAGCGAGGGCAGTGACCTCTCCGTCACGGCCCTCGCGCTGGGGTCATGTTACAGGCGCGGGGGCGAGGCCCCCGACCGTGACCGGAGCGTGGACGAGACCGGGAGGGCCGGGCCCGTCGCGTGGTCCCGCCCCCGTATCGCCGGGTGGGAGCGCCTGCCTGGGGGCATATGCGTACGCGCCGGTTGAGCCATCACCCGATCGAAGGAGATCACGAGTCGATCGTCACCGAACGCTTTGCTTCCAGGTTTCCTCTCTGCGCCCTTCGAATGCGCCCGCGCTGACAGGCTGAGGGCGAGAACGCCGGGCAGGCGAGAGCCGCGCAGCGCACCCGGCGTGCGAAAGCGCGAGAGCACGACGCACGAGGGCACGACGCACGAGGGCACGGCTCGGCGACGAGGGTTCAAGGGCATCCGGCGGATTCAGGGGACGAGGTGGAGCGGTGAGCGATGGCGGACCGGAGGAGTCCGGCGGTGCCGTGGGGCTGCCGAGCCGGCGACGGCAGCCGACTCCCATGACCCAGTGGGACCCGCCCGCACGACTGTCCTATTGGGCCTTCCACACCAATCGGCGGCCCGCGTACATGCGTTTCGCGTATCTTCAGCTCGGCTCCGACGCGGCCGCCGAGGACGCGGTGGACGCCACCTTCGACTCGATCATGAACGAGTGGCTCCGGATGCTTCACATGGACCGCCTCGACGCCTACGCCTGGACCGTCCTCAAGCAACGGATCGTCGACCGCCAGCACCGCCGTACGCCCTGCCCCCAACCGATGGACATCAGCGCCTTCGAGGCGGCCCTCAAGGAGGTCCACACCGACCAGTACGCGGTGCTGACCGACACCATCCGCTTCTACTCGGCCGTCTCCCGGCTCGCCGAGCGGCAGCGGGACACGGTGCTGTTGCGCTACGGGCTCCAGTGCAGTGCCGGTGAGGCCGCCGCCGTGATGGGCGTCGACGAGGCCACGGTCCGTTCGCAGCTCGGACAGGCCCACCGTCGCCTCGCCCGCCTGCTCGACGCGTCCGCCGAATCATGAGGCCGCGAGAGGGCCGTGACTGCGACGGCACCCCGCGCTCCCTGGCCGAGTTCCTGAACCGGGCGAGCGTGCGCGACCGCTACCCGCACTACGACCTCGGGGCGGCGGAGGCCCGGCTGCTGCGCATCCCGCGCACCGGTCTGGGTCACGCACACGGCCGGACCCGGCGTCGTTCCGGCTACGGCTGGAGCGACCCGGCGCGCGACGTGCCGCTCGACGCCGAACGGGCCCGGCGCGACCTCAAGGCCGTGTGCCTCGCCGTCGTGTGCGAACCGAAGGCCGAGGCGCGGCTGCGCTCCTTCACCGACCGCGGCCACACCGACCTCGTCGGAGCCGTGGTCTTCGGCTGTCTGCTGCACCTGGCCGGGATGCGGGAAGGCGCCCGCTTCTGGTGGCAGTACGCGGCCGGCTCCGGCCGGGCGCGGACCGCGCCGGCCGCCTACTGCCTCTTCCTCGACCACTCGCGGCGCGGCGAACACCACGACGCCCGGGTCTGGGCGGTCGAACTCGGCCGCCGCGGGTTCCGACCGGGCGGCCGCCGCGACCTGCGGGAGGTACGGCTGTGCGCCCAGGCGGCCGTCCTGCGCTACGTCGGCCAAATCGACGACCCCGACCTGGGACCGGTACCGCTGCCCAAGCCGGGGCTGGCGTCGGTGATCGCCGCGTTCCGTCCCCCGGCGGTGCCCGCGGCGCCCACCCGGCTGGGCTCCGGCCCGCTGCGCCACCCGTCCCTGACGGCGGCGGCCCAGGTCAGCGGCTCCGCCGCGGGCCCGGGGGAAGCCCTGGCGGAGGCCCGCCGCGCCCTGGCAGTCGTACGGGTCCTCGAACGGCACCCGCTGGGCGTCCGGGCCGGCCGGCTCGCGCGGGAGGCGGGGCTGGCGGAGGCGGAGCTGCGTCCGCTCCTGACGATGCTGTGCGAGGAGGAGTACGCGTACCGCCCGGGCGCCGGGGTCTACGGCAGGGGGCCGGCCCTGGACCGGCTGGCCGTACCGGGCCGCACCGGCCTGGCGGAACAGTTGCAGCGGACGCTCGCGCTGGCGCGGGACAGCGCGGGCGCCGCGGTCTACCTCAGCCGGTACGCCGAGGGCGAGGTCCGGATCACGCAGATGGCGGACGGGCCCGGGACCCCGCCGGTGCGGGAGTGGGTGGACTTCCGGGCCGCCGCGCACGCCAGCGCCGTCGGCAAGTGCCTGCTGACCCAGCTCGACCACGACCGGCGGGCCGATCACGTGGCCCGGCACCGCCCGGCCCGGCTCACCCGGCAGACCATCACCGACAGCCGGGTCCTGTTCAACGCCCTGGACGCGGTGGCCCCAGGCGCACCCGTCTTCGACCTGCGCGAGTACTCCCCCGGGGTCGTCTGCGCGGCCGTCCCGATCGCGGCCGGCGACGCCGCCGGAAGCCTCGCCCTCTCGCTCCCGGCCACCCACGCGCACCGGCTGAGGCAGGCCACCGGGGCACTGCGCCGCAAGGCCGTCCCGGTGCTCCTCGCGCTGCTCCTGACGGGGGCGATCCCCCCGGACGCCCCGGACGCCCCGGACGTCCCGGACTTCCCCGACTTCCCTGACGGCGGGGCCCCGGCAGTGCCGGTGGGCGGGCGGGTGCCACAGCCGGCGGGTGCGGCGGGGGTCACCCCGGAGGTCTTGCGCCACCTGCGGAACATGTTCCGTACCCCGCTCACCGGTGCGGCGACCGTCGCCGCGCCGGAGGGCCCGCACCTGGTCAGTGACTCGGCCTCGGCTGCCGCGTACCTCTTCGACGCCGCCTCCGGCGGCGGGCAACCGCGCTTGGCCCTGCCGCGCACCTTCGGCCCCCTCAGCCCGGGCAGCCTGTCGACGCCCGGGGGGCTGGTGGTGCTGCGGGCGTGGCAGTGAGGCGTCAGCCGCCCGGGGTGAAGGAGTCCAGCGCGGCGTCGAAGTGACTGCGCGCCTCGGCCCCCCGGCCGACGGGCGCGGAGACCCAGACGTCGTACATGCGGTCGTTCTCGTCCCAGCACAGGTCGAAGGTGTGCCGGGCGCCCTCGGCCGTGGTGAAGCCGTTCCAGGTGAACTCCCAGAGGGCGGCGGGCAGTCCGTTGTGGGTGGTGGCGACGACCGAGGCGTCGCGGTAGCCCGGGTTGGTGTCGGATCCGGCCGCGTCGGAGGCCCGCATGACGGCGAGCGGACCGCCCGGGGACGCCGGCTTCAACTTGACGCCGATGCGGAAGGCGCCGTCCGGGGAGACGTAGAAGACGCGCTCGGAGTCGGTACTGCGCTGGTAGCCCTTGGGCACGGCGATGCTGAAACCCTGCGGGTCGGCCGTGATGCCGTAGCCGGCGGGGGCCCGCTTGGCGGTCGCGGCGGCGGGCCGGGAGGACGGCGACGGGGGCGGTGTCGACACCGCGGGCGCCGAGGGGGTGGAGGTGGGAGCCTGGGCTCGGGGAGAGCCCGGAGCGGCGGTCGCGGGCACCTCGGGGACCACCCTGCCGGCGGTCGGGCCGGGCGCCGCCCGCCCGGCCGGGTCCCCGGTACGGTCCCTGAGCAGCGAGGTCACGGCCAAGGTGGCCACCACCGCCACGACGACCAGAGCGGCCGTCAGCCCGGCCCGCAGCCCCGGCCCCATCGGCCGCGGCGTCACCACGGCTGCGGTCGCGGGCGAGGGCGCGGAAGACGGGGCGGGGGCCGGGGCGGAGGCGGGGGCGGCCACGGGGGCGGGGACGGACGGTGTCGCGGCCGGTACGGCGTCGACGGGCTCGGGGCCCCGGGCCGCCGCAGCCGCCGGCGACGAGGCGGGGCCGGGCAGCGGAACGCGTCCCGTGGTTACGTACGCCGACAGCAGCCGCTCCGCCTCGTCCGCCCCCAACCGGCGTTCGGGATCACGCTCCAGGAGCCCCCGGATGACCGGCCGCAGCGGACCCGCCTGCGCCGGCGGTTCGATCTCGTCGTAGACGACGGCGTGCAGGACCCCGCCGAGCGAATCGCGGTGGAAGGGCGACTCCCCGGTCAGCGCGGCGCACAGCAGGACGCCGAGCGACCACAGGTCGGAGGCCGGCCCGGCAGCCGCGCCCCGCATCCGCTCCGGGGAGGTGTACTCGGGCGAGCCGACGAACGCGCCGGTCTCGCTGATCGTGGTGACCCCGGCGAGGTGGGCGATACCGAAGTCCGTGAGCACCACTCGGCCCGTCCCGGCCTCCATCAGGACGTTCGCCGGTTTGACGTCGCGGTGCAGCACCCCGCGCGCGTGCGCCGCGCCGAGCGCGCCGAGCAGCGCGAGGCCGGTCCGCGCCGTCTCCTCGACGCTCAGGGGATCTCCACCGGAGAGCCGGTCGGCGAGCGAACCGCCGTCGACGAGTTCCATCACGATGTGGGCACTGCCCTCGTGGTCCACGACGTCATGGACCACGACGACGTGCGGATGCCTGACCTGTGCGACGGTCCGGGCCTCGCGCAGTGCGCCGCTGGTCTCGCGGCCGCCGTCGAGGTGGAGCTCCTTGACGGCGACGGAGCGCCCGAGCAGCTCGTCCTCGGCCCGCCATACGGTGCCCATCCCACCCCGGCCCAGCCGCTTGTCCAGGCGGTAACGACCGCCGATCACAACACTGTTGCGTGGCTCGCCCTGCGACACGTTCTCCCCCTAGACCCGTTGATGGCCATGATGCCGCACCAGCGGTCGACCGGGGGGAGCGGACGCGGGGGGCGCAAACGCAAAAGAACCCCACCGAAGTGGGGTTCCTGCTGGTGTCCGAGGGGGGACTTGAACCCCCACGCCCGATAAAGGGCACTAGCACCTCAAGCTAGCGCGTCTGCCATTCCGCCACCCGGACCAGGTGGTCGGCCCCGGTTTCCCGCGGCGACATGGACAACAATAGCAGGGGATGGAGGTGGTTCCGACCAGGTATTCGGTCCGGGGCGCTCCCGGCGCACCGCGCTGACCTGCGAGCATGGCTCGGCCGGCGACTCAAGGACAGTGGATGACCTGTCCCGCGTAGGAGAGGTTGCCGCCGAAGCCGAACAGCAGCACGGGGGCGCCGGAGGGGATCTCGCGGCGCTCGACCAGTTTCGACAGGGCCATCGGGATGCTCGCGGCGGAGGTGTTGCCGGAGTCCACGACGTCCCGGGCGACGATCGCGTTGACGGCGCCGATCTTCGCTGCGAGCGGCTCGATGATGCGCAGGTTGGCCTGGTGCAGGACGACTCCCGCCAGTTCCTCCGGGGTGATCCCGGCCTTCTCGCAGACCTTGCGGGCCAGCGCCGGGAGCCGGCTGGTGGTCCAGCGGTAGACGGCCTGGCCCTCTTGGGCGAAGACCGGGGGCGTGCCCTCGATCCTCACGGCGTGGCCCATCTCCGGCACCGAACCCCACAGCACGGGGCCGATGCCGGGCTCCGCGCAGGCCTCGACGACGGCGGCGCCCGCGCCGTCGCCCGTCAGCACACAGGTGGTGCGGTCCGTCCAGTCGGTGATCTCGGTCATCTTGTCGGCGCCGATGACCAGGGCCCGGGTGGCGGAACCCGCCCGGATCGCGTGGTCGGCGGTGGCCAGGGCGTGCGTGAAGCCCGAGCAGACGACGTTGAGGTCCATGACGGCGGGCCCCGCGCTCATGCCCAGCTTGGCCGCGACCCGGGCGGCCATGTTGGGCGAGCGGTCGATCGCGGTGGAGGTGGCCACCAGGACGAGGTCGATGTCGCCGGGGAGCAGCCCGGCGTTCGCGAGGGCCTTGCCGGCGGCCTGGAAGGCCAACTCGTCGACCGGCTCCTCGGGCCCTGCGATGTGGCGGGTCCTGATGCCGACCCGCGAGCGGATCCACGCGTCGTTGGTGTCGACCATCGCCTCGAGGTCCTCGTTGGTGAGCACTCTCGCGGGCTGGTAGTGCCCTAGCGCCACCACGCGTGAACCGGTCATGGGCGGGATTCCCTCTCGTACGACTGTCAGGTTCACCCAGCTTTGCGTGCTACCGGCGGGTACGAGTGCGTGTGACCCGACAGGATTAAGGGCCCGTAATTTGGAGAATTCAGAGGATCTTCCTGCCGGGGGCACCCGAAACGGCACATCCGCGAGAATGGGCGCGGCAGGTGTGCGACGGACAGGGCGCACGTCAGAGCGACAGAGAACGGTGGACTGATCACATGGGACGGGTCACCGAACGCCGTCGCGTCGTCCGGATCCGCGGCGGTGTGGCCGGGACCCGACCGGACACGCTGGTGGCCGAGGAGCCACTGGAGATCCGACTGAACGGCAAGCCGCTCGCGATCACGATGCGCACGCCGGGCGACGACTTCGCGCTGGCGGTGGGCTTCCTGGTGAGCGAGGGCGTACTCGCGCACGCCTCGGACGTCCAGGCCGTGACCTACTGCGAGGGGGCGACGGAGGAAGGGACGAACACCTACAACGTGGTGAACGTGCACCTAGCGGCCGGGGTTCCGCTGCCGGACATCTCGCTGGAGCGGAACGTCTACACCACCTCCTCCTGCGGCCTGTGCGGCAAGGCCAGCCTGGACGCGGTCCGCACCGCGACCCGCTTCCCCGGGCTCGCCGCCGATCCGGTGCGGGTGAGCGCGGCGGTCCTCGGCGCGCTGCCGGACCGGCTGCGCGCGGCGCAGAAGGTCTTCGACCGCACCGGCGGCCTGCACGCGGCGGCGTTGTTCTCGGCGGAGGGCGAGCTGCTGGACGTACGGGAGGACGTGGGCCGGCACAACGCCGTGGACAAGATCGTCGGCCGGGCGCTGCGGGCCGGGCGGCTCCCGCTGGGCGGCGCGGTGCTGTTGGTGTCGGGCCGTGCGTCCTTCGAGCTGGCGCAGAAGGCGGTGATGGCGGGGATACCGGTGCTGGCCGCCGTGTCGGCCCCGTCCTCCCTGGCCGTGGACCTCGCGCTGGAGTCGGGGCTGACCCTGGTGGGCTTCCTTCGCGGGCAGGACATGAACATCTACGCGGGCGAGGAGCGCGTGACGCTCTGAGGCCCGGCGCGCGTCATCTCTTGGCGCGCCCCCGCCGGCCCTCGCGGCGCTCCGGCCGGGGCGCGGGGGCCGGCGGGTCGATGCGGTGCAGATCCAAGGTCGCGGGGAGGGGACTCGCGCCCGGGCCGCCCGCTTCGGCCCAGGCGATGATCTCGTCGGTCGCGGTGTCGTCCAGGGCCCAACCGAACCAGGCCGCCTTGGCCCCCCGGCGCCGGGCCTCGCCGGCGGGCTGGACGACGATGACGTTGGCCTGTGCGCACGGGCCGAGGCAGTCGCTCGTACGGACCGCCAGGCGCCCGCCGGAAGCGGCGGCGGCCTCGCGCAGCCGGGCCAGTTGGCCGGCGTGGTCGGTGCCGGGGTTCTTGCGGGGGTCCCCGCAACAACAGCCCCGACAGACCACCAGGGTGCACGGGCGTTCGGCGTGGGCGGAGAGCGGGCGTATCCAGGTCACCGACGCACGTTACCGGGCCCGCGCGGTGGGGTGTTGGAGCGCGCGGGAGACCTCCGCCACACGGTGGGCGGGCAGTTCGGCGCGCGCGGCGGGGTCGGGGTCCTGGGCACCGCGGCGGGCCAGCACCGCGCAGACCATCAGCTGCATCTGGTGGAACAGCATCAACGGCAGCGCCGCCAACGCGGCCTGCGGGCCGAACAGCACGCCGGCCATGGGCAGTCCGGCGGCAAGGCTCTTCTTCGACCCCGCGAACTGGATGGCGACGCGGTCCTCGCGGCCGAACCCGAGGCGTCCCGCCCCGTACCAGGTGAGCGACAGCATCACGGCGAGGAGTACGGCCTCCACACCCAGCAGCGCCCCGAGGCGCGGGAGGCTGACCTGGTGCCAGATCCCGGCGGCCATGCCCGCGCTGAACGCCGCGTAGACCACGAGCAGTATGGAGCCCCGGTCCACGTGACCGAGCACCTTCTTGCGGCCGACCAGGAAGCCGCCGACCCACGGACGCAGGGCCTGGCCCAGGAGGAACGGCACCAGCAGGTGGAGCACGATGGCCGCCAGGGAGTCGGTCGAGAAGCCACCGGTCGTCCCGCCCAGCAGCCCGGCGGCGAGCAGGGGCGTGAGGAGGACCCCGACGAGGCTGGAGAACGAGCCGGCGCAGACGGCGGCGGGCACGTTGCCGCGGGCCATCGAGGTGAAGGCGATGGATGACTGGACGGTCGAGGGCACCAGGCACAGGAACAGCAGGCCGTGGTAGAGCTGCGGCGTCAGCACGCCCGGGACGAGCACGCGGGCGGCCAGGCCCAGCAGCGGGAAGACGGCGAAGGTGGCGGTGAGCACGGTGAGGTGGAGCCGCCAGTGGCGCAGGCCGTCCAGGGTCTCGCGGGTGGAGAGCCGGGCCCCATAGAGGAAGAAGAGGAGGGCGACGGCGCAGCTCTGGGCCGCGTCGGCGGCGGTCGCGGCGGCGCCCCGGGCGGGGAGCAGGGCGGCGAGGGCGACCATGGCGAGGAGGGCGATGACGTACGGGTCCAGCGGGAACCGGGCGGGGAGGCGGGGGCGGCGCATACGGGTGCTCTCTTGCGACGGGTGGCGGGTTTCGGTGGCGGGCGGCCGGTTTCCCATGCTCACCCGGTGACGTTCATCGGGAAACCCGTACACCGCACTGACTGTCATCATGTTTCACAATAGGCTGGGGAGGTGAACGGACCCGGCATGTACGACCCCGCCCAGCTCCGCACCTTCCTCACCGTCGCCCAGACGCTCAGCTTCACCCAGGCCGCTGGGCGGCTCGGGGTGCGCCAGTCCACCGTCAGCCAGCACGTGCGGCGACTGGAGGAGGCGACCGGTCGGCCCTTGTTCGCCCGTGACACCCACAGCGTCGAGTTGACCGAGGACGGCGAGGCCCTGCTCGGCTTCGCCCGGACCATCCTGGAGGCGCACGAGCGGGCCGCGGCCTTCTTCACCGGCACCCGGCTGCGCGGCCGGCTGCGCTTCGGGGCGTCGGAGGACTTCGTACTGACCCGACTGCCCGAGATCCTCAAGACCTTCCGCCAGGAACACCCGGAGGTCGATCTGGAGCTGTCCGTCGAGCTGTCGGGCACCTTGCACGAGCGGCTGGACGCGGGACGTCTGGACCTGGTGCTGGCCAAGCGGCGCGGACCGCAGGACGAGCGCGGCCGGCTCGTGTGGCGGGACCGGATGGTGTGGATCGGGGCGCCGGAGCTGCGGGTCGACCCGGAGCGGCCCGTACCGCTGATCGTCTTCCCGCCGCCGGGCATCACCCGGGCGCGGGCCTTGGAGGTGCTGGAGCGGGACGGGAGGGCCTGGCGGATCGCTTGTACGAGCGGCAGCCTGAGCGGGCTGATCGCGGCGGCCCGCGCGGGGCTTGGCGTGATGGCGCACACCCGGGGCCTGGTCCCGCCGGGCCTGGTCCGGGTCGGCGGGCTGCCGGAATTGGGGCCGGTGGAGTTCGCGCTGCTCCAGGGGCGGCGTCCGACCCCGGCCTCGGACGCCCTGGCGGCCGCCGTCCTCACCGGCGGCGACCGGCTGAGCCGACCGGCCTGAGCCGGGCGACCGCGACCGGGGGGCGTGGACCGGGGGGCGTGGACCGGGCAGCCGGACCGGGCGGTCCCGAGCGTCCCGCAGGCGGCCCGCCCGGTCGCCCCCGCGCAGGTCACACGCGCCCCGAACGCTGCGGGGGGATCTTGTGGAGGTTTCCCGGGGGGTGCCGGTCCGCCGGGTACGTGGGATAACGTCGCGGCGCCACACGGAGAGGAGCGGGTCGTTGCGCGAGTTCACCGTCCCACCCGTGGTCGCGGGCACGCCGTCCGGCGGCCTGGCCGACATCGTGTTCCAGCATGCCCGGGAGGACCCGGACCGGGTGGTGCTCGGCCGCAAGACGGACGGGGTCTGGGGCGACGTGACCTCCGGCGAGCTGGCCGGGGAGGTGCTGGCGCTCGCGAAGGGGCTGCTGGCCCAGGGCATCGGCTTCGGCGACCGGGTCGCGGTGATGTCGCGGACCCGGTACGAGTGGACCCTGTTCGACTTCGCGCTGTGGGCCATCGGCGCCCAGCCGGTGCCCGTGTACCCGACGTCCTCCGCCGAGCAGGTGCACTGGATCCTCTACGACTCCGCCTGCACGGGCTGCGTCGTCGAGAACGAGGACCAGGCCATGACGGTCGGCTCGGTCATCGAGCGGCTCCCCGCCCTGCGCACGCTGTGGCAGCTCGACGCGGGGGCCGTGGCGGAGATCGTCGCGGACGGGGACGCCGTGGCTCCCGACGTGGTGCACCGGCACCGCAGGGCCGTCACGCCGGACGCGGTCGCCACCGTGATCTACACCTCCGGCACCACCGGCCGCCCCAAGGGCTGTGTCCTCACGCACGCGAACTTCATGTTCGAGGCCGACACGATGGTGACGCGCTGGGAGTCGGTCTTCCAGGCCGGCACCGGCGAACAACCGTCCACCCTGCTCTTCCTGCCGCTGGCGCACGTCTTCGGGCGGATGGTGGAAGTGGCGGCCGTCCGCGCCCGGGTCAAGCTCGGCCACCAGCCGGTGCTGGCGGCGGCCGAGCTGCTGCCCGACCTCGTCGCGTTCCGGCCCACCTTCGTGCTGGGCGTCCCGTACGTCTTCGAGAAGGTGTTCGCCGCGGCCCGCCGCAAGGCGGAGGCCGAGGGGCGCACCGGCGCATTCGACCGGGCGGTGGAAACGGCCGTGCGGTACGCGCAGGCGCGCGAGCAAAAAGCCTTCGGCACCGGCCCGGGCCCGTCCGCGGGGCTGCGCATGGAGCACCAGCTCTTCGAGAAGCTGGTGTACGGGAAGGTCCGCGAGGCGATGGGCGGCCGGGTGCGCCACGCGATGTCGGGCGGCTCGGCGATGTCGCGCCGGTTGGGGCTGTTCTTCGACGGGGCGGGCATCACGGTGTACGAGGGCTACGGCCTGACGGAGTCGTCCGCGGCGGCCACGGCGAACCCGCCGGGGGCCACGAAGTACGGGACGGTGGGCCCTCCCATCCCGGGCGGGACGGTGCACATCGCGGACGACGGGGAGGTCTGGCTGCACGGCGCCCATGTCTTCTCCGGGTACCTGAACGACCCGCGCGGCACGGAGGAGGTGCTGCGCGGCGGCTGGCTGGCCACCGGGGACCTGGGCCGGCTGGACGAGGACGGCTACCTGACGATCACCGGGCGCAAGAAGGAGATCCTGGTGACCTCCAACGGCAAGAGCGTCTCGCCGACGGCCCTGGAGGAACGGGTGCGTTCGCACCCCCTGGTGTCGCAGTGCGTCCTGGTCGGCAACGACCGGCCGTACATCGCGGCGCTGCTGACCCTGGACGTGGAGGGCGTCGCCCACTGGTTGTCGATGCGCGGCCTGCCGCAGCGGGCGGCGGCGGAGCTGGTGCACGACAAGGAGCTGACGGCGGAGGTGCGGCGGGCCGTGGTCGCCGCGAACACCCTGGTCTCGCAGGCGGAGGCGATCCGCACGTTCCGGGTGCTGGCCGGGCAGTTCACCGAGGAGGGCGGCCTGCTGACCCCCTCGTTGAAGCTGAAGCGGAGGGCGATCGAGAAGGCCTACGCGGCGGAGGTCGCCGCCATGTACGAACGCTGACGGCGGCTGCGGGAGGCGTTCGTGGCGCGCCGGACACGCCGCGGCGGTCTCGCAGAAGGAGCCGTGGTCGGCGGATGACCACCCGGATGGCGGGAATACGCCGCTGGTACGGCCGGTTGTGGCCCGACGACGCGCGCCGCGGGCGCACGGTCACGACTGTCGTCGGACCCGCCGCCGGCGCGACCCCCACCCGTCCCGATCGCGAGGTACGACCCGACGTGAACCAGGTCCCCGGCATCAAGCTCAACAACGGCGCCCTCATGCCCCAACTCGGCTACGGCGTCTGGCAGGTCCCGGACCACGAGGCGGAGCGGGCGGTGGGCACGGCGCTGGAGGCGGGCTACCGCAGCGTCGACACGGCCGCGATCTACGGCAACGAGAAGGGCACCGGCAAGGCGCTCGCCGCGTCCGGCCTGCCGCGCGAGGAACTGTTCGTCACCACGAAGCTGTGGAACGGCCCGTCGCGGCGCTGGGGGCGGGACGAGGTGCTGCGCGCGTTCGACGACTCGCTGGCCAAGCTGGCGCTCGATCACGTCGACCTCTACCTGATCCACTGGCCGCGTCCGATGCGCGACGACTTCCTCACCATCTGGAAGACCTTCGAGGAGATCACCGCGAGCGGCCGCGCGAAGGCGGTCGGTGTGTCGAACTTCCGCCCGGCGGACCTGGAGCGGCTCGGCGAGTCCTGCGACCTGGTCCCGGCGGTGAACCAGATCGAGTTGCACCCGCTCTTCCCGCAGACGGAACTGCGCGCCCTGCACTCCCGGCTGGGCATCACCACCGAGGCGTGGTCGCCGCTGGGGCAGGGCAAGGAACTGCTGACGCTGCCGGCGGTCGCCTCGGTCGCCGCCAAGCACGGACGCAGCGCCGCGCAGGTGGTGCTGCGCTGGCACCTCCAGTCGGGGCACGTGGTGATCCCCAAGTCCGTCACCCCGGCGCGCATCCGGGAGAACCTGGACGTCTTCGGGTTCGAGCTCGACGCCGAGGACACGGCCGCGCTGGACGCGCTGGGCTCGGGCCCCGCCGCCCGCAGGATCGGCCCCGACCCGGCCGTCTTCGACGTCTGAGGGGCGCGGCCATGAGCGTTCCTCGGGGGGTCTACCGCATCCGCAACGTGGGCGGTGGTCTGCTGCTGCGGGTGGAGAGCGGGAACCGGGTCGCGGTGGCCCCGGAGGGAGCGGAGGGTCCCGCCGCCGCGTGGGAGTGGGAGATCGCGCCGGTCCACAGCGGTGGCGGGATCGTGTACATCGTGAGCGTTCGGGCCGAGCGCCGCCTCGACGTGGCGAACGCGTCGACGGAGAGCGGCGCCCGGGTGCAGGTGTGGAAGCCGAACGCGTTCGGCGCGCAGGAGTGGGTCGTCGAGGAGCACCTCGACGATCCGGGCGTGGTCTCGCTGATCGCCTGTGTCAGCGGGCTGTCGCTGGAGGTGGACGAGCAGGGCCGGGCCCGCCAGGGCGAGGACGCGGACTCGCCGGCGCAGTGGTGGCGGCTGGAGCCCGTCTGAGCTCAGCGGGACCCGGACGGGAGGCGGTCGGGCGCTCGCGGCCTGCCGTCAGCCGCCGGAAAAGCCGCTGACGAAGCCCTGGAGGCGGTACGTCGGCTCCGCGCGCGGGGTGTCCTGGCCGGGCAGCAGCCCCAGCCGGTCCGCCAGTTCCCGCGCGGTGGCGCCGCGGGGGCTGATCCGGGAGGCGTAGCGCCCGGCCAACAGGGCTCCGGCCGCGCCGCGCGGGGTGCGGCCCTGCCCGTGGCCGGCGAAGAGGGCGTCCCCGTAAGGCCGCAGTCCCACCTCGGCCGCGTGGGCGGTGACCCGCTCCGCGGCGTCCGCGGGCGCGTGCGTCAGGTGAGGGGCGAACACCTCGTCGATGTCGCTGCCCACGTCGTGCGCGGCGTCCTTGTCGACGGTGGTCAGGAAGACCCCGCCGGGGCGCAGCACTCGCGCGACCTCGGCGACCACGGCCGCCACGGCGCCCGGTTCCCGCAGCAGGTGCAGCAGCCACACCGCGCTGACCGCGTCCAGTGAGGCCGCCGGGAAGGGGAGCCGGGCCGCGCCGGCCAGTACGACCGGGACCCCGCGCCGCGCGGCCGTCGCGGCCATCCCGGCAGAGGCGTCGGCGCCCAGGACCCGCAGGCCGGGGCGGGTCAGCCGGGCCGTGACGATGCCGGTGCCGCAGCCCAGGTCCAGGAGGGTGCCCGCGGTGGGCGGGAGGAGGCCGAGGACCGCGGCGGCGGCCGCCTCGGCGCGCGGGGCGCCGCCGCGGGTGGCGTCGTAGAGCTCGGCCTCGGCGTCGTAGTCGAGCAGCGGCGCCGACCCCGGGCCGGGCATCAACGGGCGCCGTGGGCGGGGGCCAGCGCCTCCACGCGTTCGGCGAGGGCGAAGTCGGTCTCGGTGACCGCGTCGCCCGCGCTGTGGGTGTTCACCGACATCCGGACCGAGTCATAGCCGAGCGTGAGGTCCGAGTGGTGGTTCAACTCGTCCTGCACGACGGCGATGTGGGCGACGAGCGCGCTCGCCGCGAGGTGGCTGCCCAGCCGGTACGTGCGCCGGATGCGGTCGTCTTCGAAGGCCCAGCCCGGAAGTTCCCGCAGCCGGTCCTCGATCTCCTTCTGGGAAAGCGGTTCGCCCGACATCCTCACGCTCCTTCACGACCGGTCGGCCCGACTGCCTGACGTGGTGTCAAGGTTCCCACACCACGCGCCATGAGGGAGGCCCCGCGCACGGCCACGATCCCCGGCGGCCCGGGTGGGCTAACGTCGGGCCATGACCTCTGCGAGTGTGGGCGCGCTGCTGCGTACGTGGCGGGAGCGGCGCGGGATCAGTCAGCTGGAACTGGCGGGGCGCGCCGATTCCTCGTCCCGGCACATCAGCTTCGTGGAGAACGGCCGGTCCCGGCCGAGCGAGGAGATGGTGCTGCGGCTCGCGGAGCACCTCGACGTACCGATGCGGGAACGCAACGTCCTGCTGGTGGCGGCCGGTTTCGCGCCCCGGTACGCGTGCACCCCGCTGGACGCGCCGGAGCTGGAGGTCCTGCGCGAGGGGCTGGAGCGCCTGCTGACCGGGTACGAGCCCTATCCGGCGCTGGTGGTGGACGCGACGTACCGGGTGGTGGCGGCGAACAGGGGCATCACGATGCTGCTGGAGGGAGTGCCGGAGCACCTGCTGGCGCCGCCGCTGAACGCGATGAGGCTCACCCTGCACCCGGAGGGGCTCGCCCCGCGCATCCGCAACCTGCGCGAGTGGCGGGGGCACCTGCTGGCGCAGATGGAACGGCAGATCGCGCTCGCCCGCTCGGAGCCGCTGCGCGCGCTGTACGAGGAGGTGTCGGCGTACCCGGTGGCGGAGCGGCGGCCCGGTGACGGCGAGTGGGGGGAAGCGGTCCCGTCCATCGCGCTCCCGCTGGTGATCGAGCACGAGGGGCACGTCCTGTCCTTCGTGTCGTCCATCTCCACCTTCAACACGCCCATGGACGTGACCGTCGCCGAGTTGGCCATCGAGACTTTCCTGCCGGCCGACCCGGCGACGGCGAAGTACCTGCGGGCACTGGGGCCCTGAACCGTCCGGGCCGCGCGGGCGGGCCGCTGGAGCGCGGCGAGGCAGGCCACGACGGCGGCTTGGGCGGGGATCCAGACGGCGCCGGCGGTGGTCGGGGCGGACCACACGAAGAGGGCGCCTCGACGACGAACCTCACGCGGCCGGCCGGGGGCCGCCGGCGCGAGGCCGGTGCGCCGATGCCGAGGAGCCGCCCGAGCGGGGCGCCGAAGGCGGCGTACGCGAAGCCGTTGGCGGTGGTGACGACGGCGTCGAGGGCGAGCACCCGGCGCAGGGCGGCGTGCGGGGCGGTGGCGCGGGCGATGGTGCCGAGCAGGGTCGCGGACATGGCGGATCAGCCTCGTCGGTGGTCGAACGGCGCGGGCACGGGACGAGGGGCGGGAGCCGGGCCCCGGAGCCGAGTGCGCGACCCCGGAACCCGATGCCCCCACTCTGCCGAGCGTTCCCCGGCCGGGTCGATTACCTCCGGGGTCATACGGGGCCGTCCCCGGCTGCGGAGACGGGACCGGGCCTGACCGCCCGCGCCGCTCCCCCGAGGGTGCGTCCGGCGGCGCCTGGCACGACCGAGACGGCCGCACACCGCCGCCCGGCACGCCCCGCCGCGGGCGCGGCACCCCAGCGGGCCCGCCCGGGGGTGCGGCCGTCCTGCCGCCCGCCCCAACCGGCGAGGTCGACACCCCGGGCGGCTCGCCGTCGAGGACGCGCGGTCCGGAGGACGTCCGAAGCTCCGACGAGGCGCCACCGCCGACCACCCCGACACGGGGCGGAGGCCGAAGCCACCCACCCGGTCAAGGCCGGCCCCACCCGGGGCGCCAAGGCCCACCCCCACCCCCGCCCGGGGCCGCCGGCCTCAACCGGCGCGGGGCGAAGCCACCGGGGCCACCAACGCGGCAACGGACCGGGCGCGGGGCCGCCCCCCGGTCCGGCCGCGGCGTCCTCCCGGGTGACACCTTCGGGGGCCGGCATGACGCCGGCCCACCGGCCCGGTTACGGGGCGGCGCCGGTGACGGCCCTCGGGCCTGGGCGCGTGGGCGGCGGCCGCACTTCCCACCCTGGGCTCGCCCGAGGGCATGGGCGAAGCCACCGGCCGGCCGGGCCACGGACTCCGCAGACGGCGAAGCCGTCGACACGTTCCGGACGCCGCCGTCGCCGGCCCCGGGCCCGCCTGGCGGCAGATCCGAGGACGCGGCCCAACCGGCGAAGCCGACACACCCCCCGCGCCGCCGGATCACCGTCGCGCCGTCTACGGGCTGACGCCGCGGCCACGTGGCACGGCGCGTCGCCGGCCTCGACCGGGCCCGCGGCGAACCAGGGGCCCCGTCAGGAATCGCGACCGTCGACCGGCCGGGGGTCGGGGCATCGGCAGGCCGCACGGCGGGCGTGGGCTCAGGGGGCGTGGGCGCCGCCCGGACGGTGGGGGGTCAGAGCGACGCGAGGTCGAGGCCGGCCTGGGTGGCGGCGGCCTGGACGGTCTGTTCCAGCAGGACGGCGATGGTCATCGGGCCGACACCGCCCGGAACCGGGGTGATCAGCGAGGCGCGGGCGGCGGCCGACTCGAAGTGGACGTCGCCGACGTTGCCCTCGTTGTACCCGGCGTCCAGCACGACCGCGCCCGGCTTGATGTCCTCGCCCCGGATGAACTCCGCCTTGCCGACGGCGGCGACCAGCACATCGGCCTGGCGCACGATCGAGGGCAGGTCGCGGGTTCGGGAGTGACAGTAGGTGACGGTGGCGTTGCGCTCCAGCAGCAGCATCCCGGCGGGCTTGCCCAGGATCGCGCTGCGGCCCACGACCACGGCGTGCTTGCCGGTGAGGTCCACGTCGTAGGCCTCCAGCAGCCGCATGATGCCGCCGGGCGTGCAGGAGACGAAGCCGGGCAGGCCGAAGCCCATGGCGGCGAAGGAGTGCGTGGTGACGCCGTCGACGTCCTTGCCCGGGGCGATGGCCTCGAAGGCGGCGCGCTCGTCGATGTGGTGCGGCACGGGGTGCTGGAGCAGGATGCCGCTGATCTCCGGGTCCTCGGAGAGCTCGGTGAGCTTGGCGACGAGTTCCTCGGTGGTGGTCGCGGCCGGCAGCTCGACGTGGCGGGAGGTGATCCCGGCCTTGGCGCAACGGTTCTGCTTCATCCGGACGTAGGTGACGGACGCGGGGTCCTCACCGACCAG
Organism: Streptomyces sp. Tek67B01; assembly: GCF_055231995.1. Lineage (NCBI taxonomy): Bacteria > Bacillati > Actinomycetota > Actinomycetes > Kitasatosporales > Streptomycetaceae > Streptomyces > Streptomyces sp. Tek67B01. Next base: position 1,425,941 of record NZ_JBUYUY010000001.1, read on the forward strand.
CACGGTCGCCAGGCAGGGCGCGGTGCCGGTGCGCTCGGTGAGCGAGGCGGCGTACGCGGCGGTCCGCTCCGAGATGCGGCGGGCGAGGGCGGTGCCGTCCATCAGTCGGGCGGTACGGTCCGGGGTGTCGGTCTGGGCAGTCGTCATGGGGTCTCCTGGCGTCGCTGCGGATCGCGGTTCGCCCAGGCGCGCGGCAGTCGACGTACGGGAGTACGCCGGGCCGCTCCCCGGTGGTGATCCACCCGAACGCCAGTCACGGCCCGCCGCCCACTGTAGTCGACCCGGCGGACAGGCCCCAGCGGACAGGCCCCTGCCGCCGGGCCTCGACGGGCCGCGCGACAACCGGTGGATCACCGGGACGGGAGCTGGGAGGATTCCGACATGACGCGCACTTTCGACGATCTCGTCGCCGAGGCGGATTCGGTGTCCGTGGACGGCTGGGACTTCTCCTGGCTCGACGGCAGGGCCACCGAGCAAAGGCCCTCCTGGGGGTACCAGAAGCTGTTGGGCGAGCGTCTGACCGGCGTCCGCTCGGTCCTGGACATCCAGACCGGTGGCGGGGAGGTGCTCGCGGGCGCCGGGCCGTTGCCCCGGCTGACGGCGGCCACCGAGTCATGGCCGGCGAACGTGGCCAAGGCCACTCGGCTGCTGCACCCGCTCGGCGCGGTCGTGGTCGCGGACGCCGACGAGCCGCCGCTGCCGTTCGGCGACGAGGCCTTCGAGCTGGTCGCCGGCCGGCACCCGGTGACCGTCTGGTGGGAGGAGATCGCCCGCGTGCTCACCCCGGGGGCGCCTACCTCTCGCAGCAGGTCGGTCCCGCCAGCGTCTTCGAGCTCGTGGAGTACTTCCTCGGGCCGCAACCGCCGCAGGTGCGGCGGGCCCGGCACCCCGATGACGCCGTCGCCGGGGCGACGTCCGCGGGCCTGGAAATCGTCGATCTGCGCTCCGAGCGGCTGCGTACGGAGTTCCACGACATCGGAGCCGTGATCTACTTTCTGAGGAAGGTGATCTGGATGGTGCCGGGCTTCACGGTCGGGCACTACCGCGACCGGCTGCGCGAGCTGCACGAACGGATCGAGCGTGAAGGCCCGTTCGTCGCCCACACCGCCCGTTTCCTCGTCGAGACCCGCAAAGCGGGCTGAGGAGAAGGCGGGAGGAGGGCGGACGGATCAAGGCCGGATCGGGTTGCGCGGACACAGCGTGGCGCAGGTCACTCAATTCAGCGCGTAACGAATCGACTCGGGCGTGCGATGAACCGACAGGTGTCCTCGCGCGGCCCGGAATACAGAGCCCCCTGGGGTCTGTTTCCCGAGTTCGCGCGATGATGTCCCGCCCACCCCTTAATTGTTCGCAACGAGAGGCTCCTTGTGTCGCTCAGCCCGTCCCGTACGTTCCCTCCGGAGATCGCCGAATCGGAGGCCCTCGTCGCGCTCGTCGAGCGCGGCCGCGAGCAGGGTCACATCAACGGTGACGATGTGCGTCAGGCCTTCGAGGCCGGCCGCATCCCGGTGGACCAGTGGAAGCGGGTCCTGCGCAGCCTGAACCAGGTCCTGGACGAGGAGGGTGTCGCACTGCACGTCAGCGCGGCCCCCGCCACGAAGGCCGCCGTGAAGAAGCCCCGCAAGGCGGCGGCCGCGCCGGCCCGCACCGTGACCAAGAAGGCGACCGCCGCGCCGCGCCCCATCGGCGCGCGCAAGGCCTCGGCCGGCGCGACCCCTGCCACCGCTGCGGCGATATCCGCTTCGCCGACCACCGCCGCCGAGGACGAGGTGACGGCCGAGGCCGCCGCCGAGCCCAAGAAGCGCGTGGTCAAGAAGACCGCCGCCAAGAAGGCCACGGCCACGAAGAAGACGGCCGCGGCGAAGAAGACCGGCGCCAAGGACTCCGACGAGGCCGAGACCCCGGCCGTCGAGGGTGAGGACTGGGCGGTCGAGGACCTCGCCGACGAGGCCGAGGAAGAGACCCCCAAGGCCGGCGGCACCCAGGGCTTCGTCCTGTCCGACGACGACGAGGACGACGCCCCGGCGCAGACGGTCATGGTGGCCGGTGCCACCGCCGACCCCGTCAAGGACTACCTCAAGCTCATCGGCAAGGTGCCGCTCCTCAACGCCGAGCAGGAGGTCGAGCTCGCCAAGCGCATCGAGGCCGGTCTGTTCTCCGAGTACAAGCTCGAAGAGGAGGACGACCACAAGCCCGCGTTCAAGCGCGAGCTGGAGATCCTCGTCGAGGACGGTCGCCGCGCCAAGAACCACCTGCTGGAGGCCAACCTCCGTCTCGTGGTCTCGCTCGCCAAGCGCTACACGGGCCGAGGCATGCTCTTCCTGGACCTGATCCAGGAGGGCAACGTCGGTCTGATCCGCGCCGTGGAGAAGTTCGACTACACCAAGGGCTTCAAGTTCTCCACGTACGCGACCTGGTGGATCCGGCAGGCGATCACCCGCGCGATGGCGGACCAGTCGCGCACCATCCGCATCCCCGTGCACATGGTCGAGATCATCAACAAGCTGGCCCGGGTCCAGCGCCAGATGCTCCAGGACCTCGGCCGGGAGCCCACTCCGGAGGAGCTGGGCAAGGAGCTCGACATGACCCCGGAGAAGGTCATCGAGGTCCAGAAGTACGGTCGCGAGCCGATCTCCCTGCACACCCCGCTGGGCGAGGAGGGCGACAGCGAGTTCGGTGACCTCATCGAGGACTCCGAGGCCGTGGTCCCGGCCGACGCGGTGTCGTTCACCTTCCTCCAGGAACAGCTCCAGTCGATCCTGGGCACGCTCTCCGAGCGTGAGGCGGGCGTCGTCTCCATGCGGTACGGCCTCAACGACGGCCAGCCGAAGACGCTGGACGAGATCGGCCGTGTGTACGGGGTCACCCGTGAGCGCATCCGCCAGATCGAGTCCAAGACCATGTCGAAGCTGCGCCACCCGTCGCGTTCCCAGGTGCTGCGCGACTACCTGGACTGAGCGGGCCGGAACAGGAACCGGCCCGGCCCCCGTACCGTGCGTACGGGGGCCGGGCCGGTTTCTCGTGTGTCAGGACGCCGGCCGCCGGTGTCGTCGTGCCGCCATCACGGCGTAGCAAAAGACGCCCGCGAAGAGGAACAGGACGCCCTGGTAGACGGCCGCGTACCCGGAGCCCGCCACCAGCCACAGGGAGAACGCGAAGGCGAGGCAGGCCAGGGCGGCGTCGCGGACCAGCCGGCCGCGCCGGACCCGGCCGCGCTGCCCGGAGGCCAGGAAGTAGATCTGCGCGGCGGTGGACAGCAGGTAGGGGACGGTCGCGGTGAAGGTGGTGACCAGCACCAGGACCTCGAAGACGCCGTCGCCGCCGGCGGTGTAGTTGTAGACGGTCAGCGCGGAGGCCAGGACGGCGGTCACGAGGACGCCGGCCACCGGGACCCCGCGCCGCTTGGTCTCGAAGACCTTCGGGAAGAGCCCGTCCCGGGCGGCCGCGTACGGGGTCTGCGCGCTGAGCAGGGTCCAGCCGTTGAGGGCGCCGACCATCGAGATGACCGCGGCGCAGGCGACGAGGGTGCCGCCCCAGGTGCCGCCGAACATGGCGTCGACGGCGTCGGAGAAGGGGGCCTGGGAGGTGACGAGCTTGTCGTGTGCGACCAGTCCGAAGACGGCGAGGGTGCCCAGCAGGTACACGGCGGCGGCGCCCGTGGTGCCGAGGACGGTGGCCCGACCGACGTTGCGGGCCGGGTCGCGGACCTCGCCGGCGCTGACGGCGGCGGACTCGACACCGAGGTAGCTGAACAACAGGATCGCGGCGGAGGCGGAGACCGCGCCGACGGGGCTTTGACCGGTCGCCTGGAAGGGGCCGAGGTTCGCCGGGTCGAAGGAGAACAGGCCGCCGACGGCCACCAGCAGGAGCGGGGCGAACTTGAGGACCGTCGAGACGAGTTGGACGGCGCCCACGTACCGGGTGCCGGCCAGGTTGGCGAGCGCCGGCAGCCATTGCACGGCGAGGGCGCCCAGGCACATGGACCAGGTGTGCTCGCCCAGTGCCGGGAAGAGCACGCGGAGGTAGCCGACGGCGGCCACGGCGAGGGCCGCGTTCGAGACCCAGGTGGTGATCCAGTAGCTCCAGGCGGCGAGGAAGCCGGCGAAGTCGCCGAACGCGGCGCGGGCGTAGACGTACGGGCCGCCTGTCTGCGGAAGCCGCTCCGCGAGGCGGCCGAAGACGAGCGCGAGGGCGATCGCGCCGAGGGTGAGCACGCCGAAGGCGACGAGGCTGATCGTGCCGAAGGGGGCCACGGAGGCGGGCAACAGGAAGATGCCTCCGCCGATGATGTTGCCCATCACCAGGCAGGTCGCGATCGGCAGACCGAAGCGACGGGCGTGCGGGCCGCTCCCGGCCTCGGCGGGGGCGGCTGCCGGGGCGGTGGCCGGGGCGGGGTCCGGCGTGGTGGCCGGGGCGGGGTCCGGGGCGTGCAGGGTGGTGCTCACGGGTGGTGCGCCTCAGGTGTTTCATATGCTGGACGGGTCGACATATCGTCGTGCACACCAAAAGCCGCACCAAATCAGCGGATTTCGTCCTGCACGTTCACCCCCGCGGACGGAAGGATTCCGCTCGGCGTGGCCTCCGACCGTGAATCCTCCGCCCGCGCCTCCGCCCCCGCTTCCACCGGCGCCTCCACCGGTACCTGCGGCCCGTCCGCCTCCCGCAGCCAGCGGCGCAGGACGTGGTGCACGGCCTCCGCGCCCACCAGCCCGCGTCCCGGATCGGACAGCTCCGGCGGCCACATCAGGAACGGGTGCCCCTGCTCACCGCCCAGACCGCCGTGCGAGCCGATCTGCTCCTCGAAGGCGTGCACGACACCGGTCCGCGGGTCGTACGCCGAGTTCACCATGATGTCCGCCACGTGCGGGAAGGAGTCGGTCCGGCGGACGGACTCGGCCGCGCCGGGGCCGAAGCCCGCCAGCAGCGCCTCCGCCTCGCCGGGCCGGTCCAGCCGGGCCACGGCGCCGCCCGGGCCCAGCACCTCCCCGTCCACGAGGAGGAAGCCGACGCCCGGATGGTTGGCCAGGGTGGGCAGGAGGGCCGGGTGGGCGCGCTCGATCCAGGCCCGGTCCGCCCTCCCCGGCACGTCCGGGAAGGAGATCAGCCCGAGGTTGCCCGACCCCAGGACCACCGGGTCCGAACCGGTCGCCGGGTGCGCCACCTCCCCCTCCTCCACCGGCCGGTGGAGGGCGGCGAGCACCGCCGCCCGCGCCTCGGCGCCGCTGCGGGTGCGTCGGGCCCGGCGCGGGACCGGCAGCCCGCAACCCGCCCGGACCAGATCCTTCAAGGTGAGCCCGTACCGGCCGAGGAAGGTCTCCCCCGGGCTCTGGCCGTGGTCCGAGAGCAGCACGACGCGGTAGGAGCGGGGGGCGTGCTCGGCGACCCGGGTGATCAGCGCGAGGCTGCGGTCGAGGCGGGCCAGCACCTGGTCGGTGTCCGGGCCGTGCGGTCCGCAGTGGTGCGCGACCTCGTCGTAGGCCACCAGGTCCGCGTAGACGGCGGCGCGGCCCGCGAGCATGTCGCCGATCACCGCGGCCACGACCACGTCCCGCTCGACGACGGTCGCGAAGGCCCGGATCAGCGGGTACAGGCCGCCGCGGCCGACGCGCGGGCTCTGCCGGCGCGCCCGTGCCCGCAGGGACTGGCCGATCTCCCGGCCCACCTCGGCGACGAAGGAGACGGCGGTGCGGACGGCGTTGGCCGGGTCCGAGAAGTACGCGAAGTAGCCCGCGCGGGAGCGGTTGTCGCGACCGCGCCGGGCGGAGAGGGAGAGCACCAGCGCGAGCTGGTCGGCGCCCCCGCTGAACAGGTTGCCGCGGCTGGCCCCGTCGAGGGTGAGCAGCCCCCCGTCGCCGGTGCGGGCGATGGCACGCCGCTGCAGTTCGGCGGCGCCCGCCGGGCGGTTGCAGACCATCACCTCGCCGGTGTCCTTCTCGTACCAGCGGAAGGCCGGGACGTCGAAGGTGGAGCCGTGCAGGATGCCGAGCTGGCTGGCGCCGGTCTGGCTGGACCAGTCCGTACGCCAGGACACGACGCGGTGCCCCCGCTCCAGCAGGCCGGCGGCCGTCGGCATCAGACCGCGGTCCAGCGCGCGGCGCAGTTCCTCGTGCCCGACCCCGTCCAATTGGAGGAAGACCAGGCCGGGCGCCGCCCGGGCGGGGCCGCGCGCCCGGGTCCCGCGTCCGCGTCGGCGGCGCCGGTCGGCGAGCCGGTAGAGCCTTCGGCGGTACGCCTCGTCGTCGCGTACGGCGAGGGCGGTGGAGGTCGCGGATGCCACGGCCGACATCGCCGCGGCGACGACGACCGCCGTCTCGGGGGCTACTTCGCCGTGGCCGTCGGGGATCAGGCCGATCGCGATCAGCAGCAGCGAGCCGTTGAGGAAGAACACGAGCAGGCCGAGGACCAGCGCGGGCACCAGCAGCAGGGCCCGGACGACCAGCGGCCGCACCAGCGCGCTCAGCAGACCGAAGGCACCCGCGCCCCAGGCGGCCGTCAGGCCGATCCGGGTGGGGCTGTCGCCGCCGGGCCCCTCCGCCTGGAGGCGGAAGTCCGGCAGGACGCCCGCGAGCGCGAGCATGGTGAGCGTCGACACCGCCCACACGAGGACCACCCGCACCAGCGCACTGCACGCCGTGCGCCACCACCGTCGTCGCCCCACGCCGTACCCCCGCTCCCGGTCTCTCCCGCCCAGCGTCGCACGGGTCGGGTCGTCCGGGAGGGCGCGCGGAAGGGTCGCGCGGAAGGGGCCGCTAGGTGCCGTCGTAGCCGGCGGTCGGCATGGAGAGCCTGCGGTGCACCTCCGCCTTCATGGCCGAGGTGTAGGCGGGTTCGTCCTGCCCCACGGTCTCCAGTCGTACGCCGCGCCGCTCGCATTCGGCGGTGAACTCCTCGACGGAGCGCAGTGCGCGGGCCAGGACCCGGCGGTTGGCGGCGACGAACAGGTCGACCTGTCCGGCGTCGATGTCCCGCCAGAGCCCGCAGTGGTCGGCGCGCAGGCCGTAGACCAGCAGGTGCCGTGTGACGACGTACCCGTGTTCGGCGGCCCAACGCGCGCACATGGCGTGCTGGCCGCGGGTGTCCACGGCGAAGGGGTCGACGTCGAGTTCCTCGAGCGGGGCCAGGCTGGCGATCGCGGCCACGCGCAGCTCATCCATGGCGCGAGACCCTACTCCGATCCCCGTCCTGGGAGGAGGGGGCGATCGGTCACGGTTGTGCGCGCTTCGGCCTACCCTCGGGGGACGAGGAGGGAGAGCCGCGTGGCAGTGGAGATCACCTGGTGGGGGCATGCCACCTGCACGGTGGAGGACTCCGGGGTGCGGGTGCTGACGGACCCGTTGTTCGCCCGGCGACTCGCGCACCTGCGGCGACGGCGCGGGGCGATGCCGCCCGCGGAGGCGGCCGACGCGGACGTGGTGCTGGTGTCACACCTGCACGCCGACCATCTGCACCTGCCGTCGCTGGGGCGACTCGCCCCCGGCACCGTGCTGTTGGTGCCGCGCGGGGCGATGGGGGCCGTGTCGGGCCTGGCGCGGGTCGCGGCCGCGGGTGGGCTCGCGCTGACCGAGGTCGCGCCGGGTGAGGAGCTCACCGTGCGCGGGGGGTTGCGCGTGCGGGCGGTCAGCGCGAGGCACGACGGGCGGCGGCTGCCGTTCGGCCCGCACCGGGCTCCCGCGCTCGGGTACGTGGTGTGCGGCTCGGCGCGGACGTACTTCGCTGGGGACACCGGCCTGTTCGACACGATGGCCGCGGAGGTCGGGCCGGTGGACGTGGCGCTGTTGCCGGTGGGCGGCTGGGGGCCGTACCTGGGCCCGGGGCACTTGGACGCGGGCCGTGCGGCGCGGGCGCTCGCGGAGCTGGCTCCGGCGGCGGCGGTGCCGGTGCACTACGGGACCTACTGGCCGATCGGGATGGACGCCGTTCGGCCGCACGAGTTCCACGCCCCGGGCGAGGAGTTCGTGCGTCTCGCGGCCCGGCTGGCGCCGAAGGTGACGGTACGGGCCCTCGCGCACGGTGAGCGGGTGCGGCTCCCGTGACGCTGTGGCTGGAGGCCACGCAGGGCACCCGACAGGCAGTGGGCTACCCGGCGTTGTTCGTGCTGGTGGCACTGGGCGCGCTGGTTCCGGTGATCCCGACGGGGGCGCTGGTGAGTTCGGCCGCGGTGGTGGCCTTCCATCAGCCGACCCCGGCGTTTGACCTGTTGCTCGTGTTCGGGGTGTCCGCGCTCGCGGCGTTCCTCGGGGACATGGCGCTGTACTGGCTCGGGCGCAGCGGAGTGCGCTCGCGGGGCGGCTCGCGCCGGCTGGAGCGACTGCGGGGCCGGGCCACGCCGGAGCGGCTGGAGCGGGCGCAGCACGGGCTCGCCGAGCACGGGGTGCTGGTCCTGGTGGTCTCGCGACTGGTTCCGGCGGGGCGGATACCGGTGATGCTGGCGTGCCTGCTGTCGGGACTGCCGCTGCGGCGGTTCGCGCGGGGCGACGGGCCGGCGTGCCTGGCGTGGGCGGGGACGTACGGGTTGATCGGCATCCTGGGCGGGTCGCTGTTCTCGCGGCCCTGGGAGGGGGTGGCCGTGGCGGTGGGGGTGACCCTGCTGATCAGCGCGGTCCCGGCGCTGTGGCGGCGGCTGCGCCCGTCGCCCTGAGCGCGCCGGGGTCACGAGAGCCGCGATCACAAAGGCCGGGAGCCCGAAGGATCACGAGGGCCGGGATCACGAGGGCCGGGATCACAAGAGCCGGGGTCACAAGAGCCGGGGTCACAAGGCGCGCGAGGCTCCGATGGGCAGGTCCCACAGGGAGTCGCGCGGCAGTCCGGTACGGGACCACGCGGCGCGCACCCGGTGCAGGGGTTCCATCACGGGCTCCGCCGACAGGACGAAGGTGGCCCAGTGCATCGGGGCCATCCGGCGGGCCCCGAGGTCGACGCAGGCCCGGACCGCTTCCTCGGGGTCGGCGTGGACGTCGCGCAGCCACCAGCGCGGGGCGTAGGCCCCGATCGGCAGGAGGGCGAGGTCGATGCCGGGGTGGCGGCGGCCGATCTCCCCGAACCAGTGGCCGTAGCCGGTGTCCCCCGCGAAGTAGACCTTCTTGCCCGTGGTCGTGTCCGTCAGCACCCAGCCGCCCCACAGCGTCCGGCAGGTGTCCAGCAGGGACCGCTTCGACCAGTGGTGGGCCGGGACGAAGTCGAAGCGCACCCCGTCCAGTTCGGCCGCCTCCCACCAGTCGAGTTCGGTGACCCGGCCAAAGCCCCTGCGACGGAACCAGCGGGCCAGGCCGGCCGGGACGAACACGGCGGTGTGCCGGGGCAGCCGCTTGAGGGTGGGCGCGTCGAGGTGGTCGTAGTGGTTGTGGCTGATCACCACCGCGTCCACGGGGGGAAGTTGCGCCCATGGCACACCGACGGGGGTCATCCGGGCCGGGGTCCCGAGGATGCGCCGGGACCAGACGGGGTCGGTCAGCACGGTCAGCCCGCCGGTCCGCAGCACCCAACTGGCGTGCCCCGCCCAGGTGACGCACACCGTCCCCGGGATCGACGGGGGCAGCGGGGCCGGCCGGTACGGGAGGTCCGGGATGCCGCCGAGTCCTTCGGTGTCGGGCCGGAAGGCGCCTTCGCGGGCGAGCCGGGCGAAGGCCCGTACGCCGGGCAGCGGGGTGGTCAGCCGGTCCGCGAACGAACGGGGCCAGGAGCGGAGTTCCCCGAGCGGCCGGGGTGTGGTCAGGGCTGGGGCTGGGGCGGTGCCGGAGGCGGTGTCGCTGCCGGGGGCGGAGTCGGGGGCCGGTTCGCCGTGGACGGGCAGGGGCCGCGCCACGCCCTCGCGTACGGCCCGGCCCGTCCTGTCGGGTCCGACGGCGTCCCTCTGGTCCGTCACGAGAAGTCTCCGTTCGGCTGCGCGGTGGGTCGGGTCGGGTCGGCGGGGCTCGGCGCCCGGTTCAGTCGGCCAGGTCCGCCAGCAGCGACCGGAGCCGGTCCAGCGAGGCCCGTACGTGCGGCAGCTCCAGGGGCTCCCGGGCGGTGAGGGAGGCGAGCCGCTCCCGGGGGCCCGCCCCCAGCAGCGGCCCCGTCGACAGGCGTACCCGCAGCGCGTCGGGCGAGTCGGCGAACCGCTGGGCGCCGGGGGTCGGCGCCCCGAGCCGGGCGCCGAGCCAGTCCTCCAGTTCCATCGCGTCGCCCACCCCGTGCCGGGCCAGCCCGGTGCGCAGCGGCGTCAGGTCGGCGTACAAGTGGCGTCCGGCCTGCGGCGGCCGGGCGAACGCCCCTGCGGCGAGCAGCTCGCGGTGCGCCGCGGCGGCCACCGCCCCGTGCAGGGCGGCGGCCGTGTACGCGCGTTCGCAGACGGCGTCGGGTTCGCCGAGCGCGTACGCGGCGGCCCCGGCGACCGGGCCCGCGACGAGCGCTCCGGTGGCGGTGAGGACGTCGAGCGTGCGGGCCCGCAGTCGGGTGCCGCGCGCGGTGCCGGGGAAGCGGACCACCGCCGCGGGCCAGCCCGCCGGCAGCAGCGCCCCGGACAGGTCGACCAGTACGGCGGCCTGGTCGGGGAGCATCTCGGCGGGACTCAGCACCAGCGTCTCGTGCGGGCGGTGCACGGTGTCGCGCCAGCTCTCGTCGCCGACCACGAACAGTCCGGCGGTTTCGGCGGCCTCGCACGCCTCGCGCAGCATCTCGGGCGGTGGCACGGTCGCGGTGGGGTCGTCGGCGACGGACAGCAACAGGACGCGCGGATCGCCGCCTTCGGCCCGCACCCGGTGGACGGTTTCCAGCAGGGCGTAGGGGTCCGGTACGCCACCGCATTCGGCGGGGGTCGGGACGTGGTAGGCCCGCCGTCCCAGGAGCCGGACCTGCGGTGTCCACCAGGCGGGACAGGGCCGGGGCAGCATCACATCGCCCCCGTACGCGCCGAGCAGCGCGAGCAGCAGGCCCGGTGCGCCGGGGCCGGCGGCGACCGTCTCCGGCCGGGTGGGCAGACCGCGCCGGGCCCAGTACCCGCAGGCGGCTGTCCGTACCGCCTCGCCGCCGCCGGGGGGCTCGGGGGCGGCGCGCCCCGCGGCCCGGGCGAGGACCGCGGTGAGTTCGGGCAGGACCGGGAGGCCGGGTTGGGGGGCGGGGGGCCCGTAGCGGACGTAGCCGCGCTCCTCCGCCGTGGTGCGCCCCGGCCCCGCCTTCCCCGACATCGCGCCGCCGCCTTCCGGTCGTTCCGTCCCCGGGTCGCCCTCTCGCCGGGTCATGCCCTTTATACGGTTATTTACCCGCTATCGCCGCCCGTGGGTGTCAGGCCCGTCTACCGAGCAGGGCCAGCAGCCGGGTCTGCGCGTCCGCGCCGGGCGGCGCCTCCAACGGCGGCGCGAACATCCCGGACGAGGCGAGCGCGTCGGCGTACGGCATGACCTCCTTGAGGGAGAACTCGACGAGGCCGTCCGGCAGCCGGTCGTCGGCGCCGATGGCGCGCGAGAGGTCCCAGGCGTGGACGACGCAGTCGGCGGTCAGTTCCGAGCAGTAGGCCGACCCGAGCGCGGGCCCGTACGAGAGCCTCACCGTCCTGCCGAGCGCCCCGGGCGCGGCGAACGCGGAGTGCGCGGCGACGGACGCCCGGTCCCAGGCGACGACCGGGTCCTCGCCGAGGAGGTCGCCGGAGAGCGCGTCGCCGACCTCGTCGACCGTGCATCCCTCGGTGACCAGCCGCGGCACCCACGCCTGCTCGCCGACGACGTGGTTGACCAGGTCCCTCACGTTCCACTCGGTGCACGGCGTCGGGGCGCCCCACTGCCCGTCCGCGATGAGACGCACGCGCTCACCGAACAGTCGCAGCGCCTCGGCGTGCTGTCGCAGCAGGGTGTCGGGCATGGGGACTCACCGCCCTCCGCGTGGTCGATCCCCCATGGGCCCACTGTCCTCGCACCCGATTGAGGCTGCCACCTGCCAGCCGTGTTCCCCTGTCCGGGCGGAGCCTTGTCCATATGTCAAAACGCATATCTCAAATGTCGAGCTAATCGCTTACGGTGATCACACGCTTCGACGAGGAGGAGTCACCGCGATGAAGGAGACCGCCGTCTACACGCACGGCCACCACGAGTCGGTCCTGCGTTCCCACCGCTGGCGCACCGCCGAGAACTCGGCCGCGTACCTGATCGGCGAACTGCGGCCCGGCATGTCGGTCCTGGACGTGGGCTGCGGACCCGGCACCATCACCGCGGACCTGGCGGAACTGGTGGCTCCCGGCGGCCGGGTCACGGCGGTCGACGCGGCGGCCGACGTCCTGGAACAGGCCCGGGCGTACGTGGCGCGGCGCGCGCCCGGCGCACCCGTCGAGTTCGCCACCGCGGACGTGCACGCGCTGGACTTCCCGGACGACTCCTTCGACGTGGTCCACGCCCACCAGGTGCTCCAGCACGTCGGGGACCCGGTGCGGGCGCTGCGCGAGATGCGCCGGGTGTGCCGGCCGGGCGGGATCGTGGCGGCGCGCGACGCCGACTACGCGGCGATGACCTGGTTCCCGCCGACGCCCGGGCTGGAGGAGTGGCAGAGCCTGTACCGGCGGGTGGCCCGGGCCAACGGCGGCGAACCGGACGCGGGGCGACGACTGCTGTCGTGGGCCCGCGCGGCCGGGTTCACCGAGGTGGCGTCCTCGGCGACGGCCTGGTGCTTCGCCACGCCGGAGGAGGTCGCCTGGTGGTCCTCCCTGTGGGCGGACCGCACGACGGCCTCGGCGTACGCGTCGATCGCGACCTCCGGCCACCACGCCACACCGGCGGCGCTGACCGCGATCGCCGAGGCCTGGCGCGCCTGGGGCGCCGCCCCGGACGCCTGGTTCTCGGTCTTGAACGGAGAGATCCTGGCCCGGGCGTGAAGCGGGCCGGGACGCGGTGGGGCTCAGGGCGTCTTGGGGCGCATGCGGAAGTCGTAGGCCGGTGGGAGGGGGCGGTCCGTGAGGGTGGACCAGATGTGCTCCAGGATCTCCTCGCCCTCGCGGAGGTCCGGCACTTCGAAACCGTCCTCGAAGACCCGCCGGGCCGCGCCAAGATGGCCCTCCGCCGACAGCAGCCGCGCCGCGAGGAGTCGGAAGCGGCCGTGTTCGCGCAGGGTGGGCCGCAGCCGGTCCCAGACCGAGCGCGCCGCCGTGAGCCGGCCGGCCGCCAGGAGGGCCGTCAGCGCCTCCCTCCCCAGCGCGGATTCCGCCGCGAGCCACGGCGGGCCGCCCCGGCTCTCCTGCGCCAGGTCCTCGAAGGCCTCCGTGTACCGGTCGGCGGCCCGCTCGGTGTCGCCGGCCAGCGCGTCGGCCACCGCCAGACACCTCAGCAGCGGCCATCGCGAGGGCGCGAGCGCCAGGCCGCGCTCCCAGCTGCGTACCGCTTGGGCCACGTCGCCGGCGTGCCACTGGGCGACGCCCAGGTGGTACTCGGTCAGCGGGTCGGCGGGGGCCGTCTCCAGCATGTCCCGCCAATGCGGGGCCACCAGGGTGTCCCCCGGCGGGGCCACCCGGCGCGGCGCGGGGAAGACGCCGGTTCGCCACAGTTCCAGCCAGGGCGCCTGGGCCTCCCCCAACGTCGACTCCGGGAACGGGGTGCCGGGCAGCTTGAAACCGCCGCGGAGCACCTCCAGCGCGCCCCAACCCGAGCCCGTCGCCAGCCGCTCCCCGGGGTGCTCGTCGGCCGCCGCGCGCCACGCCGCGTACGCCGCCTCCAGCCGCTCGGCGGGCAGCGCCGCGTCCAGCGCCGTCGAGGCCGCGCCCCGCGCCGCCGCCCAGTCGGGGCCGTGCACGGCGGCGGGCTCGGCGCTCAGCGGCCCGTACGCCTCCAGCCAGGCGAACTCCGCCCCCGCCTCCAGCCGTACGTGCTCCAGCTGGGTCCGGGCCAGTCCGGCCTGGATCTCCGCGTAGCCTCCCGTGCCCGGCTCGGTCAGCCACTCCTGCCACCGCCGGCCGCCGGCGCCCGAGCCCCACGTGAACAGCTTGCGCCCGCGCAGCGGCCCGGTGGAGGTCTGCACCAGCCCGCGACCCTCGGCGTCGAGGGAGGCGATCCACGGCCGGGCGCCTTCCGGGACCTCGTAGAAGAAGTCGGCGGGGTGCTCGCACCGCGGCGGGTAGGTGCGGTCCGCGCCCTCCCACTCCGGGACGGGGACGCGCCGCAGCGAGCGTTCGTAGCCGAAGTGCCAGGCCTCGTCCGCCGGGGCCAGCACCCGGGTGCCGGGGTCCTCGGGGACGGCGATGTTGGACCACCAGTAGACGGGTGCGGGCCGCTCGTGCGGGTTGCGCACGCGCACGCCCGCGTACAGGAACTCCGAGTCCCCCGGCAGCCACAGGTCCACCTGGAACGGCAGGTCGCGCAGCCGCTCCCACTCCCAGAGCCGGACCATCACGCCGCCGTCCGGCGCCGGGGCGAGCGCGGCGTGCAGCGGGGCGCAGGACAAGGTGCCGTGCCCGGTGGCGCCGATGTTCCATTCCACGCCGCCTGAGAACCAGGCGCCGTTGAGGGCGAAGTTCGCGGGCTGGAACACCGGGTTGCGGTACAGGAGTTCCCGGCCGGTCGGCAGGTGGAGGAGCGAATGGATCCGGCCGCCGAGCCCGGGCAGCACCGTGACGCGCAGGTGGGCGTTCTCGATGACGATCGCTTCGAAGTCACGCTTGTGCCGGGTGCGTTCGTATCCGTCGCGCAGGCGTACGGGCAGCAGGGAACGCAGCGGTTCGTAGCCGATCTGGCGGGCCATCTCGCGCGGCAGCCCCTGCCGCGCCCGCTCGTCCAGTACGTGCGCCTCGGCGGGCGCGCGCAGGGCGGGCAGCGGGTTCTCGGGGCCGATCGGAGCGGCGGGGAGGGTCAGCAGAGCACGTCGGACGGTGGTGGCCATGAAGGAATGGAACACGCCGCACCGGCCGGTGCACAGGGGTTCCGCGGATCACCACCGGTCAGGATTACGCAAAGCGGTGGCCTACGCCGCGGTCACCGCCCAGCGTTCGTGGTCCCGCCAGGCGCCGTCGACGTACAGGAAGTCGGGGGAGAGTCCCTCCAGCCGGAAGCCGTGCCGGCGGACGAGCGCGATGGAGGCGGCGTTGCCGGGCTGGATGTTGGCCTCCAGCCGGTGCAGGCCGAGGCCGCCCTCGGAGGTCGGGGCGAACGCGTGCTCCAGGACGAGGCCGAACGCCTCGCCGAGCAGTCCGCGCCCCGCCGCGTGGGCGAAGGCGCCGTAGCCGAGGGCGCCGCACTGGAACGCGCCGCGCACGATGTTGTTGATGTTGACGAACCCGGCCAGTGCGCCGGTGGCGCGTTCGCAGACGAGGTACCCGGCGCGCTCGCCACCGTCGAGCCGGGCCGCGTAGGGCTCGTAGGCCTCCAGGGTGTCGGGCGGGGACAGCCAGGGCCGGTGCAGGTCCCGGCTCTCGCGCACCCGGGCGGTGAACTCGGGCCCGTCGGCGGCGCGGTAGCCGCGGATGCCGACACGGGGTCCTTCGCTCAGGTAGTGGAGTTCGACCATGCGCCCAGCATATGCACGCGACCGGACGCCGACATGTCACCGTCCGGGCCACGTCAGGATTCGAGCGCCGACCGTGGCACGTCCGTCCGATCGAGCCCGAACACCTGTACGTAAAGGGAGAGTTCGGCCTCCAATGCCCGGACCATCGTCTCCGCGCGCCGAAAGCCGTGGCCCTCGCCCGCGAAGGTGATGTACGCGTGCGGCACCGGGCGGCCGCGCAGCGCGGCCAGGAAGCGCTCCGCCTGCGCCGGCGGGCAGACGGGGTCGTCGAGGCCCTGCAGCAGGACGAACGGGGCGGTGATCCGGTCGGCGCGGGCCACCGGGGAGCGTTCGCGGCAGCGCACCGCCAGGGTCTGCGGCGGTCCGGCCAGGCCGTCGACGTAGTGGGACTCCAGGTCGTGGGTCTCCTGCGCGAATCCCCTCAGGTCGAGCACGGGGTAGATGATCGCCGCGCAGGCGTACAGGTCGGTCGCGGCGAGGGAGGCGGCCGCCGTCCAACCGCCCGCGCTGGCGCCGCGGATCGCGAGCCGGTCCGGGTCGGCGGTGCCCTCGGCGGCCAGGGCCCGGGCGACGGCCGCGCAGTCCTCCACGTCGACCACGCCCCACTGCTCGCGCAGCCGTTCGCGGTAGGCGCGGCCGTAGCCGGAGGAGCCGCCGTAGTTGACCTCGACCACGCCGATGCCCCGCGAGGTGAAGTAGGCGATGTGCAGGTCCAGCACGGGCGGTACGTGGTCGGTCGGGCCGCCGTGCGCCCACACCACGTACGGTGGCAGTTCGTCGGCGGGCGCCGGCCGATCGGGGTGGTGCGGCGGGTAGACGTGGGCGTGGATCTCCCGACCGCCCGGGCCGAGGAAGGTCCGGCTCTGCGGTTCCGGGTAGTAGGCGGGGTCCACGGGGGCGGCGGCGCGGGCGCCGACGACCCGGGCGTGGCCGGAGGCCGTGTCCAGTTCGACCACCTCGTAGCCGCTGCGCGGGCTGGCGGCCACCCCGTACACCCGCGTTCCGTGGACGGCGAGGGTGGGCTGCCAGGCCGTCCACGGCCCGGCCGCGTCGACCAGGTCGCCGGTGTCGGGGTCGAGCACGCCGAGCACCGAGGAGCCCTGGCCGTGCAGGACCGCGAGGAGCCGGTCCGGCAGCGGGGCGATCCAGGCGAGACCGGGCTTCCACAACGGGCCGCCGAACTCCTCCTCGCGCGGGCACAGGTTGACGGCCTCGCCGGTGTCCGGATCGACGCGGTACGGGTTCCACCATCCGCCGCGGTCGCTCACCGCCAGCAGGGTCCCGTCGGCGGCCCACTCCACCTGGGCCACGGCCTCGTCGGGTCCGCCGAGCACGGTACGGGGCTCGCCCAGGACGCTACGGGGCTCGGCGAGGACGTCGGACCCGGACCCGGACCCGGACCCGCCGGACCCGACGACCTCGGAGAGCAGCAGTTCCGTGCCGTCCCAGGGCATCCGGGGGTGGTCCCACACCAGCCGGGCCGCGAACCGCCCGTCCGGCGAGATCCGGGGGCCGGTGGTGAACCGGTGCCGGTCGTCGGTCAGTTCCCGGACCAGCGACCGGTCGTCGGCGGCCGACCCGTCCAGCGGTACGGCCGCCACCACGCGGCGTACGTCGGTGGGCCCGGGCCCGGTGAACTCCTCCAGTACGCACCACACCTCGCCGCCGCGCAGCACCGGGTCGGCCCAGCGCAGCCCGCCGCCCGCCCGGAGCGGGGAGAGGGGGGTGAGCGGCCGGGGCGGCGGGGCGCCTGGCGCGTCCGGTTCGTACGCGTACAGCCGCTGGTCACCATGGTGGACGAACACCACGAGCGGCCCGCCGGTGGCGCGTGCGGTACCGGTCCAGGGGCGGCCCCCGTACTCGGTGAGCCGGCTGCGGACGTTCCAGGGCGCGTCCAACACCGACCGCTCGGGGCCCCCGTCGGCGGGCCGGCGGACCAGGGTGCGACGGCCGCCCTCGGCGGGCCGGGGCTCGGTCCACCACACCTCGGGGCCGACGGTGCCCACGTATTCGGGCCGCCCGTCGAGCGAGGCGGCCAGCGCGGCGTCGATGGGCGAGGGCCAGCTCCCGTAGGGTCCGGCGGGGGGTGTCGTCATCGCACTGCCCCCGTCACAGGGCGCGCAGCGCGCGGTCGAGTACCCGGACCCCGAAGTGCAGCGCGTCCACCGGTACCCGCTCGTCCACGCCGTGGAAGAGGGACCAGTAGTCGTAGCCGGGCGGCAACTTGAGCGGGGAGAAGCCGTAGCCGGTGATGCCGAGCCGGGAGAACTGCTTGGCGTCGGTCCCGCCGGCCATGCAGAAGGGCACCGCGCGCCCCTCGGGGTCGAAGTGCTCGACGCTCTCGCGCAGGATGCCGTAGGTCCGTCCGGTGACGGGGGCTTCGAGTGCCACTTCCCGGTGGTGGAACTCCCAGCGCACGTCGGGGCCGGTGAGTTCGTCGAGGGTGGCGATGAACTCCGCCTCCCCGCCCGGCACTATCCGTCCGTCGACGTACGCGGTGGCGTGCTCCGGGATGACGTTCAGCTTGTAACCGGCGCTGAACATGGTGGGGTTGGCGCTGTTGCGTAGCGTGGCCTCGACCAGTCCGGCGGCCGGACCGAGCTTGCCGAGGAGCGCGTCGAGGTCGACGTGGCGGGCGCGCGGGTTCACGGACAGGCCCTGGATCGCGGCGAGTTCGGTGAGGCAGGCGGTGACGGTGTCGGTGAGCCGCACGGGCCATTCGTGGGCGCCGATCCGGGCGACGGCCGCGGCGAGGCGGCTGACGGCGTTGGCGCGGTTGGGTTTGGAGCCGTGGCCGGCGGTGCCGTGCGCCGTCAGCTTCAGCCAGGCGGTGCCGCGTTCCCCGGCGGCGATCGGGTAGAGGGGCCGGCCAGGGCCGGCGTGCAGGGTGAAGGCGCCGGATTCGCCGATGCCCTCCGTACAGCCCTCGAACAGGTCGGGGTGGTGGTCGGCGAGGAAACCCGAGCCGTCGATCGCGCTGTCCTCCTCGTCGGCCGTGAAGGCGAGCACGATGTCCCGGCGGGGCTTGGCCCCGGCCCGCGCCCAGGCCCTTACGACGGCCAGCACCATCGCGTCCGTGTTCTTCATGTCGACGGCCCCGCGGCCCCAGACCACGCCGTCGCGGACCTCGCCGCAGAAGGGGTCGACGCTCCAGTCGGCGGCCTCGGCGGGGACCACGTCGAGGTGACCGTGGACGAGGAGGGCGTCGGCGGACGGGTCGCCGCCCTCGATCCGGGCGACCACATTGGTCCGGCCCGGGGTCCGCTCCAGCAGGACCGGCTCCAGCCCGGCGGCGGCGAGCCGCTCGGCGACGTACTCGGCGGCGGGTCGCTCCCGGCAGTCGCCGCCACCGCGGTTGGTGGTGTCGATGCGGATGAGGTCGGAGGTGAACCCGACCGCTTCGTCGAGCGCCACCGGGTCCACGGTCTCGTCCGTGGGGCCGTCGGTCGAACGAATGGGCCGCATGTCAGCCATACTGCTCCTCCACGGCCGCCGAGACGACCGTTGTGACCGCCTTGAAGGTACGGATGCCCTCGAACATGGTCTCGCTGGTGTACGCGATCTTGCGCTCGCCCGAACGGGCGACGCCGGGGATCACCGTGGCGGCGGCCGGCAGGTGCTCGGCGTCGAACTCCACCTCGACGGTGAAGGGGCCGCGCGCGTGGGGTTCGTGGCGGACGGCCAGGCGGGTCGCGCGCTCGGCGGCGGCTCGGATGTCGGCGGCGGTGCGGGCGGGGGTGCGGCACACCGCCGCGTAGCGCGAGACGTGGTCCTTGACGGCGACGCTCTCCGCGCCGGGCGCGTAACCGGCGGCGTCGGCGCAGGTCAGGTCGTCTCCGGTGACGAGGATGACGGGGACGCCGTACTCGGCGACGACATGGGCGTTCAGCCGGCCCTCGCTCGCGCGGACCCCGTTGAGCCAGACGCCGGTGATGGTGTTGGCGAGGTAGGTGTGGGCGAGGACGCCCTCGGAGCCGGCGCCCGTGTGGTAGCCGACGAACGCGACGCCGTCGACGTCGCCGTGCTGGACGCCCTCGACCATGGAGAGGGACTTGTGCCGGCCGGTGAGCATCTCGGTGCGCTCGTCGAGCCGCTCCAGCAGCAGGTTGCGCATGGTCCAGTGCGCCTCGTTGACGAGGACCTCGTCGGCGCCGCCGTCGAAGAAGCCGAGGACGGCCGCGTTCACGTCGGAGGTGAACAGGGACCGGCAGCGTTCCCACTGCGGGGTTCCGGGCAGCACGTCTGCGGGCCAGGTGACGCCGGTGGCGCCTTCCATGTCGGCGGAGATGAGGATCTTCATCGGTCCCCCGGTGGGTCGGGTCGCGGACGATCCACCCTAGCGGCCGGGGGCGCCACGGACCCGGGGCCACGCCCGGGCCCGGGCGTGGCCCCGGGCGCGCCCACCGGGGTCGGGAATTCCACCCGAACCGGTGAGCCGCCGGGCGGCATCGCGGGCAACTACCTTGCTCAGCCCTCGACTTCGGCCGCCAGGTTGGCGAGCACGGTGTCGTAGATGCGGCCGAGGCCCTTGGGTGCGAAGGTGCGCTCGAAGAAGCCGCCGATGCCTCCGGCGCCGTTCCACACGGTGGAGACGACGACCTTGGACTTGCCCTCGCCGGCCGGGGTCACGGTCCAGGTGGTGACCATGGAGGAGTTGCGGTCCTTCTCCACGAGCTGTCCGTCCGTCGGCTCGCCGACCTCCAGCAGGCAGTCCCGTACGCGCTTGCTGGTGGCCTGGAGCTTCCAGTGGACGAGGGTGCCCTCGCCGTCGCCGCCCTCGCGCACCTCGTACTCGCTGAAGTGCTCGGGCAGCAGCTTGCCCCGGGTCCCGGTGTAGTCCGCCAGCGCGTCGAACACGGTCTCCGCGTCGGCCGCGATGATCCGCTCCGTGGTGGCCTCGACCTGCGCCATAGCTGTTCCTCCAGCAGTTGTGTCCGCTCGTCGCGGCAAGCCAACCACCTCGGGGGCGGGCGCCCAAATCGGCCCCGCCCGCCTCCGTGCGCCCCGTACGGCCCCTGAACGCTCATCACATCGGGCCAATGGGCGGCTCAATCCGGGCTTCGGGGCGTGGTTTCCGGGACGATTCCGCCCAGAACCCTCGGCTGGGAGGCCCCATGCTCGACCCCTTGAAGACGCGCGGCTCCATGAAGGTCAAGAACCGCGCCGCCGTCCTGCTCTCGATCGCGACCGTCGTCGCCGCCGTCGCCACGCCGGTCACGGCCGCCCCGGTGGCCCCGGCGGGCTCGACCGGCCCGGCGGCGGCGACGCTGCGCTGGACCGGCTGCGCGACCACCCGTTACCCCTCGTTGCAGTGCGCCTCCCTCAAGGTCCCGCTCGACCACGGCAACCCCCGGGGGCGGCAGATCGCCCTGGCTCTGACCCGCGTCCCGCACACCGCGGCGAAGTCGCAGGGCCCGCTGCTGGTGAACCCGGGCGGGCCGGGCGGCAGCGGTCGGGCGCTGGCCGGCTTCGTCGCCTCCGCACTGCCGAAGGACGTGGCCGCCGCGTACGACGTGATCGGGTTCGACCCCCGGGGCGTCGGCAAGAGCGAGCCGACCCTGGACTGCGCCGCCGGTTACTTCGCCCCGGTACGGCCGGACTCCGTCCCCACCGACGGGCGCTCCGAGCAGGCCAACCTCGACCGCGTCAGGTCCTTCGCCGAGTCCTGCCAGAGCAAGCACGCGGACGTGCTCCCGTACATCGACACCGTCTCGGCGGCCCGCGACATGGAGTCGCTGCGCACGGCCCTGGGGGCGGCGAAGCTCAGTTACTTCGGCTACTCCTACGGGACCTACCTCGGCGCGGTGTACGCCAAGCTGCACCCGGACCGGGTGCACCGCCTGGTCCTGGACTCCGTCGTCGACCCGGGCGGGGTCTGGTACGAGGACAACCTCGCCCAGGACCGGGCCTTCGACGCCCGCCACAAGGCGTTCCTGGCGTGGGTGGCCCGGTACGACGAGAAGTACCGGCTCGGCGGCGATCCGGCGGAGGTCGAGCGGCGCTGGTACGAGATGCGCGAGGCGCTGCGGGAGGCGCCGGCGGGCGGCAAGGTCGGCGCGTCCGAGCTGGAGGACACCTTCATGCCGGGCGGCTACTACAACGGCTACTGGCCCATCCTGGCCGAGGCCTTCTCCGCGTACTCCGTGGGCAAGGACGAGAAGCCGCTGGTGGCGGCGTACGAACGGTTCGGCGCGGTCGAGCCCGCGGCGGGCAACGGGTACAGCGTGTACACGGCCGTGCAGTGCCGCGACTCGGCCTGGCCGAAGGACTGGGACACCTGGCGGGCCGACATGTGGCGCACGCATTCCGAGGCGCCTTTCATGACCTGGAACAACGCCTGGTACAACGCGCCGTGCGCGTTCTGGAAGACGGAGCCCCTGGCCGCCCCGGACGTGACGAACACGGGCCTCTCGTCGGCGTTGCTCTTCCAGGCGACGGAGGACGCGGCGACGCCGTTCGGGGGCGCGCTGAGCATGCGGGACAAGCTCAAGGGGGCGGCCCTGGTGGTCGAGGAGGGCGGCGGGAACCACGGGATCGCGCTGAGCGGCAACAAGTGCCTGGACGACAAGCTGGCCTCCTACCTGCGGACGGGCAAGGCGGCGGACGCCACCTGCCCGGCCGGGCCGGCCCCGACGCCGGCCTCGGCCACCCGCGCGCTCCCGCACTCGGCGGGCGGCGCGGCCCTGCACGGGCTGCTGGGCTTCCGGGGCTGACCGCCGGGCAAGATCCTGCCCGGGACCGCGTCGGGCACCGGCCACCTCCTCGCCCGGATCGCCGCTCCCGAGGGCGTCGCCCCCGGCCCCCGGTACGGCCACGTCGTCCGGGGGACGGGGACCTTCGTCGCCGTCTGCGGGCAGTGCGCGTGCGACGAGAAGAGCGGGGTGGTGGGCGTGGCGGGCCCGGGCGACGCCGCCGCCCGGGCCCGGCGGGTGTTCGAGAACTCCGCCGCTGCCCGGAGGCGGCCGGGGCCGGCTTCGAGGACGTGGTGAAGCCGACCTGCTTCGTCACGGACCCGGCCCACTGCCGGCCCTGCGCGAAGCCCGCGCCGCCGCGATCCCGGTGGACCGACTGCCCGCCTCCTCGGCGTCCCGGATCACGGCCCTGCTCCACCCGGAACCCCCGCTGGAGGTCGAGGCCTTCGCGATCGTCCCGGCGGACCGCCGATCCCGTCCGGGGGTCAGCCGGCCGCCCCGTCCGGGGCGGGCAGCCGGCGCAGAGACGCCGTCGCCGCCTGCGCGAGGCGGGGGTGGGATTGGGCGCGGGTCAGGACCTCGCGGGCGCGGGGGTCTCGGAGGGCGCCCAGTCCCTCCACGCAGGCGAGGGCGACGCGCCAGTAGGGGTCGTGCGGCGCGAGGAGCCGCGAGAGGGTCCGGATCAGCGCGGGCGCCGACTCGGGGGCCCGCAGCGCGGTGAGCAGCCGAACCGGGTGCAGGGCGTAGGCGGTGCGGAGTTCGTTCGTCGCCAGGGCGGCCGCCGCGCGGGCCGTGCGGGGGTCGTCGAGGACGGCCAGCGCCTGGGCGGCGGCCTCGCACCGGGGCGGGTCCCGGTGGTTGAGCAGCAGCACCAGCGCCTCGAAGGCCCGCCGGTCCCCCGCCATCCCCAGCCGGTACGCGGCCAGTTCACGCGCCCACAGCGGCCGCCCGGGCGAAGTCAGCGCGGCCGCGAGCCCGTCGGGACCGGCCGCGAGCAACGCCTCGTACTCCGCCGTCTCTCCCGCTTCGCCCCGTAGGCGCTCCAGTGCGTCGTTCACCCTGCCACCCTAGGTCCGCGGCGGTGTACGTCACATCCATTCCCCGTTCCCGTGCTCTGGCCAACGGGTTACCGAGGAGTTACGCTCCCCTCAAGACGTACGGGACCGGCCTGGTGACGCAGCCGCCCCGCACGAGTCGGTCCGGTACCCCAGGTACCGCGAGCCCCGTACCGCGGTTCCGGGTACGGCGCTTCACGTATGAGCCCCACGCACGGCGTGGCCCCGGGACAGGGTCCGCCGTTCTCCCGCCCCCCGGGCATCTCCATGCGCGATCCCCGGCCGCGTGCCGTGCGCCGCGCGCCGCGCCCTCAAGTCGTCACCCTCTTCCACTGGAGTCCCGCGATGGACCGTCCGTCCACGTCCAGTCAATCCACCCTCCAGACCATCGCCGTCGTCGGTCTCGGCACCATGGGCACCGGCATCGCCGAGGTCCTCGCCCGGGCCGGCCGCGAGGTCATCGGCATCGACGTCAGCGAAGGCGCCGGCCGCCGGGCCACCGCCGCGCTCGCCGCCTCGACGGCCCGTTCCGTCGCCCGGGAGCGGCTCACCGGGCCCGAGCGCGACAGCGTGCTCTCCCGGTTCCGCACCTTCACCGAGCTGAGCGCCGCAGCCGAAGCCGACCTGGTCATCGAGGTCGTCCCCGAGGACTACGCGATCAAGCAGCGGCTCTTTCGCGAACTCGACGCGGTCGTCCGCCCGGACACCATCTTGGCCACCGGCACCAACGCCCTGTCGGTGACCCGGATGGCCGCCGAGTCCCAGCGCCCCGAGCGGGTCCTGGGCCTGCACTTCTTCAACCCGGCGCCGGCCATGAAGCTGGTCGAGGTCGTCTCCTGCGTGCTGACTTCCCCGCCGGCCGTCCAGGCGGTCACCGAGCTGGCCCGCGAGCTCGGGAAGGAGCCCGTCGCGGTCGGCGACCGTCCCGGTTTCGTCGCGGACGGCCTGCTCTTCGGCTACCTGAACCAGGCCGCGGCCATGTACGAGTCGAAGTACGCCTCCCGCGAGGACATCGACGCGGCGATGCGGCTCGGTTGCGGCCTGCCGATGGGCCCGCTCGCCTTGCTGGACCTGATCGGCGTCGACACCGCCCGTACCGTCCTGGAGGCCATGTACGCCTCCTCCGGCGACCGGCTGCACGCCCCGGCCCCGATCCTCGGGCACCTCGCGGAGGCGGGCCTGACGGGGCAGAAGGCGGGCCGCGGTTTCTACACGTACGAGGCCCCGGGCAGCCCGGTGATCGTGCGGGACCTGCAGACCCCGCTGGACGGGTCGCTGCTCGGCGCGGGCCGCGCGGTCGCCTCGGTCGGCGTGGCCGGCTCCGGCACCATGGCGAGCGGCATCGCGCAGGTCTTCGCGCAGGCCGGCTACCCGGTGGTGCTGGCCGCCCGCAGCCAGGAGAAGGCGGAGGCCGCGAAGGCCGCGATCGGCAAGTCCTTGGGCCGTGCGGTGTCCAAGGGCCGGCTGACCGAGGACGGCGCGGCGAAGACCCTGGCCCTGATCACCCCGGCGGGCTCGTTGGACGCCTTCGCCGAGGTGGACCTGGCCGTGGAGGCGGTCGCCGAGGACCTGGCGGTCAAGCAGGAGCTGTTCGCGGGCCTGGACAAGGTCTGCAAGCCGGGCGCGGTGCTGGCCACGACCACCTCCTCGCTCCCGGTGATCGCCGTGGCACGCGCGACCTCGCGTCCGCAGGACGTGATCGGCATGCACTTCTTCAACCCGGCGCCGGCGATGAAGCTGGTCGAGGTGGTCCGTACCGTCCTGACCTCCGACGACGTGCACGCCACGGTCCGCGAGGTCTGCGGGAAGGTCCGCAAGCACGCGGTCGACTGCGGGGACCGGGCCGGTTTCATCGTGAACGCGCTGCTGTTCCCGTACCTGAACAACGCGATCAAGATGGTCGAGCAGCACTACGCGGGCATCGACGACATCGACGCCGCGATGAAGCTGGGCGGCGGCTACCCGATGGGGCCGTTCGAGCTCCTGGACGTGGTCGGCCTGGACGTGTCCCTGGCCATCGAGAAGGTCCTCCACCAGGAGTTCCGTGACCCGGGCCTGGCGCCCTCGCCGCTGCTGGAGCACCTGGTCGCGGCGGGCTGCCTGGGCCGGAAGACCGGCCGCGGATTCCGTGAGTACGCCCGTCGGTGATCCGCCGCCCGGGCGTCGCGACGACGCCCGGGCCCGCGAGCCGGATGCGTGGGGAGGGCTCCTCGGGTCCGCCGGACCCTCACGGCGGACGAACCCTCCCGACGAGCACTGTGTGCCCAGTGCCGGCCCTCCCCCGCATCCACCCACGTCCCACCACCCTCAGGCGCGCTCCCCCGCGCGAATGAAGTACTTTCGCTCTATGTCCCAGCCCGCCAAGACCTCGCCCCGCGCCGCCACGGCCTCCGACGCCCCGGAGAGCGCGGCCGGCACCAAGGCGGCCGCTCAGCGGCTCAAGATGCGCCGCGAGCTGGCGGCGGCCGCCATGGAGCTGTTCGCGACGAAGGGGTACGAGGCCACGACGGTCGACGAGATCGCCGCGACCGCCGGGGTGGCCCGCCGGACCTTCTTCCGTCACTTCCGGTCCAAGGAAGAGGCGATCTTCCCGGACCACGACGACACCCTGACCCGAGCCGAGGCCGTCCTCGACGTGGCACCGGCGCACGAGCACCCGCTCGACACCGTGTGCCGGGGGATCAAGGAAGTCATGAAGATGTACGCCGCCTCGCCGGCGGTGTCGGTGGAGCGCTACCGGCTCACGCGTGAGGTGCCGGCGCTGCGGGAGCGGGAGATCGCCTCCGTGGCCCGGTACGAGCGGCTCTTCACGCGCTACCTGCTCGCCCACTTCGACGAGCAGGACCACGCCGACGGCAACGACGACCCGCTGCTGGCGGAAGTCGCCGCCTCGGCCGTGGTGACGGCCCACAACCACGTGCTGCGGCGCTGGCTCCGCGCGGGCGGCCAGGGGGACGTCGAGGCGCAGCTGGACCACGCCTTCTCGATCGTGCGCAAGACCTTCGGTTCGGGGATCGGCGCGGGCCGCACCCTGACGGGCCCGCCGGCCGCGCCGGCGGCGGTGCGCACGGAGGGCGAGGTGCTGGTGGCGGTGGCCCGTACGGACGCCCCGCTCGACGAGGTCATGCGGACCATCGAAGAGGCACTCAAGAACAAGTAGCGACTCTCGTCACACGGGCCGCCTCCCATTGCGGGGGGCGGCCCTTCCGTTTGTCCGACTTGCCCCTACTCACCGGTAACTCTGATCGATCATCGCTCATCTGCGCAGGTCAAATGGCAAATGAGACAAAGTTTTGGCACGCGGTGCCTTGCTGAGTGACACGGGGTGCCATACGTTGAAGTGGTCCGGATGTCCCCGCGGTCCACGTCCACCCGGCACGGATCGCGCCCCGGATGCCTGCGTCACCAGGCCCCGTACGCCCCACCACAGGCGTCGCCGCACCACCGCTTTCGCCGGACCGACGGCACCAGACCACACCCGTACCGCGCAGCCGCGTATCCCCTCAGCGCACCCTCATCAGCGCTTAGCCGGAGGCAACACCGTGAAGGACATCCTCGACGCGATCCAGTCGCAGGCCGCGACTGCCGCCGACTACGCGGCCCTGCCGCTCCCCGACTCGTACCGCGCGATCACCGTGCACAAGGACGAGGCGGAGATGTTCGCCGGGCTCACCACCCGCGAGAAGGACCCGCGCAAGTCCCTGCACCTCGACCAGGTCCCGGTCCCCGAACTCGGCCCGGGCGAAGCCCTGGTGGCCGTCATGGCCTCCTCGGTCAACTACAACTCCGTGTGGACCTCGATCTTCGAGCCCGTGTCCACCTTCAGCTTCCTGGAGCGTTACGGGCGCCTGTCGGAGCTCACCAAGCGCCACGACCTCCCCTACCACGTCATCGGCTCCGACCTCGCGGGTGTCGTGCTGCGCACCGGCCCCGGAGTCAACGCCTGGAAGCCCGGCGACGAGGTCGTCGCGCACTGTCTGTCGGTGGAGTTGGAGTCCTCCGACGGCCACAACGACACGATGCTCGACCCCGAGCAGCGGATCTGGGGCTTCGAGACGAACTTCGGCGGTCTCGCGGAGATCGCACTGGTCAAGTCGAACCAGCTGATGCCCAAGCCCGAACACCTCAGCTGGGAGGAGGCCGCCTCCCCCGGCCTGGTCAACTCCACCGCCTACCGCCAACTGGTCTCCCGCAACGGCGCCGGCATGAAGCAGGGCGACAACGTCCTGATCTGGGGCGCCAGCGGCGGCCTCGGCTCCTACGCCACCCAGTTCGCCCTCGCCGGCGGCGCCAACCCCATCTGCGTCGTCTCCTCCCCCGAGAAGGCCGACATCTGCCGGGCCATGGGCGCCGAGGCCGTCATCGACCGCAACGCCGAGGGCTACAAGTTCTGGAAGGACGAACACACCCAGGACCCCAAGGAGTGGAAGCGCTTCGGCAAGCGCATCCGCGAACTGACCGGCGGCGAGGACATCGACATCGTCTTCGAACACCCCGGCCGCGAGACCTTCGGCGCGTCCGTCTACGTCACCCGCAAGGGCGGCACCATCACCACCTGCGCCTCCACCTCCGGCTACATGCACGAGTACGACAACCGCTACCTGTGGATGTCCCTCAAGCGCATCATCGGCTCCCACTTCGCCAACTACCGCGAAGCCTGGGAAGCCAACCGCCTCATCGCCAAGGGCAAGATCCACCCCACCCTCTCCAAGGTCTACACCCTGGAGGAAACCGGCCAGGCCGCCTACGACGTCCACCGCAACCTCCACCAAGGCAAGGTCGGCGTCCTGGCGCTGGCCCCCGAGGAGGGCCTGGGCGTGCGCGACCACGAGATGCGCGCGACGCACCTCGACGCGATCAACCGCTTCCGCAACGTCTGACAGCCGACGTCCGATCGTTCAAGGGCCAAAGGGACAGCCTGAGATGACAGAGCGCCAGAAAGACCGACCGTGGCTCATGCGGACGTACGCCGGCCACTCCACGGCCGAGGCGTCCAACGAGCTGTACCGCCGCAACCTCGCCAAGGGCCAGACCGGCCTGTCGGTCGCGTTCGACCTTCCGACGCAGACCGGCTACGACCCCGACCACATCCTCGCCCGCGGCGAGGTGGGCCGGGTCGGGGTCCCGGTCTCCCACCTGGGCGACATGCGGCGGCTGTTCCAGGACATCCCCCTGGAGCAGATGAACACCTCGATGACGATCAACGCCACGGCCATGTGGCTGCTGGCGCTCTATCAGGTGGCCGCCGAGGAGCAGGGCGCGGACATCTCCCAGCTCCAGGGGACGACCCAGAACGACATCGTCAAGGAGTACCTCTCGCGCGGGACGCACGTCTTCCCGCCGGGACCCTCGCTCCGCCTGACGACGGACATGATCGCGTACACGGTCAACCACATCCCGAAGTGGAACCCGATCAACATCTGCTCGTACCACCTCCAGGAGGCGGGGGCGACCCCGGTCCAGGAGATCTCGTACGCGATGTCGACCGCGATCGCCGTGCTGGACTCGGTGCGCGATTCCGGGCAGGTCCCGGAGGAACGTTTCGGTGAGGTCGTCGCCCGTATCTCCTTCTTCGTGAACGCGGGCGTCCGCTTCATCGAGGAGATGTGCAAGATGCGCGCCTTCGGACGGATCTGGGACAAGGTCACCCGGGAGCGCTACGGCATCGAGGACGCCAAGCAGCGACGCTTCCGGTACGGCGTCCAGGTCAACTCCCTCGGACTGACCGAGGCGCAGCCGGAGAACAACGTCCAGCGCATCGTGCTGGAGATGCTGGCGGTCACCCTCTCCAAGGACGCCCGCGCCCGCGCGGTGCAGCTGCCGGCCTGGAACGAGGCGCTGGGCCTGCCCCGGCCCTGGGACCAGCAGTGGTCACTGCGCATCCAGCAGGTCCTCGCGCACGAGAGCGACCTGCTGGAGTACGAGGACATCTTCGCCGGCTCCCACGTCATCGAGGCCAAGGTCGAGTCCCTGGTGGCGGAGTGCCTGGAGGAGATCGACCGGATCCAGGAGATGGGCGGCGCGATGGCCGCCGTCGAGTCCGGCTACCTCAAGTCCCGGCTCGTCTCCTCGCACGCCGAGCGACGGGCCCGGATCGAGGCCGGCGAGGACAAGATCGTCGGCGTCAACTGCTTCCAGCAGACGGAGGAGAACCCGCTCACCGCCGACCTGGACGGCGCCATCATGACGGTGGACGGGGCGGTGGAGGCACAGATCGTCGAGCGCATCGGCCGCTGGCGCGCCGAGCGCGAGGAGTCCTCGAACCGCCAGGGCGGGGGCGACCCCTTCGTCTTCCCCACCACCCGGCAGGCGCTGGAGCGCCTCAAGGAGGCGGCGGCCGGCACCGAGAACCTGATGGAGGCCACCTTGGAGTGTGCCCGCGCCGGTGTCACGACCGGCGAGTGGGCGAGCGCGCTGCGGGAGGTCTTCGGCGAGTTCCGCGCCCCGACCGGGGTCTCCTCGGCCCCGGTGGCCGTCACCGCCGAGGAGGGCACCCCGATGGCCCTCGTCCGCGAGAAGGTCGCCCGGACGGCCGAGGAGCTCGGCTCCGGCCGGCTGCGCCTGCTGGTCGGCAAGCCGGGTCTGGACGGGCACTCCAACGGCGCCGAGCAGATCGCGGTGCGCGCCCGTGACGCGGGCTTCGAGGTGGTCTACCAGGGCATCCGGCTGACGCCCGAGGAGATCTCCTCCGCCGCGCTGGCCGAGGACGTGCACTGCGTGGGACTGTCCATCCTGTCCGGCTCGCACTGCGCGCTCGTCCCCGACGTGCTGGAACGGCTGCGCCTGGCGGGGGCGGGCGACATACCCGTCATCGTGGGCGGCATCATCCCGAACGCCGACGCGGTGACACTGAAGGCGGCCGGAGTCGCCGCCGTGTTCACACCCAAGGACTTCGGCATCACGGAGATCATCGGCCGTATCGTCGACGAGATCCGCAAAGCGAACAAGCTCGACCCCATGGAGGTTCCCGCATGACCACGCCCGCTTCCCCGGTGAACCGGCTGCGGCCGCGCCGCTCCTGCCTCGCGGTGCCCGGTTCGAACCCGCGTTTCCTGGAGAAGGCCCAGGGCCTGCCGGCCGACCAGGTCTTCCTCGACCTGGAGGACGCCTGCGCCCCCCTCGCCAAGGAGGGCGCGCGCCACACGATCGTGGACGCGCTGAACAACGGCGACTGGACCGGCAAGACCCGTGTGGTGCGCGTCAACGACTGGACCACGCACTGGACGTACCGCGACGTCATCACGGTCGTCGAGGGCGCCGGCCAGAACCTCGACTGCATCATGCTGCCGAAGGTGCAGGACGCCCAGCAGGTCGTGGCGCTCGACCTGCTGCTGACGCAGATCGAGAAGACCATGGGCTTCGAGGTCGGCAAGATCGGCATCGAGGCGCAGATCGAGAACGCCAAGGGCCTGGTGAACGTCGACGCGATCGCCGCCGCCTCGCCGCGCCTGGAGACCATCATCTTCGGCCCGGCCGACTTCATGGCCTCCATCAACATGAAGTCCCTGGTCGTGGGCATGCAGCCGCCCGGCTACCCGGCGGACGCCTACCACTACATCCTGATGCGCATCCTGATGGCGGCCCGTACGCACGACCTCCAGGCGATCGACGGTCCCTTCCTCCAGATCCGCGACGTGGACGCGTACCGCGAGGTCGCCGGGCGGGCCGCGGCCCTCGGTTTCGACGGCAAGTGGGTGCTGCACCCCGGACAGGTCGACGCGGCGAACGAGGTCTTCTCCCCCTCGCAGGAGGACTACGACCACGCCGAGCTGATCCTCGACGCGTACGACTGGTGCACCTCCGAGGCCGGCGGCAAGAAGGGCTCGGCCATGCTCGGCGACGAGATGATCGACGAGGCCAGCCGCAAGATGGCCCTGGTCATCGCCGGCAAGGGCCGGGCGGCGGGCATGCAGCGCACCAGCAAGTTCCAGATCCCGGAGGCGTAGGACCATGCAGTTCGGACGCACGTACGAGGAGTTCGAGGTCGGGGCCGTCTACAAGCACTGGCCCGGGAAGACGGTCACGGAGTACGACGACCACCTCTTCTGTCTGCTGACCATGAACCACCACCCGCTCCACATGGACAGCAACTACGCCGAGAACACCACCGACTTCGGCAAGAACGTGGTCGTCGGCAACTACATCTACTCGCTGCTGCTCGGCATGTCGGTCCCCGACGTCTCGGGGAAGGCCATCGCCAACCTGGAGATCGAGTCCCTGCGGCACGTGGCGCCGACCTTCCACGGCGACACCGTCTACGGCGAGACCACGGTCCTCGACAAGACCCCCTCGAAGTCGAAGAACGACCGCGGGATCGTCTATGTGGAGACCAAGGGCTACAAGCAGGACGGCACCCTCGTCTGCGTCTTCCGCCGCAAGGTGATGGTCCCGACCGAGACGTACATCAAGGAGCGCGGCGGCGAGCAGCCCGGGCGCCCGCAGCTCAAGGAACAGGGGAAGTAAGAGCCATGACCCGACTTGCCCAGACCGCCGGCCTCAACGAGGTCCAGCGCGAGATCCTCAAGACGGTCCGCGAGTTCGTCGACAAGGAGATCATCCCGGTCGCGACCGAGCTGGAGCACCGCGACGAGTACCCGCAGCAGATCGTCGACGGCCTCAAGGAGCTCGGCCTGTTCGGGCTGATGATCCCGGAGGAGTACGGCGGTCTGGGTGAGTCGCTGCTCACCTACGCGCTGTGCGTCGAGGAGATAGCGCGCGGCTGGATGTCCGTCTCGGGCATCATCAACACCCACTTCATCGTGGCGTACATGCTCAAGCAGCACGGCACGCAGGAGCAGAAGGACCACTTCCTCCCGCGCATGGCGCTGGGCGAGGTGCGCGGCGCGTTCTCGATGTCCGAGCCGGGCCTGGGCTCGGACGTGTCGGCCATCACCTCGAAGGCGGTGAAGGACGGCGACGAGTACGTCCTGAACGGCCAGAAGATGTGGCTGACCAACGGAGGCACCTCCACGCTGGTGGCCGTCCTCGTCCGGAGTGACGAAGGACACCCTGAGGGCACCGCGCCCCACAAGTCGATGACGACCTTCCTGGTCGAGAAGGAGCCCGGCTTCGGTGAGGTCCGTCCGGGCCTGACCATCCCGGGCAAGATCGACAAGATGGGCTACAAGGGCGTCGACACGACCGAGCTCATCATGGACGGACTACGCATTCCGGCCAATCGCGTCCTCGGCGGCCAGACGGGCCGAGGGTTTTACCAAATGATGGACGGCGTCGAGGTCGGTCGCGTCAACGTGGCGGCGCGTGGCTGCGGCGTCGCTCAGCGTGCGTTCGAGCTGGGTGTCTCGTATGCCCAGCAACGTCACACTTTCGGCAAGGCGATCGCCGAGCACCAGGCCATCCAGTTCAAGCTGGCCGAGATGGCTACCAAGGTCGAAGCCGCCCATGCGATGATGGTCAACGCAGCACGCAAAAAGGACTCCGGGGAACGAAACGACCTCGAAGCAGGGATGGCGAAGTACCTCGCCTCCGAGTACTGCAAGGAGGTGGTGGAAGACGCCTTCCGCATCCACGGCGGCTACGGGTTCTCGAAGGAGTACGAGATCGAGCGCCTCTACCGGGAAGCCCCGATGCTGCTGATCGGTGAAGGTACCGCCGAGATCCAGAAAATGATCATCGGGCGACGCCTGCTCGAGGAGTACCGACTCCAGGGCTGAAAGTACCTTTTGCGGTGAATCGCTCGACGATTTTCCGCAGAAGGATCACTGGCAGTCACTGGCCGACGGCCATCGACTCGGCTTCTGGCTTGCCCAGTTGTTGCGCGCAACCGATAGCATTCCAGTAAAGCCGCCGTCCCGTCCCCCCGTTTGCGGCGCGGCATCACCCGCTACGAAGGTCATCCATGCCCCACAGCCAAACCTCTGCACCTCGCGTCGGCCTCCTCGGTGGACGCCTCGCGCGCGGAGCATCGCCGTGGCTCCTGCCGACCGTCGCCACCGCGGCGCTCAGTCTCACCCGGGCCCGCAAGTCCGGACGCTGGGCCGCGGCGGCCGTGCCCGCCACCGCTCTCGCGGCGGGCATGCTGTGGTTCTTCCGCGACCCCGAGCGCGAAATCGCCCAGGGCCGCGTCATCTCGCCCGCCGACGGCGTGGTGCAGAGCATCATGCCGTGGAAGGACGGGCGCACTCGCGTCGCGATCTTCATGAGCCCCCTGAACGTCCACGTCAACCGTGCGCCCCTGGCCGGCACGGTGACGTCCGTGGAGCACATCCCCGGCGGGTTCGTCCCGGCGTTCAACAAGGAGAGCGAGAACAACGAGCGCGTCGTCTGGCACTTCGACACCGAGCTCGGCGACATCGAGATGGTGCAGATCGCCGGTGCCGTGGCGCGTCGCATCGTCCCCTACCTGCCGGCCGGCACCAAGGTGGAGCAGGGCGAACGCATCGGTCTGATCCGCTTCGGCTCGCGCGTCGACATCTACCTCCCCGAGGGCGTCGAGGTCGCGGTCGAGGTCGGTCAGGCCACCACCGCGGGGGTGACCCGAATTGACCGTGACTGACCCTGAGACCCCTGCCACAGGCTGGGTGCCCGAGGCCAAGGACGAGGACGCGGACGCGGAAGACATGCCGCTCTCCCTGCGGCTTTCGATAGCGGACACCCTCACCCTCGGCAACGCGACATGCGGATTCATGGCGGTGTACTTCACCACCACCGGAATCCTCATCCCGCACCTCACCGGAAGCGGCGAGTCGGGCATGGCCCGGCACAGCGCGGCGACGGCGGTGATACTGATGCTGCTCGCGGCGGTCTTCGACCTCTTCGACGGCATCGTGGCCCGCAAGCTGCGCAGCTCGCCCATGGGCGCCGAGCTGGACAACCTGTCGGACCTGATCAGCTTCGGCCTCGCGCCGGCGTACTTCGTGCTCGTGTACGGCATGGTCGCGGACGACGCGCACCAGAAGATGTCGGCACTGGCGGCGATCGTGGTCCTACTCGCCGTCGTCCTGCGCCTGGCGAGATTCAGCTGCGTGACGATGAAGGACGGCATGTTCCAGGGCATGCCGAGCCCCTTCGGGGCCCTGACGGTCGTGTCCGTCGTGCTGCTGGGGCTGCCCTTCATCCCGACGCTCCTGGCGATCATCGGGGTGGCGTGGCTGATGGTGAGCCGCGTCGAGTACCCCAAGCCGCGGGGAGTCCTCGCGGTGGCGATGCTGAGCTGGATCGTCGGAGCGATGGGGCTGCTGGCGGCCTGGGCGTTCGACGCGCCGGGCGGTCAGCTGCTGCTCCAGACGGGCTGCGCCCTGCAGATCGCCCTGGCGGCGACGATCCCGCTGTTCGCGACGACCCGTCGCGCGAACACGTTCCGCCACAACCGGCGGGAGGCGCGGGCGGCGCAGCTGCCGTAGCGCTGTCCGCTGTTTTCGTAGGGCGAGGGCCCCCGACCGCCTCCGGCGACCGGGGGCCCTCCCACATCCCGCCCCGTCGCGGGCCCCTCCAACCCGGCGGCCGACCGCACCGGGCTGTGGCCGAGCCCCTCCCCCGCCCGGCAGATCCAGCCCACCGGCGGCAACCGCCCGCTACGCCCCCGGTGCGACAGGTCCGGCCTCGGCGGCGCTCGAGCCCCGGTTTTTCGGCGCAGCCCCGGGCACGCCCCGCCTCGCCCGACGCGCTTGCACCCCACCGACCCCGATGCGCAGATCGGCCCCGCCGGCGATGAGGCGCGGCCCCGGGGCGAAGTCCCGGGGTACGGGCGCAGCCCAGGCCGTACGGCGCCGCCGGCCACCTCCGGCCCCGCCGGGGGGCAGACTCAGCCTCGCCGGCGATTGCGGTGCAGGCCCCGGGGGCACAGCCCCGGCCGTACAGGCCGGCCCCCCTGGGGCAGATCCGGCCACCGCCGCGACCCCCAAGCCCCCGGCGATTGACGCGCGGCTCCCTGGGGAGCCGACGGAGCCCAGGCCGTACCGCGCCGCCCGGCCACCTCCGGCCCCGCGGGGGGGGCAGACTCAGCGTCGCCGGCGATTGAGGCGCAGGGCCCGGGGGCGAAGCCCCCGGGCCGGGCACAGCCCGGGCTGTACGGCGTGCCGCCCGACCGCCGCCCGGCCCCGCCGGGGGCAGATGCAGCCTCGCCGGCGATTGAGGGGCGGCCCCGGGGCGGAGCTCCGAGGTCCGGGCGCGGCCCTCGCCGCACGGGCCGGCCCTCGTGGGGCGGCTTGAGCCCCGGGGCACGCGCGGGGCCCCGGGCGCATCCGGCCCGCTTGCACACCACCGACCCCACCGGGACACCCTGCCAGGCCGCCTGCCCCCGGCAGATTTAGCCCCGCCGGCGATTGAGGCACGGCTCCGGGGCGGAGTCCCGGGGTGCGGGCGCTGCCCCGGCCGTACGGGCCGCCCCGCTGGGGCAGATCCGGCCTCGCCGGCGACCCCTCAAGCCCCGCCGGGGCCGGGCGGCGGCGGGGAGGGCTACGCTTGATGTCGGAAAACCGCCAGCCCCGCACGGGACCGGCCGGGATGCTGGAGCCATGTACACCGACACCGACCGCTGCGTCAGGGCCGTGCAGTCGAAGGACGCCCGCTTCGACGGCTGGTTCTTCACCGCCGTCCGGACCACTGGGATCTACTGCCGGCCGAGCTGTCCCGCCGTGCCGCCCAAGGTCGAGAACATGACCTTCCTGCCCAGCGCCGCCGCCTGCCAGCAGGCCGGGTTCCGGGCCTGCAAGCGGTGTCGGCCCGACACCAGCCCCGGCTCCCCCGAGTGGAACGCCCGCGCCGACGCCGTCGCCCGCGCCATGCGGCTCATCCAGGACGGCGTTGTCGACCGCGAGGGCGTACCCGGGCTGGCCGCCCGGCTCGGTTACTCCACGCGCCAGGTCGAGCGGCAGCTCAACGCCGAGCTCGGCGCCGGCCCCCTCGCCCTCGCCCGGGCGCAGCGCGCCCAGACCGCCCGGCTGCTCATCGAGACCTCCGCCCTCCCCATGGGAGACGTCGCCTTCGCCGCCGGGTTCGCCTCCATCCGGGCCTTCAACGACACCGTCCGCGAGGTCTTCGCCATCTCCCCGAGCGAGCTGCGCACCCGCTCCGCCAAGGCCCACCGCGATCAGCCGCGCATCCCCGGCACGATCAGCCTGCGGCTCCCCTTCCGGGCGCCCCTCAACCCCGACAACCTCTTCGGCCACCTCGCCGCGACCGCGGTCCCCGGCGTCGAGGAGTGGCGCGGCGGCGCGTACCGGCGGACGCTGCGGCTCCCGTACGGCACCGGCGTCGTCGCGCTCGCCCCGCGACCCGACCACATCGCCTGTCAGCTCGCCCTGACGGACCTGCGGGACCTCACGATCGCCATCAGCCGTTGTCGTTGGATGCTGGACCTCGACGCCGACCCCGAGGCCGTCGACGAGCAGCTCCGCTCGGACCCCCTGTTGGCCCCGCTCGTCGACAAGGCGCCGGGGCGCCGGGTTCCCCGTACCGTCGACGCGGCCGAGTTCGCCGTACGGGCCGTGCTCGGCCAGCAGGTGTCCACCGCCGCGGCGCGTACCCACGCGGCCCGGTTGGTCACCGCGCACGGCGAGTCGGTCGCGGACCCCGACCCCGAGGGCGGGCTGACCCACCTGTTCCCGTCCCCGCGGTCCTTGGCCGCGCTGGACCCGGAGTCGCTCGCCCTGCCGCGCAGCCGTCGCGCGACCCTCGCCGCCCTGGTCTCGGGCCTCGTGGACGGCTCGCTCCCCCTGGGTGTCGACAGCGACTGGGAGGCGGCCCGCGCGCGGCTGGGCGCGCTGCCCGGCTTCGGTCCGTGGACGACCGAGGTCATCGCGATGCGGGCCCTCGGCGACCCGGACGCGTTCCTGCCCTCCGACCTGGGGGTACGTCGCGCCGCGGCCGGGCTGGGGCTGCCCTCCACTCCCGCCGCGCTCACGGCTCGGGCGGCAGGCTGGCGGCCCTGGCGCGCGTACGCCGTCCAGTACTTGTGGGCCACCGACAGCCACCCGATCAACCACTTGCCCGTCTGAGCCCGTTGAGCCCATCCAAGGAGACGACCCGCCATGAACAGCAGCAGCAAGCAGCACACCGTCGTCGACAGCCCCTACGGTCCCCTCACCCTCGTCGCCACGGACGGCGTCCTCAGCGGCCTCTACATGGTCGGCCAGCGGCACCGCCCGCCGGAGGAGTCCTTCGGCGAACGGGTCTCGGGGGCGGAGGAACCCTTCCCCGATGTGGTGCGGCAGTTGATCGCGTACTTCGCCGGCGAGCTCACCGACTTCACCGTCCCGGTCCGGCTGGAGGGCACGGCCTTCCAGCGCAGCGTGTGGGAGCAGCTCGTACGCATCCCCTACGGGCGGACCTGGTCGTACGGGGAACTCGCCGCGAGGCTCGGCAAGCCCGGGGCCTCACGGGCCGTGGGCCTGGCCAACGGCAAGAACCCGGTCGGCATCATCGTGCCCTGCCACCGGGTGATCGGCGCCTCGGGCGCCATGACCGGCTACGGCGGCGGCCTGGACCGCAAGGTCCGGCTGCTGGCCTTCGAAGCCGGCGAGCGGTCGCTGCCGGTCTGACGCCCGCGGCCGGGCCCCGGCCGCTCGGGCGCGCGGGTGCGGTCCGGCGCGCGGGTGCGGTCCGGCGCCGCGTTCCTAGACGACGGCGAGCGGGACGAGCAGGGCGAAGCCGGCGCCCGCCTCGACCGCGTAGCCGTACAGGGAGGGGTGCTGGACGGGCGCGGCGAGCAGGACCACGCTCCGCTGCTCGGCCGCCGCCGCGACCCACTGCGCGTCGGCGCCGAGCTTGCCCTGGTACCAGCCCTCGCAGCTGCCGGGGCCGGTGACGGCGAGCAGGTCGTCCTCGCGGCGGTAGAAGGCCTGCCAGTCGGTGGCCGGAACCGACCAGGCCTCGAAGTCGGCGAACTCCGCCCAGCCGCCGTCGCGTATCGCGCCGTCGAACAGCCAGACGGGCGCGCCCTCGGGCGTGACCTCGCCGCCGGCCTGCTCGTCGGTGGTGAAGTGGACCATGGGGAGGGCGTCCGGTCCGTCGGCCGTGCTCGGCCAGGCATACATCGTGATCATGGGCTGCATTCTGTCCTGGTCGAAGTAGGCCTCGTATAACGGGTGTTACGCCTCCGCCGGACGACGGCCGTTCTCCAGCTCGACGGCGCTCGCCCCCGTCTCCAGCACCCGGTAGCCCTCTTGGACCCGGCGGGCGAGCGACGCGAGGAGGTACGTCGGCAGTTCCGCGGGCGCGACCATCTTCCAGGAGAGCAGTTCCTCTTCCTGGAGCTTGACGGAGGCGAGCTGTTCGGCGTCGAGCACACCGCCGTCGTAGAGGTACGCGACCAGAGGGGGGCGGCCCACGCCCACGCTCCAGTCGACGGCCAGGAGCCGGCCGAGCGGCTTGTCGATGCCGATCTCCTCGGCGCTCTCGCGCCGGGCGGCGGTCCGCGGCGACTCGTTCCGGTCGGACTCGACGGTGCCGCCCGGCAGGGCCCAGCCCTCGCGGTAGTTGGGCTCGACGAGGAGCACCCGCCCCTCGGCGTCCCGGAAGAGGGCGGCCGCACCGGCCAGCACCCGGGGCAGGCTCGCGATGTAGGTGGCGTAGTCATCCGTGGTCGTCACGTCCGCCACCCTACCCAGGCCGTCCCGCGCGGGTCGTGCCCGGTCAAGCCCCCGGTCCGCGGATCACCCCTGCGGCTACGCCGGCGCCGTCGTACCCCCCGTCGTACCCCGTCGGCCGTGTCCGCGGTGGTCGCCGGAGCGCCGGCTTTGCGTATTCGGGGGGCCGGTCCCGGTACGGACGTGTCCCTTCCGGTGAATCCGCGCTCACGCGGCCACACTATGCAGGGTTATGACCCCTTTTGGCAGTACGGGCGCCGCCTGTGTCCCAGGCCACCCATGGGCATAGGAGGATCCTCCGGATAGGCTCATGGGGGCGCGACTGCACTGTTCGATAGCAAGGGATCAGCAAAGGTGACGGACGGAGCAGTAACTGAGGCCGCGCGCGTACTCATCGCCGCGGACAAATTCAAGGGCTCGCTCACGGCCGTACAGGTCGCGGAGCGGGTGACGGCCGGCCTTCGCAAGGCCGTACCGGGCGTGGAGATCGAGACCCTCCCCGTCGCGGACGGCGGCGACGGTACGGTCGCGGCCGCCGTCGCGGCCGGTTTCGAACGCCGTGAGGTACGGGTCACCGGACCCCTCGGCGACCAGGTCACGGCCGCTTTCGCGCTGCGCGACGGAACCGCGGTGGTCGAGATGGCGGAGGCCTCCGGGCTCCAGCTGCTCCCCCAGGGCGTCTTCGCCCCGCTGACGGCGACCACGTACGGCTCGGGCGAGCTGCTCAAGGCCGCCCTGGACGCGGGCGCGCGCTCGATCGTCTTCGGCGTGGGCGGCAGCGCCACCACGGACGGCGGCGCGGGCATGCTCGCCGCCCTCGGTGCGGTGTTCCTGGACGCGAACGGCGAACCGGTCGGCCCGGGCGGCGGGGCACTCGCCTCCCTGGCCTCGGCGGACCTGTCCGGCATCGACCCCCGCTTCGCGGACGTGGACTTCGTGCTGGCGAGCGACGTGGAC
Source organism: Streptomyces sp. Tek67B01 (assembly GCF_055231995.1). Taxonomy (NCBI): domain Bacteria; kingdom Bacillati; phylum Actinomycetota; class Actinomycetes; order Kitasatosporales; family Streptomycetaceae; genus Streptomyces; species Streptomyces sp. Tek67B01. The sequence goes on from NZ_JBUYUY010000001.1 coordinate 1,465,646, forward strand.
AACCCGCTGACGGGCCCGAAGGGCGCGCCGGCGGTGTACGGCCCGCAGAAGGGCGCCTCCCCCGAGGACGTGGCGACGCTGGACGCGGCGCTGGCGCACTTCGCGGTGGTGCTGGAGAAGGCGATCGGCGCGAAGGCCGCCGAGTGCGCGGTGCTCCCGGGTGCCGGTGGCGCGGGCGGCATCGGCTACGGGGCACTGCTGCTCGGGGCGACGTTCCGTCCCGGTATCGAGCTGATGCTGGAGGTGCTGGGCTTCGCCCCGGCGCTGGAGCGCGCCACGCTGGTGATCACCGGTGAGGGTTCGCTGGACGAGCAGACCCTGCACGGCAAGGCTCCGGCCGGTGTCGCCGCCGCGGCGCGGGCGGCGGGCAAGGAGGTCGTGGCGGTGTGCGGGCGGCTGCTGCTGGAGCAGGAGGCGCTGAGCGCCGCCGGCATCCGGCGGGCGTACCCGCTGACGGAGATCGAGCCGGACCCCGCCAAGTGCATCGCCAACGCCGGTCCGCTGCTGGAGCAGGTGGCGGCCAACATCGCGGCCGAGGTGCTCTGACCCCGTCCGAACGCACGAGAGGGCCGGTTCCCGGTGGGAGCCGGCCCTCTCGTGTCCGGGGCGAGGGAAATCCGGGCGCGCCGGGGCGCTTGTCACTGGTAAGCACGGCTCGTGGAGGAACCGAGCACCGACCCGATCCCGACCCCCCGTCTGCTGCTGAGCCCCCTCGACCGGGCCGGGGCCGGGCGTATCCTCACCGGCCGGCCCGGCCCGGCTGACCGCTGGGGGCCCGGGTATCCGGACGCCGGGGACCGGGCGGGCGCCGAGAGGTTCCTGCGGGTGTGGTCCGAACACGGCGATCCGGGGCCGTTCGGGGCCTACGAGATCCGGCTCCGCGCCGACGGACGGACCATCGGCGGGGCCGGCTTCCACGGGCCCGCGGACGCCCGCGGCCGGGTCACCGTCGGCTACGGCCTCATACCCGCCGCGCGGGGCATGGGCTACGCCGCGGAAGCCCTGCGCGGGCTGCTGGAGCACGCCCGGCGACACGGGGCGCGCGGCGTGGACGGTGACACCGACCTGACGAACACCGCCTCCCAGCGGGTCATGACCGCCGCGGGGATGCGGTGCGTGCGCCAGGACGGACGACTGCGGTACTACGCGGTGAGTTGGACAACGCGGTGAGCCGGACTATGCGGTGGGCCGGTCCCGGGCCCCTGCGAGGACCTGCGCGGTGGTGACGACGCGGGCGAAGCGGCCACCGTGGAGGTTGACGGCGGTGGCGATCGCGAGCTCGTCGGCGCTCAGGCGGGCGCCGTCCGGTCCCTCGAGGTCGAAGGTGTGCGTGGCGTCCAGGGGGACGAGGACGTCGTAGCCGAGGTTCCCCGCCATCCGGGCGGTGGTCTCCACGCACATGTTGGTCTGGATTCCGGCGAGGACCAGCTGTCCGATGCCCCGGGCGGTGAGCCATTCGGCCAGGTCGGGGGTGCCGTAGAAGGACGAGTTCACCGTCTTCGTGACGTGCAGCGCGGCCGCTTGGCGGCGCTCCTCGACGAAGTCCTTGAAAGCGTGGCCGGGCTGGTCGGGGGCGAGGACGGAGCCGGCCCGCGAGGCGTGCTGGACCAGCACCACCGGGCGCCCGGACCGCTGCCAGGCGTCCATCAGGGCGGCCGTGTTCGCCTCGGCGGCCGGGTTGTTGCGCGGCCCCCAGAAAGCCGCGTCGTCGAAGCCCTTCTGCACGTCGATGACCAGCAGGGCACTGTTCGGGGCGATCTCGATCTCGTTCGTCGTCATGGCTCCATCGTGTCCGCGCCCGCCCCGCCCCGACAGGGCCGGCGGCGCCCCGAACTGATGAGATCCTGCCAGACTGGCAGCCATCGCTTGGCGAGACTCTGCGACGATCGGGGCATGCAGCGCGTCGCGATCGTCATCCAGCCGGGCATCAGGGCCTTCGACTTCGCCGTTATCACCGAGGTCTGGGGCCCCGACCGCAGCCGCTCCGGGGTCCCGCCCTTCGAACTGCGCCGTTGCGCGTCGACGCCCGATCCGGTGGCCCTGCCCGGCGGGCTCACGCTCACCCCCGACCGGGGCCTCGACTGGCTCGCCGAGGCCGACCTGGTCGTCGTACCGGCACTCGCGGAGCCCGACGACCCGAGCCCCGGCCCGGTACTGGCCGCCCTGCGCGAGGCGCACGCCCGGGGCGTGCCGGTGGCCGCGCTGTGCGCCGGGGCGTTCGTCCTGGCCGAGGCGGGGCTGCTGGAGGGCCGCCGTGCGGTGACGCACTGGTGGCTGGCCCCCCGGCTGGCCGCCCGGTATCCCGGCACTCTGGTGGAGGAGGCACCGCTGTACGTGGAGGACGCGGGGATCTGGACCTCCGCCGGAGTGGCCTCCGGCATCGACCTCTGCCTCCAACTGGTACGCGAGGCCCACGGCGCGGAGGTCGCGGCCGCGGTCGCCCGCTCCATGGTGACGGGCCCCTTCCGCACCGGGGACCACGCCCAGTACCTCGACCGGCCCACCCCGGCCGCCGACCGTACCGCCGAGGCGCTGGCCGCCGTACGGGAACGAGCGCTGCGGCGGCTGCACGAACCGCTGGACGTGGCCACCCTGGCGGGCTGGGCGGGGATGTCGCCGCGCTCCTTCGCCCGGCACTTCGCCGCCGCGACGGGCACCACCCCGCACAAGTGGCTGCTCGGCCACCGCCTCGACGCGGCCCGTCGGCTGCTGGAACGCACGGACCATCCGGTCCCCGAGGTGGCCCGCCGGGCCGGGTTCGCGAGCGAGGTCACCTTCCGCCAGCACTTCACCGCCCACGTCGGCCAGAGCCCGCGCGCCTACCGTGCGGCGGCGGCCGCCATCCGAAATCATCGCGACAGTGTTAGAAATGGCTCATGACCGGACGTTCGGGTCGACCCAGGGGATCGCCGCCGGCGGGCCGCCCCTCGGGCCTGCTCGCGCGCTTCGCGCACTTCCCCGGGAGCGTCGCCGGTCAGGTGTTCCTCCTACAGGCCGTGATCGTGCTGGTGCTGATCACGGCGGCCACGCTGGCCCTGGTGTTCCAGGCCCGGTACGACAGTGAGCGCGACGCCCGCAACCGCTCGCTCGCGGCCGCCGAGGCCTTCGCCCACGCTCCCGGTCTGGCCGACGCGTTGCGCTCGCCCGACCCGTCGGCCGAGCTCCAGCCCTTGGCCGACGCCGCCCGACGCGCCTCCGGGATCGACTTCATCGCCGTGCTGAACAAGGACGGCATCCGCTATACCGACGCCCGGCCCGATCTCATCGGCAAGCGCGTGACCGGTGACCTCTCGCGCGCGCTCCACGGGCAGGCGTTCACCGAGGCGTTCAAGGGCGCCCCCAGCGACGCGGTGCGCGCGGTGGTTCCCGTACGGGACTCCTCGGGGGCCGTGGTGGGCCTCGTCTCCACCGGCATCGAGATCGCGAACGTCGGCGAGGTGGTCGGCAAGCAGTTGCCCCTGCTCCTCGGCTCGGCGGCGGGCGCCCTGCTGTTGGGCACCGGAGGCGCGGCCCTGGTCAGCCGCAGGCTGCGGCGTCAGACCCGGGGCTTGGGCGAAGCCGAGATGACCCGGATGAACGAGCACCACGAGGCGGTCCTGCACGCCGTGCGCGAGGGCGTGCTGATCATCGGCGCGGACCACCGGCTGGTGCTGGCCAACGACGAGGCGCGGAGGCTGCTGAACCTGCCGCCGGACGCCGAGCAGCGGCACGTCACCGACCTCGGCCTGGACTCCCGGACGGCGGACCTGCTCGTCTCCGGACGGACCGTCACGGACGAGGTCCACCTGTCGGGGGACCGCCTCCTCGCCGTCAACGTGCGGCCCACAAAGCCGTACCGGGGCATGCCCTCCGGCAGCGTCATGACGTTGCGCGACTCCACCGAGCTGGCCGCGCTCTCCGGCCGCGCCGAGGTGGCCCGCGGGCGGCTCCAGCTGCTGTACGACGCGGGGGTGCGGATCGGTACCACCCTGGACGTGGTGCGCACGGCCGAGGAACTGTCGGAGGTGGCCGTTCCGCGGTTCGCGGACTTCGTCACCGTCGAGTTGCTGGAACCGGTGCTGCACGGCGAGGAACCCTCGACGCTGTCGGGCGTGTACACCGAGATGCGCCGGGCGGCGATGAGCGGGGTCCGCTCGGACCAGCCGTTGCAGCCGGTCGGCGAGATCATCCGGTTCGTGGTGCCGACCGCCCCGATGGCCGCGGCCCTGGCCGCCGGGCGGGCGGTGCTGGCGGCGGATCTGAACACCGCCTTCGGCTGGCGGGCCCAGGACTCCGAGGGCACCCGGCTGGCGCTCGAGTACGGGCTGCACTCACTGATCTCGGTACCGTTGCAGGCGCGCGGCGTGGTGTTGGGCATGGCCAACTTCTGGCGGGCCGACACCCCGGACGCCTTCGACGAGGAGGACCTGTCCTTCGCCGAGGAGTTGGGGGCGCGCGCCGCCGTCTCGATCGACAACGCCCGCCGTTTCACCCGCGAGCACGCCACCGCTGTGACGCTTCAGCGCAGTCTGCTGCCCCGGGTGTTGCCGGAGCTGAGCGCGGTGGACGTCGCGTTCCGCTACCTGCCCGCGCAGGCGGGGGTGGGCGGCGACTGGTTCGACGTGATCCCGCTGCCGGGCGCCCGGGTGGCGCTGGTGGTCGGCGACGTGGTCGGGCACGGGGTGCACGCCGCGGCGACGATGGGCCGGCTGCGCACCGCCGTCCACAACTTCTCGACGCTGGACCTGCCGCCCGACGAGTTGTTGGGGCACCTGGACGAGCTGATCGACCGGATCGACCGGGACGAGACCGGCTCCGCCGAGGAGACCGTGGACGGGGTGGACGACCCGGCCGGCGTCACCGGCGCGACCTGCTTGTACGCCGTCTACGACCCGGTGTCCGGCCGCTGCTCGATGGCGAGCGCGGGACATCCCGGTCCCGCGCTCGTCCATCCTGACGGCCGGGTGGAGTTCCCCGAGTTGCCGACGGGGCTGCCGCTGGGGGTGGGTGGGATGCCCTTCGAGACGGCCGAGCTGCGGCTGCCGGAGGGCAGCCGGCTCGCACTGTTCACCGACGGGTTGCTGGAGGACCGCGACCGCGACTTCGACACCGGACTGGAGCTGCTCAAGGGCGCCCTGTCGGCCACCGGGCGCACTCCCGAGCAGGCCTGTGCCGACGTGCTGGGGGCGCTTTTGTTCCCCTCTCCCAGCGACGACATCGCCCTGCTGGTCGCCGACACCCGGCTGCTGGACGCGGACCGGATCGCGGAATGGGAGGTGCCGGACGACCCGGTGGCCGTCTCGCGTGTGCGCAACGCCGGTTCGGCGCAGCTCCAGTCCTGGGGTCTGGAGGAGATCGCGTTCACCGCGGAGCTGATCCTCAGCGAGCTCGTCACCAACGCCATCCGGTACGGCTCCGAGCCCATCCGGGTGCGGCTGCTGCGCGACCGAAGCCTGATCTGTGAGGTGTCCGACGGCAGCAGCACCTCCCCGCACCTGCGGTACGCGGCCTCCACGGACGAGGGCGGTCGCGGCCTGTTCCTGGTCGCGCAGTACGCCGAACGGTGGGGCACCCGCTACACCGAGCGGGGGAAGGTCATCTGGGCGGAGCTGCCGTTGACCGGCGGAAGCGCGGAGCCGCTGGCGGCGCTCACCCTGGACCTGGACGAGCTGGAGGGCCTCGCCTGGTGACGGGCGGGGCGGGCGGGACCGGCGACACGCGGCCGCGGGCCGGCGGCGTCGGTCGCCGTACGGACCGACCGCCGGCAGGGGCCCGGCGCCCTGGGCCCTACGAGGCCACCGTGCGGGCCAAAAGGACCGCCACGTCGTCCTGCGGCGCGCTCGGCAGGAGCCGCTCGAGGACCTCGTCGCACAGCTGCTCCAGCGGCATGCCCGGCCGACCCAGGGCCCGCGCCAGCCGCCCGAGTCCCTGGTCCAGGTCACGGTCCCGGGTCTCGATCAGCCCGTCGGTGTAGAGCGCCAGGAGGCCGCCGGGCGGCATCGGCACCTCCTCGGTCCGGAAGTCCGTGCCGCCCGCCCCGAGCGGGGTGCCGGGCGGTCCGTCCAGGAAGGTCACCGCGCCCGTGGCGCTGACCACGGCGGGCGGCGGATGGCCGGCGCGGGCGATCACGAAGCCGCCGGCCGCCGGGTCGTGCACGGCATAGACACAGGTCGCCATCTCGTCCTCGCCCAGGTCCGCCACCGCGGCGTCCAGCGAGCGCAGCATCCGCTCGGGCGGCACGTCGTGGCGTGCGAGGGTCCGTACGGCCGTACGGAGCTGGCCCATGACGGCCGCCGCGTGGATGCCGTGGCCCATCACGTCGCCGATGACCAGTCCGGTCCGGCCCCGGGGCAGCTGGATGACGTCGAACCAGTCGCCGCCGACGTCGTGCGCGCTGGCGGGCCGGTAACGGCCGGTCAGTTCGAGGCCGGTGACCTTCGGCAGGGCGCTGTTGGTGAGGCTGCGCTGGAGGGTGAGGGCCGCCCGCCGCTGGGAGGTGTACATGCGGGCGTTGTCGATGTTGAGAGCCGCTCGGGCCACCAGCTCGTCGACCAGTACGCAGTCCTGTTCGTCGAAGGGCTCGCGCTCGCGCAGCCGGGTCACGGTGACCGCGCCGAGGACGGTGCCGCGCGCGACGAGCGGAACCAGCCGCGCCGACCCGAGGCCGGCCAGGTACCGGCGCAGCGGTTCGGCGCGCGTGTCGGTGATCAGCGCCGGGACGTCGGTGGCGTACAGGTTCATGGGCCGTCCTTCGGCGATGACCCGTTCGTAGACGGTCCCGGCGGGGATCCGGAAGGTCTGGCCGGGTGCGAGGGCGGCCGTCGGCGCGGTCGGGTCGGGGAAGGTGACGGCGAGCCTGCGCAGCACCCCGCGGTTGGAGAACGCGGCGTCGTCGGGGCCGAGGACGGCTTCGAGGAGTTGTACGTCGGCGGAGTCGGCGAGTTGCGGCACCAGCAGGTCGACGGTCTCCCGGGCGGTCTGGCCGAGGTCCAGCGTCGTCCCGATGCGGGTGCCGGCCTCGGCGAGCAGCGCGAAGCGTCTGCGGGCCCGCTCGACCTCCTCCTGCGCCCGCTGGCCCTCGGTGATGTCGATGAGAGAGGCGATCACGCCGAGGGGGCGACCGCTCGGGTCGAGCAGCGGGGCGTAGGAGCAGGACCAGGTCCGGTCTCGGTGGGGGTCGGAGGGGGTGCGGCCGGTGCGGCGGACGTCGACCACGGGGGTGCCCTGCTCCAGCACCTGCCGCATCGTCGCCTCCAGCGCGGCCGCGTTGACGCCGGGGACCACCTCGGTGAGGCGTTTACCCAGGTGGGCGGCGGCGGATACGCCGTTCATCCGGGCCAGGGCGTCGTTGACGCGCAGGAAGCGCAGGTCGGTGCCGAGGGTGGCGAGACCGATCGGGGACTGGGTGAACAGGCTTTGGAGGGCCGCGAGGGAGTCCCGCATGTGGAGGACCTCGGAGGTCTCCACGGCGACGAGCATGGCGCCCGGACGGCCCCGCGGGTCCGCGGCGGGCACGATCCACATCTCCATCGTCACGCGGTGCCCGTCGCGGTGGCGTACCGGCAGGGTTCCGACGACCGTCTCGCCGGCCTGCACGCGGCGGGTCAGGTCGTCGGCGAGTTCGCGGTTGGCGTCGGGGACGAGGAGGTCGCTGCCGGGGCGGCCGAGGATGTCCTCGGGGCGGTGGCCGAGCAGGTCCCGGGCGGCCAGCGACCACTCCACGACGCGTCCGTCGGCGTCCTCGCGCCACAGGGCGATCGGCAGCAGCTCCCGCAGTACGCCCGCGTACCCGACGACGCCCGGCGGCTGATCGGGTACCTCGCTCGTCAACCGGTAAGTGTCCAATGCACCGACCTCACCCCGAGGGGGCCTGTTTCCCTTCCGGTTCACCCTAGCCGAGTGCCCGTCGGGGGGCGCTGCGGTCGCCGTGCGGTGGACGGCCCCGGTCGGGGCCGCCCACCGGGGCGGGTCAGAAGTCGACCTGGACCCGCGCGTCGGCGCGGCCCACGGACTCCAGCTCCCATGTCGTGCAGTAGAGGTCGCGGATGTACTCGATGTCGGCGTCACGGGCCCTGGCCTCGGTCACCGGGTAGAGCACCGTCAGCTCGTACGACTTCTCGCGGTTGATGTCACCCTCCTTGTCCCTCCATTGGCCGCGCCCTTCCTGGAGGGTCAGCCCGGCCGGGAAGCGGGGGGTGACGACGTCGGCGATGAACTTGTCGAACTGCTCCTCGGTGATGGGCGGCTTGCCGTCGTGCCGGCCGGTGCCGAAGTAGAGGGTCGTGGAGACGTACGGTCTGCCCCGTTCCGTGGCCGCGTCCTGGCTCACCGTCGAGGCGGCGGCGGGCGATCGGAAGCCGGCGTTCGACGCCGGGCTTCCCGAGCCGTAGAAGAGCACGGCCGCGGTGAGTACGGCGACGGCCGCGGGCATGGATATCCGAATGGGGCGCATGGGGTCCCTGTCTGTGATGGTCGTCTGTGGTGGTCGCGGGGGGGGTGGCTTTATGGGGTGCGCGCGGGCACCGGGGCCGGCAGGCGCTCCCGCAGGAACACCGCCGCGTCGCGCAGGCTCGCGGGGACACGGGGGGACCCGCGCAGGAGGCGGGCCGTCGCGTGGAGCGACTCGACCGTCCGGGCGGAGCCGATACGGGCGGCGCGGGGCGCGAGGTCGGCGATGAGGTCCTCCGCCTCGCTCCAGGCGCCGGCGCGGGCCTGCGCCGCGAGGAGTTCCGCGGCGAAGAGGTGGCGGTAGGAGGGGCCCGGGGCGGTGGCGGCCCGCTGTAGGAGGGGCAGGGCGCGGTCCCACCGGCGCAGCCGGGCCATGACCCACCCCTGGTGGCCGGTCAGCTCGGTCTGGTCGATCCACCACGCCCAGTGCGGGTCGCGGCGGGACACGCCGTCGAGGAAGCGGCTCTGCGCCCGGGCGATCAGCTCCAGGGGCTCGCGGTGGGCGCCGAGCAGGGCGGTGGCGTGGGCTTGGCGGATCAGGACGAGGCTGCCCACGCGGGCGGGTAACGGCCGCGACCCGGCGACGCGTGAGGCGGTCTCCAGGGCGGCGCGGGGGTGCCCGGTGTGGGTCTGGAGCATGCTGTGGTTCAGCCGCACCAGTCGGGCGGTCCAGCGGTCGCCGCAGAGTTCCGCGAGGGCGAGGGCGTGGGCGTTGGCCCGGTGGGCGTGGCGGTGCAGGCCCGCGTCGAAGAGGATCCAGCCGATGACCTCGGACAGCTCGGCCAGCGCCGCGATCCGGTCGCTGTCGTGGCCGCGCAGGCTCTCGGGCTCGGCGGAGAGTTCCGGGTATCGGCGTACGGCCTCGCGGGCGCGGGGGACGGCGGCCCGCGCGCCGTGCGTGGCGTCGAGGGTCACGAGCCGCTCCACGGTGCGGACCGCGTCCGCGGTGGACGTCGCCTTCCGCGTGGCGGATGCCTCGGCGGTCACCGGGTCACCGCCCACGCCTCCGGCCGGCGGCCGCTGCGGCCGAGGGCGGTGAAGGAGGAGGCGACCTCGGTGAGCCATTCCACCTCGTCGCGGAAGTCCTCGCAGGGCGGCCGCGCGGGGATCTCCGGGGACTCCGCCTCCTCGGCCCGCTCCTCCGGGGCACGGCTGAGGGCGGCGCACACCTGGAGGGCCTCGCCGAGGGGCGAGGTCGGGTCTTCGGGGAGACCGAGCGAGCGGGCGACGCGGGAGAAGTCCGCGAGCGAGAGCGAGGTGCGCAGGATCAGCTGCCCGTCGCGGATCTCGATCACGCGCCGGTAGAGGCTGTAGTGCAGGTCCCTGGGCGGCAGGAGGTCGCGCGCCCGGGAGCGGGGCGGGTCCAGCGCGATGTCCGGGGAAGCCCGGTGCAGGGCCGACCACAGGGGGCGCAGGCGGAGGTAGGCACGGTAGCTGCGGCCCCAGGCCCGGGCGCGGGTGAGGCGGATGCCCCAGGCGGGGATCGTCCATCCGGTGATCTGGAGCAGCGCGCCGATGCTGCCGCAGGCCCACTGGACCGGGTCGAGGCCCGCTCCGTCGAAGTGCAGCCGGGTGCCGGCGATCTGAATGCCCCGGGTGACGCAGTAGACCAGGATGAGCGTGGCGCCGACGGTGACGGTCCGCATGCCAGCGGCGAGCCACTGGCGGTTGGCGACCTTGGTGAAGCCCACCGACAGCCGTACCGTCTCGGCCTGACCCACGGCGCATATGAGCAGGTAGAAGGACATGTAGAGGGCGTATCCGCCGTGGTGGATGCTCAGCAGGATCGTCGATGTCGCCGTGTCGGAGTGTGCCACCGGGCCGACGACGAAGGAGGACGTCACGAGGACGCAGAGCGCGGCGCCGAAGAACAGGACGCGCCGGCGTGCCATCCGCCGGGCCTGCGCGGGGGGCGAGGACCAGTGGACGAGGACCACTTGCTGGGCGGCGGTGAGCACGACCACCGCCACCTGGGTGATCAGCGAGGTGATGTTGGGGACGCCGAAGAACCCGGAGATGTGCAGCCGCAGTTGGTCCAGGTCGACGAGGAAGCTGATGCCGGAGCACAGGAAGTAGACGCACAGCGCCCACAGCGCGATGTCGTGCTTGCGGCGCACCAGGTCCGGGAGCCGGTAGGCGAAGGCGGCGAGACCGACGAACGCGCAGATCCAGGCGAGGGCCGTGTAGACGGCCGTCACTGCGGTTCCGCCTTGCCGAGCCCCTGCTCGATGCGGGCGACGACGTCGGCGGCCTCGTCGGGGACGGCCCACGCCGGTTCGACCCAGCGCTTGGTGGCCCGGGCCAGGATGAGGGAGGCCATGGTCTCGGCCTCCTGCTCCTCGTCGTCGCTGTAGCGGGAGCGCATGAGTAACCCCCGTACGCCCGCGGGGTCGACGTTCGAGAGGAGCGGTCCGGATCCGGTGCGGTCCAGGGGCACGGACCCCCGGTGCTCGAAGGCGATGTGGGCCAGTTCGTGGGTGATGATGTGTTCTTTGTGGGCCGGTGAGGCCGATTTCTCGAACGCGACGACATCGAAGTCGTCCAATTTCAGCCACAGGCCCAGCAAATGGCGTTCCGGGAAGGAGGTCGGAATCAGGTGAATGGTGCGCCGGCGGCTCTCGCTGAGATAGCGGTGGAGTTCGTCGATTCCGCAGCCGTGCTCCATACCCCACTCCACCAACATCGCCTCACACGTACGACGGACATTCCTGAGCCGACGCCTGAGCCGTCTGTCCTCGGATGCCGGCGACCCTGAGCCCGGTATCTTCATCCCTCAGTCCTCCGGCGGAACTCGGCGGCTGCCCTCCCCTGCCCGTGCTTCAAGATCCCCGGGGCAGACGACGCGGTCATGATGTCACACGCCCAACTCGCCTTTGACCGTTGTGGGTTCTATCCGGCCAGGCGTCGTCGGTTTCCGCCGGAAGCGGGCGGGGACGCAGGCCGCGTCCGGGATATGCCACAGGGGAATTCCGCGAGGGTCACCGGCGACGGTGCAGCCTTCCGGCGCGGGCCGGGTCGGCGGGAGCGCCCTCGCGCAGGTGCAGGAAGTGCTCCGACTGCCATGCCTGCGTGCGGTCGGCTTGACGACTGGAGGTGGTCACCCAGGGCGGGTAGACGCGGAAGGCCCTTTCCCGCCGGAACCGTCCACCGATACGACACCGTGGCAAAGGAGTGTGTCGGTGGTGAAGACGAACTGTCCGAAGTGCTCACCGTCACGTGTGCTGATGACGAACAGGTCGACGTCATCCGTGGCGTCGAAGGGTCGGATGGGGCCGCCCGGGGACCTCTGCCACACGGTGACGAACTGCCCCGCCTTGGTGGGGGTCGTCCTGGCGGCCCGGAACCGGACGGACAGTCCGTCGAGGGTGTAGTGGTGGGCGGCGTACTCGGGGCTCTCCGCTTCTCGTACGGGCCGCGAGCAGACGAACCCGCAGGGGTCGTAGACGAGCGCCTTCGCCGCGAGGAGATCCCGGTGGGTCACCGCGGGGTCCCACCGCGCGGTCGGCTCGGCGGGACGCGGATCGCCCGGACGCGCAGGGTCGTTGGTCATCGGTCCCACCCTGTCACGCGCGACGCGCTTTCGCTCCGTCAGCCGAGGGCGGAGGCGAACACGGCGTGGGCGGCGGCGTCGAAGAGGACGAAGCGGACCTCCTCCACGGAGGTCGGCGTCGCGCGCGCCGTCTCCACCGCGATCCGGGCGCCGTCGTCCATCGGCCAGCCGTAGACCCCCGTCGAGATGGCCGGGAAGGCGACCGTACGGGCGCCGAGTTCGTCGGCGACGCGCAGCGATTCCCGGTAGCAGGAGGCGAGCAGCGCCGAGCGGTCCTCGTCGCGCGAGTACACGGGGCCCACGGTGTGGATGACGTGGGCGGCCGGCAGCCGGCCCGCCGTGGTGGCGACGGCCCTGCCGGTCGGCAGGCCCTTGCCGTAGTCGGAGCGGCGCAGCCGCTCGCAGGCGGCGAGGATCTCGGGTCCGCCGCGCCGGTGGATCGCGCCGTCCACTCCCCCGCCACCGAGCAGCGAGGAGTTGGCGGCGTTGACCACGGCGTCCACGTGCTCCTCGGTGATGTCTCCTTGGACGAGGGTGATGCGGGGCGACATCACAGCGCCTTTCGCAGGTGGCGCCAGACGGCCTTGGCCGCGTTGTGACCGGACATGCCGTGCACTCCCGGGCCCGGCGGGGTCGCCGAGGAGCACAGGAACACCGCCGGGTGGGCCGTGGTGTACGGGGACAGGGTGATCTTCGGGCGGAGCAGGAGCTGGAGTCCGGAGGCGGCGCCGCAGGCGATGTCCCCGCCGACGTAGTTGGGGTTGCGGGCGGCGAGTTGCGGGGGGCCGGCGGTGGCGCGGGCCAGGACCAGGTCGCGGAAGCCCGGGGCGAAGCGCTCCACCCTGCGCTCCATGGCCTCGGTGAGGTCGCCCTCCCACCCCGCCGGTACGTGCCCGTACGCCCAGAAGACGTGCTTGCCCTCGGGCGCCCGGCCGGGGTCGACGAGGCTGGGCTGGGCCGTGATGAGGAAGGGGTTACGGGGGGCACGGCCGCCGGAGGCCAGTTGCAGGGCGGCGTCGATGTCGCTGGTGCGCGGACCGATCTGGACGGTGCCGGCCCGGCGGGCCTCCTCGGAGGTCCAGGGCACCGGGCCGTCCAGCGCGTAATCGATCTTGAAGACGGAGGCTCCGTAGCGGTAGCCGTCGTAGGCCCGGCCCAGGCGCGCGATCCGCGCCAGCGCCGTCGGCGAGGTGTCGAAGACGTACGCGCGGGCCGGCGGCAGCTCGTCCAGCCGCTTGACCTCGAAGTCCGTGTGCACGGCGCCCCCGAGGTCGCGCAGGTAGGCGGCGAGGGCGTCGGAGATGGACTGCGAGCCGCCGCGCGGCATCGGCCAGCCGTTGGCGTGCGCGGCCAGGGCGAAGACCAGACCCACCGCGCCGGTGCCGATCCCGTTCAGCGGTGCGATGACATGGGCCACGAGACCGGCGAACAGGGCGCGGGCCCGGTCGTCGCGGAAGCGGCGCAGCAGCCAGGTGGCGGGCGGCAGCCCGGAAAGCCCGAAGCGGGCCAGGGTGACGGGGTCCCTGGGCAGCGCGGTCGAGGGCAGGGACATGAAGTCCCTGGACAGGGTGTCCCATCTGCCGAGGAACGGCTCCACCAGGCGGCGGTAGGCGCCCGCGTCACGCGGCCCGAAGGACGCCGCCGTCTGGGCGACCGAGCGGGCCAGCACCGCGGCCGTGCCGTCGTCGAACGGGTGGGCCATGGGCAGCGGGGCGTGCAGCCACTCCAGCCCGTACCGTCCCAGCGGCATCGTCGCGAACACCGGCGAACCGGCGCCCAGCGGGTGCACCGCGGAACAGGGGTCGTGCCGGAAGCCGGGGAGGGTGAGCTCCTCCGTACGGGCCCCGCCGCCGACGGTCCCGGCTGCTTCGAAGACGGCCACGGACAGGCCGCGCCGGGCCAGTTCGACGGCGGCGGTCAGCCCGTTGGGGCCGGCCCCCACGATGACCGCATCGAGAATGGAGGGCACCTTACGACTCCTTCGTCCGGCGGCGGCACCGCGTGTGGGGCGGCGGTGCGTCCAGGCGGCACTGTATTGAAGACATGGCGTGTCCGGCCGGTCATTCGCCGCGCAGCAGCTCGCGGATCCGGACCGATGTCGCCTCGTCGCGGCCCACGGCGAACGGCAGCGCGTTGTCCCGGTCCACCCGAAAGGGCACCCCCGCGACGGTACTCTGCGCGCCGCCCGCCTCGGCGACGAGCAGCAGCCCGGCCGCGTGGTCCCACGCCGATGGCCAGGTGAAGGCCAGGCCGTCCATCTCGCCGCGGGCCACCTTGAGGTACTCCAGGCCGGCCGACCCGCAGGGGCGGGCCGCGAGCCCGGGTACGTCGAGCCGGGCCAGGGCGCGCTTGTCCTCGTCGGAGGTGTACAGCGGGTGGGCCATCGCGATCCGCAACTCGGCGCCGGGCTCCGGGGAACCGCTCTGGACGCGCTCACCGTTGACGTACGCCCCCTCCCCCCGTACGGCGGTCGCCAGCTCGTCCAGCGCCGGGGCGTAGGTCCAGGAGGCGAGGATCTCACCTCGGTGGGCCAGCGCGACCAGGGTGCAGAAGGCGGGGTCGCCGCCCACGAACTGCCGGGTGCCGTCGACGGGGTCCACGATCCACACGGGCGCGTCGGCGCGCAGCGCCGCGTACACCGTCGGGTCGGCGTGCACGGCCTCCTCGCCGACGACGGCGGAGCCGGGCAGCAGGCGGGTCAACGAGGCCGTCAGGTGCTCCTCGGCTTTGCGGTCGGCGACGGTGACCAGGTCGTGCGGGCCGGTCTTCTCGTCGACCTCGTGCTCCGCGAGCTGCCGGAATCGCGGCATGATCTCGACCGCGGCCGCCTTGCGCACGGCCTCCTCGACGGCGGACAGGTCAAGGGCCCGAAATTCTGTGATCATGCCTCCATCACACCACGCCCGCCTGACAAACCCCACCCGCTGCCCCGGCGGACCGGAGCACTCCCGGTGGACGGCAGGTGTCCGTGCCGGCCGCGCTCAGCCGAGGTGCTGCCAGAGGAAGGTGTGGGCGAGGGCGTGGTTGAAGGCGGCCTGCGCGTTGTCGGTGGCGCCGCCGTGGCCGCCGCCGGTGTTCTCGTAGAAGAGGACCCGGTGGCCGAGTTCGCGCAGGCGGGCGGCCGTCTTGCGGGCATGGGCGGGGTGGACGCGGTCGTCGCGGGTGGAGGTCATCAGGAGCAGCGGCGGATACGGGCGGCCGGCGGCCAGTCGGTGGTAGGGGGAGATCGCCCGCAGGTGCGGGCGGTCGGCCTCGTCGTCGGGGTCGCCGTATTCGCCGGTCCAGGAGGCGCCCGCCGGCAGCTTGTGGAAGCGGAGCATGTCCAGCAGGGGGACCTTGGCGACGATCGCGCCGAACAGCTTCGGGTAGCGGGTGAGCATGGCTCCCATGAGGAGGCCGCCGTTGCTGGCGCCGACGGCCCCGAGCCGCTCGGGGGCGGTGATGCCGCGGTCGACCAGGTCGCGGGCGACTGCGGCGAAGTCCTCGAACGCGCGGGGCCGGCCCGCGCCGAGGGCGGCGCGGTGCCAGGCCGGTCCGTACTCGGCGCCGCCGCGGATGTTGGCCACCGCGTAGGTGCCGCCGCGGGCCAGCCAGGCCCGGCCGGTGACCGGGTCGTAGGAGGGCGTCTGGAGGTCCCGGAAGCCCCCGTAGCCGTACAGCAGCACCGGGCGGGGCCCGGACCCGGTGTCCTGCGCGGTGTCCTGCGCGGTGTCGTGCGCGTTGTCGGGCCCGACGACGAAGTACGGCACCCGGGTGCCGTCCGCCGAGGTCGCGAAGTACTGCCGCGCGGCCATCCCGGTCGCGTCGAAGTGGGCCGGGGCCTGCTTGAGGATCTCGGTGGGGCCCCCGATCTCGCCCCGGTAGAGGGTGGAGGGTTGCAGGAAGGAGTCGACGTCGAGGAAGTACTCGTCGCTGACCTCGGGGTCCGTGTCGGTGATGCCGGCCGAGGACAAGGGCGCCACGTCGGCCAACGGCCGCCGCGCCCACTGCCCGCCGGGGCCGGGGCCGGGGGTGAGGATCTCGATCCGGGTCGCCACGTCGACCAGGGTTTCCAGGACGAGGTGGTGGCGGGTCCAGCTGTGCCCGGCCAACGCGGTGCGCCCGTCCGGGGCGAACAGCACGGAGGCGGTGCGGTCGCCGGCGAGGAACGCCTCGAAGTCGAAGGCGAGGAGGGAGCCGGCCGGGTGCCCCAGCCACGGTGACTCGGGGGTGACGACGAGCCACTGCTTCCAGGCGTACTTGCCCGCGTCGTCCGGTACGTCGACGCGTCGCGGCGTGCCGTCCTCCGCCAGCAGGAACAGTTCGTCGTGCCAGAAGTCCCGGGTCCTGGAGAGGAAGTCCCGCTCGAAGCCCGGCGTCGGGTCCCGCCACCCCGCGGCGGCGACGTCGCCCGACGCGACCTCGAAGACCACCTCGGCGTCGGCCAGGGCGGTGCCGCGCTGCCACCGGCGTACGGTGCGCGGGTAGCCGGCGTCGGTGAGGGAGCCCGGGCCGGTGTCGGTGCCGACGTAGACGTGGTCGGCGTCGATCCAGCCGATTCTGGTCTTCGCCTCCCCCACCGCGAAGCCGCCCGGGACGAACGCCCGCGTCCCCAGGTCGAATTCACGGACCACGACCGCGTCCGACCCCTCCCGCGACAGGCTCACCAGCGCCCGCCCCCAGTCCGGGTGGCGCACCCGCGCCCCGGCCCACACCCACTCGACGCCCTCGCCGGCGCCGAGGGCGTCGACATCCAGGAGCAGCTCCCATTCGGGTGTGTCCTTGCGGTACTGCTCCAGCGTCGTACGCCGCCACACCCCCTTGGGGTGCGCCGCGTCCTGCCAGAAGTCGTAGAGGAAGGCGCCCCGGCGAACGGTGTAGGGGATTCGGTCGGAAGCGTCGAGGACCTCCCGCACCTCCCGCCGCAGCGCGTCGAAGCCGGGGCCGCGGGCCAGCGCGTCGAGCGTCTGCGCGTTGCGCTCCGCCACCCAGCCGAGCGCGTCCGCGCCCTCGACTTCCTCAAGCCACAGGTACGAGTCGTCATCCGTCACGTCGAGCGATTGTCCTCGCTCCCCGCCCCGCCCCCACACCCCCACGCCCGCCCCGAGGCCCCGGTTAGGGTTCGGGTTCGCGGTTCGGCGGGCGGACGCTCAGTGGGCGTCGTCACCCGGGACCGGGACCGGCGGGGGGCCCGACAGGACGTCGCTGTGCGGGGAGCGGTGCTTGGCGGGCCCCGGGGCGGCCGGGCCGGGCGCGGTCACCGGGTCCGGGTAGAGCAGGGCGTGGCACCGGCGGGCCTCGGCGTCCGCGTCGGCCCGGGACACCAGGACGTGCTCGGCCCGGCCGTCCGCGCGCACCGAGGTGATGAGGCGCAGGTCGTCGTGGCGCCGCGCGGCGAGGAGGTGGTGCGCCGCGCCCCGGACCCGCTCCGGGCACCACCGGGTAGGTGCCGCTCGCCGAGTCGAACTCCGTGCCGCGCAGGCCCTCCGCCGGCAGCCCCCGCGCCGCCGCCCGCCGCTCCCGTCCGGACCGGAGGCGCCAGACCTCGCTGCTGTTGTGCGCGACGACCGCGGCCGTCCACGGGAAGGGACGGCAGTGCAACCGCACGGCCCGCCATAGGACCTTTGTCACTGGGAAATTCGCCTTTGTCCGACGGGCCCGGGTTCCCTGACGGGACTTCACGCAGGCCGGCGGCGGGAGGTCGGGCCGGGTTCCCCGGGATCGGGCCCGACCTGCGAGGCTACGGACGACGGATGACCGACCGCCCACCGCCACCACCGAGAGCAGGCACGACATGCGCTGGACGTTCACGGCGAGCGGACGATTCTCGACACCCCCTGGGTGCGGCTGCGCTCCCTCGACGTGGAGCGGCCGGACGGCGCCCGTGTCGCCTACGACGTCGTGCGGCTGCGGGACCTGGCCGTGACGGCGGCCGTGGACGACCGGCGACGGGTCCTGATGATGTGGCGTCACCGCTTCGTCACGGACACCTGGGCCTGGGAGCTGCCCATGGGGCTGGTGGAGGACGGCGAAACCCCCGAGGCCGCCGCCGCCCGGGAGCTGGAGGAGGAGACCGGGTGGCGGCCGGAGTCGCTGCGGGAGCTGCTCTACGCGGAACCCGCGGCCGGGATCACCGACTCCCGGCACTTCGTGTTCCGCGCCGACGGGGTGCGGCGCGTGGGCGAGCCCACCGAACGCAACGAGTCGGACCGACTGGAGTGGGTCCCCCTCTCCGACGTCCCGGGCATGATCTCCCGGCGGGAGATCGTCAGCAACGCGACGCTGGTCGGCGTGATGGCGTTGCTCCTGGCCCCGGACGCCTGAACCCCGACGACGCTCCGGGGGCCGCCGTCAACCACCCAGCACCGGGATGACCTCCCGGCCGTACGTGTCGATCACGTCCTCCCGTGCGTCGTGCATGGCGTAGACGGCGAACTGGTCGACGCCGAGGGCGCGCAGGGCGCGGAGCTTCTCGATGTGGGCTTCGACCGGGCCGAGCAGGCAGAAGCGGTCGACGATCTCGTCGGGGACGAAGTCGGTGGACGGGTTCCCGGCGCGGCCGTGGTGGCTGTAGTCGTAGCCGCCCCGGGCCTTGACGTACTCGGTGAGGGCGTCCGGGACCATCGAGGAGTGCTCGCCGTACCGGGAGACGAGGTCGGCGACGTGGTTGCCGACCATACCGCCGAACCAGCGGCACTGGTCGCGGGCGTGGGCCAGGTCGTCGCCGACGTACGCGGGCGCCGCCACGCAGATGGTGATCGCGTCCGGGTCGCGGCCCGCCCGGGCGGCGGCCTCCCGGACCGCCTTGATCATCCACTCGGTGAGGTAGGGGTCCGCGAGTTGGAGGATGAAGCCGTCGGCCTTCTCCCCGGCCAGGGCGAGGGCCTTGGGGCCGTAGGCCGCCATCCAGACGGGGAGCTTCCCTTCGCGGATCCAGGGGATGCGGATCGGGTTGCCGTCCACGTCGGCCTCGCGGCCCTCCGCGAGGTCGCGGATCACCTCGATTGCCTGCCCCAGCCGGGCCAGCGTGTTGGGCTTGCGTCCCGCGACCCGCATCGCCGAGTCGCCGCGGCCGATCCCGCAGACCGTGCGGTTGCCGTACATGTCGTTGAGGGTGGCGAAGGTGGAGGCGGTCACCTCCCAGGTGCGGGTGCCCGGGTTGGTGACCATCGGCCCGACGTGGAGCTTCTGCGTGTTGGCGAGGATCTGGCTGTAGATGACGAACGGCTCCTGCCACAGCACTGCGGAGTCGAAGGTCCAGCCGTAGCGGAAGCCGCCCCGCTCGGCGCGTTTCATCAGGCTGATGACCTGGGAGGCGGGCGGATCTGTTTGCAGGACGAGACCGAAGTCCATCACGGCTCCTTACAGGTACTGGCAGGTCGAGCGGGGGACGAAGGCCCCGTGACCGGCCCGGCCGGTGTACTCCCGCCGGTCGATGACGAGTTCCCCGCGCGAGAGCACCGTGTCGACGCGCCCGGTGATCCGCTTGCCCTCGTACGCCGAGTAGTCCACGTTCATGTGGTGCGTCTCGGCGGAGATGACCTGCTCGGCCTGCGGATCGTAGAGGACGATGTCGGCGTCGGAGCCCGGCGCGATGGTGCCCTTCTTGGGGTAGAGGCCGAACATCCGGGCCGGGGTCGCGCAGGCGATCTCGATCCAGCGCCGGCGGGTGATGTGCCCGTCGAGGACGGCCTGGTGGAGGAGGTCCATACGGTTCTCCACCCCGGGCAGGCCGTTGGGGATCTTCGAGAAGTCGCCGCGGCCGAGCTCCTTCTGGCCGCGGAAGCAGAAGGGGCAGTGGTCGGTGGAGACCACCTGGAGGTCGTTGGTGCGCAGGCCCCGCCACAGCGCGGCCTGGTGCTCGCGGGGCCTCAGGGGTGTGGAGCAGACGTACTTGGCGCCCTGGAAGTCGGGCTCCGCGAGGTTGTCGGTGGACAGGAACAGGTACTGCGGGCAGGTCTCCCCGAACACGGGGAGCCCCTTGTCGCGGGCGGCGGCCAGCTCGGCGACCGCCTCCTGCGCCGAGACGTGGACGACGTACAGCGGGGAGCCGGCCACCCGGGCGAGTTGGATGGCGCGGTGGGTGGCCTCGGCTTCGAGGAGCACCTTGCGGACCTCGCCGTGGTGGCGGGGGTCCGTCTCGCCGCGCGCCAGGGCCTGTTCGACGAGGACGTCGATCGCGATGCCGTTCTCGGCGTGCATCATGATCAGTCCGCCGTTGCCCGACGCCCGCTGCATCGCGCGCAGGATCTGCCCGTCGTCGCTGTAGAAGACCCCCGGGTAGGCCATGAACAGCTTGAAGGACGTGACGCCTTCGCCGACGAGGTGGTCCATCTCCTTGAGGGTGCCCTCGTTGACGTCGGAGAGGATCATGTGGAAGGCGTAGTCGATCGCGCACCGACCGTCGGCCTTGTCGTACCAGGTGTCGAGCCCGGCGCGCAGGGAGCGGCCCACGCTCTGCACGGCGAAGTCGACGATGGTGGTGGTGCCGCCCCAGGCGGCCGCCCTGGTGCCCGTCTCGAAGGTGTCCGAGGCGGCGGTGCCGCCGAAGGGAAGCTCCATGTGGGTGTGGGCGTCGACGCCGCCGGGGATGACGTACTTCCCGCTCGCGTCGATCGTGCGGTCCGCCGTCCAGCCGTCGGCGACCTGCGAACCGTGGGCCGCGAGGGCGACGACCCGGCCGTTCTCGATCAGGATGTCGGCGTGCAGTTCGTCGGCGGCCGTGACGACGAGTCCGCCGCTGATCAGGGTGCGGGTGCTCATGTACGTTTCCCTCGCTGCTAGTTCAGGCTCCGCAGGGCCTGTTCGAGGATCTCGGCGCCCTCTTCCGCCTCCGCGACGGTGAGGGAGAGCGGCGGCGCGATGCGCAGCACGCTGGTGTTGTGGCCGCCGCCCTTGCCGAGCAGCAGGCCTCCGGCGCGGGCGGCCTCCAGTACGGCGGCGGCCGCTTCGGGGTCGGCCGTGTCGGTGCCCGGCTTCGTCAGCTCCAGGGCGGCCATCAGGCCCCGGCCGCGTACCTCCCGTACCGCGGGCACGGCGGCGGCGACGGCCCGGAGCCGCTCCAGGAGCAGACCGCCGACGCGGCGGGCGTTGCCCTGGAGGTCGTGCTCCAGCAGGTACCCGAGGTTCGCGACGCCGGCCGCCATGGTGACCGGGGAGCCGCCGAAGGTGGAGATCGAGTTCGAGTCGAGGCAGTTCATCACCTCGGAGCGGGCCACGACGCCGCCGATGGACATGCCGTTGCCGATGCCCTTGGCGAAGGTGAGGATGTCCGGCGGGCCGTTCTGGGCGTGGGCCTGCCAGCCCCAGAAGTGTTCGCCGGTGCGGCCCCAGCCGGTCTGCACCTCGTCGCTGATCCAGAGGATGCCGTGCCGGTCCAGGACCTCGCGGAACTCGCCGTAGAGGCCGTCGGGCGGGGAGGTGAACCCGCCGACTCCCTGGATGGGTTCGGCGATCAGGGCGGCCACCCCACCGCGGGCCTGGCCCAGTACGTCTTCCAGGTCGGCGACGGCCGCCTCGGTGAACGCGGCGTCGCCGAGGTGGGCGAAGGGACCGCGGGTGCGGACCGCGCCGTGGACGTAGTACGTCTGGAGTGGCGAAAGGCTGGTCGGGGACCAGCCGCGGTTGCCGGTGATGGAGACGGTGGAGAACGAGCGCCCGTGGTAGCTGTTGCGCATCGCCAGGATCTGGTTGGAGCGGCGGTACGTCGTCGCGAGCAGCAGGGCGGTGTCGTTGGCCTCGGTGCCGGAGGTGGTGAAGAAGACCCGGGCGTCGGGGATGCCGGAGAGGGCGGCGACCCGCTCGGCCAACTCGACCATGGGTCGGTTCAGGTACAGGGTGGAGGAGTGGATGATCCGCCCGGCCTGTTCGGTGACGGCCTTGGTGACCTCGGGCAGGGCGTGGGCGGTCATCGTGGTGAGGATGCCGCCGAAGAAGTCGAGGTAGCGGTTGCCGTCGGCGTCCCAGACGTGGCGGCCCTCGCCGTGGGTGAGTTCGATGGGGCGCTCGTAGTAGAGCGTGAGCCAGTCCGGGAGGACGGCGTGGTGGCGGCTGTGCAGGGGGATCGGGTTGCTCACGGCTGTACGAGTCCTCCGTAGGCGTCGGGGCGGCGGTCGCGGTAGAAGGCCCACTGGTCGCGGACTTCCTTGATCAGGTCGAAGTCGAGGTCGCGGACGAGGAGTTCCTCCTCCTTGTCGCTCGCCGCCTCTCCGACGAACTGGCCGCGGGGATCGACGAAGTAGCTGGAGCCGTAGAAGTCGTTGTCGCCGTACTCCTCCTGGCCGATGCGGTTGATGGCCGCGATGAAGTACTCGTTCGCGACGGCCGCGGCGGGCTGTTCCAACTGCCAGAGGTAGGCGGACAGGCCGCGGTGGGTGGCGGACGGGTTGTACACCAACTGAGCTCCGGCAAGACCGAGTTGGCGCCAGCCTTCAGGGAAGTGCCGGTCGTAGCAGATGTAGACGCCGACGCGGCCGACCGCGGTGTCGAAGACGGGCCAGCCGAGGTTGCCCGGCCGGAAGTAGTACTTCTCCCAGAAGCCCTTGACCTGCGGGATGTGGTGTTTGCGGTACTTCCCGAGGTAACTGCCGTCGGCGTCGATGACGGCGGCGGTGTTGTAGTAGAAGCCCTCGGACTCCAGCTCGAAGACCGGGACCACGATCACCATGCCGGTCTCGCGGGCCAGGTCCCGCATCCTGCGGACGGTGGGGCCGTCGGGGACGGGCTCGGCCCAGCGGTAGTGCTCGGGGTCCTGTACCTGGCAGAAGTACGGGGCGTTGAAGACTTCCTGGAAGCCGATGATCTTCGCGCCCTGGGCGGCGGCCCGCCGGGCGTGCTCCTCGTGCTTGGCGATCATAGATTCGGTGTCTCCGGTCCAGGTGGCCTGGACCAGAGCGGCGCGGACGACTTGGGCCATGAGCTGCCTCCTCGCGACGGGACGCCGACTTCTACGCCCGTAGACGGTGTCCGTAGGGAGTAGAACGTAGGCCTCGCCACAGCGTGGGGCAAGAGCGCCGTGCGCTGTTGGAGTAGTCGATCATGTTAGGTCGATACGTGATCGTTTGTGATCAGAAGGCGGGCGGTTCAGGGCAGGGCGATCCCCGCCACGCGAAGGGCGTGGGACAGGTCGCGGTGTTTGCCCCCGGCGAGCGCGGAGGCCGCGCGGAGCAGACGCGGGGCGAACCAGTGCGGGTCCCGCCGCGCCAGGGCGGCGGCCTCCTCGGCGGTGCGCAGCCGGACGAAGGCGGAGAGCAGCGCGTCGGCCTCCCGCTCGCGCCCGCCGGCGCCGAGGAGTAGGGCCGCCTCGGCGACCTCGGCGGTGGGGCGACCGGCGCCCTGGCGCAGCAGCGCGTCGCTGTCGCCGACCCGTCCGGCCTCCCCGAGCGCGGCCGCGGCGGCGGCGAGCCGATCGGGCGGGAGCGAGGCCGCCTCCCAGAGCAGGGTCGCCCAGTCCGCGCCGAGCCCGGCGCGGCCCAGCTCGGCGGCGAACTCCGGGAGCAGCGGCGCGGGCCACCCGGCGGCCTCGCAGAGCAGCGCGTGCGCCTCTCCCCCGCGGCCCTGCGCCCGGAGCCCGAGGAGCCGGGCCACGGTCCGCGGCACCTGCGGCGGCAGGGCGGTGACTCCGGACCCCGCGGTCGGGTCCGCGGTCGGGTCCGCGGTGGGGCCGGCCGGCCCCACGGCTGGTTCCGGCGCGCCGGGTCCGGGCCGCGGCGGGGCCGTCGGTTCGACGCCGGGGTGCTCGGGCGGGTCGGCATCCGGCGCCGCGCTCACGGGGACGAGGTGGGCGAAGCGGGCGCCACGGGGAGTGCGCTCCGGGGCCCGGGGCGCCGCGTCCGGCAGCGACGGCGGCGCTTCCCCGGCCGGCGCCCCCGCGTACCGGGCGCCCCCGGTACGCCGCCCACCCCGCAACCACCGCCCCCCGGCCCGCCCGAGCGGCACCCCGGCCGGCGGCTGCCCGGCCGGCGGCTGCCCGGCCGGCGGCTGCCCGGCCGGCGGCTCCGGTGGTCGTACCCCGGGACCGGCCGTCGGGCCCTCGTACCGGGGCTCCGGTAACCCCGGGCCCGACTCCGGCGGATGCACCGCGAGGTCGCCGGCCGGGCCCTCGCCGCCGGGCTCCCCCGCCCCCGGGAACGCCTCGGGCGGCTTCGCCATCGGGCGGGTGGTCGCGCCCTCGCGCCGGGGCCCCGGGACCCGCGAGGGCGGCGCCGTCTCCACCGGCAGCGCCGAGAGGCGGGCCGTCAGGTCCCGCCGGCGGGCCGCCGCGCGGGCCGCGTCGTCCCGGAGCCACGCCCGCTCCTGCTCCCGCGCAGCGTCCGTGGCCCCGTCCGGCCGCTCCGTCAGGCTCGCCAGGGCCGCCTCCGCCGCCACCCGCTGCTCGGCGGCCCGGGCCAGCAGCTCCCGCAACTCCCGCGCGCCGCCCGGCGCCCGGTCCCACGCGGCGGCCGCCGCGTCCCGCAGCCCGGCGGCGTACCGCACCTCCCCCGCCGTGGCCGCCGCGTCCCCCAGCAACGACTCCAACACGTCCCGGGGCGGGATCGCGGCGCCGTCCAGGCAGGCCCGCATCCCCTCCGGGTCCCGCCGCAGGAACTCCCCGTACCAGCCCGATCCGGGGTCCAGTCTGCGCGTCAACCCGCGTAAGTATTCAGCGAGTTGACCCATCAGCAGCGAAGTCGCCGTGTCCATGCCCGCATTGGACCCCACGCGTGTTACGGGCGGGCTACGGGAATCTCAAAGCTTGACGGCGATAGCGGTGTGCGGCCGCTTGCCGCGCCGCGCCAGCGCGGCCGGCACGTCCACCACCCAGAACTGCCAGGTGTACTTGTGCGACATCAGCTTGCGCACCCGCCGCAGCCCGGTCTCGTCCAGCAACCGCGCCCGCCCCTCCACGGCGACCGCGTCCCGCGGAACGCGTCCGCGCACATCGCAGGGGGACACGGTGACCCGCCCGTTGTTGCGGATGCGCTTGACCTTCCACGAGTCGCTGCGCGTCCACACGTACAGCTCGCCCCCGTCGGCCACCGCCCACACGGGGGTGGCGACGGGGGTGCCGTCCTTGCGGAAGGTGGTCAGACTGACGTACTTGCCCCGGCCGAGCTCCTCAACGGTCATGCCCCGACCTTAGGCCCTGGCGTCGACGTCCCTACGGGCGCCCGTGCGGGTGCACGACCATCGCCGATCCCCCGCCCCGGCGGGTGGGCTCGGCCGCGGCCAGCCAGCGGCCGTCCGGGAGGCGCTGGACACCGGTGGCGGCGCCGATCTCCGGGTTCTGCCGGAAGACGTGGCCGAGCGCCTCCAACCGCGCGCGGACCGGGCTGTTCCACAGGCCCGGTTCCAGCTCGGTGGAGCTCTGGTTGCGCTGGCTGGCGCGCGGCGCGGCGATGGCGTCGACCAGCGGCAGGCCCCGGTCAAGGTGCCCGAGCAGGGTCTGGAGCACGGTGGTGATGA
This sequence comes from Streptomyces sp. Tek67B01, assembly GCF_055231995.1. Classification (NCBI taxonomy): domain Bacteria; kingdom Bacillati; phylum Actinomycetota; class Actinomycetes; order Kitasatosporales; family Streptomycetaceae; genus Streptomyces; species Streptomyces sp. Tek67B01. The sequence continues at coordinate 1,491,045 of NZ_JBUYUY010000001.1, forward strand.
TGGTGGCGCCGCCCGGGGAGCCGACGGCGAGCACCGGGCTCCCGTTCCGCAGGACGATGGTCGGCGAGATGGACGAACGCGGCCGCTTGCCGGGGCCGGGCAGGTTCGGGTCGGGGACGCCGGGGGTGGCGGGCGCGAAGGAGAAGTCGGTCAGTTCGTTGTTGAGCAGGAAGCCGCGGCCCGGGACGGTGATGGCGCTGCCGCCGGTGGATTCGATGGTCAGCGTGTAGGACACCACGTTGCCCCAGCGGTCGGCGACCGTGAGGTGGGTGGTGTTCTCACCCTCGTACGTGGTGGGCGCGGCCGGCCCCGAAGCGGCGCAGGGGGCCGGGTGGCGCGGGTCGCCGGGGGCGAGCGGGCTGGTGAGGGCCCGGTCCGGTGTGATCAGGCAGGCGCGGCTGTCGGCGTACCGCTGGGAGAGCAGCTCGCGGGTGGGGACCTGCTCGGCGGCCGGGTCACCGACCCAGCGGCCCCGGTCGGCGAAGGAGATCCGCGAAGCCTCGATGAAGCGGTGCAGGTACTGCGTTTCGGACAGACCCCGCAGGTCGGTGCCCTCCAGGATGTTCAGCGCCTCGGCGACGGTGGTTCCGCCGGAGGAGGAGGGGGCCATGCTGTAGACGTCGAGGCCCCGGTAGCGCACCTGGGTGGGGGCCTGGCGCTTGGTCGCGTAGGCCCGCAGGTCCTCGGTGCTCAGGTCGCCGGGGCGGACGGTGCGGGTGGCGGCCGGGCTCACGGGGGGCTTGCGGACGGCGCGGACGATGTCCTCGGCGAGCGGGCCCCGGTAGACGGCGCCGGCGCCCTTGCGGCCGAGTTCGGCGTACGTGGCCGCCAGGTCCGGGTTCTTGAAGGTGGAGCCGACGACCGGCAGCGCCCCGCCCGGCAGGAACAGCTTCGCCGTGTCCGGGAAGTCCTTGAAGCGGTCCTGGTTGAGCTCGGTCTGCGCCCGGAAGGTGGCGTCGACGGTGAATCCGTCCCGGGCGAGTTTCTCGGCGGGCTTCAGGAGCTGCCCCAGTGGCCGGGTGCCCCAGGCGTCCAGGGCGCTCTTCCAGGTCGCCGGGGTGCCGGGGACGCCGACACCGCGACCGCTGGTCTGGCCCTCGGCGAAGGGGATGGGGACGCCGTTCTCCTGGAACAGGGTGGCGGTGGCGGTCGCCGGGGCGGTCTCGCGCCCGTCGATGGTCTCCACCCGGTGGGAGGCGGCGTCGTAGAAGACGAGGTAACCGCCGCCGCCGACCCCGGCGGAGTACGGCTCGGTGACCCCGAGCGCGGCGGCGGTGGCGACCGCGGCGTCCACGGCGTTGCCACCCGAGCGGAGCACCGCGATGCCGGCCGCCGAGGCGTCGGCGTCGACGCTGGCGACGGCCCCGCCGTAGCCGACGGCGACCGGGACCTTCGGGGGAGCGCCGGCCGCCGCCGACGGCGGGGCGGCGGCTCCGGTGGACACCAGCGCCCCGGCGAGGGCGACGAGCGCGAACTGACGTGCGGTGGGACGACGCATCCGTACCTCCAGTCGACAGCCCGTCAGATCCCCTGTGACGGGCCCGGTCCGGCACTGTAGCTTCACCGCACCCCCCACGTCAGGACCGCCCGGGGCGGGTTAACATCCGCGCCATGAACGACGACGTGCGCAACATCGTGCTCGGAGTGGTGGCCACCGCCATCAGCGGCGGCTTCGGCTGGTTCTCCCGGACGTACCTGTGGCGCCGCACACTGCGCCGCAAACAGGCCTTCTTCGGTCTGCCCACCGGCTCGGACTGCGTGTTCGTGGTCAACCGGCAGATGGGCGGCACGGAGGGGTCGGTGCACCGCAACGACGCCTTCGCGCTGCTGGAGATATCCGCGCTGATCAAGGACTGCGCGGCCAACCTGCGGATCGTCTCCCACGACACGGCCCGCCAGGGTTTCGGGGAGCGGGCCGAGTTCTGTGTGGGCGGCCCGGTCTCCAACGCGCGCACGGCCGCGCACCTGTCCTCCATGCTGCCGGGCGTGCTGGTCGACCACTCCACCGAGGCGGGCCCCGACCGGGGGGCGATCCGGGTCGGCGAGGAGACGTTCCGCTGGGACAAGGGCCGAGTGGACCACGTGCTGCTGGCCCGACTGACGACGGGGCCGGGGACCCGGCCGGTGTTCCTGATCTCCGGGCAGACCGCGATCAGCAACCAGGCGGGGGCGCGGTACCTGGCCCGCCACCACCAGGCACTGGCCCGCAAGTACGGCAACGACTCCTTCTGCGTGGTACTGAAGGTGATCAACTCCGACGCCTACGGCCCGGACGTGGTCGAACTGCTGGCCGATGTCACGCGCGCGGCGCGGACACCCGCAGCGGCAGTCGCGTGATCCCGTTGATGAAGTTGGACACCAACCGTCTTGGCGGTCCCGCCGGTTCGGGAGCGGGCATCAGTTCGCGCCACTGTTCGTAGAAGGTCCGCAGTTGGAGCCGGGCGAAGTGGGCGCCCAGGCAGACGTGCGGGCCGTCGCCGAAGGAGACGTGCGGATTGGGCGACCGGTCGAGGTCGAGGCGCTCGGGTGCGCGAAAGACCCGCTCGTCGTGGTTGGCGGAGGCGTGGAAGACCACCACCTTGTCACCGGCGCGGATCGGCTGCCCGGCGAGTACGGTGTCGACGGCCGCGGTGCGGCGAAAGCTCAACACCGGCGGGTGGACGCGCAGGAGTTCCTCCACCGCGCGCTCCGTGGGCACTTCGCCTCGGGCCAGTCGACGGTAGGCGTCCGGGGCGCCGGCCAGGGCGAGCAGGCCGCCGGGCGCCGCGCCGCGCACCGTATCGTTGCCGGCCACGGTCAGCAGGAAGAAGAACATCTCCAACTCGCCCGGGGCCAGGCCCGCTTCGGCGAGGGCCGTCATCACGTCCCCGCCGGGACGGGCCCGTTTGTGCGCGGCCAGTTCGCGGGCGTAGTCGAACATCTCGCCGAGCAGTGCCGGGGAGCGGGGGTTGAGCGGTTTCCCGTCGGGGCCGAGCCGCGGCTCGGGCGTGTCCTCGGGGTCCTGGTAGCCGATGACCCGTACGGTCCAGTCGAGCAGCAGGCCCCGGTCCGCCGCCGGGACGCCCAGCAGGTCGGTCAGGTTGAGCAGGGCGTACTCGTCGGTGACCGCGGTGACGACATCGGTCGCGCCGTCCACGGCCCCGTCCCGGGCGGCGCGCAGCAGTGCCCGGGCGCGGGCGCGCACGCGGTCGGCGAAGGCGTCGACCCGGGCGGGGGTGAAGGCCCGGGCGACGAGCCGGCGCAACCGTCCGTGGTCGCCTGCGCTGCGGCGCGGGTCCTGGTTGAGCATGGTGCGCCGCAGGAACGGCAGGTCGGCCGGGTCGGGGTCGCGGATCTGGGTGGCGCCCAGCCAGGAGGAGTACGTGGCGTGGTCGCGCAGGACCCGTACGGTGTCGGCGTGTCGGGTGACGGCCCAGAACCCTGGGCCGGCGGGCCAGCCCAGGACCTCCGGCTCGGGCTGCCACGCCACCGGGTGCCGCTCGCGCAGTACCCGGTAGCGCTCGTGCGGGATGCCCGCGGCGTAGAGGCGGGGGTCGAAGACGTCCGGAACGTCGTCGCCGCCGCGTGCGGGGGCGTCGGTCATGGCGCCTACGGTGTCGTCCGCGCCCCTTCCCCGCAAGGGGGCGCGGGCTACCTCTCCCGCCGTCCGCGGCGCAGGGCCGCCGTCAGGGCGGTGATTTCCGTCAGGCGCAGGGGCTTGGCCAGGAGGAGGACGACGAGGGCGAGCACCGCGGTCCCCGCGCCGGTGGCGGCGAACCGGCCGGCTGCCTCGCAGGCGCGGGCGGCGGCGTATCCGGCGGCTGCCGCGGGCAGGCACGCCGCCAGCAGCCGCAGGTGTGTACCGGCCGCCGTGACGTTTCGCCCGGCACGGCCCGGGATGCGCGGGCCGAGCCGTCGGGCGAGGACGAGGGCGGTGACCGCGGCGCCCGCGGTGAAGGCCACCGACGAGGCGGCGGCCATGCCGGTCACGATCCAGCGCAGGGGCAGCAGTTCGTAGGCGGCGTAGGAGAGGGCGGCGTTGAGGGCGACGATGACCAGGTTCAGCAGGAACGGGGTCCGGGTGTCGCAGAGCGCGTAGAAGCCGCGCGAGAGGACGTACTGGGCACAGAAGGCGATCAGGCCGGGGGCGAACGCGACGAGTATCCCCGCCATCACCTCGGCGTCGGCGGCCTTGACCTCTCCGTACTGGAAGACGCAGGCCGTCAGCCAGGGCGCGAGCGCCGCGAACAGCGCGGCGGCGGGCACGATGAGCGCGGCGCCGGTGCGCAGGGCGTAGGAGACGTCGTTGCGGACGGCGCCGAGGTCGCCCGAGGCCGCGGCGGAACTCATGCGGGGCATCAGGGCGGTGATCAGGGAGACGGTGACGATGCCCTGCGGGACGATCCACAGCTGGTAGGCGTTGGTGTAGGCGACGTAGCCGGCGCCGCCCGCGACACCGGCGCCTTCGGCGAGTTTCCCCGCGGTGGTGGAGAGCCGGGTCACGACCCAGTAGGCGAACTGGTTGGCGAGTACCAGCAGGACCAGCCATCCGGCGTTGCGCAGGGGGCGGGCGAGGCCGCTGCCGCGCCAGTCGAAGCGCGGGCGCCAGCGGAAGCCGGCGGAGCGCAGGGACGGGATCAGGGCGAGGGCCTGGACGACGATGCCCGCGGTGGTGCCGATGCCGAACAGCCGGGTCTCGCCGGAGGTGAGGCCCGCGCCCCCGCTGTGCGAGAAGGCGAGGAAGAGCCCGAACACCGCAATGATCACGAGGTTGTTGAGGACCGGCGTCCACATCATCGCCCCGAACTTCCCCCGCGCGTTCAGCACTTGGCCGAGCAGGGTGAACATCCCGTAGAAGAATATCTGCGGCAGGCAGAACCGGGCCAGGGCCACGGTGGTGTCCACCTCGGTCGGCGTGTACGCGGAGGGCGTGTACGCCGAGATGATCGCCGGGGCCGCCAGGACGGCCACGGCGGTCAACGCGAGGAGCGCGACGGTACAGGCGGTGAGCAGCCGGTCGGTGTACGCGGTCCCGCCGTCCGGGTCCTCACGGGCGGCCCTGACCAGTTCGGGCACGAAGACGGCGTTGAGCGCGCCGCCGATCAGCAGCATGTAGAGGATGTTGGGGACGGTGTTGGCCACGGCGTAGCTGTCGCCGCGGATCTGGGTGCCCAGGGCCGCGAGGACGACGGCGGAGCGGACGAAGCCGGTGGCGCGGGAGACGATCGAGCCGGCTGCCATCAGGGCGCCGCTGCGTCGCACCGACGCCTGTCGCCCCGGGGTCTTGAGGGGTGCGTCGTCGCGGTGTCGGGCGAGGGCCGGCGACCCGGCGGCCGTCACCGGCCGCTCCTGTCGGCGTACTGGTCCATCAGGGGTTCCCCGCTTCGTCGTCGATCGGCGACGAGGGTAACCCGGGGTCACTGTTGACACGAAGTCAATCGTTACCCGTACGTAACTTACCCACGGGTTACCTACGGTAAGCCGCTCCCGTTACCGTCGGCACACTTTGTCACCGGCGCACGCGAGGAGCATCGATGCCCCGCACCACCAGCACCGCAGCAGCGGTGGCGGCCCTGCTGGCCACAGCCGCCCTGGGCCTGGCCCCCCACCAGGCCCAGGCGGCGACCACGAACACGTCCACCGTTGCCGGCTCCGCCACCTCCCCCTCGTCGGAGCTGCGCTTCCACGACATCCCCGGCTCCGGCGGGATCACCCTCAAGGGCAACGTCTTCACCCCGGCCGGCGCCCAGAGCGGCCGGACCTACCCGCTGATCGTGCTCCCCACCAGCTGGGGCCTGCCGCAGATCGAATACATCGCCCAGGCCAAGCAGCTGGCCGACTCCGGTTACGTCGTCGTCAGCTACACCTCCCGCGGCTTCTGGCTCTCCGGAGGACAGATCGAGGTCGCGGGACCGCCCGACGTCGCCGACGTCTCGGCCGTCATCGACTGGGCCCTGGCCCACACCCCGGCCGACGCCGGGCACATCGGCCTGGGCGGGGTCTCGTACGGGGCCGGCATCAGCCTGCTGGCCTCCGCGCACGACCCGCGGATCAAGGCCGTGGTGGCGCTCAGCGGCTGGGCCGACATCGTGGAGTCCATCTACTCCGGCCGCACCCAGCACCTCCAGGCCGCCGCGCTGCTCGGCGGCGCCGGCTATCTCACCGGCCGCCCCGGCCCCGAACTCCAGGGCATCCTGGGCGACTTCCTCGGGTCGCGGCTCGACCGCGAACCGCAGATGATCGAATGGGGCAAGGTCCGCTCGGCCGCCTACCAGGTCGACCGGATCAACGCGAACCACCCGGCCGTGATGATGGGCAACGCCTGGGGCGACACCATCTTCCCGCCCAACCAGTACGCGGACTTCTTCGAGAAGCTGACCGGACCCAAGCGCCTGGAGTTCCGCCCGGGCGACCACGCCACCGCCGAGGCCACCGGCCTGTTCGGACTGCCCAACGACACCTGGACCAACGCCCACCGCTGGTTCGACCGCTACCTCAAGGGTGAGCGCAACGGCGTCGACACCGAGGCCCCCGTACAGATCAAGTCCCGCGGCGACAGCGGCTACGAGGGCTACGCCGACTGGAAGTCGGTCGGCTCCGGCGGCTCCGAGAAGCTCGCCCTCGCCGACAGCGAGCACATCCGGGCCAACGTCGACTCCGGCGCCGACGGCGGGATCGTCTTCCTCTCCAGCGTCCTCGACCAGCTCGCCAAGGCGCCCCCGGTAGCCTCGATCCCGCTGCTCCCGCGCGCCTTCGCCGCCGTCTGGCAGTCGGAGCGCTACGGCGCCGACCGGCGCGTACGGGGAACCGTGAAACTGCACACCACCGTCACCCCCAGCGCCGGGGACGGCACCTTCGTCGCGTACCTGTACGACGTCGGCCCCCTGGGCATCGGCAAGCTGGTCACCAACGCCCCGTACACCTTCCACGGCAAGACCCCCGGCAAGGCCTTCGGGGTGGACCTGGACCTCTTCTCCACCGCCTACGACGTACCCGCCGGCCACCGGCTCGCCGTCGTCGTCGACACCGTGGACCCGCTGTACATCGAACACAACCCGGCCGGCGCGCAGCTGACCTTCTCCTCGCCGCGCACCGATCCCTCGTACGTCTCGGTGCCGCTGCGCGAGCAGTGATCCGCGGCTGCTGCCGGCCGGGCCGGTTCCGGGGGGGTTACCGGAGCGGCGTGCCCGGCAGCAGCGTGCCCGGGTCGGCGGGGGCGATGTCGACCGCCTCGGTCTTGGGGCTGCGGCGCTCGCGTCCGGCCACCCAGGTCGCGAACCAGGACAGCAGCATGCACATCCCGATGTAGACCGGTGAGATGACCAGCACCACCGGGATGAAGGGCAGGTCGTAGTCCAGGTTCGAGGCGATCAGCTTCCCGGCGTGCAGGAACTCCTCGTAGGTGATCAGGAATCCCAGCGAGGTGTCCTTGAGGGCCACGACCAGCTGGCTGATGATCGCGGGGAGCATCGCCCGGACCGCCTGTGGCGCGAGCACGTGGCTCATCACCTGCGTCTTGCGCATGCCCAGGGCGTAGGCGGCTTCCCGCTGGCCCTTCTCCACCGCGTTGACACCCGTCCGGAAGACCTCGGCCAGCACCGAGCCGTTGTACAGGGTCAGCCCGGCGACCAGGGCGGGCAGGGGCTGCACTTGGAGGGCGACGAAGATGAAGAAGATCATCACGAGGACGGGCATCGCCCGGAAGAACTCCACGAACACGGTGGCCACCAGGCGCACCGGGCGGTGGACGGAGAGCCGTCCGGTGGCGAGCACGGCTCCCAGCGCGAGCGAGAGCACCGAGGCGTAGGCGAAGGCCTTGAGGGTGTTGCCGAGGCCCGTGAGCAGCAGCTCCTGGATGCCCTCGTACTCGAAGGGCGTCCATTTGGCGGCGCTGAACTGCCCGGTGTCGAAGAGCAGGTAGACGATCCAGCCCAGCAGGGCCAGGATCAGCACGGTCGAGAGGACCCCGTAGAGGAGGTGCCGGCGCCGCGCCTGCGGGCCCGGGACGTCGTAGAGGGCGGTGGACTGCGTGTCCCCGTACAGCGAGTGGGCGGTCATCGCACGACTCCCCAGCGCTTCTCCAGCACGTTGAACAGCGCGCTGATGGACAAGGTGATGATCAGGTAGCCGATGGCGATCCAGACGAACGTCCAGACGATGTTGTAGCCGAGTTCGCTCAGGGGTTTGTAGGTGCCCAGCAGCTCGGTGACGCTGAACGCGCCCGCGATCGCGGAGTTCTTGGCGAGGGCGATCAGGGTGGAGCCGATCGGCGGGATGACGGAGCGGAAGGCCTGGGGCAACACCACGCCGCCCAGGGTCTGGGTGAAGGACATCCCGAGGCTGCGAGCCGCCTCGCCCTGGCCCTTGGGCACGGTGTTGATGCCCGAGCGCAGTACCTCGCAGATGAAGGCGGAGGTGTAGCAGCCGAGCGCGAGCACGGCGAACAGCTCGAAGGGAAGGGTCACCCCGAAGCGGGGCAGGCCGAGCAGGACGGCGAAGAACAGCAGGGTGAGCGGGGTGTTGCGCAGCACGGTCACCCAGACGGTGCCGAAGACGCGCAGCGATCCGATGGGGGCGACCCGGAAGGAGGCCATCACGAAGCCGAGCGCGAGGGCGAGGAGGGAGGCGTAGACGGTGAGTTCGAGGGTCCCGAGGAAACCCTTGGCGTAGATCGAGAAGTTCTGGGTCAGTACGTCCATGGCGGTGTGCTCTCCCCTCAGCCCGCCGGGTAGCGGTCGATGGCGGGCGGTTGCGGAGCCGGTACGCCGGAGAGGCCGAGCGTGGCGGCGTACGCCTTCTTCCAGTTCCCGTTCTTCTCGTTCTGCGCGAGGGCGTCGTCGAGGGCGAAGCGCAGCGCGTTGTCGTCGCGGGGGACGCCGATGCCGTAGGGCTCCTCGGAGAAGGGCTTTCCGACGACCTTGAGCTCTTCGGGGACCTTGGCGGCGTAGCCGAGGAGGATCGAGTCGTCCGTGGAGACGGCGTCGACCTGGTAGGTGAGCAGGTTGTCCACGCACGCGGAGTACGTGTCGTAGGCGACGAGCACCGCCTGGGGGTACTCGCGCTCCAGGCGCTGGTAGGGGGTGGAGCCGGAGGCGGAGCAGACCTTCTTGCCGGCGAGGTCGTCGGGGCCCTTGATGTCCTTCTCGTTCTTGCGGACGAGGAGCGACTGGCCGGCCATGAAGTAGGGGCCCGCGAAGCCGACCTGTTTCTTGCGGTTGGCGTTGATCGTGTAGGTGCCGACGTAGAAGTCGATCTGGCCGTTCTGGAGGGCGGTCTCACGGTTGGCGGAGGCGATGGTCTTGAACTCGGTGGTCTTGGGGTCGAAACCGAGGGAGGCCGACATCATCTTGGCGATCTCGATGTCGAAACCGGAGTAACGGCCGCTGGAGGGGTCCTTCTCGCCGAGGTAGGGCTGGTCCTCCTTGACCCCGACGACGAGGTGGCCGCGGCGTTCGGCGTCCTTCCAGGTCGGGGAGTCCGGCAGCTTGAAGCCGGTGGCGACGTGGTACACGGGCAGGGCGTCCGGCTGGGGCCCCTTGACCGGGGGGCTGCCGGGCTTGCCGCAGCCGGTGGCGGCGCCGAGCAGGGCGAGCAGGGGAAGCAGGCCGAGCAGGAACAGACGGACGAGCAGGAACAGACGGGCGGCCGGGAGCGGGCGGGTGGGCGTGCGGGAGCCGATGAGGCGTTTCACGAGCCGTCCCCCCTCAGTGCTTGAGGATCTTGGAGAGGAAGTCGCGGGCCCGGTCGCTCTCGGGTGCGGTGAAGAACGCCTCCGGGGCCCGGTCCTCGACGATCTTCCCGTCGGCCATGAACACGACCCGGTTGGCCGCGGAGCGGGCGAAGCCCATCTCGTGCGTCACCACGACCATCGTCATGCCCTCCGAGGCGAGCCGCCGCATGACCTCCAACACCTCGTTGATCATCTCGGGGTCGAGGGCGGAGGTGGGCTCGTCGAAGAGCAGTGCCTTCGGGCTCATCGCGAGGGCGCGTGCGATCGCGACCCGCTGCTGTTGGCCGCCGGAGAGCTGCGCGGGGTACTTGTCCGCCTGGTCGGCGAGGCCCACCCGCTCCAGCAGTTCGCGTGAGCGTTTGTCCGCCTCGTCCTTCTTGCGTTTCCTGACCTTGATCTGCGCGAGGGAGACGTTGGCGAGGATCGTCTTGTGGGCGAAGAGGTTGAAGGACTGGAAGACCATGCCGACCTCGGCGCGCAGGCCGGCGAGCTCCTTGCCCTCGGCGGGCAGGGGACGCCCGTCGAGGACGATCGTGCCCGACTCGATCGTCTCCAGCCGGTTGACGACCCGGCAGAGCGTGGACTTCCCGGAGCCGGAGGGGCCGATGACGACCACCACCTCCCCGCGGCCGACGGTGAGGTTGATGTCCTGGAGGACGTGCAGTTCCCCGTAGTACTTGTTGACGTCCCGCAGCTCGATCAACGGATCGACGGCCATACGCTGCCCTGCCCACTTGTCGGTGTCGAGGTCAGCGCAAACTATCCAGCCGCGGAAGGGCACTTCGCCTCGACACGCCTAAAGCCGACATAAAGGCCTTCGAGATCAGCCCTCCGAGGCCTCGGCGTAGGCCTGGGACAGCTCAGGCGATCCCGTCACGGCCCAGGAAACGCCCGACTCGACCACGTTCAGCTCCCGGCCGGAGGCGAGCCGGATCACCGGCTGGCCATTGGGCCACACCTGCCAGCGGGCCCCGGGAATGGTCCGGACGATCAGGGTCCCGAGGTAGAAACCGGCGTCGTTCCCGAGCCAGGGCACGGCCTCCGGGTCCCGTCGCCACCGGGGCATCAGCTGGTCCAGCGCCTCCAACGACGCCGGGCTCCCGTCGAGTTCGAGCCCGGCGGACCTCGCCTGGGCGCGCAGCATGTGGCACTCCGAGAACAGCTCGGCCATGCCCTCGGGATCGTCCGCGAGGGCGGCGGCGAGCCCCGCACCCTGTTCCGTCTCGTGCCGGCTGCGCCAGTTGGCCAGGAAAGGGATGTTCATACGGACCAGACTCGCACCGCCGCCCCCGCCTGGCCACAGGGCGCGCAGGACCGGAATCCCGGCCCGCCGGGTCAGAGCTCCAGGTCGACGACGACCGGGGCGTGGTCCGAGGCGCCCTTGCCCTTGCGCTCCTCGCGGTCGACGTAGGCGTCCGTGACGGCCTTGGCGAAGGGTTCGTTGCCGTAGACCAGGTCGATGCGCATGCCGCGGTTCTTGGGGAAGGCGAGCTGGCGGTAGTCCCAGTACGTGTACGGGTGGTCGTACTTGAGCGGGCGGGGCACCACGTCGCGGAGCCCGGCGGCCCGCAGCGCCTCCAGGGCGGCGCGCTCGGCGGGGGTGACGTGGGTCATCCCCTCGAACACGGACGGGTCGTACACGTCGTCGTCGGTCGGCGCCACGTTGTAGTCGCCGAGCACCGCGAAGGGGCGCGGGCCGGCCGCGTCTTCCGCGACGGCCGCCGCGAGCGCGCGGAACCAGTCCAGCTTGTAGCCGTAGTGGTCGTGGGCGACCTCGCGGCCGTTCGGCACGTACACCGACCACACGCGCACGCCGCCGCAGGTCGCGGAGATGGCGCGGGGTTCCTCGACGCCCTCGTAGGCGGGGCCGTCGGGCAGCCCCACGACCACCTCGTCCAGACCGACCCGGGAGATCACCGCGACGCCGTTCCACCGGCCGGTGGCGTTGACCACGGCCTTGTAGCCCAGCTCGCGCAACTCGTCGTGCGGGAACTGCTCCGCGGAGCACTTGGTCTCCTGGACGCACAGGACGTCCGTCCCGGAACTCTCCAGCCAGGCCAGCAGGCGCGGCAGCCGGGCGGTGATCGAGTTGACGTTGTATGTGGCGATACGCATGCCGACCAACCTACCGCCCGCCGCCGACAGTCACAGGTCCGTGGCGTCCCCGGCGCCGAGCCGCCCGTGGTCGGTGCCGCCGAGGGAGCCCAGGAGGCCGTCGTAGACGGGCCGGGCGAGGTCGGCGAGGTAGGCGTCGTGGATGTCGACGGCTCGGCCGGGCTTCACCTCGCGCAGGTAGTCGATCACTTCGGCGATCTTGTTCCAGGGCGCGTGCACCGGGAGCATCAGGGTCTCGACGGGCACGCCGGGCACGGTCAGGGCGTCCCCCGGGTGGAAGAGGGAACCGTCCACGAGGTAGCCGACATTGGTGACGCGGGGCACGTCCGGGTGGATCTCGGCGTGCAGCTCGCCGTACACCCGGACGTCGAAACCCTCGGCCTCGAAGGCGTCACCGTGGCCGACGGTGTGCACCCGGCCCGGGTAGGCGTCGGCCAACTTCTCCGCGACGCTGCGCAGGGTCCACAGCCCGGCCCGCGGGTTCGCCTCGAGCGCGGCGCGCAGCCGGCCCTCCTCGAAGTGGTCGGGGTGCTCGTGGGTGACCAGCAGCACGTCCGCCCCCAGCCCCGCGTCGGATTCGCTGAAGGCGCCCGGGTCGATGACGAGCACGCGCCCGTCCTTCTCCAGCTGAACGCACGAGTGCAGGCGCTTGGTGAGTTTCATGATCCCAGGCTAGGCCCTGTCGTCAAAGTAGCACCGGCAAGGCCCGGGGCGTCCGGTGCCGTGCATCGCAAGGCGGAGGGGCGCCCGAGTACTGGACGTACTCGGGCGCTCCGACAACGCGGGGAGGTGCGGTACCGGACGCCCCGGGCCAGGCGGGACTTTGACGACAGGGCCTAGCGCCCGACGGCCCGCCGGCGCGGCTACGGACAGGACCTACGGGACGGCCGTGGAGACCACGTACACCCGGGGGTTCCCGGGCTTGGTGAAGTCGACCGTGACATCCCGGGTGGGGCGGGGGTCCTTGGCGTCGAGGGTGATCCCGTACCAGGTGTGCTTGGGGCTCCAGCTCCAGCCGGCGACCTTCGCGTCCCGCTCGGAGATGGACACGCCCGGTGTCAGCTTGTCCTTGCTGGTGCCGATGTCGGCGAGGAAGGTGTCGAGTTCCCGCGGGGTCAGCGAGAACTGGGTGTAGAGCCGGCTGGTGTGCCAGTTGTTGGTCTCCAGGAACCCGACGAGCGAGGCCATCATCGGGATGGGGACCTCGTAGATGCTGCGCTGCACCGCGGACGGCCAGGCCGTGCGCACCTTGGCCGCGCCGACCGTGGCGGCCTTGTCGCGACCGCTCTCGCGGCTCTGGTGCGCCGAGATGGCGAGGTAGCCCGCCGGGACGCCGACGAGCAGCAGGATGATGATCGCGGTGATCCATCGGCGCCGGACGACGTGCCGACGGTCCTCGACCGCGGACGCGGGCGCGCCGCCCTCGTCGGGGGCGGCGGCCTGGCGGGGCAGCAGGGGGGGTGGGTTCACGGCTGTCGGTCCTGCTTCTCGGGGGCCGTCGGGCCGGTGGTGTCGCGCAGCCCCAACCGCGCGTAGCGCTCGTACCGCTCCACCCGCCGGCGCGTGGCCCGGCGGAAGCGGCGGGCCACGAGGCGGGAGAGGTCGGCGGCGCCGACCATGCCCGCCTCGGGGCCGAGCTGGGCCTTGGCGATCCGGGCCTCGGGGCGGTAGCCGCGGCCGGTGAGGTGGCGCCGGAAGGCGTCGCGGGCGGGACCGATCAGCAGGTCGTCGGCGGCGCTGACGCCACCGCCGATGACGAAGCAGGACGGGTCGAGCGCGGCGGCGAGGTTGGCGATGCCGACGCCCAGCCACTGGCCGATGTCCTGGAGGAGCTCCACGCACATGGCGTCGCCCTCGCGGGCCAGCTCGGTGATGAGCGGCCCGGTGATCTCCTGGATGTTGCCGCCGACCTTCGCGATGATGTTGTACGCGACCGGGGAGTCGGCGGCGGCCAGCTCGCGCGCCTCGCGGACCAGGGCGTTGCCGGAGCTGTACTGCTCCCAGCAACCGCGGTTGCCGCAGGGGCACCGGTGGCCGCCGGGCACGACCTGCATGTGGCCGAACTCGCCGGCCACCCCGTAGCGACCGCGCTTGACCTGGCCGCCTTCGAGGATGGCCCCGCCGATGCCGGTGCCGAGCGTGATCATGACCAGGTGGTCCTCGCCGCGGCCGGCGCCGAAGCGCCATTCGGCCCAGGCGGCGGTGTTGGCGTCGTTGTCCACCATGACCGGTACCGCGAGCCGGGACTGGAGCGCGTCGCGCAGCGGCTCGTCACGCCAGGCGAGGTGCGGGGCGAAGAGGACGCGGGAGCGGTCCGCGTCGACCCATCCGGCCGCGCCGATGCCCACGGCGTGCACGTCGTGCCGGTCGGACAGGTCCAGCACCAGTTCGACGATGGTGTCCTCGACGACCTTGGGGCTCTTGGACTTGTCCGGCGTCTCCGCGCGGATCTTCTCCAGGATGACGCCGTCGGCGTCCACCACTCCGGCCATGACCTTCGTGCCGCCGATGTCGATGCCGACGGTCGGGACGCGCGGGGCGGTCAGCAGCGACCGGCGTTCACGGGTCCCGACGGTCCGCAGGACGGTGCCCCGCGCCGACCCCCGGTGGGTGAGCGTGAAGTCCCGGTACGTGCTCATCGAGTCGTGTCGTCCCTCGGGGTGCGGGTGGTGCCGGACGTGTGGTCTGGGCCTGATTCTGCCACCCGCTCCAGTTCGTGGCTCAGCTCGTCCAGCTCGGAGCCGCCCGCCATCTGCCGCGTGAGCTCGTCCAGCGTGATCGAGTCGCGGGTGTGGCTGCCCGCCATGGCGCCTCGTTTGAGGAGCACGAAGCGGTCCCCGACGAGGTGGGCGTGGTGCGGGTTGTGGGTGATCAGCACCACGCCGAGACCCGCGTCACGGGCCGCGGCGACGTACTTGAGGACGACACCGGACTGCTTGACGCCCAGCGCCGCCGTCGGCTCGTCCAGGACGAGGACCTTGGCCCCGAAGTGGACGGCCCGGGCGATGGCCACGCACTGGCGCTCACCGCCGGACAGGGTGCCGATCGGTTGGTCCACGTCCCGCAGGTCGATGCCCATCCGCAGCAGTTCCGCGCGGGTGGTCTCGCGCATGAGGTCCACGTCGAGGCGGCGGAGGGGCCCGCGCCCGCGGGTGGGCTCGGAGCCGAGGAAGAAGTTCCGCCAGACCGGCATGAGCGGGACGACCGCGAGGTCCTGGTAGACGGTGGCGATGCCGTGGTCCAGGGCCGCGCGCGGGTTGGCGAGCACGGTCTCCTCGCCCTCGATCTCGAAGCTGCCGGCGTCGTGGCGGTGCAACCCCGCGATGATCTTGATCAGCGTGGACTTGCCGGCGCCGTTGTCGCCGAGGACACAGGTGATCTCGCCGGCGGAGACCTCCAGGGACACGTCCTGGAGGGCGCGGATGTTGCCGTAGTACTTGCTGACATCGGTCAGCCGCACCAGGGCGGTCGAGTCTTTCGCCGTCACGGCGGTCGCGTCCTTCACCGTCACTTCGCCTCCGCCCGCTTGCGGACCCATGCGTTGAGCAGCGTCGCGAGCAGCAGCATCGCGCCGAGGAAGAACTTGAACCAGTCCGGGTTCCACTGGGCGTAGACGATGCCGTTGCTGGTCATGCCGAAGATGAAGGCACCGACGGCCGAGCCGATGGCCGAGCCGTATCCGCCGGTCATCAGACAGCCGCCGATGACCGCCGCGATGATGTACAGGAACTCGTTGCCGACGCCTTCGCCCGATTGGACGACGTCGTAGGAGAAGAGGATGTGCTGCCCGGAGATCCAGGCGCACAGGGCGACGCCCATGTAGAGGCCGATGCGCGTCTTGACCACCGGGACGCCGGTGGCACGGGCCGCGTCCGCCCCGCCGCCGACCGCGAAGATCCAGTTGCCGGCGCGGGTGCGCAGCAGGAGCCAGGTGGCGAGCGCGACCAGGGCCAGCCACCACAGGACGGTGACCTTCAAGGTGACCGAGCCGACGTTCCACTGGGAGGCGAACAGGGCCCGGGCCGAGGGGAAGCCCTCCATGTCGGCGATGGACTTGGTGGAGACCGAGCCGCTGATCAGCTTGGTGAAGCCCAGGTTCAGGCCGGTCAGCATCAGGAAGGTGCCCAGCGTGATGATGAAGCTGGGCAGCTTCGTACGGGTCAGCATGAAGCCGTTGAAGAAGCCGATGGCGAGCGTGACCAGCAGGGACACCAGGACGCCGACCCAGACGTTGGCGGTCATCTGGTAGCTGAACATCGAGCTGATCAGTGCCGAGGTGGTGACCATGACGCCGGCGGACAGGTCGAACTCGCCGCCGATCATCAGCAGCGCGACCGGGACCGCCATGATCCCGATGGTGGAGGCCGAGTACAGGATCGTGCTCAGACTGGAGGCCCGTAGGAAGCTGTCTGCGGCGAAGGAGAAGAACACGAAGACGGCGGCGGCGCCGACCACCGCGCCGAGCTCGGGGCGGCCGAGGAGGCGGCGCACCAGGGAGGTGGGCGCCAGCCGTTCGTCGGCGAGGGCCGGTGCGCTCATCGGGTGCCCCGCTTGATGTACTCCTCCAGCTTGGCCGCCTCGGCGCCGGTGACGATCTGGGGGCCGGTGAGCACCGGGCGTCCGCCGCCGAGCACGTCGGCGTTGTAGCGATTGAGCCACAGCAGGTCGACGGCCTGGTACCCCTGGAGGTAGGGCTGCTGGTCGACGGCGAAGCCGAGGGCGCCGGACTTCAGGTCGCGGGCCACGGATTCGTTCAGGTCGAAGGTGTCCACCTCCGCCTTGCTGCCCGCCGTGTCCTTGGCCTTGATCGCGGTGGGGGCGAAGGGTGCGCCGAGGGTGACGATCGAGTCGACGGACGGGTCGGCCTGGATCTTGGCCTGGATGGCGGCCTGCACGGAGGGCATGTTGGTGCCCTCGACGTACAGGTTCTCCATGACCCCGCCGAAGGCCTTCTTCGCTCCGGCGCAGCGCTGCTCGTGGCCGACGTTGCCCTGCTCGTGCAGCACGCAGACGGCCTTCTTCTTGCCGCGCTTGGTCAACTCGGCGCCGACGGCCTCGCCCGCGATCTGCTCGTCCTGGCCGATGTGGGTGAGGGCGCCGTACTCGGCGGACTGGGCCGATCCGGAGTTGACGGTCACCACCGGGATCCCGGCCTTGACGGCCTTGGCGATGACGTCCTTGAGCGCCTCGGGCTTGGCGAGGCTGACGATGATGCCGTCGACCTTCTGGTCGATGGCGTTCTGCACGTACTGCGCCTGCTGCTGGGCCTGGTCGTCGTGGGCGTAGACGAAGTTGATGTTGTCCTTCGCGGCGGCCTCCTTGGCGCCCTTCTGGACGATGTCCCAGAAGGTGTCGCCATCGCCCGCGTGGGTGATCATCGCGAAGGTCCAGCGGGGGGTGTTCACGGCGGGCCGGCCCGCCTGGGCGCTCTTCGCCCGCTCCTCGGCGCGCTTGCCGCCCGTACTGCTGCAACCCACGAGGGAGGCGCCCAGTACCGCCGCGAGCACGGCGCCCACGACGCGCACCCCTGTCCCAACCCTAGCCACGTCGCCGTGCCTTTCCCTTGTCCCGCGTCTCTTCGTCGTGCGCCCGTCGAGCGAATCGTCGTGCATCTCGTCCCCGTCACAGCCGATCGTCGTCAAAGCGGTCCATTCCGGTTCCAGCCGCCCAGTATCCGCCACAGTGGACCATGGGAGACCATCGGGGCACTCCCGGGCAGATTGACAGGTCCCCGCTGCGGGGTCACGTTGAGTGCATGCGCATCGGGATCATCGGGACGGGCCGGATCGGCTCGTTCCACGCGGCGGTCCTGGCCCGCCGGCCGGACGCCGGCTCGCTGCTGCTTGCCGACGCCGTTCCCGAGCGGGCCGCGCGGCTCGCGGACCGGCTCGGGGCCACCGCCGCGCCGAGCGTGGACCAGGTCTTCAGCTGGGGCGTGGACGCCCTCGTCGTGTCCTGCGCGACGGAGGGGCACGCCGAGTTCGTCGTGCGGGCGGTGCGCGGCGGGCTGCCGGTGTTCTGCGAGAAGCCCGTCGCCCCCGATCTGGAGCGGACGCTGGCCGTGCTGCGCGAAGTCGGCGCGGCGCGCGGCGTGCTCCAGGTGGGCTTCATGCGCCGGTTCGACGCGGGGTACGCGGCCGCCCGGGCGCTCGTACGATCCGGCGCGCTGGGTCGGCTGCACACCGTACGGACCAACACGGCCGATCCCGCGCCGCCGCCGGCGGGGTACCTGCCGGCCTCCGGGGGCTTGTACCGGGACTGCCTGGTGCACGACTTCGACATGGTCCGCTGGGTGACCGGGCGCGAGGTGGCCGAGGTGTACGCGACCGGCTCGGACGCGGGCCTCCCGGCGTTCCGGGACGCGGGCGACGTCCATACCGGCGCGGCCCTGCTCACCCTGGACGACGCCACCCTCGTCAGCAGCACCGGTACCCGGTGCAACGGCGCCGGGTACGACGTGCGCATGGAGCTGGCCGGGGAGCTGGACCAGGTCTCCACCGGGCTGGACGACCGCACGCCCATCGCGTCGACCGAGCCGCACGGACCACCCCCGGCGAGCAAGCCGTGGACCGGGTTCCTGGAGCGGTTCGGCCCGGCCTACGAGGCGGAGCTGGCGGCCTTCGTACGGCTGGTGCGCGGCGAGGGCCCCAACCCGTGCGACGGCGGGGAGGCGCTCGCCGCGTTCCGGGTCGCGGAGGCCTGCGAGCACTCGCGCCGGGAGCGGCGCCCGGTACGGCTGGAGGAGCTCCCGGACCTGTGACCGGTGGACGACCTGTGACCGGTGGACGGCCTGTGACGCGTGGACGTCCTGTGTCGGCTGGACGGCCTGTGACCGGCGGCCCGGTCGTCGGGCGGCCCGCCGGGGGTCGGGTGATCCGCCGGGCATCCTCGGCGATCCCGCCCGCTACCAGCGCACCGGGTACCGCCGCACGCCCCGGACCATCGCGCCGGGTGTCCACTCCAGCGGCCCGTCCGGGTCCTCCGCGAGGTCGGGGAGGCGTTCCACGAGCGCGCGGATCGCGATCCGGCCCTCCAGTCGGGCCAGCGGGGCGCCGATGCAGTGGTGGATGCCGTGCCCGAAGGCGATGTGGCCGCCGCCGCGGGCGGGGCGGCGGATGTCGAAGGACTCGGCCTCGGAGAACCGGGCGGGGTCGCGGTCGGCCCCGGCGAGGGAGACGAGCACGGGTGAACCGGCCTCGATGAGGGTGCCGCCGATCTCCAGGTCCGCGCGGGCGAAGCGGAAGCTCGCGGTTTCCACCGGGCCGTCGTAGCGGAGCACCTCCTCCACCGTCCCGTCGATCAGGCCGGCCGGGTCGGCGCGCAGGGCCGCCAGCTGCTCGGGGTGGGCGAGCAGGGCTCGGATGCCGCTGGTGATCAGGTGCACGGTGGTCTCGACGCCGCCGAGCATCATCAGCAGGGCCATCGCCACCAGCTCCTGGGGGGTGAGCCGATCGCCGCCCTCCTCCCGGCTCATGGTCCAGGCGCTGAGCAGGTCACCGCCGGGGTCGGCGCGCTTGGCGTCGGTCAACTCGCTCACGTACGCCGTCATCTGCCGCCAGGCCGCGGCCTCCGACTCCACCCCGGTCGGTGCGACGATCTCCGCGACCCACGCCCGGAACGAGTCCCAGTCGCTCATGGGGACACCGAGGATCTCGCAGATCACGGTCATCGGCAGCGGCTGCGCGAAGACCTCGACCAGGTCCGCGCGACGTTCGGGGCGCGCTGTCATCGCGTCCAGCAGGGCGTCGGTGGTCTGCTGGACCATGGGCCGCAGGGCCTCGATCCGGCCGGGGGCGAAGGATGGGGCGACCAGCTTGCGCAGCCGGGTGTGGTGGGGCGGGTCCGAGCGCAGCATGTTGGCGCTGGCCTCGGTCGTCTCGCGGTCGCTGTAGAGGCCGGCGCCCAGCCAGTTCTTGGACACGTCGGGGTGGGTGAGTGCCTGCCGGGCCTCGTCGTGGCCGACGATCAGCCAGACTTCCTGGCCGTCCGCCGCCTTGACGCGGTGGACGGGCCCGCTCTCCCGCAGCCGCTTGTAGTGCGGATACGGGTTCTCGTTGAAGTTTTCGGCGATCGTACTGAGGTCCAGAATCGGCATGGGGTCACCCTAGACCGGCAGTTGACCTCGGATGGAGCGGCTTTCGGCCATTCGATCAGCCTGCGGCGCGCCGGCCCCAGGCCGTGCCGGCGAGGACCAGCGCGGCCCCCACGAGGCCGGCGGGGCCCGGTCGGTCCCCGCCGAGGGCGATACCGGCGGCGGCCGCCCACAGGGGCTCGGTGCCGAGCAGCAGGCTGACGCGGGAGGGGGAGGTGGCGCGTACGGCCCACATCTGCACGAAGAAGGCGAAGAGCGTGCACAGCAGGGACAGGAAGGCCAGTGCGACCCATGCGGCGGGACCGAAGCCGGCGGCGGCCTCCCACGGGCTCGCGCCGGTGCCCGGCAGTGCGGCCAGCACGGCGAAGACCGCGACGGCGCTCGCCAGTTGCACGGTGGTGAGGGAGAGCGAGTCGGCGTCCTGGACGACCTTGATCCGGGCCATCAGCAGGACGTGCGCGGTCCGCGCGAGGGCGGCGCCGAGGATCAGCAGGTCGCCGGCGCCGGGGGCGGTGAACCCGGCGCCCTGCGTCAGCAGCACCACCCCGGTGACGGACAGGGCGGCGGCGCCGAGGAAGCCGCGGGAGGGGCGCCTGCGGCGTACCGCGGCCTCGGCGAGCGGGGTGAAGATCATGGTCAGGCTGATGATCAGCCCGGCGTTGGTGGCGGAGGTGTGGACGACCCCGTAGGTCTCCAGCAGGAAGATCCCGCCCAGTACGAGCCCCAGGGCGCCCGCGCCGCGCAGTTGGGCCCCGGTGAGCGCCCGGAGCCGCCGCCACCCGGCGAGGGCGAGGACCGGCAGCACGAGCGCGAACCGCAGTACGAGCACGGCGACCACGGTGTGTCCGGCGGTGATCCCCTTTGCCGCGAGGTAACTGCCGCCCCAGACGACGGCCACGAGCAGCACCGGCAGATCGGTGGGCCAGGCCCGGCGGGATGCGGGGGCGGGGACGGGGACGGCGAGCGCGGACACGGGGTCTCCAGCGGCGGGAGGCGGGCGGAGACTTCGGCGGCTCCCTCTGGACGCGGCTCACCGTACCGGAGTGGATCACGGTGGGTCGACGGCTTCGTGTCCGGCCGCGCCGCGGTCCCCCGGTCAGTCGGTGAAGGAACCGAAGGCCGCGCGGCCGGTCGGCCGGTAGGTGTGCAGGGCGATGCCGCCCGGGGTGGTGCGGTGGTCGGTCAGGGCGTAGGACGTCGGGAGGCCGCCCGTGGGGAACAGCCGGCGGCCCGCGCCGAGGAACACCGGGAACACCAGCAGGTTGAGCTCGTCCACCAGGTCACGGGCGAGCAGCCACTGCGCCAGTCGCCCGCTGCCGTGGACCTGGAACTCTCCGTCCAGCCGGTCCTTGACCCGTACGACCTCGGCCTGGAGGTGTTCGCCGTCGACGACCGTGGTGTTCTCCCACGCCGGTTCGCGCAGCGTGGTGGAGGCGACGTACTTCGGCAGGTGGTTGAGCTTGCTCGCTACGGGGTCCGCCGGGTCGTCGTGGTGGGGCCAGTAGCCGGCGAAGATGTCGTAGGTGCGCCGCCCGAGGAGGAACGCCTCGGCCCGGTCGAAGATCTCCGTCACGAACGCGCCCATGCCCTCGTCGGCGAAGGGCACGAGCCAGCCGCCGTAGCGGAAGCCGTCACTGGGGTCCTCCTCGGGCGCTCCGGGGGCTTGCGTCACCCCGTCGAGGGTGAGGAAGGTGGTGAGGGTCAGCTTGCCCATGGCTCCGCGCTCCTTGCTCGGTACGGTCAGGTCGTCCGCACCCTTCAGACTCCCCGGCCGCCCCCCGACTCGTCGCCGCGGCGCGCGCGGGAGACGGGTCACTTTTCCGCCGGCACCCGTCCCGGCGGCTCCCGATACACGGCTCCCCGTACGCGGCTCCCGATACACGGCTCCCCGTACGCGGCTCCCGATACGCGGTTCCCCGTACGCCGAAGGGGCGCACCGACCGGCGGTGCGCCCCTTCGGACCGTACGGACCGGACGCCCCCGGGGGTGTCGGCCCCCGGGGTACGTGATCAGCCGCCGAGTTCCTGGTGGCGGGCGGCGTGCGCGGCCGCGCCGGCCTCCGTCAGGGAGCCGAACAGCCGCAGGCGGGAGAAGCCGCCGTCCGGGAAGATGTCGATGCGCACGTGCGTGCCGACCGCCGGGGTGTCCAGCACGAAGCGGTGGTTGGTGTCGGGCTGCAGGCGGGTGCGCGGCAGGAACTCCGTCCACTCACCCTCCTCGCCGGACTTGACGGACAGTGAGGCCCAGCCGGCCGAGTTGCCCTTGAGGTAGGCGGTGTCGATCTCGACGGCGCGGATCTCGGAGTCGGCGACCAGCTGGTAGCGGATCCAGTCGTTGCCGTTGTCCCGGCGGCGCGCGGTCTCCCAGCCGTCGTCCATCTTGCGGGAGCGGCCCGGGTTGATGGTGTTGGTCGGCGGGGAGTAGAAGCGGTTGGACGCGTCCTCGACCGAGCCGCCGTTCTCCAGGGCGACGACGTCGAACGTACCGAGCGCGGCGAGCCACTTGGGGTCCGGGCGGACCTCTCCGTAGACGCGCAGGCGGGCCACGCCGCCGTCCGGGTGCTGGTTCAGGCGCAGGTGCGTGAAGCGCTGCTCGACGTTGATCTCGAAACCGTTGGCCGCGTGGCCGCCGACGGGGGTGCGCTCGACGAGGGTCGTCCACTTGACGTCGTCGGAGAGCAGTTCCTCGGCGGTCGGGGAACCCTCGACGGCGGCGGCCTGTACGGAGACGGCCTGCGGCATGTTGCCGCGGAAGTGGGCGGTGTCGACGACGATGCCGCGGATGACGCCGGGGGCGCCGAGGCGGATCAGGGCGTAGTCGTGGTCCTCGGCGGTCGGCCAGGGCTGCTCGGCCGAGACGCCCCGACGGCGGCGGGTCTCCCAGCCGTCCATGACCTTGCCCTTGTGTCCGAAGTGCTCGGGGTCGAAGTGCGCGGGCTCCTCGATGAGCAGGTTCTCGCGCTCGGCGAAGAACTCGTCGTTGGCGGCGATGACACCGGCGCCGAGCGCACGCGCCGCGAGGTTCGCGTACTGGGTGAACGGGAAGTCCGCGGTGCGGTAGTCCGCGTACGGGTCGCCGCCCCCGTACGGGTTCGCGTTGCCGGTGAAGGAGGGAATCGCCGTCACAGTCAGTTCTGCCTTTCGAGAAGTCGGCCCGTGGGCTCGGTCGGGGTGCCGTGGTCGGCGATCTGCGTACCGCGCAGCCAGGTGGACTTCACGACGCCGTGCAGGGTCTTGCCCGCGTACGCCGTGACCTGGTTGCGGTGGTGCAGGTGGGCCGGGTCCACGGTGAAGGTCTCTTCGGGGGCCAGCACCGCGAAGTCGGCGTCGCGGCCGGCCTCGATGGCGCCCTTGGCGGCCAGTCCGGCCAGGGCCGCCGGCGCGGTGGACATCCAGCGCGTGACCTCTTCGAGGGTGTGGCCGCGCTTCCTCGCCTCGGTCCAGATCGCGGGCAGGCCCAGCTGGAGGGAGGAGATGCCGCCCCACGCGGTGGCGAAGTCGCCGGTCTTGAGGTCCGCGGTGGAGGGCGAGTGGTCGGAGACGACGCAGTCGATGGTGCCGTCGGCGAGCGCGTCCCACAGGAGGTCCTGGTTGGCGGCCTCGCGGATGGGCGGGCAGCACTTGAACTCGCTGGCGCCGTCGGGTACTTCCTCGGCGGTGAGGGTGAGGTAGTGCGGGCAGGACTCGACGGTGATCCGGACGCCCTCGGCCTTGGCGGCGGCGATCAGCGGCAGCGCGTCGGAGGAGGACAGGTGCAGGACGTGGACGCGCGCGTTCAACCGCTTCGCCTGGGCGATGAGGTTCTCGATCGCGGTGTTCTCGGCGTCGCGCGGCCGTGAGGCGAGGAAGTCCGCGTACTTGGGGCCGGTCTTGTGCGGCGCGGACTCCAGGTGGTGCGGGTCCTCGGCGTGCACGATCATCAGGCCGCCGAAACCGGTGATCTCTGCGAGCGAGGTGGCCAGCTGCTCCTGGTCGAGCTCGGGGAACTCGTCCACGCCGGAGGGCGACAGGAAGCACTTGAAGCCGTAGACGCCGGCGTCGTGCAGGGGGCGCAGGTCCTTGACGTTGTCGGGCAGCGCACCGCCCCAGAAACCGACGTCGACGTGGGCCTTGCTGCGCGCCACGTCCTGCTTGATCTGCAGGTGGTCCACGGTGGTGGTCGGCGGCAGGGAGTTCAGCGGCATGTCGAGGATCGTGGTGATGCCTCCGGCCGCGGCGGCGCGGGTGGCCGTCCAGAAGCCCTCCCACTCGGTGCGGCCCGGGTCGTTCACGTGGACGTGGGTGTCCACCAGGCCGGGGAGCAGGACATCGTCCCCGAAGTCCTCCAGCCGGGCCCCGGCCGGTACTTCGGCCTCGTGCGGCAGTACGGCGACGATCTTCCCGGCGGCGACGGCTACCGAAGCGGCGCGCGTCCCCTCCGGGGTGATGACGCGAGTCGAGCGCAGTACCAGTTCCACGTCGTCGGACACGCCGGAACCTCCCCATCTACTTCCACAGAGCGAAATTCAACGTTCTGTTGACGGAGTCTTCACCGCGATCCGAAGCCAGTCAAGAGTGTCCGGACGGACCGCTGACACCCTCGCGGGCCGCTTGGACGTTTCCACAAGATGGAATTAAGATTTCACTATACAGAATGTAGCTACCACCATCCAGGGACGCCGGGTAACTTCAGGGCACCCTCCGTCTCCCGGACAAACCCCCTCTGACCGGCGGGTAAGGCATCGCCCGGCTCTAGGGCCGACGCCGACCGACCGGTAGGCTGCTTCCTTGCCTGCCAGTACCGAAAGGACCGCGCCCGTGCCGACGTCCAGCGCCAGCACCACCGACGCTTCCGCCAAGCCCACCGCCGGCGGCGGTGGCGTCCAGTCCCTGGAGCGCGCCTTCGACCTGCTCGAACGCATGGCCGACGCGGGGGGCGAAGTCGGCCTCAGTGAGCTCTCCGCCGCCAGCGGTCTCCCGCTGCCGACGATCCACCGCCTCATGCGCACCCTCGTGGCGTGCGGGTACGTCCGCCAGCAGACCAACCGACGCTACTCCCTCGGTCCCCGGCTGATCCGCCTCGGCGAGTCGGCCGCCCGGCTGCTGGGCACGTGGGCCCGGCCCTACCTGGCCCGCCTCGTGGAGGAGACCGGGGAGACGGCGAACATGGCGCTGCTCGACGGGGACGAGATCGTCTACGTCGCCCAGGTGCCCTCCAAGCACTCCATGCGCATGTTCACGGAGGTCGGCCGCCGGGTGCTGCCGCACTCCACCGGCGTGGGCAAGGCGCTGCTCGCGTACACCCCCGCCGACGAGGTCCGTGCCCTGCTCGCGCGCACCGGTATGCCGGCCGCGACCGAGAAGACCATCACCACGCCCGAGGGCTTCCTGGACGCCCTGGAGCAGGTCCGCAAGGTCGGCTACGCGGTCGACGACAACGAGCAGGAGATAGGGGTCCGCTGCCTGGCGGTGTCGGTGCCGAACTCCCCGACCGCCGCGGCGATCTCCATCTCCGGCCCGGCGGGCCGGGTCACGGAGGCCGTGGCCGAGTCCTTCGTGCCGATCCTCCAGGGCGTGGCGACCGAGCTGTCGGTGGCCTTGCAGAGCCAGAGCCCGGCGTAGCCTTCCCGCCACGAGAGCCCCGGCGCCGCCCGCGAGGGAGGGCGCCGGGGCTCTCGCGTGGCCGCGGGGGCCCGGACGTCGCTCAGGCCGTCGGGACCGACCGGGTGAGGCGACCGTCGGTCATCCGCGCCGTGCCGTCCATCCGCTCCAGGTGGGCGTGGTCGTGGGTGACCAGCACGGTGGCCGTGGAGCGCTCGCGGGTCAGGGTGACCAGGAGGTCGAGCACGGCCGCTCCGCGCTCGTGGTCCAGGGCGCTGGTGGGCTCGTCGACCAGCAGCACGGCGGGCTCGTTCATCAACGCGCGGGCGATGTTGACGCGCTGGCGCTGGCCGCCGGAGAGCTGGTGGGGACGGCGATCGGCCTTGTCGGCCAGGCCCACGGCGTCCAGCAGCTCCAGCGCCCGCCCGCGCGCCGCCCGGGCGGGGCGGCCCGAGAGGTGGGCCATCACCTGGAGCTGCTCGGCGGCGGTGAGCGAGGCCGGGAGGTTGGGCTGCTGGAAGACGATCCCGATCTCCTCGCGGCGCAGCTTCGACTTCTCGGCCGCGCCGAGGTCGGCGGTGTCCCGGCCCGCGACGACCACCCGCCCCGAATCCGGGGTCACGAGGGTGGCGGCCACGGCGAGCAGGCTGGACTTCCCGGAACCGGAAGGCCCGACGACCGCCGTGAGGGTGCCGCCGGGCACCTCCAGGCAGACGCCGTCCAGCGCGGTCAGCCGGCTGTCGCCGTCGGGGTAGGTGAGGGTGACGTCGTGGAGGTGCAGGGTCATCGGGCGCTCCCCAGGGCGGTCAGCGGGTCGACGGCGGTGATCCGCCGGATGGACAGGGCCGCGCCCAGGGCGCCGAGCGCGATCATGACCGCGGCGGGGACGAGGACGGTGGCCGCGTCGAGTACGAAGGGCACCGCGCCGCCGCTGATCAGCGCGCCGAAGCCGGCCGCGAGCGCCGTGCCGAGCCCGGTGCCGAGGCCGAGCATGACCACGGCCTGCCCGAGCGCGTCCCGCAGCAGGTACCCGGTGGAGGCCCCCAGTGCCTTCAGGACCGCGATGTCACCGCTGCGCTGGATGGTCCACACCGTGAAGAAGGCCCCTATGACCAGCGCCGAGATGGCGAAGAGGAAGCCGCGCATCAGCTGGAGGGAGCCGTTCTCGGAGGTGTAGGAGCCGATGGCGCCGAGCGCGTCGTCGATCGTCTCGGTCCGGGTGCCGGCGGCCTTGTCGCCGGCCGCGAGGTCGGCGCCGGGCGCGTCCAGGGCGACGACGGTGGCGACGGTGCCGCCGCCCCCGCCCGGGTTCCCGACGCGTTGCCAGTCCCCCAGGTCCGCCCAGACCACCGGGGTGTGGCTGAACGCGGCGGTGCCGGACACCGCGGCCACGGTCAGTTCGAGCGGGCCGACCCTCAGCCGGGTCCCGGGCTCGGCGCCGCCGAGTTCCTCGGCGGCCCTCCCGGTGAGGACCACCCGGCCCGGGGCGAGGCCGGAGCCGGGGGGAGCGAGCCGTCCGGCGGGGTCGACGCCGAAGAGGGAGACCGCGGCGGTGCGCTCGCCGCGGACGGCGTTGGCGGTGCGGATGGCAAGCGGCTGCGCCATCCGCACCCCCGGTCGCGTTCCCCAGGTCCGCCAGGCGGCCTCCGGCACCTGCGAGTTGGTGAAGGACACCTTCTGGTCGCCCGTGGGCGCGGCGAAGGACAGGTGGGTGGCGGGCAGTGCGGTGACGGCCGAGATGTTCTCCCGGGCCAGTCCGGACGTGAGTCCGGACAACAGGCCGACCAACAGCGTGATCAGCAGGACGACCGCCCCCATCAGGGCGAAGCGGCCCTTGGCGAACCGTAGATCTCTCCATGCGACGAACATGGTCCCCACCCTGCTGTCGGCAGTGGGCCCGGGGCATCGCGCGGCGGTTCGGTTCCCGGTATCGAAGGGCGGATCCCGATATCGAACTTTCGGTTGACCGGGCGCCCGCCGGCCGCGCTTACGCTGGTCAGGCCATGCCCGTACGCCCCCGCTCCCCCGCCTCCCGCCCGCTGACGCCCGTTTCGCGCGTCCTGCGGCTGTGCCTGCACGCGCTGTTCTTCGGACTGCTCGCCCTGGCCGCCGGTCGGGCCGTCACCGACTCCACGCCGCGCGCCGGGTGGGTGGTGGCCGTCTGCGCGCTGCTCGCCGCGCTCTACGCGGGCGGGGCGCTGACCCCCGCGGTGCACCGGTCGTCGCGGGCCGGGGCGGTGTGGCTCGGGGCGCTGGGCTGCGCGTGGGCGGCGCTGCTCGTGGTCTCCCCGGACGGGCTCTGGATCGCCTTCCCGCTGTACTTCCTGGAACTGCACCTGCTGCGGCTGCGTTGGGGGATCACGGCCGTCGCGGTGACGGCCTGCGCGGCCATCGGCGGTTTCCTCGGGCACAGTGGCCCGGCGGACGGCGTCGTGGTGACGCCCGGGGCGTTCCTGGGGCCGCTGCTGGGCGGCGCCGTGGCGGTGGCGACCGTACTGGGCTATCAGGCGCTGTACCGCGAGAGCGAGCGCCGGCGGCGGCTGATCGAGGAGCTCATGGCGACGCGGGCGGAACTGGCGGACGCCGAGCGGAGCGCCGGCGTCCTCGCCGAGCGGGAGCGGCTCGCGCGGGAGATCCACGACACGCTGGCGCAGGGGCTGTCGTCCATCCAGTTGCTGCTGCGGGCCGCCGAGCGGTCGCTCCCCGAGGACGCGGCGGCGCTGGAGCACATCGGTCGGGCCCGCGAGGCCGCGCAGGAGAACCTCGCCGAGGCCCGCCGGTTCGTACGCGCCCTGACCCCGCCCGATCTGGAGCACGGGTCGCTCCCCGCCGCGCTGGAGCGGCTGTGCGCGGCCGCGCCCGGGCCGCGGGTGCGGTTCTCCTTGAGCGGCGCGTCCCGGGCGCTGCCCACCCCGTACGAGGTGGCGCTGTTGCGGATCGCCCAGTCGGCGCTGGCCAATGTGGTGCGCCACGCGCGGGCCCGGCGCGCCGAGATCACCCTGACCTTCATGGACGCCTCGGTCACGCTGGACGTCGTCGACGACGGCCGCGGCTTCGACGTCTCCTCGGCGCCTTCCGGGGCGGGTGGGTTCGGCCTGCCCGCGATGCGCTCGCGCGCCGAGACGCTGGGCGGGCTGTTCACCGTGGAGTCCGCCCCGGGCCAGGGCACCGCCGTGGCCGTCACCCTGCCGCTGCCCCTGGAGGCACCCTGATGACCATCCGGCTGCTGCTGGCCGACGATCACCCGGTGGTGCGGGCCGGACTGCGGGCCGTGCTGGAGGCCGAGCCGGACTTCGCGGTGGCGGCGGAGGCGGCGACGGCGGAGCGGGCGGTGGAGCTCGCCGCCTCGGCGGGGGTCGACGTGGTGCTCATGGACCTCCAGTTCGGGTCCGGGATGCACGGTTCGGCGGCGACGGCCCTGATCACGGCGCTCCCGGTGGCCCCCAGGGTGCTGGTGCTGACGACGTACGACACGGACGCGGACATCCTGGCGGCGGTGGAGGCGGGCGCTTCCGGCTACCTGCTGAAGGACGCCCCGCCGGAGGAGCTGGCGGCGGCCGTCCGCACGGCGGCGGCCGGCCAGTCGGCGCTGGCCCCGGCGGTGGCGCTGCGGCTGATGGACCGGATGCGGACGCCCGCGCAGGCGTTGACGAAGCGGGAGCTGGAGGTGCTCCAGCTGGTCGCGGACGGGCTGTCGAACCAGCAGATCTCCAAGCGGCTGTTCCTCAGCCAGGCCACGGTCAAATCCCACTTGGTCCACGTCTACGCGAAGCTCGGCGTCGACTCCCGCACGGCGGCCGTGGCCGCCGCCGCCGGCCGCCGCCTGATCCGCACCCGCTAGGGTCCGGGCGGCTACGCCACCCAGTGGGGGCGGCGGACCGCCGGGGTGAGCGGGACGCCCTCGTGGAACGCGGTCGCGAGGATGCGTACGGCCTCGTCCAGGCGGTCGGGGGGAAGGGTGTACGGAATCCGCAGCCGGTGTTCGAAGGTGCCCGGGTCCACCCCGAAGCGCGCTCCGCGCCCGATGTGGACACCGGCGGCCGCGGCCCGTTCCGACAGCGCGGAGCTGACCGGCTCTCCGAGGTCCACCCAGAGGGAGAGCCCGCCCGGCGGAAGTTGCCACGACCACTCGGGGGTGTGCCGTTGGAGCGCGCGCACCAAGGCCCCGCGCCGCACCCGCAGCTCGGCCAGCCGCTCCGGCAGCACCCGCTCCAGACCCTCCAGCAGCGGCAGCGCGACCAGCTGGTCCAGTACGGAACCGGTCATGTCGGCCGCGGCCCGGACCGAGGCCAGCTCGGTGATCATCTTGGCGGTGGCGCGGACCCAGCCGACCCGCAGTCCGCCCCAGTGCGTCTTGCTCAGCGAGCCCATGGTCACCACGTGGTCGGCCTTCCCGGGCGGCGCCAGCGAGGCCAGCGGGGCGGGGGCCGGTACGTCCAGCGCGATGTCGGCGATGGTCTCGTCCACCACCAACCAGGTGCCGGTCCGCCGGGTGGCGCAGATCAGGCGCAGCCGCTGTTCCGGCGGCATCAGCGCGCCCGTGGGGTTGTGGAAGTCGGGGATGACGTAGGCCAGTCGCGGGACCGTCTGGCGCAGGGTGGATTCGGCGATCTCCATGTCCCAGCCCGTCTCGGAGACCGCGATGGACCCGGTGCGCACCCGGGCGTGGCGCAGCGCGTCGAGCGCGTTGGCGTAGGTGGGGCTCTCGGTGACGACCCGGTCCCCGGGCCGGCACAGCAGGCTCACCGTCAGCGCGAACGCCTGCTGGGCTCCGGCCGTCACGAGGATCTGTTCGGGGCGGGTCGGCAGGCCGCGCCGGGTGAACCGGTCCGCCACGGCCCTGCGCAGGGCGGGCAGGCCGAAGGGGTGGTAGCCGGGGGTGCGGGCCGCCTCGGGGAGTCTGGACGCGGCCCAGGCCAGGGCCTCGGTGAGGGCCCCGTCGGGTGCGCCCATGGCGGCTATGGCGAGGTCCGTGCCGGGGTCCTGGTCGGCGCTGTACCCACCTGCGCCGAGGAGGGCGTGGGCGCCGACGGGGCGGTGCCCGTCGGGCAGGTCGGTCCAGGTGCCCGCGCCGCGGCGGCTGCGTGCGTAGCCGCTCTCGCGCAACAGGTCGTAGGCGCCGGTGACGGTGGCCCGGCCGGCGCCGACCGCCCCGGCCAGTTCGCGTTCGGCGGGCAGCCGTACGTGCAGGGGGATCCGCCCGTCGAGGATCAGGGTGCGCACCGCGTCGGCGAGGGCCCGGTAGCCGGGCCGGGCCAGGAGGGCGGGCGGCAGGAGCGCCACGAGCTGACGGCTGCCGATGGTCCTGTCCGCGGTCTGGACGGTTCGCCCGTTCGCCATGCCAACCTCCCCCGATTGGCTCTGCCTGCCAGGCCAATCAAGGGGACCACACTCCCCGTATTGGCCCCCGATTGGCAAGGAGACACCGATGTTGATCACCCGTGACGCCGGAGTGTTGCCCGACCGTGACGAACGCGCGCTGGTGGCCGCCGCGGAGCGGCGGATCTCCGAGCCCCTGCGGTTCGCGGCGGCGGCGGACGCGCTGCGCGCGCTGGGCCGGTTCGCACGACGCGGGTTCACCCGGGACGGGAGCGCGCGCGGCCGGATCGCACCGGGCGGGTTCACCGCGGGACGCCCGCACGGCCGCGCGCAAGGGCGAGAATCGCTGTCATGTCAGCCAACACCGCGCACCCCACCCGGTCCGGCGCCGACCGCCCGGTGATCGCCGGCCTGCTCCTCGCGGCGGGCGGCGGCAGTCGCCTGGGCGGGCGCCCCAAGGCACTGTTGCCGTACCGCGGCCGCCCGCTCGTCGAGAACGCGGTACGGGTGCTGCGCGAGGCGGGCTGCGGCCCGGTGCACGTGGTGCTCGGCGCGTCGGCGGCGGAGGTCCGTGAGCGCGCCGACCTGAGCCATTGCGTCGTGGTGGACAACCCGGACTGGGAGCGGGGCATGGGGTCCTCGCTGCGGGTGGGCCTGCGCTCGCTGGACGGCACCGGCGCCGCCGCCGTCCTCGTCTCGCTCGTGGACCAGCCGGGGATCGGGGCGGACGCGGTGGCCCGCGTCCTGGCGGCGTACCGCTCCCCCACCAGCCTGGTGGCGGCGGCCTACGAGGGGGAGCGCGGCCACCCGGTGCTGTTCGGGTCCGCCCGCTGGGGCGACATCGAGGAGACCGCGACCGGCGACCGGGGCGCGCGGACGCACCTGCGGGAGCACGCGGACGAGCTGACGCTGGTGGAGTGCGCGGACATCGCCGAGGCGTTCGACATCGACACCCCGCCCGACCTGGCACGCCTGACGTGAGCCGGCTTGTGCGCGGGGTGACGGGTATGGCACTGAGGGCCACCGATCGGCGGAATATGTCGACCAGGAGAATCTCGACATCAACAAACCATTGAACTTCCACCATGAGGAAATTACTATCCACTGGTCAGAAGCGCCCTGAACCCACAGACGGCGCCCGCGACCGTATTCCGGAACTCTCCACACCCGACGACACTGCGTGCCGTCTCGCGCGAGCATTCCCCCGCGGCCGCCAGGCACCGCCGCTGAAGGAGTGACAGATATGTCCGCACCAGCGCCGTCCCCGCTGGCCATCGTCGATGCCGAGCCCCTGCCCCGGCAGGACGAGGTCCTCACCGAAACGGCCCTGGCCTTCGTGGCCGAGCTGCACCGGCGGTTCGCCCCCCGCCGCGCCGAGCTACTCGCCCGGCGCGGCGAACGGCGCGCCGAGATCGCCCGCACCTCCAGCCTCGACTTCCTCCCGGACACCGCACAGGTCCGCGAGGGCGACTGGAAGGTGGCACCCGCGCCGGCCGCGCTGAACGACCGCCGCGTGGAGATCACCGGTCCGACGGACCGCAAGATGACCATCAACGCCCTCAACTCGGGCGCCAAGGTCTGGCTCGCCGACTTCGAGGACGCCTCGGCTCCCACCTGGGAGAACGTCGTCCTCGGCCAGCTCAATCTGATCGACGCCTACGAGCGTCGCATCGACTTCACCGACCCGCGCACGGGCAAGTCGTACGCCCTGAAGCCCGCCGACCAGCTCGCCACCGTCGTGATGCGACCGCGCGGTTGGCACCTGGAGGAGCGTCACCTCACGATCGACGGCGGTCCGGCCTCCGGCTCGCTCGTGGACTTCGGCCTGTACTTCTTCCACAACGCGCAGCGCCTGATCGACCTCGGCAAGGGTCCGTACTTCTACCTGCCGAAGACGGAGTCGCACCTGGAGGCGCGCCTCTGGAACGACATCTTCGTCTTCGCCCAGGACTACGTCGGCATCCCCCAGGGCACCGTCCGCGCGACCGTCCTGATCGAGACCATCACCGCCGCGTACGAGATGGAGGAGATCCTCTACGAGCTGCGCGACCACGCCGCGGGCCTGAACGCCGGGCGCTGGGACTACCTCTTCTCGATCGTGAAGAACTTCCGTGACGGCGGCGAGAAGTTCGTCCTGCCGGACCGCAACGCGGTGACGATGACGGCCCCGTTCATGCGGGCCTACACCGAACTCCTCGTCCGGACCTGCCACAAGCGCGGCGCGCACGCCATCGGCGGCATGGCGGCCTTCATCCCGTCCCGCAAGGACGCGGAGGTCAACCGGGTCGCGTTCGAGAAGGTGCGGGCCGACAAGGACCGCGAGGCGGCCGACGGCTTCGACGGCTCCTGGGTCGCCCACCCCGACCTCGTCCCGATCGCGATGGCCTCCTTCGACGCGGTGCTCGGCGAGAAGCCGAACCAGAAGGACCGGCTCCGCGAGGACGTCTCGGTCGCCCCCGGCGACCTGATCGCGATCGACTCCCTGGACGCGAAGCCGACGTACGAGGGCCTGCGCAACGCGGTCCAGGTGGGCATCCGTTACATCGAGGCCTGGCTGCGGGGCCTCGGCGCCGTCGGCATCTTCGGCCTGATGGAGGACGCGGCCACCGCCGAGATCTCGCGCTCGCAGATCTGGCAGTGGATCAACGCGGGCGTGGCGTTCGAGCACGACGGCGCGCTGGTGCCGGCCACGGCCGAGCTGACCCGCGAGCTCGCCGCCGAGGAACTGACCGCGATCCGCGCCGAGGTCGGCGAGGAGGCCTTCGCGGCCGGCAAGTGGCAGCAGGCCCACGACCTCCTGCTCCAGGTCTCCCTCGACGCCGACTACGCGGACTTCCTCACCCTCCCCGCGTACGAGCAGCTGATCGGCTGACCTCCCCGCACGTCGACTGAAACGCACAGCAGCCGAACGCACCGACTCCGCCCCCGTCGCCCCAACGCGCCGGGGGCGGAGCCGTGTTCGGCTCGCGGCGGACTCGATTCCCGACCGATTGGTCGGTCGTTACGTCATCGTAATCTGCCTGTACCTAGCGGTAACATCCGGGCGCGTGTCACCTTTCCGATGCCACCGGCGCCGGCGGTAACCCCCACTTCCCAGCCACGCGACGCCAGTTGTGCCTGGCCTCCGCGTGGCCGACCGCAGGAGTTCCGCAGTGATCGGATTCCGCAACGTCAACAAGGCCCCGACCCGCCGTCGCGTGCGACGGACGGCGGGTGTCGCGATGGTCCTGCCACTGGCCGTCACGGCGCTGCTGGGCGGCGGCGCCGGCCCGGCCGCGGCGAGTCCCGGCCAGGGGCCCACCGCGATCGTGTCCATGGGCGACAGCTACATATCCGGCGAGGCCGGCCGCTGGAAGGGCAACAGCCTGACCAACAGCGGCAGTCGTACCGGCACCGACCGGGCCTGGGTCGGCGGCAGTACGTACGACCCCTCGAAGGTGTACGGGACCACGGCCGGCGGATGCGACCGCTCGGACGCGGCCGAGGTGCTGAGCGCGGGCGCGGTGGCCGACGTCGCCGTGAACCTGGCCTGTTCCGGGGCCGTCTCGGACAACGTCTTCCGGGCCTCCAACGGCGGCGTCCCCCTCAAGGGCGAGGCGCCGCAGGCGGACCAGCTGGCGGCGGTGGCCGCGACCGACGACGTCAAGGTGATCGCGCTGTCCATCGGCGGCAACGACCTCGGCTTCGCCGACATCATCAAGGAGTGCGCCTACGACTTCGTCCTGTGGAACTCGTACTGCTACGACGACCAGCAGGCGGCCGTTGACCAGAAGATCGCCGGAGTCATGACCAAGGTCGGCAAGTCGGTCGACGAGATCCGGGCCGTGATGCGCGGCGCCGGTTACGCGGACTCCTCCTACCGGATCGTGCTCCAGTCCTACCCGTCCCCCATCCCGCGCGGCGCGGAGAACCGGTACACCCAGAGCGACTGGAGCCGGCTCAACACCGGCGGCTGCCCCTTCTGGAACCGGGACTCGGACTGGGCGCGGGACTCGCTCGTGCCGCAGATCGCGAACGGCATCAAGGCGGTCGCCGCGGCCAAGGGCGTGCAGTTCCTCGACCTGCGGGACATGCTCCAGGGGCGCGAGGTGTGCGCCAAGGCCTCCCAGCAAGTGGGTACGACGGCGCCGGCTTCCGCCAGGACGAGCGAGTGGGCGCGCTGGATCGACAACAACGAGTCGCAGGGCCTGGTCCAAGAGTCCATGCACCCGAACTACTTCGGCCAGCTGGCCGTCGGGCGCTGCCTCGCCCTGGCGGTGGCCCAGCCCGCGAACGCGTCGTCGGGCTGCAAGAACACCCCCGGCGGCGACCAGAGCGGCATGTACCTGAGCCCCGCCTCCTGACGCTCCCCGGTACCGGCGGTCCGCCCCACCCGGGGTGGACCGCCGACACGGCGTCCCCGCCACCGGCCTGGGCCCGATCCCGGCGGTGCGACGGGGGCGACGCTCACCGAGCCGGCCCGGCCCGGTTCGTCACGGCATGGCCGTGCCCGTCCGTCGCCTTCGCCGATCGGCGGAGCGACCGACTCCCGCCAGGGCCCGGGTGAAGGCCGCCCGACAGCGAGTCCAGTCCGGGTCCGGCGCGCCCGTACCGAGGGCCAGGAGTTTGGGGAGCAGGTCCGCGGAGAAGGAGCGGGCCGCCTCCGCGGGGACCAGGGACGGCAGGTTGTCGATGGCGATCACGTCCAGCGGGCGCGGGCCCGCGCGCAGCCTGCGGACCGGGACCGACCAGTCGGTGAGCCGGTCGTATACGGGCAGCAGGTGCAGCGGGGAACCGGTGTCACAGGTGATGTCCGCGATCACCGTCAACCGCCGTTCCCGGTCCGGGTCCAGGTCGGCCGGGGTGAGGAACGGGGGTGCGGGACGGGTGGTGAGCACCGCGTTGACCAGGATGTCGTGTCCGAGCAGGGCGGCCCGGTCCAGCCGGGCGGTGTCGCTCCTGTCCCACCGGGTGACCCGTACCCCGGCCAAGGTCAAAGCGTCACAGGCGCCCCGCGCGCTGCGGCCCCGGCCGCCGATGACGAGGGCCCGCGGCTCCCCTCCCGGAGTGGGGACCGCCCGCGAGTCCCGTAATCGCGCGTCGAGTTCCGCGCGCGAGAGGGGTACGAGGGGGGCGGCGAGCCGGCCCCGGGCGTGCAGGACGGCCAGGGCCGCGCCCGCGTACCCGGCCCAGTAGCCGAAGGCCGCGAGCCTGCGCCCCTGCTCGTCGGCCAGGTACTCCAGATCGAACAGGGTCCCGCCGCCCGCGGCGAAGCGCCGCAGCAGCGCGGGGCCCTCCGTCTGCCCCTTGTAGGCGTGCCCGAAGTACACGTGCCGGTGCCGTAAACGCTCCGGGGCGGGCGGGAGTTCCTTCAGGCCGAGGACGAAGGCGGAGCCGGGCGCGGCGGTGGCCCAGGCCCCGGCGGGCGCCGTCCCGCAGCCCGCGTCCGCGTAGTCGGCGAGCGGGAAGATCCGGTGGGCGGATTCCTCCACGGTGATCCGTACGCCCCGCCGCACGAGCTGTTCCGCGTCGTGCGGGGTGAGGGGGGCTCGGCGTTCGGTGGGCCGTGTCTCGGTGCGCATCCACAACTGCGGTGACTCTGGCATCGGCAGGTACCACCTGTCTGCTGGGGGACGCCCCTGGGGACGTCCGCGTGCGCCATGTGACCGGGCCTCAGGATCAGTTCGCCGCTCGCGTTCGGCAAGGAGTACGACCACGCGGACAGGGGCTCACAGTTCGGGCAGCAGCGCACGCAGCCCGGTTCGTGCGCCCTGCGCGTACGCGGCGCGCAGCGCCTGCGGGGTCATCCGCTCGCGCACGGTCCGCGGGGCGCGCGGGTCGCGGGCGGCAGCTCGGCCGAGGAGGACTGGCCCAGCCGGTCGTCCAGGGCGAGTTGGGTCTCCGGCGCGCGCAGCACTTCGGTACGGGCCCGCAGCGGGTGGCCCGCGCCGGCCTCGGTGACGGCCCGGGCGTACCGCTCCCGGGAACGGGCCCACGGGTCGGCGTCGGCGCCGGGTGCGCCCTCCTCTTCTTCCGGCGGGGCGTCCGCTGCGTCCCGTGCTTCGGGTGCGCCCATGTGCGCGAGGGCCGGCGCCCGGGCCGCGCGCAGCGCTCCCCGACCCGGCCCGGACCCGGGCTCGGCGGGCAGCAGTTCCAGCGCGTCGCGGGATGGCCGGTGGCGGCGACCCTGTGGGCGGAGGTTCCGGAGTACGACGTGGGCGAGTGCGCGGCAGCTGCCATGGGACTGCGCGAGACCCGGACCCGCATGTCCGTCAGCGGGCGCTGGAACTTCATGATCACGGCGCGGCTGCGCACCGTCGAAGGGCTGTCCCGCTAGACCTCGGAGCTGTCCCGGCGGCTGCCGGGGATGCGGATCACGGACTCGGCGGTGGCGCTGCGCGCCCCGGGGCGTACGCGCGTGCGGCGGTGCGGACGCCACACCCGCAGTGGGTGACGTCCGCACCGCCGCACGCGAACATTCGATGCAGGAACACTCAGTGCACGCGACCCCTCAGTCCACGAGGACTCGGCGCACGAGCACTCAGTGCACGAACACCGGTTCCGCGGCCGCCTCGGCGGCCGGTTCCTTCTTGACGCCGATGTGGTTGAAGGCCAGGTTCAGCACGATGGCCACCACACAACCCGTGCTGATGCCCGAGTCGAGGACGACGAGCAGGTCCTTGGGGAAGGCGTGGTAGAAACCGGGCGCCGCGATCGGGATCAGGCCGATGCCGACCGAGGCCGCCACGATCAGGGCGTTCTCGCCCTTCTCCATGGCCGCGCCGGCCAGGGTCTGGATGCCGCTGGCCGCGACCGAGCCGAACAGGACGATGCCGGCGCCGCCGAGGACGGGCAGCGGGACCACGCCGATGATGGAGGCGGCGACCGGGCACAGACCCAACAGGATCAGGATGCCGCCACCGGCCGCGACGACGAACCGGCTGCGCACCTTGGTCATCGCGACGAGCCCGATGTTCTGGGCGAAGGCGCTGCACATGAAGCCGTTGAACAGCGGGCTGAGCGCGCTGCCGAGGGTGTCGGCGCGCAGGCCGCCCTCGATGGTCTTCGCGTCGGCCGGCCGGCCCACGATCTTGCCGAGGGCCAGGATGTCGGCGGTGGACTCCGTCATGCAGACGAGCATCACGATGCACATCGAGATGATGGCGGCGACCTGGAACTGCGGCGCGCCGAAGTGGAACGGCGTGGGGAAGCCGACGATGTCCGCGTCGCGGATGGCGTCGAAGTTGGTCATGTGCAGCGGCATGGCGATGAGCGTTCCGGCGACCAGACCGAGCAGGATGGATATCTGCTGGAGGAACCCGCGCAGGAACTTGCGCATCAGCAGCACGATCACCAGGGTGAGGGCGGCCATGCCGATGTTCTTCATCGAGCCGTAGTCGGTGGCGGTGCGGTTGCCGCCCTGCGACCAGTTGAAGGCGACCGGGAGCAGCGAGACGCCGATCAGGGTGATGACCGTGCCGGTGACGACGGGCGGGAAGAAGCGCACGAGTTTGCCGAAGTACGGCGCGGCGAGGAAGCCGACGAGTCCGGCGACGATGATCGCGCCGAAGATGACGGGGATGGCGTTCGCGCCCTCGCCCTTGCCGATGGCGATCATCGGGGTCACTCCGGCGAAGGAAACGCCGTTGACGAAGGGGAGCTTGGCGCCGATCTTCCAGACGCCGAGGGTCTGGAGGAGGGTGGCGAGGCCCGCCGTGAAGAGCGAGGCGCCCATCAGGAAGGCGGTCTCGGTGGCGGAGAGACCGACGGCGGGGCCGACGATCATGGGCGGGGCGACGACACCGGCGTACATGGCGGCGACGTGCTGCAAACCGCTCGTGAACATTTTCAGCGGAGGCAAGGTCTCGTCGACCGGGTGCTTCTCCTCCGGTACTACGACTGCGTCTTTGCGAAACCTGGGCGTTGCGGCCACGGCTTCCTCCGGTCGGCTAGACACGTCGGCGGGGACGTGGGTGTCAGGGAGGTGGTGCGAAAGCTGTGCGAGTCGAGCCTGTCTTCAGTTGTGGTGGTGCTGCGTGCTGTCCTGCCCGTGGAGATACGGAAACGATTCGCCCGAGTCGTTCCCGCGCGCGGCGGTACGGCGGTGCTGTGGCGGAGGCGCAGTGGCGCAATGGGTTTCAGTGCGGTGCAGTCACCGTTCCCGGGAGCACCCTCGGAATTTTCCTCGGGCGCTTCCCGGGACGGCTGCCGCGGACCCCGCTCGGGTCCGCGGCCGCCGGCCGGGGGCCGTCCCCCCCGGCCGGAGTCCTGGGAGTACCTCCCGGCGGTGACCGGGTGGGGTGCCCCCGGCGCCGGCCGGGGGATCAGGCCTGGGCGGAGATGCGCGCCAGGCGCTGGGCCTCTTCCCGCGTGGACACGGCGATCGCGTCCTCGTCGGCGAAGAGCAGTCGGTTGTTCTCGACGATCTGCTTGCCGTTGACCAGCGAGAGCGTCACCGGGGCGGCCGCGCCGAACACGAGCGCGGTGACCGGGTCGGCGATGGAGGAGTGGGCGAGCGTGCCCAGGTTCCACATCACCAGGTCGGCGAGCTTGCCGGCCTCCAGCGAGCCGATGTTGTCGGCGCGGCCGAGAACCTGCGCGCCACCGTACGTACCCAGGCGCAAGGCCTGGCGCGCGTTCAGGGCGCGCTCGCGGTGGACGGGGTTGAGGCGGTTGATGAGCAGCGCGTTGCGCAGCTCGGTGTGCAGCTCACCCGACTCGTTGGAGGCGGTGCCGTCCACGCCGAGGCCGACCGGTACGCCGGCGGCGAGCATGTCCGGGACCCGGGCGATGCCGGCGGCCAGACGTGCGTTGGAGGACGGGCAGTGCGCGACACCGGTCTTGGTGCGGGCGAACGCGGCGATGTCGGAGTCGTTCATGTGGACGCTGTGCGCCATCCACACGTCCTCGCCGAGCCAGCCGGTCGACTCGAAGTAGTCGGTCGGGCCCATGCCGAACAGTTCCTTGCAGAACTGCTCTTCCTCGACCGTCTCGCTGCCGTGGGTGTGCATGCGCACGCCCAGGCGGCGGGCCAGTTCGGCACCCTGCTTGAGCAGTTCGGTGGAGACCGAGAAGGGGGAACAGGGCGCGACGGCGACCTGGGTCATCGCGTCGAAGGAGTGGTCGTGGTGCTTCTTGACGGTCGCCTCGGTGTCGGCGAGCGCGCCTTCGAGGGTCTCGACGGCGTGGTCCGGGGGCAGGCCGCCGTCCTTCACGCTGCGGTCCATGGAGCCGCGGGCGAGGGTGAAGCGGACGCCCATCTCGGACGCGGCGCGGATGATCGCGCCGGAGAGGTCGCCGGAGCCCTTGGGGAAGACGTAGTGGTGGTCCATGGCGGTGGTGACGCCACCCTTGGCCATCATCGCCAGGGAGCCCTGGGCGGCCGTGTACGCCATCTGCTCGTCGATGCGCGCCCAGGTCGGGTACAGCGCGACGAGCCAGTCGAAGAGGTTGTGGTCGGTGGCCAGACCACGCGTGATCCACTGGTAGAAGTGGTGGTGCGTGTTGACCAGACCGGGGGTCACGAGGTGCCCGGTGCCATCGATCCGGCGGACGACGTTCTCGAGGTTCCCGGGGGCCTTGCCCGCGCCGATGGACTCGATCCTGTTGCCGGCGACGACGATGTGACCCGAGGCGTATTCGGTGTCGTGGGCGTCGACGGTCGCGATCGCACAGTTCTCGATGACGATGCGCGGGGCGGCGCTGTCCGGGGCTGCAGATGCTGCCATGGGACTTCCTCATGCTTTCAGTGGCGGTGCGGGCCGGCAAACCCAGGGGAATTGAGTGCCGGAGCCGGGGGCCTGACAGCTGACAGTACTGCTGCCCCGTGTGATG
This sequence comes from Streptomyces sp. Tek67B01, assembly GCF_055231995.1. Taxonomy (NCBI): domain Bacteria; kingdom Bacillati; phylum Actinomycetota; class Actinomycetes; order Kitasatosporales; family Streptomycetaceae; genus Streptomyces; species Streptomyces sp. Tek67B01. The sequence continues at coordinate 1,531,672 of NZ_JBUYUY010000001.1, forward strand.
CGTCCGGGTGCCGATTCGGGAAGTTGTTGATTGTCGCGTCGTCCCGGGGCCACTGCGGAGCCCCGGGACGACGCGTCCCGCATCAGAGGTTGGTCATGTCCACGGGAATACGGGCGTCGACGCCGTCGCGGAGGACCGTCGCCTCGATCAGACCGTACGGCCGGTCGGCGGCGAAGTAGACCTCGTTGTCGTTCTTGAGGCCGAAGGGCTCGAGGTCGACGAGGAAGTGGTGCTTGTTCGGGAGCGAGAAGCGGACCTCGTCGATCTCCGAACGGTGGTTGATGATGCGCGAACCCATCTGGTACAGGGTCTGCTGGAGCGAGAGGGAGTAGGTCTCCGCGAAGGCGTGGAGCATGTGCTTGCGCGCCTCGGCGTAGGACTTCTCCCAGTTCGGCATCCGCTGCTCGTCGTCCGACCAGCTGTAGCGCCAGCGAGCCGACACCTGGGTGGCCAGGATGCGGTCGTAGGCCTCCTTCAGCGTCGTGTACTTGTCCTTCACGTAACCCCAGAACTCGGAGTTCGTGGAGTTCATGACGACGAGGTCCTTGAGGCCGGAGATGACCTCCCAGTTGGTGCCGTCGTACGTGACCTGGGTGACCCGGGTCTCCTGGCCCTGACGGACGAAGGAGTGCTTCACCTCGTCCGACCCGATGAACTTCGAGTTGGCGTCGGAGGTGGGGATGCGCTCCCAGGCGTACTCCTCGATCCGGATGCGCGCACGCTGGATCGGCTCCTGGCTGTTGACGAACCAACGCGCCAGGTGGATGCCGAACTGCTCGGCGGACTCGATGCCGTGCTCCTTGGCGAACGCGTACACCGTGTTCTTGGTGGTGTCCGTCGGCAGGCAGTTGGCGTTCGAGCCGGAGTAGTGGACGTCGTCCATGTCGCCGGAAAGGGCGACCGAGACGTTCAGGTCCTTGATGTGGTGCGTGTCGCCGTCCCGCGTGATCTTGACGACGCGGTTCTCTGCTTTGCCGTACTGGTTCTGGCCCAGAATCGTGGCCATGCTAGCTCCCTCGGTAAACGGAGTAGCCGAACGGGTTGAGCAGCAGCGGTACGTGATAGTGCTCGCCCGGGTTCACCGCGAAAGTGATGGTGACCTCGGGGAAGAACGAACCGCTGTCCCTTACGCGGGGGGCGTCCTGCTGCGCCTCGGCTTGCTTATTCGAACTGTGCTTGCCCAAGAAGTACGTCTCGGTCTCGAAGTCGAGACGTACGTGGGTGGTTCCCTCCGGCAGGGCCGGGAGGTCCTTGCATCGGCCGTCCGCGTCGGTGACGGAGGCGCCCAGGGCCGCCCACTCCCCGTCGAGGCCCGTACGGGCCGACAGGGAGATGGCGACGCCCTCGGCGGGGCGGCCGATGCTGGTGTCCAGGATGTGCGTGGACACCGAGCTACTGGGTGAAGCGGTGGTGTCAGTGCTCATGCGCTCTCTTCCTCCACGAGTCGGGTCAGGCGGATCCGGTTGATCTTCACGAGCTCGCCGCGGGCGATCTCCCGCTCCTGTTCCGGCGAGTTGTCGATCCGTACCTTGACCGCGTCCCGCATGAACTCACCGGTAGCACCGGTGGCGCAGATGAGGAAGACGTGGCCGAACTTCTCCTGGTAGGCCAGGTTCAGTTCGAGGAGTTCGTTGCGGAGCTCCTCCGAGGCGCCGGCCATGCCGCGCTGCTCGCGCGCGGAGGTCGGGTCCCCCGGCTTCGGGCGCCCGATCGGCGCGTGCCCCGCCATCGCCTCGGACAGGTCCTCGGCGGTGAGCTCCGCCATGGCGGACTCGTTGGCCGAGAAGAGTGCCTCGACGGTGGCGAAGGGGCGCTGGGCGAGCAGCTTGCCGCCCCATGCCGAACTGGCGCACACCTCGTGCAGCGCGGCCGTGGCCGCACTGTCGTCCAAGGCGTTGAACCGGGTGAGACCCGGGGTCGGACTCGAAGTCACGGTAGGCCTCCGTGGCCTGTTGTTGCTTTTGACGGGCTGCGCATAGCTAACGCCCTCCACAACACGTCGTCAACACTTTGTTGAAACTTCCCGTACACAAAAGCCGCCGCCCGGGTGAATCGGGCGGCGGCTCGTCACGGTAGGTCAGCGGGCATTCACTGCCGGCTGTTCTTCTCGGCCCCTTTGGAAGGGCCGGAGTCCCTGTTCAAGTAGTTGTAGACGGTGAAGCGGCTGACACCCAGGGCGCCCGCGACCGTCTCCACGCCGTGCCGCACGGAGAAGGCGCCGCGCGCCTCCAGTATCCGCACCACGTCCTGCTTGGACTTCCGGTCGAGCTGAGCCAACGGTACGCCGTGCCGGCGCTCCAGCGCCGCCAGGATGTGGTCGAGCGAGTCGGAGAGCTGGGGCAGGCGGACGGCGAGCAGCTCCCGCCCCTCCCAGCTGAGCACGACGTCGTCGGGCTGCGCCTGGGCGGGGTCCATCAGCTCGCCTCCCATCGCGTCCACCAGCGGCTTGACGGCGGCGACGAAGGGGTGGTCGCGGGGCTCGGTCATGGGGTGGTGCCTTCCGCGATCACATTGACCTGGAGGGACACCCGGGTGGCCCCGGCCTCCAGCGAATTGCGCAGCAGCGCGGCCACGGCGGTCAGCACCTCGCCGGATTCCCCTTCGGCGGTATTGCCGAACGGGCCGACATCCACCGCGTCCAGCCGCGCCTTCTGGATGACCTCGCGCGCGGCCACGGCATGGGCGGGAGCCTCTTCGAGGTCGAAGGGCTCGGTCGTGAACTCCACTCTCAATCGCACGCGGGTCAAGCTACCCCGCAGGTGGGACTTTTCGGGAGTGCGCACTTGACAGCCACGCGAACCTCCATGCAGTCTTCCATCAAGCAGAAACTAACTTCCGCAATACGGAAGGAGCGCACACCCCTCATGGGATACACGGACCAGCGCTTCGATGTAAACCTTTCGATCCTCTTCACGGAACTCCCGCTCCTGGAGCGCCCCGCGGCCGCCGCCGCGGCCGGCTTCACGGCGGTCGAGCTGTGGTGGCCCTGGATCGAGACCCCCACTCCCGCCCAGGCGGAGCTGGACGCCCTCAAGAAGGCTCTTGAGGACGCCGGCACCCAGCTGGTGGGCCTGAACTTCTACGCCGGCCAACTGCCGGGCCCGGACCGCGGCGCGGTCTCGGTACCCGGTGAGGAGTCGGACCGCTTCAACGCCAACATCAACGTGGCCGCCGACTTCGCGGCCTCGGTCGGCTGCAAGGCGCTGAACGCCCTCTACGGCAACCGCGTCGACGGCGTGGACCCCGCGGTCCAGGACGAGCTGGCTCTCAAGAACCTGGTCACGGCCGCCAAGGCCGCGGACCGGGTGGGCGCCATTCTCCTGATCGAGACCCTCAACAAGCCGGAGTCGCCGCTCTACCCGCTGGTGAGCGCCCCGGCCGGCATCGAGATCGTGGACAAGGTGAACGAGGCCACCGGCCTCGGCAACGCCAAGTTCCTGCTCGACCTGTACCACCTGGCGATGAACGATGAGGACCTCTCCGAGGTCATCGAAAAGTACGCCGCCAAGACCGGACACGTCCAGATCGCCGACAAGCCGGGTCGCGGTGCCCCCGGCACCGGCGAGCTTCCCCTGGAAGAGCTCCTCGACCAGCTGAAGAAGGCCGGATACGAGGGCTACGTGGGCCTGGAGTACAAGGCCGCCGACGCGGCCGCGTCCTTCGCGTGGCTGCCCGCCGAGGCCCGCGCCGCCAAGTAGGCGGACAAAGTCCGGGCGATCAGCCAGGCACCTCCCGCACTTTTCGTACAAAGCATTAAGAGAAGGACCCTCATCATGAGCACCTCCACTGCGCTTCCCTCGATCGCCTGGATCGGCCTCGGCATCATGGGCTCCCCCATGTCCGAGAACCTCATCAAGGCGGGCTACTCGGTCACCGGCTTCACGCTGGAGCAGGACAAGCTGGAGCGCCTGGCCGCCGCCGGCGGCACCGCCGCCGGCTCGATCGCCGAGGCCGTCAAGGACGCCGACGTGATCATCACGATGGTGCCCGCCTCCCCGCAGGTCGAGGCCATCAACTACGGCCCCGAGGGCATCCTGGCGAACGCCAAGTCCGGCGCGCTGATCATCGACATGTCGTCGATCACCCCGCAGACCTCGGTCGACCTCGCGAAGAACGCCGCCGAGAAGGGCATCCGCGTCATCGACGCCCCGGTGTCCGGCGGCGAGGCCGGCGCCATCGAGGCCGTCCTGTCGATCATGGTGGGTGGCGAGCAGGCCGACTTCGACGCGGCCCTCCCGATCCTGGAGACGCTCGGCAAGACCATCGTCCTGTGCGGCCCGCACGGCTCCGGCCAGACGGTGAAGGCGGCCAACCAGCTCATCGTCGCGGTGAACATCCAGGCCTGCGCCGAGGCCGTCGTCTTCCTCGAGAAGTCGGGCGTGAACCTCCAGGCCGCCCTGGACGTCCTCAACGGTGGTCTGGCCGGCTCCACGGTCCTGACCCGCAAGAAGGACAACTTCCTCAACCGCGACTTCAAGCCCGGTTTCCGGATCGACCTGCACCACAAGGACATGGGCATCGTCACCGACGCCGCCCGCAACGTCGGTGCGGCCCTCCCGGTCGGCGCGGTCGTCGCCCAGCTGGTCGCCTCGCTGCGCGCCCAGGGTGACGGTGGCCTGGACCACTCGGCCCTGCTCCGCGCGGTCGAGCGCCTCTCCGGCGCCCAGGTCTGATCCTCAGACCCACCCTCGGGTCCGCCACTCGGACCTGAACGCCCCCCAGGGGGACCCCGAGTTTCCGGATGGTGCCGGTGCTGACACCTGTCCTGTCGCGCCCAAGCGCCGGCACCGTCCGGATCACCTCCACACTCTTTCTTTTCAACAAACTGTTGACGTCGTGTTCACGCCGAAATTAGGCTGTTCCGCATGACGGAAGACGCCTTCCGTCTCAGCAGTTTCCCGTACGGAAGGTCACCATGTCGAAGCGCACGCTGACGACCGAGTCCGGCGCCCCGGTCGCCGACAACCAGAACTCCGCCACCGCCGGCGTCGGTGGCCCGCTCCTGATCCAGGACCAGCAGCTCCTTGAGAAGCTCGCCCGCTTCAACCGCGAGCGCATCCCGGAGCGCGTGGTGCACGCCCGCGGCTCTGCCGCCTACGGCTACTTCGAGGTGACGGACGACGTCACCGCGTACACCAGCGCCGCGTTCCTGGACACGGTCGGCAAGAAGACCGAGACCTTCCTGCGGTTCTCCACCGTCGCCGACTCCCTCGGTGGCGCGGACGCCGTCCGCGACCCGCGTGGCTTCGCGCTGAAGTTCTACACCGAAGAGGGCAACTACGACCTCGTCGGCAACAACACCCCGGTGTTCTTCATCAAGGACCCCATCAAGTTCCCCGACTTCATCCACTCCCAGAAGCGCGACCCCTTCACGGGCAAGCAGGAGCCGGACAACGTCTGGGACTTCTGGGCGCACGCCCCCGAGGCGACGCACCAGATCACCTGGCTGATGGGTGACCGCGGCATCCCGGCGTCGTACCGTCACATGAACGGCTACGGCTCCCACACCTACCAGTGGACGAACGAGAACGGCGAGGCCTTCTTCGTCAAGTACCACTTCAAGACGAACCAGGGCATCCGCTGCCTGTCGTCCGAGCAGGCCGCCGAACTGGTCGGCAAGGACGCCAACTCGCACCAGACGGACCTGCTCCAGGCCATCGAGCGCGGTGTGAACCCGAGCTGGACCCTCTACGTCCAGATCATGCCCGCCGCCGAGGCCGCGGACTACCGCTTCAACCCGTTCGACCTCACCAAGGTGTGGCCGCACGCCGACTACCCGCTGCAGCGCGTGGGCCGTCTGGTCCTCGACCGCAACCCGGACAACGTCTTCGCCGAGGTCGAGCAGTCCGCCTTCTCCCCGAACAACTTCGTCCCGGGCATCACCGCCTCGCCGGACAAGATGCTCCAGGGCCGACTGTTCGCGTACGCCGACGCCCAGCGCTACCGCCTCGGTGTGAACCACACCGTGCTGCCGGTCAACGCCCCGAAGGCGACGAAGGCCGACAACTACGGCCGCGACGGTGTCATGGCGCTGCGCAACGGCTCGCGCCACGACAAGAACTACGAGCCCAACTCGTACCAGGGTCCGGCCGAGACCGGTCTCGCCCTGGGCGCCCCCAAGGCCGTCTCCGGCTACACGGGCACCCACGAGGCCCCCGCCCACACGAAGGACGACCACTTCTTCCAGGCCGGTGAGCTCTACCGTCTGATGTCGGAGGCCGAGAAGGAGCGTCTGGTGGCGAACATCGCCGGCGGCCTGTCTCAGGTCACCCTCGAGGACGTCATCGAGAAGAACCTGGCTCACTTCCACGCCGCGGACGCCGACTACGGCAAGCGCGTCGAGGAGGCCGTCCGCGCCCTGCGCGACGCCTGAGCCACCCAGTTGTGCCGGGGGTCTGACGGGAGGTCAGGCCCCGGGTGCTGAGCCCGAACCGCGGACCCGGATGAGGGGTGGTACGCGGTGAGGGCGGACAGCGCCGGTCCTCGTGACCGGCGCCGCGTGAGGACCGTGGCGAGCGTGCGAGCCAGTGCGGTGGTAATGGGTTCCGAGGCCCGTCTCTTGACCTGAGGGAGACGAAGCCGGAGTTCTCGTCGCCCGCCCGCCACGGTCCCAGCCACTCGTGTACAGGGGCCACGCACAGAGTCCCCTGTACACAAGTCACCTGCCCCGCCCGGCGGCGCGAACGTCCTGTCGCGCCAGCCTCGCACCGTCGGGCGGTCACAACCCAAAGCGCCGAGTCACGGACGGTCCCGTGACTCGGCGCTTTGTCGTGCGCGGGCCTGCCTTCGTGCGTGGGTCTGGCCTCGCGTGGGGCCCCGCCTTCGCGTGGGGCCCTGCCGTCATACCCGCGTGTGGCGGGGAAGGCGTACGGACAGGGCCAGGGCGCCCGCGAACAGGACCAGGGTCGTCAGAGCCGTGACGGACAGCGCGGTGGACGCCGCGCCACCGTGCTCGGTGCAGAACGTCCAGACGGCGACCAGCAGCGCCACGCCTCCGTGCCGGCCAACTGCTGTACGGCGTCCAGGACTGCGGAGGCGGAACCCACCTCGGTCTCGGACGCCCCGGCCAGGATGACGTCGAACAGCGGCGGGATCACGAACCCCATGCCGAGGCCGGTCGCCGGCGTGCCCGGAGCCGGCCTCCAGCCGTCGGCGGCCCGGTCGTTGAAGGCGGAGAGCACCAGGAGCCCGAGGGCGGTCAAGGCGATGCCGCCCTGGGTCACCACCCGCCCGTGCCTCCGGGTAAGGGAGCCCGCCGGTCCCGCCGATCCCGCCGACAGGGCGATGCCGAGGGCCATGGGGGCGATGGCGCACCCCGCCGGCCTGAGCCCCTGCGACAACAGCAGCGTTCCCAGGGCGCCCTGCCGGCACGGACGACGGTCAGCGCGCCGGGATCGGCGCCCGGGCGCACCGACCAGAAGCCGCGGTGGGGAGCGCCAACGAGACGCGTGGCGCTGTGACCTGAGGCGTCCTCTACATCGGCGCGGTCACTTACGAGGTCTCCGTCGGGCAACGGCCCCGAGGCGCCCCAGGACGCGATGGAACGCCGGCACGCCCGCGTCTCCATCGAGGAGCGACTGCCGCACTGGACCCGGCCCCCTACCGTCACCTCGCCGCGAACACGCACGAGTTGACGGCCGGCCCGGCCGCCGCCCGGCTCGCGCTCGGCGTCGAGGCGCTGATCGCGGGCCTCGCCCCGGGTTGAGCCGGAACAGGGAACGGCCCCCGGAAACCGATGGTTTCCGGGGGCCGTTCTTCGGTGCGGTGACGCCTGCTGGATCAGGCCGAGATCGGGCGGATCGCGGTCGGGGCGTGGCCCGGCTCGGTCGCCAGCTCCTCGAACTCGGTGACGTCGCTCATGTCGACCGTCTTGCTCATCGAGATGTTGGTGACGCGCTCCAAGATCGCCTCGACGACGACCGGGACGCTGTACTCGGCGGCCAGCTTCTTGGCCTCCTCGAAGGCGGCGCCCAGCTCGTTCGGGTCGGTGACGCGGATCGCCTTGCAGCCGAGACCCTCGACGACCTTGACGTGGTCGACGCCGTAGACGCCAAGCTCGGGCGCGTTGATGTTCTCGAACTCGAGGTTGACCTCGAAGTTGATGCCGAGACCACCCTGCGCCTGACGGATCAGGCCCAGGTAGGCGTTGTTCACCAGGACGTGGACGTACGGGATCTTGTGCTGCGCGCCGACGGCCAGCTCTTCCAGCATGAACTGGAAGTCGTAGTCACCGGAGAGCGCGACGACCGGGTTCTCCGGGTCGGCGGAGGCGACGCCCAGCGCGGCCGGGATGGTCCAGCCGAGCGGGCCGGCCTGGCCGCAGTTGATCCAGTGGCGCGGCTTGAAGACGTGCAGCATCTGCGCACCGGCGATCTGGGACAGACCGATGGTGGTGACGTAGCGGGTCTCCGGGCCGAACGCCTTGTTCATCTCCTCATAGACGCGCTGCGGCTTCATCGGGATGTTGTCGAAGTGCGTACGGCGCTGCAGCGAGCCCTTGCGCTCCAGGTGCGAGGCGACCCAGGCGCTGTAGTCCGGGAGCTTGCCCTCGGCCTTGAGCTCCTTGGCGATCTCGATGAAGAGCTCCAGCGCGGCCTTGGCATCGGAGGCGATGCCGAAGTCCGGGGCGAAGATCTTGCCGATCTGGGTGGGCTCGATGTCGACGTGGACGAACTTGCGGTCGCCGAGGTAGGCGTCCAGGTTGTAGCCGGTGTGACGGTTGGCCCAGCGGTTGCCGATGCCGAGGACGAAGTCCGACTCCAGGAAGGTCGCGTTGCCGTAGCGGTGCGAGGTCTGGACACCGACCATGCCGGCGCTCAGCTCGTGGTCGTCGGGGATGACGCCCCAGCCCATCAGCGTGGAGATGACGGGGACGTTGGTCAGCTCGGCGAACTCGACGAGGAGCTCGGCGGCGTCGGCGTTGATGATGCCACCACCGGCGACGATCAGCGGGCGCTCGGACTCCAGCAGGAAGCGGACGGCCTTCTCCGCCTGGGCGCGGGTGGCGCGCGGCTTGTAGACCGGCAGCGGCTCGTAGGTCTCCGGGTCGAACTCGATCTCGGTCAGCTGGACGTCGATCGGCAGGTCGATGAGGACCGGGCCGGGGCGGCCGGAGCGCATCAGGTGGAAGGCCTCCTGGAACACGCCGGGGACCTGCGCGGCCTCCAGGACGGTCGTGGCCTTCTTGGTGACCGGCTTGGCGATCGAGGCGATGTCGACGGCCTGGAAGTCTTCCTTGTGGAGCTTGGCGACCGGGGCCTGGCCGGTGATGCACAGGATCGGGATCGAGTCGGCGATCGCCGAGTACAGGCCGGTGATCATGTCGGTGCCGGCGGGGCCGGAGGTACCGATGCAGACGCCGATGTTGCCGGGCGCGGTGCGGGTGTAGCCCTCCGCCATGTGCGAGGCACCCTCGACGTGGCGGGCGAGGGTGTGCTTGATGCCACCGACGTTCTTGAGCTCGCGGTAGAACGGGTTGATCGCAGCGCCGGGGACGCCGAACGCGTGCGCGACACCCTCGCGCTTGAGGATCTCCACTGCAGCGGCGGCGGCTGTCATACGAGGCATCGAGGTCTCCTGCGGTGTGGCGGTCAGGCAGTTTCCGTCATACGGAAGTTTTGTTCTGCTATACGGAACAAACTAAGCGGCGAGCTCCGCGCACGTCAAGGCGCTTCGACACCCCGGAAACCACCAAAAGCCGCTTCTCGGTCGGTCGGTCGCACAAATCCCCGCCTCCATGGCGGGAAATCGGGGCGACGCCGCCCCGGCCGGTCGCTCGTGGTGGACCATGGACCAACGCACAGCGACGTAGGGGGTCCAGGTCTCATGGCGGAAGCGGTACCGGTGCGCTGTCCTGTGTGCCGGCGCGAGAACGGGTACACGGCGCCGGTCTACCCCTGCGCCTGCGGGAGTCCGATCACCCCGCCGCTGGACCTGTCCGCGCCCGGGCTCCCGCTGACGCACCGGACGTGGACGGACGGCTGGGTGACCGTGCGGTGCGCGGCCTGTGGGCGGGAGAGCGACTGGCCGCACCCCGAGGTGGGGTGCGGCTCGTGCGGGACCGTGGTGCTCGTCCCGGTCCACGCCCCCGAACCGCCGTGGGCGGCCGCCGGTCCGCGGGGCGGCGTAGCGGGGGCCGGCGAGGACGTACGGCCCGAAGACGGCGGCGCCCCAGGCTCCGGCCCGACGGCACACCGGGGGCCGGGGCGGGGCCCGGGGACCGGACCGACTGGTCAGGGACAGGGGCCGGGACAAGGGATCGGGCAGGGGCCGGACGGAGCCGCGCGGACGGGCCCGACACAGTCACGCCCGCCGTTTCGGCCCGTGACCATCCGTACGGCCCGGGACGCGGTGGCGACGGCCGCGCTGTACCTGCGCTGGCTCGGCTTCCGGGACGTACGGCAGCCCGACGGGCCGCCGATCCCGTCCGCGACCGTCGACCTGCGCGCTCCGGGCGTGGTGGCCCAGGTCGATCCGAGTACGGCGCCGGCCGGACTGCGGGCGGTGGAATGCGTGTGGCTGAACGGGCTGACCGCCTCCGCGACGAGCGTCTACTTCTCCCTTGCCGGGTACACCTCCGACGCCCATGCGCGCGCCGACGACCTGGGGATACCGCTGTTCGTCATGGACCTCACGGGCATGCCGCAGCCCGTCAACGACCCGGCGGACGCACTTGTCGGCACGGGGCCATAGGCTCGGGACATTGCGTAATCGCGTCCGCTGAGGAGAACGAGCCCGATGAGCCTGTACGACATCCCGCTGACCACCCTGTCCGACGAGCCGACCAGTCTGGCCGCCTACAAGGGCAAGGCGATCCTGCTGGTCAACACCGCCTCGCAGTGCGGCCTCACTCCCCAGTACTCCGGGCTGGCCCGACTGCAGTTCAAGTACGAGGAGAAGGGCTTCACGGTCATCGGCGTGCCGTGCAACCAGTTCGGCGGTCAGGAGCCGGGCTCGGCGGACGACATCCAGACGTTCTGCGCGTCGGGTTTCGGCGTGACCTTCCCGATCCTGGAGAAGTCCGAGGTCAACGGCGAGAACCGGCACCCGCTGTACCAGGAGCTGGTGAAGACCCCGGACGCGGACGGGGAGGCGGGGGACATCCAGTGGAACTTCGAGAAGTTCCTGATCTCCCCCGCCGGTGAGGTCGTGGCCCGCTTCCGCCCGCGCACCGAGCCGGAGGCGCCCGAGGTGATCGCGGCGATCGAGGCGCAGCTGCCGGCCTGATCCGTCAGCCGAGGTCGTCCTCGTCGTACTCCCTCGTCGAACCGGCCTCGGTGAGCTCCCTCAGCTCCACCCGGCGGATCTTGCCGGACACGGTCTTCGGCAGCTCGCCGAACTCGATGCGGCGGATCCTCTTGTACGGGGACAGCACGGCCCGGGAGTGCTCGAACAGCACCCGGGCCGTCTCCTCCCCGGGCTCCCAGCCGGCGGCGAGCGTGACGTAGGCCTTTGGGACGGCGAGCCGCAGCGCGTCGGGGGCCGGGACGACGGCCGCCTCGGCGACGGCCTCGTGCTCCAGCAGGGCGCTCTCCAACTCGAAGGGACTGATCTTGTAGTCGGAGGCCTTGAAGACGTCGTCGGACCTACCCACGTACGTGAGGTCGCCGTCGGCGTCGCGCGAGGCGATGTCGCCGGTGCGGTAGAGGCCGTCCGCCATCGCTTCCGCCGTGCGCTCGGGATCGTCGCGGTAGCCCGTCATCACGCCGGCCGGGCGGGTGCGCAGGTCCACGCAGACCTCGCCCTCGTCGGGGGACTCCTTGCCGGTGACGGGGTCCAGCAGGACGATCTCGTAGCCGGGCGCCGGACGGCCCATCGATCCGGGCTTGACCGGGGCGCCCGGGAAGTTGCCGACCTGCAAGGTGGTCTCCGTCTGGCCGAAGCCGTCGCGGATGGTCACCCCCCACGCCTCGCGGACCCTCTCGATGACCTCCGGGTTGAGCGGCTCGCCGGCGGCGACGGCCTCGCGCGGCGGGTTGCGCAGCAGACCGAGGTCGGACTGGATCAGCATCCGCCAGACGGTCGGCGGGGCGCAGAAGGTGGTGACGCCGCCCCGGTCCATCTCCGCCATCAGCCGCTCGGCGTCGAAGCGCGTGTAGTTGTAGACGAACACGGTCGCGCCCGCGTTCCAGGGCGTGAAGAGGTTCGACCAGGCGTGCTTGGCCCAACCCGGCGAGGCGATGTTGAGGTGGACGTCGTCGGGGCGCAGTCCCACCCAGTACATGGTGGACAGGTGACCGATCGGGTAGGACGCGTGCGTGTGCTCGACCAGCTTGGGGCGGGCGGTGGTGCCGGAGGTGAAGTAGAGCATCAGGGGGTCGTCGGCCCGGGTCTCGCCGTCGGGCGTGAAACCACTGGGCGCCTGGTACATGTCCTCCAGGCGGCGCCAGCCGGTGGGTACCCGGAGACCTGCCGCGATGCGGGTGTAGGTGCCGGGCACCTCGTCGAACTTGCCAGTGTCCTCGGCGCGCACGATGACGTGGCGCACCTGTCCGCGTTCAACCCTGTCGCGCAGGTCGGCGGGGCCGAGCAGCGGGGTGGCGGGGATGACGACCGCGCGCAGCTTCATCGCGGCGAGCATCACTTCCCACAGCTCGCGCTGGTTGCCCAGCATGACCAGGACGCGGTCGCCGGCGGCGACGCCCTGGGCGCGCAGCCAGTTCGCGGCCGAGTCCGAACGTACGGACAGCTCCCCGAAGGAGACCCCCCGGCTCGTGCCGTCCTCCTCGACGATGCGCAGGGCGTCGGCCCCGTTCCCGGTGGCGATGTGGTCGAACCAGTCCAGGGCCCAGTTGAAGCGCTCGGGGCGGGGCCAGGTGAAGCCGGCCCGAGCGGCTTCGTAGTCCCCCCGGCGTTCGAGGAGGAAGTCGCGGGCGGCCAGGAACTGTGCGGTGGCGCTGTTCTCCGTCATGTGAGGCATCGTGCCGCGTGACGCTGTGGATCACTAGACGGCGTCAGCCGCGGATTGACCCGAAGCGGACACCGCCCCGGGCCGTCGGGGCGCCGCGCGTCCGCGCGTCGCTCTCCATCCCCACGAGGAGCCGTTCCCCTTCGGCCACGATCTCCGCTTCGACCGCCTTCGTCACCGCTGCGAACAGCTCGACGGTGAGCACCCCGGCGTCCGCGGTCCAGAGCCCGGCGAGGAACCCGTCGACGAGGAGGGTGCGGTGGGCCTGGTTCCCCGTCCAGCTGCGCCCCTTGACCTGCGGGGGGACGACGCGGGTGCGGTCGGCGTGCGAGAGCAGGAGGTTGTCGAACTCGGGGAGGAAGCGGGGCGGGGCGGGGGTGTCCGGGTCGGGGCGGGGCGCGTCGGGGACGTCGAACAGTTCGACGCCGTTCTGGTCCCGGAAGGTGAGCAGGCGCGGCCGCAGCCGCTCGAAGGCGGGGCGGAGCCGGGTCAGGCCGGCCCAGGTCTGCATGTCCTTCACAGAGGCCGGCCCGAAGGCGCCGAGGTAGCGCAGCACCATCTCGTCCGGCGACTGCGGCTCCCCGGCCGGGCGCCCGAGCCAGTGCTCGGCGGTGGTGAGCCGGACTTGGCCGCTGCGGCCCCACACGCCGCGGGGGGTGACCTGCACGAGCGGCAGCCGGCAGCGGGCTGCGACCGACAGGGCCTGCGGGTCGGCGTCCGGCCAGTGGGTGAGGAGTTCCTCCCGGATCTCCGCCATGGTGCGCGGGCCGGCCTCCACGAAGGCCCGGGCGGTCCGCGTGAGCCGGTCCAGGTCGACTCCCGTCAGCCCGGCGCGGAAGTACCCGACCTCCCGGTCGCGGGCGTCTTGGACGAGCGGCCTCAGGGTGAGGGCGTCGTGCGCGGTGTGGGTGTGGAGGGTGGAGCGCATCGTGACCATGCGGACCACTTCCCGGGACTCCATCAGGTCGGCCAGCTCGGCGGGCCGAAAACCGGCGAGGCGGGCGTGCAGCTGGAAGTAGGGCGGCCTGACGTTCTGCGCCTGGAGTCCGACGAGGTGCGTAACCGCGTCGGCCGCGGACATCCGGGCGCGCCGCAGGAGCAGCTGGCGGGCGAGCGTGGCACGGTTCAGCGCACGGGTGTCGAGTACGGGACCGCTGGTCGTGGAGGCCATAACCGCACGCTAACGCGCCTTGCGGACACCTACCGTCCGCGATGTCGGCGTCCACCGTCCCCACAGTCCCCTTTGGCCCGTATATCCTGCCCCTTGCCCCAATACACGCATTCGACGAGACCAAACGACGAGACCGTCCGACCAGACACCCGAGCCACCGGGAGCTGACTGCGATGCCGGAGCGCCCAGACCGCCGCCCGCCGCGCACGGGCCGACCACTGCCCGCCGCGCCGACGCCGTCGGACCACCGCAGCGTGGTTGACTCCGCGGTCTACCGCGACGGCCGACGTGTGGCCTCCCCCGCCACCCTCGCCGACACCTACCGACAACTGCGCGAACAGAGCGACGGTATGGCGTGGATCGGCCTGCACCGCCCGACGGAGTCCGAACTCCACTCTCTGGCCGCCGAGTTCAATCTCCACCCGCTGTCCATCGAAGACGCCCTGGAGGCCCACCAGCGCCCCAAGCTGGAACGCTACGGCGACACCCTCTTCGTCGTCCTGCGCGCCGCGCGCTATCTGGACGCGCCGGAGGAGGTGGACTTCGGCGAACTCCACATCTTCGTCGGCCCGGACTTCCTGATCACGGTCCGCCACGGGGCCGCCCCCGACCTCTCGGCGGTCCGCCGCCGCATGGAGGCGGCCCCGGAACTCCTCTCCCTGGGCCCGGAGGCCGCCTTGTACGCCATCCTCGACGCGGTGGTCGACGGCTACGCCCCGGTCGTGGAGGGCGTCCAGAACGACATGGACGAGATCGAGACCGAGGTCTTCCGCGGCGACCCCGAGGTCTCGCGCCGCATCTACGAACTCTCCCGCGAAATGGTCGAGTTCCAGCGTGCCACCCGCCCCCTGGTCGGCATGCTCCACGGCCTGATGGCCGGCTTCGCCAAGTACGGCACGGACGAGGAACTCCAGCGCTACCTTCGCGACGTCGCCGACCATGTCACCCACACCAGCGAACGCGTGGACGGCTTCCGCCAGGCCCTCACCGAAATCCTGACGGTCAACGCCACCCTGGTCTCCCAACAACAGAACGCGGAAATGCGCGCGTTGGCGGAGGCCGGCTTCGAACAGAACGAGGAGATCAAGAAGATCTCCTCCTGGGCCGCCATCCTCTTTGCACCCACACTCGTGGGAACCATCTACGGCATGAACTTCGAGACGATGCCCGAGCTCAAGTGGGCAGCCGGCTACCCCTTCGCGATCCTGCTGATGGCAGTGGTCTGCGTGAGCCTGTACGTCATCTTCAAGAAGCGCGACTGGC
Source organism: Streptomyces sp. Tek67B01 (assembly GCF_055231995.1). Classification (NCBI taxonomy): domain Bacteria; kingdom Bacillati; phylum Actinomycetota; class Actinomycetes; order Kitasatosporales; family Streptomycetaceae; genus Streptomyces; species Streptomyces sp. Tek67B01. Next base: position 1,547,013 of record NZ_JBUYUY010000001.1, read on the forward strand.
TGTAGACCGCACAGCAGCGCCATTGATCAACTTAGCTCCTGCGAAGGCTGAGAAGTGGCCCGCAGGACCCCCTGGGGAGAATCTGGGGAGAATCCGCAGCCCGCCCATGCCGGGCGCTCCCCCGCACCTTGGGGCCAGCCCTCCCGCACCGCCGACCACCTTCGACGGCACGCGATTGCGGAGGGTAACGACAACGGGTGGCACAGCAGATGCTGTGCCACCCGTTGTCGCGACCAGGCCTGTCCTGTCTCCCCCGACGATTACGAGCCGGCAGTCGTCCAACGACCTTGCCCGTGGGGCGTCGATGTCCGACCCCGTGTCTAGCCTGTCTCCGTGAAGCCCACCGATGACCGACAGTTCCCCGCCGCGCTCGCCACCGCGATGGCCGTTCGGTTCGACTACGCCGACGGGAAGACCGGGGTCGACTTCGAACCCTTCCCGGCCTTCCTGTCCGCTGCCGAGACCACCGACTGGTTCCAGGCATGGACCGGGAACAGCGAACTGGACGGCAACGACTTCCGCGTGTTCGGACAGGACGGCACGGGCGGGTACGCGGCGATCTGGCTCATCCGCCCGAGCCGCCCTCTGGCCGAGCAGCCCATCGTCTTCCTCGGCTCGGAGGGCGAGACCGGTGTCATAGCACGCGACCTGGGCGACTTCCTGTGGCTACTGGCCGACGGCTTCGGCCCCTGGGAAGCCGCCACATCCTACGAGCCGGACTGGAAGGCGCAGCCCAATCCGGAGCTGGCAGCCATCGCCGAAGGATTCGCACCGCACCAGCGCCGGTCGGCGGCAGCCGTGATCGAGCTGGCGACCCGGGAGTTCCCCAACTTCGACGACACCATCATGGACCTCTGCCGCTGAACCCAGCGTCGTCACCTGCACGACCAGCCGGAATCACGGGAATGACGGGACGCTCAAGTCACCGCGCCCCTCTGTCGCGTTCGAGCATCGCTGTAGCCTCTGACCATGAAGCACGGGGAAGGCGGGGACGCGCTCGTTCTGGAGGCCCGCGAGATGCTGGCCGCCGGACAGGGCACGGAGGAGGTCTTCGCCGAACTGGCCGCGCGCACCGGTGACTGGGACGCCTGCGCGTTGGCCCTATGTCTGGCCCTGGGAGTGTCCCGGCCGGACGCCGAAGCTCGAATCCACGAGGCACGGCCCCTCTTCGACGAGTTCGAGGCGGGAGAGGAAGACATCGTCGCCATGCTCCTCGCCTGTGCGCACGTGTTCGTCGTGGACCAAGTGCTGGACGGTCGCGGCGAGCGGATCCGCAACCTGTTGTGGACTGCCGCCGGCGCCCGCGGAGGCTTTCCTGGCGGCATGATCCCCTGGTTTCGAACCGGGGAGCTCACGAAGATCTTCCTGCTCTTCTCGCAGACCCGGTTCCGGGACGGGCGGGGCTCACCTCCCGAGTTCTGGGCGGCCATGGTTACGGCCAGGGAACTTCTGGCGACCGAGGACAGCCCGGACCAGGCGGAGGTAACGGCGGGGCTGGAACATTGCCGGGCGCAGGCGACCGCTGTCGGTACGGGCTCTCAGATGCTGCCGTGAGAGGAGACGAGGCCCTCAGGTACGTACTCGGGCACCGTGCCGAGCAGTGCGTCGATGGCCGCGCGTCCCTTGCCGCCGGCCTCCGGCATGAAGTGGGCGTAGTGGTCGAGGGTGATGGTCGGACTTGAGTGACCGAGCCACCGGGCGAGCGTCACGATGGACTCGCCCGCTTCGAGGAGGACCGAGGCGTAGGTGTGCCGGAGCACGTGGAAGCCGTCCTTGCGCGAAGCCTTCCACCGCGCACCCTTCTCCCGTACGGGAATGACTCCGGCCGCGGCGAGGGCCGGCTTCCAGGCCTCGTCGTTGAAGATGTTGGCGCGGATGGCGTTGCCGTACGTCGTCGTGAGGACGAGCGGGAAGCTCTGTTTCTCCCGGTCGGGCTCCGGTCCGCCCCAGGGGAGCTCGACGTCGACGGCCGGATGGTCGAGGAAGTACGCGGCCAGTTCCGTGGCGACCGACCGGGGCATGTCGACGATGCGCGTCTTGCCACCCTTGGGCAGAGCGAAGTAGAGCCGCCCGGAGAGGAGTTGCACCTGCCTGCGCACCCGGATGACACCGCGTTCGAAGTCGATGTCCCTCGGCGACAGCCCGAACACCTCTCCCTGGCGCAGCCCACACCCCAGCGCGACGACGACCGCGATCCGGTAGCGAGGATTGATCACGTCCCGCACCCGCTGCGCCGTTGCCAGCGGCCACGCGTCATGATCCTCGTCCGGCGCCTTGGGCCAACGCACCGTCTTGGCCCGCATCGGGTTGCGGACGAGGCGCTTGTCGTCGATCGCGGTCTCGAAGATGTTCGACAGCGAGGTGAGGATCTGCCGGGCGTACCGCGGAGAGCATTCGCCTTCGAGCGTGGCTATGTAGCCGCGCAGGACGGTCGCCGACACGTCGCGCAGCGCCACCGCACCGAGGTGCGGAAGGATGTGGAGTCGTACACGCTCGTCAACTCGCTTGACCGTGCCGGGCGCGCCGCGAACGCCGGCGCGCCAGTGGCGCGTGACGAAGTCCGTCAAGGTGATGGAGCCGTCGCGCGGGTCGACGAACTCGCCCCGCTCGCTGTCGGTGCCGGACCGCCGGAGCCACCCCTTGGCGTCCTCCAGCACATCGAACGACATGTCCCGGACGCCCGGGATTCCAGCGACCCGATACCGAGGCCCCTTGCCATAACGGGTCGTACGCTCACGCTTCCCTGTGACGGGATCCTTCTTCTTTTTGATCCAACGATCTTCGATATAGCCGGCCAAAGAATTCCTCGGGGTTAGGGTTGGGCGTAGGGCGGGTGGTAAGGCCGGGTAGGTCGGTCAGGCCGTGGCCAAGTACCCGGCGCGGCGCTGCGGGGCGGCATTCACCGGACTTAGGGAAGTATTGCTGCGGGAGTCCGCCTGCTCCTGCTCTCGGATCCACTCGTCAAGCATTTCGATCCGGTACATCACGCGTCCGCTCCGCCCCATCCGAAAACTCGGCGGGCCTTGGCGACGGTGCCGCCACACGTAAAGGGTGGCGGGCGACAGCCCCAGGTATTCGGCGGCTTCACGCACGTTCAGAAAACCCCTCCCCAGCGGCGACACACGGGGAGACATACGGACATTCGCCAGCAATTCACTGTCACAACCAACACTTCGCACGTATCGAAACCTTCGGGGTCTTCCGTCGACAGCCTGTGGCGACGGACATCGGGCATGACGAGTCCGCCCCCGCTTGCTGTCAGGCAGGTGGAGCGGACTACTTCTATGGTCTGGAGAATCCCCCGGTTTGGCTGACCGGGGATCGTCGGGTATAAGCCGGGGCGGCGTCACAGCGCACCCACCCCGGACCCCTATGTCGCGGGCTGGAGCAAGGCGAGTGGGGAGACACCGAGGGCGGCCGCAATGGCGACGAGGTCATCCACGTCGCAGCGCCGGCGGGTGCGTTCGATGCGGGACAGCATGGTGTTGGTCATGGGGTGGCCGAGCTCGGTGACACGGGCAGCGAGCTCTCGCTGGGCGAATCCGCGCGAGGTGCGCAGCCGCTCGATGGCGTGGGCGGTCCGTTCTCCGGCGGGACCGATTTCCGTAGCTCTTCGGGGCATGCGTCTGTTGTAGCTCGGGTTCCCGGGTTCTCGTAATCACGGAAGCCCAGACATGGGACTTTGGAGCCCGTTTCACGGAGAACGAACTGGCGATTCGCGCATAGGCGGCCATTGCGGAACTAGGACCCATCTCGGATCACAGAGGTACGCACACCATCAGTGGCTCGGCGGCGGAAACATAGATCGCCTCGCCTACCCCGGTCAATGACTTTCGGGGTGCGATCTTCCTCGCTCTCCCTACGCCGTCGACCTTTTGGTCAACCGGGGATTCGCCCTTACTGTGAAGACGTTCGCGATCAGCGATGCGCTCTGACGCTTTTCGAGTGCGGATTCGCTGGACTTCCGCGGGCTGGGTGTGGCTGTCTTGGCCAAGCACCCCTGACAAAGGAATCGGCTCCCGGCGTTGCAGCGCCGAGAGCCGATGGGAGTCCCTTGCCCAAACCGCCCACTCCTGAACGGATCTGAGGAACATCTATGCCCAACAGTACGGCCGAAGCAGCCGTCCGCACACCCGCGCCCACTGCGGCGTCGCCGTCCCAGCAGCAGGCGAAGGCGGGGCGATAGGCATGGCACGCATCCGCACCATCAAGCCTGAAGCCTTCAGCTCCGAATCACTGGCCGCCATCAGCATCACCGCGGAGCGGACGTTCTTCGGTCTGCTCACCCAGGCCGACGACCACGGCCGGTTCCGTGACCAGTCCGCCGTCATCGCGGGCCTCTTGTGGTCCCTGCGACCCGAACACGGCCCGATCGAGGTCGAGGACGACCTCACCCAGCTCGCCGGCAATGAACTCATCTGCCGGTACGAGGGCGAGGACGGCAAGCGGTACCTGCACATCGTGGCCTTCTCCAAGCACCAGAAGGTCAACCGCCCCAGCGGTGTCCGGCACCCGAACTGTCCCTACCACGACGGCGGTCGGGTACCCCTGACTTCACCGCTGGCGCAGGGAGGGCTCCGTGAGGCGTCCGTGCACCATCAGGCACCCGCCCCGGAGCTCGCACCCACATCTCACGCCGCTTCGATGGTCCCCGTATCCGCAGGTCAGGGCGGGTTCAGTGAGCCCTCCGTGCAGCATCAGCAGGAAGTGCGGGAGCCTGCGCCGAGCCCTCACGGTCCGGACCTAGGACCTAGGATCATGGATCTAGGATCTCCGTTGGGAGGCGCGAGCGCCCCCGCCACACCCCAGACCGCAACGGCCCAGCAACTGGTCGCCGAGTACGCCGCCGCGTGCGGCAAGCGCCCTCCGGAGAAAGTCTTGGGCCATGTCGGCCGGGAGATCAGCAAGTTGCTGCACGAAGGCATCGACCCGGACCACATCCGAGCCGGGGTCGACCGCATGCGCCTCAAGAGCCTCTACCCGAGCCTGCTGCCCAGCTTGGTCAACGAGGCCATGAACCCGCCGCAGGCCGCTGCTGGCGCGCGCCGAACCCCTCAGCCGTACACCAACCCCGCTGACGCCGAAGCCGCTTACGGAGGCCAGCTGTGACCACCGCGACCCGCGATCCCCAGCGTGCTGGCACCCTGGCAGCCCGTCTCCAGGCCATTCTCGCTGCCAAGGGCATCGACCCCGACACCGCACTCGCCGGGCCCACGGTGGAGCCGGTGACCGCCCTGGAACTCGCCGACCGCCGCATCCCGCCCCGCTACCGCGAGGCACTCGCCACCCAACCCGAAGTCCTGGGCTGGGTGGAGGCGGTCACCGGCGCCGGGCGGAACGGGCCGGCCGGTACCCGGGGCATCGCCTACGGCCCCTCGCTGCTGATCGCCGGACCCACCGGCATCGGCAAGACCCATCAGGCCTACGGAGCCGTCCGCTCGCTGCTGGCCGCCGGAGTACGCCTGCGCTGGCAGGCGGTCACCTCCGCCGACCTCTACGCCCAGCTCCGGCCCCGGCCCAACCACGACCCCGAGCGGGAGATCCAAGAGCTCGGCCGGTGCCCGCTGCTGATCCTGGACGACCTCGGCGCGGCCAAGCAGTCCGAGTGGACCGAGGAGCTGACGTACCGGCTGATCAACCGCCGCTACACCGAGATGCTCCCGACCCTGATCACCACCAACCTGCCCATCGCGGAACTCCGCAACGCAGTCGGGGACCGCGTCGCCTCCCGCTTGGCAGAGATGACCACCCGCGTCATCCTCACCGGCCCGGACCGCCGACGCGCCCAGCCGTCGGGCTCCTGACCACCACGGTCCCCACCCAGGTCGGTCCCCGTCATCGTGGGGACCGAACCAACTGGTCCGATCCGTTCGGGACCGTCCCCATCCAGGTCCCGTCCCCGTCCCAATCACGGTCCCCAACCCGGTCCCGTCCCGGTCGTACTCCCCGTCCCGGTCCCCAACCTGGCCCCGCTCCCCGGCTGGCAGCGACCTCCCCCAGGAGGGGACCGGCAGCAGTCGATCGGGGACCGTCCCCTGATTGCGCTGCGCGCGCCGGCCACCACGGGGACCGGTCCCCAACTCTGTTTCCGCAGGTCACCCCCGCCTGACGTCCCCCGACTCAGTGGGGACCGGCCCCTCCGTCCCCACCATCCGGGACCACCCTGCGGCGGTTCGGGGACCGCCAGGTCACCACGTCGGGGACCGTCCCCACCCACCACTACGGGGACCGAGACGGGACCGGTCCCCCACGCCCCTGCCGCTGGGGACCGAGTTCCTACCCGAAACGGGGACCGTCCCCGCCCGGTCCCCGGATAGCACCGGCAGCGTCTCGCGTCACGAGCGAGCGGTCCCCAACCGGTCGACCCCGCCCAACAGCCCCTGCACACAACCAGCCTCTACCGCTTCAAGGACACGCATGCACAACCCACCGCACGACCCTCCCAGCCACGACGAGAACATGCCCTCGCTTCCAGCCTCAGGAGGAGCAAGTTGTACCCAGAGCATTGCTCCCGTCGGGAGCAATGCTCTGGGCTCCCCCGCCCCAGGGGTGACGGGAGCGGACCGGCACCAGGGGGCGCCGGTCCTTCGAGATGCCGCCGAAGCCGGATCGCACCACGAAACGGAGGGACAGCACACCTGCCACACCCCCCGCTGCACGCACACCGCCCCAACGACATCGCACGTGCGCCAGCGTGAGCGCCTGCTCGCCGAGAAGAAGCGCGTGCACCAGCCCAGCTGCCGCATGAACGACGACGAATTCACGCTCCTCACCCACGCCGCGTCCGCCTGCCACATGAGCATCGCCGCCTTCCTCGCCCACTCCGCCCTGAAGGCCGCACGCGACCTCGAACACACCGAAGCCGAGATCGCCACCCACCGGGAGATGGTCAGAGAGCTGTTCGCGCTGCGCCGGGCCCTCGGCCAGATCGGCCACAACCTCAACCAGGTCACCACCGTCCTGAACTCCGGCGCCGACGCCCCGCACGCCAAGGCGGTCCTCGACGCCGTCCAACGGACCGCCGAGCGCGTGGACGACTTCACCCAGCGCTACGTCGAGACGGAGACCCCCGCCGGATGATCCCCCGCATCCACAAGATGGGCACCCGCACCATCGGCCTGATCCGCTACCTCTACGGCCCCGGCACCCACGAGGAACACACCGACCCGCACCTCGTGGCGGCCTGGGACAGCCTCGTCCCCGACCCTGGACGCAACCCGAAAGCCACCTACGCAGACCTGCAAAGGCTCCTCGACCAGCCCGTCGAAGCCCTGCCCAAGTCACGGCGCCCCACCGAGCACGTGTGGCACCTGTCCGTACGTGCCGCGCCCGAGGACCCGGTCCTCACCGACGAGCAGTGGGGTGACATCGCCCGCCGCATGGTCGCCGCCACCGGCATGGCCCCCGAGGGCGACACCGCCGCCTGCCGCTGGGCAGCCGTCCGCCACGCCGACGACCACATCCACATCATCGCCACCACCGTCCGCGAGGACGGCCGCCGGCCCCGCCGCCACAACGAAGCCAAGCGTTCCCAGGCCGAAGCCCGTCTCATCGAGGCCGACTACGGCCTGCGCCTCCTCACTACCGGTGACGGAACCGCAGCCCAGCGCCCCACCAGCGCCGAACGCCACAAAGCCGACCGCCACCAGCGGGTACGCACCCCGAGGGAGGAACTGCGCGAGAGCGTCCGGCACGCGGCGGCCGGCGCCCGGAGCGAGGAGGAGTTCTTCGGCCGCCTCACCCGTACCGGTCTCCTCGTAAACCGACGCGTGGCACCGTCCGGGGACCTCCTCGGCTACACCGTGGCCCTGCCCGACGACCGAAACAAGCACGGCGAGCCCGTCTTCTACTCGGGATCCAAGCTCGCCCCCGACCTCTCCCTGCCCCGCATCCGCGAACGCTGGACCCTGCCAGCAGAACCCTCCTCGGACGAGGGCGTCTCACCGGAGCAGCCCGTTCTCCCACCGGTGACCGGCCCGGCGTACGCCCGCCGCCGCGCCACCACGGCGACCTGGCAGGCACTGCTGCTCATCGATCACGGCGACGACGGCACGGCAGCAGCCCAGATCGCCGCTGCCGGCGAGGTCCTCGACGCGCTCGCCGAGACCTCCGCCGCCCACACCCGACGAGAACTCCGGGATGCGGCCTTCGCGTTCGAGCGGGCCTCGCGCTCCCACGTCCGCGCCGTACGCGGGCACGACCACACCCTGCGCCAGGCCGCGCACGACCTCGTCCACAGCGGGCCCGCCCTCGGCCGCGGGGAAGACGGCGCCACCACCGCCATGCTCATCGACACCGCGTTCTTCCTCGTCACCGCGGCGGCGAACTGGCACGCCAAGAAGCACCACGCCCAGCAAGCCGAAGCCGCCCACCAAGCCGCCGAACACCTGCGCGCCGCCTACGAGATCGCGGCCGCCCAGCCGATGTCCGTGCTTCACCAGCGAGGCCGCTCCCTGCCACTGCAGCGACGACAGGCAGCCGTCCTCCGCCAGACGCTGCCCGAGATTGCCGAACAAGTTCTGGCCGAGCCGGGCTGGCCCGCCCTGGCGGCCACCCTCGCCGATGCCCAGGCCGCAGGCCACAACCCGGCCCACCTCCTCGCAGAAGCCACGCGGCACCGGGAGCTGGACAGCGCCACCTCCGTCAGCGACGTCCTCGTCTGGCGCCTGCGCCGCCTCGCCCACCTGCCTGCCGATCCCGCGGCATCGCTCCCCCGGCACGCGCCGACCACACAACCGGCTCTGAAGGGTGCGAACAGCGCCTCCCGCCGGCGCTGACGGCAGAACGCCTCCGTCCCTACATAGCCGACGGTCCCCGGTCAGCCAAACCGGGGATTTTCCGGAGCATTGAAAACATCACCACCAACCCCGTCCCGTAAAGGAACCTCCGCATGCCCGAAACCGAACTGCGCATCGAAGTCATCGCCCTGCTGATGGACTCGGACTTCAAGCTCCGGCCCGACACCAGCACCTGGTCCCACCGTGACGGGCGCCCCTTCACCCGAGCCGAACAGGCGACCGCCCTCCAGGCCACGCACGCCGAACTCGAAGCCACAGCCGCCCTGAGTGCCCGCAACGCTGCGGCTGCCCTCGAACAGGGCACCGCCGTGGAGGCCCTCACCGAGCTCCTGTTCTCGTACTTCGCCCGGCACCCCGAAGCCCGCATGGTCATGGACGTACTCCCGCACATGACCGAGGAAGACCGCGCCGAGTACGAGCGCCTGTGCGCCATAGCCGCTCCGGACGGCGGCATCTACCTCCCCTACGAGGACTGACGGGCCCGGAACAGCAGCCTGCGGCCGGTGACCAGGTACCTCCCGGTCACCGGCCGCAGGCATTCGCGATGTGCAAGGCCGACAGGCCATACCCACTGGCAGTCGCAGGATCAGTGGTGGGTGGCCGCTGCCGCCAGCAACGGAGCCAGGAGGTCAACGGCTTCCTCCCAGCGGAAGCGGTCGGCGCCACCGCCGGACTTCGGACGGTGTGGTTCGTAGCTCCCGACCAGGACGCCCATCTCACGCAGCTCGGCGAGGCTGCGTTGGTACGCGCGGTGGGCTGCGAGGGCGGTGTTCACGTAGGGCAGGACAGCGGTGGGGACGCCCATGCCCGGCGCCTCGCAGAGGATGCCGAGGGCAAGGTTGTCCGCGAAGCCAGCCGCCCACTTGTTGACCGTGTTGAAGGTAGCCGGGGCTACGGCGATCGCATCGGCGGGTGGGAAGGACCGTGCGTCCCCGGGCGCGCGCCAGGCGGAGCGGACGGGATAACCGGTCCGCCCCTCGATCGCGGCGACATCGAGTAAGGGAAGCCCCTGTGGGGTGGCGACGATGCCGACGCCCCAGCTCCGCTCGTGCGCGGCGGCGATCAGCTTGCCGACGTCGCCCGCGATCCCGGCCGCGCAGACGACGACGTACAGGAAGGGCTTGCGCTGCGGCTCGGTCACGCGGGTACTCCCAGTCGGCGGCTGAAGTGGTGGAGCTCTGGCAGCGTACGCCGACGGTCGCGCGCTGCCATGTCGGCGACCAGGTCCCGGACGGCTGGTCGCCGTACGTCCTGAGCCGCGCAGGTCTCCGCGATCCGCAGGGCCTGGTACCCGTCGACGAGACGGCCTTGCTGTGCGTAGGCACGGGCGGCTTCCACCCACAGTGCGGCCCGGCGCTCGGGAACCGGGATGTGGCGGCGCATGAGCGGACGGGCGATGTCGATTGCGACGCCCGCGTCACCGAAGGACACGGCCGCGCTGACCTCGTGGAGGGCCACGTTGGTGGGGCTGAAGTTGGCCCAGGCGTCGGGGTGGTCCAGGGCGACGTACTTCGCCACTTCCTTGGCCTCCGCCAGGAACTCTGCGGTGGCAGCACGGTCCCCGGCCCTGCTGGCAGCCGTGACTCCGCGAAGTAGCAGCAACCCGAGCACGGAGAGGTGGTGGTGGGGCTGCCGGTCGTACGCGCCGGCGAGTTGTGAAGCCGTGTGCTTGATCAGCGTGACGGCCTGGCCGGCGTGCTGTTCGCGGACCAGGACGTGCGCGTGGAGGCGGACGCTGGCGGCGAGGACGAGCGGATCACCCGAGCGTTCGGCCTCGGCCATCGCGCGCCCGACGGCGAGCCACGCCGTGCCGGGGTCTCCCTGCTTCAGCAGGAGGCTGGCCGAAGTCTGGTAGGCCGTGGCCAGGAAGCGGGGAAGCTCCTCGGCCTGCGGGGAGTCGGCGATGCAGTGGCGGAGGTCGGTGATCAGGCCGGGAAGGGTCCGCTCCAGCTCCGCGTAGTCGCACGTGCTCCAGAGGCGCCGGATGGCCGTGGCCCGGTTTCGCAGTTGCCCGGACTCCGGCGCTTCCGTCGTCGGAGTCGTCGGCATCCCGGGCAGGAGTGCCTGGACGAGCGCGGGGTGCGCAGCCGTCGGCGCGACCGAGGCTGTGAGCGCGGTGACGCTGGCGGCAAGGAAAGTACGGCGGCGCAGCATTTCTTCTGTCTCCGGATCGTGGGGATCGGCTTCCGGGGCGGCCTCCGCCAGACCGAGTCGGGCCGGGGGAATGCGCAGGATGCGGGCGACGTCGCGCAGAACCCGGATGTCGTCCGTTCCGCGTCCGCCCTCCAGTCGGCTGATCTTCGACTGGTGGTATCCCAGCTCGCGGGCCACGTCCGCTTGTGAGCGGCCCTGTAAGACCCGAGCCCGGCGGATCAGTTCACCGATCCGGTGCGCCTCGCCCTGCGTGTCGACCATCACCGCCACGGCCCCTTCTGCCGAGACCGATCCTGCCTGCTCAACCGAGCCTAGCTGCGAGGAACTTGTTCGCCATGCACAACCTGCATGAACGATGCAGGGGCTGCGCGGCACATCGCGCAGCCGCCTCCTGACCCGCTTGCCTGGTGGAACCGCACCCCTCCAGGAGGCTGCTCATGGAAGTGCACGAGGTCACTCTGACCGTCACGAGTACGCCCGAGGGCGCCGCTCGTGCCCGGCACCAGGTGATGAACGAGATCAGGGGCTGGCGCTCGGTCATCGGCACCGACGGCATGTGCGTGGCAGAGGTCGTGGCCGGCGAACTACTGGCGAACGCCGTTCAGCACACGGGAAAGGAAGCTGCTTCCGTAACCGCTCGCCTGCGCGGCAGCCGACTGCGCTTCGAGGTCCGCGACCGAAGTTCCGTCCTCCCCCACGCACGCCCACCCCGTACGGACGCCGAGGACGGCCGCGGGCTGCTGATCATCGACGCCCTCGCCGACCGGCACGGCGTCGACCACAGCGCCGGCGGCAAGTCCTGCTGGGCCGAGCTCGATCTGTCCGTACCCACCTCGGTCACGCCGTCCATCACGCAACCTCCCCTGCAAAGGAGTTGAACGCATGGCACCCGATCGAGCTCTTGCGACGAGCGCGGAGGTCATCGCCGTACGTCCGGGGAGTCCCCTCTCCGGTTCGGTCAGCGTCGACGGCTCCAAGAACGCCGCCCTGCCGCTGCTGGCCGCTGCAGCCGCCGTGCGCCGGACCGTCCAGCTGGAGAACGTCCCCGCCAGCGCCGACGTCCACTGGATGCTCACCTTGATCCAAGGAGCGGGCTGGCACGTCGCCCGGGCCGTGGGACGGCCCGACAGCGTGGTGATCATGCCCTCTGACGTCGTACCCGCGGAACTCGACCTGGCCCCGGCCGCACGGATCCGCGCGTCGTACTACCTCGTGCCCGCACTCCTCGCCCTACAGGGGAACGCCCGCCTGCCCTGGCCCGGGGGATGCCGGATCGGGGAGCGAGGCATGGACCTGCACTTCAAGGTGTACGAGGCGTTCGGTGACCGTGTCGCCGTCCATGACGAGAGCTACGACGTCGCGGCCGGTCGACCAGCCACCGCAACGGTCTCCCACACGTTGCCGTTCCGGTCACGCGGTGCGACGGTCGTCGCCGTCCTGCGTGCGGTCGTCGCGGGACGTGCGCTGCGCCTCGGTCGGCCGAACCTGTCGCCGGAAGTCCTCACCGTGCTGGACGCCCTGCGCTCGGCGGGATGGGAGGCCCGAGCCGGCGAACAGGTCCTGGACCTGAGCCCGGCAGCGGCATCACCGGCCGAGATGCCAGCTTGGCGCGTTCCGGGCGACAAGATCGAGGCAGGCACCCTGGCCTGCGCCGTCGCCGCCACCGGTGGGACCGTGCGCATCGAGGGCGTCCAAGGTCGGGATGTCGTGCCCTTGCAGGCAGCCCTACAGCGGCTGGGCATCCCCACCGCGGTACGGGAGGACGTCCTCCTGGTCGACGGGAGCGCAGCCCAGCCGACGGGCCGTCCCCTTCGCGCCATCGCAACCCTCGCCACCGGCGGCCTGGACGCCGACTTCGAACCTCCTCTGATGGCACTGGCGCTCGGCCAGCCCGGCACACACCTCTTCGCCGACTCCATCAACCCCGGCCGCCACGGGAACCTGCTGCCCCAGCTGGCCCGGCTCGGAGCGAACATCGAGGAGATCTCCCCCACCGAATGCCGGCTGACCGGACCGCAGCGCCTCACGGGAGCCGGGGTCGAGGCCACCGACATTCGCACCGGCTCCGCGCTCATGGTCGCCGCGCTGACCGCCCGCGGAATCACCACCCTCGGCGGAGTCGACCAGCTCCGCCGCGGCCACGCCGACCTGCCCGGCAAGCTCCTCCACCTCGGCGCCGACATCTGCGAGGTAGCGCCATGACCACGGCCCGTTCCCTACGACAGATCATGGCCACCACCGACGTCCACTCCGCCCTCGGCGCCGACGGCCCGCTGCTCGGACACCTCCACCAGGCACGAACGGACAGCCTGCTGGTGGACTGCGGTGACTTCTTCGAGGGCACCGGGTACTACCGCCTCGGCCGGGGCGCGCTCGAACGGGACATCCTGCTCGCCCTGTACGACGTCCTCGCTCCCGGGAACCACGGCTGGCCGCACTACTTCGAGCCGGGCCTCCACCAGCGGACCGTATGCGCCAACGCCTTCGAGGACTCCAGCGGCAACGCGCTCTTCCGCCGTCTGCGCATCGTGGACATCGCAGGCCGACGGACGGCCGTCACGGCCGTGATCGGCCAGCAGGCGTTCAAGTCGATCCCGGCCGGGCAGCGGTCCGGCCACCGCGTCGCTGACCCCGTCCAGACTCTGCGCGAACTGATGCTCGCGCACCACCACGAGGTCGACTCCTGGGTCCTCCTCAGCCACTCCGGCTTCGAGCAGGACCTCCAGCTCGCCGAGGCGTGCCCCTTCCTCGACGTGGTCTTCGCCGGCCACTGCCACAGCGAACACACCGGACCCGAACGGGTCGGCAGCACCCTCGTGCTCAAGGGCCAGGAACTCGCCGTCGGCTACGCAGTCGCCGAGCGCTCCCCCGAAGGCTGGGTCGGACGGACCGCCCGCTTCCCTGACACCTGGGAGTCCGTTCTGCCGCCCGGGCTCGAATCCGTCCGTGAACAGATCGCCTCTATCGACGCGCAGCTGGCCGAGCCGCTGGGTCGTCTCGTCGCGGCCCATCGGAACAGGCCGCTCGACCGTCGCGCCCTGCTCCGCGAGCTGGCCGACCGGTTGTGCAGCGGGCTGGGCAGCGAGGCGGTCGTCCTCAACGAGACCGCCGTGCGCACGACGCTACTCGGCGAAGTCCTCACCACCGGGGATCTACTCACCATCGAGCCGTTCGACAACGAGCTGGTCGAGGCCCAGGTCGCGCCGGCCTTCCGGAATGACCCAGCTGCCCTGCTCACTCACCTCACCGAGCGGGCAGGACCCCTGATCACCTCCCCCGATCCGCTGCCCGGCGGGCTGACGAGCGTGCTGACCACCGACTACCTCGCCGACACCTGTCTCGGCAGCCGATCCCACCCCTCCGGCCTTGGCCTCGGCTCGGCGATCAGGAGCATCCTGACCAAGGGAGACGACCAGTGATCCTCACCGGACCCGAGATCACCTCCGCCTCGAAGGACGGACGGCTGCGCATCTCCCCCTTCACGCCGACCCAGGTCAACCCGAACAGCTACAACGTCCGCCTGGGCGAGACGCTGCTCACCTACACCGACCAGGTACTCGACGCCCACCGCCCGAACCCCACCCGCCGCACAGAGATCGGCGATGCCGGCCACGTCCTCCGGCCAGGCGAGCTGTACCTCGGCCACACCCTGGAGGAGGTGGGATCCGACCTCTTCGTCCCCCTGCTCTTCGGTCGCTCCTCCGTCGGCCGACTGGGGCTCTTCGTCGAGATCACCGCGCCCATCGGTGACATCGGCTTCCACGGCCAGTGGACGCTGATGCTCACCCCGACCCGCCCCGTGCGCGTCTACGCCGGGATGAAGATCGGGCAGATCATGTTCTTCGTCTCCGAGGGCGCAATCGACCTGTACGAGGGCAAGTACCAGGCGGCCTCCGGGCCCCAGCCCTCCTCGTACTGGCGCGACCTCGACGCCACGGCGGTGACCTCGTGATCCTCACCGGACCGGCCATCGCCGCCGCCCGCGAGGCGGGCCGCATCATCATCGACCCGTACGACCCGGACCGCCTGTCCCCCAACGCGTACGACTGGCGCCTGGGCAGCACTCTCCGCGTCTGCGAGGGCGACCTCGACGCCGCCAGTCCCACCGCCTTCTCCGAACTCACCCTCCCCGACGACGGGTACGTCCTGGAGACCGACCACCTCTACCTCGGCCACACCCTGGAGCGGACGGGCTCCGAGTCCTACGCCCAGCTCCTCAACGGCGACCGGACCACCGGCTCCCTCGGCATCTGGGTCCACGTCTCCGCCCCGCTCGGACACCAGGGCCACGCGATCCGCTGGACCCTGGAGATCCGAGCCACCCGCCCCGTGCGCGTCCGGCCCGGCATGACCTTCGGCAAGCTCGCCTTCCTCCGCACCCACGGCTCCCCGGCCAGCTACCAGCAGCACGGCCTCAAGTACCGCGCCAGCGAGGGCATCGAGACATCCCGCCTCTACGAGGAGAACCCCGGAGGCCGCCGGTGAACCGCGTCGTCGCCACCGCCCTCGACCTGCCGTTCCCCAGCCCCGGCGGAAGCGTCGAACTCTTCCTCGACCTCTACGCCGGCACCCAACCCGCGATCCCCGCCCGCGCCTTCATGCTCGCCTCCAACGGCGCCCGGCCCCACCCCCCAGCCGGCATCGACCTACTGCACGCATCCGGCAAGTGCCTCGACGGCCACGCCTTCAGCCGGTACGTCACCAACCTGCGCCACGCCATGACGGCCGCCATCGACCCGCACCAGATCAGCGTGCTGCACCTGCACCACCTGGCCTTCGGCGCCACTCCCGCCCTCCTGCGGGCCCTACCCGCCCACCCCCGGATCGCTTTCGTCCACGGCACCGACCTCCTGCACGCCGAGAACCACACCACGCAGCTGCGCGTTCTCCGCGAGACAGCCTCCGCTGCCGACGCGATCGTCGTCCCCACCGGCGCCATGGCCGACCGCCTGCTCAAACTCGCCCCCAAGACCGACAGGCACAAGATCGAGAAGATCCCCTGGGGCATCCCCGACCGCCTCCTCACCGGCCCACCGCCCCGGCCCGCCCGACGTCCCACGAGCCACCTGCGGATCCTCTTCGCAGGCCGCCTCAGCTCCGAGAAGGGCCTCGAACCCCTCCTCCAAGCCGTCGCGGCCACCCGCTCGGTCGAGCTGAGCATCGCGGCCCCGCGCGCCCAGTTCCTCGACCTCGCCCCGGTCCTCCGCCAGCTCGGCGTCCACGTCCGCTACCTCGGCTGGTTCCGCCGCGACCAACTGTGGAAGGCCTTCGCCGACCACGACGTCCTGGCCGTGCCCTCCACCACCTTGGAGGCCATGGGCCTCGTCGCCCTCGAAGCCCAGGCCTGCGGACTCCCCGTCCTCTACCAACCCGTCCCCGGCCTGAGCGAAGCCCTCTCCGGCACCGGCCTGGCCACCGACTTCACCAACCCCACCACCGCAGCCCACGACCTCCACCGTCTGCGCACCACCCCCGGCCTCCTGGAGATGCTCCGGGCATCCGGCCGCACCAATGCCGCCCGTTTCCCCCTCAGCACCACCGCCACGGCCATCGCCGACCTCGGCCGGCGACTCGCCTGACACCACCCGTGGCGCAGCCGGCACCGCCCCGGCCGCGTCACTAACCTGGCCAGCGGACCACCCGCGGCCCACGACGATCGGGAGACCATGACCCACACCACCGACCGGATCGAAGACCTCCTCCAGACCGGCGTACGCGACGAGGTCTACCCCGGCGCGGTGTGGGCCGTCGGGAACGCCGACGGCATCCAGGCCAGCGGAGCCGTCGGCCTCCTCGACCCCGACCACCCGGACGAGCCGATGCGGCTGGACACCGTCTTCGACGTGGCCAGCCTCACCAAGATCCTCGCCGTCTGGTCCACGATCGGCACCCTGGTCGAAGAGGGAAAACTCCAGCTCCACACCCCGCTGGGCGCCTTCTGGGACGAAGTCGCAGGCCACCCCCTAGCCCGGGCCACGGCCCACCACCTGCTCACCCACACCGCCGGCCTGCCGCTGCGCGCCAACCTGAAGAACCTCTACGGCACCGACCCCCAGGACATCCGCGACGGCGTCCTTCACGAGGCCCTCCACCGCCCGCCCGGCGAAGCCGTCGAGTACACAGACCGGGCGGCCCTCGTCCTCGGCTACCTCGCCGAACACCTCTCGGGTCAGCCACTGGACCAGCTCGCCATCGACCGCATCTGGCACCCCCTGGGCATGACGCAGACCCGCTTCGGTCCCCTCCCCGATGCCGAGGCGGCCCGCTGCGCCCCCACCGAGTACGACGAGACCACCGACACCCACCTCAAGGGCACCGCCCACGACTTCTCCGCCCGCCTCCTCGGCGGCGTCTGCGGCATCGCCGGCGCCTTCTCGGTCCTCGACGACGTCGCCCTCTTCCTCCGCCACATGCTCGCCCCCACCCAGACTGCCTTCGGCCCGGCTTGGATCAAGGACTCACTCCACCTCCACACTGGCGACCTCACCCCCGCCCGCGGCCTCTTCTGGCACCCCGCCCCCGGCACCGACCCCACTGAGGACATCTGGGTCCACTACGGCTTCACCGGCACCGGCATGTGGATCAGCCCAGCCCGGAGCTGCTGGGCTGTCCTGCTAACCAACAAGGTCTACTTCACCCGCGACCGCGGACCATTGACCGAGATCCGGAACAGGTTCAGAGCCAGTCTGTTCGCCTAGCCAAGTCCCTTGGCACGCCGCGCTACTGTCCCCCGCAAACGTAACCACGATGATGACGAACGACGTAGACGAGCAATGCCTTACGGGTCCAGGTACAGCAGCACCGAACCTCCCACTTGAGGCAGGTCAGCGACCGAGTGCAACGGCCAGGAAGGCCGCAGTGATCGCCGGTAGCAGCATGACAATGGCGTACCGCACGCAACGGTTCTTGGCTCGGGCGATCCTGCTCGTCTCCCTCAGCGCACGGAGTAGCCGGGGCTGGGGATCTGAGCCGTCCCGCCTGAGCCCAGCCGACAAGTCGGCGCGCGTCTCTGCACGCACCACGTCTTCGTAGTACGCGAGGAGGCCGTGCCTCTCGCTGGCTCGTGCCCCACGGCGCGGGGCAAGAGCCAGGAGCAGGAAGACTAACGCCCCGGTCGTGGTGGCCGCTGCCGTCCACCACAACGGGACGGCCCACAAGACATCGAGGGGACGTCGTACGAGAAGGAGCCCGAAGAGTGTTCCCCCAGTAGCCAGAAGGATGGCTGCCTTGCCGTCAGCCCGGCCGATCTCCAGATAATTCTGTGCGATGAGTTCGCGCGAAAGAATCACCACGTGGTCCGCGTCCGAGACATGGTGTTCGGGCCGGGTTCTCAAACGGGCGAGGCGAGACGGTAGAGCCCACATCACGGCGCCCCTCCGTGGAAGCCGTTCATGCCGCTGTGCGGTACACCCGCGTCGCCGATCCTGCGCAGGACCTCATCGCCCTGGGGTACGCCGACTTCGCTGAGGAGGCGCGCCAGGTTCACCCCGACGAAGCCCCGGTCCTCCTTCGTCAGTCCCTGGAGCGTTGCCGCCAGCGTCCGCTCCCATCCGTCCCGCTCGGTGAGCAGGTCGCCGTGTGCGACCGTCCAGTCGAGCACCTCCCTGGCCTGGTCGGGATGGTGGAGCAGCCAGAGGGCCGCCAGACCGACCGGCCCGCCGGCCACCACCTCGCGGTAGAAGCGGTAGGCATCGCGGTGGGCCTCGCCGAAGCCCGGCGGGAGGAGGAGCTCGGCAGGATGACTTGAAGCCGGTAGGAGGCCGGCTGGAGGGTCCAGGAACCAGTAGGTCAGGCCCGCCCCGTCGATGTTCCGCGGCTGACCGGGGGGCTCGACCTGAGCGGTCCCGTACAGGGTCGGCGGCTGTCGAAGGGGATCAGAAGCACCCGGCAGTCCGGCACTTCCACGGACGGCCTGGTCGATCAGCCGACGCGCGGCGTCCTCCGTCAGGCCGCTGCGTGCCGCGACCACCGGATTGCTGACGTTCCAGGCGACTTCGTAGCGTGCTCGCGAAGGCGTTGGTGTCGCAGGACCCCGGCGTGGCACCTCCACCACGGTCCGGCGTTCTGCCAGCGAGACCCACCCGATCGAGTCGAACTCCCGTCGGAAGGTCGCCCCGATCGAAGGTCGGGGGTATCCCCAGATATCTCCGCCCCGGGGCGGCTCGAGGCGATCCGCTTCCTGATCCGAGAGGAAGACGAGCGCGCGATCCGAAGACGATCCGAACCGTTGTCGCAGCAGCTGCCGAACCGGTGAAGAACTGACCGACGTAAACAGTGGCCTGCTCATGACGCACTCCTCCTGCGCGATGTGTTCGTGTGATCTCGGTGGCGTCCCAGTAGGAAGCGGATGACTCCCCGACGATGGCGAGCGGTACGGGAGAGCTCGCTCACCACGAGGTCGAAGGCCGTCCTCTGGAACATGTCGGGGTCGGCTTCGACCCGCCCAAGCCCTTGGGCCATCGCTTCGTACGTGGCCGGGTCGTCAAGGCCCAGCACAACGAGGGCAAAACCCTGAGCGGGGTGGCACTCAAGAATGCGGGCGAGGCTCATCCGGACCGCACCCGGTGTACCCGGCTGAGGGAACGTCGAGAGGGACATGGAGTGAATCACGTGCACCGCCAGCGTGTGACGTGGTGTTCCCCGGCCGTCTCCGAGCCATCTCGTCACCGCCTCAAGGACCTCGATGTGGTTCGCCTGCTCGGTGAGGAGGGCGCCCAGCGCGAAGGAGACCGCGGAACGCAGCTTCGCATCCAACTCCGGAGAGGAGCCGCCGAGGACGTTGTCCAGGAGTTTGAGGGCCGCGCCCGGCCGGGCGAGCCCGTAGCTGCCCCCGCAGGTCTCGGCGACCGTGCAGCGGAGAACTACGGATGACCGGCTGCTCCACCGACGCATCTGCTCCTTGACCGCACCGGAAACCAAGGGGTACTGAACGAGCTCTCCCAACGCCACCGCGACCAGCCGTCGGCGCCAGCGGTCCTCCGAGGAGGCGAACCGGTCCAGCTGAGTCAGCACGCCGGGGCCGGTGGCATGCGCGAGCACCCGGCCAATCGCCTTTCCAGCTGCCAGATCGAGGCCCGGCTGATAGTTCAGCTGCTCCAGAGCTCCCCACAGCGCCGCCGGCATGCCTTCGAAGTCCAGCCAGAGGTGGCGCAGAATTGTCGCCGCGCGGTGCCTGCCCGAGAAGACGATCGGCTGCACGGGGTATCGAAACCGGTCGGCGGGAGAACTGCGTGGTGTCTCCAGGCGTGCACCGATGGCTTCGAGGCGGTCTTCGAACGAGGGGCCGAGGACATCCGGCAGCTGATCGTCCGGGGCCTGGTTCTGCCCCGTCTTTGCAGCACGTACACCGAGTAGTGGCCGCATCTCGGTGGCGAACTGCTCGATGACCGTGCGGTCCTGTCCAGGGAGCAGAGCGACGGCCGCCATCAAGGAGACCTTGTCGGCACTGTGCCGAGCCTGAGCGAGCGCGGACCAGGCAGCGGCCTCGGTACCGGTCAGTAGGTCCTCGAGCACAGACCCGATCGGTGTAGACGTCTCCGCGGACTGCCGCAATCCCTCCGCCAGGTCGACGGCATCACCGGGCAGTGAATGGGTCGAGAGGTAGTCAGTGGACTCAGGGGAGGCCAGGTGCCGCAGTGCGGCGTCGAGTTGCAGGCTGTCGAGCCCCCCTTTGGCCGCCATGAGCCGTAGTCGTCTCTCTGCGATCTCGTGCGGTCCGGGTGCGGCATGTGCCTCTTCCCACCGGCTGGCGTCTGGCGGCAACCGGGCATCCTGCGCCATGGTGACGACCAGGTGAGCCCCGGCGTCGTGCAAAGCCTTGGCCAGGCCCGTCAGCCGCACTTCGTCGAGGGCCCGGGCCGAAGCCGTCGGCAACCCCTGCAGGAGGTACCCGCGGCCGGCCTTCGGCCGCCATGCCGACAGATCCGCCATCGCATCCAGACCCGTGACACCGTCCTCGCCGTGCCTTTCAGCAAGAAGGGCGAACCCCGCCGTGCCGGCGCCCGTTCCGGCCTTCGCCCTGAGCAGCACGATCCGGCTGTCCAGAGCCTTACGGCAGCGTACGTACGACGGCGGTTCGACGAATCCGTGCAGCCGGTCGCGCACCTCTTCCGCCGGATAAGGCCCCTCGCGCAGGCGCGGTTTGAGGATTCCCTCGATGGCTTCGTCGTTGGATGCGGCGATGTGCAGGAAGTTGAAGTCGCCTCCGACGTTCCCCATGAACGCAACTCCGCTGTCCACCCGTTGGTGGCCCTCGCGGAGGGAGCTCTGCTGCCCGGTCCCCGGTCTAACCGACGGATCGGGCTGATCGGCGTCCGGCTGCTCGTCCGGCTCGGCGGCCGGTTCAGGTCCGGCGTTCACCGGTGGTCCCCGTCACCGGTCCGCTTGTCACCCGCAACGTTGTCTCCGCTGCCCCAGTGCTGGTTGGTGCCGCGGTACGTGGTCGCGGGCGCGGTATAGGTGAAGTCACGACCGACGTTGCCCATCACTGCGGCACCTTCCCCGACGTGCTGGGAGTTTCCGCGGTACTCCGTTCCGGAACCCTTGTCCGGTGCCACGGCGGGCTCCGTCGGCACCGCAGCTACGGGTTCCTCACGCGGCCGGATGCCCGCCCGCACGAGGTTCCCCGAGGGCGAAGGAACGTACAGCCAGGCCCGCTGCGAGAAGTTCTTGCCTTCGACGGTGGCCGACACTTCGACACACCGGTCGGGGTGGAGCCCCGTGTAGGCGCCCAACACGACGTCTTCGTAGACCCGCTCCGAGACGATTGCGGCGAGGTGGGTGACCTCCTCGCTCGCCGCGGCGAGGATGGCCTTGACCGGACGCGAATCCAGGAGCCGGTGCATGTCGTTGCGGGCCGTGCCGTTGCCGTCCCCGGGCTCGCCCCCGTCGGGCAGCGGGCCGACGTGGATGCTGGCCCGGAGCCTGATCCGCGGACCAACGGCCTGCCGGTTGTACGAACCGAGCACGTCATCCAGAACTCCCAGGAACGGCCAGAGCACGAAGGGCAGGTGAACCGGATCGAACCCGAAGACGACACCGTCCCCCGTATTGGCGGGAAAACGCTGGGCATCGCGCAACTGGTGCAGGCCGGCCCGCTCCAGGGCCTGGTCCACCAGCTGGGGAATGAGCTGGCTGACCGGGCCGTGTTGAGCGGCCGGCAGGCCGGTGAAGTCCTTCGCGTCAACGGCGAACAGGGCGCGGTAGGGCGGAAGCGGTCGGCTTTCGGCGTACGGAACAGGCACGGGTACAGACATGCGGGATCTCCTCACGGATGGTCCGGTAAGCAGCCGTGGTCGGGCTGCTTCGAGGTTCCATCCGCGCCACTCCGCCGAGTGCACAGCGCTGGGCGCACAGGATGTGTCCCAGGTCACAGACCGGCGACCTCAGTCGGCCGCCGCCCAGCGCTGTAGGGCCTCCACGTCCCTGATGACGATCACCCGCCGCGCCGTTTCGACCAGCCCGACGGCCCGCAGCTGCCCCAACCCGCTGATGACCGCATTGCGTGTGACGCCGATCGCCTGCGCGACCTCGTCCTGGTTCAACCCCGTCAGCCGGACGGCGTTGCTCTCCGCCATCTGATCGGTGGGCACTGCCAACCTCAGCAGTGTGCGCGCCAGCCGCACGACCAATGGCAAGGTCTGCAGTTCGGCTCGGTGGATGTCGGACTCGCGCATCCTGGCGAGTGCCTGGCGCATCAGATGCATGACCAGTCCACGCTCCTCGACGAACTGGACGAAGCGCTGTGCGTCCAGAACGACTGCAGCGCAGGGCGTCAGGGCAACGACGTCCGCCGTCCGCGAGGTCCCGTTGAAGACCGAGACTTCTCCGAGGAGGTCCCCCGGCCCTCGAAACGCGAGCCACGTCCTGGCGCCATTCGGTTCACGGCAAACCACCTTGGCCAACCCGGAGGTCAGAGCGAGGAGGTGCGTCCCCGGGGATCCCTGCCGCAGCATCACGCTGCGCTCGGAGTACATCCTGGTCACGCCTTGACTGCGCAGGTCGCGCCAGACTTCATCGGACAGCACGCGTCGCCTTCCCATCACGCCCGCATCGGTACACATCGGCCCCCGAGTTGTACGCCGATGTGGCGGGCAGCATCGGCGCATGGGTGATGTTGACCGGAAGTGGTCGTGCCACTTCGACTCAGCGGCAACCCGCACCGAAACGCCCTCCGGCTGGGTACAGTTCGGGGCCAGCGGTCCACGACGTCGTCGGGTGGTGGGGTGGGAAGGCAATTCTTCATCGCCTTGGGGAGCGGCAAGTACCGCCACCTTCCGAAGGAAGAGCAGCTGGCCTCCGTACCCGGGGACGTACGGGCGACGACCGAGCTGTTCCAGGCGTTCGGCTACACGGCCGTGTTACCGGGTCTGGGGGACTACGAAAGCGCCGACCAGATACGTCGGAAACTGACCCATTGGTCGTCTGATGCCGATCTGACGGCCGATGACGTCGTCGTGGTGTACTTCGCGGGCCACGGCTCCGTGGAGGAACGGGACCGGCACTACCTGCTGTGCTGGGACTCGCAGGAGGACGACCTCGTCTCCAGCGCCCTGGCCACCGAAGACCTCGTACGCATCCTCTGCCGCGGCGAGCTGCGTCACCTTCTGCTCATCCTCGACACTTGCTCCGCAGGAGCGGGCAGCGCGGATGCCGCTGCCGTCGCTCTCCAGACGATCGCCTACCGGAGCACCTCCGGTCACGTCTCGACTGGCCTGTGGTTCCTGGGCTCGGCCCGGCACAAGGACATCGCAGAGGACGGCATGTTCGTCACGGCCCTGATCGCGGCCGTCGAAACCACTGCCGACAGGACCGGACAGCGCCAGCAGTATCTGGACCTGACCGAACTCGTCAAGGCGGTCAACGAGCAGTTCGATACCGGAGGCCACGGCCAGCGAGCCGAGCTGGCCAGTGGACTGGTAACCGGTCTCGCACCGTTCCTGGCCAACTCGAACTACCGGGAGGAACTTCCGCCCCAGGGAACTGATCTACAGGTCCAACGCCGTGTGGCCGATCGGGACCTGGACGAGCACTTCGGCCCCCGCTCCCGGGGCGTGGAGTTCGAATCCGAGCAGGGCCTGTACTTCAGCGGGCGGATCCGGGTGCTGTCCGAACTCGTGGCCTGGATCACCTCGCCCCGAGGCGACGGTCGCGGCAGGGTCGTCACCGGCAGCCCCGGATGCGGAAAGTCCGCGGTGCTCGGACGGATCGTCGCCCTTTCAGACTCCGGGTACCGGGCTCGTCTGGACCTCTCCGATGTCGACACTTCGACCGTGCTTCCCGCCGGATGCGTCTCGGCAGCGGTCCACGCCCGCCACAAACGGCTGGAGGAGGTGGTCGAACGGATCGCGACCGCGCTGGACACCCGTACCGAAGGCCCCGCCGCCCTGCTGCAGGAGCTGACACGGCGCGGGCGCCACGGGGCACCCATCGTCGTCGTGGTGGATGCCGTGGACGAAGCGGGGTCGGACACTGCCGCGGACGCCGGCGGCCACGGCGAGCCTCGCCGGATCACTCGCGAACTGCTGCGACCCATGTCGGAGATTCCGGGCGTGAGGCTGCTCGTCGGAGCCCGCCACGAACTCGTGGGCCCGCTGGGGCGCACCTTCACCGTCATGGACCTGGGTCAGCAAGGCTACCGGGCGACTCAGGAGGACGTATCCGGCTACGTCGCACGGATGCTGCTCGCCAGCGACGAACCCGAGATCCCAACGCCGTACCGAGATCAAGCCGATCGTGCCCGTACGGTCGCCGACGCTGTGGCGGCGAAGGCAGCCGGCGTCTACCTCTACGCGAGGACGACGGCACGCACCCTGCGCTCCGACGGATCCACCGTCGACACCAGCCGGCAGGGCTGGGCCGAGGACCTGCCCAGTGAGGTGGGTGAAGCCTTCGATGACTATCTGGCTCGCTTCGGACCGGACGAGGCCCGGGTGCGACGCATGCTGCTCGCGCTGGCCTTCTCGGAGGGGAAGGGGCTGCCCCGGGGCCACGTGTGGACCGCGCTGAGCTCGGTGATCTCGGGGGTTCCCTGCACGGAGGCGGACATCACTTGGGTCCTGGACGTGGCAGAGGCTTACGTCGCCGAAGTCATCGACGATGACCGAAGGTCCGCGTACCGCCTGTACCACAAGGCGCTCGCCGAGCATCTGCGTGCCACTGCCGACCGGTCGGCGGAGCAGGTCCAACGGTCGATCGTACGAGCCCTGCGCTCACTCGTCGCCAAACCGATCGACGGGCCGCCGGGCTGGTTCGGTGCCGTCGGCTACGTCCGTCATCATCTGGCCACCCACGCAGCCGCGGGCGGCGTGCTGACCGGCCTGATCGAGGATCCCGGTTTCCTGCTGGCCAGCGATCCACGAGCGCTCCTCACGGCCTTCTCCTCCATTGAGGGCGATACAGCGCGGCGCATCCGAAGCGCGTACGAGCAAGTGGCGCACCGGCTCACTCCTGATCGTCCGCTCGGCGCCCGTGCCGCGGACCTGCAGCTCTCTGCCCGACGGTGCGAGGCCGATCCATTAGCCGACAGCATCGAGGACCTGTCGCTGGAACGTCCCTGGGCCGCGAACTGGGCCTGGTGGTCCACGAGCGGTGTCCACCGGCTGCTGGCCGGCCATACCCGGAACGTGAGCTGTGTTGCCGTGGGCGCGCTGGATGGTCGTCCCATCACCGTCACCGGCAGCATCGACGGCACGGCACGTATCTGGGATCTGACAGCTCAGCAACAAATCGGCGATCCCCTCTCCGTCGGCATCGCCGTCAGCGCCGTAGCCATGGGGGATCTGGGTGACTACACCGTGGCTCTCACCGGGGGCGAGGACGGCACGGTCAGGATTTGGGACCTTTCGGCAGGCCAAGAACACGGAACTCCTCTGCGCGGGCACACGAACCGGGTGGCGAGCATCGCGATGGGGGCTCTCCGCGGGCGACCGGTAGCACTTACTGCCAGTGCCGACGGCACGGCACGGTTGTGGGACCTGCAGGATCGGTGCCAGCTGGGGAACGAGCTGACCGAGCACCGTCGTTCGGTGCTCGCCGCTAGCTTCGGCGAACTCGATGGGCGGCCGATCGCGGTCACCGGCGGGGACGACAAAGCCGTTTACGTCTGGGACCTGTCCGAAGTGATCGACGGTGGGAACGCTCGTGTGGATGGCAGCCCACTCATCGGCCCAGCGATGGGCGTCTCGGCAGTGTGCGTATCCAAAGTCGATGGCCGGACCATCGCACTGGTCGGCGACCAGGCAGGCATGCTGAGCCGCTGGGACCTACACGATCGGCGTCAGGTCGGGGAGCCGGTCAGTGCCCACGTCTACTACACCCGCAGCGGGGTGACCTCGGCTGCCGCCGGCCACTTCGAAGGGCGCCCGGTGGCAGTGACGAGCGGCCGGATGGAGGCACGGCTCTGGGACGTCCGCACCCTCCAACAGGTCGGTCCGCCGCTGCGCGGCCACGTCGGCGACATCACCGCGGCAGCGCTCTTCGACCAGGACGACAGCGCCTTCGCCGTCACGGTGAGCCAAGACCGGACGGCTCGCATCTGGGACCTGACCGCAGACCAGCCCTCAGAAGGCCACGCACGACCAGTACTGGCCGCGGCCTACCGCTCGCACCAGGGCCGGTACCTGGCTGTCACCGGGAGTGAGGACGGATCAGCTCGCCTGTGGGACCTGCGCACCGGCCAGGAGTGCGCTTCCCCACTGGAGGGTCACACCGGACAGGTCATGGCCGTCGCGGTCGGAGAAGTGGGAGGTTCACTCGTCGTCGCCACGGGCGGGTCCGACACCACCGTCCGGTTGTGGGAGCCGCTCCGCGCCGACAACTCGGCCACTCCCCTTCTCGGCCACACGAATGCCGTTCGATGCGCCGTCTTCGGCGACTTCGACGAGCGGACCGTACTCCTCACGGGAAGCGACGACGGAACGGTACGTCTGTGGGACGCGCGCGACGGCACCGCGCTTTGCCCACCACTGTCTGGTCACATCGGAGGCATTCGGCACCTGTCGGTCCGCAAGGTCGGACGCATGCTAGAGGTCGCTCTCTGCACTTCTTTGGACCACGGATACCTGTGGCACATCGCCCCCGGGCCGAGCCAACCGGCCGCAACGCGCCACGGCCACTTCGATGCGCCTGCGCTCACACCCGCCGCCCGGACCGTAGGGGTCGGGTTCCACCAAGGGCGCCCCGTCGTCGTGGTGATCCTGGACGGAAACGCGGTCCATGTCCGGGACCTGGAGACCTCCGCCGCCATCGCAGGTCCCTTTGTAGGCCACACCGGTTTCATAACAGCGGCCACACTGGGCCAGATAGGCAGCAGGACAGTCGTCACCACTTCCGCATACGACAACACCTTGCGCACGTGGGACATAGCGTCCGGCACGGAGGAGGGCCCGCCACTGGAAAGCTGCAACAACCTGTCGCCGGGCTCGCAGGTTCCTCCTGTGATCGGGCGAATCGGCAGCGTTCCGGTACTGATCGGGATCGGCTCCCAACACGTCCGCTTGTGGAACTTGACGACCATGGAACCAATGGGCGAGCCACTGTGCGGCGTCGAACATCACCTACTCTCGGCCGACATCGCACATGCCACTGACGGCCGTGCGGTCGTGGTGACGGGGAACTTCGACGGGTCGGTGCGGGTCCACGACCTGGATAATGGCTGTCAGGTCGCTGCCCATCTGACCTCCGGGTCCCCATCGACCTACAGCGTCGCCACGGAGCTTCTGGACGACGAGGTCATCGTAGTTCGCAGCAACTGGACGGACGTTGACGTGTGGTCTGTCAGCACCCGCCGGCGGCTGTGGAAACGGGCCGGAGCCACGCAGTTGTCCTGTGTGAGCACGGTCGGCGGACGGCCCGTGGTCCTGGCAGTGTCCGGGGACTACACGCTCAACGCGTGGGACCTGGCAACCCAGGTACCCGTCTGTCCTCCCATGGTGGGACACACCGCCATCGTCAACGCACTACGGGTCGGGTACACGGACGCGGTGCCGATCCTGGCGAGCGCCTCGTACGACGGAACCGTGCGCCTTTGGGACCTCCGGACCGGTCACCCTCACGGAGAGGTCAGGACCGGCTACGCGATGGGAGCGACCGCCATGGACTTGGTCGTCATGGGCGGACGCAGCCACCTGCTGATCGGGGCCGGTGACGGCCGACTCACCATGGAACCCATCGACGGCCCCTCGTCCTGCGCCACCGAGCTGGACCTATTCCCTGCCTCGGTGAGACGCATCCGTGTGGCGAACGTGGACGGAACTCCGACCCTCGTTGCTGCCGACGTGTACGGCCTGGTGCGCGTCTGGGACCTTGAAGCGCGTGCTCTCCGAGCGGAGATCAACGTTGGCAGCGGAATCAACGGAGTTGCCGTCGACGCCACCGGACAGATCTGCGTGGCGACCGACATGGGGTTGGTGGCGCTCCGCATGACTCCTGCAAGTCGTAGAGCTATGGGGGAATCCATATGACCCGTGTCGTCTTAGTCCACGGCATCGCACAGCAGTTGAAGGGACCTGAAACCATCACCGAGGCATGGCTTCCGTCCTTGAACGACGGGCTCGCCATCTCGGGCTCCGACCTGCTGCCGCGCCAAGACGTCTCGGTTGCCTTCTACGGTGACCTATTCCGCCGGCCCGGCCACCGCGGCTTGGGCGAGCCGCCCCTCGACGCATCGGACGTGGAACCCGGACTCGAGCACGAGCTGCTCCTCGCGTGGTGGCAGGCAGCCGCGGACGCCGAGGTCCCTGTACCCGGTCCGGATGCCCCTGCCCGGCTGCGAACCCCACGCGTCGTCCAGCGAGCACTCAACGCGCTCAGCCACTCGGCGTTCTTCGCCGGCCTCGCCGAAGGCGCGATGATCGGCAGTGCACGCCAGGTCCGACGCTACTTCACCGAGCCAGAAGTCCGTCGGGCTGCCGGAGAACGCCTGACTCGCGCGGTCACCGACGAGACGACGGTGATCATCGCCCACTCCCTGGGCAGTGTGGTCGCCTACGAGATGTTGTGTGCCCACCCACAGTGGCAGGACCTCACATTGATCACGCTCGGATCTCCCCTCGCCGTACGCGGCCTCGTGTTCAACCGGCTACGTCCCGCGCCGACCGGAGGTACGGCCCGGTGGCCTGTCCCTGTGAAGCTCTGGATCAACATCGCCGATCGCGGAGATGCCGTGGCCCTGATCAAAGAGCTCGCGCCTTTGTTCGGAACCCGTGTCCAAGACCTGGCGGTCAACAACGGCGCGCATGCCCACGATGTCCGCCCCTACCTGACCGCACGCGAGACCGGACTTGTTCTTGCAGAGGCGCTCAGCTGAGCCGCTCGTTCCGACACGGGGGACAGTGATCGCCCACCCACTCGGAACAATGAGGTACGTCGCCGCGACTACGAACACCGTGACTTTGACGACAGGTCTACCTTCGGACTCCAAGGAACGGAAACCTCCGAACAGTTCGATCGAATGGCCGGGATTCACTTGCGGGCTGTGAGCTCGGCGAGGAGGGCCACAACCGTGGCGGCTCCCACGACCGCAGCACCAACTTCCGGTGCGTACAGAGCCAGGGTGGTGACGAGCACACCGACCAGCAGAAGCAAAGCAACACGCACACTTGTGGGTTCCACGGACACTTGCCTTCCGTACGGGGGAGAACGGGGATCTGCATCCAGCGTGTGTCCCTCGCGGAAGACCTTGACGACCTGTGACGCCACCTGACAGCTTCGGCCAAATTTCCCCGCCGCTCGACATGATCTCGGCCGAGAATCGAAGATGTCGTGCGTATCCAGCGGTCCATCTGATTGACAGAACCTGACACACCGACGAGGGGGATCACATGGCGGGCGTCCAGTCGTGGAGGAAGCCGGACCTACGCGGACGCCCCGTACTCAAGAAGCTCAACCACGACCTGCACGATCTACGGCTGGACGCTGGGCTCCCGTCTGCACGAAGCATCCGCGACCGGATCGGGAAGGACGCGCAGGACTACTGGATCGTGAATCACCAGGCCGTGCTGGACACCTTTCAGAGGCCGGACCTCCCCAAGCTGGGCCGCCTGGAACTCATCGTCGCCGTCCTGTCCGAGAGCGCGGGTCGCGACGACCCCGAAGGCGAAGCCAAACGGTTCAAGGAGCTATGGAAGCAGGCATACGACGAGACTGTCGCGCAGGCATCCGTGCAGGCGCCGACCGAAGCCGCTGGTTTCGGCGTCAGCGACGAAGCGGAAACCCCAACTGATTCTTCGGATTTGTCCGACCAGGACGCCGAGGAAACTCCTCAGCAAGGTACGCAAGGGACATCAGCCGATGAGCAGGAGCCTCTTGACGCCGATGAAGCGGCTACAGGCGTCAACTTCGCCGAGGAATCCCTGAAGGGATTGATCATCAATGCGTCTCAGGCCCTGTGGGACGACAAGGATGCACTGAGGGTCTTCCTCGGTGTCGTGCGCCGCGGTGAAGGGTTCGTCAAGATGGCGGACGCTCTAAATGCGAGCAGGCCGGCGAACGCCACGTTCTACGGGGTCGAAAGCAAAGAGTTCGAGGTGACCTCTTCGCCAGCGCGACATGAGCTGGTCATGCTGAACCGTCTCCTTCGGGAGCACAGGGTCAAGCGACGGTGGTCGTTCACCTACCTGGGAGAAGAGACAGGCATTCCGTCAGACGACTGGATCCGTTGGTACACCCATGACGAGCTGCCGACTCGTGAGGCGGTCGTAGCCTTCTCTCACGTGGCCCACCTGACGCTCGAGGAGCACGTGCTTCTCCTCGGGCTTTGGGAAGCGGCATACGAGGCGTTGAGGGCGCAGCGTTGCTTCGAGGATCTACCGGATCGGATCAGCTTCGACGAGGCATGGTCGATGCGGGATCGGACGACACCAAACTTGTGGGCATTAGCGGGGATCACAGGCGAAGAGCGGCGTGCGTACGGGCCTGACCTCGCAACCGGAACTGCTCCAGCATTCGTCGTGGCAGGGCCGCCGGGGTCAGGGCGGTCCACAGCACTGGTGAACATCTCGCGCTCTCTACTCGCCGCCAACGCCCGCATCGTTCTGGTCGCGCCAAAAGTGTCGCCCTTGCGAGACGTTGCTGGCCAGAGCGGAGTGGTGGACTGCTTCGTACACGACTACCTCGGCACCGACGAACTCGAGGCAGCCCTATCGTCGGCGTCTCCCGAAGAACCGGTCGTTGTGGTGATGGACGACGCGGAGGTCCTCGACAAATGCGATGCCGGACGTCTCCTCAAGAGCGTCGTGCATCAAGGATTCGAAGAGGGTACAGCCCTGGTGGTCGGCTGCCGCGAAGACAAACTCCCTTTCGGCTTCGGCTGGCTCGAGGAGACGAAGAAGGCCCGCCGTGGCCTTCTATTGTCCCCGCAGGAGCGGAGCACGGGCGATGCGATCGGCATCAGAATCAGCGACTCCACCACTGGCTGGACCATCACCCCTGGTCGCGGCTGGCTGCACCTCGGAGACGGCAAGCTACTGCCTGTCGCTGTGCCGGGGTGAGGCACTACTGAGCCTGGTGAGGAAGTCCTGGCCGAAGAGCTGTACCGGCGCATATCCGCCGACGGCCAGCCCATGCCGAAGCAGACCCCGCGCGTCAACGCTCCGTAGCCCTTCACCCAGCCCATGTCGCCCCGCCGACCAGCGGCGTCTCTCCTTCGGAGGCACCCTCCGCTGGGGAGAATCTGGGGAGGATGAAGGCCGTTGGGGAGCGGCTGGGGAGGATCGGCCGTACAAACGGGCAGCATGGTGAAAGGGTCGGAAAGGTCGATCGCCGCAGGACAGACCGCGCGTGCGGGCTATTTCCGCAGGTCAGCGGCGTGAGGGTGACGACTTCAAGAAGATCTCCTCGTGGGCAGCCATCCTCTTCGCCCCCACCCTGGTCGGCACCATCTACGGCATGAACTTCGAGAACATGCCCGAGCTGAAGTGGGCGGCCGGCTACCCCTTCGCGCTCCTGCTGATGGCGGTGGTCTGCGTCAGCCTCTACGTCATCTTCAAGAAGCGCGACTGGCTCTGACGGACGGAGCGCGCATGACGGTCGACGCGCATCCTGCGAGTGTGGCGTTCGGATGTGACGAATCGGTCTCGGCTCGGGGAAAACCGACGTCCGGCCGCAGTTGAGGGACTTGCCTGTGCTCGGCGGCCGGGAAGAGGCCGCTCCGTGCGCTCGACGTGGGCTTTGCCCGCGCAGCGTGTGGGTCCTCCGCAGGAAGGTGCCGCATGAGCGCGCCCACCACAGTGAACCTGACGAAGGCGTCGCCCACGGTCTCGCTGGACAAGCACGGGGTGACCTCTGGTCTCATCAAGGTCAATCTGAACTGGACGTCCCCGCGGGCCGCCGCCGCGGCCGGTGAGGCCCGGGGTCTGTTCGGGCGGATACGGGCGTCGCTGCGATCGGCGGCGGCGGCCAAGGAGGTGGACCTGGACCTGGGTTGCATGATCCGGTGCGCCGACGGCACCAAGACGGTGGTCCAGGCCTTGGGGAACGCCTTCGGTGCGGTGGACCGGTTCCCCTACGTCGCTCTGGACGCGGACGACCGGACCGGGGCTCTCGCGACCGGCGAGAACCTGGTCGTCAACCTGGACCACCAGGCCGAGTTCCAGAAGCTGTTGCTCTTCGTCTACATCTACGATGGCGCCGGTGACTTCCGCGGGCTCGACGCGGTGGCGACCCTCACCTCCGACCGGGGGGACCGCTTCCGGGTCGATCTCGACGAGTGCCCGCCCGGGGCGCACGCCTGCGCCATCGCCCTGATCAAACGACAGAAGGGCGAGCTCGTGATCGGACGTGAGGTGCGGTGGTTCACGCCACAGGTCGGGTCCGGCATTCAGGACGTGATCTCTCGGGCATACCGATTCGGCATGAAGTGGACCCCGGGCTCGAAGTAGACGGCCACGGCGTTCACAGAGCGGGAGGGGCGGGGTGGGTGTGGGTCGTGGGGTGCCGGCCTTTGACGGCGAACTGGCCGCGGCGTTCGCCGCGTTGGGCGTCAGGGGGCCGGTGACGCCGGAGAACCTGGCGGCGTGGCGGGAGCGGGATGCCGCGGGCAGGCCTCGGCCGACCGTGCGGGAGCTGCGGGCCGGTGGGCGGTTCGAGGTGGAAGAGCTTCGGGTGCCGGGGGCGTCGGGCGCTCCGGACGTCACGCTCGTGAGCGCCCGTCCCGCCGGGGCCACCGGGCCGCTGCCGTTGCTGTACTACATGCACGGCGGCGGAATGATCACGGGCAACGCGTGGTCGGTGCTCCCGCGGTTGCTCCGCGAGTGGGCGCTCCCGCTGGGGCTGGCCGTCGTCTCCGTCGAATACCGGCCGGCTCCGCGGACGCGGTACCCCGGGCAGGTGGAGGACTGTTACGCCGGGCTCCGCTGGGTGGCCGGGCACGCGGCCGGGATCGGCGTCGACGCGGACCGCGTCGTCATCGGCGGCAAGAGCGCCGGCGGCGGGCTCGCGGCGGCGCTCGTCCTGCTCACCCGCGACCGGGGCGGACCGGCCCCGATCGGGCAACTGCTCCTGTGTCCGATGCTCGACGACCGCGACGACACCTTCTCCGGCCGCCAGATGGCCGGCGTCGACACCTGGGACCGGACCTCCAACGCGACGGCGTGGCAGGCACTGTTGGGCGACCGGTACGGGTCCGCCGACGTGCCGCCCTACGCGGCCCCCGCCCGCGCCTCGGACCTGTCCGGCCTGCCCCCGGCCTACATCGACGTCGGGTCGGCGGAGACCCTCCGGGACGAGGGCGTGGCCTACGCGAACGCCATATGGCGGGCCGGCGGCCGGGCCGAACCGCACGTATGGCCCGGGGCCTTCCACGGCTTCGACACCATCGCGCCGGCGGCGGCCCTCAGCCGGGACGCCCACGAGGCCCGTACGCGCTGGCTGCGGCGCGTCCTGACGCCGTCCGGTCCGGGCGACGGGCCGGCCCGCGGGGCCGCCGGGGCCGCCGGCTGAGCCACCACCCACCACGCCGGGGGGGGCGGCCGAGGCGCGGCCCGCCGAACCCCGGCCCGGTCACCGGCCGGTCGGCGTCGGCAGGCCGCGGAGGATGAGACGGATGCCGAGGGTGAAGCCTCGGGTGTCCAGGGCGGGGAGCCCGCCGGGGTGGGCGGCCGACGCCTCCAGGGAGGCGGCCAGGGCCGGGTAGTCGGGGTCGTAGCGCGCCGGGGGGAGGACGAAGCCGGCGGCGAAGGTCTCCAGCGCGGAGCCGAGTACGAGGTTGTCGATGGCGGCGGCGGCCTCGGCGGCCTCGGCCGGTGTGCACCCCGAGCGGGTCAGGGCGTCCAGCAGGGTGTCGTAGCCGCGCAGGGCCTTGTCGGAGGCGACCCGGCGGCGGGCGACGAGCGGGATCATGTGCGGGTAGCGGAGGTAGACGCCCCGGTAGCCGTGGGCGTACGCGGCGATGCCCTCCACGCCGCCCGGGTCCGTCAGCGGGCCGAGGTCGATCTCGTCGTTGATCAGCTCCGCGACCGCGTCGAGCAGGTCTTCCTTGGACGCGACGTGGTGGTACAGGGAGGCGCCGCGCACTCCGAGCCGGTCGGCGATCGTGCGCATCTTCAGGGCTTCGACGCCCTGTTCGTCCAACAGGTCCAGAGCCGCGCGGGCGATGAGCGCACGGCTGAGGAGGTTCTGGCTCGGCCGTGCCATCGGGGGCTCCCTCGTCTCAGCTTGCAGATTACCTGCCGGGAACGCTTCACAAGCCGTCGGGAGCACCGCTACATTCACGCCACCCCGTTTTCCTAACGCGGTTAGATTTAGCGCGTCGGCGCCGTTCCCGGCTGCCCGCGCTCGGTGAGGTGATCATGAACGACACGTCGAACCCCGATGCGGATGCCGCCCGGCTCCACGCGCTCGGCTACCGCCAAGAGCTGCGGCGCAGCCTCGGCATCCTCGGAAACATCTCGATGGGGTTCGCGGTGGTGTCCCCCGTCGTGGCCCTGTACGCCGTCTCCATGGTGGGAACCACGGTGGCCGGCCCCATGTGGATATGGGCCTTGCCCCTGGTGCTCGTCGGCCAGTGCCTGGTCGTCAACGTCTACGCCGAGTTGACCTCTCAGTGGCCGCTGGCCGGCGGCCCGTACCAGTGGGGCAGGCGCCTGTTGGGCCCGGCGTTCGGCTGGCTGGGCGGTTGGGTCTGGCAGTTCGCCGTCATGTTCGGCAACACCACGGTGGCGTACCTCGCGGCGCCCTGGGTGTACGCGCTCTTCGGAGCGGCGCCGACGCCCGGCGGGCTGGTCGCGGTGGCCGTCGCCATCCTGCTCGTGTGCATGCTGGTCAACGCGTACGGGATCACCATCCTGCGCTGGTTCGTCTCGCTCGGGATCGCCGCGGAAGCGGTCGCGTCCGTACTGGTCGGCCTGATCCTGCTGCTCTTCTTCCGCGAGCACGGCTTCCCGCTGTTCACCGAGACGCTCGGCGCCGAGGCACTGTCCGGTGGTTCGACCGTGGCCGGTTTCCTCGCGGCCGTGGCCGTCGCCGGATGGGCCTTCATCGGCTTCGACGCCTGTGTGTCGACCGCGGAGGAGACCAAGGACGCCGGGCGTCAGGTTCCGCGAGCCATGTGGTGGGCGCTGCTGAGCGTCGGCGCCGTCGTCATCCT
The DNA here is from genome assembly GCF_055231995.1 of Streptomyces sp. Tek67B01. Taxonomy (NCBI): domain Bacteria; kingdom Bacillati; phylum Actinomycetota; class Actinomycetes; order Kitasatosporales; family Streptomycetaceae; genus Streptomyces; species Streptomyces sp. Tek67B01. The sequence goes on from NZ_JBUYUY010000001.1 coordinate 1,582,548, forward strand.
CAACGCGATGGCCGTCGCGTTGGCGCACCCGCACCCGGAGGCGGTGGTGGCCGGCCAGGACATCGACCCCGTCACGACGGCCGTGGTGCACGCCTTCGGCGGTTGGTCGGACAAGCCGTTCGTGGTGGTGGTCCTGATCGGGTTCCTGGCCTGTGCGATGGCCTCGCAGGGCGGCGCGGCGCGCGGTCTGTTCTCGCTCGCGCGCGACGGCGCCTTCCCCTTCTCCCGGCACGTGCGCAAGGTCAACCGGCGCCAGGCACCCATCGGCGGTCTCGTCGCCTCCACCCTCATCAGCGGGAGCGCACTCGCCCTCGGGCTCAACGCCACCGCCATCGGCAGCCTCATCTCCTTCGGCACCGCCGCCACCTACCTGCCGTTCTTCCTCGTCTCGCTCGCCGCGCTCATCGCCCGGCTGCGCGGGAGCTGGGTGCCCTCGGGCCACATCCGGTTGGGCGCCAAGGGCACCTTCCTCAATGTCCTCGCCGTCGCCTGGACGGCCTTCGAGGTGGTGAACGTCTGCTGGCCGCGTACGACCCTCGCTCCGCCGGACGCCCCCTGGTACCAGGTGTGGGCCGCTCTGCTCGGCACCGGTGTCGTGCTGGGTACCGGTCTGGTCTACCTCGCCGTCCGCCGCCCGCACCACCGGCTGCGCGAAGAGGCGGCGGCGTCCGCGTCGGCGCGCGCCGAGGACCTGGAAGTCGCCGCCGAGCACCCCTGAGGCGCCGGGTCGGCGAGGCCCCCGCCACAGCACCTCGGACCCACTCGCGCCCCCTCCCCCGATCCCCCCCCCCCCCCGCACGCCTCCTCGGAAGGACACCTCGCATGGACCTGCCCCGCCCCACCCGCCGCACGTTCTGTACGGGCGCACTGACCGCCGCCGCGACCGTCTTCCTCACCTCCCGCGGCGCCGGAACGGCCGCGGCACTGCCCGCCGACGGCACGCTTACCGTCCCCGCCGAGTGGGAGAGCCACTCCGGCTGCGTCATGGCCTGGCCGTGGGACCGCACGGACGGGTGGGCCGGCCTGCTCCCCCAGGTGCAGGCCGAGGTGGCCGCCATCGCCAAGAGCATCGCGCGCTTCGAGACCGTCCTGATGTTCGCCGAGCCCGGTACGGTCGCCGACGCCCGCCGCCAGTGCGGGGCCTCGGTCACCGTCGTCGAGTACCCGGTCAACGACTGCTGGGCCCGTGACACCGGACCGATCTTCGCCCTGAACGCGGCCCGCACCCAGCGCACGGGGTTGGACTTCCGCTTCAACGGCTGGGGCAACAAGTACCCGTACGACAAGGACGACCTGCTGCCGGTCGGCGTCTGCTCCTACCTGTCCGTACCGCGCAAGCCGGTGGACCTCGTACTGGAGGGCGGCTCCGTCATCACCGACGGCCAGGGCACGCTCATCACCACCGAGGAGTGCCTGCTCAACCCGAACCGCAACCCCGGGATGACCCGCGTCCAGATCGAGGCCGCGCTGCTCGCCGCGTACGGGGCGAGCAAGGTGATCTGGCTGCCGTACGGTCTCGACAACGACCTCATCACCAACGGGCACGTCGACCTCGTCGCCTCCTACCTCGGCCCGGCGAAGGTCCTGCTGCACACCCAGCCGAACACCTCCAGCCCCAACCACGCGCGCATGGAGGCCAACCGGGCCGTGCTCCTGGCCGCCACCGACGCCTGCGGACGGCGTTTCCTGATCGAGGAACTCCACCAGCAGCCCCACTTCCAGGTGAACGGCGCGACCGTGGACACGTTCAGCTACACGAACTACTACCTGACCAGCGGCAGCGTCGTCGTCCCGACGGCCCAGGAGCCGGACGACACCGCCGCGCTGGCCCGGTACGCGGAACTCTTCCCGGGGCGGGAGATCGTCGGCATCCCGGCCCGAACCCTGGCCTGGGGCGGGGGCGGCGTCCACTGCATCACCCAGCACATCCCAGCGGTGTCGTAAAGACGATCGGACCACCCCCGCGGCCCGCGGGGGTGGTTCTTGAATGGTCACTCATGTATCTTTGACCCATGCCCCGACCTCGCGAGTTCGAACCCGAAGACGTCCTGAACCAGGCCATGCTGCGGTTCTGGGAGCGCGGGTACCGGGCGACCTCCATCGAAGACCTGGTGAAGGCGACCGGCGTGAAGCCCGGCAGTCTCTACGGCGCTTTCCCCGGCGGCAAACACACCTTGTTCCTGAAGGCACTGGAGCGCTACTCGAAGCTGGTCGTCCCCGGGAAACTCGGCGAACTGGAGGCGCCGGACGCCTCGGTGGCCGAGATCCGGGGCTACTTCGACGGACTGGTGCAGGACCTGCTCAGTCCGGAAGGACGCCAGGGCTGCCTGCTCGTCAACACCGCGATCGAACGGGCCGCCGAGGACGACGAGGCGGCCGCCGTCGTACGGGGCCACCTGGCACGACTCGAACGGTGCATGACCCACGCCTTGGGCAACGCGGCGCGCCGGGGCCAGGTGCGCACCTCACTTGACCCCGTCGGCAGTGCGAAGCTGCTGGTCGCGACCTGCCAGGGGCTGATGGTCGTCGGGAAGGCGAATCCCGACGAAACCCTGCTGCGGGCGATCGTGGACAACGCCTTCGTCGCCCTCGCCTGACGCCGGCAACCCTCGGGCCGCCCTCGTGGTGGCCCTTTTTCCGGGCGCATATTTGAATGACTACTCAAGAATGGATCGCACAGATGAAGGCCATCGTCATTTCCGCCCACGGCGGCCCCGAGGTCCTCACCCTCACCGAGCTTCCCGATCCGGTGGCCGCCGACGGCGACGTGCTGGTCCGCGTCAAGGCGTTCGGCCTCAACCACGCCGAGGTGTACATGCGCGCCGGGGCGTGGGGCGAGGTGGCCGCGGTGCCGGGGATCGAGTGCGCCGGCGTGGTCGAGCACGACCCCTCCGGCCGGCTCGCCACCGGCACCCGCGTGGTGGCGATCCTCGGCGGGATGGGCCGGACGCGCAACGGCAGCTACGCGGAGTTGGTGACCGTGCCCGCGACCAATGTGGTGGCGGTGCGGTCGTCGCTGGGCTGGACCGAACTGGCGGCGGTTCCCGAGGTGTACGCGACCGCGTGGAGCGGCCTGTTCGGCGCCCTGGACCTGCGGCCCGGCGAGACGGTCCTCGTCCGGGGCGCGACCTCATCGCTCGGTCAGGCCGCCGTCGACCTCGCCGTCGACCACGGCGCGACCGTGGTCGCCACCACACGAAACCCGGCGCACACCGCGCTGTTGAAGGAACTCGGCGCGCACGAGGTGCTCATCGACGACGGCGCGCTCGCCGCACCGGTCCGTGAACGGGGGCTGGGCGTCGACGCGGTGTTCGACGTCGTCGGCAACAGTGTCCTGCGCGACTCCCTCGCCCTGGTCGGGCCCCGCGGCCGGGTGTGCCAACTCGGTTTCCTGGGCGGGTTCGAGCCGGTACGGGACTTCGACCCGATCGCCGACCTGCCCAGCGGCGTGCGGCTGAGCTTCTTCGGCAGCGCCTTCGTCCTGGGCACCCCGCACTTCCCGCTCTCCGACGTTCCGCTGGAGGAGATCTACGCCAAGGTCGAAGCGGGCACGCTGCGCGCCCGTCCCGCACGGGTCTTCGCCTTCGAGGAGATCGTCGAGGCCCACCGGGTCATGGAGGCGGGGACCGCCCTCGGCAAGATGGTGGTGACCCTCGGCTGACCGAGGAGGGGTCCGGCCGCAGCGGCCGACACGGCACCGCGCCCGACTCCGGTGAAGGAGCCGGGCGGGGCGCCGTATCGGCGTCTCAGGCGGCCGGTGGATCGGCCGGCCGGCCGGCGGACTATTCGACCGTCGTCCAGTCGAGGGTGCGTTCCACCGCCTTCTTCCAGCCCGCGTACCCTTCTTGGCGCTGGTCCTCGGACCACTGGGGCTCCCAGCGCTTGGACTCCTGCCAGTGCGTGCGCAGTTCGTCGGTGTCGCCCCAGAAGCCGGTGGCCAGACCGGCCGCGTAGGCGGCGCCGAGGGCGGTCGTCTCGGCGACGACCGGGCGGCTGACGGGAACGCCCAGGACATCGGCCTGGATCTGCATGCACAGGTCGTTGGCCGTGACGCCACCGTCGACCTTCAGTACGTCGAGGTGGACGCCGGAGTCCTGCTCCATGGCCTCGACCACGTCACGGCTCTGGTAGCAGATGGCTTCGAGGGTGGCCCGGGCCAGGTGGCCGCTGTCGTTGTACCGGGCCAGGCCGACGATCGCGCCGCGGGCGTCGGAGCGCCAGTACGGGGCGAACAGGCCCGAGAAGGCGGGTACGAAGTACATGCCGCCGTTGTCCTCGACGGTGCGGGCCAGCCGTTCGCTCTCGGCCGCGTCGGTGATGATCTTCATCTGGTCCCGCAACCACTGCACGGCGGAGCCGGTGACCGCGATCGAGCCCTCCAGGGCGTAGATCGCGGGGCTGTCGCCGAACTGGTAGGCCACCGTGGTGAGCAGTCCGTGCTGCGAGCGGACGAGTTCGGTACCGGTGTTGAGCACCAGGAAGTTGCCGGTGCCGTAGGTGTTCTTGGCCTCGCCGGGCGCGTAGCAGACCTGCCCGACGGTCGCCGCCTGCTGGTCGCCGAGGACGCCGGTGATGGGGATCGCCGCGCGCAGGGGGCGGGAGGTGCGGGTCTCCCCGTAGGCCTCGCGGTGGGAGGAGGGGTTGATCTTCGGCAGCATGGCCCGGGGAACGCCGAAGAACCCGAGCAACTCCTCGTCCCAGTCCAGGGTTTCGAGGTTCATCAGCATCGTGCGGCTGGCGTTGGTGACGTCCGTCGCGTGGATTCCGCCGTCGGGACCCCCGGTGAGGTTCCACAGGACCCAGCAGTCCGTGTTGCCGAAGAGGGCGTGGCCCTGCTCGGCCGCCTCGCGTACGCCGTCGACGTTCTCCAGGATCCACTGGATCTTGCCTCCGGAGAAGTACGTGGCCGGCGGCAGCCCCGCCTTGCGGCGGATGGTGTCGCCCTGACCGGACCGGTCGAGGGCCGCGGCGATGGAGTCGGTACGGGTGTCCTGCCAGACGATGGCGTTGTAGTACGGGCGGCCGTTGCGGGGGTCCCACACCACGGTCGTCTCGCGCTGGTTGGTGATGCCGATCGCCGCGAGGTCGGCCGGGGTGAGGTTGCCGTGCCGCAGGGCGTTCTGGATCACCGAGTTGGTGCGTTCCCAGATCTCGACGGGGTCGTGTTCGACCCACCCCGACCGCGGGAGGATCTGGGCGTGTTCCAGTTGGTGCTTCGCCACTTCGTTCCCGGCGTGGTCGAAGATCATGAAACGGGTGCTGGTGGTTCCCTGGTCCACCGCGCCGACGAAGTCCGCCATGGGGTGCCGCCTCTCCTGTGGGATGGCCTGCTCGCTGCCTCAGGCAGCCGTGGTCACGCCTCCGGTCCCTCGGGGGCCGGCACGCGTCCGGGAGGCTCCGGCTCGGCGGTCGGCAGGAACCGGCCGATGAAGAGCTTGTAGAGGGCCGCTCCGACCAGGCCACCGATGAACGGTCCGATGATCGGGACCCAGAAGTAGATGTTGCCGTACTGATCTCGCCACGCGTGCCCGTAGCCGGTGATGAAGCTCGCCAGACGGGGCCCGAAGTCACGGGCGGGGTTGATCGCGTAGCCGGCGTTCGTACCCCAGGCCATGCCGATCGCCACGACGACCAAGCCGATGATGAACGGGGCCAGGTTGGCGCCGGGAGGCGTGCCCAGCAGGTCCGTGATGGCCAGGATCAGGAACAGCAGGATCGCCGTGCCGATGATCTGGTCACGCAGCGCCCCCCATTCCGTCACCGGCAGATTGGGGTTGCCGTTGGCGGGGAGGGTGGAGAAGACGCCCTGCGTCTTCGTGTGCGTCGGGTCGATCGTCGAGAGCGCCTCGCTGTAGTTCCATCGCACCAGAAGGGCCGCCACGAAGGCGCCGGCCGTCTGCGCGAGGGCGTACGGGGCGACCCTGCTCCAGGGGAACCCCTTGAACGCCGCGAGTGCCACGGTGACCGCGGGGTTGAGGTGCGCGCCGCTGAGGCGGGCCGCGACGTAGACACCGAGGGTGACGCCCAGGCCCCATGCCCAGGCGATGCTGTCGTGGTTGCCGAGCCCGCCCGGGGGGTCCGTCAGACCTCCGCCGGCCACTACCTGGGCCACCACGCCGACCCCGAAGAGGATCAGGATCATGGTGCCCGCGAATTCGGCCGACAGTTCGGCGACCAAACCTGTCATTTTCATTCGCTTGACCATCGAAGCCCGCTTCCCGCCGGCCCAGGACCGGCCGTGGACTGCCCGGGTCCCTCCCGCTTCTCACGATAGGACGATCACTCGTGAACCGCACGGCGTCCCCGCGGGGGCGGGCGGTGAGCCGTGGTCGGCCTGGTCACGACGGGGCTTCGGTGGTCAGCCGACGCCCCAGGACCAGGTGTGGTCGGCGCCGACCAGGCAGGCGAGGACCACGAGGTCGGCGACTCCGAGCGCGAACCCGAGGCGGGCGCGGCCGGGGCGGCTCGTGCCCCGACGCAGGGCGACTACGGCCAGGACCATCGAGGCCGGGCCGAGGAGGAGGTTCATCGCGAGGAGGCCGACCAGGCCCAACAGGAAGGAGGCGACGGCCATACCGTCGGCATCACGGGTGCGGTCGCGGACGCGCCGGGGGCGCCCGGGACCGGCGGCGCGGGCAGCGTGCTCGGCGCGGTCGGGGTGCTCGGCGCACCGGGAGTCGACCACGCGCTCGGTGCGCTCGGTGCGCTCGGTGCGCTCGGTGCGCTCGGTGCGGTCGCGGTCGGTGCGGTCGGTGCGGTCGGTGCGGTCGGTGTCGAGGATGCGGTCGACGGTACTTCGGACGCTCATGACGAACCTTCCTGTCGGTGGACCCGGCGGTGGTGGCGGCCGGACCGTTCGCGGATCGCGAAGATCAACAGCCAGCAGGCGATCGCGGCCGTGACGGCGAGGGAGATGGGGGCCGATACGTGGGCCACGGTCCCCAGGAGGACCCCCATCAGCATCAGGGCCGCTACGAGGAAGAGCATCGTGCTCCCTCCCAAAATAGGTGACAGTTGTTCACTGACTACCCAGTCTAATAGCTCTCATGCCGTCCCGTGTGGCGCGGGGGTTAACTTTCCGTCATGAGTCACACCACCGGAGCCCGTCAGCTCCAACGCCTCAAGACCCGCCGCACCCTGCTCGACGCCGCCCTGGCCCTCCTGGAGGAGCAGAGCTTGGGCAGCCTCGGCCTGCGCGAGGTGACCCGCGCGGCGGGCGTGGCACCGACCGCCTTCTACCGGCACTTCCGTGACATCGAGGACCTCGGCATCGCCCTGGTCGACGAGGCGCTGGAGAATCTGCACGCCACGGTCCGATCCACGCTCGCCACTTCGGGCGACGCCGAGCAACGCATCGCCGGCGCCGTGGAGTTGATGGCCGCCTTGGTACGCGCCTACCCCGCGCACGTCCGCTTCATCGTCCGTGAGCGGCACGGCGGCGTCCGCCGGGTCCGGGAGGCGGTCTCCGGACAGCTCGACGCCTTCGCGGGCGAAGTGGCCGAAAGCCTGGGGTCCGACCCGCTCGGCGCGGGCTGGAGCCGGGACGATCTGTTGATGCTCGCCCGGTTGTACGTCGACCACATGGTGATGACGGCGTCCGCCTTCCTCGCCGCGGCCATGGAGGACAGCGAATGGGACGCGGTCACCCGCACCGCCCTGCGCCAGCTGCGGCTCATCCACGCGGGGCGGGTGCACTGGGTTCCGGCGGGGGCCCTGGCGGCGAGTGACGACGTACCGGGCCCCGACCGCGGAGGCGCCGAGGGCCCGGGCCGGGACGGCGGGGAGGCCGCCACTGCAAGCTGAGGCGCCGCGAGCGAACCGGACGGCGCAGCGAACCGGACGGCGCAGCGAACCGGGCGGCGGAGCGTCTCGGTCCGTTTGGTACCGCGTCCGTTTGGCGGCGAGGACCGGGGTAGGGGCCGGGGGACCGCGGCCGCGGGAGCGCCACCTCGGTGCCGGGTCGCGGGAGAGGAGCCCGTCATGCGCAACCGACTGCTCATCGCGGCGGCCGCCACAGTGGTGACCGCCGGTGTGTGCGGACCCGCGGCGCTCGCCGCCGGTCAGGGGGACACCCAGGACACCGTCTTCCTCACCTCCGTGCACCAAGGCAACCTGGCGGAGATCGCCGCCGGCCAGGACGCGCGGCAGAACGCCACCACGGACTGCGTGAAGACCGTCGCCGCCCGGCTCGTGTCCGACCACCAGAAGCTCGACCAGGACCTGAAGACCGTCGCGGCGCAGCTGAAGACGACCCTGCCCACCGCGCCCACGGCCGATCAGCAGCAGAAGTTGAAGGACGTACAGGCGAAGGCCAAGACCTCCGCGTACGACTCCGCATGGCTCGCCGGACAGGACGCGGCGCACCAGTCGACCCTCGCCTTGATCCGGCTGGAGATCAACAGCGGGCAGGACTCCGCCGCGGTCGCCGCCGCGCGGAAGGCCGAGCCGGTCGTCACCACGCACCTCGACATGGTCCGCGGCGGCACCTGCCACGCCATGTGACCCCGACCCCGCCGGCACGCCCCGCCCGCACGTCCCGCCCCGCCCGCCCCTCACTCAGGGGAGCGGGGCGCGGGCGGGGCGACCACCTCGTGCGGGGGCGGGCCCGGCTGCTCGGGTTGGGGGTGTGCGGAGGCGCCGAGGGGGCGGGCGCCGTGGCGTTCGGGGCGGTGCCCGGCGTGGCTGAGGATCTCCTCGCGCGGAGTGCCCGTCTCCCCCGGCGGTCGCGGGACGATGCGGCGGGCGAGGACCCGGCCCACCCACCGCCGCCCACAGCGCGGGCAGGGGGCGGCGCCGCGCGGGGTGTACGGCGAGGGCACCGGGACGCCGTCGCAGGAGAAGTACTCCCAGTGGCGGCCGTCGGCGTCGCGGTAGTGCTGCACGTCGTAGTCGGTGCTCCATTCGTTCCAGCACCCTCCGCAGGCGAACGCCACGCGTTCCACGGCCAGTTCGGTGATCACCGTGGTCACCTCCTTACGGCGCTCCGGCGTTCCGGCGTTCCGGCGGACGGACCGCGGGCCCGTCCCGGCCCGGCCCGGCCCGGCTCAGCCCAGGGTCGAGATGTCGATCACGAAGCGGTAGCGGACGTCGGAGCCGAGGACCCGCTCGTACGCCTCGTTGATCTTCTCGGCGGGGATCGCTTCGACTTCCGCGCCCACGCCGTGCCCGGCACAGAATTCGAGCATCTCCTGCGTCTCGGGCACGCCGCCGATCATGGAGCCGGCGAAGGAGCGGCGCCGCGACATGACGGAGAAGGCGTTGAAGGACAGCGGTTCCGGCGGGGCTCCGACGTTGACCATGGCACCGTCGAGGGCGAGGAGCGAGAGGTAGGCGTCGATGTCGAGCTTGGCGCTCACCGTGTTCAGGATGAGGTCGAAGGTGCCGGCCAGACGCTCGAAGGTGCCGGGGTCGCCGGTGGCGTAGTACTCCTGGGCGCCCAGGCGCAGCCCGTCGGCCTGCTTCTTCAGTGACTGGGACAGCACGGTGACGTCGGCGCCCATGGCGTGGGCCAGCTTGACGCCCATGTGGCCGAGCCCGCCCAGGCCGACGACCGCCACCTTCTTGCCGCGCCCGGCGCCCCACCGCTTGAGCGGCGAGTAGGTCGTGATGCCGGCGCACAGGAGGGGGGCGGCCTCGTCGAGGGCGAGTCCTTCGGGGATGCGGAGGACGAAGTCCTCGTTGACGACGATGTGGGTGGTGTAGCCGCCGTTGGTGTCGGTGCCGTCCCGGTCGACCGAACCGTAGGTGAAGACGGTCCCGTTCAGGCAGTACTGCTCCTCACCCGAGCGGCACGGTGGGCACTCCCGGCAGGAGTCGACCATGCAGCCGACGCCGACCCGGTCCCCGGCGGCGTGCCGGGTCACCTCCGGGCCGACCTCGGCCACCACCCCGGCGATCTCGTGACCGGGGGCGACGGGGTAGGTCACCGGGCCCCACTCGCCGCGCACGTGGTGGATGTCGGAGTGGCAGATGCCGCAGTACTTGATCTCGATCAGGACGTCGTGCGGGCCGACCTCGCGCCGTTCCACGGTGGCCGGGGCGAGCGGTGCGTTCGCGGCGGTGGCGGCGTAGGCCTTGACGGTGCTCATGTCATTGCCTCCATGGAATGGGGCGACCGGACTCGGCGGAGGGAGCGGCCGAGGAACGCGGCCGAGGGGGCGGCGGGCCGGAGCCGACCGCCGCGGGGCCCGTCCGGGGCCGAGGCTCGGTTCTCACCGTACGTCCATGGTGCCGCGCACGCTGGCCCGGCGGCGGCCCCCGCAGGTCAGGGCCGCGACCCCCGGGCAAGGGCGGCACCCCGGCGGGTCGCGGCGCCGGCCGGCGGCGGGTGCGGGCCGGCGCGGGCGTCACCCGGCCGGGTGACCCCGTTGGCAGCCGGGCCCGGAGCCCGGCTTGCTGGACGGATGAGAGAGCGATCGCCGGGCCCGTCCCGGACACAGAACCTGGAGACCCCGCGGGCGGCGGGAGTGGCGGGCATCGTCTTCGCGGTCCTGCTGGCGGCGGCGATCGTGCTCGCCCGGCTCGGCCTGCCCGCAGGGGCCGGCGGCTCCGCCGTGGAGCTCGACTCGGGACAGCGGGCCTCGGTGAACACCGCCGTGGAGTTGGTCCCCTTCGCCGGTATCGCCTTCCTCTGGTTCATGGGCGCTGTGCGCGCGCACACCGGGGACGCCGAGGACCGGTTCGTCACCACCGTCTTCCTGGGCAGCGGCCTGATCTTCGTCGCCTGCCTCTTCGGGGCCGCCGCTGCCGCCGGGAGCGTGCTCTCCGCCCACCAGCCCCAGGACTTCGGCCGGAACTTCGCGTACGAGCTGCTCACGACGTACGGCATGCGCATGGCCGCCGTCTTCGTCTTCGCGACGTCCACCATCGGGCGCAAGCTCGGGGTTTTCCCGCGCGCCCTGAGCCTGGCCGGGCTGGTGGCGGGCCTGATCCTCCTGGTGGTGGGGTCGTCCGCGCCGTGGTCCGAGCTGGTGTTCCCCGCCTGGGCCCTCCTCGTCAGCGGGTACATCCTGCGGGCCGCCCGCCGCACCCCGGACCGGCCCGCCCGCGCCACCCCGTGAGGGCCCGGCGACCGCGCGCCGTCACCCCGATGGTCCGCGTCGACGGGCCCTGGCGGCGCGCACGCGACAGGCTGGTCCGGGGAGTCCCGGGGGTCACCGAAAGGACCGTACGTTGCTGAGGCTTGTCGTCGATCTCAACCGGTGTCAGGGATACGCGCAGTGCGCCTTCCTCGCGCCCGACGTCTTCGCGATGCACGGGGACGAGGGGCTCCTCTACGATCCCCAGGCCGAGGAGGCCCAGCGCGAACGGCTGGCGCAAGCCGCCGCCGCCTGCCCCGTACAGGCCATCCTGGTGGACGACCTGGACCGCGACCGTGGCCTCACGGCCGCCCGGGACGTCACGGCCGCCGCGGAGGTCCGCGATGCGTGAAGTGACCCTGGACCACCTCAAGCGCGAGGGCCGGATCGTGGTCGTCGGAGCCTCGCTGGCCGGCTTGCGCGCCGCCGAGACCATCCGCGACAAGGGTTTCACCGGCGTGCTGACCATGATCGGCGACGAGCCGTACGAGCCCTACGACCGGCCGCCCCTCTCCAAGAGCGTCCTGCTCGGCAAGTCGACCGCCGAACGCACGGCACTTCCCCGCCGCCGCGCCATCGACGCCGAATGGCGGCTCGGCGTAGCGGCCGCGGGCCTGGACATGGCGGCGCGGCGGGTCAAGCTCGCCGACGGCGACGAGGTCCCGTACGACCGGCTCCTGATCGCCACCGGCGTCCGGGCCCGGCCCTGGCCGAACACGGACGAGGGCGAGCTCGACGGGGTCTTCGTGCTGCGCACCCGCGACGACGGCGCGGCGCTGGCACGGAGGCTGGACGCGGGTCCCCGCCGGGTGCTGGTGATCGGGGCCGGGTTCACCGGTTCGGAGATCGCCTCGGCGTGCCGGGAGCGCGGGCTGGAGGTCACCGTCGCCGAACGCGCGGACGCGCCGCTCGTCGGTGCGCTGGGCGGCGTGATCGGGGCCGTGGCCGCCGAGCTCCAGCGCGAGAACGGCGTCGACCTGCGCACCGGCATCATGGTGACCGGCCTGGAGGGCGACTCCAGTGGGCGGGTCCGCGCCGCGCACCTGTCCGACGGCACCACGGTGGAGTGTGACGTGGTGGTCGTCTCGTTGGGCGCCCAGCGCAACACCGAGTGGTTGGCCGGCTCGGGGCTCGGCGCGGGCCCGCGCGGCATCGCCTGCGACGCGGGCTGCCGGGCCTTCGACATCCGGGGCATCGTCACCGACGACATCTACGTGGCGGGCGACGTGGCCCGCTCCCCGCACCCCCTGTTCGGATACCAGTTCCTGTCCCTGGAGCACTGGGGCAACGCCCTCTCCCAGGCGCAGACCGCGGCGCACAACATGCTCAGCGCGAGCACCGATCGGCGCCCGCACATCTGGGTGCCGGCCTTCTGGTCCTCGCAGTTCGGGGTCAACATCAAGTCCGTCGGCGTGCCGTCGATGGGCTCCGAAATCATGATCACCCAAGGTTCGCTCGCGGAACGCCGTTTCACCGGTGTCTACGGGTACCAGGGCCGCGTCATCGGGGCCGTCACCTTCGACAACTCCCGGTGGTTGCAGTTCTACCAGCAGCAGATCGAGGCGACCGCGCCGTTCCCGGTGCCCTTCTCGACGGTCGACCGGCGCCCCGACGGCCAGCGGCCCGTCCCGGCCGACTTCCCCGACCCGTCCGTGCCCACGCACGGGCCGACCATCACCCTCAGCGGATATTCGCCGGCCGACCGGCGGATGACGTTCACCCCCGCCGGGCACTGACCCGCAGGCCCCCGGAGGACCCGCAATGACCCACGGCATCCTGAGCGACATCCTGGACTACGCCAACCGCGCGAACCCGTACCCGCTGTACGAGGAACTGCGCAAGACTCCCGTCTTCCACGACGGGAGCGGGCCGTACGTCATCAGCACCTACTACGAGATCCAGAGCCTGCTGCACGACCCGCGGCTCAGCTCCGACGCGCGCAACCTGGCCGCGACGGCCGGTGACCCGCTGGCCGGTGAGGGCGAGGAGGAGGCCGCGGCCCTGCCGCCCAGTTTCCTCAAGCTCGATCCGCCCGAACACGACCGGCTCCGCCGGATGACGAACCGCCCCTTCGGGCCGCCGCACTCCCCCCGCCGCGTCGACGGGATGCGCGACGACCTCCGCGCCATCGTCACCGGGCTGATCGACAACCTCGGGGACCCCGGACGGATCGACCTGGTCGACCAGTTCGCCTACCCCTTCCCGGTCACCATGATCTGCCGGCTCCTGGGGGTGCCGCGCGAGGACGAGCCCCGCTTCCACGTCTGGGCGGACACCCTCGCCGCGAGCCTGGACCCCGACCCGGACGCGGACCCCGCCGAACGGCAGCGCCAGACCCACGACTCCCGGATGGAGCTGGGCATGTACCTGGCCGGGCTGATCGAGGAGCGGCGCAAGCAGCCGGGCGACGACATCCTGTCGCAATTGGCCGTGGGGCACGGGCAGGACGAGTCCATGTCGACCATGGAGCTGCTCAGCACCGCCGCCCTGCTGCTGATCGCCGGCCACGAGACGACGGTCAACCTGATCACGAACGGGATGCTCACACTGCTGCGCCACCCCGACGTGCTGGAGCGGCTGCGGCGTGACCCGGCGATCGCGGCGCCGCTGGTGGAGGAACTGCTGCGGTTCGAACCGCCGGTGCAACTGCTGCCGCAGCGCACGCCGCTGGTCGACATCGAGGTGGGCGGCGTCACCATCCCCAAGGGCTCCTCGATGTGGCTGATCCTCGCCTCGGGCAACCGGGACCCCCGGCGCTTCGAGAACCCGGACCGCTTCGACCCGGACCGCCCGGACGTCCAGCACCTGGGCCTCGGCAGCGGCATCCACAGCTGCTTCGGTGCCCCGCTGGCCCGATTGGAGGCCCAGCTCGCCCTCACCGAACTGGCCCGCCGCCTCCACAACCCCCGCCTCCTGGAGGACCCGCCCCCCTACCGCCAGAACGCCGTCCTCCGCGGCCCGCGCCACCTCCGCATCGCCTGCGACGAGGTCCGCGCGTAGGCCCTGTCCGGGCGGAGTTCCCCGGCCCCGGGCAGCCTGGCCGCCCGGGGCTCTTCCGGCTCGGGGCCACGGTTCGGGGGCCACGGTTCGGAGCGGTTCAGCGCTTGCGCGCCACCGTGAGGCCGTCCGCGACGGGGAGCGTGACCGACTCCACGCGCTCGTCGGCCCGCACGTGCGCGTTGAACTCCCGGATGGCCAGGGCGTTGCCCGTGGCGTCGGGGTGTACCGCCTTGCCGCCGTACAGGACGTTGTCCGCCAGCAGCAGGCCGCCCGGGCGGACGCGGGGCACGAGCTCGTCCCAGTAGGCGCGGTAGCCGGTCTTGTCGGCGTCCAGGAACACCAGGTCGATCACCGGCTCGGGCGGAAGGTCGCGGAGGGTCTCCAGGGCGGGGGCGATCCTCAGCTCGATGCGGTCGGCGACGCCGGCCGCCTTCCAGGCCTCTTGGGCGATCCGCGTCCATTCCTCGGAGACGTCGCAGGTGAGGACCTTCCCGCCGGGCAGGAGCCCCTGGGCGAGAGCGAGCGTGGAGTAGCCGGTGAAGGTGCCGACCTCGACGATCCGCAGGGCGCCGCTGAGCTTCGCCAGCAGGGTGAGGAAGACGCCCTGCTCGTGCGGGACCTGCATTTCGGACGGCCCGCCGAGCGCGTGCGTGCGCTCGATCAGCTCCCGCTGGACGGGGGTGATCGGCTCGGCCTGGTCGACCAGGTAGGCGTACACCTCGGGGGTGAGGGGAACGGTCTTCACTTCACCGGAGTTTCGGGTCATAGTCGCGTATTCCTTATCGTAGGGTTGCGCGATCGGGCGATCGACGCGCCGATCATCTTGTCCGGTCGCACGCGCCCACGCATCGGGTTGTTCCGGCAGGGAAACGAGGGCGCGGCCCCTTCGGAAACGGCGCGCTCCACGGCGGGAGCCGTGCTGTCACCCGCCGACCTCGCCTCGGAGTCGTACCGGGCGGTGGTGGCGTCGCGTTCCCGGGCGGGACCACCTCACCGGGGGCGGGAGCGGCGGGGCCGGCCTGGTCTCCCCCGAGTTCGGCCACGACTTCGGGCTGCCGGACCTCCATGGCTCGGACGGGGACGACGGCGTCACCTTCGGCGGCCCGGGCGGGTCAGCCGGCGGCCGGGCGAGCGGCGCGCGGGTTCAGCGCCGCGTACTCCAAAGGCGCGGACGGGTCGACCGTGAGGGCGTACGGGGCCGGTGCCACGCCCGCCCGCACCAGCAGGTCGCCGACGGCCGCGATCATCGCGCCGTTGTCGGTGCACAGCGTCATCGCCGGGACCCGCAGGGTGATCCCGGCGCAGGCGCAGCGCCGCTCGGCCAGGGCGCGAACGCGGGAGTTGGCGGCCACCCCGCCGACCAGCACCAGCGTGGTGACCCCGTACGCCGTGCAGGCCGCGACCGCCTTGCGGGTCAGGACGTCGGCCACCGCCTCTTGGAGCGAGGCGGCCCCGTCTGCGACGGGGGGCTCCTGTCCGCGCAGCCGGTGGCCCTCGGCCCAGCGGGCGGCGGCCGTCTTGAGCCCCGAGAAGGAGAAGGAGTAGGCGTACGGGTCCTGCGTGCGCGGGCCGCCGGTCAGCGGCCGGGGGAAGGCGACGGCGGTGGGGTCGCCGCCGCGGGCGGCCCGGTCGATGGCCGGGCCGCCCGGGTAGGGCAGGCCGAGCACCCGGGCGACCTTGTCGAAGCATTCGCCGGCGGCGTCGTCCAGGGTGTCGCCCAGGTGCAGGATCGGCTCGCGCACGAGGTCCCGTACCAGCAGCAGCGAGGTGTGCCCGCCGGAGACGATCAGCACCACGCAGGGGTCGGGCAGCGGCCCGTGCTCCAGGGTGTCGGCGGCGACGTGCCCGGCGAGGTGGTGGACGCCGTACAGCGGCAGGTCCAGCGCGTAGGCGAGGGTCTTGGCCCCGGCGAGTCCGACCTGGAGCGCGCCGGAGAGACCGGGGCCGGTGGTGACGGCGACCGCATCGAGCTGCGCGGGCCGCAGGCCGGCCTGGTCGAGGGCTCGGCGCACCACCGGGTTGAAGGCGTGCAGGTGGGCGCGGGCCGCGACCTCGGGGACGACCCCGCCGAAGCGGGCGTGCTCGTCCATGCTCGACGCGACGACGTGCGCGAGGAGTTTCCCGTCGCGCACGATCCCCACGCCCGTCTCGTCGCAGGACGACTCGATGCCCAGCACCACCGCAGACCCCACCGGACACATCCTCGACCCTTATTGCGAACTATTCGCAATAAGGGTACCGGAGCGCCTCCCGGGCCCGGCGGGCCGCCGACGGCCTAACCGCGCGGCACCACCGTGGCCAGGACCTTGGGCAGCGGGTACCAGTCCGCGGAGGCGATCGAGGCGTGGTGCCCGGCCATCAGCGCGAGGCGGTCCAGCGCCTGGGTCTCGGTCGGGTGGACACCGTCGATGGCCGGGGCCACGTTCTGGGCGTCGGTGGCGATCAGCAGGTAGTGGTTGCGGTCGTACCAGCCGGTGTCGATGGAGCCGCCCGCGTACGCGCTCGCGTCCCCGTCGAAGACCACGAACCAGGGGCGCAGCGAGGCGTCGGCGTAACGGGCCCGCGGATCACCCGCCTCGGCGCGGTGCACGGCGGGGAAGGCCGCCGCACTGCCGAGCCTGCCCGAGGAGGCGAGGGAGCGCAGGTGGGTGGCGTACTCCCGGTCGGTCCACAGGGTGTCCGCGGCGTTGCCCTCCTCCACCGTGCCGGGTATCAGCTCCACGAGGAACTTGCCGGCCATGGCGGCGCGGCTCGGCCATGCCCCGGCGCGGGCCGCGCTGTCCAGATCGGGGTAGCCGGCGGCCAGCTGCCCGGGCCGGTATACGGCGTCTCCGAGCTTGGAGGTGAGCAGGGCGTCGAGATCGGCGGGACCGCGCCCGAGGTTGGCGGCGAAGCCGTCCTTGAGCTCCAGCTTGAGCACGATCGGGCGGTGGCCGGGGTGCGCGTCGTGCCAGCTGCGGATGTCGGACAGGCAGCCGGCGAGGTTCTGGTCGCGTGACTTGGTGCGCAGTTGGGCGGGGGTGGTGGCGTTCTCGCAGTTGCTGTTGTTGCCGAAGGGGTTGTCGTGCGAGACCCGCCAAGAGCTGCCGAAGAAGTTCGTCCACACGTCGAGTTCGAGCATCGCGGCGCCGGAGTCCAAGGCGTCCGCGAAGTAGGGGTACTTCGCCTTCTCGTAGGCGTTGTGGACGCCGACCCCGGTGGTTCCGGCGTAGGAGGGGCCGCCCTCGGCGCCGGCCGGGGCCGCCGCCCCCAGGGCGAGACCCAGTCCGAGCGCCGCCCCGACCAGACCGGCCAAGGCCCGACCCCTCCACTTGTTCCGCAGTCTCATCTGTTCGGCTCCCCTCGGTCCATGGCCCTCAAGTCGCCTGGAGGGTAGGGGAGTTCGATGACGTGCGGAAGGACGTCGGATGTCGGGAGGGGGCTCGGCCGTCCGATTGTGAGGACCGACACACCGGATGGCGGAACCTCCGCCGGCTCCCGACCGTAGGACGGGGCGTCGGAGGATGGTTCGTCGGGGCGGGGAGCGCCACATGGTGGGCAAGGCGAGGGACGGCGCGGTACGGGTCTGCGTGCTGCTCGGAATCTGCCTCGCCCTGGCCGCCGGCGGCGTCCTGGTGTGGGGGCAACTGCGCGCCGTCGCCTCCCACCGCGCGGACGGCGACCCCGGACAGGGCAGCTATCTCCAGGACCCGGAACGCGCCGACCGCACCGCCGCGGACGTCCTCGACGGGATCGTGTCCGAGGCGGAGGACCCGCCGACCGACGCCGCGGCCTTCGCGCAGACGGAGTCCGGCTCCGGCGCGTCCGGATCACCGGACCCGGTGCGGTGGGCGGACGGCGGCTGGCGACCCTCCTCGCCGCTGCGGGCCCGGACGACCGCCTCCGAGCCCGCGATCGGCGCCCTGTTCTCACCCGGCAACGACTGGGACTCCGATCACCACTGCTCGGCGAGCGTGGTCCACTCGCCCGACGGCGACCTCATCGCCACCGCCGCGCACTGCGTGTACCAGGACGGCTTCCGCACCAACCTGGCCTTCGTCCCCGGCTACCGCGACGGGAAGGCCCCGTACGGCGTGTGGGTGCCCACCCGGATCGATGTGGACCCCCGCTGGACGAGCGGCGAGGACCCGGACCACGACGTGGCCTTCCTGCGACTGCGCCGCCCCGGGCACCCGGGTGAGCGGTTGGAGGACGTCACCGGTGCGCTGACGATCCGCTTCCGCCCCCAACTGCCGCTGCCGGCCCGACTGGTCGGCTACCCGAACGACACCGAGCAACCGCTGGACTGTTACAACACCGCGCGCGCCGAGGGGCCCACGCAGCTGCGGTTGGACTGTGCGGACGTACCCAACGGCACCAGCGGCGGCCCGGTGCTGACCGACGGCCGCACCCTGATCGGGGTCATCGGCGGCCGTGACGGCGGCGGTGACGAGACGACCTCGTACAGCAGTTGGTTCGACGACTCCGTCCGCGCCCTCTACACCCGGGCCACGGGCGGTCACTGACCGCCGCGGTCGACGGCGGTCGGCGGCGGTCGGGGACCGGGGGCCCGGTGGAGCGGCGGCAGGCGGCTGGGTGGTTGTCCGTAGCGTCGTCGTCCATGCCGCAGAGTCTGCGAGGGGATGCGGCGCCGGAGCAGGGCCCGTCCGGGGCGCCCGGAGGCGCGTCGGGGGCGGACGGATACACGTGAGGGCGCCCGTTCGGCGGCCCGGCCGCACGGGGTCGGACGCGGCTGCCCGGCGGGAAGCGGCACGGCGGCGCGGCGACCGGGCACCCGTCGGCAGGCCCGGGCGGCACCCGGTGCCACCCTGGTCCCGGGGCGGGGCACACCGACCAGTAGGCTGCGGGTCCACCCGCTTCCCGTCCCCGAGGTTCCGCGCAGTGAGCTCCGCAGCACCCCCCGCACCCGTGACGGTCGTCGGCCTCGGCGCCGACGGCTGGGCCGGGCTCACCGCCACCGCGCGCTCCGCGCTGGCCACCGCCGAGGTGCTGATCGGCGGCCCCCGGCAACTGGGCCTGCTGCCGGCCGGGGACTGCCCCGGTGAACGCGTCGCCTGGCCGAGCCCGTTGCGGCCGGCCGTGCCGAAGCTGATGGCCGAGCACGCCGGCCGCCGCGTCGCCGTGCTGGCCAGCGGGGACCCCATGTTCTACGGGATCGGCCGCGCCCTCGCCCAGGAACTCGGCCCGCACGCCCTACGGGTCCACCCGCACCCCTCCTCCGTGTCGTACGCCTGCGCCCGCCTGGGCTGGCCGGTGGAGGACACCGAGGTGATCACGGTCGTCGGCCGCCCGGTGGCCCGGATCGCGGCCGCGCTGCACGAGGGGCGGCGGGTGCTGGTGCTCAGCGCCGGGGCGGCGTCCCCGGGCGAGATCGCCGCCCTCCTGCGGGCACGGGGCTTCGGCCCCAGCCGGATGCGGGTGCTGGAACAGCTCGGCTCCGAGGACGAGAACGCGTACGAGGGCCACGCCGACGGTTGGGACCACGCGCCCGGCGACCCCCTGAACGTGGTGGCCGTCGACTGTCGTCGGGACCCGCGTGCGGCCGCGCCGCGACTCGGCGCCACCCCCGGGCTGCCCGACGCCGCCTACGAACACGACGGCCAGCTCACCAAACGTCATGTCCGCGCCGCGACCCTGTGCGCGCTCGCCCCCGCCCCCGGTGAACTGCTGTGGGACATCGGCGGCGGCTCGGGTTCGATCGGCATCGAGTGGATGCGCACGCACCCCTCCTGCCGCGCGGTGACCGTGGAACGGGTCCCGGAGCGGGCCGAGCGGATCGCCCGCAACGCGGCGGCGCTCGGCGTGCCCGGCCTGCGGGTGGTCACCGGCGCCGCCCCGGCGGCGCTGATCGGTCTGCCCACGCCCGACGCGGTGTTCATCGGCGGCGGCCTGACCGCGCCCGGTCTGCTCGACGCGGCCTGGGCGGCGCTGGCGCCCGGCGGCCGGCTGGTGGTCAACACGGTCACCCTGGAGTCGGAGGCCGTACTGGCCGAACGCCACCGTCGGCACGGCGGTGAACTGGTGAAGCTGGCCGTCGCGCACGCCGTGCCGGTCGGCGGCTTCACGGGCTGGCGCCAGGCGATGCCCGTCACCCAGTGGACCGTGATCAAGCCGTGGCCGGAGCCCGGATCACCGGAGCCCGGATCACCGGAGCCGGTATCCCCCGCACCGGCGTCAGAGACGAAGGACCAGACATGACCGTGCACTTCATCGGAGCCGGCCCCGGCGCCGCCGACCTGATCACCGTGCGCGGTGCCCGGACCCTCGCGGCTGCCCCCGTCTGCCTGTACGCGGGCAGCCTGGTCCCGCCCGAACTGCTGGCCGAATGCCCGCCGGGCGCCCGCCTGGTGGACACCTCACGGCTCAACCTGGACGAGATCACCGCGGAGTTCGTCCGCGCCCACGCCGCCGGCCAGGACGTGGCGCGGCTCCACTCCGGTGATCCCTCCGTCTTCTCCGCCGTAGCCGAGCAGATGCGCCGCCTGGACGCGGCCGGCATCCCTTACGAAGTCGTGCCGGGCGTACCGGCCTTCGCGGCGGCCGCCGCCGCGCTCAAGCGGGAACTCACCGTCCCGACCGTCGGCCAGACCGTGATCCTGACCCGGATCGCGCAGCAGGCCACGCCGATGCCGCCCGGCGAGGACCTGGCCACGCTCGGCCGCAGCGGCGCGCTCCTCGTCCTGCACCTGGCCACCCGCTACGCGGAGCGCGTCGTCGCCGAACTGCTGCCGCACTACGGGGCCGACTGCCCGGCGGCGGTGGTCGCGATGGCCAGTCGCCCCGACGAGTTGATCCTGCGCGGCACCCTGGCCGACATCGCGGACCAGGTGAAGGCGGCTGGTTTGGTGCGTACGGCGGTGATCCTGGTCGGCCGCACCCTCGGCGCCGAGCAGTTCCGCGACAGCCACCTGTACTCCGCCGAACGCGACCGGCATGCCTGCTGAACCCGGCCCCGGGCGCCACGTCCTGATCCTGGGCGGCACGACGGAGGCCCGCCGGCTGGCGGAAGCCCTGGAGCCGGCCCCGTACCGGGTGACGACCTCGCTGGCTGGCCGGGTCGGCGCGCCGGTGCTGCCGCCGGGCGAGACCCGGATCGGCGGCTTCGGCGGGGCCGCAGGGCTGGCCGACTGGATCACCGCGCAGGGCGTGACGCACCTGGTCGACGCCACCCACCCGTTCGCGGAGCGGATGAGCTTCAACGCCGCGGAGGCCGCCGCGCTGACGGGCGCCCCACTGCTGGCACTGCGCCGGCCCGGCTGGACGGCGGCCCCCGGCGACACCTGGACCTTCGCGAACTCCCTCCCCGAGGCCGCGTCGCTGCTGCCCGGGTCGGCCCGGCGGATCTTCCTGACGACCGGCCGGATGGGCCTGCACCACTTCGCGCACCTCACGGAGCCCTGGTTCCTGGTGCGTTCGGTGGACGCCCCGGCGGCGCCTGCTCCCCCGCGCCTGGAAGTGCTGCTGGACCGGGGCCCGTTCACCCTCGACGGGGAACGGGAACTGCTGGCCCGGCACCGGATCGACGTACTGGTGACCAAGGACAGCGGGGGCAGCGCCACGGCGCCCAAGCTGACCGCCGCCCGCGAGGCGGGCATCCCGGTGCTCGTCGTACGCCGGCCGCCGGTGCCGCCGGGCGTGCCGGAGGCCGCGTCGGTGGAAGCGGCCCGGCGGTGGCTGTCGGCCCCTCCGGCCTGATCGGCCCTGCCGGGGGGTCACCGTGCCCGAGGGGCGGGGGTTCCTGAATGGGCGACGACCGGGGCAACTCGGCCGACTCCTCGACGCACCTCCGTGACGAGGGCAGTGGCACGCTCCCGCTCTGGGGGGGTGCGCGGTAAGGCCGTCGGGCGGCCGACGGCCCTGATCGTCGCGGGTGGGGCGCAGGTCCTCGACCTGCTCGCCTTCCTCGTCGGCGCGCCGGGCTCGGTATCGCGGCGTGGTCGCCCGGCGCCGGGCGGCGGCGCGCGCGCCGCGGGCAGCCACCCCCCTGGCCGGTTCCCGGAACGTGAAGTGGCCCGGGCGCGGCGACTCGCGGTCGACGCGCCCGGGGCCCGACGGTCTCAGTGCCGGCCCGTCACGGGTAGCGGCGCGGGGTCCAGGTCACGCGACTGCCGTCGGCCCGCTCCGTGACCTGGGTCTGCGAGGAGCCGATCAGCAGGATCGTCCGCATGTCCACTTCTTCCGGCACCAGTTCGCCCAGCGTGACGATCCGGACGGACTGCTCCGGGCCGCCCACGTCCCGCGCGACGACCACCGGGGTCGCCGGTGCGCGCAGTTCGAGCAGCAGCTCGCGGGCCTGCGCCACCTGCCAGGTCCGGCTGCGCGAGCCCGGGTTGTACAGGGCGAGCACGAGATCGGCCTGCGCGGCTGACCTCAGCCGCTCCGCGATGACCTCCCACGGCTTGAGCCGGTCGGAGAGGGAGATCGTGGCGTAGTCGTGGCCCAGCGGGGCCCCCGCCGCCGCGGCGGCCGCGTTGGCCGCGGTCACCCCCGGCAGGACCCGTACGGGCACGTCCTTGTACTCCGCCTGGCCCGCGACCTCCAGGACCGCGGTGGCCATGGCGAAGACCCCGGGGTCACCGCCGGAGACCACGGCCACCCGCTTGCCGCGCCGGGCGAGGTCGAGGGCGAACTCGGCGCGCTCGGACTCCACCTTGTTGTCGGAACCGTGCCGGATCTGGCCCGGCTTCACCGGCACCCGGTCCAGGTACGTCGTGTACCCGACGAGCACCTCGGCGTCCGCGAGCGCCCGCCGGGTCTGCGGCGTCAGCCACAACGGCCCGGCCGGCCCGGTGCCGACGACCACGACCTCGCCCGGCCCCGACGGCACGCTGCCCGGGTTGCCGACGCGGCTCGGCACTACGGCGACGGCGAAGTACGGGACGCTGTCCGGGTCGGTGTCGGCGAGGACACCGGTCCGCTCCCCCGCCATGGTGGCGCGCTCGACGTAACGCGCCTCCGCGAGCCTGCCGCTGCTCTCCATGGCCCGCCGCACGGCGGGGAAGGTACGGCCGAGCTTCATGACGACCGCCGAGTCGGTGGCGGCCAGCCGGGCCGTCAACTCCTCCTCGGGCAGGGTGCCGGGCAGGATGGTCAGTACCTCCTCGCCCTCCACCAGCGGGGTGCCCAGTCGCGCGGCGGCGGCGCTCACCGAGGTCACCCCGGGGATCACCTCGGCCTCGTAGCGGTCGGCGAGCCGCTTGTGCATGTGCATGTAGGAGCCGTAGAACAGCGGGTCGCCCTCCGCGAGGACGGCGACGGTCCTGCCGGCGTCGAGGTGCGCGGCCAGGCGGGCCGCGGCGGCCTCGTAGAACTCCTCCATCGCGCCCTGGTAGCCCCCGGGGTGGTCGGTGGTCTCGGTGGTGACCGGGTAGACCAGCGGTTCCTCGATGTGGTCGGCGCGCAGGTGCTCGGCGGCGATCGAGCGGGCGATGGACCGGCCGTGGCGCGCGGAGTGGTAGGCGACGACATCGGCCTGCGCGATCACCTCGACGGCGCGCAGGGTCATCAGGGAGGGGTCGCCGGGCCCGAGCCCCACCCCGTAGAGCCGGCCCTTGGCTGCGGTGGCGGCGGTGGCGCCAGTCGCTTCGGTGGTGCTCATTCTTCCTCGCTCGCGATCGCGTTGACGGCGGCGGCGGCGATGGCACTGCCACCGCGCCGGCCGCGCACGATCAAGTGGTCCAGCCCGGAGGGGTGTGCGGCGAGCGCGTCCTTCGACTCGGCCGCGCCGATGAAGCCGACCGGTACGCCGATCACGGCGGCGGGGCGCGGCGCGCCCTCCCCGATCATCTCCAGCAGCCGGAACAGCGCGGTCGGCGCGTTGCCGACGGCGATCACCGAGCCCTCCAACAGGCCCCGGTCGCGCCAGACTTCGAGTGCGGCGGCGCTACGGGTGGTGCCCATCTTCGCGGCGAGTGCCGGTACGGCCGGGTCGGAGAGGGTGCAGACGACCTCGTTGTCGGCGGGCAGCCGCTTGCGGGTGACCCCGCTCGCCACCATCTGTACGTCGCACAGGACCGGGGCTCCGGCGTTCAGGGCCGCCCGGGCCCGCAGCACGACGTCGGGCGTGTAGCCGAGGTCCTGGGGCAGGTCGGTCATCCCGCAGGCGTGGATCATGCGCACCGCGACCTGGGCGACCGAGGCGGGCAGCCCGGAGAGGTCCGCCTCGGCGCGGATCGTGGCAAAGGACTGGCGGTAGATGGCCGCGCCGTCCTTCTCGTACTCGAACACTGTGTACTCGCTCATTTCTTCGCTGCGTCGTGGGAGGTGGTGCGGCGTGCGTCCCTGAGGGCCGCGGCAAGGTCGGAGGGGTGTACGCCCTGGTGCGGGGCGCGGCCGGGGACGCGGAGGTCGTACCCGTCGGGGGTCGCGAGCACGTCCACCCAGGCGGTCCCGCGCGGGTGCCCGCAGCGTCGTTCGCATCCCGACCAGTGAACGGGCACCGGCCCTGCCGCCCGCGCGGTGACGTCCCGCGCGTCGGCGCGCACGTCGCGGTGGGAGCGGGCGCACCCCGGTTGGCCCGTACAGGCGGTGACGGATCGTCGGGGGTCGGCCGGGGCGGTGATCAGCCCGGCGTCGGCGAGGGCGGCGAGGGCGTCCCCCGCGGCGGGGGCGGTCAGTCCGGGGACGACGATCCCGCGCCAGGGGGTCAGGCGCAGCCGCCCCGTGAGGCCCGCCAGGAGGCTCCACTGGGCGGTGGTGAGGCGGCCCAGGGGCGCGAGCACGGAGAGCGCGACGCTCTGCCCGGGCCCTTCGACCAGGCCGGGTTCGGGGGCGGGATCGGAGGACGCGCCGGCCGGGGGCGCGGCGCCGGTGACGGGAATCGCGGTGGCGGTGATCGAAGAATCGGCCAACCGAACCCTCAACTCCCGTACATCGAGAGGATGTTCGGGAGGCAATTCGGTAATTCGCCAGGACCGCGCGCCGGCTTCCCGTGCGGCGTCGAGGAAGTACCGGGCGGCGACGAGGGCGGCCCGGGGCGCGTCGGCGGCGGCCAGCAGCAGGCCTTCGCGGGCGCCTGCCGTCGTGAGCAGGGCGTGCTCGGGGCCCCGTGCGAGGAGGGTCACGTCCGCGTCGAGGCGACTCACGTCGCCGCGTCCGTCGTCGAGGGCGAACAGGAACCGCCCGGACAGGGCGGTCGCCTCTTCGCTCGCGCAGAGCAGCCGGTCCAGCTCCGTGACCCAGGGCGCCACGTCGGGCAGCCCGCCCCGGTCGAGGCCGGTCAGCGGGGAGGCGACGACGTTGCGGACCCGCTCGTGGGAGGGCGCGGGCAGGAGCCCCGCGTCGGCCAGGACGCGGGCCAGTTCGCCTCCGCAGCCCTCCCCGAGGCCGCGCAACTGGGCGTTGCCGCGCGAGGTGAGGTCGATGTGCCCGTCGCCGAGCCGGTCCGCCGCGTCGGCGAGCATCCCGGCCGCGTGCGCCCCGAGCATGCCGCCGGGTATCCGCACCCGGGCGAGGTACCCGTCGTCCGCCCGGTGCAACCGCAGCGCGCCCGGGCAGGCGTCGCCTCGGTCCCGTATGACGGGTTCGTCCCGCGATGCGGCGGAAGGGGGCTGGGGCATGGCCGCGAGCATACCCACGATTCTGCGCCCGCCCGCTGTGTCGATCACCACCACTACCGGCCACATCCGGCCCCGCCGCACAATCCAGCCCCGCGACACAACCCACCCCCGCCGCACAATCCAGCCCGCCCCACAATCCACCCCCGCCGCACAATCCAGCCCCGCCGGCGTTTGAGGCGCAGGGGCCCGGGGGCAGAGCCCCCGCAACGGCCCGCACCCACGCCCGCGCCGCAACCACACCGCACCCCGCACCCGCGCCACAGGCATCCCGCACCCCGGCACCCACCCCCTCCCCCGGCCACCTAAGATGACCACCGGCGGGCCACACGGCCCGTCATCGCCGAGGACGGCGACATGGGAGGAAGCCCGGTGCGATTCCGGCGCGGTCCCGCCACTGTGAACCCCGCCGAGCGATCGGTCGGGTGAGTCAGGAACTCCCGCTGTCCTCACTGCCCGGGGCGCGGAAACCCCGAGGAAGGCCTGCCGCCGCATGATCCTGCTGCTGTCGACGTCCGACACCGATCTGCTCAGCGCCCGCGCCGCCGCCAACGGCCCCGTCCCGTACCGGTTCGCGAACCCCTCCCGCCTTCCCCTGGACGACCTGCCCGCCCTCCTCGACGGGGTCGAACTGGTCGTCGTACGCCTCCTCGGCGGCCTGCGCGCCTGGCAGGACGGCCTCGACCTCCTCCTGGCCCCCGACCAGCACCGCCCGGTCGTGGTCCTGACCGGCGAACAGGCCCCCGACGCGCAGCTGATGGAGGCCTCGACCGTCCCCATCGGCATCGCCGCCGAAGCGCACGGCTACCTCGCCCACGGCGGCCCCGCCAACTTGGACCAGCTGGCCCGCTTCCTCTCCGACACCGTGCTGCTGACCGGCCACGGCTTCGAACCCCCGGCCGCCGCCCCCACTTGGGGCCCGCTGGAGCGCACCCCGGCCCGTACCACCGGTCCCCGCATCGCCGTGCTGTACTACCGCGCCCACCAGATGAGCGGCAACACCGCTTTCGTGCACGCCCTGTGCGAGGCCATCGAGGCCCACGGCGCCCAGCCGCTCCCCCTCTACGTCTCCTCCCTCCGCGCCCCGGAGCCGGAACTGCTCACCGCCCTGGAGTCGGCGGACGCCATCGTCACCACCGTCCTCGCGGCGGGCGGCACGAAGCCCGCGACCGCCTCGGCGGGCGGCGACGACGAGTCCTGGGACGCGGGCGCGCTGGCCGCGCTCGGCGTGCCGATCCTCCAGGCCCTGTGCCTGACGGGCTCCCGCAGCGCGTGGGAGGAGAACGACGAGGGCCTGTCCCCGCTGGACGCCGCCACCCAGGTGGCCGTCCCGGAGTTCGACGGCCGCCTGATCACCGTCCCGTTCTCCTTCAAGGAGCTCGACGAGGACGGCCTGCCCGCCTACGTCGCCGACCCCGAGCGGGCCGCCCGCGTCGCGGGCATCGCCGTACGCCACGCCCGGCTGCGCCACATCGAGCGCCGTGACAAGAGGGTCGCGCTGGTCCTCTCCGCGTACCCGACGAAGCACTCCCGCATCGGCAACGCGGTCGGCCTGGACACCCCGGCCAGCGCCGTCGAACTCCTGCGCACCCTCGTCGCCGGCGGCTACGACTTCGGTCCCGTCGACGAGATCCCGGGCCTGGTCTCCGGCGACGGCGACGAGTTGATCCGTGCCCTGATCGAGGCCGGCGGCCACGACCAGGACTGGCTCACCGAGGAGCAGCTGGCCCGCAACCCCGTCCGCATCCCGGCCGCCGACTACAAGCGCTGGTTCGCCGAACTCCCGGCCGAACTGCGCGACAGCGTCAACGAACACTGGGGCGAGGCGCCCGGCAACATGTTCGTGGACCGTTCCGCGAACCCGGAGGGCGACATCATCCTCGCGGCGCTGCGCCGCGGCAACCTCCTCATCCTCATCCAGCCGCCGCGCGGCTTCGGCGAGAATCCGATCGCGATCTACCACGACCCGGACCTGCCGCCCTCGCACCACTACCTGGCCGCGTACCGCTGGATCCAGGCCCGCGCGGAAGACGGCGGTTTCGGCGCGGACGCGATGATCCACCTGGGCAAGCACGGCAACCTCGAATGGCTTCCGGGCAAGAACGCCGGCCTCTCCGCCTCCTGCGCCCCGGACGCCGCCCTCGGCGACCTGCCCCTCATCTACCCGTTCCTCGTCAACGACCCGGGCGAGGGCACGCAGGCCAAGCGCCGCGTGCACGCCACCCTGGTCGACCACCTGGTGCCGCCGATGGCGCGCGCCGAGTCGTACGGCGACATCGCCCGCCTCGAACAGCACCTGGACGAGTACGCGCAGATCAGTGCCATGGACCCGGCGAAGCTGCCCGCCATCCGGGCCCAGATCTGGACGCTGATCCAGGCGGCGAAGCTCCACCACGACCTGGGCCTGGAAGAGCGCCCCGACGACGAGGGCTTCGACGACTTCCTCCTCCACGTCGACGGCTGGCTCTGCGAGGTCAAGGACGCGCAGATCCGGGACGGACTCCACGTCCTGGGCGGCGCCCCGACCGGTGAGGCCCGCGTCAACCTGGTCCTGGCGATCCTGCGCGCCCGCCAGATCTGGGGCGGTACGACGGCTCTGCCCGGCCTGCGCGAGGCGCTCGGCCTGGACGAGTCCGCGGCGACCCGCACCTCGGCGGACGCGGTGGAGGCGACGGCCCGCGCCCTGGTGCAGGCGATGGAGGACGCGAACTGGTCCCCCGAAGCGGTCGCGTCGATCGCCGCGAACCACCCCCCGGAGGTCTCGGCGGTCCTTACTTTCGCGGCAAGGGAGGTCGTCCCCCGCCTGGCCGGCACGACGGACGAGATCGCCCACGTCGTCGCCGCCCTCGACGGTCGTTTCATCCCGGCGGGCCCCTCCGGCTCCCCGCTCCGCGGTCTGGTCAACGTCCTGCCGACCGGCCGCAACTTCTACTCGGTCGACCCGAAGGCCGTCCCCTCCCGCCTGGCGTGGGAGACGGGCCAGGCACTCGCCGACTCCCTCCTGACCCGCTACCGCACGGACAACGGCGAATGGCCCGCCTCCGTGGGCCTGTCCCTGTGGGGCACGAGCGCGATGCGCACCTCGGGCGACGACGTGGCGGAAGCCTTGGCCCTCCTCGGCATCCGCCCGGTCTGGGACGAGGCCTCGCGCCGCGTCACGGGCATCGAGCCCATCCCCCTCCCGGAACTCGGCCGCCCCCGCATCGATGTCACCCTGCGCATCTCGGGCTTCTTCCGCGACGCGTTCCCCCACGTCATCGCCCTCCTCGACGACGCGGTCCGGCTGGCGGCCTCGCTGGACGAACCGTCCTCCGAGAACTACATCCGCGCCCACGCCCAAGCGGACCTCTCCCTCCACGGGGACGAACGCCGCGCCACCACCCGTATCTTCGGCTCGCGCCCGGGCACGTACGGCGCCGGCATCCTCCAGCTGATCGACTCCCGCGACTGGCGCACCGACGCCGACCTCGCGGAGGTCTACACGGTCTGGGGCGGCTACGCGTACGGCCGCGGCTTGGAGGGCCGCCCGGCCCGCGCCGAGATGGAGACCGCCTACAAGCGGATCACCGTAGCCGCGAAGAACACGGACACGCGCGAGCACGACATCGCGGACTCCGACGACTACTTCCAGTACCACGGCGGCATGGTCGCCACCGTCCGCGCCCTGCGCGGCACGGCCCCCGAGGCGTACATCGGCGACTCCACCCGTCCGGAAACGGTCAAGACCCGCACCCTGGTCGAAGAGACCTCGCGCGTCTTCCGGGCCCGCGTCGTGAACCCCAAGTGGATCGAGGCGATGCGCCGCCACGGCTACAAGGGCGCCTTCGAACTCGCGGCCACGGTGGACTACCTCTTCGGCTACGACGCCACCACCGGCGTCATCGCCGACTGGATGTACGACAAGCTCACGGAGACCTACGTCCTGGACCCGGAGAACCGCGCCTTCCTCGAACAGGCCAACCCCTGGGCCCTCCACGGCATCGCGGAACGCCTCCTGGAAGCCGAGTCCCGCGGCATGTGGGAAAAGCCGGACCCCCAGATCCTCGAATCCCTCCGCCAGGTCTACCTGGACACGGAAGGCAACCTGGAATCCGAGTCCGAATAACCCCTCCTTCCGAATAAGAAGGCCGTCTCCCCCGCCCCGGGGAGGCGGCCTTCGGCGTGTCGCGGCGGCGCCATCGCACGTGCGGCTCCGCCGCGCCGGCGAACGGCGGGTTCGTCACCTGATGCGGTGAACTGCCCCTTGGTGTGGGGCGGGGCGGGGTAGGGCACTGCTGATCTCGTGCGGGGGGCCGGTCCCACGGGGTCCCCGCACCCTCGGACGAAAGGCTCTACCCGCCGTGACACAGCCGTTTCGACTGCCGGATTTCTACGTGCCCTATCCGGCGCGACTGAACCCGCATCTGGGGTCCGCGAGAGCCCACGCCAAGAAGTGGGCCCGTGACTTCGGGATGCTGGAGGGGTCCGGCGTCTGGGAGGAGAAGGACCTCGACTCGCACGACTACGCGCTCCTGTGCTCCTACACCCACCCGGACTGCGACAGCGACGCGCTGAGCCTGGTCACCGACTGGTACGTGTGGGTCTTCTTCTTCGACGACCACTTCCTGGAGCTGTACAAGCGCTCGCAGGACCGTGCGGGCGCCAAGGCGTACCTCGACGGTCTGGCCGCCTTCATGCCCATGGATCTGGCCGACGGGTTCCCCGAGCCGTCGAACCCGGTCGAGGCGGGGCTGCGGGACCTGTGGCTGCGCACCGTGCCCGCGATGTCGATGGACTGGCGGGAACGATTTTCCGAGTCGACCAAGAACCTACTCGACGAGTCGATGTGGGAACTGGCCAACATCGACATCGGCCGCGTGGCGAACCCGCTCGAATACATCGAGATGCGCCGCAAGGTGGGCGGCGCGCCCTGGTCCGCCGGACTGATCGAGTACGTGTCCGCGGAGGTTCCCGCCCGGGTCGCGCGCTCGCGGGCGCTCGGCGTACTGCGGGACGCCTTCTCCGACGCCGTGCACATCAGGAACGACATCTTCTCCTACGAGCGCGAGGTGGGCGATGAGGGGGAACTGTCCAACGCCGTACTGGTGTTGGAGACCTTCCTCGGTTGCGGCACGCAGGAGGCCGCGGAATCCGCCAACGACCTGCTCACCTCCCGCCTCCAGCAGTTCGAGCAGACGGCGCTCTGCGAACTCCCCCAACTCTTCGCCGACCACGCCATGGACCCCGCCGAGATCGCGGCCGTCCTCGCCTACACCAAGGGCCTCCAGGACTGGCAGTCCGGCGGCCACGAGTGGCACATGGTCTCCAGCCGCTACATGAACAAGGAGGCCCGGGCCACCGCCCCGGTCACCCTGCCGTTCCTTCCCAGCGGCCTCGGCACCACCGCCCTCGACGTCCGCTCGATCCTGGAGCCCCGTGCGATGGAGTCGCGCCGCCGCAGCTTCACGCACGTCCCGTTCGAGCCCACCGGCCCTTCCGTCATCCCCGACATCTACATGCCCCACCGGCTCAGCCTCAGCCCCCACCTCGCGCACGCCCGGGAGGAATCGGTGGCGTGGGCGCGGCGCACGGGCCTGCTGGACCCCCGGCCCGGCGACCCGGGATCGGCCATCTGGACCGAGGAGAAGCTCCGCGGCTACGACTTCGCCCTCTGCTCGGCCGGCATCGACCCCGACGCGACGCCCGAATCGCTGGCGCTGAACGCCTCCTGGCTGACCTGGGGCACCTACGGCGACGACTACTACCCGCCCGTGTTCGCACAGGGCAAGAACCTCGCCGCCGCCAAGGCCACCACCGCCCGCCTCATCTCCATGGTCCCCGTCGACCACGCCGAGCAGCCCGAGCCGGTCACCGCCATGGAGCGCGGCCTGGCCGATTTGTGGGCGCGTACCAGCGCCGGCATGTCCCCCGAGCAGCGCACCGAGTTCCGCGCCACCCTCGTGGAAATGCTGGAGAGCTGGCTGTGGGAGGTGGACAACCAGATCCAGAACCGCATCCCGGACCCGGTGGACTACGCCGAGATGCGGCGCCTCACCTTCGGCTCGCGCCTCACCATGTACCTGTGCCGCCTCGGGCACCAGGGCCGGGGCATCCCCCGGGAGATCTACTCCTCGGGCACCATCCGGTCGTTGGAGAACGCCGTCGCCGACGCCGCGTGCCTGATCAACGACATCTTCTCGTACCAGAAGGAAGTGGAGTTCGAGGGGGAGATCCACAACTATATTCTGGTCACCAGGAACTTCTTCGACATCGGTTATCCGGAGGCCCTGCGCATCTGCCACGGCCTGATGACCCGGCGCACGGAGGAGTTCGAGCACATCGTCGCCCACCAACTGCCGCTGCTCTACGACGACTGGAAGCTGAGCGGGGAGGCCCGGGCGGCCATGGACGGCTACGTCGGTGAACTCAAGGACTGGCACGCGGGCATCTTGAACTGGCACCGGAAGATCCGTCGTTACCGGCCGCAGGACCTGCGCCGGCTGCCGGACGAACTGTCAACCAGGGTGTGGGACTCCGCCTTCGGCATGTCCGCGGCACGGATCTCCCTGCCCGCCTGACCCCCGCGGCGCGGGGGCGGTCCGCTCGCCCGCCCCCGCCCCGGGCCCTCAGAACTCGTCTGCCGTGTGCGGCAGCAGCGGCGTGCGCAGCGCCGCGTCGAGGGCCGCCGCGGCGCCCGCGGTGTGTTCCCGTACCAGCCCGGCGGCGACCAGCTCGGTGAGCCGCGTGCCGCCCAGGTACGCCGCGGCCAGTTCCCGCACGTCCAAGGCCAGATCGGGGTCGGCTCCGGCCCGTTCGTACGTCGCTCCCTGCGGGGCGGCCTTGAGCCGGAACCGTCCGGCGTTCGACGGCAGGCGTACGTCGGCCACCTCCAGCACCGCTTCCACCGGGGCCGCCCACGCCCGAGCGGTCAGCGCGGCCCGTACGTCGACCAGGCGCAGCCACAGCGCGGGGAACAGCGCGGTCACCCGTACCTGGTCCCGGTCGGCGGCGAAGGACAGCAGCGGGTCGTCCGGCGGGCGGCCCCAGGCCCGCACCGTGCCGGTCAGGTCCAGGGAGGCGACGCACTGCCAGAGGGCGGCGGCGACCTGCGGGGTGTCGGCCTCCAGCTCGTCCACTCGGACCACGCCCGGGGTGCGGAGCGGGCCGGCGGCCCCTTCCGGCTTCGTGCGGTAGAGCACGTAGCCCGCGACCGGTCGGCCGGGGGCGCCCGAGACGATGATCCTGGGCGGACTGAACTCCTCGTCCTCCTCGTCCTCCTCGCAGAGCCACCCGTCCATCCAGCGCTCCGGGTCGCGGGTGGGGCGCCCGGCCCGGGTCCCGCGCGCGGCCTCGTGGTAGGGCCCGATCACGGCGGGTGCCCCCGCCGGGTCGATCAGCCGCAGCGGGCGCCGGTCCGGCTGGACGCGCAGGGCGAGCGGACGCGTCGAGTCGATCTCGACGGTGACGCCGTGGGTGGCGCTGCCGAAACCGAACCGGCCGTAGATGGCGGCCTCCGAGGCCCACAGCGCGGCGATCGGGGCGCCCTCGGCGGCGATACGGGACAGTTGCTCGTGCATGAGCGCGCTGAGCACGCCGCGACGGCGGTGGGTGGGGGCGACGGCGACGAAGGTGAGGCCGGGGCAGGGCAGGTCCGCCCCGGGCACCGAGAGCCGGAAGTCGTGCGCGGCCATGAAGCCGACGAGCGCCCCGCCGTCGTAGGCGCCGATGCGTCCGCACCGGGTCAGCAGCGTGTGGTGGCGCTCGCGCACCTCCTTCCCCGGACGGTCGTGGAAGGCGAGGTACGCGAGCTCCAGCGCGCGGTCGATGTCGGCCTCGGGTACCGCGTGGATGTGCACCATGATCCGGAGACTAATCGGTCATCGGGGACCGCTCACCCCATAAGGGCCGGATTCGCCAACCTGGCCAGTTCCAGCGCCTGCTCGGGGAACCAGGCGCCGGCCGGCGGGTCCTGGAGGCCGCGCTCGGGGTCGCGCGGCCCCGCCGTTCCGCGCAGACAGGCGCCGTCGGACTCCCCCGGGATCTTGATCCAGAGCTTGGCGTCGTGCAGCCGGTCACCGGTGACGGTCGTGGGGCGGCCCCCAAGGCCCCGGCCGGGCGGGTTGCACCAGTCCTGCGGGTCGCGGTACTTCCCGGCGGGCGGGCTCCACACGCCTCGGCCGTTGCGGCTGCTGTCGCTGACGTAGTGCTTCATCCGGGCGCGGTCGGTGTCGGTCAGCCGGGTGGCGAGCCACTGTTCGGCCTCGCGGCGTGGGCGCCACTGGTCGGGGCAGTCGGCGGTGTTCCCACCCTTGTCGGTGTAGGCGAGGCAGGCGGAGACGAGGGTGGCGAACCAGGAGTTGGCCGCGTCGGGGTGGTAGTTGGAGACGTTGACGGCGAAGCCGGTGGCGCGGTCGATCCCGGCGTCGCGCAGCCGGGGCACGATGCTGTTGACGGTGTGCCAGCCCGCGTGCCCGGTGTCCAGGTAGACGTCGGCCCCGGGCCGCGCCTCCAGGGCGTCCACGGCGTACCGGATCTCGGCGTAGCGGGCGTCGGTGCGTGTCCGGGCGAGGTCGCCGGCGGACTGGCTGGGGCTGCCCCCCGCGGCTCCCGCCGCCGCGCACTCGTGGGGCAGCAGCGCGAGCGAGTCGGGTTCGAGGACGACCACGGCGCGGTGGTCGCCGATGCCGCGGGCGACGGCGTCGATCCAGGCGCGGTACGCGGCGCTGCCGTCCGCCCCGCCGGCGGAGTACTGGGAGCAGTCGCGGCCCGGCACGTTGTACAGCGCGAAGACGGGCAGCGTGCCCCGTCGGGCGGCGGTGCGCGCGGTCTCCCGCGCCTCGGCCTCGGCGCGGGCCGGGGGCTGGTCCCCGAGCCAGACGGCGTGCGGGGTGGTGGCCATCGCGGTGAGCGCCTCTGCCTCCGCCTTGTGCCCGGCGGTGGCCAGCTTGCGGGCCTGCGCGGCGGCGGCCGGCTTGGCCGCGGGCACGAACAGCGTCCGCTCGGCGGCGGGGGCCCCGGGCGCCGGCGGGGCGGCGGGCGGATCGGGTTCGGCGCGGGCGGTGGCCGTGGGAGCGGCGAGGGCCGCGCACACGGCGGCGAACAGCGCCGTACGGGCGAGGATTCGGCGGTACATGGCCCCGGACGCTGGCGCAGCGAACCGCGCCGGGTCAAGCACCGTCACCGGCCCGGCCGAAGACCGCAACCCGCCCGGGTGCGGCCTCGGCGTGGCGTGCGGGTGTACGGGGTCTTGTCCGGCGGCGGTACGGGGTACGGACCTATCTGCCCCGGTGAGGGTCAGCGCGCCGCCGGGCCGCTCCAGCCGGCCGGGACGTGGCCGAGCCGGATGCGCTGCGGGTGGTCGCCGACCGGGACGGAGACCCGCTTGGTCCCGGTGGCGAAGTCGATGGCGGTGACCCGGTCGGCGCCGCTCTCGGAGATCACGCAGGCGCTTCCGTCGCCGTCGACGGTGGCCCAGTACGGCTTCACGGCGGGCACCGGCGGCGCCTCGGTGAGCGTGGCCCGGTCCACGATCGTCGCGTAGTCGTCCATGGTTCCCGCGACGCAGAGCTTCGCGCCGTCGGGGCTCATCGACAGGCCGTGGTGACGGGAGTCGTTGACCCAGGTGGTGCGGTCGGTGCTGGTGGCGGGGTTGCCGGGCAGTTCCTTGATCCGGGTGATCCGATCGGCGGCCACGTCGTACTCGACCACGCCGTTGAAGAAGGACACCTGGAAGTAGAGCTTCGACTCGTCGGGACTGAACGACATGGGCCGCACCGCGTCCGAGAGGTCGGAACGGCCGAAGGCGTCGAGGCGTTCGCGCATGTCGATCACCCGGACGGTGCGGAACGTCCGGGCGTCGACGATCGTGATCTTCCGGTCGCCCTTCGTCCAGTCCAGCCAGGGCGCGTCGAGGGCGGAGGTGACGTCGCCGATGGAGCTGTTCCACAGGTAACGGCCGCCCTGCGTGAAGGTGTTCTCGTGCGGCTTGTCCCCGGTGGTGAAGGAGCCGACCTGCCGGCCCGTGGCGATGTCCAGCACGTGCACGGTGTTGGCGGTCGAGGCGGAGACGGCGACCCGGGTGCCGTCCGGTGACAGCGCCATGTGGTCGGCGCGGTACCCGGCCACGGGGAAGCGCCAGTTGACACGGCCGGTGCGGACGTCGATGGAGACGACGTCGGCGAAGCTGGGCCGGGAGGCGACCACGGCGGACCCGTCCGGCGTGGTGTACATGTCGTCGACGAACTGGTCGTGGCCCTCGCCCGCGGTGGCGCGGATGCCGAGGAAGAATCCGAGCTTCACGGGGTTGAGGTAGATCTCCCGCAGCCGCTCGTCCTTGTCGGGGATGATGTCGATCCGGCCGACCTTGGCGAGGTCGCCCGTGGAGGCGAGCACATCGGCGGTGCCTTCCCAGTTGTTCCCGACGAACAGCACCTCGCGCGGCGCCGAGCCGGACGCGTGATCGGGTACGGACGCGGGCGCGGGTAAGGACGCGGGCGCGGCGCCGAGCGTGGCCGCGGCCAGCACGCAGGCGGTGAGCAGGGTACGTGCGGGGAACCGGGACATTCGCTCAACTCCGTTACGGAAAGGCGCTGTTACCGGCCGGTAAAATAGGTGGAACGACGAAAGGGCGCAACCCCCGGGGGCGCGCCACTTGGTGGAATCGGATCGGCTCAGGCAGGGGGGTCACTTCTTCAAGCGACGGAACCTATCCGCCCCACCACGGTGTTCGAACCCTCGCGGTGGATCGGTATCCGCGCGCCGGTCAAGGAGGCGCCGCTGCCGCCACGGCGGTTGGCGACGATTTCGGCGGCGATGGACAGCGCGGTCTCCTCCGGGGAGCGGGCGCCGAGGTCCAGCCCGATGGGGGAACGCAGCCGGGCGAGTTCCAGTTCGCTCACGCCGACCTCGCGCAGGCGCCTGTTGCGGTCCTCGTGGGTCCGGCGGGAGCCCATGGCGCCCACGTAGGCGACGGGCAGCCTGAGGGCCGTCTCCAGCAGGGGCACGTCGAACTTGGCGTCGTGGGTGAGCACGCACAGCACGGTGCGGGAGTCAACCTCGGTGGACTCCAGGTAGCGGTGCGGCCAGTCGACCACGATCTCGTCCGCCTCGGGGAAACGGTTCTTCGTGGCGAACACCGGTCGGGCGTCACACAGCGTGACGTGGTAGCCGAGGAACTTGCCCATCCGCACCAGGGCGGAGGCGAAGTCGATGGCACCGAAGACGATCATTCGCGGGGGCGACACGCTGGACTCGACCAGCACCCTCAGCGGCTCTCCGCAGAGCCGGCCGTCGGCGCCGATCTCCAGCACCCCGGTCTTCCCCGCGTCCAGCATGGCGCGGGTTTCCCCGACGATGGCGCGGTCCAGCTCGGGGTGGGCGCCGAATCCGCCCTCGTACGAGCCGTCGCCGCGGACGACCGCCGCGCGGCCCATCAGCTCCGCCGGGCCTTGGGCGATACGGGCGACCGCCGCCACCTCCCCGCGGGCGGCGGCGGCCAGCACGACCGCGAGCACCTCCCGTACCGCGGAGCCCACAGGGACCGGGGTGACGAGGATGTCGATGACCCCGCCGCAGGTCAGACCCACGGCGAAGGCGTCGTCGTCGCTGTAGCCGAAGCGTTCGGCGACGCTCTCGCCGTCCTGGAGGGACTGCCGGCACAGCTCGTACACCGCGCCCTCCACGCATCCGCCGGACACCGAACCGATCACCGTTCCCTCGCCGTCGACGGCGAGGGCGGCCCCGGGTTGCCGTGGGGCGCTGCCGCCGACCGCCACGACCGTGGCGACGGCGAAGTCACGACCCTGCTCGACCCACCGGTTGAGTTCTTCGGCGATGTCCAGCATGTTCGGCCTCCTCGGAGGGGTTCGGTTCCAGTATCGGACGCGTGGAGGGTCAGGTGGCGGTCATCGCCTGCCCTACTTGACGCCCAGCCATCCCTCGATGGGGTGCAGGGAGAAGAACACGACGAAGATCACGGTCAGCGCCCACATGAAGGCACCGATCTCGCGGGCCTTGCCCTGCGCGGCCTTGATGGCCACGTAGGAGATCACACCGGCGGCGACACCGGCCGTGATCGAGTAGGTGAACGGCATGAGCACCACGGTCAGGAAGACCGGAATGGCGGTCGCGCTGTCGGCCCAGTCCACGTGGCGGGCGTTCTGCATCATCATCGCGCCGATGACGACCAGGGCCGCGGAGGCGACCTCACCCGGGACGATCTGCGTGATCGGGGTGAAGAAGAGGCAGGCGGCGAAGAACAGGCCCGTGACCACCGAGGCGAGGCCTGTGCGGGCTCCCTCGCCGACGCCGGTCGCGGACTCGACGAACACGGTCTGGCCGGAGCCGCCCGCGATGCCACCGATGGCTCCACCGGCGCCGTCGATGAACAGGGCCTTGGACAGACCCGGCATACGGCCCTGGTCGTCGGCGAGCTTGGCCTCCGTGCCGACGCCGATGATGGTGGCCATCGCGTCGAAGAAGCCGGCGAGCACCAGGGTGAAGACGATCATGCCGACCGTCATGACGCCTACGTCGCCCCAGCCGCCGAACTCGACCTTGCCGAAGAGCGAGAAGTCCGGCATGGAGATGGCGGAGCCGGACAGCTCGGGCGCGCCGTTCTTCCAGGCCTTCGGGTCGACGTTCGCCACGACGTTGATGATCGCCGCGATGACCGTTCCGCCGACGATGCCGATCAGGATCGCGCCGGGGATCTTGCGGGCCTGCAACATGAAGATGGCCAGCAGGGTCAGACAGAAGACGAAGACGGGCCAGCCGGAGAGCTGACCGGTGGCGCCCAGGCTGACGGGGGGAGCGAACTCCGGGCCGTTGCCGACGAAGCCGGCCTTGTAGAGACCGATCAGGGCCACGAAGAGGCCGATGCCCATCGTGATGCCGTGCTTGAGCGCGAGCGGGATCGCGTTCATGATCATCTCGCGGAGGCCGGTGACGACCAGGAGACAGATCACGACGCCGTACATCACGCACATGCCCATGGCCTGCGGCCAGGTCATCTGGGGCGCGACCTGCGAGGACAGCACGCCCGAGACCGACAGGCCGGCCGCGAGGGCGAGCGGCACCTTGCCGACGAAGCCCATGAGGAGCGTGGTCAGGGCCGCGGCGAAGGCCGTGGCCGTGATCAGAGCCTTCTGGCTCATGGTGTCTCCGGCGACGTCCTTGCCGGAGAGGATCAGCGGGTTGAGCAGGAGGATGTACGCCATGGCCATGAAGGTCGTGACGCCGCCACGAATCTCATTGCCGACGTTGGACCCTCTGTGGGTTATGTGAAAGTACCGGTCGAGCCAAGAACGCCCGGCGGGGGTGAGAGAGCCGTCGCCGGCCTCATCCGCGGTGGTCTTGGGCTCCACAGACGACTGGGTCATGGTGCCTAACTCCCAAGGTTCAAAGGGGCACCCGCATGGGGATTGGAGATCGCGGGATTTGGGATGGTGCGTTGGCTGCACGACCCGGGGTGACGGCCCGAGGCGACGCGATGGTTACTGCGGGTACTGCGGTGTTGCTGGTACTGCGGGTACTGCGTGGGGGTGCCGCCGGTAAGGCGGGCCGCGAGCGGTGCGGTCCGACGTGTTCCGGACTTCGTACTCCGGGCGGTGCGGCTGGAAGTGTGACGTTCCCGATGTCACACCGCCCGGAGAATCTGTGGGGGTCCGGGGGCCTCGCGGCCCCGGACCGTGCCGTCCTAGAGGGTGCCGGTGAGGGCTTCCGGACGGATCGGCGTCTTGTTGAGCTCCAGACCGGTCGCCTGCCGGATCGCCGCGAGGACGGCCGGCGTGGACGAGAGGGTCGGGGCCTCGCCCATTCCGCGCAGGCCGTACGGCGCGTTCGGGTCGGCGAGCTCCAAGACGTCGACCGGGATGGTCGGGGTGTCGAGGATGGTCGGGATCAGGTAGTCCGTGAAGGAGGGGTTGCGCACCTTCGCGGTCTTCGGGTCCACGATGATCTCTTCCATGATCGCGACGCCCAGGCCCTGGATGGTGCCGCCCTGGATCTGGCCGACCACGGAGAGCATGTTCAGCGCCTTCCCGACGTCCTGCGCGGTGGCGAGCTCGATGACCTTGACGAGGCCGAGCTCGGTGTCCACCTCCACCACCGCGCGGTGCGCGGCGAAGGTGTACTGGACGTGGCCGTTGCCCTGGCCGGTCTTCAGGTCGAACGGGGCGGTCGGCCGGTGCCGGAACTCCAGCTCCAGGTCGATCGCTTCCTCGCCCTCCAGGATGTCGGCGATGTCCGCCAGGACCTCGCCGCCGTCGGTGACGACCTTGCCGCCCTCCAGGAGCAGTTCGGCGGTCGCCCACGCGGGGTGGTAGGAGCCGTTCTTGCGGCGGCCGATCTCAAGGACGGCCTCGCGGACGGCCTGGCAGGTGTTCCTCACCGCGCCACCGGTCATGTACGTCTGCCGCGAGGCGGACGTCGAACCGGCGGAGCCGACCCGGGTGTCGGCCGGGTGGATGGTCACCCGCGTGACGCCCAGCTCCGTACGGGCGATCTGGGCGTGGACGGTGACACCGCCCTGACCGACCTCCGCCATGGCCGTGTGGACCATCGCGACGGGCTCGCCGTTGATGACCTCCAGGCGCACGCGGGCGGTCGAGTAGTCGTCGAAGCCCTCGGAGAAGCCGACGTTCTTGATGCCGACCGCGTATCCGACGCCGCGGACGACGCCCTCGCCGTGGGTGGTGTTGGAGAGGCCGCCCGGCAGCGCGCGGATGTCCGCGCCCTCCCCGGCGGTCTCCCACTGGCGCTCCGGCGGCAGCGGACGGGACTTGACCCGGCGCAGCAGCTCGGCGACGGGCGCCGGGGAGTCCACGACCTGGCCGGTGGGCATGATCGTGCCCATCTCCATGGCGTTCAGCTGACGGAACTCGACCGGGTCCATGCCCAGCTTCGCGGCGAGCTTGTCCATCTGGGCCTCGTACGCGAAGCAGGCCTGGACGGCGCCGAAGCCGCGCATCGCGCCGCAGGGCGGGTTGTTGGTGTAGAGCGCGAGCGCCTCGATGTCCACGTCTTCGAGGACGTACGGGCCCACCGAGAGGGAGGACGCGTTGCCCACGACCGCCGGGGAGGCCGACGCGTAGGCGCCGCCGTCCAGGACGATCCTGCACTTCATGTGCGTGAGCTTGCCGTCCTTGGTCGCCCCGTGCTCGTAGTGGAGCTTCGCCGGATGGCGGTGCACATGGCCGAAGAAGGACTCGAACCGGTTGTAGACGATCTTGACCGGCTTGTTCGTGGCCAGGGCCAGGAGGCAGGCGTGGATCTGCATCGAGATGTCCTCGCGACCGCCGAAGGCACCGCCGACGCCGGAGAGCGTCATGCGCACCTTCTCCTCGGGGAGACCGAGGACGGGGGCGATCTGCCGCAGGTCCGAGTGCAGCCACTGGGTGGCCACGTAGAGGTCGACACCGCCGTCCTCGGCGGGCACGGCGAGACCGGACTCCGGGCCGAGGAAGGCCTGGTCCTGCATGCCGAAGGTGTACTCGCCCTCGACGATGACGTCCGCGCGCTTACGGGCCTCTTCCACG
Source organism: Streptomyces sp. Tek67B01 (assembly GCF_055231995.1). Classification (NCBI taxonomy): domain Bacteria; kingdom Bacillati; phylum Actinomycetota; class Actinomycetes; order Kitasatosporales; family Streptomycetaceae; genus Streptomyces; species Streptomyces sp. Tek67B01. Next base: position 1,623,696 of record NZ_JBUYUY010000001.1, read on the forward strand.
TTGCCGCGGACGATCGGCTGGCGGTGCACGATGTTCGGGTGCGGGACGTGACCGCTGTGGTGGTCGTCGCGGTCCTCGTGGATCAGCGGCGCGTCGGGGGCGAGGGCGGAGGCCTCGTCCGTGACGAGCGGCAGCTCACGGTAGTCGATCTTGATCTTGGCGGCCGCCCGGCGGGCGGTCTCCGGGTGGTCGGCCGCCACGAGGGCGACCGGCTCGCCGTGGTGACGTACGCGACCGTTGGCGAGGACCGGGGTGTCCTGGATCTCCAGGCCGTAGTTCTTCGTCTCGGCCGGCAGGTCGTCGTAGGTCAGCACCGAGTAGACGCCGGGCATGGCGAGCGCCTCGGAGATGTCGATGGAGACGATCTCGGCGTGGGCGACGGTACTGCGCAGGGTCTGGCCCCACAGCATGTCCTCGTGCCACATGTCCGAGGAGTACGCGAACTCACCGGTGACCTTGAGGGTGCCGTCCGGGCGCAGGACGGACTCGCCGATGCCGCCCTTGGCGTGCTTCTGGCTGACGTTGGTCGGCGCGCCGGCCGGAACCGTGCGGGTGTTCTGCCCCATGGTCAGACCACCTCTTCCTGGCGAGCGGCCGCGAGGCGGACCGCGTCGAGGATCTTCTCGTAGCCCGTGCAGCGGCAGAGGTTGCCGGACAGGGCCTCACGGATGTCCTGGTCGGACGGGGAGGGGTTCGCCTCCAGCAGCGCGTCGGCCTGGACCAGGAGGCCCGGGGTGCAGAAACCGCACTGAACGGCGCCGGCGTCGATGAACGCCTGCTGGACGGTGGAGAGCGGGGCGCCCTCGCCGGTCCGGGAGTCGGAACCGCGTGCGGACCACCGCTTGGCCTCGTCCAGGGCGACGCCCTTGTCGCCGCAGCCGCCGGGGGCGCAGGCGCCGCCGTGGCCGTGCTCCTCGCGCTGCTTGGCGAAGTCCGCCAGGCCCTCGACGGTCACGACGTCGCGACCCTCGACCTGTCCGGCGGCGACGAGACAGGAACAGACCGGCACGCCGTCGAGCCGGACGGTGCAGGAGCCGCATTCGCCCTGCTCACAGGCGTTCTTCGAACCCGGCAGACCGAGGCGCTCGCGCAGGACGTACAGGAGGGACTCGCCCTCCCAGACGTCGTCCGCTTCCTGCCGGCGACCGTTGACGGTGAAATTGACACGCATGATTACGCAGCCCCTTCGAGCGAGCGGCCGTTTCCGGTACCGCGGTACTGCTCCCAGGTCCAGACGAGCTGGCGGCGAGCCATGATGCCGACGGCGTGACGGCGGTACTTCGCCGTCCCCCGGACGTCGTCGATCGGGTTGGCCGCCCCGGCGGCGAGTTCACCGAACTGCTTGGCGATCGACGGGGTGATGACCTTGCCGGACTCCCAGAAACCGCCCTCGTCGAGCGCGGCGTTCAAGAACTCCTCGGCGACCTTCGCGCGGATCGGGGTCGGCGCCGCCGATCCGATGCCGGTGCGCACCGTGCGGGTCCGCGGGTGCAGGGCCAGGCCGAAGGCGCAGACGGCGATGACCATCGCGTTGCGGGAGCCGACCTTGGAGTACTGCTGGGGGCCGTCCGCCTTCTTGATGTGAACGGTCTTGATGAGCTCGTCGGGGGCCAGCGCGTTGCGCTTGACGCCGGTGTAGAAGGCGTCGATCGGGATCAGACGGGATCCGCGTACGGACTCCACCTCGACCTCCACGCCGGCCGCCAGCAGCGCGGGGTGGGCGTCACCGGCCGGCGAGGCGGTACCGAGGTTGCCGCCCACACCTCCGCGGTTACGGATCTGCGGGGACGCGACCGTGTGCGAGGCGAGCGCGAGGCCGGGCAGCTCCGTACGGAGGTTCTCCATGATCTGCGTGTACGTGACGGAAGCGCCCAGACGCACCACGTCCTCACCGACCTCCCACTCGCCCAGCGGGGCGACGCGGTTCAGGTCGAGGAGGTACTCCGGTCGACGGTGGTCGAAGTTGATCTCGACCATGACGTCGGTGCCACCCGCGATCGGCACGGCTGTGGGGAACTCGGCCTTGGCGGCGAGTGCCTCCTCCCAGCTTGCGGGGCGAAGGAAGTCCATGAGCGGCTCTCTTCTTCGTTCGTCGTGTCGTTCACTTCAAGCCAGGCGACCCAGGGGACCCTCGACCGGTCGTTCACGTGTTGTTAACGCGGTGTGGAGCCAGTACACCGGCCGCGCGTCCTTCGGGTGCAGTCACCGAAACCATGAAGGAGTTGGCTGACGACCTCCCTCGTCTTGTAGATTCGTATGAAAGGCAGGATGCGACGACCTGCCCGATTTCCAACGGCAACATCGAGACAGATCGGCGGCGACATCATGCGGCTGCGCGCACTGCTGGAAACCGAGGCGCTTGGGCTGCGGCTGCTGGGCGGCGAGGAAGAACTCGACCGGACGGTCCGCGGGGTCATGACGACCGACCTGAGGGATCCCAGCCGATACCTCTCCGGAGGCGAACTTGTCCTGACCGGCCTGGCGTGGCGAAGAAATTCAGCCGACTCCGAGCCTTTCGTACGAATCCTTGCGAGCGCGGGGGTCGCCGGGCTCGCCGCGGGCGAGGCGGAATTGGGGGACATCCCCGACGATCTGGTCTCGGCGTGTCTGCGCAACCGGCTCCCCCTGTTCGCCGTGAACGAGGACGTTGCGTTCGCGACGATCACGGAATACGTGGTGCGGCAGGTTTCCGGGGAGCGCGCCGGAGACCTGGCCGCGGTCGTGGACCGGCACCGTCGCCTCATGACATCGGGTCCGGCCGGTGGCGGCCCCGATGTGGTGCTGGATCTGCTCACCACGGACCTCGATCTCCGGGCCTGGGTGCTCTCCCCCACCGGCCGGCAGATCGCCGGGGCGGGCGAGCCGCTGACGCCGGGCGTCTGCGCGACGCTGGCCAGCGAGCACCTCGCGGCGGTCCGGACGGGCCGCAGGGGACCCCACCGGATCTCGCTCCAGGGTATTACCTACTCGCTGTTTCCGATCAGGGGACACGGCCGCGCGCCGGGCGCCGTCACACGCGACGTTCGCGAAAGCGTGCTCTCCGACTGGCTGCTCGCCGTCGAGGCCGACGCGGGCGACTGGCCGGCCGAGCGGCTCGACCTGCTGCAGGGCGTCACCCAGCTGATCGCCGTCGAGCGGGACCGCAGGGACGCGGCCCGTACGGTGCGCCGCCGCCTGGCCCAGGAGGTGCTGGAGCTGGTCCAGACGGGTGCCCCGCCGGCCGAGATCGCCGCCCGCCTGCGGGTGGCCGCGCCGGTTCTGCTGCCCGGGTTGGGCGCCGCCCCGCACTGGCAGGTGGTCGTGGCCCGGGTCGACTGGGACAACGGGGACATCGCCGGAGGCCCGGTGGCCCAGTCGCTGCTGGAGGAGATCCTGGTCGACCCGTCCCTGTCGGGGCCGGAGCCGTCCGACCGGATCGCGGTGGCCCATGCGGGTGACGAGGCCATCGCCCTCGTACCGCTGCCCGCGCTGCCGGGGGAGGGCGGGGAGGAGAAGGGCCCCGACTCGGCGCTCCACGCCGACGAGCTGCTGGCGACCGTACGGGAGCCCCTGGCGGCCGGTCTGGCCGACGACGGGCGGCTCACGCTGGGCGTCAGCGCGGCCGTGCACTCCGCCGAGGGGCTGCGCGGGGCGCTGGAGGAGGCCCGGCACGCCCGGCGGGTCGCCGCCGCCCGCCCGGGACGGGTGTGCGCGGCGGGCCACCACGAGCTCGCCTCGCACGTCCTGCTGCTGCCCTTCGTCCCGGACGATGTCCGGCGCGCCTTCACGGCGCGGCTGTTGGACCCGCTGCGGGACTACGACCGCCGGCACCGGGCCGAGCTGATCCCGACCCTGGAGGCCTTCCTGGACTGCGACGGCTCCTGGACCCGGTGCGCGACCCGGTTGCACCTGCACGTCAACACGCTGCGCTACCGGGTCGGGCGAATCGAGCAGTTGACGGCGCGTGACCTCTCCCGGCTGGAGGACAAGCTGGACTTCTTCCTGGCCCTGCGCATGAGCTGAGCCCTCACACGGCCGGGTGCGCGGCGTCGCCGGGCCGGCACCGTGGAAAACGCGCCAGGGGCGGGCGGTGACGGCTGACGAGCCGTCCGGACTTTGTGAAAGAGTTCACCCGACCCCTTGGCCGGAGCCGTGAATTCGTGCTCTCATTTCGCCCCAGGGCTCCACGACGTGCTGCTCGATTGCTTTGGGGAGGGCAATGTGGCGGACACCGCCATGTCCGGTGCGGGATCCACGGGGGGAGAAGACCCCCTCCAGCGGGCGATATGGCGGCTGCGCTCGCGCGGCTGTTGGACCGACGCGGCGGCCCTGCTGACGCCGCACGCGGGCAACGCGCGGGCAGCCGTACAGCGGACCGCGCTACTGGTCGAGCGGTGCCTGTTCACGGGCCAGGGCTGGGCGGAGGCGGAGGACGCCCTCCGCATCGCGGAGGCGGTGGCCCAAGGCGACGAAGAACGGGGCGCGGCGGCGTGCGAGCGGGGCCAACTGGCCTACGCCGCGACGGTGCTCGGGGTGCGCGACCGGGCGGACGAGGCGCGTTCGGCGCTGGGTCGGGCGGCGGCGCTGCTGCCGCTCGGCTCCCGCAGCCGCCCGCTGTTGGACTTCCGGCGGGGCCTGGTCGCCGAGCACTTGGCGGACGCCCCGGAGGCGGCCCGCCCGGCCTACCACCGGGCGCACGCGGGGGCCACGGCGCAGGGGGACACCCTGCTGCTGTCCTTCACGTGGCGCCACCTGGCGGCGCTGGCCCTGCGGGACGGCGAGGTGGCGGAGGCCCGGGAGGGCTTCGCGGAGTCCCTGCGCATCCGTGAGGAACTCGGCTTCCTGATCGGCACGGCCCCCGCCCTCGCGGCCCTGGCCGAAGCCGAACCGGAACCGGAGGCCACCCGCTTGCGCGCGGAAGCCCGACGCCTCTTCCACCTCTTGGGCGGCATCCCCACCTGGCTGGCCGACCAGCTCCACCCCAGCCCGGCCTGACCCCTGCCCGGCGCCACCCGCGACCCCCGTTCGAGGCGCCGCCCGCCGCGGCCCGCCCGGCCCGGCGGCGCACGAGGCGGCTCTTCCAACCCGGCCGGACAACACCCGGCCCGGCCGACACACGGGCGGCTCTCCAGCCCGGCCCGGCATATCCGGCCCCTCCGGCGCACCAGGCGACTCCTCCGACCGGGCACATCCAGCCCCGCCGGCGTTTGAGGCGGGGCCCGGGGCGGAGCCCCGGAAAACCCGGCCCAACCGGGGCCGCGCGACGCACCCGCACCGGCCCAACCCGGCCCGGCAAAACTCCCACACGCCAGGCGACTCCTCCGACCCGGCCGGGCAGAATCCAGCCCCGCCGGCGTTTGAGGCGCGGGGCCCGGAGGGGTCGTCAGGCCCCCGTCCCCACGAAGTGTTCCCGTACCAGGGACTCCACCGCCCCCACCTCCCCCGCGATCAACGCCTCCAGCAGCGCCGCGTGCTCCGCCGCGTCCGCCACCAGCTCCGCCTGCCGAACCCGCGGAGCCCCCGGCAGCGGCAGCATCGCCCGCCGGTGCAACTCCTCCGTCAACCGCACCAGCTGGTCGTTCCCCGCCAGCGAAAGCACCGCCCGGTGGAACGCCCGGTCCGCCTCCCCGTAGGCCGCCAGGTCACCGGCCCGCGCCGCCTCCCCCGTCGCCGCGGCCGCCGGCCGCAACCGCGCCCAGGCGGACGCCGGTACCTCCCGCGCCAGCCTCAGCATGACCGGTACCTCCAGCAGCGCCCGCACCTCCGCCAGCTCCGCCAGCGCCTGCGGGCTGCGGCTCAGCACCCGGAACCCCCGGTTCGGCAGGCATTCCACCGCCCCTTCCAGCGCCAGCTGCTGCATCGCCTCGCGCACGGGCGTCGGGGACACCCCGAACCGTTCGCCCAGCGCCGGGCCCGAGTAGATCTCGCCGGGTACCAGCCCGCCGTCGACCAGCGCGGCGCGCAGCGCGTCGAGGACTTGGCCGCGCACCGAATGGCGGCGCACCTTCTGCGCGGGAATCGTCTCCCGGACCGCCTCGGAAGCCCTGTCCGGGCCCCTGTCCGGAACCCTGTCCGGGGCCGTCTCCTGGGCCACCTCGTCCGACACCCGGTCGTGGGCCGTTTCGTGCACTCGGTCCTCCTCCGGGGTCTCGACCTGCTCCGAGAATAGGCGACACGGCCGGCTCGCCCCCGACGCGTCGCCCGCACCGATCGAGTAAGGTAAGGCTTACCTCCAACGATCAGCGATCGGTGTGCCGCCATGCCCCTTCCGACCTCGGCCGTCACTGCCGCCTACCGACGCCTGGCCGAGGTCCACCCCTCCCTGGAGATCGGCGAGCTCGGCCCCCACGAGCCCCTGCCCCGCGGTGCGGGATGGATCGGCGCCGACGAGCTCGCGGCCGGCGGCCCCGCCCTCGACGCCTACCTCGCCTGGGACGCCGCCCAGGTGCTCCGGGACCACGGCCGCCCGGGCCGACCCGATGTCGTCGCCGGATTCGGCTTCCACCGCTACGCCTGGCCCGCCTGCCTGCTCGTCACCGTTCCCTGGTTCCTGCACCGCCGCGTGCCGCGCCCGGTCCGGGTGGCGTTCCACCGCGACCACGGCCGTCTCGGCGTCGGGATCGACGGTTTCGCCTGCCTCCCCGACGATCCGGCGGCCGTCCTGCCGGGAGCCCGGGTCGTACCCGACGAGGACGCCCTGCGCCGAGAGGTGCGGGACGCCGTGGCCGCGCACCTCGGACCCGTGCTGGAAGGTTTCGGCCCCCGGATGCGACGCGGCCGGCGCGCCCTGTGGGGGATGGTGACCGACGAGGTCGTCGAGGGCCTGTGGTACGCCGGGCAACTGCTCGGCGAGGAGGAGCGGGCCCGGGCCGAGCTGGAGGCGCTGCTGCCGGGCTCGACCGCCCCGTACCCCACGGGCGCGGGCTTCCGTACGCTCACCGGCCCCGACGGCGCGCCGCTGCCCACCCGCGACCGCGCCGGATGCTGCCTCTTCTACACGATCCGGCCCGAGGACACCTGTCTGACCTGTCCCCGTACCTGCGACGCGTCCCGCGTCACCCGCCTCACGGCGACGGTCTGACCCCTCCGGCCCGCCCGGCGCCGACGCGGCCGCCTACAACCCACCCCTGCGGGTGACCTTGATTCGAACGGAAACCTGCTCGTACGTACGCCAGTTCGTAGCACAACACCCTATCCGGCGTGCGCCACCCCCCGAAGGCGTCCACTTGGACCGAAACCCGCGTGCGCGGGCGACCGGCTGCGCCACTATGGCGCCCGGAAAGCCGCATACGCGAGGCAAGGACATCCGCATGAGACTGACCGACATATCGCTGGACTGGCTGCTGCCCGGCGGCCTGTTGATCCTGGGCGTACTTGCGGCAGTGGCGGTACTGGCCCGGGGCAAGCGCGAGAGCGAGAAGGCAGCGGCCGAGGACACCTGGGAGCGCAGCGAGGAGCGGCGCCGGCGCAAGGAAGCCGTCTACGGCACCGCCTCGTACGTGCTGTTGTTCTGCTGTGCGGCCGTCGCCGCCGCGCTCTCCTTCCACGGGCTGGTCGGCTTCGGCCGACAGAACCTGAACCTGTCCGGGGGCTGGGAGTACCTCGTCCCCTTCGGCCTCGACGGCGCCGCCATGTTCTGCTCGGTGCTCGCGGTGCGCGAGGCGAGCCACGGCGACGCGGCCCTCGGCTCGCGCATGCTGGTCTGGCTGTTCGCGGGCGCCGCGGCCTGGTTCAACTGGGTGCACGCGCCCCGCGGCAGCGGCCACGACGGCGCCCCCCAGTTCTTCGCCGGGATGTCGCTCTCCGCGGCCGTCCTCTTCGACCGGGCCCTCAAGCAGACGCGCCGGGCGGCGCTGCGCGAACAGGGCCTGATCCCGAGGCCGTTGCCTCAGATCCGGATGGTCCGCTGGATGCGGGCGCCCCGCGAGACCTTCGGCGCGTGGTCGCTCATGCTGCTCGAGGGGGTCCGCACCCTCGACGAGGCCGTGGACGAAGTGCGCGAGGACAAGCGCGAGAAGGAGCAGGACCGGCACCGCAGGCGCGACCAGAACCGGCTCGACCGGGCGCGCATCAAGGCGCTGGGCCGGCAGAACAGGGCGTTCGGGCGGTCGCGCGGTCGCCAGGTCGAACTGCCGGGGCTGGTCCCCGGGTCGGGCTCCGCGCCGGTCGGCGCGGAGCCGGCCATATCGGAAGCGGAGCAGCTGCCCCTGCGACGCCGGCCCTCCCTGCAAGCCGTGACCGGAACCGAATCGGCTGATCCGGCCGGTCCGCGCACGGTCGACCTGACCGCCGAGGACGACACCCAGACGATTCCCCGGCTCGACTCGTTGGAGCGCAAACTCAAAGACCTGGAGCAACAGTTCGGCTGATCACACACACCGGGGTCGGTCCGGACGCTCGCGCGCCCGGACCGACCCTCAGGCGTCGAGTTCGAACCAGACCACCTTGCCCGCTCCCGGGGCCAGCGCGTCCACGCCCCAGTCGTCGGCCAGCGCCTGCACCAGGACCAGTCCCCTGCCGTGCGTACCGTCGTCGGCGGACGGTACGTACGGTCGGGGCCGGCGGGCGGCGTAGTCGCGGACCTCGACCCGGAGCCGGGTGTCGGCGATGGACGCGGACACCTCCGCGCCCTGTTCGGTGTGCACGAGGGCATTGGTGACGAGTTCGGTGATCAACAGTTCCGCCACCTCGGTGGTGTCCGCCCGACACCGGTGGTGCATCAACTCCCGTAAGGATCTGCGCACTTCACCCACGGCTTTCAGATCCGCCCGGCGCACGCTGTGGACGATCTCCGGCACGCCCCTCGCCTCGCCACCCTCGGCGGACGGCTCGCGCGGCACCGGCCGCCCTCTCCTCCACTGCTTTCCGGTCTTCGCCCCCACCCGCACGGCGATGTACCTCCCCCGTCTTCGCCTCTCCGAATGGACCCGCACTCTCGAACAGGTCTACGGGATGCATGCCCGCCGGGGCAATCCGCACTCCTGCGGGCTCAAGGACGCGGCACGTTGCGCAGGTTGGATCGCGCCATCTGAACCATCCTGCCCACTCCTCCGTCCAGCACGATCTTGCCGGCGGAAAGGGCGAAACCGGTCACCATTTCGGCGCTGATCCTCGGTGGAATCGACAAGGCGTTGGGGTCGGTCACGATGTCCACCAGGGCGGGCCCCTTGTGCCGGAAGGCATCCCTCAAAGCACCTGTGAGCTGCTTGGGCTTCTCCACTCGCACCCCGTAGGCGCCCGCCGCCCGGGCGATGGCGGAGAAATCCGGGTTCCGGTTCGTGGTTCCGTACGAAGGCAGGCCGGAAACCATCATTTCCAGCTCGACCATTCCGAGGGACGAGTTGTTGAAGAGGACCACTTTGACGGGCAGCTCGTACTGCACCAGGGTGAGGAAATCTCCCATCAGCATCGAGAATCCGCCGTCACCCGACATCGAGACCACTTGACGACCGCGGTCCGTGAACTGCGCCCCGATGGCCTGGGGAAGGGCATTGGCCATGGAGCCGTGGCTGAAGGAACCGATGATGCGCCGTTTGCCGTTCGGCGAAAGATAGCGCGCCGCCCACACGTTGCACATGCCCGTGTCCACGGTGAAGACGGCGTCCTCGTCCGCCAGTTCGTCGAGGACGGCGGCGACGTACTCGGGGTGGATGGGGGTGTGCTTCTCCACCTTGCGCGTGTACGCCTTGACCACGCCCTCCAGCGCGTCCGCGTGCTTCTTGAGCATCCGGTCCAGGAAACGGCGGTCCGTCTTGGCGCGCACCCGGGCGTTCAGCACGCGCAGGGTCTCCCGTACGTCGCCCCAGACGGCGAGTTCCAACCGCGATCTGCGACCGAGGTGTTCGGGGCGGATGTCGACCTGGACGATCTTCACGTCGTCGGGGAGGAACGCGTTGTACGGGAAGTCGGTCCCGAGCAGGATCAGCAGGTCGCACTCGTGGGTGGCCTCGTAGGCCGCGCCGTAGCCGAGCAGCCCGCTCATTCCCACGTCAAAGGGATTGTCGTACTGAATGTACTCCTTTCCGCGCAGGGCGTGTCCGACCGGGGATTTGACCCGCTCGGCGAACTCCATGACCTCGGCGTGCGCGCCCGCGGTGCCACTGCCGCAGAAGAGGGTGACCCGGTCCGCCTCGTCGATCAGCCGGACGAGCTTCTCGATCTCGCCGTCGCCGGGCCGTACGGTCGGCCGCGCGGTCACCACGGCGTGCTCCACCGTCTTCTCGGGAGCGGGCAGGGAGGCGATGTCGCCGGGCAGGGAGACGACTCCGACACCGCTGCGGCCGACGGCGTGCTGGATGGCGCTCTGCAACACCCGTGGCATCTGCTTGGGATTCGAGATCAGCTCGCTGTAGTGACTGCACTCGGTGAACAGCCTGTCGGGGTGCGTCTCCTGGAAGTATCCGAGACCGATCTCGCCGGACGGGATGTGCGAGGCCAGCGCCAGCACCGGGGCCATCGAGCGGTGGGCGTCGTACAAGCCGTTGATCAGGTGTAGGTTTCCGGGACCGCAGGAGCCCGCGCAGGCGGCGAGCCGACCGGTGATCTGCGCCTCGGCGCCCGCGGCGAAGGCGGCCGTCTCCTCGTGGCGGACCTGGATCCACTCCATGCCGTCCGTCCGGCGGATCGCGTCCACGATCGGGTTCAGGCTGTCGCCCACGACGCCGTACATCCGCCGCACGCCCGCGCGCGCCAGGATGTCGACGAACTGCTCCGCCACGTTCTGCTTGGCCATGGAAGGGCCGCCTCTCCGGTTCGGCTCTGCCTGTGCGCCTTCCATCCACGCACGGACCGCCGCGTTACGCCTCCCAGACCGCGGCGGCCGTACGGTCGTCGGCGTAGCCCTTGAGGCGGAGCTGGGCGTCCGCGAGGAACGCCGCGAGGCCGGGCGGTTCGGCCTGCGACCAGCGGGCGGCGAGTTCGGCCGGGAGCAGTCCTTCCTCGCGCATGGGAGCCGCGAGACCACCCGAGCAGAGGAGCAGGGTGTCGCCGGACCGGGCGATGGAGGCACGGAAGCGGAAGCCCCCGGCCGCGTCGACCGGAGGATGCGTCGTGTCCTCGGGTTCCAGGTCCTGCCAATGGCCGCCCCGCAGCCGGAAGAACCCGCCCGCGCCCTCCCCGAAGCAGACCCGTGTGCGGCATCGCGGGTCCACCGGAAGCAGCAGCCCGCGCAGCCCGGCGGTGTAGCCCTCCTCCGCGAGCCCGAGCTCCGCCGCGCGGGCCCGCAGGCGTCCGTAGCCCCGGTCGGTGAGGCGCTGGAGCCCGGAGCGCAGCGCCTCGCGGCTGCCGGCCCGGACGTCCTCGACCAGCCGCTGCCTGCTCCGCCCGACGGCCGCCGCGACGGAGTGGCACAGCTCGGCCGCGGCCTCCCGGGCGCCGGGCGCGGCCCGGTCGCCGCCCGCCAGGGCGACGAGGACCAGGGCGTCGTCGCCGCTGCCGAAGCGGGCGGTCAGCAGGAAGTCCCGCCGGGCTTCGCCGCGGAACCGGGCGGAGTCCCCGCGCAGCGAGGTGGCGCGCAGGGTGTAGCCGGCGTAGCGGGCCCCTTCGAGGACGGTGTCGGGGGTCAGATCGCCCAGGGCGGCGGGGTCCGCCTCGGGCAGCGCGCCCGGTTCGGGAGCGTAGGTGGGGGCCCGGTCGCCGAGGTGGCGTACGTCGGGGCGGCCGGCGCGGTCGTGGTCCGGCGGTTCGGCGTCGGGAGCGGGATGCGCCTGCGGGGGCGCGTCCGGGGCGCCCCGCGCCGGCGCGGGTCCCGCCGCGGAGGCGCCGCCGGGTACGCCCCGGCGCCGCAGCGGAAGCCGGTGTCCGGCGGGCGGCGCGGGGGGTTCGGGGGGCAGGGGGGCTTCCGGTGTGACGGGAGGCTCGGGCGGCACCGGGGGCACGGTGACCTCGCCCAGGGCGTAGCCGGTCGGCCCGGCCCGGCGCGGGTCGGGCGGCGGCTCCTCGACCGGGGGCCCGACCTCCGCCTCCCGGCGCTGTCCGGGCAGCAGGGGGCCCGGCGGGGGCGGCTGCGCGGTGGGGGCGTCCCCGTCCTTCACCAGCACCACCGCCGAGCGGAAGCGGTGGTCCAGCGTGTCCTCCGGATCGGGCTCGGGTGCCGCGCCCTGGTCCTCGTAGAGCTTCTGCCACCAGTCGTCCCCGTGCCGCTGACTCATGCCGCTATTCTCGGCCGCCCGCCGGGGCGGAAAACGCGGAATGCACGAAAGAGGCCCACCGGGCCGCCGCCCGGTGGACCTCTCGCGTTCCCGTCGTACGGGCCGGCGAATCCCGCCGTTCCGTTCGACCGTCCGGGGCTGCGGGCGCCGCCGTGACCGTGTGTCCGCCTCGGTGACGACGGCCGGTTCCCGCTCGACATGGGCTCGTGGCCTGCGGATGTTCTACTTCGGTGCCCTCACCTTGGCAGAGGGCCGGGTGGTGCGGCGATGATGTCGGCGGCGGGTTCGTGCCGTGGCCGCTTCCCGCCAGGAACGGTACGAAGGGGTGGGTGGACGGGTTGCTGGGTGCGATAGGCCTGGACGAGGGTCAGGAGTCGGCGTACCGCGCGTTGGTGGCGCTGGGCGCGGCGGAGGTGCCCGATCTCGCGCACCGGCTGTCGCTCCCGGTGCGGCAGACCGAGGGGGCGCTGCGGCACCTGGAACGCCACGGCCTGGCGGCGCAGTCCTCGGCCCGGCCGGGGCGCTGGGTGGCGGCCCCGCCCGGAGTGGCCCTGGGGGCGCTGCTGACCCAGCAGCGGCACGAACTGGAGCGGGCCGAGCTGGCGGCGGCGCTGCTGGCGCAGGAGTACCGGGCGGAGGCCTCCGAGCCCGCCGTGCACGACCTGGTGGAGGTGGTGACGGGCGCGAGCGCGGTCGCCCACCGGTTCGTGCAGCTCCAGCTGGGGGCGGTGGAAGAGGTGTGCGCGCTGGTCGACAGCCGCCCGGAGGTGGTGATGGGCTCGGAGAACGAGGCCGAGGAGCGGGCCGTCGTCCGGGGGGTGTCCTACCGGGTCGTGATCGAGCGGGAGGTGCTGACCCAGCCGACGGGCATCCGCGAGGCGACGACGGCGTTGGCGCGCGGCGAGCACGTCCGGGTCACGCCTCGGGTGCCGACGAAGCTGGTGATCGCGGACCGGAGCCTGGCGATGGTGCCGCTGACTGCGCCGGGCGCGGAGCCGACGGCCCTAGTGGTGCACGCGTCGGGGCTGTTGCAGTCCCTGTCGGGCCTGTTCGAGGCGGTGTGGCGGGAGGCGCTGCCGCTGCGGCTGGGCGCGACGGGCTCGGCGGAGCAGGGCCTGGACACCCCGGACGCCACCGACCTGGAGATCCTGAGCCTGCTGCTGGCCGGGATGACGGACGCGAGTGTGGCGAAGCACCTGGAACTGGGGCTGCGCACGGTGCAGCGCCGAATCAAGGGCCTGATGGAACTCGCGGGAGTGACGACACGGTTGCAACTGGGGTGGTACGCGTACGAGCGGGGCTGGGTGGCCCGATAGGTCCCGGTCGGTCACGCTGAGCAGATGGATCTGCCTCAGCTGCGCCTGATGGGGCTGGTGTTGCTGCTCGGGCTGCTGGGGGTCATGGTGCCGGGCGTCCCGGGGACCTGGCTGGTGTGGGCCGGGGTGATGTGGTGGGCCCTGCACGAACGCTCGTCGGCCGCGTGGGTCCTGCTGGTGGCGTCGACGGGATTGTTGCTGGTGGTGCAGGTGGTGATCTGGCTCCTGCCACCCCGCCGGCTGCGGGGAGTGGGCGTCCACCGCCGGATGGTGGTGTACGCGGGCGCGGGCGCACTGCTGGGCTTCGTTCTGATCCCCGTGGTGGGAGCCGTACCGGGCTTCGGGGCGGCGCCTACCTGAGCGAGCGCCGGCGCCTGGGCTCCCACGGCGAGGCCCGCGCGTCGGTCCGGGCGGTGATGCGGGCGGTGGGGACGAGCATGCTGGTGGAGCTGCCGGCCTGCCTCGTAGTGACGGCGGCCTGGGTGGGCGCGGTCCCGCGGACGTAGGAGTGTTGGACTTTCCGCTGACGGACCGCGGCGTCCGTGGTCCGGAAAGCGCATTGCCACCGGGGGCGTTGACGGGTTGGATGCGGTCCGCGGGAGGTACCCGCCGCGCCCACGCGCGGGAAGGGCCCGTGCGTACGGGGACCGCCTCGACAGGTGCGGTCGGGATACGCCGGAACCGGCACGGAGAGAAGCGAATGGCACCGATGCTCGCCGGCTGCACGCCCTGGCCCGAGGAGTTCGTCGACCGCTACCGGGCGGCCGGGCACTGGCGCGGCCACACCCTGGACAACCTGCTGCGCGGCTGGGCCTTGCAGTACGGACCGCGGACCGCGCTCGTACACGGCGACACCCGACTCACCTACGCGGCCCTGAACCGGCGCGTGGACCGCATGGCCGCCGGGTTCCGCCTGCGGGGCCCCCGTCCCGGGCAGCGGGTCCTCGTCCAGTTGCCGTACGTCCCCGAGTCGGTCACCACCGTCTTCGCGCTGATGCGCGCCGGCTTGGTGCCCGTGCTCTGTACGGCCTCGCTCCGCGCGCCCTCGATGTCCCACCTCGTGCGGGTCACCCAGGCCGTCGGCTACGTCGGTCCCTCGACGTACCGGGGCTTCGACCACACCGCGATGGTCGCGGACGTCGCCGCCCGAGAACCCTTCCTGCGGCGGGTGTTCACCTATGAGGCGCCGGGCACCGAGTCCCCGTACGGCGGCCTCACGACCGACCCGTCGGGCTGCCAGTACAGCCCGCTCGGCTCCGTCGACGCCCCTCCCGAACCGGCGCTCGCGCAGCGGGCCGACCAGGTGGCCTTCTTCCTGCTCTCCGGCGACACCACCACGGCGCCCAGCCTCGTTCCGCGTACCCACGACGACTACGCCTACCAGGTGAGGGCCGCCGCCGAGCTGGTGTCGCTCACCGAGGACGACGTCTATCTCGTTGTGCCCTCAAGGGACTTCACCTTCGCTTTGGGAGGACCCGGCATCGTCGGCACCCTCTCCGTCGGCGGCACGGTCGTCTTGGTCGAGGACCCGGGGCCCACCGCGTGCGCGGCGGTCATCGACCGCGAGCGGGTCACCGTCACGTCGCTGACCCCCGGTGTCGCGCGGCTCTGGATGGAGACCCCTCCCGCGGTCCGGTCCGAGCCGAGCCGCCTGCGCCTGGTGCAGGTCGTCGGCGCGCCCCTGGACGGGGCGACCGCCGAACGGGTGGGCCGGACATGGGGCTGTCGCGTCCAGCAGGGCTTCGGCATGGCCGAGGGGCTGCTCACCCTGACCCGGCCGGCCGAGCCGGCCGAGACCGTGCTCACCAAGACAGTGCTCACCACGCAGGGCCGCCCGCTCTCGCCGGACGACGAGATCCGTGTGGTCGACGTCGACGGGAAGGACGTGCCCGACGGGGAGCCCGGCGAACTCCTCGTCCGCGGTCCTTGCACCCCGCGCGGCTACTACCGGGCGCCCGACCTCGACGGGCGTTCCTTCACCGCCGACGGGCACCTCCGCACCGGCCGTCTCGCGCGGCGCGCCCCGGACGGCAACCTGGTGGTGACCGGCCGGCCCGAGGACGGCCCGTGACGGGTGGGCGCGGCGCCGCGGGGACGTGGTCTCCGGTGCGAAGTCGCGGGCGGGGTGCGAGGCTGCCGGTATGACGACGACCAAGGCATTCGAGGGTTTCGGCGAGACGGAGCTGTCGTACCTCCGCTCCCAGCGTCTGGGCCGGCTGGCCACGGTGGACCCGACCGGGCAACCGCAGGCGAACCCGGTGGGGTTCTTTCCGCAGGAGGACGGCACGATCCTGGTCGGAGGAAGGGCGATGGGCACGACGAAGAAGTGGCGCAACCTACGGGCGAACCCGAAGTTGTCGCTGGTCGTCGACGACCTGGTGAGCACGCGCCCGTGGCGCGTCCGCGGCATCGAGATCCGCGGCCACGCCACCCTGGAGGTCGGCACCCACGCCCTGGGCCCCCACTTCAGCCCGGAGGTCATCCGCATCCACCCGACCCACGTCGTCACCTGGGGCCTGGACCCGGCGCGGGGCGAATCCAGCCCCACCGGCGCTTGAGGCGCGGCACAAAACCAGCCCCGCCGGCGCTTGAGGCGCGGCACAAAACCAGCCCCGCCGGCGCTTGAGGCGCGGGGCCCGGGGCGGAGCCCCGGAAAGCCCGGCGCAGCCGGGGCCGCTGCGCGCCACGGCGCCGCACCCGCACCGGCACCCGCCCCGCCCCCGCGCGCCGCCGCGCCGCCCCGGCCCCCTCAGACCCGCCCGCCCCGCTTCGCGGAATGGTTCGCCCGGCCCTCGGCCGACTTCATCCGCCAGTCCCGTCGAATCTCCGACCGCAATCTCGCGTCCGTCTTCGCCACGATCCGCTGGTTCTCCCGCAGCAGCTTCCGGTAGCTCTCCAGCCGCCGCTCCGCCAGCGCCCCCGACTCCACCGCCGCCAGCACCGCGCACCCCGGCTCCGCCACGTGCGCGCAGTCGTGGAAACGGCAGTCGGCGGCGTAGTCCTCGATCTCCGAGAACACCTGCCCGACGCCGGCTTCCGCGTCCCACAGTCCGACGCCCCGCAGCCCCGGGGTGTCGATCAGCACGCCGCCGCCCGGCAACACCAGCAGGTTGCGCGTCGTCGTGGTGTGCCGGCCCTTGCCGTCGACCTCCCTGGCCTGTTGGACCTCCATGACGTCGGCGCCCAGCAACGTGTTGGCCAGCGTCGACTTCCCGGCCCCCGAGACGCCCAGCAGCACGCTCGTGCCGCCCGACACCAGCGCGGCCAGCACGTCCGTACCTTCCCCGGTCAGGGAGGACACGGTCAGCACCCGCACGCCGGGGGCGGCGCTCTCCACGTCACGGACGAGGTGGGCGAGCACCGTCGGGTCCGCTACGAGGTCGGCCTTGGTCAGGACGACCAGCGGCTGCGCCCCCGACTCCCAGGCGAGCGCCAGGAAGCGCTCGATCCGGCCCAGGTCGAGCTCCACGGCCAGGGATACGGCGATGACGGCGTGGTCGACGTTCGCGGCGAGGATCTGCCCCTCGGAGCGCTGCGAGGAGGTGGACCGTACGAAGGCGGTCCGGCGCGGCAGGTACGCCTTGATGTAGCGGGGGTTTCCCGTCGGCTCGACGGCGGCCCAGTCACCCGTGCAGATGACCCGCAGCGGGTCGTGCGGGGTGACGAAGGCGGTGTCGGCGCGGACGATGCCGTCCGCGGTCATGACATCGCACTGGCCCCGGTCGACCCGTACGACCCTGCCGGGCAGCAGGCCCTGCGCCTCGTACGGGGCGAACTCGGCCGCCCACGCGTCGTCCCAGCCGAAGGCGGCGAGATCGGGCGCGGCGCAACCGTGCCCAGGGGAAGGGACAGCAGAGGAGTCGGAAGAGGAGGGGAAAGAGGGGGAAGCGGAGAAAGACAAGGGGAACCCTTCACAGGGTGGCCCCGGCAGCGCGCGCTCGGCGGCGCGCGGAGAAGTGTGTGGTCAGCCGGAGGCCACGGAGGTGGCATTGACGGTCTTGCGAGTGCGGGCAGCGCCCTGCGTCACGACAGTCATCAATGGACTCACCTCCGGGTCATGCACGAACTGGCCGTTCCACCACCGTGCGGCGGGAACGGGATCACCGTAACAACGCCGCTTGCGCCAAGGCCAACTCTTTTCGGCCCGTTCGCCACGGTCCGCCGTCAGTGCTTGCGCAGGCGCGCCGAATAGTCGTCGGGGGGTAGGAAGTTCGACCAGCGTTCGGGGAACTCCGAGGGCATTCCGGCGTCCTCGTCGTCCTCGGACTCCCCCTCGGCCAGCGCCCGCCACGCCGCCGCCCGAGCGACCAACTGGGCGGCCTCCGCCTCCCGCACCCGCTCGTTCGCCTCGCGCGCCGCCGCCGTGGCCAACGAGGGCCAGACGCGGTCGATGGCCGCGTTGACGGCCGCGCCGACGAGGACGGCGAAGGCCGAGACCCCGATCCACAGCAGCACGGCCACGGGCGCGGCCAGGGACCCGTAGATCGTCGGCCCCTCGACGGCGTTGGTCAGGTAGATCCGCAGCAGGAACGAGCCGAGCACCCACATGGCCAGCGCGACGAGCGCGCCGGGCACGTCCTCGATCCACGGGGAGCGCACGGGCACGGAGACGTGGTAGAGCGTCGTCAGGAAGACGATCGAGAGCAGCGTGACCGTCGGCCAGTACAGCACCGCGATCACTTCCGTGCTCCAGGGCACCCACCGCACCACGGCGTCGGGGCCCGCCACCATCAGCGGCAGCACGATCGCGCCGATCACGAGCGCGACCACGTACAGCAGAAAGGCCAGCAGCCGGGTCTTGACGATGCCGCGCTGTCCGTCGAGGCCGTACATCACGGTGATGGTGTCGATGAAGACGTTGACGGCCCGCGATCCCGACCACAGGGCGAAGGCGAAGCCGATCGAGATGAGGTCGGGGCGGCCTCCCCGGGTCACGTCGTCAAGCATCGGTTTCGCGATCTCGCTGACGCCCCGGTCGGACAGGACGGTGCCGACCGCCCCCAGGATGTTCTCCTCGATGCTGGCGACGAACGTGCCGCCCGTCCAGCCGTCCACGTACCCGAGTAGGCCCAGGAGGCCCACGAAGAGCGGCGGGAGCGAGAGGAGGGTGAAGAAGGCCGCTTCGGCGGCGAGGCCGAGGATGCGGTACTCGACGCACGAGTTGACGGTGTCCTTGAGCAGCAGCCAGCCCATCTTGCGCTTGGACACGTTGCGATAGAGCGCGCGGGCCCGGTGGAGCCGTCCCCGCCGCCCTGGGATCCGCTCGGGTGTTTCTTTTGCTGGCTGCACGTCCTTACGGTATCCGCATGGCAGCCACCACCCACACAGTGACCAATCAGGCTCCGCCCCTTGTGGGCTACGACGCCTACTCCGGCGACCGGGCCCTGACCGAGGGCGTCGAGCGGCACCTGGCAGACGCTCCCGCCGCGCTCCTCGGGGAGGTACGGGAGGAGCTCACCTCCCTGGGGCTCGCGACCGGCTCGGAGCAGGCCCGGCTCTGGGGGGTGCAGGCGAACGGCAATCCGCCCGAGTTGCGTACGCACGACCGGTACGGGAACCGGATCGACGAGGTCGAGTTCCATCCGGCGTGGCACCGGCTGCTGGGGCACGCGGTGACGTCCGGGTTGACCGACGCGTGGGGGCGTCCGGCCGGGCACCTGCGCCGCGCGGCGGGTTTCTTCCTGTGGTCGCAGGCCGAGTCGGGGCACGGCTGCCCGGTGTCGATGACGCACGCGGCGGTGCCGGCGCTGCGCACGGACCCGGAGCTGGCCGCCGAGTGGGAACCGCGGCTGACCTCGCACGTGTACGAGGAGGGCTTGCGCCCGCCGGGGCAGAAGGCCGGCGTGCTCTTCGGGATGGGCATGACGGAGAAGCAGGGCGGCAGCGACGTACGGGCGAACACGACGGTGGCGAAGCCGCTGGACGCGTCCGGCGAATACGTGCTGACCGGGCACAAGTGGTTCTGCTCGGCGCCGATGTCGGACGGTTTCCTGGTGCTGGCGCAGGCTCCCGGGGGGCTGACGTGCTTCCTGGTGCCGAGGGTCTTGGAGGACGGGACCCGCAACGTCTTCGCGATCCAGCGGCTCAAGGACAAGTTGGGCAACAAGTCGAACGCGTCGAGCGAGGTGGAGTTCGACGGGACGTGGGGGCGGCGGGTCGGTGAGGAGGGGCGGGGGGTCCGGACCATCATCGAGATGGTCGCGGCGACCCGGCTGGACTGCGTGATCGGTTCGGCGTCCCTGATGCGTCAGGCGTTGACGCAGGCCGTCCACCACGCGGAGCACCGCTCCGCTTTCGGAGCACGGCTCATCGAGCAGCCGCTGATGCGCAACGTCCTGGCCGACCTCGCCCTGGAGTCGGAGGCCGCGACCGTGCTGACACTGCGCCTGGCGGCAGCGTACGACGCCGGTACGGAGCAGGAGCGGGCCTTCCTGCGTCTCGCGGTACCGGCGGCGAAGTACTGGGTGACCAAGCGGTGTACCCCGATGGTGGCGGAGGCACTGGAGTGCCTGGGCGGTAACGGCTATGTGGAGGAGTCGGGCCTGCCGCGCCTGCTGCGCGAGTCCCCGCTGAACTCGATCTGGGAGGGGTCCGGCAATGTGCAGGCCCTGGACGTGCTGCGCGCCCTCCAGCGGGAGCCGCAGGCGCTGAACGCGTTCCTCCGGGAGGTCGGCCTCGCCCGGGGCGCCGATCACCGGCTGGACGCGGCCATCAAGGACCTGCTGACTGACCTCGCGGACCTGGAGGGCATCGAGGGGCGCGCCCGGCGGGTGGTGGAGCGCATGGCCCTGGTGCTCCAGGGGTCGCTGCTGGTGCGGTGGGCCCCGGCGCAGGTGGCGGACGCGTTCTGCGCCTCGCGTCTCGGCGGCGACTGGGGGACGGCCTTCGGGACGCTGCCGTACGGCCTGGACCTGCGCGCGGTGGTGGAACGGGCCCGGATCGCCGGCTAGGAACGGTCCCCAAACCGCTCCGCGCCAAGATCCGTGCCCGCTGACCCCGGACCGGAGGCGGCGCCGCGCCGACTCGGCGCCGCCCCTGGTCCGAGAAGCCCCGAGGAAGGAGCTGTCACGCCGCTCGGCGGCGTGCCGATAGTTTCGGTCGGGCGACCGGAGGTTGGCGAGGGTTGCAGACCGTTGCAACCCTTCACCGGTCGGACCGGTCGAACCGGTCGAAGCAGTCACACAGCCAGCCCCTTGGCTGTTCACGGGGAGGTTCCGGTGACCGACACCGCAGGCGGCACGGTCGATGCGGCGCGCATCTCCGCCATGGACGCGCGGGCGGCGGCGCGTCTGCTCAAGGGAGTACGGGCGGCCGCGCTGGCCGGTGACCGCCTTCCGGCCGCCCCGCGCCCGGAGATCGCCGAGTCCTGGCGGCGGATGCTGGCCGGCGGGGTGCACCCGGACCGCGACGCGCGCTCGCGGCTGCTGTCGGCCGCCGAGACGGAGGAGCGGCGGCAGGTGTCGCCGCTGCGGGAGATCCTCCCGGTGCTGCGCGAGGGCCTGCTGCCGGCTCTGGACGAGTCCCTGCACATCATGGTCATCGCGGACGCCGACGGGCGGCTGCTGTGGCGGGAGGGGCACTCCTCGATCCTGCGCCGGGCCGACCGGCTGGGGTTCGCGGTGGGCGCCGACTGGGCGGAGGCGGTGGTCGGCACCAACGGGGTCGGCACCTCCCTGGTGACGCGCCGGCCGGTCCAGGTGTTCTCGGCGGAGCACTTCGTCTCCAGCCACCACGACTGGACCTGCGCCGGAGCCCCAGTGCGCGACCCCCGGGACGGCCGCCTGCTGGGGGTGGTGGACGTCAGCGGCCCGCTGGCCACCATGCACCCGGCGACGCTCGCCTGGGTGACCTCGGTGGCCCGGCTCGCCGAGCGGGAGCTGCGCATCCGGCACCTGGAGTCCCTGGAACGGCTGCGCACGGTCGCGGCCGCGCTGTTGGCGCGGCTGCCGGGGCGCGCGCTGGCCGTGGACCCGCAGGGCTGGACGGCCGCCGTCACGGGGCTGGCCCCGCCCGACCGGATCCCGCTGCCGAAGGGGTTCGGGCCGGGGCGGGTCTGGGTGCCGCAGCTGGGCCAGTGCGCGGTGGAGCCGCTGCCGGGCGGCTGGCTGCTGCGGATCGAGGAGTCGCGTACCGGCTCCGGCGCCGCGAGCCGGGTGGTCCTGGACCTCAGCCGGGCGGGCTCCTGGTCGGCGACCGTGTACGGGGCGGCGGGCAGCTGGTCGCTGGAGCTGAGCCCGCGCCACGCCGAGCTGCTGTTCCTGCTGGCGGAGAGCCCGCGCGGGCGCTCGGCGGCGGAACTCGCCGCCGAGCTGTTCGGGGACCCGAGCCGGACGGTGACGGTCCGCGCCGAGATGTCACGGGTGCGCCGGAACCTCGCCGGGGTGCTCACGCACCGGCCGTACCGCTTCGCGCAGGACGTGGAGGTGGAGCTGGTCCGTCCGGCGGTCCCCGGGCAACTGCTCCCGCATTCCATGGCGCCGGCGGTCCTCAGGGCCCGCCAGGGCGGGACGGGCGCCCGGGGGGCCGCGGACGGCATGTGATTCCCTGGCCGCATGAGCACGTTCACCCTGACCACCTGGTCCCTGGAAATGACCTCGCCGGACGACCTGGTGCCGGCGTCCGTACCCGGCCCGGAGATCACCATCGCCCGGGCCGAAGTGCCCTCGCCCGAGTTCAGCCGGTTCCTCTACGCCTCGGTGGGCGGGGACATCCACTGGACGGACCGACTGTCGCTGACCCGTGCGCAGTGGGTGGAGCAGCTGGGTCGGCCCGGGGTGGAGACGTGGGTGGCGTACGAGCGCGGTACCCCGGCGGGCTACCTCGAACTCGACCCGCAGCCCGACGGTGTGGTGGAGATCGTGTACTTCGGTCTCCTCCCGGACTTCCGCGGCCGGCGGATCGGTGGGCACCTGCTGTCGTTCGGCACGGCCCGCGCGTGGGACCTGGCGCGGCGGTGGCCGGAGCTGGCGCCCACCCGCCGGGTGTGGATGCACACCTGTAGCCAGGACGGCCCGACCGCCATGGACAACTACCTGCGGCGCGGCTTCAAGGTGTTCCGGACGGAGACGGAGGAGAAGCAGGTCACCCCGACGCCTGGGCCCTGGCCGGGCGCGTAGGCCCTGTCCGGGCGGCGCGCGGGTGCCACCAGGTGGTTCCGCGCCCCGCCCGGGGCGGCGTCCGAGCCCACGCCCTCCCCGGAGGCGGGGCCCGCGGTGAGCCTTCACCGGGCCTGGGAGCACGACGACCCTGCCGCGCCCGCGCCGGGCGTTCTCATCGACTTCGAGGGAACGGTCGAACCGGGCTCGACCCCGGTTCGACCGCCTTCGCGATGGTCCGACGGCCCGATGGGCGTTCGGGTTGGCCGGCCGAACTTGCCGAGGTCGACCGGCGCGGCGGAAAGTGGAAGGCCGTCGTCCGCGTTCCTCGCCCCCAGCACGAGGGGCCCGCGGCAGCCGGTCTCGAGACCTCGACGCCCTCCGGCCCCTCGCGCCCGGAACGCCCCGGCCCGTCCCATGGGCGGCGGGTGACCGGAAACCCGCGGTGGTGGGGTTCCGGAGCCGTTCGGGCGTGACGCCCGTCACGCAGTACCACGATGCGAGACGACTTCGTCCGAATTGTGGACAGTAGTGGACTCCTCCAATCGCGCCATGCCACGCTTCCGCCATGAATGGAGCTGGAATTGCCTTGGTGAGTCGGCGGCACGTCGACCTCGGCCGCATGTCCAGCGCCATCTGTCCGGCGCGCTGAAGGAACCGGCAACCGCCGCACATCGTCGCCGTCCCCGCCGCCGCGGACGCGCCGACCCCGAGGCCGCACGGCCTCCGCAAGCCCCCTGACGGCTGAATTCCGCCCTGCCCACCGGCACAACCGGACCCGGCACGGCCATCAGCCACACCCGCTCAGCGTGCAGGGGTCACGCCGCCGCTCCCCCTGACCTTGCCTCGAGCCGCCGAAGAAGGACGTACCGCCATGGCCGCCACCCCCGAAACGCCCGCAGCCGCCGCGCCCGCAGCCGCCGCCGCGCGCCGTAAGACCGGCCGTCACCGCGGTGAGGGTCAGTGGGCCGTCGGACACCACACCCCCCTCAACGGCAACGAGCAGTTCAAAAAGGACGACGACGGTCTCAATGTGCGGACACGCATCGAGACGATCTACTCCAAGACGGGCTTCGACTCGATCGACCCCAACGACCTGCGCGGCCGGATGCGCTGGTGGGGCCTGTACACCCAGCGCAAGCCCGGGATCGACGGCGGCAAGACCGCGATCCTGGAGCCGGAGGAGCTGGACGACAAGTACTTCATGCTGCGCGTCCGCATCGACGGAGGCCGGCTGACCACCGAGCAGTTGCGCGTCATCGGCGAGGTCTCGCAGGAGTTCGCCCGCGGCACGGCCGACCTCACCGACCGCCAGAACGTGCAGTACCACTGGATTCGCATCGAGGACGTCCCGGAGATCTGGCGCCGCCTGGAGGCCGTCGGCCTGTCGACCACCGAGGCCTGCGGTGACTGCCCCCGCGTCATCCTCGGCTCGCCCGTCGCCGGCATCGCCCAGGACGAGATCATCGACGGCACGCCCGCCATCGAGGAGATCTACCGCCGCATCGTGGGCAACAAGGACTTCTCCAACCTGCCCCGCAAGTTCAAGTCCGCGGTCTCCGGCTCCCCGCTGCTCGACGTGGCGCACGAGATCAACGACGTCGCATTCGTCGGCGTGAACCACCCCGAGCACGGCCCCGGCTTCGACGTCTGGGTCGGCGGCGGCCTCTCGACCAACCCCAAGCTGGGCGTGCGCCTGGGCACCTGGGTCTCGCTCGACGAGGTCCCGGACGTCTACGAGGGCGTCATCTCGATCTTCCGCGACTACGGCTACCGCCGGCTGCGCACCCGCGCCCGCCTGAAGTTCCTCGTCGCGGACTGGGGCCCGGCCAGGTTCCGCCAGGTCCTGGAGGACGAGTACCTGGGGCGCAAGCTGACCGACGGCCCCGCGCCCGAGCAGCCCAGCGGCCAGTGGCGCGACCACGTGGGCGTCCACCGCCAGCAGGACGGCAAGTTCTACGTCGGCTTCGCGCCCCGCGTGGGCCGCGTGGACGGCGCCACCCTGACCAAGATCGCGGACATCGCCGAGCAGCACGGCTCCGGCCGGCTGCGCACCACCGCCGAGCAGAAGATGATCGTCCTCGACATCGAGGCGGACCGGGTCGACTCCGTGGTCGAGGCCCTGGAGGCGCTGGACCTGCGGGTCAACCCGTCGCCGTTCCGCCGCGGCACGATGGCGTGCACCGGCATCGAGTTCTGCAAGCTGGCCATCGTCGAGACGAAGGCGCGCGGCGCCTCGCTGATCGACGAGCTGGAGCGCCGCCTGCCGGACTTCGCCGAGCCGATCACCATCAACATCAACGGCTGCCCGAACGCGTGCGCCCGTATCCAGGTGGCGGACATCGGTCTCAAGGGGCAGTTGGTCCTGGACGAGAACGGCGACCAGGTCGAGGGCTACCAGGTCCACCTCGGCGGCGCGCTCGGCCTGGAGGCCGGCTTCGGCCGCAAGGTCCGCGGCCTCAAGGTCACCGCCGCCGGCCTGCCGGACTACGTGGAGCGGGTCGTCACGCGCTTCGAGGAGCAGCGCGAGGGCGACGAGCGCTTCGCCGCCTGGGTCGGCCGCGCGAGCGACGAGAGCCTGTCGTGAGCGAGCGCGCCGCACCGTTCTACTGCCCGTACTGCGGCGACGAGGACCTGTTTCCCCACGAGACGGGTCACGGCGCCTGGGAATGCAGGGCCTGCAACCGAGCCTTCCAGCTGAAGTACCTCGGGCTGCTGGCCCGGGGCGTTCGGTCCGATCAGCCTGGAGGGGAAGAGATATGACGACGACTCAGGAGACCAGGGACCTGAAGGCGCTGGCCGAGCAGGCGGGCCGCGACCTGGAGGACGCCTCCGCGCTGGAGATCCTCACCTGGGCGGCCGAGACCTTCGGCAAGAAGTTCGCCGTCACCTCCTCGATGGAGGACGCGGTCGTCGCCCACCTGGCGTCCCGCGCCTTCCCCGGTGTGGACGTGGTCTTCCTCGACACCGGCTACCACTTCGAGGAGACCATCGGCACCCGCGACGCGGTCGAGGCCGTGATGGACGTCAACGTCATCACCCTCACGCCGCGCCAGAGCGTCGCCGAGCAGGACGCCGAGTACGGCGCCAAGCTCCACGACCGCGACCCGGACCTGTGCTGCGCCCTGCGCAAGGTCAAGCCGCTGGAAGAGGGCCTGACCGCGTACGAGGCGTGGGCGACGGGCCTGCGCCGCGACGAGTCCCCGACCCGGGCGAACACCCCGGTGGTCGGCTGGGACGAGAAGCGGCGGAAGGTCAAGATCTCGCCGATCGCCCGCTGGACGCAGGACGACGTGGACGCGTACGTCGCGGAGCACGGCGTGCTGACCAACCCGCTGCTGATGGACGGCTACGCCTCCGTCGGCTGCGCCCCCTGCACCCGCCGCGTGGCGGAGGGCGAGGACGCGCGGGCCGGCCGCTGGGCCGGACGGGCCAAGACCGAGTGCGGACTGCACGGCTGATGACCGACATCGAAGAACCGACGGAGACGAGAACGATGAGCGTGAGCGACCAGGGCGCCACCGTGTGGCTGACCGGGCTGCCGAGCGCGGGCAAGACCACCATCGCCTACGCGCTGGCCGAGCGGCTGCGCGCCGAGGGCCACCGCGTGGAGGTCCTCGACGGAGACGAGATCCGCGAGTTCCTCTCCGCCGGCCTGGGCTTCGGCCGGGAGGACCGACACACCAACGTGCAGCGGATCGGGTTCGTCGCCGAACTCCTCGCGAGCAACGGCGTCAAGGCACTGGTGCCGGTGATCGCGCCGTTCGCCGACAGCCGCGAGGCCGTCGCCAAGCGGCACGCCGCCGAGGGCACCGCCTACCTGGAGGTCCACGTGGCCACCCCGGTCGAGGTCTGCTCCGAGCGCGATGTGAAGGGCCTGTACGCCAAGCAGGCGGCGGGCGAGATCTCCGGTCTGACCGGGGTCGACGACCCGTACGAGGCTCCGGACTCCCCGGACCTGCGGATCGAGTCGCACACGCAGTCCGTGCAGGAGTCGGCTTCGGCCCTGTACGCGCTGCTCACCGAGAGGGGTCTGGCATGACGACCGTCGCCCACCTGCACGACGGGACCGACGCTCCCTACGCGCTGTCCCACCTCGACGCCCTCGAATCGGAGGCCGTCCACATCTTCCGCGAGGTGGCGGGCGAGTTCGAGAAGCCGGTGATCCTGTTCTCCGGCGGCAAGGACTCCATCGTCATGCTGCACCTGGCGCTGAAGGCGTTCGCGCCCGCGCCGGTGCCCTTCACGCTGCTGCACGTCGACACGGGCCACAACTTCCCCGAGGTGCTGGAGTACCGCGACCGCACGGTCGCCGAGCACGGTCTGCGGCTGCACGTGGCCTCCGTCCAGGAGTACATCGACGCGGGCAAGCTGCGCGAGCGCCCCGACGGGGTCCGCAACCCGCTGCAGACGGTGCCGTTGACCGAGGCGATCCAGAGCCTGAAGTTCGACGCCGTCTTCGGCGGAGGCCGCCGCGACGAGGAGAAGGCCCGCGCCAAGGAGCGCGTGTTCTCCCTGCGCGACGAGTTCTCCCAGTGGGACCCGCGCCGCCAGCGCCCCGAACTGTGGCAGCTGTACAACGGTCGCCACGCCCCGGGCGAGCACGTGCGCGTGTTCCCGCTGTCGAACTGGACCGAGCTGGACGTGTGGCAGTACATCGCCCGGGAGGGCATCGAGCTGCCGCAGATCTACTTCGCCCACGAGCGCGAGGTGTTCAAGCGCAACGGGATGTGGCTGACGGCCGGCGAATGGGGCGGCCCGAAGGAGGGCGAGACCCCCGAGAAGCGGCTGGTCCGCTACCGCACCGTCGGTGACATGTCCTGCACGGGTGCCGTCGACTCCGACGCCACCACGCTGGACGCCGTGATCACCGAGATCGCCGCCTCCCGCCTCACCGAGCGGGGCGCGACCCGCGCCGACGACAAGATGTCCGAGGCCGCGATGGAAGACCGCAAGCGCGAAGGGTACTTCTAGACATGACCTCCACCACCGAGCAGTTCGCCGATCTCGCGGCGACCACCCTGCTGCGCTTCGCGACCGCCGGTTCCGTCGACGACGGCAAGTCCACGCTGGTCGGACGCCTCCTGCACGACTCCAAGTCGGTCCTGACCGACCAGTTGGAGGCCGTGGAGGCCGCCTCCGCGCGGCGCGGGCAGGACACCCCGGACCTCGCGCTGCTCACCGACGGCCTGCGCGCCGAGCGGGAGCAGGGCATCACCATCGACGTGGCGTACCGCTACTTCGCCACCGCCCGGCGCCGGTTCATCCTGGCCGACACCCCCGGGCACGTGCAGTACACCCGCAACATGGTCACCGGCGCCTCCACCGCCGACCTGGCCGTGGTCCTCGTCGACGCCCGCAACGGCGTCATCGAGCAGACCCGCCGGCACGCGGCCGTCGCGGCCCTGCTGCGCGTCCCGCACGTGGTCCTCGCCGTCAACAAGATGGACCTCGTCGGCTACGAGGAGGCGGTCTTCGCGAAGATCGCCGAGGAGTTCACCGCGTACGCCTCCGACCTGGGCGTCCCCGAGATCACCGCGATCCCGATCTCGGCCCTGGCCGGGGACAACGTCGTGGAGCCCTCGGCGCACATGGACTGGTACGGCGGCCCGACGGTCTTGGAGCACCTGGAGACGGTCCCGGTCAGCCACGACCTGACCGCCTGCCCGGCGCGTTTCCCGGTCCAGTACGTGATCCGGCCGCAGACCGCCGAACACCCCGACTACCGAGGCTACGCGGGCCAGATCGCCTCCGGCGTGCTGCGCGTCGGCGAGGCCGTCACTGTCCTGCCGTCGGGCCGCACCTCCGTCATCGAGGGCATCGACGCGCTCGGTGAGAGCGTCGACATCGCCTGGGCGCCGCAGTCGGTGACGCTGCGCCTGCGTGACGACATCGACATCTCGCGCGGTGACCTGATCGCCCCGTCCGCGAGCGCCCCGGCCACCACCCAGGACGTCGAGGCGACGGTGTGCCACGTCGCGGACCAGCCCTTGGCCGTCGGCGCCCGGGTGCTGCTCAAGCACACCACGCGCACCGTCAAGGCGATCGTCAAGGCGATCCCCTCGCGGCTGACCCTGGACGACCTGTCCCAGCACCCGGACCCCGGGCAGCTGGTCGCCAACGACATCGGCCGCGTCGTCGTCCGTACCGCCGAGCCGCTCGCGCTCGACTCGTACGCCGCCTCGCGCCGCACCGGGTCCTTCCTGCTGATCGACCCGTCGGACGGCACCACGCTGGCGGCCGGCATGGCGGGCGAGGCCTTCGCCGCCCACGCCGACGAGGCCGGGGCGGTCCGGGCGGACGACGAAGGGTGGGACTTCTAACCCATGCCCGCCGACATCTACTCCACCTTCGCCAAGGAAGGCGGCCGCGTAGGCAGCGGCCACCTCGGCAGCGGCCAGGGAGGGGTGGGGCGATGTGCGCGATGACGTACGCGCACCGCATGCGCGCCCACACCCCCCACCAGCCGTACCCGCCCGCGCTCCGCAAACGAAGACCCGCGCCGTGACCCCACGGCGCTCCGAGAGGAAACCCTCCCGTGCCTGCCACCGGTACCACCGCCCGTAAGACCCTGCGCCGCAGTGTCGTCGCCGCTTCCGCCCTCCCGCTCCTGATCGGCGCGCTCGCCTCCTGCGGCTACGGCTCGCAGGCGCAGGACGACGCCAAGCCGGCCGCCGTGCCCGCCGCGGACGCCAAGAAGCTCTCCGCCCCCGAGGTCCGTATCGGGTACTTCCCGAACCTGACGCACGCCACCGCCCTGGTCGGCCTCCAGGAGGGCCTGATCGCCAAGGAGCTCGGCGGCACCACCGTCAAGCCGCAGACCTTCAACGCCGGTCCGTCCGAGATCGAGGCCCTGAACGGCGGCTCTCTCGACATCGGCTTCATCGGCCCCTCGCCGTCGATCAACGGCTTCGTGAAGTCCAAGGGCCAGAACCTGCGGATCATCTCCGGCTCCGCCTCGGGCGGCGTGAAGCTGGTCGTGAACCCGGACAAGATCAAGACCCTGGACGACCTCAAGGGCAAGAAGATCGCCACCCCGCAGAAGGGGAACACGCAGGACGTCGCGTTCCTCAACTGGATCTCCCAGAAGGGCTGGTCGGTCGACCCCGAGTCCGGCAAGGGCGACGTCTCCGTCGTCCGCACCGACAACAAGGTCACCCCCGACGCCTTCAAGCAGGGTTCGATCGACGGCGCCTGGGTGCCGGAGCCGACGGCCTCCAAGCTCGTCTCCGAGGGCGGCTCGGTCCTCCTCGACGAGACCTCCCTGTGGCCCGACAAGAAGTTCGTGATCACCAACGTCA
This sequence comes from Streptomyces sp. Tek67B01, assembly GCF_055231995.1. Lineage (NCBI taxonomy): Bacteria > Bacillati > Actinomycetota > Actinomycetes > Kitasatosporales > Streptomycetaceae > Streptomyces > Streptomyces sp. Tek67B01. Next base: position 1,653,536 of record NZ_JBUYUY010000001.1, read on the forward strand.
TCGTGTCGCAGAAGTTCCTCAAGGAGCACGCGGACGTGGTCGAGGCCGTGCTCAAGGGCACGGTGAAGACCAACGAGTGGATCAACGCCAACCCGGAGAAGGCGAAGGCCTCCGCCAACGCGAAGCTGGCGGCGGACGGCGGCAAGCCGCTCGACGCGAAGGTCATCGACCCGGCGTGGCCGAGCATCCTCGTCACCGACGACCCGCTGGCGAGCACGCTCAAGACGGAGTCCGACTGGGCGGTCAAGGCCAAGCTCATCGAGCAGCCCGACCTGACCGGCATCTACGACCTGACGCTCCTGAACAAGGTGCTCAAGGCGGCCGGCAAGCCCGAGGTCTCCGACGCCGGTCTCGGCGTCAAGTAAGTCCGGAACCCGAATCCCCCAGGAGGTGACGACCATGGCCACCACGCTTGCCAAGGCTGCCGAGGGCGCGGTAGTGGAGCGGACGCACGCCGCGCGCATCGAGCACGTCTCGAAGTCCTTCCCCGGCCCGGCCGGATCGCAGCTCGTCCTGGACGACATCAGCCTCGATGTCGCTCCGGGAGAGTTCGTCACCCTCCTGGGGGCCTCGGGGTGCGGTAAGTCCACCCTGCTCAACCTGGTCGCCGGACTCGACAAGCCCAGCGCGGGCCGCATCGAGACCGCCGGCCGCCCCGCCCTGATGTTCCAGGAACACGCGCTGTTCCCCTGGCTGACGGCGGGCAAGAACATCGAACTGGCCCTGCGGCTACGCGGCGTGGCCAAGGCCGACCGCAAGCCGGAGGCGGAGCGGCTGCTGGAGCTCGTGCGGCTCGGCGGCGCGTACGGCAAGCGCGTCCACGAGCTGTCGGGCGGCATGCGCCAACGCGTGGCCCTGGCCCGCGCCCTGGCCCAGGACAGTCGGCTGCTGCTGATGGACGAGCCGTTCGCGGCGCTGGACGCCATCACCCGGGACGTGCTGCACGGCGAGCTGACCCGGATCTGGGCGGAGACCGGCGTCTCCGTCCTGTTCGTCACGCACAACGTCCGCGAGGCCGTGCGTCTGGCCGAGCGCGTGGTCCTGTTGTCCTCGCGGCCCGGCCGGATCGCCAAGGAATGGACCGTGGACATCCCGCAGCCGCGCCGCATCGAGGACGCGGACGTCGCGGAGCTGTCCCTGGAGATCACTGAACACCTGCGTGGGGAGATCCGCCGCCATGGCCAGCACTGAAACCGCCCCCAAGGCCAAGAGCGACGACCTGGCGGGCCTGGAGGCCGGCCTGGACGCGCTCGACGCGGTCCAGACCCACCGCACCCCGGTCCGCGAGGTCCTCCTCAAGAAGATCCTGCCGCCGGTCGTGGCCGTCGGCCTGGTCCTCGTGGTGTGGCAGGTCCTCGTCTCGGCCCAGGTCACCGACCAGAGCAAGCTGCCCTCCCCGTCCGCGGTGTGGGACGGCCTGACCGACATGTGGCTCAAGGGCACCCTGCTGGACGTCATCTGGACCAGCGTCTCGCGCGGTCTGCTCGGCTTCCTGCTCGCCCTGGCCATCGGCACGCCGCTCGGCCTGCTGGTCTCGCGGGTGAAGTTCGTCCGCGCCGCCATCGGCCCGATCCTGTCCGGACTCCAGTCCCTGCCCTCCGTGGCGTGGGTGCCGCCGGCGGTGATCTGGCTAGGCCTGAACGACTCGATGATGTACGCCGTCATCCTGCTCGGAGCGGTGCCGTCCATCGCCAACGGCCTCGTCTCGGGCGTCGACCAGGTCCCGCCGCTGTTCCTGCGAGCCGGTCGCACCCTGGGCGCCACGGGGCTCAGGGGCACCTGGCACGTGGTCCTGCCGGCCGCGCTGCCGGGCTACCTCGCCGGTCTCAAGCAGGGCTGGGCCTTCTCGTGGCGCTCGTTGATGGCCGCCGAGATCATCGCGTCCTCCCCCGACCTGGGACTGGGTCTCGGACAGCTGCTGGAGAACGGCCGGAACAACATCGACATGCCGGGTGTCTTCCTCGCCATCTTCCTGATCCTCATCGTCGGCATCGCCATCGACCTGCTGATCTTCAGCCCGGTCGAGCGGTGGGTGCTGCGCAACCGCGGCCTGCTGGTCAAGAGCTGAGTCCCGTGTTCCGCGCCCCCGTCCTCCTCGTCATAGCCCACGGCAGCCGCGATCCGCGGCACGCCGCGACCGTGCACGCCCTCACCCGGCGCGCCCGGGCACAGCGGCCGGGGCTGCGCGTGGAGACGGCGTTCCTGGAGTTCGACGCCCCGTCCGTGCCGCAGGTCCTCTCCCACCTCCACCGGGCGGGGGTACGGGAGGTGGTGGCCCTGCCGCTGCTGCTCACCCGGGCGTTCCACGCGAAGACGGACATCCCCGCGGTGCTGGCGGAGGCGGTCGCCGGCCTCCCGGGCCTGACGGTCCGGCTCGCGGACGTGCTCGGCCCGTCGCCGTTGCTGACGGCGGCCCTCGAACGCCGGCTCCGCGAAGCCGGCCTCACCCCGGCGGACCGCGCCGGCACCGGTGTGGTGCTGGCGGCCGCCGGCTCATCGGACCCGGAGGCGATCGCAGTGATCGCTGAAATCGCGCGGGAGTGGCGGCACACCGGTTGGTGCGCCGTGCGGCCTGCGTTCGCCTCCGCCTCGTTGCCCCGTACGGAGGACGCCGTACGGGCGCTGCGCGCCGAGGGCGTCCGACGCGTGGCCGTGGCCCCCTACGTGATCGCCCCCGGCCGGCTCCCGGACCGCATCGCGGCGGGCGCGGAAGCCTCGGGCGCGGACCTCGTGGCCCCCGTCCTCGGCGCGGCCCCGGAACTGGCCCGCCTCCTCCTCCACCGCTACGACGCGGCCGCCTCCCCCCTGACCTCCCTCCCCATGTCGGCCTGACCCCTCGCCCCGACCGCCGAACGCCGCGCCCACGCACCCCCGACCGAAGCCCCTCCCCAGACCGCCCGACGCTTGACCGGCCGCGCGGCGGAACCGCCCCCCGGCGCCCCGACTCCTGAGCGGCAGGCGCACGGCGGACAAAGGGAGGCCGGGCCGGAGCGCCACGCGCACGCCGCACGGGCAGGGCGCCGGGGCGGGAGCCGCACCGCGGCAGCCCGCCGATTGACGGCAGACGCGCCTGGCGGACCGGCGCCGCCGCCCGGGGCGCGACCCTGACCGTCCCGACACTCCCCGGACCGCTTCCGCCCGAAGGGGCCGGGGCCCCGGGCCCGTGTTCCGAGCCGCCTCCGAAGACGCCGGCCGTCCGGTGTATCCGGCGTACAAGGGCACGCACGCGCAGGGCCCGGACCGGCCCGGGGTACGGCGCCCGGACGGGCACCCGCGCACTGGGGCGACCGGCGACGGTTACGCTCGCGCCGCCGCCTCGTCGGCCAGGGCCGTCAGGTCCTCGATCGACATCGATCCCGGCGGCAATCCCTCCCGCGCGAAGATGTTCGCCGCATGGCGCAAGGTCTCGTTCACCGGCGTCGGCACCCCGTGCGACCGCCCCAGCAGGCAGATCTCCCCGTTGAGGTAGTCCGTCTCCACCGACCCCGTCCCCCGGGCAAGGCTCTGCCACGACGACCCGCCCCGCGCGCCCGCCGGCTGCTCGACCTTGCCGTCACGGGCCGCCGACTGCTCGGCCTCGGAGGCGTGGGCGATCCCGGCGGCCTCGAACGCGGCCTTCGCCTCACGGATCGCCCTGAGCAGCAGCGCCCCCTTCGCCGGAGCCGGTTCGGGACCCGTCGTCGCCTGGATCGCGTTGCCGAGGTTGCCCAGCAGCTTGGCGTACTTCCACCGCATGACGTCCTCGACGACCGGCGCCCCGAAGCCCGCCTTCTCCAGATCGGCGGCGATCGCCCGGACCCGCGCGTCCGTTCCCCCGGCCGCGCGGCCCAAGTGCAGGATGCCGGTCAGCGGCGCGCACAACGCCGAGACCACGCCCGGCTCCAGGAAGGTGGCGGGCAGCCAGACGCACACCCCGTACACGCGCGCGAAGCGCCGGAGGGCCAGCCGTTCGCTCTCCACGCCGTTCTGCAGGCACAGCACCGGCAGGCGCTGCGCCGCGGTGCCGCCGCCCGCGACCTCCGCGTCCCCCCACGCGTCGAGCGCCGCGATCGCGTCCTGCGTCTTCACGGTGAGCAACAGCACGTCGTCGGGTCGCAGTTCGCCGAGCTCCGCCGGGGCGGTGACGACGGGCATCCGGTGCACCCGCTCTCCCCCGATCGTGGCGAGCCGCAGCCCGTCCGCCGCGAGCGCCTGCGCGTGCGCGCCCCGGGCGACGAGTACGACGTCGAGGCCCGCTTCGGTGAGCCGTCCGCCGATGGTCGCGCCGACCGCCCCGGCGCCGATGATGATGTATCGCATGGCTTCGAGCCTGGCACATGCCGCGCCCGACGGGTTCGGCCCGGGTGGCCGTCGGGTCAGTCCCGGGTCAGCTCGACCAGCTTGACGACGGTGTTCCAGTTGCGGGTCGTCGCGTCGAGGCCCTTGAGCAGGGCCGGTCTGTGGAGCACCTCTCCCAGCTTGGAGGTGCCGAGGCCGCCCGGCGCGTAGAGGTAGACCACCCGGTCCCCCAGGCGGAACTCCTCGGGGAGGAACGCCTGCGCGTCGATGCCGGCGTAGCGTTCCGGGGAGGGCGGCGCGGACAGGAACATCACGTGGAGCTGCCTGCCTTCGAGTTCCGCGGCCGGGAACGGACAGGCGTCGGCCACGGCGCGCAGGTGGGGGCCGTCCACGACGAGGCAGGGCACGCGGAAGCCGAAGTGCGCCTCGATGGCCGCCTCCAGCTCGCGGGCGAGCTTGTCGGGGTCGCGCTCCGTACTGCTGAACACGGCGTTGCCGCTTTGCAGGTACGTCCGGACGTCGCCGTGGCCGAGCTGCTCCATGACGGCGCGCAGCTCGGCCATCGGGACCTTCTTGTTCCCGCCGACGTTGATTCCGCGCAGGAGGGCGGCGTAGGTCGTACGCTCCGTGGGCTTGGGGCTCATGCCCCAAACGATATGACGCCACACTGACAGCGTCGGCGGTCGCGACGGGTCGCGGCGCCACCGGAGGTCAGGGCGGTTCGGTCTCGATCGGGTCCGCGGCCTGTCGCGCGCCGCCCTCGACGGCCCCGCCCGCGCGTACGGCCTCGGCACGGGCGCCCGCGCCGGGGTCGGCGATCAGGGCGAGTACGGCCGCCGCGGGGTGCGGGCGTCGGGCGTCCTCCATGGGGACGTGCCGGCCGATGCCCGGTCCCGGGGCATGCCGGCGTTGCCGAACCGGCGACGGGGGATCAAGCCGGGCAGCAGGGGGGATGGCAGACTGTCCCGGACGTGGTGGCGGGGAGATCCGGACAGGGACGGGCGACGGCGGGATGGACGAGGCGCGGGCCAGCGACGTACTGACGGCGGCGGGCTTCACCGGCGGGGCCGAACTGTTGGCCTTCGGCGAGAACGCGGTGTTCGCGGTCGGCGACCTGGTGGTGAAAGTGGGCCGGGAGGCGGCGCTGCTGGAGCGCGCCGAACGGGAGGTGGCGGTCGCGGACTGGCTCGCCTCCTGCGAGGTGCCCGCGGTGCGGGCGGCCGAGCCGCGGGCCCGGCTGGTGGAAGGGCACCCCGTCACGGTGTGGCACCGCCTCCCGGACGCGCTCCGCCCGGCCGGCCCGCACGATCTGGCGCTGCTCCTACGACGCGTCCACGCCCTGCCCGCACCGCCGTTCGCGATGCCGGCGCGGGACCTGCTGGGCGGCGTCGAACGCTGGCTCCGGCTCGCCGGGGACGCCATCGACCCGGCCGACGCGGCGTACCTGCGGGCCCGGCGCGACGCCTACGCCGGCCAGGTGGCCGCGCTGACCTCCCACCTGCCGCCCGGCCCGATCCACGGCGACGCCCTGCCCCGCAACGTCCATGTGGGCCCGGACGGGCCGGTGCTCGTGGACCTGGAGACCGTGTCGGCCGATCTGCGGGAGCACGACCTGGTGGTGATGGCCCTCTCCCGCGACCGGTACGGGCTGCCCGACGGGGCGTACGAGGAGTTCGTGACCACCTACGGCTGGGACGTGCGCGAGTGGCCCGGCTGCGCGGTGCTCCGCGGAGCGCGCGAGACGGCGAGCTGTGCGTGGGTCTCCCAGCACACCCCGACGAACCCGGCGGCCGTCGCGGAGTTCCGCCGCCGCGTCGCATCCCTGCGCGAAGGCGACACCGAGGTCCGCTGGCACCCCTTCTGAGCGCCCCGCGGCCGGCCCGCGAGAAGCCCGAACCCCATGAGGCTCCAACGTAGAGCCGCCGTGCCGCCTCCGGACGGGTCGACAGCGTGAGCGCGAACGGCCCCCGGCACCGCCCGGGCAACGGAGCACCGGCACCACCGCGCGGCCCGTCGGCGGTCGTCAGGCCCCGGCCGTGGCCGGTATGTGCGTCCGCAGGGGCCACGCCGTGTCGATGACGGCGTCCGGGCTCCCCTGACCCCGGAGGTACGCCTGGAAGTCACGGGCCCAGCGGGCGTGCCAGGCACCCTGACGGTCATGCAGGTCCGCCGGACTGAGCGCGGCCACCTCCGGGTGCCGGGCCGCTATCGCCCGGGCGACCTGGACCGCCGCCAACGCGTCCGCCCCCGCGTCGTGCGCGGCGTCGAGGACGACGTCGTACACCCCGCACACGGCCTCCAGGGTGCGTTTCCCGCGCCGGTAGCGGTCCACGGCACGGTCGATGGTCAGCGGGTCCACCACCGGCCCCGTCCGCGCCCCGCCCAGCCGGTCCGCGAGCGACGGCAGCCCGTGCCGGGCCAACTCCGCCGTCAGCAGCGACAGATCGAAGGCGGCGTTGTAGGCGACGACCACCGCGCCGCGCAGCCAGTGGTCGGTCAGGACCGCCGCCACCTCGTCGGCGACCTGCCGCACCGGCCGGCCCTCCGCGACGGCCCGGGCCGTACTGATGCCGTGGATCGCGGAGGCCTGTTCCGGGATCGGTATCCCCGGGTCAGCGAGCCAGGCCCGCCGCTCCCGGACCTCGTCACCGCGCACCTCGACCACCGCGGCGGTCACGATCCGGGACTCCCCCGGCTCCGTGCCCGTCGTCTCCAGATCGAATCCGACCAGCGCTCCCCCGTGCCACGCCGCCATGGCGCCCCTCCCCCGTACCTACATCCGGTCAACGGCTTTCAGCCTGCCACGGGCCACTGACAGTCAGGACACCGGCCGGGAATCCTCCCAAACCGATTCGAATTCCTCCCGGTACGTGGTGAAAAGTCCGTGCTCGGCGTCCTTCGGAACCCCCCGGCCGCCTCCGCGCAACACCAGTACCGGCGCCTCCATGCCCCGCGCCCGCCGCAGGTACGACTGGACGACCGCGATGCCCGAGGTCTCCCCCTCCACCAGGTACGCCGTGAAGCGGGGCGTCTCGTCGAAGACGTGGATCTCGAACCGTGACGCGTCCCGCAGGCCCGCCCGCACCCGCCGCACGTGCAAGATGTTCATTTCCACCGAACGGCTCAGCTCGCCCTTGCGCAGCCCCAGCTCCCGCTCGCGCCGCTTGACGGCGCTGCTCGCCGGGTTCAGGAACAGCAGCCGCACCCGGCAGCCCGCCTCCGTGAGCCGGACGAGTCTTCGGCCGGAGAAGTTCTGGACCAGCAGGTTGAGACCTATGCCGATGGCGTCCAGCCGGCGCGCGCCCCCGAACAGGTCCTCCGCCGGGAGCTGGCGCTGGAGCCGCACCCGGTCGGGGTGGACGGAGATGACGTCGGCGTACCGGTCCCCCACCAGGTCCTCGACCGCGTCGATCGGCAGCCGGTCCGCCGCCGGACTGCCCGCGCCGCCGCCCAGTACCTCCAACAAGCGCGCGGAGGCCCGCTCGGCCTGTTCCAGGACCGGCCGCGAGAGCGCCCGGTTGCGGGAGACCACGTTCCGGGTGACCTCCAGCTCGTCCAGGGCCAGCTCGATCTCCCGCCGGTCGTCGAAGTACGGTTCGAAGCAGGGCCAGTGCTGGACCATCAGCTCGCGCAGTTGGGGCAGCGTCAGGAAGCTCAGCACGTTGTCGTCTGCCGGGTCCAGCAGGTAGCCCTTGCGCCGGCTGACCTCGCGTACGGCCACCGCCCGCTGGACCCACTCCTGCCCGGCGGGCCCCGCCGCCGCGACGACCCAGTCGTCCTGGCCGTGCACCGGTTCGTAGATCGGCCTCAGCACGGCGCCGACGACGGCCCGCAGCCGCTGCTCGATGAGGTTCAACCAGATGTACGCGCGCCCGGCCCGTTGCGCGCGGGTGCGGACCTCGCTCCACGCGTCCGTGCCCCAGTCCAGTTCGGCCCCGGCCCGGGCGCTGCCGGGCTCCGGCGGGGCCAGTGACACCGCCCCGGCCGGCACTCCGGCCTGCGCGCTTCCAGGGGCGTCCGCCGGGCCACCCTCGTGCCCGCTGTCACCAGGGGGCAGCTCCAGACCTCCCGAGCTCACCCGTGCACCGCCTTCTGCGTCTGGACGCCCGTCTCCAGTGATCACGGAAGGGTACTCCGCGCGCGCGGCCCCACGCAGCCCGATGGTCCGTACACCGAGCGGCCGTTGACCCATTATCCGATGCCCGGACAGTCCGCTGACCCGGATATCAGCTCTCCGGGTCACCCGGTAGAACCATCCCAAGTCCACGCGTGGAGACCTCCTTTCGGGGAAGATCTGGCAGAGACGTTGTCCATGCCCGATCAGCCGGGACGTCAGCCGACACAGGGAAGAGTCGTTATCTATGCAGGTCTGGCCGGGACAGGCGTATCCGCTGGGTGCCACGTACGACGGCGCCGGAACCAACTTCGCTGTCTACTCCGAGGCCGCTCGGCGGATCGAGCTGTGCCTGCTGCACGACGACGGCTCGGAGACCGCCGTCGAACTCCGCGAGACGGACGCCTTCGTCCGGCACGCCTACCTGCCCGGCATCATGCCCGGCCAGCGCTACGGCTTCCGCGTCCACGGCCCGTACGAGCCCGAGCACGGCATGCGCTGCAACGCGGCGAAGCTGCTGCTGGACCCGTACGCGCGGGCCGTCAGCGGCAGCGTGGCGTGGGGCGAGGAGGTGTACGGCTACCACTTCGGCCGCCCGGACTCGCGCAACGACCTCGACTCGGCCCCGCACACCATGACCTCGGTGGTGGTGAACCCGTACTTCGACTGGGCCAACGACCGCCCCCCGCGCCACGAGTACCACCAGACCGTGTTGTACGAGGCCCATGTCAAGGGCCTGACCATGCGGCACCCCGAGCTGCCGGAGGAGCTGCGCGGCACCTACGGGGCGCTCGCCCACCCGGCGGTCATCGGGCACCTCACCAAGCTGGGCGTGACGGCACTGGAACTGATGCCGGTGCACCAGTACGTCAACGACCACCGCCTGGTCGACGACGGCCTGAGCAACTACTGGGGCTACAACACCATCGGTTTCTTCGCGCCGCACAACGGCTACGCGTCCGGCGACCGGGGCGAGCAGGTGCTGGAGTTCAAGTCGGCGGTCCGCGCCCTGCACGAGGCCGGGATCGAGGTGATCCTGGACGTGGTCTACAACCACACGGCCGAAGGCAACCACCTGGGCCCGACGCTGTCGTTCCGGGGCCTGGACAACGCCTCGTACTACCGGCTGGCGGACGATCCGCGCCACTACATGGACACCACGGGCACCGGGAACTCGCTGCTGATGCGGTCCCCGCACGTCCTCCAGCTGATCATGGACTCGCTGCGCTACTGGGTCACCGAGATGCACGTGGACGGCTTCCGCTTCGACCTCGCGGCGACCTTGGCCCGGCAGTTCCACGAGGTGGACCGGCTGTCCTCGTTCTTCGACCTGGTGCAGCAGGACCCGGTGGTGAGCCAGGTAAAGTTGATCGCGGAGCCCTGGGACCTGGGCGAGGGCGGCTACCAGGTGGGCAACTTCCCGCCCCTGTGGACGGAGTGGAACGGCAAGTACCGCGACACCGTACGGGACTTGTGGCGCGGGCAGCCGCGCACGCTCGCGGAGTTCGCCGGACGACTGACCGGATCTTCGGACCTCTACCAGGACGACGGGCGACGCCCGCTCGCGTCGATCAACTTCACCACCTGCCACGACGGGTTCACCCTCCACGACCTGGTCTCCTACAACGAGAAGCACAACGAGGCCAACCGGGAGGGGAACCGGGACGGCGAGACCCACAACCGGTCCTGGAACTGCGGCGTCGAGGGGCCGACCGAGGACCCTGAGATCCTGGAACTGCGCGAGCGCCAGATGCGCAACTTCACGGCGACCCTCATGCTGTCCCAGGGCGTCCCGATGCTCAGCCACGGGGACGAGTTCGCCCGCTCGCAGGGCGGCAACAACAACGCCTACTGCCAGGACAACGAGCTTTCGTGGGTGCCCTGGCCCGAGCCGGGCAAACCGACGCCCGCGCAACTGGAGTTCACCCGTCAGATGGTGTGGCTGCGCCGGGACCACCCGGTGTTCCGGCGACGCCGGTTCTTCCACGGCCGGCCCGTGGAGGGGACGCACGACGAGCTCTCGGACATCGCCTGGTTCACCCCGCACGGCGAGGAGATGCGGGCGCGCGACTGGCAGGCGCAGCACGCGCGTTCGCTGACGGTGTTCCTCAACGGCGAGGCCATCTCGGAGCCCGGCGCGCGCGGGGAGCGGATCACCGACGACTCGTTCCTCTTGATGTTCAACGCGGGCGCCGAACCGCAGGAGTTCACCATCCCGGCGGGACACGGGGCGCGGTGGCAGCTGGTGGTGGACACCGCGAAGCCGGAGGTGCTGCCGCCCGGCACCGGCCCGCAGTACGCGGCCGGCGACCGGGTACCGCTGACCGGACGCTCCCTGGTGGTCCTCCAGCGCCCGGAGGGTGCCTGAGGCAGGGTGTCGCGAACGGCGCCGGCCGGGTCGGGGCGGGCGCCTCGGCCCGGCGCGCGCGGGCCCGGCGGCACGCGGTCGCACGCTGCGGCGGACAGGCGGGCGTCACCCGGATGCGGGGGGAATGGCAAGGAATCCGGCTGGGCGGGTACGTAGGTTCTCATGAGCCAGTCATACGATCGCGCCCGACCGACACCTGACGCCCCGACCGTCGGCACGCCGGCCTCCACCTACCGTATCCAGCTCTGTCCCGAATTCCCGTTCGCCGCCGCCGAGGCGGCCGTGCCGTACCTCGCCTCGCTCGGCGTGTCCCATCTGCACCTCTCCCCCTCCCTGGAGGCGGTCCCCGGCTCGACGCACGGGTACGACGTCACCGACCACTCCCGGGTACGGGAGGAGCTCGGCGGTGAGGCCGGGCTGCGCGCGCTCGCCCGGACCGCGCGCGAGCACGGGCTCGGCCTCGTGCTCGACATCGTGCCGAACCACATGGCGGTCCCCGCGCCGCTGCGCCTCAACCGCGCCCTGTGGGAGGTCCTGCGGGACGGGCCCCGGTCCCCGTACGCGCGTTGGTTCGACATCGACTGGGAGGCCGGCGGCGGGCAGGTCCTGCTGCCCGTGCTCACGGGCCCCCTGGAGCCCCAGTCGCTCACGGTCGAGGGGGACGTGCTGCGCTACGGCGACCACGAGTTCCCGCTGCGGGAAGGGACGGCCGGGCTGCCGATGCCGGAACTGGCGGCGGCGCAGTTCTACCGGCCGGCGTTCTGGCGCGAGGCCCGAACCTCCCTCAACTACCGCCGTTTCTTCACCATCTCGGACCTCATCGGAGTCCGGGTGGAGGACCCGGAAGTCTTCGCCGCGACCCATTCCAAGATCCTGGAGCTGGTCCGGGACGGGGTGCTCCAGGGGCTGCGGATCGACCACGTGGACGGGCTGGCGGACCCCGAGGGGTACCTGCGGCGACTGCGGGCGGAGGCCGGCGAGGGCTGCTGGGTGGTGGTGGAGAAGATCCTGGCCCGCTCCGAACGCCTGCCCGCCTCCTGGCCGGTGGCCGGCACCACCGGATACGACGCGCTGCACCGGGTGGACGGGGTGTTCACCGATCCCGTCGGAGCCGCCGAACTGATGCGGGACTACGTCAAGTCCACGGACACGGGCTCCTGGGCGGAGACGGCCGAGGCGTGCGCCCGGGAGGTACTGACCGGTGATCTGGCGGCCGAGCTGGCCGCGCTGGAGCGGATGGCCGGCTTTGAACTGCGCCCCGCCGTCGTCGAGTTGTTGGTCGCCAACCCGGTCTACCGACCCTATCCGGGCGGTCCCGGACTGCCGTCCGAGGCGCAGGAGCGGGCGGCCGCGCTGGTCGGCGCCGGCCCGGTGGACGCCGTACTCGACCTCCTGCGCCGCGATCGCGCGTTCGAGGCGCGCTTCGCCCAGACCTCGGCGGCCCTGCGCGCCAAGTCCCTGGAGGACCGGGCCTTCTACCGCTGGGCCCCGTTGTTGTCCGCGACGGAGGTGGGCGGGGAGCCCGGGGACCCGGCGGTGTCGGTCGAGGAGTTCCACGCGTACTGCGCGGACCTGGAGCGCGACTGGCCCGCCTCGGGGACGGCGCTCTCCACGCACGACACGAAGCGCAGCGCCGACGTACGGGCCCGGATCTCGGTGCTCTCGCAGGCGCCGGAGCTGATGGCGGGGGCCGGCGCGGTCCCGGACGCCCAGCTGGCGTGGGTGGCCCGGCAGAGCGCGCTGGGCCTGGGACAGATCCCCGAGCGGGAGTCCCGGCTGGCGGCGGCCCTGCTCAAGGGGGCCCGTGAGGCGGCGCTGCGTACGTCCTGGACCGATCCGGACGAGGAGTACGAGGGGGGCATCGTCGCCCCGCCCGAGGTGGACCTCCCGCCGGACCTGGCGGAGGCGGCCCGTGCGAACGTGTTGGGCATGACCCTGCTGCACCTGGCCATGCCCGGGGTCGCGGAGGTGTACCAGGGGACGGAGAGCGAGTACCGGGCCCTGGTCGACCCGGACAACCGTCGGCCGGTCGTCTTCCCCCACGAGGAGCTGGCCCGGCTCGACGGGGGCGGTGTCCCGCACGGCCTGGCGGGCGAGAAGCTGGCCCTGTCGGCGGCTCTGCTGCGGCTGCGGCGCGCCCGGCCGGAGCTGTTCACGGGCTACCGGCCCCTGGCGGCCCGAGGTCCGGCGGCCGGACACTGCGTGGCCTTCGGCCGCTCGCCGGGCCTGGTCGCGGTCGCCACCCGACTCTCGCACCGGCTCGTCGGCGGGGGCGGCTGGCGCGACACGGCCCTCCCCCTCCCGCCGGGCCGCTGGACGCCGCTGCTGCACGAGGGCTCGTACGAGGGCGAGGCGCTGCTGTCGCACCTGCTGGCCGACAGCCCGGCGGTGGCCCTGGTCCGGGCCGAGTAGGCCCGGCGTGCCCGGGTGCCGGTCGCGGTCGTCGGCGCACGACCGCGACCGGCGCGCGCGTCGGGAACCGCGACGGGCCCGTGGCCCCGTACCGCGAGGGATGCCTCCCGGACCGCTGCCGGAGTTACCCTCCCAGGATGGAACGCGCAGAGGTTCTGAAGCGAGTCATCGGCATCCTCACCGAAGCCCAGGAGATCCGCAGGGCGGCCGAGGCCGGGGAGGAGGACGAGGTCCCCGCGGCGGAAGCGGGGGTCGTCACCCAGTTGCTGAACGAGATGCTGCCCTCGATCAGCGTTCCGGCCGAGTCCTCCCCGCAGCAGGTCGCCCGTCTGGTGGCCGAGGCCCTCGGTCCGGCCCTGCACACGATGGTCGCCGGCTTCAGCCTGGCCTTCACGAGTCTCGCGATGGCGCACGACAGCGGTCGGACGGACCTCTCCTCGATCCAGGTCCTCCAGCAGCTCGCCCTCGAAGTGGAGTCGGGGGCCTTCGACGAGGACTCCTGAGGACCCGGGACTCGGAACCCGCAACCCGGGACTGGGAACCCGGGACTCGCAACCCGGGACCCGGCGCCCCCGGGCCCCTTGTAGATCGTTCCCCGGATCACCCCCGGCAAGGCGTTGGCCAGGGCTTTTCCCGGATTTTCGGAGAAATGAGGGGCGCGCGGAGCAGTACGGGGCGTGCGCGGCGGGCATGGCATGAGGTGTGACCCTCCTTCGAGACATGCGCTACCCCACCCCGCACCAACTCGCCGTGGCCGCACACTCCCTGGCGGACGAACATCCGGCCCGGGCCCGGGTGCGCCGCGTCGGCCTCTCCCGGGGCGGGGAACCCCTCTGGGTGCTGTCCGTCGACGCCGCGCGGCCGGACGAGAACGTACTGGTCGTCGCCGGGGCGCACGCCAACGAGCCCGTCGGCGGGGCGACCGCGCTCGCCCTGGCCCGCCGCATCATCGCCGAGCCGGCCGCCGCCAACGGCTGCGGCTGGCACTTCCTGCTCTGCGCCGACCCGGACGGCGCGGCCCTGCACCGCACGCCGCGCCCGTACTCGCTCCTCGACTACCACCGGGCCTTCTTCCGGCCCCAGGGGCCCGAACAGCCCGAGTGGGCGCCGTCCTTACTGCCCCCGGACCGGCTGCCGCCCGAGACCGTGGCCCTGACCTCGCTGATCGACGAACTGCGGCCCGTCCTCCAGGTCTCCCTGCACGGCACCGACCTCGGCGGTTCCTGGGTGCAGCTCACCCAGGACATACCCGGTCTCGCGGAGCCGTTCGCCAAGTCGGCCGCCGAGCTGCGCATCCCCGTCGAGACGGGGGCGTCGGACGCCACAGGCTGGCCCTCGCCGGGGCCGGGGATCTTCGTCATGCCCGAGCCGGGGAGCGGACCCGACGGAGCCTTCCACCCCGAGGACACCCGGCTCAGCACCTGGTACCACGCCCACCGCTACGCGGGTACCACCGCGATCGTCGAAGTCCCGATGTGGGCCTCCGACTCGGTGGACGACCCGGCTCCGCACCCCGATCCCCGGCGCGCCCTGCGGATGCTGGCCGCCCGGCTCACCGCCGACACCGCCCGGGTGGCCGCCGTTCGGGACGAGGTACGCGACTGCGCGCCGCCGGGCGGGGTCGCGCCGCTGCTGCGCGCGGTGGACTGGACGCTGGCGCTGACCCCACGGATCGCCGCGGAGTGGGCCGGCCCGGGGGCTCCCACCGAGGCCACGACGGCCCACATCGGCAGCATCGACGCGTTCGGCCGGCGGCTGTCGCTGCGCGCCGCCGCGATGCTGCTGCGCGTGCTGCGGGCGCAGGGTCACCCGGCCGCGGCCGGGCTGGACCGGCTCGTCACCGGCTGGTGCGAGGAGTTCGCGGCGCGGTTCCAGGCCCGCTGGGTACCGGTGGCCACCCAGGTCGAGCACCAGTCCCGGACGGCATTCGCGGCGTGCGAGCGGCTGACGGCGGCCATCCGGTAGGGGGCGGGCCCCGCAGGGAGGGAGTAGCGGCGCTTGTGGCGGCCGGTGGCGCCGAGCCGGTCGTGGAAACGGATCGCGCCCTCGTTCGGCGAGCAGCAACCACACCCGCGGGTCGGCGCCGAACAGGACGGGGCCGAGTCGGTCCTCCAACCCCGGCGGGCGCGGCTGCGACTCCTCGTACGCGACGCCGGGCCCCCGCAGCGGCGCGCCCCGAACGGTCTATCCGGCGGAGAGCCGGAAGGACATCTGCCCGAAGCCGACCTGATCGCCGTCACGGACCATCGCGGAGCCGGTCACCCGTCGCCCGTTGACGGTGGTGCCGTTCGTCGAACCGAGGTCCGTGAGCACCCACACGCCGTCGCGCAGGCCGAGTTCGGCGTGCGCCCGCGAGACGGTCTCGTGGCTGAGCCGCAGTCCGTTGCCGGGGTCGCGGCCGATCCGCAGGGGTGCGGCGCTCGGGTGCGGCATCAGCAGCGTGGGCAGTTTCTCCGTGCGCCAGGCGCGACGGACGCCGACGCTGACGGCCGAGGCGCGGCCGACCCAGCCGAACAGGCGACGCGCCCAGGGGCTTTCGGCCTGCTCCCGCGCCTGGAGGTCGGCGGTCAGGGCGGCCAGTTCCTCGGACCGGCGGGCGATGAGCGCGAGTTCCATCCGTCGCAGGAAGGTGTCGTGGGAGAGCCTGCCCAGCGCCGCCCCCTCGCGGAGCTCCCCCAGCACTCGGTCGCGCTGGGCGTCGGAGACCCGCGGCGCGGGATAGGCGGGGAACTCGAAACCGGACGTCACAGGGTGATTGTCGGCCCGTCGTGGGCAGAGTGTCCAGAACTCCCCCGCCCCTGCCGGGATGATGGGCCCCAGTGAGGGCGACAGGGCCAGGTACCGCCGGAGACGAGGGGACCGTCCGTGCAGTTCGAGGTGTGGGCACCGCAGACAGGTCGGGTCGCCGTGCGACTGAACGACACCGCCTACGAGATGACCCGTGATCCGGCGCCCGACCGCGCCGGCTGGTGGGTCGTGGAAGCCCCGGCCGGCGACGGGGACCGGTACGGCTTCCTGCTGGACGACGATCCGCGGCCCCTGCCCGACCCGCGCGGCCGTCGTCTCCCCGACGGTCCGGACGGCCTGTCCGCAGTGGTCGACTTCACACCGCTGCGTCCCGACGCGCCGTCACCGCGCGTCCCCCTCCAGGACGCGGTCCTCTACGAGCTGCACGTCGGTACCTTCACCCCCGAGGGCACCTTCGACGCGGCCGCCGCCCGCCTCCCCCACCTCACCTCGCTCGGCATCACGCACGTCGAGCTGATGCCGGTGTGCCCCTTCCCCGGCCGGCACGGCTGGGGGTACGACGGGGTCGCGCCCTGGGCGGTGCACGAGCCGTACGGGGGGCCGGCCGGGCTGGCCCGGTTCGTGGACGCGGCGCACTCGGCCGGCTTGGGCGTGGTGTTGGACGTGGTCCACAACCACCTCGGTCCGTCCGGGAACCACCTCCCCGCCTTCGGGCCGTACTTCACCGACACCCACCGCACGCCGTGGGGCGCGGCGGTCAACCTGGACGCGCCCGGTTCGGACGAGGTCCGGGCGTACTTCATCGGCAGCGCCCTGGCCTGGCTGCGGGACTACCGGATCGACGGACTGCGGCTGGACGCCGTCCACGCGCTGGCCGACGGGCGGGCGCTGACCTTCCTGGAGGAGTTGGCGGCGGCCGTGGACGGGCTGGCGGCGGAGACCGCCCGGCCGCTGTTCCTGATCGCCGAGTCCGATCAGTGCGACCCGCGCACCACCACCGCGCGCGCGGCCGGTGGCCTCGGCCTGCACGCCCAGTGGAACGACGACTTCCACCACGCCCTGCACTGCGCCCTCACCGGCGAGTCGCAGGGGTACTACGCCGACTTCGCGGTGACCCCGTTCGCGGCCCTCGCCAAAACCCTGACCCGTGCCTTCTTCCACGACGGCACCTGGTCCTCCTTCCGGGGCCGCACCCACGGCCGCCCCGTCGACCGCCGTCGGACGCCCGCGCACCGGTTCGTGGGCTACACGCAGACCCACGACCAGATCGGGAACCGGGCGCTGGGCGACCGGCTGTCCGCCTCGCTGTCCCCGGGGCTGCTGGCGTGCGCGGCGACGCTCGCGCTGACCGGGCCGTTCGTGCCGATGCTGTTCATGGGTGAGGAATGGGGCGCGGACACGCCGTGGCAGTACTTCACCGACCACCCCGATCCGGAGCTCGCGGAGGCCGTACGGACCGGCCGGCGCCGGGAGTTCGCGGCGCACGGCTGGAAGGAGGAAGAGATCCCCGACCCGCAGGACCCGGCCACCCGGGACCGGTCCTGCCTGGACTGGAGCGAGCCGGAGCAGGTGGGGCACGCCCGGCTGCTGGAGTGGTACCGCACCCTCGTGGCGTTGCGCCGCGGCCATCCGGACCTGCGCGACCCGGACCTGGGGGCGGTCCGCGTCGCCTACGACGAGGAGCGGCGCTGGCTGACCTTCCGGCGCGGTGACGTACGCGTGGCGGTGAACCTCTCCCGCGAGCCGGTGACGATCGCGCTGGGCCGCAACGGGGTCCGTGTGCTGGCCGCCTGGGAACCCCTCGAACAGCCCGGCGGGGACGGACGCATCCACGTCCCGGGCGAGTCGGCGGTGATCCTGGGACCGTGAGCCCGGCCGGTGGCGCGGGATCGTGAGCCCCTACGGCGCTTGCGTGAGCCGCGCGGCGACGGCGAGCGCCGCGCCCGTGGGGGCGCCCGGCGCGAGGAGTTCCGTACGGTGCACCAGACGCGGCGACTCCAGCGGTACGGCGACCCCGGCGCGGGCGGCCCGCGCCACCCGCAGCGGCAGCAGGGCCAGGCCGTGGCCGGCGGCGGCGAGGGCGCACAGGGCGTGCAGGTCGGTGCCGTCGTAGCGCAGGGACGGGGCGGTGCGGACGGCGGCGGGCGCGAGCCCCACCCCGGGGGCGTCGAGCCAGCGCGCGTCGGCCAGGTCGTCCAGTCGGACGGCGGCCCGCCCGGCGTACGGATGCCCGGCCGGGAACAGGACCGCGAGTTCCTCCTCCGCGACGCCGGTGACGCGCAGCGGGGCCACGTCGGGGAGCCGGAGCGGATCGCTGGGAGCGGCCGGACCGTCGACGAGCCCGAGGTCACAACCCCCGGCGGCGACGACGGCCGGCACCTGCCCCGGGGGCAGCACGCGCAGGGTGACCCCGGTCGCGGGGAGGGCGGACAGCAGGCGGGGGCCGACGGCCAGCGGGGACACGGCGAGGGTGACCCGCCCGGGCGGCGCGGCGGCCAGCCGCAGCACGTCGGCGCGGGCGGCGTCGAGGCGCAGCAGCAGCGGCCCGGCGTGTTCGAGGAGCCGCTCCCCGGCGGGCGTCGGCGCCACGGGCCGCCGGGTCAGCAGTTCGGCCCGCAGGTCCGACTCCAGGGCGGCGATGTGCTGGGAGACGGCGGACTGGGTGTAGCCCAGCTCCCGAGCGGCGGCGGAGAAGGAGGTCAGCCGGACGACGGTGACGAACGTGCGGAGCAGGTGCGGATCCATGCGCCCCAGCCTGCCACCGGCTCCGCGGCCTCTTCCCCGGAGCCGGCCCCGGGCCGCTCCGCGGGGCGCCCGCCGTCACCCGCGTTCGGCGCGCCCGGGCGGGCCCCGGCCCCGACGTCCTTATCGTGGGCGGGGTGAGCATCCCCAGTGGCCCCGCGGGCCGCAGCAGGCCGCTGCGCGCATCCCGTACCGACTCCGCCGGCGCCGTGTACGGCTCCCTCCTCGCCACCTCCGTGGTGGCCACCGCCGGCGCCACCGGCAGCTTTCCAAGATTTCAGCTCGTACTCCTCCTGGTCATCACGGGCCTGGTGTTCTGGGCCACCCACGTCTACGCCCAGCTGGCGGGGGAACGGCTGGTCGGCGAGCCCTGGAGCCGGCACGAGATCCGCCGGGTCGCCCGACACGAGTGGCCCATCGTGGAGGCCGCGGTGCTGCCCGCGGCCGCGGTCGCCCTCAGCGGCCTCTTGGGGCTGGACTACGCGGGAACGGCGTGGCTGGCCATGGGCGTGGCGGTGGCACAGCAGGTCATCTGGGCCTGCCTCGGCGCTGCCCGCGCCGGCGCCACCCGTCGCCAGTTGGCGGCCGAGGGCGTCGTCAACCTCGTCCTGGGTCTGATCATCGTGGCCACCAAGGCCGCGCTGAAGCACTGAGGCGCCAAGCGCCCACGCGCTGAAGCGCCGAACCGAGCCGCGTCCCAGGGGCGATCAGTTCTGCTTATCGATCATGCAGGAACAATCGTTGGCGCTGAACGCCCTCACGGCTCCAGGATGGGACGCATGATCACCACCACCGCACGGATCGTCCTGGTCGGCGACCGCTCCCCGCACGTGAAGTCCCACACCCGTATCCCGCTCCTCCTCGACGCCCTCGCCTCCCGCGACGGGCTGGTCCTCGACGCCTACTGGCTCCCGACCGCCGACGCGGAGGCCGAAGCCGCCTCGGGGGCGCTCGCCCGGTTCGACGCGGTGTGGGTGCTGCCCGGCAGCCCGTACGCCAGCGAGGCGGGGGTGCTGGCGGCGATCCGGATCGCGCGCGAGGAGCGCGTCCCCTTCCTCGGTACCTGCGGCGGCTTCCAGCACGCGCTGCTGGAGTACGCCCGGAACGTCTGCGGGATCAGCGGCGCCGCGCACGCAGAGACCGACCCCGACGCCGAGGACCCGGTGATCGCTCCGCTCGCCTGCTCGCTCGTCGGCCACGAGGGTCTCGTACGGGCCGAGCCGGGCTCGCTGGCCGAGTCCGTGCTCGGCGCCGAGCGGAGCCTGGAGCGCTACCACTGCGATTACGGTCCGGCGCCCCGCCACCTGCCGGCCTTGGAGACCGGCGGGCTGCGCTTGTCGGGGCACGACGAGGACGGGCAGGTCCGCATCGCGGAGCTGCCCGGGCACCCCTTCTTCCTGGCCACCCTGTTCCAGCCGGAGCTCGCCGGTGACGGCACCAGGCCGCACCCGATCGTGAAGGCCCTCGCGGCGGCGGCCGTGTCGCACGCCGCCCGGAACCACAGCGCCCGGAGCCACACCGCCCGGACACCCACCGCCGAGGCCCCGGCCGCCCGATAAGGAGTCGCAGGACCACCCTCCTGATCAGCTATGCTGTGCGTGCACGACGAACGGGTGGTCCGCCGCCCTTCGTGGTGGGTGTAGCTCAGTTGGTAGAGCACCTGGTTGTGGTCCAGGTGGCCGCGGGTTCAAGTCCCGTCACTCACCCTGTCGACCCTGTGGGGGTACGAGGTTCTTCCTCGTACCCCCACAGGCGTTCCTAGCTCCGCAGGAACGCCTCGATTTCGGTCGCGAACGCCACCGGCGTCTCCTGCGGCGGGTAGTGGCCGGCGCCGGGGATCGTGCGGACGCGGCAGTTGGGGTACCAGACCTTCCAGGTGGCCCGCATCACATCGGCGGTCAGGGCGAGGTCGTACTCGCCGACGAGCGCCAGCACCGGGACGGTGTTCCCCTTCACCTGCGCGGACAGGTCCAGCGGCTGCCAGCTCGCGAGGTACGCGGCGAAGGCCTCGGGGCGGGAGATCGCCCGCGAGTGGGCGACCATGCCGTTCACCCAGTGCCGGCTCGCGCGGTTGCCGGTGACCAGGTCCAGGATGACGCGCCGGTTCTCGGGGTTCTCGGGGGCGCCGTAGAAGAGTTCGTGGGTGGCGTCGTCCATCTCGTACGGGGCCGCCGGCACCGGGGCGAGCCCGATGAGCTTCTCGATCCGTTCGGGCGCCCGGACCAACACCTGCTGTGCCGCCTTGGCGCCCATGGAGTGGCCCAGCAACGAGAAGGTGTCCCAGCCGAGCTGGTGGGCGAGTTCGAGGACGTCGTCGGCGATCTCCGGGAGGCTGTACCGGCCGGTGACGTCCCGGCGTTCGCCGTAGCCCCGGTAGTCGAGGAAGGCGTACGAGAACCCCTCGGGGTCCAGGTAGTCGAGCACGGAACCCCAGCTGGCGGACGTACCGAACCAGTCGTGCAACACGACGACGCGAATGGGGCCGGTGCCGATCCTGCGGTGGGCGATGGCCATGCGTTCTCCCTCGGTGACGGGGGTGGCGTGGAAACCGACGCCGTACGTTCTGCCCACCGCTCCCCCCGTCACACCGTGGGCCCCCACCGCCCCCGCGACCCACGTCCGGAACCCGCCGGCCGGCCGAGGGACGTGTGGAAGCAGCCGTCCCGGGGAGGTGCCGGTCCCGGGACGACGGCTGCCGCGTGGTGCGGACGCGCGCGTCAGACGGTGCTGATCGCCGAGTCCGAGATGCCGGGCGCGCCCGTCTCCACGTGCCCCGCGAAGCGGCGCAGGAAGGTCGCGTCGGCGTCCGAGACGACCTTGACGTCGTACCAGCGGCCCGTCGCGGACAGGTCCGCCGTGTACGAGGCCGTGCCGCCCGCCGCGACCCGCACGGTCTGGGACGTCGCGGCCGCGCCGTTGTAGGCGTTGGTCACGGTCAGGTTGACGGCGGTCGTGCCGGAGTTGGTCAGGGTCAGCTTGAGGTTGCCGGTGGCCGCGTCGTGGCGGGCCGTGACCTCGGGGCCCGCCTTCTTGGCGGGGCCCTTCCAGGTGCGCAGGAACCCGTTCGGGCCCCAGACGCTGAGGTTGATCTGGTAGCCGGTGGAGCTGCTGGTGCTCCAGGTGTCCGACAGGGTCTTGCCCGCCTCGACCGTGTAGGGCCACGGGCCGTCGGTGCGGTTGCCGGAGGTGCTGTGGAAGTGGGCGCCCAGGGTGGGGCCGGAGGAGAAGGTCAGGGTGAACTTGCCGGTGGAGACGGTGGCCTTGCCGTCCACGTACGGGGCGTAGCCGAGCGCGCGCGTCGGCTTGGCGCCCCCCTCCTGCTTGGGCAGGGTGCCGGTGGCCGGCGGGACCGGGTGGTAGGAGGGGTGCGCGTTGTGGTCCGCCGGGACGTATCCGGCGGTGGAGGGCAGCGGCGCGGGAGAGGCGTCCGCCTTGGTGAAGTCGAACGCGGACGTCAGGTCACCGCACACCGCGCGGCGCCACGGCGAGATGTTGGGCTCCTGGACGCCGAAGCGCTTCTCCATGAACCTGATCACCGAGGTGTGGTCGAAGGTCTCGGAGCAGACGTAGCCGCCCTTGCTCCAGGGGGACACGACGATCATCGGGACGCGCGGGCCGAGGCCGTACGGGCCGGCCGTGTAGCCGCCGCCCCCGGCGTACAGGTCCTTCGAGACGTCCGCCGTGGACAGGCCCCAGGCCGAGGACGTCGGCGGGTACGGCGGGACGACGTGGTCGAAGAACCCGTCGTTCTCGTCGTAGGTGATGAAGAACGCCGTCTTCGCCCACACCGCCGGGTTGGCGGTCAGCGCGTCCAAGACCTGCGAGATGTACCAGGCGCCGAAGTTGACGGGCCAGTTCGGGTGCTCGCTGAAAGCCTCCGGGGCGGCGATCCAGGAGACCTGGGGCAGGGCGCCGGCCACGACGTCCGCGCGGAGCTTGTCGAAGTAGCCGTCGCCGGCCTTGGCGTTCGTGCCCGTACGGGCCTTCTCGTAGAGGGCGCTGCCGGGCTGGGCGTCGCGGTAGCTGTTGAAGTACAGCAGCGAGTTGTCGCCGTAGTTGCCGCGGAACGCGTCGCTGATCCAGCCCCAGGAGCCGGCGGCGTTCAGGCCGTCGCCGATGTCCTGGTAGATCTTCCAGGAGACCCCGGCCGCCTCCAGCCGCTCGGGGTAGGTCTTCCAGCCGTAGCCGGCCTCCTGGTTGCCGAGGACCGGGCCGCCGCCCACGCCGTCGTTGCCCGTGTAACCGGACCACATGTAGTAACGGTTGGGGTCGGTGGCGCCGATGAAGGAGCAGTGGTAGGCGTCGCAGACGGTGAAGGCGTCGGCGAGAGCGTAGTGGAACGGGATGTCGTTCCGCGTCATGTACGCCATCGTCGTCGCGGTCTTGGCCGGGACCCACTTGTCGTACTTGCCGTTGTTGTAGGCCTGGTGGCCGCCCGCCCAGTCGTGGTTGAGGCCCTCGACGAACTGCATGCCCAGATCGGCGACCTGCGGGTTGAAGGGCAGTACGTCCTTCGTCCCGTTGGACTGGTAGAAGACCGACTTGCCGTTGTCCTGGAGCACGGGCCTCGGGTCGCCGAAGCCGCGCACTCCCTTCATCGTGCCGAAGTACTGGTCGAAGGAACGGTTCTCCTGCATCAGGACGACGATGTGCTCGATGTCCTGGATGGTTCCGGTGCTGCCCTGTGCCGGAATGGCGGCGGCCCGAGCGATGCTCTCGTTCAGCATGGCGGCGGCGGCCGTGCCGCCCGCGATCTGCAGGAACCTGCGACGGTTGAGTTCAGCCACGGTGAAGACCTCTGGGGGTGTGGAGGGGGTCGAGGGGCGCCCCAAGGACAGCGGTCCAGGGGGACCGGACGGAGATCCCTGTCTGACCTTGTGCCGTACAGATGGAGAACGAAAGGGCCGGACGGGGAACGGAGGGGCGCGGGGAGGGGCTTCCCCCGCTCCGCCGGGGGCACGGTACGACGCCCCGCCCGCACACAACAGACCTCGTGCACAAGGCACTTGGTCGAGACCGGCTACTCGGGCACCGCCCACGGTCGATCTGAGCATCCGTACTCAGGTCCGCACCGGCCGCGCTTGCCATCGTGTGGGACATGTTCACTCAGTCAGGGCGCAGCCCCTCCCACCCGCGGTCACGGCCGCACGCCGCCGGGATCACCGCCGTCGCCTGCCTGCTGCCCGAGGACGTGCTCATCTCGGACGACCTCCAGCGGGAAGTGGCCGCCCGCAGCGGTCTCGCCCTGCCGCCGCGGTTGCTGACCCAGGCCACCGGGATCGTCTCGCGCCGGGTAGCGGCCGAAGGGGTGTACGCCTCCACGCTCGCCGTCGGCGCCGCCCGCCGGGCCCTGGCCGCCGCCGACCTCGGCCCGCTCGACATCGACCTGCTGGTCTTCGCCTCCGCCTCCCGCGACGTGGTCGAGCCCGCCACCGCGCACATCGTGCAGGCCGAGCTGGGGTCCAGGGCGCACGCCCTGGACGTCACCAACGCCTGCAACAGCTTCGTCAACGGGATCGACCTGGCCCGTTCCGTGATCCTCTCGGGCCGGGCGCACCGGGCGCTGGTGGTCACCGGCGAGACCCCGAGCCGGGCGGTGCGCAGGGCGCCCGCCGACGCCGCCGAGTTCCGCGCGGGCTTCGCCGGCTACACCTTCGGCGACGCGGGCGCGGCGGTGGTCGTGGAGGCGGTGGAACACGGCGGCATCCTGGACGTGGACACCGAGACCCACTCGGCG
The DNA here is from genome assembly GCF_055231995.1 of Streptomyces sp. Tek67B01. Classification (NCBI taxonomy): domain Bacteria; kingdom Bacillati; phylum Actinomycetota; class Actinomycetes; order Kitasatosporales; family Streptomycetaceae; genus Streptomyces; species Streptomyces sp. Tek67B01. The sequence continues at coordinate 1,677,935 of NZ_JBUYUY010000001.1, forward strand.
CACTGGGAGGTCGGCGGCATACCGGGCGGTGGCTCCCGCCATCCGCGCGGGGACGCGTACACCTACTTCCAGGGCGACGGACACGAGCTGCGCGGGGTGTTCGAAAAGGTCGGCACGGCGGTCGTCGACCGGACCCTGCACCGGATGGGGATGGACTGGGACGACTTCGCGAAGGTGCTGGTGCACCAGGTGACCGTGCCCTACCTGGAGAGGTTCGCGGAGCTGACCGGCGTGCCGGCCGACAAGCTGGTGGTGACCGTGCCGGAGCTCGGGAACGTGGCGAGCGCGAGCATCGGGGTGCAACTGGACCGGGTCTTCGGCGGTTTGGCCGCCGGGGACCGGGTGCTGTTCGTCGGGCTCGGCGGCGGCATCAGCATCATGACGATGGTCTGGGAGAAGTCGTGAACCTGTGGGTGGTGGTGCCCGCGCACCAGGAGGAGACCCGCCTCGGCGACACGCTGCGGGCCCTTGAGCGGCAGCGGGACCGGGACTTCACCCTGTTGGTCGTCGACAACGCGTCGACCGACGGCACCGCGGCCGTCGCCCGGGAGTTCGCGGCGCGGGCGCCGTTCACGGTGGAGGTGATCGAGGAGCCGGAGAAGGGCGTCGGCTGCGCCGTGGACACCGGCTTCCGGTACGCGATCGCGCAGGGCGCGACCCTGCTGGCCCGCACGGACGCCGACTGTCTGCCCCGCCCCGGCTGGACGGCCGCGGCGCGGGACGCGCTCCTTGGACGGCCGGGCCTGGTCTGCGGACGGATCACCGCCCGACGCGACGAGCACGGGCCGCTCGGCCGGGGCGGGTTCGCGGCTCTGGTGGCGCTCGCCGCGCTGTTCGGCCGGCTGCGGCCCCGGCACGCGCGCGGGCACGGCTACCTCGCCCCGTACCGGATGCACGCGGGGAACAACATGGCCATCACCGCCGAGCTGTACCTCGCCGTGGGCGGGATGCCCCGGCGCCCCTCGCCGACGGACCGGCTGTTCCTGAACGCCGTGCGCCGGCACACCGACCGGATCACGCGCTGCCGCGCGATGGTCGTGGAGAACTCGACGCGGCGGCTGCGGGCCTACGGGCTCCGCGGCACCGCCCGCTGGTACCTGGACCAGGGCAGCGGCACTCACGGAACGGACGACCCGCGCTGATGCTGGACCGACTCGAACACGCTCTGCGCGCCCGCCCCGAGCTGCCCGCGGTCCTCACCGCCGGCCGGGGCGGCGCCCCCCGGGTGCGGGCCACCCGCGGGGAACTGGCCGGGCTCTCCGACGCGTACGCCGCCGCGCTGCACGCGCGCGGGCTGCGCGCCGGCGACACCGTCGCGGTGGCCGTGCGGCCCGGGCCGCGGGCCCTGGCGATGCTGCTCGCGCTGTGGCGGCTCGGGCTGCGCGGGGCGGTGCTCGACCCGGGCGCGGGGCCCGAGGTGCTGCGGGCCCGCCTGGCGCTGGCCCGGCCGGCGCTGGTGCTCGCCGACGCCGCCGCGCAGGCGGTCTCGGGTTGGGCGGCGCCGGCGGCCCGGCGCGCCCGGCTGGAGCTGCCGGAGCTGGCGGGTCTGGGCGGTCCGGTGGCGACGGTCGGGCGGCGGCTGCCGTGGTGCGCGCCCGCCCTGGAGCGGGACGCCCCGCGCGCCGGGGTCCCGGCGGGCTTCGAAGGGGACGGGGACGCGGTGATCGTGTTCACCTCCGGGACGACGTCGCGGCCACGGGCGGTGGTGCACACCCGGGCGAGCCTGGCGGCGGGGATGGAGACGGTGTCGGCGCTGTTCTCGGGCGCCCGGCCCGGCGAGCCCGTGCTCGGCGGCACCTTCTTCGTCCTGGTCCCCTCCCTCACGCGCGGTGCGCCGGTCGCGTTGCCGGCCCGTTCCGGGCGGGCGCTGGCCCGGCAGTTGGCCCGGCTCCGCCCGCAGGACACCTACCTCACGCCGCCGCGGCTGCGGGACGCCCTGGCCGCCGGGGCGGTGTTCGGGGGCCGGGTGTGGACGGGTTCGGCGCCGGCCGGGGCCGGGCTGCTCAGCCGTGTCCGCGACGCGGGCGCCGACCAGGCGTGGGGCGTGTACGCGCTGACGGAACTGTTCCCGGCCGCCGCGGTGGAGTCGCGGGAGAAGGCCGCCTTCACCGGCTCGGGGGACCTGGTGGGCGCGCCGCTGCCGGGGGTGCGGGCCGAACGGGACGCGGCCGGGCAGCTCCTGCTGAGCGGACCGGCGGCCCGGGACCGCTACCTGGGCGAGGAGCGCGACGCATGGGTGCGTACGGGGGACAGGGCGCGGCTGGACGCGGCCGGGCGGATCGTCCTGGAGGGCCGCTGCAAGGACATGGTGCTGCGGCGGGCGGAGAACATCTACCCGGGCCTGTACGAACCCTCCCTGCACGTACCGGGCGTGGAACTGGGGGTGCTCGTCGGGGTTCCGGCCGACGACGGGGACGAGCGGCTGGTGGCCGTCGTCCAGCCGCAGCGCGGGGTGCCCGAACCGGCGCTGCGGGCGGCCCTGTCGGAACCGCTGCGGCGGATGGGGACGGCGCGGCCCGACGCGCTGCTGTTCGCGGACGTCCCGCTGGCCGGGCGCTCGCGCAAACCGGACCGGGCGGCGGCCTCGAAGCTGGCGGCGGCCGCCCTGCGCAAGGGAAAGGGCGGTGCCCGGTGAACTCACCCGCGAAGGCCCGGCGGCGTGACCGCGGGGTCTACCTGGGCGGCCACCCGCTGCTGTTCGGGCTGCTCGCCGCCACCCGCGGCCGGCCCGTACGCCGGATCGGCGGTTCCGTGCTCGTCCACGACGCGCGGGCCTACCGCGAGGCACTGACCCGGCTGCCGCTCGACCGGACCGCGCCGGGCACCACGGGCGGCGCCGCCCGGGCGGCGCTGGAGGGCGACGGGGGCGTGCTGTTCGACCAGGAGGGCAGCGGACACCGCGCGGACCGGCGGGCGCTCGCCGAGCGGCTCGGCGGGGCGGGCATCGGGGAACTCCGCGCGCTCTGGCAGCCGTTGCTCCTGCGTCGGCTCCTGCCTCTGGCCGGTGGCGGCGAGGTCGACGTGGTGGAGTTGGCGCGGGAGCTGGCCGGGGTGGTGGTCTGCGCGCTGCTGGACTGCCCGGCCGACCCTCGGGCCGTCGCCCTGGCGGCGGCCGAAGCGGCGGCGGCCTCCGTGCGCGGGCACCTGCCGGGGCCACCCCGGCCGGGGGCGCGGGCCGCGGCGTCCCGTACCGCGGCCCGGCTGCGGGAGCTGCTGGGCGGCCCGCCGGACGACGCCCTGGCGGCGATGGTCGCGGTGGCCGCCGTCAACACCACCGTGGCGGCGCTGCCCCGGGCGGTGGCCTGGTGCGCCGACGCCCGTCTGTGGGACCAGGCGCACGATCCGGGGCTGCGGCCCCGGCTGGTGGACGAGCTGTTGCGGGTCACGGCGGCCTCGCCGCTGCTGCCCCGGGTGGCGGCGACGGACGGTTCGGTCGCGGGTTGCCCGGTGCGCGCCGGGGACCGGCTGTTGCTGGTCGCTCGGCACGCTGTCGGAGCCCACCGGCGTGATCCGGACGCCCGCCGGCCCGCCCCGGCGGGCGTGGCCGCGCTGGTGTTCGGGGCGGGGCCGCACATGTGTCCGGGGGCGGCGCTCGCGCGGGCCCAACTGGCTGACGTGCTGGAGGCCTTGGCCCCGCACCGGCCGGTGGTGACCCGGGCCCGGGTGGACCGGCGGGCGGCCCTGCCGGGGTGGCGCGTCATGACGGTGGGGGCGGGCGCGTGAGGCTCCGTATCGCCGTGACCGGCGCGAGCGGCTTCTGTGGCGGGCACGTGGCCCGGGCGGCCGCCGCGAGCGGGGCGGAGGTGGTGTGCGTGGGCCGCCGTCCCGGGCCGGTCGGCTCGCACCGGTACTGGGACGCGGCCCGCGCGGAACCGGACCTCTCCGACACCGACCTGGTGGTGCACTGTGCGGCGGCGGTCGGTGACCCCTCGCCCGGCGCGGCCGCCGAGGCCGCGATGCGGGCGGTGAACGTCGACGGCACCGCCCGGATGCTGCGGGCCGCGGCCGGGCGCCCGGTGGTCTGGGTCGGCAGCGCCAGCGTCTACGATCCGCGCCGGGACCGCTCCCTGGTCCGCGAGGAGCACCCCAGGGCCGGGCAGCTCAACGCCTACGGCCGTACGAAGGCTGCGGGCGAGGCCTTGGCGCTGGCCGCCGGTGCGGTGGTGCTGCGCCCCAGGGCCGTCTACGGCCCCGGCGACACCCAGTTGCTGCCCCGGCTGCTGTCCCGCGTCCGGGCCGGGACACTGCTGCTGCCCGGTCCCGACGTACGGCTCAGCCTGACGGCGGTGGAGAACCTCGCCGAGGCCTGCCTGGCGGCGGCGAGTTGGGCCCCGGGCGCGTACAACATCGCGGACGCGCGCCCTTACTCCCGCGACGCCGCCGTCGGCGCGGTCCTGCGCGCGCACGGGGTGCGGGCCCGCATCCGACACCTCCCACCGGGCGTGGCCCTCGCCGCGGCCCGGCTCTCGGAGACGCTCTCCCGCGGCGAGCCGGCCCTGAGCCGCTACGCGATCGACCAACTCGCCCACCCGGTGGCCTTGGACCTGACCCGCGCCCGCTCCCAGGGCTGGACCCCGACCCACACCTTGACCGACTACCTCGTCAGCCTGCCCCAACCCACCCCCACAACGGGGCCCTCGAAGACCGGTGGGCGCGGCGACGGCGACCAGGCACCAGCCTGAGGAGGGTCTGGAGCCGCCTCCTGGATCTCCCGCGACCGGCTACGGGAACTCCTCGACACCGTAAACGACCACATGCAGCGCGAGCACTCATAACCCCTGCCGAAAGCACGGCGCCCGTCGCGAACCGCGCCGCAACCGCCCACGATCCCGGTGCCTGGCTCGCCGAGCCGGCAGCCCGGCTGCGCTGAACCGGACGGCCCGCTCGGTAGCGGCCCGATCAGCCCTCGTTGGGGTCCGGGGTCAGGCGCAGGGAGATCGAGTTGATGCAGTAGCGCTGGTCGGTGGGGGTCGGGTAGCCCTCGCCCTCGAAGACGTGGCCCAGGTGGGAGCCGCACTTCGCGCAGCGGACCTCGGTACGGACCATGCCGTGCGAGGTGTCCGCGATCAGCTCCACGGCGTCGCTGTCCTTCGGGTCGTAGAAGGACGGCCAGCCGCAGTGCGACTCGAACTTCGTGTCGGAACGGAACAGCTCGGAGCCGCACGCCCGACAGGAGTAGACGCCTTCCGCCTTGGTGTCCGTGTACTCACCGCGGAAGGCCGGTTCGGTGCCCGCGAGGCGCAGCACCTGGTACTCGGACGGGGTCAGCTCCGCCTGCCACTGCTCGTCCGTCTTCTCGACCTCGTACGCCATGACGTTCCCGCTCCCTTTGACTCTCAGCCCGACAGGCGGGCGAGGATCTGCGGTCCCAGATCCGTGACGTCGCCCGCGCCCATGGTGAGAACGAGATCACCGGGCTTCGCCATTCCCGCGATGACGTCGGCGACGGCGTCCTTGTCGTGCTCGGCGGCGACGTCGGCGCCCGCCGTCCGGGCCGCTTCGATGATGATCTCGCTGGTGACGCCGGGGAGGGGGTCCTCGCGGGCCGGGTAGATGTCCAGGACCACGGAGGCGTCGGCCAGGGCCAGGGCCAGGCCCATCTCCTTGCCGAGTTCCTGCGTGCGCGAGAAGAGGTGGGGCTGGAAGACGACGAGGATGCGGGAGTCTCCCGCGGCGCCCCGGATGGCCTCCAGGTCGGCGGTCATCTCGGTGGGGTGGTGCGCGTAGGAGTCGATGACCTGCACGCCCGCGGCCTCGCCCTTGAGCTGGAGGCGGCGCTTGACGCCGGTGTACTTGCCGAGGGCGGAGGCGAGGTTGTGGGCCGGGATGCCGAGCGCGACCCCGGCGGCGAGCGCCGCGACGGCGTTGTGCGCGTAGTGGCGGCCCGGGACGGAGACGGTGAAGGTGAGCATCCGCGAGTCCAGGACGACCGTGACCTCGCTGGTCAGGCCGCGCGGGGTGATCTTCGTGATCCGGACGTCGGCTTCGGCTTCCTCGCCGTACGTGACGACCCGCAGTCCCTCCCGCCCGGCGACGCGGGCGGCGATCTCGGCCGCACCGGCCTGGCCGTGGGCGACGACCAGGGTGCCGCCGGGGACGACCTTCGAGACGAACGTCTCGAAGGACTCGTAGATCTCCTCCATCGACGCGTAGTTCGCGTGGTGGTCGAGCTCCGCGTTGAGGATGATCGCGACCTGCGGGGCGTACTTGTGGAAGCTGCGGTCGCTCTCGTCCGCCTCGGCCACGAAGATGTCGCCCTCGCCGTGGTGGGCGTTGGAACCGGGGGCGTCCAGGTCGCCGCCGATGGCGTAGGACGGGTCCAGGCCCAGGGCCGAGAGGGACACCGCCAGCATCGAGGTGGTGGTGGTCTTGCCGTGCGTGCCCGCGACGGCGATCGGTCGCAGGCCGTCCATCAGGCCGGCGAGGGCGTCGGAGCGGTGCACTACCGGGATGCCGAGTTCGGCGGCGCGGGCCAGCTCGGGGTTGTCGGCGCGGATGGCGCTGGAGACGACCACGCAGGTGGAGTCGTCCGCGAGGTGGCCGGCGGCGTGCCCGATGTGCACCGTGACGCCGTGGGCGCGCAGCGCCCGGGCGGTCTCGGAGTCACGGGCGTCGCTGCCGGCCACCCGCCCGCCGCGCTGGGCGAGGATCTTCGCGATGCCGGACATGCCGGCTCCGCCGATGCCGATGAAGTGGGGCCGTTCCATGGCGGTCGGCAGGCCGGGCTTCATTCAGGTCGCTCCAGGTATCGATTGCAAGGGGTGAGCCGGGGCCAGCCTATTCGTTGTGGGCGAAGAGCTTGAGCACCGGAACGCCGACCTTGTGCCGCGCGCGGGAGGCCCAGTCCCGGTGGAAGAACTCCTCGACGAAGTGCGGGGCGGTCAGGACGATCACCTCGTCGGCCCCGGTCTCGTCCACGACGGCCTTGAGCCGGTCGAGCGGGTGGTCCTCGACGAGCTGCCCCACGGCCTTGGCGCCCTTTCTGCGCAGGGCTTCCAGCGAGTGTTCGAGGGCCTGGGCGGCGGGGCGGCGGGCGGCGGCGCCCTCCGGTTCGTCGCCCTCGTGGATGGCCTCGGGGAGCTCACCGAGCGCCACGTCGTCGATCGCGCGCAACAGCCTGTCCTGGTCACCCCTCGGTTGCATCAGGACGACGAACGAGACCTCGTCGTCTCCGTGCAGGGTGGTGACGAAGTCCACGTCCACCGGGGTCAGCGGCTGCTCGATCATCAATACGCTCGTGAACACGGACGCCCTCTCCTTCATGGGCCGAGGCCGGTGGGCCGACCTCTGCGGAAACCATCCTGCCCCGCTCTCGCGCGGGCTTGCGCGGATATCTCTGCCCAGGTATGTGCCCAGCGGAAGCAAAGCGGAACGGCGAATTCCGCCCCTTGTTCAGATTCGACGGTAACTGGTGAAGAGGAAGCCGGCCTCCTCCAGCACACCGGCCGCCGCGAGCCGGTGCGGAACCGTGACGGAGGGGCCTCCGGCGATGCGCTGGGCGTCGCCCGCCGTAAGCATCGGGGAGATCGTCAGGCACAGCTCGTCCAGTACGTCGGCGGCCACGAACTGCCCCAGCAGCCGGGGGCCGCCCTCGGTGAGCTGACGGCGCAGCCCGCGCGCGGCGAGTTCCCGCACCGCCCGTACGGGGTCCACGGCCGCCCCCTCGCCCGCGAGCACCACCTCCGCCCCCGCCCCGGTCGCCTCGGCCACCCGTTCGGCGGACGCGGCGGCTCCGGTCAGGACCAGGGTCGGCACGAGGGGGGAGGCGAACAAGGGCAGGGAGAAGTCCAGGTCCATGCTCGCGGTGATCACCGCGATGGCTGCCGCGGGGCCCTGCCCCGAGGCCCTGCGGCGCTCCGCGAAGGCCTCCCGGGCCCGCGCCGGGCGGTAGCCCTCCTGGCGAACCGTTTCCGCGCCGACGACGATCACGTCCGCCAAGGCGCGCAGGGTGCCGAAGATCGCCATGTCGGTCTCGCCGGAGATCGGCTGGGAGCGGCCGTCGTGCTGGGCGGCTCCGTCCAGGGTCGAGACCATGTTGGCCCGCAGCCAATGGCCGTCGGGGCCGAGCTCGGGATACGCGTAGGCCTCCGCGAGCTCGTCCAACGACCACGGACGGTCGCTCCGGTCTGCTGATGTCTGATCGGTCACAGGGAACAGGCGTCGCATCGTCGCAGTGTGCCACGGCCCGTAGAGTTAAGGGCTGTGTCAACCTCTCTCACGACCTCTGGTCAGGCCTCCGGGCGGCAGCCGACAGCCGACGCGGGCCCCCAGGCCCTGTGCGCCCGGGCCCCCCGCGTGCCCGCCGAACGACTGGTCGCCGAGATGGTGCCGCCGCCGCGTTTCGACTCGGTGCGCTTCGACACCTACGAGCCCGACCCCACCCAGCCCAGCCAGCGCGAGGCCGTCACCGTGCTGAGCGCCTTCGCCGCCGGGCTGGGCGGGGCGCACGCCGCCGGCTCGGGCAAGCGGCGCTGGTTCTCGAGGAAGCAGGCCGCGGCGGCCCCCGCCCCGAGCGGGGTCTACCTCGACGGCGGCTACGGCGTCGGCAAGACGCACCTGCTGGCCTCCCTGTGGCACGCCACCCCTGCCGAGCCCGCGCTGAAGGCCTTCGGAACGTTCGTGGAGCTGACCAACCTGGTCGGCGCGCTCGGCTTCCAGCAGACCGTGCAGACCCTGGGCGGCCACCGGCTGCTGTGCATCGACGAGTTCGAACTCGACGACCCGGGCGACACCGTGCTGGTGTCCTCGCTGCTCAGCCGGCTCGTCGAGCAGGGCGTGGCGCTGGCCGCGACCTCGAACACGCTGCCCGGCAAGCTCGGCGAGGGCCGGTTCGCCGCGGCCGACTTCCTGCGGGAGATCCAGGGACTGTCCGCGCACTTCCGGCCACTGCGGATCGACGGCCAGGACTACCGGCACCGGGGGCTGCCGGAGGCGCCGGCGCCGTTCTCGGACGAGCAGGTGACCAAGGCCGCGTACGCGACGCCCGGCGCGAGCCTGGATGACTTCCCGGGGCTGCTGGAGCACCTGGCCCAGGTGCACCCGAGTCGCTACGGAGCGCTGACCGACGGGATATCGGCGGTGTGCCTGACCGATGTCGGCGCCGTCCCGGACCAGTCGACGGCGCTGCGACTGGTGGTCCTCGCCGACCGGCTGTACGACCGCGAGATACCGGTCCTCGCCTCGGGCGTTCCGTTCGACCGTCTGTTCAGTGACGACATGCTGGGCGGGGGCTATCGGAAGAAGTACTTCCGCGCCATATCCCGGCTCACCGCCCTGGCACGCGACGCGAAGGGGCTGGTGGCCCAGTAGGTTGGGTGGCGCCGGGCCGTTCGCGCGTACGGATCGTCACGCGTACGTCCGGTCCGGTCGTTTCCACTTCTGCGAAGGGATCCACCATGGCCACCACGCGTACCGCGCACACCGACTGGGAGGGCAACCTCCTCAAGGGCTCGGGTGTCGTCACCCTCGACTCCTCGGGCCGGGGTTCGTTCGATGTCTCCTGGCCCTCGCGCGCCGAGGCCGCGAACGGCAAGACCAGCCCGGAAGAGCTGATCGCCGCCGCCCACTCCAGCTGCTACTCGATGGCCCTCTCGCACGGCCTCGACGGCGCCGGCACCCCGCCCACCCGGGTGGAGACCAAGGCGGACGTGACGTTCCAGCCGGGTGAGGGCATCACCGGCATCCACCTGACGGTGCGCGCCGAGGTCCCCGGTCTGGACGCCGACGCCTTCGCGGCCGCCGCCGAGGACGCGAAGAAGAACTGCCCGGTCAGCCAGGCCCTGACGGGTACGACGATCACCCTGAGCGCCGAGCTGATCTGACGCCGACCCGACCCCCGGACGCGGCCGGTCGCCACGGTGGCGGACACCGCCCCGCCGACCGGCCGCGCAGGCCCCCAAACCGGCTGCGCAGGCGTCGGGCCGATCGCGCAGGTGTCGGGCCGATCGTCGCGCATGCGGCGCCGCCCGCGGGGGTGACCGCTCGGCGCGGGGCACCGGGCGGGGCGGAGCCCGCGTGGTTCCACGGCTCGGTCACACGGTCCGCCCCGTAGCCGGGAGTTGCCGAGGCCCGTCACCCGTCGCAGCCTGCTCGCCGCGGCCGCCGTCACCTTCAGCGGGGTGCTCGCCGCGGTGTTCACCGGAGCGGCGGGCGCCTCCCCGGTCCGCCGGGGATGAGGGCCGCTCGTCCCCCACCCGGACGGGCCGCTAAGCCTGCCGGTCGGGTTCTCCTACCGGGCGCGCTCCCGCGCCGGCACATTCGCCGGTCACCTTCTCCCCCGCCGTCCGGACGATGTACGTCAACGCCCGCCCCCCCCGGGACCACCTACGCGGTGACCGGTCCCTGGAGCCACTTCAGGCGCCTCACCGTGCGCCGCCGCGCCCGATGTCGGATGATCGGACGAAGTCGACTGATCGGGGTGGACGGCGATGGCGAAGAAGGACGGGGCGAAGCCCGCCGCGAAGAAGGGCGGCCGGGGCAAGGCGGGGAACTCCTCCCTGCGCGCGTTGCTGCGCGTCCCGCCCGGCCGGGTCGACCTCAGCGCCGTCGACCCATCCTCGACGCCGGGCGCCCCGTTCCGCAAGGCGGACGGGGTGGCCGACATGGCCAGGATGGCCGCTCCGCTCGCCTCGCTCCAGGAACGGCTGTACGCCGCGAGCACCAAGGGCGACCGGCGCCGGGTCCTGCTCGTCCTCCAGGGCATGGACACCAGCGGCAAGGGCGGCACGGTCAAGCACGTGATCGGCTTCCTCAATCCCTCGGGCTGCCGCGTCCGGGCCTTCAAGGCGCCCACCCCCGAGGAGCGGAGCCATCCGTTCCTGTGGCGAGTCGCGAAGGCCCTCCCCCGGCCCGGCGAGATCGGCATCTTCGACCGCTCGCACTACGAGGACGTCCTGATCGCCCGCGTCCGCGAGCTGGTTCCCCGCTCCGAGCTGAACCGGCGCTACGAGGAGATCGACCGCTTCGAGGAGTCGCTCGTCGAGGACGGCGTGACCGTGGTGAAGGCCTTCCTCCACATCTCCTACGAGGAGCAGCGCGAACGGCTGCTGGCCCGGCTCGACAACCCGTCCAAGCATTGGAAGTTCAACGCGGGCGACATCGACGACCGGGCACTGTGGCCGGCGTACCAGCGCGCCTACGAGCTGGCGCTGGAGCGCTGCTCCACGGACGCCGCGCCCTGGTACGTGGTGCCCGCCGACCGCAAGTGGTACCGCAACTGGGCCATCGGCAAGCTCCTGACGGAGCATCTGGAGGACATGGACCCGCGCTATCCGGGTGCTGATTTCGACGTAGACGAGTGCCGCGCGCGTCTACTTGCCACATAGTCGGATATTTTGCCTGGCGTGACCCTCTCCGTAGCAGTGCGCAAAGCCGCGGCCGTGGCCGCCCTCGGTGCCGCCCTCGCCGGTTGCGGGGGCGGCACCGGCTCGCCGAAGCCCGCCAACCAGGCCCGGATGGCCACCCCGGCCAACCCGGCGGCCCCGGCGGCCGCCTCGCCGTCCGCCGTCCCCTCGGGCTCGCCGAAGGCCGGCGCTCCGGCCTCGGTCGCGGTCCTGCCGCCCGGTCCGAACGGCCTGACGCCCGTCTTCGAACGGGCGAAGCAGCGGACCGACAAGACCGTGGCACTGACTTTCGACGCGGACATGACCTCCGATCAAGGCCCTCGCGCCGCCTCGGGGGAACGTTTCGACAACCCGCAGCTGATCTCGTCGCTGCGCGCCCTCAAGGTGCCGGCCACGATCTTCATGACCGGCCGCTGGGCGGAGGAGTACCCGGACCAGGCGAAGGCCATCGGCGCCGATCCCAACTTCGAGATCGCCAACCACTCCTACAGCCACCACGCCTTCAAGTCCCCCTGCTACGGGCTCCCCGCGCTCGACGCCTCCGCCGCGAAGGCCGATGTGGACCGGGCCTTCGCCGCCTTCCGGACGGCGGGCGCGGTCAACACCGTCCCCTACTTCCGCTTCCCCGGCGGGTGCTACGACGACCAGGCCCTGCGGGCGCTGTCACCGGCCAAGGTGACGGCCGTGCAATGGGACGTCGTCAGCGGCGACGCCTTCGCCAAGGACCCCGAAGCGGTGGCCGAGCAGGTGCTGAGCGGGGTGAAGCCTGGCTCGGTGGTGGTCATGCACTGCACGCGCAGCGCCGCGCCCGTCACCGAACAGGCCGTCCGCACGGTCGTCCCCGAGCTGCGCAAGCGCGGCTACCGCTTCGTGAAGGTCTCCGACCTGATCGGGAAGTAGGCGGGCGGGACGGAGTCCGGGCTATCCCGAGCAGGCGGAGCGCTGCGCGTCCTGCCACTCGCACACCGGGCACAGCACCACGCCGGGGGTGGCGACCCCGTACTCGGTGGGCTTGCCGCACTCCAGGCAGTCCGCGTACGGCGGCCCGTCCAACCGCCCGGCGGGCGCGGCCGGGGCGGGGCAGTAGGGGGCGTCGCGCCCCTCGTCCCGCCGCCCCTCGTCCGGCCCCTCGTCCCGTTCTTCGTTCCGCTGTTCACGGTCCATGCGGACGAGGGTACCCACCCCCGCCCGCAAGGGGCCGTTCAGTGGGCCGCGGGCGCCTCGGTGACCTCGCTGGGGCGGACGATGACGAAACCCTCGCCGCTGAGCTTGAGTTGGACGGCCTCCCCGGAGCCGCCGCGGATCATCGACCCGATCGACTGGGAGCGGTGCAGCCCGGTCTCCAGGGAGGCGCTCCATCCGACCACCGCGTCCGTGTCCACGTAGACCGGCGCCTGTGCGGTGACCGGGATGATGATCGGGTTGCCCTCGCACATCACCGCGAGCTTGCCGGTGCCGGTGAACAGGCTGTTGAACAGGCCTCCGCCGGTCATGCCCGCGCCCTTGACCATCCTGATCTCGTAGGACAGCGACGGGTCGAAGCACAGGACGTTGCGTCCGTTGACGGTCAGGGCGTCGCCGGGCTCGAACTCCACGATGAAGCAGTTCGCGGCCTGGTGGGCGAACCAGGCCTCGCCCTGACCGCGCACCGACATCAGGGCCAGCCCCTCACCGGTCACGGCGCGCTTGAGCATGCCGCCTATGCCCTGCCCCTTGCGCTCGAACTGGAGGTTGCCGCGGAAGGCGACCATCGATCCTTGGCGGGCCAGCATCTCCCCGTTGACGGTGTACTTGACGGACTTGGCGTTCTGGAGGGTCATGCCGGGTACGGCGGAGGTCTGGACCAGGTTCTCGGACGCGAAAAGATCACTCTTCATGGGCCCGATCCTCGCCGCACGCCACCCCTGCGGCATCCTCCTGAAGTCGGAGGCCGGCAGACTGGGTCGGATGAGCACCGAGGACACCCAGGCCCGCCAGGACACCGCCCCCGCACCGGCCGTGGGGGCCGACAGCCCGTTCCGCAAGGAGCACGCCACCCGCGACGAGGCCCCCCAGTTCGTGCTGCCGCTGGTCGTGCGGATCGAGAAGACCTCGCCGCCGGCCAGGACCGACGCGCTGGAGACGGCGGCCCGCGCGGTGCTGGTGCTGCTGACGGACGAGCGCTCGCACGGCGACGGCGAGTGGGCCGGGGCCGTCCGGGACTGGCAGGACGCCCGGATCCGCAAGGTGGTCCGGCGGGCCCGCGGGGCGGAATGGCGCAAGGCCGGGACCCTGCCCGGGGTCACGGTCCACGGCGACGGCCCCTCGGGGGCGGACACCGAAGTACGGGTCTTCCCGCCGGTGCCGCTCGACGGCTGGCCGAAGGAGCTGGCCAAGCTCCAGGTGTCGGGCACCGACCTCGACGACCCGGAGCCGGTCGCCCCGGCGGCGCCCGGGGTGCCGGTGCTGTGGCTCAACCCGGACCTGGACATGTCGGCCGGCAAGGCGATGGCCCAGGCCGGTCACGCGGCGCAGTTGGCGTGGTGGGAGCTGACCCAGGCGGAGCGCGGCGCGTGGCGGGACTCCGGTTTCCGACTGGCCGTACGGACGGCTCCGCGCGAGCGGTGGGCGGAGCTGAGCGCGAGCGGGCTGCCGGTGGTGCGGGACGCGGGGTTCACGGAGATCGCGCCGGGGTCCTGCACGGTGGTCTCGGACCATCCGGCGCTCCGGGCCCGGCTGTAGGTCCACCGGTGGGGGTCCGGGCCGCGGCGGAACCTCAAATGTTGCTCTGAACGTCCCCTCCGGCGGGTTGGCGGGACCGCGCCTGGGCCATCACACCGGCGAACGGACCGATGGAGGGGGGCGGGGGACATGAAGCCCGTGGCACACCTGGGGGTGGGCATCGGCTGGCGGCCGGAGATCGCGGAAGCGGTGGAACGGCTGCCCGGCCTGGACTGGGTCGAGGTGGTGGCGGAGAACATCTGCCCGGGCCATCTGCCCGATCCGCTGACGCGGCTGCTGGAGCGCGGAGTCCGCGTCGTCCCGCACGGGGTCTCGCTGGGCCTCGGCGGAGCCGACCGGCCGGACGCCGGGAAGCTGGCCGCGCTCGGGGAGCGGGCGGTGGCGTTGGGCGCGCCGCTGGTCACCGAGCACATCGCCTACGTACGCACTTCCTCGCCGGCGCTGGAGGCCGGGCACCTGCTGCCGGTGCCGCGCACCCGTGAGGCGTTGGACGTGCTCTGCGAGAACGTTCGCATCGCGCAGGCCGCGCTGCCCGTGCCGCTGGCCTTGGAGAACATCGCCGCGCTGTTCCCTTGGCCCGGGGACGAGCTGTCGGAGGCACGGTTCCTGACGGAGTTGGTGGAGCGGACCGGGGTGCGGCTGCTCATCGACGTGGCGAACCTCCACACCAACCGCGTGAACCGGGGCGAGGACCCGGCCGCGGTGCTGGACGCGATCCCGCCGGCGGCGCTGGCGTACGTGCACGTCGCGGGGGGCGTGGAACGGGACGGGGTGTGGCACGACACGCACGCGCACCCCGTGCCGGGGGAAGTGCTGGAGGTACTGGCGCGGTTGCGCGAGCGGATGGAGCCGGCCGGGGTCCTGCTGGAGCGGGACGACGACTTTCCGCCGGAGCGCGAACTGGAGGCGGAACTCCGTGCCATCCGGGACGTGCTGGCGGTCCGTCCGGCGGCGAGCGCACCGGCACGGCGCGCCTCGCCCTCCGGGACCACCGCCCCCCGGGCGGACGCCGTGAGGGACGGGACCACCGCCCGGGACGCGGATGCCGTGACGGACGGGACCACTGCCCGGGACGCGAGCGCGGTCGGGGACGCCGTGACGGACGCGGCCCGGACCCGGCTCGGGCTCCGGCAGGCCGCGCTGCTGTCGGCCCTCGTCGCGAGCACTCCCGTACCGGAGGGCTTCGACCGGCAGCGCATCCGGGTCCAGGCCCGGGCGCTGGCCGCCAAGCGGGCTTCGGTGGTGGCCAAGTCGGCGCCCGAGCTCCCCGAGATCCTGGGCGGGGGTGACGCGTACCGCGCCGCGTTCCTCGGATACGCCCGAGGCCGCCCGATGACGGCCGGATACCGCCGGGACGCGCTGGACTTCGCCGAGTACCTGCTGATCCGGGACCTCCCGGCCGACCGGGACTCCCGTCGGCGGCTCACCGCCTGGTGGCGTGAGCGGGCCGGGGCGCGCCCGCCACGCCGGATCGTCCGCTGGGCACGGGCCTTGACGGGGAGGGCGGCGTGAACCTCCTCGCCCTGGCGGTCTGGCTCGCCGTGGCCACCTCCACCGTGCTGCTCTTCCGTGGCCCGCGCGGGCGGCGTTCCGCCTCGTCCGGCTCGGCGCCGTACCTGCACGACCTGTCCGAGGCCGCGTTCCTGGCGGGTGGGCCGGGGGCGGTCGTGGACAGCGCGCTCGTATCCCTGCTCTGCGACGGACGGCTGGTGGTCGGCGGCCCGGGCATCGTCCACGCCCGGCCCGGGGTGCGGGCCGCCGACGACGCCGAGCGCGCCGTGCTCCAGGCCTTGCGGGAGGCGCCCTCGGGGTGGCTGTACCAGGTGCGGTACGCGGCCATGGTCGACCCGTCCGTGCAGGAGACCGGGGACGCCCTGGCCCAGCGGGGACTGATCACCGTGCCCGGTTCGGGGCGCGGGCGGCGACGTTGGGGGCTGGTCCAGGCGGTGGTGTGCGTACTGATGGTGCCGTTGTCGCTGGCGCTCACCTTCGTGGCGTGGGATTCGGACTCCGGGTTCCAGGTGCCGTTCGTCTGCGAGGTGTTGCCCGTGCTGGTGGCCGGGGTCGCGTTCGGGGTCGTCGGGGCCCGCCGGGCCCGGCGGCGGATCACCCCGGCCGGGCGGGAGGCGTTGGGCGCGATGCGGGCCCGGTACGCGGTCGACCGGACCCCGCGCGTCCGGACGGCCCTGTTCGGGCTGCGCGGTCTGCGGGACCCGTACCTGAGGCAGCAGCTGGTACCGGCCGCCCGAGGTACGCGCCTGGCCGCGGCCCAGTCGGGCGTACGACGGACCGGCGGCTCCGCCTCGTCCGTGTCGGCCGTCGATGTCGCGCCGCTCGTGTGGTGCGCGGCGACCGATGGTGCGAGCTCCGGCTCCTCCTGTGGGGGCGCCGGTTCGAGCTGCGGGGGCGCCGGCTCCGCCTGCTCGTCCGGCTCCGGTTGTTCGTCGGCTTCGAGCTGCTCGTCCGGCTCCAGCTGCTCGTCCGGCTCCAGCTGCTCCTCGGGCTCCAGCTGTTCGTCGGGTTCCGGCTGCTCCAGCAGCTCCTGACCGGCCGTCAGGCGGCGCACGGGCTACGGCAAAGGGGGGAGCGGCGGCGACACCCGGGTCGGGGTGCTGTACACGGGGCGGCCCGACGGCATCTCATCGGACCAGCCGATGAGATGCGAGGTCCCCCATGCGGAGGAAGCCCACACGCCGCACGGCCACGGCGGCGGTCCTCTGCCTCGCCCTGGCCGGTCCCGTCCCCGCCCGGGCGGCCGGCGGGGCATCCGACCGGATGGTCGAGGCGGCCGAGGCGGCCGGGGCCGAGTTCGTCGCCCGCAATCCCCCGCCGCTCGCCTTCGGGCCCTGCCCCGCCGCCGAGGCGCTGCCGGACCCCGTCCGGTGCGCGACGTTGCGCGTCCCTCTCGACTACGCCCGCCCGGGCGGCCCCGGCATCTCCCTCACCGTGAGTCGTGTCCCGGCCACCGGGCACGGCGGGGCGGCACGCCAGGGCGCCCTCGTCTACAACCCGGGCGGACCCGGTGCCTCCGGGATGACCTTCCCGCTCCTCGGCGCCCTGCCCGCCTGGGAGCGCGTCGCCGCCGCCTACGACCTCGTCGGCTACGCCCCGCGCGGGGTCGGCCGCTCCGCCCCCCTGTCCTGTCAGGACCCGGTCACCCGCGCCGGGGCCCCCACCCAGGTCCCGGCGGAACCCTCGGCCGCGTACAAGAGGCGACGGCTCGCCGCCGCCCGCGCCTACGCGCTCGGTTGCGCGCGGCGGGCCGGCGCCGCGCTGCCGTACTACACGACCCTCGACAACGTCCGGGACCTGTACGTGCTCCGCGCCGCGCTCGGCGAGTCGGGTCTGAACTTCGTGGGGGCCTCGTACGGCACGTACCTGGGGGCCGTGTACGCCACCCTCTATCCGGACCGGCTTCGCCGGATGGTCTTCGACTCGGCGGTCGACCCGGACCCGGGCCGCGTCTGGTACCGCAACAACCTCGACCAGGGCCCCGGCTTCGAGCGCCGCTGGTACGACTTCCGCGCCTGGGTCGCCCGTCACCACGCCGCGTACGGCCTCGGTGCGACCCCGCAGTCCGTGCTGGGTGCCTACGAACGCGTCCGGGAAGCGGTGGCCCGCACCCCCGCCGGCGGGGTGGTGGGAACGGGCGAACTCCACGCCGCCTTCCTCCAGACCGCGTACTACGACGACGTCTGGCCCGACCGGGCACGGGCGCTGGCGGCCTTCCTGCGGGGCGACCCGGGCCCGCTGACGGAGCAGGCCGCGCCCGACCCGGCGCGCGCCGTCGCCGCGGAGAACGCGACGGCCGTCTACACGGCGGTGCTGTGCAACGACGCCCCATGGCCCGCCGACTGGGAGACCTGGGACCGGGACAACACCGAGGTGGCGCGCCGGGCGCCCTTCGAGACCTGGGCCAACGCGTTCCTCAACCTGCCCTGCGCGTCCTGGCCGGTGCGCGAGCGGCGACGTCCGGTGGACGTCGGGGCCCGGCGGCCTTCGCTCCCCCGCACCCTGGTCGTGGCGGCGGAACGGGACGGGGCGACCCCCTACCGGGGTGCGCTGGAGCTCCGGCGGCGGCTCGGGCCGTCGGCCGCGCTGGTCACGGAGGAGGGGGCGGGGACCCACGGGGTGGTCGGCGGTCTCAACGACTGCGTCGACCGGCACGTGGAGCGGTACTTGCTGACGGGTGACACCCCGGGGCGGCGTGTCGCGTGCGCGCCGCATCCGGAGCCCGCACCGGTGTCGCTGGACGAGCGGGCGGCGCAGGCCCCGGGGAATGCTCCCAGGGCACTGCTGCCGCCGGTCGTCTGAACTTCCGGGCGGGATCTCCGGCTGCGTCGATTCGGGGGCGGGGCCTCCCGATCACCGGCGGCCGCCCCCCAGTCACGGGGGCACTGCGCCGGTCCTTCCCCCCAGGGGAGGTATCAGGCGAGCCCTGCCACCAGATCGGCGACGGACTTGCGGCGCCCGGTGTAGAAGGGCACCTCCTCACGGACGTGCATACGGGCCTCGGAGGCACGCAGGTGACGCATGAGGTCGACGATGCGCCACAGTTCGTCGGCCTCGAAGGCCAGCAGCCACTCGTAGTCGCCGAGCGAGAACGAGGCGACGGTGTTGGCGCGCACGTCGGGGTAGCCGCGGGCCATCTTGCCGTGGTCGGCGAGCATGCGGCGGCGGTCGTCGTCGGGCAGCAGGTACCAGTCGTACGAGCGCACGAAGGGGTACACGCTGACGTACTCGCGCGGGTTCTCGTCGGCCAGGAACGCCGGGATGTGGGACTTGTTGAACTCGGCCGGGCGGTGCAGGGCCATGTTCGACCAGACCGGCTCCAGCGTGCGGCCGAACTTGGTGCGGCGGAAGAGGTTGTAGGCGGTCTGCAACTCGTCCGCCGTCTCCGCGTGCCACCAGATCATGATGTCCGCGTCGGCGCGCAGGCCGGAGACGTCATAGGTGCCGCGGACGGTGATGTCCTTGGCGGCCAGCTGATCGAAGAGTTCCTGGACCTCGTCGGCGAAGCCGGTGCGGTCCTCCGGGAGAACGTCCTTCAGCTTGAAGACGGACCACAGGGTGTAGCGAATGACCTCGTTCAGGTCCTTCGCCTTCTTCCCCGCGTTGGGAATCTTCTCTGGTGCAGTCATGTGCCTATTGTCCCGTGTGCTGATCAGTGGTCTGTGCCAGGGGTGCCGAACGTGCCCCCGAGCGCGCCGAGCACCACGTCGGCCGCCTTGCCCGCGCTCGCGACGCACGCGGGGATGCCCACCCCGTCGTAGAGCGCTCCGCACACCGCGAGGCCGGGCAGGGCGGCGACGGCGGCCCGGATGCGGGCGACCCGGGCGAGGTGGCCGACGGGGTACTGGGGCAGCCCGCCGTCCCAGCGGGTGACGGTGGAGGCGACCGGGCGGCCCGTGAGGCCCACGGCCGCGCCGAGGTCCCGGAGGGAGACCTCGACCAGCTCGACGTCCTCGCGCTCCAGCTCGGCCTCGTCGCCGTGGCGGCCGACGGAGGTGCGCAGCAAGAAGAGGTCCGGATCGGCGTCCGACCAGGCCCACTTGTTGCTGGAGAAGGTGGAGGCCTTGATGGTGCGGCCGTCGATCGGCGGCACGAGGAACCCGCTGGCGCCGCCGTCGGTGATCGCGGGGGGCAGGTCGGTGCGCCGGAAGGCCATGGTCACCAGGGCCATCGAGGCGTACTCGACGGCGCGCAGCTCGGCGGCGGCGGTGGGCACGAGCGCGTCGAGCAGGTGGGCGGCGGGTCCGGCGGGGGTGGCCAGGACCACGCCGTCGGCCTCGATGACCTCGGACGCGGTGACCACGCGCCAGCCATCGGGCGTACGGAGGAGCTCGCGCACGGGACGCCCGGTGTACAGGTCCGCTCCGGCGGCCCGGCAGGCCTCGGCCACGGCGAGCGGGAGCCGGCCGACGCCGCCCTCGACGCCGGCGAAGACCGGGCCGGCCGCCGGGTTCGGTGTCGCGGCCCGGCGCTGCAGTTCCCGTACGCCGTCGCCCAAGAGCGCGTGGGTGCGGACGGCCTCGTAGAGCTGCGGAACGGCGGCCCGCATGGAGATCCGGTAGGCGTCGCCCGCGTAGACCCCGCCGAGCAGCGGTTCGACCAGCCGGTCGACGACCTCGCGGCCGAGGCGGGCGGCGACGTACTCACCGACGGCGACGTCCTCGCCGATCTCGACGGGCGACAGCGTCGGCTCGGCCTCGATCCGGGCCAGGCCTTCGGCCGAGAGCACCCCGGAGGCGGCGAGGGACCCCAATTCGCCGGGGACGCCCATGACATGGCCACTGGGCATGGGGCGCAGCGCGCCGCGCGTCCACAGACGGGCGGTGGCGGTGGCGGGCGACCGGAGCGCGTCGCCGAGCCCCACGGCCCGGGCCAGGCCCACGCCTTCGGGGCGGCGGGCGAGCATGGATTCGGCCCCGAGGTCGACGGGGGCGCCGGCGAGCTCCCCGGCGTACAGCTTGCCGCCGAGGCGCGGGCCGGCCTCCAGGAGCGTGACGCGGACGCCGTCGCCGAGCAGCCGGTGGGCGGCCGCCAGGCCGGCGATGCCGCCGCCGATGACGACGACGTGACCGGGGGTACCCGGCCGGTCCGTACGCATGTCCGCTTCGTGCATGGACACATCGTCTCAGACCGATCAACGCGGCCGGACCGCAGTCCTGGCCGCCGGCGACGGCCGGGGGCGGGGAGCGACAACGGGAACTGAACACGTATGCGGCCGTTCACCCGTAGCGTGTCCCACACGTGACGGTGGCGCAGGCGGAGGACGGTGCGGACGATGGCAGCGGAACGACTGGTGGTGGTCGGCGGCGACGCGGCGGGAATGGCCGCCGCTTCCCAGGCCCGGCGGTTGAAGGGCCCGGACGAGCTCGCGATCACCGCCTTCGAGCGCGGGCACTTCACCTCGTACTCGGCGTGCGGCATTCCCTACTGGGTCGGCGGCCGGGTCACCGACCGGGACGCGTTGATCGCCCGGACCCCCGAGGAGCACCGGGCCCGCGACATCGACCTGCGCACCCGCACGGAGGTCGTCGAACTCGACCTCGCGGGGCAGCGGGTCCGCGCCCGGGACCTCGGATCGGGCGCCGAGAGCTGGACGGGCTACGACAAGCTGGTGCTGGCGACGGGCGCCCGCCCGGTCCGTCCGCGCCTGCCCGGGATCGGCGCGCACGGGGTGCACGGGGTGCAGACGCTGGACGACGGGCAGCGCCTGATGGACACCCTGGAGCGGACGTCGGGCCGCAGGGCGGTCGTGGTCGGCGCCGGCTACATCGGTGTGGAGATGGCGGAGGCCCTGGTGGGGCGGGGCTTCGAGGTCACCGTGTTGCACCGCGGCGAGCAGCCGATGGCCACCCTGGACCCGGACATGGGCGCGTTGGTGCACGGCGCCATGAACAACATGGGCATCCGCACGGTTGCCGGGGCCGAGGTGATGAAGATCCTGACGGACGAGGAGGGCCGGGCCTCGGCGGTGGCCACGGCGGCGGGCGACGAGTACCCGGCGGACGTGGTCGTCCTCGGCATCGGCGTCGAGCCCCGGACGGCCCTGGCCCGGGCGGCCGGTCTGCCGCTCGGCGAGTCGGGCGGGCTGCTGACGGACCTGTCGATGCGGGTGCGCGGTCACGAGAACATCTGGTCGGGCGGCGACTGCGTGGAGGTCCTGGACCTGGTGGCCGGCCGCAATCGGCACATCCCGCTGGGCACGCACGCCAACAAGCACGGGCAAGTGATCGGCTCGGGCGTCGGCGGCGGTTACGCGACGTTCCCGGGCGTGGTGGGGACGGCGGTGAGCAAGGTGTGCGACCTGGAGATCGCCCGGACGGGACTGCGCGAGAAGGACGCGCTGGCGGCCGGGCTGCGCTTCGTGACGGCGACGATCGAGTCGACCACGACGGCGGGCTACTACCCGGGCGCGGCCAAGATGACGGTCAAGATGCTGGCGGAGCGCCGTACCGGCCGGCTGCTCGGCGTCCAGATCGTCGGCGGCGCGGGCTCCGCGAAGCGGGTGGACATCGCGGCGGTGGCCCTGACGGCGGGGATGACGGTGGACCAGGTGGTGTCCCTGGACCTCGGCTACGCGCCGCCGTTCTCCCCGGTCTGGGACCCGATCCAGGTGGCGGCCCGCAAGGCGGTGTCCGCGGTGCGGGCGGCGGAGTCCTAGCCCCGCGGGCCGGCTTCCCCGGCTCCGCCCGGGGACCGGCGAAAGGGCGGGGAGGGGCCGGCGCCGCGCAGCGACCCTCCCGCCCCCGGCCGATAGGGCCTAGCGCTGCGTGCGGGTGTGGACGTAGTCCACGAGACGGGTCAGCGCGTCGGGGTCCGTGGTGGGGAGCACGCCGTGGCCGAGGTTGAAGACGTGGCCCTCCAGGCCGGCGGCGGCCGCGAGGACCTCGTCCGCCTTGGCCTCGACGGCCTCCGGGGTCGAGAACAGCACGGCGGGGTCCAGGTTGCCCTGGAGCGCCTTGCCGGGGCCGACCCGCTTGACGGCTTCGTCCAGCGAGACCCGGTAGTCGACGCCCATGACGTCCGCGCCGGCCTCGCCCATCAGGCCGAGCAGCTCGCCGGTGCCCACGCCGAAGTGGATGCGCGGGACTCCGTACGACTCGACGGCGGAGAACACCTTCGCCGACGCGGGCATCACCGAGCGCCGGTAGTCCGCCGGGGCCAGAGCGCCGACCCAGGAGTCGAACAGCTGCACCGCGGAGACGCCGGCCTCGATCTGCACCTTGAGGAACGCGGCGGTGATCTCCGCCAGGCGGTCCAGCAGGTCGGCCCACAGCTGCGGGTCCCCGTACATCAGGGCCTTGGTGTGTTCGTGGTTCTTCGACGGGCCGCCCTCGACGAGGTAGCTCGCGAGGGTGAAAGGCGCGCCGGCGAAGCCGATCAACGGCGTGGGGCCCAGTTCACCCGTGAGCATGCCGATCGCCTCGGTGACGTAGGAGACGTCCTCCGGGGTGAGGTCGCGCAGCTGTGCGAGGTCCTCGCGGCGGCGGATCGGCTGGGCCACGACCGGGCCGATGCCCGGCTTGATGTCCAGGTCCACGCCGATGGCCTTGAGCGGCACCACGATGTCGGAGAAGAAGATCGCGGCGTCCACGTTGTGGCGTCGCACCGGCTGCAGCGTGATCTCGGTGACCAGGTCGGGGCGCATGCAGGACTCCAGCATGGCCGTGCCCTCGCGCACCTTGCGGTACTCGGGAAGTGAGCGCCCGGCCTGCCGCATGAACCACACCGGGGTGTGCGGCACCGGCTCTCGCCTGCACGCCTTCAGGAAGGCGGAATCGTACGTCTGACTCGGCTGGCCCGTCGGGCGGTCAATGGCGCTCACGCGCCAAATCTTCGCACGTATGAAGAAGTGCGCGGCCCGGTGCGGGTGTCCCTGCGCCGTACGGGCTCCCGTTCCGCCTAGTCTTCCCCGCATGGCTGCGGCTCAGGGACGATTTTCAGATGGCGCTGACAGTACGGACAGCGCGAAGGAGAGCTCCGTCCCGCTCCCGTTCCGGCGGGCGGTCGACGGCTTGAAGAAGGCGCGGCTGCGCACGGACATCGAGATCGAGCCGACGAAGCCGCCCCAGAGACTGGCCCCGCACGCCTACGCGCTGGAGGCGGCGGTCGTCGACGGCGAGGACGACCTGGCCGACGGCCGACTGATCCTGCTCCACGATCCGGCCGGCCACGACGCCTGGCAGGGCACCTTCCGGCTGGTGACGCTCGTACGGGCGGAGCTGGAGCCGGAAATGGCCGGGGACCCGTTGCTGCCGGAGGTCTCCTGGTCCTGGCTGACGGGCGCGTTGGACGCGCGCGGGCTGACCTACGGGGAGGCGAGCGGCACCGTGACCATGGCGAGCTCGCACTACTTCGGCGGTCTCTCGGAGCGCAGGCCGGCGACCCAGATCGAGATCAGGGCCTCCTGGACGCCGCGCGAGGGGGTGGGCGGCGTGCCGGACACCGCGGCGCACCTGTCGGCCTGGTGCGAGCTGCTGTGCCAGGTCGCGGGCCTGCCGCCGGTGGGTCCGACGGACTCCGGCACGGGCGTGGTCTCCCTGCCACAGCGACGCGGCCCGCACCACCCGTAGCGGAGGGGCCGTACGGCCCACGGGGCGCCCGACGGCACGTGCGGCGACGCGACCGCCGGGCCGGGTCGACGCCGCGGACGGTCAGAACAGGACGCCCGTTGCGGCCTTCTGATCATCGCTTGATCGATCAAGCGTCCGAATTGCCCGAATTGTTACTCACCAAATCGTGATCATTCCCTAAAGCCGGGCGGGTGACGTGCCGAAGGAGTCAGTGACCATCAGCACGGTGCGCACCGGCTTTCCTTCCCCGAGCCGGACGCCCCGCCACTCCCCCAGGAGGCCTAGGTGTCCGTTCTTCTCGAGCAGCCCGCAAGCCTGGTCGCCTACCGCCCGAACAAGCCGACGGCCATGGTCGTCGTGGCCGACCCGCGCGTCCGTTCCACCGTGACCCGCCATCTGTGGGCCCTCGGAGTACGTGATGTGATCGAGGCGTCGTCCATCGCGGAGGCCCGCCCCCGCGTCGGCAGCCCGCGCGACATCTGCGTGGCCGACGTACACCTGCCCGACGGTTCCGGTCTCACCCTGCTCTCCGAGACCCGCGCCGCCGGCTGGCCGAACGGCCTGGCCCTGTCCGCCGCCGACGACATCGGCGCGGTACGCAACGCCCTCGCGGGCGGAGTCAAGGGCTACGTCGTGACCGGAACCCGGACCAACATCGGGCTCCCCACCCGTCCCGGCGCCGCCCCCATCGGCGCCGCGGCCGCCCGTATGCACCGCCGCCCCCCGGGTGCCCCGAGCCACCCGGGCGGCTACCGCGAGCTCTCCGGCCGCGAGGTCGAGGTCCTGCGCCTCGTCGCGGAGGGCCAGTCCAACAAGGCCATCGGCGTATCGATGGGCCTGTCCGCCCTGACCGTCAAGTCCCACCTCGCCCGGATCGCCCGCAAGCTGGGCACCGGCGACCGGGCCGGAATGGTCGCCGTCGCACTGCGGACCGGGATCATCCACTGACCCCGCCCGGAGGCTCCTGGGCAACGTCCCGGGCAACCCCCGGGAAACGTCCGCACCGCATCCCCGCTCCACCCCCGCGCCCGTCGACGGAACGTTCCGGCGACGGGCGCGTCACATCCACGGATACCCTTGAGCGGTGACCGACGCCCAAGAGACCGCAGCAGACCTGCGCACCACCACCGGGGGCGGCCCCCCGGACGACGTCGACAAGGCGCCGATTCCCTTGCTCGAACCCCGCGAGGGCATCCCGCCGGTGGTCGCCGACGAGGACGCCCTGGCCCGGGTGGTCGCGGCCTTCGCCGCCGGCACCGGACCCGTCGCCGTCGACGCCGAACGCGCCTCCGGGTACCGCTACGGCCAGCGCGCGTACCTCGTGCAGCTGCGCCGCGAAGGCGCCGGATCGGCGCTGATCGACCCGGTCGGGTGCCCCGACCTGTCCACGCTGGGCGACGCCCTGACCGGTACGGAGTGGATCCTCCACGCCGCCACCCAGGACCTGCCGTGCCTGCGTGAAATAGGCATGACCCCCACCTCCCTGTTCGACACCGAGCTGGCGGGCCGCTTGGCCGGCTTCCCGCGGGTCGGACTCGGCGCGATGGTCGAGGGCGTGCTGGGTTACGTGCTGGAGAAGGGCCACTCCGCCGTCGACTGGTCCACCCGCCCGCTTCCCGAGCCGTGGCTGCGTTACGCCGCGCTCGACGTGGAGCTGCTGGTGGACCTGCGGGACGCGCTGGAGAAGGAGCTGGACCGGCAGGGCAAGCTGGAATGGGCGCACCAGGAGTTCGAGGCCATCGCCTCCGCGCCGCCCGCCCCGCCGCGCAAGGACCCGTGGCGCCGTACGTCCGGCATGCACAAGGTGCGCCGGCGCCGGCAGATGGCCGTCGTACGCGAGCTGTGGGAGTCGCGCGACCGGATCGCCCAGCGTCGTGACGTCTCGCCGGGCAAGGTGCTCGGGGACGCCGCGATCGTCGAGGCGGCCCTGGCCCTTCCGGCGAACGCCACCGCGCTGTCCGCGCTGCCCGGCTTCGGGCAGCGGATGGGGCGCCGGCAGTTGGAGCAGTGGATGGCCGCCGTGGACCGGGCGCGGGCGCTGCCCGAGAGCGAGCTGCCGCAGCCGGGGGCGACGCCGGCCGGCCCGCCGCCGCCGCGCGCCTGGGCGGACAAGGACCCGGCCGCGGCGGCGCGGCTGTCGGCGGCCCGGGCCGCCGTCTCCGCGCTGGCGGAGGGGCTGAACATGCCGCAGGAGAACCTGATCGCCCCGGACACGGTCCGCCGGCTGTGCTGGGAGCCGCCGCAGCGGCGGGAGCCGGAGGCGGTGGCCGAGGCCCTCGCCGGCTACGGCGCCCGCCCGTGGCAGATCGAGCAGGTCACCCCGTCCCTGGTCGAGGCCTTGGCGGCGACCGCCTGACCCGTACGGATGTCCCGAGAGCCCCCGGCCGCCCGGCCGGGGGCTCTCGGCGTTCCCGCGGCGCCGGCACTACACGGGCAGCGGCGAGTGGTTGTCGGCGTTGTCCACGTAGTAGCTGCCGCTCGACAGCCCGAACACGGCGGTGTTCTTGAGCCACTGCTTCGACATGAGGTGCAGCATCTTGCGCCGGCCCTCCCACACCATCTGGTGGCTGGCGCAGGACACCTTGAACATCAGCTTCTTTTCGCCCGCGATGGCCTTGTAGAGCTCGACGACCGACAGGCCGGCGGTGGTCACCGTCTTGTCGAGCTCCCCGTACACGAGGAGCACGGGGACGGCGCCGCCGAGCACCCCGTGCAGGGGCGCGGTCTGCTTGTTCCAGCCCCACCAGAAGGTCTGGCGCTGGCGGCTCACCCCTTCCGGCTGACCGTTGGGCAGCACCTTCCCCCAGGTGCGGCCCTTGTCGTCGCTGGCCATCATCTCCGCCCAGACGCGGTCGAGGATGTCCGGCGCCTGCTGGTCGGTGCAGTCGGGGTCGGTCTCGTTGGCCCAGGCCTGCTGCACCCCGGACTTGAGACCGAGGTTCATCGGGTACGGGGGGTTGGACAGGGGCAGCGGGAACGGCGCGCCGAACTCCGTGTTCGGGGCGCTGGCCTGGCCGTCGGGCTTGAAGACCGGCGCCTGGAACATCAGGCTCCGGACGTTGCCCGGGTACTTGATGGCGTACGGCCCCAGCGCGTAGGCCGCGGCGGAGTTGCCGATCAGGTCCACCTTTTTCACGCCGTGGAGGTCCTTGATGTACTCGACGACCGTGTGCACCTCGTCCCAGTCGCTCTGTGAGTTGTTCAGCTGGTGCGGGTAGGACGGGGCACAGTCGCTGGTCAGAGGCAGGTTGGGGGTCAGTACCCGGCCGTGTTGGGCCGGGTTGGCATTGCACGGCATGTCCATCTCGGGGCGGGGTGAGCGCCCCATGCCCTGGAGGTCCATGACGAACACGTCGTAGTGGTCCTTCGCCAGTTCCCGGGCCCAGCTGTAGTCGCCGGTACCGATGTCGTAGATCGCCAGGGCGGGCACGGTCCTGCCGTGCAGCATCAGGACGGCCCGCCGCTTGGCGGGCGGGGTATTGGGCTGCGTCCCGTCGTATTCGCGCACGAAGAGGTTCACCAGGTCCCCCGCGTTGGCGGGGACGGTCGACTTGTGCTGGACGGCGTGGTCGGTGGGCGTGAGGGTCATGGGGTCGTCCGTCCTCCGGGGGATCCGGAGGCCCGTGCCCCCGGCGGGGCCAGCATCCGCTCGGCCCCGGTCGGCGGCCCGGCGCCGGGCCGCCGGAGCCCCGGATCCGACCCCATCGGGGCCTGCCGTCGCTCCGATCGGCCGCCGCCCGGGTGTGACCTTCGCCGCTGTTCGGGGAGGGGGTGTGCACGCCGGTTACCGGCAAGTAGCATGGCCGGGTGAGCGGGCGCTCAGCAAGTCGTGCCGAGCCGCCCCCGCGCAGCAGTGCCACCCCGCACCTGGAGGAGAGCCAACGTGCCTCGTACCGTCAGGGACGTCGTCTTCGTCGACGGCGTCCGCACCCCGTTCGGCAAGGCGGGCCCGAAGGGCATCTACCACGAGACCCGCGCCGACGACCTCGTCGTGAAGGCGATCCGGGAGCTGCTGCGCCGCAACCCGGACCTGGACCCCAAGAAGATCGACGAGGTCGCCATCGCCGCGACCACGCAGATCGGCGACCAGGGCCTGACGCTGGGCCGCACGGCCGGCATCCTCGCGGGCCTTCCGCAGTCGGTCCCGGGTTACTCGATCGACCGCATGTGCGCCGGCGCGCTGACCGCCGTGACCGCCGTCGCGGGCGGTGTCGCCTTCGGCGCCTACGACGTCGCCCTCGCCGGCGGTGTCGAGCACATGGGCCGCCACCCCATGGGTGAGGGCGTCGACCCGAACCCGCGCTTCGTCTCCGAGAAGCTGGTCGACGAGTCCGCCCTGTTCATGGGCATGACCGCCGAGAACCTGCACGACCGGTACCCGACGATCACCAAGCTCCGCGCCGACGAGTACGCCGTGCGCTCGCAGGAGAAGGCCGCGAAGGCCTACGCCGACGGCAAGATCCAGCAGGACCTGGTCCCGATCTCGGTGCGCAACACCAACGAGGCGGCGGGCGAGACGGGCTGGGGCCTGGTCACCTCCGACGAGCCGATGCGCCCGGGCACCACGCTGGAGAACCTGGCGAACCTCAAGACCCCGTTCCGTACGCACGGCCGGGTCACCGCGGGCAACGCCGCCGGTCTCAACGACGGCGCCACCGCCGCGATCATCGCGTCCGAGGACTTCGCCCGGGAGAACAACCTCCCGGTCAAGATGCGCCTGGTCGCGTACTCCTTCGCGGGCGTGGAGCCGGAGGTCATGGGCTACGGCCCGATCCCGGCCACCGAGAAGGCCCTCGCGCAGGCCGGCCTGACCATCGACGACATCGGTCTCTTCGAGATCAACGAGGCGTTCGCGGTCCAGGTCCTCGCGTTCCTGGAGCACTACGGCATCGCCGACGACGACGCCCGCGTGAACCAGTACGGTGGCGCGATCGCGTTCGGCCACCCGCTCGCCTCCTCGGGCGTGCGCCTGATGACGCAGCTGGCCCGCCAGTTCGAGGAGCAGCCGCACGTCCGCTACGGCCTGACCACCATGTGCGTCGGCTTCGGCATGGGCGCCACGGTCATCTGGGAGAACCCGAACTTCAACGCCGAGGGAGACTCCAAGTGAGCACCACCGCTGAGCTCCTGAAGGGCGCGGCCGAGCTGTTCCCGGACGAGGTCGTGACCCAGGCGCACGTGCGCCACCTGGACCTGCCGTTCGGCGCCGGGCGCTTCGCGCTCGTCACGCTGGACAACGGTTTCGACCACACCAAGCCGACCACCTTCGGCCCGCAGTCCCTCGCCAACCTGAACGCGGCGATCGACCAGGTCGAGCAGGAGGCCACGGCCGGCTCCATCGTCGGCGCGGGCATCACCGGCAAGCCGTTCATCTTCGCGGTCGGCGCCGACCTCAAGGGCGTCGAGCTGCTCAAGAACCACGACGAGGCGCTCGCCATCGGCAAGGGCGGCCACGACGTCTTCAAGAGGCTGTCGGGCCTGGCCGTCCCCACCTTCGCGTACTACAACGGCGCGGCGATGGGCGGCGGTGTCGAGGTCGGTCTGCACTGCACCTACCGCACCGTCTCGAAGGCCATCCCGGCCTTCTCCCTCCCCGAGGTCTTCCTCGGCCTGGTGCCCGGCTGGGGCGGCTGCGCCCTGCTGCCGAACCTGATCGGCCCGGAGCGCGCGGTCTCGGTGATCATCGAGAACTCGCTGAACCAGAACCGGCAGCTGAAGGGCAAGCAGGTCTTCGAACTCGGCATCGCGGACGCGTTGTTCGAGGGCGCCGACTTCCTGGAGCAGTCGCTGCTGTGGACGGCTCGCGTGCTGAACGGCGAGACCGAGGTAGTCCGCGCCGAGATCGACCGCGGTGACGCCTGGGACGCGGCCGTCGCCAAGGGCCGCTTCATCGCGGACTCCAAGGTGCACGGCGCCGCCCCGGCCGCCTACCGCGCGCTGGAGATCATCGCGGCGGCCAAGGACGGCGACCTCCAGGCCGGCTTCGACGCCGAAGACTCGGCGCTGGCCGACCTCATCATGGGCGGCGAGCTGCGCTCGGGCATCTACGCCTTCAACCTGGTGCAGAAGCGCGCCAAGCGCCCGGCCGGCGCGCCGGACAAGTCGCTGGCCCGTCCGGTCACCAAGGTCGGCGTCGTCGGCGCGGGCCTGATGGCCTCGCAGCTGGCGCTGCTGTTCCTGCGCCGCCTGGAGGTGCCGGTGGTCCTCACCGACATCGACCAGGAGCGCGTGGACAAGGGCGTGGGCTACGTCCACGCCGAGATCCAGAAGCTGCTCGGCAAGGGCCGCATCAACCAGGACAAGGCCAACCGCCTGACCGCCCTGGTGAGCGGTGTCCTGGACAAGGCCGAGGGCTTCGCGGACGCGGACTTCATCATCGAGGCCGTGTTCGAGGAGATGTCCGTCAAGCAGAAGGTGTTCGCGGAGGTCGAGGCGGTCGCCCCGGCGCACGCGATCCTCGCCACCAACACCTCCTCGCTGTCGGTGTCGGAGATGGCCTCCAAGCTCCGGCACCCGGAGCGCGTGGTCGGCTTCCACTTCTTCAACCCGGTCGCGATCCTCCCGCTGCTGGAGATCGTCCGCGGTGAGCAGACCGACGACGCCTCGCTGGCCACGGCCTTCGGTGTCGCCAAGAAGCTGAAGAAGACCGCGGTCCTCACCAAGGACGCCCCGGCGTTCGTCGTGAACCGCATCCTGACCCGCTTCATGGGCGAGATCCAGAACGTCATCGACGAGGGCACCCCGGTGGTCACCGCCGAGAAGGCGATCGAGCCGCTCGGGCTGCCGATGTCGCCGTTGGTGCTGCTGGAGCTCGTCGGCCCGGCGATCGGTCTGCACGTCTCCGAGACCCTGAACCGCGCCTTCCCGGAGCGCTTCACCGTCTCCCCGAACCTCAAGCGGGTCGTCGAGGCCGGCAAGCGCGGCTTCTACGTCTACGATTCCGGCAAGCCGGAGCTGGACCCCGAGGTCGCCGCCCTCCTCGTGCAGGGCGACTCCGTCCTGACCGAGGAGCAGGTGCGCGACCGCGTCCTGGACGCGGTCGCGCAGGAGATCGGCCTGATGCTGGAGGAGGGTGTCGTGGCCGAGGCCCAGGACATCGACCTCTGCCTCATCACGGGCGCCGGCTGGCCCTTCCACCTGGGCGGCATCACGCCGTACCTGGACCGCGAGGGTGTCTCCGAGCGCGTGAACGGCAAGAAGTTCCTCGCTCCCGGCCTGGCGAGCGTCCCGGCCTGAACCGGGTCCGCACCGGCCGCACCCGGTTCCACACCGGCCCGAGTGCCCGGAGCACCCCCACCGCGCGAGCGGTCCGGACGCCCGTCCCCCTCACCAGGGGGGCGGGCGTCCGCCGTTTCGCGGAACTCTTGGCTCCGGGCGTACGGGGGCGGCTGCGGGGCCCGTCGAGGGGGCCGGCAGAATACCGGGCATGGCGGACGACAAGAGATCTTTCAGCCGCCGGAACCTGCTCTTCGCGGGCGGCGCCGTAGCCGCCGGCATCACCACGAGCGGCCTCGTATGGGCGCTCGGGTCCGATACCGAGGAAGTACCGCCGGACAACTCCCCTCCGCGCGTCGGTGAGTTCGATATGCGGACAGGTGCGGAACTGTTGGCGCCCACGCCGCTTTTCAACACGACGGGTCCGCAATCGTTCGCGTTCGACGACGCGAACGGGCTGCTCTACACCCTCCAGGGCGTTCAGGGTGATATCCGGCTCGATGGCGAGGACGAGCCCGTCAGTTCCGGCGACCGCAAGAGCGCGGGCGATATGTGCCTGACGCGGTTGAGCAGTTCCGGGATACCGCTCGGGCACATGTATCTGCGCGGCTTCGGGCACGGCATTTCCTTCGGCGTGGAACCGGCCGGCACCACCACGTACATATGGGTGGAGGGCAAGCCCGACCCGGCGACCGGTTACGGACGCTCGGTGGCGCGCGTGCGCTTCAAGGACGGGGCGACGGTCGACGGCTCGGACAAGGCCGTGACCCACTACGAGCCGGTCCCCGGCGCCACCGAGGTCTCGCCCGCGCTGGACCTGGCGGGCGGCCGGGTGCTGGTCAGTCACACCGAGGACGGGGAGCACCGGTTCGCGGTGTACGGGACGGCGGACTTCCTCGCCGGTCACTTCGACGCCGCGCACCTGATGAGCGCCGGGGTGCAGGTCAAGGAGGAGGAGTGGTTCCAGGGCTGCGCGCTGCACGGTGACTTCGTGTACGTGCTGACCGGGCATCCCTATACCGGAAAGAACGGGGACAATCCCCCCAAGTCCGGGGGAAATACATATGTCTCCGCGATTGACATCCGCACCGGTCGGGCGCAGGGCCGTCACCGGGTGACCGTGGCGCCGAATCTCCCCTATCGGGAGCCCGAGGGAATGGCCGTCAGCATGGCGGGGTCACGCCCGGGTTTGTGTGTGGGATTTTCCATAAAAGCCGGGGATCGGCGCGAGCTGACGGTCTATCGCTTCACCCTGTGAGCGGTTCGCTGACCTCGGATGACCTATGCGCGGGGGCATCGCCACGGCTCCCACGAACGTTGGCCTGCGGTTCACCGGACGTTCTTAAGCCATCCATTTGGCTGCTTATACTACTCCGACGCGCTGACACAATCCTTACAACACTCCTTGGGAGCGACTCCCCCGATGGGCTCCAAACGACTGCACGCCGCGATGGGCGTTCTGATCACCTCTGGGCTCATCCTCAGCTTCCTCGGCATGATGGTCGCCGTCGCGCTGGCCTCCGTGCCGATGTTCACCTACTGCGTGGCCATCAGCTATGTGGCGGACCTGATGCTGCACAACACGGAGTCGACGACGCTGGAGCGGCTGCGCGACTCGCGCTTCGGCCTGACAATGCGCTTCCTCATCCGGCAGTTCCTGCTGCTGGGGTTGTGCGGAGCCGTCGCCGACATCGCCTCCTTCGTGTCGCAGATGACCACCATCGGGCTGCTCCTGCTGTTCATCCTCCAGCTCGCCTACGGGGCGCTCCTCAAGCACGTGCGCAAGCAGCGCAACGAGTTGCCGTTCACCACGCGCGGGCTCGACACGGAGACCGCGCTCGGCATCCGGCGCATGCCGCACCCCTTCCTCGTGAACAAGCACGTCCGCAAGACACTGCACCTGGACATACCCCTCGTGGGCGGCGCCCTGGCGACCATCGCCACCGACGACTGGCGTTTCGTCACCTACGGAATGATCACCACGGTCTTCGTCGCCTACCTCTCCCTGCTCGTGCTGCTGCCCGACGCGCGCAACGCGCTCAAGCTGCCGACCGTCGACGAGGCCATCGACGAGCTGAACAACCAGCTGGCGCACTACCGCCCGCAGGTGGCGCTCTACTTCACCTTCGCCGCCATCTCCAAAGACTTCATGTACCAGGTCAACATGTGGCTGGAGTCCCTGGAGTCCCTGGAACTGCGGCCCATCATCGTGCTGCGCGAACGGGCCACCCTGCGCTACCTCGACGCGACGTCCGTTCCCGTCATCTGCGTCCCCAAGGCCGACAACCTCGCGCGGATCGAGATGAACGAACTGCGCGTCGCCCTCTACCCCGGCAACGCGGGCAAGAACGTGCACATGCTCCAGCGCGCCGAGGTCAAGCACGTCTTCATCGGTCACGGCGACAGTGACAAGCTCGCCAGCAGCAACCGCGTCAGCAAGGTGTTCGACGAGATCTGGGTGGCCGGACGCGCCGGTCGCGACCGCTACGAGCGCATCAAGCACGCCGTCACGCACAACCAGATCGTCGAGGTCGGCCGGCCCCAGCTGATGTCCCTCCAGCGCTGGACCGGCAAGGTCGCGGGCCCGGTCCCGACCGTCATCTACGCCCCCACCTGGGAGGGTTGGACCGACGACGCCTGCTATACCTCCGTCATCCCGGCCGGCGAGAAGCTGATCCAGGCCCTGCTCGACCACGAGCAGGCCATCCGCATCATCTACAAGCCGCACCCGCTCACCGGTTCGCGTTCCGCCGAGGCCGCGGCCGCGCACCGGCGGATCATCGCCCTGCTCGAAGAGGACAACGCCCGACGCTTCGGCCGCAACGTCACCGACTCCAAGGCCGCCGCCAAGAAGCTGGCCCGGATCGACAAGCGGATCGCCGACCTGTCCGAGCGCGGCGTCCGCTCCAAGTACCCCGACCTCACCGAAGAGGAACGTACCGCCCGCATCCGGCGCAGCCGCAACCAGGCGGGGAAGCTGTACTGGAGTGCGATGCCCGACGCCGCGCACCACGTGGTGATCGAGCGCATCCCGGCCCTGTACGACTGCTTCAACCAGTCCGACCTGCTCATCGGCGACATGTCGAGCGTCGTGTCCGACTTCATCGCGACCCTCAAGCCGTACGCGATCTTCAACCTGGACGGCCTGCCCGACCAGGAGTTCCGCAACGAGCAGCGCACCGCCTACGCCTCCTACCTGCTGGACTCCGACTGCACGGGTCTGTCGGAGGCCATCGAGGCGATGCTGAAGCCCCGTGAGGACTTCATGGCCCCCTACCGGGAGCAACTGAAGCAGTACCTCCTCGGCGAGGAGTACCCGCCCTCGGTCGTCCGGTTCAACGCCGCCGCCAACAACCTCTACCGGCGCGGACTCCTCGACTTCCCCATCGAGGAACCGGAAGCGAGCTACCACCCCGCATAACGGGCGTCCCCGTTCGCGGCCTACCGCTCCACAGCCATGACTGCCCTCAGCCCAGGAAGAAGGCGACGTGTCGTCCAGACCCAACCCCCGCCGCACCATCGCCGTCGTCCTCGCCGGGGGCACGGGCCAGCGCATCGGTCTCGAAATACCCAAGCAGCTGCTCAAGATCGCCGGTAAGCCGATCCTGGAGCACACGCTGCACGTCTTCGAGAGCGCGGCGGACGTCGACGAGGTCATCCTGCTCATGACGCCCGACTACGTCGACGACGCCCGGCGCATCGTCGAGCGCGCGGGTCTGGCCAAGGTCACCCGCGTGCTGGCGGGCGGTTCGACCCGCAGCGAGACCACCCGGATCGCCATCCGCGCGGCCTCCGAGGGGCTCGGCGCGGGCGACGACGTCAACCTCCTGTTCCACGACGCGGTACGTCCCCTGCTGTCGCAGCGCGTGGTCCGGGAGTGTGTGGAGTCCCTGGAGCGCTACCAGGCCGTCGACGTCGCGATCCCCTCCTCGGACACCGTCATCGTCACCCGCACCCACGGGGACGACGGCGAGTTCATCACCGAGGTGCCCGACCGCTCCCGGCTGCGCCGCGGCCAGACCCCCCAGGGGTTCCGGCTCTCCACCATTCGCGCCGCCTACGAGCGGGCCGCCGCGGACCCGTCCTTCCAGGCCACCGACGACTGCTCGGTGGTCGTCAAGTACCTGCCCGACGTACCGGTCCACGTGGTCACGGGCGACGAGTACAACATGAAGGTAACCCAGCCGGTCGACGTCTTCATCGCCGACAAGCTGTTCCAACTCGCCTCCCACGCCGCGCCCGCGCAGGCCGGCGACGACGCCTACCGCTCGCAGCTGTCCGGCAAGACCATGGTCGTCTTCGGCGGCTCGTACGGGATCGGCGCCGACATCGCGCGCATCGCGGAGGGCTTCGGCGCCCGCGTCTTCGCGCTGGGCCGCTCCACCACCGGCACGCACGTGGAGAACCCCGACCACGTCGAGGAGGCACTGGCCGGGGCGTACGCCGAGACCGGACGCATCGACTTCGTCGTGAACACGGCGGGCGTGCTGCGGGTCGGCCGGCTCGACGAGGCGGACAACGACACGATCCGCGAGGCGCTGGAGGTCAACTACCTGGCGCCGGTGAACATCGCGCGCACCTCCTACAAGTACCTCTGCGAGACCGAGGGCCAGCTGCTGCTGTTCACCTCCAGCAGCTACACCCGCGGCCGCGCCAAGTACAGCCTGTACTCCTCCACGAAGGCCGCCATGGTCAACCTGACCCAGGCGCTCGCCGACGAGTGGGCCGAAAACGGCATCCGGGTCAACTGCGTGAACCCGGAGCGCACCGCCACCCCGATGCGGACCAAGGCGTTCGGGCAGGAGCCCTCGGACTCCCTGCTGACCTCCGAGGCGGTGGCGCTGTCCTCCCTCGACGTCCTGCTGTCGGAGATGACCGGCCACGTCATCGACGTGCGCAAGCAGGACCCGACCAACGCGGCGCAGCGCTCCGCGGTCGAGGCGGCGCTGGAGTCCGTGCTGATCCAGACCACGGAGGACGGGGGAGTCTAGCCGTGAGCTACGTACCCGAGCCGCGGCTCGCCCGGCCGCGGCGGCTGTTCGTCGCCGGCGACTCGCAGGCGGTCAGCCGGCCCTACAGCTACCTGCCCATGGCAGGCTGGACGCAGGCGCTGCCGCTGTTCCTCACCGACGCCCTGGAGGTCGTCAACTGCTCGCGCGCGCGGGCGAGTTCGAAGAGCTTCCGGGAGCGGGGCCGGCTCCAGTGGATCCTGGACCAGCTGGAGCCCGGCGACTACTTCCTGTTCGGCTTCGGCCAGATCGACGTGAAGCCCGACCCGGGACTGCACACCAAGCCCTTCTCCACCTTCCAGGAGCAGTTGGCCGCGTACGTGCACGGCGCGCGCGAGCGGCAGGCGCACCCCGTGGTGCTGCTGCCGTACGAGCGGCGGCGCATCGACGCGCACGGCAACATCGCCCGTTTCCTGGGCGACTACCCGCTCGCGGCCCGGCAACTGGCCGAGGACGAGCACGTCCCCTACCTCGACCTGTACGGGCAGAGCCTGCAGTGGTGGGAGGAGCTCGGGCCGGAGGCGTCCAAGCCCGTCTTCACCTACCTGCGGCCGGGCGAACCGCTGCTGGAGAACGTCCACGACGGGGACAACGTGCACCTGCGCGCCGAGGGCGCCATCGAATGCGCCCGCTTCGTGGCCCGCAGCCTCGCCGAGCAGGGCGTCATCCCGTCCCCCTGGGTCCGTGGCCTCGACCGCCGCCGGTTCTCCTACGAGGAGCTGGGCTGGCTGGACGAGGAGACCTTCAAGCACCGCACCGCGTCCCGGGTGTCCGGGCCCGTGGCCGCCAAGGAGTCCCGCGCGTGAACCTGCTCCGCCGAGGCCGGGCCACCGGCGACGACCCGTCGTCGGGCGCCGTCTACGCGGCCCTGTACAGCTCCGCCGACCCCCGGACCGGCGCCGCGCCCGGGGAGACGGTCCAGTTCGCGTTGTCGGTCGCGGCCGACCCCGGCGCCGGTCGGGGCTGCGCGTACCTGCTGGAGGAGCCCCTGAGCGGGGCCGGCGAGATCGTCGGCGTACAGGGGCTGGAGTACTTCCCGCGCCAGCGCTGGTTCCGGGTGCGCACCGACGCGGGCGGGACCACCACGGGCGCGCTGCACCTGCGGGTGGGTGAGCCGGCCCGGCCGCGCAGCATCCGGGCCCAGATCGTCGTCGCCATCCCCGACGCCTCGGGCCGCAAACTCATCCGTACGGGCCGGCTCGGCGCGGAGCCGCTGCCGCTGCGCCCCGCCGCCGCGCGGGGCCTGCGGATCGCGACGGCGGCAGGCGGCCCCGGCACGGTGAACCTGCTGTCGGGGGCGCCCGCGGGCAGCACCGCCGTATCGGTGTCGCAGCCGCGCCAGGGCGAGGCCGAGCTGTCGTACGACGGCTGGGTCACCTACACGCCCGCCGCAGGCGCCACGGGCTACGACCGTTTCACCTACACGGTGGCGAGTCCGGCCGGGGTGGAGCTCACCTCGCACGTGAACGTGTTCGTGGGCACGCCGGACTCCCCCGGCGTCTTCCCCGAGCGGCCGGCCGACAGCGCCCGGCACCCCTGGCAGTGGCCCGAACTCACCGGCGAGATGCCCTGGCCCCACCGTTCCCGGCAGAACTGAACGAGGATCACGAGATCATGAACACAGCCGTCGGGGGCGTCACCGACATCAAGGACGTCACGGTCGCGCTCCGCGTCCGTGACCAGGCCGCCGCGCTCGACGCCTGCCTGTCCTCGCTCTTCGCGCAGTCGATCGGCCCGGATCGGCTGGAG
Source organism: Streptomyces sp. Tek67B01 (assembly GCF_055231995.1). Classification (NCBI taxonomy): domain Bacteria; kingdom Bacillati; phylum Actinomycetota; class Actinomycetes; order Kitasatosporales; family Streptomycetaceae; genus Streptomyces; species Streptomyces sp. Tek67B01. The sequence continues at coordinate 1,716,053 of NZ_JBUYUY010000001.1, forward strand.
ATCATCGCCGTCGACGACGGTTCCACGGACGACAGCGGCTCCGTACTGGCCCGCGCCGTACACCAGTACCCCGCGGTGCTGCGCATGGGGCAGGTCGCGCGCGGGATGACCCCGGCATCCGCCCGCAACTGGGCGCTGAGCCAGGTCCGCGGCCGGTACGTCATCTTCCTGGAAGCCACCGACCGGCTGGCGCCGGACGCCCTGGAGCGGATGGTGGCGGCGGCCGACACGCACGAGGCCGACGTGGTGCTCGGCAAGCCCGAGGGCCCGGGCGGGCACCCGGAGGCCGCCTCCCTGTACCGCAAGAACCAGCCCTACACCGACCTGGATTCCACGAAGGCCTACTGGTCGCTGACCCCCGACAAGCTGTTCCGCACGACGCTGCTCCAGCGCCGCGGCCTGGCGTTCCCGACGGACATGGCCATCGGCGACGAGCAGGCCTTCACCGCCGCCGCGTTCATCGGCGCGGACAACGTCTCCGTCGTCGCCGACGCGGTCTGCGTCGTCAAGGGCGCCGCCGCCCCGGCCCCGTACGCCACCTTGGCGGACCGGGTCGCGCTGGCCTCCCGGATGCTGGCACAGGTGTCCTCACTGCTGCCCGAAGGGCCGCGCCGCGACCGGCTGCACGCGCGGCACCTGGAGGTGGAGCTCGGCGAGGCCACCGCGGCCGCGCTGCTGACGGCCACCGACCCCGCCGAACGCGAGCAGGCGTTGTGGGCCGCCGCGGAGGTGCTTCGTACGCAGGTGACGCCCGGGGCGCTCGCGCTGCTGCCGCGCATGGTGGCCGCGCGTTTCGCGCTGCTGGCCGGGCACCGCTTCGCCGAGGCGCAGGCGATGGCGGACTTCGAGGCGGACAAGGACCGGCCGGCCGTGCGCAAGACGGTGGAGAACGGACGTGTGTTCACGACGCTGCCGTTCTTCCGCGACCCGCAGGTGGGCCTGCCGGACGACCTGTTCGACATCACCGACGAGATGACCGTCAGCCACCAGTTGCAAAAGCTCCGCTGGGACGGCCCCATGCTGTTGCTGGACGGCTATGCCTTCTTCGAGCAACTGTCGACGAAGGAGCGGGCCACCCGGGTGGTACTGCGGGAGCGGACGAGCGGGGCCAGGGAGACCTACACGGTGACCGCCCGTCGGGACGACGCGCTGACCAACGCCAAGGGCCGGCCCCGGGCCATGGGCCGTTTCTCCGCGCGGGTCAACCTGGCGCAGACCGCGAACGGTTGGCCGCTGGCGCCGGGCATCTGGGACCTGTACCTCGCGGTGAGCTTCGAGGGCGTCACCCGGGAGGTCCGGCTCGGCCCGCGGCGTGGCCCCGAGGTCGACGTGACGGCCCGCGTTCCGGTGCGGATCGCGCCCTCGCCCGGTGTCCACGGCATGGAGCTGGTCGCCACCCCGTACTACACGCAATCCGGGGGCCTGAGCCTGGAGATCGCCGAGCGGACCCCGCTGCCGGCCCGGTGAGCCGGTTCCCGCGACCGCTCAGCCGACGGTCTCCCAGGGACCGAAGGCGAGGCCCTGCTCGGCGGTGTCCTGGCGGGCGACGGTCAGGGCGCCGTCGCGGTCGAGGGCGGCGACGACGAGCCGGCCGGTCGCGTCCACCGCGACCTGGGGGGCGCGGGCGCCCCGGGCGCCGAGGGGGACCCACCAGGTGCCGTAGCCCTCGTTCTCGGTGACGTAGGCGGTGACTTCGATGTCCCCGTCCGCGCCGACCTGGGCGAGCACCGTGCAGTCGTAGCCGCCTATGTCGGCACGGGTGACGCCCGGCGCGCCATGGCCGCCCTGGCCGCCCAGGCCCATCAGGCCGCCCTGCGTACCCGGTCCGGCCGGGCGCCAGGCGACCAACGAGCCGTCTCCCGGATAGCGCCAGAAGTACGTGAGGCGGCGCGGGCCCGTCTCGCACACCGCGGGGGTGTCGGGCACGACCGGCGTGGGGATGCGGTCGGTGAGGACGAACCGGCCGCCGCTGACGCCGGTCCAGCGGTCGGTGCGCCCCGGCGCGAGGGCGAGCAGTTCCAGCGGCCCGCCGGCGGGCATCAGCGGCGTCACCGCGCCCTCGTAGGGCTCCTCGGCCAGTTGCTTCCAGCCGCCCCACTTGCCCTCGGCGTTGCGGCTGCGACGCAGGATGCCGCCGTACCGCAGGGAGACGATGACGTGGGTCGCGCCCGAGCGCTGGTTGACGGCGATGCGGGGCGGGCCGGCCAGGCCGTCGCCGGTGGGGCCGCCCGGGACCGCGGGGGTGCCGAGGCTGTGCCAGTCGATCAGGCCGCGGCCGGGCTGGAACTGGGTGGAGACCACGATTTCGGGTCTGCCCGAGCCGTCGGGGGCGGCGGTCAGGGCCACGAAGTGCACGTAGCCCTCGGCGCTGCGGGCCATCGCCACCGGCCCGGTCCAGCCCGGTACTTCGAGGAGCTCGGGGCCGATCCAGCCGGCGTACGGAGCGGCGGCCTCGGTCCAGCGCAGGAGGCCTCGCGGGCCGGACGCGTAGGCCGTCAGGCGGCCGTCACCGCCCCGGAAGAGCCAGTTCCCGGCCGGGGGCGAGGTCTTGGGGGCGCCGGTCGCGGCGCCGGAGGCTTGGTGGGCACCACGGGCCGAAGTGGCGGCCCGGCTACCGCCTCTGCCTCGGATCACGCCGCTCTCCACTCATCCGCCGAGTACGTCCGCCCGAACGGGCGGGGCTGTTCACCCGAAAGAACCAGCCACTCGAAAGTGTGTCTTATGATGCACCCCTTCGATAATAGAAGGGCTCTGCCTCCATGACCGACCGGCCCTCGGCCCCTTCCCCCGCCTCCCGGCGCCGGCCGCGACGCGGCAGACGCGTCCTGTGGATCGTACTGGCGACCCTGGCGGCTCTCGTCCTCGCGGCGGGCGGCGTCGGCTGGTGGGCCTACAGCCACCTGAACGGCAACATCGACAGTGTCGACCTGGACCGGGCGATCGGCGACAACCGCCCGGCCAAGGTGGTCGAGAACGCCCAGAACGTCCTGGTCCTGGGCTCCGATTCACGGGCCGGCGCCAACGGGGAGCTCGACCACGGCGACGTCAGCGGAGCCCGTTCCGACACCGCGATGCTGGTCCACATACCCGAGGGCCGGTCCAAGGCCACCGCGGTCAGCATCCCGCGCGACACCCTGGTCAGCCGGCCCGAGTGCAAGGACAAGGACGGCGCCACCGTGCCGCCCGCGAACCGGGTCATGTTCAACTCCGTCTACTCGGTGGCCGGTCCGGCCTGCGTGGTCAAGACCGTGGAGCAGCTCTCCGGCATCCGCGTGGACCACTTCGTCGAGGTGGACTTCGCCGGCTTCAAGGAACTGGTCGACGCCCTCGGCGGGGTCACCGTCACCCTGGACAAGCCGATGAGCGGAGCCAAGGGCGGCCTCAAGCTGGACGCGGGCACGCACCGGCTGAACGGCACCGACTCGCTGAAGTTCGTCCGTACCCGCTACGGCTACGGTGACGGCAGCGACCTCGGACGCATAGGCCTCCAGCAGAAGTTCATGCTGGCCATGCTGGCCGAGATCAAGAAGCAGGACGCCCTGGGCAACCCGGCACGGCTCTACAAGCTCGCCGACGCCGGCACCAAGTCGCTCACCACCGACTCCCAGCTCGCCTCGCTCACCGCGCTCGCCGACTTCGCGCAGAGCATGAAGGGCGTCGATCCGGAGACGATGGAAACCATCATGATGCCGGTGGCCTACGACAAGGTCGACCCCAACCGGGTCGTCGTCGCCCAGCCGCAGGCCGGCCGACTGTGGGACGCCCTGCGCGCGGACCAGAAGGTCCCCGCCTCGGCGAAGGACTCCCCCGCCAAGGGCTGACACCGGACGGCCGGCGCGCTTCGGTCACTGGAACTCCGGTCATTGGAACTCCGGAACCTAGAACTCCGCCTCCTGGCCCGCCCGGGCGAGGCGGCTGTTGCGCCGGCTGTACAGGAAGTAGACGACGAGGCCGATGACCATCCAGATGCCGAACCGCAGCCAGGTCTCGGCGGGCAGGTTGAGCATCAGCCACAGCGACGCCGCGATCGACAGGATGGGCACCACCGGCACCCACGGAGTGCGGAAGGCCCGGTGCAGGTCCGGACGGGTGCGGCGAAGGACGATCACGCCGAGGGCCACCACCACGAAGGCGAACAGCGTGCCGATGTTGACCAGTTCCGCGAGCTTCTCCAGGCTCGTGAAGCCCGCGATGACGGCGATGACCACGCCGAGCGTGACGGTCGCCCGGTAGGGCGTGCGGTACTTCGGGTGGGTGACGGAGAAGAAGCGCGGCAGCAGCCCGTCACGGCTCATCGCGAAGAACACGCGGGTCTGGCCCAGCAGCAGGATCATGCACACCGTGATCAGGCCGACGGACGCCCCCAGGCTGATGGCGCCCGAGAAGAAGGGCTGGTTCACGGATTTGAAGGCTTCGGCGAGCGGGGCGGTGGCCGACATCTGCGTGTACTTCTCCATGCCGGTGACCACCAGCGTCACGGCGACGTAGAGCACCGTGCAGATGATCAGCGAACCGATGATGCCGCGCGGCATGTCCCGCTGGGGGTTCTTGGTCTCCTCCGCCGCGGTGGCCACGACGTCGAAGCCGATGAAGGCGAAGAAGACGAGGGAGGCCGCGGTGAAGATGCCCATCACACCGAAGTTGGTGGGGGCGTAGCCGAAGAGCAGCTGTACCAGGGGCGCCTTCCAACCGCTGCCCGGGGGCTGTGCCTGGGCCGGAGGGATGAACGGCTTGTAGTTGTCCGCCTTGATGAAGAACAGGCCGGCGATGATGACCAGCAGCACCACCGTCACCTTGATGGCGACGACGATCGCGGTGATCCGGGCCGACAGCTTCGTCCCCACGACGAGGATCGCGGTCAGTACCAGGACCAGCAGGAAGGCCAGCAGGTCGAAGGTGCCTCCCCCGTCGGGCCCCGACAGCGCGGCGGGCAAGTCCCAGCCGAGGTTGGTGCTCAGGAGGTGCCGCACGTACCCGGACCAACCGACCGCCACGACGGCGGTGCCGAGCGCGAACTCGAGTACGAGGTCCCAGCCGATGATCCAGGCGGGCAGCTCGCCGATCGAGGCGTAGGAGAAGGTGTACGCCGAACCGGCCACCGGCACGGTGGAGGCGAACTCGGCGTAGCACAGCGCCGCGAGGGCGCAGACGATGCCCGCCGCGACGAAGGCCAGCGCGGTGGCGGGTCCCGCGTTGTTGCGCGCCGCGATGCCGGTGAGGACGAAGATCCCGGTACCGATGATGACGCCCACCCCGAAGACCGTCAGGTCCCAGGCGGAGAGCGACTTGCGGAGCGCGTGTTCCGGCTCTTCCGTGTCACGGATGGACTGCTCCACCGTCTTGGTCCGGAAGGGGCTTTTCAGATTCCTGCTCACCGACGCACCTCCGGCTGGTGACGAGGCACACGAGAACGGGCCGGGAGGCCCACCCCCTCAAGGGTGATCTCCCGGCCCGTCGCGTGCAACCGCGCGTGGCCCGTTCGGTCAGTCGACGGTGGCGGCCGGCTCGCTGTCGTAGCGGCCGTCCAGCTTGGCGACCAGGCCCGTGACCTGCCGGGCGATGTCGGGCGCGGTGAGCCCGATCTCGGCGAGGATCTCCTTGCGCAGCGCGTGGTCCAAGAAGCGCTGCGGGATGCCGAAGTCGCGCAGCGGTACGTCGACACCCGCGTCGCGCAGGGCCTGCGACACGGCGGCGCCCACACCGCCGGTGCGGCCGTTGTCCTCGACGGTGACGACCACGCGGTGCCGCTCGGCGAGCGGGGCCAGCGCCTCGTCGACGGGCTTGACCCAGCGCGGGTCGACCACGGTGGTGGAGATGCCCTGCTTGTCGAGCAGGTCGGCGACTTCCAGGCACATGGGGGCGAGCGCGCCCACCGAGACGAGCAGGACGTCCGGCCGGGTGACCTCCGGGTCCGGGGCGCGCAGCAGGTCCATGCCGCCGATCCGGCCCACTGCCGGGACGGCCGGGCCGACGACGCCCTTGGAGAAGCGCACGACGGTCGGGGCGTCCTCGACCGCGACGGCCTCGCGGAGCTGGGCGCGCAGTTGCTCGGCGTCGCGCGGGGCGGCCAGGCGCAGGCCCGGGACGACCTGGAGGATGGACATGTCCCACATGCCGTTGTGGGAGGCGCCGTCGTCGCCGGTGACGCCCGCCCGGTCCAGGACGAAGGTGACCCCGCACTTGTGCAGGGCCACGTCCATCAGGACCTGGTCGAAGGCACGGTTGAGGAAGGTCGCGTAGACCGCGAAGACCGGGTGGACTCCGCCGGTGGCGAGGCCGGCGGCCGAGGTGGCGCCGTGCTGCTCGGCGATGCCGACGTCGAAGATGCGGTCCGGGAAGGCCTCGGCGAACTTGTTGAGGCCGACCGGGTGGAGCATGGCCGCGGTGATGGCGACGATGTCCTCCCGTTCGCGGCCGAGCTTGACCATCTCGTCGGCGAAGACGGAGGTCCAGCTGGCGGCGGCGGTCTTCACCGGCAGGCCGGTGTCCGGGTGGATGACCCCGACCGCGTGGAAGCGGTCCGCCTCGTGTTCCAGGGCGGGCGTGTAGCCCCGGCCCTTCTGGGTGAGGCAGTGCACGATGACCGGGCCGCTGAAGCGCTTGGCGCGCTGGAGCGCCGACTCCAGGGCCTCGATGTCGTGGCCGTCGATGGGGCCGATGTACTTCAGACCCAGGTCCTCGAACATGCCCTGCGGGGCGATGAAGTCCTTCAGGCCCTTCTTGGCGCCGTGCAGGGTCTCGAAGAGCGGCTTGCCGACGACCGGGGTACGTTCCAGGAGTTCCTTGCCGCGGGCGAGGAAGCGCTCGTAGCCGTCCGTGGTGCGCAGCGTGGCCAGGTGGTTGGCCAGGCCGCCGATGGTGGGCCCGTAGGAGCGCTCGTTGTCGTTGACGACGATGACGAGCGGGCGGTCCTTGGCGGCGGCGATGTTGTTGAGCGCCTCCCAGGCCATGCCACCGGTCAGCGCGCCGTCACCGATGACGGCGGCGACGTGGTGGTCCTCGCGGCGGAGCACCTCGTTGGCCTTGGCCAGGCCGTCGGCCCAGCCCAGCACCGTGGAGGCGTGGGAGTTCTCGATCACGTCGTGGTCGGACTCGGCGCGCGAGGGGTAGCCGGACAGCCCACCCTTGGAGCGCAGGTTCCCGAAGTCCTGGCGGCCCGTGAGCAGTTTGTGGACGTACGCCTGATGGCCCGTGTCGAAGAGGACCTTGTCCTTGGGCGAGTCGAAGACCCGGTGCAGGGCGATCGTCAGTTCGACCACGCCGAGGTTGGGGCCGAGGTGCCCGCCGGTCTTGGAGACGGCGTCGACGAGGAAGGACCTGATCTCGGCGGCGAGCTGAGTGAGCTCCTCCTGACTGAGCCGGTCCAGATCGCGCGGTCCCTTGATGCGGGTCAGCAGCACCCGTGCCTCCTTGCAGTTGCTTGCTGGTCTGTCGAGTCTAATGTTCCGCTCGCGACGAGCATCATCGGGCGGTACCGGGACGGTCACGCCTTTGACATACCTGTACACGTCCTTGCGAAGTCACACATCCCAAACGGGCCCATACCCGCACAGGCGTACGCACACATGTACGCACACGTGCCCGGTGCCACACGAAGTGGCACCGGGCACTGTGACCGTTCTTACCGCCGGGTCACGCCCGGCGACCGCGCCGTCAGGCGCGTCCGGCCGTCTTCTGGGTCTTGCGGGTGACCGAGTCGATGACCACGGTCGCCAGCAGGACCGCGCCGGTGATCATGTACTGGATCGGCGTCGCGATGCCTTCCAGGGCCAGACCGTACTGGATCGAGGTGATGACCATGACGCCGAGGAGGGCGTTCCAGGTGCGACCCCGGCCGCCGAAGAGGCTGGTGCCGCCGATGACGGCCGCCGCGATCACGTTCATCAGCAGGTCGCCGGCGCCGGCGCTCTGGTTGGCCGCCGCGATCTTGGACGCCCAGAAGAGTCCGCCGATGGCGGCGAAGGTGCCCGCGATGGAGAAGACCGCGATGCGGATGCCCGTGACGTTGATGCCGGCTCGCCGGGAGGCCTCGACGCTGCCGCCGAGCGCGAAGATGTTGCGGCCGAAGGAGGTACGGCGCAGGACGAAGTCCGTACCGACCAGCACGAGCAGGAAGAGCACCACCGCGAGCGGGAGGCCCTTGTACTGGTTGAACACCACGGCCGGGCCGAAGGTGAACACGGCGAGCACGGCCGTGCGCAGCACGATCTCGCCGAGCGGCCGCGAGGGGACGCCCGCGGCCTGCCGGCGACGGTTGTCGAAGAAGGAGGCCAGGAAGTAGGCCGCCACGGCGATCGCCGCCAGGCCGTAGGCAGCGGCCACGTCCGTGAAGTAGTACGTGGTGAGCTGCCCGACGACGCCGTCGGGGTCGAGGTTGATCGTGCCGTTGCTGCCGAGGATCTGCAGCATCGCGCCGGACCAGAACAGCAGGCCCGACAGGGTGACGGCGAAGGCCGGGGCGCCGATCCGGGCGAAGAAGAACCCGTGGATGGCGCCGATCAGCGCGCCGCCCGCGACGGCGACCAGGATCGCGAGCCACTCGTTCACGCCGTGCGTGACGGCGAGGACGGCGACGATCGCGCCCGAGACACCGCTGACCGAGCCGACCGAGAGGTCGATCTCGCCGAGGAGCAGCACGAAGATGATGCCGACGGCCATCATGCCGGTGGCGACCATCGTGATGGCGATGTTGGTGAGGTTCTCCGGGGAGAGGAAGTTCGCGTTCAACCCCTGGAAGATGCCCCAGATGATGATCAGGCCGAGGACGACCGGGATGGACCCGAGGTCGCCGGCCTTCATCTTGCGGCCGAACTCGCTGAGGTAGCCGGACAGGCCCTGCTCGCGGACGAGCAGGCGCGGGTCCACGGCCGGGATGGCGTCCGCCGCGGCGGCCGGGTTGACCGGATCGACGTGCTGTGCCTGGTCGGCGGGACCCTTGTCCAGCGGACCGGCGGGAGGATTCTGGGTGCTCACTTGCGGGCCTCCCCGGTGCGGGCCGCCCGGCGGGTCACGGCATTGTCCGTGGCCCCGGTGATGGCGGAGATGATCTCTTCCTGCGAGGTGTCGGCGACGCTGAAGACGCCGTTGTTGCGGCCCAGCCGCAGGACCGCCACCTTGTCGGCGACGGCCTTCACATCGGCCATGTTGTGGCTGATGAGGATGACGGCGTGACCGCGCTCGCGCAGCCGCTCCACCAGGTCGAGGACCTGGGCGGTCTGCTCGACGCCGAGGGCCGCCGTGGGCTCGTCGAGGATGACGAGCTTGGGCTCGCCGAGCATCGAACGGGCGATCGCCACGGTCTGGCGCTGACCGCCGGACAGCGAGGCGATGGGAATCCGGACGCTGGGTATCCGGATGGACAGGGTGGTCAGGAGCTCGCGGGCGCGACGCTCCATCTCCACCTCGTCGAGGACGCCGCGGCGCTTGAGCTCGCGGCCGAGGAAGAGGTTGCCGACGACGTCGATGTTGTCGCACAGCGCGAGGTCCTGGTAGACCGTCGCGATGCCCAGGTTCTGGGCGTCGTGGGGCTTGCCGATGGAGACCGGGCGGCCCTCCCACTCGATGACTCCGTCATCGATCGGGTGCACGCCGGCGATCGTCTTGACCAGCGTGGACTTGCCGGCGCCGTTGTCACCGACGAGGGCGACCACCTCACCGGAGTGGATCTCGAGTTCTACGTCGGTCAAGGCCTGAACGGCGCCGAACCGCTTCGAGACCCCTCGCAACGCCAGCACGGGCGCAGCGGACACATGAACCATCTCCTTCGCCGCCTGACCGGCGGGGATGTCGTGCAAAAGAGCAGGAACGCGAATGGGGCTGGGAAATTCAGAGGAAACGTTTCTGTACCGGCGCCCCGCGGATGGCGGGGAAAGGGGGCGGGGCGCCGGACAGGTGTGGGGTCGTCCCGATCGGGGCGACGGGGCCCTCGGTTCGGGCGGAGGGCTTCGGTCGAAGCCCGGCGCCTCGGCCGCGGGCCGGGACCTTTACTTCAGGCCGATGGCGGCGCAGGCGGCCGCGTACTTGTCGGTGCAGATCTCGTCGGTCGTGTAGACGCCGTCCTTGACGACGGTGTCCTTGATGTTGCTCTTGGTGAGCGAGACGACCGGGATCAGCACGGACGGGACGCCCTTGGTGGTGGGGCTGTCGACGTTCTGGTTGACGATGTCGCTGATCTTCTCGTGCTTGGCGAGCGCCACGGCCATCTCGGCGGCGGCCGAGGCCTCCGGCGCGTACGGCTTGTAGACGCTCATGAACTGCTCACCCGCGACGATGCGCTGCACACCGGCGAGCTCGGCGTCCTGGCCGGTCACGGGGGGCAGGGGGGACAGACCGGCCGCCTTGAGGGCGGTGATGATGCCGCCGGCCATGCCGTCGTTGGCGGAGTAGACGCCGATCACCTTGTCCTTGCCGATCGCCGAGAGCGCGCCCGCCATGTTGGTGTTGGCGTTCTCCGGCTTCCACTCCTTGGTGTCGTACTCCTTGCCGATGTTCACCTTGCCGTCGAGGACGGAGTGCGCGCCCTTCTTGAACAGGGCGGCGTTCGGGTCGGTGACGGAGCCGTTCATCATGACGATCTGGCCGTCCTTGGCCTTGTCGCCCAGCGCGTCGAGCAGGGCCTTGCCCTGGACCTTGCCGACCTCTTCGTTGTCGAAGGAGGTGTAGGCGTCGATCGGGCCTTCGGCCAGGCGGTCGTAGGCCACGACCGGGATGCCGGCGTCCTTGGCCTTCTTGACCGAGCCGGCGATGGCCTTGGCGTCGACCGCGTCGACGATCAGGACGTCCACCTTGTTGGTGATCATCGTGTCGACCTGCGAGTTCTGCGTGGTCGCGTCCTGCTTGGCGTTGGCGTAGACCACCTTGGCCTTGCCGCCGGTGAGGTCGGCGACCTTCTTCTCGATGAGCGGCTTGTCGAACTTCTCGTAACGGGCCGTCTGGTTCTCCGGAAGGAGCAGGCCGACGGTGACCGCGTCACCCTTGGCGGCAGACGATTCCTTCGCCTTGTCGCCGGACTCCTTCGCGCTCCCACATGCGGCGAGGGAAACGGCCATGGCGCCGGCGGCGACGGCAACAGCGGCTCTGCGCATACGAGTGTTCATTGGTTGAACCTCCCTGACGAGGCCGCGACAGTGCGGCCGAGGTGGATGCGAGTCAACCCCGGCCGCAGTTTGCCGTCAAGGAGTGAATCCTTAACGAGATGACAACGGTGCCATCCGTTATCTAACTGAAGACATCAGGGCGGGAGCCCGTACTCCGATTCCATTTTCCGCCAAAAGCGTCGAATCGCCCATCTCGCTCAGTACGAGGGCCAACGCGCCGAGCACCTCCGCGCGCCCGCCGAGCGAGCCCGTGAGCACCGAGAGTTGGCGGGCGGCGCTGGGGATCGCGTACCTCCCCACTGATTCACGGATCGGGGCCAGCACGAGTTCACCGGCCTCGGCGAGCGAGCCGCCGAGCACCACTCGGCTGGGATTCAGCAGGTTGCACAGGCTGGCCACGCCGCTGCCGATGTGACGACCGACGTCGGTGATGACCCGACGGCAGCCGGGGTCGCCCTCGCGGGCCAGTTCGACCACCCGATCCATCGTCAACTCCGGCCCGTGGCTGCCCTGGAGGAGGGGCAGGACGTAGCGCGCGGCGGCGAAGGTCTCCAGGCAGCCGCGGTTGCCGCAGCGGCAGACGGGGCCCGATTCGTCGAGGGTGATGTGCCCGATCTCGCCCGCCGTGCCGCCGGGTCCGCGGTAGATCTGGCCGTTGATCACCAGGCCGGAACCGACACCGCTAGCGACCTTGATGTAGGCGAGGTCCTTGACCCCGCGACCGCTCCCCCAGACCAGCTCCCCGAGGGCGCCGAGGTTGGCGTCGTTGTCCACGTACACCGGTACGCCCAAACGGCTGGACAACTCCTGGCGCGGATTGATCCCCGCCCAGCCCGGCAGGATCGCGGTGGAGCCGAGGGTGCCGGATTCCACGTCGATCGGGCCGGGGACGCCCAGGCCCACGCCGATGACCTTGTCCCGGCCCACCCCCACGCCTTGGATCAGGCGCCCGACCAGCGCTTCCGCGCGGTCGAAGCCCTCCGTCCAGGAGGCGTCCACGTCCAGCGGCTCGGAGTCCTCGGCGAGCACCTGGTGGGCGAGGTTGCCCACTGCCACCCGCAGGTGGGTGTGGCCGAAGTCCACGCCGATCACGATGCCCGCGTCCCCGCTGAGCGAGACGCTGCGGGCTCGCCGGCCGCCCGCGGAGGTGTCGGTGACCTCGACGGTCCCGCCTTCCTTGAGCTCGCGGACGATGTTGGAGACCGTGGCCGCCGACAGTCCGGTGGCACGGGCGATCTCCGCCTGCGTCAGGGACCCCGCCAGCCGGACGGCCCGTACGACGCGTTCGAGGTTCGCGCGATGCAGCGACGACTGCGATCCGGGAGTCTGCACGACTCATCCACTCCTGCCCATAAGCGACGGCGGACCGTCGCCCCCCGGCCGGCGATCAGGCTGAGTGCTCCGAGACACCGGCGTCTCTCCAACTTGTGAACCTTAAGTCGAGCCTTTGGCTCTCCAGACGTCAAGAGGGTGACGCGGCACGAATCGGTCACTAGTGGGCGTTTATGGCGTGAAGGTGCTCCATATCGCGGGCCGGCGGCCGCCGCACCGGGGCCGGACCGGCCCCGGTGCCCGCCCGCGGGCGGCGCTACTTGAGGGTGGCGGAGGTCAGACCGGCCTGGATCTGGCGCTGGAAGGAGAGGTAGACCACCAGCATCGGGATCATCGCGATGGTCACGCCGGCGAACAGCACCGGCAGGTCCGTCTCGTACCCCATCTGGTACTGGAGTTGGATCAGACCCTGGGTGAGCATGTAGCGCTCGGGATCCGAGCCGCTCTGGGGCTGCATCAGCACGGAGGGCAGGATGTACTGGTTCCACTGGCCCAGGACATTGAATATCCCCACGCTGATCAGGCCGGGCTTGGCCATCGGCAGCATCACCTGGAAGAAGATCCGGGTGTCGGACGCCCCGTCGATCACCGCCGCCTCGTGGACCGCCGTCGGCAGCGTCCGGAAGAACGAGTGCATGAAGAAGACGGTGAACGGCATCGAGTACGCCACGTACACGAGGATCAGGCCCTGGTACGTGTTGAGCATGTCGAGGCGCTTGACCATGAAGAACAGCGGGACGAGCGCCAGGAACACCGGGAACATCGCCCCGCTGACGAAGAAGTAGTAGACGACCCGGTTGCCCGGGAAGGGGTAGCGGGCCAGCACGTACGCCGCCATCGACCCGAGCAGCATGGTCAGGGGCACCGAGAACACCAGCACGATCAGCGTGTGGGCGAAGTAGTCGCCGATGCCCTTGTCCCAGGCGCGGGAGAAGGCGTCGAAGTGCCAGTTGGAGGGCAGGCTCAGGGCCGAGCCGCCGATCTGCGAGTCGGTCTTGAAGGAGCCGAGGGCGAGCCAGATCAGGGGCAGGACGATCAGTATCGCCCAGAGGGCCAGGAACCCGTGCGAGAAGACGTTGAGCACCGTGCCGTCGGAGCGGCCGCCGCCGCCCTCCTTGGCGCGGCCGGCGCCGCCGGGCCGCTCGGCGGCGGCCTCTCCGGGGGCCTTGATCACTGTGGTCATCGGTGTCTCCCGCTCAGAACTCGATGCGCTCGCGGCGGGTGGCGCGCAGCGTGACGATGGAAAGGATCATGGTCAGGACGAGCATGACCACGCCCATGGCGCAGGCGTATCCGCTCTTGCCGAAGTAGAGGAAGTTGCGCATCAGCACCGTGGCCATGACCTCGCTGTGGTGGTCCGGGCCGCCGCCGAACTGACCCGAGGTCATGGTGGACACCAGGACGAACATGTCCATGGCGGCGATGCCCAGGTAGACGGCGGAGGTCTGTACGGTGTCCCACAGCAGGGGCAGGGTGACCTTGAAGAAGGTCTGGGACCGGCCCGCGCCGTCCAGCAGCGCGGCCTCGTAGATGTCCTTCGGGACGGACTGCATGGCGGCGGAGAAGAGCACCAGGTAGAAGCCGACGCCGTGCCAGACGACGACCATGAGCAGGCACCACAGCACGAGGTTCGGCTCGTTGAGCCATTCGACGGGGCGGGTCGCGTCGACGAGGCCGAGCTTGATGAGGAAGCCGTTGAGCAGGCCGCCCGCGTCGCTGCGGTACACGGCGCCGAAGAGCACGGCGAGGATGGCGAGGGAGAGGACCTGCGGGAAGAAGTAGACGATCTTGTAGATTCCCGATCCCCGGACGCCCCGCACACCGCCGGCGCCGCTGCGGCCGCCCGCGTTCACCATGAAGGCGAAGAAGAGGGCGAGCAGGATGGTGATCACGGGGACGAACACCAGGAGCAGCAGGTTGTGCCACAGGGCGCCCCGGAAGACCTCGTCCTTCATCAACGTCGCGTAGTTGTCGAGGCCGACGAACCCGAACGTCGGCGACTGGCCGGACCAGTTGGTGAAGGAGTAGCCGAACGTCTGGATGTAGGGCCAGATGACAAAGGTCAGGTAGAGCGCGAGCGGCAGGATCAGGAAGCCGGTGATGAAACCGCCCCGTCCTCTGCTGCGGGCAACGTGGCTCATGGTGTCCGTCCCGTCCGTGACGTCAGCTGCGGCGGTTGTTCTTCGCGTTCGGGTCCTTGGCAGCCTTGTCTACCGCAGCCTGGGCCCGCTTGATCCATTCCTTGGGCTGGATCCGCTGCGCCATCAGCTCATTGGACGCGTTCTGGATGTCGGTGTCCATTTCGCTGTACCAGTCGGGGTACAGGTAGTTGAAGGTGCCGGTCCCGGCCGCCTTGACCGCCGCGACCGCCGACTGGGTGCCCGGGCGCAGCTTGACGTCGGGGTTGACGCCGTCCTTGACGACGGTGAGGGAGTTGGCCTGCTGGGCGAAGGTGGTCGACCATTCGCGTGACAGCATCGAGCGCAGGAACTCCAGTCCGCCCGCCTTGTTGGCGGCTTTCTCGGGGACGATGAAGGGTTCGCCGGCCCCGGCCCGGATGGCCTCGAAGGGCAGCTTGCTGTCGGCGAGCACCGGGACCGGCAGGAACTTCATGTCGAAGTCCTCGGGGGTCTGCTTGAGCTGCTCGTTCTCCAGCCAGGAGCCGGAGGGGATGAAGGCCGCCTTGTACTGGTTCCAGGCGGTCTGGGACTCCGTGTGGGTGAGGCCGTTGGTGCCCGGCATCAGCAGGCCCTTCTCGACGACCTCGTACACCGCCTCGACCGCAGCGAGGGCGGCCGGGTTGCCCTCGAAGGCGTTCGGTTCGAGGTTGTCGATCGCCTTCATCGCCTCCAGACCGCCCTTCTTGGCGATCAGGTCCATGATGACGACGTTGATGTAGTACGGGTACTTGCCCTGGTGGGCGAGGCCGCCGATGCCGGCCTCCTTGGCCTTCGTGCAGACGGCGAGGAACTCGTCCCAGGTCTTGGGCTCGGTCCAGCCCTTCTCCTTGAAGAGCTTGCCGGAGTACCAGAAGCCGAACACGGTGTAGACGTAGTAGAGGGCGACGAACTTGCCGCCCTGGGTGCCCTGTTCGACGGTGCCCGGGATCAGCATGTCCCGGACCTTCTTGGACGGGTCGTCCAGGGAGGGCGCGTCGAGGACCTGGGTGAGGTCGGCGAGCTGACCGCCCTTGGCGAGGACGTCGACCTTGATCTGTTGGGCGCCCGAGTCGTCGATGACGTCCGGCGGGTTGCCGCCGTTGAAGCGCGGCTGGAGCTTGCCGGTGATCTCCTGGGTGCCGAGGTGGGAGCTGGTGGTGCCCCACTTCTTGTCGAAGGCGGCTTCCCAGGCCTTGGCGTAGTCGTCGCCGAACCCGCCCTTGAAGACGACGACGTCCATCTTGCCGCCCTTGGCCACGCCGAAGGGGTTCTCCTTGGAGACGGCTCCCTTCACGGGGCCCTTCGTCGTCGTGTCGCCGCCGGAGGCGCAGGCGGAAAGGAAGCTCATCGTCGGGACGGCGATCAGGCCGAGTGCCGCGGAGCGCTTGATCAGGTCCCGGCGGCCGAGGCCCTCACCGGTGCTGTTCTCGCCGTGGGCGGAGGTGGATCCCATGCTCAAGTCCTCGCCTTCGTCAGGGGTGTGAAGGAGGAAGGAACACCACGGCGGCTGCCGTGCGCGCGGCATCGCCGCAGGTCCCCACCGTCCCCCCGTCCGGGGCCGCTCGTTTCTCGGCGGCCCGGACGGCCACAGGTATAGTCCACTTCCGCTCGGGTGAGCAAGATCGTGCACAAGTATCTGCCCCGGCTTTTCCGAGTTGAGACCTCACCGTCACCTGGCCGGCCGATACCCGACGGCCCGAAAAAGCGGAAGGGCCGTACCCCCTTTCGGGGATACGACCCTCGGGTGCCGCTCGGCGTCCGCGTGACTAGCCGCGGATCAGGTTGCGGAGCACGTACTGCATGATGCCGCCGTTGCGGTAGTAGTCCGCCTCACCGGGGGTGTCGATGCGCACGACCGCGTCGAACTCCACACCGGTGTCGGTGGTGACCTTGACCGTGCGCGGGGTGGTGCCGTTGTTCAGCTCCTCCACACCGGTGAAGGAGAAGGTCTCCTCGCCGGTCAGACCCAGCGCGGCCGCCGAGGCGCCCTCGGGGAACTGGAGCGGGAGGACGCCCATGCCGATCAGGTTCGAGCGGTGGATGCGCTCGTAGGACTCGGCGATGACCGCCTTGACGCCCAGCAGCGCGGTGCCCTTGGCGGCCCAGTCGCGCGACGAGCCCGAGCCGTACTCCTTGCCCGCCAGGATGACCAGCGGGATGCCGGCGGCCTGGTAGTTCTGCGAGGCGTCGTAGATGAAGGAGACCGGCGCGTCGGCCTGCGTGAAGTCGCGGGTGAAGCCGCCCTCGGTGCCCGGCGCGATCTGGTTGCGCAGGCGGATGTTGGCGAACGTGCCGCGGATCATGACCTCGTGGTTGCCGCGACGGGAACCGTAGGAGTTGAAGTCGCGGCGCTCGACGCCGTGCTCCGTGAGGTACTTGCCGGCCGGGGTGTCGGCCTTGATCGCACCGGCCGGGGAGATGTGGTCGGTGGTGACCGAGTCGCCCAGCTTCGCCAGCACGCGGGCGCCGGCGATGTCGGAGACCGGGGTGGTCTCCATCGTCATGCCCTCGAAGTAGGGGGGCTTGCGGACGTAGGTGGACTGCGGGTCCCACTCGAACGTGTTGCCGGTCGGGATGGACAGCGCCTGCCACTGGGCGTCGCCCGCGAACACGTCCTGGTAGGACTTGTTGAACATGTCCTCGCCGATGGCGTTCGCCACGACGTCGTTGACCTCGGCCTCGGAGGGCCAGATGTCCTGGAGGTAGACCGGCTTGCCCTCGGTGTCGATGCCGATGGCGTCCTTGGTGATGTCCACCTTCATGGAGCCGGCGATGGCGTACGCGACGACCAGCGGCGGGGAGGCCAGGTAGTTCATCTTGACGTCGGGGTTGATGCGACCCTCGAAGTTGCGGTTGCCCGAGAGCACCGAGGTGACCGCGAGGTCGGCCTCGTTGATCGCCTTCGAGATCTCCTCGTCCAGCGGACCGGAGTTGCCGATGCAGGTGGTGCAGCCGTAGCCGACCAGGTTGAAGCCCAGCTTGTCCAGGTACGGGGTCAGGCCGGCCTTGTCGAAGTAGTCGGTGACGACCTTCGAGCCCGGGGCCAGGGTGGTCTTGACCCAGGGCTTGCGGGTCAGGCCCTTCTCGGCCGCCTTCTTCGCCACGAGCGCCGCGGCGACCATGACGTAGGGGTTCGAGGTGTTGGTGCAGGAGGTGATCGCGGCGACGGTGACGGCGCCGTGGTCGATCTCGAACGAGGTGCCGTCGGCCAGCGTGACCAGGGTCGGCTTGGTCGGGATGCCATCGGCGGAGGCCGGGGCGTCGGACGCCGGGAAGGACTCCTTGCCGGCCTCCTCGTCGTCGCTGACGTAGTTGCGGACGTCGACGGCGAACTGCTCGGCGGCGTTCGCGAGGACGATGCGGTCCTGCGGGCGCTTGGGGCCGGCGATGGAGGGGACGACCGTGGAGAGGTCGAGCTCCAGCTTCTCGGAGAAGTCGGGCTCGGCGGCCGGGTCCAGCCACAGACCCTGCTCCTTGGCGTACGCCTCGACGAGCGCGACCTGCTGGGCGTCGCGGCCGGTCAGGCGCAGGTACTTCAGCGTCTCGTCGTCGATCGGGAAGATCGCGGCGGTCGAGCCGAACTCCGGCGACATGTTGCCGATGGTGGCGCGGTTCGCGAGGGAGGTGGCGGCGACGCCCTCACCGTAGAACTCGACGAACTTGCCGACGACGCCGTGCTTGCGCAGCATCTCGGTGATGGTCAGCACGAGGTCGGTGGCGGTGGTGCCGGTCGGCAGCTCGCCGGTCAGCTTGAAGCCCACGACGCGCGGGATCAGCATGGAGACCGGCTGGCCGAGCATCGCGGCCTCGGCCTCGATGCCGCCGACGCCCCAGCCCAGCACGCCCAGGCCGTTGACCATGGTGGTGTGCGAGTCGGTGCCGACGAGGGTGTCGGGGTAGGCCTGGCCGTTTCGGACCATGACCGTGCGGGCCAGGTGCTCGATGTTGACCTGGTGGACGATGCCGGTGCCCGGGGGGACGACCTTGAACTCGTCGAAGGCGGTCTGGCCCCAGCGCAGGAACTGGTAGCGCTCCTTGTTGCGGCCGTACTCCAGCTCCACGTTCTGGGCGAACGCGTCGTTCGTGCCGAACTTGTCGGCGATGACCGAGTGGTCGATGACCAGCTCGGCCGGGGCCAGCGGGTTGATCTTCGACGGGTCGCCACCGAGGGCCTTGACGGCCTCGCGCATCGTGGCGAGGTCGACGACGCAGGGGACGCCGGTGAAGTCCTGCATGATCACGCGGGCCGGCGTGAACTGGATCTCCTCGCTGGGCTGCGCCTGCGAATCCCAGTTGCCGAGGGACCGGATGTGGTCGGCGGTGATGTTCGCGCCGTCCTCGGTACGGAGCAGGTTCTCCAGCAGCACCTTCAGGCTGTAGGGAAGGCGCGCCGCGCCCTCGACCTTGTCCAGCCGGAAGATCTCGTACGACTCGTCGCCCACCTGCAGCGTGCTGCGGGCGTCGAAGCTGTTCGCCGACACGACAGTCTCCTTCATGCATGATTTCGCGCGTATAACCGCATCCTGCCGCCACGCCCCATGGCCAATCCGCTGAGGTAAGGCTAAGTTAGGTAACCCTTACCAGCGGGGGCGGCTGCGGTTCGCCTTCGGCAGATATCTCGATGTCGAGATAACTCTAGTACATGTCCGGGGGAAGGGACGAGGCACGCACCCGCAGTCCTGCCGCCACGGTCAGTTGACCGGGCGATTCCGCTTTCCCGGATTCGATCAGCTCCACCAGCGCGGACACCGCGCGTACGGCGATCCGCTCCGGATTCAGGGTGACGGTGGTCACGGGCGGTTCGTTCTCGGCGTACCCACCGTCCTCGCTGGCGCAGACCAGCAGGAGGTCCTGGGGCGTACGGATGCCGTGGCGCGCGGCGGCCGCGAGCGCCTGCCGCCCGCCCGGGTCGTACACGCAGTAGACGGCGTCGGGTCGGGCGGGCGCGCCGAACGCGGCGTCGAAGGCGTGACCTGCGCGGTCGTCGGGGTCGAAGGGGATCACCAACGGGTCCGCGCCGCGCCGCGCGCACCACTGTTCGTAGGTGGACGTGACGGCTCCGGTGTAGAACTCGCGGCCGTAGCCGGAGTGGAGCGCGATGCGCCGGGCTCCTGACGTCGCGAGGTGGTCGAGTACCTCTCGCGTGGTGCTCGCGTGGTCGTTGTCCACCCATGTGTCCGACGGCCACGGGTCCGGCGGGCGGCCGTCGAAGACCAGCGGCAGGCCCCGGGCCCGCAGGGCGCGCAGCACGGGGTCCCCTGCCGGGCTGTCCAACAGAAGCATCCCGTCGACGGCGAGGGTGTGCCAGAGCGGCTCGCCGCCCCGATCGGCGGGCAGGGTGGTCAGGGCGTAGCCGCGGGCGTGCGCGGCGGAGGTCGCGGAGGTCAGCAGGCGGGAGAAGTAGGCGATCCCCGCGAAGTCCCAGGCGGAGCCGGCGTACGTGGTCACCGCCAGCCCGAGGGTGCGGGTGCGGGGGCCGCGCCGGGAGCCGTAGCCGAGGCCGGCGGCCACCTCGCGGACCCGGCGGCGGGTGCCGTCGGAGAGGCGGCCGGTGCCGTTGAGGGCGTGCGAGACGGTCGCGATGGAGACCTCCGCGGCGCGCGCGATGTCGGCGAGGGTCGGTCCGGGGCCGGGCACGGGGTCATGGTACGGGCGGGGGCCACGGGGCGGGGGGAGCGCGGCGGGGTGGGCGGGGTGGGGTGCGGAATCCGTCGCGCGGGGCGGGTTCCGGTTAACGGGTTAATCACCCAGTGTCCACGCCACGTACCGGCACCGCACCGCAACCGCCTTACCGATGTCTGGAGTGGCCATGACCCCTTCCCCCCTGTCCCGGCGAGGGCTCCTAGCGTCCGCCGGAGCCGCATCGGCGGCGACCCTGGTGGGCGCCGGCGCGGCCTCCGCCTCCGCGTCCGCGCCTTCCGGCGGTCGCGGCTCCGCCGCCCTGGTGTTCCACAACGCCCGGGTCTTCACTGGCCGGCCGGGCGGCGCTCCGGCGGAGGCCGTCGCGGTGGGGCGGGACGGCACGATCCTCGCCACCGGTTCGAGCGCCTCCGTACGCCGGCACGCGGGCCGGGACACCGAGGTGGTCGATGCCCGCGGCAACACCGTGATGAGCGGTATCCACGACGGGCACGTCCACCCGCTGGGCGCCGGTGAGCGGTCGCTGCGCCCCTCGCTGGGGAGCGCGGAGACCACCGTGGCGGAACTCACCGCCCTGCTGACGGGGTTCCTCGCCGACACCGGCGGGGCGGGCGCGGAGCCCGACGGCTGGCTGGTGGTGGAGGACTGGAACCCGGTCGGGCTGCTGCCGACGGGGACCGCCCCGCACCACTCGATGCTGGACGCGTTGCCCACGCGGCGCCCGGTCGTCCTCGTCGGCGGCGACGGGCACAACCTGTGGGCGAACCGGCGCGCCCTGGACATCGCCGGGATCACCGCGGCCACCCCCGACCCGGCCGGCGGCAAGGTGGTCAAGGGGGCCGACGGACAGCCGACGGGCGTGCTCAAGGACGACGCGCAGGACCTGGTGAAGCGGCACGTCCCCGAGCCGTCGACGGACGAACTCGTGGCGGCCTGCGCGAAGGTGCTGGAACTGGCGGCCGCCTCCGGGGTCACCACCATGATGGACGCCCTCGTCGGCCGGCACGAGCTGGAGCTGTACCGGGCCCTGTCGGCGGCGGGGAAGCTGCCGCAGCGGATCGTGCCCGCCATCCGGCTGGACGCCGGGCAGGCCAAGGACCCGACCGCCTCGCTCGCCTACGCGCGCGGGCTGCGGCGGGAGTTCGAGGGGGTGGGAGGACTCCGGTTCGGGATGATCAAAGTGTTCCTGGACGGGGTCATCGAGTACCCGGCGCAGACGGCGGCGCTGCTGGAACCGTATCTGGACGGAGCGGGCAAACCGACCTCGAACCGCGGTGAGCTGTACACGTCGGCGGCGGATTACGGCCGGCTCTCGGCGGGCTTCAACGCGGCCGGCTGGCAGATGCACGCCCACGGCTTGGGCGACCGGGCGGTCCGTACCGCTTTGGACGGATACGAGTACGCCAGACGGGTGACGGGGTGTCGGGACGCGCGTAACGCCATCGCCCACCTCCAGATAGTCGATCCCGCCGATCTGCCCCGTTTCGCCCGGCTCGGCGTGGCCGTCTGCATGCAGCTCCAATGGGCTTCGCGCGACACCTGGACGATGGAGGCGTTGCTGCCCTACATCGGGCCGCGCCGCCACCGTTGGATGTATCCCGCACGGAGCATCGAGAAGGCGGGGGCGCGCCTGACGGGCGGCTCGGACTGGCCGGTGGACGCCCTCCAAGTGTGGAACCAGCTCCGCACGGCGATCGACCGGCAGGGCGCCTTCGGGGAGGGTGAGCTGTACCGGGAGCTGGAGGGGCTGAGCAGGGACTCGGCCTTGCGGATGCACACCTCGGGCACTGCCTGGCAGTTGCGCCAGGAGCAGCTGACCGGCACGGTGGAGGCGGGCAAGGCGGCCGACCTGGTGCTGCTCGACCGGGACGTGACCCGCTGTCCCGTGTCCGACATAAGCGACACGGGCGTACGGATGACCCTGGTCGGCGGTCGCGTCGTGCACGACGCCGAGTCCGAGGCGGGCCGGGCGGCTTCGGCCCGCGCGCGGCGCGCGCGCTCGGCCCCGCGGCCGGCCTCGTACGCGGCGGTCCACGGCGGCCGGCACCACGCCTGCGGGCACTGAACGGGCAGGGGGCGCGGGCATCCTGTCGACTGACCCGGGGTCAGCCGGCAGGACCCCCCGCCACTGTGGGTAACACCCGTCCGCCACACCCCGTTCGGCCCCCATCTCATATCTGAGATACGGTGCACCCATGGCAGACGACTACCTCGTACGCATCGGCAAGCTCATCCGTGACGCCCGTCAGCACCGGGGCTGGACACAGAGTCAGCTTGCCGAAGCGCTCGGCACCAGCCAGAGCGCCGTCAACCGGATCGAACGCGGAAACCAGAACATCAGCCTTGAGATGATCGCCAGAATCGGTGAGGCTCTCGACAGCGAGATCGTCTCTTTGGGCTACGCCGGACCCATGCACTTGCGGGTCGTCGGCGGCCGCCGTCTCTCCGGTGCCATCGACGTCAAGACGAGCAAGAACGCGTGCGTCGCGCTGCTCTGTGCCTCCCTGCTCAACAAGGGCCGTACGGTGCTCAGGCGCGTCGCCCGCATCGAAGAGGTCTACCGCCTCCTCGAAGTCCTGAACTCCATCGGTGTCCGCACCCGCTGGATCAACGACGGCGTGGACCTGGAGATCGTCCCGCCGGCCCGCCTCGACATGGACGCCATGGACGCGGACGCGGCCCGCCGGACGCGCAGCATCATCATGTTCCTGGGTCCGCTGCTGCACCGCATGGACCAGTTCCGGCTGCCCTACGCCGGCGGCTGCGACCTCGGGACCCGCACCATCGAGCCCCACATGATCGCCCTGCGCCGCTTCGGCCTGGAGATCACCGCGACCGAGGGCATCTACCACGCCCAGGTCGCCGCCGGAGTCTGTCCCGACCGCCCGATCGTCCTGACCGAGCGCGGGGACACGGTCACCGAGAACGCGCTGCTGGCCGCGGCCCGGCACGACGGCGTCTCCGTCATCCGCAACGCCTCCTCCAACTACATGGTCCAGGACCTCTGCTTCTTCCTGGAGACCCTGGGCGTCAAGGTCGAGGGCATCGGCACCACCACCCTCACCGTCCACGGCGTCCCGAACATCGACGTCGACGTGGACTACTCCCCCTCCGAGGACCCGGTCGAGGCGATGAGCCTGCTGGCCGCGGCCGTGGTCACCGAGTCCGAACTGACCATCCGCCGCGTACCGATCGAATTCATGGAAATCGAGCTGGCGGTCCTGGAGGAGATGGGCCTGGACCACGACCGTTCGGCGGAGTACACCGCCGACAACGGCCGCACCCGCCTGGTCGACCTGACGGTCCGCCCGTCGAAGCTCGAAGCCCCGATCGACAAGATCCACCCGATGCCGTTCCCCGGGCTGAACATCGACAACGTCCCGTTCTTCGCGGCCATCGCCGCCGTCGCCCAGGGCCAGACCCTGATCCACGACTGGGTGTACGACAACCGGGCCATCTACCTGACCGACCTCAACCGCCTCGGCGGCCGCCTCCAACTCCTGGACCCCCACCGCGTCCTGGTCGAGGGCCCGACCCGCTGGCGCGCGGCGGAGATGATGTGCCCGCCCGCGCTCCGCCCGGCGGTGGTCGTCCTCCTGGCGATGATGGCGGCCGAAGGCACCTCGGTCCTGCGCAACGTCTACGTCATCAACCGCGGCTACGAGGAACTGGCGGAACGCCTCAACTCGGTCGGCGCGCAGATCGAGATCTTCCGGGACATCTAAGTTCCAAAGGTCCCGCCCCGCCGACCGCGCACGGGCCCCCCGGAGAAGCCTCCGCCCACCGAGTGGGCGGGGGGCTTCCGCGTCATACGGGCCGGTGCGCCGGCCCGGGGCGGTGGGATTCGGCCATATGGACGAGACGGGGCGGTGGGGGAAGCGGCAGAATCGGGGGCTCGGGACGGCGTCGAGGGGGCGGCCATGACAGTGGAGAGTACGGCGGGAACACGGGCGGGTACGGAGGTCCCGGTGTTGGCCGGGGCGCCGTTGCTGGGGTCGCTGTTCGACCTGACCTCGGATTCGCTCGGAACCTATCTGCGCGCCCAGCAGCGCCACGGTGACGTCGTCCGTGTCAGCGCCGGGCCGCCCGGGCTGCGCACCGAGTTGTACTGCGTGTTCTCCCCGGAGGGCGCACAGCAGGTCCTGGCCTCGGAATCGGCCAACTTCCGCAAGGACAACCCCTTCTACCAGGAGATCCGGGAGTCCCTCGGCAACGGGCTGCTGACCAGTCAGGACGAGGAGTACCTGCGCCAGCGCCGGCTGGTCCAGCCGCTGTTCACCCGCCGCCGGGTGGACGGCTACGCGAGCGCCGTCGTGGCCGAGACCCGGGCGACGCTCGACACGTGGGTGGGGGCCGCCGACGGGATCGTCGACGTCTCCGACGAGATGACGCACCTCGCGCTGCGTGCGGTGGCCAGGATCCTCTTCGGCATCGACGTGGACGCCACCGTCGATGTCATCAACCGGTCCTTCCCCGTCATCACGGAGTACGTCCTGCGGCGCGGCTACTCCCCCGCCAACATCCCGCGCGGCTGGCCCACCCCCGGCAACCGGCGGGCGGCCGCCGCGATGGAGGAGCTGTACGCGGTCTGCGACCGGATCATCGCCGAGCGGCGGGGCCGCGCCAAGACCGCGGACGTGACGGAGGGGGAGGACGCGGCGGAAGGCACGCGGGGGGACGACCTGCTGACGCTGCTCGCCGCCGCGCAGAGCGCCGACGACGCCGCCTTCGACGCCACCGAACTGCGCGACCAGGTGCTGATCTTCCTGCTCGCCGGTCACGAGACGACCGCCACCTCCCTGGCCTTCGCGCTCCACCTGCTGGCCCGCCACCCAGAGCACCAGCAGCGGGCGTACGAGGAAATCTCGCGGGTGCTGGGCGAGCGTGACCCCGAGGCCGCCGACCTCGACCGGCTGCCGTACCTGACGCAGGTGCTCAAGGAGGCGATGCGGCTCTATCCCGCGGCCCCGGTGATGGGCCGCAAGGCCGTGGCCGCGAGCCGGATCGGCGGGCTCACCGTCCCGGCCGGCGCCAACGTGATCCTCGCTCCGTGGGTCACGCACCGCCACCCCGCCCACTGGCCCGACCCCGAGCGCTTCGACCCGGAGCGGTTCACTCCCGAGGCGGAGGCCGACCGGCCCCGCTACGCCTGGTTCCCCTTCGGAGGCGGCCCGCGCGCCTGCATCGGTCAGCACTTCTCCATGCTGGAGTCGGTGATCGCGCTCGCGGTGACGCTCCGGGAGTACGAGTTCGAGGCCGTGGACCGGGAGGTCCCCGTCGGCGTCGGCATCACCCTGCGCGCGGACGGACCGGCCCGCTGCCGGTTGCGCCGGCGTACGCGGGAACGCGCGGACGGGGTCTAAACAGCCGCCGTCGGGGTGTGGTTGCCCTGGAGGCGGGCCAGGTCCGAGGGGCGGACCTGGATGACCACCAGGGCGATCACCGCGGCCGTCAGGGCGAACGCGGCGGCCACGATGAAGGCCGTGCTCACGCCGGAGGCGAGCACCTGATCGCCCCAGGGGTCGGGGAGTCGGCCGGTGCGCAGGAACATCGCCCGCTGTCCGGGGTCGGCGGTGGCGAGGAAGGCCGGGACCTGGGTGTGGGCCTCGTTGCGGCTGGCGGTGCCGAAGACGGTGACGAGGATGGACAGGCCGAGCGAGCCGCCCACCTGCTGCGTGGTGTTGAGCAGTCCCGAGGCCGCTCCCGACTCCCGGTCGGGGACGTTGGACAGGGCCATCAGCGTCAGCGAGACGAACTGCATGCCCATGCCGATGCCGAAGATGAGCATCGGCCCCAGGATGCTGCCGAGGTAGGTGGAGTGCACGTCGGTCTGCGTCAGCCAGGCCAGGCCCGCCGCCGTACAGAGCGCGCCGCCCACCATGAACGGTTTGGGTCCGAACTTCGGCAGGAGCCTGGAGGCGAGGCCCGCACCCATGGCGATGACGACGCTGACCGGCAGGAACGCGAGGCCCGCGCTGAGGGGGCTGAATCCCAGCACGTTCTGCACGAAGAGGGTCAGGAAGAAGAACATGCCGAACATCGCGCAGGCGAGGAAGAGCATGATGCCGTAGGTACCGGCCCGGTTGCGGTCGGCGAACATGTGCAGGGGCGTGATCGGCTGTGGCGAGCGCCGTTCGTTCACGATGAAGAGGGTCAGCAGGACCACGGCGGCGCCGAAGGAGCCGAGGGTCAGGCTGTCGCGCCAGCCCTCCTGGGACGCGCGGATGAATCCGTAGACCAGGGCGACCATGCCGGTGGTACACAGCAGCGCGCCCGCGAAGTCGAAGTGCCCCGGATGGCGTTCGGACTCCTTGATGACCCTGACGGCCGTGAAGGCGATGGCCAGTGCGATCGGGACGTTGACGAAGAACACCCAGCGCCAGTCGAGCCATTCGACGAGGACGCCGCCGGCCAGCAGTCCGATCGCGCCGCCGCCCGCCGAGACCGCGGCGAACACCCCGAAGGCCCGGTTGCGGGCCGGTCCCTCGCGGAAGGTGGTGGTGATCAGCGCGAGGGCGGTCGGTGAGGCGATGGCGCCGCCCATTCCCTGAAGGGCCCGGGCGCCCATCAGTTGGCCTTCGTTCTGGGCGAGTCCACCGAGCAGGGAGGCGAGGCCGAAGAGCAGCACGCCGAAGATGAAGACGCGTTTGCGACCGAGGATGTCGCCCGTACGGCCGCCGAGGAGCAACAGGCCGCCGAAGGTGAGGGTGTAGGCGTTGACGACCCACGACAGGCTCTCGGTGGAGAACCCCAGTGCGCTCTGGATGTGCGGCAACGCGATGTTCACGATGGTGATGTCCAGCACGACCATGAGCTGGCAGCAGGCGATGACGAACAGGGCGAGGCCGTTGCCGCGCCCTTCTCGGACCTTGCCGGTGGTCCCCGTGCTGGTCGGCGATGTCTTCCCGTCCACCCCTCCGACGCTAAACCCGTCTCTGGGGGCCCACCACTCGAATGGCCTAACGCCGGCTCCCCTGAAGCGCACCTATACGGTGTGATATTTCACATGGCAGACTGCGATCATGGATGACTTCCTCAGGCTCTCCGCGGCCACCGGCCGGTTCACCTACGGCGCCCCGCGCGCCTTCGCCTTCGGCGACGACGGGCGGCTGCTGTGGTTCCTGCGCTCGACGGGCCCCACCGACCCGGTCGACGCCCTCTGGGTCCTCGACACCTCGACCGGCACCGAGACCCTCCTCGCCGACCCGCGCAAACTCGCCGCCGGCGCCCTGCCCACCGCCGAACGGCGGCTGCGCGAACGCGTCCGGCTCGTCGCGGCCGGGATCGGCTCGTACGCCCTCTCCGGCGACGGCCGGCACGCCGTGTTCGCGTTCGACGGGCGGCTGTACGGGGTCACCCGCGACGGCGCCGCGCCACCCGGGGAGATCCCCGCCGCCGGCCCCGCGGTGGACCCGCGCCCGAACGCGGACGGCACCCGCGTCGCGTACGTCACCGGCGACGCCCTCCACACAGTGCCCGGAGGCCGGGTCAGCCCCGACGACGGAGCGCGCTGGGGCCTCGCGGAGTTCGCGGCGGCCGAGGAGCTCGGCCGCGACCGCGGCCACTGGTGGTCCCCCGACGGACAGACCCTCCTGGCCGCCCGGGTCGACGAGTCCGCCCTCCAGCGGCGCTGGATCGGCGACCCGGCGCACCCGGAGCTCCCGGTGGAGGACTTCGCGTACCCCGAGGCGGGCGGCCCCAACGCGGACGTGCAGCTGTGGGTGCTCGGCCCGGGCGGGAACCGGGTGCGGCTCGACTGGGACGCCGCGACCTTCCCCTACGTCTCGGACGCCGGGTGGGAATCGGCCGGGGAGATCCTGCTGACGGTCCAGGACCGGCTCCAGCGCACGGTGCTGCTGCTCGGCGCCGACCCGGTGACCGGCGCGACGCGGGAGCTGTCCCGTACCACCCACCCCCGGTGGGTGGACCCGCTGCCCGGGACCCCGGCCCGACTTCCCGACGGACGGATGCTGACGGCCGCCGACACCGCGGGCGGCGCCGCGCGCACCCTCGCCGTCGACGGCAGGCTCCTGACCGGTGAGGGCGTCCAGGTCCGCCGCGCGGCCGGATGGCACGAGGGACGGTTGCTGGTCGAGGTCGGGCTGCGCGATCCGGCCGAGCAGCAAGTGTTCCTCCTGGACCCGGGGTCCGGTGAGCTCACCGCGCTCGCCGACGGGCCGGGGGTGCACACCGTGCTCGCCTCGTCGGGGACGCTCCTGCTGACCGGCGCGGACGCCGATGGGATACGCCGCACCGTACGCACGGCCGACGGGCGGGAGTTCAGCCCCGTGGACTTGGCTCAACCGCTGCCCCACCGGGTGGCCCCGTTGCTGGAGCGGGTCACCGAACACCGCCTCCCCACCGCCCTGGTGCTCCCGCGCGGGCACGTCCCGGGCACCCGGCTGCCGGTGCTGGTGGACGGCTACGGCGGCCCCGGTTTCCAGGACGTCTCGGCGGAGCCGCGGCGCTGGCAGCACCGTCAGTGGTGGGCCGACCAGGGCTTCGCGGTGGTCACCGTCGACAACCGGGGCACCCCGTACGTCTCCCCCGTCCACACCCACGCCATGTACCGGGGTTTCTCGGACGTCACCCTGGAGGACCAGGCGGCGGCGCTCCAGGCGCTCGGCGCCCGCCACCGGGACCTCGACCTCACCCGGGTCGGGGTGCGCGGCTGGTCCTACGGCGGCTACCTCGCGGCCCTCGCCGTACTGCGCCGCCCGGACCTCTTCCACGCGGCCTCCGCCGGAGCCGCGCCGACCGACTTCCGGCGCTACGACACCGCCTACACCGAGCGCTACCTGGGTCTCCCCCAAGAGCACCCGGAGGTGTACGAACGGGACTCGCTGATCCCGGACGCGCCCCGGCTGACCCGGCCCCTGCTGCTCATCACGGGCCTGGCCGACGACAACGTCCACCCCTCCCACACCCTGCGCCTGTCGCGGGCCCTGACGGACGCGGGCCGCCCGCACCGGCTGCTGGCGCTGCCGGGAGTCACGCACATGACGCCCGGCGGCACCAGGGAGAAGGTCATGCTCCAGGAACTGGACTTCTTCCGCCGCGAGTTGGCGCTCTAGCAGGTGAGGGGCCCCGGAGCCGATCGTGTCGGCTCCGGGGCCCCTCGTCTCCCCGGGGTCCCCGTCAGTCCCCCGGGAAGTGACAGGCCACCTCGCGCGAGGCGGCGATCCGCAGCAACGGGCGTTCGGTGCGGCAGACCTCCTGCGCCTTGGGGCAGCGCGGGTGGAAGGTACAGCCGGGCGGCGGGGCCGCCGGGCTCGGCGGGTCCCCCAGCAGGACGATCCGCTCGCGCCGACGCTCGGCCACCGGATCGGGCAGCGGGACGGCGGACAACAGGGCCCGGGTGTAGGGGTGTTGGGGGTCCTCGTACAGGAGGTCCTTCCCGCCGATCTCCACGATGCGGCCCAGGTACATGACGGCGACCCGGTCGCTGACCCGCTTCACCACCGACAGGTCGTGGGCGATGAACACGTAGGCCAGGCCCAGTTCGCGGCGCAGCCGCTCCATAAGGTTGACGATCTGGGCCTGTACGGAGACGTCGAGCGCGGAGACCGGCTCGTCGGCGATGATCAGCCGGGGGTTGGTGGCGAGCGACCGGGCGATGCCGATGCGCTGCGCCTGCCCGCCTGAGAACTCGTGCGGGTACCGGTCGACGTGTTCGGGGATCAGCCCGACCAGTTCCATCAGTTCGGCGGCCCTGCGGCGCGCGTCTGGCCCCTTCCAGCCTTGGACCAGCAGCGGGTCGGAGATGATCCGGGCCACCGTCTGGCGGGGGTTGAGCGAGGAGTGCGGGTCCTGGAACACCATCTGGATGCGCCCCCGCAGCGGCCGCAGGGCGCCCCGGGACAGTCGGCTGATGTCCCGGCCGTCGAATTCGACGCTGCCAGCCGTCGGTCGCAGCAGCCGAACCAGCATCCGGCCCGTCGTGGACTTGCCGCAGCCCGACTCGCCGACCAGACCGAGGGTCTCCCCCTCGCCCAGGTCGAAGGAGACCCCGTCGACGGCGCGCACGGGCGCCCCCCGGCGCCCGGTCACCGACCGTCGGCCGGGGAAGGTCATGGTCAGGTCGCGTACGGAGAGCAGCGGCTGCGGTGCGGCGGTCATCGGGTCACCTCGGCGGGGGCGCCGGCCCCGGCGAAGTGGCAGGCGACGGTGCGCGCGGGCCCTTCCCCGTGGGGTTCGAGCTCCGGGCGCTCGTCGGTGCAGCGCGCCGCCGCCTTGGGGCAGCGCGGGGCGAAGGCGCATCCCGGGGCGGGGGTCAGGAGGGACGGCGGCGAGCCGGGGATGGCCCGCAGGGGCGCGTCGTCGGCGTCGTCGAGCCGGGGCAGGGAGTCCAGCAGGCCCCTGGTGTAGGGGTGGGCCGGTTCGGCGAACAGTTGGTCGACGGGCGCCTGCTCCGCGGCCCGGCCCCCGTACATGACCAGCACCTCGTGGGCGACCCGGGCCACCACGCCCAGGTCGTGGGTGATCATCACGACGCCGAGGCCCCGGTCCTGCTGGAGGCGGGCGATCAGCTCCAGGATCTGGGCCTGCACGGTGACGTCGAGGGCGGTGGTCGGCTCGTCCGCGATCAGCAGGTCCGGTTCGCAGGCCAGCGCCATCGCGATCATCGCGCGCTGCCGCATGCCTCCGGAGAACTGGTGGGGGTACTCCCCCGCGCGCCGTGCGGGTTCGGGGATGCCGACCTCCCCCAGCATGTCGACGGCCCGCTTGCGGGCGGCGGCGCGGCCGGCTTTGAAGTGCACCCGGAAGTGTTCGGCTATCTGCTCGCCGACGGTGTAGTAGGGGTGCAGGCTGGACAGCGGGTCCTGGAAGATCATGGCCATCTTGCGGCCGCGCAGTCGGGAGAGTTCGCGCTCGGACAGGCCGGTGAGCTCCCGCCCGTCCAGGGCTACGGAGCCGCCGATCTCGGCTCCCCGGTGCAGGCCCATGACGGCCAGCGAGGTGACGGACTTGCCCGAACCGGATTCCCCGACGATGCCGAGGGTGCGGCCGGCCTCGACGGTGAAGCCGAGCGAGTCGACGGCTCGCACCGAGCCGCGCGGGGTGGTGAAGGTGACGCGCAGATCGCGTACGCGCAGGAGCGGTGGTGTGGTGGCGGCCATCAGTACCTCACCCTCGGGTCGATGACGGCGTACAGGAGGTCGACGGCGAGGTTCGCGACGACGATGAAGAAGGCGGCGAGCAGGGTGACGCCGAGCACCACCGGCTGGTCGGAGCTGACGAGCGCCCCGTAGAACAGCCTTCCGATGCCGGGGAGTCCGAAGATGGACTCGGTGATGACGGCGCCGGCGAGGAGGCCGCCCAGGTCCATGCCGAAGATGGTGAGGATCGGGGTCATCCCGGAGCGCAGTCCGTGCTTGACCACGACGGTGCGTTCGGGCATGCCCTTGGCGCGGGCGGTACGGATGTACGGCTCGGCCATCGCCTCGATCATGGAGCCGCGGCTCTGGCGGGCGTACATGGCGGCGTAGAGCAGGGCGAGCGCGGTCCAGGGCAGCAGCAGGTTCGACGCCCAGCCGAGCGGGTCCTCGCCGAAGGAGTGGTAGGAGGGGTAGGGCAGCAGTCCGGCGACGCGGATGACGCCGTAGATCAGCATCACGGAGGTGAAGTAGACGGGCAGCGAGGCGGCGGCGACGGCGCCGACCATCAAGGCCTTGTCGGTGGCGGTGTCCTTGCGCAGCGCGGCGGTGACCCCGGCGCCGAGGCCGAGCAGCAGCCACAGCACCGCGGCGCCGAAGGCGAGGGACGCGGAGACCGGCAGGCGGTCCATGAGCAGGTCCCAGACGGGCAGGGAGTTCTCGTACGAGTAACCGAGGCAGGGGAAGTCGCACTGGACGGCGTACTGGCCGCTGCCGAGGGTACGGCCGGTGAAGATGCCGCTCAGGAAGTCGAGGAACTGTCGCCACAGCGGCAGGTCGAGGCCGAGATACTGCCGTACGTCGGCGAGCCGTTCGGGGCTGCAGGTCTTGCCGCAGGCGGCCGCGGCGGGGTCGGAGGGCAGGACGTAGAAGATGAGGAAGGTGACGGCGGCGATGGCCAGCAGGACGCCGGCGAGGGCGAGCAGCCGGCGGACCAGGTAGAGGATCACGTCCGGCCGCCCCTCGGGTCGAGGATGTCGCGCAGGGCGTCGCCGAGGAGGGTGAAGGCGAGGACCGCCAGGAAGAGGAAGACGCTCGGGATGACGAAGTACATGGGGTCGGTCTCGTAGTAGGCCACGGACTCGGCGATCATCTGGCCCCAGGACGGGGTGGGCGGGCGGACTCCGACGCCGAGGTAGCTGAGCGCGGCCTCGGTACTGATCATGCCGGGGATCAGCAGGGTGGTGTAGGCGATGACCGGGCCCGAGACGCCGGGGAGGATCTCGCGGGTCAGGATGCGCCAGGCGCCGGAGCCGCCGACGCGGGCGGCGTCGACGTATTCGCGGTGTTTGAGGGAGAGCGTCTGGCCGCGGACGACGCGGGCGACGCCGGGCCAGCCGAAGAGGCCGATCACGGACGTCATGAGGACGATGCGGTTGACGTCCTTGGCCACCGAGAGCATCGCGATCATGAAGATCAGCGACGGGAACGACATGGTCAGGTCCATCAGGCGGGAGAGCACGGCGTCGGTGCGTCCGCCGAAGTAGCCCGCGGCGATTCCGGCGGCCGTGCCGGTGACCACCACGATCGCGGTGGCGGCGAAGGCGATCAGGAGGGAGACCTGGGCGCCGGCCACGACGCGGGAGAAGAGGTCGCGGCCGGTGACGGGTTCGACGCCGAGCCAGTGGGCGGGGCTGATCCCGCCCAGGGAGCCGAGCGGCTGCCCGCCGAGGTAGGGGTCGATGGCGGCCTTGTCGAACTCGTCCGGGGCCCAGCCGCCGAGGGCGCCCAGCCAGGGGGCGGTGACGGCCATCGTGACGAAGAGGAGGACGACGCAGAGGCCGACGCGGACGGCGGGGCGGCGGCGCAGTTCCCGCCGGGCGAGCTGCCAGGGGCTGCTTCCCGGGGGGACCTCCTTGGCCGGAGGGCCCGGGGCGGGTGCGGTGGTGGTCATGGCTGGTGGGCCTCTCGGTCTCTCAGCCCTGGCTCTTGGCGGGGTCCTTGAGGCCGACGGTCGCGTAGTCGATGGTGCCGGTCCACACGGGGTGGCCGAAGGCGCCCGCGATGTTGGGGCCGACGAGCAGCGGCTTGCGCTCCAACAGGACCGGGACGGAAGGGGACTTCTTCATGATCTCGGCGTCCAGGTCGATCCAGGCCTGGTTGGCCTGCTTGGCGTCGGCCATGGCGTTGATCTCGTCGATCCGCTTCATGGTCGCCTCGTCGCGGAACTGGCTGAGGTTGCCCTGGTTGCCCTTCTGCTTGATGGTGCGTCCGTCGAAGACGAACGGCAGCCAGGTGGAGCCGGAGGGGTAGTCGGGGCACCAGCCGCTGAGGGTCATGTCGGGGGTGGTGGAGAGGTCGCCGATGACGTCGTAGTACGCGCCCGGGTCGACGGTGTCGACGACGACCTCGACGCCGACGCGGGCCAGGCCCTGCTGGATGGCCTCGGCCTTGCCCTTGTCACCGGTGGAGACGGCGAGGGAGACCTTCAGCTTGTCCTTGCCCGCCGCCCTGAGCAGTTGCCTGGCCTTGTCCGGGTCGCCGGTCGGGGCGATCTTGAGGGTGTCGGCCTGTTTGCCACCGGTGAGGGCCGGGGGCAGGTAGGCGGTGGCGACCTCGTTGAGGGCGGGCCCGCCGCCGGCGGTGATCACGGATTCCTTGTCGACGGCGTACTGCATGGCCTCGCGGACCTTCGGGTCGTCGAAGGGGGCGCGGGAGTTGTTGAGGTGGAGCATCTCGGTACAGCCCTGGGACTCGGCGAGCAGGCGCGCCTTGACGTCCGGCTTGGGGAGCACCTTGGGGGCGCTCTCGGGGTGCATGTCGGCGTACTCGATCGCGGAGGCGTCCACGCCCGCGCCCGCGATGATCCGGTCGTCGATCTGGCCGCCCTTGAGCCCCATGACGACCACGAACTTGTCCGGGTAGGCCTTGCGGACGGTGTCGGTCTTGGGGTCCCAGTGCTCGTTACGGACCAGGACGAGCTTCTTGTCGCGGTCGTACGACTCGATCTTGTACGGGCCGGAGGAGAACGGACGGGCGTCGTACTGGGTGCCCTTCTCCTGGGACTGGGGCACGGGAGCGAAGGTGGGGAGGGTGGCGGTGGAGGAGAACTCCGCCACCGGGCGCGCCAGTTCGAAGACGATCGTGCGATCGTCGGGGGTCTTGACGGAGTCGAGGTGTTGCCCTTGGAGCGGGCCCTTGTACCCCTCGGTACCCGCGAGGTAGCGGGCCGCGTAGTCGGGGCCGCCGGTGAGGTCGGGGGCGAAGGAGCGCTCGACGTTGTACTTGATGTCCTGGGCCTTGACGGGCGAGCCGTCCTCGTACTTCACGCCCTCCTTCAGCGTGAAGGTCCACGTCCGACCGCCGTCGGAGGGGGTGCCGAGGTCGGTGGCGAGGTCGGGTACGAGTTCGCTGCCGGCCTTGCCTGGCTCGGACTTGAAGGTGACGAGCGTGCGGTAGAGGAGCCGGGTCCCGAAGTCCATCGTCGGCATGACCCAGTTGCGCGCCGGGTCGAGGTGGGAGAAGTCCTGGTTGGACAGGACGGTGAGGGTGCCGCCCTTGACCGGCGTCCCGCCGAGGACCTTGCCGTCGTTTCCGGCGGCGGGGTTGGAGGCACCCGAGCCGCCGGCGGAGCCCTTCTTGGGGTCGGAGCAGCCCGAGACACCGAGTGCGAGAGCTGCCACCAGGGCGGTGGCGAGGGCGAGTTGGGTGCGCTTGGTCATGGGTCACTCCAGTGAAGGGCCGCGCTCTATGATGTGACCGGTAACATAGTAATGTGAA
The DNA here is from genome assembly GCF_055231995.1 of Streptomyces sp. Tek67B01. Lineage (NCBI taxonomy): Bacteria > Bacillati > Actinomycetota > Actinomycetes > Kitasatosporales > Streptomycetaceae > Streptomyces > Streptomyces sp. Tek67B01. The sequence goes on from NZ_JBUYUY010000001.1 coordinate 1,751,156, forward strand.
ATTGTACTGACAAGAGGTTGGCGCCGCCGTTATCCAGCCGTGTCCAAAACAGGCTCCCTACAAGGGAGTTGGGGTGATCAGACGCCCACGGGAGTCGGAGCGGTCAGACGCCGGAACCCAGACCGCCCGACGGGCGACCGACCGGCTCGTCCCGGCCCTGCGCCCACAAGGAGCGGACATGGCCCAGGTGTCGGGTCATGCACTCCTCGGCCGCCGCCGCGTCGCCGCTGATCATCAGGTCCAGCAGCTCGATGTGCTCCTCCGCCGAGGAGACCAGCTTGCCGGCCTCGTCCAGGCCCGTCAGGCCGTAGAGGCGGGAGCGCTTGCGCAGGTCGCCGACCGTCTCGACCAGGCGGTCGTTGCCGGAGAGCGCCAACAGGCCGAGGTGGAAGCGGCGGTCCGCCTCCAGGTAGCCGATCAAGTTGTGCTCGCGGGCGCTGGTGACGATTTCCTGCGCGATGGGGCGAAGGGCCTCCAACTGCTCCGCGGTCGCGAGTTCGGTGATCCGGCCGATGGTCGGCACCTCGATCATCGTGCGCAGTTCGGTGTACTGGTCGAGGTCCCGCTCGCTGACCTCGGTGATCCGGAAGCCCTTGTTGCGGACGGGTTCGACCAGCCCCTCGCGGGCGAGGTCGAGCATGGCCTCGCGCACCGGGGTGGCGGACACGCCGAGTTCGGCCGCCAGACCGGGGGCGGAGTACACGCTGCCGGGGCGCAGTTCACCCGCGATCAGGGCTGCTCGCAGGGCGTGACCGACCTGGTCACGCAGCCGCTCCTGGGCCTTGATGAGGCTGTGCTGCTTCAGGTCACCCATTGCTGTTCCTCCGAGCATCGCAGAGGGACAGCGTACAATGTCACGTTGCTTCGGCGGTCCCCACCGTCCGGAACAGCGCGACCGCCACGGCCAGATCCTCCCAGGCCATCCCCACGCTCTTGAAGAGCCGCGGACCGCTTTCCCGCCCCGGCGACGGGTGACGCCCGGCGACGAGATCGGCGAGGGTGCCGGTGATGTGGCCGGGCCCGATCGCACCCTCCGCCTCCGGGATCAACAGGTCGCCCGCCTCGCGCAGGGCCGCCGCCCGCGACTCCACGTACACGGCCGATCTGCGCACCAGCGCGGTGTCGGTCTCGCGTGCGTCCGGCTCGTGCGAGCCGACCGCGACGACCGTCGCACCGGCACGCACCAGCCGCCCGTCGAACAGCGGGGTGCGGGCCGTGGTGCAGCAGAGCACCAGGTCCGCGTCGGACACGTCCTCGGGCGTACCGGTCCGGGCGGCGAGCCCCAGGGCCCGCGCGTGCGCGGCGAGCCGCTCCGCCCGGTCCGGCGCGCGGGCGACGACGGTCACCCGCGCCAACTCCCGCTCCGCGCGGACGGCTTCGAGGTGTCCGTACGCCTGCGGTCCCGCCCCGAACAGGACCAGCGCGAGCGGCCGGTCCCGCGGCGCGAGGTGGCGAAGGGCGAGCGCCGACACCGCCGGGGTGCGCAGGGCGGTCAGCGCCGCGCCGTCGAGCAGGGCCAGGGGGCGCAGGGTGGGGCCGTCCAGGAGGAGGTAGGAACCCGTGATCCGGGGCAGCCCCAGGGCGGCGTTGCCGGGCGCCACTCCCGCGATCTTCACCCCCGCGTACCCGCCCGTCGCGGCCGGCATCAGCAGCAACTCCCCGCCGGGCACGGGTACGGCGCTGCGCGGCGGGCAGCCCTCCGGGTCCTGGCCGGCGCGCAACGCCCCGGCCAGGGCGTCGGCCGCCTCGCGGGGAGTGAGCCGCCCCGCCAGGTCCGCCCCGGAGAGCTGCGCGATCACAGCGGGAACCCGGTACCGAGCGCGTCCTGCGGGTCGACGCTGAAGGCGTGCTCCCCGGTGCGGTACGCCGTCCCGGTGACCTCCGTGACCACGCCGTCGGCGCCGCCGGACACCACCCGGCCGGTGAAGACCGTGCCGATCACCGACTCGTGCAGCAGGTCCTGCCCCTCCCCCAGCCGCCCGTCCTCGGCGAGCAGGGCGAGGCGCGCGGCAGTACCGGAACCGCAGGGCGAGCGGTCGAACTGCCCGTCGGCGAAGACCGTCACGTTGCGCTGGTGCGGTCCGAAGGGGGTGTCGGGGAGTTCCTCGTACAGGATCACTCCGTACACGCCCGAGAGCAGCGGGCCGCCCGGGTGCCAGGTCCCGGGGTGCGTGGCCAGCGCCGCCCTGATCTCCCGCCCGGCGCGCACCAGCGAGGGCAGGGCGGCCGTGGAGACGTCCAGCCCGATGTCCCGGACCGCGACCGAGGCGTAACAGGCCCCGGCGTGCGCGATGTCGGCTTCGACCAGGCCCAGGGTGGTGGCGACGGGGACCTTGCGGGCGCTCACCCGGGCCGGGACGCCCCGGAACGTCACCCCGGTGGTGCGGCCGCCCGAGCGGTGCACGGTGGCGGTGACCCGGCCCGACGGCACGTCGACGCGGACCTGCGCGCTGCCGTCGTCGGGCGCCGGGACCCGGCCGGAGTCCACGGCCCAGGCGCCGAGGGCCATGGTCCCGTGGCCGCAAGCGGTGGAGTAGCCGTCCTTGTGCCAGAACAACACGCCGAAGTGGGCTCCGTCGTCGTCCGGCGGGACGACGAACCCGCCGTACATGCCGGCGTGCCCGCGCGGTTCCCGCACCAGGAGCCGCCGTACGTCGTCCAGCGCGCCCCGGCGCGGGGACGTCGCGGAGCCTCCCCCTGAGCTTCGCCAGGGGGTGCCCCCGGGGCCGATGGCGGTGGCGCAGCGTTCCGCGACGGTGTCCCCGGGTACGGCGGGCATTCCCTCGCAGGCGGTGTCGACGATGCGGAAGGGCTCCCCCGCCGCGTGGTAGTCGGTGGTGCGGACGGTGGCGGGGACGGCGTCGAAGCCGGGGGCGCCATGGGCGGGGGCGGCAGCGGTCACAGCAGGAACCCTCCGGGGAACGGGTCGGCGGGGTCGAGGAAGTACTGGGCGGTGCCGGTGATCCAGGCGCGCCCAGTGACGGTGGGGACCACCGCCGCGAGACCGCCCACCGTCGTCTCCTCGACGAGCCGGCCGGTGAACTCGGTCCCGATGAACGACTCGTTGACGAAGTCGGCGCCGAGGGGCAGGAGCCCCCGGGCGTGCAGTTGGGCCATCCGGGCGCTGGTTCCCGTACCGCAGGGCGAGCGGTCGAACCAGCCGGGGTGGATGGCCATGGCGTGCCGGGAGCGGCGGGCGTCCGAGCCGGGGGCGATGAGGTAGACGTGCTTGACCCCGGCGATGGAGGGGTTCTCGGGGTGGACGGGCCGGTCGCCGGAGGCGTTGATCGCGTCCATGACGGCGAGCCCCGCGGCGAGGAGGTCGTCCTTGCGGGCCCGGTCGAAGGGGAGCCCGAGGGAGTCGAGTTCGACGAAGGCGTAGAAGTTGCCGCCGTAGGCGAGGTCGTAGGTCACCGCGCCGTATCCGGGCACGTCCACCTTCAGGTCGAGCCCGGCGCAGTACGAGGCGACGTTGGTGAGGGTGACGGCGGTGGCCGCCCCGTCCTCGACGCGGACGTCCACGCTCACCAGCCCGGCGGGGGTGTCGAGCCGGACCGTGGTGACCGGTTCGACGGCCGGGACCATGCCGGTCTCGACCAGGACGGTGGCCACCCCTATGGTGCCGTGCCCGCACATGGGCAGCAGGCCCGACACCTCGATGTAGAGCACGCCGAAGTCGGCGTCGGGCCGGGTGGGGGGTTGGAGGACGGCGCCGCTCATCGCGGCGTGGCCGCGCGGTTCGTACATGAGCAGGGTGCGGACGTGGTCCAGGTGCTCGATGAAGTGGAGCCGCTTGTCGGCCATGGTGGCGCCGGGGATGACCCCGATCCCTCCGGTGATGACCCGGGTCGGCATGCCCTCGGTGTGCGAATCCACCGCGTGGTAGATGTGGCGCGTACGCATGAGTCCCCCCACGTGTGCTAGTTGAGGCCCTCGGCCAAGGCCTTTTCGGTGGCGGCGCGGACGGCCGCCTCGGTCTCGCCGGTGAGCGGGAAGCGCGGCGGCCGGGTGGCTCCGCCGGGGCGGCCCGCCAGGTCCATGGAGAGCTTGATGGCCTGCACGAACTCGGTCTTGGAGTCCCAGCGCAGCAGCGAGTGCAGGGACTTGTAGAGCGGCAGCGCGGTGGTGAGGTCGCCCGCGACGGCGGCGCGGTAGAGGGTGGCGCAGGATTGCGGCAGGGCGTTGGGGTAGCCGGCGATCCAGCCGACGGCGCCCGCGAGGGCCAGTTCCAGGAGTACGTCGTCGGCGCCGATCAAAAGGTCGAGGCCGGGGGCGAGTTCGGCGATCTCGTAGGCGCGACGGACGTCTCCGCTGAACTCCTTGACGGCGACGATGCTGCCGTCCGCGTGCAGCCGGGCCAGGAGCGCGGGCGTCAGGTCCACCTTGGTGTCGATGGGGTTGTTGTACGCGACGACGGGCAGGCCCGCGCCGGCCACCTCGGCGTAGTGGGCGCGGACGGTATCCTCGTCGGCGCGGAACGCGTTGGGGGGCAACAGCAGGACGGACCCGGCACCGGCCTCGGCGGCCTGCTCGGCCCAGCGGCGGGCCTCGGCGCTGCCGTAGGCGGCGACCCCGGGCATGACCCGGTCACCGTCGCCCGCCGCCTCGACGGCGGTACGCACGACACGCGCGCGCTCCTCGTCGGTGAGGGTCTGGTACTCGCCGAGGGAGCCGTTGGGGACGACGCCGTCGCAGCCGTTGTCGATGAGCCAGGCCACGTGCTCGCCATAGGCGTCGTAGTCGACGCGGAGGTCTTCACGCAGGGGCAGCGCCGTGGCGACCATGATGCCGTGCCAGGGGCGGGTGCGGGGCGGGACGGGCGCGGGGGTGTGCGCGTGGGTCATGAAGGACTCCCTAGAGTGGTGTGTGACATTTTACTAAGGGACGTGAGCCGGCCACAAGGGGCCGGACCGACCCGATCCGGATCGGATCAGGGGGTTTCCCGCGGGAGTTCGGCCAGGTGGCGCAGCGGGACGGGACAGGAGAGGGGGCGCCGGTCGGGGGCCGACCCCGCGGCGCAGGAGGTCTCGCCCGCCAGGGCGGCGACGGCCGGGCCGCACATCCGGCCCTGGCACCAGCCCATACCGGCACGGGTGAGGAGCTTGACGGTACGCGAGTCCCGCGCGCCCAGGTCACGCACGGCCTGCCGGATTCGCCCCGCCGACACCTCCTCGCAGCGGCACACGTCGGTGTCCTCGCGCAGCCAGTCCGCCCAGCCTTCGCCGGGCCGGTGCGCCACGGCCATCGCCCCGGCGAAGGCGCGCAGCCGAGTGCGGCGTCGCAGCAGGGCCGCGGGCGCGGGTCGGCCGGCGAGCGAGAAGGCCGCCAGTTCGCCTTCGACGAGGGCCAGTTGGGCGCCGCCGATCCCACCGGTCTCGCCCGCGGACCAGATGCCGGGAACGGAGGTGCGCTGCCCGGTGTCGAGTTCCAGGGCGACGGCGCCGTCCGCGCCCGGCCGGGTGGCGCAGCCGAGGGCCGTCGCCAGCTCCAGTTGGGGCACGAGGCCGTGGCCGACGGCGAGGGCGTCGCACGGAATCCGCCGCTCCGTGCCGGGCAGCGGTCGCCAGTCGCCGTCGAGCCGGGCCACGGTGACGGCCTCGACCCGGCCGCTGCCGTGCGCTTCGGTGACGGCGTGCCTGGTCAGGAGGCGGACCCCGTGGCGCAGCAGCGCGCCGCCGTACGTGGCGCCCTCGGCGAGCTTGCCGGGGTTGCGCAGCAGCGCGGGCAGCCGCCCCGCGTACGCGGTGTAGGAGGCGGCCTCGACAACGGCCGGGACGGTGGCTCCGGCGGCGGCGAGGGAGCCGGCCACGGCGAGCAGCAGCGGTCCGCTCCCGGCGACGACCACCCGCTTGCCCGGCAGCACCAGGCCGCCCTTGAGCATGGCCTGCGCGCCACCGGCCCCGATCACCCCGGGGACGCTCCAGCCCGGGAAGGGGAGTTGTCGCTCGTACGCCCCGGTGGCCAGCAGTACGGCGCGGGCCCGGACCGTGTGGGAGCGTTCCTCGGGACCCGCGACGGCGTGCAGGGTCCAGCGGTCCCCGTCCGGGACCACCGTCCAGACGTGGTGGGTCGGGAGGTACGTGATCCGGCCCGCCGACTCGTGGGCGCGCAGGGCCGTTTCACGGGAGGCGAAGGCGGCCCACCCGTGGTGCAGGGCCTCGGGGCGTTCCGCGCCCAGGTCCGGGGCGGGCCGGCGGTAGAACTGGCCGCCGGGTCGCTCCCCCGCGTCCAGGAGCGTCACCCGCAGCCCGAGACGCGCGGCGGTGACGGCGGCGGCCAACCCGGCGGGCCCGGCACCGACGACGGCGACATCGGCAGGGGCGTCGGCGGGCGTGGCGACGGGGGTGGCGGCGGGTGCATCGACGGGACCACCGGCTGCGCCGGGATCGGTCGGCGGGGGCTCAGACGGCGAGGTCGGCACGGCCGGTCCCTTCCTGGGTGGTGACGGTGTCCCCGGCCCGCGCCGGGATCAGACAAGCGCGCTGGTTGGGACGGCCGTTGACGGTGACGAGGCAGTCGTGACAGCTGCCGATCCCGCAGAACACCCCGCGCGGAGCGCCCCCTTCACGCGTGGTGCGCCAGGCGAGGATGCCCGCGCTCCACAACACGGCGGCGATGCTCTGGCCCGACTCCGCCGTCAGGTCGCGGCCGTCGAAGCGCAGGACGTACGTCTCCCGGGGAGCTCCGCCCACCAGGTCACGGGGTGTGCGGTCACCGGTGGGCCGGCTCATCGGCGGTCTCCTTCTCGGGGCGTCCGTGTGGTTTCGTACGGCCGCTTCACCGCGGCTCCTGCGGGCCGGGTTCCCGTCCGAAGGGTCGGTCAGGCCGGAAGGGGCGGGGGTCCAGGGGCGGTTCGGCTCCGGTCAGGGCGGCAGCGATCAAGGCGCCGGTGGCCGGGGCCAGGCCGATGCCCGCCCCCTCGTGCCCGCAGGCGTGCAGCAGTCCGGGCACCCGGGGATCGGGGCCGATGGCCGGGAGGTGGTCGGGGAGGTAGGGGCGGAAGCCGTGGTAGGCGCGCAGCACCCGTACGTCGGCCAGTACGGGGAACAGCGCGGCCGCCTGGGACGCGAGCCGGCGCAGGGCCTCCACCGACAGGGAGCGGTCGAAGCCGACCCGCTCCCGGGTGGCCCCGATGAGCACCGGGCCCGACGGCGTGCCCTCCACCACCGCCGAGGACTGGAGTGCGGCCGATCCGCTGGCGACGTCCGCGATGTAGTCGGCGGCGTAGACCTTGTGCCGTACGACCCTCGGCAGCGGCTCGGTCACCAGGACGAAGCCGCGGCGCGGCAGCACCGGCAGGGTTGTTCCGGCGAGTTCGGCGATCCGGCCGCCCCAGGTGCCGGCGGCGTTGACGACGGCCGGGGCGAGGAGTTCCCGGGTGCGGGTCCGCACCCCCCGCACGGCGCCGCGCTCCACCACGAACTCCGTCACCTCCTCGCCCAGGTGGACCCGGGCCCCCCGGGCGGCCGCCGCGGCCAACAGCCGGGCCGCCGCCTGGGCCGGCTGGACCTGGGCGTCCTGCGGGTAGTGGAAGCCGCCCGCGAGTCCCGGGGCCAGATGGGGTTCCAGCTCGCGCAGATCCTCGGCCCCCGCCTCGACGGCGGTGACGCCCGCGGCGCGCTGGCCTTCCGCGAAGGCCCGCAGCGCGGCGAGCGAAGTCTCGTCGGGGGCGACGACCAGACCGCCCTTGTCCTCGTACTCCATCTCCCGCGGCATGACCGCGGCGAGTTCGCGCCACAGCGAAGCCGACATCAGGGCCAGGTCGAGCTCGGGTCCGGCCTCCTTGTCGGAGACGAGCAGATTGCCCTCGCCCGCCCCGGTGGTGCCGCCGGCCACCGAACCGCGGTCGACGACGGCCACGCTCAGGCCCGCGCGGGTGGCGTAGTACGCGCAGGCGGCTCCGACGACGCCGGCGCCGACGATGACGGCGTCCAGGCTGCTGCTTGTCTTGGGCACGGCAGTAATATGTCACATTCTTTATCGGGTTCCCAGGGTCGACCGAGACCGGCCGCAGGCTCTGCCGGAGCCGCCCGGACCGGTCCCCTCCCCCCGTTGCGGCAGGGGACCGGTCCGAGGCCGCGGTCAGCTGCGCAGCGGGCCCTCGCAGCTGTAGTTCGAGGTCCCGGCGACGTGGTTGGTCCAGATCTCCACGGGGCCGAAGGAGCAGTTCATGTCGGCGAGGTTGTTGGAGACCGGCGCCGACCGGTCGAGGATGAAGTAGTCCACCGTCTCGGACATGTCCTTGAAGTTCTGGTCGTCGTTGCGCCAGTTCTTCAGGTTCGCGGTGATCCGACCGGTGCAGGTGAACCGGCGCTTGCCGGCGTCACCGTTCTCCACGCAGTCGGGGGTGTTGTAGGTGGCCGTCGCGAACGAGGACTTCACGTTGGCGAGCACGGAGTCACGCAGTTGGTCATTCGCGGTGAAGGAGGTGTTCGGCACGTACAGCTGGTCGACCTTGGCGATCTGGGCGTCCAGGAACTTGTCGTAGTCGCGCTGGAGGTAGGTGTCCGCGCCCATCCGGTGGCGCCAGGCGTCGAATCCGGCGACGTCGTTCCCGCGCAGGTGCGTGTACATCTCGCGCAGCAGGGTGGGCTTCTCGGTCCAGAGGAACTCGAAGAACGTCCCCGCGTAGTTGTAGAAGCGGAACCCGTCGCCGTCGTAGGTGGCGTTCAGCAACTGCTCGACCGACATCCGCGGGCCGCCGCCGGCCGTGTCGGCGATGACTCCCTTCACCAGCGACTTGCGGACGGCGATTCCGTTGTCGCGGGTGGCGCCGTCGAAGAACTCGGCGGTGCCCTCGTCCATGGCGGTCGTGCGGTCGCCCTCGTACCAGGGGCCCTCGCCGAAGAGGCCGGGCACGGCGAAACGGCCGTTGAGGTAGTGGGTGTACTCGTGGCGGAAGAGCTCTTCGAGGGTGAGGGAGGAGTCCTGCGGGACGCGGCGCTGGTAGGTGTAGAAGGTGGCGCCGTTCTCGATGTACATGCCGCCGTTGTTGGTGCCGTAGCCGTTCAGCATCGTCTGGTAGGTGACGTAGTCGGCGCGGGAGGCGTACAGCACGATGTTCAGCGTGGTGTTGGTGTCGCCCGCGAGCGGCTGGTCGGTGCCCAGCACCCGGTGGAACTGCGTCTTGACCTGCTTGCTCGCGTAGTAGAGCTGGTCGACGGTGGCCCGGTCGAGGGCCGTGCGGACCTTGATGCCCCCGTTGTCGTACGTATAGGTGTTGGGGAAGAGCATCTTCTCGATGTCCTCCTTGCACACCGCGTACGGCTTGCAGGCCTCGTAGGTGTTCAGCCACGAGACGATCTTCGCCCACTGCTCGCTGCCCGCGCCCCACGCGGTCTTGACCGGCCCGAGGAGGGCGCCGAGGTCGGCGACGGTCTGGTCCTTGAGGCCGTCCACCTGGCCGAAGCGGCCGTACTCGCCGAGCGCGTCGCGCGCCGCCCAGTCGTTGGCGCCTCCCTTGAGGTGCGTGTAGCCGGCGAAGGCCTTGAAGGCGGCCCGGTAGGAGGGGTCGGCGGACACCGCCGCGTGGAAGGCGCTGTCCTGGTTCCCCGGGTAGACGCCGAGGTAGTTGGTACTGAGGGCCGCGAGGACGGCGCCGCCCCAGGAGGCGTCCTGGTTGGTCGCCGGGTGCGACGCGTCCAGGGTCGCCAGGACCTTCTTGATGAGGCCCGTCTGGTACTGGCGCAGGCCCGGGCCCGCGGCGTAGAGGGCCTCGCGCAGGGTGCGGGCGTTGGAGGGCGTGGCGTCGAAGGTGTGGGCGGCGTTGCCGAAGTCGGCGATCGCCTTGCGCATCGCGTCGACGGTCGGACCGTCGGTGAGGTCGATCTCGTCGCGGGAGAAGTCGTGGTACACGGCGGCGTGCAGGAAGGTGAACATCTCCTCCAGATGGGAGGAGTTCTTGCCGTCGTGGGCCGCGGCCAGGGCGGATATCCGGCGGGACACGGCCTGGACGTGCGCGTCGTCCATGACGGGCGCCAGGCGGGCGTCCCAGGTCCAGATCAGTCCGCGCAGACAGCCGTCCGCGAGGACGGCCGGGTCGGCGAGGAAGTCGGCGAACTGCTCGGGTGACAGCCCCTTGATCCCGTCGAGGGTGCAGGGCACGTTGACGGCCAGGCCCCGTGTGGTGGGGGCGCCCTGGGCGGTCGCGGGCTTCCCGCTCTTGTCCGTCCGCTGCCCGGCGGCAGTGCCCGCGGTGGGCACGGCGCCCGGGATCTTGCCGTCGGATATCGCCCCGCCGCCGGGGGCCGGGGCCGGTGCGGCGGTGGTGGTGGCGGACGACAGGGGGTCGGCGCGGTGCTCGACCTCGTCGAAGGGGTTCGGCGCGACGGCGCCGGATGCCGCGCCGGCTGCGACCGGACCGGAGGTGAAGGTCGCGGGTACCGCGGCGCCCGTCTCCGCCGCCTGGGTCACGGCTTGGCCGGCGGAGGCGAGGAGCGTGACGGCCACGGCGGCGGAGAGGAGGGACGAACGCACAGCTCTGTGCTGGGACACCAAGGACTCCTGTGGGGAAGGAAGAGTGAGGACGCGGCAGTGCGCGAGGTACGAGGTGCATGACGGTGCGCGAGGTGCGAAGTGCGACAACTGCCCTGCTTCGTGAACTGCCCTGTTTGTGAACTGCCCTGCTTCGCGCGGCGTTTGACGGGGATTCACGCGGCGCGGTGTGAGCTGTAACATAGTAATGTGAAATTGCACTGACAACCCCTGTGCGCCCACCAGTTCGCTTCTCTTTCAGGGAGCCCCCGTGACCGACGCCTCCTCCCGCCTCAACATCGGCAGCCACGACCTGCCCGTATCCGCGGAACTGTCCCGGTTCATGGCGGACGGCTGGACCCCCTCCCCGCCTGCCGGCTCCAGTGGGGCTCAGCCGTACGACGTCACGCCCGCGCGCCGCGCCCGGCTCTCGGCGCTCTTCCCGGGAGAGCGGCTGATCGTCCCGGCCGGTGAACTGAAGGTCCGCTCCAACGACTGCGACCACCGCTTCCGCCCGCACAGCGCGTACGCCTGGCTGACGGGCCTGACCGGCGAGGACCAGGTCGGTCACGTCCTGGTCCTGGAGCCGTCGGGCCCGCGGGGGCACGAGGCCGTGCTCTACCTGCGCCCGCGCTCGCCCCGCGCGGACGGCAACGAGGAGTTCTACCGGGACCGCCGGTACGGGGAGTTCTGGGTCGGCCGCCGCGCCGACCTGGCCGAGGCGGAACGCCTGACGGGCATCCGCTGCGCCCACCTGGACTCGCTCGGTTCACCGACGGGGCGGGACGCCTCCTCGGACGGTGAACTCGCGACGGCACTTTCGGAGTTGCGGCTGGTCAAGGACGCCTGGGAGGTGGAGCAGCTCCAACTGGCCGTGGACCACACGGCCGCCGGGTTCGAGGACGTCGTACGGGCCCTGCCGCGCGCACTGCGACACCCGCGCGGCGAACGCTGGATCGAGGGGGTCTTCGGCCTGCGCGCCCGCGCGGAGGGCAACGGGACCGGGTACGAGACGATCGCCGCGTCCGGCGCGCACGCCTGCGTCCTGCACTGGATCCGCAATGACGGGCGCCTGGACCGGGACGAACTGCTCTTGCTGGACGCGGGCGTGGAGACGGACGCCCTCTACACGGCGGACATCACCCGCACCCTCCCGCTGTCGGGCCGCTTCTCCCCGGTCCAGCGGCAGGTGTACGAGTTGGTCCTGGCCGCCCAGGAGGCGGGCATCGCGGCGCTGCGGCCGGGCGCGAGCTTCCGCGACTTCCACCGGGCGGGCATGCGCGTGATCGCGGAGGGGCTCGCGGAGTGGGGGGTGCTCAAGGACGCGGAAGGCGACCTGCACCGGCGGTACACGTTGTGCGGCAGCGGCCACATGCTGGGACTGGACGTCCACGACTGCGCGAAGGCGCGGGCGGGGACCTACCTCGACGGGGTGCTGGAGGAGGGCCAGGTACTCACGGTCGAACCCGGCCTGTACCTACAGCCCGACGACGGGACGCTGCCCGCCGAGCTGCGGGGCATCGGGGTCCGCATCGAGGACGACCTGGTCATCACGGCGACGGGCGCCCGGCTGATGTCGGGCGCCCTGCCGCGTACGGTCAGCGGGATCGAGGAGTGGATGGGGGCCCTGCTGGAGGAGAGGGCCTAACGGCCACCGCCGCCGTGGTCGCCGGAACCGCCGTTCCAGTCACCGTGGTCGCCACCGTGGTCCTGGGAGTCGTGGTTCCGGTCACCGTTCCAATTTCCGTGGTCACCGCCCCAGTTGTCGTTGCGGCTGTCGTTCCAGTTGCCGTGGTCGCCGCCCCGCCAACCACTGTCGCCCCAATTGGCGTTGCTCCAGTTGCCGTTGTCGTCGTTCCAGCACCAGTCGGACCGGTTGCCGTGGTCGTTCCAGCGGGAGAAGTCGCAGCAGTCGCGCCGGTCGTCCCCCCGCCAGTGGTCGGAGCACTGTTGGCCGTGCTGCGGGAGGGTCGCGGCGAACGCGCCACTCACCGGCATCAGACCGAGCGTTGCTCCGGCGGCTCCCGCCACGACGGCCGCAATGATCCCACGGCGCATAACGATGCACCTCCGAGCATTCGTGATGTTCTTTACAAGAAGGACATTTCCACCTTCTCTCTTCTCACCGCCCACTGTCAAAGGCGTCCGGTCGAAGGCATGGGACGGCGGTCGTGGGCGGCGGGGTGTGCGCCGGTCAGTCCAGTACGGCGATGCCGTCGAGTTCGACCAGCGCCTGTTCGTCCCACAGCCTGACCGCGCCGATCACCGCCATCGCCGGGTAGTCGCGCCCCGCGAGGGCCCGCCAGATGCGGCCGAGTTCCGGGGCGTGCCGCCGGTACGCCTCCACGTCCACCGGATACACCGTCACCCGGGCCAGCCGCTCGGGGCCCCCGCCCGCCGCCGCGAGCGCGGCGAGCAGGTTGGACAGCGCCCGCTCGAACTGCTCCGGCAGGGTGTCCCCCACCACCTTGCCGGAGCCGTCCAGCGCGGTCTGGCCGGCCAGGAACACCAGGCGGGAGCCGGTCGCGGCGACGGCGTGCGAGAAGCCGGTCGGCGGGGCGAGTTCCGCCGGGTTGACGCGTTCCAGGCTCATCGGGCCGCCACCTCCCGGTAGAGCTCCTTGGCGATGATCGTGCGCTGGACCTCGCTGGCTCCCTCGTAGATGCGCGGCGCGCGGACCTCCCGGTACAGGTGCTCCAACAGGTGGCCCCGCTGGAGGGCGACCGCGCCGTGCAACTGGACGGCGTGGTCCACCACGTACTGGGCGGTTTCCGTGGCCAGGAGCTTCGCCATGGCCGCCCGCCTCGGCACGTCCGGCGATCCGCTGTCGTAGGCCCCGGCGGCGGCGTAGACCAGCAGCCGGGCGGCCTCGGTCCGCGTGGCCATCTCCGCCACCCGGTGCGCCACCGCCTGGAGGTCGGCCAGGACGCCGCCGAAGGCGCCCCGACCGGCCGTGTGCGCGAGCGTCGCGTCCAGCGCGGCCCGGGCCATGCCCACGGCGAAGGCTCCGACGCTGGGCCGGAACAGGTTCAGGGTGTCCATCGCGACGCGGAATCCGCGCCCCGGCTCGCCCAGCACGTCCTCCGGGCCGACCGGCACCCCGTCGAACGAGAGCGAGCCGATGGGGTGTGGGGAGAGCATGTCCAGCGCCTCGCCCGTCAGGCCCGGCCGGTCGGCCGGGACGAGGAAGGCGGTGATGCCCTTGGCCCCGGGGCCCTCACCCGTACGGGCGAAGACGGTGTAGAAATCCGCCTCCGGGGCGTTGGAGATCCACCGCTTCTGCCCGGTGAGCCGCCAGCCGCCACCGGTCCTGCCGGCATCGACCGGCCGCCCGCCCGAGCCCGCCCCGCCGTCCCCGACCACGCCGTCCCCGACCACGGCGCCACCCACCCCGGCGGTACCGACCCCGGTCGCCGCCGCACCGGTGTTGACCTGCGCACCGGTGTTCGCCCGCGCTCCGGAGTCCAGCGCCGCACCGCGCCCGCCCTCCGGCTCCGCCGCCAGCGCCAAGGCCGCCGCGTCCGAGCCGGCGCCCGGCTCGCTGAGCGCGAACGCGGCCACCAGTCGCCCCTCCCGTACCCCCGGCAGCCAGCGTTCCCGCTGCGCCCGGCTCCCGGCCCGCAGCACCGCGTAGGCCCCCAACCCCTGGAGGGCCAGCGCCGTCTCGGCCTCGGTACAGCCGTACGCCAGCGATTCCCGCAGCAGGCACAGCTCCAGCGCGCCCGAGACGAACACCCGCCCCAGCAGGCCTTCTTCCCCGAGGGCGGCCAGCAGTGGTCGGTTGACCCTGCCCGGCTCGCCCTTGTCGGCCAGCGACCGCAGCCGCCCCGCCGACAGGGCGCGCAGTCGCCCGCACCATTCCTCTTCGTCCACCCCGAGCGCGAATCCGGTCATGCAAACAACCCCGCATCTATCGCGTCCTGTTGACTGCCGTCACCATCACGATACGCTCGTCACGCGACCCGCGACCGTCCCGAGGGGGCGAACCAGCCTTGGAACTCCAGCCTTCCGCGCACGTCGACACCTTTACCCGCGACCGCCTCCCGCCCGGTGCAGCCTGGCCGCGACTGCTGTTCGACCTGCCCGAGCTGGCCTATCCGGACCGGCTGAACTGCGCGGCCGAGCTGCTGGACGCCACCATCGACCGGTTCGGGCCGCACCGCCCGGCCTTCCGTGGCGGAGGCGGGCAGGTGTGGTCGTACGGGGAGCTGCGCGAGCGCGTCGACCGGCTCGCCCACGTCCTCACCGCCGACCTCGGAGTGGTCCCCGGCAACCGCGTCCTGCTGCGCGGCCCGACCAGCCCGTGGCTGGCCGCCTGCTGGCTCGCGGTGATGAAGGCGGGGGCGGTGGCGGTCACCGTACTGGCCCAGCAGCGCGCCCAGGAGCTGGCCACCGTCTGCGCGATGGCCGAGGTGCGCCACGCCCTGTGCCACGTGGACGTGCTGGACGACCTGGTCAAGGCAGAGGTGCCGGGGCTGCGGGTCACCCCGTACGGCGGGGGGACATCCGATGACCTCCTGCGTCTCTGCGAGGGGCACGCGGGACCGTTCCCCGCCGTGGAGACCTCCGCCGACGACGTCGCCCTGATCGCCTTCACCTCCGGCACCACCGGCCGCCCCAAGGGCTGCATGCACTTCCACCGCGACCTGCTCGCCGTGGCCGACACCTTCTCCCGGCACGTGCTGCGCCCCCGTCCCGACGACGTCTTCGCGGGCAGTCCGCCGCTGGGCTTCACCTTCGGGCTCGGCGGGCTTTTGGTCTTCCCGCTGCGGGCCGGCGCCTCCTCGCTGCTGCTGGAGCGGGCGGCTCCCCGGCAACTGCTGCCGGCGCTGGCCGAGCACCGGGTGACGGTCCTGTTCACCGCGCCCACCGCCTACCGGGCGATGCTGGACACCCTGGGCCCGTACGACGCCGGCGCCTACGACCTCTGCGCGCTGCGCCGCTGCGTCTCGGCGGGCGAGAACCTGCCGGCCGCCACCTGGCAGGCCTGGTACGAGCGCACGGGGCTGCGCATCATCAACGGCATCGGGGCCACCGAACTGCTGCACATCTTCATCTCGGCCGCCGACGACGACATCCGGCCGGGCACCACCGGCCGGGCCGTGCCGGGCTGGGAGGCCCGCGTCGTGGACGCGGCGGGGCGGACGGTGGCGGACGGGGAGCCCGGGCTGCTGGCCGTCCGGGGGCCGGTGGGTTGCCGGTACCTGGCCGATTCGCGACAGGCGCAGTACGTGCGCGACGGCTGGAACCTGACCGGTGACACGTACGTGCGCGACGGGGACGGCTACTTCCGGTACGTCGCCAGGGCCGATGACATGATCATCTCTTCGGGCTACAACATCTCCGGCCCGGAGGTGGAGGAGGCCCTGCTCCGCCACCCGGACGTGGCGGAGGCGGCGGTCGTCGGGCGCCCCGACGACCGCCGCGGCCAGGTCGTGGTGGCGTACACCGTGCCGCGCGACGGGGTCACACTGACGGAGGAGGCCCTGCGGTCCTTCATGCGGGCCGAGCTGGCGCCGCACAAGTGCCCGCGCTCCTTCGTCTTCGTCCCCGCGCTCCCCCGGACGCCCACGGGCAAACTGCAACGCTTCCGGCTGCGCGATCTAGAGTGAACCCGTGGCCGAGCAGCACACTCCGCGATCCCTGATCGTCACGTTCTACGGCGCTTACGGGCGGGCCTTCGACGGTCCCGTCCCGGTGTCCGCGCTGATCCGCCTGTTGGGCGCGGTCGGCGTGGACGCGCCGTCCGTCCGCTCGTCGGTGTCCCGACTGAAGCGGCGGGGCTTCCTGCTGCCCGCGCGGGCGGCCGACGGGTCGGCGGGCTACGAACTGTCCGAAGAGGCCCGGCAGCTGCTGGAGGACGGTGACCGGCGGATCTACGGGTCCCCCCGGTGGTCGCAGGAGTGGCTGGTGGCCGTCTTCTCCGTTCCCGAGCAGGAGCGGCACAAGCGGCACCTGCTGCGTTCCCGGCTGGCCCGGTTGGGCTTCGGCTCGGTGGCGCCGGGCGTCTGGATCGCCCCGGCGCACCTGTACGAGGAGACCGGTCGCACGATGGAGCGGCTGCACCTGACGCCGTACGTGGAGCTGTTCCGCGGCGCCCACCTCGGTTTCGCGCCCACGGCCGAGGCGGTGGCCCGGTGGTGGGACCTGACGGCGCTGGCCAAGCAGCACGAGGAGTTCCTGGACCAGCACGAGCCGGAGTTGCGGGCGCTCCAGTCGGGCCCGGAGCCGACCCCCGAGCAGGCCTACCGCGGCTACCTGCCGGCCCTGGACAGCTGGCGCCGGCTCCCGTACTCCGATCCGGGGCTGCCGCGCGAACTGCTGCCCGCCGACTGGCCGGGCGACCGCGCGGCGGCCGTCTTCGCCGAACTGCACGCCCGGCTGCGGGAAGCGGGGGCCGGGTTCGTGGAGCCGTAGCGCCCGAAAAGGGGGTGCGGGCCCGCCGGGCGGTGGACAGGATGGGCCGGCATGACGTGGACCTTCAGCTCCGACTTCGCCGCCTTCGTGGCCGCCGCCGGCCCGGCCGTCGCCGCGCGGCCCGTGGAGAACACCTCCCTCCTCACCGCCATGGACGCCCTGGAGCGGCGCGGCCCGACGGCCTACGGGCCCGGCACCCCGTTCTTCGGCTGGTGGACCGGCGCCGACGGAAAGGTGTCCGGCGGCCTGCTGTGCACTCCGCCGTACCCCTTGCTGCTGGGCGTGGTGCCGACCGGGGCCGTGGCGGCGCTGGGCGCCGCGCTGACCGCCCGATGCCTGCCGGCACCGTTCGACGGGATCAACCTCCGCCGCTCCGACGCGGCGGCGCTGATCCGGGCGTGGGGCGCGCCGTCGCGGATCACGACGGAGAACCGGCTGTACCGGCTGGCCGGACTGCACGCCCCGGACCCCGTGCCGGCGGGCCGGGCCCGGGTCGCCGGCGAGGCGGACCTGCCGCTGCTGGTCGACTGGATCGACACCTTCAAGCGCCAGGCTGGCGAGCCCGGAAGCGCGTCCGAGGCGGCCCTGCGCCTCCGGATCTCGTACGGAGGGATGCTGCTCTGGGAACACGCGGGGGTGCCCGTGTCGATGGCGGGCTTCTTCCGCCCGATCTCCTCGGTCTCCCGCGTCGGCCCCGTCTACACCCCGCCCGAGCTGCGTTGCCGGGGGTACGCCGCCGCGGTCACGCACGCGGTGAGCGAGGCGGCGTACGCGGCCGGCGCCACGGAGGTGCTGCTCTTCACGGACCTGGCGAACCGCACCAGCAACGGCCTGTACCGGCGCCTCGGCTACACGCCGGTGGAGGACCGCGTCGTGCTGACGGCCGGCTGACGCACTCCTCAAGCGATTTGACCCTAGCCGCGCCCGGTCGGCGGCTTGCGGCTGCCGGCCCGGTAGGGGTCCGGCCAGGGCGCTGCGGGGCCGGTGTAGGACTGGTCGGCGGCGGCGTGCAGGGTCCAGTGGGGGTCGTAGAGGTGGGGGCGGCCCACCGCGCAGAGGTCGGCGCGCCCCGCCAGCAGCAGGGAGTTCACGTCGTCCCAGGAGGAGATCGCGCCGACGGCGATGACCGGGACGCCGAGGGCGTTGCGGATCCGGTCGGCGTACGGCGTCTGGTAGGACCGCCCGTACTCCGGGGACTCCTCGGCCACCACCTGGCCGGTGGACACGTCGATGGCGTCCGCGCCGTGGGCGGCGAAGGCGGCTGCGACGCGTTCGGCGTCCTCGGGTGTGGTGCCGCCGGGGGCCCAGTCGGTGGCCGAGAGCCGGACCGTCATGGGGCGGTCCTCGGGCCAGACCTCGCGGACCGCGTCGAAGACCTCCAGCGGGAAGCGGAGCCGGTTGTCCAGGCAGCCGCCGTAGGCGTCGGTGCGGTGGTTGGTGAGCGGTGAGAGGAAACCGGACAGCAGGTAGCCGTGCGCGCAGTGCAGTTCGAGCAGGTCGAAGCCGCACTCGGCGGCCCGGCCGGCGGCCCCGACGAAGTCGGCGCGGATAGCGGCGAGGTCGGCGGCGTCGAGGGCGCGCGGCACGGCGGAGACTCCGGGCCGGTACGGCAGCGCGGACGCCGCCACCACCGGCCAGTTCCCCTCGGGAAGGGGTTCGTCCATGCCCTCCCACATCACCTTGGTCGAGCCCTTGCGTCCCGAGTGGCCGAGCTGCACGCCGATCGCGGCTCCGGGGGCGCGGGTGTGGACGAAGTCCGTGATCCGCTTCCAGGCGGCCGCCTGCTCCTGCGTGTACAGCCCGGCGCACCCCGGGGTGATCCGGCCTTCGGCGCTGACGCAGACCATTTCGGTCATGACGAGTCCCGCGCCGCCCAGAGCCCGGGAGCCGAGGTGCACGAGGTGGAAATCGCCCGGCACGCCTTCCCGCGCCGAATACATGTCCATCGGTGAGACCACGACCCGGTTGCGCAGGGTCAGTCCCCGAAGGGTGAACGGGGTGAACATCGGCGGTGTGTCCGGGCGGGACGGGCCGCCGTCGGGGCAGCCGAACTCCCTTTCCACCGAGCGGGTGAAGCGCGCGTCGCGCAGCCGCAGGTTGTCGTGGGTCACCCGCCGGCTGCGCGTGAGGAGGTTGAACGCGAACTGCCGGGGGGGCTGGTCGACGTAGCCCGCGATCTCCTCGAACCAGCGCATGCTGGCGGCCGCCGCGCGCTGGGTGCTCGCCACCGCGGGCCGCCGGTCGGCCTCGTAGGCGGCCAGGGCGGCCGGTACGTCCGGCTCGGCGGCGACGGCCTCGGCGAGCGCGAGGGCGTCCTCCACCGCGAGCTTGGTGCCCGAGCCGATGGAGAAGTGCGCGGTGTGCGCGGCGTCCCCGAGGAGGGCCACGTTGCCGTGGGACCAGCGTTCGTTGACGACCGTGCGGAAGCGGGTCCAGGCGGACTTGTTGCCGCGCAGGGGGCGTCCCCGCAGGGCCTCGCCGAAGACCTTGGCGCAGCGGGCCGCCGATTCCTCCTCGTCACACAGGTCGAGGCCGGCCGCCCGCCAGACCTCCTCCCGCATCTCGATGATCACCGTGGAGGAGTCGGCGGCGTACGGGTACCCGTGCAGCTGCATGACCCCGTGCTCGGTCTCGACGATCTCGAAGCGGAACGATTCGAAGGCGAAGTCGGCGGCGAGCCAGATGTAGCGGCACCGGCCGGTCGTCACGGTCGGCCGGAAGTGCTCGGCCCCGCTCTCCCTGGTCGCGCTGTGCACCCCGTCCGCCGCGACCACCAAGTCGTGGGAGGCGACGAGCGCGTGCGCGTCCGGCGCCTCGGTGTGGAAGCGGAGCGTCACCCCGAGGTCGGCGCAGCGCTCGTGCAGGATCTCCAGCAGCCGGCGCCGCCCGAGCGCGGCGAAGCCGTGGCCGCCGGAGCTCAGCATCCGGCCCCGGTGCACCACGGTCACGTCGTCCCAGCGGGTGAACTCCGCGCTCAGGGCGGCGTGGACGACGGTGTCGGCGCGCTCGATGCCGCCCAGCGTCTCGTCGGAGAGGACCACGCCGAAACCGAAGGTGTCATCGGGGGCGTTGCGTTCGCGGACCTCGACGGCGTGGCCCTGCCGGGCCAGCAGCGCGGCGCAGTACAGCCCGCCGGGCCCCCCGCCCACGACGGCCACCCGCAGCCTCTTTCCGAGGGGCACGGCGCTACCTGCCCTTCCACTCCGGCGGCCGCTTCCCGGTGAAGGCGGCGTGGAACTCGGCGTAGTCCGTGCCGTGCATCAGCAGCGCCTGCGTGTTGGCGTCGAGCTCGACCGAGGCGGCCAGCGGCATGTCCAGCTCGGCGGTGAGCAGCGCCTTGGTCTGCGCGTAGGCGAGGGCGGGTCCGGCGGCCAGGTGCGCGGCCAGCTCGGCGGCCCGGGTGTGGGCCTTGCCCTCCTCGGTGACCTCGCTGAGCAGGCCGATCCGCTCCGCCTCGGGCGCCCGTACGGGCTCTCCGAGCATCAGCAGCCGGGTGGCGTGCCCGAGGCCGACGACCCGGGGCAGCAGGTAGGCGGCGCCCATGTCGCCGCCGGAGAGGCCGACCCGGGTGAAGAGGAAGGAGAAGCGGGCGGTGGGGTCGGCGATGCGGAAGTCGGCGGCGAGCGCGAGGACGGCCCCGGCCCCGGCGGCCACCCCGTGGACGGCGGCGATGACGGGGAAGGGGCATTCGCGGACGGCCCGGACCACTTGGCCGGTCATCCGGTTGAAGTCGAGGAGTTGGGCGGTGTCCATGGCCAGGGTGGCGCCGATGATCTCGTCCACGTCTCCGCCGGAGCAGAAGCCGCGTCCCTCGCCGCCCAGCACCAGGGCGCGCACGGAACGCTCGCGGGAGAGCTCGGCCAGCAGATCGCGCAGGTCGGCGTAGGCGCCGAAGGTGAGCGCGTTCAGCTTCTCGGGTCGGTCGAGGGTGACGGTGGCCACGCCGTCCTGCCGGGTCACCCGGAGGTGGCGCCACCGTTCGGTCGCTGGGGTGGAACCGATGAAGGGGCTCACGGAAACGACGGTATCACCGACTCGTGACTGCCGTCACAGAAACGCGATGGACAGGGTCGGGACTCGGGCGGCACGAGGACGGGGCCGGTCCCACCGGACCGGCCCCGTCGAAGATCCCCGTATGACTATGCGGGTGACTGTGCGGGCAGGTCCGCGCCCGGCGCCGCGAGGGTCGCCACGAGGACGGCCTTGATGGTGTGCAGCCGGTTCTCGGCTTCGTCGAAGACGACGGAGTGCACCGACTCGAACACCTCGTCCGTCACCTCCAGGGACTCCAGGCCGTGCCGGGCGTGGATGTCGCGGGCCACCTTCGTGCCGAGGTCGTGGAAGGCGGGCAGACAGTGCATGAACTTCACGTCCGGGTTGCCGGTCGCGCGCAGCACGTCCATGGTCACCGCGTACGGGGACAACATCCGGATGCGCTCGTCCCAGACCTCCTTGGGCTCACCCATGGAGACCCAGATGTCGGTGATGACGAAGTCGGCCTGGGCTACGCCCTCGCCGATGTCCTCGGTCAGGGTGATCCGGGCGCCGCTCCGCTCGGCCAGGGCGCGCGCCGCCGACACCACCGACTCGGCCGGCCAATAGGCCCGGGGCGCGACGATCCGTACGTCCATGCCCAGCAGGGCTCCGGTCACCAGGTAGGAGTTGCCCATGTTGAAACGGGCGTCGCCGAGGTAGGCGAAGGCGATCCGCTCCAGCGGCCGGTCGCAGTGCTCGGTCATGGTGAGCAGGTCGGCCAGCATCTGGGTGGGGTGCCAGTCGTCGGTGAGGCCGTTGAAGACGGGCACGCCCGCGTGCGCGGCGAGGTCCTCGACGGCGGCCTGACTGTCACCGCGGTACTCGATCCCGTCGAACATCCGGCCGAGGACGCGGGCGGTGTCGCGGACCGACTCCTTGTGACCCATCTGGGAGCCGGAGGGGTCGAGGTAGGTGGTGTGTGCGCCCTGGTCGGCGGCGGCGACCTCGAAGGCGCAGCGGGTGCGCGTGGAGGTCTTCTCGAAGATCAGCGCGATATTGCGGCCCCGGAGGTACTGCTGCTCGGTGCCGTCCTTCTTGGCGGCCTTCAGGGCGGCAGCGAGCTCGATCAGACCGCGGAACTCGGCGGCGGTGAAGTCGAGCTCCTTGAGGAAACTGCGGCCGACGAGGTCGGTGACCATGGGGACGCTCCAGGATGACGCTGACAGGGGATGCTGGAAGTCTATACGACCTTACGTATTGATATACAGACCCCCCGAGGCCCGGTCGCGTCCTCCCTCGCCGCCCCCCTCGCCGTCCCCCTTCATCGCCCGCGCGTGGCCCCGCGCTCTCCGCCCCGGGTCAGACCGCGTCCCGCTCCACCGGGCAGCTCATGCACCGCGGGCCGCCCCGCCCCCGACCCAGTTCGCTGCCCGGGATCTCGATCACCTCGATGCCCTCCTTGCGCAGATGGGTGTTGGTGGTGACGTTCCGCTCGTACGCGACGACCACGCCCGGCTCGACCGCCAGCACGTTGCAGCCGTCGTCCCACTGCTCCCGCTCCGCCGAGTGCACGTCCTGGGTGGCGGTGAGCACCCGGATGGCGCCCAGCCCGAGGGCCGCCGCGATGGCCCGGTGCATGTGCTCCGGCGGGTGGTCGGTCACCTTCAGCTCGCTCGCGCCGGCGCCCGGCTCGATCGTGTAGGAACGCAGCATGCCCAGGCCGGCGTACTGAGTGAACGTATCTCCGTCCACCATCGTCATCACCGTGTCCAGGTGCATGAAGGCCCGCCGCTTGGGCATGTCCAGCGCCACGATGCTCGTCGCGGACCCGGCCGCGAACAGGCCCCGCGCCAGCATCTCCACCGCCTGCGGGGTCGTCCGCTCGCTCATCCCGATCAGCACGGCGCCGTTGCCGATGACCAGCAGGTCACCGCCCTCGATGGTGGACGGGTAGTCGGCCAGGCCCTGTGACCAGTAGTGGAAGGCACCGGAGGACGTGAACACCGGGTGGTGCTTGTAGATCGCCTCGAAGTGCACGGTCTCGCGCTGCCGGGCCGGCCAGCGCATGGCGTTGATGGAGACGCCGTCGTAGATCCAGGCGGAGGTGTCCCGGGTGAACAGGTGGTTGGGCAAGGGCTGGAGGAGGAAGTCGTCCAGCTCCAGCGCGTGGAAGCGGACCGACACCGGTTCGGCGTGCCGCTCCAGGAACTCTCGTTTGGTCATGCCGCCGACCAGCGCCTCCGCCAGCCGGTCGGAGGTCAGGCCGTCGAAGATCTGGCGCAGGTGGTCGGTGGCGAGGGGGCCGTACTCCTTCTCGTGGAAGACCCGGTCCAGGACGAGGTGTCTCGCCTCCGGGATCTCCAGCGCCTCGCGGAGCAGGTCGCCGAAGAGGTGGACCTCGACGCCCCGGTCGCGCAACACGTCCGCGAAGCCGTCGTGCTCCTGGCGGGCGCGGCGCACCCACAGCACGTCGTCGAAGAGGAGGGCGTCCTTGTTGCTTGGAGTGAGCCGCTTCAGCTCCAAGTCGGGCCGGTGGAGGATGACGCGGCGCAGCCGCCCGGTCTCGGAGTCGACGTGGAATCCCATGCCGTACACGTTCCCAGACCGGACGGCCTTGACCCGGGGGCGCCGGGCCTTGTCCGCCGGGCGCTCAGCGCAGGCCGAGAAGCGCCGTCGGGGCGCCGAGGAGCTCCGGGGCGCGCAACCCAAGCTTGGGCGGGACGACATTGGGGATACCGAAGTTGCCGCCGTCGGGCATGGACAACGGGGCGCCGACGATCGCCCCGGGGGTGCGGGCGAGCATCCGGGTCTCCGGGGCGTCCAACGAACCCTCGCCGTCCGTCTTGGGGCTGCCCGCCAGGTTCGGTACCGAGGAGGCGACGAGCGTGTGACCGAGGTCCGCGCCGATCGGGACCACCGGCAGGAGCGGGGTCGGGAGCAGGTCTCCGGTGTGGAAGCGCGGCGCCTCGGGCGCGCCGACGACCGGCACCGGCACCCCGGTGGCCACGCGCGGGGCGTCCACGCCCAGCGTGGTCTTCACGGCGTCCAGCGGGACACCCACCGGAACCGAGTCGGCCACGGCCGGGGAGGCCGCGCCGGCCGCGGCCATACAGGTCATGAGCGCCGCAATGCTTCCGCGCGCGGTCATTTTCATAGGTGACGTTCCGTCCTTCCAGGGTCGCGGACATTCCGCTGCCCTGGATGAACGATCCCGCCGGTGGGTTTCCCGGAGTTCTCGGGGAAAGTTCCCCCATACGACCTAATTAGCGGCCCTACGGCGGCGGCGCCTTTACGCTTCGGGCTCGGGCCGGCGCCGCGGTCGACTTCGGGAGCGCCGCGTCGCGGCCGACGGGTTGACATCATTCACGCCATGACGACGCACCCGTTCCAGAACGTCACGCACACCGCGGAACTCGGAGACCTCCTGGACCGGTTGGGCACCGTATTCAGGCGGTTCGACGAACAGGACTCCGGCTGCGTCTCCTACGGACTCCTGGCATCGGGCCGGCGTTGGTTCGTGAAGACCGCCACCACCGCGGAGGGGACCTCTTCCCTGCGTCGCGCGGCGTCGTTCCACCGGAAGGTGTCGCACGCGGCCATCGTTCCCCTGGTCCACACCTTCACCACGGACGACGGCCTCGTCCTGGTCCATCCGTGGATGAGCGGCGAGGTGCTCTACCACCCGACCCGCTCGCGCCACGGAGGTCGGGCCGTTCCCGGCAGCCCGATGGCACAGTTCAGGGCCCTGCCGCTTCCGCTCGTCCATGCCGCACTGGAATCGGTCCTCTGCGCCCATGTGGCCGTCGAGGAAGCCGGCTTCGTCGCCGTCGACCTCTACGACGGATGCATGCTGTACGACTTCGACCTGCACCGCATGGTGCTGTGCGACCTGGACGAGTACCGGCCGGGTCCCCTCGTCCTGGAGGCGGACCGGCTGCCCGGGTCGACGCGCTACATGGCTCCGGAGCAATTCGTGCGCGGATCGCTGATCGACGCCCGGACCACCGTGTTCACTCTGGGTCGGGCGCTCCGTCTCCTGCTGGACGCCGGCGACGAGGAGAGGCAGTGGCGCGGGACCCCCGAACAGTTGGCGGTCATCGGGCGAGCGACCGCCACCGCGCCGGAGCGCCGGTACCCGTCCGTGCGCGCGCTCCTCGACGCGTGGCGGGCGGCCACCGGAGCCCCGTGAAGGCTCAGGACAGGCGGGCGCCGAGGGCGGCGATGGCAGGAGGGTCGATGCGGCAGCAGCCGCCCAAGAGGCGGGCGCCGGTGGCGCGCCAGGCGGGGACGTCCCAGACGGGCGGGGTGGGAGGAGAGTGCCACCGTCCGCCGGCCGCCTCCCAGATCGAGCCGTCGTTGGGGTAGGCCAGCAGCGGCTTACGGGTGACGGAGGCGGCCGCTTCCAGGGCGGGCCCCACGTCCTCGGGGTCGCAGCAGTTGACGCCGAGCGCGATGATCTCCGGTGCTTGCGCCGCCAGGGCGAACGCTTCCGCGAGGGGCTGGCCGGCCCGGGTACGGCCGCCCGCCACCGTGTAACTCAGCCAGGCGGGCACCCCCGACCCGGCGAGCACGCCGAGCAGTGCCTCCGCCTCGGTGGTGTCCGGGACGGTTTCCAGGGCCAGGACGTCGGGCCCCGCCTCCACGAGCGTCTCGATCCGGGGCCGGTGGAAGTCGGCCAGCTCCGCGACGTCGAGCCCGTACCGGCCCCGGTACTCGGAGCCGTCAGCGAGCACCGCCCCGTACGGACCCACCGAGGCGGCCACCCAGACCTCGTGGTCCGCCGCCCGGGCCGCGCGGTCGGCCAGGACGACGCTGCGGCGCAGCAGTACCTCGGCCCCGGGCGCCCCGTACCCGATCTGGTAGCTCGCGGTGATGAGCACCTCCGCGCCGGCCCGCGCGTAGGCGGTGTGGGCCGCCTCGACCTGCTCCGGCCGCTCCGCGAGCACCCGGCCCGTCCAGAGGCCGCCGGACAGGTCGCAGCCCTGGGCGGCGAGCTGGTTGCTGAGGCCGCCGTCCAGGAGCACGGCCCTGCGGGCGAGTGCTGCGGCGAGCGGGTCGGACGCGCGGGTCATGGGCGGGGCTCCCTCAGTCGAGCTGGGACAACACCTGGGAGGAGATCAGCTCCAGGTGGTCGAGGTCGTGGAGGTCGAGGAGTTGGAGGTAGGCGCGGGAGGAGCCGATGGCGCCGTACGCGCCGAGCTTCTCCACCACCTCGGCGGGGGAACCGGCCAGGCCGTTGGCCTTGAGTTCGTCCACGTCACGACCGATGGCGGCGGCCCGGCGGGCCACCTCGGCGTCGTCCTTGCCGACGCAGACCACCATGGCGTTGGAGTAGACGAGGTCCTCGGGCGCGCGACCGGCTTCCCGGGCGGCCTCGCGGACCCGACCGAACTGCCGCTCGCTGTCCGCGATCGACGCGAACGGCATGTTGAACTCGTCCGCGTACCGGGCCGCGAGGCGCGGGGTGCGCTTCGCTCCGTGGCCGCCGATGAGGACCGGCACCTTGGCCTGGGCGGGCTTGGGCAGCGCCGGGGAGTTCTCCACCTGGTAGTGGACGCCCTCGTAGTCGAAGGTGGCGCCGGGCTCGGTGGCCCACAGACCGGTGACGATGGCGAGCTGTTCCTCCAGGCGGGCCATCCGGTCCCCGGGGAACGGGATGCCGTAGGCCTTGTGTTCCTCCTCGAACCAGCCCGCGCCGAGGCCGAGTTCGACGCGGCCCCCCGACATTTGGTCGACCTGCGCCACCTGGATGGCGAGCACGCCGGGCAGCCGGAAGGTACCGGCCGTCATCAGCGTTCCGAGCCGGATGCGCTTGGTCTCGCGGGCCAGGCCGGCGAGGGTGATCCAGGCGTCGGTGGGGCCGGGCAGCCCGTCCGCGGACCCCATCCGAAGGTAGTGGTCGGAGCGGAAGAACGCGTCGAAACCGAGTTCCTCGGTGGCCCGGGCGACCCGCAGGAGGGTCTCGTAGCTCGCGCCCTGCTGCGGCTCGGTGAAAATGCGAAGATCCATGCCCCCTATCCTGCCCCGCCCACCCCTGCCGGGTGAATCCGCGCCGTCCGGAGCGCCCCCGGCGCGCCGCGCCAGTGACCGGCCCGGAGGGTGATCGTTGGCTCGGACGGAGCCGGACCGCCCCGGCCCGTCCGCCGGCGGCCCCCGTCCGGCGCGTCCACCGCCCCTTCCCCCCGGGAAGGGCCAAGGGCCGAGGAGGCCGCCATGTCCCACGAGGCCGTGCCGGAGACCCGCCGACAAAGCACGCACACCGGCCGGACCGGACAGGCAGCGCACGACCGGGCGCCCGCCCCGGACCCCCGGGACTCCGCCGCGCCCGCGCCGGAAGGCGGCGCGCCGAAGGCACTGCTCCAGCAGATGGAGGAGTTGATGGCGGCCTTGAACGCCGACCTGTCCCGGCTCGACGCCGACCTCCAGTCCTCCACCGACCGCGCCCCCTCAAGCACCCCGCCGGCCGCCGTCAACCCGACGCGGAACGGCACGACGCAGAGCGGCACAGTCTCGGGCGGCGACGGCGCCTCGCACCGGTCCGCCTGAGCGGCATCGCCGGTCCGCCGCGGCGCCGGCGGCCCGCGCCCCGCCCGCGGTGCGGACCGTACGGCCCCGCCCGGCGCGTCAGGACACTCCGGAGGCGGAACCCCGTTCGCGCACGCTGATGCGGCGCAGGAGGGCCCGTACCCGGTCGCTCGACTCGTCAGCCGCGTCGATCGACTCTATGCACTGCCAGTACAGCGTCTCTTCGTCCGTGCCACAGGCCACCCCGACCAGTGCTATGCCGACCTCGCCGAGCAACGCCTGGAGTCCCAGCAACGCCTGCCGGACGTCCCGCACTTCGGTCAGCTGCGCGGCTCTCGGCGGATAGTCGGGCACGCCGCCCTCGCCGCGCACGGCCGGTCTGTCGAGCAGCCCGCAGCCTCTGCCTCCCGCCTCACCCAGTACCCGTGCCTCCGCTCTCAGCTCCGGCGGTCCGGTGACCGCCAGCCAGCTCCCTATCCCCTGCGTCAGCGCCTGTGCCTGCCAGGCCTCGCTCACGATGTCCCACGCAGCCCCGCTCTGTGCCAGCGCGTGCCGGCCGGCCGCGATGAGCCGTACCGCATCCATATGCCGTCCCCCGTCCGCACGACATGCCGCCATTCCCTCACTACCCAGAGTGAAGGCAACGGGCCAGTAAAGCCAGGGGTATTCGGAAATCTGTGGACACAAACAAGGTTGTGGATGACGCCATCACTCCGAAGAGTGACGATTCGGGCTCGAACCACCCGTCGGGGGGAACCGGAGCTCGTTCCGCTCGATCTTCGCGGCGAGCGCGTCCAGCACATCCACCCCTAGGACCTCACAGAACTGAAGAAGGTACGCCAGGACATCCGCTACCTCATCGGCCACCCGGTGCGCGCTTTCGGGCCGTTCCATGACCTTCGCCGACTCTTCAGGCGTCAGCCACTGGAAGATCTCGACCAGTTCGGATGCCTCCACGCTCAAGGCCACGGCCAGGTTCTTCGGCGTGTGGTACGCGGCCCAGTCGCGGGCCGCCGCGAAGTCGGCCAGCCGCCGCTGGAGCCGGTAGAGCCGTTCGTCCGCCTTCCCACCACCGTTGTCGTGCCCCTCCCGGGCGCCTTGCGTGTCTCGGGCCTCGTGCGTGGCCCGGGCCTCGCGCGAGCCATGCGTGTCGTGCGTGTCGCTCATGGCCCCAGGTCTACCACCGAGACGCCCGGGAGGGCGCGGGCGGTTCCCGCCGTCTCCTCCCCGATCGCCGCGACCAACCGGATGTGGCCGCGCGCGCACGACAGCAGGGCCAGGCGCAGCAGTTCGGCGCGCTGGCGCCCGTCGAGGCCGTGGTCGAATCCGTCCGCGAGCACGGTGAGGGCCTGCTGCGCGGAGAGCAGTTCGGCGGCCGGGTCGACGGCCAACACGCCCGGCCCGGTCAGCAGGACGAGCGCCAGGGCGAGGAAGCGGAGCTCACCCGACCCGAGGCGGCCGAGCGCCGTGCCCGGCGCGGCGGGGCCTCGGTCCAGCAGCGCCGTGACGGAGCCGTCCGGGCACGGCCGTACGTCGAGCCCGGCCACCGGTCCCGCACAGCCGGTGCGGGCGGCCGCGGTGAGCAGCGCGTGGCGGGTGCCGCACTCCTGGCGGGTCCGGCGCAGGACATCGGCCAGGTTCGCGCAGTCGCCGCGCAGCCGCCCGGACCCCGGCGGGACCGGGCCCCGCATCCGCTCCGGCCGCGGATCGCAGGGGAACACCGAGCGCAGTGCCACGACCACCTGCTCGGCGGCGGCCAGTACGCGCCGCTGCCCGGCCGTGGCCCCGGCGACGCGCAGCGGCAGCAGGGCGGTGCCGAGTCGGTCGTCCGGGAGCGGGGCGCGGGTCATGCCGGTGGCTCCGCCGGTCAGCCAGGCGGCCTGGACGGAGCGCCGGCCGGGGTCGCGCAGGGCGGTGGTCAGCAGGATCTTCCCGTCCTGGCTGAGGCGTTCGCCGACGAGGCGCAGCGAGGGCTCGGCTTGGACGGCCAGGTCGAGCCGGACCGGCCCGACGGGCCCGTCGACGGTGCAGCCGAGCCGGAAGCCGCGGCGGCGTTCCGCGTCGGGCACGGCGCGCTCGGGCACCCGGGCGCGGGGGTCGGGGAACGCCTCGGCGAGGGTGGCGCCGGACGCGAGTCGGGACAGGGCCTCGTAGGCGTCCAGGGCATGGGACTTGCCGCTGCCGCTCGGGCCGGTGAACAGGGTGACCGGCCCCAGCGGGAACACCGCCGAGCGGTGCGCGCCGAAGGCCGCGAGGCGTAACTCGGTGACGGCTGGTCGTTGGTGGCCCGGTCGCCCCTCGCCGGGCCCGGCGTCGAGGGTGCCGCCCGGCCGCACGCCGGGCACCGCGCCCGACCCACCACCGAACCCGGCGTCCGGTGCGGCGTCCGGCCGCGCGTCGAGTCCCGCGTCCGGTCCCGCGTCGAGCCCTGCGCCGAAGCCCGTGTCCGGCCCCGCGGTCGGCCCACAGTCGAGCCCGGTGTCCAAGGTGGCGTCCATGCGCCGGACAGTACGGGCAGCCACGACCGGGGCGTCCTCGGCGAACCGTTCCGCCGCCGGGAGCTTCCTACGATCGGGGGACGGCCGCGGCCGCGATGCCCTCGACCTCGGTGCCGACCGGCGCCAGCAGGAACACGTTGCGGTCGACCCGGTGCATCCCGCTGCCCAACCCGAAGACCACACCGCTGCTGAAGTCCAGGATGCGCTTCGCCACCTCGGTGTCCGCGCCCGTCAGGTCCAGCAGCACCGGGATCTGCGCGATCAGGTACTCCGCCACCTCACGGGCGTCCGCGAAGATCTGGACCCGGATCACCACGAAGCGCCGCTGCTGCTCCGCCGCCGAAGCCCCGGGCCGCGCGGGGATCGTGCGGTGGTCCACCCGGGAAGGCCACTCGTTGCGACTGCGCAGGGGGACCACCTGGGCGAGCCCCTCCCACTGTTCGTCCGTGACGTCGTACCTGCTCACCGGACCGCCTCGGCCGTGCGCTTCATGTGCATCCCGCCATCCTCTCTCGTTTCACCCGTTCAGCCCAACACCGACACGGGGCGCGGGGAGCCGACCGGCCCACGGACCGCCCCGGAGGCCCGCACATCACCGGCACATCACCGGCACATCGCCGGAACGGCACCGGAACACATGAATCCGGCCGAACACAGACCGAAAACATACCGAAGCGCGGCCACCGGAAATAGTCACCGCCCACTTCCGTTGCAACGTCCATGAAGGCAATCACATACAAGGCGTACGGAAGTCCCGCCGAGCTCGCGCTGGTTGACGTCCCCCGGCCCAGGGTCGGCCCCGGAGAGGTCCTCGTCCGGGTGAAGGCGGCCGGCGTCAACCCGGTGGACTGGAAGCTCGCCGCCGGTTTCCTCGACTCGACGCTCGAAGTCCGCTTCCCCGTCGTACCCGGCTGGGACGTCGCGGGCGTGGTCGAGGCGGTCGGCGACGACACCTTCGACTACGCCGTGGGTGACGAGGTGTACGGATACGTCCGCAAGGAGTGGGTGGAGCTGGGAACTTACGCGGAGCTGGTCTCCGCACCGGTCCGGACGATCGCGCGCAAGCCCCGCAGCCTCGGCTTCGAGGAGGCGGCGGGCATCCCGCTGGCCGGTCTCAGCGCCTACCAGTCGCTGACCCGGGTCGGCGTGAGCGCGGGCGAGACGGTCGTCATCCACTCCGCGGCGGGCGGCACCGGGTCCTTCGGCGTGCAGATCGCGGTGGCGCTCGGCCTGCGCGTCATCGGCACGGCCGGCGCGCACAACCACGACTACCTGCGCTCGCTCGGCGCCGAGCCCGTGCTCTACGGCGAGGGGGTGGCGGCCCGTATCCGCGAGTTGGCGCCCGAGGGCATCGACGCGGGCCTCGACTTCTACGGGGACGGCATCGAGCTCCTCCAGACGCTGGTCAAGAAGCGCGACCGGGTGGTTTCGCTGGTCGACCCGGACGGCGCGGCCAAGGGGGCGCACCGCCCCTGGACCCGGCCGAACAGCGCCGATCTGGCCTTCCTGGCCGACTTGGCCGACGCCGGGAAGCTGACGGTGAACGTGGCGCACGCCCTGCCGCTCGACGAGGCGGCCAGGGCGTGGGAGCTGAGTGCCGGTGGCAGGATTCGGGGCAAGATCGTCCTCACCGTCTGAGGACGGACGAACGACCGCGAGCCGCCGAAGCCTTCCGCTCCGGCGGCATCCGTGCTGATGGCGGGGGGCGGGGCCGCTCAGACGGGTTCCTTGACGTACCGGTTCGCCGGGCGGGCCAAGCCGTAGTTCTCGCGCAGGGTGCGGCCCGTGTACTCCCTGCGGAACAGGCCTCGGCGCTGGAGGATCGGCACGACGTGGTCGACGAAGTCGGTCAGGCCGGTGGGCAGCACGGGCGCCATGATGTTGAAGCCGTCGGCGGCGCCCCGCGTGAACCACTCCTCCAGTTGGTCGGCGATCTGCTCCGGGGTGCCCGCGAAGACCCGGTGCCCGCGCCCGGCGCCGAGGCGGGCGATCAGTTCGCGCAGGGTGAGGCCGTCGCGCCGGGCGAGTTCGGCGACGAGGGTGAAACGGCTCTTGTTGCCGTTGATGTCGCGTTCCTCGGGGAGCTCGGGGAGAGGGCCGTCGAGGGGGAGGCCGGTGAGGTCCGTACCGAGCATGCCGGAGAGCTGCGCGAGTCCGTACTCGGGCACCTGGAGGTCGGTGAGCTGCTGCTCCAGGGCCTTGGCCTCGGCCTCCGTGGAACCGATGACGGGCGCGATGCCGGGCAGGACCAGCAGGTCGCCCTCGGAGCGGCCGTACTTGGCGAGGCGGGACTTGAGGTCCTTGTAGAAGGTCTGGCCGTCGGCGAGGGTCTGCTGCGCGGTGAAGACGGCCTCGGCGTACCGGGCGGCGAACTCCTTGCCGTCCTCGGAGGAGCCCGCCTGCACGAGGAGGGGGTGGCCCTGCGGGGAGCGCGGCACGTTGAGCGGGCCGGCCACGCCGAAGTACTCGCCCCGGTGGGCGGCGGGGTGCAGCTTGTCGGTGTCGGCGTAGACGCCGCGCTCCTTGTCGAGGATGATCGCGTCGTCCTCCCAGCTGTCCCACAGCTTGGTGGCGACGTCGAGGAACTCGCGGGCGCGGTCGTAGCGGAGGCGGTGCTCCAGGTGCTCGTCCCGGTTGAAGTTGCGGGCCTCGTCGACCGTCCCGGAGGTGACGATGTTCCAGCCGGCGCGGCCGTTGCTGATGTGGTCGAGGGAGGCGAACTTGCGGGCGGTGTGGAAGGGCTCGTTGAAGGTGGTCGAGACGGTGGCGATCAGCCCGATGTGCTCGGTGACGGCGGCGATGGCGGAGAGCAGGGTGAGCGGCTCGAAACCGCCGAGGGCGTTGTGGCGCGCCTTGCCCCACAGGGCGAGGCCGTCGGCGAAGAAGATCGAGTCGAGTCGGCCGCGCTCGGCGGTACGGGCCAGTTCCTGGAAGTAGCGCAGGTCGGTGACGCGTTCGGGGCTGCTCCCGGGGTGGCGCCACGCGGCATCGTGGTGGCCCGCGTTCATCAGGAAGGCGTTGAGGTGGAGGGTCCGCGGTGCGGTCATGGTCTGTTCCTCGGGGTGGGTACGGGATGGTGCGCGGGTCGGGGCGCGGACGCGGCGGGTCAGGCGGGTACGCGCCAGAGGCTGAGGCGGCGCTCGACGGTGACGAGGAGCTGGTTGAAGGCCACGCCGATCGCGGAGATGGTCACGATGCCCGCGTACATCTGGGGGATGGCGAAGTTGAACTGCGAGGCGTTGATCAGGTAGCCCAGCCCCGCCTTGGCGCCGATCATCTCGGCGGCGACGAGCACCAGGATCGACACCGCGCCCGCCAGCCGGATGCCGGTGAAGATCGCGGGCACCGAGGCGGGCAGGATCACCTTCTGGAAGAGCCTCGGGGTGGACAGGTCCATCGATCGGGCCAGTTTCACCAGCGTCGGGTCGGCGTTGCCCACCGCGCTGATGGTGTTCAGCAGGATCGGCCAGACGCAGGCGTAGACGACGATCGAGACCTTCGACGTCTCTCCGATGCCCAGCAGCAGGACGAAGACGGGCAGCAGGGCGAGGGCCGCCGTGTTGCGGAACACCTCCAGCAGCGGACCGAGCAGGACGGCGACCGGCCGGTACCAGCCGATCAACAGGCCGAGCGGGACGGCGACGACGACGGCGATGGCGAAGCCGCCGAACGAGCGGACGAGGCTGGCCTGGGTGTGTTCGGCGAGCTGCCCGTCACCGAGCAGCTCCCACCAGGCGCGGGCCACTTCGCTGACCGGGGGCAGGAAGGTCGCGTCGACGAGGCCGAGCCGCGGCGCCGTCTCCCAGACCGCGAGCAGGGCGATGATCGCCGCCGAGCGCAGCAGCGCGGCGCCCAGGCGGCGCAGCGCCGACGCTCCGACGGCTGCCGCGCGGCCCGCCGGGCGGGCCCCCGCCGTCGTCAGCGGGGCGGCGGGGGCGGCGGGGCGCGCGGGGCTCCGTACCGCGGCCCCGGTGGTTGTGGCGGGCAGTGCCGAGAGGGTCGTGGTGTCGATTCCGGTGCTCATGCGGTGGCCTCCTCCTTCTCCAGTTGCCGGGCGCGGGTAACTTCGTCGTGCAGCAGGGTCCAGATCTCGTGCCGGTAGCGGGCGAACTCCGGGCTGGAGCGCAGGTCCTCCCCCGTCGCCCCGTCGCCGCGGGCGCCGAACGACACCGGGACGACCGCCTTGACGCGCCCCGGGCGGGAGGTGATGACGGCGACCCGCTGACCGAGGTACACGGCCTCTTCGATGCCGTGCGTGATGAACACGATGGTTTTGCCGGTGCGTTGCCAGATGCGTCGCAGCTCGTCCTGGAGCGCCTCACGGGTCTGGGCGTCGAGGGCCGCGAACGGTTCGTCCATCAGCAGCACGTCGGGGTCGTAGGCCAGCGAGCGGGCGATGGCCACTCGTTGGCGCATGCCGCCCGACAGCTCGTGCGGATGCCGGTCCTCGAACCCGGTCAGGCCGACGAGGTCCAGGAACTCCCGGGCGCGTTCCTTTCGTTCACCGCGCGGGACGCCCCGCGCCTCCAGGCCGAATTCGATGTTGCCGAGGGCGGTCCGCCAGGGCAGCAGCGCGTACTGCTGGAAGACGATGCCCCGGTCGAGCCCGGGCCCGGTGACGGGCTTCCCGTCGAGCAGGATGCGGCCGGAGGCGGGCCGGGTCAGGCCTCCCAGGAGGTCCAGGAGGGTGGATTTGCCGCAACCGCTGGGGCCGACGACCACCAGGAACTCGCCCGCCTCGATCTCCAGGTCGATGCCGTCGAGGGCGGTGAACTCCCCCTTGTGGTCCCTTTCCTTCTTGTGGTCCCTTTCCTTCTTGCCCTTCCTCTCCTTGGTCGGGAAGGTCTTCGTCACGGAGTCGAACACGATCTTCGCCATGGCGGCCGTCAGCCCTTTCCGAGTCCGTTGAACTCGTTGGTGTAGAGATCGCCGGGCTTCAGCCGGCCCTTCTTGATCTCGCCTCGGCCGCCGAGCCAGTCGAGCCAGATCTGGAACTCCTTGTCGGCGATACGGCCGCCGGGCTCGGCGACCCCGTAGGAGCGCCAGTACTGGAGCGTCGAGGTGTCCTCGTTGCGGCCGCGCTTCTTGATGATCTCCGTCATCCGGGCCACGACCTCCTCGCGCGGGGTGGTACGGGACCACTCGATGGCCTTGGCCACGCCGGTGGTGAAGGTCCGTACGGTGTCGGGGTTCTCCTTGATGAAGCGCCGCGTCATCACGTACGAGCCGGCGCTGAACGCGCCCAGCAGCTCGAAGTCCTTGAACAGCGGGCGTATCCCGCCGGCCGCCAGGGCCTTGTCGCGCAGGACGCCGCTGAGCACACCGACCTCGATCTGCTTCTGTCTCAGGGCCTGTTCGGTGTTGACGGGCGGGACGACGAGGGATTCGACCTTGCCCGCGTCCGCCCTGGAGAGGCCGCTTCGCTCCAGGTAGATGTCGAGGAGGGCCTGGGCGTGGGCGCCCAGGGTGTTCATGCCGACCTTCTTGCCGATCAGGTCGCGGGCGGAGCGGATCGGGCTGTCCTCCAGGACGTAGTAGCCGAGGTAGGTGTCCTTGTCGGAGCCGTAGTAGGAGACGACGGCCTGGATCTGGGCCTTGCTCTCGGCAAGCTTGACGATCGCACCGTTGAAGGCGCCGCCGAAGTGGGTCTGGCCGGTTGCCGCGGACTGGATGTCCTGGGGGCCGCTGATGGTGTTGCCGACCCATTCGAGGCTGAGTCCGCCGAGATGGCCGAGGTCGGCGGCGAGCTCGGGGAGGGTGACCGAGCCGACGGCGCCCTGGTACTTGAGGGTGGTGACCTGCTTGCCGTGACCGCCGGAGCCGCCGGTGGCAGTGGCCGTGCCGCAGCTCACCGCGGCCGCCGAGATGCCGAGCAGGGTGAGGAACTGGCGTCGGGAGGTGGGGGTCGGGGTGAAGGCTGCGGGCATGGCTGGTCCTTGTCGCGGGATCTGAGAAGGCTTACGGGGCGGGGGTGAGGGCGGCGGTGTCGGCGGCGCGCAGGGCGTCGGCGAACTCGTCTACCGCCTGGAAGAGGTCCAGCTCCGCCTCCGGCCGCAACCGGTCGGGGCCGGCGCCGCGCTCGACGGAGGAGTCCAGGACGAAACGACCGGCCGTGACGTGGCGGGCGCCGAGCGCGGCGAGGACCGGGCGCAAGGCGTAGTCGATGGTCAGGACGTGGGCGAGGCTGCCGCCGGTGGCGAGCGGCAGGACGGTCTTGCCGGCGAGGCCGTCCTGCGGGAGCAGGTCCAGGAAGGACTTCAACAACCCGGTGTACGAGGCCTTGTAGACAGGGGTTGCGACGATCAGGCCGTCCGCTTCGGCGACGGCTTCCAGGGCGCGGCGGATCTCCGGCTCGCCGCGGCGGGCGGAGAGGAGGTCGGCGGCGGGCAGCTCGCGCAGGACGAGGTGCGAGGTCTCGAAGCCGGCGTGGGTCAGGCGGCGTAGGACGTGGTCGGCGACGACCGCGGTACGGGAATGGACGGAGGGGCTGCCGGTGAGGGCGAGCAGTCTGGGCACTGGGCGCTCCTGGTGGGGCGGGTCGGGGCGGGCGGTGGCCGTCAGGCGGTGGCCGTGGAGGCGCCGGAGGCGATTCCGAAGGAGGGGTCGGGCACGCTCTCGGGGCTGATCAGGCGGGACGGGAGGCCGTCCGGGCCGACCGGGACGTCGCCGTCGACCGTGACGCGGCGCAGGGTGCGCTCGTGGTCGTCGGAGTCGTCGACGCCGTAGTGCTGGGTGGCGCGGTTGTCCCAGATCGCCACGTCACCGGTCTGCCACCGGTGTCGGACCGTGTTCTCGGGGCTCTCGATGTGCGCCTGGAAGAGGTCGAGGAGCAGGCGCGAGTCACGACCGGTGAGGCCGCTGATCCGCTGGACGAAGTTGCCCAGGAGCAGGGTGCGTTCGCCGGTTTCGGGGTGGACGCGGACGACGGGGTGTTGGGTGCGGAAGCTGGTGGAGGTGAACACCTCGCGGTACTGGGCGAGCGCCTCCGGGAGGGCGTCGGGGCGCAGGGCCGCGTAGTCGTACTCGTTGGAGTGGACGGCGCGCAGGCCGTCGGCGAGGGCGCGGAGCGGCTCGGGGAGGTGGGCGTAGGCCGTGGCCGTGTTGGCCCAGAGGGTGTCGCCGCCGTACGGGGGGATCGCGACGGCGCGCAGGATGGAGAAGGCGGGGTAGGCGGGCACGAAGGTGACGTCGGTGTGCCACTGGTTGGCGCGGGCGCCGTGGTGGGAGTCGATGCCGAGGGCGTAACGGCCGTCGGCGGAGGGGACGGTGGGGTGCGCGACGGGGGTGCCGAGCAGTTGGGCGAAGGCTTCGTGGCCGGCCTCGTCGAGGTGCTCCTGGCCGTGGAAGAAGACGACCTTGTGGGCGAGGAGCGCGGTACGGATCTCGGCGACGGTGGCGGCGTCGAGGTCGCCGCCTAGACGGACGCCGTCGATGTGGGCGCCGATGCGGCCGCCGATCTTGGTGACGGTGAGGGTGGCGGGGGCGGTGGTGGTGGCGGTGGCGGTGGCGGTGGCGGTGGCGGTGGTCATGGGAACTCCCTGGAGGTGCGTGCGGGTTCGTTTCCGCAGCGGAAGGGGCACCGGCGCGGGGAAGGCGGCGGTGCGAGGCAGGGGTGGTGAAGGGGTGCGCGGCGGGCATGGCGGGGCGCGTCGGGGGCGCGGCGCTCAGGCCGGGCGGGGGTGCGGCGGGGTCGCGGCGCTCAGGCGCGGCGGGGGGCCGGACAGCGGCCCTGACACTCGCCCGGCGCGGTACAGGAGCCGGGGGTGTGGAGCCGCGGGGCGAGGTGCTCGGTCGCGGACATGTCCCGGAGCGTGTCAGCGGCCCGGGCCGCGGTCAACCCCCGCGCGGTGGCCTGCGCTCGGGGTGCGCCGAGAGTGCCCGTAGGGGTGCTGACGTGGGCCTTTGCCCGCCCTCCGGTGATGTCGCGGCGCACCCGGAACGGCCGAAAACGGTGGCCGGATTTCACGCCTCTGCAACGCCCCCGCCACGCCGGTGCCCGGCGCGCGCCCTCCGGCTGCCCGGTGGCTCCGAGCGTCGGCGCCGTGGGCCGGAGGCCGCGCGGGCGTGTCCCGCGCGGGAACCCGCCCGGGCCCCGCCTGGCCCTCGCGGTGCGCGAGGCACTCGCAACCACCCCGACGGGTCCCCGAGGCGATGAGGCCTACGCGTTCCACCGGGCCCTGCCAGGAGCCGGGCCATGCCCGGGGCAGAGCCGAGCGGCACCCCGACCCCACCGGCACCCGGGCACTGTCACCGACCCCGGGGCCCATAGCGCGCAAAGCACTCGGCCGGCGCCCAAGCCCCGCACAGCGGAGCCCACACCCGCCCTGGGCCTGGCCACGAGCAGGATCGAGGTCGAACCCCCGCCAGACCGAGGCGTTCCCCCGGGGCGGGGGCAGGACCCCAGGGGCCGGTTCCACCGGGCCAGACCCACACGGAACCCCCGGAGTCCCTGCCCGGTCCGGCCGACGCCGGCCACACGTAGGCCGACCCCAGAGGCATCCGGCACTGTCGCCCACCGGGTGCCCTCGCAGCGCGCAAGACACTCGGCCGGCGCCCAAGCCCCGCGCAGCGGGAATCACAACCACCCCCGGCCACGAGCGAGCGACCGCCGAACCATCGAGCAGGCCGGGGCAGAAGCCCGGGCCCCGGCAGGAGCCCCGGCCGGCTCCACCGGGGCCGGACGCCGAGCGGTACCCCCGGAGCCCAGCCGGCCCGGCCTCACGTAAGCCGACCCGACACGTACCCGGGGACACCCGCCGTCCCCCACTCGGCGGTGGGGTCGATGCCCCGGTGCCGGCGCCTCCGTCGGCCCCGGCCGACCACCGGGCCATCCCGGCCGGCCGGCCGCCGAACCGCTCCGACCGGCGCGCCCCGCGCCGGGGCCGGCGAGGTCGGCGGGCGGGCGGGGGCAGCGGTGCGACGCGGGGCTGGGGGTCTGACCTGCGAGTGCGAGATCACATCCGGCGGTTATGGTCTCGATTGAGCGGCACCCCTAGCATTCGAGCCATGACGGTCCTGCCTGACGACGGGCTCTCCCTGGCCGCCGAGTTTCCTGACGCGACACATGAGCAGTGGCAGCGCCTGGTTGAGGGCGTACTGCGCAAGTCGGGCAAGGAAGTCACCGGCGAGGCAGCTGAAGACGCGCTGTCCACGACGCTCGAGGACGGGCTCCGCACCCGCCCGCTGTACACCGCACGCCCCGGCGAGGACGCGACCGGTTTCCCCGGCTTCGCCCCCTTCGTACGCGGCGGCCGGCCCGAGGGCA
Organism: Streptomyces sp. Tek67B01; assembly: GCF_055231995.1. NCBI lineage: Bacteria > Bacillati > Actinomycetota > Actinomycetes > Kitasatosporales > Streptomycetaceae > Streptomyces > Streptomyces sp. Tek67B01. The sequence goes on from NZ_JBUYUY010000001.1 coordinate 1,790,309, forward strand.
CCTCCGCCTCCGGCTGGGACGTGCGCCAGCGACTCGCCGGGACCGATCCGGCGCGGGTGAACGAGGCCGCGCTGGCCGACCTGGAGAACGGCACCACCTCCCTGTGGCTCACCGTCGGCGAGGGGGGCTTCCCCGTCACCGGCATCGGTCGCGCCCTGGAGGGCGTCTACCTCGACCTCGCCCCGGTCACCCTCGACGCCGGCGCCCGATACGTCGACGCGGCCCGCGCGTTGCTGGCCCTGTACACCGAGCGCGGGGTAACCCCCGAGGCCGCCCGCGCTTGTCTGGGCGCCGACCCGCTGGGCCACGAGGCCCGTACGGGTGAACGGCTGGACCTCGCCGAAGCCGCCGCCCTCGCCGCCGAGACGGCCGGCGCCTGGCCCCACGTACGGGCCCTGACCGTGGACGCCCTGCCCTACCACGAGGCCGGGGGCAGCGCAGCCGAGGAACTGGGCCTGTCGCTGGCCACCGGCGTGGCGTACCTGCGGGCCCTCACGGAGGCCGGTCTCGGCCTCGACGCGGCCCTCGGGCAGCTGGAGTTCCGCTACGCCGCGACCGCCGACCAGTTCCTGACCATCTCCAAGCTGCGCGCCGCGCGCCGCCTGTGGGCCCGCGTCGCCGAGGCCTGCGGCGCCCCGGACGCGGGCACGCAGCGCCAGCACGCGGTGACCTCGCCGGTGATGATGACCCGGCGCGACCCGTGGGTGAACATGCTGCGCACCACCGTCGCCTGCATGGCGGCGGGCGTGGGCGGCGCGGACGCCGTCACCGTGCTGCCCTTCGACCACGAGCTGGGCCTGCCGGACGCGTTCGCGCGCCGGATCGCCCGCAACACGTCCACGATCCTGCTGGAGGAGTCGTACCTGTCGCGGGTGATCGACCCGGCCGGCGGCTCGTACTACGTCGAGCAGCTCACCGACGAACTCGCCCAAGCGGCCTGGGAGTTCTTCCAGACCGTCGAGAAGGCGGGCGGCCAGGCGGCCGCCCTGCGCTCCGGCCTGGTCGCCGAGCGGCTCGCCGCCACCTGGGCCGTACGCTCCGCCAAGCTGGCCAAGCGTCGCGAACCCATCACCGGCGTCAGCGAGTTCCCGCACCTGTCGGAGAAGCCGGTCGTACGCCGGCCCGCCCCCGCGGGACCGACGGGCGGTCTGCCGCGCGTCCGGCGCGACGAGGCGTACGAGGCGCTGCGCGCGCGCAGCGACGCGCACCTGGCGGCGACCGGCGCCCGGCCGAGGATCTTCCTCGCCGCGCTCGGCCCGGCGGCCGCGCACACCGCCCGCGCCGGTTTCGCCGCGAACCTGTTCCAGGCGGGCGGCGTGGAGCCGGTCCACGACCCGGTGTCCGTGGACCCGGACACGGCGGCCGCGGCCTACGCCGCGAGCGGCGCGGACGGCATGGCGGTGCTGTGCTCCAGCGACGCCCTGTACGAGGAGCAGGCCGAGGCGGTGGCCGAGGCGCTGCGCTCGGCCGGCGCGACGACCGTCTTCCTCGCCGGGAAGCCCGGTACCGCCCGGACCGCAGTGGACGAGTACGTCTTCGCGGGCTGCGACGCCGTCGCCGTACTGTCCTCCGTTCTCGACCGGATGAAGGTGGCGTCTTGAGCACCGCGATCCCCGATTTCTCCGCCCTCCCGCTGAATTCCGGGGCGGCCCCGGCCGGTTCCGAGGAGCAGTGGCGGGCCGCCGTCAAGGAGTCCACCGGCACGGCGGCCGCGGACCTGCTGTGGGAGACCCCGGAGGGCATCGGCGTGAAGCCGCTGTACACCGGGGCCGACCTGGAGGGCCTGGACTTCCTGCGGACCTACCCGGGCGTGGCCCCCTACCTGCGCGGCCCGTACCCGACGATGTACGTCAACCAGCCCTGGACGATCCGTCAGTACGCGGGTTTCTCCACGGCCGAGGAGTCCAACGCCTTCTACCGGCGCAACCTCGCGGCCGGCCAGAAGGGCCTGTCGATCGCCTTCGACCTGCCCACGCACCGCGGTTACGACAGCGACCACCCCCGGGTGACGGGCGACGTCGGCATGGCGGGCGTGGCGATCGACTCGATCTACGACATGCGGCAGCTGTTCGACGGGATCCCGCTGGACAAGATGACGGTGTCGATGACGATGAACGGCGCGGTGCTGCCGGTCCTCGCGCTGTACATCGTGGCGGCGGAGGAGCAGGGCGTCTCCCCCGACAAGCTCGCCGGGACCATCCAGAACGACATCCTCAAGGAGTTCATGGTCCGCAACACCTACATCTATCCGCCGAAGCCCTCGATGCGGATCATCTCGGACATCTTCTCCTTCACCTCGCGGAACATGCCGAGGTACAACTCCATCTCGATCTCCGGGTACCACATCCAGGAGGCGGGGGCCACGGCCGACCTGGAGCTGGCGTACACCCTGGCGGACGGCGTGGAGTACCTGCGCGCCGGGCAGGCGGTCGGGTTGGACGTGGACGCGTTCGCACCGCGCCTGTCGTTCTTCTGGGCGATCGGCATGAACTTCTTCATGGAGGTCGCGAAGCTGCGCGCCGCGCGTCTGCTGTGGGCGCGCCTGGTCAAGCAGTTCGACCCGAAGAACGCCAAGTCGCTTTCGCTGCGCACCCATTCGCAGACTTCCGGCTGGTCGCTGACCGCGCAGGACGTCTTCAACAACGTGACGCGCACGTGCGTCGAGGCGATGGCCGCGACCCAGGGCCACACCCAGTCGCTGCACACCAACGCGCTGGACGAGGCGCTCGCCCTGCCGACGGACTTCTCCGCGCGCATCGCGCGCAACACGCAGCTGCTGCTCCAGCAGGAGTCGGGGACCTGCCGGTCGATCGACCCGTGGGGCGGCAGCGCGTACGTGGAGAAGCTGACGTACGACCTGGCGCGCCGGGCGTGGCAGCACATCCAGGAGGTCGAGGCGGCCGGCGGCATGGCGCAGGCCATCGACGCCGGCATCCCGAAGCTGCGCGTGGAGGAGGCCGCGGCGCGCACGCAGGCGCGGATCGACTCGGGACGCCAGCCGGTGATCGGTGTGAACAAGTACCGGGTGGAGAACGACGAGGCCATCGAGGTCCTCAAGGTCGACAACTCCTCGGTGCGCAGCCGGCAGATCGAGAAGCTGCGGCGGCTGCGCGAGGAGCGGGACGAGGCGCGTACGCAGGACACGCTGCGGGCGCTGACGAACGCCGCCGACCGCGGGGACGGCAACCTCCTGGCGCTGGCGGTGGACGCGGCCCGCGCCAAGGCGACGGTCGGTGAGATCTCGGACGCGTTGGAGAAGGTGTACGGGCGGCACGCGAGCCAGATCCGTACGATCTCGGGTGTGTACCGCACCGAAGCAGGCGAGTCCCCGTCCGTGGAGCGCACGCGCGCGCTCATCGACCGGTTCGAGGAGGCGGAGGGCCGCCGGCCGCGCATCCTGGTGGCGAAGATGGGCCAGGACGGGCACGACCGCGGCCAGAAGGTGATCGCGACGGCCTTCGCCGACCTGGGCTTCGACGTGGACGTGGGCCCGCTGTTCCAGACCCCGGCGGAGGTGGCCCGCCAGGCCGTCGAGGCGGACGTCCACGTGGTGGGCGTCTCGTCGCTGGCGGCCGGTCACCTGACCCTCGTACCGGCGCTGCGCGAGCAGTTGGCGGAGGATGGCCGCGAGGACATCATGATCGTGGTGGGCGGGGTGATCCCGCCGGCGGACGTCCCGACGCTGCTGGAGATGGGCGCGACGTCGGTCTTCCTGCCGGGCACGGTGATCCCGGACGCGGCGCACGACCTGGTGGCGCGGCTGGCCGCGGATCTCGGTCACGAGCTGTAGGGGCGGGAGCGAGACGATGGCTCCGAAGATCGACGTCGAGGCCTACGCCAAGGGGGTGCTCGACGGGAGGCGCGCGTTCATCGCGCGCGCCATCACGCTCGTCGAGTCCACCCTGCCCGCCCACCGGGCGTCGGCGCAGGCGCTGTTGACGGAGCTGCTGCCGCACGCGGGGCGGGCCCGGCGGATCGGCATCAGCGGGGTGCCGGGCGTCGGCAAGTCGACGTTCATCGACGCGTTCGGCACCATGCTGACGGGTTCGGGCCACCGGGTGGCGGTCTTGGCCGTCGATCCCTCCTCCACGCGGACGGGCGGCTCCATCCTGGGCGACAAGACCCGGATGGAGCGGCTCGCCGTCGACCCGGCGGCGTTCGTGCGGCCCTCGCCGTCGGCGGGGACGCTGGGCGGTGTCGCGAAGGCGACGCGCGAGTCGATGATCGTGATGGAGGCGGCGGGCTACGACGTGGTCCTCGTCGAGACCGTCGGCGTCGGCCAGTCGGAGACGACGGTGGCCGGGATGGTCGACTCCTTCCTGCTGCTGTCGCTGGCCCGTACGGGCGACCAGTTGCAGGGCATCAAGAAGGGCGTCCTGGAACTGGCGGACGTCCTCGCGGTCAACAAGGCGGACGGCCCCCACGAGCGCGACGCGAAGGCGGCGGCGCGCGAACTGTCGGGCGCCCTGCGGCTGATGCACCCGGCGGACGCGGCGTGGACCCCGCCGGTCCTGACGTGCAGCGCCCGCGAGTCGGTGGGCCTGGACGAGGTCTGGAACCGGCTGGAGCAGCACCGCCGACTGTTGGACGCGGGCGGTCGTCTCGCCGCCAAACGGGCCGCGCAGCAGGTGGAGTGGACGTGGTCGATGGTCCGCGAGGAGCTGTTGGGACGGCTGCGGGGGAACGCGGCGGTACGGACCCTCGCGCCCGGACTCGAAGCGGCGGTCCGGGAGGGGTCCTTGACCCCGACCCTGGCGGCGGACCGGATCCTGGCGGCCTTCGGCGGCGCCTGATCGCCCGGGCCGCGCGGGATCGGACGCCGTGACCCGCCCGGCCGACGAGGACCCCCGCCGGCCGGGCGCCCACGACGGACCCCGGTCGGCCGGGGCCCGCCGGCGGCCGGGGTAATCAGGCTCCGCCGACGACCGGCCTTGGTCAGGCCCCGGTGGCGACCAGGGCCGGGTCGCCCGAGGACAGCGCCGTGCGGAGCAACCGGGACTGTTCGGCCGTGTCGTCGGTGGCGAGCAGCGCGGACAGGATCGCGATGCGGGCCTGTCCGGCCCGCAGGGTACCCGTCGGCACGGCTCCGGCGGCGACCAGGTCGACCGCCCCGCCGTGCGTGTAGATCTCGGTGACCGGGCCCGCGGCCACGCGCGTGGTGAGGGCGACGAGAACCCCGCGGGCGACGGCCGCGGCGACCGCGTCCACGATCTGCGGCGTCGCGTTGCCGGCGCCCGTCCCGATCAGGACGATCCCCCGCGCACCCGCCGCCACGGCGGCGTTCAACAGCGTGGCGTCACCGTCGGCGTGGTGCATGACCATGTCCACGCGCGGCGGGAGTTCCGGCATCGCGGGAAGGGCGAGCGGGGCCGGGCGCTGCGGGGTGCGCAGTACGGTGACCTTGCCGAAGCCGACCTTGCCGAGCAGTTCCTTCGAGGGGTCCGCGAACGCGTCCAGGGCCACGGCCTGGGTCTTCACGGTGCCGCGCGCCGCGTGGACCCGGCCGGCGAAGGCGATCAGCACGCCGAGCCCGCGCGTGGTGGCGGCGGTCAGCAGTGCGTCGTAGAGGTTGCCGGGGCCGTCCCCGTCGGCGGAGCCCATGGGGAGCTGCGAGCCGGTGAACACCACGGTGCGCGGGTCGTGGTGGTGCAGGTCGAGGAGGAAGGCCGACTCCTCCAGGGTGTCGGTGCCGTGCGTGACGACGATGCCGTCCACGTCCGGATCGGCGAGCACCTCGTGGACCGTGCGCAACAGGGTGAGCTGGTGGGCGGTGGTGAGCCGGGGGCTGTTCACGCTGAACAGGTCGACCACCTCGACGGTGACGCCCTCGGGCAGGGGCGCGGTGGCGATCACCTCGCTGCCGTCGGCGTCGGCGGCGAACCCGGAACCCTGCCAGCGGCTGGCTATCGTTCCGCCGGTGCTGATGACGACGACGCGTCCCATCCCAGCCCCACCCTTCTCTCGTACGAAATCCGCACTGGTTTGCTACAACCGGCAATGATAGAGAGATCTACGCGCAATGCGATTGCCGATTCCGGCTCATCCGCAACATTCCCCGAGGGATAATTGCGTCATGGACGCCATCGATCGAGAAATCTTGCGTGAGCTCCAGCGGGACGGCCGCCTCAGCAACCAGGAGCTGGCCCAACGCGTGGGCCTCACGCCCTCCCCTTGCATGCGCCGGGTGCGGCAACTGGAACAGGACGGGGTGATCCAGGGTTATCACGCCGTCATCGACCCGGAGGCGGTGGGCCGGGGCTTCGAGGTGCTGGTCTCGGTCGAGGTGCGCCGCGACCGGGCCGCCGTGGAGGCCTTCGAGTCCGCGTTGCAGGACATCCCCGACGTCATCGAGGCCTACCGCCTCTTCGGCAGCCCCGGCTGCCTGCTGCGCATCGCGGTGGCGGACCTGCGGGCCTACGAGCGCCTGTGGATCGAGCAGCTCACGGCCCTGTCCGGGGTCACCGAGGTCAACTCCCAGATCATCATGAAGCGGATCAAGGAACCGACCGGCCTGCCCGTGTAGCGGGGGCCTGCCGGTCTGGCCGGGGCAGCCTGCCGGGGTACCGGGGCGGGCGCGGCGGCCCCGATACCCCGGAGCCCTTCCCCGGTCAGACCGCGGCGGCCCGCTCCCGTGTCGGCGCGTACACCTCCACCGTGTCCACCGGCATCGCCGGATCGGCCCCCACCCGCCGCAGCACCCGGGCGAAGGAGGCGGCGAGCCCCTCCACCGCGCCCCGCTCGTGGCGGTCGCGGCGGAACTCAAGGGTGAACCGGGTTCCGGGCCCGGCGACGCGCAGCGTCAGGGGGTACGGGGAACCCGCCACGGGGCGGACGCCGGTGAGCGTGATACCCGCCGACGCGGTGGCCCCGAGCGGGCCGTCCGGGGCGTCCGGCCACGGTTCGTGGACGACCAGCGAGTCGAACGGCGTCGTGCGACCGGTGTGCCGGTCGATCCCCCGCGGACCCTGGCCGGCGCGCCCGTCCAACGCCCGCAGGAGCTGTCCCACCGTGTCGCCCGGGGCGTAGGAAACCCGCACCGGGACGGTTCGGGCGAACAGGCCGACCATCTCGTGGGCCCCGGGCAACGCGTCCGGGCGGCCGTGGACGCGCACGCCGAACGCCGCGGCGCGACCCGCGCCGAGCCGGGCGAGCAGGATCGCCCACGCGCCCTCGATCAGCGTCTCGGGCGTGATCCCCATTTCGGCCGCCCGCCGCGACAGCCCCCTCGCCTCGCCTGCCGTCACTGCGACCTCGACCCGGCCGGTCCCGGTCCCGATCCCGGCCCCGGTCCCGCCCCGGGCCTCGGCCTGGATGCCGGCCGGCCGGGGTGCGGCCGGGACCGGGCCCTCGGCCGCTTCCCCTCGTCCGAGCCCGGCCAGGTGGTCGCCGTAGCTCGGCGCCGGCGCCAGGAGCGACGCGTCGCCGCCCACGTGGTAGAGCCGGACCAGGTCCCTGGTCAACACCGCCGCCGACCGGTCGTCGAACAACACGGGGTGCGCGGTGAGCACCAGCCGCGCGCGTTCCCCGAGGCCAATCAGGGCGAGCCGGACCAGCGGCGGGGCGAGCGGATCGAACCGGGCCGCGCGCTCGGCGGCGAGGAGCCGCCCGGTCTCCGCTTCGCGGGCGGCCTCGTCGGCCCCGGCCAGATCGAGGTACCGCCAGGGCAGCCGCACGTCCTCGGGGACGAACTGGACCGACTCGCCGGTGGCGGCCGTGCCGAAGCCCGCGCCCAGCTGCGGGTGGCGCGCCGGCAGGGCCCGGGCGGCGGCCCGCATCCGTACGGGATCCACCCGGCCCTCCACCGGGATGACGAACTGCACGGGCTGCGGCCCGGATCGGGACCCGACAGGGCCGGCCGGACGGAGGACCGCCGACTGGGCCGGGGACACCGGCCACACCTCGGCCAGCCGCCCGTGGCTGGACTCCCACTCCTCGATCTCCGACTGCGCCACCCGCACCAGCGGCGCGTCCGAGGGCGTCAGCCCACCGGCGCCCGGCCGGAGCGCGTGCCGGGCCAGGCCGGTGAGCGCCGTGACCCACAGGCCGGCCAGCTGCGACACCTCCGCCTCGGACAACACGCCCGCCGGGAAGCCGAAGGAGGCGGTGAGTTCGGGGCCCTCCCGGCCTTCGGTCGCGCGGGCGCCGATCTCCAGGGCCGACGGCGCGGGCAGCCGCCCGTCCGGTGTCGGGGTCGGCTCGCCGCCGCTCGCGGGCAGCCATCCCAGGCCCCGAAGGCCGACCGGCATGTCGTCGGCGCCGAAGCGGCGCAGGTACCCGAACCCGATCTGCGGCTGGGGGCAGGCGGCCAGTTCGGCGGCGGTCCCCGGGTTGAGGTGGCGCAGCAGCCCGTAGCCGATGCCCTCGTCCGGTACGGCGCGCAGCTGCTCCTTGACCGTTTTGAGGGCGCGTCCCGCGGCGGGGCCCCCGGCGAGTGCCTCGTCCAGGTCGATCCCGCCGACGTCCAGGCGTACGGGGAAGGACGCGGCGAACCGGCCGACGGTCCGGGTCGGGTCGGCGCCCGGTACCGCCCGACGCGAGCGGCCGTGGCCTTCGAGGCGGATCAGGGCGGAGGTCTGCGCGTCGCCCCTGCCCCGGCGCCAGTGGGCCAGCGCCAGGGCCAGGGCGGTGAGCAGTACGTCCTCCACCGGGCAGCGGAAGGCGGCCGGGACCGTGGTCAGCACGGGTTCGCCCACGGCGGCGGGGACGCGGACCCCTACGGTCCGCACGGTGGCGGCCACGTCCACGGCCGGGTCGGGTCGGCGGCTGCCGAGGACGGTGTCCGGGGCCGCGAGGACCTCGCGCCAGGCGGCCGACTCGGCCACCCTCTCGGGACGGCGCGCCTCGCTCTCCAGCGCGTGCGCCCAGCGGCGTACGGACGTTCCCGCGCGGGGCAGCACGGGGACCCCGCACCGGGCGCGGGCCCAGGCCTCGGCCAGGTCGGGCAGCAGGACGTGCCAGGACGCCGCGTCGGCGACGAAGGGGTGCAGGACGATCAGCAGCCGTCCGGTGCCGCCGACCCCCACGGCGCTGCGGTCGAACCACACGAACTGGACCATCACCCCGGCCTCCGGGTCCAACCGGGCCGCCGCCGCGTCCAGTTCGGTGGCGATCAGCTCGTCGTCCCACGGGCCGCCGCACGGGATGCGGCGTACCAGCGAGACCGGGCTCACCAGGCCGGTGGGCTCGATCCGCAGTCCGGGTTCCGGGTCCCGCACCAGCCGGGAGCGCAGCACTTCGTGGCGATCCAGGACCGCCCCGAGCGTCGCCATCATGGTGGACAGGTCGATTTCCAGTGGCAGTTCGAGCAGGTGCGCCGGCGGGAGCCGGTCCCCGCCGCGTTCCCGGAGTTCCCGGGCCCCCGGAAGCAGCGGCATCCAGCCGACGCCGTCGTCGGCCGGTTCGGTGGGCTCCGGGGTCTCGCGGGTCCGTTCCGCGGCGACGAGCGCCAGGTCGGCCACGGTGCGGTGCTCGAAGATCTCGCGGGGGGTCACGTCGGCGCCCCGGGCGCGGGCCCGGGCGGCGGCCTGGACGGAGCGGATGCTGTCGCCGCCGACGAGGAAGAAGTCGTCGTCGACGCCGACCCGTTCCAGGCCGAGCACCTCTCCGACCGCCTCGGCCAGCACCTCTTCCGCGGCGGTGCGCGGGGCGCGGTAGGCGATGTCCGCGAGGTCGGGTGCGGGGAGGGCGGCCCGGTCCAGGGTGCCGTTCGGCGTCAGCGGCATCCGGTCCAGGACCGTGAAGGCCGAGGGCACCAGGTAGTCGGGCAGCCGCGCGGAGACGAAGCGCCGCAGCTCGGCCCGGAGCCCTCCGCCGTGGCCGTCGCCGCTCTCCCCGCCACCGGGTACGACGTAGGCCACCGGGCGCGGGGTGCCGCAGCGGTCCTCGCGGGCGATGACCACGGCCTGGGATACACCCGGGTGGGCCGTCAGCGCGGCCTCGACCCGGGCAGTTTCGATGCCCGGGCCGCCCACCGCGACCCGCGCGTCGGCGGCGCCGAGGTGTTCCAATCGTCCGTCGGCGTCCCGGCGCGCCAGGTCGCCCGTCCGGTACATCCGCCCACCGGCCGGGCCGAAGGGGTCCGCGACGAAACGCTCCGCGGTGGTTCCCGGCCGCCCGAGGTAGCCGCGGCCCACCGCGCCGGCGACGTACAGTTCGCCGACCGTCCCGGGCGGGACGGGAGCGAGGCCCGGCCCGAGGACGTACGTCCACACCCCGCCGCGGTCCGTCGGGCCGGGAGCGGAGTCCGGGGAGGGGTCGTCCGGCCCGAACCCGGGGACGCAGAAGGCGTCGGCCCGACCGTAGGCGTGGACCACCCGTACGCCGGGCGCGGCCGCCCGCGCCCGTTCCACCAGGGGCGCGGGCAGCGGCTCTCCGCTGAGGACCACCGCTCGCAGGCCGGTCCGCGCCGGCGCGCCCTCCACCGACGCGGCGAAGGCCGTCGGGGCCGTGCCGATCACCTGCGCGGGCCGGCCGCGCCCGGACGCCGGCACCTCGGGACCGTTGACCACTTCGACGCTGCCGCCGGCGCAGAGCGGGGTGAGGATCTCGTACGCCGACGCGTCGGAGCCGGCCGGCGAAGCGGTGAGCGTCCGCCGGCCGGCCAGGACGCCGAGGCTCCGGGTCAGCCGGTGGACGCCGTCGGTCAGGTTCCGGTGGGTGACGGCGACTCCCCCGGGGGCTGCGGGGCCGTACAGCACGCAGGCGAGTTGGTCCGGCCGTGGGGCGGTGACCGTGACCGGGTCTCCCGGCGCGTCGGCGCGGACGTCCTCCACGCACACGTGCGGAACGCCGCCGGCCGGCACGGCGGCCGCGGTGGCCGAGTCGGTGAGGATCAGCCGCGGGCGCGCGTCGGCGAGTACGGCGGCCAACGACATCGGGCCGGACCGGTCGGGATCGAGCGGCAGGTAGCCGGCGCCGGCCTTGAGGACGGCGAGCAGCGCGACGACGAATTGGGCCGTCCGGGGCAGGGCGAGCCCGACGAGGCTCTCGGGACCGGCCCCGCGCCGGACCAGCTCCCGCGCCAAGCGGTCGGCCCGGTCGTCGAGTTGCCCGTAGGTGAGCCGGGAGCCGTGCGCGTCGAGGACGGCCGGGGCGTCCGGTGTCGCCCGCGCCTGCCGCTCGAAGAGCGCGACGGCCGTCTCGTCGGGCACCTCGGGGGCCCTCTCCCAGCAGACGGCTGTGGCGCGGTCGCCGGCCGGCCGCAGGAGGCGTGCGCGCTCCTCGGCGTCGAGGACGTCCACGGCCCCGACCCGCACCCCGGGGTCCGCGACGATCCGGCTCAGCACGCGCAGGAACCGGGCCGCGATCCGCTCCACCGTGGCGCGGTCGAACAGGTCGGTGGCGTAGGTGAGGCGGACCCGGGCTCCTCCGGCCGGGTCGGGGACGACGAGGAAGGACAGGTCACAGGTGGCGGCGGAGGTGCAGGCGGGTTCGAAGGCGACCCGGAGCCCGGGGACCTCGATCGGGGGCGGGGAGGGCTGCCAGGCGCACCGCACCTGGAACAGCGGGTGGTAGGCGGTGGAACGCTCGGGGGCGATCAGCTCCACCAGCCGCTCGAACGGCACGTCGTGCAGGTCGTGGGCGTTCAGTGCCTTGGTCGCGGCCGTTGTGAGCAGTTCGGAGAAGGGGGGGTTGCGGGTGAGGTCCAGCCGGAGCACCCACGTGTTGACGAGGCACCCGACGAGGTCGGTGAGGGCCTCCTCGGTGCGGTCGGTGGCGGGGCAGCCGATCGTGAGGTCGTCGCCGGCTCCCAGTCGGTGCAGGAGGACGGCCAGGGCGCACTGCGTCACCACCGACGCCGTCGCGCCGTGGCGGGTGGCCAACTCCTCCACGCCGGCCAGCAAACGCCGGTCGAGCGTGAACTCGTACAGGTCGCCGCGGTAGCTCGCCGCCGGGGGGCGGGGGCGGTCGGTGGGGAGCGCCGACGGCTGCGGGACGCCGGCGAGTTCCTCCCGCCAGTAGGACACCTGGGCCGCCGCGAGACCCGCGGGGTCGTTCTCGTCTCCCAGCAGGTCGCGCTGCCACACCGTGTAGTCCTGGTACTGCACGTGCAGTTCGCCGTCCCGGGGCGCGTGCCCCGCGCGTCGTGCCTCGTAGGCGGCGAACAGGTCGCGCGTCAGGGGCCTGCCGGACTCCTCGTCGCAGGCGATGTGGTGGGCCACCAGCACCAGCAGGTGCTCCTCGGGCGCGCACCTGAGTACGGTGGCCCGCACGGGGATCTCCGCCGTGAGGTCGAAGGGATGGGCGACGGCCCGCGCCACGGCGGTCGGCACCTCGTCGGGCGCCACGTCGCACACCGGCACGGTCAGCGGCACGCCGGCGGCGGGCACGATGCGCTGGAACGCGTCGCCGTGCTCGTTCTCGACGAACAGGGTGCGCAGGCTCTCGTGCCGGGCCACCAGGTCCCGTACGGCCCCTTCGAGCGCGTCCGTGTCCAGCTCGCCCCGCAGGCGCAGTACGAACGGCACGTTGTAGGTGGCCGACGGGCCTTGCAGCCGGTGGAGGAACCACAGGCGGCGCTGGGCGAACGACAGGGGGATCATCTCTGTTCCCGGGGGCCGTATTCGGTGGTGTCCGCCCGCCGGGGGACCCGGTCGTCCGTGGTGCCGATGTCAGTCATCTCGCCCCGTCCCCACGGCCGACCGACCGTGTCCACGTCTCGTCGCGATGCCTCGCCGGACCCACCGGGAGGTGCTCGGAACCTTCTGACCGGCAGGTTAGGGAAGGCCGCCGTATCGACCGGCCGAGCGGCGCTCGAACCTCGGACGAGGCGCGGTGGAAGGTGCCTGCAAGCGGACCGTCCGCCGTCGGCTCGGCGACTCGGACCGGCTCGGCGACTCGGACCGGCTCGGCCCCGCCGAGACTCAGCGCGGCGCCACCAACGGCCGCAGCCTCGTGGCGCGGGCCCGCTCCACGAGCGGCGCGGCGCGCCGGGCCGCGCCGGTCAGGAGCAGACCCACGACGGCGCCGACCACCAGGCCGAGCACAACGTCGTGGGGGTAGTGGGCGCCGACCCAGACCCGGGACAGTGCCATCAGCAGCGCGGCCGGGGCGGCGACGGCGCCGAGCCGGCGGTCGACGAGCCAGAGGGCCGCCGCGGCGGCGGCCGCGATGGCGGCGTGGTTGCTCGGGAAGGACCAGTCGTCCGGTGCGGGGCAGGTCTCCAGGGTGACGGTGCGCAGGGTGAGGCAGGGACGTTGTTCGCGGACCACCGCCTTGATCAGCGTGTTGGCGGTGCAGGCGAGGGCGACGACGACGGGCGCGGCCAGTGCCATCGCGATCCGCGGGGCGTCTGCGGGCCGCGCCCGCCACCAGGCGACCAGCATGAGCACGGCGAACAGTGCCAGTCCGTAGGCCGACCAGTGGGAGACCAGCGCGTCGAACCAGTCGGGCGCGCGTCCGGCGAGCTCGGTGACGCGCGTGTAGAGCCGGCCGTCGAGGGAGGCTCCGTCGAGCGCGGGCAGGGCCCTCGGGGCGGGGATGTCCACTGGAAGGGTCATGGGCGCCGCTCCCTCGGGTGATCGCCCCGGCCCGGAACGCCGGCTCCGGTGACGACGGGGACGTAGACGGTCTACGTCACTGTAGGAGCCGGCCGGGTCTTCCGCAGGCGAGACGTACGCCGGGCGGTGGACGGACGGGCCCGTCCGGTGGACAGGACGGCCGGGCCGTCCCCTCCCTGGCGCACTCCCCCGACCGCCGCCGGGGGCGTCACCAACGTCCCGGGACGACACACCTAGTGGGAGTGTTCGCCCTGCTCGGGGGCGGCCGGGTCCGCGGCGGCGGGGGGCTGCGCAGCGGTCTGGCCGGCGTCCTGCCGGGCGGCGGCCGCCTGGACCGTGAAGGCGGCCGTGCGGACCGTGCCCTGGTGCTGGAAGTCCAGGAAGAGCCGGTAGGTGCCGGCGCTCGGGGCCGTCGCGGTGAACGAGACGTCGGGCCCGGGGCCACCGGCGTTGGGGTGGACGTGGAGGTAGGCGAGGTCCCCGTCGCGCAGGGCGACGAGGTGGCCGTAGGCGCCGAGGTAGGGCTCCAGGTCGGTGACCGGCTTGCCGTCCTTGCTCACGGTGAGCCGCAACTCGCCCGCCTTGCCCGGGTCCAGGACGCCGGCCAGTGCCACCTGGTAGCCGTCCACCTCGGTGGTGGGCGCGACCGGGGGCAGCGGGTTGGGTGTGTACGGGCCGGGGACGGACACGTCCGCGCCGAGGGTGACGCCCTTCGCGCCGGCGGCGGCGGGGGTGAAGTCGGCGAAGACCTTGTAGGCGCCCGCGGCCGGCAGGTCCACCGGGGTCGACCAGGTGCCGTCCTGCGCGCGGACCGGGTGCAGGTGCCGGTAGACCGTCAGGTCCCGCGAGGCGACGATGAAGTGCAGTTCCTTGCCGTGCTCGGCCTTGAACGCGGTGACCTTGCGGCCTTCGCGGTCCTTGACGGAGAACCTCAGTTCCCCCGGTCCGGGCGCGATCCGGGCGGTGTCGAGGGCGAGGGTGTAGCCGCCCTCCGAGATCTCCAGCCCTCCGGCGGCCGGCCCCCGGGCCGCCTCCTCGTGACCCCCGTGGCCGCCGCCCGATCCGGGCACGTCGGCCTGCGTCGCGTGGGCCGCGTGCTGCGAGGACGCCGGGGCGCCCACCGGGCCGACGCCCTTGCCCACCCCGTACGCGGCTCCGAAGGTCGCTGCGAGCGCGGCGGCATAAGCGGTGATCCTCACTCCGGTGTTCATTGCTGCTCTCCCGTACGACGTGGTGCCGCGTTCGGCGGTCCGATGCACCTCACCATACCCCCGGGGGGTATCAAGTCAAGCAGGGCCGGACGCTTGCGCAGGATACCCACTGGGGGTATATCTAGAGCGGACAGCGATACCCCCTCAGGGTATCTCTCGACCGACGAAGGAGAGATCCATGTCTTCCTGCTGCACCCCCGACGGCAGCTGCGGCACCGGCGCCGGGGAGACGGCCGTCGCCGTCGCCGACAGCACCGCCACCGCCTACCGCGTCTCCGGCATGAGCTGTGGCCACTGCAAGAGCGCCATCACCGCCTCGGTGAGCGCGCTCGACGGCGTCATCTCCGTCGACGTCGACGTGGACGGCGGTGTGGTCACCGTGACCACGGCCGGTGACCCCGACGACGCGGCGATCGCCGCCGCGATCGACGACGCCGGCTACGAGCTCACCGGCCGGGTCGCCTGACACCGGCCCCACCCGGCCGCCGGGGCCCGCCCCCGCACCCCGCGTCATCCGCCCGGACCGCCGGGCCCCGGCCCCCACCCCGCTCGAACGAGGAGCAGTTCTCATGACCACCACCACAGCCGGCGCCGCCCAGGTCGAGCTCGCCATCGGCGGCATGACCTGCGCCTCGTGCGCGGCCCGCATCGAGAAGAAGCTCAACCGCATGGACGGCGTCGAGGCCACCGTCAACTACGCCACCGAGAAGGCGAAGGTCACGTTCGACGCCGACATCTCCGTCGCGGACCTGATCGCCACCGTCGAGGCCACCGGCTACACCGCGCGGGAGCCGGTACGGGCCCCCGTGGACGGCGGCCCGCAAGCCCCCGCGGAGGAGCCCGACGAACTGCGTCCCCTGCGCCAACGGCTCGTCGCCGCGGTCTCCCTCGCCCTGCCGGTCATCGCGTTGGCGATGGTCCCCGCCTTCCAGTTCGAGTACTGGCAGTGGCTCTCCCTGACCCTGGCCGCCCCCGTGGTCACCTATGCCGCGTGGCCCTTCCACCGCGCCGCGTGGACCAACGCACGGCACGGCGCCGCCACGATGGACACCCTGATCTCGGTGGGTACGACGGCCGCGTTCCTCTGGTCGCTGTGGGCGCTGTTCTTCGGGACCGCCGGCACGCCCGGCATGACGCACGCCTTCGAGTTCACCATCGCCCGCACCGACGGCGCCGGGAACATCTACCTGGAGGCGGCGGCCGGTGTCACCGCGTTCATCCTGGCCGGCCGGTACTTCGAGGCCCGCTCCAAGCGCAAGGCCGGGGCCGCGCTCAAGGCGCTGCTGGAACTGGGCGCCAAGGAGGTGACGGTGCTGCGGGGCGGCCGCGAGGTCACCGTCCCCACCGCCGAACTCCAGGCCGGCGACCGCTTCCTGGTCCGCCCCGGCGAGAAGATCGCCACCGACGGCACCGTGGTGGAGGGCTCCTCCGCCGTCGACGCCTCCATGCTCACCGGCGAGTCCGTGCCCGTCGAGGTCGGAGTCGGCGACTCCGTCACCGGCGCCACCCTCAACGCGGGCGGACGCCTGGTGGTGGAGGCCACCCGGGTCGGCGCCGACACCCAGCTGGCCCGGATGGCCAAGCTGGTCGAGGACGCCCAGAACGGAAAGGCCGCCGCCCAGCGCCTCGCCGACAAGATCTCCGCCGTGTTCGTACCGGTCGTCATCGGCCTCGCGCTGGCCACCCTCGGCTTCTGGCTCGGCTCCGGTTCCGGCCTCACCGCCGCGTTCACCGCCGCCGTCGCCGTCCTGATCATCGCCTGCCCGTGCGCCCTGGGCCTGGCCACCCCGACCGCCCTGATGGTCGGCACCGGCCGCGGCGCCCAGCTCGGCATCCTGATCAAGGGCCCCGAGGTCCTGGAGACCACGCGCAAGGTCGACACCATCGTCTTGGACAAGACCGGCACCGTCACCACCGGCAAGATGACGCTGCTCGCGGTGCACACCGCCGAGGGCACCGCAGAGGACGACGTACTGCGGCTGGCGGGGTCGCTGGAGCACGCCTCCGAGCACCCGATCGCGCAGGCCGTCGCCTCCGGCGCGGCGGCGCGGGTCGGGGCCCTGCCGGCCCCCGAGGACTTCGCCAACATCCCCGGCCTCGGCGTCCAGGGCGTCGTGGACGGCCACGCCGTGCTCGTCGGCCGCGAGAAGCTCCTGACCGAGTGGGCGATGACGCTGCCGCCCTCCCTGGAGCGGGCCAAGGCCACGGCCGAGGCCGCCGGCCGCACCGCGATCGCCGTCGCCTGGGACGGCGAGGCCCGCGCGGTCCTGGAGGTGGCCGACGCGGTCAAGGACACCAGTGCGGAGGCGATCCGGCGGCTGCGCGCCCTCGGGCTCACCCCGATCCTGCTCACCGGCGACAACAAGGCGGTGGCCGAGGCCGTCGCGGCCGAGGTCGGCATCGACGAGGTCATCGCGGAGGTCATGCCCCAGGACAAGGTCGACGTCGTCAAACGGCTCCAGTCCGAAGGCCGCAGCGTCGCCATGGTCGGCGACGGCGTCAACGACGCGGCCGCCCTCGCCCAGGCCGACCTGGGTCTGGCCATGGGCACCGGCACGGACGCCACGATCGAGGCGGGCGACCTGACCCTGGTGCGCGGGGACCTGCGGGCCGCCGCCGACGCCATCCGCCTCGCCCGCAAGACCCTGGGCACCATCCGCTCGAACCTGTTCTGGGCCTTCGCCTACAACGTGGCCGCCCTGCCGCTCGCCGCGGCCGGACTGCTCAACCCGATGATCGCCGGAGCGGCCATGGCCTTCTCCTCCGTCTTCGTCGTCGGCAACAGCCTGCGTCTGCGCGGCTTCCGGGCCGCCGCCAACTGAGGAGTCCCCGTGGCCGGTTACTCAGCACACAAGGAAGACGTCATCAGACGCCTGCGCCGCATCGAGGGCCAGGTCCGCGGGGTGCAGCGGATGGTGGACGAGGACGTCTACTGCATCGAGGTACTGACCCAGGTGTCCGCGATCAACGCCGCGCTCCAGTCCTGCGCCGTGGCGCTGCTCGACGAACACCTCGCCTGCTGCGTCACCGAGGCCATCGCGCGGGGCGGCGACGAGGCGAAGACCAAGCTCGGCGAGGCCAGCAAGGCGATCGCCCGACTGGTCCGCGCCTGACCCGCCCGTCGGGGCGGACCGCGCTCGCCACCCCAACTGCCCTCCCGTGAAGTCCACTTCAGGGGAGGGCAGTTCGCCGTTCCGGCCCCGTCCGGCCGCCCGCCTACCGGGCCGGGGTATGCCCCCGGGGTGCGGGCGGCCCGTACGATGAGCCGCTCGCGAGGGGTGAGGGGCCGAAAGGAATGCGCGTGCGACGACTGGGAGATCTGGAGGCCGAGATCATGGACCGGCTCTGGTCGTGGCAGCGGCCCGCCTCCGTCCGCGAGGTCGTCGACGACATCAACCGAGGGCGCCGGGTCGCCTACACCACCGTCATGACCGTGGCCGACATCCTGTACCGCAAGGGCTGGTTGCGCCGTGAGAAGTCCGGCCGGGCCTGGATCTACGAGGCGGTCCGCAGCCGCGAGGAGTACACCGCGGCGCTCATGCAGGACGCGCTCGGTGACAGCCAGGACCGCAGGGCCACTTTGCTTCGGTTCGTCGAGCGCATGTCCCGCGAGGACGTCGAAGCCCTCGACGCGGCCCTGCGCTCCGCCCGCCCCGGCCACTCGGCCGACGCCGACGCCGCGGGGCACGAACGGTGAACCACCACGTGCTGCCGCCGCTGGGCCTGCTCCTGGTCACCGGACTGCTGGTTCCCCACCTGCTGGCCCGGGCCCGCTGGGCGCAGCAGGCGCCGCGCCTGGGATTGGCGGTCTGGATCACGTGCGGCACCGTGTTCGCCCTGGCGGCGGCGATGCTGCCGGCGCAACTGGTGCTCCCGGCGCACACCAGCCACCGGCTCGTGGACATGGCGCTGACGTTGAGCCCGCCCTCCCCGCGAAGGCTGTCGGCCGGCACCGCCAGGGAGCTCCTCGCCGCGGGTCTCGCGTTCGCCGTCGCGGCGCTGCCCGCGGCCGGTTTCGTACGGGAGTTGCTGCGGGCGCGGCGGGCCCGGACCCGCCACGCCGAGCTGCTGCGGCTGGTCGGCCGGCCGGACCCGGACCTCGGGGTGACGGTGCTGGAGGACGCGCGGCCGGCCGTGTACTGCCTGCCCGGGCGGTCGCGCCGGGTGGTGGTCTCTTCGGGCGCGCTGGCGATGCTGACGGGGCCGCAGTTGGCGGCGGCGCTCGCCCACGAGCGGGCGCACATCGGCGGCCGGCACCATCTGTTGGTCGCGGCGGCGGGGGCGTATTCGACGGGGGTGTTCCGCAGACTTCCGCTGGCCCGGATCGGCGGGAGGACGGTACCGCTGCTCCTGGAGATGACCGCCGACGACCGGGCGCTGCGCGGCTGTTCCCGTGACGCGCTGGCCCGGGCCCTGTACGCGCTGGCCTCCGGGCAGGCGCCGCGACGGGCGTTCGCGGCGGGCGGCCCCTCGGCCGCGGTGCGCATGCACCGCATCCTGACGCCTCCCACCTCCGGCCACCCGGTCCTGCGCGGACTGTTGGCGGTGACGGCCGCGGTGTCGTCGATCGCGCCGCTGGTCTTCGCCTGCTGCTCGGTCCCGGGATAGCCGTCGCCCCAATCCCCGAATTACTAAGCGAATTCGTAGATTTACCACCGCCACCGGCCACTTGAATTCCCCGCTATTGTGGGCGCGTACGGGCTCAGGACCGGGACGGCGAGGGGTGCGGGACGGATGCTGCTGGCTGACGTGCGATCGGCAGCGCCCGGTGACGCCACGGCGATATCCCGGCTGCTGGCCGGAGCGATTCGTGAGGGGTACGGCGGCACGCTCGGGAGAATCCGCACCGCGCGCCTCCTCTCGGACCAATGTTCCCTGCCTCGCATAAGAGCGGAAATTGAAATTCCGGGCGGGGCGCCCGCCCGGCTCGGCTGGCTGGTGGCGGCCGACGCGTACGGGCGGGTCGTGGGGGCCGTCTCGGGCGGTCTCCCCGTCGCCGCCGAAGGCGAGCTGTACTCCCTGTGCGTCGCCGCGGACCGGCGCCGCGACGGGATCGGGACGGCCTTGCTGGCGGCGGCGACCGAGCGGATGCGGGCGTACGGGGCGACCGCGCAGTGGATCGGCCTGCCCGTCGAGGCGGACCCCGCGCTCCCCTTCCTCGCCCACCACGGCTTCACCGGCCCCACCCCGGTCCGTCTGCGCCGTTCGCTCTGACGGGTCGCCACTCCCGGTAGGTCCGTGGCAGATCCACGCCATCGCGTGTTCACGCAGCCCGTTCCCCTGGTGGGCGACCACGCCCACAGGACAGGATTTCCTCAGCGGCGCGGCCCCGGCGGCACGGGAGCCACGCCCCGGATGGCCGGACCGAGCGAGCCCCTGGAGGAGCGATGCACACACCGAGCGGCACTTCCCTGCCCGTCGTGCCCGCCGCGCTCGCACCGGTCCTGCCGTCCGCACGCCGTGCGGACACCGGCGCCCCGGTGCGCCGCGCCACCGGAACGCATGAGGCCACCGCAATGCGCGAGGCCACCGCAACGCGGGACACCTCCGGAGCGTGTGACACCGCCGAGTTCCTGCCCGGTCTGGAGTCGGTCGCGCCCGTGGAGGAGCAGTCGGCCTGGCTGTACGGCGCGCTGCTCGGCCCGTACAGCGCCGACATCGTCCGCTGTCTGAGGCTCGCGCGCGCCGCCGGGGGTCCGGTCCTGGACCTGGGCTGCGGAGCCGGACGGCTCGCGGTTCCCTTCGCCCGCCACGGCTTCGAGGTCGAGGCGGTGGACCGCGACCCGGACTGCCTGGAGCGCCTGCACGCGTGGGGGCGTCGGATCGGTCCGCAGGTGTCGGCCCGGCTGACCACCACCCGCGCGGAGCTGGCGTCCCTGCGGTTGCGGCGCACCTACCGGCTGGCGCTGCTCGCCGGGACGATGGTCTCGGCCGTACCGCCCGCCGCACGGCCGGGGATGCTGCGGGAGATCGCCGCCCGCCTCGCTCCCGGGGGCGTCCTCGCCCTCGACTACACGGCGCACCGGCCGCGCGACCTGGCGCGGGACCCCCGACGGACCCGGGCCTTCCGAGTCCCCCGGTTCGACGGCGTCGAGGAATGGGCGGTCGCCCGGCAGGTCTTCGACCTTGCGGAGATGAGCGAACGGATCACCTACTGCACCGTGCGCACCGGGAAGCGGAGCAGCGAACGGATGGTCCTGACCACGGACAAGTGGATCGTCGACGGGGACCGGCTGACCGCCGAACTGCGCTCGGCGGGCCTGCGCATCGAGCGGCGCTCGCGACACCCCCTCGACGAGCGGACCGAAAGCGTCTTCCTCGTTTGCAGGGCCGCCGGCTGACGGTCGGTGCCCCGCACCCGCCACCCCGCTCCCGAGGCCGGGCAAGAGGTACGATGCACCCAAAGGTTTGGGCGGACCCAGACAGCGGACCAACGGCGGAGTGGGTGGCGGAGCAATGGCTGTCGCGGAGGAGTCGACGGGCCGCGAGGCGGTGATCCAGCGCCTCCGCGACGTGGGGCTGCGGGTCACCGGACCGCGCCTCGAAGTGCTGCAAGTCCTCTCTACCGGCGGCCACATGGACGTGGAGGCCATCACCGCGGCGGCCCGCGAGCGGCTCGGGACACTCACCAGCCAGGCCGTCTACGAGATGCTGCGCCACTTCCTGGAGACGGGCCTGGCCACCAAGTTCGACCGCCCGGGACTCCCCGCGGTCTTCGAGATCGCCGTCCCGCCGCACCAGCACGCGCTCTGCCTGCGCTGCGGCCGGGTGGAGAACGTACAGGCCGAAGTGCCCCGGCCGACCGACGAGGCACTCTCGAAGTGGCGGCTGGGCGGCGGCGCCGAAGTGGTGTTCAAGGGCCTTTGCCCCGACTGCCTGCCGGCGCAAGAGCGGCCGTAGCGAGGCCGATCCGCGCCCGTCGAGGCGGGTCAATGGTCTACGTGACGCCCGTCACATACGAATCGAGGGGGCGGGAGCCCCTCTGGCCACATGTGTCAAAGTGTGACTGTCGATTCGTAAGACGAGGGGGTCACTGCGCGATGGCAGCGGGCGATGGCAGGGACGGCATCCAGTCGGCCGACAGGGTGTTCGCTCTCTATCAGGAGCTGCGGCTGCGCGGGGTGTCCGACCTGGGTGACGTCTCCCGGGAACTGGGCCTGGCCGCCGAGGAGTACGAGCGTCGGCGGGCCGAACTGATCGAGCTCGGGCTGATCGTGCCGACCGGGACCACCCACGCCACGCGCGCCGACCTCCAGGCCGGGACCTGGGAGTCCGGGACGGACGCCGTCGCCGTCGTCGACCCCGAGATCGCCCTGCTGCGCATGCTGCGAAGGGAGCGCGAGCGGCTGCGCGAGCACCTGGACGAGTCCGACCGGGCCTACGGCTCGCTGGAAACGCTGGTCGGTACGTTCCTGCGACCCGGTTCGCTGAGCGGCTCCGAGGTCGAGGTGGAGATCCTCGACGACTACGGCCGCATCCAGCAGGTGCTGGAGGACATCACGGACGTCATCCAGCACGACCTGGCCTCGATGCACGTGACCGCGCTGGTACGGGAGGTCGCCGACCGCGTCCTCAGCCGCGACCGGCGCCAGATCGACAACGGCGTGCGCATCCGCGCCATTTACCACCAGCGCATCACCACCTCGCCGGAGGCGACGGAGATGCTGCGCCGCCGGGTCGAGGCGGGCGTCGAGATCCGCATGTCACCCGCCGTCCCGATGAACATGATCATCGCCGATCAACAGTTCGCCGTCCTGCCCGTCCACCCGGAGGACCGTTCGGCCGGCGCGATCCTCGCCCGCGGCCCGGCGCTCGTCCGCTCCTACCGGGCGCTGTACGAGCACTGTTGGCACGCGGCGACGCCGTACGGTGACGACGTCGCCCCCGAGGTCGGCGGGGACGGACTGTCGGAGCAGCAGCGGGCCGCCCTCAAGATGCTCGCTTCCGGGATGAAGGACGAAAAGGTCGCGAGGACGCTCGGCGTCTCCCTGCGCACGGTCAGCCGCATGTTGTCCGAACTGATGCAGGAAATGGGGGCGTCGAGCCGGTTCGAGGCCGGGGTGCGCGCCCAACGCCTGGGCTGGCTCGACTGACACGGCGCACCGCAACGGAACGCGACGGAACGCGACGGACGACGGCAAAGCCCCGCGGCGGCCCGATCCCCGGGGGGAAAGGGCGCGCGGGGCTTCGCCCGTACGGCCCGGTCGGCCGGCGCGGGCGGAATCCGCTGGTCAGTCCCAGCCGTTGTCGTTCGACTTGGAGCACTCGATGACGGCGGTCGCGGTACAGAACGGGTGAGCGGACATGATTCCTCCAGGAAGCCGAATGGCGATGGACGTCTTCGCCACCCGTGCCGCCGGGATCGCCGCGAAGACCTCTCCATTCTCCTACGCCATCCGGCGCGAGGCCCGATTCCTGTAGCGCGTCTGAGGCGGAACTGGAGCCCTCCGGAGCGGAGTTCACACTGACGTTACACTTACATTCCTTTGGTCTGCCCAAAAGAGCTGCTAGGCTCGAATTCCGGCCTTCTCGACCCTCCAGGAGAGAGGCGTCGGCGAGGCAGGAGCGTGCCGTCGCTCCTGCCTCACTCGTTCCCGGCGCCCGTCCACCGCGCGCGCCGTCCGCTCCCGCCATTCCTCCCGCTCCTCCCCCAGCGCGCCCCGGTAGACCTCCAGCGTTCGCGCGGCCGCGGCCTGCCAGCTCATGGCCCGGGCGTGGGCCACCGCCGCCTCCCCCATGGCGACCCCGGCCGCGGGGTCCTCGACGAGACGACGGAGCCGCCGCGCGTACTCGGCGGGGTCGTGGCCGTCCACCAGCATCCCCGTCACGCCGTCCCGTACCGCGGTCGGCAGGCCTCCGACCGCCGCGGCCAGGACCGGTGTCCCACAGGCCTGCGCCTCCAGCGCGACCAGCCCGAAGGACTCGCTGCGCGAAGGCACCAGCAGGACGTCAGCCGCCCGGTACCACTGGGCCAACTCACGCTGCGGGACCGGTGGGTAGAGACGTAGTACGTCCGCCACGCCCAGCTCCCGGGCCAGCTCCCAGGCCCCGTCGCGGGGTCCCGCACCCGAATGCCCGCCCACCACGGGGACGACGAGCCGCGAGCGCAGTCCCGGAAGCGCCGCCAGCAACTCGGCGATCGCCCGCACCAGGACGTCGGTGCCCTTGAGCGGCTGGATGCGGCCCGCGTACATCGGTACGAAGGCGTCCGCCGGCAGGCCGAGCCGGGCCCGGGCACGCGCACGCGCCGCCGCGCGGTCCCGCCCCGGCCCGAAGGTGCGCAGGTCGACGCCCGGTCGGACGATCTCGACCTGTCGGGCGCCGGCCCCGTAGAACTCCCGTAGGGCCCGGGCCTCGTCGGCCGTGTTGGCGATCAGCCGGTCCGCGGAGGCGGCCACCTGTTGCTCGCCACGGATCCGCAGCTCGGGCTCGGGCCGGTCCCCAGGGGCGAGCGCGGCGTTCTTGACCCGGGCCAGGGTGTGCGCGGTGTGCACGAGGGGGATCCGCCAGCCCGCGGCGGCGATCCGGCCGGCCTGACCGGAGAGCCAGTAGTGGGAGTGGACCAGGTCGTAGCGCCGGCCCTCCTGATCCTCCTTGAGCAACGCCAACGAGAACGGCACCACCAGCCCCGGCACGGCCTCCTTCGGGAGTGGCGCGCGGGGGCCGGCGGGCAGATGACGGACCTGTACGCCCGGCGCGAGGTCGACGCGGTCCGGTCCGCCCTCGCCCGCGCGCCGGGTGTACAGGTCGACTTCGACCCCGTGTTCCGCGAGGGCCCGCGAGAGCTGGACCATGTAGACGTTCATGCCGCCCGCGTCCCCGGTGCCGGGCTGGTGCAGCGGCGAGGTGTGGACGCTGAGCATGGCGACGCGCAGGGACACGTGGATCTCCTAGCGGAACAGGGGGGTCAGAAGCCGAACACCGGCCCCGAAGGGGGTGTCAGGCGGGTGCCGGGCGGGGGTGGCGCGAGCGCCTCGGCCGAGACGGGCAGTCCGGGTGCGCAGCCCAGCGCCGAGGACAGCCGGTCCGCGCCCTCGGGCATCACCGGCCGTGCCCACGCGCCGAGCGCCCGGGCGACCGCCAGTTGCGCCGACAGCGCCGGAAGGTGCCGTCCGTCGCCGCCGGGGCGGTGTACGTCGTGTGCGTTGACATGGCCGAAGTCACCGACCGCGCGGACCACCTCGTCGAGCAGTGCGACCGCCCTGCGCGGATCGAAGGCATCGGGCCCGTACGCCTCGCGCAGGTCCTCCACGGCCCGCAGCAGCCGCCGCTCCAGGACCTGCCAGCCCGTGCCGCCGGGGAGCGCCGCCGGGGCCAGGCCGCCGCACTGCTCGCGTACGGCGGCGAACAGCCGGGAGAGCCAACTGTTCCAGCTCTCGTCCAGTTCCCGGCGGGCCGCCGCGAGCCGGTCGGTGTCGAAGTGCGTGCGCCGGCCCAGGGGGCGGGCCGCCAGGACGTGGCGGCGCAGGGTGTCGGAACCGTACTCGGTGATCAGATCGAGTGCCCAGGCCCGGTGTCCCGCGCCGTGGCCGTCGGCCGGGCCGTCCATGACGTACGCCTCGTTGACGCAGAACTCCTGCGCCGGTTCGACGCCGCGGCAGGACAGCAGGACCGGCAGCAGTACGGCGTGGCAGAAGGTGTGGCCGAACCCGCAGAAGTGCAGGGCCCGCTCGGGCATCGGGCGCCCCTCTCCGTAGCCGAAGAGGTGCATCGCGGCGCTCTCGAAACAACCGTCGATCCGGTGCTCGGGAAAACCGTCGACGGGTACGGGCAGGCCCCACTCCGCCGGGTTCGTCACCGCGATGTCCGGCAGTCCGTCCTCCAGCAGCGATTCGCACAGCGCGGCCAGCCGGGGCGGCAGACCGGCGCCCGCCCAGTAGGCGGCCAGGGCGTCGCGGAACGGTTCCAACGGGACGTACAGGCGCCGACAGCGGCGGGACACGGAAGGCGTCCCGCACTGGACGCACCGCGGTTCGAGGAGGTCACCGCCGTCGTTGGGCCGGGCGCACTCGTGGCACATGCCCCCTTCGCTGGGCGCCTCGCAGTGCGGGCAGGAGCCGGTCACGTGCGCCCCGTGCAGCCAGCGCCCGCACGGTTCGCAGTACGGAGTCAGGCGCGTGCGGGCGGCGATGACGCCCTCCGCGTGCAGACGCCGGAAGAGATCCGCCATCCAGCCGCCGTACCCCTCGTCCTGGCGGGGCCGCACGATGTGGTCGAACTCGACTCCCGAGCGCAGCCAGTCGGCGGTGATCGCCTCCCGGAAGCCTTCGGCGACCTCCTCGGGCTTGCGGCCCGCGCGCAGGGCGCGGGCGTGCACGGAGCTGCTGTGGTCGGCGGTGCCGGTGGTGAACAGTACGGGTTCCCCCTCGGCTCGCAGGTACCGGGAGAGGACGTCCGCGGCGACGTACGGTCCCGCGAGGTGGCCGACGTGGAGTTCGCCGTGGGTGGCGGGAGGGGTGGCGGTGATCCAGACGGGGGTGCTCAAGGGGACCTCCTTGACGCTGTGGTGCGCAGATGCTCAGCGAGGCTCGAAAGGGGAGGAGCGGATTAAGTCTTCGTGCGGCCGCACGACGGTGAATTCCGACGGACGGGGCCGCGTCGTGCGGACGAAATGACGCCGGTTGCCGGCCGTCACGGATTGCGGATTGTCGAATGGCATTCTTCGCTCGGTCTCCCTACGGGGACTGGGACGCGCATGCGGTCGAATTCGCGACTCCCGGGACAATGGAGAGCCGGGGTCGTGATAAGCCTGCCAGAGGAAACAAGCGCGAGGACCGGGAAGCGCTTGCGCGTTCACGCCGTTGCGCGGACACGCCAAAGGGGGTGCCTTGCGGCCCCTCCCGCCGCCCAACAGGCTGATCCCATGGAACACTTCGCGACCGATCCCATAGACCGAAGCGCCCCGGAATCCCTGCTCGTGGTGGCGGCGCACCCGGACGACATCGAGTTCTGCGTCAGCGGCACGGTCATGCGGTGGATCGCTCAGGGCACGACCCGGGTGACGTACTGCATCGTCACGGACGGCGGGGCCGGCGGATACGACGAGCAGTTGCCCCGCCAGGCGATGGGGGACCTGCGCCGGGCCGAGCAGGTCCATTCCGCGAAGCGCAGCGGGGTGGACGACGTCCGCTTCCTCGGCTATCCCGACAGCTACGTCGAACCGAGTGTCGAGCTGCGCCGCGACCTGTGCCGGGTCATCCGTCAGGTGCGCCCGCAGCGCGCCGTGATCCCCAGCCCGGAGATCAACTGGGCGCGCGTCGCGGACCTGCACCCCGACCACCGGGCGGTCGGCGACGCGGCGCTGCGGGCGATCTACCCTGAGGCGCGCAACCCGTTCGCCCACCCTTCCCTGCTGAAGGAGGAGGGGTTGGAGCCGTGGGTCGTGCCGGAGCTGTGGCTGATGACCGGCCCCACCCCGAACCAGTACGTCGACGTCACCCCGGTCTTCGAGCGCAAGGTGGAGGCGCTGCGCATCCACACCTCGCAGACGGCGCACTTCGAGGATCTCGCGGGACTGCTCAGGCAGTGGTTGGGCGAGCACGCGAGGGCCGCCGGGCTGCCCGCGGGGCGTATGGCGGAGGCCTTCCAGGTCGTCCGGATCGACTGAGTCCCGGTCCGCGCCGCGTGGGCGAGCGGACCGGGACCCGTCGTGCCGCTTCCGTGCCGCGTCGCCGTTCCCGCGTGGTCCCGCGTGGTTCCGGCATCGTTCCCCGCTTCGGTTCCGCCGGCCCCTCCCCGGTGTCACCGGTAGATGAGCAGTTCGTCCTCGGTCGCGCCCGCCAGTTCGTAGCGGGTGCCGACGAGCGGTCGGCCCGAGTACAGGCGGATCAGCGTCGGCGCGTCGCCCCGGAAGCGGGCGGCGGGACGGCCGTCGACCGCGTTGCCCAGGACCAGCGCCTCGTGCTGCCCGGCGATCCGCGCCAGCAGCCGGGGCGTTCCGCGCTTGCGGCTCGTCGTGCGGAGCAGGGGGAGGGAGAGGGGGAGGGCGTCTCCGCCGTAGGCCCC
This sequence comes from Streptomyces sp. Tek67B01, assembly GCF_055231995.1. Classification (NCBI taxonomy): domain Bacteria; kingdom Bacillati; phylum Actinomycetota; class Actinomycetes; order Kitasatosporales; family Streptomycetaceae; genus Streptomyces; species Streptomyces sp. Tek67B01. The sequence continues at coordinate 1,818,024 of NZ_JBUYUY010000001.1, forward strand.
CGGCTCGCCGAGCGCCTCGCGCACGTCTCCCGCGTGGATCCACTCCCCCAGCGCCACCGCGTCCAGACTGCCGTCAGCGGACGCGATGGCCGGACCGGCCTCGGTCAGTGCGCGTTCCAGCTCGTCCAGGACGTGGGCCACGGGCCGGTCGGCGCGCTCCGCGACGTCGGCCGCGTTGGCCGCGGGAAGGAAGACCCCTTCCTCCAGTCGGCCCTCGACGATACGGACGAGGGCGGCCGCGCAGTGGGCGAGCACGTCGCGCACCGTCCACCCCGGGCAGGCGGTACGCAGCGCGTACGCGGCCGGGGACGTGCGGCGCAACAACGGCATCAGGGCGTCCCGTTCGGTGCGCAGGAGCCGGTCCGGGAGCCAGGGGTCGCGCGTGTCCTCCATGACGGACACGGCGTCAGTAGCGGTAGTGGTCGGGCTTGTACGGGCCTTCGGCCTTGACGCCGATGTAGGCGGCCTGCTCCGGGCGCAGGGTGGTGAGCTTGACGCCCAGCGCGTCGAGGTGGAGGCGGGCGACCTTCTCGTCGAGGTGCTTGGGCAGCACGTAGACGTCGGTCGGGTACTCCTCGGGCTTGGTGAACAGCTCGATCTGGGCCAGCGTCTGGTCCGCGAAGGAGTTCGACATCACGAAGGAGGGGTGTCCGGTCGCGTTGCCCAGGTTCAGCAGACGACCCTCCGACAGCACGATCAGGACCTTGCCGTCGGGGAACTTCCAGGTGTGGACCTGCGGCTTGACCTCGTCCTTGACGATGCCCTCGATCTTCGCCAGACCGGCCATGTCGATCTCGTTGTCGAAGTGACCGATGTTGCCCACGATCGCCTGGTGCTTCATCTTGACCATGTCCGAGGCCATGATGATGTCCTTGTTGCCCGTCGTCGTGATGAAGATGTCCGCGATCTCCACCACGTCGTCCAGCGTCGCGACCTGGTACCCGTCCATCGCCGCCTGCAACGCGCAGATCGGGTCGATCTCGGTGACGATCACCCGCGCACCCTGACCACGCAGCGACTCCGCACAACCCTTGCCGACATCGCCGTAGCCACACACGACCGCGACCTTGCCGCCGATCAACACGTCCGTCGCACGGTTGATGCCGTCGATCAACGAGTGCCGGCAACCGTACTTGTTGTCGAACTTCGACTTCGTCACCGCGTCGTTCACGTTGATCGCCGGGAACAGCAGGTTCCCCTCGGCCATCATCTCGTAGAGGCGGTGGACACCGGTGGTGGTCTCCTCCGTCACGCCGCGGATCTCGGAGGCGAGCCGCGTCCAGTCCAGTGTGCTGTCGCGCAGCAGCCGCAGGACCAGCGCCATCTCCTCGTTGTCGGCGGTCGCCGGGTCCGGCACCGATCCGGCCTTCTGGTACTCGACGCCCTTGTGGACGAGGAGGGTGGCGTCACCACCGTCGTCGAGGATCATGTTCGGGCCGGCGTGCCCGGGCCAGGTCAGCGCCTGCTCCGTACACCACCAGTACTCCTCCAGGCTCTCGCCCTTCCAGGCGAAGACCGGTATCCCGGCCGCCGCGATCGCGGCGGCCGCGTGGTCCTGCGTCGAGTAGATGTTGCACGACACCCAACGGACCTGCGCGCCCAAGGCGATCAGTGTCTCGATCAGGACGGCGGTCTGCACGGTCATGTGCAGGGAGCCCGTAATGCGGGCACCGGCCAGGGGCCGGCTCGCCGCGTACTCCTCCCGGATCGACATCAGGCCCGGCATCTCGTGCTCGGCCAGGGTGATCTCCTTGCGGCCGAAGGCGGCAAGCGAGAGGTCGGCGACCTTGAAGTCCGTGAATGCGGCTGTCATGGGGGGCGCTCCTTGAACGTGGGGAAAGGCTGGGGTCACCGGGGATCAGACTCCGGCGGCCTTGCGCAGGGCGTCGACGCGGTCGGTGCGTTCCCAGGTGAAGTCGGGGAGTTCGCGGCCGAAGTGGCCGTAGGCGGCGGTCTGGGCGTAGATGGGCCGCAGCAGGTCCAGGTCGCGGATGATCGCGGCCGGGCGCAGGTCGAAGACGCGGCCGATGGCCTCCTGGATGCGCTCGTCGGGCAGGGTTGCGGTACCGAAGGTCTCCACGAACAGGCCCACGGGCTCGGCCTTGCCGATCGCGTACGCGACCTGCGCCTCGCAGCGCGAGGCGAGACCGGCGGCGACGACGTTCTTCGCGACCCAACGCATCGCGTACGCTGCGGAACGGTCGACCTTGGACGGGTCCTTGCCGGAGAACGCGCCACCACCGTGGCGGGCCATGCCGCCGTACGTGTCGATGATGATCTTGCGGCCGGTCAGACCCGCGTCACCCATCGGACCACCGATCTCGAAACGACCGGTCGGGTTCACCAACAGCCGGTAGCCGTCCGTGTCCAGCTTGATCCCGTCCCGCGCCAACTGCCCGAGCACGTGCTCCACGACGAACTCGCGGATGTCCGGGGTCAGCAGGGACTCCAGGTCGATGTCGGCGGCGTGCTGCGAGGACACCACGACCGTGTCGAGGCGGACGGGCCGGTCCCCGTCGTACTCGATGGTGACCTGCGTCTTCCCGTCGGGACGGAGGTACGGGACGACACCGTCCTTGCGGACCTCGGTCAGCCGCTTCGAGAGCCGGTGGGCCAGGGCGACGGGCAGGGGCATCAGCTCGGCGGTCTCGTCACAGGCGTAGCCGAACATCAGGCCCTGGTCGCCGGCGCCCTGCCTGTCCAGCTCGTCCCCCTCGCCTTCGACGCGCTGCTCGTAGGCGGTGTCGACACCCTGGGCGATGTCGGGCGACTGCGCGCCGATGGACACCGAGACCCCGCAGGAGGCGCCGTCGAAGCCCTTCTTCGAGGAGTCGTAGCCGATTTCCAGGATCGCGGCCCGGACGAGGTGCGCGATCGGCGCGTACGCCTTCGTCGTCACCTCGCCCGCGATGTGTACCTGGCCGGTGGTGATGAGGGTCTCCACGGCCACCCGGGAGGCGGGGTCCTCGGTGAGGAGCGCGTCGAGGATCGTGTCGCTGATCCGGTCGGCGATCTTGTCGGGATGGCCCTCGGTGACGGACTCGGAGGTGAAGAGCCGCTTGCTCACGCCTGACCCACCTCCAGCGGGAAGAAGTGCTTCTCGATGGCGCCGAGGCTGCGGATCTCGTCGACCTCCAGGCTCTCCATCTGGATGGACCTGCCGCTGTGCTGCTCCAGCAGGAAGACGAACTCGACGAAGGAGAGCGAGTCGATCAGCCGGTTCTCGATGAGATCCAGGTCGGGAGCGATGTCGTCGAGCTCCGAGTGGCGGGCGAGGAGCCAGTTCTTCAGCTGCTGCAGACCGTTCGACATGGTGGTACTCCTTGGGGAAGTGGTGTGTGGGGACGAGCCGTCCGGTTGGGACACCGGGACGGGTACGGACGCGACGGGTACGGCCGGGACGGGCAGCGCCCGCGGCAGGGGGAATCCGGGCGAGCCGGCCTCCAGGACCGGGGCGGCGACCGCCACCGCGTAGTCCACGTCGTGGCTGATGGACACGGTGACCTCGGCGATCCCCGACTCCTCGGCCATCTCGGCCGCCGCCCGGTGCAGTTCCACGAGCGGCCAGCCGCCCTCGGAGCGCCGGACGACGATGTCCAGCCAGGGCATGAACCGGCCGCCGACGCGGAGGGTCTTGAACGCCGCTTCCTTGGCGGCTATGCGCCCGCACAGGCTCAGCAGGTCGAGTCCGAGGGAATTGCGGCAGTCGGCGAGTTCGCCGGGGGTGAGCATCCGCTCGAAGAAGGCCTCTCCGTACTCGGCGAGGAGCCGGCGGACACGGGTGACGGACACGATGTCCATGCCGAGGTTGGCCCAGCCCGGACCGCCCGCCGGAGGGGCGACGGGTCGGGTCGGCACGTCAGATCGCCGGCCCGGCCGCGTTCGCCCGCAGGACCGCGGCGGTGGCCGCCTCCCAGCTGCCGTGGCGCCTGGTCAGCGCGGACAGCCAGCGTTCCAGGCCGAAGGCGACACAACTGGTGAAGGCCGGGCCGCCGCTCGACGCGAGCGCGATGTCGCACCGGTCGCCGAAGAAGTTGCGGTGGGTGTTGACCGACGCGATGGCGAGGTCCTCGTACAGGAACTCGTGCTTGACCGGTGTCAGGCGCTGGAGCAGCGCCTTGGAGCTGTCCTTGTCGAAGAAGGGGTCACACGCCGCCTCCTTGCGCAGGGGCAGGCCGAGGGCCTCGGCGAAGGAGGTGATCCGGTCGGTGAACGACGCTAGGTGCGCCTCGGCGTGCTCACGGGTTCCGATGGCGACGATCTCGCGCATGCGGAAGCCGAGTTGGCGGCGCAGTCCTTCGTAGTGCTCCTCCTTGCGGAAGCACCATCCGACCACGGTGACGAGTTCGTCGTCGGCCGCCTCGCGACCCTGGTGGTCGATGTACACGGCGTAGCACGAGGCGGAGGGCAGGCCCAGCGCGGCCGGCTCCAGCGCGTCACACGGGAAGCAGCCGGTGTCGGTACAGAACTCGCTGGTCGCTCTCGCGTCGAGGTTCAGCGGCGCCGCGACGACGGCCTGGTGGGGGAAGTTGTCGTAGTAGTCGAGCCGTGCCAGGTCGGCGGCCGGCAGCAATGGGGGCATGGTCATCGGGCGGGCGCCCGCTCGGACGCCCCAGCTCTCGAAGGTGTCGTCGAGGAGCCGGAGCAAGGCGGTTCCCTCGGGGCCCAGGGACGGCAGGCCCTTGATCGAGCCGGCGCTCGCGGTGGTCGTGACGGTCATGGTGGGGTCACCTCTCGGACGGCAGGGGGGCCGTTCAGACGACGGGCAGCACGTCGTCGGTGAAGATCCCGGTCTTCAGGAAGAAGCCGAGCGGCTTGCGGATGGTCTTGCGCTCGAAGGGCCGGCGCCGCTCGTCCGCGACCAGAGCGTTGCGCAGGGCCAACGGGTCGGCGATCCCGGCGTCGCGGTAGACGTGCGGGTTGTAGAGGGAGTTGACGCTGTAGACGACGTAGCGCTTGAGGTAGGTCTCCACCTCGGCGAGCCGTGCGGCGGGGACGCTGTCGCGCATCCGGGCGAAGAGCAGGGACACCAGTTCGCGCCCGAAGGCGATGTGCCGGGACTCGTCCTGGTGGTGGATGCGGTTGACCTCGCGGATGGTGTGGCAGAGCGCGTCGTCCTGCGCCATCCGGGTGTTGTAGTGGTCGACGAGCTCCTCGAAGAACAGGATCCGCGCGAAGACCAGGAAGTTCTCCACCTCCGGTTCCCAGGCGGAGTCGGCGCGCATGGCGGTCGACCCGTAGATCTTGTCGCCGTAGCGACGGCAGAACTCCGCGAAGAACCACATGTGCTCGTTCTCCTCACCGATGAAGTGGTGGAAGAAGTCGGAGGGGACCTCGAAGCCGGGCATGTGGATGCGGCCGACGACCTCGATGAGCAGCTCGCGGATGCCGTGCACGTTGAGGCTGTAGAAGTTGATGCTCTCCCACTTGGACAGGCGTTGGATGGTCTCCTCGCCCAGTTCCTCGTAGAACGGCGTGCCGTAGACCGTGAGCAGCTCGGGGGTCATCCACATCCGGCCCTCTTCGAGCTTGTCGGGCCAGTCGAACTGCTGGTACGGGTTGTAGTACTCCTCGATGGAGCGGGAGCTGAGCCGCTCCAGGACTTCCAGGAACCGATCGGTGACGGGAAGGGGGGCACTGACGCCCATGGTGACTCCTCGGTGGTGGTGGGCGGGCCTCAGGGCCGGACTTCGTAGACGGCGTTGACCGGGGTCTCGGTCGCGCGGCGCCAGCGGGTGAAGCCGGCCTCCGCGGCGATGGCGCGGAAGGCCTGTTCGCCGGAGTGGTTGCCGAGGGCGTGCGGTCCGCGCTGGGCGACGGCCACGGGCAGGCACATGACGGCGGACAGCGCCATGAACATGCGGGCGGCGGGGGTCTGGGTGTCGATGTCGGCGGGTGACACGTTGGACTCGACCAACATCCACGTCCCCTCCGCGTCCAGCGACTTGTGGACGTGTTGGGCGGCGGCCACCGGATCGCCCATGTCGTGCAGGGCGTTGAAGAAGGTCACCAGGTCGTAGCCGCTGCCGGGGTAGTCGTCGGCCGAGGCGACCTCGAAGACGACGCGGTCGCCGAGCCCGGCCTCGTCGGCGAGCTGCCGGGCGAGGGCGATGGCGTCCTCGGAGTAGTCGAAGCCGTGCACGGTGGCCTCGGGGAAGGCCTTGGCGATGAGCAGGGTGGTGTGCCCGACGCCGCAGCCGACATCGGCGACCGTGCCGCCGGCGGCCAGCTTGGCGGTGATCCCGTCCAGGGCGGGGAGCCAGTCGGGGACGAGCCGGTGCTCGTAGGTGGGTTGGAAGAAGCTGCCCATGCCGGTGTCGAGGGCGGGCTCGTGTTCGGCCCACCCGACGCCGTCGCCGGAGCGGTAGGCGTCCACGAGGGAGTCCTCGGTGGCGTAGAGCGCCTTGAGCGCCGTGAAGAACCCGGCGGCGAAGGTCAGCGCCTGCGGGTCGGCCAGTACGGGGACGTGGTCGGCGGGCAGGGTGTACGTGCCGGCTCCCGCGTCGCGCGCCACGTACCCGGCGCTGAGCTGGGCGTGCAACCACTCCTCGGCGTAGCGCGGGCTGATGCCGGCGCGTTCCGCGAGCGCGGCGGGGGTCAGGGGGCCGGCTTCGGCGAGCGCGCGGTAGAGGCCGAGGCGTTCGCCGAGGGCGACGGTGAGTCCGCGTACGGCGGCCCCGGCGTCGCTGATGACGCGCTGGTGGAAGTCGTCGGTGGCGCTCATGCCGCCCTCACCTCGGTGCTCGGAAGGTCGCAGGTGAACAGGAAGGAACGGGGGACCCGCGGGACGCTGCGGGCCGGCACCGGATAGGGCCAGCGGCCGAAGTCGGCGCCCGGTTCACCGGGTTGACGCACCTCGCGGACGGCCCAGCCGCAGTCGGCGAGCAGTTGCTCCGGGGTCTCGGTGCCGAAGAGCCACGGATTCCCGTCCTGGGCCAGGGAGTTGAGGAAGGGCCGGGAGAGCGGGTTTTCCAGCGCGGACTTGCTGATGACGTCGCCGAGCAGGATCGAGCCGGGGGCCGACCGGCCGGCGAGCGTGGAGATCAGGTTGCGTACGGCGGCCTCCGGCAGGAAGAAGAGCAGGCCCTCGACCACCCACAGCACCGGCTCGTCGCCGCGCCAGCCGGCCTCTTCGAGGGGGCCGGTCCAGTCCTGGGTGAGGTCCACCGGGACGGTGACGCGGGTGCGGCCGGTGGGGTCGGGCTCCTCGGCCAGCATCCGTGCCTTGGCTTCCAGCAGGGCGGGGCGGTCGAGTTCGTAGACGGTGACGTCCTCGGGCCACGGGAGGCGGTAGAAGCGGGTGTCCATGCCGGCGGCCAGGAACACCACTTGGCGGATGCCGCGCTCTCGGACGGCCGAGACGATGGCCCGGTCGAGGTAGGTGGTGCGGATGGCGAGGAACGGCACGGTGCCGGCCCCGGCGTAGCGCTCCAGGAGTTCGAAGCCGATGTCGTCGGCGACGGTGCGCGCGTAGGGATCGGCGAACAGCCGGTCCTCGCGGTCGGTCTCCAGGGCCCGCGCTGCGGCGGTCCACTGGGCGGTGCGGGATACGGCCTCCACTGGAGGTCTCCCTTCACATGGGTACGGGGGGTTTCGGGGGCGGGGCGGGGCGGGGCGGGGCGGGGGCAGGGGCTCAGACGGTGGCCGGCCGGGCCCGTACGACCGGGTCCTGCGCGGCGGCGGGGTGGGCGGCGGCGCGGTCGGCGGGGCGGCGCCGGAAGATGCTGTGCAGGACCATGCTGAACACGACCGCCCCGTCGGGGTCCACGAGCGTGCAGCGGGGCTGCACGACACCGGTGGTCGGGTTGAACGGGGAGGGGCGCGAGCCGAGGATCTCCACGCGGGCGGTGAGCACGTCCCCGGGGCGCACCGGCCGCAGGTAGCGGACCTCGTCCACGCCCGGCGACCCGGTACAGGCGCTGTAGGCGAGCAGCCCGTCGACATAGCGCCGCATGAACATCGAGGCGGTGTGCCAGCCGCTGGCGATCAGGCCGCCGAACGGGGATTCGGCCGCGAGGGCCGGGTCCGTGTGGAAGGGCTGCGGGTCGTAGCGCTTGCCGAACTCCAGCACCTCCTCCGCGGTGACGGTGACGGAGCCCAGTTCGTGGACGTCACCGGTCCGGAAGTCCTCGAAGTAGCGCATCACGCGGCCCCCTTGGCGGAGAAGAGTTTCTCTGGCGTGAACCAATCTACGAATCGCACATTTATTTTGTCAACCCAAAAAAAGCAGGGACGGTCTGGTTCGCGTCTTCGGATCAGAGCCCGGACAGGGCCTGTTCGACGTCCTGCCACAGGTCCTCGGGGCTCTCGATGCCGACCGACATCCGCACCAACCCCGGGGCGATACCGGCCAGGGTCAACGCCCGTTCGTCCAGCTCGCGATGGGAGGTACTGGCCGGATGTGTCACCAACGTCTCCACGCCGCCCAGCGAGAGCGCGAGGCGCGCCAGCCGTACGCCCTCCACGAACGCCCGCCCGGCGCCGCGGCCACCCGCCGGCTCGAAGGAGAGCAACCCGCCACCACCGCGGAGCACTTCGCGCGCCACGGCGTACGTGGGGTGGCCGGGCAGCCAGGGCCAGTGGACGGCGGCGACGGCCGGGTGGGCCTCCAGGCGGTCCGCCAGCAGGGCGGCGTTGGCGCAGTGCTCCCGCATCCGCAGCGGGAGGGTGGCGATGCCTCGCAAGGTCAACCAGGCGGCGAACGGGGCCGCCGCGGCGCCGAGTTCGACCGTACGCGGCCATATGTGCTGCCGGAGCGCGTCGTCCGCGAAGACCGCGGCGCCGCCGAGGACGTCGGAGTGGCCGGCCAGGTACTTGGTGGTGGAGTGCAGCACGATGTCCGCGCCCAGATCGAGGGGGCGGCACAGGGCGGGCGAGGCGAGGGAGTTGTCCACCGCGCTGATCACCCCGTGGCGGCGCGCCGCGGCGAGCAGGCCGGGCAGGTCCGGTACCCGGCCGGTGGGGTTGGCGATGGTCTCCAGCAGGAGCAGCCTGGTACGCGGGCCCACCGAGGACTCGAACTCGACCACCTCGTCACCGCTGATGTAGCGGACCTCGACCGAGAAACGGTCGGCGAGGTCGGACAGGGCCGCGTACGTTCCCCCGTACAGGCACCGCCCGGCGATCACCTGGTCCCCGGGCCGGAGCAGCGCGAGCAGCACTCCGCTGATGGCACCCATGCCGGAGGCGAAGGCGATGGCGGACTCCCCGCCTTCGAGGTCGGCGAGGGTGTGCTCCAGGGCGCGGACGGTGGGGTTGCCACGGCGACCGTAGACGTACGGCCCGTCCGGGCCGGCCATCGCGTCCGCGAGTTCGGAGGCGGAGTCGAAGGCGAAGGCGGAGGACTGGACGAGGGGAACGGACAGCGGCCGACCGCCGCCCGTGGTCGGGGGGTTGACGGCGTGCACGGCGCGGGTGCGGATGTCCTTCATGACGTCTCCTCTTGCTGCTGCGGGATACGGAAAAGGGGTCGCCCGACGTCCGGGAAGGACATCGGGCGACCCCTGGCCGGGCGTCGTCTCACACGCCGGCCGTCTCACCCTGCGGCGCGGGCGCTGCGGCGGGCGCGACGGCGGGCTTGTCGCCCTTCATCGTGAAGAGCGTGATCAGGGCGCCCACGGCGGCGATGCCCGCGGCGCCGAGGAACGCGGCGCTGAACCCGTCGGTGAGGGCGGGCAGGTTGCCCAGCTCACCGGCGCCCTGGGTGGTGGCGAGAGCGGTCAGCGCGGCGAGGCCGAGGGCCGAGCCCACGTTGTAGGTGGTGTTGACGATGCCCGAGGCCAGACCGGCCTGCTCCCGGGGTGCGCCGGACATCGCGGCCATCATGGCGGGGATGTACGCGAGCGCCATGCCGAGCGCGGCGACGAGGGAGGCGGGCAGGACGTCGACCAGGAAGGTACCGGTCGGCTCGACCGCCGACAGCCACACCAGCCCGGCGGCGAGGGCGAACAGACCTCCGGCGATCAGCGGCTTCGCCCCGAACCGGGCCATGAGGCGGGCGGTGATGGCCGTCATGAAGATCATCAGCAGGACGGTCATGGGCAGCAGCGCCGCGCCCGAGGCGAAGGCACCGTAGTGCAGGACCTGCTGGAGGTAGAGGTTGAGGAAGTACCACATCGGGATCCAGGCCGCGCCGAGCAGCGTCATCGCCAGGTTGGCCGAGCCCAAACGCGGGATCCGCCAGACGCTGAGCGGCATCAGCGGCTCGCGTACGGTGCGCTGGACCACGAAGAAGAGGGCGAGCAGGGCGACCGCGGCGACCAGTTCGAGCACGGTGGCGGTGGCTCCCCAGCCCACTTCGGGGGCCCGGACCACAGCGAAGACGGCGAGCGCGAGACCGGCGGTGACGGCGACGGCGCCGAGCACGTCCACCGAACCGCGGCGGGCCTGGACGGCGGGCAGCAGCTTGGTGGCGGCGAGGGTCAGGACGCCGATCGGGATGTAGATGATGAACACCCAGGGCCAGCTGACCCACTGGGTGAAGACGCCGCCGAGGAAGACGCCCGCGGTACCGCCGGCGGGGGCGGCGGCGCCGTAGAGGGCCATGGCCTTGCCGAGTTCCTTCGGGTTGTGCCCGAAGAGCATCATCAGCAGGGTCATGGCGGAGGGCGCGATGAGCGCCCCGCCGACCCCCTGGACGGCGCGGCCGGCGATCTCGACCCAGGCGGTCTGCGCGGCGGCGGCGAGCACGGAACCGACGATCATGGTGGCCCAGCCGGTGGCGAAGATCCTGCGCGCCCCGAAGAGGTCGGAGAGCCGGCCGCCCAGCAGGAGTAACCCGCCGAAGACGATGACGTAGGCGTTGAAGACCCACTGCAACTCGCCTTGCGAGAAGCCGAGGTCCTTCTGCATCTCGGGGAGTGCGACTCCGATGATCGAGGTGTCCATGATGACCATGAACTGGGCGGTGGCGAGCACGGCAAGTGCCCACCAACGCCGGGGATTGACGGTTGACATTGCCCTGACTCCTCTCCAGTGATACCCCTAGGGGGTACCTTCGCGGAGCACCGTAGCATACCCCTGGGTGGTATATAAGAGTGAGATTCGTGCCCATGGGGCGATCATGTCCCCCATGAAGCACCCGTCACTTCCCACCACCGAGTCGGCCGTGTCCGCGGTACGCGAGATCGCCGACGAGTACCGCCTGACGATGACCGTCGCCCACGACATCGGCGCGGACCAGACCTCGCGCCGCTCGTCGGCGGAACTCTTCAAGGCGACCGACCCCGACGGCTCACTCCCCCACGAGGCGTTCATCGACCTCCCGGGCCACCCCGAGGTGTCCGTCCGCCTCTTCCCGGAGGACGACGCCCTGATCACCGTCGACGGCGTGGAGTTCCACGATGTCCCCCGCGACGCCGTCCCGGCGTTCCTCCACTCGGTCTACGGCGGCCTGGCCCACGTGACGTCCCGCTTCTTCCCCCCGGGCTACCGCCTCACCATCCCCCTCCCGGGCGACGAGACCTACCGCGAACCCCTCCGCACCCTGACCCTCACGCCCTGGCTCTCCTCCATCATCCGCCCCTGAGCCGCGGCAGCACATCGCCGAAGGTCAGCCGCCTTGCGACAGCCCCCGACGTTGGCGGCGCCGCCCTACCAGCCCTCACGTACCGGGCACCGAGCAGCCGGCTGGGTGATCCACAAGCTGCCATACCGATCCGAAACGGTTCGGGTTCTGGGTCGTTGTGGTGGTGTGAGCGATCTGGTGGGGGACGCGCGGCATCTGTCGCCGTCGGCGCAGGAGGCCCTGCGGCTCCGGGCGGTGGCCGCGTTGGTGGCGGGGCGGGACCGTGAGGACGTGGCGGCGGTGTTCGGGGTATCGCTGAAGGCGGTCGACATCTGGTGGGCGAAGTGGCAGGCCGGCGGCCGGGAGGCGCTGGTCATGCAGCCGCGGGGCAAGCCTGTCGGGGTGCACCAGGTGCTCGGGGAGGCCGAGCAGGCCGCCGTGCGGCAGGCAGTCCGCGGGCAGTTGTGGACGCGGCGGCTGGTGGGCGAGCTGATCGCGAAGCTGTACCGGGTGCGACTGACCGAGCCCGGGGTGGGCGAGTACCTGAGGCGTTGGGGGCTGTCCTTCCAGCGTCCGGACAAGCGGGCCGTGGAGCAGGGCCCGGAGGCCGTGCGCCGCTGGCACGAGGAGACCTGGCCCGCGATCCGGGCGAAGGCGAAGAAGGACGGCGGCGAGGTCCTGTTCGCCGACCAGGTCGGTATCCGCTCCGACCAGGTCACCGGCCGCACCTGGGGCGAGAAGGGGAAGACACCCGTGGTGCGGCGGAGCGGGAACCGGTTCTCCGTGAACGCGATGTCCGCGATCAGCACGAAGGGCCGGATGCACTTCATGGTGTTTACCGAGAGTTTCACCGCCGAGGTGATGTGCCGCTTCCTGGACCGGCTGGCCGGCCACTTCGACCACAAGGTCCATCTCGTGGTCGACGGGCACTCCGCCCACCGCTCCAAGAAGGTCCGCGACTGGCTCGCCGCCCACCCCGACGACGTCGAGCTGCACTTCCTGCCCCCGTACTCGCCCGAGCTCAACCCTGACGAGCTGGCCAACGCCGACCTCAAGCACAGCCTGCCGAAACAGCACCGAGCTCGCGATCAGGCCGAACTCGCCGCGGAGACCCGGCGCTTTTTCCGTAGACGCCAGCGCCAGCCGCACATCGTCCGCGGCTACTTCGGCGGCCCACACGTCCGCTACGTCCTGGACGAGAACCCCATCAGTTTCTGATCAATAGGATGACGTAGACATTTTCAGCGGCCCGCCATGCTTCCACTCCCCTGCCCTGGAACCGACGGACATGCCCTCACCTGCGCGAGTCAATCCGTGCTGTCCGGGGGTGATTTCTTGCTGTTCCGTGAATCCGCGGCTCCTTGGCCAACCGCACCCCTCTCGAGGTACGGCTGGCGGAGCTCCTGAGTGAGAACTTCTTCCACAGGCACGGTCACAGGGCACACCTGCCGGAGGTACGGTCCTGGCAACGCAGCATCCCAGTCCTCATTCACGCAGTGGTCGAAGCGGGTCTCGGTGAGGTCGAGATGCTGCTCGAGTAAGGACTCCCACTGACCAGCAAGCGCGCGGACGTCATACTCGCGGGCGTGCATCCGTCATCCAGGGAACCCTCGTACGTCGTCGTGGACCTCAAGCAGTGGAGCGAGGCCCAGCCAGGACCACCGGGGTGGGATGTTCACCGCCGACCACCGCGGCGCGTTCTTGGGGTACCTGCGCTCGAGACTGGCCGCGCAGCCGGGTGCCGCTAAGCCGACGACCTCCTCCAGGCCAGGGCTAGGCCGTCCAGGCAGCTGATTCCGACACCCAGGCGTCCGCCCCCCTGAAGTACCGCCATCGGGCCGCCGCAAGGTGCCCCACCATGTGGCGCCTCGAATGCAACGTGATCAGGTTTTGGCCGAAAGTTTCAGCAGGAGCATGGACACGAACTGGTTCCCGCAGGGCGCGAGTAGCTCGTGCGGGTGGGGCATGTCCTCGCGGAAGCCCGGCGGCCCGCAACCGCATCGGTGATCTTAAGGAAGGGGTCACCGGCAGCAGCGACTGCCGGTGGCCGGAACCACCGGCATCGTGACCGAATGACATTAGAGGTCGTTTTATCCCGCTGTTTTATCTCGGGATCGGCTATTTAGTCTGGTGTGTCGTGTCGCGCCAGGAGATGGTGTTCTCGCCGGTGAGGCGGCGAGCCATGAGGTCGGTCATGGCGATGTGGATGACGGCTTCGGAGCGGGTGGGAAGGGTTTCGTAGTCACGGGCCAGGCGGCGGTGGAGCATGAGCCAGCCGTAGGTTCGCTCGACCGCCCAACGTTTAGGGATCGGGGTGAATCCTCTGTTCCCGGGCTTGCGGGCGGTGATCTCCATGTCGATTCCGAGGGTGGCGGCGTGTTCGACGAGGTGCTGGCGGTAGCCTCCGTCCACCCAGACCTTGCGGATGCCGGGGTGGTCGGCGGCGACCTGGTCGATGAGCCGGGTGCCGGCGACGGAGTCCTGCACGCTCGCCGCGGTGACCAGCACCGCGAGGAGAAGGCCGAGCGTGTCGGTGACGATGCTCCGTTTGCGGCCCACGATCTTCTTGCCCGCGTCGATGCCCTGGCCGGAGGCGTGGACGCTGGTGGAGGTCTTGACGCTCTGGGCGTCGATCACACACGCCGAGGGCTCCGCGTCCCGTCCTTCCTTCTCACGGAGAAGCTGCCGGAGAAGTCCGTTGAGCTGGGCGAACACGCCCTCGTCCGCCCATCTGGCGAAGTAGCCGTAGACGCTCTGGTGCGGCGGGAAGTCATGCGGGAGGTAGGCCCACTGACAGCCGGTGCGGTCCACATAGAGGATCGCGTTCATGATCTCGCGCAGGTCGTGCCGCGGAGGCCTGCCGAAGTCCAGGGCCCGACCACGACGCTCGAAGCGCCACGCGGACAGCACCGGCTCGATCAACTTCCAGCGGGCGTCGGAGAGATCACTCGGATACGGGCGTCGCGTCGTCATGATTCCGGCGTACCGCCGCGGACCGAGTGCGCCCAGGCGCGCGGCCGCGGCACCGGAAGCACGCGGGCCGCCAAGGGCCGGACACCCTGGGATGAGACAAGAACAAGAGCCATCCCGCCCCACCCGCCACCCCACCCGGCCCACAGGCACCGACTCCACCCATGGTCACGACCGCACCGCGATCGGCCACCTTGAGGATCACATCAATTTCGGGCAATCCAGATGGAAACGACCTCTTAGGCGCGACCAGTACGCACAACCGGACTGCACGACTCGTCGTCGGGCCGAGTTCTGCCCGCCCGGGGGTCGACGGGGCTCGCCGTCCCCACCTGGGGCTCGCCGACCCACAAGGCTGTCCCGCGCACACGCCGACAGCGTAAACGGGTGCGGCGCTCACGGCCCGGCCGCGCGGCGCGGCCCTGCGGAGTGATCAGGCGACTGCGCTCGAACCGTCAGGTGCGCCGACCTCCTTGTCCTCGACGGCCGTTTCCTCGCCCCCAGGTGCCGAGTTGCCACGCGTAAGCCACCAGGTGGCACATCCGCTCGCCAGCACGACCAAGGACAACAACAGCCATCCCGAGGACCGGAACGTGATCACAAGAGCGGGCAGGAGCGCGGGCCCGATGACGCGTTCCGCGGTATTGCCCAGGTTGAACGTGGAAAGGTACTGGGAGCGATCGCCCTCGGGAGCGAGGTCCATCGAGATCTGCCAGGACGACGCAGCCTGCCACATCTCAGCCACCGTCAACGCGAGCACCCCGGCCAGCAAGACCGGTATCGCAGTGGCCGAATCGTTCCACCACGACGAGACCAGGAAGAAGAAGGCAGCCAGCGCGAGCAGCACCGCGGAGGCGAACGCGGCCCGGCCCGCCCCGGCGAGGTTGGCTATGTGCCGGGTGGCCGGCAGTTGCAGGAGGGAGACGATGACCGTGTTCACGATCAACGGGACAGCCACGAACGTGTCGGGAATCCCGGGTGACGCGAGGATCCACAAGGGCAGCAGCACGTTGAGGGTGGTGACGTGCAGGGTGAGCACCGAGTTGAGCCCGGTGAAGGCGAGGTACCGGCGGTCCCGGAACGCCCACTTCCGCTTGGTTCGGAGCGGCACACGCGTGTTCGCCTGTTTGATCCGCAGGAGCAGGGCCGCGCAGACCACATAGAACAGCGCGATGCCCAACAGGGTTCCCTTGAAGACCCAGGGCCGGTCCATCGCGATCGCCACACCCGCGACCAGCCCACCCACCGCGTAGCCCACGTTGCGTACGGACCGGACGACGGCCATCAGCCGGACCCGGCGGTCGTCGCCGGCCACATCGGCGACGATGGCCTGGCTGACGCCGCCCGCGGTACGGTCCGCTATCGCGGTCAACAAGACGACGGCCAGATAGGCCGGAAACGACCTGACGGAGATGTAGCAGGCGAACCCCGCGGCACGCCAAAGATTGAGCGCGATCAGCGTGCGGCGTGCTCCGAAGCGGTCGCCGATCACCCCCATCGGGATCGTGAGGACGAACCCCACCGCTCCCGCGAGGGACAGCCCCAGCGCGAACTGCGTAGGGGTGAGACCGCTGATCCTCGTGAAGAAGATCGCCGCGAGCGCGGCGAACAAGCCGGTGCCCATTGAGTCGGACAGGCAGCTCACCACAAGAGCGCGCTCTGCGCTCGAACTGCTACCCACCGACTCCCGGAATCTGCGCAACGGCCCCTTCGTGGCCCTGTGCGCTGCCGCCTCGGGTGTCATGCGGGACCGCCGGATATCGCGACGACGAAGCGCAGATCAGCCACGGCGGTACGCGCCTTGGCCAAGGCCTCGTCGGGGCCGTCGGCTACCACCCACACGTGCGCGGGACGGTCGCCGGACGAGGTGACCGGCTCCAGCCGGTCTCCCGGTGCGCTGCGCACGACGACATCGCATATCCCCGGTCGGGATTTGACCTCCTCGGCCCCGAGGACCTCCACGATCTCGCCGGCCACCTGGGGCACCGCGTACCAGATCGCCGCGGACCGGGTGTCGTCAGCGACCTTCTCCAACTGCCGACGCGCCTCCCCGAGGGAGGGCAGGCCGATGCTCTGCCGGGCCAGCGCCGCGACGATGTCGACGCCGCGTGCTTCCCGCAGCAGGTAGGGGATGCGGTCGCCGCCCTGGCGCAGATGGGTCTCCACGATCCTGACTGCACGGTCGGTCACGATGACCTCGGTGTGGGTGGCACCCTCACGAATGCCCAGTGCGTCCAGGGCCCGCGCGACCGTCGTCACGATCCGGTGCTCGTCGGCTTCGGCGAGCGGCGCCGGGAGCACATGCCCCCGCTCCACGAAGCCCCCGGGGACGAGGTACTTCTTCGTGACGCACAGGGCGAGGTGCTCACCGTTCTCGCTGAGGCACTCGACGCTGAGCTCCTCCCCTTCGTGGAAGGGTTCGACCAGCACCTCGGTGTGGTGCAGGCCGGCCGCGGCCGAGCGGGAGAGTTCCAGCCGTTCGGCCACGTCGTCCGGTCCCTCGAGCCGGACCACGCCGTGGCTGCCCACCCCCTGGCCGGGCTTACAGATCAGCGGATAGCCCACCCGATCACCGAACTTGGCGATCTCTTCGACCGTGATGGCCTCTAGGCAGGGAGTGTCGTCGACACCCGCCTCGGCGAGTCGCTCACGCATCAGCCGCTTGCTGTCTACCGCCTGCACAGTCTCTGGAGCGTGCCAGGACAGACCGAGCTCGAGCGCGATCGCGGCGGTGGGGCCCTGTCCCGCCTCGCCGTAGCAGACCACCCGGTCCACCGGTTCCGCCGCGTGTACGAAGCGGGCGGCGGCGACCCATTCCTCGACCGGGGCGCGCTCGTCCACGACGACCACCCTGCGATGGTCCTCGGTACGCCCCATCTTGCGGGCTTCCTGATGGGTGCACAGGATGCTGGTCCTCAGACCGGGGGCGAGTTCCCGGGCGTACGCGACGATGTCCCGTTCATCACCCACGATCAGGAGGTGACGTATCGGCGGTGTGGTCTGTTGGTTCGAAGGCATCTGCACGTCACTCCAAGAAGGGTCGTGTAAGGGCGTCAGGCCGAGCGTCGCTGCCGCACAGCGTTGATCCGTCGTACCCCCGCGAACAGCGGCAGGACGGCCGCCAGGACCACCTGCAGGGTGCAGCCGGTCACCATCAGCGTCTCGCCGCCCGTGACGCCGGCGGCCCAGGCCACCAGGCACCCGATGTTGACCGTTCCCCACACGATGGTGGCCACCGCCAGCTTGCCCGTGGGCTTCGGGTACTCGACCCGGCTCACCATCAGCCAGGCAACTCCCAGGACAGCCAGCAACGTCGGCAGGAACGGCAGCTGAAGCAGCACGACCGAGACGACGGTGAGGGCGGCGAAGGGAATCGGCATGCCCTGGAACATGCCGTCCTGCATCGTCGTGCAGGAGAACCGCGCCAGGCGCAGCAGCCCCGCCAGCAGCACGGCCAGGCCGGCCAGGCCGACGAGGCCCGGGTAGTCGGAGCCGCTGACCAGCCCCCAGACGACGACGAAGTAGGCCGGCGCGAGGCCGAAACTGATCAGGTCCGAGAGGTTGTCGAGCTCGGCTCCCATGCCGGAGCTGCGGAATCTCCGCGCAACCAGCCCGTCGCAGAGGTCGAACAACGCGGCCATCAGCATGAGCATGACCGCAGTAACAGCGGCCTGGCGCACTTCTCCCGCTCCCTGGCCCTGGCCTTCCACGAGGTACGGAACCAGGACGTTGGTCGTGATGAAGTACACCGAGGCGAAACCGCAGACCGCGTTCCCGAGGGTCAGCACATCGGCGACCGACAGCCGCGAAGGGGATACTCCGCTCTCAGCGGCCTCCCCAACCCATGACGCCGGGAGCTCGGAATCAGTAACGGTCAACGGACTCTCCTTCTGGACTCTCTGGCTACGTGTGGAGCCGGCGCAAATCATCGCAGCCGAGCAACGGGGCCGGTAGCCGGGCCTGGTGCTGCCCGGGACGGTCGAGGACCTGACCGTACCTCCGAGCAGCGCCGCCCGCCCAATGCACCGATCAGAACCGTATCTCGGTCAACCAGTCTGCATGCTCGGGCGATTTGCCCCGAACGACCGAGGTGTACGCCGCGTCCAGCGCGCGCGTCACGGCACCGGCCGTCCCGTTGCCCACCTGCAGTCCGTCCACCCAGGTCACCGGCAGGATCTCCCAGCCCGTGCCCATGAAGAACACCTCTTCGGCCAGGTAGAGCTCGGTGCGGTCGACGTCGCGCTCCACGACCTCGTAACCCAGCTCTCGCAGCAGGGTCAGCGAGGTCTCCCGCGTGAGGCTCTCCAGGATCCCGCTGGTGGTCGACGGGGTGATCACCACTCCGTCGCGCACCAGTGCGATGCAGGCGCCGGGGCCCTCGCTGACCTTGCTGCGCTCGTTCAGCAGGATCGGCCAGTCGTGGCCGTTCTCCCTCGCCTCTATCATCGCGAGACGGCCGTTGTGATAGTTGGAGAAGGCCTTGACCCGCGGGGGCATGGACGACTCGTTGATACGCGTCCAGGAACTGACCGCGGCCCGGCAGCCACGCTCGGTACCCAGACCGGTCTGGAACGTCCAGCTGTCGACCACCACTTCGCAGCGGACGCCGGCCGGCACCATCTGCTCCTGGATCGTGCCCGCCGGGAAGGCCCACGGACGCAGGTACACGTCCTCGCGGTAGTTGTTTGCATGCAGGACCTCGATGACCGCCGCACGCAGCGTTTCCAGGTCGTACGGCAGGTCGAGGCGGACGATGCGCGCAGAGTCGTAGAGGCGCTTGAGGTGCTCGTCGAGGCGGAAGACGAGGAGCCGGTCCTCGTCGTGCGACACATAGGCCTTGATGCCTTCGAACACCGCCGCGACCGAGGCGTGGCCCACGGCGTTGACGTGGATGCTCGCCTCCGCCCACGGCACCAGCTCGCCGCTGCGCCAGAGCCATTGCGGCCCTCTTCGGTCGTGACGCACCAGCGAATCCATGATGGACATGGGCGCGCCGGACATCTCAGTTTCGGTCGTCATACGGATTTCACCTTTTGGGGCTTGGTGGGTGTGAGGCGTTCCAGGCTGTCCAGCACCAGGTCGGCGGCGCCCAGCGAGGAGCGGCTGCCGCGCTCGCCCGGAACCGCCACACAGCGCAGGCCGGCGGCCTTGGCCGCCGTGACTCCGGTGGCGGAGTCCTCCAGGGCGAGGCAGTCGCCGGGCCGGGCGCCGAGCAGCTCCAGTCCTCGCAGGTACAGGTCGGGAGCGGGCTTGCGGGCCTGGACCTGGTCGCCCGTCACCACCTCGGCGAACATGTCGCGGACCTGTAGGCGTTCGAGGTGCCCCCGCACCCATGCGCGGCCGGAACTGGAGACGACCGCGCACGGGATGCCCTGCCGTCGGGCACCTTCCAGCAGCCAGGCCACTCCCGGCCGCAGCGGTTCGCGGTCGGCGAGCTGGTACTTGTCACGGCGTCGCTCCTCGAGTTCCGCCGGGGTGAGAGTGCGGCCCAGCCTGCCGGCCAGGTCCTCGGCGGCGTGTGACTCGCCCGACGCCCGGCCCAGCATCGCCGCCCAGACCTCGTCGGGGAAGACGAGGCCGTGTCGCTCGTAGAGGTTCTCCCAGGACTGGTGCGCGGCCCGTTCCGTGTCGCAGATCAGGCCGTCGAAGTCCATCAGGAGCGCAACGGTCGCGACGGCGCCGGCGGCTTTCACCGCTCGACGCGCGTGCCTCCGAGCACACGCCGGAGGTAGTCGCTGGTGAACATCTGCTGCGGGTCGAGCTCGGCGCGGATGTCCTGGAACGCCTTCCATCCCGGGTAGCGGTCCGCGATGACGTCGGCCGTGGCCGTGTGCGCCTTGCCCCAGTGCGGGCGGCCGTCGTGCTCCAGCAGCACCGCCTCGAAGGTGCGCAGCAGCTCCGTGTAGCCGACCGTACGTGGGACGGTGATGTTGACGTAGGCCGTCGTTCGCCCGTGGGCCGGGCTGAGCAGCAGCTCGTCACCCGCACCGAACCGGACCGTAATCGAGTACGGGGTGCGCAGGCCGAACCGCTTGACGTCCTCGTGCACGTTGCCGACCGCGTCGGTCGCCGAGGTCAGCGGCAGCGCGAATTCCAGGGAGAGGAACTTGACCGGCTGCGGGAAGGTGAACGCGTTGTAGCTGACGTCCACGTAGTCCGCCGGGCCGGAGTCGCCGCCGAGCTGGGCGGTCATAATCCGCTGTACGGCGCGCTGGTCGATGCGGCCCACGAGGCCGGCCGTCGTGCAGCGGACCTCGCCGAGGGTGTTCGCCCGGCGGCGGCGGGCGGCGTCCGCGGACACCGGCGCGTCGGTCGGGTCCAGCTTCAGGGTGGAGGCGTTGTCGCTCCATCCCTTGAGGGAGAACGTGGCGTGTTCGGCACTGCCGGCGTACGCCTCGATGTCCTCCAGGATGCTTTCCAGCGGACGGCTGCCCTCCACCACGCGCAGGTGGTAGCGGGGCACGCACTGGAGGGTGACCGTCGAGATGACGCCGAGCGCGCCGAGCGAGGTGGCCGCGGCGGCGAACAGCTCGGGGTCCTCGTCGCGTCCGCAGCTGCGGAGGGTCCCGTCGGCCGTGACGAGCGTCAGGGCCAGGACCTGTCCCGAGAAGGGCCGGTGGCCGAGCCCACTGCCGTGGTTGCCGGTCGAGATGGCCCCTGCGATGGTCTGCTCTTCGAGGGTGCCCATGTTGGACAGGGCCAGCCCGGCCTTGTCCAACGCCCAGTTGAGCTCCCGGAGCAGGGTGCCGCCGCGCACGGTAACGGTCGAGGCAACCGGGTCGAGGGCGACGATGCCGGTGTAGCCCGTCATGTCCAGGACGACGCCACCGGTCGTCACGAGTGGGTTGAACGAGTGCCCCGTGCCGGCGGCGCGCAGGACCAGGCCGCGATCGGCGGCGTGGCGCACCGCGTCGACTATGTCGCTCTCATGGGTGGCGCGGATCAGGCGCTCCGGCGTGCACCGGGCCGAACGTGCCCAGTTGCGCCAGGTGGTCGGGGCTCCGGCGCCCCGCTTCAGCAGGCTCATGCGGTCGTCCTTCGGTTCTCGGTTTCGCGGCGCAGGACCACGCAGTGACGGGCCACGGCGTCCTGCCAGGTCGGCATGTCGACACCGAGCTCCGCCAGCCGGTCGGTGTTGAGCGCCGAGACCTTCGGACGGCCGCCGACGAAGGAGCAGTCGTCGAAGGAGATCGCCGTCGGCGGGTGCTCCGCGTGCAGCTTCGGGTCGTACTCGTTGAGGGCGTGCGCCCCGAGCTCGTACCGGGTGGCGCTGTTCCGGTTGGCGACGTGCACGGTGCCGACCGGGAACTCGTCCAGGCTGATCAGGTGGATGATCGCCCGCGCCAGGTCCACGGTGTACGTGGGCCGGCTGTACTGGTCGTCGATCAGCTCTTGGCGCTCACCGCGCTCGGCGGACCGGATCGTGGCGAGGACGTCGTCGTTGTTCTCGGCCGCGCCGCCGAAGAGCCAGGAGGTGCGGACCACGAGGTGCTCGGGGACGCGCTCGGCGATCTGCTCACCAGCGAGCTTGGTCAGGCCGTACACGCTCAGCGGGTTAGGAACGTCGGTCTCCCGGTAGTCCCCCTCCGGTGCGGCGACCCCGTCGAAGACGTAGTCGCTGGAGATGTAGACCATGCGGCTGCCGGTCGTACGGCAGGCCTCGGCGACCTGGTGCACACCGGCGACGTTGACCCGCAGACCGAGCTCGACGTCGGTCTGGCAGGTCGCCACGATGGATATGGCGGCCAAGTGCAGGACGACGTCCGGGCGGAACGAGGCGACGGACTCGGCCACGGCCCGCTCGTCGGCGATGTCGAAATCGGACACGGAGACGCCGAGTACCGGCCAGTCCGCGGTCCGCGGGTCGGCGGCCAGTTCCTGGGTGAGGGCCTTGCCGAGGCTGCCGTCTGCTCCTGTGATGTATAGGCGCATCGTCACTCCTCAGAGGTTTCCGAACTCGGCCCGCAGGTCTGCGGCGGTCGCACCGGAGCTGATCCGGTCGCGGATCTCGTTCTCGCGCGCGGCAACACCGCGGGCGCTTTCGAGGACGTCCTTGGCGGAGGCAAACGGCACGGTCGCGACGCCGTTCTCGTCGGCCACGACGATGTCGCCGGGGAAGATCACCTGGCCGCCGACCGAAACCGGCACGTTGACCTGCACGGGCTCGATGCGGTCGTGGACGGCGCCGGGTGACTGGCGCGGGGACGTGGTGCGGTACCAGACGGGGAATCCGATGTCGCGGATCTCGTCGATGTCGCGGGCGGCACCGTCGATGACGGCCCCGGCGATGCCGAACTTGTGGGAGACCGTCGCGGTCAGGCCGCCCCACATGGCCGTGGTCGCCACGCCGTGGCAGGCCATGATGATGACGTCGCCGGGCTGGGCACGGGACAGGATGGGCAGCGTGTTGACCCAGTCGTCGATCGACAGGTTGATGGTGAACGCGGGGCCGGCGATCTTCTGGTCGTGCCGGACGACCTGGAAGCCGCCGATGGCGCCGGCGCGGCGCTGGGCGTCGGTCACCACGCAGCTGGGGCTGTACTCGGCGAGCAGCTCCCGGAAGCCGTCGGTGATCTCCTGCGGCGGCCGGGCGAGTTCGTTGTAGACGGTGTCCATGCAGTGCTCCTGATTCGGAAAGTGAGAGTGCCGGTCCGACGGACCGGGTCAGCTGCCCGCGGCCGGCCGGATCCGCTCCTGGATCCGTGCGGCGAGCCGCTCGGCGCTGAGGTCGTGGGCGTCGAGGACCTCGGCTTCGGTGCCGCACAGCGGCACCTCGGTCAGGCCGATCCCGGTGAAGTACGGAACCCTGTCGGCGCCGAGCTCCAGCAGCGCCCTGGCCAGCAGGTCCGCCTGGCCGCCATGGGTGTAGTGGTTCTCGACGACGAACAGCTCGTCGGTGTCCGCCACAAGCTGGGAGAGCCATCCGGCGTCCACCCGGTTCAGCCACGGCAACGCGACGACGGTCAGCTCCACTCCGTCAGCGGCGAGCAGCTCGGCGGCGCGCAGCAGCTGGGTGAGCACGACCGGTCCGGACCCGATGGCCACGGTCCGGCCGCCGGGGCGGACGATCCGGCCGTGTCCCGTCGTCAGCGGCCGTGCGCCGAGCGCCTCGGCCTCCTCGGGCACCGGGGTGCTGACGAGGCGGAGGTACACGCTCGACTCGGTTTCGGCGCAGAATTCGACCGCGGCCCGGGCCTCGGCTGAGTTGGCCGGCTCCAGCACGACCAGGCCCGGGATCGCACCCACGGCGCTGACGTCACGGACGGCCTGGTGGGAGTGGCCGGGCGCAGCAGGCAGCAGGCCCGCGAGCGAGCCCACGTAGACCACCTTCCGGCGCTCCGAGGCGTTGGTGTACATCTGCTCGTTCGGCCGTGCGTGCAGGAAGCAGGAGAAGGAGTGCACGAAGGGCAGCAGGCCGCGCGAGGCGAGGCCGCCGGCCATCGACACCATGTCCTGCTCGGCGATGCCGCACTCGATGAAGCGGTCCGGGAGCGCCTGCGAGAACGGGATGAGCCCTGTGTCGAGCACCAGGTCCGCGTCGAGCGCGACGATCCGCTCGTCAGTCCGTGCGCGTTCGACCAGCGCGCGCCCGTACACCTCGGGCAGGCGGGGCCCGGTGGCCTTCGCCGGCAGGACCGTTTCGGCGTACGAGAACGCGAGCGGGGCCAGGCCGTGGCGGGCGAGTACCGCGTCGACCGAACCGACCAGTTCCCGGTGCGCGCTGCGGTAGTCCTCGAGGGCCGGCGCCCCGCTGTGGAAGAGGTAGCGCCATTCGCCCTCGGCCATCGAGGTGGCCGCGAAGGTGGCGCAGCCGGCGCCCTTCACGGTGTCCGCGATGATCACGGCGGGCTTCCCGGCGTGCTCCTTCTCACGGAGCCGGAACGCCGCGTCGAGCTCCTTCGCGTCGTTGCCGTCGCAACGGAGCACTCCCCAGCCGAAGGCGGCGAACTTCGCCTCGAGATCGCCCAGATCGCTGACGTCGGCGACCCACGTGTCGGACTGGATCTTGTTGTGGTCGACGATGACCGTCAGTTCGCCCAGGTCGCGGTGGACTGCGCCGGCCAGCGCCTCCCAGTTCTGCCCCTCCTGGAGCTCACCGTCGCCGGTCAAAACGAAGACACGCCGGTGCGCGCCGGTGAGCCGGTCGGCAAGGATCATGCCCTTGGCCTTGGAGATCCCCATGCCGAGGGAGCCGGTGTTGGCGTGCATGTGCGGGATACTGACGTCGGGGTGCCCGGGCAGCCCGCCCAGCCGGCGCAGCTGGTGGAGCTTCTCCTGGGGCAGCGCCCCGAGGGCGATCAGCGCCGCGTAGAGACCGGGGGCGTCGTGGCCCTTGGACGAGAAATAGACGTCGCCGTCGGCCGCGAACGGAGAGCGCATCTCCTCGAGCAGCAGCCAGGCAACGGTGTCAGCCGCGCTGAAGCTGGATCCGAGGTGTCCGGAACCGGCGCGCATGATGCTGTATAGCGCGTTGATGCGGGAGGCATCGGCAAACGCCTTGATCCGGTCGTGCCGGTCGGGAATGCCCTCGAGAATGCGGGTGAACTCGTCGGCAGGCAGCCAGGCGAGAGAGGTGTTCATGACTTCTCCAGAAATAGGCGGGCGGCGTGTGCCTCACCAGCTGACGTAACCGCCGTCTACGAGCAGTTCGGTGCCCGTGACATAGCTGCTCATTTCGGAGGCGAGGAAGAGCAGCGGACCGGTCAGGTCCGATGCCTCCGCCATCCGCTGCAGTGGGACGCGCTCGCTGAACTTGCGGCGGAACTCGTCGTCTTGACCGCCACTGACACCACCGGGCGACAGCGTATTGACACGCACGCCCGCCGGTCCCCACAACGCGGCGAGGTACCGAGTGAGCGCAGCCGCGGCCGCCTTGGACATCCCGTAGGCCGGCGGCTTGAGGAACGGCGGGTCCTGCGGCAGGTGCTCGTACAGGCGCGGATCGGGGGCCATCGACCCGTACAGGGAACCGATGTTGACAATCGATCCCGCACCGTTCCGGGCCATCTCTGAGCCGAAGACCTGGCAGACCCGCAGGACTCCGAGGGCGTTGACGTCCAGGACGGCGGCGGACACCTCGGCCGGGATGTCCCCGAAGAGCCAGCTGCCGCCCGTGGCGGACGGAGGCTGGTCGATGCCCGCGTTGTTGACGAGGATCGTCGGCGCCCCGGCCCAGGCCCTGCAGGCGGCCAGGGCCGCCTGCAGGCTCTCGGAGTCGGTGACATCGCCTTCCACGAGCTGGAAGCGCTCGGCGTCGTGGCGGTCGACGACCGCCGTCAGCGTGTCCGGGGGGACCGTCGTCCGGTCCAGGCCCACCACATGCGCCCCCGCGCCCAGAAGCGCGTCGGTCCAGATCGCGCCGAGCTTGCCCAGTACACCGGTGACGACCGCGACCTGTCCGGTGAGATCGATGTGTGCACTCACGACGCGTTCAGCCGAGGTTGCCGAGCTGGATGTCGTCGTCCTCGGACAGCGGCGCCAGCAGGGTACGGCCGACCAACTCGTCCAGAAGATATGGCCGCAGGCCGTCGCCGGGCGACTTGATGGCGATGTCGTCCACGGTCAGCATCCGGCCAGCGGGCAGGTCGCGGGCGGCGACGAGCTTCTTGGCCATCTTGTGCAGGGCGGGCTGCTCGACCGGCAGCACCTGCTTGACCGGGCTGCCCAGCGAGCGACGGGTCCGCTCCAGGCCGTCGACAAGCGCACGCAGGTGGCCGGCCTCCAGCGAGAAGTGGTGGTCGCTGCCCGCCATGGTGCGGTCCAGGGTGACGTGCTTCTCGACGACGCGTGCGCCTAGGGTGTACGCGATGACGCTGGACTCGGCCTCGACGTCGTGGCCCGACAGGCCTACGACGACGTCCGGGAACTCCTCCCGGAAGGAGCTGATGACCGAGAGGTTCAACACGTCCGGGGTGGCCGGGTAGGCGGCGGTGCACTGGAGTACCGCGAGCTCGGAGTTGAGCGGCAGGATGGTGTCGACGGCACGGCGGACGTCCTCCATGTCCGCGCCGCCCGTGCTGATGACCAGCGGGATACCCGTCTTCGCCGCGTAGGCGAGCAGCGGCGTGTTCGTCAGGTCACCCGAGGCCATCTTGATGGCCGGCATGCCCAGTTCCGCGAGGAAATCAACGCTCTCGAAGTCGAAAGCGGTCGAGAAGAACGCGATGCCGGCCTCGGCCGCCACGCCGGCGAGGTGCCGGTACTCCTTCTCTCCGAATTCCACCGCTTCGCGATGCTCTCCATAGGTCGCGCCATAGCTGTTGCGACCGGTGTACGCCTGGTTGTACATCGCCTTGGTAAACAGCGACTTGTTGTCCCGCTTTTGCAGCTTGGCAGCGTGCGCGCCGGATTCGGCGGCCATACGTACAAGCTCTGCTGCCAGACCGAGATCTCCGCCGTGATTGTGGCCGATCTCCGCTATGACATATGCGTCTGCACTGTCGGTGATTATTGTGTCGCCGATGGTGATGGTGCGTGCCATTGTTAAATCCCCCGCTTGAAAAATCCCCCGGTCGGGCGGCTCGGCAAGTCTGCCCCCATCGCCCCGGGGTGATTGACCTTCAGAACGCTAGCATGGTCTGATGCCGAAGGCACTCGTCATATGTGCCCCAACCCCTGTGCAATCAGGGCCTATTGTCGGTAGGCGCCGTATGTCCGAATCTCGCGCACAGCGGGCTCGGCCGGGCCGCGATTCCCAATACCTCATCCTGGCCCGACTCTTCAACGAATTGAGAGACTGACAACTGTGAGCATCCTCCTACTGCACACCCGGAACCTGAGCCGGCGTAAGCACCTCG
Source organism: Streptomyces sp. Tek67B01 (assembly GCF_055231995.1). Lineage (NCBI taxonomy): Bacteria > Bacillati > Actinomycetota > Actinomycetes > Kitasatosporales > Streptomycetaceae > Streptomyces > Streptomyces sp. Tek67B01. The sequence continues at coordinate 1,845,297 of NZ_JBUYUY010000001.1, forward strand.
CACAGGTGCGGCGCTACGCGCAGGAGCGCGGTGAGCGTCTCCTGATGGTGATGAAGGACGCGACGTGGGAGGCCGCCTTCGTCGACCGTGTGATCGCGGCGGACACGGCCAGTCTCCAGGAGACCCTCGAGGCCGCCCGACTGCTCGCGGCGGAGGAAACCGAACCCATCCGCGGCGTGGTGACGTTCGTCGAGCAGAGCGTGCCCGCCGCCGCCGCCGTCGCCGCCGAGCTCGGCCTGCCCTCCGTGGGCGCGCAGGCCGCCTACCTGGCACGCGACAAGTACGCGATGCGCTCGGCGTTCGGTACGGCGAATTTGAGCCAGCCCGGATTCGCGCTGGCCCGCGACCTGACGGAGGCTCATGCGGCGGCCTCGACGATCGGCTACCCCCTGGTCCTCAAGCCGCTCATCGGCGGCGGCAGCAAGTACGTGCGGCGTGTCGACGGCGCCGCCGAGCTGGCGGAGCACTTCGACACCATCCAGCGCGGGGCGTGGACCGGCTTCACCCACGACCCGCTGCACGTGAGCACCCGCGAGAAGTACGGCGAGGCCGTCCTTCTGGAGGCCTACGTACCCGGCTCCGAAATCAGTGTCGAATCTCTCATCGTCAACGGGGAGACGCATGTAGTGGCCATCCACGACAAGCCGCTTCCCATGGAGGGGCCCTTCTTCGAAGAGGTCTACTACACAACTCCCACACGCCTTCCGCAGAATCTTGTGGCCCTCATCACAGCGGCGACGGCTACCGCTCACCGTGCGCTCGGTATCGACACCGGAGCCACACATACGGAGTTCCGGATTACAGCGGAAGGTGATCCTTTTATTCTGGAGACGGCAGCACGCCTGGGCGGCGGGCCGGTATATCAGTCCGTACTCCTCAGCACCGGCATCGACATGGTCGACGCCTTGCTCGACGCGGCCACGGGACGTGAAGTCGATCTCATTCCGCCGCAGCCGGCGAAGCCCACCGGCTTCTACCTGTTCTTCGCCGAGCAGGCCGGTGAACTCGTAGGCGTACACGGCATGGACAAGGTCGCGAACGACGAACGCGTCGAAGAGGTCGTACTGTACGGCGAGATCGGCGACAAGGTTCTCGTTCCGCCCCACGCTTCGGCGGCGCACGGCCACGTTCTTTTCTCCGCCGACACCGCCGAAGCGGTGGAAGACGGATTCCACGAATTCCGCGACACCATCTCCGTGGAGGTCCGATGAGATTCTTGATACTCAACCGGACTCCCCTTTCGGGACGGCGGTTCCCGGAATGGATCGGCAGTGAGCACCAGGCGGTGCTGCTCACGGACGCGGCGGCGGTCTCGGCGGACCCGGCGGTTCGCGCCGAGCAGCTCGCCGGGTACGCGCACGTGGAGATCGTGGACGACTTCCACTTCAACCCCCTGGTGGAACAGCACGCCCTGGAGCTGCACCGGAAGTTGGGCTTCGACCGGGTGATCGCCCTGTCGGAGTTCGACATCCTGCGCGCCGCCCGGCTGCGTGGGCTGCTCGGGGTACCGGGTCAGGACTCCGACAGCGCGGTCGCGTTCCGCGACAAGCTCCGGATGAAGGAGCTGCTGGAGAAGTCCGGCGTGCCGGTGGCGCCCTACGCCCCGGTGCGTCATCTGGACGACCTGCTCGGCTTCGTCGAGGAGCACGGCTACCCGGTCGTGGTGAAGCCTCGACGGGGTGGCGGCTCCATGGGAGTTCAGGTTCTCCGGGACGCGGACGGCCTGGGCTCCCTCCTCACCGACCACCGCGAGCTGGGCACGGACGATGGCGCTCAGCTGCTGGCGGAGAAGTACATCGAGCACGAGCTGTTCCACGTCGACGGCATCGTCACGGCCGGGGCGCTACGGCTGATGTGGCCCTCAACCCAGGGCGACACCTCGTGCCTGGACATCATGGCGGGGCAGGCCCTGCACAGCGCCCTGCTGGATGCAGACGATCCGCTGCAAGAGCCGCTGCGGGAGATCACCCGAGCGGCCCTGGCCGCGCTGCCGTCGCCCGACACCTTCATGTTCCATGCCGAGGTGTTCCGGGACCCGGCCGGGCGGCTCGTGTTCAACGAGGTGGCGAGCCGCATGGGCGGCGGCATGATCGAGCAGGTCCTCCAACTCGGCTTCGGCATCATCCTGCCCGAGGTCTACGTCCGGTCCCTGGCCGGCAACGAGGTGCCGCAGATCCCGGCCGTCCCGCCGCGGATCGCCGGGCTCTCCCTGTTCCCGCCGCGTCCGGGCACCCTGACCGAGATCCCCGACGAGTGCCCGGTGCCGGGCATCACCTCGTACCACAAGCACGCGGAGCCGGGTACGGTCCTCAAGCCCGCGCAGACGAGCGTGGAGAAGATCGGCTCGGTACTCGCGACGGGCGGCTCGCGGGCCGAGGTCGAGGCCTCGCTCGCGGCTGCCCTGGAGTGGTTCGAGCGTTCCACGGTGATCCGTACGCGGGAGCAGGACGCGGCACTCGCCGCGGCCCCGACGGCCTGAACACGGCTGCGCCCCGGCCGTCGCGGCCGGGGCGTTGCCGTGGAGGGTTCGTGGTCAGGCGCCCGAACTGCCCAGCAACTCGGATGCCTTGCGGGCTACGGCCGTGCTTCTGAGGACCTCGGCGTGCTGGTCCTCGAAGAGGATTTCCGTGCCGACGAGGGCGGCCTCCGGCAGGAGCAGCACGGACCTGGTGCGGCTCAGACCGCTCTCGGGGCTGGACGAACTCAGGGCCGTGCCGGCCGACCACAGCGGAAGAACGTCGACCGAGTCCGCGATGGCCAGCGACGCCAGCCGCGCGGACGCCAGATTCAGGGCCTGCCAGACAAGCGCCGCGACGGAACCGACCCGCTCCGCTTCCTCGTTCATGGCGCGACTGAGGACCCCGTGGAGGCCGAGGGCCAATGCCCTCACGTCGTGGTCGTCGGCCTCGGCCAGTACGGCCGCGCTCTCGCGCTCCAGCCGGTCCAGTCCCTGGCTCGTGAGGTTGTGGGACACGGTGGAGAGCAGTCGACGAAACTCGTCCACGACAACTTCGGAGTCGACGAGTTCGGGATCGAACAGCAGGACTTCCGGAGTGGCCGTCTGCCATCTTCCGATTCCGTCGGCGATCACTCCGGCGAATATGCCGCCCACCCCGTAGCCGAGGACCGCGCGCACCCGCAGGCCTGCGGCGAGGATCTCGTCGATCCAGGGAGCGATGTACTCGTCGAGGTTCGTGCCCCGTGGATGGGTCCTGTCGCGTTCCCTGGCACGCCATACGCTGTGCCGGGTGTCCAGGAGCGGTATCAGCTCACGGAAATCGGCGGGCGCGGGACCGCGTGGAGGGGTGTCGACCGCGAGAATCAATTCTCCGGAGTCCCCGGAGCGCAGCGCTTCCCAATGTGTAAGACCGCTCATGGCACCCTCCACGTAGCGAGAGATTTTGTGGTGCGTGTGTGCACCGAGGACCGGCTCGGAGGGCGGGATCGCGGGGGCTGAATGACCCCGCCGCTCCGAACCGATCGTCGGGAGGGCGGCTCATGCCGTAGGGGGACGCATTCCGCCGCTCTCTTCATGGACGGCTGAAACCATGCGCGTCCACCCCGGGGGGATGGCTTGGCGAGTCATGGATGTGTAGATCGGCCGTCCCTCGCCAACTACGTTATTGACGAGGCCGCTCCGTCCATACCCCTAGTGGCCCCTAGTGCCCGCGCACTAGCTCGCGTGGGATTGCAGCTGGGGCAGCGGGAGAAGGGTGGGCAGGGCACGTCGGCTGTTCACCCCGAGTTTGCGGTAGACGCGCGTCAGATGCTGTTCCACCGTGCTCACCGTGATGAAGAGCCTGCGGCTTATCTCGCGGTTGCTGAACCCCTTCGCGGCCAGCACGGCAACGCGCTCCTCCGCCTCGCTCAGCGTCACCGCGTCCGTGGCGGACCCCTCCCTCTCCTGCTCCTGCGCGGGTGGTGCGACGCGCTGGGCCGGGAGGGCCAGCACGGGCCGGACACCGGACTCGCAGATCTTCGTTTCCTGGACCGCCCGGCAGGCCGTCGCCCTCGCCTCGTCGAACTCGCCGACGCCGCGTTGCGCCTCGCTGAGGTCCGCCAGCGAACGTGCCAGTTCCATCCGGTCACCGGACAGCTGCAGGAGGTCGACGGACTGGCGCAGCAGGATGGTGCGCTGCATGAGGTCGCTGGTGGCCGCGAGCAGCCGGAGCGACACGCCCTGCGTGCGCATGTCCAGGCCTTGGGGCCGGTTGAGCTGCTGCTTGACGAGGTCTTGGGCCACCTTCGTCCGACCGAGCTGCATGTTGGCCTCTGCGAGACCGTTGCGCCAGGGGACGAGTTCGGAGACGTCCAGATCGTGGTCGTAGGCAAGCCGGCCGCAGGTCTGGAAGTCCTTGACGGCGGCGAGGACCCGGTCGGTCGCCAGGTAGTAGTGGCCCCTCGCACTCAGAAACCGTAGGCCCCAGACCGTGGTGGGCATGGCTTCCGACGTCATTTGGCGAACCGATTCCTCAGCCGCCTCGTAATCGCGCAGACCCGTCTGCGCGCGGATCAACGTACTGAGCGGATAGTTGAGCATCACCCCCCAGCTCTGGGGCGGCATGAGTGCGAGCGCCGCCTCCGCGTGCGCGGCCGCCGCGCTGAGATCACCGCTGCGCAGGGCGATGTCGGCCCGTACGGCGCCCAGCGCGGACCGCCAGGTCACGCCGCCGCGTCGGACCGCCTCGGCGTACAACGCCTCGCACCGCTCGGAGGCACGGTTCAGCTGGTTTCCGCAGAGCAGCGTGAGCAGTGCGGCGAGGACGACCTCGAGCAGGGTCTCGCCTAGCCGGCAGCTCTCCAGAATGTGTTCGGCGCTGGACAGGGCGGCCTTGCCGAGCGCCGAAGCGGGCCCGACGGCGACCGAGTTCACCGCTCGGGTCCACGGGTCCTCCTCGCGCGCGTCCCCGGCGATCCCGGTGGCGCTCTCGTCGGACGGGCAGTCGTGCCGGGACACCGAACCGTAGAACCAGCGGTAGACCAGGAGGAGTTCGGCCTCGGTGTACTTGTCCCGCGGGCCCTCGAGCTTCGCGTACGCCTCGCTCGCCGACCGGGCCGTCTCCAGGTCACCCTGCCACAGCGCCTGCCGCAGCAACGAGACGGCGTCCTGCTTGCTCAGCTTGCCTTCGTGCATCGACTGACGGGCCGGCGCGTGGTACCGGTCGGCGGCAGCCGGATCGCGCTGCCAGACGGCGCGGGCGAGTCCCCTCCACAGCTCACGGCGTTCGTCCACTGAGGTGCAGGCGGTCGCGGCCAGTTCGAGGCAGTCGATCACGAGGTCGACGTCGTCATCAGCCTGGGCCCGGACGGCGGCGCTCTTCAACACCGAGACCGTCCAGTCTCCGACGGCCCTGTTCGACGCGATGAGGTGTCCGGCGACGGTCACCGGGTCTGCGCCCCCCTTGTGCAGCAGCTGCGCGCCCGCCCCGTGCATGCGCCCCCGCGTGGTCGCGTCGAGGGTGCTCAGTACGGCGGTCTCGCCCGCGCTGTGCCGGAAGCGGGACCCGTCCAGCAGACCGGCCGCGGACAGTACGTGGATCACTTGCTCGGCCGATTCCACCGGGAGCGACACCAACTGCCCCACGAGCGGCGCCGATGCCTCCTCCCCCAGTACGGCGAGCCCCTGAGCCACATCGAGCAGCCGAGTGTCCCAGCGGTAGAGGCAGTTGAGCACCGCTTGGGCGAAGGCGGGTCCGGCGATCCGCTGGGCCGGGTCCCCGTCGGTCCGCGGTCCCGGCCCGGTGTGGAGGTCCTCCACCAGGGCGCGGACCAGCAGTGGATTGCCGGAGGTGAAGCGGTGGAAGGACGGGGCGTACAGCTCGGCGAGCTGTGGATCCGTCTCGTGGACCAGCAGCTCGGACACGTCGGCGACGGTCAGCGGAGCCAGTCGCAGCCGCCGGTGCGGCTGCTGGGTGATCTCGGCGTGGAACCGCGAGAGAGCCGGGTGCGCCCAGCTCCATTCGGTGAGCACGATCATCACGTGCGCCGAGGCCATCCGGCGGCGCAGATGCAGGATGAGCTGGAGCGAGAGCCCGTCCACGAACTGGATGTCATCGATGCTGATGACGAGCGGCCGGTTCCTCGACAGCTCCAGCAGCTCCACGCATATCGAGTGGATGATCCGGGCGTCCTGCTGTCTCAGATCCAGGTCGTCTGGGCTGTACTCCCTGGCGAGCGAGTCCGACTGCAGCAGCCGGGCGATCCGGTCCGCCGTCTCCGGCGGGATCTCCGCACTGCGGAACAGCTGGTCGATGACCCCTACCGGAAAGGTTGACTCCGATCGGGAGCCGGTGGCCGAGAGATGGAGTGCGCCCGTCCTCCTCACTTCTCTTGAAAATTCGTACATCAAGTGGGTCTTGCCGCTCGCCAGTCCGCCCGTGACCAAGGCGAGCTGCCCGGCACCGGCCGTGCACTCGGCGAACTGACCCATAAGGCTGTCCAGCGCTCCAGAGTACGCATATTCCACCATCTTCCGTTGCCCCCGTTATCTGCGAAGATCAAAACTTGAAGGGACTTTACGCCCCGAAAGCCACCGGCCACGCCTAGCAGAAATAGCGCGCCGTAAAGACCGACCAATACTCCCGCTAACGGCACCGCGCCTTCACTCCGTTGAGCACGAGACGCGTGATCTCCCGGAGTTCCGGCTGCAACGGCGTGTCGGATTCGGAGCGACACCAGCGGTAGAGCGACCCCAAGTAGACGTCGCGCAGTACGTTTCCGACCTGCTCCGCGTCGATGTCCTGGGAGAATTCACCCCGGGCCTTTCCGGTCCCCACGACATCAGCGAACAGCACGGCCGTATAAGGCTCTTCCGAGAGCGGGTAGCCAGCCTTGACCCATGCCTTGATCATAGCCCGGGCACAGTCGCCCTCATCCTCGTTTATTTGCCCGAGAGCAACCAAACAGTCCACCAGGCGCTGCTCGACGTCGAAATCTCCGCCGGCCACGTCAACCTCCGCGATAATGCTTCTCAACCGTGCACGTCTTCGCTCTCCCCATTCGACGATCAAATCCTCCTTGCGGTGGAAATGATTGAAGAAGGTTCCGCGTGCGACATCGGCACGCGTCGTGATCGCCTCGATGGACGTCTCGTCGTAGCCGTGTTCGGCGAAGAGCGCGATGGCCGCTTCGTACAGTCGTGCCCTGACGTTCTGCTTGTTGCGCTCGCGGCGTCCGCCGGTCTTGGCGGGTGACTCGTCGACCATCAGCTCGTTCTCTCCTCAACTTTGGTTTGCCGTCTTCACATCCGCGTCGTGGCCGTGGGCGCCCGACGGCCATGTACCAAGGAGTTCCTCCAGGCGTTCGGGGCCGAGCAGGCGGCCCAGGGAGATGTCCACCGCGTGCTTCTCCCTCAGCCTGTGCCGCAGCTGCACGGCCAGGATCGAGTCCAGGCCGAGCGCCCGCAGGGACCGGTGCGGGTCCATCAGTTCAAGCGCCAGCCCGAGCAGCGCGGCCGCTTCCGCGAGCACGTCCTCGGCGGCCGCAGCTCCTTGCGCCCCTGTGGCGCGCCGGGGGGCCGCGGGCTCGCCGGCTTCCTGGACCGCCCGCATCGCCCGCACCGCGCCGGACGGGAGGGCCGGCAGCAGGCCCAGCTCCATTCCCTCGAACGAGGCGACGGTCCGCCCGTCCTCGTCTAGTACGGTCACCTCCGCCCGGGCAGTCCGGTCCGTACCGTCGGCCGCGGTGCAGGTGGCCGACACCCAGTACTGCTCGGGTAGTTCACCCAGCAGCATCACGCCTTCCGCGGCGACCGGAACGAACGGTCCGGCTCCGGACCGGTCCTGCGGCCAGACGGCGATCAGCGGCTCGAAGACCGTTTCCCAGGCCACTGGGGCCGGGGCCTCCGGCCGGCGCATCCGGGCGACCACCTCGCCGTCGCGCCACCACAGTCCCCGTACCGCGTCCTGTCCGGGGTGCAGCTGGTAGCCGCGGTTTCGAGCCAGTGTCCGGAACTCCTCGGCGGACACGTACCGGGCGCAGCGGGACAGCGCATCGTCCACGCGCCGGGACCGCTCGGCGGCCGGCCGGCCGACCGTGCGCAGGCGGCCACGGAGCACGGGAAGTGCGTCCCGCCCCGGGCCGTGGGGCCCGACCGCCTCGACCACGACGTCCGTCGTGGCGCCCGGCGCGGTGGGCCCGCGCCAGGCGGTCCGCAAGTGCGCGGTCACGCCGACCTCGGCCATCGTCTTGCCGAAGGTGAGCCGTTCGAGCCGGTGGACCGTCCCGGTGGGGGGCTGTACCGGGGTGTCGAGTGCCGCCAGCACCGGCGCCGCGGCGGGCAGCGGGGCTACGCCGTACACCCGGGTGACGCGCCAGTCGCCGATGGGCGTTCCCCGGACCTGCTCTCCGGCGGCCGGTCCCGTCCCGGCCCCGGCGAAGACCTTCCGGTACGGCGTCTCGTCCCAGGCGTAGTGGGGAAGTCCTATCCGCCGGGGCGCCGGGCCCCGGAACCACTGGTGCCAGTCGATCACGCCTCCGGCGACGAACAGGCGGCCCGCGGCGGATGTCATCGCGGCGTCCTCGTCGCGCTCCCGGTGACCCGAGGCGATGACCCGTGCCGAGACACCGAGCGCGGCGATCAGCGTCTCCTCCATCGCCGGGACCAGCACGGGGTGCGGGCTCACCTCGACGAAGACGTGCTCGCCGCGTGCAGCCACCTCGGCCACGCCCTCGGCGAAGCCCACCGGCCGGCGCAGGTTGTCCATCCAGTAGCCGGCGTCGAGTTCGGTGCCGGACATGGACGCGCAGCGCACGGTGGACATCAGCGGGACGGAGACCGGGCGGGGACGCAGGCCGGCTAGCTCTTCCAGCATGCCTTCCCGCAGGTCGTCGACGTCGGGGCAGTGCGAGGCCACGTCGACGTTGACGGGCCGGCAGAAGACGCCGTCGGCCTGCAGCCGGTTGCCGATGAGCTGGAGTGCCGCCGGGTCGCCGGCCAGCACCGTGGAGGTGGGAGCGTTGCGCGCCGCGACGGAGACGAGTTCGGGGAAACCGGAGGCGATTTCCTCCGCCTGTTCGGCGGACAGTTCCGCCGCGAGCATTGCCCCCCGCCCGGAGAGCGTGGCCATCAGCTTGCTGCGGCGGCAGATCACCGCGGCCCCGTCGGCGAGGGAGAGCGCGCCTGCGACACAAGCGGCCGCGACTTCGCCCATGCTGTGTCCCATGCAGACGTGGGGCTCCACTCCGCGTCGCCGCCAGCTCATCGCCAGGGAGACCTGCACCGCCCACAGGACCGGCTGGACCATGTCCACGGCGGTGGGCAGGGAGGTCGTGGCGGCACCGAGGACGCGGAGCGGGGACCAGCCGGTTTCGGCGTGGACGGCGCGGTCGCACAGGTCCATCGCTTCCCTGAACTCCGGCCAGGCGGCGAGCAGCCGCCTGGCCATGCCGGGCCACTGCGAGCCCTGGCCGGGGAAGACGAAGGCGGTGCGCACGCCCTCTTGCGCCGAAACCTCCGACATCCCGCCGAAGGCGGTCGGTTCGCCCGCTGCCACGGTCGCAAGCCTGGCGGCCATGTCCCGCGCGTTCGAGGCGATGACCCACAGGCGGTAGGGGTGTGCGTCCCGATGGCAGGCGGCGCTCGCGCAGATGTCGCGCAGGCTGTGGGCGCGGCCGCCGTCACCGGTCAGGTACGAGGCGTAGGAGGCGGCGAGCTGACGCAGACTGCGCGGCGAACGGGCCGAGAGGACCAGCAGCTGCGCGTCCGTGGCGCTGTCGTTGTCGCCGCCACCCAGCGGGGCGGCGGGGGCGGTCACCGGGTGGTGGCCGGCGACGACCACGTGCGCGTTGGTACCGGACAGACCGAAGGAGCTGACACCGAGCTTCGCCGAGTGGCCCGCCGGCGCCAGCGGACGGGTGCGGTTCACGACGCGGACGGGCAACTCCCCGTCGGCGAGCAACGGGTGCGGCTCCCGTTGGTGCAGGGACGCGGGCACGATGCCGTGCCGGGCGATGAGGACGGTCTTGATCAGTCCCGCGATGCCCGCGGCAGCCTCCGCGTGGCCGATGTTGGTCTTGACCGACCCGGTCAGCAGGGGCCGCTCCGGTGACCGGCCGACCGCGGCCTCGAGGCCTAGTGCGCGGAGTTCTGCCGCGTCGCCCGCCACAGTTCCGGTGCCGTGCGCCTCGACGTAGTCCAGTTCCCCGGGTGTGATGCCCGCGGTGCGGCAGGCTCTGCGCAGCACGTGGCGCTGGCCGTCGACCGCGGGCCGCAAAAGGTGGCCACTGGCCCGGCCGTCGTTGGTGACGGCACTGCCCAGCAGCAGGCCCTGTACTGGGTCGCCGTCGCGCAGCGCGTCCGAGAGGCGCTTGAGCACGACGACCCCGACGCCGTCGCTGCGTACGAAGCCGTCGCCCGACGCATCGCCGAACTTGCACCGCCCGTCGGCGGAGAGCATGCCGGCCTGCGAATAGGCGATCGCGTCGTCCGGGGCGAGTATGACGTTCACGCCTGCGGCGATGGCCAGGTCGCTCTCGCCGGTGAGCAGGCTCTGGCGGGCGGCGTGCACCGCGACGAGGGACGAGGAACAGGCCGTGTCCACCACCGTGCTGGGGCCGCGCAGGTCCAGTGCGTAGGAGAGCCGTCCGGCGGTGACCGCCCGGATGCGGGCTCCCGTGGCGCTGTGGATGCCCCGCTGGTCCAACGGGCGTGGCAGGTCGCCGTATTCGGCGGTGGCCTGGCCCACGAACACTCCGGAGGAGCTGCCCGCCAGGCTGCTCGGCCTGATCCCGGCGTCTTCGAGGGCTTCCCAGGCGACCTGGAGCAGCAGCCGCTGCTGCGGATCCATGTCCTTGGCCTCGGTGGGCGAGATGCCGAAGAAGGCGGCATCGAAGCCGAACACCCCGTCGATGAAGCCGCCGTGACGCGAGACGGTCTTCCCGGGGCTGCCCACCGGTCCGAGATGAGCGGCCGCGTCGAACCGGTCCGTCGGGACCGTGGTGACGGCCTGCCGCTCCTGTGTCAGGAGGTTCCAGAATTCCTGTATCCCGTTGGCCCCCGGTAACCGGCAGCCCATCCCGACGACAGCGACCGGTTGGACAGCATCACTGACCCGATCCCCCATGCCCGACGCATCCCTTCGACTTCCCCGTGGGCCCGACCGAGCCCCTCGCCGATCTCCGTAGCGGGTGTTACTGCGAAAAAACGTTTACCCCGGTCCAAACATATCCCTCGGTCCAGCAACCCCCAGCACATGGAACTCAGGGCTACTCACCGGTCACAGGGGGTTGAGCCGCTCGGCAATCCACATGGCGGGCCGGAACCCCAGATCAAAGTTGGACCGCGGTTGCGTACTTGAACCTCGCTAGAGTAACCAGTACGCTATGCGTATGCGATACGCTCCAGCGTGCGACGTACACATCAAAAAGGGAGAGCGATGACCGAGACCAAAGCCAGGGCGGGCACCAAGGAGTGGGTGGGCCTCGCGGTCCTCACCCTGGGATCGCTGCTGATCATGCTGGACATCGGCGTGCTCAACTTCGCCGTGCCGGCCATCAGTGCCGAGCTCCGGCCGAACGCACCCGAGCTGCTGTGGATCATGGATGTCTACCCGTTCGCACTGGCCGGGTTATTGATTCCGATGGGATGGGTCGGCGACAAGATCGGCCGACGCAAGCTCCTGATCATCGGGGCGCTGCTGTTCGGCATCGCCTCGGCCTGCGCGGCCATGGCGACCACCCCCGAGGCCCTGATCGCCTCCCGGGCGCTGCTCGGCGTGGCTGCCGCGCCGGTGACGCCGACCGTGCTCGGACTGATCCGCGTCATGTTCAACGACCCCGATCAGCGCAAGACGGCCATCGCGGCCTGGACCGGCGTGCTCACCAGCAGCACCGCCTTCGGCCCCATGATCGGTGGTCTGCTCCTCGACCACTTCTGGTGGGGATCGGTCTTCCTGATCAACATCCCGATCATGGCCCTGCTGGTGGTGCTCGCGCCCTTCCTGCTTCCCGAGCACCGCGACCCGGCGCGCGGCAAGCTGGACGTGCTCGGCGCAGTGCTCTCCTTCGTCGCGATCCTCACGGTCGTGTACGGCGTGAAGGAACTGGCCGTAAACGGCTACAGCCTGGGCGGAGTGATCACCATTGGCGTCGGGGTGGTCCTCGGCATCGCCTTCGTACAGCGACAGCGCACGGCGACCAGCCCCCTGCTCGACCTGGAGCTGTTCCAGTACCGGGCGTTCAGCGGTTCGGTGGCCATCACCCTGGTCGTCCACGGAACGCTCATCGGAATCAACCTGCTGGTGAACCAGTACATGATGTCGGTGCTGGGCATGCGCCCCTTCACCGCCGCGCTCTGGTCGCTCGCCGCATTCCCGGTGGTGGCCATGGCCGCACCGATCACGGCCAAGTACTCGCGGCAGGTACGTCCGGGCAACTTCCTGGCCTTCGGCATGATGGTCATGGCGGTCGGCTGCGGACTGCTCTTCTTCGTCCGGGTCAGCTCCCACGTGCTATTCGTGATGGCGGGCGTCGCCCTCATCGCTGCCGGTCTCCTGATGGTGAAGGCCCTGGTGGCGGACATCGTCCTGACCGCCGCCCCGCCCGAGCGCGCCGGCTCCTCGGCGGCCGTGTCGGAAACCGCCAACGAGCTGGGCAATGCCCTCGGCTTCGCCACTTTCGGTACCATCGGTCTGGCCGTCTTCCACCACCAGATGGCCGACGTACGTCCCACTGGTCTGACCGGCACCGATCTGGAAGCCGCGCAGGGCAGCATCGGCGGTACCAACGCGGTGGCCGGCCGGCTGACGGGCGAGGCCGCGGAATCACTGTTGAACGCGGGCCGTGAGGCCTTCACCCATGGCCTCAACCTGGCGGCACTGACCGCCGTGGCCGTCCTCGGTGTGACCGCCGTGATCAGTGCGTTCCTGCTGCGCAAAGAACCGATCGCCGCCTCCGCGCCAGCCCAGCCGGCCAAAAGCGAGCGGCCCCGGGTGGTGGATCACGCACCGTGAGCACCAGCACGGCTTCCCGCCGGCGACAGTGTCCCGTCCACAACCGGACGGGACACCGTCGTATAGCCACATCTCAGCCAAGATCGACGGAACGGGACATAGACTCGACAGGGGCGGCGAACCCGACGGGGCCGCGTCAGCACCGTGCTGTCGCCACCACCACCTCCCATTCCTCTCCCTTGAAGGCGAGCATCAGGTGAGCATCGTAGACAAGGGGAGCCCTCTCCCCCGTAGCGTGGAGCGGCTGTGGGAATCCCGACACCGTCCGCCCCGGAGCTCGCTGCCGGAGCTCAGCCAGGAACGCATCGTCGCCGAGGCCGTCAGGTTCGCCGACTCCGACGGCCTGGCGAAGCTGTCCATGGCCCGGCTCGCCGAACGGCTGGGCTGCGCGACGATGTCGCTGTACCGCCATGTGGCCACCAAGGACGACCTGCTGGCCTTCATGCTGGACACCGCGTACGGGACACCGCCCTTCCCCGAGGCTCCTGTGGAGGACTGGCGCGCGGGCCTGGAGTGCTGGACGACCGATCTGCTCGGCCTTTACCAGCGCCACCCGTGGATGCTTCAGATCCCCACGGCCGGGCCGCCGTTGCAGCCGGGACAGTTGTCCTGGATGGAGTGCGGCCTGCAGATGCTGCACCGGACGGGGCTCAGCGCCACCGAGAAGTTCTCCGTCGTACTCCTCATGAACGGCTACGTGCACGCGGGGATGAAGCTGTCGCCGGCCGCCCTGCAGATGCCTGACGACCCCGCACATGCGATGCCGCAGTACGGGCGCACCCTGGCGAAGCTCGTGGACGCGGAACACTTCCCCGTCCTGAGCGAGCTGATCACGGCGGGCGTCATCGACGCCCCGACCGATGAGTTCGTCTTCGGACTGCAGCGGGTGCTCGACGGTGTCGAGGTACTGGTACGCGCACGCCGGGAGGCCCAGAGGGCCTCCTGACGTGCGCGTCAGGTCCAACGGCTACGGACGGGGTCAGCTCGACATTCCGAGACCATCGAGGATGTCGAAGAGCTCGTCCGCAGTCGCGGCGGTCAGTTCGTCACCGCTCTCCCCGTCGTGACCGCCGAAAAACTCCTCGTTCAGATGGGCTGCCAGGGCGGCCGCCGACGGGTGGTCGAAGAGCAGACTCGGCGGCAGCGGGTGCCCGACCGCGGTGATCAGACGGTTCCGCAGTTCGAGCGCGCTGAGCGAGTCGAAACCACCGTCGAGAAAGCCGCGCTCCGGGTCGATCGCCGTCAGCCGATCATGGCCGAGCACGAACGCCGCATGTGTACGCACGACGTCCAGCAGGATCCGCTCCCGCTCCGCACCACCGCACGGCGCGAGCCGCCGCGCCAGCTCGGCCCCAGCGGACGCGGCCGTGGCCTCGCCGTCCGCCGCCTGCCGGGACGGCGGACGCACCAGGCCGCGCAACAGCCAGGGCACCGGTCCGGCGCCCGGGACGGCCAGCGCCGCGAGGTCGAGCCGGACCAGCACCGGTTGGGCCGCGTTCAGCGCGAGGGCGCTGTCGAACAGGGCAAGCCCCTCCTGCGGCGACATGGGCGGGAAGCCCCCGCGGCGCAGCCGCTGTACGTCGGTCTCGGTCAGTTGCTCGCCCATGCCGGTGCCGGACCACAGGCCCCAGGCCAGGGAGGTGGCGGGCAGGTCCGCCGCCCGGCGCTGCCGCGCCAGCGCGTCGAGGAAGGCGTTCGCGGCGGCGTAGTTGCCCTGTCCCGAACTGCCGAGGGTGCCCGCGACCGAGGAGAACAGCACGAACATCGCCAGGTCGTCGGCCTCGGTCAGCTCGTGCAGGTGTAGTGCGGCCCGCGCCTTCGGCCCCATCACCCGGTCCAGTCGCTCCGGGGTCAGCTCGGACAGCACACCGTCGTCCAGGACGCCCGCGGCGTGCACCACACCAGTCAGCGCGTGCTCCGCCGGTACGGTGGCCAACAGCTCCTCCAGAGCGGCCCGGTCGGCGACGTCGCACGCCGCCACCGTCACCTCGGCGCCGAGAGCGCCGAGTTCAGCGGCCAGCTCCGGTGCTCCCGGTGCGGCGAGGCCACGACGGCTCGTCAACAGTAGCCGCCGGACTCCGTACTCTGCCGCCAGGTGGCGGGCCACGACCGCACCGAGCCCGCTGGTCCCGCCGGTGACGAGCACCGTGCCGTTCGGGTCCAGCTCCTTGCGGTCTCCCGTGGTGAACGACACCCGCTCCAGGCGGGGCACCAGCAGCGTCTCCCCGCGTGCGGCGAGCTCCGGCTGCTCCGCGGCCAGTACGGCCGGCAACAGCCGGGGCAGCTCCTCCCCCGGGCCCAGGTCGAGCAGCCGCAGCCGACCCGGATACTCGGCCTGCGCCGAGCGGACGAGACCGGTCACGGCGGCGAGCTCGGGGTCCGCCGGCTCTCCCGGAGCCGTGGCGAGCGCCCCGCGCGTGACCACCAAGAGCCCGGCCCCGGCGAACCGTTCGTCCGCCAGGAACCGCTGGATCGTCCGCAGTGCCTGCCGCACGGCGGGGGTGCGGGGCTCGAACACGACGGTGCCGGTGACCGCGCCGGCCGTCGGCACGTCGTCCCACCGGGTGTGGGGGGCGGCGCCCGCCGGAGCGTCCGGGAGCCGTGACCAGCGGAGCTCGAACAGCGCGTCCTGCGGGAGCGCCGACCGGGTTGCCAGCTGCTGCACCTGCACCTGCCTGCCGATCAGCGAGTCCAGGCGCAGCACCGCACCACCCGACGCGTCGTCCATCGCGACGGCGATCCGGTCGGGCTCCTGGCGGGTGATCCGGACACGGACGGCCGATGCGCCTCTCGCGTGCAGCCGGACCCCGGTCCAGGAGAACGGCAGGACGGTCCCTCCCTCACCGGCGTCGCCGGCCGCGAGCAGGTCGGCGTGGAGTGCCGCGTCCAGCAGGGCAGGGTGGAGGCCGAACCGGGTCGCCTCGGCGGTGTGCGGTTCGGGCAGCGCGAGCTCCGCATACACCTCCTCGCCCCGCCGCCATAGCGACCGCAGCCCCTGGAACGCCGGTCCGTAGTCGTAGCCGCGCTCGCGCAGACCCACGTATGCGCCCGTCAGGTCGACGGCCTCCGCCCCCGGGGGCGGCCATCCGGCCGCGGCGACCGCCGTGCCCGCGGCCGGGGACTCGCCGGCCGGTGTGTCCGTGTCCGGCGCGAGAACCCCCTCGGCGTGGAGTACGGGACGGTCCCGGTCGGATTCATCGTGCGAGTGGATGCGCAGCGGACGACGCCCGGAGGCGTCGGGTGCCGCGACCGACACCTGGACCGCGATGCCCCCGGTCGTCGGCAGCACCAGCGGTGCGAGCAGAGTCAGTTCCTCCAGCAGCCCGCAGCCGACCTCGTCCCCGGCCCTGAGCGCCAGCTCCACGAAGGCCGTGCCGGGCAGCAGTACGGTGTCCAGCACCCGGTGGTCGGACGTCCAGGGCTGCACGGCGGTCGACAGCCGTCCGGTGAGCAGGACACCGTCGAAGTCCGGCAGGCGTACGACCGCTCCCAGAAGGGGATGCGCCGCCGGGGTCTGCCCCAGGTCGGAGGCGTCACCCGTCGAGGACGACTCCATCCAGTACCTGCGGTGCTGGAAGGCGTACGTCGGCAGCTCGACGGGACGACCGCCGAGGCCGTCGTAGAACGCCTCCCAGGCGACGGCCGCTCCCGTCGCGTCGAGCCGGCCCAACGCCTCGATCAGGGTCGCTTCCTCGGGCCGGTCCTTGCGCATCAGCGCCATCGGCACGACCGCCTCCGACCGCGCGCTCGCCTGGACCATGCCGGTCAGCACGCCGTCGGGCCCCAGCTCGACGAAGCGGGTGACCCCGGCATCCTCCAGGGCGCGTATCCCGTCCATGAAGCGGACCGGTTCGCGTACGTGGCGCACCCAGTAGCCGGGATCGGTGATCTCCGCCGCGGAGACCTGCGCGCCCGTCGTGTTCGACACCACGGGGATGGCCGGAGCCCGGTAGGTCAGCCTCTCTGCCACTTTCCGGAAGTCGGTGAGCATGGGCTCCATCAGCGGCGAGTGGAAGGCGTGGCTGACCCGCAGCCGGGTGGTCTTGCGGGCCTCGGCGGTGAAGTGGTCGGCGATCAAGAGGACTTCGTCGGTCTCACCGGCGATCACCACCGCGTCGGGACCGTTGATCGCCGCGATGCTCACCCCGACCGTAAGCCTGGCCAGCACCTCCTGCTCGTTCGCCTCGACGGCCACCATGGCCCCGCCCGGGGGCAGCTGCTGCATCAGGCGGCCCCGCGCGGCGACCAGGGTCGCCGCGTCCGCCAGCGTGAATACGCCCGCCACGTGGGCGGCGGCCAATTCCCCGATCGAGTGCCCGGCCACAAAGTCCGGCTTGACGCCCCACGACTCCAGCAGCCGAAACAGCGCCACCTCCAGGGCGAACAGCCCGGCCTGGGCGTACACGGTCTGGTTCAGCGCCTCCGGCGCCGCGTCACCGCCAGCCCACAGCACCTCGCGCAGCGAGACGTCGAGCCGCGCGTCCAGCTCGGCCACGGCGGCGTCGAAGGCACGCGCGAAAGCGGGGTGCGCGGCGTGCAGTTCCCGTCCCATGCCGGGCCGCTGGGCGCCCTGGCCGGTGAACAGGAAGGCAGTACGGCCCTTCGTGCGCGTCCAGCCCCGGACCACTCCGGGGGCGTCCGCGCCATCGGCCAACGCCTGCAGTGAGCGCAGCAGCCCGTCGCGGTCCGCGCCGCCGACCACGGCGCGGTGGTCGAGGCGGGAGCGGGTCAGGGCGAGGGAGTGGCCGAGGTCCAGCGGTTCGACGTCCGTACGGGACTCCAGGTGCGCCAGGAGGCGGCGGCCCTGGTCCCGCAAGGCCTGCTCGGTGTTTCCGGAGACCACCAGCGGCAGCACGGCCGGGCCGCCGGACGGGCGCGGCGGCGCGTCGTCCTCGGCCGGCGCCTGCTCGACGATCACGTGCGCGTTGGTGCCGCTGATCCCGAAGGACGACACTCCCGCCCTGCGGGTACCCCCGTGCTCCGGCCAGGGCCGGGACTCGGCCAGGAGCCGTACCGCGCCCGACGCCCAGTCCACCTTGGGGCTGGGCTCCTCGGCATGCAGCGATTTCGGGAGCACACCGTGCCGCATCGCCTGGACCATCTTGATGATCCCGGCGACGCCCGCCGCGGCCTGCGTGTGGCCCAGGTTCGACTTGACGGAGCCCAGCCACAGCGGCCGGTCCTCCGGGCGCCCCTTGCCATACGTCGCCAGCAGGGCCTGCGCCTCGATCGGGTCGCCCAGCACCGTTCCGGTGCCGTGCGCCTCCACCACGTCGACATCCGCCGTGCTCAGGCCTGCGCCCGCGAGCGCCTGGTGGATGACCCGCTGCTGCGCCGGACCGTTGGGGGTGGTGATGCCGCTCGACGCGCCGTCCTGGTTGACGGCGCTGCATCGCACCACCGCGAGCACCCGGTGCCCGTTGCGGCGGGCGTCCGACAGCCGCTCCAGCAGGAGCGTGCCGACGCCTTCGCCCCAGCCGGTACCGTCGGCCGCCGCGGAGAACGACTTGCAGCGGCCGTCCCTGGCGAGTCCGCGCTGCCGGTTGAACTCGAAGAAGGTGTCCGGCTCGACCATGACCGTGACGCCGCCCGCCAGCGCCAGTGAGCACTCGCCGGACCGCAGCGCCTGGACGGCCCAGTGCAGGGCGACCAGCGACGAGGAACAGGCCGTGTCCACCGTGACGGCGGGGCCCTCCAGACCGAGGGTGTAGGCGACCCGCCCGGACACCAGGCTGCCGTCGCTGCTGCCCGGTCCGTAGTCGTGGTACATCAGCCCGGCGAAGACACCGGTCTTGCTGCCCTCCAGGGTCCGGGGGTCGATCCCGGCGTGCTCCAAGGCCTCCCAGGAGACCTCCAGCAGCAGCCGCTGCTGCGGGTCGAGGCGCAGGGCCTCATTGGGGCTGATGCCGAAGAAGTCGGCGTCGAAGCCCGCCGCCCCGTAAAGGAACCCTCCCTCACGGGCGATGCTCTTGTCCGGCTTTCCCGGCTCGGGATCGTACATCCCGGCCACGTCCCAGCCCCGGTCGGTGGGGAAGGGCGCGACCGCGTCCCGTCCTTCCGCCACCAACTGCCAGAGGTCCTCCGGAGAGTTCACCCCTCCGGGGTAGCGGCAGCCCATTCCGACGATCGCGATCGGCTCCGTGGCGGCACTGGTGAGCCGCCCGTTCTCCGAACGCAGCCGTTCGTTCTCGAGCATGGACTTGCGCAGCGCCTCGACGATCTGCTCGACGGATGCATCCACGTGGAACTCAGCCCTTCATTGAGTTGGATTCACCGGCCGCGAGCGCTGCTCGCACCAGATCGTCGACGGACATGGTCTTGATGTCCTCGGCAGGCCCGGCGTCCTGCCCCGCCTGCACGGCCTGCGTGTCCTGTCCGCCCTTGTCGGCCAGCGCGAGCAGGGCGTCCAGCAGGCCGGCGTCGCGGATGGCGGCGAACGGCACGGCTTCCAGGGCCCGCCGGAAGGCCTCTTCGTCCACGTCCCCGTCCAGCTGCTGCGGAAGCTCCGCCGTCAGCTCGGCCAGCAGGAACGAGGCCAGTCCGCGCGGGTTGGCGTAGTCGAACATCAGCGTGGCCGGAAGGCGCAGGCCGGTGGCGGACACCAGACGGTTGCGCAGTTCGATCGCTGCCAGCGAATCGAGCCCCAGGTCGGTGAATCCCTTGCTCATGTCGATGCTGTCCGGGTCGTCGTGGCGCACCTCCGCGACGTGTCCCCGTACGAGATCCGTGACGGCACTCTCCCGTTCGGCCCCGCTCATCCGGGCGAGCCGCTCGACCAGCGTCGCCTCGTCCGGCTCGGTCCGCGCCGAAGACACCTGCTCGGTCACCCTGCGCGCCGGGAGCGGTACGAGCTCACGCAGGAGCGGGGGCAGCGCGCCCTTGGCGGCCTGCCCGCGCAGGACCTCCAGGTCGAGGTGCATGAGCCCGGGAACCGGCTCCCCCGAGGTCAACGCGGCGTCGAACAGTGCCAGGCCTTCGTCCACCGAGAACGCGGGCAGACCTTGCTGCCTCATCCGCTCCAGGTCGACGTCGGTCAGCGTGCTGCCCATGCCGATCCCGCCCCACAGTCCCCACATCAACGACTGGGCGGGCAGGCCGCGTTCGCGGCGGTAGGAGGCGAGCGCGTCGAGGTACGCGTTGGCAGCGGCGTAGTTCGCCTGCCCCGGGGCGCCCATGGTGCCCGCCACCGAGGAGAACGTCACGAACAAGGTGACCGGCAGGGAAGCGGTCAACTCGTGCAGATGCCAGGCGGCGTCGGCCTTCGGCCGCAGCACCGCATCCATCCGTTCCGGCGTCAGCGCACCGATCACACCGTCGTCCAGCACGCCCGCGGCATGCACCACGCCGGTCAGCGGGTACTCCCCCGGGATCGTGCCGAGGAGTTTCCGCAGGGCCGCCCGGTCGGCCACGTCGCAGGCCTCGACGGTGGCCGCGGCCCCGTGTCCGGCGAGCTCCGCGACGAGCTCCGCGACACCGTCGGCCGTCGCTCCCCGGCGGCTGACCAGCAGCAGCCGACGGACGCCGTGGACGGCGGCCAGGTGGCGGGCGATCGCCGCGCCGAGACCACTGGTCCCGCCGGTGACCAGCACGGTTCCTTCGGGGTCGATCAACGGAGCCGGGCCGGCAACGTCGGAACGTCCGGCTCCGGCCGCCACGAGCCGGGGCACTCGGATCTCCTGGTCATGTACGGCGACTTCGGTCTCGCCCGAGGTGATGACCGCGCTCAGGACGGACGCGCCGGGTCCGGTCCCGACACCCCGCTCGGCGTCCTCGCCCTGGACATCGACGAGGACGAAGCGGCCCGGGTTCTCCGCCTCGGCGGACCGGACTACGCCCCACACCGCCGCGGCCGCGGGAGAGGCCGACGTGACCGCCATCGCGTTTCTGGTGACCACCACCAGGCGGGAGGCGGCGAACCGCTCGTCCGCGAGCCACGACTGCACCACGTCCAGGATCCGGCGGACGGACCAGCGGGCGGCGTCGCCCGGTTCGGCCACGGCCTCCTCGCAGGTGAAGACCACCGTGGTGGCCGGCGCCGTACGGTGCCGCTCCGCCCAGTCGACCGTCGGCACCGGCGGTGCGACGCCCTTCGGCAGGAGGGTCCACTCCACCCGGTACAGCGATGTACCCCGGCCTGCGCCCAGTTGGCTCGCCGACACGGGCCGGTCCACCAGGGACCGGACGCCGAGGACAGGGTCGCCCGCCTGGTCCGCCACTTCAAGGGTGATCCCACCGGCCTCGCGGGGCGCCACCCGTACGCGAAGAGTCGTCGCTGCCGAAGCGTGCAGGGACACGTCGGACCAGGAGAACGGCAGAAGCGTCTCGCCGCTCTCCGGCTCGTCCAGGAGGTCGACGTGCAGGGCCGCGTCAAGCAGCGCCGGGTGTACGCCGTACCGTCCCGGTTCACCGGCCTCCTCCGGCAGGGTGACCTCGGCGAAGAGCTCGTCCCCGCGCCGCCAGGCGGCGCGGAGCCCGCGGAACGCGGGTCCGTACCCGTATCCACGTGCGGCCAGCTTCTCGTACACACCGTCCGTATCCACGGCGACCGCCCCCTCGGGCGGCCACACGGCGAGCGAGGACGAGACCTCCTGCGTCTGCGGGGCCAGGAACCCTTCGGCGTGCAGGGTCCAGGCCGCATCGGGCTGCCCGTCGCCGCGCGAGTACACCTTGACCGAGCGCCGGCCGTCCGCCTGCGCGGCGCCGACCACCACTTGCAGGGCCGCGCCGCCGGTGGCGGGGAGAAGAAGGGGTGCCTGGAGCGTGAGCTCCTCCAGGAGCCCGCACCTGACCTGGTCGCCGGCTCGGATCGCCAGTTCCACGAAGGCGGTGCCGGGCAGGAGCACGGTGCCCTGAACCGCGTGGTCGACGAGCCACGGATGCGTTGCGACCGAGACGTAGCCGGTCAGTACGGCTCCGTCGGAGTCGGGAGCGGTCAGTACGGCGCTGAGCAGCGGGTGCTCGGCGGGCAGCTGCCCGATACCGCTGACCGATCCGGTGGTCGTCGGGGGCAGGTCGAGCCAGAACCTCCGGCGTTCGAAGGCGTAGGTAGGAAGGTCCGTACGGCGGGGGTGCAGCGGAGCGAAGAAGTCCGCCCACCGCAAGTCGGTTCCGCCGACATAGAGTCGCGCGAGGGCCGTGAGCACCGCCTCGGGCTCGGGGCGGTCGGCGCGCAGAGCAGGAATGAGCTGGGCCGACTGGGGCCTGTCGACTGCTTCAAGGCAGGTCTCCGTCATGGCGGTGAGCACTCCGGCCGGGCCGAGCTCGAGGAACGTCTCCACACCACGACCCGCCAGCGTGCCCACCGCATCCGCGAACCGGACCGGCTCCCGCACCTGACCCACCCAATACGAAGGCTCCGACCACTCACCGTCGACCACGGCACCCGTCACCGTCGACACCACGCCAAGCTTCGGCGCCCCAAACGACAACGACTCCACAACCGCGGCAAACTCCTCCAGCATCGGATCCATCAACGCCGAATGAAACGCATGACTCACCTGCAACCGCTTCGTCTTACAACCCTGCGCATCGAGCCGGCCCGCCACCGCCAGGACTTCGTCCTCGACACCCGAGATCACCACAGAGGAAGGCCCGTTGACAGCGGCCACACTCACACCAGCCGACAACAACGGAAGAACCTCCCCCTCCCCGGCCCGAACGGCAACCATCGCGCCACCCGCAGGCAGCGCCTGCATCAGCCGGCCACGCGCGGCAACCAGCGCCGCCGCATCCTCCAACGACAACACCCCCGCCACATGCGCCGCAGCCACCTCACCCACCGAATGCCCCACCACGAAGTCCGGCCGCACACCCCACGACTCCACCAACCGGAACAACGCCACCTCAACCGCAAACAAACCGGCCTGAGCAAACACCGTCCGATTCAGCGCACCCGCATCCTCACCCCACACCACCTCACGCACCGACACACCCAGCCGCACATCCAACAACGCGACCACCGCATCAAAAGCCTCCGCAAAAACAGGGAAAGCGTCATACAAACCACGCCCCATCCCCACCCGCTGAGCACCCTGACCCGTGAACAAGAACGCCGTACCTTCACCCGCACGCGCGACACCACGGACCACACCCGCACCAGGCTCACCGGCCGCCAGCGCCGACAACCCCGCGACGATCCCCTCACGGTCCCCCGCGACCACCACGGCCCGGTGCTCCAAAGCCGCACGCGACGTAGCCAACGAGAACGCCACATCCACCGGCCGCAGATCCGCGGTCTTCTCCACGTGCGCCACCAAAGCGGCAGCCTGAGCACGCAACGCCTCAGCACTACGCCCCGACACCACCCACGGCACCACACCAGCAGCCACCACAGGAACCTCAGACGCCTCGACGGCCTCCGGCTCCTCCAGAATCACATGCGCATTCGTCCCGCTCAGACCGAACGACGACACACCCGCACGCCGCGGACGACCCGCAACCGCCGGCCACTCCCGCTCCTCCGTCAACAACTCCACCGCACCCGCAGACCAATCCACCTGCGAAGACGGCTCATCCACATGCAACGTCCGCGGAAGAACACCCTCCCGCATCGCCATCACCATCTTGATGACGCCGCTGACGCCTGCCGCGGCCTGGGCGTGTCCGATGTTCGACTTGACCGACCCCAGCCACAACGGCCGCTCGGCCGACCGGTCCTGGCCGTAGGTCGCCAGCAGCGCCTGCGCCTCGATCGGGTCACCGAGCCGGGTGCCGGTGCCGTGTCCCTCGACCGCGTCCACATCCGCGGCAACCAGTCCGGCCGAGGACAGCGCCTGCCGGATCACCCGCTGCTGCGACGGACCGTTGGGAGCCGTCAGACCGTTGGACGCTCCGTCCTGGTTGATCGCACTGCCCCGGACGACGGCCAGCACGGGATGCCCGTTCCGCCGCGCGTCCGACAGGCGTTCGACGAGCAGGAGCCCGATGCCCTCGGCCCATCCGGTGCCGTCGGCAGCGTCGGCGAAGGGCTTGCACCGGCCGTCGGTGGCCAGGCCGCGCTGGCGGCTGAAGTCGACGAAGATCTCCGGTGTCGGCATCACGGTGACACCTCCCGCGAGGGCCATGGTCACCTCGCCCTGGCGGAGTGCCTGGCACGCCATGTGCAGGGCGACGAGCGACGACGAACACGCCGTGTCCACCGTCACCGCCGGCCCCTCCAGGCCGAGCGTGTACGCCACTCGGCCCGAGGCAATGCTGCCCGCGCTGCCGTTGCCGAGGTAGCCGGTGAGGTCGTCCGGTACGTCTCCCGGCCTGCTCCCGTACTCGTGGTACATCAAGCCGGTGTACACGCCGGTCCTCGTACCCCGCATGGTGTCGGGGTCGATCCCGGCGCGTTCGAACGCCTCCCAGGCCGCCTGCAGCAGCAGCCGCTGCTGCGGGTCCATGGCCAGCGCCTCGCGCGGCATGATCCCGAAGAACTCGGGGTCGAATTCGGCCGCGTCGTAGAGGAAGCCGCCGTCGCGCACGTACGTCTTGCCGGGCAGACCGGGCTCCCGTTCGAAGATGCTGTCGACGTCCCAGCCTCGGTCCTGCGGGAAGCCGCCGACCGCGTCGCGGCCCTCGGCCACCAGCTGCCACAGGTCCTCGGGCGAGCGGACGCCGCCCGGGAAGCGGCAGCTGATGCCGACGATGGCGATGCGATCGTCCGTACGGTCCGACGCGTGCACCGGCACGGCAGCGGCCGCCGGCGCGGCCTGCGCCGGGGTGTCCGCGAACCGTTCGGCGAGGTGGCCGGCGACGGCGCGCGACGTCGGGAAGTCGAAGACGAGGGTCGCGGGAAGCCGCTGCCCGGTCGCCTGGGTCAGCGCGTTGCGGAGCTCCACTGCGGCCAGCGAGTCGAAGCCGAGTTCGCGGAACGCACGGTCCGGCTTTACCTGGTCCGCGCCCCCGTGGCCGAGCACCGATGACGCGTGCTTGCGTACGAGGTCCAGCAGTGCGCGTTCCCGGTCCTCGGCGGACAGGGTGTTCATCCGCTGCTCGAACTCCGAGCCGCGGAGCGCCGCACCCGCCGAGTCGACGACGCGCCGTGCCTGGCCGCGGACGAAGCCACGCAGCAGCGTGGGCACCTCGTCCGCCCTGGCGCGCAGGGCGGCCGGGTCGGTTTCCAGCGGCACGAGCAGCGGCCAGGTGTCCGTCGCGAGCGCGGCATCGAGGAGTTCCAGCCCGCGGGCCGGGGGAAGTGCGGGAAGGCCGAGCCGCCGCATGCGGGCCAGGTCAGTCTCGTCGAGCGGGCCACCGAGTCCGGTGTCCGCCGCCCACATGCCGAAGGCGAGGGCGTGGGCGGGCAGTCCCGCTGCCGCCCGATGCTGGGCCAGAGCGTCGAGGAACACGTTGGCCGCCGCGTAGTTCGCCTGTCCGGCGGCCAGCACGAGCCCGCCGGCGGAGGAGAACAGCACGAAGGCCGTCAGGTCCAGCTCGCGGGTCAGCTCGTGCAGATGCCAGGCGGCGTCCGCCTTCGGCCGCAGCACCGTGTCGAAGCGCTCCGGTGTGAGCGTGCCGATCAGTCCGCTGTCGGCAACGGCCGCCGCGTGCACCACACCCTTGAGGGGGCGGTCGGCGGGCACCTGGCCGAGCAGCTCGGCGAGGCTGTCGCGGTCCGCGACGTCACACGCCGCGATGACGACCTCGGCGCCGGCGTCGGCCAGCTCTGCCCGCAGATCCGCCGCACCCGGGGCCCGCTCACCACGTCGGCTCGTGAGCAACAGGTGGCGGACGCCGTGCCGGGTGACCAGATGCCGGGCGACCATGGCGCCCAGGCCGCTGGTGCCACCGGTGATCAGGACCGTGGCCTCCGGATCCCACTGCACGGCGCCCTCGGCGGAACCGGCAGCGCCGGTGGTCGCCGGTACGAGTCGGGGCAGCAGCATCTCACCGTCACGCAGAGCGACTTCGGACTCGCCGGAGACAGCCACCGCACCGATCAGTGCGTCGGAGGCTCCGGTGCCGTCGGAGTCGATCAGTACGAAACGACCGGGGTTCTCCTCCTGGGCCGCCCGGACCAGACCCCAGACCGGCGCCTGGGCCAGGTCCAGGCCGTCCTGCGGCCGGGTGGCGACCGCGTTCTCGGTAACGACAGCCAGGATGGACCCACCGCTTCGGGGGTCGGTCAGCCAGAACTGGACTGCTTCCAGGACCTCTTCGACGGCGACACGGACGCCGGACAGTACGTCGTCCTGCCCCGGCGCCGCGACGCGGTGGAGTACGACGGACGCGAACGGGGCGTCACCGCCACGGGCCTCGCGGAGCGCCGGCGGTTCGCCGGATCCGGTAGCGGCCTCGGGGGCCGGCGCAGACCGCCAGTTAAGCCGCAGCAGGGAGGGCATCTCCCCGCCCCGGGCGGCGTCGAGCTGTTCGGCCGAAACGGGCCGGGCGACCAGCGACTCGACGGTCGCGACCGGCCGTCCCTGCTGGTCGGCGACCCACATGGCGGAGACCTCGTCACCGCGCAGCCGACGGATGTGCACCCGGAGATCCGCCGCGCCCGACGCGTGCAGCGAAACACCGTTCCACACGAAGGGGAGCAAGGTCTGGGCCTCGCCGCTACCGGCCTCGTTGAGGAGGTCGGCATGCATCGCCGCGTCGAGCAGGGCCGGGTGGAGCCCGAACCGGGCCGCCTCTGAGCGGGCCGGCTCGGGCAGCGTGACCTCGGCGAAGACGTCGTCGCCGCGCCGCCACATCCGCTGGAGCCCCTGGAAGGCCGGGCCGTAGCCGTAGCCGCGCCCGGTGAGCACGTCGTACGGGGCGTCGAGCGGGACCTCGTCGGCACCGGCCGGCGGCCACTGGGTCAGGTCGAACCCCGGGCGGGGCGCCTGCGCTGCCAGCACACCTGCGGCGTGCCGGGTCCACGGCTGCTCGTGACGGGTCTCGGCACGGGAGTAGATGTGCACGCTCCTGGCACCGTCCGGCTGCGGAGCGCCGGCCACTACTCGGAGCGCGACCGCGCCGCGTTCGGGGAGCATCAACGGCGCCTCGAGGGCGAGTTCCTCAAGGACCGCGCAACCGACCTCGTCACCGGCGCGGACGGCCAGCTCGACGAAGCCCGTGCCCGGCAGGATGATCCCGCCGAGCACCTGGTGATCGGCGATCCAGCGCTGGCTGTCCGCGGAGATGCGCCCGGTCAGGACGACCGAGCCGCTGTCGGGCGAGACGACCGCCGCGCTCAGCATGGGGTGCTCGACGGCGTCAAGTCCGGCAGCACCCACCTGTCCGGTGCCGATGCCGAGCCCGTCCAACCAGTACCTCCGGTGCTGGAAGGCGTAGGTGGGCAGGTCGGTAAGCCGGGCCGTGGTTCCCGCGAAGAACGCCGACCAGTCAACCACGACCCCACGGGCGAACAGCGCACCCAGCCCCGTCAGCAACTCCGTCACCTCGTCCCGGCCACGACGCTGCAACCCGACGAACCCGACCCCTTCAGCCTCACCCACAACGTCCACACCCATCGGAACCAGAGCCGCATCCGGCCCCAACTCCACAAACGTCCCCACACCACGACCCGCCAGCGTGCCCACCGCGTCCGCGAACCGGACCGGCTCCCGCACCTGACCCACCCAATACGAAGGCTCCGACCACTCACCGTCGACCACGGCACCCGTCACCGTCGACACCACGCCAAGCTTCGGCGCCCCAAACGACAACGACTCCACAACCGCGGCAAACTCCTCCAGCATCGGATCCATCAACGCCGAATGAAACGCATGACTCACCTGCAACCGCTTCGTCTTACAACCCCGAGCAACCAACTCAGCAGTGATAGCAAGGACTTCGTCCTCGACACCCGAGATCACCACAGAGGAAGGCCCGTTGACAGCGGCCACACTCACACCAGCCGACAACAACGGAAGAACCTCCCCCTCCCCGGCCCGAACGGCAACCATCGCGCCACCCGCAGGCAGCGCCTGCATCAGCCGGCCACGCGCGGCAACCAGCGCCGCCGCATCCTCCAACGACAACACCCCCGCCACATGCGCCGCAGCCACCTCACCCACCGAATGCCCCACCACGAAGTCCGGCCGCACACCCCACGACTCCACCAACCGGAACAACGCCACCTCAACCGCAAACAAACCGGCCTGAGCAAACACCGTCCGATTCAGCGCACCCGCATCCTCACCCCACACCACCTCACGCACCGACACACCCAGCCGCACATCCAACAACGCGACCACCGCATCAAAAGCCTCCGCAAAAACAGGGAAAGCGTCATACAAACCACGCCCCATCCCCACCCGCTGAGCACCCTGACCCGTGAACAAGAACCCGACCCGGCCACGCCGAACCGAATCCACCACACGACCCGACCCCGAAACCACCGACTCCAGACCACGCACCAACTCCGCGCGATCCGAACCCACCACCACAGCCCGGTGCTCCAAAGCCGCACGCGACGTCACCAACGACAACGCCACATCCACCGGCCGCAGATCCGCGGTCTTCTCCACGTGCGCCACCAAAGCCGCAGCCTGAGCACGCAACGCCTCAGCACTACGCCCCGACACCACCCACGGCACCACACCAGCAGCCACCACAGGAACCTCAGACGCCTCGACAACCTCCGGCTCCTCCACGATGACGTGCGCGTTCGTCCCGCTGATGCCGAACGAGGAGACGCCGGCCCTGCGCGGGGTCGTGTTCGCCGGCCATGCCGTCTGCTCCTGGAGCAGCTGTACCGCGCCCGCCGTCCAGTCCACCTGCGGCGACGGTTCGGCCGCGTGGAGGGTCCCCGGGAGGACACCCTCCCGCATCGCCATCACCATCTTGATCACACCGGCCACACCCGCAGCAGCCTGCGTATGACCGATGTTCGACTTGATCGAGCCAAGCCACAGCGGCCGCTCCTCGGACCGCTCCTGGCCGTACGTCGCCAGCAGCGCCTGCGCCTCGATCGGGTCACCGAGCCGGGTGCCGGTGCCGTGTCCCTCGACCGCGTCCACATCCGCGGCAACCAGTCCGGCCGAGGACAGCGCCTGCCGGATCACCCGCTGCTGCGACGGACCGTTGGGAGCCGTCAGACCGTTGGACGCTCCGTCCTGGTTGACGGCCGATCCCCGCAGCACCGCGAGCACCTGATGCCCGTTGCGCCGCGCGTCCGACAGACGCTCCAGCAGCAGCATGCCGACGCCTTCGCCCCAGCCGGTGCCGTCGGCGTCCGCCCCGTACGACTTGCACCGGCCGTCGGCAGCCAGTCCGCGCTGGCGGCTCATGTCCACGAACGTGTCGGGGGTGGACATCACGGTCACTCCACCGGCCAGCGCGAGACTGCACTCGCCCTGGCGCAGTGCCTGGGCGGCCCAGTGCAGGGCGACGAGCGAGGACGAGCACGCCGTGTCCACTGTGACCGCCGGGCCCTCCAGGCCGAGCGTGTAGGCCACGCGGCCGGAGATCATGCTGGCGATGCTGCCGTTGCCGTGATAGCCGGCGACCTCCTCGGGCAACTGACCCAGCCGCAGGCCCCAGTCGTGGTACATCACGCCGGCGAAGACGCCGGTGTCACTGCCCTTCACGCTATGCGGGTCGATGCCGGCCCGCTCGAAGGTCTCCCACGAGGTCTCCAGGAGCAGTCGCTGCTGCGGGTCCATCGCCTGGGCCTCGCGCGGGCTGATGCCGAAGAACTCCGCGTCGAACTGGGCCGCGTCGTAGAGGAAGCCGCCTTCGCTCGCGTAGCTCTTTCCGGGCTTGCCGAGTTCCGGATCGTGGATGTCCGGGTCCCAGCCGCGGTCCGTCGGGAACGGCGCCACCGCGTCCGTTCCGTCGAGGACGAGCCGCCACAGGTCCTCGGGCGAGGTGACGTCGCCCGGGTAGCGGCAGGCCATCCCGACGATCACGATCGGGTCGTCCGCCCCGGCGGAGCGCTGCCGTGTCGCCGGCTGCGCCGTGGGCTTCGCGCCCGGTTCGAGAAGTCGCTCGGCGAGGTGCCCGGCCAGCGCGACGGGCGTCGGGTAGTCGAAGGTGAGTGTTGCGGTGAGCCGCAGGCCGGTGGCGGTGTTGAGCTGGTTGCGCAGCTCGACCGCGGCAAGGGAGTCGAAGCCCATCTCGGTGAACGC
Source organism: Streptomyces sp. Tek67B01 (assembly GCF_055231995.1). Taxonomy (NCBI): domain Bacteria; kingdom Bacillati; phylum Actinomycetota; class Actinomycetes; order Kitasatosporales; family Streptomycetaceae; genus Streptomyces; species Streptomyces sp. Tek67B01. Next base: position 1,875,286 of record NZ_JBUYUY010000001.1, read on the forward strand.
CCGGTCCGGGTCGATCGCCTCGGCGCCGTCATGGCCGAGGACCCTGGCAGCCTGGGTGTTGACCAGGCCGAGCAGGAGCTCGGTCTGCTCGGGGGCGGCGAGACCCGCCAGTGTCTCGGCGAGCGGCAGCACGCCACCGGTGGCGGGGCCCTGTGCCCCTGCCCTGCGGGCGGGTGTCCGGATCAGGCCGCGCAGCAGGGCGGGCACGGTGTTCCCCCGTGCCCCGGTCGCGGTCGCGTTCCGGACGCGTACGGGCACGACCACCGGCGTGGTGCCGGCCAGTGCGGCGTCGAGCAGCAGGAGGTTCTCCCGGGTGGTCAGGGCTTCCAGACCGATGCGCCGGATGCGCTCCAGGGCCGCGGCGTCGAGGGATCCGCCCATGCCGCCGCCGTCGCTCCACAGCCCCCAGGCGAGGGCCGTTGCGTGCTGGCCGAGCGCGGTGCGGTGGGCGGCCAGGGCGTCCAGGAAGACATTGGCGGCGGCGTAGTTGCCCTGGCCCGCGCCGTCGAGGAGACCGGCCGTGGAGGAGAACAGGACGAACGCCGACAGGTCCAGATCCCGGGTCAGCTCGTGTAGGTGCCAGGCCGCGTACGCCTTCGAGCGCAGTACGGTGTCCAGCCGCTGCGGGTCGAGCGAGGAGAGCAGCCCGTCGTCGAGCGTGCCGGCCATGTGCACCACGCCGGTCAGCGGATGCTCGGCGGGGATCGCTTCGAGCAGTGCGGCGAGCGCGTCGCGGTCGGCGACGTCGCAGGCCTCCACCCTGACCCGGGCGCCCAGCTCGGACAGTTCGGCCGTCAGCTCGGCCGCTCCGGGGGCGCCCGCCCCGCGTCGTCCTGCGAGCAGGAGGTGGCGTACGCCGTGTTCGGTCACCAGGTGCCGCGCGACGTGCGCGGCCAGACCACCGGTGCCGCCCGTGATCAGGACGGTTCCCCCGGGCGTCCACCGCGCGGCGGGGTCACCCTCGGGGGCGGGCACCGTCGCGAGTCGCGGTGCCAGCAGCTCTCCGTCACGAAGGGCCAGCTCGGGTTCGTCGGCGGAGGCGACGGCGACGGCGTTCCACACGTCGTCGGGCACGTCCTCGTCGTCGACGTCGACGAGCAGGAAGCGACCGGGGTGCTCCGCCTGGGCTGCCCGGACGAGACCCCAGACGGGGGCGAGCACCAGGTCGACGGCGTCCGCGTCGCGGGCGGCGACGGCGCCCCGCGTGACGATCGCCAGTCGGGTCGTGGGCTCCTCGTCGGCCAGCCGGAGCTGGATCTGCTCCAGTACGGCGGACGTCGCGGCGAGCACCGCGGCCGGCACGTCCCCGCCCTCGGCCCCGGCCGTGCACCGGTACAGCTCCAGGTCGTGCGGGGTGTCTCGGCCGGCCGCGGGCACCGCGGACCAGCGCACCACCAGCGGGACGTCCTGGCGGGTCGCCCGGGCGGCGCGCAGCTGTTCCTCGGAGACCTCGCGGACGAGGAAGGAGTCGACGGTCGCGACGGGTGCACCGGTGGTGTCGGCGAGGGCGAGGGAGACCTCGTCGGTTCCCGTCGCCTCGATGCGTACCCGTACTGCTGTGGCGCCGGTCGAGTACAGCGACACCCCGCTCCACGCGAACGGGATCCTCGTCCCCTCGGAGACCGGCTCGTCGGCTGCGAAGTCGGTGGCGTGCAGCACCGCGTCGAGGAGCGCCGGGTGCAGGGCGAACGAGGCCGCGTCGGCGGCGGCCGAGTCCGGCAAGGCGACTTCGGCGTACACCGCGCCGTCGGCCCGCCAGGCCGCCCGCAGGCCCTGGAACGCCGGTCCGTACGCGTAGCCCTGGCGGATCATCTCGGTGTAGAGGCCGGTAAGGTCGATGGCCTCCGCGTCGCGCGGCGGCCACTGGGTCAGGCCGAAGTTCTCGGTGGCGGGCCGAGCGGTGTCGGAGGAGGCGAGGACTCCGCTGGCGTGCCGGGTCCAAGGAACGTCGGCCGGCGCGTCCTCTGCGCGTGAGTAGAACTCCACCGTGCGCTGCGCGGCCGCGTCGGCCGCGCCCACCACCACCTGGAGGGCGGTGCCGCCGTGCTGGGGCAGCGCCAGCGGGGTCTCCAGCGTCAGCTCTTCGAGCAGATCGCATTCGACCTCGTCACCGGCGCGTACGGCCAGCTCCACGACGGTGGTGCCGGACAGCAGGGTGGTGCCGCCGATGACGTGGTCGGCGAGCCAGGGGTGCGTACGAAGGGACACACTGCCGGTGAGGACGACGCCGCCCGTGTCGGCCAAGCCCACGACGGCGCCCAGCAGCGGGTGTTCCGCGGCTATCTGGCCGAAGCGGGAGGGGTCGGCGGTGGAGTTCGGCGCGGCCAGCCAGAACCGGCGCCGCTGGAAGGCGTAGGTCGGCAGCTCGACCCGGCGGGCGGTGCGGTCGGCGGACAGCGCGTCCCAGTCAAGGCCGACGCCCCGGGCGTGCGCCAGCGCCAGTGCCGACAGGAGTTCGCGCTGTTCGGCGCGGCGGGCCCGCAGCAGGGGGGCGAAGGCGTGGGTGTCCGGCAGCTCGGCGAAGCAGTCGCGGCCCATGGCGCTGAGCACGCCGTCGGGGCCGAGTTCGAGGAAGATGCGGACGTCCTGGGCGGCCATCCACTCGACGGAGTCGGCGAAGCGGACCGCTTCGCGGACGTGCCGGACCCAGTACTCGGGCGAGCACAGTTCCTCGGCGGTGGCGGCCCGGCCGGTGACGTTCGAGACGACCGGGATGTGAGGCCGGTGGTAGTCGAGGATCTGGGCGAGCTGCCGGAACTCGGCGAGCATGGGCTCCATGAGCGGCGAGTGGAAGGCGTGGCTGACTTGCAGTCGCTTCGTCTTGCGGCCCTGAACGGTGAACTCGGCGGCCACCGCGAGGACTTCGTTCTCGACGCCCGAGATGACGACGGACGAGGGGCCGTTGACGGCCGCGATGCTCACTCCGGCGGTCAGCAGCGGGAGTACCTCCGCCTCCGTGGCCCGGACGGCGACCATCGCACCGCCCCGGGGCAGTGCCTGCATCAGCCGGCCGCGCGCGCCGACCAGCGTCGCCGCGTCCTCCAGCGACAGCACTCCGGCGACGTGTGCCGCGGCGAGCTCACCGATCGAATGTCCGGCCACGAAGTCGGGCCGCACGCCCCACGACTCCAGGAGCCGGAAAAGTGCCACCTCGACCGCGAACAGAGCGGCCTGGGTGTACATGGTCTCGTCCAGCAGCGCCGCCTCCGGCGAGCCCTCGGGGGCGAAGAGGACGTCCCACAGGGAGTGTTCGAGCTGGAGGTCGAGGTGGCCGATGGCCTCTTCGAGCGCTTCCGCGTAGACGGGCCAGGTGTCGTGGAGTTCCCGGCCCATGCCCAGACGCTGGCTGCCCTGCCCGGTGAACAGGAACGCGAGCCGGCCGCCGGCCGAGGTGCCCCGCTGTACGCCGGGGGCCTCCGTACCGTCGGCGAGGGCCCGCAGGCCTCGGATCGCCTCCGCGCGATCGCCTGCCAGGACGACTCCGCGGTGGGAGAGGGAGGCGCGGGTGACTCCCAGGGCGTGGCCGAGGTCGGCGAGGGGGGTGTCGGCACCGTCCTCGACGAGGGCCAGCAGGCGGGTCGCCTGTGCGCGCAGGGCCGGTTCGCTGCGGGCCGAGAGGGGCAGGAGCACGGGCCCGGCCGCTGCCCCGGTCCACCAGGATGTGACCTCGGCGGGCTCGGCGTGATCGGCGGGCTCGGCCTCCTCCAGGATGACGTGGGCGTTGGTACCGCTCACGCCGAAGGAGGAGACGCCGGCCCGGCGCGGGCGGCCGGAGCCGTCCCAGTCCACCTGCTCGGTGAGCAGGCGCACTGCGCCCGCACTCCAGTCGACGGCGGGGGACGGGGTGTCGACGTGGAGCGTGCGCGGCAGGACCCCGTGGTGCATGGCCTGCACCATCTTGATCACGCCTGCGACACCGGCCGCGGCCTGGGTGTGGCCGATGTTCGACTTCACGGAGCCGAGCCACAGCGGGCGTTCGGCGGCGCGGTCCCGGCCGTACGTGGCGATCAGCGCCTGGGCCTCGATGGGGTCGCCGAGCATCGTGCCGGTGCCGTGCGCCTCGACGGCGTCGACCTCGGCGGCGGTCAGTCCCGCGTTGGCCAGTGTCTGGCGGATCAACCGCTGCTGGGCGGGGCCGCTGGGTGCGGTGAGTCCGTTGGAGGCGCCGTCCTGGTTGACGGCGGAGCCGCGTACGACGGCGAGTACCCGGTGGCCGTTGCGGCGGGCGTCGGACAGCCGCTCCAGTACGAGGACACCGACGCCCTCGGAGAATCCGGTGCCGTCGGCGGCGGCGGCGAACGGCTTCGCCACCCCGTCCGGGGCCAGTCCGCGCTGACGGCTGAAGGAGGTGAACACGCCCGGGCTGCCCATGACGGCCACACCGCCGGTCAGCGCGAGCGAGCACTCGCCCCGCCGAAGGGACTGTGCGGCCAGGTGCAGGGCCACAAGGGAGCCGGAGCAGGCGGTGTCGACGGTCAGCGCCGGGCCTTCCAGACCGAGCGTATAGGAGACGCGGCCGGAGACGACGCTGGGCGCATTGCCGGCGAGGAGGTAGCCGTCGAGGCCGTCGGGGGCCTCGTGCAGTCGCATCCCGTACTCCTGGGGTTCGGCTCCAATGAAGACGCCCGTCGCACTTCCGTGCAGCGAATCGGGGTCGATTCCGGAGCGCTCCAGGGCTTCCCAGACGGTCTCCAGGACGAGCCGCTGCTGCGGATCCATCGCGGAGGCCTCGCGCGGGCCGATACCGAAGAATTCGGCATCGAAGTCAGCTGCGTCGGAGAGGAATCCTCCCTGTCGCACATAAGTGGTGTGCGGGGTGGACGGGTCGGGGTCGAAGAGCTTTTCCAGATCCCATCCTCGGTCGTCCGGGAAATCGGAGATGACATGCTTTTCTCCCGAGACCAGTTCCCACAGTTTCTCCGGAGAATCAACTCCACCCGGATAGCGGCAGCCGATTCCGACGATAACGACGGGCTCGTCGTCCAGGTCTCCGGCCGGCAGCGGTACCTCCTCGGCCTCAGGGTCCATACCGAGCAGTCCGGTCCGCAGGCGCTCGGCCAGGTGCCGTGGGGTCGGGTGGTCGAAGGTGAGGGTCACCGGCAGATCGAGGCCGGTGGCGGCGACGATCCTGGCGTGCAGGTCGACCCCGGCCAGCGAGTCGAAGCCCAGTTCCCGGAAGGAGAGCCCCACGTCCAGCACATCTGCGCGGTCCCGCCGGTACCGGCTCAGGACCGCTTGCGTCTCGGCGCGGACGAGGTCGGTGAGAATACGGGTCTGTTCGGCGGCCGGCATGCTTTCCAGCCCGCCGGACAATGCCTGCGCCCATCCCTCCCCCACCGTTTCCGCACGGTCAGAAAGGAAGCTACCGGACTCGCTCATCTCACCACTCCACGCTATCCCTGTATACGCAGACCAACCTCATCCACGTCCGGCCACGGCACATCCGGCACCGTATGTCGGTGCCGTACACCGTCCACACCCCTAGCTGCCCCTAACAGGGATCAGAGGGACTTCTTGCGGACGAGCGTGATGCCGTCCGCCATGACGAGGAGGGAGATCTCCACCCTGTCGTCCTCGTACAGGAGCGCGTTGAGTTCGCGCACCGCCAGCGTGTCCGGATCCTGGGCCGAGGGGTCGATGACCCGGCCGAAGAAGATGGTGTTGTCGACGACGATCAGACCGCCCGGCTTGAGCAGCGCGAGCGCCGACTCGTAGTACGCTGGATAGTTCGCCTTGTCCGCGTCGATGAACACGAAGTCGACGCTCTCCAGGCCCCGTTCGGCGATTAGGCCATCGAGGGTGTCCACGGCGTTGCCGATCCGCAGGTCGATCCGGTCATGGACCCCTGCCCGCTTCCAGTACTCGGCGCCGATCGCGGGCCACTTGTCGAGGATGTCGCAGGTGATGACCTGACCGTCCGAAGGCACGGCACGGGCCATGCACAGAGTGCTGTAGCCGGTGAAGGTGCCGATCTCCAGCACAGTCCGGGCTCCGGTCAGGCCGACCAGCAGGGCCAGCAGCTGGCCCTCCTCGGCCATGACCTGCATGGCTTCGCCGGCCGGTAGTTGGGCCGTCTCTGCGCGCAGTCCGGCCAGGATGTCGTCGTCCCGCAGGGAGACCTGCCGGACGTAGTCGAGCAGGTCCGGGGTGGACAGGATTTGTTGCGCCATGGCTGGTTCGAGGGCGGGGCCGCGTCGCGGCCGCGTCCCCGTCCTCCTCACGAAGAATCACCGGGCCGGCGGGGGCCGGACCGGAAGGGAAGGGGTGTGGGGTTGCGGACCCCTACGCGGCCGCCGCCGGTACCCCGTAGGGGGTGCCGACGGCGGCGGCGGGGGTCGGGGCAGGGCGCGGGGGCGGCCCGGTCAGACCGTGGAACGCGCGCCCGCGGCGAGCTCGGGGGCGATGAGGGTCAGGGTCGAAGGCGCTTCATGCCGGGTCGGGACGAGGTGCAGCCGCTGGATGTCGTGGACGACGTCACCGGCAGCGTCCGGCCCGGCGAGGCACCCGCAGTCCTCGTCGGCGGCGAAGCCCGCGAACCGGTAGGCGACTTCCATCATCCGGTTGCGGTCGGTGCGCCGGAAGTCGGCGACGAGGTGGACGCCCGCCCTGGCCGCCTGGTCGGCCAGCCAGTTCAGGATGGCGGTGCCCACACCGAACGACACGACCCGGCACGACGTGGCCAGCAGCTTCAGATTCCAGGCGGCGTCGCCGCTCGTCTCCAGCAGCATCACGCCAATGGCGCCGTGCGTACCGAAACGGTCGGTCAGCGTGGCAACCAGGACCTGGTGGTCCGGATCGGCGAGCAGCCCGCGCAGGGTCTCGTCGGAGTAGTGCACACCCGTGGCGTTCATCTGGCTGGTGCGCAGGGTGAGTTCCTCGACACGGGACAGCTCCTCCCCGCCGGCCCGCCCGATGCGCAGCTCCAGCTGGAGCGAGCGCAGGAACTCCTCGTCGGGGCCGTTGAAGTTCTCCTGCTCGGCGGACCTGCGAAACCCGGCCTGGTACATCTCGCGGCGCCTGCGGGAGTCCACGGTCACCGACTTGGGGCTGAACTCCGGAAGACCGGGCAGCGACAGCGCCTGTACGGCGTCGTAGCAGCGGACTTCCGGCGCGTGGAAGGCCACCTCGGCCCGCTCGGCGGGCTGGTCGTCGATGAAGGCGATGGTGTTCTGCGCGAACTTCAGCTGTTCGGCTATGTCGAGCACCGAGTCCGACTTGCGGCCCCAGCCGATGTGCGGGAGCACGAAGTACTCGGCGATGCCCAGTTCCTCGAGCCGAGCCCACGCCTGGGCGTAGTCGTTCTTGCTGGAGACGGACTGCAGGATGCCGCGGGAGTCCAGCTCGACGACGACGTCGCGCACTGCCTCGGACATCCGCACGTCGCCGTCCTCCAGCAGGGTGCCCGACCACAGCGTGTTGTCGAGATCCCAGACCAGACACTTCACCACGTTCGGGTTGCCGGACACGGTCGTTCCCTTCCCCTCGTTCGAGTCACTCGGCATGGGTGAGGGCGTGCTGAGACAGAATCAGCTGGCAGATCTCGTTGCTGCCCTCGATGATTTCCATCAGCTTGGCGTCGCGGTAGGCGCGCGCCACCACGTGGCCGTCCTGGGCTCCGGCCGAGGCCAGCACCTGTACCGCGGCGGCGGCTCCCCGTGCGGCATGACCGGCGCCGATGTGCTTGGCCGTCACGGCCGCGACGACCATGTCGGGGGACTTGGCGTCCCAGCACGAGCTGGCGTGCTCGCAGGCTCGTGTCGCGATCTGCTCGGACACGTACAGTTCCGCGATGTGCCGGGCGACCAGCTGGTGCTTGGCGATCGGCTTGCCGAACTGCCGCCGGTTCTTGGCATGGCCGGCTGCGGCAGCGAGACAGGCGCGCAGGATGCCCACGCAGCCCCAGGCCACCGACATCCGGCCGTAGCCGAGTGCCGCCGTGACGACGAGTGGCAGGGGCAGTCCGGTGCCCCCCAGTACGTTCTCCGCGGGTACCCGTACGGAGTCGAAGCGGAGGTCGGCGTGGCCGGCCGCCCGGCAGCCCATCGGGGCGGGGACGCGTTCCACGTGCACACCCGGGGTGTTGGCCGGGATCACGACGGCCGCCGCGCCGTCCTCGTACTGTCCGACGATCACCAGCAGGTCGGCGTAGTACGAGGCGGTGATCCAGCGCTTGGCACCGTCCACGACGACCGAGTCGCCCTCGCGGCGGATCCGGGTGCCGATCGCCGACAGGTCGCTGCCCGCGTCAGTCTCGCTGAAGCCGACCGCGGCCAGCAGCCCGCTGCCCAGCCCAGGCAGGAAGGCGCGGTGCTGTTCCGGGGTGCCGAGCCGCTCGATCGTCCACGCGGCCATGCCCTGCGAGGTCATGACGCTGCGCAGGGAACTGCACAGGCTGCCCACGTACGCGGTGAACTCGCCGTTCGTGCGGCTGTCCGCTCCACGGCCGCCGTGGACGGCCGGGATCTGCGCGCTCAGCAGTCCGAGGCCGCCGAGCTTGCGCAGCAGCTCCGCGGGCAGCAGGCCCGCCCGGTCCCATGCGTCGGCCTGGTCGCCGACCAGGGCGAGGACCGTATCGCGTTCCTCGGCGAGTAGGTCAGCCACGGTCGACCACGGCCTCACGGAGCCTGAGCACCAGGGAGACCATCGACTGGACGGTGCGGAAGTGCTCCAGCTTCAGGTCGGGGCCGGAGATCACGATGTCGTAGCCGCCCTCGAGGTGGACGACGAGTTCCATAGCGAACATGGAGGTAACCAGGCCCGAACCGAACAGGTCGTGATCCGGGGTGAGCTTCGTTTTGGTCCGGCCCTCGAGGTAGGCGAGCAGTTCGGTCTCGATGGCTTCGGCCGTGATCTCAGCCGTCCGGGTGGTGTCGTTCGTGGTCACGAGAGTGCCTTTCCGTAGTCATAGAAGCCGCGGCCCGACTTGCGGCCGATGTGGCCTCGCCGGACTTTCTCGAGAAGCAGGTCGCAGGGGCGGCAGCCCTCGTCGCCGGTCCGCTCGTACAGTGCGGCGAGCGAGTCGACGAGGTTGTCGATCCCGATCAGGTCGGCGGTGCGCAGCGGCCCGGTGGGGTGCCCGAGGCAGCCCTCCATCAGGGCGTCGACCGCCTCGACGTCGGCGGTACCGGCCTGGACCACGCGTGCCGCGTCGTTGATCATCGGGTGGAGCAGTCGGCTGGTGACGAAGCCGGGGGCATCCCGGACGACGATCGAGCGCCGCTTCATGGCCTCCAGCAGGTCCACGACCGCGGTCATCGTCTCGTCGCTGGTGCGCGGGCCCCGAATGACCTCCACCATCGCGATGAGGTAGGTGGGGTTCATGAAGTGAGTGCCGACCAGCTCCGCCGGGCGGACGGTCGCGTCGGCGAGCTCGTCGATGGGGATGCCGGAGGTGTTGGAGATCAGCGGGGTGCCGGGGCGGATCAGTCCCGAAACCTCGGCCAGTACCTTGGCCTTGAGAGTGGCATCCTCGGTGATCGCCTCGATCACCACGGTCGCGTCCGCACCGTCCGCGGGGGACAGCGTGGTGGTCAGTTCACCGGCCGCGGTACCCGTCGGCAGTGCTCCCATCAGCGTCGCGTGGCGCAGCAGCTGGGAGATCTGGCTGCGGGCGCGGTCCAGGGTGCTCTGCTCGACGTCGACCAGGACGACGGGAATCCCGTGGCCCAGTGCCGTCGTCGCGATGTTCACGCCCATCACGCCCGCGCCGAGAATGGTCAGGCGTTGATTGTGCCCGTCGGTTGTCATCGGCTCTGTGCACCGTCCTTTGCTGGCGGTTGTGCGGGCGCCTGTGCGGGCCCTTGGAGAGAGGTGCGCGGCCCGGCCTCGTCGAACCGGCGGCGCACGTAGGAGAGGTCGGTGAGCAGCCCCGCGGAGGTGACGCGGCTGTTGTGGCCGCCCTTGACGAGCCCGCTCAGCGGGAGCGAGCCGATGTCACCCCAACGCAGCCACCCGTCCCCGTCGATATAACTGCGGGAACTGCCGCGGTTGTCGGGGTGCAGGCAGTAGGGAATGTCGAGGAACCCGCGCCGGAAGGCGAGGAGCAGAGCCCGTGAGATGTCCCGGTCAAGGTCCAGGGTGGCCTCGATGAGCGCGCGGGCCTCCTGGTAGGTCTGCGAGTCGGTGGCGGTCGCGTCACCGATCACCAGCCTGCTGCCGGCGGCAGTGTCCCCGGCGAATTCCAGTGCGGCGACGTTCTCCTCGATGGTGGGGATTCGCCTCGACTCCGCGACGGTCTTGACGATGATCCGCTCGGATCCCGTGCTGACCGCCAGTTCTGCGGCCTGGCCCAGCAGCGCGTACGCGCCGTGGTCGGTCATCGGGTAGACGCCCATGTAGGCGTAGATGACCACGTGCCAGTTCTCGGTCGGCAGCAGTTCGGCACATAGCCGTCGCAGGGCGAGTACCGCCTCCCGGTCCTGGCTCGCGTTGGTCTGCTGGGCGTAGCTGACCGAGACGCTGTGCACTCCGTGGTAGCAGAAGAACAGCGCCTCCAGGACGCTCAGCGCCACCAGCATGCTCGGGGGGCAGAGCTGTCCCATCATGCAGCCGCCGAAGGTTTCCAGGTGGGGTTCGACTCCGACCTCGCGCAGGGTCGCGAAGCGCCGGGTGCACTGCTGCCAGTTCTCGATGGAGTCGGCGAGCGGAGTGCGCCCGTACGGCAGGCAATAGGAGACGGGGCCGCCCTCGGTGGCGTTGAGGCGGAGCTCGATGAGCTTGTCGAAGATGTCTCCCGGTACGGCAGAGCCGTGCCGGACCTGCACGGGGAAGCGAGGATCCCGGATGCCGTCGAGGACCGCCTCGGTGACCTCCGTCCCATAGGTGACGATCGGATAGCCGTTGAGGCCGACGCCGTGGCGCAGGGCTTCCTCGACCGACTCCAGCTCACCGACGCGGGTGAAGCTGTCGAGGGTAATGGTGCCGACCGTGGTGGCCTTCGCCGCCTTGGTGGCGGCGAGCCCGGCCCGCATCGGGCCGGGGCCGCCGAACCCCATCCTCGGCTGCACGACTAGCCCGCCCGAACCGCCCGCGCGGCGTACGAAGGCGCCGAAGTCCACGGGCCGGTTCTGCCTGAGGGCCCGGCGCACCGAGCGGACGATGGAGGTCATGACGCGGCGGCGGCCATCTCCGGCGTCGCGCCGGCCGTGGCGGGCAACGCGTTCACGAAGTCCCGGAAGCCCGTGGTGCTGCTGCTCCCCTCGAACACGGCGTGGAAGCCGGACGCCATCAGTTCGTCGACGTACGCGGCATTCTCCTCGGCGGAGATGCCGAGCATTCCGCCGATCACGACGGGGGTGTCGGCGAGCTCCTCGCAGGAGCGGAGCCGTCCGATCACCCGCATTCCGTCCTGGTAGCCGTGTCCGTTGACACTGCTGATGACGACCATGTGGGGTGACAGGGACCGGCATTCCTCGACGAGGAGCTCGTCGGGCACGCACGGGCCGAGGTTGACGACGTCGTAGCCCAGCTCCTCGATCAGCAGCTGCAGGAAGACCAGGTTCCAGGTGTGCGAGTCGGAGGCCATGCCGGTGACGACGACGGTGCCGCGGGGGGACTCGGGCGCCGCCGGGTTCGGGGGGATGACTGCGGGTCGGGCGCTGTTCACTCTCGTGCTCCGGTCGCGGGCGGTACGTCCGAGCGGTGGTGTTCGATGCGTGATGCGGAGACTTCTCCGTCCCCACGGACGATCACCTCGGTGGGTGCCGGCCTGCCGAGGAACATGAGCAGGCTCGCGGTGGGGCCGTACGCGCCGACGTTGGGGACGCTGACGAGGTCGTCGGCCTGCAGTACGGGCAGCTTGATCTCCCGGCCGAGCATGTCGCCCGGTGTACACAGAGGGCCGACCAGGCTCGCGGACTCCACCTCGGCGCCGGCCTGGGGCTGTACGGCCACGGGCAGCAGACGCCCCAGGCCCGACATGCCGCCGAAGGTGTTGATGCCCGCGTCCGTGATCACGAACTTGCGGCCCCGGCTGACCTTGACGTTGCTGACCGAGGCGAGCAGGGTGCCGCTCGCGCCGATGAGGAAGCGACCGGATTCGCAGGCCAGCCGGGGACTGCCCGAGCGCCAGTCGGGGAAGTGCGTATCGAGGGCGGCCTCGAGCTCCGCGCGCAGCTTCGGGTAGCTGCCGCGCCCGCCCGGGACTCCGTACGGGACGGTGAAGCCGCCGCCGATGTCCAGGTACTCCAGCGGGATGTCCAGCTCTTCGCTCAGCTGCGCCGCGACGGCGATGGTGTGCTGGAACTCGCCGATCAGCGAGGCCTCGTCCTTGGCGTTGCTCAGCGGGAAGAAGTGCATGCCCGTGATGCGGGTGCCCGGTACCTCCCGCAGCTCGGGGAGCACCTCGGCGAGGGTCTCGCTGTCGAAACCGAACTGCGACGGAGTGCCGGTCATCCGGATGCTGCTGCTCGCGCTTGCCGAGGCGCTGTTGATCCGCAGCAGGCACTCGGCCACCACGCCGTGTTCGAGCGCGGCCGCGCCGACCCTGCGCACATCGGTGACCGAGTCGGTGGAGAACATGCGCACGCCCAGCCCGATGGCCTCGTTCAGTTCGCCGAGGGTCTTGCCCGGGCCGGTGTAGAGGCAGTCCGCGCCGGAGAAGCCCGCTTCGAGCGCCGCGGCGAGTTCACCCGTCGAGCTGATCTCCGGGCGGCAGGTCCGGCCTTCGCCCTCGCGCAACGCCCGGACCAGCCCGGGGTGCGGGTTCGCCTTGAGCGCGTAGTATAGATCGAAGCCCTGGGGCAGCGCGTCGAAAAGCTCGCGCCGTGCCGCAGTGACCTCGTCGAGGTCGTAGACGTAGAGAGGTGTGCCGTAGCGCACCGCCAGCTCTTCGTGACGTGTCACCGGTCGCCCCCTTCGAGCATGTCGATCAGCGCCTGGCGCGCGTTTTTCCCGTGCAGGGTCAGCGGCAGTTCCGGGATGACCTTGCACAGCGCGGGAACCTTTGCGCCTTCCAGGCGCTTGGCGAGCTCCTTCAGTACGACGTTCGGCGCCAGATCGGCCTCCACGAACACCGTCAGATCTCGGTCGGCGTTCGGTGGGATCACCGCGGCGACCCGGACACCGGGGATGTCCATGGCCGCGGCCTCGATCTCGACGGTGCTCATGCGGATGCCCTTGCGCTTGAACATGTCGTCCCGGCGGCCCTCGAAGTAGAGATAGCCGTCGGCGTCGAGGCTTCCGTAGTCGCCGGTGTGCAGGCGCGGCTCGCCGGTGACCGGGTCCGGGCGGAAGTTCCCGGCGGACTGCTCGGGGTTGCGCCAGTAGCCGGGCATCACGTGCGGCCCCGCGGCCACGATCTCGCCGATCTCGCCGACGGGAAGCTCGGCGCCGTCGGCGTCGAGGATCAACACCCGTGTGCCGGGCAGCGGGCGGCCGACCGACCTGGGGCGTTCGCCGTCCTCCTCGGGCGGCATGATGGAGATCCGCTTGCACTCCGTCTGCCCGAATTGGCGCACCACCCGTACGCCGGGGAAGGCCTCCCGCAGCGCCTCGATGGTGGTGTCCGCGAGGGCGGCCCCCGTGTTGGTGAACATCCTCACGGGTGGCGGCTGTTCGGTGTCGCGGTTGGCAAGGGTGGCGATCATCGCAGCCAGTGACGGTACGATCGGTACGACGGTGGCGCCGGTCTCCCTCATCCGCTTGAGCAGGATGAGGTCGGACTCCTCGCCGGCGAGGATCAGTTGCGAACGGCCCAGGCAGGAGAGCAGGACCTTGTACAGGCCGTAGTCCCAGGACAGCGGGAAGCGGCAGAAGACCACGTCGTCCGGTCGGTATCCCAGCTCTGCGTTGATCGCCGAGGAGGCGAAGGTGACCTGCCGGTGGGGGCACACCACTGCCTTGGGGGCGGCGGTGCTTCCCGAGGTGTAGACGAGGGCGGCGATGTCCTCGAGCCCGACCTCGACGTCCACCGATTCCGGCGTCTTGTCGGCCACGGAGAGGATGTGCGGCCAGGCCACGGAGAGTTCGTGGACGGGGACGGCGGTGTTCTCGCGCAGACCAGGTGCGGACGCGGCGTCGCCGATGGCCACGGTCGGTTCGGCGTTCTCGAGCACGGAGGAGAGGTGGAACCTCTTCATCGCGGGGTTCAGCGGCACGAAGACAGCGCCGCAGCGTACGACTCCGTAGAACAGGGCGACCAGCTCGACCCGGCTGGGCAGTTGAACGACCACCCGGTCGCCGGGGGCCACGCCCTGGTCCCGCAGCCAGTGGGCGACGGCGTGGCTCAGCTCGCGCAGTCGGCGGTAGCTCAGCGCGGTGACGGAGTCACGCACGGCGCAGGCGTCGGGCACCTCTGCCGCGGCGTCGTCCAGCAGGGCGTGGACAAGGGTTCCCTGCGGGTACGCGAGCCCCGTTTCACGGTCGGTCAGTTGATTCTGGGCATGCAAAGCCGTTCTCCGATTTCTGGAAAAGGCGGTCCGGGTCGCATTCCGGCGCATGGGGAGGGGCGGCCCTCCCCATGCGCCGGAGAATTACTCGTCGATCAGCTGGAGCGCGTCCGCGGGGCAGACGTCAATCGCTTCGAGTACGTCATCGCGCAGCTCGGTACCGGGATTTTCGATGAGCAGGAAGACTCGACCGTCCTCGTCGTTCTGCTCGAACAGGTCCGGCGCGGCGAGCACACAGCATCCGGCACCGACGCACTTATCGTCATCAACCAGCACACGCATGATGGGTATTCCTCCGTTACCAGGTGACCGGGAGTTCGTAAATCCCGTGGATGAGCGCGTCCTCGCGCACCCGCAGCTCCTCGGCCGGAACGGCGAGCCGCAGGTCGGGAATGCGCGTGAACAGGGTGGTCATGGCGATCTGGAGTTCCATGCGGGCCAGGTTCTGCGCGACGCAGCCGTGAACTCCGTATCCGAACGCGAGGTGGTTGCTCGCACCCCGGTGGATGTCGAACGTCTCGGGGTCCTCGAAAGCACCGTCGTCGTAGTTGGCGGCGACGCGCGAGGTGATGATTCCTTCACCCTCGCGGATCAGCACTCCACCGATCTCGATGTCCTCGGTCGCGACGCGGGAGGTGCCCCAGTCGTTGGTGCTGGAATAGCGCAGCACCTCTTCGACCACCTTGGGTGCGAGCGAGGGGTCGGCCTTGAACTCGGCGAGCTGGTCCGGGTGCTGGAGCAGCGCGAGGACACCGAGGGTGAGGTTGTTGGCCGTGGTCTCGTGGGCGGCGCCGTTGAGGACGTTGGTCATCCAGGCGATGTCCTCGTGGCTGAGACCGTGGCCCTCACGCTCGTTCTTCTCGATGACCCGGCTGGGCAGGTCGTCACCGGGGGTGGCGGCCTTCTCGGCGATCTGCTTGCCGAGGTACTCCTCCATCTGGCCGATGATCCGGATCTGCTCCTCCGGCAGGGTGGCACTGTTCATCAGCGTGCCCGACCAGTTCTGGAAGACTTCCCGGTCCTGGAAGGGAATTCCCAGGATCTCGCAGACGACCTGCGAGGGCATCGGAATGGAGAGGGCCGCCACCAGGTCCACTGGGCCGCCCTGCTCGAGCATTCGGGTGATGTAACCGTCGACGATCGACTGAATGCGTGGGCGCAGCTTCTCGAGCGTCTTGACGCTGAACTCGGGGCCGAGGAGTCGGCGCTGCACGGCGTGGTCGTGACCGTCCAGGTTGAAGAGCCCGCGGCGGACCGTCTGAACGTAGGAATCGTCCACATTGATCGGGATCGGATATCCCGGCAGTTTGATGTTCGCGCTCAGCCGGGAGTCGCTGAGAATCTGCCGGATGAGGTCGTACCTGGTGAAGAGCCAGGCGGGCCGGCCGTTCACGGCAACGGTCACCTTGGACACCGGTTCGGTCTCACGCAGCTCGGCGTACTCGGCCGGTGCACCGAACGGGCAACGAGCGGCAAGCGGGAACGGGCGCCGCACCTCTGCGTCCGTCTTTTCCGCTTCAGCGATTTCGGTCATGATTCCCCTCTTGGGACGGGCCTGCCTGCAGGTGATCCACCTCGCGTCAATGGCGGCGGCCACTGTCCCGCACACGGCACGAGCGAGTTTCTTGGGCCAAACGCTATTCAGCCGGGGCGCGGCACCAGCACCCCTAATGACCCCTAACCTCGATCTTTCGTGACGGTCCGTCGGTTTCTTCGGCGGGCCGTTTCGGTTGTTCGGGCTGGTGGTGGTCAGGCTGGTGGCCCGGCTGTCGCGTCGGGTGGGCGCCGGGTTCCACGGCTCCGGCGGGAGGATGCTGCTCGCAGGGACGGGAACGCGCTGGTCAGCCGGGGTTCGGGAGAGCTTCGAGTCGTGCCAGGGCGTCGGTGATCACGTCGGTCCAGGGCCAGTGGCGTGCGAATCTCAGGTGTCGGCGGCGGGCGGTCGTGACGATCTGGGCGGCGGCGGAGAACAGGCGGAGTCGCAGACGGCGGGGCTCCCACCTGCGAGTTTTGCCGTTCAGGGCGAGCATGGGCATCCAGGCCAGCAGGTCGAGGGCGAGCTGGACGATCTCCAGCCAGATCCGGTTCTGGGCGGTGTCGTGCAGGGGAAGGTTGCGCAGGCCGGTGGCGCGGGCGGCCCGGATGCGGTCCTCGGCCCTCGCGCGCTGGCGGTGCCGCAGTTCGAGTGCGGCGATGGGGGCGCCGGTGGTGTTGGTGGCGAACGCGGTCAGCCGCAGGCCGTCAGCGTCGGTGATCCGCAACTGGGCGCCGGGGTGCGGGCGTTCCTTGCGGACGATCAGCCGCGTTCCCTTTGGCCAGCCCTTGAGGCAGTCGCCGTCGAGTTCGGCGACCCAGGCTCCGTCGCGGATCTCGCCGCCCGGCTCGATCGCTGCCGTCCACGCGGCCGGCGGGACTTTGAGGGCGGCCTGGTGGATGGCGTCGGTGATGGTCATGCCGACCGAGTACGACAGCCACCGGCCGCGCTGGGCGAGCCAGGCGACGAACTCGTGGGTGCCGCCTGCGGAGTCGGTACGGATCAGCGTCCGGCGTCCGCGCCGGTAGGTCTTCGGCAGCTGGGCCAGAGCGAGCCCAGTCGTGGTGATGTGGTCGGCGGCGGTGTTGCTGCCTGCGTTGCCCGGCCTGAGCAGGCCGGCCACCGGCTCTCCACTCCCGCCGCTTCCGTGGTCGACGAAGGCCATCAGGGGATGGTGTCCGAAGGTCTTCTTCCAGGTCGCGGTGGCGTCCTGTTTCTCGGAGTGGGCCAGCACGAGCACCCCGTCCAGGTCCACGATCACGTGTCCTGCGGCGTCCGGGGCCGCGTTCTTGGCCACGTTCCAGACGTGCTCGCGGGCTTCGGCCCGCGCGGCCCCTATCGCGGAGAGGGCCTTCGGCCCGGCCGCGGCGAGGGTGTCGATGAGTCGGGAGACGGTCGGGTCGGAGGCCACCGGGCCGAACACGGCCGGCTCGGCCCGCAGCATCCCGACATCCGCGAGGCAGTCGCCGCCCAGAGCGACCGCCAGGGCGACGTCCAGCAGGATCTTGCCCGGATCGTGCACCGCCCGCGGACGTCGCCACGGCGTCAGCGCCGTCGATATCGCCTGGTCCAGCCCGGCCTTGCGGACCGTCTCGACCAGCAGTACAGCCCCGGCCTGGGACACCACCGCATGACCGCCGCCCTCAATGCGGACGCGGGGATAGGACCCGATACGCTTCTTCACCTGGGAAGTGCCTCCGACGGTGGCAGGAACAAGGACCTCGACAATCCTCATTCTTGCTGGTCAGAGGCACTTTTCGCTTATCTGACCACCCGTCGGACAGCCCGCTTCATGAAAGCGCGAGGCTAAACCGCCGCTGTTTCGGCCATGGGGTCCCCGGCGGCGCACGCGGCCGCGAGTTTGCCCCGGTCGATCTTCCTGTTGGAGTTCAGGGGCAATTCGTCCAGGTACCGGTACTCGCGCGGCAGCATGCCCTGCGGCAGCGTCTCCCGCAGCTCCCTGGCCAGCACTGACGGGGCAACGGGCGAACCGGTGTAAAAGACGACGAGCTCCAGGCCATTGTCCGAGGGGCGGGTGACGGCGACCGCCTCGGTGACTCCTTCGGAGGCTCGCAGGGCGTGCTCCACCTCGGCGAGTTCGACGCGCCAGCCCTGGATCTGCACCTGGTTGTCCAGGCGGCCCAGGTAGATCAACTCCCCGTTGTCCAGAGTGCGCACCCGGTCCCCAGTGCGGTACCACGTACGCCCGCCGTAGGGGTGGAAGCGCCCCTGCTCGTCGGCGGGGTCGAGATAGCCGGAGACCATCTGGGGCCCGGTGATGCACAGTTCGCCCTCGCTCTGCACCGGGTCGCCGTTGTCGCCGAGCAGCATGTGGTCGTGGCCCTCGTTGACGGCCCCGATGGGGACTAGTCCGTTGACGCACCGGGCAGGCGAGTCCTGCGGTGACCACCGGTGGCCGGCGATGGTGACGGTCAACTCCGTGGGTCCGTAGATGTTCTCGAGGGTCGCATCGGGGGCCGCTGCCTGCCAGTCCACCGCGTCGGCGGCGTTGAGCGCCTCGCCAGCGAAGAGGGACCAGCGCAGCGCGGGGAGTGACCCCGGCTGGAGGCCGCCCATCCTGCGGATCAGGGGTATGGCGCTGGGCGTGGAGAACCAGACGCTGATGTCGTGTCCGGCGAGGAACGCCGGCATGTCGCGGTACGCCTGTGCCGGCACCGCCTGGACGGTGGCGCCCGCGCCCCAGGCGTTGAAGAGGTCGAACATGGCGCAGTCGAAGTTCAGGTCGAAGGTCTGGGAGAAGACGTCGTCCTGGTGGAAGTCGTAGCGACGGTCCAGCAGTCCGAAGTAGTGGGACAGGTTTCCGTGGCTGATCGGCACGCCCTTGGGCCTGCCGGTGGAACCGGAGGTGAAGAGCATGTAGGCGGTGTCGTCCCCGCCGACCGGCCGCGGGGCGTCGAGGGTGACGCTCCGGCCGGCCGTGATCCCCCGGCGTCCGAGGGGCACCGGTGCGTCGCCGAGCGGAAGGACGGGGAAGTCCATGTCCGGCACGGCCCCGCCGGCCAGTGCGGCCAGGCCGGACCCGTCCGCCAGGACCGCCGACACCTGGGCGACCTGGAGCATGTGCCGGGTGCGGGACGCGGGGAACCCGGGGTTCAGGGGGACCACGGCCGCACCGGCGTACAGGCCGGCCAACAGCCCCACATAGGCGTCGACGCCCTTGGCGGCCAGCACGCCCACCGCTCGCGGCCGATCGCCCGCACCCGGGCCGGCGTCGGCGAGCAGGGCGCCGGCCCAGCGCAGGGCACGCTCGTGGGCCTCCTCGTAGCTGACGGACTCCGGGCCGACCCGTACCGCGGCCTTGCCGGGGGAGAGCTCGAGTCCGCGCAGGAATCGCGCGTGAAGAGCCTTATCGGACATATTTCCAGCCTTCCTCGAAAACTCCGACAGAAAAGGGGCAGATAGGGGGTGCTTTCGCCATGCACGGGGAATATGGTCACCACGAAAGCCATTGCGGCACATAGTCATTGAAGATTCGGAGACACCATGTGGGACGAGCAATTCGAAGAGCTACTGCGCAAGTACCTGCCGTTCTTGGGTCCGCAGGAGGCAATCGATCACGATGCCCGTCTTCGCGACCTCGGACTGGACTCGCTCGGCACCGTGGAAATGCTGGCGTCACTGGAAACCATGTACGACGTGCGCTTCGTCGACGAGATGCTGACCACGGAGACGTTCGCGACTCCGGAGGTGCTCTGGGACGCGATCTCCAAGAGTCCCACCCGATGAGACGGCCGGCCTGAACACAGAAGCGCCCTTCGTGATCTTCTCGATTACGGAGGGCACATCTGTGTGGGGCGGCCTCCGCCCCACAGACGCCCGAAAGGCGTGTCCTAGGCGGCGCCCCGGCGACGCGGCTGCAGGGCGATCCTCGGGTTGACCGGGACCACCTCGAAGTTGCGGGTCGTGACGCCGACCCGGCCGAAGAGACTGTCCGGTCCGGAGACGAACACCCTTCCCGTGCCCGCGGCCTTCAGCGTCGCCACCACGTCCGGCCACTGGACCGCCTTGACGAAGCCGTCCAGCAGCATGGCGCGCACCTGCGGGCCCGTGGTGAGGACGCGGCCGTCCTGATCGGCGACCACCGGCAGGACCGGGTCGCTGAAGTGCAGGTCGGCGAAGATGTCCTGCTCCACACTGTCCCTGAGCGGCCCGAACGCGCGGGAGTGCATCGGCGGGCGCATGGTGTAAAGCGGCAATCCGCCGAGCGACCGCACGCGGGACCGCAGCCACTCCACCCGGTCCTCGCGCAGCGAGATCATGTGGAAGTCGTGGTCGACACGGCAGGAGATGTCGTACCACTCGCCCTGCTTGTCGAACTCGCCCAGGATCTCGGCCAGCGCGTCCTCGCCCGTGCGGGCGAAGGAATGCGTCACCACGTCCCGGTGCGCCACTGCGAAGTACTCCTCCAAGGCCCGCGCCCAGCACGCCGTCATACCGACGGCTTCCTCGAAGGGGAGGGCGCCCGAGTACACGGCCGCGGCTTTTCCGCCGAAGCTGGGTCCCACACATAGGTCCGGCTGCATGCCGAGCGACTCCTGCGCCCATTCCGCCAACGCCAGGCAATTGACGAGGAAGGCCACCTGGGCGAATTCACTGTAATCGCCCTCGGCCTCCCGGAAGCGGTCCACGAGGGAATATCCCAGGACTTCGTTCGCCGTGGCCACGAGCCTTCTGGCGCTGGGATTCACCAGCATGAACTTCGCCACGTCATTGAATGGGCATGGGCCCATTCCAGGAAATATGATCGCGCTGCCGGACGGCGGAGCACTCTCCATGGTCCTGTTCCCCCTATGCTCTTCTCGTATGGGCGGTGGGCCGGCGGGTGCCGGCCGTCGCGGCCAGTTTGTTCCGGTGGGGGCCGCGACAAGTACCCCTAGCGGCCCCTACCGGCTCCCGATCTCCCCTGCCTGCGCCTCGGGCTACAGGCTCGTCAGGTATTCCGTCATGATCTTGCCGAAGAGCTCCGGCTCCTCCAGATGCGGCAGGTGACTGGAGGTCTCGAGGATCTCCCACCGCACGTCCGGGATGAGGTCCTGGAAAGGCTGGACGGTGGCCGGAGTGGCCTCGTCGTGGCGTCCCGAGATCAGCAGGGTCGGCACCTCGATGTCGGGGCAGCAGTCCTCAACCGACCAGTCGCGCAGTGTTCCGATGACGTGGAACTCGGTCGGGCCGTTCATGGTGTAGTACACCGTCGGGTCGTTGTAGACCTCGTAGAACGAGGCCAGGTAGTCCCGCGGCCAGGGCCTGAGCAGGCACACGTGCTTCTCGTAGAAGACCCGCATCGCTTGGTGGTACTCGTCGCTCTCCGTCGTACCGGCGGCCTCGTGCCGGCGCAGCGTGTCGTCGACGCCCGGGGGCAGCTCGGCCCGCAGCCGGTCCATCTCCCGGCGCCACAGCGGGTAGGAAGCGGGGGAGTTGGCGATGACGAGCCCGTGCAGCCCTGCCGGCTTGGCAGCGGCGTGCTTGGCGACCAGCATGCCGCCCCAGGACTGCCCATACAGGACGTACCTGTCGGCGATCCCAAGCTGGTGGAGCAGGTTGTCCAGCTCGGCCAGGAACAGGTCGACGGTCCAGAAGTCGGCGCCCCGGCCTGGAAGGTGTGTGGAACCTCCGTTGCCGATCTGGTCGTAGTGGACGACGGGCCAGCCCTGCTCGGCGAGCGTGGTCAGGCTCAACAGGTAGTCGTGCGTGCTGCCGGGCCCGCCGTGCACGACGACTATCGGGGGCCGACCGGAGTTCAAGTCGCCGGTGATGCGGTACCAGGTCTGGTACTCACCGAACGGAACCGTCCCCTTGGCAGTGGGTGCCAGCGTCATGAAAGTTCGCCTCGATCCGTGGAAATCAGCCAGTCGGAGATCAGCGCGGCGGTGTCCGTCGCCCGCTCCTCGATGATCGTGAAGTGGTTCGCCCGTACCTGGACCACGTCGTGCCCGGGCAGCCAGGGCTGGGCGCGCCAGGTGTCCCCGTCCGGTCCTTGACCGTCCTCGGAGGGAGCAAAGGCCTCGGTGCACTGCACGAGCAGTACCGGCGCCGCGACGGGAGCCGGCGTGAATTCCGAGAGGACCCTGCCCCAGCCCGCCATGCCCGACAGTCGCGCGTCGTCGAAGCCGCCGAACGCGGACTCCTTGGCCAGCAGGCCGTGCGCCAGGTCGTCCAGCGACACACCGCCCGTCTCCGAGTCCATCCGGTAGCTGTCCAGCAGGACGACTCCGGCGGGGGTGATGCCAAGCTCGGTTTCCAGGTACGCGGCCGTCGCGTACGCCAGGGTGCCGCCCGCCGAGTAGCCGACCAGAACGAACGGCTCCCCCTCGGCGGCGTCGAGCACACCGCGTGCCACGACCTCGACCGCGGCGGACGTGGTCGCGGGCAGCGGCTCTCCGGTCAGGAACCCGGGCAGCGGTACGGCCGAGACAGGGCGGACACCCCGGAACGCGGCGGCCAGCCGGGCGTGCTGGGCGACGCCGCCCGTCGCCATGGGCGTGCTGACGCAGATCAGCCGGGGTGCACCCGGGCCTTCGGCCAGTCGTACCGGTACCGCGAGAGGGCCTGCCTGCGCCACCCCCGCGAACGTCGGACGGAAGTCGGCGACCGTGCGCAGCAGGTCGAAGCCCTTGTCCATCCGGCCGGCCTCGGCCGCGGACCGGAACAGCGTACTCAGCGAGCCCGCGCCGGAGCCGCTCCCCTGCCGGGATCCCGTCCGGTCCTCCGCCTCGTCCCCGCCCGCCTCCGCGGCGAGCAGGCCGAGCAGGAACCGGGCCAGCTCGCGGGGGGTCTTGTTGTCGAACACCGCAGTCGGCGACAGCCGCAGGCCGGTGACCCGGTTGAGGCCGTTGCGCAGTTCGAGCGAAGTGAGCGAGTCGAAGCCCGACTCCAGGAAGTCCCGGTCCGGGTCGACCGCGTCGGCACCGTCGTGCCCCAGGACCGTGGCCGCGCCTTCGCGGACGAGCTGCAGGAGCAGCGCCTCCTGCTCGTGCTCGTCCAGCCCGATCAGCCGTTCGCGTACGGAAGCCCGCACCGGTGCGCCGGCTCCGGTAGAACGACGCCTGACCGCGGGCACCAGCCCCCGCAGCAGGAAGGGCAGCTCCTCACCCGCCGCGGCCAGCACCACCGGATTGAGGTTGACCGGGAGCAGCAGCGGAGCTTCCGCACGGATCGCCGCGTCGAACAGCGCGAGTCCCTGCTCGGTGGCCAGCTCGTCGATGCCGTGCCCGCTCATCCGCTGCCGGTCGTGGTCGCTCAGGGTGCTCGCCATGCCCATGTCCCGCGACCAGGCGCCCCAGCCGAGCGAGGTGGCAGCAAGTCCGTCGGCCCTCCGGTGCGCGGCGAAGGCGTCGAGGAAGGCGTTGGCGGCCGAGTAGGCGGCCTGGCCGGCGTTGCCGAACACACCGGCCATGGAGGAGAACAGCACGAACGCGGTCAGGTCCAGGCCCTTGGTGAGCTCGTGGAGATTGAGTACGGCGTCGACCTTGCCGTACAGCATCGCATCGACACGCTCGGGCGTCAGCGCGGCGATCACCCCGTCGTCCAGGAGACCCGCCGCGTGCACCACGGCGGTCAGCGGGTGCTCGGCCGGTATGCCGTCCAGTACAGCAGCCAGTTGCGCACGGTCACCGGCGTCGGCCGCGACGGTCCGGACATCGACTCCTCTCCCGGTCAGTTCCTCCACCAGCTGTGGCATACCGTCGGCGGCCGCGCCGCGCCTGCTCGTCAGGACCAGCCGCCGGACCCCGTGCGCCTCCACCAGGTGGCTCGCGATCAGCCTGCCGAGCGTGCCAGAGGCTCCGGTGACGAGCACCGTACCGGCCTCGCCGAAGCCTGTGGGCCGTACGGGCTCGGCGGGGACCCTGGCCAGCCGTGCCACATGTGCGATGCCGTCGCGGAGCACTGTCTGGGACTCCGCCGCGGCCGCCGCGGCGATCCGCGGGAGTTCGAGGCCGGCCTCCGCGTCGAGGTCCGTGTCCACGTCGGCGAGCAGGATGCGGCCGGGGTTCTCCTGCTGCGCCGAGCGCAGCAGGCCTCGTACCGTCGCGCCGGCCAGGTCGGTCACGTCCTCGCCGGGCATGGCCGCGGCGCCTCGGGTGAGTACGAGAAGCCTGGTTCCGGCGAGTCGGTCCTCGGACAGATAGGCCTGGACTGCTTCGAGGGCCTGGCGCGTACGGGCGTGCACGGCCTCGGCATCGTTGCCGGGCAGGCTCCGCAGGACGAACAGGTCAGGCAGGGCACGCGCCGATGCCGATGCCCCGTGCTCGGTCCAATCGTTCCAGTCGGCCCAGGAGAGGGACGGGGCGGCGGCCACCGGAACTTGGAGCGGGGTCCACTCGACCTGGTAGAGGCTGTTGTGGTGCACGGCTCCGGCCGCGGCGAGCTTGTCGAGTTGCACCGGCCTGGACATCACGGATCCAGCGGCCAGCACGGGCCGCCCGGTATTGTCCGCCACGGCCAGCGCGATGCCCTGGTCGGTCGGGGTGAGCCGGACGCGCAGGGCGGCCGCACCAGTGGCGTAGAGGGACACGTCCATCCACGCGAAGGGCAGTACGGCGCCGTCCCCGCCGGGTGCACCGTCATGGATCAGTGCGGCATGGGTGGCCGCGTCCAGCAGTGCGGGATGCAGGCCGAGCAGCCCCGCGTCGGCGTGAGCCTCCTCCGGCAGCGTAATTTCCGCGAAGATCTCCCCGTCGGCAGTCCACGCCGCCGTCAGGCCCTGGAACACCGGACCATAACCGTAGCCCCTGCACAGCAGTCGCGCGTAGGCGCCAGTCACGTCCATCGGCTCCGCACCGGCGGGCGGCCACTGCGTCAGCTCGAATGCCGGCGGGCGTGCGCCGGGGGCGAGGAACCCCTCCACGTGACGGGTCCACGGGCCGCCCACTGCGCCCTCGGCGCGGGAGTAGATGCTCATCAGCCTGCGGCCGGAAGCGTCGGGTCCGGCCACGACCGCCTGGATCTGTGTCGCCCGGTCCTCCGGAAGCACGAGCGGCGCCTGGAGCGTGAGCTCTTCCAGCACATCGCAGCCGACCTGATCGCCCGCGCGCAGTGCGAGCTCGACGAAGCCGGTGGCCGGGAAGAGGATCGTCTCGCCGAGCCGGTGATCGCCCAACCAGGACTGCAGGGCGGGCGCGAGGCGTCCGGTCAGGACGCGGCTGTCATCGCCCGGCAGCTCCACCACGGCACCGAGCAGCGGGTGCTCGGCGTCGGCCAGGCCGAGCGAGGAGGCATCGCCGGATTTGGCGGGTGAGTAGGCCCAGTAGTGCTGTCGTTGGAAGGCGTAGGTGGGCAGGTCGGTAAGCCGGGCCGTGGTCCCCGCGAAGAACGCCGACCAGTCAACCACGACCCCACGGGCGAACAGCGCACCCAGCCCCGTCAGCAACTCCGTCACCTCGTCCCGGCCACGACGCTGCAACCCGACGAACCCGACCCCTTCAGCCTCACCCACAACGTCCACACCCATCGGAACCAGAGCCGCATCCGGCCCCAACTCCACAAACGTCCCCACACCACGACCCGCCAGCGTGCCCACCGCATCCGCGAACCGGACCGGCTCCCGCACCTGACCCACCCAATACGAAGGCTCCGACCACTCACCGTCGACCACGGCACCCGTCACCGTCGACACCACGCCAAGCTTCGGCGCCCCAAACGACAACGACTCCACAACCGCGGCAAACTCCTCCAGCATCGGATCCATCAACGCCGAATGAAACGCGTGACTCACCTGCAACCGCTTCGTCTTACAACCCTGCGCATCGAGCCGGCCCGCCACCGCCAGGACTTCGTCCTCGACACCCGAGATCACCACAGAGGAAGGCCCGTTGACAGCGGCCACACTCACACCAGCCGACAACAACGGAAGAACCTCCCCCTCCCCGGCCCGAACGGCAACCATCGCGCCACCCGCAGGCAGCGCCTGCATCAGCCGGCCACGCGCGGCAACCAGCGCCGCCGCATCCTCCAACGACAACACCCCCGCCACATGCGCCGCAGCCACCTCACCCACCGAATGCCCCACCACGAAGTCCGGCCGCACACCCCACGACTCCACCAACCGGAACAACGCCACCTCAACCGCAAACAAACCGGCCTGAGCAAACACCGTCCGATTCAGCGCACCCGCATCCTCACCCCACACCACCTCACGCACCGACACACCCAGCCGCACATCCAACAACGCGACCACCGCATCAAAAGCCTCCGCAAAAACAGGGAAAGCGTCATACAAACCACGCCCCATCCCCACCCGCTGAGCACCCTGACCCGTGAACAAGAACCCGACCCGGCCACGCCGAACCGAATCCACCACACGACCCGACCCCGAAACCACCGACTCCAGACCACGCACCAACTCCGCGCGATCCGAACCCACCACCACAGCCCGGTGCTCCAAAGCCGCACGCGACGTCACCAACGACAACGCCACATCCACCGGCCGCAGATCCGCGGTCTTCTCCACGTGCGCCACCAAAGCCGCAGCCTGAGCACGCAACGCCTCAGCACTACGCCCCGACACCACCCACGGCACCACACCAGCAGCCACCACAGGAACCTCAGACGCCTCGACAACCTCCGGCTCCTCCACGATGACGTGCGCGTTCGTCCCGCTCAGACCGAACGACGACACACCCGCCCGCCGCGGACGACCCGCAACCGCCGGCCACTCCCGCTCCTCCGTCAACAACTCCACCGCACCCGCAGACCAATCCACCTGCGAAGACGGCTCATCCACATGCAACGTCCGCGGAAGAACACCCTCCCGCATCGCCATCACCATCTTGATCACACCAGCCACACCCGCAGCAGCCTGCGTATGACCGATGTTCGACTTGACCGACCCCAGCCACAACGGCCGCTCCGCAGGCCGGTCCTGGCCATACGTCGCCAACAACGCCTGCGCCTCGATCGGATCACCCAACGTCGTACCCGTACCGTGCGCCTCCACCACATCCACGTCGGTCGGTTCGAGTCCGGCGACGGAGAGGGCGGCCCGAATGACGCGTTCCTGCGAGGGGCCGTTGGGAGCGGTCATGCCGTTGGACGCGCCGTCCTGGTTGACGGCAGATCCGCGCAGCACGGCAAGCACCGGATGGCCGTTGCGCCGCGCGTCCGACAGCCGCTCCAGCACCAGTACGCCCACGCCCTCGCCGAGCGCGGTGCCGTTGGCGCTGCTGGAGAAGGATTTGCACCGGCCGTCAGGGGCCAGCCCACGCTGGCGGCTGAACTCCACGAACATGTCGGGGGTGGACATCACGGTCACACCGCCGGCCAACGCCAGCGAACACTCACCCGACCGCAACGACTGCGCCGCCAGATGCATCGCCACCAACGACGACGAACACGCCGTATCCACCGTCACCGCCGGACCCTCAAGCCCCAGGCTGTAGGCAACGCGCCCCGAGACCAGACTCCCCCCACTGGTCACCGCCGCCTCGGCACCCAACCCGTAATCGTGATACATCAACCCCGCGAAAACACCCGTCGCACTCCCCTTCAACGACAGAGGATCAATCCCCGCCCGCTCCAACCCCTCCCACGACGCCTCCAACAACAACCGCTGCTGCGGATCCATCGACAACGCCTCATTCGGACTCACACCGAACAAACCCGCATCGAACAACGCCGCATCACGCAGAAAACCACCCTCCCGCGCATACGACTTACCAACCCGACCCACCTCCGGATCGAACAACCCCGCAACATCCCAACCACGATCCCCAGGAAACACACCAACCGCATCCACACCCCCGGAAACCACACCCCACAAACCCTCCGGAGACGCCACCCCACCCGGATACCGGCACGCCATCCCCACCACCGCCACCCGCTCCCCCGCCAACAACCCCTCAGCACGAGCGGTCCGGTTGGACTGCTTCGGCTTCACGTCGGCGAGCGCCTTGTCCAGGTAGGCCGCGACGGCCTTCGCGGTCGGGTAATCGAAGATCAGTGTCGCGGGCAGCCGGAGGCCGGTTGCCGTGTTGAGCCGGTTTCGCAGTTCCACCGCGGTGAGCGAGTCGAATCCCAGGTCCTTGAAGGCCTGGTCCGGGTCGAGGGTGTCCGGGGACGCATGGCCGAGCACGCCCGCGACGTGCGTCCGTACGAGGTCCAGCAACTTGCGGATCCGCTGTTCGGGGTCCGCGCCGGCCAGCATCCGCTGCACGGCCGACGCGTCCTTGGTTCCGTCCGCGGCCTTGCGGATGCGGCGGCCGGGTATCCGGACCAGGCCGCGCAGCAGCGCGGGGATCTCGTCCGCCCGGGCCCGCAGCGCCGCCTGATCGATCCGGAGTGGTGCCAGGACCGGGTCGTCGATCTCCAAGGAGGTGTCGAGCAGGGCCAGGCCGTCGTCGACGCGGAATCCGGGCAGTCCCTGGCGGGCCATCCGCTGAAGGTCGACGTCCTGGAGCAGGCCGCTCATGCCCGCGCCGAGCCACAGACCCCAAGCGAGCGAGTTCGCGGCCAGGCCCCGATGGCGCCGGTGAACGGCGAGAGCGTCCAGAAAGACGTTGGCGGCCGCGTAGTTGGCCTGCCCCGAGGCGAGCACCATGCCGCCGGAGGAGGAGAACAGCAGAAAGAGCCTCAGGTCCTGCTCGCGGGTCAGTTCGTGCAGGTGCCAGCCGGCGTCCGCCTTGGCGCCGAGCACGGCGTCGAACCGTTCCGGTGTGAGCGTGGTGAGCAACCCGTTGTCGGTGACTCCGGCGGCGTGGACGACCCCGGTGAGGGGGTGCTCCGCGGGGACGGAGGCCAGCAGCGCGGCCAGTGCCTCGCGGTCGGTGACGTCACAGGCGGCCACCGTGGCCTCGGCACCCAGGGCGGCGAGTTGCGTGCGCAGTTCGGCCACGCCAGGGGTCTGCTCGCCCCGGCGGCTGGTCAGCAGCAGGTGCCGGACGCCGTGGGTGGCGGCCAAGTGTCGGGCGACTTCGGCGCCGATGCCGCCGGTTCCGCCGGTGATCAGGACGGTGCCCGCCGGATCCAGCTCGGGGCGTGCGGCGTCTTCGGGCCGGACCGCGGCCACGAGCCTCGGCGTCAGCACCTCCCCGAAGCGTACGGCCGTCTCCGGCTCTCCCGACCCGATGGCGGCGGCAAGGCCCTCGGGGTCCTCGTCCGCCGTGTCGGGGCCGAGGTCGACCAGCAGGAAGCGTCCCGGGTTCTCC
Organism: Streptomyces sp. Tek67B01; assembly: GCF_055231995.1. Classification (NCBI taxonomy): domain Bacteria; kingdom Bacillati; phylum Actinomycetota; class Actinomycetes; order Kitasatosporales; family Streptomycetaceae; genus Streptomyces; species Streptomyces sp. Tek67B01. The sequence goes on from NZ_JBUYUY010000001.1 coordinate 1,904,367, forward strand.
GCCTGTGCCGCACGGACGAGTCCCCAGACGGGCGCCTGGGTCAGGTCGATGTCCTCGCCCGGCGCCCCGCCTGTACCGGGGTCCGTTACGGCGACGGCGACGGCTCCCCGGGTGACTACGGCCAGGCGGGAGTTCGTGAAGCGCTCGTCGGCCAGCCATTCCTGCAGCGTGGCCAGGGTCCGGTGCGCGACGGCCCGTACGCCGCCCAGTACCTCGGCACCGGCCGATTCCACCCGGTGCACGACGGTGGCCGGCGCCTCGTCCCCCTCGTGCCGCGCGTCCCATTCGGTGTACGCGGTGTCCTCCTCCTGTCCGTCACCCGAGGCGCGCTGCCAGCTGACGCGGTACGGCAGCTCCCGGCGGCCCTCACTTGCAGCGCCCAGCTGCCCGGCGGTCACCGGCAGCGCGGCCAGCGACTCCACCGACAGCACCGCTCGCCCCGTCGCGTCCGCGACGCTGACGGACACCGAGTCGTGCTCGGCCTTGGTGATCCGGACCCGGAGGGCCTTGGCCCCGGCAGCGTGGAGCGTGACCCCGCTCCAGGCGAACGGGAGGACGGTCGCCCCTTCCCTGCTGCCGCCGTCCTCGAGGAGACCGGCGTGCATGGCCGCGTCGAAGAGGGCCGGGTGCAGCCCGAACCGTTCGGCGTCGGCGTGGGCCTGCTCGGGCAGCTCGGCCTCGGCAAAGACCTCGTCGCCCCGGGTCCAGAGGGCCTTCAACCCCTGGAACACCGGGCCGTAGTAGTAGCCCTGCTCCAGCAGCCGTTCGTACGCGCCGTCGAGGGAGACTTCCGTGGCGTCCGCCGGCGGCCATTCGGTGAGCTCGAAGTCGGGGCGGGCGGCGCCGTCCGCGAGCACGCCCTCGGCGTGCAGGGTCCACGGGTCGGTCGTCGCGTCCTGGAGGCGCGAGTAGATCTGCACGCCGCGCCGCAGTGCGTCGTCCGGTGCGCCGACCACCACCTGCAGGTGGAGGCCTCCCTGCCGGGGCATCACCAGCGGTGCGCGCAGCGTCAGTTCCTCGAGTGCGTCGCATTCGACCTGGTCACCGGCCCGGATCGCGAGCTCGACCAGACCGGTACCCGGCACCAGGACGGTTCCGAGCGCGTCGTGGTCGGCGAGCCAGGGGTGGGTCCGCAGGGAGAGTCTGCTCGTGAACACGTAGCTGTCGCTGTCCGCGAGGGCGACGGCCGAGCCGAGCATGGGATGCTCCACGGGCAGCTGCCCGAGCGCGGACACGTCCGAGGTACCGGCCTCGGGGACGATCCAGTCGCGTCGCCGCTGGAAGGCGTAGGTGGGCAGCGAGACCCGTTCGGCACGGGGAACGCCGGGGGTCAGGTCGACGGTGGCGCCGCGTACGTACGCCTCCGCGAGGGACAGGGTCATGCGGTCGAGGCCGGCGTCCTCGCGGGCGAGCGATCCGAAGGAGGCGGCGCGGGCGCCGGTGTCCTCGAAGATCTCTTCGAGTCCGGGCCTGAGCACCGGATGGGGGCTGCACTCGACGAACAGGGTGTGCCCGTCAGCCAGCGCGGCGACAGCCGCCTGGTGGAACCGCACCGGGGCGCGCAGGTTGCGGTACCAGTACGCCGAGTCCATGACGGCCGTGCCGGGCAGCAGCGTGCCGGTGAGGGTCGAGTAGACGGGCACCTCGGGCGTGCGCGGCGAGACCCCGGACAGGGCCTCGGCCAGCTCGTCGGCGATCTCCTCGACGTGGGCGGAGTGAGCGGCGAAGTCCACGCCCGGGATCGTCCAGCGCATGACCCGGGCCTTAGCCAGGGTGGTCTCGAACTCCCGTAGGGCTGCCGCGTCACCCGACACCACGACGGCGTTGGGGCCGTTCTCGGCGGCCACCGAGATCCTGTCCTCATACGGGCCGAGGTGCTCGCGGACGAACTCGACGGGCTTGACGATCGACATCATGGCGCCCTTGCCCGAGATGGCGAGCAGGGCCTTGCTGCGCAGCGCCACGATGCGCGCGCCGTCCTCCAGGGAGAGCGCGCCGGCCACGCACGCAGCCGCGATCTCGCCCTGGGAGTGCCCGATGACCGCGGAGGGGCGCACTCCGTGCGAGCGCCACACCTCGGCCAGGGAGACCATGACAGCCCAGAGCATCGGCTGCGCCACGTCGACGCGGTCGAGGGTCGGAGCGCCCGGCTCCTGGCGTGCCACCGCCAGCGGCGACCAGTCGATGTGGGGGGCCAGCGCTCGGGCGCACTCGTGCATCCGCGCCGTGAACACCTCCGAGACGTCCATCAGTCCCGCGGCCATGCCCGGCCAGTGCGACCCCTGTCCCGGGAAGACGAAGACGGTCTTGCCCGACTCGTCGGCACCGCCCCGCACCAGACCGGGGTCCGGCCGGTCTTCGACCAGGGCGTGCAGGCCGGCCAGCAGCGCCTCCGGGTCGCTGCCGACGACCACCGCGCGCTGGTCGAAGACCGTACGGCTGGTGAGCAGGGAATGGGCTACGTCGGCGGGGCGGAGGCCGGGGTTCTCCTCCAGGTGTGCGATCAGCCTGCCCGCCTGGGCCCGCAGGGCCTGCTCGGTCCGCGCGGACAGCGCCCAGGGCAGCAGCGCGGGGGCCTTCCGCGGGTCCTCGGGCTCCGGCTGCTCCGGGTCGGGGGCGGGCGCCTGCTCGACGATGACGTGCGCGTTGGTGCCGCTGAAGCCGAAAGATGACACCCCGGCCCGGCGTGGCCGCTCGTTCTCAGGCCAGGGTGTGGCCTCGGTCAGCAGCCTTACGTTGCCCGTGCCCCAGTCCACCTGGGCGGTGGGCTCGTCCACGTGGAGTGTCTTGGGCAGCAGGCCGTGCCGCATGGCCTGCACCATCTTGATGACGCCGGCGACTCCGGCCGCGGTCTGGGTGTGGCCGATGTTGGACTTGAGCGAGCCGAGCCACAGCGGCCGGTCGGCGGGCCGGTTCTGGCCGTACGTGGCCAGCAGCGCCTGCGCCTCGATCGGGTCGCCGAGCGTGGTACCCGTACCGTGTGCCTCGACCACGTCCACGTCTGCCGGGCCGAGCCCCGCGTTCGCCAGCGCCTGCCGGATCACCCGGCGCTGGGACGGGCCGTGCGGAGCCGAGAACCCGTTGGACGCACCGTCCTGGTTGACGGCGGAGCCGCGGATCACCGCAAGCACCTGGTGGCCGTTGCGCCGCGCGTCCGACAGCCGCTCCAGCAGCAGCAGCCCCGAACCCTCCGCCCAGGCCGAGCCGTCGGCCGCGGAGGCGAAGGACTTGCAGCGCCCGTCCTTGGCCGATGCCTTCTGGCGGCTGAACTCGATGAACGTCTCAGGAGTGGACATCACCGCGACGCCGCCGGCCAGCGCCAGGGTGCACTCGCCGGAGCGCAGCGCCTGCGCGGCGAGGTGCAGGGACACGAGCGAGGAGGAGCACGCGGTGTCCAGGGTCACCGAGGGGCCTTCGAAGCCGAAGACGTAGGAGATCCGCCCGGAGGCGATGGCGCCCGAATTGTTGTTGTGCGTGTAGTCGTGGTACATCATCCCGGCAAAGACCCCGGTGGGGCTGCCCTTGAGCGGGCGGGGGTCGATGCCCGCGTTCTCGAAGGCTTCCCATGCCGTCTCCAGCAGCAGCCGCTGCTGGGGGTCCATGATGAGCGCCTCGTTCGGGCTGATGCCGAAGAACTCTGCGTCGAAGTCGCCCGCGTCGTGCAGGAATCCGCCCTGGTTGACGTACGAGGTGTTTTCGCGCCGGGCCTCCGGGTCGTACAGCCGTTCCAGGTCCCAGCCCCGGTTGTCGGGGAACGCGCTGATCGCGTCGACCTCGTCGGCGACCAGATGCCACAGCCTGTCGGCGGAGTCCGCGCCGCCCGGGTACCGGCAGGCCATACCGACGATCGCGATCGGTTCGCTCGACGCCGCGGTCAGCTTCCGGTTCTGCGTACGCAACCGCTCGGCCTCCTTGACCGATGCTCTCAGCGCATCGACCAGCTTCTGCTCGGAGCCACCCATCACAGCCTCACACTTCCCGGTTCGCGTCGTCGAGGCCGGAGCCTCCGAGTGCAATGTTGATCAGACTCTCGGCGTCCATCTCGTCGATCGAACCGAGCTCGCCCGCCGCGTCACCGCCGACGTGCACCGACCGGATGCCGGCCAGCTCCAACAGGCTTTCCACCAGTCCCGCGGTGCGCAGCTTTGCGATGGGCAGGGCCCGTAGGACGCGGCGCACCTCCGCGTCCTCCGGGGTCTCGTCGAGACCGGACCCGCCCTGGCCGCTGCCGAGTTCCGTCGACAGCTCCAGCGCCAAGTACTCGGCGAGTGCACGGGAGTTCGGGGCGTCGAAGACGAGGGTCGCGGGCAGTCGCAGCCCGGTCACCCCGTTCATGACGTTCCGCAGCTCAACGGCTGCCAGAGAGTCGAAGCCCAGGTCGCCGAAAGCGCGGTCCGGTGCGACGGCCTCGGCCCCTGTGTGACCGAGGATCACCGCGACCTTGGACCTCACCAAGTCCAGGAGGGCCTCCTGCCGCTCGGCTGGCGACAGCCCCGCGAGGCGCTGTCGGACGACGGCGGCACCGTCCTGCCGGCCTTGTGCAGTACGGCGGTTACGGGGCCGGACCAGGGCACGGAACAAGTCGGGCACCAGGCCCGCCGGGTCCGCAGCCAGGGCAGACGGATCGAAGCGCATCGGCAGCAGCACCGGCGCGTCGAGCGTGCCGGCCGTGTCGAACAGTGCGGCCCCTTCGACGCTGGACAGCGGTGTGATGCCCGTCCGGTCGAGCCGCTGCCGGTCGGCGCCCACCAGCCCACCGGCCAGCCCGCTCTCATCGGCCCACAGCCCCCAGGCCAACGACTGCCCGGGCAGTCCTTGGGCGCGGCGGTGCGTGGCCAGCGCGTCCAGGAGGGCATTGGCGGCCGCATAGTTGCCCTGCCCCGGATTGCCGAGGATTCCGGCGGCCGAGGAGAAGAGGACGAACGCCGTCAGGTCCAGGCCGCGGGTCAGCTCGTGGAGGTTCAGCGCGGCGTCGGCCTTGGCCCGCAGGACCAGATCCAGCCGTTCGGGCGTCAGGGACCCGATCACCCCGTCGTCCAGTACCGCGGCCAAGTGGATCACCGCGGTGAGCGGGTGCTCGGCCGGAATCCCGGCCAGCACGCCCGCCAGCACGTCCCGGTCCGCGGCGTCGCACGCGACGACCTCGGCCCGGGCGCCGAGTGCGGCGAGTTCGGCGACCAGTTCGTTGACCCCCTCGGCCTGCGGACCCGTACGGCTGGCCAGCAGCAGCCGGCGCACTCCCCGCTCGGTCACGAGGTGACGGGCGAAGAACCTGCCGAGGCTGCCGGTGCCTCCGGTGAGCAGCACCGTGCCGTCGGTGTCGAAGCGGGCGGGGGCGCCGACCTCACCGGCCAGCGCCTTCACGAGCCGCGCCGCGTGCACCACCCCGTTGCGCAGCGCCACCTGCGATTCCGCCGTGGCGATCACCGCGGGAAGCAGGTCCCTCGGGGCATCGGCCAGCAGGACCCGGCCGGGGTGCTCGGACTGAGCGGACCGGGCCAGACCCCAGACCGCCGCACCGGCGAGGTCCGTTACGTCCTCACCGGGCAGCGCCACGGCGCCTTCGGTGCGGATCAGCAGCGTCGAGCCCGAGAACCGGTCCTCGGTCAGGACCGCCTGCAGAGCGGCCATAGCCCGATGCGTCGCCGCGTGCACCGACGCGGCATCGGTGCCGCCGGTGCTCGACAGCACGACCACATCGGGGGCCGGACCGTCACCGAGCTCGTCCCACTCCCCGAGGGTCGCCTGCGAGGACTCCGGTACGGATGTCTCGCGCCACTCGAGCCGGAAGAGCGAGTCGTGCACGGCTCCTCCGGGCCCGGCCGGTCCGCCCGCCGGGATCTCCCGCGAAACGAGCGAGTCCACCGCCAGGACGGGGTTGCCCGCCGGGTCGGTCGCGGTGAGCGACACTTCACCGCTCCCCAGGGCCTTGACGCGTACCCGCAGGTGAGTCGCGCCAGAGGCGAGGAGGGACATCCCTGACCATGCGAAGGGCAGGCGCGCGGCGCCGTCCTCTGATTCGGCCAGCGCGACCGCGTGCAGCGCCGCGTCCAGCAATGCCGGATGCAGCCCGTAGCCCTGCGCGGCGTCCTCATCGGGCAGGGCGATCTCGGCGAGGACCTCGTCCCCGTCGCGCCATGCGGCCTTCAGGCCCTGGAATGCGGGGCCGTACTCCAGTCCGGCCTCGGCCAGTGCCTCGTAGAACCCGGTCAGATCGGCCGGCTCCGCTCCGGGCGGCGGCCAGGCCCCCTCAGCCACCCACGGCTGCGCCACACCGTGGGCGAGTACCCCTGTGGCATGCCTGGTCCAGACGGGATCCGTCGTCTCGACGCGTGTGTACACACCGAAGGTGCGCCGGCCGGAACCGTCGTCCGGGCCCACCGACACCTGGAGCGCAACACCGCCGTACTCCGGCAGAGCGAGCGCCGATTCGATGGTCAGCTCCTCCAGCAGGTCACAGCCGAACTGGTCACCGGCCCGGATGGCGAGCTCCACGAAGCCTGTACCGGGGAACAGCGTCGTACCGCCGACCGTGTGATCCCGGAGCCAGGGCTGGGACTCCGCCGACAGCAGGCTGTTGAACAGGGCGCCGTCGCCGTCGGCGAGGGGCACCACCGCGCCGAGTAGCGGGTGACTCGCCGCTTCGAGACCCAGGGCGGGCCTGCCAGCGCCATCGGTGTGCTCGAGCCAGTAGTGCTGTCGTTGGAAGGCGTAGGTGGGCAGGTCGGTAAGCCGGGCCGTGGTCCCCGCGAAGAACGCCGACCAGTCAACCACGACCCCACGGGCGAACAGCGCACCCAGCCCCGTCAGCAACTCCGTCACCTCGTCCCGGCCACGACGCTGCAACCCGACGAACCCGACCCCTTCAGCCTCACCCACAACGTCCACACCCATCGGAACCAGAGCCGCATCCGGCCCCAACTCCACAAACGTCCCCACACCACGACCCGCCAGCGTGCCCACCGCGTCCGCGAACCGGACCGGCTCCCGCACCTGACCCACCCAATACGAAGGCTCCGACCACTCACCGTCGACCACGGCACCCGTCACCGTCGACACCACGCCAAGCTTCGGCGCCCCAAACGACAACGACTCCACAACCGCGGCAAACTCCTCCAGCATCGGATCCATCAACGCCGAATGAAACGCGTGACTCACCTGCAACCGCTTCGTCTTACAACCCTGCGCATCGAGCCGGCCCGCCACCGCCAGGACTTCGTCCTCGACACCCGAGATCACCACAGAGGAAGGCCCGTTGACAGCGGCCACACTCACACCAGCCGACAACAACGGAAGAACCTCCCCCTCCCCGGCCCGAACGGCAACCATCGCGCCACCCGCAGGCAGCGCCTGCATCAGCCGGCCACGCGCGGCAACCAGCGCCGCCGCATCCTCCAACGACAACACCCCCGCCACATGCGCCGCAGCCACCTCACCCACCGAATGCCCCACCACGAAGTCCGGCCGCACACCCCACGACTCCACCAACCGGAACAACGCCACCTCAACCGCAAACAAACCGGCCTGAGCAAACACCGTCCGATTCAGCGCACCCGCATCCTCACCCCACACCACCTCACGCACCGACACACCCAGCCGCACATCCAACAACGCGACCACCGCATCAAAAGCCTCCGCAAAAACAGGGAAAGCGTCATACAAACCACGCCCCATCCCCACCCGCTGAGCACCCTGACCCGTGAACAAGAACCCGACCCGGCCACGCCGAACCGAATCCACCACACGACCCGACCCCGAAACCACCGACTCCAGACCACGCACCAACTCCGCGCGATCCGAACCCACCACCACAGCCCGGTGCTCCAAAGCCGCACGCGACGTCACCAACGACAACGCCACATCCACCGGCCGCAGATCCGCGGTCTTCTCCACGTGCGCCACCAAAGCCGCAGCCTGAGCACGCAACGCCTCAGCACTACGCCCCGACACCACCCACGGCACCACACCAGCAGCCACCACAGGAACCTCAGACGCCTCGACAACCTCCGGCTCCTCCACGATGACGTGCGCGTTCGTCCCGCTCAGACCGAACGACGACACACCCGCCCGCCGCGGACGACCCGCAACCGCCGGCCACTCCCGCTCCTCCGTCAACAACTCCACCGCACCCGCAGACCAATCCACCTGCGAAGACGGCTCATCCACATGCAACGTCCGCGGAAGAACACCCTCCCGCATCGCCATCACCATCTTGATCACACCAGCCACACCCGCAGCAGCCTGCGTATGACCGATGTTCGACTTGACCGACCCCAGCCACAACGGCCGCTCCGCAGGCCGGTCCTGGCCATACGTCGCCAACAACGCCTGCGCCTCGATCGGATCACCCAACGTCGTACCCGTACCGTGCGCCTCCACCACATCCACATCAGCAGCCGACAACTGCGCATTCGACAACGCCTGTCGAATCAACCGCTGCTGAGCCAGACCGTTCGGCGCAGTCAGACCGTTCGACGCACCGTCCTGGTTGATCGCACTGCCCCGCAGCACCGCGAGCACCTGATGCCCGTGGCGTCGCGCGTCCGACAGCCGCTCCAGCACGAGCATGCCGACGCCCTCCGAGAATCCGGTGCCGTCGGTGGAGTCGGCGAACGACTTGCACCGGCCGTCAGCGGCCAGGCCGCGCTGGCGGCTGAACTCTACGAAGAGTTCCGGGGTGGACATCACGGTCACACCTCCGGCCAACGCCAGCGAACTCTCACCCGACCGCAACGACTGCGCCGCCAGATGCATCGCCACCAACGACGACGAACACGCCGTATCCACCGTCACCGCCGGACCCTCAAGCCCCAGGCTGTACGAGATCCGTCCCGACGCGACGGCTCCGGTGCTGCTGTTGTACTTGTAGTCGTGGGCCATCATTCCGGCGAAGACGCCGGTCGGGCTTCCCTTCAGCGACAGCGGGTCGATCCCGGCCCGCTCCAGCGCCTCCCACGAGGTTTCCAGCAGCAGTCGCTGCTGCGGATCCATCGACAGCGCTTCGTTGGGGCTGATCCCGAACAAGTCTGCGTCGAAATCGCCGGCCGTGTAGAGGAATCCGCCGTGCCGCACATAGCTGGTGTCCTCCCTGGCGGAGGTGGGGTCGTAGATGTCCGGGAGGTTCCAGCCACGGTTCTTCGGGAACTCGCCTATCACATCGGCCTGTTGGGAGACGATTCGCCAGAGCTCCTCGGGCGACTCGACCCCACCGGGGTAGCGGCAGCTCATCGCGATGATGGCGATGGGCTCGTCTGTCGTACCAGAGGTACGGCCGCGCACTGGCGAATTCGTCGAGCCGGCCCCCGCCCCGGCCCTGGCGCGGTCTCGCGCACCGCCGATCTCGGCCAGCAGGTGGCGGCCCAGCACCATCGGGGTCGGGTAGTCGAAGACCAGCGTGGGGGGCAGGCGCAGGCCGGTAGCGTCGTTGACACCGTTGCGGAATTCCACCGCGCGCAGCGAGTCGAAGCCCAGGTCCTTGAAGGCCTTCTCCGGCTCGACCGCCGAGGCGGAGCTGAAACCCAGCACCTCTGCAACCTGCCGGAGCACCAGGTCCAGTACGGCCGCCTCGTGTTCGTGCGCGGGGAGCGCGTCCAGCCGCTGCGCCAGCCCGCCGGATTCGACGCTGGTTTGCGCCCGGCGACGCCGTACGCCGGGGACGAGTGTGCGGAACAGCTCCAACATGCCGGCGCCCTGGGACCTGAGCGTGCCGAGGTCCAGCCGGGCCGCGACGAGCGCGGGGCCGACGAACGGAAGGGCCGCGTCGAACATGGCGGTCCCCTCCTCGTCGGAGAGCGCGACCACACCTGTCCGCCCGATGCGACCCCGGTCGTCTGCGGTCAGGTCGCCCGTCATACCGCTTCCCTTGGCCCACATGCCCCAAGCGAGGGACTGCGCGGGCCTTCCTTCGGTGTGCCGGTGCGCGGCGAGGGCGTCCAGGAAGGCGTTGGCGGCCGCATAGTTGCCCTGCCCGGGGTTGCCGAACGTACCGGCGACGGAGGAGAACAGCACGAATGCCGTCAGGTCCATGTCCTTGGTGAGCTCGTGCAGGTTCCAGGCCGCCAGGGCCTTGGGCCGCAGGACGGTGTCGAGGCGCTCCGGTGTGAGCGAACCGATGATGCCGTCGTCGAGAACGCCCGCGGTGTGCACCACGCCGACGAGCGGCCGGTCGCCGGGGATTGCCGCGAGTACGGCGGCCACTGCCTCACGGTCGGCCACGTCACAGGACACGACCTCGGTTTCGGCGCCCAGTGCGGCCAGTTCGGCGACGAGTTCCGCCGCGCCGTCTGCCGTGGCACCCGATCGGCTGGTGAGCAGCAGCCGACGCACACCATGGGTGGTGACCAGGTGGCGGGCGAAGAGCTTGCCGAGCATGCCCGTGCCGCCGGTGAGCAGCACGGTTCCCGCCGGGTCGAAGGACGGGGTCTGCGCCGCCTCGGGAGCGGTCACCCTGACCAGCCTCGGCATCCGGGGGGTGCCCGCACGCAGCGCGATCTGTGTCTCGTCCGTGCCCGTGAGCAGCGGCAGTGCGGATGCGAGGTCCGTGCTGGGCTCGAGGTCGGCGAGGATGATGCGCCCCGGGTGCTCCGACTGGGCCGACCTCACGAGACCCCATACGGCGGCTCCGCTGAGGTCCACGGGCTCTCCGTCCCCGGCCGCCACCGCGGCACGGGTGATCACGAGGAGCCGGGAGGCAGCGAAGCGCTCTTCCGTCAGGAAGCTCTGCAGCACCGCCAGCACCCGATGCGTCCGCGCACGGACGGCGTCCGTCCCGCTCTGGCCTGCATCGCCCGATCCCTCGTCGGCGAAGGACAGGACGACCAGCTCGGCCGCGCTCTCGTCCCCGACGGCGTCGTCCCAGTGCTGCGTCGTCACGGCGCCGTGCGAAGTCACTGGTGCCGGCATCCAGTCGACCCGGTAGAGCGTGTCGTGGAGGGCGGTCGCCGGGGCAGGCCGCTGCTCCGCGAGCTTGCGCAGCGTCAGGGAGTCCACTGTCAGTACGGGCTGGCCGGTCGGGTCGGTCACGAGGACCGACACCGCGTCATCACGGACCGGGGTGACCCGCACCCGTACGTTCGACGCGCCCTCGGCATGCAGGGAGACCCCGCTCCAGGCGAACGGGAGGACGGCCTCCTCGCCGGCTATCCGCGTCAGGCCGACGGTGTGGAGGGCCGCGTCGAGCAGGGCGGGGTGCAGACCGTAGCCCTCAGCAGTAACGCCTGACGGAAGCTCCGCCTCCGCGAAGATCTCTTCGCCGGCTCGCCAGACCGTCTTGAGTCCCTGGAATCCGCTGCCGTAAGCGAGGCCCGCTCCGGCGAGGGCGTCGTAGTAGCCGTCGGTGCCCACGGGCTCGGCGCCGGCGGGCGGCCACTGCGTGAGTTCCGCGTCCGGTGTGGCGGCCGCAGGGGCAAGGACGCCGGCGGCGTGCCGTGTCCAGGGCGATCCGGCGTCCTCGGCGCGTGCGTACACGCTGACCGCTCGCCGTCCCGTCGCGTCCTGGGCGTCCACCGCCACGTGCAAGGCGACGGCGCCGCGCTCGGGAATGACCAGCGGTGCTTCGAGGGTGAGTTCTTCCAGGCCGGGGCAGCCGACCCGGTCACCGGCCCGGATGGCCAGTTCGACGAAGCCGGTGCCGGGGAAGAGCATCGTGGCGTCCACCACGTGGTCCGCCAGCCACGGGACGGACTTCACGGAGATCCGCCCGGTCAGTGCGGTCGTGTCGGCGTCCGGCGCGGCGACCGCCGCTCCCAGCAGGGGGTGGCCCACGGGTTCCAGGCCGGCACCGGCCACGTCCCCGAGGTCAGTGGGCGGCTGGATCCAGTACGGCTCGCGCTGGAAGGCGTACGTGGGGAGGTCTACGGGACGTGCGTCGTCCGTGGCGTAGAAGTCGCTCCAGCGGACCGGCGCACCGTGCACATAGGCCTCGGCCAGTGAGGCGGTGAAGCGCTGTAGGCCCCCCTCGTCGCGGCGCAGCGAGCCGACGGTCGCTGCGACGGCGCCGGCGTCCTCGATGGTCTCCTTCATACCGAGCAGCAGGCCCGGGTGGGGACTGCTTTCGATGAAGATCCCGTACCCGTCTGCCAGCAATGCCCGGGTGGTCTCCTCGAAGCGGACCGTCTGGCGCAGGTTGCGGTACCAGTACTCGGCGTCCGTCGCGGCGCCGTCCAGCCTCGCCCCCGTCACCGTGGAGTAGAACGGCACCGCGGGTATTAGGGGCCGGACAGCCGCCAGCTCGGCCAGCAGTCGGTCGCGGATCTCCTCGACGAACATTGAGTGCGAGGCGTAGTCCACCGGGATGCGGCGGGCCTGGACCCCGTCGGCCTCGAGTCGGCCCTTCAGTTCGTCGAGCGCGTCGGTGTGGCCGCACACCACCACCGATCCCGGCCCGTTGACCACGGCTAGCTGGAGGCGCCCCTCCCATCCGCGAAGCCGGTCCCCGGCCTGTTCGGCGGAGAGGGCCACCGACATCATGCCGCCGCGGCCGGCCAGTTCGTGGCGAATGATTTTGCTGCGAAGGGCGACCACGCGCGCGCCATCCTCCAAGGACAGGGCACCCGCCACGCAGGCCGCGGCGATCTCACCCTGCGAATGCCCCACGACGGCGTCCGGCTCCACGCCGCGGGCCCGCCACAGCTCGGCCAGGGACACCATCACGGCCCAGAGCACCGGCTGCACCACGTCCACGTCGACGAGGGTCGGCGCGCCGGGCTCGCCGCGCAGCACCGCCAACAGGTCCCAGTCGACGAAGGCGTCCAGAGCGCGCGTGCACTCTTCCAGGCGCGCCGCGAACTCCGGCGAGGACTCTACGAGTTCGACAGCCATGCCCTGCCACTGCGAGCCCTGCCCGGGGAAGACGAAGGCGACCTTGGCGTCGCCGATGAGCGTTCCCCGTACCACCGCGGCATTCTTCTCACCCTCGGCGAGGGCGTCCAGTCCGGCCAGCAGGCCGTTCCGCTCGGTTCCGAGCACCACGGCCCGGTGCTCCATCCGGGCGCGGGTGGTGACCAGGGCGCGGCCGACGTCGACGACCGACAGCTCGTCGTGCTCCCGCATGAAGGAGGCCAGCCGGCCGGCCTGCGCCTTGAGCGCCTCCCCGGCGCGGGCCGAGATCAGGAACGGCGACACGGGGGATTCGGCCGACGCCGTGGTTCCGGTGAGCTCGGCGGCAGCGGGCGCCGCCGCCCCGACCGGATCCGCTGCGGGCTCTACGGCTTCTACGGCCTCTGCGGGCGGCGCCTCCTCAAGGATCACGTGCGCATTGGTGCCGCTCAGGCCGAACGCAGACACGGCGGCCCGCCGCGGGTGGGGATTCTGCGGCCAGTCCCGCGCCTCGGTAAGCAGTTCGACGGCGCCCTCGTCCCATGCGACGTGCCGGGAGGGCTCCGTGATGTGGAGCGTTTGAGGAAGCCTGCCGTTGCGGATCGCCATCACCATCTTGATGACGCCGCCGACACCGGCCGCCGCCTGGGCGTGACCGATGTTCGACTTCAACGAGCCGAGCCACAGCGGCCGGTCGGCGGGCCGGTCCTGGCCGTACGTCGCCAGCAGCGCCTGCGCCTCGATCGGGTCACCCAGTGTCGTGCCGGTGCCGTGCGCCTCCACCACGTCGACCTGGGACGCGGGAATGCGCGCGTCCGCCAGCGCCTGACGGATCACGCGTTGCTGGGCCGGGCCGTTGGGGGCGGTCAGCCCGTTGGACGCGCCGTCCTGGTTGATCGCCGATCCCTTGATCACCGCCAGTACGGGGTGTCCGTTGCGCCGGGCGTCCGAGAGCCGCTCCAGCAGCACCATCGCGGCGCCCTCTGACCATCCCGTACCGTCCGCAGAATCGGAGAAGGCCCTGCACCGGCCGTCGGCCGCCAGCCCGCGCTGGCGGCTGAAGGCGATGAACGGGGCGGCGGTGGACATGACCATCACGCCACCGGCCAGGGCCATCGTGCAGTCGCCGCGCTGGAGGGACCCGGCCGCCAGGTGCAGTGCGACGAGGGAGGAGGAGCAGGCGGTGTCGACGGTGATCGCCGGCCCGGCCAGGCCCAGCGTGTACGCGACCCGGCCGGAGATGACGGATGCCGCGCTGGCGGTGGCCATGTACGCCTCGACCAGGTCGGAGGTGCCCGCCACGTCGCCGTAGTCCTGCGCGCCGGAGCCGACGTACACGCCGACCGCGTCGCCGCGAAGCGTGTCGGGGTCGATCCCGGCCCGCTCGAAAGCCTCCCAGCAGACCTCGAGGACGAGGCGCTGTTGTGGGTCGGTAGCCAGAGCCTCATTGGGGCTCATGCCGAAGAATCCGGGATCGAAGGCCGCCGCCCCGCTCAGGAAGCCGCCGCCGTGGACGTAGTTCGCGCTTCCGCCGAGCAGTTCGTCGAGGTCCCAGCCTCGGTCCTCGGGAAGGCCCGTGATAGCGTCCCGCCCCTCCGCGACCAACTGCCAGAGGTCTTCGGGCGAATTGACATCACCGGGAAAACGGCAGCTCATCGCGACGACGGCAATGGGTTCGTCCCCCTCAGTCTCCAGTTCACGCAGCCGGTGCCGTGTCTGGTGCAGGTCTGCGGTGACCCGCTTGAGGTAGTCGAGCAGCTTCTTGTCGTCATTCGGCATGTCAGTCCCACGAATCCTTTGTCCGGGCAGCCACGGTCTTGCACTCAGGCAAGGCCCAATTCCTTGTCGATGAAGTCGAAGACGTCCTCTGCCGACGCCGACTCGAGCTGACCGCTCACATCACCGCCGACTCTCTCGTCACCGCCGGTCAGCCGCCCCAGCAGGGACTGCAGCCGGCCGGTGATCCCCATGCGTTCCACTTCCTCGGGTGCGAGCGCCCCCAGCGATGTCTCGAACCGGTCCAGGGCCGCGAGCACGGGCAGCTCTCCGGCGGCGTCGACCTGTACGAGCTGCGTGCGCAGGTATCCCGCGAGAGCCGCGGGGCTCGCGAAGTCGAAGACCATCGTGGCCGGCAGCTTCCTGCCCACGGCCTTCGCCAGTCGGCTCCGCAGGTCCACCGCGGCGACCGAGTCGAAGCCCAGGTCGTCGAAGGACCGTGCAGCGTCGACCGCGCCCGGTGCGTCGTAGCCGAGCAGGCCGGCCACATGCGTGCGCACCAGGTTCAGCAGCACCCGCTCCTGATCCGGCTGCGACAGCCCGGCCAGTTCCCCGGCGAGCCCCGACCCAGCGGATCCCGATTCGTTCTCGTCGCCTTCCAGAGTCGCCTTGGCCTCCGGCAGCGAGAAGAGCAAGGGGCGCGGGCGGGCGAGCGTATAGGTGGGTGCGAAGCGCGACCAGTCGAAGTCGGCGACCACCACATGGCTCTCGGTGCTCCCGAGCACCTTACGCAGTGCCGCGATCGCCCGGCGCGGGCTCATGGCGGGCGCGCCGATGCGCCGGCTCATTGCGCTGACCTCGGCATCGACCATCCCGGCCTCCCAGGAGCCCCAGGCGATCGAGGTCGCGGCGAGGCCGCGTGCCCGGCGCTGGTGGGCGAGGCCGTCGAGGTAGGCATTGGCGCTGCCGTAGGCGGCCTGACCCGCGCTGCCCCAGACGGCGGCACCGGAGGAGAACAGGACGAACGCGTCCAGTGGGCGGTCCCCGAGGATCTCGTCCAGATGCGCGGCGCCGAGCACCTTCGCCCGTGCCGTCTCGGCGAGTTCGTCCAGCGTTGTCTCCGCCAGCGGGGCCGGCCTCTGCATCGCTCCGGCGGCGTGCACCACCGCAGTGAGCGGCCGCTCCGGTCCGATGGCACCGATGAGCTGGGCAAGCGCCTCGCGATCAGCTACGTCGCAGGCCGCGATGGTCACTTGGGACCCGAGCGCGACCAGTTCGGCCTCGAGGTCCGCGGCTCCTTCGGCTGCGCGGCCGCGACGACTGGTGAGCAGCAGATGAGGTGCCCCGTCGGCCGCCAGCATGCGGGCCACGTGCGCACCGAGGCCGCCGGTTCCACCAGTGATGAGCACGGTTCCGGGCCCGTCCGCGGCGGAAATTCCGGACTGCGTGGTGGCCGGGGTGCCGGTGAGCGGAGCCCGTACGAGGCGACGGGCGTACGCACCCTCTACGCGGAGCGCGACCTGGTCTTCACCGCCCGGCCCCCCGGCCATGACGTGGCACAGCCGCCGGGCGACCGCCTCGTCCACGCTGCCTGGCAGGTCGACGAGACCACCCCACACATCGGGCAGGTCCAGCGACAACCCGATGCCCAGGCCCCACAGGGCCGCCTGCCCCGGGCTGCCGACCTCGGCCGGTCCGTGGACGGCCACGGCGCCGCTGGTGGCACACCAGAGCGGTGCGGTGATGCCCACGTCGCCGAGCGCCTGCACGAGCAGCAGAGTGGCGGCGGTTCCGTGGGCCAGTTCGGGATACCGGTCGTGGGGGCGGTCTTCCGCGGCCAGCAGTGACAGGACCCCGGCGGCCGATGTCGCTCCGGCGGCGGAACGCAGCTGCGCGGCGAGTGCCTGCCGGTCCTCGCCGGCGCTCTCGATCAGGGCCACCGAGGCACCCTCGCCGACGAGGGCGTCGGTGACCGCGGAGACGGACTCTTCCTTGCCGCGCCCCTCGGGTACGACCACGATCCAGAGTCCGTCGGTGCCGGTGTGCTGCGAATCCGGCAGGCGTTGCCACTCCACCTTGTATCCGAGGGCGTCCACGTCGCTCTGCTGCTGATACGAAGGGGCCTCGGCGGCGAAGTCGTACCAGTAGTGCTGTCGTTGGAAGGCGTAGGTGGGCAGGTCGGTAAGCCGGGCCGTGGTCCCCGCGAAGAACGCCGACCAGTCAACCACGACCCCACGGGCGAACAGCGCACCCAGCCCCGTCAGCAACTCCGTCACCTCGTCCCGGCCACGACGCTGCAACCCGACGAACCCGACCCCTTCAGCCTCACCCACAACGTCCACACCCATCGGAACCAGAGCCGCATCCGGCCCCAACTCCACAAACGTCCCCACACCACGACCCGCCAGCGTGCCCACCGCGTCCGCGAACCGGACCGGCTCCCGCACCTGACCCACCCAATACGAAGGCTCCGACCACTCACCGTCGACCACGGCACCCGTCACCGTCGACACCACGCCAAGCTTCGGCGCCCCAAACGACAACGACTCCACAACCGCGGCAAACTCCTCCAGCATCGGATCCATCAACGCCGAATGAAACGCATGACTCACCTGCAACCGCTTCGTCTTACAACCCCGAGCAACCAACTCAGCAGTGATAGCAAGGACTTCGTCCTCGACACCCGAGATCACCACAGAGGAAGGCCCGTTGACAGCGGCCACACTCACACCAGCCGACAACAACGGAAGAACCTCCCCCTCCCCGGCCCGAACGGCAACCATCGCGCCACCCGCAGGCAGCGCCTGCATCAGCCGGCCACGCGCGGCAACCAGCGCCGCCGCATCCTCCAACGACAACACCCCCGCCACATGCGCCGCAGCCACCTCACCCACCGAATGCCCCACCACGAAGTCCGGCCGCACACCCCACGACTCCACCAACCGGAACAACGCCACCTCAACCGCAAACAAACCGGCCTGAGCAAACACCGTCCGATTCAGCGCACCCGCATCCTCACCCCACACCACCTCACGCACCGACACACCCAGCCGCACATCCAACAACGCGACCACCGCATCAAAAGCCTCCGCAAAAACAGGGAAAGCGTCATACAAACCACGCCCCATCCCCACCCGCTGAGCACCCTGACCCGTGAACAAGAACCCGACCCGGCCACGCCGAACCGAATCCACCACACGACCCGACCCCGAAACCACCGACTCCAGACCACGCACCAACTCCGCGCGATCCGAACCCACCACCACAGCCCGGTGCTCCAAAGCCGCACGCGACGTCACCAACGACAACGCCACATCCACCGGCCGCAGATCCGCGGTCTTCTCCACGTGCGCCACCAAAGCCGCAGCCTGAGCACGCAACGCCTCAGCACTACGCCCCGACACCACCCACGGCACCACACCAGCAGCCACCACAGGAACCTCAGACGCCTCGACAACCTCCGGCTCCTCCACGATGACGTGCGCATTCGTCCCGCTCAGACCGAACGACGACACACCCGCCCGCCGCGGACGACCCGCAACCGCCGGCCACTCCCGCTCCTCGGCCAGGAGCGAGATGTTGCCTTCCGACCAGTTCACTTGGTGGGTGGGCTCATCGATGTTCAGCGTGCGTGGCAGCAGCTCGTTGCGCATCGCCATCACCATCTTGATGACACCGCCCACACCGGCCGCCGCCTGGGCGTGACCGATGTTCGACTTCAACGAGCCGAGCCACAGCGGGCGGTCGGCAGGTCGGTCCTGGCCATACGTCGCCAACAACGCTTGCGCCTCGATCGGATCACCCAGCACCGTCCCGGTGCCGTGTGCCTCCACCACATCGACATCAGCAACCGACAACTGCGCATTCGACAACGCCTGCCGGATCAACCGCTGCTGCGCCAGACCGTTCGGCGCAGTCAGACCGTTCGACGCACCGTCCTGGTTGATCGCACTGCCCCGCAGCACCGCAAGTACCGGGCGTCCGTTGCGCCGCGCGTCCGACAGCCGCTCCAGCAGCAGCATGCCGATTCCCTCGCCCCAGCCCGTGCCGTCGGCAGCGGCGGCGAACGACTTGCACCGGCCGTCCGGCGCGAGACCCCGGTCCTGGCTGAAGCCGACGAATGCGCGGGGAGTGGCCATGACGGTGACGCCGCCGGCCAACGCCAGCGAACTCTCACCCGACCGCAACGACTGCGCCGCCAGATGCATCGCCACCAACGACGACGAACACGCCGTATCCACCGTCACCGCCGGCCCCTCCAGGCCCAGGCTGTAGGCAACGCGCCCCGAGGCGACGCTGGCCAGCCCGCCGATGCCGCCGTCCCCGACGTAATCGTGGTAGGCGATCCCTGCGAAGACGCCGGTCGGGCTTCCCTTCAGCGACAGCGGGTCGATCCCGGCCCGCTCCAGCGCCTCCCACGAGGTCTCCAGCAGCAGCCGCTGCTGCGGATCCATCGCCTTGGCGTCCCGCGGGCTGATCTTGAAGAAGTCCGCGTCGAACTCATCCGCCTCGTGCAGGAATCCACCGTTGCGCGAGTACGTCTTGCCAGGGGTCGCGGGCTCCGGATCGTACAGGCCCTCGACATCCCAGCCACGGTTCTCGGGAAGGGTGGTGATCGCGTCCCTGCCCTCGGCGACCAGCTGCCACAGGTCCTCCGGCGAGCGGACGCTGCCCGGGTACCGACAGCTCATCGCGACGATGGCAATCGGCTCGTGCTGCCGCGCATCCGACTCGCGCAGCCGCCGCTTGGTCTGCTGCAGTTCAGCAGTGGCACGCTTGAGGTACTCGCGGAGCTTCTCGTTGTCGCTCATCTCCACCTTGACCGATCTCGTGTTGCATGGGGAAGCGGAATGTTCCGAGGGCCGCCACCGCCGACGCGGCGGCGAGCGCGGCCGGGCTACGAAATGCCGAGTTCCTGGTCCAGGACATCGAACAGCTCGTCGTCCGTGGCCGTGTCGACGACAGCCTCGATCTCCGGGGCAGCAGCTCCGGCAGCATGGGTGTCGCGCCACTTGCGCAGCAGCGCTTCCAGACGTGAGGTGACCCGCGTGTGACCGTCGTCGAGTGCGACCTCGCCGAGCATGGATTCCAGCCGGTCGATCTCCCCGATCAGGGAGCGGGCGCGGTCCTCCTCGGCCGGGGCGATCTCCGCCGCGATGTACTCGGCAGCGGCGCGGGAGTTCGGGTAGTCGAAGACCAGGGTTGCGGTGAGCTGGAGCCCGGTCACCTCGCTGAGCCGCCTGCGCAGCTCGACGCCGGCGAGCGAGTCGAACCCGAGTTCCTGGAAGGCGCGGCCCGGCTCGACCGCGTCCACCGAGGCGTGTCCGAGGACGGCCGCGGCCTGCGTACGTACGACTTCCAGCAGCTCCTCTTCGCGCTCGTGGGGCGGCAGACCGCTCAGCCTCCGCCGCAGGTCGCCCGCCCGCCGGCCGGAGGCCTGCTGCTGTCGCCGCCCGTACGCGGGCACCACCCCGTGCAGTACGGGCGGCACGGCGTCGGACATCGAGCGCAGCACATTCCGGTCGAGGCCTATCGGGAACAGCGAAGGCTCTCCGGAGTCGAGGGCCACCTCGAAGAGGGCCAGCCCCTCAGCCTCGGTCAGCGCGGGAAGCCCCAGCGAGCCCATGCGGCGGTGGTACCCCACCGCTGGTTCGCCGTCCGCGGCCCACGGACCGTAGGCCAACGCGAGCGCCGGGAGGCCCAGGGCCCGCCGCTGGGCAGCGAGCGCGTCGATGAAGGTGGCCGCAGCAGCGGTATCGGCCTGGCCGGCGCCGTGCAGCAGTCCCGCCGATGTTCCGATCAGGACGAAGGCATCCAGTGCAAGGTCCTGCGTCGCCTCGTGCAGGCTCCAGGCGGCGATGGCCCGGGCGCGCAGGACCGCCGCCAACCGCTCCCCCGTCAGGGTGCCGATCGTCGTGCTGTCGTCGGTGGATTCGGCGTGCACCACCGCCGTCAGCGGGTACGCGTCGTCGATACGCGATAGCAGCCCGGCGAGTACCTCGGGGTCGGCGACATCGCCCGCTTCGACGGTGACGTGGGCTCCCTGTTCCACCAGCTCGGACACCAGGGCCGTGGCTTCGACATCGGAGCGCCCGGTCAGGACCAGCCGCTTCGTTCCTCGTACGGAGACGAGATGGCGTGCCAGAACGGCGCCCGCACCCTGTGTCCCACCCGTGATGAGTACGGTGCCCTCCGCCGTCGCCGAGGGGCGGGTCTCCGGCACCGGAGCCGGAGCCGTGGCCAGCCTGGGCAGCAGAATTACACCGCTTCGTACCGCAGCCTCGGGCTCACCGGTGCCGAGCGCCGCTACGAGGGTCCACTCAAGCTCGTCCGGACCGGCTTCGGGATCCAGATCGATGAGCAGGAACCTGTCGGGGTGCTCGGCCTGGGCTGCGCGTACGAGCCCCCATACGGCCCCCTGGGCGGGATCGGCCACGCCACCGCGCACGGGGACGGCGCCCCGCGTGACCACGGCGAGCCGAGAGTCCTCCAGCCCGTCATGGGTGAGCCATTCCTGGACGGTTTCGAGCGTGCGTCGTGTCAGGTCGTCGGCCGTCCGCGGAAGGTCACCGTCGGTGCGGGGCAGCGGCAGGACCGCCGTGCGGGGGGCGAGTCCGTCCGCGGCGAGCTCGGCGGCGAGCTCCGCCGGGCGCGAGTAGGCGGGTACCGGGCCGAGGGGTGCGTACTCCGCACTGCCCAACAGCACCACGGCCCGTGGCTCGGTCCCGGCGGGGCGAGCGTCCTCCCTGGGAGTCCAGTCCAGCCGGAACAGCGCACCACGGCCCGTCGATGCCACGGTCCGGCCCTGGGCCCGGCGCGATACGACGGAGCCGACCGTGAGCACGATCCCGCCCGCCGGATCGGTCATGCTGACGGCCACCCGTCCGGCCTCACCAGGTACGACTCGGACACGCAGCGCGGACGCCCCTGTCGCCTGCAGGGTCACGTCGCCCCATTCGGCGGGCATCACCGTCGTTCCGCCGTACTCCGGGCTGATGCGGTGCGCCTGCAGTGCCGCGTCCAGCAGAGCCGGATGCACTGCGAAGTGCGGGGCTTCACCGGCCTCATCGGGCAACGCGACCTCGGCCAGCAGGTGGTCCCCGTGCCGCCATGCGGCCGTGACCCCCTGGAACGCCGGCCCGTAGCCGTGGCCACTCGCGAGCAGCTGCTCGTAGACGTCGTCCACGTCGAGCGGGACTGCCCCGACCGGCGGCCAGACACGGCCCTCATCATGAGCTGCCGACGTGCGGTCACCGACCGCAAGAACTGCTGTGGCGTGCAGAATCCACGGCACATCGATCCCTTCGGGACGGGAGTGCACGCGCAGCGGCCGCTCACCTGCCTCGTCGGGCGTGCCGACCCATATCCGTAGAGCGGTGGCCGATCCGTCGGCGGCGAGGACGAGAGGTTTCTCAACGATGAGGCTGCGCACGACGTCGTAGCCGAGGTGGTGCGCGGCGCACAGCCCGAGTTCCAGGAGCCCCGTTGCGGGGAACTCCTTGACGCCGTCCAGGTCGTGATCCGCGAGCCATCGCTGCTCGCCGAGGCTGATGCGCCCGGTGAGGAGCAGGCCGTCGCCCTCGGGAAGCTCAACGACGGCTCGGAGGAAGGGATGCTCGATCGCTGTCAGCCCGACGCGCGCGATGTTGTCGAGCGACTGGGCGTTCAGCCAGTAGTGCTGTCGTTGGAAGGCGTAGGTGGGCAGGTCGGTAAGCCGGGCCGTGGTCCCCGCGAAGAACGCCGACCAGTCAACCACGACCCCACGGGCGAACAGCGCACCCAGCCCCGTCAGCAACTCCGTCACCTCGTCCCGGCCACGACGCTGCAACCCGACGAACCCGACCCCTTCAGCCTCACCCACAACGTCCACACCCATCGGAACCAGAGCCGCATCCGGCCCCAACTCCACAAACGTCCCCACACCACGACCCGCCAGCGTGCCCACCGCGTCCGCGAACCGGACCGGCTCCCGCACCTGACCCACCCAATACGAAGGCTCCGACCACTCACCGTCGACCACGGCACCCGTCACCGTCGACACCACGCCAAGCTTCGGCGCCCCAAACGACAACGACTCCACAACCGCGGCAAACTCCTCCAGCATCGGATCCATCAACGCCGAATGAAACGCGTGACTCACCTGCAACCGCTTCGTCTTACAACCCTGCGCATCGAGCCGGCCCGCCACCGCCAGGACTTCGTCCTCGACACCCGAGATCACCACAGAGGAAGGCCCGTTGACAGCGGCCACACTCACACCAGCCGACAACAACGGAAGAACCTCCCCCTCCCCGGCCCGAACGGCAACCATCGCGCCACCCGCAGGCAGCGCCTGCATCAGCCGGCCACGCGCGGCAACCAGCGCCGCCGCATCCTCCAACGACAACACCCCCGCCACATGCGCCGCAGCCACCTCACCCACCGAATGCCCCACCACGAAGTCCGGCCGCACACCCCACGACTCCACCAACCGGAACAACGCCACCTCAACCGCAAACAAACCGGCCTGAGCAAACACCGTCCGATTCAGCGCACCCGCATCCTCACCCCACACCACCTCACGCACCGACACACCCAGCCGCACATCCAACAACGCGACCACCGCATCAAAAGCCTCCGCAAAAACAGGGAAAGCGTCATACAAACCACGCCCCATCCCCACCCGCTGAGCACCCTGACCCGTGAACAAGAACGCCGTACCTTCACCCGCACGCGCGACACCACGGACCACACCCGCACCAGGCTCACCGGCCGCCAGCGCCGACAACCCCGCGACGATCCCCTCACGGTCCCCCGCGACCACCACGGCCCGGTGCTCCAAAGCCGCACGCGACGTAGCCAACGAGAACGCCACATCCACCGGCCGCAGATCCGCGGTCTTCTCCACGTGCGCCACCAAAGCGGCAGCCTGAGCACGCAACGCCTCAGCACTACGCCCCGACACCACCCACGGCACCACACCAGCAGCCACCACAGGAACCTCAGACGCCTCGACGGCCTCCGGCTCCTCCAGAATCACATGCGCATTCGTCCCGCTCAGACCGAACGACGACACACCCGCACGCCGCGGACGACCCGCAACCGCCGGCCACTCCCGCTCCTCCGTCAACAACTCCACCGCACCCACAGACCAATCCACCTGCGAAGACGGCTCATCCACATGCAACGTCCGCGGAAGAACACCCTCCCGCATCGCCATCACCATCTTGATCACACCAGCCACACCCGCAGCAGCCTGCGTATGACCGATGTTCGACTTGACCGACCCCAGCCACAACGGCCGCTCCGCAGGCCGGTCCTGGCCATACGTCGCCAACAACGCCTGCGCCTCGATCGGATCACCCAACGTCGTACCCGTACCGTGCGCCTCCACCACATCCACATCAGCAGCCGACAACTGCGCATTCGACAACGCCTGCCGAATCACCCGTCGCTGCGAAGGACCGTGAGGGGCGGTCAGTCGGCTCGACGCACCGTCCTGGTTGACGGCAGACCCGCGCAGCACGGCAAGCACCGGATGGCCGTTGCGCCGCGCGTCCGACAACCGCTCCAGCACCAGTACGCCCACGCCCTCGCCCCAGCCGGTGCCGTCGGCAGCATCGGCGAAGGGCTTGCACCGCCCGTCGGCTGCCAGGCCGCGCTGCTGGCTGAAGTAGATGAAGACATCGGGGGTGGACATCACGGTCACACCGCCGGCCAACGCCAGCGAACACTCACCCGACCGCAACGACTGCGCCGCCAGATGCATCGCCACCAACGACGACGAACACGCCGTATCCACCGTCACCGCCGGACCCTCAAGCCCCAGGCTGTAGGCAACGCGCCCCGAGACCAGACTCCCCCCACTGGTCACCGCCGCCTCGGCACCCAACCCGTAATCGTGATACATCAACCCCGCGAAAACACCCGTCGCACTCCCCTTCAACGACAGAGGATCAATCCCCGCCCGCTCCAACCCCTCCCACGACGCCTCCAACAACAACCGCTGCTGCGGATCCATCGACAACGCCTCATTCGGACTCACACCGAACAAACCCGCATCGAACAACGCCGCATCACGCAGAAAACCACCCTCCCGCGCATACGACTTACCAACCCGACCCACCTCCGGATCGAACAACCCCGCAACATCCCAACCACGATCCCCAGGAAACACACCAACCGCATCCACACCCCCGGAAACCACACCCCACAAACCCTCCGGAGACGCCACCCCACCCGGATACCGGCACGCCATCCCCACCACCGCCACCCGCTCCCCCGCCAACAACCCCTCAGCACGGGAAAGGCGTTCGCGCGTCGTTCGCAAATCGGCAGTGGCGCGCCTCAGGTATTCAAGAAGCCTTTCCTCGTTGCCCACCGAAGGCCCCCTCTGCGTCAGTTCGGATCCCCATGGCTCACACGGCACGGCAGCCGGGAGTGTGCGGTTTTCAGTCAGTCGTCTCGGCGTTTCACAAGACGTCTGATTCTTCGCTTCGGAGGCTACTGAGGCCCCCCTGGGCGGCCAACCCCTGACTGCGGCCAAGGGGGACCCCTAGTCCCGGCGGGCCTGTGGGTTAGGGGGTGGAACGAAGGTTCCGGGCTCCTTCAGGGGGTGAATCGTCTGGTGGCTCTCATGTCTATCCGGCTTGAATGTTGTTCCGGTTCGACTGCCCGTCGGCCAAGACGGCGTTCGCCTTGTGGGCGGAGTACAGAAGGGAAGCCTGCCAGTGAATGAGGCCGCGGCACCAGAACGAACCAGTGCGTGGATCCGACGTTTCGAGCCGGCCCCTTCGGCGCCGACGCAGCTGGTCTGCTTCCCGCACGCGGGTGGCTCGGCTGCGTACTTCCTCCCCGTCGCGCGGGGTATGTCGCCCGCCGTGGACGTCCTGGCGGTCCAGTATCCGGGCCGGCAGGACCGACGCGGCGAGCCTTGCATCGAGGACATCCACCAGCTGGCCGATCTCGCTGCCGCCGAGCTGCTCCTTTGGGCCGACCGGCCCCTCACTCTCTTCGGTCACAGCCTCGGCGCCACGGTGGCGTTCGAGGTCGCGGTACGACTGGAGCGCGCCGGGATCGAATTGCTCGGTCTGGTGGCCTCGGGACGTCGGGCACCTTCCCGACCCCGCGACGAACGAATCCACGAATTGGATGACCGCGGACTGATAGAGGACCTGAAGCGGCTGAGCGGAACCGACCACCGGATGCTCGATGACCCGGAAATCCTCGAAATGATCCTTCCCTATGTACGCAGCGACTACAAAGCCGCCGAGACGTACCGCTACCAAGTCGGCGGGGTGCCCGAGATCAACTGCCGGGTCTTCGCCATGACGGGTGACTCCGATCCACATGTGACGATCGAAGAGGCACGAGCCTGGTCCACCCACACGTCGGGGGCCTTCGGCCTGAAGGTTTTCTCCGGCGGCCATTTCTTCATCAACGACCACGCAACCGAAGTGATCAAGAAGACCGGCGAATTCATCGATGGCCGTATGCCGGCCACCGAACTCCACGTGTAGTTCAGAAACAGAGGCTTTCGATGTCGGGGTACGGAAAACTCCTGGCCATCAGCGACCTCCACGTCCGCTACGACGAGAACAAGGAGATCCTCCAAGGGATCCGGCCGACGTCGGACGGCGACTGGCTGCTGGTCGCGGGGGATGTCGGGGAAAACAGCACCGACATCCATCGGACCCTGGAGCTCCTTGCCGGTCGGTTCGCCAAGGTGATCTGGGTGCCGGGCAACCATGAACTGTGGACCACTCCGGACGACCCCCTGCGGCTCGGCGGTGTGCGGCGTTACGAGCATCTGGTGTCGATGTGCCACGCGTTGGGGGTTGTGACCCCCGAGGACCCCTTTCCCATCTGGGAGGGGGCAGGCGGCCCCACTGCAATCGCCCCGCTGTTCGTCCTGTACGACTACTCTTTCCTGCCTGCCGGCGCGGTGGACAAGGCATCCGGGCTGGCCATCGCGGAGCGAGCGGGCATCGTCTGCAGTGACGAGTTCATGCTGCACCCGGACCCGTATCCCTCCCGGGAAGCATGGTGTCGGGCCAGGGTGGAGAGCACGGAAGCACGGCTGGCCGCCCTGCCCACCGGCATGCCCACCGTGCTCATGAACCACTTTCCGCTGGTCCGCGACCCCACGTTTATCCTGAGGCATCCAGAGTTCGCCATGTGGTGCGGGACCGTCGCCACCGCCGACTGGCCGACCCGCTTCCGCGCGGCGGCGGTGGTCTACGGCCATCTGCACATTCCCCGGCTCACTTATCACGACGGAGTGCCGCACCACGAGGTGTCCCTGGGCTACCCGCGCGAGTGGCGTCGTTACGGCACGAACCCGGGCCAGCTCGTGGAAGTGCTCCCGGCCGCTGCCGCCGAAGAGGTGCGCCTGTGATCGAGGATCTGCTGCCGGCTTCGGTCGAGGTGGTCGAGTCATTCAGCGACTCTCCCGTCGAGTCGCTCTTCCCGGCGGAGGCCGAGGTCGTCGCGCATGCGGTACCCGCACGCCGCCGTGAGTACGCGACCGTCCGAGTGTGTGCCAGAGAGGCACTCGGACGGCTGGGAATCCCTCCCGCGCCGCTGCTGCCTGGGGCATCCGGCGAGCCCGTGTGGCCGACCGCGATCGTCGGCAGTCTGACGCACTGCACCGGGTACCGGGCGGCTGCGGTCGCGCGATCGTCGGACGTCACCACCATCGGACTGGATGCCGAGCCCAACCAGCCGCTGCCCAACACCGGGGTGCTGCACCACGTGGCGCGGCCCGAGGAGCAGCGACAGCTCGCCCGGCTTGCGGCACAGCGGCCCGACGTCTGCTGGGACCGGATGCTCTTCAGCGCCAAGGAGAGCATCTACAAGGCCTGGTTCCCATTGACCCACCGTTGGCTGGACTTCCTGGAGGCCACGGTTGTGATCGAACCCGAGGAGGGCACGTTCTCCTCGCGTCTACTGGTCCCCGGACCGCTCGTGGACGGCGTCAGGCTGCACGGTTTCCGTGGCAGCTGGCTGACCAGGGACGGTCTGCTCCTCACCGCGATCACAGTGACCCGGTCCGGGGCCGGGACCCTGGCGGAGGCCTGGGCCGGCCGATCGACATCGCTGCATACGGGCCCGGCCCCCGTGGAACACCCCACCACCGTGGTCCGCTGAGACTCGCGGTCCGGGTCGGCCGTACCGGCCCCCGGTCCTCTCACACCGAATCGAGTACGGAGACCCCATGTCCCGCCGTCTGTTCACCTCGGAGTCCGTGACCGAGGGTCACCCCGACAAGATCGCTGACCAGATCAGCGACACGATCCTCGACGCGCTCCTCCGTGAGGACCCGACCTCGCGCGTGGCCGTCGAGACGCTGATCACCACCGGTCTCGTGCACATCGCGGGCGAGGTGACGACGAAGGCGTACGCGCCGATCGCGCAGCTCGTCCGCGACAAGATCCTGGAGATCGGCTACGACTCCTCGAAGAAGGGCTTCGACGGCGCCTCCTGCGGCGTTTCGGTGTCCATCGGCGCGCAGTCCCCGGACATCGCCCAGGGCGTCGACACCGCCTACGAACAGCGCGTCGAGGGCGCCGCCACAGGTGAAGAGGGTAACGAACTGGACAAGCAGGGCGCCGGCGACCAGGGCCTGATGTTCGGCTACGCCTGCGACGAGACGCCCGAGCTGATGCCGCTCCCGATCCACATCGCGCACCGGCTCTCGCGGCGCCTGACGGAGGTCCGCAAGGACGGCACCGTCCCCTATCTGCGGCCCGACGGCAAGACGCAGGTCACCATCGAGTACGACGGCGACAAGGCCGTCCGCCTCGACACGGTCGTCGTGTCCTCGCAGCACGCCGCCGACATCGACCTGGACTCGCTCCTCGCCCCGGACATCCGCGAGTTCGTCGTCGAGCACGTGCTCGCGCAGCTCATCGAGGACGGGATCAAGCTCGACACCGAGGGCTACCGCCTCCTGGTGAACCCGACGGGCCGGTTCGAGATCGGCGGTCCGATGGGTGACGCCGGCCTGACCGGCCGCAAGATCATCATCGACACGTACGGCGGTATGGCCCGCCACGGCGGTGGCGCGTTCTCCGGCAAGGACCCGTCCAAGGTGGACCGTTCCGCCGCGTACGCGATGCGCTGGGTCGCGAAGAACGTGGTGGCCGCGGGTCTCGCCTCGCGCTGCGAGGTGCAGGTCGCGTACGCGATCGGCAAGGCCGAGCCCGTCGGCCTGTTCGTGGAGACCTTCGGCACCGCCAAGGTCGAGACCACGAAGATCGAGGAGGCCATCGGCCGGGTCTTCGACCTGCGCCCGGCCGCCATCATCCGCGACCTGGACCTGCTGCGGCCCATCTACGCCCAGACCGCCGCCTACGGCCACTTCGGCCGCGAACTGCCCGACTTCACCTGGGAGCGCACCGACCGCGTCAACGCCCTGCGCAAGGCTGTGGAGGCCTGACATGCGCATCGCCATCACGGGCTCGATCGCCACCGACCATCTCATGACCTTCCCGGGCAGGTTCACCGACCAACTCATCCCGGACCAGCTCGCCCACGTCTCGCTGTCTTTCCTGGTCGACACCCTGGACATCCGCCACGGCGGGGTCGCGGCGAACATCGTCTACGGGCTCGGCTCCCTAGGCCACTCTCCCACCCTGGTCGGAGCGGTGGGCAAGGACTTCGGTGAGTACCGCGACCTCCTGCGCGCAGCGGGTGTTGACACCGAGTCGGTACACGTCTCGAGTCTTCACCACACAGCCCGGTTCATGTGCACCACCGACGAGGAGGGCAACCAGCTGGCCTCCTTCTATGCCGGAGCGATGGCCGAGGCACGCACCATCGACCTCGCCGAGACGGCCTGGCGACTCGGCGGACTCGATCTGGTGCTCGTCGGTGCGGACGACCCCGAGGCGATGTTGCGCCACACCCGCGCATGCCGAACCCTCGGTATCCGCCACGTAGCGGACCCCGCCCAGCAACTCGCCCGGTTGGACGGCGCTCCTCTGCGCGAGTTGGTCGACGGATCCGACCACCTGTTCACCAACGAGTACGAGCGTGCGCTTCTGCTGAGCAAGACCGGCTGGTCCGAAGCCGAGGTCCTCGGCCGGGTCGGCACCTGGGTCACCACCCTCGGGGCCAAGGGCTGCCGCATCGACCAGGTGGGCCGGCCCACCGTCGAGAGCGCCGCCGTCTCCGCCCTGACCGTCGTGGACCCGACCGGTGTCGGCGATGCCTTCCGCGCGGGATATCTGGCAGCCATGGTGTCAGGCTTGGAGAGCCTTCAGTCGGCCCAAGCCGGCGCCGCGATGGCCACCCTCGCCCTGGAGTCGGTGGGCACACAGTCGTATGTGGTCACGCGCGAGCGCCTGCACGAACGGCTCGTATCCTCCTACGGCGCGGATGCCGCCGTCGTCACCGCGGCCGTGTTCGGGGGCACCCCGTGACGACGGTTCAGGCTCCAGCGGCCCGCCCGAGCATCGTGGACACTCTGGGGATCGGGCAGCGCTCGTACTCCTTCGAATTCTTCCCGCCGAAATCGGAGCGCGGCGAGCGGACACTGTGGCAGGCGCTACGCCGGGTAGAGGCGGTGAACCCGACGTTCGTCTCCGTGACGTACGGCGCCGGGGGCTCCTCCCGGGAGCGCACCGCCGCCATCACCGAGCGGATCGCGGAGGAGACCACGCTGCGACCGGTCGCCCATCTGACTGCTGTCGGGCATTCAGTCGCCGAGCTGCGGCACATCATCGGCCGCTACGCGGATGCCGGCATCCGGGATGTCCTCGTGCTTCGCGGCGATCCGCCAGGCAACCCGCGGGGCCCCTGGGTGCCGCATCCCGACGGTCTGCACCACGCCATCGATCTCGTACAACTCGTGCGTCGGTGCGGGGACTTCGACATCGGCGTCGCGGCCTTCCCCGAGCGTCATCCGCGGTCCTTGGATTGGGAGAGCGAGATCCGACATCTCACGGCGAAGTTCCGGGCGGGCGCGGGATACGCCATCACTCAGATGTTCTTCAGCGCGGACCACTACTTCCGCCTCCGCGACAGACTTGCCGCAGCGGGGTGCCACGCTCCGGTGATCCCCGAGATCATGCCCGCCGTGCGGTTCGAGCAGATCACCCGGTTTGCCGCACTCAGCGACGCGGCCTTCCCCGACCAGCTGGCCCGGCGCCTGGAGGCCGCGCGGAACAACCCGCAAGAGGCCCACAGCATAGGAGTCGACCACGCGACAGAGCTGGCTCAGCAGCTCCTCGATGCGCAGGCCCCTGGCCTGCACTACATCACGCTCAACCATTCGACAGCAGCGCTCGACATCCATCGCACGCTACGGCTGCCCGCGCATCCGACGCGGCCCGGGGACTGAACGCGAGGTGGAAGAAATGACGCAACTGCCCGCAAAGCAAATCCGCCGTCTCGATCGTGTGATCATCCGTTTCGCGGGTGACTCGGGTGACGGCATGCAGCTCACCGGTGACCGCTTCACCTCGGAGACGGCGTCGTTCGGCAACGACCTCTCCACACTGCCGAACTTCCCGGCCGAGATCAGGGCGCCCGCAGGAACTCTGCCGGGCGTCTCGTCGTTCCAGCTGCATTTCGCGGATCACGACATCCTGACGCCCGGGGACGCGCCGAACGTGCTGGTGGCCATGAATCCGGCGGCGTTGAAGGCGAACATCGGCGATGTGCCGCGCGGCGCGGAGATCATCATCAACACCGATGAGTTCACCAAACGGCCGATGGCCAAGGTGGGCTACGAGACCTCCCCGCTGGAGGACGGTTCCCTCGCCGCGTACAACATCCACCCGGTGCCGCTGACGACGCTGACCGTGGAGGCGCTGAAGGACTTCGGCCTCTCGCGCAAGGAGGCCGAGCGGAGCAAGAACATGTTCGCGCTGGGCCTGCTGTCGTGGATGTACCACCGGCCGACCGAGGGCACCGAGGCGTTCTTGCGGAGCAAGTTCGCGAAGAAGCCGGACATCGCCGAGGCGAACGTGACGGCCTTCCGGGCGGGCTGGAACTTCGGTGAGACGACCGAGGACTTCGCGGTCTCCTACGAGGTGGCCCCCGCGACCCGCGCCTTCCCGACGGGTACCTACCGCAACATCTCGGGGAACCTGGCCCTCGCCTACGGCCTGATCGCCGCCGGCCGGCAGGCCGATCTCCCGCTCTACCTGGGCTCGTACCCGATCACTCCGGCCTCGGACATCCTGCACGAGCTGAGCAAGCACAAGAACTTCGGCGTACGGACCTTCCAGGCGGAGGACGAGATCGCCGGCATCGGCGCGGCCCTCGGCGCGGCCTTCGGCGGCGCCCTGGCGGTGACCACCACCTCCGGCCCCGGTGTCGCGCTCAAGTCGGAGACCATCGGCTTGGCGGTCTCCTTGGAGCTGCCGCTGCTGATCGTGGACATCCAGCGCGGCGGCCCCTCCACGGGTCTGCCCACCAAGACGGAGCAGGCCGACCTGCTCCAGGCGATGTACGGGCGCAACGGCGAGGCGCCGGTGCCGATCGTCGCCCCCCGTACCCCGGCGGACTGTTTCGACGCCGCTCTGGACGCGGCGCGGATCGCGCTGACCTACCGCACGCCGGTCTTCCTGCTCTCCGACGGCTACCTCGCCAACGGCTCCGAGCCCTGGCGCATCCCGGAAGTCGCCGACCTGCCCGATCTGCGCACCAGTTTCGCCACGGCACCCAACCACGTCCTCGCCGACGGCACCGAGGTGTTCTGGCCCTACAAGCGCGACCCGCAGACCCTGGCCCGCCCCTGGGCCCTGCCCGGCACCCCCGGGCTCGAACACCGCATCGGCGGCATCGAGAAGCAGGACGGCTCGGGCAACATCTCCTACGACCCGGCCAACCACGACTTCATGGTCCGCACCCGCCAGGCCAAGATCGACCAGATCGCCGTCGCGGACCTGGACGTCGACGACCCGGACGGGGCCCGCGCGCTCGTCCTGGGCTGGGGCTCCACCTACGGCCCCATCACCGCCGCCGTGCGCCGGCTGCGCACCGCCGGCCTGCCCATCGCCCAGGCCCACCTGCGCCACCTCAACCCGTTCCCCGGAAATCTCGGGGAGGTCCTGAAGCGTTACGAGAAGGTAGTGGTGCCGGAGATGAACCTCGGGCAGCTGGCCACCTTGATCCGGGCGAAGTACCTGGTGGACGCCCAGTCGTACAACCAGGTCAACGGAATGCCCTTCAAGGCGGAACAGCTCGCGACGGTCCTCAAGGAGGCCATCAATGACTGACGTGACCGACGCGCCGACCCCGTCGCTGCTGTCGCTGGTACCGAAGGCCCAGGCCAAGCAGTCGATGAAGGACTTCAAGTCGGACCAGGAGGTCCGCTGGTGTCCGGGCTGCGGTGACTACGCCGTCCTCGCCGCCGTGCAGGGCTTCATGCCCGAGCTGGGGCTGGCGAAGGAGAACATCGTCTTCGTCTCGGGCATCGGCTGCTCCTCCCGCTTCCCCTATTACATGAACACCTACGGCATGCACTCCATCCACGGTCGTGCCCCCGCCATCGCGACCGGTCTGGCCACCTCCCGCCGCGACCTGTCCGTCTGGGTCGTCACCGGTGACGGGGACGCGCTGTCCATCGGCGGCAACCACCTGATCCACGCGCTGCGCCGCAACGTCAACCTCAAGATCCTGCTCTTCAACAACCGGATCTACGGACTGACCAAGGGCCAGTACTCGCCCACCTCAGAGGTCGGGAAGATCACCAAGTCCACCCCCATGGGCTCGCTCGACGCCCCCTTCAACCCGGTCTCCCTCGCGCTCGGCGCCGAAGCCTCCTTCGTCGCCCGCACCGTCGACTCCGACCGCAAGCACCTCACCGAGGTCCTGCGCCAGGCGGCCGATCACCGGGGCACCGCCCTCATCGAGATCTACCAGAACTGCAACATCTTCAACGACGGCGCCTTCGAAGTCCTCAAGGACCAGGAGCAGGCCCAGGAGGCGGTCATCCGCCTCGAACACGGCCGGCCCATCCGCTTCGGCGCCGAGGGCCACAAGGGCGTGATCCGCGACCAGACCACGGGCGACCTGGAGGTCGTCACCGTCACGCCGGAGAACGAGGCGCGCGTACTGGTCCACGACGCGCACGCGGCGAGCCCGACCACCGCCTTCGCGCTCTCCCGCCTCGCCGACCCCGACACGCTCCACCACACGCCCATCGGCGTCTTCCGCGACTTCGACCGGCCGGTCTACGACACCCTCATGGCCGACCAGCTCGACGCCGCGATCGACCAGCGCGGCAAGGGCGACCTGACCACGCTGCTCACCGGCAACGACACCTGGACCCTCACCGGAATGCCCAGCCGGAAGGAAGCGGCCGACGCAGAGAGAAATCGGGTACGGCCGTGAGAGCTACATCGCACCCTCGGACCAATAATGCACTCTGACTAAAATTGCAGGTCAGACGCCCTTTTGGGTAGGCTCCAGGATCGCCACGCACTCCACGTGGTGCGTCATCGGGAAGAGGTCGAAGACGCGGAGCGTGCGGACCTTGTAGCCGTTTTCCGCGAAGTACGCCAGGTCGCGGGCCAGGGCCGCCGGGTCGCAGGCCACGTAGGCGATGCGGCGGGGGGTGAGGCCGGCGACCTGGCGGACCGTCTGCTTGCCGGCGCCGGCGCGCGGGGGGTCGAGGACGACGAGGTCGCACTCGGTGATGCCGGTCTTCGGCAGGATCTGCTCGACCTTGCCCTGCTCGATGCGGACCCGCGGGAAGTCGGTCAGGTTGTGCCGGGCGTCCTCGACCGCGCGCTTCGTCGACTCGATGCCGAGCACCGCGCCCGTCTCGCCGAGCCGTTCCGCCAGCGCGCCCGCGAAGATGCCGACGCCGCAGTAGAGGTCGAGCGCCATCTCGCCCTTGCGCGGCATCAGCCCCTGCATGACGGCCTTGATCAGGGTGTCGGCGGCCTGCGGGTGGACCTGCCAGAAGCCGCCCATGCCCACGCGGTACGTACGGCCGTCCGCGCGCTCGCGCACGAAGGGGCGGCCGTGGACGCGGTGGACCCCGCCGTCCTTCTCCTCCACCCGCAGCACCGAGACGGGCTTGTCCAGTTCGACGAGCGGCAGTCGGCCGCCCGGGCGCGGGGTGAGGACGACCTGGCGGTCGCCGGAGCCGGAGGCGGCGATGGCCTCCACCGTCTCCATCTGCGGCCAGTCCTGCTTCTCGATGCCGAGTTCCTCGACACCGACGGCCGCGATCATGCAGTGGTCGATCAGCTCGATGTCGTGCGAGCGGTGCTTGCGCAGCCCGGCGTTGCCGTCCTCGTCGATCGCGAACTGGACCCGGGTGCGCCACTGCGGGACCTGTCCGGCCGGCAGCTTGTCGCCCTCGGCCGGCATGACCGTGCCGTCCCAGCCGGCCTCCTCCGGGGTCAGCCCCGCGAGCCGCTTGAGCTGCTCGGCGACGACCTCGCCCTTGAGCCGGCGCTGGGCGCCCGGCTTGGCGTGCTGCCAGTCGCAGCCGCCGCACTTGCCGGGGCCGGCGAACTTGCACGGCGCCTCGACGCGGTCCTTGGAGGCCTCCAGGACGGTGATCGCGTCGGCGCGCAGGAAGCGGGAGTCGACGTCGCCCTCCGTGACCCGGGCGACGACCTTCTCGCCGGGCAGGGTGTGGCGGACGAACAGGACGCGACCCTCGGCGGTGCGGGCGATGCAGTGGCCGCCGTGCGCGACGGGACCGACCTCGACCTCGTACTCCTCCCCGACCAGTGACTGC
This sequence comes from Streptomyces sp. Tek67B01, assembly GCF_055231995.1. NCBI lineage: Bacteria > Bacillati > Actinomycetota > Actinomycetes > Kitasatosporales > Streptomycetaceae > Streptomyces > Streptomyces sp. Tek67B01. The sequence goes on from NZ_JBUYUY010000001.1 coordinate 1,939,588, forward strand.
TTCTCGATCTGCTCGGTCATGGTGGGGAGACTCCAAAACATAAAAATGGGAACGGCCGGACGACCGACCCACCAGTTTACGTGGATCTCGTCCGGCCGTTCGCCACACCGACCGACCGGCGGCTACTTGCCCGCGCGGTCCTTGGGCCGCGAGGTGTCCACCGGGCCGCGGCGCACGGCGCCGGGGGCGTTCCACTCCTGCCGCTTCTTCGCCCGCTTCTTCGCGAGCTCCGAGGACTCCAGCTGGTACGGCACCGAGGTGACCATCACGCCGGGCGTGAACAGCAGCCGCCCCTTGAGCCGCAGCGCGCTCTGGTTGTGCAGCAGGTGTTCGTACCAGCGGCCGACGACGTACTCCGGGATGTAGACGCTGACCGCGTCGCGCGGGTTCTCGCTGCGCAGGCCCTTGACGTACTCCACCACCGGCCGCGTGATCTCGCGGTACGGGGAGTCGAGGATCTTGAGCGGTACGTTGATCCCACGCCGCTCCCACTCCGCCTTGAGCGCCTTGGTCTCGGCCGGGTCGACGCTGATGCTGAGCGCCTCCAGGGTGTCCGAGCGGGTCAGCTTGGCGAAGGCCAGGGCGCGCAGCGTGGGCTTGTGCACCTTGGAGACCAGCACGATCGAGTGGACCCGCGAGGGCCGCACGCTGTCGTCGCTAGGCCCCTCGTCGGCGGCGATCTCGTCGGCGACGCGGTCATAGTGCTTGCGGATGGCGGTCATGGTGCCGTAGAAGATCAACATCCCCAGCAGGGCGACCCAGGCCCCGTGGGTGAACTTGGTGGCGAGGACCACGACCAGCACCAGGCCGGTGAAGAAGGCGCCGAAGGCGTTGATCGCGCGGGAGCGGAACATCCGGCGCCGCACCCCTTGGTCCTTCTCGGTCCTCAGGTGCCGGTTCCAGTGCCGGACCATGCCGGTCTGGCTGAGGGTGAAGGAAACGAAGACGCCGACGATGTAGAGCTGGATCAGCTTGGTCGAGTCCGCGCCGTAGATCCAGATCAGCAGGACGGCGGCGCCCGCGAGCAGCACGATGCCGTTGGAGAAGGCGAGCCGGTCGCCGCGGGTGTGCAGCTGACGGGGCAGATAGCGGTCCTGGGCGAGGATCGAGCCCAGCAGCGGGAAGCCGTTGTAGGCCGTGTTGGCTGCCAGGAACAGGACGAGTGCGGTGGCGGCGGCGAGCACGATGAACAGGAAGCTGCCGTCGCCGAAGACGGCTTCGGCGACCTGGGAGATCACCGGGTTCTGCACGTACTCCGGTCCGACCGCCACGCCGTTGTGGAGCAGGTCCGTCGCGGGCTTCTCGGCCATCCTGACGTCGGTCGCCATCGCCAGGGCGATGATTCCGCAGAACATCGTCACGGCCAGCGCGCCCATCAGGGCGAGGGTGGTCGCGGCGTTCTTGCTCTTGGGCTTGCGGAACGCGGGCACGCCGTTGCTGATCGCCTCGACGCCGGTCAGTGCGGCACAGCCCGAGGAGAAGGCGCGCAGCAGCAGGAAGACCAGCGCGAAACCGGCCAGTCCCTGGTGCTCCGCCTTGATCTCGAAATCCGCGGTGGGCGCCTTCATGGTCTCGTCGAGGACGAGGCCCCGCCAGGCACCCCACGCGATCATGATGAATACGCCCGCGACGAAGACATAGGTGGGAATCGCGAACAGTCGCCCCGATTCCTTCATGCCGCGCAGATTCATCAGTGTGAGGAGCAAGATCATCCCGATCGCGCAGAGCACTTTGTGCTCGACGACGAAGGGGATGGCGGAGCCGAGATTCTCCACTCCGGAGGCGATCGACACGGCGACGGTCAGGACGTAGTCGACCAGCAGCGCGCTCGCCACCGTGAGACCGGCCTTGGGCCCGAGGTTCGTGTTGGCGACCTCGTAGTCGCCGCCGCCGCTCGGGTAGGCGTGCACGTTCTGCCGGTAGGACGCGACCACGGTGAACATCAGCACCACGACCGCCAGCGCGATCCACGGGCTGTAGCGGTACGCCGACACGCCCGCGATCGACAGGACCAGCAGGACCTCGCCGGGGGCGTACGCCACCGAGGAGAGCGGGTCTGAGGCGAAGACGGGTAGGGCGATCCGCTTGGGGAGGAGCGTTTCTCCGAGGCGGTCGCTGCGGAGCGCCCGGCCGATCAGGATCCGTTTGGGCACGTCGGTCAGTTTGGACACGCCAAGGATCGTAAGCGTTCGAAAACCGGCTGACGAACCCCCCGCCCCTATTAGCGGGCAATCGCGCTCCAATGAGCCCCCACCCACAGCCCAAATGGTCACACTGGTGACCGCCCGTGTGTAGCTTGGGCCATGGTCTGAGACCCTGTTTAGCCAGAGCATGCAATGAGGCTGGTAACCAGCGAGCCGCTGTCAGCCGGAAGGACGGCCGTGCACATCGTCATCATGGGCTGCGGAAGAGTGGGCTCCGCCCTCGCGCAGACCCTGGAACAGCAGGGTCATACGGTCGCAGTCGTCGACCAGGACCCCACCGCATTCCGTCGACTGGGGGCATCGTTCGGCGGCCGCCGCGTGACCGGGGTCGGCTTCGATCAGGACACGCTGCGGGAGGCGGGCATCGAGGAGGCGGGCGCCTTCGCCGCCGTCAGCAGCGGTGACAATTCCAACATCATCGCCGCCCGCGTGGCCCGCGAGATGTTCGGCGTCGAGAACGTCGCCGCCCGCATCTACGACCCCAAGCGCGCCGAGGTCTACCAGCGCCTGGGCATCCCCACCGTGGCGACCGTGCGGTGGACGGCCGACCAGATGCTGCGCCGGCTGCTGCCCTCGGGTTCGGAGCCGCTGTGGCGCGACCCGAGCGGCGGTTTGCAGCTTGCCGAGGTGCACACCTCGGCGAGCTGGATCGGTCACAAGGTCAGCACGCTCCAGGAGGAGACGGGCGTCCGCGTGGCGTTCCTCACCCGGCTGGGCGAGGCCATGCTGCCGACGTCGCAGACGGTCCTCCAGGAGGGCGACCTCGTCCACGTGATGATGCGTACGGACGAGATCGAGAAGGTCGAGGCGGTCTTCGCCCAGGGGCCCGAGGAGGCACACGCATGAGGGTCGCGATCGCCGGAGCCGGCGCCGTCGGCCGCTCCATCGCGGGCGAGCTGCTGGAGAACGGCCACGAGGTGCTGCTCGTCGACAAGGCGCCGACCGCCATCTCGGTGGAGCGGGTGCCGCAGGCCGAATGGCTGCTGGCCGACGCCTGCGAGATCACCTCGCTGGACGAGGCCGCGCTCCAGCGCTGCAACGTGGTCATCGCCGCCACGGGGGACGACAAGGTCAACTTGGTCGTCTCCCTGCTCGCCAAGACCGAGTACGGGGTCCCCCGGGTCGTGGCGCGGGTCAACAACCCGAAGAACGAGTGGCTCTTCAACGAGTCCTGGGGCGTCGACGTCGCCGTCTCCACGCCCCGCCTGATGTCCGCCCTGGTCGAGGAGGCCGTCAGCGTCGGCGACCTGGTACGGCTGCTCCGCTTCAGCCACGGCGACGCCAACCTCGTCGAGCTGACCCTGCCGGCCGACTCCTCGGTCGCGGGCACGCAGATCAGCGAGATCAACTGGCCCGAGGACACCTCGCTGGTCACGATCATCCGGGGCAACCGGGTGCTCACCCCGCACGGCGAGGAGACCCTGGAGCCTGGTGACGAGCTCCTCTTCGTGGCCGCCCAGGCCCGCGAGGAGCAGCTGGAGGACCTCCTCCAGGCCCGCCACTGACACGGTACGCACGGGAAGGGGCCGCCGACCACACCGTGGTCGGCGGCCCCTTCGTCTTGGTCACCGTGCGCCGCGCGAGCGCTGATCAGACCGCAGGCTGAGCGGTGATCAACGGCCAGGTCCGCGTCCTCAGGTCCGGCGTTCCCGCGCCGCGGCCTTCGCCGCCTTCTCGGCGGCCTCCTCGGCCTCGTACTCGGCGATGACGTCGATCGGCGGCGGCGCCTTCGCCAGGAACACCCAGGTGAAGTACACCGCGAGCACCATCGGCGGCAGCTTCAGCGCGATCAGCACCCAGCCGAGCTGCGTCGCGTCCCCCCACCAGTACAGCGGGAAGAGGATCGCGTACTTGGCGAGGAAGATGATCCCCCACGCCAGGCTCGCCTTGGTGTAGGCCTTCTTGCGTCCGGGGTTGCGCGTGCGCCAGGACAGGTTCTCCTTGAACACCGGCCCGAGGATCACGCCGAGCAGCGGGAAGCCGATCAGCGCCGAGAGCGTGAAGGCCACCCCCAGCCCGGCCCCGTAGATCATTCCGGGCAGGTAGAACCCCTTCGCGGTGCCCGTGAAGAGGGCGAAGGCCACGCCCACGCCGACCCCGAACACGCCGCTGAACGCGTGCTTGACGGTGTCCTTGCGCAGCAGCCGCACGATCACCAGCGCGACCGCGACGACGGCCGCGGCGATGGCGGACATCACCACGTTCTTGTTGATCGTGTAGATCATCACGAAGAGCAGGCCGGGGAGCATCGTCTCCACGGTGCCCCTGATGCCACCGAACGCGTCGAAGAGCGCGGCCTGCGTCGCGGCCTTCTGGTCGTCGGCATGGTCCGGGGCGGGGATGTTCGGTTTGTCGAGTGACGTCACCGGTTACTGCTCCTGTCCGAGCGGTCGGAGTTCGTACTTCGGGTTGAAGAGGACCCGGCGCCCATGACTCATCGCGATGCGCCCGGAGGCGATCATGTGCCGCCCGGGCTCGATTCCCACGATCGAGCGACGCCCGAGCCACACCACGTCCAGCGCGGCCGAGCCGTCGAACAGCTCCGCCTCCAGGGCGGGGACGCCGGCCCGCGGACGCAGGGTGACGGTCCGCAGGGTACCGGTCACCTTGACTATCTCGCGGTCGTAGGAGTCGCAGATCCGCGTACATCCCGCAGCTTCTGCGTCCTCCTGCAGCTCCGCCGAATGCAGATCTTCCTGGGAGGTGGAAAGACGCTCTATCATCCGGCGGAACCGGCCCGCCGGCCTGGCCGGTTTCGCGGGCTTCTCGGGACGCGGTTCAGCACTCATACAGGAAGCGTACCGGCGTGCCCACTACCTCTCGAAGCGGTAGCCCATGCCCGGTTCGGTGATGAAGTGCCTCGGGTGCGAGGGATCGGCCTCCAGCTTGCGGCGCAGCTGCGCCATGTAGACCCGGAGGTAGTTGGTCTCCGTCCCGTACGAGGGGCCCCAGACCTCCTGGAGGAGCCGCTTCTGGCCGACCAGTTTCCCGCCGTTGCGGACCAGGACCTCCAGCAGGTGCCACTCGGTGGGGGTCAGGCGTACGTCACGCCCCCCGCGCACGGCCTTCTTGGCCGCCAGGTCGACGGTGAAACCCTCGGTCTCCACGATCACCTCGTCCTCGCCGGCGCCCGTGAGGGGCTCGGCCCGGCGGACGGCGGCGCGCAGCCGGGCCAGCAGCTCGTCCATGCCGAACGGCTTGGTGACGTAGTCGTCGGCGCCCGCGTCCAGGGCCTCGACCTTCTCGTCGGAGCTGTGGCGGGCGGAGAGCACCAGGATCGGGACCCGTGTCCAGCCGCGCAGGCCCTTGATCACCTCGACGCCGTCCATGTCGGGCAGGCCCAGGTCGAGGACGATCACGTCGGGGTGGCGGGCGGCGGCGAGCTCCAGGGCGCGCGCGCCGTCGCCCGCGGCGTCGACCTCGTACTTGCGTGCCTTCAGATTGATCACGAGGGCTCGGACGATCTGGGGCTCGTCGTCCACCACGAGCACTCGGGTCATCGAAGATCTGCCTTCTGTCGTACGGAGGGAACATTGAACGGATCAGCAGGTTGGTCTTCCCGATCCACGGGGTCCGCGCGGTCCACGGCGCCCGGGCGATCCCCACGGTCCACCCGGTCCACCCGACCGGGTCCCCGCGCGGTCCCGCCGGCGGCCGCCCGCAAGGTCAGCACCATCGTGAGCCCGCCCCCCGGCGTGTCCTCGGCGGTCAGGGTGCCGTCCATGGCCTCCGCGAAGCCGCGGGCCACCGCGAGCCCGAGCCCGACCCCCGCCCCGCGCGGCGCGTCCCCGTGCCGCTGGAACGGGGCGAAGATCCGGTCCTTGGCCTCGTCCGGCACCCCCGGCCCGCGGTCCACGACCCGTACCTCGACCCGGTCGCCGAGGAAACTCGCCGCGACCAGCGCGGGCTGCCCCGGCGGGCTGTACTTGACGGCGTTCTCCACCACGTTGGCGACGGACCGCTCCAGCAGCCCCGGGTCCACCGCGACCATCGGCAGCGTCTCCGGGACGTCCAGCACCACGCTGTCCTCGGGTACGCCGCCCAGCGCCATCGGGACCACCTCGTCGAGGTCGATCTCCCGGATCAGCGGGGTGACGGTGCCGGTCTGGAGCCGGGACATGTCCAGCAGGTTCCCCACGAGGTGGTCGAGCCGGTCCGCGCCGTGCTCGATCCCCGCGAGCAGCTCGGCCCGGTCCTGCGGCGACCACTCCACGTCCTCGGAGCGCAGCGAGGATACCGACGCCTTGATGGAGGCCAGCGGGGTGCGCAGGTCGTGGCTGACGGCGGCGAGCAGCGCGGTCCTGATCCGGTTGCCCTCGGCCATCCTGCGGGCCTCCTCCGCCTCCCCGACCAGCCGCTGCCGGTCCAGTACGACGGCGGCCTGCGCGGCGAAGGCGCCCAGCACCCGGCGGTCCTCGGCGGGCAGTACCCGCCCGGACAGGGCCAGCGCCATGTGGTCGCCGATCGGCATGTCCACGTCGGCGTCCTCGGGCCGGGCGACGGGGCTCGGGCCGACGCTGCCGGCCGGCTGCCAGGGTTCCAGCTCGCCCGCGCGTTCCAGCAGCGCCACCGACTCCATGGCGAAGGTCTCCCGCACCCGCTCCAGCAGTGCGTCCAAGGTGGTCTCCCCGCGCAGCACGCTGCCTGCGAGGAAGGACAGGATCTCGGATTCGGCGCGCAGCCGTGCGGCCTGCTGGGTGCGCCGGGCGGCGGAGTCCACCACGGAGGCGACGGACACCGCCACCCCGAAGAACACCGAGATGGCGACGATGTTCTTGGGGTCGGAGATGGTGAGGCGGTGCAGCGGCGGCGCGAAGTAGTAGTTCAGCAGCAGCGAGCCGAAGGCCGCCGAGGCCAGGGCGGGCACGAGGCCGCCGAGCAGGGCCGCGGCCACGGTCAGGGCGAGGAACAACAGCATGTCGTTGGCCAGGCCGGGGTCGTCGTGCACATGTGTGAGCAGCACCGTGAGCAGGGCCGGGAAGGCCACGCCGACCACCCAGCCGGCGACGACGCGGGTCCTGCCGAGCCGGGCGGCCGAGCGGACGACGGGCAGCCCCCGCCCCTTGGCGACCTCCTCGTGGGTGACGATGTGCACGTCCAGGTCGGGCCCCGAGTCGCGGGCCACGGTGGCGCCCACGCCCGGCCCGAACACGTACTGCCAGGCCTTGCGCCGGCTGGAGCCGAGCACGATCTGGGTGGCGTTGACCCCGCGTGCGAACTCCAGCAGAGCCTCGGGGATGTTGTCGCCGATGACATGGTGAAACGTTCCGCCAAGGTCCTCCGCGAGGGTCCGCTGTACGGCGAGCTCCTTGGGCGAGGCGGAGGTCAGCCCGTCGCTGCGCGCGATGTACACCGCCAGTACCTCGCCGCCCGCGCCCTTCTCGGCCAAGCGCGCGGCACGCCGGATCAGGGTCCGCCCCTCGGGCCCACCGGTGAGCCCGACGACGATCCGCTCGCGCGCCTGCCAGGTGGAGCGGATGTCGTGCTCGCCCCGGTACTGCCGCAGGTACTCGTCGGCGCGGTCGGCCACCCAGAGCAGGGCCAGCTCCCGCAGCGCGGTGAGGTTGCCGGGGCGGAAGTGGTTGGACAGGGCCGCGTCGACCTTGTCGGGCTTGTATATGTTGCCGTGGGCCATCCGGCGGCGCAGCGCCTGGGGCGACATGTCGACCAGCTCGATCTGCTCGGCCCGCCGCACCACCTCGTCCGGCACGGTCTCGCGCTGCCGCACCCCGGTGATGGCCTCGACCACGTCCCCCAGGGACTCCAGGTGCTGGATGTTCACGGTCGACACTACGTCGATGCCGGCCCGCAGCAGTTCCTCGACGTCCTGCCAGCGCTTGGCGTTGCGCGAACCGGGGACGTTCGTGTGCGCCAGCTCGTCCACCAGTGCCACCGCGGGCCGCCGGGCCAAGAGCGCGTCCACGTCCATCTCGGTGAAGGCGGCGTCCCGGTAGGAGAGCTCCCGCCGCGGCACCTGCTCCAACCCGTGGAGCATCACCTCGGTCCGCGGCCGGCCGTGGTGCTCGATGAAGCCGACGACGCAGTCGCCGCCCCGCTCGACCCGGCGGTGGCCCTCGGAGAGCATGGCGTACGTCTTGCCCACACCGGGCGCCGCGCCCAGGTATATCCGTAGCTTGCCGCGTCCCATGCGCCCATTCTCGGGGACGTTCGCGCCGCCGACCGTCCGATGGGCGGTCCGCGCGGCGATCCCTGACGCATCCCTGACGCGATCGCCGCGTCCGGGGCCGAGAACGCCGGTGGGCCGTACCCGAGAGGGGGTACGGCCCACCGGCCTTGAAGAGGAAGACCGCGGGAGCGGCGGACGATCAGCGGACCTCGGTGATCTCCGGCCCGCGCTCCAGCTGTCCCATGTCGCCGCCGAAGCGGGAACCCTCGGCCTCATCGGTCGGCTGAACGCCGTCCGGCACCATCTGGGCGTCGTTCGGGAGCTTGAGGACGATCGGGTCGCGGGGCGCCATGGGGCCTTCGCCGCGCACGACGACCGTGTCCCGGAAGATCTGCTCCAGCACACCGCCCGACTCGGGGCGCACCGCGGCCTGGCCGGAGATGACGCCGCGCAGGAACCAGCGCGGGCCGTCGACGCCGACGAAGCGCACGAGCTGCGCGCCGGTCTGTCCGTCGGGCAGCGGTACCGGCACCTGGGCGCGCAGCTCCCAGCCGAGGGGGCCCTCGACCTCGTCGATGATGCCGCCCTGCTGGGTGATGCCCGTGGCGATCTCGTCGCGGACCTCGCCCCAGATGCCTTCCTTCTTGGGTGCCGCGAAGGCCTGCAGCTGCACGGCGCTGTCGCCCAGGACGACGGTCGCGGCGACGATCGCGTCCCCGGCGACCTCGACGCGCAGCTCCATGCCCTCGACACCGGGTACGAGGATGCCGCCCAGGTCGACCCGGCCGTCTTCCGGCTTGCCGGGCACCTCGGAGACGTCCCAGGGGCCGTCGGGCCGTGGCGCCGGCGGCAGGTTCATGCGGCGGGGCGTGGCGTCGTCGAGCCGCTCGGCGTCGTTCTGCTCATCGCCGTGCTCGTTCTCGACGACCTGCTCGGCCGCGCCGCCGTCCTTGACGGAGTCGTTCTTCTTGCGACGTCCGAACACGTCACTGTCCTTCCCGGTCGGTTACGACCGAAGCGTAGCCATTCCCACCCTGCTGACCAGCTCCGGATCCGGCCACGGCCGCATGACCGCCGGTGGAGCCGAAACCCCCCTCGGCCCGGGCCGAGCCGGGAAGTTCCGCCACCTCGTGGAAGCGCACCTTCTCGACCCGCTGGACAACCAGCTGGGCAATGCGGTCGAAACGCTCGAACCTGACGCTCTCGCGCGGGTCGAGATTGACCACGATCACCTTGATTTCCCCACGGTACCCGGCATCCACCGTCCCCGGGGCATTCACGAGCGCGAGCCCGCAGCGCGCGGCCAGGCCCGAGCGCGGGTGCACGAAGGCGGCGTACCCGTCGGGCAGGGCGATGGACACACCGGTGGGCAGTACGGTCCGCTCGCCGGGAGCCAGCTCGGCGGCCTCGGTGGTCACCAGGTCGCAGCCCGCGTCGCCGGGGTGACCGTAGGAGGGCAGCGGCACCTCGGGGTCGACGCGGCGGATCAGCACGTCGACGGGGGCGTGGTTGTTCTCAGACATCAGGGGTTCACCTCGAAGGCGCGCGAGCGCCTGACCTGGTCCGGGTCGGCCATTGCCGCCCGGATCTCCTCGGGCCGTCCGTTGTCGATGAAGTGGTCGACCTTCACCTCGATGAAGAGGGCGTCGGCGCGCACGGCGACGGGCCCTTGCGGCCCTCCTATTCGACCGACCGCGGTGGAGTAGATCTTCCGCCCGGCCACGGCGGTGACCTCGGCCTCCAGGTACAGGACGGTGCCCAGGGGCACCGGCCTCACGAAGTCGGTCTCCAAGCGCCCGGTCACCGCTATGACGCGCAGCAGCCAGTTCAGGGAACCGAGCGTCTCGTCGAGGGCGGTGGCCAGCACGCCCCCGTGCGCGAGACCGGGCGCGCCCTGGTGGGCGGGCTTGACGGTGAACTCGGCGGTGACGCGCACGCCCTCGCCGGCCCGGGCCTCCAGGTGGAGCCCGTGCGGCTGCCCCGCGCCGCAGCCGAAGCAGTGCTCGTAGTGCGCGCCGAGGAGTTCGCCGGGGGCGGGCGCCTCGGGGTGCCGGACCGGCGCCGTGGCGTCGGCCGGGGGCGTCAACGCTGTGTTTCGTCCACTCACAGCCGCAGACCTTACCCGCGCGGCTACCCGCCGGTCGCCTCGTGGCAGGCTTGAGGGCATGCAGCTCTCCCCCGCGCACCACGACGAACGCCTGACCGCCCCCCGCTCCTGGTGGGCGATCGCCGTACTGACCGGTCTGGCCTGCGCCTTGGTGGCGTTGCCGCTGGGCACGCTGCCGCTGCTGGCCGGGCTGGTCGGGGGTACGGCGTTGGCGGGGATGCTGGTGAGTTCGTACGGCTCCGCGCGCGTGCGCGTGGTGAACGGGGCGCTGGCGGCGGGTGAGGCCCGGATCCCGGTGACGGCTCTGGGCGAGCCGGTGGTGCTGGACGCCGAGGAGGCCCGGGCCTGGCGTACGTACAAGGCCGACACGCGGGCGTTCATGCTGCTCCGCAGCTACGTGCCGACCGCGGTCCGCGTCGAGGTCACCGATCCGGCGGACCCGACCCCGTACGTCTACGTCTCCACCCGCGAGCCCGAGGCACTGGCGGCGGCGATCCGCTCGGCGCGGACCGAGGCGCACCAAGGCGTGCTCTAGCGAGGCGTGCTCTGGCCGGGCGTGCTCCCGAAGTGGCGCCGGGCGCCCGAGGCCCGGGCGGGAAGCTTCGTCACGAGCGCTGGTCGCGCTCGCGCGGATCCGAGTCCTCGACGGCGGCCCTGATGGCCTCGGGAAGGGGCCCGGAGGGCCGCTCAAGGGGCGGGAGCCTGTCGAGGGACTCCCAGGGCACGGCGCGGGCCCGCAGGTCCGCGCGTACCTTGTGGGCGACTTTTCGGGTGTCGCGCCGGTTCATGAGGGCGCCGACGGCCGCGCCGACCATGAAGGGGATCAGGTTCGGGAGGTTGCGGACCATCCGCTTGGTGATCTGCTGTCGCAACTCGCGCTTCATCTGGCCGCCCAGCGCCACGTCCATCGTGCTCGGCTTGACCAGGTTCACCCCTCGCTCCTGCGTCCAGGACGCGAGGTAGGCGATGGTGCGGTCCTTGAGGTTGCCGGGGGGTCGCAGCCCGTACACCTCGTGCAGCTCGGCGATCAGCTTGAGCTCGATCGCTGCGACCCCGGTGATCTCCGCCGCCAGCTCCGCCGGCATCGCGGGCGGCACGGGCAGCATCGCCGCCGCGCCGACACCGGCTCCCACGGCGGACGTGGCATGGGCGGCGCCGGCGATCAGCTTGTCGGCGAGCTGGTCGGGGTCGAGGCCCGGGAACTGCGCGCGCAGCGTCGCGAGGTCCCGAACCGGAACGCGCGGTGCGTTCTCGATGACGCGTTCGGCGATGTACAGGGCGACGGCCCTGGAACCTTCGCCGCCCTTGCGCACACCGTTCTTGACGGCTTGCATCCGACGGGTCCCGGGCTTTCGGGGCCCGTCGCCGGCCACTGGGGCCGGCGGCACCGCGGGGGCGGTGTCGGAGGGCGCGTCGAGGCCGCCGGCGGTTCCGGGGCCCGTCTCCGGGCCCGTTTCCACCCGCGTCTGCACCGGATCACCAGACTTCCGGAAGCGACGCTTCCGGAAGGGCGACGACCCTGTCACGGCCGAGGCCTCTCAGTCGCAGTCGCGACAGATCGGCTGGCCGTTCTTCTCCCGGGCCAGCTGGCTGCGGTGGTGCACCAGGAAGCAGCTCATGCAGGTGAACTCGTCGGCCTGCTTGGGCAGGACCCGGACGGCCAGCTCCTCGTTGGAGAGGTCCGCACCGGGAAGCTCCATGCCTTCCGCCGCGTCGAAGTCGTCCACGTCCACATTCGAGTGGGACTTCTCGTTGCGCCGAGCCTTCAGCTCTTCGATGCTGTCGTTGTCTACGTCGTCGTCGGTCTTGCGCGGAGTGTCGTAGTCCGTTGCCATGGTTCGCTCTCCCCCTCTGGGATTTAGCGGTGTCTCAGCGCACGTAACGCGCGAGAGGCCGGACTTGTGCCCGACCTGAGGCGGAGATTTTGCCTCACATCAAGGTCTGTTACTCAATCGACACCCAGCCGGGCCCCCGAAGGAGCTTGCAGCTGGGATGACGACCGGGACCGTACACGGTCCGGAGGCCGCCTTGCACGCATGCCACCCCGTGTATTTCCCGCCATTCGGGGGGCCGGAAACCCGGACTTCCCGGGCGTTCCGGCCTTCTTGGGGTCACTGAACGCGCACAGCCGGACACTCGCTCATGTGATCGATCACACAGCGATTTCCCGGGATGCCGCTCTGTCGATTCTGGCGATTCAGCCAAAAGCGAACACGGGCACACCCTGCTCAGAGGGGCAAAGTGACACGCATCACGAGGCCACCGCCCTCCTGCGGGGTCGCCTGGATGCGACCGCCGTGTGCGCGCGCCACGGAGCGCGCGATGGACAGGCCGAGCCCCACACCCTTGTCGCTGCCCGTTCGCTCCGTACGCAGCCGTCTGAACGGCTCGAAGAGGTTGTCCACCTCGTACGCGGGAACCACGGGACCCGTGTTCGATACGAGAAGTACCGCCTGGCCGTGCCGGACCTCGGTCGCGACCTCCACCCAGCCTCCCTCCGGCACGTTGTACCGGACGGCGTTCTGCACCAGGTTCAGGGCGATCCGCTCCAGCAGCACGCCATTGCCCTGGACGACGGCCGGCAACCGTTCGCCGCGAATCTCCACGCCCTTCGCCGCGGCCTCCGCCCGCGCCTGCTCGATGGCGCGCGAGGCGACCTCCGCCAGGTCCACGGGCTTGCGCTCGACGATCTGGTTCTCGCTGCGGGCGAGCAGCAGCAACCCCTCGACCAACTGCTCGCTGCGCTCGTTGGTGGCCAGGAGCGTCTTCCCGAGCTGCTGGAGCTCCACCGGGGCCCCCGGGTCGGAGAGGTGCACCTCCAGCAGCGTCCGGTTGATCGCGAGCGGGGTGCGCAGTTCGTGCGAGGCGTTCGCGACGAACCTCTGTTGGGCGGTGAAGGCCCGTTCCAGCCGGTCGAGCATCTCGTCGAAGGTGTCGGCGAGCTCCTTGAGCTCGTCGTCCGGGCCGTCCAGCTCGATCCGCCGGGTCAGGTCGGTGCCGACCACCCGGCGGGCGGTACGGGTGATCTTGCCCAACGGCGACAGCACCCGCCCGGCCATCGCGTAGCCGAACGCGAAGGCGATGATGCTCAGGCCCAGCAGGGCCATCAGGGACCGGCTCAGCAGGTCATCGAGGGCGTGCCGGCGCTGGTCGAAGATGCACTGGCTGATCGCCGAGTAGAACTGGTCGAACGACATGTCGGCGCCCACGCCGGAGCAGGTCGTGCTGGTGACCTCGATCTTCGTACCGCCGACGATCTTGAAGGGCAGGGCGTTGCCCTCCCGCAGCGCCTGCGCCGCCAGCAGGTAGATGATCGACAGCAGCAGGATTCCCGCGATGAGGAACATCCCGCCGTACAGCAGGGTGAGGCGTATGCGGATGGTCGGCCGCAGCCACGGGAAAGGACCCTCGGGCTGGCCGGGGTCCCAGGTCGGTTTCGGTGGTGCCGTCGGTGGCGCCGGAGTCGCTGCCATGGCCTCAGATCCGGTATCCGGAGCCCGGCACGGTCACGATGACGGGCGGCTCGCCGAGTTTGCGGCGCAGGGTCATGACCGTCACCCGCACCACGTTCGTGAACGGGTCGGTGTTCTCGTCCCAGGCCTTCTCCAGCAGTTGCTCCGCGGAGACAACGGTTCCCTCGCTGCGCATGAGCACCTCCAGGACCGCGAACTCCTTCGGCGCCAGCTGCACCTCCCGGCCCTCCCGGAACACCTCTCGCCGGTTCGGGTCCAGCTTGATCCCGGCGCGTTCCAGTACGGGTGGCAGGGCGACCGTCGTACGCCGGCCCAGGGCGCGCACGCGGGCGGTCAGTTCGGTGAAGGCGAACGGCTTGGGAAGGTAGTCGTCCGCCCCGAGCTCCAGCCCCTCGACCCGGTCGCTGACGTCCCCGGAGGCCGTGAGCATCAGGACGCGCGTCGGCATGCCGAGCTCGACGATCTTGCGGCAGACGTCGTCCCCGTGGACGAGCGGGAGGTCCCGGTCGAGCACGACCACGTCGTAGTCGTTCACTCCGACGCGCTCCAGGGCCGCGGCACCGTCGTACACGACGTCCACGGCCATGGCCTCCCGGCGCAGGCCGGTGGCCACCGCATCGGCGAGCAGCTGCTCGTCCTCGACGACGAGTACGCGCACGTCGTTTCCTTCCTTCGAGCCCAGAAGGGCACACGTGTATTGCGTCGCCCATCCTGCCCGTTTCGGCGGTAAACCGGCTGTAAGGCGCCCTGGGGGCCGGCCGCGGCAGGCGCCGCCGGGCACGGGGCCGAGGATTCGATGGGCTTGAGAGGTTTCTGCGCCCAGGGTGCCGGGGAGGACGTTGTAACACCCCATCCACTCCTGACGGCGGACCCGCCACGGGCTGAGCCGCCGCGACCCACGAAGAGGGGGCGCACCCACCATGGACGCATTCACCGCGGGTCTCCTGCAGCGCATCAGCGCCACGCAGTCGGACCTGAGCAAGGCCCGTGAGACGGGCGACGACTACCTCGCAGACGTGGAGCAGGCGGAGCTGGAGGACCTCCAGCGCCTCGCGGCGGAACACGGAGTGCCCGTCACCGCCGCCTGACCGACGCCACTCGACCCCGGTAGGTACTTCCCGGATCGACTCCCGTTGCTCACCGGACCCCGGCCGCCCTCAGGGCGACCGGGGTCCGTTCATGCGCGGGCCCGGCGGGTCAGTCGTGCCAGGCCCCGGCTTCCTCCAGCAGCGGCTGGAGCGAGGCGAACACGGCCGGGGTGGCGGCCAGCGCCAGCTCCCCCGAGGCCGGTTCACCCGGCCGGCCGCCCGTCACGGCGCCGGCCTCCCGGGCGATGAGCGCTCCGGCGGCGAGGTCCCAGGGGTTCAGCCCCCGCTCGTAGTACCCGTCCAGCCGCCCGGCGGCCACATCGGAGAGGTCCAGGGCCGCCGATCCGGCGCGGCGGATGTCCCGCACCCTAGGCAGGATGCGCCGGGCCACCTCCGCCTGCTGCTCCTTGCGGTTTTGGAGGTAGGCGAACCCGGTCGCCACCAGCGCCTGGTCCAGCGGCGCGGCGGCGCGGCACCGCAGCCGCCGGTCCCCCAGCCAGGCCCCCTCGCCGAGCACCGCGTGGTACGTCTCCGAGCGCATCGGCGCCGCCACCACGCCGACGACCGTCTCGCCGCCGTACTCGGCGGCGATCGAGACGCTCCAACTGGGCAGGTCGTAGAGGTAGTTCACGGTGCCGTCCAGCGGGTCCACGATCCACCGCACGCCGCTCGTCCCGGGACTGTCGGCGCCCTCCTCGCCCAGCAGCCCGTCCCTCGGTCGGCGCTCCGCGAGGATGCTCGTGATCAGCTTCTCCGCCGCGATGTCCATCTCGGTCACCACGTCGATCGGGCTCGACTTGGTCGCCGCCACCGCCAGGTCCGCCGGCCGCCCGTCCCGCAGCAGCTCGCCCGCCCGGCGGGCGGCGTCCAGCCCCACCGCCAGCAGCTCCGCCTTGAGTTCCGCGGACGCCTGTTCGTCGATGCTCATGCTCGTCCCGCTCCCTACGCGTACGGACTGTCGACACCCGCGGCCGCCGGCCGGGGTGCTCGCGCGGGACAGCAGCCCACCGCGCAGAGGTCGTGGCTGGGACCGAGCGCCCCGAGCACGCATCGATCCACCGTTTCACCGCGCTCGACGGCCGCCCGCTCCAGCACGAGGTCCCGTACCGCCGCCGCGAAACGCGGGTCGGCGCCGACCGTCGCCGACCGGGCGACGGGCAGGCCCAGTTCGGTGGCCTTGGCCGTCGCCTCGGTGTCGAGGTCGTACAGGACCTCCATGTGGTCCGAGACGAAACCGATCGGCACCATCACCACCGCCGGAACGCCCGCTCCGTGCAGCGCCTCCAGGTGGTCGCAGATGTCGGGTTCCAGCCAGGGGATGTGGGGGGCGCCGCTGCGCGACTGGTAGACCAGTTCCCAGGGCAGTTCGGTGCCCGTCTCGGCGCGCACCGCGTCCGCGATCAGCCCGGCGACGTCGAGGTGCTCCTTGACGTACGCGCCGCCGTCGCCGTGCTCCTCGACGGGACCGGAGGTGTCGGCGGCCGCCGTCGGGATGGAGTGGGTGGTGAAGGCCAGGTGGGCGCCTGCTCGGACCTCCTGCGGCAGGGCGGCCAGGGAGGCGAGTACCCCGTCGATCATCGGCCGTACGAAGCCCGGGTGGTTGAAGTAGTGCCGCAGCTTGTCGACCTTCGGAAGCTCGGCGACACCCTCCTCCGCGAGCGTGGCGAGCGCGTCGGCGAGGTTCTCCCGGTACTGCCGACAGCCCGAGTACGAGGCGTACGCGCTGGTGGCGAGCACCGCGATGCGGCGGCGCCCGTCGGCGGCCATCTCCCGCAGCACGTCGGTGAGGTACGGGGCCCAGTTCCGGTTGCCCCAGTAGACGGGCAGGTCCAGCCCGTGCTCGGCGAAGTCCTTGCGCAGCGCGTCCAGCAGCTCGCGGTTCTGGCCGTTGATGGGGCTGACCCCGCCGAAGCCGAAGTAGTGCTGTCCGACTTCCTTGAGCCGCTCGCGCGGGATGCCGCGCCCGCGCGTGACGTTCTCCAGGAACGGCACGACGTCGTCGGGACCCTCGGGACCGCCGAAGGACAGGAGCAGCAGGGCGTCGTAGGGGCCGGCATCGGGTGCGCGTAGCTGGTCAGACATGCGTCGAATCCTGCCACCAGGCCGACTGCGGCGGGAAGCGGACCCGGCGGTCGGGCCCCTGTTCTGCGGGGTAAGGTCACCCTTACTTCAGTCTGTTTTCTCGCCATGCGGGTGCCTTGTCGGCGGTCGTAACCTGTAGAGGCCATTGACGTCCCTTACGGAGGGTCCGTGCCCAGTCCCTACCGCGCGATCTTCGCCGCCCCAGGAACCAAGGGGTTCAGCGCCGCCGGGCTCATCGGTCGCATGCCGCTCTCCATGGTGGGCGTCGGTATCCTGACCATGATCTCGGAGATCACCGGGCGCTACGGGCTGGCGAGCGCCCTCACCGGGACCGTCGCCCTCTCCGCAGCGGCCGTCGGCCCCCAGATCTCCAGGCTGGTCGACCGCTACGGACAACGGCGCGTACTGCGCCCCGCCACCCTCTTCGCCGTCTCGGCGGTGGCCGGCCTGCTGGTCGCCGCGGCGAAGGGTTGGCCCGACTGGACCCTCTTCGTCTTCTCCGTCCTCGCGGGCTGCGTGCCGAGCGTGGGTTCGATGGTCCGCGCCCGGTGGACGGCGATCTACCGCGACACCCCCAGCCTGCACACGGCGTACTCCTTCGAATCGGTGGTCGACGAGATCTGCTTCATCTTCGGCCCGATCATCGCCATCTCCCTGTCCACGACCTGGTTCCCGGAGGCGGGACCGCTGATCGCCGCCCTGTGCCTGCTGGTGGGCGTCTGGTGGCTGACGGCGCAGCGCGCGACCGAACCGCGGCCCCACCCGCACGAGGAACACGGGGACCGGACGTCTGCCCTGCGCTCGCCCGGACTCCAGGTGCTGATGGGCACGTTCGTGGCGACGGGGGCGATCTTCGGCTCGATCGACGTCGCCACGCTGGCCTTCGCCGACGAGCGGGGCCACAAACCACTCGCGAGTGTGATCCTCGCCGTGTGGGCCCTCGGCTCCTGCCTCGCCGGCATCGTGTTCGGCCTGCTGCACCTCAAGGGAACGGCCGAACGCCGATGGGTACTGGGCATCTGTGCGATGGGCGTGAGTATGATCCCCCTCCTACTGGCCGGGAACTTGCCGTTTTTGGCCGTGGCGCTCTTCGTCTCGGGCCTCGCCATCGCTCCCACGATGATCACCACGATGGCCCTGATCGAGGCGCACGTACCACGCGCGAAGCTGACCGAGGGCATGACCTGGATCAGCACCGGCCTCGCGGTCGGTGTCGCGGTCGGCTCCTCCGTGGCCGGCCTGGTCATCGACGCGGCCGGCGCCAAGAGCGGGTACGTCGTCTCCATGTCGGCGGGAGCGGCCGCGGCGGCGGTGGCGTTCGCGGGATACCGCCGGCTGACGAGGCCGGCGCAAGGGGAGGAGCCAGCCAGCGATGGGGACGGCGACAGCAGGGCGCAACGGGCCGGCCGGGGCGGCGAAGACGCCGACCGCGTGGCGTAACTGGGCGGGGAACGTCAGCGCGACGCCCGCCCGGGTGGTGGCCCCGACCTCGGTCGGGGAGCTGCGGGAGGCGGTCCGCCGGGCCGCCGAGGAGGGCTTGCGGGTGAAGGCGGTCGGCACCGGCCACTCCTTCACCTCGGCCGCCGCCACCGACGGGGTGCTCATCCGCCCCCAGGCGCTGCGGGGCATCACGTCGATCGACCGGACCGCCGGCACCGTCACGGTGGCGGCGGGCACCGTGCTCAAGGAGCTGAACGTGGCCTTGGCACGGGAAGGCCTGTCGCTCACCAACATGGGCGACATCATGGAACAGACGGTCGCGGGCGCCACCAGCACCGGCACCCACGGCACCGGCCGCGACTCGGCGTCCATCGCCGCGCAGATCCGCGCCCTGGAGTTGGTCACCGCGGACGGCAGGCTGCTGACGTGCTCGGAGAAGGAGAACCCCGAGGTCTTCGCGGCCGCGCGGCTCGGGATCGGGGCGCTCGGCATCGTCACCTCGGTGACCTTCGCCGTCGAACCGCTCTTCTTCCTGACCGCCCGTGAGGAACCGATGGGCTTCGAGCGGGTGACGGCCGAGTTCGACGAGCACGTCGCGGAGAACGAACACTTCGAGTTCTACTGGTTCCCCCACACCGGCAACTGCAACACCAAGCGGAACAACCGCAGCCAGGGCCCGGCCGCCCCGCCCGGAGCGGTCAGTGCCTGGATCGAGGACGAATTGCTGTCCAACGGCCTCTTCCAGGCCGTCAACTCGCTGGGCCGTGCCGTCCCGGCGACCATCCCCACCATCGCCCGGGTCGCGAGCCGGGCACTGTCGGCGCGGACCTACACCGACATCCCGTACAAGGTCTTCACCAGCCCGCGCCGGGTGCGCTTCGTGGAGATGGAGTACGCCCTCCCCCGCGAGCACGTCGTCGAGGCCCTGCGGGAACTCAAGGCGATGGTCGATCGGTCACCTCTGCGCGTCAGCTTCCCCGTGGAGGTACGCACCGCCCCGGCGGACGACATCACCCTGTCGACGGCCTCGGGGCGCGAAACGGCGTACATCGCGGTGCACATGTACAAGGGCACGCCGTACCAGGCCTACTTCACGGCCGCCGAGCGGATCTTCACCGCGCACGAGGGACGGCCGCACTGGGGAAAGGTGCACACCCGGGACGCCGAGTACTTCGGGCGGGTCTACCCGCGCTTCGGGGAGTTCACCGCCCTGCGGGACCGGTTGGACCCGGACCGGCTGTTCGGCAACGACTACCTGCGGCGGGTCCTGGGCGCCTGACGGCGGTTCACGGGGAGCTCGGCGTCGCTGTCGGCGTCTGTGGTGTCGGGGACGGCGACATCGGGGTGGTTGCCGGGGACGGCGTCGACGGGCTCGGGGGCGGCGTCGGGTCCGCGGAGCGCGAGGGCGTCGGGTCCGGCGCCGGGCTATCTCCGCCCTGGGAGCGCGCCGGGCCGGGGGAGGCTCCCCCGCTTTTGCCGTCCTCGTCCTTGCCGGTTCCGTCCTTGCCGTTCCGGCTCCCGGGCGCGTCCGGTTGCCGGTGGTCGGCGGCCTGACGGGTGCCGCCGGAGAGGAGCGTGCCGCCGCCGTCGCTGATCGAGGTGCCGGCCGCGGCCTCGTAGGCGCCGAGGCCGCCGATGGCTATGGCGAAGGCGGCCCCCGATGCCACAGCCGTGCGCTTCCAGCCCCGTACGCGGGTGCCGTGGACGGTGGCCTCGCCGTACTCGGCCTCCGCCGGCGTGGTCGGCCGGCCGGACGAAGGGTGCGTGCACTGCGGGCCGGGGTACTCGAAGCGGGCGCCGCCGCGCAACCGGTCGCCGGTGCGGCGAAACACGTGCTGGATGACGGGACCCCCGGCGGTGGCGACCACACTCACGACCCCGGCGCCCAGGATGGTCCCGTACACGCCCAGCTTCGAGGCGAGCAGCGCCGCCGCGACGGTGGCGAGGGAGGAGCCCGCGATCTGAGCGACGCTCAGGTCGAGCGTCTTCGTCTCCGGTGTGGTGTCGTCCTGTGCCATTCCGTGTGCGCCCTGCCTCTCGCGTGTCTCCTCTTCCGGCAGTTACAGACACCAGGACGAAACGGATAGTTCCACTTCAGGGGATTCTGTGAAGCAAGACACCCGAAAACGGACCACCACGCAGGTCGGCCTGGCCGGAACCCCGTTTCGAGGCAGGCCAACTCCCGCCGCCCAGGACAACTTCGGCGGCGCGGCGGTCCACCCAGGTGGCCCGAATGGAGTACTGTGGCGAGCCCTGGGGCCGTCCTTCCTTTCGGATGTCCGGACCCGGGAGAGGGGGCCGACGATGGAGAAACGGCACTCAAGACCGGCGATGCCGCGGTGTTGCACGGGTTTCTGATGCGCACAGTAATCGTTTGGTCACTGTGCGTGCCCAACAGGTAACCGTGCCATAACGGCGATCAAGGGCGCGTGCCCGACACGCCGGTTTAACTCGGCAAGGTTGTGGCAGGCTGCACCCGGGCAGGCCACACTCGACTAGCGGAAGCAGCGACGCACGTGACGTCGGCAGGCACCACCCGGGAGGTCCCCATGCCCGAACTGCGTGTCGTGGCCGTCTCCAATGACGGAACACGACTGGTGCTCAAAGCTGCCGACAGCACGGAGTACACGCTTCCGATCGACGAGCGTCTACGGGCTGCCGTGCGCAACGACCGCGCGCGCCTGAACCAGATCGAGATCGAGGTGGAGAGCCACCTCCGCCCCCGCGACATCCAGGCCCGCATACGAGCCGGTGCCTCCGCGGAGGAGGTCGCGCAACTCGCGGGCATTCCCGTCGATCGGGTACGCCGCTTCGAGGGACCCGTCCTCGCGGAGCGGGCGTTCATGGCGGAGCGGGCCCGCAAGACTCCGGTGCGCCGTCCCGGCGAGAACACCGGGCCGCAGCTCGGCGAGGCGGTACAGGAGCGGCTGACGCTGCGTGGCGCCGACAAGGAGTCCGTGCAGTGGGACTCGTGGCGGCGTGACGACGGGACCTGGGAGGTCCTGCTGGTCTACCGCGTCGCCGGCGAACCGCACTCCGCCGGCTGGACCTACGATCCGCCGCGCCGGCTGGTCGTGGCCGTGGACGACGAGGCCCGTTCCCTGATCGGCGAGTCCGACGACCTGCCGGCCACGCCGGAGCCCAGCTTTCCCTTCGTGCCCCGGATCGCGCGGCTGCCGCGTGACCGGCCGCTGGACCGTGCGCTCGACCGCCAGATGGAGCGGCCCGTCGCGCCGGTGCCGGAGCCCGAGGAGGAACGGGACACGCTGACCAGCCTGCTGGAGGCGGTGCCGAGCTTCCGGGGCGACATGGTGGTACCCGAACGCCCCGACGCCCCGGCGGAGGAGCCGGAGGCGGAGGAGCCCCCGGCCGCCTCGGCGGGCGCGGGTACGGCGTACGCCGATGTCCTGATGCCCCGGACGGTGGCCGGCCACCGAGAGCGCCTCACCGGCACCACCGACCGCCAGGCGGAGGCCGACGGTGTCCGTCCGGGCCGCCGCGCCGCGGTCCCGAGCTGGGACGAAATCGTCTTCGGCACCCGCCGCAAGAAACAGGAGTAACGGGGCCGGGAGCCGCCCCGCGCAACGGCTCCCGGAGACGGCGGCCGGAGGAGTTCGAGGCGTGGGGTCGGGCAGAACCCCGGGAGACCCGGCACGGCCGGGGCCGCTCCGCGCCTCGCACCCCGCGCGCAAACCCCGCGCCTCGCACCCCGCGGAGCACCCTCGGAGCGCCCGCCTCAGCCGGCGGAGCCGCCGGTCGCGATCGGCCGCCCCGGGTCCGATGACCAGTCCGACCAGCTGCCCGCGTAAAGCGCCGACGGGATTCCCGCCACCTCCAGCGCCAGCACCTCGTGCGCCCCGGACACGCCCGAGCCGCAGTACACCCCCACCGCCGTTCCTTCCGCCGCGCCCAGCGCCCCGAACCGCGAACGCAGCGCCGGCGCGGCGAGGAAACGCCCGTCCGGCGCCACGTTCTCGGTGGTCGGCGCCGACACCGCCCCCGGTACGTGGCCGCCGACCCGGTCGATCGGCTCGACCTCGCCCCGGTACCGCTCCCCCGCCCGCGCGTCCAGCAGGACCCCGGTCCGGGCCAGTGCGGCAGCCCCGTCCGCGTCCAGCACATCCATCGCCCCCGGGTTTGGCTTGAAATCACCTTCCTGGGGGGCCGGTTCCTCGGTCGTCAGTTCGCCGCCCGCCGCCGTCCAGGCGGGCAGGCCCCCGTCCAGCACCCGAACCTGCCCGTGCCCCGTCCAGCGCAACAGCCACCACGCGCGGGCCGCGGCCCACCCCTGTCCCCCGTCGTACACGACCACCGGCACGCCCGCGCGGACCCCGGCCCGCCGCATCACCGCCCCGAAGTCCTCGGGGTCCGGCAGCGGGTGGCGGCCACCAAGCCCCGTCTCACTGACCGGACCAGCCAGTTCGCGGTCGAGGTCGACGTACACCGCCCCCGGCAGGTGTCCCGCCTCGTAGGCGGGTCGCTGGTCGGGGCCGCCGAGCTGCCAGCGGATGTCCAAGAGCACCGGCGGGGTGGTTCCGGCCGACTCGCTCATCAGTTCGGAAGCCGAGAGGATCGCAGTCATGGGCCCATCTTCCTCCCCGCGCCCGGCTTCGGGTAGCCAGCCGGGCACCCGACGCACCGTGACGGCCCGGTCCGATCCGGTCATCTCTCGCCCGGGCGTGCTCCGTCCGGCCCGGTCGAGCCGCGCCGGGCCGCGCGGAGTGGAAGCATCAGAGAGCGACACCGGGACAGGGCTACGACGGAGGAGACTGCGGACATGACCGAGTCAGCGGAAACGACCAGGCGCCCGCCCGGCGCACCCTGCTGGGTGAGCCTGATGGTCCACGGTCTCGGCACCACCGAGGACTTCTACGCCGACCTCTTCGGCTGGGAGTACGTTCCGGGCCCCGTTCCGTTCGGTCCGTACGTCCGCGCCTTCCTCGACGGACAGGAGGTGGCGGGCATCGGCGAGATGCCTCCGGACCGGCACCTGCCCGTGGCCTGGACCACGTACTTCGCGACGGACGACGCGGACTGCACGGCCGAGTCGATCCGCGCGTGCGGGGGCACGGTCGCGGTCGGCCCGCTGGACGCGGGCAATGCCGGCCGACTGGCCATCTGTTCCGACCCACTGGGGGCGATCTTCGGGATCTGGCAGGCCGGCGCCCACCTCGGCGGCAGACTGCACGGGCACCCGGGGACCCCGGTGTGGAACGAGTTGCTGACCCAGGACACCTCGACCGTCGGCAAGTTCTACGAGCACGTCTTCGGCCACGAGGCCCGTGAACACCCCGACGCGTCCGCCGACTTCGACTACCTCGTCCTGCACCTCCAGGGCGCCCCGGTCGCCGCCGTCCACGGAGTGGGGCGCGCGCTGCCGCACGACCGGGGATCGCACTGGATGACGTACTTCGAGGTGGCGGACCCCGACGCGGCCGCCGCGCGGGTGGCCGAACTCGGCGGGCGCGTCATCCAGCCGCCGCGTGACCGGCTCAGCGGCCGGGTGGCGACGGTCGCGGACCCGGAGGGCGCGGTGTTCACCCTCGTACGGTCCTGGCCGCAGACAGCCTAGCGGCGAACGCGGCGCGCGGGGTGGGTCCCGTGGGCGTCGGTAGCCGGGGCCCCTGACCGGCGTCCGCCCCGGTGTTCAGGTCCGTGAGCCCCGCGCGCTCCCTGGTTCGGGGAGGCCGTCCAACAGTTTGCGTTCGGCCGAGGTGAACCGAGGGTGCTCCAGCTGCGGATGCCACGGGCCGATGAGAGCGGCCAACAGCACCCCGGGCCTGACCAGGGATGCCGGCGGCGCCTGGAGCGCCAGTACGTCGGTCAGGGCCGTGGCGGCGCGGTGCGACCCGGTCGCGGTACGGGACAGGCGGCTGACGTAGCGGTGGAGGAGCCGATCGGCGAGGTTCGGACGCTTGCCCGTGGTGGTGGAGAAGTGGATGTCCTGCCCGGCGGCAAGGGTCCAGGCGATGTCGACGGGGCGGGCGATGGCACGCTGCGCGCGGCGGGCCAGGCCGGAAGTCGGGCGGCTCACCAGCAGGTCCCGCAGGGCGAGGGCGCCCAGCGCGGCCACCGACATGCCCTGTGCGTACGTGGGGTTGAAGGTCGCGACGGAGTCCCCCACCGCCACCAGGCCGTCGGGCCACGATCCGAGCCGTTCGTAGTAGCGGCGCCGGTTCGCCGTACTGTGGGTGACGCTGACGTCCGAGAGCGGTTCGGCGTGTTTCAACAGGTCGGCCAGGATGGGGTGTCGCAGCGTGCGGGCGAACGATTCGAAGTCCTCCGCGGCTCTGGTGGGCTGTCCGCCTGGGGCGCCCATCAGGCTGACGTGCCAGCGGTCGCCCTCGATCGGCAGGATACCGCCGGAGTTGGCCGGCCCCGGCTGACGCGGGTCGGCCTGCACGCCCACCACCGGCCAGCCACGGGTGGGTACCGGGGCACGGTAGAGACGGCTGGCATAGACCAGGCCCGAGTCGATGTGCTCCTCGGCGATGTCGCCGATCCCCAACTGTCCGAGCCACCGGGGCAGACGGGAAGCGCGGCCGGAGGCGTCGACGACCAGGTCGGCGCGCAGCTCCGCTTCCGCGCCGTCGACGCCGCGGACGCGCACGCCCGTGACGGTGCGACCGTCACCGAGAAGACCGACGACGCCGGTCCGTGTGCGGACTCGTACCCGGCGGTCCTTGAGGACCTCCTGCCGGATGACGAAGTCCGTCAGGTCCCGGCTCGCGGATATCACGTAGTGGGTGGCTCGCCGCCAGCGGCGGTACCAACCCTCGGGAGAGTAGATGACCATGTCGGTGGTCACGGGTACGCGGTTGGCACCCATGGCGATCAGCCGGTCGACGCCGCCCGGCAGCAGCGCCTTGATCGCCTCCGCTCCGCCGGTCTGCAGCCAGTGGATGTGGGCGGCCTGGGGGACGCCGGTACGCGGCTGCGGCCCTGCGGGCAGTTCGTGGGCCTCGATGATCTCGACGCGGTCGACGTGGTCCTTGACCGCGGCCGCGGCGAGCATGCCGGCGATGCTGCCCCCGACGATCACGACGCGCTTCGGGCCCCGGCTGGGGGCATCACTCATGACGGGCTGCTTCCTACGGGCGCGCCGTGGCGCTCACGGACGTGTCGGACCACCGGCGAAGCCGCTCAGCCGGCAGCCCGTTGGCGGCTCGATGATCGTGCACGGCCCACCAGCCTATCGGTGGGGCCCCCTGCCCCTTGCTTTGTCCCTTGCTCAGACGTGGTTGACCGGGAGGACATCCGGGGAGAGGGCGCCCGCGTGGGCCGCGGCGGACGTCATGCGCCGGCGGTGGTGGCGGCGGCAAAGGACTTCGTAACCGATCTCCCCCGCCGGGCGGTTCACGTCGCCCACCACGACCTGGGCGCCCTCCACCACCATCTCGCCGTCTATCGTGCGGGCGTTGTGGGTGGCGCGGGCCCCGCACCAGCACAGGGCCTCCACCTGGAGCTGCTCGATCCGGTCCGCCAGTTCGATCAGGCGCTGCGAGCCCGGGAACAGCTTGGTGCGGAAGTCGGTGGTGATCCCGAAGGCGAACACGTCAAGGCCGAGGTCGTCCACGACGCGGGCCAACTGGTCGATCTGGTCGGGCGCGAGGAACTGGGCCTCGTCCACGATCACGTAGTCGGCCTTGCCGCCCTTGGACAACTGCGAGACCAGGTACGCGTACAGGTCCATGCCCTCCGGCGCCTCGACGGCCTCGGTCACCAGGCCCAGCCGCGACGACAGCTTTCCCTCGCCCGCCCGGTCGTCCCGCGTGAAGATCATGCCCTGAAGCCCGCGCGCGTCGCGATTGTGGGCGATCTGGAGCGCCAGCGTGCTCTTTCCGCAGTCCATCGTTCCGGAGAAGAACACCAGCTCGGGCATGGGAAGTACGGGGCCTTTCGGGTCGTGGTCGGGGCGGGGCGAGAGACGGGGCGGGGCAGGGTCAGCTGCGGACTTCGAGGAGGGGCACCAACTGCTCCGCCGCCGTCATCGAGCCGTGCATGCCGGCGAGCGCGGACTCGTTCGGCTCGTTGCGGCTCGCGGTGATCGCGACATCGGCGTGGGCCGCGGCGATGACGTCGCCGATCCGGCCGCGCACGCGCTCGTCGCACTCCCCCGACGGGCCGAACCAGCCCAGTTCCAGCGCCTCTTCGCGGCTCGCGACCCAGAAACGGTCACCGAGCACCTCGCGCCATACGGTCAGTACGTCGGCCTCCGCGCCCGGCACCGCGTACACGTGCCGCGCCCGGCCCTCGCCGCCGAGCAGGGCCACGCCGGCGCCCAGTTCCCAGTCGTCGTCGAAGTCGATCCGGGAGTCTTCGTCGAAGGGGACGTCGACCATGCCGTGGTCGGAGGTCACGTACAGCGCGGTACGCGGCGGCAGTTGCTCGGCGAGGCGCTGCACCAGCCGGTCGACGTACATCAGTTGGCCGCGCCAGGCGTCGGAGTCCACGCCGTGCCGGTGGCCGGCGCCGTCGAGTTCGCTGTAGTACGTGTACACGAGCGAGCGCTCACCGGCGGCGAGCTGGATCGCCGCGAGGTCCATCCGCTCCTCGCCGGTCATCCGGCCGTGGAAGGTGCCGCCACTGAGGGCGATCTTCGTCAGGGGAGTGGACTGGAAAGCGGGCGCGGACACCTGCGCCGTGTGCACCCCGGCCGCGTCGGCGAGCTGGAAGACGGTCGGGTACGGCTGCCAGGCCTTGGGCCGGGTCCAGGGCTGCCAGCGGAGCTGGTTCATCAGCTCGCCGGACGCCGGGTTGCGTACGGCGTAGCCGGGCAGGCCGTGCCGGGACGGCGGCAGGCCGGTGCCGACGGAGGCGAGCGAGGTGGCGGTGGTCGCCGGGAACCCGGCGGTGATCGGCAGACCCGTGCCGCCGCGCGAGCCGGCGAGGAGGGAGGCCAGGTACGGGGCCTCCTGCGGGTGGATCTTGATCTGCTCCCAACCCATGCCGTCGACCAGGAACACGCAGTTCCGGTCGGCCGGGGTCAGCTCGGCGATCCCGGCGGTGAGGCCGGGGACGCCCTGTCCGGCCGCGAGGGTCGGAAGGAGGTCGGCGAGGGAGCCGGTGCCGTACTGCGGTACCGGGGCGCCGGCCAGGTCCAGCAGCTCCGGCTCGTCCCAGTTCGGCGGGGCGGAGTAGGACATCAGCGGGCGGCCGTGGCCGCGGTCGCCTCGGACAGCGCCTGGGCGAAGACCAGCGTCTGGCGGACCGTCTCCGGGCCGTCGCCCGCCTCGCTGACGCGCAGGCTGAGGTCGTCGGCGGTGGAGTTGCCGGTGTAGCCGTGATCGGAGTCGCAGTTCGGGTCGCCGCAGGCGGCGGGCTCCAGGTCGATGCGCGAGACGGCGCCCCAGCCGATGGTCAGCACGACCTCGCGGGGCAGGGTGCCGGGGGTGTAGGACTCCGGGTTCGCGACGACTCGGCTGAGCACCACCGAGGAGATGCTGCTGAGCTTGACCGATTCGGTGGAGGTGGTCGCGTACGGGGACGGGGACCCGGCGTCGGCCGCTTGCTCGTCGGTGTGGCTCACGATGAAGCGGTTGTGGGTGAGCACGAGGACCGTGACGTGCCGGCGCACCTCGTTGGAATCGAAGGTCGTCTCCTGGTGCACCAGGTACGACGAGATCGACTCGCCGCCCACCGCGGCCTCCACGGCCTCGGCCACGAGGGTCGGGTAGTAGCCGCTGCGCTCGATCGCCGCGCGCAGCCCCTGGGTCGTCGTACCGGATTTCGCCATGAGGTCCATCCTAAGGCCCGTCCGGGGGACCTGGACCGCGCCAGGGCCGCCCTAGTAGCTGGGCAGCGTGCGCGGTCCGAGGTCGGTGCGGGCGGGCGGACGGGTCACGCGGATGGTGGCGCTCAGTACCGAGAGGCCCTCGGTGGCGACGACGACGGGCTCCAGGGAGACGCCGACCACCTCGGGGTGGTCGTCGACCAGCCGGGACACGCGCAGCAGGAGCTCTTCGAGGGCCGGGGTGTCGACGGGGTCGCTGCCGCGCCAGCCGAAGAGGAGGGGCGCGGCGCGGATGGATCGAATGAGGCCGAAGACGTCACGGTCGGTGGCCGGAACGAGACGGTGGGCGGTGTCGCCGAGGAGTTCGGAGGGGACTCCGGCGAGCCCGAAGGAGAGGACGGCCCCGGCGGCGGGGTCGATGACGGACCGCACGACGGTGTCGACGCCCCGGGGCACCATCGCCTGGACGACGGGGAGCAGTTCCTGCGGCTTGCCGAGCAGTTCGGTGAGTTCCTCGTAGGTGCGCCGCAGCTCGGCCTCGGTGGTGAGGTCGAGGCGTACGCCGCCGAGGTCCGCGCGGTGGCGCAGGTGCGGGGCGGTGGTCTTGAGCGCGACGGGGTAGCCCAGGACGCGGGCCGCCCGGGCGGCGGCGTCGGCGCTGGGCGCGGGGAGGGTGGTGGGGACAACGATGCCGTAGCGGGCGAGGAGGGCACGCGCGTCGGCCTCGGCGAGGGTGAGGACGGTGTCGTGCGCGGCGCCCGTGAGGAGCTCGGCCAGCTGGGCGGCGGCGCCCCCCTCGTCGATGTCCTCGAACTCGGGAACCTGGCCGGCGTCCGCGTTGGCCTGGCGCCACTGGGCGTAGCGCACCGCCTCGGCGATGGCCTTGACCGCCCGCTCCGCGGCCGGGTAGGCGGGAATCCGGCCTTGGCCCGCGGCGGCGCCGGGGGCCGAGGTGCTGTCCTCCCCCTCCCCGCTCCCCGCCGACACCCGGGGCCGCGCGCCCGCGAACGCCGGGGGTGCGGCTTCGGGCGCCGCCGGGGCGTCGGGCGAAGAGGCCGAAGGGGCCCGAGGGGTCGAAGGGGTCACGGGGGTCGAAGGGGTCGGTGCGTGCGGGCGCGAGGTCGTGGAGAGGGCGTCGGCGAGCGCGCCCAGCTCCACGTGCACCACCGCCACCGGCTTGCCGGGCCACTCGGCCACCGCCTCGCGCAGCGCACCGGCCAGGTCGTCGGCCAGCTCCTGCTCCCGCACCCACGGGATCGCCGTCACCACCACCGCGTCGCTGTCCGGCGAGGCCAGCGCCCCGGCCAGCGCCGCCCGGAAGTCCTCCGGCGAGGCCGCCGTCGTCAGGTCCAGGGGCGCCAGCGGCCGCAGCCCCTCGGTCAGGCAGGCGTCGTACGTGAGCACCCCCAGCGACTCGGAGTTGCCGAGGATCGCGACCCTGGGCCCGGCCGGCAGCGGCTGTCCCGCCAGGAGGAGGCCGACGTCGACCAGCTCCGTGACCGTGTCGACCCGGATGACGCCCGCCTGCCCGAGCAGCGCCGAGACCGTGGCGTCGGGCAGCCGGGTCCCCGGTACGACGTGTCCGGCCGGGGTGTGGCGCCCGCCGCGGGCCACGACCACCGGCTTGACGGCGGCCGTCCGCCGGGCGAGGCGGGTGAACTTGCGCGGATTGCCGAGGGTTTCGAGGTACATCAGCGCCACGTCGGTGGCTTCGTCGTCGTACCAGTACTGGAGGATGTCGTTGCCCGAGACGTCCGCGCGGTTGCCCGCGGACACGAAGGACGACAGCCCCGCGCCCCGGCGCAGCAGACCCGACAGCAGGGCGATGCCGATCGCGCCGGACTGGGTGAACAGGCCGATCCGGCCCCGCTCGGTGGTAGGGGACGGGGCGAGGGAGGCGTTGAGTTCGACATCGGGCGCGGTGTTGATCACCCCGAACGCGTTGGGTCCGATCAGCCGCATCCCGTACGACCGCACCTGCCGCAGCAGGTCGCGCTGGCGTTCTTGTCCCGCCGGGCCGCTCTCCCCGTACCCGGCGGACAGCACCACCAGTCCCTGCACGCCGTGATCGCCGCACGAGGCGACCACGTCAGGTACGCGCCGCGCCGGGACGGCGATCACCGCGAGGTCGACGGGGGCGCCGATGTCGGCGAGCGAGCGGTACGCGCGTACGCCCTCCAGCAGGTCGGCGTCGACCGCCTCGTTCACGGCGTAGAGATGACCGTGGAAGCCGGTGTCGCGCAGGTTGCGCAGCACCGCCGCCCCGACGCCCGCGCCGGACCGGCTGACGCCGATCACCGCCACCGAGCCGGGCGCCAGCAGCCGCTGCACGGAGCGGGCTTCGGCGCGCTGTTCGCGGGCACGCTGCACGGCGAGCGACTCGGCGGTGGGTTCCAGGTCGAGGGTGAGGTGGACGGAGCCGTCTTCGAAGCTGCGCTTCTGCTGGTAGCCGGCATCGGTGAACACCTTGATCATCTTGGTGTTGGCGGGCAGCACCTCGGCCGCGAACCGCCGGATGCCGCGCTCGCGCGCCACCGCGCCGATGTGTTCGAGGAGCGCGGAGGCCACGCCGCGGCCCTGGTGGGCGTCCTGCACCAGGAAGGCCACCTCGGCCTCGTCCGCGGGGGTGGAGGCGGGCCGTCCGTCGGGGCCGATCCGGTCGTAGCGGACGGTGCCGATGAACTCCCCGCCGATGGTCGCGGCGAGACCGACCCGGTCCACGTAGTCGTGGTGCGTGAAGCGGCGCACGTCGCGGTCGGAGAGCCGGGGGTACGGCGCGAAGAAGCGGTAGTACTTCGACTCGTCCGAGACCTGTTCGTAGAAGCTGACCAGCCGTCCGGCGTCGTCGGTGGTGATGGGCCGGATGCGGGCGGTGCCGCCGTCGCGCAGGACGACGTCCGCCTCCCAGTGGGCCGGGTACGAGAGGTCCGACTCGGTGGTCATGGGCACACCCTAAGGGGCGCATCCCCTCGGTGGCGCGTGCGCGGCGCATGAGGCAGATCAGGGCGGACGAGTGCAAGCTGGGGAAGGTCGAACGGCAGTGGGCCGGGGCTGAGGATCGGTCCGAGCATTCCGGGTGTCGTGAGAGAATGGTCTAGACAACCGTAAGAACCTGAAGGGCATCACCATGGCAGAGCGCCGCGTCAACGTCGGCTGGGCCGAGGGCCTGCACGCTCGTCCCGCCTCGATCTTCGTCCGGGCGACGACCGCTTCCGGCGTCCCGGTGACCATCGCGAAGGCCGGCGGCGACCCCGTCAACGCCGCTTCCATGCTGGCGGTTCTGGGCCTCGGTGCCCAGGGTGGCGAGGAGATCGTCCTCGCGTCCGAGGCCGAGGGCGCCGAGGCCGCGCTGGACCGCCTCGCGAAGCTCGTCGCCGAAGGCCTTGAGGAGCTCCCGGAGACGGTCTGAGCCCCCCGACCCTTCGGGTCGTCCGTTCGCGGCGAAGCCGCGGCGCCCGGTTCGCGGGGGCCGCGGCTTCGCCGCTTTTCCGCCCCACATTCCCACCCGTATCCCCGCTGCATTCTGCCGCATTCCCGCACGCCTTTCGGACACGGGAGATTATCCGGGCCCGCCGTCCGGCCCCGTCAACCGGCTCGACGCATTCGACCGGTGCGCACTTGGAAGGTGGACCCATGGCGGCCGAATATCCCTCCCCTTTTGTATACGGCTCGTGTTAATGCCGGCCGCTCGCCGTGTGAACGGCAGGTTGCGAAGTCCTCACCCTCAGCCGGTGTGAACCGGCCGCCCGGTCCGCGTGCAGCCCGGTGAGCGCCCGGGCGCGCTCGGCGTCACCCCGCGCCACCGCGTCGACGATCGCGCCGTGCTCGGCCCAGGAATCCACCGGCCGGGCCGGGGCCCGCACCACGTACATCCAGGCGATCTTGTGCCGGGTCTGGGTCAAGACGGAGATCAGCCCGGGGCTGGCGGAGGCCTGTACGAGCGTCTCGTGGAACCAGCCGCCCAGGGCGCGAAGATCCTCCCCCCGCCCGCTCCTGGCCCGCTCCTGGCCCAGCCTGACCAGACCTCGCAACACTTTGAGGTGGCCCTCGGTGCGCCGGCGGGCGGCCTTGGCGGCGGCGAGCGGCTCAAGGAGCGCCCGTAGTTCCAGCAGGTCCGCCGCCTCCTGGTCGGTGGGCTCGGCGACGCAGGCCCCCGCGTGCCGGCGGGTGGTGACGAACCCCTCCGCCTCCAGGGTGCGCAGCGCCTCGCGGACGGGGACGCGCGAGACCCCGTACCGGCGGGCGAGGACCTCCTCGGTCAGTCTGCCGCCCCGTTCGAAGACTCCGGAGACGATGTCGTCACGAATTGCTGTGCATACCGCGTTCGCAGGAATACGCAAGGCCGGACTCCGCTCTCATTCCGACTGCCGACCCTCAACCGTGAACGGCTGACCGCCGGCGTTACAGCCACGACCGTACTGCGACTCTATTGCAACACGCGACGAATTCCGAGAACGGCCGGAAATACTAAACATCGCCGGCGGGACGCGGGGCCCGGCAGCACACGCGGAAGGCCCCGGCTCGGTGAGCCGGGGCCTTCGACCGAAGCGGTGCCGTCAGACGTTGACGCCGTGCGAGCGCAGGTACGCCACCGGGTCGATGTCCGTGCCGTACGTGGCGCCGGTGCGGGCCTCGAAGTGCAGGTGCGGGCCGCTGGCGTTGCCCGTGGAGCCCGAGATGCCGATCTGCAGGCCCGCGGTGACCTGGTCGCCGACGGAGACGCTCAGCGAGAGCAGGTGCCCGTACTGGGTGTAGGTGCCGTCGTTGTGCCGGATGACGACGTTGTTGCCGTACGCGCCACCCCAGCCCGCCTCGACGACGGTGCCCGCGCCCACGGCGTGGACGGTGGTGCCCTCGGCGGCATGGAAGTCGATGCCCGTGTGGCTGCCGGAGGACCACATGCCGCCGCCGGCCTTGTACTGCGTGCTGACGTACGAGCCGTCGATCGGGGCGACGAAGGTGTTGAGGCGCTTGCGCTCCTCTTCGCGGGCCGCGCGCTCGGCGGCGTCGCGCTCGGTCTTCGCCTTGGCCTCCGCGAGCCGCTTGGCCTCGGCGGCCCGCGTCTTGGCATCGGCCTCGGCCTGCGCCTTGGCGGCGGTGACCTCGGCGGCGCGCTGCTGGGACTCGGCCTGGTACTCGATCTCGCTGTGGAGCTCGTCGGCGACGACCACGGCGCCCAGGCCGGTGTCCTCCATCGAGGGGGCGGCGGCCTTGTCCGCGGCGAACGCGGGGACGGCCAACGTGCCGACGACACCCGTGGTGGCGAGGGCGGCTATGCCGGCGTAACCGGCGGTCTTGCGGCTCAGACGACTGGAACCACGGTGCTTACCGGCGGCACGACTGCCCATGAAGGGTTTGATCCTTTCCTTCCCTCTCGCCTACCGGGTTAGCTGACGGGTTCGGAGCAGGAAGGTCTCCTACGGGCCCCTCTTGCGAGGTGGTCCGATTCACCCCAGGGACACAAGTGGGTCCCCGGCTCCCCAGGCTCGCGCCTGACGGGGACTCGGCGATCGCTGTCCGGTGCCGCGGGTGCGGCGGGCACAACTGACGGACAGCACGGCCGACGCTAGGCGGATCATCAGTCAATCTCCAAACAGACGCGCGTTTTTGTTACCTACGCCACAGCACATACGAACAACCACACCACCAAACAGGCAAAAGGGACTCCGGCGGACAAGCCGCCGGAGTCCCTCAAGCCAAGTCGCGTGTCATGCGCGTCAGTTGGCGACGACGGTGACCTCACCGATCCCGAGGGCCCGTACGGGCTCCGCGATCTGCGCCGCGTCGCCCACCAGGACCGTGACCAGCCGGTCCACGGGGAACGCCGCGACGACCGCCGAGGTCGCCTCCACCGTGCCGGTCGCGGCGAGCTGCGCGTACAAGCGCGCCTGGTAGTCGTCCGGGAGCTCCTGCTCCACCTGGTCCGCGAGGGTGGCCGCCACCGAGGCCGCCGTCTCGAACTTCAGCGGGGCAACACCCACCAAGTTCTGTACGGCTACGTCCCGTTCGGGGTCGGTCAGGCCGCCCTGCGCGAGGGTGCGCAGCACCGTCCAGAGGTCGTCCAGCGCCGGGCCGGTGTTGGGCGTGTCCACCGATCCGCTGATGGCCAGCATCGAGGCGCCATTGCCGTCGGCGGTGGAACGCAGCACCTGGCCGAAGGCGCGCACCCCGTAGGTGTACCCCTTCTCCTCGCGCAGCACCTTGTCCAGGCGGGAGGTGAGGGTGCCGCCCAGGCAGTACGTGCCGAGCACCTGGGCCGCCCAGACGCGGTCGTGCCGGTCCGGACCGATGCGGCCGATCAGCAACTGCGTCTGGACCGCGCCGGGCCGATCCACGATGATCACTCGCCCGGTGTCGTCGGCGGTCACCGGGGGCACGGGCAGCGCCTCGGAGCTGCCGCCCGTCCAACCGCCCAGGGTGTCGGCGAGGACCGCGTCGAGGTCGATCCCCGTCAGGTCGCCGACGACCACCGCGGTGGCCGTGGAGGGGCGTACATGGGCCTCGTAGAAGGCGCGTACGGCCGCGGAGTCGATCCGGGAGACCGTCTCCTCGGTGCCCTGGCGGGGTCGGGACATCCGGAGGGTGGCCGGGAAGAGCTCCTTGGAGAGCTCCTTCGCGGCGCGGCGCTGCGGGTTGGCCAACTCGTGCGGGATCTCGTCGAGCCGGTTGCGCACCAGCCGGTCGACCTCGCCGTCCGCGAAGGCGGGGGCGCGCAGCGCCTCGGCCACCAGACCGAGGGCCTTCGCCAGGCGGGAGGCCGGGACCTCCAGGGAGACCCGGATGCCCGGGTGGTCGGCGTGCGCGTCGAGCGTGGCGCCACAGCGCTCCAGCTCGGCGGCGAACTCCTCGGCGGAGTGCTTGTCGGTGCCCTCCGACAGGGCGCGGGCCATGATGGTGGCCACGCCGTCCAGGCCCTCGGGCTCCGCGTCCAGCGGCGCGGCGAGGTTGATCTCGACGGCGATCACCTGCCGGCCAGGGCGGTGGCAGCGCAGCAGGGTCAGCCCGTTGGGCAGCGCGCCGCGCTCGGGGGCCGGGAAGGCCCAGGGCTTGGCCTCGCCGGCCTGCGGCTGCGGGTGGAGGGTCATCGTGACGGCTGCGGTGTCGCTCACTGCTCCGCCCCTTCGTTCTCGGTGTCGTCGGTCTCGTCGGTCTCGTCGGACGCACCGGACTCCGCGTTGAGCGGCTCGTACACGAGCACCGCGCGGTTGTCGGGGCGCAGCCGGGCCGCGGCGACGGCCTGGACTTCCTCGGCGGTGACGTCGAGGACGCGCTGGACCGCGGTCAGGGCGAGCTGCGGGTCGCCGAACAGGACCGCGAAGCGGCACAGTTCGTCGGCGCGGCCGGCCACAGTGCTCAGCCGGTCCAGCCACTCGCGCTCCAGCTGCGCCTGGGCGCGCTCCATCTCCTCGGCCGTCGGGCCCTCGGCGGCGAACCGCGCGAGTTCCTCGTCCACGGCCGCCTCGATGGCGGGCACCTCGACCCCGCTGGAGGTCTTCACGTCCAGCCAGCCCAGGGAGGGAGCGCCCGCGAGGCGCAGCAGACCGAAGCCGGCCGCGACGGCGCTCTGGTCCCGGCGGACCAGTCGGTTGTGGAGGCGGGAGGACTCTCCGCCGCCCAGGACGGTCAACGCCACGTCGGCGGCGTCGCACTCGCGGGTGCCGTCGTGCGGCAGCCGGTACGCGGCCATCAGCGCGCGGGCCGGGACCTCCTCGACGATCTCCTGACGGAGCTGACCGCCCATGACCTCGGGCAGCGAGCCGTCGCGCGGCGGCTGCTTGCCGTCGTGGGCGGGGATGGAGCCGAAGTACTTCTCGACCCAGGCGAGCGTCTGCTCGGGGTCGATGTCGCCGACGACCGACAGGACGGCGTTGTTCGGCGCGTAGTACGTACGGAAGAACGCGCGGGCGTCCTCCAGGGACGCGGCGTCCAGGTCGGCCATCGATCCGATGGGCGTGTGGTGGTACGGGTGGCCCTCCGGGTAGGCGAGGGCGGTCAGCTTCTCGAAGGCCGTACCGTACGGGACGTTGTCGTACCGCTGGCGGCGCTCGTTCTTGACGACGTCGCGCTGGTTCTCCATGGACTCGTCGTCCAGGGCCGCCAGCAGCGAGCCCATGCGGTCCGCCTCCAGCCACAGCGCGAGCTCCAGCTGGTGGGCGGGCATCGTCTCGAAGTAGTTGGTGCGCTCGAAGCTGGTGGTGCCGTTGAGCGAACCGCCGGCGCCCTGGACGAGCTCGAAGTGCCCGTTGCCCGGTACGCTCGCCGAGCCCTGGAACATCAGGTGCTCGAAGAGGTGAGCCAGACCGGTCCGTCCCTTGACTTCGTGGCGGGAGCCGACGTCGTACCAGAGGCAGACGGCGGCGACCGGAGTCAGGTGATCCTCGGAAAGCACCACGCGCAGGCCGTTGGCCAGCCGGTGCTCGGTCGCTGTCAGGCCGCCGGAGCCGGCCTGGGCTGTGGCCGTGTGACCCATGGGCATGTGGTCCCTTCGAATCGCGATGCAGAGATTTCTGTCAGACCTGCCACTGTATGCAAGCGCGTCGGCGACCGGAGAAGTTCCCGGCTTCCCCGCGACTTCGTCCGGGCGACCCCAGGGTCGGAGTCGGCGTTGTCGGTGCCACGGGCCACAATGGTCCGCGTCGGCACCGGCCGAAACCGGTCGGCTACCCGGCCGGACCGTCGGCCGGACCGACAGGACCTACGTACCGCCGGAACCGATCACCGTAAGAGCCAGACCGCCGACCGCCCGACCGTCACACCGCCCGACCGCCACACCGTCAGACCCCGAGTACACCCCATTCTTGGTTAAGGAGCCGCGCAGCGATGGCCCGCCGCAGCACGAAGACCCCGCCGCCGGAGGATTTCGAGGAGAAGATCCTCGACATCGACGTCGTCGACGAAATGCAGGGCTCCTTCCTCGAGTACGCGTACTCGGTGATCTACTCCCGTGCCCTGCCGGACGCCCGTGACGGCATGAAGCCGGTACACCGGCGCATCGTCTACCAGATGAACGAGATGGGCCTTCGCCCCGACCGGGGGTACGTGAAGTGCGCCCGCGTCGTGGGCGAGGTCATGGGCAAGCTGCACCCGCACGGCGACGCGTCGATCTACGACGCCCTCGTCCGCATGGCCCAGCCCTTCTCGATGCGGCTGCCGCTGGTCGACGGCCACGGCAACTTCGGTTCGCTCGGCAACGACGACCCGCCCGCCGCCATGCGTTACACCGAGTGCAAGATGGCCGACGCCACGTCACTGATGACGGAGTCGATCGACGAGGACACCGTCGACTTCACCGCCAACTACGACGGCCAGGAGCGGGAACCGGTGGCGCTGCCCGCCGCCTACCCGAACCTGCTGGTCAACGGCTCCTCCGGGATCGCGGTCGGCATGGCCACCAACATGCCGCCGCACAACCTGGGCGAGGTCATCGCGGCCGCCCGGCACCTGATCCGCTACCCGCAGGCGGACCTGGAGGCGCTGATGCGCTTCGTGCCGGGCCCCGACCTGCCGACCGGCGGACGGATCGTGGGCCTGTCCGGCATCAAGGACGCCTACGAGAACGGTCGCGGGACGTTCAAGATCCGCGCCACGGTGACCGTGGAGAACGTGACCGCCCGCCGCAAGGGCCTGGTCGTCACCGAACTGCCCTTCACGGTCGGTCCCGAGAAGGTCATCGCGAAGATCAAGGACCTGGTCGGTTCGAAGAAGCTCCAAGGCATCGCCGACGTCAAGGACCTCACCGACCGCTCGCACGGCCTGCGCCTGGTCATCGAGATCAAGAACGGCTTCCACCCCGAGGCCGTCCTGGAACAGCTCTACAAGCTGACGCCGATGGAGGAGTCCTTCGGCATCAACAACGTCGCGCTGGTCGACGGGCAGCCGCTGACACTGGGCCTCAAGGAACTGCTGGAGGTCTACCTCGATCACCGCTTCGAGGTCGTACGGCGGCGCAGCGAGTTCCGCCGGGGCAAGCGGCGCGACCGCCTGCACCTGGTCGAGGGCCTGCTGGTGGCCCTCGTCGACATCGACGAGGTCATCCGGATCATCCGGGACAGCGACAACTCGGCGCAGGCCAAGGAACGGCTGATCGAGCGCTTCTCGCTGAGCGAGATCCAGACCCAGTACATCCTGGACACCCCGCTGCGCAGGCTCACCCGCTTCGACCGCATCGAGCTGGAGTCCGAGCGCGACCGACTGACCGGCGAGATCGACGAACTGACCGGCATCCTGGACTCCGACAGCGAGCTGCGCAAGCTCGTCTCCTCGGAACTGGCCGCGGTGGCGAAGAAGTTCTCCACCGAACGGCGTACGGTCCTGCTGGAGTCGGGAGCCGCGGCCGTCGGGGCGGTACCGCTGGAGGTCGCGGACGACCCCTGCCGGGTGCTCCTGTCCTCGACCGGCCTGCTGGCGCGGACGGTCACCTCCGAACCGCTGCCGCTGGAGGAGGGCGGCCCCCGAGCCAAGCACGACCTGATCGTCTCGCAGGTCACCGCGACGGCCCGGGCCGAGGTCGGCGTGGTCACCTCCTACGGGCGGCTGCTGCGGCTGTCGGTGATCGACCTGCCGCAGCTGCCGGACACCCACACCGCGCCGAACCTCGCCGGAGGCGCCCCGGTCACCGAGTTCCTGTCGGGGTTGGAGGCGGATGAGCAGGTGATCTGCCTGCTGACGCTGGACGAGACCTCGCAGGGCCTGGCGCTGGGCACCGAGCAGGGTGTGGTCAAGCGGGTCGTGCCGGACTACCCCGCGAACAAGGACGAGCTGGAGGTCATCACCCTCAAGGAGGGTGACCGGATCGTCGGCGCGGTCGAGCTGCGCACGGGCGAGGAGGACCTCGTCTTCATCACCGACGACGCCCAGCTGCTTCGCTACCCGGCGGGTCAGGTACGTCCGCAGGGGCGCCCGGCGGGCGGTATGGCGGGCATCAAGCTCTCCGAGGGCGCGAAGGTGATCCACTTCTCGGCCGTCGACCCGGGGCGCGAGGCCATGGTGTTCACCGTGGCCGGCTCCCACGGCACGCTCGACGACTCGGTCCAGTCCGGGAAGCTGACCCCGTTCGACCAGTACCCGCGCAAGGGCAGGGCCACCGGTGGCGTGCGCTGCCAGCGGTTCCTCAAGGGCGAGGACGTACTGACGCTGGCCTGGGCGGGCAACGCCCCGGTCCGCGCGGCGACGGCCGGCGGCGCGCCGGCCGAGCTGCCGGCCGTCGACCCGCGCCGGGACGGCTCCGGCACGGCGCTTCCCGCCGCGGCCGTGGCGCTGGCGGGCGGCGCGCTGTAGCGCAAACAGTCGGTTCGGGTGGTACGCGCCGGGGGACGTACCACCCGAATGCCGACTAGTGTTTTCCCGTTGATGCTTGTGGTGGGGGCGGGGGAAAACTGATGAGCCGTCAGTCGGGCGGGATGATCGGGAACTGGGCCGAGGCGCAGCGCAGGCAGCAGCGGACGCAGTTGATCCAGCAGCGCGAAGCGGAGCGCCGCCGACGGGCCTGGGACCGGGACGTGACCCGGGGCGAGCGCGAGCAGCAGGCCGCCTACCGGCAACGCCGTGAAGCCGAGGCCCGCAGCCGCACGGCGGGTATCGAGGCCGAAGTCGCGGCGTTGCAGAACCTGCTGGCGCTGGGCTGCCGGGCGACGGCGTTCCGGATGGCCTCGCTGGTACGGAGCGAGATACTCGAACCGTTCCGTCCCGGGCCTCTGGCGCACCCGGTGGCCCTGCCGCGCATCGAGGAGTTCCAGCAGCTGAGCAGTGGCATGGCGCTGGGCTCCTATCGGCGGGTGCAGGCGGAGCGTGAGGAGCAGGCGCGGTATGCGCGGGCCCGACAGAAGGCCCAGTCGGCGGAGACCCGGCGCCAACAGCAGCTGGCCGAGAACCGCCGGCAGTACGAGCGCTGGGCGGCCGAGCAACTCGCCGTGATCCGGGCACACAACCGCGGGCTGGACGAGTTGGCCGGACGGCTGCGCGACCGTGACGCCGAAGCGGCGGTCGAGTACTTCTCGGCGGCCTTGTACGCCTCCGCGGCCTGGCCCGGACAACTGCCGAGGCAGGTGTCCGCCGCATACGACCGGGCTGCCCGCCAACTGGTGCTGGACTGGGAACTGCCCCGCTTCGAGGTGGTTCCGGAGACCAAGGCGGTCCGGTACGTGCCGAGTACCGACCAGGACAAGGAGACGGCCCGTCCCGTGGGTCAGCGGCGGGCCCTGTACCGGGACCTGCTGGCCCAGTGCGTGTTGCTGGTACTGCGCGAGCTGTACGCGGCGGACGAGTTCGAAGCCCTGGACTCGGTGGTGGTCAACGGGTTCGTGGACGACCACGATCCGGTGACGGGGCGCGAGGCGCGGATCGTCCTGGCCACCGTGCGGGCCGAGCGCGAGGCCTTCGCCGGTCTGCGCCTGGAGCAGGTGAGCGCGGTGGACTGTCTGCTCGACGGATTGGGCGGGCAGTTGTCCGCCCGGCCGGACCAGTTGACGGCGGTGCGGCCGGGGCGCAGACCCGGCGAGGTCGGGGGTGTCGTCAGCCACGGCGGGCACGCGGGTGACGGCGATGACGAGCCCGACCTGTTCACGATGGACCCGATCGCCTTCGAGAACCTGGTCGCCGAGCTGTTCCGGGCCATGGGCATGGAAGCGGTGACCACGCAGCGGTCGGGCGACGGCGGCGTGGACGTCGAGGCGTTGGACCCGGCGCCGATCCGGGGTGGGCGGATCGTCGTCCAGGTCAAGCGCTATCGGAACACCGTCCCGCCGACGGCGGTGCGGGACTTGTACGGCACCGTGCAGGACAGGGGGGCGAACAAGGGGGTGCTGGTCACCACCGCGTCCTTCGGGCCGGGGTCGTACACCTTTGCCAACGGCAAGCCGCTGGAGTTGGTTCCCGGGGCCGAACTGGTGGCGCTGCTGCACCAGCACGGACTCCGGGGGCGCTTGGGCGACGGCGGCCGACCCACGGCGGAGGCGGCGGCGGGGGCCGGGAACGGGGTGGCGTCCTCCCCCGCGTCCGGGCAGGTGCCCCCGCCCGCGCAGGCGGCCGACCCGGCCCCTTACAACGTCCTCGGCATGTCCTGGTCGGGTGCCGTCGCTCTGGACGTCTGCGCGCTGGTCTGCGAGGGCGGCCGGGTGCTGGGCGAAGACCACTTCGTCTTCTACAACAACCCCCGGACCCCGGACGGCTCCGTGCGCTCCGGGGCCCACACGGCGCCCGACAAAGCCGCCGTCGAGGTCGACTTCGACGGCCTGCCGGAGCGCGCCGACCGTCTGGTGCTCGTCGCCGCGATCGACCCGGAGGTCGATCCGAACGCCGATCTCGCCGGCTTCACCGAGGCCCGCATCCGGCTCCTCGACCCCGCCGGACAGGAACTCGACCGACTGGAGGTCTCCGACGGCCGGGCCGGCGAGACCGCCCTGGTCCTCGGGTCCTTCCGGCGCCGACCGGGGGGCGACTGGAAGTTCGTGATCGGCGGCAAGGGCTACCGGGGCGGCCTGGAAGACCTGCTCGGCGAATTCGGCATAGAGGTCGCCTAGCTAGACGCCCCGGCCGCCTCCCTCCGGGCGGCCTTCGGCGTCCTCTTTCCGCGCCGGCCGGGCGACGTACCGCAGGACTCCCCACATGCTCTCTGGGCTCACCTGCCGCGGCTCCGGCTCGCGACAGGCCTCCAGTTCGCGGAGCAGCCCGGCGCCGTCCATGTCGGTGCCGATCAACACCAACCGGGTCAGCCGGGCCTCGCCCCGTCCCCAGGGGGCGGTGGCGAAGCGGAGGAAGCGGCCCACCGCCTGGATCTCGTAGCGTTCCTCGTGCCCGGGGACACCGAAGTAGACGAAGCCCTTGATCCGGTAGAGGCCGGCGGGCCGGCGGTCGAGGAAGTCGATGAACCGGCGCGGGTTCATCGCCTGCTCCGACGCGAACTCCACGCTTTCGTACGCCGCGTGGACGTGCCCGTCGTGCCCGTCGTGGCCACCATGGCCGTGCCGGTCACGACCGTCCTCGTCCGCGGCTTCCCCCGCCAGCAGGTCCTCGAAGGAGAGCTGTCCCCGTGGCTCGGTCCAGGGGCGGCGGTCGAAGAGCAGCTCGGGGTCGATCCGCCCGTGGTCGACGGCCAGCACCGGGGTGCCGGGCGCGCAGAGCGTCCCCAGTTCGGTCTCGACGCGGGAGCGCTCCGCGGAGTCGATCCGGTCGGTCTTGTTGAGGACCACCAGGTCCGCGACCCGGAGGTGACGGTCGGTCTCCGGGTGCTTCGCCCGCGTCGCGTCGAACTCCGCCGCGTCCACGACTTCCACCGTCCCGCCGTACCGGATCGCGGGGTTCTCGCTGGCCATCAGCATCCGGATCAGTTCCTGCGGTTCGGCCAGCCCACTCGCTTCGATGACGATGACGTCGATCCGGTGAGCGGGCGCCGAGAGTTTCTCCAGGTACGCGTCGAGTTCGCTCCCGTCGACCGCGCAGCACAGGCAGCCCCCGCCGAGGGAGACCATCGAGTCGCCGAGTTGTCCGGCGACGGCCATCGCGTCGATCTCGATGACGCCGAAGTCGTTGACCACGACTCCGACGCGCGTACCGCCGCGGTGGGCGAGGAGATGGTTGAGCAGGGTGGTCTTGCCGGAGCCGAGGAATCCGGCGAGGACCACGACGGGGATGGTGGGAACGCTCCGGTCGGGCTGTCCGCTGGTCGGTGATGTCGGGTGCACCCGACCGATCGTAGTCAGCCGAACGCGGGAACCGGCTCGGGCGGGGTGGGGCCGGTGTAGCGCGCGGCGGGACGGATGATCTTCGAGTCGGCGGCCTGTTCGAGGATGTTCGCGCCCCAGCCGACCACGCGGGCCGCGCAGAAGGTCGGGGTGAACATCTCGCGCGGCAGTCCGCACAGTTCCATGACCACGCCCGCGTAGAACTCCACGTTCGTGTGGAGCTCACGGCCCGGCTTGAGTTCGGCGAGAATTTCCTCGACCTGCCGTTCGACCTCGACGGCGAAGTCGACCAGCGGCCCGCCGAACGTCCGGGCGATGTCACGCAGCATCCTCGAGCGGGGGTCCTCGGTGCGGTACACGGGGTGGCCGAAGCCCATGATCCGGTCCCCGGCGAGCACGCGCTCGCGAATCCAAGGATCGATCCTGTCCGCCGTACCGATCGCGTCGAGGGTGTCCAGGGCCCGGCTCGGGGCGCCGCCGTGCAGCGGTCCGGACAGGGCCCCGACCGCCCCGGTCAGGCAGGCCGCCACGTCCGCGCCGGTGGAGGCGATGACGCGGGCGGTGAAGGTCGAGGCGTTGAAGCCGTGGTCGATGGTGGAGATCAGGTACTGCTCGACCGCGCGCGCCTTGGCCGGCTCGGGCACCTGCCCGCTCAGCATGTAGAGGTAGTTGGCGGCGTACGGAAGGTCGTCACGCGGGTCCACCGGCTCCAGGCCCTGCCCGAGCCGGTGCAGTGCTGTGAGCAGGGTCGGCACGGCGGCGCAGGCGGCGAGCGCGTCGGCCGCCCGGCGCTCGGGGCTCAAGTCGTAGACGGGCCGGAAGCCGGCGGAGGCGCCGAGCAGGGAGAGCGCGGTGCGCAGCCCGGCCAGCGGGCCGGACAGGGCGGTGGCGCGGGCGAGGGCGGGCAGGGCGTCCCGCACCTCGGCGGGGAGGTGGCGCAGCGGGGCGATCTCGGCGGCGAAGGCGGCGCCCTCGGTGACGTCCTCGGGCAGGGCGCCTCGGAACATCAGCTGCCACACGTCCTCGAAGCCGCGGCTCGCGGCGAGCTCGACGGCGGAGTACTGGCGGTAGTGGTAGAAGCCTTCACGGCCTCGGACGTCGCCGAGCTGCGTCTCGGTGACCACGACTCCCGCGAGCCCGCGGGGTACTTCGACGGTGGAGTTCATGGATTGACCATCCATCATGGATTGAATCCTTGTCAATGTTGATCGAATCAATATATGTAGGGTGACTGTCATGAACGAGCAGGCGGAAGGCGAGCGACGGCTCACCACGCAGCAAGCGGCGGAAGTCCTCGGCGTGAAGCCCGCGACCGTGTACGCGTACGTGAGCCGGGGGCAGCTGACCAGCCGCCGCGATCCGGTCGGACGCGGCAGCAGTTTCGACGCGCGCGAGGTCGAGGCGCTGGCCCTGCGCAACCGGCGCGAGGCTGCCGGCCCGGCGGTCGCCTCCGGGGAACTCTCCGTCCGGACCTCCCTCACCCTGATCGAGGACGACCGGTACTACTTCCGCGGCGTGGACGCGGTGGAGCTGGCCTCCCGGCACCGTTACGAGGAGGTCGCGGAGTGGCTCTGGACGGGAACGCCGGCCCCGGGAGCCCGCTTCACCGCCCCGCCGGAAGCCCTGGCCGCAGCGCGGCGCTCGGTGGCCGCGCTACCCGAGCACAGTGGTCC
This sequence comes from Streptomyces sp. Tek67B01, assembly GCF_055231995.1. NCBI lineage: Bacteria > Bacillati > Actinomycetota > Actinomycetes > Kitasatosporales > Streptomycetaceae > Streptomyces > Streptomyces sp. Tek67B01. Next base: position 1,984,193 of record NZ_JBUYUY010000001.1, read on the forward strand.
CATCGACCGGCTCCGGGTGGCGGTCGCCGCTGCGGCCGTGGCCGATCCGCTGCGGTTCGACCTGTCCGAGACCGCCGTACTGGGCTCCGCGCGCTGCCTGATCCCGACGCTGGTCGGCGCACTGCCCGAGGTGGGCCCCACCCGGTGGGGCGGTGACACCCGACTGGCCCGGCGCCTGTGGTCCCGGCTCACCACGCGGGAGCCCGACCCGGACGCCCTGGCCGTGCTGGACCTGACACTGGCCCTGCTGGCCGACCACGACCTGGCCGCCTCGACCCTGGCCGTCCGCGTGGCGGCGTCGGCCCGCGCCCATCCGTACGCGGCGGTATCGGCCGGACTCGGGGTGCTCGAAGGCCCCCTGCACGGGGCTGCCGGCCGGATCGCGCACCGGATGCTGGTGGAGGTCTCGGAGCGGGGCGGGGCCGCGCCGGTCGTGGCCGAGTACCTGCGGGCGGGGCGGCGTGTGCCGGGGCTCGGCCACCGGCTGTACCGGGGCCAGGACCCCCGCGCGGGAGCCCTGTTCGCCCGGCTGGAGCAGTTGCCGCAGGCCTCGCGCGCTCTGGGGGCCGCCCGGGAGGTGGCCGAGGTGATGGCCCGCCACGGCGGCGGGCTGTACCCCAACGTGGACTTGGCCGTGGCGGTCCTGACGGTGTCGTACGGCATGCCCGCGGAGGCCGGCGAGACGGTGTTCGCGGTGTCCCGCACGGCGGGCTGGATCGCGCACGCGCTGGAGGAGTACCAGGAGCGCCCCCTGCGCATGCGGCCGAGCGGCCACTACAACGGCCCCCGCCCGCCCCGGCCCGTGCCGTAAAGGGGCCACCCGCCGGGTGTGCCGATGCCGGCCGGTCCGGCCGGCTCCCCCGGGGCCTGTTCCAGGACGACGACGAGCTCGCCGACGGTCGACGCTTCGGCATCGGGCAGCAGACGACCTCGTACAGCTCGGCCGCTCCATGCGGCCCACCGATCACCACGAGGGTCGTCGCGCGGAAGGTCCCGAAGACCTCGGGGAGATGCTCGGCCGAAAGCGGCCTCCGGGCCGAGGCTTCGTGGCCGCTCCGGGCGAGAGCGCCGACCTCCTCATCGTGATCAAGCCGGGCCGAACGGCTGCCGGCCGAGGGGCCTCCGGCTCCCCCGAGGATTCCGCTTGGCCGAAAGCCGACCTACGGTGCTACCCATGCGGTTCCTCCTCACCTGCGCTCGGCGCCTCGGGCTGCCCAGACGGGCCGTCTCCCAGATCCTGCTGACGCAGCTCGCCATCGCCGCCGGGGTCGCGGTCCTGGCCACCGGGCTTTTCCTGGCGCCGCTCGGCGCGCAGCTCGACGACCAGGCCATGCGCCGGGCCCTCGCGATCGCCCAGAGCGCGGCGGCCGACCCGGCGCTGGCCGCGGGCCTACTGGATTCCGCGCCCACCCCGGACGGTCCCGTGCAGGTGGCGGCCGAACGAATCCGTCGGGCCACGGGCGCCGAGTACGTGGTCGTCGTGGACCTGAACGGAATCCGCCACTCCCACCCCAGCCCCGATCGCATCGGCCGGCCGGTCTCCACCGACCCGGGTGACGCTCTCGCGGGCCGTGACGTGATGGAGATCGACGAGGGCACCCTGGGCCGCTCGGCCCGCGGCAAGGTGCCGCTGGTGGCGGCCGACGGAGAGATCGTCGGCGCGGTGTCGGTGGGCATCGCCTACGACAGCGTCCGAGCACGCTTGCTCGGGGCCATCCCGGGACTGCTCGCCTACGCGGGCGGCGCTCTGGCGGCGGGGGCGCTCGCCGCCTACCTCCTCTCCCGCAGAATCCAGCGCCAGACCCGTGACCTGGCCTTCTCCGATATCTCCGCCCTGCTCGCCGAGCGCGAGGCGATGCTGCACTCCATCCGCGAAGGCGTGATCGCCCTCGACCGCGCCGGCCGTGTACGCCTGGTCAACGACGAGGCCGCCCGGCTGCTGGGCCTCTCGCCGCACTCCGTCGACGCCTTGGCGGGACACGCTCTGGACGACGTACTCGGCGCCGGCCGCACCACCGACGTCCTCGCCGGCCGCGTCACCGGCCGCGACCTGCTGACCGTGCAGGGCGCCCGGGTGCTCGTGGCCAACCGGATGCCGACCGAGGACGGCGGCGCCGTCGCCACCCTGCGGGACCGCACCGAGCTGGAGCACCTCGCCCGGGAGCTCGACTCCACCCAGGGCCTGATCGAAGCCCTGCGCGCGCAGGACCACGAGCACGCCAACCGGCTCCACACCCTCCTCGGCCTGCTGGAGCTCGGCCTCCACGACGAGGCAGCACAGTTCGTGACCGAGGTCGCCGGAGTGCACCGCAGCACCGCCGAACAGGTCACGGAGAAGGTCCGCGACCCGCTGCTGGCCGCGCTCCTCGTGGGCAAGGGGGCGGTCGCCGCCGAGCGGGGCGTCTCCCTGCGCCTCGCCGACCGCACCTTGCTCCCGGACCGCCTCGTCGATCCGGGCGGCCTCGTCACCATCACGGGCAATCTGGTGGACAACGCCCTGGACGCCGCCGCCGGCTCGACAGCGCCCTGGGTCGAGGTCGAGCTGCGCGCCGAGGGGCGTTCGGCGCTGCTCCACGTCCGGGACAGCGGCCCCGGCATCCCCGCCGGCCACAGCGAGGAGATATTCACCGAGGGCTGGTCGACCAAGCAGCCCTCGGCCCACCGCGAGCGCGGACTCGGGCTCGCCTTGGTGCGCCGTCTGGCGGAGCGGCAGGGTGGCGCGGTCCGGGCCGGCGGGACAGCGGACGGAGGGGCGGAGTTCTCCGTCGTACTCCCGGAGGCCCTGCGATGAACGAGACCCCGATGCACGTATTGGTCGTCGACGACGACGTGCGTGTTGCCCTGATCAACGCGGCGTACGTGGCGAAGGTTCCCGGGTTCCGGGTGTCCGCCCACGTCCATTCGGCGGCCGAGGCCCTGGAGTTCCTGGAGTCCCATCCGGTCGATCTGATCCTCCTCGACCACTACCTCCCCGACGAGAACGGCCTGGACCTGGTGCGCCGCCTGCGCCAGCACGGCCACCGCACCGACGTCATCATGGTCACCGCTGCCCGTGACCTGGCCACCGTCCAGGCGGCCATGCGCCTCGGCGCCCTCCAGTACCTCGTCAAACCCTTCACATTCGCCGGGCTTCGCACCCGGCTGGAGGCGTACCGGGCCCTGCGGCGCGCCCTGGAGGCCGGTGGCGAGGCCGAACAGGCTGAGGTGGACCGCCTCTTCGGCGCCCTGGCCGCGGCCGAGAGCCCCAACGACCTCCCCAAGGGCCACTCCCCCACCACCGCCGAACTCGTCCGGCAGGTGCTGCGCACCGCAGCCGGACCGCTGTCCACCCAACAGATCGCCGACCGCGCGGGCATCAGCCGCCAGACCGCCCAGCGCTACCTCAAGCTGCTGGACCGCTCAGGCCGGGTCACGCTCGCCCTGCGCTACGGCGAGACGGGCCGCCCCGAGCACCGCTACAGCTGGCGCCCTCAAGACCCCGGCCCGACGTGAGCGCGTCACACGGCGCCGGCACCGGTCAGCGACCGGACCTCCGTCTCCGCGTGCTTCGCCGCGTCCGGTGCCTCCGCCGAGGTGAGCGTGCCCAGCCAGCCCGCGAGGAACCCGAGCGGGATCGACACGATCCCCGGGTTCTGGAGCGGGAAGTACTGGAAGTCCACTCCGGGGAACAGGGACTGCGGGCTGCCCGAGACCACCGGGGACAGCACGACCAGCAGCACCGCCGGCACCAGCCCCCCGTAAACGGACCAGACCGCCCCTCGCGTGGTGAACTCGCGCCAGAACAGGGAGTACAACAGCACGGGTAGGTTCGCGGACGCGGCCACCGCGAAGGCCAACCCGACCAGGAACGCCACGTTCAGGTCCTGGGCCAGCAGTCCCAGGCCGATCGCCACCGCTCCGATCCCGACGGCCGCGACCTTGGCCACCGCCACCTCGCCGCGCTGCCGGGCGTGAGGGCGCTTGAGCGAGGCGTACAGGTCGTGTGCCACGGAGGCCGAGGACGCGAGGGTGATCCCGGCGACCACCGCGAGGATGGTCGCGAAGGCGATGGCGGCGACGAAGGCGAACAGCACCGCGCCCCCGGTGGAATCGGTTCCCCCGCCCAGGAAACCCGCGAGCAGCGGAACCGCCGTGTTTCCCGAGGCGTTGGACGCGCGGACCTGTTCGGGCCCCAGCAGCGCCGCCGCGCCGAACCCGAGGACGATGGTCATCAGGTAGAAACCACCGATCAGGGCGATGGCCCAGACGACGGACCGGCGCGCCGCCCGCGCCGTCGGCACGGTGTAGAAACGCGACAGGATGTGCGGGAGTCCGGCCGTGCCGAGGACGAGCGCGAGGCCCAGGCTCATGAAGTCGAAGCGGGCGGTCCAGTCGGCCCCGTACTTGAGGCCCGGGCCCAGGAACCGGGCGCCTTGTCCGCTGCGCTCGGCCGCGGTGGTCAGCAGTTGGTTGACGTCGCCGTGGAAACGCAGCAGCACCAGCACGGTCAGCGTGATCGCGCCGCCCATCAACAGCACGGCCTTGACGATCTGGATCCAGGTGGTGGCCCGCATGCCGCCGAACGACACGTAGACCACCATGAGCGCGCCGACCCCGATCACGGTCAGGGTCCTGGCGGCGGTGCCCGAGCCCCCGATCAGCAGCCCGACCAGACTGCCCGCGCCGACCATCTGCGCGACGAGGTACAGCACGGAGACCACGACCGAGGAGGTACCGGCCGCGATCCGGACCGGCCGCTGGCTCATCCGGGCCGCGACCACGTCGGCGAGGGTGAACCGTCCGCAGTTGCGGACCAGTTCCGCGACCAGGAAGAGGACCACCAGCCATGCGACGAGGAAGCCCACCGAATAGAGCATGCCGTCGTAGCCGAACAGGGCGATGAGGCCTGAGATGCCGAGGAAGGAGGCGGCCGACATGTAGTCACCGGCGATGGCGAACCCGTTCTCCAACGGGGAGAAGAGGCGGCCTCCGGCGTAGAACTCCTCGGCCGAGCCGCGCCGGTTGCGGCTGACCCATGTGGTGATGCCCAGGGTGATCGCGATGAAGACGCTGAACAGGATCAGCGCGAGGGCCTGGTGTTCGGTGCTCAACGCTCCTCCCCCCGCGCCCGGTTGCGCTCCTGGCCCCGTTCCTGCTCGAAGACCGTCCAACGCAGGTCGAGCGCGGCCCGGTCCCGGCGCAGCCGCGCGTGGCGTGCGTAGGCCCAGGTCAGGAGGAACGTGCTGAGGAACTGCGCGAGGCCAGCGAGCAGAGCCACATTGACCGCGCCGACGACGGGTCGGGCCATCAGGCCGGGCGCCGCCGTGGCGGCGACCATGTAAGCGACGTACCAGAGGAAGAAGCCGGCGGTCGCGGGGACGACGAACCTCCGGTAGCGGCCCCGCACTTCCTGGAAGGCCGCGCTGCGCTGCACCTCGAGGTAGATGTCCGACGGCCCGGGCGCGGGCCCGTCACCGGCCGGCGGGCGCGCCGGACCCGTCGCGGCACCCTCACCCCAGCCGACCGCCAACGCGTCGTACCAGGGGTCGTCCAGCCGGATCGTTCCGGCATCACGACCTTCGCGCTTGTCCACCGAACTCTCCTTGTCCGCAACCGCATTGGCCGCGCGGCACAAGGATGTGGGCAATGAGGGCTTTCCGGACTGCCGTACCGGCGCTCTTCACTCGTTCAGGTGAGGCGAAAGAGTGAAGGGCGCCGGTATGCCGGGATCCGCCGGAACCCCGGTCGGCTCAGGCGTCGATGCGCGAGCGGTCCAGGGTGGCGGCGGAGCCGGTGATGAACTCCTTGCGCGGGGCTACCTCGTTGCCCATGAGGAGGTCGAAGACCGACTCGGCGGAGTCCAGGTCCCCGATGTTGATCCGGCGCAGCGTCCGGTGCCGCGGGTCCATGGTCGTCTCGGCCAGTTGGTCGGCGTCCATTTCGCCCAGACCCTTGTAACGCTGGATGGCGTCCTTGTAGCGGATGTTCTTGCGCTGGTACTCCAGCAGGGTGTGGCGCAGCTCGTTGTCCGAGTAGGTGTAGACGTACTTGTCCTGGCCCTTCTTCGGCTGGACGAGTTCGATCCGGTGCAGCGGCGGCACGGCGGCGAAGACCCGGCCCGCCTCCACCATCGGCCGCATGTACCGCTGGAAGAGCGTGAGCAGCAGGCACCTGATGTGCGCGCCGTCCACATCGGCGTCGACGAGCAGGACGATCTTGCCGTAGCGGGCGGCGTCGAGGTCGAAGGTCCGGCCCGAGCCGGCTCCTATGACCTGGATGATCGCGCCGCACTCGGTGTTCTTGAGCATGTCCGAGACCGAGGACTTCTGGACGTTGAGGATCTTGCCGCGGATCGGCAGGAGCGCCTGGAACTCGGAGTTGCGGGCGAGCTTGGCGGTACCGAGGGCCGAATCGCCCTCGACGATGAACAGCTCGCTGCGTTCGACGTCGTCGCTGCGGCAGTCCGCCAGCTTGGCCGGCAGGGAGGAGGACTCCAGCGCGGTCTTCCGGCGCTGCGCCTCCTTGTGCTGGCGGGCCGCGATCCGGGTACGGGCGGCCGCGACGATCTTCTCCATGACGGCGCGGGCCTGCTGCTTGTCGTCGCGCTTGGTGGAGGTCAGGAAGGCCTTGAGCTCCTTGGCGACCACGGCGGCGACGATCCGGGTGGCCGCGGAGGTACCGAGGACCTCCTTGGTCTGGCCTTCGAACTGCGGCTCGGCGAGGCGGACGGTGACGACCGCCGTCATGCCCTCCAACGCGTCGTCCTTGACCACGTCGTCCTCGGCTACGCGCAGCAGCTTCGCCGAGCGCAGCACCTCGTTGACGGTCTTGGTGACCGATCGCTCGAAGCCGGAGACGTGGGTTCCGCCCTTGGGCGTGGCGATGATGTTCACGAAGGACTTGAGGTTGGTCTCGTACCCCGTGCCCCAGCGCAGGGCGATGTCGACGCCGAGCTCACGGGTGACCTCGGTGGGGGTCATGTGGCCGCGGTCGTCCAGGACGGGGACGGTCTCCTTGAAGGTCCCGGTGCCGCTCAGCCGCAGCACGTCGCAGACGCCCTTGTCCTGCGCGAGGTACTCGCAGAACTCGCTGATGCCCCCGTCGAAGCGGAAGACCTCCTCGGTCTTGCCCGCGCCGTCGAGGGCCCGCTCGTCGCGGACGACGAGCGTCAGGCCGGGAACGAGGAAGGCCGTCTGGCGGGCGCGCTGGTAGAGCGTCTCCAGGTTGAGCCGGGCGTCCTTGAGGAAGATCTGGCGGTCGGCCCAGTAACGGACCCGGGTGCCGGTCTTGCCCTTGGCGATCCGCTTGATCTTGCGCAGGCCGTTGGCGGGGTCGAAGGGGCTGTCCGGGTCCTGCTCGGTGAACATCCCGGGCACCCCGCGGCGGAAGCTGATCGCGTGGGTCGAGCTGCCGCGGTCGACCTCGACGTCGAGTCGGGCGGAGAGCGCGTTGACGACCGACGCGCCGACGCCGTGCAGGCCGCCGGAGGCCGCGTAGGAGCCGCCGCCGAACTTGCCGCCGGCGTGCAGCTTGGTCATGACGACCTCGACACCGGAGAGGCCGGTCTTGGGTTCGACGTCGACGGGGATGCCGCGGCCGTTGTCGCGGACCTCGACGGAGGAGTCCTCGTGGAGGATCACCTCGATGTGGTCGCAGTAGCCGCCCAGGGCCTCGTCGACGGAATTGTCGATGATCTCCCAGAGGCAGTGCATCAGGCCTCGGCTGTCGGTCGAGCCGATATACATGCCGGGGCGCTTGCGAACGGCCTCAAGACCTTCGAGGACGAGCAGGTGCCGCGCGGTGTAGTTGGAGCCGTCCCGGTCTGCTCCGGACAGCAGCGCGCTGGAAGGCACGGACGTGTCGGCGGTCACGCAGTTCGCTCCTCGCTGAATTTCTTTTCTGGCCCGGTTGGGCGCAGGGGTGGCTCGGTCGCCCGTCAGAGGGTACCGAGGCCTGGTAGAGCGGATGCAACGCCACCCTCGTCGCTTGCCCAGCCTAGTGCAGATCCGCACGGATGTTCGATCCCCCGTGGGGGTGACGCAAACATCACGTTCCCTTCCACGCATGAACCATTTAGGGTTCGGGCACGTCCTCATGAACAACCCGGCGCTCATGTCGGGGAGGATGGAACCGCAACAAGCGAACGACTGCAACGCGAAACCGTAAAGCAACGCAATACGGCTCCTTCGCCGCCAACCGGCAACAGCCGGCCAGCTTCGGAAGGAAGTTTCGAAAGAAAGCCGCGAGCGGGAACGTTTTCGGCCTGGTTGGATGTTGACCCTGGTACGACAGCTCGTCGAGCTAGAGAAGAGGCGACGTGACTACTGTTCTGACACCCGCGACCCCGCTGACGGCCGCTGACCGATGCGACCGTTGCGGCGCCCAGGCATATCTGCGCGTCGTCCTGCTGAGCGGCGGTGAACTGCTCTTCTGCGCCCACCACGGGCGTAAGTTCGAGCCGGAACTCAAGAAGATCGCCGCGGAAATACAGGATGAGACCGAGCGGCTTACGTCCGCTCCGGCTGCCGATGCCGCCGACACCGAGGACCGCTGACACAGGCCTACCCTCGCATCCGACGAGCCAGGACCGGCCAGGCCGGTCGACGGGCGGCTCCCCCTGAGACCCGGGGGGAGCCGCCCGTCCTCATTTTTAGACGTCCGTCCCCGCCCCTCTCGAAGGGCCTGTAGGGGCCGGGGGCGGACGCGCGGCCCCTACAGGCCTTCGAGAGGGCCTGCGCGACGCGCTGAGGCCCTGGGGGGACCCATCGCGGGCTGCTGCTCGGTCGCCGGCGGTACGGCCCTCTCCGGGCTGCTCACGAAGCCGACCACCGCGGCCACCCGCGTGTACACCCCCGGACTGTCGGCGCGCCCGCAGCCCCTCCCCCAGGACACCAGGCCGATGAGTCGCCCCTGGGCGACGAGCGGGCCGCCGCTGTCCCCCTGGCAGGCGTCCTTGCCGCCCTCCTGCTCCCCCGCGCACACCATGGACTCCGGCCGGAACTGCCCGTCCGCGTCCCCCGGGTACGCCTTCGCGCAGACCTCGTCGGCCAGCACGGTGACGTGGGCCGCCCGCAGCCCGTAGGCGTAGTCGCCGAACCCGCTCGTGTCGCCCCAGCCGTATACGGCCGCCCGCGTGCCCGGCTCGTACGCCGGGTGCCCCGGTTCCGCCATGGGCAGGACGTAGTGGGCCGGCACCGCTTCGGCCAGTTCGAGCACCGCGATGTCCCCCGCGTTGGTCTTGGGGTCGTACTCCGGGTTCACCCGGGCCGACCGCACCGCGATCTCGCGTCCGTCCGAGGCGCGCAGCTCCGTGCGTCCCGTGATCACCCGCAGGTCGGGCACGGCCTCGACGGGGCCGCCCAGCACCTGCCGCCCCAGGCAGTGGGCGGCGGTCACGACCGTGGCGGGAGCGACGAGGACGCCTCCGCAGAACTGGCCACCCCGCGTACCCCCGAACCGGTCACGGCTGGCCAGGGCCACGACCCACGGACTGTCGGCCACCTTCACGGGCCGGCCGCCGATCACCACACCGTCCGCGGCCGCCCGGGGCAACTGGGCCGGATGCGCCGCGGCCGCTCCCGCCGCCAGCGTCAACGCGCCCGACAGCACGCGGGCAAAGAAACGACGCATGAGGCCTCCTGACTCTGGGTGTGCATGACTCCACCCAGAGTGGGACGCCCGGTGGTCGTGCGCACCCGCGCGACCACCGGCGACGCCTTGCCGCCGTCCCTGTGCGGGCCGCTCAGTCGAGGTAGTCGCGCAGGACCTGCGAGCGCGACGGGTGACGCAGCTTCGACATGGTCTTGGACTCGATCTGGCGAATCCGCTCGCGCGTGACCCCGTAGACCTTGCCGATCTCGTCGAGTGTCTTCGGCTGCCCGTCGGTCAGGCCGAAACGCATCGACACCACGCCCGCCTCGCGCTCGCTGAGGGTGTCGAGGACCGAGTGCAGCTGCTCCTGCAACAGCGTGAAGCTGACGGCGTCGGCCGGGACCACGGCCTCGGAGTCCTCGATGAGGTCACCGAACTCGCTGTCGCCGTCCTCGCCGAGCGGGGTGTGCAGGGAGATCGGCTCGCGGCCGTACTTCTGGACCTCGATGACCTTCTCGGGGGTCATGTCGAGTTCCTTCGCCAGTTCCTCCGGAGTGGGCTCGCGGCCCAGGTCCTGGAGCATCTGGCGCTGCACCCGGGCCAGCTTGTTGATCACTTCGACCATGTGCACGGGGATGCGGATGGTGCGGGCCTGGTCGGCCATCGCGCGGGTGATCGCCTGCCGGATCCACCAGGTCGCGTACGTGGAGAACTTGTAGCCCTTGGTGTAGTCGAACTTCTCGACGGCGCGGATCAGGCCCAGGTTCCCCTCCTGGATCAGGTCCAGGAAGAGCATGCCCCGGCCGGTGTAGCGCTTGGCGAGGGAGACCACGAGACGGAGGTTGGCCTCCAGCAGGTGGTTCTTCGCGCGGCGGCCGTCCTCGGCGATGATCTCCAGCTCGCGCTTGAGCTTGGGCGCCAGCTTGTCCGAGTTCGCCAGCTTGTCCTCGGCGAACAGGCCGGCCTCGATGCGCTTGGCGAGCTCGACCTCCTGCTCGGCGTTGAGGAGGGGGACCTTGCCGATCTGCTTGAGGTAGTCCTTGACCGGGTCGGCGGTCGCGCCGGCCACGGCGACCTGCTGGGCCGGGGCGTCGTCCTCGTCGTCCGAGATCACGAAGCCCTTGGCCTCGCCACCGTCCTCTTCCTCCTCGGACTCGGCCTTGGCGACGGGACCCTCCTCGGGGGTCTCCTCGTCGGCTTCGTCCGCGTCCTTCTTGGCCGCCGTCTTCTTCGCCGCCGCCTTCTTGGCGGTGGCCTTTTTGGCGGGCGCGGCCTTCTTCGCCGTCGTCTTCTTCGCCGCGGCCTTCTTCGCGACGGCCTCGGTTCCGGGTTCCTCCACCAGGGCGTCCACGGTGTCCGGCTCGGCGGGCTCGGACTCCGGTGCCACGGGCGCGACGGCCGACGCGGCCTCCGCCTTGGCCGCTACGGTCTTGGTCGCCGTCCGCTTGGCCGGGCTCTTCGCTGCGACGCTCTTGCGGGGGGTGCGCTTGGGCGACTCCGCGGCACTGACCATCAGCGTCACACCCTCTTCCTCGAGGATCTGGTTGAGGCTGCGCAGAACATTCTTCCACTGGGTCGCAGGAATCTGGTCAGCCTCGAAGGCCCGACGCACGTCATCGCCGGCGATCTGCCCCTCGGCCTTGCCCCGCTCGATGAGCGCCATCACAGACTCGGAATCGGCGATCTCCGGCGGGAGCGTACGGGATGTGCTGGCCGACACGAACAACCTCTCGGAACGATGGGAACGGCTTCCGACCCCGGCCTGGTGGTGCTGGACCGTGGCCGACGACCACCGACTGGGGATGGGCCGGGGGCGCGGGCAGGGGCCGGGGAGCTGCACAGCACCCGCAAGGGTTGCTGTCTTCCCTCCGTCGGCCATCACCTCTTAAGTCATCGCGTCACGTCGCGGAGCGTTACGCCCAATCTTCGTGGTCCGAGTCACACCACTTTTACGCCAATGCCGGTCATAGGGTCATACGCGCGGTTCGCGAGGCTGCGACAGGCCCCCACACCGGTGTCGCCGGACCCGCACCGGGTCCGGCGACACGTGTGAACCCCCGCGCCCCCGCGCGTCGCCCGTCAGTGCTCGCGCGGGGCCGGAACCACGCGCTCGACCTCCGGGTGCACGGTGAGCAGCTGGCGCATGGCGTTCTCGGCACCCAGCGCGTCACCGGCCGCGAGCGCCTCGACCATGCGGGCGTGGTGCGCGACGCAGGTCTCGCTGGGACGGTCGCAGGCAGTGACCGGGCTGCCGGAGACCTGGAGGGCGGCGGACACGATGCCGGAGAGGTGCTCCAGCATGCGGTTGCCCGCGACCTGGATCAGCAGCCCGTGGAACTCGTTGTCGGCGCGGGCGAAGGTGATCCCGTCGCCCTGACCGAGGGCGTGGCCCATGATCTCGACCATGTCGGCGAGTCGCTGCTGGATGTCGGGGCGACCGTGGCCGGCGGCGAGGCGGGCGGCCAGCGGTTCGATGGTCCAGCGGAGCTCGTTGAGCTCGCGGCGCTGGTCGTCGCGCTGGGGGCCGAAGGCCCGCCACTCGATGATGTCGGGGTCGAGCAGGTTCCAGTCGGCGACCGGGCGGACCCTGGTCCCCACGTTCGGACGGGCGCTGACGAGGCCCTTGGCCTCCAGGACGCGCAGCGACTCGCGGACGACCGTCCGCGAGACCTCGAAGCGCTGCCCGATCTCCTCGGGGACCAGGGGACGGTCCGCGCCGAGGTCGCCGGAGACGATCATCTGGCCGAGCTGCTGGACGAGTTGGCCGTGCAGCCCGCGGCCCCGGCTGCCCGCCGCGCGGCGGCCCACGCGGCTCAACTCGACGTCGGAGCCCTCCCAGTGGGGTGGCCCGACCCGGTCGGACCCGGAGGTCTCCGCGAAGGGATAGCGGTCGAGTTCGCCCGGGCCTGCGAGACCGGAGTCGGCGTGGCGGGCGGCGGTCATCATGGTGTGCGCAAGGATACTCACGAATCCTTTGTCGGCTGCGCCTCCATCACCCTTGAGGTCTTTGGTGAAAAGCACACGAAAGGGTGATCGGTGCCACCTACGCAATTGACGACTTATCGTAAAGAACCGGGCCTATTGCGGGGAGTTGCGGTCCGTTTCGCGTGACGCGGACGCCAACGATCCCGTTGGCGCCCCGTATCGCACCAAATCGATCAGCACTGGTCTCTCACCAGCGCACCCGGCTCCGCAGTCCTGTGAACCCATAGGCGCACAACAGGACGATCAACGACAACACCAGAGCCGTGCCGACGGGTTGGGCCATCATCCGCAGGGCGCCCAGGACGAAGCGGTCCGCCTCCGGCGGCCAGTGCGCCGCGGACACCCCGCGCAGCCGTGCGGCGATCCCGCCCGCCGGGTAGGCGGACGGTTCCGCGAGCACCTTGCGCACCAGGGGTACGACCGCCACCGGTACGGCGAGCACCGCGGCCAGGCCGGCGGCCGTGGAGCGGAAGACCGCGGAGGCCAGGACACCGGCCCAGGCACAGCCGGTGAGCAGTCCCACCCAGCTCACGGCCGGGATGATCCACTGCGCGGGCGCGCGGAGCGGAGCGGCTCCGAAGACCAGCCCGACGGCGAAGGTGTCGGCCACCAGGGCGAGGGCGCCGATCAGCAGGGCGAGGGCGGAGACGACGCCGAGTTTGGCGGCGAGCAGTCCCAGCCTGCGCGGCACGGTGCCCCGGGCCGCCGCCAGTGCGGGGTAGCGGTACTCCTCGCCGAAGGCCAGGGCTCCGAGGAGCCCCGCGCCGAGGGCCGCGGGCGGTAGGGGCAGGAAGGTGGGCCAAGCGGCGAGCATCCGGTCGCGTGGGGCGGCGCCGGTGCGGGCGAGCAGGACGGCGGTCAGCGCCGAGACGGCGATCACCACGGCCGCCGTGAGCCACGGGGTGGCGGTGCCGAAGACGCGGTGCACCTCATAGCGCAGGGGCCGCAGCGGGCCTCCGACGCGGCGGACCGCCGTGACCGGGAGCCCGCGGCGGCCGTCCGGGGCGTGGCCGGGCACCGGCGAGAGGTGCCGGGCGGTCTCCGCCCCTGACCAGCCGTCCACCCGAGCGGGGAAGGGGAGTTCGTGGCCGCCCGGGCCGCCGGCGGCGGCGTCGCGGGCTTCGGAGGCGATCTGCTGCCCGCCCTCGGTGCGCGTCTCCGCACGGGCGTCGATACGCGCCTGCGCGTGGGCGTCGGCGCTACGGGCCTCCGCGGCGCGGGCCTCGGTACCGGCTTCCGTACGGGCCTGCGGGACCGGCCGGGCCGCCGGCGTCACCTCGGCCGCGTCGCCCGCGTCTCCGATCTCATCGGCGAGCTGGTGGACCAGGACGCCGTTGCGGAAGGCGGCCTCGCCCACCTCCGCGCAGTTGCTGCCGTACACGGACAGACGGGTACCGCTCTCCGCGACGATCTCGACGGCGCGCTGGGCCGCCCGGGCCTCGCGGCCGAGGACGTCGGCGAGCCGGGCCGCGTGCGGGGTGCGTACGGCGACCCTGGGCCGGAGCCGGGTGCGGGCGAAGTCGGCGGCGTCCTGATCGGCGACGAGCCGGCCCGCCTCGATGGAGACGACCCGGTCGGCGCCGCGGGCGGCTTCCTTGGCGTCGTCGGTGGTGAAGAGCACCGCACCACCGAGGGAAGCGTGTCGGCGCAACAGCCCGTACAGCCATTTGCGTTCGCGCGACGACAGTTCGGCGGCGGGTTCGTCGAGCAGCAGCGTGCACGGGTCGGCGAGGAGCGCGGCGGCGAGTGCGAACCGGCGCTCCATCGCGCGCGAGAGCGAGCCGAGCCGGTGGTCGCGCAGGCCGGCGATACCGACGACCTCCAGCATGGTGTCCGCCCGGGAGGACGGCACCCCGGCGGCGGCGCAGAGCATCCGCAGCTGGTTGCGGACGGTCCGCGACGGGTTGCCGGGCACGTCACCGAGCAGTACTCCGACCTCACGGCCCGGCTGCGGGACCCGGTGCAGCGGGCGGCCCCGGAAGTAGGTGACGCCGCGGCCCGGTTCGAGTTCGAGCATGAGCCGCAGTGCGGTGGTCTTGCCCGAGCCCGGTTCGCCCAACAGGGCGGTCACGTACCCGGGGCGGGCCTCGAAGGTGAGGTCGTCCACGACGGGCGGGAGATCTCGACGGGGTGTACTGGTGAGTCCGATGGCCTGGAGCATCGCTTCTCTCGCGGGGGGTGAGACCGCTCTGCGGCAGGGTGAGTACCGAAAGCAAGATAACGCGATATGTCAGATTTTCGGGGCAGGCCGGCCGCGAACTCATCCGTGTCGCCGCGCGGGCGCGACCCGCAGGGAGAGTGCCCGGCGGCCACGGCCGGGATGAGTCGGCCGGGAGCGAGGCGGGCCGGGGTGTGGGCGAACCCGGGCGGACCGGTCCCCGATAGCGGGGTGCCGAACCCCAGGGCATCCGACCTCGGCCATCCGGCCTTGGGGCGCCCGACCTCGGGGCGCCCGGCCTCGGGGCGTCAGACCCCAGGGCGCCGAACCTCGGGGCGTCAGACTTCCGGGCGCAGCATCGGCGGGTTGAGCAGGGTCGCCCCTCCGGCCCTGAAGAGCTGGGCCGGGCGGCCACCCTGACGGGTCGTGGTCCCTCCGGCGGGCACCAGGAACCCGGGCGTGCCGGTGACCTTGCGGTGGAAGTTGCGCGGGTCGAGCGCCACACCCCATACGGCCTCGTAGACCCGGCGCAGCTCTCCGACCGTGAACTCCGGCGGACAGAAGGCGGTGGCCAGGGAGGAGTACTCGATCTTGGACCGGGCCCGCTCCACTCCGTCCGCGAGGATCCGGGCGTGGTCGAAGGCGAGCCCGGAGGAGGCCTGTTCACCTGCGGCGAGGAGCTCGTCGACGGGGGCCCAGCGCGCGCTGTTGGCGTCGCCGCCCGCCCGGGGCGCGGGCAGATCCGGGGCCAGGACCAGGTGCGCCACACTGACCACCCGCATCCGGGGGTCCCGTTTCGGGTCGCCGTAGGTGGCGAGCTGTTCGAGGTGCGCGCCGTTGTCCACGCCGGGAACACCCGGGTCGTGCGCGCACAGGCCGGTTTCCTCGGAGAGTTCCCTGGCCGCGGCCGCCGCCAGGTCCTCCTCGGCGCGCACGAAGCCGCCGGGCAGGGCCCAGCGCCCCTGGAACGGCTGCTCACCCCGTCGGACGACCAACGCGCAGAGCGCGTGGCGCCGCACGGTGAGCACGACCAGGTCGACGGTGACGGCGAAGGGCGGAAAGGCCGACGGGTCGTAGGGCGACATGCCGCGATCATAGTCGTCTGCCTGACGATAAACAGGGCTTTGGTGATGCCGGAGACGGTGATCCGGACCTCAGCCGCCCAGTTGGAGCGCATCGGCCGCCTCCTCCACCATGCCGAGCCCCAGACGGCTGACGCGTACGGCGAACGGTTCCCCGGCCACGCGCAGACCCGAGAGCCGCAGGGCCCCGAGCGGGGCGCCCGAGAAGGGTGCGAGGGCGACCGTCCCGGCGGGAGCGTCGGGGCGGATGCCCACGAGAGCGGTCAGTACGTGGACCCCCGCCGCCGCCGCCACCGCGGCGGGGCGGCATGCGGCCGGGTGCGGGAAGGGGGCACTGCCCGCAGTGCGCTGCTGCGCCGCGTACATCTCCGGCAGCCGGTATCCGAACCTCTCCGCCGCGTCGAGCAGGCCACGCAGCAGCCCGGCGGCCTCCTTCTCGAAGCCGGCCTGGGCCAAGGCCCCGATAGCGACGGCGCTCTCGTAGGCCCGTACGGCCCCGGAGCGGTGGCCGAAGGGGTTGTGGCCCGGTTCCCGGGCCGCCATGCTCCGAAGGCCCCAGCCGGAGTCCATGGCCGGGGCTCCGAGCAGCCGCGCGAGCTGTTCGGTACGGGCCCGGTCGAGCAGGCCGGGGGCCGGGCGGCCACCGCCCGTCAATCCGGTGTCCAGCAGATGCGCCGCCGCCCCGGTCAGCCGGGGCAGCGGCCGACCGTCGGGGTGCAAGGCCGCGGCCGGGCGTCCACCGTCGGGGCCGTCGATCCAGAACCCGGCCTGAAACCTGTCCCGCAGTCCGGCCGCCCACCCCCGCCACTCCTCGGCTCCGTCACGCGCCCACCCGGCGAGCAGGTCGGCGCCGAGCAGCGCGGCCCGGTGCGCGTGGGCCTGCGTTTCGCACCGCCGGGGTCCCGGGTCGGGGTCGGCCAGGAAGCCGTCCCGGCCCATGGCACGGCGCAACCAGCCCAGGCATCGCTCGGCGGTCGGCAGCAGCCGGGCCACCTCCGCCTCGGGCAGCCCCCACCGCCACGCCTCGGCCAGCACCGCCGGGAAGGCGAGGGTGGCCTCGGTCCCGGTGCAGCCCGGCGGCAACTGGGGTCCGGCCCCGCGCAGCGGCCCGGGGATCTTCCCGGCGTCGGGCCCCTGACCCGCGACCTGGGTCCGGGCGAGGGTGCGCAGGGTGGCCCCGGCCAGACCGGTGCCGAGCGGCAGTGCCATCCGGGCGGCCCACAGCGACTCCGCCGGGGCCAGGCCGAGCCGCCACGGGACCCCGGCCGCGGCGTAGGCGTCTGCCGGCTCTGCGGTGTCCCTCAGGAGGAGGGCTGCCAGATCCTCGACGCTGGTCCGGAACCAGACCTCCGCCCTCGGGTCGTCGCCCTCGGCCCGGGCTTCGGACAGCGGATTCGCCACCTGCCCGGCCGGGGCCCGCGCGGTGCGGTCGGCGGTGGTCCGCAGTTCGATGGTGCGGGTTTCGCCCGGCCCGAGTTCGACCTGCCAGCGCAGCAGGCCGGAGGAGGCGAGCGCGTCGTCCGGAGCCGGTTCCGCGGTGGTCACGGCCTGCGCCTCACCGGTGCTCCAGCGCAAGCCGGCGGCGTGCACCGCGGCGGGCAGTTCCGCTCCGGCCCGGCCGCCCGCCACAGCGGCAAGCTCCGCCAGGTCGGTGCCGAGGGATAGTTCCACGGGCAGGCGCACCGGCCGGGCCGCATAGCTGCGCAGGGTGATGCGTTCGGTGCCGTCCGCGTGGCGCACGCGCTCCACCCCGATGTCGGGGTCGGGCCCGACCTCGGCGCCGGTGCGGACGGTGGCCGTGAAGACCGCCCGGTCCGCCCCCAGGCTGCGCCCTTGGACCGAGATCGGATCGCGGCCCCCGACGCGCAGTACGCATCGGGAGAGCAGCCGGCGCCCCGCGCGGTAGATCCCGTCGAGCCCCCGGCCGGTCAGCTGACCGTGCTCAGGCGAAATGACCAGGCAGGGCGCGGCGACGCAGATGACGGCGTCGTGCACGGGCGGCAGTTCCGGCCTGCGGGCGGGGGGTACGGGGTGGGCCATGCGTCGCCTTGTCTGCGCTCCGGTCGGTTTCGCTGCTCGGCGGCGGCGCCGGTCACCCACCACCCCCCAGCTGAACGTGCCTACCCCCGCCCGAGTCACGGGCTCGTGCGACGGCTGGGCCCGACGACCGGCCCGTGGGCGGCTCACGGGGGTGGCCCCGTTCCCGCACGGGGCACTGCCGAAGACCCCGGCGCTCCTCCGCCCGAGAGGTGAGTCGGCGACCGGCGGAACGACCCCGAGCCCCTTCCGGCGGATGATCCGACCATGTCCCGGCCCATGGCTACGGCAGTGGCTGGGTCCTGCGCGCCGCCCGCTCGCCCGCCCGGGCGACGCCGTCGGTGCTCCCCGTAAGCGGCGACGGACCCGCCCCAGGACCGCACCGGCGACGGCGCTCAGTCGCGCGGGCGGATCCTGCGGGCCTCCCGGCCGCGCTCGCCCGTGCGGGCCGGTGGTCCCCGCGGGCCGGCCCCCACTGTCCGCGCCTTCGCGCGTGACCCCGGGCAACAGCCACAACGATGTCCTCCCGCTCCGGCTCACTGCTCGCTCCCCGCGCTCCGGCGAGGCGCGCGGCGGTTCGACCGCGGACGGCGGCCGGGTGGGCGGGTGCTCGCGCTCGACCGCTTGCGCCGTGGCTCCCGGCGCTTGCGCTCCTGCCGCAGACACTCCCTGAGCCCCTCCGGATCGATGCCCTCGTTGCAGGCATGGTGGAGGAGTTGGGCGAACCGGTAGTCGGCATCGGCTTGGAGGGCGAGCCCGAGCACGATCCGCGCGGTCGGTTCGTCCCCGGTGGACCAGGACACCCAGCCGGCCAGCGTCAACGGGGCGGCCGCGTGCTCCCCGTATGCCCCGACGCAGCGCCTGGCCAGCGCCCGCCACAGTCGCAAGGCGGGCGCCGCCTCCTCGTCCTCCATCCATTCGGCGGCGATGTCGCGGATCTCGCGGTCCTGGAGACCGATGATCAGCGCGGCGGCCTCGTCGTGGGCGAGCAGTGCGTCGTCCCAGTCGTCGGCTCCCGGACCCGTTTCCGCGGGTGGGGCGAGGGTCAGGCGCCGCATCAGGGTCTTGGCCAGAGCGAGCGTCTCCGCCCCGACCTCCTCCCGGCTCGCCCCGTCGAGGATCTTCGGCACCAGGGCGACGGCGGCGCGTTCCAAGGCCTTCTCCTGTTCGACGGCTTGTGCCCCGTCCAGAGGGGCCAGGCGGCGCTCGATCTCCTTGAGGGACCCCCTTACCCGGATTCCGGCGAAGGTGGCCGCGGCGGCCATGACCGAGGTGCCCGGCAAGGCCATCGGATTGCCCTCCGCCGGGCAGCAGCGCTCGTCCGGGCAGGTATAGGACCAGTAGCGGCCGTCGGAGAGGCACAGGGCTTCCATGACGGGTACGTCGAGCGCGCCGCAGGCCAGCCTCAGTCGGTGGGCGAGTGGCCGCAGCCGTGTCATCACCCGCTGCGCGCTCTCCCCCACGAGCGGGTCCTGGCAGAGGTAGACGACGACGCCGTCGGGCTTGCCGCCCCGGCGCTCACTGCCCCGGATCAGGGT
Source organism: Streptomyces sp. Tek67B01 (assembly GCF_055231995.1). Lineage (NCBI taxonomy): Bacteria > Bacillati > Actinomycetota > Actinomycetes > Kitasatosporales > Streptomycetaceae > Streptomyces > Streptomyces sp. Tek67B01. The sequence continues at coordinate 2,003,563 of NZ_JBUYUY010000001.1, forward strand.
TTCGGCGGCCTGCCGGGCGGTGTCCGCCCATTCGGACGGCGCCGAGGGGATGCCGACGCGGAGCCGGCCGCCGAAGCGGCCCCCTTCACCGTGGACGGCGACCAAGACCAGCGAGTCGGTGGGGTGGAAGCCGAGCATGTAGGGCAGGGCGTCGGCCAGCTCGGCCGGACTGCGCAGGGTGATCTGGGACGCCGTGGGTGCTCCGGAGGCGGTGGTGGACCGCTGTCCGGCCGGACGGGGGGATTCGTGGTTCTTCGTCATGCCTCGACGGTCCCGCCTCTGATCGATTCCGGAAAGGCCTGTGGATAACTTCGTAAAGCTTTCAACATCCACAGGCGCAGTGCGGCATTGGCGCGATGTCAGAGGGATCGGGTTGCATGGGGACATGAACGCAGACCTGAGGTCCTCGGCCGATTCCGTACTCGCCCGCCTGGTGGGCGACCCCACGGGCACCGCACGGCTGCGCGAGGACCAGTGGCGGGCGATCGAGGCCCTGGTCGCGCACAAGCGGCGGGCGCTGGTCGTGCAGCGCACGGGGTGGGGCAAGTCCGCGGTCTACTTCGTCGCCACCTCGCTGCTGCGCGCGAACGGGGCCGGTCCCACCGTGATCGTCTCCCCCCTGCTCGCGCTGATGCGCAATCAGGTCGAGGCGGCGGCCCGGGCGGGCATCCACGCCCGCACCATCAACTCGGCCAACCCCGAAGAGTGGGAAGGCATCCAGGCCGAGGTCGCGGCCGGTGAGGTCGATGTCCTCCTGGTGAGTCCGGAGCGGCTCAACAACCCGGACTTCCGCGACCAGGTACTGCCGAAGCTGTCCGCCGCCACGGGCCTCCTCGTGGTCGACGAGGCGCACTGCATCTCCGACTGGGGACACGACTTCCGCCCCGACTACCGACGGCTGCGCACGATGCTGGCCGATCTCCCGCCGGGCGTCCCCGTACTGGCCACCACCGCCACGGCCAACGCCCGGGTGACCGCCGACGTGGCCGAACAGTTGGGCACCGGCGCGGGAACGGACGCCCTGGTGCTGCGCGGCCCGCTGGACCGGGAGAGCCTGAGCCTGTCGGTGCTCGCCCTTCCCGACGCCGCGCACAGGCTGGCCTGGCTCGCCGACCACCTGGGCGACCTCCCCGGCTCCGGCATCATCTACACGCTGACCGTGGCGGCCGCCGAGGAGGTCACCGCCTACCTGCGACACCGGGGGCACACGGTCTCGTCGTACACGGGCAAGACCGAGAACGCCGATCGCGAGCAGGCCGAGAACGACCTCCAGGCCAATCGGGTCAAGGCCCTCGTCGCCACGTCCGCCCTGGGAATGGGCTTCGACAAGCCGGATCTGGGTTTCGTCGTACACCTGGGCTCGCCCTCCTCGCCCATCGCCTACTACCAGCAGGTGGGGCGCGCCGGCCGTGGTGTGGAACACGCCGAGGTGCTGCTGCTGCCCGGCCGCGAAGACGAGGCCATCTGGCAGTACTTCGCCTCCGTCGCCTTCCCGCCCGAGGAGCAGGTGCGCCGCACGCTCGACGTACTGGCCCAAGCGGGGCGGCCGTTGTCGCTCCCCGCGCTGGAACCGCTGGTCGACCTGCGGCGCACCCGCCTGGAGACGATGCTGAAGGTCCTGGATGTGGACGGCGCCGTACACCGCGTCAAGGGCGGTTGGACGTCGACGGGCGAGGCATGGGCCTACGACGCGGAGCGCTACGCGTGGGTGGCCCGACAGCGGGCCGCGGAACAGCAGGCCATGCGCGATTACGCGTCGACCACGGAGTGCCGGATGGAGTTCCTGCGGCGTCAGCTCGACGACGAGGAGGCGGCGCCTTGCGGCCGTTGCGACAACTGCGCGGGAGCGCGCTTCACGGCGGAGGTCTCCCACACCGCCCTGGACACCGCACGAGGGGAATTGGGGCGTCCCGGAGTCGAACTGGAGCCCCGCAAGATGTGGCCGACCGGCCTGTCGGCCGTGGGTGTGGACCTCAAGGGCCGTATCCCGGCCGGGGAGCAGGCTTCCACGGGACGTGCGCTCGGCCGGCTCTCCGACATCGGCTGGGGCAACCGGTTGCGCCCGATGCTCGCGCGCCAGGCACCCGACCAGCCGGTTCCGGACGATGTCGCGCAAGCCGTGGTCGCGGTGCTCGCCGACTGGGCCCGGGGCCCGGGTGGTTGGGCGTCGGGCGCCCCGGACGCTCCCGCACGGCCGGTAGGCGTCGTCGCGTTGCCCTCGCGCAGCCGTCCGCAGTTGGTCGGTTCCCTGGCCGCCCGGATCGCGGAGGTCGGACGGATGCCCCTGCTCGGGACACTCTCGTACACGGACGAGGCACCGGAGTTCGGCCTGCCGTCCTCCAACAGCGCCCAGCGCGTCCGCGGACTCCATCTCGCCTTGACCGTGTCTCCTGCCCTGGCTGCGACGCTGACGCAGGCGGATGGTCCGGTGCTCCTCGTGGACGACCGCGCGGAGAGTGGCTGGACACTCGCTGTGGCTGCCCGATTGCTCCGCCGGGCAGGCGCGAAGGAGGTGTTTCCCCTGGTGCTGGCGCTCCAGCCATAACGAATGCGTCATGCACGGCGTGGCGGGGCAAGGATATGAACGGCATACCGGCGAATTCCGGTCGGCGGCCCCAAATGCTCATTGCCCCACGCTCGCGGGCCACGCGAGAATCGGAGAGCTCCCGCTCGGCTCGTCGGCACTCTCCAGGGCCGTGCCGCGGCGCGCCCACATCCCAGCCGTGCCCGTCCGCGGGCGTGTACCCGAAGGGAGGACCGTGACCATCGGATTCGCCCCACCCTCCACCACATCCCTGAGCACGGCCACCGGTGGCGCCAGTCGGCACGGCAGACTGCTGGAACCGGCCGAGTGGTCGGCGGCGGGTGTACCCCTGCTGAGCAATCCGCGCGAGGTCGTCAGCGGGCTGCACTCGCGACACCATCCCGTGGCGTCGACGGCCGTGATCGCCGTGCTCGACCCGGAGGAACGGCTCGTGGCGAGCGCCTCGTTCGTGCAACGGTCCGTATCGGCCGACGGCTGGGAGTACCGCAACGCCCTGCTGTCGCGACTACGCCGGGTGCTGCCGCACGACCTGCGCCGCCGGACCCCCGTACGCACCGCGGTGCTGCTGTACTGCCGCGAGGGCGACGAGCGGTGGACCGAGGAGGACGGCGCCTGGATGTGGGGGCTGCGGGACGCCTGCACCCTTCACGGGCTGCGCTGCGGTGCGTACATCACGCTCACGCGCGGAGGTTGGCAGGTGCTCGGCGAAGGCCGCGGCGGACGCAGACCCAGCTCGGACTCCCGTCCCGAGCTCCTCGGCGCCGTCTCCGCCGATCCGTTGCAGGTGCCGCTGCGCACCGGTGGCGGTGCGGCCGAGGCGCTGCGCCACACCGCCGCCCGCTGAGCGCCGAGCCGCAGCGGGAACCCGGCCCGACCGCGCTCCACCGGCCCCTCCCTCCCACCCGGCACACCGGCCCGACCGCGCTCCGCCGAGCCGCGGCGCGCGGCACGGTCGGAGCGACTGGGGGCCGCAGCGGGGCCGACGCCCGGCCCGCCCCGCACTCCCCGCCCGTACCGGAGTACAGGCCGTCAGACGCTCGCGCCGAGCACGGAGTTGATCTGCTGCGCGTCGCCGCACACGATCAACAGCGCACCGGCCCGGGCCAAGGCCGCCGGCAACGCGCCGGCCACCGCGTCGACGGGACCGCCGTTGGCCGCGAAGACCACGACGGGGCGACCCGACGCCCGCTTCGCCTGCGCCGCGTCCGCGTAGAACACGTCGTCCCCTGCATCGTGCTGGGCCCAGTACGCGGCCTCGCCGAAGGACAGTTCGTGCGCGGCCCACGGGTGCGGGTCGCCGGTGGTGAGCACCAGGATGTCACCGGGCGCGCGCCCGGTGTCGAGCAGCAGGTCGACGGCCTCTTCGGCCGCGTCCAGCGCGCCCTCGACGGACGCCGGGATCAGCTGGACCTGGGGCACCGCCGCCGAGACGGACGGTGCGGTGGGGGCGACGGGAACTCCCGCGGTGGCCTGCGCCGCACGCTGCACGGGCGGAGCGGGCCTGGGGGCACTTCCCGCGCGGATCGCCGCCGCGGGGGAGGGCCCGGGGCGGCCGGGTCGGGGTACGACCGCGGGACGCGGACCAGGTACGGGGCGGGGGGTCTGCGCGGTGCGGCTCGCGGCCGGCGTAACGCGGGGACCCTGGACACTCTCGTGAATCTGAGGCTCCTCGGGGGTGAGAGGCATGAGTTGACATCTATCAAACACCGGTACGAAACGTACCGGCGGATGGCACGTGGACGCGATCAGAAATCGAAGCCGAGTTGGCCTCCGTTTTCCAGCTCCGCCGATTCCTCGCTGCGGCGCACCTTCTTGAGGTGCCGCCACTGGGGCAGCGCGTCGAGGTACGACCACGAGAGCCGGTGGTACGGGGTGGGTCCCAGCTCCTCCAGTGCCGCCCGGTGCACGGGCGAGGGGTAGCCGGCGTTCGCGGCGAACGCGAAGTCCTCGATGGAGGCGCCTGCGCCGAGTTCGGCCATCATCCGGTCCCGCCGGACCTTGGCGATCACGGAGGCCGCGGCGACCGCGACACAGGACTGATCGCCCTTGATCACCGTACGGACCCGCCACGGCGCGCCGAGATAGTCGTGCTTGCCGTCGAGGATCACCGCGTCGGGCCGCACCGGCAGGGCCTCCAGGGCGCGTACCGCCGCGAGCCGCAGCGCGGCGGTCATACCCAGCTCGTCGATCTCCTCCGGCGAAGCGTGCCCGAGGGCGTGGGCGGTGACCCAGCCCTCCAGGATGTCGAGCAGCGCGTCCCGGCGCTTGGGGGTGAGGAGTTTGGAGTCGGTGAGTCCCGCGGGCGGCCGGCGCAAACCGGTGATCGCCGCGCAAACGGTGACCGGACCGGCCCAGGCCCCTCGTCCGACCTCGTCGACCCCGGCGATGACCTTGGCGCCGGTGGTTGCACGGAGGGAGCGCTCGACGGTGTGGGTGGGTGCTTCGTACGGCATGGCGCCAGCAAGGGTACGCCGCCCCGCGCCACCTGCACACCCCGGCCCGGGCCGGGAGCCGCGGCCGGGGCCCGGCGCGGGCTCACACCCGGAGCATCGGCACCATCACCCCGTCGATGAGCTGCGCGACGTCCCGGTCGTCCCATTCGCTTCCGTACATCTTCGCGCGATACATCAACATGGCGGGAATGACGTCGACAAGGAACGGAGTGTCCGCGTCCGGTCTGACTTCTCCCCGCTCGATCCCACGCCGCACAAGCGCCCTGATCACCGCTTGCGACGGTTCGTGCAGGCCGTTCCAGATCACTCCGCGGAACCGGTCCGCATGGTCGTGGTCGCATTCGTGAAGGACCGCGCGCAGAGCCACGCCGGCGCGTGAACGCATCACCTCACACATCCGCGCGCACAATCCGAAGAGGTCGTCGCGGATCGAACCGGTGTCGGGGATCCGGTCCAGCGGCGGCAGTCCGGCCCGCAGCACCTCGGCCACGAGCGCGGCCTTCGACGGCCAACGCCGGTAGAGCGCCGCCTTGCCGGTCCGCGCGGCGGTCGCGACGCCCTCCATCGTGAGCGCGTTCCAACCAACGGTGCTCAACTGCTCCAGGGCCGCGTCCAGGATGGCCCGTTCGAGCTCCGGACCCCTCCTGCGCCCAGGCGGCGGCTCCGACCAGCGGGTATCCGTCATGCCCCACACCTCCGACCGGCCCGCGTGCCCATCGCACGTATTTTCAGGCTTAGTGAACGCTTGCGTTCACTAAATGTAGCTCTTACCGTGGGTCGCCAGTGAACGGATGCGTTCACTATTTCACTTCGGGGGATCCTCAGTGACAAGCGTTCAACTCGACAAACCACGGATACCGGGAGCGGCGCGCCACCCGAACCGGCCCGGCGTGGCGCTCACGGTGATCGCCGCGTGCCAGCTGATGGTCGTGCTGGACGCGACGATCGTGAACATCGCGCTCCCGCACATCCAAACGGCGCTCGCCTTCTCCACCACCGACCTGTCCTGGGTGCTCAGCGCCTACACCCTCACCTTCGGCGGCCTGCTCCTGCTCGGGGGCCGGGCCGGAGACATCCTCGGTCGCCGTCGGGTCTTCATGACCGGCATCCTGATCTTCACCCTCGCCTCCCTCTTCGGCGGATTCGCCCAGGAGCCCTGGCAGCTCCTGGCCGCCCGGGCCCTCCAGGGGGTCGGCGGCGCCATAGCCTCGCCGACCTCATTGGCGCTGATCACCACGACGTTCGCGGAAGGGCCCGAACGCAACCGGGCGTTCGGCGTGTTCGCCGCCGTCTCGGCCGGAGGCGGCGCGCTCGGGTTGCTGGCCGGCGGCATGTTGACGGAGTGGCTCGACTGGCGCTGGGTCCTCTTCGTCAACGTGCCGATCGGTGTCCTGATCGCCGTCCTCGCCCCGCTGTTCATCAGTGAGTCCGAACGCCATCCGGGCCGGTTCGACATCGCCGGGGCGCTCGCCTCCACCGGCGGCATGGCCTCGCTGGTCTACGGGTTCATCCGCGCGTCCGAGGACGGGTGGCGCGACTCGCTCACCATCGGCTCCTTCGCCGCCGCGCTGGTGCTGCTCGCCCTGTTCGTCGTCATCGAGTCCCGGGCGCGCGAGCCGATCATCCCGCTGCGCATGTTCGCCGACCGTAACCGCGCCGGCACCTACCTGATCATGCTCGGGCTGGCCGCAGCGATGTTCGGCATGTTCTTCTTCATCGTCCAGTTCGTGCAGAACGTGCTCGGCTTCACGCCGATCCAGTCCGGTCTCGGCTTCCTGCCCGTGACCGTCGCCATCGGCACGGCCGCCGGGCTCTCCCAGCGGTTCCTGCCCCGCTTCGGACCCAAGCCCTTCATGGTCGCCGGGTCCGCCCTCACCGGTTCGGGGTTGGCCTGGCTCAGCTTCATCGAGACCGACAGCTCGTACGTGTCCGGGGTGCTCGGGCCGATGGTGTTGTTCGGTTTCGGCATGGGTCTGAACTTCGTGACCCTCACCCTCACCGCCGTCTCCGGGGTGGCGCCGCGCGAGGCGGGCGCGGCCTCGGGGCTGCTCAACGCCAGCCAGCAGGTCGGGGGTTCGCTCGGTCTGTCGATCCTGGTCACCGTCTTCGGCACCGCGAGCCGCGACGAGGCCGCCAAGCAGGTCCCGGATTTCCTGGCGAAGGCGGACCCCGATCAGCTGGCCGCCTTCAAGGCGACCGGCCGGCTGCCCGACCCGTGGGGCGACATCGTCCTCACCCAGGGCATCTCCACCGCCTTCCTGGCCGCCGTGGCGATGGCGGGGCTCGCCCTGGCCACCGCGCTGCTGGTGATTCGGGTGCGCAAGAGCGACCTGGAGGCCCTCAACGGAGCCGCCGCCGAGGCCGGTCCGGCGGCCTGAGCGGGCAAGACCGTACGCGGACCCGGGCGCCCGGAGTATCCGGCGCCCGGGCCGCGCCCCGTCAATGTCTCCCGGCCCGGCTTTCAGCGGGGCGCCCCGGGCAACCACTCCGGAAGGGCCTCGGTCCGCGCCAGCCACGCCTGCGGCAGCACCGCGTCGCCGCGCGCCCCCAACACCCCGCCCACGATCGCGCAGGTCGTGTCCACGTCCCCGCCCACCTGGGCGGTGGTCCAGAACGCCCGCTCGTAGTCGTCCAGCGAGCGCGCCGCCGACCACAGGGCGAACGGCACGGTGTCATGGGCGCTGGTGCGCCGGCCGCAGCCCAACACCGCCGCGACGGTGGTGGCGTCGCCGTAGTCCAGCATGTCCCGCGCCCGCCGCAACCCGGCGCCCACCGCGCTGCGCGGCACCAGCGCGATGACCCCGTCCAACAGGTCCGCGGCCTTCGGCGGCCCCGCGGCAGCCGCCGCGAGCGCGGCCGCGGCGGCGACGGCCATCGCACCGCACACCGCCTCACGGTGCTGGTGCGTGGTGTACGCGGAGATCTCCGCCTGGTGCGTGGCCTGCTCGGGATCGTCCGCGTACCAGGCGCCCAACGGCGCGATGCGCATCGCGGCGCCGTTGCCCCACGAGCCCTGTCCGTTGAACAGCTCGGCGGCCAGGGTGCGCCAGTCCTCACCCTCCCGGATCAGACGCAGCATCCGGTTGACGGCAGGGCCGTAGCCGCGGTCGAAGTCGTGGTGGTGGGCGAACGAGGCGGCCAGCGCGTCCTGGTCCATCCGGCCGTGGTCGGCGAGGACGGCCAGCACGGAGCAGGCCATCTCGGTGTCGTCGGTCCACTGCCAGGTGTCGCCGCCGGCCGGCAGCTCGCGCCGCTTGAGCAGCGGGTAGTTCACGGGAACGAAGTACTGGGAGCCCAGGGCGTCCCCCAGGGCCAGCCCGCGAAGGCTGGACAGGGCGCGTGCGTAGCGCGTCTCGGGAGTGGAGTCAGCGGTCATCCCACGTCACTCTAGTCGTCCAGGTCGTAAGGCTCAGGTGTGGTCCACCGCTCAAACGGGCGGTCCAGGCGGTAGCGACCGTCCGGGCCCAGCAGGAGTGTCCTGAACTCACCGTTGCCCGGGTTGGACAGGGCCTCGAACTCGGCCACCGACCAGTGGAACCAGCGCATGCAGAACAACCGCATCGTCAGTCCGTGTGTCACGAGCAGCACGTTCTCCGGATGGTCCGGGGCCTCGAAACTGCGGTACAGGCTCTCCAGGAAGGAGCCGACCCGGTCGTACACGTCGGCGCCCGACTCGCCCTGCGCGAAGCGGTAGAAGAAGTGCCCGTACGCGTCCCGGTACGCCTTCTGCAGGCGCACGTCGTCGTGGTCCTGCCAGTTCCCCCAGTCCTGCTCGCGCAGCCTCGGTTCCTCGCGCATGCGGACCCGAGTGGGGTCCAGCCGCAGCTCGCGGAAGGTCTGCAGGGTGCGGCGGTACGGGGAGACGTACGCGCTGATGCGTTCGTCCCCGAACAGTTCGCGCAGCCGCGCGCCCGCCTCCCGGGCCTGCTCCCGCCCCGCCCGCGTCAGCCGCAGGGCGTGGTCGGGCTCCCGCTCGTACACCGTGTCATCGGCATTGCCCTGGGACTCCCCGTGCCGGACGAGGACGATGCGCCGTGGTCGTACCATTCCACGACCCTATTCGGCCACCGGTGCGCGGCTCGAACGGGCTCGCCGATCAGGCAACCGATCGTCTTACCGTCATACCGTCCAGGAGGGTTCGAGGTCGACGACGTCACCGGTGAGCGCCTCCACGTCGGCCTCGGTCTGTGCGCGCAACGACAGCCGCTCGACCCGCTCCTGCCGGTACTTGCCGTGCTCGGCGGCCGCTCGCCACATCGACAGCACCAGGAACTCCCGACCCGGGGCTTCCCCGAAAAGACCTCGGATCATGCCGGGCGACCCGGCCATGGCCGGGTTCCAGACCTTCTCCTGCATCAGGGCGAAGTGCTCCACGCGGCCCTCCCGCACCCGCGTATGGGCGACCCGGACCACGTCGGCATCGGAGAACCTGGGCTCGAACCCGGTCTTCACATCGAAGCGGTAGTCGAAGAGCGTGACCCGCGCGTCGGTGAACGTGCCGTTCTGGGAGGCGGCCAGGCGATCGTACGAGCGCGCCATGAAGGAGTCATAGAAGGAACGGCTCTCCCAGAACGCGAAGACGTGCGCCACCCCCTGCCGGCCACGGCTCCATCCGCCGCCCTGCCCCCGGAATCCGGGCTCGCCCGGTAGCCCCGCCCATTTGCGCTGCCCACGCTCGAACCCGCGTCGGTCCGTCACCGTGCAGCGAATCCACTTGACCAGCACCGCGCCATCGTACGGGCCCGGCGCGGCCCGGGTCAGTCCTCGGCGCGGAAGATCCGCACGAGATCAGCCTCGTCCCGCTCGGACAGCCGAAGGCCGAACTCGCGGTCGAGCAGGGCGATCAGCTCTTTCGGAGCCACGGTCCTGCGATCCACCCGGCCGTCCGGGTACCAGTGGGTCAGCTCGCGCCCGAGGAGTGCCACCCGGACGTCCCCGCCGGGCCGTTGGACGATGACCTTGCCGAGAAAGGCGGAGCGGGGGTGGGAGGAGCTGTAATGGTTCAGCACCACGTAGTCGACCGGGTGGTAGGGCTGCGGGGTGAAGGCGTAGAGGTCTTGCCCGGTGCCCTCGCGCAGCCGGCGCAGGACGAGAACGTCCCCCTCCTCGCGGTGGACGGCGTACGTCGAGTCCCCCTGCCGCACTTCGGCTCCGGGCCGCGCGAGCGGGACGGGCTCGAACGGCCCGGGATGCCCGAACCCGGCGTCACACAGCCAGGGTTCACCCGCGACGGTGACGACGAGGACGGCGTGCGTCACCGGCAGCAGGGTGTCCCCGCGGGCCCGGTTGCGGGCACCGCGCCCCGACACCTCGAACCCGATCCGCTGGAGGGCGGCCGCCAGCAGCGAGTTCTGCTCGTAGCAGTAGCCGCCGCGGCGGCGGTGCACGAGCTTGTCCTGCAGTGACTTGATGTCCAGCACGACGGGGCGGCCGAGCGTGACGTCAAGGCTCTCGAAGGGGATGGCCGCGATATGGGCCCTGTGCACTGCGTACAACGTCGCGAGGTCGGGCCGGAGTTCCCGCGCCTTGTCCGCCCCCGCGCCATCTCCCCCCAAGCCGATCCGCGCCAGATACGCGTCGAGGTCAAGCTCGTCACCGCTCCACATGGCTCCCCCACTCCCCACTCCCCCAGTGACATCCGGGGCTCGCGGCGGTGGCCCCGCCCCCGGCACCATGATCGTCTCGGGGGACCGGTCAAGCCAACCCTTGCCGCCCCGACACGTTCACGTGACGGCCGCGGTGGCGAAACGCCTGGTGGGGTGTCGACATGATCGTCGACACCCCACCCGAGTTCTCAACTCACGCCCGCCGGGGGCTCACGGTCAGCTGCAACCGCTGGTCGAGCCGCATCCCTCGCAGATGTAGCAGGAACCGGCGCGCTGCATCTTCGTACCGCAGGAGAAGCAGAGCGGGGCGTCGGCGGAGACGCCGAGCTGCATCTCGACGAGTTCGGCGCTGGAGTGCGCCGTCTTCGGGGCGGGAACCGAGACCGGGGCGGCCGCGAGCGGCTTCGGCTCCGACGGGACCGCCGCGAGCGGCGCCGACTGGGCCAGCGCCTCCGTGTCCAGCTCCTCCTCTTCCAGCGGCTCGTACGAACCTGTGTCGAGGTGGCGCTGACGCTCGTCGGCGGTGTGGATGCCGAGCGCCGAGCGGGTCTCGAACGGCAGGAAGTCGAGCGCCAGGCGACGGAAGATGTAGTCGACGATCGACTGCGCCATCCGCACATCGGGGTCGTCCGTCATACCGGCCGGCTCGAAGCGCATGTTCGTGAACTTCGAGACGTAGGTCTCCAGCGGCACGCCGTACTGGAGGCCGACGGACACGGCGATGGAGAAGGCGTCCATCATGCCCGCGAGGGTGGAGCCCTGCTTGGACATCTTCAGGAAGACCTCGCCCAGGCCGTCGTCCGGGTAGGAGTTCGCCGTCATGTAGCCCTCGGCGCCACCGACCGTGAACGAGGTGGTGATCCCCGGGCGCCCCTTCGGCAGGCGCTTGCGGACCGGGCGGTACTCGATGACCTTCTCGACCGCGGCGCGGATGGTGTCCTCCGCCTTGGCGGTGACCTCCTCCTTCTCCTCTTCCTTCTTCTTCGCGGAGAGGGGCTGGCCGACCTTGCAGTTGTCGCGGTAGATCGCCAGCGCCTTGACGCCCATCTTCCACGCCTCGAAGTAGATCTCCTCGATCTCCTCGACGGTGGCCGACTCCGGCATGTTGACCGTCTTCGAGATCGCGCCGGAGATCCACGGCTGGATCGCGGCCATCATGCGCACGTGACCCATCGGGGAGATGGAACGCTCGCCCATGGCGCAGTCGAAGATCGAGTAGTGCTCGGTCTTGAGGCCCGGGGCGTCGACGACCACACCGTGCTCGGCGATGTGGGAGACGATCGCCTCGATCTGCTCCTCCTGGTAGCCCAGGCGGCGCAGGGCCTGCGGGACGGTGCCGTTGACGATCTGCATCGAGCCGCCGCCGACGAGCTTCTTGAACTTGACCAGGGCCAGGTCCGGCTCGACACCAGTGGTGTCGCAGGACATCGCCAGACCGATGGTGCCGGTCGGGGCGAGGACGGAGGCCTGGGAGTTGCGGAAGCCGTTCTTCTCGCCGAGGCGCAGGACGTCCTGCCAGGCCTCGGTGGCCGCAGCCCAGATCGCGTTGTCCAGGTCCTCGGTGCGCGGCGCGACGGCGTTGGCGTCGGCGTGCTGCTTCATGACGCGCTTGTGCGAGTCGGCGTTGCGGGCGTAGCCGTCGTAGGGACCGACGATCGCGGCCAACTCGGCGGAGCGCCGGTACGCCGTACCGGTCATCAGCGAGGTGATCGAGGCGGCGAGCGTGCGGCCGCCGTCCGAGTCGTAGGCGTGGCCCGTGGCCATCAGCAGGGCGCCGAGGTTGGCGTAGCCGATGCCGAGCTGACGGAACGCGCGGGTGTTCTCACCGATCTTCTGCGTCGGGAAGTCCGCGAAGCAGATGGAGATGTCCATCGCGGTGATGACCAGCTCGACGACCTTGGCGAAGCGCTCCGCGTCGAAGGACTGGTTGCCCTTGCCGTCGTCGTTGAGGAACTTCATGAGGTTCAGCGACGCGAGGTTGCAGGACGTGTTGTCCAGGTGCATGTACTCGCTGCACGGGTTGGACGCGGTGATGCGACCGGACTCGGGGCAGGTGTGCCAGTTGTTGATCACACCGTCGTACTGGATGCCCGGGTCGGCACACGCCCACGCGGCCTCGGCGAGCTTGCGGAAGAGCGCCTTGGCGTCGACCTTCTCGATGACCTCGCCGGTCATGCGGGCGCGCAGGCCGAACTCGGTGCCGTTCTCGACGGCCGTCATGAACTCGTCGTTCACGCGGACGGAGTTGTTGGCGTTCTGGTACTGGACGGACGTGATGTCGTCGCCGCCCAGGTCCATGTCGAAGCCCGCGTCACGCAGGGCGCGGATCTTCTCCTCTTCCTTCACCTTGGTCGCGATGAAGTCCTCGACGTCCGGGTGGTCCACGTCCAGGACGACCATCTTGGCCGCACGGCGGGTGGCGCCGCCCGACTTGATCGTTCCTGCGGACGCGTCGGCGCCGCGCATGAAGGAGACCGGGCCGGAGGCGTTGCCGCCGGAGGAGAGGAGCTCCTTGGAGGAGCGGATGCGGGAGAGGTTCAGGCCGGCGCCGGAGCCGCCCTTGAAGATCATGCCCTCTTCCTTGTACCAGTCGAGGATCGACTCCATGGAGTCGTCGACGGCCAGGATGAAGCAGGCGGAGACCTGCTGCGGCTGGGGCGTTCCGACGTTGAACCACACCGGGGAGTTGAAGCTGAAGATCTGGTGCAGGAGGGCGTAAGTCAGCTCGTGCTCGAAGATCTCGGCATCCGCCGGGGAAGCGAAGTAGTCGTAATCCTCGCCGGCCTTGGTGTAGGTCTTCACGATCCGGTCGATGAGCTGCTTCAGACCGGTCTCGCGCTGCGGGGTGCCGACCGCGCCGCGGAAGTACTTGCTGGTGACGATGTTGACCGCGTTCACCGACCAGAAGTCGGGGAACTCGACGCCACGCTGCTCGAAGTTGACCGAGCCGTCGCGCCAGTTGGTCATGACGACGTCACGGCGCTCCCAGCTCACCTCGTCATACGGGTGCACGCCCGGGGTGGTGTGGATGCGCTCGATACGCAGGCCGCTCTTGGCAGCCTTGGTCCCCTTGGCGCGGGAACCTCGTGCCGAGCCGCTCGCCGTCTCTGTCATGCTCCGCCTCCCATATGCGGGCAAAAACGCCCTAAAGTGCCAGCGATATTCCGCAGCACGGTGCCCTGTGTCTGTATCTACGAAATCTACGAACTTACGAATCTCGCCTGCCCGACCGGCCCGACCGCTTCGCGGCCCGTCCGGTCAGTCGGCGGCGGAGGCGGGCACGGGAACGACCGCAGGGGTCCCACCCGGCTCGCACTCATGGGGGTGAGGCCGTCCGTCGCGGAGCTCCGCGATGGCGGTCTCGAAGTCTTCAAGGGTGTCGAACGCTTTGTACACGGACGCGAACCGCAGGTATGCGACCAGGTCGAGTTCCTGCAGGGGACCGAGTATGGCCAGGCCCACGTCATGGGTGGTCAGCTCGGCGCTTCCGGTGGCGCGCAGCGCCTCCTCGACCCGCTGGCCGAGCTTGGCGAGGGCGTCCTCGGTGACCGGCCGCCCCTGGCACGCCTTGCGGACGCCAGAGATGACCTTGGAGCGGCTGAAGGGTTCGGTCACCCCACTGCGCTTGATCACCATCAGTGAGGCCGTTTCCACCGTCGTGAAACGACGGGAGCAGTCGGGGCACTGACGGCGCCGGCGGATCGACGTGCCGTCGTCGGTGGTGCGACTGTCGACGACCCGGCTGTCGGGGTGCCTGCAGAAGGGGCAGTGCATGGTTCCCTCACCCTCCCTCTTTGGCGCGACTGATCACCTCACGGGCCCCTGAGCGGCAGGAACGAGGCCCTGCCGGGGGCTCGTGAAGCAGCCACAAGCATATGCGATGTCGGGACCTGCGACGGACCCGGGACCACAACTTCTGGGTGGCAGCGCTCATCCAACCACTAGATCTTGGGTTGTGGTGGATTTACGACCCGCCGCGTGTCGCGGTGCCCGATGTCCGGATACCGGGGTCGGCGGTGCCACACTGAACGCCGGCCCGCACGGCGACGATCCGACCCGGAAGGGTACCGTAGGCGGCATGGGGGCGGCCGAACCCGCGTTCGGTCAGACTGTCGGTCCATACACCTCTGGCACTGCTCCAGGTGAACGATCTGCGATATTTCACTCGAACGTGTGTTTGGCGCAACCTTTCGAAAGCTACTACCGTTGTCCAGCTAGGGAGAACATTTCGAGAGGGGCCGACGTGACCACGACCGCAGACAGTGCCACCATCACTGCCCAGAACCGCTCCCAGAGCCGACTTGAGCCGGTGCATGCCATGAATGACGCACGTCAGAACCCGGAGGCGGAGTCCGTGCGGCCCGCACGCTCGCTGCCCGGGCGACCTCCAGGCATCCGCGCCGACAGCTCCGGGCTCACGGACCGGCAGCGGAGGGTCATCGAAGTCATCCGTGATTCGGTCCAGCGCCGGGGCTACCCGCCGTCGATGCGCGAGATCGGTCAGGCGGTCGGCCTGTCGAGCACGTCGTCGGTCGCCCATCAGCTGATGGCGCTGGAACGCAAGGGCTTCCTACGGCGCGACCCGCACCGCCCCCGGGCCTACGAGGTGCGTGGCTCGGACCAGCCCAGCTCGCAGCCCACGGACACCACCGGCAAGCCCGCCGCCTCGTACGTGCCCCTGGTCGGCCGAATCGCGGCCGGCGGCCCCATCCTCGCCGAGGAGTCGGTGGAGGACGTCTTCCCGCTCCCCCGCCAGCTGGTCGGCGACGGCGAACTCTTCATCCTCAAGGTCGTCGGTGACTCGATGATCGAGGCGGCGATCTGCGACGGCGACTGGGTCACCGTCCGCCGTCAGCCCGTCGCGGAGAACGGCGACATCGTCGCCGCCATGCTCGACGGCGAAGCCACGGTCAAGCGGTTCAAGCGCGAGGACGGCCACGTCTGGCTGCTTCCGCACAACGCCGCGTACCAGCCGATCCCCGGAGACGAGGCGACCATCCTCGGCAAGGTCGTCGCCGTACTGCGCCGGGTCTGACACCCGTCGCCCCCATCCAGCTCCGGGACCCCTGCGCCGGTCCCGGAGCTGCTTTGTGCCGTCACGGCCCGCCGGCCGCTACTTGCCGTCCGCCTGGGCCGAGGCGTCGATCGCGGCGAGCGAGCGGCGGACCTGGTTGCGGTCCGTGGTGTACCAGAAGTCAGGCAGCGTGGCGCGGAGGAAGGTCCCGTAGCGAGCCGTGGCCAGGCGCGGGTCGAGAACGGCGACGACACCCCGATCGCCGGTCGCCCGTACGAGCCGGCCCGCACCCTGGGCCATCAGCAGGGCGGCGTGGGTGGCGGCGACCGCCATGAAGCCGTTGCCGCCGTGCTCCTCCACCGACTTCTGCCGGGCGCTCATCAGCGGGTCGTCGGGGCGGGGGAACGGGATCCGGTCCATGATCACCAGCTGGCAGCTGGGCCCCGGTACGTCGACTCCCTGCCACAGCGACAGCGTCCCGAAGAGACACGTCTTCGGGTCCGCCGCGAACGCCTTGATCAACTCGCCGAGCGTCTCCTCCCCCTGGAGCAGGATCGGGTTGTCCAGCCGCCCGCGCAGCTCCTCGGCAGCGGCCTTGGCCCCGCGCATGGAGGAGAACAGGCCGAGGGTCCGGCCGCCGGCCGCTTCGATCAGCTCCGCGAGCTCGTCCATCATGTCGCCGCGCGTTCCCTCACGGCCGGGGGTGGCCAGGTGCTTGGCTACGTAGAGGATGCCCTGCTTGGGGTAGTCGAACGGCGAGCCGACGTCCAGGCCCTTCCAGACGGGCACGTCGTCGCCGGCCACGCCTTCCGGTGACAGGCCGAGCGAACCCGCGACACCGTTGAAGTCTCCACCGAGTTTGAGCGTTGCGGAGGTGAGCACCACCGAGCGGTCCTCGAACAGCTTCTCGCGCAGCAGGCCGGAAACCGAGAGGGGGGCGACCCGCAGGGTGGCGCCGAACCGGTCATGGCGTTCGTACCAGACGACGTCGTACTCAGAGCCGAGCACGATCCGCTCCGCCACCCCGTGGATGCTCTCCACCGCGGCCAGGGCCTGCTTGCGGACGGCGTCCTCGTCCTGGACGGACTTGTCACGCGTGGAACCGATCGCCGAGATCACGTTGCGCGCCGCGTCACGCAGGGACATCAACGCGTACCCGAGGTCTTCGGGAACCTCCTCCAGACGACCCGGCAACGCCAGTTCCATGACGCGTTCGAAAGACTCGGAGGCGGTCTGGAGGGCGTCGGCGGTCTTCTCGTCGACGAGTTTGGCGGCGCGCTTGACGGCCCGGTTGACCTGGCCCGGGGTGAGTTCGCCGGTGGCGACGCCGGTGACGCGGGAGACCAGCTCGTGCGCCTCGTCCACGATCAGCACCTCGTGCTGGGGCAGCACGGGGGCGCCTTCGATCGCGTCGATCGCGAGCAGGGCGTGGTTGGTGACGACGACGTCCGCGAGCTTGGCCCGCTCACGGGCGGCCTCGGCGAAGCACTCGGCTCCGTACGCGCACTTCGTCGCGCCCAGGCATTCGCGGGAGGAGACCGAGATCTGGCCCCAGGCCTTGTCGGAGACACCGGGCGTGAGGTCGTCCCGGTCTCCGGTCTCGGTCTCGTCCGCCCAGTCCCGCAGACGCAGCAGGTCCTGGCCCAGCTTGCTGGTGGGCGCGGCCGCTTCGAACTGGTCGAAGAGGCCCTCCTCCTCGTCCTGTGGCGCGCCCTCGTGGAGGCGGTGCAGACACAGGTAGTTGGATCGCCCCTTGAGCATGGCGAACTGCGGGCGGCGGCGGAGCTGCGGATGCAGCGCCTCCACCGTCCGGGGCAGGTCGCGTTCGACGAGCTGCCGCTGGAGGGCCAGCGTCGCGGTGGCGACGACGACGCGTTCGCCGTGGGCGAGGGCCGGCACCAGGTAGCCGAGGGACTTACCGGTGCCTGTGCCGGCCTGGATCAGCCGGTGGGAGTTCTCGTCGATCGCTTCGGCGACGGCTTCGGCCATGGCCACCTGGCCGGGCCGCTCCGTACCGCCGACGGCGGAGACGGCGGCGTGCAGCAGGTCGGGGAGGGAGGGCTTCGTCATAGCACTGCCAACCCTACGGGGCCGCACCGACAGGAACCGCATCGTTGACGGATCACGGACGGTGGAGGGGGTTCTCGACGGTGCCGTGGGTGACCGCGTGCGGGCGGTCCGGGCGGTCCCGGTAGCCGTCCTCGTGGAGCCGGTTCCGGTTGAGGCAGAGCCGGTCGATCCGCTCGCTGAGCAGGTCGAACAGCTCGTAGCGGTCCTTGAGCTCGGGGAAGCGTGCCTGGTGGCGCAAGATCTCCGCCCGCACGAGGGACCAGAAGTCGTCCTCCGGGACTCCCATCCGGTCCTCGCAGATCGCGGACAGGTAGCGGAAGACTCCGACGAAGAGACCGGAGTGGATGAATTGCGTGAGGTAGGCGGGTGGCTCCGTCAGCAGGGCGGCTCGGACCTCGTCCGGCATCGCGTCGTGTTCGGGCAGCGGTTCCCGGCTGATGTTGACGTCGTCCACGAAGTCCTTGACCGCCATCCGGACGGGGACGTCACCCTCGTCGAAGATCACGATGGTGTTCTCGCCGTGCGGGGAGAAGACGGTGCCGTAGCGGTACAGGAAGTGGAGCAGCGGCGGCAGCAGCGCGGCGAAGAGCCGTTGGAGCCACACGACGGGGGCCAGCCCGGACCGGGCGACGAGCTCGGCGGCGAAGGAACGCCCGCGCGGGTCGGTGTGCAGGAGGGAGGCGAGCGTACGGGCCCGCTCACCGGGGGCGAGGCGACCGGTCAGGGGCTCGCGCCAGATCGCCCCGAGCAGTTCCTTGTACTGGTACGGGACCTCGGGGAGCCGGTCGTAGACGGGGTGGCGCACGGTCACGGAGGCCACCTCGCCGAGGAGGAGCACCCGGCACTCGTCCCGCAGGAAGGGGTCGTTGTCTCGCAGGGAGTGGATCCAGGCGGTGACGGCGGGGGCGGCGAGGGTGAGGTCGCAGGGCAACCCGCGCCACACCATGGTGTTGAGGACGGAGAGCGGCAGCTTGACGCTGTGCCGCTCGGGCCGCGTCAGGTTGAGGAAGGTACGGATCGACTGCTGTGGCAGTCGTACGTCGGGATCGGCGGGCAGTGGCACCAGCGCGCCCGAGGCGAGGGCGGGTGCGAACAGAGGGAGAACTATCTCGTCCCACTGCCAGGGGTGCACCGGGAGGTAGAGGTAGCCGCTGGGGTCGAGGCCGAGGTCGCGCAGGGTGCGGTCGAAGGCGGCCCGGGTGACGGCGTCCAGCTCGGCGGAGTAGAGGCGGGCGGGGTTTTCCATCCCGGCGGTTCCGCGGTACTCGGCCAGGGAGGTGTGGGCGGCGAGCCAGGGCAGCCGTTGGCGGACGCGGGACTCGGGTGCCCAGGCGGCCGTGTCGGCCGCCGACATCCCGACACGGCCCTTGTTGAGGACGAGCCAGGGGTGGCCGGTCTGGTGGCCTTCCAGATCGGCGTAGTCGAGGTCGGCGAGGACGTCGGCGGTGAGCGCGTGGTGGTCGAGGTGGGCGTCGGCGGAGAGGGTGGCGCTGAGTTCACGGACGAGGTGGCCGAGGGTCCCGCCGTCGAGGCCCAGGAGCGTGCGGGCGCGGATCAGGAACTCGAACGGGTCGCCGAAGGCGGTCGGGGGCCGGGTGGAGGGGGGTGGCGGGCTGAGGGTGATGGTGCGGGCGTCGACGTGCCAGCTGCCGTAGGAGCGACGGCGGGCGCGGAAGCCGAGGATGCTGCCGTCGTCCAGCGGGAGGCTCCAGACGTCACCGGCGGGCGTGGGGGGTGTGGGGGCCGGGGTCTCGGAGGTGTGGGCGATCGGGGCCGGCGTTGCGGAGGTGGCGGCAGCGGTCGGGGGTGTGGGGGCCGGGGCGGTGGGTGGTGCGGGGGCCGGGGCGGTCGGGACGGGGCTGATGATCTCTTCGTACGCGAATTCCCCGAGCATTTTGGCGAGCAGTCGGCGGGTGGCGGCCGCCCAGGTCACGCCGTTGATCTCGGGCGGCGTGCAGGGGTCCTGGGGCGAGGAGGCCACCACCTCCGGGAAATGGGGGCCTGTGGAGCCTGAGGCGGTGGGGAAATTCGACACGGGACTCCTCGGGTATCGGGAACTTCGGTCCACAGCGCGGAGTTTTCAATTGCAGAAGCGTCGAGCGATGGCGATGCGGGGACTGCGGGGCGGCAATCAGAGGAGATTGCGCAGCGCCCGCTCACGGATCATCAGCGCGGCGCGCTTCTCGGGAAGGTCGATTTCCGCGGAACAGCGGAAACCGGAGTTCAGGAAGGCTGATACGGAGGGGGTGTTGCGAATGTCCGGTTCGGCGATCACGCGAGCGCAGCGTGGCCGATTGTCGAACACCAGGTCGGCTACGGCGCGGAGCAGTGTGGTGCCCAGGCCGCGGCCGCGGTTCGTGCCGTCCCCGATCAGCAGGTGGATACCCGTGTCGTGGGGGCGCGCCGGGTAGTGGTGGGCGAGCGGGTCGAGGTCGGCCCGGTAGACCTCCCAGTAGCTCATCGGCGTGCCGTCGAGGAGGCCCAGGCAGGGAATGCTGCGGCCGTCGCTGTCGAGCTGGGCCCTTAGGTGTGCGGCCGTGACGGTGGCGGGCCCCGCGAGTTCCCAGAAGGCGGCCACCTCGGGGTCGTTCATCCAGCGGGCGAGGAGTTCCAGGTCGCGGTGCAGTCGTACGGGTTCCAGGCGGAAGGCCCCGACCGGTGTGGCTGCGGCGCTCCAGGCAGCCGGTGAGTCGAGCAGGTCCGCCTCCGCGAGCAACGGCAACCGCTGGGCGTTGAGCCGCGGTTGGACGGCTTCTCCGATGACCGTGACGGTGGCCGCGGCCGTGCGGGTGGGTCCGATGGGGGTGCGGGTGGAGGGCATCGGGCTCTTCTCCGAGTCGGTGGGGCGCGTCGGTCTTTCAGTCGTTCCGGCGTATGGGCGTCGAGTGATGGAGCCGTTGAACGGTGCGGTCGTTTCGTCGTGCGGTCGTTTCTTCGTGCGGTCGTGGCGTTGTCCAGGCGTACAGGCGTGCAGGCGTGCAGGCGTGCAGGCGTGCAGGCGTGCAGGCGTGCAGGCGGTCGAGGGGGCCGGCGTTCAGGCGTTCACGACGTGAAGGGGGTTGGTGATGGTGACGTAGACGGACTGGGTGTCGACGGGGCCGACGAGCTCGTCCAGGCCGCCCAGGCGGGTGAGCAGGTTCGCCTTGCAGCGCAGGGTGGGCGAATCCAGCAGCAGCGCGGGCAGCGGACCGAGGTGTGACGCCTTGCCGAGGAACCGGCGGAAGGCGGCGAGCAGGACTCGTTCGTCCGCCAAGCGCTGTGCTCCGAAGGCTCCGATGAGGCCGAAGACGTTGTTGATGCCCAGGTAGTAGGCGAAGCGTTCGTCGGTGACGGCGTCGGAGACGAAGGTGTCGCCGGCGTCGCCGACGCCGGGCAACCGGGATTGCAGTTCCGCACGGCGGGAGGCGCGGAAGTAGTAGCCCTGGTTGTCGCGGTAACGGCCTCCGGTCGGCCAGCCGGCCGGGTCGAGGAGCACCAGGGTGTTCTGTTGGTGGGCTTCGAGGGCGATGCCTGCGAGCGCGTCGAAGGCGAGAACAGGTAGGACGACCTGGTCGAGGTAGCGCAGGAACCACTCGGCGGCGACCGCGGGGAGGGGGCGACTGGTGGATACGGCGAGCCGGGAGATCGTCTCGGCGAGCCGGCTGCACATCGTGGTCCGGCCGGGCCACGGCCGGGGAGCGGTCAGTGCGGCGATGCAGACGGCGTCGTCGCCGGAGCGGAAGGGGTTGTGGCGCAGCAGGACGTCGAGGCCTTGGACGGGCGTGCCGTCGGGACTGTCGACGGCGGCCCAGGCGGGGTCGCGGACGATGTCGAATCCGGGGTGGGCCGCCTGCCACTGTTCGGCAAGACCCGTACGCAGGAGCCGGTGTACCTCGACCCCGCGGTGGAGTTCCTTGCGGAGGTTCTCTCGGCGGGAGTTGGTGATGCGCAGGCCGAGGGACAGCTTGAGCATCGCGGGGGCGCCGGGGCGGTGGACGGTGCGGACGGAGGAGGTGGGGTACCAGGGGTCGCCGTAGGGGCCCAGGTCGGTCAGGAGTCCCGCGTCGCGCAGGGCGGCGACTGTGGGACGGTCGAGCAGGTCGCGGGCCTGCCAGGGGTGAAGGGGCAAGGGGGTGGTTCCGGCGGGCAGCGGCAGGCCGGGGGCGAGGCGGGTCAGGAGCCGGGCGGCGGGGACGAGCCGACCGCGTTCGGTCCAGGCGGATTCGGTGGCGAGCACGGAGGGGTCGATGGCGAACCAGTGCAGGGGGAAGGAGCCGTGCAGTTCGGGTGAGTAGCGGCGTACGTCGGCTTCCGAGAGTCCCTCGCGGCTCTTGGGATCGGGTTGGAGGGGGTGACCGAGGAGGAGGGACTGTTCGGCGGTCAGGAAGCGGTCCGCGGCGATGGGGGCGGGCGCGGTGGGGCGTCGACGCCGGTCGGCGATGAACTCGGCGGTGCGGCGCACCGAGTCGGCGACCCGGCCGACGAGGTCTGCGGCGCGGCCGGTGCCCTCTCGGGCGATCAGGGCGGCGAGTGTGACGGCGTCCAGCGCCGGGGCGTCGGCGGGGGCACCTTCGAGGCGGGCGGGGGCGAAGCGGTGCCAGCCGGCCGGGGACCAGTGACGGACGGCGACGAGCAGCGTCACGCCGGAAGCGGGAAGGGGGATGCGCAGGAGGGTGCCGACCGGCCCGTTGGGCCGGCCGAGGCCGCTTTCGCGGACCCAGCACCGCAGCAGGTTCTCCACCGTCGCGGCCTCGGCGGCGATGCCGGGGTCGGGGTGGTCCAGCAGGTCGGGCAGAGCCTCCGGGTCGGGACCGAGAAGGCCGGCTCCGGCCGGGCGGGGCCTCAGGGTTGGCCGTTTCTGCCGCGGCACGCCGACCGCGGCGGGAGCCGCCGGTCGCTGACGCTCGCCCGGTAGGTGCGCTGCCTGCGCCTCGTGGGCTGTGGGGCCGGCCTCGGACGGGGGCGGTGCGGTGGCGCCGGCCCGCTCGGGGACGGGCGTGGGGGGCGGGCCCGGGTGGCTGACCGACGGCGCGACCTCCCTCGAACCCGGCCCGGGGGCGGCCCCGCCGCCAGGGAGGTCGGCAGGGGGCCCAACCGGGTCGGGCTGGGGCGGCTCGGCGGGGACGGTGGCCGCGGTGGGGGTGCCGCAGGGCCAAGGCAAGGTGCCCGGCGCGGGCGCCTGAGCAGGCCCGGGGTCCAGGCTGACGGCCAGCGCGGAACCGGCCCCGAAGCCCTGGTCCCGGCCCGGGGCTCCGCCGGGGCTCTGGGCGGTGGCCTGGGGCGTGCCCAGCGGGACGCCCGGGGCGGGGTCGGCCCCCGGGGACGCGGTGCCGCCCTGGGTCGCGGCGGTGGGAGTGGTGGGGCCGACCTGCTCGTACGCAGAGCCCGGCACGGGCGCCTGGCCGGGAGCGGTGCCCCGGCTGAGGGCCGATACCCGATCGCTCCCGAAGCCCAGGCCACCGTCCGGCCAGGTGCCCGGGGCCGCGCCCGGGCCCGCGGCGGGAGGCATGACGGTGTCCGGCTCGGGGGGCGGGGGCGGGACGGCGCCCGGGGACGGGGTGCCGCCCTGAACGCCGACTGCGTCCCCGATCCGGGCGGCGTCGGAGGTGGCGCCCCAAGCCGGGCCCGGGGCGGTGGGCACGGGCGGGGCGCTTGGGGCTGCGGCGGCGCCGAGGGGGCGGGTGGGTGGCGGTGGCGAGGCCGGGGTGGTGGGCGGGACCGGGTTCGGCCCCGGGGCCGGAGGCGGGGTGCTGTCCTGGGGGGCGGCCGGGCTGGGGGGCGGGGTGGGGGTGGGGGTGGGGGTGGGGGTGGGGTCGGGCATCGGGCGGTCCTTGGGGTAGGTCAGCGGGGCCGGCGGGCGGCGGCGGGGATGGCGTCGGTCAACCGGTCCAGGACGGCTCCGGCCTGCTCGTCGCTCAGCGTCAACGGAGGCAGGAGCCGCACGACGCTGGAGTGACGGCCTCCGAGCTCCACGATCAGGCCCCGGTCCAGGCACTCCTGACGGACGGCCGCGGCGAGCTCCGGGGCGGCGGCTCCGGTGTCGGGGTCGACGACTTCAACGCCGATCATCAGACCGCGGCCCCGGACGTCCCCCACGCACGGCTGGGCGGCGGCGAGTTCGCGCAGCACCGTCAGCATCCGCTCCCCCAACACGGCGGCCCGCTCGGCGAGACCGTTGCGTCGGACGTAGGCCAGGGTGGCGGTTCCCGCCGCCATGGCCAGCTGGTTGCCGCGGAAGGTGCCCGCGTGGGCGCCGGGCGCCCAGACGTCCAGCTTCGCCCGGTACACGATCACGGCCAGGGGCAGGCTGCCCCCGATCGCCTTGGACAGCACCATCACGTCGGGCACCACCCCGGAGTGGTCGACTCCCCAGAAGGCGCCGGTGCGCCCCACCCCCGTCTGTACCTCGTCCGCGATCAGCGGGATGCCCCGTGCGGCGGTGATCTCCCGCATCCGGCGCAGCCACCCGTCCGGAGCCGGGTGGACGCCCCCCTCGCCCTGGACCGGTTCGACGATCATCCCGGCGGGCGCCGGCACCCCGCCCTTGGGGTCGTCCAGCAGGCTCTCGGTCCACCGCGCCGCCAGCCGCTCCCCTTCGGCCCCGCCGACCCCGAACGGGCAACGGTGGTCCTGCGGGAACGGCAATCGGGCGACCCGTACGTCGCAGGCTCCCCCCGAAACCTCCAGCGCCCCGGCCGTCATGCCGTGGTACGCCCCGGTGAAGGCCAGCAGCCCCGACTTCCCGGTGGCGGTGCGGACCAGCTTGAGCGCCGCTTCGACCGCGTCCGTCCCCGCGGGACCGCAGAACTGGATCCGGGCGTCCGCCGCCAGTGCGGGCGGCAGGGTCGAGAACAGTTCGGTGGTGAACGCGTCCTTGACCGGGGTCGCCAGGTCCAGCACGTGCAGCGGAGCGCCGGAGTCGAGC
Organism: Streptomyces sp. Tek67B01; assembly: GCF_055231995.1. NCBI lineage: Bacteria > Bacillati > Actinomycetota > Actinomycetes > Kitasatosporales > Streptomycetaceae > Streptomyces > Streptomyces sp. Tek67B01. The sequence goes on from NZ_JBUYUY010000001.1 coordinate 2,028,155, forward strand.
ACCGACCGGATGGCTTCCAGCACCACGGGGTGGTTGTGTCCCAGCGCGAGCGTGCCCGCGCCGGAGAGGCAGTCGAGGTAACGCCGCCCGTCGGCCCCCTCGATCGTCAGCCCCCGGGCGCGTACCGGGACGATGGGCAGGGAGCGCGCGTACGTCCGCGCGGCGGACTCCCTCAAGGCCTGCCGGCGCAGGATGCCCTCGGCCATCGCGTCGTGCCCCACCCCGTCCTGCTTCACCGCGTCCTGCCCCACGCCGCCCTGCTTCACCGCGTCCGGCCTCACCACCGCGCTCCGAGTCTCGGCCTCGGTTGCGGCCGGCTCGGTCAAAGGCTCGCTCCACGCCACGAGTGTCGGTCCTTCCGCCCGGAACTCTCGTCCGGATTGCGTCTCGAACAGGAACGCTGCTCCCCCATCCCCCGTACGTACCAACGACGGTGACGGCGACGGATCACGGGTGGGCGGAAGATCCTTGCCCGCGCGGCAGCCGACGGCCCGAGAAGTGGAACCGCGGCCCCGGCCTGTGTCGTCCTGAACCGCAGCGGCATAGTGGGGTGCTGTGCCGGCGGCGCGCGAAGGGGCGTGCCGGGAGCACCGCACCCCGTTCAACGCCTCGAACCACCAGGGGGACTTACGACATGCGACCGAACCGACCGGTCACCGCGACGCTGTGCGCGGTCGCGCTCGTGTGGACGGCCGCGGCCTGCGGGCCCGGCGACGACCAGGCCGGCGGCGACGCCAAGCCGAGCGTGGCGGCCAGCCTGCCGTCCGGTTCCACCGACGGGATCAAGATCCCGGACGACATCAAGGACAAGCTGAAGCAGCACGGCATAGACATGGAGAAGTGGAAGGGGGGTGCGTGGAAGAACTGGAAGCGGGAGGACTGGCTCCGCGAGGCGGGCGACTACATCAACCCGGTCATCGAGGGCCTGTGGGACCCGGACCGGATGCGTGACGCCGACAAGACGCCGCAGCCCCCGGCCGTCGACCCGGACGCCGGCAAGGACCAGGGCGTCACCGACCCCACCCCCGCACCGGTGGCGGCGAAGCAGGCGGACGCTCCGTACCACGCCAACGTCCCGGCGTCCGGCAAGGTCTTCTTCGACGGGCCGGAAGGCTCGATGGTCTGCTCGGCGACGGTCGTGAAGGACCCGGCCCACCCCGGCAAGTCCAACCTGGTGTGGACGGCGGGCCACTGCGTGCACGCCGGCAAGGCCGGCGGTTGGTACCGCAACATCGCCTTCGTCCCCTCCTACAACAACGCGGGCAAGACCGCGGCGCAGCTCAAGGGGGCGCCGCGGGACCAGGTGGCTCCGTACGGCGTGTGGTGGAGCGACTGGGCGCAGACCTCGGACCAGTGGATCGCGACGGGCGGCCCGACGGGCGGGGCGGGCGCCCCGTACGACTTCGCGGTGCTGCACGTGACCCCGGAGAAGGGATCGGGCAAGTCTCTGGAGGAGACGGTCGGTTCGGCGCTGCCGGTGGAGTTCGCGGCTCCGGCGGTGCAGAAGGTCGCGAGCATCACGGCGACGGGTTACCCGGCGGCGGCCCCGTTCGACGGTCAGCGGGCGTTCCAGTGCACGGACAAGCCCGGTCGGCTGTCACTGACGGCGGCGGCCCCGGTGATGTACCGCATCGGCTGCACGATGACCGGCGGTTCCTCGGGTGGCGGCTGGATCGCGGCGGGCGCGGACGGCAAGCCCGCGCTGGTGTCGAACACGTCGATCGGTCCGGCGAAGGCGGGTTGGTTGGCCGGTCCGCGGCTGGGCCCGGAGGCCAAGGGCGTCTACACCGCGGTGAGCAGCAAGTTCAAGTAGGCCAAGACGGCAAGTAGGCCAAGACGGAGAGGGCCCCCGCCTCGGGCGGGGGCCCTCTCTCATGTCGTGCGGCCGGTGGGGCCGTCCGGTCCGGTCGGCGGCGTCAGTGCTTCGCCGGCACGTACGGTGCGAGGTCCGCGGCCAGCTCCTGGTGGACCCGTGCCTTGAGCAGGGTGCCCTCCGGGGTGTGCTCCTCGGAGATGACCTCGCCCTCGGCGTGTGCCCGGGCGATCAGCGAGCCGCGGGTGTACGGCACCAGGGCCTCGACCTCGACCTCCGGGCGGGGCAGCTCGGTGTCGATGAGCGCGAGGAGTTCCTCGATGCCCATGCCGGTCCGCGCGGAGACCGCGATGGAGTGCCGCTCGATGCGCAGCAGGCGCTGGAGGACCAACGGGTCCGCTGCGTCCGCCTTGTTGATCACCACGATCTCGGGCACGTTGACCGCGCCGACCTCGCGGATGACCTCGCGGACCGCCGCCAGCTGCTCCTCCGGGGCCGGGTGCGAGCCGTCCACGATGTGCAGGATGAGGTCGGAGTCGCCGACCTCCTCCATCGTGGAACGGAACGCCTCGACCAGGTGGTGGGGCAGGTGCCGGACGAAGCCCACGGTGTCGGCCAGGGTGTAGACCCGGCCCGAGGGCGTCTCGGCCCGGCGCACGGTCGGGTCGAGGGTGGCGAACAGCGCGTTCTCCACCAGCACGCCCGCGCCCGTGAGGCGGTTGAGCAGCGATGACTTGCCCGCGTTGGTGTAGCCGGCGATGGCGACCGAGGGCACCTTGTTGCGACGCCGTTCCTGCCGCTTGATGTCGCGGCCGGTCTTCATCTCCGCGATCTCCCGGCGCATCTTCGCCATCTTCTCGCGGATGCGTCGCCGGTCGGTCTCGATCTTGGTCTCACCGGGGCCTCGGGTGGCCATGCCGCCACCGCCGCCGCCACCCATCTGCCGGGACAGCGACGCACCCCAGCCGCGCAGCCGCGGCAGCATGTACTGCATCTGCGCGAGCGCGACCTGCGCCTTGCCCTCTCGGGACTTGGCGTGCTGGGCGAAGATGTCGAGGATGAGGGCGGTCCGGTCGACGACCTTCACCTTGACGACGTCTTCGAGGGCGATGAGCTGGCCGGGGCTGAGCTCGCCGTCGCACACAACGGTGTCCGCGCCGGTCTCCATGACGATGTCGCGCAGTTCGCGGGCCTTGCCGGAACCGATGAAGGTGGCCGGGTCGGGCTTGTCGCGGCGCTGGATCACGCCGTCGAGTACGAGAGCACCTGCCGTCTCGGCGAGCGCCGCGAGCTCCGCGAGGGAGTTCTCGGCGTCGTCCACGGTGCCGGAGGTCCAGACACCGACGAGTACGACGCGCTCCAGGCGGAGCTGTCGGTACTCGACCTCGGTGACGTCCTCGAGTTCGGTGGAGAGGCCGACGACGCGGCGCAGGGCCGCGCGCTCGGAGCGCTCGAACTGCTCGCCGTCGCGGTCTCCGTCGATGTCGTGGCTCCAGGCGACGTCCTCTTCCATCAGGGCATCGGCCCGAAGGCTCTCGGTGAAGCTCGGCGAGTCCTGCACGTCCTGTGCGTCCCGCGCGTCCTGGGAAGGGGAAGAAGAGGAGGTCATTGGATCCTTACGTCGATTCGGATGCGTCCGCGCGCGGCGGTTGCCGGGGCTGCCGCCATGCGTGACATGACACGGTCGTGACATGTCACTGTGAGGTTCAACGTGTCACACCGCCCGGAGATTCCCGGACCCGGGGGCCTGGCGGACCCGGGGGCCGGCGGCCCCGCGGACCGGCCTGTCGATGGTGACATGCCCGTTCGGCGCCCGTCACACGCTTTTCGGGTCTCAGGCCTTCTTCCCCGCTCCGGCCGTCTTTCCCGTCTCGCCCTTCTTCCCGACCTCGGCCGTCTTCCCCGTTTCGGCCGTCTTCCCCTCCCCTGCCGTCTTCCCCGCCCCGGCCGTCTTCGGAGCTTCGGCCGTCTTCGGAGCTTCGGGCGCGCTCCACTCCGGGTGTCCGGGCATCGGCGGGGTCGTGGCGCCGTACAGCCACGGCTTGAGGAAGGCTTCGAGGTCCCGCCCGGCCTCCCGTGAGGCGAGGCGTACGAAGTCGTCCGTGCCGGCGGTGGAGTCCGCGTGCTCGGCGACCCAGCGCCGCTCGACCCGGTCGAAGGCGTCGGCGCCGATCTCCTGGCGCAGGGCGTAGAGGATCAGCGCGGAGCCGTCGTAGACCACCGGCCGGAACAGTCCGATCTTCTCCCCGGGCGGGGCCGGCTTGGGCGCCGCCGGAGGGCCGCCGGCCGCACGCCACTGGTCGGAGCGCTGGTACGCCTCGCGCATGCGCCGCTCCAGGGAGTACTTGCCGAGGCCGTCCGCGTACAGCGCCTCGTACCAGGTCGCGTGACCTTCGTTGAGCCACAGGTCGGACCAGGTGCGCGGGGTCACGCTGTCGCCGAACCACTGGTGGGCGAGCTCGTGGACCATGACGGACTCGACGTACCACTGGGGGTAGGTGTTGGCCGTGAACAAACCGCTCTCGAAGAGGGAGAGGGTCTGGGTCTCCAGCTCGAAGCCGGTCTTGGCGCGCGCGATGAGCACGCCGTAGTTCTCGAAGGGGTAGCGGCCGACGCGCTTCTCCATCCACGCGATGTGCTCGGGGGTCTTCTTGAGCCAGGGCTCCAGTCGCTGCCGGTCCGCGGCCGGCACCACGTCGCGCAGCGGCAGCCCGTGCGGTCCGGTGCCGGAGGTCACCGCCGAGGTGCCGATGGAGACCTGGGCGAGCTCGGTCGCCATGGGGTGCACGGTCCGGTAGGTCCAGGTGGTGGGCGCTCCGGAGCTCCGGGCGGGGAGGGTGGCGGGCAGGGCGGCGGGCAGGCCGTTGGCGACGGCGGTGAGACCGGCCGGGGCGGTGATCCGGAAGGTGAAGAACGCCTTGTCGGCGGGGTGGTCGTTGCTCGGGAAGACCCGGTGGGCCGCGTCGGCCTGGTTGGCCATGGCGAGCCCGTCGTCGGTCGTCACCCAGCCGCCGTCGTCGCGGCCGCGCGGGTCGCTGGTGTGCCGGACGACGATGCGCAGCGGCGTGTGGGCCGCCACGGGGCGCGCGGGGGTCAGTACGAGGTCCTCCCCGGCGCTCTCGAAGCGCGCGGGTTCCCCGTTGACCTCGGCGGAGGCCACGGTGCCGTGGGTGAAGTCCAGGTTGACCCGCTGGAGGTCTTCCAGGGCCCGGGCGTCGATGACGGTGACGGCGTCGAGCGGGCTGTGGTTGTCCTTGTACGTGAAGGACAGGTCGTACGAGAGGACGTCATAGCCGGGGTTGCCGAGTTCCGGGAACAGGCGGTCGCCGATGCCGAGCGCCTTCGGCGGCGGCAGTACCGCGGCGACGAGGGTGAGGGAGGCCGCGGCGAGCAGCGCGGCGCGTAGGCGGGGGGAGGTGAGCTGCATCCACCATCGCTTACCAGTGCCCGGCGTCCCGTTGCGACCGGCGCGCGACGGGGCCACCCGAACGAGGCCGCCGGGCCGGGGACCGGCCTACGCGCGCACGGGCGCCCGTGAACGACGGGCCCCCGGGTACCCCCGAGAAGCGTGATGACCCGCGGGGCCGGGAACCCTGGAGCCCTGGAGCGCTCGGGCGGGCTATGCCCGGCTGACGTCGTAGACGCCCGGCACGTCGCGCATCGCCCGCATCAGCGCCGGCAGTCCGGCCGCGTCGGGGAGCTGGAGGGTGTAGGTGTGTCGGACCCTCTGTTCGACGGGCGGTTCCACGGTCGCGGAGACCACCTCGACCCCCTCCCGGGCGATCGCTTCGGTCAGATCGGCCAGCAGGTGCGGGCGGCCGAACGATTCGGCGACCAGGGTGACGCGGCAGTCCGCGGTGGCCCGCCAGTGCACGGCGACCGAGGTGCGGCCCACGGCGCGCATCTGGGCCACGGCCGGGCAGTGCACGCGGTGCACGGTGACCGCCCCGCCCCGTACGACGAATCCTGCGACGGCGTCCGGCGGCACGGGGGTGCAGCAGCCGGCGAGTCGTACGTGCGCGTTCGGCAGGTCGGCGACGGCGTTGCCGCCGCCTCCGCGCGCGCCCACGACGGACAGGGGGGCCCGCGCGGCGGTGGTGGTGGCCGTGGCGTCGTCGGGGTGGGCTTCGAGCCAGCTGCTGATGGCGATCCGGGCGGCGGGGGTGGTGGCGTGCTCCAGCCAGTCGGCGGCCGGCCCGGAGGACGCGTCGTGGGCGAGCAGCGGTTGCACGGCGTCGCCGTCGGAGAGCGGGGAGGACAGCGAGGTGAGGCGCCCGTTGACGCGGGCTCCGATACAGCCGTGGGCCGCCTCGCCGTACTGGGCGTAGGCGGCGTCGATACAGCTGGCGCCGGCGGGCAGGGTCAGGGCGCGCGGCGAGGTGGCGGCGGCGTCCACGCCGAACACGGTGATCTCCCGGTCCTGGGCGAGTTCGGCGCGCAGGACGGTCCAGAAGGTGTCGGGGTCGGGCGCGGACTGCTGCCAGTCGAGGAGGCGGGACAGCCAGCCGGGGCGGGTGGGGTCGATGCGTTCCTCGTCGCTGTCGGCGGCTTCGCCGGTGGTGTACGGGTTGCCGAGTGCCACTACGCCGGCCTCCGCGACGCGGTGCATCTGCCGGGTGCGGACGATGACTTCGGCGACGTGCCCGTCGGGCGTGGCGACGGCGGTGTGCAGCGATTGGTAGAGGTTGAACTTCGGGACGGCGATGAAGTCCTTGAACTCGGATACCACCGGTGTGAAGCAGGTGTGCAGTTCGCCGAGCACCCCGTAGCAGTCGGCGTTCTCGGCGACGAGGACGAGGATGCGCCCGAAGTCGGAGCCGCGCAGGTCGCCGCGTTTGCGGGAGATGCGGTGGACCGAGACGAAGTGGCGCGGGCGGACGACGACTTCGGCGGCGATGCCGGCGTCGCGCAGGACGGCGCGCACGGAGTCGGCGATGGCGGGCAGCGGGTCGTTCTCGCCGGTGTGCGCGGCGATGAGCGCGCGGGTGTGCTCGTACTCCTCGGGGTGCAGGATCGCGAAGACGAGGTCTTCCAGTTCGGTCTTCAGGGCCTGGACGCCGAGCCGTTCGGCGAGCGGGATGAGGACGTCGCGGGTGACCTTGGCGATGCGGGCCTGTTTGTCGGGGCGCATCACGCCGAGGGTGCGCATGTTGTGGAGCCGGTCGGCGAGTTTGATGGACATGACCCGGACGTCGTTGCCGGTGGCGACGAGCATCTTGCGGAAGGTCTCGGGTTCGGCGGCCGCCCCGTAGTCGATCTTCTCGACTTTGGTGACGCCGTCGACGATGAAGCAGACCTCGTCGCCGAACTCCGCGCGGACCTGTTCGAGGGTCACCTCGGTGTCCTCGACGGTGTCGTGCAGCAGGGACGCCGTCAACGTGGTGGTCTCCGCCCCGAGTTCGGCGAGGATGAGGGTGACGGCGAGCGGGTGTGTGATGTACGGCTCACCGCTCTTGCGCATCTGACCGCGGTGGGAGGTCTCCGCGAGGAGGTAGGCGCGCCGCAGGATGGACAGATCGGCGTCCGGATGGTGGGCACGGTGGGCCTCCGCGACGTGCCCGATGGCGTCCGGGAGCCGGTCGCGGGACGGCGGACCGAGCAGGGCGGCGCGCCCGAGCCGACGCAGGTCAAGCCTGGTTCGGCTCCGTCTGCGCAGCTCAGGGCGCGCTTCGGGATGTGCTTCGGGGTTCGTGGCCTCTGCACTCATGGGAACCTCCGGCGGCTTCGACCGGCGGTGGTGGGCATGGGGTGAGCCCTCAGGGCCGGTGCCTGATGTTACCGACCCCACCACGTGGCGCAGTCCACCTCTCGCACAGCGTGAAACGGATCACCCATTAGAGGGAAGCTTCAGGCGAAAGCCGTTTCGGCGAGCCAGGCCGCGTCGAACTCTCCGGAGGCCACGATGACGGCCGGTCCGGTCATGTCGATCCGCCCGTCGGGGTGTTCGGTGATGAGGAGCGTGCCGCCGGGGAGGTCGACGGTGTACGTGACCGGCTGCCCGGTGAGGGCCGGGTCGGCGCCGTCCCTGCGGATGGCGGCCACGGCGACGGCGCAGGCGCCGGTGCCGCAGGAGCGGGTCTCGCCGGAGCCGCGCTCGTGGACGCGCATGGCGACGTGCCGCGGGCCGCGGTCGACGACGAACTCGACGTTGGCCCCCGTGGGGTAGGCGGACGCCGGGCTGTACGGCGGGGCGGTGTGCAGGTTCCCGGCGTCGTCGAGGCTCTCGACGAAGGCCACGGCGTGCGGGTTCCCCATGTTCACGTTCCGCGCGGGCCAGGTGCGCTCGCCCACGGAGACGGTGACCTCGCCTTCGGGCAGTTCCGCGCGGCCCATGGACACGGTGACGTCGCCGGTCTTGTCGAGGTGCACGTGCTTGACGCCTCCGCGCGTGGCGACGGCGAGGTCGCCGGGCTCGACGTGGCCGGCGTGCTGGAGGTAGCGGGCGAAGACGCGCACGCCGTTGCCACACATCTCGGCGACGGAGCCGTCGCTGTTGCGGTAGTCCATGAACCATTCGGCTTCGCCGGCCATGTGCGAGGCCTCGGGGTGGGACGCGGACCGCACCACGTGCAGCACTCCGTCCGCGCCGATGCCGGCCCGCCGGTCGCAGAGCTTGGCGACGGCGCCCTCGGGCAGCTCGATGGCGTTGTCCGGGTCCGGGACGATCACGAAGTCGTTCTCGGTCCCGTGGCCCTTGAGGAAGGAGAGGGTGGTGTGCGTCACCGGCCCATCGTAAAGGACGGCCCTTACCGCAGTCGGGCCACCCGGTACACGGCCAGCGCCACGACGGCCAGCGCGACCAGCGCGTAGAGCGCGACCATGCGCCAGTCGGGGCCGCGGCCGCTGCCCCGCGGCGGAAGCCCGGGCAGGGAGTACCCGACCCGGCGCGCGGCCATCATCCCCCAGCCACCGGCGCAGGCACTGATGAGGAAGCCGAGCATCGCGACCACGGCTCCGCCGTCGCCGAACTCGAAGGCGAGCGGGAAGGCGAACATCAACGAGCCGGAGGCGGCCAGCATCACGATGGGCGTGATCTGCCAGATGCGCAGGCGGCGCTGCGGGCGCAGTTCGACCTCGAACTCGGGGCCGGTGGCGCCCTCCGCGACGGGGTCCGGGGCGTCCGGGCCGTCGGGGGTCAGGCGCGCGGGATCGGCGGGCAACCCGAGCACACCGGGAGCGTCGGGCCCGGCGGGCCGCGGCGGTCCGGGTTCCTGGCGCGGCACCGGCCCGGAGGCAGGGTCCGGCGCGGGCCCGGCAGACCCCGCGGGCCCGGCAGACCCCGCGGGCCCGGCAGACTCCGCGGACCCGGCGAACCGCGCGGGCCCGCTGTGAAGCATCGGGTCCGCTTCTCGCCCGGTGTCGTCCCGCCCAGTGTCACGAGGGCCGGCCTCCATAGCCACGCGCCCTCCCCACTCGGACTTCGTACGCCGCTGTTCAGCAGTTTGATGATGGCACGGTCCAGAGGCCGAGACGGGCGCGCGGGGCGTCCCGATGCCATCACGTGATCAGGCTGTGACCGCTCGTTCGATCAACGACTGCGCGAGTCCGGGGAGTTCCCCCCGGTCCGCGGCCGCTCCGCTGAGCCAGTGCACGCGCGGGTCCCTGCGGAACCACGAGTCCTGGCGGCGGGCGAAGCGCTTGGTGGCGCGGACGGTCTCGGCCCTCGCCTCGTCCTCGGTGCACTCGCCCGCGAGGGCCGCCAGCACCTGCTGGTAACCGAGCGCGCGGGAGGCGGTGATCCCGTCGCGCAGCCCCCTCGCCTCCAGCGCCCGGACCTCGTCGACCAGCCCCGCCTCCCACATCCGGTCCACGCGCAGGGCGATCCGCTCGTCCAGCTCCGGCCGGGCCACGTCGACGCCGATCTGGACGGTGTCGTAGACGGACTCATGGCCGGGCAGGTTGGCGGTGTACGGCTGCCCGGTGATCTCGATGACTTCCAGGGCCCGGACGATCCGGCGTCCGTTGCTGGGCAGGATGGCGTGGGCCGCGTCGGGGTCGACGGCGGCCAGCCGGGCGTGCAGGGCGCCGGGACCGCGCAGCGTGAGCTCGTCCTCCAGCCGGGCCCGTACGACCGGGTCGGTGCCGGGGAAGTCCATGGCGTCGAGCGCGGCGCGGACGTACAGCCCGGAGCCTCCGACGAGGACCGGCGTGCGGCCCTCGGCGAGCAGGTCGTCGATCTCCGCGCGGGCGAGGCGCTGGTACTCGGCGACGCTCGCGGTCTCGGTGACGTCCCAGACGTCGAGGAGGTGGTGCGGAACGCCTTCGCGTTCCTCCGGCGTCAGCTTGGCGGTGCCGATGTCCATCCCCCGGTACAACTGCATGGAGTCGGCGTTGACGACCTCCCCGCCGAAGTGGTGGGCCAGGGCTACGCCCAGGTCGGACTTTCCGGCCGCGGTGGGACCGACGACGGCGATGACCCGCGGGGCGGGGGCTGCATTCCTCACTGCCACAGTCTCGCAAACCCTGCGGCGGATACCCGATCGAGTGACGTGTCGGGATGCGGTCGGGGTCGTTGCCTTGGCGGGGTTCCGGGCCCGGCGCGCCCGGGAACGGCCGATCGGGTCGAGGCGGAACTCCACTCGCACGAGTAACGTTTATGGGAGTAGACATGGGTGTTTTTGGCCGGTTTTTTGGCCGTAAGGATCAGGGTTCGACCGAAGAGGCCGTTCCCGAGGCTTTGACGGCCACGCCCGAGGAAGCGGAGGCCGTGCCCGCTGAGGCGGAGGATCAGGCGGCGGAGGCCGTTGAGATCCCGAAGCAGCAGTCGGTGGAGGCCGCCGCGGACAGCGAGACCGGCGAGGGCGCCCGTACGTAGCCACCGGCGAGGGAAAGGTGACCCATGGGCCTCCTGGACAATCTGAAGGCCAAGCTCGGGCCGGCGAAGGAGAAGGTCGGCGACCTCGCCCAGCAGCACGAAGGCAAGATCGGCGAGGGTCTGGACAAGGTGGCCCAGGTCGTGGACTCCAAGACCAAGGGCAAGTACAGCGACCGGATCACGAGTGGCACGAGCAAGGCCAAGGGCGCCCTGGGCAAGATCGCCCACCAGGACGGTCCCGGCGGGCCGACGCCGCCGCAGGCTCCCTGACGCGGTCCGTGAAGGGGTGCGTGGTCCTGAGGGCCGCGCACCCCTTCCGCGCGGGGCCGGGCGGGTACCGGGAACAGGTCGCGACGGCCAGGGGCTTCAGGCGCCTTCAGGCAGCTTGAGGATCAGGCGCGGGCTTCCGGCGCCAGGGCGAGGTCGCGCGGCGAGTGTGAGGTTTCAGGACCAGGCGGCGACGAAGTAACCCACCCCGTACGGGGCGTCCTCGTACAACAGCCGCCCGTCGAGCCCCGCACCCTGCGCGGCGCCCGCGAGAACCTGCCAGGGCGCCCGGCCGGCGGCTTTGAGTTCGGCGGCGAGCGTCACGTCGAGGGCTGCGAGGGCGGCGGTGTCCGCGGCGCCGAGGGCCGCCGCGGCGGCTGCGTCGAAGCCTTCGGCCCGCTCGTCGAGGTAGCCGGGCGCCTTCACGGTCCGGCAGGCGCTGCCGTCACCCATGACGAGCAGGGCGACCCGGTCCGCCCGGGCGGCGAGGTCCCGGCCCGCGCGCAGCGCCGCCTCGGTCTCCAGGGACTCCGCCACCGCCAGCCCCTCGACGGACGCGCCCCAGCGGGCTCGGCCCAGCAGCCAGGCGCCGACGGCCAGGGCCGGCGGGAGCGGCCGCGCCCCGTCGCCCTCGCCGTCGCCCTCGCCCTCGCCCCCGCCGAGCCGTACGCCGGCGTCGACGCCGAAGGCGTGGAAGCCCCCTCGGGAACCATGCGGATACGGGCCGGTCTGGCCGGCCTCGGCGGCGCCCACGACGACCAGCAGGCCGGGGCGGGACGCGGCCAGCACGGCGAGCGCGTCGGAGCAGGCGGTGCGGGCGCCGTCCAGTTCGGCGGCGGCGCCCGCGGCGACCTCCGGCACGAGGAGCGGCGGGGCGGGACAGACGGCGGCGGCTACGAGCATGATCCGCAGCCTAGCCGTCGCCGGGCGACGCGGGGGGCGGGCCGGCCGTTCTCCTGCCGGAGCCGGAGCCGACCGAAACCGAGCCGGAGCCGATACCGAGCCGACGCCCGAGCCGTGACCGGCGCGGCCGGACCGAACGCCGCGTCAGGCCGAGGGGGCCGCGCAGCCGGAGGTGGCGACCGGGAGGGGGGCCGGGACGCCCAGGGTGGGGATGCCGAGCATGACGCCCGCCGGCTGGGCCGGGGCCGCGTTGCGCTTCTCCCACGCGTCGCCGGCGCGCGTACGGCGCACGGAGCGGGTCGGGCCCTCGGCGAGCAGGTGGTGCGGGGCGGCGTAGGTGATGTCCACGGTCACGACGTCACCGGGGCGCACCTCCTCGTCAGGCTTCGTGAAGTGCACGAGACGGTTGTCGGGGGCCCGGCCGGAGAGCCGGTGCGTGGCGCCGTCCTTGCGGCCCTCGCCCTCCGCGACCATGACCTCCAGCGTGCGGCCGACCTGCTTCTTGTTCTCCTCCCAGGAGATCTCCTCCTGGAGGGCGACCAGACGCATGTAGCGCTCCTGGACGACTTCCTTGGGGATCTGCCCCTCCATCTCCGCGGCGGGGGTGCCGGGGCGCTTGGAGTACTGGAAGGTGAAGGCGTTCGCGAAGCGGGCCTCGCGCACCGTGTGCATCGTCTGCTGGAAGTCCTCCTCGGTCTCGCCGGGGAAGCCCACGATGATGTCGGTGGAGATCGCCGCGTGCGGGATCGCGGCGCGGACCTTCTCGATGATGCCGAGGAAGCGCTCCTGCCGGTACGAGCGGCGCATGGCCTTGAGGATCGGGTCCGAGCCGGACTGGAGCGGCATGTGCAGCTGCGGCATCACGTTCGGGGTCTCGGCCATCGCCGCGATCACGTCGTCCGTGAAGTCGCGCGGGTGCGGGGAGGTGAAGCGGACCCGTTCCAGGCCCTCGATCTGTCCGCAGGCGCGCAGCAGCTTCGAGAAGGCCTCGCGGTCGCCGAGGTCGGAGCCGTAGGCGTTGACGTTCTGGCCGAGCAGGGTGATCTCCGAGACGCCCTCGGCGACCAGGGCTTCCACCTCCGCCAGGATGTCGCCGGGGCGGCGGTCCTCCTCCTTGCCTCGCAGGGCGGGGACGATGCAGAAGGTGCAGGTGTTGTTGCAGCCGACGGAGATCGAGACCCAGGCGGCGTACGCGGACTCGCGGCGGGTCGGCAGCGTCGAGGGGAAGGCCTCCAGCGACTCGGCGATCTCGACCTGCGCCTCTTCCCGTACGCGGGCGCGCTCCAGCAGGACGGGCAGCTTGCCGATGTTGTGCGTGCCGAAGACGACGTCGACCCAGGGAGCCCGCCGGACGATGGTGTCCCGGTCCTTCTGCGCGAGGCAGCCGCCGACGGCGATCTGCATGCCGGGGCGCTTGGTCTTCATCGGGGCGAGCCGGCCGAGGTTGCCGTACAGCTTGTTGTCGGCGTTCTCACGGACCGCGCAGGTGTTGAACACGACGACATCGGCGTCACCGTCGGAGCCCTCGGGCGCCCGCGTGTAGCCGGCGTCCTCCAGCAGACCGGAGAGCCGCTCGGAGTCGTGCACGTTCATCTGGCACCCGTAGGTGCGCACCTCGTAAGTTCCCTTGACGTCCACTGCCGTGCTCCGGTCGCTGCTGCTGGTCATGGAACAAGGGTAGGCGCTCCCCGGCGGCCCTCCGGCCCCGAGGGCCGCCTGGCACCGGTCGGGCCCCGCGCCGTGCCGCCGGGCCGTGACAGGACGCGGGGCGGGGTGGCAGGATCGCCGGCGTGCACCTCGTACCGCCCCGCGTGAGCCGGCGCCGCGCCCTGTGGGGCCTGGCGGCGCTGCTGGCCGTCTTCGCGCTGTCCGTGTGGTGGCTGAGGCCCTTCGGGGAGCCGGAGCCGAGGGGTGAGATCACCTTCAGCACGGGGGTGCCCACCGGGGTCTACCACCGTTACGGGGACCTGTTGCAGCAGGCGCTGGCGACGGACATGCCCGGTATGAAGGTGCGCCTGGAGCCCAGCGAGGGCTCTCAGCAGAACCTGCAGCGGGTGGCCGCCGGGGAGGCCGACTTCACCATCGCGACGGCGGACGCGGTCGCCAAGTACAGGCTCGACGGAAAGCCCGGAGCCGGGCGGCTGCGCGGCGTCGCGCGGCTCTACGACGACTACGTGCAGCTGGTGGTGCCCGCGGGGTCGCCGGTGCAGTCGACGAAGGACCTCAAGGGCAAGCGGGTCGCGGTCGGCCAGGCCGGCTCGGGGGTGCGGTTGATCTCGGACCGGTTGCTGGCGACGGCCGGGTTGGACCCGGAGCGGGACATCACCCCGGTGTCGATAGGCATCGACACCATGCCGGCGGAGATGGAGGCGGGACGGATCGACGCGTTCTTCTGGTCCGGCGGCCTGCCGACCACCGCGGTGCGCGAACTGTCCGAGCGGTTCGAGATCCGGCTCGTGCAGTTGGGCGACCTCGTCGACCGGCTCCAAGGCACGGGGACCCCGTCCCGCTACTACCGATCGGCGGTTATGCCGCAGGACGCGTACGCGCGGGCCCGCAACACCTCGTCGGTGGCCACGCTGGCGGTGCCGAACCTGTTGGTGACCAGGGACGACACCAGTCCGGAGCTGACCGAGCGGTTCACCGGGACGGTGATCTCCAGCCGCGACCGGATCGGCCACGAGGTGCACGCCGCGCAGCTGGTGGACCTGCGGACGGCGATCTACACCGATCCGCTGCCCCTGCACGAGGGCGCGGCCCGGTACTACCGCTCGGTCAAACCGTAGGGCCGCCGACCGGTCCGCCCAGCAGCATCGTCGCCGCGGCGGCCGCGCCGATCAGGCCCGCGTCGGTACCGAGGCTCGCCGGGACCACCTTGAGGTCCCGTACGAAGGACAGGGCCGCGTACGAGGCCAAGTGCCGCCGGATCGGCTCGAAGAGGGTGTCCCCCGAGGCGGCCACCCCGCCGCCGATGACCGTGACGCCCGTCTCCACGAGGGTGGCGGTGGCCGCGATGGCGGCGGCCAGGGCCCGGCCCGCCCGGTCGAAGGCGGCGACGGCGACGGGATCGCCGGTCCGGGCGGCGGCGGCCACTCCCGCCGCGGTGGCGTCCTGGTCCGCGGTGGGGGTCCAGCCCTGGGCGAGGGCCCAGCGGGCGATGGCCGTGCCGGAGGCGATGGATTCGACGCAGCCCCGGCCGCCGCACACGCACGGCTCGCCGTCGAAGGCGACGCTGATGTGTCCGATGTGACCGGCGTTGCCTGTGGGGCCGGGGTGGAGGCGGTTGTTGAGGATGAGGCCGCCGCCGACGCCGGTGGAGACCACCATGCACAGGGCGTCGGCGTGGCCCCGCGCGGCGCCCAGCCAGTGCTCGGCCGCCGTCATGGCCACGCCGTCACCCGCCAGCACGGCCGGGATCCGGGCTCCGTGGGCCGCCAGCTCAGCCGAGACCCGGTCCAGGACGGGGAAGTCGCGCCAGGCACCGATGTTGACCGGGCTCACCGTGCCGCGCGAGGTGTCGACCGGTCCGGCGCTGCCGACGCCGCAGCGGACCACCGAGGGCCACAGGGCGCCGCGCGCGAGATCGGCGAGGACTTCGACGACCGCGGCCATCACCCCTTCGGCGTCGCTCCCGCGCGGGGTCGGACGGCGGGTGGTGGCCGTCATGGCGCCGTCGGGGTGCACCAGCGCGCCGGCGATCTTCGTCCCGCCGATGTCGATCGCCACGGTGAGCCCGTCGGCCGGGCCGGGGCGCGCGGAGGGGTCGGAGGGGTGAGTGGTGGTCACGGCGGCGCTCTCCTGGAAGGGGTCGGGGTTCAGTATGCCGCCGGGGCCTGCGCCGTACTGTCCCGGGGTTCCAGCCGGGGCAGCTCGCTCTCCCGTACCCGCGGCGGGCCCCCGGCCAGGACGGCGAGGAGTTCCTCGGCCGCGAGCCGGCCGAAGGCCGTCGTGTCGCGGACCAGGGCGGTCAGCCGGGGGTGGGTGACGCGGCACAGGGCGGAGTCGTCCCAGGCCACGAGGGACAGCCGGGACGGGACGGGAATGCCGAGCTCGGCGGCGACGGCGGCGCCGGCCACCGCCATCACGTCGTTGTCGTAGACGAGGGCGGTGGGCGGCCTCGGATCGGCGAGTACGCGCCGGGTGGCTGCGGCGCCCTCCGCGTCGGAGTAGTCGGTCACCACCGAGCGGACCTGCCCGGGGCCCAGCCCGTGCCGCTCGGACCAGGCGCGCAGCGAGGCCATCCGGCGGGCGGTGTGGGCGAGGCCGGGCAGGCCGGCGATGTGGGTGATCCGGCGGTGCCCGAGCCGGTGGAGGTGGTCCAGTACCTGGGTCATGGCCCCGGCGTCGTCCGCCCACACCGTGGACAGGGTGGCGGGTACGCCCTCCGGACCGGGGGAGCCGTCCCGTCCGGCGCCCTCGGGAACCCGGCTCGCCGCGCCGCCGACCGGGTCGCCCACCGAGCCGTCCGTCACGTCGCCCGTCGGGCTCATCGCCGCCGTGGTCACCGTCGCCTCCGTCGCCTCCGTTGTCACCGTCGCCTCCGTTGTCACCGTCGCAGTCGTGCCGACCATCACCGCGGGGAGGCCGAGCCCGGTCAGCAGCTCCGGCCGGGGGTCGCGCGTACGCGGGTCCACGACGACGACCCCGTCCACGCGTCGTTCCGCCCACCAGCGCCGGTAGACCGCGCACTCCGCGTCGATGTCCTCCACCACCTGGAACAGGAGCGCGATCCGTCCGGCCGCCAGGACCTCCTGTATGCCGGAGACGAGTTGGAGGAAGAACGACTCCACGCCGAGGGTGTGGGCGGGCCGCGCGAGGACCAACCCGACCACACCGGCGCGCGCCCCCGACAGGGCCCGGGCCGCGCTGTTGGGCTGCCAGCCGAGCTCCTCGGCGACGCGCCGGATGCGGGCCCGGGTGTCCCGGGAGACGCCGGGCCGGTCGTTGAGCGCGAAGGAGACGGCGCTCTCCGACACCCCGGCGCGGCGGGCGATGTCCTTGATCGTGGGTCTGCGGGCCATGGCCGGCTCATCCTCCTGCGGTGGCGCGAACTGCGATGGCCGGACCGTACGCGATCCCGCGCGGGTGAGGCGCCTCCAAGTGGCATGGCACATCGGGGCGGGACGAACGGGCCGCACACTCGAAGGGGGAGTGGAAGTAGGGCCGCAACAAGGGCAGTTCACGAGGGAAATAGCCGCCGAAAAGACGACTGAAGCGCATCGGCGCGGCCGGGCGGCCGATCTGCGCACCCGTGCCCGCAGGGCCTTAAGCGCATAAGTTCCCCTGCCGACAATCCGGTTGCGTCAACTCCGCCGCGCGGCCCGCGCACGGCGCGAATGGCCCTGTTGACTTAGTCCCGAACACCCGGCAGTTTGCGGGGAGTCCGCTGAATTCCTGCGAACTCCGGGACCCACATGCCCGACGAATGCCCCCCTCCACCTCCCCTCCGCGCCCCACGCTTCGGCGTCAACTACACCCCCGCGCACGGCTGGTTCCACCACTGGTTGGACTTCGACCTCGACGACGTACGGGCCGACCTCGATTCGGTCGCCGCCCTCGGCCTGGACCACGTCCGCGTCTTCCCGCTCTGGCCGGTGTTCCAGCCGAACCGCACGCTGATCCGGCCGCGCGCGGTCGAGCAGCTCGTCGCGCTCGCCCACGCGGCCGCCGAACGGGGGCTGGACGTCGCGGTGGACGGTCTGCAAGGGCACCTGTCGAGCTTCGACTTCCTGCCCGCGTGGACCGGGACCTGGCACCGGCGCAACATCTTCCACGACCCGGACGTGGTCGCCGCGCAGGAGGAGTACCTGACCACGCTGGCCGCCGCCCTGGCCGACCGGCCGAACTTCCTCGGCATGACGGTGGGCAACGAGATCAACCAGTTCGCCGACGCCCCGCACCCCGACCCCGACCGCGTCGACTCCGCCCGGGCCGCCCGCTGGCTGGAGCGGATGCTGGCCGCCTGCGACAAGGGCGCTCCCGGCCGGTTCCACGTACACGCCGAGTACGACGCCGCCTGGTACCGGGACGGGCACCCCTTCACCCCTGCCCAGGCGGCCCGGCTGGGCGCGGCCACCGCGGTGCACTCCTGGGTGTTCAACGGCACGGCGCAGCGCCACGGGGCCACCGGGACGGCGACCGAGCACCACGCGGCGTACCTGATCGAGCTCTCCAAGGCCTGGGCCTCGGACCCGCACCGGCCGGTGTGGCTCCAGGAGGTGGGGGCGCCGGCCCCGCTGGTGCCGCCGGAGCGGGCCGCGCGGTTCACGGAGGCCACGGTGGCGAACGCGCTCGACTGCGCGGACGTGTGGGGGGTGACCTGGTGGTGCTCGCACGACGTGTCCCGGGAGCTCGCGGACTTCCCGGAGCTGGAGTACGGCCTCGGCCTGCTCACCAACGACGGCCGGATCAAGCCCGCCGGGGCGGCGCTGGCCCGGACGGTCGCCCTGTGGCGGGGCAGTGAGCACCGGCCCGCGCCCCGCTCGACCGCGCTCGCCGTCGATGTCGGCGGGGCGGAGGCCGCGCCCGGCCGGTCGGTGTGCGGGCCGGGCGGGGCGTTCTTCGAGGCCTGGGCGGCGCTGACCTTCCGGGGGCTGCGTCCGGCGGTGGTCCTGGCGGACCTCGCCCACGATCGGGGCCACCTGTCGGCGCGCGGCATCACCGAGGTACTGCGCGTGGACGACGTCACGGGCACCGCCTGAGCCCGCGCCGCGCCCACGCGCATCCCTGAACCCCACACCCCTGAACCCCGCACCGCTGAACCCCGCACCGCCTGAACCGGCACCGCCCGACCCGCCCCCGACGCACCGTCCGAGGAGCCCCCGTGCCCGAGTCCGGCAGCAGCGCCAACCCCCGCACCCCCGCCGCCCGCGCGCGTCCGAGCCGGCGCGGCCTGCTCGCCGGCGGGGCGGCCTCCGGGGCGGCCGCGCTCCTGGGAGCGGGAGCCCCGGCCCTGGCGGCCACCGCCCCGACCGCGCCCACCTCTCCCCCGGCCGCCCCGACAGCTCCCCCGGCGTTGGCCCCGTACGCCTCCTACTGGTTCCCCGACTCTCTGCCCGGTGGCGCCCCCGGCCCCGGGGTCACCTGGCGCTCCCTCGCCGGGTGGACGCCCGAATCGGACCCCGACCTGGCCCACAACGCCTCGTGCGTCCCGCTCGCGCCCCGGTTCACCCCGGTGCCGCCGCATCCGGGCGCCCGCGCCGACCAAGCCCGTATCTGCGCGCTGGTCTCCTTCGCGCCGACCGCGCGGAACCCCTCCCAGGGCTCCGCGACCGCGGACTACTACGCCCTCACCCACTGGGCGTACCTCGACGAGCTGGTGTTCTGGGGCGGATCGGCCGGCGAGGGCATCGTGCTCGCGCCGAACGCCCCCGTCGTCGACGCCGCCCACCGCAACGGGGTCCGGGTGCTGGGCAACGTCTTCCTACCGCCCGTCGCGTACGGCGGTGATCTCCAGTGGACCCGGGACCTGGTCCAACGGGACTCCCTGGGCCGGTATCCGATCGCCGCGAAGCTGGTCCGGGTGGCGCGCGCGTACGGCTTCGACGGCTGGTTCGTCAACGCCGAGACCGACGGAGGCGACAGCGCCCTGGCCACCCGGATGCGGGGGTTCCTGCGCGCGCTGCGCGGCGCGGGTGAGCCGTACGGTCTGCGGATCACCTGGTACGACGCCATGAACAGCACGGGGAGGGTCGGCTGGCAGGGGGAACTCGACGCCCTCAACCAGGAGTTCTTCGAGGACCGGGCCGGTCGGGTCGCGGACACGATGTTCGTCGACTTCCGGTGGACCGCGCGTTCCCTGGCCGCTTCCGGAGCGCTCGCCGCCCGACTGGGGCGGTCGGCCTACGAGTTGTGGGCAGCGGTGGACACCGAGGCCCGGGGCTGGGACACGCCCGTCGACTGGGACGCCGTCATCCCGCGCGACCGCGATCACGTGGTCGGCTACGGCTTCTACCGGCCCGAGTGGACGCTCGGCCACCTGTCCGACCGCTCCCCCGGCGCCTTCCACCAGGCCGACGACCGTTTCTGGACCGGCGAGTCCCTCGACCCCTCCCGGCCCGCGCCCGAAACGGGCTGGCGGGCCCCGGCGACCGCCGTGGCGGACCGCTCGACCGTCGCGGCGCTGCCCTTCGCCTGCGCCTTCAACACCGGGCACGGGTTGCGCTGGTACGAGGACGGGCAGGTCACCTCGGACGCGCCGTGGAACCACCTCGGGCTCCAGGACCGGCTCCCGGGCCGTCGCTGGGCCGTGGAAACCGACGGGGTGCGCCCCGCCGTGACCCTGGATTTCGCCGACGCCTGGCGCGGCGGCTCCAGCCTGCTCGTGGCGGGCGGGCTCACCGCGCCCGTCGTCATCGGCCTGCACTGCACCCGCCTGCCCCTGTCCGGTCCCACCATCGTGGAACTGGTCCACGCCGCCGGGTCGGGCCCGGTGGCGGTGGAGGTCGGGATCGCCCTGCGCGAGCCGGCCGCCCCGGGCGACCCGGTCCCGTACACCTGGCTCACGACCGCGACCCGGAGCACCGGGCGTGGTTGGCTGCGCGCCCGGGCGGCGCTCGACGCGCCGGCCGGGACGACGGCGTACGCGATCGCCGTACGGATCACCTCGCGCGGGACGGGGCCGGTGCTCTGGCGGCTCGGTGCCCTGACGGTGCGCGACGCCACCGCGCGGCGGCCCCCGGCTGCCCCGGACGCCCTGAGGGTGGACGCCTGCGCCCGGCGGGACGGTACGGCCGAGCTGCGCCTCTCCTGGCGCCGGGCGGCCGGGCCGGTCCGCCACTACGAGCTGCACCGGAGGCTCCCCGACGGCACCCGTCGCTTCCTCGGCGGCACCTGCGGCACTGCCCTGTACCTGCCCGCCGTCAGCCGCTGCGGTCGGGAGCCCGCGACCGTGTTCGAGGTACGGGCCGTCGACGAGCTGTACGCCGGCTCCGCCCCGGCCCGTACCGCACTCGGATGGGACTGAGCCTCAGGAGGCGTGCGGGCCGGTGCGCGGGACCGTGACCGTCACCCGAAGTCCGTGGGGCGGGTTCTTCTCGTACGAGAGGGACCCGCCGCCCGAGGCGAGCAGCGCCCGGGAGATGGACAGCCCGAGGCCGGAGCCCTTGACGTTCTGGTGGCGCCCGCTGCGCCAGAAGCGGTCGCCGACGCGCTGGAGTTCCTCCTCGGTCAGGCCGGGTCCCCGGTCGGCGACGACCACGTGGACCGTGCGGCCCTGCGCGGTGACCGACACCTCGACTTCCTCACCCTCGGGGGTGAACTTGAGGGCGTTGTCTATGACGGCGTCCAGCGCGCTGGACAGCGCGATGGGGTCGGCCCACCCGGTGACGGCGGCCGGGCCGGTCTCGGTCAGCCGTACGCCCTTCTCCTCGGCGTAGGGCCGCCAGGCGGCGACCCGTTCGGCCGCGAGCGCGCCCACGTCCGTCAGGGTGATCTCGGCGGTGGCGTGCTCGGCCAGCGCCAGGTCCAGCAGGTCGTCCAGGACCTGGGTCAGGCGTTTGCCCTCGGTGCGCACGGAGGCGATCTCCGCGTTTCCCTCGGGCAGTTCGAGCGCGAGCAGCTCGATCCGCAGGAGCAGCGCGGCGAGCGGGTTGCGCAGTTGGTGTGAGGCGTCGGCGACGAACGCCCGCTGCTGCTCCAGTACGTCTTCCACGTTGTCGGCCATCTCGTTGAACGAGTGGGCCAGCCGCTGGAGTTCCGGGGGGCCGCCGGCGGCGGCGACCCTGGAGTTCATACGTCCGGTGGCGATGCCGTGCGCGGCGGCGTCGAGGGTGCGGACGGGCTTGAGGACCCAGCTGGTGAGCCGCAGGGCGGCTCCGAAGGCCAGCAGCATGGCGGCGGCGAGGCCGCCCGCGATCAGCAGCCAGCCTTGCAGGATGCGGGCGCGCAGTTGGCCGGTGGGCGATTCGGTGGCGACGACGGCGACCACGTCCCCGTCCAGGACGACGGGGGAGGCGACGAGCAGTTTGGCGTTGGTCTGCCAGGGCCACACCTGACCCGGGTCGTGGCTTCGGCGTCCGGCGAGGGCTTCCTCGAAGGCCCGGCGGCCCTCGCCCGATTCCGGGAGCTGCCACCAGCCGGGGGCGCGGACCATGGCGTTGTCGTCGCGGTAGAAGATGCCGACGCGGATGCCGTACAGCTCCTGGTAACGGGCCAGTTCCAGCTGGAGGGTCTCGCGGCGCTGGTCGGCGCCGGTGGCGGCGGAGCCCTCGGCGTCGATGACGAACTGGGCGAGGGCGGCGAAGCGGGCGCTGTCGTCGATCCGGTCGACGACCACCCGCTGCTGCTGACCGGCGGCGAGGCTGACGGCGAGCGGGAAGCCGAGGGCGAGCAGGACGCCCGCCATGAGGACGACGAGCAGGGGAAGCAGCCGGGCGCGCACGACGGGACCTTGCTAGGGGGCGGGCGGGGCGACGAGCCGGTAGCCCACCCCGCGCACGGTCTCGATGAGGGCCGGCATACGGAGCTTGGAGCGCAACGAGGCGACGTGGACTTCGAGGGTCCGCCCGGTGCCCTCCCAACTGGTGCGCCACACCTCGCTGATGATCTGCTCGCGCCGGAAGACGACGCCGGGGCGCTGGGCGAGCAGTGCGAGCAGGTCGAACTCCTTGCGGGTGAGCGGGACGTCGGCGTCGTCCACGGTGACGCGGCGGGTGGGCAGCTCGATGGCGACGGGCCCGAGCCGGACCACGGACGGGACGCCGGTCCCCGTGGCGGCGGCCTCCTCGGAGGCGCCGGTGCGGCGGGCGACCGCGTGGATGCGTGCGAGGAGCTCACCGGTGTCGTAGGGCTTGACGACGTAATCGTCGGCGCCCATGTTCAGGCCGTGGATGCGCGAGCGTACGTCGCCGCGTGCGGTCACCATGATGACGGGCGTGGCGGTGCGCTTGCGGATCTTGCCGCAGACCTCGTAACCGTCCTGGTCGGGCAGGCCGAGGTCGAGCAGGATCACCCCGTAGGGAGAGGTCGGGGCACCCGCCGGCAGCAGGGCGTGGAGGGCCTCCTCGCCGCTGCGGGCGTGGGTGACCTGGAAGCCGTGCCGGGCGAGGATCGCGGACAGCGCGGCGGCGACGTGGTCGTCGTCCTCGACGAGCAGCAGTCTCACTCAGGTCCCCTTTCCTCGATCGGTCGATGGCACGCGCGCGTGGCCACCCTGCATCCACGCCGATGCAGAGTCCCACGTCAAGAGGGTTCAGGTCTCGCGAGTCTTCCGTTATGCACCCGGTACGCGTAAGAAAGAGCGTGGACCGCGGTCGCCCACGGAGCGTATCCGGGCGAGGCCGGATCGTTATGCTCAATTCTCCCTCAGATGTGATGACGGTGTGAGCGTCACGTCACTACTGTCCTCCCAACCGACGGAGGACGGAGCAAGAAGCCGATGAGCGGAGTATCAGTGACCAAGGACGTTCAGGACGCGGCGGGGGCCGCGGACGGCCTGGTCGTACTGAGCAACGTCAACAAGCACTTCGGCGCGCTGCACGTGCTTCAGAACATCGATCTGAGCATTGCCCGCGGTGAGGTCGTCGTGGTGATCGGTCCCTCGGGATCGGGCAAGTCCACGCTGTGCCGGACGATCAACCGGCTGGAGACGATCGATTCGGGGACCATCACGGTCGACGGCAAGGAACTGCCTTCCGAGGGCCGGGAACTGGCGCGGCTGCGGGCCGATGTCGGCATGGTCTTCCAGTCGTTCAACCTGTTCGCGCACAAGACGGTGCTGCAGAACGTGATGCTGGGTCAGCTCAAGGTCCGCAAGGCGGACAAGGCGGCGGCGTTGGAGAAGGCGAAGTCGCTGCTGGACCGGGTGGGGGTCGGCTCCCAGGCGGACAAGTACCC
Organism: Streptomyces sp. Tek67B01; assembly: GCF_055231995.1. NCBI lineage: Bacteria > Bacillati > Actinomycetota > Actinomycetes > Kitasatosporales > Streptomycetaceae > Streptomyces > Streptomyces sp. Tek67B01. Next base: position 2,051,788 of record NZ_JBUYUY010000001.1, read on the forward strand.
GGCGCAGCTCTCCGGTGGTCAGCAGCAGCGCGTGGCGATCGCCCGGGCGCTGGCGATGGACCCGAAGGTGATGCTCTTCGACGAGCCGACTTCGGCACTCGACCCGGAGATGATCAACGAGGTGCTGGAGGTCATGCAGCAGCTCGCCCGGGAGGGGATGACGATGGTGGTCGTGACGCATGAGATGGGCTTCGCCCGCTCCGCGGCCAACCGGGTCGTCTTCATGGCCGACGGGAAGATCGTCGAAGAGGCCACCCCGGAGCAGTTCTTCGCCAACCCGCGCAGCGACCGCGCCAAGGACTTCCTGTCGAAGATCCTTCACCACTGACGGTCCTCGTCTGGTAGTGATCCGGTGACGGCCCGGAGCCACGTGTCGTCCGCCGTCCAACAACGTCTCATTCGAGGGAAGTTCACGATGAAGGTTTACAAGGCCGGTGCGGCCGTCGCCGCGGCCGTCGCTCTCGCCCTGACCGCGACCGCCTGTGGCGGCAGCAGCGACAAGTCCTCCGGTGGCGGCGGTGCGTCCGGTGACTCCAAGGGCAAGATCGTCATCGGCATCAAGTTCGACCAGCCGGGTGTGGGTCTCAAGACCCCCGACGGCAAGTTCACCGGTTTCGACGTCGACGTCGCGACGTACGTGGCCAAGGAACTCGGCTACGAGGCGAACCAGATCGAGTTCAAGCAGGCCGTCAGCTCCGAGCGCGAGAACCTGATCGCCAACGGCGACGTCAAGCTGGTCGTCGCGAGCTACTCGATCAACGACAAGCGCAAGCAGAAGGTCGACTTCGCCGGCCCGTACCTCCTGGCCCACCAGGACCTGCTGGTCCGCGCCGACGACACCTCGATCACCAAGGCCGAGGACCTCAACAAGAAGAAGCTCTGCTCCGTCACCGGCTCCACCTCGGCGCAGAACGTCAAGACCAAGCTCGCCCCGGAGGCCGACCTCCAGGAGTTCCCGGGCTACTCCGAGTGCCTCACCGGCCTGGAGAACAAGGCCGTGGACGCCCTGACCACGGACAACTCGATCCTGGCGGGCTACGCCGCGCAGGAGAAGAACAAGGGCAAGTTCAAGCTGGTCGGGCTGAACCTGAGCAACGAGAACTACGGCATCGGCCTCAAGAAGGGCGACAAGGACCTGCAGACCAAGGTCAACGCCGCTCTCAAGAAGATGGTCGCGGACGGTGCCTGGGAAGCGGCCGTGAAGAAGAACTTCGGGCCGGCCGACTACAAGAACGAGCCTGCCCCGCAGATCACCGAAGGCAGCTGATTCCCCGGTGAGGAGCGTCGCCGCCCGCCTGCCGCGGGCGGCGGCGCGCCCCACCGGCCATCCTGGGGAGAGCGCAGGGCAACGTGTTCGACTTTCTTGATTCCGGGCAGTACGACCTGCTCGGAGCCTTCTGGGTGACGGTTCAGCTCACCCTCTACTCGGCGGTCGGTTCCCTCATATGGGGCACCGTCCTGGTCGGGATACGGGTCAGCCCGGTCCCGCTGATGCGCGGCTTCGCCGCCGTGTACGTCAACGTGGTGCGCAACACCCCGCTGACCGTGCTGATCCTCGCCTGTTCGCTGGGCCTCAGCCAGACCCTGGGCATCACGCTCGGCGGCGACACCTTCAAGGAGACCGGCTTCCGGCTGGCCGTCCTGGGTCTGACCGCCTACACCGGCACCTTCGTCTGCGAGGCGCTGCGCTCCGGCATCAACACCGTGCCCGTCGGGCAGGCCGAGGCCGCCCGCGCGCTGGGCCTGAGCTTCTTCCAGGTACTCACGCTGGTCGTGCTCCCCCAGTCCTTCCGGGCGGTCATCGCGCCGCTCGCGAACGTACTGATCGCCCTCACGAAGAACACCACCGTGGCGGCGGCCATCGGCGTGGCCGAAGCGGCCCTGCTGATGAAGGAGATGATCGAGAACGAGGCGCAGGCGCTCTTCGAGGTCTTCGCGGTGTTCGCCTTCGGCTTCGTCGTACTCACCCTGCCCACCGGCCTGTTGCTCGGCTGGGTGGCCAAGCGAATGGCGGTGAAGCGATGAGTACCGTGCTGTACGACACCCCCGGCCCCAAGGCCAAGGCCCGCAACTGGATCTACTCCGCCGTCTTCCTCGTGCTGCTCGGCCTGGCCCTGTGGTGGGCGCTGGGCCTCATGGCGGACAAGCACCAGCTCGACGGGGAGAAGTGGAGCCCGTTCGTCACCGACGGCCAGATCTGGACGACGTTCCTGATCCCCGGCCTGCTGGCGACGCTCAAGGCCGGTCTGATCGCGATGGTGATCGCGCTTCCGCTCGGCGCGTTGCTCGGCATCGGCCGGCTCTCGGACCACGCCTGGGTGCGCGTCCCGGTCGGCGCGGTCGTGGAGTTCTTCCGGGCCATCCCGGTCCTGATGCTGATGCTGTTCGGTTTCGCCCTGTACGTGAAGTTCTCGAACGTCGAGTCCGAGATCCGGCCGCTGTACGCGGTGGTCACGGGCCTGGTCCTGTACAACGCCTCGGTCATCGCCGAGATCGTCCGAGCCGGCATCCAGTCGCTGCCGCACGGGCAGACCGACGCGGCCAAGGCGATCGGCATGCGCAAGGGCCAGACCATGGCGTACGTCCTGCTCCCGCAGGCCGTGACCGCCATGCTGCCGGCGCTGGTGAGCCAGCTCGTGGTGATCCTCAAGGACACCGCGCTCGGTGGCGCGGTCCTGGGTTACGGCGAACTGCTGTCGATGAACCGGCAGATCTCGGCGAACTACAGCAACACCATCCCGACGCTGATCGTGATCGCGGCGCTGTTCGTCGCGGTGAACTACGCCCTCGCCGCCTCCGCCTCCTGGCTGGAGCGCCGGCTGCGGCAGTCGAAGAAGAGCACCGGCGCGGTCGTGGGTGTGGCGGAGGCGAGCGACCTGGCCACGGGCAACAACAGCACCGGGTGAGTGCCGCCCGGCGGTCGGCGACCGTTCGCGCGGACCACCCCCGCTGACGGTAAGTCCGCTGATGCGAAGTCAGTCATAGTGCGTAGCCTGTGTGGTGCGGCGGAACCCTCCGCCGCACCACACAGTGCTGTCCGGACCGGTGTCACTTGACGCAGGCACCTCCAGTCGGTTGCATACGTTGTGTGATCACATACCGGACATCGGGAGCCGCATCATGGACCCGGTGATCGTCGTCGGCGGGGGGCCCGTCGGGCTGTCGCTGTCCCTCGCCCTGGCCGGCCAAGGCGTGCCCTCCGTCGTCCTGGACGAAGGGCCCGGCAAGGACGAGCCCCGACCGGCCCGTTCCGTCGTCCTGCACTCCGACACCGCCTCCATGGCCCACCGGCTCGGTTGTACGACACTGCGCGACGAGGGCGCGTACTACGCCGCCTGGCGCACGATGCGGCGGGGCCGGGACTCCCGGCGGATCACCTTCGAGGACCACCCGGCGCCGCTGCACCTGCCGCAGCACGCGCTGACGCGCGGCCTGCGGGACGCCGCCGTCGCCGAGCCGCTGGTCCGGCTGGTCACCGATACCCGGCTGGACGCCCTGGAGCAGGACGGCCGCGGGGTCACCGCCCACACGCTGGGCGCCGAGACCACTTGGTGGCGCGGAAGCCACCTGGTGGGCTGCGACGGAGCCCGCTCGACCGTACGCAAGCTGCTCGGTATCCGCTTCCCCGGCCGGACCGCCGTCGAGCGGCACGCCGTCGCCGCCCTGCGTACCGAACTCCCCTGGCCAGGCGAGGCCTTGCTGCACCGGGGCGCGACGGGCGAGGTCACCGCGCGGCCGCTGCCCGACGGGGTGTGGCGGCTGGACTGGATGCTCCCGCCGCGCGGCGGCCTCGTCACCCCCGACGCGCTCGTCACCCTGATCCGCGACACCCTGGCGGCATGGTGCGGCGGCACGACCCCCCCGTACGACCTGATCGACACCGGCGTGCACACCCTGCACCACCGTCTCGCCCGGCGTTGGCGCGACGGTCGGGCATTCCTCGCCGGGGACGCGGCGCACCTGCTGGGCGCGCTCGGCACGCAGGGGGTCGAGGAGGGGCTGCGGGACGCCGAGAACCTGGCCTGGAAGCTCGCGCTGGACTGGCACCAGGGGGCATCCGAGGCGCTGCTGGACAGTTACGAGGAAGAGCGGCGCAGGGCGGTCGCTGCCCGGCTGCGCGTCGCCGACCAGGCGTTGCCGGCGCTGCGCGGTGGGGGCGGACTGCGTACGTACCTCCCCGGGGCGGCACGGTCCGCCGAGAGCCTGCTCACCGACGGCCACCTCGGCCGGGGCGCGTTGGGCGGGGAGCCGACGTACGCCCCGCCCGTGGCCGTACGGGAGGTGCCGACCGCCACCGAACCCGGCGGCCCGGTGGCGAACGTACCGGTGACCGCGCCCGACGGGTCGACGGTGCCGCTGCGGGACCTGCTGGGGCGGGGCAGGCTGCTGGTGCTCCTGGTCGCCCCGGGCACCGGGGTGTGGGACCGGCGGCACTGGCTGGGCGCCGGGCTGATGCCCCGGCTCGCGGCAGCCGTCAGCGCCCTCCCGGTGCGGGCCGAACTCCTGGTGGCCGACGGTTATCCGGGGGCTCCCGCGCACACCGTGCTGCTCGTCCGCCCCGACGGCCATCTGGCGGCGACCTTCGCCGGGGTCCGGCCGGCGGAACTGTACGAGGCGGCCGACGCCGTCCGCTGCGGTCCCCCCGCTCCGGCGGGCGGCGTTCCCTCGCCGCTGGAGGAGACGTCCACCACGCCCACCGGGGTGATCGATTGACCCTCTTGTCTTCTCGTGCTTCACTCGCGGTCATGACCGGCAACGACGTGCGCCTGTGGCGGAGGGTCCACATGGACCTGCTCCGCTACGCGGGCTGCGTGTGTCGCCCTTCCTGCTGATTCGCCCTTTCTTCCGCGCCGCCCCGGACCCTGGTCCCGTGTCCTTCCGGGACCGGCGGCGCGCACCTTCGCGAACTCCCAGGACGGTCATTCCTCATGTCTGCGCCCACGCACGCCCCTCCTCCTGCCACTGCCCCTGCCGCCGCCGCACCGACGACGGCGGAGTTGCTCGCCTTCGCGCTGCGCACCGCGGCCGACCCCGAGCTCGTCGCCTCGCTCCCCCTGGACCCGCAAGGGCGTACCTGGATCCGGCTGGACGGCCCCCGGGGCAGCGAGGCCTGGCTGATCGGCTGGCCGCCGGGCACCGGGACCGGCTGGCACGACCACGCGGAATCGCGGGGCGCGTTCGCCACCGCCCGAGGCAAGCTCACCGAGCACTCCTTGGCCGTACGCTTGCCATCGGAGGGGTGGCGGAGCCTGGAGCTGGCGCCGGACGTGGACCGCGGCCGGGGCGTCCGGGCGGGCGAGGGGCGCGGTTTCGGTGAGCACCACGTACACGAGGTGCTCAACGAGTCGCGGACCGAGCACGCCGTCTCGGTGCACGCGTACTACCCGCCGCTCCCGTTGATCCGCCGCTACAGCCGCACCGGCCCGGTGCTCAGGCTGGAGCACGTCGAGCGCCCGGCGGACTGGCAGTGAGCGGCGTGCCGCAGGGCATCGACGCCCTGGTCGACCGGCTCCGTACGACCTACGCGCGCGTCTCGCCCGACGAGGCCGACGCCGCACGGCGGAACGCGGGGGCCCTCCTGGTCGACATCCGCTACCAGGCGCTGCGCGAGCGGGACGGGCTGATCCCGGGCGCCGTGGTCGTGGAGCGCAACGAACTTGAGTGGCGGCTCGACCCCCAGGGGTCCCACCGACTCCCCGAGGCCACAGGTCATGACCTGCGGATCGTGGTGATCTGCAACGAGGGCTACGCCTCGACGCTGGCGGCGGCCTCCCTGCACGCGCTGGGCCTCCACCGCGCGACCGATCTGGCGGGCGGCTTCCAGGCCTGGAAAACGGCGGGCCTGCCGGTCGTCCCGCCGGACGCCGCCGCGCGATCGTGATCCCGGCGTCCCGCCGGCACCGATCCGGGGCCGTCCGGTGTCCCGCCGCGCCGGTGCCCCGGGGCTCAGTCCCCGGGGTATCCGTCCAGGTCCTCGCCCTCCGATTCCAGCGCGCGGCGGACCACCCGCAGGGCCATGCCCTCCGGGTACCCCTTGCGCGCCAGCATCCCGGCGAGGCGCCGAATCCGCTTGTCCCGCTCAAGGCCCCGGGTCGCCCGGAGCTTGCGCTCCACGAGCTCCCGGGCCGTCTGTTCCTCCTGGTCGGAGTCCAATTGTTCCAGGGCTTCCTGGACGAGCGTGGCGTGGACCCCCTTGGTCCGCAGTTCCTGGGCGAGCGCCCGGCGGGCAAGGCCGCGGCCCCGGTGGCGGGACTCGACCCAGGCACCGGCGAAGGCGGCGTCGTCGATCAGGCCCACCTCCTCGTACCGGGAGAGGACCTCCTGCGACACCTCTTCGGGGATGCCCCGCTTCTCCAGGGCGTCGGCGAGCTGGCGCCTGGTCCGGGGCATCCCGGTGAGCAGGCGCAAGCAGATCGCCCGCGCCTGCTCCTCGGGGCTCTGGGGCGGCAGCTCCTGACGGCCCTCCCGGCCGCTCTCCCTGTCGCCCCGTTCCCGCTCCCGCACGGGTCAGCTCTTGGCCACGGCGGCCTTGGCCGTCGTCTTGGCCTTCGACGCGGGGGCGGGCACGGCCGTGGCGTCGGCGGAAGCCTCCGCACCGGCCTCCGCGGCCGCGGCGTCCTTGCGCACGCCCACGCCCAACTTCTCCTTGATCTTCCGCTCGATCTCGTTGGCGAGATCCGGGTTGTCCTTGAGGAAGTTGCGGGCGTTCTCCTTGCCCTGACCCAGCTGGTCGCCCTCGTACGTGTACCAGGCACCGGCCTTGCGCACGAAGCCGTGCTCCACGCCCATGTCGATCAGGCCGCCCTCGCGGCTGATGCCCTGGCCGTAGAGGATGTCGAACTCGGCCTGCTTGAAGGGCGGCGCGACCTTGTTCTTGACAACCTTGACGCGGGTACGGTTGCCGACCGCGTCGGTGCCGTCCTTGAGGGTCTCGATACGACGGATGTCGAGGCGCACGGAGGCGTAGAACTTCAGCGCGCGACCACCGGTGGTGGTCTCGGGCGAGCCGAACATCACACCGATCTTCTCGCGGAGCTGGTTGATGAAGATCGCGGTGGTCTTCGACTGGTTGAGCGCGCCGGTGATCTTGCGGAGCGCCTGGCTCATCAGTCGGGCCTGGAGACCCACGTGGGAGTCGCCCATCTCACCCTCGATCTCCGCGCGCGGGACGAGCGCCGCGACGGAGTCGATGACGATCAGGTCGAGAGCGCCGGAGCGGACCAGCATGTCCACGATCTCCAGCGCCTGCTCGCCCGTGTCCGGCTGCGACAGGATGAGGTTGTCCGTGTCGACGCCGAGGGCCTTCGCGTACTCGGGGTCGAGCGCGTGCTCGGCGTCCACGAAGGCGACGGTGCCGCCGGCCTTCTGCGCGTTGGCCACGGCGTGGAGGGTCAGGGTCGTCTTACCGGAGGACTCCGGTCCGTACACCTCGATCACACGGCCGCGGGGCAGCCCGCCGACGCCGAGCGCGATGTCCAGCGCGGTCGACCCGGTGGGGATGACCTCGATGGGGTCGTTCGGCTTGTCGCCGAGGCGCATGACCGCACCCTTGCCGAATTGCCGTTCAATCTGTGCGAGCGCGGCGTCGAGAGCCTTCTCGCGGTCGGTGCCTGCCATGGGTTCCACCCGGTTTGCTTGAGTCGATCGCTTCACGCCATTGACGCTAACGCCTGCCACTGACAATGCGCTCCCACGCCCGGTTCGGCTGTGGATAACCCATGAGAATGCGTGTTCGATTTCCGTGTCAAGCCGGCCACGCCGAGGGCGACCGGATGGCCCAGGGGGCGGCGGGGCCACGCAGCACCGCGCATGCCCGCAGCTGCGGTGGGTACGACCCCCTCCGTGCACGGGCGCGGAAACGGTCGAGGCCTCGGACCGAGGCCACGGACCTACCCGTGGGCCCGAGGTGTGGCCCGAGGTGACGGGTCGAGGCGACGAGGGGTGTCGGAAGTGATTCGAAAGCTACAGGCGGTCGCGCTGGACTGCGCCGATCCGGTCCGGCTCGCGGAGTTCTACGCGGAACTCCTCGGTGGCCGGGTGGTCGCCGACCCGGACGACACCGACTGGTTCGAGGTGCACGGCTTCGAGGGAACGCCGCTCGCCTTCCAGCGGGTGGACGACCACCGACCGCCGCAGTGGCCGGGCGGGGAGCGCCCGCAGCAGATCCACCTGGACTTCGACGTGGACGACCTCGACGGGGAGGAGAAGCGGGCGCTCGCCCTCGGTGCGACCGTGTTGGAGCGGACGGACCAGCTCCGCCCGGAGGCCAACTGGCGGGTCTACGCGGACCCGGCCGGCCATCCGTTCTGCCTCTGCCTCCACTGACCGAGCCGTCACGGGCGTGGCGGGCCGTCGCCGGCCGGGGCGGCGCCGCCCCCTCGCGTGGGCGGTGGGGGCGGCGCGCGGGGTTACGGCTTGGGCAGGGTGCAGCCGGGGCGGGTGAGGTCGATCTTGTTGCCGGCGCCTATGCACGGGACGATGATGTAGGCCTCCTGGGCGTAGTTGATGCCCTCGCGGACCGTGACCACGCCGTTCTGGTCCACCTCGCACGGATTGTTGTCCGTGCAGCGCTCGCCGTTCTCGTTGCCCGTGTTGTTCACGGCGACGACCTTGCCGCTCGTGGTGTCGATCACCGGCGAGCCGGACGTCCCGCCGATGGTGTTGCACGACGAGGTGTAGCGGACCGAGTCCTTCCAGGTCCAGGCACCTTCCTTGAGGCGGTACGCGAACCCGTCGACGTCGCAGCTGTAGGTGCGCTTCCAGTAACCCGAGACCACCTTGATCGGCGTCCCCTGAACCGGGTGCGCGTCGTCGAGCGTCAGGGCGCTGATGCCGTACTGGCTCTGGATCTGCGCGTACGTCGAGGTCAGCTGGTAGATCGAGATGTCGGTGTCGGTCATCGTCGCGTAGGCGACCTTGCTCGCCCGCAACGTCGCCACCTTGCCGCCGTTGGCGTTGAGCAGTGAGAACGACCGGGTGGACCGCTGGTCCTTGATGACCTGGCCCGGCTCCGGGAAACCGGTCTCCAGGCAGTGCCCGTTGGACAGCACGAGCGCGGGGTCGGTCGGCTGCGAGCCGGGAGCGCGGACGACGGAGCCGGAGCAGTTGCTGAGCGCGACCGTCCCCGCGTAGTTGACCGTGACGGCCTGCGCGGCCCGATCCCGTGCGGCGGCCGGTGCCTGCGGGGCCGCGTCCCGGGGTACGGAGGCCACGGCCGGGGCCGCTCCCGCTCCGATCAGCAGCAGGGAGAGCACGGCGCCGGCGAGAGGCTTGTTCATGTGGGGGTTCCCCTCTTGTGACGATGCAACCGAAGATCCTCCGGTTGTCATGCGCATTGTTGGGATGTCGAGCCCCAACCCACAAGAGGGCATGGCCGGTTGGCGAAAGCCGCTATCACCCCGACAGTTGACCGCCTGCCGGCCGAAACCGCCCCCCTGACCGTCCCCCGCACCGCCCCCAACTGCCGCAAGGGGCCCATCCGGTCACGAACGGGGGCGGGAGCGGCATACCCGCCCCCATGGGTCCCCGACCGGACCCGGGCCCCGACTCCCCCGCGCCCATGGATACTCTGCGGTGCCCCCGAGACCGAGGGCGTTCATTCCGCTTTGGAGGAACCATGGCCATCAAGAAGGCCACGATCCAGCAGCAGGTGGCCGAGGCCATCGCCCAGATCAACCCTGCCGACCGGCCCATCGTCACGATCCAGGCCATCGCCGGCCCCAGCGTCTGGCTGATGAGCATGCTCGGTCTGATCGGCCAGATGTTCCTCACCTACTACTTCGTCACCGTGACCGAGCAGGCCGTGGTCCTGCACAAGGCGAGCCGGATGAGCAACCGGCCGCAGGAGATCGTCTTCGCCATACCGCCGGCCCAGGCCGTCGGCGCGGTCACCGAGATCAAGCGCAACGCCGTCTGGAGCTCGTTCCGCTTCCAGCTCCCGGGCCAGGAGCGGCCGACCCGGATGAACGTGCACCGCCTCTGGCGCAACGAGATGGACCAGCTCCTGGGCCTGCTGACGACCCAGGGGCAGCCGGTCGCCTGACACTGCCGCACCGGTGGCCGGATCTCGCTCCCACAGGGTCGGGGTCCGGTCACTGGACACGCACGGAGAAAGCCGACTCCGGTGACAACCTTGGGTTGACACTCTTCCGAGTGTCAACCTACGGTTGCGTCATGACGAACCCATCAGCGGAACCAGTTCGCATGACCAGTCCGGTACGCCTCGACGACCTGATCGAGGCGATCAAGAAGGTCCACCCCGACACGCTGGAACAGCTCAGCGGAGCCGTCGTGGCCGCCGAGCACCTCGGTGACGTCGCCGACCACCTCATCGGCCACTTCGTCGACCAGGCCCGCCGCTCCGGCGCCTCCTGGACCGACATCGGCCGCAGCATGGGCGTCACCCGCCAGGCCGCCCAGAAGCGCTTCGTCCCCAAGGCCGACAAGGCCGGGGGCGACGGCGGCGAGGGCACCGGGATCGATCCGGCGCAGGGCTTCGCCCGCTTCACCCCCCGCGCCCGGGGCGTAGTCGTGGCCTCGCAGAACGAGGCCCGCGCCGGCCGCAGCACCGAGATCCGCACCGAACACCTGGTGCTGGGCCTGCTCGCCGAGCCCGAGGGACTCGCCGCGCTCGTCCTGAACGGGCACCACGTCAGCGAGGACGCCGTGCGCGCCGCGGTCGCCGCGGTCCTGCCGGAGCCCGCGGACCCGGCCGAGTTGCCCGCCCTGATCCCCTTCGACGCGGGCGCCAAGAAGGCCTTGGAGCTGACGTTCCGCGAGGCCCTGCGCCTGGGTCACGCCTACGTCGGCACCGAGCACGTGCTGCTCGCCCTCCTCGAACTCGAGAACGGGCAGGGTGTGCTCAGCGGCCTCGGTCTGGAGAAGGCCGCCGTCGAGGCGACCGTCACCGACGCCCTGGCAGCGATCGTCGACGGGACGCGGGAGTAGCGGAGCCGGCGTCGGCCGCCCGGCCCCCGCCGTCCCGTCCCCCGCCGTCGGACGTGTCGGCGCCCTCCGTCAGCTCGTAGCGCTTCACGTACGCCCCGAGGAAGGCCTGGAGCGTGGCGACGGCCGGGATCGCGATGAGCGCCCCGACCGCTCCCAGCAGGGCGGTGCCCGCGATGACCGAGCCGAAGGCGACCGCCGGGTGGATGTCCACCGTCTTCGCGGTCAGCTTGGGCTGGAGCACGTAGTTCTCGAACTGCTGGTAGATCACCACGAATCCGAGCACGTACAGCGCGTACCAGGGGTCGACCGTGAAGGCGATCAGCATGGGCAGCGCGCCCGCCAGATAGGTGCCGATGGTGGGGACGAACTGCGACACCAGACCCACCCACACGGCGAGCGCGGGCGCGTACGGCACGTTCAGGACGGCGAACACCACGTAGTGGGCGACGCCGGAGATCAGCGCCATCAGGCCGCGCGAGTACAGGTACCCGCCCGTCTTCGCGACGGCGATCTCCCAGGCGCGCAGCACCTCCGACTGCTTGGCGGGCGGCAGTACGGAGCACAGCGCGCGCCGCAGCCGCGGGCCGTCCGCGGCGAAGTAGAAGGAGAACAGTCCGACGGTCAGCAGCTTGAACAGGCCGCCGAGCACGGTGGCGGAGACGTCGAGCACTCCGCTCGCGCTGTTGCGCACGTACTTCTGCAGCCAGTCCGAGTGCAGCAGGCTGTCCTGGATCTCCAGCCGGGACAGATCGGTGTGGAACGTCGTGTTGACCGTTCTGATCACGGAGTCGAGGTAGCGGGGGAAGCCCTCCACCATGTCGACGATCTGCCCGGCGAGCATCGAGCCGAGCAGCGCCACGAATCCGGCGGCCGCGACGAACACCCCGAGGAACACCAGGAAGGTGGCGAGGCCGCGGCGCATGCCGCGGGCCGCCATCCGGGACACGGCGGGTTCGACGGCGAGCGCGAGGAAGAAGGCGATCAGGATGTTGACGAGCAGCCCGATCAGCTGGTGGAAGGCCCAGCTGCCGAGCTGGAAGCAGGCGACGAGGGCCAGTACGAGGATCACCGCGCGGGGCAGCCAGCGCGGCATCCGGGCCCCGGCCGCCGCACCGGCCTGAGCCACCGGTCCGGTGGCTGGGGCCGACTGTGTGACGGAGCCGTCACCGGCCCGTCCGCCGTGCTCGGTTCGTTCGGTTCGTTCGGTTCCTTCGCTTCGTTCGGGTCGTTCGGGCTCTTCCGGTCGCTCGGGCTGTAGGGGGGTCGTCTCTTCAGTCGCTGCCACGCACCCCAGTCTGACCCACGCCGTACGGCGGCGGGGCGGGCCGGCCCGGTCAGCGCCGCGAGGCGGGCACGTCCATCGCCGAACACACCGCGCGCCACACGTCCTTGGCCTCCCAGCCGGCTTCCAGCGCCTGGTACACGGTGCGCCCGCCGAGCTCCGTCATGACGTGGTCACGCGCGAAGGAGTCCGCGTAGGCCGCCCCGAAGTGCTCGGCCATCCGCTCCCAGAAAATCGTCAACCGCATGCCACCAGTATCGCGCCCCGGAGAGTGCACCGGCCGCGTTCGCACCCCCGACCGCGCATCCGGCGCCCTACGGTTCCGACATGCCTGGAGACGAAGCCGCGTCGGCCGCGCCGACCCCGCTCGCCCGCGCCGAGCGGTTCATCTGGCTCACGGCGCGGGTGCTGGAGCAACACCGGTTCGCGTACCACTTCCTCGGCGGCGACCCCGACGCCGTGGACCGCGCCCTGGAGGCGTACCTGGGCGTCGACGGTGGTTACGGGCACGCGCTCGACCCGGATCTGCGCGGACCGCTGAGCCGGCCGCCGCACGCCGCGTACGCCCTTCAGGTGCTGGATGCCCTCGGCCGCTGCGGGGGCCGGCGGGTTGATCGGCTCTGCACCCACCTGGCCGCGGCCTCCACTCCCGACGGCGCGCTCCCGGCGGTGTTCCCCGCGGGGGACGACCGGCCGACGGCCCCGTACCAGCCGCCGTACGACGATCCGCCGAGCACGCTGCTGACCACCGGCCCGGTCGTCGGCGCGCTGCACCGCAACCGGGTCTGGCACGCCTGGCTGTTCCGGGCCACCGACTTCTGCTGGGACCGCGTCGAGACGCTGCGCCACTGGCACCCGTACGAGGTCCAGGGCGCGGTGGCATTCCTCGACGGCGTGCCCGACCGGAGCCGGGCGGCGGCGGCCGCGGACCGGCTGGGGCGGCTGGTGCGCGAGCGGCACCTGGTGGTGCTCGATCCGGCGCGCCGGGACGCGTACCCGACGGCTCCCGGGTACGCGTCGGGCGAGCAGCTGTTCCCGTACGACCTCGCGCGCCGCCCCGAGTCGTCGGCCAGGGGCTGGTTCACGGACGCGGAGATGAGCCGGTCCCTGGACTTCCTCGCCGCCCGGCAGCAGCCGGACGGGGGCTGGCCGGTGCCCCGCGGGGCCTCGGCTCCCGGCAACTCCCCGGAGCGGCGCCCGATCGCCACACTGGAGGCGCTCCTGACGCTCCGCGCCTACGGCCGGCTCCCGGCCTGATCCCCTACGCCTGATCCCCAACGCCTGACCGTCTACCGCTTGAACGCCCACGCCCGGCCTCCCACGCCCGGCCCTCCGTGGCGGGTTAGCCGCCCATGGCCCGCAGACCGGCCGTGACGAGGACCGCCGCGCCGACCACGACGAGGAACGGGGCGCGCAGCAGCAGCGCGAGCGCGGCGGCGGCCAGCCCCGCGGCGCGGGCGTCGAGTACGAGCTCGTGGCCGGTGCTGAAGGTCTGCTGGGCGGTGAGGGCCGCGAGCAGGGCGACGGGCAGCAGCGCGGACAGCTTGCGCACGGCCGGCCGCTCCAGGGCTCCGGCGGGCACGAGCTGCCCGGCGAGCTTGACGGCGTAGCAGCCGACGACGGTCAGCCCGATGGCGATCCAGACGTTCACGAGCGGCGTCCCTTCATCCACACCACGGCGGGGGCGGCCAGCGCCGCGACCAGCACGGGCACCCCGGAGGGCAGTACGGGCAGCAGGCCGAGACCGAGGACGAGCGCGAGGCCCGCGACGGCCCGCTCGGTGGAGCTCTTGAGCATGGGGGCGAGCAGGGCGAGGAAGACGGCGGGCCCGGCGGCGTCCAGACCCCAGACGGTGGTGTCGCCGATGGCCTCGGCGCCGAGCGCGCCGAGCAGGGTGGTGAGGTTCCACAGCACATACAGGCTCAGGCCGGTCACCGTGAATCCGAGCCGCGCCGACTTGCGGCCGGGCTGGGCGAGGGCGACGGCGGTCGTCTCGTCGATGACCCAGTGCGCGGCGAGGGGCCGGACGGCCTTCGGCAGGGCGAGCAGCTGGGACAGCCGCAGTCCGTAGAAGGCGTTGCGGGTCCCGAGGAAGAAGGCGCCGGCGGCGGCGGTGAACGGGTTCCCGCCCGCGGCGAGGGCGCCGACCAGCGCGAACTGCGAGGCGCCGGTGAAGACCAGCAGGCTCAGTACGCAGGCCTGGAGCACGCTGACTCCGGACCCGGCGGCGGTCACCCCGAACGCGAATCCCGACAGGCCGACGGCCACCCCGACGCCGAGGGCGTCTCGTACGACGGCTGCGCGCGGCCGCTCGACCCCCTGGGGGGCCTCTTGCATCACCATCTGATGTTCTCCCACGCGGTGACGCTATGCGCGGGGCCGGAGAGCGGTCTTGTACGTTCTTGCGCCCGTGGCCTGCGGCGCTCCAGGGGCCGGCGGCCCGCGGGACAGCCGTGGCCTGTGGGGCCGGGACGCCCGGGGCGCCCGGGACGCCCGGGGCCCGCAGGACATCCGGGGCAGGCCGGGCTGGGTCAGGAGGGGGGTCTGCGTTCCCTCCGGTAGGCGCCCGGCGGGACCCCGACGATCCGGGTGAAGTGCCGGTTCAGGTGCGGCTGGTCGGTGAAGCCGACGGCGACGGCCGCCTCCGCGGGCGGGGTGCCCGCGTCCAGCAGTCGGCGGGCGCGCCGCACCCGGGCGTCGGTCAGCCAGGTGTGCGGCGGCATCCCGTACCGCTCCCTGAAGGCCCGCAGCAGGGCGAACGGGCTCGTCCCCAGCTCCCCCGCGAGTTGCTCCAGCGACGGCGGCTCCGCGATCCGTTCCTCCAGTACGGCCTTGGCCCGCTCCGCGTCGGCGCCGCCCGCACGACGCACCGTACGGGCCGGCAGTGGTCCGGCGTGCCGGGTCAGCATCCGCGCCACGACACCGCGCAGCAACGTGTCCGCGGCCAGCGCGTTCCCGGTCTCGGCGGCCCGGTGCACCTCGGCGATCACCCGCGAGGCCTGTGCGTCGGGGACCATGTCGGCGGTGAAGCCGGGGGTCCCTCGCAGGGTGCCGATCTCGGCGGCGACCTCGGTGATCAGCGCGCGGGACGGGTAGAGGGTGGCGTACGCCCAGCCCTCGGGGACCCCGGCGCGTGCGGTGTGCGCCACCTCCGGATTGATCAGGACCACGCTGCCCGGGCCGGCGCGCAGGGTGCCCGCCGGCAGCCCGATCTCCTCGACCCCGCCGGTGACGGCCGCGATGACGTACCCGTCGTGGGCGTGGCGCGGGAAGGTGTGGCGTACGTAGTGGGCGCGCAGCAGGTCCAGCCCGGGCAGCTCCGGGTACCGCCAGTGCCGCGCCCACTCCCGGCGGCCGTCGTCCGTCCCCATTCCTCCATTCTGCATCCCGGTCCGTCGGCGCGTTTACGCAGGTCCGGCCGGTTGTCAGTGGTCGGGTGCACGATGGGGGCATGTTCGGTAGCGCGCTCGATTCGTTCTCCCCCGCGACCCGCTCGTGGTTCTCGGGGGCCTTCGTCATGCCGACGTCCGCCCAGGAGGGAGCCTGGCGGGCGATCGGTGCGGGCTCGGACGTCCTGGTCGTGGCGCCCACCGGCTCCGGCAAGACCCTGGCCGCGTTCCTCGCGGCCCTCGACCAGCTGGCGTCCACCCCGCCGCCGGCCGAGCCGAAGAAGCGCTGCCGGGTGCTGTACGTGTCGCCACTCAAGGCCCTGGCCGTCGACGTGGAGCGCAATCTGCGCAGTCCGCTGACCGGCATCCGGCAGGAGTCGGTCCGTCTGGGTCTGCCCGAGCCGGAGATCCGCGTGGGCATCCGCTCGGGGGACACCCCGCCCGCCGAGCGCCGGGCGCTGGTGACGCGGCCGCCGGACATCCTGATCACCACCCCGGAGTCGCTGTTCCTGATGTTGACGTCGGCGGCGCGCGACGCCCTCGCCGGCGTTGAGACGGTGATCTTGGACGAGGTGCACGCCGTCGCGGGCACCAAGCGCGGCGCGCACCTGGCGCTGTCGCTGGAGCGGCTGGACGAGCTGCTGCCCCGGCCGGCGCGCCGGATCGGCCTGTCGGCGACGGTCCGGCCGGTGGAAGAGGTGGCCCGCTACCTCGCGCCGCGCGGGAAGGTCGAGATCGTCCAGCCGCCGTCGACGAAGGAGTTCGACCTGTCGGTGGTCGTCCCGGTCGAGGACATGGGCGAGTTGGGCGGCTCCCCGGCGACGGAAGGGCGGGAGGGCGGGGACAAGCCCTCCATCTGGCCCCATGTGGAGGAGCGGATCGCCGATCTCGTGCAGGCCCACCGGTCCACGATCGTGTTCGCCAACTCCCGGCGGCTCGCGGAGCGGCTGTGCAACCGGCTCAACGAGATCGCGTACGAGCGGGCGATGGGCGAGAAGCTGCCCGAGGGGTCGTCGCCGGCCGAGATCATGGCGCAGTCGGGGGCCGCGCAGGGCGCCCCGCCGCTGCTGGCCCGCGCGCACCACGGCTCGGTGTCCAAGGAGCAGCGGGCACTGGTGGAAGAGGACCTGAAGGCGGGCCGGCTGCCCGCCGTGGTCGCGACGTCCAGCCTGGAGCTGGGCATCGACATGGGCGCGGTGGACCTGGTGGTGCAGGTGGAGTCGCCGCCCTCGGTGGCGTCGGGACTCCAGCGCGTCGGCAGGGCCGGCCACCAGGTGGGCGCGGTCTCCACCGGTGTGGTGTTCCCCAAGTACCGGGGGGATTTGGTGCAGGCCGCCGTGGTGACCGAGCGGATGCGTACGGGGTCGATCGAGTCCCTGCGCATCCCCTCCAATCCGCTGGACGTCCTGGCCCAACAGTTGGTCGCGATGACAGCGATGGACACCTGGCAGTTGGACGACCTGCTGGCCTTGGTGCGCCGGGCCGCGTCCTTCGCGGCGCTGCCGGAGTCGGCGTTCACCTCCGTGCTGGACATGCTGGCCGGCCGCTACCCGTCGGACGCGTTCGCCGAGCTCAGGCCCCGAGTCGTGTGGGACCGGGTGGCGGGGACGATCACCGGCCGGCCGGGGGCCCAGCGCCTCGCGGTGACCTCGGGCGGCACCATCCCGGACCGCGGCCTGTTCGGCGTCTTCCTCGCGGGGGCCGATCCGAAGAAGGGCGGCGGCCGGGTCGGCGAGCTCGACGAGGAGATGGTCTACGAGTCCCGGGTGGGGGACGTGTTCACCCTGGGCACCAGCTCATGGCGCATCGAGGACATCACGCGGGACCGCGTCCTGGTCTCCCCGGCGCCCGGGGTTCCGGGGCGGCTGCCGTTCTGGAAGGGCGACCAGCTCGGCCGTCCCCTCGAACTGGGCCGGGCGGTCGGCGCGTTCCTGCGCGAGCTCGGCGGCCTCACCCAGGAGGACGCCCGGCTGCGGCTGTTGGCGGCCGGGCTCGACGCCTGGGCCGCGGAGAACGTCCTCTCCTACCTCGCCGAGCAGCGCGAGGCCTGCGGCCACGTACCGGACGACCGGACGATCGTGGTCGAGCGGTTCCGGGACGAGCTGGGCGACTGGCGGGTCGTGGTCCACTCCCCCTTCGGCGCGCAGGTGCACGCCCCGTGGGCGCTGGCCCTCGGGGCCCGCCTGGCGGAGCGGTACGGGATGGACGCCCAGGTCATGCACGCGGACGACGGCATCGTGCTGCGCCTGCCGGACGCGGACCTGCTGTCCATGGACCTGCTCGACCACGATCCGGCGGCCCCCGCGCAGACCTTCGAGTTCGATGACGAACAGGCCCCGCTGGGCGCGGCGGACGTCGCCTTCGACCAAGGCGACGTCCAACAGATCGTCACCGACCAGGTCGGCGGCTCGGCCCTGTTCGCCTCCCGGTTCCGCGAGTGCGCGGCGCGCGCGCTGTTGCTGCCGCGCCGTAATCCCGGCAAGCGCACACCGCTGTGGCAGCAGCGCCAGCGCGCCTCCCAACTGCTACAGGTGGCATCGGAGTTCGGCTCCTTCCCGATCGTCCTGGAAGCCGTACGGGAATGCCTCCAGGACGTCTTCGACGTACCGGGCCTGACGGAGCTCATGGGGGACATCGAGGCGCGGCGGGTCCGGCTGGTCGAGGTCACCACGCCGGAGCCGTCCCCGTTCGCGCGTTCGCTGCTGTTCGGTTACGTGGCCCAGTTCCTCTACGAGGGGGACTCGCCGCTGGCCGAGCGCAGGGCGGCGGCGCTGTCACTGGACTCCCGGCTGCTGGCGGAGCTGCTCGGCCAGGCGGAGCTGCGTGAACTGCTGGACGCCGAGGTACTGGAGGAGCTGGAGCGCGAACTCCAGTGGCTCACGGAGGACCGCCGGGCCAAGGACGTCGAGTCGGTGGCGGACCTGCTGCGCATGCTGGGCCCGCTGACCGACGGTGAGCTGGCCGAGCGCGGGGCGCAGCCGTCCTGGGCCGGTGAACTCGCCGCCGCGCGGCGGGCGATCCGGGTCCGCGTCGGCGGCGCCGACCACTGGGCGGCGATCGAGGACGCGGGTCGGTTGAGGGACGCGCTGGGCACCGCGCTGCCCGTCGGGGTCCCGGAGGCCTTCACCGAACCGGTCAAGGACCCGCTCGGGGACCTCCTGGCCCGGTACGCCCGGACCCACGGTCCGTTCACCACGACCGCCGTGGCCGACCGTTTCGGCCTGGGCACGGCGGTCACGGAAGGCGCCCTGCACCGGCTGGCCGCGGCGGGCCGGGTGGTGCAGGGCGAGTTCCACCCCGCGGGCATCGGACAGGAGTGGTGCGACGCGGCGGTGTTGCGCAGGTTGCGCCGACGCTCGCTCGCGGCCCTGCGGCAGGAGCTGGAGCCGGTGCCTCCGGCCTCGCTGGCCACCTTCCTGCCGCAGTGGCAGCACCTGGGCGGCGCCCTGCGCGGGATCGACGGCCTGGCCCGGGCGATCGAGCAGCTCCAGGGGGCGCCGGTGCCGGCCTCGGCCCTGGAGCGGCTGATCCTGCCCTCTCGGGTCTCGGGCTACTCCCCCGCCCTGCTGGACGAACTGACCACCACGGGAGAGGTGATCTGGGCCGGGGCCGGAGCCCTCCCCGGCAAGGACGGCTGGGTCTCGCTCTACCTGGCGGAGGCGGCGCCCCTGCTGCTGCCACCGGCCCATCCGCTGGAGCCGACGCCGCTGCACCAGGCGATCCTCGACACGCTCTCGGGCGGGTACGGCCTGTTCTTCCGCCAGGTGGTGGAGTCGGTGCGGGCGAAGTGGCCGGAGGCGTCCGATCTCCAGCTCTCCGAGGCGCTCTGGGACCTGGCCTGGTCGGGGAGGCTGACGAACGACACCCTGGCGCCGCTGCGCTCGCTGCTGGGATCGGGCCGCACGGCGGGTTCCACCGCGCACCGGGCGCGCCGTACCGTCCCGCGCGGCCGCTACGGCACCCTGAGCGCGACGGTGTCCCGCACCGGCCCACCCACGGTCTCCGGCCGCTGGTCGCTGCTGCCCGGCCAGGCCCCGGACCCGACCCACCGGGCGCACGCCCTGGCCCGGACCCTGCTGGACCGGCACGGCGTGGTGACCCGGGGCGCGGTGGCCGCGGAGGGCGTGCAGGGCGGTTTCAGCGCCGTCTACCGGGTGCTGTCGGCGTTCGAGGACAGCGGGCAGGCCCGGCGGGGTTATGTCGTCGAGGGTCTGGGCGCGGCCCAGTTCGCGATGGACGGCGCGGTGGACCGGTTGCGCGCGGCGGAGCGGACCCCGCCGCCGCTGGCCGCCGTGGTGCTGGCCGCCGCCGACCCTGCGAACGCGTACGGCGCGGCCCTGCCCTGGCCGGAGCCGCCGGACGGGGCCACGCACAAGCCCGGCCGCAAGGCCGGCTCCCTGGTGGTCCTGGTCGACGGGGAACTCGTCCTCTACCTGGAGCGCGGCGGCAAGACCCTGCTCGCCTGGCCCGACGCCCAGGAGCCCCGCCTGGAGGCGGCCGTGGCGTCGCTGGCCGCGGCCTGCCGTGCGGGCACCGTCCCGCCCCTGACGGTCGAGCGGATCAACGCGGCGCCCGCACTGACCTCGGCGCTGGGCCGTTCCCTGGAAGCGGCGGGCTTCCACGCCACCCCGCGCGGCCTGCGCCTGAGGCCGTGACACGACCACGCCGACGGCCGGCCCGGGCGTCCGTCGCGGGGGCCCGTTCCGGCCCGACGATTCCGCTTATGTTGCGCTTATGTCCTGAGCCCGTCACGAAGGGCGCCGAGTGCGCGGCCGCCCGCTCCCCCGCGCCTAAGATCACCAGTGGCATCGGGATTGACGATGCGCAGTCAAACACATAGTCCATGGGGGACCTGAGAAGTGAGCACCACAACCATGCGCAGGACCGCCCTCGGCACCATCGGCCTGGCGGTCACCGCCACCCTGACGCTGAGCGGCTGCAAGAGCGGCAACGAGGACGCGGCCCCGGCGGCGCCCAGCTCGGCCGCACCCGGCTCGCCCACGGCCTCCTCGCCCGCGGCCGGCTACGCCCAGCCCAGTACCGCAGGCAGCCCGTCGGCCGCCGGCAGCGCGGCGCCGGCCGGCGCCGGGGGCACGGCCAAGCCGGGGCAGAGCTTCAAGATCGGCGAGGCGGCGACGGTCCCGTTCACCTACGGAACCACCACCAGCGGCACGATCGCCCTCACCGTGACCTCCGTCGAGCAGGGCCAGGCGGCGGACCTGGACTCGCTGAAGCTCGGCGACAAGGTGAAGGGGATGGTCCCCTACTACGTCCACTACACGGTGAAGAACGTCGGCAACACCGACCTCGCGTACGCCTCGGTCGGCCACATGAAGGGCCTGCTCCCGGACGGCAGTGAGGCCCAGGGGGTCTCCGTCATCGGCACGTTCGAGAAGTGCAAGGACGAGTCGCTGCCCAAGGGCTTCACCAACGGCCAGTCGCAGAGCAACTGCGTGATCGCCCTGGCGCCTTCGGCCCAGGTGAAGGTGGTCGGCGGAGAGTACTGGGGCGAGCCGTACAGCACCGTGGGCAACAAGGCCCTCACCTGGAAGTAGTCACCGCAGCAGGCACCACCGGCCCCCGCGCGGACACCCCGCCGCGGGGGCTCCGGCGTTTCACGGCGGCCACGGCACCGGCGCCCGGGCCTCCCCGCGCGGACCGGCGCCCGGAGCGACAATGGGGCCATGCCCGAAGGAGACAGCGTCTGGCGCGCCGCGACCCGGCTCCACGCCGCCTTGGCCGGCCACGAGATCACCCGCAGCGACCTGCGCGTCCCGCGCCTGGCCACCGTGGACCTCACCGGCCGCACCACCTTGAACGTGATCCCTCGCGGCAAACACCTGCTCACCCGTATCGACGGCGACGGCGGCCTCACCCTCCACAGCCACCTCCGCATGGACGGTGCCTGGCACGTCTTCCCCACCGGACGGAAGTGGCACGGCGGTCCCGGCTACGAGATCCGCGCCATCCTCGGCACCGCCTCCGACACCGCCGTCGGCTACCGCCTCCCCGTCCTCGAACTCCTGCACACCGCCGACGAGGACAAGGTCGTCGGCCACCTCGGCCCCGACCTCCTCGGCCCGGACTGGGACCCCGCCAAAGCCGCGGCGAACCTGCTGGCGCAGCCCGAACGCCCCTTGGGCGAAGCCCTGCTCGACCAGCGCAACCTAGCCGGCATCGGCAACGTGTACATGTGTGAGCTCTGCTTCCTCGCCCAGGTCACCCCCTGGACCCCGGTCGGCGCGCTCCCGGATCCCGAGGTCACCACCGTCCGCCTGGTCGGCGCCGCCCAGCGCCTCCTCGCGGCCAACCTCGGTTCCGGCGAGACCCGCAACACAACCGGCAGCCGCCGCCGGGGCCAGGCCCTCTTCGTCTACGGGCGCGCCCCGCACGGCTGCCTGCGCTGCGGCACCCCGGTACGCCGCTTCGTGAAGGAGGACCGCCCCACGTACTGGTGCCCCCGCTGCCAATCCGGCCCCACCCCATAGTTGACGATCCGTCAGATTCGGTCGTACCGTCCGGGCATGCCCACAGCCCCGTACGACCTCACCGGCCGCACCGCGCTCGTCACCGGCGCCGCGAGCGGGATCGGCCGTGCCACCGCCGTACTCCTCGCCCGGGCCGGCGCGGCCGTGCACTGCGCCGACCGCGACGCGGCCGGCCTGGGCGAGACCGCCCGCCTGGTCACGGAAGCCGGCGGAGAGGCCGCCACCCACACCCTCGACGTGACCGACCGCGCCGCGCTGCGGGAGGCCGTCGAGGCCACGGGCCCGCTCGACATCACCGCCGCCATCGCCGGGATCATGCACACCGGCAGCGTCCTGGACACCTCCGACGAGGACCTCGACCGGGTCCTGGACATCAACTTCAAGGGCGTCCTGCGTACCTGCCAGGAGGCCGTCCGCGCCATGATCGCCGCCGGCCGTCCCGGTTCGGTCGTCACCATGGCCTCCGGCGCCGTGGACGCCGCCCAGCCGGGCCTGCTCTGCTACAGCGCCGCCAAAGCGGCCGTCGTCCAGCTGACCAAGACCCTGGCCACCGAGGTCGGCCCGCACGGCATTCGCGTCAACGCCGTCGCGCCGGGCTGGGTCCGCACCCCCATGACCGGCCGCCACAGCGCCGAGGAACTGGAGCGGACCGAGGCCGCGATGATCCGGATGTCACCGCTGCGCCGGGTCGGCGAGCCCGAGGACATCGCCCAGGCGGTGCTCTACCTCGCCTCGGACGCCTCGTCCTTCATGACGGGCCAGATCCTTCGCCCGAACGGGGGGGTATCGATGCCCTGGTGAACGACGCCCTGCCGAGTGACGCGCCCTCGGCCGCCGGCCGCCGGCGTCCGCGCGCCGGTCCGGGCACACAGTGCACGGGAAGAAGCCCGAGCCCCCATCCGCCGACGGCCACGGCTCCCTCGACGGGTCCCGCGTCCGCGGGCTCCAGCGCCAGCCGCAGTACGGCCCACCACCAGAGCACCCCGGCCGTCAGCACGACGGGTATGAGTAGCCACCGCACGGCCGCCTCCCAGGAGGGCCGGAATCCGGACGGGCCCATCCTCCCGCACCGCCCCCGCCGCCGCACCCAGAACGGCAAGAAGCCCCGTCCGATGCCTCACGCACCGGCCGGGGCTCCGGCCACACTCATACGCGCTTCACGCGCTCGCCTTCACGCGGCTACGACGTTCACCGCTTCCACGGGCGCCTTGATGGTCACCCGCTCCGTGGTGCCCGCGACCGAGGCCACGGATACCGAGTTGAGCATCGGGCGCACCGGTGCCGGCACCGGTTCGCTTGCCGCGGCCGACTGCGCAAGCTCCGCCAGCGACAGCTCGTCACTGACTTCGCGCATCAGCTCGGACATCCGTACGTCCAACGCGTCGCAGATCGCGGAGAGCAGCTCGGAGGATGCCTCCTTCTGCCCCCGCTCCACCTCGGAGAGATAGCCGAGAGAAACTCGGGCGGACGAGGAGACTTCGCGCAGAGTACGGCCCTGGCGCTGGCGCTGCCGACGCAGCACGTCACCCAGCAGGCGACGGAGCAGAATCATCGGTGGCTCCCTCCTCTGACCGTGTAGCCGTAACCTTCACGCCCCACCGTACCGCCTCGCGCCGCGGCCGTGCGGGGAGCGATGTCGTGTTCACTCAGGGCTGCAAACATCAAATCCCCCCGTTCTGTTCCGTATCCTGCCCCCGCAGATTCTCGCGGAGTTCGCTCGAGAGGAGTTCGAGCACTGTCCGTGCACTCTCCCTACGGATTTCCGTCCGGGAGCCGTTCAACCGCAGCCGGGCCGTTTTCCTGACCCCCGGGCCGGCAACGGCGACGAAAACTGTCCCCACCGGCTGCCCGTCCTGGGGGTCGGGACCGGCCACCCCGGTCGTCGCGATCCCCCACGAAGCCCCCAGTGCCCGCCGCACCCCGGCCGCCATTTCCCCCGCGACCTGCGCGTTCACCGCCCCTTCGGCGGCCAGCAGCGCCGCGTCCACCCCCAGGAGCCGGTGCTTGAGCTCGGTCGCGTACGCGGTCACCGAGCCGCGGAAGGATTGCGAGGCCCCCGGTACGGCCGTGAGCTCCGCGGCGACCAGTCCACCGGTCAGGGACTCCGCCACGGCGAGGGTCTGGTCACTCTGCGCGAGCAGCCGCAGTACGGCAACGGCCACCTCCGCCGTCCCGTCCGGCGAGCCGGCCGATTCCGCGGCGCCGGCCGCCTCCGGAAAATCACCCGCCGCTCGCGTCACGTCGCTGTCCGCTCCGCAGCCAGCCCCCTGCGACGCAGGACGACGGCCTGGCGGATGTAGTCCAGACCGGTCACGACGGTCAGCACCACGGCGAGGGCCATCACCCAGAACCGCAGGGTCGCCAAAGGTCCGGTGAGGGCGAGCACGTACATGCCGACCGCCGTGCCCTGGGCGAGGGTCTTGAGCTTGCCGCCCCGACTGGCCGGGATGACCCCGTACCGGATGACCCAGAAACGCATGAGCGTGATCCCCAGTTCCCGCCCGAGGATCACGCCGGTCACCCACCACGGGAGGTCGCCGAGCCAGGAGAGACAGATGAGCGCCGAGCCCATGATCGCCTTGTCGGCGATGGGGTCGGCGATCTTCCCGAAGTCGGTGACCAGGTTGTACGTCCGGGCGAGGTGCCCGTCGAAGATGTCCGTGATCATCGCGACGGCGAACGCCGCCCACGCCAGCGCCCGCCAGACGGGGTCGTATCCCCCGTCGGCGAGCAGCAGCAGGACGAATCCCGGCACGAGCACGAGCCGGACCATCGTCAGGATGTTCGCGATGTTCCACAGGCCGGCCTGGTGGACGGCCGCGGTCCCGAGCCCCGCGCCGGGCGAGGGCCGGCGGCCTGTCCCGCCCGCCGCTGGTGCCGGGACTCCGGTCATCCGGCCGCCTCCTCGAGATCCAGGTCCAGGGGCTCGGCAACCAGGTCCACGCCCAGCGTGCCGACGACCTTCGCGGTCACGATGCGGCCGGGCACCAGACCGGTGCCGTCCGTGAAGACCACCTGGCCGTCCGTCTCCGGCGCCTGGTGGGCGGCACGCCCGTAGGCACCCTCGCCGTCCTCGTCGTCCTCGCCGATGGCCGTGACCGTCTCGACGAGTACCTCCAGGGTCTCCCCGATCCGCTCTTCCGCACGCTGGGAGGTCAGCTCCTCCGCGAGCCGCTGCATGTGCGCGAGCCGCTCCGCGATGGTCTCCGCGTCCAGCTTGTTCTCGTAGCCGACGGCCTCGGTGCCGTCCTCGTCCGAGTAGCCGAAGACGCCGATGGCGTCGAGCCGCGCGTGGGTGAGGAATCGCTCCAGCTCGGCGAAGTCCGCTTCCGTCTCGCCGGGGAAGCCGACGATGAAGTTGGAGCGGACGCCGGCCTGCGGGGCCTTGCCGCGGATGGTGTCGAGCAGCTCAAGGAACCGGTCGGTGTCACCGAAGCGGCGCATGGCGCGCAGCACGTCGGGGGCCGAGTGCTGGAACGACAGGTCGAAGTAGGGGACGACCTTCGGCGTCGAGGTGAGGACGTCGATCAGGCCGGGCCGCATCTCGGCGGGCTGGAGGTAGCTGACGCGGACGCGCTCGATGCCGTCCACGGCTGCCAGCTCCGGCAGCAGCGTCTCCAGCAGCCGGATGTCGCCGAGGTCCTTGCCGTACGAGGTGTTGTTCTCGGAGACCAGCATGACCTCCTTGACGCCCTGCTCGGCGAGCCAGCGCGTCTCGCCCAGCACGTCGCTGGGGCGGCGGGAGATGAACGAGCCGCGGAAGGACGGGATGGCGCAGAAGGAACAGCGACGGTCGCAGCCGGAGGCGAGCTTCACCGAGGCGACCGGGCTCTTGTCCAGACGGCGGCGCAGGGGCGCGCGCGGCCCGGAGGCGGGCGCGAGGCCTTCCGGCAGGTCCGCGGGGGCCTCGGCGGGCTCCTGGGCGTGTCCGGGCAGGGCCACCTCCGCGTCCTGGCGGGCGGCCGGGCTGATCGGCAGCAGCTTGCGCCGGTCACGCGGGGTGTGGGAGGCGTGGATGCCTCCGTTGAGGATGGTCTGCAGGCGGTCGGAGATGTCGGCGTAGTCGTCGAAGCCGAGCACGCCGTCGGCCTCGGGGAGCGCTTCGGCGAGTTCCTTGCCGTAGCGCTCGGCCATGCAGCCGACGGCGACGACGGCCTGGGTCTTGCCGTGATCCTTCAGATCATTGGCTTCCAGCAGGGCGTCTACGGAGTCCTTTTTGGCGGCTTCGACGAAGCCACAGGTGTTGACGACGGCTACGTCCGCGTCGGCGGCGTCCTCGACGAGCTCCCAGCCATCCGCCGCCAAGCGGCCTGCGAGCTCCTCCGAGTCCACCTCGTTACGGGCGCAGCCAAGAGTGACAAGGGCGACGGTACGGCGTTCGGGCATGGACTCAAGACTACTTCGTCCCGGCGGCGGCCCCCGCCCCACATCCCCCAAGACAAGATCCCCGGGCCGCCAATCGGCCTCCCGGGGATCTGGAACCACACGGTCCGCGCTGGTCAGCCGGCCTGGGCCTGGCCCTGACGCGGGTCGTCCTTGGTGTAGGTGAGCCGTTCGACCTGCCCCGGCTGGAACTGGTCCTTGATCTCCTTGCCGTTCACGAAGAGCTTGACGACCCCGGCATCACCGAGTACGAGGTCGATGGACTCCTTGTCGGTGAAGGTCTTCGACTCGCCCAGGGCCAGCGTGCCGTCGAACAGCGACCGACCGCTGTGGTCCTTGGCGGAGATCCAGCTCTCCCCGTCGTTGGCCGTCAGGACGACCGTGACGAGGTCCTTGGGCGCGGCGGCGATGGCGCTGTCGGAGGGCGCGGGCTTCGGCGCCTTCGTCGGCTGCTGGGGCGCGGCCGGCTTGCCCGCCGGTTTGGGCGCGGCCGAGGCGGCGGAACCTTCCGCCATCGGCCGGTTCTCCTTGGCGCCGCCGTCGCCGCCGAAGGCGGTGAAGCCCACGAAACCGATGACGGCGACGATCGCGGCGACCATGGCCGCCGTCCAGTTCGGCCGCTGCCGCTCGGGACGGATGCGTTCGGCCTCGAACATCGGCGCGGCGGGGGTGGGCGCCGGCCGGCCGCCGTGGGCCGCGTCGTAGGCCTCGACCAGGGGTGCCGGATCGAGGTGGACGGCGCGGGCGAGCGTACGGATGTGACCGCGGGCGTAGACGTCGCCGCCGCACCGCGAGAAATCGTCTTCTTCGATCGCGTGCACGATCGGGATGCGCACGCGGGTGGTGGAACTGACCTCGTCGACAGTGAGCCCGGCGGCGATCCGGGCCTTCTTGAGGGCCGTCCCGATGGACGGTCCTTCGACGGTGGGTTCGACGAGACGGTCCTCGGACCGGTCGTCGGTCGAAGGCCGCTCTTCTTCGGGGGAGTTGGCGTTGCCGATGGACACGAGGGCGCCTTTCGAGCGTGTAGCCACCTGCTGGCTGTCCAGTCTAGGGGGGTGACGAAAGGGTGGAGCAACCGGAGGGGTGGAGTCCCTAGGCCATCCGAATGGTGTTCGGGTCTCCGGGTGGTGCGGAGGCGGTACGACGGCACCGCGCCGGAGCGCGGTGTGAGCCGTATCCCTCAACTTGACGCACGACCGGGGGAAACGGTTGCCCGCCGGACCCTTACGGTTGGTCGTCCCCCCGGATGACCGCCAGGACCCCGTCCAGCTCGTCCGGTTTGACCAGGACGTCGCGCGCCTTCGAACCTTCGCTCGGGCCCACGACGCCCCGCGATTCCATCAGGTCCATGAGTCGGCCGGCCTTCGCGAAGCCGACGCGGAGCTTGCGCTGGAGCATCGAGGTGGAGCCGAACTGGGTGGAGACCACGAGTTCGGCCGCCTGGCACAGCAGGTCCAGGTCGTCGCCGATCTCCTCGTCGATCTCCTTCTTCTGCTTCTGGCCGACCGTGACGTCGTCGCGGAAGACGGGCGCCATCTGGTCCTTGCAGTGCTTCACGATCCCGGCGATCTCGTCCTCGGTGACGAACGCGCCCTGGAGGCGGACCGGCTTGTTGGCGCCCATCGGCAGGAACAGTCCGTCACCCTTGCCGATCAGCTTCTCCGCGCCGGGCTGGTCGAGGATGACCCGGCTGTCGGCGAGCGAGGAGGTGGCGAACGCCAGCCGCGAGGGCACGTTCGCCTTGATCAGGCCGGTGACGACGTCCACCGAGGGCCGCTGGGTGGCGAGCACCAGGTGGATGCCGGCCGCGCGGGCCAACTGGGTGATGCGCACGATCGAGTCCTCGACGTCGCGCGGGGCCACCATCATCAGGTCGGCGAGCTCGTCGACGATCACCAGCAGGTACGGGTACGGGCTGAGCTCCCGCTCGCTGCCCGGCGGCAGCGTGATCTTGCCGTCCCGGATCGCCTGGTTGAAGTCGTCGATGTGGCGGAAGCCGAAGGCGGCGAGGTCGTCGTAGCGCAGGTCCATCTCGCGCACCACCCACTGGAGGGCCTCGGCGGCCCGCTTGGGGTTGGTGATGATCGGGGTGATCAGGTGCGGGATGCCCTCGTACGCCGTCAGCTCGACCCGCTTGGGGTCGACGAGGACCATCCGCACGTCCTCCGGTGTGGCCCTGACCATCACCGAGGTGATCAGGCAGTTGATGCAGGAGGACTTTCCGGAGCCGGTGGCGCCGGCCACCAGGACGTGCGGCATCTTCGCGAGGTTGGCCATGACGTAGCCGCCCTCGACGTCCTTGCCGAGCGCCACGAGCATCGGGTGGTCGTCCTCGGCGGCGTCCGCGAGGCGCAGGACGTCCCCGAGGTTGACCATCTCCCGGTCGGTGTTCGGGATCTCGATGCCCACCGCCGACTTGCCCGGGATGGGGCTGATGATCCGCACGTCCGGCGAGGCGACGGCGTACGCGATGTTCTTGGCGAGGGCGGTGATGCGCTCGACCTTCACGGCGGCGCCGAGGGTGACCTCGTAGCGGGTGACCGTCGGCCCGCGGGTGAAGCCGGTGACCTTCGCGTCGACCTTGAACTCGGTGAACACGTTCGTCAGCGAGGCCACCACCGCGTCGTTGGCGGCGCTGCGGGTCTTGCCGGGCCCACCGCGCTCCAGCAGGTCCAGGGAGGGCAGCGCGTACGTGATGTCCCCGCGCAGCTGGAGCTGCTCGGCGCGGGGCGGCAGCGGTTCGGCGCGCGGGGGGGCCTTGGTGAGGTCGGGCACGGAGAGGGTGCCGGAGGCCGCTGCGGTGCTGTCGTGCGGACCCGCCGCGGGCCGGGCGGACCCGGGCACGGGCGCGGAGACGGCGGGCCCCGGGGCCGTGGC
This sequence comes from Streptomyces sp. Tek67B01, assembly GCF_055231995.1. Classification (NCBI taxonomy): domain Bacteria; kingdom Bacillati; phylum Actinomycetota; class Actinomycetes; order Kitasatosporales; family Streptomycetaceae; genus Streptomyces; species Streptomyces sp. Tek67B01. The sequence goes on from NZ_JBUYUY010000001.1 coordinate 2,081,157, forward strand.
GGGCTGCTCCTCCCGCGCGGGCGGCACCGGGGTCGTGACCTCCACCGCCCCGGGCCCGCGCTCGGCGCTGATCCCGTGGGTGAGGTCGGCTACCACCGGGGAGGGCGGCAGACCTCCGTAGACCACCCCGTCCAACGCTGCGGCGGCCGCCGCCGCGACGTCGACGGCGTCCATCTCCCGGTCCATCGCGGGCCGGGTCGCGCTCGGACGCGGCTTGCGCCGCCGCGTCAAGGCCTCCTCCTCGGCGGCGCCCGCCGGGTCCACGACCCCGGCCCTACGGCGCACCGGGTCGGCGCCCGCCGGCCGGTCCTGCGGGGCCGCGCCCGCCGGCTGCCCGAAGCCCTCGTCGTAGGCGTTCGGCTGCACCAGCCCGAGCCGGATGCCGAGTCCGCGCAGCCGCTGCGGGATGGCGTTGACCGGCGTCGCGGTGACCACCAGCACTCCGAACAGAGTGAGGAGGACCAGCATCGGTACGGCCAGTGGCGCGCCCATGGTGAAGATCAGCGGCTTGGAGGCGGCCCAGCCGATGAGGCCGCCCGCGTCCTGCATGGCGGTGGTGCCCTCGCCGCGACCCGGCGCCCCGCAGGCGATGTGTACGAGCCCCAGCACCCCGATGACCAGGGCGGACAGGCCGATGCCGATCCGGCCGTTGGCGTCGGTCTGCTCGGGGTGGCGGATGAAGCGCACCGCCATCACGCCGAGCAGTATCGGCACGAGGAGGTCGAGGCGCCCGAACGCACCGGTGATCAGCATGGTGACCAGGTCCCCCACGGGCCCGCTGGGGTTCGACCAGGTCCCGGCCGCGACGATCAGCGCCAGGGCGAGCAGCAGCAGGGCGAGACCGTCCTTGCGGTGGGCGGGGTCGAGGTTCTTGGCGCCCCGGCCGACACTGCGGAAGACGGAGCCGACGGCGTGGGCGATGCCGAGCCACACCAGGCGCACCAGCCGCACCACGCCCCCCGTCGGGGACGGCGCGGGCTTGGCGGCGACCTTCTTGACGGGGGCGCGCCGGGCCGCCGCGGCCTTCTTCGCCGGAGGCTTGCGCGCGGGAGCCGCTTTCCCCGCCGGCGCCGTCGTACGGCCGGTGCGGCTCTTCGCGGCGCCCGCCGCGCTCTGGGAACCCTTGCCGGACGTACGAGAGGCCATGCGCCCGAGGTTACCGGTGCGCACGCCGGTGGACACGCGTGACCACCCCTTCACCCGTTCGTGTCGCGACGGCGGCCATGACGGGCCGCCAGACCTGACACACCCTCATGAGCGAGCGGTGGGACGCCCGGACCGCTCCCGCGGGGGGCCTCAACCCTGGAGGGGCAGCACGGTCGCGCCGCCGGCGGCCCCGGGTTCGAGCGCGTCCAGCGCCCTGCGCAGGCCGGTGAGCTTGCGCTCCAGGTGGGCCGCGGTCGCCACGACCGACGCGTCGGCCGCTTCCTCACCTAGCTGCTTGGTAAGTGCCTCCGCCTGCTCCTCGACGGCCGCGAGTCGAGCGGACAGCTCTGCCAGCAACCCGGGCGTCTCCTTGCCCGCGTCCACACCGTTCGAGCCGCCGCCCTCCAGTTGGAGCCGCAGCAGCGACGCCTGCTCGCGCAGCTGGCAGTTCTTCGTGTAGAGCTCGACGAAGACCGAGACCTTGGCGCGCAGCACCCAGGGATCGAACGGCTTCGAGATGTAGTCCACCGCGCCCGCCGCGTAACCGCGGAAGGTGTGGTGCGGACCGTGGTTGATCGCGGTCAGGAAGATGATCGGGATGTCCCGGGTCCGCTCGCGGCGCTTGATGTGCGCGGCCGTCTCGAAACCGTCCATGCCCGGCATCTGGACATCCAGCAGGATGACCGCGAAATCGTCCGTCAACAGCGCCTTGAGCGCTTCCTCTCCCGACGACGCCCTGACCAGTGTCTGATCGAGCGCGGAGAGGATGGCCTCCAGCGCCAGCAGATTCTCCGGCCTGTCGTCGACCAGGAGGATCTTGGCCTTCTGCACCATGCCCTGTCCTCCTCGCCCCGGCATGGGGCCTCCCCGGCTCCTGGCACCGGCCTGTACGCCGGGCCCCGCCCCAGAGGACGGCATCCTTGCGCCGTCCGTCCTTGTGCCGGTCATCGTAGCCCCAGTCCCGAGATCGCCACACCCTGTCACCAGGATGTCACTGTGCACGAAGCAGAAACGGTGTGGGAGAGCAGAAGGTTCCCCGTATCCCGCCCTTCCACACCGCTTCCGCCACACTGAGTCAACAATTGATATCAGCGCGCTCGCTCTTCGATCATTTCGCGTGCATCCACTGTTCCATGACGGAGAGCAGATAATCGGGTTCCACCGGCTTGGTGACATAGTCGGAAGCACCGGAATCGATCGCCTTCTCCCGGTCCCCCTGCATCGCCTTCGCCGTCAGCGCGATGATCGGCAGTCCCGCGAACTGGGGCATCCGCCGGATCGCCGAGGTCGTCGCGTACCCGTCCATCTCCGGCATCATGATGTCCATCAGGACGACCGTCACGTCGTCGTGCTGTTCGAGCACCTCGATGCCCTCGCGCCCGTTCTCCGCGTACAACACGGCCAGTCCGTGCTGCTCCAGCACGCTGGTCAACGCGAAGACGTTGCGCACGTCGTCGTCGACGATGAGCACCTTCTCGCCGTGGAAGTCGTACGTCCGCGGCACCGCCGGGAGTTCCTCCAGCTCACCGCTCCACCCGTCCGCGGCGCCCGCTGTGTCGGGCTGCCCCGGCACCGCCGTGCGCGGCTCCAGGTCGCTCAGCGACTTGCGCCGCCGCCGGAACAGCGCGGCCGGCCCGCCCTGTCCCTGCGCGGCCCGGTCGGCCCCGGCCGCGGGCAGCGCCGCACGCCGCTCCCCCGGCTCGACCGCCGGTACGTGCACGGTCGCGGCCGGGGTCACCGACGGCGCGGGCCGTGCCTCCTCGGCCGGCCTGCGGTACTCGCCGCGCGCCCCGCCGGGCGTCGGCGGGGCGTACCCCTGCGGCGGCAGCTCGCTCGGGTGCAGCGGCAGGTACAGCGTGAAGGTCGACCCCCGGCCGGGCTCGCTGGCCGCGTGGATCTCCCCGCCGAGCAGCCGGGCGATCTCCCGGCTGATGGACAGGCCCAGCCCGGTACCGCCGTACTTCCTGCTCGTGGTCCCGTCGGCCTGCTTGAAGGCCTCGAAGATCACCAGCATCTTGCTCGCCGCGATCCCGATCCCCGTGTCCGTCACGGAGAACGCGATCAGGTCGGCGTCGGCGTCCCGCAGCGAGCCCGCTTCCAACAACTGTTCCCGGATCGCGGAGGGCACGTCGGCCCCGGCCGGGCGGATCACAAGCTCCACGGCGCCGCCGTCGGTGAACTTCACCGCGTTCGACAGCAGGTTGCGCAGCACCTGCAACAACCGCTGCTCGTCGGTGTGCAGGGTTGCCGGCAACTCCGGGGAGACCCGGACCGAGAAGTCCAGCCCCTTCTCCGCGGTCAGCGGACGGAAGGTCGCCTCCACGTAGTCCACCAGCTGCACCAACGCGATCCGCGTCGGCGAGACGTCCATCTTGCCCGCCTCGACCTTCGACAGGTCGAGGATGTCGTTGATCAGCTGGAGCAGGTCCGAGCCCGCCCCGTGGATGGTCTCGGCGAACTCCACCTGCTTCGGCGACAGGTTCCCGTCCGCGTTGTCCGCCAACAGCTTGGCCAGGATCAACAGCGAGTTGAGCGGGGTGCGCAGCTCGTGCGACATGTTGGCCAGGAACTCGGACTTGTACCGCATCGACACCGCGAGCTGCTCAGCACGCTCCTCCAGGACCTGCCGCGCCTCCTCGATCTCGGTGTTCTTGACCTCGATGTCGCGGTTCTGACGGGCCAGCAGCTCTGCCTTCTCCTCCAACTCCGCGTTGGCGGCCTGGAGTGCCTTCTGCCTGTTCTCCAGCTCGTCGGAACGCTCGCGCAACTGCTCGGTCATCTCCTGCGACTGCTTGAGGAGCACTTCCGTCTTGGAGTTGACGCTGATGGTGTTGACGCTCGTACCGATCATCTCGGCGATCTGGCTGAGGAAGTCCTTCTGGATCTGCGTGAAGGGGGTGAAGGAGGCCAGTTCGATGACCCCGAGCACCTTCCCCTCGAACAGCACCGGAAGCACGATCACATGCGCCGGAGGAGCCTCCCCGAGCCCCGAGGAGATCTTGAGGTAACCGGGCGGGGTGTTCTCCACCAGGATCGTGCGCTTCTCCTCGGCGACCGTCCCGATCAACCCCTCGCCGGGCCGGAAGGAGATCGGCATCTGTCCGCCCGCGTACGCGTAGCTCCCGCGCATCCGCAGCTCGTACGAGCCTTCCGCGCCGCCGTCCGTCCCGATCTCGGTGCTTCCGCCGGTCGGCAGCGCGAGGAAGAAGGCGCCGTGCTGCGCGGAGACCACCGGGGTCAGCTCGCTCATGATCAGCGACGCGACGTCGTCCAGCTCCCGCCGACCCTGCATCAGGGCGGAGATGCGGGCCAGGTTGCCCTTGAGCCAGTCCTGCTCCTTGTTGGCCAAGGTGGTGTCGCGCAGATTGGCGATCATCGTGTTGATGTTGTCCTGGAGGACCTGGATCTCGCCCGCCGCGTCCACGTCGATCTTGAGGTTCAGGTCCCCGCGGGTCACCGCGGTGGCCACCGCGGCGATCGCGCGCACCTGCCGGGTGAGGTTCCCGGCCATCTCGTTCACGGACTCGGTCAGGTCGCGCCAGGTCCCGTCGACGTCTCGGACGCGGGCCTGGCCGCCCAGGATGCCCTCCGTGCCCACCTCGCGGGCCACCCGGGTCACCTGGTCCGCGAACGAGGACAGTTGGTCGACCATCGTGTTGATGGTGGTCTTGAGCTCCAGGATCTCGCCGCGCGCGTCGATGTCGATCTTCTTGGTCATATCGCCCTTGGCGATGGCGGTCGTGACCATGGCGATCTGCCGCACCTGACCGGTGAGGTTGGAGGCCATGAAGTTCACCGAGTCGGTGAGGTCCTTCCACGTACCGGACACACCCGGCACGTGCGCCTGACCGCCCAGCCGGCCCTCCGTACCCACCTCGCGTGCCACCCGCGTGACCTCGTCCGCGAAGGACGACAGCGTCTTCACCATCGTGTTGACGGTGTCGGCGAGCTGCGCGACCTCGCCCCGCGCCTCGACGGTGACCTTCTTCGTCAGGTCGCCGTTGGCGACGGCCGCCGAGACCTGCGAGATGTTGCGCACCTGCGAGGTCAGGTTGTTGGCCATCAGGTTGACGTTGTCGGTGAGGTCCTTCCAGATGCCCGTGACCCCCCGCACCCGGGCCTGCCCGCCGAGGATGCCCTCGGAGCCCACCTCGCGGGCGACCCGGGTCACCTGCTCCGCGAACGACGACAGCTGGTCCACCATCGTGTTGACCGTGGTGACCAGTTCCAGGATCTCGCCCTTGGCGTCGACCGTGATCTTCTTGGACAGGTCACCCATGGCGACCGCCGTCGTCACCTCGGCGATGTTGCGCACCTGCGAGGTCAGGTTGTTCGCCATGAAGTTGACGGACTGCGTGAGGTCCTTCCAGGTGCCGGAGACGCCCTTGACCTCCGCCTGACCGCCCAGGATTCCCTCGGTGCCCACCTCACGGGCCACCCGGGTCACCTGCTCGGCGAAGTTCGACAACTGGTCGACCATCGTGTTCAGGGTGTTCTTCAGCTCCAGGATCTCGCCCCGGGCGTCCACGTCGATCTTCTGCGACAGGTCACCGCGCGCCACCGCCGTCGCGACCTGCGCGATGTTGCGGACCTGCGAGGTCAGGTTCCCGGCCATGCCGTTGACGGAGTCCGTCAGGTCACGCCATACGCCGGCCACCCCGGGCACCTGCGCCTGACCGCCCAGACGCCCCTCGGTACCCACGTCGCGGGCGACGCGGGTCACCTGCTCGGCGAAGGCCGAGAGCTGGTCGACCATCGTGTTGATGGTGTTCTTCAGCTCCAGGATCTCGCCCCGGGCGTCCACGTCGATCTTCTGCGACAGGTCACCGCGCGCCACCGCCGTCGTCACCTGCGCGATCTGGCGCACCTGCGAGGTCAGGTTCCCGGCCATGAAGTTGACCGAGTCGGTCAGTTCCTTCCAGGTGCCGGACACCCCCTCCACCCGGGCCTGACCGCCCAGGCGGCCCTCCGTGCCCACGTCCCGCGCCATCCGCGTGACCTGGTCCGCGAAGGAGGACAGCTGGTCCACCATCGTGTTCACGGTGTTCTTCAGCTGGAGCATCTCACCGGAGACGTCCACCGTGACCTTCTGCGACAGGTCACCGTTGGCCACCGCCGTCGTCACCTGCGCGATGTTGCGAACCTGACCGGTCAGGTTGCGGAAGGCGGTGTTCACCGAATCGGTGAGGTCCTTCCACGTACCGGCGGCCCCGGGCACCTGGGCCTGACCGCCCAGCTCACCCTCAACACCGACCTCACGGGCCACGCGGGTCACCTCGGCACCGAAGGACTGGAGCTGGTCGACCATCGTGTTGACGGTGTTCTTGAGCTCCAGCATCTCGCCGGCCACATCGACCGTGACCTTCTGCGACAGGTCGCCGTTGGCCACCGCCGTCGTCACCTGCGCGATGTCCCGCACCTGCGTCGTCAGGTTCCGGAAGACCGTGTTCACCGAATCGGTGAGGTCCTTCCACGTACCGGCGGCGCCCGGCACCTGGGCCTGACCGCCCAGCAGGCCCTTGGCCCCGACCTCGCTGGCGACGCGCGTGACCTCGTCCGCGAAGGTCCGCAGGGTCTCCGTCATCTGGTTGATCGTCTCGGCCAACTGCGCGACCTCGCCGCGCGCGCTGACCCGTACCTTCTGCGACAGGTCACCGTTGGCGACGGCCGTCGTGACCTGCGCGATCCCCCGCACCTGCGCCGTCAGGTTCCCGGCCATGGTGTTGACGGAGTCGGTCAGGTCCTTCCACACGCCGGCGACCCCGGGCACCTTCGCCTGGCCGCCCAGCTCACCTTCCGTACCCACCTCACGGGCGACCCTCGTCACCTCGGAGGAGAAGGAGGACAGCTGGTCCACCATCGTGTTCACGGTGTTCTTGAGTTGCAGCATCTCACCGGCCACGTGCACCGTGACCTTGCGCGAGAGATCGCCCTTCGCCACCGCCGTCGTCACCAGCGCGATGTCACGCACCTGGGCGGTGAGCCGGTACGCCATCGTGTTGACGGAATCGGTCAGATCCTTCCAGGACCCGGACATGCCCCGCACCTGGGCCTGGCCACCGAGCTTCCCCTCGGTGCCCACCTCCAGCGCCACCCGCGTCACCTCGTCGGTGAACGCCGACAGCTGGTCGACCAGGTTGTTGACGGTCCGGCCGACCTTGAGGAACTCCCCGCGCAGCGGATGCCCGGACCCGTCGGCCGTCTGCGTCCGCAGGTCCATCCGCTGGTCCAGGTCGCCCTCGGCGACCGCCGACAGCACCCGGCCCACCTCGGACACCGGCCGGGCGAGATCGTCCACGAGTTGGTTCGAGGCATCGATCGCGGCCGCCCACGAGCCCTCACAGGCGCCTGTTTCCAGCCGTTCGCTCAGCTTCCCCTCGCGGCCCACCATCCGCCGCACCCGCGACAGCTCCCCCGTCAGGTGGAGGTTACGGTCGGCGACCTCGTTGTAGACGGCGGCGATCTCCGCCATCACGCCCTCGCCGGACACCGTCAGCCGCTTGCGGAAATTGCCGTCCCGCATCGACACCAGGGCCGTGAGCAGACGGTTCAGAGCGGCGGTATCGACCTCCGTCGTACCGCCGCGCCGGGAACGACCCCCCTTCGGGCGCGTTCCCGTACGCCGCACCGCTGCGCCAGACTCCACCGTGTCCCTCCCGAAAGGGTCGACCACTGTTCCACCGAAACCCGGCGAGTCAAACGCCCGGCTAGACCATCCTGCCCAGTGTTTCACCCTGGCCGAACCCGGCCATAACACTTCGGCACCATTGCACACCGGCCGCACTCCCCGGGTGGAATCCCGGACGACGGCACCATGCGGGCGGTGAAGGTAAGTAACCTGGCACCCGAATGTCCCACCGCGTCGAAGGAGACTTGTGATCACGGCACGGGCGGCTGCCAGTTTCGATCCCCTAGGGCGCTCTGTCGCCGGGGCCCGCGCGTTCGTCCGCGACACCCTCCAGGGCTGGGGCTTCGCGGACATCGTCGACGACGCCGTCGTGCTCACCAGCGAGCTCGTCACCAACGCCGTGGTACACGCCGGAACCCAGGCCGAAGTGCTGTGCCTGCGCACCGAGGGCGGCGTACGCGTCGAGGTCGCCGACCGGTACCCGGAACGCGAGCTCCCGCTCCAGCCCCCCGGCGAACGCCCCTACGCCGACCCCGACCGCGAGAACGGCCGCGGACTCATGCTCTGCGCCGCGCTCGCCACCCGCTGGGGAGTCGAGTACACCGGCACGCACAAACACGTGTGGTTCCGCCTCGACCTGCCGGACCGTCCGGTCGGTACCCGCTCGGCCGGACCGGTCGTCCCCGACCAGCTGCTCCCTCTCGCCGACAGCCGGGTGCGCGTCGCCGTCATCCAGATCGACGCCTCCGACGCCGTCTCCGCCTGGAACGAGGACGCCGAGCACATCTTCGGCCACGCCGCCCGCAAGGTCCTCGGCCGTCCGCTCGCCGAACTCGCCGCCTGGCCCCAGACCCCCGGCACCGGCACCGGCATCGCCGAGGCCCTCCGGCTGTCCCGCTGGGAGGGCAGCTACGGCATCCGCGGCGCCGACGGCCGCGTCATCCCGGTTTACGCCTCGCACCTGCGGGTACGCGATGCCCACGGCGAGCCGTCCATCGTGTGCCTCCTGGTCCACGACGACGAGCGCGCCCTCCTCCAGACCCCCGCGCGCATCCCCTCCAGCGACGCCGGACAGCTCACCGACGCCCGCCCCGTGGACCCCTTCGAGGTGTTCATCGGCTCCCCCGCCCCCGACGACCTGGACGGACTGCTCCAGCGCACCGTCGAGCGGGCCCGCGACATGCTCGACGCCGACGCCGCCTTCCTGCTGCTCGCCACCGACGACGAGACCGAACTCGAGGTCCGCGCCACCACCGGACTGCCCTCCACCCGCCAGCGCTTCGCCCGCGTCCCCGTCGAAGCGGGCACGAGCCGGTACGGCTCCGCCCGCATGCCCGCCGTCCACGACGACCTCATCGCCGTCCCCGGAGCCGTCCCGCTCCTGGAGTCCACCGGCATGCGCTCCGTGGTCACCGTCCCCCTCAAGGTGGAGGGCCGCCTCACCGGCTCCCTCGGCGTCTCCAGCGAGAACCCGGGCCGCTACTCCAACGAGGACGCCCTGCGCCTGCAGTTCGCCGCAGACCGGATCGCACTCGCCGTCGAATCCGCCCGCCTCGGCGAGTTGGAACGCCTGCGCCGCGGCTCGCTCTCCTTCCTCGTCGAAGCCTCCGACCTGCTCGCCGGCACCCTCGACCGGGACCAGACCCTGGCCCTGATGGCGCAGATGACCGTCCCGACCCTGGCCACCTGGTGCGCGGTCTACACCATCGCCGACCAGACCTCGGACCCGTACCTCTCCTACGTGCTGCACGAGGACGAGGAGCGCATCGACGGTCTCAAGGCCCTGCTCTCACAGGTCAGCCCGCCCGAGCCGCTCCGCGAGGCGGGCGCCCGCCCCTGGCCGGAGTCCACCCGCGCCGTCGGCGGTGAGACCGTCGTCCTCCCCCTCCTGGCCCGCAACCGCGTCATCGGCATGCTCACGTTGGGCAAACCGTCCGAGGAACACTTCCGCCAGGAGATCCTCGAACTCGCCGACGACCTCTCCCGCCGGGCGGCCCTGGCCCTCGACAACGCGCGCCTCTACTCCGAGCGCACCGCCATCAGCCGCTCCCTCCAGCGCAGCCTCCTCCCGCCCGGCTCCCCCGCCATCCCCGGCATGGAGGTCGAGGTCATCTACCGCGCGGCCGGCGAGGGCAACGAGGTGGGCGGCGACTTCTACGACGTCTTCCCCATCCGCCCCGGCGTGTACGGCTTCGCCATCGGCGACGTCTGCGGTACCGGGCCCGAGGCGGCCGCCGTAACCGGCCTCGCCCGGCACGCCCTGCGCCTGCTGGCCCGCGAGGGACTGGGCGGCCCGGCCGTACTGGAGCGACTCAACGCCGCGATCCTCGACGAGGGCGCCCGCAGCCGCTTCCTCACCCTCCTCTACGGAGAGCTCCACCCCCAGGCGGACGGCGGCGCCCTGATGAAGGTCGTCTGCGCAGGCCACCCGCTCCCGCTGCGCCTGCGCCCGGACGGCGAGGTGATCCCCGCCGCGGAACCCCAGCCGCTGCTCGGTGTGATGGACGACCTCGAACTCTACGAGCAGACTCTCACTTTGGACCCGGGCGACGTCCTGCTCTGCGTCACGGACGGTGTGACCGAACGCCGCGAGGGCACCCGCATGCTCGGCGACGACGGCCTCGCGGAAGTCCTCACCACCTGTACGGGCCTCACCGCCGGCGCCGTAGCCGCCCGTATCCTGCGCGCGGTGGAACGCTTCGCGGCCGAGCCCGCCTCCGACGACATGGCGATCCTCGCCTTCCGCGTACCCCAGCCACGCGAGGGCGCCTAGCCACGCGCGGCCGGGGGTTCACGTCGGGGGTTCACGCCGGGGCGCGGATCTGATGCCGCGGGTGGCGGACCGCAGGGCGAAGGCCATCACCACTTCGAAGACGCCGAGCAGGACGAGCCACAGCCCCAGCAGTCGGGTGAGGGCGACCGCGGAGTCGACCGGGAAGCAGAGCACGACGATGCCGGCGACGGTGCCGAGGGCGCCCAGGCCGAAGAGCAGGCCCCGGTGGGCGAGGCCCCGGTCGGCGATGGCGACGTACGCCGTGAGCACTCCGGTCAGCAGCCAGAACACTCCGAGGATCAGGGACAGCGCACCGATCGTCTGCATCGGATGCCGCAGTACTAGAACGCCCGCCAGCAAAGCCAGCAACGCGACCAGCACGCCGGCCAGCCGGCCACCACCGTCCTGGCTGTGCGAAAAGGCCGTGACGAAGCGGAAGACTCCTGCCGCGAGGAGTTGGAGACCGATGATGACGGCCAGGATGTGCAGCGTCTCATCGGGCCATACCAGGACCAGAATGCCCGGGATCAGGGTCGCGAGGGCGAAGCCCAGCGCCCAGCGCCACGACGCTCCGACTTGTTTGAGGACGTCTTCCGGGTCGCTCTGCGTGTGCCGCGGTGCCGCCGCGTCGGGGGGAAAGGTCATCACGCCTCCCAGGCAGGCCGGACGGCCCCCAGGACACGTCAAAGCCGCCGGTCGTACCTGTCTTGCCCTTCAAAACCACCTTAACCAGGGCCGGTACAACCCGCAACGCAAAAAGGCCCCCGCCAAATGGCGGGGGCCTTTTCTGTTGAGCCCTTTAACGGAATCGAACCGTTGACCTTCTCCTTACCATGGAGACGCTCTACCGACTGAGCTAAAAGGGCGGGTTGTTCGGCGGCGTCCTACTCTCCCACAGGGTCCCCCCTGCAGTACCATCGGCGCTGAAAGGCTTAGCTTCCGGGTTCGGAATGTAACCGGGCGTTTCCCTAACGCTATGACCACCGAAACACTATGAAGATATCCAACCGGATGAAAACACGGTCGTTACTTCAGAACTAACACAGTGGACGCGAGCAACTGAGGACAAGCCCTCGGCCTATTAGTACCAGTCAGCTCCACCCGTTACCGGGCTTCCACATCTGGCCTATCAACCCAGTCGTCTACTGGGAGCCTTACCCTCTCAAGGAGGTGGGAATACTCATCTCGAAGCAGGCTTCCCGCTTAGATGCTTTCAGCGGTTATCCCTCCCGAACGTAGCCAACCAGCCATGCCCTTGGCAGGACAACTGGCACACCAGAGGTTCGTCCGTCCCGGTCCTCTCGTACTAGGGACAGCCCTTCTCAATATTCCTACGCGCACAGCGGATAGGGACCGAACTGTCTCACGACGTTCTAAACCCAGCTCGCGTACCGCTTTAATGGGCGAACAGCCCAACCCTTGGGACCGACTCCAGCCCCAGGATGCGACGAGCCGACATCGAGGTGCCAAACCATCCCGTCGATATGGACTCTTGGGGAAGATCAGCCTGTTATCCCCGGGGTACCTTTTATCCGTTGAGCGACGGCGCTTCCACAAGCCACCGCCGGATCACTAGTCCCGACTTTCGTCCCTGCTCGACCCGTCGGTCTCACAGTCAAGCTCCCTTGTGCACTTACACTCAACACCTGATTGCCAACCAGGCTGAGGGAACCTTTGGGCGCCTCCGTTACCCTTTGGGAGGCAACCGCCCCAGTTAAACTACCCATCAGACACTGTCCCTGATCCGGATCACGGACCGAGGTTAGACATCCAGCACGACCAGAGTGGTATTTCAACGGCGACTCCACCATGACTGGCGTCACGGCTTCAAAGTCTCCCACCTATCCTACACAAGCCGAACCGAACACCAATATCAAACTGTAGTAAAGGTCCCGGGGTCTTTCCGTCCTGCTGCGCGAAACGAGCATCTTTACTCGTAGTGCAATTTCACCGGGCCTATGGTTGAGACAGTCGAGAAGTCGTTACGCCATTCGTGCAGGTCGGAACTTACCCGACAAGGAATTTCGCTACCTTAGGATGGTTATAGTTACCACCGCCGTTTACTGGCGCTTAAGTTCTCAGCTTCGCACGCCCGAAAGCGCACTAACCGGTCCCCTTAACGTTCCAGCACCGGGCAGGCGTCAGTCCGTATACATCGCCTTACGGCTTCGCACGGACCTGTGTTTTTAGTAAACAGTCGCTTCTCGCTGGTCTCTGCGGCCACCCCCAGCTCAGGAAGCAAGTTCCTTCACCAGTGATGGCCCCCCTTCTCCCGAAGTTACGGGGGCATTTTGCCGAGTTCCTTAACCATAGTTCACCCGAACGCCTCGGTATTCTCTACCTGACCACCTGAGTCGGTTTAGGGTACGGGCCGCCATGAAACTCGCTAGAGGCTTTTCTCGACAGCATAGGATCATCCACTTCACCACAATCGGCTCGGCATCAGGTCTCAGCCTTAATGAGGGACGGATTTGCCTACCCCTCGGCCTACACCCTTACCCCGGGACAACCACCGCCCGGGCTGGACTACCTTCCTGCGTCACCCCATCGCTTACCTACTACAAGTCTGGTTCGTCGGCTCCACCACTTTCCTTTCCCCGAAGGGTCCGGAACGGCTTCACGGACTTAGCATCGCCTGATTCGATATTGGGCGTTTCAAAGCGGGTACCGGAATATCAACCGGTTGTCCATCGACTACGCCTGTCGGCCTCGCCTTAGGTCCCGACTTACCCTGGGCAGATCAGCTTGACCCAGGAACCCTTAGTCAATCGGCGCACACGTTTCTCACGTGTGTATCGCTACTCATGCCTGCATTCTCACTCGTGAACCGTCCACAACTAGCTTCCGCTGCTGCTTCACCCGGCACACGACGCTCCCCTACCCATCACAACACCCGTTGGGGCTTATTGCTGCAATGACACGACTTCGGCGGTACGCTTGAGCCCCGCTACATTGTCGGCGCGGAATCACTTGACCAGTGAGCTATTACGCACTCTTTCAAGGGTGGCTGCTTCTAAGCCAACCTCCTGGTTGTCTCTGCGACTCCACATCCTTTCCCACTTAGCGTACGCTTGGGGGCCTTAGTCGATGCTCTGGGCTGTTTCCCTCTCGACCATGGAGCTTATCCCCCACAGTCTCACTGCCGTGCTCTCACTTACCGGCATTCGGAGTTTGGCTAAGGTCAGTAACCCGGTAGGGCCCATCGCCTATCCAGTGCTCTACCTCCGGCAAGAAACACACGACGCTGCACCTAAATGCATTTCGGGGAGAACCAGCTATCACGGAGTTTGATTGGCCTTTCACCCCTAACCACAGGTCATCCCCCAGGTTTTCAACCCTGGTGGGTTCGGTCCTCCACGAAGTCTTACCTCCGCTTCAACCTGCCCATGGCTAGATCACTCCGCTTCGGGTCTAGAGCGTGCAACTCAATCGCCCTATTCGGACTCGCTTTCGCTACGGCTTCCCCACACGGGTTAACCTCGCTACACACCGCTAACTCGCAGGCTCATTCTTCAAAAGGCACGCAGTCACGACCGTTGTTCCGAAGAACAACGGCGACGCTCCCACGGCTTGTAGGCACACGGTTTCAGGTACTATTTCACTCCGCTCCCGCGGTACTTTTCACCATTCCCTCACGGTACTATCCGCTATCGGTCACCAGGGAATATTTAGGCTTAGCGGGTGGTCCCGCCAGATTCACACGGGATTTCTCGGGCCCCGTGCTACTTGGGAGATTCTTAAGCAAGCCGCTGATGTTTCGTCTACGGGGGTCTTACCCTCTACGCCGGACCTTTCGCATGTCCTTCGACTACATCAACGGTTTCTGACTCGCCGACCGGCCGGCAGACCGATCAAAAGAATTCCCACAACCCCGCATGCGCAACCCCTGCCGGGTATCACACGCATACGGTTTGGCCTCATCCGGTTTCGCTCGCCACTACTCCCGGAATCACGGTTGTTTTCTCTTCCTGAGGGTACTGAGATGTTTCACTTCCCCTCGTTCCCTCCACACTGCCTATGTGTTCAGCAGTGGGTGACAGCCCATGACGACTGCCGGGTTTCCCCATTCGGACACCCCCGGATCAAAGCTCAGTTGGCAGCTCCCCGGGGCCTATCGCGGCCTCTCACGTCCTTCATCGGTTCCTGGTGCCAAGGCATCCACCGTGCGCCCTTAAAAACTTGGCCACAGATGCTCGCGTCCACTGTGTAGTTCTCAAGCAACGACCAGCCACCCATCACCCTGCACCGAAGCACAAGTTCACTGGGGCCGGCATCGCAGAAGGACAGCCATACGGCCGTACCCTCAGACACCCAACAACGTGCCAAGCACCGAAGACCTTCCGTCTCCTCTTTCCACGCCGAAGCAGTACTCGAGAACCATCAGACCATCCGGTGCCAACTAATCAACGTTCCACCCATGAGCTGACCGTGCAGAACATTTGTCTGCAATCGGTACTGTGCTCCTTAGAAAGGAGGTGATCCAGCCGCACCTTCCGGTACGGCTACCTTGTTACGACTTCGTCCCAATCGCCAGTCCCACCTTCGACAGCTCCCTCCCTTACGGGTTGGGCCACCGGCTTCGGGTGTTACCGACTTTCGTGACGTGACGGGCGGTGTGTACAAGGCCCGGGAACGTATTCACCGCAGCAATGCTGATCTGCGATTACTAGCAACTCCGACTTCATGGGGTCGAGTTGCAGACCCCAATCCGAACTGAGACCGGCTTTTTGAGATTCGCTCCACCTCACGGTATCGCAGCTCATTGTACCGGCCATTGTAGCACGTGTGCAGCCCAAGACATAAGGGGCATGATGACTTGACGTCGTCCCCACCTTCCTCCGAGTTGACCCCGGCGGTCTCCTGTGAGTCCCCATCACCCCGAAGGGCATGCTGGCAACACAGGACAAGGGTTGCGCTCGTTGCGGGACTTAACCCAACATCTCACGACACGAGCTGACGACAGCCATGCACCACCTGTATACCGACCACAAGGGGGGCACTATCTCTAATGCTTTCCGGTATATGTCAAGCCTTGGTAAGGTTCTTCGCGTTGCGTCGAATTAAGCCACATGCTCCGCTGCTTGTGCGGGCCCCCGTCAATTCCTTTGAGTTTTAGCCTTGCGGCCGTACTCCCCAGGCGGGGAACTTAATGCGTTAGCTGCGGCACCGACGACGTGGAATGTCGCCAACACCTAGTTCCCAACGTTTACGGCGTGGACTACCAGGGTATCTAATCCTGTTCGCTCC
This sequence comes from Streptomyces sp. Tek67B01, assembly GCF_055231995.1. NCBI lineage: Bacteria > Bacillati > Actinomycetota > Actinomycetes > Kitasatosporales > Streptomycetaceae > Streptomyces > Streptomyces sp. Tek67B01. Next base: position 2,096,951 of record NZ_JBUYUY010000001.1, read on the forward strand.
CCACGCTTTCGCTCCTCAGCGTCAGTAATGGCCCAGAGATCCGCCTTCGCCACCGGTGTTCCTCCTGATATCTGCGCATTTCACCGCTACACCAGGAATTCCGATCTCCCCTACCACACTCTAGCTAGCCCGTATCGAATGCAGACCCGAGGTTAAGCCTCGGGCTTTCACATCCGACGTGACAAGCCGCCTACGAGCTCTTTACGCCCAATAATTCCGGACAACGCTTGCGCCCTACGTATTACCGCGGCTGCTGGCACGTAGTTAGCCGGCGCTTCTTCTGCAGGTACCGTCACTTTCGCTTCTTCCCTGCTGAAAGAGGTTTACAACCCGAAGGCCGTCATCCCTCACGCGGCGTCGCTGCATCAGGCTTTCGCCCATTGTGCAATATTCCCCACTGCTGCCTCCCGTAGGAGTCTGGGCCGTGTCTCAGTCCCAGTGTGGCCGGTCGCCCTCTCAGGCCGGCTACCCGTCGTCGCCTTGGTGGGCCATTACCCCACCAACAAGCTGATAGGCCGCGGGCTCATCCTTCACCGCCGGAGCTTTCAACCCCCGCCCATGCAGGCAGGAGTATTATCCGGTATTAGACCCCGTTTCCAGGGCTTGTCCCAGAGTGAAGGGCAGATTGCCCACGTGTTACTCACCCGTTCGCCACTAATCCACCCCGAAGGGCTTCATCGTTCGACTTGCATGTGTTAAGCACGCCGCCAGCGTTCGTCCTGAGCCAGGATCAAACTCTCCATGAATGTTTACCCGTAATCGGGTGAAACACACACTTAGAGCGGGTCAACCAAGGTCGGAATAAGACCGGTCGACCACAACGTCCTCGCTGTGTTCATTGCCTGCCCCCAACGAATCGGGGCCAGGACTTTTTCAAAGGAACCTCATCCACCGAAATGGACGGGGTATCAACTTCTGGCGTTGATTTTTGGCACGCTGTTGAGTTCTCAAGGAACGGACGCTTCCTTCGTACTCACCCTCGCGGGTTTTCCTCCGGGCGCTTCCTTTGTTCTTCGTCTTGTTCTTGCGTTTCCGACTCTATCAGACTCTCTCGTGTCCGATTCCCGGTCGAAGCGGGGTTCGCTTTCCAGTTCTTCGCTTTCGCGTTTCCCTTTCCGGCGATTCCAACCTTACCAGACCATTTCCGCGCCGTTTCCGGAATCGGATTTGAATTCTGTGGCCGTCGGAGGGCCATTCCCTTTCGGGTGGGCCAGACTTTATCAGGTCTCCCCGGGTCTGTTTCCCACCCTCCTCGCGGACTCCGTCCGGGCACACGTGTGTGTCGGGGCGTCGTGCGAGGTGGAGACGTAAACGTACTGGAGCGGGCCCCCTCGGTGCAAATCGAGGGGAGCCCGCTCCTGTTGGGTCGCTGCGTCGAGGGTCAGACCTCGACGACGACCGGGAGGATCATCGGGCGGCGGCGGTAGCCGTCCGAGACCCACTTGCCCATCGTGCGACGGATGAGCTGCTGGATCTGGTGCGGTTCGGCGACGCCGTCGGCGGCGGCGCGCGCGATGGCTTCCTCGATCTTGAGGGCGACCGAGCCGAACGCTCCGTCGTCGATGCCCGAGCCGCGGGCCTGGATGTTCGGGCCGGTCACGACCTTGCCGGATGTGCTGTCGACCACGACGTAGACCGAGATGATGCCCTCGTCACCGAGGATGCGGCGGTCCTTGAGGGACGCCTCCGTGACATCGCCGACCGACAGGCCGTCGACGTACACGTAGCCGGCCTGGACCTTGCCGGAGATGCGCGCCTTGCCGTCGATCAGGTCGACGACCACACCGTCCTCGGCGATCACGATCCGGTCCTTCGGTACACCCGTGAGGGCGCCCAGCTCGGCGTTGGCGCGCAGGTGGCGCCATTCGCCGTGGACCGGCATCAGGTTCCGCGGCTTGCAGATGTTGTAGAAGTACAGCAGCTCGCCCGCGGAGGCGTGGCCGGAGACGTGCACCTTGGCGTTGCCCTTGTGCACCACGTTGGCACCCCAGCGGGTCAGGCCGTTGATCACGCGGTAGACCGCGTTCTCGTTGCCGGGGATCAAGGACGACGCGAGGATCACGGTGTCGCCGGGGACGATCCGGATCTGGTGGTCGCGGTTGGCCATCCGGGACAGGGCGGCCATCGGCTCGCCCTGGGAGCCGGTGCAGACCAGGACGACCTCGTGGGCCGGCAGGTCGTCGAGGGTCTTCACGTCCACGACGAGACCGGCCGGAACCCGCAGGTAGCCCAGATCACGGGCGATGCCCATGTTGCGGACCATGGAGCGGCCGACGAAGGCGACCCGGCGGCCGTACTCGTGGGCGGCGTCGAGGATCTGCTGGATGCGGTGCACGTGGCTTGCGAAGCTCGCCACGATGATCCGGCTGTGGGCGTTGGCGAAGACCGTGCGCAGGACGTTGGAGATCTCCCGCTCCGGCGGCACGAAGCCCGGGACCTCGGCGTTCGTCGAGTCGGAGAGCAGGAGGTCGATGCCTTCCTCGCTCAGCCGCGCGAAGGCGTGGAGGTCGGTGAGCCGGCTGTCCAGCGGGAGCTGGTCCATCTTGAAGTCGCCGGTGGCCACGACCAGGCCGGCGGGGGTCCGGATGGCCACGGCCAGGGCGTCCGGGATGGAGTGGTTGACGGCGATGAACTCGCAGTCGAAGGGGCCGAGGGCCTCCCGTTCGCCTTCCTTCACCTCAAGGGTGTAGGGGCGGATCCGGTGCTCCTGGAGCTTCGCCTCGATGAGGGCCAGCGTCAGCTTGGAGCCGATCAGCGGGATGTCCGGCTTCTCCCGGAGGAGGTAGGGGACTGCGCCGATGTGGTCCTCGTGGCCGTGCGTGAGGACGATGCCCTCGATGTCGTCGAGCCGGTCCCGGATGGACGAGAAGTCCGGAAGGATCAGGTCGATGCCCGGCTGCTCCTCCTCGGGGAAGAGAACGCCGCAGTCGACGATCAGGAGGCGGCCGTCGAACTCGAAGACGGTCATGTTGCGGCCGATCTCACCGAGACCGCCCAGGGGGGTGACCCGGAGGCCGCCCTTGGGAAGCTTCGGGGGCGGGCCGAGTTCAGGATGCGGATGGCTCAAAAGTTTCTCCTCACCACGCACGCCACATACCTCGAAGGCACATGGCGCGCATGTCATTCGTGCACTTGCTCTTGTCTGTTGTGATCTTGCTTGTTCAGTTGTGTTGGTCGTACCGGTCGTGCTTGTTCAGTTGTGAAGTCCGTTGTCAGAGCTGTACCCCGCCGGCGGCAAGATCGATCTTGAGCTGGGCCGTCTCTTCGGCGGTCAGCTCGACCAGCGGGAGCCGCAGTGGGCCCGCGGGCAGTCCCTGGAGGTTCAGCGCGCCCTTGGTGGTGATCACACCCTGGGTGCGGAACATGCCGGTGAACACGGGAAGCAGCTTCTGGTGGATCTCGGCGGCCTTCTGGACGTCGCCGCCCAAATGGGCTTCGAGCAGCGCGCGCAGTTCCGGGGTGACCACGTGGCTGACCACCGAGACGAAACCGACCGCGCCGACCGACAGGAGCGGCAGGTTCAGCATGTCGTCGCCGGAGTACCAGGCCAGGCCGCTCTGCGCGATGGCCCAGCTGGCGCGGCCGAGGTCTCCCTTGGCGTCCTTGTTGGCGACGATACGGGGGTGCTCGGCCAGCCGTACGAGGGTTTCGGTGTCGATCGGGACACCGCTGCGGCCCGGGATGTCGTAGAGCATGACCGGCAGCTCGGTGGCGTCGGCGATCGCCGTGAAGTGCCGGAAGAGGCCTTCCTGCGGCGGCTTGCTGTAGTACGGGGTGACCGCGAGCAGGCCGTGGGCGCCGGTGCGCTCGGCCTGGCGGGCGAGCTCCAGGGTGTGACGGGTGTCGTTGGTGCCGATGCCGGCGACCACGTGGGCGCGGTCCCCGACCGCTTCGAGTACGGCTCGTACGAGGTCGTTTTTCTCCGCGTCGGTGGTGGTCGGCGACTCACCGGTGGTGCCGTTGACGATCAGGCCGTCGTTGCCTGCGTCCACCAGGTGGACGGCGAGCTGCTGCGCGCCGTCGAGGTCGAGTGCGCCATCCGCCGTGAACGGCGTGATCATGGCGGTGAGGACCCGCCCGAAGGGGGTCTGCGGAGTCGAGATCGGAGCCATGGGTAACACGCTACTCGCTGCCACGCCCAGGGTGTCCCTTAGGGGGACGTCAACGAGGTGTGGCTCCCCCGTATGACTGCGGAGTGTGACCGCCGGATTGTTGGAGCCCGGCACTGCCTGCTCGGGGGTTCAAGCAGTGCCGGGTCCGTTTGATCAGCCTAGATGAACTTTCCGAAACGCCGCAATACGGACACTTGGGACTTGCCTTCGGACATCCGTGCGCGACCGGCCGTTTGCGGCCTTACGGAGCGACGCGGCCGTTCGCGTTGAAGGCGGCGTAGGTGAGCGGCATGAGCCCCGCCCAGTGCTGCTCCATCTTCTCGCCGACCATCTCGATCTCCCGCTGCGGGAAGGACGGGGTGGCCGCCAGCTCGTGCTGGGTGCGCAGACCGAGGAAGTGCATGAGCGAGCGCGCGTTGCAGGTGGCGTACATCGAGGAGAAAAGTCCGACCGGCAGGACCGAACGGGCAACCTCGCGGGCCACGCCCGCCGCGAGCATCTCCTGGTACGCCTCGTAGGCCTGGCGGTACGAGTCCTCCATGACGCGGCCGGTCAGCTCCTGCTGCGCCTCCGTGCCCTCCACGAACACGTACTTGCCGGGGCGCCCTTGCTGGACGAGCTTGCGCTCGGCGTCGGGGACGTAGAAGACCGGCTGCAGCTCCCTGTAGCGGCCGGATTCCTCGTTGTAGGACCAGCCGACGCGGTGGCGCATGAACTCGCGGAACACGAAGATCGGGGCGCTGATGAAGAAGGTCATCGAGTTGTGCTCGAAGGGACTGCCGTGGCGGTCGCGCATCAGATAGTTGATCAGGCCCTTGGAGCGCTCCGGGTCCTTCTGCAGCTCCTCCAGCGATTGCTCGCCGGCCGTGGAGACACGGGCGGCCCACAGGACGTCGGAGTCGGCGGCGGAGTGCTTCACCAGCTCCACCGTCACATCACTGCGGAAGCTGGGTTTCAGGTCTGAAGCGGCGGTATCGCTCACTGGGGTCCTTCCAAACGGGTCGCACCTGGGGCCGCGCCCACTCTACGGCGCCGGGCGACGCTCCCCTCCCGGGCCTGGGTGCCGCGGGCCGCTCACGAACGTCTGACGCTCCGCCGAACGAACCGGAAGGATGTCCGAAATCCGGCACCTATCGGGGTGTTCGCGCGTCCTACTGGGAGAAGGACCGTCCACCCGGCCCCCGGGGCCCCGAACACAAGGAGAGTCGCCTTCATGTTCCTCCGGCGCGAACCCGTCCCTTTCACCTTCGTCGCCGAGGCCGAGCGTTTTCGCAGCAACGTCACTCCGCCGCCGCGCGAGAGTCTGAGCAAGACTCAGCTCGCCGCCCGTACGCTGGTCGGACTGACCGTGGTGGCCGGGCTCGTAGGCTCGTTGCTCTTCGGCATGCCGGCTCTGCAGCCGCACATGGCTCCCGAGAAGTCACAGCAGTCGCAGGCCTCCGAGGGGCGGTAGCCTCACGGACACAGCCCAACCGAACGTGCATGTGAGTGAGGTCCAGCCGTGCCCCTGCCCTTCTTGACGGCCGACGGCGTAGCCGACGAGCACGAAGACGAAGCCCTCCCCCACGACGACCACGACCGATGGCGCCGGCCCTACCGACCCGGGCCCTGCCGGGTGGCGATCGCGGCGCTGCTGCTCCTGCTGACCGCCTTCATGCTCCTCGCCACGATGATCATCGCCTTCGCGGGGGCGTGGGGCGGCGCCGTCGTGTGTCTGGCCGCCGCGCTCACGGTGCTGGGCGCGACACTGCGTCTACTGCTGCGGGGCGTCTGGGTGAGCCGTACGGGTCTGCGCCACGTGGCCTTCTTCCGGACGCGCTCGATCCCGTGGAGCGCGGTCGACGGGATCGTGACGGTCCAACAGCCGGTGCGCTGGCTCGGACTGCCGCGGACCGTACAGGGCCAGGCGCTGACCGTCTCCGCGCAGGGCGAGGGCACGGCGCTCCCCGTGCTGCTCACCGACCACGACGCCGATTTCCTGGCGCGCGGCGAGGCCTTCGAGCGGGCCGCCGACGTGGTCGGGGCCTGGGCCGACGAATATCGGGCCGTGCCCGTCTGACGTTGCCCCGCGCCGTGCCCGTCTGACGTTGCCCCGCGCCGTGCCCGTCCGGGGTCGGCCGCGGCCGAGAAGCCCGTACAGGAGTCGTTCAGACCTGTACGGGCTTCTTGTCGTGCAGGGCGATCGCCCGCTGCATGGCCTTGCGCGCCCGCGGGGTGTCGCGGGCGTCGTGGTAGGCGACGGCGAGGCGGAACCAGCTGCGCCAGTCGCCCGGCGCGTCCTCGGTCTCGGCCTTGCGGCGCGCGAAGACCTCGTCGGCGGAGTCCCGCAGGATTCGGCCGTACTGGTCGCGTTCCAGCTCGTCGACGGGCAGGGCGCCCTCGGCCTCCAGCTCGGCGGCGAGCCGGTTGGCCTTGGTGACGAACCGGGTGTTCATCCACAGGAACCAGATCCCGATGACGGGCAGGACCAGGACCGCCACCCCGAAGGTGACGGTCAGCCAGGTGCCCTGCCCGATCAGCATCAGGCCCCGGCTGCCGACCAGGACGAAGTAGACGACCAGGACGGCGGCCGTGAGGAAGTACGTGATCTTCGCGCGCATGGGTGCTACTGCCTGCTCATCAGCCGAGGTCGAGGAAGTGTTCCAGGCCGAAGGTGAGGCCCGGGGTCTGCGTCACGCGGCGCGCGCCGAGCAGGATGCCCGGCATGAAGCTGCGGTGGTGCAGGGAGTCGTGACGAATGGTCAGCGTCTCGCCCTCGCCGCCGAGGAGCACCTCCTGGTGGGCCAGCAGGCCACGCAGGCGGATGGCGTGCACCGGCACTCCGTCGACGTCGGCGCCCCGGGCCCCGTCGAGGGCGGTGGCGGTCGCGTCGGGCTGGGCCCCGAGGCCGGCCTCGGCGCGGGCGGCCGCGATGAGCTGCGCCGTCCGGGTCGCGGTCCCGGAGGGGGCGTCGACCTTGTTCGGGTGGTGCAGCTCGACGACCTCGACGGACTCGAAGTAGCGGGCCGCCTGGGCGGCGAACTTCATGGTGAGGACGGCGCCGATGGAGAAGTTCGGGGCGATGAGCACCCCGGTCCCCGGGGAGCCGGCCAGCCAGGTGTCCAGCCGGGCGAGGCGGTCCTCGGTCCAGCCGGTGGTGCCGACCACCGCGTGGATGCCGTGGCCGACGAGGAAGTCGAGGTTCCCCATCACCGAGTCCGGGGTGGTCAGCTCGACGGCGACCTGGGCGCCGGCGTCGACCAGCGTCTCCAGCTTGTCGCCGCGGCCGAGGGCGGCGACCAGCTCCATGTCGTCGGCGGCCTCGACGGCCTTCGCCGCCTCGGAGCCGATGCGGCCCCGGGCGCCGAGGACCGCCACGCGCAGCTTGCTCATGTTCGCTTCCTTAGGTGCGTACGTGGGCACGTGGTGACGTGCCCACGGGACTAGGCGACCGCTTCGTCGAGGCGGGCGGCCTGCTTCTCCTTGAGCGGTCCGATCGCCGCGAGAGACGGCCGTTGGGCCAGTACGTCGCGGGCGACGGCGCGGACCTCGTCCGGGGTCACGGCGGCGATGCGGGCCAGCATGTCGTCGACCGACATCTGGTCGCCCCAGCACAGCTCGCTCTTGCCGATCCGGTTCATGATCGCGCCGGTGTCCTCCAGACCGAGGACGGTGGAGCCCGAGAGCTGGCCGACGGCCCGCCTGATCTCGTCGTCCGTGAGCCCGTCCGAGGCGACCTTGTCGAGTTCGTCGCGGCAGATGCGCAGGACGTCGTGGACCTGGTTGGGACGGCAGCCCGCGTAGACGCCGAAGAGGCCGGTGTCGGCGAAGCCGGAGGTGTACGAGTACACGCTGTAGGCCAGGCCGCGCTTCTCGCGGACCTCCTGGAAGAGCCGCGAGGACATGCCGCCGCCGAGGGCGGTGTTCAGCACGCCGAGCGCCCAGCGGCGCTCGTCGGCGCGGGCCAGGCCGGGCATGCCGAGGACCACGTGGGCCTGCTCGGTCTTTCGGCCCACCAGGTCGACGCGGCCGGCGGTGCGGATGCGCTTGGTGCCGCCGCGCGGGCCGACCGGCTCGGCGTCGGTACGGGTGAGCGCCCCGGCCTTCTCGAAGGCCGCGCGGACCTGACGGACGACCTTGTTGTGGTCGACGTTGCCGGCGGCGGCCACGACGAGGCGGGTCGGGTCGTAGTGCTTCTTGTAGAAGCGGCGGATCCGCTCGGCGCCCAGGGCGTTGATCGTGTCCACGGTGCCGAGGACCGGCCGGCCGAGGGGGGTGTCGCCATACATGGTCCGGGCGAACAGGTCGTGGACGCAGTCGCCGGGGTCGTCCTCGGTCATCGCGATCTCTTCGAGGATGACCCCGCGCTCGGCGTCGACGTCCTCCTCGCGGATCAGCGAGCCGGTGAGCATGTCGCAGACCACGTCGATGGCCAGCGGCAGGTCGGTGTCGAGCACCCGTGCGTAGTAGCAGGTGTACTCCTTCGCCGTGAAGGCGTTCATCTCGCCGCCGACCGCGTCGATCGCGGAGGAGATGTCCAGGGCACTGCGCTTGTCGGTGCCCTTGAAGAGGAGGTGCTCCAGGTAGTGCGTGGCGCCGTTCAGCGTCGGCGTCTCGTCGCGGGAGCCGACGTTCGCCCAGATGCCGAAGGTGGCGGAGCGGACGGACGGCAGCGTCTCGGTGACGATGCGCAGACCGCCGGGCAGGACGGTGCGGCGGACGGTGCCGATGCCGTTCTGCCCTTTGAGGAGGGTTTGGGTACGGGCGACGGCCCGCCCCTCGGAAGAGGGGCGGGCCGTCACACGGGGACTACGCGACGTCACTTGTCGGAATCGTCCTTCTCGGCGTCGGCAGCGTCTTCGCCCTCGACCACGGGGACGAGGGAGAGCTTGCCGCGGGAGTCGATCTCGGCGATCTCGACCTGGACCTTGGTGCCGACCGCGAGCACGTCCTCGACGTTCTCCACGCGCTTGCCACCGGCGAGCTTGCGGATCTGCGAGATGTGCAGCAGGCCGTCCTTGCCGGGCATCAGGGAGACGAAGGCACCGAAGGTGGTGGTCTTGACGACCGTACCCAGGTAGCGCTCGCCGACCTCCGGCATGGTCGGGTTGGCGATCTGGTTGATCGTGGTGCGGGCGGCCTCGGCGGCCGGGCCGTCGGCGGCACCGATGTAGATGGTGCCGTCGTCCTCGATCGTGATCTCGGCGCCGGTGTCCTCCTGGATCTGGTTGATCATCTTGCCCTTGGGGCCGATGACCTCACCGATCTTGTCCACGGGGATCTTGACGGTGATGATCCGCGGGGCGTTGGGGGACATCTCGTCCGGCGTGTCGATCGCTTCCATCATCACGTCGAGGATGTGGAGGCGGGCGTCGCGGGCCTGCTTGAGGGCGGCGGCCAGGACGGAGGCCGGGATGCCGTCGAGCTTGGTGTCCAGCTGGAGCGCGGTGACGAACTCCTTGGTGCCGGCGACCTTGAAGTCCATGTCGCCGAACGCGTCCTCCGCACCGAGGATGTCGGTGAGGGCGACGTAGTGGGTCTTGCCGTCGATCTCCTGGGAGATCAGACCCATGGCGATGCCGGCGACGGGGGCCTTGAGCGGCACACCGGCGTTCAGCAGCGACATGGTGGAGGCGCAGACCGAGCCCATGGACGTCGAACCGTTGGAGCCGAGGGCCTCGGACACCTGGCGGATCGCGTAGGGGAACTCCTCGCGCGTCGGCAGGACCGGCACGATCGCGCGCTCGGCGAGCGCGCCGTGACCGATCTCGCGGCGCTTGGGGGAACCCACGCGGCCGGTCTCGCCGACGGAGTACGGCGGGAAGTTGTAGTTGTGCATGTAACGCTTGCGGGTCACCGGGGAGAGGGTGTCCAGCTGCTGCTCCATGCGGAGCATGTTGAGGGTGGTGACGCCCAGGATCTGGGTCTCGCCACGCTCGAACAGCGCCGAGCCGTGCACGCGCGGGATGGCCTCGACCTCGGCGGCGAGGGTACGGATGTCCGTGATCCCGCGGCCGTCGATGCGGACCTTGTCCTTGATGACGCGCTCGCGCACCAGGGCCTTGGTCAGGCTGCGGTAGGCGGCGGAGATCTCCTTCTCGCGGCCCTCGAAGGCCGGGAGGAGCTTCTCGGCGGCGATGTCCTTGACGCGGTCGAGCTCGGCCTCGCGGTCCTGCTTGCCCGCGATGGTCAGCGCCTGGGTGAGATCGCCCTTGACCGCGGCCGCGAGGGCCTCGTACACGTCGTCCTGGTAGTCCAGGAAGACCGGGAACTCGCCCTCGGGCTTGGCGGCCTTCGCGGCGAGGTCGGCCTGGGCCTTGCACAGGACCTTGATGAACGGCTTGGCGGCGTCCAGACCGGCGGCGACGACCTCCTCGGTCGGCGCCTCGGCGCCGCCCTTGACGAGGGCGATGGTCTTCTCGGTGGCCTCGGCCTCGACCATCATGATCGCGACGTCGCCGTCCTCGAGGGTGCGACCGGCGACGACCATGTCGAAGACGGCGTCCTCGAGCTCGGTGTGCGTCGGGAACGCCACCCACTGGCCGCGGATCAGCGCGACGCGGACGCCGCCGATCGGGCCGGAGAAGGGCAAACCGGCCAGCTGCGTGGACGCGGAGGCGGCGTTGATCGCCACGACGTCGTACAGGTGGTCGGGGTTGAGCGCCATGATCGTGGCGACCACCTGGATCTCGTTGCGCAGGCCCTTCTTGAAGGACGGGCGCAGCGGGCGGTCGATCAGGCGGCAGGTGAGGATCGCGTCCTCGGAAGGGCGGCCCTCGCGGCGGAAGAAGGAGCCGGGGATCTTGCCGGCGGCGTACTGCCGCTCCTCGACGTCCACCGTGAGGGGGAAGAAGTCGAGCTGGTCCTTGGGCTTCTTCGACGCGGTGGTCGCGGAAAGCACCATCGTGTCGTCGTCCAGGTAGGCAACGGCGGAGCCGGCGGCCTGGCGGGCCAGACGGCCCGTCTCGAAGCGGATGGTGCGGGTGCCGAAGGAACCGTTGTCAATGACGGCCTCGGCGTAGTGGGTCTCGTTCTCCACTAGCGTTTTCTCCATTTTCGTCGTCTCCGTCCGCCACCCGTGTGGTGGTGGACGGTTGCGGAGAAGCGCTCCTGGCGTGCGGGCCGGTCTTCGATCGAAGCACCCGGTTCGTAGCCTTCCGGGGCTTTCCGGATGCCACTACCGAGGACCGGCGGCGTAGGGAGGGCGCTCCTCCTCTTCAGTTGTGCACCTGCGACCAGACTACAAAGCGTCCGGTACGTCTCGCACGTACAGCAAAGGGAGCGGCCCCATCGGTGTGGGAACCGCTCCCTTCACAGCGTCTTTACTTGGCGCCGGCCGCACCGCGGCGGATGCCGAGGCGCTCGACCAGCGTACGGAAGCGCTGGATGTCCTTCTTGGCCAGGTACTGCAGCAGGCGGCGACGCTGGCCGACCAGGATCAACAGACCACGACGGGAGTGGTGGTCGTGCTTGTGGGTCTTGAGGTGCTCGGTCAGGTCCGAGATGCGCTTCGAGAGCATGGCGACCTGGACCTCGGGGGAGCCGGTGTCGCCCTCCTTGGCACCAAACTCTGCGATGATCTGCTTCTTCGTAGCGGCGTCAAGCGGCACGCGTACTCCTCGTTTAGGTCTTCGTAGCCACCGAGTGCCCCAGGTCGAATTCTCTGGGGATCTTCCGTAACTCGGGAGGCGGGGTCCGCTGAGCGCAGCCTCCAGAGATGCTCCGGGGGCGCGTACACAAACGGCCGTTACACAGCGTACCAGGCTGCCGGGCCCCGACCGTCTCAGCTGGTGAGGGAGCGGGCCCGGGAGTAGACGTCGAGCACGGCCAGGGTCAGCGGGACCAGGCTGAGCAGTACCGCCGCCTCGGCGAGGTCGAGCAGCCGTCCCCAAAAGGGTGACAGACCCTTACGGGGGATGACAAGCGCGATTCCGGCGAGGAGGGCCGCGCCGGCGGCGACGGCGGCGGAGAGCCAGATCGTGCGCAGGTCAAGGCCGCCGCGGTCGTGGTACCTGACGAGCTCCGCGACCAGGTCGGCCGGCGGGTGCAGGGCGAGGCCCAGGACCAGCAGGGCGACGGCGCAGAACCCGGCCACCAGGGCGCACACCACCTGTGAGGTGTAGCGGAAGAGCCGGGCGCGCAGCAGCATCGCCAGTCCGGTGGCGAGGGCCAGCAGCCGGCCCCAGGTGTTGTCGGAGAAGCCGAGGACTGCGGCGGAGGCGACGACGACCGCGGCGCAGCCGCCCGTCAGGCCCAGGAGCATCTCGTGGCCGCGCCGGGCCTGGACCGCTATGGCCTCCGCGTCGAGGAGGGCGCCGGAGTCGTGCCGGTCGGCTCCGGCGGGGTCGCCGGGGTCGCCGTACGGGGTGTCGTGGCCGTCGGGCATCTCGTAGTCGCGGGTCGAGCTCTGCGGGGCGGCGTAGCCGATGGGCAGGCGGGCGAAGCGGGCGGAGAGGCCGGGCAGGAAGGCGACGAGGCCGATCGCGACGGGCGCGCAGACGGCGGCGGTGGCGGTGGCGGACGCTTCGGTGGTGATGGCCCCGAACGTGGCGAGCGTGCCGGTGGCGGCGAGGAAGGTGGCCGCGACGAAGGGGGCGTCGCCGTGCGGTGTGAGGACGACCAGGGCGACGGAGGCGACGAGCGCGCAGACGCAGCCGAGCAGGAACTGCAGGCGGCCCGGTCCGTGGCCGGCGGCGGGGGCGATGATGCCGGAGCCCGCGATCAGCAGGTGCGGGAGGGCGGCGAGACCGAGCGCGACGGCCGAGGCGCCGTCGCGGTAGACACGGGCGCGCACGCCTGCCGCGGCGGTGAGCAGGACTGCGACCGCGGCGGCGATGATCCCGAGCAGGCTGTGGGTGTCGTGGCGGACGGGATCGGCGTACCAGAGGACGAAGCCGAGCAGGACGAGCAGGACGGCGGCGCCGGCCAGGCCCGCGCCGCGCAGCATGTCGTCGCTCCAACGGTGCCGGTCGCGTACGACGGCGGACGCGACGGCGTCGGAGACATCGTCGAAGACCGCCGGCGGCAGGGACTCCGCGAAGGGGCGCAGGCTGAGCACCTCGCCGTCGAGCACCTGCTGGGCGGCGAGGGTGCGGGCGCCGTCGAGGACGGCGCCGGAGCGGCGTACGAGGTGGAAGCCGGTGGGGGCGCCGACGGGCTGCGTCTGGCCGGTGAGCCGCAGGAGTTCCGGATAGACGTCCGCGACGGCGATGTCCTCGGGGAGGGCCACGTCGATACGACTGTCCGGTGCCACGACGGTGACCCTGCAAAAGCCGGTCGCCTCGGCCGTACTCACCTGTCTGACCCCCTGGTTGCCGTTGCGGCGTCGTGTGTGGCGGCGACGGATCCGCTTCAAGCGCATGTCGCGCGGCCACCCTACCGGGCTTATGACGGACTGTAGGCAAGTAGGATCACCTCCCCCGGCCAGGCCCGGGAGTTGAGGGCGCCGGTTGTGACGTCCATCCGTTTTCGAGGGATTGATGCTCCGGTGAGCCAGATCGTCGTGAAACGCCCGCCCAGGTCGCTGCCGCCGGAGGTGCCGGCGGACGAGGTGCGCCTGGAGGCTCCGCCGGAACTCCCGCGGGGCCAGCAGGAGGGGATGCTGATGCAGCTCCTGCCGATGTTGGGCATGGGCTCGTCGGTCGTCTTCTTCTTCATGCCGGGCACGGCGCCCTTCATGCGCGTCATGGGCGTGCTGATGCTGGTGTCCACGGTGGGCATGGTGATCGCCCAGTTGGTGCGCCACCGGCGCGGCAGCCAGGGGCAGATGGCCGACGTGCGCCGGGATTACCTGAAGTACCTGGCGCAGACGCGGCGTCAGGTGCGCAGGACCGCGCGGGCGCAGCGCGACGCGCAGTTGTACCTGCACCCGGCGCCGGACCAGTTGTGGTCGGTGGTGGCGGAGGGGTCGCGGCTGTGGGAGCGGCGGGTCGGCGACGAGGACTTCGGTCAGGCCCGGTTGGGTTTGGGCTCCCAGCGGCTGGCGACGCCGCTGGTGGCCCCGGACACGGCGCCCGTCGACGAGCTGGAGCCGTTGACGGCCGGGGCGATGCAGCGTTTCCTGAAGGCGCACTCCTCGCTGGACGGGCTGCCGGTGGCGGTGTCGATCCGGGCGTTCTACCACGTGACGGTGTCCGGGGAGGCCGAGTCGGCGCGCGGTACGGCGCGGGCGCTGGTGGCGCAGCTGGCGACGCTGCACTCGCCCGAGGACCTGATGGTCGCGGTGGTGGCGGCGCCGGGCGCGGTGCCGTCCTGGGACTGGACGAAGTGGCTTCCGCACACGCAGCTGCCGGGGCAGGTCGACGGGGCGGGCACGAAGCGGCTGTTCGGGGACGACCTGGGCGAGCTGGAGGGGCTGCTCGGGCCCCGGCTGGAGGGGCGGCCCCGGTTCAGTCGGGACGTCTCGCCGGTGCTGGACCAGCCGCACCTGGTGGTCGTGCTCGACGCCAACTCGCCGCGTGGTGGTCTGGTGCCGCCGGACTCGGTGTTCGCGGCGGTCGAGGGGCTCCAGGGCGTGACCATCGTCGAGGTGGTGGCGGGCGAGCTGGACGAGCCGCGGGGCGGGCTCTCGGTCGTGGTGCGGCCGGGCCGGCTGCGGTTGGAGTCGGGTTCGGGCGTCGCGTACGAGGGGGTCCCGGACACGCTGTCGCTGCCGGCGGCGGAGGCCCTGGCGCGGCAGTTGGCGCCGCTGCGCACCGGTGGCGGTGACGACGACGAGCCGCTGCTGGCCAATCTGGACTTCACGGATCTGCTGAACCTGGGCGACGCGGCCCAGGTCGACGTGTCCCGCACCTGGCGGCCGCGGTCGGCCGGTGAGCGGCTGCGCGTGCCGATCGGCGTCGGCGAGAACGGCACGCCCGTCATGCTGGACCTGAAGGAGGCCGCGCAGGAGGGCATGGGCCCGCACGGCCTGTGCGTGGGCGCCACGGGTTCGGGCAAGTCGGAGCTGCTGCGCACGCTGGTGCTGGGCCTGGCGGTCACGCACACCTCGGAGACGCTGAACTTCGTCCTCGCGGACTTCAAGGGCGGTGCGACGTTCACGGGCATGGGGCAGTTGCCGCACGTGGCGGCCGTGATCACGAACCTGGCGGACGACCTGACCCTCGTGGACCGGATGGGCGACTCGATCCGCGGCGAGTTGCAGCGCCGCCAGGAGCTGCTGCGGTCGGCGGGCAACTATGCGAACATCCACGACTACGAGAAGGCTCGCGCGGCGGGTGCCCCGCTGGAGCCGCTCGCCTCGCTGGTCCTGGTCATCGACGAGTTCTCCGAACTGCTCACCGCGAAGCCGGACTTCATCGACATGTTCATCCAGATCGGCCGGATCGGCCGCTCGCTGGGTGTGCACCTGCTGCTCGCCTCGCAGCGCCTGGAGGAGGGCAAGCTGCGCGGCCTGGACACGTACCTGTCGTACCGGATCGGTCTGCGGACCTTCTCGGCGGCGGAGTCACGGACGGCGATCGGCGTGCCGGACGCCTACCACCTGCCCTCCGTGCCGGGTTCGGGGTACTTGAAGTTCGGCACGGACGAGATGACCCGCTTCAAGGCGGCGTACGTCTCGGGCACCTACCGCTCGGGCGGCCCGGACCTGTCGGTGGGGCCGTTCCCGGTGGAGCGGCGCCCCGCGCTGTTCACGGCGGCTCCGGTGCCGGTGGTGTACGCGGCTCCGGACCCGGCGTACCTCGCGGCGCGGGAGACCCGGGGGGACGACGCGCTCGCCGACACGGTGCTGGACGTGATCGTGGGCCGGCTGGAGGGGCAGGGGGTGCCGGCGCACCAGGTGTGGCTGCCGCCGCTCGACCAGGCGCCGCCGCTGGACCAGCTGCTGCCGGCGCTGGCGCCGAGCGAGGCGCGGGGGCTGCACGCGCAGGGGTACACCCGGCCCGGCGGGCTCGTCGTTCCCCTCGGGCTCATCGACAAGCCGTTCGAGCAGCGGCGGGAGGTGCTGTACCGGGACTTCTCGGGGGCGGCGGGCCACATGATGGTGGTCGGCGGCCCGCAGTCGGGCAAGTCGACGCTGATGCGGACGCTGATCTCCTCGTTCGCGCTGACGCACACCCCGCGCGAGGTGCAGTTCTACGGGCTGGACTTCGGCGGCGGTTCCCTTTCGTCGGTCGCCGACCTGCCGCACGTGGGCGGGATCGCCTCTCGTCTGGACCCGGAGCGGGTGCGGCGCACGGTCGCGGAGGTGGCGGGCGTACTGAACCGCCGGGAGGAGTTCTTCCGGGCGAACGGCATCGACTCGATCGGCACCTACCGGCGTCGGCGGGCGGCCGGCGAGCTGCCCGGCGAGGCGTGGGGCGATGTGTTCCTCGTCGTCGACGGCTGGGGCGGTTTCCGGGGCGAGTACGAGGGCCTGGAGCCGGTCGTCACGGACATCGCGTCCCGGGGTCTGGGATACGGCATCCACGTGGTGGTCACGGCGGCGCGGTACATGGAGGTCCGGGCCGCGCTCAAGGACCAGATCCTGAGCCGGCTGGAGCTGCGGCTCGGTGACGTCATGGACTCCGAGTTCGACCGCAGGGTCGCCGCGAACGTGCCGACGGGCATGCCGGGCCGCGGCCAGGTGCCGGAGAAGCTGCACTTCCTGGGCGCCCTGCCGCGCATCGACGGTTCGCACAGCGCGGAGGACCTCTCGGAGGGCACGGCCGCCTTCGTGGCCTCGGTCAAGGCGAACTGGGCGGGGCCCTCCGCACCGGGGGTGCGGCTGTTGCCGCGGCTGCTGCACGCGGACCAGTTGCCCAAGGGCGGCGAGTTCCCCCGACACGGCATCTCGATCGGCGTCGGGGAGACGGACCTGGAGCCGGTGTTCGTCGACTTCGAGACGGACCCGTTCTTCCTGGTCTTCGGCGAGAGCGAGTCCGGCAAGACGAACCTGCTGCGGCTCATCGCGCAGCGCATCGCCGAGCGGTACGGCCCGGACGAGGCCAAGCTCGTCGTCGGCGACTACCGGCGCGGTCTGCTCGGGGCGCTGCCTGAGGAGCACCTGCTGGAGTACGCGCCGATGGCGAATTCGCTGCAGACGCACATGGAGGCGCTGGGCGGGGTGTTCTCCCGCAGGCAGCCGCCGGACGACGTCACCCCGCAGCAACTGCGGGACCGCAGCTGGTGGACGGGCCCGGACGTCTTCATCATCATCGACGACTACGACCTCGTCGCCGGCAGTCAGGGCAATCCGCTGACGCAGCTCGTGGAGTTCCTGCCCTTCGCCCGGGACACCGGGGTCCGCTTCATCATCGCGCGGAACTCCGCCGGTGCCTCGCGCGCGCTGTACGAGCCGTTCATGCAGCGGATCAAGGAGCTGGGCGCGCAGGGCGTGGTGCTGTCGGGTGACCCGTCCGAAGGAGATCTGCTGGGCAACGTCAGGCCGCGTCCGCTGCCGCCGGGCCGGGCCCACTTCGTCTCGCGCCGGCGCGGTACGTCGCTGGTGCAGATCGGGCGGCTGCCGGTTTCGGGGGCGTGAGAAGCGCGAACGCTCCCCGTGACGCCACCCGGGCACCGATAATCGGGCCAGAACGCTGCACCGCAGTCGCACGAAGGGAAGGCCGCGCCATGGGGTCCCAGCAGGAGAAGGACGAGCTGTACGCGCTCGACATCAGCGACGTCGAGTGGGAGGGCCCGCCCGGGACCAGTCCCGACGAGGAGCGCGTGGAGATCGCGAAGCTGCCCGACGGGGCGGTGGCCATGCGGTCCTCGCTGGACCGGGACACGGTGCTGCGGTACACGGCGGCCGAGTGGGAGGCCTTCGTGCTCGGTGCCCGGGACGGGGAGTTCGACCTGCGCTGATCCGGCTTCGGTCCGGACGGCCCGAGAACGCGCGAAGGGGCGCGCCCGGTACGGGCGCGCCCCTTCGTCGTGGACCGGCGGGCTCAGTAGGCCTCGGTGAACAGGCGCGAGGCCTTGATGTCCGTGGCGTGGTAATCGCCCTTGCCGCGCTCGATGAGCTGGGCGACGGTCTCCAGCTGCTTGTGCATGTGGTCGGCGGCGGCCTTGTACTTCTTTTGAAGGGTGACGTACTCGCGGTGCGCCTCACCGTCCCAGGTGTCGGTGACCACCTTGACGGCGGTGTCCATCTCGTCCAGGTCCTTGAGGATGTTCTTCGAGACCACTCGGATGCGGTCCGCCATCTGCTGGACGGTTTCGTACCTGACCTTGGTGTGGCCGTCGGACACGGTCTTCTCCTTCGCGCGTGGGCGTTGTGGGCAACGGGGCCGGGATCAGATGCTGTTGAGGCCGGAATTGTTGGCGGCGGCGAAGGCCGCCCGCACGTCCTCGTCCTGGGCGTTGGTCAGGTTCTTGGTCTCCGACACCGCGTGGTGCAGGACGCCGAGCAGTCGGCGGATGTGGTCGTGGTCCAGGTTGATGTCCTCCTGGGCCTTGATGAAGCCGCCGGCGCCCACGCCGGTCCAGCCCGCGCTCACCGTGGCGATGATGTCGGCCAGTTCACGGGACTGCCGCGACACGGCGTCGGCCGTCTCGGAGATCCTGTTGGCCGCCTTGACGACCGGATCGTCCGCAAGTCCGAAATTGCTCGTCATCCGAAGCTCCTCACTTCTCAATTCGCCGGCAGAACCGGCGGATCGCGTGGCGGAGCAGGCGTTCCGAGCGCGGAATCAAGCCACGCGCTCACGGAAAATCCCCCTCCGCTTCACGCCATCCCCCGATCACAGTCGTGAAGCCTGCCGTCACTCTAGCCAGTCCATCGGCCCGCCCCAACACCGGTACGGCACTGCGGTGGTGGACCGGACCGCCGTCAGGGACGGCGTCGACGCCCCCGGGCGTCGCGCACGACGGTCGCCGTGCCCGCGATGACGGCGATGAGGACGACGGCGACTCCCAGGGCGTACGTACCGAACCGCTCGTCCCGCTCCTGCACGGTCTCGGTGAGGTGCAGCGCCGCCGCCTGCGGGGCGGCCGCCGGCGGCGGGCCCGGGTCCGGGGCGGGGGCCTTGGGGGGTTCGCGGTCCTGGGTGAGGGCCCGTACGGGGTCGACGACGCCCCAACCGACGTAGTCGTCGTGGCCGTTCACGGAGCGTTCGGCGGTGTCCTCGATCTGCCAGACGATCTGCTGCGCGCTCCAGTCCGGGTGCGCGGCGCGCAGCAGGGCGGCGACTCCGGCGACGTAGGGCGCGGAGAAGCTCGTACCGTTGTCGACGCACTGGCCGAAGCCGGGCACGGTGGAGACCATGTCGACGCCGGGGGCGGCGACGCCGATGAAGTCGCCGGGCTGGGAGAAGGCGGCCCGCTCGTTGTTGCGGTCGGAGGCGGCGACGGCGAGGACGCCGGGGAAGGCCGCGGGGTAGGTCTTGCGCTTCTGCCCGGTGAGGCCGTCGTTCCCGGCCGAGGCGACGACCACCACCTTCGCGTCGACGGCCCGCTGGACGGCCTTGGCCAGCTCGGAGTCCGCGGTCAGCGGGACGTCGGTGTCCTGGGAGATGTTGATGACCTGGGCGCCCTTGGACACCGCGTGGTCAATGGCCTGGGCCAGCGTCGCGGCGTTGCCGTTGCCCTGCCCGTCGTTCTGCCGGATCGGGATGACGGTGGCCTCCGGGGCGAGACCGACGAAGCCGGTGCCCTCCTGCGGCCGGGCGGCGATGAGACCGGCGACCTTGCTGCCGTGGCCCACCGTGTCGTTGGTGCCGTCACCGCCCTTGGGGTCGACGAAGTCCTTGCCCGCGCCGATGTCGAGGGCGCTGCCGAGCTGTGGGTTGGCACGGTCCACGCCGGTGTCGATGACGGCGACGCGGACGCCCTTGCCGCGGGTTCGGGCCCACAACGCGTCCAGGAGCAGCCGTTGCAGGGCCCAGGGGCGGTCGGCGATCTGCTTCTTCATCGGGAAGGTGCACTCGCCCGCGCCGGCGAGGGAGAGGGCGTACGGGACCGACGGTGCGGCGGGACCGGCCGCGGCCGCCGAACCGCAGGCCGCGACGAGGGCGAGGACGGCGCTCAGGAGCAGGCTGCGGGTGGGCGCGCAGCGGCGCCCGGACGGTCGCTGGGGCATCGGCGGCATCCTCACGAGCCCTGCGGCTGACGGGCGGAGTTGGTGTCCAGCCGGGGCCCCTTGGAGAGGAACTCCGACCAGGCGATGGGCACCATGGCGGGGGTGACCGAACCGTAGCCGAGCCGGATCTGCGCTTGGCTCGCCTCGGGCCGACCGTCGCCGGCGCCCTGCCCCTTGGGGCCGCCCGCACCGATCTTGGACTGTTCGGTGTCGCTGTCGCCGTTGGCCTGTACGGCGTAGCGCAGGCCGGTGTCGGTGACCAGGAACAGGGAGCCGCCGGCGGTGGTCTGGCGGCCTTGGACCTGGGTGTAGAGCAACCCGGAGCCGGGGGTGACGTACGCGCCGGTGCCGCTGGCGGCGATGTCGACGGGGAAGCCGGTACCGGCCCAGGTGCTGAGCGTCGGGTTGCCCTGTCCGTCGACGGAACGCAGCACCGCGCAGACCGTGTCGCGCGGGGCGGCGCCCTGCGCGGAGCCGGGGGCGGCGGTGACCCGGTTGACCTGGGCGCCCTTGCGCTGGGGCCACTTGGCGTCGCTCTTGAACGGGGTGGCGTTGTCCGGGTTGAGGGATTGCAGGTCCACCTCGCGGGGCTTGCCGTGCATGTTGAGGGCGTCGGTCGCGGGCGCCGAGATCAGCAACCAGGCCACGAACTCCGAGACGGGTGCGACCCGGTCGGGCAGGACGACGTAGTGCTGCGTGCCGGAGCCCGTCTGGGCGGTCAAGACCATGCCGACCTTGTTGTCGGCCGTGCCCAGGCCCTGGACGTTAGCCTTCTCGCCCGCTTTGCCGGGCAGTTGCGGGAAGGCCAGGTCGTCGCCGGGGGTGAGGGTGGCCAGCCACTGTTCGGTGACCGGCTGGGGGGTGGCGCCGGTGCCGACCAGGGCCGTGGTGAGGGTTCCCGCGTCGGCGGCGCCCTCGGGGAACCGGTACTTCGTGCCGGCCGCGTCGACCAGGTAACGCTCCTTGGAGCCGCCGGTGTTCTGCACGTACAGCACCTGCGTGTCGGTGGTCTTGCGGCCGTCGTCCATCAGCTTCGCCTCCCGGTCGGCGAGGACGAAGGCGGCGGTCTGCACGCCCTTGCCGTTGCCGCCGGGCTGCTGGCAGACGGCCCAGCGCTTGGCCTTGCCGGCGTCGGCCGGGGCGGGCAACCGGTCGGGCGCGTAGGGGATGCCGATGATCGGGCCCCGCGGGGGCTTGCCCGCGTCCAGGACCTTGTCGTCGATCTGGAGGACCTTGGACTTCGCCGGGTCCAGCAACAGGCGGGCGGAGGCCAGGTTGAGCACGGGGTGCAGCCGGGTCTGGTCCTTGCCGTTGACCTTGGTGGTCAGGACCACGTACCGGGTCGTCGACTGCTTGCCGACGATGACCTGCGTGCCGGGCTCGTCCCAACCCTTGGGGGCCTGGGGTTTGAACATGCCCCACGCGCCGAAACCCGCGACCACGAGCGCGCCGACCACCAGACCGGGGACCACGGCGCGCAACGGGCGGGGCGCGCCTTCCTCGGTGCCGGTGGCGGACGGCTGGAGGAACGCGGCCACCGTGCGCCGCTTCGCGAAGGTGTACGCGTTGAGCTCATCACGTCGTGATGCCATGACCGCCTGATTCTCGCCGCACGGCCCGGGTAGCGGACACCGGTCCCCGGGCCTCGATGATCGGACCGGGGACCTACTATGCCTCTTGACGGACGGTACGCACGGGGCGGGTAGGCTCAGTCGGCCGCCAAGCGGCCCGCGGACCAGGGCGGTCGGGGGCCCGTCGGGGCGGATTCGCAAGACTTCGGGGTGCGGCGGCGACCGCCGCGCAGGAGCGTACGGGGCCCGCCCCCGGGATGGGGAGGTGCGCGAGTGACGGCCACCGCGACGGAGCCACGGACGGCCTCGGCCACACCGGCACGCGCCGGGGTGACACCGCATCCGCGGTCGAGCCCGGGCCGGTTCGGACCGTTTCGACTGCAACAGCTGGTGCTCCTCCAGATCGCGGCCGCCGCCCTGTTGGTGGCCTGGGTCGTGGAACCGCTGTTGCTGGTGCCCGCGGGAGCGCTGGCCCTGGTCCTGGTGCCGCTCGCGGTCGTACGCCGCCACCAACGCTCCCTGCCCGAGTGGATCGGGGGCGCGATCGCCCTGCGCGCCCGGCGCCGCCGGGCCGCGGGCCGCTCCGTGCCGGCCGGCGTCGAGCCCGGCTTGGCCCCGCTCGTCGAGGCCGAACCCGCCCTGCGGACGCTGACGTTCAACGACCGCGACCGGCGGCCGGTCGGGATGGTCGGCGACGGGACGTTCCTGACGGCGGTCGTCCAGGTCGACATGGACGCCACCGCCCTGCGACCGGACCGGGGGGCGCGTCCGCTGCCCTTGGGCCTCGTGCGGGACGTCCTCGAAGTGGACGGAATCCGCTTGGAATCGGCCCAGTTGGTCCAGCACACACAACCGGCTCCCGCGCCGCACCTGCCGCCCCAGGCGATGGCCACCCGCAACTACGCCCCGCTCCAGGCCAGTACGGGCACCCCGGCGGTGCGGCTGACGTGGATCGCGCTCAAGTTGGACCCGGAGCTGTGCCCGGAGGCGATCACGGCGCGCGGTGGCGGACTGGGCGGCGCGCAGCGGTGTCTGGTGCGGATCGCGGACCAGCTCGCGAGCCGGCTGACGGGCGCGGGCTTCCGGGCCGTGGTGCTCACCGAGCAGGAGCTGACGAGCGCGCTGGCGACGTCCTCGTGCGCGAACCCGAGGGCGATCACCCAGGCCGGCCGGGCCGCGGGCACGGGGCGTCGCACGGAGGAGACGGCGCGGACGTGGCGCTGCGACGACCGCCGGCACACCACGTACTGGATCGGCCGCTGGCCGCAGTTGGGCGGTGCCGGCGCGGCGCTGCCGCAGTTCGTGGCGTTGCTGACCTCACTGCCCGCGCTCGCGACGAACTTCAGCCTGACGATGGCCCCGGCCGAGCGTCAGGGCGTGACGCTGACCGGGCACGTACGGGTGACCGGGCGCAGCGACGAGGAACTGGTGGCCGCCCGCCGTGAACTGGAGCGGACGGCCCGGGGCGTGAAGACCGGACTCGTGCGCCTCGACCGCGAACAAGTACCGGGCCTGCTGGCCTCGCTGCCGCTGGGAGGAGCGCGATGAGGGGCGGTTTCGGGCTGATCGGGCCGCGCCGTGAACGCCACGTGGTCCCGGCGGCCGACCTGGACGCGCTGGCCCTGCCCGTAGCCGACGACGGGGTCGTCATCGGGGTGGACGCCGAGGGCCGTCCGGCGGTGCTGGGCGTCAACCGGCCCACGCCGTACGAGGTGACGCTGATCGGCGGCCTGTGGACGGCGCAGGTGCTGGCGCTGCGCGCGGCGGCCACGGGGGCGCGGGTCGCGGTGGAGACGGGGCGCGGCCAAGTGTGGTCCGGGCTCGCCCAGGCGGCCGGCGGCGGTCAGCAGTGCGTCACGCTGCACGACGTCGGGCGGGTGCCGCCGCAGGGCGCCTCGGCCGGCAGCCCGGTGCTGGTGGTGCGGGACTGCGGTATGCGGCCGCCGCGCGGGCGGGTGGTGGCGGGGCCGTGGCAGTCGGTGCTGACCCTGCTGCCGTACCTGAGCCCGGCGGCGCCCCGGCTGATGCGCAACGCGTCCCTGGTGGGGGTGCAGCGGGTGTCCCCCGACGAGGCCGCGCAGATCGGTCGCATGATGCACCTGCCGCGGGCGGCGGTGGAGTCGCTGCCGACGCTGGGGGACGGGGTCACCTTGTGGTGCACCCCGCGCGACCGGAAGTTCGTCATGACGCAGGGCACGGAAACGGAGACGGGCCTGCTGGGCCCGGCGCGACGGATCGACTGACGCGCCGGCCGACGGGGCGGCTGACGGGCGAGGCGGCGCCGTGAGGGTGTGAGCCGGGGCACGGGGGCGAACTGGGCGGCGGCGCGCGATTAGGCTGAGCGTGGGCGCGGCGTCGAGGTGGGCGCCTGACCGGTGTTCGACAGACCAGGAGGACTCAGTGAGCGGCGATCGGAACGAGAGGCGCGGCGGGACGTGGGACGTCCCGACGGACGATCAGTCCGATGCGGAGCCCGAGGTGACGGGCGAGTTCACCATCGACTACACCCCTCCGGCCTGGTACACGCAGGGCGCGGCGCAGGCTCCCGCCGCGTCCGTGCCGGCGCTGCCCGAGGGCAGCGGCTTCGAACCGCACCGCCCGTCGGACGTGACGTCGCCTCCGACGATGCGGATCGCTCCCCCGGCCCCGCGTACGCCTTCGACCGACGCCGTGGTCCCGCCGCAGGTGTTCAGCACCGTTGCGCCGGCGGTCCCGACGCCGGTGGCCGACCAGGCACCTACGCCGGCACCGGCGCCTGCACCTGCACCGGTGACCCCTGAGGACGCGGCTCCGGCCCCTGCCCCCGTCGCCGCTCCGCAACCGGCTCCCGTGCCCGTGCTCGCCGAGGCCCCGGCCGAGGCGGCGCCGGCCGCCCCGGCGCCCATCGAGCCGACCCCGGTGAGCCGGCCCCCCGTGGAGGCGATCCCGGTGGAGGCGGCGCCCCCCACGCAGGCTCCCGCCCCGATCCCGGCCCCGGCCCCGGCCCCGGCAGACGCGGTACCGGCCGTCCCAGTACCGGCCCCGGCCGACCCGGCCCCGGCCGATGCCGTACCGACGCCGGTCCACGCGCCTGCGGCCGACGCCGCGCCGCCCGCGCAGCCCTACCGCACCGCCACGCCGCCAGAGGGCACTCCCGTGCCCCCCGCTCCCTACGCGGTGACGCCGCCCGGGCCCTACGCGCCGCCCGTCACCCCCGCGGACGCCGTCCCGCCCGCCGCGGAGCCCCCGTTCGGGGGACCGGGCGGTGAGCTGCCCCCGCTGCCGCACACGTACCAGGTCCCGGACGGCTACGGATTCCCGCCCCCCGCGCCGACCCCCGCCCCCGCGCATCCCCAGGCCCAGCCGCAACCCCAGCCGCAAGCGCAGCCCCAGCCCCAGCCGCCGCACGACCCCCGCGCCGGTGGCCAGTGGCCGCAGCCCGCCTACCAGGCCGGCCCGGCCACCGGCGGGGCGCCGCTCGGCTACACCGCCGCCGTCGAGCTGTCCTCCGACCGTCTGCTGCGCGCCAAGCAGAAGCCCAAGCCGACCCGTTCCGGCTTCCGCTTCGGCGGCAAGGCCGCCGAGGCCGAGCGCCTGCGCAAGCTCGAACTCATCCGCACCCCGGTCATGTCCTGCTACCGCATCGCCGTGATCAGCCTCAAGGGTGGCGTCGGCAAGACCACCACGACCACCGCGCTCGGCGCGACGCTCGCCACCGAGCGCCAGGACAAGATCCTGGCCATCGACGCCAACCCCGACGCGGGAACCCTCGGCCGTCGCGTCCGGCGCGAGACCGGGGCGACCATCCGCGACCTCGTCCAGGCGATCCCGTACCTCAACTCGTACATGGACATCCGGCGGTTCACCTCGCAGGCGCCCTCGGGCCTGGAGATCATCGCCAACGACGTGGACCCGGCCGTCTCGACCACGTTCAACGACGAGGACTACCGCCGCGCCATCGAGACGCTGGGCCGCCAGTACCCGATCATCCTCACGGACTCGGGCACCGGTCTGCTCTACTCCGCCATGCGCGGCGTCCTCGACCTCGCCGATCAGCTGATCATCATCTCGACCCCGTCCGTGGACGGTGCGAGCAGCGCCAGCACCACCCTCGACTGGCTGTCCGCGCACGGGTACGGCGATCTCGTCTCCCGCTCGCTCACCGTCATTTCGGGGGTCCGCGAGACCAGCAAGATGATCAAGATCGAGGACATCGTGCAGCACTTCGAGACCCGCTGCCGCGGCGTCGTCGTGGTGCCGTTCGACGAGCACCTCGCGGCCGGCGCCGAAGTCGACCTGGACCTGATGCGGCCCAAGACCCGTGAGGCGTACTTCAACCTCTCCGCCTTGGTCGCCGAGGACTTCGTCCGCGCCCAGCAGCAGGCCCCGCAAGGGCACTGGGGAGCGCCGCAGCCGGGCGCGCAGGCCGGGGTCCCCCAGCCGCAGCCCTCGTACCAGCAGCCGCCGGCGCCCCAGCCTTACGCCCAGCCGTACCCGCAGCCCGGACAGCCCTGGCAGCAGCCCCAGCCCGGCCAGTACCCGCAGCAGCCGCCGCAGCCCGGACAGCAGCCCCAGCCCGGTCAGCCGCCGCGCGATCCCCGGCTCGGCTGACCCGACGCCGCCCGGACGACGCGAAGGGCCCGTACCCGCCCCGAGGGGAGGTACGGGCCCTTCGCGTCGTCCGGGCCGCCGCTCAGCGCTGCGTGTCGTACGTCTCCGTGAGCACGCGGGACCGCTTCACGTCGTCCGCGATGGCCTCCAACAGCCCTTCCAGCGACTCGAACTTCGCCATGCCGCGCACGTAGGCGAGGAAGTCGACGCCCACGTGCATGCCGTAGAGCTCAAGCCCGACACGGTCGATCGCGTAGGCCTCCACCGTCCGCTCGGTGGCGTCGAACTGCACGTTCGTGCCCACCGAGATCGCCGCGGGCATCCGCTCGCCGTCCGCCGTGAGCCAGCCCGCGTACACCCCGTCGGCCGGGATCGCGGTGTGCGGCTGCGTCTCGACGTTCGCCGTCGGATAGCCGAGCTCCCGCCCGCGCTGCGCCCCGCGCACCACGACGCCCTCGACCCGGTGCGGGCGGCCGAGGATCTCGGCGACGCCCTCCATGTCGCCCTCGGCGACGAGCTTGCGGGCGAGCGTCGACGAGAACGGCACGCCGCCGCCCGCCTCTCCGCGCACGACCAGGTCCACGACCTCGACCTCGTAGTCATAGGTGGTGCCGAGCTCCCGCAGGAAGTCGACGTTTCCGGCGGCCTTGTGGCCGAAGCGGAAGTTCGGGCCCTCGATGACGGCGCGCGCGTGCAGCTTGTCGACGAGCACCTTCACGATGAAGTCGGCCGGGGACAGCTGCGAGAACTCCGCCGTGAACGGCAGGATCAACAGCGCGTCGACCCCGAGGCCCGCCATCAACTCGGCCCGACGCTCGTACGTGGCCAGGATCGGCGGGTGGCTGCCGGGGCGCACGACCTCGCTCGGGTGCGGGCTGAACGTCACGACGACCGAGGGCACGCCGAGTTCGCGCGCCTTGGCCACGGCCTGTCCGATGATCAGCTGATGGCCGCGGTGCACTCCGTCGTAGGAGCCGATGGTGACGACGCTGCGTCCCCAGTCATCGGGGATGTCCTCCAAGCCACGCCAGCGCTGCACTGAGACCGCTCCTCGCCCGAACCCGCGGGTAGACCCCGTACCGATTGCCGATTGCCGATTGCAGGTCTAAGACTGCCATGCCCTCCGCCGCGGCCCCGCATCGGCGTCGGCTGAGCGCCTTCCCGCCTCAGGTGATGTCCGGCGCGCCCCGGCTCAGTCTCTCGACCGTGCGCCGGGCACCCGGACCGAGCAGCGCGGCGGCCTCCGCCGTCGCCTCCCCCAGCCAGCGCGCCGTCACCGCGCCGAACACCGGGTCGGTCCGGGACAGCTCCACCGTCCGCCGCTCGAACACCGCGGGACCCCCGGGTAGGCGCAGCAGTTGCCGACCGGTGCGCCGCAGCAGGTCCCGGGTGCGCCGGTGGGGACGGACGGCGGCCCCGACGGCGACGGCGCCCAGGAACGCGTCCAGGACCGCCGGGTCGCTCTCCTCGCGCAGCAGTACGTCCGCCAGCTCGCCCCGCAGGGGGTACGAGGCCTCCCCGCCGGGGGCGGCCAACACCGCGGCCAGAGCGGCCCGGACCGCCGGCGGCGCGGACCGCAGGAGGTCCAGGACGAGGGGACGCAGGACCGGTTCGGCCACCGGGCCCTGCTCCAGGCGCCGGTCCACGAACGCGGCGGCGTGCGGGGCGTCCGCGGGGCACCGCGCCAGGTGCTCCCGTACGAGGTCACCCGCGCGCCGGGCCGGCGCGGGGGTGGTGAGCGCGGCCAAGGCGCGCATCACCTCGCCGTCGGCCCGGGCGCGCAGGGCGTCGAACACCGCGTCCGGCTCCGGCAGCACCGGCAGGGCCGCCACCAGCGCCTCGGCGGGGAGCCGGGCGCCGCACTCGGGGTCGCGGAAGCAGGCCAGGGCATCAGGCAGATATCGGGCGCGGACCTGGGGGTCGCGCAGCAGCGTCGCGAACGCGCCGCCGTGGAGGGGGGCGCCCGCCGGGCGGGCGAGCAGCGCCCGGGCGGCGCGGCGGAGCAGTTCCCGGTCGGCGGGGGTGCGCACGTGGGGGGCGGTGGCCTGCCCGTAGGCGGCGGCCGCGACCCGGCGTCCGGGCCGCTCGTCATGGGCCCAGCGGTGGACGGCCCGGCACATGGCGGAGGGCTCGTCTTCCGCGAGTACGGCCAGCAGCTCGTCGGCGCGGGGGTGCGCGGCGGTGACGAGGGCCTCGGTGAGGTCGTCCGCGGCGAGGCCGCGGTGGGTGTGCAGCAGGGCCTGGGCGGCGGTCGCGACCGTCGCGCCGGGGCGGCCCCGCAGGCGGCGCTCGTCGCCGAACCAGGCACAGATCAGGGGCTGGACGTACCCGGGGTCGCGGGCGAGGCGGCGGCCGGCCGCTTCGAGGTAGCGGTGGTCGCGGGGCAGCAGTCGGCGCAGCAGGTCCAGCCGGTCGGGCTCGGAGAGGCGGAGCCGGTTCCAGAACCGGCCGCAGAAGTGACCGGCGTCCGGCGCATCGCTCGCCCGGCCCGACAGGTGCTCCGCGAGGGCGTGCAGGACCGGCAGGTGCGGCGTGGCGTCGGGGGCCCGCAGCAGGGTCTCGCGCAGCAGTCGGGCGGCCCACCAGGCGCGGTCCCCCTCGGTGCCCTCGTGCGGGGCCGGGGCCTGTTCGCATGCGCTCAGGGCCTTGACCAGCCCGGCCGGCACCTTGCGCGCCTGCTCGGGCGGTAGCCGCCGCAACGCTTCCAGGACGGGCCCGATGCGGTGGCGGGGCACGGGCGGGCCGGTGGTGGCCGGCCCCCGGTGCACGAGGGCGTCCAGCGCGGTCGGCACGTCGAGGTGGCCGGCCTGGAGCCAGTCGGACAGTTCCTCGTGGGCGAAGCGGTAGCCGGGCCCCGCCGGTACCAGCAGCCCCTCGGTCAGCGCGGCGGACGCCCAGCCGGTGCGCCAGGGGAACAGTTCCTCGAACGCGGCCCGGTCCAACCGGCCCCGGCCCGGTCCCAGGCAACGCCGGGCGGCCTCGTGCACCCGCCCGGCCACCCGCGCGGCCAGCCGTCGCACCCCGGGTCCGTGCACGCCGGGCCCGTGCGGCGCGGCGCCCGGGGCGTCGGCGGTGGAGGCCGCGATCCGCAGGGCCACCCGCAGCGCGAGGAGGTCCAGGTGGGCGGCGAACACCTCGTCCCGGCCCGGACGGCCTTCGGTGACCCCGGCGGCCCGTACGCCGGCCAGCAGGCGCAACGTCAAGGGGTGCCGGGCGTCGCTCTCCCCGACGGCGTCGTCGGGGAGGCCGAGGCGGCTGCGCAGGGCGGCGGCCTCGTCCGGGGTCAGGTCACCCACGGGCAGTGCGGGCGGCAGCCCCCGGGCGGGCCGCGCGGGGGTGTGCAGCGCCCCGGGCGGGTAGAGGGCGCCGGCCCCCTCCCAGTACTCCGGCCGGGCGGCGACGATCAGCCGGGCGCCGGCCGCGTCCAGCCAGCGGGTGGTGGCCCTGGTCCACGGCCCGAGGTGCCGGGCGAGGCCCGGCGGCATCTCCTCGGGGGTGTCGAGCACCACCAGCAGCGGCCGCCCGGCGCCGACGGCCAGCCGCCCGACCTCGACCCCGACCCCGTCGGCCCCCGGGGACCCGGGAGCCTCGCCGGGAACGGGCGGACCGCTCTCGGCACCCGCGCCCCCGGCCCCCGGTCCCGCGCCGGACGGGACGGACAGGCGTGGCGGGACGGACGCGCCGGACAAGACGGACAGGCGTGGCGGGACGGACGCGCCGGACGGGACGGACAGGCGTGGCGGCCCAGGCGGGAAGGACGCAACGGGCAGGCGTGGCGGGACGGGCGCGCCGGACGGGACGGCGGAACCTTCGGGGACGCGGGCGCCGGGCAGAGCCCCCGAGGGCCGTTGGGCCGCCGCGACGATCCGCCCGGCGGCGCCCAGCGCCCGCTCCACGGCGTCGGCCAGCGACCCGTCGCCGTCCCGCAGCTCCGCCCCCCTCAGCCACAGCGTCGGCGCCGGACGCTCGCCGCGCGCCCGAGCGGCGGCCAGGACGGCGAGCGCGGTGGTGCGGCCGGTGCCGGGCTCGCCGACCAGCCCGAGCACGGGCCGGTGGGGCCGGTCGCCGGAGGTGAAGGCGTCGAGCTCGGCGGCGATCCGGGGGCGGGCGACGGGCTCCGGCTCGTCCGGCTCCGGCCCGGGCCCCGGCACCGGCACCGGCACCGGCACCGGCACCGGCCCGAGCGTGAGTGCGGTGAGTTCCAAGGCGCCCGCGAGGTTCAACTCCGGCCCGTACCCGGGCACGGTGGCGGCGTTGCGCCCCAGCAGCGCGTGCAGCGGGCCGCCGGGGTCCGACCCGGCCGCCGCGCGCAACGGCACGGCGAAGGCCCCCGAGCGGTGCTCCGCCCGCAGAGCGGTGACCAGGACCGCGAGCACCGCTCCGGT
This sequence comes from Streptomyces sp. Tek67B01, assembly GCF_055231995.1. NCBI lineage: Bacteria > Bacillati > Actinomycetota > Actinomycetes > Kitasatosporales > Streptomycetaceae > Streptomyces > Streptomyces sp. Tek67B01. The sequence continues at coordinate 2,127,588 of NZ_JBUYUY010000001.1, forward strand.
CGTGGCGTCGAGGACCGGGGCTCCGCAGGCCTCCCCGCCGCCGCCCACGGCGTTCCGCCCGTCCGTCCCGATGGCCAGCTCGACCGCCGCGGGCAGAGCGTGGCACCGATCCCCCGTCCGGTAGGCGACCCCCGCCCCGGCCGCGAGCACCCGCGCTTGGCGCCAGCCCCGCGCGGGCAGCCGTACGTACGTACCGGGCTCGACCGGATCGCGCCGGGCCACCGGCAGCGGCGTCGCCCCGAGGCCGTCGGTCCGTACGAGGGCGAGGGCGAGCGCGGGCAAGGCGGTGACATCGGCCGCCTCGGCGACCCACGTCCGGGCCCCGGGCCCGTGCAGGACCAGCCGGTCCATGCCGTCGACGGCCTCGTGGGCGGTGATCACCGTGCCGCGGTCGCCGGCCACGAAGCCGCTGCCGTGCACCCGCCCCGCGAGATCGCAGATCCTGACGAGTTCCGTCATCGCCGCACCACTCGCACCACTCCCCGCCGTTCCGTGCTCATGACGGTAGGCAGGTGAAGATCAGCGGGAAAAGCACACGAGGCGAAAGCGCCCCCTTGTGCTCCCTCCATTCACTCCGAGCGCCTGCTCGGACGGGTGAATAGAGGGCCTCGGGTGGATAAACACCTACCCGAGGGGGGTCGTGGAGCGGTGAGCAGCAGTAGGTGTGCGCTCACCGCTCCACGTCAACGACAGGACCGCCGAACGCGAGGCCCGGTCGGCCGGTAGGCCCCCGCGCGGTCAGACGACCCACGGTCAGACCGACCACGGTCAGACGAACACCGCGAGCGACTTCGCCTTCCCGCCCTTGTTCTCGGCCAGACCGAGCAGCTGTCCCTGCGGGCCGAACACCGCGACCGTCCGGCCTTCGGCGTACTCCTGCGGCATCTCGATGCGCACGCCGTTGGCGAGCAGCGAGGCCCGCCGGGCGTCCAGGTCCCAGCGCGGGAACGCCGCCGCGGCCGCCTCGCCGATCGGCATGACGGTCAGCTCCTCCTGGAGCTGGTCGAGCGTCCGCGCCCGGTCGAGCTTGTACGGGCCCACCCGCGTGCGCCGAAGCGCGGTGAGGTGGCCGCCGACGCCGAGGTCGGCCCCGAGGTCACGGGCGAGCGCGCGGATGTACGTACCGCTGGAGCAGACGACGGAGACGACGAGGTCGATGACCTTGGTCCCGTCCTCGGCCTCGGCGTCGCGCATGTCATAGACGCGGAACGACGAGACGGTCACCGGCCGGGCCGGGATCTCGAAGTCCTCGCCGTCCCGCGCGCGCTTGTAGGAGCGCACGCCCTTGATCTTGATGGCGCTGACCTTGGACGGCACCTGCATGATCTCGCCGGACAGTTTGGCGATGCCCGCGTCGACGGCTTCCCGGGTCACCCGGGACGCGTCCGCGCAGGAGGTGATCTCGCCCTCGGCGTCGTCCGTGAGGGTGTTCTGCCCGAGACGGATGGTCCCGAGGTACTCCTTCTCGGTCAGCGCGAGGTGACCGAGGAGCTTGGTCGCCTTCTCGACGCCCAGGACGAGCACGCCGGTGGCCATCGGGTCCAACGTGCCGGCGTGGCCGACGCGACGGGTCTTGGCGATCCCGCGCATCTTGGCGACCACGTCGTGCGAAGTGAATCCGGACGGCTTGTCCACGATGACAAGGCCGTCCGGAGTCGTTTTCCCTGCTTCGGTGCTCATTCCGCGGCTGCGTCCTCGTCGTCCTCGCCCGGCTTCTTGTACGGGTCGGCGTCACCGGCGTAGGTGGCACCGGAGGAGGCCTCGCGCACCTCGGCGTCGGAGGCGCGCACCTTGTCGAGGAGGTCCTCGATGGTCTTGGCGTTCTCCGGGAGGGCGTCCGCGATGAAGGTCAGGGTGGGCGTGAACTTGGTCCCCGCCGCCCGGCCGACCGCGGAGCGCAGTACGCCCTTGGCGCTCTCCAGGCCCGCTGCCGCGCTGGCCCGGTCCTCGTCGTCGCCGTAGACCGTGTAGAAGACCGTGGCCTCCCGCAGGTCGCCGGTGACGCGGGTGTCCGTGATGGTCACGTGCGTACCCAGGCGCGGGTCCTTGACACCGCGCTGCAGCTTCTCGGCCACCACCTCCCGGATGAGGTCCGCCAGCTTCTTCGCCCGCGCATTGTCGGCCACTGGTCCGTCTCCTTCTTTTCTTGCAGACAAGCAATCAGTCTTCATCACCGTGCAGCCGCCGTCTCGCCGACAGCAGCTCCACTTCCGGACGCGCCGCGACCAGCCGCTCGCAGCGGTCCAGTACGTCCGACACGAACCCCGCGTCCCCGCTCACCAGGGCGACCCCGATACGGGCCCTGCGGTGCAGGTCCTGGTCTCCCACTTCGGCCGCGCTCACGGAGAACTTGCGTTGGAGCTCGGCGACGATGGGCCGGACGACGGAGCGTTTCTCCTTCAACGAGTGGACGTCGCCGAGGAGCAGATCGAAGGACAGAGTCCCCACGTACATGCAGTTCCGGATATCCCGCCGGTGCGGGTTCGGTGGCCTGCCGGCCAGACGCTCGGCAGGGTCACCAGAACCGTACACGCAACGGCCGGGGCCGATCGACGGATATTCCGCCGACCGGCCCCGGTGCTGCCCGTACGACCAACGGCCGTACGAGCCCTACGACACGGTGCGAACCGCCTCGCGCTTACGCGCGGGGCTTCTCGCGCATCTCGTACGTCGCGATGACGTCGTCGATCTTGATGTCGTTGAAGGAGCCGAGGTTGATACCGCCCTCGAAGCCTTCGCGGATCTCGGTGACGTCGTCCTTGAAGCGGCGCAGACCGGAGATGGTGAGGTTCTCGGCGACGACCTTGCCGTCGCGCAGGAGCCGCGCCTTGGTGTTGCGCTTGACCTCGCCGGAGCGGATGAGGACACCGGCGATGTTGCCCAGCTTGGACGAGCGGAAGATCTCGCGGACCTCCGCCGTACCGAGCTCGACCTCTTCGTACTCGGGCTTGAGGAGACCCTTGAGGGCCGCCTCGATCTCCTCGATGGCCTGGTAGATCACCGAGTAGTAGCGGACGTCGACACCCTCGCGGTCCGCCATCTGCGCGGCACGGCCGGCCGCACGGACGTTGTAACCGATGACGATGGCGTCGGAGCCCATCGCCAGGGCGATGTCGGACTCGGTGACCGCACCCACACCGCGGTGCAGGACCCGGATGTCGACCTCTTCACCGACGTCGAGCTGGAGCAGCGAGGACTCGAGAGCCTCGACCGCACCGGACGCGTCGCCCTTGATGATGAGGTTGAGTTCCTGGACCAGACCGGCCTTGAGCACGGAGTCGAGGTCCTCGAGGGACACGCGACGGACGCGCTTGGCGAAGTTGGCGTTGCGCTCTCGCGCAGCACGCTTCTCGGCGATCTGACGGGCCGTACGGTCCTCGTCGACGACGAGGAAGTTGTCGCCGGCGCCGGGGACGTTGGTGAGACCCAGGACCAGGACGGGGGTCGAGGGACCCGCTTCCTCGACGTTGTTGCCCTTGTCGTCGAGCATGGCGCGCACTCGACCGTAGGCGTCGCCCACGACCATCGTGTCGCCGACGCGGAGGGTACCGCGCTGGACGAGGACGGTCGCGACGGCACCGCGGCCGCGGTCGAGGTGGGACTCGATCGCAATGCCCTGAGCGTCCTGCTCCGGGTTGGCGCGCAGGTCGAGCGAGGCGTCGGCGGTGAGGACGACGGCCTCCAGCAGGGAGTCGATGTGCAGACCCTGCTTGGCGGAGATGTCGACGAACATCGTGTCGCCGCCGTACTCCTCGGCGACCAGACCGAACTCGGTGAGCTGACCGCGCACCTTGACCGGGTCCGCGCCCTCGACGTCGATCTTGTTGACCGCGACGACGATCGGGACGCCGGCGGCCTTGGCGTGGTTCAGCGCCTCGATCGTCTGCGGCATGACGCCGTCGTTGGCCGCGACCACGAGGATCGCGATGTCGGTCGACTTGGCACCACGGGCACGCATGGCGGTGAACGCCTCGTGACCGGGGGTGTCGATGAAGGTGATCTTGCGCTCTTCACCGTTGACCTCGGTACCGACCTGGTAGGCACCGATGTGCTGGGTGATGCCGCCGGCCTCGCCCGCGACGACGTTCGTCTTGCGGATGGCGTCGAGCAGTCGGGTCTTGCCGTGGTCGACGTGACCCATGACGGTGACGACCGGGGGACGCGGCATGAGGTATTCCTCGCCGCCCTCGTCCTCGCCGAACTCGATGTCGAAGCCTTCGAGGAGCTCGCGGTCCTCTTCCTCCGGGCTGACGATCTGAACCTGGTAGTTCATCTCGCCGGCCAGCATCTCGAGCGTCTCGTCGGAGACGGACTGCGTGGCAGTGACCATCTCGCCGAGGTTCATCATCACGGCGACGAGCGACGCCGGGTTGGCGTTGATCTTCTCCGCGAAGTCGGTGAGGGACGCACCGCGCGACAGGCGAACGGTCTCGCCGTTGCCGCGGGGCAGCATCACGCCGCCGACGGACGGGGCCTGCATGGCCTCGTACTCCTGGCGCCTCTGACGCTTGGACTTGCGACCACGACGGGCCGGACCGCCGGGACGGCCGAACGCGCCCTGCGTGCCACCACGGGCACCGGGACCGCCGGGACGCCCGCCGAAGCCGGGACGACCGCCGCCACCGGCACCGGCCGGACCGCCGCCGAAGCCGCCGCCACCGGGACGGGGACCACCGAAGCCGCCGCCGCCGGGACGCGAGCCCGGACCGGCCGGACGGCCGGCGAAGCCGCCGCCCGCGGGACGGCCCGCGCCGCCACCGGGACGAGGACCGGGACCACCGGGACCACGGCCGCCGGGGCCGCCGCCGGGACGAGGACCGGGACCACCGGCAGCGGGACGCTGCGGCATCATGCCCGGGTTCGGACGGTTACCACCGGGGGCACCACCCGGACGCGGGGCGCCGCCCTGCGGACGGGGCATGCCACCGGGGGTGGGACGAGCGCCGCCGGGACCCTGCGGACGCGGAGCGCCGGCCGGACCGCCCTGCGGACGCGGGGCACCCTGGCCGCCACCGGCGCCGGGGGCACCGGGACGGGGAGCGCCGGCCGGACGGGGCGCCTGCGGGCGCGCCATGCCGGTGGAGCCACCGGAGGTGAAGGGGTTGTTGCCCGGACGGGGACCGGCCGGACGGGCGCCCTGCGGACGCGGGGCACCCTGGCCGCCGGCCGGACGCGAGGCCGGGGCACCGGGGGTGGAGCCGGCCGGACGCGGGGCGCCGGGACGGGCGCCGGCCTGACCCTGGCCACCCTGGGCCGGACGCTGCTGCGCCGGACGGGGACCGGGGGCCGAGGCGGGACGCTCGGTGCGCGCCGGGGCTGCCGGCGGCGCGGAGAACTCGGTCGCCACGGGCGCCGCCGGAGCGGGCTTCGGGGCGGCCGGAGCCTTGGGGCCGGGACGCGGGCCGGGGGCGGCCGGAGTCACGGGTGCACCCGCGGCCGGGGCCTCGGCAGCGGCGGGCTTGGGAGCCACCGGTGCGCCGGGCTTGGGGGCGGCGGGACGTGCCGCGGCGGCCGGGGACGGCGCTGCGGGGGTGGTGGGGGAACCCGCGCGGCCTGCGGCCGCGGCGGGGGAAGGCGCGGCCTTGCGGGGCGCGCCGGGCTTCGCAGCGGACTTGCCGGCGTTGCCGCCGGGCCCCTGCAGTGCGTCGGTCAACTTGCGCACAACCGGCGCCTCGATCGTCGAGGACGCCGAACGGACGAACTCACCGAGTTCCTGGAGCTTGGCCATGACGACCTTGCTCTCAACTCCGAACTCCTTGGCGAGTTCGTATACCCGGACCTTAGCCACTTTGCTCCTTTTAGGTCCGGGTTACGCCGGACCGTCGCTACTTCATGGGCGTACTCATCGCGTACTCATCGAGTGCTCATCGCAATCTCGACCTACTTCCAACTCGCGAGGTACCTGACCGCACGGGAATCCGTGGGTACTACTTCTTCTTACGGTGTTGCTTCGGTCTCACCGGCCACGACCCGGCGCAGTACCGCCGTGTCGAGCCCTCCGGCGGACCGGAGGGCCCGGGGGAACGCCCGGCGGCGGACCGCCTGGTCGAGACAGACCACGGCGGGGTGCAGGTAGGCACCCCGGCCGGGCAGCGTACCGCGTGGATCGGGGACGCATTCGTCCTCGATCGCCACGATGCGCAGCAGATCGCTCTTGGCCGCTCGTTCCCGGCACCCCACACAGGTGCGTTCGGGGCATGCGCGGGCTTGCGTCCGGCCAGACACGCCTAAGTCTACCTCCCCGTACCGACCTCACCCCTTCAGGCGAAAAATCGAACGGACGTTGTCGTGATCCATTCGGAATCATCCGGGCGGGCCCGGAGCCTTCCGCGTGCCGGGACCCCGGTCCTCCCGAGGTCCTGTCTACCCGCTGGTAAGCACCGGCGGGTAGTGGTTTATTCCCCGCGCCGGTCGGCGTGCTCGCCGGCCCGGCTGTCGCGACCGTCACGGCTGTCGCGGCCGTCGCGGCTGTCGCGGCTGTCGCGACCGTCACGGTCCGCGTCCCGGTCCGAGGGCTCCTCGGTGTCGGGGCGGATGTCGATGCGCCAGCCGGTGAGCCGCGCGGCGAGGCGGGCGTTCTGGCCCTCCTTGCCGATCGCGAGCGACAGCTGGTAGTCGGGCACGGTCACCCGGGCGGAGCGGGAGTCCCAGTCGACGACGTCGACCGCGCTCACCCGGGCGGGTGAGAGGGCGTTCGCGACCATCTCGGCCGGGTCGTCCGACCAGTCCACGATGTCGATCTTCTCGCCGTGCAGCTCCGCCATCACGTTGCGCACGCGGCTGCCCATCGGACCGATGCAGGCGCCCTTCGGGTTCAGGCCCGAGCGGGTGGAGCGAACCGCGATCTTGGTGCGGTGACCGGCCTCACGGGCGATCGCCGAGATCTCGACGCTGCCGTCGGCGATCTCCGGGACCTCCAGCGCGAACAGCTTCTTCACCAGGTTCGGGTGGGTGCGCGACAGCGTCACGGACGGACCGCGCACGCCCTTCGCCACCCGCACGACGTACGCCTTGAGGCGCAGGCCGTGCGTGTACTCCTCGCCCGGCACCTGCTCCTGCACCGGCAGGATGGCCTCCAGCTTGCCGATGTCGACCAGGACGTTCTTCGGGTCCTTGCCCTGCTGCACCACACCGGTGATGACGTCGCCCTCGCGGCCGGCGAACTCGCCGAACGTCAGGTCGTCCTCGGCGTCGCGCAGACGCTGGAGGATCACCTGCTTGGCGGTGGTCGCCGCGATCCGTCCGAAGTCCGACGGGGTGTCGTCGAACTCCTTGGGCTCCTGGCCCTCTTCGAGGTCCCTCGGGTCTTCCGTCGCCCACACGACCACGTGACCGTTGCTGCGGTCGAGCACGACGCGGGCACGGCGGTAGCTGCCCTCGGTGCGGTGGTACGCGATGAGGAGGGCCGACTCGATCGCCTCGACGAGCAGGTCGAAGGAGATCTCCTTCTCCCGGACCAGACCCCGCAGGGCACTCATGTCGATGTCCACGGCTACGCCTCCTCTTCCTTCTTGTCCTTGCGGTTGAACTCGATCTCGACACGCGCCTTGGCGATGTCGGTGAATGCGATGCGGCGGGCGGTCGCCTTGCGGCCCTTCACGCCCGGAACTTCGAGGTCCATGCCCTCGTCGTCGACGTCGAGGATGCGGGCGATCAGTTCGCCGCCCTCGGCCAGCTGGAACTTCACCAGACGTCCGGTCGCCCGAACGTAGTGACGGTGCTCGGTCAACGGACGGTCGGCGCCCGGCGAGCTCACCTCGAGGACGTACTCGTCCTCGCCCATCACGTCCGATTCGTCGAGCAGATCGGAGACCTCACGGCTCAGCTCGGCACACGCGTCCAGCTCCACGCCCTCATCGGAATCCACGATGACCCGCAGCATCCGTCGCTTGCCCGCCTTCGACAGCTCGATCTCCTCGAGGTCCAGGCCCTTGGCGGCGACGAGTGGCTCCAGCAGTCCGCGCAGCCTGTCGCTCTGGGTCGTGCTCATCCGGGTGACTCCTCGGCCGCGTGTGCTGTTGTGGTTTTCCGTCGCGTGTCAGGTCAAAGGGTATCCGGTCGCGGAGGGTGTTGCCGTCCGCGCGCCCGGCGGGGGCCCCGGGTACGGTGATCACACCCTGCCCCACCAGCACCTCCGGAGGACGTCGCCGTGCCCTGGACCATGCCTTCGATGCCCGCCGCGCCCCACACGCCCTCGCGACGGAGCGTGCTCGCCGGAGCCGCCGGGGCGGCCGGGGCCGCGCTGCTCACCGGCTGCACCGGCGGAAGCGGCGCGTCCGCCGAGGATCTCGGGATTCCACTCGAACGGCGGATGCGGGAGAACGCCGCGCGTGACACCGAGCGACTGCTGGAACGTTACGACGCCACCACCGCCGCCCACCCGGACCTGGCGGGGCGGCTCGCGCCGCTGCGCGCGGCCGTCGCGGCGCACGCGGTGGCGCTGGCCGTCCCCGGCTCCGGCCACCCGGCGGGGGCCCCCTCCGCCTCGTCGTCCGGTTCCGCCCGCTCGACCGGGACACCGGCACCGCGCCCCACGTCGGTACCGCCGACCCCCGCCGAGGCGCTGACCGAACTCGCCGACGCCGAGCGGAGCCTGTCCGAGGCCCGGACCGTCGCGCTGGCCGGCGCGCCCGGGGAACTGGCCCGGCTGCTGGCCTCGGTGGCGGCCTGTGGAGCAGTCCACGCGTACCTGCTGACCTCGACCCCGGGAGCCGCCTCGTGAAGCCCTCGCCCTCCCCCGCCGGCCGCCCGCTGGAAGCCGCGCAGTCGGCGCTGGCCGCCGAACACGCCGCCGCCTACGGCTACGGGGTGATCGGCGCGCACACCTCGCCGGAGCGCGCCACGGAGGCCCGCGAGGCCTACGGGAACCACCTCGCGCGCCGCGATTCACTCGCCCGGACGGTGCGCGAGATGGGCGGGGCACCGCGGGCCGCCGAGGCGGCGTACGCGCTGCCCTACGAGGTGCGCGGGCCGGCCGACGCCGAGCGGCTGGCGGCGGAGATCGAGGAGCGCGTCGCGGGCGCGTACTCCGATCTGGTGCGGGCCGCGGACGGCCCGCTGCGCCGCGAGGCGGCCGACGCGCTGAGCGCCGCCGCCGTGCGGGCGGCGCGGTGGCGTGGTGGCGGCGTAGCCTTCCCTGGGCTCGCCGAACGCGCGGATCGCGCCCAGACCAGCTGAAAGGGACCACGCACGCATGGCTTTCGAACCGCCGCAGCGGCTTGTACGGGCGCTCGGCGAGATGCCGGAATCGACGCAGGACGCGGACTGGCTGGAGCGACTGCCCCGGCTCGCCGAGGAGGCGATGGCCCGGCGTGAGGTGGTGGCCCAGCGGGTGCAGGCGCCCGGCGGGCGCAGCAGTCTCGTCGTCCTCGTGAGGTACTCCGACGGGACCCCGGCCGCCCTCAAGCTCGTCCCGCCGGCCGCCCGGCCGGACCTGGAACTGGCCGCGCTCGCGCACTGGGGCGGCTTCGGGGCGGTACGGGTCCTCGACTCGCGCCACCACGAGGAGGACGGCGGGCTGCTCCTGGAGCGGCTGCACCCGGAGGTTTCGCTGCGCTCGCTCCCGGAGGCGAAGGCCCTGTTGGAGGCCTGCGGTACGCTGCGCCGGCTGTGGGTCGCGCCGGACGCCGGCCACGGCTGGGAGACGGTGGCGCGGCGTACCGCCCGCCAGGCCGAGGCACTGCGCGAGGCCCCGCCGGAGTTGGAAGCGCTGGCGGCCGCGGCCCTGGCGATCCGGGAGGAGCTGACCGCGGCCCCGTCCGAGGAGGTGCTGCTGCACGGCAATTTCCGGCAGGGCAAGGTGCTGGCGGGCGAGCGGGCGCCGTGGCTGACGGTGGGCCCCGATCCGCTGGTCGGTGAGCGGGCCTACGACCTGGCCCGGTTGGTCCGGGACCGGTTGGAGGACCAGGTCGCCTCCTCCGCGGGGGCCTCGGGTGCCCGACGGCGGGTGAACAAACTGGCGGACGCGCTGGACGTGGACCGGGAGCGGCTGCGGGGCTGGACGGTGTTCCGCGCGGTGGAGTCCGGGAACCGCGCGTTGGCGGCCGGACGTCGGCGCGATGCCGAGTCGTTGCTGGAATTCGCCGCCTGGTTGTAGGGCATACCGTAGATATACGGATGTGTCCGGCGGGAGGCCGTCATGGTCCAGGAACTCCTGACAGTGGTGATCGCGGCGGGTGTGGGCGTCGCGGCCGTCGCGGGTGTCGCCTCACGGGTGGTGAGGCAGTACGAGCGGGGCGTAGTCTTCCGTTTCGGCCGGCTGCGTGAGGGCATCCGCGGTCCCGGCTTCACCATGGTCGTCCCGGGCATCGACCGGCTGCGCAAGGTGAACATGCAGATCGTGACGATGCCGGTCCCCGCGCAGGAGGGCATCACGCGGGACAACGTCACGGTGCGGGTGGACGCGGTCGTGTACTTCAAGGTCGTGGACGCGGCCAGCGCGATCATCGAGGTGGAGGACTACCGCTTCGCGGTTTCCCAGATGGCGCAGACCTCGCTGCGGTCGATCATCGGCAAGTCGGACCTCGACGATCTGCTCTCGAACCGGGAGCAGCTCAACCAGGGGCTGGAGCTGATGATCGACAGTCCGGCGGTCGGGTGGGGCGTGCAGATCGACCGGGTGGAGATCAAGGACGTCTCCCTGCCGGAGACGATGAAGCGGTCGATGGCGCGCCAGGCGGAGGCGGACCGCGAGCGCCGGGCGCGGGTCATCAACGCGGACGCGGAGCTCCAGGCGTCGAGGAAGCTGGCCGAGGCGGCGGCGGTGATGTCGGAGCAGCCGGCGGCCCTCCAATTGCGCCTGCTCCAGACGGTGGTGGCGGTGGCGGCGGAGAAGAACTCCACCCTGGTGCTGCCCTTCCCGGTGGAGCTGCTGCGCTTCCTCGAACGCGCCGCCCCGAGCCCCTCGGCCGCCCCGGCCTCGCACCCGGCGCCGCCGCCGGCCCCGCGCCCGCCGGAGCCGGCCGTGGAGGGCGCGGAGCCGCCCGCCGCGCTGCGAGGCTCGGAGCCGGATGCTGTGGGACCGGATGGTGTGGAGCCCCCGGACGCGTTCGCGGCCGGGCCCGGCGTCGGCCGTGTGAACGGCTCGCCGGGCCCGGAGCCGACGCCGCCCCCGGTCAGCCCGCCGGCCCCGCCCGCGGTGTCGGACGAACCGCCCGCCTGAGGTCACGGCGGACGGACCCGAGGGTTCAGGCGCCGTTCGTCCCGGTCAGCCGGGCCAGGGCATGCGCAAGGGGCAGTTCCTCGCGGGTGCCTGCGGCGCGGTCTTGGAGTTCGACCACCCCGTCGGCGGAGCGGCGGCCCGCGACCAGGATCCACGGCACGCCGATGAGCTCCGCGTCCGTGAGCTTCACACCGGGCGACAGGCCGGGCCGGTCGTCCAGCAGGACCCGGCGCCCCGCCTCGGCCAAAGCCGTGGCCGCGGCCTCGGCCAGGGCCAGCGGCACGGCCTTGCCCGCCGCCACCACGTGTACGTCGGCGGGCGCGACGGAAGCCGGCCAGCACAGGCCCCGCTCGTCGGCCGTCTGCTCGGCCAAGGCGGCCACCACGCGGGAGACGCCGATGCCGTAGGAGCCCATGGTGACCCGTACCGGCTTGCCCTCGCGGCCGAGCACGTCCAGCCCGAACGCGTCGGCGTACTTGCGGCCCAACTGGAAGATGTGCCCGATCTCGATCGCCCGGTCCAGCACGAGTCCGCTCCCGCAGACGGGGCAGGGGTCACCGGGCTCGACCACCACGACGTCCAGGTACCGGTCGACCTCGAAGTCCCGTCCGCAGACCACGTCGCGGGCGTGCGTGTCGGGCTTGTTGGCGCCCGTCACCCACGAAGTGCCGGGCGCGACGCGGGGGTCGGCGAGGTAGCGCACCTTCTCCAGACCCTGCGGGCCCACGTAGCCGCGTACCAGGTCGGGACGGCCGGCGAAGTCCTCCGCCGTCACCAACTCCACGACGGCGGGCGCCAAGTGCTCGCCGAGCTTGCCCAGGTCCACCTCCCGGTCGCCGGGCACGCCGACGGCGACGATCTCGCCGTCCACCTTGACGAGGAGGTTCTTGAGCGTGGCCGACGCCGGCACGCCCAGATGCGCCGCCAGCGTCTCGATGGTCGGGGTGTCGGGAGTGGGGATCTCCTCCAACGGGCCGTGCTGCGCCTCGACCGGCGTCAGGGCGAAGGTCACCGCCTCGGTGTTGGCCGAGTAGTCGCAGGAGGGGCAGTCCGCGAAGGTGTCCTCACCCGCGGCCGCCGGCGCCAGGAACTCCTCGGACGCCGAGCCGCCCATCGCGCCGGAGACCGCCGAGACGATCCGGTGGTCCAGGCCGAGCCGCTCGAAGATCCGCTGGTAAGCGGCGCGGTGGAGGGCGTACGACTGCGCGAGCCCCTCGTCGCTGACGTCGAAGGAGTACGAGTCCTTCATCTGGAACTCGCGGCCCCGCAGCACGCCGGAGCGCGGCCGGGCCTCGTCACGGTACTTGGTCTGGATCTGGTAGAGCATGACCGGCAGGTCCTTGTAGGACGTGCACTGGTCCTTCACGAGCAGGGTGAAGATCTCCTCGTGGGTGGGGCCCAGCAGGTAGTCCGCGCCCTTGCGGTCCTTGAGCCGGAAGAGCAGGTCCCCGTACTCCGACCAGCGGCCGCTGACCTCGTACGGCTCCCTCGGCAGCAGCGCCGGCAGCAGCACCTCCTGCGCCCCGATCGCGTCCATCTCCTCGCGGACGACGCGGGAGACGTTCTCCAGGACCCGCTTGCCGAGCGGCAGCCAGGTCCACACCCCGGCGGAGCTGCGCCGGACGTAGCCGGCGCGGACGAGGAGGCGGTGGCTGAGGGTCTCGGCGTCGGCCGGGTCCTCGCGGAGGGTCTTGGCCAGGAGGCGGGACATGCGCTGCACGTGTTGCGTCGACATGAAGGGAGCCTACCGAGGCGCTCCCCGACTCCTCACCTGATTACGGGCCTGCGCAGCGGCAGCGGGGCGCCCATCACGGCGTAGGGCAGGCTCGCGCTCGGGAAGTACACGCGGCGGGCGAGGTCGGTGTAGCCGAGCGCGCGGTACAGGGCGCGGGCCGGGCTGTCGGTGTCGATGGCGGACAGGATGGAGCGCGGCTCTGCGGCGGCGTCCGTGAGCCGGGTGATCAACGCCCGGCCGACGCCGTGGCCCTGGAAGCCGGGGTGCACGTGCAGTTCGGTGATGACGAACGAGCCGTCGAGCCAGCCCTCGTGGCCTCCGGCGCGCAGGTACGGCTCGACGACGGTGGACCACCAGTGGTCGCGGTCGTTCGGCATGCCGTAGACGAACCCGGCGAGCGCGTCGTCCTCGGTGTACGCGCCGAGCGCGCGGGCGCCCCGGCAGGTCATGTGGCGCTGGACGATGTAGCGGCGGATGGCCACTTCCTCGTCACTGAGCCCGAAGGCGACGGCCTGCACGCGCAGGGCCTCGTCCACGCGGGCGGCGAGGTCGAGGGGGCCGATGCGGAGTCCTGCGGGCCGGTGGGGACCGTCGCCCTCGGGGGTAGGCAGCATGCGGTGACCTTACTCGGCGGTAGCGGCGAGGGGTACGGGTCCGGCACCGGGTTCCGTGGGCCCGGGTGGGTCAGAAGAGCACGCTCATGAACGCGCCGACCTCACGGAAGCCCACGCGGCGGTAGGCCGCCCGCGCGGCGGTGTTGAAGTCGTTGACGTAGAGGCTGACCACGGGGGCCACGTCGCGCAGGGCGTACTCCACGACCGCGGCCATCCCCGCCTCGGAGTGCCCGCGTCCGCGGAACTCGGGGTCGACCCACACGCCCTGGATCTGGCAGGCGCGCGGGGTGGCCGCGCCGATCTCCGCCTTGAAGACGATCCTGCCGTCGTCGACACGGGCGAAGGAGCGCCCGGTGCCGACGAGTTCGGCGACCCGGGCCTGGTAGAGCAGCCCTCCGTCCCCGGCGAGGGGGGAGATGCCGACCTCCTCGGTGAACATGGCCACGCAGGCGGGCATGATCAGGTCCATCTCGTTCTTGCGGACGCGGCGGACCAGGGGGTCGGGTCGTACCGCCGTGGACGGCTGTTCGGTGATCATCAGCGGCTGGTGGGAGCGGACGTCGCGGGCGGGTCCCCAACTGGGTTCCAGGAGGCGCCACAGCAGCCGGGTGGCCTCGACCGGGCCGACGATGGAGGAGCAGCGGCGGCCGGTGCGGCGGGCACGGTCGGCGAAGGCGCGTACGGCGTCGGGGCCGGCGCAGACGGGGACGAGGTTGGCTCCCGCGTAGCAGAGGGAGCGGAGCTCGCCGTCGGCGTACCAGCCCCACATCTCGCCGCCCAGGCGCCAGGGGTCGAGGCCGGCGACCTGGACCCGGGAGGTGACGAAGGCGTTCTCGACCGGCTCGCGCCCGAGGACTTCGAGCGCGGAGTCGAGATCACTGGGTTCAAGGACCCGGGTGGTGGTCTGCGTCAACACTGGGGCCTCACCATGCAAGTCTGCTGATCTCCGCACTGTACCCGGCGCCGCATCGGGATGCCCGGTCCCAAAGGTCACGAAAAAACCCCGTCCCCGCCTCCGGTCTGCGCGAACGGTGGCGGGGGCGGGGCGAAGCGCGCGGAGCCGGACCGGCCCCTCGGAAATCAGACGCCGATGGCGACGGTGGGTTCGCCGGAGGGGATGCCGTCCTTCTCCATCTGCTCGGCGATCTTCATGGCCTCTTCGATGAGGGTCTCCACGATCTTCGATTCGGGGACGGTCTTGATGACCTCGCCCTTGACGAAGATCTGGCCCTTGCCGTTGCCGGAGGCTACACCGAGGTCGGCCTCGCGGGCCTCGCCCGGGCCGTTCACGACACAGCCCATGACCGCGACGCGCAGCGGGACCTCCATGCCCTCCAGGCCGGCGGTGACCTCTTCGGCCAGCTTGTACACGTCGACCTGGGCACGGCCGCACGACGGGCAGGAGACGATCTCCAGGCGGCGCGGCTTGAGGTTGAGCGACTCCAGGATCTGGATGCCGACCTTGACCTCCTCGACCGGCGGCGCGGACAGCGAGACGCGGATGGTGTCGCCGATGCCCTCGGAGAGCAGCGCGCCGAAGGCGACGGCGGACTTGATGGTGCCCTGGAAGGCGGGGCCGGCCTCGGTGACGCCGAGGTGCAGCGGGTAGTCGCAGGCGGCGGCCAGCTGACGGTAGGCGTTGACCATGACGACCGGGTCGTTGTGCTTGACCGAGATCTTGATGTCGCTGAAGCCGTGCTCCTCGAAGAGGGAGGCCTCCCACAGGGCCGACTCGACCAGCGCCTCGGGGGTGGCCTTGCCGTACTTCTTGAGCAGTCGGGCGTCGAGCGAGCCCGCGTTGACGCCGATGCGGATCGGGGTGCCCGCGTCGTTGGCGGCCTTCGCGATCTCCTTGACCTTGTCGTCGAACTGCTTGATGTTGCCGGGGTTGACGCGGACGGCGGCGCACCCGGCGTCGATGGCCGCGAACACGTACTTCGGCTGGAAGTGGATGTCGGCGATGACCGGGATCTGGGACTTCTTCGCGATCACGGCGAGCGCGTCGGCGTCGTCCTGCGTGGGGCAGGCGACACGGACGATGTTGCAGCCGGAGGCGGTCAGCTCGGCGATCTGCTGGAGCGTGGCGCCGATGTCGGAGGTGCGGGTCGTGGTCATCGACTGCACCGAGATGGGCGCGTCGCCGCCGACGGCCACCGAGCCGACCTGGATCTTGCGGCTGACCCGGCGGTCGGCGAGCTTCGTCGGCACGGACGGCATTCCGAGAGAGATGGCAGTCATCTGCTGTGCAACCCCAAGGTGTGGATCAAGGTCCCGAGATCGGCGGGCTCCAGGCTTCGAGATTACGCCAAGGGGCGCGCGACCCACGCATCGCCGGGGATGTGCCACCCGAACGTAGGGAGCCGGGCACGATCCGTGCCCGGCTCCCGTCGCGTGTGCCCGTAGGACGTCCCCGGGCTAACTGATCTTGATCGGGTTGACCACGTCCGCCACGAGCACCAGCAGGGTGAAGCAGACGAAGACTCCGGCGACGACGTACGCGGCGGGCATCAGCTTCGCCACGTCGAACGGGCCGGGGTCGGCGCGGCGGAAGACGCGGGCGACGCCGCGACGCACGGACTCCCACAGGGCGCCGGCGATGTGACCGCCGTCCAGGGGCAGCAGCGGCAGCATGTTGAACAGGAACAGCGACAGGTTGAACATCCCGAGGACGCCCAGCAGCGTGGCCAGACGCTGCTCGCCGGGAATGTCCAGGGTGGCGATCTCCCCGCTGATGCGCGCGGCGCCCACGATGCCCATCGGGGAGTCGGGCTGCCGTTCCGCGCCGTTGAAGGCCGCGTTCCACAGGGCGGGGATCTTCTCGGGGAGGCGCAGGAGCCCCTGCACGCTGCTCTGCGCGACATCGCCCATGTGATCGACGGACTCGCCGAAGGTGAGGGGCGCGATCACTTCCTTCGGACCGAAGCCGAGCCAGCCCGCCGTCACGTACTGGCCCTTGACGTATCCGCCGTGGCCGTCGGTCTTGGCGACCTTGTTCTCGATCAGCGTCGCCTGGAGGGTGACCTCGTGCCCGTCCCGCAGGACGGTGACGGTGGCGGGGCCGACCGTGTCACGGATCTTGGTCTGGAGCACCGCCCAGTCGGTCACCCGCTCGCCGTCGAAGGCCACGATCTTGTCGCCCGTCCGCAGGCCCGCCTTCTTGGCCGGGGCCACCGGGTCCCCGTCCTTGCAGATCTCGCGCTTCTCGCTCTGCTGGATGACGCAGGGGGAGACGGACGCCACCTGGGTGGTGGTCTGGCCGATGCCGTAGGTCATCCAGAGCCCGAAGAAGATCACCAGCGCCAGGACCAGGTTCATGAACGGGCCGGCGAACATCACGATCACGCGCTTCCATGGCTTGCGCGTGTAGAACAGCCGGCTCTCGTCCCCGGGCTGGAGTTCCTCGTACGCGGCCGAGCGCGCGTCCTCGATCATCGAGCGGAACGGGGAGGTCGAGCGGGCGCTGACCTTGCCGTCCTCACCGGGCGGGAACATCCCGATCATGCGGATGTAGCCGCCCATCGGGATGGCCTTGATGCCGTACTCCGTGTCGCCCTTCCTCCGCGACCAGACGGTCCGGCCGAAGCCGACCATGTACTGGGGCACGCGGATGCCGAAGAGCTTGGCCGTGGAGAGGTGGCCGAGCTCGTGCCAGGCGATGGAGAACAGCAGGCCGAGCACGAACACGACCACACCGATCAGGGTCAGCAAGATCGTCATGCGCGCGCCTCCACGGCGGCCCGTGCCGCCATCTCCCGTGCCCGGGCCCTGGCCCAGGTCTCCGCTTCAAGGACGTCCCGGACGGTGAGGGAAGTTCCCGCGTCCGGTGTTCCGTGCTCATCGACCACGGCAGAGACCGTATCCATGATTGCTGTGAACGGCAGCCGACCGGCCAGAAAGGCCGCCACGCACTCCTCGTTCGCCGCATTGAACACGGCGGGCGCGGTGGAGCCGAGCGTACCGACGTGCCGGGCCAGGTCCACCGCCGGGAAGGCCTCGGTGTCCAGCGGGAAGAACTCCCAGCTCGACGCCTTGGTCCAGTCGAACGCGGGGGACGCGTCGGGGACGCGTTCGGGCCAGCCGAGGCCGATCGCGATCGGGCCTCGCATGTCGGGCGGGGTGGCCTGGGCCAGGGTCGAGCCGTCGGAGAACTCGACCATCGAGTGGACGTAGGACTGGGGGTGGACCACGACCTCGATGCGGTCGAAGGGGATGTCGTAGAGCAGGTGCGCCTCGATGACCTCCAGCCCCTTGTTGACCAGTGTCGCCGAGTTGATGGTGATCACCGGGCCCATCGCCCAGGTGGGGTGCGCGAGGGCGTCCCGCACGGTGACCTTCGCCAGCTCGGCGCGGGTACGGCCGCGGAAGGGACCGCCCGAGGCCGTGACCACGAGCTTGCGGACGTCCGCCCGGGTCCCGGCGGCCAGCGCCTGGAAGAGCGCGGCGTGCTCGGAGTCCACCGGGATGATCTGGCCCGGCTGCGCGAGTGCTTTGACCAGCGGGCCGCCGACGATCAGCGACTCCTTGTTGGCCAGGGCCAGGGTCCGGCCCGCCCGCAGCGCGGCGAGGGTGGGCGCGAGACCGATGGAACCGGTGATGCCGTTGAGGACGGTGTGGCAGGGCGAGGCCGCGAGTTCGGCCGCCGCGTCCGGCCCGGCCAGGATCTCGGGCAGCGGCTCGGACCCGCCGTACTGGGCGCTCAGCGCCTCTTTCAGCGCGGGGACGGCGTCCTCGTCGGCCACCGCGACCGTCCTCACCCGCAGCCGCCGGGCCTGTTCGGCCAGCAGAGCGACGCGTCCGCCGGCGGCGGACAGGGCGGTCACCCGGAAGCGGTCCGGGTTGCGCAGGGCGAGGTCGATGGCCTGGGTGCCGATGGAGCCGGTGGAGCCGAGGATGACGATGTCCCGGCGGCCGACCGCGGGGTCGAAGAGGAGGTGCGGGTCGGCCAAGGGGGCTGGGCTGTCGGTCATGCCCCCATTGTTGCCGCAACTCAGGAGCGGTTGGACACGGAGTCCCCCTGAATGACGGCGGCCAGCAGCTCCGGGAGGGTCCCGGCGAAATCGGGGAGCGTCAGGGCCGCCCACCACCACGCCTCGGTGTCGGCGCCGAGCGCCGCCGTCAGCAGCCGGTCGGCCTCGGCGCGGGAGGCGAGCACGGCCTCCGGTCGGTCGTGCCGGTCGGGGTAGTCGACGTCGCCGAGCCAGTGGTCCTCGTCCAGGGCCCAGACGGCCGGGGCCTTGTGGCGGAGCACGTCGGCGCCGGTGAGCACGCCCGCGTCCAGGCAGGCGCGGACCCAGCGGACGTCCTCGCGGAGGTCGCCCATCGCGTTGGGGACGCCGAGGCTGGCGAGGGCCAGCTCGCGGTCCACGCTCGGCTCCGGTTCCCGCGCGGTGCCCGGTGCGAGGGCGTCGACGGCTTCGGTGAGGCCCGGCACGGCGGGTGCGGGGTGCGTCGGCGCCGTCCCGGCGGCGACCGCGGCGGCCAGTTCCGGGAGGGTGCCGGCGAATGCGGGGGCGGCGCGGCGCAGCCGCGCCCACGGGCCGGGGTCGTCACCGAGCACCGGGCGCAGGACGCGGACCAGGGCGGCCCGCATCCCCGCCCACTCGTCGAGGTTCCAGGCGAAGCGCCCGATGGCGTGGGCCTGTCCGAGCAGCAGGGCGCGGTGCGCGGGTGCGACCGCCGCCGCGAGGTCGTCGAAGGTCAGGGTGCCGGTACGGACGGCCCGGACGGCGGGGCGGTGCCAGTGGGGTCCGTACGTGTCCTGCGCGCGTGTGTCGAGCAGCGCGAGGACGGTCCCCCGGTCGAGCCCGGCGACCAGCAACAGGGCCTCGACCGAGCCGGGCGGCAGCGGGGCGCGGGAGTGCTCGCGCAGCAGGGCCGCCGGGTCGAGTTCGTGGGGCAGGGTCAGTATGTCGAGCGGTATCCGCGGCCTGCGGGAGCCGTGGCGGCGCAACAGGGCCAGGAGTTCCGCACCGCTCAGGGGCGGCCCGGGCTCCCCGGGTATCGAGGGGTGGCGGCCCAGTTCGGCGCCCAGGGTGGCGAGCAGCCGCGGCGAGGGACCGGGGCGACGCCGGTACCGGGCGGGTCCGGGCAACCCCGGCAGGGGACGCCCGAGCACGTGCGGGTTGCGGGCGACATTGCGGCGGTCCTCGTCGGTGCCGTCGCGCAGCAGCAGGGTGACGGCCGCGGCGGGCAGGTGCTCGTCCCGGCAGAGGTAGCGGCGGACGGCCGGGTCGAGCCGGCCGAGGAGACCGGCCGCGACCGCGTCCGGTGCGTGGCGCGACAAGAGCGCCACGCACCAGGCCAGCCGTCGGCTGTAACGGTCTTCCCCGGCCGTCGCCATCGCTGTGCCGCCTCGTGCTCGTGCCTGTTCCCGGACCCCGGTTCCGCGGATCCCGTACATCGGTCTGACCGCACGCCGATCATTACAAATCAGCGGTCGATCGTCAGCCTCAGCGCAGAGGCCGATGCACGTTTTCCTTCTGTGAGGGGCCGGGGGTGGCGTCCGCGATCCAGGGGCCGTCGCCCGAGGGGTCGAGGACGCCTTCCTCCAACCAGGTGTAGGTGCCGGAGAGGAGGCCCGCGACCACCTTGCGGTCCAGGTCGTCCGTGTTGGACCAGAGCCGGCCGAAGAGTTCCTCGACACGGAGCCGGGACTGGCGGCAGAACGCGTCGGCGAGCTGGTAGGCCTCGCGGCCGTGTTCGCCGTTGGTCCGCAGGTGCTCGGCGCGGACGCAGGCGGCGCTCATCGCGAAGAGTTCCGCCCCGATGTCGACGATACGGCCGAGGAAGCCCTGCTTGGTCTCCATCCGGCCCTGCCAGCGCGCCATCGCCATGAACGTCATCCGGGCGAGTTTGCGGGCGCTGCGCTCGACGTACCTCAGGTGGGTGGAGAGGTCGGTGTGGCCGCCCGGGTTGAACTCGCGGTAGGTGCCGGGCACCTGCCCGGCGCCCGTGGCCAGCTTGGGCAGCCAGCGGGCGTAGAACCCGGCGGCCCGGGCGCCCGCCTTGGCCTTGTCGCCGAGGTCCTTGTCGGGGTCGATCAGGTCGCCGGCGACCGAGAGGTGGGCGTCGACGGCCTCACGGGCGATCAGCAGGTGCATGATCTCGGTCGAGCCCTCGAAGATGCGGTTGATGCGCAGGTCGCGGAGCAGTTGTTCGGCGGGCACGGCCCGTTCGCCGCGCGCGGCGAGGGACTCGGCGGTCTCGAAGCCCCGTCCGCCGCGGATCTGGACCAGCTCGTCGGCCATCAGACAGGCCATCTCGGAGCCGTAGAGCTTGGCCAGGGCGGCTTCGATGCGGATGTCGTTGCGGTCCTCGTCGGCCATCTGCGAGGCGAGGTCGACCACCGCTTCCAGGGCGAAGGTGGTCGCGGCGATGAAGGAGATCTTCGCCCCGACCGCCTCGTGCCGGGCGACGGGCCGTCCCCACTGCTCGCGCACGCCCGACCACTCGCGGGCGATCTTGAGGCACCATTTGCCGGCGCCGACGCACATGGCGGGCAGCGACAGGCGTCCGGTGTTCAGCGTGGTCAGCGCGATCTTCAGGCCCGCGCCCTCGGCGCCGATCCGTTGGGCGGCGGGGACCCGCACGCCGTGGAAGCGGGTGACGCCGTTCTCCAGGCCGCGCAGCCCCATGAAGGAGTTGCGGTTCTCGACGGTGATGCCCGGCGAGTCCGCCTCCACGACGAAGGCGGTGATCCCTCCCCGGTGGTTGTCGCTCTTGGGGACCCGGGCCATGACCACGAGGAGGTCGGCGACGACCCCGTTGGTGGTCCAGAGCTTCACACCGTCGAGGACGTACGCCTCCTCCCCGTCCTCGGTGACCGGGACGGCGGTGGTGGCCAGGCGGGCCGGGTCGGAGCCCACGTCGGGTTCGGTCAGGAGGAAGGCGCTGATGGCGCTGGTGGCGCAGCGGGGCAGGTAGGCGTCCTTCTGCTCCTGCGTGCCGAACATCTTGAGCGGCTGGGGCACGCCGATCGACTGATGGGCGGACAGGAGCGCGCCGATGGCCGGGCTGACCGAACCGACGAGTGCCAGGGCCTTGTTGTAGTACACCTGGGTGAGGCCGAGTCCCCCGTACTTGGGGTCGATCTTCATCCCGAGGGCGCCGAGCTCCTTGAGTCCGCGCACGGTCTCGTCGGGGATCCTCGCCTCGCGCTCGATGCGCGGGCCGTCGATCTCACGCTCGCAGAAGTCCCGCAGCCGGGCGAGGAAGGCCTCGCCGCGCCGGACGTCCTCGTCGGCGGGCTGCGGATGGGGGTGGATCAGGTCGAGCCGGAACCGTCCCAGGAACAGTTCCTTGGCGAAGCTGGGCTTGCGCCAGTCCTGCTGCCGGGCCGCTTCCGCGACCTGCCTGGCCTCGCGCTCGGTCACCTTGGGCTGTGTTGCGGACATGCGGGGACTCACCTCGCCGCCAGTCGGATGACTTTCCGGAATACCGGTCGGTGCTACCTGTCAGTCGTACCCCCTCCACGGCGCCCGGAAAAGCCGGGCGGGGCAGGGTGGGGGAACGGGCGGGGGAAAAGGGGGACGGCCGGAGCCCCCGCACAGTGGGCTCCGGCCGTCGGTTCTCGGGCCGTACGAGTCGGCTCAGATGTCCAGTCCGGTGAGGACCAGGACCCGCTCGTAGGTGTAGTCGTCCATCGCGTAGCGGACGCCCTCGCGGCCGACGCCCGACTGCTTGACGCCGCCGTAGGGCATCTGGTCGGCGCGGTAGGACGGCGCGTCACCGACGATCACACCGCCGACCTCCAGCTCCCGGTGGGCGCGGAAAGCGGTCTGGATGTCGCGGGTGAAGACGCCGGTCTGCAGACCGAACTTCGAGTCGTTGACGGCGGCGAACGCCTCGTCGGTGTTCTCGACCTTCTGGAGCGTGAGGACCGGCCCGAAGACCTCTTCGACGGCGAGCTTCACGCCGGCCGGCAGTTCGGCGACGACGGTGGGCTCGTACGAGGCACCCTCGCGCTTGCCGCCGGTCAGCAGCTTGGCTCCGGCCGAGACGGCCTCGTCGACCCAGGACTCGACGCGCTTGGCGGCGTCCTCGGAGACGAGGGGGCCGACGTCGGTGGCGGAGTCGGACGGGTCACCGGTGACCTGCGCCTGGACCTTGGAGACGACCTTCTCGACGAGGCGGTCGTACACGGAGGCGTCGGCGATCACGCGCTGCACGGAGATGCAGGACTGGCCGGCCTGGTAGTTCGAGAAGGTCGCGATACGGGTCGCGGCCCAGTCGAGGTCGGCCTCGGAGGACCAGTCGGCGAGGACGACGGCCGCGGCGTTGCCGCCGAGCTCCAGGGTGCAGTGCTTGTGGGGCACCGACTGCTGGATGGCGTAGCCGACCGTGTCGGAGCCGGTGAAGGAGATGACGGGAAGGCGCTCGTCCTTGACCAGGGCGGGCATCTTGTCGTTCGCCACCGGCAGGACGGACCAGGAGCCGGCCGGCAGGTCGGTCTCGGCGAGCAGCTCGCCGAGGATCAGGCCGGAGAGCGGCGTGGCCGGGGCCGGCTTCAAGATGATCGGCGCGCCGACGGCGATGGCGGGGGCCACCTTGTGGGCGCACAGGTTCAGCGGGAAGTTGAACGGCGCGATGCCGAGGACCGGGCCCTTGACGAAGCGGCGGGTCAGGGCGAGACGGCCGACACCGCCGGCGTCGGTGTCGAGGCGCTGGGCCTCCCCGCCGTTGAAGCGGCGGGCCTCTTCGGCGGCGAAACGGAACACGGACACCGCACGGCCGACCTCACCGCGGGCCCACTTGATGGGCTTGCCGTTCTCGGCGGAGATCAGCTGGGCGATCTCCTCGGTGCGCTCGACGAGCCGCTTCGAGACGTGGTCGAGGGCGGCGGCGCGGACATGCGCGGGGGTCGCGGAGAACTCCGCCGTCACGGCGTGCGCAGCGGCCACGGCCTCTTCGACCTGGGCGTCGGTGGGCACGCTGACCGTGCCGACCAGGCGTCCGTCCCACGGGGAGTGGACGTCGAAGCTGTCCTCGCCGGTGGCCTGGCGGCCGGCGAGCCAGAAGGCGTGGGTGGAAGTCATGCGAATCCCGGCCCTTCGAAGTTGTGCGGGTCCTTGTCTCCTCCACCGTAGGACTCCGCCGGCGATTCGGCGTTTGTCCGGCATGGAGTACGCGCGCCGAAAGCTGCGCCGCTTTGTCACTGTCCCGACGCCCCGACGCGTGCGGTGCCGCCCTGCCCGGCCGCCGTGGCGGATCGGGGCCGCACCCGGCCCGCACGGGACACCGGCACAGAGCCCGGCGCCGCGTCCGCGCGACCCTCCCGGCCCGGCCCGGCCGTCCCTCGCCGCACCCCGTGCGGTGCGACCCTGCCCGGGGCCGTGGCGGCCCCCGCCCGGGCGAGACCCCGGGCGGCGACATCCTGCCGGGCGCCGTGGCCGCCCCTCGTGCCGCCCGGCCCCGGCCCGTACAGACAGGGGGGACCCCGGGGCGCCGCGTCCGCGCGATCTTCCCGGGACGGTGCGGCCGTACCACTCCCTGAACCGTGCGGTGCAACCCCGCCTGGGGCCGTGGTGTCCCCCGCCCGCGCGAAACATCGGCCAGACCCCGGGCGACACCCGGCTGGACGCCGTGGCCGGCCCGGGGACGCCCTGCCCGCACAGAACACGGGGGTCAGTGGCCCGAGGAGGCGGCGTCTGCGGCCGAGGCCGTTGCCAACGCCAGACGGCACCCGGCGCGTGCGGAAGACCGGGCCGGCGCCCGGGCCGCGTCCGAGCGATCTTCCCCGGCCGGTGCGGCCGTGCCCGCGCTGCCCTCCGCGCAACTGGGCCCGGGCGGCCCCCGCCCGGCGGCGTTCGCGCGATCCTCTCGGCCCGGTGCGGCCGTGCCCGCGCCTGTTCCCGGGTGCTGCGGCCCTTTCAGGCTGTGGCCGACCCCGAGGGCACCCGCTTCACGCGAAGATGCGGGCCGCGCCCCTGCGCTCTCCTCGGCCCCACGCCGACATGCCGCGTGGCCCTCCCCGCGCCTCGGCCAGTGCGGTGCGGCCCGGCTCCGGGCGCCGTGGCCGGCCCAGAAACGCCCGGCCCGCATGGAACACCGGGCGTGTCCACGCGGTCGTCCGGAGCCGGTGCCGTCGTCAGCCGTTGTGGCCGTGCTGCCTCCATGTGCCTGGGCCGTGCGATCCGGCCCTGGGGACGGACCCCGTTCCGCTCCCGGGAGCGCCCGGCCCGCGCGGGACCCGGGTCGCGTCCCAGCGATCTTTCCGGGAGCCGGTGCTGTGCGCCCGCGCCTGTCGTGCCGCGCTGCGATCCCCGCGCCTCGGCCCGCGCCGTCTGCCTCGGGCACCTTGTCCCCCTTGGGCGGCGCCTGCCTTGAGGCACCGCAGGTGGGGGCCGGTGTCCTGCGGGGGTCGGGCACGAGGGGCGCTGTCGCGCCGCGCGGATGGGTCGGTGGCGCGGCGAACCGTGGGCCGGTCACCGTCTTCACGGACGACCCGGGGGCCTGTGGCGGGCCGCGCCTCGGGGCGCGCCCGGTACCGCACCCCGTCCCCCACCTCGGAGCGCACGGACGCGGCGCCGGGCGCTCCGGGCCCTACCGGCGCCGCGGTGACGACAAGGAGCTAGGCGTCGGGGGGGCTGGCCTTGAGGGCGAGCCAGAGTTCCATGCGGACGTCCGGGTCGTCGAGGGAGCGGCCGAGGATCTCCTCCACGCGCCGCATCCGGTAGCGCAGGGTGTGCCGGTGCACACCGAGGTCGACCGCCGCCGCGTCCCACTGGCCGTGGCGGGACAGCCACGCGTACAGCGAGGCGACCAGGTCACCCCGGCCCTTCTCGTCGTGCTCGCGCAGCGCCCGCAGCGTGCCGTCCGCGAAGGCCCGTACCGCGTCGTCGGCCAGCAGCGGGAGTACGGAACCCGCCGCGAGGTCCTCGTGTTCGACCATCGGGCGGCCCCGGCGCCGGGCCACCGCGAGGGCTTGGTCGGCCTGCTTGCAGGCGGCCGCGACGCCCGAGGGGCCCGCCGGCGCGGACAGGCCGACCACCAGCTCGTCGGGTTCCGGCCCGGTCGAGTCCCGCCCGCGCCGTCCCTCCACCGCGTCCGCGTACTCCGCGCAGGCCTGCACGGCGGAGCCGGCCTCCGCGGCCAGGACCACCAGCCGTCCCTCCTCCGGGACCACCAGCAGGGCCTCCCCGGTCCGGGCCGCCGCCGATTCGACGGCGTCGGCCAGTTGCGCGAGCCCTTCCGGCTGGGCGGTCCCCGACAGCGCCGGCTCGGCCACGACGATGCGGAACGGGGCGTCCAGCAGAGCCCCGTAGAGGTCCCCGGCCACGGCCCGGGCGTGCTCCGCCTCGCCCGACATCAGCATCCGCAGCACCGCCGCGCCCAGCCGGGACTCCGCGTCGTGCAGCGACCTCGACCGCTCTGTGGTGAGGGTGAGCAGGGCCACGGCCGAATGCACCGCGTACCGCTCGGCGGTGCCCAGCGGAGCGCCCGTGCCCACGGCCAGCGCGCCCCGGGCCCGGCGGCCGGTGCCGAGCGACTGGAGCTCGACGCGGTCCTCCGTGCCGCCCACCACGGCGCTGGCCGGAGCGGGCCGCTCCCGCAGCCGCTCCACGTCCGGGGTCAGCCGGGCGGCCCGGCGCGCGGCCCAGTCCGGCGCGGCGGCGACGACCGCGCCGGAGGTGTCGTAGAGCGCGGCCCAGCCGTGCACGTGGGCGGCCAGCTTCGCCAGCAGCTCGGCCGGCCCGTCGGCGGAGAGCGCGGCGCGGGTCAGCTCCCGCTGTGCCTCGAAGCCGGCCGTCACCGCCCGGTACTGGTCGGCGGCGAGCGCCGCCGAGACGGCCTTGCTGATGGCGAGGAACGGGGTCCGGCGCGGTACCTCCAGCAACGGCAGGTCCTCCGCCCGCGCCGCTTCGACCAGCGCCTCCGGGATCGCCTCGTAGTTGACGCCGATCGCGAAGCCGATGCCGACGACGCCGGCCGCCGCGAGCCGCCGTACGTAGCGGCCCATCTCCTCGGGGTCCTCCGCGTCCAGTTTCATGGCGGTGATCAGCAGCAGTTCGCCGCCCTCCATGTACGGGACGGGGTCGGCGAGCTCGCTGACGTGGGCCCAGCGCACGGGGGTGTCGAGGCGGCTCTCCCCCGCCCGGACGCTGAGCTTGAGGGCCGAGTGCTGGACGAGCGAGGCGAGGGTGAGCGGCATCGGGTACCAGGGGCCTTAGAGGGGAGGCGGAAGGGATCGGTGCGGGAGGGGCAGAGGCGAGGAGGCTAGGGCACGAGGGGTACGGGTTTTCGCCGTGTCGTACGAAGAACTCCCCTCGATTCTGCCACCCCGTACGGGTCCGCTCAGCTCGATCCGATCAGCTCGGGCCGTCCAGCCTGACCAGGAGCGGAGCCGCCCGTTCCCCTCGGACGGAGGTCAGCGACAGCACCGCGTGCTCCGGGGGCACGGCGTGCGCGAGCTCCGACGCCGACCACCGTTCCCGCTCCACCTGCCGCACGGTCACCGCGTCCGTGGTGACGGACTTGCCGGTGATCAGCTTGCGGAAGGCGTGCATGGCCCGGGTCAACGGCTGGTCCGCGAAGACGGTCCGATGGGTGACGTCCCGCGTCTCGACCCACTCGGTGCCCCAGGCCTCCGCGAAACGCTTGCCGTCCCACGTGGTCACCCCTGAGAAGGCCATCCGGCAGCCGACCGCGCCGAGCAGCGGTGTGCGCAGCGCCTCCGGTACGTCGTCCAGCGTGCGCAGCGCCAGCAGCACCCCGGCGTTGGCCGAACGCAGCCGCTGGATTCCGCGCACGGACTCCGGGGTCAGGGTGTGGGAGGCGTCGTCGAAGGCGAGGAAGGCGAAGAGCGAGCGGTCGGCGCGCGCCGCGGCGGAGGCGTTGAACTGGGCGAGCAGCAGCCGGGCCAGCATCCGCGAGGCGTCGGCGTGCGCCCGCTCGGGCAGGTCGACGCGGACGCGCAGCGGGTGTTCCAGCGAGCGCAGGGAGAACGGCCGCCCCTGGCCGGTGGTGTCGAAGAACCCCGCGAAGGCGGGCCGGTCCAACAGCGCCACCCGGTCGGCGAGCACCGGGCCGGGGTCGCCGTGGGCTCCGTACTGGCGGGCGCGGGCGTCGAGTTCGCGGAGCATCAGGTGCCGGCCGCCGTCCTCCAGCGCCGTGCGCAGAGAGTCGAGCGCGGCGGGCACTTGGTCGAGGAGCTCGCGCAGCTCGGGCACGCCGGGGAAACGGCCGTACGCGGCGTGGAAGGGGCCCAGCAACTGCGCGAGGGCGGTCGCGGCCCGGCGGACCTCCGTCCCGGGGATGTCGCCGGTGAAGGCCTCGGCGAGCAGGGAGGCGGCCTCGTCGGGGTCGGTGGTGCCGCCGTACAGGTCAAGGTCGTAGACGGAGTCGGGGTCTGCGACGCGGACCACGACGTCGTAGGCGGTGTCGGGTCCCAGCGGGGTGCCGGCCGAGGCCACGACGATCACGGCGGCCTGTCCGGCCAGCGCTTGGAGGGCGAGCGTCTCGACGACGGGCCGGACCAGCCGCCGGGTCTTGCCGGAGCCGGACGGGCCGACGGCGAGCAGGGAGGTCCCGAGCACCTCGGGGTCGAGCGCGAGGCCGGTCCCGCGGCGGGCCCAGGGATTGCGCTCGCCGTCCTCGACGGTGCCGAGCAGCACCTGCCGGACCAGCAGGTCGTGCCGCGCGGCCCGCCCCGGCAGGTCCCGCGCCCCGGACGGGTGCACGCACGCCGCCGCCCCCTTGTCCCGCACGGCCTGCGCGAAGGCCCCGGCCCGCGCCGGATCGGCCCGCACGCTCTCCCACGCCCGCCGGATCCGCGCGTAGTCCACATCGTTCATCCGCCCGGAACCGATCTCCGCGGCGAGCCGCTCGGCGGCTTCCGGTACCCCGCCGGCGCGCAGTTCGTTCCAGGCGACGGGGTCCTCGGTGGGAGAAGGCGAAGCGAGTGCGGGGGCCGACGGCCCGCTCTTCGGTGCGCCCCTCCGCCGGGCGAGGCGGACGAAGAACACCACGACGGGCAAGGCGGTCACGCCGTAGACGAGGTAGGTGACCAGGGTCTGCGTGCCCGTGTTCATGTCCTCGTACGGCAGGTGGTCGCCGACGAGGCCGAGCAGCGTCAGCGTCCTCGTCCAGATGAGCATCAGGACGAACAGTGCCCCGAGCGTCGCGCCCCCCGCCCGCGCGGCGGGACCGCGCGCCGCGACGAGCCGGTCGAAGGCGAGGCTCCACGAGCCGAGGCGGCTGAACCACACCACCAGCGCGCCCGTGATCAGCAACATGTAGACCTGCATAGCTGCGACGCCCCGGCCGTCGACCGGGTCGTCGCCCAGCCGCCACCAGCTCTGGGGGGTGAGCGCCTTCACGGGTACGTCCACCTTCGGGATGTACCCGTTCGTCAGCAGGGACCAGAGCAGCACGCAGGCGAGGAACGAGATCACCGCACCGCTCAGCAACGCCCGGTCCTGGGCGGGCTCCGCCTCCGCCGTCGCGCGTGGCTGGTGCCCGAAACGCCAGGTGCCCGGTTCCGCCTTCGGTCGCGGGACGCGCAGCCACTGCGCGAACGCGGGGCCCGCACCCGGCGCGTAGCCGGGCTTCGGCGGTGCGGCCGGGGGGGCGCCGGGCATGGGCGGCGGGCCGGCGGGCTTCGGCACGCGCCCGCCTCCCACCCGCTGCTCCTGGTACGCGCCGTCGGTATCCATGAACCCTGCCCCCTGCCCGTTCACTGCGCTGCGCTCGCGCTCAATCTAGTGGCCGTCGGCGTCCCGCCGCCCGTACCCGGTCATGATCCACAAGACACGTGATCAAGGCGTCCTATGGCCGTCACGGACAAGGACACGCCCAGACCACTCCCGAACGGCGCATGCCTTCGGCCCTCCCCCGGGCCTAGCCTGCGGACAAAGACACAAGTGCGTCCGAAAACACCCCCCAGGAGCCCCCTATGACCGCTGTCCCGCAGGAGCGCCGCATCGTCACCGCGATCCCCGGCCCCAAGTCGCAGGAGCTGCAGGCCCGCCGCCTGGAGACGGTGGCCGGCGGCGTGGGCTCCGTGCTTCCCGTCTTCACCGCGCGCGCGGGCGGCGGCATCATCGAGGACGTCGACGGCAACCGCCTGATCGACTTCGGTTCCGGCATCGCCGTGACCTCCGTCGGCGCCTCCGCCGAGGCCGTCGTGCGCCGTGCCTCCGCGCAGCTCGCCGACTTCACCCACACCTGCTTCATGGTCACCCCCTACGAGGGCTACGTCGAGGTCTGTGAGGCCCTCGCCGAGCTGACCCCGGGCGACCACGCCAAGAAGTCGGCGCTGTTCAACTCCGGCGCCGAGGCCGTCGAGAACGCCGTCAAGATCGCCCGTGCGTACACCAAGCGCCAGGCCGTCGTCGTCTTCGACCACGGCTACCACGGCCGCACGAACCTGACGATGGCGCTGACCTCGAAGAACATGCCGTACAAGAACGGCTTCGGGCCGTTCGCCCCCGAGGTCTACCGCGTCCCGGTCGCCTACGGCTACCGCTGGCCCACCGGCGCCGAGAACTGCGGCCCCGAGGCCGCCGCCCAGGCGATCGACCAGATCACCAAGCAGATCGGCGCCGACAACGTCGCCGCGATCATCATCGAGCCGGTCCTCGGCGAGGGCGGCTTCATCGAGCCGGCCAAGGGCTTCCTGCCGGAGATCGTGAAGTTCGCCAACGACAACGGCATCGTCTTCGTCGCGGACGAGATCCAGTCCGGCTTCTGCCGCACCGGCCAGTGGTTCGCGTGTGAGGACGAGGGCATCGTCCCCGACCTCATCACCACCGCCAAGGGCATCGCGGGCGGTCTGCCGCTCGCCGCCGTGACCGGCCGCGCCGAGATCATGGACGCCGCGCACGCGGGTGGCCTGGGCGGCACCTACGGCGGCAACCCGGTGGCCTGCGCCGGTGCGCTCGGCTCCATCGAGACCATGAAGGAGCTCGACCTCAACGCCGCGGCGAAGAAGATCGAGACCGTCATGAAGGCCCGCCTGACGGCCATGCAGGAGAAGTACGAGATCATCGGCGACATCCGCGGCCGTGGTGCCATGATCGCCGTCGAGCTCGTCAAGGACCCGGCGTCCAAGACCCCCTTCCCGGAGGCGGCCGGCGCCCTCGCCAAGGCCTGCCACGCCGAGGGTCTGCTCGTCCTCACCTGTGGCACCTACGGCAACGTGCTCCGCTTCCTGCCGCCGATCGTCATCGGCGAAGACCTCCTGAACGAGGGCCTGGACATCATCGAGGCCGCTTTCGCGGGCATCTGAGCGAACGTCCGAACACAGGGACCCACCGGTACCGCCGGTAACGGTCGGGCGCTGTGAAGAAGATGTGGGGGGCCGATGGCAGGAGCGCGTTCCTGCTGTCGGTCCCCTTTTCGCTGCCGTACGGTTTCTGCAGATGAGTGAGACACCCCGCTCCCGGCCTCACGGGGGCGACACCAGTACCGGGCTTCCCCAGCGCCGCACTGGGCATGCGTTCGCGCACACTCCTCACCGATCGGACGGCCGTACGCCCCAAACCCCCCGGGGCGCACGGCAACCCGATCCGGGCGGCCGTCCCGGAACCACCCCCCCTGTTCCGGGACGGCCGGCCATTCTCCGAGCCGCCCTCTGCGCGCTGCTCTTCTCCCTCCTCACCTGGCAGGTCCTCGTTTCGGGGCCGTTGCTGACGCCGGACGCGCGCCTGAGCCGCGCGCTCGTCCGTACCGTCCCCGACGCGGTCACCGAACGCCTCTCGGACCTCGGCAACATCCCGGTCGCCCTGCCCGTGCTGCTCCTCGCCCTCCTCTACGCCCTGTGGCGCGGCGACCGACTCGGCCCCGCCGCGGCGGCGGTGGCCATGGCCGTGGTGCCGGCGCTGATCGTCCCGCTCAAGGAGTGGACGGGCCGCCCGGGCCCGCTGGAGCCCTGGGCCGCCGGCTACTACCCCTCGGGGCACACCGCGACCGCTTTCGTGGCGTACGCGGGCGCGGCCCTGCTCGTACGCCCGTACACGCGCGGCCCCTGGCCCACGTCGCTCGCCGTCCTCCTCACCGGGCTGACGGCGGCGGGCCTGGTCCTGCGGGGCTTCCACTGGCCCTCGGACGTCCTGGCGAGCCTGCTGCTGTGCGCCCCGCTGCTGTTCGGCGTGCGGTGGGCCGTGGGCCGGCCCCGCGCCTGACCCCGCCGGCCGGCTCAGGGCGTGTCCTCCCGCGTCGCCGTCCGGGCCGCCGCCTCGTGCATGGCGAGCTCCAGCACCACCGGGTCGGTGAGGGTGCCCCGGCCGTCCGGGGGCACGAGCCAGCGCAGGCCGCCCGTCGCGCGGCCCGGATACGGGACCGCGATCCACGTACCGCGTCCTGCTCCCCGTACCCCCGTACCGACCCACCGGGAAGCGGTGCCCGCGGGGACGAAGAAGCCGAGCCGAGTCGTCGGAGTGCGGCCCCGCCGGGCGGCGGGTAACGCGGCGAGCACCGGACCGGGCCGTTCCACGAGCAGTGTCAGGACGTCGAGGGTGGCCCGGCCCGGCGCGCCGGACGTGATCAGTACGTCCCAGCGCCGGCCGGCGGGCAGGAGGGCGACCCCGAGGGGGTTGCGCTCCCACTCCCACCGGCAGGCACCCGGGTCCGGCGCCGCCGATACCAGCCAGTCCACTGCCGTCCTGTTCCCGGGAACAGTCATCGCGCGGCCTCCGTTCGCTCCGGCTCGGTGAAGGGTTCTTCACTGGAGAGAGCGGGGCCGCACCCGTCTATGACGCGGGTTCCGGTACATCGTGGTGGTGAATCGGGTCTCCCGGCCGGGGGCGCACGCCGCGCGCCCTCGGCGAACCGCTCAGCTGTCGAAGCCCAGACCGACCCGGTCCAGCGCCTTGAGCCAGAGGTTGCGGCGCCCGCCCCGGGCGTCGGCGCGGGCCAGCGACCACTTGGTGAGGGCGATGCCGGTCCAGGCGAACGGCTCGGGCGGGAACGGCATGGGCTTGGACTTCACCATCTCCAGCTCGGTCCGCTCGGTGCGCGCGCCGTCCAGCAGGTCGAGCATCACGTCCGCGCCGAAGCGGGTGGCGCCGACGCCGAGTCCGGTGAACCCTGCCGCGTACGCCACCTTGCCGGAGTGCGCGGTGCCGAAGAAGGCGGAGAACCGGGAGCAGGTGTCGATGGCGCCGCCCCAGGCGTGGCTGAACCGGATGCCTTCCAACTGCGGGAACGCGGTGAAGAAGTGCTGCGCGAGTTTGAGGTAGGTCTCGGGGCGGTGGTCGTACTCGGAGTCCAGCTTGCCGCGGTAGGGGTAGACGGCGTCGTAGCCGCCCCACAGGATGCGGTTCTGCGGGGTGATGCGGAAGTAGTGGAACTGGTTGGCGCTGTCGCCGAGTCCCTGGCGGTTGCCCCAGCCGATGGCCTTCAGCTGCTCGGCGGTGAGCGGCTCGGTCATCAGCGCGTAGTCGTAGACCGGGACGGTGAAGGGGCGGACCCGCTTGACCAGGGACGGGAAGATGTTGGTCCCCAGCGCGACCCGACGGGCGAAGATCCGTCCGTACGGGGTGCGTACGGCCATGCCGGCGCCGGAGGCGGCCAGGGAGAGCCCGCGGGTGTTCTCGTAGATCCGCACCCCGAGGCCGAGGCAGGCGCGCTTGAGGCCCCAGGCGAGTTTGGCGGGGTTGAGCATGGCGACGCCGTCTGTGTCCCACAGGCCCGCTAGGAAGGTCGGGGAGTCGACCTCGGCCCGGACCTCGTCGCGGTCCAGCCAGCGCGTGCCGTCGGCGAGGCCCAGCTTTCGGGCCTCTTCGTACAGTTCGCGCAGCTCCTCGACCTGGTGGGGCTCGGTCGCCACGTCGATCTCGCCGGTGCGCTCGAAGTCGCAGTCGATGTCGTAGCGGGCGATGGCGGCCTCGATCTCGTCGAGGTTGCGGGCGCCCAGTTCCTCCAGCTTCGCCAACTCGCCGGGCCAGCGGGCCAGACCGTTGGAGAGGCCGTGGGTGAGGGAGGCGGCGCAGAAACCGCCGTTGCGGCCGGAGGCGGCCCAGCCCGCCTCCTTGCCCTCGATCAGGACGACGTCCCGGGCGGGATCGCGCTCCTTGGCGATGAGCGCGGTCCACAGTCCGCTGTAGCCGCCGCCGATGACCAGCAGGTCGCAGGCCTCGTCGGAGGTCAGCGCCGGCTCGGCGGCGGGCTTGCCGGGGTCGTCCAGCCAGTACGAGACCGGCAGTGCTTCGGAAAGGGATTGCGCAACGCTTCGCATGGCGACTGGGGCCATGTCTTCCAACTCCCCACAGAGTTACTTGGGCTGTGCCTTCTTGCGGCGGTTGCCGATCGTCTGACCGGCGAGGACCACCAGCACCGCGATGACGAACATCGCCGTGCCGATGACGTTGATCTGGACGGGCGTACCGCGCTGGGCCGATCCCCACACGAACATGGGGAAGGTGACGGTGTTGCCCGAGTTGAAGTTCGTGATGATGAAGTCGTCGAAGGAGAGCGCGAAGGAGAGCAGCGCGCCCGCCGCGATGCCGGGGGCCGCGATGGGCAGGGTGACGCGCAGGAAGGTCTGCGCCGGTCCCGCGTAGAGGTCGCGGGCGGCCTCCTCCAACCGCGGGTCCATGGACAGCACGCGCGCCTTGACCGCGGCGACGACGAAGCTGAGGCAGAACATGACGTGGGCGATCAGGATCGTCCAGAAGCCGAGCCGGATGCCCATGTTGAGGAAGAGGGCCAGCAGCGAGGCTGCCATCACGATCTCGGGCATGGCCATCGGCAGGAAGATCAGCGAGTTGACCGCGCCGCGCCCCCGGAATCGGTAGCGCACCATCGCGAAGGCGATCGCGGTGCCGAGGACGGTGGCGCCGATGGTGGCCCACAGGGCGATCTGGAGCGACAGGGACAGGGAGCCGCACAGGTCGGCGACCCCACAGGGGTCCTTCCAGGCGTCGAGGGAGAACTCCTGCCAGGCGTAGTTGAAGCGCCCGGTGGGGTTGTTGAAGGAGAACACCGTCACGACGACGTTCGGCAGGATCAGGTAGGCGAGGGTGCCCAGACCCGCGATCACGACGAGGTTGCGGCGCAGCCACGCTATGGGGGTGCGCATCAGACCAGGTCCTCCGTCCCCGCTCGGCGGATGTAGATGGTGACCATGATCAGCACGATGGCCATGAGGATGAAGGACAGCGCGGCCGCTGTCGGGTAGTCGAGGATGCGCAGGTACTGCGACTGGATGACGTTGCCGATCATCCGGGTGTCCGCCGAACCGAGCAGCTCGGCGTTGACGTAGTCGCCGCTCGCCGGGATGAAGGTCAGCAGGGTCCCGGACACCACGCCCGGCATCGAGAGCGGGAACGTCACCTTGCGGAACACCGTGGCGGGCCGGGCGTAGAGGTCTCCGGCGGCCTCGTGGAGGCGGGTGTCGATGCGCTCCAGCGAGGTGTACAGCGGCAGGATCATGAAGGGGAGGAAGTTGTACGTCAGGCCGCAGACGACCGCGAGCGGTGTGGCCAGGACCCGGTCGCCCTCGGTCATGCCGAGCCAGCTGGTGACGTCCAGGAAACCGATCTTGTTGAGCACGCCGACCACCGGGCCGCCGTCGGCCAGGATCGTCTTCCAGGCCAGCGTGCGGATCAGGAAGCTGGTGAAGAAGGGGGCGATGACCAGCACCAGCAAGACGTTGCGCCACCGTCCCGCCTTGAAGGCGATCAGGTAGGCCAGCGGGTAGCCGAGCAGCAGGCACAGGGCGGTGGCGGTGCCCGCGTAGACGAGCGAGCGCAGGAATTGCGGCACGTAGTCGGTGAAGGCCGCCCAGTACGTCTGGAAGTGCCAGGTGACCTTGAAGCCCTCTTCGAGGGAGCCGGTCTGCACCGAGGTGGAGGCCTGGTAGACCATCGGCAGGACGAAGAAGACCAGCAGCCACAGGATGCCGGGCAGCAACAGCCAGTACGGGACCAGTCGCTTGCGCAGCGACGGCTTGTGGACCGGGGGCTCGGTGGGGACGGCCGCCTCGGGCGGCGCGGCGACGGCCGTCACGCGGACTCCTCGAGGGTCTCGATGCCCGCGTCGATGGCCTGGGCCGCGTCCAGCCCGAAGGTGTGGTCCGGGTTCCAGTGCAGGACGACCCGGGTGCCGGGGGTCAGGCGGGCGTCGCGCTCGATGTTCTGGACGTACACCTCCAGCTCCGGGCAGATCGGGCTGTCGATGACGAACTGGGTGGAGACGCCGATGAAGGAGGAGTCGGCGATCGTTCCGGTGATCTTGTTCCGGCCGGTGGCGACGGTGTCCTCCTCGTCCGCGTGGACCAGGGATATCTTCTCCGGACGCACCCCGACCAGCAGCTTTCCGCCGGCTCGGGGTGTGGTCGAACATCGCGCGGCGGGCAGCCGGAGCTTCGTCCCCGCGCTGGAGACGACGACGTCGGCGGCGCCGGCTTCCAGGACCTCGGCCTCGATGAGGTTGGAGGTGCCGAGGAAGTTGGCCACGAAGGTGGTCTTCGGGTTCTCGTACAGCTCGGCGGGGGCGCCCAACTGCTCCACGCGCCCGCCGTTCATCACCGCGACGGTGTCGGCCATGGTCATGGCCTCCTCCTGGTCGTGGGTGACGTGGACGAAGGTGATGCCGACCTCGGTCTGGATGCGCTTGAGCTCCAGCTGCATCTGGCGGCGCAGCTTGAGGTCGAGGGCGCCGAGCGGCTCGTCGAGGAGCAGCACCTGGGGGTGGTTGATCAGGGCCCGGGCGACCGCGACGCGTTGCTGCTGGCCACCGGAGAGCTGGTGCGGCTTGCGCTGGGCGAACTGGCCGAGCTGGACCAGTTCCAGCATGTCGTCGACCTGCTTCTTGACCGACTTGATGCCGCGGCGGCGCAGCCCGAAGGCGACGTTCTCGTAGATGTTCAGGTGCGGGAAGAGCGCGTAGCTCTGGAAGACGGTGTTCACCGGGCGCTTGTGCGGCGGCAGCTGGGTGACCTCGCGGTCGCCGAGGCTGACCGTGCCGGTGGAGGGCTCCTCCAGGCCGGCGATCATGCGCAGGGTCGTGGTCTTCCCGCAGCCCGAGGCGCCGAGCAGGGCGAAGAAGGAGCCCTGGGGGATGGTGAGATCGAGCGGGTGCACGGCGGTGAAGGAGCCGTAGTGCTTGCTGATCCCGGCGAGGCGGACATCGCCGCCCGCGGTCTTGTCAGTCATGGACCTGGGCCTTCGGTGGTGGTGTCGAAAAGGGCGGGGCGCGGGTGCCGGTCGGGCCCGATCAGGCGCCGATGAGCTTGGTGAACTTCTCCTCGTACGCCGTCTCTTCCTCGCTGGTGAGCGAGCGGAAGGCGTGCGCCTTGGCGGCCATTTCCTTGTCCGGGACGATCAGGACGTTGTCCGCGAGGGCGGAGTCGATCTTGGCGAGGTCGTCCTTGACGCCGTCGACGGGGCAGACGTAGCTGATGAAGGCCGCGAGCTGGGCGGCGACGGCCGGCTCGTAGTAGTAGTCGATGAGCTTCTCGGCGTTGGTCTTGTGCCGGGCGTGCGCCGGCACCAGCAGGTTGTCGCTGGAGGAGAGGTAACCGGCGGCCGGGACGGCGTACTTGATGTCCGGGTTGCCGGCCTGGAGCTGGATGACGTCGCCCGCCCAGGCGAGGCAGGCCGCGAGGTCGCCCTTGTCGAGGTCCGCCGTGTAGTCGTTGCCGGTGAAGCGGCGGATCTGCTTGGTGTCGACGCCCTTCTGGAGGCGGCCGATCGCGCCGTCGAAGTCCGCGGTGGTGAAGTTCGCCGGGTCCTTGCCCTGGTCGAGCAGGGTCATGCCGACGCTGTCGCGCATCTCGGTGAGGAAACCGACCCGGCCCTTGAGGGTGGGGTCGTCGAGCAACTGCGTGACGGAGTCGACCTTCCTGCCTCCGGTGGCCTTGGCGTTGTAGGCGATGACCGTGTCGATGCCGGTCCAGGGGTAGCTGTGGGCGCGGCCGGGGTCCCAGTCGGGGTTGCGGAACTGAGGGATGAGGTTCGCGTAGGCGTGCGGGAGGTTGGCCGGGTCCAGTTTCTGCGCCCAGCCGAGACGGATGATGCGGGCGGCGAGCCAGTCGGTGACGACGATCAGGTCC
The DNA here is from genome assembly GCF_055231995.1 of Streptomyces sp. Tek67B01. Classification (NCBI taxonomy): domain Bacteria; kingdom Bacillati; phylum Actinomycetota; class Actinomycetes; order Kitasatosporales; family Streptomycetaceae; genus Streptomyces; species Streptomyces sp. Tek67B01. The sequence continues at coordinate 2,165,093 of NZ_JBUYUY010000001.1, forward strand.
CGGCCGGTGTCCTGGCCGGCGGCCAGCTGGGGGCGGATCTTGCCGAAGAACTCGACGTTGTCGTTGATGTCCTCGGTGTACTTGACCTGGATTCCCGTGCGCTTGGTGAACGCCTCCAGCGTGGGCCGGGACTTCTCGTCGTCACTGGTGTCCATGTACTCGGTCCAGTTGGAGAAGTTGATCTCCTTCTCGGAGGCCGAGTGGTCGTCGGAGGCCGTCGCCGCGTCGCCTTCCCGCTTGGCGGGCGGGATGCCGCAGCCGGTCAGCCCGTACAGGCCGCCGACGGTGAGCGCCCCGATGCCGGAGGCGCGCAACAGCGAACGCCGGGTGAGGGCGCCGCGGCCGCTGCCGAGGCTGCGGCGTATCGCGGCGAGTTGTGGCGGCGAGAGGCTGCCGGGCTCGAACTGCTCCATGCGCTGTGCCCTTTCGGGTGGGTGTGCCGCTTGGTCGGGCGGTCTCGGCTATCTGTCCCCGAAGATCGTGCGGTGCCAGTCCTTCGCGGCGACCGCGGTGTTGTCGTACATCACGTGCTTGACCTGGGTGTACTCCTCGAAGGAGTAGGCGCTCATGTCCTTTCCGAAGCCACTCGCCTTGTAGCCGCCGTGGGGCATCTCGCTGATGATCGGGATGTGGTCGTTGACCCAGACGCAGCCGGCCTTGAGCTCGCGGGTGGCGCGGCCCGCCCGGTAGACGTCCCGGCTCCAGGCGGAGGCCGCCAGGCCGTAGGGGGTGTCGTTGGCCAGCGCGATGCCCTCGTCGTCGGTGTCGAAGGGCAGGACGACGAGGACGGGCCCGAAGATCTCGCACTGGACGATCTCGCTGTCCTGCGCGGCGCCGGAGATCAGGGTGGGCCGGTAGTACGCGCCGTCCGCGAGGCCGCGCTCGTCCTCCGCGGCGCCCGGGATCTCGCCGCCGGTGACGACAGTCGCGTACGCGCGGGCGCGCTCGACGAAACCGGCGACGCGGTCGCGCTGGGCGTGGGAGACGAGCGGGCCGAGGTCGGTGTCCGGCTCGAAGGGGTCGCCGAGGCGGACGGTCTCCATCAGCTCGGCGACGCGGGCCACGAAGGCGTCGTGCAGGGGCCGCTGGACGTACGCGCGGGTGGCGGCCGTGCAGTCCTGCCCGGTGTTGATGAGGGAGGCGGCGACCGCGCCGTGCGCGGCGGCCTCCAGGTCGGCGTCGTCGAAGACGAGGAAGGGGGCCTTGCCGCCGAGCTCCAGGTGGAGGCGCTTGACGGTGGCGGTCGCGATCTCGGCTACGCGCTTGCCGACGGCGGTGGAGCCGGTGAAGGAGGTCATCACCACGTCCGGGTGCCCGACGAGGTGTTCTCCCGCGTCCCGGCCGGCGCCGGTGACGATGTTGATCACGCCGTCCGGCAGGCCCGCCTCCTTCGCCGCCTGGGCGAACATCAGGGACGTCAGCGGCGTGAGCTCGGCGGGCTTGAGCACGATGGTGTTGCCTGCGGCGATCGCCGGGAGGATCTTCCAGGCCGCCATCTGGAGCGGGTAGTTCCACGGCGCGATGGAGCCGACGACCCCGATGGCCTCACGGCGTACGTAGGAGGTGTGGTCGCCGGAGTACTCGGCGGCCGCCTGCCCCTGGAGGTGGCGCGCGGCGCCCGCGAAGAAGGCGGTGTTGTCGATGGTCCCCGGTACGTCGAACTCCGTCGACAGCTTGATCGGCTTGCCGCACTGGAGGGATTCGGCGTACGCGAAGTCATCGGCCTGCTCGGCCAGTACGGCCGACAGCCGGTGGAGCGCGTCCGAACGCTCGCCGGGGGTGGCGCGGGACCATGCGGGGAAGGCCCGCTTGGCGGCGGCGACGGCCTCGTCCACGTCCGCCGTGCCCGCGAGCTCGTAGGTGAGCACCTCGGCCCCGGTGGCGGGGTCCACGACGGTGTGTGACCGTCCCGAGGTGCCGGGCCGGAGCCGGCCGTCGATGTACTGCGCGCCGTCCGCGAAGCGGTCCTTGACCTGGAAGCGGTTGCCCATCACGCTCTCACGCTCTCCGTAGCTACAGTTCGGGGTAGACCCGAATTGAGTGCCGATCCTGACAGAGGTGCACCTCTCGGCCAAGTGATTCCGTTGTTGCCTTTTGATTACGCGACGGAATCGGTCGACCATGTGTCGAGGCACACCCGAAATCCCGTACGAAGTGTCAGTGGCGACTGCCAGACTCGCGTGCATGGAGAAGATCGACCACTTGATCGGCCAGGTCAGCCGTGGTGAGCGGGTGAAGTACCTGCCTTTCTGGGGGCATCGGCCGCGGCCCGACGGCAGCCTGGGACCGAGCTGTCTCAGCCAATGGTGGCCCGCGCCCTTCACTGTGGGTGAGGTCCGCTACGCCACCGCGGAGCACTGGATGATGGCCGGGAAGGCCCGCCTGTTCGCGGACCCGGAGGCGGAGCGCGCCGCGGTGGAGGCGAAGACTCCGGCTGCCGCCAAGAAGGCCGGGCGGCTGGTACGCGGTTTCGACGAGGCGGTGTGGGAGCGGGAGCGGTACGCGCTGGTCGTGGAGGGCAGCGTGCACAAGTTCGGCTCCGATCCGGCCCTGCGGGCGTACCTCCTGGGCACCGGTGACCGGGTCCTGGTGGAGGCGAGCCCGCTCGACCGGATCTGGGGCATCGGACTGGCCGCGGACGACGAGCGCGCGGGAGATCCGGCGCGCTGGCACGGCCTGAACCTGCTGGGCTTCGCCCTGATGGACGCCCGTGAGCGGTTGCGGACGGCGGACGCGGCGTGAGCGGGGCGGTGGCCGACCGCCGACGGGTCGCGGCGGTCATCGTCCGGGACGGCTGTCTGCTCATGGTTCGCGAGCGCGGCGTGGGCTCCACCGGGCGGCACGACGGACCGGAGTACTGGACCCTGCCCGGCGGCGGCATCGAGCCCGGGGAGGACCCGAGCGGGGCGGTCCGGCGGGAAGTGGCCGAGGAGACCGGCCTGGTGCCCCTCTCGGTGCGGTACGCCTACGAAGCCCCCTACCCGTCGGGGTGGACGTCCTGCTACCGGGTCGAGGTGGGGCCCGGGGAGCCCAGACCGGGCGTGGACGGGGACCTGGGGTGCGACTGTCCCCGGATGGTGGGGCTGGTCTGGGTTCCGCTCGCGCGGGCCCTCGCCGGGGAGGACGAGGTCATGGTGCCGACGCTGCTCATGGCGGCGCCGGTCTGACCCCGGTCGCGCTATCCCCGAACGGCCTGCGGCACCGGCTGCGGGAGCGGCGCGCCCGGTTGCGGCAGGGGCGCGCCCGGCTGTGGGAGCGGTGCGCCCGGGGCCTCGGCGGCCAGGCGCGCGAGGCGGTGGGCCGTCTCGGAGCCGGGCGGCGCCGTGTAGACGACCAGGAGCTGGTCGGGCTCCCCCGGCAGGGCGAGCGTCTCGTAGGGAAGTTCCAGCCTGCCGACCACGGGGTGGTCGATCAACTTCACGCCGTGGGTCTTCTCCTTCACGGTGTGGTCGGCCCACAGCAGTCGGAACTCCTCGCTGCGGTCCGCCAGCTCCCGGGTCAGCGCGGTCAGCAGTGGATCGCCCGGGTGCTGGCCCGCGTAGAGGCGCAGGTGGCCGACGGTCTCCTCGGCGATCCGCGCCCACTGGGGGTACAACTCCCGCGCGTCCGGGTCGAGGAAGACGTGACGGGCGATGTTGCGGGAGCCGGCGGGCATGTGGGAGTGACCCGCGACGGCGTCCGCCAGGGCGTTCCAGGCGAGGATGTCCATACGGCGGCCGAGGACGAACGCGGGCGCGGCCCCACCGACGGCCTCCAGCAGCAGCCGTACCCCGGGCCGGACCTCCTGGACCGCTTCGGGCGTGACGGCCGGGCGGGCCAAGGCGCGCAGATGGGAGTGCTCCGTGGGGTTCAGCCGCAGCACCCGGGCGATCGCGTCGAGCACCGCGTCCGAGACGCTCGGGCCGCGGCCCTGTTCGAGGCGGATGTAGTAGTCGACGCTGACGCCCGCGAGCAGGGCGACCTCTTCCCGCCGGAGCCCTGGCACGCGGCGCCGGCCGTGCGAGGGCAGGCCCGTCTCCTCGGGCTGGATGCGGGCGCGGCGCGAGCGCAGGAAGTCTCCGATGTCCCCGGTCATGCGTTCGATCTTAGCCAGGGCCGGCCGTGGGCCCGGGCGAGCGGCCCACGCGGCGCGACCGGGAGGCGAGGGCCGAACCTCCGTGCCTGGTACTGCCAGACCCAGGAAAAGCACGACCCTGGGCCGCTCCCGGCCGGGCGGACAGGCTGGGTCCCGTAGCCGGAACTCCTCCGGCACGAGACACGAGGGAGCCACCGCGATGACGTACGCGAACCTGGAAGGCCGTACCGCGCTGATCACCGGCGCCGCGAGCGGGATCGGCGCCGCGACCGCGCTGCTGCTCGCCCGCCACGGTGTGAAGGTGGCCCTGCTCGCCCGCCGGGCCGACCGGTTGGAGGAGGTCGCCGGCAAGATCCGGGCGGAAGGCGGCCGGGCGCTCGCTGCTGCGGCCGACCTCACCGAGCAGAGCGCTGTGGACGCCGCCGTCGACCGCGTCCACAGCGGGTTCGGGGCGGTGGACCTGGTGGTCAACGCGGCCGGGGTCATGATGCCCAACCCGATCCGGGACGGCCGAGTCGATCAGTGGCACCGGATGCTCGACACGAACGTCGGCGGGGTTCTGAGGATCATCCGTGCGTTCACACCGGACCTGGTGGCCCGCGCCGCCGAGGGCGGCACCGCCGACCTGGTCAACATCTCCTCCATCGCCGCGCACCTCCACTTCCCGGACTACGCGGTCTACGGTGCGACGAAGGCGGCACTGACCCACCTCTCCCAGTCCCTGCGCACCGAACTCGGCCCGCAGCGGGTGCGGGTCACGAACATCGAGCCGGGCCTGACCGACACCGAGCTGTCCCAGGGCATCGACAACCCGGCCCTCGCGTCGCAGCTGTCGGGGATGTTCGACGCGATCGGCCCGCTCGCGGCGGAGGACGTCGCGGACCTGGTCGCCTACGCCGCCGGCCGCGCCCGCCACGTCAACCTGCGCCAGTTGGTCATCCAGCCGACCACGCAGGCCTGACGGGCAGGCGGTCATATCTTCTCTTGCACCCGCGAGTCCGACGACGGACCCGGGCGGTCTTGGCCACCGGAGTCGGAGGAGAAACCCGGGCCGAACACGAGCAACAGCGTGAGGGCGGCGCCCATCACGATGCCCACCACGCCGCAGATGAGACCGGCCAGCGCCAAGCCGCCATTGGTGGCCTCCCCCCGGCTCGCCTTGCCCCGGGCCAGCGCGCCGAGCACCACCGCCGGGATACCGAACACGATGGGCCCGAAGATGGTGAAGCACGCCACCAGCGACAGCAGTCCGAGGACGAACGCGGCGACACCGAGGCCGTTGCTGGGCTGCGGATAGCCGGGGTACCCGGGCGCGTACCCGGGGTATCCGGCCCCGCCGGGATAACCCGGGTACCCGGGCGGACCCCCGTAGGGCGGCTGCGTTCCGTAAGGCGGCTGAGCCCCGTACCCGGGCTGGGCGGGCGGCGTCGGGGGGCCGCCAACGGGCCCGGGGTAGGCGTAGCCAGCGGTCGCGGGCGGCGTCGTCGACCCGGGGTAGGCGTAACCGCCGGGGCCCGGCTGCGCCGGATACCCGTAGGCCGCAGGGCCCCCCGCCCCGGGCATCTCCGCGATCGTCGGGTGCTCGTGGATTCCCGGCCCGCCCGGACCGCCCCGCGTGTCCCCCGGTCGGACCGAATCCGCCGGGGGCCGCTCGGGCGGCGGCGCCCACGGGTCTCTCGGCTCAGGGCCCTGGTGGTCGTTCATACGGCGCCCCCCTCTCGTACAGCCATGCTATGCGCCGGCACCGACACGGTCCGGCCTGCCTACGATGAAGCCGACCTGCCCGCACCCGCGTCCTCCCGGAGGCCTCCATGCCCGACCTGCACCGCTTCATCGCGGGGCTGCCGAAGGCCGAACTGCACGTCCACCACGTGGGCTCCGCATCGCCGCGCATCGTGGCGGAACTCGCCGCCCGCCACCCCGACTCGAAGGTCCCCACCGACCCCGAGGCCCTCGTCGACTACTTCACCTTCACCGACTTCGCCCACTTCATCGAGGTCTACCTGTCGGTCGTCGACCTGGTCCGCACCCCCGACGACGTACGCACCCTCACCTACGAGGTTGCCCGCGACATGGCCCGGCAGAACATCCGCTACGCCGAGCTGACCATCACCCCCTACTCCTCCACCCGCCGCGGCATCGACGAGGACGCCTTCATGGCGGCCATCGAGGACGCCCGCAAGGCGGCCGAGGTGGAGCTCGGCGTCATCCTGCGCTGGTGCTTCGACATCCCGGGCGAGGCCGGCCTGGAGGCCGCGGCCGAGACGGCCCGCCTCGCCGTCGACCTGCGCCCCGAGGGCCTGGTCTCCTTCGGTCTCGGCGGCCCCGAGATCGGCGTGCCCCGCCCGCAGTTCAAGCCGTACTTCGACCGCGCCCGGGCGGCCGGACTGCACAGCGTCCCGCACGCCGGCGAGACCACCGGCCCGGAGACGATCTGGGACGCCATCAACGAGCTGGGCGCCCAGCGCATCGGCCACGGCACCAGCGCCACCCGGGACCCGGAGCTGCTCGCCTACCTCGCCGAGCACCGCATCGCGTTGGAGGTCTGCCCGACCTCCAACATCGCGACCCGCGCCGTGACCGACCTCGACCTGCACCCGATCAAGGAGATGGTGCGGGCCGGCGTGCTCGTCACCATCAACAGCGACGACCCGCCGATGTTCGGCACCGACCTCAACAACGAGTACGCGGTCGCCGCCCGCCTCCTCGACCTCGACGAGCGCGGACTCGCGTCCCTCGCGAAGAACGCGGTCGAGGCCTCCTTCCTGGACCCGGCGGGCAAGGCGAGGCTCAACGCGGAGATCGACACGTACACCGAGGCGTGGCCGGCATCCTGACGTCCCAGCAGAATGGGGCCATGCGCACCCTGACTGCCGTCGGCCACCGCGGCGATCCCTACCGAGTCCGTGAGAACACCCTCAACTCGATCCGCTCCGCCTTCGCCCGGGGGGCGGACGCGGTGGAGGTCGACGTACGGCTGACCCGCGACGGGGTCCCGGTCCTGCTCCACGACGAGACGCTCAAGCGGTTGTGGGGCCACGACGTACGGCTCGGCGACGTCATGGCCGCGCAGCTTCGCGACATGACGGAGGGCGGGGTGCCGCCGCTGCGCGACGCGCTGGCGGCGGCGGGCCCAGGACGGCTGATGCTGGACCTGCCGGGAGCCACGCCGGAGGCGGTCCGGGCGGTCGTCGACGAGGTCCGCGCCTGCGGTGCGCGCGAGCGCACGTACTACTGCGCCGGGCCGAACTCGATGTTGGCCCTGCGCGCCGCCGATCCGGACGCGGAGATCGCCCTGACGTGGACCACGCTCTCCCCGCCGCGCCGGGTGCTGATCGACGCGGTGAAACCGGCCTGGCTCAACTACCCCTTCGGCCTCGTCAGCCGGGAGCTGACCGACGCCGTGCACCGGGACGGGCTGAAGGTGTCCGCCTGGACGGCGGACACGAAGCGGACGATGCGCGCGCTGGTCACGGCCGGGGTGGACTCCGTCACCACGAACCGGGTGGACGCGCTGGTGGCGGTACGGGCCGAGCGCGGGCGGTGATACGCGCCTGGGGGGAGTGGGTCCGGCGGGCCGATCCGCGGTGGCGGGACGTCGGGCTGACGGTGCTCGTGCAGTCGGCCGTCTCCATGCCGTTCGTGGTGCCCCGGGCGCAGGACCTGCCGCCGGCCGACTGGGCCTCGTACGCGATGACCACGCTCGGCGTGCTGCCGCTGGTCTGGCGGCGGCGGGCACCGGTGACGGTACTGGTGGCCGTCCTCGTCGTGGGCGGCGTGTACAAGCTGACCTTGGACGGACCGGGACAGCCGTTGCCGTACGCGGGACTGATCGCCTTCTACACGGTGGCCCTGCGGTGCACGGCCCGCGTGCGGCTGGGCGTGGGACTGTTCACGGTGGTGGCGGTCGCCGTGTCGGTGGGGTGGAACACGGGGACGCCGCGCGAGCTGCTCTTCACGCTCTTCGTATCGGTCGCCGCGTACGCGCTCGGTCGGCTTCAGTACACGCGGCAGGCGTACACGCGGGCCGTCGAGGCGCGGGCGGCGGAGCTGGAGCGGGCGAACCGGATAGAGGCGGAGCAGGCGGCGGCGCGCGAACGGGCCCGGATCGCCCGGGAGATGCACGACATCCTCTCGCACGCCGTCAGCATCATGATCGTGCAGGCGGAGGCCGGACCGGTGGCGGTGCGGCGGGCCCCCGAGCGGGCGGAGGCGGCGTTCGACGCGATAGCCGGGACGGGGCGGGAGGCGATGGCGCAGCTGCGTTCCATGCTGGGCGTGCTGCGCACCGAGGAGTCGGCGCCCCGGAGGCCGCAGCCGGGGGTGGAGGAGCTTGCGGGGCTGTTGGAACGGGTGCGGGGCAGTGGCTTGGAGGTGTCGTACGAGCGCTCGGGCGAGGTGCGTACCCTGCCGGCCACGCTGGAGACGACGGTGCACCGTGTCGTGCAGGAGGCGCTGACCAATGTGGTGAAGCACGCCGGGGCGTCGCGGGCCGCGGTGCGGCTGGACTACGGGTCGCGGACCCTGACGGTGTCGGTGACGGACGACGGGCGGGGGCCGGGTGTCCCGTCGGGCGGGCACGGGCTGATCGGCATCCGGGAACGTGCCGCCGCGCACGGCGGGACGGCCGAGTGTGGTCGGGGGCCGGGCGGGAGCGGGTACCGGGTGCGGGTGACCCTGGTGAACGGGTGACCCTGGTGAACGGGGTGACCCTTGCGGCTGCGCGACCCTTGCGGCCGCCGCTGTAACCTCGGCGCGGGAGGTGGGAGTTGACGATCCGTGTGGTGGTGGCCGACGACCAGGAGCTGGTGCGCAGCGGCTTCGCGATGATCCTGGACGCGCAGGAAGACATCGAGGTCGTCGCGGAGGTCGGGGACGGTGCGGCGGCGGTCGCGGCGGTGCGGGCGCTGCGGCCGGACGTGGCGCTGCTGGACATCCGGATGCCGGTGACGGACGGGATCGAGGCGTGCCGGGTGATCTCGGCGCAGAGCGCCTGCCGGACAGTGATGCTGACGACCTTCGACTCGGACGAGTACGTCTACGAGGCGTTGCACGCGGGGGCGAGCGGGTTCCTGTTGAAGGACGTGCGGCGCGATGACCTGGTGCACGCGGTCCGGGTGGTGGCGGCGGGCGAGTCGCTGCTGGCGCCCTCGGTGGCACGGCGGTTGATCGCGGAGTACACGGCGGTGACGGCTCGTCCGGCGCCCGGGACGGCTCCGTGGGCGGGGGCGGCCCCGACCGTCGGGCGGCTGGAGTCGCTGACGGCGCGGGAGCGGGAGACGCTGCTGCACCTGGGGCGGGGGCTGTCGAACGCGGAGATCGCGGCGGCGCTGACGGTGAGCGAGCACACGGTGAAGTCGCATGTGGGGAACGTGCTGTCCAAGTTGGGTCTGCGGGACCGGATCCAGGCGGTGATCTGCGCGTACGAGACGGGGTTGATCGCGGCCGGGGTGGGGTCCCCCAGGAGGGGTACTCCCTCTGGGGAGTGAGAGGCGGGGTGTCGACTCCCCCGCTCCGGTGAGTTGTCGTACCGCTGAAGACCCCTCTTGTTGGTGATCCGCGACTACGCCTGTGACCTGGAGCATTGAGGTCATCGGGCGGAGGTCGCCCGATGGACACCAAGGGGGATCCCATCATGAACGCGCGTACCCGCACCCGCACCCTGGTCGCGGCCACAGTGCTCCTGGGCATCGTGTCCGGCTCGGCCGTCGCCCATGCCGCACCGCGAGCGCCGGTTCCGCCCTCGGGCTCGGTCTCGGCCTCGACGGGCTCGGCCTCGGGCTCGGCGGAGGCCGTGGCGCCGGTCTTCTCCACCGCGCCGGATGCCAAGGCGCTGACGAAGGCGCTGGAGGGAGTGGGCGTCGGGAACGCGGACGCGACGGCCGCCCTGATACGGGTCGGAGGATCGAGCGGTCCCTGGCAGGGCGTCTCCGGCGTGGCGGATCTCCGCAGCGGGCGCCCGGCCCTGGAGCAGGGCCGCTTCCGGGCGGGGTCCGTGACCAAGACCTTCACGGCGGCCGTGGTCCTGCAGCTGGCCGCCGAAGGGAAGGTCGATCTCGACAAGCCGGTACAGCGGTACCTGCCCGGGACGTTCCCGGACCGTTTTCCCTCCGTGTCGGTGCGCGAGCTGCTGAACCACACGAGCGGGATCAAGGCGGCGGACGGCCCGGGGGACGCCTTCGAGGCGCAGTGGGACCACCGATTCGATGTCGTCGATCCGCACGACCAGATCGCCAACGCGCTGGCGCAGGGGCCGGAGTTCGTCCCGGGTTCGGCGCAGCACTACTTGAACATCGACTACACCGTCCTGGGTGTCCTCATAGAGAAGCTGACGGGCACGGCGTACGAGGAGCAGGTCGACCGTCGGATTCTGCGCCCGCTGGGGTTGCGCCAGACCTCTTTCCCGGGTCGGACGCAGACCCGGATACCGGGCCCGTACAACCACGGCTACCAGGCGGTGCCGCGTCCCGACGGCTCGGCCGAACTGAGGGACGTGTCGGTGTGGAACAGCTCCGGCCGGTGGGCGGCGGGGGACATCATCTCGACCACCGCGGACCTGGAGCGGTTCACCGTGGCCCTGTTCGGCGGGCGGGTCGTACCTCGGGCGCAGCTGGAGGAGATGTTCACCGTCCCGGCGGTGAAGGACGTCGAGAGCGGCAAGGACGCCGTCCTGACGGCGGGCCTGTCCAGGATCGTGATGCCGGACGGCACCGAGGTGTGGGGCAAGACGGGGAGCCGCTTCGGCTACAGCACCGGGATGGGCGCCACCCGGGACCTCTCCCGGACGCTGGTCTACTCGGTCAACTCCACCGACGCGAAGGGCGAGAAGATGAATCCGGTGGTGCTGAAGCTCCTGATGGCCGCCCTCACGCGGCCGCGCTCGTAAGCGCTTCCAGCCTCTTGATCAGACGACGCAGGACCAGCAGCGGGATGACGCCGAAGACGCCGAACGACATGTCGATGACGCTCCAGCCGAAGGGGATGCCACGGATCGGTCCGCAGATCAGGGCCAGCGGGATCACTCCGACGCACGCGATCACACCGGCTTCCACGATCCAGATGTTGCGCACCGGATCGCGGTGGACCCCGTAGAAGAAGACGGCGATCACAAGGTGGGCGAAGGCGAGCCAGTCCGTACCGTAGAGGAGGAAGGGGTAGCGCGCGTCGGCTTGGTCCAGTCCGTCGCCCACCCGCCGCAGCCACTCGTGGGACATCACCGAGTTCGCCCAGTGGAGCTCACTGACCAGGGGGAAGGCGGTGAGCCCGCTGAGCGCGAGGCAGACGATGAACAGGACCAGCCAGGCACGGATACGCCGTTGGAGGGCGCTTCTCTCGCTCATGGGGCAAGCGTACGCAGTTTCTGAACACGTTCAGCAAATTTCATGAACATGTTCAGTTCTGTGGCCGGACCGTGACGGACGGGGTCAGAGCCCGACGATGGCGTTCCAGCGCTTGGCGAAGGACTGGCGCTCGGCCGAGGAGATGTCCCGGGCCACGACGAGGCGCTTGCGCATCTCGTCGTCCGGGAAGATCAGCGGGTTCTCGGCCAGCTCGGCGGTCTCCTTGTCCGGGGAGGCGGCCAGCACCTCGCGGGCGGCCGGGACCGGGCAGACGTAGTTGACGGCGGCGGCGAGTTCCGCGGCCACCGCCGGGTCGTAGTAGTAGTCGACCAGGGCCTCGGCATTGGCCTTGTGCAGGGCGAGGTTGGGGATCAGCAGGCTCTCCGCCCAGAGTTCGGCGCCCTCCTCCGGGACCACGAACTCGATGTCGGGGTTGTCGGCCCGCAACTGGACGACGTCGCCGGAATAGGCCTGGCAGGCCAGCACATCGCCCTTGCTCAGATCGGAGGTGTAGTCGTTGCCGGTGAAGCGGCGGATGTGCTTCTTCTTCACCATGCTCTCGACCTGGTCGCACATCCGGTGGAAGTCGCTCTCGGTCCAGCGGGTGACGTCCACCCCGTTGCCCTGCATCAACAGGGCGAAGGACTCGTCGAGTCCGGAGAAGAGGGTCACCTTGCCCGCCAGGTCCGGCTGCCACAGGTCCTTGACGGACTTGATCTCCCGGCCGAGCGACTTGCGGTTGTAGGCGATGCCGGTGATCCCCGACTGCCACGGCACGGTGTGCAGCCGGCCCTCGTCGAAGGCGGGGGAACGCAACTGTGGGTCCAGGTACTTGACCACGTTGGACTGAGCCGAGCGGTTCATCTTCTGGGCCCAGCCCAGACGGACGAAGCGGGCGGCCATCCAGTCGCTGATGACCACCAGGTCGTGACCGGTCTGCTGGTGGTTCATCAGGGCCGGGCTGACCTTGCCGAAGAACTCGTCGTTGTCGTTGATCTCCTCCGTGTACCGGACCTCGATGCCGGTCTTCTCGGAGAAGGCGTCCAGCGTCGGACGGCGCTGTTCGTCCTCGTCGTCGGTATCGATGTAGAGCGGCCAGTTGGAGAAGGCGAGGCTGCGTTCACCGGCGGAGCGGTCCGGGCCCTCCCGACGGTCCTCGGGGACGAAGGCGGCGGGCACCCCGCAACCGCCGAGGGCGGCCGACAGGCCCACGGCACCGAGTCCGCGCAGCACCGCGCGGCGGGAGAAGGGGAGTTCAGGCATGCCCAAAGCCTGGGACAAGGCGAAGGGGCGGACAATAGACAACCTGTCTACTGCCCGCCCCCTCAGCGTTCTGCGCTGATCAGTGCGGGACGGCCGGGGCGGCCGCCGCCGCGACTCAGCCGTCGAGCGAGGTCATCACGTGCTTGATGCGGGTGTAGTCCTCGAAGCCGTAGGCGGAGAGGTCCTTGCCGTAGCCGGACTTCTTGAAGCCGCCGTGGGGCATCTCGGCCACGAGCGGGATGTGGGTGTTGATCCACACGCAGCCGAAGTCGAGGTTCTTGGACATCCGCATCGCGCGGCCGTGGTCCTTGGTCCACACGGAGGAGGCGAGGGCGAACTCGACGCCGTTGGCGTACTCCAGGGCCTGGGCCTCGTCCGTGAAGGACTGCACCGTGATGACGGGGCCGAAGACCTCGTTCTGGATGATCTCGTCGTCCTGCTTGAGGCCGGAGACCACGGTCGGGGCATAGAAGTAGCCCTTTTCGCCGACCTGGTGGCCGCCCGCCTCGACCTTGGCGTGGGCGGGGAGGCGCTCGATGAAGCCCGCGACCTGCTTGAGCTGGTTCGGGTTGTTCAGCGGCCCGTACAGCACGTCCTCGTCGTCCGGCTGACCCGTCTTGGTGTCCGCGGCGGCCTTGGCGAGCGCGGAGACGAACTCGTCGTGCACGGACTCGTGCACGAGTACGCGGGTCGCGGCGGTGCAGTCCTGGCCGGCGTTGAAGTAGCCGGCGACGGCGATGTCCTCGACGGCCTTGGCGATGTCGGCGTCCTCGAAGACCACGACCGGGGCCTTGCCACCGAGCTCCAGGTGGACGCGCTTGACGTCCTTCGAGGCGCTCTCGGCGACCTGCATGCCCGCGCGCACCGAACCGGTGATGGAGGCCATCGCCGGGGTGGAGTGCTCGACCATGGCCTTGCCGGTCTCACGGTCGCCGCAGACGACGTTGAAGACGCCCTTGGGCAGGATCGAGTCGATGATCTCGGCCATCAGGACGGTGGAGGCCGGGGTGGTGTCCGAGGGCTTGAGCACCACGGTGTTGCCCGCGGCGATGGCCGGGGCGAACTTCCACACGGCCATCATCATCGGGTAGTTCCACGGCGCGACCTGGGCACAGACGCCGACCGGCTCACGGCGGATGATCGAGGTCATCCCCTCCATGTACTCGCCGGCCGAGCGGCCCTCCAGCAGGCGGGCGGCGCCCGCGAAGAAGCGGATCTGGTCCACCATCGGCGGCAGCTCCTCGCTGGCCGTCAGGCCCAGCGGCTTGCCGGTGTTCTCCGACTCGGCGGCCACCAGCTCGTCGGCGCGCGCCTCGAAGGCGTCCGCGATCTTGAGCAGGGCCTTCTGCCGCTCGGAGGGAGTGGTGTCGCGCCAGCCCGGGAAGGCGGCGGCGGCAGCCGCCATGGCCGCGTCCACATCGGCCTGGCCGGAGAGCGGCGCGGTGGCGTACACCTCGCCGGTCGCGGGGTTGACCACATCGGTGGTCCGGCCGTCGGCGGCGTCCTTGAACTCTCCGCCGATGTAGTTGCGCAGACGACGCAGTTCGGTGGTCACTACAGCCACTCTCCTGATCACATGTCCAACGATTGAGACGAATCCCCAGCCTATCGCGTCTCCTGACGCTTTCGACAGAGCCGGATGCCACGAGCTGCGAAATCCGTGCAATCCGAGAGTCAAGACAACGAATTACATCGGTTACGGGTTGCGGAACCGACGACTCCTCGTGCACAGTGAGGTCGTGGTCAGTCGAAGCGCAGATTCCAGGAACAGACAACCGTCCCCTTCGGTCGATGCTGTGTCCCTGGCGATCATCGAGCAACTGCAAGAGGACGGTCGCCGTCCCTACGCAGCGATCGGCAAGGCCGTCGGCCTGTCGGAGGCAGCCGTACGCCAACGCGTACAGAAGCTGCTCGACCAGGGCGTCATGCAGATCGTCGCCGTCACCGACCCGCTCACCGTGGGCCTGCGACGCCAGGCCATGGTCGGCATCAACGTCGAGGGAGACCTCGACCCGGTGGCCGACGCACTGACCTCGATGGCCGAATGCGAGTACGTGGTGATGACCGCGGGCTCCTTCGACCTGATGGTGGAGATCGTCTGTGAGGACGACGACCACCTGCTGGAGACGATCAACAAGAAGATCCGCGCGCTCCCCGGCGTGCGCTCAACCGAAAGCTTCGTTTACCTGAAGCTGAAGAAGCAGACCTACATGTGGGGAACCCGATAGCCCGTGAGCCAAGACCTCTCCAAGACCGCGTACGACCACCTGTGGATGCACTTCACCCGCATGTCGTCGTACGAGAACTCCCCCGTCCCCACCATCGTGCGGGGTGAGGGCACTTACATCTTCGACGACAAGGGCAAGCGCTACCTGGACGGTCTCGCCGGACTGTTCGTGGTCAACGCCGGTCACGGCCGCAAGGAACTGGCCGAGGTCGCCTACAAGCAGGCGCAGCAGCTCGCGTTCTTCCCCATCTGGTCGTACGCACACCCGCAGGCCGTCGAGCTCGCCGAGCGTCTCGCCGGCTACGCCCCCGGCGACCTGAACAAGGTCTTCTTCACCACCGGTGGCGGCGAGGCCGTCGAGACCGCGTGGAAGCTGGCCAAGCAGTACTTCAAGCTGCGGGGCAAGCACACCAAGTACAAGGTCATCTCGCGTGCGGTCGCCTACCACGGCACCCCGCAGGGCGCCCTGTCCATCACCGGCCTGCCGGCCCTGAAGGCCCCCTTCGAGCCGCTGGTCCCCGGCGCGCACAAGGTGCCGAACACCAACATCTACCGCGCCCCGATCTACGGTGACGACCCGGAGGCCTTCGGCCGCTGGTGCGCCGACCAGATCGAGCAGGAGATCCTGTTCGAGGGCGCCGACACCGTCGCCGCCGTCTTCCTGGAGCCGGTGCAGAACGCCGGTGGCTGCTTCCCGCCGCCGCCCGGATACTTCCAGCGGGTCCGCGAGATCTGCGACGAGTACGACGTGCTGCTCGTCTCCGACGAGACGATCTGCGCCTTCGGCCGCCTCGGCACGATGTTCGCCTGTGACAAGTTCGACTACGTGCCGGACATGATCACCTGCGCCAAGGGCATGACCTCGGGCTACTCCCCGATCGGTGCCTGCATCATCTCGGACCGCATCGCCGAGCCGTTCTACAAGGGTGACAACACCTTCCTGCACGGCTACACCTTCGGCGGCCACCCGGTCTCCTCGGCGGTCGCGCTCGCCAACCTCGACATCTTCGACAAGGAAGGCCTCAACCAGCACGTGCTGGACAACGAGGGCGCCTTCCTGTCGACGCTGCAGAAGCTGCACGACCTGCCGATCGTCGGCGACGTCCGCGGCAACGGCTACTTCTACGGCATCGAGCTCGTCAAGGACAAGGTCACCAAGGAGTCCTTCACGGACGAGGAGACCGAGCGCGTGCTCTACGGCTTCCTCTCCAAGGCGCTCTTCGACAACGGCCTGTACTGCCGCGCCGACGACCGTGGCGACCCGGTCATCCAGCTGGCCCCGCCGCTGACCGCGGACCAGGGCACCTTCGACGAGATCGAGGGCATCCTGCGCTCGGTGCTCACCGAGGCGTGGACCAAGCTGTAAGCAACGCTGCCACCGGCCCCGGCCGGGCAGTAAATCGTCCGAACCACACGGCCCGGATCGCCCGTTCGAGTGAGAACGCGGGGGTCCGGGCCGTGTGCTGTCACCATCCGGGGCGTTCGTCTCTTTACATCTCCTTGCGGCGCCAGTGACCGAAGGGGCTCCGCTTCGTTCCCTCGGACGGAGGTGTACCCATGGTGGCTCCCGCAGACGATGCCCCGCTTGACAATGACGTCCTTTGGGCACGGTCCCTGCACTACTCCCACGATGGCTCGCCCGGCCTGATCGGCGTCTCCGTCGGCGTCCGCCAGGGCGAGATCCTGGCCCTGACCGGCCCGCGCGGGAGTGGCAAGACCACGCTGCTGCGCTGTCTGGCCGGCTCGCTCAAGCCGGAGCAGGGCGAGGTCTGGTTCAACAGCGTGCCCGTGCACACCATGGGAGCCCTGGCCCGCGAACGGCTGCGCCGCGACCGGTTCGGCTGGATCGGCCCCGAGCCGCATCTGCTGCCCGAGCTCAAGGTGTGGGAGAACGTCGCGCTGCCCCTGCTGATCTCCGGCGCCTCGCACCGCGCCGCCAAGCACACCGCCTGCGAATGGCTGGAGCGGCTCGACATCGGCGCCTTCGCCCGCAAGCGGCCGGGCGCGCTGACCCGCGCCGAGTCGCAGCGCGTCTCCCTGGCCAGGGCCCTGGTCCACGAACCCGCCGTGATCTTCGCCGACGAGCCGACGGCCCCGCTGCACCGCGCCGAACGGGCGCTGCTGCTGCGGACGCTGACCACCGCGGCCCGCTCGCACGAGATCACCGTCCTGCTCGCCACCCACGACGAGGAGAGCGCGGCCGTCGCCGACCGCCGATTCGCCCTGCTCGACGGCCGTACGGCCGCGGCCGTCGCCCCGTCCGGTCCCGCCGAGACGACGGAGGACCAGGCCGCGTGCTCCCTCTCCGCCTAGTCCGCGGCTCCCGGCCGCTGGTCCAGCTGCGCCGGCTCCTCGTCGCCGCCGCCTCGGCCGGCGCCGGGTTCCTGCTCCTCTACGTCCTCGCGGAGGCGACCGCCCGACCCGCCGGATCGTTCCCTCGGCTGCTGTGGGCGCTCGTCCCGCTCGCCGCCACCGTCCAGTTCGCGGTGGCCGTCGCCCGGACCGACCCCGCGACCCGGCCCCGGGAAGGGATGGACGCCGCCGGGCTGGGCCCCGTACGGCTCACCCTGGCCGCGGCCGTCTCCACCTCCGTCGCCTGCACCCTGGGCAGCGCCTTGGCCCTCGCCCTCTTCCTCCACCTGCGGGGCGACCTCGCCGGACTGCCCTTCGACGGGGCCGGCTCCGCGCTGCTCCACGCCGAGCAGCCGCTCCCCCTGGCGGCGGCGCTCACCCTGCTGGCCCTCGTCCCGCTCGCCGCCTCCGCCGCCACGGCCCTCGTCCTGCGCCCGCGCGCGGCGCCGGCCGGACTGCCGCCGCAGACGGGGGTGCCCTGGGGGGTCGCGGTGTGCGCGTGCGGGCTCGCCCTCCAGGCCTCCACCGGCCGAAGCGGCCCCGCGCTGCCGGCCGGGTGGGCGCTGATCGCGCTCGGGCTCGCCCTCGCCGGTCCCGGCCTGGCGTACGCCTGCGGGACCCTCGTACTGGCCGTCCGCCCGGGCGCGCTGCGCCTGCTCGCGGGGCGGGCGCTCCAGGAGGAAGCCCCTCGGCTGGGCCGCCCCCTCGGTGTGCTCTGCGCGGTCGGGGCGGCCGCACTCACGACGCCGGCCCTGCGCGAACGGGGCACGGTCTTCGCTCCGCTCGGTCCGCTGACCGGGTCCGCCGCGCTGCTCGTGGCGCTGTGCGCGGCCGCGACACTTCTCACATCGGCGGTGGAGTCCCGCCAGGCCCGGGCAGCCACCCGCGGCACCCTGACCGCCCTCGGCGCGCCGGGCACGGTCCTGCGGACGGCCGCCACCATGCGGGCTTCCGCGCTGGTGGTGGTGTGCGTACCGCTGAGCTGGGGTGTGGCACAACTGACGTCGCTCGCGCTGACCCGCTGATCGGTGCAGCCCTTAGGGTGGGCCGAATGGTCAACGCAGACATCGAGATCGAGACGCTCGCCGAATTCGACCAGGTCGTCGCCCGGGGCTCACTGAGCGGCTACCGGGTCCAGTCGGTCAACCTGCTGGAGCGGACCTTCGCCCTGCTGTCCGCCGACACCTCGGCCGCCGTCTTCCTGGGCTGCGCGATGGAGCCGGACGCCGCGGCGAAGGTGCGTGCCGACGGCGCCCTGGTCTTCCCACCGGTTCCGGACCTGCCGTTCAACCCGTACCGCAGCCTGCTGTACTCGGCCGACGAGCTGTTCACCGGACTGCCGGCGGGCTACGAGGCGACCCCGGACGCGCAGGCGTACGCCTGGTTCCAGGAAACGAAGTCCGACGGCGACGTCTTCTCCTCGATGCTCCGCTCCATCCACGACGACGCGATATCCGACGCCCTCGACGAGCACCTCGACGGCGCCCGGGTGGTCGGCGTGATGGGCGGACACGCGATGATCCGCGGCGCCGCCGACTACCGGGGCGCGGCCGAACTCGGCCGCACACTGGCCAGGTCCGGGCTGACCGTCGCCACCGGCGGTGGTCCGGGCGCGATGGAAGCGGCCAACCTCGGCGCCTATCTGGCCCCGGCCCCCGACGGGGCCCTCGGCGAGGCCCTGGAATTGATGGCCAATGCCCCGTCCTTCGTCCCGTCGGTGTCCGACTGGGCGCGGGCCGCCTTCGCCGTGCGCGAGCGCTGGCCCGCGGGCGGCGACTCGGTGGGCATCCCGACCTGGTTCTACGGGCACGAGCCGCCGAACGCGTTCGCGGGCCACGTCGCGAAGTACTTCGCCAACGCCACCCGCGAGGACGGGCTGCTCGCGCGGTCGAACGCCGGCGTGGTGTTCCTGCCGGGAGCGGCCGGGACGGTGCAGGAGATCTTCGACAACGCGACGCCGAACTACTACGCCTCGCGGGGCGAGCCGACGCCGATGGTCCTGGTCGACCGGCGGCACTGGACGGAGCGGCTGCCGGCCTGGCCCCTGCTCCGGGCGCTGGCGCGCGACCGCGGCATGGAGTCGCGGATCGCGCTGGTCGAGTCGGTGACCGAGGTCCCGGCTGCGCTCGCCGCGATGAGCTGACCGGGACAGGCAACTTCCGGGGCGCTCCGTACGTCTGCCTTAGGTAATCACACCGCAAAATCTGCCAGACGTGAACGGAGCCCCCGGTGCTCATAGGATTGCTGACCGCCATCGCGGCGTCCCTCTGCTACGGAACGGGCTCCGTCCTGCAAGCCGTCGGCTCCCGCCGGGCGGCCCGGCTGTCCCCGGCCGCCGCCGGGGTGACCGCGCACGGCGGCCCGAACCTGTCCTCGACCGCGAAGGCGGCGATGACCTGGGAGTTCATCGTCGGCACGATCCTGGACTTCGTGGGCTTCGGTCTGGGCGCGCTGGCGGCGCGGCTGCTGCCGCTGTTCCTGTCCCAGACGGTGATCAGCGCCAACCTGGTGGTCACGGCCGTGCTGAGCGTGAGGCTGCTGGGCATCCGGCTCTCGCGCAAGGAGTGGACCTCCATCGGGGTGGTCTGCGCGGCGCTGGTACTGCTGGCGACGGCCGCCGGCCACGAGGGCGGGCACCACGCGGCGATGGCCACGCACTGGTGGCTGCTGGCCGTCACGCTGCTGATCATCGTGGGCGGCACGGTGGCCGTACGTTTCCTCGGCGCGCGCGCCGCGATCCTGGCGGGCCTGCTGTCGGGCCTGGCCTTCGGCGCGCTGGGCGTCGGCGTACGCGTCCTGAACGGGATCGAGCCGTTTTCGCTCGGCGGGCTCCTCTGCGACCCGGCCCTGTACGCGATCGTCCTCGCGGGCGTCGGCGGCATGTACCTGCACACGGTCGCGCTGCAGATCGGGTCGGTGAACGGGGCCACGGCCGCGCTGGTGGTCGGCGAGACGGTGTTGCCCGGGGCGATCGGCGTGCTGTGGCTGGGCGACGCCTCCCGCCCCGGCCTCGCCTGGCTGGCGGTCCTGGGCTTCGTCCTGGCGGTGACGGGGGCGGTCGCGGTGGCCTGGTACGGCAACCACGACGCATCCGAACCCGAGGCGGCCCCGAACCCCGACCCGGTCCCGGCGTCCCGCTGATCCCGCCGGCCTGCTGACCCGCCGGCTCGCAAGCGGCCGAGCGGTGCCGGCCTACTCCGGCGGCAGGACCACCACCTCCGAGGGCGTGAAGGACACCGCCACGCGGTCCCCCACCCTCGGGGCGCCTTCCAGCCCGCACTCGGACTCCAGCACCGGCCCCGCCTCGGGCCGCAGCAGCAACGCGACGTGCGTCCCCCGGAAGGTGCGGGACACCACCTCGCAGCGGAGCCCGTCCGCGCCCAGAGTCACCCCGGCGGGGCGGATCAGCAGTCGCCGCGGCCCCTCGGGAGCCCCGGCCGGGACCGGGACCTTGCCCCACTCGGTGGCCGCGACCCCGCCGGACACCACGGCGGGGGTCACGTTCTCAAAGCCCAGGAACCGCGCGACGAACTCCGACGCCGGCCGCCGCCACACCTCCAGCGGCGTCCCGGCCTGCGCGATCCGCCCGTCCCGCATCACCACCACCCGGTCGGCCAGTGCGAAGGCCTCCCCCTGGTCGTGGGTCACGGCGAGCACGGTCGTCCCCAACCGGGCGAACAGCGCCCGCAGCTCGACCACCAACCGCTCCCGCAGCCCCCGGTCCAGCTGTCCCAGCGGCTCGTCGAGCATCAGCAGTCGCGGGGACGGCGCCAGCGCCCGGGCCAGCGCCACCCGCTGCTGCTCGCCCCCGGACAACGAGGCCACCGCCCGGCCCTGCGCCCCTGGCAAGCCGACCAGCTCCAGCAGCTCCGCGACCCGGGGCCCGCGAGAACCCCGCGCGACGCCCCGCATCCGCAGCCCGAAGGCGACGTTCCCGCCCACGTCCCGGTGCGGGAACAGTTGGTGGTCCTGGAACATCAGGCCCACCCCGCGCCGGTGCACCGGCACCCCGGCCTGGTCCGCTTCGCCCAACAGCACGCGCCCTCCCGACACCGGCTGGAGCCCGGCCACCACCCGCAGCAGCGTGGACTTCCCGCTGCCGCTGGGCCCCAGCACGCACACGGTCTCGTGCTCGGCGACCTCCAGATCCACGGCGTCCACGGCGGCCCGCCCGCCGAACCGGACCGACACCCCTTCCAACCGGAGCAACGTCATCAGAACTCTCCCGAAGTCTTGTCGGGCCGCAGTCGCTCCAGGACGAGCAGGGACACCGCGCACACCAGCATCAAGATCGTGCTCAGGGCCATCGCCTGCCCGTAGTTCATCTCGCCCGCCCGCCCCAGCAGCCGCGCCACGGCCACCGGCAGCGTCGGGCGGTCCGGCCGCGCGATGAAGACGGTCGCCCCGAACTCGCCCAACGACACGGCGAAGGCGAAACCGGCCGCGATCAGCAGCGCCCGCCGCACCAGCGGCAGGTCCACCTCCCGCCATGCCCGCCACGGCGACGCGCCGAGCACCGCGGCCGCCTCCCGCAGCCGCCCGTCCACCGCCCGCAGCACGGGCAGCATGGTCCGTACGACGAACGGGACACCCACCAGCGCCTGCGCGAGCGGCACCAGGATCCACGAGGTCCGCAGGTCCAGCGGCGGCTCGTCCAGGGTGATCAGGAATCCGAAGCCCACAGTCACCGCCGACACTCCGAGCGGCAGCATCAGCAGCGCGTCGAACCCGCGCACGAACCGCCCCCCGCGCCTGGTGAGCGCGGCCGCCGCGAGCCCTCCGACCAGCAGCGCGATGGCCGTCGCGGCCAACGCGTACTCCAGGGAGTTCCCGATCGACTCCAGCGGCGGGACCAGGAACGTCCCCGACCCGGCCTCCTCCAGCGCCCGGTAGAAGCCGAGCCCGTATCCGCCGGGGGCGTCGAGCGAACGCTCCACCAGCACGCCGAGCGGCAGCACGATCAACAGCGCGACCGACAGCAGTACCCCGGCCAGCAACGCGCGCTGCCCGGGCCGGTGCGGCCGGTGCGCGGTCCCCGCGGGGTCCACCAGCCTCAGGGCCGTCTCCCGTCGACGTACGGTCCGGGCGTGCACGGCCAGGACGAGCCCCATCGCGACGAACTGGACCATGGTCAGCACGGCGGCCGTCGGCAGGTCCAGCAGCTGCGCGGTCTGCCGGTAGACCTCCACCTCCAGGGTGGAGTACGAAGGGCCGCCCAGGATCTGTACGACGCCGAAGGAGGAGAAGGTGAACAGGAACACCATCAGCGCGGCCGCTGCCACCGCCGGGGCCAACGCGGGCAGCGTCACCCGCCGCCATGCCGCGAACCGTCCGGCGCCCAACACCCGGGCGGCCTCCTCCTGCCGTGGGTCGAGCTGCGCCCAGAGCCCGCCGACCGTCCGCACGACGACGGCGTAGTTGAAGAAGACGTGCGCGAGCAGGATCGCCCAGACGGTGGTGTCGAGCCGGACCCCCCACAGTTCGTCCAGCAGCCCGCCCCGGCCGACCAGCGCGAGGAAGGCCGTACCGACCACCACCGTCGGCAGCACGAACGGAACCGTGACCACCGCGCGCAGCAGCCCCTTGCCCGGGAACTCGAAGCGGGCGAAGACGTACGCGCCGGGAAGCGCGATCAGCAGCGTGAGCGCCGTCGAGGCGAGCGCCTGCCAGGTCGTGAACCACAGCACGTCGGCGATGTCGGGCCGGGCGAGCACCTCGCCGAACCGCCCGAACTGCCAGCCCGCGTCCGTCTTGAACCCGCGCCCGACGATCGCGGCGACGGGATAGGCGAAGAACAACCCGAAGAAGACGAGCGGGACGGCCATCAGGGCGAGCCGGACGGCCGTGGCCCGCCCGCGCTCCCGCTCCCGTCCCGCGGGAGCCGGAGCGGGAGTGGGAGCAGGAGCGTCGGCAGCGCTCCGGCGTGCTACTTCACGACGAGCGAGGACCATGCCTTGACCCACTGCTCACGGTTCTTGGCGATGGCGTCCGGCGCGACGTTCTCCGGCTTGTCGATCACCACGCCGTGCTTCGTGAACAGCTCCGGCAGCTTGGCGTCCTTGACCACCGGGTTCACGAACATCTGGAGCGGCATGTCCTCCTGGAACTTCTTGCTCACCAGGAAGTCGAGGAGCGCCTTGCCGCCGGCCTCGTTCTTCGCGCCCTTGAGCAGGCCGGCGAACTCGACCTGGCGGAAGCAGGTGCCGGTGGACACACCCGTCGGCGCCTCGGCCGGCTGGGGCTCGGCGTAGAGGACCTCGACCGGCGGGGAGGAGGCGTAGGAGACGACCAGCGGCCGGTCGCCCTTGGCCTTCTTGCCGCCGGCGGAGCCGGAGAACCGCTCGTTGTAGGCCTGCTCCCAGCCGTCGACGACCTCGACGCCGTTGGCCTTCAGCTTGCTCCAGTAGTCCTTCCAGCCCTCGTCGCCGTACTTGCCGACGGAGGCGAGGAGGAAGCCGAGGCCGGGCGAGGAGGTCGCGGCGTTCTCGGTGACCAGCAGGTTCTTGTACTCGGGCTTGATCAGGTCGTCCAGCGTCTGCGGCGGGGCGAGCTTCTTGTCCGCGAAATACTGCTTGTCGTAGTTGACGCAGATGTCACCGGAGTCCACCGGGGTGACCCGGTGCTGCTTGTCGAGCACGTACTCGGGCTTGACCTCGCCGAGGTTCTTGGCCTCGTAGGGCGTGAAGATGCCGTTGTCGAGGGCGCGGGAGAGGAGCGTGTTGTCCACGCCGAAGAAGACATCACCGCGCGGCGAGCCCTTGGTGAGGATCTCCTGGTTGAGGGCGGCACCGGCGTCCCCGGACTTCAGCACCTTGACGGTGTAGCCGCTCTGCTGCTCGAACTCCTTGAGGACCGGCTCGCTCACGGCGAAGGAGTCGTGGGAGACGAGGGTGACGGTCTTGGACTTCGGCGCGTCGCTCGCGCCGGCCGCGGGCTTGTCCTTGGCGTCGCCGCCGCAGGCACTGAGCGTCGTGACGCCCAACGCGGTCACGAGCAGGGCGCCCGCGAACTTCTTGGTGGTGCTCACTGGTGAATTCCTCCTGGGATGTCCAGGAGAAGACGCGGCCCTGCCCGGCGCTCCATGCGAGCGGTCGCCGGGCAGGGCGCAACAGCTTGAGTGAATGACCGAACTTCCTACCCCGAATGACCGGGGCGAGGTTCAGAGGGTCTGCGGATGACGGATACCGCACTCTCAGCGCTGTGGCGCTCCCCTGTCGGAATATGCAATTGGTTCGGCCACAGGGTACCCCGTGGCCGATCCGGCCCCCAGGAGAGTCCACCGAACCCCGTCAGGGCCGACGGAGCCCGGGTCTCGCTCGGCGAACGAGCACGCCGGCGCGGCTTATCGCTCCGACGCGGCCAGCTGGCCGCAGGCGCCGTCGATCTCCTGGCCGCGGGTGTCGCGTACGGTCACCGGCACGCCGTGCCGGGCGATCGCCTCGACGAACGCCTTCTCGTCCTCGGGCCGCGAGGCGGTCCACTTCGAGCCGGGCGTCGGGTTCAGCGGGATGAGGTTGACGTGGACGCGCTTGCCCTTGAGCAGCCTGCCCAGGAGATCACCGCGCCAGGCCTGGTCGTTGATGTCACGGATCAGGGCGTACTCGATCGAGACGCGACGGCCGGACTTCTCGGCGTACTCCCACGCCGCGTCCAGCACCTCGCGCACCTTCCAGCGGGTGTTCACCGGCACCAGGGTGTCGCGCAGCTCGTCGTCGGGCGCGTGCAGCGAGACGGCGAGGCGGCACTTGAAGCCCTCGTCGGCGAAGCGCAGCATGGCCGGGACCAGGCCGACGGTGGAGACGGTGATCCCGCGCTGCGACAGGCCCAGGCCGTCGGGCTCGGGGTCGGTCAGCCGGCGGATCGCGCCGACGACGCGGTTGTAGTTGGCCAGCGGCTCGCCCATGCCCATGAAGACGATGTTCGACAGTCGGGCCGGTCCACCGGGGACCTCGCCGTCGCGCAGGGCGCGCATGCCGTCGACGATCTGGTGCACGATCTCGGCGGTCGACAGGTTCCGGTCCAGCCCGGCCTGGCCGGTGGCGCAGAACGGGCAGTTCATCCCGCAGCCGGCCTGGGAGGAGATGCACATGGTGACCCGGTCGGGATAGCGCATCAGCACGGACTCGACGAGGGTGCCGTCGTGCAGCTTCCACAGGGTCTTGCGGGTGGTGTCGTCGTCGCACGAGATGTGCCGTACGACGTTCATCAGGTCGGGCAGCAGCTCCTGCTGGAGCTTCTCCCGGGAGCCCGCCGGGATGTCGGTCCACTCGGCGGGGTCGTGCGCGTAACGCGCGAAGTAGTGCTGCGAGAGCTGCTTGGCCCGGAACGGCTTCTCGCCGATCGCGGCGACCGCCTCGCGGCGTTCGGCCGGGGTCATGTCGGCGAGGTGCCGGGGCGGCTTCTTCGCCCCGCGAGGGGCGACGAAAGTGAGCTCTCCCGGAACGGGGCGGGCCATGGCGGGTACTCCTTGTAAGACGAAAGGCGCGCCGCAGAAGCAGCGCGCCTTCCAAGAGTAACCGCCCGGACCGACCCGGAGCCTTCTCATGTACGTCGCCCCAGCTCAGCGGGGGCTTCCCCGATGAACCGCCCGCGGGCCGGAACCCCCGGGGCCGTTGTCAGCCGGTGCCGACGAACGCGGCGAGCAGCAGCCACACCACCGGGGCGGTCGGCAGCAGCGAGTCGAGCCGGTCCATGATGCCGCCGTGGCCGGGGAGCAGGGTGCCCATGTCCTTGATGCCCAGGTCCCGCTTGATCATCGACTCGCCGAGGTCGCCCAGGGTGGCGCTGACCGCGACGGCCAGGCCCAGCAGCAGGCCCTGCCACCAGACGCCGTCGTCGATGAGGAACTCCATGCACAGCGCACCGGCCGCCATCGCGAAGGCCACCGCGCCGACCAGCCCCTCACGGGTCTTGCCGGGGCTGATGCGGGGAGCGAGCTTGGTCTTGCCGAAGCGCCAGCCCACCGCGTACGCCCCCGTGTCGCTGACCACGGTCAGCAGCAGGAAGGTGACGACCCGCTGGGGCCCGTCGTCGGCGGTGAGCAGCATGGCCACGAAGGTCGCGAGGAAGGGCACGTAGAAGGCGGCGAACACGCCCGCCGTGACGTCCTTGAGGTAGTCCTCGGGCGGCTCGGTCATCCGCCAGACCAGCACCGCCAGGGCGGTCAGCGCCATCGCCACCCAGGCGCCCTCGGCCCCCCGGACGTAACCGGCGATGACCATGGCGGCGCCGCCGACCGCGAGCGGGACGAGCGGCGCCTTGATGCCCTTCTTCTCCTGGAGCCGGGAGGTGAGCTCCCACAGGCCGACGACGACCGCGACGACGATGACGCCGACGAACACGGCCTTGACGATGAAGAGCGATGCGAAGATCACTGCTCCGAGGCCGACGCCGACCCCTATGGCGGCCCGCAGGTCCCGCCCCGCACGCTTCTTCGGCGGCGGGGAGGCGTCCTGGGGTGCAGGCGGGGGCGGGGGGCTGGGCATGGGCTCCTGCGGCGGCGTCTCGGCGCGGAAGAGGGGGCCGCTGTCGGCGGCGACCCCCCGATCGCGTGCTTCCCGGTCGTCGAAGTCACGGCCGGCGGCATCGGGCACGATGGGCATGGGCCGAGTCTGAGGGCCCACCTGCGCATCGTATGCGGGACCCGCCGGAACGGGCTCCGGCTGCCAGGAAGAGTCGTTCATCAGACTTCGAGGAGCTCGGCTTCCTTGTGCTTGAGCAGCTCGTCCACCTGCGTGACGTACTTCGCGGTGGTGTCGTCGAGCTCCTTCTCCGCGCGGCGGACCTCGTCCTCGCCGGACTCCTTGTCCTTGACGAGCTTGTCGAGGGCGTCCTTCGCCTTGCGGCGGATGGAGCGGATCGAGACCTTGGAGTCCTCGGCCTTGGTGCGCGCGACCTTGACGTACTCCTTGCGGCGCTCCTGCGTCAGCTCGGGGAAGGTCACCCGGATGATGCGACCGTCGTTGCTCGGGTTGACGCCGAGGTCGGAGTCGCGGATGGCCTGCTCGATGTTGCGCAGCGCGGACGAGTCGAACGGCGTCACGACGGCCATGCGCGGCTCGGGCACCGCGAAGGAGGCGAGCTGGTTGATGGGCGTGATGGCACCGTAGTAGTCCGCCACGATCTTGTTGAACATCGCCGGGTGCGCACGGCCCGTGCGAATCGCGGCGAAGTCTTCCTTGGCGACGACGACGGCCTTCTCCATCTTCTCCTCGGCCTCGAGGAGGATTTCTTCGATCACCACGTGCTCCTGCATGTCAGATATGGATGGTTCAGGCGGGGCGGACCGGCCCGGCCGGTCCGCTGTGGGCGCGGGCCCGACGGCGGGGGATCAGACCCTGGTGCCCTGGTCGCTCACGAGCGTGCCGATCTTCTCACCCTTGACGGCCCGGGCGATATTGCCCTCGGCGAGGAGCTCGAAGACCAGGATCGGCAGCCGGTTGTCGCGGCACAGCGTGATGGCGGTGGCGTCGGCGACCTTGAGGTCCCGGGACAGCACCTCGCCGTACTCCAGCGCGTCGAACTTCACCGCGTCCGGGTTGGTCTTCGGGTCGGAGTCGTAGACCCCGTCGACGCCGTTCTTGCCCATGAGCAGGGCCTCCGCGTCGATCTCCAGGGCGCGCTGGGCGGCCGTGGTGTCGGTGGAGAAGTAGGGCATGCCCATGCCGGCGCCGAAGATGACGACGCGGCCCTTCTCCAGGTGCCGCACGGCGCGCAGCGGGATGTACGGTTCCGCGACCTGGCCCATCGTGATGGCGGTCTGGACGCGGCTGTCGATGCCCTCCTTCTCCAGGAAGTCCTGGAGGGCGAGGCAGTTCATGACCGTGCCGAGCATGCCCATGTAGTCGGAACGGGCACGGTCCATGCCGCGCTGCTGGAGCTCGGCGCCGCGGAAGAAGTTGCCGCCGCCGATGACGATCGCGATCTCCGCGCCGTCACGGACCACGGCAGCGATCTCACGCGCGATGGCGTGCACGACGTCAGGGTCGACGCCCAGCCCGCCGCCGCCGGAGAAGGCCTCGCCCGACAGCTTCAGCATGAAGCGGCGGCCCTTCTTGTCGTGGTCGCTCTTGTCGTCGGAAGCGGTGTGGGGGTCCACGCCCTGATTCATGGGATCTCCTCGTGCACATACGAAGAAGGCCATTGCCGGTGGGTCCTCGCGGTTCCCTCTACGGCAATGGCCTCCTCGTCAGATCTGCGGTCGCCCTGCGCGAGCGCTGACGACTGCTTCAGACCCTACCGGGGTCCGGTGTCCGTCGCGTACGGACGGACTCAGATGCCGACCTTGATGCGGCTGAAGCGCACCAGGGTGACACCGGCCTCGTCCAGGACCTTCTGGACGGACTTCTTGTTGTCCAGCGCGTACGGCTGGCCGAGCAGCGTGGCTTCCTTGAAGAAGCCGTTCACGCGACCCTCGACGATCTTCGGCAGGGCGGCCTCGGGCTTGCCCTCCGCGCGGGTGGTCTCCTCGGCGACGCGACGCTCGCTCTCGACGACCTCGGCCGGGACGTCCTCCTTGGAGAGGTACTTCGGCGCGAAGGCGGCGATGTGCTGGGCGATGCCCTTGGCCAGGTCGGCGTCGGCCTTGTCCAGCTCGACCAGGACACCGATCTGCGGGGGCAGGTCGGGCATGGTGCGGTGCATGTACGCGGAGACGAAGGCACCCTGGTACTGCGCGAAGCGGTCCAGGACGATCTTCTCGCCGAGGTTGGCGTTGGCCTCGTCCACGAACGCCTGGACGGTCTGGCCGGGCTTGATCTCGGAGGCGAGCAGCGCCTCGATGTCCGCCGGCTTGGTGGCGGCCACGTGCTGGGCCAGCTCGTCGGCGACGGCGAGGAACTTCGGGCTCTTCGCGACGAAGTCGGTCTCGCACTTGAGCTCGACCAGAACGCCGGAGGTGTTGTCGTCGGCGATCAGGGAGGCGACGGCGCCGTTCTCGGCGGAGCGACCCTCACGCTTGGCAACGCCCTTGAGGCCCTTGACGCGCAGGATCTCGTTGGCCTTCTCGACGTCGCCGTCGGCCTCGACGAGCGCGTTCTTGCAGTCCAGCATGCCGGCGCCGGTGAGCTCGCGGAGCTTCTTGACGTCAGCGGCGGTGTAGTTCGCCATGAGTCTTGGATTCTCTCTCGAAGTCGTAGATCCAGGGTGAGCGGCGGAGGAGTCGCGCTTGTGGCGCGGCTCCCCCGCCGTCATCGTCCGTGCTGTGAGTGCCCGGCGCGTGAACGCCGGGCGCTCTCAGTGGGTCAGGCCTGCTCGGCGTCGGCGGCCGGAGCCTCGACAGCGGCCTCGGCGTCGGCGGCCGGAGCCTCGACAGCAGCCTCGGCGTCAGCGGCCGGAGCCTCGACAGCGGCCTCGGCCGAAGCGGCCTCGGCCGAAGCGGCCTCGGCGGGCTCGTCGGCCTTCTTCTCGCCCTCGAGCAGGTCGCGCTCCCACTCCGCGAGCGGCTCGGCGGCGGCCTTCTCGCCCGGCTTCGAGTCACCGGTCGCGGCACCGGAGCGGGCGATGAGGCCCTCGGCGACGGCGTCGGCGATCACGCGGGTGAGCAGGGTGACGGAACGGATCGCGTCGTCGTTGCCCGGGATCTTGTAGTCGACCTCGTCGGGGTCGCAGTTGGTGTCGAGGATCGCGACGACCGGGATGTGGAGCTTGCGCGCCTCACCGACGGCGATGTGCTCCTTCTTGGTGTCGACGATCCAGACGGCGCTGGGGACCTTCGACATCTCGCGGATACCACCGAGGGTCTTCTCCAGCTTGATCTTCTCGCGGGAGAGGACCAGGAGCTCCTTCTTGGTGAGACCCGAGGCGGCGACGTCCTCGAAGTCGATCGCCTCAAGCTCCTTCAGGCGCTGGAGGCGCTTGTAGACGGTGGAGAAGTTGGTGAGCATGCCACCGAGCCAACGCTGGTTGACGTACGGCATGCCGACGCGCGTCGCCTGCTCGGCGATGGCCTCCTGCGCCTGCTTCTTGGTACCGACGAACATGATGGAGCCACCGTGCGCGACGGTCTCCTTCACGAACTCGTAGGCGCGGTCGATGTACGACAGCGACTGGAGCAGGTCGATGATGTAGATGCCGTTGCGCTCGGTGAAGATGAAGCGCTTCATCTTCGGGTTCCAGCGACGGGTCTGGTGACCGAAGTGGACGCCGCTTTCCAGCAGCTCCCGCATCGTTACGACGGCCATGGCCATCTCCTTGTTTTCTCGGTTTGGTTCCTGACGCCCCGCCGCGCCCTGCCCCCGAGGAAGGGGACCGAGAGACGCTCTCACCTGGTCTGACGAGCCGGTGCTGGGGCGTGCGAAGTCGACCCGGTGACCCGGATCGCCACAAGAAGTGTACGGGACCCGGCGGTATGCCGGGTGACGCGCTTGTCCACACCGTCCGGGTTGTCCACAGGCCCGGGCGGCGCGTCCCGGACGCGCGGGACGCTGTTCCGCATGACGACACTGCTGCTCACACTGGTCCTGGCGCTGTCCCAGGCACTCACCTCCCCGGCATCCGCGGTCCCCGCGACCGCCACAGGACCCGCGACCCCGGCGACCACCACGACCGCCGCCGCCGTGCGCCCCCTGCCCCCGCCCCTGGTGGTGGCGCGGTGGTGGGACCCGCCGCCGACGCCGTACGCGGCGGGGCACCGGGGCGTGGACCTGTCGGCGCCCGTGGGGACGGAGCTGCGCGCGGTGGGTCCGGGCCGGGTGTACTACGCCGGGCCGGTCGCGGGGCGCGGGGTGCTCTCCCTCACCCTCCCTGGCGGCCTGCGCACCACGTACGAGCCGGTCCGACCGCTGGTGTCCGAGGGGGAGGAGGTCGCGGCGGGCCAAGTGGTGGCGGTGCTCACGGAGGGCGCCCACTGCGCGGAGCCCTGTCTGCACTGGGGTCTGCTGGCCGGCGAGACGTACCTCAATCCCCTGGTGCTGCTCCCGCGCCACACCCCGAGACTGCTGCCCACGACGCGGCCCGGCGGCTGAGGGGAACGAGCGGGGCAGTGGAGGGGCGCCGGCCGTCAGCCCCGTACGCCCCGCAGGGCCATGGCGACGGCGGCCTCGGTCACCACGCCCGGGTCCTCGGCGGCGCCGAGTTCGATCCGCCGGACCGCCGCGTCCACGACCCCCTGCAGGAGCATCGCGGCCAGCTTCGGTTCCGCCTGCCCGAGGGCTGCCAGCGCCTCCACGATCATCGCGACCAGCCCACCGTGGGCCGCGCGGATCTTCTCGCGCGCGGCGGCGTCGAGCTCGCCGGCGGAGATCGCCACCACCGCCCGGTGGCGCCGGTCCCCGACCAGGCCGAGCTGGCTGCGGACGTAGGCCTCGATCTTCGCCTCGGGCGTCGGGGCCGCCTCCATCGCCGCCTCGATCTCGGCCGCCCAGACGGGGAAGTCCACCGCGCACAGCTCCTCGACGACCGCCGCGCGGGAGCGGAAGTACTCGTACACGGAGGACCGGGCCAGCCCGGTGCGCTGCGCCAGGGCGGGGAAGGTCAGGGCCTCCGTACCGCCTTCGGACAGCAGGGAACGGGCGGCGTCCAACAGGGCGCCGCGCTGCATCGACCGGTGCTCGGCCACGGAGGCCGCTCTAATCCTTGGCACCGGACCACTCTACGGAGCAACGGCCTTTGCCACACGGGTGATCGGGCCGTCAATGCCGCCGATCCGTGTCGCCGTCACCGGCCGACGTCCGCGAGCTTGGCGCGCAGCTGGAGCACCGACTTGGTGTGGATCTGACTGACCCGGCTCTCGGTGACGCCCAGCACGTTGCCGATCTCGGCGAGGGTGAGGCCCTCGTAGTAGTACAGGGTGACGACCGTCTTCTCCCGCTCCGGCAGCGTGTTGATCGCGCGGGCCAGCAGCCTGCGCAGCTCGCGGTCCTCGGCCACCTCCACCGGGTCGTCGGCGGCGTGGTCCTCCAGGGTGTCCATCAGCGACAGCCGGTCGCCGCCCTCGCCGCCGACGTGCAGCAGTTCCTCCAGGGCGACCACGTTCGCCAGCGACAGCTGGCTGAAGACGGTGT
Organism: Streptomyces sp. Tek67B01; assembly: GCF_055231995.1. Classification (NCBI taxonomy): domain Bacteria; kingdom Bacillati; phylum Actinomycetota; class Actinomycetes; order Kitasatosporales; family Streptomycetaceae; genus Streptomyces; species Streptomyces sp. Tek67B01. The sequence goes on from NZ_JBUYUY010000001.1 coordinate 2,197,352, forward strand.
GGAGCTCCTCCACCGCGATCCCCATCTCCCCGGCCACCTCGTGTTCGGTCGGGGTGCGCCGCAGCTGGGCCTCCAGCGTGGCGTACGCGCGCTCCACGGCCCGCGCCTTCTGCCGGACCGAGCGGGGGATCCAGTCCAGCGCGCGCAACTCGTCGATCATCGCGCCGCGAATCCGGGTGATGGCGTACGTCTCGAACTTGATGGACCGCTCGATGTCGAACTTCTCGATGGCGTCGATGAGCCCGAACACGCCGGAGGAGACGAAGTCGGCCTGTTCGACGTTGGGCGGCAGCCCCACGCTGACCCGGCCGGCCACGTACTTCACCAGCGGCGAGTAGTGCAGGATCAGTTGCTCCCGCAGTCGCTCGTCACCCGAGTCCTTGTACGAGCGCCACAGCACCTCCAGGGACGAGGGCGCGGTGGACCGCACACTGCCGCCGCGGGCAGCGGGGGGCACCGCAGCGCGGTCAGACCCTGAGGTGTGCTGGGGCATGCTTCGCCTTTGCCGGAGCCGGATTCCTTGGGAGCGTAGCGTGACGGAAGTGTCGCGGTGCGCGAAGAGTACGGGATGGCGCGGGGCCGCAGGAGCGCCCCGACCGGCACGGGCGGGCCGGGACCGGCGCTCGGCGCACGGTCCCGGCAACCGCCCTCGGGAAGACCGCGTCTCTCATCTGCGTCACTCTTTCACCGGAACGCCCCAGGTCAATGACCGCCTCGCCGGGTGCCACCGGTTCGAGTGCCTCCCCGGGGCCCGCGTGCGGTCAACTGCCAGCCGTCGCCCTGCCGTTCGACGAACCCCAGAGAGTGAAGTTCGTACAGTCTGCCGATGACTTCATCGGTGGCGGCGCCGGCGGAGAGGGCCACCTCCTCCGGTCCCGCCGAGCGGCCCGCGGGGAGGGCTTCGAGTACGCGGGCGGCGGCCGGGTCCAGCAGGTCCCTGGGGAGCACCGGGCCGCGCCGTTCGGGAGCCAGCTCGCCCATGCCGCCGACCAGCTCGACCACCTCCGCCGCGTCCGTGACGAGCACCGCCTCGTCGCGCAGCAGTTCGTGGACCCCGGCCGAGAGGCCGCTGGTCGCCGGGCCGGGCACGCCCATCGTGAAGCGCCCCAGCTCCCGGGCCCGGCGGGCGGTGACCAGCGAACCGCTGCGTACGGCCGCCTCCACGACGACCGTGCCCCTGGTGAGGGCGGCGATGACGCGGTTGCGCAACACGAAGCGGCTCGGGGTGGGGTGACTGCCGGGCGGGAGTTCACCCAGCACCAGTCCCTGGCCGGCGATCCGGCGGAGGAGCCCGGCGTGCCCGCGCGGGTAGGCCACGTCCGCCCCGCAGGCCAGGACCGCGACCGTGGCCCCGCCGGAGGCGAGGGCCCCCCGGTGGGCCGCTCCGTCGATCCCGTACGCCGCCCCGGAGACCACCACCCAGCCGCGTTCGGCGAGACCCGCCGCCAGGGTCTGTGCCATGTGTGCCCCGTACGGGGTACAGGCGCGGGCGCCGACCACGGCGACAGAGCGCAGCGCCCAGGTCCGCAGGTCCGCCCCACCCCGCAGCCACAGCCCGACCGGCCGGGCGTCGCCCAGGTCGTCGAGCTGGGTCGGCCACTGCGCCGACCCGGGGCAGAGGAACCGCACCCCGGCCTCGGCGGCCTCCGCCAGGTCGCGCCGGGGGTCGGCGAGGGCGGCCCGTCTGCGGTATCCGGCCAGCCGCTCCGGCCCCACCCCGACCAGCCGCTCCAGCGCCGGGCGGGCGTCGGCGCCGGTCAACAGCCGCATCACGCCCACGGCGCCGAACTCGCGCAGCCAGCGTCCGCCGTGCTCGTCGCCGGGCTCCAGCACCCGGGTCAGCGCGGCCCGCGCCGGCAGCTCCGGCCCCGCCCCTCCCCACCCCCCGGGCCCCGCGTCCGTCCCGGAGGCGTCCGGCCCGCCGTCCGGCTCGGCGGCGTCCGGTTCCGGTTCGGCGCTCACGACCCCGCCCCCATCGCCGACATCGCCCCCATCGTCCCGCGTGGGATCCCGGTGCGCAGCTCCAGCGCGACGGCCACGTCCAGCGCGTCGGGGCGCTCGTTGCCGCGCAGGTCGGCCACGGTCCACGCGACCCGCAGTACCCGGTCCAACCCCCGCGCCGTGAGCAGCCCCCGCTCCAGGTCCCGCTCGGCTTGGGCCAGCGCGCCCGGGGCCGCCTGACAACGGGTGCGCAGCTCGTGCCCCGGCACCTCGGAATTGAGCCGCCACGGGGTGCCGTCCAGCCGGGCTGCGGCCCGGTCCCGGGCCTCACGGACCCGGTCGGCGACCACGGCGGTGGCCTCGCCCCGGCCGCCCCGTCCCAGCAGGTCGGAGCGGGTCACGGGCTCCACCTCGACGCGCAGGTCGACCCGGTCGAGCAGCGGCCCGGACAGTCTCGCCTGGTAGCGCCGGATCACCGAGGGCGGGCATTCGCAGCCGGCGCCCTGGAGCGTGTGTCGCCCGCAGGGGCAGGGATTGGCGGCCAACACCATCAGGAAGCGGGCCGGCAGCCTCACCACCCCGGCGGCCCGGGCGATCACCACGTGCCCCGCTTCGAGGGGCTGGCGCAGCGCGTCGAGTGCCTTCGAGCCGAACTCGGCGGCCTCGTCCAGGAACAGGACGCCCCGGTGGGCCAGGGAGACCGCCCCCGGCCTGGGCACCCCGGCCCCGCCGCCCACCAGGGACTGCATGGTCGCGGAGTGGTGCGGGGCGCAGTACGGCGGCCGCGCGAGCAGCGGCTCGCCCGGTGGCAGGATTCCCGCGACCGAGTGGACGGCCGTCACCTCCAGGGAATCCTGTCGGGTGAGCGGCGGCAGGAGCCAGGGCAGGCGCTCGGCGAGCATCGTCTTGCCCGCGCCCGGGGGCCCGCTGAGGAAGAGGTGGTGTCCTCCGGAGGCGGCCACCTCCAAGGCCCGGCGGGCCGCGTGCTGGCCCGCGACATCGGCGAGGTCCGGGAAGTCGGCGCCGTCCCCCGCCGCTCCACGGCCGCGGGCGATGCCGGTACCCAGCCCCGCCCCTGGAACGATCAGCCCGGCCAGTATCGGGTCGGGCCGACCTGCCCCCGGACGCTCCTCCTCCTCGGGCACCTCCCCGTCGGTCAGGACGGCGATCAGCTGCCGCAGGCTGCGTACGCCGAGCACAGTGACGTCCGGGACGAGCATCGCCTCGGCGGCGCACTGCTGTGGCACCACCACCTGGCGGTACCCCGCCTCGGCCGCGGCCAGGACGGCGGGCAGGATGCCCCGCACCGGCCGCACCCCGCCGTCGAGCCCGAGCTCCCCGATGAGGACCAGGTCGGCGATGGCGCCCGGCTCGACCACCTCGGCCGCCCCCAGCACGGCCGCGGCCACGGCGAGATCGAACCCCGAACCCCCTTTGGGCACGGAAGCCGGGCTGAGTCCGACCGTGAGCTTCTTCTGCGGCCAGGCGGCGCCGGAGTTGACCACGGCGGCCCGCACCCGGTCCCGGCTCTCGACCAGGGTCTTGTCGGGCAGCCCCACCAGGGTGAAGGCCGCAACGCCGGGTTCCAGGTCGGCTTGGACCTCCACGACCACGCCCTCGACCCCCACCAGGGCCACCGAGCAGGCCCGCGCGAACCCCATCAGGCCGCCCCCCTGACGTGCTCCACCACAGGCGCACCGCGCCGAGGCAGCAGGATTCCGACGAGGTCGATCCGCACTCCGCCCGGCGGCGGCCCCCCGTGATCGGCCAGCCAGCGCCCTGCGAGCCGGCGCAACCGCTCCGCCTTGCCGGCCCGGACGGCGGCCATCGGATGCTCGAACACCGTCTGCCCGGCGGCCCCCGCCCTGCGCGTCTTCACCTCGCAGACGACGAGACAGTCCCCGTCCCGAGCGACGATGTCGATCTCCCCGCTCCGGCACCGCCAGTTCCGGGCGATCACCGTCATCCCGGACTCGGTGAGCCGCCGCACCGCGAGTTCCTCGCCGTACCGGCCCAATGCCTGCTGCGCCACGCTCTTCGCGTTCATCCGGCACCACCTCCGGCACCGACGATCCCGCGCCCCCGCCCCCTCTGTGGATCTTGGTGGACAACCGTGGCGTTGTGGAAAACCCGGTCACCCTCTCGGGTGAGACCGGGTCTTCGGGCGGATCAGCTCCCGGGGAGTTCGAGGTCGCTCTTGTTGAGCTCCTCGATGTTCACGTCCTTGAAGGTCAGCACGCGTACCTGTTTCACGAAGCGGGCCGGGCGGTACATGTCCCAGACCCACGCGTCGGCCATGGTGACCTCGAAGAAGACCTCCCCCTGGACCGAGTGCACCTGCATCTCGTAGTCGTTGGTGAGGTAGAAACGGCGTTCCGTCTCGATCACGTACTTGAACAGACCGACGACGTCGCGGTACTCCCGATAGAGCTTCAGCTCCATCTCGGTCTCGTACTTCTCGAGGTCCTCGGCACTCATGGCATGTTCCCCTTCAGCCGTGCGTCCCCCTATTGTGCGCCAGAGCCCCGCGCCCCTAAACGATTTCCGGGGCCAGGACCACCGGCGCACCCGGAGGACCGTCGTCGAGCAGCGTACGGAGCAACCCGGCGAGTCTGGTCGGGTACACCGTCTCATGTGCCGAGAGAAGTTCCTCGGAGGTCCACCACCTCGCTCCCGTGACGGTGCGCCGCTCCAGCTCCGTGAAGCCGGTCGTCACGGTCGCGGTCCGGGTCGTGCGGGCGAGGAAGTACCACTCGTCCTGCTCCCAGCGCCGCCCGTCGAAAGGGAAGGCGCAGTACCGGTGCCACAGCACCGGTCCCAGTTCCACTTCCGTGATGCCGGTCTCCTCCGCGAGTTCCCGCAGCGCGGCCTCGGCACGCGTCTCGTCGCCCTCTACCCCACCACCCGGGGTGAACCACCAGTCGTTCGCCGGATCGTCCGGTTCGAAGCCGTGCAGCAGCAGGATGCGGTCCTGCGGGTCCAAGAGGATGACCCGGGACACCTTTCGGACCTCGTCAGCGGCCATCGCCGCGCTCCCGCCGGCGCCCGCGTCCCAGTACCCGCGTGACGGGCCCGTAGGCGGCCCCCAGCAGCACCAGGGCGGCCCCGGCCACGACCGCGGCGAGCTGGAGCCGCAGGGGCCCCGGCTCGGAGGTGCCGCCGGGGAGCGCGGCGTATGCCCGGGGGCGCTCCACCATCGACATCGACGGCCATGCCAGCGCGTCGACCCGGGCGCTGACCGCGGAGCGGGCCACGGTGCCCTGCCCGCTCTCCTGGAGGTGGGCCCGGGAGTCCAGCGAGGCCGCCCGGTGATCACCGAGCAGGAAGAGGTTGCCCTGGGGGACCTTCACCTCGAAGTTGGTGTCGGAAGCGCCGCCGGGCACCGGGACCGTCGTCGGATCCAACGGGGTGACGCGGGAGTCGTCGAGGTAGGGCTCGTCCAGCTCCTTGCCGTTCACGGTGAGCTTTCCTCCCGCGCCGCAGCACTTCACGGTGTCGCCGCCGATCGCGACCACCCGCTTGACCATGGGCGAGTTGCTCCACACGGAGTCGGTGAAGATCACCACGTCACCACGGCGCACCTGGTCGCCGTCGATCCGTTGCGCGAGGACCCGGTCACCGGGCCGCACGGTCGGCACCATCGAATCGGTCGGCACCGTGTAGGGCTGGTACGTCAGCGCGCCCCAGACGAAACCGCCGAGGAAGAGCACAAAGCCGATGGCCACGGCGATTCCCGACAAAACGTTGCCGAGACCGCCGCGGCCATTGCCACCACCACGTATGACCTGTGTACCGCTTGTTCGTGTTCCGCCCATTGCAGCGCCCCCACACTCCGGGATCGTCGACCTGGGCGGCACCCTACCCGGCGGTACGGCTGCCGGCCGGCTGCCGCCTGCGCCACAGGACGATCGGAACCGCGCCGGTGAGCCCCAGGGCCGCCGGCGCGAGGCCGACCGGCGCCAGTCCCGAGGCGTCGAGACCGAGGGCCGCGGCCTTGGCCTGGTTGCCGATGCCCGGCTGGTCGAAGGTGTCCGGGACGGGGAGGGTGGCCCAGCGGGTGACGGGCCACGCGACGACCACGGCCCGGCCGACCACGTCCTTGACCGGCACGAAGCCCTGGGTCGAGTCCTGCATGTGGTAGCGGGAGTCCTGCGAGTTCTGCCGGTGGTCGCCCATCACCCAGATCTTGCCCTTGGGGACGGTGATCGGACCGAACGGGGCGTCGTCGCAAGCGGTGTTGCCCGGGAAGATGTACGGCTCGTCCAGCGGCTTGCCGTTGACGACGACCGGTCCGCCGCGCTTGCACTCGACGGTGTCACCGCCGATGGCGATCGTCCGCTTGATCAGGTCCTTCTCCTCGGCGGACGGCATCAGACCGATCCAGCTGAGGGCCTTCTGTGCGAAGTTCGGCTCCGGAGTGGCCTCGCCCGCGAGCCAGTTGGCGGGGTCGTGGAAGACCACGACCTCACCGCGCTCGGGCTCCGAGCCGAACCACGGGGTCAGCTTGTCCACCAGCACCCGGTCGCCGCGCTGGAGGGTGTTCTGCATCGACTCCGACGGGATCGAGAACGCCTGTACCAGGAAGGTCTTGATCAGCAGGGCCAGCAGCAGGGCGATGCCGATGAGGAGCGGCAGCTCCTTCCAGAACGAGCGTTGGGGGCGCGCCCCGGTACCGCCGTCCTCGGTCTCGCTCTCGACGCCGTCCTCCGGCCGCTCGTCACCCTCGTCGCGTCCGGACCGCGCGCCTACCGCCACATCCCCCACATCCACTCCCTCACTCGGATTCGCCGCCCGCGCCGGTACGAACACGGGCCCTCCCCTCCCTTAACGAGCGGGAGTTCCCTAAGGCGCGGGAGACCGAGGACACACTATGCGAACCGCGCACCCCGACGCCGTCCTCCGCGTCCGCGCCGCCCGCGCCGTGCCTGATCGGGCACCGTGAGGAAGGTCGCGGGCTGTTCCAGTTCGCGCCAGTGGCCGTAGGGCCAGGCGATCACCACGGCCCGTCCGACCACTCCGTTCTCGTCGATCGTGCCCTGGAACCCCTCGTCGAGGTGGTAGCGGGAGTCGGCCGAATTGGCCCGGTGGTCCCCCATCACGAAGAGCCGTCCCCGCGGCACCTTCACCTCGAAACGAATCTCGGAGGGGGCGTTGCCCGGGTTCACGTACGGCTCATCCAGCGGCGTCCCGTTGACGGTGATCCGCCCCCGCGCGTCGCAGCACGCGACATCGTCCCCGCCGACGCCGATGACCCGCTTGATCAGGTCCTGTTCGTCCGCCGAGGGCAGCAACCCGATGAAGGTCATGGTCTGTTTGATCTGTTTGACGACGATGGGGTCCTTGGCCGGCCGGGCCGCCTCGCCCCTGAGCCAGCCGCCGGGGTCCTTGAACACGACGACGTCGCCCCGCTCGACCTTGGAGCCGAACCAGGGCGTGAGTTTGTCGACCAGGACCCGGTCGCCGATCCTGATCGTCTGCTCCATGGAGCCCGACGGGATGAAGAAGGCCTGTACGAGGAAGGTCTTCAGGAGCAGGGCGATGCACAGCGCGACCACCACCAGCAGGGGCAGTTCCCCCGCCCTGCGGGTCCGTCTGCGCCGCCGCACCCTGCGCGCCAGCCGGCGCCGCTGGGCCCGGCCGCCCTCGGGCTCCGCCTGTGGCGGCGCCCCGGAGCCCGCTTCGGGCTCCGGCTCCGGCTCGGGGTCCCGCTCAGGGCCCCGCCGTCCTCTCGGACGCCCCCGGCTACCCATGTCCGCCCCCCGCGCTCCCCGTCGCGCCCAAGCGCGAGACGGGCCAGCCGATCCAGTCGGCCCGCCCGATCACCTTGTCCACCGGCACCATCCCCCCGCCGGGCTCGCCCAAGTGGTCCCGGGAGTCCCGCGACTGCGACCGGTGATCACCCATGACCCACAGGGTCCCAAGCGGTACGACGATGCGGAAGGGCACCTTCGAAGAGGTGTCGCCGGGGTAGAGGTACGGCTCGTCCACCGGTACCCCGTTGACCTTCATCCGGCCGTTCTCGTCGCACACCACGTCGTCACCGCCGACGCCCACGACCCGCTTCACGAAGTCGGTGTCGGACGGCTCCGCGAGCCCGAGCACCGAGGCCGCGTCGTGCAGGGCCCCGCCCACCGGATCGCCCTGCGGTCCCTCCGGGACGAAGGAGCCCGTGCCGTCGAAGACGACCACGTCGCCGCGCTTCGGCCGGTCGCCGAAACGGTACGCCAGCTTGTTGACCAGCACCCGGTCCCCGACCCGGAGCGTCGGCTCCATCGACCGGCTCGGGATCAGGAAGGGCTGTACGACGAAATTGCCGAGCAGCAGCACGAAGACCGTGCAGATCAGTCCCAGCACCCCCGCCCGTCGCCAGGTCAGCCCACGCGGCGCCAACGCACGGCGCGGCCGCCCCTCCCCCTCGTCGGGGGAAGAGCGGCCGCGCTGTGTGAGCTCTGCTTCGGTGTCCATCGGGGGGAGCCTATCCGGCCGCCCCTCGGACCCGGAGAGGAGATCAGCGGTCGCGCTTCTCCTTGATCTTCGCGGCCTTGCCGCGGAGCTCACGGAGGAAGTACAGCTTGGCGCGACGCACGTCACCGCGGGTGACGATCTCGATCTTCTCGAAGATCGGGGAGTTCACCGGGAAGGTGCGCTCGACACCGACGCTGAAGGAGACCTTGCGAACGGTGAAGGTCTCGGAGACGCCAGAGCCCTGGCGACGGATGACAACACCCTTGAACTGCTGGATACGGGAGCGGTTGCCCTCGATGACGCGGACGTGCACGTTGATCGTGTCACCCGGGCGGAAGGCCGGGACGTCGGAGCGGATCGAGGCGGCGTTGACGCCATCGAGCAGGTGAGACATGTTCTTCGTCTGCTTTCTTCGCACGACGCCACAGGCCGCCGGTGCGGATTTCCGTAGAGAATTCGGGAGCTGCGCCCTCTCGCGGACGACGGTCCCCCTGTGGCAGGGGCGTACGCGAGCACACAACAGCCGCCTATTCTTCCACGCTCTGCGGCCTTCGCCAAAATCGGCCGTCGGGGGTCGGCTTCCAGCCCAGGAGGCTCAGGATCTCCCGGTCCTTCTTGTCGAAGGCGTGGGCGTCACAGCGCTCGATCAGGTCGGGGCGGTTGCGGGCCGTCCTGCGGAAGGCCTCGTCCCGCCGCCACCGCGCGATCTTTCCGTGGTGCCCGCTCAGCAGGACGTCGGGGATCTCCCGGCCGCGCCACCGCGGGGGCTTGGTGTAGACGGGCCCCTCCAGCAGGTTCGCCATCTCACCCGGGGCGAAGGAGTCGTCCCGGTGCGATTCGGCGTTGCCGAGCACCCCGGGCAGCAGCCGGGCCACGGCCTCGGTGACGACGAGCACGGCCGCCTCGCCCCCCGCCAGGACGTAGTCGCCGATGGAGACCTCGTACACCGGCATCCGCGTCGCGTACTCGTCCATCACACGGCGGTCGATGCCCTCGTAGCGGGCCGGCGTGAAGATCAGCCACGGCCGCTCGGACAGTTCGACGGCCAGTTCCTGCGTGAACGGGCGCCCGCTGGGCGTGGGGACGACCAGGACCGGCCCGTGGGCGCCGGCCTCGTACCCGTCGGCGAGCGCCGCGTCCAGGGCCTCGCCCCACGGCTCGGTCTTCATGACCATGCCGGGACCGCCGCCGTAGGGGGTGTCGTCGACCGTGTTGTGGCGGTCGTGGGTCCAGTCCCGCAGGTCGTGGACGTGCACGTCGAGCTGTCCGCGCGCCCGCGCCTTCCCGACGAGGGAGACGTTCAACGGCTCCAGGTACTCGGGGAAGATCGTGACGACGTCGAGACGCATCAGGCGTCGTCCCCGGCGGCTGCGGCCTCTTCGTCACGGCTGGAGACGACCTCGGCACGGTCGTCGATCAGACCGGGCGGCGGCGTGATGACGCAGCGCTGCTCCTCCAGGTCGATCTCCGCGACGATCTCCTCGACGAAGGGGATCATCACCTCGGTGCCGTCGGGCCGCTCCACGATGAACAGGTCCTGCGAGGGCAGGTGGGAGATCTCGGTGATCCGGCCGATCCCGGTACCGTCCTCCAGCACCACGTCCAAGTCCATCAGCTGGTGGTCGTAGTACTCGTCGGGCTCCTCCGGCAGCTCCGTCGGGTCCACTTCCGCGATCAGCAGGGTGTTGCGCAGCGCCTCGGCACCGGTGCGGTCCTTGACTCCCGCGAAGCGCAGCAGCAGGCGTCCGCTGTGCACCCGACCCGTCTCGATGGTCAGCGGGCCCGCCGTCGCCGGCTCCGTCATGAGCACCGCGCCGGGTGAGAGCCGCAGTTCGGGCTCGTCGGTCCGCACCTCGACGGTGACCTCACCCTTGATCCCGTGGGCGCGGCCGATCCGCGCGACTACCAGCTGCACTTCTAAGTCTCCTGTTCAGACGACGACGGGCCGGGGCGGGCGCATTCGCCCTCCCCGGCCCGTGCCGGTGGTTCAACTCTTCAGCGGACCTGGTCCACGTCGACGAGGTCGACGCGGATCCCCCGACCGCCGATGGCGCCCACGACGGTACGCAGCGCACGTGCGGTGCGGCCGTTGCGGCCGATCACCTTCCCGAGGTCGTCCGGGTGGACCCGGACCTCGAGCACCTGTCCGCGGCGCAGGTTGCGCGAGGCGACCTGCACTTCGTCGGGGTTGTCCACAATGCCCTTCACGAGGTGCTCAAGAGCCTCCTCGAGCATGATCAGGCCTCGGTCGACTCGGCGGCGGCCTCAGCCTCGTCCGCCTTCTTGTCGGCCTTCTTCGCCTTCTGGGTGATGGCCTCGCCCTTGCCCTCGCCGATGCCCTCGAGGGCCTTGGCGAACTCGTCGAAGGAGCGACGCTTGCTCTCCTTCGTCTCCGGCTGCAGCAGCGGCGCGGGGGCGGGGAGACCCTTGTGGGCCTGCCAGTCACCGGTCAGCTTCAGGATGGCGAGCACAGCCTCGGTGGGCTGGGCACCGACGGACAGCCAGTACTGCGCACGCTCGGCGTTGACCTCGATGCGCGACGGGTTGTAGGTCGGCTGGTAGATACCGATCTCTTCGATCGCGCGACCGTCCCGGCGGGTGCGGGCGTCGGCGACGATGATGCGGTAGTGCGGCTGGCGAATCTTGCCGAGACGCTTGAGCTTGATCTTGACTGCCACTGGAGTGGTGTCTCCTGAACTTGACGTGGTTGGGCACATGAGATGCCACGTGGGGTTGCGGTACTCGGATGCCCGATGGACGCGTCAGCCGGAGGAGAGAGGGGTCCTGTGCGACTGTCGAGTACAGCTAGCCATTGTGCCACATGCCCGCGGCGCGCTCAGCCGGTAGGGGTGGCCCCAAGGACCGGTGGGAGCGGGCGCCGGACACCACGGGGCCCCTCCCCGGCCGGACGGCGGCCTGACCGCCACCGGTTCGCGCCCCCGGGCGCCACGAACCGGTGGCGCCACGGCCCGCGCGGCCGCGGCCGGCCGTGACTCAGGAGGCGGCAGCCGAGACGGCCACCTCGGGGATGCGGAACGGCTTCATACAGCCACCGCAGACGATGGGCGCCTGCGCCAGCACCGACGGGACCACCCGCACGTTGCGCCCGCAGTCACAGACCGCCTTGACCCGTACGCCGCCGCCGGAAGAGCCGTGTCGGGCGGCCGGCCCGCGGAAGCTGCGCTTGGTGTCGGCGGCCGTGGCGACCGTGTGCGCCTTGAGGGCGCGCTGCAACCGCTCCATGGTGGGGCGGTAGCGCTTCTTGGCCTCGGGACTGAGCGAGACCAGGGAGAACCCGCTGCTGGCGTGCGGCTCCTCGGAGTGGTCCAGCCCCATCTCCTCGGCGATCGCGAGGAATCTGCGGTTGTGGTAGCGGCCGGCCCGCGAGGTGTCGCGGACTCCACGGGCGGCTGCGATGCCGTGGACTGCCTCGTGCAGCAGTCGCTCGAAGGAGAGCTCGGCGCCACAGGCGGACGACGACTCTCCGATCAGGGACTCGGGCGCGGCAAGGTCAGGCAGCTCGGGGTGGTACCGCTGAATATCGGCCCACGCCTGCGCCAGCTCTGCGGCGAGAACAGGTGGTGTCGTGCTCACGTCGTGACAACGAGCCGAGGTGCCCCGGTGTTCCGATTCCGGGCCATTCCAAATTTTTTGCACGTACCAGTCAGTTCAGTCTGATGCGTCCCGACGAGGACGGGTGCGCATATCCCCGGAGGAGTCGGTACGTAACGGGGACCAATGCGAGACCGTCCCGGCGCGCGGCAAGGGCCGCACGCCGGGGCGTGTCCGCGATCAGCGGGGGGGGGCAGCGGGACGATCAGTACGAGCGCGCCACGATGGCGAGGGTACCGGGGGCGTCGTCCGCCTCCGGGACCGAGCCGTCCTCGGCGATCAGGCAGCGCACGGAGACGGCCTGCTCGGCCAGCTTCGCCTCGCCCTCAGGGCCCAGGTCGGCCCACGGGATGCGCGCCCAGCCACCGGCGACGGCGGCCTCGGCGGCCTCCTCGATCGTCGCGACGTCGGACGTACGGGCCTCACGGCGCTCGCGGGACTCGCGCAGCAGCTGCGCCTGGTCCTCCTCCAGCACCTTGGGCAGCAGGTCGGCCAGCGCGGAGATCTGCACGGCCTCCTTGCCGCCGGGGATGCGACGGGCCAGCATCGCGGTGCCGTTCTCCAGGTCGCGGGGACCGATCTCGACGCGCACGGGTACGCCCTTGAGCTCCCAGTCCACGGCTCGGCGCCCGAAGGGGGTGTCCACGCGGTCGTCGACGTGGACCCGGATTCCGGCGGCCTTCAGCCGGGCCCCCAGCTCGCGGACCTCGGCCACGGCCTCGTCGCCCTTGATCGCCATGACGACGACCTGGACGTGCGCGAGGCGCGGCGGCACCCGCAGGCCGTTGTCGTCCCCGTGGGACATGATCAGGCCGCCGACCATGCGGGTCGAGACGCCCCAGGAGGTCTGCCAGACGAGTTCCTGCTTGCCTTCCTTCGACAGGTACTGCGTGTTGAAGGCCTTGGCGAAGTTGGTGCCCAGCTCGTGGCTGGTGCCGAGCTGGAGGGCCTTGCCGTCGCCCATCATCCCCTCCAGCGTGAGGGTGTTGATGGCGCCGGCGAAGCGCTCCTTGGCCGTCTTGCGACCGAGCACGACGTCGATGCCGAGCACGTTCGTCATGAAGTCGCCGTACACGTCCCGGTGGATGCGCGCCGCGTAGTCGCGGGCGTCCTCGTACGTGGCGTGGGCGGTGTGGCCCTCCTGCCAGAGGAACTCGCTCGTGCGGAGGAACACGCGCGGGCGCATCTCCCAGCGGACCACGTTGGCCCACTGGTTGATCAGCAGGGGCAGGTCCCGGTAGCTCTGGACCCACTTGGAGAAGTAGTCGTTGATGATCGTCTCGGAGGTGGGCCGGACGACGACCGGCTCGTCCAGCTCCTTGCCGCCGCCGTGCGTGACGACGGCGAGCTCGGGGGCGAAGCCCTCGACGTGCTCGGCTTCCCTCGTCAGGTAGGACTGCGGGATGAACAGCGGGAAGTACGCGTTCTGGGCGCCCGCGTCCTTGATGCGCGCGTCCATCTCCTGCTGCATCCGCTCCCACAGCCCGTAGCCGTACGGCCGGATGACCATGGTGCCGCGTACCGGACCGTTGTCGGCCAGCTCGGCCTTGTTGATCAGATCCTGGTACCAGCGGGGGAAATCCTCCGCCTGGGGGGTGAGAACGGGTGCCTTTGCCATGGCGCGAATGGTACGGCGCCGGGCGCCGGATGCGTGAATCGGGTGGCGCACTCCTCTGGACGCGGGGGCCGATGGGGAGTTCCCTGGCAACGGGGGCCAGGGGGCGACACGGAATCAGGAGCGCTCTTTCAGATGACATCGACGCCGACGACGACGCTCGTCGCCCGGGACTGGGCGGAGATCCAGGAACGGATGCTGGTACCGCTGTACGAGGCGGTCTACGACCGGCTGGAGGTCGGGCCCGGCGCCCGGCTGCTCGGCCTGGGGTGCGGGGCCGGGCTGGCCCTCCTGCTGGCGCAGCGGCGCGGAGCCGCCGTGGCCGGCGTGGAGGCGGACGCGGCGCGGCGTGCGCTGGCCCGGGAGCGGCTTTTGGAGGTGCGGCCGGACCCGCCGTCCACCGCGCGGCCGTACGACGTCCTGCTGGCGTTCTCGCCCGGCCGCGAGACCTTGGCCGCCGCCCTTCCGGCGGTCCGCCGGGGCGGGGCGGTGGTCCTGGCGGACTGGGGGCCGGCGGAACGGTGCACGGTCCCGGCGGTATCGGGCGGCGGCCCCTCGCCGCACGACCTCGACGCGTTGGTGGCGGGCTCGGGGCTGGTACCGGACGGGTCCGGGCGGGTGTTCTGCCCGTTCGGCTACGCGGATGTGGACAATGCCGTACGGGGCCTGCTCTCGACGGGGCTGTACGAGTCCGCCTCCGACCCGGCCCAGGTGGAGAAGGAGCTGGCCGAGGCGCTTCACCCGTACGAGCGGCCGGACGGCTCCGTGTGGCTGCCGAACATCTTCCGCTACGTGATCGCCCGCGTCCGCCGGTCCGCCTAGGGCGTGTCCGGGCCGGCGGGGCCGGGTTCCGTTTCGGGTGCCTGTTTCGACAGGCGCGGGATGCCGGCGGCGGCGTAGGCGGCGGCTTCGTCGAGGGTTTCGGCGGCGAGGAGGGCTTCGGCGAGGTCGTCGAGCTGTGAGCGGTGCTCCCGCAGCAGGCGGCAGGCCTCGGCGTAGCACTCGTCGACGATCCGCCGCATCTCGGCGTCGACGGCGTCGAGCGTCGCGGGGGCGGCGGAGAGGCCGTACGCGCTCTGGCCGTCGGACGGGATCGCGGTCAGCCGGCCGACGCGTTCGCTCATGCCCCACCGGCCGACCATGCCGCGGACGAGGTTGGTGACCTGTTCGAGGTCGTTCTCGGCGCCCGTGGTGATCAGGTCGTACACGACGTGCTCGGCCGCCATGCCGCCGAGCGCGCCGATGATGCGCCCGCGCAGGTACTCCTCGGTGTAGGCGTAGCGGTCGGCGTCCGGGGTGGAGAGGGTGACGCCGAGTGCCCGGCCGCGCGGGACGATGGTGATCTTGCGGACGGGGTCGGCGCCGGGCTGGAGCATGCCCAGCAGGGCGTGGCCGCTCTCGTGGTAGGCCGTGCGGCGCCGTTCCTCCGGCGGCATGACGAGCGGGCGTTCGGCGCCGAGCTGCACCTTCTCCAGGGCCTCGGAGAGATCGGCCTGGGTGACCTGCGACTGCTTGCGCTTGACCGCCAGCAGGGCGGCCTCGTTGGCCAGGTTGGCCAGTTCGGCGCCCGTCATGCCGGGTGTCGTACTGGCGACCCGGCCCAGGTCCACGCCCTCGGCGAGGGGGATCTCGCGGGTGTGGATGCGCAGGATCGCCTCGCGGCCGCTCTTGTCCGGCGGCGAGACCTGCACCAGCCGGTCGAAGCGGCCGGGCCGGGTCAGCGCCGTGTCGAGGACGTCGGCGCGGTTGGTGGCGGCGAGGACGACGACGCCCTCCGAGCCGGAGAAGCCGTCCATCTCGGTGAGGATCTGGTTCAGCGTCTGTTCGCGTTCGTCGTGGCCGCCGAGTCCGCCGCCCGCGCCGCGCACGCGCCCGATGGTGTCGATCTCGTCGATGAAGATGATCGCGGGCGCGACCTTGCGCGCCTCGGTGAAGAGTTCGCGGACGCGCGACGCGCCGACGCCGACGATCATCTCGATGAACTCGGAGGCGGAGGCCGAGAAGAAGGGGACTCCGGCCTCTCCGGCGACGGCGCGGGCGAGGAGGGTCTTGCCGGTTCCGGGGCGGCCGGCGAGGAGGACGCCGCCGGGCATGCGGGCGCCCATCTTCCGGTACGCCTGCGGGTTCTTGAGGAAGTCGACGACGTCGTCGAGCTCGCCCTGCACCTCGTCGATGCCCGCCACGTCCTCGAAGGTGGTGCGTTTGGCGCCCGTCTCGAGTTCAACCGGTTTCGGCGGCGCCTTGCGGCCGAGACCACCGAGGCCCCCGCCCATGGCCGACCCCATCCGGCGGGCGATGACCACCCACAGCACGACCAGCAGCAGCATCGGGGCGAGCGAGAGGAGGAGGTTGGCCAGGAAGCTGCGCTGGACCACGACGGGCGAGGCGGTCACCGTGACCTGGTGTTTGGTGAGGTTGGCCCACAGGTCGTCGTCGGCGAAGGCCGGGCGCTGGGTGACGAACTTGGTGTAGTCGCCCTTGCCGCCGTCCGGCTTCGGCGCCTTGGCCTTGAGCTGCCCCTGGATGGCGTCGCCCTTGGAGTAGATCTTCGAGACGTTGCCGGCCGCGACCTGTTTGCTGAACTCGGTGTAGGAGACCGTCGGCTCGTCGCCCGCGTTGAAGAACGACAGCACCAGGTTGGCGATCAGGAAGACGATCAGGGCGACGAGGATCAGCCCGCGCCATCCGCCGGCCATCCTCCTCCTCGGCGGCGGGGTGGGCGGCGCGCCCTCGGAACGCCAGGGGGTGTCGGCCCGGTCGCGGGGCGGTGCGGGGGTGGGGCTGGGCACGGGGCCTCCTTCTGCCGTCCTCCCGGCCGACCATAAGGGAGATATCGGGCTATTGCCCCCTGGGCAACCCCTACCCGGGTACGACGGAGGGGCCCCGGCCGGCTGGTCACTCCCGGGCCGGCCAAGGCCCCTCCACGCGACGCCAGGCGCACCGCGCCGCCGTTACTCCACGGACCGAACCGCCCTTACTTCATGAACTTCTTGAACTCGTCCGGAAGGTCGAAGTCCTGGCCCGCCTGCGCCCCGCCCGCGGGCAGCCCGAACGGGTTGCCGCCGGCGGCCGGCTCGCCGGCCTGCGGCCCCTGCTCGCGCCGGGCCGCTGCCGCGGCCTCCTCTTCCTTGCGCTTCATCGGGTTGCCGCTCTTGCGCTTGCCCTTGGCCTGCTTGATCTGCTTCTTCTGCCGGCCGGGGCCGCCACCCATCCCGGGGATGCCTGGCATGCCCGGCATCCCGCCGCCCTGGGCCATGCGGGACATCATCTTGCGCGCGTCGAAGAACCGCTCGACGAGGCTCTTGACGGCGCTGACCTCGACTCCGGAACCCTTGGCGATACGGGCGCGGCGGGAGCCGTTGATGATGTGCGGGTCCTGGCGCTCGGCCGGGGTCATCGACTTGATGATCGCGGCCGTGCGGTCGACGTCGCGCTCGTCGATGTTGTTGATCTGGTCCTTGATCTGCCCCATGCCGGGCAGCATGCCGAGCAGCTTGGAGATGGAGCCCATCTTGCGGACCTGCTCCATCTGGGCCAGGAAGTCGTCGAGCGTGAACTCCTTGGGGCCCTTCGCCAGCTTGGCCGCCATCTTCTCGGCCTCGGCCTGTGAGAAGGTCTTCTCGGCCTGCTCGATGAGGGTGAGCATGTCACCCATGTCGAGGATCCGGCCCGCCATGCGGTCGGGGTGGAAGGCGTCGAACTCGTCGAGCTTCTCACCGTTCGAGGCGAACATGATCTGCTTGCCGGTGACGTGCGCGATGGAGAGCGCGGCACCGCCTCGGGCGTCGCCGTCGAGCTTGGAGAGCACGACGCCGTCGAAGCCGACGCCGTCGCGGAAGGCCTCGGCGGTGTTGACCGCGTCCTGGCCGATCATGGCGTCGACGACGAAGAGGATCTCGTCGGGGCTGACGGCGTCGCGGATGTCCGCGGCCTGCCGCATCAGCTCCTGGTCGATGCCGAGGCGACCGGCGGTGTCGACGATGACGATGTCGTACTGCTTGGTACGGGCGTACTCGATGGAGTCCTTGGCGACCTGGACCGGGTCACCGACGCCGTTGCCGGGCTGCGGCGCGTAGACGGCCACACCCGCGCGCTCGGCGACGACGCTGAGCTGGTTGACGGCGTTGGGGCGCTGGAGGTCGCACGCGACGAGGAGCGGGGCGTGGCCCTGCCCCTTGAGCCACAGGCCGAGCTTTCCGGCGAGGGTGGTCTTACCGGCACCCTGGAGACCGGCGAGCATGATGACGGTGGGCGCGGTCTTGGCGAAGCGCAGGCGTCGGGTCTCGCCACCGAGGATCGAGACGAGCTCGTCGTTGACGATCTTGAGGACTTGCTGCCCGGGGTTCAGGGCCCTGCTGACCTCTTCGCCGCGCGCGCGTTCCTTGACGTTGGCGATGAAGGAACGGACGACGGGGAGCGCGACGTCGGCCTCGAGGAGGGCGATACGGATTTCCCGCGCCGCAGCGTCGATGTCCTGCTCGGAGAGGCGACCTTTGCCCCGGAGGGACTTGAAGGTCGCGCTGAGGCGGTCGGAAAGCGTATCGAACACGGTGGTCGCGATTCCTCGGGTCGGGGGCGTGTGGTCGCCCCCCAGGGTATCGGCCCTTTCCCCGTGGTGGGCCCTGCGGTCCGTCTCCGGTCCCGGGCCCACCGTCGGGCGTGCTCAGCGCAGGGCCGTCTCGACCGTCCCCGCCAGCTCCGCGGCGGCTCGGGGCGACAGGGGTTTGCCGTCGGGGTCGACCACGTAGAGGGTGTCGACCGCGTTCGCGCCGAGCGTGGAGACGTGCGCGCTGCGGACCCGGACGCCGCTCTCGTCCAGTGCCCGGCCGATCCGGTGGAGCAGTCCCACGGCGTCGGGGGCCCGCACCTCCAGGACGGTGGCCGACGAGGAGGCGTCGGGCATCACCGTCACCCGGGGCGGCGGCGGGACCACCCCGCGCCGTCTCTTGTACGCGGCCTCGCGGTCGGCCAGCCTCGCCGGGACGTCCAGGGAGCCGTCCAGCGCCCGGACCAGGTCCGTGCGCAGCCGGGCGGCCTCCGGCAGGGCCCCGTACTCGGCGGCCACCCGCCAACGGAACACCAGTACCTCGCCCAGCCGGTCCGGCAGCTCCAGCGAGCGCAGGTCGGCCGCGCGGACGGTCAGTCGGTGCAGCGCCAGCACCCCGGCCAGGGCGGGCAGGACCCCGGGCTGGTCGGGGACGGTCACGACCAGGTCCACCCCTACCCCGTCGTCCTCGTGGCGGGTCTCCAGGGCCAGGACCGGCTCCCCGGTGCACAGCGCCTCCACCGCGAGGCGTTCCTGTTCGGTGACGGGGATGCCCAGCTCGGTGGGGGTGGGGGCGGCGCCCCGCAGGACCGCCCGGACCCGGGAGACCAGGTCCGCCACGAGCGAGCCGCGCCAGGTGCTCCAGGCCGCCGGGCCGGTGGCCAGCGCGTCGGCCTCGGTCAGCGCGTGCAGGAGCTCCAGGGTGCCCACGGAGCCGACGGTCTCGGCGACGGAGCGCACGGTGGCCGGGTCGTCCAGATCGCGCCGGGTGGCGGTGTCGACGAGCAGCAGGTGGTGGCGCACGAGGGTGCCGAGCACCGCGACGTCCTCGGCGTCGAAGCCCACCCGGGCCGCCATGTCGCGGGCGATGGTCTCCCCCGCCACCGAGTGGTCGCCGGGCCACCCCTTGCCGATGTCGTGGAGCAGGGCGGCCGTCAGGAGCAGGTCGGGACGGCTGACGCGGCGGGTGAGGGCGGCGGCCCGGACCGCCGTCTCCACCAGGTGCCGGTCCACCGTCCAGGTGTGTACGGGGTTGCGCTGGGGCCGGCAGCGCACCCGCTCCCAGTCGGGCAGGAGCCGGGTGATCAGTCCCTCGGCTTCGAGCGCCTCCCACACCCCCACGGTCGGCTCGCCCGCCCCGAGCAGGGTGACCAGCTGCTCCCGCGCCTCCGCGGGCCAGGGCACGGGCAGTGCCTTCCCCTGGGCCGCGAGACGCCGTACGGAGTGCAGGGAGACGGGCAGGCCCGCCTGTGCGGCGGCCGCCCCGAAGCGCAGTGCCAGCACCGGGTCCCGGTCGGGCCGGGCGGCGAGGGCCAGGACGGCCTCACCGTCGGACTCCACGACGCCCTCGGCCAGCGGCGCCCGCTCCACGGCGGGCTCGCGCGTGCCCGGCAGCAGGCGGCGCAGCCTCGGCCGGGCCGCCCGGGACCGCAGTACGCGCCCGACCTCCCGCCAGGTGACGTCACCGGCGTACGAGATGACCCGCGCGGCCTCGTACACCTCGCGCAGCAGCGCGTCCGCGTCGAGCAGCCCGAGCCGGGCCGCGACCTGGTCCTGCTCCTGGAGGGAGAGCCGGTCGGTGGCGCGGCCCGTCACCAGGTGCAGGGCGTCCCGGGCGTCGAGCAGCCGGCGCCGGGCCTCGGCCAGTCCCTCGCGCGGGGCGTCGGCGAGCCACGACGCGGCGACGGCGCGCAGCGCGGCGGCGTCGCGCAGCCCGCCGCGGGCCTCCTTGAGGTCGGGTTCCAGCAGGAAGCGCAGCTCCCCCGCCTTCTCGGCCCGGTCCCGGCACAGGGCGTGCAGTTGCGGGAGCCGTTTGGCGGCTTGGTTGCGCCAGTCGGCCAGGACGGAGGTCCGCAGCCCGGCGAGGAGTCCGGCGTCGCCGGCGACGGGCCGCGCGTCGAGCAGCCCGAGCTGCACCTTGAGGTCCTCGGCGGCGGTCTTGCGGGCCTCGGCGGGGGTGCGCACCGAGTGGTCCAGGGCCACGCCCAGGTCCCACACGGGGTACCAGAGGCGGTCGGCGAGGGCGCTCAGCGACTTGGTGGCGGCCTTGCCGTCGTGCAGGAGCAGCAGGTCGAGGTCGCTGCGGGGGGAGAGTTCGGCCCGGCCGTACCCTCCGACGGCGACGAGGGTCGCGCCCCGGACGCCGGTCTCCCGGACGGCCCTCGTGAACAGGGCGTTCAGCCAGTCGTCGGTCAGGGCGGACAGCGCGGAACGCCGGGAAGGCCCGGACCGCGACTCCTCCCGCAGGAGTCGCAGCCGGGCCGCGGCGTAGCCGCCGGGTCCCGAGCCGTCCGGATCGGACGGTTCGGCGGTCGTGTTCTCCACACTCGTCACCCGGGGCTCCCGTCGCCTAGAGCGCGTCCGCGCCGCGTTCGCCGGTGCGGACCCTGATGATCGAGTCCACGGGGACGCTCCACACCTTGCCGTCACCGATCTTGCCCGTGTGGGCGGCGGTGACCAGTACGTTCATCACGTCGTCGGCCGTGTCGTCCTCGACGACCACCTCGATGCGGATCTTCGGTACGAGGTCCACGGTGTACTCGGCGCCCCGGTAGACCTCGGTGTGGCCGCGCTGGCGGCCGTAGCCGCTGGCCTCGGAGACCGTGAGCCCCTGGACACCGAACCGCTGGAGGGCGTCCTTGATCTCGTCGAGCCGGTGCGGCTTGACGATCGCGGTGATCAGCTTCATGCGTCAACCTTCTTGGTCGCGGCGGCAACGTGGGCGGGTACGGCGGTGCTCCGGGAGGAGGCGCCGCCGCCTGCCCCGCTGAAGTCGTAGGCGGTCTCGGCGTGCTCGACCTGGTCGATGCCCGAGACCTCGTCGTCCTCGCTGACCCGCATCCCGATCGTCTTGTCGAGCAGGAAGGCGAGCAGCGCGGACGCGAGGAGAGAGTAGGCGAGGACGGCGAAGACGCCGACGGCCTGCTTGCCGAGCTGGTCCAGTCCGCCGCCGTAGAAGAGGCCCTTGGCGTCGGACTGGACGCCGCCGGTGGCGAAGAGGCCGACGAGGAGGGAGCCGATGATCCCGCCGACGAGGTGGACGCCGACCACGTCGAGGGAGTCGTCGAAGTCGAACCGGTACTTCAGGCCGACGGCCATGGCGCAGACGACGCCGGCGATGGCGCCGATGGCGATCGCCCCGAGCGGGGAGCAGGAGCCGCCGGAGGGGGTGATCGCGACGAGGCCGGCGACCGCGCCGGAGGCGGCGCCCAGGGTGGTGAAGGAGCCGTGGCGCAGCTTCTCGTAACCGAGCCAGGCGAGCATGGCGGCGGCGGCGGCGACCTGGGTGTTGACGAACATGACGGCGCCGACGCCGTCGTCGTTGCCGAGCCAGGAGCCGGCGTTGAAGCCGAACCAGCCGAACCAGAGGAGGCCGGCGCCCAGCATGACCAGCGGGAGGCTGTGCGGGCGCATCAGGTCCTTCTTGAAACCGACGCGCTTGCCGATGACGAGGATCACCCCGAGCGCGGCGGCGCCGGCGTTGATGTGGACGGCGGTACCGCCCGCGAAGTCGATGACGCCGAGCTTGAAGAGCCAGCCGCCCGAGCCCCAGACCCAGTGGGCGACGGGGAAGTAGACGAGGCTCACCCACAGGGCGGTGAACAGGGCCCAGGCGCTGAACTTGACCCGGTCGGCGAGGGCTCCGCTGATCAGGGCCGGGGTGATGACGGCGAACATCAGCTGGAAGACGGCGAAGACGTAGACCGGGATGGTGTAGCCGTCCCAGAGCTCGGTGATGCCGATGCCGCTGAGCCCCACGTAGTCGGAGTTCCAGCCGATGAGCGAGCCCGCGTCGGTCCCGAAGGCGAGGCTGAAGCCGTAGAGGACCCACAGGATCGTGACGATCCCGAGGCTGATGAAGCTCATCATGAGCATGTTGAGGCTGCTCTTGACGCGGACCATGCCTCCGTAGAAGAAGGCGAGTCCCGGGGTCATCAGCATGACCAGGGCGGAGCAGATGAGCATGAACCCGGTGTTCGCGGCAGAGAGGGAGGGGGCGTCTGCCGCGAGGGTCGTGATGGCTGATGCCATCGGCGTCTCCTCGTCGTCGGTACGTTCGCGTGCGGGCGATCGTGGCTACCTAAGCGGCGCGGGGTATGAGGCCCGCTGGTGTGTGCCTGGAGGCCGGCCGGTTAATGCCCCTGAGATTCGCGCAGCCCGGTTTCCGGAGCCGCCGCTCGATGTTTCGCCGCCGTGACGAAGGGACCGCGCCTGTTACGGCGCGGTGAACGGGATGAACGGGACCGTGGACGCCGCGACCGTCGATCGGGGAACCGCGACGGCGGGCAGCCCCCGCGCGCGAGCGGCGCCGGTTCGGGCGCGAGAGGGGTGACCGGCCGCGGCGGGGACCCGGGTGGCCTGGCTGGGGGAGCCTGATCGGGCTTCACGGGGTCGGCCGCCGCGGCCGGGGTTCGGGGGACGGTCGCCAGGACCGTCAGACGGCCTCCGCCGCTTCGGGGAGCCGGGAGGCGAGGTGATCGGTGAGCCGGACCACCTCGGCTACGTCGCCGTACTCACGGGCCGCGGTGTCGACGGTCTTGCGCAGCCGGGTGTTCACCCGTTCGGACCGTACTTTTCGCGCCACGTCGAGCGCCTGGTCCACGAGGACGGTCGCCTGCTCGGGCTCGCGCTGGAGGAGGTGGACCGTGGCCATGCCGATGAGGTTCAGGGCGTACGAGCGCTGGTGCTCGGGGTCCTTGGCGAACAGCTCGACGGCCCGTTCCATGACGGGCTCGGCGAGGGAGGCGTAGGTGGGGCTGCGCCCGGCGACGTAGGCCAGGTCGCGGTAGGAATGGGAGTTCTCGCCGTTGAGCTCGGCCTCGGAGAAGAAGCGGATCCAGTCGGGCTCGGGCTCACCGTCGAAGCCGACGTCGCCGAAGGTGTCCTCGGCCATCCGCACGGCGCGCTTGCAGCGGCTGGGCTGGCCCATGTTGGCGTAGGCGCGGGCCTCCATCGCATACAGCATGGCCTGGGTGCGGGGGCCGGCGCAGTCGCGGCTTCCGTACTGGGCGAGGTGGATGAGCTCCAGTGCGTCCTCGGGGCGCCCGAGGTGGATCATCTGGCGGCCCATGTTGGAGAGGATGTAGGAGCCCAGCGGCTTGTCGCCGCCCTCCTTGGCCGCGTGCAGGGCCAGGACGAAGTACTTCTGGGCGGTGGGGTGCAGCCCGATGTCGTAGCTCATCCAGCCGGCCAGTTCGGCGAGCTCGGCGGCGACCTTGAAGAGGCGTTTCATCACGGGGGCCGGGTGGCCCTCCTGGAGCAGGTCGGTGACCTCGTGGAGCTGTCCGACGACCGCCTTGCGGCGCAGGCCGCCGCCGCACTGGGCGTCCCACTGGCGGAACATCACGGTGGTGGCTTCGAGCAGGTCGAGTTCCGGATCGGAGAGGCCGGCCGGGCGGTAGCTTCCGGTGAGGCCCGCCGGGCCGCCCTCGCCGCGCGCTCCGGGGTCGGCGGCCGGGGCCGGGACGAGCCAGCGCTGCATGGGCTCGATGAGGGCGGGGCCGGCGGAGAGGGCGAGCGAGGTCCCGAGGAAGCCCCGGCGGGCCAGCATCAGGTCGCTGCGGGAGAACTCACTGAGCAGCTCGACCGTCTGCGGTCCGGCCCAGGGCAGGTCGACGCCGGAGACCGACGGCGTCTGGTGCGCGGTGCGCAGGCCGAGCTGTTCGATGGCGACGACGGAGCCGAACCGTTCGGAGAACAGCTCGGACAGGATGCGCGGGACGGGTTCGCGGGGCTGTTCCCCGTCGAGCCAGCGGCGTACGCGCGAGGTGTCGGTGCTGATGTGGTGGGCGCCCATCTGGCGGGCCCGGCGGTTGACCTGGCGGGCGAGTTCGCCCTTGGACCAGCCGCTGCGCACGAACCAGGAGCTCAGCTGCTCGTTGCGGACGTCGGCGTCCGACGGCGCCTGCGCGGGCGCGGACGACCGCCCGTTCGTTCCGCTTGCGCCGTTGCCGCTCACTGGAACGCCCCCATCCGTTGCGCCTCTTCGCTACAAACCCTGTCCGGAATGACGGCTACCGCCACGAACTTCACAAGTCCTTCACGTATTGCCTCCGGCATACCCACGGATGGGCGCGCTTCCGGGGGTCGTGCACCGAAAGTAATCCTACGATCACCCCTGCGGCGAGGCCGACCGTGTAAACGCCACCATTCGCCACCCCTTCGAATGAACTCGCCACCGGCCAGGCGCGATTCACTTGACAGGAAGGCGAAACGGAATGGTTGGACGGGAGCGCGGCCGGGGCGCGCGCGGCGAGGAGTGCGCCGGGCAGCCCCGATGGAGGTCGCACCCCGCCCTGCCGGACACCAGGTCTCGCCGGCGTCGTAACCACCGGCGCGTCCGACCCGTTGGAGGGGGCATGGGCATGGGCTTCACGATCGGCGGCAGCCGCGGCACCAAGGAGTTCCGTTCCGGCTCGCGGCGACGCGGACGGTCCTCGGAGTGCACGGCGGTGGCCGAGTACACGGGACTGTGGGGTTGGGACGCCGTCCCCGGTGCCCGAGCCGCGGCGCCCGGCCGCGACTGCTCCTGCGGTCATATGAATTGCCGTGCGCCGGGGGCGCACCCGCTGGACTTCGCGCCCACCGTACCCGCCGGAGCGACCCTGGACGAGGTCGCCGAGATCTGGGACGAGTACCCGGGCGCCGCGATCATGCTCCCCGTGGGCCGCGTCTTCGATGTCATCGAGGTGTCCGAGGAAGCCGGCCGGCGCGCGCTGGTGCGGCTGGAGCGCATGGGCCTGCCGCTCGGGCCCGTCACCGTGACACCGGACGGCCGGGCCCAGTTCTTCGTGGCTCCGGGCGCGGCGGCCGGGCTGCCGCAGCTGCTGTACCGGATGGGCTGGGACGACGCGGATCTGGACCTGCGCGCCCTCGGCAGCGGCGCGTACCTGACGGCCCCGCCCTCCGACCACGCGGGCCTCGGCCCGGCGACCTGGCTGCGCGCCCCCGCACTCGACTGCGTGGGCGGGCCGCCACAGGCCCGGCTGCTGCTGGGGACGCTCGCCTACATCTGTCACCGCTTCCGCCGCTGAGGCGCCTGCCGCCGCGCCGCCCGTACACACGCCGGTGCCCCCGCGTCCGGTACGGATGCGGGGGCACTGGTGCGTACGGGCGGCGCGGGCGCGGCGCCCGCGGCTCTCAGTCGCCGATCAGGGCGTCGACGAACGCCTCCGGCTCGAACGGGGCCAGGTCGTCGGGGCCCTCACCGAGACCGATGAGCTTGACGGGGACACCCAGCTCGCGCTGGACGGCGACGACGATGCCGCCCTTCGCGGTGCCGTCGAGCTTGGTCAGCACGATGCCGGTGATGTCCACGACCTCGGCGAAGACGCGTGCCTGGGTCAGGCCGTTCTGTCCGGTGGTGGCGTCCAGGACCAGCAGGACCTCGTCCAGCGGGCCGTGCTTCTCCACGACGCGCTTGACCTTGCCGAGCTCGTCCATGAGGCCGGTCTTGGTGTGCAGCCGACCGGCGGTGTCGATGAGCACGACGTCCGCGCCCTCGGCGATGCCCTCCTTGACCGCGTCGTAGGCGATCGACGCGGGGTCACCGCCCTCGGGGCCGCGGATGGTGCGCGCGCCGACCCTGTCGCCCCAGGTCTGCAACTGGTCGGCGGCGGCCGCGCGGAAGGTGTCCGCCGCGCCGAGCACGACGCTGCGTCCGTCGGCGACCAGCACACGGGCCAGCTTGCCGGTGGTCGTGGTCTTGCCGGTGCCGTTGACGCCGACCACCATCACGACACCCGGGGTGTCGACGCCGCTCTCGGTCTTCACCGCGCGGTCGAAGTCCGTGCCGACCAAGGTCAGCAGCTCTTCCTTCAGCAGGGTTCGCAGTTCGGCGGGCGTGCGGGTACCGAGCACCCGGACCCGCTCGCGGAGCCGGTCCACCAGCTCCTGCGTCGGCACGACACCGACGTCGGCGATGAGGAGGGTCTCCTCGATCTCCTCCCAGGTGTCCTCGTCGAGGTGCTCGCGGGAGAGCAGCGTGAGCAGCCCCTTGCCGAGCGAGTTCTGCGAACGGGCGAGCCGCGCGCGCAGCCGGACCAGACGGCCGGCGGTGGGCTCGGGCACCTCGATCTCGGGGGCGGGCGCGAGCCCGACCACCGGGTCCTCGACGGCGACCGGCGAGTCGACGGCGGTCTGCGCGTCGGGGAGGTCGACCTCCTCGATCGTGCGGCGCGGCTCTTCCGCCGTCGGTGCGGCGTCCTCCCCCACCTGCGGTTCGGCGGGCGGGGCAGTGATGGTCGGCGTGCTCGGCGGCGCCGTGGGAGGCAGCTGCTTCTTCTTGCGGCTGCTGACCACGAGCCCGCTGATCGCGCCGACCGCGACCAGGGCGATGACTACAGCGAGAATGAGGATTTCCATAACCCACCCAGTATGGCGTGAGCTCTCCCGGGTCCCGTGAGCCGGAGCTGCGCCCGGGGTGCGAATCCTCAATTTGTGCTTTTCCAGACGAAAATACGATGATGTACGACTCCCCCCACATCCCACGGAGTCGTACATGCCTGCCGAGCCCGCAGAGTCCGCGGTGGAGACCCGCGGCCTGGAGCCCGTCCCCGACAGCGAGCGCGGCGGCCGTGTCCGCGAGCTCGTCCCCACCTGGGTCGCCGCGAACATCAGCGTGCTGCTGCTGACCATGGGTGCGGGGCTGGTGATCTTCAACAAGCTGAACATCTGGCAGGTGCTCGTCGTGGCGCTCGCCGCGCCCGTCGTCTCGTACGGGATGGTCGGACTGATCTCGATCGCGGGCAAGCGCGGCGGTTCCCCCGGCATGGCCCTCTCCCGGGCCGTATTCGGCCAGCGCGGCAACCTCTTCCCCGGCGCGCTGATCTGGGTGGCCCGCTGGGGCTGGGAGACCATCAACGCGGTGAGCGGCGCGTACGCCGTCCTGACCGTCCTCGACCTCCTCTTCGACGTGCGGCCCGGCACCCCGCTCATCGTCGTCACGCTGTTGTTCTTCGTCACCTGCACGTTCGTGGTGTCGGGTCTGGGCATCAACGCGCTGCGGGTCTGCTCGAAGTGGTCGACCTACCTCTTCGGCGCCTTCAGCGTGCTGGTGCTCGGCTATCTGGTGCTCACCACCGACTGGGCCGCCGTCTTCGACAAGCCGGCCGGCTCCACCGCGATGATGATCGCGGGCATCGGCACGATCGCGGCCGGCGGCATCAGCTGGGTCCCCTCCGGCCCGGACTTCACCCGCTACCTGCCGCGCACCGCCTCCGCCAAGGGCATGGTCGGCGCGACGATCGGCGGCGCGGGGATCGTCGTCCTGCCCATGGTCCTGATGGGCGCGGTCATGGCCGTCGGCACCCCGGACCTCGCCACCGCCGCGGACCCGGTCTCCTTCATCGGGGAACTGCTGCCGGTCTGGCTGGCGGTTCCGTACCTGTTGATCGCCCTCGTCGGGATGCTGCTGATCAACTCGATGTCCATGTACTCGGCCGGCTTCACCGCGCAGACACTGGGCATCAAGGTGCCGCGCGCCTGGGCCGTCAGCGTCAACGCCGTCATCAGCCTGGTGTTCGGCTTCCTGCTGATGGTGGTCGCCAAGAGCTTCTTCGGTTCGTTCATCTCCTTCCTGACGCTGCTGGCCGTCGCCTTCTCCGCGTGGATCGGCGTCTTCGGCGTGGACATGCTCCGGCGCAAGACCTACGACGGCCCCGCGCTGCTGGACACGACGCCGGGCAGCGCCTACTGGTACCGGGCCGGCTTCGCCTGGCAGGCCATGACGGCCTGGGGCGCGGCGCTGGTCGTGGGCCTGCTGTTCACGAAGGTGGACTGGTTCGCCGGACCGCTGTCCGGGAGCTGGATCGGGCGGAACGGGCTGGGCTGGGCGGTCGGCGTCATCACCTCGGGCGCGCTGTACGCCGTACTGCCGCGCAGGGCGCCGCTCGACGAGGCGACGGACACGGCCGACGCCGTCGAGGCTGCCGACGCCGAGGAACCGGCGCTCGCCGAACCCCTGTCCAACTGACACCACGTCAGCTAACGTCCCCCTTCGCCCGCCCACCCCGCCAGGCGAAGGGGGACTCATCCATGCCCACCACCGTGCTCCGGTTCAATCTGGTCGACCCGAACGGCACCCCCGAGAGTCTGCGCACCCGCTACCGGACCGCGCTGGAGATGGCCCGGTACGCGGACGACCTCGGGGTCGACACCATCCAGACCGAGGAGCACCACGGCACCGGCAACAACTGGCTGCCCTCGCCCTTCGCCTTCGCCGGAGCCGTGTTCGGGGCCACCCGCCGGATCGCCGTCACCGTTTCGGCGATCATCGGACCGCTCTACGACCCGTTGAAGGTGGCGGAAGACATCGCCGTCCTCGACCTGCTGAGCGGCGGCCGGCTGGTGACCGTGGCGGGCATCGGCTACCGGCCCCAGGAGTACGAACAGCACGGGGTGGAGTGGGGCCGGCGCGGCAGGCTCCAGGACGAGTTGCTGGAGACGCTGCTACGGGCGTGGACCGGCGAGCCCTTCGTCTTCCGCGGTCGCACGGTACGGGTCACCCCGAGGCCGTTCACCCGACCGCACCCGCTGCTGCTGGTCGGCGGCAGCTCCGAGGCGGCGGCCCGGCGCGCGGCCCGGCTGGGGCTTCCGTTCTTCCCGAGCGCCCACCTCCCGGAGCTGGAGGCGTACTACCGGCGGAAGCTGGCGGAGTACGGCACGGAGGGCTATTGCATGATGCCCGCCGCCGAGACCCCGCTGCTGCACGTCGCGGAGGACCCGGACCGGGTCTGGGCCGAGCACGGCGAGTGTTTCCTGCACGAGGCGCGGACGTACGCGTCCTGGCAGTCGAAGGACATCCGCAGCGCCGTGCGCTCGACGGCGCGGTCAGTGGCGGAGCTGCGCGCGGAGGGCGTGTACCGGGTCTTGACCCCGGAGCAGACGGTGGCGTACGCCCGTGGCGTGGGCGAGGCGGGGAACCTGGTATTGCACCCGTTGTGCGGCGGGATGCCCGTGGACGAGGGCCTGCGCAGCCTGCGACTGCTGTGCGAACAGGTACTGCCCCGGCTCAAGGGCTGAGCCGGGGCAGTACCTGTGTGAGAGGAGAGGGGGTGGTGGCGGGGATGGTTACCCCATCTCCTCCAACGCCTTGCCCTTGGTCTCCGGCACCCACTTGAGGATGAACGGGATCGAGAGCGCGGCGAAGACCGCGTAGATGACGTACGCCCCGGACAGGCTCCAGTCGGCCAGCGAGGGGAACGTGACGGTGATGAGCCAGTTGGCGATCCACTGGGCGGAGGCGGCGACACCGAGCGCGGCGGCGCGGATGCGATTGGGGAACATCTCGCCGAGCAACACCCAGACCACCACGCCCCAGGACAGCGCGAAGAAGAGGACGAACGAGTGCGCGGCGACCAACGCCACCGTGCCCTGGGTGTCGGGCAGGGTGATGTTGTCCCCGGTGCCCTCCTTGAAGGAGAACGCCCACGCGGCGGTACCGAGGGAGATCGCCATGCCCACGGAGCCGATCAGGGCGAGCGGCTTGCGGCCGAGCCGGTCCACGAAGATCATCGCGATCACCGTTCCGATGATGTTGATCATCGAGGTGGTGAAGGAGTAGAGGAACGAGCTGGTGGGGTCGATACCGACGGACTGCCACAGCGCGGAGCTGTAGTAGAAGATCACGTTGATGCCGACGAGCTGCTGGAAGACGGAGAGGCCGATGCCGATCCAGACGATGGGCAGGAAGCCGAAGCGGCCGCCGAGCAGGTCCCGGAAGGTGGACTTGTGCTCGGAGCGCATCGCGTGCTCGATCTCGGCGGCCCGCGCTTCGAGGTCGACGCCCGAACCCTCGACCTCGCCCAACACCTTCTTGGCCTCGTCGGTACGGCCGACCGAGATCAGGAAGCGCGGGGACTCCGGGATGACGAAGGACATCAGCCCGTAGAGCACGGCCGGGACGACCATGACGCCGAGCATCCACTGCCAGGCCTCCAGGCCCGCGATCTCGCCGCGCTGGTCGCCGCCGGCCAGGTTCAGGATGCCCCAGTTGACGAGCTGCGAGACGGCGATACCGATGACGATGGCCGCCTGCTGGAAGGAGGCCAGCCGGCCGCGGTAGGCGGCCGGGGAGACCTCGGCGATGTAGGCGGGACCGATGACCGAGGCCATACCGATGCCGAAGCCGCCGATGACGCGCCACATGGCGAGGTCCCACAGGGCGAACGGCAGGGCTGAGCCGACGGCGCTGACGGTGAAGAGGGTGGCGGCGATCTGCATGCAGCGGATCCGGCCGATCCGGTCGGCGATGCGGCCGGCGGTGGCCGCGCCGATCGCGCAGCCGATCAGGGCCGCCGCGATCACCTGCGCGAGGGTCCCGGAACCCACGTCGAAGCGGTCGCGGATCGCGACGACGGCGCCGTTGATCACCGAGCTGTCGTATCCGAAGAGGAAACCGCCCATGGCCGCGGCCGCGGTGATGAAGATGACGTGCCCGAGGTGGTCGGGGTGGGGCGCGCGTCCGCCGCCCGAGGCCGACGCCTGCTCTGTGCTGCTGGTCAAGGTCTGCTCCTGCGTGCCCGGCTGCGGTGGCGGGTGGGGGTGGTTCCTTCCAGTGGCGCACAGGTGGAGGACCGGCACCACCCGAAGGGAAAAGGCAGCGGAGCAGAGCTTATGTCTTCAGTTCCTGAAGTCAACACCTCGATGCAAATACCCAAGGAAGAGTTGAGCTTCACTTCTTGAATGAACCACGGTCGGCTGCGACGATCCCGTCAGCGCAGTCGCTGACTGATGACCTTCGACACCCCATCGCCCTGCATCGAGACGCCGTAGAGGGCGTCCGCGATCTCCATCGTCCGCTTCTGGTGGGTGATGACGATCAGCTGCGAGCTTTCCTGGAGCTCCGCCATGATCCGGATGAGCCGTTGCAAATTGGTGTCGTCAAGGGCTGCCTCCACTTCGTCCATCACGTAGAACGGGCTGGGCCGGGCCTTGAAGATGGAGACCAGCAGGGCCACGGCGGTCAGCGACCGCTCCCCACCGGACAGGAGGGAGAGCCGCTTGACCTTCTTGCCCGGCGGCCGGGCCTCCACATCCACGCCGGTGGACAGCATGTCGTCCGGATCGGTGAGGACGAGCCTGCCCTCACCGCCCGGGAACAAACGCGCGAACACGCCCTCGAACTCCCGGGCCGTGTCCCGGTACGCCTCGGTGAAGACCTGCTCCACCCGCCGGTCGACCTCCTTCACGACTTGAAGGAGATCGGCACGCGTCTTGCGCAGATCCTCAAGCTGCTCGCTGAGGAACTTGTGGCGCTCCTCCAAGGCCGCGAATTCCTCCAGCGCCAGCGGATTGACCTTGCCGAGCTGCTGGTAGGCGCGCTCCGCGGCCTTGAGTCGCTTCTCCTGCCGCGCCCGGTCGAAGGGACCGGGACGGTTGCGCGGGTGCTCCGGGTCCTCGGGGAGCTCCTCCCCCTCGGCCGGCGGTGACGGGGGCACCGGCTGGTCGGGGCCGTACTCCGCGACGAGACCCGCCGCCTCCACCCCGAACTCCTCCAGGGCCCGACTCTCGACCTGCTCGATCCGCATCCGTTTCTCGGCGCCGAGCACCTCGCCGCGGTGCACGGAGTCGGTGAGCTTGTCCAGCTCCCCCTTGAGGTCACGCCCGCGGGCACGGGCATCGGCCAGCTCCCGTTCCCGCAGGCCCTTGGCCTGCTCGGCGAGGGACCGCTCCTGTTCGGCGCGGCCGATCGACACCTCCAGGTGCGCGAGCAGCTGCCGCGCCCCCTCGGCAACCGCCCGGCCGACCTCGGCCTCGTGGCGCAGCCGCTCACGGCGGCGCTCCGCCCTGGCGCGGGCCTCGCGCTCCGCGCGGGCGGCGCGGTCGAGCGAGTCCGCGCGACCGGCCAGGCCCTTGACCCGCTCCTCGTGGGTCCGCAGCTGGAGCCGGGCCTCCATCTCCGTCTGCCGGGCGTTGGCCCCGTCGGCGGCGAGCCGGTCCCGGGCGGAGGTGTCGGGCTCGTCCTCAACGGGCAACTCCTGCGCCGCCGCGAGCCGCTCGGCGCACTCCTCGACCTCCAGGCGGGCCAGGTCCAGCGCGTCCTGGGCCCGGGCCGCGGCCGCGGCGCTCCGCTCGGCCTCTCCGGCGGCCCCCTTGGCCTGTCCGGCGAGCCGGCCGAGCTGTTGGGCGACCCGGGCGCGGGCCCGCTCCCCGGCCCGGCGGCGCTCGCCCAGCTCCTCCACGAGGGCGGCCGCCGCCCGGCGCTCCTCCTGGGCGGCGGTCTGGGCGGCGCCGAGTTCCGCGCACTCAGCCTCCAGACGGGTGAGTTCCGCGTCGGCCTCGTCCACCGCTGCCCGCACTTCGAGGAGGCTCGGCGCACCGGCTGAACCGCCGTGGGCGACATGGGCGCCCAGCACATCCCCGTCGGCGGTCACCGCGACGAGGTCGGGGCGCTCGGCGACCACGTCCTCGGCCCGCGCCAGGGTCGACACGACGACGTAGTCCCGCAGCACCCACCCCAAGGCCCGAACGACCGCCGGGTCCCCTTCCACCATTCGCGCGGCCACAACCGCGCACTCCACGCCCACGCCGGCCGGCGGAGCCGCCGAGCGGCCCGGCCCGGCCGTGACGGTGGCGGACTCCGGGCCGGCCGCGTGGGACTCCGCCGGAGCGGGCGGTGCCGTGGCGGGGGCCTGGAAACCGGTCCCGGCCGGCGGTACGGGCTGCGCGGGGACCCCTGCGTTCGGGTCGGCGCCGGCGTTGGCCTGCGGTGCGGGAAGGAACGGGGTCGCGCCCGAAGTGGCGGGGCCACCCCGGTCGGCGGGCGGTACGGGGTCCGCGTCGGGGGCGCCGGCCTGACCCGGCAGCGGGACCGCGGGACCCGCTCCCGGAGGGGTGATCAGCAGTGTCACGCGGCCGGCGTCCGCCTCGCGCAGGTACCGGATCGCCTCCGCCGCCTCCCTGGGCGACGCGACCGCGACCGCGTCGGCCGCCGCGCCCAGCGCCGCCGCCACCGCCACCTCGTACCCCGCCGCCACCCGCAGCCGCTCGGCCGCCGGCCCCAGCAGCCCGGCGAGGCGATCCCGTGCCTCCTGCCCCAGCAAGGCGCCGGTGCCGTCCTTGCGGCGCAAACCCAACGCGAGGGCGTCCCGGCGCGCCGAAACCGCCGCCCGCGACCGCTCCGCCCCGGTCAGCTCCTCGCGCGCTCCCGCCAGCGCCGCCTCCGCCTGTTCCAGCCGGGCCCGCGCCGCCTCGTACTCCCCCTCCGCCGACGGCTCGTCGAGGCCTCCGACCTCGCGCGCCAACGCCTCGTACTCCGCCTGTGCGGCCTGCGCCCGGGCGCCCGCCTCGTCCCGCGCCGCGATCAACCGGTCGATCTCCGCCTGCGCCGCGCCCGCCCTGGACCGCGCGGCGCCGAGCCGCCCCGTCAGCCGGGCCAGTCCCTCGCGACGGTCGGCGATGGCCCGCGCCGCGTCCCGCAGCCGCCGTTCCTCGTCGGCCAGCGCTCGCTCCAGCTCCGCCCGGTGCTCGACGGTGTCCTCCAGCGCCCGCGAGGCGGCCTCCAGCGCGGCCGTCAGCTCCGCCTCCTGCTCGCGGATTCGCCCGGCCTCGCGTTCCAGCTCCTCGGGATCGCGGCCGCGCCGCTCCTCCTCCGCCGGGGCCGAGGCCGACTTGACCCGCGCCTCGGCCAGTGACGCCGTCCCCCGTACCCGCTCGGCGAGCTGGGACAGCTCGTACCAGGTCTGCTGCGCCCGGTGCAGACGCGGCGCGAGGTCCCGCACCGCTTCCTCCAGCTCGGCCTCGCGCCGCAGCGCCCCCGCCAGTTCGCGCTCCGCCGACTCCTTGCGTTCCTTGAGCGCCGCCTCGTCGGCGATCTCCGCTTCCAGCGCGCCCCGCAGCGTGACCAGGTCGTCGGCGAGCAACCGCAGCCGCGCGTCCCTGAGGTCCGCCTGGATCACCGCCGCCCGGCGGGCCACCGCCGCCTGCCGGCCGAGCGGCTTCAACTGGCGCCGCAGCTCATCGCCCAGGTCCTGCACGCGCGCGAGGTTCGCCCGCATCGCGTCCAGCTTCCGCAGCGCCTTCTCCTTGCGCTTGCGGTGCTTGAGCACCCCGGCCGCCTCCTCGATGAAGGCGCGGCGGCCCATCGGGTCGGCGTGCAGGACGGAGTCCAACTGCCCCTGTCCGACGATGACGTGCATCTCGCGGCCGATGCCGGAGTCGGAGAGCAATTCCTGGATGTCGAGCAGCCGGCAGGTGTCCCCGTTGATCTGGTACTCGCTGCTGCCGCCGCGGAACATGATCCGGGTGAGGGTGACCTCGGCGTACTCGATGGGCAGGGCGCCGTCGGAGTTGTCGATCGTCAAGGACACCTCGGCGCGGCCGAGCGGGGGGCGCCCCGTCGTGCCGGCGAAGATGACGTCCTCCATCTTCCCGCCGCGCAGGGACTTGGCCCCCTGCTCCCCCATGACCCAGGACAACGCGTCCACCACGTTGGACTTCCCCGACCCGTTCGGGCCCACGACGCAGGTGATCCCGGGTTCGAAGCGCAGGGTGGTGGCGGAGGCGAAGGATTTGAAGCCACGCAGGGTCAGGGACTTGAGGTGCACGCCGCCGGACTCTACCTCTCACGTGCGGTTTCGCCCTCGAAGGTCAGGGGCAGATCAGACGTTGAAGGAAACAGCCCCCACCTGGCCCAATGCCCCCGTACGGCCCATCCGCTACCACGGCGCATCCGTACGACGACTGGGGACGGCGACGGGGAACGGCGACGGGGAACGGCGTGCGGAGAGGGACGCGGGAGAGCGGCGCCGGAAAGGAAGAAGGGACGCCGAAGCGTCCCTTGCAGAGCGTGCTGGCTGGAGTCTAGCGTCGACGCGAGCGCGGATCAGGTGAGAGCAGGCTCGGCCTGGGATACGTCGAGGGTGTCCAGCAACGTGTCTCCGTGCTGAGCGGCGGCCGCATTCAGTGCGTCGTTCTCGGACTGGATTCGTCCGAGTTCGGACTCGAGGTCCTGGACGCGCTGCTGAAGCCGTCGCATCTCGGCGAGGAGTCGCGGGTCAGAACCGCCGACGTAACCGAGAAGCGCCTTTGCCATGATGGATGGTCCTCCACACTGAGTGACCGACCGAAGCGGTGTGGGTCGTATGGGAATCGCACCCGCGGCGGTCCGGCGGCGACTGTCAGTCACTGCGCTTACTACTGTCAGCGCTGCCAAACAGCTCAGGTGCGCGGGGCTTCCAGCGTCTCACCAAAAAGTTTGACGGTCAACACGATCACGCCCTGTATCGGCGGGCGACCCGGCCCCCGCGGCGGAGGCGGAGATCAACCTCTCCTACGAGCCTTCCACGTTCCGCCCCGCGCGGCAATGCCGCCGCCGGGAATCCGCAGTTCCGAGCGGGTGCGGACCGGCTCCGGGTCGGATCAGCCCATGATCGGTCGATCGGTCACCGGATCGCGAACCCGTCGTAGCCACCGCGCGGTGTGCCCCAGATCTCTGTCACTCCGTCCACCCGCCCGGGCGTGTCGGCGGAGCGCAGCCACTCCAGCAGCCGGTGGCAATTCTCACGTTGACCCTCGGCCACAACCTGCACTCGACCGTCGTCCAGGTTCAGCGCGAAGCCGACGACGCCTCCGATCTCCAGCGCGTTGGCCCTGGTGAACCAGCGGAAGCCCACTCCCTGTACACGGCCGCGCACCCAAGCGGTCAGCCGGACGTCTTCACTCATGCGTGAACGCTAGCCGGACGATCACTTTCCAGTCACATCACCCCCCTGGGCCCATGGCGTACAGTCGCGCACCAATGAACTCACCCATTTGGGGGAGTTAGGGATGATCTTGTGAGGAAGGCCAGCCGGATGGGACGCCACCGACTCCACGCCACACCGCCCGGCGGCGGCAAGCGCCACACCGCCGTGCGCAATGGTCTGCTGGGCGTCTCCGTGGCCGTGGCCCTCGGCACGGCGGCCGTCACCACCGGCCTGGTGCCGGTCGGCGACTCCTTCCCCTACGTCGGCACGGACTCCGGCTCCACGACCGAGGCCAAGGCTTCGCCCACCCCGGACGCCGGCGGCTACACCCAGCAGCCCGGCGGCCTCACCGGCCTCCCGGGCCGGGCCGTTCCCTCCTACGAGGCGACCAGCGCCCCCCCGACCCCCTCCGCTTCACCCTCCCCCTCCGCCTCCCCAACACCGACACCGACGCCGACGCCCACCCCCACCGCGTCCAAGAAGGCCCCGGAGCCGGTGAAGACCACCACCATCCCCAAGCCCCCGAAGCCGGCGGCCCCCAAGCCCCCAGCCCCCAAGCCCCCAGCCCCCAAGCCCGCCGCCCCGGTGACGGGCGGCTCCTCCGAGGAGGCGGCCGTCCTCACCTTGGTGAACCAGGAGCGCGCCCAGGCGGGGTGCGGCCCGGTCCGCGCCAACCCGCCACTCGCCTCCCTGGCGGCGGCGTTCAGCAAGGACATGGCGGTACGGGGCTTCTTCGACCACACCGACCCCGACGGCCGCACCCCCTGGGACCGCGCCCAGGCCGCGGGCATCTCCGGCCTCGGCGGCGAGAACATAGCCCGGGGCCAGGGTGACGCGGCTTCGGTGATGAAGGCCTGGATGGACAGCCCGGGCCACAAGGCGAACATCCTCAACTGCGAGTTCCGCACCCTGGGCGTCGGCGCCTACTTCGGCGCCGGCGGCCCGTGGTGGACCCAGGACTTCGGTTTCTGACCCAGGAGGAGCGAAGCGGGTCAGGCCGCCAGGGCGGCGCGGCCGGCCAGGATGACGCGGGTGTGTTCCGCGACACGGCGGCCGAGGTGCTCGGCGGTGGCTATGTCGGCCTTGTGGACGCCCTCCGCACCCTGATCGGTGTGCGACTGGGCAGCCGCACCGGCGAAGAACCCCAGACGGTTGAGGTCGTACTCGGAGGCGGTGCTGCTGTTCCAGCCCGGCTTGAGACCGAGATTGACCCAGCTCATGGCGTGCTGCGCGGCGAGCGTCTGGAAGAAGCCCAGCGTGCCGGACTTGTCCCCGCTCTTCGAGCCGGAGTTGGTGAAGCCGGCGGCCACCTTGTCCTGCCAGACGTCCCCGAACCAGCGCTTCGAGGTCGCCTCGGCGAAGGTGTGGAAGGCGCCCGAGGCGGTGCCCATGTAGGTCGGCGAACCGAAGACGATCGCGTCCGAGGCGTCGAGGAGCTCCCACCGCGTCTCGTCGATCTCGTCGACCTTGATCAGGTGGACCGTGGCTCCGGCCTCGGCGGCGCCCGCCCGGACCGCCTCCGCGAGGACCGCGGTGTGCCCGTAGCCGGAGTGGTAGGCGATGGAGACGACGGGGGCGTGGGCAAAGGCGGACATGGCGGTACTCCTCAGGAATGCTTGGGGCGTTCGCCGCTCACCGCGACGAGAACACAAGAGAAGCACTAACTTTCGGAAAGCGCAAGCATCCGGTTAGCGCTGTGGAGGAGTACGCTGGAGTCATGCAGAAACCCGTCAGCCCCGAGACGACGTTCACGGACCTGCCGTTCGACGTGTTCGCGCGCGCATGCCCGTCGCGGGAAACCCTGGAGCACGTCACCGGCCGCTGGGGCAGCCTCACCGTGGGCGCCCTGCGCGAAGGCCCGTGCCGTTTCAACGAGCTGCGCCGCCGGGTCGAGGGCGTGAGCGAGAAGATGCTCTCGCAAACCTTGCACGCGCTGGAGCGGGACGGCATCGTCACCCGTGACGCCCAGCCGACGAACCCGCCCCGCGTGGACTACGAGCTGACGCCCCTCGGCCGCGAGGTCGCCGACCGACTGCTCTCCCTGATCCACTTCCTGGAGGGCAGCATGCCTGAAGTCCTGTCCTCCCGGCAGACCTACGACGGCAGCCGCGGCGGCCGCTGACAGCGCGGGCAGAAATAGCTCGACCGGTTCATCCACGGCCGGCGCCGCATCGGCGTGCCGCAGCGCCGGCACGGCTCGTCCTCGCGCCCGTAGGCGTCGAGCGACCGGTCGAAGTAGCCCGACTCCCCGTTCACGTTGACGTAAAGGCTGTCGAAGCTGGTCCCGCCCACGGCCAGGGCGGCGTTCATGACGTCCCGGACATGGGTGAGGAGCTCCGCGCTCCGCGGGCGCGTGAGCGTGGCGGTCGGGCGCTCGTAGTGCAGCCTCGCGCGCCACAGCGCCTCGTCCGCGTAGATGTTGCCGACCCCGCTGATCAGCGACTGGTCCAGCAGCGCCCGCTTGAGGGTGGTCCGCTTGGCGCGCAGGGCCAGGTGGTAGGAGGGCTCGTCGAAAAGGGGGTCCAGCGGATCGCGCGCGATGTGCGCGATGACGTCGGGCAGCCCCTCGGGGCTCCCGGGAACGGTCTCGTGCAGCGAGAGCCCGCCGAAGGTGCGCTGGTCGACGAAGCGCAGCTCGGTCCCGGCGTCGTCCGTGAAGCGCACCCGGATGCGCAGGTGCTTCTCGTCGGGCGTGTCGGTCGGCTGCACCAGCAGCTGTCCGCTCATCCCGAGGTGGCCCAGCACCGAGAGGTCCCGGCCCTCCAGCGGCAGCCACAGGTACTTGCCGCGCCGCATCGGCACCCCGAAGGTCTGGCCGGTCAGCCGCGCGACGAAATCGGCCCCGCCGCCGGCGTGCCGGCGCACGGCGCGCGGATGCAGCACCTCCACGGCGCCGACGGTGCGCCCCGCCACCCAGCGTTCCAAGCCCCGCCGCACCACTTCGACTTCGGGCAGCTCGGGCACGGGTTCCTCCGACGGGTACGGTTCTGCGGCGCTCACCGTGAGCGTACCGGCCTTCCCCCACAGGGCCTGCCCCAGGTCTTCGCTTCCGGATCATCCCCGGCCGGGGCCCGCGAACAACACCGCCCGCCCCTGCCAGGCAGGGGCGGGCGGTGTTGTTCCCGAAGGAAGCGTCAGGCGCTCGGCGCCGGACCGGCGGGCGTCGGCGCCCCGCCGTCCACGGCCGCGACGTCGGACTCGGCCGGAGCCGGGACCTCCGCCGGAGCGGCGGCGGCCGCGGCGGCCGCCGCGATCCGCTCGTCCGCCGCGGCGCGGATACCGCGCCACGCGGACTCCGCCGCCTGCTGTTCCGCTTCCTTCTTGCTGCGGCCGGTGCCGGTGCCGTACGAGACACCACCGACGCGAGCGGCAGCTGTGAAGGTCTTCTCGTGGTCCGGTCCGGTCTCGGTGACCAGGTATTCCGGCACACCGAGGCCTTCGGCCGCCGTGAGCTCCTGGAGACTGGTTTTCCAGTCCAGGCCGGCCCCGAGGTTGGAGGACTTCTCGATGAGCGGGTCGAAGAGCCGGTGCACCAGCTCCGAGGCCGCGTCGAGACCCTTGTCGAGGTAGACCGCGCCGATCACCGCTTCAAGGGTGTCGGCGAGGATGGAGGCCTTGTCCCGGCCACCCGTGCCCTCTTCGCCCCGGCCGAGCCGGATGAAGGAGCCGAGGTCGAGGCCGCGCCCGACCTCCGCCAGTGCGCGCGAGTTGACCACCGCGGCCCGCAGTTTGGCCAGTTGGCCTTCCGGCAAGTCGGGGTGGGTCGTGTACAGCGTGTCCGTGACCACCAGGCCCAGCACGGAGTCCCCGAGGAACTCCAAGCGCTCGTTGGTGGGCAGACCGCCGTTCTCGTACGCGTACGAGCGGTGGGTCAGCGCACGCACCAGAAGGGCGGACTCGAGTTGGTACCCGAGCCGCCCTTCCAGAAGCACGTGGGACGAGGCCGCGTTGTTACTGTCTGCCTGCTTCTCAGCGTTGGACAGCTCAGACATTGCGCCTCTCACCAGCCGCTCAGACCTCGAGGACCTGGCGCTTGTTGTAGGTGCCGCAGCTCGGGCACGCAATGTGCTGGAGCTTCGGCTCCTGGCAACGCTCGCACGAAACCAGGGTGGGGACCGCAGCCTTCCACTGCGACCGGCGGTGGCGCGTGTTGCTGCGCGACATCTTCCGCTTCGGAACAGCCACGGCTACTTCTCCTGCTTCTCGGCGGCGCTCTGAACTCCGTCAGATGCAGTGCCGCTCATGTTGTCCTTCTCGTCGTCCTGATCGGTAACGACGAGTTCCTGCAGAGCCGCCCAACGGATGTCGACGGCGTCATGGTGGTGGTCCGGGTCCTCGTTCAGATTGAGCCCGCATTCGGGGCACAGTCCGAGACAGTCCTCCCGGCACACCGGCTGCAGCGGCAGTGCGAGCACCACCACGTCACGCAGCACGGGTTCGAGGTCGAACAAGCCGTCCTCAAGGTGGAGCGTGTCCTCGTCGTCCTCGGCGTCGTCGGCCGGCTCCGCCTTGGAGCGGCTCCGGTCGTCGGCGTCAGGGTACGAGAACATCTCCTGGAAGTCCGCCTTGAGCTCGCGCTCGACGGACTCCAGACACCTTACGCACTCCCCCACGGCCCGGCCACGAGCGGTGCCTGTGACAAGCACCCCTTCCATGACCGACTCCATACGGAGGTTGAGCTTCAGCGGGGCGCCCTGCGGCACTCCGATGACGTCGGCGAGACCGAGGTCCGCCGGCGCCGCGACCTCACGGGACAGCCGCTGCATGGCACCAGGACGCCGACCCAGCTCGTGCGTGTCGAACACGAGGGGGTTGCGGTGGTCGAGGTGGGTGTTCAGGGCTGTTCCTGCTTTCACGGATCGCTGAAGATCGAAGAATGCGGTATTCATGCCGCACCTAAGGGCAGCACTGATCGCGGTGCATACGCGCGACCGAAGAGCCAGGATACCCGGCGCCGCGCCCAGAGCCCAATCCGGCCTAGCGTCCCTCCTCGTACTGACGCAGCCGGTCCAGGTCGATCATGCCCGTGTCGAAGAAGCTGGTCTCGTCGAGCGCGGGCTGCTGGGGGCCCTGGGGCTGGTGGTAGGCCGCGTAGGGATCGGGCTGCTGCTGGTAGGGCATGCCGTACGGGTCCGGCTGCTGGACCTGCTGCTGGTAGCCGTACGGGTCCTGGTAGCCGGAGTACGGGT
The DNA here is from genome assembly GCF_055231995.1 of Streptomyces sp. Tek67B01. Lineage (NCBI taxonomy): Bacteria > Bacillati > Actinomycetota > Actinomycetes > Kitasatosporales > Streptomycetaceae > Streptomyces > Streptomyces sp. Tek67B01. Next base: position 2,238,626 of record NZ_JBUYUY010000001.1, read on the forward strand.
CTTGGTGCGGCTCTTGCTGCGGCGGCTGCGGCTGCCCGTAGGCGTACGCGTCGTAGGCCGGCTCCTGCCGGCTCTGGGCGGGGACGGGGACGGGCGCCGCCGCGGGCGCGGGTTCCGCGAGGCCGGCCAGGAATTCGGCGTCGCTGGCGGAACGGGACTGCGCCGAGCCTGCCGCGTCCTGGGCGGCCATGTGCGCGCCGAGGTCGTCCGTCGGCGCCCGGCCCAGCAGCTTCTGGCGGCCCCGGCCGACGGCCTCCAGGGTCTTGGAGAGCACCGCTTCGAAGGTCGCCAGCTTGGTGTCCACGTAGGCGTCCGCCTGCTCGCGCTGCGTCCGCGGGTCGTCGCTGCGCTCGGGGGCGTCCGTTTCCGGGTACCCGTGCTCGTCCAACCCCGGGCCCCGTCCCAGCAGCTTCTCTCGGCCCCGGTCCACGGAGCCGATCGTCTTGCTGAGCACCACCTCGAAGTTCGCGAGCTTGCTGTCGACGTAGTCGTCCGCCTCGGCCCGGACCCCTTCGGCCTCCCGGCGGGCATCCGCCATGATCCGGTCGGCCTCGGCCTGCGCGCGCCGCACGATCTCGGTGTCGGAGATCAGCGAACCGCGCTGGGCGTGCGCGGACTCGATGATGCGGTCCGCCTCCCGGCGGGCCTCCTCGACCATCTGGTCCCGGCCGCCGATGAGCTCCTGTGCCTGCGCGAGCGAGCCGGGGAGCGCCTTGCGGACCTCTTCCAGCCCGGAAAGCAGCTCCGCTCGGTTGATCACGCAGGAGGCCGACATGGGCATGGACCGGGCACCGCTGACGGCCGCGACGATCTCGTCAAGCTTCTTCTGCACGTCCATGGGGGCTCGCACTCTCTCGGCCTCGGGCGGTTCCCGAGTCGGACGGGACGACTGTAAGGCCGCCGGACGGGCGCGCGCGGCCGCCCGGGGAAAGGCCCGGGGAAAGGGGGGAGGGTCAGCGTTCGGCGAGCCGCGCCAGGAGAGCCGCGTGGACGTGGGCGGGCAGCAGGTGGCCGACGTCACCGCCCCAGGTCGCGACCTCCTTGACCAGGGAGGACGACAGGAAGCTGTAGGTGGGGTTGGTGGGCACGAACAGCGTTTCGACGCCCGACAGACCCATGTTCATCTGGGCCATCTGGAGCTCGTAGTCGAAGTCGCTGACGGCGCGCAGGCCCTTGACGATCGCCGGGATGTCCCGCTGCTTGCAGAAGTCGACGAGCAGCCCGTGGAAGGACTCGACCTGGACGTTCCCGTAGTCGGCCGTCGCCTCGCGGATCAGCTCGATCCGCTCCTCGACGCTGAACAGTCCCTTCTTGGACTGGTTGATCATCACGGCGACATGGACGACGTCGTAGAGCCGGGAGGCCCGGCCGATGATGTCGAGGTGTCCGTTGGTGATGGGGTCGAACGACCCGGGACAGACGGCGCGGCGCAAGTGAGCTCCCTCGCTCTCCGGTGCGGGCATCATGATTCTTCGCTGGTGAAGGCGGCGCGACCGTACCAAAGGGTGCCCTCGCCGTACTTCCGCGACCGGAGCGGCTCGAACCCGTCGGGCCAGGGGAAGGCGCCGCTCCTGGTGCTGCGTTCCACGGTGACCAGTGCGTCGTCCGTGAGCCAGCCGTTGGACCGGAGTGTGAGCAGGATCTCCCGAAGATCGTCGTGCCCGACGGCGTAGGGCGGGTCGAGGAACACGATGTCGTAGGGCTCCGTGTGGGCGGCGACCGCGACGATCTGCTCGGCTTTCCCGGCCCGGAAGTCGGCGCCCGGCAGGCCGACCGACTTGATGTTGTCGCGGATCGCCTTGGCGGCCTTGGCGTCGGGCTCGACCAACAGGGCGTGGTCCGCGCCGCGCGAGAGCGCCTCCAGGCCGACCGCGCCGGAGCCCGCGTACAGGTCCAACACACGGGACCCCTGGACGCCGTGCAAGGACTCCCAGGTGGAGAAGAGCCCTTCGCGCATCCGGTCCGAGGTCGGGCGGGTGCCGGTGCCGGGCGGCACGGTCAGCCGTCGCCCGCCGGCGCTGCCGGCGATCACGCGGGTCATCTGGGTCCTTCGGGGTGGGGAGGGCGGGGTGCTCGGTGGCTCCAACGATATGTCGTACCGGTCAGCCCTTCTCCAGGTACTGCTCGCGCTCGGTGTCCAGCAGGGCGTCCAAGGCGTCGCGCAGGCCCGGCAGCCGGGCCAGTTCGGGGTCCTCGGCGACCACGCGGGTGGCCTCCTCACGGGCCTCGGCGATGACCTCCTCGTCCTCGATGACCGCGAGCATCCGCAGCGAGGAGCGCACGCCCGACTGGGCCTGGCCCAGGACGTCGCCCTCCCGGCGCTGCTCCAGGTCGATCCGGGACAGCTCGAATCCGTCGAGGGTGGCGGCGACGGCGGCGAGCCGGGCCCGGGCGGGGCTCGCCTCGTGCATCTCGCTGACCAGCAGGCACAGCCCGGGCGCGGAGCCGCGACCGACGCGCCCGCGCAGTTGGTGGAGCTGGGAGACGCCGAACCGGTCGGCGTCCATGATCACCATCACGGTGGAGTTCGGGACGTTCACACCGACCTCGATGACGGTGGTGGCGACGAGCACCTTGACCTCGCCCGCCGCGAAGCGGCGCATCACGTCGTCCTTGTCGGCGGGGTCCATCCGGCCGTGCAGCACTTCGACCGACAGCCCGGCGAGCGGCCCCGTGCCCAACTGCTCGGCGATCTCCAGGACGGCCAGCGGGGGTCGCTTCTCGCTCTCGTCCTCGGCGGACTTCTTCTTGGGGTCGTCCTCCCCGTCACCGATGCGGGGGCAGACCACATACGCCTGGTGGCCGTTCTCGACCTCCTCGCGGACCCGCTCCCAGGCGCGGGCGAGGAAGTGCGGCTTGTCCTTGGCCGGGACCACGTGCGTGGCGATCGGGGAGCGTCCGGCCGGCAACTGGTCGAGGACGGAGGTCTCCAGGTCGCCGAAGACGGTCATGGCGACGGTGCGCGGGATCGGGGTCGCCGTCATGACCAGCAGGTGGGGCGGCTGCTTGCCCTTGGACCGCAGGGCGTCGCGCTGTTCGACGCCGAAGCGGTGCTGTTCGTCGACCACGACCAGGCCGAGGTCCTGGAAGCGCACCTTGTCCTCGATCAGGGCGTGCGTGCCGATGACGATGCCGGCCTCGCCGGTGACGAGGTCGAGGAGCGCCTGGCGCCGCGCGGGCATTCCCATGGAACCGGTGAGCAGTACGACCTTGGTTCCCCGGTCGGAGCCGCCGAGCATCCCGCCCTCCGCGAGCTCGCCCATCATCTCGGTGACGGAGCGGTGGTGCTGTTGGGCCAGCACCTCGGTGGGCGCGAGCATCGCCGCCTGCCCGCCGCAGTCCACGACGGCGAGCATGGCCCGCAGCGCGACCAGCGTCTTGCCGGAGCCGACCTCGCCCTGGAGCAGGCGGTGCATGGGGTGTTCGGTGGCGAGGTCGTCGAAGATCTCCTTCGAGACGGTCTGCTGGCCCTCGGTGAGGGTGAAGGGCAGCTTCGCGTCGAAGGCGTCGAGCAGGCCTCCCGGGGCGGGCCGGCGGGGGACGGCCGGGAGTTGGGAGTCGGCGTGCCGACGGCGGGCCAGGGCGACTTGGAGGACGAACGCCTCGTCCCACTTGAGGCGTCGGCGGGCGTCCTCGATGTCGGCCTTGGTGCCCGGCCGGTGGATCTTCAGCAGCGCCTCGGGGAGCGGGACCAGGTCCCGTCCCTCGCGCAGCGCCGCGGGGAGCGGGTCCACGGTCTCCTGGGCCCTGGGCAGTACGGCGTCCACGCACTTGGCGATCTTCCAGGACTCCAGTTTGGCGCAGGCCGGATAGATCGGGATGAGCCGGCCGGCGAATGCGGCCGCCGCGCCGCCGGTGTCCTGCGCGTCCTGGCCGAGCGGCTCGTAGGCGGGGTGGGCGAGCTGGAGCTTGTGGTTGAACTTGGAGACCTTGCCCGCGAACATGGCGCGGCTGCCGGGCAGCAGGTCCTTGTGCGGTTTGTGGACGCCCGAGCCGAAGAAGACCAACTGGAGCCGGCCGCTGCCGTCGGTGATGGTGACTTCGAGGCGCTTCCCGCCGCCCCGGCTGCCCTGGTAGGTCAGGAGTCTCGCGTCCGCCACCTGCGCGACGACCGTCACGTGCTCGTCGAGCTGGTCGGCGAGGTCCGCGAGGGGCGTCAGTTCACCGCGCTCCGCGTACCGCCGGGGGTAGTGGTGGAGCAGGTCCAGGGCCGTGTGCAGGCCGAGCTGCTCGGCCAGCACCTTCGCGGTGGCGGGGCCGAGCGTCTTCTTGAGGTCTTCGTCGAGCGCGGGCACGTGTTCCATTGCACACCATGGCGCCGACAACGCGGCTATTCGACCCCGATGAGCAGCGGCGCCGAGTACCGGCCGCCGCGGTAGGTGACGGTGTCGACGGCGAGGTGACCGTGTTGGACGTAGGCCTCCAGGCGGGCGGCGAGCGCGTCGGGGACCTCCGGTCCGAGGACGAGGGTGACGAGTTCGCCGCCGGAGCCCAGCATCCGTGCCAGGACGGCCTCCGCGGTCTCCGGCAGACCGGACCCGATCACGGCGATGTCCCCGTCGATGAGGCCGAGCACGTCCCCGGCCTGGCAGATGCCGGCGGAGGTGAAGGACTGCCGTTCGGCGACCGCCAGTTCCCCGTAGCGGGTCGCGCCCGCGGCCGCGGTCATGGCCACCACGTCCTCGTCGAAGGTGGCGTCCGGGTCGTGCACGGCGAGGGCGGCCAGGCCCTGGACGGCCGAGCGGGTGGGGATCACGGCCACCCGCACGCCGTCGCCCCGGGCCGCCTCGGCGGCTGCGGCGGCCGTCGAGCGCCACTCGGTACCGCCCGGCAGCACCACCACCTCGCGGGCGTGGGCCCGCCTGATCGCGTCGACCAGTTCGGCGACCGCCGGCGCCTGCCCGGGCCGGGCGAGGACGGTGGTCGCGCCCGCGTCCCCGCAGAGGCCGGCGAGCCCTTCGCCGGGGACCACGGCGACCACGGCCCGCTGGACGCGCTCGCCCCGCGCGCGGCGCCGCTCGTCGCCGAAGTGGGTGATGCGGATGCGGTAGGGCCGCCCGGCCACCACTCCGGCCTCCACGGCCGCCCCGGGATCGTCTACGTGCACGTGGACGTTCCAGAGCTCGCCGCCACCGACCACCACCAGCGAGTCCCCGAGCCCGTCGAGGCGGCCCCGCAGGGTCTCCACGGCGGCTTCGGAGGCCTCCAGCAGGTAGATCACCTCGTACGCGGGCCCGCCCAGGTCGTGCGCGTCGCAGGGCCGCGACGGCCGCGGTACGGGTACGGCCCGGCCCCGCACCGGCTCCGGGGCGGGCTCCTGGCCGGACAGTGCCTGCCACAGCGCCCCCAGTACGGCGACCACCCCGCACCCCCCGGCGTCGACCACCCCGGCCCGGCCCAGCGCGGCCAGCTGTCCCGGGGTCTCGGCGAGCGCCGCGCGGGCCCCGTCGTAGGCGGCGCGGGCGACGTCGGCGGCGGTCCCCGCCACGTTCCCCGCGGCCCGCGCCGCGGCGGTGGCGACGGTGAGCATGGTGCCCTCGACGGGGTGCGCGACGGCCTGGTACGCCTCTTCCGCCGCCCGGGCCAGGGCCTGCGCGAGCATCGGCCCGGGCGCCCGCCCATCGGGTTCGGTGCCGAGTACGTCGGCCACCCCGCGCAGCAGTTGCGCGAGGATCGTCCCGGAGTTGCCCCGGGCGCCTATGAGCGCGCCGTGCGCGTAGGCGCGCACGGCTTCGGGGAGCGAGGGGGCGGCCGTGTCCCGCGTCACGTCCTCGAAGGCCGCCGCCAGCTCGCGGTCGGCGGACTCGGCGGTGAGGAAGAGGTTGGTGCCGGTGTCGGCGTCGGCGACGGGGTAGACGTTGATGGCGTCGATGTCCTCGCGGGCCCGGTCCAGGGCGGCCAGGGCCAGCGAACTCCAGGTGCGCACCGCGTCGGCGTCGAGCGTGTGCGGCTGATGCTCGTGCGGCACCGGGCGTTCCTCCTTGTGCGGGCCAGGGTTCACCGCAGGGTAACGAAGGCCGGCCGCCCGAGGCGGGTGCGGCGGAGCCCATGGTAGTTTTCTTGGACGGGCGCAGTCGTTGTATGCTGCTCCGGTTGCCCGATGAGAGTCGGGTCTTTTCCCCCGGCAAACCACTTCGGATCTCTGATTCCGGTGCGCCGGATTCACTGTAAGTGCATCTGAAGTCTTTGGAGTGACCTGTGGCTGCCAACTGCGACGTTTGCGCCAAGGGGCCGAGCTTCGGCAACAACATCTCCCACTCGCACCGCCGCACCTCGCGTCGCTGGAACCCGAACATCCAGCGCGTCCGTGCCGTGGTCAATGGGACGCCGAAGCGCCTCAACGCCTGCACCTCGTGCATCAAGGCCGGCAAGGTCTCGCGCTGACGCCTCCCGTCGTCGTAGCGCAGCCCTTTCCGGTTGCCAAAAAGGCCGGTCCACCTCGTGGGCCGGCCTTTTGCCTTTCCTGCGGCCCTTTCCGGCGCTGACGGGGGCGGGTCCGGTGGAACGACCGGGCCCGCCCCCGTCCGCCGTTACCGGGACCTCCACCGCCAGGCGTGGTCCACGGGCCCGATGCCGGCGCCGAGCGCGAACCCGGCCGCGATGGCGCCGGTGACGTACTCCTTGGCCGCCGTGACGGCTTCGGGTACCTCCAACCCCTGAGCCAGGCCCGCCGCGATGGCGGCGGCCAGGGTGCACCCCGTTCCGTGGGTGTGCCGGTTGTCGTGGCGGGGCGCGCGCAGCCAGTGTTCCGCGGCGCCGTCGGTCAGCAGGTCCACGGCCTCTCCGCCGTGCGTCGCCAAGTGGCCGCCCTTGATCAGGGCCCAGCGCGGCCCGAAGCCGAGCACGGCGTCCGCGGCCCGCCGCATGTCGTCCTCGCTCCCGACCTCGATGCCGGTGAGCTGCGCCACCTCGTCGAGGTTGGGCGTCGCCACCGTGGCCCGGGGCAGCAACCGCGCGCGTACGGCGTCCAGGGCGGAGGCGGCGAGCAGCGCGTCGCCGTGCTTGGAGACGCCCACGGGGTCCACGACCGCCGGGGCATCGGTGCCCGCGAGGAGCTCGGCCACCGTCTCCACGAGCACCGCCGAGGACAACATGCCGGTCTTGACGGCCCGCACCCCGATGTCGTCCACCACGGCCCGGTACTGGGCCCGCACGGCTTCCGCGGGCAGCTCCCAGGCTCCCCGCACGCCGAGCGAGTTCTGGGCGGTCACGGCCGTCACGACGCTCATGCCGTGCACGCCGAGCGCCAGCATCGTCTTGAGGTCGGCCTGGATGCCGGCGCCGCCCCCGGAGTCCGATCCGGCGACGGTCAGGCACAGCGGCGGGCGGTTCACCGCGAGGGCTCCTCGGCGGCCGGGTCGGCGCCGAAGTGGTCCCAGCCGCCGGTGCTGGTCCAGGGGGCGCCGTCGACGGTCACCTGGGGCAGCGCGGAGCGGTTCTGCACCTCGCCGATGACCTTCCAGCGGGCGGGCAGCTTCACATCGGGCGGGAAGGTCGCCACGATGGCGTGGTCCTCGCCGCCGGTGAGCACCCACTGGAGCGGGTCGACGCCGACGGCCTGGCCGATGTCGTACATCTGGCTGGGGATGTCGACGGCCGCCGAGCGCAGGTCGATCCGCACCTTGCTGGCCTCGGCGATGTGCCCGAGGTCGGCGACCAGGCCGTCACTGACGTCGGTCATGGCGGTGGCGCCGAGTCCGGCGGCGGCGGGGCCCGCGTGGTAGGGCGGCTCGGGGCGGCGGTGGGCCTCCACGAAGGCCCGTGGGGAGCGGAATCCGCGCGAGAGGACGGCGAATCCGGCCGCGGACCAGCCCAGCCAGCCGGTGACGGCGACCACGTCGCCGGGCCGGGCGCCGGAGCGCAGGACCGGTTCGTGGTTGCGCAGGTCGCCGAGTGCGGTGATCGCCACGGTGATGGTGTCGCCGCGTACGACGTCACCGCCGACCACGGCCGCGCCCGCGACCTGGCACTCGTCGCGGATGCCGTCCATCAGCTCGGTGGGCCAGGTCACCGGCAGTTCCGCCGGTACGACGAGGCCGAGCAGGAGCGCGGTCGGCACCGCGCCCATGGCGGCGATGTCCGCGAGGTTCTGAGCGGCGGCCTTGCGGCCGACGTCGTAGGCCGTGGACCAGTCGCGCCGGAAGTGCCGGCCCTCCAGCAGGATGTCCGTGCTCGCCACGACCCGCCGGTCGGGGGCCGAGACCACCGCCGCGTCGTCCCCGGGTCCGAGCCGGACCGCCGGGGTGGTGGTGAGCCGTGAGGTGAGCTCTCGAATGAGCCCGAACTCCCCCAGCTCGCCCACAGTGCCCTTCATCGCTGTGCCCCTTCTTGCCCAGTCCGCTTGCGGTCGCGAGCCGTCACAGCTCTGGGTACCGTCAACAGATACGTCAACTTCTGCTCTATGTGCGCCCCGCCGTGCGCGGCCGGGCTCGCGGGTTTCCCCGCGGCGCTCGACGACGCGGTACCGTGGCGTCCCTTCCTCACCGGGCCCACCCGCAATTCCAGGGCCCAACCGAAGGTTAGGGGAAATGCTCCTCGTGGCCGCCCTGGAGGTTCCGTGGTACAGGCGTACATCCTCATCCAGACCGAGGTGGGCAAGGCGTCGTTCGTCGCCGAGTCCATCGGCAGGATCCCGGGGGTGATCCAAGCCGAGGACGTGACGGGCCCGTACGACGTGATCGTGCGCGCACAGGCCGACACCGTCGACGATCTCGGCCGCATGGTGGTCGCCAAGGTCCAGCAGGTGGAGGGGATCACCCGCACCTTGACCTGCCCGGTGGTCCATCTGTAGCCCCGTCTACTCTTGGCCGGTGATATCTGTCCACCGCCGGCCGCTGCGTCTCCTGGCCCTGCCTGCCTGCTCCGCCCTGCTGGCCCTCGCGGGCTGCTCCCCGGACGGTTCCCGGGCCCGGCTGGACCCACCGCCCACGCCGCCCGCCGAGGTCGCGGGACTCTGTGCGGCACTGCACAAGGAGCTCCCGGACACGGTGGCCGGTCTGGCGCGGACCGGCACCACACCGGAATCGTCGCTGACCGCCGCTTGGGGCGGCTCGGCGATCGTACTGCGGTGTGGTATCCCCAAGCCCCCGAAGATGGCCGATCCGAAGCAGGACGGGCTCGAGGTCAACGGAGTGGGCTGGCTGGTGGAGAAGGTGCCCGACGGCGAGGGCGGCGGTTACCGGTTCACGACCGGGCTGCGGCTGGCGTACACCGAGGTCCGGGTGGACAAGGAGCACGCCACCGACGCGCAGATGCTGGTCGGGCTCTCCGCGGCGGTCGCCAAGACCGTTCCCGAGGGCATCTCCTCCTACTGAGGCCCCGCCCCGGGCCCCGTTCCCACGAGGACCGCCCGCCGGAGATCCGGCGGGCGGTCCTTTCGCACGTACGGCGCCGCGGGCTCAGCGCAGTCCGGTGGACCGGCGCAGCGCCGCCTGGATCAGAAGGTCGACCAGCTCCGGGTACTCGACGCCCGACTCCTGCCACATGCGCGGGTACATGGAGATGGGGGTGAAGCCGGGCATGGTGTTGATCTCGTTGATGACGAAGGTGCCGTCCTCGGTGAGGAAGAAGTCCGCGCGCACCAGGCCCTCGCAGGACGCGGCCTCGAACGCCTCGATCGCGAGCCGCTGCACCTCGGCGGTCTGCTCGGGGGTGAGCGGGGCGGGCACGAGCCCGGAGGCGGAGTCGATGTACTTCGCCTCGAAGTCGTAGAAGTCGTGGCTGGACACCGGCGGGATCTCGGCCGGGGCGCTCGCGCGGGGCCCGTCCTCGAATTCCAGCACTCCGCACTCGATCTCGCGGCCGCGCAGCAGCGCCTCCACGATGATCTTCGGGTCGTGGCGCTGGGCCTCCGCGACGGCGGCGTCGAGGGCGGAGGCGTCGTCGACCTTGGTGATGCCGATGGAGGAGCCGGCCCGGGCGGGCTTGACGAACAGCGGCCAGCCGTGTTCGGCGGCGAAGTCCAGGATCTTCCCGCGGGCGGCGTCCGGGTCGGACCACTCGCGGGGGCGGATGGTCACGTACGGGCCGACGTTCAGCCCGAAGGAGGTGAACACCCGCTTCATGTAGTCCTTGTCCTGGCCGACGGCCGAGGCGAGGACACCGGAGCCGACGTACGGGACGCCGGCGAGTTCCAGGAGCCCCTGGAGCGTGCCGTCCTCGCCGTACGGGCCGTGCAGCACGGGGAAGACGACGTCGACCTCGCCCAGGGCCTTGGGGACGGCACCCGGCTCGGTGTAGACGACCTCGCGGTGAGCGGGGTCGACGGAGAGGACGACGGCGCCGTCCTCGGAGTCCGCGAGCTCGTCGACGTCCGGGAGCTTCCGGTCGGTGATGGCCATCCGGGAGGGTTCGTCGGCGGTCAGCGCCCACCGGCCGTCCGTGGTGATGCCGATGGGCAGCACCTCGTACTTGGACCGGTCGATGGAGCGCAACACGGCGCCCGCGGTGACGACCGAGATGCCGTGTTCCGAGCTGCGGCCGCCGAACACGACGGCCACGCGGGGCTTGCGGCCCTGCTGCTCAGGGGTCTGGGGAAGGTTCTCGCTGCTCATATCGCCACGAGAGTACCCGCTCGAACGTCCGGAAAGGACTCAGCGCCGTTCCGGTTTGGCGCTGCGGCTCATGAGTTCCTTCAATGCGACCAACGTGGGCTTGCCGTGGTGCACGATGTCGACGACCGTCTCGGTGATCGGCATGTCCACTCCGTGCCGGTGGGCCAGATCTGCCACGGACTGGCAGGACTTGACCCCTTCCGCCGTCTGCTTGGTGACGGCGATGGTCTCCTCCAGGGTCATCCCGCGGCCGAGGTTGGTGCCGAAGGTGTGGTTCCGGGAGAGCGGCGAGGAGCAGGTGGCGACGAGGTCGCCGAGCCCGGCGAGGCCGGCGAAGGTGAGCGGGTCCGCGCCCATCGCGAGGCCGAGGCGGGTCGTCTCGGCGAGGCCGCGGGTGATGAGCGAGCCCTTGGTGTTGTCCCCCAGGCCCATGCCGTCCGCGATGCCGACGGCGAGGCCGATGACGTTCTTGACGGCGCCGCCGAGTTCGCAGCCCACCACGTCGGTGTTGGTGTACGGGCGGAAGTACGGGGTGTGGCAGGCGGTCTGGAGGCGTCGGGCGACGCCTTCGTCCACGCAGGCGACCACGGACGCGGCGGGCTGGCGGGCGGCGATCTCGCGGGCCAGGTTGGGGCCGGTGACGACGGCGACGCGCTCGGCGGGGACGCCCGCGACCTCTGCGATGACCTCGCTCATCCGCTTGGCGGTGCCGAGTTCGATGCCCTTCATCAGGGAGACGAGCACGGTGTCGGGGGCCAGCAGGGGAGCCCACGCGGCCAGGTTGCCGCGCAGGGTCTGGGAGGGGACGGCGAGGACCGTGAAGTCGGCGCCCTCCGCGGCCTCGGCCGCGTCGGTGGTGGCCGAGATGTTCGCGGGGAGTTCGACGCCGGGCAGGTAGTCCGGGTTGGTCCGGCCGCTGTTGACGGCGTCGGCCAGTTCCTTGCGGCGGCCCCAGAGGGTCACCTCGCAGCCGGCGTCGGCGAGGACCATGGCGAACGCCGTGCCCCAGGAGCCGGTTCCGTAGACGGCCGCCTTCACGGGACGTGTCACTTCTTGCCCTCCCCCGCGGCCTTGCGCCGCTGTTCCGCCCTGGCCTTGCGGTGGTCGTACGGCTGCTCGGGCGCCTTCTCCCCGCGCAACTCCTCCAGCAGCCCGGTGACGGCCGCCATGATGGTCTCGGTGGCCGCCTTGAGCACCTCGGGAGTGGGTTCCCGGTCGTAGAACTCGGAGAGGTCCACCGGTGGTCCGGCCAGTACCCGCAGGGTCTTGCGGGGGAACAGGCTGACCTTGTTCTCCTTGGCGTAGGGCGGCATCACGTGGTTCGCGCCCCATTGGGCCACCGGAATGACGGGCGCCTTGGTGACCAGGGCCACCCTGGCCACGCCGGTCTTGCCGGCCATGGGCCACATCCCGGGATCACGGGTGAGGGTGCCTTCCGGGTAAAAGGCCACGCATTCCCCGCGTTCGATGGCGGCGACGGCCGCCCGGAACGCGTCCAGCGCGTTGGTGGTCTCCCGGTAGACGGGGATCTGTCCCGAACCGCGCAGGATCATGCCGACGAAAGGCACCTTGAATAGGCCGGCCTTCGCGAGCAGCCGCGGCACCCGGCCGGTGTTGTACTGGAAGTGCGCGTAGGACAGCGGGTCCAGGTACGAGTTGTGATTGACGGCGGTGATGAAACCGCCGTCGGCCGGAATGTGCTCCATTCCCCGCCAGTCCCGCTTGAAGAGCACTACCAGCGGCGGTTTCGCGATGACCGCCGCCAGGCGGTACCAGAAGCCGATTCTGCGGCGGGACACTCGGACACCTTCCTCTAGGACCGGGGGCGCGGGTGCGGGCACCTCGTGGGCCGGACAAGTGTCGCCCCGGGTCCGGTCTCTGTCGAGAACACCGTACGCCCCGCGCAGGCCGCCGGACCCACCGTGTCCGGGCGGAGGGGACAATGGGCCGACTGACGACCGGGACGTGACCTGACCACGGCCCGAACACGTGCGGGGCGCACCGGAGGGAAGGGGGGCCGCGACGAACGCCGTCTGGAGTCTGGTGGTCCCGCTGAAACCGCTGGCGCTGGCCAAGAGCCGGCTCGCCGCGGCCGTCGGCGGCTCCCGCCCGGGGCTCGCGCTGGCCTTCGCCCAGGACACCGTGGCGGGGGCGCTGGCCTGCGCGGCCGTGGCGGATGTGGTGGTCGTCACGGACGACGAGGTGGCGGGAGCGGAACTGGCGCGGCTGGGGGCCCGGATCGTCCCGGACGCCCCGGGCGCCGGGCTCAACGCGGCGCTGGCCCACGGGGCGCGGGCCGTACGGTCGGGCCGGCCCGGGTCGGCGGTGGCCGCGCTGAACGCGGACCTGCCCGCGCTTCGGCCTCCCGAATTGCTACGCGTGCTCGATACCGCTTCGGTATTTCCGCGTGCTTTTCTGGCGGATGCGGCGGGAATCGGGACGACCTTGCTTTCCGCTGCTCCGGACGTGGAATTGGCGCCCTCGTTCGGCGGCCCGTCACGGTCCCGGCATTCGGCGTCCGGTGCGGTGGAAATCCGTCTGACCGGCGTCGACAGCGTCCGCCGGGACGTGGACACGGGCGCCGATCTACGGACGGCCCTCGCCCTCGGGGTGGGCCGTCACACGGCCCGATACAGTGCCGGTATGCAGGCGACCGCGTACACGTACGACTCCCAGACCCGCAGCGGCAGTGTGTTGCTGGACGACGGCACCCCGGTGCCCTTCGAGGCAGCGGCGTTCGACGCGGGCGGCCTGCGGCTGTTGCGGCCCGGGCAGCGCGTGCGGATCGAGACGGAGGGCGCGGGCGCGGACCTGCGCATCACGCTGATCACCCTGCAGACCTTCTGACGTCGCCGGCGCGGCTCGCGCCGGGACGCTCCCGCCGCGGGCGTGCGTATGGCCGGCCCGGCGTGCCCCTTGCACCTGCGCGGATCGACCGCGTGAACGCACCGCGGGCCGGCTTCCCCGCCCTGGGGAAGCCGGCCCGGCGTGTGTGACTCGCGCCCCTGTTACTTCTTGCGGGCGGTGGCCTTCTTCGCGGTGGTCTTGCGCGCCGTCGTCTTCTTGGCGGGCGCCGTGGTCTTCGCGGTGGTCTTCTTGGCCGCCGGAGCCGTCTTCTTGGCCGTGGACGTGGCCTTCTTGGCGGTGGTCTTCTTCGCCGTGGCCGCGGGGGTCCCGGCGGACGTCTTCTTCGCGGCGGTGGTCTTCTTGGTGGCCGCGGTCGTCTTCTTCGCGGCGGCCTTCTTGGTGGTGGCGGCGGTCGTCGTCTTGCGCGCGGAGGTCGACTTCGCCGCCGTCTTCTTCGCGGTGGCCTTCTTGCCGACGGCCTTGGCGACGGTGGGCGGGGCGCCCGAAAGGCTGCCCTTCGGCGCCTTCTTGACGGCGACCTCTCCGCCCTTGGGGAGCTTCTTGGTGCCGCTGACCAGGTCCTTGAAGCCCTGTCCCGCGCGGAACCGGGGAACCGAGGTCTTCTTGACCCGGACGCGCTCACCCGTCTGCGGGTTACGGGCGTAGCGGGCCGGACGGTCGACCTTCTCGAACGAGCCGAAGCCGGTGACCGAGACCCGGTCGCCCGCGACGACCGCGCGGACCATGGCGTCCAGTACCGCGTCGACCGCGTCGGCGGCCTGCTGGCGGCCGCCGACCTTGTCGGCAATCGCTTCTACGAGCTGCGCCTTGTTCACGTCTTCCCCTTCGGAGACTTCGCCAGAACGAATGTGTTCAAGCTTATTTCGCACGTTAGGCGGATATATACCGCAAATCAAACACGAAACGGGCTAATCACCCTAGTGCCGCAACGTTGTAAGCCGTTACGGAGTTCCTTCGCATCAGTCGCCTTCAGGGAATCGACCCTCGTCGAGGTCCTTCATCAACCTGTCCAGGCGCCTTGCCGCATCGGCGAGATCATGCTTCGCCGCGGCCGTGACGACCAACAGCTTCCGGGACAGCGCCATCCTTACGCCCTCCGGGACTTGCAGCGTGCGCACCCTTGCGTGTGCTTCTTTCAATCGGTTCGCGACCACTTCGTAGAGCTCAAGTTGACTGTCGCGTTCCATGCACAGATTGTGCCATCTGGGGCGAGTTGTCGCCTCACGGGGCCTCAACACGCAGCTGTGCCCCCCGCCGGGAGGCGGGGGGCACAGTGGGGGCGATCAGATCACCCGAGAGCGAATAAGCGCTGATCAGGCGGGAATCACGCCTGAATCGTGCGCGGCTTGAAGGTCGGCCGGGTGCTTTCGTACGTCGCGATGTCCGCTTCGTTCTGAAGGGTGAGGGAGATGTCGTCCAACCCCTCCAGCAGACGCCAGCGGGCGTTGTCGTCGAGTTCGAACTCCGCCTCGACGCCTTCGGCTCGCACCTTGCGGTCCACCAGGTCGACGGTGATCTCGGCCGTGGGGTCGGCCTCGGTCAGCTGCCACAGCCGCTCGACGGTCTCCTGCGGCAGGACGACGGTCAGCAGACCGTTCTTCAGCGAGTTGCCGCGGAAGATGTCGGCGAAGCGCGAGGAGATGACCGTCTTGAACCCGAAGTTCTGCAAGGCCCAGACGGCGTGCTCGCGCGAGGAGCCGGTACCGAAGTCGGGGCCGGCGACCAGCACGGTCGCGCCGGCGCGCTCCGGACGGTTGGTGACGAACTCCGGGTCCTTGCGCCAGGCCTCGAAGAGTCCGTCCTCGAACCCGTCGCGGGTGATCTTCTTCAGCCAGTGGGCCGGGATGATCTGGTCGGTGTCGACGTTGCTGCGGCGCAGCGGGACGGCCCGGCCGGTGTGGGTGGTGAAAGCTTCCATGATTCAGACTCCGGCGGGGGCGGTGACGTCGGACAGGTCGGCGGGCGAGGCCAGGTGGCCCAGTACCGCGGTCGCGGCGGCCACCTGCGGGGAGACCAGGTGGGTGCGCCCGCCCTTGCCCTGGCGGCCCTCGAAGTTGCGGTTGGAGGTGGACGCGGAGCGCTCACCGGGGGCCAGTTGGTCGGGGTTCATGCCCAGGCACATCGAGCAGCCCGCGTGCCGCCATTCGGCCCCGGCCTCCTTGAAGACCTTGTCCAGTCCCTCTTCCACGGCCTGCAGCGCGACCCGGACCGAGCCCGGGACGACCAGCATCCGTACGCCGTCGGCGACTTTGCGGCCCTCGACGATGCCGGCGACGGCCCGGAGGTCCTCGATGCGGCCGTTGGTGCAGGAACCTACGAAGACGGTGTCGACCTTGATGTCGCGCAGCGGCTGCCCGGCCGTCAACCCCATGTACTCCAGGGCCTTTTCGGCGGCGAGGCGCTCCGAAGCGTCCTCGTACGAAGCCGGGTCGGGGACGCTCGCGGACAGCGGCACGCCCTGTCCCGGGTTGGTGCCCCAGGTGACAAACGGGGAGAGCGAGGCACCATCGATGACGACCTCGGCGTCGAAGACGGCGTCGTCGTCGGTGCGCAGCGTCTTCCAGTAGGCGACCGCCGCGTCCCAGTCCTCGCCCCGGGGCGCGTGGTCCCGGCCCTGGAGGTAGTCGAAGGTGGTCTGGTCGGGGGCGATCATGCCCGCGCGGGCGCCGGCCTCGATCGACATGTTGCAGATGGTCATGCGGGCTTCCATCGACAGCTTCTCGATGGCCTCGCCGCGGTATTCCAGGATGTAGCCCTGGCCGCCGCCGGTACCGATCCGGGCGATGATCGCCAGGATGAGGTCCTTGGCGGTGACGCCGTCGGCCAGCGCGCCCGTGACGGTGATCGCCATCGTCTTGGGACGGGCCAGCGGCAGCGTCTGCGTGGCCAGCACGTGCTCGACCTGGCTGGTGCCGATGCCGAAGGCCAGCGCGCCGAAGGCTCCGTGCGTGGACGTGTGCGAGTCGCCGCAGACCACGGTGGTGCCCGGCTGGGTCAGTCCCAGCTGCGGTCCCACCACGTGGACGACACCCTGCTCGACGTCGCCCAGCGAGTGCAGGCGGACCCCGAACTCGGCGCAGTTGCGCCGCAGCGTCTCCAGCTGCATCCGGGAGACCGGGTCCGCGATCGGCTTGTCGATGTCGATGGTGGGGGTGTTGTGGTCCTCGGTCGCGATGGTGAGGTCCAGGCGACGGACCTTGCGGCCGGCCTGACGCAGTCCCTCGAAGGCCTGCGGGCTGGTCACCTCGTGCAGCAGGTGCAGATCGATGAAGAGGAGATCGGGCTCGCCCTCGGCGCGCCGGACGACATGGTCGTCCCAGACCTTCTCCGCGAGTGTCCTACCCATCGCTTTCCCTCCGGCCGGCCGGTTGTGCCGGCGCTTCATAGAGATCTTGTGCGCCTGTATCGCCCGTACCCCACGTCCCGGACGACGGCTCGGACCCAGTGGTTCGTGGACCCGCACATACAGACTCGCTCGTTCTTGGAAAAATTGAACTTGCGTTTCACAGTGTGAGACGTGAATATCGTTTCATGGACAACTCTAGCGGCGTCGGCGTTCTCGACAAGGCGGCTCTGGTACTGAGCGCACTGGAGTCCGGTCCGGCCACCCTCGCCGGGCTGGTCGCGGCGACAGGGCTCGCACGACCCACGGCACATCGCCTCGCCGTGGCACTGGAACACCACCGGATGGTGGCGAGGGACATGCAGGGCCGGTTCATCCTCGGTCCGCGGTTGGCAGAGCTTGCCGCCGCGGCCGGCGAGGACCGCCTGCTGGCCACGGCCGGACCGGTGCTCACCCACCTCCGCGACGTGACGGGCGAGAGCGCGCAGCTCTACCGGCGTCAGGGCGACATGCGCATCTGCGTGGCGGCGGCCGAGCGGCTGTCGGGCCTGCGGGACACCGTCCCCGTGGGCTCCACGCTCCCGATGAAGGCCGGTTCCGCCGCGCAGATCCTGATGGCATGGGAGGAGCCCGAGCGGCTCCACCGCGGCCTCCAGGGTGCGCGGTTCACGGCGACGGCCCTGTCCGGCGTACGACGCCGCGGCTGGGCCCAGTCGATCGGCGAGCGGGAGCCCGGCGTGGCCTCCGTCTCGGCACCGGTGCGCGGCCCGTCGAACCGGGTCGTGGCCGCCGTGTCGGTCTCCGGCCCGATCGAGCGCCTGACCCGACACCCCGGGCGGATGCACGCCCAGGCGGTCATCGATGCCGCCGGTCGGCTTTCGGAGGCCCTGCGCCGCTCCGGCTGACCGGGCCGCCCTTTCCCCCCGTCCCTCCGGGCCCGGGGGCGCGTACGACGCCGCACACGTCCTGACACGCGCCTCCGGGCCCGCACTTCTGCCCTTTTCCCGCACCGGACATGACGAAGAGGCCCTCCGCGATGATCGCGGAGGGCCTCTTCTCCTGTACCCCCGACCGGATTCGAACCGGCGCTACCGCCTTGAGAGGGCGGCGTGCTAGGCCGCTACACAACGGGGGCAAAGCACTGCGTTACCGCTGCACTGCGCTGGGCTACCAGGACTCGAACCTAGAATAAGGGAACCAGAAACCCTCGTGTTGCCAATTACACTATAGCCCATAGTGGTCTAGACCATGCTAGACATCGTACCCCCGACCGGATTCGAACCGGCGCTACCGCCTTGAGAGGGCGGCGTGCTAGGCCGCTACACAACGGGGGCCCTAGCGATCCTGCATCAAGACGTCCGGGAGCTACCCGATGGAGGTCTTGCGGGAAGGATCTGTACCCCCGACCGGATTCGAACCGGCGCTACCGCCTTGAGAGGGCGGCGTGCTAGGCCGCTACACAACGGGGGCAAAGCACTGCGTTACTGCTGCACTGCGCTGGGCTACCAGGACTCGAACCTAGAATAAGGGAACCAGAAACCCTCGTGTTGCCAATTACACTATAGCCCACCAAAACGCAAGCCCCTGAGGGACTTTCATTCGGTTAGCGCCTCCCTCCGGCCTTTCGGCCCGCTCGGGCGGCGCAGAAAGAACATTACCGGATGCCTGACCGTGCTCCAAAACGGGTATCGGAGGCCACCAGCGCGGAGAGCTGGGCAAGACCGGAGATCCGGTGCACTCCTTCGGGGGCCGGTCCGGGCGCGCCGTACCGGTCGAGCCAGACGGCCGTGAGGCCCGCGTCCCGGGCACCGCGGGCGTCGATCTCCGGCTGGTCTCCCACGTAGGCCACTTCCTCCGGCGGCAGCCCGAGCGCGTCGCAGGCCCCGAGGAAGGCGGCGGCGTCCGGCTTGCTGACGCCGAGTTCGGCGGCGCAGACCAGCACCTCGAAGCGGTCGCGCAGCCCGAGCCGGCGCAGCTTGACGTCCTGGTTGGCCGTGGAGGAGTTGGAGAGCACCCCGTGCCGGAAGTCGGCGGCCAAGGCGTCCAGTACCGGCACCACGTCCGGGAAGAGTGCCCAGGCCGCTTCGTAGTGCACGACGTACCGGTCGAACCAGGTGTCGGCCTCGCCGTCGCTCATCCCGGGGGCCGCCAGGAAGTCCCGGACCCGGTCCCGACGCTGGGCGCGGTAGGTCGTCTCGCCGGCGGCGAAGCGCGCCCAGTGGCGCTCGGTCGCGGCGCGCCACAGCGCGAGGGCCGACGCCGGGGTCCCGTACCGCTCCGCCAGTCCGTCGTCGGCCAGATGCCGTGCGAGCCCGGCGGTATCGGCCCCGGTGTAGTCGAACAGGGTGTCGTCGACGTCCCACAAAAACGCACGGATCGGCATGCCGCCGAGGCTACCGGGCGCCCTCCCCCGGCGGGGGCACGACGAGGAAGTCCGTCACGAGACAGGTGGGACCGCCGGGACCGACGACGCCGAAGGGGCGGCCGCCGGGAAGGCGGCCGCCCCTTCGGGGGTGCGTGCGGGTCAGGCGGTGAGCTTCGCCAGGGCCGCGTCGACGCGGGCCAGGGAGCGCTCCTTGCCCAGGATCTGGAGGGACTCGAAGAGCGGCAGACCGACGGTGCGACCGGTGACGGCGACGCGGACCGGGGCCTGGGCCTTGCCGAGCTTGAGGCCGTGGGCCTCGCCGGCGGTCAGGACGGCCTGCTTGAGGGCCTCCGGGTCGTTCCAGTCGGCCGTCTCCAGGTTCGCGCGGACGGTGGTGAGCAGCGCCGCGGGCTCGCCCTTCATCGCCTTGTCCCAGGACGCCTGGTCCTCGACGGGCTCCTTGCGGAAGAGGAAGTCGACGTTCGCGGTGATGTCCGACAGGACGGTCACCCGGGTCTGGGCGTACGGCGCGATGGCCTCCCACGCCCGCTCGTCGAAGTCCTCCGGCTCCCAGTTGGCGTGCGGCGGGCGCAGCCACGGCGTGCACGCGTCGGCGAACGCCTTCGGGTCCATCCGGCGGATGTGGTCGGCGTTGATCGCCTCGGCCTTCTTCAGGTCGAAGCGGGCCGGGTTGGCGTTCACGTCCGGGATGTCGAACTTCGCCACCATCTCCTCGATGGTGAAGATGTCCTGGTCCTTGGAGAACGACCAGCCGAGGAGGGAGAGGTAGTTCAGCAGGCCCTCGGGGAGGAAGCCGCGCTCGCGGTACAGGTTGAGCGAGGCCTCCGGGTCGCGCTTGGAGAGCTTCTTGTTCCCCTCGCCCATGACGTACGGCAGGTGGCCGAACTCCGGGACGCCGGTGGCGATGCCGAGCTCCATCAGCGCCTTGTACAGGGCGATCTGGCGGGGCGTGGAGGACAGCAGGTCCTCGCCGCGCAGCACGTGCGTGATCTGCATCAGCGCGTCGTCGACCGGGTTGACGAGCGTGTACAGCGGAGCGCCGTTGGCCCGCAGGATGCCGAAGTCCGGCACGTTCTCCGGGGTGAAGGTCAGCTCGCCGCGGACCAGGTCGGTGAAGGTGATCGGCTCGTCGGGCATCCGGAAGCGGACGATCGACAGGCGGCCCTCGGCCCGGTAGGCGGCCACCTGCTCGGCGGTGAGGTCACGGCAGTGGCCGTCGTAGCCGGAGGGCTTGCCGGCAGCGCGGGCGGCGTTGCGGCGCTCTTCGAGCTCCTCGGTCGTGCAGAAGCAGTCGTAGGCGTAGCCGCCGTCCCGCAGGCGCTGGGCGACGTCCGCGTAGATGTCCATCCGCTGGGACTGGCGATACGGGGTGTGCGGGCCGCCGACCTCCGGGCCCTCGTCCCAGGTGAAGCCCAGCCAGCGCAGCGAGTCGAGCAGCTGATGGTAGGACTCCTCGGAGTCGCGGGCCGCGTCGGTGTCCTCGATGCGGAAGACGAACGTACCGCCGTGGTGGCGGGCGAACGCCCAGTTGAAGAGGGCGGTCCGGACCAGGCCCACGTGGGGGTTGCCGGTCGGGGAGGGACAGAAACGTACGCGGACGGGTCCGTTAGCCACGCTTGATCACCTTGTTGGTGAGAGTGCCGATGCCTTCGATGGTGACGGCGACCTCGTCGCCGACGTTGAGGGGGCCGACTCCGGCCGGGGTCCCCGTGAGGATGACGTCGCCCGGGAGCAGCGTCATGGCCTCGGTGATGTGCACGATCAGGTCCTCGATCGAACGGACCATGTCGCTGGTGCGGCCGAGCTGGCGTTGTTCGCCGTTGACGGTGCACTGGATGGTCAGGTCGCGCGGGTCGAGGTCGGTCTCGATCCAGGGGCCCAGCGGGCAGGAGCTGTCGAAGCCCTTCGCACGGGCCCACTGCTTCTCGCGCTGCTGGACGTCGCGCGCGGTGACGTCGTTGGCGCAGGTGTAGCCGAGGATCACGTCCTTGACGCGCTCCTTGGGGACCTCGCGGCACATCCGGCCGATGACCACGGCCAGCTCCGCCTCGTGGTGGAGGTCCTGGGAGAAGGAGGGGTACGTGATGGGGTCACCCGGGCCGACCACCGAGGTGGAGGGCTTGAAGAAGGTGATGGGCGTCTCCGGGACCGTGTTGCCGAGCTCCGCCGCGTGCTCCGCGTAGTTGCGGCCGATGGCCACGACCTTGTTCGGGAGCACGGGCGGCAGCAGTCGGACCTTGTCCAAGGGGACCTTGGTGCCCGAGAGCTCGAAGTCCGCGAACGGGATGCCCTTGATGATGTCGAGGACGAGCTCACCTTCGGCGCCGGGGGCAGTGCTGCCCTCGACCGCGCCGAACGCGACGTTGCCGTCGATCGAGAACCTGGCGATGCGCACCTGTTGCGTCTGCCCCTCTGTATTTCCGCCGGCTGGAGTTGCGGACTCCAGGCTAACGCGGTGGGAGGGGGCGCTTCGCTCCTTGTCCGGCGGCCCTACTGCGCGGCGGCGGCGACCGGCGCGTCCATCAGCACGGTGCGGCGGGGGTTCGCCGTCTGCGTGGGCAGCTCGACGGAGTGCTCCGGGGCCAGGGCCGACTGCAGTTCCTCGGCGTCCGCGAGGTGCGCCAGGGTGGTGCGGCGGGGGTTGGCTATGTTGCGGAAGATCAGCGTCGTCTTGTGGGGGTTCTGGGGGTTCTGCGGAGTCTGCGGATTCATCGGAGTTTCGGGCCCCTGGCTCGCTCGTAGTGTGGTGGTGCTCGGATGCGCCAACCCTGCAAAGGGAAAGGCTAAACATCCGAATCCCCCGCCGAACCGGGAAGTAATGGCCACAGCTGTGTGAGTTTCCTCACCAGTGACCGGGCATTGCGGGCATAACGGACGGTCAACCGAGGGCCCCGAAACGGACATTGCGCTACTGAACGCGTTATTCCGCTCCTGATCATCTCGACTGGGACACCTTGACAGCCACGGTGTTTGGTCAACGTAAGTCCGGTTCGCCCCGAAAGGCCTTCCACGTCGGGTAGTGCTCCTGTCACAAGCCGTGACGGGCTCGCCGGGGGGAGCCGCGCACCTTGTTGGAGATCCCCCACTGTGCTGGAATTCGCGGGACCGCCGCGGGAATCAGCCGGCGCGCAGGTGGCGCGACTCAGCGCCGAGCGCGGCGGCAAGGAGAGGGAGACGCGCCGGTCACCGACGACCACCATGGGGCCGTCAGTGCCCCACGACTCGACACCGTCCCACCGCTCCACCGGCGGGACGCCTGGTCCAGAGGTTGCGACGCTAGTGCAGGGACGATTCAAGAGGGATGGCAAGGGTTCTCCCCAGGCCCACGAGGGCCGAGGGGAAGCTGCGTCGGAGCAGGAGCCGCGCGGCGGGACCGACCGTGGCTCCTCGCCCCAGCACGCCCAGAACCGAGGGCCGGCTGTCGAAGGAGCGAGCCCCGATGCCGCCAACCCCGTGAAGGGGAAGGCCAAGGGTCGCGCCAAGCCGAAGGGCGCGGCGCGGGCCAAGGGCAAGGGCAAGGGCGAACCTGCTCCCGAGCAGGACGTGGCGATACCGAAGGCCCCCAGCGGGCCCGGTTCACGCATGGCCATGCAGAACTGGCGCATCAGCACGCGCCTGGTGTCGCTGCTGACCCTGCCGGTCGTCGCCGCCACCACGCTCGGTGGTTTCCGCATCAACGACTCGCTCAACGACATCGCGCAGCTGGACCACATGCAGCTGCTGACGACGATGACCCGGCAGGCCACCAACCTGGCCGCCGCGCTCCAGGAGGAGCGCGACAAGTCCGCGGGTCCTCTGTCGGTGGACAAGTCGGGCAAGCCGAACTCCCTCGTCCAGGGCGTCCGCGACCAGACCAACACCGCCATCGAGGCGTTCGGCGTCGCGACCGACAAGGTCGACAGCACGCAGGACAAGGACGACACCCTCAAGTCGATCCGCAACAACATCCTGCAGATCGGCCGCCAGCTCACCGGCATCGAGGACATCCGCAAGAAGGCGTACCAGAACGGCGCCCAGCAGACGGTCACCGAGTACAACGCACTCATCGTCTCGCTGCTCTCCCTTTCGCAGGACATGGCCCAGGCCACCTCCAACCCCGAGATGATCAAGCGCACGCGCGCCCTGGCGGCCTTCTCCTCCGCCAAGGAGTACGCCTCCATCCAGCGCGCGATCATCGCCGCCTCGCTCCCCGAGAGCGGCGACAAGCCGGGCAACCTGACCGAGAACGACCGCCTGTACGCGCTGTCCGCGCTGCGCGGCGAGAGCCAGTCGAAGAAGACCTTCGAACTCGTCTACCAGGGCAAGTCCGAGGAGCTCCTCGCCAGCCTCGGCGACGGCAACGCGGAGATCAGCAAGGCCGACCACTACACCCGTCGCGTCCTGTCCACCCAGGGCCAGTTTGGCAAGGAGCAGGCGTACCACTCCTGGATGGACTGGTACGACGCCGACGGCACCAAGCTCACGGCCATGAAGGTCATCGAGCTCACCCTCCTCGAGGACATGGAGCAGAAGGCCCGCGAGCTGAAGAGCGCGTCGCAGCAGGACGCCATCATCAACGGTGCCCTGATCCTCCTCGTCCTCGGTGTCTCCCTCGTCGGCGCCTTCGTCATGGCCCGCTCCATGATCCGCTCGCTGCGCCGCCTCCAGGACACGGCGACCCGCGTCGCCCAGGACCGTCTGCCCGAGCTCGTCAAGCAGCTGTCCGAGACCGACCCGCAGGACGTCGACACCACGGTGGAGTCGGTCGGTCTGCACACCCGCGACGAGATCGGCCAGGTGGCCGCGGCCTTCGACGACGTGCACCGCGAGGCCGTCCGCCTCGCCGCCGAGCAGGCCCTGCTGCGGGGCAACGTCAACGCGATGTTCACCAACCTCTCGCGCCGCTCGCAGGGTCTGATCCAGCGCCAGCTCTCGCTCATCTCCGAGCTGGAGTCGCGCGAGGCCGACCCGGACCAGCTGTCCTCGCTCTTCAAGCTCGACCACCTCGCGACCCGTATGCGCCGTAACGGCGAGAACCTCCTCGTCCTCGCGGGCGAGGAGCCGGGCCGCCGGTGGACCCGCCCCGTCCCGCTCGTCGACGTGCTCCGCGCCGCGGCGTCCGAGGTGGAGCAGTACGAGCGCATCGAACTCTCGTCGGTGCCCGGCACCGATGTCGCCGGCCGCGTCGTCAACGACCTCGTGCACCTGCTGGCCGAGCTGTTGGAGAACGCCACGTCGTTCTCCTCCCCGCAGACCAAGGTCAAGGTCACCGGCCACGCCCTGCCGGACGGCCGCGTCCTCGTCGAGATCCACGACACCGGCATCGGCCTCTCCCCCGAGGACCTCGCCGCGATCAACGAGCGACTCGCGTCGCCGCCTACCGTGGACGTCTCCGTCTCCCGCCGCATGGGTCTGTTCGTGGTCGGCCGCCTGTCCCTGCGACACGGCATCCGCATCCAGCTGCGCCCCTCCGACTCGGGCGGTACCACCGCGCTCGTCATGCTGCCGGTGGATGTCGCCCAGGGCGGCAAGAAGCCCGCGCCGATGCCCGGCCAGGGTGGTCAGGGTCCCGGTTCCGGTGCCCCGCAGGTCGGCACGGGCGGTCCGGGCGGTTCCGCGGGACAGGGGTCCGTCGGCGGTGGGGGCGGCCCCCGTCCCCCCGTGGGCGCCGGTCCGCAGCGCGGTCAGGTCTCCGCCGCCGGGCAGCGTGCCGCGCTCCCCGGGCGGGACGGTTCCGCGGGCGCACAGCAGCGGCCCCAGGGCCAGGGTCCCGGCCCGCAGGGCGGTGCGGGCGCGCGGCCCCAGCAGCAGGGCGGCCCGATGGCCCGTCCGCAGGCGGGTCCGGGTGCCCCCACGGGTCAGGGCGCGGGCGGTTTCACGACCCCGCTCCCGGCCCGGGGTCCGGCGGGCGGCGCTCTCGGCGGTCCCGTCGGCGGTGCGCAGTCCCGGCCCGGTACCGGTCCCTCCGCCTTCCCGCAGGGCAACGGCTTCGAGCGGCCGCAGCAGCAGCCCGCCCAGGCCGGCGCCCAAGGCGGTCAGGGTCAGCCCCCGGCTCCCGTCCAGCGCAAGCGGCCGCAGCTGCCGCCGCGCGGCGGCGCCCCGCGTCCGGAGCTCCCGGGTGCGGGTACCGCGGCCCCGCAGAGCACCAGCTGGGGCGCCGGCCAGGGCGGTCACGAGGTCCCGCGCGGGCACGACGAGCTGTCGGGCCCCGGTGCGACGGCCGAGTTCCCCCGTCCCGACTTCAACGCACCGGCCCCGTACGCCGGCGGCAACGCGGCAGGCAGCACCACCGGACAGTTTGAGCGCCCCGACGTACGCGGTCCCCTGGACCCGTCGGCCACCGGGCAGTTCGAGCGACCGGGGGACCTCCAGGCACCCCGCGGCGGCGGTCCCGGCGTGGGCGGCTACAACGGCGGCCGGCCCCAGGCCCCGCAGTCCGGCGGCTACTCCCCGGCGCCGCGTCCGCAGACGCGGCCCGAGGCGCTGCCGCCGGCCCCGGGTCCCGGTGAGGCGCGCAGCCCGATCTTCGATACCCTCGAGTCGAACTGGGTCCGCCAGGACGGCGGTCCCTCCGTACCCCAGCAGCCGCAGCAGTACCAGCAGACTCCCGCCGCGCCGGCTCACCAGCAGCCGCTCCCCCAGCGCGGTCAGGAACTGTCGGCCGACCAGACGGCGACCGGCGCGGTGCCGACCGTCAGTTGGCGGTCCTCGCCGAACGACGAGCTGATGCGGCAGGCCGAGCGCGTGCGCCAGCCCGCCGCCGGCGGCATCACGACCTCGGGCCTGCCCAAGCGGGTACCGCGGGCGAACCTCGTGGCCGGTACCGCTCAGCAGCAGGCCGAGACCCAGGCGGGTCCGCAGGTCTCGCGCGCCCCGGACGACGTCCGCGGTCGCCTCACCAACCTCCGACGCGGTATCCAGCAGGGGCGCCAAGCCGGCACCGCCGGCCCCGCGACCGGCAGTTACCAGATCGACCCCACTTACCAGCAGGAGCGATAGTTGAGTTCGATGAGCCAGGCGGCACAGAACCTGAACTGGTTGATCACCAACTTCGTGGACAACACCCCCGGGGTGTCCCACACCGTGGTGGTCTCCGCCGACGGACTCCTTCTGGCGATGTCGGAAGGTTTCCCCCGTGACCGGGCCGATCAGCTGGCGGCCGTGGCCTCCGGCCTGACCTCGCTGACCGCCGGGGCCTCCCGCATCTTCGAGGGCGGCGCCGTCAACCAGACCGTGGTGGAGATGGACCGGGGATTCCTGTTCCTCATGTCCGTCTCCGACGGTTCCTCGCTGGCCGTACTGGCGCACCCGGAGTGCGACATCGGCCTCGTGGGCTACGAGATGGCCCTCCTCGTGGACCGGGCCGGCAGCGTCCTCACCCCGGAACTGCGCTCGGAACTCCAGGGCAGCCTCCTCGGCTGACCGCGAACCTCCCGGCCGGACGGTACTTCCGGCCGGGGGGCCGGGGCACCCGCCCCACACCCAAGTACCACCGCCAGGCCGTCATACCGTCCCCCCCACCGGCCGCCCCGTGAGACGGCACGCTGACCACTGCTGTCCAGCCCGGAGGATCAATGACCCCGCCCCCCGCCTACCCGGATTCGTACGGAGACTCGTACTCGGAAGGCGACCAGCCGCTGGTGCGTCCCTACGCGATGACCGGCGGCCGGACCCGGCCCCGCTACCAGCTCGCCATAGAGGCGCTGGTCAGCACCACGGCCGATCCGATGCACCTGTCCGGCCTGCTGCCGGAGCACCAGCGCATCTGCACCCTGTGCCGTGAGGTGAAGTCGGTCGCGGAGGTCTCCGCACTGCTGTCGATGCCGCTCGGTGTCGCCCGGATCCTCGTCGCCGACCTGGCCGAGGCCGGAATGGTGGCCATCCACCAGCCGGGCAATGGAGAGGCCGGCGGAACGCCGGATGTAACGCTGCTCGAGAGGGTTCTCAGTGGACTTCGCAAGATCTGACGGCGGAGCGGCTCCTCGCTCCACCACCTCCGCGAAGATCGTGGTGGCGGGCGGTTTCGGCGTGGGCAAGACCACGTTCGTCGGCGCGGTCTCCGAGATCAATCCGCTGCGTACCGAGGCCGTGATGACGTCCGCGAGCGCGGGCATCGACGACCTCACCCACACCGGGGACAAGACGACCACCACGGTCGCCATGGACTTCGGCCGCATCACCTTGGACCAGGACCTGATCCTGTACCTGTTCGGTACCCCGGGTCAGGACCGCTTCTGGTTCATGTGGGACGACCTGGTCCGCGGCGCCATCGGCGCGATCGTCCTGGTCGACACCCGCCGTCTCGCCGACTGCTTCCCCGCCGTCGACTACTTCGAGAACAGCGGCCTGCCCTTCGTGGTGGCGCTCAACGGATTCGAGGGACACCAGCCGTACACCCCGGAGGAAGTCCGCGAGGCCCTGCAGATCGGCCCGGACGCCCCCATCATCACCACCGACGCCCGCCACCGCGGGGACGCCAAGAGCGCGCTCATCACGCTCGTGGAGCACGCCCTGATGGCGCGGCTCAAGTAGTCGGGTCCCAAATCGTGTTCGAAAGAGGGCGGGCTGTGTCATGGAACACGGCCCGCTCTCCTCGTTCATAACGTTTCGACAGAGAATTACCCGCCAGTCGGGCACAGGGTGCGTTCACCCGGTACCGCTGTGCTCACAACGAGCCCGGCATTTGCCGCAGGTCGCTCTTTATGTCCGATTTATGCGGGACATAAGGCTGTTGGAATGGCCGATTCCGAGTGTTTGGAGCAGGGCCGTCAACCGTGCTGGAATTCAACGAACTAGCTAGTAGCACCGCCGAGAGGTTGTTGGTCGAGTGAGGCGAAGCAACGCGAGCCCCGGGGTCGAACCCGCGCGGGGCAACTTCACCCCGCCGCCGCGAGCGGCCGCGTCGCCCGTCGACGTGCCCGTGGAGCCACCCGCCGCGAAGGGCAGCGCCAGCAAGTTCGCCCCGCGCAACTGGCGTGTGCCGACCAAGCTGAACGCCATCCTCCTCGTACCCGTCCTCGTCGGACTGGTCATGGGTGGCTTCCAGGTGAAGGGCTCGGTCGACAGCTGGAACGAGGCCAAGGACGCCGAGAAGACGGCGCGCATCGTCCAGGCGGCGGCCGAATACGGCCAGGCTCTCCTGAACGAGCGTGACCTCACCGCCGAACCCCTCCTCAAGGGCGAGCGCAACAGCCCGGTCGTGGCGAAGGCCTACGCGGCCACCGACGCGGCCAAGCAGAAGTTCGCCGACGCCGCCAAGGACCTCCCGGACAACCAGAGCCTGGAGCACCGCCTGGCGCTCTTCCGCCAGGAGGAGCCCAAGCTGGAGCAGGTCCGCAAGACGGCCTACGTGGCTCCGGAGACACCGAAGAAGTCGCTGCCCAACTCGGCGGGTCCCATCCCGACCGAAGAGGGTTACGTGCTGGTCCAGCACTACCTCATGACGTTCTCCAACGAACTGGGCCTGGGCACCGGCAACGTCACCAGCTACGGCCGCATGGTCTACGCGGTGGAGCTTGCCAAGGCCGCCAACTCGCTCCAGCGCTCGGTGGGTACGCACCTCCTGGTCCGCCCGAACGAGAACGAGGAGGTCCGCAGGGGCCAGCTCGTCGCGTTCTCCTCCTACGCCTACCTCGAAGAGATCGCCATCGGCGAGTACGTCGCGGCGGGCACCGACGCGGACACCAACCGCCTCAAGGAGGTCATGGCCGACAAGGCCAAGGACGGCGCGGCCAAGCTCACCGCCGCCAAGCTGGCGGCCGACCAGGCCGGCACCACGTTCAAAGCGCCGCCGGTCGTCAACGGTTCCGCCCTCACCGGCATGACCGAGGCGATAGCCAGTGGCGCGAGCAAGGAGAAGCTCGCCGCCGCCGGTACCACCGCCCCCGCCTGGCAGGCCGCGGCCACCGCCAAGTTCGACGGCTACGCCGAGATCGAGAACGAGCTCCTCGACAAGGCCGTCAAGGACTCCGTCGCGGTCTCCGACTCGGCCCGCAACGACGCCATCATCACCGGTGCCGCCGTGGTCGTGGCCCTGCTGGCCGCGTTCATCCTGGCCGGCATGATGGCCCGCCAGATGAGCCGCTCCATGCGCCGTCTGCGCGCTGCCGCCTTCGACGTCGCCGAGCAGCGCCTGCCGATGCTCGTCGACCAGCTCTCGCGCACCGACCCCGGCAAGGTCGACACCCGCGTGACGCCGATCCCGATCGACTCCCAGGACGAGATCGGCGAGGTCGCCCGCGCCTTCGACCAGGTCCACCGGGAAGCGGTCCGGCTCGCCGCCGAGCAGGCCCTCCTCCGAGGGAACGTCAACGCGATCTTCACCAACCTCTCCATGCGCAACCAGTCGCTGATCGAGGGTCAGCTGACCCTCATCACCGACCTGGAGAACAACGAGGGCGACCCCGACCAGCTGGAGAACCTCTTCCGGCTGGACCACCTGGCCACCCGTATGCGGCGCAACGGCGAGAACCTCCTCATCCTCGCGGGTGAGGAGCCGGGCCGCCGCTGGGACCAGCCGGTGCCCCTCGTCGACGTGCTGCGCGCCGCCTCCTCCGAGGTGGAGCAGTACGAGCGCATCGAGTTCTCGGGCGTCTCCGAGGCGGAGATCCACGGCCAGGCCGTGACCGACCTCGTGCACCTGCTCGCCGAGCTCCTGGAGAACGCGACGACGTTCTCCTCCCCCCAGACCAAGGTCCGTGTCAACGCCACGCGTCTGCCCGACGGTCGCGTCATGGTGGAGATCCACGACAAGGGCATCGGTCTCACCGCCGAGGACTTCGCGGACATCAACCACAAGCTGGCCAACCCGCCGACCGTGGACGCCGCGATCTCGCAGCGCATGGGTCTGTTCGTGGTCGGCCGGCTGGCGGACCGCCACGGCATCCGCGTCCAGCTGCGCCCCTCCGGAGAGGCTGCCGGCACCACCTCGCTGGTCATGCTCCCGGACGCCATCACCCACGGTGGCGGTGGCGAGGGCATACCGGACGACGACTTCACTGTCTCCTCGATCATCCCGGAGCAGCGGGCCCAGGCGGCCCCGCCGCTGCGCACGGCCGCCGAACTCGGTTTCGACGACTCGCGCTACGACGCCCAGGGCGGGGAGGAGCACTCGCTCGACCCGGTCGGGCGGTCCCTGTCCCAGCAGGAGCGCCGGGCCGCGCTGGCGGCCCAGGTCGGCTTCCCGCAGGAGCAGGACCAGCAGCAGGAGTCCGGATACTCCTCTCAGGAGTATCCGGAACCCCAGCCCGAGCACGGGTACCAGGAGTACCAGGGCTTCGAGCAGCAGTCCGGACAGGGCTACGAGGCCTCGTACGAGACTCCGCTTGCCGAGCAGGCGTACGAGGCGTACCCGGAGCAGAACTACGCTTATCCGGAAGCCGAATACCAGGACCAGGGGCACAACGCCCAGTCCTATGAGGACGGCTACGCATCTCAGTCCCAGCAAGGCGAATGGCCCGAACAGAACACCTACTCGGACGCCTACCAGCAGGACTACCGGACTGAATCGGAATCCCAGGCCGCTCCCGAAGCGGCTTCGGACCGCGTAGGCTTCGACCGTCCGGGTGCCGCTGCCGACACCGGTCACCAGATGACCGGGGCGGGCCTGCCGCGTCGCGGCAGCCAGCAGCAGTCGGGACAGCAGAAAGCGGAGTCCACCGGATCTCTCTTCGAGCAGCGGCCGCAGCGTCAGCAGCAGCCGGCTGAGGCGCAGAGTGCTCCGGAGGAGACGGAAGGCAGCGCGACATGGCGTTCGAACAACGACGAGCGCTGGCAGCAGGCCGCCAAGCTCCGTGAGCCGAAGGCGGGCGGGGTCACCCCGTCCGGTCTTCCTCGGCGGGTGCCCAAGGCCAACCTGGTCGAGGGTGCTGCGGAGACGACCCCGCAGGGCGGCCCCCAGGTCTCCCGCGCCCCGGAGGACGTCCGCGGCAGGTTGAGCAACCTGCGGCGCGGTGTCCAGCAGGGACGCAGCGCGGGTTCCGAGCAGTCAAGTAACAGCTATGACCAGGAGCGTTAGTGTGAGCCCGATGAGCCAGGCGGCACAGAACCTGAACTGGTTGATCACCAACTTCGTGGACAACACCCCCGGGGTGTCCCACACGGTGGTGGTCTCCGCCGACGGCCTTCTTCTGGCGATGTCCGACGGATTCCCGCGCGACCGCGCCGATCAGCTGGCGGCCGTGGCCTCCGGTCTGACCTCGCTGACCGCAGGGGCCTCCCGCATCTTCGAGGGCGGCGCCGTCAACCAGACCGTGGTGGAGATGGACCGGGGATTCCTGTTCCTCATGTCCGTCTCCGACGGGTCCTCGCTCGCGGTGCTCGCGCACCCCGAGTGCGACATCGGCCTCGTGGGCTACGAGATGGCCCTCCTCGTGGACCGAGCCGGCAGTGTCCTCACCCCGGAACTGCGTTCGGAGCTGCAGGGAAGTCTTCTCAACTAGCAAACAGGCAGTGCGTTTCGCGTCATCGCACCATAAGGTGCGGTGGCGCGGTTCTACAGGGAGTACTGCGTTCTTGGAGCAGGAGGAGGAAGCGTGACAACACCCGGAGGACATCCTTATGGCGGCGCGCAACAGCCGCAGGGTGGGCACGACCAGAACCGCTTCAATTTCCCCTCCGCTCCAAGCCGGCCCGTGCCGGAGCACGACCCCTACCAGCAGCAGTACGGTCAGCACCAGCCGCCGCAGTACGGTCAGCCGCAGCAGCCGCAGGCTCCTCACCGGCTCCCGCAGCAACCGCCCCGGGCCTCGCGTCCGCAGGCGCCCAAGGCGCACAACCCGCTGGTGCGTCCGTACGCGATGACCGGCGGCCGTACCCGGCCGCGCTACCAGCTCGCCATCGAGGCGCTGGTCAGTACCACGGCTGATCCCGCTCGGTTGCAAGGGCAGTTGCCCGAGCACCAGCGCATCTGCCGTCTGTGCCAGGAGATCAAATCCGTCGCGGAGATCTCGGCACTCCTCTCCATTCCTCTTGGTGTCGCCCGCATCCTCGTCGCCGACTTGGCGGAGGCGGGCCTTGTCGCCATTCATCAGCCCGGCGGCGACGAGTCTGCCGGCGGCCAGCCAGATGTGACACTGCTCGAAAGGGTGCTCAGTGGACTTCGCAAGCTCTAACGGCGGAGCGGCTCGCTCCACCACCTCCGCGAAGATCGTGGTGGCGGGCGGCTTCGGCGTGGGCAAGACCACGTTCGTCGGCGCGGTCTCCGAGATCAATCCGCTGCGTACCGAAGCCGTCATGACCAGCGCTTCCGCCGGTATCGACGACCTCACCCACACCGGGGACAAGACGACCACCACGGTCGCCATGGACTTCGGCCGCATCACCTTGGACCAGGACCTGATCCTGTACCTGTTCGGTACCCCGGGTCAGGACCGCTTCTGGTTCATGTGGGACGACCTCGTGCGCGGAGCCATCGGCGCCGTGGTCCTGGTCGACACGCGCCGTCTCGCCGACTGCTTCCCCGCCGTCGACTACTTCGAGAACAGCGGCCTGCCGTTCGTCATCGCCCTCAACGGGTTCGACGGCCACCAACCGTACACCCCGGAGGAAGTCCGCGAGGCCCTGCAGATCGGCCCGGACGCCCCCATCATCACCACCGACGCCCGCCACCGCGGGGACGCCAAGAGCGCGCTCATCACCCTGGTCGAGCACGCCCTGATGGCCCGCCTGCGGTAACCGGCCGGTCCGGCCCACGCGAAAGGGCCCCCAGCGCTCCGAGGAGTGCGGGGGGCCCTTCGTCGTTCGGGCCGCTACGGGGTCAGACCGCCGCCGGGTCCAGCCGCTGGGGTCTAGCCCCGCCAGCTGTGGGCCGAGCGGAAGCCGGGGCTGCGCTCCAGGCGGCGCCAGCGGGCCTGGGAGCCGATGCGGTGCACCGGGGCGGCCGCGGGGGCGGCGGCGGCGCGGGCGAGCAGGATCGCGGTGATCGCGGCCAGCTCCTCGGGCTTGGCGTTGCCCTTCTCGACCTTGAGCAGCGTGTCTGCGGTGACGCTCATGGGTGGCAGGTCTCCTTCGCTCTTACTGCGGCGGGTTGCCGTGCTTGCGGGACGGCAGATCGGCGTGCTTGGTGCGGAGCATCGCGAGGGCGCTGACGAGGACTTCGCGGGTCTCGGCGGGGTCGATGACGTCGTCCACGAGGCCGCGCTCGGCCGCGTAGTACGGGTGCATCAGTTCGGCCTTGTACTCCTTGACCATGCGGGCGCGCATGGCCTCGGGGTCCTCGGCGTCCGCGATCTGCTTGCGGAAGATGACGTTGGCCGCGCCCTCGGCGCCCATCACGGCGATCTCGTTGGTGGGCCAGGCGTAGGTGAGGTCGGCGCCGATGGACTGGGAGTCCATGACGATGTACGCGCCGCCGTACGCCTTGCGCAGGATCAGCGAGATCCGCGGGACGGTCGCGTTGCAGTAGGCGTACAGCAGCTTGGCGCCGTGACGGATGATGCCGCCGTGTTCCTGGTCGACGCCGGGCAGGAAGCCGGGGACGTCGAGCAGGGTGATGATCGGGATGTTGAAGGCGTCGCACATCTGGACGAAGCGGGCCGCCTTCTCGGAGGCCTCGATGTCCAGGACGCCGGCCAGGTGGCCGGGCTGGTTGGCGACGATGCCGACGACCTGACCGTCCATGCGGGCGAGGGCGCAGATGATGTTGCGGGCCCAGCGCTCGTGGATCTCCAGGACGTCGCCGTCGTCGACGAGCTCCTCGATGACCTTGAGCATGTCGTAGGGGCGGTTGCCGTCCGCGGGCACCAGGTCCAGCAGGACGTCGGAGCGGCGGTCCGCCGGGTCCGTGGACGGGTGGAGCGGCGGGTTCTCCCGGTTGTTGGAGGGCAGCATCGTGATGAGGTAGCGGACCTCGGCGATGCAGGTCTCCTCGTCGTCGTACGCGAAGTGCGCGACGCCCGAGGTCTCGGCGTGCACGTCGGCGCCGCCGAGCCCGTTTTGGGTGATCTCCTCGCCGGTCACGGCGCGGACCACGTCCGGGCCGGTGATGAACATCTGCGAGGTCTCGCGGACCATGAAGACGAAGTCCGTCAGGGCCGGGGAGTACGCGGCGCCGCCGGCGCAGGGGCCGAGCATGACCGAGATCTGCGGGATGACGCCGGAGGCCTTGGTGTTGCGCTGGAAGATGCCGCCGTAACCGGCGAGGGCGGAGACGCCCTCCTGGATGCGGGCGCCCGCGCCGTCGTTGAGGGAGACCAGCGGGGCACCGGCCGCGATGGCCATGTCCATGATCTTGTGGATCTTCGTGGCGTGGGCCTCGCCCAGCGCGCCGCCGAAGATCCGGAAGTCGTGGGCGTAGACGAAGACCGTGCGGCCCTCGACGGTGCCCCAGCCGGTGATGACGCCGTCCGTGTAGGGCTTCTTGCCCTCCAGGCCGAAGCCGCTCGCCCGGTGTCGGCGCAGCTGTTCGACCTCCTTGAAGGAACCCTCGTCGAGCAACAGCGCGATGCGCTCGCGCGCGGTCAGCTTGCCCTTGGCGTGCTGCGCCTCGGTCGCCCGGTCACTGGGGCCGCGCCGCGCCTGCTCGCGCAGGGAATGCAGTTCGGCCACGCGCCCGCGGGCGTCCGTCGGCTCGCTCTGGGTCTGGTCCACAACGGTCATGTACCGACCTTACGAAGTGACGGGCCGAAAACCCTCCGTTGGTTCCACACAGTCTCCGGAGCGATCCGCTGTGCGGCCCGGACAGAACCACCGGAGGATGCGCGAACTCCACCAGCCCGGACCGTCGCCCGTTATGGAGATCCTACAAATCACCCCCCCAGAGGCGAAGAGGTTGAAATTTGAACGGAATGGGTCTAGCGTCGCTATCGTTGAAAATTAAACAAAACTTCGACCCTTCGACCGAGGAGTGATCATGGGTATCTTCACCCGCCGCACCGGCAACCAGGACAACGCCACCACCGCACCCGTCTCCACCTTGGACGTGGACCCCGCGCTCGCCGCCCTCACCGGCGACTACGCCATCGACGCGGCCCACAGCAACATCGGCTTCACCGTCCGGCACGCGATGGTCACCAACGTCCGCGGCGCCTTCAGCGACCACGAGGGCCTCCTCCACCTCGACGGCGCCGACCCGTCCCGCTCGACGGCCACCATCGAGGTGAAGACCGCCTCCGTGGACACCGGCATCGCCGATCGCGACGCCCACCTGCGCGGCGCCGACTTCTTCGACGCCGAGACCTTCCCGCTGATGAGCTTCCGCTCCACCGGGGCGGCCGCGCTCGGCGGTGACACCTACCGCATCACGGGCGACCTCACGATCAAGGACGTCACCCGCCCGCTCTCCATCGACCTGGAGTTCGGCGGCTCGGCCACCGACGTCTACGGCAACCAGCGCGTCGGCTTCGAGGGCTCCACGCAGATCCTGCGCTCCGACTGGGGCCTGACCTGGAACGCCGCACTGGAGGCCGGCGGCGTGATGGTCAGCGACAAGGTGAAGCTGACCTTCGACATCTCGGCCGTCAAGCAGGCCTGAGCCGTTCGTCGGCGATACCCGGGGGCGGCCGGGCCCGGGCCGTGAGCCCCGAGCCCTAGAAGCCGCCCCCGCCGTCGAACCCGCCGCCACCCCCGTCGAAGCCCCCGCCGCCGCCGAAGTCCCCACCGCCGAAGTCGGCCGGGTTGAAGTCGGCCCCCGACACGTCGCCGCCGTCGAACCCGCCGCCCACTCCGCCGAAGTCGGAGGCGTACGCCGGACCGGACATCATCGAGCCGAGCATCGTGCCCACGAGCAGACCGGGCAGGATGCCCCCGCCGAAGTACCCGCCGGCCCAGGGGCCGTAGGCCGGGCCCGCGTCGTAGTAGGGGCGCGGCCCGTGGTCGGTGTCCACGGTGCGCACGGCCGGGTCCAGGCCGTCGCGCAGCCGCACGGCGTCCGCCGTGCAGACGGGGACGGTACGGGCCACCCCGCCCGCGGGGGCCCAAGTGGCGTCCTCCGTGCTCGGACCGTGGCGCGGGTCGAAGAAGCACGGCGCCCGACGCTCCGGTACCGGCCGGCCCTGGCGGCGCGCGTCGAGGCGGGCCAGGGCGTATCGACCGTCCTCCAGTGCCTGCGTGACGCCCTGCACCTCCTCCGGGTACCGGACCTGGGCCATGATCTGCTTGGCCCTCTCGTACGAGTCCAGGGCCTGGCCGTAATCCGCGCGCATGGCGTCGTCGGCGCCGGGCTCACCGGGCCGGAAGTCCAGGCGGTCGAGTTCCTCGCCGAAGGCGGTGATGTCCTCGTCCACGACCACGCCGA
Organism: Streptomyces sp. Tek67B01; assembly: GCF_055231995.1. Taxonomy (NCBI): domain Bacteria; kingdom Bacillati; phylum Actinomycetota; class Actinomycetes; order Kitasatosporales; family Streptomycetaceae; genus Streptomyces; species Streptomyces sp. Tek67B01. The sequence goes on from NZ_JBUYUY010000001.1 coordinate 2,274,988, forward strand.
GACGGGCGACGGCCTCGCGGCGGACCTCTTCCTTCTTCTTGCGGTTGCGCCGGACCAGCGCGTACGCGCCGCCGCCGCCGAGCACGGCGACCGCGCCGAGCGTGACCAGGCCGCCGACCGGGGTGCCGTGGTCGGCGCCGGTGTCGCCCCAGGAGGCCGGGGCCCCGCCCTTGGTCTGGGTGAGGGCCTGGTCCACGAAGTTGTTCAGCTCGGTGACCGCGTCGACCGGCCCGCCCGCCTTCACGGCGTCGGTGAGGTTGCGTACGGCGACCCGAGGCATGACGGAGGCGTCGGCCCCGGCGTCGAAGCCGGTGCCGAGGCGGATCGCGTACAGCCCCGTGATGCCCGTCTGGGCGCGGACGGCGCTCAGCAGCCCATTGGGCGGGAACTCGTCCGTGGCGGGGAGGACCACGACGAAGACCGGCTTCCCGGCCTTCTCGATCTTCCGGGCCAGCGCGTCCGCCTGCGCCTTCGGCAGCTGTGCCTCGGCGCGGGGGTCGACGTAGACGGGACCCTGCTTGAGGGCCCGCGCGACGGCCGCGGTCCCGGTGTCGGCGGACGCATGCGGCGCGCCCACGAGAGCGAACGCGAAAAGCCCCAGCAACAGACCGGACAATACGGAGACAAGCCTGGTCTTCATGTCTACGACGCTACCCGAACCGCCCCTCGCGCGGGTGAACGGGACATGGGGCCGGTCTGTGCCCGGGCCGGGGCCGCGCGCCTACTCGGCCGGTTCGACGCCCGCGCGTAGGAGACCGTAGGTGAAGGCGTCCTCCAAGGCCTGCCAGGAGGCCGCGATCACGTTCGGGGCGACGCCGACCGTGGACCACTCGCGGGCGCCGTCCGTCGTGGAGATCAGCACCCGGGTCGTGGACTCCGTGCCGTGCTTGCCCTCCAGGATGCGGACCTTGTAGTCCACCAGCTCGAACTTGGCCAGCTGCGGGTAGAACCGCTCCAGCGCCACCCGCAGCGCGCGGTCGAGCGCGTTGACGGGGCCGTTGCCCTCGGCCGTCGCCACGATCCGCTCCCCCTTGGCCCACAGCTTGACCGTGGCCTCGTTGGCGTGGGTGCCGTCCGGACGGTCCTCGACGATCGCCCGCCAGGACTCGACCCGGAAGTACTTGCGGGCCCGGCCCTCCGCCTCGGCGCGCAGCAGCAGCTCGAAGGAGGCGTCGGCGGCCTCGTAGGTGTAGCCCTGGAGCTCGCGCTCCTTGACCCGCTCCACGACCCGGGAGATCAGCGCGCGGTCGTCGCCGAGATCGACGCCGAGTTCCTTGCCCTTGAGCTCGATCGAGGCGCGGCCCGCCATGTCGGAGACCAGCATCCGCATGGTGTTGCCGACGCGCTCGGGGTCGATGTGCTGGTAGAGGTCGGGGTCGACCTTGATCGCGGACGCGTGCAGGCCCGCCTTGTGCGCGAAGGCGGAGACGCCCACGTACGGCTGGTGCGTGGACGGCGTCAGGTTGACGACCTCGGCGATGGCGTGCGAGATCCGGGTCATCTCGGCGAGCGCGCCCTCGGGCAGCACCCGACGCCCGTACTTGATCTCCAGCGCGGCGACGACGGGGAACAGGTTGGCGTTGCCGACGCGCTCGCCGTAGCCGTTCGCGGTGCACTGGACGTGGGTGGCGCCCGCGTCCACGGCGGCGAGCGTGTTGGCCACCGCGCAGCCGGTGTCGTCCTGGGCGTGGATGCCCAGGCGCGCGCCGGTGTCCGCGAGGACGGTGGCGACGGTGGCGGAGATCTGGGCGGGGAGCATGCCGCCGTTGGTGTCGCAGAGGATGACGACATCGGCGCCGGCCTCGTACGCGGTCCGCACGACGGACTTCGCGTACTCGGCGTTGGCCCGGTAGCCGTCGAAGAAGTGCTCGCAGTCGACGAAGACCCGACGGCCCTCCGCGACCAGGTGGGAGACGGTGTCGCGGACCATCTCCAGGTTCTCGTCCAAGGTGGTGCGCAGCGCGAGTTCGACGTGCCGGTCGTGGGACTTCGCGACCAGGGTGATCACGGGCGCGCCGGACTCCAGCAGGGCGCGGACCTGGGGGTCCGCGGCGGCGGAGCCGCCGGCGCGGCGGGTGGCGCCGAAGGCTACGAGCTTCGCGTGCTTGAAGTCGATCTCGGCGCGGGCGCGGGCGAAGAACTCGGTGTCGCGGGGGTTGGCGCCGGGCCAGCCGCCCTCGATGAAGCCCACCCCGAAGTCGTCCAGGTGCCGGGCGATCGTCAGCTTGTCCGCGACCGTGAGGTTGATGCCCTCGCGCTGGGCGCCGTCGCGCAGGGTGGTGTCGAAGACGTGGAAGCCGTCGGCAGTGCCTGCCTGCGGCTCAGTCGGCTCCGTGGCCTCTGTCGTCGTCATGCTGGTCTGACTCCTGTCGGATGAGTGGTTCCGGAGACCGGGGATCCACTGCCCCCATCATCGCGCGCTGCCGGGCCCCGGCAGGAATGGGCCGGGAAACGAAAAAACCTCTCGCGGGTGCGAGAGGTCTGCGCGCGGGTCTGAGGCACGGTGGCCGCTTTCCCGTGGTTGTTCCACGGCTAGCGGCCACTGCGGACCGGCGCGCTGCTGTCGATAATCATGAGCTGAGCAGGCACGCCCGCAGTGTGCCACAGGGGTCCACGCGCGCGGACCGACGTCTCACTATGCGAGCGGGGGCGGTGCGGGCGGGTCTCGGCGGATCGGGGTCTCGGGGTGATCGGGTCTGGGGGTGATCGGGTCTCGGGGCGATCGCGTCTCGGGGCGATCGGGTCTGGGGGTGATCGCGTCTGGGGGTGATCGGGCGCCCGCGGGGTCAGGCCGGCGGCGCCGCCAGCGTCTGGTCCACGAATTCCCTCACGTGGTCGAGGATGTCGCCCCGCCCTATCCCGGGCAGGCCGACGGCGACCTGGATGCTGAACCCGTCGAGCAGGGCGCGCATCCGGGCCGCGAAGCGGTCGGCGTCCACCGGCCGGAACTCCCCGCGCGAGATGCCCTCGGCGAGCAGCGCCACGAGATCGCGGTGCCAGGCGCCCTCGATGGCGGCCTGCCGCTCGCGTTCGCCCGGCCCGGCGTTCTGCGACCGGTTCCAGACCTCCAACCACAGGGTCCAGTGCGGGTCCCGGGCGCCGTCGGGGACGTAGAGGTCCACGTAGGCCGCGAGCCGTTCGCGCGCGGTACCGCCGCGCGAGAGCAGGGCGCGTCGTTCGCCGCCGAGCTCGGCCTCGCTCCACTCCAGGGTCCGCAGCAGCAGTTCGTCCTTGCTGCCGAAGTAGTACAGGAGGTGGCCGCTGCTCATGCCGACCTCGCGACCCAGGCCGGCCATGGTCAGACCGTCCAGGCCGCGTTCGGCGATCGTGGCCATGGCGGCGACGAGCACGTCCTCGCGCGGCGGTGCGTTCTTCCGCGCCGGCCGTACTCCACCCGCCGCCATGGGCCTCTCCTCTACATCGGTCCGACCACCCGGGTCAGACCTTCGGTTGCTGCTGGGTGATGCAGTGGATACCGCCACCCCCGGCGAAAATCGTACGTGCGTCAACGAGGGTCACGGTCCGCTCGGGGAACAGACCGCGGAAGATCTCCGCCGCCTCCTCGTCCCGGGGGTCGTCGAAGGAGCACAGGACGACGCCGTCGTTGCACAGGTAGTGGTTGATGTACGAGTAGTCGACCCACTCGCCGTCCTCCTCCAGCACGGTCGGCGCCGGGATCTCCACGACCTCCAGCTGCCGGCCCCGCGCGTCGGTGGAGGCGCGCAGGAGCGCGGCGATGGTCTTGCAGCGCTCGTGGTCCGGGTGGGCCGGGTCGGGCTGGGCGTGGACCATGACCACGCCGGGGCGCGCGAAGGCGGCGACGATGTCCACGTGGCCCTGGGTGCCGTAGGTGCCGTAGTCCCCGGCCAGGCCGTACGGCAGCCAGATGGCCTTGGTGGTGCCGAGGTGGGCGTGGATCTCCTCCTCGACCTGCCGGCGGCTCCAGTCGGGGTTGCGGCCCTCGCCGAGCTGCACGGTGTCGGTGAGGAGCACGGTGCCCTCGCCGTCGACGTGGATGGCGCCGCCCTCGTTGACCAGGGAGGTGCTGTACGTCCGGGTGCCGACCAGGTCCGAGACGTGGCGGGCGATCTTCTCGTCGTGGTCCCAGCGGGCCCACTCCTGGGCGCCCCAGCCGTTGAAGGTCCAGTCGACCGCGGCCAGCTCACCGGCGTCGTTGGTGACGAAGGTCGGACCGATGTCCCGCATCCAGGCGTCGTCGAGCTCCCGCTCGACCAGCTCCACGTCGTCGCCGACTATCGCGCGGGCGCTCTCGGCGTCACCGGGCGAGACCACGAGGGTGACGGGCTCGTACGAGCGGACCGCGCGGGCCACGGCTCCCCACGCCTCACGGGCCTCGGCGAGTTCCTGCTCGTTGGTGAAGGTGGGGTTGGGGCTGGGCCAGGCCATCCAGGTGCGCTCGTGGGGCGTCCACTCGGCGGGCATCCGGAATCCGTCGGCGACGGGCTTCGTCATGAGGGGTCCTTTAAGGGCTGGGCTGATTGACAAGCTCGGCTGGTTTACAAGCTGTGGCGGCCTACAAGCCGTGCCGGCTTACAAGCTGTGTCGGCTACAGGAAGTACAGGCGGTTGAGGGAGACCGAATCGGCCGCCTCGGAGCGCAGCGGATCGCCGTCGAGGGTGACGAGGCCGCTGCGCGCGTCCACGTCGACCGCGCCCACCCGGGAGTTGAGGAGGAGGTCCGCGGGGCCGATGCCACGGGCGCCGCGTACGGCCACCCGGCGCCGGCGCGTGGGCATCTGGTCGGAGCCCAGCGCCGCCGCCGCGGCGGAGACGAAGGCGACGGAGATGTCGGCGGCGGTGGCCCCGTACGCGCCGAACTGCGGCCCCAGTACGAGCGGTTCGCAGGTGTCGGTGGCGGCGTTGGGGTCACCGGTGACCCCGTACGCCGGGAAGCCGGACTTCAACACCAACTGGGGTTTGGCGCCGAAGAACTGCGGGCGCCACAGCACGATGTCGGCGAGCTTGCCGACCTCGACGGAGCCGATCTCGTGGGCCAGGCCGTGGGCGATGGCGGGGTTGATGGTCAGCTTGGCCATGTAGCGCAGGACGCGGGCGTTGTCGTCGCCCTCGCCGTCGCCGGCCAGCGGGCCCAGCTCGCCCTTCATCTTGGCGGCCATGGCGAAGGTGCGCCGGATGGTCTCGCCGGCGCGGCCCATGCCCTGGGCGTCGGAGGAGGTGATGCCGATCGCGCCCAGGTCGTGCAGGACGTCTTCGGCGCCCATCGTCCCGGCCCGGATGCGGTCGCGCGCCATGGCCGCGTCGCCCGGCAGGTCCGGCTTGAGGTCGTGGACGGAGACGATCATGCCGTAGTGCTCGGCGACCGCGTCCCGGCCGAAGGGCAGGGTGGGGTTGGTGGAGGAGCCGATGACGTTCGGCACGCCCGCCATCTTGAGCACGTTGGGGACGTGACCACCGCCGCAGCCCTCGATGTGGAAGGCGTGGATGGTGCGGCCGTCCAGGACGCGCAGGGTGTCCTCGACGGAGAGGCACTCGTTGAGGCCGTCGCTGTGCAGGGCGACCTGTACGTCGTGCTCCTCGGCCACCCGCAGGGCGGTGTCCAGGGCGCGGGTGTGCGCGCCCATGTCCTCGTGGACCTTGAACCCGCTCGCGCCGCCCTCGGTCAGGGCCTCCACCAGCGGCGCGGCGTCCGAGGAGGAGCCGCGGGCGAGGAAGCCGATGTTCACGGGCCAGGCGTCGAAGGCGTTGAAGGCGTGCTTCAGCGCCCACGGGGAGTTGACCCCCACGCCCCAGACCGGGCCGAACTCCTGGCCGATGACGGTGGTGACGCCGGCGGCGAGCGAGGCCTCCATGATCCGCGGGGAGAGCAGGTGGACGTGGGTGTCCACGGCTCCGGCGGTGGCGATGAGACCTTCGCCGGAGACGATCGACGTACCGGTGCCGACGACGACGTCCACGCCGTCGAGGGTGTCGGGATTGCCGGCCCGGCCGATCGCGTGGATGCGGCCCTCGCGGATGCCGATGGACACCTTGCGGATGCCGAGGACGGCATCGATGACCAGCACGTTGCTGATCACCACGTCACAGGTGTCGCGGACGGCGGCGGCCTTGAGGTGCAGGCCGTCGCGGGCGGTCTTGCCGAAGCCGGCCAGGAACTCGTCGCCCGGCTTCTGCGCGTCGTGCTCCACGCGGACGGTCAGGCCCGAGTCGCCGAGTCGCACCCGGTCGCCGGCGCGGGGGCCGAAGACGGAGGCGTACTCGTGCGCGTCGATGTGCCGGCTCGCGCCGGGCGCGCAGTGGTCGCTGTGCTTGGTCTGCTTGCTCACGCCTGGTCTCCGTCCGTCGAGTCGTCCGTCGTCGCGTCCCCGGACTCGCCGACGCCCAGGTAGCCACAGGCGGCGGCGCGGCGCAGGGCCTCCGCCTTGGCGCCGGGGGCGTCCAGCGGCCCGTCGACCAGCCCCGCGAAGCCGATGGCCACGCGCTCGCCGCCGATGGGGACCAGCCCGACCTCGGCCTCGCCGTGCGGGTCGAACCGTACGGAGGAGCCCGCGAGCACGCACAGCCGCATGCCGTAGGCCGCGGCCCGGTCGAAGTCCAGGCGCGGGTTCGCCTCGAAGAAGTGGAAGTGGGAGGTGACGCTGACCGGCACGGAGGCCGTGTTGCGCACCCGCAGGTGGACCACGGGCTCCGGCTGGGGCGCTCCCGGGCCGGGCACGACCGCGCCGGGCGCGTCGTCGCCCAGGCCCACGGCGCCCCGGATCGGCGAGGAGACCACGGCGAGCCGCGATCCGTCGTCGAAGACGGCCTCGACGTGGACCTCCGTGACCACGTCGGACACGCCGGGCAGCACGTCGTCGGGGCCCAGCACCCTTCGGGCCTCCTCGATGGCCTCGGCGAGCCGCTTGCCGTCGCGGGCCGCCTCGCAGATCGTGTCCGCGATGAGCGCGGTGGCCTCGGGGACGTTGAGCTTCAGGCCCCGGGCCCGCCGGGACCTGGCCAGTTCCGCCGCGCCGCGCAGCAGCAGCCGGTCACGCTCCGTAGGGGTCAGCCGCACGCCGATCCACCACCTTTTGAGTCGATGGGTTAGAGCATCACTCTAACTCTTCATTTCCCTGCAATGAAGCATTGACCTCAGGCCAGGGATTAGGTCACATTGAATGTCGCTCAAACGAAGTGCAAACATCCCCGCCCTGCCAAGGGAGCTCCCCCCATGCCCATCGAACAGCGTGGAGTCGACACGATCCCCGAGGAGGAGCGGACGAGCGGTCCCCGTGACCTGATATCGATCCTGCTCGGCTCCAATCTCTGCCTCGGCGTGATCGTGTTCGGCTGGCTGCCCCCGTCCTTCGGGCTGGGCCTGTGGCCCTCGCTCACGGCCATCGTGACCGGCACCCTCGTCGGCATCGCCTTCACCGCGCCGCTGGCGCTGGTCTCCCTGCGGACGGCCACCAACCTCTCCACCTCCAGCGGCGCCCAGTTCGGCGTCCGAGGACGGCTCGTCGGCTCGATCGTGGGCCTGCTCCTCGCGCTCGGCTACACCGCCCTGACCCTGTGGATCGGTGGCGACGTGATGGTCGGCACCCTGGCGCGGCTCGTGGGGCTCCCGGACACCAACGTCACCCACTCGGTCATGTACGGCGTACTGGCCGCCTTCACCGTCGTCGGGGCCGTCTTCGGCTACCGACTGCTCCTGCGCATGAGCAAGGTGCTCTCCATCGGCATGGTGATCCTGCTGGCCATCGGCCTCTACGCCTACGCGCCCGACTTCACCACCGCCGCGCCGCTCGGGACCTCGTACCTGCTCGGCTCGTTCTGGCCGACCTGGCTGCTGGCCGCCGTCGCCGCCGGTCTGAGCGGTCCCGTCGCCTTCATCACCCTGCTCGGCGACTACACCCGCTACATCTCCCCGACCCGGCACAGCTCCCGCAAGGTCTTCTGGGGCACCTGTCTGGGTCTGGCGATCGGTCTCCTGATCCCGCAGCTGTTCGGCACGTACACCGCGCTCGCCGCCAAGGCCGGCGCGGACTACGCCGGGCCGCTCGTCGACGCGGCGCCCTTCTGGTACCTGGTCCCGCTGCTCGCCGCGGCCGCGGCCGGTTCGGTGGGCAACGCCGGGCTGATGCTCTACTCCATGGGCCTCGACCTGGACGCGATCGTCCCCAAGGCCACCCGTACCAAGGCCACCGTGATCGCCGCCGCCGTCGCCACCGCGTTCGTCTTCATCGGTTCGTTCGAGTGGGACGTCCAGTCCGCGATGACCTCGTTCGTCCTGCTGCTGACCGCGATCGGCACGCCGTGGGCCGTCATCACCCTGATCGGCTACGTCCGCTGCCGCGGGCAGTACGACGCCGACGCGCTCCAGGTCTTCAACCGCCGCTCGGTCGGCGGGATCTACTGGTACCGGGCGGGCTGGAACATCCGGGCCACCGCAGCCTGGGCGATCGGCGCGGGCGTCGGCCTGCTCGCCGTGACCACCCCCTTCTACGAGGGCCCGCTGCTGGCCCTGACCGGTGGGGTGGACTGCTCCTTCGTCCTCTCCGGCCTGGTCGGCGGCCTGGTGTACCTGGCCCTGACGTTCAAGACGGCGGACGCGTCCGAGCCGGCCGAGCCGGCCGGACTCGACGAGACGGCCGTGTCGGCCGCCGTCGGGGTCGCGGTGGCCGTCGACTGACGCCGGCTGAAGCGGACGTACGGCGCGGGCCCCGGGGATTCCTCTCCCCGGGGCCCGCGCCGTCGGTCGTCGCCGCCGTCGGCGGCCCGTCCCGCCGTGCCCGGTCAGCCGGCCCGGCAGTGGTGGTCGGTGGCCGCCTGGGTGGCCGCGGTGTCGAGCTGCTGGATCTGCGGCTGGAGCTGGGTCAGGGCCTCCTTGCCCGTGGTGTCGCCGGGCAGGCCCTCGTAGGCCTTCTTGAGGTTCTCCGCAGCCGACTGGACGGCGTCCCGCTCGGCCGACTTCATGGTCTGGGTGTTCTCCTTGACGTTCTTCCAGTCCGTCTGCACGGCGTCGTAGGCCTTTTGCATCTGGTCCTTCGTGGCCGTGGCCGGGTTCAACGCCTTGAGTGCGGCATTGTCCGACTTCAGCTGGGTCAGGTTGGTACAGAGCTCGGCTCCGGCCTTCGAGGCCTTTTCCTCCGGGGTCTCGTCATTGCTGGAGCATGCCGAGGCGCCCAGCACCACGGCCGCACAGATCAGGCCGGAGGCAACGAACCGCTTCATGGGATCCGCCTTTCCGCCGGCACGAGCCGCCGGCGCACGAGGGGTCCACCCCCGATGGAGGGGCGTACCGGGCCGCCCGGGCCGGTGTCCGGCGCCGAATCGGCGGCGCGACCAAATTCGCACGCCGGTACGCACCCCGCATCCGTTTACGGGCGGGTCCCGCGCCCGCAGGGAGCGACGTCCGGGCTCGAACGGCCCGGCGGCCGACGGCCCGCATCGGTCGTGGCGTTCCCCGAGCGCCTGCCCGAGAGCGGGGCCGGGATGAGCCGTTCGGGTGGGACGGACGGCCGCCGCGAACTGCCCGCGCCGTCGGCGGCAGCGGACCCCGAACGCACGACGAGGCCCCGACCTCGCGGCCGGGACCTCGTGGCGGACGCGCCCGACAGGGACTAGCCGAGCGGGTGCATCCAGCCGTGGGTGTCGGCGGTGTGGCCGGTCTGGAGGTCCAGCAGCGCCTTGCGGAGCTTCATGGTGACCTCGCCGGGCTCGCCGGTGCCCTGGGTCCAGTTGGCGCGCTCCGACTTGACCGAGCCGACCGGGGTGATCACGGCGGCCGTGCCGCAGGCGAACACCTCGGTCAGGGTGCCGTTCTCGTTGTCGCGCTTCCAGTCCTCGGTGCTGATCCGGCCCTCCTCGGCGGTGTAGCCGAGGTCGCGGGCGATGGTGAGGAGCGAGTCGCGGGTGATGCCCGGGAGGAGCGAACCGGTGAGCTCGGGGGTGACGATGCGGTCGCCGTACACGAAGTACAGGTTCATGCCGCCCATCTCCTCGATCCAGCGGTGCTCGACGGCGTCGAGCCACACGACCTGGTCGCAGCCGTGCGAGGCCGCCTGGGCCTGGGCGACCAGGGAGGCCGCGTAGTTGCCGCCGGTCTTCGCCGCGCCCGTACCGCCCTTGACGGCGCGGACGTACTCCTCCGAGAGCCAGACGGAGACGGGCTTGACGCCACCGGGGAAGTACGCGCCGGCCGGCGAGGCGATGACCATGAACAGGAACTCGTTGGCCGGACGGACACCCAGGCCGACCTCGGACGCGAACATGAACGGACGCAGGTACAGCGAGGCCTCGCCGGAGTCCGGCACCCAGGCGCGGTCCTGCGCGATGAGGGCGTCGCAGGCGGCGATGAACAGGTCGGCGGGGAGCTCGGGCATCGCCATGCGGCGCGCGGAGGTCTGGAAGCGCTCGGCGTTGGCCTCGGGGCGGAACGTGGCGACCGTGCCGTCGGGCTGCTTGTAGGCCTTGAGGCCCTCGAAGATGGTCTGCGCGTAGTGCAGCGTCATGTTCGCCGGGTCGATCGACAGCGGCGCGTACGGGACCAGCTCGGCGTCGTGCCAGCCGCGGCCCTCGGTCCACTTGATCGTCACCATGTGATCGGTGAAGTGGCGGCCGAAACCGGGGCTGGCCAAGATCGCCTCGCGCTCCGCGTCGGACAGGGGGTTCGAGGAGGGCTTCAGCTCGATCGTGGGCGTCGTCATGAGTGCTTGTCCTTCACCGTTTGTGTATGGCGGACCGCGCTCACGCGTACTAGGACGTCCGAGCTTCCCCGTATTCCGCGGCCTCGCGTTCGATTATCGCGCGCGAGGTGTCCTCGGAGAAACGGGGTGATGCGGCCCAGGGGAGATGGTGGCACCCGGGGCCGCGCAGGAAAAGCCGCCGGGTGCGGTGATCGCGACCCGGCGGCTTCCTGGGTGTGGAGCTCTGCCGGGTCAGCCGGCTACTCGCGCGGCGAGGGCGTCGCCGATCGCGTCGGTGGAGCGGAAGGTTCCGTCCCGCTCGGCCAGGTCGACGGAGACCGCTTCCTCGATGCGGACCGCCTGGGCCTCGTAGCCCAGGTGGCGCAGCAGGAGGGCGACGGAGAGGATCGTCGCGGTCGGGTCGGCCTTGCCGGTGCCGGCGATGTCCGGGGCCGAGCCGTGGACGGGCTCGAACATGGACGGGAAGGCGCCGGTCGGGTTGATGTTCCCGGAGGCGGCCAGGCCGATCCCGCCGGTCACGGCAGCGGCCAGGTCGGTGAGGATGTCACCGAAGAGGTTGTCCGTGACGATGACGTCGAAGCGCTCGGGCTGCGTGACGAAGAAGATCGTCGCGGCGTCGACGTGCAGGTAGTCGGTGGTGACCTGGGGGTACTCCCGGCCGACCTTGTCGAAGATGTTCTTCCACATGTGACCCGCGTACACGAGGACGTTGTTCTTGTGGACCAGCGTCAGCTTCTTGCGGGGGCGGGCGTTGGCCCGCTCGTACGCGTCACGGACGACGCGCTCCACACCGTACGCGGTGTTGATGCTGACCTCGGTGGCCACCTCGGCCGGGGTCCCCGTGCGCAGGCTGCCGCCGTTGCCGGTGTATGGACCCTCGGTGCCCTCGCGCACCACCACGAAGTCGATCTCCGGACGACCGGCCAACGGCGTGGCCGTGTTGGGGAAGAGCTTCGAGGGGCGCAGGTTGATGAAGTGGTCGAAGGCGAAGCGCAGCTTCAGCAGCAGACCGCGCTCCAGGACCCCCGAGGGGACCGAGGGGTCGCCGATGGCGCCCAGCAGGATCGCGTCGTGGTGCTTGAGCTCTTCGAGCTCCGCGTCCGGGAGGGTCTCACCGGTGCGGTGCCAGCGCTGGGCGCCGAGGTCGTACTCCTTGGTCTCCAGCTTCACATCCTGGGGCAGGACCGCGGTAAGGACCTTGAGGCCCTGAGCCACGACTTCCTGGCCGATGCCATCACCGGGGATCACTGCGAGTTTGATGCTGGTCGACATGTCGGAACCGTACTCCCTGTCCCAGCCCTCAGACATCATCCGTCCACCATGTGGACCCATGTGGACTCGTGTGAATGGTGGGACGGTCGGTGCCGCGTCCGGGGTTGCGGCCCGGACGCGGGCTGTACGTCAGAAGGTGACCACGGGCCGCGGGGCGGCTCAGTGGCCCGTCGAGCCGCCGTTGTCGCGGCGGTCCAGCGCGCGCTGGAGAGCCGCGGCGGCGTTCTTGCGATCGGCGTCGGCGGTGGAGGAGTGGCGGACACGGCGGACCGCGGCGGTGGTGGGGGTCATGGTGATCGACTCCTTGAGATCACGGCGTGGCGGGGCCACGGATGAGGGGTTCCTTCAAGGCGCCGGAAGAGGCGGGGGGCGGTGCGCCGCAGGGGTTGCCTGCCAGGGGGCGCACGCTCTCGACCGCCATTCGCCGGATCAGCGAGACGTTCGGCTCCTACAAAGCTAGGGCAGGTGCCGCTGTCTGTCTCCGCAATTACTCGGACTTCCTAGTATCTGAGACGGGAATGACTCGAACGGAGCGCCCGAGCGGCCTTGAGAGCGGTTCCCCTCAGCCGTCTTTCGATCGAAGTTCCCTGATCAGGGCCCTCACGGCGAGGGTGGACGCCGATTCCGGTGTGGTGACGTAGCCCACCTGCCTCACCGGCCTCCCGGGCCCCAGGTCGGCGATCTCCACGGTTCTCCCCGCCTCGCGCAGCGACAGCTCGGGCAGGATCGCCATCCCCAGCCCCCGGCCCACCATGGTCAACACCATGCCGTCGTCCTCCGCCTTCACGGTGGCCCGCGGAATCCAGTCCTGGGCCGCCCACCAGGCACGGGTGTAGGAGCCGCAGTTCTCGTCCCAGTCCAGGAGCGGCAGCGTCCTGGGGTCCGGGTGACCCACCGGGTGGACCAGGGCGTACGCCTCCTCGGCGATGACCCCGCTCAGCAGGCCGGGCGGCAGCCCCGTCGAGCCGCCGAGGGTGGCGATGCCCAGGTCGGCCCGGCCCGCCAGGACCTCCCCGGCGGTACCGGCGCCGAGCTCGCGCACGACCCGGACCTCGGGCCGCAGCCCCGGGTGACGGGCGGTGAGGCGCTCCAGGGCGGGCGGCAGCAGGTGCAGGGCGGCGCTGCGGAACGCCGCGACGCGCAGTACGCCGTCCACCGCCTCGGCCGGGGCCCGGCCGGCGGCGCGGGCTTCGGCGCCCATGACCTCGTGGAGGCGCAGGATGCGCCGGGCCAGGGCGACGGCCCGCTCCCCCGCCGGGGTGGGCGTCGCCCCGGCGCGTCCGCGCTCGAAGAGCACCGCGCCGACCTTGGCCTCGCTGCCGCGCACCGAGTGCGAGACGGCCGACTGGCCGATGCCGAGCGCGGCGCCGGCGGCGGAGAAGCCGCCGGTTTCGGCGACGGCGACCAGGATGCGCAGTTCCTGCGGGGCGAGCTCGGCCACGCGGGCTCTCACCTCGTTCTATGAGCGGGATTCATGGTTGTGCGGCTTCCATGAGCCCAACCCCCTGCCCGGGCCGGTGATTCCTTCCTACGGTCACCGGCATGAGCACGCAGACCGGCTACGCCGTCCACCAGATCGCCCGCCCCACCGGCTTCCCCACCGCCGACGACTTCGCCCGCGTACGGACGCCGGTCCCCTCGCCCGCTCCCGGGACCGCCCTGGTCCACAACCTCCTGCTCTCGGTGGACCCGTACCACCGCGGGCTGATGGACGGCGGCGAGGGCGGCTTCGAGCTGGGCGCCCCGTTGGAGGGGCGCGCGGTCGGCCGGGTGGTCGCGTCCCGGGACCCCGGCCTGGCCGAGGGCGACCTCGTCTTCCACCGGCGGGGCTGGCGCACCCACGCGCTGGTCACCCCGGGCGTGGACGGCGCCCGCAAGCTGAGGAACCACGAGGGGGTCCCCCTGGATGCGTACCTCTCCATCCTCGGCGGCACCGGCCTGACCGCCTACGCCGCGTTGACCCGGACGGCTGCCCTCCACGAGGGCGAGGACCTCTTCGTCTCCGCCGCCGCGGGCGGGGTGGGTACGGCCATCGGGCACATCGCCCGGCTGCTCGGCGCCCGCCGGATCATCGGCAGCGCGGGCTCGGCGGCCAAGGTCGCACATCTGACGGGCGAGTTGGGTTTCGACGCCGCCTTCGACTACCACGACGGCCCGGTCGGCGAGCAGCTCGCACAGGCCGCGCCCGGCGGTATCGACGTGTACGTCGACAACGTCGGTGGGGACCACCTGGAGGGCGCGATCGACGCACTGCGCGAGTTCGGGCGGATCGCCTGGGTCGGGGCGATCTCGATGTACAACGGCGACCGCTCCCCCGCCGCGCCGCGCAACCTGTTCGAGGTCGTACACAAGTCGCTTCGACTGGAAGGGGTATTGGTTCGCAATCACACCAATCTGCAGGACGAGCTGGAGGAGTTCTTGGTCCCGCACCTGCGCAGTGGGCGGATCGGTACGGATACCACCGTTGTACAGGGGTTCGAGCACACGGTTGAGGCGTTCCTGGGCATGCTCCGCGGGGACAATCTGGGCAAGATGCTCGTTCGCGTCGAGGGCTGATTCCGGCCACCCGGAAGTTCACCGACTTCTTACCGCACGGATGTAGACCTTTGGTCCGGCGCCCGCCACTCTTTCGCTCAATGTGCCGACGGGGCACTTGGGTTGGAGGCGAGTAGCCAGTGACACCGATCAGCCGCAGGGGTTTCGTGGGTATCGGCGCCGGGCTGGTGGCGGGGGCCACCCTGCCCGCGGTCACGTCGACGACGGCGGCCGCGGCCGCCGCGACCGGCACGATCACCGATGTGAAGCACGTGGTGATCCTCATGCAGGAGAACCGCAGCTTCGACCACTACTTCGGTCGACTGAGGGGCGTCCGCGGCTTCGGCGACCGCGCGGCCGGCAACATACCGGGTGGTTGGGGCACTTTCAACCAGCCCAACTGGGGCGGCCGCCAGTATCCCTGGAAGCTGAGCGCCACCCCCGCCGCCGGCGGTGTCGACAGCGAGACCCTCGCCCAGTGCGACGGGGACCTCCCGCACAGTTGGTCCTCGCAGCACGCCGCATGGGACAAGGGCCGGATGGACAACTGGGTCACCGGCGTCGGCAACACCCGCACCCTCGGCTACCTCGACCGGGGTGACATACCGTTCCACTACGGGCTCGCCGACGCCTACACGATCTGCGACGGCTACTTCTGCTCCACCCTCAGCGCGACGGGCCCCAACCGCACGTTCCTGTGGAGCGGCAAGGTCGACGCGGGCAGCAAGGACGGCGGCGACGAGTCCGGGCTGACCTGGGAGACGTACGCCGAGGCCCTCCAGCGGGCCGGGATGAGCTGGAAGGTCTACCAGAACGCCCAGGACAACTACGGCGACAATGGCCTGGCCTACTTCAAGAAGTTCACGGACTCGGCCCCGGGCGACCCGCTGTGGGACCGGGGCATGGGCTCCGTCCCCAAGGTCACCGGCTCCACCCCGGACGACATCGCGGCGGCCATCCGCGCCGACGTGGTCGCCGGCACCCTGCCCCAGGTGTCGTGGGTCGTGGCGAGCGAGGCCTTCTCCGAGCACCCCTACGCGCCTCCCGGCGACGGCGCGCACTTCGTCGACCTGGTCTACCGGGCGCTCGCCGCGAACCGGGAGGTCTTCGACTCCACCGTCCTCTTCCTGAACTACGACGAGAACGACGGCTTCTTCGACCACGTCGCCCCGCCGATCGCCCCGCCCGGCACCCCCGGCGAGTACATCGACGGCACCCCGATCGGCCTGGGCTTCCGCGTGCCGATGATCGTGATGTCCCCGTGGACCCGGGGCGGCTGGGTCAGTTCCGAGGTCTTCGACCACACCTCCGTGCTCCGCTTCATGGAGACGTGGACTTCGGCCCTGGGCACCCCCGCGACCTGCCCCAACATCAGCGCGTGGCGCCGCAAGGTGACGGGCGACCTGACGGGCGTCTTCGACTTCGCGCACCCCGTCTACGGCGTCCCCGCCGGACTGCCCCCGACCTCGAAGGTCATCGGCCAGTCGACCTGCGGCCCGCTGCCCAACCCTGCGCCACAGGACAACGCCCTCCCCGCGCAGGAAGCCGGCACCCGTCCGGCGCGGGCCCTGCCGTACCAGGCGAACGGAAACCTGGACCGCTTCGAGTTCGGGGCGGCGGGCAAGATCCTGGCCTGGTTCTCGATGACCAACCAGGGCGCGCAGGCGAAGCAGGCCGCGCACTTCTCGATCCACCCGCACCAGTACCGGGACACGGCGGCCTGGCAGTACACCGTCGACGCCGGTTCCACCGCGACGGACTACTTCAACATCGGGCTCGGCAGCGGCTCCGGCAAGTACGACATCTCGATGTACGGTCCCAACCGCTTCCTGCGGCGCTTCATCGGCGACGCGTCGAAGGCGGGGAAGTCGGTCGAGGTCGCCGCCCGCTACGCGGTGGAACCGGGCACGGGCAAGACGGCGCTCTACTTCAAGATGACCAACGCCTCGGCCGCACCGGTCACCTTCACGATCCGCTCGAACGCCTACCGCACGGACGGGCCGTGGACGTACACAGTCCCGGCGAACTCCTCCCGCGAGGACTACTTCAACGCGGTCGCGTACAACAACGGCTGGTACGACTTCACGATCCTGGCGGACTGCGACGGCACCTGGTCGCGCCGCTACACGGGCCACATCGAAACGGGCGCGCCGAGCGTCTCGGGCTCGTAGCCGGAGCCTGGGGCGGGGGCGAGGGCGGCGGAAAGGCCAAAAACGCGCGGGGGTTCCGGAATTCGGAGAGCCCCTCGCGCGATCGGCGATCCCCGGCGGGCACCCGGCGGGGGCCGGCCGGTCGGGGGCGTGGTCCATCGCGGGCCGCGCCGCACCCGCGCAGGTCGATCGCGAGGGCGCGTCCCCCGCGTCGGCAGTGGTCCAGGCGCGCGCGGCGGGCACGGTCGGCGGGCCGTCGGGGCTCCGGGCCGCCCCGGGCCGCCCAGTGAGCGCCTGTGGGAACAGCCGCCCGCCGCGGGAATCGACCGGCGCGCGCCACCCCCAAACCTCCCCTGAGCGCACAGATCGGACAGCGGGCGGCGGCGGGAATCTGGTGGCGACCGGTCCTCCGCGTGAAGATCTGCGCATGTCACACGAGACCGAGCACTGGACCCCCACCCACGGCCTGCCCTACCGGCCCGTCGCCTACCGCCCGGCGCGCATGCCGAGCCGGGAATCCCTTGCGCGCGTCGCCGATTTGCGGGCGCGGATGGACGAGCGGCGCACCGTCCGCCGCTTCTCCACCGACCCGGTCCCGGAGCAGGTCGTGCGGGACGCCATCGCCTGCGCGGCGACCGCCCCGTCCGGCGCGCACCAGCAGCCGTGGACGTTCGTCCTGGTCAAGGACCCGGCCGTCCGACAGCAGATCCGCGCCGCCGCGGAGCAGGAGGAACAGATCTCCTACGACGGCCGGCTCGGCGAGGAGTGGCTCGCCGCGCTGCGCCCGATCGGCACGGACGCCGTCAAGACCCACCTGACCGACGCGCCCGCCCTGATCGTCGTCTTCCGGCAGCGCTACTGGCTCGGCCCGGACGGCACGAAGCGCAAGCACTACTACGTCGACGAGTCGGTCGGCATCGCGGTCGGCATGCTGCTGTCCGCGCTCCACCTCAGCGGCCTGTCCGCGCTCGTCCACACGCCGAGCCCGATGCGCTTCCTGGGCCACGTCCTGAGCCGCCCGGAGAACGAGAAGGCCTTCGCCGTCATCCCGGTCGGCTACCCCTCGGACGACTGCGAGGTCCCGGACCTGCTCCGCAAGTCCCTGGATCAGGTCTTGGTGGAGGTCTGACCGCTCTCGTCCGCGGTCGCGTCGTGAATACGGCTCAGCAGGGCCATGAGCGTGCGCCGCTCCGCCGGCGCCAGCGGCGCGAGGAACTCCGCGTTCGCCGCCTGCGCCAGGGCTCCGCAGCGGGCCAGGGTGGCCGCGCCCGCCGGGGTGAGGCTGACGGAGTTCTTGCGGCGGTCGGCGGGGTCGGGGGTCCGCAGGACGAGGCCCGCGTCCTGGAGGTGGTTGAGCAGCCCGACCAGGTCCTTGGGGTCGACGGCCAGCCGGCGGCCCAGGTCGGCCTGGGCGAGGGGGCCGTACTCGTCCGTCGCGGCGAGGACCGCGTGGTGGGCGGGCTTGAGCCCCTCCGCCGCGAGCGCGTCGGCGACCAGGGCGCGACCCCGGGTCGCCACGCGGCCGACGAGCCAGCTCGGCAGGGACTGGATGTGGGCGAGCGCTGAGGTCATGGACCCAACCTATCCGAAAACCGTTGGACACCCCCACGATCTCCATTATCGTTGGAGATCCCAATGAGTTGGATCGAGGAGGTCCCGTGCGGCGTGTTCGGTACGAGGTCAATGGCGGACCCGAGGTGCTGTTGTGCGAGGAGGCGGAACTCCCCCGCCCCGGCGCCGATGAACTGCTGGTGCGCGTCGAGGCGATCGGCGTCACGCTGCCCACCGTCCGCAAGGTGCGCGAGAGCAGCGAACCGATGCCGCTCGGCGGCGAGGTCGCCGGCACCGTGGAGGCCCTCGGCGCCGACGTGACCGACTTCGCCGTCGGGGACCGCGTCACCGGCCTCTGCTTCGCGGACGCCTACGCCGAGGCCGCCGTCGTGTCCACCGCCATGGCCTCCCGCGTCCCCGACGGCGCGAGCGCCGTCGAGGCGGTCGCGCTCGTGCGCAGCGGCCTGGTGGCGCGCGGAGCGTACGAGGCCGCGCGCCCGGAGCCCGGGGAGTCGGTCCTGGTGACGGCGGCGGCCAGCGCCGTCGGAGGCCTCGCGCTCCAGTACGCCAAGGCAGGTGGCGCCGGGCGCGTGGTGGCGGCCGTCAGCGACCGCGCCAAGGCCGACTTCGTGCGCGGCCTCGGCGCCGACGAGGTCGTCCTGTACGGGGACGCCGGCTGGGGAGACCCGTACGACATCGTCCTCGACGGTGTCGGCGGCGACCTGCTCTCCCCCGCCGTACGCGCCCTCGCGCCCGGCGGCCGGCTGGTGGCCTACGGCTCCGGCGGCGGGACCGTGGAGGCGTACGAACTGCTGGTGCGCGGCGCGTCGGTGATCGGCTTCCAGATGCGGTCCGTCGCCCTCGGCAAACCCGCGCTGTACGCCTCCTGGTTGCGCGAGGTGTGGGAGCTGCGGGACGCCGGCACCCTGCGCGCGTCCGTGCACGAGGAGGTGCCGTTGGCCGAGGCGGCCCGCGCGCACACGCTCATCGAGGAGCGGCGCAACCTCGGCAAAGTGGTCCTCGTGCCGTGAAGTCCTCCTGTCCGGAAGCCCTCGCGCCGCGAAGTCCTCGCGCCGTGAAGTCCTGGCGCGTTGGAATGGAGACCGCCCCCGCTCCGGGCTTGGGGGTACCGGAACGGGGGCGGGGTTCGGCGGGGGCGGTCAGCCCATGTGGGGGTACGCGTAGTCCGTCGGCGGGACCAGCGTCTCCTTGATGGAGCGGGTCGAGGTCCACCGCAGCAGGTTCGACGCCGCGCCGGCCTTGTCGTTCGTACCCGAGGCACGGCCGCCGCCGAAGGGCTGCTGGCCGACGACGGCGCCGGTCGACTTGTCGTTGATGTAGAAGTTGCCCGCCGCGAAGCGGAGCTTGTCCATCGCGTCGGCCACCGCGTAGCGGTCCTGGGCGATGACGGCGCCGGTCAGCGCGTACGCCGACACCGACTCCATCTGCTCCAGCATCGCGTCGAACCGCTCGTCCTCGTAGACGTGGACGGCCAGGATCGGGCCGAAGTACTCGGTCGTGAAGACCTCGTTCTCCGGGTCCGTGCACGCGATGACGGTCGGGCGGACGAAGTAGCCCTCCGAGTCGTCGTACGTGCCGCCGGCGACGATCGTGCAGGTCGGGTCGGCCTTGGCGCGGTCGATCGCGGCCTTGTTCTTGGCGAACGAGCGCTCGTCGATGACGGCGCCGATGAAGTTCGTCAGGTCGCGGACGTCGCCCATGGCGATGCCGTCGACCTCGGTCGCGAAGGCCTCCTTGAAGCCGTCGTTCCAGATCGACGCCGGGATGTACGCGCGGGAGGAGGCCGAGCACTTCTGGCCCTGGAACTCGAAGGAGCCGCGGGTCAGCGCCGTCTTGAGGATGTCGCGGTCCGCGGACGGGTGCGCGACGACGAAGTCCTTGCCGCCGGTCTCGCCGACCAGGCGCGGGTAGGACCGGTACTTCTCGATGTTGTTGCCGACCGTCTTCCACAGGTACTGGAAGGTCTTGGTCGAACCGGTGAAGTGGATGCCCGCCAGCTCGGGGTGGTTCAGGGCCACCTCGGAGACGGCGATTCCGTCGCCCGTCACCAGGTTGATGACGCCCTTGGGCAGACCGGCCGCCTCCAGGAGCTCCATCAGCAGGACCGCGGAGTGCGTCTGCGTCGGGGACGGCTTCCACACGACCACGTTGCCCATCAGGGCCGGGGCGGTCGGCAGGTTGCCGGCGATGGCCGTGAAGTTGAACGGGGTGATGGCGTAGACGAAGCCTTCGAGGGGGCGGTGGTCGCTGCGGTTCCACACGCCCGCGCTGTTCGCGGCCGGCTGCTCCGCCAGGATCTGGCGGGCGAAGTGGACGTTGAAGCGCCAGAAGTCGACGAGCTCGCAGGGCGTGTCGATCTCGGCCTGCTGGGCGGTCTTCGACTGGCCGAGCATCGTGGACGCGGCCAGCTTCTCCCGCCAGGGACCGGCCAGCAGGTCGGCGGCGCGCAGGATGATCGCGGCGCGGTCGTCGAAGGACATCGCGCGCCAGGCCGGAGCGGCGGCCAGGGCGGCGTCCACGGCCTCCTGGGCGTCGGCCTCGGTGGCGTTGGCGTAGGTGCCGAGCACCGACTTGTGGTCGTGCGGCTGCACGACGTCGAAACGCTCGCCGCCGCCCATCCGCTTGACGCCGTTGATCGTCATCGGGAGGTCGATCGGGTTCTCGGACAGCTGCTTGAGCTGGATTTCGAGACGTGCGCGCTCCGGGCTGCCGGGGGCGTACGAGTGGACCGGCTCGTTGACCGGCGCGGGGACCTGGGTCACAGCATCCATGGGGCTGGTAACTCCTTGAGCTAGTTCTGGACCTAGTTCTTGGTGATCATCGAGCGGAGGAAGAAGAGCAGGTTGGCCGGCTTCTCCGCCAGGCGGCGCATGAAGTAGCCGTACCAGTCCGTCCCGTAGGCGGTGTAGACGCGCATCCGGTGACCCTCGGCGGCCAGCCGCAGGTGCTCTTCGCCTCGGATGCCGTACAGCATCTGGAACTCGTACTCGTCCAGTTTGCGCCCGGCCGCGCGCGCGAGCTCCTGTGCGATGGCGATGAGACGCGGGTCGTGCGACCCGATCATCGGGTACCCGTCGCCCTCCATCAGGATCTTCATGATCCGGACGTACGCCTTGTCGATCTCGGCCTTGTCCTGGTAGGCGACCTCGGCGGGCTCCTTGTAGGCGCCCTTCACGATCCGTACGCGGCTGCCGGCGGCGGCCAGGCGGCGGGCGTCGGCCTCGGTGCGGAAGAGGTACGCCTGGATGACGCATCCGGTCTGCGGGAAGTCCCGGCGCAGCTCCTCGTGGATGGCGAACATCGAGTCGAGGGTGGTGTGGTCCTCGGCGTCCAGGGTGACGGTGGTGCCGATCGCGGCGGCGGCCTCGACGACGGGGCGGACGTTGGCGAGCGCGAGCTCGTGGCCGCCCTCCAGCGCCTGGCCGAACATGGACAGCTTGACCGACATCTCGGCCTTGTCGCCCAGGCCCAGGGCGGCGAGGCGTTCGATCAGCTCCAGGTAGGCGTCCCGCGCGGCGTGGGACTGCTCCACGGTGGTGATGTCCTCGCCGACGACGTCGAGGGTGACCTCCAGGCCCTTGCGCGTGAGGTCCCGGACGATCGGGATGACCTGGTCGACCGTCTCGCCGGGGATGAACCGGTTCACCACGGGCTTGGTCACGGGGGCGGCGGAGACGATTCGGCGCATCTTGTCGCTGCGCGACGCGGCGAGGATCGCGGGACCCAGCACGGGGCACCTCCAACGGGTGGCAGAAGCGGACATACGATCCGTCGCCGGATGGGCGGGGGACGTAAGAAAAACGCAAGTAAAACCACCGTGAAACCTAAGGATCTCCACGATCCTCTGCCATCGACAGCTGTCACGCATCCGTGGCGGCTATCTCATACATATGTCTGACGGCAGGCTGTGAGAGTGGGAGAATGTCCGGGTGAAGGGCGATTACCAGGACCTGGTGGACGAGATCTCGGCGCTGGTCGGCGCCCCGGCGACGCTGGAGAACCGGGACTTCCGCCTCATCGCCTTCGGCGCGCACGACAGCGATGACGATCTCGCCATGGACCCGGTACGGACCCGCTCGATCCTGACCCGGCAGTCGACGGCTGCCGTCCGCGCCTGGTTCGAGGCCTTCGGCATCGCCCGCGCCACGGGACCGGTACGCATCCCCGCCGCTCCGGACGCGGGGGTGTTCCGGGGCCGGATCTGCCTCCCGGTGCGGTACCGGGGCATCGTGCAGGGCTACGTGTGGCTCCTGGACCCGGAGCCCGGAGCGGGCGCGGGACCCGGCCCGGCGGCGTTGGCCTCCGCCATGGAGGTCGCCGAGCGGATCGGGGTGCTCCTCGCACAGGAGGCCAAGGCGGGGGCGGACCTCTCGCGGGAGTTCCACGCGGCGCTCACCGCCGGGCGGGGCTGGGAGCGGGACATGGCGGAGGCCGCGCTGCGCTCCGCCCTGGGCCCGGACGGCGACGGCCTGCACGCGGTGGTCTGCGTGACCCCGTGGGCCGGGGAGGCGCCGGGCTCCGTGCCGGGCGCGGCGGCGGTGTGCGTGGCGCCCTGCCCGGGGCCGGCCGGCGACGGGCCCGAGAGGGGCCTTGCCCTGCTGGTCAGGCTCCGCTCGGCGGACACCCTCACCCCGGCCGAGACGGTGGCGGCCCGACTCCTGCCGCGTCGGACCACACCGGCGGCGGCCGGGAACCCGGCTCCGCACACCTCCCCCACCACCGCCCGGACCGCGACCGCCGGGGCCGCGACCGCCCGGAGCGCGACCGCCGGGACAGCGACGGGCGTTCCCGCGACGGCCGGTATCGCCGAACCTCGGCGCGGGCCGGCCGGGCTCGCCGACGCCTGGGCGCAGGCATGGGCGGCGGCCCGGGCGGCGACCGCCCAGCCCCGGCTCGGCGCGGTGGCCCGGTGGTCTGCGATCGGTCCCTACCGGATGCTGGCAGCGCTGGCGACGGCCCCGGTGGACGATCCGGCGACCCGGGTCCTGCTCGGCCCGGCCCACCGGGAACTGGCCCGCACCGCCGAGGTGTTCCTGGACTGCGCGGGCCAGGCCGGCCGCGCGGCGGCGGCCCTCGGCATCCACCGCCAGACCCTGTACTACCGGCTGGGCCGGGTGGAGCAGCTGACGGGGCTCGACCTCGACGAGGGCGAGGACCGGCTGCTGCTCCACATGGCGCTCAAGACGGCCCGCCTCGCCTGACCGGCCCGTCCGGCTTGACGATCCGCTGCGCCTGACCAGCCCGTACGGCCTGATGGCCCGCCTCGCCTGACCGGCCCGTCCGGTTCGCGGGCCCTCCCGTCAGGCGCCCTTCGTCGCGAACGGCCCGCCCTCTCCGAAGGCCCGCTCCGCGAACCTCTCCCCGATCCGGCGGTGACCGGCGGCGTCGGGGTGCAGCCCGTCCGGCAGCGGCGATCCGGCCAGGTCGGACTCCCCGTAGAGCTCGCGGCCGTCCAGGTAGTAGAGGTTGGGGTCTTCGGCCGCGCGCGACGCGGTGATCCGTGCGAGTTCCTCCCTGACGACGGCCAACGTCAGCTTCCCCGCGGCCCGTTCCGCCGGGTCGCCCGTCGCGCGGAAGCGCAGCGTCCCGCCCTCGAACTCCGGCGTGAGGGGCCCGGGGGTGTCCTCCTGGATCGGGCACAGGATCGGGGAGACGACCAGCAACGGCGCGCTCGGATGCCCCTCTCGGAGGGTGTCGAGGAAGCCGTGGACCGCCGGTCCGAAGGCGCGCAGCCGCATCAGGTCGGTGTTGACCAGGTTGATGCCGATCTTGACGCTGATCAGGTCGGCGGGGACGTCCCGCATGGCCCGGGCGGTGAAGGGGTCGAGCAGCGCGTTGCCGCCGAACCCGAGGTTGATCAGCTCCACGCCGCCCGCGCGGGCGGCGACGGCCGGCCAGGTGCCCGTGGGCCCGGAATCCCTCGAACCGTGGCTGATCGAACTGCCGTGGTGCAGCCACACCCGGCGGGCGCGGTCGGCCGCCGCCGTGACGGGGGCGTCGGTGCGCAGCGCCACCAGTTCGGTGACCTCCGCCTGCGGCAACCAGATCTCGACGTCCTTCTCACGATCGGCCAGCCCCGTGAACCGGACGGTGGCGACCGGCCCGGGCTCGGTCACCGCCGCCCCGGTCGTCATGTCGACGGTGCGCACGTTGCCGCCGGCGGCGATCACCCCGGCCGTCACGACGCCGTCGACGACCAGCTCGTAGAGTCCGTCCGGCGTCGCGGGGGCGTCCCGGTAGACCACCTTCGTGGGTAGGACGTCCAGTTCCACGGCGGTGGCGCGGGTGCGGAACGCGAGCCGGACGCCGGAGGGCTGGGACTCGACCATCGCGAGGTAGGGATCGGGGCACTGCCGTCGTGCCCGGGCGGGCAGCCGGTGCGGGAGCAAGCCGTGGGCGGTGCGCTCCAGTTCGAGCGCGCCGCGCAGGACGTCGGGCCCGACAGGGGTGGTGGTCCAGTCCGTCACATTGACCTCCTTGGGGGGTGATCAGCGACGATAGACACACGGCGTGGCCCGGCGCCGCATCCTTTTCCCCCGGGACGTCGACGGTCGCGGCCTCCCCGGCCGTCTCCCGCGCCCTACGCGCCCCCGCCGCTCTTCCTCTCTCCTCCCGAGGCCTTGGACATGCCCTCGGCCGCCAGACGCATGCCCTCGCTGAACTCCTCGGCCGTGGCCGCCGATTCGGGATCGAAGAGCCACTGGATCATCAGGCCGTTCAGCAGCGCCTGGTAGAAGGTGCCCAGTGTGCGCATGTCCCGCTCCGTCAGTTCCTCCTCGGGCCGCCCGGTGAACATCGCGATCATGCCCTTACGCCCCTCCACCTGGGAGGTCGCGAGCATGCTCCGCAGCTCCGGCAAGCGGTCCCCGCTCAGCGCCACCTCCAGGCTGGCCGCCCAGATCGGCCCCCCGCCCTCTGGTTGGGACAGGACCCCGTCCCATACGGCGCGGAAGCGTTCCAGCGAACCGCCCTCGCCGCCCAGACCGCCCTGGAAGCCCTCGCCCCACTCCCGGATGAGCTCGATGAACGCCTGGGTGAGCAGGGCGTCCTTCGAGCCGTAGTGGTAGCCGATCGACGCCAGGTTGGTGCCGGAAGCCTTCACGATGTCCCGCGCCGTCGTGCGCACGAATCCCTTGTCGACCAGGCACTGCTTGGCGCCTGCGAGCAGATCCTCACGATGTCCCATGCCGCCACGGTATCAAGACAACCGTCCTAGACGACAGTTCTATACGCACGTACTAGACAACCGTATAGATGCCTTGTACCGTCCTGCCCATGACGAACCCCGCTGCTCCAGCCCGCCTCGCCGGCCGCCGTGAATGGATCGCCTTCACCGTCCTCGTGCTGCCCCTGCTCCTGGTCTCGATGGACGTCTCCGTCCTCTACTTCGCCATCCCCGCGATCACCCGACAGCTGGACCCGAGCGCGACCCAGCAGCTGTGGATCTTCGACAGTTATGCCTTCGCCCTCTCCGGACTCCTCATCACCATGGGTTCGCTGGGCGACCGGATCGGCCGCCGCAAGCTGCTGCTGATCGGCGCGGCGGCCTTCGGCCTCGCCTCGGTCGGCGCCGCCTACGCCACCAGCCCCGGGATGCTGATCGCGGCCCGCTTCCTGCTCGGCATCGGCGGCGCGACCCTGATGCCGTCCACGCTGGCGCTCGTCCGCAACCTCTTCCGGGACGCCAAGCAGCGCGGTCAGGCCATCGCCATCTGGTCCGGCGCGATGACCGGCGGGATCGCCCTCGGGTCCGTCATGAGCGGCCTGATGCTCAACCACTTCTGGTGGGGTTCGGTCTTCCTCGTCAACGTCCCCGCGATGCTGCTCCTGCTGCTCCTGGTCCCCGTGCTCGTCCCGGAGTTCAAGGACCCCGCCCCCGGCCGCTTCGACCTGCTGAGCGTCCCGCTGTCGATGGCCGCCGTCCTGCCGCTGGTCTACGGCCTCAAGGAGATCGCCGCCGAGGGCTTCGAGCCGCTCCACCTCGTCAGCGTCACCGTCGGTCTGGCCTTCGGCTACGTCTTCCTGCGCCGCCAGGCGACCCGTGCGGACGCCATGATCAGCCGGGACCTCTTCAGGGGCCGCGGCTTCGGGGCCGGTATCGGCCTGGGCACCCTCGCCGCCTTCGCCATGATGGGTTCCGCCTACTTCAGCACCCAGTACCTCCAGTCCGTCCTGGGCATGGGCACCCTCGAAGCGGCCCTGTGGAGCCTCGCCCCCTCGCTGGCGATCGGCGCCGCCGCCCCCGTCGGCGCGGCCATCGCCCAAAAGACCGACCGCGCCTACGTCATCGCCGTCGGGTTCGTCCTCGCCGCCGTCGGGTTCGCCCTGATGGGGCTGGTCGACACCGACTCGCTGTGGCTGCTGCTCGTCGCCGCGGGCGTCCTCGCCTCGGGCATCGTCACGGTGATGTCCCTCGTCTCCGACATGGCGCTCGGCTCGGCCCCCGCCGAGAAGGCCGGCTCGGCCGCCTCCCTGCTGGAGACGGGGCAAGAGTTCGGCGGAGCACTCGGGATGGCGCTCCTCGGCAGCCTCGGAACCGCCGTCTACCGCGCCGACCTGGCCGACGCCGACCCCGCCGTGCGGGAGACCCTGGGCGGGGCGGTCGCGGTGGCCCAGCGGCTCGGCGGCGAGGCCGGCGGGCAGATCCTCACACTGGCCCGGGAGGCCTTCGTCCACGGGATGCGGTACGCGGCCTGGGGCGGTACGGCGCTGCTGCTCGCGGCGGCGGTGGCCGCGGTCGTCTCGATCCGGGGCATCGGAGCTCCCGCCCCGGTCGCGGCGGATCCGGTCGAGGCTCCCGAAGTCCTCGCGCACTGAGCTTCGTAGAAGAAAAAGGCGGAAGGGCCCGGGGAAACACCCGGGCCCTTCCGCTCAGCCGTACGGCGGATCAGGTGAGGCTCACCGTGCGCGCCGAGACCGCGCCGATCTCGGCGGCGATGTCCGCGAGGACGTTGACCGGGACCTCGGCGTCGACCGTGAGGACGCCGAGCGCCTCGCCGCCCTCCTCCGCACGGGCGACCTGCATGCCCGCGATGTTCAGGCCGGCTTCGCCGAGGATGCGGCCGACGGTGCCGACGACGCCCGGGCGGTCGGAGTAGCGAAGGACGACCATCTGGTCGGCGAGCGCCAGGTCGACGTCGTACTCGCCGATGCCGACGATCTTCTGAAGGTGCTTCGGACCCGCGAGCGTGCCCGAGACCGAGACCTCCTGGCCGTCCGACAGGGTGCCGCGTACGGTCACCACGTTGCGGTGGTCGGGGGACTCCGAGCTGGTGGTCAGCCGGACCTCGACACCGCGCTCCTGCGCGAACAGCGGGGCGTTGACGTAGGAGACCGTCTCGTCGACGACGTCCTCGAACACACCCTTGAGGGCGGAGAGTTCCAGCACCTTGACGTCGTGCTGGGTGATCTCGCCGCAGACCTCGACATCGAGGCGGACCGCGACCTCGCCCGCAAGGGCGGTGAAGATGCGGCCGAGCTTCTCGGCGAGCGGCAGACCGGGACGCACGTCCTCGGCGATGACGCCGCCCTGGACGTTGACCGCGTCAGGCACGAGCTCACCGGCGAGCGCCAGGCGCACAGACTTGGCGACCGAGACGCCGGCCTTCTCCTGGGCCTCGTCCGTGGACGCGCCGAGGTGCGGGGTGCAGACGACCTGGTCGAGCTCGAACAGCGGGGAATCCGTGCAGGGTTCCTTCGCGTACACGTCGAGGCCTGCGCCGGCGACGCGGCCTTCCTTGATCGCCGAGTACAGCGCGGCCTCGTCGACGATCCCGCCGCGGGCGGCGTTGACGATACGGACGGACGGCTTCACCTTGTGCAGGGCCTCGTCACCGATGAGACCGAGGGTCTCGGGCGTCTTGGGCAGGTGCACGGTGATGAAGTCGGCGACCTCCAGCAGCTCGTCCAGCGTCAGCATCTTGACGCCCATCTGGGCGGCGCGCGCCGGCTGTACGTAGGGGTCGTACGCGACGACCTTCATGCCGAAGGCCGACATGCGCTGGGCGACGAGGACGCCGATGCGGCCGAGGCCCACGACACCGAGGGTCTTCTCGCTCAGCTCCACACCGGTGTACTTGTTCCGCTTCCACTCACCGTTCTTGAGCGCGGTGTTGGCCTGCGGGATGTTGCGCGCGGTGGCGACGAGCAGGCCGCAGGCGAGCTCGGCGGCGGTGACGATGTTGGAGGTCGGGGCGTTCACGACCATCACGCCGGCCTTGGTGGCGGCGGAGACGTCGACGTTGTCGAGGCCGACACCCGCGCGGGCGACGACCTTCAGCTTCTTGGCGGCGGCGATCGCCTCGGCGTCGACCTTGGTCGCGGAGCGGACCAAGATCGCGTCGACATCGACGATCGCGGGCAGCAGCTCCGCGCGGTCGGCTCCGTTGACGTGCCGGATCTCGAAGTCCGGGCCGAGCGCGTCCACGGTGGCGGGCGACAGCTCTTCGGCGATGAGTACGACGGGTTTCGAGCTCACGTGGGTCCTCACAAGTCCAGTGCGACGGCCGTCCCGACGGCCGCAGGCGGTGGAGGGGGTAGCCGCGTGGAAGACGCACGACACTGTGGGCCTGACGCGTTGTCTTATGCAGTGTAGTAGCGCTTCCGGGCCGGAACTCCGCCTGTACGGAGAGATCACCCGTCCGTGATTGGCCGGGGTGGACAAGCGGCGGTTTCGGAGGGTGCCGATCCGGCCGGATCGGCACCGGCGGTGTTGCGCGGCGGGGCCGGGAGTGGTCCCGGCCCCGCCGCCTCACGAGATCAGCTCTCGTCGTTGTCGACCCAGCTCATCAGCTTGCGCAGCTTCTTGCCGGTGGTCTCCAGCAGGTGCGCCTCGTCGGCCTTCTTGTACTCGTTGTACTTCGGCAGACCGGCCTTGTACTCGGCCATCCAGGTGTTGGCGAACTCGCCGCTCTGGATCTCCGCGAGGACCTTCTTCATCTCGGCCTTGGTGGCGTCGGTGATGATGCGGGGGCCGGTGATGTAGTCGCCCCACTCGGCGGTCTCGGAGACCGACCAGCGCATCTTCTCCAGGCCGCCCTCGTACATGAGGTCCACGATGAGCTTGAGCTCATGCAGGCACTCGAAGTACGCGATCTCCGGCTGGTAGCCGGCCTCGGTCAGGGTCTCGAAACCGGCCTTGACCAGGGCGGACGCGCCACCGCAGAGGACGGCCTGCTCGCCGAAGAGGTCAGTCTCGGTCTCCTCGGTGAAGGTCGTCTTGATGACGCCGGCGCGGGTGCCGCCGATGCCGGCCGCGTACGAGAGGGCGAGCGCGAAGGCGTTGCCGGTGTAGTCCTGCTCGACGGCGGCGATGCAGGGCACGCCGCGGCCTTCCTCGTACTGGCGGCGGACCAGGTGACCCGGGCCCTTCGGGGCGACGAGGGCGACGTCCACGTTGGCCGGGGGCTTGATGAAGCCGTAGCGGACGTTGAACCCGTGACCGAAGAAGAGCGCGTCGCCGTCCTTGAGGTGGTCCTTGACGGACTCCTCGTAGATCTCGGCCTGGAGCGGGTCCGGGGTCAGGATCATGATGACGTCGGCCCACTCGGCCGCCTCGGCCACGGGGAGGACCTTGAGGCCCTGCTCCTCGGCCTTGGCCTTGGACTTGGAGCCTTCCTTCAGACCGACCACGACCGGGACGCCGGAGTCGCGCAGCGACAGCGCGTGGGCGTGGCCCTGGCTGCCGTAACCGATGACCGCGACCTTGCGGCCGGCGATGATGGACAGGTCGGCGTCGTTCTCGTAGAACAGCTCGGCCACTGGGATATCTCCTTGGTGCGCTGGTGTTGCTCCCACCGTACGGCGGGGAACGGAATGTGAGTTTGTCGGTCTCGCCATACGGGCGGCTCGCGTGTCGTCTCCGGGTCACCGGCGGGTCGTCGCGGAAGCCGCCGCGCGGGGCGGTCGATCAGGCGCTGCGGTCGAGCGCGCGCAGGCTGCGGTCCGTGATGGACCGGCCGCCACGCCCTATGGCGATCGTGCCGGACTGCACGAGCTCCTTGATGCCGAAGGGCTCCAGCATCTTGAGCATGGCGCCGAGCTTGTCGCTGCCTCCGGTGGCCTCGATGGTGACGGCCTCCGGGGAGACGTCGACCGTCTTGGCGCGGAACAACTGGACGATCTCGACGATCTGGGAGCGGGTCTCGTTGTCGGCGCGGACCTTCACCAGGACGAGTTCGCGCTCGATGGCGTTGTGCGGCTCCAGCTCGACGATCTTGAGCACGTTGACCAGCTTGTTCAGCTGCTTGGTCACCTGCTCCAGCGGGAGGTCCTCGACGTTCACGACGATGGTGATGCGGGAGATGTCGGGGTGCTCGGTGACGCCGACCGCGAGGGAGTCGATGTTGAACCCGCGGCGGGAGAACAGCGCGGCGATCCGGGCGAGGATGCCGGGCGTGTTCTCGACCAGGACGGAGAGCGTGTGCTTGGACATGTGAGGCGTTCTCTCTCTCAGGCTCTCTCGGCTCAGTCGTCTTCGTTGTCGCCGAAGTCGGGACGGACGCCCCGGGCTGCCATGACCTCGTCGTTGGAGGTGCCGGCGGCGACCATCGGCCACACCATGGCGTCCTCGTGGACGATGAAGTCGACGACCACCGTACGGTCGTTGATCGCGTTGGCCTCGGCGATGACGCGGTCCAGGTCGGCCGGGTCCTCGCAGCGCAGGGCGACGCAGCCCATGGCCTCGGACAGCTTGACGAAGTCCGGGACGCGGGTGCCCTGGCGGGGGGCGATGGACTCGCCGAGCTGTGAGCCGACGGTGTCGTGGCCGGTCTCGTCGGCGTGCAGGACGGTGTTGGAGTACCGCTGGTTGTAGAACAGGGTCTGCCACTGGCGGACCATGCCCAGCGCGCCGTTGTTGATGATCGCGACCTTGATCGGGATGTTGTTCAGCGCGCAGGTGACCAGTTCCTGGTTGGTCATCTGGAAGCAGCCGTCGCCGTCGATCGCCCAGACGGTGCGCTCGGGCATGCCGACCTTGGCGCCCATCGCGGCGGGGACCGCGTAGCCCATGGTCCCGGCGCCGCCGGAGTTCAGCCAGGTCCGGGGCTCTTCGTAGTTGACGAAGTGCGAGGCCCACATCTGGTGCTGGCCGACGCCGGCCGCGTAGATGGTGTGCTCGGGGGCGAGCTCGCCGATGCGCTGGATGACCTGCTGCGGGGAGAGCATGCCGTCCGCCGGCAGGTCGTAGCCCAGCGGGTACGTCTCGCGCCAGCGGTTGAGGTCCTTCCACCAGGCGCTGTAGTCGCCGGCGTTGCCCTCGGTGTGCTCGGCCTGGACGGCCTGGATCAGGTCGGCGATGACCTCGCGGGCGTCACCGACGATCGGGACGTCCACCTCGCGGTTCTTGCCGATCTCCGCGGGGTCGATGTCGGCGTGGATGACCTTCGCGAAGGGCGCGAAGCTGTCCAGCTTGCCGGTGACGCGGTCGTCGAAGCGGGTGCCGAGGGCGATCAGCAGGTCCGACTTCTGCAGCGCCGTGACGCCGGTGACCGAGCCGTGCATGCCGGGCATGCCGACGTGCAGGGGGTGGCTGTCGGGGAAGGAGCCCAGCGCCATCAAGGTCGTGCAGACGGGAACGCCCGTCAGCTCGGCGAGGACCTTGAGCTCGGCGGTCGCGCCGGACTTCATGACGCCGCCGCCGATGTACAGGACCGGGCGCTTGGCCTGGCAGATGAGCTTGGCGGCCTCGCGGATCTGCTTGGCGTGCGGCTTGGTGACCGGCCGGTAGCCCGGCAGGTCGTGGGTGGGCGGCCAGGAGAAGGTCGTCTTCGCCTGGAGCGCGTCCTTGGCGATGTCGACCAGGACGGGGCCGGGCCGGCCGCTGGAGGCGATGTGGAACGCCTCGGAGATCGTCCGCGGGATGTCCTCGGCCTTGGTGACCAGGAAGTTGTGCTTCGTGATCGGCATGGTGATGCCGACGATGTCCGCCTCCTGGAAGGCGTCGGTGCCGATGGCCTTGGAGGAGACCTGGCCGGTGATCGCGACCAGCGGGACGGAGTCCATGTGGGCGTCCGCGATCGGCGTGACCAGGTTGGTGGCGCCGGGGCCGGAGGTGGCCATGCAGACGCCGACCTTGCCGGTGGCCTGGGCGTAGCCGGTGGCGGCGTGGCCGGCCCCCTGCTCGTGGCGGACCAGGATGTGACGGACCTTCTTGCTGTCCATCATCGGGTCGTAAGCGGGGAGGATGGCGCCGCCCGGGATGCCGAACACCGTGTCGCACCCCACCTCTTCGAGAGAGCGGATGAGGGACTGCGCACCCGTGACGTGCTCAACTGCGGCGGACTGCTGTCCACCCGTACGGGGCCGCGGCTGCGGATGGTGGGCCCCGGTGGCCTGGTCGGTCATCGGCATTCTCTTCTCGAAGCTGAGGGTTTTACGAGGAGCGGGGGTCTCCCCCGGACCGTGTCCGGGGGCGTGTGCCAGTGCAACAAAAAACCCCTCGTGCCGGGAGGCAAGCGAGGGGAGCGCGTCGGGCGTTGTGGAGCGGGGACATACCGACCCCGGCTTCAGCCGACGCGCTTTCCAAGTACGAGAATTCGGGTGCGCATGGCATTGACCCTCCCTCCGTCGGGAGGTCGATGTCAAGTAGGTGGGACGGGCGTCTCATTATGTGAGCCCCTATGGGTGACCATCGAGCCACCGGGCGAGCCGCCGGCCAAGGCGGGCTGGGCCAATACGCCCGGTACTGGGAACGTACCCCGCACGAGCGAGCGCCGCAGCCTGTATTCGTCGAGTGGCCCGGAGAAGGCCATGCCTTGTCCATGGGTACACCCCATCGAGCGCAGCGCCATGACCTGCTCGGGCCGGTCCACCCCATCGGCCACGGACTGCATGCCGAGATCGTTCGCGATCCGCAAGAGCCCTGCCGTGATCTTGTGCAGGCGGGCAGACTCGACCACGCCCTCGACCAGGCCCCGGTCCAGCTTGAGCATGTCCACCGGGAGGCGCCGCAGGGCGCTGATGGCCGCGTAGCCGCTGCCGAATCCGTCGAGCGCGATCCGGACGCCGAGCCTGCGCAAGGCCGCCAGGCGCCGCTCCAGCTCGTCGAAGGGGACTCTGGGGTCGTTGTCCGCGAGCTCGATCACCAGCGCCCCCGACGGCAGCCCGTGCCGGGACAGCAGGGCCTCCACCGAGGGCTCCGGCGCGGCTCCCCCGGTTCCGGCCGGGGGTGCTCCCAGCTCCAGCAGCCGCTCGGCGGTCATCCGGACCGCCACCGGGACGTCGTGCCCGACCCGGTGCCGTTCCGCGGCCTGCTCCACGGCCTGCTCCAGCAGCCGGCGCCCCAGCTCTGCGGCGCGCAGGGACGCGGCCCCGGTCCGGGCCCCGGGGGCACCCGGGGAGGCGGCGTGCGCTCCTTCGCCGGACTCGGCGACACGCAGGACCTCGGCCGGGGTGAACAAGATCCCCTGGGCGGAACGCCAGCGGGCCTGGGCGGCCACCGCCGTGACCTCCCCGGTGGCAAGCGACACCACGGGCTGGTGCAGCAGGGCGAACTCGCCCTCTTGGAGCGCGGCGCGCGGCCGGCCGGCCGGCTCCGCCTTCCGAGCGGCCGCCGTCTGCATCTGTGGCACGTACAGCTCGACGCGGTCCTTGCCGGCCGCCTTGGCCCGGTACATCGCCAGGTCGGCGTTGCGCATCAGGTCCGAAGGCGTGATGCCGGGGTCCGCGAAGGCCACCCCGATGCTGGCGGCGACGCGGACCTCGCTCCCGGAGATCCGGTAGGGCTGGGAGAGCGTGGCCCTCAGCCGGTCGGCGATCTCGCGCACCTGGTACTCGCGGCCACCGCGGTCGCGGCTGCCGTCGCCCACGATCAGCGCGGCGAACTCGTCACCTCCGAGGCGGGCGGCCGTGTCCCCGGCCCGGACGGAGTCCTGGAGCCGGCGCGCGGCCTCGACCAGCAGTTCGTCACCGGCCTGGTGCCCGATCGTGTCGTTGACCGCCTTGAAGCCGTCGAGGTCGATGAAGAGCACGGCGGTGCTCCGGTCGCCGGCCCGGCGGCCCGTGAGGGCCTGGCGGACCCGGCGGGTGAACAGGGCCCGGTTGGGCAGGTCCGTCAGGGCGTCGTGCTCGGCGCTGTGCTGGAGCTGGGCCTGGAGCCGGACCCGCTCGGTGACGTCCCGGCTGTTGAGGATCAGGCCGCCCTGGTGGCGGTTGACGGTGGACTCGACGTTGAGCCATTCGCCGCCGCCCGACTTGAACCGGCACTCGATGCGGGTGGTGGGTTCCTCGGTGGGCGGAGCGGCGAGGAAGCGGCGCACCTCGTGCACCACGCGGCCCAGGTCCTCGGGGTGGATCAAGGTGGCCAGTTCCGTCCCGACGAGCTCCTCCGCCTCGCGGCCGTACACCCCGGCGGCGGCGGGGCTGACGTAGCGCAGGGTCCCCGTGGGCGCGGCGATCATGATGACGTCGCTCGACCCCTGGACCAGGGAGCGGAAGTGGTTCTCCTTCTGCGCCAGTTCCTGGGTGAGCGCGATGTTGTCGAGGAGCATGATGCCCTGGCGGATGACGAGGGCGAGGACGACGGTGCAGCCGGTGAAGACGACCACACGGTCGACCTTCCGGCCGTCCACGACGTTGTACAGGATGCCCAGCGTGCAGACGGCGGCCGCGAGGTACGGGGTGAGGGCGGTCAGCGATCCGGTGATGGGACGGCTGACCGGGCGGTCGCCGCGGGGGTGCCTGGGGACGGCGGGGCCCGGGTGGCTGCGGCGGGCGCCCCAGGGCGCGTAGGCGAGGAGCAGCGAGCCGGCGAACCAGCCGGCGTCCAGCAACTGCCCCGACTTGTAGGCGGCGCTGAGCAGCGGTGAGGTGAACAGGGCGTCGCTGAGCACGGTCAGGGCCAGCGCCGCGATGGCGGTGTTGACGGCGGACCGGTTGGTCTCGGAGCGCCGGAAGTGCAGGACCAGGACTATCGAGACGAGCGCGATGTCCAGGATCGGGTAGGCGAGGGTGAGCGCCGCGCTCAGCACGCTGCTGGGGGTCCCGGACTGGGCGGTCCGCGCGGCGTTCGCGAGGGCCAGGCTCCAGGACAGGGTCAGCAGGGAGCCGCCGATGAGCCAGGAGTCCAGCCCGAGGCAGACCCAACCGGCGCGGGTGACGGGACGTTTGGCGAGGACGAGCAGGCCCACGATCGCGGGCGGCGCGAAGCAGAGGAAGGCGAAGTCGGCGAGCGAGTGCTTGGGCACCTCGGCGCCGAGGATCACCTCGTACCAGCCCCAGACCGCGTTTCCGCAGGCGCCCATGAGGGAGGAGAAGGCGAACAGCAACCAGGCGGGGCGTTCGCGCGGGTCGATGGTGCGCGCGTAGCCGTAGCAGGAGACGGCGGCCAGCAACGCGGCCCCGCTGAGTCCGAAGTCGCCCATGAAATCGGCGACGAACTTGGAGCCCCATCCGAGGGCCGATCCGACGGCGTAACCGGCGCACGTGGCGGCGAGAAGCAACTGCATCGTCAGGCCCCTGGCCCCGGCGCGGCCCGGCGGCCGGGTCAGGAGCGCCGCCGCCCCCGGGGCGCTCACCGGTCCACCTCGCCGGCCGGTTCGGGGGCACCCCATCGTCGCTTCCGGCGGCTCTGCCGCACCCGATCCTTCGTCCATTGGCCGTACATCGCCCGTCGCCCCCCAAATGGTCCGATCACTCCCCAGCGCCAGACGTTCGTGGCGCAGCCCCTTCTTCCGGACGATACACCACTTTCGTCACTCAGGGACATAGCACGTCTACGCTCAGTGACCGTGGAGGAGGGGTTCCGACACCGCTCGCACTCGCCCGAATGCGCTTGGTCACCATCCTGCCCTCAGTCCGTGATCAACACGGTGTTCTCCACCGGTTCCCCGGCGGCGAACCGAGCGAGCTGGCGGGCGACCAGGCGCTTCGCCCGTGGCTCGAACGCGCTGCTGCTGCCGCCCACATGAGGCGTGATCAAAGTGTTCGGCGCGTGCCACAGCGGATGGCCGGCGGGCAGCGGTTCCGGGTCCGTGACGTCCAGCGCCGCCCGCAACCGCCCCGTCCGCAGCTCCGCCAGCAGCGCGCCGGTGTCGACGACGGGACCCCGGGCGACGTTCACCAGGAGGGCGCCGTCCTTCATGCGGCCGAGGAAGCCGGCGCCCGCCAGGCCCCGGCTCTCCTCGGTCAACGGCGTGGTGAGGACCACCACGTCCGCGTCCGGCAGCAGCCGGGGCAGCTCTTCCAGGGAGTGCACCGGGCCGCGCGGCACGGAGCGGGCCGACCGG
The DNA here is from genome assembly GCF_055231995.1 of Streptomyces sp. Tek67B01. Taxonomy (NCBI): domain Bacteria; kingdom Bacillati; phylum Actinomycetota; class Actinomycetes; order Kitasatosporales; family Streptomycetaceae; genus Streptomyces; species Streptomyces sp. Tek67B01. The sequence goes on from NZ_JBUYUY010000001.1 coordinate 2,311,410, forward strand.
GCGACGCGCGTGACCAGCCGGCATTCGAACGGCTCCAGCCGGTCCTCTACGGCCGCGCCGATCGACCCGTAGCCGACGATCAGGACGGACTTGTCGGCGAGCGCCTCGTAGAAGCCCGAGCGCCACTCCTCCCGGTCCTGACCGCGCACCATGCCGGGGATGCCGCGCAGGGAGGCGAGGATCAGGGTGAGGGCCAGTTCGGCGGTGCTCGCCTCGTGGACGCCGCGCGCGTTGCACAGCCGTACGCCCGACGGCAGGTCGTCGAGGCCGGGCAGGACGTGGTCGATGCCGGCCGTGAGGGTCTGGACGACCCGGATCACGGGCATGGCGGCCAAGGGGCGCAGGGTCACCGCCGAGGACTTCATGTAGGGCGTCACGTAGAAGACGCACGCCCGCGGGTCCGCGGGGAACCGCTCCTCACCGTCCCACAGGCGGTAGCGGAAGGCGTCGGGGAGGCCGTCGACCTCGTCGGCGGGGAAGGGGAGCCACACGTCCCCGGTCGTTGCAGTCATGATCACGAGGCTATGCGAAGGCATCGCGATCAAGCCGTTAGTTTGAGGGCCGGACCGGGAGGGGGACTCAGGCGTGGAGCGCAGGTCGATCGGGGCGGGATCGCTGACGGTGGGCGCCGTCGGACTCGGCTGCATGCCGATGAGTTGGGGATACGCGCCCTCGCGCCGCCGGGGCGAGGAGTCGCTGCGGACCCTGCACACGGCGCTGGACTTGGGGGCGAACCTGCTGGACACCGCCGACGTCTACGGGCCGTACACCAACGAGCTCGTACTCGGGCGCGTGCTGCGGGAGCGGCGCTCGGACGCCTTCGTCTCCGCCAAGGTGGGGCTGCGGGCGGGCGAGCAGCACGTGGTGGCCGACGGGCGGCCGGGATACGTGCGGCGGGCCTGCGACGCGTCGCTGCGACGGCTGCGGACCGACGTCATAGACCTGTACCAACTGCACCGGGTCGATCCGGACGTCCCGGTGGAGGAGACCTGGGGCGCCATGGCGGAGCTGGTGGGGGCGGGGAAGGTGCGGGCGCTGGGCTTCTGTGCGCTGGGGGCGGCGGCCGGTCCGGGGGCGGGGCGGCTCGGGGACCGGGGGTACCGGTCGACCGTGCGGCACCTGGAGCGGGCGCAGCAGGTGTTCCCGGTGACCGCGGTCCAGGCGGAGCTGTCGGTGTGGTCGCCGGAGGCGGCCTGGCAACTGCTGCCGTGGTGCGCCGCCCGGGGAGTGGGGTTGCTGGCGGCGATGCCGCTCGGCAGCGGCTTCCTGACGGGGACGCTGCGGCCGGGGGCGGGATTCGAGCCCGAGGACGCGCGGGCCCGGCACCCCCGGTTCACGGCGGACGCGATGGCCGCGAACCAGGTGTTGGTGGCGGGGCTGCGGCGGGTGGCCTCGCGGCACGGGCCCGAGGTGACCGCGGCGCAGGTGGCGCTGGCGTGGGTGCTGGCGCAGGGGCCGCACGTGGTGCCGGTGCCGGGCGCGGACCGTGCGCACTGGGCGGCGGAGAACGCGCGGGCGGCGGAGGTCCGGCTCACGGCCGCCGATCTGGCGGAGATAGCCGGGCTGCCGGCGGCGGTGGGGGCCTGGGACTGAGCCGGTCCGCCCGTGGGCGGCTCACACATCCACTCGATCGAGTGTACGAGTGGTGGAACTTCGGGTAAGGCCGTGGCGGTTGAGTCAGGTGGAAGGGCACAGTCACAGGACCGGAGGGGAGCAGGATGATGCGATACGGACAGGGGTCGGCGGGCGCGGCGCGGGGTCGGACGCGGGGGCAGGGGCGGCGGGATCGCGTTTGGGGATTCGGGGGTCCTCGGGAGGCACACGTGTCGTACGAGGACCCGCGCGCCCGGCCCCGCGGAGTGCCGGCGGCTCTCGCCCTGGCGGGATGTGGGGCCTTGCTGGCGGCGGGATGTTCACCACCGGGCGGCGCGCCCCCCGGGCCGGGCGGCTCACCACCGCAGGCGGCGTCCGCCGCGACGGCCAAGGCCGCCTCGGGCGGCCCGTCCCGCTCCCCGGACGCTTCGGCGCCGCCCGCCAAGGGGTCGGTGACCGTGACGGGCGAGGTCGCCAAGGACCTGGAGTCCCCGTGGGGAGTGGCACCGCTGCCGGAGGGCGACCTGCTGGTGGCCTCGCGGGACAAGGGCACCATCAGCAGGGTGGATGTGGGCAAGGGCACGGTGACCCAAATCGGAAAGGTTTCGGGGGTGGCCCCGGGAGGCGAGGGGGGACTGCTGGGCTTGGCCCTGTCCCCGGCCTTCGCTTCGGACCATCTGGTGTACGCCTACTTCACCACCGAGTCGGACAACCGCATCGCCCGGATGCGCTACGACGCCGAGCGGCCTGCGGGGCAGCAGCTCGGGGCTCCCGACACCATCTTGCGGGGCATCCCCAAGGGCGTGATACACAACGGCGGCCGGATCGCCTTCGGCCCGGACAAGATGCTCTACGCCGGGACCGGGGAGACGGGTGACACCGGGCTGGCGCAGGACAAGAAGTCGCTCGGCGGCAAGATCCTCCGGATGACCCCGGACGGGCAGCCGGTACACGGCAATCCGGAGCCCGATTCCGTCGTCTACTCCTACGGCCACCGCAATGTGCAGGGGCTGGCCTGGGACCAGGACAAACGGCTGTGGGCGTCCGAGTTCGGGCAGCACACCTGGGACGAGCTCAATCTCATCGAGCCGGGCGGGAACTACGGCTGGCCCGAGGCCGAGGGGAAGGCGGGCAAGCCCGGTCTGCGGGACCCGGTGGCGGTGTGGAAGACGGACGAGGCCTCGCCGAGCGGGATCGCGTGGGCGCAGGGCTCCATCTGGATGGCGGCCCTGAAGGGCGAGCGGCTCTGGCGGATTCCGCTGGCGGGGGCGGCCCCGGTGGCGCAGCCGGAAGCGTTCCTCCAGGGCGCCTACGGCCGGCTTCGGACGGTGGTGGCACTGGGCGGGGACAGATTGTTGCTGGTGACGAGCGAGACGGACGGCCGCGGGTCGCCGAGCGCCGGTGACGACAGAATCCTGACACTGACCGTGCGGTGACCGGCGGGACCCGGGGTCGGCAGGGGCGCCGCGCCCCGGGGGCCCTACCGGGCGGGGACCGTCCTACCGGTTGTGGGCCGCCCTGGCGGGCGGGGGGACGTGGACGATCGGGCCGAACAGTCGCAGCCGGTGGGCGAGGGCAGCCGCTTCGCCTCGGCCGGAGACGCCCAGCTTGGCGAGGATGTTCGAGACGTGCACGCTCGCCGTCTTCGGGGAGATGAACAGTTCCTCGGCGATCTGCCGGTTGGTGCTGCCCGTCGCGACCAGGCGGAGCACGTCCCGCTCGCGGCTGGTCAGGCCGAGCGCCTCGACCGGGTCCTCCTCCGGCGCGACCGCCCGCCGCGCCGGCTCGTCTTCGGTGAGGGGGAGCCGGGCCCGCTGCGCCAACAGGGCCAGGTCCTCGCGGAGTCGGCGCGCGCCCAACCGGTCGGCGGTGGCGTAGGCGTCGCGGAGCAGGGTCGCGGCCCGATCGCGGTCGCAGCCGGCCGCCAGCAGGGTCTCGGCGAGCCGGTGGCGGGCGCGGGCCAGCAGGTAGGGACGTTCCAGCGGGGCGACGGCCTCCACGACCGAGTTCCAGTCGCGGACGGTGTCCCCGCCCTCGGCCCGGCGCAGCTCGGCCCGCAGGTACTCCGCGTGCGCGGCCCACACCGGCACGGGGGTGGCCAGGTTCCGGGCGGCGTCGCGCAGGACGTCCACGGCGGCGGCGCGGCCGGCGTCGGCGGCCGGGAGGCCACGGGCGTCGGCTTCCGCGGTGGCCGCCGCGAGGAGCAGCGGCCAGGCGTAGCGGTGGTGGCCCAGCGGGAAGCCGGCGGCGATCGCGTCGGCGACCTCCGCGCGGACGTCGGCGATCCGGCCCTCCCCCGCGGCCAGCCCGACCGCGAGGCGGTACAGCGGTATCCGGTGCTGTGGCTGGGTGTCGTGGGTTCCGAAGTGGGCGTGGGCGGCGGCGAGTTGCGTGGCCGTCTCGCTCAGTTCCCCGCGGGCCAGCGCGAGGTAGGCGAGGCGGGCGGCGCCGGAGCCGCGCGGGGCCGCGCTCTGACCGACCCGCAGCGTGCGCCGGGCCGCGTCGGCGGCCTCGTCCCAGCGGCCCAGGCTGTACAGGCTCTCGGCCATGTTTCCCCAGATCCAGGCCTGGATGTCCAGGAGCCGGGCCTTCCCCACGCGTTCGACCCCCTGCTGGGCCACCTCCACGGCCTCCCGGGACCTGCCCAGGCTCTCCAACTGCGAGCTGAGGTTGATGTCGGCTCGCCCCGCCAGCATGACGTGGCCGAGCGCGGTGGCCCGGTCCTTGACCTCGGTCATCACCGCCAGACCCCTCTCCCGCTCCCCGGAGTCGGCGAGCAGGGAGCCCATGGTGATGCGGGCGTTGAGTTCGATCTCCTCCGCGTCGACCATGTGCGCGTACTCGACCGCCCGTTCGGCGGCCTCCAGATTGCCCGGGCCGGGGTTGTGCAGCATGCCCCACCCGGCGGCCCGGACCAGGACCTGGGCGTGCACGTGCGACGGCGGCAGTCCTTGGACGAGTTCCTGCGCCTTGGCGAGTTCCTCCCACCCGTCGCCCCGTCCGAGACCGGCGATCAGGGAGGAGCGCTCGGTCCAGAACCAGGCGGCGCGCAAGGGGTCCTGGTCCTCTTCGAGGAACCTCAGGGCCAACTTGGTCGTCTTGAGGGCGCGTTCGCGTTCGCCGCCGAAGCGCGCCGCGACGGTCGCCTCGGCCAGCAGGTCGAGGCGGGCGAGCGGGGTGGTGGCCGGGTCACAGCCGCACGGCGGGTACACGTCGGTGTAGTCCACCGGGCGCAGCGCCTCGCGGACCTCCGCGGGGGCGCTGTCCCACAGGTCCAGGGCGCGTTCCAGCAGCCGCAGTTGCTCGGAGTAGGCGTGCCGGCGGCGGGCGGCCACCGAGGCGGCGAGCACCGCGGGAAGCGCCTTCGCCGGGTCGTTGGCGTGGTACCAGTAGGTGGCCATACGGATGACCCGCTCCTCGGCGCGGACCAGCGAGTCGTCGCCTTCCATGGCCTCGGCGTAGCGGCGGTTGACGCGGGCCCGCTCCCCGGGCAGCAGATCGTCGCTGACGGCCTCGCGCACCAGCGAGTGGCGGAAGCGGTAGCCGTCCCCGTCGGCCGTGGCGAGGAGGATGTTGGCTCCGACCGCGGCCCGCAGGGCCTCGATCAGCTCGTCCTCGCTGAGTCCGGCGACGGCCCTCAGCAGCGGGTACTCGACGGTGGAGCCGCCCTCGGCCACGATGCGCACCACGCGCTGGGCCGCCTCGGGCAGGACCTCGACCCGTACCAGCAACAGGTCGCGCAGGGATTCCGTGAGCCCGGTGCGGCAGCCGCTCTCCCGGGAGGCGACGAGTTCCTCGACGAAGAAGGCGTTGCCGTCCGAGCGCTCGAAGACGGAGTCGACGAAGCCCTCGTCGGGCCGGGCCGCGAGGATGCCGGCGAGCTGGCGGCGTACTTCCGCCCGGTTGAAGCGGGGCAGTTCGATCCGGCGGACGGTGCGCAGGCGGTCGAGTTCGGCGAGGAGGGGCCGCAGCGGGTGACGGCGGTGGACGTCGTCCGCCCGGTAGGTGGCGACGACGACGAGCCGGCCGCTTGCCAGGGTCCGGAAGAGGTACGCGAGGAGGTGCCGGGTGGAGGTGTCGGCCCAGTGCAGGTCCTCCAGGACGAGCACGATCGTGCGGTCCGCGGCGAGCCGCTCCAGCATCCGGGCCGTCAGTTCGAACAGCCGGGCGGTGCTCTCCTCGTCGTGCGGCCCCCTGGGGGTCTCGCCGAGTTCGGGGAGGATGCGGGCGAGTTCGTCCTCCTGGCCTGCGGCCGCGGCGGCCAACTCGCCGGGAAGCCGGCGGTGCAGACTGCGCAGGGCGGTCGAGAAGGGGGCGAAGGGCAAACCCTCCGCCCCGATCTCGACGCAACCTCCGACGGCCACCACGGCGCCCCGGCGGTCGGCGACCTCCAGGAACTCCTCGGTGAGCCGGGTCTTGCCGACTCCCGCCTCTCCCCCGATGAGGAGGGCTTGCGGCTCCTGTTCGGCGGCGCGCGTCAAGGCGTCCACGAGTACGGCCAGTTCGTCGGCTCGGCCGACGAACACCGGGCTGACAGATCTGGTCTCCACGGCGTCGAGCATCGCACAGGGGCCCTGCCCGGCGGCACTCGTTATCGGTGCGCTCCTCATCACGGGTCAGTGGGGCCGGGGTGCGGGGCGCTTCACGCAGCCGGGCTGAAGCGGCTGCGTTGGACCCTCACCGATGTCCCTTCGGGTTCCTGGCTCCGTGCGGAGGCGGCGCGGCGCGCGTTCTTGGCCTCCCGGATCAGCCGGTACCGGTCGGCCTGGCGGACGAGTTCGGCGTGGCGGGCGGTGGCGATCTCGTAGGCGAACATCTCGTACTCCCTGGTTGCGTTTCTCGGGCACCTCGTTCGGTGTGATCCAAGATTCGCGTCCCAGGGGGTGCCGCCACATCGGGCGCATGCCGCATCTGTGCGGTCCGGGGTGCCTTAGGCGGGGCCGGCGGACGCCTGAGGCGGGTGACGGGGAGGTAAGTGGGTGCCTAGGCCGACCCTTACGGCCCGGGCAACCTCCTTACGGGCCGGCGGGCTAGGCGGGCTGGGCGGGAGCCGTCGGGACGGGGAGGAGGACATCGAAGTACATGAGCCCGAAGATCAAGATGCCCAGGACGCCGAGGGCGACGGCCGCCCAGGCGACGGACCGGATCCAGGTGGGGAGGGTGCGGCCGGGCGTGCCGAAGGCCGGACGGGCCAGGACGAAGACGGCGAGCAGGAGCGCGAGGGTGGCGAGGACGCCGTTGACGAGGGCGGTCGCGTGCCAGGGCGCGCTGTAGAGCGCCGCGATCTTCGCGTTGTTGTCGGCCGTGGGGCTCAGGTCGAGCTGGTTGACCAGGTTCTCGCGCTCGGCGGCGACGCGGGAGACCCAGCTGCCGCTGAGGGCCACGGTCCCCAGTGCGGCGGCGACGATGGCGCAGGCGGCGGCCCCGACGCCACCGGCGCGCTCGTCGGTGTCGTCCACCTCGCCGGTCAGGCCGGTCTCGTCCGTCTCCGCGTCGTCGGTCAGGTCGGTCTCGTCCGCCGTCTCGGCGGCGGAGTCTTCGGTGGCCACGTCTTCCGGGGCGGAGCCCTTGGCGGCGGAGCCGTCGGCGGCGTGGTCACCGTCGACTTCGGGGCGCCCGTCGGCGGGCTGCTCGGCCGTCTCGCCCTTCGCCGCGCCGGTCGCGGTGTCGGCCGCCGTCACGTCCTCGGGGTTCTCGACGTCGGCGGGGGCGGGGGCGGTGGTCTTGGTGGTCTCCATGCGGGGCACCGTAGGCGGCGTTTCTGAGAGGTTCCTGAGAGGCCCCCGAGAAGCCTCCGGAGCATCGCCCCAGGTGGGCCCCGGGTTGGGGTGGCAACCGGTCCCGGGCACGGCTGCCGGCTACGGGTTCCGGCCACCGGGAGGCGGGCGCCGCCCGGGTCACGGTGTCCTGGCGGACGCCCCGGAGCGGCTGGCTCCCCCGCAGCGCCCCTTCCCGCTCCGCGCCGAGCCGCTCGACCGCGGCGAGGCCTCGCGGCTGGCGGAGAGACTCGGCCCCTGCGCCCCGGTGCGTGCCGCGTTCCCGAAAGACCCGGTCGCGAAGGAGCCGACCCGCCGTGGTGGCCGGACCCGGGCCGGCCGGGTAGCCGGGGAGCAAGGCGCGCGGCGCGGTACGGAGGTCGCCGGGTCAGCGGGCCGCCGTGGCGGGCTCGGCGCCGTCCTCGCGCTTGGCGGAGTCGGTACCCGCCCTCCGCGCGGGCAGTGTGACACGGTCGCGGCACTCGGGCGGCTCGATGCTGATCCGCGGCAGCCGGCGGTCGAGCCACGCGGGGAGCCACCAGTTGGCGCCGCCCAGCATGTGCATCAGGGCCGGGACCAGCAGCGTGCGCAGGACGAAGGCGTCGAGCGCGACGGCGGAGGCGAGGGCGATGCCGAACATCGCGATGAGCCGGTCGCCGCTGAGGACGAACGCGAGGAAGACGGAGATCATGATGACGGCGGCCGAGTTGATCACCCGGCTGGTCTCGGCGAGTCCCACGCGTACGGCCCGTCGGTTGTCTCCGGTCTCCAACCACTCCTCGTACATCCGGCTCACCAGGAAGACCTGGTAGTCCATGGAGAGCCCGAAGAGCACCGACACCATGATGACGGGGAGGAACGGCTCGATCGGGCCGGCGCGGCCCAGGCCCAGCAGTTCGCTGCCCCAGCCCCACTGGAACACGCCGACGACGACGCCGAAGGACGAGGCGACGGCCGCCACGTTCATGACGGCGGCCTTGACGGGGATGCCGACGGACCGGAAGGCCAGCAGCAGGAGGACGCACCCGAGGGCGATGACCACCCCGACGAAGAGAGGCAGTTTCCCGATGATCACGTCGGCGAAGTCGTCGAAGGAGGCGGTCACACCGCCGACGTGGGCCTTCATCGACGTGCCGCGCGCGGCGCGCGGGATGACGTCCCGGCGCAACGTGTCGACCAGGTCGCTCGTGGCGCGCGATTGCGGGGCGTAGTCCGGTACGACGGTCAGGACGGCGGTGTCACCGCTCCGGTTGAAGACGGGAGGGGCGGTGGAGGCCACGCCCTTGGTCGTGCGCAGGGCGTCGGCCAGCCCGTCCACGGCGATCCGGTCTCCGGCGCCGTCGAGACGGACGATGACGGTGAGCGGACCGTTGGTCCCGGGGCCGAAGCCCTCCGACGGGGCCGCTGCGCGTTCCCGGGTCGGGGAGGCGCCCCCGGCCAGCAGGTCGTAGGCCTTGCGGGTGGTGGAGCCGGCCGGGTCGTTGCCCTGGTCGGAGGTGCCGAGGTGCATGGAGACGGTGGGGAGCGCCAGCACCACCATCACGGCGGCTGCGAGCAGTCCGAGCGGTTTGGGATGCCGTTCGACGAAGGCGGACCACCGGGCGGCGAAACCGGCGGCCGCCTCGGGCCGGGGCCCCTCGTCCGCCAACCGGCGGCGCTCGCGGCGCGAGAGGGCGCGCGGGCCGATGACCGCGAGGAGGGCGGGGAGCAGCGTGATCGACGCGGCCACGGTGAGGACCACGGTGAGGGAGGCCGCTACGGCGACGCCGTCGAGGAAGTCGAGCCGCAGTACGAGCATGCCGAGCAGCGCGATGCAGACGGTGGCCCCGGCGAAGACCACGGCCCTGCCCGTGGTGGCCACCGCGTGCGCGGCCGCCTCCTCGACGGGGAGGCCACGGCCGAGGCCCTTGCGGTGCCGGGTGACGATGAACAGCGCGTAGTCGATGCCGACTCCGAGCCCCACGAGCGTGCCGAGCATCGGGGCGAAGTCGGCGACGGGCATGGCGTGCCCGAGCAGGGTGGTCCCGAAATAGGCGGTGCCCACGCCGACCAGGGCGGTGGCGATGGGCAGCAGGCTCGCGGCCAGGGACCCGAAGGCGAGGAAGAGCACCACGGCTGCGATGACCACGCCGACGACCTCGGCGTAGTGGGCACTGGGCGCCTGGGTCAGACCGATCGCCCGGCCGCCGAGTTCCACTTGGAGACCGTCCGTCTCGGTGGCGGGGTTCTTGGCCGCCTTGACGACCGCCTCGGCCTGGGCCTTGGGGACGGAGTCGGCCTCCCGGTCGAAGGTGACGACGGCGTAGGCGGTGCGCCCGTCGGGGCTGATCTGCGCGGCCTGCCCCGGGTGCGAACCGTAGGGGCTGACGACCGATCCGACGCCGGGGAGACGGGACACCGCCTCCAACGCCGCCGTCATCCGCCGCTCGACGGCGGGGGTGCGGGCCGTCTGGTGGTCGGGGGTCCGCCACACGATGGTGTCGGTGTCGCCGCCCTGGCCGTGGAAGCCCTCGCGGAGGAGGGCGGTGGCCCGGCCGGACTCGGTCCCGGGTACCTCGTAGTCGTTGGAGAACGCCGATCCGGCGACCGCGGCGGCGCCTGCCGTCCCGGCGAGGGCGAGCAGCCAGATCAAGACGGTGGCCAGGCGGTGCCGCAGGCACCACCGTGCGATTGCTGCCAACGGACGTGCTCCCTGTTGTTCGGATCTTCACGGGAGACGGCCCGTCGCAAAGAACGCCTGAACGTGCGAAGACCCGGCGGAAGCAGGGCCTCTACTGCCCCACCCTTGAGGTACGGCCCACCCTTGAGGATCGCAGCGTTTCGAGATCGTCGGTCCCTTTCGTGCGCACCGTCACAGGGGACCGGGCTCTCGGCTCAGGAGGCCGCCGGAGGGGGCTCGATCGGCGCCGGGGACGACGCTTCGGCGGGTGCTTCCGCGCGGTAGCCGGGGACGGACGGCCAGCGGACCGCGAGGACCACCGTGTCCTCCTCCGCGTACCAGGAGTGGTCCACGCCGCGGCCCCAGACCACGTAGTCGCCTTGTTCGGCCAGGACGACGGTGCGGCCGGGGAACTCCAGTCGGAAACGCCCGCTGATGAGCACCTGGAGCGCGGTGCGCTCCTCTCCGGTGACCCAGCGCGCCCGCTCGTCGCCCTTGGGGTGCACCCCCCACTTGATCTCGACGTCCTCGCTGTGGCGGGGATCGCCGGCGGGCTTGAAGTGCCCGAGGAGCCAACCGCGGTCGGCGGCGGCGTCGGGGGCGGCCTTGCCGGTGTAGATGGCGGGGGTCGCGGTCGTCGTCGCAGACGCGGTCGTGTTCGCGGTCGCGGTCGCGGTCGTCGTCGAGTGGTCGTTCACGGGCCGAGATTAATGCAGTTGTGCGGAGCGGATGCCGGGTGCTGGGCTGGGCGGATGACGACAGCGATGGATCGTGACGAAGTGACGCGGGTACGGGCCCTGTACGACGCGCAGATGCGCCGAGACGCCCGGTCCGACTCGGCCGAGGCCCGGATGGAGCGGGCGGGTGCGGTCGTGCGGCAGACGGTGCCCGGGCTGCTGGGTTGGAACGGCGTGCTCTGGTCGGAGCTGGACGAGGAGAACGCGGACGCGGAGATCGCGGCGCAGATCGCGCACTTCGCGAAGCACGCGGGCTCGGACCGGCCTACGGACTTCGAGTGGAAGCTCTACGACTACGACCGCCCGGCGGACTTGGGGGAACGACTGCGGGCGGCGGGCTTCGTGCCGGAGCCGCCGGAGACCCTGATGGTGGCCCGGACGGCCGATCTCGCCGCGCTGCCGGTGGACCCGCCGGAGGGGATCACCCTGCGGGTGGTGCGGGACGAAGCGGGGGTGGACCTGATGATGCGGGCCCACGCCCGCGCCTTCGGGACCGAGCGGCCGCGCGTCCGTGAGCAGATCCTCGGCCTGTTGCGGGAGCGGCCGCAGACGATCGAAGCGGTACTCGCCATGGCGGGTGACATCCCCGTCAGCGCGGCCAGGATGGAGATGCCCCCGGGCTCCTCCTTCGCGGGACTGTGGGGTGGTGGCACGACTCCGGAGTGGCGCGGGCGCGGCATCTACCGCCTCCTGGTCGCGCACCGCGCCCGCGTGGCGCAGCAACGCGGCATCCCCTACCTCCAGGTGGACGCCTCGGCCGACAGCCGCCCGATCCTGGAGCGGCTGGGCTTCCAGGTCCTCGGGGTGACGGTGCCGTACATGTGGGAGGGCTGAGGGGACACCTCCCCGAAACACCCTTCCGCCGGCGGCGCCCCACGCTGCAAGATCCCTACATGGAACCCGTTGACCCCTCCTTCACCGCCGACGAGCGCGAAAGCCTCCGCGGTCACCTCGACTACCACCGCGCGATCCTCGTCCGGAAGTGCCGGGACCTCTCCGACGAAGACCTGCGCCGGCAGGCGTCCCCGCCCTCGACCCTGTCCCTGCTGGGTCTCGTACGACACATGGCCGAGGTCGAACGGCATTGGTTCCGTCGCACGATCGGCGCCACCGACGTCCCGCACGTGTGGTCCGACCGGCACGACTTCCAGGCCGCCTACGACGTCTCCCGCGCCACCCGCGCCGAGGCCTTCGCGGCCTGGGAGGCGGAGGTCGAGCACTCCCGCGCCGTGGAGGCCGCGGCCGAGTCCCTCGACGTCAGGGGCTACGTCGCCAAGTGGAAGGAGGAGGTCTCCCTCAGGTTCGTGATGCTCCACATGATCCACGAGTACGCCCGGCACAACGGCCACGCCGACTTCCTTCGCGAGGCGATCGACGGCACCGTCGGCGACTGATTCCGATCTCTGTCTCTCCGCCTGCGCCTATAGTGAGTGTCGACAGTTAGGAAAGCCTTACCTAAGCCACCAGTCGCCATCGGGGGAGCCCCAGTATGAGCAGCAGGACCACCACGGACGGCTCCACTCCCGACGGCCCCGCCCTCGACGGCGTCTACCGCGACACCTGGGGCATCCCCCATCTCCGCGCCCGCGACCACCTCCGCCTCGCCCGCGCCCAGGGTCGCGTCACCGCCCTGGACCGGGCCTGGCAGGTGGAGGTGGAGCGGCACCGCGCCCGGGGTACGAGCGCCGCGTTCCTCGGACCGGAAGCCGTCACCTGGGACCGGTTCGCACGTCAGGCCCGGCTCGACGACACCGCGCGCCGCTGCCACGAGGCCCTCGACCCGCAGACCGCCGCCTGGGTGCGGGCATACGTCGACGGCGTCAACGACGGCCTCGCCGAAGGCGCCGCCCGCGACGACCGGTTCGCGCGCACCGGGCACAGCCCCACCCCCTGGGAGCCGTGGGTACCGCTGTCCGTCTGGATCGCCACTCACATCCTCTTCGCCGGCTTCGCCACCAAGCTCTGGCGCGAACGCGTGGCCCGCGCCCTCGGCGACGACGCCGTCACCCTCTTCGCCACGGACGGCCCCGGCACCGCCGGCAGCAACGGATGGCTCGTCCCCGGGGAGCGCACCGCCACCGGCGCGGCGATCATCGCGGGCGACCCCCACCGGTTCATCGAAGACCCCGGGGTGTACCAGCAGATACGCCTCTCCTGCCCCGAGTACGACGTCATCGGCCTCGCCGTCCCCGGTGTCCCCGGCCTCGCCCACTTCGGCCATACGGGCAGCGCGGCCTGGGCCATCACCAACGCCATGGCCGACTACCAGGACCTGTACGTCGAACAGTTGCGCCCGGCGGCCGTCACCGGCGGCGCCGCCCGCCACACCGACGACGGTCACACCGACGACGGCCACGACATCGACGGTCACGACGTCGAAGCGCTCGGGCCGGACGGCGCGTGGGAGCCCGTCCACCGGCACACCGAGACCGTCACCGTCGCCGGCGCCGACCCCGTCACCGTCGAGGTGCTCGAAACCGCCCGCGGCCCGATCGTCGTCCGCGACACCGACACCGACACCGTCCTCTCCCTGCGCTACCCGCCCCGCGTGCGCCGCGACCTCGGCTTCGCCGCCCTCCCCGCGCTGCTGCGCGCCCGCACGGTCGCCGACATCGACCGCGCCCTCGACGGCTGGGCCGAGCCCGTCAACGTCGTCCACGCCGCCGACACCGAGGGCGGCCTGCTGCACCGCGTCGCCGGCGCGGTCCCTCGCCGCGATCCCGCCAACCGGCTGCGCCCCGTGCCCGCCTGGGACGGGCGGTACGCGTGGCGGGGTTGGGCCGAGACCCCCGCCGAGCCGGTCCGGGGTTTCGCCGTCATGGCGAACGCGCGCGGCATCGCCTCCCCGCTCGGCGTGGAGTTCGCGCCCCCGCACCGCGCGAACCGCATCCGCGAGCTGCTCTCCGGTTCGGCCGACTGGTCCCCGAAGGCGATGGCCGACATCCACCGGGACACCCACCTCGCCTCGGCGCGTCCCCTGCTGGACCTGCTGCCGGGGCTCGACGGCCTCTCCCCCGCCGCGGCGCTGCTGCGCGAACGCCTCCTCGCCTGGGACCGGCACATGGACGCCGAATCCACCGACGCCACCGTCTTCTCCGCCTTCCGGGCCGCGACCGTACGTCGCTTCGCCGCCGACCCCGTCTTCGCGGGCCTGGCCGACGCCCCCACCGCCCCCGAGGTGTTCCACCCCTGGCTGTACCTCGTCCCGCGCGTCGGCTACGCCCTGGAGGGCCTGCTGACCACGGCCCTCCTCCCCGCCTTGGACCGCGCGGCGCACGTCCGCGCCGCCCTGGAGGAGACCGCGGCCGCGCGCATCGCCGACGCGCCGTGGTCGGCGGTCCACCGACTGACCCCGTGGTCGACCTTCCCGGACCCGGACGCCGAGTGGCCCGGACTCGGCGGCGACCACGACTGCGTGAACGCCACGTCCTCCGTCCCCGGCCTCACCGACACCGCCGCCCGCGCGTCGGCGGCCCGTTACGTCTGGGACCTGGCCCGGCGCGAGGACAGCCTCTGGGCGGTCCCGCTGGGCGCCGACGGTGTCACCGGCTCCCCCCACCACCGCGACCAACTCCCCCTCTGGGCGCGCTGCGAACTCGTCCCCGTCGTCACCGACTGGGCCCGCCTCACCAAGGAATCCGCATGACCACCCCCGCCACGCCCACGCTCACGTCCACCGCCACCCGGCAGCCCGTCTTCACCCGCCTCGTCGGGGGCTTCGGCACCGTCACCCTCACCCCCCTCGACCCGGCCGCCGACTCGGCCCTGGTCCACAGGTGGGTCACCGAGGAACGGGCCCGTTTCTGGGGCATGGCCGAGGCGAGCCACGAGCTGGTCCGGGAGATCTACGAGGACGTCGACCGCCGCACCACCCACCACGCCTTCCTCGTCCGCCGCGACGGCCGACCGGTCGCGCTGTTCCAGACGTACGACTGCGCCGAGGACCGGATCAGCGAGTGCTACGAGGTGCGGCCGGGCGACGTCGGCATCCACCTGCTGCTCGGCCCCGCCCAGGGCGCACCGGAGCACGGGTTCAGCGCGGCCCTGGTGGACGTGTTCACGGCGTACCTGTTCTCCGACGGCGGCGCCCGCCGGGTGGTCGGCGAGCCGGACGTCCGCAACACCAAGGTCATCGCCTTCCTCCAGCGCTCCGGCTTCACCCTCGGTCCCGAGATCGAGCTGCCCGAGATCGACCTGCCCGAGGTCTACCTCCCGGCGAAGAAAGCCCGTCTCCTCTTCCTCCACCCGGCCCCGTAGCCCGCTGACGGCGCGATTCCGTACGGGTGTTGTACGGGTTCACGGTGCGTCAGCGGTCCGTCACTCGGGGATGTCTCCGCCATGGCACACACCAACAAGCCCCTGCGCAACGCCTCTTGGGTGGTCATTGGCGCCCTGGCCAAGCACTACCGCAAGCAGACGCCGTTCACCCAGGTGACCCTCGCCGAGCACCTGTTCATCGACCCGGAGACCATCGCCTCGATGGAACAGGGCCGCCGCCTGCTCCAACCGAAGATGGCGGCGGTCCTGGACAAACTGTTCAACACCGGAGGCGCGCTGACCGTCGCCCTCGCGGAGGTCCCGAGGCGGGAGCGGTACCCGGCCTTCGCGATCGACTTCATCACCCACGAACAGGACGCGCAGAGTCTGTTCTCGTACGAGAACTCCGTCATCCCAGGGCTGCTCCAAACCCCCGCGTACGCGGGGGGCGTCTTCAGCTGCCTCTACCCACCGCTCACCCCGGAAGAGATCGAGGTCCAAACCGCGACGAGGCTGGCGCGACAGGCGCTGTTGGACCGTAAGCCGTGGCCGCCGATGATGCACCACATCATCGAACAGTCCGTCTTGGAGCGCCCCGTCGGCGGCGATGCGGTGCTTCGGGGACAGCTCCGCCACTTGCGCGAACTGGCCGATCTTCCCTACCTAGGGCTCCAGATCATGCCCACAGGGCAGGGCAACCACGCGGGCCTCGATGGACCCATGGTGCTGCTGGAGACCGACGACCACGACCAGCTCGCCTACATCGAAGGCCAGCGTGTCAGCTTCCTGCTGGACGACCCCGATGAGGTCCATCCGCTCACCCTCAAGTATGGGATGCTGCGGAACCAGGCGCTGTCCATGGAGGACAGCAAGCGCCTGCTGGATGACCTGCTAGGAGAGTCATGACCCACGCCTTGGTCTGGTTCAAGTCGAGCTACAGCGGCAGCGAAGGTGGCAACTGCTTGGAAGTCGCCTACCACTGGCACAAGTCGAGCTACAGCGGCGACGAGGGCGGCAACTGCGTCGAGGTCGCCGCGCACCCCGCCGCCGTGCACGTCCGGGACTCCAAGGCGGCCGACGGGCCCGTCCTGACGGTCTCCCCCGGCACCTGGGCCGTCTTCGTCTCCGACGCGGCAAACTGACCGTTTCGATTGACCGTGTGATTCAGGCCACGCCAGACTGACCCCCACTCAAACCAGTTCCGCTGGGGGGAAATTGACCAGCCAGAATCTGCACATCGGACCGGATTCCGCAGCCGACCGCTATCGGCTGCTCCGGTCCATCGGGCGCGGCGGGGAGGCCGTGCTCTACCTCGCCGAGCTCGAGCTCGCGGGCGGCTGTGAACCGGTGGTCGTCAAGGTGCTCGACTCCAAGACGACCATCACGCCCGACATCTTCGACCGGATCAGCCAGAAGTGGAACGAACAGGCCGAGCTGCTCCGGTTCGTCCACCGCCCCGGCGTCGTCGGCGTCCGAGAACACTTCGAGGGGCCGCCGATCCACCGGCCCGGGGAGTCCGGGACGCTGACCGGGCGGGCGCTCGTGCTCGTCATGAACCACGTCGACGGGCTCGACCTGCGCGACTGGCGCGCCGAGCGGACCCTCACCACCC
The DNA here is from genome assembly GCF_055231995.1 of Streptomyces sp. Tek67B01. Lineage (NCBI taxonomy): Bacteria > Bacillati > Actinomycetota > Actinomycetes > Kitasatosporales > Streptomycetaceae > Streptomyces > Streptomyces sp. Tek67B01. The sequence goes on from NZ_JBUYUY010000001.1 coordinate 2,328,024, forward strand.
CCACCGAGCGGCGCGAGGTCATGCGCACGCTGGACCAACTGGCCGACGTACTGGACTGGCTGCACTCGGGGAAGGCGACCCCCTCCGGGCGGCAGGTCATCCACGGTGACCTCTCCCCCGGCAACGTCATGGTCGACGCCCACGGGCAGGCGACCCTGGTGGACTTCGGCCTGAGCAAGCTCACGGCCGACCACCAGACGGCCGAGGTCTGGTTCACCCCGGGCTACGCGGCCCCCGAGGTCTTCGACGGCAAGCGGACCCCGGGCACGGACCGGTACGCCTTCGGGGCCATCGCGTACTTCCTGCTGAGCGGGGAATCCCCGCCCTCCTCCCCGGAGCAACTGGCCCGGGCCATGCAGGCCTTGCCGCAGTTCGCGGTGCTGGACGCCGAGCAGCGCGGCCGGATCACCGCGATCCACGCCTACGACCCCGCCGAGCGGCCGGTGAGCCTGACCGGCTGGATGAAGGACGTCCGGCACGCGGTGGTGTCCACGACCAGTTCCACCTCCCAGCGGGCCACGGCCGTCCGGGACGCCGCACCCGACGCGGTCCCGCCCAGGCCGGTGGCGGCTCCGGTGGTCCCGCCGCAGCCCGCCGGAGCGCCCGCCTGCGGACCGCCTCCCACCGAACCGACCCACGCCCCCGCCGCGTACGCGCCCACGTACGCCCTGCACGAGTCCCCGGCCCCGGGGCCGACCGGCGGCAAGAAGGAGAAGAAGCGGACCGGGCTCGTCCTAGGCTCCGTGGCCGTCGTGCTGGTCATCGCCGCGCTCGCGGTGATCGGCGTACAGCTGCTCCAGAACGAGGACGCCAAGGGGAAGGACCATGCCTCGGGCGGCCAGGTGGAGACGCCCGCGTCCGACACGGCGACATCGGAGGAATCCGAGACCCCGACGCCCAGCGCCTCGGGGAGCGAGGTCGGCGAGGCGACGGTCGACCCCACCGCCTCCGGCAGCAAGCCGGCGGGTATCGCGGCGAACATCAAGGCGGCCGATCTGACCGGAATGGCATCCGTATCGGGCCTGGAACGGTTCGCGGTCGGAGCTGCGAAGCTCAACACCAAGCAGTACGGAGTCGCGTTCATCGCAGACCCGGCCGACTGTCTGTCCGACGCGATCGCGGAGTTCGATCTCAACCGCGAGTGGAAGCACCTGGAGTTCACGGCCGGAATCGACGACGGCTCCACGAACGGGAAGGGCCGGGTCAGCGTCTCGGTCGACGGACAGCCGGCGGCCTTCGCGGAACTCGTGGAGCTGGGCAAACCCATCACGCAGTCGGTGGACGTAAGCGGTGCACTGCGGCTCCGCATCAAAGTGGACGGCGGGTGCGACTACGGCACCACGGCCATCGCCGCCCCGAAGCTGACCCGCTGACCCGCACACGACGGCGGCGCCGCACCGGAGATCCGGTGCGGCGCCGCCCTTCGCGTACGGGGACTACTCCGAGACGCCCAGCCGCTCCAGGATGAGCTCCTTGACGCGGGCCGCGTCCGCCTGGCCGCGGGTGGTCTTCATGACCGCGCCGACCAGGGCGCCCACCGCGGCGATCTTGCCGCCGCGGATCTTGTCCGCGATGGCGGCGTTGCCCGCGATGGCCTCGTCCACGGCCGCGCCCAGCGCGCCCTCGTCCGAGACGACCTTGAGGCCGCGCTTCTCGACGACCTCGTCGGGGGTGCCCTCGCCGGCGAGGACGCCCTCGATGACCTGACGGGCCAGCTTGTCGTTGAGGTCGCCGGCCGCGACCAGGGCCGCGACCCGGGCGACCTGCGCCGGGGTGATGGGCAGCTCGTCGACGGAGACGCCCTGCTCGTTGGCGTTGCGGGCCAGCTCGCCCATCCACCACTTGCGCGCGGCGGTCGAGTCGGCGCCCGCCTCGATGGTGGCGACGATGGAGTCCACCGCGCCGGCGTTGAGGATCGACTGCATGTCGTGCTCGTTCACGCCCCACTCCTCGCGGAGGCGGTTGCGGCGCACGCGCGGCATCTCGGGCAGTCCGCCCCGCAGTTCCTCGACCCAGTCGCGGGCCGGGGCGACGGGGACCAGGTCGGGCTCCGGGAAGTACCGGTAGTCCTCGGCGTTGTCCTTGATGCGGCCGGCCGTGGTGGAGCCGTCCTCCTCGTGGAAGTGCCGGGTCTCCTGCACGATGGTGCCGCCGGAGGAGAGGACCGCCGCGTGGCGCTGGATCTCGAAGCGGGCCGCGCGCTCCACGGAGCGGAGCGAGTTGACGTTCTTCGTCTCCGAGCGGGTTCCGAACTTCTCGGTGCCGTTCGGGCGCAGCGACAGGTTCACGTCGCAGCGCATCTGGCCCTTGTCCATCCGGGCCTCGGAGACGCCGAGGGCCTTGATGACCTCGCGCAGCTCGGCGACGTACGCCTTCGCGACCTCGGGGGCCCGCTCGCCGGCGCCCTCGATGGGCTTGGTGACGATCTCGATGAGCGGGATGCCGGCGCGGTTGTAGTCCAGCAGGGAGTGGGACGCGCCGTGGATACGGCCGGTGGCGCCGCCGACGTGCAGCGACTTGCCGGTGTCCTCCTCCATGTGGGCGCGCTCGATCTCCACGCGGAAGATCTCGCCGTCCTCCAGCTGGACGTCCAGGAAGCCGTTGAAGGCGATCGGCTCGTCGTACTGGGAGGTCTGGAAGTTCTTCGGCATGTCCGGGTAGAAGTAGTTCTTCCGGGCGAAGCGGCACCACTCGGCGATCTCGCAGTTCAGCGCGAGGCCGATCTTGATGGCGGACTCGACGCCGATCGCGTTGACGACCGGGAGCGCGCCGGGCATGCCGAGACAGACGGGGCAGGTCTGCGCGTTGGGCTCGGCGCCCAGCTCGGTCGAGCATCCGCAGAACATCTTGGTCCTGGTGCCGAGCTCGACATGGACCTCAAGGCCCATGACGGGGTCGTACGACGCGAGGGCGTCCTCGTACGACAGCAGTTCGATGACGGTCACAGTGAAACTTCCCTCTCAGCCCAGCAGGACGTCGTCGTCGCCGAGACGCTTCAGCTCGCGGTACAGGATCGCGAGGCCGGTGACGATGGCGGCGGCGGACACAACGGCGTCGACCAGCTTCAGCGTGTCGTTCTCGGTGCGGGCCTTCTTGGCCTGCTTGATCACGCTGATGGCACCGAAGGCGGTGGTGCCGATCGACAGGTACGTACCGGACTTGGACTTCTTGAAGCCCTTGGCCTTGGACAGTGCGCTACCACTCACAGCGACGGAGCCTCCTCAAGCAGCGGGTGACCCCAACGCTCCGTGAAGGCGGCCTCGACAGCGGCACCGACCTTGTACAGCCGGTCGTCCTTCATGGCGGGGGCGATGATCTGCAGTCCGACCGGCAGGCCGTCCTCCGGTGCCAGGCCGCAGGGGAGCGACATGGCGGAGTTGCCGGCCAGGTTGGTCGGGATGGTGCACAGGTCGGCCAGGTACATCGCCAGGGGGTCGTCGGTGCGCTCGCCGATCGGGAAGGCGGTGGTCGGGGTCGTCGGGGAGACGATCACGTCGACCTGCTCGAAGGACTTCTCGAAGTCCTTCGAGATCAGCGTGCGCACCTTCTGGGCCGAGCCGTAGTACGCGTCGTAGTAGCCGGAGCTGAGCGCGTACGTGCCGAGGATGATGCGGCGCTTGACCTCGTCGCCGAAGCCGGCTTCGCGGGTCAGGGCGGTGACGTCCTCGGCGGACAGGGTGCCGTCGTCGCCGACGCGCAGGCCGTAGCGCAGACCGTCGAAGCGGGCCAGGTTCGAAGAGGCCTCGGACGGGGCGATCAGGTAGTACGCGGCCATGGCGAGGTCGAAGGACGGGCAGTCCAGCTCGACGATCTCGGCGCCGAGTTCCTTGAGGAGCTCGACCGACTCGTTGAAGCGCTGGACGACACCGGCCTGGTAGCCCTCGCCCGCGAACTGCTTGACCACGCCGACGCGCATGCCGGTGACGGAGCCGTTTCGCGCCGCCTCGACGACCGGCGGGACCGGGGCGTCGATGGAGGTGGAGTCCATCGGGTCGTGACCGGCGATCACCTCGTGGAGCAGGGCCGCGTCCAGGACCGTACGGGCGCAGGGGCCGCCCTGGTCGAGGGAGGAGGAGAAGGCGACCATGCCGTAGCGGGAGACCGAGCCGTACGTGGGCTTGACGCCGACGGTGGCCGTGACGGCGGCGGGCTGACGGATGGAGCCGCCGGTGTCCGTGCCGATGGCGAGGGGCGCCTGGAAGGCGGCGAGGGCCGCGGCGGAGCCGCCGCCGGAGCCGCCGGGGATGCGGGTGAGGTCCCACGGGTTGCCGGTGGGGCCGTACGCGCTGTTCTCGGTGGAGGACCCCATGGCGAACTCGTCCATGTTGGTCTTGCCGAGGATGACGACGTCGGCTTCCTTGAGCCTGCGCGTCAGAGTGGCGTCGTAGGGCGGGATCCACCCTTCGAGCATCTTCGAGCCGACGGTGGTCGGGACGCCGACCGTCGTGAAGATGTCCTTGAGGGCGAGCGGTACGCCGGCCAGCGGGCCGAGCTTCTCGCCGCGCTCCCGCTTGGCGTCGACGGCGCGGGCCTGGGCGAGGGCGCCTTCGCGGTCGACGTGGAGGAAGGCGTGGACCTTCTCGTCGGTCGCCTCGATGCGGGCCAGGTGGGCCTCGGTGACCTCGACGGCCGTGAGTTCGCCGGAGGCGATCTTCTCGGCGGTCTCGGCGGCGGTGAGCTTGATGATGATGGTGTCAGCCATGGTTGTTAGTCCTCCCCCAGGATCTGCGGCACCTTGAAACGCTGCTGCTCCTGGGCGGGAGCGCCGGAAAGCGCCTGCTCGGGGGTGAGCGACGGACGGACCTCGTCCGCGCGCATGACGTTGGTCAGCGGCAGCGGGTGGGAGGTCGGCGGGACGTCTTGGTCGGCGACCTCGGATACGCGGGCGACCGCGCCGATGATGTCGTCGAGCTGTCCGGCGAAGTGGTCCAGCTCTTCGGCCTTGAGCTCCAGACGTGCCAGCCGAGCGAGGTGGGCGACCTCCTCGCGCGTGATGCCAGGCATGCAGCGATCCTCTGGGGGTGGTGAGTGTGTAGGTTTCGCTGCCAATCCTATGGGGCGGGGGGCCGCAGCCACTAAACGGTTTGCCGCGTCGGCCGCCGGGAGCGCCGCGCGGGCCGCTGCGCGGTGCCCCGCCGGGCGCCGCCCGGACCCGCGCCTCAACCGCCGGCGGGGCTGGAAGACCCGGGACCACCCCCGAGCCTCGACGGCCCCGGGCTCGGCGCCGTCCGCGCCCGAGGCGGGCGGAAGATCCGGCCGTCCACACGGCGGTGCGCCGCCGCCGGGCGGGCCCGGGGCGGGGGCTCAGGAGGCGGCCTGGGATTCCTTGGCCGCCGCGGCGGCGAGTTCGGCCGTGATGTCCGCCGGGCGGCGCCAACCGCGTTCACCGCGGGCCAGGAGCCAGGCCGTGGCCTCCTGCGGGGGCATGGCGGCGGCGACCAGCCAGCCCTGGACGGCGTCGCAGCCCAGGTCCCGCAGCCGCTCCCAGGTCTCGTCGTCCTCGACGCCCTCGGCGACGACCAGCAGGCCCAGCGAGTGCGCGAGGTCCACGGTGCAACGGACGATCTCGGCGTCCTGGGCGTCCACGGCCAACCGCGCCACGAACGAGCGGTCGATCTTGAGTTCGCTGACCGGCAGCCGCCGCAGGTGTACCAAAGAGGAGTAGCCGGTGCCGAAGTCGTCCAGGGACATCTTCACCCCGTGGCCGGTCAGCCCGGCCATGGTGTCCGCCGCCCGCTGCGGGTCCTCCAGCAGCACGTGTTCCGTTATCTCCAGCTGGAGGCCGCTCGCCGGGACCCCGTGCCGGGCCAGTCTGGCGGCCACGGCTCCCGCGAAGCCGGGGGTGTGGACATCGCGCGGCGAGACGTTCACGGCGACCGGCACCTTGAGGCCCTGGGCGCGCCAGCGGGCCACCTGGGCCAGGGCCGTCTCCAGGACGTACTCCGTCAGGTGCGGCATGAGGCCGGAGGTCTCCGCGATGGCGATGAACTCGTCCGGGGAGACCCGCCCCCTCTCGGGGTGGACCCAGCGCACGAGCGCTTCGAGGCCGGCCACCTTCCCGTCAAAGCCGACCTTCGGCTGGTAGTGGAGTTCGACCTCTCCCGCGTCGAGCGCCCTGCGGAGGTCTCCGAGGAGGCCGAGCCGGTCGGGCGTGTTGCTGTCCCGCTTGGACTCGTACACCTCGACGCCGGTGCGGTCCCGTTTGGCCTGGTACATGGCGACGTCGGCCCGCCGCAGCAGGCCTTCCGCGTCCAGGGCGTGGTCGGGGAAGACGGCGAGGCCGGCGCTGGCCTCCAGGACGAGGGTGAGGCCGTCGAGGTCGAGCGGGGAGCTGAGCTCGGAGACCAGGTTTCGGGCGACGCGCTGGGCGCTGGTGGTGGAGTCGGCGAGCGGCAGCAGGACGGCGAACTCGTCACCGCCGAGGCGGGCCGCCTCGGCGTCCGGCGGGAGCGCCTGCCGCAGCCGTTCGGCGATCTGGAGGAGCAGCCGGTCCCCGGCGAGGTGGCCGAGGGTGTCGTTGACGGCGCGGAAGCGGTCGAGGTCGATGAGGACGAGGGCGGAGCGGGTGCCCAAACGTTCAGCCTCGTCCAGCGCCGACCAGGTGCGCTCCAGCAGCCACTGCCGGTTGGGCAGGCCGGTGAGCGGGTCGCGCAGTTGTTCCTCGGCGCGGGCGCGGGCGATCCACAGGGTGGAGTCCAGTGCGATGAGCGGTACGGCGAACAGCGGCAGCAGTACCGGCTGGGTGCAGGCGACGACACAGATCAGCGGGGCGATGCCGAGCAGCGCGGCGGCGACGAGCGCCTGCCGCAGCAGGGCGGTGCGGGCGACGGTGGGCAGTCCGGCGCCGCGCGGGGCGAGCGCGAACCACAGGACGATCCTGGTCACCAGCAGGTAGGCGACCGCGACGAGGACCACCTCGGGGATCGCCGCCGGCTCCCAGGTGGTGGGCAGCCAGGGGACCTCCACGGTCGGTGTCTCGCCGAAGGCCGTCAGGACGAGGGCGCCGGCGCCGATGCCGAGGATGTCGGCGGACCCGTGCAGCAGGCCTTGGCGCCAGCGGTGGCGGCGGGCGGCCCCGACGAGCGAGACCACGGCCAGGGAGACGAGTCCGGCGGGGACCCATCCGTAGAGGAGGAGCACACCGAGGGTGAGCGCGGCTCCCGAGCCGGTGCCGCCCCACCAGCGGTCGCGGCCGAGTGCCACGAGGTGACCGACGATGATCCCGGTGAGGAGGGCGAGCGCCCAGCCCACGGGCCCACCGGGGAACAGCGCGTGACCTTCCGTCAGGGCGGAGACGATGCCGGCCGCCAGTACGGCGACGGCCAGGCCGACAATGGCGAAGGGCAGCACGGTGCGCCCTTGTCCGCCGTTCGCGCCCGCCCCGGTGTCCGGCGTGCGCGTCTCCGGTGTCCTGGCACCCAGGACACCGATCCGGCCCGTCCGTATGGACGGGGGTTCCCCGCCGAATTCAGGTGACGGGTCGGCGCTTTCGGTGGGTTTCATGCCCGTCCCTCTCACAGCCGGCGATGCCGATGTCACGCGATGGCCCCTGTGTCATGCCACCACGGCTGAAAGCGCATCAGGCAGCCGTGCACGACAGGCGCACCCCTCAACAGTAGGACGCGAGAGGCTCCCAAGGGCAGCGGTCGGCGGCGGTTGCCCGAATGCGACCCAGCCATCCTCATCAGTACGGTATCCGCCGAACAGGTGAGTTTAGACCAGGACTTCGAGGTCACCCATGCGATGATCCGACAGCTCACGGCCCCGCCACCAGGCTTGTATGAGCCGTTTACCCCGGGTCCCGCGCGGGGCGTGCGCCCGCCCGTACGGCCGCACGCCACGCATCGGTTCGCCTCCGCCGCTGCCCGGAAAGGCGTTCATCCGGTGATTACTCCGCTTCGGTGGCGCCGTCCACCGGGAGGGCTACGGCGCGGGCGGCGTCGGGACCCTGTTCCAGCAGCACCGCGAAGCCCTCGTCGTCGAGGATCGGGAGCTTCAACTGCACGGCCTTGTCGTACTTCGAGCCCGGGTTGTCGCCGACGACGACGAAGGAGGTCTTCTTCGACACGGAGCCCGTGACCTTGGCGCCCCGGCTCTGTAGGGCCTCCTTGGCCCCGTCACGGGTGTGGCTGCGGAGGGTGCCGGTGACCACGACGGTCATGCCCTCCAGCGGACGCGGCCCCACCTCTTCGCCGGAACCCTCCTCCTCCATCCGGACACCGGCTTCGCGCCACTTCCGCAGGATCTCCTGGTGCCAGGCGACGGCGAACCACTCCTTGAGGGAGGCGGCGATGATCGCGCCGACGCCGTCCGTCGCGGCCAGCTCTTCCTCGGTGGCCTGTTCGATGCGCTCGATCGACCGGAATTCGCGGGCGAGGGCCTCGGCGGCGACGGGTCCGACATGACGGATGGACAGGCCGTTGATGATGCGGGCCAGGGGGCGGTCCTTGGCGGCTTCGATGTTCCGGAGCATCGCCAGGGCGTTCTTCTTGGGTTCGCCCTTCTGGTTGGCGAAGACGCGGACGATCTTCTCCTCGCCCGTCTTCGGGTCCCGCTTGGGCAGTCCGCTGTCCTGGTCGAGCACGTACGCCTTGATGGGCAGCAGGTCCTCGATGGTGAGGGTGAACAGGTCCCCCTCGTCAAGCATCGGGGGGGAGGCCGGCTCCAGCGGTCTGGTCAGCGCGGCCGCGGCGACCTTGCCGAAGTTCTCGATGTCGAGGCACTGCCGGCCGACCAGGTAGAACAACCGCTCGCGCACTTGGGCGGGGCACGTCTGCCCGTTGGGGCAGCGCAGGTCGATGTCGCCTTCCTTCATGGGCCGCAGCGGCGCGGCGCACTCGGGGCACTCGGCGGGCATCACGAACTCGCGCTCGGTGCCGTCGCGCAGGTCCACCACCGGGCCCAGGATCTCGGGGATGACGTCCCCCGCCTTGCGCAGCACGACGGTGTCCCCGATGAGCACGCCCTTGGCCTTGACGACCTCCTGGTTGTGCAGGGTCGCGAACTCGACCTCGGAGCCGGCCACGGTCACCGGCTCGACCTGGGCGTACGGGGTGACGCGCCCGGTACGGCCGACGCCGACCTTGATGTCGATCAGCTTGGTGTTGACCTCTTCCGGGGCGTACTTCCAGGCGATGGCCCAGCGCGGCGCGCGCGCGGTGGAACCGAGCCGCCCCTGGAGCGGGATCTCGTCGAGCTTGACGACCACGCCGTCGATCTCGTGTTCCACGGAGTGCCGGTTCTCGCCGAAATAGGCGATGAACTCGCGGACCTCTTCGAGTGACGAGACCACCTTGTTGTGCCGGGCGGTCGGCAGGCCCCACTCACCGAGCAGCCCGTACGCCTGGGAGAGCTTGTCGATGTCGAGGCCCTCGCGGGCCCCGATGCCGTGGACGACCATGTGCAGCGGCCGGGTCGCGGTGACCTTCGGGTCCTTCTGCCGCAGCGAACCGGCCGCCGCGTTGCGCGGGTTGGCGAAGGGCTTGTCGCCCGCCTCGACGAGACGGGCGTTGAGCTCCTCGAACTTCTCCATCGGGAAGAAGACTTCACCGCGGATCTCCACCAGCTTGGGGATCCGATCGCCCTTCAGGCGGTCGGGGATCTCCGCGATGGTGCGGACGTTGGGCGTGATGTCCTCGCCGGTGCGGCCGTCGCCGCGGGTGGCGGCGCGGGTGAGGCGGCCGTTCTCGTAGGTGAGGTTGACGGCGAGGCCGTCCACCTTCAGCTCGCAGAGGTAGTGGTAGTCGCCGGTGTTCACGTCCCGGGCGACCCGCTCGGCCCAGGTCGCCAGTTCCTCGTCGTCGAAGGCGTTGTCGAGCGAGAGCATGCGCTCACGGTGCTGGACGGAGGCGAAGTCCGTCTCGTACGCCCCGGACACCTTCTGGGTGGGCGAGTCCGGGGTGCGCAGCTCCGGGTACTCCTCCTCCAGGGCCTCCAGCGAGCGCAGCAGCTGGTCGAACTCGGCGTCGCTGACGACCGGCTGGTCGTTCACGTAGTACCGGAAGCGGTGCTCCTCGACCTGCTCGGCGAGCAGCGCGTGCTGTTCGCGCACCGCCGCCGGTGCCGTCGTGTCGCTTGCCTGCTTCTGTTCGGCTGCCATGCCGTGTCCTCCCGTGGCCCGTCTCGACCGTCACTCAGGGTTGTCGGCGAGCGACCTCGCCGCTCTGACGCAGTGCGCCTGTGCCGCGCGGGCGTAGGCGGGCGAGGCGCCCGCGAGACCGCACGACGGGGTGACCACGACGGACTCGGCCAGAGTCCCCGGAGCCAGCCCCAGCCTGCGCCAAAGCTTCCTGACACCCATGACGCTACCGCCCGGGTCCGACAACGGGGCGTCGGTGCCCGGCACCACTCCGGCGAAGAGCCTCAGGCCGTCCTCGACCGCTTCGCCGATGGCGTCGTCCTCGCGCTCGGTGAGCAAGGAGAAATCGAACGAAGCGCCCGAGGCACCGGCTCGCCGCAGGAGGGCGAAGGGCACCTCGGGGGCGCACGAGTGGACGATCACCTCACCGCCCCCGACGGACTCCGTGACGGCGAACAGGTCGCGGAGCGTGCCCTCGACCACCTGCCGGTCGACCGCCCGGTAGGTGCGGTAGCCGCTCGCGGAGCGGACCCGGCCGAGCAGGACGGCGGTCAGCGACGGCTCGTCGAACTGGAGCACGATCTCGGCGCCGGGTACCCGTCGGCGTACGTCGGCCAGGTGCTCGCGCAGCCCCTCGGCGAGGGACGCGGCCAGGTCACGGCAGGCGCCGGGGTCCTGGAGCACGGCCTCACCGCCGTGCAGCTCCAGGGCCGCGGCCAAGGTCCACGGGCCCACGGCCTGGACCTTGAGCTTGCCGCGGTACCCCTGGGTGAACTCCTCCAGTGCGTCGAGGTCCTCTCCCAGCCAGGACCGGGAGCGCCGGGTGTCGCGGCCGGGGCGGTCACTGATCCGCCAGCCGCTGGGTTCGACGTGCGCGTACATCTCCACGAGCAGCCCGAGGGTGCGGCCGATCATGTCCGCGCCGGGCCCGCGGGCGGGCAGTTCGGGGAGGTACGGGAACTGCTCGAAGGAACCGGTGGCGGTCTTGGCCGCCTCGCGGGCGTCGCCGCCGGGCAGCGAGCCGACGCCGGTGGCGTTCGCGGTCATCGGCCGGGCCTCACGGACAGGTCGTGCACCTCGGCGTCGCGGGGCAGGTCGACGGCCATGACGATGGTGGTGGCCACCGATTCGGGGTCGATCCAGGCGGCGGGGTCGTACTCCTTGCCCTCCTGCGAGTGCACCTTGGCCTGCATCGGGCTCGCGGTGCGGCCCGGGTAGACGGAGGTGACGCGGATGCCGTGCTCCTTCTCCTCCTCGCGCAGGGAGTCGGCGAGCGCCCTGAGGCCGTGCTTGGAGGCGGCGTAGGCACTCCAGTCCGCGTGGGCGTTCAGGCCGGCGCCGGAGTTCACGAAGACGACGGTCGCGCGCGAGGCGCGCAGGGTGGGCAGCAGCAGGCGGGTGACCTCGGCGGGGGCGATGAGGTTGACGTTGAGCTGCTGGTGCCAGGTCTTGGGGCGCAGTTCCCCGACCGGTCCGAGGTCGACGATGCCGGCGATGTGCAGGAGGGAGTCGATCCGCTCGGGGACGGCCTGCTTGGAGAACGCCCAGGAGAGCCGGTCGGGGTCGGCGAGGTCGCCGACGAGCGCGCGGGCGCCGGGGTACCGGTCCGTGAGCTGCCTGGCGCGGCCGGCGTCACGGGCGAGCAGGACGAGGTCGTCGCCGCGAGCGTGGAGGCGGGCGGCGACGGCGGCGCCGATGCCCGATCCGGCACCGGTGATCAGGTGAGTAGCCATGTGGCCATGCTCGCACCCCGGAGGCAGTCGTCGTCCCCCTCGGGGTGCGGCGGGGGCCCGCGGTCAGAGGCCGGCGGCCTCGCGCAGTCCGGCGGCGGTCTTGCGGGCGTCGTAGCCCGGCGGGACGCCGTCGACCAGGATGATCTCGCCGGGGATGTGACGGGTGCGCAGCGGGATGAGGGCCTGGTAGGCGGGGGACGCGTACCAGGCGCGGGCCCGCTCGATGTCCGGGAAGCCGATCACGACGAGCGCGCCGGGGAAGGTGCCTTCCATGACCTCCACCTCGGCCCCGTGGACGAGGAAGCGGCCTTCGAAGGGGTCCATGGTGGCCTGGATCTCCTCGATGTAGCGCAGGATCTCCTCGTTCATGGTCTCGGGACGTATGTGGCCGATGGCGTACGCGGTCATGACTGTCTCCCCTCTGGGCTGTCCCGGTGGTCCGGGCCGTTGGCTCGATCCTGCCGTGCCGCGGCCGGTGCGGCGATTACCTCGCGGGTCATGCCGCGACGAGGGCCGGGCGGTAGGTGCGCCGGTAGGCGATCGGGGAGATGCCCAGGGTCGCCCGCATGTGCTGGCGCAGGGAGCTCGCGGAACCGAATCCGGAGCGGTGGGCGACGAGGTCGACGGGCAGGTCGCTGGATTCCAGCAACTGCCGTGCCAGGTCCAGGCGCTGGCCGGTGAGCCACTGGACGGGGGTCATGCCGACCTCGTCGCGGAAGCGCCGGGTGAAGGTGCGCAGGCTCATCCTCGCGTGCGCGGCCAGCTCGGCCAGGGTGAGGGGTTGGGCGAGTCGCTCCAGGGCCCAGGCCCGGGTGGCGGTGGTGGTGGCGACGGTGGGTTCGGGCACGGGCCGGTCGATGTACTGGGCCTGTCCGCCGTCACGCCAGGGCGGTACGACGCACATCCGCGCGGCGCGGTTGGCGACGGCGGTGCCGTGGTCGGCGCGCACGAGGTAGAGGCAGAGGTCGATGCCGGCGGCGACCCCGGCGGAGGTGAGGATGTCGCCGTCGTCGACGAAGAGCACGTCCTCGTCGAGCTTGACGCGGGGGAAGGCCCGCTGGAACTCCGGCGCGTGCCCCCAGTGGGTGGTGGCGGGCCGGCCGTCGAGCAGTCCGGCGGCGGCGAGCACCTCGGAGCCGGTGCAGATGGACACGATGCGGGTGCCGGGGCGGATGGCCGCGAGGGCGTCGGCGAGGACCGCGGGCAGGGGTTCGCCGCGCAGCAGCCCGGGCATGGCGTGGGTCGGCGGGACGATCACGGTGTCGGCCGCCGCGAGGGCCTCGGGGCCCGCGCGGACGCCGACGGTGAAGCCCGCGTCGCTGGCCACCGGGAGGCCGTCGGCGGTGCAGACGGTGACCTCGTAGAGGCTGCCACCGTCCTCGGCGCGGGCGTTCCCGAAGACCCTGGAGGGCATGCCGAGCTCGAAGGGGGCGACACCTTCGAGGGCGAGTACGGCGATTCGATGCAAAGCGGACATGGCCAGATCCTGTCACATGGTGGCCGTCCGGCCAACACCATGTGGTCCCGCGAGCGGCCAAGCTGGTGCCATCGGCCGGAACAACCGGCCCCGAGCACCACAGAGCGCAACAGAGCGCTACGAAGGAGACAGTCATGCGTGCGGTCGTCGTCAGCCAGTGGGGTGGACCCGAGGTTCTCACCGAGGTCGAGGCCGAGCGGCCCGAGCCGGGTCTGAACGAGATCCTCGTGCGGGTCCACGCGGCCGGCGTGAACCCGGTGGACTTCAAGACCCGTGCCAGTGGCGCCCTCATCGGCTGGGGCGACGTCCCGATGGTCGGCTGGGACGTCTCGGGCACCGTCGAGGCGGTCGGCCCGGGCGTGACGCTGTACCGCGCGGGCGACGAGGTCTACGGCATGCCGAACTTCCCGCGCCAGGCGGGCGGCTACGCCGAGTACGTGGTCGCCCCGGCCCGGCACTTCGCGCGCAAGCCCGCCTCCTTGGACCACGTGCAGGCGGCGGCCCTGCCGCTGGCCGCGCTGACCGCCTGGCAGGCACTGGTGGACACGGCCGGGGTCACCGAGGGCCGGCGGGTGCTGATCCACGCGGCGGCCGGCGGCGTCGGTCACCTGGCGGTACAGATCGCCAAGGCCCGCGGCGCGTACGTGATCGGCACCGCCAGCGCGGGCAAGCACGAGCTGCTGCGCGAGCTGGGCGCCGACGAGGTCGTCGACTACCGGACCACCGACTTCGAGGACGTCGTATCCGAGGTGGACGTCGTGCTCGACGCGGTCGGCGGGGACCACGGGCAGCGCTCGCTGAAGGTACTCAAGCAGGGCGGACACCTGATCACCCTGCCGGGCCCGGACGGCCTCCCGGAGGACCCGGAGGGCGTGCACGCCTCCTGGATGCTCGTGGAGCCGGACCACCTCGGCCTGCGGGAGATCGCCGCGCTCGTCGAGGCGGGCAAGCTCCGCGTGGTCGTCGACACGGTGCTGCCGCTGGAGCAGGCGGCGAAGGCCCACGAGATCGGCGAGCAGGGCCGGACCACCGGCAAGATCGTCCTGACGGTGGTCTGAGCACTGACCTGAGCCGGTGAGCCGAGGTGCCGGGGCCGGGCCGGTGGCCCGAGCCGGTTTAGACGTTCGCGGCGGCGGCGCGGGTGGTGGTGGCGATGGTGGCGGAGCCGACCACGCGCGTGCCGTCGTAGAGCACGATCGCCTGGCCGGGGGCCACACCGCGCACCGGTTCGGTGAAGGAGACGCGCAGCTCGCCGTCCACCATCTCGGCGAAGACCTCGCTCTCGCCGCCGTGGGCGCGCAGCTGGGCGGTGTACGTCCCGGGGGCGGCCGGGGTGGAGCCGCACCAGCGGGGGCGGATGGCGGTGAGGGCACTGACGTCGAGGGCCTCGACGGGGCCGACGGTCACGGTGTTGTTCACGGGCGAGATGTCGAGGACGTAGCGCGGCTTGCCGTCGGGCGCGGGGTGGCCGATCCGCAGGCCCTTGCGCTGGCCGATGGTGAAGCCGAAGGCGCCGTCGTGCGTGCCGACCTTCTCACCGGTGGTCCCGTCCACGATGTCGCCCTCGGCCTTGCCCAGCCGGCTCGCGAGGAAGCCCTGGGTGTCGCCGTCCGCGATGAAGCAGATGTCGTGGCTGTCGGGCTTCTTCGCGACGGCCAGGCCCCGGCGCTCCGCCTCGGCGCGGATCTCGTCCTTGGTGGTGAGGGTGTCGCCGAGCGGGAAGAGGGCGTGGGCGAGCTGCTTCTCGTCGAGGACGCCGAGGACGTACGACTGGTCCTTGGCCATGTCGGAGGCGCGGTGCAGCTCGCGCGTCCCGTCCTCGTTCAGTACGACGGTGGCGTAGTGGCCGGTGCACACGGCGTCGAAGCCGAGGGCGAGGGCCTTGTCGAGCAGCGCCGCGAACTTGATCTTCTCGTTGCACCGCAGGCAGGGGTTGGGGGTGCGCCCGGCCTCGTACTCGGCGACGAAGTCCTCCACGACGTCCTCGCGGAAGCGTTCGGCGAGGTCCCAGACGTAGAAGGGGATGCCGATGACGTCGGCGGCGCGGCGGGCGTCGCGCGAGTCCTCGATGGTGCAGCAGCCGCGGGCGCCGGTCCGGAAGGACTGCGGGTTCGCGGAGAGCGCGAGGTGGACGCCGGTCACGTCGTGCCCGGCTTCGACCGCGCGGGCGGCGGCGACGGCGGAGTCCACACCGCCGGACATGGCGGCCAGGACGCGGAGTGGACGGGCGGTGCGCGGCAGGTTCTCAGTCATAGCACCGTCCAGAGTACGGGGGAACCGGGCGGGGTCCCAGCGCGTTCTCGGGTACGGGGGGTGGATCACATGGGCGACAAGGGCAGGACCCGCAGGGCAGTGCTCTTCGGTGGGCTCGGGATCTTCGCGGTGGCGGTGATCGCGGGGCGGGATGAGATCGGGCGCGCGTGGTGGCTGGTGCCGGGGGTGTCCAAGCCGCGGCAGGAGGGGGCGCTGGACCACGCGGGCGCGAGCTGGACGGCGGCCTCGCCGGCGAACTGGCGCCGGGCGGACCGCCCGGAGGACTACCGGGTGGACCGGATCGTCGTCCATGTCACGCAAGGCAGTTTCCAGACCTCGGTGGACGCCTTCAAGAACCCCTGGCACAAGGCGTCGGCGCACTACATAGTCCGCCAGGACGGGCATGTGGAGCAGATGGTCCGCGAGCTGGACGTGGCCTTCCACTCGGGGAACCGCTCGATGAACGAGCGCAGCGTCGGCATCGAGCACGAGGGGTTCGTCGACCGGCCGCGGGACTTCACCGACGCGATGTACGCGGCGTCGGCCCGGCTGGCGGCCGATGTGTGCCGTAGGTACGGCATACCCGTCGACCGCAAGCACATCCTGGGCCACTCCGAGGTCCCGGGCGCCGACCACACCGATCCCGGCCCGCTGTGGGACTGGGGCCGGTACCTGCGCATGGTCGGCGAGGCCCTGCGCGCCGGGGCGCCGCCCGGAGCCGGCTGAGGCGGGGGCGGGCCGGCCGGACCGGGCCGGGGGGCGAGAGCCGGCCGGACCGGGCCGGGGGCGGCCTAGCTGAGGCCCGCCGTGCGGGCGCGCGCCACGGCGGGGCCGATGGCGGCGGCCACGGCGGTGACGTCCTCCTTGGTGGAGGTGTGGCCCAGGGAGAACCGCAGGGTGCCGCGGGCCAGCTCGGGATCGGTGCCGGTGGCGAGCAGGACGTGGCTGGGCTGCGCCACGCCCGCCGTGCAGGCGGAGCCGGTGGAGCACTCGATGCCCTGGGCGTCGAGGAGCAGCAACAGGGAGTCGCCTTCGCAGCCGGGGAAGCTGAAGTGGGCGTTGGCGGGGAGCCGCTCGGTGGGGTCCCCGCCCAGGACGGCGTCGGGCACTTCCCGAAGGACGGCGGTGACCAGCTCGTCGCGCAGGGCGCCGACGCGGGCGGCGAAGGCCTCGCGCCGTTCGGCGGCGAGGACGGCGGCGACCGCGAAGGCGGCGATGGCGGGCACGTCCAGGGTGCCGGAGCGCACGTGCCGCTCCTGGCCGCCGCCGTGCAGGACGGGTACGGGGCTCTGGTCGCGGCCGAGCAGCAGGGCGCCGATGCCGTAGGGGCCGCCGACCTTGTGGCCGCTGACGGTCATGGCGGCCAGACCGCTGTCGCCGAAGCGGACGTCGAGCTGCCCGAAGGCCTGGACGGCGTCGGAGTGCATGGGGATGGCGAACTCGCCCGCGATGGCGGCGAGTTCTCGGACCGGCAGGACGGTCCCGATCTCGTTGTTGGCCCACATGACGGTGGCGAGGGCGATGTCTTCGGGGTTGCGTTCCACCGCCTCGCGGAAGGCCTCGGGGCGGACGCGCCCGTACCGGTCCACGGGCAGGTACTCGACCTGTGCGCCCTCGTGCTCGGCGAGCCAGTGGACGGCGTCGAGGACGGCGTGGTGTTCGACGGGGCTGGCGAGGACGCGGGTTCGGGCGGGGTCCTGGTCGCGACGGGCCCAGTAGAGGCCCTTGACGGCGAGGTTGTCGGCCTCGGTGCCGCCGGCGGTGAAGACCACCTCGCTCGGGCGCGCGCCGAGGGCTTCGGCGAGTGCCTCGCGCGCCTCCTCGACGGTGCGGCGGGCGCGGCGGCCGGCGGCGTGGAGGGAGGACGCGTTACCCGTGGCGGCGAACTGCGCGGTCATCGCCGCAGCCGCCTCCGGCAGCATCGGCGTGGTTGCGGCGTGATCGAGGTAGGCCATGATCCCCCGATTCTACGAGCCCCCCACCGCCCGGGACCCCTCCGGCCCCACCACCACCCCGAACCCCCCGACCCCGGCCCGCCCGCCCCACCGCCCGACAGGCCAACGCGGGCCCGCTTTGCCGCCCGGCGCGGCGAGCGCCGGCGGGGCGGAGGCGGGAGTCGGCGGCGCGGGCGGGGGCTAGGGGCGAGGGGCGCGGGCCAGTTGGCGGGATTGGGCCACCAGGCGGTCCGCCGAGTCCCAGACCTCGGCGTCTTCCTCCAGGAAGCCGCCGGCCAGGTTGCGCGTGGTGATGGCGACGCGCAGCGGGCCCGGGGCCGGCCGGTGGCGGACGTGGGTGGTGAGTTCCACGGTCGGGGTCCAGCCCATCAGGCCCAGGTCGAAGGAGGTCGGCGGCAACGCGTCCACCGCCAGCAGCAGGGAGAGCGGGTCCGCGTCCCGGCCGTCGGCGAGCTCGAACCAGGCACGCATCTCGCCCTTGCCGGACGGCGCGCCGACGGCCCAGCCGGCCGTCGCGGGGTCCAGCCGAAGCCGCAGCCGGTCCACGATCGCGGAGCTGCCCGGGATGGGCGCCGGGCCGGCTTCCGGGCCGAGGCAGTCCTCGTACGCCGGGATGGCCGGGGGCCGCGCGGTGGTGTGGACGGAGTCGGGCAGCGAGTCGAGGTCGCCGTAGGAGGCGAGGACCCGGATGCGCTCGATCTCCGCGCCGTTCTCGTCGTACTGGAAGAGCGAGGCCTGGCCGGTGGACAGGGTGCGACCGGTGCGGACGACCTGCGTGCGGATCACGGCGGGGCCGGGCACGGAGGAGGTCAGGTAGTGGGCGGAGACGGTGAACGGGTCCGGGTGCGGCAAGGCCGCCGCCAGTGCCCGGCCGACCAGGGCCAGCAGATATCCGCCGTTGACGGCGGTGATGATGGTCCAACCCGCGGAGAGTTCCGTGTCGTACGTCCCGGGCTCGCCCGTTCGGGGGGCGATGGCGGTGTCGCGGTCGAACTCGCTGTCTCCGATGGCCGCCTGGGCCGCTGTGTGTGACATGAGGCGACGGTACACCGGCATGCTACTAAGCGGTAGCTTTGCTCTGCTACGGCGGTGTTACGGCTCTTCGGCCACCGCGGAGCGGCGGTTCCAGGCCAGTGGCGCCCGCCAGTGGTACCGGATCGCGAGCAGCCTGAGCACGAAGGCGGTGACGATCGCGACGCCCGTGGTGAAACCGTTCAGCTTGTCGAAGCCGATGAACAGGGCCACCATCGAGGCCCCGACCACGGCCGGGACCGCGTACATCTCCCGGTCGCGCAGCAGCGAGGGGACGCCGCCCGCGAGGACGTCGCGCATGACGCCGCCGCCGACCGCCGTCGCCACTCCCAGCGCGGCGCACGCGGTGAGCCCCAGTCCGTACTCGTAGGCCTTCGTGGTGCCGGAGACGCAGAAGAGCCCGAGCCCGGCGGCGTCGAAGACGTTGATGGCGCGGTTGATCCGCTGGACCTCGGGGTGCAGGAAGAAGACGATCGCGGCGGCGACCAGCGGGGTCAGGAAGAAGCTGAGCTCGCCGAACGCGGCCGGCGGGACGGCCCCGATCACCAGGTCGCGCAGGAGTCCACCGCCGAGGGCGGTGACGAGCGCGAGCACGCAGATGCCGAAGACGTCGAAGTTCTTGCGGACGGCGAGCAGCGCGCCGGCGGTGGCGAAGACAAAGATGCCCGCGAGGTCCAGGGCGTGCTGGATCTCGGGCGGGAAGAGATCGTGGGACACGCCCCCATTGTGCGGGGTGCGGGCGGCGCCCCGGACAAGGCCCGGCCCCTGACCAGGCCGGGCGGGCACGCCAGGCACGGCACGGCAGGCCGGGCCGGCATGCAGGGCCGGAGCCCCCGGGCGTGGCCGCCCCGGGACCCCGGCGCCGCGTCCACCCCCGGCCACTACCCCGGGGGAGGGACAGGGGGGACGCCTCGCGCTACACGGTGGGCGTCTCCACCGCTTCCGCCGCGCCCGGCAGCGCCTTGTCGCCCGGCGCCTGGTCGGGGGCGTTCTCCGGGTGGTGGCAGGCGACCTGGTGCCCGGTCTTGAGGGCGACCAGCGGCGGCTCCTGCGTGGTGCACAGCTCCGTCGCCTTCCAGCAGCGGGTGTGGAAACGGCAGCCGCTCGGCGGCGAGATGGGCGAGGGCACGTCGCCCTTGAGCAGGATGCGACCGCTCTTGGCGCCGCGCCGCCTCGGGTCCGGCACCGGCACGGCCGACATCAGCGCGTTCGTGTACGGGTGCATCGGCGCGTGGTACAGCGCGTCGCGGTCCGCCAGCTCCACGATCTTGCCGAGGTACATCACCGCGATCCGGTCGGAGACGTGCCGGATGACCGACAGGTCGTGCGCGATGATCACGTAGGTCAGGCCGAGCTCCTCCTGGAGGTCGTCCAGCAGGTTCACCACCTGGGCCTGGATCGACACGTCCAGCGCCGACACCGGCTCGTCCGCGACGACCAGCTTCGGCTTGAGGGCCAGGGCCCGGGCGATGCCGATGCGCTGGCGCTGGCCGCCGGAGAACTCGTGCGGGTAACGGTTGTAGTGCTCGGGGTTGAGGCCCACCAGCGACAGCAGCCGCTGGACCTCCGCCTTGACGCCGCCCTCGGGGGTGACCTTCTGGAGCTTGAACGGCGCTCCGACGATCGTGCCGACCGTGTGGCGGGGGTTCAGCGAGCCGTACGGGTCCTGGAAGATCATCTGGACGTCGCGGCGCAACGGCCGCATGCCGACCACACCGAGGTGGGTGATGTCCTTGCCCTCGAACTCGACCGTCCCGCTGCTCGGTTCGAGCAGACGCGTGATCAGCCGACCCATCGTGGACTTGCCGCAGCCGGACTCGCCGACGATGCCGAGGGTCTCACCCCGGCGGACGTCGAAGTCGATCCCGTCGACGGCCTTGACCGCTCCGGTCTGGCGGCGCAGCAGCCCCTTGTTGATGGGGAAGTGCTTGACCAGCCCCGTCACCTTGAGGAGCGGCTCCTCGGCCACGGACGCCCCTGAGGCCTCGGCGGCCTGCGGCGCACCCGTCCGCGCACCCGTCTTGTTCATGTCGGTCACAGCTTCGGCGCAATCTCTTCGGTCCAGATCCGGGTCCGCTCCTCCTGCGACATGTGGCAGGCGGACCAGTGCCGGGTGTCGTCCTGGGTCAGCTCGGGGCGCTGGGTGCGGGTGATGCCGCCCTTGGGTACGTCGGCGTAGGGGCACCTGGGGTTGAAGGCGCAGCCGCTCGGGATGTTGATGAGGCTGGGCGGGGAGCCCTTGACCGGGATCAGGCGCTCGGTCTGCTCGCGGTCGATGCGCGGCATCGAGCCGAGCAGGCCCCAGGTGTAGGGGTGGCGGGGCTCGTAGAAGACCTTCTCGGCGGTGCCGCGCTCGACGCACCGGCCGCCGTACATCACGAGGATGTCGTCGGCCATCTCGGCGACGACGCCGAGGTCGTGCGTGATCATGATGACGGCGGAGCCGAACTCCTTCTGGAGGTCGCGGATCAGGTCCAGGATCTGCGCCTGGACGGTGACGTCCAGGGCGGTCGTGGGCTCGTCCGCGATGAGCAGTTCGGGGTTGTTGACCAGTGCCATCGCGATCATCGCGCGCTGGCGCATGCCGCCGGAGAACTCGTGGGGGTACCCGTCCACGCGCCGGTGGGGTTCCGGGATGCCCACGCGGTCGAGCATCTCGACGGCCCGCGTGCGGGCCGTCTTCTTGTCGACGTCGTTGTGGGTCCGGTACGCCTCGATGATCTGCTTGCCGACGGAGTAGTACGGGTGCATCGCGGACAGGGGGTCCTGGAAGACCATCGCCATCTTGCGGCCGCGGAGCTTGCGCACGTGGTCGGCGTCGGCCCGGACGAGGTCCTCGCCGTCGAGCACGACCTCGCCGGAGATGTGCGGGCGGCTGCGGGCCTGGCCGGTGCGGTGCAGGCCCATGATGGCCAGCGAGGTCACCGACTTGCCGGAGCCGGACTCGCCGACGATGCCGAGCGTCTTGCCTCGTTCGAGGTCGAAGGAGAGCCCGTCGACGGACTTGACCAGCCCGTCGTCGGTCGGGAAGTGGACCTGGAGGTCGCGTACGGACAGGAAGGACGTCGCCGAGGCCCGGGATTCGGGCTTCGCCTGCTCGGGCACGAACACGGGTTCGGCGGAGCTGGAGGGGTTGTCGGTCACGTCAGCCTCACGCGCGGGTCGATGACGGCGTACAGCAGGTCCACGATCAGGTTGGCCAGGACCACGAACAGTGCGGCGAGCATGGTGACGCCCATGATGACGGGGAGGTCACCCTGGCTGATGGCGGCGACGGCCGCCGTTCCCAGGCCCTGGAAGTTGAAGGTCGTCTCCGTGAGCACCGCGCCGCCGAGGAGGCCGCCGAGGTCGAGGCCGAACATGGTGACGATCGGGGTGAGCGTGGAGCGCAGGGCGTGCTTGCGGATGACCACGCCCTCCGTGAGGCCCTTGGCGCGGGCCGTGCGGATGTAGTCCTCGCCGAGGACCTCCAGCATGGTGGCGCGGGTGATGCGGGCGTAGGTGGCGGCGAAGAGGAAGGCCAGGGTGACCCAGGGCAGGATCAGGCTGTTGAGCCAGGCCAGTGGATCCTCGGTCAGGGGTTTGTAGTTGGACACGTCCAACCAGCCCAGGCCGTAGACGAAGATCGCGGGCGCCACCATGCCGGTGAAGAAGATCGGCAGGGATACGCCGGCGAGCGCTCCGATCATCACGGTCCGGTCGATGGCGGTCCTGCGTTTGAGCGCGGAGACCACTCCGGTGGCCACACCGGCGATCACCCAGATCACGGCCGCGCCGAGGGCGAGCGAGAGGGTGACGGGCATGCGGTCGAGCATGGTCTCCCAGACGGGGGCCTCGCTCTTGAAGGAGTAGCCGAAGCACGGTGCCGCGCAGTGCGTGACCTCGGTGCCGGCGTCGTAGTCGCGGCCGACGAAGATGCCCTTGAGGAACACCCAGTACTGCTCGGAGATGGGTTTGTCGAAGCCCATCTTCACGCGAATGCCGGCCAGGGCGGTCGGGTTGGTCTCGCGGCCGGCGTACATGAGCGCGGGATCGCTGCCGGTCAGTTTCGGGACCGCGAAGAAGATGCCGAAGGTGACCACGGAGACCACCAGCAGCGTGGCGGCGACGTTGAACAGCCGCCGTATGAGGTAGACGAGCACTGCAGTCGGCCGCCCGGGGCGGGCGGTCGCCGCCCCTCGTGGGGACGACGACCGCCGCCTGCGGCCTTCACCTGCCCTTCGGACTAGCGCATGTGCGGTGAAGGCACTTACTTACGTACTTGCTGACCTACTGGTGTCCGGCGGCCGCCTCGCGGGGCCGCCGGACGGTCGGACGACTGGGCGCCGACTACTGCTGCCGTGCCCGCGGGCTACTTGGCGACGCCGACGACGGCGAGGTCGATCTTGCCCATGGAGTCGTTGAAGTAGACGTTCGTCAGGCGCGGGTTGTGGTAGACGAGCGCCTTGTCGAAGTTGATCGGCAGGTAGAGCGCCTTCTCCATGATCTTCTTGTTGATGTCGGTGTAGAACGGCGCTGCGGCGTCGGGCGTGGCGGCCGCGGCGGCCTTGTCGAAGAGCCCGTTGACCTCGGGGTCGTCGAGCATCGTGTAGTTGTTGTTGCCGGTCTGCGCGATGAACGATCCGTCGACCAGCGGCTGGAGGAAGCCCGCGCCGGAGTTGTAGTCGGCGCCCCAGCCCATGACGATGATTCCGTAGTTCTTCTTCTTCACGTTGTCGGGCGAACCGATGGTGGAGGAGGAGAGCTTGCCGTCGTACTGGTCGATCGTGGCCTTGATGCCGACCTTGGCGAGCGAGGCCTGGAGGGACTCGGCCGTCTTGACCTCGGGGGCCTTGTTGTTGCGGACCGCGATGGTGGTCTCGAAGCCGTCCGGCTTGCCGCACGCCTTGAGGGCGGCCTTCGCCTTGTCCTCCTGCGGCTTGCCGGCCGTCAGGTTCCACGGGTCGTAGGACTTGTCGGCGCCGGGGACACCGGGCGGCAGCATGTTCGCGCCGAGGTCACCGCTGGTCGGGCCACCGCGGGCGTTCTGGAGCGACTTGGGGTCGGCCGCGTAGATGACGGCCTTGCGGCACTCGACGTTCTCGAACGGCGCGACCGTCTGCGGGAAGGCGAAGTAACGGATGTAGCCCGTGAAGGGGTTGTCCGCGTTCTTCTTGAGGTTCGCGTCCTTGAGGATCTTGTTCTTCGCGGCCTGCTGGACACCGGTGCCGTCGACGGCGAGGTCGATGTCGCCGGAGAGCAGACGCTGGTCCATGTCGTCCGGGTTGGTGGTGACCGTGAAGGTGACCTTGTCCGGCAGACCCTTGCGGATCGTGTCGGTCTTCGGATCCCAGTTCTCGTTGCGGACGAAGGTCGCGCCCTTGCCCGAGGCGAAGCTCTCGACCTTGTAAGGGCCGGTGGAGACGGGCTTGTTGGTGTAGGTGGCCCCCGTGTCCTTGCCCGCCGGGACGGGCGAGGAGGAAGGCATGGCCAGCAGGTACTTGAAGTCGGAGTTCGCGCTCGCCAGGTTGAAGACGACCGTGTGGTCGTCCGGCGTCTGGACGGACTTCAGCCCCATCTTGTCCGGGTCGGTGTCCTTGTAGGGACCCTGGTACTTCTGGCCCTGGTCGAGCTGGTCGATCAGGTAGGTCGGGCCGCCGGCCAGCACGTCCTGCGCGAAGACGCGCTCGATGCCGTACTTGAAGTCCTTCGAGGTGATCGGCGTGCCGTCCTCGAACTTCACGCCGTCCTTGATCTTGACGGTGTACGTCTTGCCGTCGTTGCTCAGGACGGGCTCGCCCTCGGCGAGGTCCGGGACCAGCTTGGTGCCCGCGGCGCCCGGCTTGCTGTCGTACGCGTAGAGCTGGCGTATGAAGAGGCGCTGCATGTTCCACACGAAGCCGTAGTAGGCACGCGCCGGGTCAAGGAAGTCGACGTCCTGGGGGGACCAGAGCTTGAGCTCACCGCCCTTGGCGTCGGAGGCGTTCACGACGCCGGTGGCGGCACCGCTGTAGCCCTTGTCGCCCTTGTCGCCCTCCGCCTTCTTGGTGTCGTCGCCACCGCACGCGGCGGTCAGCGACAGGGCGGCGATCACGGCGGTGATCGCGAGTGCCTGCTTTCTGCGGATCACGGTTGTCCAACCTCCAGAAGTGGGTGAATCGAAAGAGCGGTTCAGCTGCCCTTGGGGTCGAGTGCGTCGCGCAGCCCGTCCCCGAAGAGGTTGAACGCCAGGACGGTGATGAAGATCGTGATACCGGGAACCACCATGTACATGGGGTCGTCCTGGTAGATGGGGATGGCGTCGGACAGCATCTTTCCCCAGGAGGCGGTGGGCGGCTTGACGCCGGCGCCGAGGAAGCTGAGGGCCGCTTCGGTCAGGATGTTGGTCGGGATGATCAGTGTCGAGTAGACGAGGATCGGCGCGACCAGGTTGGGCAGGAGTTCCTTGATCAGGATGTACCCGCGGCCCGCGCCGAGGCTGCGTGCCGCCTCCACGTACTCCCGCTCCCGCAGCGACATCGTCTGGCCTCGGACGATGCGGCCGATGTACGGCCAGCCGAAGAAGCCGATGACGAGGATCAGCACCGCCATGCGGACGCTGGAACCCTCCAGCCCCAGAAGGCTGTTGGGCACCACCGAGACGAGCGCGATGGTGAACAGCAACTGCGGGAAGGCCAGCAGCAGGTCCATCAGGCGGCTGATGATGCCGTCGACCCAGCCGCCGAGGAAGCCGGCGAGCGCGCCCAGCAGGCTGCCGATGACGACCGAGACGAAGGCCGCGAGGAAGGCGACGATCAGGGAGATGCGGGCGCCGTAGACGATCCGGCTGAAAACGTCGCGCCCGTTGGTGGGTTCGACGCCCAGCAGGAAGTCGGAACTCACGCCGCCGAACGAGCCGATCGGCGTGCCGAGGTCGGGATCGATCATGTCCTCGTGGAACTCGTTGGGCGGGTGGCCCAACAGGCTCACGATCTGCGGCGCGAAGACCGCCACCAGGATCAGGAAGATCACGACCACGCCGCCGGTCAGCGCGACCTTGTCGCGCTTGAGCCGCATCCAGGCGATGCGGCCGGGCGAGCGGCCTTCGATGGCCTTGGCAGGGACGTCGGCTACGGACACGGGTGCGGGCGTCTCCGCGCTCGTGTCGTGCAGTGGTGCCGTCATCGTGGTGGGGACCCCTCTCGGCCGACGGGTGTGCCGGCCCATGCCCGCCGCTGTGGCGGCGTTGGTGCGGAGTGGCGCTCGGAGTGCGTGGGACACGCTGAACGCGTGTGAAGTGCAGGAAGTGCGGGAAGTGCTGCGGGAACCGCGGTGCGGGACCACGGGTGCGGATCACGTCTCGAACCGCGTCCTGGAGGACTGAGCGGCTCTTGGGTGGGGAGTCTTCATCGGGCGCTCGACCAGCCGCCAGACCCGCAGTTGAATGGATGCGCAACCGTGATCTGACGCTTCGATTCCCGTTATCCGGACTGCGCTCACACCTCAGCGGAGCAAGACCGTCTGTTCGGTACGCAACCGGACATCTGCCCCAACTCGCATGCGGAGAGTGCTTTTCAGGCTGACAATGGCGGCGATATCCGGGCAAGTCGAAGGCCGCCGGGGACCGTGGGTCCCGGCGGCCTCGTGATGGCTCGTTATCGCTGTCTCAAAACATGGGCACGCTTGCGGAGGGAAATATTCCGGCGCGCGCGACTCGGGTGGGGCGTCCCGTTACGGCCTAGTACGAGGGAGCCTGGCCCTCGCGGTCGTAGAACGGGCGGGTCTGCGAACGCAGCCACATCGCCACCGGATCGTGCTCGTCCGCGAGCGCGACGGTGCACACCGGGACGCCCTCGGGCACCGCCCCGACCGACTGCCGCATCATCTCCCGTACGGACTCCAGCGCGGGCGCGGAGGCGTCGTACAGGTCCAGCCCCACCGCCAGGTACGCCGACCCCAGCGACGGCTGCACCCAGGCGCGGCGGAGCGAGCGCACGGCGGGCGTGCGGTGCGCGTGCTGGGTCAACAGCCCGTAGAACTGTGGGAGCTCCAGCGCCGGCTCGGACAGTCGCAGCGGACCGGCCGGCATCCGGTCGAGGCCGGTGGCGATCCGGCGCAGGTCCGCCCAGGGGAGGCCGAGGCCGCCGCCCTGGGCGTGGGGGTTGAGCCACAGGCCCCAGCGGTCCGGGTACAGCGCGCGGGCGATGTCCCGGCCGGTGACGACCTCGTAGCCGCGGTTCCATCCGCTGGCGGCCAGTTCCTGCGGGGAGGTCACACAGGGCGCGTAGCCCAGGCCGTCGACCTCCATGCCGCCGTACTGGGCGTCCGGTGATCCCGGCCTGCCCTGCCAGAGCAGCATCCACAGGCGGCCCTCGGCGAGGGCGTGCAGGAGCGACTCGTAGCTCTCATAGCGCCCGGGAGTCACCTGGCGCAGCATGTGCTCGACCTGCCCGGCCGCGGCCGTGCCTGACGCACTCACCCGGTACCCCTCTTCGTCCGCCCGTCATCCACGCGTATCGGCCCCCAGCTTAAGCGGCCCTAGGGGAGGTAGAAGGGGCGTACGCGCTCACGGATGTGGTCGACCACCGGGTCCTGGGCGGCGTCGAGGAGGATCAACTGCACGGGCCAGGGCGGAGGTACGCGGGTCAGGGCGCGGCCAAGGGCCTCCAGCGGGGCGCTGCGCGACTCGGTGTCCCATCCCACCAGTCGGACACCGATGTACAGCTGCGGCGCTCCGCCCTCGACGCTGGCGAGGCAGCGGTGGGCGGCGGCGACCACGCCGATGGCGCGGAACTCCTCTGCGGCGGCGGCGAGGAAATCCACCGGGTCGTCCTGCCAGTCGGGCTCGAAGAGCCGGACGCGGCCGCCGGTGGCGGGGCCGTCGAGGGGGGTGCGGCCGGTGCGGCAGAGCTCCGCGACGGCGGGCGGCGGGAGCGGGACGCCGACGGCGCCCTCGGGGTTGAGGGCGATGCCGAGCTGCGGGGGCAGGCCGCGGGCGAACTCGACGGCGGGAGCGACGGCGAAGTCCATGGCGGGGCCGACGCAGACAAGGAACTGGGCCTCGGAGCTGTAGACGGGGACGTAGGCCTCGCCGCCGATGAGCATGGTCGGGAGGTTCAGGGCGGTCTGATCGGGGCTGCCGCCGGTGGGCAGCGGGACCCAGACCCGGCTGCGGCCGAGCACCTCCAGGATGCGGGCCCCGGCGTCCGCCTGTCCCAGGGCCGCGCCGAGCACGTGTTCCAACTCGTTGTCGGGCCACCCGCCGCCGTGCATGTGCCGCCTCCGCCTGTCGCTCCGCGTTGTCCCGCTGACCCTAATCCGTCCGCCCCTCCCTCCGACCGCCGGGTCACACCGCCGCCTGCCGGTACCGGAAGGACCCCGCCCCCGAGTCGAACCCCCGGCCAGACCGGCCCCGCCGGCGCGCGGGCTCCGGGGCGTGGGGTGTGGGGCGGGCGCCCCGGGAAACCCGGCTCCGCCGGGAGGTCCCCCTGGTCGAACGCCGGTGCGCGGGCGGGCACGCGGCGAGTGCCGGGCTGCCCGGCGGGGTGCCCGCAAGGGCCGGAGGTGCTCTGCGCTTCGTACGGCAGCTCGTACCCGGGGCGCCCGGCGGGGGGGGAGTCACCTTGCCTGGGCCGCGCCGGACGGCCACGCCGCCTTGGTGGACAGCGCCCGGCCCGCCCCCTTCGGCCCGCGCCGGCCTTCGAGGCGCGGGTCCGGGGCGGCGCCCCGGGAGGGAGAGGGGGCCGCGCTAGTGGAACGTGATGCGGGTGACCGCGGCGGCGGCGGGGCGGTCCAGGAGGGTGACCGATGCGCAGCCCGTCGGCGGGCGGCCCGCTTCCGCGGCGCGGATCAGGCGGGCCGCCGCCGCCCGGTGGTGGGCGAACGCGTACGCCGACACCCGCCGCCCGCGCTCCGCCTGCCCGGCCAGCGCCTCCCCCGCCGTGGCGTCCAGCAGCAGCAGGTGCAGCGCCCGGCCGCGCCTGCGCGCCGCCCCCGCCAGGAGCCGCCGCACCCACGCCTGGCTCCCGCAGTCGTGCACCACCACCGACGCCCCCGAGCGCACCACCCGCCACAGCCCCCAGTAGTGCGCCACCCGCACCACCGGCCGGTACACGGCGTACGGAAGCACCCCCCGCGTCCGCCGCTCCCACCGCTCCCGCGTGTCCTGCGAGTCGATCGCGCCGCCCCCCGCGGCCCGCTTGATCAGCGTGCTCTTGCCGCCGCCGGGCAGGCCGGAGACCACCACGATGTCCCCCGCCACGAAGCCCAGCCGTCTCGACCCCCCGGCCCCCGACCCCCGTAGATCGCGGACCCGTCCCGGCCGCACCGGCGCCGGCGCCGGCCGCTGCGCCGGGACCCCGTCGAGGGTCCCCGTCAAAGCCGGCACTCCGAACCTCCGCACAGTGATCGCCTCCCCCGGACCGTGAATGTAAAGAGACGGTAATCCGGCCCGCCCGGTTCCGGCCCGCCCCCTCAAGCCCGCCCGGTTCCGGCCCCGCCCGGTTCCGGCGCCGCCCGCTCAAGCCCGCCCGGTTCCGGCGCCGCCCGCTCAAGCCCCGCCGGCGTCCGCACGGACTTTCGGGGCCGCCCGCCCACGCCCGTCCACCTCGTGCAATGATGTGCGCCATCTGGACACCAACTGCATACCGGCCGCTTGAATCCGCGCGGGAGAGTCCCGGCACGCCGTGAGGCCGTGCCCGGGCGCCGAAGGAGCAAGTTCCTCCCTTGAATCTCTCAGGCCCCGTACCGCGTGGATGAGGCAGATCTGAAAAGCGGGCTGTTCGACAGCTCCACCCAAGGTGCAAGCCGAAGACGCGTCCCGCCCGGTGCGGGAACTCTCGGCGAACCTCTCAGGTTCCGATGACAGATGGGGAGGATCGTCCTCGTCATGTCATGCCCTGGGACCCGGGAGCCACACCCATGAGCACTGCCCCCCGCCTGACCGCGCTCGACGCGCTGCACCGCTCGCTCGGTGCGACCATGACCGACTTCGCGGGCTGGGACATGCCGCTGCGCTACGCCAGTGAGCGCGACGAGCACAACGCCGTGCGCACGAAGGCCGGTCTCTTCGACCTGTCCCACATGGGCGAGATCACCCTGACCGGCCCCGAGGCCGTCAAGGCCCTCGACCACGCGCTGGTCGGCAACATCTCCACCGTCGGCGTCGGCCGCGCCCGTTACACGCACATCTGCCAGGAGGACGGCGGAATCATCGACGACCTGATCGTCTACCGCCTCGGCGAGAGCGAGTTCATGGTCGTCGCGAACGCCTCCAACGCCCAGGTCGTCCTGGACGCCCTGACCGAGCGCGCCGCCGGCTTCGACACCGAAGTCCGCGACGACCGCGACGCCTACGCCCTGATCGCCGTCCAGGGCCCCGAGTCCCCCGGCATCCTGGCGTCCCTCACCGACGCCGACCTGGACGGGCTCAAGTACTACGCGGGCCTGCCCGGCACGGTCGCCGGCGTCCCCGCGCTGATCGCGCGTACGGGCTACACCGGCGAGGACGGCTTCGAGCTGTTCGTCGCCCCGGAGCACGCCGTGGAGCTGTGGCAGGCGCTGACGAAGGCCGGCGAGGGCGTCGGCCTGGTCCCGGCCGGCCTGTCCTGCCGTGACACGCTGCGCCTGGAGGCGGGCATGCCGCTGTACGGGCACGAGCTGACCACCTCCCTGACCCCGTTCGACGCGGGTCTGGGCCGGGTGGTGAAGTTCGAGAAGGAGGTCGACTTCGTCGGCCGCCGGGCCCTGGAGGCCGCCGCCGAGCGCGCCGCCACGAACCCGCCGCGCAAGCTGGTCGGGCTGATCGCCGAGGGCCGCCGGGTCCCGCGCGCCGGTTTCCCCGTGGTCGCCGACGGCAAGGTCATCGGTGAGGTCACCTCCGGCGCCCCGTCGCCGACGCTGGGCAAGCCGATCGCGATGGCGTACGTGGACGCGGCGCACGCCGCGCCCGGCACCTCCGGCGTCGGCGTGGACATTCGCGGTACGCATGAGCCGTACGAGGTCGTTGCCCTGCCGTTCTACAAGCGGCAGAAGTAGCGCCCGTACGCCCTGCCGGCCGTCTCAGTACCCGAGACCACCGTTCGTATCCACTCCCCCGCATCCAGGAGAATCAGGTCATGAGCAACCCCCAGCAGCTGCGTTACAGCAAGGAGCACGAGTGGCTGTCGAACGCCGAGGACGGCGTCTCGACGGTCGGCATCACGGAGTTCGCGGCCAACGCGCTCGGTGACGTCGTCTACGCACAGCTCCCCGAGGTCGGCGACACGGTGACCGCGGGCGAGACCTGCGGCGAGCTGGAGTCGACCAAGTCGGTCAGCGACCTGTACTCCCCCGTCACCGGTGAGGTCGTCGCGGCCAACCAGGACGTCGTGGACGACCCGTCGCTGGTGAACTCGGCCCCGTTCGAGGGTGGCTGGCTCTTCAAGGTGCGCGTCACGGAGGAGCCGGCCGACCTGCTCTCCGACGACGAGTACGCCAAGCTCACCGCCGGTAACTGACCCCAGGGGATCCTGATGTCCGTACTGAACACCCCTCTCCACGAACTCGACCCCGACGTCGCCGCCGCCGTCGACGCCGAGCTCGCGCGCCAGCAGTCGACCCTGGAAATGATCGCGTCGGAGAACTTCGCTCCGGTCGCCGTCATGGAGGCCCAGGGCTCCGTCCTGACCAACAAGTACGCCGAGGGCTACCCCGGCCGCCGCTACTACGGCGGCTGCGAGCACGTCGACGTCGTCGAGCAGATCGCCATCGACCGGATCAAGGCGCTCTTCGGCGCCGAGGCCGCGAACGTGCAGCCGCACTCCGGTGCGCAGGCGAACGCCGCCGCGATGTTCGCGTTGCTCAAGCCGGGCGACACGATCATGGGCCTGAACCTGGCCCACGGCGGTCACCTGACCCACGGCATGAAGATCAACTTCTCCGGCAAGCTCTACAACGTGGTCCCGTACCACGTCGACGAGACCGGCCAGGTCGACATGGCCGAGGTCGAGCGCCTCGCCAAGGAGTCCAAGCCGCAGCTGATCGTCGCCGGCTGGTCCGCCTACCCCCGTCAGCTGGACTTCGCCGCCTTCCGCCGCATCGCGGACGAGGTCGGCGCGTACCTGATGGTCGACATGGCGCACTTCGCCGGTCTGGTCGCCGCGGGCCTGCACCCCAACCCGGTGCCGCACGCCCACGTCGTCACCACCACCACGCACAAGACCCTCGGTGGTCCGCGCGGCGGTGTCATCCTGTCGACGCAGGAGCTGGCCAAGAAGATCAACTCCGCGGTCTTCCCCGGTCAGCAGGGCGGTCCCCTGGAGCACGTGATCGCCGCCAAGGCGGTCTCGTTCAAGGTCGCCGCCTCGCCCGAGTTCAAGGAGCGCCAGGAGCGCACCCTGGAGGGTGCGAAGATCCTCGCCGCGCGCCTGGTCCAGGACGACGTCAAGGCCGTGGGCGTGGACGTGCTGACCGGCGGCACCGACGTGCACCTGGTCCTGGTCGACCTGCGCAACTCGGAGCTGGACGGCCAGCAGGCCGAGGACCGCCTCCACGAGGTCGGCATCACGGTCAACCGCAACGCCATCCCGAACGACCCGCGGCCGCCGATGGTCACCTCGGGTCTGCGGATCGGTACGCCGGCCCTGGCCACCCGCGGTTTCGACACCGAGGCCTTCACCGAGGTCGCCGAGATCATCGCGCAGGCGCTCAAGCCGGCGTACGACGCCGAGTCCCTCAAGGCACGCGTCTCCGCGCTCGCCGCGAAGTTCCCGCTGTACCCGACGCTCTGACGCGGCCGGGCGGGGCCCGGTGCCTGTTCCCACAGGCCCGGGCCCCTTTTTCACGCCTGATCGCCCCCCGGGGGCGGTCCGGGATGTGAGCCGACGCACACCCGTGCTTCCCCTTGTGGCCCTTCCTGGCAGGGGGGTCGTTCACCTCGCCGCGTTAAGCTCGACCGTCGGACAAAATCCGAACAAACCTCCCTGATCACCTCCCGCTGATCAACCCGCTCTCCTGTGCCCCTCTCCCACCCCACGAGCAGACAAGGGAGTCTCGCCACCGTGGCCATCTCCGTCTTCGACCTCTTCTCCATCGGCATTGGTCCCTCCTCCTCCCACACGGTCGGCCCGATGCGGGCGGCGCGCATGTTCGTGACCCGCTTGAAGAAGGAAGGTGCCCTCGCCCAGACGGCCTCCGTCCGCGCGGAGCTGTTCGGCTCCCTGGGCGCGACCGGCCACGGCCACGGCACCCCCAAGGCGGTCCTGCTGGGCCTGGAGGGCCACTCCCCCCGCACGGTGGACGTCGAGAGCGCCGACGCCGAGGTCGAGCGCATCCGCCGGAGCGGCCGGCTGCGCCTGATGGGCGCCGAGATAGGCGAAGCCCACGAGATCGCCTTCGACGAGCCGAGCCAGCTCATCCTGCACCGCCGCCGGTCGCTGCCCTACCACGCGAACGGCATGACGCTCTTCGCCTACGACGCCGCCGGCGCGCCGCTGCTGGAGAAGACGTACTACTCGGTCGGCGGGGGCTTCGTCGTCGACGAGGACGCGGTCGGCGAGGACCGGATCAAGCTCGACGACACCGTCTTGAAGTACCCGTTCCGCAGCGGCGACGAGATGCTGCGCCTCACCCGCGAGACGGGCCTGTCGATCTCCGCGCTGATGCTGGAGAACGAGAAGGCCTGGCGCACCGAGGAGGAGATCCGCGAGGGCCTCCTGGAGATCTGGCGCGTCATGCAGGCCTGCGTGGCGCGCGGGATGTCCCGCGAGGGCATCCTCCCGGGCGGTCTGCGGGTCAAGCGCCGCGCCGCGACCACGGCCCGCAAGCTGCGCTCCGAGGGCGACCCGCAGGCGCTGTCGATGGAGTGGATCACCCTCTACGCGATGGCCGTGAACGAGGAGAACGCGGCGGGCGGGCGGGTGGTCACCGCCCCGACGAACGGCGCGGCGGGCATCATCCCGGCGGTGCTGCACTACTACATGAACTTCGTGCCGGGCGCCGACGAGGACGGCGTGGTGCGCTTCCTCCTCGCGGCCAGTGCGATCGGGATGCTCTTCAAGGAGAACGCCTCGATCTCGGGCGCCGAGGTCGGCTGCCAGGGCGAGGTCGGCTCGGCCTGCTCGATGGCGGCGGGCGCGCTCGCGGAAGTGCTGGGCGGCAGCCCGGAGCAGGTCGAGAACGCCGCCGAGATCGGCATGGAACACAACCTCGGTCTCACCTGCGACCCGGTCGGCGGTCTGGTCCAGATCCCGTGCATCGAGCGCAACGGCATGGCGGCGGTCAAGGCCGTCACCGCGGCCAAGATGGCGATGCGCGGCGACGGCTCGCACAAGGTCTCCCTGGACAAGGTCATCAAGACCATGAAGGAGACCGGCGCCGACATGAAGGTCAAGTACAAGGAGACCGCCCGCGGCGGCCTCGCGGTCAACGTCATCGAGTGCTGAGCCGACGCCGGAGCCGCTGACGGCGGCCGGCGAGTACCGACGGGAGGGCCGGGCGCGCGTGCGCCGGCCCTCCCCACGTCCTCGCGCTACTTCCTGCGGATCGTGGTCAGACAGCCCTTGGCGAAGTCGTTCACGGCGTCGTCCAGCGCCTTGAGGCTCTCGGGTGTGGGAGGCTTGCGCGCCTCACCGGTGACCGTGATCTCCAGCATGAGGTTGCTGTCCCGCACCCGCAGCTGCCTGACCTGGTGCGGATCGTCCGGCTTGGTGTAGCCGAGGCGGTACGCCTCCTTGCCCACGTCCTTGACGTCGGCCGGCGCGCCGCCCGGCGAGTCCTTGCCCGCGTCGCCCCGCACCTTCTCGAAGACGGCCTTCGCCTCGTCGACGCCCGGGACGTAGGCGAAGTCCAGCTCGACCTTGACTCCGCCGAAGGTCGCGGGTCCCGTCTCGACGAGTTTTTGGACGCACTGCGCCCCGGGGTAGCCCCCCGTGGTCCGGCGGGTACGGTCGGCCACGTCCTCGCGGGCCCCGAGCGGGTCGGCCAGCTTGCCGTACGGCAGCGCGTTGCATATCTCGTCCGTGGCGACCCAGGGGTAGCCGCCCTTGCCCTCCTGCGAGACCTCCTCCCCGCCGCTTCCGCAGGCGGTGGCCCCGAGGAGAAGGACGGCGGCGATCGCGACGTGACGGTGGGGGCCGCGACCGCGATGGCCTCGGTGCGGGTCGTGCGGGTCGTGCGGGCTGTGCAAGCGGTGACGGCGCATCCGGGCTCCCCTGTCGCACGGTCCAAGTCCAGGCGCCACCATGCCAGGAAAGCCGCGCGGGCACCCCGGGATCGCGCAACCGCGGCGGCCCGGCGGGCGTCTTGAACGGTGTCACCCTTGTCCCTGTCTCTCAGAATCGGGGGGACGTCATGCAGCACGTACGTCGCCGTCAGGTCACCGCACTGCTCGCGGGCGCTCTGCTCACCGCCGGGGTCGCGTTCGCCGCGCCGGCCTCCGCCGCCTCCACCACACTGGTCACCAATGCCCGCTGGGGCGGCCACTGCACCTACGACCGGCTCGTCGTCGACCTCCAGGGAGCCGCCCCGCCGGTCACCGTCACGCCCGTCCCCCAACTCGTCTACGACGGGTCCGGCAAGCCCGTCCCGCTGCCGGGGAAGTACTTCCTGGAGATCAGGCTGCACCCGGCCGCCGGGCACGACGACGCCGGCCACAACGTCTACGTGGGGCCGAAGCTCCAGCAGATCGCCCTGAGCAAGCTCAAGGGCATCGCCTTGACCGGCGACTTCGAGGGGTACGTGACCTTCGGCGCCGCCTTCGACACCCCGCCCACCTACGACACGAGCGTGCTGCACTCCCCGGAGCGGCTCGTCCTGGACTTCCCGCACCCGGCCACCTGCTGACCGCGCCGCGACCCGCGGCTACCGGTGCTCGGGGTTCGGGAAGTCGAAGCGGCACCCGGCGTCCCACTCCGAGCGCCGGTTGCCGTGCGCGGGAATGCCGCCGGCCCTCTTGAGGAGGGCGGCCAGGTGCATGAGGTTCCAGCTCATGAAGGTCGTGTTCCGGTTGGTGAAGTCGTTCTCGGGACCGCCCGAGCCGGGGTCCAGGTACGAGGGCCCCGGGCCGGCCTCGCCGATCCACCCGGCGTCGGCCTGCGGCGGGATCGCGTACCCGAGGTGCTGGAGGCTGTAGAGGACGTTCATGGCGCAGTGCTTGACGCCGTCCTCGTTGCCGGTGATGAGCGCCCCGCCGACCCGACCGTAGTAGGCGTACTGGCCCCGTTCGTTCAGGAGCGAGGAGCAGGCGTACAGCCGCTCGATGACCTGCTTCATCACCGAGCTGTTGTCCCCGAGCCAGATCGGGCCGCACAGCACCAGGATGTCGGCGTCCATGATCCGGCTGTACAGGACGGGCCACTCGTCGCTCTCCCAGCCGTGCTCGGTCATGTCGGGCCAGACACCGGTGGCGATGTCGTGGTCGACGGCGCGGACGAGCGAGGTCCGGGCCCCGGCGGCCTCCATGACCGCGCGGCTGCGTGCGATCAGGCCCTCCGTGTTGCTGGTCTCGGGGGACCGTTTGAGGGTGCAGTTCACGTACAGGGCGCTCAGGTCGCCGTAGTGGGGGGTCTGCGGGGATGCGGAGTCGTCGGTCATCCCACCACCCTGCTTTCCACCGGACGCGGCCGCCGGCGGGCGCGCGCGGAAGGGCCGGGTTGTGACCCGTCCGGACGGCCGACTAGGGTCAAGAGGCCTTGGTGTTCGGGAAACCGGTGGGAAACCGGTGCGGCCCTCGCCACTGTGATCGGGAAGTCCGGCTCCACTCTCCCCCAGACACTCGGTCCGGGAGGTGCCCCCAGCGGGAAGCCACTGGGCCCGCGCGGGAGACCGCACGGCCCCGGGAAGGCGGAGTCAGGGCGTCAGCACCCGTGAGCCAGGAGACCGGCCGGGGCGCGTTGTCCATCCACGAGGTGCTGGAGAGGTCTCCCCACTCATGCATATCGCCGAGGGCTTCTTGCCCCCGTTGCACGCGGCCGCCTGGGCCGTCGCGGCCGCCCCCTTCGTCGTACACGGTGTCCGCTCCCTGACCCGCGAGGTCAAGGCGAACCCGGAGAGCACGCTGCTGCTCGGTGCGTCGGGGGCGTTCACGTTCGTCCTGTCGGCCCTCAAGATCCCGTCGGTTACCGGCAGTTGTTCCCACCCCACCGGGACGGGGCTCGGCGCGATCCTGTTCCGGCCTCCGATCATGACCGTGCTCGGGACCATCACCCTGCTGTTCCAGGCCCTGTTGCTCGCCCATGGTGGCCTGACCACGCTCGGCGCGAACGCCTTCTCGATGGCGATCGCCGGGCCCTGGGCGGGGTACGGCGTCTACCGCCTGCTCAAGCGGTTCGACGTGCCGCTGATGGTGACGGTCTTCTTCGGCGCTTTCTTCGCCGACCTCGTCACCTACTGCGTGACCAGCGTGCAACTGGCGCTGGCCTTCCCGGACCCGGCGAGCGGATTCGCCGGCGCGCTCGCGAAGTTCGGCGGCATCTTCGCGGTCACGCAGATCCCGCTGGCCGTCAGCGAGGGGCTGCTGACCGTGCTCGTCATGCGGCTGCTGATGCAGTCCAGCACCTCGGACCTGGTCCGGCTGGGCGTCGCCAAGCTCACGGTCCGTGCCCGCGACGAGCAGGAGGCGGCGGCCTGATGGGCGGCACGAGCAAGAACACGAAGATCAACGTCCTGCTGCTGTTCCTGGTGGCCGCGCTCGCCGTCCTGCCCGTCGCGCTGGGCATGGGCGACGACAAGAAGGAGCCGTTCGCCGGCGCCGACAACCAGGCCGAATCGGCGATCACCGAGATCCGGCCGGACTACAAGCCCTGGTTCTCCCCGCTGTACGAACCCCCCTCCGCGGAGGTCGAGTCGGCGCTGTTCGCGCTCCAGGCGGCCCTCGGCGCGGGTGTGCTCGCCTACTACTTCGGGCTGCGCAGGGGCCGTCGCCAGGGCCTGGCGCAGAACCGGGGCGTGCGAGGCGGAGGCGAGCGGGGCGGGGACGCAGAGGTCCCCCCGGCGTCCTCCACGGAGTCCTAGCCGGTGCTGCCCATCGACGTGGCGGCGCACGGCAGCCGTTGGCGCCGGCGCCATCCGCTGGAGAAGGCGCTGCTCGGGCTCGGGCTCACCGTCACCGCCGTCGCGCTGCCGCCCTGGCCCGGCGGCCCGCTGGTCGCGGCGGCGACCCTGGCCGTGCTGCTCGGTCCGGCCGGGGTCGCCGGACGACAGCTGTGGCGGGCCTTCCGCGTCCCGCTGGGCTTCTGTCTCACCGGGGCGCTCCCGCTGCTGTTCGCGGTGGGCGGCCCGGCGGGGCCGGTCTCCCTGGCCCCGGACGGCCCCCGGCACGCGGCGGAGCTGCTGCTGCGCGCCTCGGCGGCCTCGCTCGGAGTGCTGCTGTTCGCCTTCACCACCCCGGTGTCGGACGTACTGCCCCGGCTGGTGCGGGCGGGGGTCCCGGCCCCGGTGGTGGACGTGGCCCTGGTCATGTACCGGATCGGCTTCCTGCTCCTCGATTCGGCCGCCCAGGTGCACCGGGCGCAGGCGGCCCGGCTTGGGCACACCGGTCGGGCGGCGCTGTGGCGTTCCCTGGCCGGCCTCGCCGCCACCTCGTTCGTACGGGCCTTCGACCGCGCGGCGCGGCTCCAGGAGGGGCTGGCCGGGCGGGGCTACGAGGGGGCGCTGCGGGTGCTGGTGCCGCAGGCGGCGCTGTCGTGGCGGTTCCTGGCCGCGTCGGCGGCCCTGCTGGGCGCGCTGGTCGCCCTCACCCTGACCCTGAAAGGGATGTACCTGTGAACCCGTTGGTGGAACTGGTGGGCGCGGGCTACGCGTACGAGGACGGGCCGGCGGTGCTGTCCGGCGTGGACTTCGCGATCGCGGAGGGCCGGGCGCTGGTCCTGCTGGGCCGCAACGGCAGCGGCAAGACCACGCTGATGCGGCTGCTGAGTGGGGGCCTTCGGCCGGGCGCCGGCGAACTGCGGCTGGACGGCGCGCCGGTGGGGTACGACCGGGCGGGGCTGACGCGGCTGCGGAGCCAGGTCCAGTTGGTTGTGCAGGACCCGGACGACCAACTGTTCGCGGCCTCGGTCGAGCAGGACGTGTCCTTCGGCCCCATGAACATGGGTCTGGCCCTGGCGGAGGTGCGGGCGCGGGTGGACTCGGCGCTCGCCGCGCTGGACATCACCGCCCTGCGGGACCGGCCGACGCACCTGCTCTCGTACGGGCAGCGCAAGCGGGCGGCGATCGCGGGCGCGGTGGCGATGGCACCACGGGTGCTGATCCTGGACGAGCCGACGGCCGGACTCGACCCGGACGGACAGGAGCGGCTGTTGGACGTGCTGGCGGGCCTGCGCGCGGACGGCACGACGGTGGTGATGGCCACGCACGACGTCGACCTCGCGGTGCGCTGGGCCGACGACGCGGCGGTCCTCACGCCGGCGGGCATCCGCCTCGGCCAGGCCGGGGCCCTGCTGGCCGATCCGGAGCTGCTGGCGTCGGCGGGGCTGCGCCAGGCGTGGTCCCCGGCCGTTACGGCTTTCCTCCGGGCCCGGGGTCTGCTGGAGGGAACCGCGCCGGGTCCGAGGACGCCGGAGGCGCTGGCCGCCTGGGCCGAGACCACGTGCTGAACGGGACGCGTCCGCCGTCCCGCCGCGAAACCTAGGATGTGCGCATGTCGCTCCCGCACGCCATCCTCACCGCCCTGCTCGAGAAGCCCTCGTCGGGGTTGGAGTTGACCCGGCGGTTCGACAAGTCGATCGGGTACTTCTGGTCCGCGACGCACCAGCAGATCTACCGCGAGCTCGGCCGGCTGGAGGAGTCCGGGCTGATCCGGGCGCTGCCCAGCGAGGTGCCCGTGCGGGGACAGAAGAAGGAGTACGAGGTGCTGCCCGCCGGAAGCGCGGAGCTGGCCCGGTGGGTCGGCGAGAGCCAGGACCCGAAGGCCATCCGGGACGCGCTGCTGCTGCGGGTGCGGGCGGCCGGTGTCGTCGGCCCGCAGGGGCTGGCCGGGGAGCTGCGGCGCCACCTCGAACTGCACCGGGGGCAGCTGGCGGAGTACGAGGCCATCGAGGCGAAGGACTTCCCGCCGGGGCGGG
The DNA here is from genome assembly GCF_055231995.1 of Streptomyces sp. Tek67B01. Classification (NCBI taxonomy): domain Bacteria; kingdom Bacillati; phylum Actinomycetota; class Actinomycetes; order Kitasatosporales; family Streptomycetaceae; genus Streptomyces; species Streptomyces sp. Tek67B01. The sequence goes on from NZ_JBUYUY010000001.1 coordinate 2,367,551, forward strand.
ACTCCGACGAGGACCGGCTGCGCCGGCTCGTGCTGCGCGGCGGCATCGGCCTGGAGACGTTCTGGCTGCGCTGGCTGGAGGAGGCGCTGGCCGAGGTCGAGGACATGACGGGGCCGCCCGCGTGACGCGGCCCCGTCCGGCGTTCGCTACTTGTTCAGGGCGTTCCAGAACTCGTCGAAGCTCAGCAGGCCGTCGCCGTTCGTGTCCTTGGCGGCGATGACGGCGTCCGCGACGGCGCCGGTGACGTACGCGTCACCCATGGCCTTCATGGCCGCGCTGTACTCGTCGGCCGTGACGAAGCCGTCGCCGTCCGCGTCGAACTTGCCGAACGCCGCCCGCGCGCTCTCGATGTCCGCCACTGGGTCCACCCCTTCTCGGTGCTTGTTGACGGCTCAGGGTAGCGCCCCGGACGGGTCGCGCTCACCCCGGGTCCCGTTCGGCCGGCAGAAAGAAATTCAATTCCTCCCCGGCCACCCGGAAGCGATAATTCCAGCCAACAAAACCGGCCCCCACTTGTCACGCTCCGGGATCACGGCATAACGTACCGACATTGCCGCCACACCAGGAGCGCAGGGCTCCCAGGGACAAGCGGCAACAAGGGCGATCAAAGGTGACGATCAAAACCGACGCATCATTCGAAGTTCTGCCCTTCACCCGCACTTGCCGCCATATCTGGGAAGACGGCGACCATGTGCTCATCGGAGTGAGTCCCGGCAACAGCTACTTCAGCTCCGAGCGCATCGGCAGTCTTGCCCGATGGGCGACGACCCGCTTCGCGCAGGTCGACTTCGTCTACGCGGATCTCCACGTGGACCGGATGTTCGCCGCCTTCGGCTACACCCGGGAGCATGCGGAGAAACGCGCGGCCAAGGAAATCAAGGCAGTGCGGAGAAGGATTCTCAAAGGTGTCGAGGAGTCCGGATCCACGCACGCCGAGATACGAGTGAGGGCACTTTCCGAGTTCGAGTCGAATCCCGTGTACCAACTACTGCACCGGCGGGTCCTGCATTTCCTGGAGACCGATGACGAGTTCCGCAAGGGCTGCGAGAAGATGGCTCTCCAGTTTGTCGGTTCGAAGTTGCCGGAAGGTGAATCGATGACCGACAGCCAGTTGCAGGTGTGTTTCGATTACATGGCGGCGGAGCTGCCGTTCTTCGTGGACACCCCGAGCATTCTCGACGTGCCGTCCTCCGTGGCGGCCTACCACGTCAAGATGCCGATGACGGATGTCCTCTTCGCGCGCGGTGGGGGACTGCGCGCGACCCGCAACCAGGCGTACGCCGTCGTACGCCCGGAGGCCGCGGAGACCGCCCCGCACCCGGCGGCCGACCGCCACGCGAGCGAGCACCATGCGAGACCCGCGAACCACGCACCGACCGAAGGGACCGTCGATGAGCGTCGAGCAGCTTGAGGGCCGGGAGAGCGGGCGGGGCGCCGGGACCGACGAGGTCCTCCTCGACTTCCCGCTCTCGCGGCGCGGTGACGTGCTCCCCGAGGAGTGCGCGTGGCTGCGCGAGAAGGCACCGGTCGCCAAGGTCCGCACCCTGACCGGGGACCCGGCGTGGCTGGTGAGCAGTTACGCGCTGGCCAAGCAGGTGCTGGAGGACGAGCGGTTCAGCCTCAAGGACACCGCGAACGCCGGCGTGCCCCGCCAGTACGCGCTGACGATACCGCCCGAGGTCGTCAACAACATGGGCAACATCAACAGCGCCGGGCTGCGCAACGCGGTGATGAAGGCGCTCAACCCGCGCCAGAAGGGTCTCCAGGACCGGCTGCGCGCCATCGCGGGGTCGCTCGTCGACCAGATCGTGGCAGAGGGCGGTCCGGCCGACCTCCGGGCGGGGTTCGCCGACCCCTTCTCGGCGGCGCTGCACTGTCAGGTGCTGGGAGTTCCCTTCGAGGACCGGCGTCGGTTGATGTCGGGGCTGGACGTCGCGTTCATGACCGCTCGCGAACCGTTCGCCGACTCCGCGCTGAACTGGTACAAGGACGTCGGCTATTTCGTCGAACAGCTGAAGGTCCAGCTCGCGCTGCCGGCCGAGGAGCGTACGGGGCTCCTCGGCAAGTTCGCCGAGCTGAAGGAGGCCGACCCCGAGTCGGCGCACCTGACCGACGACATGTTCGCGACGGTCGCCGTCTCGCTCTTCGGGGCGGGCGCGGTGTCCACGTCGGCGTTCCTGGTGCTCGCCGTCCTCGCGCTGCTCCAGCGTCCGGAGCTCATCGGGTACCTGCGGGCGCACCCCGAGCGGATGGGCAAGGCGGTGGACGAGCTCCTGCGCTGGAACCTGTCCGTCGGAGACGGCCTGCCGCGCATCGCCCTGGCCGACGTGCAGGTCGGGGACGTCCTGGTGAGGGAGGGCGAGCTGGTGCTCGTCCTGCTGGAGGGGGCCAACTTCGACCCGGAGGCCTTCGAGAACCCGGACGAGCTGGACCTGGAGCGGGAGAGCGCCAACGCCCACCTGGCCTTCGGCGCCGGGCGGCACTTCTGCCCGGCGTCCGCGCTGGGCCGCGCGCAAGCGGAGATCGCGCTGGAGGTCCTGGTGGAGCGGCTGCCCGGGCTGCGGCTGGCGGTGCCGGCGGAGAACCTCGTCTGGCGCACCGGCTTCATCAAGCGGCTGCCCGAGAGGCTTCCCGTCGCCTGGTGACGCCTTCGGCGTGAGGCGGAGGGGGCATGGCGGCGGTGCCCCGGGTGCTGTGCGAGCTCCCGGGGCACCGTCACGCCGTTGCGGGGTCGAACCCTGCCGTCGAAGCCCCTCCCCCGGCTACCGCTGGGAGGTGCCCCCGGGCGCTGCTTCGACGACGCGCCCTAGCGGAAGATGCCGGTGTGGCCGAGCGAGTAGCGGCCGGGCTGCGGGTAGACGGCGAGGCCGTGGGGCCCCGAGCCGACCGGGATCTTGGCCAGTTCCTCGCCCGTCTTCGTGTCGATCGCGTAGACCTCCGAGTTGTAGCGGCCCGAGAGCCAGAGCACCTTGCCGTCGGCGGAGACCCCGCCCATGTCGGGGCTGCCACCGTCCGGCAGCTCCCACTTCTTGGTGAGCTTGTTCGCCTTGAAGTCGAAGACGGAGATGCTGCCCTCGCCCCGGTTGGAGACGTACATCTCCTTGGAGTCGCGGCTCACGTAAAGGCCGTGGCAGCCCTTTCCGGTGGGCAGCAGCTTCGGTGTCCCGAATTTGTCGCCGCTGAGCACCCACATGCCGTGCGCCATCATGTCCGCGACGTAGAAAGTCTTCCCGTCCGGCGACACCTTGACGTCCTGCGGCATGGCGCCCTCGAAGGGCAGCTTCTGCTGGCCGACGATCTCCATCTTCTCGGTGTCGACCTTGAGCAGTTCGCCGGAGAACTCGCAGCTCACGATGAAGTAGCGGCCGTCGAGGGAGAAGTCGGCGTGGTTGACGCCGTAACAGGTGACCGGGACGGTCTTCACCCGGTTCATGGTGTGCGGGTCCCGGAAGACCAGCTCGCGGTCCATGGAGGCCATCACGATCGCGTACTTGCCGTTGGGCGTGAAGTACAGGTTGTACGGGTCGTGCACCTCGACGGGGTCGCCCGCCTCGCCCGTGGCCGGGTTGATGGGGGTCAGCGTGTGGCCGCGGTTGTTGTTGACCCACAGGGTCTTCATGTCCCAGGACGGCACCACGTGCTGGGGCTGGATGCCGACCGGGATGGTGTCGATGACCTTGTACGTCTTCGGGTCGATGACGGACACGGTGTTGGAGCCGGTGTTCGGTACGTAGACGCGGGACGGGAAGTTCTTGACGACCGGGGACAACTGGTTCGGCCGGTCGGCCGCGTAGACGTCGTGGGGGTCGAGCACGGGGGGCATGCCGGCCAGTCCCGGCGGCGCCGCGGGTTCCGCCTTGGCCGGCCGGGCGGGCCCCTTGGTGCCGAGCGCCTCGGTCGCGCCCTTCCCCCCCGCTCCGCACCCGGCCAGGGCCGCGAGAAACAGTCCGGCAAGCAGCACGGTGGCCTTCCGTGGAAGGCGATTCGTCGTCATGGGGTCAGCAGCTCCGTGGTGGTCACCGCGCGCAGTTGGCGACGCGCGAGTTCTTCGAGGAGGGGCGGCATCGCGTCGACCGTGTCCGCGTAGCCGAAGTGCAGGCTCACCACCGATCCGGCGTGGATCGTCCCGGTGACGTTGCGGATGACGGCCGCGGCGCCGGGCGAGGTGAAGTCGAGGGAGTCCACGTCGTACGAGAGGACGTGCGGGTAGCCGGCCCTCTGGGCGAGCTTCTGGACGAGGGGGGTCGCGTACTGGGTCTGCGAAGGGCGGAACCAGGTGCCGATCGAGCCGGTGAGGCGCTTGAGGCGCTGGGCGCAGCCGGTGATCTCCGCGTAGGCCTCGTCCTCCGGCATGGAGTTGATGGCGAGGTGGCGTTGGGTGTGGTTGCCGAGTTCGTGGCCGCCGTCCAAGACCCGGCGGGCCATGTCGGGATGCTCGTCGAGCCAGGTGCCGATCGCCAGTACGGTGACCCGCGCACCCGCGCGCTCCGCCTCGGCGAGGACCGCGCGTCCCGTCGCCGGGTCGCCGTTGCCGTGGAAGGTGAGGGCGACGCGCGGGCGGTCCCGGGAGCCGTGACCGATCTCGACGGGTTGACCGGCGAACCGGCGCGGGCCCGGGGCCGCGGCGGCCGCCGGGACGGGTCGGGCCGGGGTGGGGGCGGTGGAGGCGGGCGCCTTGGGCACCGTCGCGGTTCCACAGGCGGCGGTCAGGGCACCGGCGGCGACCGCGGCACCGGCGAGGAGGACGGATCGGCGGTCCGGGTAGCAGTACACCTGCCCATTTAAGGTCCGATTGCCCTGGTTCGGGCTGATTGACCCGGTTCGGTGGCCGCCCGAGGGCCACTCGAAGAGCCGCCGGTCCGCTATGTGATCAACGATTCACGCAGAGCGGTCGATACTTATTCATTGATTACGAGGTGAGTGGGGCACCTCACCTAGGATTTAACTGTGAACTCTTAGGTTATACACACTTATGTCCGAGTTTGAGGTTTTGGCATTTGGTCGCTCGTCTGCCATAGTCGGAATCACGGCTTCCCTTTGACCCGAGCGAAGTCCCACGCCGAGGATCACACCCCCTTCGATCCTCGGCGCACCCATGAAACCCCCGCGGCGCCCCACCACACGGCGACAGGGGGTTTCCGGCGTTTCAGCGGTCCGCCACCCGCATCTCGAACCAGGTGATCTTGCCCCGCGGCAGCAGATCGGCGCCCCAGCGGTCGGACAGCTTGTCCACGAGGAACAGACCCCGACCCGTGGTGTCCATCTCGTGGACCGGCAGCAGACAGGGCAGCCCGCGGGAGGGATCGCGCACCTCGACCCGGATCCATCCGCGCCGGCGCACCAGCCGTAAGCCGAACGACCTCGCGCCGGTGTGCCGCACGGCGTTGCCCACGAGTTCCGAGACCAGCAGGACGGTGTGCTCCGCGATCTGCGGCGACAGCCCCCACAGCCGGATCACCACGGACTGGGTCAGCCGGCGCGCCGTACCGGCTGATTCGGGCATGGACGGCAGCGTCACCTCCGCCTCGGCGGGGTTCCCGTACAACTCCAGGGTCCTGAGACCCTGTTCCTCCTCAAGAGCCGCCGCGATCCGTACCGCCGAAGCGCCACCGCGCTGCCGCTGCTGCTCCACACCCTCCAGGCCCGCCATGCACCCATCATGGATGGCCGCACCGCTGCTCCGGGCCGTTCCACGGGAAAACACCCCCTGGGGGCCCGCGATTCCCAGGGGGCGGTTCGGCATATGCGCAAGGCAATCAGGGGGCCGCGCCACCGGTCTGACCTGGCGTGACACGGCGCGCACCGGTGATCACGGTGAGTGGATCACCGTTCGGCCTTAAGGCTGCCTTAAGGCCTGGCTAATCCACCCCCAGGAAGGACCGTCGGCGGGGACCGGCCAAGCCGTCCGAAAGTGAGACGACGCGCCCTAGAGGAACTTGGCCTTGCCCGGGCCCTCCTCGACGAAGCTGCGCATGCCGCGCTCGCGGTCCTCGGTCGCGAACAGCCCGGCGAACCAGTTGCGTTCGATGGTCAGCCCCGTGTCGATGTCCGCTTCCAGCCCGGCGTCCACGCACTCCTTCGCCGCGCGCAGCGCGAGGGCCGGCCCCTGGGCGAGCTTCGCCGCCCAGGCTCGCGCCTGCTCGTACACCTCGGCGGCCGGCACGACCCGGTCCACCAGTCCGAGGGCGAGCGCCTCGTCGGCCTTGACCATGCGGCCGGTGAAGATGAGGTCCTTCGCCTTGGAGGGGCCGATCAGCCGGGACAGCCGCTGGGTGCCGCCGGCGCCCGGGATCAGGCCGAGCAGGATCTCGGGCTGGCCGAGCTTGGCGTTGTCCGCGGCGATCCGGTAGTCGGCGCACAGCGCGAGTTCGCAACCGCCGCCCAAGGCGTAGCCGGTGACCGCCGCGACCACCGGCTTGGGAATCCGCGCGACGGCGGTGAAGGCGTCCTGGAGCCCGCGCGAGCGGGCGACCATGGCCGCGTGGTCCATCGTCTGCATCTCCTTGATGTCCGCGCCGGCCGCGAACACCTTCTCGCCGCCGTAGAGGATCACCGCTCGGACGTCGGCGCGGTCGGTGGCCTCCACCGCGAGCTCGCGCAGCCGGTCCTGGGTGGCGATGTCCAGGGCGTTCATGGGCGGCCGGTCCAGGCGGAGGGTGCCGACACCTTCGGAGACTTCGAGAGAGAGGGTCATACGGGGAAGGTTAGCCGCGGTTAACGCCGAGTGGCCCGGTGCTGTGGGTCACAGCACCGGGCCACCGGGTCACGTACCGGAGGGGACTACTTGATCCACTCCGACCAGTCCATGTTCCAGCCGTTGAGGCCGTTGTCCGGGGCGATCTGCTTGTCCTTGGAGTTCTTCACGACGACCACGTCGCCGATGAGGGACTCGTTGAAGAACCAGGCGGCGGGCTGGTCGTCGTCACCCGCGCCGCGGGCGTCCTTGAGGCCGACGCAGCCGTGGCTGACGTTCTCCGAGCCGAACGTATCGGCGGAGGCCCAGTAGTTGCCGTGCACGAAGGTGCCGGAGCTCGACAGGCGCATGGCGTGCGGTACGTCGGAGATGTCGTACTCGCCGCCGAACCCGACGGTCGCGCCGTTCATACGGGTCACCTTGTACTTCTCGCTGATGACCATCTGACCGTTGTACGTGGTGGTCGACGGGCCGCCCGCGGTGATCGGCAGGGTCCTGAGCACCTGGCTGTCGCGGACGACCTCCATCGTGTGCGCGCTCGCGTCGACGGTGGAGACCTGGGAGCGACCGATGGTGAAGTGGACGGTACGGGTCTGCTTGCCGTAGACGCCCGGACGGCCTTCGACGCCGTCGAGGGCCATCTTCACGGTGACCTTGGTCCCCGCCGCCCAGTACTTCTCGGGACGGAAGTCGAGGCGGTCGTTGCCGAACCAGTGACCCTCGACGGGTACGTTCGGCTCCGCCGTGACGGTGATGGCCTTCTCGACGGCCTCGGTGTTGGTGATGCCCCGGGTGAAGTTGATCGACACGGGCATGCCCACGCCGACGGTCTCCCCGTCCTCGGGCGTGTAGTGGCCGACGAAGGTGTTCGTCGGCGTAAGGGTCGTGAAGGTGGTGTCCTTGGCGGACTCCCGCCCGGCCTCGTCCTTGGCGACCACGTGCACCTTGTACTCGGTGGCAGCGGCCAGGTTGCGCGACGGCTCCCAGCCGGCCCCGTCGGCCGCGATCTTGCCCTCCACCGCGTTGCCCTTGGTGTCGGCCACCGTTACCGTGGTGAGCTTTCCGCCGGTGCTGGATATCTTCAGGACGCCGCTCGTGGCGACTTCCTTGGAGCCGTCGTCCGGCTTGACGTTGACCACGGCCTTGGACGCCTCGGTACCGGTCTTGCCGCCATTCTTGCCGGTGGCGTCGCCGGCGGCGCCACCCCCGCTGTCTGCACCGCCGCTGCACGCGCTGGTGAACAGCAGGGCCGCTCCCAGCAGAAGGGCCGGCAGGCCGGTGCGGACGCGGCCGCGAGTCGGCTGCAGGTTCACTCGTGTTCTCCCCATGTCCCCCGCGCGGACAGTCGCGCGCTTGCCGCCAGGAAATCACATGGGGAGATCACGTGAAGGCACGGTCTTGTCACCGTTCCGTCCCAACTGGTGCGCGGGCCGTGTCCTCGGAGCTCGGCACCCGGCCCCGGGGCCGTCAGCCGATCGCGGAGCCGGCGACCCAGTCGGCCCAGGAGAGGTTCCAGCCGCCCAGGCCGTTGTCCCCCGCCACCGTCTTGTCCTGCGAGTTGACCACCTCGACCACGTCCCCGACGAGGGAGCGGTCGAAGAACCAGCCGGCGGGGGTGTCCGAACCGCCGCCCTTGTCGTCACGCAGTCCGACGCAGCCGTGACTGGTGTTGAGGGAACCGAAGGTTTCGGGGCTGGCCCAGTAGTTGCCGTGCAGGAAGGTGCCCGAGGTGGTGAGCCGCATGGCGTGCGGGACGTCGGGGATGTCGTACTCGCCGCCGAAGCCGACGGTCTGGCCGTTCATGCGGGTGACGTCGAACATCTCCATCACCACCATCTTGCCGTTGTAGGTGGTGTTCTTGGGCGCCCCGGCGGTGATGGGCAAAGTGGACAGCAGTTGGCCCTCGCGGCGGACCTCCATGGTGTGCGCGGCCGCGTCCACGGTGGAGATCTGGGAGCGACCGACCTTGAAGGTGACCGTCTTGTCCTGGATGCCGTAGGCACCGGGCGAGCCCTCGACGTCTCGGAGGTTCATCCTGACGGTGACCTCGGTACCGGACTTCCAGTACTCCTTGGGCCGGAAGTCGAGCCGGTCGTGGCCGAACCAGTGGCCGACGACCTTGACGGCGGGGACGGAGGTGATGGTGATGGCCCGTTCCACGGCGGCGCGCTGCTTGATGGAGCGGTTAAACCGGAAGGAGACGATCATTCCGGTACCCACGGTCGAGCGGTTCTCGGGCCGGAAGTAGCCGATGAACCGCTCCTCGGGAACGTAGGTGGTGAAGGTGGTGTGCCGGGCCTGACGGCGGTCGTGTCCGTCGACGGCTACCGCGTCGACGGTGTACTTGGCCGCGAGCGCGAGCCGTCCGGCCGCCGGGTCGGGGCTCCAACTCAGCCCGTCGGCGGCGATGGCGCCCGGCACCCGCTCCTCTTGGGCGTCCTCGACCTTGGTGACCACCACCCGCTCCAGCCGCCCCTCGGCGACCTTGACGGTCAACGGACCGTCGGCGGGGACCCCCTTGGCGTTGTCGTCGGGGGTGATCCGGATGGCCTCGTCCGGCGACCGGGGTTTCCCGGGCAGCTGGATCTCGACCGGTGAGCGGCCGTCCTCGGTGCAGCCGCTCAGGGCGCCCAGCAGGGCCGCCCATACCGCGACGGCCGCCAAGCCCGCCCCTGCCCGCCTCGTCAGAAAAGTCACGCCCTGTCCAACGACCGGCCCCCTCGGGGGGAAACGTGGGCGCGCCCGACGTTCCGGGCGGGGCAGTGCGGGCAGAACAGTGGGAAGGACCAGACGGGGGCGGGCCCGGGCCGGGACGCCAGGGGCCGCACTCCCCTGCCCTCGCAGGTACCGAGAGCCGTGGAGGCGGGCAGTGTCGAGCGCAGCCGAGCAAGAGGCGTTGGGAACCGTCGACGGAGAGGTACGGGTCAACGGGAGCGCGCCCGCGCCGCCCGTCGACGGGCAGCCGGACGGCCATCCGCGGGGGCGACCGAACGGTCAGGTCACCGGCCTGGTCACCGGCCGGCCGGGGGGCCGGGGCGCACGGGTGCCGGCGCCCCCGGGCCCGCCGGTGTGGCCCGGGTCCTCGCACCCGCTGGGTGCCCGCTACCGGTCGGGCCCGGACGGGGTCGCGGGCACCAACTTCGCGCTGTGGGCGCCGGGCGCGGAGACGGTGGAGCTCTGCCTGTTCGACGGGCGGGGAGCCGAGACGCGCTGTTCGCTGACGGAGCTCACCCACGAGATCTGGCACGGCTTCGTCCCCGGTGTGCGGCCCGGGCAGCGGTACGGGTTCCGTGTGCACGGCCGCTGGGACCCCTGGACGGGGGCCCGCCACAATCCGGCGAAGCTGCTCCTGGACCCGTACGCGCGGGCCGTGGACGCGCGGCCCGGCAACGACTACGGCGCGCTGCCGCCCGAGGTGTACGGGCACGTGCGGGACTGGCCGCAGCAGTACATCGCGGACACCGTGCGCGACGACCGGGACTCGGCCCCGTACGTCCCCAAGGGGGTCGTGGTCCACGACGACGACGACTGGTCGGACGACGTGCGGCCGAAGACCCCGTGGGCCGATTCGGTGATCTACGAGCTGCACGTGCGCGGGTTCACGATGCGCCATCCGGGCATTCCCGAGCGCCTGCGCGGCACCTACGCGGGGCTCGCCCATCCGGCCGCGATCGAGCACCTGACCCGGCTCGGGGTGACGGCGGTGGAGCTGCTGCCGGTGCACCAGTTCGCGCACGAGGACCACCTGCTGCGCCGGGGGATGCGCAACTACTGGGGGTACAACTCGATCGGCTACTTCGCCCCGCACGCCGCGTACTCGTCGAGCGGTACGACGGGTCAGCAGGTCGGCGAGTTCAAGCGGATGGTGCGGGCGCTGCACGCGGCGGGGATCGAGGTCATCCTCGACGTGGTCTACAACCACACGGCGGAGGCGGGCGAGCTGGGCCCGACCCTGTCCTTGCGGGGCATCGACAACCGGGGCTACTACCGGCTGCAGAACGACCAGCGCAGGTACGCGGACTACACGGGTTGCGGGAACACCCTGCACGCGGGGCGGCCGAACGTGCTGAGGCTGATCACCGACTCGCTGCGGTACTGGGTGACGGAGATGGGGGTCGACGGCTTCCGTTTCGACCTGGCGGCCGCCCTGGCCCGCTCCATGCACGACGTGGACATGCTGTCGCCGTTCCTCGCGGTGATCGCCCAGGACCCGGTGCTGCGGCGGGTGAAACTGATCGCGGAGCCCTGGGACGTGGGCTCGGGCGGCTACCAGGTGGGCGCGTTCCCACCCCTGTGGACGGAGTGGAACGACCGCTACCGGGACGCCGTCCGGGACTTCTGGCGGGGCGCGCTGCCCGACGTACGGGACCTGGGGTACCGGCTGTCGGGGTCGAGCGACCTCTACGCGTGGGGCGGGCGGCGCCCGTACGCGTCGGTGAACTTCGTGACCGCGCACGACGGTTTCACGCTGCGGGACCTGGTGTCGTACGAGCGCAAGCACAACGAGGCCAACGGGGAGGACGGCCGGGACGGCACCAACGACAACCGGTCGTGGAACTGCGGGGCGGAGGGCGAGACGGACGACCCGCGGATCGGGGCGCTGCGCCGGCGGCAGTTGCGCAACCTGCTCACCACGCTGCTGCTGTCGACCGGGGTGCCGATGCTGGTCGCGGGAGACGAGTTCGGCCGGACACAGGGCGGCAACAACAACGCCTACTGCCAGGACAACGGGACGAGCTGGCTGGACTGGTCGCTGCCGCAGGACCCGGACTGGGCACAGCTGCTCGCGCTGACCGCCCGGCTGACTGCGCTGCGCCGGGAGCACCCCGTGTTGCGCAGGCGGGCGTTCTTCTCCGGGCGGGCCCAGGACGCGGACGGACTGCGCGACCTGGCGTGGTTCACCCCGGCGGGCGCGGAGATGACCGAGCGGGACTGGTACGCGCCCGCCGCGGCGCTGGGCCTTTACCTGTCGGGGCGCGACATCCCCGGCCGGGACGAGCGGGGGCGGCAGGTCAGCGACGACAGCTTCCTGGCGTTGCTGCACGCCGGGGACCGGCCGGTGCAGTGGATGCTGCCGGGCGCGCCGTGGGCGGCGTCGTACGAACTCGTGCTCGACACCTCTCGGGAGGAACAGACCTCGGCGCCCGGCACGCGCCACCGCGGCGGCGAGCCCCTGACGGTCCCGGCGCGGGCGGTGCTGCTGCTGCGGGTGGCGAGCTGAGCGGATCTCCCGCGGGCGTCGCACCGGCGGACATCGCGTCCTGCTGCCGGCCGGCCCGGTACGGGTGGCCCCGCCGGTCGCACCGGCCGACGTCACCGGCGCCGCCATGGCCTTCGACGCGTCCGCGGCCCGGACGCCGGTGGCCGACGTCATGGCGCACGGGGTCCGGTACCCGGCCGCGGGACGCCTGCCGGCCCCGGGGCCGCTGATCGCGGTCGAGTCCCCGGGCGGAGCGCGCTCGTGGGGGGGCATCGCCCCGGCCGGCCGATCCGCGCATCGGGGCCCGGGCCGCCGAACGGCTGCCCGTCCGCAGGCCGGCGGTACGGGCGGCGGTCGCCCCGGTGCTCGTGGCCGCAGCCCACCTGTCCCTCCCGCCGCTTCCGGACGTAAGAGCCCGTCCGGGGGCCTGAGCGCGTGCACGCCCTGCGATGATGTGGCCTTCGTATGTAGGTACGGCGTACGCATATTCGCACCAAAGGGGGGCTTGCGCAGATGGCGAGAGTCGAAACCGCGCTGCGGGAGTTGCGCGGGGCGCAGAAGTCGGCGAAGGGGGTCTCGCTCTACTCCCGGTTCGTCAACCGGCCCGCCGGGCGGTACCTGGCCGCCGGCTCGTACGCGCTCGGGCTCACCCCGAACCAGGTGACGCTGGTCAGTGCCGCGTTCAGCTTCGCCGCCGTGGCGGCGGTCGCGCTGGCCGCGCCGTCGTGGGGGCTCGGGGTCGCGGTGTGGGCGGCGCTCGCGGTCGGCTTCGCCTTCGACTCGGCGGACGGGCAGTTGGCCCGGCTGCGCGGGGGCGGCAGCGCCTCGGGCGAGTGGCTCGACCACGTGGTGGACTGCGCCAAGCTGACCGCCCTGCACACCTGTGTGCTGATCGCCTTCTACCGCTTCCCCGACGCGTACGGGACGGGTTCGGACGGCTGGCTGCTGGCGCCGCTGGTCTTCCAGTTCGCCTCGGTCGTCACCTTCTTCGGCGGGCTGCTCACGGAGAAGCTCAAGCCGAAGCCGGCGCCGGGAAGCCCCGCCGCCGCGCCGTCGAACCTGCGCGCGGTGGCGTTGCTGCCCGTGGACTACGGGGTGTTCTGCCTCGTGTTCCTGCTGCTCGGCGGCGGGCAGCTGTTCCGCTGGGCGTACGCGGGGCTGGGCGCCGTCGCCGTGCTGTTCCTGCTGGCGTTCCTCGTGAAGTGGTTCCGGGAGCTCAGCGCAGTTCCGCGGTGAGGGCTTCCGGGGCGGCGGGCCGCGCCAGCGCGTCCAGCGCACGACGCAGTTGGGTGCTTGAGGTGTGCACCGTGTAGGGGAAATAGACGACGTCGACCCCGTGTTCGGCGAAGTCCTTCTCCAGCCGGTCGCCCTTGGGGGTGCCGCGCCAGTCGTCGCCCTTGAAGATGACGTCGAAGCGGACCTGCTTCCAGGTCTCCACCTTGTCCGGGACCGTCTCCACGAAGGCGGCGTCGACGTACTTGACGCTGCGGACGATCTCCAGGCGTTCCACCAGCGGAATCATCGGGCGGCGGCCCTTGGCCAGTTCGGCCATCTCGTCGGAGACCACCCCGGCCACCAGGTAGTCGCACCGACTGCGGGCGTGCCGGAGGATGTTGAGATGTCCGATGTGGAACAGGTCGTAGGCGCCCGGCGCGTAGCCGACCCGATACGGCCTGCGTGCGGGCGCGCCAAGGTCGGACATGTCCTGCTCCGTCATCTCTTACCCCCCAGAAGCCACACCCCCCGGTGTGGCGGATTAGCAGACAATAGCGTGCACGTTCCGCGCCACGCCGGTGAACGAATAGGGTGACGTGCGCATCATTCAGGGGAGAAGGGGACGTCCAGTGTCCAGATCCGGTCACCGGCGACTGCTGCTGGTTTCCACCAATTACGCTCCCGAGCACGCGGGGATTGGGCCGTACGCCACCCAGATCGCGGAGCACTGGGCGGATCTCGGCCACGAGACGCATGTCCTCGCGGGCATGCCGCACTACCCGGCCTGGTCGCTGGAGCCGGAGTACAAGGGGGCGCTCCGGCGCACGGAACAGCGCGCTGGAGTCACCGTGCACCGGCGTGCGCACACCGTGCCGCCGCGCCAGACCGCCGTACGACGGGCCCTGTTCGAAGGATCGATCCTGCTGCACGGCGCCGTGGCCCCGCCCCGGATGCCGAAGCCGGACGCGGTCCTCGCCCAGATGCCCAGCCTGGCCGGCGGGGTGCTCGCCGCACGCCTGGCCGCGAAGTGGAAGGTCCCCTACGTCCCGATCGTCCAGGACCTGATGGGCGCCGCCGCCGCGCAGAGCGGGATCAGCGGAGGTGACAAGGCGGCCGCGCTGGCCGGGCGCGCCGAGGCGTACGCGCTGAAGCGCGCCACCCTGGTCGGCGTCATCCACGAGACCTTCGTGGACCGGGTCGTCGGGATGGGCGTGCCCGAGGAGAAAATCCGCCTGGTGCCCAACTGGTCGCACGTGGCCCTGCCGACCAAGCCGCGCGGCGAGACCCGCCGCCACCTCGGTTGGGCGCCGGGACAGACCGTGGTCCTGCACTCCGGGAACATGGGCCTCAAGCAGGGCCTCGAAGTCCTGGTCGGCGCCGCCCGGCTCGACCCGGACGTCCGCTTCGTCCTCATGGGTGACGGCAGTCAGCGTGCGGCCCTCGCCGACCTCTCGGCGGACGTACCGAACCTTGACATCATCCCCCCTGCCGCCGACGGGGAGTTCCCCGATATCCTCGCGGCGGCGGACGTGCTCGCGGTCACCCAGCACGCGGCGGTGCTGGACATGAGCGTGCCCTCGAAGCTGACCTCGTACTTCCAGGCCGGCCGGCCCGTCGTCGCGTCCGTCGCGGCGCAGGGCGGGACCGCCCAGGAGGTGGAACGTTCCGGCGCGGGGGTGCTCGTACCTCCGGAGGACCCGGGCGCCCTGCTCAAGGCCGTACGGGCGCTGGCCGAGGACCCGCGGGCCGCGGACGCCCTGGGCGCCGCCGGGCCCGTCCACGTGGCGGCCCACCTGAGCCGCGAGGCGGGACTGGCCCGCATCGACGCACTGATGGACGAAGCACTTGGGGGTTCCCGGCCGTGATCGAGACGAACCGGCCGGCAGCGGCCCCCGCGGAGGACGAACCGGACCTCCTGCGGGACCAGTTCCGACAGCTCCTGCGCTACCGCCGGCTCCTCGGCGCCGGCGTCGGCATCGGACTGCTGGGCGGCGTCTACCTCGGCATATCCACGGCGGACACCTATGTCGCGACCGCCGACATCGTGCTCCGCGCACCCACCGACGACCCCTTCAACCCGAGCCTGGCGCCCGACAAGGCGATCAACATCGGTTCGGAGCGCCAGGTCGCGCTCAGCTCCTCCATAGCCGACGAGGCGGCGAAGAAGCTCGGCGTGCCCGAGTCCGGCGTCACCGCCCTGCGCGGCGGCCTCCAGGTCACCAACCCGCCGCAGACGATGGTGCTCCGCTTCACCTACACCGCGTCCTCCCCCGGGGAGGCCGCGAAGCGCGCCAACGCGATGACCGCGGCGTACCTGCTCAAGCGGCAGGATGCCCTGGACGTCACCCGCGACAAGATGGTCAAGGGCTACCAGGACCAGCGCGATCCGGTCGCCAAGCAGCTCGACGACCTCGTCAGGCAGATCAACGCCATGCCCTCGGGACCCGGGCGCGACGCGGCGTACTCCTCCAAGACCGACCTCCAGAGCAAGGTCAACACCCTCAACAGCAACATCGCCAAGCTCCAGGCGCTGGACATGGCCCCGGGCCGGGTCACCAGCCCCGCGACCCCGCCCGGCGATTCCGACGGGCCGGGCCTGCCGATGTCCCTCGCCCTCGGCGCGGCCGTGGGTCTGGCGCTCGGCCTGCTCGCCGCCTGGGTCCGGCTCGTGTTCGACCCGGCGCCGCGCTCCGACGGCGATGTGGCGCGGGCCCTGCGGGCGCCCGTACTGGGCTCCCTGCCCCGGGACAAGACCGGTGGCGGGCCGCTGCTCGCCGCCGGTGAGGAAGACCCGCGCCTCGCGGAGGAGTTCCGGTCGGTGGCGTTCCGGCTCGCCTACGACTCCCGCTTCGCCGACCGGCGCCGACTGCTGGTCGTCGCGCCGCGCGGCAGCAGCGAGACCGCCGCCGCCGTCGCCGTGAACCTGGCCGCCTCCTTCGCGGAGACCGGCAAGGACGTCCTGCTCATCGAGGCCGACCTGCGCACTCCGGTACTGGCCAGCCAACTGCCGACCGACGCGGGCGGCCGCCCGCGCTGGAGCCAGATGCCGGGCGGCCCGGGCGCAGGCGGACAGCCCGGTCAGCAGGGCGACTCCGACTGGCCCGACGGACGTCAACTCGTCGTGGACGCCGGGGAGTCGGGAGCCTTCGACCTGATCCCCGGTGAGCGGGTCCGCAACGTCGCCCGCGCGTTGACCTCCCCACGCGCCACCCGGCTGATCTCCGAGGCCGACTCCCCCAACTCCACCGTCGTGGTGCTCGCGCCGCCCGTGCTCTCGTACGCCGACGCGCTCGCGCTCGTCGACCGCGTCGACGGCGTCCTGGTGGTCTGCGACCCGCGCGCGGTGCACCGCAGCGACCTGGCCCGCATCCGCGAACTCATCAGCGGCGCCGGTGGGACCGTGCTCGGCGCGGTACTGCACACGCCGCTGCCCGGCGAGAAGCGCGGCGGCCGGGGCAAGGGGAAGGGCGGGTCCGCCCCGGCGGCTCCGGCCTCCGCCTCGGCCTCCGCCCGCAAGTCGGCGCCGCAGCCGATCCCGTACGAGGTCGCCGAGGCCGAGCAGCACATCCCCGGTGACGGCACCGACACCGTCGCGCTGCGTACGGTCCGCATGGGCCGGCGGTGAGGCGCGGAGGTCTCGCCGCGCTCGCCTCGGTCCTGGACCAGGCCGCTTCCAGCGCCACCAACATCGGGGTGCTGGTGCTGGCGGCCCGGCTGTCGTCGGCGTCCGGCTTCGCCGACTTCTCGATGGTGTACGTGACCTTCACGGTGCTCCTCGGACTGAACATGGCGTACGTCGGCCAGAGCGTGGTGCTGGAGAAGGACGGGGAACGCCTCGGCTCGGTGTGCCGTTCGGGCCTGACCTTCACCGCGGTCGCCTCGGCCGTGGCCGGGGTCGTGCCGGCGCTGGTGGGCCTGATACTGCCCGGGGCCGGGGGGTGGGCGTTCCTCGCGCTGGGGCTCGTACTGCCGCTGGTGCTCGTGCAGGACGGACTGCGGTACTGCTTCTCGGCGCTGCGGGTGCCGGAGCGCGCGCTGGCCGCCGACTCGCTGCGGCTGGTGGGTGTGGTCGGCGCGCTCCTCGCGCAGCCCGAAGGGTCGTCGGCGGGGCGGCTGGTGCTGGTCTGGGGGGTCTCGGCACTGCCGGCCCTGGGACTCGGACTGTGGCTGCTGCGGCCGTACGTGCGCGGGGCGCGGGTGGACCTGCGGCCGTACGTGCGGCGCGGGCACCTGGGGCAGCGGTTCGTGGTCGAGTTCGCGGTGGGCAACGGCTCCAGCCAGCTCGCGGTGCTCGGACTCGGGTTGTTCGCGACGCCGCTGGCGGTCGGTGCGCTGCGGGGCGCGACGACGCTGTTCGGGCCGCTGAACGTGCTGTTCAACTCGGCGAACGCGTTCGGGCCGCCGGTGGTGGGGCGGGCGTCCGGCAAGCGGGGCGTGGTCCGGCTGACGCTGCTGATGGGCGGGGTGCTGGCGGCGCTCGGGGCCGGGTGGGGCGCGGTGTTGTACGCGCTGCCGGAGACGGTGGGGCGCCGGCTGCTCGGCGATACGTGGGGGGCGGCGGCGGCGCTGCTTCCGGCGACGGGGGCGCAGTACGCCGTGATGGGGCTGGGCACGTGTGCGTTGCTGACGCTGCGGGTGTTGAACCCGAAGGCGACGCTGTCGTTGCAGGTGGTGTTCTCGTTGCTGTCGGTGGCGCTGCTGTTGGGGGGGTACGCGGTGTGGGGGGTGGCGGGCGCCGCGTGGGGCCTGGCGGCGGGATCGGCGGCGAAGGCGGCGGCGGCCTGGGCCCGTGTCTCACGCCTCCCGGACCCGGCCGTATGGGTCCCGGAACCGGCCTGACCGACCGCCCCGGCCCGGCCGGAGCGAGAATGCGACTCCGCCCAACCGGGGCTCCGCCCCAGACCCCGCGCCTCAAACGCCGGCGAGGCTGAATTCAGCCACCCCGGCGTTTCGTTGCGCAAGGCGGCAACTCCAGCCCCTCCGGGGCGGAGGGTACGGGACGACAAATGCAGCCCCGCCGGCGATTGAGGCGCGGGGTACGGGGCGGAGTCCCGGAGAGGCCGGAGGGGCCGGGGGGTCAGCGGAGGCGGGATGCCTTGTCCTCGCGGAACGTCGCGACCAGCGCCAGGCAGAGTCCCGCGATGGCGATCCGCCCCGACGCCTGGAGCAGCGGCCCCCGCAGCAGGATGAAGGAGTACCCAGCGACCAGCGGGACCACCACCGAGATCAGGCTCCCCGGCGGCGACCGCCTCGTGGCCCGTTTCGCGTACCGGCGGTCCACCCGGGCGGCCGCGTAGCCCATCCCCAGCAGTCCCGCGCCCATCCCCAGTGGGCCGAAGTCGACCCACAGTTCCGCCCAGATCGGGGACGAGAGGTTGGTGTTGACCGTCCCCATCCACTCACCGATCATCACGCCCGTGTCCTTCGGCTTCCCCGGCCACACCGAACGCGGTACCGCGAAGAACACCGACCCCGCCAGCTGACGCCCGTACAGGTGCCCCGGGCCCGAGTTCGAGTAGGTGATGGTGTTCGCGAACATGCCGATCTGGTCGTAGTCCTTGAGGGCCATCGGCTCCAGGAAGGACGTCGTCTCGACCGGCTTGTAGTTCTTCTCGTCGTAGCGGAAGCGGTCCGCGAACGGGAAGACGAGGAGCGCGACCACCACGGCCATCGACAGCGCCACCCGGTACATCGCCGCGCTGACCGGGAAGACGGTGAACAGCAGCGCGAACATGACCGTCAGGAACCAGTACCGGGGGTTGGAGATCGGGTTGTTGACCACCAGGTTCAGCAGCGCGAGCGCGCCCCACGTCACGATGATCGAGACCTTGCGGCGGGCGTACTTCGAGGTGATCAGCCAGCGCGTGTACAGCAGCAGCGCCAGCAGCGCCGGCACCGTGCCGAAGCCGCGCAACAAGGCTTGGCCCGCCTGGCCGTCGCCGTTGGAGACACCCGCTTCCTCGATGCCCGCGATGATCTCCTGCCGGCTGGAGAAGAAGACCGCCGGGCCGCCCAGCTTCATGATGAACGCCGCGCTGCACAGGAACGCGAGCGCGGTGAGCAGGTGCAGGCGGCGCCGGTGCGCGAGGACGGGCCGTTTCTCCTTCTGCGAGCCGCCCGCGCGGCCCGTCGGCCGGTGTCGGGCCAGCAGCACGCCGACGTCGAAGGCGGTACAGCCCAGCAGGACGAGGGCGATGGCGGTCGTGAGGTCGTAGCGCGGGCCGACGACGGGTGTCGGGACCCGGCCGAGGACGGCCTGGGCGAGCGGGGCCACACCCATGGCCATGTAGACGAAGAGCCAGAACGAACCCTGGAGCAGTTTGCGCCGGCTCGTGAGGACCATCGCGGACAGGCGGGCACCCGCGTACATGGTGAGCAGCAGTTGCAGCCAAAAGGCGGCGTCGTGCTGGCCGTCGCCGGACTGGACGGCGACGAAGAGCGGGAGGAATACGGTGAACCCGAGGATCAGCGGGACGGACAGCGCGCGCGAGAGCAGGGTGCGGGGGGTGGTGACGCGCCCCCACCGGGCCTCGTCCTGCGGCGCCGGTACCGGCGCCGCGACGGGGGGTCTGCGAATGTCCGTTGCCACTGCCGCCCCCACCCCATGTGCCTGGTCCGCGCGCAGTCTAGTCTGAGCGGGCCGCGCCCGGGGAGGCGCGGCGGGGTGGTTGTCGGGGGCGGACGATGGGGACGACTGTTGCGTGATCTTCCTTCCTTCACGCTGGCCGGGTACGACAAGGGGCGCGGGCGGCTGACGCAGGCCCTCTGGTTCGCCGTGATGAACACGCTCTTCATGACGTGGTTCTGTCCGGCCCGGCTCCGGGTGGCGCTGCTGCGGGCGTTCGGCGCGCGGATAGGCGAGGGCGTTCTGATCCGGCACAAGGTGCGGGTGCTGTGGCCGTGGAAGCTCACGGTCGGGGACCACGCGTGGATCGGCGAGGGTGCCTGGCTGTTGAACCTGGAGCCGGTGACCATCGGTGCGAACGTGTGCGTCTCGCAGGAGGCGATGCTCTGCACCGGCTCGCACGACCACCGGGCGGCGGACTTCCGCTACCGCAACGCGCCCATCGTCGTGGAGGACGGTGCATGGGTGGCCGTACGGGCCACCGTGCTGGCGGGTGTGACGATCGGGCGGTGCGCCGTGGCGGGTGCGGGCGCCGTGGTCCACAAGGACCTGCCCCCGCTGACCCTACAGACCCGGGACGGGCGGCGCCGCCCGGTGGAGGAGCCGAAGTGAGTGCCGCTTTGAGAGTCCTGCACGCCGTGACGTTGCACTCCCCCTCGCACGCCTTCGGCGGGCCGGTCCGGGTCGCGCTGAACCTGTCCAAGGGGCTGCGGGCGCGGGGTCACGAGGCGCGGTTGTTGGCCCTCGGCGAGGGGTTCCCCGATCCGTGGCCGACATCCGTGGAGGGGGTGCCCGCGAAGCTGTTCCCGGCCCGCAGGCTGCTCCCGCTGGGCTTCAGCGGGATGACCTCCCCGGCGCTGCTCGCCTCGGCGGGGCGGCTGGTGCGGGAGGCGGACGTGGTCCACGTCCACCTGGCGCGGGACCTGGTGACGCTGCCCGTGGCGCTGGCCGCGCTGCGCGCCCGCAAGCCGCTCGTGCTCCAGACCCACGGAATGGTGGACCCGAGCGGGAAGCCGCTGGCCAAGGTGCTGGACGCGGTGGCGGTACGCCGGCTGCTGCGCGGCGCGGACGCGGTGCTGTACCTGACGCCGCACGAACGGGAGGGCTTGGACGCGGTGGTGGGGCCGCCCGCGCTGGACACGGCGGTGCGGCTGGTCAACGGCACCCCGGCGCAGGAGGAGCGCCCGGCCCCGACCGGGGCGCCGCGCATCCTGTACTCCGCGCGCCTACAGGCCCGTAAACGGCCGGTGGACTTCGTGGACGCCGCGCCGGCGGTGCTGGCGGCGCATCCGGACGCGCGGTTCGTGGTGGCCGGGCCGGACGAGGGCGAACTGGCGGCGGTCCGGGCGCGGATCGCGGAACTGGGGCTGGACGCCTGCTTCACGGTCCCCGGGGCCCTGTCGAGCGCGGAAGTCCTGGCGGAGCTGCGTCGGGCCCATGTGTACGTGCTGCCGTCGGTGGAAGAGCCGTTCCCTATGTCGGTGTTGGAGGCGCTGGCGGTGGGCACGCCGGCGGTGGTGACCCACTCCAACGGTCTGGCCCGGGACATCTCCGCGGCGGGGGCCGGACGCGCGGTGGAACCGGGTCCGGCGGGGGTCGCCGAGGCGGTCCTCGCCCTCCTGGACCCGGACGCGAACCGGTCGGCGTCGGTGGCCGCCCGGAAATTGGCGGCTCAGTCGTTCTCGATGGACACCGTGCTGGACACCCTCCTGTCGGTGTACGCGTCGGCCCGCGGCGCGGGGGCGTAGCCGCTCCCCCGCCCGGCGGGTCAGATGATGTCGCGGCCGCGTTCCTCGACCACCGGGAGCACCCCGGCGGCCCGACGCCGGCGCAGGACGCTGGAGTACACGGCCAGGCCGATCGCGCCCGCCGCCATCATGATCAGGCCGACGAGGGGGAGGTTGACGCCCTCCATCCGCCAGTCGCTGGCGAAGGTGATGATGGCCCCCACCACGATCAGGGCAATGCAGCCGCCGATGCCTCGCATGTCAACTCGCCTCCACATTCGTGGTCTTGTGACGGCGCGAGTACCCCGGGCCGGGACATGGAAACGCCCCCGTCGGCAGTGGCACCGCCGGCGGGGGCGTTCTTGTGGGCGCTCGGGTCGGGCGGTGTCCTACGCGGGGACCCAGGCGTAGCAGGCCGTCGAGGTGAACTCGGTGGTGCCCGCCGGGATCGTCGCCGTGATCTTGTCGCCGGTCTTCGGCGGGGTCGCGGGTCCCGAGGCGAGGACGGAGCCGTCCTTGCCCTTGGCCTCCCAGGCGCAGGTGGTGCTCTGGGTCAGCGCCCGGTAGGTGCCGGGGGCGGGGGACTGCCGGCGGCCGTCACCGAAGCCCTTGTCGGCCGCGTCCAGGATCGGCTTCTGCTCCGGACACAGGAACGGGATGGCGTCCTTCGCCCCAGGGATCTCCCCGGCGACGATGGCGCCGACGGCCGCGTCCTTGTCGTGCTTCGCCGTGCGCTCCACCCGCTGGCAGGACTCCTGGCCCGTTTGGAGGACGGCCGCGGGGTCCATCTTCTCCGGGACCCGGCCGCTCAGGTACTTCTTCTCGGTCTCGGTGAAACTGCCCGTCTTGGGGACGAGCTTCGCGTCGGGCAGGACCGGGCCGGACGGCTTCCCCCCGGAGGGGGACGGCGCGGCCGGACTGTCGGCCGGGTCAGGCACCGAGGAGGAGGCCGGCGGCTTCGGCTTGCCGGCCTCGGCGTCGGCCTTGCCGTCGCCGCCCGAACCGCAGGCGGTCAGGGCCAAGGTGGCGGCCAGCAGAACAGCAGCCGCTGCGGAGCGTCGGTACATCAGGGGGCTCCCGTACTTGCCGGTGGTGGACAAAGGAGTACGGGGCCTGCCGCCCGGGCAGGCCCCGTACTCCGTCAGGCGGGTGGTGCCTCGGCCGTTACTTGGGGCCGAAGGTGAGGATCAGCTGCGGCGCGGCGTCCGCGGCCGTCGCCTCCGAGGACCAGAGCCACAGCGGGTCGGTGCCCGTGCTCGTCAGGGCCATGCTGTAGCCGTTGGTGCCCAGCACCGAGGAGACGGCGGTGGTGTCGAGTTCGACGTTCTGGATGGCCGAGCCGTCCGGCACGCCCGCGATGGAGCCGAGCGGGGTGGTGCCGAGGGTCGGCTTGGTGTTGAACGTCGTGCCCGCCGCGCTCCAGGTGCCGGTGACCGGAACCACGGACACGGTGTCGGCCGTACCGGCACCGGTCTGCGTCGTGGTCTTGATCTGGAGCGACGCCGCCTTGAGGACCGTCCCGGCGGGGGCGGCCGGGAGGTTGAAGCGCAGGTACGTCTCGTACGCCGAGGTGCCGCGCACCGCGAGCGAGGTGGACGTGCCGTAGGCCTGGCCGGGGGCGCCCTGGTTGATGTAGGTGTCCTCGGTCGCGACGACCTTGGAGACCGTGTCGGTGGGGGCAGTGGCCAGGTCGTAGTGGTTCTTGACCTGGGCCTGGGTCAGCGCCGTCGGGTAGACGGCCGTCTCGTCGATCTGCCCGACGAAGAAGTTGCTCGTCGGACGGCTCGGCCAGCTGCTGAGGTTGTCGCCGCCCACGTGCCAGAAACCGGCGTACTGCTGGAAGTTGGTGACGTTCAGCGTGCCCTTGTTCTGGCCGTCCACGTACAGCGCCATGCCCGAGGGGCCCTGGGTGCCGACGACGTGGTGCCACTTGTTGTCGTTGTACGTCTCGAACAGGCCGGTGGAGATGGTCCGGGTCGAGCCGTTGTACACGCCGAAGACCAGGCGGCCCGTGTTGGTCATGTACAGCTGCTTGTCGTACGAGCCGCTGTTGCGGTCGGTGTTGTTGCCGAAGCCGATCAGCTTGCCGCCGCGCGTGGTGTTCGTCTTGAACCAGGTCTCGATGGTGTAGCTGCTGCCGACCGTCTGGCGGTGGTCGCTGTACACCTGCTGGCTGGTGCCGTTGAAGCCCATGGCGGTACTGGCACCGGAGACGGCGCCGGGGGTCTGGCGCAGCGCCGGGGCGTTCAGCTGGATGCCGCTCGTGTCGCCGCCCGTGGAGGAGTCGGCGACGTAGGGGCTGACGGTGTCGTCGTAGCGCCAGTAGAGGTTGGCGCCGTCGGCGCGGACCTGGTTCGGGTACGACTGGGCCGAGGCGGGGACCGTCACCGAGGCGTTCGCCGACAGCGCGCTGGTGTTGCCGGCGGCGTCGGTCGCGGTCACGCGGTAGGTGTAGGACTGGCCGGCCTTGACGGTGGTGTCGGTCCAGGAGGCCTGCCGGCGCTCGAACTCCAGGGAGTCGGCGGTCATGGTGTGGGCCGGGGTGGACGAGCCGTTCCGGTAGATCCGGTACGTCAGCTTGCTGTCGTCCTTGTCGTAGCTGGTGCGCCAGCGGACCTGGACCTCGCCGGGCTTGACGCTCGCGGCGCTCGCGACCGGGGTGGTCGGCGCGCCGACGTCACCGCTGGAGGCGAACCGGGTCAGACCCTGCTGCGCCACGCCGTTGACGGTGGTGAACTCGCCGCCGACCCACATGTACTTGGTGTCGCCCTTGTCCGCGACCGCCATGACGCGCGGGCCGATGCCCTCGCCGAGGCCGTCGTTGGTGTCGGGGAACCAGCCGAGCTTGCGGGGGCTGGCCACGAAACCGTCCACCGGCGCGGGGGGCGTGCCCTGGTAGTCGGTGGGCTCGGCCAGCAGGTGGTGACGGCGACCGTCGGGGTACTCGCCGTTCAGGGAGCAGTCGTGCGCGTGCGAGGAGCTGTAGAGGACTCCGTCGTACGGCAGGACGAACTGGGTCGCGCCGAGGCACCGGTCGCGCCACTTCTCGCTGAAGTCATTGAGGTTGAGGCCGATGCGGCCGTCGAAGACGCCGCCGCCGGAGCCCTCGTTGCCGGTGTAGAAGCCGGTCGCGTCGGTGGCGATCGACTTGACGACCGAGTTGGAGGGGATGGTGCTGTAGGTCTTGGCGACGGCGCCGGTGGCGGAACTCACGACCGCCAGTGCGTGCGTGTTCTGGCCGTTGACGGTGAAGAAGTCACCGCCCAGGAGGACGTTCTTGCCGTCGGGGGTGACCGCGACCGCCCGGCCGGGCTCGTCGGCGTTGGCGACGAAGGGCTTGAGCGCACCGGAGCCGGCGTCGACCGCGGCGAACCGCTCGCGGGTCTGGCCCTCGACGGTGGTGAAGTCGCCGGCCGCGTACAGCGTGTCGTCGGTGACGGCGAACGCGCGCACGGTGGAGGGGAAGCTCGGGTGGAACGACGCCTTGGGGGTGCAGGTCGCGATGTCGATCGCCGCGACGCTGGAGACCGGCGTGCCGTTGACGGCGCCGAAGTAGCCGCCCGCGTACAGGGTCTTCTTGTCCTTCGAGACGGCCAGGGCGCGCACGGTGGCGCTGCCGTCGCCGACGGTGAAGGCGAGCTTGCAGGAGGTCGGGGCGCCGGTCGCGGCGTCGAGCGCCACGAAGTTCACCGCTTCCTGCTCGGTGCCGCTGCCACTGCCGTCGGGCGGGCGGACCGCCGAGAAGGTGCCGCCGGCGAAGACCGTGCCATTGGCCTGGGCCATCGCCCAGACGATGCCGTTGGGCTGCCAGGTGGGCAACTCGTCGGCGGTGAATGCCACGGGCGGCGTGATGGCGGACGCCTCGGGCATCAGCACCAGGCCTATACCGGTGCCGGCACCGGCCAGTGACAGGACGAGGGCAGCAGTCAGCCCTCTGGATCTACGCATGAGCCCCCCAGGGCAATCGCCCGGTTTTGATGGCTGGAACTATCCGATCAGCCATATGTACTGGCGCAGACTAGGGCTCACGCGAGGTCCCGGTCACCTCACTTGACCCATTGCATACCAACTTGGAATCAACAGGTTCTACATAGAGGACGCACGACGGACATACGGCAGGTTTGCCCCGGTCACGCGGCAGGGACCTGCTCGGCGTGACCGGGACACGGCAAATCAATAGGCGAAATATAAGGCCTCTAGCGGTCGATGCGGACCGTCACGCCCGCCAGTTGGTCCTCGACCTGGCGGATGTCGGCGTCGACCATGATCCGGGCGAGTTCGGCCACCAGGACCGTCGGCTTCCAGCCGAGGATCTCCTGCGCCTTGGAGGCGTCGCCGATGAGCGCGTCGACCTCGCTGGGGCGCTCGTACTTGGGGTCGTAGCGCACGTGCTCGTTCCAGTCGAGCCCGGCGTGGTGGAACGAGGACTCCACGAACTCGCGGACGGTCGCGGCGACACCGGTGGCGACCACGTAGTCGGTGGGCTCGTCCTGCTGGAGCATCCGCCACATGGCGTCGACGTACTCGGGCGCGTAGCCCCAGTCGCGGACGGCGTCGAGGTTGCCGAGGTAGAGGTGGTCCTGGAGACCGGCCTTGATCCGGGCGACGGCGCGGGTGATCTTGCGGGTCACGAAGGTCTCGCCGCGGCGCGGGGACTCGTGGTTGAAGAGGATGCCGTTGACCGCGAACATGTCGTACGCCTCGCGGTAGTTCACCGTGGTCCAGTACGCGAAGACCTTGGCGGCCCCGTACGGGCTGCGCGGGTGGAACGGGGTCGTCTCGTTCTGCGGCGGCGGGGTGGCGCCGAACATCTCCGAGGACGAGGCCTGGTAGATGCGGGTGTCCACGCCGCTGGCCCGGATGGCCTCCAGCAGGCGCAGCGCCCCGAGGCCGGTGACGTCGCCGGTGTAGAGGGGCGCGTCGAAGGAGACGCGGACGTGGGACTGGGCGCCCAGGTTGTAGACCTCGTCGGGGCGTATGTCTCGGAGCAGGTTCACGAGGGCGACGCCGTCGGACAGGTCCGCGTGGTGCAGCACGAGGGAGCGGTTCTCGGTCTGCGGGTCCTGGTAGATGTGGTCGATCCGCTCCGTGTTGAAACTGGAGGACCGCCGCACGAGCCCGTGCACCGTGTATCCCTTGGAGAGCAGGAGCTCGGCGAGGTACGAGCCGTCCTGCCCGGTGACGCCGGTGATCAGTGCGGTCTTGCCCATAGGGTCCCCCTGGTTGTCGGTGTGCTCTGCTTCGATGAGCGGGGCCGGCCCCCACCCGTTGTGCGGGGCCCTGCCCCTGGTCCCCCCGGCGGGCCTGCCGTCGCCCCGCCTCGTCCGGCGGGCGCCCGCGCGGCCCGGGGCCGGATGGGTACCGTACACGCCCCATCCGGAACCGCCCCCACCGCCGAGCCCCGCCACCCCAAGACCCCACGCCCGCCCCGGAACACCCGCCGCAGCGGGTGCCGCCGCCCCGGCCGCGCGACGTGGAAACTCCAGCACCGCCCGCGGCCGGACGACGACCCGCGGCCGGGCTGCGGGCCCTTGGCCGTGGGCATGCGGCCGGGCAACCGGTCGCGCCGGGGCCGCTGTCGGGCGGCGGCCACCGGAGCCGGGCTCGGCAGCGGGCCTGCCGCGTAAAGCCGCGGCAGCGGACTGGCATCATCGGCGGTATGACAAGTTCGCTGCCGCTCCTGCCCCCGCACGCCCGCGTCTTCGTCGCCGGTCACCGCGGCCTCGTGGGGTCCGCGGTCGCCCGGCGGCTGACCGCCGACGGCCACGAGGTGCTCACCCGCAGCCGCGCCGAGCTCGACCTGCGCGACGGCGCCGCGACCGAGGCCTACCTGCGGGACGTCCGTCCGGACGCCGTGGTGCTGGCCGCCGCCAAGGTCGGCGGGATCATGGCCAACAGCACCTACCCGGTGCAGTTCCTGGAGGACAACCTCCGGATCCAGCTCAGCGTCATCGCCGGGGCGCACGCCGCCGGGGTGGGCCGGCTGCTGTTCCTCGGCTCGTCCTGCATCTACCCGAAGCTGGCGCCGCAGCCCATCAGCGAGGACGCCCTGCTGACCGGCCCGCTGGAGCCGACCAACGAGGCCTACGCCCTCGCCAAGATCGCCGGCATCGTGCAGGTCCAGTCGTACCGCAAGCAGTACGGCGCCTCGTACATCTCGGCCATGCCCACGAACCTCTACGGGCCGGGGGACAACTTCGACCTGGAGTCCTCGCACGTCCTGCCCGCGCTGATCCGTCGCTTCCACGAGGCCGCGGCCGAGGGCCGCGAGGAGGTCACGCTGTGGGGATCGGGCACCCCGCGGCGCGAGTTCCTGCACGTCGACGACCTCGCGGCGGCCTGCGCGGTCCTGTTGGAGGGCTACGACGGCGACGAGCCCGTCAACATCGGCTGCGGTGAGGACCTCACCATCAAGGCACTGGCCGAGACGGTCGCCGAGGTGACCGGCTTCGACGGCCGGCTCGCCTGGGACACCTCCAAGCCCGACGGGACGCCCCGCAAGCTGCTGGACGTCACCCGCCTGACCTCGCTGGGCTGGAAGCCCGGCATCCCGCTGCGCGACGGGATCGCGTCCACCTACCGCTGGTGGCTCGACTCGCGGACGTCTCGCTGATCGCAATGCCGGCCCCTCAGTACGCTCCGCGGCCGTCGACGACGGCGCGGAGCGTGCGGCCCATGACATCGACATCACTGGTGAAGGACCAGTTGTCGACGTACTGCAAATCAAGCTGAATCGTTTCGTCCCAGGACAGGTCCGACCGTCCGCTGATCTGCCACAGGCCGGTCATACCGGGACGCACGCTCAGCCGGCGCAGCTCCACCTCGTCGTACCGGGCCACCTCGTCCGGGAGCGGTGGACGCGGGCCGACCAGCGACATGCTGCCCGTCAACACGTTGTACAGCTGGGGCAGTTCGTCCAGCGAGGTGCGGCGCAGCAGCCGTCCCACCCGGGTGACCCGCGGGTCACGGCGCATCTTGAACATCAGGCCGTCGTTCTCGTTGGCCCCTTCCAGCTCGGGCTTCAGCCGGTCGGCGTCCACGACCATCGTGCGGAACTTCCACATGACGAACGGGACCCCGTCGCGCCCGATCCGGCGCTGGCTGTAGAAGGCCGGCCCGCGCGAGCCGAAACGTATCGCCAGTACGAGCGCGAGGAACAGCGGTGACAGCAGCAGCAGTCCGACGGCGGCCCCCGCCCGGTCCAGGACCGACTTCAGCAACGTCTGCACCCCCTTGCCCACGGGCGGCGCGATCCGCAGCACGGCGAGGCCGCCCGCCGAGAGCGTCTCCAGCCGCTTGACGGATATCTCCACCAGACCGGGGAAGACGGCCAGTTCGAGGCCGGCGTCGTGCAGCGCCCAGGCGACCCGGCGCAGCCGCTCCCCGGCGAAGCGCACGCCCGGGGCGACGAGCACCAGGTCGGCGTGGTGGCTGCGTACGGCGCCCAGTACGGCGGCGGCGTCGATGTTCGGCCCCTGCGGGGTCGCGCCCAGCCGGGTCGCGACGGGGACCCCGCTGCCGAGTTGGCCGGCGCCGACCGGGACGACTCCGACGACGACGTAGGGGTGGTCGGTGCGCGAGGCGAGGTGGGCGATCACGCCTTCGGCCGCCTCGGGTTCGCCGACGACCAGGACCCGGCTGACCACCCTGGCTTCCCGGCGGGCGGCGGAGAGGTGGTGATAGGTGAGCTTGTGACAGGCGACGGTGACGAGCAGGGCGGGCAACAGCGCCCCCAGCGCCGCCATTCGCGGGGTGCTCTCCCCGGTCACCACGCGAGCGACGGCGAGGACGCCGATCAAAATCAGCCAGTCGTGGACGACGGGCAGTACCCCCCGGGACTCACCGAGCGTCCGGGTCGCGTACCGTCGACGCAGCGCCTGTACCGCGGTCCAGGCGAGGGCCGCGCCGACCGCGCAGTAGACGGGCCGGGCCTGCCGCGCCGCGTCGAAGACGAGGCCCACGGGAACCGCGGCGCCGAGGAAGTCGGCCGTGACCGCCGCGGGGAGGTACCAGCGCGCCTTGTCGCCGAGTCGGCGCGGAGGCGCGGACGTCGGCCCGGCCGGATCAACGGCCGCCCCGGCCACTCTTTGCGCAGGAAAATGGACATGCCTCATGGGCCCCCCTGGCACGTGGTCTATGACAGTGGCGTGTGCCCGCGGCTTCCCCTGGCGACGAGCATCTGACGCACCGGGAAACAGTACGACAAACACCCGTACGGTAAATGCCGTTTGCGTTAACGGAGCCGCTCGTTGCTCAAGTGTTAGCAACCGGTATCTGGCGTTCCGTATGTTTCATCCTCCTCTCTCACACAAAAGTGAATGGTTCGGATACCGGATACGTCTCTTCGGACAACGGACTGTTTCCAGCCAACCTTTTGATGTGGCCCTGACATTGACGTCGACAGGTGACACTCTTCGACCGTTCATCGCACCAACCCTGATCTGCCCGGAGGTCCACCCAGCCTTCCGGAACCCCCCTTGCAGAAGGAGTTTGCGTTGAGAGCCACCCCCCAGCGGCGTGCCACCGCGGCCGGCGCCCTCGTCGCCGCCGCCGCCATGCTCGCCGTAGGCATGCAGGCCGGATCCGCCAACGCCGACGCCACCGCGTCGCAGTCTTCCAAGGCGGCTCAGCCCAACCCGGGCGCGGCCGCCCGCCTACTCAGCGCTTCGGAGCGTGCGACGCTCCTCGCCGACGCCAACTCGACCACGGTGCAGGCGGCGAAGGCCCTCGGCCTCGGCGGCAAGGAGCGCCTCGCCGTCCGCGATGTGGTCCAGGACGCCGACGGCACCACCCACACCACCTACGAGCGCACCTACGACGGCATACCCGTGCTCGGCGGTGACCTGACCGTCCACGCCAAGGGCGGCGTCACCAAGAGCGTGACCAAGGCCACCAACCACGAGATCAAGGTGGCGGACACCAGCCCCTCCATCGCCACCTCGGCGGCCGAGAGCCAGGCCGTCGACTCGGCCAACGCCGCGGGCGCCAAGCAGGCCAAGCCCTCGAAGAACGCCCGCAAGGTGATCTGGGCCGCCGAAGGCGCGCCCGTCCTCGCCTTCGAGACCGTCGTCGGCGGCCTCCAGGACGACGGCACCCCGAGCGAACTGCACGTGGTCACCGACGCCAAGACCGGCGCGAAGATCACCCAGTGGCAGGCCATCGAGACCGGCACCGGCAACACCATGTACAGCGGCCAGGTCACGCTGGGCACCTCGCAGTCGGGCAGCAACTACACGCTGACCGACGCCGGTCGCGGCGGCCACAAGACCTACGACCTCAACGGCGGCAGCTC
The DNA here is from genome assembly GCF_055231995.1 of Streptomyces sp. Tek67B01. Lineage (NCBI taxonomy): Bacteria > Bacillati > Actinomycetota > Actinomycetes > Kitasatosporales > Streptomycetaceae > Streptomyces > Streptomyces sp. Tek67B01. The sequence continues at coordinate 2,398,304 of NZ_JBUYUY010000001.1, forward strand.
CGGCACCGGCACGCTCTTCACCAACACCACGGACGTCTGGGGCAACGGCGCCGCCTCCAACCGGGCGACGGCGGCCGCGGACGCGCACTACGGCGCCCAGGTGACGTGGGACTTCTACAAGAACGTGATGGGCCGCAACGGCCTGCGCAACGACGGCGTCGCCCCGTACAGCCGCGTCCACTACGGCAGCTCGTACGTCAACGCGTTCTGGGACGACGGCTGCTTCTGCATGACGTACGGCGACGGCACCAGCAACACGCACCCGCTGACGTCCATCGACGTGGCCGCCCACGAGATGACGCACGGTCTGACCTCGGTCACCGGCAACATGACCTACAGCGGCGAGCCCGGCGGCCTGAACGAGGCCACCTCCGACATCATGGGCACGTCCGTCGAGTTCAACGCCAACAACCCGAGCGACGTCGGTGACTACCTCATCGGCGAGAAGATCGACATCAACGGCGACGGCACGCCGCTGCGCTACCAGGACAAGCCGAGCAAGGACGGTTCGTCCGCGGACGCCTGGTACAGCGGCGTCGGCAACCTCGACGTCCACTACTCCTCGGGCCCGGCGAACCACGTCTTCTACCTGATGTCCGAGGGCTCCGGCGCCAAGGTCATCAACGGCGTCAGCTACAACTCGCCGACCTCGGACAACCTCCCGGTCACCGCGATCGGCCGCGACGCCGCCTCGAAGATCTGGTTCCGCGCGCTGACGGTCGGCTACTTCAAGTCGAACACGAACTACGCCGCCGCCCGTACGGCGACGCTGCAGGCCGCCGCCGACCTGTACGGCCAGGGCTCGACCACGTACAACAACGTGGCCAACGCCTGGGCCGGCATCAACGTCGGCGCCCGCATCACCTCCGGCGTCTCGGTGACCCCGATCGCCAACCAGACCACCCAGGTCAACACCGCTGTGAGCCTTCAGGTCCAGGCGACCAGCACCAACGCGGGTGCGCTGAGCTACGCGGCGACCGGTCTGCCGGCCGGCCTGTCGATCAACTCCTCGACGGGTCTGATCTCGGGTACCGCCACCACCGCGGGCACGTCCAACGTGACCGTCACGGTGACCGACTCCGCGGGCAAGACGGGTACGGCGTCCTTCACCTGGACCGTCGGCACGTCCCAGCAGAGCGTGTTCGAGAACACGAACGACTACCAGATCGCGGACAACTCGACCGTCGAGTCCCCGATCACGGTGACCCGCACGGGCAACGCCCCGAGCACCCTCAAGGTGGACGTCAACATCGTCCACACCTACGTCGGTGACCTGAGGGTCGACCTCGTCGCCCCCGACGGCTCCGTCTACAACCTGCGCAACCGCACCGGCGGCAGCGCGGACAACATCGTCCAGAGCTTCACCGTGAACGCCTCCTCCGAGGTCGCGCAGGGTGTCTGGAAGCTGCGGGTGGCGGACCTCGCCGCCGCGGACACCGGCTACATCAACAGCTGGAAGCTCACGTTCTGACCCCTACCGGGGTGACGGGGGCCGAGCCGATCGCCGGCTCGACCGATTGATCACGGGGCCGCCCGGGAGACGACCTCCCCGGGCGGCCCTGTTCCATGACGCGGGAGAGCCCGGCACCACGGAGGTGCCGGGCTCTCGCGTCGCGCGGTGGCGGGTCAGCCGATGGAGCGGAAGATACGGTCGAACATGTCGGGACGCTGCTCGTCGGGACGACCCTGCTCCTCCTCCTGACGGGCCTGCTCGTCGCGCATCCCCTGCTCGTCGCGGGCCTGCTCGTCGCGCATCCCCTGCTCGTCGCGGGCCTGCTGCTCCTGCCGGGCCTGCTCGTCCCGCCGGGCCTCCTCCTGGCGCGCTTGCTCCTCGCGCCGGCCCTGGTCCTCTCGGGCCTGCTCGTCACGGGCCTGCTCGTCGCGGGCCTGCTCGTCGCGGGCCTGCTCGTCACGCGCCTGCTCGTCACGCGGCTGGTCCTGACGGCCCTGGTCCTCACGGGCCTGCTCGTCACGCGCCTGCTCGTCGCGCGGCTGGTCCTGACCGGCCTGCTCGTCACGCGCCTGCTCGTCGCGCGGCTGGTCCTGACCGGCCTGCTCGTCACGCGCCTGCTGCGAGCCGGGCTCGTCCATGCGCGGCTTCACCGTCTGGTGCATGGCCGGCTTGGCGCCGTTGTGGTGCATCGCCCCCGGCAGGCCCGGCCGGGCGTCGTGACGGCCGCGGTCCTCGTCCCCGTTGCCGAAGTCGTCGTCGTCACGCCCGTCGCCCCGCCCGTCGTGACGACCCTCGTGACGCCCGTCGTTGTCGTCGTCCACCGGCTTGAAGAGCACCGAGCGGACCTGCACACCGTGTGCCCGCTCCCCCGGCTCCAGCACCCGCTCGGCACGCTCGCCGCAGTCGCGGTCCCGGAACAGCACCGCCAGCGACTCCGTCTCGTTGCGCACGGAGGTCGCCGGGTTCTCCCACGAGGTGCCCGTCAGTCGGTAGCAGGTGTCGTTGTCCGCCGGGCGGATCTGGCGGTGCTCGTCGCCGCCGTCATCGTCGTCGTCCACGAGGTACTCCAGACGGCCCAGCGAGCGGTGGCCGTCATCATCGTCGTGGTCGACCGCCAGGGAGGTGCCGGCGGTGGGCAGAACGAGGGCGAGAGCACCCAGGAGTGCGGCGGCGGTGGTACGAGCACGCATGAAGAGTCCGTTCTCTGATCGGCTGGAATGCCGGTCCGGTGGCATTCAGCGGGCAGCGTAGGAGCGGACACATCAGACGAAACGATTCAGCATGCCCAGCGCGTTCGAAGGTTCACCCTCCTGGATCGGTGCACCACGCCCATACGGCAGTCACCGCGCCCCGCGCCGGAACCCGTCGGCGCACCCGATCGCCCCGCGGCCGGGGCGATCGGAACCGCCCTCAGACCCGCTCCGGGACGGTGACGGCCTCGGCGGCCCGGGCCCCGGTCTTCGCCCCGCCCTCGTTCCGCCCCGTCGAACGGATCAGCAGGACGACGGCGAGGGCGCCCACCAGCCCCATCACCCCCGAGGCCACGAAGGTTTCCCGCAGCCCGCTCACGAAGGCCGCCTCCACCCACGCCTTGGCCGCCGGCGCCGTCGCCAGCAACCGCCCCGCCCCGCCCGATGCCAGCGCCTCGGCGGTGTCGCGCGCCCGACCGGAGTCGGCGAGACCGTCCGCCAGCCCGGAGTGGAAGAGGGAGCCGAGCACCGCGATGCCGAAGGCCATGCCCAGCTGGCGCGCCGTGTTCAGCGCCCCCCCGGCCATGCCCGCCCGGGCCGGGGCCACCGCCCCCATCACAGCGGCCGCCAGCGCCGGGATCGCCGTGCCCACCCCGGCGCCCGTCACCAACAGACCCGGGACCAGCGCCTGCCAGCCGTCACCGGCGTCCAACATCCACGCCTGGAGCAGTGCGCCCACTCCGATCAGCGCGCCTCCCCCGCCGATGGTCAGCCGCGCCGGGGCCCCGTGCAGGAGCCGCCCGGCCAGGGCCGAGACGAGGAACGCGGCCAGGCTCATCGGCACCACCACCAGACCAGCGCCGACCGGGCTCATCCCCTCGACGGACTGGAGCCAGAGGGATACGTACATCAGGTACGAGAACGCGGCCCCGGTCAGCAGCAGCGCGGCGGCCATGACGCCGACGAAGGTCCCGCTGCGGAACAGCGAGAGGTCCAGCATGGGGTGGGCTGTGCGCAGCTCGACGAGGACGAACACGACGAAGGCGACCGCGCCCAGGCCGAGGAGGCCGAGGGTGGCGGGGGAGGTCCAGCCGTTCTCGCCGGCCCGGATCAGCGCGTACGTGACGGCTCCGGCGCCGGCCGTGAAGGCCGTCATGCCGGGCAGGTCGAGGCCCTTGGCGTGCGGGTCACGGGTGTCGGTGACGGCCTTGAGGGTGACGTACACCGCCAGGGCGCAGACGGGCAGGTTGATGTAGAAGATCCAGCGCCAGCCGAAGTGCTCGGTCAGCAGTCCGCCGATGATCGGGCCGGCCGCGGCGGCGGCGCCGTTGACCGCGCCCCACACGCCGAAGGCGATCCCCCGGTCGCGGCCCTGGTAGGCGGCGCTGAGCAGGGCCATCGTGGTGGCGAACATCGCGGCGCCTCCGAAGCCCTGTACCGCGCGGAAGGCGATCAGGGCGCCCGGACCGGTGGCCAGGCCGCAGGCCAGCGAAGCGGCGGCGAAGACCACGAGGCCGCCGAGGTAGACCCGGCAGCGGCCGATCCGGTCGGCGAGGGAGCCCGCGCCGAGCAGCAGGGCGGCCAGTGCCAGGGCGTATATGTCCATCACCCACTGGAGGGCGGAGAACCCCGTGTGCATGTCGGCGGCCATGTCCGGCAGGGCGACGGTCACGATCGTGACGTCGACCAGGAGCATGAAGGCCCCCAGACAGACCGCCGTCAACGGCAGCCACTTGCGCATGATTCTCTCCTCGTCGAGGTGCTGGTTCGGGTAACCCCACGGTCCCCGTTCGCACCCCTGATCCCGCACCCGCAACCCGTTCGCCGCCGGATTTCCGTCATCGTCGGCCCTGGGATGATGGAAACCATGAACCGGACCGCGCCCAACGAGGAGCTCGACCTCCTCGACCGTTCCTTGATCCAGGCACTGATGATCGACGGGCGGGCCCCTTTCAGCCGGCTCGCGGAAGTGCTGGAGGTCTCCGACCAGACGGTGGTGCGCCGATACCGGCGGCTGCGCTCCGGCGGCGTGATCCGGGTGATCGGGCTCCCCCAGGGCCGCCGCGTCGGGCTGTTCGAGTCGTGGCTGCGCGTGCAGTGCGCGCCCGACGCGGCGCTGGAGGTGGCCGGGGCGTTGGCCCGCCGGCCGGACATCGCCTGGGTGAAGCTGGGCTCGGGCGGGACGGAGATCCACTGCCTGACCAAGGCGCGCACCCGCGCGGACCGCGACGGTCTGCTGCTGGAGAAACTCCCGCGCACCCGCAGGGTGACCGGGGTCAGCGCCCACACCCTGCTGCGGGTCTTCGTCGGCGGCCCGGAGCGGTGGTGCGGGCTGGGCGTGCTGCGGCCCGAGCAGGTCGCGGCGCTGGAGCGACCGCCGGTCGTGCCGGGGCGGGAGCGCCACAGCCTCGACGAGGTCGAGCTGGCGCTGCTGTCGGTGCTCGGCCGGGACGGGAGGGCCGGCTACCCCGAACTGGCCCGTGCCTCGGGCCTGTCGGAGTCCACCGCGCGCCGCCGGCTGGAGCGGCTGCGGGACCTCGGGACGCTGTACCTGGACGTGGAGCTCGTCCCCACCCGGCTCGGCTACGAGGCGGAGGCGACCTTGATGCTGACCGCGGCGCCCGCCCGGCTGGCGGAGGCGGGCGCGGCGGTCGCCCGGCACGAGGAGGTGCCCTTCGCGGCCGCGGTGACCGGGGCGGCCAACCTGGTGGCCGTCGTCGTCTGCCGGGACACGGACGCGTTGTACACCTACCTCACGGAGCGGATCGGCGCCGTGCCGGGCATCGAGCGGGTCGAGGTGATCCCGACCCTGCGCAACATCAAGCGGGCCGGGATGCTGGTGGAGGACGGACGGCTGATCGACCCCTGAGACTCACCCGTGCGGCCGCGCGCCACCGGGCCTCGCCCCGGCGGGAACCCGCCGCCCGTCCCCCGGTCCTGTCGTCGAAGTCCCGCCCGGCCCCCGACCTTGACGGCGCCGCTTCGACGACAGGACCCCGGGACTCACCTCAGCAGGACCCCGCCCACCGCGTCGGTGTCGGTACCCGCGTCCTGGGGCCCCGCGACCAGACCGAGTTCGGCCGGGCTGGCCAGCAGCGGGTGCGCGGGCAGGATTCGCACGGTATAGCCGTAGGGCCCCGTACGGTCGAGGGCGAGCGGGCCCTCGTACACCCAGCGGCCCTCCAGGTCCGGCCCGGAGGCCGGCTTCAGCGGGAAGGTCCGGGCGCCCTGGATCACGTCCTGGGCATCCACCCGACCCGCGACGGCCTGCACCTCGACGTCGTCCGGCACGAGCGAGTCCAGTGCCACCCGTACCCGCAGGGTGAGGGTCGCCCCCAGTTCGGCGGTACCGCCGACCGGGGCGGCGGCGAGCGCCTCCACGTGCTCGACGGCGACCCGGGGCCAGGCCGCGCGGACCCGGCCCTTCCACCAGGCGAGGTCCCGCGCCGCCTCGGGGACGAGTGCACGGTGTGCGAGCGCGGCGGGTGCGTAGAGCCGCTCCACGTACTCCCGCACCATCCGACCCGCCAGTACCTTCGGTCCCAGGGATACCAGGGTGCGCCGGACCATCTCGATCCACCGCTCGGGCAGTCCGCTGCGCCCGGCCCGGTCGTAGAAGCGGGGTGCGACCCGGCTCTCGATCAGCTCGTAGAGGGCGTTCGCCTCCAGGTCGTCACGCCGGTCCACGTCCGTGCCGGCCCCGTCGGCGGTGGGGATGGCCCAGCCGAAGTCCGGCTCGAACCACTCGTCCCACCAGCCGTCCAGCACGGAGAGGTTGAGGCAGCCGTTGAGCGCCGCCTTCATGCCGCTCGTGCCGCAGGCCTCCAGCGGGCGCAGCGGGTTGTTCAGCCAGATGTCGCAGCCGGGGTAGAGCTTCTGCGCCATGGCCATGCCGTAGTCGGGCAGGAAGACGATCCGGTGCCGCACCCGGGGGTCGTCGGAGAACCGCACCAGTTCCTGGACGAGGCGCTTGCCGCCGTCGTCGGCGGGGTGCGCCTTGCCCGCGACCACGATCTGCACCGGCCGGTCCGGATCCAGCAGCAGTCGGCGCAGCCGCTCCGGGTCGCGCAGCATCAGCGTGAGCCGCTTGTAGGAGGGGACCCGGCGGGCGAAGCCGATGGTCAGCACGTCCGGGTCGAGCACGGAGTCGACCCAGCCCAGTTCGGCGTCCGCGGCCCCGCGCTGCTTCCAGGACGTCCGCAGCCGGTCGCGCACCTCCTGGACCAGTTGTTCGCGCAGCACCCGGCGCAGGTCCCAGACCTCCTGGTCGGCGATGCCCGCCACGGCGTCCCAGCGCGGGGAGCCGCCGACGGACAGCGCGTCCTCGGTCCGCCCGGCCCCGATCTGGCGCGCGCCGAGCCGCATCACCTCGGGCGCCACCCAGGTCGGCGCGTGCACGCCGTTGGTGATGGAGGTGATCGGCACGTCGACCGGGTCGAAGCCGGGCCACAAACCGGCGAACATGCCCCTGCTGACGGCGCCGTGGAGGGTGGAGACGCCGTTGGCGCGCTGGGCGAGGCGCAGGCCCATCACCGCCATGTTGAACACCCCGGGGTCGCCGCCGGGGTAGGACTCCGCGCCCAGTTCGAGGATTCGCTCGACGGGTACCGCGGGCAGTTCGCCGCCCTCGCCGAAGTGTCGGGCGACCAGGGCGCGGTCGAAGCGGTCGATGCCGGCGGGGACGGGGGTGTGCGTGGTGAACACGGTGCCGGCGCGGACCGCCTCCAGGGCGGCGTCGAAGCCGAGCCCCTGTTCCCCTTCGAGTTCCCTTATGCGCTCGAGACCGAGGAACCCGGCGTGTCCCTCGTTGGTGTGGAACACCTCCGGATCGGCATGACCGGTCAGCCGGCAGTACGTCCGTACCGCGCGGACCCCGCCGATGCCGAGCAGCATCTCCTGGAGCAGCCGGTGGTCGCTGCCGCCCCCGTAGAGACGGTCGGTCACCTCGCGGGCGGCGGTGTCGTTGTCCTCGACGTCGGAGTCGAGGAGCAGCAGCGGGACCCGTCCGACGCGGGCTTGCCAGATGTGCGCGTGCAATGACCGCCCGCCGGGAAGGCTCAGGGCCACTCGGGCGGGCGTACCGTCGACCTCGCGCACGAGGGCGACGGGGAGCTCGTTGGGGTCGAGGACGGGATAGTGCTCCTGTTGCCAGCCGTCGCGGGAGAGCGACTGGCGGAAGTAGCCGTGACGGTAGAGCAGTCCCACGCCGATGAGCGGGACGCCGAGGTCGCTCGCGGCCTTGAGGTGGTCGCCGGCGAGGATGCCGAGCCCGCCGGAGTACTGCGGGAGGGCTGCGGTGATGCCGAATTCCGGCGAGAAGTAGGCGATGGCGGCGGGCAGGTCCCCACCGTTCTCGTGGGTCTGGTACCACCTCCCGCCGTGGACGTAGTCATCGAGGTCGGCGGCGGCAACGGCGAGCCGCCGCAGGAACCGCCGGTCGCCGGCGAGTTCCGCCAGACGGCCGGCGGACACGGCGCCGAGAAGCCGCACGGGATCGCCGGCAGCGGCCTGCCAGCCCTCGGGGTCGACGGATTGGAAGAGTTCGCGGGTTTCCGCGTGCCAAGACCAGCGCAGGTTGCGCGCGAGGTCGGCGAGTGGCAGCAGCGGCTCGGGGAGAACGGGACGCACGGTGAATCGACGGATAGCCTTCACGTGTTCCACCTTCGCAGGGGATCGCGGATCGGAGCGGCCGCACCACGCTGTGCGACCGCGCATCCGTCCACTTCGGTCCACTTCCGGAGCCACGAGGCTAGCCGGCGACCGGGCCGCACCGCCACGGCGCCGACGCGCGCGCGGGCCGCGAACGCGGTATACCGGTGTAGGTCCGGGAGTCCACAGCCGACTTGACGGAGCCTCGGTGAATGTCGAGCCGGGGCTTGGTTATCGGCGTGCCACTACGTACGAGTAGTTAACCAAGCACGCGGATTGGGCGGGACGAGAGTGGGAAGGGCTCCCCGGGTACACGCACGGCGCACACCGCCCACCACCTCCCGCCACCCGAGTGAACGCGGACAGGAGCGGCCATGCCCGCAGCCCAGCCGTCTTCTGAACGGCTAGAAACAGAGCGAACAGAGCGTGCACTGCCGGCTGCCCAGTCAGCCGGACCGTTGCCACCGAGCCCCGCGAACTGCCTCCAGGTGATCCCATCATGATCGGTCGCATTCCCGTGCTGGACGTCCGCCCTGCCGTCGACTGCGGCGCCAGACCCGCCAAGGCGGTCGTGGACGAGGTCTTCCGGATCTCGGCCACCGTGTTCCGCGAGGGCCACGACGCCGTGTCCGCCCATGTCGTGCTCCGAGATCCGAGCGGACGGCTGCGACCACCTGTGCCCATGTACGAACTCGCTCCCGGCACCGACCGGTGGGGCGCCAGGGTCTGCGCCGATACCGAGGGACGGTGGACCTACACCGTCGAGGCGTGGAGCGACCCCGTCGCCACCTGGCGGGCGCACGCCGCCATCAAGATCCCGGCGGGGATCGACACCGGGCTGATGCTCCTCGAGGGCGCGGAGCTGTACGCGCGGGCCGGCTCGAAGATCCCCAAGAAGGACGGGCGCGCGCACGTACTGGCCGCCGCCGAGGCGATGCGCGACGAGGACCGGGAGGTCTCGGTGCGGTACGCGGCCGCCCTCGCGGCGCCCGTGACCGAGGCCCTCGCACGCCGCCCTTACCGGGAGCTGGTCAGCGCGGCGAAGCCGCTGCCGCTGCTCGTCGAGCGCAAGCGCGCCCTCTTCGGCTCCTGGTACGAGATGTTCCCCCGGTCCGAGGGAGCCGTGGTGGAGCCGGGTTCGGCTCCGGTGAGCGGGACCTTCCGGACCGCCGCCGAGCGGCTGCCGGCGATCGCCGCGATGGGCTTCGACGTCGTGTACCTGCCGCCGATCCACCCCATCGGCAGCACCTGGCGCAAGGGCCCGAACAACACCCTCTCCGCCGGTAGTTGGGACCCGGGCGTGCCGTGGGCCATCGGGTCCACCGAGGGCGGCCACGACGCCGTCCACCCCGAGCTGGGCACCATCGAGGACTTCGACGCGTTCGTGGCGCGGGCCCGGGAGCTCCGGATGGAGATCGCCCTCGACTTCGCGCTCCAGTGCTCGCCCGACCACCCGTGGGTGGAGAAGCGGCCGGAGTGGTTCCGCCACCGCGCGGACGGGACGATCGCGTACGCCGAGAACCCGCCGAAGAAGTACCAGGACATCTACCCGATCCACTTCGACACCGACATGGCCGGCATCGTCGAAGAAACGGTCCGTATCCTGCGGCACTGGATGGACCACGGCGTCCGGATCTTCCGCGTCGACAATCCGCACACCAAGCCCGTCGTCTTCTGGCAGAAGGTGATCGCGGACATCAACAAGACCGACCCCGACGTGATCTTCCTGGCGGAGGCCTTCACCCGCCCCGCGATGATGCGCGCCCTGGCCGCCGTCGGCTTCCAGCAGTCCTACACGTACTTCACCTGGCGCAACTCCAAGGCGGAGCTGACCGAGTACCTGACCGAGCTCGTCGACGACCGTTCCGCGGCCGTCATGCGGCCGAATTTCTTCGTCAACACGCCGGACATCCTGCACGAGTACCTTCAGCACGGCGGACGTCCGGCCTTCGAGGTGCGGGCCGTGCTCGCCGCCACCCTCTCCCCCACCTGGGGGATCTACGCCGGATACGAGCTCTGCGAGAACGAACCGGTCAAGCCGGGCAGCGAGGAGTACCTGAACTCCGAGAAATACGAGTTCCGGCCACGCGACTGGGCCGCCGCCGACCGCGAGGGCCGCACCATCGCCCCGCTGATCACCACCCTGAACCGGGTCCGACGCCGCAACCCCGCCCTCCAACAGCTGCGCGACCTGCACTTCCATTCGACCGACAACGAACAGGTGATCGCCTATTCGAAGCACGCCGGAGCCAATTCCGTACTGGTGGTCGTCAACCTCGATCCGCACCACACCCAGGAGGCGACAGTCTCGTTGGACATGCCGGTACTCGGCCTCGACTGGCACGGGTCCCTCGCGGTGCGCGACGAGCTCACCGGCGAGACCTATCACTGGGGCAGGGCGAACTACGTGCGTCTGGAGCCGGGTCGGACACCCGCGCACGTGCTGGCCGCTCTGCGACCGTCCCCGCCCACCGGAGGGTCACCCATCACATGATGATCAACGATCCCGTCCCCGACACGTTCGAGGACACCCCCGCCAAGGACCGCGACCCCGACTGGTTCAAGCGGGCGGTCTTCTACGAAGTCCTCGTCCGCTCGTTCCAGGACAGCAACGGCGACGGCGTGGGCGACCTACAGGGCCTCACCTCCAAGCTCGACTACCTCCAGTGGCTGGGTGTCGACTGCCTCTGGCTTCCGCCGTTCTTCGCGTCACCGCTGCGCGACGGGGGCTACGACGTCTCCGACTACACCTCCGTGCTGCCGGAGTTCGGCGACCTCGCCGACTTCGTCGAGTTCGTGGACGCCGCGCACCAGCGCGGCATGCGGGTGATCATCGACTTCGTCATGAACCACACGAGCGACCAGCACGAGTGGTTCCAGCAGTCGCGCAAGGACCCGGACGGGCCGTACGGCGACTACTACATGTGGGCCGACAACGACAAGCAGTACCAGGACGCCCGCATCATCTTCGTCGACACCGAGACCTCGAACTGGACGTACGACCCGCTGCGCAAGCAGTACTACTGGCACCGCTTCTTCTCGCACCAGCCGGACCTGAACTACGAGAACCCGGCCGTGGTCGAGGAGATCATCTCGGCGCTGCGCTTCTGGTTGGACCTCGGCATCGACGGCTTCCGCCTCGACGCCGTGCCCTACCTGTACGCGGAGGAGGGGACCAACTGCGAGAACCTCCCGCGCACCCACGCGCTGCTCAAGCGGGTCCGGGCCGAGATCGACGCGCACTACCCCGACACCGTCCTGCTCGCCGAGGCCAACCAGTGGCCCGAGGACGTGGTCGACTACTTCGGCGACTTCACCAAGGGCGGGGACGAGTGCCACATGGCGTTCCACTTCCCCGTCATGCCGCGCATCTTCATGGCCGTGCGAAGAGAGTCCCGCTACCCCGTCTCCGAAATCCTGGCCAAGACCCCGGCGATCCCGGTGAACTGCCAGTGGGGCATCTTCCTGCGCAACCACGACGAGCTCACCCTCGAAATGGTCACCGACGAAGAGCGCGACTACATGTACGCCGAGTACGCCAAGGACCCGCGGATGCGGGCCAACATCGGCATCCGGCGCCGGCTCGCCCCGCTCCTCGACAACGACCGCAACCAGATGGAACTGTTCACCGCCCTGCTCCTGTCGCTGCCCGGCTCGCCGGTGCTCTACTACGGCGACGAGATCGGCATGGGCGACAACATCTGGCTCGGCGACCGCGACGGCGTGCGCACGCCCATGCAGTGGACCCCGGACCGCAACGCCGGTTTCTCCTCCTGCGATCCGGGCAGGCTGAACCTGCCGGTCATCATGGACCCCGTCTACGGGTACCAGGTCACCAGTGTCGAGGCGGCGATGGCATCGCCCTCCTCGCTCCTGCACTGGACGCGCCGGCTCATCGAAATCCGCAAGGCGAACCCCGCCTTCGGACTCGGGTCGTACACCGAACTGCCGTCGACCAACCCGGCGGTGCTCGCCTTCCTGCGCGAGTACGGGGACGACCTGGTGCTGTGCGTGCACAACTTCTCGCGCTTCGCGCAGCCCACCGAGCTCGACCTGCGGTCGTTCAACGGGCGGGTGCCCGTCGAACTCACGGGCGATGTGCGGTTCCCGCCGATCGGCGAATGGCCGTACCTGCTCACGCTCGCGGGTCATGGCTTTCTGTGGTTCCGCCTGCGCAGTGAGTAGTCCGGCACCGAAAAGCGGGTAACGGCGGTACGGGGCGGGCGCGCGAATGGGTCAATCGCCCGCCCCTGTACGGATCATCCTGACCCGACACTCGCCCACCGCCGGACAGCAACCATCGCCATCCGGGACACTCTGCGCATTCTGTGACGGCCCGGGGAAAGGACGCGACGCCATGTCGGAGGCTGCATCCGCCCGGAGCCGCCAGGGAAGCCTGGTCGGAGTCCCGCTCGGACCGCTGGAGCCCATGCTGCGGGCCTGGCTGCCGAGACAGCGCTGGTTCGCAGGCAAGGGACGCCCCATCACCCGGCTCCGGCTGGTCTCTGCCGTCGAACTGCTGCCGCCCGGCGCCTCGCCCGGGCTGCTCCACCTGCTCGTCGGGGTGGACGCCGAAGGCAGCTCGGACTGCTACCAACTGCTGCTCGGGGTACGCCCCAACCTGCCCCCGGCACTCTCGCCCGCGCTGATCGGGTACGCCGAGCAAGGCCCGTACGCCGGCCACGCCGTGTACGAGGGACTCGGTGATCCGCGCCTCGCGGCGCTGCTGCTGGAACGATTGCGCTCCCCGGGCGCGCTCGGCCCGCTGCGCTTCGAGCGGGACCCCCACGCGGTGATCCCGGCGGCCCCCGCGCCCCGGCCGCTGTCCGGCGAGCAGACCAACTCCTCGCTGGTATACGGCGATTCGCACATCCTCAAGGTGTTCCGCCGGGTCGGCCCCGGGGTCAACCCGGATCTGGAACTGCCCCGGGCGCTGGCCGCGGTCGGTTGTGCGCGGGTACCCGCGCCCGTCGCCTGGTACGAGGCCGAACTGCCCGGGTCGGAGCCGCTGACCCTGGGTGTGCTCCAGCCCTACCTGCGCGGCTCCGTCGACGGGTGGCAGCTCGCGCTGCAACGGCTGGGCGCCGGGGCCGACTTCACCACCGAGGCGCACGCGCTGGGTCGGGCCACCGCCGAGGTGCACAGCGCGCTCGCCGACGCCCTGCCCACCCTGGCGCTCGATCCGGAGCAGACCGCCCGGCTCGCCGCCGGGATGACGGCCCGACTTGCCGCCACCGCCCGGGAGGTACCCGCTCTGCTGCCCTACGAGGCGGGGCTGCGCGGGGCGTTCGACGCTCTGGCCGCCTCCCGGGGCGCCGGGGTGGCCGTCCAACGCATCCACGGGGACCTGCACTTGGGGCAGACCCTGCGGGCGTCCGACGGGAGCTGGGCCCTGATCGACTTCGAGGGCGAACCGGCCCGGCCGCTGGCCGACCGCCGCCGCCCCGAACCGGCGGTGCGCGACATCGCCGGGATACTGCGCTCCTTCGACTACGCCGCCCGCTCGCACCGGCCGTTCGCCCCCGCGTGGGCCGACGACTGTCGGGCCGCGTTCTGCGAGGGGTACGCCCGCACCACCGGGCGCGACCCGCGCGAGGACCCCGTCCTGCTGCGCGCGTACGAGACCGACAAGGCGGTGTACGAGGCCCGCTACGAGTCCCGGCACCGCCCCGACTGGCTGCACGTCCCGATGGCGGCGATCCGGCGGCTCTCGGAGCCGCAGCGGCCGGCCCACCGGCTGCCGCCCGTCCCGGGCGGCGCCGCCCACCCCCAACCCCGTCCGAAGCCCCCGAGGAGGCCGCTCGCGTGAGCGCCGCACGACAGCCGTCACCGACCGTCCGCGACAAAGCGGCCACCGCATCCGAGCCGGCGCCGAAGGCCCGTACGCCGCGGGCCCGGCGGCCCGCCGCGCCCCAGGGCCCGGCCCCGGCACCCGCCCTCGACGCCGGGGAGCGGGCCCGGCTGCTGGAGGGCCGTCACCACGACCCGCACGCCGTGCTGGGCGCCCGACCGGAGCTCGGCGGGGTGTCCTTCCGCGCCCTGCGCCCGTACGCGAAGTCCGTCACCGTGATCGCCGACGGCCTGCGGGCGGAGCTCCACGACGACGGGGACGGGCTGTTCTCCGGGCTGCTGCCGCTGCCCGAGGTGCCCGAGTACCGCCTGCTGGTCGGGTACGACGGCGACGAGATCGAGGTCGACGACCCCTACCGGTTCCTTCCGGCGCTGGGCGAGCTGGACCTGCACCTCATCGGCGAGGGTCGGCACGAGGAACTGTGGACCGCACTCGGCTCCCGGGTCATGGAGCACCAGGGCGTGGCCGGCACCCGCTTCACGGTGTGGGCCCCCAACGCCCAGGGCGTCCGCGTGACGGGCGACTTCTCGTACTGGGACGCGGGCGCGTACCCGATGCGCTCGCTCGGTTCGACGGGCGTGTGGGAGCTGTTCCTGCCGGGCATCGGCGAGGGCACCCTGTACAAGTACGACATCACCCGCCCCGACGGCGGCCACACGGTACGTGCCGACCCCATGGCGCGGCGCGCCGAGGTCCCGCCGGCGACCGCCTCGATCGTCACCGACTCCCACCACACGTGGCAGGACGCCGAGTGGATGGCCACGCGCGGCGTGCGTCCGGCCCACCTGGCGCCGATGTCGATCTACGAGGTGCACCTGGCGTCCTGGCGGCCCGGGCTCTCCTACCGCGAGCTCGCCGAGCAGCTCCCGGCCTACGTGCGGGAGCTCGGTTTCACGCACGTGGAGCTGATGCCCGTCGCCGAGCACCCCTTCGGTGGCTCATGGGGCTACCAGGTCACCGGCTACTACGCGCCGACCTCGCGGATGGGCACCCCGGACGACTTCCGGCTCCTCGTGGACGCGCTGCACCGGGCCGGCATCGGTGTGATCGTCGACTGGGTCCCGGCGCACTTCCCGCGCGACGAATGGGCGCTGGCCGAGTTCGACGGCCGGCCGCTGTACGAGCACCACGACCCGCGGCGGGCCGCCCACCCGGACTGGGGGACGCTGGAGTTCGACTACGGCCGCAAGGAGGTGCGCAACTTCCTCGTCGCCAACGCCGTGTACTGGTGCGAGGAGTTCCACATCGACGGGCTGCGGGTGGACGCGGTGGCCTCCATGCTCTACCTCGACTACTCGCGCGAGGAGGGCCAGTGGGTGCCGAACGAGCACGGCGGCCGGGAGAACTGGGACGCGGTGGCGCTGCTCCAGGAGATGAACGCGACCGTGTACCGGCGCTGCCCGGGGGTGGTGACGATCGCGGAGGAGTCCACGGCCTGGGAGGGCGTGACCCGGCCCACGGACGCGGGAGGTCTGGGGTTCGGCCTCAAGTGGAACATGGGCTGGATGCACGACACCCTGCGCTACATGTCGAAGGAGCCGGTGCACCGCAAGTACCACCACCACGACATGACCTTCGGGATGATCTACGCGTACAGCGAGAACTACGTGCTGCCGATCTCGCACGACGAGGTGGTGCACGGCAAGCGCGCGCTGGTGTCGAAGATGCCCGGCGACTGGTGGCAGCAGCGGGCCTCGCACCGCGCGTACCTGGGCTTCATGTGGGCCCACCCCGGTAAGCAACTGCTGTTCATGGGACAGGAGTTCGCCCAAGGAGCGGAGTGGTCGGAGGAGCACGGCCCGGACTGGTGGCTGGTGGACCCCGGGTACTCGGCGGCCGGTGACCACCGGGGGGTGCGCGACCTGATCCGCGACCTGAACCACACGTACACGGCGACGCCCGCGCTGTGGGAGCGGGACACCGTGCCGGAGGGCTTCGCCTGGGTGGAGGCGGACGCGACGGACGACAACGTCTTCGCGTTCCTGCGGTTCGCGCAGGACGGCTCGCCCCTGCTGGCGGTGTCGAACTTCTGCCCGGTGGTGCGGCACGGCTACCGGATCGGGGTGCCGGAGCAGGTGGCGCAGTGGCACGAGGTGCTCAACACGGACTCCGAGGCGTACGGCGGCAGCGGGGTGCGCCACCTCCAGCCGATGCGCCCCGAGCCGGTACCGGCCCAGGGGCGCCCGGTGAGCCTGCGCCTCACTCTGCCGCCGATGGCGACGATCTGGCTCAGGCCGTAGCCAGCTGGGGTTCCAGCTCCTGGAGGAGCTTGCGCTTCGCGCGGGCGCCGACCAGTTGCAGGACGGGCTCGCCGTCACGGAAGACGAGCATGGTCGGCATGGACAGCACCCCGTACCGGATCACGGTGGCGGGGTTGCTGTCCGCGTCGATCTGCACGACCTTGAGCCGGTCCGCCTCCTCGGCGGCGACGGCGGAGAGGACGGGGGCGAGCTGGCGGCACGGGCCGCACCAGTCGGCGGTGAACTCGACGAGCACGGGCCGGCCGTGCTCGCCGAGCACCTCGGCGTCGAAGTCCAGGTCGGTCACCTCGGCGACGCCCTTGGCGTGGATCATCTTTGTCTCTCCCTTGAGCGCGGAACGGGCTTACGGGTTCATCTCGCATGCGGGCCGGTCGGCTTCCCCGGCGGCCGCCTCGGCTTCGGTCAACTGCCGCGCGACCTGCTCGCGCACGTCGGCGAGCCGGCCGATCAGGTCGTCCAGCTCGGCGAGCTTGCGTCGGTAGACGGCGTGGGAAGCGGGACAGGAGTCCCCCGCCGGGTGACCGGCGCGCAGGCAGTCGACGAAGGGCCGGGTCTCCTCCAGCTCGAAGCCGAAGTCCTGGAGCACCCGGATCTGGCGCAGCAGACGCAGGTCGTCCTCGTCGTAGGTGCGGTAGCCGTTGCCACCGCGCCGTGCCGGAAGCAGGCCGCGGGACTCGTAGTAGCGCAGGGTCCGCGTGCTCGTTCCGGCGCGCTCCGCCAGTTCACCGATTCGCATGCCGAGACCGTAAGCCTTGACGTCGACGTCAAGGCAAAGGGAAATTCGGGGCCCTCGCCACCCCCGTAGGCGAGGGCCCCGGTATGGGTCACGCACGGGAGGGGCGGCCGGTTCGCACCCTGTGACGGAGATCACTCGACGAGTGTTCCGATACCCCGGAAATGGAGTGGCCTGATCCGTACGCTGAAATTGGATCTTTGCCTTCTCCGATTACCGGTCAGTCGCCGGGAAACCCGCCCAAAGCGCCGAACTCCATAGGACGTTCCTACGAGTTATGGGCTTGTTTGAATGGTCTGTAGTCGCCACCCCTTGGTGACTCCTACCGTGTGCCCTGTGCATTCCAGCCCCCCTTTCAATGCCCCCGCCGCGCGTCGTCTTCGCGCGGCCCTGGGCATGGCTCCCGGTCATGTCGCCTACGGCCTCCGTGCCCAGTACGGCCTGACGGTCGCGCCCGAGACCGTGATGGCGTGGGAGCGCGGCGAGATCTCGCCGACGTCCGCCGAACTCACGGCGCTCGCCGGCGTGCTGTGGTGCGCCCCCGGTGAACTGCTCGCCGAGCCCGTGACCTTGAGGGAGCACCGGATCGCCCGGGGCCTCGCCCCCGACGACCTGGCCCGGCGCATCGGGTTGGAGACGAACTCGTACCAGAAGATGGAGGACTCGGGCCGCTGGAAGGGCAACGAGCGCCAGTCGGCCGCCCTGGCCTCGACCTTGGGGCTGACCCTGGCCCAGTTCGTGACGGCGACCGGCAAGGAGCAGGAGCTGGCCGAGGTGCTGCGCAGCGCGGTGACCACGCGCTGGCAGGCGTACGGGAAGCCGCTCGCGAAGTTGCTGCCGGTGCCCCGGGCGAACCTGGACCGGGTGCTGGAGAAGATGCACGGCGAGTACCAGTCGCTGATGGTGGCCACCTTGAGCTGGGGCGGCGGCGGGGGCGCGGGGGCGACGGGCGACGCCGGCCGGGAGTACCTCGCGCAGATCGTGGACCGCTTCTGGGCGGTGGCCGGCGGCGCGGGGTAGCACGGCGGCCCCGCACCCCCGCGCCCGTGCTCCCCTACGTCGCGCGCCCGGGTCGGTCAGAAGACCGACTCGGCCTCGTACATCCGGTGGTCCGGGACCCTCTTGAGCTCGGTGACGGCCGACGCCAAGGGGGCCATGACGATGTCGGTGCCGCGCAGGGCGGTCATGTTGCCGAAGTCGCCGCGGTGCACCGCCTCGACGGCGTGCCAGCCGAAGCGGGTGGCGAGGACGCGGTCGTACGCGGTGGGCGTGCCGCCGCGCTGGACGTGCCCGAGGATGACCGGGCGGGCCTCCTTGCCCAGGCGGTGTTCCAACTCGACGGCCAGGCGGTTGCCGATGCCGGCGAAGCGCTCGTGCCCGTACGCGTCGATCGCGCCCTTCTCGTACGGCATGGAGCCCTCGGCCGGGTGCGCGCCCTCGGCCACGCAGACGACCGCGAACTTCTTGCCACGGGAGAAGCGTTCCTCCACCATCTTCACCAGGGCGTCCACCTCGAACGGGCGCTCCGGCAGGCAGATCCCGTGCGCGCCGCCGGCCATACCGGACTCCAGGGCGATCCAGCCGGCGTGCCGACCCATGACCTCGACCACCATGACCCGCTGGTGGGATTCGGCCGTGGTCTTGAGGCGGTCGATGGCCTCGGTGGCGACCATCACCGCGGTGTCGAAACCGAAGGTGCGGTCGGTGGAGGAGATGTCGTTGTCGATGGTCTTCGGTACCCCGACGACCGGCATCCCGGCGTCCGCCAGCATCCGGGCGGCGGTCAGCGTGCCCTCGCCGCCGATCGGGATCAGCGCGTCGAGGCCGTACCGGGTGGACAGTTCCTGTGCGTGTTCGGCGGCTTCGTGCAGCCGGGCGCGCTCCATGCGGGCCGAGCCGAGGATGGTGCCGCCGCGGGCCAGGATGCCGCTGACCGCGTTGATGTCCAGGGGGCGGTAGTGACCGTCGAGCAGGCCCTTGAAACCGTCCTCGAAGCCGATGACTTCGTCCCCGTGTCCGACCAGCGCACGGTGTACGACCGAACGGATGACGGCGTTCAGCCCCGGGCAGTCGCCGCCTGCGGTGAGAACTCCGATACGCATCGTGCTGTGTCTCCTGCTCCTGGTCGTACCGGGCCGTACGCGTGCGGGCGGACGGCCGTACATATGAAGGGCGTATTACTGAGGCCTTGTCCGATTCTTCCACGGGGCCGGGGGGAGGCGCTCATCGCGCTTGGCGCCCACAGGGCCTTTCGGTCCTCCCGACCGGGCCTTTTCCCGGCGGGCGCCTTAGCTACACGCAGAGGTATTGTCAAGAGGTCAAGCCCACACTAACTGGGGCAACCGACTCGGAGATCCACGGGTGGCCCCTGAGCCGCTCCGGGGGCGAAACATGGACGGAGAGCACGCGTGACGCGCAGCGTGTACGTGACCGGTATCGAGCGGGGGGACGGCCGGCAGGTCGTCGAGCTGGGGATCATGGAGCTGCTGGCCCGGCAGACGGGCCGGGTGGGCGTCTACCGTCCGCTGCTGCACGACAGCCCCGACCGGCTCTTCGACCTCCTGAAGGCCCGCTACCGGATAGACCAGGACGCGGCGTCCGCCTACGGCATGGAGTACCACGAGGCGTCGGCCGTCCTCGCCGAGAAGGGCACCGACGAACTGGTCTCCCGGCTCGTCGACCGCTACCACCGGGTGGCCCGGGACTACGAGGTCGTGCTGGTGCTCGGCACCGACTACGCCGACACGAACCTGCCGGACGAGCTCGCGCTGAACGCCCGCCTCGCCAACGAGCTGGGGGCCGTGGTCGTGCCCGTCGTGGGCGGTACGAAGCACTCCGCCGAGGCCGTCCGCGCGGAGGCCCGCAACGCCTACCGGGCGTACGAGGGCCTGGGCTGTCACGTGGTGGCCATGGCGGTGAACCGGGTGGCCGCGGAGGACCGGGACGTCATAGCCGACTGGCTCGCCGCGCGTCTGCCCGTGCCCTGCTACGTCCTGCCGGACGACAAGTCCCTCTCCGCCCCGACCGTCGCGGAGATCACCCGAGCGCTCGGCGGCGAGGTGCTGCTGGGGGACGGCGCGGGGCTGGCGCGCGACGCCCTCGACTTCGTGTTCGGCGGCGCGATGCTGCCGAACTTCCTGGGCGCGCTGACCCCCGGCTGCCTGGTCGTCACCCCCGGGGACCGCTCCGACCTGGTGATCGGCGCGCTGGCCGCGCACACCTCGGGCACCCCGCCGATCGCCGGGGTGCTGCTGACGCTGAACGAGCGCCCGGGCCGCGACATCCTGACGCTGGCCTCGAAGCTGGCGCCGGGTACGCCCGTGGTGTCGGTGGCCGGGAACAGCTTCCCCACCGCCGCGGAACTCTTCTCCCTCCAGAGCCGATTGAACTCCGCGACCCCGCGCAAGCTGGAGACCGCGCTCGGCCTGTTCGAGCGGCACGTGGACACCACCGAGCTGCGCGACCTGCTGTCGGTGGCCCGCTCCGAGCGCGTCACGCCCATGATGTTCGAGAACGAGCTGCTGGAGCGCGCCCGCTCCGAGCGCCGCCGGGTCGTACTGCCCGAGGGCACCGAGGAGCGGGTGCTGCGCGCCGCGGACGTGCTGCTGCGGCGCGGGGTCTGTGAGCTGACCCTGCTCGGCGAGGAGCCCGCGATCCTCAAGAAGGCCGCCGACCTGGGCATCGACATCTCCGGCGCCCAGCTCATCGACCCGGCGACCTCTCCGCTCCGGGAACGTTTCGCCGAGTACTACGCCCGGGCCCGCGCCCACAAGGGCATGACCGTCGAGCTTGCCAACGACGTGGTCACCGACGTCAACTACTTCGGCACCCTCATGGTCCAGGAAGGGCTGGCCGACGGCATGGTCTCCGGAGCCGTGCACTCCACCGCCGCGACCATCCGCCCCGCCTTCGAGATCATCAAGACCAAGCCGGAAGCGTCGATCGTCTCCTCGGTCTTCTTCATGTGCCTGGCCGACCAGGTCCTGGTCTACGGGGACTGCGCGGTCAACCCGGACCCGGGCGCCGAGCAGCTCGCCGACATCGCCGTCCAGTCCGCGGCCACCGCCGCCGCCTTCGGCGTCGAGCCGCGGATCGCGATGCTCTCGTACTCGACCGGCACGTCCGGGACCGGCGCGGACGTGGAGAAGGTCCGCAAGGCCACCGAGATCGTCCGCGATCGGCGGCCCGACCTGCTGATCGAGGGTCCGATCCAGTACGACGCCGCGGTCGAGCCCTCCGTCGCCGCCACGAAACTGCCCGGGTCGGAGGTGGCCGGGCGGGCGAGCGTGCTGATCTTCCCCGACCTCAACACGGGCAACAACACGTACAAGGCCGTACAGCGCTCGGCGGGCGCCGTGGCGGTCGGCCCGGTGCTCCAGGGGTTGCGCAAGCCGGTCAACGACCTGTCGCGCGGCGCCCTGGTCCAGGACATCGTCACGACGGTGGCGATCACCGCGATCCAGGCCCAGGCGCTCTCGCCCGCGCCCTGACGGCCGTAGCCGCGACCGCCGGCCCGCCGATCCGTACGCCCCGTCCTCGTTCACCCACCTCAGCAGAGAAGGCATCCGCACCTGTGACCGCATCACGCATCCTCGTCCTCAACTCCGGCTCGTCCTCGCTCAAGTACCAGTTGCTCGACATGGCCGACTCCTCCCGCCTCGCCGTCGGCCTGGTCGAGCGCATCGGTGAGGGGACGTCCCGGCTCGTACACGAGCCGCTGACCGGGCCCGGCGCCGAGGGCGGAAAGCGGGAACGCGCCGGCGCGATAGCCGACCACCAGGCCGCGTTGAAGCTGGTCGCGGCGGAGTTGGCCGCCGACGGGACGGGGCTGGACTCCCCCGAACTGGCGGCGGTGGGACACCGGGTGGTGCACGGCGGGACCCGGTTCACCCGGCCGACGGTGATCGACGACGAGGTGCTGGCGGAGATCCGCAACTTGATCCCGCTCGCCCCGCTGCACAACCCGGCGAACATCAGCGGCATCGAGGTGGCCCGCTCGCTGCGCGCCGACCTCCCGCAGGTCGCCGTCTTCGACACCGCCTTCCACTCGACGATGCCGGAGTACGCGGCCCGCTACGCGATCGACGCCGAGACGGCGCGGAAGTACGCCGTCCGGCGGTACGGGTTCCACGGCACCTCCCACGCCTTCGTGTCGCGGGCCACGGCCGCCCTGCTGGGCAGGCCGGTGGAGGACGTCAACGTGATCGTGCTGCACCTGGGCAACGGCGCCTCGGCCTCCGCCGTCCGGGGCGGGGTCTGCGTGGAGACGTCCATGGGACTGACGCCGCTGGAAGGACTGGTCATGGGAACCCGGTCCGGTGACCTCGATCCGGCCGTGATCTTCCACTTGGCGCGGGTAGGCGGTCTCTCGGTGGATGAGATCGATTCGCTCCTGAACAAGAAGAGCGGTCTGCTGGGCATGTGCGGCGACAACGACATGCGCGAGGTGCTCCGGCGCGCGGGCGAGGGGGACGAGGCGGCGTCGATGGCGTTCGCCACATACGTCCACAGGCTGAAGAAGTACATCGGCGCCTACTCGGCGGTGCTCGGGCGGGTGGACGCGGTGACGTTCACGGCCGGGGTCGGCGAGAACGCCCACCAGGTCCGGGAGGCTGCGGTGGACGGCCTGGCCGAACTGGGCCTGGTGCTCGACCCGGAGGCCAACGCGGTGCGCTCGGCGCGGCCTCGGCTGGTCTCGGCGCAGGGCTCCCGGGTCGCCGTGGCCGTGGTACCGACGGATGAGGAACTGGAGATCGCCGCTCAGGTCTACGCGCTGGTTACCCGGTAGTCACTTGGACTTTCCACCAGACGGAATATTCCGCTACGAAACAAACCGATAGGATCCGCTCCATGCGCCGTTCCAAAATCGTCTGCACGCTGGGCCCCGCCGTCGACTCGTATGAGCAGCTGAAAGCACTCATCGAGGCAGGCATGAACGTGGCCCGATTCAACTTCAGCCACGGGTCCCAGGCAGAACACCAGGAGCGGTACGACCGCGTCCGGAAAGTCTCCGAGGACACCGGGCGCGCGGTCGGCGTCCTCGCCGACCTGCAGGGCCCGAAGATCCGCCTGGAGACCTTCGCCGAGGGTCCCGTCGAGCTGGTGCGCGGTGACGAGTTCACCATCACCGTCGAGGACGTCCCCGGTGACAAGTCCATCTGCGGCACGACTTACAAGGGTCTGCCGGGCGACGTCGCCAAGGGCGACCCGATCCTGATCAACGACGGCAACGTCGAGCTCCGGGTGACCGAGGTCGACGGCGTCCGCGTCAAGACCATCGTCATCGAGGGCGGTGTCATCTCCGACCACAAGGGCATCAACCTGCCCGGTGCGGCCGTGAACGTGCCGGCCCTGTCGGAGAAGGACATCGACGACCTGCGCTTCGCGCTGCGGATGGGCTGCGACATGGTCGCCCTGTCCTTCGTGCGCGACGCCAACGACGTCAAGGACGTCCACAAGGTGATGGACGAGGTCGGCCGCCGGGTCCCCGTCATCGCCAAGGTGGAGAAGCCGCAGGCCGTCGAGAACATGGCCGCGGTGGTGGACGCCTTCGACGCGGTCATGGTGGCCCGTGGCGACCTGGCCGTCGAGTACCCGCTCGAAAAGGTCCCGATGGTGCAGAAGCGGCTCATCGAGATGTGCCGCCGCAACGCCAAGCCGGTGATCGTCGCGACCCAGATGATGGAGTCGATGATCACCAACTCCCGCCCGACCCGCGCGGAGGCGTCCGACGTCGCCAACGCGATCCTGGACGGCGCGGACGCGGTCATGCTGTCGGCGGAGTCCTCGGTGGGCGCCTACCCGATCGAGACCGTCAAGACGATGTCGAAGATCGTCACGGCGGCGGAGGAGGAACTGCTCTCCAAGGGCCTCCAGCCGCTGGTCCCCGGCAAGAAGCCCCGTACGCAGGGCGGCTCCGTCGCCCGCGCGGCCTGCGAGATCGCCGACTTCCTCGGTGGCAAGGCGCTGATCGCCTTCACGCAGTCCGGCGACACCGCCCGGCGGCTCTCGCGCTACCGCGTGCAGCAGCCGATCCTGGCCTTCACCACGGACCAGAACACCCGCAACCAGCTCACGCTGAGCTGGGGCGTCGACTCGTACATCGTCCCGCACGTGGACACCACGGACGCGATGGTCGACCTGGTGGACGGCGAGCTGCTCAAGCTCGGCCGCTACAACTCCGGCGACACCATGGTGATCACGGCCGGCTCTCCCCCCGGGGTCCCGGGCACGACCAACATGGTCCGCGTCCACCACCTCGGCGGCACCACCCCCACCGCCTGACCCACCCCGCTCCACCTCTGCCGCACAGAGACCGAGGGCGGCATCCGACCCCCGCCGGGGGCCCGGGTGCCGCCCTCGGTGCGTTCGCCCCGGCCCCGCGGGCCGTCCCACGACCGCGGCCCGCACCCTCCGGGGGAAGGGATGCGGGCCGCGGTCGCGGGACGGGGCGGGTTACCGCTCCGGGGGGCCGACGTAGTTGTGGAGGCCCGGGACCGTGAGGTTGCCGCCGAACTGGCCGGCCTGGACGACCTTGACGTTCGTGAAGAAGGCGAAGGGCACGTTCAGGGGCGGCGGGGAGTTCGGGGTGAACTCGATCGGGATCAGCCCGAAGAGGTTCCCCTTGAGGCTCTCCGTGTACATCGTCACCTTGCCGCCGCGGATCGTGGACGTCGAGCCCGGGCGGGACTTGAGGTGGGCGACGTTGCCCGTCGTGCCGACCGTTTGGTAGAGGTCCTTGATGTCCAGGGAGTCCGCCGTGAACTTGAGGACCTTCTTGGTCTTGCCGCCCGCCGTCTTCACCTCGACGATGCCCGCGTAGTCCAGGCCGTAGAGGGTCAGCAGGGAGCTGTCGAGGTACCAGGGCTCGTCCGGCAGGAGCGGGATGCCCTGTTCCATGGAGGCGTCCGCGAGGGCCTTGGCGTCGTAGGTCGGACAGGGGAAGGGCTGCTTCCCGTCCGGGTCCGTCGAAGCCGAGGGGGAACCGGACGGGGAGGGCGAGGCCGTCGGCTCGTCCTCGGCCGTCTTGGCCGTCTTGCCCGTCTCGTCCTTCGGGGTCTTGGCGGTGTCCTTGACGTCCTGCGGCAGCTCCTGGACCGAGGCGCCCGCCTTCTTGGCCGCCTCGCGGATCGCGTCCGCCGAGGGGTCGGGGGTGGGCGTGGCGGTCTTGGTGGGCGCGGGAGTCGTCGGGGTGGCTGGCTTCGTCGCGTCCTGGAGGGGCTTGGTGAGCCCTCCGACCAGGCCCGAGAGCGCGTCGCCGACACCCAGCGGGTCCAGGGGGTTCTTCGGCTTCGCCGCCGGCGCGGAGGCCGTGGGCGAGGGAGAGGCGGACTGCGGGGTGCTCTGCTTCGGCACCGACTTCGGAGCCTCGGCGGCGGGCTTCGACGCCGACGGGGTCGGCCCGGGCTTCGGCGCCGCGCTCGCGCCCGGTGACGCGGAAGCGCCGGGAGAGGGCGAGGCGGAGGTGGAGGGCGAGCCGGACGGCGTCGGGGACGCCGACTGCGTGGGCTCGTCGGAGCGGGTCACGCACGGGCCGGGCGCGAAGGGGATGTCCTTGTCGTCGGCCAGGGCCAGCTTCGGGGCGAGGCCCATCCCGACGAACACGGCCGTCGGCATCGCCGCCAGCGCCATCGTCTTGCCGACGGGTATCTGGATCTTGTTCAGCAGCGACTTCCGGGGCGCGGCGTGCCGCGGACCCCTTCTTTCGCGGGACTGCGCGTCAGGGACCACGCCCTGCTGCGTCTCGTCACCCCGCACTGTTCCTCCCGCCATCGGCGTGGGCAGTCGTCTCGCTCGGGTAGCTCGGGTAGCTCGGGTACGCCGTCTCCATGCCGCGCGGACCGGGGACGCCGCCCACGGGGGCGTGCTCGAAGGCCTGCGCGTGGTCCGGCACGTCTTCGGCGTCGGCCTCGGCCGTCTTGCCCGGTGCCCACGACAGCGCGAGCGCGCCGCCGAGCAGCGAGAACAGGAAGCCGATGAAGAAGCCGCCGAGGTTGGACACCGGCAGGGACACCAGGGCGAGGAGGATCGACGCCACACCGGCGAAGACCCGGATGCCCTGCTGGAACCAGAGGGCCACGCCGAGGGTCATCAGCAGGATGCCGATGATCAGCGAACCCGCGCCCGCGGTGGTCGCCATGGCGATGGTGATGTTGCCCAGCCGGAGGTCCGCGTAGGGGAAGTACGCGATGGGAAAACCGCCGATGAGAGTGAAGAGGCCCGCCCAGAAGGGCCGGCCACCCCTCCAGGCGCGGAAGCGGTAGTACACCACGGTGAGCCAAGCGTCGTCTGCGGCGCGAACCGGGGCCTGGGGGTTCATGGACAACAGCTCCCTGGAAACGGTGGTACGGAAAACTCTGTGGCGCGCGGAGGGACGGGCGGCGACGGCCGCCACCGCCCGCCTCTACCGGTCACCTGCCAGGAGTGGCTACTTCTCGTCCTGGTAGCACGGCTGGTCACCGCTGAGCAGACGCAGCTTGAGGTCGGGCAGCGTGAAGGTGCCCGCCGTCGTCGCCCACGCCTTCTGGCGCACGTTCGTCAGCACGGCCTTCTTGGCGCGCTGCGAGAACAGGGCTCCGTTGGCCACCGTGCCGGCCTGCGGCGCGGTCGGGTGGTCCTTGTCGGCCGCCGCGTCCACCGCGACACCGATGTCCAGGTTGCTGAACGTGGCGTCGGTGTCGAGCTCGGCGACATCCAGGTAGATGTTCTCCGCGACCGCCGGCTTGCCCTTGTTGCCGGTCTGGAGCTTCATCGTGATCGCGCCGAGGCCCGGGATCGGCGTGACCAGGGACTGGCACATGTTGGTGATCTCGGCGTGCCGGAACCCGGAGATCGTGACCGGGTGCGCCACGTCCTTGCCGTCGAGGCCCTTGCCCTTGGCGACGCTGCCGTACTGAAGCAGGTCGTCACCGTCCAGCTTGTCGGCCGAGACCTTGAAGTCCTGGCCGGAGACGCTGAAGGACGCCGCGAGGGCACCCTGCGCCAGACCGACACCGACCGCGGCCGTGGCCGCGATGCTCGGCACCATGACGAGAGCGAAACGCTTCCATCTGGTCCCGCCACGAACCTGAGAACTCATCTTGTTCCTCCTTCTCGGACGTACATCTCCGGTCCGGGCCGTGCCCGTCCTGGGATGGGAGAAGTGCTACGTCCTCGGGAAGGAGCGCAGGCGGCCGAGCCGCGGCGGAGCCGCGTCGCGTACACCGGCGATCACCCCCGAGCGACAACCACTGGGCCACGCGTTCGCGCAACCAGGAGGACAGGCTCCGCCGGTGCGGCGAAGACCCCCCTGTCCCACGGCCGGTGCCACTGTCACCGACCGGCTCGGTGGGGACCCTCACCGCGGCTCCGGATGAGCGGCTCTGCGGGAAGGACCGAGCGTCGCCGATCGTGGTCCATTCCAGGCCGGTACACAAGGGGGTTCGTTACTGGCGGGTAACGGCTGGATAACCACAGTGAGGCGCGCCGTCGTCAGGCAGCAACACAGGGTGTTACTCAGGGCCACGACAATGAGGAGGAACGTGAACCAACCGGACAGAACACGGGGTTCGATTTACTCGGAGTAACAGCAGCCGCGATTGCCAAGTTTTGGCAAAGCGCGGCCGCTGTTTATCTCCGTGTCAACAAATCGTCGGTGGTGACCGTCTACGACACCGCCGCGATACCGGGCTAGAAGAGCACCCGGGCCAGCGCCGTCCGGGCCGCCGACACCCGCGGGTCGTCCGATCCGATGACCTCGAACAGCTCCAGCAGCCGCAACCGTACGGCGTCGCGGTCGTCACCGAACGTAACGCGGACGGTGTCGACCAGGCGCCCGAAGGCGTCCTCCACGTGACCGCCGACCAGGTCGAGGTCGGCGGCGGCGATCTGCGCCTGCGGGTCCTTGGGGTTCTCGGCCGCCGTCGCGCGCACCGCCTGCGGGTCCATGTGCCGCACCCGGGAGAGCAGCTCGGCCTGCGCCAGCCCCAGCTTCGCCTCGGTGTTGCCCGGGTCGTCGACCAGTACGTTCTTGTACGCCTGCACCGCTCCGGCCAGGTCGCCGGCGTCCAGCGCCACGACCGCCGCCTCCAGCAGCGCGTCGTACGGACCGGCGGCCGGCTGCGCGGCGGGAGCCGCGGCCGCCGCCGGGGCGCCCTCCACGGCCGGGTCGACCTGGAGCCCGAGCAGGCCGAAGCGCTCCTCGGCGACCTGGACCAACTGGCCCAGCGTCGCGCGGATCTCCTGCTCCGGGGCGGCGCCCTGGAACAGCGGCAGCACCTGGCCGGCCACCACGGCGAAGACCGCCGGGATGCCCTGGATGCCGAACTGCTGCATCAGCGTCTGGTTGGCGTCGACATCGATCTTCGCCAGCACGAGCCGGCCGTTCGCCTCGACGGTCAGCCGTTCCAGCAACGGGCCGAGCTGCTTGCACGGTTCGCACCACTCGGCCCAGAAGTCGAGGACGACCGGAACCTGGTCGGAGAGGCGGATGACCGTACTGTCGAAGGCGGCCTCGTCTACGTCGATGACGAGTGCGGACGGCGGTACGGCGCCGGCGGAAGCGCCGCCGCCCTGCCGGGCGGCCTCGGCGCGCGCCTGCTCGGCCTTCGCCTTGGCGTCGGCGGCCGCCTTCACCGCGGCGAGGTCGACGACGCCGTTCATGGACATGTTTCTGGGCTGCATGCGTACATCCTCCCCCGTGTGCGCGCGCCGACGAAAAGGATCGGACAAGCCGGCCCGGAAATTCCCGCGCCGGTGTTACGTCCCGCGGCGCCGGGTCCCCACCTGACGCCTGTAGCTTCGCGTGGTTGTCGCTCTTACGCTACGAGCCGTAGCGTAACTCCCCGCCGCGCCCCGTCGGCCACCCGGGGGTCGTGATCTGAACCACAGCGATCGGGCTCCCGGCGGTTCCGCTACTGGCGGGTATGGTCTCGGCCATGCGCAACCCCAGCCCCGGCTCCAGCTCCCCGCCCGGCCGCACCGGCCGCCCCCGCAGCGCGGCGGCGGACGCCGCGATCCTGGCGGCGACCCGGGACGCGCTGGTGGAGCTGGGCTGGTCGAAGCTGACGATGGGGGACGTCTCGGCCCGGGCCGGGGTCGCGAAGACCACCCTCTACCGGCGTTGGGCGGGCAAGAACGAGCTGGTGGTGGACGCGGTCGCGGAGCTCTTCGACGCCCTCGAACTCCCGGACCGGGGCTCGCTGGAAGCCGACATAGAGTACGTCGTGCTCCAGTTCGCCCAGTTGCTGCGCCGGCCCGAGGCCCGTACGGCCCTGATGGCGGTCGTCGCGGAGTCCACGCGGGACACGGCGCTGCGCGACCGGATCAAGTCGGCGATCGTCGACCGGCAGAAACGTCTCGTCGTACTGGGCCGCGAACGCGCGCAGGCCCGCGGGGAACTGCCGTACGAGGAGGACGAGTCCCTCACCGGGCACACCACCGACCTGATCTTCGACGTGATCGCGGGCACGGTGGTGCACCGGGCACTGGTGAGCTGCGAACCGGTGGACGAATTCTGGGTGGCCACCTTCACCACCCTCCTGATGCACGGCCTCCGGGGCGCGCCCGAGGCGTGAAGCCCCGCCCCGCGGCTGCGACCGCGGTCGGGGCTTCGCCTTGGGCCGGGGCTGTGACCGGCCGTTCCACATCTTCGCGAGCGGGCCCGGAGGCAGGCCGCCTCAGAAGCCGGGCGGCTCGGTGTACGTGCCCCACTCGTCCCGGAGGGCGTTGCAGATCTCGCCCAGCGTGGCCTCGGCGCGTACCGCGTCCAGCATCGCCGGGATCATGTTCGAACCGTCCCGGGCGGCGTCCAGCATCCGCGTCAGCGCCTCGCTCACCTTGGCGGCGTCGCGACGGTCCTTGCGCTCGGCGAGGACGCGGACCTGTTCGCGCTCGACCTCGTGGCTGACCCGGAGGATCTCCAGATCGCCGGTGACCGAGCCGTGGTGCACATTGAC
Source organism: Streptomyces sp. Tek67B01 (assembly GCF_055231995.1). Lineage (NCBI taxonomy): Bacteria > Bacillati > Actinomycetota > Actinomycetes > Kitasatosporales > Streptomycetaceae > Streptomyces > Streptomyces sp. Tek67B01. Next base: position 2,428,376 of record NZ_JBUYUY010000001.1, read on the forward strand.
GCCGACGACCCGCTTGTCGCCCTTCTCCAGCGCCCGCTGGTAGCGGAACGCCGACTCGGCGATCTCGCCGGTGAACCAGCCGTCCTCGATGCCGCGCAGGATGCCGGAGGTGATCGGGCCGATCGGGTGCCGCCCGTCCGGGTGGGCGCGCAGGCCGCGCTCCCTGATCTGCTCGAAGATCTTCTCCGCGTCGGCCTCGATGCGGTCGGTGAGCTGCTCCACGTACCAGGAACCGCCCAGCGGGTCCGCCACGTTGGCGACGCCGGTCTCCTCCATCAACACCTGCTGTGTGCGCAGGGCGATCTCGGCGGCCTGCTCGCTCGGCAGCGCGAGGGTCTCGTCGAGGGCGTTGGTGTGCAGCGAGTTGGTGCCGCCGAGGACGGCCGCGAGGGCTTCGACGGCGGTCCGCACGACGTTGTTGTACGGCTGCTGGGCGGTCAGGGAGACACCGGCGGTCTGGGTGTGGAAGCGCAGCCACATCGCCTTGTCGGACTTCGCCCCGTACACCTCCTTCATCCAGCGGGCCCAGATCCTGCGCGCGGCGCGGAACTTGGCGATCTCCTCGAAGAAGTCGAGGTGCGCGTCGAAGAAGAAGGAGAGCCCGGACGCGAAGTGGTCCACGTCCAGTCCGCGGGACAGGCCCAGTTCCACGTAGCCGAAGCCGTCGGCGAGGGTGTACGCCAGCTCCTGCGCCGCCGTCGCCCCGGCCTCGCGGATGTGGTAGCCGGACACCGACAGCGGCTTGTAGGCCGGGATGCCGTCGGCGCAGTACTCCATGAGGTCGCCGATGAGGCGAAGGTGCGGCTCCGGTTCGAAGAGCCACTCCTTCTGGGCGATGTACTCCTTGAAGATGTCGGTCTGGAGCGTGCCGTTGAGCACGGCGGGGTCGACGCCCTGCCGCTCGGCGGCGACCAGGTACATGCAGAACGCGGGCACGGCCGGTCCGCTGATGGTCATCGAGGTGGTGACGTCGCCCAGCGGGATGTCCTTGAACAGGACCTCCATGTCGGCGGCGGAGTCTATGGCGACGCCGCAGTGGCCGACCTCGCCGAGCGCGCGGGGGTCGTCGGAGTCGCGTCCCATCAGGGTCGGCATGTCGAAGGCGACGGAGAGCCCGCCGCCGCCGGCGGCCAGGATCATCTTGTAGCGCTCGTTGGTCTGCTCGGCGTTCCCGAACCCGGCGAACTGCCGGATCGTCCAGGTCCGGCCGCGGTAGCCGGTGGCGTGCAGGCCGCGGGTGAAGGGGTACTCCCCCGGCCAGCCGATGCGCTCGAAACCCTCGTACGAGTCGCCGGGCCGGGGCCCGTAGACGGGGTCGACGTCATCTCCGGAGAGCGTCGTGAAATCGGCCTCGCGCTTGCGGGCCTTGTCGTACCGGGCCTGCCAGCGGCGGCGGCCCTCCTCAATGGCGTCAGCGTCCATACCCATGAATTTACTAGGACGTCCTAGTAAATGTCGATGGCAAACCCCCGGGGAGTCCCCCGGGGGCAGGCGGAAGCAGGCGCGACGCGAGCCGGGCCCTAGCCCGTCCTCTTTGGGGACGACCTAGGCGCGGGCCGTGGCCAGACCGTCGGTGACCTGCGGTTCGATCTCCGCGCGGACCTTGCGCTCGACGAAGAACGCGGCCAGCGGGATGGTGCCGCTCGCCAGCACCCAGATCATCTTGCCGAAGGGCCACTTCGCCTTGGAACTCAGATCGAAGGCGAAGACCAGGTAGATCATGAAGAGCACGCCGTGGATCTGGGAGACCACCAGGGTCAGGTCCGCGCCCTTGTCGAATCCGTACTTGAAGATCATGCAGGTGCAGAGCACCAGCAGCATGACGGCAGTGGCGAAGGCCATCACCCGGTACCGGGTCAGCACGCTCTTTTTCATGCCATCGAGACTAGCCGTCCGATATGCGCGATCTTGACGGGGGCCCGGTGCCGGCGCTGTGACACCGCGCACCCCGCGCGCCGTCACTTCGCGTCGAAGTCCCCGGCCGCCACCCGCAGCGGGCGCAGCAGCGCGAAGATCTCGGCGCACTCCTCGGAGTCGTACGCGCCGAGACCGAAGTCGATCTCCATCAGGTCCTGGGTCGCGGCCTCGACGACCTCGCGCCCCTTGTCGGTGATGGACGCGAGCGTGCCGCGGCCGTCGTTCGGGTTCGGGCGCTTGTCCACCAGTCCCGAGCGCACCAGACGGTCGACGGTGTTCGTCACCGAGGTCGGGTGGACCATCAGCCGCTCCCCGATCTTCGACATCGGCAGTTCGCCGGCCTGCGAGAAGGTGAGCAGCACCAGCGCCTCGTAGCGGGCGAAGGTCAGCCCGTACGGCTTCACGACGGCGTCGACCTCGCCGAGCAGGATCTGGTGCGCCCGCATGATCGAGGTGATGGCGGCCATCGAGGGCACCGGGCCCCAGCGCCGCTCCCACAGTTCGTCGGCGCGGGCGATGGGGTCGAAGGGAAGGCTGAGCGGCTTGGACACCCGGCAGACCCTACCGGGCGGTCATTTGACGGTCAGCCCCGTCTCACGCTTCGGCCCCCGCACGGGTTCCACCGTGGCCCGCAGCCGGGCGAGGAGCAGCAGGACGACGACCGTGCCGAGCGCGCCCGAGGCGGTCACGACGAGGTGTACCGGCCAGAACTCGGCGGCGACCCCGGCCAGCGCCATGCCCACGCCCTGGAGGGTCATCAGTCCCGTGCTGAGCAGGGTCATCGCCCGTCCGCGCAGTTCCTCGGGGACGGCGTCGAGGTACATCCGGTCGAGTCCGAGGGTGTACGCGTGCGCCAGCCCGGTGAGCAGCAGCGCCACCAGGACGCCGGGCACGCCCGGCCGCAGGGCGTAGACGAGGAGCGGCAGCATGCCGACGGCCGCCAGCGGGGCCGTGATCCGCGAACGCGTTCGGGCGGTGAGCACGGAACCGGCCCAGAGCTCACCCGCGATGGTGCCGACCGGCAGCGCGCACAGCATCAGGCCGAGCAGCCCCGTGCCGACGCCGATGCCGTCGGCATACGGGGCCAGCAGTGCCTCCGGGACGACCACGAAGACGGGCGGCAGCCAGAACAGCAGGATCAGCAGCCGCCTGCGGCGGTCCCCGAAGACGGCGCCCAGCCCCGCGAGCGGCGTGCCGCGGGCGGTACGCGCGCCCGTGCGGGCGGGCCGGTCCGCCGTGCCGAAGCGCAGCAGCAGCGCGGAGGCCACCAGCCCGGCGGCGGTCAGCGCGAGCGCCCCGCGCGGTGCGAGCACGGTGAGCAGCAGCCCGCCGAGCCCGAAGCCGACGAGTTGGGCGCTCTGGGCGACCATGCGCAGCAGCGAGCGGCCGAGGACGAACGCCTCACCGGGCCCGAGGACATCGGCGAGGGAGGCGTTGCGGGTGCCCTGGAACAGCGGTGCGACGAAGGCCATGGCGCAGCGCAGCACGAGGAGTCCGGCGACGGGGGTCCCCGGCAGGGCCATGGCGGTCGCGCAGGCCGCGCAGACGAGGTCGCAGGTGACGAGCACCCGCCGGGCCGGGTACCGGTCCGCGATCCCGGCGAGCAGGGTCCCGCCCAGGACGTAGGGGAGGAAGCCGAGCGCGAAGGTGAGCGCGCTCATCAGCGGGGAGCCGGTGACACGGTAGACGAGGACGGTCAGCGAGATCTCGGCGACGACGAGGCCGAGCACGGACATCAGGTGCGCGGCGAACACGGCCCGGAACTCCCCGGTCGCGAGGACGGAGCGGTAGCCGGTGGAGCCGGCCTGGTTGACGGGTGCCATACGGCAGACCCTGGCGGAACGGGGCCCGCGCCCCCAATGATTCGGCCCGGCCCGAATCTTGGGGGGCGGACGGGACACTGGGCGGATGGCCTACAGCTTCCGCTTCGCCCCCGTGGACCTGCTGCGCTGCCGCTTCTCCCTCTCCCCCCGCTGGGAGACGCAGGAGGCGGTGCGGGTGCTGCGCGACGCGCGCCGCCAGACGTACCACCTGCCGTGGCTGCGGCGGATCAGGGCGAGCGCGCGGACGCCGGACCTGCGCCCGCTGTGGCTGCTGATGCCCCGCAAGGGGCACCACCCGGACTTCCTCAGCCCGCCGCCGCTCGGACCCTCCGTCACCATCGGGGAGGAACTGGCCCGGGTCCGCGCCGCCGATCCGCAGGCGGCGGGCGATGAGCTCAGGCGCTCCCTCGCCTGCACCCCGGGCGCATCGGAGAGCGAGATGGGGCGGCGGATGCTGGAGGACCCCGCCCGGGCCGTACAAGAGCTCGCCGACCTGCACGAGCAGGCCTGGGAGGCACTGATCGCCCCACACTGGCCGCGCCTGCGGGCCCTGTTGGAAGCCGACATCCTCTTCCACTCGCGGCGGCTGGCGGCGGGTGGCCTGGAGGCGCTGTTCGACGGACTGCATCCCGACCTGAGCTGGTCGCACGACACCCTCACCGTCGAACGCCCGGGGCACCACGAACGCCGCCTGGACGGGCAGGGCCTGCTGCTGATGCCGAGCGCGTTCGTCTGGCCGGAGGTCGTCGGCGGCTACGACCCGCCCTGGCAGCCGACGCTGGTCTACCCGGCGCGCGGGATCGGCGCCCTGTGGACGACCCCGACGGAAGCCACCCCGGGGCCCTTGGTCGCCCTGCTGGGCCGGGCACGGGCCGACATCCTGTGCGCCCTGACCGAGCCCGCCTCGACGACGGCCCTCGCCGCCCGGCTGGGCCTGGCTCCCTCGACGGTCTCCGCCCACCTGGGGACCCTGCGGGCGGCGGGTCTCCTGCTCGCGGCCCGTCACGGCCACCAGGTGCTCTACGAACGCACCCCCCTCGCCATCGCCCTGACGAGCGGCGGCCCGACGTAGGCCCCGGCGGGCCGAAGTGTCGCGGCCCGGCCGTTGTGCCCGTTATGTCACCATGTCCCGGTCCGCTGCCCCACCCTTCGCCCCGAGGAAGCCGCCGGATGCCAGGCCGTCGACGCAGAACCCGCCCCCGCGCCACCGCACTCGGCCTCGGCCTCGCACTCCTCCTGGCCACCGTGCCCGGCTGCGGCGGCGCCCCGAAGACCCGGCCCGAGCCCGCGCCGCCGCGCGGCTCCCGCTCCGGCGCCACACCGTCGGCCACCGCCACGACCACCCCCGCGGGCGACGGCTCGCCGTTCTGGGTCGACCCGCGGAGCGACGCGGCCCGGCAGGTCGCCGCCTGGGAGGCGGCCGGCCGCACCGGCGACGCCCAGGTGCTGCGCCGCATCGCGGACCGGCCCATGGCCCTGTGGGTGCCCGGCGACGACCCCGGTCCCGAGATCCGCCGCACCGCGCAGGGCGCGCACGCCGCCGGGCGGACCCTGCTCCTCACCGCGTACAACATCCCCTACCGGGACTGCGGGCAGCACTCCGCCGGCGGGGCCGCCGACGCCGGCGCCTACCGCGGCTGGATCGGCGCCGTCGCCGACAACATCGGCCGGCAGAAGACGGTGGTCGTCCTGGAGCCGGACGCCGTGCCCCACCTCGTGGACGGCTGCACGCAGGCCGAACGCCGCCAGGAGCGCTTCCAACTGCTCTCCGAGGCCGTCGACCGGCTCAAGCGCAACCGCGGGACGAAGGTCTACCTCGACGCGGGCAACCCGGCCTGGGTCAAGGACACCGGCAAGCTCGTCGACGCCCTGTACCGAGCGGGCCTCGACCGCGCCGACGGCTTCTCCCTCAACGTATCCAACTTCCAGTCGGACGCCGACACCCGGGCGTACGGCGCCGAACTCTCCCGGGCCGCCAAGGGCAAGCACTTCGTCATCGACACCAGCCGCAACGGCGCCGGCCCGCTGCCGGGACACGGGCAGGACGCCTGGTGCAATCCACCTGGCCGCGCCCTCGGCACCCCGCCGACCGACGACACCGGCGACCCGCTCGTGGACGCGTACCTCTGGATCAAGCGGCCCGGCGAGTCCGACGGCCCCTGCCGGGGCGGCCCGCAGGCCGGGCGCTGGTGGCCTGACTACGCCCTGGGCCTCGCGCGCCGCTCGAAGGAGGAGTAGCGGGGCCCGCGGAAGCCGCCCCCCGCCCCGCCGGACCGCCCCCGCCGCCGGGGCCCGTACGGGTTCAGGACTCCGGTTGCGGTCCCTCCGGCTGCCGCTCCACCGGCCTCGCCGGCGGCGCCTTCACCCGGAGCCACTTCGCCACCGACGGCGTCCCGTCCGCGTCCGTCACGAACAGCATGTACCAGCCCGGCGGGACCAGCGTCGGATCGCCCGGCACCTCGACCGTCACCGACCCGGCGGTCTTCGTCAGCCCCAGCTCGACCGACCGCTGCTCGACGTCCGTCGTGTGCGTGACCGCGCTCGGACGCATCAGCCGGGCCCGCCGGACGCGCCGTGTGTCCGTCGCCTTGAAGGTGGCCCGCCCGCCCCACTCCACCTCCTGCGGCCCCGCGCCCAGCACGGGCCGTCGGGCCGGGTCCCGGTACAGGTAGGGCGGGGTGTACACCTCCAGCCGGTGCTCGAACTTGCCCAGCTTGGTGTTGTCCTTGTCGGCGAAGAGCGGGTCGGAACCGAAGGTCGCCACCCGCCCGTCCGGCAGCAGCAGCGCCTCGGAGTGGTAGTTGCGCCCGACCGTCGGATCGGCGGCGGCCACGAACGTGTCGGTGCGCGCGTAGTAGAACTGCGCCTTGTGGATGTCGCTGGCGCTGCGGCCCCGGTAGTCGGCGGAGCCACCCGTCGTGAAGACCGAGTCGTCCGGCAGCAGCACACTGCTCAGGTACCGGGTTCCCCGCGGCAGCCGGGCCGTGGTGCGGAAGACCGGGTTCTCCTCCTTGAGGTCCACGACCGCGGTGCGCCGGGTGGCCAGCCTGGACTCGCCCACCCCGCCCCCGCCGAGCACCATCACCTTCTGGTCCTGGGCCGGCGGCAACAGCACCGAGGAGGAGGTCTCCAACTGGTCCGGGTCCTCCAGCCCTTCCACCTTGGTGAACCGGTTCGTCCTGAGGTCCCACACCCCCGGCTCGCGCCCCTTGTCCTTCGGCCCGTAGCCGGCGTTGGACCCGGTGTAGAGCAGCTTGCCGCCCTGGGTGAGGAAGAGGGCCGGGTAGGTCGGGAAGTAGTGGAACGGCCCCTTGGTCCACTTCTTCGTCCGGGGGTCGTAGTACTCGTTGTCCCCGGGCACGACATCGCCGACGTCGTTGAGGCCGGACACGGCCAGCGCCCGCCCGTCCTCCAGGGTGACCAGGGTCGGGTACCAGCGGGCGTCCTTCATCGGGTCGACGGGGACGTACCGCTCGGCCAGCGGGTCGAACTCGTACGCCGACTTGATGCCCTGGAAGTCCTGCTTGTCGACGCTGAGGCGCTCCGCGAGCCCGTAGACGTTGTCGGCGTCCTTGCCCTTGAGGCCGACCACCTCGTACTGCGCGGCCTCGGTCGTCAGCCCCTGCGCCCCGGCCCGAACCGCCTCGACGAACACCCGCGCCTCGGCGGCGACCACCTTCGTCTTCCAGGGCGTCATCCGCCCGCCCCGCCCGTAGGTGACCTCGAACTCGCGCTTGGCCTTGGGCACGGTGACGTCGAACTTCGCCTGGTACTCGACTCCGGACGGGGACCGGAACCGGGTCCCCTTGCGCAGGGTGACGGCCTTGTCGGGGCTCTCGTTCTTCACCCGCATGCCGCCGCCGGCCCGGGTGACCTTCCCGTCGAGCACCTCGTAGCGGGCGGTCCCGCCGGCGACCAGCAGCCGCCCGTCGGGGAGCTGGGTGTGGCCGGAGCAGAAGAAGTCCTCGGGGGTGGGGATCTTCTTGAAGGTGTTGTCCCTCGGGTCCCACAGGATGGTGTCGAAGGTGCCCTTGTCGAAGTTCTTCTGGTTGTTGCCGGAGCCGGCGATGAGCAGCACCTTGCCGGTGTGCAGCAGCGCCGCGTGCATCGCGTTGATCCGGTACTGCTCGGGCAGGTCGACCAGCGCCCAGGAGCCGTACTGGATGCGGTAGCTGGACTGTCCGATCTTGTACGAGTGGTACGTGTCCTCGGCGAAGGACAGCGCGGCAGGGGCGTTGAGCGCGGCGAGCAGGAGGGCCGCGCCGCTTCCGAGGGCGGTCTTCTTGAAGCTCTTCGAGGGCCGGTAGGCCATGTCTCAATTCCCTCCGGTCGTCGTGGCGAACGCCGGCTCCGGCTCGTCGCCCGGCTCGCCGCCGGCACTGCCGACGGGGCGCCGCTCGCGCAGCCGGGCGCGGTAGCGGGCCCAGCGCTCGCGGCCGAGCGTGGCACCCCATACCAGGAGCGGCGCGAGGGCGACGAGCAGCGCGAGCACGGCCCAGATCCGCATGGCCGCGTGGGTGTGTCCGTAGCGGACGGAGGCCGTCAGCGAGGAGATCAGGACGGCCGCCCAGAACAGGTGGATCCGGAAGGTCGCCATCCGGTCGGGGCTGGCGTCACCGCCCTTGGGGGTGACGACGAACCGGCCCTCGGTGCGCAGGACCGCCGAGCCGAGCGACCTCAGGTAGATGGGAGCGCAGACCGCGGACATGGCCATGCCGGCCAGGCCGCCGGAGCCCGCGGGCTCGTGGGGTGAGACGTTGTGCCGCCGGTTCCACAGGTACAGGCCCACTTGGAGGGCGGCCGTGTCGGTGTAGAGCATCAACCAGACCTCGGAGGACACCTCGATGCCGGAGGCGCCGAACCACAGGAACAGCACGCAGCTGAGGATGCCGAGCAGCCAGTTGACGGCTGTCATGGGGTAGTAGACGAGCATCAGGGTGTAGTTGAGCCGACGTCCCGGGGGCATCTGGAAGAGGCCCTTCCAGTACTGCCGGAAGAGGGTTTCGTAGGTGCCCCGCGACCAGCGCAGTTGCTGGGTGAAGAAATCGGTCCAGGAGGCCGGGCCTTCCCCGACGGCGAGCACGTCGGGGGTGTAGACGGACCGCCAGAACCGGCCGGTGGCGGGGTTGCGCCGGCGGTGCAGCTCGAAGCCGGTGGCCATGTCCTCGGTGATGGAGTCGTAGAGCCCGCCGACCTGACGCAGGGCGCTGACGCGTACCGCGTTGTTGGTGCCGACGAACATGGGGGCGCCGTAGCGGTTGCCGGCGCGCTGGATGAGGGCGTGGAAGAGGTATTGCTGGGACTCGGCGGCCTTCGTGACGGACCCGGTGTAGTTGCCGTACACCTGGGGGCCGACGACGAAGGCGGTGTCGGGGTCGCGGAAGTAGCCGAGCATCCGCTCCAGGTAGTTCGGCAGGGGCACGTGGTCGGTGTCGACGGAGGCGAAGAAGTCGTAGTCCTCGCCGTACCGGCTCAGCCAGGCGTTGTAGTTACCGTGCTTGGTCCTGGCCCGATAGGGGCCCGAGTCGGTGTTCCAGCCGGGGTTCCCCTTGCGGGTGAAGTGGCGTACGCCGAGTTCCGCACAGAGCGCCTTGACCTCGGGGTCGTCGCCCTCGTCCAGCAGCCAGACGTCCAGCGGTCCGTCGTGGCGGACGCGTACCGCGCCGAGGAGGGTGGACCGCACCATCTCCAGCGGTTCCTTGCCGGGCACGTACGTCGTCAGGAACGCGACACGGGTGCCGGGTTCGGGGGGCACCGGGACCGGGTCCCGGGCGACCATCGTGGCGTGGGCGATCGAGACCACGTTGACCAGCGTGAAGAGCATGATCAGCCCGATGGAGCCGAGCATCACGGCGTCCAGGCCGACGAGCCAGCGTTCGCCGCCCTCGCGGACGGTCCAGTGCGTGGGCCAGACGAGGTAGAGCAGCAGCCCGGCGGCGGCCAGCGGCGCGAGCGTCATGAGGGCGATCGCGCGTATTCGCGTCCGGACTTCCTCACGCGACAACAGGGAGCGGTACCTCACCCGGTAGGCGGTGGGGTCCGGCTCCGCGAACGGGCCGGCGAGGCGGCTGTGGGTCTCGTAGTCGAAGCCTTCCGGCCGCACGGTCCCTCCAGTGCTCGGTGCCGATGTCTCGACATGCCGATGTCTCGACGCGGTTGATATCACCACAAAAGGTGACGAACGCCTGGTGTGTCGAACGGGGCTCCGCCGACGGGGCGGTTCTGCCGCGGGCGGCCGGCTCAGGGCCGTACGGGGGACGCGCGGGCGACACGGGGCCGGCCCGACGGCATGCGAACGCCCCCGGCCGGTGGGCCGGGGGCGTGGTCGCGGGCAGGGGGGAAGGAGGCGGGATCAGCCCTCGGCGAGGTGCCGTTCGACCGTCTCCACCTTCGAGGTCATACCGTCCGTCACCCCGGGACGGACGTCTGCCTTCAGGACGAGGGAGACCCGTGGCGCGCGCGCCTCCACGGCCGCGACCGCCCGCTTGACCACGTCCATCACCTCGTCCCACTCGCCCTCGACGGTGGTGAACATGGCGTCGGTACGGTTCGGCAGACCGGACTCCCGTACGACGCGGACCGCGTCGGCGACGTACTCGCCGACGTCCTCCCCCACGCCCAGCGGCGTCACCGAGAACGCGACGATCATGCCTTCGCCGCCTCGCGCGCACGGGCCGCTAGCACGGTTCGGGCCTCGTCGCGCTTGAGCACCCGGTCACCGTAGAGGCCGCCGAAGGGCACCAGGGCCAGCAGGAAGAACAGCGCGACCTTCTTGGCCGGCCACTTGGCCCGGTTCCACACGTCCAGCAGGAAGATCACGTACAGGACGAAGAGGATGCCGTGCAGGGCCCCGAGCGGCATCACCAGGTTGATGTCCGAGATCCGGCTGAGCAGCGAGCCGAAGATCAGCAGGGCCGGGAACGACAGCGCCTCCGGTACGGAGACGAGGCGCAGCCGGTGGAGGGCGGAGGCGGTCTTGATGTCCACGAGGAACCTTCGGGGGGTCGAGGCCATGGTCCGAACCAGTGTCTCAGCCGCACGGGGAGATCTTGACCGGGCCCCCGGGCTCCTCGGGAAACGGGCCCGGACCCGGAAATAGGGCCGGAGAACGGCCCGGTGTGGCGGATATCGGCCCGGGCGCCCTGTTCGGCCCGGCCCGCTGCGGATACCTTCTCCCCGTGGCTCAGTTCCGACTCCAAGGCAGCAAGGTGCTCGCCGTCGACCTGACCGGGGACGCCGTGAAAGCGAAGAACGGCTCCATGGTCGCGTACGACGGTCAGATGGCCTTCAAGAAGATGACCGGCGGCGGTGAAGGCCTGCGCGGCATGGTGACCCGCCGGCTGACCGGCGAACAGATGACCGTGATGGAGGTGCAGGGGCACGGCACCTGCTTCTTCGCCGACCGCGCGAGCGAGATCAACCTCGTCAACCTGCGCGGCGAGAAGCTCCACGTCGAGGCCAGCAACCTGCTGTGCACCGACGCCGGGCTGCGCACCGGCACCACCTTCACCGGCCTGCGCGGCGGGGCGACGGGCAACGGCCTGTTCACCACCACCGTCGAGGGCTCCGGCCAGGCGGCGATCATGTCCGACGGCCCGGCGGTGGTGCTGCGCGTCAGCGGCCAGTACCCGCTCTCCGTGGACCCGGGGGCGTACATCGCGCACACCGGCGACCTCCGGCAGTCGTTCCAGTCGGGGATCAACTTCCGCACGCTGATCGGCGAGGGCTCGGGCGAGTCCTTCCAGATCCGCTTCGAGGGCGAGGGCCTGGTGTACGTGCAGCCCAGCGAGCGCAACACCATCGGCGGTGACCTCTGATGCCGTTCCGCGAGATCAACTCGAAGATGGTCGAGGCGCAGGTCGTACCGGGCCAGAAGATGTACAGCCAGCGCGGGGCGATGCTCGCCTACCGCGGTGAGGTGTCCTTCACCCCGAGCCTGACCGGCGGCCAGGGCGGGGTCATGGGCATGATCGGGCGCCGGGTGGCGAACGAGCAGACCCCGCTGATGACGGTCGAGGGCAGCGGCACCGTGATGTTCGGCCACGGCGGCCACCACATCCAGGTGATCAACCTGTCCGGCGAGACCCTGTACGTGGAGGCGGACCGGCTGCTCGCCTTCGACGGGACCCTCCAGCAGGGCACCATGTTCATGGGGTCGCAGGGCGGCGTCATGGGCATGGTGCGCGGCCAGGTGACCGGGCAGGGCCTGTTCACCACCACCCTCAAGGGCCACGGCTCGGTCGCCGTGATGGCCCACGGCGGAGTCATCGAACTTCCCATCACGCCCCAACGGCCGATCCACGTGGACCCGCAGGCCTACGTCGCCCACCACGGGGACGTGCGCAACAAGCTGTCCACGGCGCTCGGCTGGCGGGACATGGTCGGACGCGGCTCGGGGGAGGCGTTCCAGCTGGAGCTGTCCGGCCAGGGCGCGGTATACGTACAGGCTTCGGAGGAGAAACTGTGAGCTTCGGCCCCGTGACCGGCGGCCCCGGCGGCCCGACGGTCTTCGACCCGTACACCCTGCCCAGCGACGACAACGTGAACGCGTACACCTTCTGCGTGGAGCTCAAGGGGAGCCAGTGGTTCCTGCAAAAGGGCAAGATGATCTCCTACTACGGGAGCATCGAGTTCACCGGCGTCGGCAACGGCCGCTTCGACCGGCTGCTGCGCACGAGCTTCCACTCGCCCATGCACGCGAGCGACTGGGTGGTGGCCGAGGGCCAGGGCAAGATGTTGCTGGCCGACCGGGCGTTCGACGTGAACTCCTACGACCTGGACGACGGGAACCTGACGATCCGGTCGGGGAACCTGCTGGCCTTCCAGCCCACCCTCGCGCTCAAGCAGTCGATCGTCCCCGGCTTCCTGACCCTGATCGGGACGGGGAAGTTCGTGGCGGCGTCCAACGGGCCGGTGGTGTTCATGGAGCCGCCGCTGCGCGTGGACCCGCAGGCGCTGGTGGGGTGGGCGGACTGCCCCTCGCCGTGCCACCACTACGACCACCGGTACATGTCGGGGGTGATCGGGGGTCTGCGCTCGCTGACGGGCATCGGAGGCTCCTCGGGAGAGGAGCACCAGTTCGAGTTCGTCGGGGCCGGGACGGTGCTGCTGCAATCCTCGGAGACGCTGATGGCGGAGCAGGCGATCGGGACGGTGGGCACCGGCGCCGCCGGCGACCAGAACCACGGGGTACCGGGCGCGGGCCAGGGGCCGCTGGGACAATTGGGCGTGCCGCGGATGCCGGGACAGCTGGGTGATCTGCAACGGCGCCTCGGACTGTGACGGTCCCGGGGCACCTCCCGACGGAGCCGACCGGGACCGTCTTCCACGATCGTCCTATTTTTGTACGTAATTCAACTTCTTAGGTAGAGTTCAGTCATGGAGACCATGGAGACCGAGACGGCCACGCGCTGGCTTACCGACGCCGAGCAGTGCGCCTGGCGCACCCACCTGGACGTCAGCAGACTGCTGATGCACCAGCTGGAAAAGGATCTCCAGCCCTTCGGACTCACCAACAACGACTACGAGATCCTCGTGAACCTCTCGGAGTCGGAGCACCACCGGATGCGGATGAGCGACCTCGCGACCGCCACCCTCCAGTCGAAGAGCCGGCTCTCCCACCAGATCACCCGAATGGAGGCGGCCGGCCTGGTCACCCGGGTGAACTGCGAGTCCGACCGTCGCGGCCTGTACGCGGTGCTCACCGACGAGGGCATGGAGACCATGCGCAAGGTCGCCCCGCACCACGTGGCGTCCGTACGGCAGCACTTCATCGACCTGCTCAGCCCGCAGGACCTGGCGGCGCTGCGCGCCTCCCTGGGGCCGGTGGCCGACCACCTGCGCGACCAGCGCGGCAAGGTCTGAGCGGTCCGACGCCGGAGCCGCGCCCCCCGTACGGCGGGGGCGCGGCTCTCGTGCGTTCGCGGGCGGACCGGTCAGGCGTTGGGACGCTTGCCGTGGTTCGCCTTCTTCTTCCTGCGGGCCCGCTTCTTGTTGCCGCGCTTGGCCATGAGCCACTCCCTTCGCGGGGCACCCCGAAACCGCCGGGGCGCCTTCGAGGCATACCGGACGCCGCCAGCTTAGGGGCGCGGCGGGTCCGGCGCCTCCGCTTCGGTGAGGGTGGCCAGCAGGGCGTCGGAGGCCGCGTACGGGTCCAGCTCGCCCGCGGCGACCTTCGCCGCGAGGCTCCCGAGGTGCGCGTCGCCGTGCAGGTCCGCCATGCGGGCCCGCAGGGCCGTCACCGCGATGGTCTCCACCTCCCGCGCGGCGCGGGCGGCCCGGCGCTCGGCCAGCACCCCCCGCTCGTCCATCCACGCCCGGTGCTTCTCCAGCACCTCGACCAGCTCGTCGATGCCCTGACCCCGGGCGGCGACCGTCTTGACGATCGGCGGGCGCCAGTCGCCCGGCCCGCGGGACTCCCCCAGACCGAGCATGTGGTTCAGCTCCCGGGCGGTCGCGTCGGCGCCGTCCCGGTCCGCCTTGTTCACCACGTACACGTCGCCGATCTCCAGGATGCCCGCCTTCGCGGCCTGGATGCCGTCGCCCATGCCCGGCGCCAGCAGCACCACCGACGTGTCCGCCTGCGAGGCGATCTCCACCTCCGACTGCCCGACCCCGACCGTCTCGACCAGGATCACCTCGCAGCCGGCAGCGTCCAGTACGCGGATCGCCTGCGGCGCCGCCCAGGCGAGACCGCCCAGGTGCCCGCGCGTGGCCATGGACCGGATGTAGACCCCCGGGTCGGAGGCGTGGTCCGACATGCGCACCCGGTCGCCGAGCAGGGCGCCCCCGCTGAACGGCGAGGACGGGTCCACCGCGAGCACTCCGACCCGCTTGCCGGCCTTGCGGTACGCCGACACCAGGGCCGACGTGGACGTGGACTTGCCCACGCCCGGGGAGCCCGTCAGGCCCACCACGTACGCCCCGCCCGTGAGCGGGGCCAGGGCCGCCATCACCTCGCGCAGGTGCGGGGACGCCCCCTCGACCAGGGAGATCAGCCGGGCCACGGCCCGCGGACGGCCTTCTCGGGCCTGGGCCACCAGCGTGGGGACGTCCACCGTAGTCATCCTCGCGGTACCTACGCCTTCGTGCCGTTGCCGGGCACGCGGACGATCAGGGCGTCACCCTGACCACCGCCGCCGCACAGGGCCGCCGCGCCCACCCCGCCGCCGCGCCGGGCGAGCTCCAGGGCCAGGTGCAGCACCACGCGGGCGCCGGACATGCCGATCGGGTGCCCCAGGGCGATGGCGCCGCCGTTCACGTTCACCTTTTCCGGGGTCACGCCGAGGTCCTTCATTGACTGCACGGCGACCGCCGCGAACGCCTCGTTGATCTCGATCAGATCGAGGTCGGCGACCTCCAGGCCCTCCTTCTTCAGGGCGTGCAGGATGGCGTTCGAGGGCTGCGACTGGAGCGAGTTGTCCGGTCCGGCCACATTGCCGTGGGCGCCGATCTCGGCGATCCACTCCAGGCCCAGCTCCTCGGCCTTGGCCTTGCTCATCACGACCACGGCGGCGGCGCCGTCGCTGATCTGCGAGGAGGTTCCGGCGGTGATGGTGCCGTCCTTGGCGAACGCGGGGCGCAGCTTGCCGAGGGACTCGGTGGTGGTCTCGGGGCGGATGCCCTCGTCCTGCGCGAAGATCACCGGGTCGCCCTTGCGCTGCGGGATCTCGACCGGGGTGATCTCGGCCTCGAAGACGCCGTTCTTCTGTGCGGCCGCGGCCCGCTGGTGGGAGGCGGCGGCGAACTCGTCCTGCGAGGCGCGCTCGATGCCCAGGCGGGTGTTGTGCTTCTCGGTGGACTCGCCCATCGCGATGTTCTCGAACGCGTCGGTGAGGCCGTCGTAGGCCATCGCGTCGAGCATCTCGATGGCGCCGTACTTGAATCCCTCGCGGGACTTCGGCAGCAGGTGCGGGGCGTTGGTCATCGACTCCTGGCCGCCGGCGACCACGATGTCGAACTCCCCGGCGCGGATCAGCTGGTCCGCGAGGGCGATGGCGTCGAGGCCCGAGAGACAGACCTTGTTGATCGTGAGCGCGGGCACGTTCATGGGGATGCCGGCCTTGACGGCGGCCTGACGGGCGGGAATCTGGCCCGCGCCGGCCTGGAGCACCTGGCCCATGATCACGTACTGGACCTGGTCGCCCGAGATCCCGGCCCGTTCCAGCGCGGACTTGATGGCGAAGCCGCCGAGGTCGGCGCCGGAGAAGGACTTCAGCGAGCCGAGCAGACGCCCCATGGGCGTGCGGGCCCCGGCGACGATCACGGAAGTGGTGTTGTTCGTTCCGGACATGAGGCACAGCCCCTTGGATGAGAGGAGTGAACGAGGGTTTACCCGAATGTACTGAGCGGTACCCGCCCCGTCACCGGGCTGTCGGTGTGATCGCTGGCACGTTGCGTGACCACCCTCCTCAGCTGTGCACTGTTCCCATGCTGACAAGAATCGACCACATCGGGATCGCCTGCTTCGACCTCGACAAGACCGTCGAGTTCTACCGTGCCACGTACGGCTTCGAGGTGTTCCACACCGAGGTCAACGAGGAGCAGGGTGTGCGCGAGGCCATGCTCAAGATCAACGAGACCTCGGACGGCGGGGCCTCCTACCTCCAGCTCCTGGAGCCCACCCGCGAGGACTCGGCGGTCGGCAAGTGGCTGGCCAAGAACGGCGAGGGCGTCCACCACATCGCCTTCGGCACCGCCGACGTCGACGGCGACTCCGAGGCCATCCGCGGCAAGGGCGTCCGCGTCCTCTACGAGGAGCCCCGCATCGGCTCGATGGGATCCCGGATCACCTTCCTGCACCCCAAGGACTGCCACGGCGTACTCACCGAACTGGTCACCTCCGCACCCGACCACTGACGGGCCGCAGCGGTGCGCCCGGCGCGGCGCGGCGCCTCCCGCGACGCGCACCGGGTCGGCTTCCGGGCGACCCCGCACCCCTCGGCTCGGACCGGGGCGTTCGGGGTCTTCGCCCTGACGGCCGGGCCATGGGGCAGGCCACAGGTAGAGTGGCCATGGCTCGGCCGGGGTTCGGTGCGGAGACGGGGTCGGGGCCTGTGACCCCTGCCCCGGTATCTGACACCATTCCCCGGGGGCGTCGTTCAGCGGGCGAGCGATGCTCAATTGGGAGTGAGCTTGCGACCAGGGGACGGATGGGACCGCGCTGTGCGGGGCTACGAAAGCCAGGAGAGCCATCAGGCCGAGGCCGACCATCTCTCGCGCTTCGAGGCCGAGATGGAGCGGCTGAAGAAGGAGCGCGGGAAGGCCGTCCAGCACGCCGAAGACCTGGGATACCAGGTCGAGGTGCTGCGCGCCAAGCTCCATGAGGTACGCCGCAATCTCGCGTCCCGCCCCGCCTACGACGGCGCGGACATGGGTTACCAGGCGGAGCAGCTGCTCCGCAACGCCCAGATCCAGGCCGACCAGATGCGCTCCGACGCCGAGCGCGAACTGCGCGACGCCCGGGCGCAGACCCAGCGCATCCTCCAGGAGCACGCCGAGCACCAGGCGCGCCTCCAGGCCGAACTGCACGCCGAGGCCGTCAACCGGCGCCAGCGGCTGGACCAGGAACTCAACGAGCGCCGCCAGACCGTCGAGGCGCACGTCAACGAGAACGTCGCCTGGGCGGAACAGCTGCGCGCGCGCACCGAGTCCCAGGCCCGCCGGCTCATGGACGAGTCCCGCGCCGAGGCCGAGCAGACCCTGAACACCGCGCGCGCCGAGGCCGCCCGGCACGCCGCCGAGGCCACCCGCCGGCTCGCCGCCGAGGCCGAGGCCACCCGCGCCGAGGCCGAGGCGACGCTGCTGCGCGCCCGCAAGGAGGCGGAGCGGCTGCTGGCCGCCGCCTCCGCCCAGGCGCAGGAGGCCACCGAGCACGCGGAGCGGCTGCGTACGAGCACCACCGCCGAGGCCGAGCAGACCCGGCAGCAGACCCTCGACCTGGGCCGGGTCGCCGAGTCCCGGGTCCAGGAGGCCGACAACGCGCTGCGCACCGCGCGCGCCGAGGCCGAGAAGGTGCTCGCGGAGGCCAAGGAGAGCGCCGCCCGGCAGCTCGCGTCGGCGGAGTCGGTCAACGAGCAGCGCACCCGCACCGCCAAGGAGCAGGTCGCCCGCTTGGTCGGCGAGGCTTCCAAGGAGGCCGAGGTCCTCAAGGCCGAGGCCGAGCAGGCCCTCGCCGATGCCCGCGCGGAGGCGGAGCGGCTGCGCACCGAGGCCGGCGCGCAGGCCCGTACGGCCGCCTCCGAGGAGATGGCGGCGCAACTGGCGAAGGCGGCCCGCACCGCCGAGGAGGTACTGGACAAGGCCTCGCAGGACGCCCGGGCCACCACCCGCGCCGCGTCCGAGGAGGCAGAGCGCATCCGTCGCGAGGCCGAGGCGGAGGCGGAGCGGCTGCGCGCCCAGGCCGCGGCCACGGCCGATGAGCTCAAGGGCGCCGCGAAGGACGACACCGAGGAGTACCGGGCCCGGACGGTCGAACTCCAGGAGGAGGCCCGGCGGCTGCGCGGCGAGGCCGAGCAGTTGCGCGCGGAGGCCGTCGCCGAGGGCGAGCGCATCCGCGGCGAGGCGCGCCGCGAGGCGGTTCAGCAGATCGAGGAGGCGGCCCGCACCGCCGAGGGACTGCTGGGCAAGGCCAAGGCGGACGCGGACGAGTTGCGCGGCGGGGCCGCCACCGAGAGCGAGCGGGTCCGCGCGGAGGCCGTGGAACGGGCCGGCACCCTGCGCAAGCAGGCCGAGGAGACCCTGGAGCGGACCCGCGCCGAGGCCGAACGACTGCGCGCCGAAGCCGAGGAGCAGGCCGAGTCCGTACGCGCCGAGGCGGAGGCCGCGGCCCTGGCCCGGCGCGAGGAGACCGAGCAGACCCTCGCCGCGAAGCGGGCGGAGGCCGACGAGGAACTGGTCCGGCTGCACTCGGACGCGGAGAACCGGCTGACCACGGCCGAGGCGACGCTGCGTGACGCCCGCACGGCGGCGGAGAACATCCGTCGGGAGACGACGGAGGAGACCGAACGGCTGCGCGCCGAGTCGGCGGAGCGGATCCGGACCCTGCGCACGCAGTCGGAGGCGGAGGCCGAGCAACTGCGCACGGAGGCCGCCCAGGACGCCGGCCGGGTCCGGGCGGAGGCGGAGCAGGTCGCGGTACGGCTGCGCGGCGAGGCCGAGGCCGAGGCCGAGCGGGTGCGCATGGAGGCGCAGGAGACCGCGGACCGGCTGCGCGCGGAGGCGAAGGCCGCCGCCGAGCGGGTCTCCGAGGAGGCCGCCGAGGCGCTGTCGGCCGCCGCGGAGGAAGCGGCCCGCCGCCGCCGGGAGGCGGAGGAGACCCTCGCGTCGGCCCGTACGGACGCGGACAACGAGCGGGCCCAGGCCCGCGAGCAGAGCGAGGAGTTGCTGGCGCAGGCCCGCAAGCGCTCGGAGGAGGCGCAGGCCGAGGCGGCCCGGCTCACCGAAGAGGCGGAGCGGCGCGCGTCGGAACTGGTGGCGGCGGCGGAGGCCACCGCGCAGCAGGTCCGGGACGCCGTGGCCGGGTTGCACGAGCAGGCCGAGGAGGAGATCGCCGGGCTGCGCAGCGCGGCCGAGCACGCGGCGGAGCGGACCAAGACGGAGTCGGAGGCCGAGGCCGACCGCATCCGCGCCGACGCCCGCGCGGAGCGGGAGCGGGCCGCGGAGGACGCTGCCCGGGTCCGCGGCGAAGCCCGGGTGGAGACGGACGCGGCGAGGGCACTGGCCGAGCGCACGGTGGGCGAGGCGATCGCCGAGGCCGAGCAGTTGCGCGCCGACACCGCCGAGTACGCGCAGCGGGTGCGCACGGAGGCGACGGACGCGCTGGCCGCCTCCGAGCGCGACGCGGCCCGGACCCGGGCGGACGCCCGGGACGACGCGAACCGCATCCGCGGCGAGGCGGCGGAGTCCCTGGAGGCGTCGCGCGCCGAGGGCGCCCGGCTCGTCGCGGAGGCGACCGCGGAGGCCGAGCGGCTCACCGAGGAGACCCTCGCGGCCAACTCGGCGACGGTCGCGGAGGCGACGGCGGAAGCGGAGCGGCTGCGCGCCGAGGCCGAGGAGGAGGCGGAGCGGACCCGCGCCGAGGCGGCGGGCACGCTGGACGAGGCGCGGGTGGAGGCCGGCCGGCTGCGTACCGAGGCCGCGGAGCAGGCGGACCGGCTCATCACCGAGGCGATCTCCGAGGCGGAGCGGCTCACGGAGGAGACGCGCGCGGCCACCGAGGCCGCGCTCGCCGAGGCGACGGCGAAGGCCGAGCGGCTCACCACGCGGGCGGCCGACACCCTGGCCGCGGCCGAACGGGACGCCGCGCGCGTCCTGGTCGACGCCCGCACCGAGGGCGACCGGCTGGTCGAGGAGACCCGCGCCGCCAACGAGGCCACGGTCGGCGAGGCCGCGGCGGAAGCGGAACGGCTGCGCACGGACGCGGCGCGGACGCTGGACGAGGCGCGCGCGGAGGGCGGCCGGGTCATCGGCGAGGCCACCGCGGAGGCCGAGCGGGTCACGGCCGCGGCGGCGGAGACGCTGGCGAGCGCCGAGCGGGAATCCGAGCGGCTGCTGGACGAGGCCCGCGAGGAGGCGGGCAGGCGTCGCACCGAGGCCGCGGAGCAGGTGGACCGGCTCATCACCGAGGCGGCGGCGGAAGCCGACAAGCTCACCGAGCAGACCCGCAAGGACAACGAGCGCACGGTCGGCGAGGCCGCGGCCGAGGCCGAACGGCTGCGCGCCGAGGCCACCGAGGCGCTGTCCTCGGCGCAGGAGCACGCGGCCCGCACCCGGTCGGAGGCCGAACGCGTCAAGGCGAGTGCGGCGACCGAGGCGGAGCGCGTGCGTTCCGAGGCCCGGGCGGAGTCGGAGCGGCTGCTCGACGAGGCCCGCGAGGAGGCGAACAAGCGTCGCACCGAGGCCGCCGAGCAGGTGGACCGGCTCATCACCGAGGCGGCGGCGGAAGCCGACAAGCTCACCGCCGACGCGCGGAAGCAGGCCTTGGCGGCGACCACGGCGGCCGAGGAACAGGCCGACGCGATGGTCGACGCGGCCCGCAAGGAGGCGGCGCGGATCGGCTCGGAGGCGACCGTCGAGGGCAACTCCCTTGTGGAGAAGGCCCGTACGGACGCCGACGAGCTGCTCGTCGGGGCGCGTACGGACGCCGCCGCCATAAGGGAGCGGGCGGAGGAGCTGCGTGCCCGCGTCGAGTCCGAGGTGGAGGAGCTGCACGAGCGGGCCCGCCGGGAGTCGGCCGAGCAGATGAAGTCGGCCGGTGAGCGCGTGGACAAGCTGGTGCGCGCGGCGACGGAGCAGAGCGTCGAGGCCGAGACGAAGGCCAAGACGATGCTGTCCGACGCGAGCAGTGAGGCGAGCAAGGTCCGCATCGCGGCCGTCCGCAAGGCGGAAACGCTGCTCAAGGAGGCCGAGCAGAAGAAGGCCGACCTGGCGCGCCAGGCGGAGCAGGCGCTCGCGGAGGCGAAGGCCGAGGCGGAGCGGCTCGTCGATGAGGGCCGTCGTGAGCTGGAAGTCCTCGTGCGCAGGCGGGAGGACATTCAGGCGGAGATCTCCCGTGTCCAGGACGTTCTTGAGGCGTTGGAATCATTCGAGGCGCCTTCGGGCGGCGGAAAGCCGGCGGTCGGCGGTCAGGGCGCGGGGGGTGTGAAGGCCGGAGCGGCGGCGGGTTCCACTCGTTCGGGTGGTAAGTCGTCAGAGGGCTAGTCAGTGTGAGGGAATGTGTGCCCCTGATGAAGGTTCACCCGAAGGAGTGACAAGCATTCTGCCGCCTTGCCACTCAAAAGGGGTGTCATTGTCCAGATCAAACGTGGATTGACTCGATGACACGCCGCTTGGGCGCCTAGGATTCCCCTAACACCTCACGTAGCACCTCATCGGTCTCATTCGACAGGAACCCCATGAGCGACACTTCCTCCCCCTTCGGCTTCGAGCTCGTGCGGCGTGGTTACGACCGTGGTCAGGTGGACGACCGCATCACCAAGCTGGTCTCCGACCGCGACAGCGCCCTAGGACGTATCAACTCTCTGGAAAAGCGGATCGAGGAGCTGCACCTCGAGACGCAGAACGCCCAGGCCCAGGTGAGCGACGCCGAGCCGTCGTACGCGGGTCTCGGCGCCCGGGTCGAGAAGATCCTGCGCCTGGCCGAGGAGGAGGCGAAGGACCTGCGCGAGGAGGCCCGTCGCGCGGCCGAGCAGCACCGTGAGCTGGCCGAGTCCGCCGCCCAGCAGGTGCGCAACGACGCCGAGTCGTTCGCCGCCGACCGCAAGTCGAAGGCGGAGGACGAGGGCGTCCGCATCGTCGAGAAGGCCAAGGGCGACGCCTCGACGCTGCGTGCCGAGGCCCAGAAGGACGCGGCGTCCAAGCGCGAGGAGGCGGACGCGCTCTTCGAGGAGACCCGCGCGAAGGCCGCCCAGGCCGCCGCCGACTTCGAGACCAACCTGGCCAAGCGGCGCGAGCAGTCCGAGCGCGACCTGGCCTCCCGTCAGGCCAAGGCCGAGAAGCGGCTCGCGGAGATCGAGCACCGCGCGGAGCAGCTGCGCCTGGAGGCCGAGAAGCTCCGTACGGACGCCGAGCGCCGCGCCCGTCAGACCGTGGAGACCGCGCAGCGCCAGGCCGAGGACATCGTGGCCGACGCCAACGCCAAGGCCGACCGGATCCGCAGCGAGTCCGAGCGCGAGCTGGCGGCGCTCACCAACCGCCGCGACTCCATCAACGCCCAGCTGACCAACGTCCGCGAGATGCTGGCGACGCTGACCGGTGCCGCCGTCGCCGCCGCCGGCTCCCCGATCGACGACGAGCCCGTCACCCGCGGCGTCCCGGCGCAGCAGACCCGCTGAACGCCCGTTTCGGCGTCCGGCGCGTACACCCCCGATATTCGCCGGTAGGACCGAGGCGCGCGCCGCGTGCACAACGAGGGCCCTGTGTCACCTTTCGAGGTGGCGTGGGGCCCTCCGGCGTTCTAGCGTGGCCGCATGATCGAGCTTGAGGGCCTCACCAAACGATTCGGCGCCAAGACCGCCGTGGACAACCTCAGCTTCCAGGTCAGACCGGGGGTGGTGACCGGCTTCCTCGGCCCCAACGGGGCGGGGAAGTCCACGACCATGCGCATGATGCTCGACCTCGACAACCCGACCAGTGGCACGGTCCGGATCGACGGCAAGCACTACCGGGACCTGCCGGAACCGCTGAAACACATCGGAGCGCTGCTGGACGCGAAGTCCATGCACGGCGGACGCAGCGCCTACAACAACCTCCTGTGCCTGGCCCAGTCGAACCGCATCCCCGAGCGTCGGGTGTCCGAGGTACTGGACCTCGTCGGGTTGACGTCGGTGGCGAAGAAGAAGTCGAAAGGATTTTCGCTGGGGATGGGGCAGCGGCTGGGAATCGCCTCCGCGCTGCTCGGCGATCCGGAGATCTTGATGTTCGACGAACCCGTCAATGGTCTGGATCCGGAGGGAATTCACTGGATCCGCAATCTGATGAAGAGGCTGGCGTCGGAAGGTCGGACGATCTTCGTTTCCTCGCACTTGATGAGTGAAATGGCCCTGACGGCAGACCATTTGATCGTGATCGGACAGGGCAGACTGCTCGCCGACTTGTCGATGGCCGATTTCATCCACCAGAACTCGCGCAGCTACGTGCGCCTGCGCTCGCCGCAGCAGGAGCGACTCAAGGACGTCCTGCACGAGGCGGGCATCACCGCGGTCAGCGTTCCCGCCACCGGCACGCTGGAGATCGACGGCGTGGGACCGGAGCGGCTCGGCGAACTGGCCGCCCAACACCAGATCGTGCTGCACGAACTCAGCCCTCAGCGGGCCTCATTGGAAGAAGCGTTCATGCGCATGACCGCGCAATCCGTCGAGTACCACGCCCACGCCCCGGGCGCCCCGGGCGCCGCGCCCGCTCCCGGCATGGCGAGCGACAACCCCGCGCGGCCGGACGACGTCCCCGCGTGGGGCGCCGGTTTCGACGCGACCCACAAGGGCGGTGAGTGACCGTGGCCCTCCCCGCCGTTCTCACCTCGGAGTGGACGAAGATCCGTACGGTCCCTTCCACGGTCTGGACCCTCGCGACCGCGCTGGTCGTCACCGTCGGCGTCAGCGCCGGGCTGTGCGCGCTCATCAGCGCCACGTTCGGGCACATGCGGCCCGAGGAACAGTTGACCTTCGACCCGACCCTCGCCAGCTTCTCCGGAATCCAGTTCGGGCAGCTCGCCATGATCATCTTCGGTGTCCTGGTGATGGGCACCGAGTACAGCTCGGGCATGATCCGCGCCTCGCTGGCCGCCGTACCGCGCCGGGGGGAGTTCCTCGTCGGCAAGCTCGTGGTGGCGACCGGGCTGGCCCTGCTCGTGGGGCTGATCACCAGCTTCCTGTCCTTCTTCCTCGGACAGGCGATCCTGGGCGAGCGGAGCATCGGCATCGACGAGCCGAACGTGCTGCGGGCGGTGATCGGCACCGGGCTCTACATGGCGGTGCTCGCGCTGTGCTCGATGGGCGTGGCCACGATGCTGCGCAGCTCGGTGCTCTCGATCTGCCTCCTGATCCCGTTCTTCCTGATCGTCTCGAACATCCTCGGCGCCGTCGAGGCGACGCGGAAGGTGGCCCAGTACTTCCCGGACCAGGCCGGTTCCGCGGTCATGCGGGTCGTGCCGGGCGCGATGGGCAGCGAGCCGCCGCCCTACGGCCCCTGGGGCGGCTTCGGGATCATGGTGCTGTGGGCGCTGGCCGCCGTACTCGGCGGATACCTGGTGCTGAAGAAGCGCGACGCATAACGTCCCGTCCACGACTCCGCGCTCCGGCGTCCGTCGCGCGACGGACGCCGGAGGTAGTACGGGGAACCCCGAGGTCGGGATCAGGGGGAGATCAGGGATCGGGGACGGGACGGAACCGTAGGCCACTCGATATCCTCTTAACCCTTACAGGGGCGAAAGCCGTCCCGGGCCCGCCGGCCTGTCGAGGGGCAGAACCATGATCGAGGCAGTCGGCCTGACCAAGCGCTTCGGCGCCAAGACCGCCGTCGACCAGCTGTCCTTCCAGGTCAGGCCTGGTCACGTCACCGGATTCCTCGGACCCAACGGGTCGGGGAAGTCCACCACCATGCGCATGATCCTCGGGCTCGACCGGCCCACCGCCGGTCACGTCACGATCAACGGCCTCCCCTTCCGGGAACTGCCGAACGCGCAGCGGCACGTCGGCGCACTGCTCGACGCGAAAGCCATGCACGGCGGGCGCCGGGCCCGTACCCACCTGCTGTCCATCGCCCAGCTCTCCGGCATCCCGGAGAAGCGGGTAGACGAGGTGCTGGCGGTCGTGGGCCTCCAGGACGCCGCCCACCAGCGCACCAAGGGCTTCTCCCTCGGCATGGGCCAGCGGCTCGGCATCGCCACCGCCCTGCTCGGCGACCCCCGGGTGCTGCTGTTCGACGAACCCGTCAACGGCCTCGATCCGGAGGGCATCCTCTGGGTCCGCAACCTGATGCGGCAGCTCGCCGCCGAGGGCCGCACCGTCTTCGTCTCCTCGCACCTGATGAGCGAGATGGCCCTGACCGCCGACCACCTGATCGTGATCGGGCGGGGCCGGCTGCTGGCCGACATGAGCACCCAGGAGTTCATCACGCACAATTCGGCCGGATTCGCTCGGGTACGCGTGGCCGACACCGACGCGGATGGCCGGGACGCGTTCTCGGAGGCCCTGCGCGAGGCCGGCGCCCGCGTGCTTCAAGAACCGGACGGCGCCCTGCGCGTGACGGGCCTGGAGCTGCCGCGGATCTCCGACCTGGCCCACGCGGGCGGCCTGCGCCTGTGGGAGCTGTCCCCGCACCGGGCCTCGCTGGAGGAGGCGTACATGCGGATGACCCGGTCCTCCGTCGAGTACACCTCCACCGAGGACCCCCGGGCGCAGCTGTGGGAACCGGACCCGCTGGCCCTCCCGGACTGGCAGGAGGGCCCCGTGACCCCCGAAGTCCCCCGGGAGGGCTTCTTCGCGCCCCCGCCGCCCGGCGAGGGCGCCGCGGCGTTCCTCATGCCCGGCGAGCCCGGCGAACTCGCCGCCTCCGTCCAGAACAACCCCGAGGCCTCCCGATGAGCGGCGCGCAGACGACCGACCCCCGGTCCCTCCCGACGACCCCTGCCTGCGGCTCCCCCCTGGAGAGCCGGCGCCCGCACCTGGGGCACGCGGTGGCCTCGGAGTGGACCAAGCTCGTCTCCGTCCGCTCCACCCTGTGGACGCTCGGCTCGCTGGTGGTGGTGGTCGTCGGCATCGGCATCGTCTTCATCGCCCAGACCTCCTCGGGCGACTACTCGAACATCCCCTTCACGACGCCGGCCCTGATCGGCATGCTCGTCGGGCAGCTCGCGGTGATGGTGCTCGGCGTGCTCACGATCACCTCCGAGCACGGGACGGGCCTGGTGCGCACCACCTTCACCGCCGCGCCCGATCGGCACCGGGTCCTCACCGCCAAGTACCTCGTCTTCGGCCTGGCCGCCTTCCTCGCCACCGCCGGCTCCGTCTTCGTGGTCGGCACGGCGGCGGCCATCGCCCACAACGGCCCCGCAGCCGGGCATCACCCGGCGGGCGAATGGGCGGGCGCGCTGGCGGGGAGCTTCTACGTCACCCTGCTCGGGCTGCTCGCCCTGGCCGTCGGGGCCCTGGTGCGGCATTCGGCCGGGGCGATCGCCGTCATGATCGGCGTCGTGACGCTGCCGCCGGTGGCCGGGGCGATGCTCAGCATCTGGGAGGCTTCGGCTCCGCTGGGGCGGTTGGTGCTCCGGCACAACGCTCCGGTCGCCCTGATGCAGCTGTTCGGGATGCCCACGGGCAGCACCGACCCGTCGGGTTCCCCCGAGGCGATGCCCGCCGATCTGACACAGATGGCGCTGATGCTGCTGGTGACCGGCGCCGCCATGGCGGGCTCCTACGTGGTGGTCGGCCGCCGCGACGTCTGACGGGACGGGACGGCCCGGAGGCCGGCCGCCTAGTACTTCGGCGCGTTCCTGGACCGCTGCACCCGCGTGGTGCGGCGGTCTTTCGCGTTCCAGCAGGCCTTGTGCCAGTGCCGGCGGTCGTCCACACCGCCGTACTCGGGCCAGGCGACCAGGTGCGGGGTGCCGGAGGGGATCTCCTGGTCGCAGCCGGGGCAGCGGTAGCGCTTGCCCGACGCGCTCGCTCCCGCCACGTGCCGGACCTTCCACTCCTCGCCGAGGTACTCCTCGGTCTGTTCGAGGCCGAACCTGTCCAGCCCCCCGGAACCGGACCCGGACCCCGACCCCGTGCCCGAACGGTCGGCTGGATTCCCGCCGCCCCTGGGGCGGTTGTGGCGCGGTGACACGTATACCTCACGGATGGGCGGACGGCAGTGACTTTCTCCCAGACTACGCGCAGCGAGCCCGGGTACCCGCAGGGTGGCCAAGGAGAGGGCCCGCTCACGGACGCCGGCCTGACAATCCCAATAACTTTGGCTGCCGGCCGTGCCCTTGGCACGTGTCGGACGTTGTTGCCATCAGACGTTGATGTCATGAGCGTCGGAGAGCCGGTCCACCTGGGGAGGCCGCGTCAGCCGCGAGGAGGCTAAGCGCGATGCGCGTAGGAGCGTTTGTAGTGGGGGCCCAGTTCCCGGGCCAGGGGCCGGGGGAAGCGCTGCACCGTGCGGTGCGGACCGCCGAGGTGGCCGAAGAGGCCGGGTTGGACGCGGTCTGGCTGGCCGAGCACCACTTCGTGCCGTACGGGGTCTGCCCGTCCGCGGTGACCCTGGCGGCCCTGCTGCTCGGACGGACCGAACGGCTGCGCGTGGGGACGGCGGTGAGCGTACTGCCGAGCACGCACCCGGTGACCCTCGGGGAACAGGCGGCCCTGCTGCACCTGACCTCGGGCGGGCGCTTCATGCTCGGGGTGGGCCGGGGCGGACCCTGGATCGACCTGGAGGTGTTCGGCGGGGGCCTGGACGCGTACGAGACGGGTTTCCCCGAGGCCCTGGACCTGCTGCGGCGCTGGTTGACCGAGGCGCGCGTGGGAGCGGCCGGCGAGCGTTACGGCTTCCGCGAGGTGGCCGTCGTACCGCGTCCCGCGGAGGCGCTGGACGGTGACGGGAAGGGGCCGGAAGTGATCGTCGCCTGCACCTCCCCGGCATCGGTACGGCTGGCCGCGGAGCGCGGCCTGCCCATGCTGCTCGGCATGCACTGCGGGGACGAGGACAAGGCGGACATGGTCGCGCTGTGGCGGCGCACCGCCCGGGCCGCCGGACGCGCGCCGGACGCCGCGCACGTGTCGGCCGGGGTCTGCCAGCTCGCGGACCGCACGGCGGACGCCCGGGAAACGCTGGTGAAGGCGATGCCGGGCTGGCTGCGCCAGGGCCTGGACGCACATGTGACGGTTGACGGCCGACAACGCGCGATGCGCGACCCGGTGGCGTACACGGAGTCCCTGTGCGAGCTGCATCCCGTCGGAACCCCGCGGTTCGCCGCGGACCGCCTGGCGGCCACCGCCGAACGCACGGGGATCACACGCTTCGCCTTGCTGACGGAGGGCTCCGGCGACCTCGCCGCGACGGAGGAGAACGTACGGCGCATCGGCGCCGAGGTCCTGCCCCGCCTCGGCTGAGAGCCGCACTGCCGCTCCGGTAACGGTCGTACCTCCCGCCATACGGAGCGGCAGCGGGCGGCTCTTCGACGCGGGACCTAACAGTCCCGCAGCTCCGGCGACTGGTTGAGCAGCTGGCCGCGGATCGAGGTGAACTTGGCGAGCCGGTCGTCCACCGCGGGGTCCAGCGGGAACACCGCTACACGGTGGCAGTTCTGGAATGCCAGGCGCACCCCGAAGTGCCGCTGCAGGGCACCGCGTATCGCGTCACTCGCGAGCGCGCGCAGCAGCTGCCCGCGCGCCTGCTCGTCCGGCGGCGGCGTCTGGTTGTCGGCGAATTCTCCGCCCTCAACCTCCAGCTGGGCCACCAGCGAGCTGACCATCTCCCATGCGTAAGGCAGGGAGGTCCGGACGCAGTCGACGAAGGCGGCTTCGTCGACCTCGCCTCGCTCGGCCTGTTCGAGTAGGGCCGGTGAGACGTCGAGCGACATGGGTTCTCCTCTCGTGACCCCGGCGGTTTGGGTGTCCGGAGTCCTACGGGCAGGGAAGGCGGCCGCGACGCAGCGTGCACGTTCGACAACCACCCGCTCACCACGGTAGGCGCCCCCGGGTTACCGCACCAGGAGAATGCGCATACAACGCGCCATCGACGAAGGGGGCTTTCACGGGCGAATCGCGTGGAGGCCCATCGGTCGAGTAGCGTTGCCGACCATGCGTCTCGTGATTGCCCGCTGCTCCGTCGACTACGCGGGCCGGCTCACCGCCCATCTGCCCTCGGCACCCCGTCTGATCCTCGTGAAGGCCGACGGCAGTGTCTCGATCCACGCGGACGACCGGGCGTACAAACCGCTCAACTGGATGTCTCCTCCGTGCACCCTCAAGGAGGGGACGGGCGCCGAGGAGGGCGTCTGGACCGTCGTCAACAAGGCGGGCGAGAAGCTCATCATCACCATGGAGGAAGTGCTGCACGACTCCTCCCACGAACTGGGCGTCGACCCCGGCCTGATCAAGGACGGCGTGGAAGCGCACCTCCAAGAGCTGCTCGCCGACCGCATCGACACGCTGGGCGACGGCTACACGCTGATCCGCCGCGAGTACATGACGGCGATCGGCCCGGTGGACATCCTGTGCCGTGACGCCTCGGGCGCGACCGTGGCCGTGGAGATCAAGCGTCGCGGCGAGATCGACGGCGTGGAACAGCTCACCCGGTACCTGGAGCTCCTCAACCGCGACCCGCACCTCGCGCCGGTCCGCGGTGTCTTCGCCGCCCAGGAGATCAAGCCGCAGGCCCGCGTACTGGCAACGGACCGCGGCATGGACTGTGTGGTGCTGGACTACAACGCGATGCGCGGCATCGAGGACGACAAGCTCCGCCTGTTCTGAGCCCCGGGCCCCGACGCCGTCACAGCCGTCACAGCGCCCGACGCCGTCACTGCGTGGAGGACGGGGCCGACCCGGAGGCGGACCCGGAGGCCGACCCGGTGGTGCCCGGCCCCGGCGGGGTCTCCGTCGGCGGGGTCGTGGGCGACGAGGACGAGGTGGTCGGGGCCGGCGGGTCCGGGACGACGGCCGAGGACGTGGAGGTGGGCGCCTTGGTGCCCGGCGCCGGCGGCGCGGGCTTGTGCGAGGACGTCACGCCCCCCGACGTGGAGCCCGGCGGCCGGGTGGTCCCGGGAACGGGTTCCGCCGCCCCCTCGCCCGGCCCGGGCGTCGCCGCGTCGGATGGGGCCGCCGACGGATCGGCGGTGCCCGGCGCGGGCGCGACGGCCGGGTCGCTCCCGCCGGAATCGGTGCCCGGGTCGGTGTCCGGCGACGACGACACCGCCGGGTCCTTCGGCGCCCGCGTGTCCGAGTCGGACACCGCCAGGCCCACGACGGTCCCGATCACGGCCACCGCCAGGGCGCCGGCCGCGGCGAGGAAGGCCGTCCTGCGCCGGGAGTCCGGCTGCCCCGCCCACGCGCCGCCCGCTGCGGGGCCCGCGCCGGGCACCGGCACCGGCGCCGTCACCGGTTCCTGCTTCGGCGAGGGCGGGAAGGCGTTCTCGAACACCTCGGAGAGGGTCGACGGGGTCGTCGGCGCCTCGGGCCGTCGGACCGTCGACACCACCTGGGTCTGCGCCTCGGAGGCGCCGGGAGGCACGCCAGGAGTCAGCGGCCGGATCGACGGCGGGCTCACCGGGGCGGTATTCGGGCGCGCGAGGGGGCGAATCACGGGCAAAGCCGCCGGGACGGACGCGGCCGGCGCCTCGACCGGCACCGCCGAAGCCGCCGACGGGGAGGGCCCGGCCGCTGCGGCCGGCGCCTCCAGCCGCAGCGGCGGCGACACCTGGGCCGCGGCCGCCTCCCGGTCGCTCACCAACGCCAGCGCCCGCCGTCCCGCGACCGTCCCGCGCTTGTCCGCCAGCGCGCCCCGCAGCCCGATCGAGGCCTCCAGCTCGGCCCGCGCCCGTTCCAACCGCCCCTCGCACAGCGCGAGCACGCCCAGCTCGTGGTGGAAGTAGGCCTGTTCCGCCACCTCTCCCGCCTTGCGTGCGGCCTCCGCGCCCGAGCGCAGCGCCCGTTCCCACGCCTCCCAGTGCAAGGAAGCCGCCAGGGCCGGGGCCGCCGTGCGGGCGAGCATGACGGCGGCCACCACGTCGGCGCCCGCCAGGGCCGCCAGCACCGCGTCCGCCTCGCCGGCGACCCGCTCGGGGGTCACCGAGGCGTGCCCGGTCCACCAGGCGTAGTGCCGGGCGGCGGTACGGGCCTCCTCGGCGGCGGTGTCCCCGTACCCGGCCTCCTCCAACTGCCGGGCGACGCCGTGGGCCAGCCGGTAGCGCGCGCCGACGGGGGTCAGCAGGCCGCTGTCCAGCAGTTCCGCGACCGCCGCGTCGGCGTGCGTGTCCCCCACCAGTGCCGGCAGGTGCGCGTGGTGCGGCATCTCCCCGCCGAGCGCGCAGGCGATCCGCAGGGCGGCCCGGGCCGACTCGCTGACCCGCGAGGCCAGCAGTTCTGCGGGCGCCGCGCCCTCGGCCGGCGTGGGCAGCGGTACGTGCGCGGCCTCGCGCGGCCGCCCTTCGAAGACGCCGGGCTCGTCCTCGTCGTCCTCCCGGTCGCGGTGGTTCAACTCGTCGCGCCGGCGCAGCAGCGCGGCCGCCTGTACGAAGCGCAGGGGCAGCCCCTCGGAGGCGAACCACACGTCTGCGGCCCAGGCCGTCTCCTCCTCCGTCAGGGGCCGTCCGGTGAGGGTTTCCAGGAGTTGGAGGCATTCGGCCCGGCCGAGGCCCTCGAGGTAGACCTCCTCCAGGTACGAGCTGTCGGAGGGGGCCTTGCCGGCGGGGGTGGCGGCCAGCAGGTAGGCGCACTCGGGGGTGGCCCGCAGGAGTTCGTCGAGGGCGGCTCCGCCCAGCTCCAGGTCGTCGATGACGACGATGGCGCCGATGTCGCGTACCCGCGCGAGGAGTTCGCTGCGGTCGGGCCGTTCGTCGGCGCTCTCGTAGACGGCCGTGTGGAGCGCGTGCAGCAGTTCCAGCGGCTGCTGTTGACCGTATCCGCTGAGCCGGACGACCCCGTCGGGCGCGCGTCCGGCGCACGCGGTGGCCACCGAGTCGAGCAGCGTGGAACGGCCCGATCCGGCCGGTCCGGTCAGTCGTACCGAGCGGCCGCTCCCCAGCAGCCTTTCGAGCCGCTCCTGTTCTTCCTCGCGCCGCGGCAGCGGGCGGGAGGGGACGGTGGAGCCGGGCAGGGCCGGCGGCCGGGCCGCGACCTGCCGGGCGGCGCGGGAGGCCGGACCCCGCTTGGCGGGGCGGGGCGTCTCGGTGCCGGGACGTTGGGGTTCTATCTCGCTGCCGTCGACCGGGTTCACGGTGAGGGTGAAGTCGCCCGCGGTCAGGGTGACGACGCGTGCGAGACCGCCGGTGGAGGGGGCGCCGGCGGCCGGTGCCGCCGCAGCGGAGGTTCCGCTTCCGGAAGCACCCGCGGCTGCGGCACCCGCCGTTCGGCTGCCGGTGGCCCGGGTGTCCGCGGACCCGGTGCCCGCGGGCCCCGTGACGGGGCGGGCGGCCCCGTCGCCCGTGGGCCCGTCGCCCGTGGGTCCCACGGCCCGACGCTTCGCGTCCGCGCCGGGCTGCCCCTGTATACGGTCCATGACCAAGTCCCCCGATCGCGTCGCGTGCCGCGCCGCTGCCGCCGTCTCACCGCCCGGCCTTCGCACGCACACACCGCTGTCGCTACTGGTCCGGTTTCCGCCCGGAGCCTAAACCGTGGCCGGGCGCGCGGGAACCGTCAGAGGGCCTTCACCACCGGAACGTTACGTTTCCGCAGGAAAGAAGCGGCCCTGGATCAGACCCGGGGCAGGGATTCCGCTTCCAGTCCGCCCTCGATCGCGAGAATGCGGTGCAGCCGGGTCGCGACGAGCAACCGCTGCATCTGCGCGGGCACTCCGCGCAGGACGAGACGGCGCCCGGAGCGGCCCGCCCGCCGGTGCGCGCCCATGATCACGCCGAGTCCGGTCGCGTCCCAGGAGTCGAGCCCGGTGAGGTCGAGGACGAGGTCGCCGTGGCCTCGGTCGAGCGCGGTGTGGAGGGCCGTACGGGCGTCCGCCGCGCTGCGCACGTCGAGGCGACCCCCGACAACGAGTTCGGCGTGGTCGCCCCTGATGTGCATATGTGCTCCCGCAGTCCCGTGTACGTGCCGCGTACGTATGGTCCGACTGGTCCGTGGTCGGCCACTCTCACTGGAACTGACTGCCCCGGGGGCGGTGAAGTTGCCGACTGTGAGCGAACCGATACTCTCATTCACACCAACGGGTGAAGGCGTTCGAACGATGGTCGTCAGTGCTTGTAGAAACCCTGCCCGCTCTTGCGCCCGATGTCGCCCGCGTCCACCATGCGCCGCATCAGCTCCGGCGGCGCGAACTTCTCGTCCTGCGACTCGGTGTAGATGTTGCTCGTGGCGTGCAGCAGGATGTCGACGCCCGTGAGGTCGGCGGTGGCCAGCGGCCCCATCGCGTGCCCGAAGCCCAGCTTGCAGGCGATGTCGATGTCCTCGGCGGTGGCGACGCCCGATTCGTAGAGCTTGGCGGCCTCGACGACCAGCGCCGAGATCAGACGGGTCGTCACGAAGCCGGCCACGTCGCGGTTGACGACGATGCAGGTCTTGCCGACGGACTCGGCGAAGGCCCGGGTCGTGGCGAGGGTCTCGTCGCTGGTCTTGTAGCCGCGGACCAGTTCGCACAACTGCATCATCGGGACGGGCGAGAAGAAGTGCGCGCCGACGACCCGCTCTGGGCGCTCCGTCACCGCCGCGATCTTGGTGATCGGGATGGCGGAGGTGTTGGACGCGAGGATCGCGTCCTCCCGGACCAGCTTGTCGAGCGTGCGGAAGATCTCGTGCTTGACTTCGAGCTTCTCGAAGACGGCCTCGACGACGATGTCCGCGTCCGCGACCGCGTCGAGGTCGGTGGTGGTGGTGATGCGGGCGAGCGCCGCCTCGGCGTCCTCGGCCGTCAGCTTGCCCTTGGAGACGAACTTGTCGTACGAGGCCTTGATCCCGTCCGTGCCGCGGGTCAGCGCGGCATCGGTGACATCGCGCAAGACGACGTCCCATCCCGCCTGAGCGGAGACCTGAGCGATCCCCGAACCCATGAGTCCGGCACCGATGACGGCGAGCTTCCCAGCCACTGCACACCCCTCGTTCTCGCTACGGCCCAGTCTCGTAGCCTCTCCGGCGGAGACTAGCGTCCGTGAGGGAGGGTGTGACCGCGAAGTAACACGCGTCACGTCTCAGCTGACGGACATCACACCGGTACGGTCCAGCACCGCCCTGAGGGGCCGCAGTTGACTCTTGCGCGCCTTTGTCCGGGATCGCGCCCTCCTCACGGGGGGCCGCGCCCCGGTCTGTCATTACGCTGGACCCATGGTGAACCTCACGCGCATCTACACCCGCACCGGCGACAAGGGCACGACCGCCCTCGGCGACATGAGCCGTACGCACAAGACGGACCTGCGGATCTCCGCGTACGCCGACGCCAACGAGGCCAACGCGGCCATCGGGACGGCGATCGCGCTGGGCGCTCTGTCCGAGGACGTGGTGAAGGTCCTCGTCCGGGTGCAGAACGACCTGTTCGACGTCGGGGCCGACCTGAGCACCCCGGTCGTGGAGAACCCGCAGTACCCTCCGCTGCGCGTCGAGCAGTTCTACATCGACAAGCTGGAGGCGGACTGCGACCGCTTCAACGAGCGGCTGGAGAAGCTGCGCAGCTTCATCCTCCCCGGCGGCACCCCCGGAGCGGCGCTCCTCCACCAGGCCTGCACCGTGGTGCGGCGCGCCGAGCGGTCGACCTGGGCCGCGCTGGAGGCGCACGGCGAGGTGATGAACCCGCTCACGGCGACCTACCTCAACCGCCTCTCGGACCTGCTCTTCATCCTGGCCCGCACCGCCAACAAGGAGGTCGGAGACGTGCTCTGGGTGCCGGGAGGCGAGCGCTAGGAGCACCTCGCGCCGGCTGGTTCCGGCCCCGCGTCCCGGGCGTCCGTAGCGCGTCGTCGCCGGTGACCAAGGGTGACTGCATCCTTCGGTGTAGCCGGGCGGCGAGCGCCTCAGCCCCCGCGACGAGGTCCCGGGCCGCGGGGGCGTGTTGGATGGGGACCGTGACCGCCACGACCTTCCGTCCCCACCGCCATGACGTGCTGCTCGCCGTCGTCAGCGTGCTCGCGGGCCTGCTGCTGTGGCTGCTCGGGATCCACAGCAACGGCGAGCGGCCCACACCGGACTGGCTGGCCCTGGTCCCGCTGCTGGTCCTGGGCGCGATGGAGCCGCTGCGCCGCTCCACCCC
This sequence comes from Streptomyces sp. Tek67B01, assembly GCF_055231995.1. Classification (NCBI taxonomy): domain Bacteria; kingdom Bacillati; phylum Actinomycetota; class Actinomycetes; order Kitasatosporales; family Streptomycetaceae; genus Streptomyces; species Streptomyces sp. Tek67B01. The sequence goes on from NZ_JBUYUY010000001.1 coordinate 2,463,502, forward strand.
CCGGCTGACGCTGGCCGTCGGCACCGTCGGGGTGGTCGCGGACCAGTTCACCGTGGGCAACCTGGGCACGGTCCTGATCTTCACCGACCTGATGTACGCCGCCGTGGTCTACGGCACGCCCGCCTCGGCCCGGCGGCTCCCGGTCACCACCGGACTGATCACGATCGCCGTCACGATCGGGTCGGTGGCCTGGCTGCGCACCCCGCAGTCCCTGATGATCGGCGTGCTCACGGGGATCGTGTGCTTCGGGCCGGCCCTGACCGGCGCGACCCTGCGCAACCACCGCGACGCCGCCGAGGCGGCCCGGCTGCGCGCCGAACAGACCGCGCTGCTGGCCGAGATGGACCGCAGCCAGGCCGTGACCGCGGAGCGGGCCCGGATGGCCCGGGAGCTGCACGACATGGTGGCCAACCACCTGTCGGCCATCGCCATCCACTCCACCGCCGCCCTCTCCATCGACTCGGCCGACACCAGCCGCCAGGCGCTCGGGGTGATCCGGGAGAACAGCGTCCAGGGGCTCGCCGAGATGCGCCGGCTGATCGGGCTGCTGCGGGACGCGGGCGCGGAGCAGGAGGCCGCCGCCACGCCCTCCCTCGACGGGCTCGACGCCCTGCTGGGGCAGGCCCGGGTCAACGGCGCCGCGAGCGGGCTGGACTTCGTTCTCCACGACGAGCGGACGCCCGGGGAGCCGCTGCCGGCGCCGGTGGAGCTGGCGGCGTACCGGATCGTGCAGGAGTCGCTGACCAACGCGCTCAAGCACGCCGCCCCGGGCGAGGTCACGGTCCGGGTGGGCCGGCCCGGCCCGGGCGGGATGCTGACCGTACGGGTGGACTCCCCGTACGGCGACCGGCCCGGCCCCCGCGCCCCCGGCTCGGGGGCCGGGCTGACCGGCATGCGGGAGCGGACGGAGCTGCTGGGCGGGGAGTTCGGGGCGGGCCCGGCGGGAGCGGTGTGGCGGGTGCGGGCGGCGTTGCCCGCCCAGGAGAGGGCGGTGACCGGATGACCGGGCGGGTCGTGACGGTATTGGTGGCGGAGGACCAGAGCGCGGTGCGGGCCGGGCTGGTGCTGATCCTGCGCAGCGCGGGGGACATCGAGGTCGTGGGCGAGGCCGCGGACGGCGAGGAGGCGGTCCGGTTGGCCCGGGAACTGCGGCCGGATCTGGTGCTCATGGACGTGCAGATGCCCCGACTGGACGGGGTCTCGGCGACCCGCCAGGTGGTCGGCGAGGGGCTCGCGGACGTGCTGGTGCTGACCACTTTCGATCTGGACGAGTACGTCTTCGGGGCGCTGCGCGCGGGCGCGGCGGGGTTCTTGCTGAAGAACGCGGAGGCCTCGGAACTGATCGGGGCGGTACGGACGGTCGCGCGCGGGGAGGGCCTGATCGCCCCGGCGGTGACCCGGCGGCTGATCGCGGAGTTCGCGGCGCCCAGGCCGGTCCGGCCGGCAGCGCCGCCGGCGAAGGCGGCGGCGGTGGGGTCGCTGACCCGGCGCGAGCGCGAGGTGTTGGGGTGTCTGGGCGAGGGCCTGTCGAACGCGGAGATCGCCGGGCGGCTGGAGATGGCGGAGGCGACGGTGAAGACGCACGTCAGCAGAGTGCTGGGCAAGCTGGGGCTGCGCAGCCGCCTCCAAGCGGCCGTACTGGCGCGGGAGTTGGGCCTCCAGGGCCCGCCTTCGTAATGAGGTCTGGACCTCTTGACGGTTGGTCCAGACCTTTCTACGCTCACCGGAACTGTGGTGAGCGTGCATGGCAAGCAGGCTCACGGGCGACGCAGGTCCCACCCCCATGCCGAAGTCGGCCCCGCGACTTCGGCGGACCTACGGAGGACGACCTTGAGCACAGCACCCCCACCCCGTACCCGTCTCTTCAGGAGGCTCGCCGCCGCGGTGGCCGCCTTCGCCCTGCCGGCCGCGGCGGGACTCGTGGCCCTCGCCGGCCCCGCCCAGGCCGCCGGTTCCGCGACCGCCACGTACACGAAGGTCTCCGACTGGGGTTCCGGCTTCGAGGGCAAGTGGACGGTGAAGAACACCGGCACCACCAACTTGACCAGCTGGACCGTGGAGTGGGACTTCCCTTCCGGCACGACGGTCACCTCCGCCTGGGACGCCACCGTCACGAACTCGGGCACCCACTGGACCGGTAAGAACGTCGGCTGGAACGGCACCCTCTCCCCCGGTGCGACCATCAGCTTCGGGTTCAACGGCGCCGGTCCCGGCTCCCCCGCCGGATGCAAGGTCAACGGCGCGTCCTGCGACGGCGGGACCACGCCCCCCGCCGACTCCCCTCCGTCGGCCCCCGGCACCCCCACCGCCACCGGGATCACCGACACCTCCCTGACCCTCGGCTGGAGCGCCGCCACCGACGACAAGGGCGTCAAGAACTACGACGTCTACCGTGACGGGGCCAAGGTGGCCTTGGTCACCGGCACCGCCTACACCGACTCCGGACTGACCAAGGGCACCTCCTACGGCTACACCGTCACGGCCCGTGACACCGCCGACCAGACCGGCCCCTCCTCCGGCGCCCTCTCCGTCACCACGACCGGCGGCGGCACCACGCCTCCGCCCACCGGCAGCAAGGTCAAGCTGGGCTACTTCACCGACTGGGGCATCTACCAGCGCAACTACCAGGTGAAGAACCTCGTCACCTCCGGCACCGCCGCGAAGATCACGCACATCAACTACGCCTTCGGCAACGTCACCGGCGGCAAGTGCGCGATCGGCGACGCCTACGCCGACTACCAGAAGACGTACGACGCCGCGTCGAGCGTCGACGGCACCGCCGACACCTGGGACCAGCCCGTCGCCGGCAACATCAACCAACTGCGCGAGCTGAAGAAGAAGTACCCCGGCATCAAGGTGCTGTGGTCCTTCGGCGGCTGGACCTGGTCCGGCGGCTTCGGCCAGGCCGCGGCGAACCCGGCCGCCTTCGCCGACTCCTGCTACAGCCTGGTCGAGGACCCCCGCTGGGCGGACGTCTTCGACGGCATCGACATCGACTGGGAGTACCCGAACGCCTGCGGCCTGTCCTGTGACACCAGCGGCGCCGCCTCCCTGAAGAACCTGCTCTCCGCGCTCCGCGCCAAGTTCGGCGGCAGCAACCTGATCACCGCCGCGATCTCCGCCGACGGCTCCAACGGCGGCAAGCTCGACCTCGCCGACTACGCGGGCGCGGCCCAGTACGTCGACTTCTACAACGTGATGACCTACGACTTCTTCGGCGCCTGGGACGCCAAGGGCCCCACCGCCCCGCACTCCCCGCTCACCTCCTACGCGGGCATCCCGATCGCCGGCTTCAACTCCGAGGCCGCGATCACCAAGCTCAAGGGCAAGGGCATCGCCGGCTCCAAGCTCAACCTCGGCATCGGCTTCTACGGGCGCGGCTGGACCGGCGTCACCCAGGACGCCCCCGGCGGCGCCGCGACCGGCCCCGCCCCCGGCACGTACGAGCAGGGCATCGAGGACTACAAGGTGCTCAAGAGCAGCTGCCCGACGACCGGCACCATCGCCGGCACCGCCTACGCCAAGTGCGGCAGCAACTGGTGGAGCTACGACACCCCCGCCACCATCGCCGGAAAGATGACCTGGGCCAAGCAGCAGGGCCTCAGGGGCGCCTTCTTCTGGGAGTTCAGCGGCGACACGGCGAACGGCGAACTCGCCAACGCCATCCACACCGGTCTCCAGTAGCCCCCACGCGCGGGACCGGTGAAAGACGAAGCCGGGGAGAAGGGTCCGCCCCCTTCTCCCCGGCTTCTCCTTCTTCACGCGCCGCTCGCACGGCTCGGCCCCGGGGGGCCTCACCGGCTTCGCGCCGCTGCGCCGAACCCCGTCCGGCGAAGACGTCCGCCCCTCAGGCCACGTTCACTCTCTGCCCGGGAGGCGCCGCCTCAAGCCAGGCCAGGAAACCGGTCAGCGCGTCATCGCTCATCGCCAGCTCCAGGCGCGTCCCCCGGTGGGAACAGCCCAGCACGACGGCGTCGGACAGCAGCGCCAGCTCCTCCTCGCCCTCAGGGGCGCGACGGGCCAGCACCTCGATGGAGGAGCGCTCCAGCAACCGGCGCGGCCTCGGCGAGTAGCTGAACACCCGGAACCACTCGATCCGGTCACCGCTGTAGCGGGCGACCCCGTACACCCAGCCCTTGCCGGAGACGTCGGGCTCGTCCGCCACGCCCCAGCGCAGGCTGCAGTCGAAGGTGCCGCCGGAGCGCTGGATGAGTCTGCGACGCAGCCCGAAGACAAACAGCCCGATCACCACCAGGGCTACTACCAGGCCGCTCACAAGCAGAGCGAGGAGCATCTTCACCGACCTCCTCGCTCATCGAATACAGCACACGAAAAACTGATCCGCATCGCCTCAGCCGCGACCCGCTCCGGAAAGTTCCGGAGCGGACCGCGGCTGAGGACGCACACTATTCGGTAAGGGGCTCAGCGGCCCGTCACCGCGCGCAGCCGGACATCGGCGCGACGCTCGGCGGCCGCTTCGGCCTCCGCCCTCGCGCGCTCCAGTGCCCGCTCCGCCCGCTCGACGTCGATCTCGTCCGCGAGTTCGGCGATCTCGGCCAGCAGGGACAGCTTGTTGTCGGCGAACGAGATGAATCCGCCGTGCACCGCCGCGACGACGGTGTCGCCCCCGCTGGTGCGGATGGTCACCGGGCCCGATTCCAGCACACCGAGAAGCGGCTGGTGGTTGGGCATGACGCCGATGTCGCCGGACGTGGTGCGCGCGACAACAAGGGTGGCCTCGCCGGACCAGACGTTGCGGTCCGCCGCGACCAGCTCGACGTGCAGCTCAGCAGCCAAGGTGGCTCCTCGGGTCACCACCCGGCGGGTCAGCCGGGTGTTGGGTCAAATTCTAATGGGCGTGTGGAGAGGGACGGGACGCACCCGCCCCTCTCCGTAAATCAGCTCTGCTCACGGGGAGCGGGGCTTCAGGAGACGCCCAGCTCCTTGGCGTTGGCCTTGAGGTCCTCGATGCCACCGCACATGAAGAACGCCTGCTCGGGGAAGTGGTCGTAGTCACCGTCGCAGATCGCGTTGAACGCGGTGATCGACTCTTCGAGCGGGACGTCCGAACCGTCGACGCCGGTGAACTGCTTGGCGACGTGCGTGTTCTGCGACAGGAAGCGCTCGACGCGACGGGCACGGTGGACAACCAGCTTGTCCTCCTCGCCCAGCTCGTCGATGCCGAGGATCGCGATGATGTCCTGGAGGTCCTTGTACTTCTGCAGGATCCCCTTGACACGCATGGCACACGCGTAGTGGTCCGCCGCGATGTACCGCGGGTCGAGGATGCGGGACGTCGAGTCCAGCGGGTCCACGGCCGGGTAGATGCCCTTCTCGGAGATCGGACGGGAGAGAACCGTCGTCGCGTCGAGGTGGGCGAAGGTGGTGGCCGGCGCCGGGTCGGTCAGGTCGTCCGCGGGGACGTAGATCGCCTGCATCGAGGTGATCGAGTGACCGCGGGTCGAGGTGATGCGCTCCTGCAGCAGACCCATCTCGTCAGCCAGGTTCGGCTGGTAACCCACCGCGGACGGCATGCGGCCGAGCAGCGTGGAGACCTCGGAACCCGCCTGGGTGTAACGGAAGATGTTGTCGATGAAGAAGAGCACGTCCTGCTTCTGCACATCGCGGAAGTACTCCGCCATGGTCAGACCGGCGAGCGCGACGCGCAGACGGGTGCCCGGGGGCTCGTCCATCTGGCCGAAGACGAGCGCCGTCTTGTCGATGACGCCCGAGTCGCCCATTTCCTCGATGAGGTCGTTGCCCTCACGGGTACGCTCACCGACGCCCGCGAAGACCGACACACCGTCGTGGTTGTTGGCGACGCGGTAGATCATTTCCTGGATCAGAACGGTCTTGCCGACACCGGCGCCACCGAACAGACCGATCTTTCCACCCTTGACGTACGGGGTGAGGAGGTCGATGACCTTGACGCCGGTCTCGAACATCTCGGTCTTCGACTCGAGCTCGTCGAACCGGGGGGCCTTGCGGTGGATCGGCCAGCGCTCGGTCACCTCGGAGTTGGTCTCCGGGTAGTTCAGCACCTCACCCAGGGTGTTGAAAACCTTGCCCTTGGTGAAGTCGCCGACGGGGACGGTGATGCCCTCGCCCGTGTCGGTCACCGGGGCCTGGCGGACCAGGCCGTCGGTGGGCTGCATGGAGATGGTGCGGACCAGGCCGTCACCCAGGTGCTGGGCGACTTCCAGGGTCAGCGTCTTCAGCTTGCCGTCCTCGGCCGGGTCGGCGACCTGGACCTTGAGGGCGTTGTAGATCTCGGGCATGGCGTCGACGGGGAACTCCACGTCGACGACCGGGCCGATGACCCGGGCGACGCGGCCCGTGGCGGCGGCCGTCTCAACAGTGGTCGTCATTACTTGTCACTCCCCGCGGTCGCGTCAGCCATGGCGCTCGCGCCACCGACGATCTCGCTGATTTCCTGGGTGATTTCGGCCTGGCGGGCCGCGTTGGCAAGCCGGGAGAGGCTCTTGATGAGGTCTCCGGCGTTGTCGGTGGCCGACTTCATCGCGCGGCGGCGGGCGGCGTGCTCGGAAGCGGCCGACTGCAGCAGTGCGTTGTAGATGCGGCTCTCGACGTATCGCGGCAGAAGGGCGTCGAGGACGTCCTCCGCCGACGGCTCGAACTCGAACAGCGGAAGGATCTCGCCCTTCGTGCTGGTCTCCTCCGCAGCCTGGTCGAGGCTGAGCGGCAGCATCCGGCCGTCCACGGCGTTCTGCGTCATCATCGACACGAATTCCGTGTAGACGATGTGCAGCTCGTCCACGCCGCCCTCGGCCGTCTCCGTCTGGATGGCCTCGATCAGCGGCGCGGCGACGCGCTTGGCGTCCGCGTAAGCCGGGCTGTCGGTGAAGCCGGTCCACGAGTCCGCGATCTCGCGCTCGCGGAAGCCGTAGTAGGCGACACCCTTGCGGCCGACGATGTAGGCGTCGACGTCCTTGCCCTCGGCACGCAGCCGCTCGGTGAGCCGGTCCGCCTGCTTGATGGCGTTCGAGGAGTAGCCGCCGGCCAGACCGCGGTCGCTCGTGATGAGCAGGACCGCGGCACGGGTCGGCGCCTCGACCTCGGTGGTCAGGGCGTGCTTGGTGTTCGAACCGGTCGCCACCGCGGTCACCGCACGGGTGAGCTCGGTCGCGTACGGCATCGATGCCGCCACCTTGCGCTGCGCCTTGACGATGCGCGAGGCGGCGATCATCTCCATCGCCTTGGTGATCTTCTTGGTCGCCGTGACGGCACGGATGCGACGCTTGTAGACCCGGAGCTGCGCTCCCATGAGTCAGGTCCCTTCCGTCGTCACTTGGAGACGTTGGCGGCCGGAGCGTCCTCGCCCAGGAGCTTGCCGTCAGACGTCTCGAACTGCTGCTTGAAGGCAGCGATGGCGTCCGCGATCGACGTCAGGGTGTCGTCCGACATCTTGCCGCCCTCGGCGATCGAGGTGAGGAGGTCCTTGCGCTCGCGGCGCAGGTGCTCCAGCAGCTCGGACTCGAAGCGGCGGATGTCGCCCACCGGGACGTCGTCCATCTTGCCGGTGGTGCCGGCCCAGACGGAGACGACCTGCTCCTCGACGGGCATCGGCTGGTACTGGCCCTGCTTGAGCAGCTCGACCATGCGCTTGCCGCGCTCCAGCGAAGCCTTCGACGCGGCGTCCAGGTCGGAACCGAAGGCGGCGAACGCCTCCAGCTCGCGGTACTGGGCGAGGTCGACGCGCAGCCGGCCGGAAACCTGCTTCATGGCCTTGTGCTGCGCGGAACCACCGACACGGGAGACCGAGATACCGACGTTCAGCGCCGGGCGCTGGCCCGCGTTGAACAGGTCGGACTCCAGGAAGCACTGGCCGTCGGTGATGGAGATGACGTTGGTCGGGATGAACGCCGACACGTCGTTCGCCTTGGTCTCGACGATCGGCAGACCGGTCATCGAACCGGCGCCCATCTCGTCGGAGAGCTTCGCGCAGCGCTCCAGCAGACGCGAGTGCAGGTAGAAGACGTCACCCGGGTAGGCCTCACGGCCCGGCGGGCGGCGCAGCAGCAGCGAGACGGCGCGGTAGGCGTCGGCCTGCTTCGAGAGGTCGTCGAAGATGATCAGGACGTGCTTGCCGGCGTACATCCAGTGCTGGCCGATGGCGGAACCGGTGTACGGCGCCAGGTACTTGAAGCCGGCCGGGTCGGACGCCGGGGCGGCGACGATCGTCGTGTACTCGAGCGCGCCGGCCTCTTCCAGGGCGCCGCGAACGGACGCGATGGTCGAGCCCTTCTGGCCGATGGCGACGTAGATGCAGCGGACCTGCTTGTTCACGTCGCCCGAGCGCCAGTTGTCGCGCTGGTTGATGATCGTGTCGACGGCAAGAGCGGTCTTGCCGGTCTGACGGTCACCGATGATCAGCTGACGCTGGCCGCGGCCGATCGGCACCATGGCGTCGACGGCCTTGTAGCCGGTCTGCATGGGCTCGTGCACCGACTTGCGGACCATGACGCCCGGGGCCTGCAGCTCGAGGGCGCGGCGGCCCTCGGTCGCGATCTCGCCGAGGCCGTCGATCGGGTTGCCGAGCGGGTCGACAACACGGCCGAGGTAGCCCTCGCCGACACCTACGGAGAGAACCTCACCGGTGCGCCGCACCGGCTGGCCCTCTTCGATGCCGTTGAATTCGCCGAGGACGATCGCACCGATCTCGCGCTCCTCGAGGTTGAGGGCGAGACCGAGGGTGCCGTCCTCGAACTTCAGCAGCTCGTTCGCCATGGCGGAGGGCAGACCCTCCACCTTCGCGATGCCGTCGCCGGCAACGCTTACCGTTCCGACCTCCTCGCGCGAGGCCGCGTCCGGCTGGTACGACTGGACAAAGTTCTCCAGTGCGTCCCGGATCTCCTCCGGCCGGATCGTGAGCTCCGCCATCTGGGTTCCCTGCTCTCCTTGTTGGGCCTGAAGCTTCTTTGGGGTCTGGGGGCGACCCCCAGGAATCTTCTGCAAGTTCTGCACGGCCCAACCGGGCCGCTAGGAATGCTTTGTTCTATTGGTGGTCGGTCAGCCGGCCATGCGGCGGGACGCCTCTGCGAGGCGGTCCGCGATGGTTCCGTCGATGACCTCGTCGCCGACCCGCACCGAGATCCCGCCGAGGACCGCGGGGTCCACGTCGAGGTTCAGGTGCATCTGGCGGCCGTAGATCCTGGCCAGCACCGCGCCGAGACGCTGCTTCTGCACGTCGCTGAGCGGAACCGCGCTGGTCACGGTGGCGACCATGCGGTTGCGGCGCTCCGCGGCGAGCGTGGAAAGGGACTCGAGTCCCGCTTCCAGGCTACGTCCACGCGGGTGCGTGACGATACGGATGACCAGACGCTCGGTGACAGCGTTCACCTTGCCGCCGAGCAGGCTGCGCAGCAGCTCGCTCTTGGCGGAGGCGGTGGCCGCGCGGTCGGTCAGCGCGGAGCGCAGCGCGGTGTTCGAGGAGACGATCCGGCCGAACCGGAACACCTCGTCCTCGACATCGTCGAGCGCGCCCGCCTGCTGCGCCGCCGTGAGGTCGGCGGTGGCCGCCAGTTCCTCAAGCGAGTCGACCAGGTCACGCGACTGCGACCAACGGGACCGGGCCATGCCGGACACCAGGTCGAGGGTTTCCCCGCTCACCTGGCTTCCCAGCAGACGGCCCACCAGCTCGGCCTTCGCCTCGCCGGCCTGCGCCGGGTCCGTGATGACCCGGCGCAGCGAGACCTCGCGGTCGAGCAGCGCGGTGACGGAGGCCAGCTCGCCCGCGAGCTTCGCGGCGTCGACGGACGTGTTGTCCGTCAACGCGTCGAGACGCTCGCGCGCGGAGGCCAGCGCCTCGCGGCTCGCTCCGTTCATCGGACAGCCTCGGCCTTCTCCTCAAGCTCGCTGAGGAAACGGTCGATCGTGCGGCTCTGCCGGGCGTGGTCCTCGAGGGACTCGCCGACGAGCTTTCCGGCCAGGTCGGTGGCGAGCTTGCCCACGTCCTGGCGGAGCGCCTGAGAGGCAGCCTTGCGGTCGGCCGCGATCTGGGCGTGGCCGGCAGCGATGATCTCCTCACGCTGCCGCTGGCCCTCTGCGCGCAGTTCTTCCTTGAGCGCAGTGCCCTGCTCGAGCGCGTCCTGGCGCATGCGGGCTGCCTCGTGCCGGGCCTCGGCGAGCTGGGCCTTGTACTGCTCCAGCACGCTCTGGGCCTCGGTGCGGGCCTCCTCAGCCTTCTCGATACCGCCCTCGATGGCCTCGCGACGCTCTTCCAGAACCTTGTTGATGTTCGGGAGGAACTTCTTCGCGAAGAAACCGAAGACGATGACGAAGGCGATCAGACCGATGACGAGCTCGGGGATCGGCGGGATGAGGGGATTCTGAATCTCCTCAGCTGCCAGCGGTACCAGGGCGATCACATCAGTGCCTTCCGTCGAAAATGGTTCTCAGCCGAGGGCGATCAAGAAGGGACCGGGTAGACGAAGCCCATGACGAGACCGATCAGGGCCAGCGCCTCACAGAGGACGAAGCCGAGGATCTGGTTCTGCCGGATCAGACCCGCGGCCTCGGGCTGGCGGGCCAGCGCCTGGGTACCGTTACCGAAGATGATGCCGACGCCGACGCCGGGGCCGATCGCGGCGAGGCCGTAGCCGATCGCTCCGAGGTTGCCCTGGAGGTTGACCGCAGCGAGGGTCTCGAGAGCAGACATGCCGTTTCTTCCTTCTGTTTCACGGGCCGGTGGGGGTTGGCCACCGGATGTATAGGGGGTCCGACCGTCAGTGGTGCTCGGCGAGAGCACCCTGGATGTAGCTGCACGCAAGCAGGACGAAGACGTACGCCTGCAGTGCCTGGATGAACAACTCGAAGATCGTCATCACGATGACCATCACGAACGAGACGCCGGCGTAGGCGATACCGATGCCGTTCAGCAGGTACCAGCTCGCGATGGTGAAGATCAACAGCAGTACGTGGCCCGCGAACATGTTCGCGAAGAGACGGACCGCGTGGGTGAACGGCCGGATCAGCATGTTCGACAGGAACTCGAACAGCATGACGACGGGGAACACCGGCCCGAGCGACTTGTCGTAAGCCGTGATGTTCTTGATGCCGCCGACGAATCCGTGGCGCTTGAAGGTGAGGCTCACCCACAGCACGTACACGATGGCGGCGAGACCGGCCGGGAAGGCGATGATCGACGTGACCGGGAACTGGGCCAGCGGGATGATCGACCAGATGTTCATGATCCAGATGAAGAAGAACAGCGAGACCATGAGCGGGACGTACTTCTCGCCCTCGCGCTTGCCGATCGTCTCGTAGACCACTCCACGACGGACGAAGTCGTAGCCCGCCTCGCCGACCATCTGCAGCTTGCCGGGGATCAACTTCGGCTTGTTGAATGCCGCCCAGAAGAACCCGACGACGACCAACGTGCTGAGCAAAGCCAGCATTATCGGCTTGTTGAACTCGATACCGCCGACCGTGAACATCGGCTTGAACAGGAAGGAGTGCAGGCCGGGGGTCGGAAAGCCGCACCCTTCGAAGATGTGACAATCGGTCTCGAAGGCGAGCGTCATGGCGTCACTCACCGCGAGCTCCTTCAACTTGACGCATGGGTACGGCAACCTCATTGTGTCGGCGCGGCCTGCGACCGCGGAACGGCACTGGACTGGACTGGCGGTTACTTAAGTGCGGCGATTGGGCATCAACGCTCTGACAAGGCTCATCTGCCGTCCGTCTGCCGCCCGCGCAAACCCTGCCGCAGCTGTGGCGAGACGATAGCAAACGAGCGGAGGCCCATTTACAACCGGCCTACACGCTACGAGGGCGTCTTGGCCGCTTCCGGCTCCACATAAAGGATTTTCGACTTCATGTGCGCCCGGACCTGCGCCGCCATCCAGACCAGGGTGGCCGCGAGCAGCGTGAAGGCGGTGCACTTGGTATCGAAGACCGCGACGCGCTTGATGATGTTCAGGACGACCATGAGCACGATGATCTGCGTCGTGTAGAGCAAGAGCCCCATCATCTGGAAGAGATGCGGCAAAGAGCGAGCGGTCCGCTGGAGGGCGACCAAGCCCCCGCCCATGAACACGAGGACGAGTGCCGCGCCGATGGCGGCACCCAGCGCACCCTTGCCACCCGCGAGGGCGGCGCTGACCGCGATCCCGACGCCGCCGACGACGACGGTGGGGATGGCGCAATGCAGCAGCGTTCGGGCGTCGTTGGACTGCATGGGGGCAGCTCCTCCGGCGAGGTCTTGGGCGGGTGGTCACCGTCGGTGGACAGACGGGACCCGGGAGTGAAGTCGCACCTACTGGGAAGGCCGTCGCACTACGGCCTTCACGCGTTCATCCCGGGCGCTTGCGAACGGTATCACAAAGTATTTGATGCAGACTTTACTCAATTAGTATGCCGCTGGTCACACGGATGGGTCAACGCCCGCTCAGGCGAGCGGCCCAACTGGCCCCAGACCGTCGCACACACGGCAAGGACCTGCCCGGAACCAGTATCTACGGTCCCGGACAGGTCCTGTGGCGAGGGTCGCGGCCTGCGGCGCGGGCCCCTGGGTGGTCGTGCGGCGGCTCCGGCCGATCTTTGTGCGAATGATTCGACCGAGCCTCGTGCCCGCCTCGGTCACCTTGGCGGGTCATCCAGTGGCGCGGGGCTGCCACCGTTGTTTCGGACGAACTGGCTCCGAATGTACGGCTCGACGCCCGGCGCGGAACATCCCGTCACTGTCGGTGGCGACTTGCCGGGTGGGTGGTGGCGGGTCGGCGACACCGGGCGCCGCCGGCGCCGGTCCGACCCCCGGGCCTCAGACTCGGCGGGCGTGGATCTCGTCGGCCGGGATCCAGGCGCTCTCGTCGCTCTCGTCGAACCGCACGAACCCGCGCTTGACGTAGTGGTCCGCGTCGACGATCTCGTACTGCTCCTTGAGCTGCGGTGAAGGAGAAGAAGCCGTCCTTCCAGCCCTCGGAGGTCAGGAGGGTGCGGTTCGCCCAGTCGTCGTAGTAGTAACCGCAGAACGCGGCCTCGGACTCGACCCACTGGACGATGAAGCGCCCGTTGACGTCGTGCTCGTCCACGCGCTGCGTCATCTCGTACGCGTGGCCGCCGAAGGTCGACGCGGTGTTCCAGGTGGCGACGCCGGTGGTGGCCGGTTCGGCGGTGTGGTTGGTCCACTCGACACGGAAGTCACCCAGGAGGAAATCCAAGTCGTGCATCTTCTCGGGGGCTGTGGGCTTGGTGAATTCCTGCTCCGCCGGGGTTTCGGTTTCCGAATCAGAAATAGTCATGGCGGCGATGCGCTCCAGTCCTGTCGAGACATGAAATCGCCGAATGCTAGGCAGGGCGGCACCCCTAAGGACAACCCCTAGCCAGGCCTGTCCGCACCCTTGCGCGGGGCGCCGACAACGGCTTTCTGGGGTGGCTGAGGGGACGCGGCTAGGGGCGCACCATCCGTAGCTTCCCCTCGAAGGGCGAGGTTTGCCAATCTCTCAGGCGGGTTCACAGGTGACGAACGAAGCGCAGCTGGTTGATTACCTCAAGAAGATGGCGGCCGATCTCCGGCAGGCCCATCGACGGATCAAGAAGCTTGAGGCCGGCGACGCCGAGCCCATAGCAATTGTCGGGATGGCCTGCCGGCTGCCCGGCGACATCGGTTCGCCCGACGAGCTGTGGGACTTGGTGAGCCGCGGCGGGGACGCCATCGGTCCCATGCCGCGGGACCGCGGCTGGGACCTCGACGCGCTCTACCACCCCGATCCCGACCACTGCGGCACCTCGTACGCCGACGAGGGCGGTTTCCTCGCCGGCGCGGCCTCCTTCGACTCCGAGTTCTTCGGGATCGCGCCGCGCGAGGCGCTGGCGATGGACCCGCAGCAGCGGCTGCTGCTCGAAACCGCGTGGGAGGCCCTGGAGAACGCGGGGGTGGACCCCAGGTCACTGGCCGGTTCGCGTACCGGTGTCTTCACGGGCCTGTTGTACCACGACTACGCCTCCGGACCGGGCACGCTGCCCGACGAGGTCGAGGGCTACCTGAGCACGGGCATGGCCGCCAGCGTGGCCTCGGGCAGGACTTGACCGAGCCCAACCACAGCGGCCGGTCCGCCGGGCGGCCCTGCCCGTAAGTGGCCAGCAGTGCCTGCGTCGTCGCCCCGCGCTGCTGGACGCGCCGCTGCCGGTGACTGGCGATGCGGCACCGGGAACTGCCGCGCACCCTGCACGTGGACGGCCCCACGCCCGAGGTGGACTGGTCCGCCGGCGCGGTGGAGCTGCTGACCGAGAACCGGCCGTGGCCCCGTGGCGACCGGCCCCGCCGGGCCGGGGTGTCTTCGTTCGGGATCAGCGGCACCAACGCGCACGTGATCCTGGAACAGGCACCGGAGGCCGCTGAGGAGACCGCGGCCGAGGCCGCCGGCCCATGGGCGGAGCCGTCCTCGACGCCGTGGGTGGTATCCGGCCGTGGCGAGGCCGCGCTGCGTGCCCAGGCACGACGGCTCCTGGACCACCTGGAGGAGCACCGCGCACTGAGCCCCGCGGACGTGGGTCTGTCGCTGGCGGGTACGCGTTCGGCTTTCGAGCACCGGGCCGTGGTGCTCGGTGGCGGCGGTCGTGTCGGGCGAGCCCGACGCGCTCGACGAACTGCTCACCTCTTGTGAGGCGGAGGGGGTTCGGGCGCGTCGCATCGCGGTCGACTACGCCTCCCATTCGGCGCAGGTCGACGCCCTCAACGAGGACCTGCTGCGCGAACTGGCCGACATCCGGCCCCGGGTCCTGCTCCGTCGCCTTCCACTCCACGGTGAGCGGGGAGCAGCTGGACACCTCGGGACTGGACGGCCGTTACTGGCTGCGGAACATGCGCGAGACGGTCGCCTTCGAAGGGGCGGTTCGCGCCGCGACCATGGCGGTCCAGGAAGCCATCGACGGCGCCGGAGTCGTCGCCCATGCGTCGGGCACCCTGCGACGTGAGGAGGGTGGCACCGGTCGACTCCTGAACTCGCACGCGCAGGCCTACACGGCCGGTGCGCCCGTCGACTGGACGAAGGCGTTCACCGGCAGCGGCGCGCGCCGCGTGGAGCTCCCCACCTACGCCTTCCAACGGCAGCGCTACTGGCTCCGCGTGACGTCGTCCGCGTCCGGCGACGTGACGGCCGCGGGTCTCGCCGACCCCGGGCACCCCCTGCTCGGAGCGGCCGTGGAGCCCGCCGAGATCGACGGCCTCGTACTGACCGGCCGCGTCTCACCGCGCGACCACCCCTGGCTGGCCGACCACCGGGGCATGGGCGCGGTGCCCCTGCCCGGTACGGCCTTCGTCGAGCTGGCGGTGGTCGCCGGTGACCTCGTCGAGTGCCTCCGCATCGAAGAACTGACCATGGAGGCGGCGCTCCTGCTCCCCGAGAGCGGCGCCCTCGACCTGCAACTCGCCGTGAGCGCCCCCGATGAGAGCGGCCGACGCGAGATCGGGTTCTTCGCCCGGGCGGACCACGACGTCACGGCCACCTGCACCCGACACGGCTCGGGAGTCCTGTGCCCGGCCGCCGCGGTCCCGGACCCGGACCCGGCCGCCTGGCCGCCCCCGGGTGCCGAGCCGATCGAAGTCGCCGGTCTGTACGAGCAGTCACCGGACAGCCCCTTCGCCTACGGGCCCGCCTTCCACGGCCTGCGCGCCGCGTGGTCACGCGGCCGGGAGGTGTTCGCCGAGGTGCGGCTCCCCCGGGAACCGCACGAGTAGGCCGCCGAGTACCTCCTGCACCCCGCGCTGCTGGACGCGGCGCTGCACGCGGTGCACCTGGGTCAGACCGAACGGCTGGCCAAGCTGCGCGCCTGGCGGGACCAGTGGGCTGTGGACGAGGCCCTGACACGGCTTGCGCGGGCCGCCGGCGGCGACGGGAACGTCATGCTCCCGATGCGCTCGGCTCTGGCGACCGGTGCCACGGTCGGCGAGATCCGCGCGACCCTCCAAGGGGTGTGGGGAACCTACCCGCCCCGGCACGGACACCGCTAGGGCCTGCCCGTGCCGTCTCCCGCCGGCGCCACCGCGGCGACCGTCCGGCGGCGCCCTAGCCTCGCTGCCGTTCCTTCGTACCGGTCCCGCCCCGGCTCACGGGCAGCGCGGACAACGCGGTGGCGCCGTGCAACCCGTACGAGGCCGGCTCGCGGACCTCCACGCTCTGGCCCGCCGCCGCCCGGGACGGCGTCGGCGAGGTGTGGCCGTCCTCCGCGCCGGCGACCACGGCGCGGCCCACCGGCGCCGACGCCTGCGCCTGTGCGTCCCGGTAGCGCGGCGGGACCAGCGCCTGCGCCCAACGCGGGGCGCGCGGGGTGAAACGCGGCAGGAGGAGCAGTACGAGGCCCAGGGCGCTCAGGCCCGCGATGCCGAGCACGATCCACATCGAGGTCGAGTGCACCGAGTAGGCCACCGCCCCGAAGGCGATCAGACCCGACCAGAAGTACATGATCAGTACCGCGCGGCTGTGGGAGTGCCCGAGTTCCAGCAGCCGGTGGTGCAGGTGCCCGCGGTCGGCCGCGAAGGGCGACTGCCCGTTCCAGGTGCGCCGGACGATGGCCAGGACCAGGTCCGCCATCGGGATCGCGATGATCGTCAGCGGCAGCACCAGCGGGATGAAGACCGGCAGCATCGCGTGCGTCGCGTTGCGCTCGCCGCCCGCGAAGAGGGCCAGCGTGTCCGGGTCCACCTGCCCGGTGATGGAGATCGCGCCGGCGGCCAGCACCAGACCGATCAGCATCGACCCCGAGTCGCCCATGAAGATCCGGGCGGGATGCATGTTGTGCGGCAGGAAGCCCAGGCACATGCCCATCAGGATGGCGGCGAACAGGGTCGCCGGCGCCGCCGACTCGATCCCGTAGCCGAACCAGATCCGGTACGCGTACAGGAAGAACGCCGCGGCGGCGATGCAGACCGTGCCGGCGGCCAGTCCGTCGAGACCGTCCACGAAGTTCACCGCGTTGATGGTGAGCACCACCAGGGCCACGGTGAGCAGGTTGCCCTGCCACGGGGTGACCGAGACCGTGCCGATGAAGGGCACCGGGATCCACAGGATCGTCAGGCCCTGGATGACCATCACACCGGCGGCGATCATCTGGGCGCCGAGTTTGATCAGGGCGTCGATCTCGAACTTGTCGTCGAGCACGCCGATCAGCCAGATCAGCGCCGCGCCGGACAGCAGCGCCCGGGGCTCGTTCGAGCCCGTGAACACCCCGCTCAGGTTCTTGAGGTGGTCGGCCACCAGCAGCCCCGCGCACAGACCGCCGAACATCGCGATCCCGCCCAGCCGCGGAGTCGGTTCCCGGTGCACGTCACGGGCGCGGATCTCCGGCATGGCCCCGACCGCGATCGCGAACTTCCGCACGGGCCCGGTCAGCAGGTAGGTCACCGCAACCGTGACGCAAAGCGTCAGCAGATATTCACGCACTGGCAGCCCCAGATGTATCGCCGGCCATCTCAGCCCCACACATTAGCCGCGATGTCACCGCTACCGAGGACGCGCGGGGCCCCTACCCCGGTTGCGGTACGCCCCACTCGCCCGCCTTGTCACCATAAGGAGGAAATGTCCCGACCAGTTCGCCGACCGCGACACGGGTCCGCGCGCCCTCCCCGCGCAGCGCCGCCGCGAACAGCGCGGCGACGCGGACCATCTCCGTCTCCCCCATGCCCTGGGTGGTCACCGCCGCGGTGCCGAAGCGAATCCCACGCTGGTCCCCGTACGGCAGGGCGCAGGTGTCCAACACGATGCCGGCGGCCGCGAGCCGGCCCCGGGCGGTGGGGCCGTCGATGCCGAGGGGGGCGGGGTCGGCGCAGATGAGGTGGGTGTCGGTGCCGCCGGTCGTCACGGCGAGGCCGGCGGCCTCCAGTGCCTCGGCCAGGGTCCGGGCGTTGGCGACGACCCGGTGGGCGTACGTGGTGAACGCGGGCCCGGCCGCCTCCCCGAAGGCCACGGCCTTCGCGGCGATGGTGTGCATCTGGGCGCCGCCCTGGGTGAAGGGGAACACCGCCCGGTCGACGCGCTCGGCCAGTTCCGCGGTGCACAGGAGCATCCCGCCGCGCGGGCCCCGCAGCACCTTGTGCGTGGTCGCGCAGACGATGTCCGCGTACGGGACGGGGCTGGGGGCCGCCCGGCCTGCCACGAGCCCGATCGGGTGCGCGGCGTCGGCGATCAGGTACGCCCCCACCTCGTCGGCGATCTCCCGGAAGGCGGAGTACTCGGGGTGGCGGGGGTAGCAGATCGAGCCGCAGACGATGGCCTTGGGCCGGTGCGCGCGGGCCAGTTCCTGCACCTGCTCGTAGTCGATCAGGCCCGTCTCGGCGTCGACGCCGTACCCGACGAAGGAGAACCAGCGGCCGGAGAAGTTCGCGGGAGAGCCGTGGGTGAGGTGTCCGCCGTAGGGGAGGCCCATGGCGAGCACCGTGTCGCCCGGGCGCAGCAGCGCGGCGTACGCGGCCAGCATCGCGGAGGAACCGGAGTGCGGCTGCACGTTGGCGTGCTCGGCGCCGAACAGCGCCATGGCCCGCTCGACCGCGATGCGTTCGGCGAGATCGGCGTACTCGCAGCCGCCGTGGTGGCGGGCGCCGGGGTAGCCCTCGGCGTACTTGTTGGCGAGCGCGGAGCCGAGCGCGGCGAGCACGGCGGGCGAGCAGAAGTTCTCGGCGGCGATCAGCTGCAAGGAACCGGCCTGCCGCTGGGCCTCCCCCGCGAGCACGTCGGCCATCTTCGGGTCCTGCTGCCGCAGCAGGTCCGTGGGCGGGGTGGTGACGCTCATGGCGCGGCTCCCAGTGCTGTCCCGGATAGGGCCACTGTAGGCCCGCCTCCGCGATTTCGCCCCCGGGCCGCCGCCGGCCTCGACCGCCCGGTCCGCGCGGCTCCGGAGGGTGATCCGGGCATCGGCCCGCCGCGCCGGCTTCCGGCCGTCGGGCCCCGCGGTCTCAGCGGGAAGCCGTGACGCCCGTCAGGGCCGTCACCACGGGGTCCAGCGCCTGGTTGATCTCGTCGCCGATCGAGCGGAAGAAGGTGATCGGCGCCCCGTACGGGTCGTACACCTCGTCCGCGTCGGCGGACGGCGCCAGCAGCCATCCGCGCAGCGCGGCGGCCGCCCGCACCAGGGCCCGCGCGCGCTCCGCCATGCCGTCGTCCAGCGGCGGCAGCGTAGCCGGGTCTATCGCCCGTACCAGTCGCGTGAACTCCTTCAGCGTGAACGTGCGCAGCCCCGCCGAGTGACCCATCGAGATGACCTGCGCCCGGTGGTCCCGGGTCGCCGTCAACACCAGGTCGGCCCGGATGACGTGCTCGTCCAGCAGCTCCCGCCCCGTGAAGCCGGAGGCGTCCGCGCCGAAGTCCGCCAGGACGGCGGCCGCGTTGGCCTCCATCGGGGCCCCCTCGTGGCCCCA
This sequence comes from Streptomyces sp. Tek67B01, assembly GCF_055231995.1. Lineage (NCBI taxonomy): Bacteria > Bacillati > Actinomycetota > Actinomycetes > Kitasatosporales > Streptomycetaceae > Streptomyces > Streptomyces sp. Tek67B01. The sequence goes on from NZ_JBUYUY010000001.1 coordinate 2,482,874, forward strand.
GGTGCCGGCGCTCTCCACAATGAGTTCCCCGGCGACGAGACCGCCCAGCCGGTGCGACAGGGCGTGCCGCGTCAGCCGCTCGGTGATGGGCGAGCGGCACACGTTCCCAGTGCTGACGTGGAGTATGCGGAAGCAGTCTCCCCCAGCCTCCGCCGGAAGACGCCCCGTTGCTATGCCACGCCCCTGAGGGCTCACGGGGCGACCTCGAGGTCGGGTACGACCTCCCGCAGCTGCTCGGCGGTCAGCGCCCCCGCGCGCAGCAGGAGGGGAACCTTCCCCGTGACGTCGACGATCGAGGAGGGCTGGATGCCCGGGGTGGGGCCTCCGTCCAGGTACACCGACACCGAGTCGCCGAGCATCGCGCGGGCCGCGTCGCAGTCCTCCGGCGCCGGGTGCCCGGTCAGGTTCGCGGAGGACACGGCCATCGGGCCGACCTCGGTCAGCAGCTCGATCGCCACGGGGTGCAGGGGCATGCGTACGGCCACGGTCCCGCGGGTCTCCCCCAGGTCCCAGGCCAGCGAGGGCTGGTGCTTGGCGACGAGCGTCAGCGCGCCCGGCCAGAACGCGTCGACCAGCTCCCACGCCTGCTCGGAGAAGTCCGTGACCAGGCCGTGCAGGGTGTTCGGGGAGCCGATGAGGACGGGCGTGGGCATGTTGCGGCCCCGACCCTTGGCCGCGAGCAGGTCGCCGACCGCCTCCGCGCTGAAGGCGTCCGCGCCGATCCCGTACAGGGTGTCGGTGGGCAGCACGACGAGTTCGCCGCGGCGCACTGCGGAGGCGGCTTCACGCAGGCCCGTCTTGCGGTCCGTGGCGTCATTGCAGTCGTATCGCCGGGCCATCAGCGGGCCTCCTCAAGCAGCGGGGTGGTGACGTTGTCCGGGAGCGGGGTCGCGCTGATCACGGCATGGCCTTGCGGGCGGTCGCGAAGCGCGGGCGGTTGTTGAGGTCGGGGTGGTCGGCGGCGTCGGCCCAGCCCCGCTCCTCGGCGAAGATCCACGGCACCTGGCCGCCCTGCGTGTCGGCGTGCTCGATGACGACGATCCCGCCGGGCCTCAGCAGCCTGTGGGCGGTGCGTTCGATGCCCCGGATGGTGTCCAGGCCGTCCTCGCCGGAGAACAGCGCCATCTCGGGGTCGTGGTCGCGGGCCTCGGGGGCGACGTACTCCCACTCGGTGAGCGGGATGTACGGCGGATTGGAGATCACGAGGTCCACCTGGCCGTCCAGCTCGGGCAGCGCGCCGAGCGCGTCGCCCTGGTGGACGGTGACCCGGGAGCCCTCGGCGTTCTTGCGGGTCCACCGCAGGGCTTCCTCGGACAGCTCGACCGCGTGGACGCGCGAGCGCGGCACCTCCTGCGCCATGGCCAGCGCGATGGCGCCGGAGCCCGTGCAGAGGTCGACGATCAGCGGCTCGACCACGTCCATGGCCCGGACGGCGTGTATGGCCCAGTCCACGACCGACTCGGTCTCGGGCCGGGGCACGAACACCCCGGGGCCGACCTGGAGCTCCAGGTACCGGAAGAAGGCGCGCCCGGTGATGTGCTGGAGCGGCTCGCGCGCCTCCCTGCGGGCGACGGCCTCCCAGTAGCGGGCATCGAAGTCCGCGTCCTTGACGTGGTGCAGTTCCCCCCGCTTGACGCCGTGCACGAAGGCCGCGAGTTCCTCCGCGTCGAAGCGCGGTGAGGGCACGCCTGCGGCGGCCAGCCGCTGGGTGGCCTGGGCCACCTCGGCAAGCAGCAAGTTCACGCTGGTCCTCCGGGCTGCTGTCGTACGGGGGTGGAGCGGGGGGGCAGGCAGGCGCCTCGGTCACACGGTCGCGGTTCAGTGCGCGGCGGCGAGCTTGGCGGCGGAGTCGGTGTCGACGCAAGCCTGGATGACCGCGTCGAGGTCTCCGTCGAGCACCTGGTCCAAGTTGTACGCCTTGAAGCCGGTCCGGTGGTCCGAGATCCGGTTTTCCGGGTAGTTGTACGTGCGGATCTTCTCGGACCGGTCCACGGAGCGCACCTGGCTGCGGCGCACGTCGGACGCCTCCTGCTCGGCGGCCTCCTGGGCCGCGGCCAGCAGCCTGGAGCGCAGGATGCGCATCGCCTGCTCCTTGTTCTGGAGCTGGCTCTTCTCGTTCTGGCAGGAGGCGACCACACCGGTGGGGATGTGCGTGATGCGCACGGCCGAGTCGGTGGTGTTGACGGACTGGCCGCCGGGGCCCGAGGAGCGGTACACGTCGATGCGCAGGTCGTTCATGTTGACCTCGACCTCGACCTCCTCGGCCTCCGGGGTGACGAGCACGCCGGCGGCGGAGGTGTGGATGCGGCCCTGGGACTCGGTGGCCGGAACCCGCTGGACGCGGTGCACGCCGCCCTCGTACTTCAGGCGGGCCCAGACGCCCTGGCCGGGCTCGGTGGCGCCGTTGCCGCCCTTGGTGCGGACGGAGACCTGGACGTCCTTGTAGCCGCCGAGTTCGGACTCGGTGGCGTCGATGATCTCGGTCTTCCAGCCCACGCGCTCGGCGTAGCGCAGGTACATGCGCAGCAGGTCGCCGGCGAACAGGGCGGACTCGTCGCCACCCGCGCCCGCCTTGACCTCCAAGAGCACGTCCTTGTCGTCGCTGGGGTCGCGGGGGACGAGCAGCAGGCGGAGCTTCTCGGTGAGCTCTTCGCGCTGGACGCCCAGTTCCTTGGCCTCGGCGGCGAAGTCGGGGTCGTCGGCCGCGAACTCCTTGGCCGTCTCGATGTCCTCGGCGGTCTGCTTCCAGGCGCGGAAGGTCGCGACGATCGGGGTCAGCTCCGCGTAGCGCTTGTTGAGCTTGCGCGCGTTGGCCTGATCCGAGTGGACCGAAGGGTCGGCGAGCTTCTTCTCAAGGTCGGCGTGCTCGCCGACCAGTTCCTCGACCGCCTCGAACATCGGTGGCTCCTGTGGTGAAAGTGAAGAAAGGGCTGCGGGACGAGAAAGGCGCCGGCCCGGCTGCCCGCGCGAGAGCGGTGCAGCCGGGATCCGGCGCCGGAGGCTCGCTACTTCGAGCCGGCAGCCTTGCCGAAGCGGGCCTCGAAGCGGGCCACACGGCCACCGGTGTCGAGGATCTTCTGCTTGCCCGTGTAGAACGGGTGGCACTCGGAGCAGACCTCGGCACGGATGGTGCCGTCGGTCAGGGTGCTGCGGGTGGTGAACGACGCGCCACAGGTGCAGCTGACCTGGGTCTCGACGTACTCGGGGTGAACATCGCGCTTCAAGGTGTCTCCTAGATTCGGGAGGGCGCCGGGTCGCAGGGGCCGAATTGCGCGCTGCGTGAACCGGGGCCGACAGACCAGTCTGCCAGGACCGGGCCGCCTGTCAAAATTCTGAGGACACCCTCCACAACGGGGAGGGGCCGGCATCTATTCCACTCGGCCGGGAAACTCCCGCGGCCGGCGTTTTCGATGTTCCGGCCGCCCCGTCCCGGGCGCTAAGGCTGCTGGACGATGCCGCCGGCGCTGCCCTTGTCCCCCATGGAGTTCGCCGTCGCCTCGGCCGGGATCGGCTGGTCCGCGAGCAGGGCGTCCCATACCATCTTGGACTCCTTGGCGAGCGGGGCGACGCGGTCGTGGTCGAGGGCGTCCGCGGTCACCGGCATGGTGATCATCTGGAGGTTCTGGGCGTCGATGCCGCGCAGGCTCTGGGCGAAGCCCAGGAGCGACTTCACGTCGCCGAGCTGTTTGTCGGTGGTGAGCGCCTTGGTGCCGGTGTCGGCGAGGTCGAGCAGCCGCTTGGGGTTGTCGAAGACGCCGATGCCCTTGACCTGCTTGATCAGCGCCTTCATGAAGGCCTGCTGGAGCTGTATTCGGCCGAGGTCGCTGCCGTCGCCGACGCTCTTGCGGGTGCGGACGAGGCCGAGGGCCTGTTCGCCGTTCAGCTTGTTGGGGCCCGCGGGCAGGTCGAGGTGGCTGGAGCCGTCCTTGATCGGCTTGGTGGTGGTCACCTGGACGCCGCCGAGGTTGTCGATGATCTTCTTGAAGCCCGTGAAGTCGACCTCGATGTAGTGGTCCATGCGGATCCCCGACATCTTCTCGACGGTCTTGACCGCGCAGGCGGCCCCGCCGATGGTGAACGACTCGTTGAACTGGGAGCGCGTGCTGCCCCGGTCCGTCTTCCCGTCCGCCGTCTGGCAGGCGGGGCGGTTGACCATGGTGTCGCGCGGGATGGATATGACGCTCGCCTTGTGGTGGCCGTCGTAGAGGTGGACGATCATCGCCGTGTCGGAGCGGGCGGACCCGCCGTCGTCCCGGCCGTACTCGCCGTTCGCCCCGCCGCGGGAGTCCGAGCCGAGGACGAGGATGTCCATCGAGCCGTTGTCGACGTTCTGCGGGCGGTCCTTGCCGAGCGCCGCGTCGATGTCGACGGTCTTCAGGTTCCCGTTGAACTTGAAGTAGAAGTAGCCCGCGCCCGCGCCGCCCAGCAGCACTACGCCGGCGGCCGTCCACGCGACGACGGTGAGGCCCTTACGGCGCTTCGGCGCTCTTCTCCGGCGCCGGCTGCCCGCGGCGCGGCGGCCGCGGCCCCTCGTGTCCTCGCTCATGCTCTCCTCGGTCCCCGGCCCGCTCCCGCGACCCGTTCGGCCTGTCTGCGACCCCCGCTGTTCTCTGACACAGACGGAGGAACGACTTCCAGGGTTCCACGGTCCCGGGCCGGGGTCGTACCGCACCCGTCGACCACCGGCGCGGCCCCTGACAGGGTGTGACACGGGGCTCACGGTGCGTGCCGGAACGCGGACGAAAGCGGGGGTGAGCGCGTCCGCCGGCCCGGCGGCGGTGTGGCGAAGGTCGCAGTACGACGAAAGCGGTACGACGAAACGGGACCGCCCCCGCCGCGGCTGCGGTGGGGGCGGTCCCGTCGGACGGTCCGGCTACGGCGACGATCAGTCGTCGTTCTTGCCCGCCGGGGTCGTCTTGGCGATCTGCATCAGGAACTCGGCGTTCGACTTCGTCTGCTTCATCTTGTCGAGCAGCAGCTCGATCGCCTGCTGCGAGTCGAGTGCGTGGAGCACCCGGCGCAGCTTCCAGACGATGGCGAGCTCCTCCGCGTTGAGGAGGATCTCCTCCTTGCGCGTACCGGAGGGGTCGACGTCGACGGCCGGGAAGATGCGCTTGTCGGCGAGCTTGCGGTCGAGCTTGAGCTCCATGTTGCCGGTGCCCTTGAACTCCTCGAAGATCACCTCGTCCATGCGCGAGCCGGTGTCGACCAGCGCGGTGGCCAGGATGGTCAGCGAGCCGCCGTCCTCGATGTTGCGCGCGGCACCGAAGAAGCGCTTCGGCGGGTACAGCGCGGTCGAGTCGACACCACCGGACAGGATGCGGCCGGAGGCGGGGGCGGCGAGGTTGTACGCGCGGCCCAGGCGGGTGATGGAGTCCAGCAGGACGACCACGTCGTGACCCAGCTCCACGAGACGCTTGGCGCGCTCGATGGCCAGCTCGGCGACCGTGGTGTGGTCCTCGGCCGGACGGTCGAAGGTCGAGGAGATGACCTCGCCCTTGACCGACCGCTGCATGTCGGTGACCTCTTCCGGACGCTCGTCGACCAGGACGACCATCAGGTGGCACTCGGGGTTGTTGGTGGTGATCGCGTTGGCGATCGCCTGCATGATCATGGTCTTGCCGGTCTTCGGCGGGGCCACGATCAGGCCGCGCTGGCCCTTTCCGATCGGCGACACGAGGTCGATGATGCGGGTGGTCAGCACGCCCGGGTCGGTCTCCAGGCGGAGCCGGTCCTGCGGGTACAGGGGCGTCAGCTTCTGGAACTCCGGTCGGCCGCGGCCCGATTCGGGCGCCATGCCGTTCACCGAGTCCAGGCGCACGAGGGCGTTGAACTTCTCGCGGCGCTCGCCGTCCTTGGGCTGGCGCACGGCACCGGTGGTGTGGTCGCCCTTGCGCAGCCCCGCCTTGCGGACCTGGGCGAGGGAGACGTACACGTCGTTCGGGCCGGGAAGGTAGCCGGAGGTCCGGATGAACGCGTAGTTGTCGAGGATGTCGAGGATGCCCGCGACGGGGATCAGCACGTCGTCGTCGGCGACCTGCGGCTCGCTCGGCGCGAACTCGTCGCGGCCACGACGGCCACGGCGGTCGCGGTAGCGGCCGCGACGGCCGCGACGGCCGTCCTCGGAGTCGAAGTCGTCCTGCGGGCCGTTGTCCTGACGGTCCTGCCGACCCTGCTGACCCTGGCTCTGGCCCTGGCCGCGGCCGCCCTGCTGCTGACGGTCACCGCGGTCCTGACGGTCCTGGCGGCTGCCGCCCTGACCACCCTGGCCCTGGCTGGCCTGCCCGGCCTGGCCGCCCTGCGCCTGGCCGCCCTGGCCCTGCTCGTCGGCCTTGGCGCCGCGGTCGCGGCGGTCGCGCTGGCGGTCGCCGCGCTCACCCCGGTCGCGGTCACGGCGCTCCCGACGGCCGCGACCCTCGCCGGCCTCCTGGAGCTGCGTCTGACCCTGGCCCTGACCCTGTGCGGAGACGGCCGTGGCGGCCTCCACCTTGACGTCGGCCTGAGTCGCGGGCGCGGTGTCGGTCTTCTGCTCGACCTGGACGGCGACGGGCGCCGCGGACTCCGGGCTGCCGGTGGGTGCGGTGGCCCGACGGCGGCGGCGCTCGCCGACCGGGGCGTCGTCGCTGGCCGGCTGGCCGGGAATCTCGATCTGGGCCTGCGTGGCAGGCTTCTCGGCGGGCGCCTCGGCGGCGGCCTCACCCGTACGGGCCTTGCTGGTGGCGCGGCGCTTCGGCTTGACCTCGGCGGTGTCCGCGACGGAGGCGGCGGCCTTGGGAGCACTTCCGCCCGCCTGCGCCTCCTTGATGACCTCGATCAGCTGGCTCTTGCGCATCCGCGCGGTGCCCCTGATGCCGAGGCCCGACGCGACCTGCTGCAGCTCGGCCAGGACCATGCCGTCAAGGCCGGTGCCGGAGCGGCGCCGCCGTCCGGCAGTGGCAGCCGCGGCACCCGCGGCGGGGGCACTGGTGTCGACGTTGGTGTCGGCAGCGCCCATCAGATCGGTGGTGTCGCTCACGAAGGGTCCTTCCCTGGAGCGGACGTCGGCCTGTCTGGCTCGGCGACCGGTTGTGCTGTCCGGCGCCAGTCTGTGACCTGGTGGGTCATGGACTGCAGCCGGGGCGGTGGTCCGCCGATAGAGATACGGCGGAGGAGAAACGTGCGTGGTGTTTCCGGCGAGAGGCCCCCGAGCTGGAAGCGTGGGAATATCACGCCGATTCCGGAGCGTGCTCGAAACTGCTCGCGGCGATCAGAGCAGTCGGGGAGGCTCCCGGAAGAAAGGTGGTCCCGTATGGGGACACTGAGCACCGAGCCATGGCGGCTTCGGATGCGCACTTGAGATTAACACTACCGGATCCAACGACATTCCCCCTCTCAATCACCGGCAATCACGCCTTTCCGCGCGGTCGGCCTGCCCAGCCGCCGCACCGGCCGCAGGCCGGCCGGGCCCTCGGGCCTAGCCGGCCTGGGTGCCCAGCGGAAGAACGCTCGCGCCCGGGACGTCGAGGGCCAGCCGGTTGGCCGCCCACCCCTCGCCCGCGAGCCGCGCGACCTTGTCGGCCGCACCGTTGTCGACCAGCGCCAGGACCGTGGGGCCCGCGCCGGAGATGACCGCGGGGATGCCGTCCGCCCGCAGTCGGGCCACGAGAGCCACGCTCTCGGGCATCGCCGGGGACCTGTACTCCTGGTGGAGCCGGTCCTCGGTGGCGGGCAGCAACAGCTCGGGACGCCTGGTCAGGGCTTCCACGAGCAGGGCCGCGCGACCCGCGTTGACGGCCGCGTCCACATGCGGGACGCTGCGCGGCAGCAGGCCGCGCGCCGTCTCCGTGAGGACCGGCTTGGAAGGCACGAAGACCACCGGAACGATGGAACCGGCGGGGTCCATCCGGATCGCCTTGGCGCTGCCGCCGTCCATCCAGGCGAGGGTGAAACCACCGAGCAGGCAGGCGGCGACGTTGTCGGGATGCCCCTCGATCTCGGTGGCGAGTTCCAGTAGCGCCGCGTCGTCGAGCTTGGCCTCCGCGCCTATGGTCACGGCGCGGGCGGCGACGATGCCGGCGCAGATCGCGGCGGAGGACGAGCCGAGTCCGCGCCCGTGCGGGATGCGGTTGGCGCAGACGACCTCCAGGCCGCGCGGCTGGCCGCCCAGCAGGTCGAAGGCGGTGCGCATGGACCGTACGAGGAGGTGGCTCTCGTCGCGCGGGAGGTTGTCGGCGCCCTCACCGGCGATGTCGATGTTCAGGCCGGAGTCGGCGACACGGACGACCACGTCGTCGTAGAGCCCCAGGGCCAGGCCGAGGGCGTCGAAGCCCGGGCCGAGGTTGGCACTGCTGGCGGGGACGCGCACTCGTACGGCGGCGGCGCGGAACGCTGGACCTGCCATCGGTCGATGACACTCCTTGTGACTGTGCGAGATCTGGTGCTGGGCGGGATCTTCGCTGCGAATGTACTGGAGAACGTACGACACCCGAAGGCCCTTGGGGCAGCACCGCGGTCATGTGCGCGGTGGCGGATGTAAGTACAGCCTATCGAAGGAAGGTTCTCTCGCGACATAGGGCGCACGGGAGGCGCACGATGCGTGTCGCGTCCTGCTGTCGACTTCGGTCGCTTTCGTCGGCTTTCGTCGGCTTCCGTTGGCTCCCTGTCGGCTCCCGTCGGCTTCCCGTCGGCTTCCTGTCGGGCCTTTCGTACCGTACGGCCCGAGTGGCCGGATTCCGGGGCTTACCGGAATCCGGCCACTCGGTTTCGGGCCGGCGCGGGGCGGGCCCCGGGATCAGACCAGGCCGAGCCGGACGGCCGCGGCCTCGGCGTCCACCGGAACGGTGACCGGCTGCGGGGCACCGGCCACCGCCCAGTCGGGGTCCTTGAGGCCGTTGCCGGTGACGGTGCACACGATCGTCTGGCCGGGATCGACCAGTCCGGCCTCGGCCGCCTTGAGCAGGCCGGCCACCGACGCGGCGGAGGCGGGCTCCACGAAGACGCCCTCCTGAGCGGCCAACAGCCGGTAGGCGGCCAGGATCTGGCGGTCCGTCACCTCGTCGATGAGGCCGCCGGACTCCTCGCGCGCCGCGAGGGCGTACTCCCAGGAGGCCGGATTGCCGATGCGGATCGCCGTCGCGATGGTGTGCGGCTCCTTGACGACCTCGCCCCGCACGATCGGCGCGGAACCGGAGGCCTGGAATCCCCACACACGGGGCGTACGGGAGGCCAGGCCGTCGGCCTTGTACTCCTTGAAGCCCTTCCAGTACGCGGTGATGTTGCCCGCGTTGCCGACCGGCAGCACGTGGATGTCGGGGGCGTCGCCCAGCGCGTCGACGATCTCGAACGCGGCCGTCTTCTGGCCCTCGATGCGGACCGGGTTGACGGAATTGACCAGCGCCACCGGGTAGTTGTCGGAGAGCGCGCGGGCCAGGTCCAGGCAGTCGTCGAAGTTGCCGTCCACCTGGAGGATCTTGGCGCCGTGCACCAGGGCCTGACCCATCTTGCCGAGCGCGATCTTGCCGCGGGGCACGAGGACCGCCGAGACCATGCCGGCGCGCACCGCGTACGCGGCGGCGGAGGCCGAGGTGTTGCCGGTGGAGGCGCAGATGACCGCCTTGGCGCCCTCCTCCTTGGCCTTGGTGATCGCCATCGTCATGCCGCGGTCCTTGAAGGACCCCGTGGGGTTCGCGCCCTCGACCTTGAGATGCACCTCACAGCCCGTGCGCTCGGAGAGCACCTGGGCCGGGACGAGGGGAGTGCCGCCTTCGCGGAGCGTGACCACGGGCGTCGCGTCCGTCACCGGCAGGCGGTCCCGGTACTCCTCGATGATGCCGCGCCACTGGTGGGTGCGATTGCTGCTCATGGGTCCTTACTCCCCTTCAACACGCATGATGCTGGCGACACCGCGTACGGTGTCCAGCTTCCGCAGCGCCTCGACGGTCCCGGAAAGGGCGGCGTCGGGGGCCCGGTGGGTGACGACGACGAGGGAGGCCCCTTCGCCGACGCTTTCTGGATGCCCTTGCTGGCGGACGGTGTCGATCGACACCCCGTGCTCCGCGAAGGTCGTCGCGACCTGGGCGAGGACGCCCGGCTTGTCCGCCACATCGAGGCTGATGTGGTAGCGCGTGACGACGTCCCCCATGGGGCTGACCGGCAGCTGGGTGTACGCCGACTCGCCGGGCCCCGTTGCCTCGGCGAGCTTGTTGCGGCAGACGGCGACGAGGTCGCCGAGGACCGCGGAGGCGGTCGGCGAGCCGCCCGCGCCCGGGCCGTAGAACATGAGCCGCCCGGCGGCCTCCGCCTCGACGAAGACGGCGTTGTACGCCTCGCGGACCGACGCCAGCGGGTGGCTGAGCGGGATCATCGCCGGGTGCACGCGGGCGGTCACCGACCGGCCGTCGGCGGCCCGCTCCAGGATCGCGAGGAGCTTGATGGTGCAGCCCATGCGCTTGGCGGAGGCGAAGTCGGCGGCGCTGACCTCGGTCATGCCCTCGCGGTAGACGTCGTCGAGCCGGACCCGGGTGTGGAAGGCGATGCCGGCCAGGATCGCGGCCTTGGCGGCGGCGTCGTAGCCCTCGACGTCGGCGGTCGGGTCGGCCTCGGCGTACCCGAGGGCCGTGGCCTCGTCGAGCGCCTCCTGGTAGCCGGCGCCCGTCGAGTCCATCTTGTCGAGGATGAAGTTGGTCGTGCCGTTGACGATGCCAATGACCCGGTTGATCTTGTCGCCCGCGAGGGACTCGCGCATCGGGCGGACCAGCGGGATCGCGCCCGCGACAGCGGCCTCGTAGTACAGGTCGAGCCCGGCCTGCTCGGCCACCGCGTGCAGCGCGGCGCCGTCCTGGGCGAGGAGCGCCTTGTTCGCGGAGACGACCGAGATGCCGTGCTCGAAAGCCGTGGTGATCAGGCCGCGGGCCGGCTCGATGCCGCCGATGACCTCGATGGCGATGTCGATGTCGCCGCGTTTGAGGAGGGCGGTCGCATCGGTGGTGATCAGGGCCGGGTCGATGCCCTCGCGGACCTTGGAGGGACGGCGCACGGCGACGCCGGCGAGTTCGACGGGCGCGCCGATCCTGGCCGTCAGGTCTTCGGCGTGCGTCGTCATGATGCGCGCCACCTCTGAGCCGACCACACCACAGCCCAGCAGCGCCACCTTCAGCGGACGCGTACGCATCATTCGACCTACGCCTTTCGATCTTTCATCGCCACCCGGCACGCGGTTTTGCGTGCCAGGTCTGACCAGTCTCACGCAATGGACAGCAGTTTCCATCCTCGGTCCATTGAGTGAGACGTCCATTTTGGGGGCCCGGGGGCCCACCCCAGAAATACCGGCGTCATCCGAGGTCGAGACGCAGGAGATCTTCCTCCGTCTCGCGCCGGACGATCTCGCGCGCCAGTCCGTCACGAACGGCCACGACGGGCGGCCGGAGCGCGTGGTTGTAGTTGCTGGCCATGGAGCGGCAGTACGCGCCCGTGGCCGGGACCGCGACGAGGTCGCCCGGGGCGAGGTCCGCCGGGAGGAAGGCGTCCTTGACCACGATGTCGCCGCTCTCGCAGTGCTTGCCGACGACGCGCACCAGCATCGGCTCGGCGTCGGAGACACGCGAGACAAGCGTGACCGCGTATTCGGCGTCGTAGAGGGCGGTGCGGATGTTGTCCGACATCCCGCCGTCGACGCTGACGTACGTCCGCAGGCCCTCCAGCGGCTTGATGGTGCCGACCTCGTAGAGGGTGAAGGCGGTCGGGCCGACGATCGCCCGGCCGGGCTCGACGGAGATCCGGGGGGCGCGCAGCCCCGCCGCCTCGCACTCCCGCGCGACGATCTCGTGCAGCGCCTTGGCGATCTCGTGCGGCTCGCGGGGGTCGTCGGCGGAGGTGTAGGCGATACCGAGGCCACCACCGAGGTCGATCTCCGGCAGCTCCACGCCGTGCTCGTCGCGGACGGCCGCCAGCAGCCGCACGACGCGCTTCGCGGACACCTCGAAACCGGCCATGTCGAAGATCTGCGAGCCGATGTGGGAGTGGACGCCGAGCAGCTCCAGCGAGGCGTGCCCCAGCGCCCTGCGGACGGCCTCGGCGGCGGACCCGTCGGCGACCGCGATCCCGAACTTCTGGTCCTCGTGCGCCGTGGCGATGAACTCGTGCGTGTGCGCCTCGACGCCGACGGTCACGCGGATCTGCACGGGCTGGCGTACGCCCAGTTCGGCGGCGATGTGCGCGACGCGGGCGATCTCCTGGAAGGAGTCGAGCACGATGCGGCCCACGCCGGCCTCGACGGCACGGGTGATCTCCGCGACCGACTTGTTGTTGCCGTGGAACGCGATCCGCTCGGCGGGCATCCCGGCGGCGAGCGCGGTGGCGAGTTCGCCCCCGGAGCACACGTCGAGGTTGAGTCCTTCCTCCCGCAGCCACTTCACGACGGCCTTGGAGAGGAACGCCTTCCCCGCGTAGAACACGTCGGCGTCGGCGCCGAAGGCGTGCGCCCAGGCGCGGCAGCGGGCCCGGAAGTCCTCTTCGTCCATGAAGTAGGCGGGCGTCCCGAACTCCTCGGCCAGCGCGGTCACTTCGATCCCGCCCATGGTCACGACGCCGTCGGCGTTGCGGGTGACGGTGCGCGACCAGACCTTCTCGTCGAGGGCGTTGAGGTCGGCGGGCGGCGGCGCGTAGTGGCCCTCGGGCAGGACGTCGGCGTGGCGGGGCCCGGCGGGGTGCGCGGAACGGCTCATCGGATTCTCTCTTCGCGGGTCACAGGCGTTCGGGGGCGGCGATGCCGAGCTGGGACAGGCCACCGGCCAGCACCGTCCCGGCGGCTTCGGCGAGTGCCAGCCGGGAGCGGTGGGCGGCCGAGGGTTTCTCGTCGCCCTTGGGCAGCACGTCGTACTGGAAGTCGAGCAGCGCGTCGGCCAGCCGGACGAGCTGCCGCACGAGGCGCTCGGGCGCGCGGTGGTGGGCTGCGGCTTCGAGGGCGAGGGGGTGGTCGGCGAGGGCGCGCAGCAAGGCGGGCGCCCCGTGCACGTGGTCCTCGACGTCCCCCGGCTCCGGCCGGAAGCCGATCCCGGCCGCGTTGCGGAGCAGGGCCCGGGTGCGGGCGTATCCGTACCGCACGCGGAAGAAGTCACTGGACTCGTCCTGGACGAGGAGGGCCCGCGACCCGAACACGGGGGTCTCGTGGGGCGGGACGGCGAGCATGGCCCAGCGGGCGGCGTCGACACCGTAGGCGGCGACGACGTCCCCTTCCTTCTCCGGTACGGGCGCGATCCGCAGCCCTCCCGTGTCGGGGTCGCCGCCGAGCCGCGATACGGCGCGGCGCACGACATCGGCCCGGGTCTCGGCTTCCGTGACGTCGACGGCCCTCGGGGGGCACCCGTAACGGGCGCCGCGGGTCTCCACGTCCCGTACGAGGGCTTCGGCGGACGGCCGGGCCATGACGAAGTTCAGGAACCCGGCACCGGTGACCTCGACCCGGTCGATCCCGGGCACCTCCGCGAGCCGGCGGGCGAGCATACGCGCGACGTCCCCCGGGGGGCGTCCGGCGCTCTTGGCCAGGGGAAAGGCGACGGCAGTGGCGTACTCCCCCACCCCGCCCGGCCGCGTCCGATCGACCACCACGCGCCCCGGCGGCTCCACCCCGACGGGCAGCTCCCCCTCCTCGACGGCGCCACGCACGGCGTGCGCGACGGTACGGGAGAGGTCGGCGGGGGTCACGGGACCCAGCCTAGGGGAGAACCCCCGACGTCATGCGAAGGGTTTCGCGATGTGAACAGCGCCCTGGATCTCGGCGCCCTCCACCCTCTGACCCGCCCTCTGCCCCGTCCCTTGCGGTCACCCTCTGCCGGTCCCGGCGGCGGCCCATTGCGGTCACCCTCTGCCGGTCCCGGCAGGAGCCCCTTCCCGCTCACGCCGGTCCCGCCGCTCGACGAGCCTCCGTACGACCCGGACCAGCTCGGCCGGCTCGAAGGGCTTGGCGAGGAAGGCGTCGACCCCGGCGGTGATCCCGGCCTCGACCTCGTGCTGCGTACAGGCACTGACCATGGCGAGCGGCACGTCCCGCGTCCGCGGATCGGCTCGCAACCGCGCGGCGGTCCCGAACCCGTCCAGCCGGGGCATGACCACGTCGAGCGTGATCACGTCGGGGCAGACGTGGTGGACGACGTCCAGACACTCGGCACCATCGTTCGCGGTCACGACCTCGAAGCCCTCCAGCTCGAGATTGACCTTGATCAGCTGCCGGATGACCTTGTTGTCGTCGACAACAAGCACCCGGCGCGAGGCGCCTGGCACAACTCGAGAGTAGGTGTGCCTAAGCCCCCGCGTCCGGGTTTTCCCCACTTCCACCCCCTCCGGGCGACCCACCCCTCCCCACCCCCGCAAACCGTTTCTGATCACTGCCCGCGAGCTGGTAGTGTTCAACCCGTCGCCGCAACGCGAACGACACGCCCCCGTAGCTCAGGGGATAGAGCAACGGCCTCCGGAGCCGTGTGCGCAGGTTCGAATCCTGCCGGGGGCACTTCGCAGGAAGTGCCACAGAGGCCCTCCAAACAGTTTCGCTACTGTTCGGGGGGTCTTTTTGTGTTCGCACCATGGCTACCCGCAGACCAGCAGCATTCGGGGGACAACACGTGGACGACAGGCTCCGGGATTTCGCGAAGGGGTCACCCAACTTCGGTGTCCTCTACCAGCACCAGCCCCTGCTCTCCCTCTACGGCGCCTCGGCCGAGGCCACGGTGTTCACCCACCCCAACTCGTCTCTTGTACAGGCCGGCCAGTTCGGTGAGGTCCTCGCCGAGGAGCTGATCACCCGCATCGGCATGCGGATCGAGGGCGACCGGCAGATCGACCGGCTGGTCGCGCTGACCCGTGCCGGAGTGCTGGTCCCCGAGATCCGTGACGACTTCGACCGGTTGCGGCGCGACCGGAACAAGGCCGCGCACAGCCACCTGTTCGATACGGCACGGGCCCTCGCCGCCGTACGCGTCTGCTACAAGCTCGGCCTCTGGTTCCACGACGCCATCGAGGGCCGGCGGACGGTCGCGGAGTTCGTACCGCCCACGGACCCCGGTGACACCGCGCAGGTCACGGACCCGGCCGAGCTGGCCGAGCTGCGGGAGGCCCTCGACGGCCACCGCCAGGCGCTCACCCAGGCCCGGACCAGGCTCGCCGAGTCCAGCGACGCTCTCGAAGCCGAGCGCAAGGCACGGGCCGAGGCCGAGCACCTCATCGCCAGCGCCGACGCGAACAAGAGCGCGCTGCTGGCCCGCGTCGAGCAGCTGACCTCGCAGATCGATGAGCTGCGCACCACTCAGCAGGCGAAGTACGAGGCAGCCCGTCAGCAGCCCCGGCAGGTGGACGCCAAGCGCCGCGAGGCGATCATCCACCGTGCGCAGCGGCCGGCCCCCCTCAACGAAGTGCAGGCGCGCGACGCCATCGACGGGATGCTGCGCGCGTCCGGCTGGGTCGTGCAGGACCGCGA
The DNA here is from genome assembly GCF_055231995.1 of Streptomyces sp. Tek67B01. NCBI lineage: Bacteria > Bacillati > Actinomycetota > Actinomycetes > Kitasatosporales > Streptomycetaceae > Streptomyces > Streptomyces sp. Tek67B01. The sequence continues at coordinate 2,498,319 of NZ_JBUYUY010000001.1, forward strand.
CCAGGTCAACCCGGAAGCGGGTCAGGGCGTGGCGGTCCGCGAGTTCACCCTCGCTACCGGCCGCGCGGACTACGTCCTGTACGTCGACGGGCACATCGTCGGCGTGGTCGAGGCCAAGCGTGAGGGCGACCACCTGTCCAGCGCCGTCGAGCAGAACGACCGTTACGCGTCCGGAGTCCTGAAGGAGCACCGCCTCGCGGTCTGGCGCGAGGCGGAGCCCTTCGCGTTCCGGTACGCGACGACCGGTACCGAGACGTACTTCATCAATCGCCTCGACCCCGACGCCCGCTCCCGCGAGGTCTTCTCGTTCCACCGGCCCGAGACGGTGGCCGCGTGGATGCGGCGCGCGGAGGAGAACCCGGACGCGCTCACTTTCCGCGCGGCTCTGCGTCAGCTGCCGGTCCTGGAGGCCAACGGCCTGCGCCTCGCCCAGATCGACGCGATCACCGGCCTGGAGAAGTCCCTGGGCGAGGACCGCGCGCGGGCCCTGATCCAGATGGCGACAGGCGCCGGCAAGACCTTCACGGCCGTGGCTCAGACGTACCGCCTGCTGAAGCACGCCAAGGCGCGCCGGATCCTGTTCCTCGTGGACCGCAACAACCTGGGCCGCCAGGCGTACGACGAGTTCCGCAAGTTCACGACGCCCGACGACGGCCGGAAGCTCTCCGACATCTACAACGTCGACCGCCTGGGTGCCGCCGGACTCCAGGACACCTCGTCGGTCACCATCTGCACGATCCAGAAGATGTACTCGCTGCTGCGCGGGGAAACCCTCGCCGAGGACGAGCAGGCGGACGAGGCCGCGGACAGCGAGGCGTACGAGGACACATACGCGACCGACCTGCCGATCGACGTCTCCTACAACCCCGATGTACCGATCGAGTCCTTCGACCTGATCATCGTGGACGAGTGCCACCGGTCGATCTACGGCCTGTGGCGCGGGGTCCTGGAGTACTTCGACGCGCACCTGGTCGGCCTGACGGCCACGCCCACGCTCCAGACCCTCGGCTTCTTCGGCCGCAACCTGGTCTCGGAGTACACCTATCCGCAGGCGGTCGCGGACGGGGTGAACGTCGACTTCGACGTCGTACGGATGCGGACCGACCTGCGGGAGAACGGCGGCGCGAAGATCGAGTCGGGTACGACGGTACGGATCAAGGACCGTAAGACCCGGCGGCAGCGCTACCAGGAGCTGGACGACGACTTCACGTACACGACCGGGCAGATCGGCCGGTCGGTGGTCACGGTGGACGAGATCCGGGCGGTCCTGACGGCGTATCGGGACAACTGGCAGCGCTGGTTCCCAGGGCGTAGCGAACTCCCCAAGACCCTGATCTTCGCGGTCGGCGAGGACCACGCCGAGGACGTCTTGGCCCAGGTCAAGGAGATCTTCGGGCGTGGGGACGACTTCGCCAAGAAGATCACGTACAAGAGTCGCCAGGCCGGCGAGGACCCGGACGAGCTGATCCGCGCGCTGCGGACCTCGCCCCGGATGAGGGTCGCCGTTACCGTCGACATGATCGCGACGGGTACGGACGTGAAGGCCCTGGAGTGCGTCATCTTCCTGCGCGAGGTGCGCAGCGCGGTGCTCTTCGAGCAGATGAAGGGGCGCGGCGCGCGGACCATCGACGCGACGGAGCTCCAGGAGGTCACGCCGGACGCGGACGCGTCGGTACGCAAGGACCGCTTCGTTCTGGTGGACGCGGTGGGCGTGACGGACTCGCCGCTGGTGGACGCCCGCCCGCTGGTTCCGGCGGGTGAGCGCCAGGTGTCGCTGGCCAAGCTGCTCGACAAGGCCGGTACGAAGTCGATCAGCGCGAACGAGGCCGAGATCCTGGCGGGACGGCTGGCCCGCCTCAACCAGCAGCTGACGACGGAGGAACGCGACCAGCTGACACGGGCGGCGGGCGGGCAGACGCTGTCCGAGATCGCGGGGGCGATCGTCAAGGCGGTCGACCCGGACCGGCAAGAGCGCGCGGTGGACGAGGGCGGCCAGGCGGCGGCCAGACGGCTGATCGAGAACGCGATCGCCCCGCTGACGGAGCAGCCTGAGCTGCGGCGGCACATCATCGAGATCCGGCGGGACAAGGACTACGTCTTCGACGAGTTCACGGCCGTCGAGGTGACGGACGTGAACGAGATCCCGCGCGAGCAGCGCGCGAAGGAGCAGGTGGACCGCTGGAGCCGGCTCCTGAAGGAGGAGCGCGACCGCATCACGGCGGTCAGCATCGCCCTGACGAGCCCGCGGTCGGTCTCCCCGGCGGAGACGTACGCGGCGCTCCAGGAACTGGCCCTGGAGATCCGCCGCCCGCACTTCGCGTGGACCCCGAAGGCTCTCTGGACGTACTACGAGGACCTGGGTGTGGCAGCCCACTCTCCCGGCCGCGAGGCGGGCGTGCCGGATCTGATCTCTCTGATCCGATACGAGCTGGGCGTGGACGAGGAGCTGCGGCCGTACCGTGAGACGGTGGAGGAGCGCTTCGAGGCGTGGCTGCTGAAGCAGGGCCAGGCCGGGGCGGACTTCTCGGAGGAGCAGCTGTGGTGGCTGCGGTCCATACGGGACGTGGTGGCGAGCGACGTCGGCATCAGCACCAAGGAGTTCAACGCGGAGCCCTTCAAGGGGAAGGGCGGGGGCCGCGGTTTCCAGCACGCTTTCCCGGGGCGGGATGTGCGGTCTCTGTTGAATGAGTTGAATCGAGAATTGGCTTGAGCGACATGGAACTTCCGGCGGGGTGGAGTTATGTCACCCTAGGGGACATCGCGAATTCCGTGAAGAACGGAATCTACGTCTCGCGGCCCGGTACTGAGCCCGACGGGGTACCCATCTTGCGTATCAGCGCAGTGCGCCCCATGCAGCTGAGCACATCGGATCTCCGTTACACGGGCATGTCATTGGACGAGGTCGAGGCAAAGGGTGGGATCGCCAAGCCCGGAGACCTCTTGTTCACCCGATACAACGGAAACATCAAGCTGGTTGGCGCCTGCGCACGAGTCCCGGACCATGCCCCCGTCGTGGCCTATCCAGACAAACTCATCCGGGTTGCACTGCCGCCCGAGGTCGATAGTCGTTTCCTCTGTTACGCATGGGCGTGGGCCGAGACACAGAGCCAACTACGGCAACACGTGAAGACGACCGCCGGGCAAGCAGGTATCTCGGGTAGCTCCCTCAAGACCATCAGACTCCCCCTCGCCCCCCTAGCGGAGCAGCACCGTATCGTCGAAGCCCTCGAAGACCACCTCTCCCGCCTCGACGTCGGCATCGCCGAACTGGCCAAGGCTCGGGCGAAGGCCAAGCGACTTTCATCGGTTCTATACGGACGCGCGGTGTCTGGCGGCTTCAGTCGCTCGGTACACGCCGACGAGGCCGTAGACGAGAGTGCTGTTCGCCAGGCGAGCAGCAAGATGGCCGCCCGCCGCTGGAAGCCCGTACAGCCCGTACGGATCCCCGACTACACCCTTCCAAAGAATTGGAAGACTGTCAGCCTGGGAGACTTGTCGCACTCATCTGGATATGGCACATCGACCAAGTGTGACTATGGGGCGTCCGGCTATCCGGTCCTGCGTATTCCAAATGTCCAGCAGGGATCACTCGATCTCTCGGACATGAAGTATGCGCTTGACCAAACTCTCGATTTGACCAAGTTCGCCATCGATCCCGGGGACCTGCTATTCGTTCGTACGAACGGCAGCCCAAGCCTCATCGGCAGGGTGGGCGTCGTGGAGGAATCACTTCCCTACGCCTTTGCGTCCTACTTGATCAGATTCCGCCTCACGCCCGGAATCGTGGAACCGCGCTGGGTTCAACTGGTCACGCAGAGCCCGCTTTGGCGGCAGGCGATCGAGCGGTACGCCGCATCATCGGCTGGCCAGTACAACCTGAGCGCAGAAACTCTCTCTCAGCTTCCAGTGCCACTACCTCCCTTGGCGGTTCAGCAAGAGACTCTCGAAGCTGTGGACGCAGCCGCGGCTAAGGCCATGCGGCTCTCCGTCGCAACCGACGTCGCCCGGACGCGCGCGGACCACCTGCGGAGTGCACTGCTACAGCGCGCCTTTACCGGCCAACTCGTCCCACAAGGCCCCACTGACGAGCCCGCCTCTGTGCTGCTCGACCGGATCCGGGCCGAGCGCGAAGCTCAGGGCGGCACGGTCAAGCGGGGCACACGCCGGCCCCGTAAGGCGGCCGAAGCCGCACCGCCGCCGGCCCCCGCCTCAACCCCCTCCCCCGCCACCGCCGTTCAGCAGGAGCTTCCGCTGTGACCCCCGCATCCCCCGCCCTGGCACACGCTCAGACCAACTCCTTGGTCGCGAAGCTCTGGAACTACTGCAACGTCCTGCGGGACAACGGCCTGTCCACCATCGAGTACGTCGAGCAGCTTTCGTACCTGCTCTTCCTCAAGATGGCCGACGAGATCGCCTCCGACCCCTTCACCGAGGCCGAAGCCCGGACCGTCGTACCCGCCAAGTACGACTGGCAGTCGCTCGCCTCCAAGAAGGGGATCGAGCTCGAAGTCCACTACCGCGAGATCCTGGCCGAGCTCGGCAAGAGCCCTGGCACCACCCTCGGCCGGATCTTCGCCAAGGCGCAGAACCGGATCACCGAGCCCGCCCTCCTCGAAAAGCTCGTGGTCGAGCTGATCGGCAAGGAGGACTGGACGATCCAGGGCACCGACCTCAAGGGCGACGCCTACGAGGGCCTGCTCGCCAAGGGCGCCGAGGACACCAAGACGGGCGCCGGCCAGTACTTCACGCCCCGGGCACTCATCGACGCCATGGTCGAGGTGATGCAGCCCCAGCCGGGTGACACCATCACCGACCCCGCCTGCGGAACCGCCGGCTTCCTCATCGCCGCGCACGCCTACATCCGCGAGCACCACATGCAGAACCTTTCCCGCGAGGAGCGGCTCGCGCTAGGGGACGGCAAGATCTGGGGTAACGAGCTGGTCACCGGCACCGCCCGCCTCGCCGCCATGAACATGCTGCTCCACGGCATCGGCGACGCCGACGGCAAATCCCTCATCACTGAGGGGGACGCACTCGCCGAACAGCCCAAGCAGCACGCTTCCCTGGTCCTCGCCAACCCGCCCTTCGGCAAGAAGTCCGCGATCACCATCGTCGGCACCGACGGCAAGGCCGATAAGCAGGACATCTCCTACGACCGCGACGACTTCCGCGCCACCACGACCAACAAGCAGCTCAACTTCCTCCAGCACATCATGTCGCTGATGGAGATGAACGGCCGCGCGGCAGTGGTCCTCCCCGACAACGTGCTCTTCGAAGGCGGGGCCGGCGAGAAGATCCGGCGTCGCCTGCTCGAAGACTTCGACCTGCACACGATCCTTCGTCTGCCCACCGGCATCTTCTACGCGGGCGGCGTGAAGGCCAACGTCCTGTTCTTCGAGAAGAAGCCGCCGCGCAGCGGAGGCGCGCACAACACCTCGAAGCTCTGGGTCTACGACTTCCGCACCGCCAAGCACTTCACCCTCAAGCAGCACCCGCTGACCCGCGCGGCTCTGGAGGAGTTCGTCGAGGCATACCTGCCGGGCAAGGACCGAAGTGAGCGCGTCGAGACCGAGCGCTTCAAGTGCTTCGACTACGACGAACTCATCGCCCGCGACAAGGTGAACCTCGACATCACCTGGATGAAGGACCCGGCCCTCGACGACGCCGACAGTCTGCTGCCGCCCGAGGTGATCGCGCAGGAGATCGTGGAGGACTTGCAGGCCGCGCTCAGCGAGTTCGCCGCGATCGCGGAGGCGCTCGGTGGCGAGATCTCGGCTGATACTGACGAGATCCAGCCAGGCGAAGGCGCTTGACCCGCAACTGAGTTGACCCGCCCCCGTCCCGCCGGAAGTCTTGATCTCGATCAATCAGCGAGACGGGGGCATCCCATGGCAGTTCCGCAGCCACAGACGCGCGAGTTCCAGGCGTTCAAGACCAACATCGAGTACGCCCGGAAGATGGTCCTCGCCGGCCAGAGCCTGGCCGCCTTCCAGTCCCCTGTCTTCGACATCGGCGACTTCTACCGTGCCGCGTGGGTGCAGGCGGTCAGCGCCATCGACCACTGGTTCCACGAGGAGCTGTACCGCCGGGTGGCCGACCTCGCCGCCGCGGACAGTCCTGGCATGCCGTACCAGCTGACGAAGTTCGAGCTGCCGCTGGAGAAGGTCGAGGAGGTCCGGCGGGGCACCACCACACTCGCCGACGCCGTGTCCGAGCACGTCAAGGCGAAGTGGGCCAACGCCTCCCTTCAGAACCCGCGCAAGATCAGCGAGGCGCTGAAGCTGGTCACGGAGGAGAACATCTGGGGCAAGGCCGCAGTTCAGCTCAACGAGTGGAACCACGGCCGCACGGGGATGACCGACCAGACCCTCAAGAAGCAGTACATCTCGATCACCGACCGTCGCAACAAGATCGCCCATGACGCGGACCTGCTGGACGGCGACCTCAAGCGGCGCCGCCCGATCTCCGACGCCGACGTGACGGACGCGATCGACTGGATCGAGCGGATCGCACTCGCCATCGCCAAGGTTCTCGGCTGACCTCTGGGATGGGTGAGGGCTCTGTGGACTACTGTCCGTGCCCTCGGCGTCTCAAGAGCCGGGCGGCGTCCCGTACAGGGGAAGGCCCGAAGTGGGCAGGTCGCCGCCGAGGTCGTCGGGCAGCGGGACCGGTTCGCCGTACTTTCCGTGGACGACGCCCTTGTACTCGCCTTCTCCCGGACGGGTGAACAGGGACCACGTGCCCGTGCGCGGGTCGATCTGCAACAGGCGGGCGACACGTGCCGCCGCGTACCACGCGGTCTTCTCGTTGATCCCTCTCAGCCGCTCGCTGGGCGAGATGACCTCTACCGCGAGGGCGATCGTGTCCGGCTCCAGGAGCCAGCCGTCGTCCTCCTTGAAGGCGCGGGGACCGATGGTCAGGTCCGGGGTCGCGTAGTCGTCCGGATCGTCGGGCATCGGGACGGACACGTTCTCGTACGACTCGTACGCGGCGGCAAGGCTCGGACGGATGGCGTCGCGCAGGTCGATGACGGTCCCGGCGTGCTTGCCGCTCGGGCTCGGGGACATCATGAGAATGCCCCCGATGATCTCCACGCGCATGCCGGTGGCCTGCTCGATCTGCTCGGCGGCGTCGCGCAGGTGTCCGCGGCGGACGGGGATGGGGTGGTGGGCCGGGTCCGACACGGTGTCGCCTCCTTGCCTGCGGGGAGTGGGTGCGGGGCCCGGGTGTACACGGGGCTCGGCACTCGCACGGCGCGTTTCACCTTACGGCAGCCCTCGTACGGCCAGCGGTTCCGCAGCGGGCAAGCGGAGGGGTGGGCCTTCGTCCAGGGCGAGGACGACCGTCAGGCCGCCGGTGGCGTGGCGAGCCGTCCGCACGCTGCGGACGGCGCGCCAGGCACCCCAGACGCGGATCTGTTGGCCGGGGCTGACCGTGACCGCCGCGATCTCCCTCGTTGACGGGGTGGGGAGGAGGTCGGGGGCTTTCAGCTCCGACCAGACCGTCTTGCCGATGCCGCCCGCGCGTGCGGTGACGCCCCAGCGGTGGCTGAGCGCGTCCACGAGCCGTAGCCCCCGGCCGCGTTCGTCGTCCGCCCCGGGCTCCCTGAGTTCCGGCCGGCCGGATCCGGCGTCGCTCACCTCCAGGCGCAGCAGCCCGTCCGTCGAGGAGTGTGCGATCCGTACGCCGACCTGGCGGTCACTGGGTGCGGGTGCTCGGAGGGCGTTGGTCACGAGTTCGGAGAGGACGAGTTCGGCGGTGTGGAGGAGGTCGTCCCCCGCGCCCCAGTCCCCGAGTAGGGCGTGCAGTGCCGCGCGGGCCCTTGCCGCGCTGCGGGGTCGGCGTGAGAGACGGAACACAACTTCGCTGAGTGAGGTCACAGCAGTCCCCTGAGGGTTGATGGCTGTTGATCAAGTCGCCTTGCATTCAGCGGGGTACGACCCCGTCCGCTGAGCGTGCCTCGCCGGGTGCGATCCGTGCAATATTGAATGCCGCAGAATCGCGAGATTCACTCAATCGGGAAGATTTGCGGTTCCAAGCGCGGCGCTCTGGTAGGGAGTTGCCTATGCCGAACGTGAAACCCTCCACCGTGCTCGGTCGCCAGCTCGGCGACGAACTCCGGCGCCTGCGTGAGGCGGCGGGTCTCACTACCGCCGCTGCGGCGAAGGCCCTCGACTGCACCGGTGGCAAGATCAGCCGGATCGAGAACGGTCATGTGCCGGTCCGGACACCAGATCTCGTAGCGCTCATGGACGCCTACGGGGTGACCGATGCCGAGACCCGGGATCGGCTGGGCGCCCTGGCCCAGAGGGCCAATCGTCGCCGCCGTGAGGGCTGGTGGCATCAGTACGGATCGGTTCTCGCTGACGCCTACCGTGACTACATCGAGATGGAAGACATCTGCGACAGCATCAGGACCTTTCAAGCCCAGCTGGTGCCGGGGCTTCTCCAGACCGCGGCATACGGGCGAGCGGTCACCGTCGCCTCACGTGCTTGGCACAGTGCCGAGGAGGTCGAACAGTTCGTTGAGGTGCGCCTTGCTCGACAGGAGAGGCTGGCCGGCGAGCGGCAGTTGGAGCTCTGGGCCATCCTTGCCGAAGGAGTGCTCCGCCAACAGGTGGGCGGACCGACAGTGATGCGTGATCAGCTGGAACACCTGGCGGAGATGGGGGAACGGCCCAACATCACCGTCCAGGTTCTGCCGTTCTCGCGTGGGGCGCACTCAGGTATGTTCGGCCCGTACCTGCTGATGAGCTTTCCACGGGTTGCGGCGCAAAACCTGGTGCTGACGGAGACCCCGACGGGCAACATCTGGATGGAACAGGAATCCGAAGTCGCCCGGTATCGCGAGCTCTTCGATGACGCTCGTACCTCCGCGTTGCCGCCCACGGAATCGCTCGGGTTGATCCGTCGCATCGCCAAGGAGCACAGACCATGATCCAGGCCCCCTCCCCCATGCCCGACCTCACGGCAGCGTCGTGGCGCGTCAGTAGCTACAGCGGTGGCCAAGGTGAGTGCGTCGAGGTCGCCGACAACGTCCCCGGCATCGTCCCCGTCCGCGACAGCAAGCGGCCCAACGGGCCTGTGATCGGGTTCGGGGCCGGCGCCTGGCAGGCGTTCGTCACGCAGGTGCGCTGACCGGGCGGCCCGGGGACAGGAGCCGGGCGGTCACGTCGTGGGCGCGGGGCTGGCTCCGCGCGGCCCCGGCCCGGCGTTCACGGCGGTCAGCGCCGCTTGCGTTTCCCGCCGGCGCGGTTGGCGGGCTTCTTCCTGCCGGGGGGGCGGGTCGTGCCGCTGGTGTGGAAGGCCCGCCAGGCTCGACGGGCCTGTTCGGCGGTGGCGCGGTCGGGGTGGTGTGAGAGCTGCTGCGCCAGGAAGGCGGCTGTGTACGGGTCCGCCGCCGTGAAGGCGGTGAGCAGGGCCGGGCCGCCGCCCGGCCAGGCTGCCGCGGCCTTGTCGAAGGCGGCGTGGACCTCGGCATACAGTTCAGGCTCCTCCTCGTTCCGAGCCGCCGTCACGCGGTGATCGAGGGATGCGGCGCTCCGTACGGCTTCGAGCGCGTCGAGCAGGTACACCGCGCGGGCCGACAGCGGAACGGCTGAGGGGTCGGGCGCCTGGCCGCGTGCGTGCAGGGTGTGCTCGGCCCAGCCGCCCAGGGCCGGGTCGGCCAGCAGGGCGTACAGGGCCTCGTCGGGTACGGCCGTCGCGTCGAGAGTGGCGAGCAGCGCTCGCCGCCTGGCGGGCTCGTCCTCGGGGCAGGCGGCGGAGATCGCCGCGAACAGAGGGGTCCATCCGTCGGTGCGCTGCGCGGCCAGCCAGTCGCCGACGGCCGGCCGGGCGGCCCGCTTCGGCCACCACTGGGCTGCCGCGACGAGCCGTTCCGCGTCCCAGGCGAGCATCTGCTCCCGAGTGGGGAAGACATCGGCGGCTTCGCCTTCGAGGCCCACGAGGAGGGTGTCCCGCAGCAGGGCGGAGCCGAGAGGGGTGAGGCTGACGGCGTCTCCGGTGCGCTCGGTGATACCCAGGGCGGCCAGGTGGTCCATCAGGCGCACAAGGCGGGCAGCGGACGGGATCAGATCCGTACGGTCGGACGCGGTGAGTGCCGGGAGTCCCAGGACCGCGGACAGGACCTGGGGGTCGGGCAGTTCGTAGTCTCCGGTGGCCGCGACGGACATGTCGGGGTCGCTCTCATGGCCCGGCGGCACGAACCACATGTCGTTCAGGGCAGCCACGCGAGCCACGGACTGCGCCATCCCCGCTTGCTCGCACAGGAGGTAGAGGGTGATCAGGTGCTCACCGTCGTACTCCCCTGCGGTCTCCTCCTCGGCCAACTGCGCCAGTAGGGCGCCGAGCAGGTTCAGGGCCAGTCCGGTCAGCTCGGCGGGGCCACCCTCACGCCAGGCCTCGGCCGATGGCCCCACGCTCAGCGCGCCGCTCTGCTCCCGCACCAGGAAGCCGCTCGCCAGCGCCAGTTCGCGCGTTCGCTCGTCCGCGCCCTGCGGATCGGCGGCGGCTTGCGCCAGGAGCTGGGGCAACGGGGCGGAACGCAGCAGCGCGGCCTGTTCCTCCGGGGAGGCCGGCAACGGGGCCGGGGGCAGCGGCGTAAAGGCGTCGCCAAACATCTCCAGGTGCTGGCCGGCCATGGCTTCGACGAGGGCGAGGAGAGGGGCGGGAGCGCTGCCGCCGCTCGGTGCCAGGTGCGCGAAGGGGCCGCGTAGCAGCCTGTCGAGCCCGGCTGCGGTCCAGCGATCGGCGAGCACACCCGCCTGCTCGTCGTACCAGTCGTCCCTCTCGTCGTCCGGCTTGCCTACCGGGGCATCGGCGACCAGCAGGCCCTCGCCGGGGCGGGGTCGCACCTGCTGGGCCAGCGCCACGGCCTCCAGCCGTGCGGCGAGCAGCGGACGGGCCTGCCGGGAGCGTTCCGCGCACAGCGCCTCCACGTATGCCGCTTCGGCGAGCGGTCCGTTCGGAGAGGAGGAGGCGGAGGAGGCGAAGCCGAGCGCGGCGTGCCGCTCGGCATACGGGCGCGCGGCGAACGCCTCCAGCCAGTCGCGCACAGCCCGGGGATCGGTGGCGTCCACGCCCGCGGCGCGCAGCAGGTTTCCGTACAGCCGCGGCCAGGTGAGGCGGCGGGGGCTCGTCATCGCCTGGGTGAAGCCATCGGCCAGCTCGTGCACCCGGGTCACGAGGTTGGCCTGCCGCTTGGCATTGAGGCGGCCGGCCTCGTGTGTGTGGTCGATCAGCGCGACCAGAGCGGCCACGAAGCCCGGCAGCTCTTCCTCGGTGGCGCTGACGTACAGCGGAAGCAGGATGTGCAGCAGTTCCTCGGCCAGCTCCTCGGTGGGCTCGGGCAGGCCGGTCCGGCGGCGTGCTTCGCCCAGCGCGAGCAGACCAAGGACGGCCTCGGCCGCCCGCGCGTCCAGCGGGGCGCCTCGCTCTTCGGCCCGGGCGAGGAACGAGTCCAGATCAAGGAGAAGTGGCGTGGCGGTGGTCATCCCGGCAGCCTAGCGACGCGGCCCAGCCGCCCGTTCCCATAGTTGGGATCCGGGACGGCGAACGGGACGCGACGTGCGAAAGCACATGTACGCCATCGATGGCATGCACACCGCCACCGCCGCTCAGCTCGCCCGGCCCTGTCACCGTGCTCACCTCCACGCCGATGGCCCTGACGGCGCTGTGCGGCGGTCGGGCCACCGTCATCGAGGTCTGACCCACGCGTCCTAGCCGGCCGCGGTGAGGGTGGCGGCCAGTAGGCGGGCGCTCGCGGGGGCGCCGCGACCCGGTTCACCGTAGGCAGCGTGAGCGTGGTCCAGGGTCGACATGAGGCTCGGGGCGCGGTCGGTGGGGGCGCGATCGAGGAGGGTGGTGCCCGTTTCGGCTTCCTGGGTGGGGGCGTAGCCGGCCGTGCGGAGGGCTGACAGCGTCTCCTCCGGCGGGGCCGTGGAGATCAGGACGGTGGGGGCGATCCGGCGCAGCCGGAGTTTGGTCAGGCCGCGGGACTGGGCCACCTCGGCGATCAGGGCGGTGTCGTCCGAGCGGATGCAGCAGGCGGAGCGGACGACCTTGAGTTGTCCGTGGGTGCGAGCGGTGTCCTTGATCGTGTAGGCCAATGGTTGGGGCAGGGGGGTGCCGCGCTCGCTCGCGGTGGTGAGGCGGTCGAGGAGTTCGTCCGCGCTCCAGCCGGCGTCCAGGGCCCGGCGGATGGAGGTTGCCGTGATGCGCCAGACCACCGCGTGGCCCTCGGACTCGATGTCGCCGACCGCGGAGAGCAGGTCGGCGAGGGCGGGCGCGGGCGCCCCGGTGACGGTGGCGGTCAGGTCGCTCTGGAACCGGGCCGTGTCGCTGGGCTCGGGCAGCGCCGCGTACAGCTCCTCGCGGAGGGTGGCCACCGCCTTCGCCAGGGCGGGGCGGAGGGAGAGGTCCTCGCCCAGGCCCTCCGAGCCGCGGGCGGTCGGGTCCGTGCCCGCGCCGGGTACTGCCGGGTAGTGATGGGCGGCTCCCGCCTCCAGCAGTCGACACAGGGCCCGCCCGACGGGGGTGAGCGCGCCGTGGGCCACCACGCCGAGCAGGGCCGCCTCTGTCAGGGTGGCCGCCATGCGGTCGAGGACTCCGTCCAGGCCGGTCAGCTCCCCCGTGGTGTCCGCGACCAGGTGAGCGCGCAGGGCGGGCTGGAACCATGCGGCCAGGGACAGCAGTTCGGTGTATCCGCGCGCGTTCGCGGTCAGCCCGTGTCCGTCGGGGAGAACGGCGAGCGCTCGCAGGACCCCGGTGCGGAGGGTCACGGCGTCCTCGTCCTGTGGGCTGATGAGCGCGACCGGGGTCTCATCGGGGTCCGGCCAGTGGGTGAGAATTGCGGGGACCACAGCCCAGGCTGCCAGCAGCGGCAGCAGTTTGGCCGCGGGCGGAGCGGCGGCCCAGGCGTCGTAGCGGTCGCTCGGCAACAGCTGGGCCGAGGGCTTGGGGGCCTTGGGGTTCCGGCGGCCGCGGGAAGTGGGGGCCGGTTCGTCGTCCTGAGGTGCGGCCAGTCCGGCGTTCACCGCGAGGTCCAGCCACAGCCGGGTGTCTGCCTCATCGGCCCCGGCCGCCTTGGCCAGCCGCCGGGTGTCCCGTACGGCGATCCCGCCCACCTTGCGGATCGCGACCGGCTGGGCGGCCAGCGCCCGCAGGACCAGTTCGGCCCGCCAGGCGGCCGCCGCGGCGGCCGTGCCGCCCTCACCCTCCCAGCCGGACGGCAGCGGCGCGGTGGCGGTGAACGGCTCCGGCTCCAGCCGGGGGCTGGGCGCCGCGCCCTCATCGCGGAGCGCACGGGCGACCTCGTACGGAAGTTCCACCAGGTCGAGGCCGGAGGGGATCAGGAGTCCGCGCCCGGCCAGCCAGTCGGTGCCCTCGTCGCCGCTGCCGCCCTCCCGGAAGACGTACTTGGCGTCCGGGCCCGCGTACTGCGACCCGTACCGGCCGACGAAGCAGTGGGTCCGCAGCAGCGGCGGGCCGGGTACCAGGTGGTCCAGCAGCTCCAGCGCCCGGACCGGGGCGTCCGCCACCAGTGCCCGCACCCGGGCGGGATCGGCGAGCAGAGCGGTGATCAGCCCCTGGGCCTGGTCGCGCGTACGGGCAGCCCCCTCGCCGAAGAGGTTTGCGGCGATCCGCTTGACCTCGGGGGCGTTGTAGGCGCTGGTCAGCAGCCGGTCGGCCGTACGCCCGTATCCGTCGAACCCGGCGGCGCGGACGTGCAGCAGTGGTGGGAGCGCCAGTTGGCCCTTGGGTGCGGGGAGCAGCAGCGCGCGCTCCCGCAGTCGGGTGAGTGCGTGTTCCGCCTGCTGCCGCTTCTCCCCCGGCTCGAACCAGGACAGTACGTCCCGCTCGGGCACCAATCGGTCCGCGGGTTCCACCGGGGGAACGGGCTTGCGCTGTTGCCAGGGATACCGGGGTCCATCCTCGGCGTCGCCACCGGCGGCGGGGCCGTGCCGCTCCAGGGCAAGGGCGGCGATGGAAGCGAGCAATTCCAGTTCTCCGGCGGTGCCCGCCATCAGGCCTTGGCCCACCGACTCGTCGGTGAGCAGGTGTTCGGCGAGCTCGCGGAAGGTGGTGATCCGCCGGTACCCGGCGGCGAGCGGCAGATCCCGCTCCTCCAGCAACGCGGTCAGCCGCTGAGGATCCAGGGTCCCCAGCCATTTCACAAGGGCGGTACGCGCATTCACCCGGCCAGGCTAGCGCCGTCCGGTCACCCCGCGGGGGTGAACCGGCCCCATCACCTCGCCGCCGCGCAGACGGGCTTCGATGTCCGGAAGATTCTGAGCATGCGGTCGATGTCTCCCGCCACTGGGCGCCCGGGGCAGGTACATCACCATGACCGCCCTGACGGATTCCCTGGCTACCGCCAGGCACGGACAAGGTCCTCCGGACCCCAATGCGCCGCAAGAGGCAGATCGTCCTCAACACCACAGCGGGATACTGCCACCAGCGCCGTGTCCGGCTCGGCACCGGGCACGGCGAGCATGTCCCGTACCAGGGCGTCGTACTCACGTCGGCCGAACGGCTGCGACTCCAGCCACTTCACCGAGCCGATGAAGTGAACCTGCCCTGCCACGGGTTCGCGGTCGGCTCCGATCAGGTCGATCTCGGGGTTGTTCTGCCGGTTCCACCAGCCGCCGACCGCCTCCGTCTGCGGCCACATCTCATCGGGCAGTAGCCGCAGCAGCGACTCGCGGACGACCGGCTCGACGGCCCGGCCCCGCCAGGTCGTCCACGACCGCTCGATGCGTTCCAGCGCCAGATCACCGCGACCGCGCTCGATGAGCGGGATCCCGCGTTGCAGGAAAGCCAGCCAGAACCGCAGGTACGGATCAGCGATGCGATAGCGCTTGTTCTTGCTGTCCGCCTTGACCGAGAGCGGCAGGTCAGCGGCCAGGACTCGCTTGGCCAGCAGCGTGTTCAGCAGCGGAGACAGCGTGCCCGAAGGCAGCGCGCCGGCACCACCGGCCTGCGCGGCGATGGTGGAGAAGGTCCGCTCGCCGCTGCCGACCGCTTCCAGGATCGCGCGCGAGTGGGACGCCTCGGGGAACTCCCCCAGCAGCGACAGCTCGCCCGCCACCAACAGCGGGGCAAGCGGGTTGGACACAGCCTCGCGCAGAAAGTCTCGGCGTCCCATCCCCGGCCGCCAGGACTGAACGATCTCCGGGAACCCACCGGTGATCAGCAGCGCGTCCACCGCTTCCGCCGCGTCAAGGCCGGTCATCGCCTGCACATCGGCCAGATGCAGCGGCTGCACGGTCATCTTGGCCGCCCGGCCGAAGAACGGGCGGCCATATGACTGCAGCGCCTCCATCACCGACATGTCACTGCCGACCAGGATCAACAGGACGGGCTTGGCGGACAGGTGCCGGTCCCAGACCGTCTGCAACGCCCCCTCGAACTCACCGTCCTGTGCGACCAGCCACGGAACCTCGTCGACCACCGCGATGCTCGGCGCGTCGTCCGGAATCGCGATTGCGAGGGAACGCAGCGCCTGGTTCCAGTCGGCGGCTTGCAGCCCGGCCACCAGCTCAGCTCCGGGAAGAGGGGAATGCGCCAGCGTCGCGGTGAAGTCCGCCCGCTCCGCCACCGCATTGCGTCCCCGGGTCGCCTGGAAGACCACATACGGAAGCCCGGAACGGTCGCAGAACTCCTGGACCAGGCGAGACTTGCCCACCCGGCGCCGGCCCGTCACGGTTACAGCCTGACCACGCGTGGCCCCCGTACCGCTGACCACCAGCCCCAGCTGCCGAGTCAACTGATCCAGGTCGGCAGACCTGCCCTTGAACTCCATCGGCGGCCATCCCTAGCATTGATCAAACGTAGATTCGATATTACGTAGATTGAGCCTTACTTAAATCCTAGTTCGCTTCCGGCGCTCTCGCCGGCAATCCCGCCGAGACGGAGGGGAAGGGATCGGCTCGCCGGCGCATCAGTCACCGAGGCCCACACCCCTCAGATTCTGTGACATTCGGCGCATTTCTGAATCGTGGGACATGTGGGGGCAGCAAGCCTGACAAATCATCAGCTAGGTGCCTGACCTGGGCAAACACCTGGGTACAATCCGGCCTCCGGAGCCGTGTGCGCAGGTTCGAATCCTGCCGGGGCACTTCGCAGGAAGTGCCCAAAGACCCTGCCATCAGCGAGTTCGCTGAGACGGGGTCTTCGCGTATGCGCGGCCAACTGCCGCCCTGCGGAATGGTCATGGACAGGATCTCGGTCCGTCGCCGCAGGTCTGGCCGGGAAGCACCGAAGGGCCCCCGGCAGGCCCAGGGGCCTCGCAGTGACCCACCGACAGGTCGGACAGCAGGTGGTCCGCGAAGGCGGGCAGGCCGGCGAACGGATGGCGTCCTGCGGCGCTCGGCAGCTCCCGCGCCTCAGCAGGGCGGTCAGTCCCTACTCGTCGAGGGTGCCGAGCCATTGCGCCAGAGCGGTGCGTGCCTTCACACGGCCAGCCTAGGGCGGATTCCGATCTCCTGGGGGTGAATCCGGAGCGGTCCCCGGGGGCCCGGTGGGGCCCGGGGACCGGGCGGCCAGGAGGGCGACGACCAGGCTGTCCGGGGTCTGGGAGAAGTCCCGGTACCACTGGCCCACCGAGGAGAAGGCGGGCGGGGTGGAGAGGCAGACCAGTTCGTCGGCGGAGGCGGAGAGTCGCGCGGCCGCGTCCGGTGGGGCCACCGGGGTGGCCATGACGACGTGGGTCGCGCCCTGCGCGCGGACGACCTCGCAGGCGGCGGCCGCCGTGGCGCCGGTGGCGACGCCGTCGTCGACCACGATCGCCGTCCGGCCCGCGACGGGCAGGCGGGGGCGGCCCGCGCGGAAGCGGTGGGCCTGGTCGACGAGGGAGGCTGTCTCCGTTCGTTCGACCGCCGCCATGTCCTGCGGGCGGAGGCCGCCACGGCGGACGACGTCCTCGTTGATCACGCGTACGCCGCCTTCGCCGAGGGCGCCGAACGCCAGTTCGCGGTGGCCCGGGACGCCCAGCTTGCGTACGACGACCACGTCGAGCGGGGCGTCGAGCTCCCGGGCCACGTGGAAGGCCACCGGGACTCCGCCCCGGGGCAGACCGAGCACCACCGGGTGCCGGGCTCCGTAGGGGCGCAGGGCCTCGGCCAGGCGGCGGCCGGCGTCGTCGCGGTCGTTGAACAACACCCTTCGAACCAACGCCCCCCGGCGACGTGGCGCAACTCGTGGCGCAACTCGTACGAAGGAGGTGGCGTCGGGTCTGTGGGTTTTGGGGGGTGGGTAGGCGTAGGCGGTGTGCGTAGGTTGACGTAAAGGCCACGCGGCGCCGCTGACCAGGTGCTTTGTGGCGGGCTCTGACGACGAGGATGGGGCGGACGCGATGCGTGAGCTGGTTGAGACGGCGCGGCAGTGGGTGGCGGAGGGACGGGACGGGTACCTGGCGCGGCCCGTCACCGAGCAGGGGTTCGGGCCGCGGGACCCGGCCGGGGCGGTGCTCGTGGACACCCGGGGCGACTGCGTCGGGGCCCTGTACCGGGGGGTGTTCGACGCCGAACTCGTCGCGGAGGCCCGCGCGATGGCGGCCGGGGACACCGCGCGGGTGTGCGAGGTCTCGGTCGGCGCCGGGGAGGCGGTGGAGGCGAAGCTGACCTGTGGCGGCCGGGCGGAGGTGCTGCTCCAGCCGTTGGCGGCGATCCCGGCCGAGTGGTGGGAGCTGCTCGGCGGGGGGCAGGGGGTGGCGCTGGTGACCCGGCTGAACGAGGCCGCGGACCGGGCGGTGAGCGAGGTCGTACGGAACGTCGACCCCCCGGCCGACGACGCCGCGCGGCGGGCCGGTGAGCTGCTGCGCACGCGGCGGCCGGGACGGGACGCCTTGTACGGGGGCTCGGGACTGGTGCTGGTGGAGGCGTACCCGTCCGCGCCGCAGGTGGTGATCGGCGGGGCCGGCGAGCTCGCGGAGATCATCGCGCGGCAGGCGGCGCTGCTGGAGTGGGGTGCGGTGACGGTCGAGTCGGCCGCCGAGGCGGAGAAGGTGCTGGGCGCCCACCGGGACGCCGCCTGCCTGGTGCTCCTGAGCCACGATCCGGACTTCGACGTGCCGACCCTGCGCACGGCGCTCGCGCTCGGCATTCCGTACGTCGGCGCGCTCGGCTCCCGCCGGACCGCCGCCCGGCGTCGCGAGGGCCTGCTGGCCGGCGGGGTGACGGAGGCCGAGCTGGCCCGGGTGCACGGGCCGATCGGTCTCGACCTCGGGGCGCGGACCCCGCCGGAGACGGCCCTGGCCATCTGCGCGGAGATCCTCGGGGTGCTCGGGGGCCGGGAGAGCGGCGGGCTGCGGGACTCGGAGGGGCCCCTGCGGGGGTAGCGGGTCGGAGAGCCCCGGCGGGCGCCGGGGCTCTCCGACCACCTCGTCCCGTTGAACCCCGGTCGGGTTCGGGTCTCGGTCCCGCGTCCTCGGCCCCGTGCGTGCTCGGCCCCGTACGTCCTCGGCCCGGACGCGCGTCCGTGCGCCCGTGCGTCCCTGGCGTCGTCGCGTCCCCGCGTTGGACGAATAGATCGGGTGATTACGTACCGAATGCGGGAAAATGGTACGTATGAACACCATCGCGTTGGAAGACGCGCACCATGCCGTCTGGTTCGTCTTCGTCGGCCTGATCATCGTCGCGTTCCTCCTCGGCGCCTTCAAGCTGGGCCAGCTGGTGCGCGCCAAGGAGCCGCCGCCGCCGACTCCGGAGAGCCAACCGCACCTGCCCGACGGCGGCGCGGTGTACGAGGTGCGCGAGGAGCGGGACCCCGTGGAGTTCCCCGAGAGCGGCCTGCGCCCGCACGAGATGCAGGGCTTCGGCAACTTCGGCTCCACCACCTCCACCCACCCGGACGATGTCCGCGCGGCCCGGGAATCCGGCTACCAGCACTCGCACCCGCACGCCGGCCAGCGCCCGTCCTCCGAGGTCACCGAGCCCCCGCCGCCCGCCCCGCCGACCCCGCCGGAGCCGCCGGTCGCCCCGCCGCAAGGGGGGACGGACCACACCTGACCGGGCCACACCCCGCGCCGGGGACGACCGCCGTACGGGCCCCTGACCGCGCCACCCCAAGGGCGGCGCTTCAGGGGTCCGTCCGGCGGCGCGTCAGAGGTCCGTCCGCAGTCGCAGCACCTCCGGCGGCGGGTGGCGCAGCGCGGTGTGGCGGACCTCCGCCGCCAGGGGCGGGTCGAGCGGACGGTACGTCACCTCCCCCAGCCCGATGGCCGTGACCGTCGGCGCCGGCGACGCCCCGGCCGTCGGCTCCGCCGGGGCGTCGCCCGCACGGCCGGCCAGGGTCTCGGACAGCTCCCGGCGCAGGGGGGCCGACAGGGGGCTCGACACCAGCGGGGCCTCGTCGTCGCCCGGCACGAGCAGGACCAGCGCCGCCGGCCGGCGCGGCGTCCCTGTGTAGCCGATCACCGCCGCGTCCCGGACGTCGGTGTGCCGGAGCTTCTGCCAGGCGCGCCGGCCGGCCGGGTAGGGCTGGTCCAGCCGTTTGACGACCAGCCCCTCGATACCGCTCGCGGGCAGGGTCTCGTACCAGGTCGCGGCCAGATCCGGATCAGTCGTCATCGGGACCGGCTGGAGGGGTGGCCCGAGCGGGAGCAGCAGGTCCACCAGGAGCGCCCGCCGGCGCTCGTACGTCCGGCCGCGCACATCGACTCCGGCCAGCTCCAGCACGTCGAACGCCGCGTACGAGGCGGGCAGGCTCTGCGCGAGCACCGGCGCGCGGCTCGCCGTCGCCGCCGCCCGCCGCTGCACGAGGGCGAAGTCCGTACGGCCGTCGTGCCAGACCACCACCTCCCCGTCGAGTACCGTCCCGGCGGGCAACCGCTCCGCGGCCAGGGCCAGATCGGGGAACGCGCTGGTCACGATCCGGCCGGAGCGGGCCTGCAGCACGACCCCGTCCGCCGTGCGCAGGACCACGAGCCGGTGGCCGTCGAACTTCGGCTCGTACGCCAGGCCCGCCGCCCGCGGCAGGGTCCGTACGGTGGCGGCGAGCGCGACCCTGACCCGGCTCACGGCAGCGCCCCGGCCTGTCCGGGGTCGGTGAGCGGGGCGAACAGGTCGCCGTCGCGGGCCAGCCTGGGCGCGATGTCGTCGGCGAGGAACACCAGGTCGGACGGGTGCGCACAGGCCTCCACCTCCGCCCAGGAGATGGGCGCGGAGACGGTCTGGCGGGCGCGGGCGCGCAGCGTGTAGGGCGCGGCGGTGGTCTTGGCGGCGGCGTTCTGGCTGTGGTCGACGAAGACCTTGCCGGGCCGCAGCGCCTTGGCCATCCGGTGTACGACGAGCTCGGGGAGGTCCCGTTCGGCCTCCTGGGCGAGCCGCTTGGCGTACGCGGACACCCGCGCGGACGGGGTCGGCTCCAGGGGCGCGGACAGGTGGAGGCCCTTGGCGCCGGAGGTCTTGGGGTAGGCGTGCAGGCCGTCGGCGGCGAGCCGGTCGCGCAGCCAGAGGGCGGCGGCGCAGCACTCCACGACGGTGGCGGGCGGCCCGGGGTCGAGGTCGAGGATCAGTCGGTCCGCGATGGCCGGGCTGCCCGCCGTCCACTGGTGGACGTGGAACTCCACGACGAGGTTCGCGGCCCACATGAGGGTGGGCATGTCCGCGATGACCACCTGTTCGGCGGAAGGGTCCTCCGAGCGCGGGACGGGACTGGTCAGTACCCAATCGGGGGTACCGGGCGGCGGGTTCTTGGTGAAGAAGAGCTGCCCGTCGGGGCCGTCGGGGTAGCGCAGGAACGACACCGGCCGGTTGTGGACGTGGGCCAGCAGGGGCTGCGCGACGGTGGCGTAGTAGTGCAGCACCTCGCCCTTGGTGAAGCCGGTCTCCGGATAGAGGACCTTGTCCAGGTTGCTGAGCGCGATGCGCCGGCCCTCCACCATGGTGATCGGCGTCATACGATGAGATTGCCACGAAACGGGAGGAACTGTGCGATCCATCTGGAATGGGGCGATTTCCTTCGGGTTGGTCAGCATCCCGATCAAGCTCGTGAACGCCACCGAGAGCCACTCGATCTCCTTCCGTCAGATCCATGTGACCGACGGCGGGCGCGTGCGGTACCGCAAGGTGTGCGAGCTGGACGGTGAGGAGGTGTCGGCCGCCGAGATCGGCAAGGGGTACGAGGAGGCGGACGGCTCGATCATCCCGATCACGGACGAGGATCTGGCGCGGCTGCCGATCGCGACCGCGAAGACGATCGAGATCGTGTCGTTCGTACCCGCCGACGAGATCGATCCCCTCCAGATGGACGCGGCCTACTACCTGGCGGCGAACGGGGCGACGGCCGCCAAGCCGTACACGCTGCTGCGGGAGGCGCTCAAGCGAAGCCGGAAGGTGGCCATCGCGAAGTTCGCGCTGCGGGGGCGGGAGCGGCTGGGGATGCTGCGGGTGGTCGATGACGTGATCGCGATGCACGGACTGCTGTGGCCGGACGAGATCCGCCGCCCCGAGGGGGTGGCTCCGGAGACGTCGGTGACGGTGCGGGACGCCGAACTCGACCTGGCGGACGCGCTGATGGCGACCCTGGGCGAGGTGGACATCGCATCGCTGCACGACGACTACCGCGAGGCCCTGGAGGAGATGATCGCGGCGAAGGCGGGCGGCGCGTACGAGCCCGCGGAGGCGGCGACGGAACCGGCCGGTCAGGTGATCGACCTGATGGCGGCGCTTGAGCGGAGCGTGCAGGCGGCGAAGGCCTCGCGGGGGGAGGGTGGCGGAGAGGGGGCCGAGGCGGACGTGACGCCGATCCGGCGGAAGTCGGCCGCCGCGCCGAAGGCGGTGGGCGGGAAGAAGTCCACGGCGGCGTCGGGGTCGGGCGCGGCGAAGAAGACGGCGGCGGGGCGGAAGTCCACGTCGGCGGCCTCGACCAAGAAGACGGGGTCGGCCGGGGCCAAGTCGGGCGGCACCAAGTCCACTTCGGCGGCGGCGAAGAAGACGGCGTCGTCGGGCAAGAAGGCCACACCACCGCGCAAGCGGCGCTCGGCGTAGCCCCTGGCCGGGTGCTTTGCGGGGCCCTCGCGGGGGTTGCCCGGCGCACCGGGCGGGGCCGGGGTTCGCCTCGCACGCCGGCGGGGCCGGGTTCGGCGGGCGCGCCGACGCGCGAGGCGAACCGGCTTGGCCGGGTGCCTCAGGGGCCGGCCGGGCCGGGTTCGGCGCGTGCGCCGGCGGGGCCTGTGCCCTGGCCGGGGGGTCTGCCAGAACCCGCGAAGGTTGCCCGCCCTCCCCGCCGAGCGGGATCGGCGTTCGCCTCGAACGCCGGCGGGGCTGGACTTGGCGGGCGCGCCATTGCGCGGAGCGACCCGGCTGGGCCGGACGCCTCGGGGCGGCCGGGTGGGGTTCGGCCGGCGCGCTGTTGCGCAGCAACGCGATGTCGACAGGGTCGGGGGGCCCGCTCGGGGTCCGGAATTGAGCAGTCGTGGTGGAGCCGTCGGGGCGTTACGGGAGCCAGGTGGAGGTGTCGCGGGAGAGGGAGAAGAGGGCATCCGTGTCCGGGGGTTTGAGGATGGGGGTGGCCGTCGTGAAGTAGGGGGTCAGGGCGGGTTGGAGGACGCGGACGTCGCGCAGGGTCGGGGCCACCTCGACGGTGGCGGCGTCGACCACCGCCACCACCGGGGTGACCGGCACTCGCAGGGCTCGCGCGGCGTGGGCCGCCGCAAGGCGGATATGGCGCACGTCGGGGCGCGGATCGGCCCGACCCACCGTGACCAGCAGGTCCCCGGCCCGGACCCGTTGGCGCCGGCCCGCCACCGTCGCCACGCAGAACACCCCGGCCGGGCCGATCAGCAGGTGGTCGATCACGCCGCCGCCCGGCAGGGGCACGGCGTGCAGGACCCGCCAGTCCATCGCTTCGAGGGCCCCCATCTCCGCCCCCACCGCCTCCCGGGCCCCGAGCTCCCGGCGCAGCCGGTGGCGGGTCCGGGTGCCCGGCGAGCCGTACGCCAGCTCCCCGAGCAGCGGCTCCCCCGGCCGGTTCGGGGCCAGGTCCCGGTCCGGCGGAAGGGCCAAGCGGAGCCGTTCGGCGGGCGTGGGCACCGGCGGCGGGCCGACGGCCGGCTCACCGCTCAGGTAGGGGCGCAGGGCGGCGAGCACCGCCTCGCGGTGGGCTTCGTCCAACAGGCTGATCCGGTTGATCCGCCGGTCGTACCAGGCCACCGCCCGGCCGTCCGGCAGGTTAACGAACAGCCTGCCCATCCCGGGCCGCCCGCTCGGCAGCACCTTGAGTCCGCGCATCGTCCTCACCCCCGGCGTCCATGGGAGCAGGCGGTACGCCGCCCGGCAATCCCCCGCACGCGGCGTGCCACGCGACGACCCCGACGGGACGCCGACGGTTCCCCATCGGCTCGCGGTCGTATCGCCGTTACGAGGCCCTCGCCCCACTTCCGTGACCACCGCCAGCCGGCGCCCCGGCGCCGCCGGAGTCGGCTTCGCGATGCGGCGGCGGGGGCGTACGAACGCCTGACACCGAGCGCGCCAGGCCACCTCCGCCCACGCGGGCGTCGCCCATGTGTGCGGGCGAAACCGGATCGGGTCGGCCTAAGGTTGGCGGGAAACACCCGTTGCCCCGGCGCCACGTAGAGGAGGCCCACCGCTGTGCGCACGCTCCCCTCCCGCACGGGCACCGGGCTGCTCCTGCTGGCCTGCCTGCTGCCGTTGCTCTCGGCGTGCGGCGACCCCGGCGGCCTGGCCTCCGCCGGTCCGACCCCGACCGCGAGCGGACCCGTACGACTGTGGCCGTGGCGCAAGGGGGCCGCCGTACCGCCCGCACCGCCTGGGGGCGTGCCGCCGGTGTACGTGCAGGGCCTGCCGCTCGTGCACGACCAGAACGTGCACGAGGTGGACGCGGTCGCACTGGTGCAGGCGGAGCTGCGCGCCCACCGGGGCGCCGTCGTCGGCGCGGACGGGGTGCCGAAGGAGACCGCCGACGCGATCCGGACCTGCGGGACGGAGTCCTCGGAGAAGTGCCCGGTGCTCGACCCCTACTACCGGGACCTCACCGGGAACGGGAAGGACGAGGTCGTCGTCGGGATCGAGCTGCCCGACAACATGATGTCGGTACGTGCCTACACGGCCGACCCCGACGGGCGGCTCAACCGGATCATGGCGACCACCGAGACCGTCATCGGCGTCGAGCTGGCCGGTCAGAACGTGGTCCTGCGCATACCGAGCGGGCATCCCGGATACGAGCTGTTCAGCACCTGGGCGTGGGACGAGAAGCAGCGGAGCATGCTGCCGACGCGCGAGCAGATCGTACGGGTGCCGGCGCGCCCGGGGGCGTCATGAGGGCCCGGCTCCCCGCCTGGACCGCCAGGCTCACCTGGAAGTCGGCCTGCTTCATCGTGGTCATGTGCTGTGCGTTGGCGGCGGCGCTGGGCGCGCTGGTGCACGTCGAGGTCACCCGACAGACGGTGACGAACGCGCGGGACCGGGCCTTGGAGAAGCTGGGCGACGCCACGCGGGCGTACGAGGCGGGCGAGGCCCTGCCGCCGCGTTCGGCGCTCGATCCGGCGGGACTGCCGGATCCGCTGCGGCGGTTGGCGGTGCGCGGACAGCGGGGCACCGTCGTGGCAGAGTTCCGGGGGCGGCAGGTCATGTGGGCGGCGGGCCCCGCGGACGGCCGCGCCCTCGCCACTGCCGTGGACTACAGCCAGGCGGCGCGCACCATCAGCGGGCTGGACCACGCGATCATCGGCTCCTCGATGCTGGCGATCGGCGGCACGCTGCTCTTGGGCGCGTTCGCGGTGAGGCGGGTGACGCGGCGGCTGCACCAGACGGCCACGGTCGCGCGGCGGATCTCCCAGGGGGACCTCGACGCACGGGTGGGCGACCCGCGCACGAAGGACGCCTCGCGGCACCAGGACGAGGTGGCGACGGTGGCGGGCGCGCTCGACACGATGGCGGCCACCCTCCAGGGGAAGCTGGAGCGCGAACAGCGGTTCACGGCGGATGTCGCGCACGAGCTGCGGACGCCGCTCACCGGGTTGCAGGCGGCGTCGGAACTCCTGCCGGAGGGGCGGGCGACGGAGCTGGTGCGGGAGCGGGTACGGACGATGCGGGGGCTGACGGAGGACCTGCTGGAGATCTCGCGGCTGGACTCGGGGCGCGAGGTGGTGGAGACGGACCTGCACCAGCTGGCGCGGCTGGCCCGGCGGGCGGTACGGGCGTCGGGGACGCCGACCGAGGTGGTCGTGGTGCGGGACACGCTGGTGGAGACCGACCGGCGGCGGCTGGAGCGGGTCCTGGGGAACCTGGTGGCGAACGCCCACCGGCACGGGCGGGAGCCGGTCGTCCTGACGGTGGACGGGCCGGTGGTGACGGTACGGGACCACGGTGACGGGTTCCCGGAGTACCTGGTGACGCAGGGCCCGCAGCGGTTCCGCAGTGCGGGGGCCGGGGGCGGTGGCGGCAAGGGACACGGGCTGGGCCTGACCATCGCGGTCGGCCAGGCCGCGGTGATCGGGGCGCGGCTGGAATTCCGCCAGGCGGACGGGGGCGGGGCGGAAGCTGTGCTGCGCTTGCCGTGACACTGCCCTGGCCGGGTCGTTCCCCGAACCCCGCGGAGGCTGCCCGGACCGCCGGACGGGGTCGGTGTTCGCCTCAAACGCCGGCGGGGCTGAGTTTCGGCGGAAGCCCCGCTGCACGAAGCGACCCCGGCTCCGCCGGGCACCTCACACGCCGGGGGGCCGACCTGAGACCGGGTCCTTGCGCCGGCCCCGCCCAGGGTTCCCCGGACGCCTGGTGCCGGCGGGGCTGTAGGGCTGCGGGGTCGGGCGGTGGACTGTCCCCTGGCGGGGTTGGACGTGTTGGACGGGGGTGGGGGCGGGGTGGGGGGTTGGACGGGGCCTAAACGTGATTTGTGGCGCGTAGGGGTCACGCTTCCCCGACCCGGGGTCGGCGCCATAAATCATGCCCGCCCCGGACGACCCCCCACCCCGTCCACGCCCCCGGCACCCCGCCAAGACACAGCCACCCCGAGCCCCGCCGGCGCTTGAGGCGAACACCCACCCCGCCCGGCGAACCGGGCAACCCCCGCGCCGGACCGCGCAACGACCCGGCCAGGGCGCCGGCCACGGCACCGGCACCGGCACCGGCACCGGCCAGGGCTACCGCCACGGCCAGCGGGCGCGGGGGCGGGTCGTGTCCGGGCGGTAGGTGTACTTCCAGCCCTTGCGGAGGCCCAGGCGTTTCGACTGGCCCGCCGGGACCCGCTCGTACAAGAGGACCGTCGGGGCCGCGCCGTCCGGGTTCGGGACCGGGATCTCGTACCACTTCGGGGGGTGGCCGGTCGGGCCCAACAGGATCGGCAGGGACCGGCCGTCCATGGGACCGCCCTCGAAGGGGGTCGATTCGCTTCTCACCCCTCCAGTGTCACAGCAGGTGGGCCGCCTCGGAGACCACGGGGATCACCCGCCGGGCCAGGACCCCGACCGGGCCGTCCGCCGTTTCCAGCGCCAGGGCAGCCCGCGCCGCCGCGGCCGTCTGCGGGTCGGTGGCCGCGGTGGCGGTGAGGAGGGCGATGAACTGGTCCACCAGCCAGTCGCGGAGCGAGCCCACCTCCGGCCGCTTGCCCTCGTCGATCCAGTTCAGGGAGGCCCCCTCCACGGCCGTGATCCAGGTCCGCACCATCATCCGCAGCCGCGGCCCGGGGTCCTGGACGGCCAAGTGGACGAGGATCTGTTCGGCCGCCGCGCGGCGGATGCCGTCCACGGTCGCCGTCGTACGGGAGGTCTCCACGACGCTGCCGCCCTGGAGCAGCGCCGCGAAACCGGTGTCGTGTTCGTCGACGAAGGCCAGGTAGCGGTCCAAGGCCCGGGACAGCCGCTGGGTGAGGGGACCTGCCTGGGGTTGCGCGAAGCACTGTTCCAGCAGTTCCGCCGCCGAGCGCAGGGCGGCTTCGTAGAGCTGTTGCTTGCCGCCCGGGAAGTAGCGGTAGACCAGCGGGCGCGAGACCCCGGCGGCCTCGGCGACGTCGTCGAGGGAAACCTCCTCCGGCGCCCGGTGCGCGAACAGCGACAGGGCCGCGTCGAGGAGTTGGGACCGCCGCTCCTCGACGCTCAGCCTGCGGTAGGCCCTTACGGTCGTCATGCCCGCAGGGTAACCCCGGGGGGTGGCGGTCAGGCGAGGAGTCCCGAGCTCCGCCACAGCCTGCGGCCGACGCCGCGCAGTACGCCGATGTCGTCGAGGAAGTCCGTCAGCCGCTTCGCACCGGTCTGCATGACCTCGCGCCGGTGGCCGCTCGCCTTGACCTGGGCGACGGCTTCGCGCCGGTCCAGGCCGATGTTCTCGTAGACCTGCGGGTTGACGAAGGCCAGCGAGAAGACGCGGGCGGCCTCGCCGCAGCTGATCCGGGTGAGTTCCTGCTCCCAGCGCGGGGCCGTCAGCATCTGGCGGCGTAGTTCCTCGCGGGCGTAGCGGACGTGCCGGGCCTCTTCGATGACGTGGATGCGGGTGACCCCGCGCACCAGGGGCTGGACGCGCTCGTCGGGGAAGGTCAGGCGCTGCATCCAGTCGAGGATCTCCTCGCCGAGGAGGGTGCAGGCGAAGGAACCGGGGGTGGTGGAGACCGTCTTGAGGACGCGGGCCAGGTTGTGGTGGGTGCGCGAGACCGGGTAGGCGGGGGTGTCCGCCTTGCGGATCATGCGGGCGAACATCATGGAGTGCCGGCATTCGTCGGCTATCTCGGTGAGCGCGTAGCGGACGTGGTTGCTGACCAGCGACTTGTCGTAGATGTGTCGGACGAGCAGCTGCATCAGGATGATCTCGAACCAGATGCCGAGGGAGCCGAGCGCGGCAGCCTCGTGACGGGAGAGGTCGATGCGCTGTTCCTCGCCCATCTTCTTCCAGAGCGGTGTGTCGTAGAGCGAGAGCAGTTCGGGCGGCCAGTAGTACTTGCCTTCGATCGGCGGGGCGTCCCAGTCGAGTTCCCTGTCGGGGTCGAAGGAGTGCTTGGCCGATGATTCGAGCAATCGTTCGGCTGTCTCCTCACGGTCCTTCAGGAGGCCGAGCGCGTCCCTCGGCGCTGCTCGATCGGTCACGGTCGTCATGGCTTCGGACACCTCGCTCGTCGAGTTACCGGCGGTCACTGCTTATGAGACTGCTTGTCAGCAAGACCGTCAATCCCCCCGGCGCGACTTGTTGACCCCGCGTCTACCAACGTGTGACGCTGCGGGCGGTGGCCAACTGTGCCGTCTTGTACGCGAGTACGTGAGACGTGAGACGTGAGACGAGGGAGCGTCAGTGTCGACGCACGAGCTCTACACCAAGGACCCCGGCGAGGGCGTCTGGCAGGTTCCGGCCTCGGGCGCCGCCCGCTTCAGCTGGGAATACGACGGAGGCCGGGAGCGGCTGCTCGCCCTGTACCAGAAGGGCAAGGACAAGCAGTGGGACGGCGCCAAGCGCATCGCGTGGGACCTGGAGGTGGACCCGTACGATCCGCTCGGCACCCCCGACGAGGCGCTCACGCTCCACGGCACCCGGTACTGGGCCAAACTCACCGACAAGGACAAGGGAGAACTGCGCCGCCACTACGCGGCGTGGAATTTCAGCCAGTTCCTGCACGGGGAGCAGGGGGCGATGGTGTGCGCGGCGCGCATCGTGGAATCCGTACCGGACCTGGACGCGAAGTTCTACTCGGCGACCCAGACGATGGACGAGGCCCGGCACGCGGAGATCTTCGGGCGTTTCCTGCACGAGAAGGTCGGGATGCTCTACCCGATCAACGACAGCCTCCAGGGGCTGCTCGGCGACACCCTGCGCGACTCCCGCTGGGACATGCCGTACCTGGGCATGCAGGTGCTGATCGAGGGGCTGGCACTGGCGGCCTTCGGGATGATCCGCGACACGACCGACAAGCCGCTGCCCAAGCAGATCCTGGCGTACGTGATGCAGGACGAGGCCCGGCACGTGGCCTTCGGGCGAATGGCACTGCGGGACTACTACAAGCAGCTGACGGACGCCGAGTTGCGCGAGCGCGAGGAGTTCGTGATCGAGGGCTGCCACCTGATGCGGGACCGGCTGCGCGGGGTGGAGGTCCTGGAGAACTTCGGCGTCCCGAGGAAGGAGGCGGAGGAGTTCAGCGAGCAGTCGGAGTTCCTGCACCTGTTCCGCAGGCTGCTGTTCAGCCGGATCGTGCCCTGCGTCAAGGACATCGGGCTGTGGGGTGACCGGCTCCAGCGGGCGTACCTGGAGATGGGCGTCTTCGAGATGGGCGACTCCAACCTCGACCTGCTGATGAGCGAGGACGAGGAGATCGCCGAGGCGCTGGACCGCGAGCGGTTCGCGGAGGAGGAACGGGAACGGGTGGCGGAGGTCCGGTCCGCCATCGAGGAGGGCGCGGGGGGCGGTTGATGCCGGGACGGTGGGCGGGCTACGGGGTGCGCGGCTTCGCCTCAAGCGCCGCCGCCATCACGGCGCGGGCGATCGGGGCCGCCGAGCTGTTGCCGCTGATGTCTCCCCGGTCCGCCGACGCGTCCTCGACCACCACCGCGACCGCGACCGCCGGCAGCGGGGAACCCGCCGACCTGGCCCAGGCGACGAACCAGGCGTAGGGCGTGCCCGCGTTGCCCACGCCGTGCTGCGCGGTGCCGGTCTTGCCGCCGACCACCGCGCCCGGAACGGCGGCGTTGCGTCCCGTGCCGTTCTCCACCACCTTGACCATGAGCTCCTGCACGCGCAGCGCCGTAGAAGGGCTCATGGCCCGGCCCAGCGTGTGCTGTTCGCCGCGCCGCACCTGGCTCCCGTCGTCCTGAGTGGTGCGCTCGACCAGGTACGGGCGTTTGAGCTCCCCGCCGTTGGCGACCGCCGCCGCCACCATCGCCATCTGGAGCGGGGTCGCCTTGGTGTTGAACTGCCCGATCGAGGACAGCGCCAGTTGGTCGGGGCTCATGTCGGTGTCGAAGGTCGACGGAGACACCCAGGCGGGCACGCGCAGCCCGTCGTCGTTGAAGCCGAAGCGCCGCGCCGCGTCGACCATGCGGGCCAGGCCGACCTGTACGCCGATCTTCGCCATGACCGTGTTGCACGACCACTGCACCGCCTCCGCCATCGAGGCGTCCTCGCAGCCGGTGGCCTCGTTCGGCAGCAGGGTGTCGGTCCCCGGCAGCGGGTACGGGTCGGGGGTCCGGGTCGGGGCGTCCACGTCCTTGACCACCCCGGCGTCGAGCGCTGCCGCCGCCGTCACGATCTTGAAGGTGGAGCCGGGCGGGTACGTCTCGCGCAGCGCCCGGTTGAGCATGGGCTTGGCGGGGTCCGCGTTCAGCCGCGTCCACGCCTCCTTGACGCGCGCGCCGGTCCCGGAGAGCGCCGCCGGGTCGTAGGAGGGGCTGCTGACCAGGGCCAGGATCCTGCCGGTGGCCGGCTCCAGGGCCACGACCGCGCCCCTCTTCCCGGCCAGCCCCGTGTACGCGGCGCGCTGCGTCCCGGACCGGATCGTCGTGACCGCGTTCCCGCCGGGCGGGTGGCCGCGCGCGAGGTCGTACCAGAGCGGGAAGGCGGACAGGCCGGGGTCGGTGCCCGCGAGCACGGCGTCCTCGGCGCGCTCCACGAAGCTGGTCCCGTACGTCTGCGAGGAGAAGCCGGTGACGGGCGCGTAGAGCGGGCCGTCGGTGTAGGTCCGCTCGTAGCGCAGCAGTTGGCCGCTGTCGCGGGAGCCGGTGACGGACCGGCCGTCGACCAGGACGTCCCCGCGCGGCTTCGCGTACCGCTCGACGGCGGTGCGCTTGTTGGCCGGGTTCGCGCCGTAGGCGGAGGCCTCCCAGACCTGCACCCGGCCGATGTTGACCAGCAGGGCGAGGAGCAGGGCCGCGCAGAAGTACGCGCACCAGCGGATGTAGCGGATCACGCGGGGACCGCCTCTCCTGCCGGCAGGGGCCTGCGGGCGCTGTCCCCGAGCCGGATCAGCAGGGCGACGATGATCCAGTTCGTGACCACGGAGGAACCGCCCTGCGCCAGGAACGGCATGGCCATGCCGGTGAGCGGGATCAGCCCGGTGACACCGCCGGCGATGACGAACACCTGGAGGGCGAGGATCGAGGCGAGCCCGGTGGCCAGGAGACGCCCGAAGGGGTCGCGCAGCGCGAGTCCGGCACGGAAGCCCCGGTCCACGAGGAGCCCGTAGAGCAGCAGGATCGCGCTCAGGCCGACGAGCCCCAGTTCCTCGCCGGCGGTGGCCAGGATGAAGTCGGACTTGGCGGCGAAGCCGATGAGGAAGGACTGGCCGTGGCCGAGGCCGGCGCCGAGGAGGCCGCCCGCGCCGAAGGCGAAGAGGGACTGGGCGAGCTGGCCGGGGCCGTCGCCCCGCGCGATGGAGGCGAAAGGATTCAGCCAGTCCTCCACGCGGCCGTGCACGTGTGGCTCGAACGTCCCCACGGCGTACGCGCCGAGGGCCGCGAGCAGCAACCCGATCGCGATCCACCCGATCCGCCCGGTGGCGGTGAACAACATGATCACGAACAGACCGAAGAAGAGCAGGGACGTGCCGAGGTCCCGCTCCAGGACCAGTACGCCGACGCTGAGCAGCCAGATGGTGAGGATCGGGCCGAGGACGCGGCCGGGGAGCAGGCGCAGTTTCCACAGCAGCCGGCGCCCGGTCAGCGCGAGGGCGGTGCGGTTCGCGGCGAGGTAGGCGGCGAAGAAGACGGCGAGCAGGATCTTGGCGAACTCCCCCGGCTGGAAGGAGTACCCGGCGCACCGGATCCAGATGTGAGCGCCGTTGACGGCCGGGAAGAAGACGGGGACGAGCATCAGGGCGAGCGCCGCGGTGACGGAGAGGTACGCGTACCGCTGGAGGACCCGGTGGTCCCGCAGCGCTCCGACGACCAGCACGAACAGCGCCAGCCCGAGGCCCGACCAGCGCAGTTGGTCGCCTGCGGCCGGGTGGCCGGGGGTCGTGAGGTCGAGCCGCTCGATCAGGACGAGGCCCAGGCCGTTGAGCAGGACGGCGATGGGCAGGACGAGCGGGTCGGCGTACGCGGCGCGGAGCCGGACCGCGAGGTGCGCGAGCAGGGCGGCCGCGGCGAACCCGACGGTGTGCCGGGTGACGGCGTCGGGGAAGTGGCCGGTGGCGGCGAAGCCGACGTAGAGGTGACCGAGTACGGAGATCAGGACCGACCCGACGAGCAGCGTGAGCTCGATGCCGCGGCCCTTGGGGGTCCGGGCGTCGGGAGGCGGGGGCGGAGCGGGCTCCGCCACCTGCGCCGTCAGAGCGGTCATAGGGGGAACGTAGCAAGCACGGGAACGCTATGTCCGCTTATGTCACAGTGCGCCGAAGAGTCGCCACAAACGGTCGGAACCGGAGACGATGACGAGCCACGCCGAAGGCCGGAGCACCCCGCCCCCCTCCGAACAGGTGACGCGACCTCACCCCGCCGCAGCCGTGGGGTGATTCGTCACACCGGGCATGGCAGCATCGGCCACCCCGGAGGTTATTACATGACAAACCGACCACGTCTTGTCCGCACCGTCTGCGTCGCCACCGCCGTCCTCCTCACGGCCGCCGGCCCGCCCGCCACCGCCCGCGCCGAACCCCTCCCCGCGACGGACCCCGCCGGAGCACCCCGGCCGGCCACCGCACCGCTGTCCGGCGCGGGGCCCGCCACCGCTCGGATCGCCGGGCCCGCCACCGCACCCGTCCCCGCCGCCGCGCCGGCCGCCGGCGAGTCCGTCGGGGTGTTGCTCACCCGCCTCCAGGACCTGTACCAGAAGGCGGAGCAGGCATCCGAGGCCTACAACGCCACCGAAGTCGCCCTCAAGGCCCGCCAGGACGAGGAGCGCCGGCTCAGCACCGAACTCGGCCGAGCCCGCACCGCCCTCGCCACCGAGCGGGCCCGCGCCGGCCGGCTGGCCCGCGAGCAGTACCAGGGCTCCCGCGGCGGCCTCTCCCCCTACCTGCGGATGCTCCTCTCCGGAGACCTCCGCCACGCCTCCGACCAGCGCCGGCTCACCGCCCTCCAGGGCGCCCGCACCGCCGGGGTCCTCACCCGCCTCCAACACGGCGAGCAGCGCGCCGGGACCCTCGCCGGCGCCGCCCGCAAGGCCCTGGGCGCCCAGCGGGACCTGACCGCCGAGCGCAAGCGGCACAAGGAGGAGGTCACCGGCCGGCTCAAGGAGGTAGAGCGGCTCCTGGCCTCCCTGACCGCCGAGCAACTGGCCCAGCTCGGCGCCCGCGAGACGGCGGTCACCGCCGAAGCGCAACGGGCCCTGATCGGCTCGGGCCGCCTCGGCCGGGCGGGCTCCCCCGCCGCCTCCGTGTCTGCCTCCACCCCCACCGCCGCCGGCGGCGCGGCCCTCGCCTACGCGGTGGCCCAGATCGGCAAGCCGTACGTCTGGGGCGCCGAGGGCCCGGCCTCCTTCGACTGCTCCGGGCTCACCTCCCGGGCCTGGGAGCACGCCGGGCGTTCCATCCCCCGCACCAGCCAGGAGCAGTGGGAGCAGCTGCCGAAGGTCCCGCTGGACCGGCTGCGTCCCGGGGACCTGGTGGTGTACTTCCCCACCGCCACCCACGTCGCCCTCTACATCGGCGACGGCAAGGTCATCCAGGCACCCCGCCCGGGAGCCACCGTCAAGGTGTCCCCGATCGCCGCGAACCCGGTCCTGGGCGCTGTACGCCCCGACCCCACCGGGACCCCGCTCGCGTCGTTCGCCCTCCCGCCGCTGCCCGACTCGGCCGCGGCGGGGGACGACACCGGCTACTCGGGGGGCGGGCCCGACGGCGATACCGAGGCGGAGACCTCCGCCAGGTAGTCGGCCGTGTCCTCGGGGTCGTAGAAGTACCCGTCGAAGTCGGCCGGGTTGTCGAAGCCGTTGGCGAATCGATCCGCCACCGGCGGCAGCTGCCCGGCCGCCCCGATCAGGTTCAGCACGTGCTCCGGCGGAACGCCCAGCATCGCGTTGGTCCACTGGGTCACCGGCTTGCCGGTCGTGAACCAGTACTTGTCGAAGGTCGCCTTCATCCAGGCCTCGTCGAACGGCTTGTCGCCGTGCATGAGGATCGACGAGAGGTACGAGGCCGCGCACTTCGCGGCGGAGTTCGAGCCCTGCCCGGTGATCGGGTCGTTCGCCACGACCACGTCCGCGACGCCCAGCACCATGCCGCCGCCCGGCAGCCGGCCGATCGGCTTGCGGACGACCGGCGCGTACCGCCCGGCGAGGGTGGCGCCCGCGTCCGTCAGGTCCACCTTGGTGGCCCGCGCGTACTCCCAGGGCGTGAACTTCTCCATCAGCTCCAGCGTCAGCGCCAGGTGCTCCGACGGATCCTTGACGCCCTTGAAGGCGTCCACCGGACCGCCCGGGAGGCCCTCCCAGAAGAGGATGTCCGCGCGGCCCGAGGTGGTCAGCGTCGGCATGACGAACAGCTCGCCGACGCCCGGCACCAGGTTGCAGCGCACCGCCTCGGTGTCCGGGTGCTCGGGGCGCGGCCCGAGCCCGTGCACGTACGAGACCGCCAGCGCGCGCTGCGGCGCGTCGTACGGGGAGCGGGCCGCGTCGCGCGCGAACATCGACACCAGTTCGCCCTTGCCCGCGGCGACGAGCACCAGGTCGTACGTCCGGGAGAAGAAGTCCAGGTCGGCGACGGACGCGCCGTGGATGACCAACTGGCCGCCCCGCTGTACGAACGCGTCGATCCAGCCCGCCATCTTCACGCGCTGGTCCACGGACTGCGCGAAGCCCTTCAGCCGGCCGAGCCAGTCGACGGCGCGCCCGCCGTCCGGGGCGGCGACCGAGACGCCGACGCCCTCGATCCGCGGGGCCTGCCGCTCCCAGAAGGCCAGCTGGAGGTCCCGCTCGTGCTGGAGCGCCGTGTCGAACATGCATTGGGTGGACATGACCCGC
Source organism: Streptomyces sp. Tek67B01 (assembly GCF_055231995.1). Classification (NCBI taxonomy): domain Bacteria; kingdom Bacillati; phylum Actinomycetota; class Actinomycetes; order Kitasatosporales; family Streptomycetaceae; genus Streptomyces; species Streptomyces sp. Tek67B01. The sequence continues at coordinate 2,533,148 of NZ_JBUYUY010000001.1, forward strand.
CCGGTGCGGATCTCGTCCGCCGTGCGGTTGGACATGAGGGTGACCTCGTACCCCTTCGACTGGAGTCCGAGGGCGAGCTGGAGACCGGACTGGCCGGCCCCGACGACGAGTATCTTGCGCATCTCACGTTCTCGATTCGGGGGCTGGGTTTCTGCGGGGCTGTGCTTCGCGCTATTCGGGGGTGGCGTCCAGGGCGTGCGACACCAGGGCGAGCAGCGACTCGACGACCGTGTCCCGGCGCCGGGCGTCCATGATCACGACAGGGACGCCCGGCGGGATGCCGAGCGCCTCGCGCACGTCCCCCTCCGCGTACTCCCGCGATCCCTCGAAGTGGTTGACGGCGACGGCGTACGGCAGCCCGCAGCTCTCGAAGTAGTCGAGGGCCGGGAAGCAGTCGCGCAGCCGGCGCGTGTCGGCCAGTACCAGGCCGCCGATCGCACCGCGCACCAGGTCGTCCCACATGAACCAGAACCGCTCCTGGCCCGGGGTCCCGTACACGTACAGGACCAGGTCGTCCGCGAGCGTGACCCGACCGAAGTCCATGGCGACGGTGGTGGTGTGTTTGTCCGGGGTCGCGGACAGGTCGTCGGTGGGCAGGCTCGCCGCGGTCATCACCGCCTCGGTGCGCAGCGGGGTGATCTCGGAGACGGACGACACGAAAGTGGTCTTGCCGACGCCGAAGCCCCCCGCGACCAGCACCTTGACGGCGACGGGCGCTCGCGAACGGTCGTACTGCCACGGCTGGACGGGCTCGTCCTCGACCACGGCCGGATCAGAGACGGCGAAGGCCACTGAGCACCCTTTCCAGGAGCGCGCGGTCGGGCCGGCCGCTGCCGTGGCCCGTGCCGTAGACGCGCAGGCGCCCCTGGTCGGCGAGGTCGCTGACCAGGACGCGGACCACGCCGAGCGGCAATTTCAACAGGGCGGCTATCTCGGCGATCGTGCGCATGCGGCGGCACACCTCGACGATGGCCGGCATCTCCGGCATCCGGTCGGCCGGACCGGCCGGACCGGTGTCGAGGGCGGCGACGAAGGTCTCCACCAGCAGGATCTGCGCGAAGCGGGTCCGGCCGCCCGTGAGGGAGTACGGCCGGACACGGGCGGGGCGGCGGTCGGCGCCGCGTATGGGCAGCCGGTCGGAGGCCGGACTCCTCACGGGGTGTTCTCCATCGACTGGCGCAGCTCGCTGCGGACTTCGGGGGTCAGGACGTGCCCGGCCCGGCCCACGAACAGGGCCATGTGGTAGGCGATGACGCTCATGTCGCAGTCGGGGGTGGCGTGCACGCCCAGCAGCGAGCCGTCGCTGATGACCATGACGAAGACGGAGCCGTGCTCCATCGCCACCATGGTCTGCTTCACGGAACCGAACTCCATGAGGTCGGCGGCGCCGCTGGTGAGGCTGCCGAGCCCGGAGACGATGGTGGCGAGGTCGGCGGAGGCACCCCGGGGGCCCTTGGGCCGGTCCCCTTCCACCGGGGCCGTCGGCTCCGAGGAGAGCAGCAGCAGCCCGTCCGAGGAGACGACGGCGACGGAGTTGACGCCGGGCACCTCCTCGACCAGGTCGGTCAGCAACCACTGAAGGTTGCGGGCCTGGGTGCTCAGTCCGTACGTACTGGGCGCGGTCATGTGCGTGCCTCCTGTGCGGTGTCCCCCCGGTCGGTCTGCCCTCGCGGCCGGCCCCGGTCCGGGTTCTGGCCGCCCTGTTCCCGTCCGTGCCCCTGCCCGTGGTCCTGGGCGAGTTCGGCGGCGGCGACGCGTCGACCGTCCTGGGAGCCCTGGTAGAAGCCTCCGAGCCGGCGGCGCAGCTCCTCGGCGTCCACCCGGCGCGGCTCGGACCGTACGTCGGCGGCCCGGGCGGTCGCCGCGGCGGTGGCCGCGGGGCGCGGGGTCCGCTTCGGCAGGCCCTTGTCGGTGACAGCTTCCTCGGGGTGGCCGTGGTTGCCCTGGCGCGGGAGCCAGTTGTCCTCGGCGGCGGCCCGGCCGTGGGGGTCGGGCTCCACCGGGGCGGCGTCGGACCGCGCGGGGGCGGACGCCGTTTCCTGTCGTACGTCGGTCCCGGGCGGGCTCTCGCGCGACGGCTCGGCGTCTCCCCGGGCGGGGTCGGGCACCGCGAAGGCCGTGGGGTCCGGCGCGGGCACGTCCCGCAGGAGGAGTTCCTCCTCGGGACCCGTCCCGGTCGGCGCCCCGGCGGCGGGGGCCGCAGCCGTGAACACCTGCTCGGCGGGGGGCAACCGCTCGCCGGGGCGGGCCTGCCCCGCGTCGATACCGTGCTCGACGGACGCTGCGGCCTCGACGGGCCCGGGGAACTCCTCGGTCTCCGCGATGTCGGCGTCGTCTGCGTTGTCGGGGTCGTCGGCGATGTCGGGGTTGTCCGCGATCCCCGCGGAGCCGGAGGCTTCGACCGCCTCGACGGACGCCGTGGCGTCCACCGCCGGAGCCACGGCCGCGTCCACCGCCGGAGACACCGGCTCGGCGGCGGCGTCCTCGACCGGCCTGGCCGCCGGGGGCACCCGTGGGGGCAGCGTGTTCTCGTTCGCCTCCGCGATCACCCCGGGCAGCCGGAACTCCGGCAGCCCGGGCGTGGCCAGCGTGTGCACGGGCGAGGTCGGCGACGCGGTCGGCAGGAGCGCGGCGGGCACGACCACCAGGGCCTCCGTCCCGGCGTACCGGCCGGCCCGCAGCTCCGCCGTCACCCCGTGGCGCGCCGCGAGGCGGCCGGCCACGTACAGGCCGAGTCCCAGCCCGTGTTCCGTCTCGGGCTCCTCGTCGTACGCCTCCGGGGTGGCCAGGCGGGCGTTCAGGGACTCCAGCCGGTCGGCGGTGACCCCGATGCCCTCGTCCACCACGGACAGCACCACTTCACCGGAGTCCAGCAGCCGCCCCGACACCTTGACCTTGGCGTCCGGCGGCGAGAACGTCGTCGCGTTCTCCAGGAGTTCCGCGAGCACGTGCGAGATGTCGTCGGCGGCGTGCCCGGCGATCTGCGTGTACGAGGGCAGCGCCGCCAGGTCGACCCGCTCGTAGCGTTCGATCTCACTGACCGCCGCCCGCATGACGTCGACCAGCGGCACCGGCAGGACCTGCCCGTGGCCGTGTTCCTGTCCGGCCAGCACCAGCAGGTTCTCGTTGTGGCGGCGCATCACCGTCGCCAGGTGGTCCAGCTTGAACAGGGTCGCGAGCCGTTCCGGGTCCTGCTCCTTGGACTCCAGCTCCTCGATGACGGCCAGTTGCCGCTCGACGAGGCCCAGGGTCCGCAGTGAGAGGGAGACGGAGGTCGTCGACATGATGCGGCGGTGCTCTTCCAGCCCGGTCCGCAGCTCCTCCAGCTCCGCTTCCAGCCCTGCGCGGACTTCCTTGAGCTCCGTCTCCAGCGCGGCCCGACCCGAGGACAGCGCCTCGTTGCGACCGATGAGGCGGCGCCGGTCGGCGTCGAGCCCGGCGATCTTCGTGTGCAAGGCGACGGTCTGGTCCCGCACCGCGTTGAGGTGGCCCACCACCAGGGCGAACTCGTCGTTGCGGCCGGTGAACCGGACCGGCTCCACCGAGCCCTCCGGCGTCGCCAGCCGCTCCGCGCCCCGGCGCAGCACCGACAGCGGGCGCGTCAGCGAGCGGGCGACGGCCGTGGAGACACCCACGACCAGCAGGAACAGCACACCGAGGAAGGTGACGAGCAGTTCCAACCGCTGGACGTCGTCGTCGCGCAGGGTGGCGAGGGCGGTGGACCGCCGGCCCGCCAGGGTGGACTCCACCGAACGCATCCGGTCGATCCGGGCGGTGAGGGCCGAGCCGACGGAGCCGGAGTCGGCCTTGCGGTCGGCCGTGGACAGCGTCGGCCGCTCGGTGAGGCGCTTGAGGTAGTCGTCGGCCGACTTGACCTCGGGGCCGGTGACGGTGTCGGTCAGCGTCTGCCGTACGTCGGGCCGCGCGGCCCGCGCGAAGTCGTCGAGGGCGGCCTGTTCCCGTACCCGCGCGCGCTGGGCGGCGGCGGTGAGTTCGTCGGAGGCGGCGGAGCCGGAGGACTGCTCGCCTCGGGGGGTGGGGACGGCCAGCGCGGCGAGCAGCAGTCCACGGGTCGCGGAGGCCTGTTCGACGGCTTGGCCGAGGGGGGCGAGCGGGCGGGTGGTCACCAGGGCGGCCTCCGCGCGTGGCGGGGTCAGTTCGGCCAGCCGGTCGCCGGGCGCGAGGAGTTCCGCGATGACGGCGGTGTACGCCTGCTGCGCGGCGAGGGGGCTGCCCTTGCCGTCGACCGCCTCGGCGCGCACCGTCCGGATTCGGCCGAGGACGCCCGCGAGTTGGCCGTCCGCGTCGGCCTGGACCTCGGAGACCTGTCGGTCGGTGCCCGCGGCGCGTTCCTGCACGCCGGTCTTGGCACCCGCGGGTCGGCCCTTGGCCGCGTACTCGACGACGGCGTCCCGCTCGTCGCCGAGGAGGTGTGCCAGGGTCAGGCTCCCCTGTGCCTGCTCGGCGAGGGTCACCAGCCGCTGGGAGTCGTTGAGTTCTCTGGTTGCGGAGACGACGGCGGGAGCGCCTGCCGCGAGGACGGTGAGGCCGGCGACGGCCACGCCGACCACCAGCCTGCTGCGCACGCGGACGCGACGTCCTGCGGGGGCGGGTCCGTCTGCGCTGGCGGTGCCGTTCTTCCGAGACCGCTTCTTCTGCACCGGTGCTCGCAATCCTGTACGTGTGCTCGTGCTCGTCTACTCGTGTGGCCGAGGTAACGGCCGGTCAACAAGTAAACGCCCCCTGCCCCCTCGTGCCGCCTCAGACCTTCGCAGTGCGATGGGGACAGAGCCGCACATCGCCCACCCCGCCACTCGAAGGAGTGAACATCACGGAGGAGTGGGCGGCCAACTCGGGCGGCGCGTGCCAGAGGCCGTCCGTGGACGGGCGGTTGAAAGTTCGAGGCGCGCTTTGGCAAGATGCCCCGCCCCTCCCGCCCCGGGGTCTCGGGGCGGGCCGTCCCACCCCTCCCGATTTGGTACGGACCTTCCTCGTCGCGGGGCCCGTTCGCGGCAGGCGCGCGGGGCAGAATGTCCGCATGCGCATCGACTTGGCCTCGATGGCCGGCAGCCCGGAACGCCCCAACGAGGACTGGGTCTCGGCCGCGATACCCGCCTCGGGCGGCGGAGTTGTGGTGGTTCTCGACGGGGTCACCCCGCCGCGCGGTGACGACGGCTGCGTGCACGGGGTGCCGTGGTTCGCGGCCCGGCTCGGCGGCCGATTGGCCGAACTCTCGGGCTCGCGAAGGGACATGCCGCTGGAGCGGATCCTGGCGGAAGCCATCCGGGCGACCGCCGGAGCCCACGGCGGCCGGTGTGACCTTTCTCACGTGCGAACCCCGCAGGCGACGGTGGTGATGACCCGCTGGGACGAGACGCAGGTGGAGCACTTGGTGCTGTCGGACTCAGTCCTGCTCCTCCAGGCGCCCGGGGGTGAGGTCACCGCCGTACGGGACGACCGGCTGGACCGGGTCCCGCCCGAGGCGCTGCGCTCGGTGGCCGCGGCGGACGCGCTGCGCAACGCCGAGGGCGGTTTCTTCACGGCTGCCGCGGACCCGGCGGTGGCGGCCCGGGCGGTGACCGGGCGTACCCCGCGCGAAGAGGTGCGGGCGGTGGCAGCGCTCACGGACGGGGCCAGCCGGTGGACGGACACCTTCCGGGAAGGCGACTGGCGCGACTGCATGACGGTGCTGCGCAAAGAGGGTGCCGAGGGTCTGATCGGCCGGCTCCGCGCGATCGAGTCCGACCGGACGCGGCCGTCGGCCCGCCACAAGCGCCACGACGACGCGTCGGCGGTGTACGCGGAGCTGTGAACGGGGGGTCGGGGCGGGGGCGGGGGCGGGGGTGCCTATTCGGCGCCCTGGTTCAGCTGGTGGAGCAGCCGGGCCAGTTCGGCGACCTCGCCCCGGTCCCAGTCGGCGAGCGTGCGCATGTACTGCTCGCGCCGGGCGCCCCGGACCCGCAGGAAACGTGCCCGGCCCTCCTCGGTGAGTCCGACGAGGAAGGCCCGGCCGTCGGCGGGGTCCGGCTCCCGGGCCACCAGTCCGAGCACCTCCAGCGCGCGCAACTGGCGGCTCATGGTGGCCTTGCCGACGCCGAAGTAGGCGGCGAGCTCCGTGGCCCGCTGCCGCCCCGCGGCCTCCAGCCGGACGAGCAGCCCGTACGCGGCCGGCTCCAGCTCGGGGTGGAGAGCACGGGCCATCTCGCCGGAGGAGGCGCGGGCGCGCCGGAGGAAGACGGACAGCTCCCGCTCCAGGGCAAGGAACTCCTGGTCTTCTCTCCCGTGCACGTCCGGCTCCCGTCGGTCGGTGGTGGTCTCACGCTGCGTACACCCATTATTTCGCAGCGAACACCCCGATGCCCCCGCCCCACCCTCATTTCGCCACCGCGCCCCCAACCCTTCCGCCGGCGGCACAGGTCCCGGACAGAGCCCCGGGGAATCCGGGGCCACGATGTCCCGGCAGAGCCCGAATGCAGACGTCCAGCCGGCGCCCGGCTGGACCGGGGCGGCCCCGGCGACCGGGGCCCGGCGGAGCCCGGTGCCCGGCAGACCCCGGCGGTCCGCCCGAGCCCGGGCGGAGCCGGGACCCGGGGCGGGAGCTCGTACCGGGGCCGGATGCCCCGGGCAGAGCCTCAGGGGTCACGGATAGCCCTCCCCCCGGCCGAGCGGGAGCAGGGCGGAGCCGGACGTCTGGCAGATCCCAAGGGACCCGGAGGAGCCGGAAGCAAGGGCGGGACCCAGATGCCCAGCAGGTCCCGGGGCCCGGCGAAGCCCGGACGGAGCCCGATGCCCGGCGGGCTCCCGCCCAGGTTTTCCCCCCTCCCCGGGGCGGGGCGGGGAGGAGCCTGCGCCCGGGAACTTCCACAGGGCCCGGCGGGGTCCGGGGAGTCCCGGAGAGCCCGGCAACGCCCGGGGGCCGAGGAGTCCGGCAGCGCCTGGGCCTGGGGAGTCCCGGGGAGCCCGGCCGTGTCCGGGAGCCTGGAAGTGCCGGGGCCGGCCGAGCGGGGGCTGGGCGGAGCCGGGTTCCGCCGGGTCCCCCCGGCACCCGCACCCCGTCGGGCCCCCGGCACCCGCACCCCGCCCGGGGCCGGGCCGTTCCGGGCAGAGCCCCGGCACCCGCACCCCGCCGGGATCGCCGACCCGACCGCACCCGCGCCCGCCAACCGGGCGTGGGGGTCAGGCCGCCACGGCGGCCACCTCCGCCTGGGCCAGGGCCAGTTCCAGGACCTGGCGGACGTCCGTCACCGGGTGCACCTCCAGCCCCTCCAGCACCTCGGCGGGGACATCGTCCAGATCGGCTTCGTTCCGCTTCGGGATGATCACCGTGGTCAGCCCCGCCCGGTGCGCGGCCAGCAGCTTCTGCTTGACCCCGCCGATCGGCAGGACCCGCCCGGTCAGCGAGACCTCTCCCGTCATCGCCACGTCCGTCCGCACCTGCCGCCCCGACAGCAGCGAGGCCAGCGCGGTCGTCATCGTGATGCCCGCGCTCGGGCCGTCCTTCGGCACCGCGCCCGCCGGGAAGTGGATGTGCACCCCCCGGTCCTTGAGGTCGGCGACCGGGAGCTCCAGCTCCGCGCCGTGCGAGCGCAGGAAGCTGAGCGCGATCTGCGCCGACTCCTTCATCACGTCACCCAGCTGCCCCGTCAGCGTCAGCCCGGCCGCCCCGGTCTCCGGGTCGGCCAGCGAGGCCTCCACGAACAGCACGTCCCCGCCCGCTCCGGTCACGGCGAGGCCGGTGGCCACGCCCGGCACGGCGGTGCGCCGCTCGGCCGGGTCCTGCGCGGACTCCGGGACGTGGTGCGGCCGCCCGATGAGCGCCCGCAGGTCGTCGGCTCCGATGACGAAGGGCAGGTCCCGCTCGCCCAACTCGTGCTGCGAGGCGACCTTGCGCAGCAGCCGCGCCAGCGACCGCTCCAGCGTGCGAACGCCCGCCTCCCGGGTGTACTCCCCGGCCAGCTTGCGCAGCGCGTCCTCCTCCAGGACCACCTCGTCGGCGGCGAGGCCGGCACGCTCCAGCTGGCGCGGCAGCAGGTGGTCACGGGCGATGACGATCTTCTCGTCCTCGGTGTAGCCGTCGAGCCGGACGAGTTCCATACGGTCCGCGAGCGCCTCGGGGATGGCTTCGAGCACGTTGGCGGTGGCCAGGAACACCACGTCGCTGAGGTCGAGCTCCACCTCCAGGTAGTGGTCCCGGAAGGTGTGGTTCTGCGCGGGGTCCAGCACCTCCAGCAGCGCCGCCGCCGGGTCCCCGCGGAAGTCGGACCCCACCTTGTCGATCTCGTCCAGGAGCACGACCGGGTTCATGGACCCGGCTTCCTTGATGGCCCGCACGATGCGGCCGGGCAGCGCGCCGACGTACGTCCGCCGGTGGCCGCGGATCTCGGCCTCGTCCCGTACGCCGCCCAGCGCGACCCGGACGAACTTGCGGCCCATGGCGTGCGCGACCGATTCCCCGAGGCTGGTCTTTCCGACACCGGGCGGGCCGACCAGGGCCAGGACGGCCCCGCCTCGACGGCCGCCGATGACGCCCATGCCGCGTTCGGAGCGCCGCTTGCGCACGGCGAGGTACTCGGTGATCCGGTCCTTCACGTCGCTCAGCCCGGCGTGCTCGGCGTCGAGCACCGCGCGGGCGCCGCGGATGTCGTATTCGTCCTCGGTGCGCTCGTTCCAGGGCAGTTCCAGCACGGTGTCGAGCCAGGTGCGGATCCAGGAGCCCTCGGGCGACTGGTCGCTGGAGCGCTCCAGCTTCTCGACTTCCTTGAGCGCGGCCTCGCGCACCTTCTCGGGCAGGTCGGCGGCCTCGACCCGGGCCCGGTAGTCGTCGGACTCCTCGCCTTCCTTCTCGCCGTTCAGCTCGCGCAGTTCCTTGCGGACGGCCTCCAGCTGGCGGCGCAGCAGGAATTCGCGCTGCTGCTTGTCGACACCGTCCTGGACGTCCTTGGCGATGGACTCGGCGACGTCCTGTTCGGCGAGGTGGTCGCTGAGCGCCTTGATCGCGAGCTTGAGGCGGGCGATCGGGTCGGTCGTCTCCAGCAGCTCCACCTTCTGGGCCACCGTCAGGAACGGCGAGTACCCGGAGTTGTCGGCGAGGGCCGAGACCCCTTCGATCTGCTGGACCCGGTCCACGACCTGCCAGGCCCCGCGCTTCTTGAGCCAGCTGGTGGCGAGGGCCTTGTACTCCTTGACGAGTTCGGCGACGGCCCCGGGCAGCGGGTCCGGCACCTGCTCGTCGACGGTTTCGCCCTCCACCCACAGCGCGGCTCCGGGCCCGGTGGTGCCGGCGCCGATACGGACGCGACCGCGTCCGCGGATCAGCGCCCCGGGGTCACCGTCGGAGAGCCGTCCCACCTGCTCGACGGTCCCGAGCACCCCGATCCCCGCGTACTTCCCGTCGACCCGCGGTACGAGCAGCACCCGGGGCTTCCCGCTGCCCGCGGCGGCCTGGGCGGCCTCCACGGCTCCGCGCACCTCGGCGTCGGACAGGTCCAGCGGTACCACCATTCCGGGCAGCACGACCTCGTCATCGAGCGGCAGCACGGGCAGAGTGAGCGTTACGGACGTCGAAGCCATGATCTTCCCTCCGGCAGTGAAGTTGAGCTATGCCGACTCAATGTCCCGGAGCCCGTCGATGTTCCCCAACCTGAGTTCGCCCGGGGCGAACACGGCGCCGCGCGGTCAGCCGGCCGAGATGTGGAGGTCGCCCGAGCCGGTCTTCACCGCGAGGCTCGCCGGGGCGGCCGGGTCGGCGGGGAGGGTGATGTCACGAGTGCCGGAGCTGGTGCTCGCCCCGATCCGATAGGCGCCCCGGGGCACCCGGAGCGTCACGTCACCCGAGCCGGTCTCGGCGGTCACCGAGGTCGGCGGCGCGGTGAAGACCAGGCGGGCGTCGCCCGAGCCGGAGTGGATCTCCGCCCGCGTGCCGGACAGTTCCGCGGCCCGGATGTCGCCGGAGGAGGTACGGATCTCCATCGGGCCCGCGATGCGCCCGGCTCCCACGTCGCCGGAGGAGGTACGGATCTTCAGCGTGCCCGCGACGCGTTCGGCGGTGACGGCGCCCGAGGAGGAGGAGAGGTCGGCTGCGGCGACGCCGGTGACCTTGAGCCGGCCGCTGTCGGTCGCCAGCCTCACGGTCGCCGAGGCCGGCACCTCCAGCCGGTAGTCGACGTAGCAGGAGTCGGCGCAGCCGGGGGTGAAGGTGAGCACGCCCCCCGTGACCCGTTGGGCCGGCCGGGGCGGGGTGTCACCGCGGTAGTGGACCGTGCGGTGGACGGTGACACCCGGGCCGCTGCCCGGGGTCACCTCGACGGAGCCGTGCCGTCCGTCCGCCACCTCCACCGCGTGGACGGCTTCGGCCACGGTGGCGTCGTCGGTCGCCGTCTTCTGCCCGCTCTCGGCGAGCCGGCCGAGGGAACAGCCGGTGAGGAGCAGTCCCGCCGCGACGGCGAGGGCGGGTATGGCGAGGGCCGGCCGGACGGGGAACGCGCGCGATGGGGAAGTCATGCCGGAAGTCTGCCGAGCCGTTCCCCCCGCCACCATGGGGCCGCTACCCGACCCGACCCTGGGGCTGACCCCCGGTCACCACCGGGCGTGGCCGGGACGGCCCCGGTAGTCCCCATTCGCTCCACGAGCCGTCGTACACGGCCGTGTGCCGGTAGCCGGCCAGGTCGGCGCCCAGCGCGAGGACGCAGGCCGTCACCCCGGAACCGCAGCTGAAGTACAGCCGCTCCCGGTCCCCCGCCGCCGCCCGGAACGCCTCGCGCAGCTCCCCCGACGCGAGCATCGACCCGCCGGGCGCCTGGAGTTCCGTAAAGGGGAGGTTGACCCCGCCCGGCATGTGACCGCCGCGCAGTCCCGGCCTCGGCTCCGGGGCGGTGCCCGCGAACCGATCCCGGCAGCGCGCGTCGAGCACCGCGGCGGTCGGATCGGTCAGGGCCTCGGCCACGGTGTCGGCGTCCACCAGCAGGCCCGGCCGCGGCCGGGCCGTGAAGGTGCCGCGCGGTCCCCCGTACGCCGGGCCGGCGCTCTCCAGCGGCAGTCCGGCGGCGCTCCACGCGGGCAGCCCGCCGTCCAGGACCGCGACCCGGTCGAAGCCCATCGCGCGCAGCATCCACCAGGCGCGGGCGCTGGAGTAGATCCCGGCGCCGTCGTACACGACCACCGTGTCGCCGTCGCCGAGCCCGAGTTCGCGCATCGCCTCCTCGAACCGCACGGCGGTGGGCATGGTGTGCGGGACGGGCGAGTCGTGGTCGGACAGCGCCCCGTCGAGGTCGAAGGGGCGGGCCCCCGCAATGCGCCGGTCCGCGCCGCGCAGCGCGCCGACGGAGGCGTCGAAGAGCACCAGGTCCGGTTCGAGGAGGCGGACGGCGAGCTGCTCGGCCCCTATCAGGGGTCCGAAGGGAGGTTCGGGGGCGGTCATACGGTTCCTCCGGCATCCGGATCTCCGGCAAGGTCGACCCGCCCATCCAACCACCGTGCCCGGGCGTCTCGTTCAGAGGCAGTCGGCTCCTGTCCGGGCGTACACCGCGACCCGCGCCCCGCGCACCTTCGTGACGGAGCACAGCCGGAACCCGTCCGCCAGCGCCTCCCGCTTCGCGGCCTCGGCCGGGTACGGGTCCAGCGGCTGGTCCGGCGGATCGAGCAGCGCCACCACCCGTGTCGCCCCGGCCAGCCGGGCCCGTATCCCCGCGGGGGCGGACTCGGTCCCCCACAGGCTGTGGGAGGCCTCCGGGGTCTGGGCCAGGGCCAGGTCGCGCAGGGGTGCGTACGTCCCGGGCGAGGACAGCAGCCACTCGCGCCGCCGTGACGGCAGGAACAGCACGGCGTCCCCCGGCCGGGCCCGTTCCCGTACGGCGGTGGCCACCGCCAAGGCGTCGTCCTTGCGGCTGTCGGGGGTCCGCAGCCAGGCCGACCACCACCCCCACGGCGCGAGCAACGCCGCGGCCAGCACCCATGGCCACACCGTGCGCGCCCGCGCCCCGTCGACCCGCGCGAGCCGCATCCCGATCAGCAGTGCGAACCCGGCCAGCGCGTAGAGCACGTACCGGTCGACGTACCAGGGGTGGACCAGGGAGACCGCCATCAGCAGCCCCGGCGGCAGCAGCGCGAGCGGCACGGCGACGCGCAGGGCCCGCCGCTCGTCACGGACGCCCCAGGCCAGCAGCACCACCGCCACCGCGAGCACCCCGTAGGCGGTCCAGTCCTGCCAGCTCGGCCGCCCGAGCCAGCCGAGCTGCTGCCGCGCCTGCCGGGCGCTGACGACGGCCAACGGCAGCAAGGCGGCGACGACGGCCGCCGCGCTCCACCGCCAACCGCGCGAGCGCCGGGCGGCGCAGCCGTGCGCGAGCAGGGCGAGGACCGCGAACTCGTGGAGCCAGCAGCCGAGCAGCAGCACCGCGGCGTAGGCCACCCACCGCTCGGCCAGCATCAGGTAGGTCGCCCAGACCACGGCGCAGGCGACGAGGGCGTACGAACGTCCCTCCTGGGCGTACATCTGCACGGGCGGCAGCAGGGCGTAGGCGCTGCCGGCGATCAGCGCGGCCCGTGGTCCGGCCAGCCGGTCGGCCACCGCCGCCACTCCGGCGGCGGCCAGGGCGGTGGCGGCGACGGAGGGCAGGCGCAGCGCCCACAGGCCGCCGTCCCACAGGCCGTAGACGCCGTGCATCAGCAGGTAGTACAGCCCGTGGACGGCGTCGACGTGCCCGAGGAGGTCCGCGAGGCCGGCGAGCGGGCGGTGCGCCACCTGGACGGTGACGGACTCGTCGCGCCACAGGCTGCCGCCGCCGGGGCCGCGTTCCAGGCCCCAGAGACCGAGGACGACGGCGAGGAGCGGCGGCAGCCCGCGCCACAGGGCTGTGCGGCTGATGTCGGCCTCCGGGTGCTTCCGTGCGAGTGGTACGGACTCCATACTCGGGGTTCGGGTCGGCCCCCGTTCCAGCGGAGGTGGGTTGTGCGAGCGTTCCGGGCGATGGCGGCGGCAGTGCTGGGCGCGGTGGTCCTGAGCGGGTGCGGCCTGGCCCGGCCGGACCACTCGCTGGTGACGTTCACGGCGGAGGCGTCGGCCGGCGGGGCGCTGCCCTCGCCGCAGGACACGTCGGTGCCCGCGCCCGAACCCGGTGCGCCCTCCCCGCCTCCCGCCGGCGCCGGCGCCACCGCCACCGCCACCGCCACCGCCACCGCCACCGCCACCGCCGAGAGAATCGTCACGGTCACCCGCAGCGGCGGCTTCGCCGGCCGGACGCACACCCTGACCGTCGCGTCCGACGGCGCCTGGACCCGGCAGGGCGCGCGCGCCGAGCCGGAGGGCGCCGGGCGGCTGTCGGGGGCGCAGCTCGGCAGGCTGCGCACGGCGGTCGAGGCGGCGGACTTCGCACACCTGCCCCGGACCGGCAAGAGCGGCGGGACGGTCTTCGACGGGTTCACGTACACCTTCGTCCGCGGCACGACCAAGGTGGTCACCAACGACGGTTCCGTACCAGCGGCGTTGACGAAGGTGCTGGACGCGCTGCCCCCCTTCGAGGGCTGAGCGGGTCCGAACGCCCGCGGCGGTCCGTCGGAACCCCACATGGCCGCGGGCCGGAGCCTCCTCTACGCTGCACCCCATCACGCGGGATCTTCAGGGGCGGGACATGGAACAGACACACACCACCCACAGCGGCGCCGCGGCCACTCCAGGTGCCCAGCGGCGCGTGCTCGTGGTCGAGGACGACCGCACCATCGCCGACGCCATCGCGGCCCGGCTGCGCGCCGAGGGATTCCAGGTGCAGACGGCGTACGACGGCCCGGCCGCCGTCGCCGCGGCCGAGAGCTGGCTGCCCGAGCTGCTGGTGCTGGACGTCATGCTGCCCGGCTTCGACGGGCTGGAGGTCTGCCGTCGCGTCCAGGCGCAGCGGCCGGTGCCGGTGCTGATGCTCACCGCCCGGGACGACGAGACCGACATGCTGGTGGGGCTCGGGGTCGGCGCTGACGACTACATGACGAAGCCGTTCTCGATGCGGGAGCTGGCGGCGCGGGTCCACGTCCTGCTGCGGCGGGTGGAGCGGGCCACGCAGGCCGCGACCGCCCCGCGCGGGGCGACGCTGCGCCTCGGGGACCTGGAGATCGACCACGCGCAGCGGCGGGTGCGGGTGCAGGCCGAGGACGTGCACCTGACGCCCACCGAGTTCGACCTGCTGGTGTGCCTGGCCGGGACGCCGCGCGCGGTGCTCTCGCGGGAGCAGCTGCTGGCCGAGGTGTGGGACTGGGCGGACGCCTCGGGCACCCGTACGGTCGACAGCCACATCAAGGCGCTGCGCCGGAAGATCGGCGCCGAGCGGATTCGCACCGTCCACGGCGTCGGGTACGCCCTGGAGACCCCGGCCCAGTCGTGAGCGGCGCCCGCCCCGGTCGGGTGCGCGGCGCCGGCCGCGTCGGCGGAGCCGGGGACCGTGTCGAGGGAGCCGGTGACCGCGCGGGTGGGCTGCGCCCGTTCTCGCCGTTCTCGATCAAGACGAAGCTGGGCGTGCTCGTCGTGGTGTCGGTGTTCATCACCACGGGGCTGCTGATGGTGGCCCTGCGCACCGCCACCGAGCTGCGGTTCATCACCGTGTTCTCGGTGATCGCCTCGATGCTGATCACGCAGTTCGTGGCCCACGGCCTCACGGCGCCGCTGGACGACATGACGCGGGTGGCCCGGGCGATCTCCCGCGGGGACTACACACGCCGGGTGCGCGGGGCGGGGCGCCGCGACGAGCTGGGCGACCTGGCCTCGACGATCAACTTGATGGCGGACGACCTGGAGGCCGTGGACCGCCACCGCAAGGAGCTCGTCGCCAATGTCTCGCACGAGCTGCGCACGCCGATCGCGGCGCTGCGCGCGGTGCTGGAGAACGTGGTGGACGGGGTCTCGCAGGCCGATCCGGAGACCATGCGGACGGCGCTCAAGCAGACCGAGCGGCTCGGTCGTCTCGTGGAGACCCTGCTGGACCTGTCGCGGGTCGACAACGGGGTGGTGCCGCTGCGGGCACGCCGCTTCGAGGTGTGGCCGTACCTGTCGGGCGTGCTCAAGGAGTCGGGGCTGGCGGCGGCGGGCCGGCCGGGGCTGGCCACCGGCTCGGGCGGCCACACCCGCAACGACGTCCACCTCCACCTCGACGTGCACCCCTCGGGCCTGTCCGCGTACGCGGACGCGGAGCGGCTGCACCAGGTGGTGGCGAATCTG
The DNA here is from genome assembly GCF_055231995.1 of Streptomyces sp. Tek67B01. Lineage (NCBI taxonomy): Bacteria > Bacillati > Actinomycetota > Actinomycetes > Kitasatosporales > Streptomycetaceae > Streptomyces > Streptomyces sp. Tek67B01. The sequence continues at coordinate 2,548,344 of NZ_JBUYUY010000001.1, forward strand.
ATCGACAACGCGGTCAAACACAGCCCCCCGCACGGCCGGGTCACGGTCCGTGCCCGGGCCGGTGACGCGCCCGGGAGCCTCGTGGTCGAGGTCCGGGACGAAGGCCCCGGAATCCCGGAAGAGGAACGCCACAGGGTCTTCGAGCGTTTCAACCGGGGCAGCGCCGGCGGCGGCGACGGCGGTACGGGCCTGGGCCTGGCGATCGCCCGCTGGGCCGTGGGCCTGCACGGAGGGGACATCCGCGTGGCCGAATCGTCACGGGGCTGCCGCATCCTCGTCACGCTTCCGGGAAGCTCGCAGGCGTCGCGTTGACGTAGGGTTCGAGTGGGAAAAGACATGATCTCGGCCACACCCGGCGGGGGTCGTAAGGGGTGCGTAGCCAAGGGGGCCGCAACCTGGGTGCCCCCTACCCGAACCACGCTTGTTTCCCGCCATTCCCGGCGATGAAACCCGCCGTTCGATGTGACCTGCGCGACGTAACTCCCGCCCGGCCTGCATCACCCCGTCCGGGAGGCGTAGCCTTTATTCCCGCTGTCCATACCTTGTGAAGCGGAAGAGGGCGGTTGCCGCCGTGTCGCCACAGTCCCCCAGTAACCCGAGCACCACGACCGAAGCAGCAGAGGGCGGGAAGACCCCTGCCTCAGGCTTCGGTGCCAACGAGTGGCTCGTCGACGAGATCTATCAGCAGTACCTCCAGGACCCCAACTCGGTCGACCGGGCCTGGTGGGACTTCTTCGCCGACTACAAGCCGGGGGGCGCTCCCGCTCCCGTGAAGGCCGATGGTCCCGAGAAGTCCACGACGACGGACGGCGCCTCCGCACAGGCCGCCGCCACCGTCACCGCCGAGGTCCCGCGGGCCGACGTCGCAGCCGCCACGGGGGCGGCGAGCGCCGCACCCCCGGCCGCGGGCGCCGGTTCCGCCGGAGCCCCTGCCGCCGCCAAGCCCGTGTCAGCTCCTGCCCCTGCTCCTGCCACCCCCTCTGGTGCCCCTGCTGTGACTGTCACCTCCCAGGCCCCGGCCGCCGCACCGGCCGCGCCTTCCCCTCAGGCCGCTCCGGTTGCCCCGCAGAAGTCCGCGCCCACCACCGAGGCCCCCGCCGGGCCCGAGCTGGTGACGCTCCGCGGTCCCGCCGCCGCCGTAGCCAAGAACATGAACGCCTCGCTGGACGTCCCGACGGCCACGTCCGTCCGCGCCGTCCCGGTGAAGCTGCTGTTCGACAACCGCATCGTCATCAACAACCACCTCAAGCGCGCCCGGGGCGGGAAGATCTCCTTCACGCACCTCATCGGCTACGCCATGGTGCAGGCCATCAAGGCCATGCCGTCCATGAACTACTCCTTCGCGGAGAAGGACGGCAAGCCGACCCTGGTCAAGCCGGAGCACGTGAACTTCGGCCTCGCGATCGACCTGGTGAAGGCCAACGGCGACCGACAGCTCGTCGTGGCCGGCATCAAGAAGGCCGAGACGCTCAACTTCTTCGAGTTCTGGCAGGCGTACGAGGACATCGTCCGCCGCGCCCGCGTCGGCAAGCTGACGATGGACGACTTCACCGGCGTCACCGTCTCGCTGACCAACCCCGGCGGCCTGGGCACCGTCCACTCCGTGCCGCGCCTGATGCCCGGTCAGTCGGTCATCATGGGCGTCGGCTCGATGGACTACCCCGCCGAGTTCCAGGGCACCTCGCAGGACACCCTGAACAAGCTGGGCATCTCCAAGGTCATGACCCTGACCTCGACCTACGACCACCGGGTCATCCAGGGCGCGGCCTCCGGCGAGTTCCTGCGCATCGTCGCCAACCTGCTGCTCGGCGAAGACGGCTTCTACGACGACGTCTTCGAGGCGCTGCGCATCCCGTACGAGCCGGTCCGCTGGAACCGGGACATCGACGCCTCGCACGACGACGACGTCACCAAGGCCGCCCGCGTCTTCGAGCTGATCCACTCCTACCGGGTCCGCGGCCACGTCATGGCCGACACCGACCCGCTGGAGTACAAGCAGCGCAAGCACCCCGACCTCGACATCACCGAGCACGGTCTCACCCTGTGGGACCTGGAGCGCGAGTTCGCGGTCGGCGGCTTCTCCGGCAAGTCCATGATGAAGCTGCGCGACATCCTCGGTGTGCTGCGCGACTCGTACTGCCGCACCACCGGCGTCGAGTTCATGCACATCCAGGACCCGAAGCAGCGCAAGTGGATCCAGGACCGCATCGAGCGCCCGCACTCCAAGCCGGAGCGCGAGGAGCAACTGCGCATCCTGCGCCGCCTGAACGCGGCGGAGGCCTTCGAGACGTTCCTCCAGACGAAGTACGTCGGCCAGAAGCGCTTCTCCCTGGAGGGCGGCGAGTCCGTCATCCCGCTGCTGGACGCCGTCATCGACTCGGCCGCCGAGGCCCGCCTCGAAGAGGTCGTCATCGGCATGGCCCACCGAGGCCGTCTGAACGTCCTCGCGAACATCGTCGGCAAGTCCTACGCGCAGATCTTCCGCGAGTTCGAGGGCAACCTCGACCCGAAGTCCATGCACGGTTCCGGCGACGTCAAGTACCACCTGGGCGCCGAGGGCACCTTCACCGGCCTGGACGGGGAGCAGATCAAGGTCTCGCTCGTCGCCAACCCCTCGCACCTGGAGGCGGTCGACCCGGTCCTGGAGGGTGTCGCCCGCGCCAAGCAGGACGTCATCAACAAGGGCGGCACGGACTTCACGGTCCTGCCCCTGGCCCTGCACGGCGACGCGGCCTTCGCCGGCCAGGGTGTCGTCGCCGAGACGCTCAACATGTCGCAGCTGCGCGGCTACCGCACCGGCGGCACCGTCCACGTCGTCATCAACAACCAGGTCGGCTTCACCGCCGCCCCGGAGTCCTCGCGTTCGTCCATGTACGCGACCGACGTGGCCCGCATGATCGAGGCGCCGATCTTCCACGTGAACGGTGACGACCCGGAGGCCGTGGTCCGCGTCGCGCGGCTCGCCTTCGAGTTCCGTCAGGCGTTCAACAAGGACGTGGTCATCGACCTCATCTGCTACCGCCGTCGCGGCCACAACGAGTCCGACAACCCGGCGTTCACCCAGCCGCTGATGTACGACCTGATCGACAAGAAGCGCTCGGTGCGCAAGCTCTACACCGAGTCCCTCATCGGTCGTGGCGACATCACGCTGGAAGAGGCCGAGCAGGCGCTCCAGGACTTCCAGGGCCAGCTGGAGAAGGTCTTCGCGGAGGTCCGCGAGGCCGCCACGCAGCCGGCGATCGGCACCCCGGCCCCGGTAGCCCACGCGCAGTTCCCGGTTCCGGTGAACACCGCGGTCTCCCAGGAGGTCGTCAAGCGCATCGCCGAGGCGCAGGTCAACATCCCGGAGAACGTCACCGTCCACCCGCGTCTGCTGCCGCAGCTCCAGCGCCGCGCCGCGATGATCGACGAGGGCACGATCGACTGGGGCATGGGCGAGACCCTCGCCTTCGGTTCGCTGCTGATGGAGGGCACCCCGGTCCGGCTGTCGGGCCAGGACTCCCGCCGCGGCACGTTCGGCCAGCGTCACGCGGTCCTCATCGACCGGGAGACGGGCGAGGACTACACCCCGCTGCAGTACCTGTCGGACGACCAGGCCCGCTACAACGTCTACGACTCGCTGCTCTCCGAGTACGCGGCGATGGGCTTCGAGTACGGCTACTCGCTGGCCCGTCCGGACGCGCTGGTCCTCTGGGAGGCCCAGTTCGGTGACTTCGTCAACGGCGCGCAGACCGTCGTCGACGAGTTCATCTCCTCGGCCGAGCAGAAGTGGGGCCAGACCTCCGGCGTCACGCTGCTGCTGCCGCACGGCTACGAGGGCCAGGGCCCGGACCACTCGTCCGCGCGTCCGGAGCGCTTCCTGCAGATGTGCGCGCAGGACAACATGACGGTCGCGATGCCGACCCTGCCGTCGAACTACTTCCACCTGCTGCGCTGGCAGGTCCACAACCCGCACCACAAGCCGCTGATCGTCTTCACGCCGAAGTCGATGCTGCGTCTGAAGGCGGCGGCGTCCAAGGCGGAGGAGTTCACGAGCGGCTCGTTCCGTCCGGTCATCGGCGACGGCACGGTGGACCCGAACGCGGTCCGCAAGGTCGTCTTCTGCGCGGGCAAGGTCTACTACGACCTGGAGGCCGAGCGGGAGAAGCGCGGCATCACGGACACGGCGATCATCCGCATCGAGCGGCTGTACCCGCTGCCGGGTGCGGAGCTCCAGGCCGAGATCGCCAAGTTCCCGAACGCGGCGAAGTACATCTGGGCGCAGGAGGAGCCGGCGAACCAGGGTGCGTGGCCGTTCATCGCGCTGAACCTGATCGACCACCTCGACCTGGCGGTCGGCGCGGACATCCCGGCAGGCGAGCGGCTGCGGCGCGTCTCGCGCCCGCACGGCTCGTCCCCGGCGGTGGGTTCCGCGAAGCGCCACCAGGCGGAGCAGCAGCTCCTGCTGAACGAGGTCTTCGAGGCGTAACCGCCGCGACCGACCCCAAGCCCGAAGGCCCGGCCCCCGGATGGGGACCGGGCCTTCGGCCCATTCCGGCTCCGCCGACCACATCCAGCCTCACCGGCGAGGCTGAGTCTGCCCGGCCAGAGTTACGGCTGGGGTTCGAAGTCCCAGTACGGGCGGGTTTGTTGGCGGGCCGAGACCGTGTGGACGTGCTGGGCTCCCAGGGTGCGCGTCAGTGCCTTCAGGCCCGCGTCCTCGTGCTTCGCGGCCTCCGCGTCCTCCCGTACCGCCCTAAGGTCCGCCGCCAGCGCGATCTGCGCGCTCAGCGTCATCGGGTGGTCCGGCCCCAGCACCTGCTCCGCCCCCCGCAGCGTCTCCCGGCTCAGGTCCACCGCGTCCTCCAGGTGCCCGGTGATGTTCCGGTGTCCGGCGGCGTTCAGCGCGCAGCCCAGCGTCCACGGGTGCAGGTCCCCCAGCGCGCCCCGCATCCCCACCAGTGCCTGCTCCGCCAGGTTCAGCGCCTCCGCCCGCTCGCCCTGCGCCCGCAGCACCAGCCCGAGGTTGCCGACCGTGCCGATGCTGTACGGGTGGGCCAGGCCCAGCTGCGACTGGTAGCCCCGGACGACGTCCTCCGAGATCCGGCGGGCCTCGTCCACGTCGCCGTACTCCCGCAGGTAGGTCGCGTAGTCGGAGGCGACCATCAGCGTCCAGGGGAACTCCGCGCCGAACACCCGGGTCGAGCGCTCCAGCACGCTGCGCAGCCGGGCCCCCGCGCCGGGGATGTCTCCGGAACGGCGCAGGCACAGGCCCAGGTTGTGCTCGGCGCGCAGGGTCTGCGGGTGGTTGGTGCCGAGGACCTGGGCGTTGATCTTGAGGCCCTGTTCCTGGCGGCCCAGGGCCTCCCGGTAGCGACCCATGAGGCGCAGGCCCATCGCGCAGCCGATCCCGGACGAGAGGGTGGCGATGTGCCGCACCCGCAGGACCCGTTCGCGACGCCGCAGGGTGTCGAGGTCGGTGTCGTACGCCTCCTGGTAGCGGCCGAGGAGGCGCAGGGCGACGGCGACGTTGTTCTGTGCGGCGAGGGTGATGGCGTCGTCCTCGCCGAGCAGCTCGCGGTAGCTGGTGAAGGCGTGTTCGAGCAGCTCTCGGGCCTCCTCGAACTTCGCGGTGCTGAGCAGCACCCCGGCGTAGGAGCTGGTGGCGCGCAGGGATTCGAGGTCGCGGGGGCCGCGTTCGGTCACCAGCCGGTCCGCCCGCGCCTTGGAGAGGGCTTCGGCCTGGCGGAAGTGGCCGAGCATCCGCAGGGCGCCGCTGTAGTGGTAGCTGAGCTCGCGGACCTGGTCGTGGTCCTCGCCGAGCACGGACCGCCAGATGCCGTCGGTCTCCTCGGCCAGCCGCAGGCAGGTGCGGTACTCGCCGGCGCGCAGCAGGTAGCTCAGGCAGTTCAGCAGGAAGTTCTGGATGCGCGGGTTGGAGCTGCGCAGGACCCCGGCGGGTTCCAGGTGCGGGATGAGTTCGGCGTAGCGGGGCCAGAGCCGGGAGTCGGACGGCCGGCCGGGGTCGGCCGCGGCGAGGACCTGGCGCACGACGCGGGACAGTTGCTCGGACTCCTCCTCCCCGAGGTCGCCGCGGACGATGTTGTGGACCATCCGGTGCAGTTGGACGGTCTCCAGGCCGCCGCCCTCCTCGACGGCCAGGTCCGAGTACTCCAGCCGTACGACGGAGAACTGGACGAGTTTGTTCAGGGCGGCGTTCCACCGGATCTGGTCGTTGATCAGTCCGGCGAGCTGTTCGGGCACGTCGTCCGCGGGGAACTCGTTCAGCAGCCGCAGCGGTACCCGACCGGGGGCGAAGAAGACGAACAGCCGCAGCAGCGCGAGGGCGTCGGGGTAGTTCTCCCGCACGTTGTTCAGGAGTATGGCCAGCGCGGTGGGGAAGGGCAGCGGGTAGTCGTCGGAGAGGGTGACGGCCTCGTGGGAGTCGAGTCTGCGTTGCAGCAGGTTCAGGTACTCGCCGACGCCGATGGGCGAGTCGGCGAGCCAGCCGGCGGTCTGGTCGAGGGCGAGGGGGTAGTCCTCCAGGGCCTCGGCGAGCTGGTCGGCCTCGGCTCCGGTGAGCCGCCCGGCGCGGCGGCGGATGAAGGTGACGGACTCGGGGCGCGCGTACAGGGGGACTTCGACGAGACTGGTGTGGCGGGCGGCCCATTCGCGGTTGCGGGAGGTGATGATCACGTCGCCCGCGCCGGAGGGCAGCAGGTCGGTGAGGTCGTCGGGGTTGTCGCAGCCGTCGAAGACGAGCAGCCAGCGGTAGTACGGGTTGCCGCGCCGCAGCGCTTCCAGCACGGCTCGGATCTGCTCGCCGTAGCTGCCCGCGCCGGGGGGCAGGCCGAGCGCGGGCGCCAGGTCCGCGAGCCGTTCGCGCAGGGTGGGCCGGTCCTCCGCCGGGACCCACCACACCACGTCGTACTCGGAGGCGAAGCGGTAGGCGTACTCGGTGGCGACCTGCGTCTTGCCCACGCCGGACAGGCCGAGCAGGGTGACGGTGGAGGCGCCGGGCGGTGCCTCGGTGAGGGCGGAGCGCAGCCGGCCGATGACGTCGTTGCGGCCGGTGAAGCGCGGGTTGCGGCGCGGTACCCGGCCCCAGATCTCGGGCGGGTCGTTGGGGAAGCGGGGGCCCCGGCGTCCGCTCTCGATGCCGATCCGGTCGGTGGGCAGCTCCAGCCGGCGCAGCACCCGGTACTCGGCCTCGTAGGCGTCCAGGCCCCACAGGTCGGTCTTCTCCAGGGCGGCCACGGCGCTCGGCAGCGGGGCGTCGGTGAGGCAGACGGCGGCGAACAGGTCGGGGTGGTGTTCGGTGACGGTGCGCAGGGCCGCGTTCCACGACTCCTCGGTGTGGGTGCCCGCGGAGAAGTACCGCTCGCTGAGGATGAGGAGGACCTTGCCGCCGGCCCGGGCCAGGTCGTCGAGGGCTTCGGTGATCCCCGGGCTGGTCTGCGGGTCCCAGCGCTGGAGTGCGACGCGGTGGCCGTGTTCCTCCAGGCGGTGGGCGATCCACACGGCCCAGGGTCGGTTGAATCCCGCGAAGCTGATGACGAAGCGCTGTGGCGGCTGCGCCGCTCCGTCACGGTCCTGCCGAATACCGGTGGTCATGCGGCCGTCTCCCTGAAACCGGGCGGTGGACGGGGTTGAAAAGGTACCGCAACGGACGGCCCGTCAGAGCCCCTCAGCACCCCGCGAAATCGGCGAGTTCGGGGTGCTTCTCGCACCAGGCGCGGCGTTCGCGCTCCAGGGTCCGGCGGGCGGTGGCGTGCTGGTCCCCGGGGGGCGGGAGTTCGTCCATGGCCCGCTCGGCGGCGGCCATCGCGTCGGTGAACTCGACCCCGGTGGCGGTCAGTCGCGGATGGGCGCGGATGGCGGGCAGGACGGCCGCGACCTGGGCGCGCAGCCGGGCGTGCCGGGCCCACGCGCCGCGTGCCCCGTAGAGGGCGGCGCGCTGCCAGTAGCCGGCGAGGGCCAGGTGGGCGTACGCGCCGTGGAGCAGCCCGTCGAGGGGCCGGGGGTCGCCGCGCCAGGGGGCCCAGTGGCGGGGTGTGCGGTCGGCGGTGTGCAGGGTCAGCACGTCGGTGAGGGCGGTCAGCTTCCCGTGCTGGACCTCGTGGACCAAGGTGGCGGCCAGGGCGGGCGGGGCCTGTGCCCGGGCCAGGACCGATCCGGCGGCCGCGGGAAGGGTCGCGCCGCTGGAGCGGGAGCCGCCGGCCAGGGGGACGACCGAGCGCAGCAGCCGGCCGACCTCGTCCGCGCGGGTGGAGTCGTAGCGCCGCAACAGGGTGAGGGCGCCGGACCACTGGGTGTCCCAGCGCTTGTGCCCCTTGGGCGTGAGCCGCCGGGCGGGGCGCACCTGGGCGGGTTCGTCGCGGGCCGGGGCCCGGTAGGGGTCGAGGTCGTCGAGGGCGGTGCGGCCGTCGGGCAGGGCGTGCAGCGGGAGGGGGTCGGGGGCGCCGGCCCAGGACCGTTCGGTGACGGCGAAGGGGCCGGGCCGGTCGGGCCGCAGCAGCCCGAGGGTCGGCAGGACGAGCCGGCCGCCCACGGGGCGCAGGGTGACCTTGAAGGTGATCCCGGCGCGCAGCGCGGCGGCGGCCGCGAGCGCCCCGAGGTGTCCGAGGTCGGCGGGGGGCCCGTCGGGCGCGTGCAGTCGGCGCAGGGTTTCCTCGGCCCACACGCCGGTGGCCGGGTAGTGCAGTACGTCCCGCACCGCGCCGGGGTCGTGCCGTTCGGCTTCCTCCAGCAGCGCCCAGTGCTCGGCGGCCTCGGCCCCCGTGGCCCGGCCGAGGACGGCCCGGAGCAGGAGCAGCCGCTTGGAGCGGCGTACGTCGCGTACGAGCCGGGTGCCTTCCGGGGAGGGTTCGGTGGAGGCGAGGGCGCGCAGGGTGGACAGGCCCACGGTGAACGGGGCGAAGACGGCCGGGGCTTCGCTCATGAGGCGGCCCGCCCGGTGACGGCGGCCGTGTGCAGGGCCCGCGCGATGTGCCGGATGAGGACCTGGAGGTCGGCGCAGTACACGGACGGCCCGCGGAACCCCTCGCCGGCGCGGTAGCGGTGGGGGTAGTGGCCGCCGCCGCACACGTCGACGAGTTCGCAGGCGCGGCAGGCGGCGGCCAGGGCGTCCCGTCCGAGCTGGCGGGCGGCGAAGCCGGGGTGGTCCAGGAGCCGGTCGAAGCCGTCGGTGTCGATGTGGAGGCCGGTCGCGGCGGCGCCCTCGTAGGCGGATTTCAGCGAGTCGGCCTGTTCGATGGCGCCGTCCGTCTCGATGACGGCGGTGGTGGCGGGGGCGAGGCCCAGGGTTTCGGTGGCGGTGGGCAGCCCGAGCAGCAGGGCGATGATCTCCTCGAATATCCGTACGCGGGTGCGGCGTTCCCCGTCGTGCCACCAGCGTTCGAAGACGGCGAGCAGCCAGTCGGCGTACGGGGTCGCCCGCGGGCCGTGGCCGGGCGGCGGGTCACCCCAGTTGGCCAGCGGGAGCAGCAGGCCGATGGTCGGCGGGGCGAAGTCGAGCAGTGACTCGTACACCTCGACGGGGTCCTGCGCGAGGTCGACGACGCAGAGCACGCCCGCGTAGCTCTCCGGGTGGCGAGCGAGGAGCCGCAGCCCGCGCGCGGCGGCCCCGAAACCGGGGCGCCCGGCGTGGTCGGCGCGGCGGGTGTTGTGCGCGGGCAGCCCGCCGTCGAGGCTGACGCCGACCCGGATGCCGGCGGCGGCGAGCGCGTCGAGGCGGCCCGGGGTGAGCAGGGTGGCGTTGGTCTGGACGGTCGCGGTGACCCGGGTGCCGGGGGGTACGGCGGCCCGTACCGCCTCGACGGGCGCGGCGAGCGCGGCGGGGCCGGTGAGCAGCGGCTCGCCGCCGTGCAGGACGAGGTCGACGCGGGTCAGCCGGTGGGCGGCGGCGTGCTCGGCTATCCGCTCGGCGGCGCGGCGGACGGTGCCGGCGGACATCACGGCGGGACGGTCGCGCCAGGACTGGTCGGCCATCTCGTAGACGTAGCAGTAGGTACAGGCGAGGTTGCAGCGGCTGTGGGTCTTGAGGACGAACTGCCTTACGGGTGAGGGCCGGTGGCCGGCGGCGCGCAGGGCGGCCACGTCGAGCCGGGCGTAGGGCCACGGCGCGTGGAGGGCGTGCGGGTCGCCGGCGCCCGCTCCCGCCGGCCGTCGAGCGGGCAGCGCGACGTCGTTCGTGATCGCTTCGGGCAGCACGGCGTCGCTCGTGATCGCTTGCGTCATCGGCCTGCGCCTCCCTCCCCCGCCGCCTCCCCGGAGGTACCCCGGCGGACGGTCCATCCCTGCCCTTCGGACGAGCCGGACTAACGGCGGAAAGTGGTCAACTCCGCCCGCTCACACCACCCCTGAGTCGAAGGCGTTGAGTATCTCGGCGGGGTGCGTGACCCGCTCGACCAGGCCTTCGATCACCTCGGCGAGCACCGGGTGCCCGATCCCGCGCAGCTCGGCCAGATCCAGTCCGGACAGGTCCGGCAACCGCGCGCCACACTCCCGCCCGGCGGTCGAGACCTGCTGATCCTGAGTCACCATGAGTGGCCCGTCCCCCTCTTGCCCGAATGGTCAACTGCCCTTTCCCCTCCCGCGCCCGCCGGAAACGACCGGTGCGGGCCGCGGCGGTACCACCGTCCGTTCACGGGCCCGCCTCCAGTGCGCGAATCCGCTCCACCACCCTGGACGCGCGAGCTTCCGCGGCGCCGGCCCGCAGCCACAGCTCCAGCGCCGCCCGGTAGGCCTCCAGCGCCCCCCGGGGCCGCTCCAGTCGCTCCAGCACCTCGCCGCGCAGCTCCTGCACCCGCGCGGCCAGTTCCACCGCCACCCGCTCCAGGTCGTCGCCGCCCGCGGACAGGGCCGCCCGCCAGGCCCTGCGGTAGGAGTCGGCGGCCCGGTCGAGCCGGTCCACGCCGCGCGTGTGGGCGTGGATCTCCTGCTGCACGTCGCCGTGCTCCCGCCAGGCCCGCGCCTGCTCCAGCGGGCCGCGGCTCTGCCGTGCGGCCAGCTCCAGCAGGTGCTCGGCCTCCCTCAGGTCCACCAGGTCGCCCTCGTAGGAGTGTCGCAGGCGCAGCCCCGCCGCCAGCCGCAGCAGCCGCCGCGCCGCGCGGGGGTCCGACTGGGGGACCGCCGCCCGGCTCTCGCGCAGCACGCGTACGGCGGTGGACGCGTACCGCCGCCCGTCGGCGTCGGCGGCCGACGCCCGATCCAGGAGGACGTCGCCCCACTCGGGCAGCAGTTCCCCGTAGGCGTCCCCGTCGCGGGACAGCAGCCTGCGGGCCCGCTCGTACGCCGCCGCCGCGTCGTCCAGGGCCGCCGGGTCCCCGTCCCGCGCGTACCGGGCCCGGTGCACCCGCGCGAGGCACACCAGCGCCGCGAGCCGCAACCGCGGCTCCCCGGCGGCCTCCTCGACCTCCCGCAGGGCCCGGGTCGACTGCGCGGCCGCCTCCTCCAGCCGCGCGGGCAGGTACCGCAGCGCCGTGGCCCGCTCCACCCGGGCCCGGGCCCGGTCCTCGGGGCCGGCCTCCGGGTCCACCTCCAGGCGCTCCACGGCCAGTTCGGCGAGGGCGGTGCGTTCCGCCGGGTCCGCGGTATGGGGCAGCAGTGCGAGCAGGACCCGTCCGAGGGCCGCGCCGACCCCCGCCTCGTCCTCCCCGGCGGCCTCTCCGGCGGCCTCCAGCGCGACCCGTGCCTCCCGCAGCGGCGCCGGGTCGCCGCGCAGCTCGCCCAACCGGACCAGGGCCCGGGCCCGCCGTACGACGCAGTCGAGCCGCAGCTCCCGGTCCGCGCCGGGCGCCGCCCCGACCGCCGCGAACTCCCGCTCGGCCGCCTCCAGGAGGTCGGGGTCGGGTGTGTCCCCGGCCAGGGCCCGCTCGTACAGCACCCGGCCCAGCGCGGCCCGGGCCCGCGGGGTGCCCGGCGCGGCCACGGTCCGCTCCGCCTCCGCGAGCAGCTCCGGGTCCCGCTGGAGCGCCCACAGGCGCAGCAGCGCCTCCGCGAGCTCGACCTCGGCCTCTTGCGCCGGGTCGGCGGGGCCGGGGGGCGCCGTCACGGCCCGGCGCAGCAGGGTGACGGCCTCGTACAGACCGCTGCGTCCGCCCTCGGCGATCCGGGCCCTGGCCGTCCGCACGGCCCACTCCCTGGCGGGCGCGGCGGGCGGCGGCTCGGTCTGCGGCCCGTCGGGCGGCGGCCCGGGCAGGTAGCGGCGCACGACCTTCGCGGAGACCTGGGCGAAGGCTTGCGGGAGCCGCCCGGCGGGCACCCGTTCCGCGTCGGGCTCCAGGGGCGCGCCGGTCAGCTGCGAGACGGCGAGCGCGGGGAAGTTCCGTACGCCCCGCCCGAAGTGGGCCCGGACGTACGCGGAGCAGTGCTTGAGCACCAGTGCCGCCTCGTCCCGGCCGAGGGGTCCCAGCAGCACGTCCTGCACCCCGGGGACGAACTCGTACCACCCGGCGTCCGGCGCGCGCCGCAGCAATCCGCTGAGCAGCACCTCCGCGAGGTCGGAGGGCTCGGAGTCGGGCAGCATCGTGCGTTGCACGAGCCGCATCACGGGGAGCGTGAGGGGGGTCGCCGCCAAGTACAGGGCGAGCTGCACCGCGTCGGGCGCGGCCGAGGAGCGGAAGCGTCGGACCAGTTCGCGCGGCGGCCGCGCCGCCAGGGGCGAGGGCTGGGGCCCGGCGGGGTGGCGGGCCAGGACCCGCCCGACCTCGGCCGGTACGGGGCCGGCGCCCAGCCCGGCCACGAGGCGGGCCCAAGCGCCGAGCGCGCCGGCGTTCGGCGGGAGCACGGGCACGGTCAGCCCTCCGGTGGGCCGGCCGCTCCTGGGCGGCCGGTCCGGGCGGAAGTCCAGCTTCCGAGGGCCGACCTCCGTGCGGGAGAGCACCCCGCGCTCCGTCGGCAGCCGGCTACGGCTCCACAGGCGCTGCGGCAGCGGCTGCACCACCACGCAGGGGGTGCACTCGGCCCACCGGTACAGCAGCCGCTGCGCCCGACCCTCGCGCCACACGGGCCCCGCGCAGTCGGAGACCACCATCGTCAGCGCCCGGCCGGTGGGGTCGCGCACTTGGTCGCCGGAGCGCAGTCCCGCGGCGGGACGCGGCCCCCGGCCGACGGCGGCGGTGCCGTCCGCCAGTCGGTGCAGGTAGGAGACCTGGACGTCGCGGAAGGCCCCCAGCCGTTCGCAGACGGACCGCAGTTCCTCGAACATGTCCTGCCACACCGCCATCGACGGCGACGCGTCCATGACCAGGCGTACGGTCGCCTCGCGCCGGCTCTCCGGCCGGAACACGGGGATGACCAGCCCGAGGGCCCGGGCGCTGGCCTCGGCGGTCGCGCCCTCGTCGAGCACGGTCCGGGTGGGCGGCCCGGGCGGGCGGTGCCGCTGGAGGGCGCGCAGGGCCCGCTGGATCTCCAGGATGCGGGGCAGCGCCGCCGCGCCGGGCACCCGGACCGGTACCCCGCCGCCGGCCGGGAGGTCCGCGTCGGCGTCCGCCGAACCGCCCGTTCTCGTGGCGTACAGCCGTACCGGGTCCTCCGGTTCGGGTTCCTCCCGTCCGGGTTCCTCGGCGTGCGGGGCCTCCCGCTCCGTACCCTCCCGCCGTCCCGGTCCCGGTCCGGGCTCCCGGACCGGGTCGTCCGCGTCGGCGGGCGCCCCGGTCGGCACCCCGGTCCGCCCGGCGAGCCACAGCGCGTCGGCGAGCTCCTCGGCGGACGGGTCGAGCCCCGCGCCCCGCAGCAGCGCGACGAGGTCCCGTACGGGATCGGCGGGCGGCACGGGCCTCACCTCGGCCGGTCGAGGCGTTGGATGAGCAGGTCGGCGAGGTCCTCCCGGGTGGGCGGGGCGGCGTAGTGGGTCAGGTAGATCGCGTTCAGGAGCTGGTCGGCGGCGACCAGTTCGGACTGCGAGCGGCTGAGGAATTCCCGGATCAGCTCGGCCCCCAGCTGGGCGGCCTCCTCCCCCAGGTGCGCCCGCACCATGGTGGCGAGCCGTTTCTCGCCGGGCTGTCCGAGCTTGAGCTGGATGCACCGCCTGAGCAGCGCGGCCGGGAAGTCCCGCTCGCCGTTGCTGGTCAGGACGATGAAGGGGAAGGCCCGGCAGCGCACGCGCCCGTCCCGGACGGTCACCTTCGTCCCGTCGTCGGTGAGGACGCGCACCTCCGGTTCGGAGTCCGCCACCCGTTCCAGCTCGGGCAGGGTGAACTCCCCTTCCTCCAGTACGTTCAGGAGGTCGTTGGGCAGGTCTATGTCGCTCTTGTCGAGTTCGTCGATGAGCAGCACCCGGGGGCGCGTGGTGGGCAGCAGCGCCGTCCCCAGCGGTCCGAGCCGGATGTACTTGCCGATCCCGGGCGCCCCGTCGGGGGCCGTCCCGCCACTGGCGGCGATCTGTACGTCCTGGAGGCGGGCGATGGCGTCGTAGCGGTAGAGGCCCTCCTGGAGCACGGTGCGCGACACGACGGGCCAGCGCAGGACGCGGCCGAGCTTCAGTTCGTGGGCGACGGCGTGCGCGAGGGTGGACTTGCCGGTCCCCGGATAGCCGGTCACCAGCAGGGGCCGCCGCAGGTACAGGGCGGCGTTGACGGCCTCCAGCTCCTCGGGCTCGGGGCGGTGCGACTCGGCGGCCTGCCGGTGCGCGCCGAGGCGGCGGGCCACGTTCCCGTCGGCGGGGCCCGCGGCCCCCGGGCCGTCCTCGACGGGGCCGCCGTCGAAGTCCCGCCAGGGCGGCGGGTCCGGCAGGGCGTCGATGCCGTCGTGGGGCTCCCCGACGCCCCGGTAGATGAGCCACTCCTCGGTCATGTGCGCGCCCCTCCCGTCGATCCGGCGGTGTTCGGCCGCCGGCCCCTCACAGGTCCCCCTGTAGCGGTTCGTCCTCCGGGAGCGGGCGCTGCGGGTCCTGCCACAGCAGCGCCGCCCCCACCGCCCAGTAGGCGTCCGGGTCGGACCCGTACGCCCGTCCCCGCAGCGCCTGGAGCCGGGCCGGCAGGGCCGCTCCGCCCCCGGCGTCGACCAGTTCCTCGCGCAGGCCGCGGTGGAAGGGCTCGCAGGACACCCGGGGATCGGCCGGGGGCCGCCGACAGGCCACCACCCCGTACCCGGCGTCCCGCGCCTCGTGCAGCACCCCGCGCGTCGGGTCCTCTCCCGCGGCCCGGCACAGCACCGGCACCGTCTGGTCCACCAGGCCGGCCAGCCATCCGGGTGCCGGGCGCCACTTGCGCCCGCGCGAGCAGTCGGCCCGCGGGCCCAGCAGCGGTCCTGTCTGCACCCGGGCCCACCGCTCGGCGGCCCGCGCGGGCGGGTCACCGCCCGGGTACCGCAGTACGACCGGCCGCTGTACACCGACGGGGACCCCGCCCGACACCGTCCACTCGTCCACCGGCAGCCCGAACAGTTCCTCCGCCACCACGACCTCCAGCAGGGCGACCGCCTCGTGGGTGTCGCACCGCCGGAACCCCTCGGCGAGCGGTGCCCGCACCGCCTCGGGCAGGGCCGCCAGCGTGACCCGGTTGCCGGAGGCCACGGGGGTGGCGTCCCCGGGACGGGCCGGGCCGGCCAGGACGGAGACCCGCCAGTCGTAGACGTCCTCCCAGACGTGGGCCCACGTCTCCAGCAGGACCGACGGCCCGGGGGGCGCCCCCGCGGCCGGCCGGAAGGGGCCGTGCGCCAGGCGCCCGGCGACGGCGCGCCGACGCCGTTCGCGCTCCGCGAGGCCGCGCTCGTAGCGCTCGCCCAGTTCGCGCCGCAGGGGCCGCCACAGCCGCGCCGCGGTCGCCCGCACCCAGTCCCAGAGTTCCTCGTCCGCGCCGGGCGACGGCGGCTCGCGGTGGTCGGCGACGCTGACGTCGGTGGCGTAGCGGAGCATCGCGGCGGCCTCGCCTCCCGCGCCCGGCGGGTCGTGCAGCAGGCCCAGCCCGTCGCGCCAGGTCAGCGGGGCCGGTAAGCCGGTGTCGGGTTCCTCGCCGCGGGCCGCCTCTACGAGGGCCCGGACCGCCTCGGAGGAGCCGGGCGGCGGCAGTTCGGCGAGCAGCCCGCACAGGGTGGTGCGTTCCCCGGGGGTGAGGCGGGTGAGGCGGCTCAGCCGGGTGGGGCGTTCCGGTCCGCCGGGCGCGTCGTCGTCCTCGGAGGGCAGCTCGTCGTGCACGTCCGTCCAGGTGCGGCGACTGTCGAGATCGCTGACGTGCTGGTCGTAGTGGTACAGGTCGTGGCCCTGCATCACCCGCCGGTAGAGGCCGACCTGCCCGGTCGTGCCCGTCGGCAGGGTCCGCAACTGCGCCACCGTCACCGCGATCCCCCCGCCGCCCGTCTGCCGGCGGGCCTTGACGATCCCGATGACCTCGCCGCGCGCCAGGTCCACCAGGGGGCCGCCCGACATGCCGGGTTCGATGTCGTCGTCGTCACCGAGGCGGATCGCGGCGCCGTTCGCGGCGGTTCCGCGCAGCCGGGTGGTGCGGCCGGTGATCTCCCGGACCCCGAGGTCCTCGGTGGCGCCGAAGTAGGCGGCCTCTTCGAGGCGGGGCCTGGCCCGGTCGGTCAGCCAGACGCAGGCGTGCGAGATGGGCGCGAGCACCCGTACCAGCGCGAGGTCGGGCAGGTCCCACAAGGCCCGCGGGGCGGGCCGGCGCTCCTCCAGCCGCTCGGGCAGTACGCACTCCACGCGCCCCGCCACCGTCCCGGTACCCGCCGCTT
The DNA here is from genome assembly GCF_055231995.1 of Streptomyces sp. Tek67B01. Classification (NCBI taxonomy): domain Bacteria; kingdom Bacillati; phylum Actinomycetota; class Actinomycetes; order Kitasatosporales; family Streptomycetaceae; genus Streptomyces; species Streptomyces sp. Tek67B01. The sequence continues at coordinate 2,565,006 of NZ_JBUYUY010000001.1, forward strand.
CCCGGGGGCCGCCGGCGACGGAGAAGGTGATGCCGACCTCCCGGCCCACCAGACGCACCGCAGCACCCCCTTCGCCGACCACGTGCGCGCACGTGAGGACCCAGCCGGGGGCGATGAAGAAGCCGCTCCCCCAGGTCGGGCCGGTCCCAGGGGTTCCATACCCGTCCACGGGCGCGTGGACGCGCACGGTTGCCGCCTTGACGAGGGGTTCCAGAAGCTCGAAGGCGCGCGCGGAGCCGCCCGTGCGCCCGTCCGGCATCCCCTGTCCCCCTCAGGTCGAGACGATCCAGGCTAGCGCCGGGGGCGGGGAGGACGGGAGGTGTCTGTGATACGCGGATTATCCTGGCGGGAAACACCCCCATCACGTCACCACGTCACACGGAGCCGGACTTGTACTTCACCGATCGCGGCATCGAGGAGCTGGAGAAGCGGCGCGGCGAGGAGGAGGTCACCTTCGAGTGGCTCGCCGAGCAGCTGCGCACCTTCGTCGACCTGAACCCGGACTTCGAGGTCCCGGTGGAACGCCTGGCGACCTGGCTGGCCCGCCTCGACGACGCCGAGGACGACGAGTAGGCACCGGTGGGCAGGCGGTACCACCCGTGCGCGCCGGCGCGCTCATGACGAAGGGGCCCGACCGTCACCGGTCGGGCCCCTTCGTCATCGGGCTTCCTTCAGCGGGCCGGGGCCCGGATCAGGCGGCCTTGGTCTCCCAGAAGATGCGGTCGATCTCGGCGATGAGTTCGAGGGCCTTCTGGCCGGTCGCCGGGTCGTTCGACGCCTTGGCGGCCGAGAGGGCCTTGAGGGTGTCGTTCACCAGGGTGTGCAGCTGCGGGTACTTCTCGAAGTGCGGCGGCTTGAAGTAGTCGCTCCACAGCACCGAGACGTGGTGCTTGGCCAGCTCGGCGCGCTGCTCCTTGATGGTGATGGCGCGCGCGCGGAAGTCGGCGTCGTCGTTGGCCTGGTACTTCTCCTGAACGGCCTTGACGGACTCGGCCTCGATGCGGGCCTGGGCAGGGTCGTACACGCCGCACGGCAGGTCACAGTGGGCGGAGACCTTCGCCTTGGGGGCGAAGAGGCGGGAAAGCATGGAGTTTGTCCTCCTCGTGATCGTCTTCTCAAGGGCGAGATTACTCGCTTGGAAAGCGGAATTCGCGGGCGCCCCCGTGGGCTTCGGACAAAAGTCCAGCGTCGCGCCGAGCGCGGTGAGCGAACGTACGGGGACGTGCGGCAGCATGCGGGAGGGACGAGGAGGTCGTACATGGTGGAGAAGAAGCGCCCGGACGCGCGGTTCGGGCTCGCCGAGGTGTCGGGACCCTCGATGGTCCCGACCCTGCTGCACGGGGACCGGTTGCTGGTCCGCTACGGGGCGGTCGTGCGCCCGGGGGCCGTGGTGGTGCTGCGCCATCCCTTCCAGCAGGACCTGCTGGTGGTGAAGCGGGCGGTGGAGCGGCGGCCGGGCGGCTGGTGGGTGCTCGGCGACAACCCGTACAACGCGACCGGTGACAGCACCGACTACGGGACGGTGCCCGAGGAGCTGGTGCTGGCGACGGCCGTGCTGCGGCTGCGACCGCTCCCGGGCGGTCGGCGTTCGCTGAGGGCGTGGCTGTCCTGGGGGGCTTCGGCGCTGCGGCCGCTGCGGGCCGACTGCTCGGCCTCCAGCCGCTTGCGGGCCCGGTAGGCGGCCACGTTCGCCCGGGTGGCGCAACGGTCGGAGCAGTAGCGCCGGGACCGGTTGGTGGAGGTGTCGAGGTAGGCGTTGCGGCAGGGCGGTGCCTGGCACAGGCCGAGGCGGTCGGGGCCGTGCTCGGTGAGGTGGAAGGCCAGCCCGAAGGAGGCGAGGGCGGCGTACCCGGCGGAGGCGTTCGAGGGGTGGTCGGCCAGGTGGATGTGCCAGTGGGGGCGGCCGTCCTCGCCGATCGAGTCGTGGCCGGTCACCTGGGGGCTGACCGGGAACTCCATGAGCAGGGAGTTCAGCAGGTCGACGGCGAGCACGTGGTCGCCGCCGTCGGCGGCCTCGAAGACGGCGCGCAGCCGGCCGCGGACGTTGCGGAAGCGCGTGACGTCGGCGTCGGTCACGCGGCGGGCGGCCTGCACCCCGGGGCCGAAGAGCGCGCGCACGGCGTCCACGGAGGTGAGGGAATCCTTGTTGCGGGCCGGCTCCTCGGTGTTGACCAGGCGCACGGCGTAGTCCGAGTAATGGGCCAGTTCCACTTGTAGTCCTTATGGCTGCGGAGGAAGTTCCCTGTAACAACTGAGACAGCTACAAGGGTATTACCGTATTGCGGCATGACGGCCGCGCCGGCTCGCGAGCGCGGCCAGGGGCACCGGCCGGCTCGGTCCCACGTGCGGTACCGGAAGTATTACGGACCGCGTCCGCCGGTGGTTCCCGAGCTGCCGCAAGGCAACGCGAAAGGGGCGGTACGGGTTTCCGTACCGCCCCTCTCGCCTGCCGAAGGCACCCACCGCGGCCGTGGCCGGCCGCGGTCGGCTACAGCACCTTGGACAGGAAGGCCTTCGTCCGGTCGTGCTGCGGGTTGCCCAGGACCTCGCGCGGATGGCCGGATTCGACCACCACACCGCCGTCCATGAAGACGAGGTTGTCGCCGACCTCGCGGGCGAAGCCCATCTCGTGGGTCACCACGATCATGGTCATGCCCGATTCGGCCAGGTCCCGCATGACGTCCAGGACGTCGCCGACGAGCTCCGGGTCGAGCGCCGAGGTGGGCTCGTCGAAGAGCATCAGCTTGGGCTCCATGGCCAACGCACGGGCGATCGCCACCCGCTGCTGCTGGCCGCCGGAGAGCTGCGAGGGGTAGTTCCCGCCCTTGTCGCCGAGGCCGACGCGGTCGAGCAGCTTGACGGCGCGCTCGCGCGCCACCGCCTTGCTCTCGCCCTTGACCTGGACGGGGGCCTCCATGACGTTCTCGATGGCCGTCATGTGCGGGAACAGGTTGAAGCGCTGGAAGACCATGCCGATCTCGCGGCGCTGCGCCGCGACCTCGCTGTCCTTGAGCTCGTAGAGCTTGTCGCCCTTCTGGCGGTAGCCCACCAGCTGCCCGTCCACCGACAGCCGCCCGGAGTTGATGCGCTCCAGGTGGTTGATGCAGCGCAGGAAGGTCGACTTGCCGGAGCCGGACGGGCCGACCAGACAGAAGACCTCGCGCGGGGCGACTTCGAGGTCGATGCCCCGGAGGATGTGGGCGGCGCCGTACGACTTGTGGACGCCTTCTGCCTTGACCATCGGCTGGGCGGTCATCGCGCGACCTCCGTACGGCGGAACATGTTGAGGTTGGCACGCAGGCGCTGGAACGGCGTCGGCGGCAGGCTCCGCGTGGAACCTCGGGCGAAGCGGCGCTCCAGGTAGTACTGGCCGACGCTGAACACGCTGGTCAGGGCCAGATACCAGATGGATGCCACGAACAGCATCTCCATGATGGCACCGGCCGTGTTCCCGATGTTCGACGAGGCCCGCAGGAGTTCCGTGTACTGCACGGCCGAAACCAGTGAGGAGGTTTTCAGCATGTTGATGAACTCGTTGCCGGTCGGCGGGATGATCACCCGCATCGCCTGCGGCAGCACGATCCGGCGCATGGTCTTCGTCTGGGGCATGCCGAGCGCGTGCGCGGCCTCGGTCTGGCCCTCGTCGACGGACTGGATGCCGGCCCGGACGATCTCCGCCATGTAGGCGCCCTCGTTCAGGCCCAGGCCCAGCAGGGCGACCATGAACGGGGTCATGACGGCGACGGTGTAGTTCTTGTAGATCGGTCCGAGGTTGATGTACTCGAAGATCAGCGACAGGTTGAACCACACCAGCAGCTGGACGTACACCGGGGTGCCGCGGAAGAACCAGATGTAGAGCCAGGAGACGGCGCTGGTCACCGGGTTGTTGGACAGGCGCATCACCGCGAAGACGATGCCGAGCACGAGGCCCAGCGCCATGGCCGCGACGCTGATGAGCACCGTGTTCCACAGGCCGCTCAGGACGGCCGGGTCGAAGAGCTTGTTGCCGACCGTCGCCCAGATGACGTTGCCCTGGGAGAAGGCGTAGACGAGCCAGGCCAGGAGCGCGACGACGATGACGCCGCTGATCCAGCGGCCGTAGTGCCGTACGGGAATTGCCTTGATCGCCTCGTACGGGGTTCCCGAGGCGCCGGGTCCGGCCGGCGGGGTTGCGGCCGGACCCTTGTCGATCTTGTCAGTCACAATGACTGCCCTTCAGTGGAGCGTGGAGCGCGGGACTTACTGACCGGCGTTGACCGTCGCGGACTTGACTGCACTGTCCTGCACGTTCCACTTCTCCAGCGCCTTGCCGTAGGAGCCGTCCTTGATGGCGGCGTCCAGAGCCTGCTTGAGGGCGTCGCGCAGCTGCGTGTTGTCCTTGCTGACGCCGATGCCGAAGAGGCCGACGCCGGTCTGCTGGCCGGCGATCTCGAAGTCGTTGCCGCCGCCGGAGGTCTTCACGGTGTACGCGGCGACCGGGTAGTCGTTCAGGTCGGCGACGGCGCCGCCGGCCTTGACGCGGGTCTGCGCCTCGGCGTCGGTGTCGAAGGCCTGGATGGTGAGCTTGTTGTCACCGCACTTGTCGGCCTGCTTCTTGAACTCGTCCTCGTAGGTGGTGCCGCGCTGGACGGCGACGGTCTTGCCGCACAGGTCGTCCAGGGTCTTGATGCCCTCGGGGTTGCCCTTCTTGACCAGGAGCGAGAGACCGGAGGAGAAGTAGTCGACGAAGTCGATGCCCTTTCCGATCTTCTGGCCCTTGTCGTCCAGGCCCTCCTGGCGCTGCTTGTTGTCCGTGATGGAGGACATGATCGCGTCTTCGCGGCCGGTGTAGATCGAGGTGATCAGACCGTCGAAGGTGCCCGCGGTGAACTGGACCTTCACACCGAGCTGCTTGCCGAGCGCGTCCGCGATGTCGGGGTCCACACCGACGATCTTGCCGTTCTCGACGAATTCCATCGGGGCGTACGCGGAGTCGGTGCCGACCTTGATGACACCGGCGTCCTGGATCTTCTTCGGCAGGGCCGAGAAGAGCGGGGCGCTGCTGGACTTGGTGCCGGTCGAGGCGCTGTCGCCCGAGCCGCCCTTGGTCTGGTCGCCACAGCCGGTGAGGACCAGGGCGCCGGCGACCGCGATCGCGCCGACCGCGGCGATCCGGGACCGTGCGGCGGTCGTACGACGGGTGGTGCTTGCGGTCATGAGCTGGTTCCTCCGGCAGTGGGGAAAAAAGCATCCGAGAACGGTCGGGCACGCACCATCGAGTGCAGCGACCTTGTGTGATTACGGCATCTTGCCATTCGGACCGCGACATTCAGGGTGGCCGTCAGGTCAAAATCGGATAACGGGCGACCTCGGGTTCCCAACAGGACTGCGGCGAGCGGGCTGCGTGGCCGCACTATGCACTGCCACCAGGGCTTTTGACCGCAGTTTTTACTGCCGGTCTCGTCTATCGGACACCAACGTCCGGACTTTCCTCCGAAACCGGGGCAGAAGGCCTGCGAACGTGAGGCAATCGACTCGTCCGAGGGGCCGTTTTTCAGGTAGAACAGATCCTTACACCCCTCATCCGGGGCTCAGGGCGCGCGTGCGGCGCGCCCGCGCGTACGAACCTCCCCTTCGCGGAGGCGGGCCGAACCCGTCGACGCGGAGACGGACGCGGTGCCCGCCCACCCCTTAACCAGGAGTGGTCACCCTCAACGATTAAAGACTTAAGGGGTCAAACAAGTGGCAGCGGAGATCGTCAATCCTCGCAGCGACAGCGTGACGGACAACAACCCCGACGCGGTGTTCGCACTGCACCGGGGCGGCAAGATGGCCGTGCAGGCCACCGTGCCGGTCCGCGACAAGGACGACCTGTCCCTCGCGTACACGCCCGGCGTGGCGAAGGTCTGCAGCGCCATCGCGGAGAATCCGGAACTCGTCAACGAGTACACGTGGAAGTCCAACGTGGTCGCCGTCGTCACCGACGGCACGGCCGTGCTCGGCCTCGGGGACATCGGTCCCGAGGCCTCCCTCCCGGTGATGGAGGGCAAGGCCATCCTGTTCAAGCAGTTCGGTGGAGTGGACGCGGTCCCGATCGCGCTCGCCACCAAAGACACGGACGAGATCATCGAGACGGTCATCCGCCTCGCGCCGTCCTTCGGCGGGGTGAACCTGGAGGACATCTCCGCCCCCCGTTGCTTCGAGATCGAACGCCGGCTCCAGGAAGCCCTGGACATCCCGATCTTCCACGACGACCAGCACGGCACGGCCATCGTGACGCTGGCCGCCCTGCGCAACGCGGCGAAGCTGACCGGCCGCACCCTCGGCGACCTGCGCGCCGTGATCTCGGGCGCCGGCGCGGCGGGCATCGCCATCGCCAAGATCCTGGTGGACGCGGGCATCGGTGACGTGTGCGTCACCGACCGCAAGGGCGTCGTCTCGGCGGACCGCTCGGACCTGACGGACGTCAAGGCCGAGATCGCGGGCCTGACGAACAAGACCGGTCAGTCCGGCCCGCTGGAAGCGGCCCTCGTCGGTGCGGACGTCTTCATCGGCGTCTCCGGCGGCACGGTCCCCGAGGAGGCGGTGGCGACCATGGCGAAGGACTGCTTCGTGTTCGCCATGGCCAACCCGAACCCGGAGGTCCACCCCGACGTCGCGCACAAGTACGCGGCGGTCGTGGCCACCGGCCGGTCGGACTTCCCGAACCAGATCAACAACGTGCTGGCCTTCCCGGGCATCTTCGCGGGCGCCCTCAAGGTCCGCGCGACCCGGATCACCGAAGGCATGAAGATCGCCGCCGCCGACGCCATCGCGGGCGTCGTGGGTGACGAGCTCGCCGCCGACTACGTGATCCCGTCGCCGTTCGACGAGCGCGTCGCCGAGGCCGTCGCGGCCGCGGTCGCCGCCGCCGCGAAGGCGGACGGCGTGGCCCGCCTGGCCTGATCGCCGTTTCGCACGTGTGACGTACGGGCAAGGGCCCGGCCTGATGATCCATCCGGCCGGGCCCTTCCCGTTTCCCCCTGTTTCCGGTTGTTCCCTGCTCCCCCATGACGGACACCGGGCCGCGGACGCACCCTCCTGGCCCCCGAACCGGGAGGGGTCGCCGCGCCTGTCGTGGGCACGGACGCGCGGGAAAGCGACGCACCGACCACACGAAGAGAACCGCGGCGCCAATGACAGGCTCATGGCGAGCGCGCCGCATGGCCAGAATGTTACCCCGATCGCGGGCTCTCCTGACATTCCGGTTCGCCGCTCGGAAACATCAAACCGGCTGGTAAGAGTGGCAGTTGAGGAGCGGGGCATTTCTTCCGAACGGACGCGCCGCGCCGCCCGTTCCAGACGCGGAAAGACCCCTGTCCGGTTCCCACCCCTCTCGCGTCGGCCGGCGTAGGACTGCGACGAAGGCCTCACCCCCGGCGCACCGACAGGGGTGGCCCCTCGCGCTACCGGGCGGTAGCGTCGCGGCATGTTCGCTGCCTATGCCGCCCGAATCGACCGCGACCAGCCGCTGAACGGCCTTGAACTGGGCGAGCGCCCGGCTCCCGGGGCCCGCCCCGGCTGGGTGACCGTCAACGTCAAGGCCGCCTCCCTCAACCACCACGACCTGTGGTCGCTGCGCGGGGTGGGCCTCGGCGAGGACAAACTCCCGATGATCCTCGGCTGTGACGCCGCCGGGACCGACCAGGACGGCAACGAGGTCGTCCTGCACTCCGTGATCGGCCAGAGCGGCCACGGAGTCGGCCCGGACGAGCCCCGGTCGATCCTGACCGAGCGCTACCAGGGAACCTTCGCGGAGCAGGTGACCGTCCCCGCCTGGAACGTGCTGCGCAAGCCCGCCGAGCTGTCCTTCGAGGAAGCCGCCTGTCTGCCGACGGCCTGGCTGACGGCCTACCGGATGCTGTTCACCAACGCCGGGGTGCGGCCGGGCGACTCCGTCCTCGTGCAGGGCGCGGGCGGCGGCGTCGCCACCGCCGCGATCGTCCTGGGCAAGGCGGCCGGCCTGCGGGTCTTCGCGACGAGCCGCGACGAGGCGAAGCGCAAGCGCGCGGTGGAGCTGGGCGCGGTGGAGGCGTACGAGCCGGGCGCGCGGCTGCCTCAGCGCGTGGACGCCGTCATCGAGACGGTGGGCGCGGCAACCTGGTCGCATTCGGTGAAGTCCCTGCGCCCGGGCGGCACGCTGGTCATCTCCGGCGCGACGAGCGGCGACAGGCCCGCGCACGCGGAGCTGACGCGGATCTTCTTCCTGGAGCTGAAGGTCGTCGGCTCCACGATGGGCTCGAAGGACGAGCTGGAGGACCTCCTGGCGTTCTGCGCGGCCACCGGCGTCCGTCCCGTCATCGACGAGGTCCTCCCCCTGGACCGCGCCCGCGAGGGCTTCGAAAAGCTCGCCTCGGGCGACCTCTTCGGCAAAATCGTCCTCACGCTCTGACCTCCCGCCCGGGCCCCGCCCGCCGGCGTTTGAGGCGCGGGGTCCGGGGCGGAGCCCCAACCCAGCCCCAGCGGCACTACCCAGCCTCGCCGGCGTTTGAGGCACGGGGCCTGGGGCGGAGCCCCGGGGAGCCCCGAGCGCAGCGAGGGGGCCGCCCCCGGCCCAGTCGCGCCGTGGGCCGGCCCTACGCCTGGTCCGGGCGGAGCGCCGCCGTCACCCGGCCCGCCGCCGCGCCCAGATGGGCCCGGGCCTCGGCCAGTTGCGCCGGGGACACCCCGTGGTCACGGGCCGCGTCCCGGATGTCGTCGCGGAAGCGGTCAAGCAGCCGGTCCAGGTCCCGGACGGGGTCGGCCGTCGGGGCCAGGTCCTCGGCCCAGTCGGCCCCCGCCCCGGCGGTCGGCGCACCCGCGTGCGTACCCGTACCGGCACCCGCTCCCGCACCCGCCCCGTGGCCACCCGAGCCACCCAGCCACGCCCCGGCCAGGCTACCGAGCACCCCGCCGGACTTGGCGAACTGCTCCTGCAACTGGCCGGCGATGCGCTGGACCTCCTCGCGCGCCCGCTCCTGGGCCTCCTTGGCCTGGCGGCGCGCCTGCTGCGCCTCCTCGCGCGCCCGGCGGCTCTCGTCCTTCGCTCGCCGCGCCTGCTCCTTCCACTCCGCCTTCGCCTTGCGGAGTTCCTCCTTGGCCGCCTTCCACCCCTCGTCCTCGACCTGGGTGGCCGTCGCCGAGGCGGCCGCCGCCCGCATCTCGCGCCGCAGGTCCCCCGCGGCGCCCCGGACGTCGTCGCGGATCTCGGCGGCCAGTTCGGAGACCGAGTCGCGGATCTCCAGTTCCAGGTCGGCGAGTTCACCGCCCCGGTCGGCGAGTTCGGCGCGTCCCGCCTCGGTGATGGAGTACACCTTGCGCCCGCCCTCGGTGGCGTGCGTGACGAGACCCTCCGCCTCCAGTTTGGCCAGGCGCGGGTACACCGTGCCCGCGGAGGGTGCGTACAGCCCCTGGAAGCGCTCCTCCAGCAGCCGGATCACCTCGTACCCGTGGCGCGGGGCCTCGTCCAGCAGCTTGAGCAGGTAGAGGCGCAGACGCCCGTGGGCGAAGACGGGCGGCATGTCAGAGCACCTTCTTGTCGAGCGCGAGCGGGGTGGCGGCCTCGGGGCTGTCGGCCGCCGGGCGGCGCAGCAGGGCGATGGCGCCGGAGACGGTGGTGGCGCGCAGCGTCCCGGTGCCGGCGCCGAGCGTGCCGGTGATCCGCTTGGCGGCCCACTGCCCCGTGACCCGCAGGTCCTCGAAGGCGTTGGAGACGCCGCCGGTGGCGGTGTTGGCCTCCACGCGGGCGTCGGCGGGGTGCGGGAGGCGGATCGCCACCTGTCCGGAGACGGAGTTCAGGGAGATGTCGACGGGGCGCGCGTCGGCCGGGTCGAGTACGAGGTCGATGAGCATGTCACCGCTGACCGAGTCGGCCCGTACGCTGCCGCCGGCCCCGTCGACGACGGTCAGGCCACCGGAGACGGAGTGGAAGGCGAACTCGCCGGTCACGGACTGCGCCTCGACGCTGCCGGACACGGTGTTGGCCTTCACCTTGCCGGAGAGCCCCACCAGGGTCGTGTCGCCGCTGACGCCGTTGACGTCGGTGGCACCGCTGATGCCGGAGACGAAGGTGGTCGCGCTGACGGTGGCCAGTTGGACGACGGTGGCGGCGGGGACGGTGAGGGTGACGGTGGCGCTGCGCTCCCAGGCCTTGCGCCCGTCGGCGGAACTGCCGGACCAGGCCTTCCACGGCTTGCCCTCGAACCACTTCTTGAAGCCCTGGGAACCGTTCCAGGGGAGGTCCTCGTAGGAGAGGGTGAGCGTTCCGCCCTCCTGTACGACGTGCAGGGGAGGCCCGCTGACCTCGGCCACTTCGAGCCGGGCGGGGCCCTCGTCGGCGGCGGCGACCACGTTCACGGTGCCGCCGACGACGCGGACGCGGAGTTCCCTCACCGGCTGCTCGTAGGTGAGCTTCTGCGGTTCGGCGACGGACCACGTCATCTGCTCTGCCATGGTTCTGATCCTCCTCGTGGGCGCACGGACGGGCTCGACGCTCGCAACATATCGCGTCTCCTTCAGAACACGATATATCGCGGGTCGGCGAAGTCAAGCGGCCGCCACGCGGCGGCGGTGGGACGCGCGGGCGGGCAGCACGAGGACCGGACGCGGTCCGGCGAGGTGGGCGGAGGGGAGAAGAAGGTGACGGAAAGGGTGGGGCGGGCGAGTCGACGCGAAGGGGCCGGGCGCGGGCTACGCGGCCAGCAGCGGGCTTCCGTGGTGGTGGAGCCACGCCCGGTAGGGCGGGGTGCGCAGGGCGGCCTCGCGATAGGCGGCGCGGAGGTCCTCGTACACCTCGTCGTGCACGCCCGGCCGGCTCGCCAGCAGCAGCCGTACGGCGAGGGGGTCTCCCGACAGCGGCCGGATCGCCATGTCGTCGCGGGGGACGGAGGTCGGCTGGCAGGGGGCGACCGCCTCGCCGGAGACGATCAGCGACGCCGCGGTGTGGTAGTCGGCGTGCAGCACCGGCGGGTCCACGCCGGCGCCCGCGAAGACCCGCCGCAAGCCGTCCCACTCGCCGTCCACCGACGGGTCGACCGTCCAGCGGTCCGCGGCGAGTTCCCGTAACTCCACCACCGGCCTGCGCGCGGCGGGATGGTCCCGGGACATGGACACGAACTGCGGCTCGCGCTCCATCAGGACGCGCACTTCCAGGCCCGGCGGCACCCGCAGCGGACACCCTTCGACCTCGTGCACGAACGCCACGTCCAGCCGGCCCGCCTCCACCATCCGCAGCAGGGCGTTGGCCGACACGTCGACCACCAGCGAGGTTTCCGTCTCGGGCGCACGCCGGTGCAATCTGCGCAACCAGCCTGGCAGGGCCCTGCTGGCCGTCGAGCCGATCCGCAGGCGCGGCCCGCGGGCCACCGCGCGGGCGTCGGCGACCAAGGCGGCCATCTCGGCCAGCAGGGGACGGGCCCGGCCCAGTACGGTGCGGCCGAACGGCGTGGGCCGGCAGCCGGTCCGCTCGCGGAGGAACAGCTCGCCCTCCAAGGCCCGTTCGATCCGGCGGAGCTGCGTGGTGAGGGAGGGCTGGCTCACGCCGAGCTGCCGCGCGGCCTTGTGCAGGCTGCCGGCGTCGGCGATGGCGCACAGTGCGCGCAGGTGCCTCACCTCAAGCTCCATGACCAGAGAGTAAGACGGCCCCTGGCAGCCGCACCAGCCACAGGTATCCCCCCGAATCCCGCCAATTTCGCGGAAGTTGGCCTGCCGAAAACCCACCGATAGCCCGGTGTTATCGGTGGCTGACATCATCCGCCCGGCACCCGCGCTCCCTCAGACTCCGGTTCGAACCACCCACCCCCCACCGGATGAGTAGGAGCTCCCCCACATGCGCCACTCCCGTACGGCCGTTCCGGCCGCCACCATCGGTCTCGTACTGGCAGCCGCCCTGGTCGGCCTCGCCCCCACCGCCGGCGCCGCCCCGGCCCCGTCCGGCAACCCCACGACCTACGCCGCCTACGAGCGCTCGCAGGAGAACCAGGCCGCCAACCGGGCCTTCTTCGACGCCGTCCAGCGCTCGGTCGCGGAGCAGCGCGCCGCGAGCCCGGGCCTCAAGTCCGTAACCGTCACCTACAACACCCGCAACGCGCCCAGCTTCCGTACCGTGATAGCCCGTTCCACGCAGATCTGGAACGGCTCGGTGTCCAACGTCAAACTCCAGGAGGTGTCCTCGGGCGGGAACTTCTCGTACTACGAGGGCAACGACTCGCGGGGTTCGTACGCGAGCACGGACGGCCACGGCCGCGGCTACATCTTCCTCGACTACGCGCAGAACCAGCAGTACGACTCGACCCGGGTGACCGCGCACGAGACGGGCCACGTGCTGGGCCTCCCGGACCACTACTCGGGCCCGTGCAGCGAGCTGATGTCGGGCGGCGGTCCGGGCACCTCCTGCACGAACCCGTACCCGAACAGCACCGAGCGCTCCCGGGTGAACCAGCTGTGGGCGAACGGCCTGGTCGCCTCCGGCCTGGGCACCAAGAGCTGACCCGGAACCCACCCACCGAGCCCGTTCGGGCCGTGGGTTCGGACCGGGGCTGACCCCCCGGTCCGAACCTACGGCGTGTACCGGGGGCAGTCGGGGGCGCGGCACGGCCCCGGACCCCACTGCGGTACGAAGATCCCGAGGGACTTGCGCCGCCCGACGATCACCCGCTCGACGGGTCGCCCGCAGGTCGGGCACGACTCCTGCTCGTGTCCGACCGGCGGAGCGTCCGCCGCCCCCGTGCCCTGTCGCTCGTCACCGGCCATACCTCCACGGTAGGCCGGTTCGGCGCGTCCGGCGGGGCGGGAGCGTCACGGCTGCGGCTTGCGCCACATCGGCCACATCAGCGGCCCGTCCGGCAGCCGCACCGCCGTGCCCGTGAACTGCCACCCGAGCCGCTCGTACAGCGCCTTGCTGCGCTCGCTGCTCGCCTCCAGGTACGCTGGTACGCCCTCGCGGTCGCACCGCTCCAGCACCGGCCGCATCAGCTCCGTGCCCAGCCCCTCGCCCTGCCGCCCCGGCGCCACCGCGATCATCAGCAGGTACTCGTGCTCCTCGGCGGTGGGGTGCGCTTCGCCCGTCAACCGGCCGACCAACTCGCAGCGCTCGTTGTCCGGGTCGGCCACCTCGCGCATCCTCGCCGGGACGTCGTCCTCGGCGGCCTCCCCCTCGTGCTCCCCGGCCGGGATCCGCAACCACAGCGCCGCCGCCGAGCCGTCGGCCGCGTAGTCGATCCGCCCCTGGGCCAGCGCCACGTCGACGAACACGCCGAGGAACTTCCCGTGGACCGCCGCCCGGTGCTCCGGGTCGGGGAAGACCCAGCTGCTCACCGGGTCGTCGCGGAACGCCTCGTCCAGCAGCCGGGCCACCGCGTCCCGGTCCGACTGATCCGCCTTACGTATCTCCAACACCACGGAACCCATCCCTCACTCACGTCGCAACAACCGTGAGTGATCCTAGAGTTGGGGCCCGTACACGGACAGGCCTGTTCCGGCACCGTGCGGTGCCGGAACAGGCCTGTCCCCCGCGGTCCTACGCGGTCACCTGGTGCGGCGCGTGACGAACTCCGCCAGCGCCAGCAGGCCGCCCGCCGCCCCCAGGTCCGGTACGGCCCGCGACAACTGTTGCACCGCCCGGCCCATCCGGTCCGCCGCGTGGGCCTGCGCCCAGTCGCGGCCCCCGGCCCGGTCCACCGCGTCGGCCGCCCTGCGTACGTCGTCCCCGGTCATGGGCCCGGCGTACAGCTCGGCGAGCTCCGCCCCGGCCGCGGTGCCCGAGGTGAGGGCGGCGACGACCGGGAGGGACTTCTTGCGGGCGATCAGGTCGGCCCCGGCGGGCTTTCCTGTGTGCCCGGGGTCCCCCCAGATGCCGATCAGGTCGTCGATCAGCTGGAAGGCCAGTCCCGCCTCCCGACCGAAGGCGTCCATCGCGTCGGCCCGGTCCGGCCCGGCCCCCGCGTACAGGGCGCCCAGCGCACAGGCGCAGCCCAACAGGGCCCCGGTCTTGGCGGTGGCCATCCTCAGGCACTCGTCGACGGAGACGTCCGGTCGCTGTTCGAAGGCGCAGTCCGCCTGCTGCCCGGCGCAGAGCTCGATGACGCAGGTCGCGAGCCGGGCGGCGGCCGCCGCCGAGGCCGGGTGCGGGTCCTCCGCGAGTTGCCTCAGCGCGAGCGCCATCATGGCGTCACCCGTGATGATCGCGTCCGGTATGCCGAAGACGGTCCAGGCCGTGGCGCGGCCGCGCCGCCTGACGTCCTTGTCGATGACGTCGTCGTGCAGGAGCGTGAAGTTGTGCGCCAGTTCCACGGCGACCGCCGCGCGTACGGCGTGCTCCTGCTCACCGCCGTCCGGTCCGCCCAGGGCCCGCGTCGCCGCGAGGACCAGGGCCGGGCGGATCGCCTTGCCCGCGCCGGCCGTGGCCGGGGTGCCGTCCGCGTTCTCCCAACCGAAGTGGTACATCGCCACGCGCCGCATGTAGCCGGGCAGGCCCTCGACCGCCCGGCGCAGGCTCGGATGGACCGCCTCTCTCGTGCGTTCCAGCAGTGCGGCCGCTTCTTGGCCCTCGCCCGTGGTGACCGCGTCGGTCGTCGCCATCGTGTGCCCCGTCGTGCCCCGAGCCGGCCGGCTCAGCGCCAGCGGCCGATCTCGACGTTCTCCAGGATGCCGAGTGCGTCCGGCACCAGGACCGCGGCGGAGAAGTAGGCCGTCACGAGGTAGGAGATGATCGCCTGCTCGCTGATGCCCATGAAGCGCACCGACATGCTGGGCTCGATCTCGTCCGGGATGCCGGGCTGGTGGAGGCCGATCACGCCGGACTCGTCCTCGCCGGTGCGCATGCACAGGATCGAGGTCGTCCGGGCGTCGCTGATCGGGATCTTGTTGCAGGGGAAGATCGGCACGCCCCGCCACGAGGGCACGCGGTTGCCGCCGACGTCGATGGACTCGGGGTAGAGGCCGCGCTTGTTGCACTCGCGCCCGAAGGCCGCGATGGCCTTGGGGTGGGCGAGGAAGAACTTCGAGCCGCGCCGCATGCTGAGCAGCTGGTCCATGTCGTCCGGGCTGGGCGCGCCGTCGTGCGGCTGGATGCGCTGGTCGTAGTCGGCGTTGTGGAGCAGTCCGAAGCCCGGGTTGTTGACCATCTCGTGCTCTTGGCGCTCGCGCAGCGCCTCGACCGTGAGCCGCAACTGCTGCTCGGTCTGGTTCATCGGGTGGTTGTACAGGTCGGCGACGCGCGTGTGCACCCGGAGAACCGTTTGTGCGATGGAGAGTTCGTATTCGCGCGGGCGCGCCTCGTAGTCCACGAAGGTGCCGGGCAGCACGGCTTCGCCCCGGTGGCCGGCCGAGAGCTCGATCTCGGCTTCGCCGTGCTTGTTGGTGCGCTGGGGCGGCAGCGCGCGTTGCCGGTCCACGTGCGCGCGCAGGGAGTCGACCCGGTCCGCGAGGAGCTGGAAGTCCTGGCGGGAGAGGACGAGGGCGGTTCCGGAGGTGACCGCTCGGGCGGTGTACTCCCAGATCGACTCCTCGTCGACGAGGGCGTCCTCGCCGAAGAAGGCGCCGTCCGCGACGGTGCGCAGCACCGCGTCCTCGCCGTAGGGGCCGGGGCCGACCTGCTCGATGCGACCGTGGGCGAGGAGGAACACCTCCTCGGAGGCGCTGCCGAAGGAGGTCAGCTCCTGGCCGGGCTCGAAGTCGATCTGCCGGCACCGGGCGGCGAGTTCGGTGAGGACGTCGATGTCCTCGTAGTCGCGCAGCAGCGGGAGTTCACCGAGCTCCGCCGGGATCACCTGCACCTGGGTCCCGGTCTTGATGAATTCCACGATGCCGTTGCCGACGGAGTAGCTCAGTCGCCGGTTGACCCGGTACGTGCCGCCCTGCACCGACACCCACGGAAGCATCTTCAGCAGCCACCGCGAGGTGATCTCCTGCATCTGCGGCGCGGACTTGGTCGTGGTTGCCAAGTTCCGCGCGGCCGAAGTGCCAAGACTCCGTTGGGGGGTCTGGGCCTGTGCTTCGGACTCGGAACCTGCCTGGACCGACATGTGTTTCCCTTTCGATCACTCCATGGATCTGCGGCTCCAGCTTTCAGTACGGAACGTAATGGGACCATTACACAAAAGGGTGGGACTACTCCATACGCGACGTGGGCACCCTCATGGGCCGCCCATGGAGGACGACGGGGATCGGTCCGGTTGGCCGGTTCCGCTCGCTCGCCGTACGAACGCACTAGCCCGGACGGGGCGCCTCCACTACACCGGTACGTGACGAGACGGCCACGCGAGGTGACCGTCCCGTATGGCAAAGGAGGCGGCCATGTCCGCACCCATGTCCGCGGACCGATTCATCGAAGCGCTGCGGGACGAAGGCCTGACCGTCGTGGAGGTCGGCGCCTGGCGCACCCACAACCGCAACCACAAGGGGCCCTGGGGCCCGGTGCACGGCGTGATGATCCACCACACCGTCACGCACGGCACCGCCTACACCGTCTCGCTCTGCCGCGACGGCGACGAGGAGCTTCCCGGCCCCCTGTGCCACGGCGTGATCACCAAGGACGGCCGTGTCCACCTGGTCGGCTACGGCCGCGCCAACCACGCGGGCGCGGGCGACTCCGACGTCCTGGCGGCGGTGATCGCGGAGAAGCGGCTCCCGCCCGACAACGAGGCCGACACCGACGGCAACCGCTACTTCTACGGCTTCGAGTGCGAGAACCTCGGCAGCGGCGACGACCCGTGGCCGCAGGTGCAGTTGGACGCGATGGCCAAGGCGGCGGCCGCGGTGTGCCGGGTCCACGGCTGGTGCGAGCGCTCGGTGATCGGCCACCTCGAATGGCAGCCCGGCAAGATCGACCCGAAGGGATTCACGATGGACTGGTTCCGCGCCCGCGTGGCCGACCGCCTGAAATAGCCGCCCGGGCGTCGGCGACGGCCGCCCGGACATCCGCCTCCACCTCCGCCTGACGTGACAATGGACGGGTGAACCGCACCGCGCGCCTTGACGTCCTCCTGGAGCCGCGACCGCCGTCCCCCCTGCGGGAGGTCCGCGACGACGGGTTCGAGCGGCACGGGGTGCGGTTGCTGCTCAAGCGGGACGACCTCGTGCACCCGGAGCTGCCCGGGAACAAATGGCGCAAGCTCGCGCCGAATCTGCGGGCCGCCGTGCGGGGCGGGTATCCCGGGCTGGTGACCTTCGGTGGGGCCTACTCCAACCACCTGCGGGCCACCGCGGCGGCCGGGCGGTTGCTCGGGATGGCGACCGTCGGGGTGGTGCGCGGGGACGAGCTGGCCGGGCGGCCGCTGAACGCGTCACTGGCCCGCTGCGCCGCCGACGGGATGCGGCTGAGCTTCGCCTCGCGCTCGGACTACCGGCGCAAGACCGAGCCCGAGGTGCTGGCCGGGCTCCTCGCCGCGGCCGGGGCCGACGACGCGTACGTGATCCCGGAGGGCGGCAGCAACGCCCTCGCCCTGTCCGGCTGCGCGGACCTGGGCCGCGAGCTGCGCGGCCGGGCCGATGTCGTCGCCGTCGCCTGCGGGACCGGCGGGACCCTGGCCGGCCTGGCGGCGGGGCTCGGGGCCGGCCGGCGGGCCGTGGGCGTCCCGGTGCTGGCGGGCGGCTTTCTGGAGGCGCAGATACGTTCCCTCCAGCGGGAGGCCTTCGGCGGCCCGGCAGGCGACTGGACGCTGGCCGAGGGCTTCCACCACGGCGGCTACGCCCGCGTCCCCGCCGAGCTAGAGGCCTTCGCCGCCGGATTCGAGGCGCGCCACGGCGTCCCGGTCGAGCGGGTCTACGTCGCGAAGCTGCTGTGGGCCCTGACGGAGCTGACGGCGGCGGGCGCCTTCCCCCGCGGCACCACCCTCGCCGCGGTCGTCACCGGCGCTCCCGACCCGTCCGGCCCGGCTCAGGCCGACTCCTCCCGGTAGGCCGCGGCCTCTTCCAGGTCCAGCCGGCGCAGCAGCACCCGCAGCATCTCGTCGTCGATCCGCCGGCGGTCGCGCAGCGTCACGAACACCTCCCGCTCGGCTTCGATCATTTCCCCCGCCAGCCGCCGGTAGATGTCGTCCGCCGACTCCCCGGTCACGGGGTTGGTCTCGCCGAGCCGTTCCCACACCGCGTTGCGCCGCCGCTCCAGTACCGTCCGCAGCCGGTCGGCCAGCGGCGGCGGCAGGGCGTTGCGCGGCTCCGCCAGCAGTTCGTCCAGCCTGTCCTCCGCCGCGCGCGAGGCCTCGCTCTGCGCCTGGGCCTCCGCCAGCGTCTCCGCCTGGAGGTCGCGCGGCGGCAACCGCAGCAGCCGGATCAGCGGCGGCAGGGTCAGCCCCTGCACCACCAGCGTCGCGATGACCGTGGTGAAGGTCAGGAACAGGATCAGGTTCCGGTGCGGCACGCTTATCGGCACGGAGAAGGCGATGGCCAGCGAGACCACCCCACGCATGCCGGCCCATCCCACTATGACCGGCGCCTTCCAGTTCACCTCGGGTTCCCGCCGGCGGATGCGCTCGGACAGCAGCCGCGGCACGAAGGTCGCCGGGAACACCCACACGAAGCGCGCCACCACCACGGCCAGGAACACCGCCAGCGCGTACCAGGCCGCGCGCGGCCCCTCGTACTCCGCGAGCCCCTTGAGCACCACCGGCAGCTGGAGGCCGATCAGCGCGAAGACCACCGACTCCAGCACGAAGGAGATCACCTTCCACACCGCGGCCTCCTGGAGCCGGGTCGCGAAGTCGACCTGCCAATTGCGGTGCCCCAGGTACAGCGCGACCACCACCACCGCCAGCACGCCCGAGGCGTGGACCCGCTCGGCCGCCGCGTACGCCACGAACGGGATGAGCAGCGACAGGGTGTTCTGCAGCAGCGGCTCCCGCAGCCGCTTGCGCAGCAGGTGGATCGGCACCATCAGCACCAGCCCGACCCCGACGCCGCCCACCGACGCGAGCAGGAACTCCGCGATTCCGCCGGCCCAGCCCGCGCCGACGCCGACGACGGCGGCCAGCGCCACCTTGTAGGCGGTGATCGCGGTGGCGTCGTTGACCAGGGACTCACCCTGCAAGATGGTCGTGATCCGGTTCGGCAGTCCCAGCTTCCGGGCGATCGCCGTCGCCGCCACCGCGTCCGGCGGTGCGACCACGGCGCCCAGCACCAGCGCGACCGGCGGTGTCAGGCCGGGCACCAGCAGGTAGGCCGCGTACCCCACGGCGAGCGTCGCGAAGATCACGTACCCCACGGACAGCAGCGCGATCGGCCGTACGTTGGCCCGCAGGTCCAGGTACGAGCTCTCCATGGAAGCCGTGTACAGCAGCGGCGGCAGCAGCAGGGGCAGCACGATGTGCGGGTCGAGGGCGTACGACGGCACGCCCGGGACGTACGAGGCGATCAGGCCGGCGGCAACGAGCAGCAGCGGCGCCGGCACCGGTGTGCGGCGGGCCACCCCGGCGACGACCGCGCTGCCCGCCACCAGGGCCACCAGCTGCAATACCTCCATCGAAGATCGATCCTCCTCAATATCAACCGTCCCGTGCGCCCGCACGTCAGTACGCTGGCCATCATGAGCGAGTGCACCCACGTTGCCGAACTGCCGCGCCCCGAGCCGATCCCGCTTGCCCTGACCTGCCCGGAATGTCTGGCGATCGGCAGCCATCCCGTGCAACTCCGGATGTGCCTGGGGTGCGGACACGTGGCGTGCTGCGATTCCTCCCCCTACCGGCACGCCACCGCGCACCACCACGAGACGGGCCATCCGGTGATGCGCAGCTTCGAACCGGGCGAGACGTGGCGGTGGTGTTTTGTCGACGGTTCGATCGTCTGAGGCGGGGTAGGTCAACCCTCCGCCGGTTCCCCCGAATTGGACCCGCAGACCCCTAGCCACTGTGCGTACCGATGGGCTTACCATCGGTCACCGACCGCAGGAGCGGCGGGCGACCCGGGCGCCCACGGCGGGCGCCACGAGGGGTGCCGCGACACGATCGCCCGGATCGCGGTAGCGTCACCGGCGAACAGAGCTCGTACCACCTTGGAGGTGAGGGTGTCCCAGATCGCAGGCGAGCCCGCGACCCAGGACTTCGTAGAAGTCCGGCTGCCGGCTGCGGGTGCCTACCTGTCGGTGCTGCGGACGGCGACAGCCGGTCTCGCGGCACGGTTGGACTTCACCCTCGACGAGATCGAGGACCTCCGCATCGCGGTGGACGAGGCGTGCGCGATCCTGCTCCAGCAGGCCGTGCCCGGCTCCGTCCTCAGCTGCGTGTTCCGGCTGATCGACGATTCGCTGGAGGTCACCGTCTCCGCACCGACCACGGACGGCCGCGCGCCCGAGCGCGACACGTTCGCATGGACGGTCCTGTCGGCGCTGGCCGGCAAGGTCGAGGCGACGGTCGAGGAGAACCGCACCGTGTGCATCAGCCTGTACAAACAACGCGGCGCGGGGCCAGGCCCGGCGTGAGCGGCGGGGAGATCCCGGTGCGGGGCGGGGATCGGCCCCGGGTACGGCATGAGGTCGACGGCGGCATCCCGGAGCAGCAGCACGCCCGGCCGCACCCGGCTGACGCGGAAGCGGAAGACGGCTTTTTGGACTCGGCGGAGCGACGGGCGGGCCCTATGAGCGAGAACCAGCACGACGAACCACAACTCTCACAGCCACCCGCGGCCGTGGCCCAGGCGGCTCCGGCGGTGCCGGACCCGCGCGACCGCAGTGGCGCGCGGGCGCTGTTCTTCGAGCTGCGGGAGCTGCCCGACGGTTCACCGGAGCGGGCGGAGCTGCGCAATCGCCTGGTCCGGATGCACCTGCCGCTGGTCGAGCACCTGGCCCGGCGGTTCCGCAACCGTGGCGAGCCGCTCGACGACCTGACGCAGGTGGCGACGATCGGCCTGATCAAGTCGGTGGACCGGTTCGACCCGGACCGGGGGGTCGAGTTCTCCACGTACGCCACGCCCACGGTCGTCGGCGAGATCAAGCGGCACTTCCGCGACAAGGGCTGGGCGGTACGGGTTCCCCGGCGCCTCCAAGAGCTGCGGCTCTCGCTGACCACGGCCACCGCGGAACTCTCCCAGCAACACGGCCGCTCGCCCACGGTCCACGAGCTGGCGGAGCGCCTCGGGATCTCCGAGGAGGAGGTGTTGGAGGGGCTGGAATCGGCCAATGCCTACAGCACGCTCTCCCTGGACGTCCCGGACACGGACGACGAGTCGCCGGCGGTCGCGGACACGCTGGGCTCGGAGGACGAGGCGCTGGAGGGGGTCGAGTACCGCGAGTCCCTCAAGCCGCTGCTGGAAGGGCTGCCGCCGCGAGAGAAGCGGATTCTTCTGCTCCGGTTCTTCGGCAACATGACCCAGTCGCAGATCGCGCAGGAGGTCGGCATCTCCCAGATGCACGTCTCCCGCCTACTGGCCCGCACCCTGGCACAGCTGCGCGAGAAGCTCCTCGTGGAGGAGTGACGACGGGGGCGTGACGGTCACCCGGCCGCGGGCGGCCGAAGTCGCCTAGGCCGCGGGCCCGATGCCGAGGGCCTCGGTCGCCGTCGGGTTCACCACCAGGGCCACGACCGCCAGCGCGGAGGCCGCCAAGGCCACCGCGGCGGCGGTCAGCGCACCGCCGGCGGTCCACAGCGTCCACGCCACGGGCAGCGCCGTCAGCTGGGTGATCAGCGCCGGGCCCCGGCTCCACCGGCGGCCCAGGCGCAGCCCGCGCGCCGCGATCAGCGGGAGCGCGGCGATGGCGAGCAGGGTCAGGCCCCCGGTCTCGGCCTGCCGCGCGGAGTCGACGTGTCCGGCGATCCCGTCGAACAGCAGGTAGCCGCCGAGGCCGGCCAGGGCCAGGCCCTGGAGTGCGCACAGCACGGCGGCGGCGGTCAGCCGGCCGGGCAGCGCGGCGGGCGCACCGCCGGGGGCCGCGGCGTCGGTGGGGGCATTCGGGGTCGGCTTCTCACTCACTCCAGCAGGGTAGCCGCGCCCCGCCCGCGCCGGAGCGGACGGTGGCGGGGGCGGGCAGTACGGGGCGCCTCCGAGCGGGTGGGTAGGCTGGCGCTCATGCGTGCACTTCTCGTGGCCAACCCAGCAGCGACGACCACCAGTGCACGTACGCGTGACGTCCTGACGCACGCGCTGGCCAGCGAGATGAAGCTGGAGGCGGTCACCACCGAGTACCGGGGGCACGCTCGCGACCTGGGACGCAGGGCCGCGCGGGAGGGCTTGGACCTCGTGGTGGCCCTGGGCGGCGACGGCACGGTCAACGAGGTGGTCAACGGCCTGCTGCACGACGGCCCCGATCCGGACCGGCTGCCGAGGCTGGCGGTGGTCCCCGGCGGGTCGACGAACGTGTTCGCCCGCGCGCTCGGACTGCCCAATGACGCCGTCGAGGCGACCGGCGCCCTGCTCGACGCACTGCGGGAGCGGCGCGAGCGCACGGTGGGCCTGGGCCTGGCGGCCGGCGCCCCCGGCACCGTGGACGAGTCGGTTCCGGCGCGCTGGTTCACCTTCTGCGCCGGCTTCGGTTTCGACGCGGGGGTGGTGGGCCGGGTCGAGCAGCAGCGCGAGCGCGGCAAGCGTTCGACGCACGCCCTCTATGTGCGACAGCTGGTGCGCCAATTCCTCGACGAACCCAATCGGCGGCACGGAACCGTCACGCTGGAGCGGCCCGGCGCGGAGCCCGTGACGGACCTCGTCCTCTCGATAGTCTGCAACACCTCGCCCTGGACGTATCTGGGCAATCGCCCGCTCTACGCGTCCCCGGACGCGTCGTTCGATACCGCACTTGACGTATTGGCCCTGGACCGTTTGTCAACTCCGGCGGTCGCGAGATACGCGACGCAGCTCCTGACCTCGACTCCTGAGCGCGGTCCGCAGGGCAAGCACGCGGTGAGTCTGCACGATCTGACCGACTTCACCTTGCATTCGAAGGTTCCACTCCCCTTCCAGATGGACGGCGATCACCTGGGACTGCGGACCAGCGTTCAGTTCACAGGCGTTCGCCGGGCACTGCGTGTGATTGTGTGAGTAGAAGAGGCCAAAGTCCTTTCACTCGAACGTTTACACGCCGGTACACCCCCAGGAACTAGGGCTGTGACCTAGTCGACACCGACGAATCCAAAAAAACTTTCCGGAAGGGGTTGTATCCCCGTCCGAGGTTTGCGAATCTCTACATGGCGATCGGGACAGCCCGCACTACCCGGCACCCACACAGACCGCCAGAACCCCACACGAATCTTCGGACCCCCCAGTCGTCTTCTGAGGGCCAACCCTTTCCCTCACGGGGGGATTCGTGAAAGCGTTCACATTCACAAGCCACATGTTCGCAATACAAGGAGATGGAGCAGCCATGGACTGGCGTCACAACGCCGTTTGCCGCGAGGAAGACCCGGAGCTCTTCTTCCCCATCGGCAACACCGGTCCTGCGCTGCTGCAGATCGAGGAAGCCAAGGCCGTCTGCCGCCGCTGCCCCGTGATGGAGCAGTGCCTGCAGTGGGCGCTCGAGTCCGGTCAGGACTCCGGCGTCTGGGGCGGCCTCAGCGAGGACGAGCGCCGCGCCATGAAGCGCCGCGCCGCTCGCAACCGGGCGCGCAACGCCAGCGCCTGACATTGACTTTCGAGCCTCGAGCCGCAGCGCGTAGAACCTGAGAAGCGCTCAGCAACGTGCTCTTGAGCCCCGGACCGGAACATCGGTCCGGGGCTCAGTGCTGTGCGGAGCCCCGGGACCCGATGGCCGGCAACCCCAGCAGCCGGTCACACAGCGTGACGCACCGGTCGCCGCGCCGCGTCACCGTCCGTCGCCCTACTTCTGCGGGCTGGCCGGGACGTCGAGGACGACCCGGGTGCCGTGCGGCTCGACCCGGACCATGTCGAACGTCCCGCCGAGCTCTCCCTCGACCAGGGTGCGGACGATCTGGAGCCCGAGGTTGCCGGCCCGCTGCGGGTCGAAGCCCTCGGGCAGGCCGCATCCGTCGTCCAGCACCTTGATCAACAGCCGAGCGTCGGCGCGGCCCGTGCCCGAGCGGGTGGCGGACACCTCCACGGTTCCGCCCTCCCCTTGGGTGAAGGCGTGTTCCAGGGCGTTCTGGAGGATCTCGGTCAGCACCATCGAGAGCGGGGTGGCGACTTCCGCGTCCAGGATTCCGAACCGGCCGGTACGCCGGCAGGCGACCTTGCCGGGCGAGATCTCGGCGACCATCGCGATGACGCGGTCGGCGATCTCGTCGAACTCCACGCGCTCGTCGAGGTTCTGAGAGAGCGTCTCGTGCACGATCGCGATCGAACCGACGCGCCGCACCGCCTCGTTCAGCGCCTCGCGCCCCTGCGGGGAATCCATCCGTCGGGCCTGGAGGCGCAGGAGGGCGGCCACCGTCTGGAGGTTGTTCTTCACCCGGTGGTGGATCTCCCGGATGGTCGCGTCCTTGGTGATCAGTTCACGTTCGCGACGGCGCAGCTCGGTGACGTCGCGGCACAGCACCAGCGAACCGATGCGGGGGCCCTTGGGCTTGAGCGGGATGGCACGCAGCTGGATGACCCCGCCGTTGCCCTCGATCTCCGTCTCGCGCGGGGCCCAGCCGCTGGCCAGCTTCACCAGCGCCTCGTCCACCGGGCCGCGCGAGGGGGCCAGTTCGGCGGTGGTGGTGCCCAGGTGCTGGCCGACCAGGTCGGAGGCGAGCCCGAGGCGGTGGTAGGCGGAGAGCGCGTTCGGGGACGCGTACGTCACCACGCCCTCGGCGTCGAGCCGGATCAGTCCGTCCCCTGCGCGCGGAGAGGCGTCCATGTCGACCTGCTGGCCGGGGAACGGGAAGGAGCCCGCCGCGATCATCTGGGCCAGGTCGGAGGCGGACTGGAGGTAGGTGAGCTCCAACCGGCTCGGTGTACGCACGGTGAGCAGGTTGGTGTTGCGCGCGATCACTCCGAGTACCCGACCCTCGCGCCGGACGGGGATGGACTCGACGCGGACGGGGACCTCCTCGCGCCACTCGGGGTCGCCCTCGCGGACGATCCGGCCCTCGTCGAGGGCCGCGTCCAGGAGCGGGCGGCGGCCCCGGGGGACCAGATGGCCGACCATGTCGTCCTGGTACGAGGTCGGTCCGGTGTTCGGGCGCATCTGCGCGACCGACACGTACCGGGTGCCGTCGAGGGTGGGAACCCAGAGCACGAGGTCCGCGAAGGACAGGTCGGAGAGCAGCTGCCACTCCGAGACCAGCAGGTGCAGCCACTCCAGGTCGGTTTCACTGAGAGCGGTGTGCTGGCGTACGAGGTCGTTCATGGAGGGCACGGCCCGAGCGTACCCCGGGTACGGCCATGACTTTCCCCACGGCGAATACCCAGGAGTATCCAGGAGGGCCTCCCGCCGCGTAGGGTTGGAGGAAGTGACGGGAATGCGACCCCTGTCCTTGGATGGACAGGACAGATTGGTCTAGTCCACAATGGTTTAAGCTTCCGCCCTCCCCGCACAGGAGGACGGATCGAGGAAGCCGCGCGCTCTGCCCTGACCGCGTAGGCGCCTCCCACCGGCCGCCGGGAACCGCACACCCGCCGGCCGTAAGTACTCCGGGCTACGGTGCCGGACGGGTTGAGGGTCCCGTCCTGCACCGTGGCCCAGAGGAAAGACCGGCCCCGCGAACGGCCGTGGCGCGCAGGAAGCAAGAACTCCCCACGGTCCCCTACCGCGGCCAGGCCCGCATCGCCGTCCGCGCGACCGCTTCCAGCTCTTCGCGGCCGGCCCCGTCGCGCGCCTGCTGGGACATTCCCTGGAGCACCGCCCCGACGTAGCGGGCGAGCGCCCGCGCGTCCGTGTCGACGGGCAGCGCGCCGGCGGCGACGTCCGCCGCGATCCGGCTCTCGAAGGTCGCCAGGTTGGCGTTGCGCCGTTCCCGGAGGGCCTCGGCCACCTCGTCCGAGGTGGTGTTGATCGCCGCGCTGATGACCATGCAGCCCTTGGGGTGGGCCGGATCGGTGTAGACGTCGGCGGCCTCGCGCAGGACGCGCCGTACGGCCGCGGCGGCGGTTGGCTCCTCGGCGAGGGCGACGGCCGCGAAGCCGCCGTACCGGCCGCCGTACACCGTCACGGCCTCGTCGAAGAGCGTGCGCTTGTCACCGAAGGCCGCGTAGAGGCTGGGGGCGCCGATGCCCAGCTCGCGGGTGAGGTCGGCGATGGAGGTCGCCTCGTAACCGCGCTCCCAGAAGACGCGCAGGGCCGCGTCGAGGGCGGCGTCGCGGTCGAAGGAACGGGGCCTGCCGCGCTGTCCGGTCACCATGCGGCACATTCTATAGCGGCCATTAAGGAATCTGCTATGTTGCCTTCTGTAGCGACCACTAGAGATTTCGAAGGGGGGCGCGTCATGGGCGTGCTCAAGGGGAAGACGGCTCTGGTCACGGGCGGCAGCCGGGGCATCGGCCGGGCCGTGTCCCGGCGCTTGGCGCGGGACGGGGCGCTGGTCGCCGTGCACTACGGCCACGACGCGGCGGCCGCGCGCGAGACGGTCGCCTCGATCGAGGCGGAGGGCGGCCGGGCCTTCGCGATCGGGGCGGAACTGGGGGTCCCGGGCGACGCGCGGGCGCTGTGGGCCGCGTACGACTCCCACCCCGCGGCGGAGGAGGGGCTGGACATCCTGGTCAACAACGCCGGGGCGGCGGCCTTCGCGGGGATCGAGGACACGGACGAGGAGACCTATGACCGCGCGCACGCGCTCAACGCGAAGGCACCGTTCTTCGTGATCAAACACGGGCTGCCGCGCCTGCGGGACGGCGGCCGGATCGTCAACGTGACGGGCACCCCGGACCTCGCGCTGCCGGCGATCCTGGCGACGATCACGGCCAAGGGGGCGGTGAACGCGCTGACCGTGTCGCTGGCCGCCGCGCTCGCGCCGCGCGGCATCACCGTCAACTCGGTGGGCCCGGGCGTCATCGAAACCGAGCTCAACGCGGGCTGGCTGGCCGACCCGGCGGCCCGGGCGCACGTATCGGCCCGCTCGGTCTTCGGTCGGACCGGGACGGCGGAGGAGGTCGCGGACATCGTCGCCTTCCTGGCCTCGCCGGACTCCCGCTGGATGACGGGCAAGCACCTGGACGCGACGGGCGGCCTCCAGCTCGCGCTGCTGTAGGCGGCGGGGACGCGGGGCCGTCGAGACTCCGCCGAGAGGCCGCCGAGAGGCCGCCGGACGGGGATCGGAACACCATGGAAGTGGGGCGGAAGGCCCGCCACGAGCGGGTCGATTCTGCTAGATTGGTCTATACCACACCACCTCTCCAGATCGGCAGGCCCCGCGTGGAAGTTGTCATCGTCCCGAACGCCAAGGCAGGCGGCGAGCTCATCGCGGAGGCCATGGCCGCCTTGGTACGCCGCAAGCCCGACGCCCTGCTCGGGGTGGCGACCGGCTCCACCCCGCTGCCCGTCTACGAGGCCCTCGCCGCCAAGGTCAAGGCCGGCGAGGCCGACGTCTCGAAGGCCCGCGTCTGCCAGCTCGACGAGTACGTGGGCCTGCCCGCCGGGCACCCGGAGTCCTACCGCGCCGTCGTCCTGCGCGAGGTAGTCGAACCCCTCGGGCTGTCCGAGGCGTCCTTCATGGGTCCCGACGGCTCCGCCGAGGACATCGTGGCCGCCTGCGACGCGTACGACCGCGCCCTCGCCGAGGCCGGCGGCGTCGACCTCCAGCTGCTGGGCATCGGTACGGACGGGCACATCGGCTTCAACGAGCCCTGCTCCTCGCTCGCCTCCCGTACCCGGATCAAGACGCTGACCCACCAAACCCGCGTCGACAACGCCCGCTTCTTCGACGAGGACATAGACCAGGTCCCGCACCACGTCGTCACCCAGGGCATCGGCACCATCCTCGACGCCCGCCACCTGGTGCTGCTCGCCACCGGCGAAGGCAAGGCGGAGGCCGTCGCGCAGACCGTCGAGGGCCCCCTGTCCGCCCTCGTCCCCGCCTCCGCGCTCCAGCTGCACCGCCACGCGACGGTGGTCGTGGACGAGGCCGCCGCCTCGAAGCTGAAGCTGGCCGACTACTTCCGCCAAACCTACGCCGACAAGCCCGCCTGGCAGAGCCTGTAACAGCGCGGGGCGCCGGCGGAGGCCGCCACGGCGCAGCGCACCGAGGCCGGGCCCCGGTTCAGGGGCCCGGCCTCGCTGCTGTGAGCATTCGCGCTACGCGCTCGCGATGACCTCCGCGGCGGCCCTCCCGCACACCCGCGAGGCGCCGTGGGTGGCGATGTGCAGCGCGCCGCGCGGCTCGGCCCGGGGCAGGCCCATCTCGACCACCACGGTGTCCGGCCGGGCCGCCACGAGGGCGTCCAGGACCTCGGTCATCCAGGGGTGCCGGTGCGCGTCCCGGACCACCGCGACGACCGTTCGCTCCCCCGCGGCGGCCAGGACCTCCCCCACGCCGACCCCCTCGTGGTAAACCCCCGCCGCGGTGCCGGGAAGCAGCGCCGCGAGTTCGGCGGCCACGCCCCACGGGGTCTCGTCGCCCACGGCGATGTTCGGCAGTGGGGCGAGCGTGGCCACGTACGGGGTGCCCACGGGGCTCACCCGGCCGGTCAGGAGCAGGGCCCGGCGGGCCGCCGTCAGGCCGATGCCGGGCGCGCCCCCCTCCGGCGCGCCCGGCATCGCGGCGGCCCGCCGCACTCGGGTCCATTCGGCCAGGTCGCGGACCCTGGCGGCGGCGTCGGCGAGCCGCTCCTCGGGCAGCGCGCCCTCCCGTACGGCGGCGACCAGCGCGTCGCGCAGCCGCAGGACGGTGGCCTCGTCGGCGAG
The DNA here is from genome assembly GCF_055231995.1 of Streptomyces sp. Tek67B01. Classification (NCBI taxonomy): domain Bacteria; kingdom Bacillati; phylum Actinomycetota; class Actinomycetes; order Kitasatosporales; family Streptomycetaceae; genus Streptomyces; species Streptomyces sp. Tek67B01. Next base: position 2,593,696 of record NZ_JBUYUY010000001.1, read on the forward strand.
TCCGCCGCCCACGCAGATCGCGTCGGCGCCGGCGGCGAGGGCGAGGACGGAACCGCGCTCTATGCCGTACGTCCCGGCGATGGCGTTCATCTCCATGCCGTCGGTGACGATGAGGCCCTCGTAGCCGAGTTCCTTGCGCAGCAGGTCGGTCAGGACGCGCGGGCTGAGGGTGGCCGGGCGGGTGGGGTCGAGGGCGGGGACCAGGATGTGCGCGCTCATGACGGCCTTGGTGCCGGCTTCCGCGGCTGCCTTGAACGGCACGAGTTCACGTGCCGTCAGGGTGTCCGGATCGGCGTCGATGCGCGGCAGCGCGAGGTGCGAGTCGACGTTGGTGTCGCCGTGCCCGGGGAAGTGCTTCGTGCAGGCCGCGACCCCGGCGGCCTGGAGGCCCTCGACGTAGGCGGCGGTGTGCCGGGCGGCGAGATGGGTGTCGGCGCCGAAGGACCGTACGCCGATGACCGGGTTGTCGGGGTTGGAGTTGACGTCGGCGGAGGGCGCCCAGTTCAGGTTGACCCCGCAGGCGGCGAGGCGGCGCCCCAGCTCGCGGGCGACGTCCCGGGTCAGACCGGTGTCGTCGACGGCGCCCAGGGCCAGATTGCCCGGGAAGGAGGAGCCGTCACGGACCTCCAGGCGGGTGACGTCGCCGCCCTCCTCGTCGATGGCGACCAGGACGTCGTCGCGCTCGGCGCGCAGTTGCGCGGTGAGGCGCCCGAGCTGCTCGGGGGCGACGATGTTGCGCCCGAAGAGGCCGACGGCGTGCAGGCCCTCACCGAGCCGGCGCAGCAGCCAGGCGGGGGCGGTGGTGCCCTCGAAGCCGGGCTGGAGCACCGCCAGGGCGTCGCGGGTGAGCGTGTCCGTCTGGTGCGCGAGGACAGTCATGGGCCGTTATCCCTTCACGGCGCCGGCCGTGAGGCCCGCGGCCATCTTGCGCTGGACGATGAGGAAGAGGATCACGATGGGGAGCGCCATCATGGTGGAGCCGGCCATCATCGGGGCGAACTCGGTGCCGTTCTTGGTGGTGAAGTTGCCGAGCCAGACGGTTGCCGTCTGGTTCTGCTGGCTCATCAGCATCAGGGCGTAGAGGTACTCGTTCCACGCCTGGATGAACCCGTAGACGGACGTGGCGACCATGCCCGGCGCGAGCAGGGGGAAGACGACGCGCAGGAAGGCGCCGGTGGGCGTGCAGCCGTCGACCATGGCCGCTTCTTCGAGCTCCTTGGGGATGTTGACGATGAATCCGCGCAACGTCCAGACGGTGAAGGGCAGGATGAAGGTCAGGTAGGTGATGATCAGGCCGCTGAGCTTGTCGTACTGGCCGAGGTCGTTGAGGAGCAGGAAGACCGGGATGATCATCGCGACGAGCGGGATCATCTGGACGGCCAGGATGCCGACGATCACGACCTTGCGGCCGCGGAAGGCGAACCGGGAGATGGCGAGGGCGGCCAGCATGCCGACGGCGATGCCGATCACGACCACGGTGAACGAGACGATCATGCTGCGCCCGACCGGTCCCCAGAAGTCGGAGATCTCCAGCGCGCGCCGGAAGTTGTCCAGCGTGAAGGTGGTCGGGAAGAAGTGCGGGTGCGGGTCGATCGCGTCCTTGGCCGGCTTGAGGGCCGTGTTCAGCATCCAGTAGACCGGGAACCCGGCGGTGACGAAGACCAGCAGGCCGAGGAGGTTCCAGCCGAGCCTGGGCTTCTTGCGCTGCTTGAGGCGGGGGGCGCCGGCGGTCACGGGGGGCGTGGTGGTCGCGGGGGGCGTGGTGGTCGAGGTCACTCCACCTCTCCGATCTTGAGCATCTGGCGCATGTATACGGCGACCACCGCGAGCAGGAGCAGGACGGTCACGAGGGCGATCGCGGAGCCGCCCGAGTAGTCGTTGACCACGAAGGCCTGCTTGTACGAGTAGGTGGTCAGCAGTTGGAACTCGGCCTCGGGGTTGCCGTTACGCATCACGAAGACCTGTGGGAAGACGCCCATGTCCCAGATGACCGACAGGGTCGTCAGCATGACGAGGATCGGCTTGAGGATGGGGAGGGTGACGTGGCGGAACACGCCCCAGGCGCCCGCGCCGTCGAGGCGCGCCGCCTCTTCCAGTTCCTTGGGCACCTGCGTCAGGCCCGCGCCGATGGTGATGACGACGAAGGGCACCGCGCCCCAGACCACGAGCAGCATGATCACCGCGAGGCCCTGGGGGCCGGTGGCGAACCAGTTGTGGCCGATCATGTCGACGCCGGGGAGCCGGCTCATCAGGTAGTTGAGGACGCCGTAGTCGGCGTCGAAGATCCACTTGAAGATGGCGGTGGCGACGATGACGGGCATGCCCCAACTCGCGACCAGCGCGATGTTGACGAGTGCCTTGACCCAGCCGGAGACCTTCTGGAGGAGCAGGGCGACGAGCATGCCGATGACCATGGTCAGGATGACCGCGCCGGCCGCGAAGGCGATGGTGCGCAGCACGACGGACCAGAACACGCCGTCGCCGAGCACCTTCGAGAAGTTGTCGAAGCCGACGAACTCCGCGTCCTTGAAGCCCCAGAGCTCGGACTTGCCGAAGCTCTGGAAGGAGAGGGACACCAGTCTGAACAGCGGGTAGCCCATGACGAGGACGATGATCAGCAGGCACGGGGCCAGCAGCAGCCAGGGGGTCGCGCCGGGGCCCTTGCGGTCCCGGCGCCGCGGTGCGGAGGTCTTGCCTGTCCCGGGTCCGGTGGAAGTCTGGCGCCGTGCCGGCGGCAGATCGGCGGTGGTTGTCTGTGCGGCACTCATCGCGTGCTCCTCGGGGGTCCCTCTCTTGACGGGCGGCGGGGCCCCGCCGATCCGGCGGGGCCCCTCACTTCAGGTCACTTGGTGTTGATGACCTTGTCGATCTCGGCGTCGGCGGCCTTGGCCGCGTCCTCGACCGACTTCTTGCCGGTGCCGATGTCCTGGAGCATGGTCTGGAGGACCTTGCCCTTCTCGACCTGGCCCCAGCCGGGGGCGGTCGGGACGAACCAGGAGGACTCAGCCGCGGTCGCCGGGACCTCGGTCTTGGGGTCGGTCTTGAGCGGGCCGAGGTCCGTCTTGTTGTTGGGGAGGTTGCCCTTGGCGATCAGGCCCTTCTGGCCCTGGGAGCCGGTGAAGGCGTTGATCCACTCGGAGGCGATGTCCTTGGCCTTGGACTTCGACGGGACCGCGAGGTCCGAACCGCCGAGGAAGACCGGGAGGGCCTTCCCGTTCGGGCCGGGCATCACGAAGTTCTCGAGCTTGTCCTTGAGGCCGCCCACCTTGTCGCTCTTAGGGTCGGCCGCGGTGGACCCTTCCCACGCGGAGGCGAAGATGGCGGCGGAGTTGCCCTGGCCGAAGACGACCGGGCGGTCGGCCTCGTCCTTGGTCTTGTCCGCGTGCATGTACTTGTCGAGGAGCTCCTTGTACTGCTTGAGCCCCTTGATCGCCTCGGGGGAGGACAGGGAGCCCTTCCACGAGCCGCCGTCCTTCTTGGCGATGGCCCCGCCGTTGTCGTAGACGAAGGACATCGCGCCGTACCAGTCCGGCGAGGGCTGGTAGAGGGCGCTGAACTTGTCGCCCTTCGCCGCCTGGATCTTGTCCAGGGCGGAGGTCAACTCGGCCCAGCTCTTGGGGGCGGCGGTGACGCCGACCTCGGCGGCCAGGTCCTTGCGCCAAGTGCCGACGCGGCCACCGGCGTAGTAGGGGACGCCGTAGGTCTTGCCGTCGTAGGTGACGGACTGCTTCAGGGCGTCCAGCCAGGCGGCGGAGTTGTCGAACTTCGAGGGGTCGATCTCGGAGAAGGCCCCGGTCGACATGTAGCCGATCATCTCGGAGTTGCCCATCTCGACCACGTCGGGGGCCTTGTCCGTGGCGAGGACGGCGTCGAGCTTGGCGTTCTTGTCGGGCCAGCCGTAGTACTCGTGCTTGACGGTGAGACCGGGGTGCTTGGCGACTATCGCGTCGTCGGCCGCCTTGACCAGCTCCGGCCAGTTGTTCTGGGCGTCGACCGTCAGCCAGACGGTCAGCTCCTTGGCGCCTGACGCCTTGTCGGCCGTGTCCCCGCCCTTGCTGTCCGAGCCACCGCAGGCCGCCAGGCCGATCACCATGCCCGCGACTCCAACCGCCGCGATGAGCTTGCGCTTCACGCCACCCTCCTCAGGGATGCCTTCATGCACGTCCCTTGCCCGCCGCGGTGACATACGCGAAGTACTGAGCGTGGGGCCGGGATCCGATCCATATTGGTGTAGACCAGTAACCGGAGCTTGGCCTAGACCTTTAGGGGTGTCAAGGGTCTAATGAGCGGGTGATCGGTCCGTTATCGGACCGACACCTGGGGGAGGGGAGGGGCCTGTCCTCCCACCCGTGTCACGATGTGACCGCACATATCGGAGGAGCCGGTGACGGCAGCGAAACTGGAGTCGGGAAGGCGGGCGGCGATGGCCACCGAAGGGGCGACCACGGAGCCGGAAGGCGGGGCGGCCACTCGCACGGCCCGGGTTCCCAAGTACTACCGACTCAAGCGGCACTTGCTCGACATGACCGAGACCATGCCCCCCGGCACACCCGTGCCGCCGGAGCGCACGCTCGCGGCCGAATTCGACACCTCGCGGACCACCGTCCGCCAGGCCCTGCAAGAACTCGTGGTCGAGGGCAGGCTCGAACGCATCCAGGGCAAGGGCACCTTCGTCGCCAAGCCCAAGGTCTCCCAGCCGCTCCAACTCTCCTCCTACACGGAGGACATGCGCGCCCAGGGCCTGGAACCGACCTCCCAGCTCCTCGACATCGGCTACGTGACGGCCGACGACACCCTCGCCGGGCTCCTCAAGATCTCCACCGGCGGGCGGGTCCTGCGCATCGAACGGCTGCGCCTGGCCAGCGGCGAGCCGATGGCCATCGAGACCACCCACCTCTCGGCCAAGCGCTTCCCCGCGCTGCGCCGTTCGCTCGCCAAGTACACCTCCCTCTACACCGCCCTCGCCGAGGTGTACGACGTGCGCCTGGCCGAGGCCGAGGAGACGATCGAGACCTCGCTCGCCACCCCGCGCGAGGCCGGACTGCTCGGCACCGATGTCGGCCTGCCGATGCTGATGCTCTCCCGGCATTCGCTGGACGCCGACGGCGAACCGGTCGAATGGGTACGTTCGGTGTATCGCGGCGACCGTTACAAGTTCGTTGCCCGGCTTCGGCGACCCGCTCTCTGATACCTCATTGACTCTTGATCCGCCCACGGTGGACGCTCGTACCGCTATACGGACGGGGGCTTTCGTCCACCGGTCGGGCCCCCGTAGATTCCCTGCGCTCAGCAGTGATCAACGAGGGGACGAGGATCATGCCGGAACCGGAAGCAACAGGCACGACACGGGACACGGCGGGAGCCTCGTCAGGGGGGCTCTCGCCGAAGTCGATCGCCGTGTGGGTGCTCGTGGCCCTCGTCGGGGCCATCGGCTGGGGCGTGCTGGCCCTCTCGCGCGGTGAGGAGATCTCGGCCGCGTGGCTGCTCGCCGCCGCGCTCGGCTCGTACGCCATCGGCTACCGCTTCTACGCGCGCTTCATCGCGGACCGCGTCCTGGGCGTGGACAAGACCCGGGCCACCCCCGCCGAACGCCTGGACAACGGCGTCGACTTCCACCCCACCGACCGCCGGGTGCTCTTCGGCCACCACTTCGCCGCCGTCGCCGGCGCGGGCCCGCTGGTCGGTCCGGTGCTCGCCTCGCAGATGGGCTACCTGCCGGGAACCATCTGGATCGTCGCGGGCGTCATCTTCGCGGGCGCCGTCCAGGACATGGTGACGCTGTTCTTCTCCACCCGCCGCAACGGCCGTTCGCTCGGCCAGATGGCGCGTGACGAGATCGGCCCGATCGGCGGGGCCGCCGCGCTGGTCGCCGTGTTCGTCATCATGATCATCCTGCTGGCCGTGCTGGCCCTGGTCATCGTCAACGCGCTGGCCGACTCCCCCTGGGGCGTCTTCTCCATCGGCATGACCATCCCGATCGCCCTGTTCATGGGCTTCTACCTGCGCGTCCTGCGACCGGGACGGATCACCGAGGTCTCCCTGATCGGTGTCGCCCTGCTGCTGCTCGCCATCGTCGCGGGCGGCTGGGTCGCCGACTCCTCGTTCGCCGACGTCTTCACCCTCGACAAGCAGACGCTGGTCATCTGGATGGTCGCCTACGGCTTCGTGGCCTCCGTCCTGCCCGTGTGGATGTTGCTCGCCCCGCGCGACTACCTCTCCACCTTCATGAAGGTCGGCACCATCGCGCTGCTGGCGGTCGGCGTGGTCATCGCGATGCCCATGCTGAAGATGCCCTCCGTCACCGACTTCGCCTCGCGCGGGGACGGACCGGTCTTCGCCGGCTCGATGTTCCCGTTCGTCTTCATCACCATCGCGTGCGGCGCGCTGTCCGGCTTCCACGCGCTGGTCTCCTCGGGCACCACCCCGAAGATGATCCAGAAGGAGACCCAGGTCCGGGTCATCGGCTACGGCGCGATGCTCACCGAGTCCTTCGTCGCCGTCATGGCCGTGATCGCGGCCTGCATCATCGAACCGGGCCTGTTCTTCGCCGTGAACTCCCCCGCCGGGGTCATCGGCACCACCGTCGAGACCGCGTCCCAGGCCGTGACGCACTTCGGGTTCGCCATCTCCCCCGAGGCACTGGCCCGGGCCGCGAAGGACGTCGAGGAAACCACCCTGCTGTCCCGCACCGGCGGCGCCCCGACCTTCGCACTCGGAATGTCGGAGATCTTCTCCTCCGTCATCGGCGGGGCCGGGATGAAGGCCTTCTGGTACCACTTCGCCATCATGTTCGAGGCCCTTTTCATCCTGACCACCGTCGACGCGGGCACCCGCGTCGGCCGCTTCATGCTCCAGGACACCCTCGGAAACGTGCACAAGTCCTTCAAGGACGTCAGCTGGAAGCCGGGCGTCTGGATCGCGAGCGCCGTCGTCGTCGGCGGTTGGGGCTACTTCCTGTGGGTGGGCGTCGAGGACCCGCTGGGCGGCATCAACCAGCTGTTCCCGCTGTTCGGCATCGCGAACCAGCTGCTCGCGGCGGTCGCCCTGGCGGTATGCACCACGCTGCTGGTCAAGTCCGGCCGACTCAAGTGGGCCTGGGTGACCGGCGTCCCGCTGGCGTGGGACGTGGCGGTGACCCTCACCGCCAGTTACCAGAAGGTCTTCTCGGACAACCCGAAGATCGGCTTCTTCGCCCAGCGCGACCTGTACCAGGACGGCATCGACGCCGGAAAGGTCATCAAGCCGGCCAAGGACCTCGCCCAGATGCACACCGTGGTCACCAACGCCACGGTGGACGGCGTGCTGTCGGTGCTGTTCGCCCTGCTGATCGTCATCGTGCTGGTGGACGCCGCCCGCGTCTGCGTCAAGGCGGTCCGCGCGCCGCAGGGCGTCACCCTCACCGAAGTCCCCTGGACCGAGTCGAGGATCGTCGCCCCGGCGGGTCTGATCGCCACGCCCGAGGAGCGGGCGGAGCTGGCCGCGGCCGGCCTCGACTCGGGCGGCGGCAAGGCCAAGGAGCCGGTGGCGTGAGCGGCGTCCGGGAAGTGCTGGCCAAAGCCAGGTACTACGTACGGGAGTTCACCGGTGAGGCCGCCTACGACCGCTACGTGGCCCACGCCCGCTCCCACGACCCGGACACCGAGGTCCTCACCCGACGCGCCTTCGAGCGCGCCCGCACGGACTCCCGCGAGGCGGATCCGCGCGAGGGCTTCCGCTGCTGCTGAACCGGCCACGGGCCGCCGCGTATCCCCCCGGGAAACGCGGCGGCCCTTTCCGTGCCCGAGGGGCACACTCGATGCCATGGACATCACGATCAGACGGGCGCTGCCGGCGGAGTACGAGACGCTCGGGGACATCACCGCCCGCGCCTACCTGGAGGACGGGCTGCTCACGTACGGCGAGGACGACCCGTACCTCGCCAGGCTCCGGGACGTGCCCGGGCGCGCCGCGGCCGCCGAGGTGCTCGTCGCCGTGCTGGGCGACGGGCGCGTGGTGGGCGGTGTGACCTTCGCCGCGCCGGGCAGCCTCCTGTGCGACATCGCCCGCGCGGACGAGGCCGAGTTCCGGATGCTGGCGGTCGCCCGCGAGGGCCGCGGCCGGGGCGCAGGCGAGGCGTTGGTGCGGGCCTGCGTCGACCGCTCACGGGCCGTCGAGGGCGTACGGCGGCTGGTCCTGTCGACCACGCCGGACATGCTCGGCGCCCACCGGATCTATGAGCGCCTGGGCTTCGTCCGGTCGCCGGAACGGGACTGGGCACCCGTCCCCGACCTCACTTTGCTCACGTACGGTCTCGCGCTGTAGTCGGCGCGCGACACAACATCTAGGGGGTCCCCCAGGAGGGTGCCCCCACATGTATGCTCGTGCTCGCTGTCGCCGCAGGGGAATCCGGTGCGAATCCGGAACTGTCCCGCAACGGTATGAACTGCGCCCATTGGTGCACGAGCAAGTCCGAGGACCTGCCGACAGCGCGCCCGGCTCGACCGAACCGGGTACAGCCACGTCCGGGCCTCGCGGTTGGGCCGGTGGACGCCGCGCGGCGCAAGCGTGCCCAGAGTTGGGGACGCGCCCGCGCGCGCCCGCTCGCGCCCCGCACCGACGGTATCCCGGAGCCGAGTGAGGGAGAGCTCCCCCGTGACCATCGCGCCCGCCGCACCGCGCGCCGAGTCCGACCCGTCCGACAGTGCGACCAACGGCGGGGGCCATGGGGCCGCGCTGCTGCGTACCCTCACCGAGCTGACGGCCGACCTCCCCGACACCGACCCCGGCCGGGTCGCCGCCGCCGCCCTGCGCGGCCGCAGCGCCGCCGCGGACAAGGCCGAACTGCGCTCGCTGGCCACCGAGGCCGCGGCCGGGCTGATCTCCGAGGACCCCGCCTACTCCCGGCTGGCCGCCCGCCTGTTGACGCTGGCCGTGCGCGACGAGGCCGCGGGCCAGGGCGCGACCTCCTTCGCCGCGTCCGTCGCGGTGGGCCACCGCGAGGGCCTGATCGCCGACCGCACGGCCGACTTCGTGGCTGCCCACGCGAACCGGCTCGACGCGCTGGTCGAGCACGCCCTCGCCGAGGGCGCCGACGACCGCTTCGGCTTCTTCGGCCTGCGCACCCTGCACAGCCGCTACCTGCTGCGCCACCCCATCACCCGTCAGGTGATCGAGACGCCGCAGTACTTCATGCTTCGCGTGGCCTGCGGTCTCGCCGCCGACGACAGCGTGCCGGCCGTCGAGGAAGTGGCCTCGCTGTACCGGCTGATGAGCCGCCTGGACTACCTGCCGTCCTCCCCCACCCTGTTCAACTCGGGCACCCGCCACCCGCAGATGTCCTCCTGCTACCTGCTGGACTCCCCGCTGGACGAGCTCGACTCGATCTACGACCGCTACCACCAGGTCGCGCGCCTGTCCAAGCACGCCGGCGGCATCGGCCTGTCGTACTCCCGCATCCGCGCCCGCGGTTCGCTGATCCGGGGCACCAACGGCCACTCCAACGGCATCGTCCCGTTCCTCAAGACCCTCGACGCGTCCGTCGCCGCCGTCAACCAGGGCGGTCGCCGCAAGGGTGCCGCAGCCGTCTACCTGGAGACCTGGCACGCGGACATCGAGGAGTTCCTGGAGCTGCGCGACAACACCGGTGAGGACCAGCGCCGTACGCACAACCTGAACCTGGCCCACTGGGTTCCGGACGAGTTCATGCGCCGGGTGAACGCCGACGCCCACTGGTCGCTCTTCTCCCCCGCCGACGTCCCCGAGCTGGTCGACCTCTGGGGCGACGAGTTCGACGCCGCCTACCGCCGGGCCGAGGCGGCCGGCCTGGCCCGCAAGACCATGCCCGCCCGCGACCTCTACGGCCGGATGATGCGCACCCTCGCGCAGACCGGCCAGGGCTGGATGACCTTCAAGGACGCCTCCAACCGGACGGCGAACCAGACCGCCGAACCCGGCACGGTCGTCCACTCCTCGAACCTCTGCACCGAGATCATCGAGGTCACCAATGACGGCGAGACCGCGGTCTGCAACCTGGGCTCGGTCAACCTGGGCGCATTCGTCCTCCCCGAGACCGGTGACATCGACTGGGAGCGGCTGGACGCGACCGTCCGCACCGCCGTCACCTTCCTCGACCGCGTCGTGGACATCAACTTCTACCCGACCGAGCAGGCCGGCCGCTCCAACGCCCGCTGGCGCCCGGTGGGCTTGGGCGCGATGGGCCTTCAGGACGTCTTCTTCCAGCTGAAGCTGCCCTTCGACTCCCCCGAGGCGAAGGCCCTGTCCACGAAGCTCTCCGAGCGGATCATGCTGGCCGCGTACGAGGCCTCCTGCGACCTGGCCGAGCGCAGCGGCCCGCTCCCCGCCTGGGAGCAGACCCGGACCGCCCGCGGCGTCCTGCACCCGGACCACTACGACGTCGAACTGAACTGGCCCGAGCGCTGGGACGCGCTGCGCGCCCGCGTCGCCGAGACCGGCATGCGCAACTCACTGCTGCTCGCCATCGCCCCGACGGCGACGATCGCCTCGATCGCGGGCGTGTACGAGTGCATCGAGCCGCAGGTCTCGAACCTCTTCAAGCGCGAGACGCTGAGCGGTGAGTTCCTCCAGGTCAACGCGTACCTGGTGGACGAGCTGAAGAAGCTCGGCGTGTGGGACACGCAGACCCGCGAGGCGCTGCGCGAGGCCAGCGGCTCCGTGCAGGGCTTCGGCTGGATCCCGGCCGAGGTCCGCGAGTTGTACCGCACGGCGTGGGAGATCCCGCAGCGCGGCCTGATCGACATGGCGGCGGCCCGTACGCCGTTCCTGGACCAGTCGCAGTCGTTGAACCTGTTCCTGGAGACGCCGACCATCGGGAAGCTGTCCTCGATGTACGCGTACGCCTGGAAGCAGGGCCTCAAGACCACGTACTACCTGCGCTCCCGCCCGGCGACGAAGATCGCCCGCGCGGCGCAGGCGGCTGCCGCCCCCGCCGCCACGCTTCCGCAGGCCGTCGACGCCGACGCGCTGGCCTGCTCCCTTGAGAACCCCGAGTCCTGCGAGGCCTGCCAGTAATGAGCTCCACCGACACCGACGTTGCGACGAGCAAGAACCTGCTCGACCCGGGCTTCGAGCTGACGCTGCGCCCGATGCGCTACCCGGACTTCTACGAGCGCTACCGCGACGCGATCAAGAACACCTGGACGGTCGAGGAGGTCGACCTCCACTCGGACGTCGCCGACCTCGCGAAGCTGACGCCGGGCGAGCAGCACATGATCGGCCGGCTGGTCGCGTTCTTCGCGACGGGCGACTCGATCGTCTCCAACAACCTCGTGCTGACCCTGTACAAGCACATCAACTCCCCGGAGGCGCGCCTGTACCTGTCGCGCCAGCTGTTCGAGGAGGCCGTGCACGTCCAGTTCTACCTGACGCTGCTCGACACCTACCTGCCCGATCCGGACGACCGTGCGGCGGCCTTCGACGCGGTCGAGGAGATCCCGTCGATCCGCGAGAAGGCGCAGTTCTGCTTCAAGTGGATGGATTCGGTCGAGAAGATCGACCGGCTGGAGACCCAGGCCGACCGCCGCCGCTTCCTGCTGAACCTGATCTGCTTCGCCGCCTGCATCGAGGGCCTGTTCTTCTACGGCGCGTTCGCGTACGTCTACTGGTTCCGCTCGCGGGGCCTGCTGCACGGTCTGGCGACGGGCACCAACTGGGTGTTCCGCGACGAGACCATGCACATGAACTTCGCCTTCGAAGTCGTGGACACGGTCCGCAAGGAGGAGCCGGAGCTCTTCGACGACGCGCTCCGGCAGCAGGTCACCGACATGCTCAAGGAGGCCGTGGAGGCGGAGCTGCAGTTCGGCCGGGACCTGTGCGGCGACGGCCTGCCGGGCATGAACACCGAGTCGATGCGCGAGTACCTGGAGTGCGTCGCGGACCAGCGTCTGGTCCGCCTCGGCTTCCCTCCGCTGTACGGTTCGCAGAACCCGTTCTCGTTCATGGAGCTCCAGGGCGTGCAGGAGCTGACGAACTTCTTCGAGCGCCGCCCGTCCGCCTACCAGGTCGCCGTCGAGGGCACGGTCGACCTCGACGAGGACTTCTGAGTCCCCTGCTCCAACGGCTTGATAGCGTCCCCGCCCATGGGGAGAACGACGACTCGGGTGACCGGGCTCCGGGGCGGGGGCGCTTCGTCGTGTCCGGGCTCCACGGCATGACCGCCTCCGGGTGGGCCGGGCGGGCCCGGCTGCGGCCCGGGGGCCTGTTGTACGGGGGCGCCGTCGGGTCGGCGACCGCGCACGCGCACCACTCCGTGCAGGTCATCGCCGCTCTGGGCGGCGACGGGCTGCTGATGGCCGGGCCGGACGGGGAGCCCTTCCGGTGCCGGGCGTACGTGGTTCCGGCCGGGGTACGTCATTGCGTGCTGGGCGGCACCGCGCGCGGGGTGGTGCTGCACTACGACCCGCTCTCCTCCGCCGGCCGCGGGCTCGCGGCCCTGGCGCGGGACGTGGGAGACCTCGTACCGGCCGCCGCGGACCTGCCCGCCGATCCCTTCGAGGCGGCGTGCGCGCTGGACTCGCTGCTCCCCGGCGGCCCGGCGGCGGAGGCCGCCGCGCATCCGGGGCTGGCGCGGGTGCTGGCGTGGCTGCCCGGGCGGGACGGCGTACGGCTGTCCCAGGCGGCCGAGGTGGCCTGCCTGTCGCAGAGCCGCCTCGCCCACCTGTTCCGGGCGGAGCTGGGGCTGCCGTTCCGCCCGTACGTCCTGTGGCTGCGACTGATGCGGGCCGCCGAACTCGCCTCCCGGGGGCAGACCCTGACGGACGCGGCGCACGGCGCGGGCTTCGCCGACGGGGCTCACCTCAGCCGTGTGTGGCGGCGGATGTTCGGGATCCCGCCGTCGGACTTCACCCGCACCATCCAGTGGATGTAGCAGGTTCGTTCAAGCGCCGACGGGCCCTGTGGCCGCACCGTTGACGCATGACGAACTTGCTGAGGACCTGCATCACCGCGTGTACGCCGAAGGCCATGCCGGCCGCCGTGCGCACGGCCTTCGAGGCGGAGCTGCGCCGCGCCCGCGACGCCGCCCCCGACACCGGCACCATGTGGGACGCCCTGGAGCGGGCGCACATCATCTCCCAGGCCTGGGCCTGGCCCCACACCCGTGCCCACTGGCACATGTTCCGGCTCGCGGTGCGCTGCCGGGACCGGGCGGAGACGGTGGGGCAGGTGGTGCGGATCCTGGTGGCGGGAGCGGGGTCGGTGACCGGGCGCGTGCCCCACGGCAACACGGGGCGTACGGCGGCGGGGCTGCTCACGCCGATGCCCCTCCCGGAGGATCTGCGGGTGCTGCTGGGCCGCTCCCGGGAGCGGCCCGAGGCCGCTCAGTCGTTGGGGACGGTCTCGTAGCGCGGGGTGCCCTCTTCCATCTGGCGGAGGGCGTCCTTGCGGTCCCGCTTCGAGAGCCGGTCGATGTACAGGTACCCGTACAGGTGGTCCGTCTCGTGCTGGAGGCAGCGGGCGAAGTAGCCGGTGCCCCGCACCTTGATCGGGTTGCCCCGGGCGTCCTGGCCCGTGACCTCGGCGTAGTCCGGGCGGGCCAGCGCGGCGTACGCGGTCGGCACCGACAGGCAGCCCTCGTTGGAGTCGTCCAGCACGCGCGCCTCGGCCGGCAGCTCCACCAGCTTCGGGTTGACGACGACACCGGTGTGGCGCCGGCCCTCGTCGTCCGGGCAGTCGTAGACGAAGACCTTGGCGTCCACGCCGATCTGGTTCGCGGCCAAGCCGACGCCCTCGGCGGTCTTCTGGCTGGCGAACATGTCGTCGATCAGCTGCGCCAGCTCGTCGCCGAACTCCGTGACGTCCTTGCACTCCCGGTGCAGGACCGGGTTGCCGACCACCGTGATCGGGCGGGAGGTGCCGCGCTCACGGTGGGCGAGCTCGCGTGCCTCACAGTCCTCGGTGTCCACGACGTAGCCTTCGTCGTCGACCGGGACAACCTGGTTCTCCTGCTGGGCCATGTCCGCCGTACGCCTTCCGTAAGTCTGCGAGTCACCGATGTGACCGGTACAGCCTACGGCCCCGTCTCAGCAGACTTCTTCGAGATCGCGCCACTCACGGCTGTCCGGGCTGTCCGCGACCCACCCGTCCAGGAGTCCGCGCACCAGACCGGCCGGCGCCGCGATGCCGCATTCCCGCTCGGGCACCCACAGGGAACCCGAGCCGGCCGTGCGGTGACCGAGCGGGCCGGGGTGGCCGGGCTCGCTGTGGTCGTGCGGGTCCAGGTGCTCGCCGTCGCCCTCGTCGCTCGGCATCGCGCTCTCCGAGCAGGTCCGGCACAGCAGGCGCACCGACGACGACCAGTCCTCGGCGGCGAAGCCCGCGTCCGAGGCCAGTCGCTCCAGGGCGTCGCGGTCGTCCTCGGTGGCCGCTTCCAGCAGGACCACCCAGGTCGGCACGGGCGAGGGCGCCCACAGCTCGATCTCGTCGAAGACCGGGTACGAGGGTCCGGCCGCGGTGATCCGCTCGCCGTGCGGGACTCCGTCGTGCAGGACGACCTCGCCCCAGCGCCGCCCCGAGGACGGCAGCGGGATCGAGAGGACCTCCATCCGGGCCGGATCGAGCCTGCGGCCCCACACGACCTCGGCCTCGCCCTCGGGCGAGAGGCGCACGGCGGCGCTGCCCAGCTCCATGCCGACGGGCTCGGCCGCCGCCGCGGTCCCGTGCGGGTCACCGGGGACCTTGAGCCCGTAGGCCTGCCAGGCCCGGCGGGCCAGTGGCCAATCCTGGAGCGCGGTCGCGGCGATCCCCACGTTCCACCAGTCCGGGGCGCCGGTCTCGCGGTCCAGCAGGGCCACGGCGCGCAGGCCGGCGGCCCGCGCCTGCTCCCAGTCGTGGCGGAACTTGTGCAGCAGGGCCAGGTTGAACCAGGACTCGGACAGCCAGGGTTCCAGGTCCGCCGCTCTGGTCAGGAGCGCGCCCGCGTCCTCGTACCGCCCGTCGCCGATCAGCGTGAACGCGCGGTCGGTGGCCTGCCGCCACGAGGCGGAGGGCCGATGCCGTACCTTCCCGAAGATCCTCACGTTTCCCGCCTGCCTGGGGGCACCGCCCAGCGGTAGCTGGGGGACTACGGTGCAGCCTCGCGGACACCCACACGGACACTCTTACTCGCATCCAACCATGCCCACTCGGACGGCCGCTCATTACCCATGGGTTACCCAGGTGGGAGCGGGCCGACTCCGGTCGGCCCGTCCCCGGCCAGAACCCTCGCCAGGCACTCCACGACCTCCGGCTGGAAGTCGCGCCCGGTCCCCAGCCGCAGCCGTTCCAGGGCGGCCAGTGAGCCGCCCGGGTGACCTTCCCCGCCGCACAGGTCGTCGTACGCGTTCACGGCGCGCACGATCCGCGCGGCGACGGGCTGCTCCCGGTAGGGGTCCGCCTGCCGCTCCACCACGACCGCGACTTCCGGGGGCACCCCGGTCTGCCGGGCCACCTCCCCGCCGAGCACGGCGATCCGGCGGGCCTCGGCGGCGGGCAGCCGGGCCGTCGCCCCGGCCGGGACGGGGTCGACGAGCGAGAGCTGACCGATGTCGTGCATCAGCGCGGCGTACTCCAGCACCGTGAGCTCGCGTTCCGAGAGCCCCAGCTCCCGTCCGACGGCGCAGCTCAGGACGGCCACCCGACGGGAGTGTCCCGGTCGGGTGCAGCCGGCGATCTCGGTGGCCCGGGCGAGGGAGGTGATGGTCTGGCGGTAGGTGGTGCGGACGGCGGTGATCCGGTGGAAGGACATCTGCGTCAGCAACAGCGGCACGCTGAACACGGGCAGCGCCCACAGCCCGGCGACTGCCGTCCCCAGCGCCATCACCAGGCCGGTCGCGCTGATCGCCGACCCGATCCCGGCCGGCGCGCGCAGCTCGTCGCGGAGCAGGGAGCAGTAGGGCCGGCCGGTGCGGGAGCCCGCCAGCGCGGCGGCGAGCACGGCGTCGCACAGGGCGGTGAGACCGAGCAGCAGCACCAGGAACAGCACGAGGTACGGGCCCTGTCCCACCCGTCCCTCCAGCCGGCCGGAGTTGTACAGCGGCTGGAAGCAGACGGCGGCGAAGGCGACGGTCAGCACCCGCCGGGCCACGTGGTCGAACGCGGGCCCGTGGCCCCGGGCGATGTGCGGGACGATCCCGACGAGGGCCGCCGCGACGACGACCGCCACGACCTGGAGCACCCCGTGGTGGGTGGGCTGCCCGGCGGCCCGGCCGAGGAGCGCGTAGGCGAGGGCGCCGGCGGAGCCCAGTGGCGCGGGCCTGCGGTCCTCGGCCGGGACGGGGGCGGCGGCGCGGTGGTCGCTGCGGGCCAGCTCGCCGACGCCGATGAGGATGCCGAAGGCGAGGGCGGTGCCGCCCTCCACCACGCCGTTCCACAGGGTGTGGCCGAGCGCCGCGAGGGTGAGCAGCGCGGCTGCCGCCCGTACGGCGCGGGCGGCGCCGGCCCTCACGCCCCGCCTCCGGTGCCCGGGCCGGGCGGGGCGGGGGAGGTCGCCGAGGTGGGGGACGAGGTGGGGGCGCCGCCGCGCGGGACCACCACCCGAACGTCGTCGTCCGAGGTCACCACCGGGTGCCAGCCGTGCCGCCCGATGGCGTCGACCAGGGCCCGCACCATGGCCGGGTCGAACTGCGCCCCCGCGCAGCGTTCCAGCTCGGCCAGGGCGACGGGGACCGGCCGGGCCCGGCTGTAGGAGCGGGTCGAGGTCATCGCGTCGAAGGAGTCGGCCACCGCCACGACCCGCGCCAGCACCGGGATCTGCTCCCCGGCCAGCCCGTACGGGTACCCGGTGCCGTCGACCCGCTCGTGGTGGTGCAGGATCGCGGACCGGGCCTCGCCGAGGAAGCCGATGCCGCGCACCATCTCGTGCCCGTACTCGGGATGCAGTTCGATGACCCGCCGCTCCTCGGGGGTCAGCGGCCCGTCCTTGCGCAGCAGCCGGGTGGGAACGCCGAGCTTGCCCACGTCGTGCAGGATTCCGGCGATCCGGACGACCTCCATGCGGTCGTCGGCCATGCCCAGCTCGCGGGCGATCATCGCCGAGGCCTGCCCGACGCGTTCGCTGTGCCCGCGCGTGTAGCGGTCCTTGAGGTCGACGGCCTGCACCAGCGCCCGGATCGTGGCCTGGTGCGCGGCGCGCTCGCGCGTGTACTGGGCGAAGACCCAGCAGGAGATGTACATGGGCAGCAGGACCAGCAGCGCGGCCGGCACCCCGAAGGAGCTGCGCCACATCACGGCCATCATCAGCCCGGCCAGGCCGTGCAGGCAGTACGGGGCGAGGCCGGCGGTCCCCCCGGACGAGGTGGCCGGCAGTCCGCGCCGGGCGGTGATCGCGGGGCGGCGTTCGGCGGCGGCCAGGACGGCGCCGTCGAGGGCGGTGAGCACCAGGCAGAAGACGACGGCGGCGGCTCCGGCGGGCACCACGGCGTACGGGAAGTCCGCCACCCGGGCTTCGGTGGCGCCGGGCCCGGCGCCACCGAGCGTGGCCGGCCCGCCCAGCAGGCCGTAGGCCTGCCCGGCCGCCCAGGCGGCGGTCGCCTGCTGGGCCGCGTGCCAGGTGCGGCGCACCCACACGGGCCGCTGCACCACGGGGGCGGCGAACGCGGCGGGCGCCGCCACGAGCGCCGCGGCCGCGGGCGTCAGGAGGTACACGGCGGCCAGCACCACGGGGAAGAAGGCACCCATGCCCTCGGGCATCCGGCTCCCGAACGACCGGTGGCTCCTGAGGAGTTCGCACCCGAGGCACAGGACGCAGAGCAGGGCCGCGGCCGGCCACGGCGTACCGGAATCCGTGAGGGCCGGGGCGACGCACCCGCAGGCGGCGAGCACGGCGCAGAGGATCAAGGCGCGCGCTCCCGACGGAAGTACCCGCATCGCACCCTCCTCCCCGCACCGGGCCGGGTCGGTACCGAATCCGACCGGTACCGGAAGGGGAGAATAGGTGGGGCCCGCGGCGCGGCGGGCCGCATTCGCGCATCGGGGCATACGGACGCCCCCGGATTAGCACCTTCGAGTGAACGAAGGGGGTTCTCCGGGGGCGGTCGTCTCAGACGCGGCCGGGGCGACTCAGCCGGGGGTGGGGCCCGCGGTGACGTCGTGGTCGGGAACGGCCTGTCCCGAACGGATCAGTTCGATCCGCCCCATGACCTTCGAGCGCAGGTCGCTCGGCACGTCGTCCGACCCGCAGCAGCGCTTGACCAGCTTCTTCACGGCCTGCTCCAGGCCGTACTTCTCAAGACAGGGGTTGCACTCGCCGAAGTGGGTCTCGAACTTCGTGCAGTCGCTGTCGGGCATCTCGTGGTCAAGGAACTCGTACAGGTGGTCCAGGACCTCGGCGCACTCCGTCTCGTGCGGCTCTCCGCAGCTCATGAGCCCGAGCCTTTCAGGTCGTTCGACTCTCCCGCTCCGGCGGGGACCAGCCCGCGCTCGCGGGCGTAGTCCTCCAGCATTCCGCGGAGTTGACGGCGGCCACGGTGCAGTCGGGACATGACCGTACCGATGGGTGTACCCATGATGTCCGCGATCTCCTTGTACGCAAAGCCCTCTACGTCGGCAAGATAGACCGCGATGCGGAACTCCTCCGGAATGGCCTGGAGCGCCTCCTTCACGTCCGAATCGGGCAGGTGGTCGAGCGCCTGCGATTCGGCGGACCGCAGCCCGGTGGACATGTGCGACTCGGCGCGCGCCAACTGCCAGTCCTCGATCTCCTCCGCCGCGCTGCGCTGGGGCTCGCGCTGCTTCTTGCGGTAGGAGTTGATGAAGGTGTTGGTCAGGATGCGGTACAGCCACGCCTTGAGGTTGGTGCCCTCGCGGAACTGGTGGAAGGACGCGTACGCCTTCGCGTACGTCTCCTGGACCAGGTCCTCGGCGTCGGCCGGGTTGCGCGTCATGCGCAGCGCGGCGGAGTACATCTGGTCGAGGTAGCCGAGGGCGTCCCGCTCGAAGCGCGCGTTGCGCTCCGGGGTCGTCTCCTCCGCGTGGCCTTCGTCGGTCCCGGCGACAGGACCCACCTCCTCCGACAGCGTGGCGGCTCCGAAAGCGGATCCGCTCGAATCGGAGAATAGTCGACCTTCCCGGGCCTGCGCCGCCCGAAGCGTCCCGCGCTTGGGTGCGGGCAGCACCGTCCAGTCCAGGTCAGCGGCCTGCCGACGGTTCTGGCTGATGACCTGGGTCATGCGCTCCCTCTCCTCCGACGAACGTTCCCGTGCGTACCGACACCCGGTTAACGACGGGCCCGGGCGCCGCATTCCCGGGCGTGACAAGGGTTCACCCGCCCGGCGGGCCGCTCCCTGCGGCCGGTTCCCGAGGAGTGATCCGGATCACCCGGGAATCCGTCAGATCGGTCTCAGAGCGGGAGCCGGTCGAGCCACTCGGCCACAGCCTCCGTGATCGCGGCGAGGGTCTCGGCCTGGGTCGTGTCCGCCCGTTTCGGCACCGCGAAGCCGTGGTCGCCGTGCGGAACGGCCACGAGCTCGTACGGGGTGCGCGGGCCGGGCGGTGCGCCGGCGGCGGGAGGGAGGCCGGGGCCGGGGCCGGGGGGCGGGAATTCCTCCGGGTGTCCGAAGGGGTCGCGGCCGCCTTGGACCACCAGGGTGGGCCGCCCGGCGCCCAGCAGTTCCTCGGCCCGGGACTTCTCGGGCCGGCCCGGCGGGTGCAGCGGGAACGCCAGGGCCAGCACCCCCGCCGCGCCCAGCCCTGCGGCGGTCCGGCACGCCACCCGGGCCCCGGCGCTGCGGCCGCCGGCGACGACGGGCGGGCCCGCCGCGCTCAGGGTGGGCCACAGGGCGCGCCAACCCTCGTCCAGCACCTTGGGCGCGGCAGCGACCTTCTTCCCGGCGACCCGCCAGGGCTGTTCGACCAACGCGACGGTGATCCCGCGGCCGGGCAGGGCGGCGGCCAGTGCCTGGAGGTCGCGGGCCTCGATCCCGCCACCCGCTCCGTGGCCGACGGCGAGTACGAGCCGGGCCGCGCCGGCGGGGTGCCAGGTGATGCGGGCCTCGCCCGCCGGCGTGTCGACGCTTTCGGTGTGCGTGGTCATGGGCCGATCATGCCGCGCGGCAGGGGGCTCAGAAGAGCGTGGCCTCTTCCGGCGCGGCGAGCTCGTTCAGCAGTTCCGGCCCGTTGTTGCGCACGTTGCTCACGGCGGTGGAGACCGGGTAGGCCCGCATCAGGGCGCCGGGCGGCGGCGCCAACAGTGCCTGGAGCTCGTCCACGTCGGTGCGGGCGGGGTCGAGCCAGGGGTCCCACTTGTCGGGGGTCAGCATCAGCGGCATCCGGGGGTGGATGTCGGCCAGCGAGCGGGGGCCTTCCTCGGGCGCCACGGCCAGCGGTCCGCTCTCGGCCTCGGTGGTGATCACCGAGCAGGTCGCCCACCAGGCGTTCGGGTGCTCGTCGGGCAGGGTCCGGTCGCGCCAGAACTCGTATATGCCCGCCATGGCGAAGGCGGTTCCATCGGCGGGGAGCACGAAGTACGGCTGCTTGCGCGCCCGCTTCTTCTTCCCCTCGACCTCGAGCTGCCGCTCGTCGTGGGCGGTGACCCACTCGAAGTAGCCGTCGGCGGGGACGATGCAGCGGCGCTGCGCGAAAGGTCGGCGGAAGGACGGCTTCTCGGCGATCGTCTCGGCCCTGGCGTTGATCATCCGGGCGGCGCCCTCGGGGCCGTTCGCCCAGGAGGGGACGAGCCCCCACCTCAGCACGCGCAGCTGTCGAACCGGACGGCGGCTCGGCGCGTCCTTCACAGGACGGTCGAGGACGACGTGGACCTCCTTCGTCGGCGCCACGTTGAAATCGGGGGCCAGGGACTCCTCGGGCTCCCACCGCTCGACGCCGAAGATCCGCGCCAGTTCCTCGGGCGCCCGGCTCGCTGCATACCTTCCGCACATGGCTGACACACTGCCATGGCCCTCTCCCCCTACCGCAAGGAGTCCGCCACTCCATGGACAGCACGATGACGGCCGGTCTGTGGGACCGGCTGAGCGGCATACAGGCCGAGCCCACCTGGTGGCTGGTGGCCGCGGCGGGGCTCGCCGCGCTGGCGGCCGTGGCGCCCCGGCCGGTGTGGCGACTGTCCCGGAACGCGATCACCATCGCGCACGAGGGCGGCCACGGGCTGCTGGCGCTGCTGACCGGGCGCCGGCTCGACGGCATCCGGCTGCACTCCGACACCAGCGGCGTCACCGTCAGCCGCGGCAAGCCCAGTGGGCTCGGGATGGTGCTGACCGCCGCCGCCGGGTACACGGCGCCCTCGCTGCTCGGGCTCGGCGGGGCCGCCCTGCTCTCGGCGCACCGGATCACGCTGCTGCTGTGGGCGGCGACCGCCCTGCTGATCGCGATGCTGGTGATGATCCGCAACGCGTACGGGCTGCTCACGGTGGTGCTGACCGGCGGGGTCTTCGTGCTGGTGTCCTGGCTGACCCCGGCCGAGGTGCAGGCGGTGTTCGCGTACGCGGTGGTGTGGTTCCTGCTGTTGGGCGGGGTCCGGCCGGTGTTCGAGCTCCAGGTCAAGCGCCGCCACGGCGGGGCCCCCGACTCCGACGCCGACCAACTGGGGCGGCTCACCCACGTCCACCCGGTGGTCTGGCTGCTGTTCTTCCACGCCGTCGCGCTGTGCGCGCTCATCGGCGGGGCGCGCTGGCTTCTCGGCCTCTGAGACGCCCCCGGTGAAGTGCCCGGGGTGGGCCCCGAACGGGCCCCGGCCACGCTCTGGGCCTGGGCGAAGCCACTAAAGTGGAGGCCATGACCGAGACCCCCGCGCCCCACGCCCTCTGGCCCGCCCCGCTCGCGGACGGCGCCGTCCACGCCACCGTCACCGTGCCGGGCTCCAAGTCGGTCACCAACCGGGCCCTCGTGCTGGCCGCGCTGGCGTCCGAGCCGGGCTGGGTGCGCCGTCCGCTGCGTTCGCGCGACTCCCAGCTGATGTCGGACGCCCTGCGCGCGATGGGCGTCGGCATCGAGGAGACCGTGTCCTCCAGCTCCGCCGGCGGGGGCGCGGGCGGGGAGGCCTGGCGGGTCATCCCGGCGGCCCTGCACGGCCCGGCCACCGTCGACGTCGGCAACGCGGGCACGGTCATGCGCTTCCTGCCGCCCGTCGCCACCCTCGCCTCGGGCGACATCCGCTTCGATGGCGACCCGCGCTCCTACGAGCGCCCGCTGGGCGAGGTCATCAACGCCCTGCGCGTCCTCGGTGCCCGGATCGACGACGACGGACGGGGCGCGCTGCCCCTGACCGTGCAGGGCGGCGGAGCGCTGGAGGGCGGGACCGTCGAGATCGACGCCTCGAACTCCTCGCAGTTCGTCTCGGCGCTGCTGCTCTCCGCGCCGCGCTTCAACCAGGGCGTGGAGGTCCGCCACGTCGGTGACACCCTGCCCTCCATGCCGCACATCCGGATGACGGTGGAGATGCTGCGCGCGGCGGGCGCCCAGGTCGACACCCCCGAGGCGGGCGGCGAGAAGAACGTGTGGCGGGTCACCCCGGGCGCCCTGCTGGGCCGTGACCTGGTCGTCGAGCCGGACCTCTCCAACGCCCAGCCCTTCATGGCGGCGGCCCTGATCACCGGTGGCACGGTGACCGTCCCCGACTGGCCGCGCCGCACCACGCAGCCCGGCGACGCGTTGCGCCGGATCTTCACCGAGATGGGCGGCTCCTGCGAGCTGACCGACGCGGGCCTGGTCTTCACCGGCAGCGGCAAGATCCACGGCATCGACGTGGACCTGGGCGAGGTCGGTGAGCTGACGCCGGGCATCGCGGCGGTCGCGGCGCTGGCGGACTCCGAGTCCGTGCTGCGGGGCGTACGCCACCTGCGGCTGCACGAGACGGACCGACTGGCGGCGCTCACGGCGGAGATCAACGGCCTCGGCGGCGATGTCACCGAGACCGAGGACGGGCTGCGCATCCGCCCGCGCCCGCTGCACGGCGGTGTGTTCCACACCTACGACGACCACCGGATGGCGACCGCCGGCGCGGTGATCGGCCTGGCGGTGGACGGCGTACTGATCGAGAACGTGGCGACGACCGCGAAGACCCTGCCGGACTTCCCGGCGATGTGGGCCGACATGCTCGGCCAAGCGCCTCGGGGCGCGGGAGCGTAGGGCCCGTCATGCGCAGGTACGGCAAGAACACCGACGAAGACGACATCCGCTCGCGCCCCAACCCCAAGGGCAACCGGCCGCGTACGAACATCCGCCCCAAGCACGAGGACGCGGCCGAGGGCTTCGTCCTGACCGTCGACCGGGGCCGGCTCACCTGCCTGGTCGGGGACCGCGCGGTGCACGCGATGAAGGCCCGTGAACTGGGCCGCAAGGCGGCGGTGGTCGGCGACCGGGTCTGGATCGTCGGTGACCTGTCCGGGAAGAAGGACACCCTCGCCCGGATCGTGCGGATCGAGGAACGCAAGTCCGTCCTGCGGCGCACCGCGGACGACGACGACCCGTACGAGCGGGTGGTCGTCGCCAACGCCGACCAGCTGGCCATCGTGACGGCGCTGGCCGACCCGGAGCCGCGGCCGCGCATGATCGACCGCTGTCTGGTGGCCGCGTACGACGCCGGCCTGGAGCCGCTGCTGGTGCTCACCAAGTCGGACCTGACCTCCGCGGACAAGATCCTGGAGATCTACTCGACGCTCGGGGTGAACTACGTCGTCACCAACCGCGAGGAGCTGGCGACCGGTGACGCCGCCGACCGGGTGCGCGAGCGACTGAACGGCCGGATCACCGCCTTCGTCGGCCACTCCGGGGTCGGCAAGACCACCCTGGTCAACTCACTGGTCGCCGAGGGCCGCCGGCGGGCGACCGGGCACGTCAACGCGGTCACCGGCCGGGGCCGGCACACCACCACCTCCGCCCTCGCGCTGCCGCTGCCCGGCGGTGACGGGTGGGTCATCGACACCCCCGGCGTGCGCTCCTTCGGCCTGCACCACGTCGACCCGTCCCGGGTGATCCTGGCCTTCCCCGAACTGGTGGGGGGTACGGAGGAATGCCCTCGCGCGTGCAGCCACGACGAACCCGACTGCGCGCTCGACCGGTGGGTGGAGGAGGGTCACGCGGACCCGGCGCGGCTGTACTCGCTGCGGCGACTGCTGGAGACGCGGGAGCGCCGCGAGGGCGACTGACGGGAGCGGGCGGCCCGCGGTCCCGGCGGGACGCTCGTGTTTGCCGAAGATCGCGTCGGGATAAATGCATAATCGCACCAGGTGACGCGACGTCACGTGACGCGGGACGCGGGGAGGCACATGCCATGGCGTGGCTGCTGGTCGTGGTCGCCGGGATCCTGGAGACCGGTTTCGCGGTGTGCCTCAAGCTCTCGCACGGGTTCACCCGGATGTGGCCCACGATCGCCTTCGCGTCGTTCGCGCTCGGCAGTTTCGGCCTGCTGACCCTTTCGCTCAAGAAGCTCGACGTGGGCCCGGCGTACGCCGTGTGGACCGGGATCGGGGCGGCCGGCACGGCGATCTACGGCATGGTCTTCCTCGGTGACCTCGTCTCCACCCTGAAACTCGTCTCGATCTCGCTGGTCATCCTCGGCGTCATCGGACTCCAGCTGTCCGGTTCGGCGCACTGACCAGCCCGAGCAGCCCGGCCGCCGCCGGCTCCTCCCCCGGCGCGCCCGGGGCTATCACGTAGGACAGCGCGAGCCGCACGACCAGCTCGCACCGGTGCGCCGGCTCCGCCGGGAGCGCGGCGGACGCCCGGTCGCGAACGGCGCGCACCAAATCCCCGGGCTCGAGCGCCGGGACGCCGGGCCGGGCCCCCCGCCCGGGCGGGACGGGCAGGTTCCCGGTCCACGCCCCCGTCAGCAGGGCCCGTACGAGGGGGCGCGCGCGGGCCGCCCGTACGGTCCACTCGGCCACTCCCGCCAGCCGCTCGGCGGTCGCCGCGGGCGCCTCCAGAGCGCGCTCCACACCCGCGAGGTACCAGTCGGCCTCCCGCCGGACCAGGGCGCGCCCGAGGCCCGCCTTCCCGCCGAACTCGTTGTACAGGGTCTGCCGGGACACCCCGGCGGCCGCCGCCACCTCGACCATCCGCACGGCGGGCCAGGCGCGCGCCGCCAGCGCCGCTCCCGCCGCTTCCAGCAAGGACTCCCGCGCCGCCGCCATCGTCGCCTCCCCCGCTCCCCTCCCCCGCCCGCCTTCCCGCCAGAGTTGACGGGGCGCCAGGTCCTGTCAAGGGCGCCCGTCGGCCGTACCGTGGACGGCGTTCGCCGGTCGGCCGCCGTCTCGATACTGTTCGGGCATGCCCGAGTATGACGATGACCTCCGCCTCGCCCTCGAACTCGCCGACGCCGCGGACGCGGCCACCACCCAGCGCTTCCGCGCCCTCGACCTCCAGGTGGAGACGAAGCCGGACATGACCCCGGTGAGCGAGGCCGACAAGGCCGCCGAGGAGATCATCCGGGCCGGAATCCTGGCCGCGCGGCCCGATGACGCCATCCTGGGCGAGGAGTACGGGCTCAAGGGCGACGGCCCGCGCCGCTGGGTCGTCGATCCGATCGACGGCACGAAGAACTACGTCCGGGGCGTCCCCGTGTGGGCGACGCTGATCTCGCTGATGACCGAAGGCGCGGACGGGGTGTTCCGCCCGGTGGTCGGGGTCGTCTCCGCGCCGGCGCTGGGCCGCCGCTGGTGGGCCGCGAAGGGCAGCGGCGCCTGGGCGGGCGGCGCGCTCGGCGAGACCACGGCGATCGGCGTCTCGAAGGTGGCGACGCTGGGTGACGCGTCCTTCGCCTACTCCTCGCTCTCGGGCTGGGAGGAGCAGGGCCGACTGCCCGGCTTCCTGGACCTGACCCGCGCCTGCTGGCGCACCCGGGCCTACGGCGACTTCTGGCCCTACATGATGGTCGCGGAGGGCTCGTTGGACGTGTGCGCCGAGCCGGAGCTGAACCTGTGGGACATGGCCGCCATCGCGGTCGTCGTCGAGGAGGCGGGCGGCCGCTTCACCGGCCTGGACGGCGTCGACGGGGTGCACGGCGGCAACGCGGCCGCCTCGAACGGCCTGCTGCACGAGGAGATGCTGGCGCGCCTGCGCCCGCGCCCCTGAGGCGCCCTGACGCGCCGTCGGTGCGCTCGGCCGGGCGGGTGTTGCCGACCGCGTCCTCTTGATGACCCTGCGTACGCGTGGGAGTCTGGGACTCCCCCGCTTGTGCGCTTGTGAAGCCCTTCTCTTGAGGCGGCTCCGTCACCCGGCGCACCCACCCATGCGGGGACTCACCCAGGAGGTGGCTCTCTTCATGCTCGTCCGCGACGCCATGAGCACCGTGATCCTCACCCTCGGACCCGCACACACCCTCCGACAGGCGGCCTGCCTGATGTCCGGCCGGCGCGTCGGCGCGGCCGTCGTCCTCGATCCCGACCACAGCGGTGTCGGCATTCTGACCGAGCGCGACATCCTCAACTCCCTCGGCGCGGGCCACGACCCGGACCGGGAGTCGGTGGGCGCGCACACCACCAACAACGTCGTCTTCTGCACCCCCGAAGCGACGGTCCAGGAGGCCGCCGAGGCCATGGCGCACGGCGGTTTCCGCCATCTGATCGTGCTGGAGGACGGCGGCCCGGTGGGCATCGTCTCGGTGCGTGACGTCATCCGCTGCTGGGTGCCGGCGCGGCGCAGCGCCGTCCCCGCGTAGCGCCGTATCCCGGTAGCCGCGTACCGGCGCGTCGTAGCGCGCGCGTCCCTACGCACGCCGACGGGCCGGCACTCCGAGGAGTGCCGGCCCGTCGTGTCGCCACGGCAAGCGATCCGTCTCAGCCGCGGAGGGCCTGGACCGCGGCGTCCAGCCGCTTGCCGAAGTCACCGTCCGCCTGGCGGAAGTTGTTGATCGCGCGGTCGACGATGTCGTCACGGGAAACCTTGGCGATGAAGCCTGCGAGGTTCTCGATCAGACGGCCCCGCTCGTCCTCCGACATCAGGCGGTAGAGGTTGCCCGCCTGGACGAAGTCGTTGTCCTCGCGGTGCACCGGCGTGGCGTGGTTGCCGGTGCCACCCGTCAGCTGGACGGGCTGCCACAGCGGACGGTCCGTCTGGAACGGGCCGCCGAAGCTGTTCGGCTCGTAGTTCTTGGCACCCTTGTGGCGGCCGTCGTAGAGGGCGCCGTCACGGGAGTGGGTGCGCGCCTCGGTGGCGTGCGGACGGTTCACCGGCAGGTGGTCGGCGTTGATGCCGACGCGGTAGCGGTGGGCGTCGCCGTACGCGAAGAGGCGACCCTGGAGCATCTTGTCCGGGGACGGCCCGATGCCGGGGACGAAGTGGGCCGGGCTGAAGATGCTCTGCTCGACTTCGGCGAAGATGTTCTCCGGGTTGCGGTTGAGCTCCAGCTTGCCGATCTCGATCGGCGGGTAGTCCGCGTGCGGCCACACCTTGGTGAGGTCGAACGGGTTGAAGCGGTACTCGGCCGCCTCGGCCGCGGGCATGATCTGGACCTGCACGGTCCAGCTCGGGAAGTCGCCGCGCTCGATCGACTCGCGCAGGTCGCGCTGGTGCGAGTCGGGGTCCTCACCGGCGAGCCGGTTGGCCTCCGCCTGGGTGAGGTTCTTGATCCCCTGGTCGGTCTTGAAGTGGTACTTGACCCAGAAGACCTCGCCGGCCTCGTTGTTCCACTGGAAGGTGTGCGAGCCGAAGCCGTCCATGTGGCGGTAGGAGGCCGGGATGCCCCGGTCGCCGAAGAGCCAGGTCACCTGGTGGGTGGACTCGGGGCTCAGGCCCCAGAAGTCCCACACGTTGTCGGCTTCCTGCGAGCCGGTGTACGGGTCGCGCTTCTGCGTGTGGATGAAGTCCGGGAACTTGATCGCGTCACGGATGAAGAAGACCGGGGTGTTGTTGCCGACGAGGTCGTAGTTGCCCTCTTCGGTGTAGAACTTCAGCGCCCAGCCGCGCGGGTCACGACGGGCGTCGGCGCCGCCGAGGCTGTCGGCGACGGTGGAGAAGCGCAGGAACGTCTCGGTCTGCTTGCCGACCTCGGACAGGAACTTCGCGCGGGTCCACTGCGAGACGTCCCGCGTGAGCGTGAAGGTGCCGTACGCACCGGCGCCGCGGGCGTGCACGATGCGCTCCGGGATTCGCTCGCGGTTGAAGTGCGCGAGCTTCTCCAGAAGGAGCTGGTCCTGGACGAGCACGGGCCCACCGACGCCGGCGGTCTCACTGTTCTGGTTGTCGGCGACCGGTGCTCCGGCCTCCGTGGTGAGCGGTCCCTGCGTCACGTGCGCCTCCTGCGTCATCCTGCGTGTCCTGCCCTCGGCTTCTGCCAGAGCCGATCCTATAATAGACATTGTCTAAGTCAAGCAGTCATCTAAGTCCGAACCGGTTCGGGAGTTACACCGAATCCCCGCACTGTTACGCTGGGGAGTATGAGTGACCTGCTGGAACGACTTCGCGGACGCGGATGGCGCATGACCGCACAGCGGCGCGTCGTGGCCGAGGTGCTCGACGGTGACCACGTTCACCTGACGGCCGACGAGGTGCACGCACGCGCGGTGACCAAGCTGCCGGAGATCTCCCGGGCGACGGTGTACAACACCCTGGGCGAGCTGGTCAGCCTCGGCGAGGTGCTGGAAGTGTCCACGGACCGCCGCGCCAAGCGGTACGACCCCAACGCCCACCGTGCGCACCAGCATCTGGTGTGCGCCCAGTGCGGCGCGATCCGCGACGTCCACCCGGCGGGCGACCCCCTGGCCGACCTGCCGGACGCCGAACGCTTCGGCTTCGTGGTCTCGACGGTCGAGGTGACCTACCGCGGGGTGTGCCCGAACTGCGCGGGCGCCTAGACCCGGACCCGGACGCGGCGGGCCCCGGAGCTTTCACCGGCTCCGGGGCCCGCTTCTTTTCGCGCCGTTCTCAGGGGCAAACGCCGAAGGCCCGGATCTCCAGGAGATCCGGGCCTTCGGGCTTGAGTAGCGGGGACAGGATTTGAACCTGCGACCTCTGGGTTATGAGCCCAGCGAGCTACCGAGCTGCTCCACCCCGCGTCGGTAAACCTGACTGTACGCGAAGCCGTCCGGCAGATGCAAATCACTTAACGTTCGGCGCTCCCGACCGATCCAGCCTCGCCGCCGGCCCAATCAGTCCCCGCCGGCGTTTGAGGCGCGGGTCAGGGCAAACCAGCCCCGCCGGCGTTTCAGGCGCGAGGTCCGGGGCGGAGCCCCGGAAAGCCGGCGCAGCCGGGGCCGCTCCGCGCGACGGCGCCGCACCCGATCCGCACGCCCCGGGACGGCCCCCGGCACCCCGGTAACCCCGGCAACCCCGGCCAGGGCTACGCCGACAGCTCCTCCGCCAACGCGTCCCGCAGCCGCGCCGCCCGCTCCGACACCTCCGCCGGCCCCAGTTCCATGGCCCGCACGCACCACTTCTGCCCCTCGTTCAGGTCCCCCTGCCGCGCCGCCAGCAGCCCCAGCCGCAGCGCCGCCCGGCCGTGCCCGGCCACCGCCGCCCGCGTCCACCACAGCGCCGCCTCCGGTTCGTTCCCTTCCCGGGCCAGCAGCAGCCCCAGGTTGAACGCCCCGTTCCGCGAGCCCGCCTCCGCCGCCTCCCGGTACCAGCGCGCGGCCGCCGCGAGGTCACCCCGCGCCGCCGCCAGCATCCCGACGCGGACCTGGGCCCGCCGGTGGCCCAGCTCGGCGGCCCGCTCGTACCACTCCTCGCTCTCGGTGCGCTCGACCCCGCCGACCGGCTCGCCCAGCGCCACCGGCTCCGGCGGCGGGGCCAGCGACTCCAACAGCGCGGCCAGCCTGAACGCCGCCTCCGCGCTGCCGCCGCCCGCCGCGCAGCGCAGGTGCCGCTCCGCCGCCCGCTCCTCGCCGTCGCGTACCAGGGCGATGCCGACCTGGAGCGCCGCGTCGGTGTGCCCGGCCGAAGCGGCCCGCTCGTACCACTTCAGCGCCGTCCGGTCCTCGTCCCGGCTGGCGAACAGGATGCCGAGGTTGAAGGCGGCGTCCACGCTGCCCGCCTCGGCCGCCTTCGAGAACCACGGCTCGGCGCCCTCCGCGTCCCCGCCCTGGAGCAGCAGGATCGCCAGGGCGTTGGCCGCCTCGCGGTGACCCGCGTAGGCCGCCCGGCGGTACCACTGCTCGGCCTGCGCCGTTCGCTCCTGCGCGGCGCACAGCAGAGCCAGGTTGTACGCCCCGTTGTGGTCGCCCGCGTCCGTGGCGACCCGGTACCACTTCTCGGCCGTCTGGGGCTCGCCGCGGGCCGCGTGCAGCGCGCCCAGGGCGTTGGCCGCGTTGCCGTCACCGTCCTCGGCGGCCCGGCGCCACCAGGCGGCCGCGCTCTCCTCGTCCCCGGCGTCGCGCAGCAGGAAGCCGAGGGCGCACGCGGCCCGCGCCTCCCCCTGCTTCGCCGAGGTCAGGTACCAGCGCCCCGCCTCCTTCAGTTCCCCCCGCGCCTCCAGCATCGCGCCCAGGTGCAGCGCGGCCCGGCGGTGTCCGCGCGCGGCGGCCTGCCGGTACCACTGCTCCGCCTCGACGGGGTCGCCCTTCCTCAGGTGGCGGGCCAGCCGGTACGCGGCTTCGCGGTGCCCCTGCTCCGCCGCGGCGCGGAACCACCGCTCGACGCCCTTGTCCCCGCGGTGTTCCAGCAGGTCGGCCAGCCCGTAGGCGCCGAGGGCGTGGCCGGATTCCGCCGCCTGGCGCATCCAGTACTCGGCCGCCGGCTCGTCGCCCCGCTCGCGGTAGTGCCGACCCAGGGCGTGCGCCGCCGGCGCGGAACCCGCGACGGCGGCGACCCGCCACCAGCCGGCGGCGTCGTCGGGGTAGCCGCGCTGGTGCAGCAGCACCCCGAGGTTGTTGGCGGCGGCGCGGTCCCCCTCGGCGGTGGCGCCCCGCAGGTACGGTTCGGCCCCGGCCAGGTCGCCCCGGCGCAGCAGCAACGCCCCGAGCACGCTCATGGCGCCCGGGTCCCCCTTGTCGGCGGCCACGCGGTGCCGGGCCTCCAGCTCCGCGTCACTGGCCACGTCGGTTTCGACGAACGCTTCGTCCGCGAAATCCGCATCGGTCAATGCGGTCTGCGCGTTAACGGTCTGAGCCCCCTTCTCGGCTTCCCTGCCCGACTCGACCTCCGACCTCACAAACCGCCCTGTCTCCAGCAGAGTTGACCTGTCCCCCATAAATCCCATCGTCGCATCACCTGCTACCCGCGTACACCTGGTATGTCGCAGCCAGTGAGGTCACTACAGCGTTTTGTCGACATGCCCACAGAGAGACAAGTCAAACACGCTCCCACCCCAACTCACCCGCCCCAGTGACCTCGTGACCGCCGTGTTCCCCCGGACGGTCAACCCCGGACATGACGAAGGCCCGGATCCCATGGATCCGGGCCTTCGTTTTCAGTAGCGGGGACAGGATTTGAACCTGCGACCTCTGGGTTATGAGCCCAGCGAGCTACCGAGCTGCTCCACCCCGCGTCGGTGAAACCACAGTATCACGACGCGGGACCGGGCCATTACCCAGTGATCATCAGCCGGCCGGCTTCGGTGTCGTCAGCTTCGCCTCGGCGTCGACCGCCCGCTGGAGCGCCGCCTTGATGTCGTCCTGCGCCTTGCCGTAGGCCGCCCAGTCTCCCGACTGCCGTGCCTTCTCCGCCGCCTCGACGGCCTTCTGCGCATCGGACAGGGCCGCCTTGACCGTCGGGTCCTGCGTGCCGGGTGTGGTGGTGCCCTCGCCCGGCGGAGTGGTCGGGGTGGTCGGCGTCGTCGGGGCGGTGGGCGCCTCCGCTCCGAACACCACGTTCAGCGCCTTCTCCAGCGTGTCCTCGAAGGCCGTCTGGCCGCCGTAGGTCACCAACACCTTGCGCAGCGTCGGGTACTTGAGCCCGCCACCCTTCACGTACACCGGCTCGACGTTCAGCACGCCGTCGTCGAGCGGCACCGTCAGCAGGTTTCCGTACTCCACCTGGGAATCGCCCCGGCTCAGGATGTTGATCTCCTGGGCGATCTCCGGCTTGGAGTTGAATTTGCTCTGGACCTGCTTGGGGCCGTCGACCGGGGTGCTGGTCGGCAGTTTCAGGATGCGGATCTTGCCGTAGTCCGGGGTGCCCGGGTCGGCGTTGACCGCCATGAAGGCACTGAGGTTGTCCCGGCCGTTCGGGGTGAAGGTCGTCGTCAGCGAGAAGGCCTGCTCCTTTTGACCGGGCATCTTCATCGACAGGTAGTACGGCGGCACCGCGCTGCCCGTCTTGGTGGTCGGGTCGTCCGGGACGGCCCAGACCTCCGAGCCGCTGAGGAACGTCTGGGCGTCGGTGACGTGGTAGCGGGTCAGCAATTCGCGCTGCACCTTGTAGAGGTCCTGCGGGTAGCGCATGTGGTCGACGAGCGCCTTGGGGATCTCGCTCTTCGCCTTGACGGTGCCGGGGAACGCCTTCATCCAGGTCTTGAGGACCGGGTCCTGGGTGTCCCACTGGTACAGCTTGATCGTTCCGTCGTAGGCGTCAACGGTGGCCTTGACCGAGTTCCGGATGTAGTTGACCCGGTTCTCCTGGGCCACGACCGCGCGCTGGCTGTTGGTGAGCGAGTCGGCCGTGGAGTCGCCGAGCGTGGTGCGCGAGGCGTACGGGTAGCCGTTCGTCGTCGTGTAGGCGTCCACGATCCACTGGATGCGGCCGTCGACCACGGCCGGGTAGGCCGCGCCGTCGATGGTCAGCCACGGGGCGACGGCCTCGACGCGCTCCTTGGGCGTGCGGTTGTACAGGATGCGCGAGCCGTCGCCGATGGCGCCGGAGTACAGGATCTGCGGCTCGCTGAACGCGAGGGCGTAGGCGGCGCGGTTGATCGGGTTGTCGAGGCTGACACCGCTCTTGCCGGTGTAGCTCGTCTCCTTCTCGCCCTTGTCGTCGGAGTAGTCGAGTTCCTTCTGGGGGCCGCCGACGATCGAGTACTGCTTGGTCTGCTCGCCGTAGTAGACCTGCTGCTTGAAGGCGTTCCCGGTGCCGAACTCGCCCTTTGAGGGGAGGTCGGACTGGATGAAGACCGGGTCGCCGTTCTTCGTGACCTCGGTGCCCTTGGCGGCGACCACGCCATAGCCGTGCGTGTAACGGAAGTGGTCGTTGATCCAGTTGTTCTTGGGGATGCCCGCGAGGTTCAGCTCGCGCAGGCCGATGACGGTGTCCTGGCCCTTGTACCGGTCGACGGCGAGCGTCGCCGGGAAGCCGTAGTAGCCCTTGACCTGCTGGAGCTGCTGGAAGGCCGGCGAGACGATGTTCGGGTCCAGCAGGCGGATGCTCGCCGTGGTGTCCGCGTTGGCCCGGAGCTTGGCCTGATCCGTGTTGGAGCCGGTGCCCGGGTAGTCCTTCACCTCGGCGTTGGCGATGCCGTACGCGTTCCGCGTCGCGTCGATGTTCTTCTCGACGTACGGGGACTCCTTGGCCTGCTCGTTCGGCTGGACCTGGAACTTCTGCACGATCGCCGGGTACAGCCCGCCGATGAGGATCGCCGAGAGGACCATCAGGCCGAAGCCGATGACCGGCAGCTGCCAGGTCCGGCGCCACAGCGTGGCGAAGAACAGCAGCGCGCAGATCGCGGCGATGGCGACGAGGATCGTCTTCGCCGGAAGGTAGGCGTTGGCGTCGACGTACCGCAGGCCGGTCCAGTTGTCGGCGGCTTTGAAGTCACTGGACTTCACGGCGAGGCCGTACCGGTCGAGCCAGTACGCGATCGCCTTGAACGTCACGAACAGGCCGAGCAGCACCGACAGGTGCCCGGTGGCGGCGGCGGTGGCCCGGGCGCCGGGGCTGGTCACGCGCAGCCCGCCGTACAGGTAGTGCACGACGACGGCGGCGATCACCGACAGCACGACCGCCGCGAAGCCGAAGCCGAGCAGGAAGCGGTACCAGGGCAGATCGAAGGTGTAGAAGGACACGTCCAGACCGAACTGCGGGTCCTTCTTCCCGAAGGGCACCCCGTTCACGTACATCAGCCAGGTCTTCCACTGGCCGGCGGCCGAGGCCCCCGCGATCAGGCCGACGATCCCGGCGATGGCCAGGAGCAGCCACTTCTTGTACGGCGCGACGCTCATCCGGTAGCGGTCGAGGCTCTGCTGTTCCACCGACATCGCGCTGAGCGGGGGCCGCAGTCGGTGTGCCAGCCAGATGTTGAACCCGACGGCCCCCGCCATCAGCAGGCCGAAGACCGCGAAGAGGCCGATCTTGGTCCACAGGGTGGTGGTGAACACACTGGAGAAAGCGACGGAGCGGAACCAGAGCCAGTCCGTCCAGAAGCCCGCGAACATGATGAACGCCATGGCCAGCACGGCCAGAACGCCCAGAGTCGTCAGAAGAGTGCGGGCGCGCCGGGAGGGGCGGCCGACTCTCATCCGTGGCCCTGAGGGGCCTGCGCCGCGGTCCGGCATCTGGAAAGCCAAGGTGCGCACCTCTGAATGTCGCTGGAGCTGATCGTCAACGGGGCCCCCGATCGTAGGGCCCACTCATGCAACTTACTGAGGCTTTGGTCAGTTCCCGCTATCCGGTGGAAAGGAGGCAGGATGTTGTCCATGTCCAACCTTTCGCCTTCCGGCACGCCCATGGCGGCCAGTCCGCTGACCCGCGCCTGCCTCGAGATCGACGAGTACGCGGCCGGCCTCGGCTGGGACCAGCCGGCCCGCCTCTTCGCCCTCGTCGACACCGCCCGCCTGCGCCGGCAGGAGCCCCGGCTGGCCGGCCAGCTCGGTGTCGACCAGGACGACACCGGCAAGTCCTCCCTCACCCCGATCGAACAGGACGAGGTGCCGGCCAACACCGCGCTCGACAAGTTCCTGGGCACCATCGCGTGGCCCGACGCGGTCGTGGGCTGCGCGCTGACCGTGGAGCGGCTGATGCTGCCGCCGTCCGCGGAGGCGTCCGTACCAGAGGGGCTGAACGACAAGCAGTTGGCGAAGTGGGTCGCCTCGCACCCGGAGCGGCAGGAGGTCCGCCTCACGGTGGCCGTGCTGCGCGACGGATCGCGCGAATCCGCGGTCCGGCTGCGGGAGAAGGACTCGTCGAGCGAGGTCCTCACCGGCGGCGGGCTGGTGCCCGGGCTCGCGGAGGCGCTGGCGGCGACCTTCGCGTAGCCCTGGGCGGGGGGCGCGCCGGACGGTCAGGACGTGGTGCAGCTCGGGAGTCCGGCGGTGTCCCCCTTGCCGATCTTCTCCAGGGCCCGCTCGGCGTCGCCGATGGTGGAGACCTTGACCAGCGTCAGGCCGTCGGGGACGTGCGCGGCGGCGGAGGCGCAGTTCTCGGCGGGCGTGAGGAAGTACCGGGCGCCCGCGTTGCGGGCGCCGATGGTCTTCAGCTGGATGCCGCCGATCGGGCCGACCTTGCCCGCGTCGTCGATGGTGCCGGTGCCCGCGATGAACTTCCCGCCGGTCAGGTCCTGCGGGGTGAGCTTGTCGACGATACCGAGCGCGAACATCAGGCCGGCGCTCGGGCCGCCGACGTCGGCGAGCTTGATGTCGATGGGGAACGGGAAGGTGTGGTCGACCCCGGCCCGGATGCCGACGATGGCGTGACCGTCGTCCTGCGCCTTCCCGGACACGATCGTCACCTTGGTCGTGGTGCTCGGCTCGCGGCCCGTCTTCTCGGCCTCGGCCGCCTCGGCGGCGGGCACGATGAGGAACTCGACGGGCTCTCCGGCCTTGTGCTTGGTGACGAGCTTGGCCACGTCGCCCGGTTCGGCCACCGGAGCACCGTCCACGGACTTGATCACGTCGCCGGCGTGCAGTTTGCCCTCGGAGGGGCTGCCCTTGACGACGGTGGCGACGATGACGCGGACGGGAACCTCGATGCCCAGTTGCTTGAGGGCCGCCACCTTGGCGCTCTCCTGCGACTGGCTGAACTCCTCGGCGTTCTCCTGCGTGGATTCCTTGTCCGTCTTGCCGCCCGGATAGAGGTTCTCGTGCGGCACCACGATGTTGTCCCCGGCCAGCCAGCCGTACACCGCTTCCAGCAGGTTCATGTCGTAGTCCGCCCCGGTGACGCGGACCGTCGTCATGTTGAGGTGCCCGGTCGTGGGGTACGTCTTGTGCCCGGAGATGTTCAGGACGGGCTCGCCGCGCGATTCACCGAGCGTGTTCACGGTGGGGCCGGGGCTCATCTCGGAGTACGGGACCTTGAGGAAAACCCCCGCGCAGAGCAGTGCGAACAGCATGAGGGTGGAAGCGAGCATCGTCGCAGTGCGGCGTGGCATGGATCGACAGTACGGGACGGCTCTCACGGGCGGCCGATGGGGCCGGGCCGTACGGGGTTCGTCCGCGGAACTCTCAGACGATTCTCAGGCCGCGTGGTGCTCGGGCCGCGTGCTGCGTCGGCGGCCGGTTCTCGGGCGGCGGCCGGGTTTCTCGGGCGGACCTCACGGGACGCGTCAGACGGCGTCGGAACCGGAGTGCGCCTTTTCCTTCGTTTTGACCCAAGCAGGCTCGGCCTGGTCCATGGCCTCGCGGAAGCGTGCGTAGCCGGTGAGCTCGGATATGTCACCGGACGTGCGGTCGCGCGCCGCCCAGCTGCCCCATATCGCCGCTCCTATGGCGGCGAACAGCGGAATCAGCAACCACGCCAGTGACGCCATGGACGTGCCTCCCTGCCCCGAAAGTACGTGTCGTCGGTGGCTTCAACGCTCGTGCCCGGAAAGGGGTTACGCAAATCGAGGGCGTGTTGCGCGGCCGAACGGGTGTGAGGTTACCCCCTTACGGGGGCCGTACCCGGGCCGGGGGTTCAGCAGGCGCCGACCCACTCCTCCGTGCCGTCGGAGAACGTCTGGTGCTTCCAGATCGGGACCTCGTGCTTGAGGTCGTCGATCAGCATCCGGCAGGCCTCGAAGGCCTCGCCGCGGTGCGGGCAGGAGACGGCCACGACCACCGCGAGGTCGCCCACCGCCAGGTCGCCGACGCGGTGCACGGCGGCGAGGGCACGGACCGGGAACTTCGCCACGACGCGCTCCGCGATCCGTCGCATCTCGGCCTCTGCCGTGGGATGGCAGGAGTACCCGAGGGAGTCGACGTCGGCCCCGCTGTCGTGGTTGCGCACCGTGCCGACGAAGAGCGTCGTACCGCCCGTCGCGTCGTCGCCGACCGCCTGGAAGACCTCGTCGATCGAGAGCGGGGTCTCGCGGATTTCGAGCAGCCGGATCGCGTCCTGGGCGGCCTGCTCGCCGGGGTGGTCGAAGTGCGGATCCATGTTCCCATCGTGCCCTAAGGGCGGCCCCGGCGAAATAGCCGAATCGCCCGGCCCCGCACGGCCGCCTTGGGAGCCTCCTACAGGAAACCGCCGGTGGCGGC
The DNA here is from genome assembly GCF_055231995.1 of Streptomyces sp. Tek67B01. NCBI lineage: Bacteria > Bacillati > Actinomycetota > Actinomycetes > Kitasatosporales > Streptomycetaceae > Streptomyces > Streptomyces sp. Tek67B01. Next base: position 2,630,901 of record NZ_JBUYUY010000001.1, read on the forward strand.
CGCACCGGGCCGGCCGGAGCCGCGACGCGGCCCGGCCCCCTCAGATCCCGCGGCGCTTGCGGGCCCGGCGCACCGCGGCGGCGGCGCCCAACAGGGCGACCGTCGCGCCCGCCGCACCGGCGGCCGTGGCGGCGTCCTTGCGGCCCAGGCGTCGGCCGGCGACCGTGTGGCGGCCCGCGACCTCCTGGAGCAGCTCGGCGAGCACCTCCTCGTTGGTCCAGCGCGGTCGCCAGCCCGCGGCGTGCAGCGCGCTCACGCTGACGACCCACGGATGCATCGTGTACGCGAGGTCGCCCGCCGGGGACGGCGTCAGGCCGATCCGGTGCAGTCGGGCCGCGGCGCCAAGTGCGACGGCGGAGGGCAGCTCCATGCGGCGGATGCCGCTCAGCTCCTCGACCTCCTCCTGCTCCAGCCAACCCTCGCAGCCCACCGCCAGCTCCCCGTCGACCTTCTCCAGGGCGGCGTACTCCAGGGCGCTGACCAGGTCCTCGACGTGGCAGAACTGCCAGGTGGGCCGGGACCCGGCGACCACCAGGAGCCGGGGCGACTCGAAGTAACGGGTCAGGGCGGTGTCGGTTCCGCCGACCAGCACGGCCGGGCGGACCACGGTGACGTTGAGCCCGGGGTGCGCGCGGGGGGCGCGGCGGCCGAGGCGTTCGATCTCCAGCAGGTCGCCGACGCCGGTGGCCTCGGCGGTGGCCCGCAGCTCGGAGTCCTCCGCCAGCGGGATGTCGTTGTCGGGCAGCGCGCCGTAGACCATCGCGGAGGTGCAGAGCACGACGCGGTGCACCCCGGCCGCCGCGGCGGCGGTCAGCACGGTCTGGGTTCCGCGCACGTTGTACGCGGTGCGGGCCGCCGGGTCCGTTTCCAGGTCCAGGTCCAGCGCGAGGTGGACGACCACGTCGGCGCCCCGCAGCTTCTCGGCGATCGCGGGGTCCCGTACGTCCAGGACGTGCCAGGTGGCGGAAGCGCAGTCGCCGCGCCGCTCGTCGATGGCCACGACCTGCTTGACCTCGTCGGACGCGGCGAGGCGGCTCACCAGCGCCGCCCCCACTCCCGACGCGGCGCCGGTCACCGCGATCACGGGACCGCGGACCGCCGGGTTTCGCGGCGGGCGAACGGCACTTTCAGCAGGCTCCACGTCGTCTTCGGCGGGCGCCGCGGGGTCGGGCTCGTGCGAGCTGTCTTTGTCCAAAGCGTACGGATCTCGGGAACTCACCGGGCGTCTCCAGCGGTTGTCTTCAGTGGGGACGCGCCGTGACGCGCACCCACCAGGTGACGTCCATCCTGCCGCAGCCCAGGACCCGACGGAGCACCGAGCCCGGAAGCGGGCCGGGTGTCTACGCTGGGTGGTGTTGTCGGACCATCGCCCGTCGGCTCCCGCCGGCGGCCCTACGAGCCGAGGAAACCCGTGAGCGACACCCCATTCGGATTCGGCCTTCCGCCGGAGGAGCCGGAGAACGGCGACGAGGGCAAGAAGAAGGGCAACGAGGGCGGTCGAGGCGGCCCGAATCCGTTCGGGTTCGGCACGGGCCTGCCGGGCGGCGCCGGGACGCCCGGCGCCGGCGCGGACAACCCGTTCGCCGCGATGTTCGGCGCCATGAACCCGAACGACCTGGGTGCGGCCTTCCAGCAGCTCGGCCAGATGCTGAGTTACGAGGGCGGTCCCGTGAACTGGGACATGGCCAAGGACATCGCCCGCCAGACCGTCGCCCAGGGCACGGCGGACGGTGTGAAGGACGCCAGCGTCGGCATCGCCGAGAAGTCGGCGGTCGAGGAGGCCCTGCGCCTCGCCGACCACTGGCTGGACGGGGTCACCTCGCTGCCCTCGGGCGCCCCGACCGCCGTGGCGTGGAGCCGGGCGGAGTGGGTCGAGGCCACCCTGCCCGTGTGGAAGGAGCTCGTCGACCCGGTCGCCGAGCGTGTCGGCGTCGCCATGGGCAGCGTGCTGCCCGAGGAGATGCAGGCGATGGCGGGGCCGCTGCTCGGCATGATGCGCTCCATGGGCGGGGCCATGTTCGGCCAGCAGATCGGCCAGGCCGTGGGCGTGCTCGCGGGTGAGGTCGTCGGCTCGACCGACATCGGACTGCCGCTGGGTCCGGCCGGCAAGGCCGCTCTCCTCCCGCTGAACATCCAGGGCTTCGGCAAGGACCTGGGCGTCCCGTCCGACGAGGTGCGGCTGTACCTGGCGCTGCGCGAGGCGGCGCACGCCCGTCTCTTCGCGCACGTGCCGTGGCTGCGCTCGCACCTGTTCGGCGCGGTCGAGGGCTACGCGCGCGGCATCAAGGTCGACACCTCGAAGCTGGAGGACGTGGTCGGTCAGATCGACCCGTCCAACCCGGAGCAGCTACAGGAAGCCCTCCAGGGCGGCATGTTCCAGCCTCAGGACACCCCCGAGCAGAAGGCCGCGCTGGCCCGTCTGGAGACCGCGCTCGCGCTGGTCGAGGGTTGGGTCGACGCGGTGGTGCACGAGGCCGCCAAGCCCCGCCTGACCTCGGCGGACGCGATGCGCGAGACGATGCGCCGGCGCCGCGCCTCGGGCGGTCCGGCGGAGCAGACCTTCGCGACGCTGATCGGGCTGGAGCTGCGCCCGCGTCGGCTGCGCGACGCTTCGCGGCTGTGGGCCTCGCTCACCGACGCCCGGGGGATGGACGGCCGCGACGGGCTCTGGGAGCACCCCGACATGCTGCCGACCGCCTCCGACCTGGACGACCCCGACGGGTTCGTGCACCGGGAGCAGCTGGACTTCTCCGAGATCGACAAGATGCTCGGCGAGGCCGCCGAGAAGCGCGAGCAGGGCGGCCGACCCGACCAGGGCGCCCAGCGAGACCAGGGCGAAGCCGACGGCGAGGGCGAAGAGAAGAAGTGAGCCTGTACGACGACGCGGTCCTCGTCCTCAAGGGGTACGAAGGCCAGCCCGAGCTGCGCGAGCTGTATCTGGAGCACCTCGCCGCCCACCCGGACGGGGTCTACAAGCCCTGCCGGGCCGGTCACATCACCGGCAGCGCGCTGGTGGTCGACCCGGCGCGGGGGCGGGTGCTGCTGACCCTGCACAAGAAGCTCGGCATGTGGCTCCAGATGGGCGGCCACTGCGAGCCCGGCGACGCGACCCTCGCGGAGGCGGCGCTGCGCGAGGCCCGCGAGGAGTCGGGCATCCCGACGGGGCTGACCCTGCTGCCGGGTGGCCCCGTACGACTGGACCGGCACCCGATCCCGGCGCCGTGCAACTGGCACCTGGACGTGCAGTACGCGGCGCTCGCCCCGGCCGACGCGGTGGCGGAGATCAGCGAGGAGTCGCTGGACCTGCGCTGGTTCCCGTACGACGAGGTGGCGGCGGTGGCCGACGCGTCGGTGGTGCGGCTGGTGGAGGCCACCCGGGCGCGCCTGTGAGCGCGTGACGCGTACGGGTCGGGGCGGGTCCCGCGGGACCCGCCCCGACCCGTACGTGGGTGGTCAGTTCCAGGCGTTGTTCTGGTTCTGGGCGTGGGCGCCGTGCTGGCCCATGCCGTACTGCGCCGCCAGGCCCTGCCCGAGCTGGGCGTTCTGCGGCGGCAGCAGCTCGCTGGGCTGCACCAGGGCGAAGCCGGTGCCGAGGAAGCTGAGCTCCCAGCCCTCACCGGTGTTGCCGCGCCGCCGCCACACGCCGGTGGAGTGCGTCTGGGCCTGCATCTGCACGCGCAGCGAGGTGGACCAGGCGACGATGGCGTCCGCGTCGGCGTTGACGTACTTGTCCGGTGTGACCTGCATCATCAGTGGCTGTCCCGAGGTCATCAGGGCGACCTTGCCGCGGCCGGTGATGTTGAGCTGGTACTTGCCCGAGCCGGAGATCCCGTACTGGCTGTCCACCGCGACGGCCTCGGAGTGCAGGGTGGAGTCCAGGGCCAGCACGTAGCCGCTGTCGACGGTGAGCCCGTCCTGGTCCACGTCCACGACGTGGACGTACTGCGCGAGGTTCGCCAGGTAGACCGTGCCCTGCCCGGAGCAGCGCATGAGGTCCAGGCCCTCGCCGGTGCGGGCGCGGGCGGTGCGCTGGGTAGTGCTCTGGTACTCGCCGTCGAAGTCGATGATCCCCTGGTAGGCGACCATCGCGCCCTTGCGGGCGAGCACGTCGTCGGAGCCGCTCAGGGAGACCCGCAGCAACTGCGGGTTCTGGACGGTGTACCGGTCCTGGGACTGCTGTTCGGCGTGGCCGAAAAGTGAGCTTTGCATGATGTGTGTCCGCTCCCCCTCAGCCCCGGGTCCGGAGCCGGTCGGTGCTGTCCTCGCTGGGCTGTACGACGACGATGCCCTGCCCGGAGAAGGCCATCTGGTAGGCCTCCCCGCTGCCCCGGCCGATCATCGACGAGGCCTTGAAACTGCGCTTGCCCTTGACCTTGAGGTTGGGGGACCAGGCGACCAGCGCGTCCGGGTCGACGTACGTCTCGTCCTCGCCGCGGCCGCAGTCGACCACGATCGGCGTGCCCCGGGAGGTGATGGCCACCCAGCCGGTGCCGGAGATCTGTACGTTGAACAGGCCCTGGCCCGCGAACTTGGCCATGCCCTTGACCCGCTCGACGCCCCACTGGAGCTGGGCGTCGAAGGCCAGCAGGTTGGTTCCGTTGACGGAGAGGGCGTCGTTGGCGAGGTTGATGACGACGACGTCCGCGCCGTAGTCGGCGAGGTAGAGCAGGCCGTCACCGGTGCACTTCATCAGCGGGGCGCCCTCGCCGGTGAGCCACTGCGAGGCCATCTGGCGCACGGCCGGCGGGTTGGGCTCGTACTGCACGAAGCCCTCGTAGGCGACCATCGAGCCGGTGCGGGCGAAGAGGTCGTGGCCGCTCTGCATGGCGACCTTGAGCATGGCCGGGCCGTGGTTCTCCATGCGGGCCGTGACGGGGGTCGGGGTGTAGCCCGCGAGCTGCTGGTTCATTGCGTTCATGGCATTCATGTGGGGCTCCCTCAGACCTCGTACGGCTGGACGACGATGAAGTTCCCGGGGGCGCCGCGGAACTGGAGGTTCACGGTCTCCCCGCTGTGGCCCGGGTAGGCGTTGCGGCGCAACCGGACCTGGCTGGAAATGATCACCTGGGAGGCGGCGGACCAGGCGACGATGGCGTTGCTGTCCGCGAAGGTGGTCGGGGTGACGGGCAGGACGACGGGGGTTCCGTGCGTCTTGACGATCACGGTGCCGGAGCCTTGGAAGAGCATGGTGAACAGGGCGCCGCCCGGGATGCCGTGGCCCTCGATCCGGCGGACATCGTGCTGGAGGGACTCGTCGAAGGCGAGGACGCTCTCGGCGGAGACGCAGATGCCGTCGCCCTGGAGCTCGATCGCGTGCAGGTGGGCGCCGTTCTCGGCGAGGAAGACCTGGCCGCGGCCGGTGCAGCGCATGAGCTGCATCTCCTGGCCGGTGGCGTTGCCGACGATACGGCCGGCGAAGCCGGCGCCCTTGTAGCTGAAGTCGACCTTGCCCTGGTAGAGGACCATGCTGCCCTGGCGGGCGAGGACGGGCCGGCCGTCGCCCATGGCGAGGTCGACCCGCATCAGTTGGTGGTTCTGCGGGGTCCAGCGGGCGCCGGTGGGGGCTTCCTTGTACCGGCTGAGGGCGGCGGTGAGACCCGGGGCGCCCGCGCCGGCGGCGGCCGGCTGGGCGTGGCCGGGCTGCTGACCGTAGGGCGACTGCTGGGGGTGGCCGGGCTGCTGACCGTACGGGGCCGGTTGGCCGTAGGGCGCCGGGTGGCCGTGCGGGGCGGGGACCGGGCCGGGCGGGGGAACCTGACCGCCGTACGAGGGCTGCTGGTTCGGGACTTGGCCGTACGAGGGCGGCCCGGGCGGCTGGGGCGCGTGCGGCGGCTGCCCGTAGGGGGCCGTCGGGGGCGCGGGCACCAGGGGGCCGACCATCGTGGGGGCCGAGTGCACCGGCTGGTGCGGGGCCGGGGCGGGCGGCGGGACGGGGGACCCGAAGGCGGGGTGCGGGGCGGGGGGCGCCGGCGGGGCCTGGGGGGCGGGCGTGGCCTGGGCGGGCGTGCCGAACGCGGGCGCCGGGGCCGGGGCCTGTGGGGGCGGGGCGAAACCGGGCGCGGCGATCGGGGCCTGGTGCTGCGGCTTCGCCTGCGGCTCGGGTTCCTCCTCGGCGACCTCGCCGCCGAAGTTCTCCAGCAGGGCGGCGAGGCCGCCGTCGAAGCCCTGGCCGACGGCGGCGAAGCGCCACACGTCCTTGAGGTAGAAGTCCCCGATCATCAGCGCGCGCTCGGTGCTGAACTCCGCTCCGGTGAACGAGTACCGGACCACTTCCTCGCCGCCCGCCACGACCCGGATGTAGCCGGGGCCGATCTGCGACATCTGTCCGGCGCCGTCGATGGAGGCGGCGAAGGAGAGTTTGTGGATGTGCGCGGGCACGCGGTCCAGGGTCACCCGGAAGGACTCGGTGTCGCCGGCCTGGGCTCCGAGCTGCTGAATGGACTCCTCGGGCGACTTCGGCTGGTTGTAGAAGACGAAGTAGCGGTCGTCCGAGAGCTGCTCGTTGGCGTCGAGGCCGAAGCAGCTGATGTCGATGGAGAGCCCGGCACCGGCGATCCGGACGCCCACGTACAGATCGGTGCCTGCCGTCAGATCACTGATCTTGGCCTTGTGGCCGCGTTGGAATTCCCTGGCCATGCGTACGACCGTCCCCCATCCCGACTGTGAATGCGCGCACCCGACTCCGAATGCGTGCCGCTCAGGCTAACGGCTGTGGCGGACATTCGGCCAAGTCGGTACCGAGCCGGTACACATGCCCCGCGGCCCGGTCATTCCTGGCGGGCGACGGGCACGGCGGAGGCGGCGGGGGCGGGGGCCGTCAGGTCGGAGGGCGCGCCTGGGGCGGCTGCCGCGCCGGGGAGGTCGGAGGGTGCGCCGGGGGCGGGGAGGCGTTCGGCCGCGACGACCCCCTCCAGATATCCGCGGGCGCGTTCGGTCTTCGGGTACGCCTCCAGCAACCGCCAAAAACGCGGCCCGTGTCCGGGGACCAGGAGGTGCGCCAACTCGTGCAGGAGGACGTAGTCGACGACGTACTCGGGCATGCCCTGGAGGCGGTGCGAAAGCCGGATGCTGCCCTCGGCCGGGGTGCAGGAGCCCCAGCGGGTGTTCTGGTTGGTGACCCAGCGCACCGATCGGGGGCGGGCACGGGAGCCGAAGTACTGCTCGGACAAACGCTCGGCGCGTTCGGTGAGTTCCGCGTCCCCGAGGGTGCGCTTGCTCTCTTGGGCGGCGAGTTTGTCGAGCATCACGCCCACCCAGCGCTCTTCCTCCGCCTCGGACATCCGGGCGGGGATGAGGACGACCGTCCGCTCCCCTTCGCGGTAGGCGGATACGGTCCTGCGGCGGCGCGCGCTCCGGCGTACTTCGACGGCGCGCTGCGAGGGGTCGGCGGACACGCCTCGACGGTACCCGGTCGTCGGCGCGGGCGCCCCGCCCGTCCGGGGTTCGAACATGATCGATTCACCGGAGATCCGAAACACCCCTTTTCTCCATCTCATATGCCTAATACCCCTTGCCTGTGGACAAATTCTCACGGGCATTTCGTGGGGCGGGCAATGTGGCTCCAGGCGCGAAGGAATCGCGGAAGAAGAAGAGGAAAGTACCGGACGGGAAGCGGGGGACTGTCATGTATCCGAGGGTGAAGCCGGCGCTGGCGCGGGCCTGGCGGGATCTGCACACGGTGCAGTGCGGGGTGACTCCCGCCCATGCGTTGGCGCTGGGTCCGGTGGACACGGCGACCGCGTCCCTGATCGACCGGATCGACGGGACGCGGGGCATGGAGTCGCTGCGCGAGGAGGCCGGGAGGATCGGCCTGCCCAGGGGGCAGGCGGACGAACTGGTCCGGCGGCTGGCGGGGGCGGGGCTGCTCGATGACGCCACCGCGGGAGGACCCCGGGCGCAGGCGGTGCGCAAGCGGCCGGAGACCCTGGAGCGGCTGGGGCCGGATCTGGCGTCGCTCTCCTTGGTCCACCCCGAGCCCGGCGGCGAGTTGCGGGCGGTCGCGGCCCGTCGGGCGATACGGGTGCAGGTGCGCGGCAGCGGCCGGGTGGGCGGGGTCCTCGCCGCCGTCCTGGCGGGGGCCGGGGTGGGCCGGGTCGAGGTGCTCGACGGGGGCCGGGTGCAGCCGGGTGATGTGGCGCCGGGCGGGCTGGGTCCGGGCAGCGTGGGGCGGCTGCGGGCCGAAGCCGCGGCGGCGGTGGTCCGGGAGGCGGCCCCGGGACGTGCCCCGCGCGCCGGGGAGTACGGCGGGCCCGCGCCGGGGCTGGCCCTGGTGGTGGTCGCGCCCCGGGACGGGCTCCAGGCGTGGGCGCCCGATCCCGACGCCGCCGCCGAGTGGGTGGCGGCCGGTATCCCGCACCTGTACGCGGGGGTGCTGGAGGGTACGGGGATGGTCGGGCCGCTGGTGCTGCCCGGGATCGCCGCCTGCGCGGGGTGCATGGAGCGGGAGCGGATCGAACGGGATGCCGCCTGGCCCCGGATGCTGGTCCAGTGGCGGTCGACGCACCGCCGCAGAGCCGTCGCCGCCTGCGATCTGGGCCTGGCCTCGGCGGTGGCCGGTCTCGCCGCCGCGCACGCCCTGTCGTTCCTCGACGGCCGACTGCCGGCGTCGACGGCCGCCCGCTGGGAGGCCGCCCTGCCCGGCTTGCACTGGGAGCGTTCCGAGGTCCGCCCCCATCCTGACTGCCCGTGCGGGGCCGCCGCGGTGGGGCGCGGCGGCGGAGGAGGCGGTCCAGCGGTACTGGAGGGACGGGAGGCAGGATCGGCCTGACTCTCGCGCCTGGGGCCATGACAGGATGCGTTGGACCGAAGGCCAGAGGGGACACCCCCCGAACCGCCGCTGGCGGCGCAGCTGTCTGGGAACTGGAGGGGCGCATGTCTGATCTTCCCCGGAAGGCGGTCACCCGCACCGTCAAGCTGGCCGCGCTGCCACTGGGCATGGCCGGCCGGGCCACATGGGGTCTGGGCAAGCTGATCGGCGGCAAGTCCGCGGAGATCGTCGCCCGCGAGCTCCAACAGCGCACCGCCGAGCAGTTGTTCCGTACGCTCGGGGAGCTGAAGGGCGGCGCCATGAAGTTCGGGCAGGCGCTGTCGGTCTTCGAATCGGCTCTGCCCGAGGAGGTCGCGGGGCCCTATCGGGCGGCGTTGACCAAGCTTCAGGAGGCGGCCCCGCCGCTGCCCTCGTCGACGGTGCACCAGGTGCTGGCCGAGCGGCTGGGCGAGAACTGGCGCGACATGTTCGAGGAGTTCGAGGACAAGCCGGCCGCGGCGGCTTCGATCGGGCAGGTGCACCGTGCGGTCTGGCACGACGGCCGGCAGGTGGCGGTCAAGGTGCAGTACCCGGGGGCCGGGGAGGCGCTGCTCTCCGACCTCAGGCAGCTCGGCCGGTTCGCCGGGCTGCTGGGGCCCCTGATCCCGGGCATGGACATCAAGCCGCTGATCACCGAGTTGCGTGACCGCGTGGAGGAGGAGCTGGACTACGAGTTGGAGGCCGAGGCGCAGCGGACGCACGCCGACGCGTTCGAAGGCGACGAGGACGTGGTGGTGCCGGCCGTCGTGCACCAGGGCGAACAGGTCCTGGTGAGCGAGTGGATGGAAGGGACCCCGTTGTCGGAGGTGATAGCCGACGGCACCCAGGAGGAGCGCGACCGCGCCGGACAGTTGCTGGCCCGGTTCCTCTTCTCCGGGCCCGCGCGCACCGGCCTCCTGCACGCGGACCCGCACCCCGGGAACTTCCGGCTGATCCGGGCCGCCGACGGCACCGCCAAATTGGGGGTGTTGGACTTCGGCACGGTCGACCGGCTGCCGGGCGGCTGGCCCGAGCCCATCGGCCGATCGCTGCGGATGACACTGGACGGCGACGCCGAGGGTGTGTACGGCCACCTGTGCGCGGAGGGCTTCGTGAAGAAGTCGATCGAGCTCGACCCGGACGCGGTGCTGGACTACCTCAAGCCGATCATCGAGCCGGCCGAGGCGGATGAGTTCACCTTCACCCGCCCTTGGCTCCGGGGCCAGGCGGCCCGGATCGCCGACCCGCGCTCTCCCGCCCACCAGTTGGGACGGCAGATCAACCTGCCCCCCTCGTACCTGCTGATCCACCGGGTGACGCTGAGCACCATCGGCGTCCTGTGCCAGCTGGGTGCGACGGTGCGCCTGCGCGAGGAACTGGAGTCCTGGCTCCCCGGGTTCCTCCCCGAGGGCTAGGGCGTGTTTCGAAAGTAGCGCCGGGCGCCCGAAGGGCGTGGCCCGCGGCTCCCCCCAGCTACCGCTGGGAGGTACCCCCAGGTGCCGTGCATCGCAAGGCGGAGGATCGCCCGCCTACTGGGCGTAAGCGGGCGTTCCGACAACGCGGCGAGGCGCGGTGCCGGGCGTCGCGGGCCTGGGGGCACCTCCCAGCGGTAGCTGGGGGAGGGACTTTCGAAACACGCCCCAGACCGCTCCCGGGCGGCGCCGGGCGGCGGCGTCACCACCAGGAGGAGTCGAGGCGGCCCTCGATCGCCCTGAGGTTGGCGCGCGCGCAGGCGACGCAGAAGTACTGACGTGTCCCGTTCTCCACCGAGCAGGTCCAGGTGGGCGGGGCGCCGTCGGGGGCCTGGGTGCCGCAGCGCGCGCAGGTGGTCGCGGGACGGGGTCGGGCCTTGGGACCCGGCGGGGTGGGGCGGGGAGTCGGCTGGTCCACCTGCCGACGATATCCCCGTGCGGCGCGCGGTGCGCGTCCGCAACGCCCCGGGGGACCGGTCCGTGTGGACCGGCCCCCCGGGGACGGGTGTTCGGCGGTCAGTGCATGACGGCCATGGCCAGCGCGCGCCGGGCGCGCATCGAGACGCGCTCGGCTCGACGCTGCATGCGCCGTGCGGAGACCAGGCGCAGGGCGTGACGCTCGGCGTCGGCCTCACGCATGCGGTCGTCCATATGGGCACGAGCCATGGCTTCTGGGATGAGTTGCATTTCGCGGGTCCTGTTCTGACGCGAGGTGATCGCGCCTGCGGTGATGAAGTCTGCGGTGGCGGAGCCGTGCGGCTGCTCGCTAGTGGTGCCGGCAAAGGGGGACATGGGGGCCTGCTTCAGGGGGTCGTGCGTCAAGGGGCGGTCGATGGTTCCGATGGCGGTCATGCCGCGACAACCGGGTTCTTGCGCGGACGGCCACGTGGCCGCTTGCGTGCGACGACCACGCCCTGGACGAAGAGCTCGCCGCCCCACACGCCCCAGGGCTCGCGGCGCTCCTTCGCACCGGCGAGGCAGGCCTCGACCAGCGGGCAGGTGCCGCAGAGGGACTTGGCGTACTCGACGTCGGCCGGGGACTCGGCGAAGAAGACCTCGGGGTCGAAGGTGCGACACGGGACGGGGACGCCGAGGTTCTCGATGGCGTCGTCGAGCGCGGTCAGCGCGGTGAGGGGAGTCAAGGTGGAGTCCTCCGGGACTGCGGGCGGGGAGATCGTTTGGGTCTGCGGTACGGACGGGGCGTGCGCTTCGAGTTGCACGGTGTTTTCTTCCTCGTCTTTGTTGACTAGTCGTTCCGGCCGGGTTCGGCCGGGGTCGGCTGGTACCTGTTCTTGCCAGTCCCGAGGCCCCTTCGCGCTGTAGCCCCCGTTCGGGGACAAACAGAAGGGCCGCGGATCCCGGGTGGGGTTCCGCGGCCCTGAAGGCGCCGGCCTGATCTTGGGATCAGACTGGATCACTCCAGGGTTCGAGCCCACGGAAGGCCCACATCAGGTGGTGCTGCTGCTTCGTCTGCTTCGTCTGGAATCCGGCACCGGCCGCGGCGGCGGAGGCATAGGCGCCATGCGCCTGGGCTTCTGCTGCCAGTACTGCCACCGGTGCCTTGGTCGGTCGCTCATTCCGGACACTGGCGAGCAGCGCGCAGGGCGCGGCCGTCAGGGCAGGGCTGTCCGCGGAAATCCGGGACACACCGGTACCCAGGACCGGGAGGAGCGAGGAGGAGCCGAGCGTGCAGGAGGCGGCGACCGAGCGATCGGTCATTTTGGTGAAGGTCATGAAGCTGGTCACTGGTCTCGCCTCCTCTCGGCGTCTCGGGGACCGGGCCCGGGGGCCCGTCCCATGCGTTTTCGGAAAAGTACAGCCAAGTACAACACGGATCAGGGGCTTCGGAGAAGCCACCGTTTCCGTTGCTAAGAACCTATGGGGATCGGCTGGGCATGTGCAAACTATTTTTCCGACGAGTTTCTACGCGTCGTCAGAATCCGCCTCCTCGGGCTCCTGGCCTGCGCAGATGGCCAGGACGTCGGCTCCGTACCGCTCGAGCTTGCGGCCGCCGACTCCGGAGATCATCGAGAGCTCGCCCTCCTCCGCCGGTCCGGCCTCCGCGATCGCCATCAACGTCTTGTCGGTGAAGACGCAGTAGGCCGGCAGGCCCTGCTCCTTCGCCTGGGCCGCGCGCCACTCCCGCAGCCGCTCGTAGAGGCCCTCGTCCATGTCGGACGGACACTCCTCGCAGCGCATCAGTTTGAGCTCGCCGGCCTCGGTGAGGGTCTTGCCGCAGACCCGGCACAGCACCGGGCCGCGGCGTCCGCGCTTGCGGGCCCCCCGCTCGCCCGCGGCGCCCGTCTTGGCGCCGGGGGCCACCGAGCCGGGTCGCAGGCCGTTCAGGAACCGGCTGGGGCGTCGGGAGGCCCGACCGCCGGGGGCGCGGGACAGGGCCCAGGAGAGCGTCAGGTGCAACCGCGCCCGGGTGACGCCGACGTAGAGCAGTCGGCGTTCCTCCTCGACCTGATCGTCGGTCTTGGCGTAGGTGATCGGCATCATGCCGTCGGTGAGGCCCACGAGGAACACCGCGTCCCACTCCAGGCCCTTGGCGGCGTGCAGCGAGGCGAGGGTGACGCCCTGCACGGTCGGCGCGTGCTGGGCGGCCTTGCGTTCGTCCAGCTCGACGGTGAGGTCGGCCAGGGTGGCGCCGGGGCGGCCGCGGGCGAAGTCCTCGGCGAGGCGGACCAGGGCGGCCACCGATTCCCACTGGTCGCGGACCGCGCCGGAGCCCGCGGGCGGCTCGCTGGTCCAGCCGGTGGAGCTGAGCACGGCGCGGACCTGGGAACCCAGCTCCACCACGTCTTCGAGCAGCGGGTCGTTGCCGCCGGAGCGGGCTGCTCCGCGCAGGGCGAGCATCGCCTTCTGCACCTCGTTCCGCTCGAAGAACCGCTCGGCGCCGCGCAGCTGGTAGGGGACCCCGGCGTCGGCGAGGGCCTGCTCGTAGACCTCGGACTGGGCGTTGATGCGGTAGAGGACGGCGATCTCGCCCGCGGGCACCCCGGCGGCGATCAGGTCGCGGATCTTGGCCGCGACGCCCTCGGCCTCGGCGGGCTCGTCGGGGTACTCGGCGTAGACCGGGTCGGGGCCGGGTTCGCGCTGCGAGACCAGTTCCAGCCGGTGCTCGGCGGCCCGCCCCTTGGCTTGGGCGAGCAGACCGTTGGCGAGGTGGACGACCTGGGGGGTGGAGCGGTAGTCGCGGATCAGCTTGACCAGGGTGGCCTGCGGGTACTTGGTGCGGAAGTTCAGCAGGTGGTCGGGGGTGGCGCCGGTGAAGGAGTAGATCGTCTGGCTGGCGTCACCGACGACGCAGAGGTTGTCGCGCTCGCCGAGCCACAGGTCCAGCAGACGCTGCTGGAGCGGGCTGACGTCCTGGTACTCGTCCACCACGAAGTGCTGGTACTGGGCGCGGATCTGCTCGGCGATGTCGTGGCGGTCTTGGAGGATGCCGACGGTGAGGAGCAGCACGTCCTCGAAGTCGATCATGTTCCGGTCGCGCTTGAGTTGCTCGTACGTCCCGTAGATCTGGGCGATCTCCGCCATGTCCCTCGGCGCCTCGCGGCCCGCCTTGAGGGCCGCGGCCGGGTAGTCGGCGGGCACGGTCTGGGTGACCTTGGCCCACTCGATCTCACCGGTGACGTCGCGCAGCTCGTTGCGGTCGAGGCGGATGCGGCAGCGCGATCCGGCCTCGGCCACGAACTGGATCTTGCGTTCCAGCAGTCGGGGCACCTCTCCGCCGATCGCGCGGGGCCAGAAGTACTGGAGCTGGCGCAGCGCGGCGGCGTGGAAGGTCCGGGCCTGGACCCCGCCCGCGCCCAGGCTGCGCAGCCGGCCGCGCATCTCACCGGCGGCGCGGTTGGTGAAGGTGACGGCCAGCACGCTGGCGGGCATGAGGCTGCCGGAGGCGACGCCGTAGGCGATGCGGTGGGTGATGGCTCTGGTCTTGCCCGTCCCGGCCCCGGCGAGCACGCACACCGGCCCGCGCAGGGTCGTCGCGACCTCGCGCTGCTCCGGGTCGAGGCCCTGGAGCACCGCGTCGGCCGAGTCGGCGCCGGACGGGAAGGATGAGGAGTGCGTTGCTGCTGTCACCCCGCCATGCTGCCAGGTCCGGTGTGCCTGGCGGGAACGTTGTCCACAGGCCGCCGGTATCCGTCGTACTTATGCGCGGTGAGCGCGGGGAGGGCCCCCGGTCCCGTTCCCGGCCCCGTTCCGTTCCCGTTCCCGGCCGGGAATGGGGAGGCCGTGGCGTACGTTCGAGTACTCGGACCACCGAGCCTCACGAAGGAGAGCGCAGCATGCAGGACACGGGTTCCGTCACGATGTACAGCACGACCTGGTGCGGCTACTGCCGCCGGCTGAAGACCCAGCTGGACCGGGAAGGCATCGCGTACGAGGAGATCAACATCGAGCTCGACCCGGCGTCCGCGGCGTTCGTGGAGCAGGCGAACGGCGGCAACCAGACCGTTCCGACGGTGCTCGTGAAGTCCCCCGCGGGCAACGAGTCCGTCATGACGAACCCGAGCCTGGCCCAGGTCAAGCAGGCCCTCGCCGTCTGACCGCGCTCCCCGCGTACACAGCAGGAGGCCCCCGCCGCGGCGGGGGCCTCCTGCTGTGACGAACGTTACGGCCGGGCCGCGGGCCTCGGCAGCGGCTTCCCGTACCAGAGCTCGACCAGCCGGGCCGCGATGGAGATCCCCGCCGGCGGGAGCACCTCGCCCGACTCGATCGCCTCGCGCAGGTCCTCCCTGGAGAACCAGCGGGCCTCCTGGATCTCCTCGCCGTCCACGGTGATCTCCGAGCTGACGGCCCGCGCCGTGAAGCCGAGCATCAGGCTGTACGGGAACGGCCACGGCTGGCTGGCGACGTAGTCGACCGCGCCGACCTTGACGCCCGCCTCCTCCCACACCTCGCGGATCACCGACTGCTCGATGGACTCGCCCGGCTCCACGAAGCCGGCCAGCGTCGAGAAGCGGCCCTCGGGCCAGTGCACCTGGCGGCCCAGCAGCGCCCGGTCGTGCTCGTCGGTGACGAGCATGATCACGGCCGGGTCGGTGCGCGGGTAGTGCTCGGCGCCGCAGCCCGGGCAGCGCCGGATGTGCCCGGCGGCCGCCACGACCGTGCGCTCGCCGCAGCGGGAGCAGAAACGGTGCATCCGCTGCCAGTTCTCCAGCGCCACCGCGTGCACCATCAAGGCGGCGTCCCGCGGTGACAGCAGCAGGCCCGCCTCCCGCAGCCCCGCGGCGCGCGCCGACTGGTCCATGCGACCCGGCAGGGAGTCCTTCTGAAGCGCGAAGTACCGTACGCCGTCCTCGTCCGTGCCCAGGAAGTAGCGGTGCGTCTGGGTGACCGGGGCCTCGAAGGCGGGGGTCATCACGATGGCCGTGCCGCCGTCGGGGGTGTCGTCGATCAGCACCTGGCCGCCGGAGACGACGAAGACGCGGGTCGTCGGGTGGCTCCAGGCGGCGGCGAGCCAGGCCTCGTCGAGGCGGTGGTGCGCGGCGCGGTCGATGCCGCTGGGCGCGGCGAGCGAGAGCGGGCGCTCGGTACGGGTACTCACAGGTACTTCCAACTCCCCCGGTGGTGGACAGGCGGGCTAGGCGGGCGGCGTGCGTGGGCTCTGGGCTCTCGTGCGGGTGTGCGGCTCCCGTCCTCAGGCGCCGGGCGTCCAGTGGGCGGCGAGGTCCCCCCACAGGTAGGCGGCCGTCTCGACGCCCTTGAGGAGCAGGTCCAGCTCGACCTTCTCGTTGGGCGCGTGCCAGCCGTCGGACGGGACGGAGATGCCGAGGAAGAGGACCGGGGCGTCGAGGACGTCCCGCAGGTCGGCGGCGGGGCCGGAGCCGCCCTCGCGCGTGAACCGGATCGGCTGCCCGAAGGCTCGGCCCATGGCCCGCACGACGGACCGCAGGGCCGGGTGGTCCAGCGGGGTCAGGCACGGCCGGGTCGGGGCGCCGAAGACGATGGAGTGCCGGATGCCGTCGGGGACGCGCGCGGCGACCCAGTCCCGTACGGCGGCCTCGATCTCGTACGGGTCCTGTCCGGACACGAGGCGGAACGACAGCTTCACGTGGGCGGAGGCGGGCACGATGGTCTTGCCGCCGGGACCCTGGTAGCCGCCGCCGATGCCGTTGACTTCGGCGGTCGGGCGGGCCCAGACGCGCTCCAGCGTCGAGTACCCCTTCTCGCCGGCGGTCGCGTGCGACTTGGCCGTACGGAGCCACTCGGCCTCGTCAAAGGGCAGCTCGGCGATCAGCCGGCGTTCGGCGTCGTCGAGCTCGCCGACGCCGTCGTAGAAGCCGGGGACCGTGACCCGGCCGTCCGCGTCGTGCAGCGCCGCGACGAGGCGGGCGGCGACGGTCGCCGGATTGGGCACGGCCCCGCCGAAGGCGCCGGAGTGGATGTCCTGGTCCGGCCCGTGGAAGTCGATCTCGCAGTCGGCGACGCCGCGCATGCCGGTGCAGACGGTGGGGGTGGTCTCGGACCACATGCCGGTGTCGGAGACGACCACGACATCGGCGGCGAGGCGGTCGGCCTCGCGCTCGACGAGGGCGCGGAAGTTCGGCGAGCCGGACTCCTCCTCGCCCTCGATGAGGAGCTTGAGGTGTACGGCGGGGGCGTCGGCGCCGGTGGCGGCGAGGTGCGCGCGCACGCCGAGGGTGTGGAAGAACACCTGGCCCTTGTCGTCGGCCGCGCCGCGCGCGTACATCCGGCCGTCCGCGATGACCGGCTCGAACGGGTCGGTGTGCCAGCCGTCCTCGCGGGCGGCGGGCTGCACGTCGTGGTGTCCGTAGACGAGGACGGTGGGGGCGGCCGGATCGGCGCTCGGCCACTCGGCGAAGACGGCGGGGGCACCGGGCGTTTCGAGGACCTCGGCGACCGGGAAGCCGGTCTCCTTGAGCTTGGCGGCGAGCCAGTCGGCGCTGCGCCGTACATCGACCGCGTGCTCGGGCTGGGCCGAGACGGACGGGATGCGCAGCCACTCGGCGAGGTCGTCGAGGAAGACGGCGCGGTGGGTGTCGATGTACGTGCGGACGACGTTGTCCGCCTGGGTGTCGCTCATGCCTACGAGACTAACCGTCCGCCTGAGGAGCACTGTCCGTGCCCGTTTTGCCTTGGAGGATCCGCTCAAGCCGAGCCCGGTCGGGCAGGTCGCGAGGGCGGATCACGCGCCCGCTGCGGACGTGGAGGAACGCGGCGGAGACCCGGTCGAGGGGGGTCTCGGTGGCCTCGGCCCAGGCCAGGCGGTAGACGGCGAGCTGGAGGGGGTCGGCCTCGGTCGTACGGCCGGTCTTCCAGTCGACGATCTCGTACGAACCGTCGGGGTTCTTGTAGACGGCGTCGATCCGGCCGCGGACGACGCGACCGGCGAGGGCGAGCTGGACCGGGGCCTCCATCCGGTGAGGAGTGCGGTCGGCGTACTCGCTGCGCTCGAAGGCGGCCTTGAGGGAGGCGAGGTCGGCCTCGTCGGCGATGTCCTGGTCGGAGGCGGCGCCGGGGAGTTCGGTGGCGGGGTCGAGGACGTCGAGGAGGGGGAGCGGGAGCTCGTCGAAGCGGGACTCGACCCATGCGTGGAAGCGGGTGCCCTGGCGGGCGGCGGGCTGGGGCGGTTTGGGCATGGGGCGGGCGAGCTCGCGGGCGAAGCCCTGCTCGTCGGCGGCGAGGCGCAGGAGCTGGCCGGCGGAGAGGGAGGCGGGCAGCTCGACGTCGCGGACCGCCGTACGGGTACGGCGGAGCTCGCCTTCGAGGGCGTCGAGGTCCCGGTCCCAGGAGGCGACGGCCCGAGCCTCTTCGGCACTCAGCTCGGCCGACCCGCGGCCCGCGTCCCACGCCCGACCGCCGGGCCCGGATGCCGCCGGCACCCACGTGTCCTCCTCCGGCCACAGCTGGTCACCCGGCACGGCGGCACGCGCCTGCTGCCCGGGCACCCGGGCGGCGGGGCCGTCGGCGGGCATACCGGAGCCGGAGCCCGGAGGCCGGGCCGACCATCCGGCCGCGTCGGCCTCCGGCCACAGGTCCTCGTCCGGGACGGCGGCGTGCGCCTGCTGCCCGAGGGCCCGGGCGGGCACAGCGGAGTCGGAGCGCGCGGCGTCGGCGGACACGGGGGGGTACGCCTCCGGCCCGGGCCCGTCAGCGGGCACGGCCGAGCGGGAGGGCGGGGCGTCACCGGCATGCGGAGGCCACGCCAACCCAGCGTGCGCGTCGGCCTCCGGCCACAAGTCGCCGTCCGACACGGCCGAACCGGAGCCCGGAGGCCGAGCCGACCATCCGGCCGCGTCGGCCTCCGGCCACAGGTCCTCCTCCGGCACGGTGGCGTGCGCCTGCGGACCGGCCGCGCCGGCCGGCAGGGCGGAGCGGGGCTGCGGCCCGGGAGCGTCGGCGGACGCGGTGAAGTGGGCCTCCGGCCCCGCACCGTCTGACACGGCCGAACCGGAGCCCGGAGGCCGGGCCGACCATCCGGCCGCGTCGGCCTCCGGCCACAGGTCCTCGTCCGGGACGGCGGAGCGAGGGGGTGGGACCGTGGGGTCGGGCCAGGAGGGGTCGTCGTAGGACGGCTCCTCGCAGTGCGGGGGCCAGAGGTAGGCCGCCGAGAGGTGGGACTCCACCAGCGCCGCCGCGCGGCGGCGCCGCGCCAGCGAGGCCGGGTCCAGCGGCAGCGGCCAGGCGTGGTCCGCGGTCGCGGCCTCGGCCAGGACCGGGTTCTCGTCCTCCGGCTCGGGCTCGGGCGCCCACGCCTCGATCTCCCCGTGTCCCGCCTCGCAGTGCGCGTACAGCGCCTCCAGGAACGCGGACGGCCCCCGCGGCTTCTTCTGCGTCGGCCCCCACCAGTGGCCCGAGGCCAGCAGGAGCGAGCGCGGTCGGGTGAACGTCACGTACCCCAGGCGGAGTTCCTCCACCGCCTTGTGTTCTTTCAGCCCCGCCTTGAAGGACTTGAGGCCCGCCGAGGTCCAGGCGGGGTCGCCGGGCAGCGTCGACGCGTCGCCGCGCAGGGCGTACGGCAGGACCTTCGCGTACGACGTCCAGGCCTCCGGCGGCTTCTCCTTCGGGAAGGCTCCCGCGCAGAGGCCGGGTACGACCACCACGTCCCACTCCAGCCCCTTGGACTTGTGGGCCGTCAGCACCTTGACCGTGTTCTCCCCGCCCGGCAGGGCGTGGTCCAGGCCCTTCTCGTACTGCGCCGCCGTCCGCAGGAAGGCGAGGAACGCGAGCAGCGAGGCCTCCCCGTCGAGCGAGGCGAATCCCGCCGCGACGTCCAGGAAGCCGGACAGCGTCTCGCGGCGCCGGGCGGCCAGGGCGTGCGGGGAGGCCGACAGTTCCACGTCCAGCCCGGTCGCCGCGAGCACCCGGTGCAGTACGTCCATCAGCGGATCGGCGAGCGAACGCCGCAGGTCACGCAGCTCCTGCGCGAGGTGCGCGAAGCGGACCCGGGCTTCCGCCGAGAAGGGCAGGTCCTCCCCGGCGACGGCCCCGGCGGAGTCGAGGAAGGTCTCCAGCGCGTCGGCCAGCGAGATGACCTCCACCGGGTCGACGCCCTCGACGGCCGCCGCGAGCCGCGCGTCCGGGTCGGCGTCGGCCCCGCCCGACGGCCGGCCGTTCACGAGCTGCCGCGCCCGCCGCCCCAGCAGTGCCAGGTCACGCGCGCCGATCCGCCAGCGGGGGCCGGTCAGCAGCCGCACCAGTGAGGCGTTGGCGCCCGGGTCCTGGAGCACCTCGCACACCGCGACCAGGTCCGCGACCTCGGGCAGGTGCAGGAGGCCGGAGAGCCCGACCACTTCGACGGGCACCTCGCGGGCCACCAGCACCGCCTGGATGCGCGCGAAGTCCCCGGCGGAGCGGCACAGCACCGCGATCTCCCCCGGCGCCGTCCCCGTACGGACCAGGTGCGCGACGGAGTCGCCGAGCCACTCCAGCTCCTCGGCGTGCGTGGGCAGCAGGGCGCAGCGGACCGAGCCGGACCGCTCCTCCCCCGGCGCGGGCCGCAGCGCCTCGACGCCCTCGTGCATGGCGCGCAGGGGCGCGGCGAGGCCGTTGGCCAGGTCCAACAGCCGGCCGCCGCTGCGCCGGTTCTCGCTGAGCGACTGACGGGCGGCGGGGCTGCCGTCGGCGTTCGGGAAGTGCTCGGGGAAGTCGTCTAGGTTGGCGACGGAGGCACCGCGCCAGCCGTAGATCGCCTGGCAGGGGTCGCCGACGGCGGTCACGGCGTGGCCCGTGCCGGCACCGAACAGGCCGGAGAGCAGCAGCCGCTGCGCGACGGAGGTGTCCTGGTACTCGTCGAGCAGGACGACCCGGAATTCCTCGCGCAGCAGCGCCCCGACCTCGGGCCGGGTGGTGGCGAGCCGCGCGGAGAGGGCTATCTGGTCGCTGAAGTCGAGCAGGTCGCGGGAGCGTTTGGCGTCGCGGTAGCGCTCGGTGAGCTCCAGCAGTTCGAGCCGGCCGCGTACCGCCTCGGGGATCTTGCGCAGGTCGTCGTTGGTGAGCTTGGTGCCGGCGAGTTCGTCCAGGAGCCCGGTGTCGTACGTCCGCAGTTCCTGCGGGGCGACCAGGTGCTCGGACAGTTCGGCGTCGAGCGCGAGCAGGTCGCTGACCAGGTCGGGGAGGGACTTCGTCAGCGAGGGGTACGGGCCGGGGGCCTCGCGCAGCACGCGGGCGGCGAGCTGGAAGCGGGTGGCGTCCGCGAGCAGTCGGGTGCTGGGTTCCAGCCCGATGCGCAGGCCGTGGTCCTTGAGGAGCTGCCCGGCGAAGGCGTGATAGGTGGAGATGCGGGGCTCTCCGGCGGCCGCGCCCGGCTCCCTCCCGGCCGAGGAAGGGTCCGGGAAGGCATCGGGGAAAGGGTCCGGGTCGCTGATGCCGGCGCGGGCGAGGGCCTTGCGGACGCGCTCGGCGAGTTCGCCGGCGGCCTTGTTGGTGAAGGTCAGGCCGAGGACCTGTTCGGGCGCGACCGCGCCCGTGCCGACCAGCCAGACCACGCGCGCGGCCATGACGGTGGTCTTGCCGGAGCCCGCTCCCGCGACGATGACCTGGGGGGCGGCCGGTGCGGTCGCACAGGCCAGCTGTTCCGGCGTGAAGGGGATCCCGAGGAGCTCCTTGAGCTGCTCGGGATCGGTGAGGGCCGGGGGGCCGGCCGGACGCGCGGACACCCGAAAAGGCTAGCCGCCCGCACTGACACTCCCCGCCGGCGTCCCGGGCGCCGTCCCGCCGACGCCCCCGCCCGCAGCGCGTGCAGCGCCCGCCCGGAGAGCGGTCACTCCACGGTGTGGCGGCCCTCCGGGCGGGCGCTGCACGCGCTGCGGAAGGAACAGTGGTCGCAGTGCTGTCCGGTGTTGGGGGTGAAGCGCTCGTCCAGGACCCGACCGGCGGCGGTGGCGAGCAGGTCGGCGGCCCAGTCTCCGTCCAGGGGCTGCTGCGCCTGGACCTTCGGCACCTCGTCGCCGCCGTCGCGCTTGGCGGCGCCTTGACGGAGCTGTACGAGTTCGGCGCCGCCGGGTTCGGGGCGGCGGCCGTCGAAGACCTCGTCGACGGCTCCTTCGCGGACCGCGAGCTGGTACACCGCGAGCTGGGGGTGGCGTGCGACCTCGTCCTTGGTGGGCACGGCCTTGCCGGTCTTGAAGTCGACGACGTACGCACGCCCCTGGGGGTCCGATTCGACCCGGTCCATGGAACCCCGGACGCGAACGGCGAAGTCGCCCGCTTCGAGCGTGACGTCGAATTCGTGCTCCGTGGCCACCGCCGCCCTGCCCCCCCGGTCGGTGGCGTGCCAGCGCAGGAAGCGTTCGAGGGCGGCGCGGGCGTTGTCCTTCTCCTGGCGGGACTTCCACGGGGCGTCGAAGGCGAGGGCGTCCCAGACGGAGTCGAGGCGTTCCATCAGGACGGCGAGGTCGGCGGGGGTCCGGCCGGAGGCGACTTCGTCGGCCAGGACGTGGACGACGTTGCCGAAGCCCTGGGCGGCGGTGGAGGGGGCGTCCGCCTTGACCTCGCGGCCGAGGAACCACTGGAGGGAGCAGGTGTTGGCGAGCTGGTCCAGGGCGCTGCCGGAGAGGGCGACGGGGCGGTCGCGGTCGCGCAGCGGGACGGTACTGCGGGTGGGTTCGTACAGCCCCCACCAGCGCTGCGGGTGCGCGGCGGGGACCAGGGGCCGGTCCTCGTCGTCGGTGAGCGCGGCGAGGCGGGCCAGCCGGCGGGCGGCGGCGTCGCGCATCGCCTCGGAGGCCTCGGGGTCGACGGTGGTGGCACGGAGTTCGGCGACGAGCGCCGGGACGGAGAGGGGGCGGCGGGGGCGGCCGGCGACGTCCTTGACCGGTACGCCGAGTTCGCTGAGGAAGCGGGAGGGCTGGTCGCCGTCCTCGGCGGGGGCCTTGACGGCGGTGACGACGAGGCGGTGGCGGGCGCGGGTGGCGGCGACGTAGAAGAGGCGGCGCTCCTCGGCGAGGAGGGCGCCGGGGGTGAGCGGGTCGGCGAGACCGTCACGGCCGATGCGGTCGGCCTCCAGGAGGGAGCCGCGGCGGCGGAGGTCGGGCCAGAGCCCTTCCTGGACGCCGGCGACGACGACGAGGCCCCATTCGAGCCCCTTGGAACGGTGGGCGGTCATCAGCCGGACGGCGTCGGAGCGGTGGGCCTTGCGGGTGAGGGTGTCGGCGGCGATGTCCTCGGCTTCGAGCTGTTCGAGGAAGTTGAGGGCGCCGCGGCCGCCGGTACGTTCCTCGGCGCGGGCGGCGGTGTCGAAGAGGGCGCAGACGGCGTCGAGGTCGCGGTCCGCGTTGCGGCCGGCGGGGCCGCCGCGGCGGGCGCCCCGCTCCAGGCGCTGGGGCCAGGGGGTGCCGTCCCACAGGAGCCAGAGGGCCTCTTCCGCCGTGCCGCCGCCTTCGAGGAGCTCGCGGGCCTTGCGCAGGAGCAGGCCGAGGCGTTGGGCGCCGCGGGCGTAGGCGGGGTCGTGGGCGACGAGCCGCTCGGGCTCGGCGAGGGCGCGGGCGAGCAGCACGTCGGAGGGAGCGGGCACGGTGACCCCGGCGGCCCGCTCCTCTTCCCGCAACGCCCGCCCCAGCCGACGCAGATCGGCGGCGTCCATGCCTCCGAGCGGCGACCCGAGCAACGCGACGGCCGCCTCGACCCCCACCCAGCCGACGTCGTCCAAGGCCTCCGCATCCGGCTGCCCGCCCGGCCCGCCGGAACCGGCCTGCCCGGCGGCAGCGACCACCGCCGCGTCGGCCGACGCGGCGGCCGCGGCGGGTCCGACGGCATCGGCCGCGGCGGGTCCGACGGCGTCGGCCGACAGTGTGGCCCCGTCGGCCGCGCCGTCGCCGCCGGCACCGGAGGCCTGCGCGGCGCCCCCGTCCGGCCGATCACCCGGCCCGCCGGAACCGGCCGCAGCCGCCGACCCCACGGAGCCGGCGCCGTCTCCGGAACCGGCCGGGGCGGCCTCCTCGGCGGAGCCGGGAGCCGGGGCCGGCCCGCCCGGGTCGGCGGAGCTCTCCGGAGCGGCGGGGTGAAGCGGCGCATCGCTGGGACCGGAACCGCCCGGGCCGGCCACAGGGCCGGGCCCGACCGACCCGTCCGCGTCTGCCGTGGCGTCGACACCCGCCACCGGCCGGCCCTCACCGGCCGAACCCGCCGGGGCCGCTGCGTCGGCGCCGTAACCGGCCTCCTCGGCGGCACCGGCCGCACCGGTCGGGCAGGGGGTTGCGGCAGCGGAAGTGGTGGCTTCGATCGAGGCCGCCGAAGTCGCGGTGGCGCCTCGGGGGGAGTCGCCCGGCCCCTCCGCCCCGGGGAACCCGGTGCCGAAACCGACCTGCCCAGCCGCACCGGCCGGGCCGGAGGCCTCGGCAGCGGAGGCCGGGGGCTCGGTCGTGGCTGCCGGGGCCGCTGCGTCGGCGCCGGCCGGATCGGAGACCCACGGCCCGTCCGCCCCGGCGGCGAAGGCCGCGGCGGGGAGCCCGGGGAGGTCCGAGCCGGCGGTGGCGGTCGCGGCGGCGGCCGTGGCGGCCAGGCGGAGGGCCGTCAGGAGGGGGGCCACGGCCGGTTCGTGGCGGAGGGGGATGTCCGTGCCGTCCGTCTCCGCCGGGACCCCGGCGGAGATCAGCGCGCGCCGCGTCGCGGGGAGCGTGCGGCCGCCGGCGCGGACCAGGACGGCCATGTCCCGCCACGGCACGCCGTCCTCCAGGTGCGCCCGCCGCAGGATGTCGGCGATGTTGTCGAGTTCCGCGCCGGCCGTCGGGTACGTGTACACCTCCACGCGCCCGCCCTCCCGCACGGGACGCAGTGCCCGGTGTGCCCGTACCGCCGCCGCGGGCAGCCTCGGCACCGGCATGCGGGACGTGAGCAGCCGGGTCGCGGCCAGCAGGACCGCCCCGGAGCGGCGACCCACCGTCAGGGCCCGTACCTCCGCCCCGGGGAAGGAACTCTCGAAGTCGAGGATGTTGTTGATGTCGGCGCCCCGGAACGCGTAGATCGACTGGTCCGGGTCGCCGAAGGCCACCAGCGTCCCGCCCGGCCCGTTCAGCGCGCGCAGCAGCCGCAGCTGCGAGGCGTCGGTGTCCTGGTACTCGTCCACGTAGATCACGTCGTACGCGGACGCGAGGGACGGCGTGCGTTCCGCGAGGAGCACCGCACGGTGCAGCAGCTCCGCGTAGTCCAGCGTGCCCTGCATGTCCAGGACGTCCAGGTACTCGGAGAGGAAGGCGGCGGCCGCCTGCCAGTCCGGTCGGCCGATCCGCCGGGCGAAGTCCGACAGGGCCTCGGGGCCGAGCCCCAACTCGCGCGCGCGGGCCAGCACCGCGCGGACCTCGTCGGCGAACCCCCGGGTGGTCAGCGCGGCCCGCAGGTCGTCCGGCCAGCGGATGGAGCGGATACGGCGCTGCCCCTCCAACAGGGTGCGGACCATCACGTCCTGCTCCGGGCCCGACAGCAGCCGCAGCGGGTCGGCGAAGAGGTCGGTGTCCTGGTGGGCGCGGACCAGGCCGTAGCAGAACGAGTGGAAGGTGGTGGCCTGCGGGGCGCGGGCGCCGCCCAGCCGCAGGGCCGCCCGGTCGCGCAGTTCGACGGCCGCCTTGCGGCTGAAGGTCAGGATCAGGACGCGGGCCGGGTCGGTGCCCGCCTCGACCCGGGCGGCGGCCGACTCGATCAGCGTGGTGGTCTTGCCGGTGCCCGGCCCGGCCAGCACCAACAGAGGTCCGCCGGTGTGCTCAACCACCGCGCGTTGCGCTGCGTCCAGGACAGGGGGAGCCACCCGTTCCGGCCCGGTGCGCACCAGGCGGTACGCGTCGGAGGTGCGCGTACGCCGCTCTGAGCGGTCGGAGGGGGAGGTGATCACGTGAGGTGCCGGTCCTGGTGGGTCTGCGGGTGGTACGGGTACGTCGGGCGCGCACGGCGGTGCGTCACGGGCGTCGGTCGGCTCGACCCCGGGCGGGACGGCCGAAGGGGCAACGCTACGCCACCCGCACCGGCCGCCGCAGTCGTCCGGGACGCCCCGGGTCGGTTCGGTCGTCACCCCGCGGGCCCCTCGCCCCGTCGCCCGTACGAACCTTCGGTCTCCCGCCCGGGCCACGAATGGCCGAAGCTGTCAGGTGTGAGCCTCGTCGCCTCCGTCACGTCCTTCCCGGCCGTCCCAGCGTGCCCGCCGCATCGCCAGCCGCGACTCGCCGCCGGTGGTCTCGCGCAGCGGCGTGCCCTCGGCGCGGTAGTGCGACAGGGCCCGGTGTTCGCTGCCCGGCAGGGGCCGGCCGTCGGCGCGCACCACGCGCCACCAGGGCACGGCGCCGCCGTACAGGGCCATGACGCGCCCGACTTGGCGTGGTCCGCCCTCGCCGAGCCACTCGGCGACGTCGCCGTACGTCATCACCCGGCCGGGCGGAATACGCTCGGTCACCTCCAGCACCCGTTCCGCGTACTCGGGCAGTTCTGCGCTCATCCGGACCATGGTGCCGCACGTGACCGACAGGCTCGTGGAGGGTTTGCTTCCGCACCGGCGCGCACCCTGCTGCCCCGCACGCACGCCGGTCCGTGCCACCATCTTCCGGGCGGTGACTGGTGATACGTGATCAAGAAGAGACGGAAGTGACGGCGAAGGAGCAGGGTGTGAGCCCTCCGGACGGCGCGACGTCGAACGACGGCGCACGCCCAGACACGCCCCGCGACGACCGCCGGGGCCCGGGCCCCGAGGACGGCCCGGAGCACGGCGCGCACCTCGGACCGGAGCACGGCGCGCACCTCGGCGCGCAACCCGGCCCGGACGCCGGCGCGCAACCCGGACCCAACGCCGGCCACCGAGACGACCGCGGCGGCGGTCACGACGATCGCGGCGCCGACGACGGCCTCGACAGCCCCGAGCGCCCGCACGGCCACACCCCGACCGACGCCGACCGCGTCGAGGTCGACGAGCCGCTCCTCGCCGCCCGCGTCCACCGGCCCTCCGACCTCGTCCGGCTCCTCGTCGGCGTCCTCG
This sequence comes from Streptomyces sp. Tek67B01, assembly GCF_055231995.1. Classification (NCBI taxonomy): domain Bacteria; kingdom Bacillati; phylum Actinomycetota; class Actinomycetes; order Kitasatosporales; family Streptomycetaceae; genus Streptomyces; species Streptomyces sp. Tek67B01. The sequence goes on from NZ_JBUYUY010000001.1 coordinate 2,657,587, forward strand.
GCATCGCGGTCGTCCTCGGCATCTCAGCCTTCGCCCACGGCACCACCGCCGGTCTCGAACAGGACATCTCCAACGGCACCGGTCAGGCGCCCGACGTGCTGATCAAGGTCGCCGGGCTGGTGGCGAGCATCGCCGTACTGCTCGTCCCCGTCGCCTTCGCCATCGAACGGCTGATCAAGCGCGACGGCCTGCGCATCGCCGACGGCGTGCTCGCCGCGGTCCTCGCGCACGGTGTCACCCTCGCCACCGACCTGTGGGTCTCCCAGGCCGCCCCCGCGACGATCCAGGACGCCCTCACCCGCGCCACCGGCGCCGGCGGCGCCCTCACCGACCCGGTGCACGGCTACCTCGCGCCCGTCATCGCCTACATGACGGCGGTCGGGATGACCCGCCGTCCCCGCTGGCGGGTCGCGTTGTGGGTGGTCCTGCTGCTCGACGCCTTCGCGATGCTGGTCAGCGGCTACACCACACCCTTCTCGATCATCCTGACCGTACTGATCGGCTGGAGCGTGGCGTACGGGACGCTGTACGCCGTCGGCTCCCCGAACGTGCGCCCCACCGGGCAGCACCTGCTCGCCGGCCTCCGCCGGGTCGGCTTCCAGCCGGTCAGCGCGATGCGCGCGGAGGCGCCGGACAGCGCCGAGGCCTCCGAGATCAGCGACCGCGGCCGCCGGTACCACGTGACGCTGGAGGACGGGCCTCCGCTCGACGTCACCGTCGTCGACCGGGAGCAGCAGGCGCAGGGCTTCTTCTACCGGGTCTGGCGCCGGGTGACCCTGCGCGGCATCACCACCCGGCGCAGCCTGCAGTCGCTGCGCCAGGCGCTGGAGCAGGAGGCCCTCCTCGCGTACGCCGCCATCGCGGCCGGGGCCAACGCGCCGAAGCTGATCGCCACCTCCGAGCTCGGGCCGGACGCCGTGATGCTCGTCTACGAGCACCTCGGCGGCCGGACGCTGGACTCTCTCCCGGACGAGGAGATCACCGACGAGTTGACCCGCAACGCGTGGGTGCAGGTACGGGCGCTACAGTCGCGGCGGATCGCCCACCGGCGGCTCACCGGGGACGCGCTCGTGGTGGATCGTTCCGGCAATGTCATACTCACCGACCTGCGGGGCGGCGAGATCGCGGCCGGCGACCTGGTCTTGCGGATGGACATCGCGCAGTTGCTGACCACCCTCGGCCTGCGGGTCGGCGCGGAGCGGTCGGTGGCGTCGGCGGTGTCGGTGCTCGGCCCGGACGCGGTCGCGGACTGTCTGCCGTTGCTCCAGCCGATCGCGTTGAGCCGCTCCACCCGGGCGACTCTGCGCAAGCTGGCGCGCGAGCGGGCCGACCGGGAACGGGAGGCGGTACTGGAGTCCTCGCGGGCCGCGAAGGCCGCGCGCGAGGCGGACGCCGCGTCGAGCCCCGCCGCCGACCGGAAGGCGGAGAAGCGGGCGTTGGACGACGCGCTCGACGAGGCCCGCGAGGAGGACCTGCTGAGCCAGATCCGCCGGCAGGTGCTGCTGATCCGCCCGCAGGCGCCGGTGGAGCCGGCGCGGCTGGAGCGCATCCGGCCGCGCACGCTCGTCTCGTTCATCGCGGGGGCGTTCGGGGCGTACTTCCTGCTCACGCAGCTGGCCCACGTGGACTTCGCGACCATCGTCGCGCAGGCCCAGTGGGGCTGGGTCGGGGCCGCGCTCGCCTTCTCGGTGCTGAGCTACTTCGCGGCGGCGATGAGCCTGCTGGGGTTCGTGCCGGAGCGCGTGTCGTTCCTGCGGACGGTGGTGGCGCAGGTGGCCGGGTCGTTCGTGAAGCTCGTGGCCCCGGCGGCGGTCGGCGGTGTCGCGCTGAACACCCGCTTCCTCCAGCGGGCCGGGGTCCGGCCGGGGCTGGCGGTGGCGAGCGTCGGCGCCTCGCAGTTGTTCGGGCTGGCCAGCCACGTCCTGCTGCTGCTGTCCTTCGGCTACCTGACCGGGACGGAGAAGACCCCAGAGATGACCCCGTCCCGGACGGTCATCGCGGGTCTCCTGACGGTGGCGGTGCTGGTGCTGGTGGTGACGGCGGTCCCGTTCCTGCGGAAATTCATCGTGACCCGGGTGCGGGCGCTGTTCGCCGGGGTCGTGCCGCGCATGCTGGACGTGCTCCAGCGGCCGCAGAAGCTGATGACGGGCATCGGCGGGATGCTGCTTCTCACGGCCTGCTTCGTGATGTGCCTGGACGCGTCGATCCGCGCGTTCGGTGGCGGGCAGGCCATCAGCTACGCGAGCATCGCGGTGGTCTTCCTGGCGGGCAACGCGCTGGGTTCGGCGGCGCCGACGCCCGGCGGCATCGGCGCCGTGGAGACGACGCTGACGCTGGGCCTGATCGCGGCGGGGCTGGAAAAGGAGGTCGCGATCTCGGCGGTGCTGCTGTTCCGCCTGATGACGTTCTGGCTGCCGGTCCTGCCGGGCTGGCTGTCGTTCAACTTCCTGACCCGCAAGGGAGCCATCTAGGGCGGTCCGCCCGCCGGCCCCCCGTCCCCGCACCGCCGCGCGACGGCGGGCCGCCCGGCTCCTCGGGCACCTGGCCACCGGGCCGATACGCGGCTCGCAAAGGGCGGCGCGTCGAGCACGGCGGCGGCCGGTGGGCCACGACACCTGCCGGCACGTGCCCCGGCGGCTACCCGCCCCTGGCTCCCCACCCGGACCGGCAGCACGGGTGGGGCCGAAAGTCGCGGGGCTGGACCCCGGCACGGGCACCCGACCCTGGCCGGCTCGCCGGCAACGCCCACCCTCACCGGCCCCCGGCCGGCAGCTCCGCCCGCCGGGAGCGGAGGCCGAGCGCGGATTCCCCCGTGGGGGGCCGACCACCGCCCCACCCGGGGCTCCACCCGCCGGGACGGATTGCGCGGGGCGGGCCAGACATCGCCACGCCGCAGCCCCGGCCAGGTCAACCGATCGGGCGCATCGTGAGCGAAGCCACCCATCGGCACCGGGCCCAGCCGGACGGCCCACGGCCCGGACCCGGCCCGACCCGGCACGCGGTCGGGCGGGAGCCCTGCCGCCGGACGGAGCGCAGGGACAGGCCCGCGCCGCAACCGGCCCCTGGCGGGTCAGCCGGGTGGGGGCGCGGTGAGCACCCCCGTCGACGCTCCGGCGGGGTTCGGGCCGATCAGTTCGCGGGGCGGTGTGCCGAGAGGAGTTCCGCCACGCGGGCGAGGGCCGGGGAGAGCTTGCCCGGGAGGGTGAGGACGTGGGACGGGGCGCCCGGCGCGGGCGCGGCGGGTGGGGAGTCGAGGAAGTCCGGCTCCGGGAAGTCCGCCGCGCGTTCCGCCGCCTCCAGGGCCAGCAGGTGGACGGAGAAGTCGTGGGCCAGCGCGACGACCCGGGGGTCGTCCGGCGGGAAACGCGGGTCGGACAGCACCTCGATCTCCAACTCCAGCCGCCGCTGCTCCGCCCGCAGCCGGGGGTGCAGGGTGAACGTCCGCTGTCCGACCTCGGGCGTCGCCAGGCCCGCCGCGCGGGCCACTCCGGCGTCCGACCGCCGCAGGTCACCCCCGCACGCCCGCAGCCGCCGTACGGCCGACAGCAACTCCCCGGCGCGCTCCCGTCGCCGCTCCAGCGACACCTCCAGCTCCGCCAAGGGATCGTCCGGCCCGGCGCCGCCCTCCTCGGCCGCCCGTGGCCAGGCCTCGGGCAGCCCCAGTTCGATCACCGCCCGCACCCACAGGACGCGGACGACGTCCTCGTACCCGTACCGCCGCCGCTCCCCCGGACCCCGCTCGGGCTCCGGGAGCAGCCCGGTTCGGTGGAAGTGCCGGATGGCGTTCGGCGTCGTACCGGTCAGGGCGGCGGCTTCGCCGATCCCGACCCATTGGGCTTGGTCCATGGCTCCAGGTGACCACGTACGGCCGCGGCCCGCACACCCCCGAACGGCGCATCGCCCGCGCGCAGCGGCCCGCCCGCCCACAGGATGGGTGCATGCCGAGAAACGCACTGCGGGTCACCGCCGCCGCGGCCGCCGCCGCCGCGCTGTTCACCGCCGGCGCCTGTTCGTCCGGCGACGGCGGGGAGAAGGACAAGAAGACCGCGGGCGGCAACCCGCCCAAGGCCCTGAAGTGGGAGGCGTGCGAGGCGCCCACCAACGCGGAGGGCGGCGGACAGGCGCCCGGCAAGGACTGGCAGTGCGCCACCCTCGACGTGCCCCTCGACTACGCGAAGCCCGAAGGAGAAACGATTCCGCTGGCCCTGATCCGCGCCAAGGCGCGCGACAAGGACAAGCGCATCGGCTCCCTCCTCTTCAACTTCGGCGGCCCCGGCGGTTCCGGCATCACCACCCTCCCGGGTGCCGCCAAGGAGTACGAGGCCCTGCGCTCCCGCTACGACCTGGTCAGCTTCGACCCGCGCGGCGTCGGCCGCAGCGCGCCCGTGCGTTGCGAGGACGACAAGCAACTGGACGCCTACTACGCCTCGGACTCCACGCCCGCGACCCCGCAGCAGGAGAAGACGTTCGTCGACAACATCAAGCGGTACCAGCAGGCCTGCACGCGCAACTCCGGCAAGGTGCTCCCCCACGTCGGCACCGAGAACGCCGCCCGCGACATGGACCGCATCCGTCAGGCGCTCGGCGACGAGAAGCTGAACTACTTCGGCATCTCCTACGGGACCGAGCTCGGCGGGGTCTACGCGCACCTCTTCCCGAAGAACGTCGGCCGGGCCGTCTTCGACGCCGTCGTGGACCCGACCCAGACCTCGGAGCAGGGGTCCCTAGGCCAGGCCAAGGGGTTCCAGCTCGCGCTCGGCAACTTCGCCCAGGACTGCGTGAACCGCGGCGACGCGTGCCGCCTCCAGGGCAGCACCGCCCAGGAGGTCGAGGCGAACGTCACCCGGCTCCAGAAGAAGCTGGCGGTCAAACCGATCCCCGGTCTCCCCGGCCGGCAGCTCACCGATTCCGCCGCCACCAACGGCATCGCCCAGGCTCTCTACTCGAAGGAGCTGTGGCCCCTGCTGGAACAGGGCCTGGACGAGGCCGAGGGCGGGCAGGGACAGCTGCTGATGGCGCTGTCGGACGCCCTCAACGGCCGTGACCAACAGGGTCACTACAGCAACATCGGGGCAGCGAACACGGCGATCAACTGCGCCGACTCCAAGGACCGTTTCACCCTGGAGCAGACCAAGTCCAAGTTGCCGGAGTTCCGTTCGGCATCGCCCGTGTTCGGCGACTTCCTCGGTTGGGCGTTGATGAGCTGCACCGACTGGCCGGTCCCGGGCGCCTGGGACACCCCGGACGTCTCCGCCCGCGGGTCCGCCCCGATCCTGGTGATCGGCAACACCGGCGACCCGGCGACCCCGTACGAGGGCGCCCGCAGGATGGTGGAGCGGCTCGGCCCCGGCGTCGGCGTGGAGCTGACGTACAAGGGCCAGGGGCACGGCGCGTACAACAGCGGGGACGCCTGCGTGCAGCAGGTGACGAACGCCTACTTGCTGGACGGGAAGGTGCCGGCCGCGGGCAAGGTCTGCACCCCGAGCCAGAACCCGTCCGCCCAGCCGTCGTCGCCGCCCGAGCGGCCGGACGACGCCTGAGCCGCAGGCCCGTGCCCGGGCGCCGCGCCGACACCACGCCGGAGGAATGCCGCGCCCGGCCCGCACACGCGCCGAGGGGCCGCACCGCGCAGAGCGGTGCGGCCCCTCGGACGCGAGGATCAGTCGGCCGATCGGCGGGCGATCAGTAGACCGGCTTCTCGGGCTCGATCTGGTGGACCCAGCCGATGACCCCGCCGCCGACGTGTACCGCGTCGGAGAAGCCCGCGGACTTCAGGACGGCGAGCACTTCCGCACTGCGGACACCCGTCTTGCAGTGCAAGACGATCCGCTTGTCCTGCGGGAGGTCCTGGAGGGCGGTGCCCATCAGGAACTCGCCCTTGGGGATCAGCTTCGCGCCGGGGATCGAGACGATCTCGTACTCGTTCTTCTCCCGGACGTCGATGATCTCGATCGGCTCGTCGCCGTCGATCCACTCCTTGAGCTGCTTGGGAGTGATCGTCGAACCGGCCGCCGCCTCCTGGGCCTCCTCCGACACGACACCGCAGAAGGCCTCGTAGTCGATGAGCTCGGTGACGGTCGCGTTCGGGCCGCAGACGGCGCAGTCGGGGTCCTTGCGCACCTTGACCTGGCGGTACTGCATCTCCAGCGCGTCGTAGATCATCAGACGGCCGACCAGCGGCTCGCCGACGCCCGTGAGGACCTTGATGGCCTCGGTGACCTGGATGGAGCCGATGGACGCGCAGAGCACGCCCAGTACGCCGCCCTCGGCGCAGCTCGGGACCATGCCCGGCGGCGGGGGCTCCGGGTAGAGGCAGCGGTAGCAGGGGCCGTGCTCGGACCAGAACACCGAGGCCTGGCCGTCGAAGCGGTAGATGGAGCCCCACACGTACGGCTTGTTCAGCAGCACGCAGGCGTCGTTGACGAGGTAGCGCGTGGCGAAGTTGTCCGTGCCGTCGACGATGAGGTCGTACTGGCTGAAGATCTCCATCACGTTCTCGGCTTCGAGCCGCTCTTCGTGAAGGACCACGTTCACGTACGGGTTGATGCCCAGCACGCTGTCACGGGCCGACTCGGCCTTCGACCGGCCGATGTCCGCCTGGCTGTGGATGATCTGACGCTGGAGGTTCGACTCGTCGACCTCGTCGAACTCGACGATGCCCAGCGTGCCGACGCCGGCCGCGGCCAGGTACATGAGGGCGGGCGAACCGAGGCCGCCCGCGCCCACGGCCAGCACCTTGGCGTTCTTGAGGCGCTTTTGGCCGTCCATCCCGACATCCGGGATGATCAGGTGGCGGGAGTACCGACGGACCTCGTCAACGGTGAGCTCAGCAGCTGGCTCTACCAGGGGTGGCAGCGACACGGGGACTCCGTAGATGGGTATGTCTGAACGGTTGTTCTCTCCGTAACACTGCCACGCCCTTCTTCATTCCGAGACACCTGTTCCGATACGCGAGACGATTTCGTCCCAGTACCCGGGCATCGAGGCCCAGGGATCACGGTCGGCGGACCCGCGCCGGTCGGTGAACCAGATCGTCCCTGCGCCCTGCCAGCGGGCGATCCTCAGCGCCTCCTCCAGGTGGGTGCGCGGCACGCCGTGCACCAGGTGGCAGAAGAGCTCCGGCGGGTACTCGGCCGTCCACTCCGCCACCAGGGACCAGCGGTAGGCGGCCCAGGACCCGGAGAAGGTGACCAGCTGGTCGGCGGTCTCCACGTACCCCTCGTAGGGGTGGGTGCCGTGGTCCAGCACGATGCGCAGGCCGTCGCCGAGCCCGCGCAGGGTGTCCACGACGCGGCGCACCGCCGCCAGGTCCGCCCGGTCCGCCGGGGTGTCGGCCAGGTAGAAGCCGCCGACCCCGTACCAGTCCCGGAAGCGGTGGGCGTCGGAGACCAGCTCCCCGAACGACCGCGACCCGTTCCGCATGGCGAGACGACCGAGGAGGCGGCGGCCCGTGCCGCCGTCGCCGCCGCCCGCGTCGCGCAGCCGTGCGGCTGCCTCCGCGCAGTGCGGGTCGGGCCGTCCGCCCGGGCCGTCCGTGACGTTGAGCACGGCCCAGTGCAGCGGCGTCCCCGGCCGGGTCAGCTCGGCCCACTCCACCGGAGCGAGCAGTGGGTGCGCGTAGCCGGGGGTGCCCAGACCCAGCCGGCCCGCGCCGGTCGCGGCGGCCGGGGGCGTCGGCGTCGTCAAATGCGACACGCCGCCTCCATCCAGATGTCGGCCAGGGACTCCTCCAGGTTGATCCGGGGCCGCCAGCCGAGCCGGTCGCGGGCGGTGCGCACGTCGGCCTGCTGCCAGACGCCACAGCCGTCGGGGTACGGGGGCTGCGGGGCGGCGGCCAGTTGCTCGGCCGTGGCCTCGGAGCGCGGGGCGCCGATGCCGGGCAGGCCCTGCGGCCGTCCCGGATGCCCGTGGGCGAGCGGGTGCTGTCCGCCGCCGTGCGGTACGTCCAGTTCGTGCAGCGAGCCGCCGTATCCCGCGACCCGGGCCAGTACGGCCGCCGCGTCGCGCAGCCGGACCGCGCGGCCGGTGCCGATGTTGACGACGCCCTGGGCGGCGGACAGCGAGGCCGCGTGCACGGCCCGGGCCACGTCGCGCACGTCCACGAAGTCGCGCTGGACCCCGAGGCCGCTGAGCTTGAGTTCGCCGTCGCCGGACTGCATGGCCCGCCGCATGGCCTCGGCGAGCCGGCCGAGGGGCGAGCCGGCGGGAGTGCCGGGGCCGACGGGCGAGAAGATCCGCAGCACGACCGCGTCCAGCCCGGAGCCGAGCACCAGCTCGGTCGCGGCGAGCTTGCTGACGCCGTACGGTCCGCCCGGTCTCGGGACGGCGTCCTCGGCCGTGGAGGAACCGGGCTGGCTGGGCCCGTACTCGGCCGCACAGCCCAGCTGGACGAGCCGGGCGCCGCAGCCGCTGCGGCGCAGGGACTCGCAGATGGTGGCGACGGCGACGGTGTTGTGCCGGGTCAGTTCCCGGGCGCCGCCGCGGGTGGCGCCCGCGCAGTTGATGACGACACCCGGGTGGACGGCGTCGAGGAACCGGGTGAGGGCCCCGGGGCTGCCGGTCGCGAGGTCGAAGCGGACGTCGGCGTCGTCGCCCCGGCCGAGCGCGGTGAGCTGCACGGCGGGGTCGGCGAGCAACCGGTCGGCGACGTAGCGGCCGAGGTATCCGTTGGCTCCGATCAGCAGCACCCTCATCGCGCGGCCCCTTGGTTGGTTGGCTGGCCGGTCATCCTGTTTCTCCTTGGGTCTCGGGTGGGTTGGTAGGGGTACGGCGCTCCGGCGACGGTTTCCGAAGGCTCAGGGACGCGCGTGTGCCGAGGCACGGGACAGCGCGACGACGGCGTGTACGAGGAGTCCCGCGGCGGCGGCGAGCGGAGCCGACGGAACCGGTACGAGGGCCACGGCCAGCGCGGCCGAGGCGGGCACCCGGTGTGCGCCGTGGGCGAGCACCAGCCGGGTCAGGAAGAGCAGCGCGGCGAGCGCCGCGGCGGGCCCGAGCGGTGCTCCGGCGAGCGCGGCGGCCCCGGCGGCGACCGCGGTGAAGGCGGCGACGGTGACGACCAGCAGCGGTCGGACGCCGGCGGCGAAGTCATCCAGGGCCCGGCTCCCCGCGAGTCCGCGCCGGGCGCGGGCGGCGAAGGCGGTGGCGGCCAGGTGTGCGGGGGCCACGGACAGGGCGAGCGCGACACCGAGGGCGGGGCCGTCGCGGTGGACGGCCCAGCCGACGGCGGCCGCCGCGAGCAGGTGTGACAGTCCGGGGAACCGCCCCCCGGCGGTCCGCCCGGGCCACACCAGCGCGGCGACGGTGACGGCCACCGCGATGGCGCCGGCCCAGGGCACCCGGGCGGCGGACGCCCCGAGTGCGACGGCCCCGGGCAGCAGGGCGTAGCCGAGGCCGCGCAGGGCGGCGGGGCCGGTGACGGCGGCGGCCGGGGCGGCGACGGCCCGGGTGTCCCCGCGGGGGGTGCGGGCGTACAGCTCCTCCGCGAGGGAGAAGACGTCCCGGTGGCGGAAGCGCGTGGCGGTGCGGTCGGTGATGCCGTGCGCCTCGAGCCCGGCGGCGATCTCCAGCGGGTCCACGGCGCGCTCGCACAGCTCGCGGTGGCGGTGCAGCAAGGCCTTGACGGGGTCCCCGGCGGCCCGCCGGCGCGGGGCGGCGGTGGGATCGGGGCGCAGTCCGGTGTCTTCGAGGGTCATGCCGCCGCCTCCGTGGCCGCCGCCGAGGCCGCCGGTACGGAGCCGGCCGCCGCGGAGGCCGCCGGTACGGCGCCCGCCAGGACGGCGGTCTCCGGTGACACGGCAGCCGATGGCGGCGCGGGCTCCCCCGGGGTGGCTTCGGGCGCCGGGGCCGAGGTCGGCGCAATCGAGTTCGCCGCAACCGAGGCCGGCGCGGCTTCGGGCGCGGCCCAGGTCGGCGTGGTCCAGTGCCCCGGTACCCGCGCCTCCGGCGGTTGGGCGAACGGGACGCCCGCCTCGGGCCGGGCCGGACCTCGGGCCAGCAGGAGCAGGTAGATGTCGCGGAAGGCCGCCACGTTCTGCTCGACGGTGAACAGTTCGAGGGCCCGCGCCCGCGCGGCGGCACCGAGCCGCCGCGCCCGTTCGGGATCGCGGAGCAGGGACAGACAGGCGTCGGCCAGGGCCTTGGGGTTGCGCGGCGGTACGACCAGCCCGGTCCCGCCGATGACCTCGCACACCGCGCCGACATCGGTGGAGACGGTGGCCCGGCCGCAGAACATCGCTTCGGCGAGAGTGAGGGGGAACCCCTCGATCACCGAGGACAGCAGCACCACCCGACCCGCCGCGTACGCGTCGGCCGGTGAGGGCGCCTCCGGCCCGCCGATCGTCTCGAAGGTCACGGGGTTCTCCCCCACCGTGATCGCGTCGGCGGCCTCGTCGGGGAACAGTTGCGCGGCGAGGGAACGGCAGTCGGCGAGGTAGTCGGGCGCGGCGGCGGTCGCGAAGATCCGCAGCCGTGTCAGCGGCGCGGCCCTGCGCACTTCGGCGAAGGCGTGCAGCAGGGCGATGAGGTCTTTGGCCGGCTCTATCCGCCCGACCCACACCAGTGTGTCCGGGTCGCCGCAGTCGGCGTCCTCCCCGGCGGTGGCGAATCGGTCCGCCTCCATCCCCGGGTAGACCGTGCGCACCCGTTCCCGCGCGGCCCCGCACCGCTCCTGCCAACGGCGGGCGTGGGCGTTGCCGGGGGTCAACAGGTCGGCCCGGGCGTAGATCTCGGCGGCCAGACGGATGTGGAAGGCCGCCAGCAGGGCGCGTACGGCGGGCCGCTCGTCCGGGGAGTGCTCCAGGTAGTGGGCCCTCAGCCGCACCCCGTACTCGGTGACCAGCAACGGGACCCCGAAGAAGCGTTTGGCCAGCAGCCCGGGGATCGCCGCGGTCCCGCCGGCGGCGGCGTGACAGACGTCGGTCGCGCCGAGGTCCCCGTACCAGTCGAGCGACAACGGCCGAAGGGCGCGCTCCAGTTCGTCCACGAACTCGAGGATGTCCGCTACCCGGGCGGCCTGTAAGCCGCGCCCGGCGCCCGGCGCACGACAGCCGGCCTCCACCGCCCGGACGGCGGTCTCCGAGCGCAGGGCCGAGCACAAGCCACCCTGCTCGCGGGCGAGTTCCGCGAGTCCGTACAGTCCGGCGGCGAAGGGTTCGGCCTCCCCGGCGCAGACGCCGCGGACCAACTCCCCGAAATGCTCGGCGAACCTGCGGCGCTCACGCCGGGAGTGGCTCCGCCCGTCGTCGACGGGGGCCCACAGCGAGGCGGTCCGCACCCGGGTGACGTTGCCGGGCAGCGGCACGCTGCCGCGCTCTTCCTGTTCGGCGCTACGGCTCAGCGCGTAGAGCTCGAACGAGTGCTGCGGCAGCCCGCGCACGAGCCGGTCGCACCACAGTCCGGCCTCTCCTGTCGCATACGGATAACCACCTTCCGTGAGCAGTCCGATCCGCACGAGTGGCACCCCCGATCTCCCGTTTACAGGCGGTCTCCGTCGGTCCGTCGACCCGCCGCGGGAGAACTCAAGCCGATATGCCGAAGGCGCGACGGACGGTTGTCCATCGCGCCACCGGAAGGGGTGAAGAGTCGTAACTTTCCCGTACGGGTCGCGTTCGAGCGCGCTACGCGACGGGCGGCCCCGGCGGGAGCGGTCAATTGCCTGGGTAGACCCACGGGTTGGGCTTGCAGGGGATGTTGTCGATGTCGAGGGACTTCGTCTGCTGCTGCATGATCGGGGCGAGCGCGCCCGGCGTCCGGCAGTTGACGTGCCCGTGTCCGAGCCGGTGTCCGACCTCGTGGTTGATGAGCATCTGGCGGTAGGCGAACATCTGGTCCGCGCCGTACGTCGGGGAACCCTGGGCCCAGCGGAAGGCGTTGATCATCACGCGTTCGGTGGCCGCCGAGTCGCAGGAGACGTTGTCGACGGTGGTGTCCAGGCCGGACTTGGCGCACCAGGCGCCGGTGGTCCCGGGGCTCGCGAGGGTGATCACGAAGTCGGCCTCGCCGCCCGGGACCCGCTCGAAGGTCATCTCGCCGCCGTGCGCCCAGCTCCGCGGGTCGTTGAGGGTGCGGTGCACGGCCTCCGCGAACAACTGCCCGTCCATGCCCAGGCCCTGTTCCACGTCGACCCGGTAGCGCAGCAGCTTCCCCTTGCCCGGCGCCTTGGCGACGCCGGGGACGGTGTCGAAGAGGCCGGGGCCGGTGAGCTTCGCGTCGATCGGAAGCTGCTGGGCCATCTCCTGCTCGTACGTCGGCTCCGCCCGGGCCGCCTCGGGCGTCGCGCGACCCTCGGAGCGGGAGGCCGGCGACTGCCCGTTGCCGGGCCGGTCCTTCGCGCTGTCCGCGGCGGCCCGGGTGGGGGTGGCGTCGCTGTCGTTCTGACCGATCACCTGTCCGGCCACGACGACGGCGAGCACCGTGGTCACGGCCGCGGCGGCCATGCCGGCGTAGGTACGGATCTTCGTGCCGCGCCCGGACCCGGTCCCCGCCTCGGCCTCCCCCTCGGTCTCCGCCTCCGACTCGACCTCCGGGTCGGGGGCAGGGGCAGGGGCAGCCGAGTCGGTCCCGGACGCCGGTTGGGACCGGGGCGCGGACCGCGGCCCGGGATCGGGCTCGGACGTGCCGAGCGGACCACGCGGTCCCGGGAACCGGCGGTGCGTGCCGGTGCCGGGTTCTGCGGTCGGCTCGGCGGTCGATCCCGGGAAGCCGAGCACGGGGATGCCGAACGCCGGGGTGTCGCAGTCCCGCGCGGGAGGCGGCGGCGTCGTCACCCGGGTGCGCGGCACCCCGCGCCAGTCCCCGTACACGGTGTCGCCGGCGGTCCGCGGTCCGGCGCCCCAGGCGCCACCGGGTTCCCGCTGCTGCGGATGCCCGGCCGGCCGCTCCTCGGGGTACGGGTGGGAAGCGGAACCGAAGGCGTCGAAGGGCGCGCCGTGCGCCGGAACCCGGGCGGACTCACGACGCCGCTCGTCCGGCGCGGACTCCGCCGGCGGCGCGGGCCTGGCGGGGGCGGAGTCCTTGCGACTATGTCGTCCCACTCGTCTCAGCCTCTGCCGTCTTCGGTGTCCGCCGTCTGTCCGGTCTGTTCGGTCTGCCGGGGGCGCTCCGCCCGCTCGCGGTCGCCACCGGAAGCAGTGTGGCGCGAGCTTTCGGTGTCCCGCAGCAGTTCCCGGAAGGCGGTGGCCACCACCTCCGGGTACTCCATCATCGCCACGTGCCCCGCCTCGGGCAGACTCAGCAGCCGCGAACCCCGGAAGGCCTCGGCGGCCCTGCGGGCCTTCCGGTACGACACCAGCTGGTCCCGGCCGCCGTAGATCAGCAGGGTCGGCGCGAGGACGCGCTGCGCCTGTCGCCACAGTCCGTGCTGGCCACCGAGGGTGTAGGCGTCGACGATCCCGCGCGAGGAGCGGGTCATCGCGTCCCAGAAGTACGGCAGCGCCATCCGGCGCTCCATCTCCTCGACGGCCTCCTCGAAGCCTTCGACAGTCACCCGTGAGGGGTCTCCGTAACAGAGGTCCGTCACCCCCCTGGTGCGCTGTTCGGCGGTCATGCCCCGGGTGAGGCGCCCGAACAGGGCGGCGACACCGGGCAGTGCCAGCAGGGCGGTGGGCACCGCCGACCGCTGCACGCGAAGCTCCGGCAGCGCGGGCGAGACCAGCGTCAGGGTCCGTACGAGGTCGGGGCGGACGGCCGCGACCCGGGTGGAGACGGCGCCGCCCAGCGAGTTCCCGAACAGGTGCACCGGCCCGCGGCCGGCGGCGTCGAGGTACCGGATCACCACGCGGGCCAGGCCGGTGACGGAGTAGTCCCGGTCGGCGGGCGGCGGCGACCAGCCGAATCCGGGCAGGTCGACGGCTTCGCAGTCCACGTCGGCGGCCAACTGCTCCATGAGCGCGGACCAGTTCTGCGAGGACCCGCCGAGCCCGTGGACGAACAGCGCCGGCTGCAGTCCGTCCCGTACCGATGGCCGAAAACGTACGTTCAACTCCAGGCCGGACAGCGGGGCCGTGCGCAGCCGCTCGCCTTCGGCCACCCGGGCTCCCCCCACTTGGGAGGTCAGCTCGGCGGCGGCCTTTACACCCGGCAGCTCCGTCGAAGACATGGGCCCAATGTTACGAGACGATCACACCCGACCCCTTGTGTCGGCGGTCACAGGACCACCTGGCGGCGTAACCCCGATCCTCCTAGGCTCATAGGGAGACGACGAAGGCGAGGGGAGCGGTTATGACGGTCGATCCTGCCGAACCGGACACTTTCCAGGAGGAGCTCCGGGAGTTTCCGGACCCGGAGACACCCGAGGCTGACGCCGCGGAGCAGCACACCGATGTCCAGCCGCACGACGACGACCGGCCCACCGGCGTCGATCGGGGCGAGGCGACCGACGGAGACGCCTTCGAGCAGGCACGGGTGGTCCCGCTGGACGAGGACGACTACCGCTGACCAGCGTCTCCGGACGGTCGACAGCGGTCCGTAGAGCGAGAAAAGTCGGCTTGAACCCACCAGATTCGGTTACCGAAAAGTACGATGGCGGCCCGGCGCAGAGCGCAGTGTGTTCTTAGAGAAAGTGGGAGGCGGCGTGACAGCCATCGAGCAGACGGACGCAGCGCGTCCCCGGGGCACGCGACTGCCGCGCCGAGCCCGACGCAACCAGCTCTTGGGGGCGGCGCAGGAGGTCTTCGTCGCGCAGGGGTACCACGCGGCGGCGATGGACGACATCGCCGAGCGCGCGGGGGTCAGCAAGCCGGTGCTCTACCAGCACTTCCCCGGCAAGCTCGACCTCTACCTCGCGCTGCTGGACCAGCACTGCGAGGCGCTGCTCGTGGCCGTGCGCACCGCTCTGGAGTCGACGACCGACAACAAGCTGCGCGTCGAGGCGACCATGGACGCCTATTTCGCCTACGTCGAGGACGAGGGCGGCGCGTTCCGGCTGGTCTTCGAGTCGGACCTGACGAACGAGCCGGCCGTGCGCGAGCGCGTGGACCGCGTCTCGCTCCAATGCGCGGAGGCGATCTCGGACGTCATCGCGGAGGACACCGGCCTGTCGAAGGACGAGTCGATGCTGCTGGCGGTGGGTCTGGGCGGCGTGTCCCAGGTGGTGGCCCGGTACTGGCTGTCGAGCGAGAGCCCGGTCGCCCGGGACACCGCGGTGGGTCTGCTGACCTCGCTCGCCTGGCGCGGCATCGCCGGTTTCCCGCTGCACGGCACCGAGGTCTGAGGCCGGACGGCCCCGCCGCGCGAGGGGTCGCTGTTCGCTGCGAGCGTGTCCGCCACGAGCCGATCACGTCCCCTCTCCGGGCTAATGTGGACCGGGTACGGCGCGGCTGATCGCGCGAACCGGATCGTCGGAGGGACAAAGCCGTGGAGGTCAAGATCGGCGTGCAGCACGCACCCCGGGAGATCGTGCTGGAGAGCGACCTGAGCGCCGAGGAGCTGGAGCGCATCGTCACGCAGGCGCTGTCCGGCTCGGTGCCGCTGCTGAGCCTGACCGACGCCAAGGGCCGCAAGGTCCTGGTGCCGTCCGACCGCCTGTCGTACGTCGACCTGGGCGAGCCGAGCGGGCGCAAGGTGGGCTTCGGCGCGCTCTGAGGCGCGGACCGGGGCGCGACGAGTCCCGACACAGCGAGAGAAACGGTCCGGCGGTTGTTCCGCCGGGCCGTTTCCCTTTGTTCCGCTTCGGGTAGGACCGCACTGCTGCACCCCGAAAACGCCCGCTGACGTATCGGAAGGGACCTCATGCTGCTGATGGAAGCGCTTGGCTCCGGTCTGCTGGGGCTCGCCCTCGCCGGGGCGGCCGTGCGCGCGCTCGGGGACCGGCTGCCATCTTCCAGAATGGTGCTGGTCAGCGGGGTGGCGGGCGCGCTGTTCGGGGCGTACCTCACGCACATGTCCCTGGGTCCGGGCCACAACAGCCTGGCGGCGACGCTGCTGGGTTCCGTGATGGTGTCCGCGGTGGTGCTGTCACTGCTGCTGCGGCCCTCCGGCCACAACGGGCCGCCAGGCACGCGGCCTCCGTTTTCGCTCCCGACGCGAGGCTGACCCGAAGCGAGGCCGACCTGAGGTGGGCCTGACCTGAGGCGAGGCCGGCCCGACGCGGAGCCGGCCCGACCGGACGCAAGCCGGTGGACGGACGCATGCCGGCCCCGGGCGGCGATACCGCTCCGGGGCCGGTGTGTCCGCGTTGGGTCGAGCCTCAGGCTGCGAGGCCGAGGGCCGCCATCCGCTTGGTGTGCGCCTTGGTGATCCGGGTGAACATCTCGCCGACCGCCGCGAGGTCGAAGCCGGCCGCCATGCCGTCGACCCCACCGACCAGCATGGTCGACAGCGCGTCGCGCTCCGCGACGACGCGCTGGGCCTGCGAGAGGGCCTCGCCCATCAGCCGGCGGGCCCACAGCGCGAGCCGGCCGCCGAGGCGCGGGTCCGCCTCGATCGCCGCGCGCACCTTCTCGACGGCGAAACCGCCGTGGCCGGTGTCGTCGAGGACGCCGACGACCAGGGCGCGGGTGTCGGTGTCCAGGTGGGTGGCGACCTCGCGGTAGAAGTCGCTCGCGATGGAGTCGCCGACGTAGGCCTTGACCAGGCCTTCCAGCCAGTCCGAGGGGGCGGTCTGACGGTGGAAGTCGTCGACGCCCTTGGCGAAGGGCTCCATCGCTGCGGTGGGCTCGGCGTCGATCGCCGACAGCCGGTCGCGGAGTCGCTCGAAGTGGTGGAACTCGGCGGAGGCCATCTTCGCGAGTTCGGCCTTGTCGGAAAGCGTGGGCGCGAGCTTCGCGTCCTCGGCCAGGCGCTCGAACGCCGCGAGTTCTCCGTACGCGAGCGCGCCGAGCAGGTCCACGACGGCTGCCCGGTACTGCGGTGAGGCCGAGGCGGTCACCCAGTCCTGGGCGGCGATCCCGGCCGCCTCCCGGGAGGTGCCGTCGTCGGCGGGCGATGCGTTTTCTACGGTCGACATGCTCCGCACAATAGCCCGCCGAAACCTGCCGCGAACCACCTGCTCAGTCCACCCAAACGCGACTACCAGGTGAATTCACCCGACACGGCTGCGCGATTCCGGGGTACAGTGGTAATGCGCCTGCCGGAAACTCGGCGGGCCATCCGAATGAGGATGCCCGGTCGGTGGCCCGATCGGCTCCACCCGACCGCCCTCTGTCTGGTGCGTACGTCCATGCGTACCGCCTGCACGAGGGGCCCCCTCAGCGGCAGAAGCGCTTGAGCGAAGGCTAGTGGTCCCGCGCAGCTTTGTACGGCCCGCCCGAAACCTGGGCGGCCGAGTACTGCAAGCCCGGCACGGTACGACCCCCCTCGCCGCCTCGCGCCGCGTCTCACAGAAGAGGCAGCACCCTGACTACGTTCCGTGACCTCGGCATCTATCCCGAGACCGCCGAAGCCCTTGAAGCCGTCGGCATCGTGTCCCCCTTCCCCATCCAGGAGATGACCCTCCCCGTAGCCCTCTCCGGCTCGGACGTCATCGGCCAGGCCAAGACCGGAACCGGCAAGACGCTCGGTTTCGGCCTTCCGCTGCTGGAGCGGGTCGTCGTCCCCGCCGACGTCGAGGCGGGTCGGGCCCGACCCGACCAGCTGACCGAGGCTCCGCAGGCCCTCGTGGTCGTCCCCACCCGCGAGTTGTGTACGCAGGTCACCAACGACCTGCTGACCGCGGGCAAGGTCCGCAACGTCCGCGTCCTGGCCATATACGGCGGCCGCGCGTACGAGCCGCAGGTCGAGGCCCTCAAGAAGGGCGTCGACATCATCGTCGGCACCCCGGGCCGCCTCCTGGACCTGGCCGGTCAGCGCAAGCTGGACCTGTCCCACGTCAAGGCGCTAGTCCTGGACGAGGCCGACGAGATGCTCGACCTGGGCTTCCTGCCGGACGTCGAGAAGATCATCAACTACCTGCCGCCGAAGCGCCAGACCATGCTGTTCTCGGCGACCATGCCGGGCGCGGTCATCGGCCTGGCCCGCCGGTACATGTCGCAGCCGACGCACATCCGCGCCACCTCCCCCGAGGGCGAGGGCGTGACCGTCGCCAACATCAAGCAGCACGTCTTCCGTGCGCACAACATGGACAAGCCGGAGCTCGTCTCCCGCATCCTGCAAGCCGACGGCCGTGGTCTGGCCATGATCTTCTGCCGTACGAAGCGCACGGCGGCCGACATCGCCGAGCAGCTGGAGAAGCGCGGCTTCGCCTCGGGCGCCGTCCACGGCGACCTGGGCCAGGGCGCGCGCGAGCAGGCGCTGCGCGCGTTCCGCAACGGCAAGGTCGACGTGCTGGTGTGCACCGACGTCGCCGCGCGCGGCATCGACGTCGAGGGTGTGACCCACGTCATCAACTACCAGGCGCCGGAAGACGAGAAGACCTTCCTGCACCGCGTGGGCCGTACCGGTCGCGCGGGCAACAAGGGCATCGCCGTCACCCTGGTCGACTGGGACGACATCCCGCGCTGGCAGCTCATCAACAAGGCGCTGGAGCTGGACTTCCACGACCCGGTCGAGACGTACTCCACCTCGCCGCACCTGTACGAGGAGCTGAACATCCCGGCCGGGACCAAGGGCATCCTGCCGCGTGCCGAGCGCACGCGTGAGGGCCTGAAGGCCGAGCAGCTGGAGGACCTGGGCGAGACCGGCGGCCGTGGTGGCCGTGGCGGTCGCGGCCCGGTCGCCGCGGCGCCGGTCGAGGAGCGTCCGGCCCGTACCCGGACCCCGCGTCAGCGTCGCCGTACGCGTAGTGGCAGCGAGGTCGGCGCCGAGATGGTGGACGCCGCGGTGACTCCCGTCGCCGAGGTCCCCGCCGCCGCGGCCCCGGTCACCGCGCCCCCGGCCGTCGAGGACCCGGTCACCGCGGCCCCGGTCGCCGATGAACCGCGCAAGCCGCGTCGGCGCCGGACCCGTGCGGCCGCGCCGTCGGCGACCGCCGCCGCCGTGGCCCCGGCCGCCGAGGCCCAGGCCGCAGCGCCGGAGCCGGACTTCCAGATGGCCCCGGCCGTGGAGCCCGTCCGGGCGCCGCGCCGCCCGGTCCGTCGGGTACCGGCGCCGTCCGCCGCGGAGCCGGACTTCCAGATGGCCCCGCCGGTGGAGCCGGCCCCGGCCCGCCGCACCCGTACCCGTAAGGCCGCCGCGCCGGTGGCCGAGGCCGTAGCCGAAGCCGCCGTGGTACCCGCCCCGGCCGCGGTGGCGGAGGAGGCTCCGGCCAAGCCGAAGCGCACCCGCACCCGCAAGGTCGCGGAGGCCGCCCCCGTGGCGACCGAGCCCGTGGCGACCGAGGCCGCTCCGATGGCCGAGGAGGCCCCGGTGAAGCCGAAGCGCACGCGGACCCGCAAGGTCGCGGAGGCCGCTCCGCCGTCGGCCGAGGTCGCGCCCGTCTCCGAGGAGACCGCCAAGCCGAAGCGCACCCGTACCCGCAAGGCCGCCGCCGACGTGGAGGCGCCCGCAGCCGCCGCGGAGGAGGCTCCGGCCAAGCCGAAGCGCACGCGGGCCCGCAAGGCCGTGGCGCAGACGCCGGAGGCGTAACCCGCCCGGGCGCAAGCGCTCCGACGGCCCCGTTCCCCTCTTCGGAGGGGGCCGGGGCCGTTCGCGTACCGGAGACCGCGCCGCGGGCTACGGGCCGGTAACCTCGGGCCCATGAGCAAGCCGCCCCGCCTGACCCTGCCGTCCGTCGCCCGCGCCCACCGCCTCGGGACCGCGCGCGGGGAGTTCGCCGTACACGAGGCGGGCGAGCCGCTGCGCGGCACGGCCCTGCTGGTGCCGGGCTTCACCGGCAGCAAAGAGGACTTCGTCGGCCTGCTGGAGCCGCTGGCCGCCGCCGGCTACCGAGTGGTCGCGGTCGACCTGCGCGGTCAATACGAGAGCCCGGGCCCGCGGGACGAGTCCGCCTACACCTGTGAGGAGCTGGCCCGGGACCTGCTCGCCCAGGCGGAAGCTCTGAACAGCGGGCCGGTCCACCTCGTCGGCCACTCCCTGGGCGGCCTGATCTCCCGCGCGGCCGTGCTGCGCGACGCCGCGCCCTTCGCCTCCCTCACCTTGATGAGCAGCGGTCCCGCCGCGATCGCCGAGGACCAGCAGGCCCGTACGAAGCTGCTGATCGCGGCGCTGGAGGCGCTCCGGGACGACATGCCGGCGGTATGGGCCGCGGTGCGCGCCCAGGACCCGCCGGACGCCGTGCCCGACTCCCCGGAGTTGGCGGCCTTCCTGCGCGAGCGGTGGCTGTCCACGGTGCCGGAGCAGTTGATCGGCACGGGGCGGGTGCTGATCTCGGAGCCGGACCGGGTGGCGGCGCTGGCGGAGGTACCGCTGCGCAAACTGGTTCTGTCGGGGGTGGTCGACTACGCCTGGCCGGTCCCGTTGATGGACGAGATGGCACGGCGGTTGAGCGCGGCGCGAGTCGTCGTCGAAGGCGCCGAACACTCCCCGAACGCGGAGAACCCGCAGGTCACAGCGGATGCGCTGGCTGCCTTCTGGGGCGCGGACGCCGGCCAGGGCCCCTCGGTTCGTTAGCGAGGGAAAAAATTTCCTTAGCGTAGGGAATGTTTGCGGCTTACACTTCGTTATGCCAGTGCAAGTGAAACACTGACGAAGGGAGAAGCCGTGCGCTTCGAGATTCTGCGCCTGGACGATGTCAACGGGAGCGCCGTGGACAGCACCGTCGTGGACGCGGCCTCCGTCAACCGGATCGTGCAGCACGCCGCCTCAGTCGGTCAGCGCATTCTGATCCGACCGGCCGAGACCGCGTCCAACTGACCCGCTTCCCGCGGTAGACGACGAGACGAACGACGAAGAACGACGACGAACGAGACGCGCAATGCCCCGCACCGGACCGGTGCGGGGCATTCGCATGTGCGGGGTCGGTCGCCCGGACCTCAGGCGCGCACGACC
The DNA here is from genome assembly GCF_055231995.1 of Streptomyces sp. Tek67B01. NCBI lineage: Bacteria > Bacillati > Actinomycetota > Actinomycetes > Kitasatosporales > Streptomycetaceae > Streptomyces > Streptomyces sp. Tek67B01. The sequence continues at coordinate 2,678,449 of NZ_JBUYUY010000001.1, forward strand.
TGGAGCACGCCGTTGATGATCTGCTGGACGGCGATCGCGGAGAGCATCATGCCGGCGAGGCGCGTCACCAGGACGACGCCGCCGTCCTTGATCACCCTGATGATCACCAGGGAGTAGCGCATCGTGATCCACAGCACGACGTGCATGGCGATGATCGCGGACCAGACGGAGAGCTGGCCGCCGAAACCGTCGGCCTTCTGCACGGCCAGGATGACGGACACGATCGCACCCGGACCCGCCAGCAGCGGCATGCCGAGCGGCACGAGGGCGACGTTCACGTCCTTGGTCTGCTTGGGCTCGTCCGTCTTGCCGGTGAGCAGGTCCAACGCGATCAGCAGGAGCAGCAGCCCGCCGGCGATCATCAGCGCCGGGACGGACACGTGCAGGTAGTCGAGGATCTGCTGACCGCAGACGCCGAAGACGGCGATGACACCGAAGGCCACGCAGACGGCCTGCCAGGCCATCCGGCGCTGCACCTTGGTGGCGCGGCCGGACGTCAGGGCCAGGAAGATCGGCGTGATTCCCGGGGGGTCCATAATCACGAAAAGCGTGAGAAAAAGGGATCCGAAGACGGCGAAATCAAACACAGTGATGCCTTGCAGGAGAGAGGGGTGCAGCAAAAAAGGGGTGGGGCGGTGGAGGGCTCAGCCCTCGTGGCGGCTTCCACCGGCGCCGGGGACGGGGAAGGCCCCGGTGGCGCGGCGCGTGATCTCGCCGTAGATCTCGGGGTCGGTCGTGTACTCCCCGAGCCGGCAGGTCTTGCGACTGCCGTGATAGTCGCTGGACCCGGTCGTGAGCAGGCCGAGTTCGTCCGCCAGGCCCCGCAGTCGGGCGCGCGTCGCCGTGTCGTGGTCCATGTGGTCGACCTCTATGCCGTCCAGTCCGGCTGCCGCCAGTTCGACCAGGGCGCCCTCGGGCACGCACCGGCCGCGCTTGACGGCGGCGGGGTGGGCGAGGACGGTGACCCCGCCGGCCGCCTTCACCAGACGGATCGCGTCGAAGGGGTCGAGCTCGTGCTTCTCGGCGTAGGCGCGGCCCCCGTCGGCGAGCCAGTCGGGCGTGAACGCGTCGGAGACGGTGGGCACGACGCCGAGCTCGACGAGGGCGGCGGCGATGTGCGGCCGCCCCACGGAGCCCGCACCGGCGATCCGGGCGACCTGCTCCCAGGTGATGTCCACGCCGAGCGTCCGCAGTTTGTCGATCATGGCCTGGGCGCGGGGGGTGCGGTCGTCGCGGACCAGCTCCCGCTCGGCGTGCAGCTCGGGCTCTCTCGGGTCGAAGAGGTAGGCGAGCATGTGCACCCCGATCCCGTCGAGCCGGCAGCTCAGCTCCGCGCCGGTCACCAGGGTGAGCCCGGGCGGCAGGGCCGCGACGGCCTCGGCGTACCCGCCGACGGTGTCGTGGTCGGTCAGCGCGACGACGTCCAGCCCGGCGGCGGCGGCGTTGCGGACCAGCTCGGCGGGGGTGTCGGTGCCGTCGGAAGCGGTGGAGTGGGCGTGCAGGTCGATGCGCACAGCCATGCTCCAAGCTTCGGGACGGGGACACTCAAGGGTACCCCTGCCCTGGCCGGGCCTTGACGGGCCCGAACCCAGCGCGGGACGGGTGCCCGGCTGCCCGGGGCTGCGGCCGTCAGGCTTCCGGGGAGCCGCGGGTGGGCCGCTGCGCGGGGCGGTTCCCCTACCCGCCCTTCCCCCGTTCCCCGGGGCTCCGCCCCGGACCCCGTGAGCCGTGCCGGCGGCGCGTCGAGAAAGGCGACCCCGAACCAGGGGGCCCCGGACGGCGCGCGTCAGCGGGAAGGACCGACCCCCGGCCGGGGACCGACGGACGGAGTCCGGCGCGGCGGCGCGAAGCCGGGGAGGCCCGCCGGGGCCGAGCCGTGCGAGCGGCGCGTCAGAAGGAGAGGATGCGCGGGCTCAGTGCGCCGCAGGGGACCAGTTCGACCTCGGCGCCCGCCTCGCGCAGGTCGGTCAGGACGAGCTCGTCGTACATGAGCAGTCCCGTCTGCTCGGGCCAGACCACCGCCCACAGCCACAGTCCGCGCGCCTCGCCCGCGAAGACGGCCCGGTCGTCCGGGGCTCCCTTGACGTGCCACAGCGGGGTGGGTCGGCCCGCCGCGACGACCTTGGCGTGCGGCGGCGCCGATACGTCCATGAACGGGCCCGGGTCGGGCGCGTCGATCCCCGCGTACCGCGCGCCGAGGCCGACACCGAGTTCCTCCGCCACGAGGACCAGCTCCCCCATGCCGCCCAGCGGCCCGGGACCCGAGCAGGCGACGGCGGTGGCGCGCCCCCCGCTGCGGTCGTCCCCGGCGGCGGCGACCCCGGTGAACAGCCACCCCACCGGTAGCGGCCAGGGCATCCACACCGGTACCTGCGCCCGGTGCACTATGACGCCCAGGCCTTCGACGCTGGGCGGGATCACAGGCTGTAGGGGATGGACGGCGCCGTGCACCGCGCACTGCCAGGAGTCGGCGAAAAGACCGGGCGCTCGCACCCGGCCACCGCACTTCGGGCAACTCGGTTCGCCCCTCATAAGAAGCACGCTCCTCCCCGCCCGGCGCGCCGTCAAGGCACGCTCACCCGTCCGGATGCCATCCGTACCCCGGGCGACGGGAGCTCAGTCCGGTCCATCGAACCGGCCCGTCCGTCCGGCCCGTCCGTCCGGCCCGTCGATCCGACCCGACGGTGCGGTCCGTCAGTCCAGCGCCACGGCCGTACGCAGAGGGTCCCGCAGATCCGTGCCGCGCGCGAGCCAGCGCTCTTGGAGGGCGGCCGCTCCGTGCACCCGCTTCCAGGCGGCCTCGTTCGCCGTCATCGGAAGCAGCGGGAGGAACCGCACCGGCTCCAGCGGCTCGTCCAGTTCGAGGTCCTCCACCAGCCCGCCCGGCTCGGCGACCAGCACGGAGCTGAACGGCGCGCCCTCCCACAGCGGTTCGCCCACGTCCAGCGAGGCCCCGGGGGCCACGACCAGCCCCTCGACCATCGGCGACGCGGCCAGCACGGCGAGCGGGCGGAGCACCTTGTCGGTGGGCGCGAGCCCCGCCCGTACGGTCAGCACCAGCTCGGCGCGCGGCCCGCGCAGCGGGTCGGCGACCACGGCGGTCGGGTCGGTCATCGGGTGCGCGGACATGCCGAGGGTCGCGTACCGCACGAGGTCGCCCTCGGCGAAACGGAGTACCTCGATGCGGTCGGTGCCGAGGAAGGTGACGGCGGCGCGGGCGTCGGGTTCACCGAACGCGGTGCGCAGCCGGGCCTCCACAAGGGCGAGAATTTCTGCCATGGAGCGAGCATAGAACTCGTATCCGGCGGGTAAAGGCGCGGTCCTGACCATGCGTCGGCTGATAGTGTTGACAGCTGGTCGGGGCCGCACGCAGACGCGTTGTTCCAAGGGTCCGGGCGACAGGACGTCCCCCACGGGGGACCGGCCGGAGGAGGTGGGGCTGCAATGGATCGAAGTCGATCGTGCAGTACCAATCGCTCTTCCACTTCTATGCCGGGCGTTTCGCGCCCCCTGTGACCTTCCCCCCCAAGTGGCCTTCGGGTCGCCGGAAGGTCGGTAGAAGAGCGACGGCAGAACGTTGTCCTCTCCGTCCTGTTTCCCTCCGTCCGCCCGGGGCCGATCGCCCGTGCGCGTCCCGGAGGGCCTCCCACCCGTACGGCCCGCAGCCGTGCGCGCGAAGGAGCCTGCCATGTCGATGCTGCCCTACCTCCGTGCCGCCGTCCGTCCGGCCCTGCGCCGGTCCACTCCCGCGCAGCCCGGCTACGACACCACCCGCGACCCGTCCGCCGTCAGCGCGGTCGTCGACTGCGCCGTCTACCGTGACGGCCGGCGCGACCAGCGGGCCGGGACGGGGTGCCTGACGCCCCGTGAGGCGATGCGCCGGGTCCGCGAGGACGGCGGTTTCGCCTGGATCGGTCTGCACGAGCCGACCGAGGACGAGTTCGCCGGGATCGCCGCCACGTTCGGGCTGCACCCGCTCGCCGTGGAGGACGCGGTGCACGCGCACCAGCGGCCCAAGCTGGAGCGCTACGACGACACCCTGTTCACCGTCTTCAAGACGATCCACTACGTCGAGCACACCGAACTCACCTCCACCAGCGAGGTCGTGGAGACGGGCGAGGTCATGTGCTTCACCGGCCCCGACTTCGTCATCACCGTCCGGCACGGCGGCCAGGGCTCCCTCAAGGGCCTGCGCCACCGCCTCCAGGACGACCCCGAACTGTTGGCGCGGGGGCCTTCGGCGGTACTGCACTCGCTCGCGGACCACGTCGTCGACGGCTACATCGCGGTCGCGGCGGCCGTACAGGACGACATCGACGAGGTGGAGAGCGCGGTTTTCGCCGCGCCCGCCAAGGGTGGCGGCCGGGGCGGCGACGCGGGCCGCATCTACCAGCTCAAGCGCGAGGTGCTGGAGTTCAAGCGGGCCGTGGCCCCGCTGCTGCGGCCGATGGAACTGCTCAGCGAGCGCCCCATGCGGCTGGTGGACCCCGACATCCAGAAGTACTTCCGCGACGTGGCCGACCACCTGGCGCGGGTGCACGAGCAGGTCGTCGGCTTCGACGAGCTGCTGAACTCGATCCTCCAGGCCAGCCTGGCCCAGGCGTCGGTCGCGCAGAACGAGGACATGCGCAAGATCACCTCTTGGGCGGCGATCATCGCGGTGCCGACGATGATCTGCGGCGTGTACGGGATGAACTTCGAGCACATGCCGGAACTGCACTGGCGCTACGGCTACCCGTTGGTGATGGCCACCATCGCCGGGGCCTGCCTCACCATCCACCGGGCCCTGCGCCGCAACGGCTGGCTGTAGCCGGCCCCCGGGGCCTGGCTACCCTGTGCGCATGACTCTCAGCGCACTCGACCTGGCCCTCGTCGAGGAGGCCACCAAGAAGTCCGGCCTCATCTGGGTCCGTGGCGGCGGTGCCGACCGGGCCCTGTGGCACGCCTGGGTGGACGGCGCCGCGCACGTGGTGGGCGACGGGCCCGGCGAGCAGCCGTTCCCGGGGCTCGTGGACGGCGCGGCCGCCGAGGTGACCGTGCGCAGCAAGGACAAGGGCGGCCGGCTGGTCGCCTGGACGGCCACCGTCCGGGAGCTCGCGCCGCGCGGCGGGGAGTGGGAGGCCGCGGTCGCGGAGCTCAAGGGCAAGCGGCTGAACGCGCCGGACGCCGAGCGGATGACGGAGCGGTGGGCGCGCGAGTGCCGGCTGCTGCGGCTGGAGCCGGCGGCGGTACGGGACTCCCTGCCCGGCGGCTCGCTGGCCGCGACCCCGCTGCCGAGCCCGGCGATCACGCGCCGGGAGATCCCGGCCGGGCTGCCGAAGCTGCTGCTCAAGCGGAAGAAGGCGGCCCGCTAGGTTGCGTCGTGGACCGCCGGGCGGAGGCTGCCGGGCGGCGGGCGGCCGGTCCGGCCGCGCCGGGGTCAGCCGCCCGTGAGATCGGAGCCCTGGCCGGAGCTCTTGCTCGGGCCGGGGCCGGCGCCGCTCGTGTCCTTGGTGGTGGGCAACTGGGCACCGTAATCCACCGTCTGGTCCTCCGCGGGCGCGTTCAGCGAGAAGTTCTGGCCCCAGTCGCCCAGTTCCACCCGCCCGGCGCCGCCCGCGCGTTCCATGAGGAGCGGGTACGGGGTCCCCTCCAGGGACACGGAGAGCCGCCCGCCCTTGCCGCCGCCCGCGAGGACCGGCACGACGCGCCCGTGCCCCACCTTGCCGTAGGCGGCCTTGGTGAGCTTGCCGTCGAGGCCGAGGAGCCCGTCGAGCAACACGTGCATGTCGGTGAAGCCGCGGAACTGCTTGTAGGTGGGGTCGCTCTGGGGCACCTTCACGAACTTGTCGCCGAGCTTCCCCGCCGAGTCGGACTTCCCCCAGAAGGCGGCGTTCGCCTTCAGGTACAGCTGCTCCCCGATGCGCAGCACCTGGAAGGTGTCCTGCTGGGACTTGACCTCGCCGGAACCGCCGTCGCCCTTCAGGCGCATGTCGAGGGTGAAGGTTTTGCCGCCGGTGACCACCGAACCGGACAGGTGCACCGAGGAGGCCGCGCCGGCCGCCGCCTTGGCCTTCGCCTCGATCTGGTCCGCGGGCAGCTTGCCGACGCCGTTGGTTCCCTTGTCGGGGTCCTCGCCGCCGCCGCAGCCCGTGACGGTGACGGTGAGGCCCGCGCACAGCGCGCCGATGAAGGCGGCCCGGCGCAGGCGCGCGGCGGGGAAGTAGGCGGTCACGTGCGGTGCCTCCCGGTCGGTCGTCTGGGGCAGCAGGCAGCGTACCCGCCCGTTCCGCGCGGCCCGCGCCCGGTGTGGAAGCCGCCCGTCCGGCCCCGTACGGACGCCGTCCGACGGCCCCACCAGGACGCCCTCCCGGGCCACGGGCTAGCCTGAGGCTCGGCAGGATTGTTGATCGACGGTCGGTTCACGTTCTAGGAGGCGCTCGGATGGTTGCTGGCGCCCCGCGGATCTTCGTCTCACATCTGTCGGGTGTGCCCGTCTTCGACCCCAACGGCGACCAGGTGGGCCGGGTGCGCGACCTCGTCGCCATGCTGCGCGTCGGCGGCCGGCCGCCGCGGCTGCTGGGCCTGGTGGTCGAGGTGGTCAGCCGGCGGCGGATCTTCCTGCCCATGACCCGGGTGACGGGTGTGGAGTCCGGGCAGGTCATCACCACCGGAGTCGTCAACATGCGGCGCTTCGAGCAGCGCCCCACCGAGCGGCTGATCCTCGGTGAGCTGCTGGACCGCCGCGTGAAGCTGGTGTCGACCGGCGAGGAGGTCACCGTCTTGGACGTGGCCATCCAACAGCTGCCGGCCCGCCGGGACTGGGAGATCGACCGCATCTTCGTCCGCAAGGGCAAGGGCGGCGCACTGCGCCGGCGGGGCGAGACCCTGACCGTGGAGTGGTCGGCGGTGACCGGGTTCTCGCTGGAGGAAGAGGGCCAGGGCGCCGAGAACCTGGTGGCCACCTTCGAGCAGATGCGCCCGGCGGACGTGGCGAACGTACTGCACCACCTGACGCCGAAGCGGCGCGCCGAGGTGGCCAGCGCCCTCGACGACGACCGGCTCGCCGACGTCATGGAGGAACTGCCCGAGGACGAGCAGGTGGAGATCCTCGGCAAGCTCAAGGAGGAGCGGGCGGCCGACGTCCTGGAGGCGATGGACCCGGACGACGCGGCCGATCTGCTGTCCGAGCTGCCGGAGGACGACAAGGAGCGGCTGCTGACGCTCATGAAGCCGGACGACGCGGCGGACGTGCGGCGTCTGCTGTCGTACGAGGAGCGCACGGCGGGCGGCCTGATGACCACCGAGCCGATCGTGCTGCGCCCGGACGCGACGGTCGCGGACGCGCTGGCCCGGGTCCGCCAGTCGGACCTGTCCCCGGCGCTCGCGGCGCAGGTGTACGTGTGCCGGCCGCCGGACGAGACGCCGACGGGCAAGTACCTGGGGACGGTGCACTTCCAGCGGCTGCTGCGCGATCCGCCGTTCACGCTGGTCAGCTCGATCGTGGACACGGACCTGCCGCCCTTGCGGCCGGACGCCTCGCTGCCCGTGGTGACGAGCTACCTGGCCGCGTACAACATGGTCGCGGTACCCGTCGTCGACGAGAGCGGCTCGCTGCTGGGCGCGGTGACCGTGGACGACGTGCTCGACCACCTGCTGCCGGACGACTGGCGGGAGACGGACTTCCATTCCGAGGAGGCCGTGCGTGGCCACTGAGCGGGGGCGCGGGCGCGCGGAGCGCGGCGACGGGCCGCGCGGCGAGGCGGCGCGCGAACGGCGCCGGGAGCGGCGCGAGCAGGCGCGGGACAGCCTCTCGGAGCGTCTGGAGGCGGCGGAGCGGCTGCGGCACGAGCGGACGGAACGTTCCGTCGAGCGGGCGAAGGCGGGCGTGCCCTCCGGGGCGAGCGCCCTGACGCGTTCGCGCGTCCGGCTGGACCAACCGCGCCCGGCGCGGCGGCGGCTGCTGCCCGAGTACGACCCGGAGGCGTTCGGGCGGCTCTCGGAGCGGGTCGCACGGTTCCTGGGCACGGGCCGGTTCATCGTCTGGATGACGATCGTCATCGTCGTCTGGGTGCTGTGGAACGTCTTCGCGCCGCCGCACCTGCGCTGGGACGAGTATCCGTTCATCTTCCTGACGCTGGTGCTCTCCCTCCAGGCGTCCTACGCGGCCCCGCTGATCCTGCTGGCGCAGAACCGGCAGGACGACCGGGACCGGGTCAACCTGGAGCAGGACCGCAAGCAGAACGAGCGCTCCATCGCCGACACGGAGTACCTGACCCGGGAGATCGCCTCGCTGCGGATGGGCCTGGGCGAGGTCGCGACGCGCGACTGGATCCGCTCGGAGTTCCAGGACCTCATCAAGGAGATGGACGAGCGGCGGCTGCTCGCGCCCGAACGTGACGAAGACGACCGCTGACGGGCTTACCGGCGGCGTGCTACCGAGCCGTACCATCGGGACATGGCTACCGACACAAGCTCCGCCGCCGTGCCCGGGCAGGACGCGATCCTGGACGCGCTGGCGACGGTGAACGACCCCGAGATCCACAAGCCGATCACCGACCTCGGCATGGTCAAATCGGTGGAGATCGGCGACGGCGGCGCGGTCGCGGTCACGGTCTACCTGACGGTGTCGGGCTGCCCCATGCGCGAGACCATCACCAAGAACGTCACCGAGGCCGTGGAGCGCGTCGAGGGCGTCACCTCCGTCTCCGTGACCCTCGACGTGATGAGCGACGAGCAGCGCAAGGACCTGGCGGCGACCCTGCGCGGCGGCACCGCCGAGCGCGAGGTGCCCTTCGCCAAGCCGGGTTCGCTGACCCGCGTGTACGCGGTCGCGTCCGGCAAGGGCGGCGTGGGCAAGTCCTCGGTCACGGTCAACCTGGCGGCGGCGATGGCGGCCGACGGCCTCAAGGTCGGTGTCGTGGACGCGGACATCTACGGCCACAGCGTGCCGCGCATGCTGGGCGTGGACGGCCGCCCCACCCAGGTCGAGAACATGATCATGCCGCCGTCGGCGCACGGCGTGAAGGTCATCTCCATCGGCATGTTCACGCCGGGCAACGCGCCGGTCGTCTGGCGCGGTCCGATGCTGCACCGGGCGCTCCAGCAGTTCCTCGCGGACGTCTTCTGGGGCGACCTGGACGTGCTGCTGCTCGACCTGCCGCCGGGCACCGGTGACATCGCGATCTCCGTGGCGCAGCTCGTGCCGAACGCCGAGATCCTGGTCGTGACCACCCCGCAGCAGGCCGCGGCCGAGGTCGCCGAGCGGGCGGGCTCGATCGCCGTCCAGACCCACCAGAAGATCGTCGGTGTCGTCGAGAACATGTCGGGCCTGCCCTGCCCGCACTGCGACGAGATGGTCGACGTGTTCGGCTCGGGCGGCGGCCAGAAGGTGGCCGACGGGCTGACCAAGACGGTAGGCGCGACCGTGCCGGTGCTGGGCAGCATCCCGATCGACGTACGGCTGCGGGAGGGCGGCGACGAGGGCAAGCCCGTCGTGCTGTCCGACCCGGACTCACCGGCGGGCGCGGCGCTGCGTTCGATCGCCGGGAAGCTGGGCGGTCGCGCCCGCGGCCTGTCGGGCATGTCGCTTGGCATCACGCCGCGCAACAAGTTCTGAGCGTTCCGGGCGCGAGGGTGTGACGAGGGCACCGCGGGGTTCCGCGGTGCCCTTCCCTGTTTCCAGGGTGTCTGTTTTCAGGGTGCCTTCGCCGCCGGCGTCGCGGCGGATTCCCGCCTGGTCGTCGGGGTCGTAGCCGTAGCCGTAGCCGTCGTGGCCGTCGGCGTTTCGGTCGTTACGCGTACGTGCCTAGGTCGGGGATGGCCGCGAAGCCGATGCCGTACGCGCTCATCCCGCGCCCGTACGCACCGAGGTGCACGCCCGCCCGGGTGGAGCCGGCGAGCACCCAACCGAATTCCGACTCGCGGTAGTGGAAGGTCGTCGGCTCCCCGTCGACCGGCAGCGACAGCGTCGACCAGTCGGCGCCTTCGAGGTCGTCGGCGAGTTCCCAGGCCGCCTCGGTCTGCTGGTCGAGCCAGTCGTTGCGCAGGGAGTGGTCCATCTGGCCGGGCCAGCTGTAGGCGAGCAGGCCCGAGCCGGCCAGCCAGGCGGCGGAGGCGACCGAGGTGGCTTCCAGGACACCGGTGCCGTCGCCGCTGCGGCGTACGGGGTTGCTGGCGACGGTGATCACCACCGCGAAGCGCTCCTTCTCGCCGGTGGCGATCTCACCGCGGGCGGAGGGCTCGTCGCCGTGGCCGGTAGAACCGTGCTCCACGGCGCCGTCGGCGGCGGCGCCCACCTGCATGAGCCAGCGGGGGCCGGTGAAGGCCCCGTCCAGCCCGTACCAGGGGAAGTCCGCCCGCAGGTAGCCGTCGAGCGCCCGGCGGGCCGTCGGCGTGGGCGAGGCGCTCTCCTGGGCTTCCGGCGGTGCGGGGGGCCGCTCGGGCTCCGGGGTCGGCTGTGGTGCGGTGGCGGGGGCCTCGGCGGTGGCTTCCGCGGGCTGTGCCCCTACCCGGCTGCTGGTCGTCTCCATCTGGGCGCCTCTCGTTCCGTGGGGTCCGGAACGGCCCTCCCCTCGCTGCGCGGGGGGTTCCCATCCTCGGGTGCCCTGCGTCCGGACAGATGGAGAGGATAGCCATCCGGCCCCCGATCGCCGGGCAGGCAGTCGCCTAGGTGGCGTCGGCGTCGAACGGCGTGCGCTGTTCGGGGGCGGGGGCGGCGGGCTTCTTCACGAGATCCGGACCGGCGGCGACGGCGGGCGTGGCGGCGGCGCCCGCGGCGACCGGCCCGGGCTGCGTGTCCCTGCTGTTGACGGCGTCGGTGACCTCGTTCAGCTCCTTGCGGAGGTCGAAGCTGCTGCGGATCTCCTTGAGGTCCTCGTTCTCCGCCAGGTGCTTGCGGATGAAGGTCTTGGGATTGAGGTCCTCGAACTCGAAGTCCTTGAACTCCGGACCCAGTTCCGAGCGGATGTCCTGCTTGGCGCTGTCCGAGAACGACCGGATCTTGCGGATGACCCCGCTGACGTCCTGGATCATCTTCGGCAGTTTCTCCGGGCCGAAGATGAGGATGGCGAGCACCACGATCGTGACCAGTTCGAGTGCGCCTATGTCGTTGAACACCTTGCCGCTCCTCGGCTCTCTCCACGTCCGGCCTGCACAACGGTACCCGGCCCCGCGTCCGTGCCCCTACGCCAGGAGGCACCGATCCCGCTTTCGGCCCCGCGCATGCTCCCCGGACATCTCAACGGGCCTCTCACCGGAGCCCCGGAGGCCCCGGACGCCCCCGGCGGTCATGATCCGCCGGCGGAGCCGAGGACCAGGTTCAAAGTGCGCTCCTTGCCCTCGCGCAGCACCGTGAGGGTCAGCGCGTCGCCGGGACGGTGGGCCCGGATCTTGATGATCAGCTCGTCCCCGCCGTGGACGCGCTGCCCGTCCACCTTGGTGATCACGTCGCCCGCCTTGATCCCGGCCCGGGCGCCCGGCCCGTCCGCGACGACCGACGGCTTGCCGTCCTCGCCCTTGGCGCCGACCCGCGCTCCGTCGCCCGTGTACTGCATGTCGAGCGTGACGCCGATGACGGGGTGCGTGGCGTGGCCGGTGCGGATCAGTTCTTCGGCGACCCGCTTGCCCTGGTTGACCGGGATGGCGAAGCCGAGGCCGATGCTGCCGCTCTGGCGGGCGCCATCGCCTTGGTCCTGGGCCTTGTCAGCGCCCCGGATCGCGCTGTTGATGCCGATCACATGGGCCTGGGAGTCCAGGAGCGGGCCGCCGGAGTTGCCGGGGTTGATGGGGGCGTCGGTCTGGAGGGCGTCGACGTAGCTGATGTCGCTGCCGTCCCCCTTGTCGCCGCCCGCGGTGATGGGGCGGCCGGTGGCGCTGATGATGCCGGCGGTGACGGTGTTGGAGAGGTCGAACGGCGCGCCGATGGCCACCACCGGGTCGCCGACCCGGACGTTCTCGGAGTTCCCGAGGGCCAGCGGGCGCAGCCCCCGTACTCCGCTGACCTTGACGACGGCCAGGTCGTAGCCGCCGTCGCGGCCCACCACCTCGGCGGTGACGCTCTCACCCGTGCTGAAGGTGACGGTTATGTCCTTGGCGTCGGCGACCACGTGGTTGTTGGTGAGGATGTGCCCGTCGGCGTCGAGGACGAAGCCGGTACCGGTACTGCCGCCGCTGTCGCTGCTGACGTGCAGGGTGACGACGCCGGGCAGGGCGGTGGCGGCGATCCCGGCCACGCTCCCGGGAGCGCGGTCCTTGTGGTCGACGGCGGCCTGCGGCAGTTCGAGGCGGGTGCTGCTGCGGCGCTCGCTGAGGACGCCCACGTATCCGCCGATGGCCCCGGCGAGCAGGGCGATGACGACCCCGGCGGCCACGAGCTGCCCCAACCGCGGCCCCCGGCGCGGCGCCCCGCCCGAGTCGACGACCTGCAACGGGGCGGCGGCCCAAGGGTCGTAACGGGGCGCGGCCGGCGGTACGGGGGCCGGCTCCGGCTCGGGCGCTCGCGGCCCCGGTAGGTCCACCGGGCCCTCGGGACGGCTCCACCAGCGGGGCGCCGGTGCCGGTTCGGTGTGCTGGTCGTCGGACATGGGCGCTCCCCCGCGGCTGGCGGACTTCCACAGCTGTCGCACCGCCGGGCGGCGCCTACGGCGCCGATTCAATCAGGTCCGCGCGCGTGTCGTCTCCCACGGGCGCCCGCGCACGAGGCGCGGGCGGACCGGGCACGGCCGGACGGGGCCCGGCCGGACGGGGTCAGCGCGCCAGGGACACGGCAGGGCGGGCCGAGACCGGCGCGGACGGGGCCAGCACCCCCCGGGGCGGCGCGAGGGTGGGCAGCACACCGGGGCTCGGAAGCCGGTCGCGGACCACCGCGTCGGTCAGGGGTACGTACGGCCCCGGCCGCGCCGCCGGCGCATCGCCCCGCGAGGCCCCCGGCTCGACGGAGTCCAACGGCAGGGCGCCGCCCAGGGCGAGCGCGGCGGCCGAGACCGCCCCGGCCGCGACGAACGCGAACCGGCGTCTGGGGCGGCCCGGCTCGTGGGCCCGGCCGACCTCATGGATACGGAGCGCTTCGCGCGGCGCGGCCGGAGCCACGTAGCCGAAGGTCGCCGTCGGGCCTCCGCCTCCCGGCGACCCGGGGGGAGGGTTCCCCGGATCACCACCCGGCAGGCCTTGCAGGCGGGCGAGCAGCCCGGCGGACAGGGGCGGCGGCGCGCTCTCCACGAACATGGTCTTGAGCCGGCGCTGGGCGTCGGCTTCGGCCTTGCACTTGGGGCAGGTCGCCAGGTGCGCGAGCACCCGCTCGCGGGCGTCGTGGCTCAGCTCCCCGTCGACGAGGGCGGCGAGCCGGTCGCCCAAGTGCTGTTCGGCGGGGGACGGTCGGGTTCCGCTCACTCGGCTCCGCCCTCTCCCCCGGCACCGGGAGCGCCCACCGCCGCCCCGGCCAGCGCGCGCTGCTCCGCGCGGGCCTCGGGCGACCGGTGCTTGAGCGCCCTGCGCAGGTGCGAGCGGCCCCGATGGATGCGGCTGCGCACGGTGCCGAGCTTCACGCCGAGCGTGGCGGCGATCTCCTCGTACGACAGACCCTCGATGTCACACAGCACGACGGCCGCGCGGAACTCGGGCGCGAGGGTGTCCAACGCCTGCTGCACGTCCGCGTCGAAGTGGGTGTCGTGGAGCACCTGCTGCGGGGACGGCTCACGGCTGGGCAGCCGCTCGGCGGCGTCGTCGCCGAGCGCGTCGAACCGAATGCGCTGCTTGCGGCGGACCATGTCCAGGAAGAGGTTGGTGGTGATGCGGTGCAGCCAGCCCTCGAACGTACCGGGCGTGTAGGTCGACAGCGAGCGGAAGACGCGGACGAAGACTTCCTGGGTGAGGTCCTCGGCGTCGTGCTGATTGCCCGTCAGTCGGTAGGCGAGGCGATAGACCCGCGCACTGTGCGTGCTGACGATCTCCTCCCAGGAGGGAGGCGTCCACGCCTGCGATCCCGCGTCGGCGGCAAAGGTCGCGGTGGTTGCGGTGTCGACGGAGTGGAAGCGGTCAGCAGTCTCGGTCACGGATTTCGGCTCACCTGCCGACCAGAAGAGGCGTCGGAAAACGCCCCTACGATCCGTAGGCGCAGCCGCACCTCCCCTATCGGCTCTGGTGGTGTCCAGTGGAGCCCCTACCATAGCCACCCCTCCCGTCAGCTCCGGATAAGTATTTTTGCAGTAACTTTGCAAGAGTCTTATGGGTCCTCGGGCACCCGGACTGCCGATCTGCCCTCTGCCGTCCCCTCTATCCCGCATCCGTACCGCGTCTGCTTCTTTCAACGCCCGGTCCCATCTGCGGGTTCCCGACGTCAACGGATACAGTCACCGTTGCGCCAACTATGGGGACAGGAGAGGGTCATTAGCGGCAACCGGCAGACGAGCTGGGCGTTCGCCGACGCGTTTGTCGCCGAGGACGACGCTCTGCGATGGGCCCGCGACCGGTCCAGGGAAGCGGGGCTGCGCTCCGTCTCCCCGGGCACGGGGGCCGCGCTGCGCCTGCTGGCCGCGACCGCCGACGCCAAGGCGGTGGCGGAGATCGGCACCGGGACCGGTGTCTCCGGCATCCACCTCCTGTACGGAATGCGCCCGGACGGGGTGCTGACCACCGTCGACCCGGAGCCCGACCGGCAGGCCTTCGCCCGCCAGGCCTTCCGCGCCGCCGGCTTCGCCGGCAACCGCGCCCGGTTCATCCCCGGGCGCGCCCTCGACGTATTGCCCCGGCTCGCCGACGGCGGCTACGACCTCGTCTTCTGCGACGGCGACCCCACCGAGTCCCTCGACTACCTCGCGGAATCGTTGCGGCTGCTGCGTCCGGGCGGTCTGGTGTGCTTCGAAGGGGTCTTCTCGGACGGCCGTACGGTCGACTCCGCCGCCCAGCCGGTGGAGGTGCTCCGGGTCCGCGAACTGCTGCGGAGCGTGCGCGAGAGTCCGGCCCTGGAGGCCGCGCTGCTCCCGGTGGGTGACGGCCTGCTGTGCGCCGTCCGCCGCTGACGCGCGGCCCCGCCGCGGCCCGACCGGCGACTACGACACCGCCCCGGCCGCGCGAGGCGGCCGGGGCGGTGCGGAGTTTCGTAGGCGAAGTGCCTGTCAGCGTCCTCGGGGGATCAGCCGACGACCTTCTTCAGGGCGTCACCCAGGGCGTCCGCCTCGTCCGGCGTCAGCTCGACGACAAGTCGACCGCCGCCCTCGAGCGGTACGCGCATGACGATGCCTCGCCCCTCCTTGGTGACCTCGAGCGGGCCGTCGCCCGTCCGCGGCTTCATGGCCGCCATGCTCGTTCCCCTTCCTGAAACCAGCTCATCGTCGCCGACGGCCCCATTCAGGCGCCTAGTACCCGGCATCGAACACATTGCTTCCCAGCCATTATCCCGCATGTCAGGACCCGATGACCAACATCGGCGGGGAACGCTTGTGCAACGCGCTTGACCAAAACCACTCATTTCGGGGATCGGCCTGCGATACTTCGCCGCTGCGCCCGGCGGCCGGGCTCTTCTTTCTTTGACGCACATCACATGCCCGGCCCGCGCCCGGTCCGCCATGCTGGCCCTTGCACCCGCCGGTACCGGCCGGTAGCCAAGCCCGCGACGAAGGGGGACCCCCGACATGGCCGACAGCGTGCTCTACGAAGTCACCGACGGACTCGCCACCATCACGATCAACCGGCCCGACGCGATGAACGCCATGAACACGGAGGCCAAGGTCGCCCTGCGCGACGCCGTCCAGGCCGCCGGCGGCGACCCGGAGGTACGCGCGGTCCTGCTCACCGCGGCCGGTATCCGGGCCTTCTGCGTGGGCCAGGACCTCAAGGAGCACATCGGGAACCTCGCGGCCGACCGCGAGAGCGGCTCGTCGCTGACGATGAGCACGGTCGCGGACCACTACAACCCGATCGTGCGGGCGCTGACGGAGATGCCGAAGCCGGTCGTCGCGGGCGTGAACGGGGTCGCGGCAGGGGCCGGCTTCGGCTTCGCCCTCGCGGCGGACTTCCGGGTCGTCGCCGACACGGCCTCCTTCAACACCTCGTTCGCCGGGGTGGCGCTGACCGCCGACTCGGGCGTCTCCTGGACCCTCCCCCGGCTGATCGGCGCCTCGCGCGCCTGCGACCTCCTGCTGTTCCCGCGCTCGGTCACGGCGCGGGAGGCGTACGAACTCGGCATCGCGAACCGCGTCGTCCCGGCGGACGAGCTGGCCGCGGAGGCGGCGTCGGTGGCCCGGACCCTCGCCTCGGGACCGACCGTCGCCTACGCGGCCCTCAAGGAGTCCCTCGCGTACGGGGCGTCCCACTCGCTGTCGGAGGCCCTTGACCACGAGGACGTCCTCCAGACCCGCGCGGGCGCCTCCGCGGACCACGGCATCGCGGTCGAGGCGTTCCTGGCGAAGCAGCCCCCGAAGTACCTGGGCCGCTAGGCCCAGTCGTCTCGCCCGGTCGGCCGGGGCTCGCGGCGGGCGGCCGGGCCGGGCGCTTCCGGGCGGGTCCGGGCGGTCGGCCGGGGCTCGCGGCGGGCGGCCGGCGGGTTCCGGCGGTGGTCAGTCCCGGTGCCGGAAGCCGCAGGCCGCGAGGTGGTCGTCGACCAGGCCGCAGGCCTGCATCAGGGCGTAGGCCGTCGTCGGCCCGACGAAGCGGATGCCGGCCTTCTTGAGCGCCTTGGCGAGCGCCGTGGACTGCGTCGTCACCGCCGGGACGTCGGCGAGGGTCTGCGGGGCCCTGCCCGGCTCGGGGGCGTGCGACCAGATCAGCGCCTCCAGTTCGCCCGGCTCCCACCGCGCGAGGACCTTCGCGTTCGCCAGCGTCGCCTCGATCTTCATCCGGTTGCGGATGATCCCCGAGTCCAGCATCAGCCGCTCCGCGTCGCTCTCGTCGAACCGCGCGACCGCCTCGATCGCGAAGTCCGCGAACGCCTTCCGGAAACCCTCGCGCCGCCGCAGGATCGTGATCCAGGACAGCCCCGACTGGAACGCCTCCAGGCACAACCGCTCGTACAGCGCGTCGTCCCCGTGGACCGGACGGCCCCACTCCGTGTCGTGGTAGGCGATGTACTCCGGCGCCGAAAGCGCCCAGGGGCAGCGCAGGATCCCGTCCGGCCCGGCCACCGCCGGGGCGCCGCTCACCGGTCCTCTTTCGTGAGGTCGACGCGGGCGTGTGCGGAGACGGCGGCCGTCAGTTCCGCGATGCGCGCGTCCCGCTCGGCCAGCTCGGCCGCCAGCCGGTCCAGTACGTCGTCCACCTCGGCCATCCGGTAGCCGCGCGGTGCGACCGGCAGCCGCAGCGCGTCGATGTCCGCCCGTACCAACGGCCGGGTCTCGGGCAGCGAGTCGGCCACCCGGTCCGGCTCCGCCTCGGGCAGCACGGCCTCCGTACCTCCGCCGACCACCGCGAGGGTGACCGCGGCCACGACCACGACCAGCGCGATCAGCAAGAACCAGAACACGATCAACTCCCCTGAGAGACTCCGGCCACCAGGTTAAGGTCGCAGGCGAGGCGCGAGGGCCGCCGAAGGAGGAAAGAGCAGGATGCTGCGACTGGGCAGGCGCGAGTTCGACACCCACGAGCCGGTGATCATGGCCATCGTGAACCGGACCCCTGACTCCTTCTACGACCAGGGCGCGACGTTCCACGACGAGCCCGCGCTGGACCGGGTCCAGCAGGCGGTGGCCGAGGGCGCCGCGATCATCGACATCGGCGGGGTCAAGGCGGGTCCCGGCGAACACGTCGACGCCGCCGAGGAGGCCCGCCGTACGGTCGGCTTCGTGGCCGAGGTCCGGCGCCGCCACCCGGACGTGGTGATCAGCGTGGACACCTGGCGGCACGAGGTCGGCGAAGCGGTGTGCGAGGCCGGCGCGGACGTCCTCAACGACGCGTGGGGCGGGGTCGACCCCAAATTGGCGGAGGTCGCGGCCCGGTACGGCGTCGGGCTGGTCTGCACCCACGCGGGCGGGGTCGAGCCGCGTACCCGACCGCACCGCACCGCGTACGACGACGTCATGGCGGACGTCCTGCGGGTCACGGTGGGCTTGGCCGAGCGGGCCGCCGCGCTAGGGGTGCGCCGCGACGCCATCATGATCGACCCGGGCCACGACTTCGGGAAGAACACCCGCCACTCCCTGGAGGCCACCCGGCGGCTCGGCGAGATGACCGAGACGGGCTGGCCGGTGCTGGTCTCGCTGTCCAACAAGGACTTCGTCGGCGAGACGCTCGACAAGCCGGTGAAGGAACGTCTGCTCGGCACCCTCGCCACCACGGCCGTCTCGGCCTGGCTCGGCGCGCGGGTCTACCGCGTGCACGAGGTCGCCGAGACCCGACAGGTGCTCGACATGGTGGCGTCCATCCAGGGCCACCGGCCCCCGGCGGTCGCCCGCCGGGGACTCGCCTGACCCGCCGGGTCCCGGCCGGAGGCCGGCAGCCGGCGCAGCCGCCCGACGCCGGGGAGGCGCCCCGGCGTCGAACCGCGCGAGAGGGGCGGCGGTAAATCAGTCGCCGGCCTCCCGGGCGGCCTCCTCGGTGGCGGCGCGGGCGACTCGTTCGTTCGTGCCCTCGCCGACCTCCTTGCTGACCAGCGTCACGGCCTCCTCCACGTCGTCAGTCACGTGGAAGAGGCACAGGTCGTACTCGGAGGCCTTGCCCTGCGCGACGACGGTGTTCCTGAGCCAGTCGATCAGGCCGCCCCAGTACTCCGTGCCGAAGAGCACGATCGGGAAGCGGGTGATCTTCCGGGTCTGGACCAGGGTCAGGGCCTCGAACATCTCGTCCAGCGTGCCGAGCCCGCCGGGCAGCACCACGAACCCCTGGCTGTACTTCACGAACATCGTCTTGCGGACGAAGAAGTACCGGAAGTTCAGCCCGAGGTCGACGTGCTGGTTCAGCCCCTGCTCGAAGGGGAGCTCGATGCCCAGCCCGACCGAGATCCCGTTGGCTTCCCGGGCGCCCTTGTTGGCGGCTTCCATCGCCCCCGGGCCGCCGCCCGTGATGACGGCGAAACCGGCGTCGACGAGCGCGTGTCCGATCCGTACGCCCGCCTCGTACTCCGGCGAGCCTTCCGGGGTACGGGCCGACCCGAACACGCTGATCGCCGGGGGAAGCTCGGCCAGCGTGCCGAATCCCTCGATGAACTCCGACTGGATGCGCAGGACCCGCCAGGGATCGGTGTGCACCCACTCGGAGGGCCCGGCGGAGTCCAGCAGCCGCTGGTCCGTCGTACTGCCCGCCTGCACCTGGCTCCGCCTGCGCAGTACCGGTCCGAGCTGCTGCTCCTCGGGCCGACGAGCGAAACCCTCGGAATTGCGGTGGTTGCCCATGATGTGCTCCCTCCTGCTGATCGTTCGATCAGGTTAGGCGCACGAAGGTGACGAGGAGCGGAATTCAGGAGGTCAGCCAGGCGCGGAGTCGCTCCTCGCAGTGCAGGATCGCCTTCGTCTCGACCCGCTCGTCGACCTTGTGCGCCAGCAGCGCGTCGCCCGGGCCGTAGTTGACCGCCGGGATTCCCAACGCGCTGAAGCGGGCCACGTCGGTCCAGCCGAACTTGGGCATGGCGCGCCCGCCGACCGCCTCCATGAAGGCCGCGGCGGCCGGGTGGGACAGGCCGGGCAGGGCCCCGCCGGAGAAGTCGTCGACGATGAACTCGGCGATGTCGCAGCCCTCGAAGACCTCCTTCACGTGCGCCAGCGCCTCTTCCTTGCTCCGGTCCGGGGCATAGCGGAAGTTGACCGTCACCGTGCAGGAGTCGGGGATGACGTTGTTGGCGACGCCGCCCTCGATGCGGACCGCGCTCAGGCCCTCGTGGTACTCCAGGCCGTCGATGACCGGCTTGCGGGCCTCGTACGCCGCCAGCCTCGCGAGGATCGGGGCGGCGCCGTGGATGGCGTTGGAGCCCATCCAACTGCGCGCGGAGTGGGCGCGCTCGCCGGCCGTGCGGAGCAGTACGCGCAGGGTGCCCTGGCAGCCGCCCTCCACCTCGGCGTTCGACGGCTCCAGCAGGACCGCGAAGTCGCCCTCCAACCAGTCGGGATGGGCCTCGGCGACCTTGCCCAGGCCGTTGAGGTCGGCGGCGACCTCCTCCTGGTCGTAGAAGACGAAGGTGAGGTCCCGGTTGGGCTCGGGCACGGTCGCGGCGATCCGCAGTTGCACGGCGACGCCGGACTTCATGTCCGTGGTGCCGCAGCCCCACAGGACGTCGTTCTCGTCCAGGCGGGAGGGCACGTTGTCGGCGATCGGGACCGTGTCGAGGTGGCCGGCGAGCACGACGCGCTCGGCGCGGCCGAGGTCGGTGCGGGCGACGACGTTGTTCCCGAAGCGGTCGACCGTCAGGTGCGGCAGGCCGCGCAGCGCGTGTTCCACGAGGTCGGCGAGGACCTTCTCGTCGCCGCTCACGGAAGGGATGTCGACGAGCCGGGCAGTCAGCTCGGCAGCGTCCAGGGTGAGGTCCAGCTCGGATTGGGACATGGACCGACCCTAACGCCCGGGCCCTGACGGGGGCCCGCCGGTCCGGCCGGTGGACGCGTCCGGCGAGCCGGTCACGCAGCTCAAGTACGGTGGGCCGCGTGTCCCCCACCGATCACTCCAGCCCGCGCCGTCGCCGACCGCTGCTCAAGATCGCCGGTCTGCTCGTTCTGCTCGCGCTCGGCGCTTACCTCGTCGTCCAGTACCAGTCCAACGGCGGGGGCGGCGCCCCGCACTGCACGGCCGAGGCGCCCGGGGGCCACAGCGGTGGTGCGGGCGAGCCGTACGAGATGTCGCCGGAGCAGGCCGGGAACGCGGCGACGATAGCGGCCGTCGGCGTCGCCAAGGGTGTCCCGGACCGGGCGCTCACCATCGCGTTGGCCACCGCCATGCAGGAGTCGGGGTTGCGCAACCTCGACCACGGCGACCGGGACTCGCTCGGGCTGTTCCAGCAGCGCCCCTCGCAGGGGTGGGGAACGCCGCAGGAGATCCGCGACCCGGTGTACGCGGCGGGCATCTTCTACGACCGGCTGCTGGACGTCCGGGGCTGGGAGCGGCTGCCGCTGACCGACGCCGCGCAGGAGGTGCAGCTCAGCGGCTTCCCGCAGGCGTACGCGAAGCACGAGTCGAACGCGACCGTACTGACGGCGGCCTTCGCGGGCGGCGGCTCCGTGACGTGCGGCGGGCCGGCGCCCACCGAGCCCGGCCGGCCGGAGCAAGTACGGGCGGAACTGGTGCGGATCTTCGGCAAGCAGGTGCGGGTGGACAACCCGGCCGCCCCCGCCCCCGCGAAGGCCGGCGCCGGCGCCCCGGAGGCGGAGGTCACCGTCGGGCAGCCGCAGGGCCCGGCC
This sequence comes from Streptomyces sp. Tek67B01, assembly GCF_055231995.1. Taxonomy (NCBI): domain Bacteria; kingdom Bacillati; phylum Actinomycetota; class Actinomycetes; order Kitasatosporales; family Streptomycetaceae; genus Streptomyces; species Streptomyces sp. Tek67B01. The sequence continues at coordinate 2,699,739 of NZ_JBUYUY010000001.1, forward strand.
GACTCGGCGTTCCGGCGCGCGCGGGTGGTGGCCTACTGGGCGGTGGCGCACTCCCACGACCTGGGCATCGCCCGGGTCTCGTACGCCTCCCGGGGCTGGACGGCGGGCGAGGCGGGCGGCGCGTGGCAAAGCGAGCGCGCAGCGTCCGGGCGGTCCGGTGCGCCGCGGGACACCACCGCGCAGGCGGACGAGGTACGGATCTTCGTGCACCGCTGATCCCGGCCGTGAACCGCCCCCCGGCCCGGGTATCGCTCGGGCGTGCGGGACGTCCCCCGCCCGGGGGTGACCGGCCCGGCGGCGCCGGGGGCGCGTAAGGGGCGGAAGGCCTGGTGGGCGCGGGTCCGGTGCGGTTGTCGCGGAAGCCGATTAAACGATGCGTTACCGATCCTTTACCGATCGGGTCCGCAACTTACCCCGCCCCGGGAGGGGTTGTACCGGCGTACTCAGCCGCTACCGCTTAGGAGCATCATGTCCCTCCCCCTGACCCGTCGGATCGCCCGTGCCGCGCTGCTCCTCGCAGCCGGGGCAGCTCCCGTGGTCGGTGCGGCCGGCGCGGCCAGCGCCGCGGGCCTGGAGTCCGTGCCGCAGCTGGGCGCGCTCACGTCCCCGGACGCCGGCGTCGCCGCCGTCGGCGACACCGCCGCCACCGCCACGGACACCGCGGCGAAGGCCGCCCCCGCTCAGCTGACCGAGGCGGCCGGCCCGCTGCTGGCCGGCCTGCCGACCTCGGGGCTGCCCACGTCCGAGCTGCCCACCTCCGGTCTGCCCACGTCCGAGCTGCCGACCTCGGGGCTGCCGACCTCGGGGCTGCCGACCTCGGGGCTGCCGCTGAACGCCGGACCGCTGGGCGGTCTCGGCCACTGACCCGCCGCCGCGGGAACACCGAGGGGCCGGGAGTTCGACTCCCGGCCCCTCGGGCTGTTCCGGACCGGATGGGCCGCGCGGACCCGCCGACCTGCCCGTCCGCAGACCTTCCCGTCTGCCGACCTGCTCTGCCTGCCCTGCGCTACGCGCCGAGCCGCTTGACCGCGGCCTCGACCCGCTCGTCGGTGGCGGTGAAGGCGACGCGGACGAAGTTCGCGCCCGCCTCGCCGTAGAAGTCACCCGGCGCGACCAGGATGCCCAGCTCCGCGAGGTGGGCCACCGTCTGCCAACAGGGCTCGTCGCGGGTGGCCCACAGGTACAGGCTGGCCTCGCTGTGCTCGATGCGGAAGCCGTGCGCCTCCAGCGCCCCGCGCAGCGCCTCGCGGCGGGCGGCGTAGCGCTCGCGCTGCTCCTCCACGTGCGCGTCGTCGCCCAGGGCCGCGACCACGGCGGCCTGCACCGGCGCCGGGGTCATCATGCCGCCGTGCTTGCGGATCTCCAGCAGCTCGCCGAGCACGTCCGCGTCACCGGCGATGAACGCCGCCCGGTAGCCCGCCAGGTTGGACCGCTTGGACAGCGAGTGGACCGCGACGAGGCCCTCGTAGGAACCGCCGCAGACCTCGTCGTGCAGGACGGAGACGGGCTCCGCCTCCCAGCCCAGCTCCAGGTAGCACTCGTCGCTGAACACGAGGACGCCGTGCTCCCGCGCCCAGGCCACGATCCGGATCAGCTCCTCCTTGGGGAGGACCCGGCCGGTGGGGTTGGAGGGGGAGTTGAGCCACAGCAGCTTCAGGCCCGTCGGGTCGAGCTCGGTCGGGTCGTCGTAGACCACCGGCTCGGCCCCGCACAGCCGGGCGCCGACCTCGTAGGTGGGGTAGGCCAGCCGCGGGTAGGCGACCTTGTCGCCGGCGCCCAGCCCCAACTGGGTCGGCAGCCAGGCCACCAGCTCCTTGGAGCCGACCACCGGCAGGACGTTGCGGTGCCCGACGGCGCTCGCGCCGAGGCGTCCGCGCAGCCAGCCCGTGATCGCGTCGCGCAGCGCGACCGTCCCCCACACCGTCGGATAGCCCGGGGAGTCGGCGGCGGCGACGAGGGCGCCGCGGATCAGCTGCGGCACCGGGTCGACGGGCGTACCGACCGACAGGTCGACGATGCCGTCGGCGTGGGCGGCCGCCGTCGCCTTGTACGGCTCCAGCTTGTCCCAGGGAAAGGCGGGAAGACGTGTGGATACTGCGGCCACGGTGCTCTCTGCTCTCTGCTCGCTCACTGGTCCTGCTCGCTACCGGTCCTGCTCACTGCGGGTCCTGCCCGGTGGCGCTCCCGCCGGCCGGCGGGGCAGCCGCGGACGGTGCCTGGGAAACGGCTCGGTCCCGCGCGGCACGGGGGCCGGACGGGACCGAGGGGCGGTTCTGGCGGTACGACCGTCGTCAGTGACTCGGGTTGATGTCCGCCGGAAGCGCCGCGATGAAGGGGTGGTCCCGCTCGATCAGGCCGAGCTTGGAGGCGCCACCGGGCGAACCGAGCTCGTCGAAGAACTCCACATTCGCCTTGTAGTAGTCCTTCCACTCCTCCGGGGTGTCGTCCTCGTAGAAGATGGCCTCGACCGGGCAGACCGGCTCACACGCACCACAGTCGACGCACTCGTCCGGGTGGATGTACAAGGACCGCTGGCCCTCGTAGATGCAGTCGACGGGGCACTCTTCGATGCATGCCTTGTCCTTGACGTCGACACAAGGCTCCGCGATGACGTAGGTCACGCTCTCGTTCCTCCTCGGTAGGGCTGTCCATATCGCGCGGGAGCGCGGCGTCGTCGATGCCCACGCCTAGTATCTCCGTTCCCGGGCACGATCCGAACAGGAGGGGCGGACAGAGCTGTGGAAATCACTGCCGGTGGACTGCTGGAGATCCGTATTACCCCCACTGACGTGGGTAAACGGGTTTCTGTGCGACGGGTGGAGGCGGACCTGAGCGGGCGCCCCTCGTTCACGGACACGGTCGGGGTTCTCACATCCTGGACCGAGGGTGTGCTCACGATCACACGCAAGGACGGGCTTTCCGTCCACATCGCGGAATCGACGCTGGTAGCAGGCAAGATCGTCCCTCCGGCGCCGGCCCGACGCAAGGGGCCTAAAGCGTCTTTCGAGGAGCTGGCCCGGGTCACGGCACGGGCCTGGCAGCCGCTGGAGAGCGAGCCGCTGGGCGAGTGGACCTTGCGGGCGGCCGGGGGATTCACCCGGCGGGCCAACTCCGTACTGCCCCTGGGCGACCCGGGGACATCCCTGGACGAAGCACTCGCGCGAGTGACCTCCTGGTACACCGAACGTCGCCTTCCGGCGTACATACAGACGGCGACCGGCGCGCTCGGCACCCAGGAGCGGCTGTGCGCGGAGCTGGAGCGGCGGGGCTGGGCGAACGAAGTCTCGGCGGAGGTCCGTATCGCCGCGCTGGCCCCGATCGGGGACGTGGAGGCCGCCGCGGCGGCGCGGGTCCGGCTGACCCGGGCGCCCGACGAGGAGTGGCTCGGGCGGTACGGGCGGGTCAAGGAACCCGAGGTGGCCCGGCGGGTACTGGTCGCGGGTCCATCGGTGTGGTTCGCGACGCTGCCCGGACAGGCGATCGGACGGATGGTGGTGGACGGCCGGTGGGCCGGGTTCGCGGCGGTCGAGGTCGATCCCGGTCAGCGGCGCCGGGGCCACGCGACGGCGGTGATGGCGGCCCTGGCACGGCGGGCGCTGGAGGAGGGCGCCTCGGCGGCGTGGCTCCAGGTGGAGACGGACAACCCCGGCGCGCGCGCCCTGTACGACGGCATGGGCTTCGCGACGCACCACGCCTACCACCACTTCCGGGCGGGGGTATGAGCCCCGAGGGGCGCTCCCGGTTCGCGGCCGAGGCCCGCTCGCAGCGGCCGGACCTCGCGCTGCTGTGCCTGCTGCTGGCGGCGGAGGCCGATCCGAAGCTGGACGAGAGGGTCATGGACTGGGCGCAGATCGAGCTGGACCGGCTGGCGGGGATGTTGCCGTACGGGCTGCGCGGCGGGGCGGCGTGGGCCTCGGCGGTGACGGAGCTGCTGGGCGGGCGGCTCGGTTTCCACGGGACTCCGGCGGACTACGACCGGCTGTCGTCCTCGTTGCTGCACGAGGTGTTGCGGCGCCGGCGGGGCCTGCCGATCCTGCTTTCCGTCGTCTGGCTGGAGGTGGCCCGGCGCGCGGGTGCGCCGGTGTACGGGCTGGGACTCCCGGGGCACTTCGTGGTGGGCTTCGGGGACCCGGAGGAGGGTGTCGTGGTGGACCCCTTCGCGGGGGGCGCCTCGCTCGGCACGGGTACGGCGGAGCAGGCGACCGGGCCGCGTACGCCTGCCCGCACGCTGGACATCGTGCTGCGCATCCTCAACAACATCCGGGCGTGGGCCGCCACCCGGCCGGAACAGTCGGGGGTCGCGCTGTGGGCGCTGGACCTGTCGCTGCTGCTGCCCTCGCACCCGGCGTCGCTGCGGTACGAGCGGGCGCGGGTGCTGGTGGAGCGGGGGCAGTTCGTGACGGGCGCGGCGGAGCTGGAGGCGTACGCGGAGGTGGTCGACGCGGTGGACACGGCGGCGGCGGCCCGTGTCCGCGCGGAGGCCCTTTCGGCTCGCGCCCTGCTGAACTGACCCCCCGGCCGCCGTTCACGTGTGGGCCGGGGCCGGGGTCGGGGCCGGGTCGGGCTGAGCCGGGCGTCGGGCCGGGCCGGGGCCGGGGGAAGAAGGATTCGTCCGCCCCGCCGCCGCGCAAACGCCCCCGGCTGCGCCGGGCCCCGAGGGGCTCCGCCCCACACCCGCGCCTCAAACGCCGGCGAGGCTGGAGTTGCCCCGCACCACCCACCCCCGCGAGGCTGGGGTCGGCCCGCATCTCCCACCCCCCGCGAGGCTGGAGTCGGCCCGCACCGCCCACCCCCCGCGAGGCTGGAGTCGGCCCGCACCGCCCACCCCCCGCGAGGCTGGAGTCGGCCCGCACCGCCCACCCCCGCGAGGCTGGGGTTGGCCCGCGCCGCCGACTCCGCCAGGCTGGGAGCGGGAGCCTAGAGCCAGCCCTTTTCGCGGGCCACGCGGATGGCTTCGGCGCGGTTGCGGGCGGCCAGTTTTTGGATGGCCGTCGAGAGGTAGTTGCGGACCGTGCCCTGGGACAGGTGCAGTCGCGTGGCGAGTTCGGCGTTGGTCGCGCCGAACTCCGCCGCGCGCAGCACCTCGCGTTCCCGGTCGGTCAGCGGGTTCGCCCCCTCGGCCAGGGCGGCCGCCGCCAGCGTCGGGTCGATGACGCGCTCCCCCGTGAGGACCTTGCGCACCGCTTCCGCCAATTGCGCGGCCGGGGCGTCCTTCACGAGGAACGCCGACGCCCCCGCCTCCATCGCCCCGCGGAGGTAGCCGGGGCGGCCGAAGGTGGTCAGGATGACGATCCGCAGGTCCGGCAGGGCGTCCCGCAGGGCCGCGGCCGCCTCGATGCCCGTCATGCCGGGCATCTCGATGTCGAGCAGCGCCACGTTCACATCGTGGGCGCGGGCCGCCGTCAGGACCTCGTCCCCGCGCGCGACTTGGGCCAGCACCTCGATGTCCGGCTCCAAACCGAGCAGCGCGGCCAGGGCTTCCCGGACCATGGACTGGTCCTCGGCGAGGAGGATCCGGATGGGCCGTGGCGTCATGAGGTCGATCCTAGGGGGACGCGGGCCAGCAACCGGAAGCCGGTCCTGCCCACCGGGCCCGCCTCCAGGCTTCCGCCCACCGCCGCAAGACGCTCCGTCAGGCCGGTGAGGCCGTTGCCGTGGACCGCGGCGCCCCCCGCGCCGTCGTCGAAGACAACCAGTTCGACGACATGGCCGGCCAGGGTCTGACGGGAACCCAGGGTGATCGTGCAGCGTTTGGCGCCACTGTGCCGCACCGCGTTCGTCACGGCCTCGCGCAGCGACCAGGCCAGCGCCGACTCGATGTCCTGCGGGAGGTCTTCCGGGACCTCCGCGGGAAGGTCCGCCAGCACGCCCGCCGCCGTCAGGGCCGTGCGCGCGCCGGCGAGCTCGCCCGGCAGGGTCGGCCGCCGGTAGCCGCTGACCGCTTCCCGTACGTCGACCAGCGCCTGCCGGCTGACCTGCTCGATGTCCGCCACCTGCTGGGCGGCGAGTTCCGGTCGGTCCGGCAGCATCCGGCCCGCCAGCTCGCTCTTGAGCGTGATCAGGGACAGCGAGTGCCCGAGCAGGTCGTGCAGGTCCCGGGCCATCCGCAGTCGTTCCTCGTTGGCCGCGAGCTGCGCCACCGTCGCCCGGGCCTCGCGCAGTTCCACGGTGGTCCGGATCATCGCGCGGATGCCGACCATCGCGAAGCCGCCCATCACGGCCGGGATCAACAGGCCCGCCAGGTACGCGTCTCCGCCCGGCACCGCCATGGCCGTCACCGTCAGCAGCGCGGTCGCGCCCGGCACCGTCCAACGGGAGATCTCCCCCGGCAGCGAGGCTCCGGAGGAGATGGAGACGTAGACGAAGAGGACCAGCCATTCGCGGCCCAGGCTCAGGGAGAGGACGGTGGCCTGGGCTGAGAGCGCCGCGGCCGAGATCAGCAGCCAGCGCACCTCGCTGTCCCGGGCGGTGCGGAACACCAGGACCAGGTACCAGGCGACGAAGGCCACGAGGCCCAGGCCGCCGAGCACGCGGGCCTGCGTACTGTGTCCGCCGCCGACCAGGTCCGTCACGGGGGCGCTGAGGTAGAACAGCCACAGGCTGATCCACATCGACTTAACGATCTTGTGGCGTCGGGTCTCGGGCCGCATGCCCACCCTCGGGCCGCCGGGTACACCCGTCAGGCTGTCGTTCCCTGTCCTGGTCGCGGTGGTCACTTGCGTCGTCACGCCTTCAGAGAGTCCTTGCGGTACAGCCAGGCGGCGGCACCGGTGAACAGTACGAAGTAGACCGCGAGGATCGCCACGTCCTTCATGTGGGGCGCGCCACCCAGTTCTATCGCCTGGCCGAGACCCGCGTAGGCGTGGGTCGGCAGCCACTCGCAGATGTTCCGCAGCCACTGCGGGAAGTTCGCGGTGGGCATCCACAGACCGCCGAGGATGGAGAGGCCGAAGTAGAACAGCATGGTGATGGGGCGGACGGTGTCCCCGGTGGCCAGGTAGCCGAGGGCGACGCCGAGGGCGGCGAAGACGAGGCTGCCGGCCCAGATGGAGCCCGTCAGGGCGAACCACTGCCAGGCGTCGAACCGTACGCCCTTGGCGACGGCGGCCACCGCGAAGACGACGAGGATCGCGGGCAGGGACAGCACACCGGCGCTGGCGGTCTTGGCGAGGACGTAGCCGCGGCCCGGCAGGGCGGTCAGGCGCAGCTGGCGCACCCAGCCCGCTTCCCGCTCCTTGGCTATCCGCTCGCTGTTGCCCATGAGGACCGCGGTCAGGGCGCCGAAGGAGGCCATGGCGACCATGTAGAAGGCGGGCATGGTCAGTTCCGTGCCCATGACCTTGGTCGTGCCGTTCAGGGTTCCGCCGAGCATCAGGAAGAGCGCGGCCGGATAGAGGACGGTGAAGAACAGGTACTTCTTGTTGCGCAGGGCGCGGCTGATTTCGAGCTTGACGAGGTTGAGCGTTCCGGCGGTCATGATGCGTTGGCCTCCTCGGCCTCGGTGAGGGCGATGAAAGCCTGCTCCAGGCCAAGCCCGGCGACTTCCAGGTTTCGGGGGTAGAGCCCCAGGGCGTAGACGGCGTGCACGGTCGCGTCGGCGTCCCGCGACTGGAGCTTCACGGTGTCCCCGTGCCGCTCGTAGGCGGTGAGGTGCGGGAGGGCGCGCAACGCCTGCTCGTCGACCTGGTCGTCGGTGAGGTCGAAGGCGATCCGGCGGGCGCCGGCCTTCGCCTTGATCTCGGCAGCGGTGCCGTCGGCGAGGAGCCGGCCCTTGCTCAGGACCAGGACACGGTCGGCTATCGCGTCCGCTTCCTCCAGGTAGTGCGTGGCGAAGAGGACGGTCCGGCCGCGGGCGGCCTGCTCCCGCATCGTGGCCCAGAAGGCCTGGCGGGAGGTGACATCCATACCGGTGGTCGGTTCGTCCAGCACGATCAGCTCGTTGTCCCCGGCGGTGGCGAGCGCGAAGCGGACGCGCTGCTCCTGACCCCCGGAGAGCTTGTTGACCAGCCGGCCGGCGATGTCGGAGATCCCGGCGCGGCTGAGCACCTCTTCCACCGGGTACGGGCGGGGGTGAAGCGCGCAGGTGAGGGCGACTATCTCGCGCACTGTCACCTCCTCCATCAGTCCCCCGGTCTGGAGCATGGCCCCGACCCGGCCGGCGGCTATGGCCTCGCGCGGCGTGGTGCCGAAGAGTCGGACGGACCCGGAGTCGGCGGGGCGCAGTCCGAGCAGGAGGTCGAGGGTGGAGGACTTGCCTGCGCCGTTGGGTCCGAGGAGCGCGACGGTCTCACCCGGGTGGAGGTCGAGGGAGAGACCGTCGACCGCACGGACGGCGCCGTAGCTCTTGGTCACGTTCTGGAAGCTCACCACGGAGCCGGTGGTGGCTCCGGAGCCCGTGGCGGCGGCTGTTTGCGTCGCGGTCGTCGTCTTCATGGCTCAAGATTCGCCCGCCGCCGGGGGTCCGCGTCAGTGTCTCGCGTCGTGACTGCCGCATGACAGTTGTCATCCGGTGGACGTGACACCGCGTCGGGGCAACGCCGAAGCCCCCGCCGGTCCTCTCGCGGGAGAGGGCCGACAGGGGCCTGAACAACGGTTTCCTACGGCCGGTCGATCAGCCGACGTTGGTGTCGATGACCGCGGTCCGCTCGGCGGCCGTCTTGCCGCGCAGGGCCTTGCCGAGGGCCCCCGCGACGTCCTGCGGCGTGACGGCGGTCTTGGCGCCGGTGCCCCGGGTGACCAGGACGCCGTCGAAGGTGTCGCTGTAGGCGGCCTTCAAGGCCTCCAGGTCGTACTTCTCGACGAGGTGGCCGTTGACGGGCTGCATGCTGAGGATCTTGGGCAGCGTCTTGGCGCCGAACGCGATGGACTTGTTGCCCGCCTTGACGGTGGCGATGCCGGACATCGCGGGCTCCGCGAACTCCTTCATCGCACGGTTGAGTTCGGCCTCGTTGACGACCGGTTCCCGGTTGGCGGTGGGCAGTTCGACGGGGGTGGGCTTCCCGGTGGCGACCGCGTTCCGGAAGGCCTTGATCACGGGGTCGATCGAGCCGTCCACGTCCAGGCTGGTGCCGGCCTTTCCGGGAACGGCGACGGCCTTGCCCGTGTCGAACTTGATCGTGCCCTCGGTCGCCGTACCGGCGCTGCCCGCCATCTCCTGGAGCGCGACCCGCAACTTCTCCTCGTCGACGGGCATCACCGCTTCGGCGGCGCGCTCTCGGCCGAGGAGGGAGCCGATGACGCTTACGGGGTTGTAGTCACTGCCCGCGGCGTTGCGGACGGTGCTCTGGCTGTCGAGGGTCAACCCGGCCTTGTCGGGCTTCAGCTCGACCTGCTTGCCGCCGACGGTGAACCGGAGCGGGGCGGCGGCGCGGGTGCCGAAGATGTCCTGGAGCTTGGTGACGGCCTCGTCGCGGCTCCCGCTGATGTCCAGGCCCATGACGGTGGTGCCCTTGGGGACGTCGGAGTGGTTAAGGAGCAGTCCGGCGCCGTACGCCACGCCGAGCAGGGCGATGAGGCCACCGCCGAGGATGACGAGCTTCGAGCGCTTCTTGGCCGGGGCCTTGGGGGCCGGCCGGGTCTGTTTCGGCGGCTGCGGGGCCGCCGTCGGCACGACCGGCCCGGGCAGCGGGCCACCGGCGGACGGCCCACCGGGCAACGGGCCGGGCCCGCCGGGGAACTGCCCGCCGGGCAACGGACCGGGACCACCGGGGAACGGGTCACCGGGCAGCGGACCGGGACCGCCGGGTCGTTGGCCACCGGGCCGCGGGCCACCGGGCAACGGACCCGGGCCACCGACCGGCGGAGCCTCCGGCCCCGGCCAGCGCGGCGCGTCGTCGGCGCGTACGGGGGCGGTGCCCAGCGCGGGGCCACCGGTGGGCCCGCTCGGCGGGGCCGGCGGCCCGGCGGGGTCGGTGTACGCGGGGAACGCCTCCGTGGAGGGGCCGTTGCCGTACTCGGGACCGTCGAACTCCGGGTAGCCCCCGGACGGTCCGGCGCCGGCGCCCCCCTGCGCGGGCGGGCCGGCCGGGACTCCCCGGTCGGCGCCGTAACGGGCCGCGGGAGCCTGCGGCCCGGGCGAGCCGGCGGTACGGGGTCCCGCGGGCGCGCCGGGACCCGACGGCGCGGGCCCGGCGGGCCCCCGCGACGCGTCGGGGCCCACCGGCCCGGCGCCCGGCGCCGAGCCGTAGCTCGCGCCCCCCGGCTTGGGGCCGGGCTCGGTCCGCACACCCGCCGGTGGGGTCGGGGAGGCCTTGCGCGGCGCGAACCAGTTGCCGGCCGCCTCGTCCGAGCCGCCCTGGGACTGGCCGCGGCCCGCCTGGGAGGCGGCGGGGTTCCGCGTGGGCAACGGTGCGGGCGGCGCCTGTCGGGCACCCCCGGCCCGCGGTCCGGCGGACGGCGCGGACACCGGCGCGGGGCCCTGTCCGGCCGCCTGCTCGGGTGCGCCGGGCCCCGACTCGGCGGACTCCTCGGCGTCCTTCACCGGCTTGCGCACGACGACGGGCGGGATCGGCCGTGAACCGGGGATGTTGATCCGGATCCGGGTCGTCAGGGTGGTCTCGGTCTTCGGCCCGTCGGAGTCGGGCGTGGACGGCTTCGAAGTCACAGGGTTCTCCTCCGTGGCGGTCGCCGCGCCAGGTCCGGGTGGCACAGTCGTGGACGGATGCCGGCCGGTTCCATACGGCGGCGTGCCCGAGGGGTAGGCGGCTCCACCGTGCCCTTGGGGCCCGGGGGACGAACTGTCAGTTTCACGACTCAAGGCAGGTTCTCCCGGTTGGCTCCGCCGCCCGTCAACCTTGCGCGGGCAGCTCGGCGGCCCGTCCACCATACTGGCCGCCGTGCGCGCGCAACTGTCCGTCGGGAATCAGGGATTCCTCTTTGCTTCCCGCAGACCACCCTCGCACGGACCGTCAAACCCCCTCAACACGTCCCCGATCGGAGTGGGGCCGAGTTCGACAGCAGATCAGGGCCGGGGCCGCACGGCCGAATCCCGCCGGTCCGGCGCCCCCTTCATCGTGGCGCAGATCACAGCGATGACGACCCCGCCCAAAAGGTAGACGTACGGGCCGATTCCGGACGAACCGAGCAGGAAGTCCCCTTCGGGGCGCGGCAAGCTGAGCATCACGTACGCCAGGAACCAGCCGGCCGCCCCGGCGCCCACCCCGATGCCTCCCCCGGTCACGAGCCGGCCGGCGAGGAAGACCCCGACGAGGGCGAGCAGCGCCAGCAGCAGTCCGCCCGGGAACCAGAGGTCGACCACGAGCCAACCCGCCGCGCCCGTCACCGCCCCGGCGACGAGCAGCCCCAGGAGGGCGGCGATCCGCGCGGGGTTCAGGGTCCCGGTCATGCCGACACCCCCGCGAACAGGTCGCGCTCCCGCTCGCCCGCCGGGGCGCCCGGCTCCCCGGCGACCAGTTCGTAGTACTCGCGGGCGAAGAGCGGCTGGGCCAAGTCGTTCGACAGGGCGAAGAAGGGGCCGTCCACGGCGACCTGCGTGGCGTGCGCCCGCATCGCGGCGGCCTTGGCCCGCGCGAAGGCGTCCCGGCCGTCCTCGTCACCGATCTCGGCGGTGATCCGCTCGTCCGGTACGACGCCCGGCACGTCCCGCTCGCTCGCGACGCCCGGGAACGGCACCGCGGTACCCGCCGCACGCAGCCGCGCGAAGCCCTCCTCGACCACCGATCGCGGCACCCGGTTCCAGTAGACCTTGCCGATTTCGTGCGGTTCGCCCAGGTCGCGGCGGTACGAGGGCTCCGCCGCGAGCTCGACGGCCCGGGTGGCGACCCGGTGCGCCTGGATGTGGTCGGGGTGGCCGTATCCGCCGTCGGGGTCGTAGGTGACCAGCACCTGCGGCCGCAGCTCCCGGATGACCTCCACGAGGTGTGCGGCGGCCTCGTCGACATCGGCGGCCCAGAAGGCGCCGGGCCGGTGGTTCTGCTCCGCGCCCATCATCCCGGAGTCCCGGAAGCGACCGGGGCCGCCGAGGAAGCGGTGGTCGGTGACGCCCAGTTCCTTCATGGCGTCGGCGAGCTCGCCGACGCGGTACGGGCCGAGCGTGTCGTCCCGGTCGGGTGCCAGGTGGGCGAGGGCGGGCGGGATGACCTCGCCCTCCTCGCCGAGCGTGCAGGTCACCAACGCGACGTGGGCGCCCTCGGCCGCGTACTTGGCCATGGTGACGCCATTGTTGATCGACTCGTCGTCCGGGTGCGCGTGCACGAGGAGCAGACGACGGGCGGGAAGACCGTTCATGGGGTCAGCCTACGAGCTGGGCCCCGGGGAGCGTCGTCACAGGGGCGTCGACCGCCCGGGGTCGGTGCCGGAGCCGCGACCCTCACCGCGGCCCCGACCCCGACCCCGACCGCGCGCTCTACAGCTTGAGGCCACTGATCATGCTCGCCACGTTCGACGTCAGTTGGCTGAGGGTGGGCGCGATGGTCGAACTCGCCAGGTAGAAGCCGAGGAGTACACAGACGAAGGCGTGTCCCGCCTTCAGCCCCGACTTCCGCACCAGCAGGAAGACGACGATCGCCAGCAGCACCACGGCCGAGATCGAGAGTGCCACGGCGTTTCACCTCCACGTCGAGCGGACATCGGTACGCGTACTCGTGCTCGGCGAAGTCATACCCACCGTGCGCTACGGATCATAACTATCCGTACCAGCGCATCGATCGAATTCCGGCAGCACGAGGGGCGCACGCCGCGCACGTGGAGGGGCACGGAAAGGCCGGCCGGGCAGGACGTACGCCCACCCGACCGGCCGTCGGCACCCGCACGGCCGCACACGGAGCAGACTGCCCGGCCGATATCTCGGGGCAGATACGGTCAAGTTGCCGCGACGTAAACGGAGTTGCGAGGACCGGAGATGTATTCGGACGTACGTGCCGGGGTGGCCGGAAATCACCCATCGCCCGGAGGCCGCTCCTCCTTCGTCAGCCCCTTCGGCGGTACGGCCGGCGGCGGACTCGGCGGCGGGGCCGTGACCGGCACCACCTGCTTCTCGGCCGCGAAATGACAGGCCGACGGATGCGCCCTCGGCCCGGACGGGAACCACTGCGGTACGGCGAGCGGCGGCACCTCCACCGCGCACCGCTCCTGCGCCTTCCAGCAGCGGGTGCGGAAGCGGCAGCCGGACGGCGGGTTGGCCGGGGACGGGACGTCACCGGTGAGGATGATCCGCTCCCGCAGTGCCCGGGCGCGCGGGTCGGGCACGGGCACGGCCGAAAGCAACGCCTGGGTGTAGGGGTGGGTGGGGTGCTCGTAGATCTCGGTGTCGGTGCCGATCTCGACGATGCGGCCCAGGTACATCACGCCGACCCGGTCCGAGATGTGCCGCACGATCGACAGGTCGTGCGCGATGAACACGTAGGACAGGCTGAACTCGTCCTGGAGGCGCGCCAGCAGGTTGATCACCTGTGCCTGCACCGAGACGTCCAGCGCGGAGACCGGCTCGTCCGCGACGATGACCTCCGGCCTCAGGGCCAGGCCGCGGGCGATGCCGATGCGCTGGCGCTGGCCGCCGGAGAACTGGTGCGGGTAGCGGTTGATGTACTCCGGGTTCAGACCCACGACGTCAAGGAGTTCCCGGACCTTGCGCCGCCGGTCGCCCTTCGGCGCCACCTCGGGGTGGATCTCGAACGGCTCCCCGATGATGTCGCCGACCGTCATGCGCGGGTTCAGCGAGGTGTACGGGTCCTGGAACACCATCTGGATGTTGCGGCGGACCGCTTTGAGGGCGCGGGCCGAGAGCCGGGTGATGTCCTCGCCCTTGTACGAGATCGTCCCGGCGGTCGGGCGTTCCAGGTTGACCAGCATCTTGGCGACGGTCGACTTGCCGCAGCCCGACTCCCCGACGATGCCGAGGGTCTCGCCGGCCCCGAGGTCGAAGGAGACGCCGTCCACCGCCCTGACCGCGCCGATCTGCCGCTTGAACAGGATGCCCTGGGTCAGCGGGTAGTGCTTGACCAGCTCCTTCACCTCCAGGATCGGCTCAGGCATGCAGGCATTCCTTCCAGAAGTGGCAGGCGGTGGTGCGCGGCACGGGCGACTCGGTCACCTCGTACAGCGGGGGCACGTCGGTGCGGCAGACGGGCTGCGCCATCGGGCAGCGCGGGTTGAACGCGCAGCCGGGCGGGATGCGCAGCAGGTTGGGCGGCAACCCCTTGATCGCGTACAGCTCCTGGCCCTTCTGGTCCAGGCGCGGGATGGAGTCCAACAGGCCCCGCGTGTACGGGTGGGCGGGTGCGGCGTAGATCTCGTGCACGGGGGCCGCCTCGACGATGCGGCCCGCGTACATCACGGCGATCTTGTCCGCCACGTCGGCGACGACGCCGAGGTCGTGGGTGATCAGGATCAGACCCATGTTGTACTCGCGCTGGAGGTCCGCCAGCAGGTCCATGACCTGGGCCTGGACCGTCACGTCCAGGGCGGTGGTGGGCTCGTCCGCGATGATCAGGTCCGGCTCCAGCGCCAGCGCCATGGCGATCATGATGCGCTGGCGCATGCCGCCCGAGAACTGGTGCGGGTAGTCCCCCACCCGCTGTTTGGCCGCAGGGATCTTCACCCGGTCCATCAGCTCGACCGCCTTGGCCCTGGCCGCCTTGCGGGAGAGGCCGCGGTGGACCTCGTACATCTCGCCGAGCTGGGCGCCGACGCTCAGTACGGGGTTCAGGGAGGAGAGGGCGTCCTGGAAGATCATGGCCATGTCGGCCCCGCGGATCTTGCGTCGCTCCTCCTCCCGCATCTTCAGCAGGTCCTGGCCCTTGAACAGGATCTGGCCGCCCGCGATCCGGCCCGGCGGGACGTCGAGGATTCCCATCACGGCCTGCGCCGTCACCGATTTGCCGGAGCCGGACTCGCCGAGCACGGCCAGGGTCTCGCCCGCGTCCACGGAGTAGTCGACGCCGTTGACCGCCTTGGCCACCCCGTCGCGGGTCGTGAACTCCACGTGCAGGTCGCGCACTTCGAGCAGCATGGGCACGGGCTCCTCAGCGCAGCTTGGGATCGAGGGCGTCGCGCACCGCGTCGCCGAGCATGATGAAGGCCAGGACGGTCACGCTGAGCGCTCCTGCCGGGTACAGCAGCATGTGCGGGGCGTTGCGGATCTGCGAGGCGGCGTTGGAGATGTCGATGCCCCAGGAGACGGTCGGCGGGCGCAGGCCCACCCCGAGGAACGACAGGGTGGCCTCCAGGGCGATGTAGGTGCCCAGGGCGATGGTGGCGACGACGATGACGGGGGCCACGGCGTTGGGCGCGACGTGTCGCAGCAGCATCCGCGTGTTGCCGGCGCCGAGGGCCCGGGCCGCCTGGACGTAGTCGTTCTGCTTGGCGGTGATCACCGATCCGCGGGCGATGCGGGCGATCTGGGGCCAGCCGAGCAGCACGATGAATCCGACGACCGGCCACACCGTGGTGCTGGTGACGACGGACAGGAAGACCAGTCCGCCGAGGACGACCGGGATGCCGAAGAAGATGTCGGCGGTCCGGGAGAGCGTCGCGTCGCCCCAGCCGCCGAAGAACCCGGCCAGCCCGCCGAGCGCCGAGCCGAGCAGGGCGGCGCCGACGGTGGCGCAGACGCCGACGGTGATGGAGGCGCGGGCCCCGTAGACGGTGCGCGTGTACACGTCGCAGCCCTGGGTGTCGTAGCCGAAGGGGTGTCCCGGGGAGGAACCCTGCTGTGACTTGGACAGGTCGCAGTGGAGCGGGTCGCCGCTCGCGATGAGCTGCGGCCAGATGGCGATGAGGACGAGGAACAGGATGAGCAGCGAGGAGACGATGAAGACGGGGTTGCGGCGCAGCTGGTGCCAGGCGTCGGACCACAGGGAGCGGGCCCTTTCCGCCGGGCCCGTGGGCCCGTCGCCCGGCGCCCGTCCTGCGGAGGCTGACGCCCCTTGCTCCAGGCTCTCGGCCTCGTCCAGCGCGAGATCCATGGGGCCGCCCTGGCCGGTGGGTGCGATGATCTCCCCCTCTCCTGGCTGTAGCGGGTCGTAGGCGGGCTCGTCGCGCTCAGGCATAACGGATCCTCGGGTCCAGGACCGCGTAGAGCAGGTCGACGAGCAGGTTGGCCATCAGGAAGACGATGACGAGGATCGTCACGAAGCCGACCACCGTCGGGGAGTTGTTGCGCAGGATGCCCTGGTAGAGCTGGTAGCCGACCCCGTGGATGTTGAAGATCCGCTCCGTGACGATGGCGCCGCCCATCAGGGCGCCGATGTCCGTGCCGATGAAGGTGACGACGGGGATCAGCGAGTTGCGCAAGAGGTGCCGGGTGATGACGCGCCGGCGCGGGAGGCCCTTGGCGGTCGCGGTGCGGACGTAGTCGGCCTTGACGTTCTCGGCGATGGAGGTGCGCGAGAGGCGGGTGACGTAGGCGAGGGAGACGAGCGCGAGGACGACGCCGGGCAGGATCAGCTCGCTGAAGGGGGCGTCCGGGGAGACGGTGGGTCGGACCCAGCCCCATTGGACGCCGAAGAGGTACTGGAGGAGGTAGCCCGTCACGAAGGTGGGCACGGAGATCACGACCAGCGTGAGCACCAGCAGGCTCGTATCGACCGCCTTGCCCCGGCGCAGCCCGCTGACCACGCCCAGCGTGATCCCGACGACGATCTCGATGACGATGGCGACGATGGTCAGGCGCAGGGTGACGGGGAAGGCCGTGGCCATCAGCTCGGTGACGCTCTGGCCGTTGAAGGCGGTGCCGAAGTTGCCCTGGAAGATCTGCCCCATGTAGTGGAGGTATTGCCTCCACAGGGGTTGGTCGAGGTAGAGGTCCTTGCGGATGCGCGCGGCGGTGGCCGGGTCGGGCGCCTTGTCGCCGAAGAGGGCGGCGACGGGGTCGCCGAGCGCGTACACCATGAAGAAGATCAGGAACGTGCTGCCGATGAACACCGGGATCATCTGGAGCAGCCGCCGGATCACATAACGTCCCATGGACTGCTCCAGGATCGATCCGAAGGCGGGTCAGCTGACCTTGATCTCGTTGTAGACCGGGACGCTGAACTGGTTGAGCGTGACGTCGGAGATCCGCTCCGAGTGCCCGGCGCTGCCGTTCTGGTACCAGAGCGGGATGGACGGCATCTGCTCGGCGAGGATCTTCTCCGCGTCCTGGAACTTCCCGATCGCGGTGGCGGCGTCGCTCTGTTGGTTGGCCTCGTCGACGAGCTTGTCGAAGTCCGGGTTGCTGAACTTGCCGTAGTTCGAGGAGGCGCCGGTGTAGTAGAGCGGCTGGAGGAAGTTCTGGATCAGCGGGTAGTCGGCCTGCCAGCCGGAGCGGAAGGGGCCGGTCAGCTTGTAGGCGCTCTGCTGGTTGCGGAAGTCGGCGAAGGTGCCGACCGGGTTGACGGTGCAGACCGGTCCTTCGCCGAGGGCGTTGTTGACGCTGTTGCAGACGGCGTCCATCCACTCGCGGTGCGAGCCGGTGTCGACGTTGGAGGTCAACGTGAATTTGCCGCCGGGAATCCCGCCGGCGTCCTGGACGAGCTTCTTGGCGGCGGCCGGGTCGTAGGTGCACAGCTCCCCGCAGATGTCCTTGAAGCCGCCCTTGGCGCCGAGGGCCGGGGAGGTCCAGTCCTTGGCCGGGGTGCGGGTCTCGCGGAAGATCTGCTTGGTGATCTCGTCGCGGTTGATCGCGCGGGAGATGCCCTGACGGACCTTCTCCATCCCGGCCTTGCCCCAGTTCGCGTCGTACAGGGGGAAGGTGAGGGTCTGGATGATGAGGGCCGGCTGGTTGATGTAGCGGTCGCCGAGGTCGTTCTTGACGTTCTTGAGCTGCTGCGCGGGCACGTCATCGACGAGGTCGAGGTTGCCGGAGATCAGGTCCGTGTAGGCGGTGTTGTTGTCGGTGTAGACCTTGAGGTCCACGCCGCCGTTCTGGGCCTTGTCCGTACCCGGGTAGCCGTCCCATTTGCGCAGCTTCATGCCGGTGCCCTTGGTGTACGAGTCCACCGTGTACGGGCCGTTGCCGACGGGCTTGTTGAGCCAGCCCGCGTGGTCGGTGAAGAAGGCCTTGGGCAGCGGGGAGAAGGCCTGGTAGCCGAGGGTCTGGGGCCAGGTGGAGAACTTCGCCTTCAAGGCGACGGTGAAGGTCTTCGCGTCCTTGACGACCAGCCCCGACATCGTCTTCGCCTTCGGTTCGCCCGAGGCCGGGTGCAGGTCGGCGTATCCGATGATGTCGGCGAAGAAGGGCGCGTTGTTCTGCTTGTGGCTCACGTCCGCCGCGTAGTTCCACGCGTCCACGAAGGACTGGGCGGTGACGGGCTCGCCGTTGCTGAACTTCCAGCCGTCCTTCAGGGTGATCGTGAAGTGCTGACTGTCCGTCGTGTCGATCTTCTCCGCCAGCATGTTGACGGCCTCGCCCGTCTTCGGGTCGTACCGTTTCAGGCCCCGGAAGAGCATGTCGAGCACCTTGCCGCCCTGCACCTCGTTGGTGTTGGCCGGCTCCAGCGGGTTCTGTGGGTCACCCCAGGAGGAACTGACGATGCCCGCGTCCCCGCCGCCCCCGCCGCTGTCGCTTCCGCCGCCGCAAGCCGTCGCCGCGAGGACGACGACCGCCGCACATGCGGCCCACTTGGCGTGGGTGGCTCCGCGCATGGAGTGCCTCCTAGGTCCCAAAAGTCACGTAGGCCCCAATCTCACCCCGGTCGGAGCCTTCCGCACTCATGGTTGGACCGATTGCACCCGGGCGATACGCGCGCGTCACCCCTGTGGGTGCAAACGGAGCTCCCAGGTGTCCAGGGCGTAGTGCAGCCTCATTCCGTGCGCCTGGTAGAGCGCCAACGCGCCGGTCTCATTGGCGGTGTCGACGCCGAGTCCCACGGTGGCCCGGCCGAGCCCGGCGTAGACGGCGAAGCCGTGGCGCAGCAGGAAGCCGCCGATGCCCCGCCCGCGCACGTCCTCGCGTACGCCGATGTGGCTGATCCAGCCCATGTCGGTGCGGTCGTCGCGGGTGAGGAGTACGGCTACGTCGCCCAGCGCGGGCAGGGTCGCGATCCAGGCCAGGTCCCAGTCGAGGTCCCGGGCGTCGAGGTGGTCCAACCAGGGTTCGTACGCGCGCTCCACGTGCCCGAAGTGCGCGGCGAAGGTCTCCTCCACCAGGGCGTGCGCCCGCCGCCGGTCGGCCGCGTCCGCGCCGCAGTGGCGCAGGGTGAGCCCGGCCGGGGGCCGCGGGGCCGGGTCGACGTGGCCGGCTCCCGCACCGGGGCGCAGCGGGCGGGTCATGACCTGGTGGTGACGCACGGTCCGGTAGCCGCGCCGGGCGAGGACCCCGGGGTGGAGGGTGGGCCGCGCGTTGAGCTGGAGCCGCAGGACGGCGTCCCGGTCGGGGCCCGCCATCCGGCGGGCCCGGATCTCCGTCAGCTCCAGCAGCCGCAGGGCCGCCGTGGTGTGGCCGGGCAGGACGTAGTGGTCGCAGTCGACCGTGCCCGGCCCGGAGTCGGCCCAGGCCAGCGCGTAAGCGACGAGCCGGCCGCCCAGGAAGGCGAGCCAGGAGTCGGTGGCGAGGTTCGTCCCGGGGTGGTGGAGGTCGGCCTCGACACGGCCGAGGTCCGTCTCCGGTCTGCCGATCTCGATCACGTCGACGGCGTTGAGCAGCGCGCAGATGTCGGCGGCGTCCCCCGGCCCGGCGGGGCGGACGGTCAGCGTGTCGGTCATCCGGACACTCTCGGCGGCGGCCGGACCCGGCCGCAACCGCCTTGCCGGCGCCGGGCGAGGAGGAAGGCGGGCGCGGGGAGCCGGGCGCGGGGAGCCGGGCGCGGGGAGCCGGGCGCGGGGAGCCGGGCGCGGGCGCGGGCGCCCGGCGCGGAGGGGGCGTACACGCACGGCGCGCCCGGCGCCGGAGGAATCCGGTGCCGGGCGCGCCGTGTAGAACGTACGCCTCGCGGGATCAGACGGCCAAGACGGCCTTCTCCTCCGCGAAGTGACAGGCCGACTCGTGGGCGGCCGGGGTGTTCACGGTCTTGAAGCGCTCCGGGATCGCCAGCAGCGGCTCCTCGATGGCGCACTTGTCCTCGGCCTTCCAGCAGCGGGTGCGGAAGCGGCAGCCCGACGGCGGGTTGGCCGGGGACGGGACGTCACCGGTGAGGATGATCCGCTCGCGACCCTCGCGGGCCTCCGGGTCGGGGACCGGGACGGCCGACAGCAGCGCCTGCGTGTACGGGTGCGTCGGGTGGTCGTAGATCTGGGTGTCGGTGCCGATCTCGGCCATCTTGCCCAGGTACATGACGCCGACGCGGTCCGAGATGTGCCGGACGATCGACAGGTCGTGCGCGATGAAGATGTAGGAGAGGTTGAACTCGTCCTGCAGCTTCTCCATCAGGTTGATGACCTGCGCCTGTACCGACACGTCGAGCGCGGAGACCGGCTCGTCACAGATGATGATCTCCGGGTTGAGCGCGAGGCCGCGGGCGATGCCGATGCGCTGGCGCTGGCCGCCGGAGAACTGGTGCGGGTACCGGTTGATGTACTCCGGGTTCAGACCCACGACGTCCAGGAGCTCTTGGACCTTGCGCCGCCGGTCGCCCTTCGGCGCCACCTCGGGGTGGATCTCGAACGGCTCCCCGATGATGTCGCCGACCGTCATGCGCGGGTTCAGCGAGGTGTACGGGTCCTGGAACACCATCTGGATGTTGCGGCGGACGGCCTTGAGGGCCTTGCCCGACAGCTTGGTGATGTCCGTGCCCTTGTAGAAGACCTCGCCGGACGTCGCCGTCTCCAGCAGCATCAGCAGCTTGGCGACGGTCGACTTGCCGCAGCCCGACTCGCCGACGATGCCGAGGGTCTCGCCCTGGTGCAGGTCGAAGGAGACCCCGTCGACCGCGCGGACGGCGCCGATCTGCTTCTTGAACAGGATGCCCTGGGTCAGCGGGAAGTGCTTGACCAGGTTGCGCACCTGCAGGATCGGCTCGCCCCGGTCGACGGGCGCCTCGATGGCGGCCAGGGCCGCCGTCTCGCTCGCCGCGTCGACGACCTCGACCTCGCTGATGCCGGGGGTCGCGTCCACGGCGTCATCCTTCTTGTCCAACTCAGCCATGGAGCTGCTCCTCCCGGAAGTGGCAGGCGCTTCCGCGACCGACCAGTTCGGTGCCGTCCCTCTCGGTCACCGGCAGCAGGGCCGGGACCTCGGTGCGGCAGATGTCCTGCGCCTTCGGGCAGCGCGGGTTGAAGGCGCAGCCGGAGGGGGTCTTCAGCAGGTTGGGGGGCAGACCCTTGATCGCGTAGAGCTCCTGGCCCTTCTGGTCCAGGCGCGGGATCGAGTCCAGCAGGCCCCGGGTGTACGGGTGCGCGGGGCGCTTGTACAGCTCGTGGATCGGAGCCTGCTCGACGATGCGGCCCGCGTACATCACGGCGATCTTGTCCGCCACGTCGGCGACGACGCCGAGGTCGTGGGTGATCAGGATCAGACCCATGTTGTACTCGCGCTGGAGGTCCGCCAGCAGGTCCATGACCTGGGCCTGGACCGTCACGTCGAGCGCCGTGGTGGGCTCGTCCGCGATGATCAGGTCCGGCTCCAGCGCCAGCGCCATGGCGATCATGATGCGCTGGCGCATGCCGCCCGAGAACTGGTGCGGGTAGTCGTTGACGCGGCTGCGGGCAGCCGGGATCTTCACCCGTTCCATCAGCTCGATGGACTTGGCCTTGGCGTCCTTCTTCGACATGCCCTGGTGGACGCGGAACATCTCGCCCAGCTGGTTGCCGACGGAGAAGACCGGGTTCAGCGCCGACAGCGCGTCCTGGAAGATCATCGCCATCTTCGGACCGCGCAGCTTGCGCCGCTCGCTCTCCGGAAGCTGGAGGATGTCCTGCCCGTGGAAGAGGATCTCTCCCTTGGAGACCCGCCCGGGGGGCGAGTCCAGGATGCCCATGATCGCCTGGGCGGTCACGGACTTGCCGGAGCCGGACTCGCCGAGCACGGCCAGCGTCTCGCCTGAGGACACGCTGTAGTTGACGCCGTTGACGGCCTTGACGATGCCTTCGCGGGTCTTGAACTCGACGTGCAGGTCGCGCACTTCGAGTACGGGCCCCTCGGCGCCCTCGCCCCTCTGTCGGGGCACTTCTGCGGTGATGCCTGAAGTAGTCATGTGATGGCCGCCCTTCTAGCGCAGCTTCGGGTCAAGGGCGTCGCGCAGCCCGTCACCGACGAAAACGAAGCCGAGGACCGTCAGCACGATCGCGATGCTGGGGTACGTCCAGAGGTAGTCCTTGACGCCCATGAAGTCCTTGGCGGCGGCGAGCATGTTGCCCCACTCCGGGACCTCCGGGCTCACGCCGACGCCCAGGAAGGACAGCGAGGCCTCGGCCACGATGGCACCGCCGACGTTGAACGCGGCGTAGGCCATCACGGCGGCGATGGAGTTGGGAAGGATGTGACGCGTGATGATCCGGCTGGTGTTGGCGCCCAGGGCACGCGCCGCCAGCACGTAGTCGGCCTCGCGGACCGACAGGATCGAGCTGCGGAGCAGTCGGGAGACCGTCGGCCAGGAGAACACGGCCAGCGAGATGATCACCGGGGTCACGCCTCGGCCCATCACGATGATGATCACGATGGCGCCGATGAGCAGCGGGAAGGCGAAGAAGACGTCGGCGATGCGCATCAGCACCGAGTCGGTGCCGCGGCCGAAGTAACCGGCCAGGGCGCCGACGACGATGCCGATGACACAGGCCAGGAAGATCGACGCGAGACCGACGACGACGGCGATGCGGCTGCCGTAGAGGATGCGCGAGAGCTGGTCGCGGCCGAGCGCGTCCGTTCCGAGCAGGTGCGCTCCGCCCGGGCTCGCGAGCGTGTTGTTCAGGTCTTGGGCGTACGGGTCGTGCGGGGACAGCAGGGGCGCGAATATCGCGACCACGAACAGCAGGGTGACCAGCACGAGGCCGACGACCGCGAGCTTGTTGGCCAGGAAGCGGTGGCGGATCTCGCCCCACTGCGTGACGCGGGCGATCGCCGGCTCGGCGGGGGCTGCCGGCGCCGTTTGAGCGGGCCCCGCCCCAGCTGTGCTCTTGGTGAGCTCGGACATGGGTGTGACTCCTAGAACAGGCTGCCTGGAATCAGGCGAGACGGATGCGCGGGTCGAGGACCGCGTACAAGAGGTCGACGATCAGGTTGAGCAGAACGAACACGGCGACGCCGAAGCTCACCACGCCGATGATGATCGGGTTGTTCTGCTGCTGGACCGCTTGCACGAGCGCGAGTCCGATGCCGTCCCAGTTGAAGATCGCCTCGGTGATGAGCGCACCGCCGAGCAGCGTTCCGAACGAGATGCCCAGGTACGTGACGACCGGGATGATCGAGTTGCGCATCACATGCTTGAAGAGCACCGTCCGCCGGGGCAGACCCTTGGCGATGGCCGTCTTGACGTAGTCGGCGCGCAGCACTTCCAGCATGGTGCCGCGCATGAGGCGGGCGACCAGCGCCGCGTCGAGGATCGCCAGGGTGAAGGCGGGCAGGATCAGGGAGTTGGCGGTTCCGTCGGAGATGAGGGGGAACCACGGCAGCTCGATGACGAACGCCTTCTGCAGGACCATGCCGATGACGAAGGACGGGAAACCGACCGCCATCGTCGTGAGCAGCGTGATCAGCACGTCCCAGAACGAGTATCTGAACAGCGCCGCGACCAGGCCCGCCAGGAGGCCGATCACGATGTCGATGACGATGGCGGTGATGGCCAGCTCGGCGGTGTTGACGAGCTTGGGCTGCAGGATCTCCGTCACCGGTCGGCGCTGGGTGAAGTCCTCGCCGAGGTCTCCCTGGGCCAGGTTCTTCACGAAGTTCCCGTACTGGACGGGGAGCGGATCGTTGAGTCCGTAACGCTCCCTGAGCTGTTCGACGACAGCCGGGTCGCGGGCCTTGTCACCGCCGAGCGAACCCACCGGGTCGCCAGGGAGGATGAACAGACAGCAGAAGAGCACGACCGTCGCACCGAAGAGGACGACCACCATCTGCCCGAGCCGGCGGATCACATATCTGCCCACGATGCCTCCTTCACATACTGAGCGTGGGAATGGGCGGCATCATCCGATCGGGAGAGGGGCCGCCGCCGGGCGCCGGTAGAGGGGTGCGCCCGTGACTGAACGAAGGCCGTGGAGAGAGAGGAAGTAGCTCCGTCCCCACGGCCTTCGCTTACCTGCTTGTGTGTGGAGGGGCCGCTACTTGAGCGAGATCTCCGCGAGGGTCGGGTCCTCGTAGAAGTCCATCTTGATGTCCTTGAACTTCTTGCTGTTGACCAGGCGGTACTGGGTGCGCTGCCACAGCGGGATGACGCCCTGGTCGGTGTCGACGGCCAGCTTCTCGGCCTGCTTGTACAGGGCGGCGCGCTGGGCGTCGTCCTTCGTGGCCTTGGCCGTGACGAGCAGCTTGTCGAACTCCGGGTTGGAGTAACGGCCGCGGTTGTCGCCCTGCGCCTTGCCGGTCGCCGGGTCCTCGCCGATGCCGGTGGTGCTCAGCAGCGGGGTCATGAAGTTGTCCGCGGTCGGGTAGTCGGCGGTCCACGCCTGACGCCACAGACCGGAGGTGGCCTTGTCCTGCTGGGTGGCCAGCGCCTCCTTGAACGGCTTGCCGTCCAGCTTGACGTCGAGACCGAGGACGTCCTTCAGCTGCTGCGCGACGGCCTGGACCCACTCTTCGTGGCCAGCGCCGGTGTTGTAGCCGAAGTTGACGACGGTGCCCGGCTTGAGGCCGCCCTTCTCGGCGTACTCCTTGGCCTTGGCGACGTCCTGCTTGACGCAGCTGGTGCAGACACCGGCCTGGTAGACGTCGGCGAACGACGGCGGGAGGAACGCGGTGGCCGGCTTCTGCAGACCCTGGAAGACACCCTTGGCGATGGCCTCGCGGTCGATCGCGTAGGAGATCGCCTTGCGCGCGTCCGGATTGTTGAACGGCGCGTTCTGGTTGAAGATGTTCAGGTAGTTGATGCCGGAGAAGTCACCGGAGATCCACTCGCCCTGGGGGTCGTACTTGGCCTTGGCCGAGGTCAGCTGCGGCGTGGGCATACGGGCGTAGTCGAACTGGCCCGACTGGAAGCCCTGGTACTCCAGCGTGGAACCGTTGGCCGGGTTCAGGATCTTCGCCTCGACCTTGTCGAGGTGCGCCTTCTCCAGGCCGTAGTCGTCGTTGCGGACGAGCGTGATCGACGTGTTGTGCTGCCACGGACCCGTCATCTTGAACGCGCCGTTGCCGATGGGCTGGTCGTTGAACGCCTTGTTGTCACCGGCGCCCGCGACCTTCGGGACGGGGCTGAAGACGGAGTGCGCGGTCTTCTTGACGAACTCGAAGTCCGGGATGGACAGCTCCACCTTGAGGGTGGTGGCGTCCACGGCCGTCAGACCGGCGAACTTGTCGCTCTTGCCGGAGTGGAGGTCCTCGTATCCGGCGATGTCGGCCATGTGGTACGAGACGTCGGAGGCGGACGCCTTGGCGGTGACACGGGTCCAGCCGCGGACGAAGGCCTCGGCGTCGACCGGCTCACCGTTGGTGAACTTGGTGCCGGCCTTGATCTTGAACGTCCAGGTCTTGCCGTCGTCGCTCGGCGTGCCGGACTCGGCCAGCTTCGGGATCAGCTTGCCGTCGTTGGACGTGTCGTACAGACCGGTGAACAGCGCGCGGGCGATGACGATGCCCTCGGACTCCTGCGCGTTCACGGGGTCGATGGCGGTCGGCTCGGTGATGCCGAAGCGGAACGTACCGCCCGACGCACCGGCCTTGCTGTCTCCGTCGCCACCGCCACACGCCGTGGCAGACATTGCCACGATGACGGCACCCACGACCCACTTGGCGCTCGTTGCTCCGCGCATGGGTAATTGCCTCCTCAGGAGTCACTGTCGATAGTGAAGGGCCGTCCCCCGCTGACACCCCTGACAGCGAAATCCGGTCCCGTCGTGTGCTCGTGAGTCGACGCTCCCCACAGCGTGTGACCCATTGACCCGAGCTCAATGGAGCCATCCTCGGGGACTCCCAGACCGTAAACCACACTTACGGGGTCTCGTTTTCACAACATCACCGCATTGCGAAAACCCGAAATCCGGACAAACGGATAGGAGACAGACACGTGCGAAACGGACGGTTAGCTCACCTTCCGGAGTGTCACGGTCGGTATGCGGACACCAGAGGGCATAAATCCGCTTGACAAAAGCGAACGGCCCCTGCCCTCACGGACATCGTGAGGGCAGGGGCCGTTCGAACAGACCGCTTTCAGCCGCCGCCGGAGCGGGGCTCAGGCAATGCGCCCGTTACTTACCGGACTTGGCGCGCGACGCGGAACGCGAGCGCTCCTTCTGGTCCAGGACGACCTTACGGATGCGGACGGCCTCCGGGGTCACCTCGACGCATTCGTCGTCGCGGCAGAACTCCAGGGACTGCTCCAGGGAGAGCCTGCGGGGCGGCACCACGTTCTCGGTGTTGTCCGCCGAAGCCGCACGCATGTTGGTGAGCTTCTTCTCCTTGGTGATGTTCACGTCCATGTCGTCGGAGCGCGAGTTCTCACCGACGATCATGCCCTCGTACACCTCGGTGCCGGGCTCGGTGAACAGCACACCGCGCTCCTGGAGGTTGATCATCGCGAAGGGGGTGACCGAGCCGGCGCGGTCGGCGACCAGCGAACCGTTGTTACGGGTCACCAGCGGGCCGAACCACGGCTCGTGGCCCTCGTGGATCGAGTGGGCGATACCGGTACCGCGGGTGTTCGTCAGGAACTCCGTGCGGAAGCCGATGAGACCGCGGGACGGGACGACGAACTCCATGCGGACCCAGCCGGAACCGTGGTTCGACATGTTGTCCATGCGGCCCTTGCGGACGCCCATGAGCTGCGTGACGGCGCCCATGTGCTCCTCGGGCACGTCGATCGTCATGCGCTCGACCGGCTCGTGCACCTTGCCGTCGACGACCTGCGTGACGACCTGCGGCTTGCCGATGGTCAGCTCGAAGCCCTCGCGGCGCATCTGCTCGACCAGGATGGCGAGCGCGAGCTCACCACGGCCCTGGACCTCCCAGGCGTCCGGGCGCTCGGTGTCGAGCACGCGGAGCGAGACGTTACCGATGAGCTCGCGGTCCAGGCGGTCCTTGACCTGGCGGGCGGTGACCTTGCGGTCCTTGACCGCGGACTTGGCGTCCGCGCCCTTGCCCGTGCCGCCGCGGCCGACCAGCGGCGAGGTGTTGGTGCCGATGGTCATGGAGATCGCCGGCTCGTCCACCGAGATCAGCGGCAGCGCGATCGGGTTCTCCGGGTCGGCCAGGGTCTCGCCGATCATGATCTCGGGGAAACCGGCCACCGCGCAGATGTCGCCCGGGCCCGCCACCTCGGCCGGCTTGCGGGTGAGCGCCTCGGTCATCATCAGCTCGGTGATGCGGACGTTCGAGATCGTGCCGTCACGCTTGATCCACGCGACGGTCTGACCCTTGCGGAGCTCACCCTGCTCGACGCGGACCAGGGCGATACGGCCGAGGAAGTTGTCGGCGTCCAGGTTGGTGACGTGGGCCTGGAGGGGGGCCTCCTCGTCGTACACCGGGGCCGGGACGTGCTCCAGGATGGTGGAGAAGAAGGGCTCCAGGCTGTCGCTGTCCGCGGGGACGGTGCCGTCCTCCGGCTTGGTCAGCGAGGCGATGCCGTCACGGCCGCAGGCGTAGACGATCGGGAACTCGATCTGCTCCTCGGTCGCGTCCAGGTCCAGGAAGAGGTCGTACGTCTCGTTGACGACGTCGTCGATCCGGGAGTCCGGGCGGTCCGTCTTGTTGATGCAGAGGATGACCGGCATCTTCGCCTGGAGCGCCTTGCGGAGCACGAAGCGGGTCTGGGGCAGCGGGCCCTCGGAGGCGTCCACCAGGAGGACGACCGCGTCCACCATCGACAGACCGCGCTCGACCTCGCCACCGAAGTCGGCGTGGCCGGGGGTGTCGATGATGTTGATCGTGATGGGCGCCCCGCCGTCCTTGGGGTGGTACTTCACCGCCGTGTTCTTGGCGAGGATCGTGATGCCCTTCTCACGCTCCAGGTCGTTCGAGTCCATCATGCGGTCGTCGAGGTGCTGGTGGGCGGCGAAGGCACCGGCCTGCTTGAGCATGGCATCGACGATGGTCGTCTTGCCATGGTCGACGTGGGCGACGATGGCGACGTTACGGATGTCGTGGCGCGTGGGCACTTCGGCGCTTCTCCCGGGATCGTGGATGGCGGCGCGTACGGTCCGGCACGCGAGCCTTGAGCCGGGCGGAAACCTGCCACGGCCTTACCCCATCGTACGTCGAATGGCGGGAACCGCATGCCGTGGGGGCTGTCAAGAGGCCGGACGACTGAGCGGGGCCGGGTGTGGAGTGGGGTGCCGCGGCCGTGGCAGTCGCCCGCATTCACCTGGGATCAACGCGGGTCAACGGGTATTCACGACCTTGCCCGCCGGGTCTTCGGCGGGCAAGGCAATTGAGTCACATCTGAGCTTGCGACCCGTGGGTCAACCCGCCCGATACCTCTATGTCACCACTTCTTCCCCGTCTCCCCTTCTCCTCCCGTTCCCTACTTCTTGCCGTTCTTCTCCGGGGCCGCGCCCGGCTTCTTCCAGCCGATGTCCTGGAAGCGGGGGGTGCCGAGGCCGAAGGCGCCGGCGTTGACCAGGTTCGGCTTGACCGCCACCAACTCGGGGCGCTGGTACAGCGGGATCGACCCGGCGGCGGCCCAGATCCGGGCGTCCGCCTTGCGGATCAGCTCGCGCGACTGCTCCTCGTCGAGCTCACCGAGCGCCTGGTCGAAGAGCTGGTCGATGTGGTCGGTGCCCACCCGGGTGTAGTTCTGCTCCACGAGCAGCGATCCGTCGGCGGCCGGCGCCGGCTTGGCGAAGATGGGGCGGGCGTCGGTGGCGGGGTAAGCGGTCGCGGGCCAGGAGTAGAGGGCCAGGTCGTACTGGCCCGAGGCGATGTGGTCCTTGAAGAAGCTCTCGTCGGCGACCTTGGTGAGTTCGGTCTGGATGCCGACCTTCTGGAGCATCTGCGAGATCCGCTCGCCGACCGTCCGCAGCGCCTCCGAGCCGGGGCCCGCCGGAAGCACGAACCGCAGGGTCAGCGGCTTGCCGTCCTTGGCGAGCGGGGCACCTGCCCGGTTCTGCTTGGCCGGGGCCGCGGGAGCCGGGCTGGCCTTGGCGGGGGGCTGGGCCGGGTCCTTGGCGTCGGCCGGGTCCTTGGCGTCCGCGCCCTCCTCGCCGTCCCGGGCCGCCGCGCGCTTGGCGTCGTCGATGACCTTCGCCGCCTGGGCCAGCAGCGCCCGCTCCTGCTGGGCCGCGAGCGGGGCCGGGGCCAGCACCGGCGAGGGCCGGTCCGCGCCGGCGCCCGGTGCGAAGCGGTCCGCGTCGACGATCTCCCCGTCCGGGGCGTACAGCCCTTCGGGCAGGCTCGCCTCGGCGGGCAGCATGCCCGCGCCCCGCAGGCCGCCGTGGGCGCGGTGGTCGCCCGGCCTACCGGCCCGGACGCCGCGGTCGACGCCCGCCGGCTTGTCGTCGCCGCCCCGGTCGTCCTGGCCGACGATGTAGAGGCCGTCGTTGCCGGTGCCCGGGCCCGAGGGGGTCTTGCCGTCGTCCTTGGCGGCCCCGTCCTCGCCCTCCGGGCCCGCCTTCGCGCCCGAGGGCTCCTTGATCTTGCCGCCCCGGTGCCAGCCGGCGTCGGCGAGCAGCGCCTGGGCCGCCTGGGTGTCCTGGCCGCCGAGGGCGTCGCTGTTGTCGGCGTACGCGCGCTGCCCGGCCAGTGCCAGGTGGCTGCCGACCGGCTTCGCGGGCAGGCCGAGCGGCTTCAGTACGGTCTCGGCGAGGGCTTTGCGGTCGATGGCCCGGGCCACCGCGCGCCGGACCCGCTCGTCGGAGAGGGGCCCGGAGGCCCCGTTCATGGCCAGTTGCGTGTAGGCGGGCTCCAGGGACTTGCGGACCGTGAAGCCGCGCAGGGCCGCCTGCTCGTCGGCGTACTTCTTGGCCGCGTCGGCGTTCCTGGCCCGGGTTTCCTGCTCCTCCCGGGCCTTGTTCTCGTCGGCGCCGTACGCCAGCGCCCAGGACAAGGTGGCCTCCGCGGCCGTCATCGAGGCGCCGGGGCCGTGCGCGCCGCTCCCGTGGGACGCCTCCTGCCGGGCGAGGGCGATCCGGTCGGCGCCCGCGCGGTCGACCTCGGCCATGTCGAGCCGGCCCGCGGCGAGGGCGGCCGGGCGCTCGGAGCGGGGTACGGCGGTCAACACGAGGCTGTCCAGCTTGGCGGGTCTTCCCCACCAGCGGGCGTTGCGGGTCAGCGCCGCCGTGCCGGTCTTCTTGTCGATGGTGCCGAGGTTGAAGGGTCCGGCGGTGACCTTGAGGGCGCCGCGCGCGCCCTCGTTGAAGGACTCGGGGGTACCGGTTACCTGCTTGGGGTAGAGCGGGCTGAACAGCGAGCGCCAGTCCGTGTACGGCTTGGCGAAGGTGACCTTCACCTCCAGGTCGCTCTTGCCGCGTTCGATCTTCTCGATCCGGTCGTAGCCCGCGTTGCGCGCGGTCCAGTAGGCCGAGTCCTTGCCGTTCAGTGCCCGCCACTGGGCGACGAAGTCGGCGGCGCCGATCTCCCGGCCGTCGCTCCACACGGCCTGCTGGTTCAGCTTGTACAGGACGACCTGCTTGGGCTCCCGCTCGACGATCTCCGCCTTCTCCAGGTAGTCGGGATCGGCCACCGGCCGTCCCTTGTCGTCGAGCGTGAACAACTGCGGCAGCACCGCCCCGGCGATCCGGGCGGTGGTGCCGTCGGCGTCGGCCTGGAAGGTGTTCAGGGTGTCCGGCAGGGTGTCCACGCCCCAGCGCAGCACGCCGCCGTCGGCGACCCGGTCGCGGGCCGTCGCGGCGATGTCCTGGCCGGCGGCGACCGGACCGCCCTCGTCTTCACCCGCGCCGCAGCCCGCGAGCAGCGGCAGTGCGAGGACTCCCGAGGTCAGGAGCGCCAAGGACCTGCGCCTTCTCTGGGTCATGGGTGGTACCTCCGGGGCGGGGCGTGGGGTGAGCGTGAGCGTGAAGCTTGATCAATTCGGCCGTATATGGAGCTGATCACACTGCGTGCGAAACCCACTGAAATCCACGGCCCGCCGGGTGCCCCGGAGGGGGCCCGCGCCACGCCGCGAAGCCCACCCGTGCGGACCAATCCCTTTGCGCGCGGGGGCTCCCGGGAGCGTCGGCGGGCGCGGCGTTCCCCCGTTCGAGGGATGCGAACGGGGGCGGGGAGGGGCGCACACATCGAGCCTGCGCGCCCGCAATCGCTGCACGTCCCTTCACAACGGGGGAGGCGAGGGGCGACACTCGCAGGCGCCCAGGAGCATTGCCACCGCACGCGCGGAAGTGAGGGCACCTCATGTCCCTGCAAGACGATTTGACCGCCGTACGTAGGAACCTGAACGAGCTGGTCCGCTCCGTCGAGCGGCTGGAGCGGGACGTCGCCCGCCAGGCCCCGACCACCTCCGGGCCGGCCGGCCGGGAGGACATGGTCACCGTCCCGGACACGCCGTACGACAGCACGCTGTGGACGGACTCCGACGACGAAGGCCTCGGAGCCCGCGACCGCCGGGCCCCCTGACCCGGCGCGCGCCCCCGCACACCCACACCCATCCGACCCGACCGCCGCACTTCGCGGCCGGGTCCCCTGGGCCACCCCTTCACCACTCCACCCGGAGTCCCCCTTGGCCACAGGCACGGACCTGCCCCCATCCCACCGGCCCCCCGGGGCCGGCGGCGTCCACGAACCCTCCCGGGCCGCCATCGCGGCCCGCCACCTGCGGACCGACCGGTGGTGGCTCTCGCCCGCCGGCACCGCGGCCGGACTGCTCGCCTTCATCGCGTACTCGACCTGGCGGGCCTTCGCGAACGCCGACTACTACGCGGCCCCCTACGTCTCGCCGTTCTACTCGCCCTGTCTGGCGGAGAACTGCCGGACCATGCGCGGCGGCCCCAACCTGGACCTGTTCGGCAGCTGGTGGGGCCTGTCCCCCGCCCTGCTGATCCTGATCTTCCCCCTCGGCTTCCGGCTGACCTGCTACTACTACCGGAAGGCCTACTACCGGGGCTTCTGGGCCTCGCCGCCCGCCTGCGCCGTCGCCGAGCCGCACGCCGCGTACACGGGTGAGACCCGTTTCCCGCTGATCCTGCAGAACCTGCACCGGTACTTCTTCTACGCGGCGCTCCCGGTCGCGGGCATCCTCACCTACGACACCGTGCTGACCTTCCGCAACGACCGCTACGAGTGGGGCCA
Organism: Streptomyces sp. Tek67B01; assembly: GCF_055231995.1. NCBI lineage: Bacteria > Bacillati > Actinomycetota > Actinomycetes > Kitasatosporales > Streptomycetaceae > Streptomyces > Streptomyces sp. Tek67B01. The sequence continues at coordinate 2,731,939 of NZ_JBUYUY010000001.1, forward strand.
CATGGGCCTCGGCACGCTGCTGTTCGTCGTCAACATCGTGCTGATCTGGGCCTACACGCTCTCCTGCCACTCCTGCCGGCACATCATCGGCGGCCGGCTCAAGCACTTCTCCAAGCACCCCGTCCGCTACCGCCTCTGGGGCTGGGTGAGCCGGCTCAACGCCCGCCACATGCAGCTGGCCTGGGCCTCGCTGATCAGCGTCGCCCTGTGCGATCTGTACGTCTACCTGGTCGCCGGCGGCGCCTTCACCGACCCGAGGATCTTCTGACATGGCTCAAGTCGACCGACAGCAGTGGGACGTCGTCGTGGTCGGCGCGGGCGGCGCCGGACTGCGGGCCGCGATCGAGGCCCGGGAGCGCGGCGCCCGTACGGCCGTGATCTGCAAGTCCCTCTTCGGCAAGGCCCACACCGTGATGGCGGAGGGCGGGATCGCCGCCTCCATGGGCAACGTCAACGAGGGCGACAACTGGCAGGTGCACTTCCGCGACACCATGCGCGGGGGCAAGTTCCTCAACCAGTGGCGCATGGCGGAGCTGCACGCGAAGGAGGCGCCCGACCGGGTCTGGGAGTTGGAGACCTGGGGCGCGCTCTTCGACCGGACACCGGACGGGAAGATCTCGCAGCGCAACTTCGGCGGCCACGAGTACCCGCGCCTCGCCCACGTCGGGGACCGGACCGGCCTGGAGCTGATCCGCACCCTGCAACAGAAGATCGTGGCGCTCCAACAGGAGGACTTCAAGGAGTGCGGGGACCACGAGGCCCGGCTCAAGGTCTTCCAGGAGTGCACGGTCACCAGGGTTTTGCGGGACCGCGGTCCGAACGAGGGGGAAAGGGTCTCGGGGGCCTTCTGCTACGAGCGCGAGACGGGCCGGTTCTTCGTTCTGGAGGCCCCGGCGGTCGTGCTGGCCACGGGCGGGATCGGCAAGTCCTTCAAGACGACCTCCAACTCCTGGGAGTACACCGGTGACGGCCACGCGCTGGCCCTGCTCGCCGGGGCCCCGCTGCTGAACATGGAGTTCGTGCAGTTCCACCCCACCGGCATGGTCTGGCCGCCCTCGGTGAAGGGCATCCTCGTCACCGAGTCGGTGCGCGGCGACGGCGGGGTGCTGCGCAACAGCGAGGGCAAGCGGTTCATGTTCGACTACGTCCCGGACGTGTTCAAGGAGAAGTACGCGCAGTCCGAGGAGGAGGGCGACCGCTGGTACGAGGACCCCGACCACAACCGGCGTCCACCGGAGCTGCTGCCGCGCGACGAGGTGGCGCGGGCCATCAACTCCGAGGTCAAGGCCGGGCGCGGGTCACCGCACGGCGGGGTGTTCCTGGACGTGTCCACGCGGATGCCCGCCGAGACGATCAAGCGGCGGCTGCCCTCGATGTACCACCAGTTCAAGGAGCTGGCGGACGTGGACATCACCGCCGAGGCGATGGAGGTCGGTCCGACCTGCCACTACGTGATGGGCGGGATCGCGGTCGATTCGGACACCGCCGCCACCCTCGGGGTACCGGGCCTGTTCGCCGCGGGCGAGGTCGCGGGCGGGATGCACGGCTCGAACCGGCTCGGCGGTAACTCCCTCTCCGACCTGCTGGTGTTCGGCCGACGGGCCGGGCTGCACGCGGCGCTGTACGCGGCGGGTTCGGCCGCGCCCCCGGCCGTGTCCCAGGCGGAGGTCGACTCGGCGGCGGCCGAGGCGCTGGCCCCCTTCCATGCCGACGAGGGCGCGGAGAACCCGTACACGCTCCACCAGGAGCTCCAGACGACGATGAACGATTTGGTCGGCATCATCCGTCGCGAGGGCGAGATGACGGAGGCGCTGGAGCGGCTCGGCGGGCTGCGGGCGCGGGCCGCGCGGGCCGGGGTGGAGGGCCACCGCCAGTTCAATCCGGGCTGGCACCTGGCGCTGGACCTGCGGAACATGCTGCTGGTCAGCGAGTGCGTGGCGCGCGCCGCGCTGGAGCGCACGGAGAGCCGGGGCGGCCACACCCGCGAGGACTGCCCGTCGATGGAGCGGGAGTGGCGGCCGGTGAACCTGCTGTGCCGGCTCGTGGAACCGGGGCCCGGGGACGGCCCCGGCGCGGACCGCATCCGCCTGGAGCGGACCCGTACCGAACCCGTCCGCCCCGATCTGCTCGCCCTCTTCGAGAAGGACGAGCTGGCCAAGTACCTCGCCGAAGAGGAGCTCTACGAGTGACTACCTACGACGCCCGCTTCCGGATCTGGCGGGGCGACGCGGAGGGCGGGGAACTGCGGGACTTCACCGTCGAGGTGAACGACGGCGAGGTGGTGCTGGACATCGTCCACCGCCTCCAGGCCACGCAGGCCTCGGACCTCGCCGTGCGCTGGAACTGCAAGGCGGGCAAGTGCGGTTCGTGCAGCGCGGAGGTCAACGGCCGGCCGCGGCTGATGTGCATGACCCGCATGTCCACCTTCTCCCGTCAGGAGACGATCACCGTGACCCCGCTGCGGGCCTTCCCGGTGATCCGCGACCTGGTGACGGACGTGTCCTTCAACTACGCGAAGGCGCGGGAGGTACCCGCCTTCGTGCCCCCGCCCGGGGTCGCCGCGGGCGACTACCGGATGCGGCAGGTGGACGTGGAACGCTCGCAGGAGTTCCGCAAGTGCATCGAGTGCTTCCTGTGCCAGGACACCTGCCACGTGGTGCGTGACCACGAGGAGAACAAGAGCGCCTTCGCCGGTCCCCGGTTCCTGATGCGGGTGGCGGAGTTGGACATGCATCCGCTGGACGCGGCCGCCGAGGAGGGCCTGGACCGCAAGCGCACGGCCCAGGAGGAACACGGGCTCGGCTACTGCAACATCACCAAGTGCTGTACGGAGGTCTGCCCTGAGGGCATCAAGATCACCGACAACGCGCTGATCCCGTTGAAGGAGCGCGCGGTGGACCGCAAGTACGACCCGCTGGTGTGGCTGGGCAGCAAGATCCGCAGGCGGTCGGAGGTCTAGGCCCCCGCGCGACGCCGTGCCCCCGGGGAAGCGTCATCGACGCGGAACCGGGGGCTCGTGCGGAGCGAGGGGGACCCCGCCGCGCGCTCAGCCGTACATGCCGAGCAGTTGCTCCGCCGACAGTTCCGTCACCGGTTCGGCGGCGGCGCCCGGGAGCGGGAGTTCGAACCACACGGTCTTGCCCCGGTGGGTCCGCCGCGTGCCCCACCCGGCGGACAGCAGTCCGACGAGCTGGAGTCCGCGACCGCCCTCATCGGTGTCGCGCGCCCGGCGCCGCCTGGGCTGGGCGAGGTTCGCGTCCCACACCTCGCACACCAGGGTGCGGTCCAGCAGCAGTCGGAGTCGGATCTCCCCCTCGCCGTACCGCAGGGCGTTGGTCACCAGCTCGCTCACCAGCAGCTCGGTGGTGTCCAACAGCCCCTCCAGGCCCCACGCCGGCAGCTTCGCCCGCGCCAGCTCCCGCGCGCGCCCCACCGACCGGGCCTCGCGCGGCAACTGCCAGTCCCCGACCGCGTCCACCGGAAGCCCCTGCACCCGTGCCATCAACAGGGCGATGTCGTCCTCGCCGTGCCGGGTCTCCAGGGTGTTCAGCACGTGGTCGCAGACCTCCTCCAGCGGCCGCGCCGGGTCGGCCAGCGCCTCGCGCAGACCGCTCAGGCCCTCCTCCAGCGGATGGTCGCGCGATTCGACGAGCCCGTCGGTGTACAGGGCGAGCAGCGCCCCCTCGGGGAGGTCGACCTCCACCTCCTCGAACGGCTCGCCGCCCACGCCCAGCGGCATCCCGGGCGGCACCTCCAGCAGCAGCCCGGGGCGCGGCGGGGCGCCCTCCTCCGCGGGCTCGACCAGAACGGGCGGCATGTGGCCGGCGTTGGCGATGGTGCAGCGCCGGGTCACCGGGTCGTAGACGGCGTAGACGCAGGTCGCGAGGTAGACCTCCGAGCGGTCGGCGTCGCGCGAGTGCAGCGCCGCCCGCGAGGCCTGCTGTGCGCCTCCCGGAGCGCCGAGGCCGCGCGCGACCTCGTCCAGCGCGGAGAGCACCTCGGCGGGTTCGAGGTCCAGCAGCGCCAGGGTCCTCACCGCCGTCCGCAGTTCGCCCATCGCCACGGCCGCGCGCAGCCCGCGACCCATCACGTCCCCGACGACCAGCGCCGTGCGGTGCCCGGGCAGTTCGATGACGTCGAACCAGTCGCCGCCGACCTCGGTCGCCGCGTTCCCGGGCAGGTAGCGACAGGCGATGTCCAGGCCCGCCGCCTCGGGGTCCCCGGGCGGCAGCAGGCTCCGCTGGAGGATCAGGGCCCGCTCGTGTTCGCGCCGGTAGAGGCGGGCGTTGTCGATGCAGACGGCGGCCCGTGCGGCCAGTTCCACCGCGACCGCCCGATCGCGTTCCCCGAAGGGTTCACTGCCCTTCGTACGGGAGAACTGCGCGAGTCCGACCACCGTGTCGTGGGCGACCATCGGCACGACCAGCGTCGACTGCACGAGCTCGTCGGAGCCGCCGCCCTCGACGAGGCCGGGCCGGGCGGTCCGCAGGGCCAGCGCGCCCGGCGACCCGGCCGGGTAGCGGTGGCTCTCGCCCACGGAGACCGGCGCCCCCGGCCCCGACAGCGGGGCGTCGGACACGGCGGAGGCGAAGGCGACCCGCCGCAGCGGCGCGGACGGCCCGCGCCCCGAGCCCTGCCCGGGCACGGACGGCAGCCCCCGGCGGCGGCCCTGTGGTCGGGCGGGCCGGTCGTCGTCGCCGAGCAGCAGCCCCTGGTAGAGGTCGACGGCGGCCAGGTCGCAGAAGCCGGGGACGGTGACGTCGAGGAGTTCCCGGGCGGTGGTCTCCAGGTCGAGGGAGTTGCCGATCCGGTGTCCGGCCTCGTTGAGGAGGGCGAGGTTGCGCCTCACCCCGGCGGCTTCGCGGGCCGCGAGGTGGCGGCGGGTGACGTCGATGCCGATCCCCGCGATGCCGATGGGGCTCCCGGTGCCGTCGTGCACCCGGTAGAGGTTGATCGACCAGTGGCGGTCCTCCCGGCTGCGCGGGGTGGCGCCGGTGATCCTCAGGTCGTTGACGGACTCGCCGGTCTCCAGTACCCGTCGCAGGGCCTCGGCCATCCGGTCCGCCTCGTGCGGCGGCAGGTAGTCGTGGACCGTGCGGCCTTGGTGCTCCTCGGCAGCGCCCCCGAAGACGGTCGCGAAACGGCGGTTGGCGCGCTGCACCGTGAAGTCCGTGCCGAACAGCAGGAAGCCGAAGGGAGATTGACCGAATATGGCCTGCGAGGCAGCGAGGTCGGATTCGATCCGGCGCAGCGCGCGTACGTCGACGACGACGCAGAGGGCGGCCCGCCGTCCCCTCTCCGTTCGGGTGGGCATCACGTAGATCTCCGCCACCCCGTGCGCACCGTTCCCGTCGGGGATGCGGAAGGGGATGAGGCCGGTCCACTCCTCCCCGTCGAGGATCTCGGCGACCTTTCGGTGACCGCCGGCGCGCAGCTCCGGCGGCATGAAGGCGTCGACCGGGTCGCGTCCCACCGCCCGGGAGGCGGTCAGGCCGAAGAGCTCCTCGGCACGCAGGCTCCACTGGTCGATGAGACCGTCCGGCCCGATCGAGAAGGAGGCGACCTTTATGTGGTCATATATCGAGCCAGGCAGGCTGCTGTGCCACAGGGAGTCGTGCCACGCCTCCCCGCTCACGCGGGCCTGATGTGCCTGTGCAGGTATCTCGCTCACGCGACCGTCCCCTCCAGCTCACCGCAACCGGACCGGCCATGACCGAAGTATTCAGCACCACGGCCCGGGACGGCACGGCGTTCACGATCACAAAAAGGTCCCGTTGTTTTGAGCCATTCTGGATGGTGGTCGGCCATCCTTCTCCTTGTTACTCACCAGGAAGTGCCAACTCGAACCACACAGTCTTGCCCGACTTCTCGTGCCGGGTCCCCCAGCGCCGCGCCGAGGCGGCCACGAGGTGCAGGCCCCGACCGCCCTCGTCGTCCGCGTCCGCGACCCGCTCGCGGGGCGGATCCGGAAGCGGATCGGAGACTTCCACGAGAAGCGCCGGCCCCGAGGCGGTGTCGCCGACGGCGGGGTCGCGCCGCTCCAGACGGACCCCGATGGGGCCGGAGGCGTAGCGCAGGGAGTTGGTCACCAGCTCGCTGACCAGCAGGACGGTCACATCGCCCACGGATTCCAGTCCCCAGGCGTGGAGTTTTCCGCGCACGGCGTGGCGAGCGGTGCGGACGGCACCGGGCTCGGCCGGGAAGACCCACTCGGCGCACTCACCGTCTGTGTCGATCACGCCGATCACTTCCCGGGCCACGGCGGCCCCAGTCGGGTTCAGCAGGGACGTTCCGGAGACAAGATGGGGATTAATAGCGACATACCCGATATCCGAGGCCTCGTACCACCCCTTCCCCCACCCACCGGCGCACTGTGGCGCAGACGGGCTACTGCGCGAGCCGTAATGCGCCCCCGGCCTGCGGGCTCGCTCCGGTGTCGGCTCACGGGCGGCCCGAGGGGCGCGGCCGCGAGGGCCGCGACGCTCACCCCCGGCGGGACAGGCGGCGGCCGGCTTCGGCTACCGCCGGGCGGTCCTGGTCGAGCCAGTCCACCGAGTCCAACTCGTCGGGGCCGAGCCAACGAAGCTCGTCGTGGTCCTCCAGCGGCGCCGGGACCCCGGACACCAACCGGGCCGTCCACACGTGCAGGACCAGACCGGCCCTGAGCGGCCACTCGCCCGGGATCCGCTCCAGCGCCTCGGTCTCCACGCCGAGTTCCTCGCGCAGTTCGCGCACCAGCGCCTCGGGGACGGTCTCGCCCGGTTCGGCCTTGCCGCCCGGGAGTTCCCACCGGCCGGCCAACTCGGGCGGCGCGCTGCGCCGGGCGGCCAGCAGGCGCCCGTCATGACAAAGGGCTCCGCCCACGACCACGCGTACAGTCATGGGCGGAGCCTATGTCAGCGCGCCGACAGCCCCGGCGCCCGGTTCGTCGCTCGGAACGCCGCTCAGTTCGTGGTCGCGGTCTGGGAGCCCTGACCGACCCGCTCGACCCAGTAGAGCTGCTCGTGTGCTCGGTCGTCGAGGCTGTCGACGACCTTCTGGGCCTCGGCCCGGGTGGCGTACCGGCCCACCCGGTAGCGGTTGCCGTTGTCGTCCTGACGTATGACCAGCCATGAGAGCAGGGCACCGCTGTCGTTCATCGCGTTTCACCCTCCGCCGATGTGCCTGCCCGGGAAACCGCATTGCGCATATGCCGGAGCTTACGCCCGACCTTTACTGAGCGGATACGGTTTTTCACGAAGAGGTACCTGGCAGGCGTACGCATCCGGCCACGCGTACGAACGCACCGCGCGTACACCGGCGCACATCCAGTACCGCGCGGTCACACGGCGCACGACCCGGCGGGATCACACGCCGGGGGTCACCGCACCGGCAAGTGGTACGCCAGTCGGTAGCGGTCCGCCGGCACGACCACATCGGCGGTCTCGACGGCCAGTCCGGAGGCGTAGTAGGTACGACCCACCACCAGGACCACGTGCCCCGGGACGCCGCCCAGCAGCGCGATCTCCTCCGCGAGCCCCGGCCGCGCGCCGACCTCCTCCACGACGTTGTCCACCACGATGTCGATCGCGGCCATCCGTTCCACCACGCCGGAGCCGCCCAGCGGGCCCTCCTCGGGCAGCATCACCGGGGTCCGACCGGTCACGGCCAGCGGCTCCCAGGACGTCGAGAGCATCATGGCCTCTCCCGCGTCGCGGAAGACGTACCGCGTCCGCATGACCCTGTCCCCCGGCGCGACGCCCAGCCGCTTGGCGATCTCCGGTGTCGCGTCGGCCTGTTCGCTGTTGGACTCCCAGGTGCCGCGCGCCCCCGCGTCCGCCTGTTCCTGGCGGAACGGCGTGGACGGGCCGCCCGTCCGGTAGCCGGAGCGGGCCACCCGCCGGGGCACGGGTTGTTCGCGCACGTACGTACCGGAGCCGGAGCGGCCCTCCACGAGGCCCTCCGCCATGAGGACCTTGCGCGCCTCCAGCGCCACGGTGTCGGACACCCCGTACTCCTCGCGGATACGGGCCTGCGAGGGGAGCCGGGCGTGCGGGGGCAGGGACCCATCGACGATCTTCTGTCGCAGATCCCCGGCGACGCGCAGATAGGCCGGCTGCTCACCGAAAGTCACTGGCCACTCCCATCAGGTTGACAGACAGCTACACCCTGGCAACCCATGGTTGTGCGCCGCAAGCAGAGGCCAGAGTTTCACCCGATGTGATGAAGCCAGGTCACTCAAACCCGTTACCGCGCGTTACCGACAGCTCCGCCGCGCCCCGTCTCCTCGCACCCCGCCTTCACACCCGCTCGGACGACGGACCCTTCCCGGGACCGCCGCCCGCATCCCCTGGGGCCGGCCGCAGCCAGTCGGGAACGTCCGTCGACAGCCCGTACGCCCCGCGCAGCGCCTTTTGCGTAGCGACCGAGACCGCCCGCAGCGCCCGGTCCCGCGCCTGCTCGAACTGGTCCGCCGTCGACGCCTGGCCCGCCCGCCGCCATTCCTCGCGCGCCGCCTCCACCTCCTTGAGCCGCGCCGCCGCCGGAGCGGCCGTCTGCGGGGACGCCGTGGAGGCGGCCTCCAGCATCCGCGCCTCGGCGCCGAGCGCCACCTCGACCTCCCGCGCCCACGTCCGGTGCTGCGCGAGCGCGCCGTCGATGTCCGCCTCGGGCTCCCGCCCCACCGCCTGGTCGACCCCGTTCATCGCCCGCAGGAACGTCACCTGGTCAGCCCTCAGGTTCCCCTCGTCGTTGCGCAGGGTGCCCCGTTGTCCCTCGGTGGGGGTGCCTATGACGCACACCAGCCGCCGGTCCCCGACGTGCCACGCTTCCACCGACGGCGCGAAGTAGTACATCTCCGCGTAGTCGGGAAGCGCCCAGCTGTCCATGGCGAACTCGTCCTGCCACTTCCAGCACGTGTCCGTAGCCTCCCTCTTGATGCGCTCCGCTCCCGGGAACACGCCGTCGTCCATGATCTCCACGTGCGTCACCTCCGCGTGGTGCGCGTCCGCGCACTTCGTCGCGTAGACGGGAGCGCGCTCGGCCAGGAGGTCACCGCCGGGGACGTTGAAGCAGTCACCGGACTGCAGTTGGTCCAGGTCGGTCAGCCGGCCCTCGACGTGCCGGCCGGCGGGCGCGGAGCCGAGGCGCTGGAGGAAGGGATCCGCGTACCGGCCCGTGGCGTAGACCAGGGCCGCGCTCATCGCCAGGGACACCACCAGGCCCACCACGGCCAACGCCCTGCCCCGGTCGCCCCTGCGCGAGATCTGCACCAGCGCGACGACGGCGAAGACCACGCCGAGGGGCGGCAGGCACAGCAGACCGACCGGCAGCGAGGCGGCGGCGAAGCCGTTGAGGGCGGGCGGCAGCGGGGTCACGGGCGAGCCCCACACGGACGGCACGGACGGCGGTGGAGGCCAGGAGTGGCCCGGGCCGGCGGGAGGCGGTGGAGGCCAGGAGTGGCCCGGGCCGGCGGGGGGAGGCGGTGGGGGCGAAGTGGTCACGAGGCGGAGGTGCTCCATCACAAGGGCGCGCGGGGCGCTGGGGCGCGGGGCGCGGACGATTGCGCGCATAGTACGAGGCGGGGGCCGCCGGTCCGCCGGTCGCCCCCGCCCCCACCGCCCGCCCTCACCGCCCGGCGGCGAGGCGGGTGACGCGGTGGTCGCGCGAGGCCGTTCGGCCGCCGGATGTGACCGCGATGTACCGCCGCTTCCCCGAGGTTGACCCTGCGGCGGCATCCCACTGGAGTCGGACGCACGCGTAACATCCCCGCCGTACGACCCTCATGGACGAGCGAAGGCGACCCTCATGACGTACGCACTCCCCGGTTACGTCTGCGCCCGTGACGGCACGCGGGCGGACGTGGTGACCGCGCGGTGGTGCTGCCCGACGTGCGGCGGCCCCTGGGACCTCGACTTCACGCCGGACCCGTCCGCGCCTCTGGAACCGGCGGCCGGCCCCTGGTCGTTGTGGCGGTACGCGCCCGTGCTGCCGATGCCCGGGGAGATCCCGGTCTCGCTCGGCGAGGGCCACACCCCTCTGGTGCCGCTGACGGAGCGGATCGACGCCAAACTCGACTTCCTGATGCCGACGTTGTCCTTCAAGGACCGGGGCGCGGTCATGCTGGCGGAGCTGGCCCGGCGGCTGGGCCCGGAGCGGGTCGTCGCGGACAGCAGCGGCAACGCGGGGACGGCTTTCGCGGCGTACTGCGCGCGGGCGGGGTTGGACTGCGAGGTCTTCGTGCCGGAGGGCACCTCGGAGAAGAAGACCGAGAGGACGCGCGCGCACGGGGCGGCGGTCCGGGTGGTCCCGGGCGGCCGCGAGGCGGCGGCGGAGGCGGCGCGGGCAGCCGCCGACGCGCCGGGCGTCTTCTACGCCAGCCATGTCTTCAACCCGTACTTCCTGCACGGCACGAAGACGTACGTGTACGAGATCTGGGAGCGCCTCGGCGGACGGCTGCCCGAGGCGCTGGTGGTCCCGGTGGGCAACGGCACGCTGCTGCTGGGCGCGGCCCTGGCGGTGGAGGAACTGTCCCGGCGCGGTGTACGACCCCCCGCGCTGATCGGGGTGCAGGCGCGGGCGGTGGCCCCGCTGGCGGAGGCGTTCGCGGCCGGCGCGGACGACGCGGAGCCGGTGGCGCAGCGCCCGACCCTGGCGGAGGGCATCGCGATCCCGGCCCCGCCCCGGGCCCGGCAGATCCTGGCGGCGGTCCGCAAGTCGGGCGGCGCCATCGTGACGGTGCCCGACGACCGCCTCCGCGCGGCCCGGGCGGACCTGGCCCGACGCGGCCTGTCGGTCGAACCGACGGCCGCCGCCTGCTGGGCGGCGGTTTCCCCCGACTCCCCCGACTCCCCCTTGGGGAGCCGGACGGCGGTCATCCCGCTCTGCGGCGCCGCGCCGTCCGGCCCGTCCACCCCCTGACGCCGGTCCCGGGGCGACGCGGCCCCTCCGACGTCCGGGGCCAGGACCCCGGGCGGGGCTCCCGAAGCCCGGTCGCGACCCGGGCGGCGCGGGGCGCGGCACCCACCCCCGCCCCCGTCCGAAAACGGCCGGCCCCCGCCCCCACCCTCTGGTGGACTGACCGCATGACAGCCACCAACGCCACCACCACCACCACCACCACCGCCGACCGCGCCCGCGCCTTCACCGCGCTCCACACCCCGGCCTCCCCACTCGCCCTCGCCAACGCCTGGGACGTCGCCGGCGCCCGCGTCGTCGAGGCCGCCGGCGCCGCGGCCGTCGCCACCACCAGCGCCGGTGTCGCCTGGTCGCTCGGCTCGCCCGACGGCGACTCCCTCGCCCGCGAGCGCGCGCTCGACCTCATCGCCCGCGTGGCCGCCGCCGTCTCGGTGCCCGTCACCGCCGACATCGAGGGTGGCTTCGCCGCCGACCCCGCCGGCGTCGCCGAGACCGTCACCGGTGTCCTTACCACCGGCGCGGTCGGCATCAACATCGAGGACGGCAACCGCGCCCCCGCCGACCACGCCGACCGCATCGCCGCCGCCCGCGCCGCCGCCGAGGCCGCCGGGGTACCCCTCTACATCAACGCCCGTGTGGACACGTACCTCTTCGGGCTCGGCGACCCGAACACCCGCCTCGACGCCACCCTCGCCCGCGCCGCCGCCTACCTGCGGGCCGGGGCCTCCGGCATCTTCGTCCCCGGAGTCACCGACCCCGCCACAGTCGCGGAACTCGCCAAGGGCATCGACGCCCCGCTCAACGTCCTCGTCGGCCCGGGCGCCCCGACCGTCGCGGAGTTCGGCGCCCTCGGCGCGTCCCGCGTCAGCCTCGGGTCGGCGGTCGCCGAGGCCGCGTACGCCGTCGTGCGCCGCGCCACCGAGGAGCTGCTCACCACCGGCACGTACGGCGCCCTCCGCGACGGCCTCCCGTACGGGGAGCTGAACAGCCTGCTCAAGGGTTGATCCCGCGAGGGCCGACCCCCGGGGCGGCTCGGCTGCGGCCGCTCCGGGCGGGCCCGCGCGCACGCCCACGGCCGGGGCTCCGTGCACGCCTGCGGCCAGGCTTCCCCTCGGGTCGATCCGGGCGTCCCTGCCCGTAGGCTCCCGAGGTGCGCACATCCAAGATCTCCGGCTCCGTCTGGGTGGCCCTCACCCTCGTGTACGTCCTGTGGGGCTCCACCTACCTCGGCATCCGCATCGTCGTGCGGACGATGCCGCCGTTCCTCTCCGCCGGGGCCCGGTTCATCACGGCCGGGCTCCTGCTTGCCGGGATCGTCGCCTGGCGCTTCGGGCCGTCCGCGCTCCGCGTCACCCGTGCCCAACTCGGCTCGGCGGTACTGGTGGGCCTCCTGCTGATCCTCGGCGGCAACGGCCTGGTGGTGCTCGGCGAGACCTCCGTCCCCTCCGGCCTCGCCGCCCTGCTGATCGCCGCCGTACCGATGTGGCTCGTGGTGCTGCGGGCGGCCACCGGCGACCGGCCGCCGCCGCGCACCGTCGCCGGGGTGCTCGTGGGCCTGATCGGTCTGGCGGTGCTGACCAGCCCCGGCATCGGGGGCGAGGTGCGCCTGTCGGGGGTGCTGCTGGTGCTGGCCGCCTCGGTGCTGTGGGCGCTCGGCTCGTTCTCCTCCTCGAAGCTGCCACTGCCCGCCAACCCGTTCGCGGGCAGCGCGTACCAGATGCTCGCGGGCGGGATCGGCGGCATCCTCACCGGCCTGGCCCGGGGCGAGCAGCACGGCATGCGCCCCTCGGAGTTCTCCACCGCCTCCTGGCTGGCGCTCGGCTACCTCGTGCTCTTCGGTTCGCTCGTCGCCTTCACCTCGTACGTGTGGCTGCTGCGCTCGGCGCCGCTGTCGCTGGTGTCCACCTACGCCTACGTCAACCCGGTCGTCGCCGTCGCGCTGGGTTCGCTGATCCTGGACGAGCCGCTGACCTGGCCGATCGTGGCCGGTGGCGCGATCGTCGTGGCGGGGGTGGGGCTGATCGTGAGCACCGAACGCGGCTGAGTTCCCGGATCAGCCGCGCGCGGCCCGTTCGTAGAGGGCCTTCGCCCGTTCGTCGTACAGCGCGGCGGTGGAGTCCACGTCCGTGTCGCCGCCGCTGAGTACCCCGATGAGCCGGCCCGGCCGGCCCGGGCCGCCCCGGTCGGCGATCCACGGGCTCCCGCTGGTGCCCGTCCAAAAGCCCGAACAGCTGATGTACAGCATGGCGGGGTCGTCCTCGTCGTGCCGTGTCTGCGTCGTGCAGGACACCGGCTTGTTCTGCGGGTTGCGGTCCGATTCCGGGTAGCCGACGACAGTGACCTCCCGCTCGTACCCGGAGGTCCAGTCGGGCTTCGGCGCCTCGTCGCGGCCGACGCGGTCCTGGAGGCTGCGGCCCTCCTCGTCGGGCTCGACGGTGAGGAAGGCGAAGTCGGCGGTCTCGTCGCCCCATTTCGTCCAGCGGTCGTCCACATGCACGGACCGGACCTTCCACAGCCCGAAGGGCCGGGTGCCCGAGCCCGCGCCCGAGAAGCCGGGGGCGAAGGCGAGCCGGCCGGGGGCGGGGCCGTCGTGCGGGGGCTCGCCCGGTTGCCCGTCCTCGCCCGCGGGGGCCACGCAGTGCGCGGCGGTGGCGACCACGTTGCCCTTGGGGCTGTCGACGACGCTGGCCGTGCACCAGTGCTCGCCGCCCGCCATCAGGACTCCGACGGTGGGGAACGGGTGCACCGTCCGGTCGGACGTCCCCTCGACGAACGCGACGCCGAAGACCGCCGCGATCCCGGCGGCGGCCAGCGCGGCGATGACGGCGCGTCCCCTCACCACCGGGCTCACGGCACGTCGGGGTCGGGGGTCGGCGCGCGCATCACCTTGCTGATCCACTCCAAGGAACCCTCCCTCATGCCCCGCACGTACGACTTGCCATTGTGCTCGCCATCCTGGATCACCTGGAGCCGGGTGTGCACGGGACCCTTCCCGTACTCCCTCATGAATTTCTCGGCCAGGTCGCGGCCGCTCTCCTTGGTGCCGATCTGGAAGTTGACGTAGACGTCCGGGCCCCCCGCCTTGATCAGTTCAGCGGCGAGCTTCTCGGGGTTGTTCTCGTCCATGGCCTGCCGGTTCCCCTTCCACAGCGGGGAGTCGGGGACGATGTCCACGCCGCTCGCGATGACGGCCTTGAAGCGGTCGGGGTACTTCAGGACGTGCTTGAAGGCCCCGAAGCCGCCGGAGGAGGAGCCCATGAAGGCCCACCCGTCGCGGGAGGTGAAGGTACGGAAATTGGCCTTGGCGAAGTCGGGGACGTCATCGGCCATCCAGGTGCCCATCTTGGGCTGGCCGGGGATGTCCGAGCCGTCGAAGTGGTGCTTGGTGTCGGCGTTGATCACCGGCATGACCAGGATGAACGGCAGGCTGGTGCCGGCCTTGGCCCCGTCGGCCACGGCCTTCTGGAGCCCGAGGCCGGGGCCGGTCCCCCAGTAGTTGGTGGGGTAGCCGCGGCCGCCCGGCAGCGAGATCAGCACCGGGAAGGCGCTCTTGGCGTACCTCGGCTCGTCGTACTCCTTCGGGACCCACACCCATACGTCGCCGGTGAAGCCGGACTTCGGCCCCCTCAGGGTGGTCTTGGCGATCTGGGTGCCGTCGGGCAGCCGGGCGGCGCGCACGAACGCGGCCCTCGGGCCGGTGGGCATGCGGACCCCCTGGGGCATGTCCACGGCGGCCGCGGCGGTCTCCTGGGTCTTGCCGAAGGCGACCGGTTCGCCCACGCCCGCGAAGAAGCCGGTCTCGTACGCCGCCACACCGCCGCCGGCGACGAGGGCGAGGGCGAGGCCGCCGCCGAGGAGGAGCAGACGCCGCCGGCGGCCGGGGGCTTTGGTCGTCGGCCCGCCCGCCCGGTCCGCCGTGTCCACCCCGTCCGCGCCGTCCGCCCCGTCCGCGCCGTCCGCGCCGTCCGCGCCGTTCGCTCCGTCCGCGCCGGCGCTCGTGGCCGTCGTGCCGGTCATCGTGCCGGTCGTGCCCGTCGTCGGACCGGTCGTCGGACCGCCGTCGCCTTGCTGGTCTTGCTGCACGGATTGTTCCCGTTCCCTCTCCGGCGCTCTTCGTGAGCACGGGTCGGACCGATTGGTCCCCCTTACACCCCTGACAGAGGTGTGAACGACGCTAGGGGTTGCCTGGGACGGGTGCGACGTGGCGGGAGCCACGCGGGGGACGGACTCCCCCGGCGGGCCGACGGCCCCGCCGGGGGAACGGGGTACGGGCTCAGGGCCGGCCCGGGGAGCGGCGCGGACGACGTTCGCGCAGGCCGCGGCCGGTGTGGCCGGCTTCCGGGGCGTTCGTCAGCCGGTTGCCGGCCGCGGGCCCTTCATCACCTTGCTGATCCACTCCAGCGAGCTTTCCTTCATCCCCCGGACGTAATGCCAGCCGTTGTGTTCGCCGTTCTGGATGTCGTGGATGGTCGTCTTGACCGGGCCCTTGCCGTAGTCGCGCTGGAACGCGAGCATCCGGTCCTTGCCGGTCTCCTTGGTACCGACCTGGAAGTTGATGTAGACGTCCGGGCCGTTGCCGTCGATCAGCTTCCGGGCGAGCTTCTCCGGGTTGTTCTCGTCCATCTCGCTCTGGTGGCCCTTCCAGAGCGGCGAGTCGGGAACGATCTCCCCGCCACTGGCGATCACCGCCTTGAACCGGTCCGGGTGCTGGAGGACCTGCTTCATGCCGACGAAGCCACCCGAGGAGGAGCCCATGAAAGCCCAGCCGTCGCGGGACTTGTACGTGCGGAAGTTGGCGCGGGTGAAGTCCGGGACGTCCTCCGCGAGCCAGGTGCCCATCTTGGGGCGGCCGGGGATGTCGGAGCCGTCGTAGTAGTACTTGTTGTCCGGGTTGAGCACCGGCATGATCAGGATGAACGGCAGGCTGGTACCGGCCTCGACGCCCTCCTCGACGGCCTTCTGGAGGCCGAGGCTGCGGTCGGACCAGTAGTTGGCCGGGAAGCCGTTGCCGCCGGGCAGCGAGATCAGGACCGGGAAGGCGCTCTTGGCGTACTTCGGGTCGCTGTACTCCTTGGGCGTCCAGACCCAGACGTCTCCCTCGAAGCCGGACTTGGCGCCCGCGAGCCGCGTCCTGGCGATGACCGTGCCGTCGTCCAGCTTGGCGGTCTGTGTGAAGTCGGACCGCGGGCCGGTCTCCATCAGTACGTCCGGGTCACCGCTCGGCGCGGGCGCGACCGTGGGGGCCGGGGACCGCGCGGCCTTGTCGTCACCGTGCGCGGCGGCCGAGGGCGTCTTGCCGGAGGTGACGGCCCGGCCGTCGCCTGAGAACCACTCGTACTTCCAGGCGGCGAAGCCGCCGCCCCCGACGAGCAGCGCGATCGCGAGGCCGGCGCTGATCCATATCGCGCGTCGGGGGCGGCGGCTTCGCCGCCTGGAGGCGGGGCCGGCGGTCGTGTCGTGGGGCCGCGGGCTCTGCGGGGACTGGGGCACGGACTTCGCTCCGAACGCTGAACCGGGTGGGGCATCTACGGGTGCTGATGTACGAATCCTGCCGGGAGTTCCGGGACGGGACAAAAATCTCGTCGGCGCCCGCGGAACGGGAGATCCGGCGCGTCTCATCTCAGGTCGTCGAGCACCCGCGCGCACCGCCCCAGCAGCTCGATGAGCTGCTCCCGCTCCTCGGCGCCGAACTCGGCCGCCAGCTGTCGCTCCACGCGCACCGCCGCCGTGTCCGCCAGCTCCATCACCGCCTGTCCGTGCTCCGTGAGTCGGGTCTCCAGCACGTTGCGGTGCCATTCGTGCGGAGTCCGCTCGATGAGCCCGCGCTCTTGGAGGTTCTTCAGCACGGTGTTCATGGTCGGCGGGGTCACCCCGCACAGGCGGGAGAGCGCCGCGGCGGAGATGCCCGGCTTCTCGGAGAGCCAGAGCAGGGCGGCGTACTGCGGAACCGTTACGGCGGCCGGTTTGAGGGCCGTGTTCTTCGCCGCGAGCAGCGCCTGCTCGGCGCGCTTGATGTGCGAGCCGATGCGCTCCTCGGCGGGCAGGGAAGTCATTCGGGCATCCTACGGCCCTTGCAGGCATTAGAGCTCTAACGTACATTCGAGCCCACCCAATACAAAGATCACACAGAACGGGACGCCCTCACATGCGCCTCTCCTCGAAGGCCCTGCCCCTGGCCGCCGCCCTGGCCACCGTCCTGACGTCGGCCGCCACGCCGGCCCTGGCCGCCGCACCCGCGGCGTCCGCCCCGCGGGTCTCCACCGCCTTCACCCTGCCCGGCCAGAAGGTCTATCCGGAGGGCATCGCCGAGGACGCCCGTACCGGCACGGTCTACGTCGGCTCGTACGCCGACGGCTCCGTCTACCGCGCCCGCCCCGGCCAAGGCGCGGCCGAGGTCTTCCTCCCGGCCGGGACCGACGGCCGCCACACCGCGAACGGCCTGTCCGTCGACGCCCACGGCAGGCTGTGGGTCACCGACTCCACCAAGGGCGTCGCGGTGTACGACACCCGCAGCGGCGCCCGCCTCGCCCACTTCGACACCCCGGGCGACGCCCCGTCCTTCGTCAACGACCTGGCACTCACCCCGGACGGCACCGCCTACCTCACCGACAGCCTCCGCGCGGTGGTCTACCGCGTCACCCCGGCGCGGCTGGCCGCCGGCTCCGGCCCCCTGGAGCCGGCCTACGACCTGAGCGGCCGGGTCGCCCCGGCCCCGACGGGCGGCGTCACGCTGAACGGCATCGTCGCCGACCCGGCCGGCCGCTTCCTGCTGACCGTCGACATGACGGCCGGCGACCTCCACCGGATCGACCTGCGCACGGGCGCCCTCTCCCGCGTCACCCTCCACGGCGGGGACCTCAAGCACGGCGACGGCCTCCAGCTCTCCCCCGGCGGCGTCCTGCGCGTGGCCCACAACACCACCGACACGCTGACCCGCTGGCAGCTCACCCCCGACGGCACGCACGCCCGTCTGACCCGCACCCTCACGGACCCGGACCTCCAGATCCCCACGACCCTGACCCACACCCCCGGCCGCACCCTGGTGGTCCGCTCCCAGTTCGACAAGGGCGGCCCCATGACCCCCTCCACCGGCACCCCGACCACCTTCACGGTCGCCTCGGTCCGCGGCCTCTGACCCGAAACCACGGAAAAAGGGCCGACCCCCACGGGGGTCGGCCCCTGCCGATACCTCGGTCCACGACCACCTCACCTCCGCCCGTACCGCGGGCGGCGCGGGTGGGGCTGGCCGGCGGGGTGTCAGGCGGTGGCCACGCGCAGGACCACCGACAGCGAGCTGACGACCAACAGGCCGAGGATCACCCGGCGGAAACGCTCGGCGTTCAGGCGGCTGAAGGCCTTCTCGCCGACGAAGATCCCGATGAGCAGCGCGGGTATCCCGACCAGGAGCATCCGTCCGACGGTCGCGGTGAGCTGGCCGCTGATCCCGAAGCCGACCAGCGCGGCCAGGCTGGTGCCGGAGAACACGACGCCCAGCGTGGCGCGCTGGACCCTGGGCTCCAGCTTCATGCTCTGGAACGCGGCGACCATGGGCGGCCCGTCGATGCCCGTGGCGGCGAACGAGGCCCCGGAGAACATCCCCACGGCCATCACCGCGCCCAGGCCACCGCCCAGTGTGATCTTCCGCCACACGATGAGCGTCCCGAGCAGGACCACCGCGGCGATGACGAACAACAGCACCTGTGAGGAGAGGGTGGCCAACAGCCACACCCCGATCGGCACCCCGGCCAGCCCCGACAGCAAGGTGGCCGTCATCAGCCGGCGGTCCACGTGGCGCCAGTCACGGACGGCGATCCACAGGCTGAGCGGGGCGGCCATGATGCCGGCCACGACCACCGCGCTCGCCGGGTCGATGAGCAGCGCCAGGGGTGGGACGGCCACCAGGGAGAAGCCGAATCCCGCCGTGGTGCGTACGACGGAGGCGACGGCCAGCACCAGGAAGGCGCCGAGGAGGATCATCATGGGGAACGGGTCTCCAGGTTGTACGGCGTGGTTCAGACGACGTGGTTCAGACGACGTGGTTGGTGAGTTCGCCGATCCCCTCGACGGAGATCGTGACCCGATCGCCGCGCCGCAGCGGGCCGACACCCGCGGGGGTACCGGTGAGTATCACGTCACCAGGGTGCAGTGTCATGGCCGAACTGATGTGACTGATCAGGCGGTCGACGGTGTGCACCATGTGGGAGCTGTTGCCGTCCTGTCGGGTTTCACCGTTCACGGTGGCCCGTACCCCGACCGCGCCGGCGTCGAGTTCGGTCTCCACCCAGGGGCCGATCGGGCAGAAGGTGTCCGAGCCCTTGGCGCGCCACCACTGTCGGTCCGGTCCCTGGAGGTCGCGGGCGGTGACGTCGTTGGCGCAGGTGTAGCCGAGGACGTACGCCGGCACCTGCTCCGGTGTCAGGTCGCGGCAGGTCCGACCGATCACGGCGGCGAGCTCGGCCTCGTGGTGGAGCTCGTCCGTGTAGGACGGTTTGACGATGGCCTCGCCCGGGCCGATGACCGCGCTGCCCGGCATGAGGAACACGAGCGGCTCCTCGGGCACCTCGTTGCCGAGTTCCGCGGCGTGCTCGGCGTAGTTCCGGCCGATCGCCAGGACCTTCCCGGGGGTGACCGGGGCGAGCAGCCGCACCTCCCGCAGGGGGAAGCGGGGGGCGTCCGAGGGTACGTCCAGGGGGCCGAAGGGGCCGCCGATGAGGGGGACCACCTCGTCGTCGGCCAGGATGCCGTGGCGGATCGTGCCCGCCTTCTCGAACCTCACGATGCGCATGTGCCGCTTCCGTTCTCGTTCTCGTACGCGTTCTCGGCGGGGGTGGTGGGTCCCGGCAGGGCGCGCAGCAGCAGTTCCGCCAAGTGCTGGGGACGGTGGGAGCCCTCCTGGGAGATCTGCGTCCGGCAGGAGAAGCCGTCGGCCACGACGGCGGTGTCCGGCCCGGCGGCCCGCAGTTTCGGGTAGAGCTCCCGTTCGGCCGCGCCCTGGGAGACGTCCCAGTGGCCCGGTTCGTAGCCGAAGTTGCCCGCCATGCCGCAGCAGCCGGCGGAGACCACGTCCGTGGTGACGCCGAGCCGGCGCAGCACCTCGGCCTCGGGGCCGTGACCGTGGCCGGCCTCCTGGTGGCAGTGCGGCTGCAAGACGGCGTCCTGGTCGAGCCTTCCGAACGGCCAGGGGCCCCGGTGGTCGGCGACCACTTCGGCGAGCGTGCGCACCTGCCGGGACAACCGGCGTACGACGGGCGAGTCGGGCAGCTGTTCCGCCGCCTCCTCGCGCAGGGTCTGGGTGCAGGAGGGCTCCAGGCCGACGATGACGCGGCCGGCTTCCAAGTGCCCCCGCAGGGCGCCCACCGAACGGCCCAGCACCGCCCGAGCCGTCCCCAGTTGGCCGGTCGAGTGCCAGGTCAGGCCGCAGCAGACCGGTCCGTCGGGCAGGACCACCTCGTATCCGAGCGCTTCCAGGACGCGGGTGGCGGCCTGGGCACCGCGGGGGTCCAGCAGGTTGCTGAAGGTGTCCGGCCACAGGACGACGGTGCCGGCGGAGCCCGCCGGGACGCGCGCCCCGCCACCGGTTGCCGCGCCCGCGGGGACCGGCTTGCGGTAGCGGAACCACTGCCGGAACGTCTGGGCGGGCAGTTCCACCAGCGGCCTGCGCGTCTCCAGCCCGGCCAGGGAACTCAGTCGGGCGGCGAGCGGCGCGCGGCGGGTCAGCCGGTTGAGCGTGAGGGGGGCCACCGACGCCAGCCGGGCCAGCGCCGGCAGCCATCCCAGGGTGTAGTGGGCCCGAGGTCTCAGCCGTCCCTCGTAGTGCCGGTGCAGGAACTCCGACTTGTACGCGGCCATGTCGACGTTGACCGAGCAGTCGCTCTTGCACGCCTTGCAGGAGAAGCACAGGTCGAGTGCGTCCCGGACCTCCGTGGAACGGTAGCCGTCGGTGATCGTCTCGCCGCGCAGCATCTCGCTCAGCACCCGGGCGCGGCCCCGGGTGGAGTGCACCTCGTCGCGGGTGACCTGGTACGAGGGACACATGTGTCCGGTGTCGTTGCGGCAGGTGCCGACGCCCGTGCAGCGATGCACGGCGTTGGTGAGCGAGCCCTGGTCGTCGCCGAAGCGCTGGATCGTCGGCAACTGCTTGCGGTCCCGGCCCGGGCCCGGGCGGACCTGCTCGTCGAAGGGGACCGGGTCCACGATGATGCCGGGGTTGAGCATGTTGCCCGGGTCCCAGATGTCCTTGAACGCGGCGAACGCGCCGATCAGTTCGGGCGAGTAGGTACGGGCCAGGAGCTCGGAGCGGGCGCGGCCGTCACCGTGCTCGCCGGAGGCGCAGCCGCCGTGCTCGACCACGAGGTCGCCGGCGGCCGTGATGAACTCCCGGTAGCCGGCGATGCCCTGGTCGGTGCCCAGTTCCCAGTCCACGCGGACGTGTAGGCAGCCCTCGCCGAAGTGGCCCGTGATGGTTCCGGTCCGCCGGTGTTCGGCCATGAGGGCGTGCAGGTCCCGCAGGTAGCCCGACAGGCGCTCCGGCGGGACGGCGGAGTCCTCCCAGCCGGGCCACGCCTGCCGTCCGTCGGCCATCCGGGTGGCGATGCCGGCGCCGTTGCGACGGATCGACCAGATCGCCGCCGTCTGCTCGGCGTCGGCGGTGATGAAGCTGGTGGCGTCGGTCTCCCGGGCCAGGCGCTCGGCGTTGGCGACCGCGTCGGCCTCGTCGACGCCCTCGATCTCGCAGTACAGCCAGGCCTCGCCGCGCGGCAGCAGATCGATGCCCGGGGCGCGACCGCCCCGCGAGCGCAGCGCCTCGACCAGCGGGGCGTCCAGACCCTCCACGGTCAGCGCGCCGGCCTTCGCCAGCGAGGGCGCGCAGTCGGCGGCGGCGTAGACGTCGGGGAGACCGAGTACGAGGAGCACCCTGGCGGCGGGGATGGGGGTGAGCTTGATCCTGGCACCGAGCAGGACGCCACAGGTGCCCTCGGTACCCACCAGTGAGCGGGCGACGTGGAAGCCCTTCTCGGGCAGCAGGGCGTCCAGTCCGTACCCCGACACCTGGCGGCCGAACCGGCCGAGTTCGGTGCGCAGCGGCGCGAGGTGCCCGTCCCTCAGCCGCCTCAGCCGTCGGTCGATGTCCGCGTCACCGCTGGAGCCCCGGTCGGCGCGGATCCGGCGACCGTCGGCGAGCAGCAGGTCCACTTGCTCGGTGATGTCGGCGGTCGTGCCCCAGGCCACCGAGTGGGCGCCGCAGGCGTGGTTGCCGATCATCCCGCCGATGGTGCAGCGGGAGTACGTCGAGGGGTC
This sequence comes from Streptomyces sp. Tek67B01, assembly GCF_055231995.1. NCBI lineage: Bacteria > Bacillati > Actinomycetota > Actinomycetes > Kitasatosporales > Streptomycetaceae > Streptomyces > Streptomyces sp. Tek67B01. The sequence goes on from NZ_JBUYUY010000001.1 coordinate 2,754,133, forward strand.
GGGTCCGACGGTGAGGCCGTGCGCGGCGGCCCGGTCCCGCAGGGTGCCGAGGACGACACCGGGCTGGACGGCGGCGGTGCCGGCCTCGGGGTCGAGGTCTTCGATGCGGTTCATGTACCGGGAGAAGTCGAGGATCAGCCCGGTACCGATGGAGTTGCCGGCGATGGAGGTGCCGCCGCCCCGGCAGGTGACGGGGACGCCGTGCTCGATGGCGGTGCCCACGGCGATGGCCGCCTCTTGCGCGTCCCGCGGCTCGAACACCGCGGTCGGCATGACGCGGTAGATCGAGGCGTCGGACGTGTAGGCGGTTCGGGTCCGCACGTCCGTGCGGGCGGCGGGCAGTCGTGCCTGCAGGTGCCTGGTGAAGTCGTCGTTCATGGCGTCTTTCCCGGGTGGGCGGGTGGGGCGGCGGCGGTCGGGGGCGGTCGGGTCAGCCGCGCGCGCCACCAGGGGCGAGCGGGAAGTAGTCGATCAGCAGCATGTCGCGCACGCCCTGCCGGACTCCGGCCGCCGGCTCGATGGCGGAGACGCCGTGGAAGACGCGGCGGTCGTCGATCAAGATCGACTCGAACGGCCGGAGCAGGGTGGTGCTGTAGATCGGGCGGTGGTCACGGTCGTACAGCTGCGACTCGCCTCCCTGGACGTCGGTCCGGCGCATCAGGACCTGCGCCACGTAGTGGTGTCCGTCCTCGTGGACGCCCTCGGGGGCCGGGAGGCCCTTCGCGTCGCGGGTCGCGGTGATGCGGATCTGGTGGACGCCGACACCGGTGCCGGCCGGGTCGAAGTCCCCGGGCACCCGCTCGGCGAAGAACCGGATGAGAGTGTGGAGCACCCCTTCGGCGGCCACCTCGTCGGCCAGCGGCGGGAAGTGCCGGTCGACGCCGCCGTGGAGGGCATTCACCTCGGCGCTCTGGTGGAAGGCCCGCGGGGCTTCCCGTACGAGGTCCCCGCCCAGATCCCCGCCGGAGAAGCGGAAGGATCCGTGACGACGGCGACGGTAGTCCGCGCCGTCCTTCATGTACGCATCGACCGGCAGATCCTCCCAGGATTCGAGGAACAGCTTGACCTGGCCCTCCGAGTGGGATTCCAGCGCTCGCTTCAGTTCCCCTTCCGAGAAGTACCGGTACGGAGCGCTCACATTACCGGCCGTGCCCTGTGACCGTATTGCCTCGGTCGTCACTACACACTCCATTCATGGATTGTTCACGACGTTGCCTCAGCGAATGAGGCATCACCGATCCTGGCCTGAAGGAGTTCCCCGGACAAGGCCGGAACCGCTGCGGGAACCTGCACCGCAGGAACACGCGAGGGAACTGGAGTCGTGGCGACCGGATCGCCGCCGCACCTCTGCCGAACAGTGCTGTTCCGAATATTCCCCGAGCGTGCGGCGGGCGCGAAAAGGGGCCGAAAACGGTTGGTTCAATGGCGAGAACGCATCAGACAACTCGACTGCGGGCCGGGGTGCGTTTCCTGCCAAGACGCTCTCGGAGAGCGGGTCGCAGGACGTGACCAAAGTCTCCAACTGCGAAGATGCTGGTAGAGGCGTCGTCAACTAGCCTGGCCCGAAGTACGGGTTGCAAGCATGGGGAATGCAGCGTGACGCCTGACTTTGGTACACGTATCGAATCTCTACAATCGCAAGACATCCAGCTCTACCGGGAGTTACTCGCTCAGGATTCGACACCGGTCCTGCCGAAGCAGCCGGCCTCGACCACCGGCGAGCAGGGGGACGAGGCCTGGGAGGGTTCGCTGGGACGATTGCTGTCATCCGGCCTCGCGGTACCGGACGAGCAGAGCGAAACAGGCTTCACTCCTGTGAATCCCGAAACGGTCGGCAGCTATGTGGTGGCGGAGATTCTCGAAAGCTCCGCGCGCTCTGCGATCAACCTGCTGCGAGTGCAGGAGGAATTGGGTCAGGTCGTCGCCGAGTACCGGAACAATCACGTTCGCGACGCCTACGGATATGTGACCCACACCGGCTTCCCGAACATCAACGCCGCCATCCGCCTGGCGGCCCGCGAATGCCGTGGCGAAGTGCTGACCTCACAGCCCGGCGGCGCCAGGTCCGCGGCCGTCCTGCGGGAGTCGCTGTCGCCCACGCTGGAGATGCTGGATCGCGGGGTGACGATGAAGACGATCTATCAGCACAGCGCGCGGTCCAGCTCGGCGACCCGCGACTTCGTCCGCGCGATCCGGGAGCGCGGCGCCCAGGTGGCGACGCTGGACGAGAGCTTCGACCGCCTGATCATCTTCGACCGGACAGTGGCGTTCATCCCTGCCGACGACGACCGCCGGGCGGCGGCGGAGATCCGCGCTCCGGCCGTGATCGCGTTCCTCGTCGCGCTCTTCGAACGCTCGTGGGTCAGGGCGGTCGCCTTCACTCCGTCCGGCGGCGGCTGGGCCACCACCCGCATCACCGACGACCTGGAGCTGGCGATCATGCGGCACATCGTCGCCGGCGACACGGACTCGGTGACGGCCGGGCAGCTCGGCATCAGTGTGCGGCGGTGCCAGGAGTACGTCGCGAAGTTGTCCTCACGACTCGGCAGCCGCAGTCGGGCCCAGTTGGGCTACCTCATCGCCAAGTCGGGTCTGCTCGACAACGTTTCCGAGGAGGTGGCTCCGGGCGCCTGCCTCTGATCAGACGGCCCCCGGGCGTCGCGCGCCTCAGGCGCCCGGGAGCGGCGCGGGGGCGGGCTTGCCGGAGTCCCACCCGATGTCGCCGGCCACGCCTGCCACCGCCGCCACCGACCCGTCGAGGGGAGCCGCCGCCCGGGCCGACATGACGGGCAGGACTATCAGGGCGGCGGCGGAGACGAGGAGGGCGGTGGCGAAGCGGTGCATGGTTTCTCTCTCATGGGGTGTCAGGTCGTACGGACTGCTGCGCCGAGGAGGCAGCGCCCATTTATGTTCAGGCCACACCTACCCCCTGATCAAGATCCTCAGGGGGTGGTAAACCCGCACTGCACAAACCCGCACCCCGCGCGCCCTACCCGCCGGACTGTCAGGGGCGACTGCTTCCATGTCGCGATGAGCGCCATCTGCACGCGCTGACCGAGAGGTGGGCCCTTCTGACCTGTCGGTTCGCCCGGCGTGCGACGTGGTGGCAGTTCCACCGCCCACACAGTGCAGCGGGAGACGTTGCAGCGGAATACGTGACACGGTGCCCCCACCTGCGGAAACGTGGTCCTGAGAGGCTCAGGTCAGCACGGAATCAGCACGGGAGAACAATCTCGCCCCGCCCTTCCGGGGGGCCGACCTCCAGGATCGACGCCATCCCGCCGGTCACAGCGCACTCGTACAGCGTGATCCGATCGTCCAGGGCGAGGTGGCTCCACCTCACCGGGTTCAACGGAACGAGGCGCACCGGAGCCCGCCCGCCGGGCGGTCGAGCGCCACTTCCCAGTCGTCATGCGCGAAGTAGTCCCAGACGTCGGACACGGCGATGTCGTGGTCCGTGGCGACATCCTCGGGCGCCAGCAAAGAGGCGGCTTCGAATATCCCGACGACGTCCATGCGCCGATTACGGATCAGCGGCACAACCGCCCCTCGTGACGCCCACGATCGCTAGGGTTGTCCCATGACCGCACTGCCCGACTGGATGCGCCCGCCGCGCGCGGAAGGCTGGTTCGCGGAGGACCTTGACCGCCTCCCCGAGGCACCCCGCCACACCGAGCTGATCGACGGAGCCCTCGTCTTCATGATGTCGCCCCAGCGGTCCTGGCATGGCCGCCTCGTCACCGCTCTGACCACCGCTCTCATGGCACAGGCGCCGGCCGGCTTCGAGGTCGAGCGGGAGATGACGATCCGCCTCGATGCCCGCAACCGCCCCGAGCCGGATCTCTTGCTGACCAACCTGCCCTATGACCCCGACCGCACCTGGTACGCCCCGGAGCACGTGAAGCTCGTCGTGGAGGCGGTCTCACCCGAGTCCGCACATCGCGATCGCACGGTGAAACTCCGCAAGTACGCGGAGGTCGGCATCCCGCACTACTGGTGCATCGAGGACGAGGACGGCGCACCGGTCGTCCACGTCTACGAGCTCGACGAACCCACCGGCGCATACGCGCCCGCCGGGATCTTCCGGGGCACGCTCCAGCGCCCGGTGCCCTTCGAGATCAGCCTGGACCTCGACAAGCTCACGCCGCCCCGAAGTAGCTGAAAAGTCAGCACCAAGTCAGCACGGGAATGCAGAAGGGGGCGGACTCGCCAGAGTCCGACCCCTTCTGACCTGCGCGTTTGACGAAACTATCTAATGTAGTAGCGAGATGACTACACGTTGAAGCGGAACGTTCAGCGCAGAGCTGTGACCTGCGGAAATACGGTTCTGGAAGTGGTCATCCAGCACCCATCCAGCACGGTGCAGGCTTATCCCGCACATCCAGCACGCGCGACCGCGGCCAGAGGGATACCGTCGCACGCTACGGCGAGGCGTTGTGTACACATGGAACACTCTGTACGCTTGAGCACATGACGCAGCCAATGCCCATAGAGTCCATCCGTGACGTACGCGCACACCTGGCCGAGGTCGTGGAGCGCGCCGATCGAGACGACCTACCCACAGTGATCACGCGCCGGGGCAAGGAAGTAGCCGCCGTCGTCTCCATCGAGGTACTGCGCAAGTACCAGGAGTGGGAAGAGCGCGAGATCAACCGGATCATCGACGAGCGCATGGCCAACCCGGCACCCGGCATCCCGATCGAGGACATCATGAGGGAGACGCTGGCGCGCGGTGAGTGAGTACCGAACCGTCTTCCGTCCCGAGGCGCAGGCCGAGCTTCGCAAGATCCCCCGCGACATGGCGCTGCGCATCCTGGCCAAGCTGACCGAGTTGGAGACCGACCCTCTCGGCTTCAACACCACGGCACTCGTCTCGCAGCCAGAACGCCGTCGCCTGCGCGTCGGCGACTACCGCGTCGTGTACACGATCGACAACGGAGAATTGGTGGTCTGGGTCGTTCACGTCGGACATCGTTCCACCGTTTACGACACCTGACCTGCGCCGGGAACACGCGCGGTCAGTCAGAGCCGCTGAAGGTGGTGGCACCACCGTCCGGACGGCCGCGCCGGATGTCAGTGGCGGCTGCTTCCATGGCGCTATGAGCACTGCGCACGAGACCGCCGCCCTCCTTCCCGACCCCGCCCAACTCCGTGCACATCTGAGCGCCCTGGCCGTCCTGGACACGGCGATCGGCGACGATCCGCGGTTCTGTCAGTACACCTTCGATTGCGCCTGGGGCCCCGGCGTGGAGGCGGCCCTTATGGAGAACGGCTCGGGGGACGACTTCTCCGTCCTGTTCACCCCGGCCGGCGTGCTCATACGCGGCTTCGACCACGAGTGTGAGATGAGTCCGTACGGGACGGACGACGAGCAGGTCTGGCCCGGCGTCATCGACGACGTGCCCGCCGTGCTCCGCCCGTTCCTGGACGAGCCCGCCTTCCGCGACGAGGGCATCGACGCCCCACGGGTCACCACCTGCCTGTGGCAGGAGACCGGCGACACCGCCTGGCGCACCGGCTCGGCCACCGCCTTCCCGGATGGCAGCGAGGACCCGGACGGCTCCGGTTTCCTCTTCCACCTCCTGACGGACCGCTCCCCCGAGGCCGCCCAGGCCCACTTCGAGGACTACTACGAGCGCCCCGCCCCCCTCGACGCCATCCGCCACGTCCTCACCGGACGCCCGCTCACCCCTGCGGTCGCCAGGGCCCTCAACCCGGCCGTCCTCTCGGACGGCGCACTACTCCAAAGGATCGCCGCGCACCCCGAGGTCGCCTCCTACCTTTCCTGTGACGGCGAGTTCGACCTTGCCCGCACCGACCCGATCGAATCGATCGCCCTGCCCAACGGGCTCCCGGTGGAGCCCGTCGCCGGCTGCAACGCGGGCGGCACCCACTACCTCTGCGGCCCGGCCGTCCCCGACGGCCCCCGCCCCGTGCTCTACACCGACTCCGAGGGCCGGGCCTCCCTCATCGCCGAGTCTCTCGCCGACGCCCTGACCCTCTCCATCGCCCTACCGTCCTGGCACGACGCCCTGGCCGGCTTCCGACCCCCGGCACTCAACTCCGACTATCTCGACGACCACCCGGACCACCCCGCCGTCCGCGACCGCCTCCTTGCCGCGCTTCGGCTTCCCCCGGCCACCGACCGGGAAGTCCTGGATCGCCTGCTCACCACCGCCGCCCGCACCGTCCCCGACGGATTTCTCCCTCACGTTCCCGATGAGGAGGAGTCCGCCTTCGAGCCGATGCTCGAACCGTCTGCCGGGTAGGGCCGGACCCGACCAACACTGACGCTGCGTCAAAATATCCAGCACTTATCCAGCAAGGTAATGACGAAGGGGTCGGGCTCTATTGAGTCCGACCCCTTCTGATCTGCACGTTTGACTTAACTCCTAACGTGCAGTAAGCGAACGACTACACGTTGAAGCGGAACTCCACCACGTCGCCGTCCTGCATGACGTAGTCCTTGCCCTCCATGCGGGCCTTGCCCTTCGCGCGGGCCTCCGCGACCGAGCCGCACTCGACCAGGTCGGCGAAGGAGATGACCTCCGCCTTGATGAAGCCGCGCTGGAAGTCGGTGTGGATGACGCCGGCCGCCTCCGGGGCGGTGGCGCCCTTCTTGATCGTCCAGGCGCGGGTTTCCTTGGGGCCGGCCGTCAGGTAGGTCTGGAGGCCCAGAGTGGCGAAGCCGACGCGGCCCAGGGTGGCCATGCCCGGCTCCTCCTGACCGACCGACTGGAGGAGTTCGAGGGCCTCGTCGTCGTCGAGCTCGATGAGCTCCTGCTCCAGCTTGGCGTTCAGGAAGATCGCCTCGGCGGGGGCGACCAGGGCGCGCTGCTCGTCCTTGAAGCCCTCGTCCGTCAGCTCGTCCTCGTCGACGTTGAAGACGTACAGGAACGGCTTCGTGGTCAGCAGGTGCAGCTCGTGGAGGAGGTCGCCCTTCTCCGTGCCCTTGGTGATGCCCTTCGAGAAGAGCGTGTCGCCGGCTTCGAGGATCTTCTGGGCCTCGGTGACGGCGCCCAGGACGGCGACCTTCTCCTTCTGGAGGCGGGACTCCTTCGTCAGGCGCGGCACCGCCTTCTCGATCGACTGGAGGTCGGCGAGGATCAGCTCGGTGTTGATCGTCTCGATGTCGTCCTTGGGCGAGACCTTGCCGTCGACGTGGACGACGTTCTCGTCCTTGAAGGCGCGGATGACCTGGCAGATCGCGTCGGACTCGCGGATGTTCGCGAGGAACTTGTTGCCGAGGCCCTCACCCTCCGACGCGCCGCGCACGATGCCCGCGATGTCGACGAAGTCGACCGTCGCCGGGAGGACCTTCTGCGAGCCGAAGATGCCCGCGAGGACGGCCAGACGCCGGTCCGGGACACCGACGACGCCGACATTCGGCTCGATGGTGGCGAACGGGTAGTTGGCCGCCAGCACGTCGTTCTTGGTCAGGGCGTTGAAAAGGGTCGACTTGCCGACATTCGGCAGGCCGACGATTCCGATCGTGAGCGACACGTTGGCGACTTCCCGTAGCTGGAGGGGGCGGCGGCCCGGGGATGGGCCGACTGTCAGTTTACTTTCCGCTGAGTGCCGCTCGATGTACGCGTGTCCGGGCCGCCCGACAGGGCCCCTCCCGCCTAGTTTGGTGCGGAGCCGTACAGGGGGAGCCATACAGGGTGGAGCACCGGGTGGAGGAATACAGCAGCGTGGAGCGATACGGGACTAAGCGCCCCGTACGTCGGCCCCCGACGGTCCCGGCGGCCCGAACGCCGCGGCCGGCGCGGTCGGCGTCCGTCCGGCGACTGCCCAGGCCCCGGCTGACCGGGCTCGGCGGAGGGCTGTTCGCGTGCGCCGCGATGGTGCTGGTCGCCGGGGTGGACTGGCTGCTGTTCGGCTCCTCGCTGTTCGCGTACGGGCTGCTCTTCCTGCCCGTCGCCGCCGCCACCGCCCTCTGGGTCCGCCCGGCGGACCTGATCACCGCACCGGTGTCCGTGCCGATCGCGTTCGCGGTCGGGGTCTGGCCCGTCTCGGGGGGCTCCGGCGGCTTCGGCGGCGAGCTGATGGGGATCGTGTCGGCCCTGTCCCTGCACGCCGGCTGGCTGTACGCGGGCACCGTGATCGCCGCGTTGATCGCGCTGGTGCGCAAGGCCGTGTTGATCGGGAAGCGGCGGCTGCCCAGGCGCATGGCCTAGCTGGCCCTGTCGTCGAAGCCTCCTTGGCCCGGGGCGTCCGCAAGGCGCCCCGGGGCCCCCGCTACGCCGTCTTCGCCGGTCGGGCCGCCATCGCCGCGCCGACGATGCCCGCGTTGTTCTGGAGCTGCGCCGGCACGATCTCGGCCCGGATGCCCTCGATCAGCGGGAGGAACTTCTCGGGCTTGCGGCTGACGCCACCGCCGATGATGAAGAGCTGGGGGGAGAACAGCATCTCCACGTGCGACAGGTACTTCTGCACGCGCCGCGCCCAGCGCTCCCACGTCATGTCCGCGTCCTCCTTGGCCTTCACCGAGGCCCGCTTCTCCGCGTCGTGGCCGTGTAGCTCCAGGTGCCCGAGCTCGGTGTTGGCCACCAACCGGCCGTCGGTGAACAGGGCGCTGCCGATGCCCGTGCCCAGCGTCAACAGGATGACCGTGCCGGTGCGGCCGCGCCCGGCCCCGTACGTCATCTCCGCGACCCCGGCCGCGTCCGCGTCGTTCAGGACGGTGACCGGGCGCCCGCCCAGCCGGCTCGTGAGCAGCGACTGCGTGTCCATGCCCACCCAGGCGGGGTCCATGTTGGCCGCGGTGCGGGTGACGCCGTCCGTGACGACGCCGGGGAAGGTGACGCCGACGGGGCCGTCCCAGTCGAAGTGGCGGACCACCTCGACGACGACGTCGGCCACCCCCTCGGGGGTGGCCGGATGCGGGGTCACCAGTTTCAGGCGTTCGTGCGTCGGCTCGCCGCGGTCCAGGTCTACGGGAGCGCCCTTGATGCCGGTTCCGCCGATGTCCACACCGAAGATCTCCATGGGACCACCGTAGAGAACGGTGCGGCCCGTGGCCTACTCGTCGGCGGTGTCCGTGTTCCCGGCGGCCCCGCCCCGCCCGGCGATCAGCTCGGCGGCCTCGGCGCGCAGGTCGCGGCGCAACTCCTTCGGCAGCGAGAAGACGATCGACTCCTCGGCCGTCTTGACGATCTCCACATCCCCGTAGCCGCGCCGCGCCAGCCACTCCAGCACCTCTTCGACCAGCACCTCCGGCACCGAGGCGCCCGAGGTCAGGCCGACCGTGGTGACCCCGTCCAGCCAGGTTTCGTCGATCTCGCTCGCGAAGTCCACGAGGTGGGCCGCGCCCGCGCCCGCGTCCAGGGCGACCTCGACCAGGCGGATGGAGTTCGAGGAGTTCTTCGAGCCGACGACGATGACCAGGTCGGAGTCCGCGCCCATCTGCTTGACGGCGGCCTGCCGGTTGGAGGTGGCGTAGCAGATGTCGTCGCTCGGCGGCGAGACCAGCAGCGGGAACTTGGTCTTGAGCGCGTCGACGGTCTCCATCGTCTCGTCCACGGAGAGCGTGGTCTGCGACAGCCAGACGACCTTCGACTCGTCGCGGACGGTCACCTTCTCCACGTCGTGCGGGCCGTCCACGATGGTGATGTGGTCGGGGGCCTCGCCGGAGGTGCCGATGACCTCCTCGTGGCCCTCGTGGCCGATGAGGAGGATGTCGAAGTCCTCGTTCGCGTAGCGGATGGCTTCCTTGTGCACCTTCGTGACCAGCGGGCAGGTCGCGTCGATCGTCGCCAGCTTGCCGCGCGCCGCCTCCTCGTGGACCACGGGGGCCACGCCGTGCGCGGAGAACATGACGATGGAGCCCTCGGGGACCTCCTCCGTCCGCTCGACGAAGATCGCGCCCTTCTTCTCCAGCGTCTGCACCACGTACTTGTTGTGCACGATCTCGTGGCGTACGTAGACCGGCGCGCCGTACTGCTCAAGGGCTTTCTCGACGGCGATCACGGCTCGGTCGACACCCGCGCAGTAGCCGCGCGGGGCGGCGAGCAGGACGCGGCGGGAAGCGGGAGCGGGGGCGGGAGCAGTCATGGTCTCCATCGTACGGGGGTCTCCGGCAGGCCGGTGGTCGCCCGTTCGACACAGACTGGGTCGCACGTACGTACCGGCTATCCCCCCGGAGGAACGATGGCGTCCGCGACGGACACCCCCACGGCGCCCACCACGCTGCGGCGCACGCTCGGCTTCCGGGACCTGGTCGTCTACGGGTTGCTCTTCATCGCCCCCATGGCCCCGGTCGGGGTCTTCGGCACGCTCGACGCCAAGTCGCACGGCGCGGTCGCCCTGGTCTACCTCACCGCGACCGTGGCGATGGCCTTCACCGCCTCCTCCTACGCCCAGATGGTGCGGGTGGCACCGCGTGCCGGGTCGGTGTTCACCTACGCCCGCCAAGGCCTGGGTGAGGGGCCGGGGCTGATCGCGGGGTGGATGGCGATGCTCGACTACCTGCTGATCCCGGCGGTCGCCTACCTCTTCTCCGGCATCGCGATGAACGCCCTGGTCCCCGAGGTCTCCCGCTGGGTGTGGACGGCGCTGGCGGTGGTGGTCACGACCCTGCTGAACCTGTGGGGCGTACGGCTGGCCGCTCGCGTGGGCTTCGCCGTGCTCGCCATGGAGATCCTGGTGCTGCTGGTGTTCGTGGTGACGGCGGTGACCGTGCTGGTCCAGGGCGGTGCGCGGCGCGGCTGGCTGTCCCCGCTGACCGGGGACGGCTCGCTGGGCTTCTCGGCGGCCGCCGTGCTGGGCGCGGTGTCGGTCGCGGTCCTGTCGTACCTGGGCTTCGACGCCATCGCGTCCTTCGCGGAGGAGGTGACCGGGGGTTCCGAGCGGGTGGCGCGGGCGGTGTTGTTCTGCCTGGCGCTGGCCGGGGTGCTGTTCGTCGCGCAGAGCTACCTGGCCGCGCTGCTGATGCCGGTGTCCTCGGCGGAGCTGACGGCCGACCCGGCGATCCAGGGGCCTGCCTTCTACACGGCGGTGGAGTCGGCGGCCGGGGCCTGGCTGCACGACCTGGTCGCGGCGAGCAAGGCGATCGGGGCGGCCTTCGCGGCGTTGGCCGGGCAGGCCGCGGCCGGGCGGCTGGTGTTCGCGATGGCCCGGGAGCGGCGGCTGCCGCGGGTCCTGGCGGGGACCTCGGGCGGCACGCCCCGACCCGCCCTGTTGGTGGCGGCGACGCTGACGCTGGTCGCGGCGGTGTGGGCGGCCCGGCGGGACGACGGCCTGGACCACCTGGTGTCGGTGGTGGACGTCGGGGCGCTGGTGGCGTTCACCCTGCTGCACGCCTCGGTGGTGGGGTGGTTCGTCGTACGGCGCGGGGCGGGGGCCCCGAACTGGTGGCTGCACCTGGTGGTTCCCGTACTGGGGGCGGCGGTGACGGTCGCGGTGATCGTCGAGGCGGCCTGGACGGCGCAGGTCGTGGGGGCGGTGTGGCTGGTGGTGGGGCTGGGGGTGTTGGTGGCGCAGCGGGGCCGACGCGAGCCGGATCGGGAGGCCGGGCCCCGCACCGGTGTCGGTCCGGGCGGCTAGCCTGCCTGCATGGGTCTGAATACATCGGCCGAGGCGCCGCTGCCGGTCGGTCAGGTGTCCCGGCTCATCGGGGGCTGGATCGACAAGCTCGGGCAGGTGTGGGTGGAGGGGCAGATCACCCAGTTGTCCCGGCGGCCGGGGGCGGGGGTGGTCTTCCTGACGCTGCGCGACCCGTCGCACGACATCTCGCTCAGCGTCACCTGCTTCCGCCAGGTCTACGACGATGTCGCGGACGCGGTGTCGGAGGGCGCGCGCGTCGTGGTCCGGGCCAAGCCGGAGTGGTACGCCCCGCGCGGGCAGCTGTCGCTGCGGGCCACGGAGATACGGCCCGTCGGCATCGGCGAGCTCTTGGCGCGCCTGGAGAGGCTCAAGCGCTCGCTCGCCTCCGAGGGCCTGTTCGCCCTGGACCGCAAGCAGCCGCTGCCCTTCCTGCCGCAGCTGATCGGGCTGGTGGTGGGGCGCGCGTCGGCGGCCGAGCGGGACGTGCTGGAGAACGCCCGCCGCCGGTGGCCGGCGGTCCGCTTCGAGGTGCGCAACGTCGCCGTGCAGGGGGTGAACGCGGTGCCGCAGGTGATCCGGGCCGTGCGGGAGCTCGACGCGCTGGACGAGGTCGACGTGATCATCGTGGCGCGCGGCGGCGGCAGCGTCGAGGACCTGCTGCCCTTCTCGGACGAGGAGGTCGTACGGGCGGTCGCGGCGGCCCGTACCCCCGTCGTGTCCGCGATCGGGCACGAGCCGGACTCCCCGTTGCTCGACCTGGTCGCGGACCTGCGGGCGTCCACGCCCACGGACGCGGCGAAGAAGGTGGTCCCAGACGTCGGCGAGGAGCTGGAGCGGGTACGCCAGCTCCAGGCCCGGGGGCTGCGCGCGGTGCGCGGGCTGCTCGACCGGGAGGAGCGCGGGCTGGCCCACGCCCTCGGGCGGCCGGTGTTCGTCCACCCGCGGCGGATGGTGGAGACCCGCGAGGCGGAGGTGGACGCCCTGCTGGCGCGCAGCCGGCGGACGCTCGGTCACCTGCTGGACCGGGCTGACTCGGAGTTGACGCACACCCGGGCGCGGGTTCTGGCGTTGTCCCCGGCGGCCACCATGGAGCGCGGGTACGCGGTGCTCCAGCGGGCCGACGGCCACGTGGTGCGCTCGCCGGCCGAGGTCGGCGCGGGGGACGTGCTGCGCGCGAGGGTGGCGGCCGGGGAGTTCGCGGTGCGCGTGGACGGAACCGGGCGGCCCCCGGAGAGGGGCGGGCCTGAGGAGGTGCACGGGCTCGAGGAGACGGGCGGGCCCGAGGAGACCCGGCGGGCCGAGGAGGGGGCAGGACCGGCCGGAGACACCAGGGGGGCCGACCAGGCAGGGCAGGAGGCGGCCCGCGCCGCCGACTGACGGCGCGTCGGGTCGCAGCACGATTCGTTCGACCGCGGATCCACCGCGAATCGAGTGCAGGGGAGTGAAATGGGAATGACCGAGGCCGATACGGCGCTGGGGTACGAACAGGCTCGGGACGAGCTCATCGAGGTCGTCCGCAGGCTGGAGGCGGGCGGGACCTCGCTGGAGGACTCCCTCGCGCTCTGGGAGCGCGGCGAGGAGCTGGCGAAGGTCTGCCGGCACTGGCTGGAGGGCGCTCGGGCGCGGCTCGACTCGGCGTTGGCCGAGCGGGACGGCGGCGACGGGGGCGGCGGCTCCGGCGACCGGGGGGAATGACCCCCGGCGGCGGGTGCGGGCGACCCGGACCGGAGCCCGATGGGCGTGATCAGCGTCACACGGAACAGAATTTAGTTGAAAATTCATCTATTTCTGCCGTAGAGTCTTGGCCGTAGCGCTCCACACCCGTCTTCACACCCCGTATAGAAGAAGGCTTTCCGATGTCTCTCGTTCTCGACGCCGCCGCTCAGGACCTGCTGTTCCGCGAGGCCCGTACCGCCAACACCTTCTCCGACGAGCCTGTGACCGACGAGCAGGTACAGGCGATCTACGAGCTGGTGAAGTTCGGTCCCACCGCCTTCAACCAGACGCCGCTGCGCATCACCCTCGTCCGCTCCCCCGAGGCCCGCGAGCGCCTCGTGAAGCACATGGCCGAGGGCAACCAGGCCAAGACCGCCGCCGCCCCGCTGGTCGCGATCCTCTCCGCGGACAACGAGTTCCACGAGGAGCTGCCGCAGCTGTTGCCGCACTTCCCGCAGGCCAAGGACGCCTTCTTCTCCGAGCGCCCGGTCCGCGAGCAGGCCGCCCTGCTGAACGCCGCGCTGCAGGCCGCGTACTTCATCATCGGCGTCCGCGCCGCCGGTCTGGCCGCCGGCCCGATGACCGGCCTGGACTTCGCCGGTGTCCAGAAGGAGTTCCTGGACGCCGACCACACCCCGCTGATGGTCGTCAACATCGGCAAGCCGGGCGAGGACGCCTGGTTCCCGCGCTCCCCGCGCCTGTCGTTCGACCAGGTCATCACGACCGTCTGAGTCGGCGCCCGAGCGTCCGGGCCGGCGTCCGCGCCGGCGCCCGGGTGCGGCTCCGCGGCAACGCCGGAGGCCGCCCTCCCCGATCCCGGGGAGGGCGGCCTCTTCGCATGTCCGGGACAGGGGCCCCGTCCTCGGTGGGGCGCTACCGGCCCTGCTTGAACTCCAGCGCCGCCGCCATCGCGCTCAACTGCTCGAGGGGGGCCGTACCCGTCACCACCGTGACGTGGCCCTCTTCCCGGCGCACCAGCGCGTCGTACTTGTCGCCGTCCCAGCGCTCCCACTCCCGGTCGCCGATCCGCTGCGACCGACCGGTGGGCTTGGCCTGCTGCGTCACCCTGTCGATGTTCTTGGCGGAGGCGTCACTGGACTGCTCCACCGCCACGTACTGCTTGTCCGGGTCGATGAAGCCCAGGTGCCACGCGTCGGCGTTCTTGCGCTCGTACGACACGGAGGTCGCCCGCCACTCGGCCGGCAGGCCCACTGGCGCGGCGACCGGGTACGGCGCCGCGCGCCGGGCCGTCGCCGTCTCCACCCGGTAGTCGACCACGTGCGTCGGGTCGGCGTTCTCGTCATGCGGGACGAACATGTAGATGCCCGCCACGACGACGCCGATCACCGCCAGCGACCGGACCATGTCCCAGACCGTCTGCTTGCCCTTCATACCTGCCACGGCTCCATAGTCCCGTACGCGCGGGAGCGATCACCGACGGGGTAGGGCGCGGCGAGCCGATGAAGCCGACGGCCGGGGCGCAAGATGTCCGCTCAGGCCAACACCCTGACCGATATTCCGCTCATAAGTGACCCGCTCTGCTCAATATGTCGACGTACCGATAGAGTTCCAGCACCCTCACATCCCGGCCGTCGTCGTACAGAAAGGTGCGCTCCGATGACCGAGCACAACCTGCCGCCCCAGCTCGAAGTCTCGCCCGACGCCCCCGACCGCAACCTCGCCCTGGAACTCGTCCGCGTCACCGAAGCCGCCGCCCTGGCCGCCGGCCGCTGGGTGGGCCGCGGTGACAAGCTCGGCGCGGACGGCGCGGCGGTCAACGCCATGCGCACCCTGATCTCCACCGTCTCGATGAACGGCGTCGTCGTCATCGGCGAGGGCGAGAAGGACGAAGCGCCCATGCTCTTCAACGGCGAGCGGGTCGGCGACGGCACCGGCGCCGAGGTCGACATCGCCGTGGACCCGATCGACGGCACCACCCTGAACGCCAAGGGCATGCCCAACGCCATCGCCGTCCTGGCGGCCGCCGACCGCGGCACCATGTTCGACCCGTCCGCGGTCTTCTACATGGACAAGCTGGTCACCGGCCCCGAGGCCGCCGACTTCGTCGACATCAACGCCCCCGTCTCGGTCAACATCCGCCGGGTCGCCAAGGCGAAGAACATCGCCGTCGAGGACGTCACCGTGGTCATCCTGGACCGCCCGCGCCACGAGGGCATCGTCAAGGAGATCCGCGAGACCGGCGCCCGCATCAAGTTCATCTCGGACGGTGACGTCGCGGGCTCGGTCATGGCGGTGCGCGAGGGCACCGGCGTGGACCTGCTCCTCGGCATCGGCGGCACGCCCGAAGGCATCATCTCCGCCTGCGCCATCAAGTGCCTGGGCGGAACCATCCAGGGCAAGCTGTGGCCGAAGGACGACGCCGAGCGCCAGAAGGCGATCGACGCCGGCCACGACCTCGACCGCGTCCTTCACACCAACGACCTGGTGTCGGGCGAGAACGTCTTCTTCGTCGCCACCGGCATCACGGACGGCGAGCTGCTGCGCGGCGTCCACTACCGCTCCGAGACCGCGACCACGTCCTCGCTGGTCATGCGCTCGAAGTCGGGCACGATCCGACAGATCGACTCCACCCACCGCCTGTCCAAGCTGCGCGCCTACAGCGCGATCGACTTCGACCGCGCACGGTAGGAGCCGGCCGGGCGGCAACGCGAGAGGGGTGGTCCTCCCGGTGGAGGACCACCCCTCTCGCGTGCTGTCCGCTCACGTTCCTTCGTACGGAGGGGCCCCACCGCCTCGGGGGGCCCGGCTCACCCCGCGGCCGCGACCGGTCCCGCCCCGCTGCCCTGACGCAGCTCCGCGGACCGGCGACGCCGCCGGGCCAGTACGACGCGTCGCTCGGCGGCGGTCAGTCCGCCCCACACCCCGTAGGGCTCGGGCTGGAGCAGCGCGTGCTCCCGGCAGGCGACCATCACGGGGCACCGCGCGCAGACCCGCTTGGCGGCCTCCTCGCGGGCGAGCCGCGCCGCGGTGGGCTCCTTGGAGGGGGCGAAGAACAGCCCCGCCTCGTCCCTGCGGCACACCGCCTCCGCATGCCATGGGCCGTCCTCTTCCCTCGCCGGCACCCGCGGCTTCGGCACGGCGGCCGGACGCGCCTGAAGAGTCTTGACGGCGGCTACCTGCAGGGACTGATGCGGCGGATGCGGCACGGTCTACTCCTGACGACGTATACGCGAGCGAGAGACGATGCGTCTGTCCTTACCCGCTGTGCGTGCCCCTAAGCACCGCGTGCCGCGCGTCGGCCGCTCCGGCGAACTTCGACCGAAACGCGTCCCTCCGCTCCCACCCGTGTCGCGGCCGGAGCGCCGTTCAGCCGCCCAGCCGGTCGTGCCGCCGACCCGCGAGGTCGGTCACCCGGGCGCCGCGCTTGGGCCGGCCTTCGACGTTGCCCAGCAGCGCGAAACCGCGCACGATCACCACCGGTGCCTGCGGGTCGGCCTGCGCGACGCCCTCGTCGGCCACTTCGAAGTTGCCGAGCACCCCGCCGCCGTAGCCGCGGAGCGTCACGTTCTCCGGGACGACGATCTCGACGTTGCCGAGGACGCAGTTCACGTTGATCTCCGTGACCCGCTGTTCGAACACGGCCTGGGTGAGGTCCAGGGAGACGTCCCCGAGGACGGAGACGACGCGGGTGACCGCACCCGGGCGCCAACGGCCCTTGCGCGAGGCGGAGCTGCAGACGGCCAGGACCGTCTCGGCCTCGCCGCCCACCGACCCGGCGACCGGCGGGACGGGCGGCGGCGCGCCGGCCTCGGCGGTCCAGGCGGCGGCATGGGCCGCGGGGAGGTCGCGTACGAGCACGCCCAGCTCCCCGACCGTCTTCACCGCGTAGAGGGTGTCCAGGCGCTCGGAGTGCTCCTCGGCCGTGAGCCGGCCTTCGGCCAAGGCGTCGGCGAGGAGCCGCGCGATCCGGTCCCGGTCGGCGTCTGAGGCGCGCAGCTCGGCGACCGGAGGGACGGCGGGTGCGGCGGGGGCGGCGGGGTGCTTTTCCAGGTCCACACCGCCAGCATAGCCAAACACGATAGATCGCGATACTCCTTGGAGGTGGGCCCCGGCGCGGCCCCGGTTCCGGGCAGTGAGCCTTACCTCACAGACACAGCCGTCCGGCGAGGTCCTACGCTTGAGGACTGCGCTGCCAATTGGTCGTCAGCGCTGTCTGCCGAGTGAGGAATGGCCACGATGCCGGAGTTCGCGTACACCGACCTGCTGCCCCTGGGCGAGGACACCACCCCCTACCGGCTGGTGACCTCCGAAGGCGTCTCCACCTTCGAGGCCGACGGCCGTACGTTCCTCAAGGTCGAGCCCGAGGCGCTGCGCAAGCTCGCCGAGGAGGCCATCCACGACATCCAGCACTTCCTGCGCCCCGCCCACCTCGCGCAGCTGCGCCGGATCATCGACGACCCCGAGGCCTCCTCGAACGACAAGTTCGTCGCCCTCGACCTGCTGAAGAACGCGAACATCGCGGCCGCCGGCGTGCTCCCCATGTGCCAGGACACGGGCACCGCGATCGTGATGGGCAAGCGCGGCCAGAACGTGCTGACGGAGGGCGCCGACGAGGCCGCCCTCTCGCGCGGCATCTTCGACGCGTACACGCGGCTGAACCTGCGCTACTCGCAGATGGCCCCGCTCACCATGTGGGAGGAGAAGAACACCGGCTCGAACCTGCCCGCGCAGATCGAGCTGTACGCCACCGACGGCGGCGCGTACAAGTTCCTCTTCATGGCCAAGGGCGGCGGCAGCGCCAACAAGTCCTTCCTGTACCAGGAGACCAAGGCGGTCCTCAACGAGGGCTCCATGATGAAGTTCCTGGAAGAGAAGATCCGCTCGCTCGGCACGGCGGCCTGCCCGCCCTACCACCTGGCGATCGTGGTCGGCGGCACCTCGGCGGAGCACGCGCTCAAGACCGCCAAGTACGCCTCCGCGCACTACCTGGACGAACTGCCGACCGAGGGCTCCGCGCTGGGCCACGGCTTCCGTGACCTCGACCTCGAGCAGCAGGTCTTCGAGCTGACGCAGAAGATCGGCATCGGCGCGCAGTTCGGCGGCAAGTACTTCTGCCACGACGTGCGCGTGGTCCGCCTGCCGCGCCACGGCGCGTCGCTGCCGGTGGCCATCGCCGTCTCCTGCTCGGCCGACCGCCAGGCCACTGCGAAGATCACCGCCGAGGGCGTCTTCCTGGAGCAGCTGGAGCGCGACCCGGCCCGCTTCCTGCCGGAGACCACGGACGAGCACCTGTCGGAGTCCTCGGACGTCGTCTCCATCGACCTGAACCAGCCGATGGAGACGATCCTCGCGACACTGACCGAGCACCCGGTCAAGACCCGGCTGTCGCTGACCGGCCCGCTGGTCGTGGCGCGCGACATCGCGCACGCCAAGATCAAGGAACGCCTGGACGCGGGCGAGGACATGCCCCAGTACCTCAAGGACCACCCGGTCTACTACGCCGGCCCCGCCAAGACCCCCCAGGGCTACGCCTCCGGCTCCTTCGGCCCCACCACGGCCGGACGCATGGACTCCTACGTCGAGCAGTTCCAGGCGGCGGGCGGCTCGAAGGTCATGTTGGCCAAGGGCAACCGCTCGCAGCAGGTGACCGATGCCTGCGGTACGCACGGCGGCTTCTACCTCGGCTCGATCGGCGGCCCGGCGGCCCGCCTGGCGCAGGACTGCATCAAGAAGGTCGAGGTCCTGGAGTACGAGGAGCTCGGCATGGAGGCGGTCTGGAAGATCGAGGTCGAGGACTTCCCCGCCTTCATCGTCGTCGACGACAAGGGCAACGACTTCTTCCAGAACCCCGCCCCGGAACCCACCTTCACCCACATCCCGGTCCGCGGCCCGGGCCTCGGCCTCGGCTGATTCCGGCAGCCCCACCTGTCGAGAGCCCCCGGCGGGTGCCGGGGGCTCTCGGGCTTGGTCAGCGGTCAGCGGGTCAGCGACGGGGCCTCACACCATCCGCTCCTCGGCGTCGTCCCGTCGGGTTCGGGGGCGCTACCGAACCAGGGCGTGCGCCAGTACCGCGGCTGCTGCGGCGCCGATGCCGTGGCGCAGCGTGGCCTCCGCCGAGGGAGCGAAGTCCGCCGCGTGGTTGGCCGGCAAGGACTGCATCTTCGCCTGCGGTGAATCGCCGGGGGCGGCGCGCCAGTCGGCGGCGCTCACACAGCCGAGGAACCAGTACGCGGTCGGGACGGCCGGGGAGGAGCCCCGCGCGAGGAACGGGAAGTCCTCCCCGGCCAGTACAGGAGGTGTGGCGAGGACCCGCCGCGGACCGAACAGTGCCGTGTGGGCGGCGTGCACCTTCGCGGCCGCGGCCGGGTCGTCGATGTTCACGGGCGCCTTGGGGCCGACCGTGATGTCCGGTTCCCGGGGACAGCCCGCTGCCGCGCATTCGGCCCGTACGATCCGCTCGACCGCCGCGACCGTCCGTTCGAGTTGGTCGTCGGAGTAGCAGCGGATGCTGATGCCCAGTTCGGCGCGGTCGGGGATGACGTTCGGCACGGTCCCGGCGCGCAGGGTGCCCACGGTGACGACGAGGGGTTCGAACGGGTTGTTCTCCCGGGAGACCACCGCTTGGAGCCGCTGCACGGTAGCAGCGGCGGTCAGCACCGGATCGATGCTCAGGTGCGGGGCGGCTCCATGGCCGCCGCGGCCGTGGATGACCACCTCCACCACGGTGGTCGCCGCCGTCAGCGCTCCGGGTCCGTGCGCGACGACTCCGCACGGCAGGGGTGCGACGTGCTGCGCCAAGATCACGTCCGGGACCCCGAAGCGCTCGAACAGCCCGTCCTCGATCATGGCCCGGGCGCCGGTCAGGGTCTCTTCGGCGGGCTGCCCGATGACCATGAGGGTCCCGGACCATGCGTCGCGCGCACCGGCCAGCAGGGATGCGGCGCCGGCCGCGCACGCGACGTGGGCGTCGTGGCCGCAGGCGTGCGCGACCGGTACGGACCGTCCTTCGTCCGTCGTCGCGATCCGGGTGCTGCGCGCAGTACGTCGTCGAGATTTGCCACTGCCGACCGGATCGCTTCCCGGAGCGGCACCGTGGTGGCGCTGTCCATGTGTTCCCCCGTCCCGGCCGTCACAGCCAGCCGGCTTCTCTGGCCGCCCGGTGGGCGGCGACCCGATTGTCGACGTCGAGTTTGGTCATGATCGAGGACATGTAGTTCCGCACGGTGCCTTCGGCCAGGTGCAAGCGTCCCGCGATCTCGCTGAACCTCAACCCCTCACCGGAGAGCGCGAGCACCTCCCGCTCACGGGCGCTGAGCGGGCTGCCGCCGAGGGCCAGCGCATCGGTGGCGATCTCGGGGTCGATGAACCTGCCGCCGGCGTGGACCTGGCGCACGACGTCGGCCAGTTTCGCGGCCGGGGTGTCCTTGGTGATGAAGCCGCGCACCCCCAGGCGCATGCTGCGTTGCAGATACCCGGGGCGCCCGTGGCTGGTGAGGATGACGACGGCGCAGTCCGGGGCTGCCGCCTGGATGGCCTCGGCCGCCTCCAGGCCGTTCATCACCTGCATGTCCAGGTCGAGCACGACCACGTCGGCGGCGTTTTCGCGGACTGCGGCCACGGCTTGGGAGCCGTCGGCCGCGACCGCCACCACGTTCAAGTCGTCGGGCGCGGACAGGATGATGGACAGCGAGTCGCGGATCAGCTGCTCGTTGTCCGCCACGACGATGCGGATCGTCACGTTCGGGTCACCTCGGTTCCGGCATCGGGTCGACAGCTCGCCTCCAGTGGGGCGTGCGCGCGCAGCGTGAACGTGCCGTGGTGGACTCCGGCGGTCAGGTCGCCGCCCATGACGGCGAGGCGTTCGCGCAGACCGCGCAGGCCGTTGCCGCCCGGGTGACCGCCGGCGACGGGGTTGTCGTTTGAGATCTCGATCATGAGTCGTCCGTCGCTCACCCTCAACGTGATCCGGCACTCGGTGGCCTTGCTGTGCCGCAGGATGTTCGTGACGCCTTCGCGGACTATCCAGCCCGTGACGTCCTGCACGTGCTGCGGGAGGTCCGCAGGTACCTCGTCCGTGTGGCAGCCGATGCCCGCCGAGGAGAGGACGGAGCGCACGCCGTCGAGTTCCGCCGCGATGGACTGCCGGCGGTATCCGCGGACCAGGGTCCGCAGATCGGAAGCCGATTCGCGTGAGATGCCGAGGGCGTCGCGGATCTCCCCCGCCGCCTTGTCCGGGTCTTTCCCGATGAGCAGGAGGGCCACCTCCATCTTCATGCCGATCACGGACAGACCGTGGCCCAGCACGTCGTGCAGGTCGCGTGAGAAGCGCAGTCGCTCCTCCAGGACCGCCAGCCGGGCGAGTTCGGCCCGGTTTTCGTGTATCTCCCGGGCGAAGGGCGGCAGTACGCCCAGGGTGCCCAGGACCACGACGGTTACGGCGCTCTTGACGAGCATGTCCACCAGTACGTCGGCGGGTACGGCGAGCAGCAGCCCGGCCAGCGCGGTGCCGGCGAGGATCAGCGGCACCACCCAGCCCCATCGCCGGGGGGTGAGGCTGACGACGGCCGCGCCGGCGGCCAGGCAGGGCAAGGCTCCCCACGCGGGTCCGAGCGACAGCAGCATGGCGAAGGAGACGGTCGTGCAGACGGCGAGGTCCGGCTGGTGCCGGTTGCGCCCCCTGCCGCGGGCGACGGCGTCCCACACCGTACGCGCGTAGCCGAACCCGAAGGCCGAGCAACCCAGGACGGCGGCGACGACCTGGCCGGGCGGCGGTCGGTGGCTCTGGTGGGCTTGAGGTAGCCCTCCAGTACGTCGAGGGTGGTCGTCTTCCCGGCGCCGTTGGTTCCGAGCAGGGCGACGACCTCGCCGGGGAACACCTGGAACGAGATGCCGTCGACGGCGGTCGTCCCGTCGTAGTCCAGCCGCAGGTCACTGACCTCGATGATGGGGTGTTCGTTCATGGGACGACCTGAGGAGTCACGGTGTGCGACCTGCCAGGGCGGAGCCGCACGGGTTGTGGATGGGGTTTGCGTGGACCCGGACATGACCTTTGTCATAGGGCCGGAGTCGCAGCGGCATGCCGCTCCCGCAGGCTCTCCAGCCACAGCAGCCGCGCGATCTGCATCTCCTCGCCGGGCACGACGCCCAGGTAGGAGAACGCCGCGGGCGCGCCGGAGGCGTCGGACCTGGAGGGTGTGCGTGGCGGGATCGTGGGCCAGGGTGAAGCCCCATCGTGGGCGCCGCCCGCGGCCTCGGCCAGTTCCAGGCCCCACCCGGCGCGCGGAAGTCCATGCAGGGTCGGCCGCTGGAACTCGATCCAGTCGGCGTGCGCGGAGGTCTGGTACACCCGGCAGCCGGGTGGAGATCGCTCACCCACCGCGTCAGTGCCTCCTCGATGCGGAGCACGGGGAGCCGGCCATCCGCGGCGCTGCTGCCCTACGACGGCGAGAGGGGGCCGCTGCGCTGCGCCCCAGGGGCACGCACCGGCCCGGGGGCCTGCGTCGGGGGCCGTCACCGGCCGCCCGTCATCCGTTGTTCGGCCATCCACGCAGCATGCGGTAACCGGCCGTCCCCCGTCGTCCCGATAACGTCTGCACCATGACTGAGCTGCCTCCCCCCGCCCGCGACGTGAGGGTCATCGCCCACCGCGGGGCGTCGTACGCGCACCCCGAGCACACGTTGGCCGCGTACCGGCAGGCCATCGAGGACGGGGCCGACGCATTGGAGTGCGACGTGCGGCTCAGTGCCGACGGGCGGCTGGTGTGCGTGCACGACCGGCGGGTGGAGCGGACCTCGGACGGGCGCGGGGTGGTCTCCGCCTTGACCTACGAGGAACTGGCCGCGCTCGACTTCGGCCGGTGGAAGGGCGAGGAGCACCGCGGGGCCCGGGTACTGCTCTTCGAGGACCTGCTCAAGGAGACGCTGGCCGCCGGCCGGCCCGTCGGGCTGGCCGTGGAGACCAAGCACCCCACCCGCGCGGGCGGCCGGCTGGAGGCCGAGCTGGTACGGGTGCTCAAGGAGCACGGACTCGCCGGCGGGGCCGACGGCCTCGTCGAGGTGATGAGCTTTTCGCGGAGCGCCCTGACCCGGTTGCACCGGCTCGCGCCCGGCCTGCCCGCCGTCTACCTGATCGAGCGCCGGCTGCGCCCGGTGCGCCCGCCGTTCGCGGGGCACGCCGGTCCCGGCATCGACCTCGTGCGCGAGGACCCGGGTCTGGTGGGCCGGCTGAAGGCCAGGGGGCTCGGGGTGCGGGTGTGGACGGTGGACGAGCCCGAGGACGTGGAGCTGTGCCTGCGCCTGGGCGTGGACACGCTGATCACCAACCGGCCCCGCGAGGTACGGGAACTCGTGGAGCGGCTGGAGCGGCCGGAGCGGCGTCAAGGGCGGTGAGGACACCCGGCCGGGGACCGGCCGGGTGTGGGGGTGTACGGAGGCGGTCAGACGAAGCGCTGGTTGGGCGAGCCGTCGCAGGTCTGGAGGCGCAGCGGTTCGTGCGGGGCGGCGACGGTCAGGCACATGCCGGAGGCGGCCGCGGGGCGCAGGGTGGCGCCGTCGCGGACGAACTGCTGGTTGGCGCCGCCGTGGCAGTTGTAGATGATCAGGGCGGTGCCGTTGCCGTAGGTGGCTCCCGGGGCGTCCAGGCAGCGGTCCTGGGTCAGTTCGGTGTGCAGGGCCTTGCGGGTGGCGTCGTACCACCAGCCCTGGTTGCGTCCGCCGTGGCAGTCCCAGGCCACCACCTTGGTGTCGTCGGCGCTGGAGCCGCCGAAGGTGTCGAGGCAGTTGCCGGTCGCCTCGTTCTTCAGGGGCCGGTAGAGGGTGTCCCAGGCGCCGGCGGTCAGGACGGGGGTGCCGGTGCTCGCCGGGTCGGCGCAGGAGGCCTCGCGCAGGCCGGAGTCGTAGAGCTGGGTCAGGCAGGAGGCGAAGGCGCCGTGGCCCCGGTAGTTGGGGTGGAAGGACTGTCGGGCGGTGTTCTCGTCCCACGGGAAGTGGTCCCCGAGGTCGAGGTAGAGGCCGCGGGCCCAGGCGTCCTCCATGCACACCTCGTGGCCGTGGAAGAGCCGCGAGTTGTCCAGGTAGGTGGCGCCGGAGGCGAGGGCCGCCTCGCGCATGCCCTTCTCGAAAGTGGGCACCGCGTAGTTGCGGCCCCACGCGGCGTCGGAGTCGTAGCCGGCGCAGCCTCCGGGGAGCTTGCCGTGGAAGTTGGG
Source organism: Streptomyces sp. Tek67B01 (assembly GCF_055231995.1). Taxonomy (NCBI): domain Bacteria; kingdom Bacillati; phylum Actinomycetota; class Actinomycetes; order Kitasatosporales; family Streptomycetaceae; genus Streptomyces; species Streptomyces sp. Tek67B01. The sequence continues at coordinate 2,778,561 of NZ_JBUYUY010000001.1, forward strand.
GTTGTCGTTGAAGTCGGGGCCGATGGGGCTCGGGTAGCCCATCACGACCAGTTTGTAGTCGGAGTCGGCGTAGCCGGCGTCGCGCATGACGGTCTTGAGGTCCGCGACGGTCGCCTCCACCTTGGGCTTGAGGCCGTCCACGCGGGCCTGCCAGCCGGGGCCGTACTTGGGTTCGCAGGTGCCCTGGCTGAGGACCCAGCGGGTGACGCAGTCCGTCATGACGGGGCCGAACTGGAGGTCGTCGTTGGCTCCGGCGACCAGCAGGACCATCTTGATCCGGGTGTTGCGGGCCTTGATGGCCAGGTTGTCGCTCTGCACCAGCTCGTCGGGGTACTGCTTGCTGCCGCCGATGCGGATGTTGCCGGTGTACCCGCCGGAGCAGGCCACGTTGAAGGTGAGGTCGGCCGGGATTCCGGTGCGGTGGATCGCCGAGTCGGGCGAGCGGTGGCACTGGTTGGCGGACGTGTTGGTGGCGGGGTCGTAGTTGCCGACGCCCTCCCCCGAGATCTCGCTGTCACCGAGCGAGATCAAGCCGGTCTTGCGGTCGGCGAGCGGGCGCACGGCCGGGTCCCCGTAGATCTTGGTTGCCTCCGCCGCCCGGATGGCTTCGAGTTCGGGCGACAGGGGGGTGACCGTCGGTCCGGCGACGGGTGCCGCCTGGGCCATGGGGGTGATGGCGGTGACGCCCCCGAGGGCCGCCGCGATCGCCGCGACGGCCGCGAAGGTAGATCTGAGCCTGGGTTTCGTACGCGCACGTGCCATGAACGCCTCCCCGGTATCGGTGTTACCCCCGGTATTTACTGGCCGGTAGGGGAGTTGGGAACACTTCGAACAAGACAATTGCTCAACTTTTTGAGGAGGCCATCGACATGACAGACGACCGGCAGGCCACGAACGGACCCGAAGAGTTCCGCGTCGAGCACGACTCCATGGGCGAGGTACGGGTCCCCGCGCACGCCAAGTGGCGCGCCCAGACCCAGCGCGCCGTGGAGAACTTCCCCGTCTCCGGCCATCGGTTGGAGCGGGCCCACATCGCCGCCCTGGGACGGGTGAAGGCCGCGGCCGCGGTGGTCAACGCCCGGCTCGGCGTGTTGGACGCGGACGTCGCCGAGGCGATCCGCTCCGCCGCCGAGGAGGTGGCCGACGGCCGCTGGGACGAGCACTTCCCCGTGGATGTGTTCCAGACCGGGTCCGGGACCTCGTCCAACATGAACACCAACGAGGTGATCGCCACGCTGGCGAGCGAGCGGCTCGGCCGCCCGGTGCACCCCAACGACCACGTCAACGCCTCGCAGAGCTCCAACGACGTCTTCCCCTCCTCCGTGCACATCGCGGCGACCGCCGCCGTCACCGGTGAGCTGATCCCGGCGCTGGAACACCTCGCCGCCGCGCTGGAGCACAAGTCCGCCGAATTCGCGAAGGTGGTCAAGGCCGGGCGCACGCACCTCATGGACGCCACCCCGGTCACCCTCGGCCAGGAGTTCGGCGGGTACGCGGCCCAGGTGCGCTACGGCGTCGAGCGGTTGCGCGCGGCCCTGCCCCGGCTCGCCGAACTGCCCCTGGGCGGCACGGCCGTGGGCACCGGGATCAACACCCCGCCCGGGTTCGCCGCCGCCGTGATCGCGGAGGTGGCCGGCGCGACCGGGCTGCCGCTGACCGAGGCGCGGGACCACTTCGAGGCCCAGGGCGCCCGGGACGCGCTGGTGGAGACCTCGGGGATGCTCCGTACGATCGCCGTCTCGCTGACCAAGGTCTGCAACGACCTGCGCTGGATGGCCTCGGGTCCGCGCACCGGATTGGCCGAAATCAATCTCCCGGATCTCCAACCGGGGTCCTCGATCATGCCCGGGAAGGTCAATCCGGTCATCCCGGAGGCCGTCCTGATGGTGGCCGCGCAGGTGACGGGCAACGACACGGCCGTCGCCGTGGCGGGCGCGTCCGGCAACTTCGAGCTCAACGTGATGATCCCGTTGATGGCCCGGAACCTGCTCGAATCGATCCGGCTGCTGGGCAACGCGAGCCGGTTGCTGGCCGACCGGACGGTGGACGGGATCACCGCCAACTCCGAGCGGGCCAGGGAGTACGCGGAGTCCTCGCCGTCCGTCGTGACCCCGCTGAACCGCTACATCGGCTACGAGGAGGCCGCCAAGGTGGCCAAGCGGGCCCTCGCGGAACGCAAGACGATCAGGGAAGTGGTGCTCGAATCAGGCTACGTCGACCAGGGCGCGCTCACCCTCGCGCAGTTGGACGAGGCGCTGGACGTGCTCGGCATGACCCGGCCCTGAAAGCGCCGGGGACGGGGTCCGGTTTCGGTCGTTTCCCGTCCCCGGCCAGGTCCGTGACCTGCACCGCGGCACAAGGAGGGGCCTCCGCCCTAAGATCTGCGCATGACAGGTACCGGAGGCCGCGGGGACGGCGTCGCACACGACGTGGCGCTCGGCGCCGCGGACGGGGAGCCGCTCACGCGTTGGGCGCCCGGGGAGCGGATCCTCTGGCGCTACCGCGACTGCGCACCGGACCGCGGCGGCCCGGTCCACATCTGCCGACCGGTGACGGTGGTGTGCGACACCGAGGAGCTCCTCGCGGTGTGGATGGCGCCCGGCACCGAGTGCGTCAAGCCGGTGCTCGCCGACGGCACCCCGGTGCACGCCGAACCCCTCGCCACCCGCTACACCGCGCCGCGGACCACCGTACGCTCGCGCTGGTTCGGGACGGGCGTGCTGAAGCTGGCCCGGCCCGGGGAGCCGTGGTCGGTGTGGCTGTTCTGGGAGCGGGGCTGGCGGTTCAAGAACTGGTACGTGAACCTGGAGGAGCCCCGGACCCGGTGGTCCGGCGGCGTGGACTCCGTGGACCACTTCCTCGACATCGCCGTCCACCCCGACCGCAGTTGGGTCTGGCTCGACGAGGACGAGTTCGCCCAGGCGCGCCGGGTCGGGTTGGTGGACCCCCCGCTGGCACGCCGGGTGCGGGAGGCGGGCCGCGCGGCCGTGGAGTCGGTCCAGGAGTGGGGTCCGCCGTTCCGCGACGGCTGGGAGAACTGGCGCCCCGATCCAGGATGGCCGATTCCGGTTCTGCCCGAGGACTGGGACCGCACCCCTGCGCATATGACCTCATGAGACCCTTGATGCGCCCCCGGGGTGCGACCGTAGGATCGTCCCCCGCCGGGCCGGCCATCCTTAATCGACGTGCCGCACAGGGGACTTGGGTGCAGACCGACGCGAGGTGAGGTAACGAGCGGGACGCGGAACCGCGGGGCGGTGGTGCCCCTGCCGCTGAGCGGGTATACCGCGACTGAACCGAGTTGAGTGCAGCGCACATCGAGCGCAAACGGACGGAAATCCACGCGTGACGGAGTACCCCACCTCCCAGGAGGGCCCGCAGCCCGTCGCCTCCCGCGGAGGTACGGATGACGCCGGCCACGGCAAGGCCCCGATCGTGGCCGCCGAGGCCGTGCGCACGCATGCGCAGAACGCGGCAGGTGATCCGGACGGCGCCCGCGCGCCCGGCCGGTCCGCCGAACTGCCCCGGCCCCGCGGCGGGGCCGGCCGGCCGGCCGCCGACGTGGCGGCCGCCGCCTCCGCCGTGAGCGCCGCGGGCGGCGCGGCCGACCGCGGCTCCGGCGGCGGTGTACCGGGCGGCGGCGTTCCGGGCGGCCCGATCGCGGGCGGCCCGGTGGTGGCGGACGGCGTACCGGGCGGCGGGACGGCGGACGTCACCACCGCGCGCCGCGAGGGCGACCGACTGCGCTTCGTCGGCGCGGCCACCCGCCGGATCGCGCGCGGCATCGACCTCGACGAGATCGTGCTCGGCCTGTGCCGGGCGACCGTGCCGACCTTCTCCGACGCCATCCTCGTCTACCTGCGCGATCCGCTGCCGGTCGGCGACGAACGCCCCGTCGGCCCGGTCGTTTTAAGGCTCCGTCGCACCGACCGGCTCCGGCCCCTCGACGATCTGACGAGCGGCGAGTTCGCCGGGTCGGCCGGATCCGGCGGCGAACTCGATTTCAGCCGGCTTCCGCTGGTCGGTCCCCAGGGTGACCTGCCCGCCGCCGAGCTGTGCGAGATCCGGCCGGGCGGCCCGCTCGCCGAGGTGCTGCGCGGCGTCCGCCCGGTGTTCGGGTCCTCCGTCGCGGCGAAGGACGCCCTGTCGGAGCTGTTGGGCGGCGACCATCCCGTACCGCGCGGGCAGCGGGCCATCCTCGCGCCGCTGCGCGGCCGGCGCCGGGTGATCGGCTCGGCGGTGTTCCTGCGGACCCCCGAGCGGCCCGCCTTCGAGACCAACGACCTGCTGGTCGCGGCCCAGTTGGCCACGCACACCGCGCTCGGCATCGACAAGGCGGTGCTGTACGGCCGCGAGGCGTACATCGCCGACGAACTCCAGCGCACCATGCTGCCCGACAGCCTCCCACAGCCCACCGGGGTGCGCCTCGCCTCCCGCTACCTGCCGGCCGCCGAGACGGCCCGGGTCGGGGGCGACTGGTACGACGCCATACCGCTGCCCGGCAGCCGCGTCGCGCTGGTCGTCGGTGACGTCATGGGCCATTCCATGACGTCCGCCGCGATCATGGGACAGCTCCGCACCACCGCGCAGACGCTCGCGCAGCTGGACCTGCCCCCCGCGGAGGTCCTGCACCACCTGGACGAGCAGGCCCAGCGCCTGGGCTCCGACCGGATGGCCACCTGCCTCTACGCGGTCTACGATCCCGTCTCGCACCGGATCACCATCGCCAACGCCGGCCACCCCCCGCCGGTGCTCCTGCACCTGGGCGGGCGCGCCGAGGTGCTGCGCGTGCCGCCGGGCGCCCCCATCGGCGTCGGCGGCGTGGACTTCGAGGCGGTGGAGCTGGACGCCCCGGCGGGCGCCACCCTGCTGTTGTACACCGACGGGCTGGTGGAGTCCCGGCTGCGCGACGTCTGGACCGGCATCGAGCAGTTGCGGGAGCGGCTGGCCACCACCGCGCAGTTGACGGGCGTCGACCACCCGCCGCCGTTGGAGGCGCTGTGCGACGACGTGCTGGACATGCTCGGTCCCGGAGACCGGGACGACGACATCGCGTTGCTCGCGGCCCGCTTCGACGGGATCGCCCCCAGTGACGTGGCGTACTGGTTCCTGGACCCGGAGGAGACCGCTCCCGGGCGGGCCCGCCGGTTCGCCCGTCGGGCGCTGGCCCGTTGGGGTCTGGAGGAGCTCCAGGACTCGTTGGAGCTGCTGGTCAGCGAGGTGGTGACGAACGCCGTACGGTACGCCGAGCGGCCGGTGACCCTGCGGCTGCTGCGGACGGACGTGCTGCGCTGCGAGGTCGGCGACGACTCCCCGCAGTTGCCCCGCCAGCGCCGGGCGAGGGAGACCGACGAGGGCGGCCGCGGTCTGTTCCTCGTCAACCGGATGGCCCGCCGGTGGGGTGCCACCCGGCTGAGCAGCGGCAAGGTCGTCTGGTTCGAGCTCACGCTGCCGCGCGGTGGCGACGCGGGCTGAGCCGCCTCGGCCACGACGCGGCCCCGCCGACACGGAACCGCCGTCACGACACCGCCTTCACGACACCGCCGATACGACACCGCCCCGCGACGATCACGTCGCGGGGCGGTTTTCCGTTCTCCGGCCCATCAGGGCTGTCGCTGCTGCTCCTGCGGCGGCGGCGGGAAGAGGAACGACTTCGTCGGATCCGGGGTCTTCGTCGGGTCCTTCGTCGGCTTCGTCGGGTCGGTCGTCTTCGTCGGGTCCTTGGTGTGGCCGGTCGGGTCGCCGGTCTTCGTGGGGCTCGTGGTGGTCGTCGGCGACTTGGTGTTCTCCGTGGCCGAGGCGGTCGGGCTCGCGTCCTTGGTGGGCGCGGCGCTGCGGGTGGGCGCCTGGACGGGGCCCATGTCCGCGTCGGACAGGTCGAACTCGCCCGTGTTCACACCGCCGAGGACGGCCAGGGTGTATTCCTGCCAGATCTGGGCCGGGAAGCTGGAGCCACCCGCGCGACCCTTGCCGGCCGTACCGGTCAGCGTGACCTGGCCGTGGGTGTTGGGGTCCTCGCCGAACATCGCGACGACGGTGACGAGCTCCGGGGTGTAGCCCGTGAACCAGGCCGCAACGTTCGACTCGGTGGTGCCGGTCTTACCGGCGGCCTGGTAGGCGTCGCTCTTCACGGCGCTGCCGGAACCGTTGGCGACCACGCCGGTGAGCACCTTGGTGACGGTGTCGGCGGTCTTGCGGCTGAGGACCTGGCTGCCGATGGCGCTGCCGGGGTTGTACTCGGCATCCTTGTGCTCGGCCTTCTTCACGATGGTCGGGGTGACCTTCTTGCCGTGGTTGTCGAAGGTGGCGTAGACGCCGGCCATCTCCACCGTGTTGGCGCTCATGGTGCCGAGCGACATGGCCGGCTTGTCGTCGGGCCAGCCGTCACGGTTGTGCATGCCGAGGGCGAGGGCCTGCTTCTTCACGCTGGCCGGCTTGGCGTCCACGATCATCTGGGCGTAGACGGAGTTCACGGAGGAGTTGGTGGCCTCCTGGACCGTGAGCATCGGGTCGCCGTAGTTGGCGTCGTCCTGGTTCTGCGGGGCGAAGGGGACCGAGCTGCCGACGACGGGGCGCTTGCTGGTGCCGTCGTAGAGGGTGTTCGGGGTGATCTTGCGGCCGTCCTGGGTGGTCGCGCCGGTCTCCAGGGCGGTGGCCAGTACGACCGGCTTGAAGGTCGAGCCGGGCTGGAAGTCGGTGCGCAGTGCGTTGCTGTTGTACTTCTCGCTCAGGCCCGTGCCGCCGTACATCGCCACGATCGCGCCGGTCTTCGGGTCCACCGAGGTGGCGCCGGCCTGCACGCTCTGGTCCTGCGGCCGTTCCTGGACGTTCTTGCGTTCGAGCTTGGACTCCAGCTTGTCCTGGACCGCCTTCTCCATGGCGGCCTGCTTCTTCTTGTCGATGTTGAGCGTGAAGGTCCAGCCGCCGGCCGCGATCTGGTCGTCCTTGATCCCGTGCGCGTTCAGCTCGGCGTTGGCGGCCTGGATCAGGTAGCCCTTCTGCCCGTCCATGCCCGGTGCGGGCTTGGGCTTGATGGGCTCCTGGAACTGGATCGTCTTGCGCTTGGCGGGGTCCAGCTTGCCCATTTCGACCATGTTGTCGAGGACGGCGTTGAAGCGGACCATGGCCAGGTGCTTGCCGTTCGGGCCGGCGGTCGCCCAGTCGTACTGGCTCGGGGCCTGGATGACCGCGGCGAGGTAGGCGCCCTGCGCGAGGGTGAGCTTGTCCGCGTCGACGCCGTAGAAGGCCTGGGCGGCGGCCTGGATGCCGTAGGCGTTGCGGCCGTAGAAGTTGGTGTTGAGGTAGCCGGCGAGGATCTCGGGCTTCGACATCCGCTGGTCGACCTTGATGGCGATCACCAGCTCACGGAGCTTGCGGGTCGCCGACTGGTCCTGGGTCAGGTAGTAGTTCTTGACGTACTGCTGGGTGATCGTCGAACCGCCGGCGGTGCCCTTCCCGCGCAGGGTGTTGAACAGGCCGCGGGCCACGCCCATGACGTCGACGCCGCTGTCCTTGTAGAAGGACTTGTTCTCGATGGCGATGAAGGCGGTCTGTACGTCCTCGGGGATCTTGTCGATCCCCACGATCTCGCGGTTCGTCTTGCCCGTGCGAGCCATGATCGAGCCGTCGGCGTACTCGTAGGTGTTGCTCTGGAGCACCGCGTCGGTACGCGGGTCCGGCGGGTCCACCATGAAGTAGGCGGCGACCGCTCCGAGTATCAGGAGCAGGATCATCCCGAAGAACGCGCCGAGGATCTTCTTCCAGGTGAAGAAACGGCGCATGCCGGTGCGTTTGCCGGCCGCCTTGCCCGCGCGCCCGTCCGGGCTCCCGCTCGGCGCTTTCCGCGCACCGCGTTGCTGCTGCGCCCGTCGCGCTTCTGCTCGGCCCATCGCTCCCGCTCCGCTCGATTACCCCCCCGACGTCAGCTCAGAAAACTAACACCGCAGGCTGTGACAAAGGTTGACTAATCCTGATCAAATAAGGTCATTTCGGACGTGAGAATCAGCACCCACACCACTGGAACCGACGCACATGAGGCCCGAAGGGTTGCGGTGGGCGTAAAAAGTGCTATCACTTTGCTAGGACTTCCGGTCGATCACGGCCGGGCATCAGCGACAAACGGGGGCAGACCATGACCACTGCATCGGCGATGGATTCCGGCGCGACCGACGTATCGCCCGGCGTATCCCCCAGCCACATAAGGGAGTTCGCCGCGCACAGCATCGGCGGCGGCCCGGCGCTGCTGCTCGGCCTCGCGGGCCTCGCGGCCGGTACCGGCCTGATCGTCGTCGGCTCGATGACGGGGGTCGACTCCCTCAAGGTGGCGTTGGTCGTCGCCGGCGTCCTGCTGGACCTCGCGGCCGTCTTCGCGATGAGCGGGCTCAACACGATCGCCCCCGGGCAGGCGCGGGTCGTCCAGCTCTTCGGCCGCTACCGGGGGACGGTCCGGACGGAGGGCCTGCGCTGGGTCAACCCGCTGACCTCCCGCGAGAGGGTCTCCACCCGCGTCCGCAACCACGAGACGAACGTCCTCAAGGTCAACGACGCCTACGGCAACCCGATCGAGCTGGCGGCGGTCGTGGTGTGGCGGGTGGAGGACACGGCCCGCGCGGTGTTCGAGGTCGAGGACTTCACCGAGTTCGTGGAGACGCAGACCGAGACGGCCGTCCGGCACATCGCCATCGAGTACCCGTACGACGCCCACGAAGAGGGCGGCCTGTCGCTGCGCGGCAACGCGGAGGAGATCACCCGGAAGCTGGCTGCGGAGCTCTCCACCCGCGTCGAGGCGGCGGGCGTCCACATCATCGAGTCCCGCTTCACGCATCTCGCGTACGCTCCTGAGATCGCCTCCGCGATGCTCCAGCGCCAGCAGGCGGGCGCGGTCGTGGCGGCCCGCAAGCAGATCGTCGAGGGCGCGGTGGGCATGGTGGAGCTGGCCCTGACCCGCCTGGCGGAGGAGGAGATCGTGGACCTGGACCCCGAGCGCAAGGCCTCCATGGTCTCGAACCTGATGGTGGTCCTGTGCGGTGACCGCGCGGCCCAGCCCGTCCTCAACACCGGCACCCTCTACCAGTGAGTTCCGCCGGCGACGCGCCCCGCTCCGGCCCGACCGGGGGGCCGGAGCGGGGCGCGCGTGCGGGGCGCCAGGCGCGCAAGCAGGTGCTGCTGCGGCTGGACCCGCAGGTCTACGAAGCGCTGGCGCGCTGGGCGGGCGACGAGCTGCGCAGCGCGAACGCCCAGATCGAGTTCCTGCTGCGGCGTGCCCTGTCCGAGTCCGGCCGCCTTCCGGGCGACGTCGCCCCGATCCCACCGCGCGGCCGCCCGCCGAAGCCGTCGGACTAGGGCGCGGTCGGGAGAGCGCCGGGGGCTCGGCGCCGGGGTCTCAGTCCGTCGGCCACACCGGGAGCGGGCGTACGGCTTCGCGCAGGGAGGCGGCGATGGCCGCGAACTCCTCCTGTCGGGCCGTCCCGGTCCGCATGGCCAGTGCGATGCGGCGCGAGGGGGCCGGTTCCGCGAAGTACCCGGTGGCCAGGTACTCGTTGCGCGCGGTCTCCAGCCGCAGGGCCGTACGCGGCAACAGCGTGACCCCGAGCCCCCCGGCGACCAGTTGCACGAGCGTGGAGAGCCCGGCGGCGGCGGTGGTGGTGACGTCCGCCCCGGCCGAGCGGCCCGCCTCCCGGCAGATGTCGAGCGCCTGGTCCCGCAGGCAGTGGCCTTCGTCGAGCAACAGGAGCTGCAGTTCACGCAGTTCCTCGCGCGGAATGTCCTTGCGGCCCGCCAGGGGGTGCCCCCGGGGCGCCAGCAGGACGAAGTCCTCGTCGAAGAGCGGGAGTTCGGTGACGCCGGGGACCGCCAGCGGTACCGCGAGGAGCAGCAGGTCGAGCCGTCCGGCGGCCAGTCCCTCCAGCAACGAGGTGGTCTGCTCCTCGTGCACCTGGAGGTCCATCCGGGGGTAGCGGCGGTGGAACAGTCCGAGCACGGTCGGCAGCAGGTACGGGGCCACGGTGGGGATCACGCCGAGCCGCAGCACCCCGGTGAACGGCGCGCGCACCGCCTCGGCCTCCTCCAGCAGGCCGCCCATCGCGTCGAGCACGACCCGCGCCCGGGCGGCGATCCGCTCACCGGCCGGGGAGAGCAGCACCTTGCGGGTGGTGCGCTCCAGCAACTGCACGCCGAGGGCCTCCTCCAGGGCGGAGACGGCCCCGGACAGCGCCGGCTGGCTCATCCCGATCGCCGCGGCGGCGTCCCGGAAGTGCAGGTGCTCGGCGACGGCCGCGAAGGCGCGCAGTTGTGCGAGCGTCGCCTGTCGGGCCGCACCGTTCTTGGGGCCGAGCTTCGCTCCCCTATTACCCATAGCCACTGATAGGCACCTCCGATCACCATCCACAAGAGTAGCTATTTCCGTAATCAATGCAGCTGTGCCAGCATGTGAGATCAGTCCAACCCCCTTGGAAAGCCCCCAAAAAGGGTACTTTCCTGTCTGCAAGGAGAGCACGTGCTCACTGTCGGTGACAAGTTCCCCACCTACGATCTGACCGCCTGCGTCTCGCTCGAAGCCGGCAGCGAGTTCGCGCAGATCGACCACAAGACCTACGAGGGCAAGTGGCGCGTGGTTTTCTTCTGGCCGAAGGACTTCACCTTCGTCTGCCCGACCGAGATCGCCGCCTTCGGCAAGCTGAACGAGGAGTTCCAGGACCGCGACGCCCAGGTCCTCGGCGTCTCCGGCGACTCCGAGTTCGTCCACCACGCCTGGCGCAAGGACCACGCCGACCTGCGTGACCTGCCCTTCCCGATGCTGGCCGACTCCAAGCACGAGCTCATGCGGGCCTGTGGCGTACAGGGCGAGGACGGCTTCGCGCAGCGCGCCGTCTTCATCGTCGACCAGAACAACGAGATCCAGTTCACGATGGTGACCGCCGGTTCCGTGGGCCGTAACCCCAAGGAGGTCCTGCGGGTCCTCGACGCCCTGCAGACCGACGAGCTGTGCCCCTGCAACTGGAACAAGGGCGAGGGCACCCTGGACGCCGGCGCGCTGCTGGCCGGTGAGTGAGCGATGTCCCTCGACTCCCTCAAGGCCGCCGTCCCGGACTTCGCCAAGGACCTCAAGCTGAACCTCGGTTCGGTCATCGGCAACAGCGACCTCCCGCAGCAGCAGCTGTGGGGCACTGTCCTGGCCTGCGCGATCGCCGCACGCTCCCCGCGCGTCCTGCGTGAGCTGGAGCCCGAGGCGAAGGCGGCCCTGTCGCCGGAGGCGTACACCGCCGCCAAGTCCGCCGCCGCGGTCATGGCGATGAACAACGTGTTCTACCGGACCCGGCACCTGCTGTCCGACCCGGAGTACAACAACCTGCGCGCCGGTCTGCGGATGAACGTCATCGGCAACCCGGGTGTGGAGAAGGTCGACTTCGAGCTGTGGTCGCTCGCGGTCTCCGCGATCAACGGCTGTGGCCAGTGCCTGGACTCGCACGAGCAGGTGCTGCGCAAGGCCGGCGTCGCCCGTGAGACGGTCCAGGAGGCCTTTAAGATCGCCTCGGTGATCCAGGCCGTGGCCGTCACCCTCGACGCCGAGGCCGCCCTCGCCGCCGAGTAGCGCACCCTCGTACCCGTACGAGCCCCAGGGCCCCCGCAGCCGTCACCGGCCGCGGGGGCCCTACTCGTCGCCGCCCTCTTCCCGCTCGGCGCGCGGCAGGGCCGTGGCGCCGTGCGGGCCCGGACCCGCCGCGGCGGCGGCGCTCTGCCGGTCGCGCGAGTACGCCCGCAGGTACACCACCACGGTGTTGGTGACGGCCACCAGCGGCACGGCGACCACCGCACCGCCGATGCCGGCGATCATTCCGCCGGCCGCCACGGCCAGGACCACGGCGAGCGGGTGCACCCGTACGGCGCGGCCCAGGATGAACGGCTGGAGCACGTGCCCCTCCAGCTGCTGCACCGCGAGCACCACCGCGAGGACCATCAGCGCCACGAACGGCCCCTGCGTCACCAGGGCCACCACCACGGCCAGGGCACCGGAGACGACCGCGCCGACGAGCGGGATGAAGGCGAACAGGAAGATGAAGACGGCGAGCGGCACCGCCATCGTGACGTCGAGGAAGTACAGCCCGAGGCCGATGAAGACGGCGTCGATGAGGGCGACGAGCACGGTGCCCCGGACGTAGGCGGTCAGGGTGCGCCAGGCGCGCGGACCGGCGCCGGCGACCCCGGGGCGGGCCGCGCGCGGGACCAGGCCGAGCACCCAGGTCCAGATGCGCTTGCCGTCGTAGAGCAGGAAGAGCGTCGAGAACATCGAGAGCAGGATGCCCGTCAGCACCTCGACGAGGACCGTCACGCCTTGTAGGCCGGCGGAGGTGATCTGCTCGGTGTTGGTGCCGATGGTGTCGGTGAGGCTCTTGGCGATGTCGTTGATCTGCTTCTCGGTGACGTGGAACGGACTGTCCAGCAACCAGAGTTTGAGTTCGTCGATACCCTCGCGCACCCGGGCGGAGAGGGTGTCGAGGTTCTCCATGACCTGCCAGACCACGAACCAGCCGACCAGACCGATCACGACGAAGCCGAGGATCGCGGTCACGGCCGTGGCGAGGCCGCGCGGCAGCCCGAGCCTCCTCAGCCGTACGACGAAGGGCTGGAGCAGGGCGGTGACGAGCAGGGCGGCGGAGAAGGCGAGGACCACGAGGCGGACCTCGCTGATCACCTTCATCAGCACCCAGAGCATCCCGGCCAGGAGCAGCAGCCGCCAACTGGCCTCCGCGGCGACCCGCATGCCCCACGGGATGACCGTCACCGGATCGGGCCGCTCCCGCCAGCCGGATTCACCGCCGGGGGCCACCACGGTCGCGGGCAGCGGCCCGTCGACGGGGACCGGGACGGGGACGGGCACGTCGACGGCGGTCTCCGCCTCGACCTCGGCCCGCCGTTCGTCGAGACGCGCGCCGATCTGGCTGAGCCCTCTGCCGATCCGGCCGAGCCAACCTGCCCTCTTTGTCATGTCTTTCCCTTTCCCCCCGACCGCGGACGCACTCGCCCGACCGTACACGCGGGGAGCCCCGCACCGTAGGACGGTGCGGGGCTCCCCGAAGTTGATCGCCGGACCCGGTTTCCCCGGACCGCGTGGAAACCTAGGCCCTAGTACCAGCCGTTGGCCTGGTGGAAGCTCCAGGCGCTGCACGGGCTGCCGTAGCGGTCGTTCATGTAGCCCAGGCCCCACTGGATCTGCGTGGCGGGGTTGGTGCGCCAGTCGGCTCCGGCCGAGGCCATCTTGGAGCCGGGCAGCGCCTGGACCAGACCGTAGGCGCCCGAAGAGGAGTTCACGGCCTGGTAGTTCCAGGTCGATTCCTCGTTGATGATGTTGGAGAAGCACTGGAACTGACCGGCCGGCACGATCTGCCGGGCGATGTCCTTGACCTGGGAGACCGTGTAGGAGCCCTGGACGGCGAAGTCCCCGGCGCTGCGCGTCGCGGAGCGGCTGGCGACGTTCTCCTCTTCGCGCTTCTTCTTGGCTTCCTCGTCGGCCTTCTTCTTGGCCTCCGCCGCCTCGGCGTCCGTCTTCTTCGCCTTGGCGTCCTGCGCCGCCTGGATGCGCGCCGCCTCCTCGGCCGAGCGCGTGGCATCGGTGTCGGCGGCGTGGGCGATGGCGTCGGCCTGCTGCGTCAGGGACGCGCTCTGGACCTGAGCCTGGTCGCCGACCGGGATGTCAGTGAGGAGAGTCGCTCCGGCGGCGGTCGTTTCGAGATTGTTCGAGGTGGTGTCGCCCGCCGCGACGCCTACGACTGCGCCGACGGTGGTGACCGCGGTGGCCGAAGCCACTGCGAACCCCCGGACCGAGATCCGGCTCACACGGTGTCCTTCCAGCAGCGTCCGCAGTGACCGCGCGGTCGCAATAGTGCCCCTCGACACTGGCCTCCATGAATCCGCGGTCACTGGAGGCGCGGGCCCGGGGCAACTCCCTCGCGGGGGCTGCCGACTAGCTCGGGCGGCATACGGCGACCGGTTCTGGAGTTGTTGCCGTGCGTATACCTCGCGAGAGGTACAAGAGTGCCGTATGCGGGGCCTGACGGAAAGCAGACTCTGCCGGACCGCGACGCCGCAGGGCAATTCCACGTTGCGTGGGAAAGGTCACACCTGCCGGAACGCCCCTGATTTCACCGAAGACCTGTGCAGCACGACGCCGCCCGGCTAGGCTGCTGCGCCTTCGCCGGGCGGCGTCAACTCATCCTCCGCCTATGGGGTTTCTGCCCCATTTGGCCTCCGGGTCACCACGTCCCCGGAGTCACGGCCTCCCCCGGGGTCACAGCGTCTCCAGCATCTCGGTGACGAGCGCGGCGATCGGGGAGCGCTCGGAACGGGTCAGCGTGACGTGGGCGAACAGCGGATGCCCCTTGAGCTTCTCAACGACGGCGACCACCCCGTCGTACCGGCCGACCCTCAAGTTGTCCCGCTGGGCCACGTCGTGGGTCAGGACGACCCTCGAATTGGCGCCGATGCGCGACAGCACGGTCAGCAGCACGTTGCGCTCCAACGACTGGGCCTCGTCCACGATCACGAAGGCGTCGTGCAGCGAACGGCCGCGGATGTGCGTGAGCGGCAGGACTTCCAGCATCCCGCGGTTCAGCACCTCCTCGATGACCTCTCGCCCGGCCACGGAGGAGAGGGTGTCGAAGACCGCCTGTGCCCAGGGGCTCATCTTCTCGGCCTCGGTGCCCGGGAGGTAGCCCAGCTCCTGCCCGCCCACCGCGTACAGCGGCCGGAAGACCATCACCTTCTGGTGCTGCCTGCGCTCCAGGACCGCCTCCAGGCCCGCGCACAGGGCCAGCGCCGACTTGCCGGTGCCCGCCCGGCCGCCCATCGAGAGGATTCCGATCTCGGGGTCGAGCAGCAGGTCCAGCGCGATGCGCTGCTCGGCGCTGCGGCCGTGCAGTCCGAACGCCTCGCGGTCGCCGCGCACGAGACGGACGTTGCCGTCCGCCGTGACCCGGCCGAGCGCCTTGCCGCGCTCCGACTGGAGGACGAGCCCGGTGTGCACCGGCAGTTCGGCGGCCTCCGGCACGTAGAGCCGCTCCTCCGAGAAGAGCAGGTCGACCTGTTCCCCGGAGAGCGCGAGCTCGCTCATGCCGGTCCAGCCGCTGTCGGTGATCGCCAGCTCGGCCCGGTACTCCTCGGCGAGCAACCCCACGGAGGAGGCCTTGATGCGCAGCGGCAGGTCCTTCGAGACCACCGTGACGTCGTAGCCCTCGGCCTGGAGGTTGCGGGCGACGGCCAGGATGCGGGAGTCGTTGTCCCCCAGCCGGAAGCCCGCGGGCAGGACGCCGGGGTCGGAGTGGTTGAGTTCGACGCGCAGGGTGCCGCCCAGATCGCCCAGCGGGATGGGGGCGTCGAGGCGACCGTAGCGAACCCGGAAGTCGTCGAGCAGGCGCAGGGCCTGACGGGCGAAGTAGCCGAGTTCGGGATGGTGCCTCTTGGCCTCCAGCTCGGTGATCACCACGATCGGGAGCACGACCTCGTGCTCGTCGAAGCGGGATACCGCGTTGGGGTCTGCCAGCAGGACGCTGGTGTCGAGGACGTAGGTCCGCCTGTCGGGCAGGCGGCGCTTTGTGCTGGTCACCACGGAAGGACGTACCCCCTCGGAAGAGGTCGGGCCATGAAGACCGGACCGGTCATCGGCACCCATGCGCGGGCCGATTTCCGGCCCTCCACTTCGTCCGTGCGAACCGCACGCGCGTCCTGGTGCAAAGGGCCTCCCGGGCGGACGACCCCATGCCGTCCGCTGAGACTCGACACCCGTGGGTCGGGCGTCGACCTGCTAGGGGTATGCCCTGGAACCGGCTCGCCCATGCCATGGCATATGACGGACGCTCGGTGAACCGCTGGTGAAGGGTCCGCGTCGACTGGGGGCGCCCCGGGCGGGGTCGAGGGGGTGTCAGATCCCGCCGGCCGGGACCTGCCGGCAAGTCCCGCCGGTCAGGTGCCGTACCGCCGGTGGCGCGCCGCGTAGTCGCGCAGGGCCCGCAGGAAGTCGACCTTGCGGAAGGCCGGCCAGAAAACCTCGCAGAAGTAGTACTCCGAATGCGCGCTCTGCCACAGCATGAAACCGGACAGCCGCTGTTCGCCGCTGGTGCGGATGACGAGGTCCGGGTCGGGCTGGCCGCGCGTGTAGAGGTGCTCCGCGATGTGGTCGATGTCGAGGACCTCGGCGAGCTCCTCGAAGGACGTGCCCTTCTCGGCGTGCTCCAGTAGCAGCGAGCGGACCGCGTCGGCGATCTCCTGCCGGCCGCCGTAGCCGACCGCGACGTTGACGAGTATTCCCTCGACGTCGTGCGTGGCCTGCTCGGCCTCCTTGAGCACCGTCTGGGTGCCGGCGGGGAGGATGTCCAGGTTGCCGACGTGGTGGACCCGCCAGCGGCCGTCCGCGGCGAGGCCCCGCACGGTGTTCTCGATGATGTTGAGCAACGGACGGAGCTCGACCTCGGGTCGGTCCAGGTTGTCCGTGGAGAGCATCCACAGGGTGACGACCTCGACGTCCGTCTCGGTGCACCAGCCCAGCATCTCCGAGATCTTGTCGGCCCCGGCCTGGTGGCCCTGTTCCGTCGTACCTCCGGACGCCTTCGCCCAGCGCCTGTTCCCGTCCAGGATCACGCCGATGTGCTTGGGCGACGCGTCGTGGTCGAGGCGGCCTTCCACCCGGCGTGCGTAGAGCCTGTACACCAGGTCGCGCAGCTTCACGATCTTCCAGCCCCTCCGTGCGATCCCCCGTGCGGATTGCGGTCCCTACCCCCGAGCCCGCCACATTACTGCGCGGCGGGATCGGGTACCCAACTCGGCCGGTCACAGGTCCGTGATAGGGAGGACAACGTGACTGATAACAATCCCTATCGGGCAGAGCCCTCGCGCTACGACTCCATGGAGTACCGCCGCACAGGCCGCAGCGGCCTCAAACTCCCCGCCGTCTCCCTGGGTCTGTGGCACAACTTCGGCGACGACAAGTCGCTGGCCTCGCAGCGCGCCATCCTGCGCCGGGCCTTCGACCTCGGCGTCACCCACTTCGACCTCGCCAACAACTACGGCCCGCCGCCCGGTTCCGCCGAGCTGAACTTCGGCAAGATCTTCGCGCGGGACTTCGCGTCCCACCGCGAGGAGCTGGTGCTCTCCACCAAGGCCGGCTACCTCATGCACGACGGCCCGTACGGCGAATGGGGCAGCCGCAAGTACCTGCTCGGCTCGCTCGACGCCTCGCTGGGGCGGATGGGCGTCGACTACGTCGACATCTTCTACTCGCACCGGTTCGACCCGGAGACCCCGCTGGAGGAGACCATGGGCGCCCTCGCGTCCGCGGTCCACCAGGGCAAGGCGCTGTACGTGGGCGTGTCCTCGTACACGGCCGAGCAGACCGCCGAGGCGGCGCGCATCCTCGTCGAGATGGGCGTGCGCCCCCTCATCCACCAGCCCTCGTACTCCATGATCAACCGCTGGACGGAGGAGGACGGGCTGCTGGACGTCCTGGAGGACGCCGGGATGGGCTGCATCTCCTTCGTGCCGCTCGCGCAGGGACTCCTGACGGGCAAGTACCTCAAGGGCATCCCGGAGGGCTCGCGGGCCACCCAGGGCAAGTCCCTGAGCCCGGACCTGCTGTCGGACGAGGTGGTGCGGCGGCTGAACGGCCTGAACGACATCGCCGCCCGGCGCGGGCAGTCACTGGCGCAGCTCGCGCTGAACTGGGTGCTGCGGGACGGCCGCATGACCTCGGCGCTCATCGGCGCGTCGAGCGTGGCCCAGCTGGAGGAGAACGTCGCCGCGCTGGCCGGTCCGCCGCTGACGGCGGAGGAGCTGCGGGAGATCGATACCCACGCCGTCTCCACCCCCGGCACCAACATCTGGGCCCAGCGGGGTTGACGCGTTCCGCGCCCGCGGCACTGACCTGCGCTTTCGCGGCGGTGCCCGCGGGGGCGGTGGGAAAAGAAAAACGGGCCGGTCCGTGGGGGGGATACGGACCGGCCCGAGGGGGGGGTTCCACCATAACCCTTCGTAAAGCGTCCTGCGTGCATCGACGCACGGTGATTACGCTCCGAATCCGCCCAGCAACATTCCCGTGAGGGCGCCGGCCGTCATGAAGGGGCCGAACGCGAAGGCCGCCCCCGGCCCCCCGCGCCCGCGCAGCACAAGGGCGAGACCGTATGCGGCCCCGTAGAGAAAGCCCAGGAACGTTCCGGCGAACCATACCCCCCACCCGTACCACCCAAGAGCGATCCCGAGCGAGAGCGCCAGCTTGACGTCGCCGAAGCCCATCCCGGCGGGGTTGATCAGGAACAGCACGAGGTACGCGCCTCCCAGCGCGACCCCGCCGAGCAGCGCGAGCCGCCATGACCCGGCGGCGCCTGGCAGGACGGCGGCGCCGCCGAGCAGCGCGGCGGTCAGCGCGGCGAGCGGCAGGGTCAGCGGGTCCGGCAGCCGGTGCACCGCGAGGTCGACGAGACCGAGCAGCACCAGGGCGGGCGCGAGCACCACGAAGGCCACCGCCTCGGGCCTCGGGCCGCAGGCCGTGGCGAGGGCGGCGCAGACCACACCGGCCAGGGCGGCGGTGCGCGCGGAGGAGGGCCCGTACGGATGCGGCCGCGCGGACGACGGCCCGCCGGTTCCGGTCGGCCGGGCCGGTACGGGTCCGGTCGGAGAGGCGGGCTCGGGTCCGGTCGGCCGGGCCGGTACGGGGCCGCCCGCGCCGGCCGGGCAGCGCGCGAGGCCGACCCAGCCGGGCAGGGGGTGGCCCTCGGGGCAGCGGTCGCGCCAGGGCCGCTCGGGCTCCACGGACAGCCGGTAGGCGGCGCGCGGCAGCAGCAGCCCGCTGGTCACGCCGTAGACGGCGGCGAGGATGATCAAGGTCAGGCCCATCCGCAGACCGTAGGCCCCGGGGGCCGGCGCGGGCATGGGCCCGGGGGCCCATCGGCCCTACCCTGACGGTCATGGCGATCAGGCGGCACTGGACGGACGGTCGGGCCACCCTCGGGATCGGCGGTCCCGCGGGGGCGGGGGCCGGACCCCCGACCGCACCAGGTGCCGCCGGGCCCGGAGGGCCCCGGGGCGACGCGGCCCGGCCGGACACCCGGCCCGAGGCCCCGTCGGAAGCACCGCCGGGACTCCCGTTGGAAGTCCCGCTGGAGATCGCCGCCTCGTACCGGGCCCGCACCCGAGGCCTGCTCGGCCGGGACGGGGTCGCCGGCGCCATGCTCCTGACTCCGGCGGCCGGGGTGCACACGTTCCGGATGCGCTTCCCGATCGACGTGGCTTACCTCGACCGCAACCTCACCGTCATCGCCGTGACCACGATGCGCCCCGGCCGCCTGGGCCTGCCCCGCCCGCGCGCCCGGCACGTCCTGGAGGCCGCGGCGGGCGCCATGGCCCGATGGGGCCTGCGCGCCGGCACCCGGGTGGAAGTGCGGCCCGACAGTCGAGACGACGGCTAGGCGACGCGAGCCCCCGGGGGTAGGTTGGGGCGGTTGAGCTGGGGTGGTGGCAGGGGAGCGGCATGACGGAGAACATTGCGGTCAAGGCGCTGGAGCAGATCATGCCCGCGACTCACGGCGCCGACGAGGACATCGACTGGCGTGCCGCGGAGGCGGCCTGGGGGACCCGGTTCCCGGCCGACTTCATCGCGTTCATGGGCCGTTTCGGCTCCGGCTCCATCAACGGCGAGGCCGACGTGCTGCTGCCGCTCCCCAAGCCCGGACTCCAGTGGGCCCCCGCCGAGATGGCCGAGGAGACCGAGAACGCCCGGCAGGTGTGGGAGGCGGAGGGCGGACGGAGCGCCTTCGACGTCGATCCCGAGTCGATCATCGCCTGGGGGGTCACCGGCGGCTCCGACATCCTGTGCTGGCTCACCACCGACCCAGACCCGGACCGCTGGCCCGTCCTCGTCGTCGGGCGCCACACCGCGGACCCGTTCGCGGTCTACCCGTACGGCATGGCCGAATTCCTCTACCGGCTCTGCTCGGACGACTTCGACGTGAGCCCCGTGGGCATCACGTTCTGGGACGGCGGCCACCTCAGCTTCGTGCACTGGCGCAAGGCGCAGCGCCGCTGGCAGGAGGGCCGCAACCCCGAGACGGGCGAGCCCGACCCGTACGCGGGCGAGTTCGCCGACTAGCCCACCACCGCGGCACCGTCTTCCTCTCCCACGACCCGTTTCCCCTCGGAACGGGCGTTTCGTCATGTCTACGCGCGTCCGAATTGCGGATCACATATCGGAAAACACCATTGGGAATAAGGCCAGTTGGAGCATTGAACACAACTGCGGCCCCAATGGGACCAACCGCCCTGCCGGCAGGAGAGAATTCCGGCCAACGGGCCACGAAGGGACACCTCGGCCCGGAGTAACTCATAAGTAACACCGGGAATCACAAGAAAATCAGGGGAATCCACCCGTGCGACGAAGAATGTTCGGCACGACCGCCGGTGCGGCCGTGATCGGTCTACTGATACCTCTCGCAGGATGCGGGAGTTCCGGCGGAGGCGCAGTTGACAGCGGTACGCTGCGCCTCGTCGCGGCGGAATACGGCGACAGTGCGGCCACGAGTTCCAAGGCGTACTGGGACAAGGTCACGCACGACTTCACCGCCGCCAACCCCGACCTCAAAGTCGAGGTGCAACTGCTGCCCTGGGCCGACATCGACCGCGAGGTCTCGCGCATGGTGAAGGCCGGCAACGCGCCGGACATGGCGCTCATGGGTTCGTACTCGGACTTCGCGGCGCAGGGCAAGCTCTATTCCGCCGACGACCTCCTCACGGTCACCGCCGAGGCGAACTTCCTCCAGCCCCTCACCGAGGCCGGTTCCGTCGGCAGCACCCTCTACGGCCTGCCCTTCGTGGCGAGCAGCCGACTCCTCTTCTACAACGACGCCCTGTTCAAGCAGGCCGGGCTGACCAACGCGCCCAAGACCTGGGCCGACCTCAAGAGCGACGCCAAGGCCCTCAAGGACAAGGGGGTGAAGATCCCCTACGCCCTGCCCCTGGGCCCGGAGGAGGCACACGCCGAGGCGTTGATCTGGGAGCTGAGCAACGGCGGCGGCTACGCCGACAGCAGCGGCAACTACAGCCTCGCGTCGGACCAGAACATCGCGACCTTCAAGTGGATCAAGGACCAGTTGGTCACCCCCGGCTTGACCGGTCCCGTCGCCCCGTCGCAGTTCAACCGCGCCGACGCCTTCGCCGCGTTCCTGCGCGGTGAGGTCGGCATGGTCAACGGCTACCCGTCGCTCGCCTATGAGGCGCGCAGCAAGGGCATCGAGGTCCGGGCCGTCCCGATGCCGGTCTCGGACACGCTCGGCGCCGGCGAGGTCCCGCCCACGGTCGGCGTGGCGGACTGGCTGATGGCGTTCAATCAGAACGGCAAGCGCGCCGAGATCGGCAAGTTCCTCGACTTCGTCTACCAGGACAAGTACCTGTCGGACTTCGCGAGCCGCTACCACCTGCTGCCCGCGACCGTCAGCGCCTCCCGCACCCCCTCCGGCGGCGGCATCGACAAGAACGACGAGCAGTTCCTCACCGCGCTGCGCGGGGCCCAGCTCTACCCGGTGAGCGACCCGTCCTGGGTGACGGTCAGCGACACCATCAAGCGCAACATCGGCCGTGCGGTGGAGCCGACCGGTGACGCGAAGAGCGTCCTGGAGGACATCGCCGCGAAGGCGAGCGCGGCCCGCAAGAAGCACTGAGCGTTCCGGGCGACCAACGCCGACGCCACCGCCGCGCCACCGGCACAAGAGATCTCAGCGCTCGCCCTCAGCGCTCAGCCCTCACCGCCCGGCCGGCACCCGGACAGCCCGGCAGCCCGGCGGGACCACCGCCGCGCGAACACCCCCCGCAGCAGGGGACTTTCGTCTTACGCCGCACCCACCCCGTGCGGCATCATGATCTCCACGGCCCTTGATCCGAGGCCGCGGCCCAGCCGTCCGGCGACCACCCACAAGGTGCGCGGGCGGCCGGCCTTCCCGGGCGATCCCTCAGTGGACGCGCCCGTTGTCATCCGAGAACGCCGTACGGTACTGCTCGCAGCTGGAGTCCCAGGGCAGGGTTCCCCGCAGCGTCCCGTAACCGGACCGGGTGAGCGACCACTCCACCGTGTACACACCGGTGTCGCAGGCGATCCGCTTCCCGCCCGGGACCTTGACCCGGCCCGTGGCGGGCCGACCCGTCAGCTCCTGGTCCACCTCCCCCGCCTCCGCCTTCCCGGCGGTGCGCAGCACGGCGTGCAGGACGATCGGGTGCTTGCCGTCCTTCGTCGTCACCGCCTTCTTGACGAGCTTGGAATCGGCGACGGACCAAGCGAACTCGTACGAGGGCATCCAGGCCATCGTCTTGGGATCGGGGACCTCCCGCTCCCACTGCTGGCCGCCCTTGGACTCCGTCCGGGTGACCGTCTTGTACTGGACGTTCGGATAGAGGCGGAACTGGGCCTCCACCTTGTGCATGTCGTCCTTCGTCCACATCGACTTCATCGCCTTCTCGTCGCCCCCCGGGTCCTGCAGGAAGGTGCCCTGGGCCGCGGTGGCGGCGGACTGACAGAGGGTCGGGGCGAGGGCCGCCAGGGCGGCGGCGAGGGCCACGGCGGCGGTGCGGGTGCGGTTCATGCCCGGTCCAACGGGAGCTCGCGGCGCGCCGGAACGACGCCGGGGGCGCGTTCACCCGTAAGGGAGCCGGCGCCGACGCGGAGGTGACATATCCCCGCGGCCCAGGAATACCACCTGATCAACGCCGGTTGCGCCGTGCATTCGACGTGTAGGCGAACCACAGGGGGATTCCATGGGCGTGAAGGTGGCCGGCGCGGTGGCGGCGGGCTGGGAGACGGTACGGGCCGAGTTCGAGGCCGTGGTGGCGGCGCAGCCGCACTCGCCGGAGGCGCAACTGGCCGTACGTCACCACGGGCGCACGGTGGTGGACCTGTGGGCGGGCGAGGACACCGACGGCGAAACCCTGTCCGGCGTCTTCTCGATCACCAAGGGCGCGGCGCACTTGGTGGTGGCGCTGCTCGTCCAGGACGGTGTGCTGGAGCTGGAGCGGCCGGTCGTCTCGTACTGGCCGGAGTTCACGGGTCACGGCAAGGAGCGGCTGACCGTGCGGGAGCTGCTCGCGCACCGGTCGGGCCTGATCAACACGCCGGAGGGGTTCACGATCGAGGAGCTGGCCGACGACGCGTTCGTCGCGGCGCGGCTGGCGTCCGCGGAGCCGTACTGGGAGCCGGGGACGGCGTACGGGTATCACGCCTCCGTCATCGGCGCTTTGACCGGTGAGGTCGTACGGCGGGCCACGGGCCGGTCGATCCAGGAGATCTACGAGGAGCGGGTGCGCGCGCCGTACGGGCTGGACCTGTACATGGGGCTGCCGTCGCGGGCGCATAACCGCTGGAAGCCGATCCTGGAGGCCCTGCCGACGCCCGCGCAGCTGGAGATCCAGGCGGCTGCCGGGCCGATGCCCGAGCTGTTGCCCGTGGCGTTCAACTGGCACACCGATCCGCCGATGGACCTCGTCGCGTTCGCCAACCACCCGCTGGTGAAGGCGCAGGGTCCGGCGTCGGGGGGCGGGGTGGGCACGGCGGCCGGCATCGCGGGCATGTACGCGGCGGCGATCGGCGAGGTCGACGGCCGCCCCGCTCTGCTGAAGCCGGAGACGGCGGCTGAGTTCGCGAAGCCGCACACCCCGGGCCAGGACCGGGTGGTCTCGGAGCCGGACCACTTCGGGCTGGGCTTCGAACGGCAGCCGGCGGTGGGGCCGGAGGCGTTCGGCCACTGCGGGGCGGCGGGGGCGAACGGCTTCGCGGACCCGGTCACCGGCGTCGCGTACGGGTACACGCGCCGGCGCTTCGGCTTCCCGGGCGGGACGGCGCCGGAGAACTTCCCCCTGACGGCGGCGGTACTGAAGGCGGCCCGGGCGGCCTCCTGAACCGGGCCTCCGGCCGGGCGGCGCGGATCACGACGTCCGTCGACGGACGGGAATTCCTCCCCTCGCGGGGTGCCAACAGCCGATCGGGCACGGAAAAGGCCCGGTCCCGGGGATCTGTCGATCCCCGGGACCGGGCCACGCGCACGGGAGCCGCTGGGCTCAGTGGGCTATGGACGCCTGCGCGACCTGGGCGGGCGCGCCCTCCTCGGCGGCGCCGCCGGCCGGGGCCGGGCCCGCGCCCCGGAGCGGGACCTCCTTGACGAACCAGGCCGCCAGGAAGCCCAGTACGGCGATGGCCGCTCCGAGCAGGAAGGCCGAGTGCGTACCGGCGGCGACCGCGTGCTGGTAGGCGTCGCGGATCGCCTCGGGCAGCTTCGCCAGGCTCGCCGCGTCGAGCTGCGCCGAGCCCGCCTTCGCGGCGGCGGCCGGCCCGAGCCGGTCGGTCATGGTGTCGGTGACCCGCGAGGTGAACAGCGAACCCATCAGGGCCACGCCGAAGGAGCCGCCGAGCGTACGGAAGAGGGTGGCGGAGGACGAGGCGACGCCCATGTCCTTCATGTCCACGCTGTTCTGCGCGACCAGCATGGTGATCTGCATCAGGAAGCCGAGGCCGGCGCCGAGCACCGCCATGTACAGACCGGAGACGAGTCGGGTGGTGTCGGTGTCCATCGTCGCGAGCAGGAAGAGCCCGACGACCATGAGCGCGCCGCCGACGATCGGGAACACCTTGTACTTGCCGGTGCTGGTGGTGATCCGACCCGCGATGAGCGAGACGACCATCATCGAGAGCAGCATCGGCAGGAGCAGCAGCCCCGAGTTGGTGGCGGAGGCGCCCTGCACGGCCTGCTGGAACAGCGGCAGGTAGAGCACGCCGCCGAACATCGCGAAACCGACGAGGAAGCCGATCACCGACATGAGGGTGAAGTTGCGGCTGCGGAAGATGTGCAGCGGCATGACCGGCTCGGCGGCCTTGGTCTCGGCGTAGAGGAACGCGGCGATGGCGAGGACACCGACGACGATCAGGCCGACGATCTCACCGGAACCCCACGCGTACTCGTTCCCGCCCCAGGTGGTGACCAGGACGGTGGAGGTGATGGCGAGGGTCAGCAGGGCCGCGCCCAGGTAGTCGATCTTGCCTTGCGCCTTCTTCTTGGGAAGGTGCAGGACCGCGCTCACCATCGCCAGCGCGACGGCGCCGAGCGGGAGGTTGATGTAGAAGGACCAGCGCCAGCCCATGTGGTCGGTGATGGTGCCGCCGACCAGCGGGCCGCCGATCATGGCGAGGGCCATCACACCGGCCATCATGCCCTGGTACTTGCCGCGCTCGCGGGGCGGGATCAGGTCACCGATGATCGCCATGACGCCGACCATCAGACCACCGGCGCCCAGGCCCTGGATCGCGCGGAAGCCGATCAGCTGACCCATGTCCTGGGCCATGCCGCTCAGGGCGGATCCGATCAGGAAGATCACGATGGAGGTGAGGAACGAGCCCTTGCGGCCGTACATGTCGCCGACCTTGCCCCAGATGGGGGTGGAGGCCGCGGTGGCCAGCGTGTACGCGGTGACCACCCAGGACAGGTGCTCCAAGCCGCCGAGTTCGCCGACGATCGTCGGCATCGCCGTACCGACGATCATGTTGTCGAGCATGGCGAGCAGCATCGCGATCATGAGTGCCATGAGCACGACGCGGACACTGCGGGGCTTCACCTCCCCGGAGTTCTCCTTCTTTTTCGTCATCTCCACCATGTCGTCCACTCCCCTGGCACTTTCCGCACCTGGCCACTTACTTGCCGCCCGGCTAGTTCACTACACTGGTGAAGGTAGACGCGTCACTAGCCGGGCGTCAAGTAAGTTTTTTGGGGAGAGTCATGTCCAGCAGCAGTCCGCACCAGCGGCGCGGGAACACGCGTCAGCGCATCCAGGACGTCGCGCTGGAGCTCTTCGCCGAGCAGGGGTACGAGAAGACGTCGCTGCGCGAGATCGCGGAGCGGCTGGACGTCACGAAGGCGGCGCTCTACTACCACTTCAAGACCAAGGAAGACATCATCATCAGCGTCTTCGACGACCTGACCCGGCCCATCGACGACCTGATCGGCTGGGCCGAGGAGCAGCCCCGCACGCTGGACACCAAGCGCGAGGTGCTGCGCCGCTACAGCGAGGCGATGGCGTCGGGGGTCCCGCTCTACCGGTTCATGCAGGAGAACCAGGCGACGGTACGAGAGCTCAGCATCGGCGAGACGATGAAGAAGCGGCTCTTCGCCCTGGTGGAACTGCTCAGGGCCGCTGACGCCCCGCTGGCCGACCAAGTGCGGTGCATAAGCGCGCTGTTCACCCTGCACGCCGGAATGATGTTCCTCCAGCACGTCGAAGGCGACCCGGAGGAGACCCGCAAGGCGGCCCTGGAAGTCGCCACGGACCTCATCGTCCAGGCCCACCACCAGCAGCAGCCGTAGCCGCCCGCAGGAACCCGGTGAGGGTGTCGACGTAGGCGTCGGGGTGCGTGAGGTGGGGGACGTGGCCGGCGCCCTCCAGGGTGACCACCCGAGCCCGGGGCAGCGCCTTGGCGAGCGTGGCGACGATTCCCGGGAACCAGGGCATGCCCTCGCTGCCTGTGGTCAGCAGGGCGGGGCCGCTGTAAGTGGCGGCGAGGCGCGGGAGGTCGACCATCGCCCAAGCCGGGTCCGACTGCTCGTCGAGGAAGGTCGGGGCGTTGGCGATGAACGTCTCGCGGATCGACTCCGGCACCCTGTCCCACTCGCCCGGCCCGGAGACCACCTCTTCCACGAAGCGCCGGGCCGCGGTCGCCATGTCGCCGCCACGGATGTCCGCGAAGACGGCGTCCAGGCGCAGGCGGGCGGCCTCCGCTTCCTGATCGCCCTCGACCAGACCCAGCAACGGGGGCTCGTGGGCGGCGAGGGTACGGAACAGGTCGGGGCGGCGGGCGGCGAGACCGAGGGCGGTGGACCCGCCGAAGGAACCCCCCGCGACGTGGGCCGGGGCGAGGTCCAGGGTCTCGATGAGCGCCGCGAGGTCGTCCTCGTCCTGCCTACGGGTCCCCTGGCCGGGCGGACGCTCGCTGCCGCTGTGACCGCGACGGTCGTAGACCACCACCCGGTACGAGCGGGCGAGGCGCGGGGCGACCAGGCGCCAGGTGTGGTGGTCGACCCAGGACCCGTGGACCAGTACGAGGGGATCGCCCTCGCCCGTGACCTCGTAGAAGAGTTCCACGCCGTTCACCCGAGCCCGTGGCATGCCGAGTCTCCTCCTCCGCCGGTAGGAACGGGACACATACCTCGGACGGCGCCCCCTCACACGCTGCGTTAGGCCGGGTGGCGGGTCGGGGGCGGGGGACGGCCGGGCGGGGCGGGGCGGGGCGGCGGGGCGGCCTACTTCTCGCTACGGGGGAAGGTGACCTCGACGCGACGGTTCTTCTTGCGGCCCTCTTCGGTGCCGTTGTCGGCGATCGGGTAGTCCTCGCTGTAACCCCGGACGTCGAAGATGACCCCGGGACTGGTCACCGTCTTCGCCAGCTCCGCCTGCACGGCGTCGGCGCGCTGTTTGGACAGTTCCTTGCCGTGTTCGTAGCTGCCCTGGTCGTCGGTGAACCCGAAGACCCGCACGCGGGTCGCCTTCTGCTGGTTGATCTCCTGCGCGATGGCCTGGATGCGGGCGGCCGCCTGGGCGTTGAAGACGGCGCTGTCCTCGGGGAAGAGCACCTCGGCCTGCAGGGCCATCATGACGGTCTGGTTGGTCTCCTGTCGCCGCTGCTCCCCACCGAGGTCCTCGACGACCTCGGCGATGTCGAGCACCTTGACGGGCGCGAGGGTCCCGCCCTGCGGGATCTTGAGCCCGGGCGCGTTGGAATCGATGGCGACGGGCGCGGCGGCGGAGGGCTCGGTCCCGGGCGGCACGGAAGGCTTGACGTCGTCGGCGTACGCGGTGGTCGCACCGAGGATGTGGGCGCCGGCGATGACGAGCCCGGCGACGGCGGTCGCGGCGGAGACGCGGTGGCGTTTGGTCATGGGGTCACCCGGAGATTTTGACGGTGGCCGTGGCGAAGGTGGGGAGGTTGAAGTCCACCTCCGTCGTCGAGGCTGGCGGAGACGGGAACTGAACGAAGAAGGGCATGGATTCGCCAGGTCCAATGCGGGTGATGCCGACGGTGCACAAGCACCTGCCGTCAGTGTCACGCAGGCCGTAGTACCTCTTTTTTCCGGGCTTGTCGGTCAGAGTCGCCCCCGCCACGGATGCAGCGCTGGCGCTCTTCTCATCGCCGCGCCACGCAGCTGTCTCTACGAACGCCTCAGTTCCGCCGTTCTTGATCTGCCCACTCACGGTAAGGAAACCCCCTTGATCACGGCTTGCCGAATTGATCGCGAGCGTGAGTTCAGCCGGCCCCTTCAAGGTCGCGATGATGGGTGCGGGGGTGTCACTCTGTGTCGGGTTGGCAGCAGGCGTCTGCGATCCCGCTTTGTGAGACTGGGCGTTCGACGGCTTGGCATCATCCTTGGCGCTGCCGCCTCCGCCGCATCCAGCCAGCACAACAGTGAGGGCCGCCACCACTACAGCCGCTCCGCCCCGCGCCTTCGCCATGTGCCGCATGCTCATATATGTGCCGCTTTCCTGTCTCTCGCTCGCGATCACTTGACCAACCGGACCGTAAAGAGGCCTTTTGCCAGCTTGCTCAAGGAACCCGGATTGTGGGGGTCGACTTTGATGGTGCCTCCGCCCTTGCAGACGAAACTGACGGGCTCTGGACCCGACGGCCCTTCTCCCCCGGGGCTGGGCGTCGGCGACGGGGTGACGGACGGGCTGGGACTAGGCAGCGGAGCACCCACAAGATGACATTGCGACTCGATCACGGCGGTCGCGGTCGCCGTCCCGTGCATGCGCTCCGTACCAGGAATCACGGACTCTCCAACGGTGCGCACCGTCTCCACCGTCACAGTGAACCGAGGCAGGTCGGGTTCACACTGAGCTGTTGCATCATTCAAGGCCGCGAAACGGAGACCGGTTGCACAAGCGTCGCCGATCCCGAATCGCGACCCGGATAGGACGGACTCCCAGGACTCGGGAGTCAAACCCGGCAGGTCGAGTCCCGTGAAGACATCGTTTCGTGCTGCACCTGCAGCCGCCAAAGCCCCAGAGTCGGCTGCCCCCTGCGCATCGCTGCGTGTAACCCCAGCCTGCCCGATCACGAAGAACGCCAGGGCGGCGAAAAGCAGACCCGCCACCACTACGACATAGAGGGGGAAGGCCTGCCCTTGGTCGCTTCGAAGTGCGGCAATCATCAACTGCCACCGGCCTTGATGCTCTCCACCGCCCTGGCAATCTTGTTCGTGATCGCGGTGCCGATGCCCGTGCCAATGATTGCCCCGATGATGACCACGACCACCAGGATGATGCCCAGGTACTCGAAGGCCGTTTGGCCGCGGTCCAGGTTCGCGTACCGCTTGCGCATCCGCGCCACCGCCGTGTCCGCCCACCCGCTCACCCGGACCTTCGTCTGCACGGTGGCCTTCAGCAGTGCGTTGTGTGACATGGGGGTTTCCTCCCGGGCCGGTGCCGCTGTCGATGGGCGGACGATACGGGGAGTTAGCGGTGGTGACCAAGGGTCCCGGGGCCCAATTACGGACCCACTGCGCAGTACGTCTACCCATGGCCGGTCACTCCTGGACGGGCCGTGCCCAGCCAGCGGGCTATCGCTTCGCTGCGGGTGGTCGTCTGGAGCTTCGCGAAGATGCGGTTGATGTGGTTCTTGACCGTCTTCTCGCTGATGAAGCAGGCCGCCGCGATCTGTTGGTTGTTCATCCCGGATGCGATCAGGTCCATGACTTCCTCCTCCCGCGAACTCAGGCCGTAGGCAACGTGGTTCACAAGTCGCTGAGAAGACTGTGCCACAATCGGTTGCGTTTGCGAAGAGGCGCGGAGTTCCGCGAGGAGGGTGTTCGCCGCCGTCGGGGTGAAGTGGGCACGGCCCGCGTGGGTGTCGTGGATGGCGCGGATCAGGTGGTCCGGGGTGAATTCGCCGTGGACGAGGTAGCCGCCCGCGCCCAGGAGCAGGGCCTCCCGGACGACCTCGGCCTCCGTGCTGTACGTCAGCATCAGGACCGGTGCCAACCGGACGAGGTGCGGCAGGGCGGAGATGCCGTCGACGCCCGGCATGCGCACGTCGAGCAGGACGACATCGGGCCGGTGGAGGCGGGTCAGGTTCAACGCCTCGCGGCCGTCGGTCGCCTGGGCGGTGACCTCCAGGTCCTCGGCGGTCGCCAGCAGGGCGGCCAGGCCGGCCCGTACGACCGGGTTGTCGTCGGCGATCAGGACGCGCAGTGGGGGCATCACAGGCTCCCGAGGCAGAGGTCGAGGCGGACCCGGGTGCCGGGGCCGGTTGGGCGGGGGCCGACGTCCAGGCGGGCGCCGATGGCCGCCGCGCGTTCCGTCATGCCGAGGAGGCCGAAGTGGCCGGCGTCCGAGAGTGCCCTCACGTCGACACCGCCCGGCGGCAGGCCGCACCCGTCGTCCTCCACCGTGAGGACCAACCGCGGCCCGCGGACGGCGGCCTCGACCCCGACCGACGACGCCGACGCGTGGCGGCGGGCGTTCTCCAGGGCTTCCGAGGCCACCGCCACGAGGTGCGCGGCGACCGCGGCGGGCAGCAGGGGCAACACCCCTGTCGTACGGAGTGCGACGCGCGGCTCGGCGTCCGCCAGCGCCCGCAGCTCCGCCGACAGGCAGACGCCCGGGGTGTCGAGGTCGCGGCGCAGGTCGGTCAGCAGGTCGCGGGACTCGGCCGCCGCCTGACGGGCCGCCTCCGCCACCGCCCGGGCCTGGCGGCGGGTGGCCTCCGGGTCGGGGGGGTCGGTGGCGGTGCGGGAGAGGGCGTCGGCGGCGAGGGCCAAGCCGTGCAGGGTCTTCGACACCGAGTCGTGCATCTCGCGGGCCAAGCGGTCCCGTTCGGCCCGTACCGCCTCGGCCACCGCCAGCCGCGCCCGGGTCTCGGTCAGGGCCTGGCTCGCCGCCCCGAAGCGGAAGAGGAGGCCGCGCAGGGAGGCGCCCGCGGCGCCCGCGAGCAGGCACAGTCCCGCCAGGGTCGTCCCGCCCGACGCCGCCGCCACCAGGGCCGCCTGGACGGCCGCGTAGAGCGCCGAGCCGCGCCATCCGTAGACCAGCCCGGCCAGCAGCGGTGTGCAGAGCGCGACCGGGCCGAGCGGGGAGGCGGGTGTGGCGGTGATCAGGAGCAGGGCGCTGAACGCCATGTCCGGCGCCAGCAGCCAGCGGTGGCGCAGCAGCAGCGGGCCGAAGCGCTCCCAGTCGCGGAACGCCACGTACGACAGCATGAAGGTGAGCAGGACCGCCCCGCCGACCAGGTACACGGGGGCGCCGGGCGCGGTCCGGCCGAGCGCGAGGGGCGCGCCGAGGGCGGTCATCACCATCCGGAAGGCGAACACCTGCCGGCACAGCGCCTGGAGGGCGTTCACCTGGAGGGTGAGGGGCGGCAGCACCTGCGAACGAACCGGTTCGCGGGAGACGGCGGCGGTGAAGCCCAGGGAGAGAGCCATGGCTCACCCGCTCCCGAACAGGGCGCCGAAGTCGATGTTCGCCCCGTAGACGAAACCGCAGACGAGCAGGATCAGGGTGCCGGGCAGCATGAACATGGTGACCGTGAAGGTGGCCTTCGGGATCGCCCGCGCGGCCCGCCGGCGGGCGTTCTGCGCGTCCGTGCGGCGCATGTCCTCCGCGATCGCGATCAGCGTCTCCACGATCGGCGAGCCCAGCTCCTCGCCCTGCTGGAGGGCGGTGACGAACTGGGCCACCTGCTCGGAGTCGTTGCGCCGGCGCAGTTCGTCGAAGGCCTGGCGGCGGCTGACGCCCATGTCCATCTGCTGGAGGGTGATGCGGATCTCGTCCGACCAGGGCCCCTCGTACTTGCCCGCGACCCGCTCCAGCGCCTGCCGGAAGCCGAGTCCGGCGCTGACGACGACGGCCAGCACGTCGAGGAAGTCGGGCAGCGTCCGCTCGATGTGGTCCCTGCGGACCCGGATCGCCGACCACAGGCCGACCTCGATCCAGAACAGGCCGAAGGCGACCATGAGCAGGGCGGCCACGACCTGCCCGTTGATCAGCATCGCGAAGGCGCCGAGCGCGCCGAGGAACCCGTAGACCGCGCGCCGGGCGGCGTACCGGTCGATGGTCAGGCCGGCCGGGTTGCCCGCCATGTCGATCTGGCGGCGTTTGCGCGCCACCCGGTCCTGGCCCATCGCGCGCAGCACCAGGGGGGCCCAGCGGATGCCCATGCGGTCGACGAGGGAGCCGACGGCCGTGGTGCGGGTCGCGCCGACTTCGAGGGCGAGGGCGAGGTCGCTCGGGAGTTTGACGTCGGCGCGGTAGAGGCGGACCCCGTACAGGGCCCCGAAGACCGACAGCCCGAGGGCCGCGGCGAGCAGCAGTGTGATCACGCGGCCCTCCTCACACGTCGATCTTCGACAGTCGGCGGATGAGGACGAACCCCAGGGTGAACAGGCCGAGCGCGACGATGACGGCCGTCTGCCCGATGAAGGCGCCCGTCATGCGGTCCAAGGCGCCCGGCATCATCATGTCCACGAGCAGCAACGAGCCGAGCCCGATCGCGGGTACCAGGTATGCCGTCACCGTCACCTGCGAGAGCTGCGTACGGATCTCCCTGCGCGTCTCCTTGCGCTGTTCCAGCGTCACGGTGAGGTTGCGCAGGCTCCCCACGAGCGTGCCGCCCGCGCGGGCGGACAGGACCAGGGTGGAGACGAGGACGACGAGTTCGCGCGAGGGCAGGCGCTGCGTCAGTTCGCCCAGGGACTCCTCGATGGAGTGGCCGACGGCGAGGCGGTCGGCGACGCGGGCGAGTTCCTCGCCCGCGGGGGCCTCCAGTTCCTCCGCCGCCATGCCGATGGCCGTACGCAGCGCCAGGCCGGCCTGGGTGGCGTTGGCCAGGATGCGGGCGAGTTCGGGGAGTTGGTTGATGAACCGCTCCGTGCGGCGCGTGCGCTGCCAGTTGAGGAAGGCGTTGGCCGCCCACAGCCCGATCAGTCCCGCCACCGGGCCGAAGAAGGGGGCCAGGAGGGACGCCGAGACGAGCCAGACCCCGATGACGGACATCAGCATGTAGACGAAGAACTCGCCCGGGGTGAGGTCCAGGCCCGTCGTCGCCAGCTTCACCTCGATGCGGCGGCCCAGTCGGGTGCGGCGCAAGCGGCGGTCGACCCCGCGGAAGCGGCGCCGTCGGCCGAGCGGCTCCGGGGCGCCGCTCGCGGAGAGGCGTTCGACGAGGGCGGCGCGCTGGGCGCGGCCCGCGGCGTAGGCGTGTACGCCGAGGACCACGAGCAGGCAGGCGAGCAGCGTCGCGCCGAGGGTGAGGAGGATCAGTGGGTTCACAGGACGTTCCGAGTGGTCCAGGGGGTTCCGGGGCCGCCGGGGGAACCCGTCGCCCAAGGGCCTCCGGGGGCCCCGGGGAAGCCGGGGGCCCCGGTGGTCCGGGCGGCGAGCTGATCGTCGGACTGGGCGACCCCGAAGGCTTGCGGGATCGGCTGGTTGTTCATGTAGAGGCGGTCCGCGAGCGTGCGCGGCAGCGGGTAGTACTCGAAGTGGCCGTGTACGCGGCCGTCCGCGCCCATGGGCCGGGCCGAGAACCGGCACACGGTGATGATCCGGAAGGGCTCGCGGCCGTGCGAGTCGAGGATGGAGATCTCGGTGATGCGGCGCGAGCCGTCCCCGAAGCGGGTGAGTTGGACGACGACGTTCACCGCGCTGTTGATCTGGTCCTGGAGCGCCTCGAAGGGGATCTCCACCTCCGACATGGACGCCAGCGTCTGCAACCGCGTCAGGGCGTCCTCGGAGCTGTTGGCGTGGACGGTGGCCAGGGAGCCGTCGTGGCCGGTGGACATCGCCTGGAGCATGTCGAGGGTCTCGCCGCCGCGCACCTCACCGACGATGATGCGGTCGGGGCGCATGCGCAGGGAGTTGCGTACGAGGTCGCGGATGGTGATCCGGCCGCTGCCCTCGACGTTCGCGGGGCGGGATTCTAGGCGGATGACGTGGGCCTGCTGGAGTTGGAGTTCGGCCGAGTCCTCGATGGTGATGATGCGCTCGCCCTCGGGGATCAGGCCGGAGAGGGCGTTGAGGAGGGTGGTCTTGCCGGTGCCGGTGGCCCCGGAGACGATCACGTTCAGCTTGGCCTGCACCAGGCCGGACAGCAGGAGCAACATCTGCTCGTCCAGCGAGCCGAGGCTGATCATCTCGGGCAGGGTGAAGGCCCGCGGGAAGCGGCGGATGGTGAGGGTGGCCCCGGTCAGGGACAGCGGCGGGATGATGACGTTGACGCGCTCGCCGCTGGGCAGCCGGGCGTCCACCATCGGATTGGCCTCGTCCACACGGCGGTTGACGGTCGAGACGATGCGCTCGATGGTCTGCATGAGCTGCTCGTGGGAGGCGAAGCGCAGCGGCAGTTGTTCGACGCGTCCGGCGCGCTCCACGAAGATCTGGTCCGGGCCGTTGACCATGATCTCGGAGATCGACGGGTCTTCGAGGAGCGGTTCGAGGACGCCGAGGCCCAGCGCTTCGTCGACGACGCGGCGGATGAGCTGGGCACGTTCGACGGTGGAGAGGACGGGCCCCTCGCGGCTGATGATGTGGCCGAGGACGCGTTCCAGCCGGGCCCGGCGCTCGGCGGGCGCGAGCGCGGACATCTCGGCGAGGTCGATCTCCTCCAGCAGCTTCGCGCGGTAGGCGGAGACCAGTCGGCCGTCCTCGCGCGGGTTGTGGCGGTCGTCGGGGGTGTTGACCCGGGAACGCAGGCTCATCGTCAGGGTCCCTTCGGGTCGTCGTTGGGCATGACGGCGGTGGCGGTGGCGGGGTCGAGTCCGAGGCCGGGGATGATGGAGGTGACCGGGATGGAGACGTTGGCGGTGACCGCGTCCCCGCCGCCGGACACCGTGATGGTGGCCGCGAGCCCGGAACGGATCGCCGCGTGGCCGGCGGCCTCCCCCGCCCCCGGTTTGCGGGCCTCCACCCGGGCCGCCGTGCGCGCCGCCGTCTCGGCCTGCTGGTGCACGTACCCGACCCAGCCGAGTTGGATGCCGCACAGCGCGACGAAGAGCAGGATGGGGATGAACCCGATGTACTCCAGGGCCATTTGACCCCGGTCCCGGGAAGCCCCTGGACTTCCTCTCATCTCACTCCCCTCCCCTCTCCTGCTCCTGTGGCGAGCCGCCTTCGCCCGTGATGGGAACGCCGATGTCGAGCCCGGGGAACAGGACGGGGACGTTGAGTTCCACGGTCGCCTTGTAGATGTCCCCCGCGTTGCCGCAGGACACCTTCACGGTCCAGGCGTCCCCGATGTGCCGGCGCGCCGCCGCTTGGCAGGGCCCGTCGCCGTGCACGGCCCCGACCCGCGCCGCCTCGTCCGCCGCGTTGCCCGCCAGGGAGAAGGCGTAGCCGATCAGGACGCACTCCCACACCGCCGCGACGAGCAGCAGGATCAGCGGCACCATGCCGACGAACTCGACGGCGACCTGTCCACGGTCCCGGGGGCGGGCGCCGCGCCGGCTCCGCGCGGGCACGCCCTCACCCCTCCCGGCCCCGGCGCAGCCGGGCCAGTGGCCCGGCCGCCGCCCGTACGGCCAATTCGGCGGAGGGGGGTGGGGAGGCGGTGGTCGGGGCGGTGAGCAGGCCGAGTTCCCCGGCGACCTTCCACAGGGCCTGCTTGACGGTCGAGCGGTTGTCGAGGTCCTGGACCCGGCCCGCGTCCACCACCGCCTGGAGCTCCTTGAAGGCGGCCGGGACCGGGGTGCGGGTCACCCGGGTCTTGGTGATCTTCTCGATCAGGGCGGGCTGGATCTCGGTGTGCTTGCTCCAGCGGTTGACGACCATCACGGTGTCCTCGGCCTTGCGGACCTGGAGCCGCTCCCACATGCGGACCAGGCGTTTGGCGGCCCGTACCGCGACCACGTCGGGGGTGGTCACCAGGACCGCCACCTCGGCCAGTTCCACGGCGGCCGCGTTGGCCCCGGTGACCTGGGTACCGCAGTCGATGACGATCAGCTCGTAGCGGGCGCGCAGGGCGGCGACGACCTGGCGCGCGGCCCGTTCGTCGACCTCCTCGCCCCGTTCGCCGTCGCCCGGGGCCAGCAGCAGCGCCAACCCGGTGCGGTCGTCGTACACGGCGTCCTGGAGGACCCGCGGGGAGATGTCCTGGATACCGGCGAGGTCGGCGATGGAGCGGCGGAACTGCACGTCGAGGTACGAGCCCACGTCCCCGGCCTGGAGGTCCAGGTCCACCAGTGCCGTACGGCGCCCCGAAACGGCCGCGGCCAGGGCGAACTGCACCGCCGTGAAGGTCGTGCCGACGCCGCCCTTGGCCCCGGCGACGGTGACCACCCGTCCGCCGGGTCCCGTCGGCGCCTCGGGGCCCCGGCCGAGGTGACGGCGTACGCCCACGGACCACTGGGCGGCGCCCTGGACGCGGGCGGCGAGTTCCTCGTAGGAGAGCGGGAGGCCGATCAGGCCGCGCGCGCCGCAGTCCATCGCGGCGGAGAACAGGGCGGGTCCGGCGTCGGACGACAGCAGGACCACGCCCACCGCCGGGAAGCGCAGGGCGACCTCGCGGACGAGTTCCAGGGCGGGCAGCGGGCCGATCCGCTCGTGGACGAGGACGACCTCGGGCAGTTCGTCGACGGACTCGGCGGCGAGCCGCGCCAGGGTGTCGAGGAGGGCGGTCGAGTCGGGCAGGGGGCCGGCCGGTTCGGCGGCCGGGAGCCGGCCGAGGAGGGTGGTGATGAGGCGGGCGGCGTCCGGGTCGCCGACCGCGGGGAGGATTCGGGTGCTCATCCGGGCCTCACTTGTCCCCGTCGAGGGTGTACGTGCGGTCGCCCGGGCCGGGGACCGACTCGGTGCCGGGGGCCACCAGGGCCAGCCGTACATGCTCCGCGAACGACTCGGCGTACGCGACGCGCTGGGTGTCCTTGGTGTTCAGGGCGAAGGTGATCGGGACCGCCTCGGCGGGGCCCTTCTTGTCGCTGTCCTTGTCGAGCGGGGTGAGCTTGCCGACGTTCAGCACGCGGGCGTTGGCGACGATGATCACGGAGCGGGACGGATCGGTGTCCTTGGCGCCCTTGAAGGTGGCGATGATGTTGACCTTGGCACCTGAGGTGATCTTGCCCGCCACGCCGGTCGCGGCGTCGATCATGATCGCGATCTCCTGCTCGCCCGGCTGGAGCTGCGGCTTGTCGACGAACATGTCCGCTTGGAGGAGGGAGCCCTTCTTGAGCGTGGTGAGGGCGATCTTTCCCTTCAGCGCGCCGAGGTCGGTCACGGCGGTCTCGGACAGCCAGCGCTTGGGGACCTTGACCTCCTCGAACTGGCCCGCCCCGAGGGGGCTGTACGGGGCGATGTCCCCCTTCACCCGGTAGGCGACGACCTCGGACCCGACCTTGGAGTTGACGTCGCCGATCAGCACGAGGACCCCGGCGAACGCCGCGAGCGCGCACAGGACCGACAGGAGCAGCAAGAGGACGCCGCGGCGCTGGCGTGAGTTCATGGCCGTACTACCTCGCCGTTCTTCGTTCGTTCGGGCCGGTCAGGGTCGGGATCTGGGCGGTGCGGCGCCGTGTCCGCCGGCGGGGGGCGGGGCCGGTGGGGGCGCGGTCAGCGGGGCCGCGCAGAAGCCGCACCGGTCGCCGATGAGTTCCATGCCGCACCAGTGGCACTCCTCGCGACGGACGGAGGCGACGAGCTGGTAGAGCACCGACGGGTCCGGGATGGCCGCGGCGAACTCGACCAGTTTGGAGGTGGCCCACCAGGCGGCCGAGTCGGCGGGCAGCGGGTTCTCCATGACTCCTCCGACCTGCCAGGCGGGGGCCAGTTCGGCCGTCACCCAGTCGGAGGCGAGCTGGCCGCGGGCGAAGGTGAGGTGGGTGACGAAGCCGGGGCCGGGCGGCAGTGCGGAGGGGCCGCCCGCGTGCGCCCCGCCGGACGCCGGGGGCGTGAGCCGGGCCAGGTGGGGCGTCGGGTGCGCGAGTACGGCGAACTGGGCGCCCGGTGACCAGGAGCGGGCGTGCGCCTTGAGCCCGACCGGCACCCGGTCGAGCTTGGCGACGCTGCCCAGCAGGGCGCCCGCGTAGATGTAGTGGGACAGCAGCCGGGCCGCCGAGGCG
This sequence comes from Streptomyces sp. Tek67B01, assembly GCF_055231995.1. Taxonomy (NCBI): domain Bacteria; kingdom Bacillati; phylum Actinomycetota; class Actinomycetes; order Kitasatosporales; family Streptomycetaceae; genus Streptomyces; species Streptomyces sp. Tek67B01. The sequence goes on from NZ_JBUYUY010000001.1 coordinate 2,816,657, forward strand.
ACGACCCCGGGGCTGAACTCGCAGACGCTGAGCAGGCGCAATTGACGTACCAGCAGGGCGGTGCCCAGTGGGGGCAGGTCGGCCTCGACGAGTGCGATCCGGTCGGTTTCCAGGATGGCCCGCACGGTGTGCAACCGCCGGACGGTGGCGGCCGGAAGCCAGGTCGGCACGACGACGACGAGGTGGCCGTGCGCGTCCAGCAGGGCGGTGGTCTCCGCGAGCGCGCCTTCGAGGTCGAGTTGCCCGGGCGGGCGCAGGACGGCGGCGCCCGGGGTCTGCCGGTCCGGGGCCGGCAGCACCAGATCGGCGGTGGTGACAGCAATGGCGGTCGGCACGCGCATCCCCCTGTTCACCCCGTACACCGCGGTCTTCGCCGGCCCGTCACGCGGCCTTCACCTCCGCGCACGAACGACGCGACCGCTCTCGACCAGCGCACTTCCCCCCTGCCTCAGCACCATATCCGCGTCATCCGCGGTGGGGCAGGGCCTTGGTGATTCCCGTGCCACGAGCACATGTCACAGGTGGCCGGAAACCGGGACAACAGGGACCGGCCACCTGGTGGAACTGCGTTCATTTCAGGCCACATTGACAAGACCCTTGACAGCGAGATTGGTCTGGACCAACTTGGCTCCCGGGGCCCCCCACACGCCCCCGTCACCCCGTTCACATCCCCTTCTCCCCCCCACCGGAGCCTTCGTGAACCGCATACGCTCCCTCGCCCTGCCCCTGGCCGCCACGCTCGCCGCCGGCGCCCTGACCGCCCTCACCGCCGGTACGGCACAAGCCGCGGACATCAACGTCGCCCGTAACGGAGGCTTCGAGTCCGGCCTGTCCGACTGGAACTGCACGGGCGGCAGCGGCGTCGCCGTCTCCTCCCCCGTCTTCTCCGGCTCCGGCGCCCTCAAGGCCACCCCGGCCGGGCAGGACTCCGCCCAGTGCTCGCAGACCGTCACGGTCAAGCCGAATTCCACGTACACGCTCAGCGCGCAGGTGCAGGGCTCCTACGTGTACCTGGGCGCGACCGGCACCGGCACCCAGGACGTGTCCACCTGGACCCCCGGCTCGGGCGGCGGCTGGCAGAAGCTCTCCACCACCTTCTCCACCGGCCCGAACACCACCAAGGTCACCGTCTGGACGCACGGCTGGTACGGCCAGCCCGCCTACGTCGTGGACGAGTTCAGCGTCTTCGGCCCCGACGGGGGCGGCGGCACCGGCCCCGGCCCGACCGTCCCCGGCCCGCCCTCGGGGGCCGCCGTTTCCGGTCAGAGCGCGAGCGCCCTCACCCTTTCGTGGAACGCGGTCGGCGGCGCGAGCGGCTATCACGTGTATCAGGACGGCGTCCGCGTCCGCACCGTCACCGCCTCCCCGGTGCAGCTCACCGGGCTCGTCGCCGCCACCTCGTACTCGCTCCAGGTGAGCGCGTACAACGCGGCGGGCGAGGGTCCGCGGTCCGCGGCGGTCACCGGCACCACCACCGGCGGCGGCAACCCGAACCCGAACCCGGCCGTGCCGAAGCACGCCCTGACGGGCTATTGGCAGAACTTCGACAACGGCGCGACCGTCCAGAAGATCTCCGACGTCTCCGCGCAGTACGACATCATCGCCGTCGCCTTCGCCGACGCGACCACCACGCCCGGCGCCATCTCCTTCACCCTGGACTCCGCCGCTCTGGGCGGGTACACGCCGGCGCAGTTCAAGGCGGACATCGCGGCCAAGAAGGCGGCCGGGAAGTCGGTCGTCCTCTCGATCGGCGGCGAGAAGGGCACCATCTCGGTCAACGACTCCGCCTCCGCGAACAACCTGGCGAACTCGGCGTACGCGCTGATGCAGGAGTACGGATTCAGCGGCATCGACATCGACCTGGAGAACGGCCTCGACCCGACCTACATGACGCAGGCGCTGCGCTCCCTGTCCGCGAAGGCGGGGTCCTCGCTGGTCCTGACCATGGCCCCGCAGACGATCGACATGCAGTCGACGGCCGGCGGCTATTTCAAGACGGCGTTGAACGTCAAGGACATCCTGACCGTCGTCAACACGCAGTTCTACAACAGCGGATCGATGAACGGCTGTGACGGCAAGGTCTACTCCCAGGGGACGGTGGACTTCCTGACCGCCCTCGCCTGCGTCCAGCTGGAGGGCGGCCTCGATCCCTCGCAGGTCGGCCTCGGCGTCCCGGCCTCGCCCAGCGGCGCCGGGAGCGGCTACGTCTCGCCGACCGTCGTGAACAACGCCCTGGACTGCCTGGCGCGCGGCACGAACTGCGGGTCCTTCAAACCGTCGAAGACCTACCCGGGGCTGCGCGGCGCGATGACCTGGTCGACCAACTGGGACGCCAAGGCGGGTAGCGCTTGGTCGAACACGGTGGGTCCGAAGGTCCACGCGCTCCCCTAAGCGGTACGTGTGGGGGTGTCCGCTTGGTCCGACCGGCCCGACCGGCCCGACCGCATTTTGGCCGGTTTCGAATTCTTGACCCGAACATGCCACGAGAGCACGCTGTGCGCGTCCGCACGGCTACCCCCACACTCCCACCCAGGAGAACGCATGCGGCTCCACAACCGTCGGAGGGCCGCCGTCACGGCGGCCCTCCTGACCCTGGCGCTCGGCGCCCCCGCCTACGGGATGAGCGCGACGGCCGCCCCACCGCCCACCCCCTCGACCGCCACCCAGGACGAGTCGATCGCCCAGTACGAGGTCAAGGGCCCGGCCACCGCCGCCGAACGCACCGCCCTGCTGCGCACCGGCGTCTCCATCGACGAGGTGGACGCCCGCTCCGTCGTCGTCAGCGCTGACCCCGCCCAGGCCCGGAACCTGCGCGCGCTCGGCTACCAGGTCACCCCGCTGCCCGGGCCGCCCGACCGGTCCCTGGGCAACGTGGCCACGGGAACGAGCGACTTCCCGTCCGCCGACTCGAACTACCACAACTACGCCGAGGCGACGAACGAGATCAACCAGCGCATCGCCCAATACCCGTCGATCATGAGCAAGCAGGTCATCGGGAAGTCGTACCAGGGCCGGGACATCATCGCGATCAAGATCAGCGACAACGTCGGGACCGACGAGGCCGAGCCCGAGGTGCTCTTCACCCACCACCAGCACGCCCGCGAGCACCTGACCGTGGAAATGGCCCTGTACCTGATCAAGGAGTTCGGCTCCAAGTACGGCTCCGACGCCCGCGTCACCGACATGGTCAACAGCCGTGAGATCTGGATCGTCCCGGACCTCAACCCCGACGGCGGCGAGTACGACATCGCCTCCGGCTCCTACCGCTCGTGGCGCAAGAACCGACAGCCCAACTCCGGCTCCTCCGCCGTCGGCACGGACCTCAACCGGAACTGGGACTACAAGTGGGGCTGCTGCGGCGGCTCCAGCGGCAGCAAGAGCTCCGAGACCTACCGCGGTTCCGCCGGCGAGTCGGCGCCCGAGGTCAAGGTCGTCGCGGACTTCGTCCGCAGCCGCGTAGTGGGCGGCAAGCAGCAGATCAAGGCCGCCATCGACTTCCACACGTACAGCGAGCTGGTCATGTGGCCGTTCGGGTGGACGTACAACGACACCGCGCCCGGCATGACCGCCGACGACCTCGCCGCCTACAAGAAGATCGGCACCGGCATGGCGGCGAGCAACGGCTACACGGCGGAGCAGTCGAGCGACCTGTACATCACGGACGGGACGATCGACGACTGGCTGTGGGGCAACCAGAAGATCTTCGCCTACACCTTCGAGATGTACCCGAGCGACACCGGCGGCGGGGGTGGTTTCTACCCGCCCGACGAGGTGATCGACCGCGAGACGGCGCGCAACAGGGACGCCGTGCTCCAGCTGCTGGAGAACGCGGACTGCATGTACCGGTCGATCGGCAAGGCAGCGCAGTACTGCGCCTAGCCGGCAGCCGACCGGACGGGCCGGGGGCGCCCCACCGCCAGGGGGGCGCCCTTCGCGCGGGCCTAACCCAGGACGGCCAGCGCATCGATCTCGACCAGCATCCCGGCGGGCAGGCCCACGTAGACGGTGGTGCGGGCGGCCGGGGCCTCCTTGATCCCCTGCTCCTCGAAGTACGCGTCGTAGGTCTCGTTCATCTCGGCGAAGCGAGCGGTGTCGGTGAGGTACACGCGGATCATCACCGCGTCCTCCCAGGTCGCGCCGCCCGCCTCCAGCACGGCGCGGACGTTCTCCAGGGTCTGGAGGGTCTGCTCGCGCAGCGACGGACCGGCGAGGGCGGGCGGCTGGTCCACCACGTACGGCAGGTAGCCGACCTGGCCCGCCACCTGGAGGATGTTCCCCTTGCGCACGCCGTGCGAGAACTTCGCGGGCGGGGCGTTGTGGGTCTCGGGCGTGACGGCGGTCTTCTCTGTCATGGGGCGCCTTCCTGTGCGGGATCGTCTCGGTGTTCGTCGCCGGAAGCGGAGCACTCCCGGCCGATGGTGTCGGCGGTACGGCGTACCAGGGGCAGCAGTTCGAGGAGGGCGTCGGCGTCGGCCTGTTCCCGCACGAGGGCCGGCTCCCGCGGGAAGGCCTCCTGGTGCACGGCCAGGTGCACGGTGTGGCCCGTGAGCCGGTTCAGCCCCGCCGGGCCCCGGGCCAGGGCGGGCAGGACGCGCGGGGCCCGCTCCACCGACCGGCTCACGCCCCGTCCCTTCGCGCACCGCCGCCGGGGAACCGTCCCCCGTTGACCCGTCGTCATCGGGGATGTTAGACAGCGACGGGCACCACCTGCAATGGACGTTGCGCACAGCGCGACGCGAGAGGATTCCGCATGGGCAGCGACGAAGTCCGACGGCTCGCCGACGAACCGGTGGACCACCGCTTCAAGGGTCTCCCGCCGGACGCCGAACGCTCCGCCCTGACCGTCGGCCGGCTCGCCGCCGAGCGCCGCGACCTGTTCACCGGCGGCTTCACCACCCCGGTCCTCACCCTCGACGCGGACGCGCTCGCCCACAACCTCGCCGCCCTGGAGACGTACGCCCTGCGGCACGGGCTGTCCTTCGCCCCGCACGGCAAGACCTGCATGGCCCCGCAGCTCTTCCAACGGCAACTGGACCACGGCGCCTGGGGCATCACGGCCGCCGTGCCGCACCAGGCCCGCGTCTACCGCGCGTTCGGCATCCGACGGATCTTCCTCGCCAACGAGCTCGTCGACGCCGCCGCCCTGCACTGGGTGGCCGGTGAACTCGCCGCCGACCCGGAGTTCCGCTTCGTCTGCTACGTCGACTCCGTGCGCGGCGTCCGGCTCATGGACCGGGCCCTGGCGGGCCGGGGCGCCACCGTCGACGTCGTCGTGGAGCTCGGCGCCGGTGAAGGGGCCCGCACGGGCGCCCGCACCGAGGAGGACTGCCGCGCCGTCGCCGACGCCGTCGCGCAGAGCGACACGCTGCGCCTGGTCGGCGTCGCCGGGTACGAGGCCGAGGTGCCCGGGGCGGACCCGGACTCCGTGCACGCGTACCTGCGCCGGCTCACCGGCCTCGCCGTCGAGTTCGACAAGGCGGGCCGGTTTTCCCCGGACGTGGCGGAGATCGTCGTCAGCGCCGGCGGTTCGGCCTGGTTCGACGCCGTCGCCGACGTCTTCGCGGAGCTGCCGGAGCTGTCGCGGCCGACGTTGCGGCTGCTGCGCTCGGGTGCGTACGTCTCCCACGATCACGGCTGGTACACGCGTCTGACGCCCTTCAACCGCCTCCCCGAGGAGGGCGCCCTGCGCCCCGCGTTCCGCCTGTGGACGCAGGTCGTCTCCCGCCCCTCCCCCACCCAGGCCTTCGTCAACGCCGGCAAGCGCGACATCGCGTACGACCTCGGGCTGCCCGAGGTCGAGCTGGTACGGGACCCGCTCGACGGCGTCGAGCGGCCCGCCGGCGGCGTCCGGGTGGTCAAACTGTCAGATCAGCACGCCTGGTTGGAGACCGACGCGGCCGACGACCTCCAAGTGGGCGATTGGGTGGCGCTCGGCATGTCCCACCCCTGCACCATCTTCGAGAAGTGGCCGCTGATCCCGGTGGTGGAGGCGGACGGCACGGTCGGCGACTACGTCCGCACCTTCTTCTAGGCGGCTGGTCCCGCGTGATGCGGAAGGGACGGCCCGGCGCCCCGTGGACCTGGTGATCCGAGGGGCCCGCGTCGTGGACGGCACCGGCGTCCCCTCGTACACCGCGGACGTCGCCGTCCACGAGGGCCGCATCGAGGCGATCGGCCGGATCGGGGCGGGCGGGCGGACCGAGCCGGGCGGGCGGATCAGGACGGGCGGCCGGCGCACCCTCGACGCGCACGGCCTGGTGCTGGCCCCCGGCTTCGTGGACATGCACGCCCACAGCGACCTGGCCCTGCTCCGCGACCCGGACCACAGTGCGAAGGCCGCCCAGGGCGTGACCCTGGAGGTCCTCGGCCAGGACGGCCTCTCCTACGCGCCCGCCGACGACCGCACCCTCGCCGGGGTCCGGGCGGCGATCGCCGGCTGGAACGGCTCCGGGGACGACATCGACTTCGACTGGCGCACCGTCGGCGGATACCTGGACCGGCTCGACTCCACCGGCATCGCGGTCAACGCCGCCTACCTCGTCCCGCAGGGCACCGTCCGCGCCTACGCGGTCGGCTGGGACGACCGCCCGGCCACCCCCGCCGAACTCGACCGGATGCGCGCGCTCGTCGCGGACGGCCTGGCCGAGGGCGCCGTGGGCATGTCCTCCGGGCTCACCTACACCCCCGGCATGTACGCCGGTGACGCCGAACTGACCGAGCTGTGCCGGGTGGTGGCCCGGTACGACGGCTACTACTGCCCGCACCACCGCTCGTACGGGCGCGGCGCTTTGACCGCCTACGCCGAGATGATCGCCCTGACCCGGGAGGCGGGCTGCGCCCTGCACCTCGCGCACGCCACCATGAACTTCGCCGAGAACCGGGGCCGGGCGGGGGACCTGCTCGCCCTCCTCGACCGGGCGCTGTCGGAGGGCGCCGACCTCACCCTCGACAGCTACCCGTACACCCCCGGCTGCACGACGCTCGTCGCCCTCCTGCCGGGCTGGGCCCACGCGGGCGGCCCCGACGCGGTGCTCGCCCGGCTGCGGGACGACTGCGAGGCCGCGCGGATCGGGTACGCGCTGGAGGTCGAGGGCTCCGACGGCTGCCACGGGGTGCCGGTGGACTGGTCGACGGTCGAGGTGTCCGGTGTCGGGGACCCCGCCTTCGGCGGCTGCGTGGGCACCCGCCTGAGCGGCTGGCAGGAGGCTCGGCGGCTGCTGCTCGGTGACCGGTTGCGGCCTTCCGTCATCCAGCACGTGGGCCACGAGGAGAACGTCCGGACGATCATGCGCCACCCCGCCCACACCGGCGGTTCCGACGGCATCCTCCAGGGCGCGAAACCCCATCCGAGGGCGTACGGCACGTTCCCGCACTACCTCGGCCGGTACGTGCGCGAGCTGGGCGTGCTGTCCCTGGAGGAGTGCGTCGCGCACCTCTCCGGCCGCCCCGCGGCGCGGCTGCGCCTGCCCGACCGGGGACTGGTGCGGCCCGGCTACCGCGCCGACCTGGTGCTGTTCGACCCGGACACGGTGTCGGCCGGGTCGACGTACGAGAACCCGCGTGCGCTGCCGACCGGAATCCCGCACGTACTGATCGACGGCCGCTTCGTGATGCGCGACGGGCGCAGGACGGACGTCCTGGCCGGGCGCGCGGTCCGCAGGACCCCGAAGCCGTAGGTCGTGTCGTCGACGGCGCCGGCGGCCCGCGGGCCCTTCACGCGCGGCGCCTACGATGACCGCCATGATCGCTTTTGCCCCGGCCGCGGCGTTGTTCGTCTTCTTCTGCCTGAGCGTGCGGGAGGACCGCCGGCGTTTTCGCAACGCGGTCCTGCTGGGGCTCACGTTCGTCAGCCTGGCGCTGGGACTGCTGGCGCGGATCACGCGACTGCCGTCGAGCGTCGCCGTGGTCCTGGTCGTCGCCGTGTTCCTCGTCCCGGCGATCGGGGTGGTGGCGCTCGCCTGCTTCCTGGTGGCCAACGGTGTGACCATGGTGCGCAAGGAGGGCGGCGGCCTCGGCAACCTGCTGTCCCTGCTGGCCGGCCTCGCGATCTTCGGGGTGCTCGGGCTCGCCCTCGTCACCGCGCTGAGCGGCTCGGTCAAGCTGGCCGGGATGACCGCGATGGTGGTCCTGATCGCGGCGTACGTCGCCTTCCTCTTCCTCTGCTTCCTCGCCTACGCCTACCTCTACGGGCGGATCAAGGTGCGCGGCGACGTCGACTACGTGGTCATGCTGGGGTCGGGCCTGGTCGGCGGCGACCGGGTGCCGCCGCTGCTGGCCTCCCGGCTGCGCAAGGGCAAGCGGATCTACGAGGCCCAGCGCGCCCGGGGCGGCGCTGCGCCGGTGCTGCTGCCGTCGGGCGGCAAGGGATCGGACGAGAAGGTCCCCGAGGCGCGGGCCATGGCGGACTGGCTGATCGCGGAGGGCGTGCCCGCCGAGCACATCCGGCTGGAGGACCGCTCCCGTACGACGGAGGAGAACCTCTCCCTCAGCGCGGCGATCATGGCCGAGGACACGCCGGGGTACCGGTGCGTGGTCGTGACCAACAACTTCCACGCCTTCCGGGCGGCGATGATGGCCCGCAAGGCCGGGGTCAACGGGCAGGTGCTGGGTGCGCCGACGGCCGCGTACTTCTGGCCGAGCGCGACGATCCGCGAGTTCGCGGCGGTGTTCATGGAGCACAAGGGCGTCAACCTGGCCGTCTGCGGGTCGCTGTTCGCGCTGGGCGTGGTGCTGACGCTGGTCGTGCACTGAGGTCGGCGCGGGGCGGGCGCGGCCGGGCGGGGCAGAGCGGGACACCGTCGTGGCCGACGTGCGTTCATGACGCGGGCGCCGGAGGATGATGGGGAACGGGGACCCCCCGAGGAGGTACGCGATGGAACGTGAATCGGACCAGCAGCCCCAGAACACGGACCGCCCGTCCAAGCTGTGGACCGGCGGCGAGCGGCCTTACGACCCCGAGGACCTCGTCATGGCGACGGGCGCCGACCCGACTCCGGAGCGGGTCGAGAAGGCCCGGAAGATGATCGAGCGCGAGGGCCCCTCGGTCATCGAGCGCTACCTGCCGTAGGTACGGGGCAGGTCCAGGGGGCCGCCTCCGGTCCGCGCCCGCCCGGCCGGACCGGGGGCGGTCATCGCCGAGCGCGCAACCACCGGGCGCCGGGCGTCGTTAGGCCGCGGGGGGCCGAAGCCGGAGGACGCCGTGATGCAGACCGTCGTGATCGACTGGGACCACCCCACCGACCCGGGACCGGGCCGCGCCCTGGACCACGTACGGGCCTACGTCGGCTCGGGGGGCCTCGACGGCCACCTCTGGCACGGGGTCCCGACCCTCCTGCTCACCACGGTCGACCGCGAGCGGGACCGCACCGTGCGCACCCCGCTGATCTACGTCCGGGACGGCGCCCGCCACCTCGTCGTGGCCTCCGGTCCGACCCCCGGCGCCCCGGCGCCGCGGTGGTACGCCCACCTCACCGCCCACCCCGAGGTACGGCTCCAGGTCGGCGCCCTCTCCTTCCGGGCGCTGGCCCGCACGGCGGACCCGGTGGAGCGGGAGACGTACTGGGAGGCGCTGACCGCGCTGTGGCCCGCTTGGGAGGAGCACCAGGCGGCCGCGGCGCCCGGCGAGGTCCCGCTCGTGATCCTCGACCGATTCGACCACCCGTAGGGGTGACCGGTCCCCCGTCCGGCGGTCGCGCGTCCCCGTGTCGTGCTACCAACGGCACGGAGGTGGGACCCCGTTGCGCGAAGAATCCAGCACGCCGGTCGCGGTGGGCGACGTCCTGGCCGGCGCCCTGGCGGCGATCGGCGCGCCCGACGGCCGTGCGGGTCGCCCCGGCGCCTGCCGGTCCTGCGGCGACGCCGCCCTTTGGCACCGTACGGCGCACAGCCGGTGGATCCTGATGCATCCCGGGAGCGTGCCGCACCACCTGGTCCCGCCGGACCACCGCTACCGCATCGGCTCCGACGGCACGGCGGTCCACTTGGGCGACGGGGTGCCCACGGACACCTGCCGGGTGACCCACTTCGACCGCTGCCCGGCCGGCTCCGCCCCCCACCATCCGTACCTGCTCCGCCTCTGGCACCACGCGGCGGCCCGCCACGGCCGCCTCTAGCCGAATTCCACCCGCGGGCAAGGCTTGCGTGCTGCAATAAATGAACAGTCATTTATTCACCGGCTCCGAGCCGGTACGGAGGTGGGGCATGGCCGGACGACCCCGGGGCGTCGACGATTCCGTGATCCTGCGGACGGCGGTCCAGGTGATGGGCCGGACCGGGCCCGCCAAGCTCACCCTCGCCGCCGTGGCACGGGAGGTCGGGCTGGTGCCCGCGACGCTCGTACAACGCTTCGGCTCCAAGCGCGGGCTGCTGCTCGCACTGGCGCGGCACGGCGCCGGGATTTTCGCCGAACTCCGCGAAAGGGTCGTCCGGGAGCACGGCTCGGCGCTCGACGCGCTGACCCGGCTGGTCGCCGAGACCTGGAGCGCGGTGGTCACGGCGGACGCGTACGCGAACCACCTGGCGTTCCTCTGCTCCGACCTGGCCGACCCGGAGTTCCGCGACCTGGCGCTCGCCTCACAGCGGGCCGAACGCGAGGCCTGCCACTCCTTGCTCGGTCGGGCCGCGGACACGGGCGAACTCCGCCCGGGCACCGATGTCGCCGCGCTCACCGAGACCGTTCAGGCGGCCGTCACCGGAGCCGGCCTGCTCTGGGCCGTCGACCACGTGGGCGACCTCGCCGGACGCCGACGCGCCGCCCTCACCGCCGCCCTCGCGCCCCACCGCGCCGACGCCACCACCACCGACGCCACCACCACCGGCGTCACCGACCGAAAGGACCCCGCATGACCCTGGACCGGACCTTCCGCACCGCCGTGACCATAGGCATCAGCCTCGACGGGTTCATCGCCCGCCCCGACGGCGACATCGAGTGGCTGACCACCCGCGGCGAGGCGGCCGGGGACACGGGCTACGAGGAGTTCATGGCCGGGATCGACACCCTCGCCATGGGCCGCAAGACCTACGAGAAGGTGCTCACCTTCGGGTTCTGGCCCTACGAGGGCAAGCGCGTGGCGGTCCTGAGCACCACCTTGACCACGGACGACCCGCGCGTGACGGTGCACCGCTCGCTGGAGGAGCTGTTGACGGCCCTGACGGAGCAGGGGGCGAGGAGCGTCTACGTGGACGGCGGCCGGATGGTCACGACGTTCCTGCGCGAGGGCCTCCTGGACGAACTCACCCTCACCACCGCGCCGGTACTCCTCGGCTCGGGCCTGCCGCTCTTCGGCGCGCTGGACAAGGACGTGGAACTCACCCTGCGGGAGGTCAAGGCCCTGGGCGGCGGGTTCACGCAGGCCCGGTACGGCGTGGGGTGACGAGCGCAACACCGGGACGGCCCGCACGGCGCGAAGAGTGTCGTTCCGCAGGGGGAGCGCGGGATGGGCCACGGTTTCCAAGGGGCGTGCGGTTCACGGCCTCCGCATCTCCCGAATCGGGACATATCGACCCGGCGGAAGGTGTCGGAATAAAGCGGCGCCGTCGCCCCCGGGACCGTAAGCTCCCGTCATGCAGGTGATCCAGTCAACGAAACTCGCCAATGTCTGCTACGAGATCCGCGGACCCGTCCTCGAAGAGGCGATGCGGCTCGAAGCGGCAGGTCATCGCATCCTCAAGTTGAACACCGGCAACCCCGCGGCCTTCGGCTTCGAGTGCCCGCCGGAGATCCTCGAGGACATGCTCCGCAACCTGGGCACCGCCCACGGCTACGGGGACGCGAAGGGTCTGCTGTCCGCGCGGCGCGCGGTCATGCAGCACTACCAGACCAAGGGGATCGAGCTGGACGTCGAGGACGTCTACCTCGGCAACGGCGTCTCCGAGCTGATCCAGATGTCCATGCAGGCGCTGCTGGACGACGGCGACGAGGTGCTGGTCCCGGCGCCGGACTACCCGCTGTGGACGGCCTCGGTCAGCCTCGCCGGCGGCACCGCCGTGCACTACCGGTGCGACGAGCAGTCCGACTGGATGCCGGACCTCGCGGACATCGAACGCAAGATCACCGACCGCACCCGCGCCATCGTGATCATCAACCCCAACAACCCGACCGGCGCCGTCTACGACGACGAGATGCTGCGCGGCCTGACGGACATCGCACGCCGCAACAACCTGGTCGTCTGCTCGGACGAGATCTACGACCGCATCCTGTACGACGGGACCACCCACACCAACACCGCCGCCATCGCGCCGGACGTGTTGACCCTGACCTTCAACGGGCTCTCCAAGAACTACCGCGTCGCCGGGTACCGGGCCGGCTGGATGGCGGTCTGCGGCCCCAAGAAGCACGCCTCCTCCTACATCGAGGGCCTGACGATCCTGGCGAACATGCGACTGTGCGCCAACATGCCGTCGCAGCACGCCGTCGCCACCGCGCTCGGGGGCCGGCAGTCGATCAACGACCTCGTCCTGCCCGGCGGACGGCTGCGCGAGCAGCGCGACACCGCGTACGACCTGCTGACACAGATCCCCGGCATCAGCTGCGTGAAGCCCAAGGGCGCGCTGTACCTGTTCCCCAAGCTGGACCCGGCCGTCTACAAGATCAAGGACGACCGGCAGATGGTCCTCGACCTGCTGCGGGCCGAGAAGATCATGGTGGTGCACGGTACGGGCTTCAACTGGCCCGAGCCCGACCACTTCCGGATCGTCACGCTGCCGAACACCAAGGACCTGGCGGACGCGGTCACCCGGATCGGCAACTTCCTGGAGGGGTACGGCCAGTTCTAGAGCCAGGGGGCGGCGATACGACTCCTGCTACCAGACCTCTCGTACCGCCGGCTCGTACCGCCGCCGCCTCAGGATCGCTCCGGGCTCGCCGGAGACTCGAGTCTCACCAGATCGAGCATAACTTTAGAACCGATCCAATGTAGGATGGTCTCCTGACCCCGCAGGAGGCCTCCTCATGTACGAGCCGATCCGCACCAAGCCGGTCGTCCACCGCATGCCCGGCGGCCGCACCGACTACCCGCACCGCAGCCGCGGCGAAGCGCTGGACATCCAGCTCGCCGGGCACCTCGCGGCGCTCCTCGCCGTCACCGACGAGCTCGGGCTCGACGAGGCGGCCGCCCGTATCGCCGACCAGGTCACGCGTCTGCGCGGGTCCCGTCCCACCCGGGCGGCCCACGAGCGAACGGCCCACGACCGGTCGTCGGAACCGGCACGGCTGCACCGACGCGCGCACGACCTCGCGGGTCGGGCGCTGCTCGTCGCCGCGTCCCGCGCCGACACCACCGTCGCGATCCTCGCCGCCGAGCGCATGGACGCCCACGCCGCCGCCCTTGAGTCCCAGGACCGGGCCGGCGCCCACTGACGGCCCCGGTCCGGGGCCGCGGAGGCTCCGGACCGGGCGCCACACACCCTCAGGGTGACGGTGTGAACTGCGCCGCCGCCACCCCGCACCACGGGACCTTCGCGGCCAGCCACACGGGGCCGACCGCCTCGCCGCGTTCCGTCGCCCCGGGCGCCACTCCCGGAATCCGCACCAGAGCCTGGGCCGCCCGGGCCCCCGGCGCCGGGTCCGCGCTCTCGCGGAACTCGACCGTGACGACGTAGGCCCCACCGCTCTCGACACCACCGGCGGCCGCGGAGCCACCGCCCGCCGCGCGGCCCGTCACCTCGACCGACGCCACCACCCGCCGGCTCGCCGGCTCGACCCGGCACGAGGTGACCCGTACGTCCTGCGCCGCCGGCCGCTGCGGCAACGCCGCGCCGGACCCGCCGCCGCTCGCCCACACGTACAGGCCCAGCGGGGCGAACACCAGGAGCCCGGCCACCACCACCAGGCCGACCAGCCAGCCCTGCCACTTCAACGCGCTCACGCCCATGGCCCGATCCTCCCCGCCGCCCGCGCGGCCCACCAGCACCCGCAGGCTCACACAGCATTTCGAAGCGGGACCGCCCGGACGGCCGACGTTCACCCGAACCAGCGTGGAAAGCGGGACACTTCGCCTTCGGTGAACGCGCGACGGCGGGCCTCCGGAAACGGAGGCCCGCCGTCGGCGGACGTACACGACCTGCCGGGAGGACCGGGACCGGCCCTGATCAGGCGGCAGGCGGGGAGGTCGGGATCAGCCCAGGCGCTCGACGAGCGCGTGGTACTGGTCCCACAGTTCCTTCGGCGTGTGGTCGCCGTAGGTGTTCAGGTGCTCGGGGACCAGGGCGGCCTCGTCGCGCCAGACCTCCTTGTCGACCGTCAGCAGGAACTCCAGGTCCTCGGCCGGGAGGTCGAGGCCCTCGGTGTCGAGGGAGTCCACGGTCGGCAGGATGCCGATGGGGGTCTCGACGCCCTCGGCCTTGCCGTCGAGGCGCTCCACGACCCACTTGAGGACACGGCTGTTCTCACCGAAGCCCGGCCACACGAACTTGCCCGCGTCGTTCTTGCGGAACCAGTTCACGTAGTAGATCTTCGGGAGCTTCGCGGGGTCCGCGGAGGCGCCGACCTTGATCCAATGCCCCATGTAGTCGCCCATGTTGTAACCGCAGAACGGCAGCATGGCGAAGGGGTCGCGACGCAGTTCGCCGACCTTGCCCTCGGCGGCGGCGGTCTTCTCGGAGGCGATGTTCGAACCGATGAAGACGCCGTGGTTCCAGTCGAAGGACTCGGTCACCAGCGGGACGGCGGAGGCGCGGCGACCGCCGAAGAGGATCGCGGAGATCGGGACGCCCTTGGGGTCCTCCCACTCGGGGGCGATCGTCGGGCACTGCGAGGCCGGGACGGCGAAGCGGGCGTTGGGGTGGGCCGCCGGGGTGTCGCTCTCCGGGGTCCAGGCGTTGCCCTTCCAGTCGATGAGGTGCGCGGGCGCCTCTTCGGTCATGCCCTCCCACCACACGTCGGAGCCGTCCGGGGTGAGCGCGACGTTGGTGAAGACGGTGTTCGCGTACATCGTCTTCATGGCGTTGGCGTTGGTGTGCTCGCCGGTGCCCGGCGCGACACCGAAGAAACCGGCCTCGGGGTTGATCGCGTAGAGACGACCGTCCTCGCCGAACCGCATCCAGGCGATGTCGTCGCCGATGGTCTCGACCGTCCAGCCGGGGATCGTGGGCTCCAGCATGGCGAGGTTGGTCTTGCCACAGGCGGACGGGAAGGCGGCCGCGACGTATTTGGCCTCACCCTGCGGCGGGGTGAGCTTGAGGATCAGCATGTGCTCGGCGAGCCAGCCCTCGTCGCGGGCCATGACGGAGGCGATGCGCAGCGCGTAGCACTTCTTGCCGAGCAGGGCGTTGCCGCCGTAGCCGGAGCCGTAGGACCAGATCTCGCGGGTCTCCGGGAAGTGCGAGATGTACTTGGTGGTGTTGCACGGCCACGGGACGTCGGCCTCGCCCTCGGCCAGCGGGGCGCCGAGGGTGTGGACGGCCTTGACGAAGAAGCCGTCGGTGCCGAGTTCGTCGAGGACGGCCTTGCCCATGCGGGTCATCGTGCGCATGGCGACCGCGACGTAGGCGGAGTCGGTGATCTCGACGCCGATCGCGGAGAGCTCGGAGCCGAGGGGGCCCATGCAGAAGGGCACGACGTACATCGTGCGGCCCTTCATGGAGCCGCGGAAGATTCCCTTCTCCCCCGCGAACAGCTCCTTCATCTCGGAAGGGGCCTTCCAGTGGTTGGTCGGGCCCGCGTCCTCCTCCTTCTCGGAGCAGATGAAGGTACGGTCCTCGACGCGCGCGACGTCGGAGGGGTCGGAGGCGGCGTAGTACGAGTTCGGGCGCTTGGCCGGGTCGAGCTTCTTGAACGTGCCCTTGGAGACGAGCTCCTCGCACAGGCGCTCGTACTCGGCCTCGGAGCCGTCGCACCAGACGACCTGGTCCGGCTCGGTGAGGGCCGCGATCTCGTCGACCCAGGAAATGAGCTCCGTGTGGCTCGTCGGGATGGAAGTGGTGGGAGCCGCGTTGTCGCGCGCCACGATTGCTCCTTGTTGAGGGGTTTGTTTGGTGTATGCCCCGTGGGGGCTGCGACCCGGACGCTTCGCGCTCCGCTCATCCGGTGCCGACCGCACTCATCTGATCATCCGGTGCGTATGCGCATATGTCCAGAGGGCTTCTCACGTGAGCATCGCCACTCGTGTCAATCTTCCGTAAAGCACACTAAGGGAAACCTACGGACCCGTAGGTAGCATGTGCGGTATGACTTCTGACGCCGCCGTCGTGGCCGAAATGGCCCCCGAGGGCCCCGCGGAGCTCAAGCCGCTCATGCGCGGTTGGCTGCACACCGGGATGTTCCCCGCCGTGGTGGTCGCCGGCCTCGTTCTGATGGCCTTCACCGACACGACCAGGGCCCGAGTGGCCTGTGGGGTCTATGTGCTGACGGCCTGCCTGCTCTTCGGAGTGAGCGCCGTCTACCACCGCGGCACCTGGGGGCCGCGGGGCGAGGCCGTGCTGAGGCGGCTCGATCACGCCAACATTTTCCTGATCATCGCGGGGACGTATACCCCGCTGACGGTGCTCCTCCTCCCCGACTCCTCCGGACGGACGCTCCTGTGGGCGGTGTGGATCGCCGCGGCGGCCGGGATCGCCTTCCGCGTCTTCTGGGTCGGCGCACCGCGCTGGCTCTACACGCCCTGCTACATAGCGATGGGTTGGGCGGCCGTCTTCTTCCTGCCCGACTTCCTGCGGACCGGCGGCATCGCCGTCCTGGTCCTCGTGATCGCCGGCGGCCTGCTCTACAGCGCGGGGGGCGTCATCTACGGGATGAAGCGCCCCAACCCCTCCCCGCGCTTCTTCGGGTTCCACGAGGTCTTCCACTCGCTGACCCTCGCGGCGTTCGTCGCCCACTACATCGGCATCTCCATCGCCGCGTACCGGCACTAGGACCGTCCCCGGCCGCCCGCGGCGAGCGTCGCGGGCGGCCGGCCGGGCCCGTCAGGACGCGACGACCGAACCCAACTGCTCCGCGAGTTCGGCCGGCTGCGTCGTGGGCCGCGAACAGACGAAGTGCCGGCAGACGTACGCGGTCGGCCGGTCCTCCACGAGGGCGCGGTCGGCCAGGAGCGGGAACTCGCCGCCGCTGCCGTCCGCCCGCCGCGGCGGACCCACCGCCACGACCGCCCCCGGGGCCGTCCCCAGCAGCGCCGTCCGGTGCAGGGCCGCCGTCGCCGGGTCGTCCGGATGACCGACGACGGCCACCTCCCGCGGCCCGTCCAGCAGCGCCTCCGCGACCGCCAGCCCGTGCCCGATGAACCGCGGCACGCGCGGACCGAGGGCGTGCACCACTCCCAGCGCCCGCTCGGCCGCCGTGCGGTGCGCCTCGGAGCCGGTGTGCGCGGCGTACGACAGGAGCGCACCTGCGGCGGCGGTCCAGCCGGAGGGCGCCGCGGTGTCCGTGGGGTCCTGCGGGCGGCGGATCAACCGCTCGGCGTCGTGCGCGGTGTCGTACAGGGAGCCGTCCTCGGCGGTGAACCGGTCCAGCACCAGGTCGAGGAGGAACCCGGCGAACTCCAGCCAGACCCCCTCACCGGTGACGGCGCCGAGCGCCAGGAAGCCCTCGGCGACGTCGCCGTAGTCCTCCAGGACACCCGCGTTGGCGCCCACCCGGCCGTCCTTGCTGGTCCTCGCCAGTCGGGCCTTGCCGTCCATGTGCACCCGGACCAGGAGGTCGGCGGCCTCGGTGGCCCGCTCGACCAGGTCGGGCCGATCGAAGTACGCCCCGCATTCGGCGAGCGCCGCGATGGCCAGCCCGTTCCAGGCGGCGACCACCTTGTCGTCCCGGCCGGGCGCGGGGCGGCGCGACCGCGCGGCGAGCAGCCGCTCCCTGATCCCGGCCGCCTTCCGCGCGTCGAGGGCGGGCCCGTCCTGCGGCAGCCTCAACACGGAGGTGCCGTGCTCGAAGTTCCCCTCGTCGGTCACCCCGAAGTACACGGCGGCCGGCGTGCCGTCGTCCTCGCCGAGCACCTCGGTCAGCTCCGCGGGGGTCCAGGCGTAGTACGCGCCCTCCACGTGCTTGCCGGTGGCCGGGTCCTCGCTGTCCGCGTCCAGCGCGGAGGCGAAGCCGCCCTCGCGGGTGCGCAGCTCGCGGACCATGAAGTCGGCGGTCTCCAGCGCGACGCGCCGCGCGAGGTCCGAGCCGGTGGCGCGCCACAGGTGCGCGTAGACCCGGCAGAGCAGCGCGTTGTCGTAGAGCATCTTCTCGAAGTGCGGCACCACCCAGTCCCGGTCCACGGAGTACCGGGCGAAGCCGCCGCCCAACTGGTCGTAGATCCCGCCGCGGGCCATGGCCTCGCAGGTGTCGGCCGCCATCTGGAGGGCGCCCTCGGAGCCGGTGCGGGCGTGGTGGCGCAGCAGGAACTCCAGCACCATGGACGGCGGGAACTTCGGGGCGCCGCCGAACCCGCCGCGCGCGGCGTCGTAGTCGCGCGTCAGGGCGAGCAGCGCCTGCGCGAGCTCCTCGGGGCCCGGGGTGCCGGCCTTGCCGTAGTCGAGCTTGCGTCCGGCGAGGTCCTGTACGACGCGCTGCGCGACGTCGGCCACCTCCTCGCGACGCTCGGCCCAGGCGGTGTGGACGCCTTCGAGGATCTGCCGGAAGGAGGGGATGCCGTGGCGCGGCTCGGGCGGGTAATAGGTCCCGAAGTAGAACGGCTCGGCGTCGGGGGTCATGAACACCGTCATGGGCCAGCCCCCTTGCCCGGTGGCGGCCTGGACGGCCTCCATGTAGACGGCGTCGACGTCGGGCCGCTCCTCGCGGTCGACCTTGATGTTGACGAAGTTCTCGTTCATCTGGGCGGCGGTCGACTCGTCCTCGAACGATTCGTGGGCCATGACGTGGCACCAGTGACAGCTCGCGTAGCCGACGCTCAGCAGCACCGGCACGCCGCGTTCCCGCGCCTCCTCGAAGGCCTCCGACGACCAGGGCCACCAGTGGACGGGGTTGTCTGCGTGCTGGAGCAGGTACGGCGAGGTCTCGTTCGCGAGGCGGTTCGACATGGGGCCCATCCTGCCGCAAGCGGCGCCGCCCGCCCGGTGACGGGGCCCTCGGACCCGCCGATTCGGGGACCGCGCACCGTAGCGGGGTTCCGAACAGGTCGTCCCACAACTCCCGGCGCCACGGGAGGAACTCTGTGCCGACCGAGCCTTTCCGGCGTTGGAACGGCAGCCGCCACAGCCTGGGGACGTGGTGCCTTTGACGGGACGTTCTGCGGCAGGGACTGCCGGACACACACGGAAACCCCCGGTGTAATTCGCGATCGACGCTCTCGTCGCCGCTCTCGCGCTCCGCGCTCCGACGCCCGTCGTGGTTTTGACCTCCGACCGCGACGACTGGTCGAGGCTCTGCGGAAGTCGCGTGATCATCAAGGAGGCATGAAAGCCCCGAACCACCCGGTTCGTGCGGCGACCGGCACCAGTGGCAGCACGCGTACGTGGACGGGGTTCCCGGCCGGTGAGGGCCGCCGTGGATATATGCGCGCGTTGGCGGTCGCAGGCGCCAACTCCCTCTGAACTAGCTCAGATCGCTCGCCCTCGCCGGTGTCCGGCAGGACACTTGGGGCTCGTTGCCGGAGCTCTCTGAGGGGACGCCGATGCGGGACAGCCATCGCGGTGAGGCCGAGCGACTGTTGGAGCGGGCCGTGGAGGAGGAGGCGCGGCGGGCCACGGTGGGGGCGCCGGTCGACAAGGCGGCGCTGCTCGCGCGGGGCCGGGAGGCACTGGACCGGATCGCCGAGGCCGCCGCCGAGGAGTACGAGGCGTACGTACGGGCGCTGGACGAGGCAGCGGCCGGGGAGGAGTCCCTGGCCGAGGCGTTCCGGCGCGCGAACACCTCCACCGCCCTGCTGGTGACCGGTGTCGCCGCGGCGGCCGCCGCCGGCGCCGACCTGGCCTTCGGCGTGACGGCGGGTACCGCCCTCAGCGCGGGCCTGGTCGCGGGCGTCGCCGGGGCCGCGGCGACGGTGGCCAAGGTGACGGCCCTGCACCTGCCGGCCGCGAACCGGCGAGCCGGTGTCTCGGGCCGGCCGGGCGGCGCCGAGCAGTTGCGGCTCCACTGGCTCTCGGTGTTGGAGGTGCGCGGGATACGGCCCTTCCTGGAACAGCAGCGGCTGGTGGCGGCGGTGCGCACCGGCTCGCGCGGCCCGGTCGGGGCGGCCGGCGGTGTCGTCGGCCTCGCCAAGCAGCCCGCGGGCGGGAGCGGTCCCGCGCTGCGCGGCACGGACCGCAGCGCGCAGGCCCGTCGACGGGGCGCTCTGGAGCAGTCCTTCGGGCAGCTCCCGCAGGCGGAACCGGTGTTCGCGGGGCGGCGGGAGGAGCTGGCACGGATCGTGCGGTGGGTCCTGGCGGCGCGGGCCGGTACCGAGACTCGGCCCGTGGTCGTGGTGCTGCACGGCGAGCCGGGTTCGGGCCGCACGGCTCTGGCGCTACGGGCGGCGGTCGCGCTGCGGGACCAGTTCCGGGCCGCGTGCGTAGTGGACCTGCGGGGCGGGGCGGCGGAGGCGGGCCAGGCCCCGCTGCCCACCCGCGAGGCGCTGTTGCACCTGCTGAACCGGCTCGGCGCCCCGCGCGAGCAGTTGCTGTTCCGTGAGGGCGCGTCGGCGGAGCAGCAGGTGCGGCGCCTGGGTGAGCTGTACCACCAGCACCTCCGGGGGCAGCCGGTGACGGTGGTCCTGGACGACGCGGTGGACCCGGCGCAGGTCCGTGCGCTGGTGCCGGAGCGTTCGGAGAGCCTGGTGCTGGTGACGGCGTCCGGCCCGCTGGAGTTGCCGCAGGACCTCGCGGCGTGGGTGCACCAGTTGCCCGTCACGCGCCTGGCCCGGCCGGAGGCCGCCGAGCTGGTCCGGGCTTCGGTCGAGGCCGCGGGCGAAGCCCCGTACGACGAGGGGACGGAAGGGGCCCTGCTGGAACTCGGCGCCGGGCTGCCGCTCGCGTTGCGGGTGCTGGCCCCGCTGGGCCGGGTGCCGGGGCCGGCCGGCGGTGGACTCGAAGCGGCGCTGGCCCTGGCCTACGTACGCCTGCCCGAGGAGCGGCGGCGGCTGCTGCGGCGGCTCACCCTGGCGGGGCGCGCCTCGCTCGGCCCGTCGGCGGCGGCCTCGCTGATCGACGCCGACCCGGTGGAGGCGGGGCGGATGCTGCGCGAGCTGGCGGACGCGGGGCTGCTCGACCACGTGCGCGGGGAGCGGTACCGGATGCACGACGCGGTGCGCGCGTACGCGGCGGCGCGGCTCGCGGCCGACGAGGACCGGGCCCTGGCGGCGGCCGCGCACGAGCGGCTGATCCGCAACTACGCGCAGCTCGCCGACTCGGTGATCCGGATGGTCGACGGGAAGATGTCGACGCGCGCCCACCACTTCGGCGGCCACGGCTTCGCCTCCCTCGACGCGGCGCTGCGCTGGTTGGACGACGAGTCGAGCTTCATCACGGCGGCGCTGCGGCACTCGGAGGACGTGGACCAGCAGGCGGTCTTGGACCTGCTGGGCGCGCTCTGCGACTTCTGCCTGTTGCGCGGGGACCTCTACCGGCTGGGGGAGATCAACGAGTTGGCGCGGGCCGTGGAGGGCGGCGGGGCCGGTCCGGGCGGCCGGCTGGCGCGCTCGGTGCAGTGGCGTACGGGTATCGCGGCGCGCCAGCTCGGTGACCTGGACAAGGCGCGCACCACCTTGACGTCGGTGGTCGACCAGTACATGCAGGCCGAGCAGGAGGCGGGCGCGGCCATGGCCCTGGTCTCCCTCGGCATCACGCTGCACCACCAGGGCAATCTCCCGGAGGCGGCGGCCCGGCTGCGCGAGGCGCTGACCCTCCAGGAGGGGGACGACCTGGCGGGCGACCGCGCGTGGGGTCTGCACGCGCTCGCGGCGGTGGAGCGCGACCGGGGGCTCCTCGCGGAGGCGCTGTCCCTGCTGGAGCGCTCGCTCGCGCTGCACCGGGAGAGCGAGAGCGTGCACGGCGAGGCGTGGGCGCACCTCCAGCTCGGGCAGGTCCACCTGCGCCTGGACGCGGTGGAGCGGGCGGAGGCGGAGCTGCGCCTGGCCTTGGAGCTGTACGGGCGCACCCGCGACGACCGCGGCGAGGCGTGGGCGCTGACCCAGCTGGGGCGGGCCCGGGTCGTCGCCGGGGACGCGCAGCCGGCGCTGGAGCGGCTGCGCGACGCGCTGGCCCGCCACCGGCTCGCGGAGGACGCGCGGGGCGAGGCGTGGACGCTGTACTACCTCGGGCAGGCGCTGGAGGAGGGCGGCGAGCGGGACGCGGCGGTGCGGGAGCTGGAGCGGTCCCGGGCGATGTTCTCTCGGATGCGGGACGTGTACGGGCTGGCGCACGCCCGTCACCACTCGGGCCGGGTGACCCGCGACCAGCGGGCGGCGCAGACGGGGAACCTGCGCAACTCCGGCTTCGCCCGACAACTGCTGGTGGACGCGCGCGCCGACTTCCGGCGGATCGGGCTGGCGCACGGGGAGGGGTGGACGTGCCTGGAGCTGGCGGTGATCGACGCGGGCAACGGCCGGCTGTCGCAGGCGGTGGTCCTGTGCGAGGAGGCGGCGCGGCTGTTCGTCTCGTACGGGGACCTGCGCGGCGAGGACTGGGCCCGTTTCCTGCGCTGCACGCTGCTGCCGTACGCGGTACCGGCCGACCCTCGGCAGGCCGAGGCGGAGCTGGCCCGGCTGTCGGCGGCCCCGCATCCGCTGCGGGACGGCCGGCTGGCGGACTGTCTGGACTCCTACGCGGTGATCCTGGGCCGCGGCGTGGACCCGGCGGAGGGCTGGCAGGCCTGGCGTCTGGGCCTGGTGCCGAACCTCCGCTCGCGGGAGATCATGGGTGTCCGCGTGCCGTGACGACGCCGTGCCGCGCCGTGACCGCGCGTCGGCGTGACCTCCCGTCGCCGTGACCGGGCGTCGCCTCGCGTCGGCGTGACCGCAGCGCGCCGTGACCGTGCCGCGCCGTGACCGCGTTCGGGTACGGTCACGGCACCTGCCGGTGCGGGGCCGCTACGGCTTGCGGGTGTCCGGGTCGGTGGCGGAGGCGACCGGCTCGGGCGCCTCCTGGAAGTCGACCCGGCCCATGTGCCGGCTCATGGACTTCATCAGGCCCCACACCCCGAGGGCGAGAGCGGCGAACACGATGAACCCCAGGAGCCCGGGGGTCACCTTGTTCTTGTCGAAGGTGTCGGCGGCCAGCGGAAGGAGCTGGGTGACTGCTGCCTGCGTAGCGCTCATAGCCACGCATTCTCCCGGATGCCCGCGAAGAGGTCGGACTCGGGGAGGGTGGTGTCCACGAACGACTTCGCCAGCTCGTACTCCTCGGTGGGCCAGACCTCCTTCTGGATCTCCATCGGGACGTGGAACCAGCCGCCGTCGGGGTCGATCTGCGTGGCGTGCGCGATGAGTGCCTTGTCACGGATCTCGAAGAAGTCGGCGCACGGGACGTGCGTGGTCAGCGTCCGCTCCTTGCGCTCGAACTCCTTCCAGCGCTCCAGCCACTCCCCGTACGGGGACTCCAGGCCGCGGGAGAGCAGCGCCTCGTGCAGGGCGATGGTGCGCGGCTTGTTGAAGCCCTGGTTGTAGTAGAGCTTCTGCGGCTGGTAGGCGGGGCCGAACTCGGCCTCCGGATACTTCTCGGTGTCGGCCGCGCCGTCGAAGGCGACCATCGTGACCTTGTGGGTCATGATGTGGTCGGGGTGCGGGTACCCGCCGTTCTCGTCGTACGTGGTGATCACCTGCGGCCGGAAGGCGCGGATCTTCCTCACCAGACGACCGGCGGCCTCGTCGACGTCGGCGAGGGCGAAGCAGCCCTCGGGCAGCGGCGGCAGCGGGTCGCCCTCGGGCAGCCCGGAGTCGACGTAGCCGAGCCACTCCTGCTCGATGCCGAGGATCTCGCGCGCCTCGTCCATCTCTTTCGCGCGTACTTCGTGGATGTGCTCCTCGATGTACTTGTCACCCTGGAGCTTGGGGTTCAGGATCGAGCCGCGCTCGCCCCCGGTGCAGGTCACGACCAGCACGGGCACCCCCTCGGAAACGTACTTGGCCATGGTGGCCGCGCCCTTGCTCGACTCGTCGTCGGGGTGGGCATGGACGGCCATCAGTCGAAGCTGCTCGGTCAAGACAGGATCCTCTGTGATTCGTCAGGGCGAAGGCTTCTATAGTGACCGAATCGGGGGACGGAAAATTCCTGGGGTGGGATACGGCGGCGATGCCGCTCCCCGGCCCGCTGGGCCCTCTCGAAAGGATCGGTCGATGAGCACGGTGCGCGAGGGACTGCCCGAAGGCCGGTACGGCCGTACGGCGGACGACCGGGCGGACCGGAAGCTCAAGATCGTCGGCTCGGTGCTCGGGGTGGCGCTGCTGGGTGTCGTCGGCTGGATCGGCTGGGACTACGTGGCCGGCCAGAGCGTCAGCGCCGAGGTGATCAAGTTCCAGATCGTCTCCGCGAACGAGGTCAAGGTCCACTTGGAGGTCCGCAAGGACGCCTCCGTCACCGGCGTGTGCACGCTCAGCTCCCAGGACAAGGACCACGGCGAGGTGGGACGGGCCGACTTCACCTTCGCGCAGCGCGACACGCGCGTGGACGAGGTCGTCTCGCTCAAGACCACGGGACGCGCGACGATGGTGGAGCTGGTGGGCTGCCAGGCGGCTGCCGCACGCTGATCCGGCCGGTGCGCGGGGGGCTCCGTGACTGGCGATGACACACTTCATACGGAAGGTGTCCTCCCCCTTTTCTTCCCGAATTGTTAGGCTCGTGGTTTCGTCCGCCGCTGGCGGCTTTGTAGTCCCCTGTACCGACGAGGAGCACCCGTGACCCAGACGAGCGAGAGCGTCACCTGGCTGACCCAGGCGGCGTACGACCAGCTGAAGGCGGAGCTGGACTACCTCTCTGGTCCTGCCCGCACGGAGATCGCGGCGAAGATCGCGGCCGCGCGCGAAGAGGGCGACCTCCGGGAGAACGGCGGCTACCACGCGGCCAAGGAGGAGCAGGGCAAGCAGGAGCTGCGCGTGCGCCAGCTGACGCAGCTGCTGGAGAACGCCAAGGTCGGCACGGCACCCGCCTCCGACGGCGTGGTGGCCCCCGGCACCCTCGTCAAGATCGCCTTCGACGGCGACGAGGACGACACCATGGAGTTCCTGCTGGCCTCGCGCGAGTACGCGTCCTCGGACTTCGAGACGTACTCCCCGCAGTCCCCGCTGGGCATGGGCGTGATGGGCAAGACGATCGGCGAGAACGCCGAGTACGAGCTGCCCAACGGCAAGAAGGCGGCCGTCAAGATCCTCGACGTCAAGCCGTTCACCGGCTGATCACCCCCCTTCATCGGGGACACGCGCGCACGCCCGGCCGGACCATCCGGCCGGGCGTCCGTGTACTCGCGCGAGCCGACGGACGCGGGGGCCGGGCGCCGTGTCGGGCCTAGCCGCCTCGGGCCTAGCCGATGACCGTGTAGCCCGCGCCGTGCAGCGATCGTGCGACCTCCGTGCAGTGTTCCGGCCCCTTGGTCTCCAGGTGCAGCTCGACCTCCACTTCCGTGAGGCCGAGCCGCGGGTCGGTCCGTACGTGGCTCACGTCCAGCACGTTCGCGTCGACCACCGACAGCACCCCCAGCAGCCCGGCCAGCGCCCCCGGTCGGTCCGTGACGCGCAGCCGCAGGGAAAGGTAGCGGCCCGCCGCCGCCATGCCGTGGCGCAGGATGCGCTGGAGCAGCAGCGGATCGATGTTGCCGCCGGACAGCACCGCGACGACCGGGCCGCCGCCGTACAGTTCGGGTTCGCTCAGCAGCGCGGCCACCGGGCTGCAGCCCGCCGGCTCGACCACCAGCTTCGCCCGTTCCAGGCACAGCAGGAGGGCGCTGGAGAGCGCGTCCTCCGACACCGTACGGACCTCGTCGATCAGCTCGCCGATGATCCGGAAGGGGACGTCGCCGGGACGTCCGACCCTGATGCCGTCCGCCATCGTGACCGGGCGCTCGATCGACACCGGGTGCCCGGCCTTGAGCGACGCCGGGTAGGCGGCGGCGCCCGCCGCCTGGACCCCGACGACCCGTACGTCCGGGCGCAGCGCCTTCACCGCGACCGCGATCCCGGCGGCGAGCCCGCCACCGCCTACACCGACCAGGATGGTCCGCACCTCCGGGCACTGTTCCAGGATCTCCAGGCCGACCGTGCCCTGACCGGCGATGATGTCGCGGTGGTCGAAGGGGTGGATGAACACCGCCCCGGTACGGTCCGCGTACTCCTGCGCGGCGGCGAGGGTCTCGTCGACGACCTGGCCGTGCAACAGCACCTCGGCGCCGTACTCCCGGGTCGCGGCCACCTTGGGCAGGGGCGCCCCGACGGGCATGAAGACCGTCGAGCGGACCCCGAGCAGCGAGGAGGCCAGGGCCACGCCCTGCGCGTGGTTGCCCGCGCTGGCCGCGACGACGCCCGCCGCCCGCTGCTCGGGGCGCAGTCCGGCGATGCGCACGTACGCCCCGCGCAGCTTGAAGGAACCCGTCCGCTGGAGGTTCTCGCACTTGAAGTGGACCGGGGAGCCGGTCAGCGCGGAAAGGTGCCGGCTGCCCTCCATGGGGGTCACCCGCGAGACGCCCGACAGCATCTTCTGGGCGCCCCGCACGTCGTCGAGGATGACCTGCGGTACGGGCTGGGGGACGCGGTAGTTCATGCGGCCAGTCTCGCAGCCGGGGCGCCTGACGGCTGCCCGCGAGGAGCGGCCCGGGGACCGGCCCCGTGAGGGCGAAATCTCGCCATGCGGGACGGGGCCGGCGCGGTGGTCGGCGGTGCCCGTATCAGTTCTCGTACAGGGCGTACGAGCCGCCGTGTGGCCGCGTACTCTGTCCCCCATCCTTGTCGGACCCACGCGAAGAGAGCTCACGGCCATGCCCTCCATCCCGGCCAGTTCCGACCTGCCCACGGCGGCCGAAACGCCCGCCGAAGCCGGTCTCCTCGACGCGCTCCAGCACCAGGTGGCGGTCTTCGCCCGCCGCGCGGAGCAGACCCGTCTCGGTGGGGTGGGCCAGGCCCGCAACTCGATGGACCGGGCCGCCTACCTGCTGCTGAACCGGCTGGACCTGGAAGGACCGATGGGCGTCAAGGCGCTCGCGGGCGGCATGGGCATCGACTCCTCCACCGTCACCCGGCAGGTCGCCCCGCTCGTCGACAGCGGCCTGGTCAAGCGCACCTCCCACCCCGAGGACGGCCGGGCCGTGGTGCTCGCGCTGTCCCCGCGCGGGCTGGCGCGGCTGGAGGAGGTGCGGTCCTCGCGGCGCGAGTTGATGGCCCGGGTGACGCGGGACTGGACCGAGGAGGAGCGCGAGGCGTTCACCTCGCTGCTGACCCGGTTCAACGTGTCGCTGTCGGAGCTGATGGCCTCCGTGGAAGCCGGTCCGGCGTCCTGAACCCGCCGGGCCGGGAGCGCGCGCATCCGGCCCGTCCCACCCCTTGACCGGGGTGGTCCCCCCGGCCGCACTATGTGGGCCATGGCGGCTGTGGACCACCGGGCGGGGCCCTTCGCGGAGTTCGAGGCGTTCGTCGCGGGCGCGGCGGGCCGACTGCTGCACGTCGCGGTCCTGCTGACGGGCGAGCCGGAGGACGACCCGCCCACCGCCCGCCGGCTCCTCGCGGGCGCGCTGGCCCGGACGTACGCGCACTGGCGCAGGCTGCGCGCGGACGACCCGTACGAGTTCACGCGCCGTCAGCTGAGCGCCGCGTACGCCCGCACCGCCTGGCGGCACCCCGGCGGCAGTGGCGTCCTCGCCCGGCTGAGCCCGCAGGAGCGGCTCGTACTGGTGCTGAGGGTCTACGAGGGTCTCGCGGAGGAGGTCACGGCCGCGCAGCTGGGGCTGCCGCCCGAGCGGGTGGAGGCACTGCGGGCCGGGGCCCTCGCCAAGCTGCGCGCCGCGCCGGCCGACGGGGGACACGCGGCGTGAGCGGGTTCCGGGACCCCAAGGAGGACCAGGTCAGGCGGTTGCTGGAGGGCCCGCACCCGCCGGTGCCGACCGGGTTGGCGGCGGTCGCCGCGGCGCGCGGCGCCCGACTGCGGCGGCGCTACCGGGCGCTGCGACGGTTCGGCTGGGCGGTGCTCCTCGCGGCGGCGGCGGCCTTCACGGTGTGGGCGGCCCTGACCCGCCCGTGGGTGACGCCGCCGAGCGGTGTCTCCCCGCCCCTGGAGGGCTGGTGACCACCGCCCGGCGCCGCGCGTCCGCCGCGCTGGCCCGGCGTTCCCCGGCGTGACCGCGCGTTCGCCGCAACGGCTTGGCGTTCCCGGCCGTGGCCGCGCGTTCGCGCCGTGACGGGACCTAGCCGAGGGCCTGCTTCAGGTCCGCGATGAGGTCGTCGGCGTTCTCGATGCCGACCGAGAGGCGGATCAGGTCCGCGGGGACCTCCAGCGCCGACCCGGCGACGGAGGCGTGCGTCATCCGGCCCGGGTGCTCGATGAGGGACTCGACGCCGCCCAGGGACTCGCCCAGGGTGAAGAGCTTCGCGCGGTCGCAGACGGCGACCGCCGCCTCCTCGCCGCCCTCGACCTGGAAGGAGATCATGCCGCCGAAGTTGCGCATCTGCTTGGCGGCGATCTCGTGACCGGGGTGCTCGGCCAGGCCCGGGTAGAGCACCTTGGTGACCTTCGGGTGGCGCTGGAGGACCTCGACGATCTTGGCGGCGTTCTCGGCGTGCCGGTCCATGCGGACGGCGAGGGTCTTGATGCCGCGCAGCACGATCCAGGAGTCGAAGGGGCCGGCGACGGCGCCCATCGCGTTCTGGTGGTACGCCAGTTCCTCGCCCAGCGCCGCGTCGGCGGTGACGAGGGCGCCGCCGACGACGTCGGAGTGACCGCCCATGTACTTCGTCAGCGAGTGCACGACCACATCGGCGCCCAGGGCCAGCGGCTGCTGGAGGTAGGGCGAGGCGAAGGTGTTGTCGACGACCAGTTTGGCCCCGGCGGTGCGCGCGATGTCGGCCACCATGGCGATGTCGGTGATCCCGAGCAGCGGGTTCGAGGGGGTCTCGACCCAGATGACCTTGGTCTTCGGGGTCAGCGCCGCCCGGACGGCGTCCGCGTCGGAGGTGTCGGCCACCGACCACTCGACGCCCCAGCGGGAGACGACCTTCGCGAAGAGGCGGAAGGTGCCGCCGTAGGCGTCGTTCGGGATGACCACGTGGTCGCCCGGGGCCAGCAGCGTACGCAGCAGGCAGTCCTCGGCGGCGAGCCCGGACGCGAAGGCGAGGCCGCGCGAGCCGCCCTCCAGCGCCGCGAGGTTCTCCTCCAGGGCGGTACGGGTCGGGTTGGCGCTGCGGCTGTACTCGTAGCCGCCGCGCAGGCCGCCGACGCCGTCCTGCTTGTACGTGGACACCTGGTAGATCGGGGGCACGACCGCGCCGGTCAGCGGGTCCGCCGTGTTGCCCGCGTGGATCGCGCGGGTCTCGAAGCTCTGGTGCTCGTGGCTGTCGTCGCTCATGGGCAGATGCTAAGCCCCACACGCCCCACGGGGCCTCCCCGGCCCGGGAGGGCCGCGAACCTCGACGGGCCTCGCGGGCATTCGCGTTCGCCCGGGTGCGTCTGGTTCGCTGGGCCCATGGAGATTCTGTGGTTCCTGATCGCGGTGGGGCTGATCGTCGCCGCCCTCGGTCCGTACATCCGGCGCAGGCGCGGCGGTCTGCGACTGGTCGCGCCCGGCAGCCCCGACGCCGCCGACCCGGCGAACTACGGATTCGACCGGCAGGAACACCTCGACGTCCGCGTGCCCGGTCCCGACCCGGACCTGATGGACGCCCTGGAGAACGTGCGCCGCACGGGCGGCTGGCAGGCCGCCTCGCAACTGCTGGCCGGCACCCCGGCGGCCGGGGAGCTGCGCCTGCAGCGCGTGCAGGCCTTCGGCGGCGCGGCGGCGCTGGAGCTCGCGGAGCAGCCGGGCCGGGGCGCGCAGTGGCTCAAGGCGTGGCGGCTGGACGCGCCGAAGGACGCCGGCGGCGCCCAGGTGCACGCGGAACTGCTGGTCCAGCAGGCGTGGCGGCAGTCGGGCGGGGTGGGCTCCACCGACCACCGGATCATCCTGGAGGAGGCCCGGGAGGCGTGCGGCCGGGCGGCGCTGTTGGCGCCGGGAGACCCGGTCCCGTACATCACGGAGCTGGCGGTCGGCCGCGGGCTGGGATACTCCGAGGCGGAGTACGACGTGCTGTGGGCGAAGATCATCGACGTTGCGCCCGCGCACATGGGCGCGCATCTGGCCGCGCTGAACTACTGGTGCGAGAAGTGGCACGGCTCGCGGGAGAAGGCCGACGCGTTCGCGCACGCGGCGGCGGCCCGCGCCCCGCAGGGCTCGCTGTTGGCGGCGCTGCCGCTGTTCGCGGTGTACGAGCACCTGCCGGAGGTGGTGCTCGTCTCGACGTTCTGGCGCAGCGCGGTGGTGACCCGGGCGGTGGAGGGGGCGCTGTACGCGGTGGCGTCGGCCCGGCCGGACGACCCGATGCTCGCGCACGTACGGCACATGCTGCTGTGGTTCCTCGTGGGGATGGAACGCTGGGCCGAGGCGATGGAGCAGGTGCGGCACGTGGACGGCTACGTGGGCGCCCTGCCCTGGTCGACCGCCGCGGACCCGGCCGGGGCGTACGCGATCCACCGGGCCCTGGCGGTCGCCGGTTACGAGGCCAACGGCGGCTCCCCGGCCACCCTCCCCCACTGAGCTCCCACCCCACCGAGAGCGCCGACCCCACCGAGAGCGCCCGCTTCGGGCCTCGCGTCCGGGCCCGGACGGCCCGGGCGTCCTAAACGGTTGCGCTGAGTGACGTCCGGGCCGCATGATGCCCGTCGTGATCCCCCCGCGAACCGGTGGGGGCGGGCGCGCCGATCCGGCGCGCGGCACATACGTACTCGCACACGCATCACAGCCGCGCGCCATCGACCGGTCCGCGCCGCTCTCATCCCGTGGGGGGATCTGTCCATATGGGCGCTTCACTGCGCGCGCTGCGCGCCCTCGTCCTGCTCGCAGGCTTCTACCTGCTCGGCCTCGCCCTGCTCGCCGTCCTCGCCGGCATCGACATCGGCGTCATCGCCTCCGGCCTGCACGGACTGGCCGCCGGCAAGCTCCTGCTCCTGTCCCTCGTCCTCGCCGTCCCGATCGTGCGCGGCATGTTCATGCTCCGCACCCCCAAGGGCGACCCGATCCCCGGCGTCGGCGTCACCGAGGGGCAGGAACCGGTCCTGTGGCAGACGGTGCGGGAGATCGCCGAGCAGGTCGGCACCCGCGCCCCGGACGAGATCGTGCTGATCGCCGAGGTCAACGCCGGCGTCAGCGAGGACGCCAAGCTGCTCGGACTGCGGCCCGGCACCCGGCGCCTCTACATCGGTCTACCCCTGATGACGGGTCTGGACGAGATGCAGTTGCGCGCCGTCCTCGCCCACGAGATGGGCCACTACGCCAACCTCGACACCCGCCTCACCCCGCTGATCGCGCGCGGGCGCACCCAGTTGCTGCGCACCGTCGGCCACTTCCACGACCGGGCCGACGCCAAGGTCGCCAAGGAGCGGGCCCGGCAGGAGAAGAAGGCCGAGCAGCGGATCGCGGCCGGCAAGAAGGCCAAGGAGATCGACACCACCGGCGACGGCGCCATGTACCGCGCGATGGCGGCGGTCTACACCGGGTACGGGAAGTTCTACCAGCGCGCCACCCTCTCCGGCGCCCGGCGCCAAGAGCTCGCCGCCGACCTCGCCGCGGTGCGCGTCGCCGGCCGCGACTCCACCGCCTCCGCGCTGCGCGAGCTCAACGCGATCGGCCCGGCGCAGGACTTCTACATGGACTCCTACGCCACCCTCGGCGTCGGCGCCCGGCTCCTGCCGCCTCCCGGCCAGGTCTTCGGCGGTCTGCGCCGTCTGCTCGACGCCCGCGCCGAGGAGCTGGAGGGTCTGCGCCGCGAGCTGCCGCAGGAGCCGACGTCCCCGTACGACTCCCACCCCGCGCTCGCCGAACGCGTGGCCCGTATCGAGGCCCTGCCGGACGACGGTCGCGGCGCGCAGCCGGCCCGCCCGGCGCTGGAGCTGCTCGCCGACGCCCAGACCACGCTGACCGCCGTGGAGCACGCGGTCCTCACCCCCGAGGCCCTCGCCATGAAGCGGATCGACTGGGAGGACCTGGTCCACGACAGCATGGCCCACTACATCGGCCAGGGCGCCCAGGACATCCGCGCGGCCGTGGCCGCCGAGGGCGGCGGGCCGGACCTGCGGTCGCTGCTGGACGCCATCGACGCCGATCCGGCGGTGCGCTGGCGCATCGCCGACCTCCTCCCGAAGTCGGAGCAGGCGGCGTCCGCGACGGGCCGCGCGGCCCGCGAGTTCGCCCGGCCCGTCCTGCGGCGCGCCCTGAACCAGCTGGTGACGGTCGAACTGACGGCGCGTGACGAGGCCCGGTGGCAGCTGTCCTGGTCCGACTCGGCCACCCTGCGCTACCCGGCCGGCGACTTCGAGGAGCGGCTGGAGCCCGCCTTGGACGCGGTCGTCGCGGACCTGCCCGACACCGAACCCCTGCGGAAGCTGGTGCACCTCTGATGCTCGGCCTGATCGTTTTCGCCGTCATGCTGCTCGGCGGCGCCTTCAAGCTGCTGCGCGCGCGCAAGGCGGGCGCCGGCGCCGGCAAGCGGCGCCGCGCCGTGGACCCGAACGCGGCGCTCGCGCTCGGCTTCCTCCCCGCCGACCGGTTGGACACCGATCACGGCGCCCGGCCGGCGCCGGGTGACATCGCCGCGCTGGACGCCGTACGGGCGGGCGACTGGAAGGCCGGCGCGGCCTGGTTGGACGCCGCGGGGCAGGACTGGGACGAGCGTTTCCGGCGGGTCCGGGACCTCGCCGACCTGGCGGCGGAGGACGACGCCTGGTTGCTGGCCTGGCGGGCGCAGCGGCCCGGGGACCCGGCTGCGGCCGCGGTGCAGGCGGACACCTCGGTGCTGGTGGCGTGGAAGGTGCGCGGATCGCTGAGCGCCAAGCACACCACGCAGGAGCAGTTCCGCCTCTTCCACCGGCTGATCGCCTCCTCACAGGAGGTGATCGCCGAGGCCCAGCGGTTGGCGGACCCGGCGGACCCGGTGCCGTACATGCTGGAGCAGCCCGTCGCGATGGCGCTGGGATACCCGCACGAGCGGTACGAACAGTTGTGGGCGGAGATCGTCAAGCGGGACCCCAAGGTCCTTTCGGCCCACACCGGCGCCTTGCAGTACTGGTGTCGCAAGTGGCGCGGTTCGAACGAGGAGGCCGAGGCCTTCGCGAAGGCCTCCGCGGCGTCCGGCGCCCCAGGCGACCTGCTGTCCTTGCTGCCGCTGTACGCGTACCTGGAGTACGAGATGTCCGAGGAGGACCTCGCCCCGGAGGTCTTCTACCAGCGGCCGGACGTCGTCGCGGCGACCGACGCCGCGCTCGCGGACGTGGCCGCGGCGGACCCGGCGGACCGGCGGGTGACCCGGGTACGGCACGTGCTCGCGTGGAACCTGCACTGGCAGGGCCGCTACGCGGAGGCCGTCGCGCAGTTCCGTGCCGTCGACGGGTACATCGGGGCGACGCCGTGGACGTACGCGGCGGACAGCAGGTCGCGATACGTGCGGGCCCGGGACTTCTGCGTGCGGGAGGCGTCGGCCTGACGGCACGGGGGCCGGCGGCGGGGTCGGGAATCCGGGCTCGTCCCCGGTCGTTGAGGGGGTACCACTAGGAGGGAATCCATGTTCTCGTACCGCCGTACGCCCGAGCTCCCCACCCGCGAGGAGGCCCTCAAGGGCCGCTCCCGGCCCCTCTTCGACGTGCCGTCCGCGCACACGGTGCTCGGCAATCCGCTCGCCGGCCCCTACCCCGCGCACCTCGCCGTGGCCGACTTCGGGCTGGGCTGTTTCTGGGGCGCGGAGCGCAAGTTCTGGCAGACGCCGGGGGTGTGGACGACCCTGGCCGGATACCAGGGCGGTCACACGGAGAACCCGACCTACGAGGAGGTGTGCTCGGGCCTGACCGGCCACACCGAGGTCGTCCGGGTGGTCTTCGACCCCTCCCAGGTCTCCTATGCCGCGCTCCTGAAGCTGTTCTGGGAGTCCCACGACCCCACCCAGGGCTTCCGCCAGGGCAATGACGTCGGCACCCAGTACCGCTCGGCGATCTACACCCACTCCCCCGCCCACCAGGCGGAGGCCGAGGCCTCCCGCGCCGCCTACCAGCGCGTCCTGACCGCCTCGGGCCACGGCGAGATCACCACGGCCGTCCTCCCGGCCTCGGACCGCCCGTTCTGGCCCGCGGAGGCTCACCACCAGCAGTACCTGGACAAGAACCCGGGCGGCTACTGCGGTATCGGCGGCACGGGCGTCTCCTGCCCGATCGGGGTCGCCGCCGCTCCCGGGAGCGAGTGAGCCGCGCCGCGCTCCGGGACCCGCGTCCGGCGGGGCTTTGACCGGGGCCGACCGGGCCGGGCGGTGTACCGGCCCTGGTCCGCGCCGGTCCGCCCCGGGGGGTGGGCGGACCGGCGCGGGGCCGGTCAGATGGTGGAGGTGTCGATGACGAAGCGGTAGCGGACGTCGCTCGCCTGGACCCGCTCGTACGCCTCGTTGATGCCGTCGGCGTCGATGACCTCGATCTCCGCGCCCAGACCGTGCTCGGCGCAGAAGTCGAGCATCTCCTGCGTCTCGGCGATGCCACCGATCATGGAGCCGGCGATGGTCTTGCGGCCGCCGATGACCGAGAACAGGTTCAACGAGACCGGTTCCTCCGGGGCGCCCACGTTCACCAGGGCGCCGTCGACCTTGAGCAGGCCGAGGTACGCGTCGAGGGGGAGCGGGGCGGAGACGGTGGAGACGATCAGGTCGAAGGTGCCGGCGAGCTCCTCGAAGGTCCTCTCGTCGTTCGTCGCGTGGTAGTGGTCGGCGCCCAGCCGCAGCCCGTCCTCCTTCTTGCGCAGCGACTGGGACAGGACGGTGACCTCCGCGCCGAGCGCGTGCGCGATCTTCACTCCCATGTGCCCGAGCCCGCCGAGGCCCACGATCGCGACCTTCTTGCCGGGACCGGCCTGCCAGTGCCGCAGCGGCGAGTAGAGGGTGATGCCCGCGCACAGCAGCGGGGCGGCGACGTCGAGGGCGAGACCGTCGGGGATGCGGACGGTGTAGTTCTCGTCGACGACGATGTGGGTGGAGTAGCCGCCGTACGTGGGCTGCCCCTCCTTGTCGAGCGAGTTGTACGTGCCGGTCATGCCCCGGGCGCAGAACTGCTCCTGGCCGCGCAGGCAGTACTCGCAGGCGCGGCAGGAGTCGACGAAGCAGCCGACGCCGACGTGGTCCCCGACCGCGAACTTCGTGACGCCCGCGCCGACCTCGGTGACCACGCCGGCGATCTCGTGGCCCGGCACCATCGGGTAGATGCCCTCGCCCCAGCCGTCGGTCACCTGGTGGATGTCGGAGTGGCAGATGCCGGCGTACTTGATGTCGATGAGCACGTCGTGATCGCCGACCGGGCGGCGCGCGACGGTGGTGCGCTCCAGCGGAGCCTTGGGTGCGGGGGCGGCGTACGCGGCGACCTGGGTGAGCGGGGTGTGCTGAGTGGCGGACATGCGCTGCTTCTCCTGGGGGTTCCTTGGTGCGGTGCCCACCACCCTGCCCGCGGCGGCGGCTCCCACCCAGCCCCCTGCGGAGCATAGGACCGCCGGTCCTACCACTGGCGGGGTCAGGCTGCCGGTGGGCGGACCGGTGATACTGGCGGTATGGACCAGCTTGATCAGCGCGCCGAACTGGGCGAGTTCCTCCGCTCCCGCCGGGCCCGCCTGCGTCCCGAGGACGTGGGCCTGCCGCACTACGGACGACAGCGCAGGGTGCCCGGTCTGCGCCGGGAGGAGCTGGCGCAGTTGGCGGGCGTGTCGGTGGCCTACTACACGCGGCTGGAGCAGGGTCACGGGCAGAACGTGTCGGCCGACGTCCTGGACGCGATCGCGCGGGCGCTGCGCCTGGACGGCACCGAGTCGGCCCACCTGACCCACCTGGCGAGCCCGCGGCCGCGCAGGCGCCGTCCTTCACGGCGACCCGAGCAGGTCCGCCCGGAGCTGCGCGTGCTGCTGGACGCGATGGAGGGCGTGCCGGCGTACCTGGTGGGCCGGCGTCAGGACGTACTGGCCTGGAACCGGATGGCGACGGCGGTCTTCGGCGACTTCGGCGCGCTGCCGGCGCAGGAGCGCAACCTGGTCCGGATGGTGTTCTTGGACCCGGCGACGGCGGAGCTGTACGCGGAGTGGGAGTGCCGGGCCTGCCAGGTGGTGAGCTATCTGCGCCTGTACGCGGGCCGGCACCCGGAGGACGAGCAGCTCTCCGCGCTGGTGGGCGAGTTGTCGGTGAAGAGCGAGGAGTTCCGGCGGCTGTGGGCCGCGCACACGCTGGCGGACGACAAGACGCACGGGGTGAAGCGGCTGAGCCATCCCCTGGTGGGCGAGTTGAGCCTGGCCTTCGAGACGCTGGCCCTGCCGGACGACTCCGAGCAGTCCCTGATCACCTTCCATGCCGCCCCCGGCTCCCCGTCGGCGGACGCGCTGCGCATGCTGTCGTCCTGGTCGGCGGCCGGGCCCGCCCCGGCCCACCCCGTGGCGACGGCCGAACCCACCGACCGGTGACGGCGTCTCAGAGCTTCAGCCGGAACACGCCCTGCGCCTGCTCGCGCCGGTAGCCGAGGGCCGCGTTGACCCGCCGCATCGGGGCGTTCTCGTCGGCCACGGTCGTCTCGACCTCGCGCAGCGCGGGATATCGCGACCGCGCCGCGGCGAGCATCGCCCGCTTGACGGTGCGGCCGAGTCCGCGACCTCGGTGGGCCGGGACGACGACCGTGTCGTACTGGAGGGCGCGCCGCCCCGCCGGGTCCGGGAGGACGAGGACGGTGTACGCCGCGACCTCCCCCGCGGGGGTGAGGGCGGCGACCGTGGTCAGTTCCCCGCCCCGGTCCACGACCAGTTGCTGTTCCGCGCGCACGCGCCGCGCCGTCCAGGCCTGGAACCGCGCGTCGGTGTCGCCGCTCGGCGCGTCCCGCATGGCCCCGTAGGCGACGGCCAACGCGTCCGCCCACCGCGGCGGTACGGGCCCGTGCCAATGCCGCAGGGCGTACCCGGGCGGGGCGGGGACCTCGGGCGCCGTCGGGCGGGTGACGTCCTGGACGTACCGGGCCATCGGCAGGGCGTTCTCGAAGCCGAACGCCTGCGCGAACGCCTGCCCCTGGCCGCCCAGGTCGACGAGGGTGCCGATCGAGGTGCGGCCCTGCGCGAGGAGTTCCGTACGGACCCGCTCCCACAGCTCCGTGCCCGCGCCGCGCCGGCGCGCGTGCGGGCTCACGGCGAGTACGTCCAGGTACGCGGTGTGCGCGTTGCCCGGGTCCGTGAACAGGACCAGGGAGGCGACGCCGACGCCGTCGTCCCGTGCCCAGAACACGGCCCGCCGCGGGAGCGGCGGCACCCTCAGCCGCCCGGCGACCTCCACCCGGGAGGGCGCGGGCCGCCGGTCGGCGCCCGCCGCGGCGGTCAGGACGGCCAGCCAGGCGTCGACTTCGGCGTCGGACGGGGGCACGGCCAAGGCGTGAACGGTCATGCCTCCCGACCCTGGTCAGGCCCCGTCCCGTGGCCGCCTTCAGGGGTTTTCCGTTGGCCCCGCTCAGGGGTTTTCCGTCACCGTCACGCGTCCCTTGCGGATCGTCGCGACGCGCGGGGCGCGCTTGGCGAGCGCGCTGTCGTGGGTGACCATCACGAAGGTCAGACCGTGTTCCTTCCACAGCCCTTCGAGCAGGTCCATGACCTCGTCGCGCATCGACTCGTCCAGGTTGCCGGTCGGCTCGTCGGCCAGCAGCACCTTGGGTCGCTTGACCAGCGCCCGCGCGATCGCGACGCGCTGCTGTTGGCCGCCGGACATCTCGCCGGGCAGGTGGCCCGTGCGTTCGGCGAGGCCGACCGACTCCAGCGCCTCGGCCGCCCGCGTGCGCCGCTCGCGCGTCTTGAGGCCGAGGGGGACCAGGGCCGTCTCGACGTTCTCCTGCGCCGTCAACGTCGGGATGAGGTTGAAGGACTGGAAGACGAAGCCGATGGTCTCGGCCCGGACCCGGGTGAGGCGGGCCTCGGAGACGGTCGCCAGGTCCAGGCCGTCGAGGACGATCCGGCCCTCGGTCGGCCGGTCGAGGGCGCCGAGCATCTGGAGCAGGGTGGACTTGCCGCCGCCGGTGGGGCCCTGGATGACGAGCCGACCGCCGTCCTCGATGGTGAGGTCGACGTCGGCGAGCGCGTCGACGGACTGCTTGCCGCGCCGGTAGCGCTTGGTGACTCCGCTGAGTTGGTACATCTCGTTGCCTCGCTTGATCGGAAGGTGGGGAGGGGCTGCCTGCGGATCGCGCGGACTATTCGACGCGGCGCAGCGCGTCCGCCGGCCGCAGCCGCGACGCCCGCCAGCCGCCGAAGCCGCCCGCGATCAGGCCGCCCGCCACGGCGAGGGCGACGGCCAGGCCGATGACGGACAGGGACACCGGCGCGGTGAGGGCCACGTCGAGGGCCTTGCCGGCGCTCTGACGCGCGGCGCGCATCCCGCCGCCCCCTCCCCCGGACCGCATTCCCGCGCGCCCGGCGGCGCCCGCCAGCTTGGCCGTGAGGGTGGGGCTGGCGGCGGTGATCGCGTAGGCGGCGCCCAAGCCGACGACGATGCCGAGGACCCCGCCGATCAGACCGTTGACCAGGGCCTCTCCGGCGACCTGGAGGGTGACGCGGCTGCTCTTCCAGCCGAGTGCCTTGAGCGTGCCGAACTCGCGGACGCGCCGAGAGACGGCGGAGGAGGTGAGCAGCCCGGCCACGAGGAAGGCGGCGGCCAGCACGATGTACGAGAGCCACGTACCGACCGTGTCGGCCAGCGAGGCGGCGGTGGAGAGCGACCCGGAGACGGTGTCGGCCAGGTCGGCGGAGGTGGTGACCGTGGTGTCGGGGACGTTCTTCTGGATGGCCTGCTTGACTGAGCCGATGTCCTGGGAGTCCTTGGCCTGGACGTAGACCGTGGTGATCTTGTCGGGGGTCTCGGCGAGGGTCTGGGCCTGGTGGAGGGGGACGTACAGGTTGGCGGTGGCCTCCCCGCTGTCGGCGGTGGCGATGCCGACGACCTTGAACGCGACGGTCTTGACCGTGAGGTCGGAGCCGACGGACAGGTTGTTCTTCTTGGCGTACGCGCTGTCGACGACGGCGACGGCCGCGTCCTTGTCGCCCACCGCGAAGGCCCGGCCCGAGGTGATCTTGGAGGTGGTCAGCGGGCCCAGCTTCGGCTGGGTGACGTCCGCGCCGTAGACGGAGTAGGAGTGGACGGAGAAGTCGGCGCCGCCGCCCTCGACCGCGCCGCCGCCGGCGCCCTGCTTGCCGCCCGTACCGCCCGCCGCCCCGCCGCCGCTTTGGCCCCGGCGGAACTCGCCGCGCTTGAACTGCCCGTTGACCTTGGTCACCTGGAGGCTGAGGCCGCCGACCGCCTGGGCGACGCCGTCCTGTCCGGCGACCTTGCCCACCGTGGTGGAGTCGAGGGTCTGGAAGCCCTGGGGCATCACCAGGTCACGGCTCTGGTCGGTGTCGGCGCCCGTGTCCCCCTCGCCCTTGGCGTCGAACCTGAAGCGCGGGCGGCCGGAGTCGGCCCCTTCCCCCTGCGGCGGCTGGGCCTTGGTGACGGTCATGTCGGTGCCCAGCCCGTAGAGGGACTGCAGGACCTTGCCCTGGGCCTGGGTCATGCCCGCGGACACGGAGTTGACGACGATGACGAGAGCGATGCCGAGGGCGAGGCCGGACGCGACGACCAGCGCCGCCTTGCGGCGTCGGCGCAACTCGCGCCGCAGGTAGGTGAAGAACATGGCGCCGAACGTAGGCGCCGCCCCTGATCGCGGGGTAAGCCGAAGGTAAGAGTCGGATGAGAACGACGAACGGCGGGGAACCCCTGGGGGTTCCCCGCCGTTCGCACGCGTCAGAGCGTCCGGGGCGTCAGGAGGCCGCGCCAGCCTTCCACTCCGCCCAGCTCATGTTCCAGCCGTTGAGGCCGTTGTCGGGCTTGATGGTCTTGTCAGGGGAGTTGACGACGGTGACGACGTCGCCGATGAGCGAGTTGTCGAAGAACCAAGCGCCCGCTGTGTTCGGGTCGTTCGCACCCTGGGTGTCGTTCAGACCGACACAGCCGTGGCTGGTGTTGACGTTGCCGAAGATCGAGTCGGAGCCCCAGTAGTTGCCGTGGATGAAGGTGCCCGAGGTGGACAGCCTCATCGCGTGCGGGACGTCCTTGATGTCGTACTCGCCCTTGCCCTCGCCGTTCTTGAAGCCGACGGTGGCGCCGTCCATCCGGGTCTCCTTGAACTTCTCGGAGATCACCATCTGGCCGTTGTACGTCGGGTTCGAGGGGGAGCCCGCCGAGATCGGGATGGTCTTGATGACCTGTCCGTCCCGGGTGACCGTCATCTTCTTGGTCTTCGCGTCGACCGTGGAGACCTGGCTCCGGCCGATCTTGAAGGTGACGGTCTTGTTCTGGACGCCCTTGACGCCCGGGGCGCCCTGGACGCCGTCCAGCGCGAGCTTCAGCGTGACGGTGGAGTTCGCCTGCCAGTACTGCTCCGGGCGGAAGTCCAGCCGCTGCGCGTCGAACCAGTGGCCGACGACTTCCTGGCCGCTGCTGGAGGACACGTTGATGGCGGCCTGGACGGCCTTCTGGTCCTTGATCGGCTTGTTGAAGGTGATCGAGACCGGCATGCCCACGCCGACGGTCTCGCCCTCGTCCGGCACGAACGAGCCGATGAAGCTGTTCTCCGGGGAGACGGTGGTGAAGGAGGCGTTCTCGTGCGCCTCGTGACCCGCCTCGTCCTTGGCGCTCGCCGACAGGGCGTACTTGGTCGAACGCTTGAGGGCGGCGTCCGGCTTCCAGCTCTTGCCGTCGGCGGCCATCTTGCCCGGCACGTCCGCACCGTCGGAGCTCTTGAGCTCGACCTTGGTGAGGGTGCCGTCGCTGACGCTCACGTTCGTGGCGTCGTTGAGGCCGATGTTGGTGGCGCCGTCCTTGGGCGTGATGGCTATTCGGGCCTTCGAGGCGTCCTTGGCCGCCGCCGCGTCGACATCGGCCTGGGACTTGCCCGAGGCCTGTCCGCTGCCCTTGGGCTGGTCACCTCCGCCGTCGCACGCCGAAAGCACCAGTACGCCACCGAGGACGGCGGATATGGCCACCAGGGACCTCTTCCGCCGCTTGCTGTCCGTCCTCACACGCCACTCCATCGTTGCCGGAACCCCCGAGCTCCTCCCCAGCTGCCGCTGGAAAGTACCCACCGGGCAGGAGGTCATGCCCCCTGCCCACGGTTGTGACAACGCGTGAATGACCCGTTTCGGTTCCACATTCCGTTGGGATGTGGGCAATCCCACGGTCAGGCGTTGTCCGTCACCTCTTCGTCGAAGTCACCATCTTCCTCGTCCATGTCCCATTCCATGGACTCGGGGTCGTATTCGACGGGCTCACTGCTCCACGAGGCCTGGGCCAGTTCCACGCCGGGGATGTCCGCGACCAGGTCAGTGGGGTCGACCAGGTAGGCCAGGGCCTCCGACTCGTCCTCGCCCACCGCCGCCTCGGCATGACCGCGCTCCTCGTCCGGCATGAACTCGTCGGCCTTGATGTGCGCGAGGGCGGCCCCGGTGAGCGCTGTGGTTTCGGTCACCTCCAGGACCAAATCCACCCGAAGCCGTACGTACCGTGAGGTGTCAGAAGAGTTCATACGACGGAGAGTAAGCCCCGAGGCCGCCTCGACTTTCCCACGACCCGCCCCTTTCACTAGCATCGGCGCACACGGCCAATTCGCTGCTGCCACAAGGGGGATCGCACCGTGTCCGCACGTCGATCGCTGCTCACCGCTCTCGGAGCGACCACCCTCCTCGCCGCCCTCTGGTTCGTGCCCTCGGCGAACGCCACCGCACCGGACCAGGCACCGATCCGCTCCGGCCTGTCCGACCAGCGGAGCCTGCCCGCCCAGGAGAACCGGGCCACCCTCACCGACACCGCCACGGTCGTGGACGCCTCGGCGCCCCGCGAGGCCGCCGCCGTGTCCCTCTCGCTCGCCGACACCGGCAGCGTCGACACCAGCCCCTACCTGATGGGCGGCGCGCTCTGCCTGGGCGTGGGAGCGGGCTTCGTCGCCTTCTCCGTACGGCGCTCACGCGCGCAGTAGACCGCCGGCCGCGCCCCGCCACGCGAAAGGGCCGCGCCCGGGACTTCCCCGGGCGCGGCCCCTCTCGTGTTCACGTCGTGCTCAGGCGAGCGGCCCGGTGACCGCCTCCACTGCGGCGACGAGCGCGCCGGAACGCACGAACGCGTCGGCGGCGGCCAGGTCGGGGGCGAGGAAACGATCCGGCCCGGGACCTTCGACGCCCGCCTCGCGCACCGCCGCGATGGCGGCCCGGCTCGCCGGGGACGGGGTGAGCCCGTGGCGCAGCTCGATGGCGCGGGTGGCCGCGTACAGCTCGATCGCGACGATCCGGGTCAGGTTGTCGATCGCGGTACGGAGCTTGCGCGCGGCCGACCAACCCATGGAGACGTGGTCCTCCTGCATGGCGGAGGAGGGGATCGAGTCGGCGGACGCGGGTACCGCGAGCCGCTTCATCTCGCTGACCAGCGCGGCCTGCGTGTACTGGGCGATCATCAGACCGGAGTCCACGCCGGCGTCGTCCGCCAGGAACGGCGGCAGGCCGTGCGAGCGGTTCTTGTCCAGCAGCCGGTCGGTGCGGCGCTCGGCGATGGAACCCAGGTCGGCGGCGGCGATGGCCAGGAAGTCCAACACGTACGCGACCGGGGCCCCGTGGAAGTTGCCGTTGGACTCGACCCGGCCGTCGGGGAGCACCACCGGGTTGTCGACGGCCGAGGCCAGCTCGCGCGAGGCGACCAGGGCGGCGTGCGCCATGGTGTCCCGGCCCGCGCCGGCGACCTGGGGGGCGCACCGCACCGAGTAGGCGTCCTGGACGCGCGGGGCCGTCTCCTCCTGGTAGTGGCGGACGAGGCCGGAGCCGTCCAGGACCGCGGCCATGTTGGCGGCGGAGGCGCCCTGGCCGGGGTGGGGGCGAATGGCGTGCAGCTCGGGCGCGAGGACCTTCTCGGTGCCGAGCAGCGCTTCCAGGGTCAGCGCGGCCGTGATGTCGGCGGAGGTGTAGAGCTTGCCGAGGTCGGCGAGGGCCATGATCAGCATGCCGAGCATGCCGTCGGTGCCGTTGAGGAGGGCCAGGCCCTCCTTCTCGCGCAGCTCGACGGGCTCGATGCCGGCTTCGGCTAGCAGTTCGCCGGCGGGGCGCACGGCCCCGTCCGGGCCCTCGGCGTCGCCTTCGCCCATCAGGGCGAGGGCGCAGTGCGAGAGCGGGGCGAGGTCTCCGGAGCAGCCGAGGGAGCCGTACTCGTGCACCACCGGCGTGATGCCGGCGTTCAGCACGTCGGCCATC
Source organism: Streptomyces sp. Tek67B01 (assembly GCF_055231995.1). Taxonomy (NCBI): domain Bacteria; kingdom Bacillati; phylum Actinomycetota; class Actinomycetes; order Kitasatosporales; family Streptomycetaceae; genus Streptomyces; species Streptomyces sp. Tek67B01. The sequence continues at coordinate 2,860,029 of NZ_JBUYUY010000001.1, forward strand.
GTCTGCGCGACGGAGGGCCGGACGCCGGTGAACCCGGACGCCACGGTCTTGAGCCGCAGGAACATCAGGGCGCGCACGACCTCGCGCTCGACGCGCGGGCCCATGCCGGCGGCGTGCGAGCGGACGATGTTGCGCTGGAGCTGGGCGCGCAGCTCGGGGCTGATGTGCCGGGAGGCGAGGGCGCCGAACCCGGTGGACACCCCGTAGACCGGCTCGGGCTTGGCGGCGAGCGCGTCGACGATCTCGCGGGCGCGGGCCAGGGCGTCCAGCGCCTCGCCGGACAGCTCGACCCGCGCGTTGCCGCGGGCGACGGCGATGACGTCCTCGGCGGTGGTCCCGGACGTTCCCACCACGACAGTGTGCATATCCATATTCAGCAGCCTACGGACTGAATCTCTTCATGTCACTAGCGACTTGGTGGAGCAGTCGTTACAGGCTGCTACGCCCTGCCGCGGAACCGGCGCCGCTCCCCCCGTCCCGCCTGCGCCGCGTCGGCGAGCCGCACCACGGCGCTGTCCCGTCCGGCCACCACGGGGGCCCGGGAGCGGGCCGCCTTGGCCTTGTACTGCGCCGCGTCGGCGAGCCGGAACAGCCTCCGGGAGGACTTCACCAGCCCGATCGGGTCCCCGGTGGAGGCGACCCCGCACGCCACGCCCTCGCCCAACTCCAACTCGGCCGCGCGCAGGCAGACCTCCTCGGTCACCCGCACCACCTCGTCCGCCGTCGGCCCCACGCTGACCAGGCAGAACTCGTCTCCGCCGAGTCTGGCCACGAGGGCGCCGGGCAGTATGGCCCCGCACAGGCTCAGCACGGACCCGAACCGCTCCAGCAGCCGGTCCCCCATCGCGTGCCCGAGGGTGTCGTTGACCCGCTTGAGCCCGTTCAGGTCGCACACCACGAGGCTGACCACCGCCCCGCTGCGCCGGTGCTCCTCCAGAGCCTCGTCGAGCCGCATGTCGACGGCCCGCCGGTTGGCCAGCCCGGTCAGCGGGTCGGTGAAGGCCAGGCGCCGGGCCTCTTCGAGGCGCTCGTTCTGCGCGAGCCCGGCGGCCACGACTGCGGCCAGGACGGTCGCGAACTCCGCGTCGTCCTCGTCGAAGTCGGGCAGCCCCTCGTCCCGGGCGACGTACAGCTCCCCCCAGGCCCGGCCGCTGAGCACGATCGGCGCGACCACACAGCTGCCGCGCCCGCGCCGGCGCAGCGCCTCGCCGCGCCGGCCCGGACGGCCCCCACCCGCGTCCTCGACCCAGGCGTGGGGTCCGCCGCCGCCCACCCAGCGCTCGTGCAGGAACTCGGTGATCTCCGGGAACTCGTGGACCGGGTAGGACTCGTCCTCGGGGAACTCCTCCTCCCCCGCCCGCCGCTCGCCCTCGTTCACGAGGACGCGCAGCCGACCGCGCTCGCGCTCCCAGGCGGAGATGGCGGCGAACGACCCGTCCATGGCCAGCCGGGCCCCGCGCGCGGCCGCCCGCACGCTGTCCCGAGGCGCGCACGCCGCCGCCATGGCCTGCGCGAGGCCCACGACGGCCCGAAGCCGCCCGTCAACTCCCATCACAACAGGTTAGGGAGTTTTACCCGATTTGGTGACAATCGCCGCGCTTTTCGACGCCCATCAAGATCACGAGCGCCGATCGGGCTAGACCCCGGGCCACCGCGGCTCGCGCTTCTCGTTGAACGCCGCCACGCCCTCGGCGCGGTCCCCGGAGAACGCCACCGTACGCCACGCCGCGTCCTCGATCTCCAGCCCGGCCGCCAGGTCCATCCCGTGCCCCAGCCGCAGCGCCCGCTTCGCCGCGCGCAGGCCGACCGGCGAGTTCGCGGCCATCCGGGCCGCCAGCGCCAGCGCCCGCTCACGGTCGGTCCCCGCCGCGACCACCGAGTCCACCAGGCCCAGCTCCAGCGCCTCCGGCGCCTCCACCCGGCGCGCGGTGAAGATCAGCTCCGCCGCGCGGGCCGCGCCGACCCGCCGGGGCAGCAGCTGTGTACCGCCGCCGCCCGGGATCACCCCGACCGACACCTCCGGCAGGCCGACCACCGCCGTCTCGTCGGCCACGATCACGTCGCAGGCCAGGGCCAGCTCGAAACCGCCGCCGAGCGCGAACCCGTGCACGGCCGCGATCGTCGGCATCGGCAGCTCCAGCACGCCCCCGTAGGCGCCCCGCGTCGTCGGCCGCTGCCGCACCAGCTCGGCGTCCGACATCGCGTTGCGTTCCTTGAGGTCGGCGCCCACGCAGAACGCCCGCTCCACGGCGGAGGAGAGCACGACCACCCGGACCGAGGCATCCGCCGCCAGCCGGGCGCACGCGTCCCCGAGGGCCCGGGCCATGCCCGTCGACACCGCGTTCATCGCCTTGGGCCGGTCCATGACCAGCTCGACGACCCCGTCCTCGTGCCGGCGCACCGCCAGGAACTCCGACTCCGCGGTCCGCGGCACCACGTCCTCCGGCGCCCCGCCCTCCGGCACCACGTTCTTCGACGTCACAGGACAGCCCTCCCGGTTAACGAACGTTACCCGGGGATCTTAGGTGTCCTGCGCGTCAGCGACCAGGGCTCCACGACCCCGAGCCCGCGCACCGGCCGCTGCCACATCGGCTGGAGCGCGAACCGGTAGGCACCGCCGCCCTCCTCCGACTCCGACTCCTTCTCCGAGACCGGCGCGGCGCCCGTCCGGCCGAGCTCCTCGGCCATCGCCCCGTCCACCAGCACCGCGTCCTTGGGGGCTATGGAGGTCAGCCGGCTCGCCAGGTTCACCGTGGTCCCGAAGACATCACCCATCCGGGTCGTGACCGTCCCGAACGCGATCCCGACCCGTAGCTCGGGCATCTGCGGGTCCGCCTCCATCGTCTCGATCAGCCGCAGCGCGATCTCCGCCGCCGTCGCCGCGTCGTCCGCCGCGTAGAGCACCTCGTCGCCCAGCGTCTTGATCAGGCGTCCGCCGTACGCGGCGATCAGGTCCGCCGCCGTCGTCTCGAAGGCCTCGACCAGCTCGCCGAGCTCCTCCTCCTCCAGCCGCCGGGTCAATCGGGTGAAGCCCACCAGGTCCGCGAAGCCCACCGCCAGCCGTCGGTCGACCATCTCCTCGTCGTCCGCCACCTGCACCACGCGCCCGGTCGCGGCGGCCAGCTGGCGCCGCCACACGTAGACGAGGAACTCCTCCAGCTCCGGCAGCAGCAGCTCGACCAGCGGATACGTGACCTCGGTACGGGTCATGCCCGGCTCCGGCGGCTCCGTGAGCCCCTCCAGGAAGGAGTCGATCTGCCACTCCGCCAGCCGGGCGGTCGTCTGCCCGGTGGACCGCGCGACCTGCACCGCCATCGGCTCGCTCAGCAGGCCCGCCTCCACCAGACCGGCGAGCCGGCGCAGCGCCAGTACGTCCGCCTCCGTCAGGGCCTTGGCCTGGCCGATGTCCGCGAAGCCCATCGCCCGCCAGAAACGGGAGGCGAGCTCCATCGAGACCCCGGCGCTACGGGCGGCCTGGAAGGGGGTGTACCGGCGCTCGGCGCCCAGGATCAGCTGCTCCAGACGGATGGCCAGCGGGTCGGCGGTCGGCTGGACGGTGTGGTCCACCTCGTGGTGCGGAGTGTGCTGGTCCCGCCCGATCGGGGTGCTGCCCGAACCGGCCTGGGTCGCGCCGGAGCCGGAGCCGGACCCGGACGCGCCGGACGTAGGGTCGTCGACGGTCAAGGGCCGCCTCCTGTCCATTCCGTACGCAATTCCGACTTCCGAACCGGTTGATCACCACAAGGACCGGGATCTCCGCCGGTACCGCTGCGGGGTGCCAGCAAAACCATACGGCAGGTGTGCCGTAGCTCACTCCCCGGTGCGCCGTCGGACCGGGCCGTCCGGCCGCTACCGGACGGACCGCAGGTGGACCACGTCCCCGGCCCCCACGGCCGCCCGCTCGTCGTCGGCGGTCCGGATCACGAGCCGCCCGTCCGCGTCGACCGCTTCCGCCGTCCCGGTGATGGTGCGGCCCCCGGGCAGCTCCGCCCGGACGTGCCGGCCCAGCGTCGCGCAGCCCGCCGCGTACGTCTCCTGCAACCCGCTGGCGGCCGGGTCGCCACCGGCCGCGCGCCAGGCCTCGTACCACTGCTCCAGGGAGCGCAGTACGGCCTTCAGCAGCGGTTCGCGGTCGGTGACGGTGGCCTTGGCCAGGGAGAGGGAACCCGCGGTGTCGACCGGCAGCTCGTCCTCGGTGAGGGTGACGTTCAGCCCGATCCCCACGACGACCCCCTCACCCACCCGCTCCGAGAGGATGCCGCCCGCCTTGCGCTCCTCGCCGTCGACGGTGACCAGCAGGTCGTTGGGCCACTTGAGGGCGGTGTCCACACCCGCGGCCCGGGACAGCCCGGTCGCGGTGGCCACCCCGGCGAGCAGCGTCAGCCACCCCCACCGCTCCTGGGGCACCCCCGGCCCGGGCTTGAGCAGCACCGAGAAGAACAGCCCGGACCGCGCGGGCGCGACCCAGCTCCGGTCCAGCCGCCCCCGCCCGGCGCTCTGCTCCTCCGCGACGAGCACCGCGCCCTCGGGCAGCTCCCCGGCGCGGGCGGCGAGATCGGTGTTCGTGGAGCCGGTGGACGCGACCACTTCCAGCGAACTCCACAACCCCTCCCCGACGAGGTGGCGCCGCAAGGCGGCGACATTGAGGGGCGGCCGGTCCAGGCTGGACCAACGGCCCGCAGAAGCTCCCGACGGAGTTGCTCCTGATGCATCTGATGGCGTCATGCAACCCACAGTAGGTGTGTCAAACGCCGCACTGCCGAGCGCCATGCCCGCCGATACGCTACGCACGAGTAGCCAGCAGCAGTCCACCATTTGACCAGGCCGTTGACACCACGCAGGGAGCCGCGCCCCGATGTCACAACCCTCAGAGCCGATCGACATGCACACCACCGCGGGCAAGATCGCGGATCTGCAGCGCCGGATCGACGAAGCCACCCACGCCGGGTCCGCGCGGGCGGTGGAGAAGCAACACGCCAAGGGGAAGCTGACGGCGCGTGAGCGGATCGGTCTGCTCCTGGACGAGGGGTCGTTCGTCGAGCTCGACGAGTTCGCCCGGCACCGCTCGACCGCCTTCGGGCTGGAGCGGACCCGCCCCTACGGCGACGGCGTCGTGACCGGCTACGGCACGGTCGACGGCCGTCCGGTTGCCGTGTTCTCGCAGGACTTCACCGTCTTCGGCGGGGCCCTCGGCGAGGTCTACGGCCAGAAGATCATCAAGGTGATGGACTTCGCGCTGAAGACCGGCTGCCCGGTCATCGGCATCAACGACTCCGGCGGCGCCCGCATCCAGGAGGGCGTCAGCGCGCTGGGCATGTACGGCGAGATCTTCCGCCGCAACGTGCACGCCTCCGGCGTGATCCCGCAGATCAGCCTGGTCGTGGGCCCCTGCGCCGGCGGCGCGGTGTACTCCCCCGCCATCACCGACTTCACCGTGATGGTCGACCAGACCTCGCACATGTTCATCACCGGTCCGGACGTCATCAAGACGGTCACCGGCGAGGACGTGGGCTTCGAGGAACTCGGCGGCGCGCGCACCCACAACTCCACCTCGGGTGTCGCCCACCACATGGCCGGGGACGAGAAGGACGCCATCGAGTACGTCAAGTCCCTCCTCGCCTACCTGCCCTCCAACAACCTCTCCGAGCCGCCCGCCTTCCCCGAGGAGGCGGACATCGAGGTCTCGGACCTCGACCGCGAACTGGACGCACTCATCCCGGACAGCGCGAACCAGCCGTACGACATGCACACCGTGATCGAGCACGTCCTCGACGACGGCGAGTTCCTGGAGACGCAGTCGCTGTTCGCGCCGAACATCCTCACCGGCTTCGGCCGCGTCGAGGGCCACCCGGTGGGCATCGTCGCGAACCAGCCGATGCAGTTCGCCGGCTGCCTGGACATCAACGCCTCCGAGAAGGCCGCCCGCTTCGTGCGGACCTGCGACGCCTTCAACGTGCCCGTGCTGACCTTCGTCGACGTACCCGGCTTCCTGCCGGGCACCGACCAGGAGTACAACGGGATCATCCGGCGCGGGGCGAAGCTGATCTACGCCTACGCCGAGGCCACCGTTCCCCTGATCACCGTCATCACCCGCAAGGCCTTCGGCGGCGCCTACGACGTCATGGGCTCCAAGCACCTCGGCGCGGACCTGAACCTCGCCTGGCCGACCGCGCAGATCGCCGTCATGGGCGCGCAGGGCGCGGTGAACATCCTGCACCGCCGCACGATCGCCGAGGCAGAGGCCGCCGGCGAGGGGGAGGAGACGCGGGCCCGGCTGATCGCCGAGTACGAGGACACCCTGCTCAACCCCTACACCGCCGCCGAGCGCGGGTACGTCGACGCGGTGACCATGCCGTCGGAGACCCGGGCCCACGTGGTGAAGGGGCTGCGTCAGCTGCGCACCAAGCGGGAATCCCTCCCCCCGAAGAAGCACGGCAACATCCCCCTCTAGACCCCGGAGGTCTGTCCTGTGGTGATCAAGGTCGTCAAGGGGAACCCGACCCCGGAGGAGTTGGCCGCCGCACTGGCGGTGGTCCAAGCGCGCGCGGCGGCGCTGGCGTCCGCGCCGTCGGGCGCGCCCCGGGTCCCGGACGAATGGGCGGCGCCGGCGCGGGTGGCACGACGGACGCTTCCGCGGCCGGGTCCGGCCGCCTGGGGCCGTACGTACTGGCCCGCGTAGGGCGCCGCCGCCGCGAAGATGGCATGAACGGACGGTGGCGCCTGAGTACCCGTACTCAGGCGCCACCGTCGTCCGCGGCGCGAGGATCGCAAGATGCTCTGGTCAGACCCGAAGAACGAGCCGCCGAAGGACATGCGCGACGCGCAAGCGATGTTGCGGCGGCTGATCGTGGTGCTCGCCCTCGCCATGATCGTCGTGGTGTACGTCCTGGGCGTGGGCCCCTTCTGAGCGGCCCGCACGCCTCTCCCACGGCCCTACGATGGCTCGCATGACTGCTGCCGCGCCCCGCTCCGTCGTCCTCGCCTCCGCTTCGCCCGCCCGGCTGAACCTGCTGCGGCAGGCCGGGCTCGCCCCGCACGTGATCGTCAGCGGGTTCGACGAGGACACCCTGAGCGCCGACACCCCGTCCGAGCTGGCGCTGGCGCTGGCCGAGGCGAAGGCCGGCGTGGTCGCGGCCTTGGACGAGGCCGCGGGGGCGCTGGTGATCGGCTGTGACTCCGTACTGGAGCTCGACGGGGAGGCACTGGGCAAGCCGGCCGACGCCGAGGAGGCGACGGCCCGCTGGAAGGCCATGCGGGGCCGGGCCGGGGTACTGCGCACCGGGCACTGCGTCATCGACGCGGCGAGCGGCCGTCAGGTGTCGGCCACGGCGTCCACGACGGTCCGCTTCGGCGAGCCGACGGACGCCGAGGTGGCCGCGTACGTGGCCAGCGGCGAGCCGCTGCACGTCGCGGGTGCCTTCACCCTGGACGGGCTGTCGGCGCCCTTCATCGACGGCATCGACGGGGATCACGGCAACGTGATCGGGATCTCCCTGCCCCTGCTGCGTTCCCTGCTGGCCGAACTGGACGTCTCCATCACGGATTTGTGGGCCTGAGCCCCTCGATGCCGGGCGGCGGGGCGTCCTCCGCGCCCTGGGGGCCCCCGGCGTCCCGCGCGTCCTCGGGCCCGGCGTAGAGCATCAGGGTCAGCACGAGCAGGCACAGGATCAGCATCAGGACGGCGAAGGCGCCCCAGCCCACCAGTCCGAGGGCGAGCGCGCCGAGCACCGCGTGGGTGACGGCTGCGACCACCAGGACCACGCGGGCGAAGCGGCCGGGAGCCCGGTCCCGTACGGCGACGACGGCGAGCATGACGGCGCACAACAGCAGGAAGGCGCCCATCGCCGCCCCGAGGCCGTAGGTCGCCTTCGCCATCAGCTCCGGATCGCTCCCGGCGATGGACATCGACTGGCTCTGCGTCGTCTTCCCCAGCACGACGTGCACGAGTACGAGCACCGCCGCTTCCACGACGAGCACGATCGCGGCCAGCCCGGCCACGAGTCTGCGCAGCACCGACGCCCCCATCCCCCCAGAAGCCACAAGCGTGTTCGACGCCTGGAGGCTACTCACCGGTAAACGCGCCGACAAGGGGTGGGGACGGCTTCGTTACCGAGTGGCCCGAGTGACGGCTCTCACGCAAAGAATGCATAGGCCGTTCGTAGGGACTCCACAAAGATTCAGCAGGGGCCGCTGACCCGGCGAACAGAGACCTGCGCCGCGTCACGGGGTTACTGTGCAGTCGGGGATCTCCCTGACCTGGGGCGACACAAGGGTTTCTGGGCTCGGGCAAGCCTCGCTATCACGCTCCGTGTGGGGAAGCTCACCTGCGGATAGGGGTCGAAAGGCCGTGTCAGCTGTCCCTAAACTCAGCTTGTTTCTAGGAGGAAGCCATCGTGCGCAAGGTGCTCATCGCCAACCGTGGCGAAATCGCTGTCCGCGTTGCCCGTGCCTGCCGGGATGCCGGGATCGCGAGCGTAGCCGTCTACGCCGACCCGGACCGGGACGCGCTGCACGTCCGCGCGGCAGACGAAGCGTTCGCGTTGGGCGGTGACACCCCGGCCGCCAGCTACCTGGACATGAAGAAGGTCCTCCAGGCAGCAGCCGACTCCGGAGCTGACGCCATCCACCCCGGATACGGCTTCCTGTCCGAGAACGCGGACTTCGCCCAGGCCGTTCTCGACGCGGGCCTGACCTGGATCGGCCCGCCGCCGCAGGCGATCCGTGACCTCGGTGACAAGGTCGCCGCCCGTCACATCGCCCAGCGCGCCGGCGCGCCGCTGGTCGCCGGCACCCCGGACCCGGTGTCCGGCGCCGACGAGGTCGTGGCGTTCGCCGAGGAGCACGGTCTGCCCATCGCGATCAAGGCCGCCTTCGGTGGTGGCGGTCGCGGTCTGAAGGTCGCCCGCACCCTCGAAGAGGTCCCCGAGCTGTACGACTCCGCCGTGCGCGAGGCCGTCGCCGCGTTCGGCCGGGGCGAGTGCTTCGTGGAGCGCTACCTCGACAGGCCGCGCCACGTCGAGACGCAGTGCCTGGCCGACACGCACGGCAACGTGGTCGTCGTCTCCACCCGTGACTGCTCGCTCCAGCGCCGCCACCAGAAGCTGGTCGAGGAGGCTCCCGCGCCGTTCCTCACCGAGGCGCAGAACGCCGAGCTGTACGCGGCGTCCAAGGCGATCCTCAAGGAAGCCGGGTACGTGGGCGCCGGCACCGTCGAGTTCCTCGTCGGGACCGACGGCACCATCTCCTTCCTGGAGGTCAACACCCGCCTCCAGGTCGAGCACCCGGTCACCGAGGAGGTCACCGGACTCGACCTCGTGCGCGAGATGTTCCGCATCGCCGACGGCGAGGCCCTCGGCTACGACGACCCGCAGCTGCGCGGTCACTCCTTCGAGTTCCGCATCAACGGCGAGGACCCGGGCCGCGGCTTCCTGCCGGCTCCGGGCACGGTGACGAAGTTCGCCGGCCCCTCGGGTCCCGGTGTCCGCCTGGACGCGGGCGTCGAATCGGGTTCCGTCATCGGCCCCGCGTGGGACTCGCTGCTCGCCAAGCTGATCGTCACCGGCGCCACCCGTGAGCAGGCCCTCCAGCGCGCCGCCCGCGCCCTCGCGGAGTTCGAGTTGGAGGGCATGGCGACCGCCATCCCGTTCCACCGCGCGGTCGTGGTGGACCCGGCGTTCGCCCCGACCGACGGCACTCCGTTCAAGGTCCACACCCGCTGGATCGAGACCGAGTTCGTCAACGAGATCCCGGCCTTCACGGCGCCCGCCGCCGAGGAGTCCGACGAGGAGCCGGGCCGCGAGACGGTGGTGGTCGAGGTCGGCGGCAAGCGCCTGGAGGTCTCGCTGCCGTCGTCGCTGGGCATGACTCTGGCCCGCACCGCCGCCGCCGGCGGCGCCAAGCCGAAGCGCCGCGCCGCGAAGAAGTCCGGCCCGGCCGCCTCGGGCGACACCCTGGCGTCCCCGATGCAGGGCACGATCGTCAAGGTCGCCGTCGAAGAAGGCCAGCAGGTCAACGAGGGCGACCTGATCGTCGTCCTGGAGGCCATGAAGATGGAGCAGCCGCTGAACGCGCACCGCTCCGGCACGATCGTCGGCCTCACGGCCGAGGTCGGCGCCTCCCTCACCTCGGGCGCCACGATCTGCGAGATCAAGGACTGACCCACCAACGCGAAGGCCCCCGCCCGACCGGGCGGGGGCCTTCGCGTATTCAGCCCCGCCGGCGTTTGCGGCACGGGCCCCTGCCCCTGAGCCCCAACCCAGCCCCGCCGGGGGCAGTTCCACCCCGGCCGGGGCGGGCAAATCCAGCCCCGCCGGCGTTTAAGGCGCGGGCCCCAGCCCCCGGAGCCCCAACCCAGCCCCGCCGGCGGCAAATCAGCACCGCCGGGGCGGGCAAATCCAGCCCGGCGGCGTTTGAGGCGCGGGCCCCAGCCCCCGGAGCCCCAACCCAGCCCCGCCGGCGGCAAATCAGCACCGCCGGGGCGGGCAAATCCAGCCCGGCGGCGTTTGAGGCGCGGGGTGCGGGGCGGAGCCCCGCGAAGCCCGGCGCAGCCGGGGCCGCTCGCGCCGCGGCGCCGCACCCCGGCACCGCACCCGCACCGGCTACCGGCACCCGCTCAGCGCCGCCGCATGTCCGCCACCCGCCCCCGCTCCCCCGCCTGCTGCTCCAGCAACCCGGCCGGCGCGCTGCGCAACTGCGCGGTCGGCCCGCTTCGGCGCTGCACCGGCAGGGGCGACTCCCGCCGCGGCCGCCGCCCCGCCATGCCGTCCCCGCCGGAGGCCGCCGCGCCGCCCGCCACCGTGATCTGCACGCCCTGGTCGGCCAGCGCCTGGAGCTCGGTGGCCGCCCGGTCGTCGTGCGGCGGCGGCTCGTCGGTGACCAGCCGCGTCATGACGTCCGTCGGCACGGTCTGGAACATGGTGTCGGTGCCCAGCTTGGTGTGGTCGGCCAGGACCACCACCTCCGCGGCGGCCTGCACCAGCGCCCGGTCCACGCTCGCGGAGAGCATGTTGGACGTGGACAGCCCCCGCTCGGCCGTCAGGCCGCTGCCGCTCAGGAAGGCCCGCGACACCCGCAAGCCCTGGAGGGACTGCTCGGCGCCGCTGCCGACGAGCGCGTAGTTGGAGCCGCGCAAGGTGCCGCCGGTCATCACCACCTCGACCCGGTTGGCATGGGCCAGCGCCTGGGCGACGAGCAGCGAGTTGGTGACCACGGTCAGCCCGGGAACCCGCGCGAGCCGGCGGGCCAGCTCCTGGGTCGTGGTTCCCGCGCCGACGACGACGGCCTCGCCCTCTTCGACGAGGCCGGCCGCGACATCGGCGATGGCCGTCTTCTCCGCGGTGGCGAGATGGGACTTTTGCGGAAAGCCGGACTCCCGCGTGAAACCGCCCGGCAAGACCGCACCGCCGTGCCGGCGGTCGAGGAGTCCTTCTGCCTCCAGTGCCCGCACGTCCCGCCGTACGGTCACTTCGGAGGTCTGGACGACGCGGGCGAGCTCACGGAGCGATACCGCTCCGTTGGCCCGCACCATTTCGAGGATCAATTGGCGACGTTCTGCAGCGAACACGAAACTGACAGTAACCCGGGCGACCGACTGCTTTCAGCTCCTTCCGCCGGAATACCGAAGTTGTCCATAAGGTGGGGCGACAAGTGGTATACGCGGTCGGACAGTTGCGTGAACAGTCGGCCGCGTCCCCATCCGTCGCCCCAAACTCCTTGCGCAACAGGGCGGTTCGCGGCGACTACGCCTCCCCGGCGACCTTCCGGGTGTGCAACTGGCGCGCCACCTCGGCGATCGAACCGGACAGGGAGGGGTACACGGTGAACGCGTTTGCGATCTGCTCGACCGTCAGATTGTTGTCCACGGCGATCGAGATGGGGTGGATGAGTTCGCTGGCACGCGGCGCGACGACCACACCGCCGACCACGATCCCGGTGCCGGGGCGGCAGAACAGCTTCACGAAGCCGTCCCGGATGCCCTGCATCTTCGCCCGCGCGTTGCGCAGCAACGGCAGCTTCACCACGCGGGCGTCGATCTTGCCGGCGTCCACGTCGGCCTGGGTGTAGCCGACGGTGGCGATCTCGGGGTCGGTGAAGACGTTGGAGGAGACCGTCTTGAGGTTCAGCGGCGCGACCGCGTCCCCGAGGAAGTGGTACATCGCGATCCGGCCCTGCATGGCGGCCACGGACGCCAGCGCGAAGACGCCCGTCACGTCACCGGCGGCGTACACGCCGGGCGAGGACGTGCGCGACACCTTGTCGGTCCAGATGTGCCCGGACTCCTTGAGCCGGACCCCGGACTCCTCCAGGTTCATGCCCTGCGTGTTGGGGACGGCGCCGACCGCCATCAGGCAGTGCGTGCCGCTGATGACCCGGCCGTCGGAGAGGGTGACCTCGACCCGGTCGCCGACCCGCTTCGCGGACTCGGCGCGCGAGCGACCGATGACGTTCATGCCGCGGCGACGGAATACGTCCTCCAGGACGGCGGCGGCGTCGGGGTCCTCGCCCGGCAGCACCCGGTCGCGGGACGACACCAGCGTCACGCGCGAGCCGAGGGCCTGGTAGGCGCCCGCGAACTCGGCGCCGGTCACACCGGAACCGACCACGATGAGCTCCTCGGGGAGCTCGTCGAGGTCGTAGACCTGGGTCCAGTTCAGGATGCGCTCGCCGTCGGGCATCGCGTCGGGGATCTCACGGGGGTGGCCGCCGGTCGCGATCAGTACCGCGTCGGCGGTCAGGATCGTCTCGGTGCCGTCGGCAGCGGTGACGATGACGTCCCGGGTGCCGTCGATGCCCTGCGGGCCGCCGAGCTTGCCGCGGCCCCGCATGACGCGTGCGCCCGCCCGGGTGACGGAGGCGGTGATGTCGTGCGACTGGGCGAGCGCGAGGCGCTTGACGCGCCGGTTCACCTTGCCGAGGTCGACGCCGACGACGCGCGCGGCCTGCTCGATGTGCGGGGTGTCGTCCGCGACGACGATGCCGAGTTCCTCGTACGACGAGTCGAAGGTCGTCATGACCTCGGCGGTCGCGATGAGGGTCTTGGAGGGCACGCAGTCGGTCAGTACCGAGGCGCCGCCGAGCCCGTCGCAGTCCACGACGGTCACCTCCGCGCCGAGCTGAGCCCCTACGAGGGCCGCCTCATAGCCGCCGGGTCCGCCGCCGATGATCACGATCCGGGTCACGAAAACTCCGCCTCAGGTCTACCCGGCCGGCTGCCGCCCCGGCCGGGGCTTCCGGGGGGTCTCCCCGGGGGATGCATTCCGTGCCCCATTGTCCCGCACGCTTCAAGGTGCTTCACGCCCGGTCCCGCCATCCGCTCCGCCGATCCGGTCGTCCCGGGTCGCCCCCGCCTCATCCATCCGGGCACTCCGCCCGGGCCGCCCCTCCCGTACCCTCGACCTCATGTCGCTCTACGCCGCGTACGCCGGCAACCTCGACCCGCGGCTGATGACGCGCCGCGCTCCGCATTCGCCGCTGCGCGGCACGGGCTGGATCAACGACTGGCGGCTGACTTTCGGCGGCGAGCAGATGGGCTGGGAAGGGGCGCTGGCGACGATCGTCGAGGCGCCGCGCCAGCAGGTCTTCGTCGCCCTCTACGACATCGCGCCGCTCGACGAGGACTCGATGGACCGGTGGGAGGGCGTCGGGCTCGACATCTACCGCCGGATGCGCATCCGGGTGCACACCCTGGACGGCGAGGAGGCCGCCTGGGTGTACGTCCTGAACGGCTACGAGGGCGGCCTGCCCTCCGCGCGCTACCTGGGCGAGATCGCGGACGCGGCCGAGTCCGCGGGCGCGCCGCACGACTACGTGATGGAACTGCGCAAGCGCCCCTGCTGAGGGCCCGGGCCGCCCCCCGGCCCCCGCACACCGCCCTCGCCCCGGAAGCGTGAGCGCCCCGGCACTCCCCTGCCCCGGGCTCCGGACCGGACTCGGTCCGGAGCCCCAGCCCCCGCACCCGGGTTGCATGACCGCTCCAGCCCACCCCCGGCCCCGCATCGGGGTGCAGGCGCACAACCCACGCCCCGGCCCCGCACCCGGGGTGCAGGAGCGCCCCGCACTACCCCCGGCCCCGGACCCCAGGCACCCGCCCCACACCGCCACCAGCCCCGCACCGGGGCATGGGCGCCGGCCCGGGCGACCAGAGGGCCCCCGGGCCGCCACGGCCGATCCCGACCGACGGACCGGGCGGGTGCCGCACCACCGACCCGCAGGCGACCGACCTTCGCAGGCGTTCGAGACGGAGGGCCGGGGCGGAGCCCCGGGAACCCCCGAGCCCCCCGAGCCGCACCGGGGGCGGCGCCCGGCCGCCGCCCCCGACCACTCCCCCGGCCGGACATCAAAGGAGCCCACCGGCACCTCCGCTCGAACGCCGGTGGAGCCGATTCCGCCTCGCGGGGACGATTCGGCGGAAACGACAAGGCAACGATCCGAACACCGTGAGCTGTGCCATCTACGCGCGTAGGCCAGGAGCGGTTACGCTCGTCGGCGTGAACGCATCTGTTACCGACCCCTTCGCCGACGCCACCGCCGCGGCCGCCCGCCTGCGCGAGCTGACCGGCGCCGAAACCCACGATGTCGCCCTCGTCATGGGCTCCGGCTGGGCCCCCGCCGCAGAGGCGCTCGGTGCGCCCGAGGCCGAGTTCCCCGTCACCGAGCTGCCCGGATTCCCGCCGCCCGCGGTCGAGGGCCACGGCGGCAAGATCCGCTCGTACAAGATCGGCGACAAGCGCGCGCTGCTCTTCCTCGGCCGGACCCACTACTACGAGGGCCGCGGCGTCGCCGCCGTCGCCCACGGCGTCCGCACCGCCGTCGCCGCCGGTTGCAAGACCATCGTGCTGACCAACGGCTGCGGCGGTCTGCGCGAGGGCATGAAGCCCGGCCAGCCGGTCCTCATCAGTGACCACCTCAACCTGACGGCCACCTCGCCGATCGTCGGCGCGAACTTCGTGGACCTCACCGACCTCTACTCGCCGCGCCTGCGCGCGCTGTGCAAGGAGATCGACGAGACCCTCGAAGAAGGCGTCTACGTCCAGTTCCCCGGCCCGCACTACGAGACCCCGGCCGAGATCAACATGATCCGCGTCATGGGCGCGGACCTCGTCGGCATGTCCACCGTCCTGGAGGCCATCGCCGCCCGCGAGGCCGGCGCCGAGGTGCTCGGCATCTCCCTCGTCACCAACCTGGCGGCGGGCCTGTCCGGCGAGCCGCTGAACCACGAAGAGGTGCTCCAGGCCGGCCGTGACTCGGCCTCGCGCATGGGCAAGCTGCTGACCCAGGTCCTCGCCCGTATCTGAGGACCGTACGAGAGGTAAGGCGGAAGTAGTGCAGGAAGTGCAGGACGACCTGATCACCCGGGCCCGTGCCTGGCTGGCCGAGGACCCGGACCCGGAGACGGCGGCCGAACTGGCCGCGCTCATCGAGGCCGGCGACACGGCGGGGCTCGCGGACCGCTTCTCCGGAATGCTGCAGTTCGGCACCGCCGGGCTGCGCGGCGAACTCGGCGCGGGCCCGATGCGGATGAACCGTGCCGTGGTCATCCGGGCCGCGGCGGGCCTCGCGGCCTACCTCAAGGCCCGGGGCCACGCCGGCGGCCTCGTCGTCGTCGGCTACGACGCGCGCTACAAGTCGGCGGACTTCGCCCGCGACACCGCCGCGGTCATGACCGGCGCCGGACTGCGCGCGGCCGTCCTGGCCCGCCCCCTGCCGACGCCCGTCCTCGCGTTCGCCATAAAGCTCCTGGGCGCCGTCGCCGGCGTCGAGGTGACCGCGAGCCACAACCCGCCCCGGGACAACGGCTACAAGGTCTACCTCGGCGACGGCTCTCAGATCGTCTCCCCGGCGGACGCCGAGATCGCGGCGGAGATCGAGCGGATCACCACCCTCGACTCCGTGCCGCGCCCCGAGTCCGGCTGGGAAGACCTCGGTGACGAGGTCCTGGAGGCCTACCTGGCGCGTACGGACGCGGTCCTGACCCCCGGCTCCCCCCGGGGCGTGCGGACCGTCTACACAGCCATGCACGGCGTCGGCAAGGACGTCGTCATGGCCGCCTTCGCCCGCCACGGCTTCCCCACCCCGGTCCTGGTGGCCGAGCAGGCGGAGCCGGACCCGGCCTTCCCGACGGTGGCCTTCCCGAACCCGGAGGAGCCGGGCGCGATGGACCTGTCCTTCGCGAAGGCCACCGAGGTGAACCCGGACATCGTGATCGCCAACGACCCGGACGCCGACCGCTGCGCGGTGGCGGTCCCGGACAACGGCGGCTGGCGGATGCTCCGGGGCGACGAGGTCGGCGCGCTCCTGGCCGCCCACCTGGTCCACAAGGGCGCCCGCGGCGTCTTCGCCGAGTCGATCGTCTCCTCCAGCCTCCTGGGACGGATCGCGGACGCGGCCGGCCTGCCGTACGAGGAGACCCTGACGGGCTTCAAGTGGATCTCCCGCGTCGAGGGTCTGCGTTACGGGTACGAGGAGGCGCTCGGCTACTGCGTCGACCCCGAGGGCGTCCGCGACAAGGACGGCATCACAGCCGCGCTCCTCGTCGCCGAACTGGCCTCGGAGCTGAAGGAGCAGGGCCGCACCCTGGCCGACCTGCTGGACGACCTGGCGATGGCACACGGCCTGCACGCCACCGACCAGCTGTCCGTACGGGTCTCGGACCTGTCGGTCATCGCCTCGGCGATGGCGGCGCTGCGTGCGCAGCCGCCGGTGTCGCTCGCGGGCCTGCGGGTCGTCTCGGCGGAGGACCTGAACCGAGGCACGGAATCCCTCCCGCCGACGGACGGCCTGCGCTATTACCTGAAGGGCGACTACAAGGCCCGGGTGATCGTCCGCCCGTCGGGCACGGAGCCGAAGCTGAAGTGCTACCTGGAGGTGGTGGTCCCCGTGGCCGAGGCCTCCGACCTCGCCACGGCGCGCGCCCGCGGCCAGGAGGTCCTGGACGCGATCAAGAAGGACCTCTCGGTGGCCATGGGCATCTGACCCGGGGTCCCCACGTCGACGGCCCCCTCGGCTCTGCCCGAGGGGGCCGTCGACGTCCCCGCCCGGCCGACATGCGATGCGGCAACAAGCCCACACGCCCTAGCGGACGCCGACATTGAGGAGCGCGTAGGGATCTGCCGCGCGGGGCCACTCGGTCGCTTCGGTGCAGCCGTCATGGCCGGACGCGTCCTTCGTCGGTCAGCGCTCCCCGCAGCCCGGGTCGGCTGCCCGACGGGCCCGGATGCCCGGCAGCCGATGCCGGGCGCCCCGCCTCATCGCTGAGGGGCCGCTCCCTGTGGCTCCGGACCGTCCCGTTCCTTCGGGGGCTTCCCGGCAGTCTTCGATTTTCCGGGGCGGGACGGCCTATCAAGGGTGGTCGAAGACCATCGCGAAGCGACGCGACCGAAGGGAGCGCCCTTGACGGGCCGTCCCGCCCCGGAAGGACGATGAGACGGACGGGAAACCCCGCCCCCTCACTGAGACCGCCTGACGGTGGCACACCCACCCACCGGGCCTGCCCCCCCCCGGCAGACCAGCCACAAAGCAGCCCTGCCGGCGTTTGGGTCGGCGGCCCGGGCCGGCCCCGGGCCCAAGGCGACCGGACCCACCGGACGGCACCGCACCCACCGCACCCCCCGGACCCACCGGGCGGCACCGGACCCACCGGACCCACCGCACCCACCGGACCCACCGGACGGCACCGCACCCACCGGACCCACCGGACCCACCGGGCGGCACCGGACCCACCGCGCCCACCCGGCCCACCGGGGGCACAGCCCCGCGACACAGCCCCCCCGGCCCGGCCCCCGAACTCCGTCAGGAAGGCGACGGGCGGACCACGTCGCCCAGCGTCGGCACCGACTCCGGCCGCGAGCGGACAGCGTCACTGCACTCCCACGTCCGCGGCGGATCGGCGTCCGGACCACCCAGCACCACCGGACCCGGGCCCGCCGACACCGCCTCGCTGTCCGAGAGCGTGCACACGATCTGCGACAGCGCGACCGGCGGCAGGTCCTCCGGCTTCCGGCTCAGCCGGACCGTCCCCGCCGGGTCTCCCGCCCGTGTCGGCACCGTCGCCAGCCCGGCCGGGACCCCGGTCGTGAACCCGGCGTCCCGTTCCTCCGCCGACGGCTCCCGCTCCAGCGCCTCCAGCAGCGCCTGGGCCGCCAGCACCACGGGGTCGCGCGCCGGCCGCTTCTCGGGCACCGGGACCACCCGCTCCACGCCCACGAGCTGCGACCCGCACACCAGTTCCACCGTCGCCCGGAACCCCGGCACCCCGCTCGGCTGCTGCCCGTTCGGCGGCGCCGGGGTGTCGCACGACACCCGCGAGGGCGCCGCGCCCACGTCCACCGGCACCGTCGTCGCACGAATCCCGCACCCCGACGTCACCGCCGTCACGGCCACCAGCAGCAGTGCCCCCGCCACGCGCCCCGGCACACGCCCGGTCACACGCCCCACCACGGGCCCGACCACACGCCCGGCCCTCCACCCCGCCCTACGCCTCACCGGCGATCACCTTTCCCACGTCCACCGGCAGCCGCAGCGTGAACAGCGCCCCGCCCTCGCCCCCGTTGGCGGCCGTGATGTCGCCGCCGTGGATGTGCGCGTTCTCCATCGCGATGGACAGGCCCAGACCGCTCCCGTCCGACTTCGGCCGGGACGCGCTCGCCTTGTAGAACCGGTCGAAGACGTGCGGCAGCACCTCCTCCGGGATGCCCGGGCCGTTGTCCTTGACCACGATGAGCAGCCACTCCCCGTCCACCCGCACCGACACCCGCACGGGCGAGCCGCCGTGCTTGAGCGCGTTGCCGATGAGGTTGGCCAAGATCACGTCGAGCCGCCGCGGGTCGAGCCGCACCACGATCCCGCGCTCCGCGTCGAGTTCGACGGCGTCCAGCCACGCCCGTGCGTCGATGCAGGCCGTGACCTGGTCGGCGACGTCCACGTCGTCGAGGACCAGCCGAGCCGTCCCGGCGTCGAAGCGGGTGACCTCCATCAGGTTCTCCACCAGGTCGTTCAGGCGTCGGGTCTCGCTCACCACCAGGGCCACCGCCGGTGCGATCATCGGATCGAGGTCGTCGACCTCCTCCTCCAGCACCTCGGCGACCGCCGTCAACGCCGTCAACGGCGTGCGCAGTTCGTGCGACATGTCCGCGACGAAACGTCGACTGGCCTCCTCGCGCGCGCTCATGTCCGCGACCTTCTTCTCCAGCGCCTCCGCCGTCTTGTTGAAGGTGTGCGACAGGTCCGCGAGTTCGTCGGTCCCCGACACTTCGAGCCGGTGGTCGAGTTCGCCCTCCCCGAGCCGTCGCGCCGCGTCGCCGAGGCGCTGCACGGGCTTGAGCACGGTCCGGGCGGCGGCCTGCGCCAGCAGCGCGGAGCCGAGCAGCGCGAGGCCGGTGGCGATGGTCAGGGACCAGCCGAGCGCGTTGAGGTCGTCGCGTTCCTGCGCGAGCGACTTGTACATGTAGCCCGTCGGGCCGCCGCCCACGATCCGCGTCCCGCCCACCAGGTACGGGTTGCCGCGCCGCTTCGTCCGCTGCCAGTACATGTGGTACTGGGCGTCGTTGGCGACCGTCGTCTTCTGCTGGTCGTTCACCGCTTGCTGGAGGGACTTGGGTACGTCGTTCAACCCGAAGGCGTCGGGGCCGGCCGCGCCGAACACCTTGCGCCCGTCCTTGAGTTCGTCCACGAGCAGCACGCTGTACCCGGGGCTGCTGCCCGCCATCAGCTCGGCGGTGCGCTGGAGTTCCTCGGGCGTCGGATCGGCGGGCAGCGCCGCGGCGCGGTTCTGCATCTCCTGCCGGAAGTCGCCGAGCGCCGCGTCCTGGGTACGGGTGAGCACCGCCTCGCGGTTGAGCCAGTAGGCGATCCCGGACGCGGACACGGCAGCCGTCAGCGCGACGAGGGCGAACACCACGAGGAGCCTCAGCCGCAGACTCGTCCAGCGCCGCCCCGCGAACAGGCCGCCCAGGAACCGCTTGGTCACTGCGGGGAGTCCAGGCGGTAGCCGACACCCCGGACCGTACGGATCAGGGTGGGCGAGGACGGGACTTCCTCGACCTTGGCCCGCAGCCGCTGCACGCAGGCGTCGACGAGCCGCGAGTCACCGAGGTAGTCGTGCTCCCAGACGAGGCGCAGCAACTGCTGCCGCGACAGCGCCTGGCCGGGCCGGCGGCTGAGTTCCAGCAGCAGGCGCAGCTCGGTCGGGGTGAGTTGGAGGTCCTCGCCGTTCTTCGTCACCGTCATGGCGGCGCGGTCGATGACCAGGGACCCGAACACGGCGGAGTCGCTGGCCTCGCGTTCGCCGCGGCGCAGGACGGCGCGGATGCGGGCGTCCAGCACGCGACCCTGGACGGGTTTGACAACGTAGTCATCGGCTCCGGACTCCAGCCCGACCACCACGTCGATGTCGTCGCTGCGCGCGGTCAGCAGGATGATCGGCAGCTGGTCGGTGCGCCGGATGCGCCGGCACACCTCGAAGCCGTCGATCCCGGGCAGCATCACGTCCAGCACGATCAGGTCCGGCCGCTGCTCGCGCAGCAGTTTCAGGCCGTCCTCGCCCGTCGCCGCGGTGGCCACACGGTGGCCCTGGCGTGACAGGGAGAGTTCGAGGGCCGTGCGGATGGCGTCGTCGTCCTCGATCAGCAACAGGAAAGGCACGGGCTCATTCTGTCCCATCGGCCGTCGGGACTCGACCGTCCGTCGTACGCGGATGCGACGGCGGGCCGCTGTGACAGGGCTGTGACAGTCGCAGGACACCTCGGTTAAGTCGGGGGGGCAGGCTTCTACCAGAGACGGACCGAAGCAGACTCCACGACGGGGGGCGCGAGATGAACACGCTGCACAGCACCACGACCAGCGCGGTTGTCACGCGGCTGCACGATGCGAACCGCCGGGCGGGTGTCCGTACGGCGACGGTCGCCCGTCAGCGGCCGACGCATCCTGTAGCCATTGACGCGAACACGTACCAGGCGGTTCCCGCCCCGCGACTTCCTTCCTCCTCGGAGGCGGAATTCACGGCGTACGTCCAGGAACGCCGGGCGGCGCTGTTCGCGACGGCGTTCCACCTCACCGGCGACCGGTACGAGGCGGAGGACCTGCTCCAGAGCGCGCTGTTCTCGACGTACCGGGCGTGGGACCGGATCAGCGACAAGGCTGCGGTCGGCGGGTACCTGCGGCGCACGATGACGAACCTGCACATCAGCGCGTGGCGTCGGCGGAAGTTGAACGAGTACCCGACGGAGGAGCTGCCGGAGACGGCATCCGACACGGACGCGATGCGCGGTACGGAGCTTCGGGCGGTGCTGTGGCAGGCGCTGGCCCGGATTCCGGAGCCGCAGCGGACGATGCTGGTGCTGCGGTACTACGAGGGCCGCACGGACCCGGAGATCGCGGAGATCCTGGGCATCAGCGTCGGCACGGTGAAGTCCAGCATCTGGCGGTCGCTGCGGCGGCTGCGCGAGGACGACGTCCTGAGCTTCGGCCGGGACGAGGCGGAGTCCTTCGGGGAACTCGTCGCCTGACGAAGACCATCGGGCCAAGGGGGCCCGTCCTACGGGGGTGGGGCGGGGGCCGCGGGGGGAAAAGGCGGGATCAAGCGGTCGGGGGTCCGCATGATCCCGCCTTTTCGCATGCCCGACCGCGCGCCTGGCCGGCGTTCGAAGCACGGGACCGGGACCGAGCCTCGGCGTTCGAGGCGCGGCACCGGGACGGAGCCTCGCCCCACGCGGCCCGACGTGACCTGGGCCGGCCATCCCTGCCTCGCCGGGGTTTGAGGCGCGGTTCCGGGCGGAGCCGGGTTTCCTGGGGCTCCGCCCCAGACCCCGCGCCTCAAACGCCGGCGTGGCTGAATTTGCCGGACCCGGCCGAAATACGACCCGGCCCGGCCGGCTGCGGGAAGTGCCCCGCAGCCAGAAGACGGGTGGCGCGGCCGCAGGAACGGCCCGCCCGGACCACAGGGCACCCCGCACAACACGAAGCCGGCCCGGCGCTGCCGCACTTGGGCCCAACCCAGCCGAAACGCACCGCGGCGCAGGCGCGCATAGGCCCCGGCCCAGCCGAAAACGCACCGCTGCGCAGCCGACCGCAGACCCAGCCCAGCCCAGCGCACCCCGGCGCAGCCGCGCGTAGGCCCGGCGCAGCCGAACGCAGAGCCGGCGCAGCCGAACAGTCAACCGGCGCAGCCGAAACGCACCGCGGCGCAGGCGCGCGTAGGCCCCGGCGGGTCGGGAGGCAGCGGGGGTGGGGTCAGGCCGGGGTGGGGGTGCGGTGGCGGCCGGCCGCGCAGGCGGCCAGGCGGCCGAGGGCTTCGTCCCGTGCACACGGGTGCGCACCCAGCGCCGTGTGCCGCGCCACGATCCCCCGCTCCGCCCGCATCAGCCGCCAGCCCCTGCGCAGCAGGAACGGCACCGACTTGCGCCCCTCGCGCAGGTCACGCGCCAGCCGTCGGCGGAAGGTGGTCGACGGTCGCCCCCGCAGGCAGATCGCGTCCGCCAGCAGGCCCAGCTCCTGGCATCGGGCCACGATGTCGGCGGCGAAGATCCCCTCCGCGATGAACAGCGGGGTGCGGGCTATGTCCAGCGTCTCCGAACCCGTCCGCGAGGACGTCGCGATGGAGTACACCGGCACCTCGGTCCGCCCAGCCGCGCACAGTTCCCCGATCGCGGCGACCGCCGCGTCGGCGTCCCAGGACAGCGGCGAGTCCCAGTCGATGTCCGAGCTGCCCTCGACCAGCGGCAGGGTCGGGTCGTCGCCCTCCTTGTAGAAGTCGTCCAGGCGCAGCACGGGCAGGCCCGAGCGGGCCGCGAGCGAGGACTTGCCGGAGCCCGAGGGCCCGGTCAGCAGGACGACGCGCGTGGGGAGGGGAGAGGAGGAGCTCACGGGTCACCAGTGTGAACCATGACCTCCCGTATGGGTACATCGGTGACGCGTCCTGCGAGCACTCTCACACCCGCCCACACCGCACGGCCGGTTGGAATCCTGACCCCACCCTCCACTACGCTGCGTGCGCACGCGACTACGACCACAGGCGGGAACCTCATGGCACGTCACGCAGCCCCCGGTACCGGCGCTCTCCGTACCGCCGGCCTCACCCTCTCGATGGCCGGTGCGGCCCTGGCGATGGCCGCCGGCGGCGCGCAGGCGGGCGAACTCTCCGTCCCGGCGGCCCTGGCCGGTGTCACCGACCCGATCGCGAACCTCAAGGTGAACCCGCTGGCCCACACCGGCGTGGACCCCCTCGACAACGGCGTGGGGACGAAGGTCGCGGACTTCCCGGCGGTCGGCACCACCATGGTGACCGGCGTCCTGACCCAGGGCCCCTCGGTGGGCGAACTGCCCACCGCCGCCGCGGGCTCGCTCCTCGGCCCGCTGCTGCCCGGCCGGAAGTAACCGCGGAGGCCCAGCGACGCCGAAGGCCCCGACAGCGCGGGGGGGCGCTGCCGGGGCCGGTTTCGCGGGCCGTCCCAAGGGCCTAGGTCCGTCCTGCGGGACTAGGGCCGCCCTACGGGACTCGGGCCTGTCCTGCGGGACTAGTAGGACGAGCCGGACGCGCCCAGCGACCCCGTGGGGTGCCAGACCGTCTTGGTCTCCAGGAACGCCGTCATGCGGGACGTGCCCGGGTCGGCGCTCCAGTCGTCCACAGGCTGTGGACGCAGGACGCGCTTGAGGTTGTCGGCCGCGGCGATCTCCAGCTCCTTGGCCAGCGCCGCGTCGGCGCCTGCCAGGTCGATCGCGTTGACGTCCTGGTGGGAAGCCAGGTGCGGGCCCATCTCGGCGGCCTTGCCGGACAGGATGTTGACCACACCGCCCGGCAGGTCGGAGGTGGCCAGCACCTCGCCCAGGGAGAGGGCGGGCAGGGGCGACTTCTCCGAGGCGATCACCACGACCGTGTTGCCCGTCGCGATGACCGGGGCGATCACCGAGACCAGGCCCAGGAACGACGAGTCCTGCGGGGCGACGACGGTGACGACGCCGGTCGGCTCGGGGGTGGAGAGGTTGAGGTACGGGCCCGCGACCGGGTTGGCCCCGCCCACGACCTGACCGATCTTGTCGGTCCAACCGGCGTACCAGACCCACCGGTCGACGGCCGCGTCCACGACGGCCGCCGCCTTGGACTTGGACAGCCCCTCGGCCTCGCCGACCTCGCGGACGAACTGCTCCCGGCGGCCCTCCAGCATCTCGGCGACGCGGTAGAGGACCTGCCCGCGGTTGTACGCGGTCGCGCCCGCCCAGCCGCCGAACGCCTTGCGGGCGGCGACGACCGCGTCACGCGCGTCCTTGCGGGAGGACAGCGGGGCGTTGGCCAGCCAGTTGCCCTTCGAGTCCGTCACTTCGTACACCCGGCCGCTCTCGGAGCGGGGGAACTTGCCCCCGACGTACAGCTTGTAGGTCTTGAAGACGTTCAGACGCACAGAGGACTCAGACATCGAGGTAGGCCTCCAGACCGTGGCGGCCGCCTTCGCGGCCGAAGCCCGACTCCTTGTAGCCGCCGAAGGGCGAGGTCGGGTCGAACTTGTTGAACGTGTTGGCCCACACCACACCCGCGCGGAGCTTGTTCGCGACCGCGAGGATGCGCGAGCCCTTCTCCGTCCAGATGCCGGCGGACAGGCCGTACTGGCTGTTGTTGGCCTTCGCGACGGCCTCGTCGGGCGTGCGGAAGGTCAGTACGGACAGCACCGGGCCGAAGATCTCGTCGCGGGCGACGGTGTGCGCCTGGGTGACGTTGGTGAAGAGCGTCGGCGCGAACCAGTAACCGGCGGCCGGCAACTCGCACGCCGGGGACCAGCGCTCGGCGCCCTCGGCCTCGCCGGTCTCGGCGAGCGCCGTGATCCGCGCCAACTGCTCGGCGGAGTTGATCGCGCCGATGTCGGTGTTCTTGTCGAGCGGGTCGCCCAGGCGCAGCGTGGACAGCCGGCGCTTGAGGGAGTCCAGCAACTCGTCGTGGATCGACTCCTGGACCAGCAGGCGCGAGCCCGCGCAGCAGACCTGGCCCTGGTTGAAGAAGATGCCGGTGACGATGCCCTCGACGGCCTGGTCGATGGGGGCGTCGTCGAAGACGATGTTGGCGCCCTTGCCGCCCAGCTCCAGGGTGGCCCTCTTGTCCGTGCCGGCGATCTGGCGGGCGATGGCCTTGCCGACCGCGGTCGAGCCGGTGAAGGCGACCTTGTTGACGTCGGGGTGCCCGACGAGCGCCGCGCCCGCGTCCCCGTAGCCCGGGAGGATGTTGACGACGCCCTTGGGCAGGCCCGCCTGACGGCAGATGTCCGCGAAGAACAGGGCGGACAGCGGGGTGGTCTCGGCGGGCTTGAGGACGACCGTGTTGCCGGTGGCGAGCGCCGGGGCGATCTTCCAGGCGAGCATCAGCAGCGGGAAGTTCCACGGGATGACCTGACCGGCCACGCCCAGCGGGCGCGGGTTCGCGCCGTAGCCGGCGTGGTCGAGCTTGTCGGCCCAGCCCGCGTAGTAGAAGAAGTGCGCGGCGACGAGCGGGAGGTCCGCGTCGCGGGTCTCCTTGATCGGCTTGCCGTTGTCCAGGGTCTCCAGGACGGCCAGCTCGCGGCTGCGCTCCTGGATGATCCGGGCGATACGGAAGAGGTACTTGGCGCGCTCGGAGCCGGGCAGCGCGGACCACTTCTCGAAGGCCTTGCGGGCGGCCTTGACGGCGCGGTCGACATCGGCGGCGCCGGCTCGGGCGACCTCGGAGAGGACTTCTTCGGACGACGGCGAGACGGTCTTGAAGACCTTGCCGTCGGCGGCGTCGGTGAATTCGCCGTCGATGAAGAGCCCGTAGGAGGGGGCGATGTCGACGACCGAGCGGGACTCGGGAGCCGGTGCGTACTCGAAGAGGGAAGGCTTGTTCATGAGGGTCTCAGTCCACCGTCACGTAGTCGGGACCGGAGTAGCGCCCGGTGCTCAGCTTCTGGCGCTGCATCAGCAGGTCGTTGAGCAGGCTGGAGGCGCCGAAGCGGAACCAGTGGTTGCTCAGCCAGTCCTCGCCCGCGGTCTCGTTGACCAGGACCAGGAACTTGATCGCGTCCTTGGTGGTGCGGATGCCGCCGGCCGGCTTCACGCCGATCTGGATTCCGGTCTGTTCCTTGAAGTCGCGGACGGCTTCGAGCATCAGGAGGGTGTTCGCGGGGGTCGCGTTGACGCCGACCTTGCCGGTGGAGGTCTTGATGAAGTCGGCGCCCGCGATCATGCCGATCCAGGAGGCGCGGCGGATGTTGTCGTACGTGGAGAGCTCGCCGGTCTCGAAGATCACCTTGAGACGGGCGGCCGTGCCGTCGGGACGTACGCACGCCTCCTTGACGGCCTTGATCAGCTCGTACGTCTCCAGGTAGCGACCGGCGAGGAAGGCGCCACGGTCGATGACCATGTCGATCTCGTCGGCGCCGGCGGCGACGGCGTCACGGGTGTCCGCGAGCTTTACGGGCAGCGCGGCGCGGCCGGCCGGGAAGGCGGTCGCGACGGAGGCCACCTTGACGTCGGCGCCGTTCAGTGCGGCCTTGGCGGTGGCCACCATGTCCGGGTAGACGCAGACCGCGGCGGTCTTGGGCGTCGTACGGTCGGTCGGGTCGGGGTTGACGGCCTTGACGGAGAGCGCCCGCACCTTGCCCGGGGTGTCCGCACCCTCAAGCGTGGTCAGGTCGATCATCGAGATGGCCAGGTCGATGGCGTACGCCTTGGCCGTCGTCTTGATCGAGCGGGTGCCGAGGGAGGCCGCGCGGGCCTCCAGTCCGACTGCGTCTACGCCGGGCAGCCCGTGCAGGAAGCGGCGCAGCGCGCTGTCGGACGTCGTCACGTCAGCGAATGCGGTGAGGGTGGTGGGCATGGTCACCAGACGAGCATATCTACGCGCGTAGCGGCATGTCACCCCCCGCAGGTGCACATCCGTGCGGGGCCGCCCGCGTCCGGGCGCGGCCGGATGCGGCCCGGACACCGACTGCGGACCGCTGACCTCCGCTTTTCCCGTTACATCGCGAAGACGAAAACCCCATGGTTCAGTCGAACAAGATCCGTAAATTTCTCTTCAGCAGCCCGCCAGACCTCACCGGATGAAAGCCCGACAGAGAAAACGCGGCATGCGACTCTCCCACCTTCCCGCGACAATGCTTTCCGGAGTCGTTATGCGTACCGCTATCCGCACCTCGATCGTCACCGCCGCCCTCGCCGGCGCCCTGCTCGCGCCGGCGGCGACGGCGCTCGCCGCGCCCGCCCCTCAGAGCGGGGCCGCGGCAACCGGATCGGTGTCGGACAACGCCCGCTACACGGGCGAGCCGGTCTACGTCGGCGAGGGCCTGGTCGCGGTGCTGCGCAACGGGGCCGAGGGCCCCGAGGCCTGGATCCGCGCCGTGGGTCCGAACTGGAAGCCCGGCGACGACTACATGGTCCGCGTGGTGGCGCTGGTGGACCGCACGCACCCGGCTCTGACGGCCAACGGTCTGCAGTTCAAGCTCGCCAAGGCCGACACCGCCGCCCCGGTGCTCGTCGTCACCACGGACGGGGTCGCCAAGTCCTACCCGCTGCCGAAGGGCAAGACGGGCCCGGTCTGCGGGACCGAGGCCAAGCAGGTCGCCCTCGGCGGGGCCTTCTTCGCCGACGTGTCGATGTCCACCGCGGGCCCGGAGGTCACCATCCGCACGGACGTCACCGACAACTGGCGCCACCTGGACCGCACCTTCCCCGCGCTGCCCGCGTCCGACGGCATCATCGCGCGCATCGTCAACCCGAGCGGGGCCGCGCCGTCCTTCGAGTGGAAGGCCCAGGGCGGCGACACGCCGCTCGGCCGGACCTCCTTCCCGGCTCTGCCCAAGGGCTGCGAGCCGGACTACGAGGTCACGGCGGACCAGGGCACCGACACGTCCGCGCCGAAGCCCACCCCGTCCGCCGCCACGCCGTCCGCCGGCGCGTCCGCCACCGCGCAGCCCGCCGCCCAGGTCGACGCCAAGCCCGTCGCCGACGTGAAGCCACAGACGGGCGCGCAGACCGTGGCGGTGCCCCGGGGTGGGGTGGCCGCCGGGGCGGAGATCGCCGCCGAGGACACCGGCGACGCCACCACCGTGGCCGCCGGCGCCGGGGCGGCCGCCGTGTCGGCCGCGGTGGGGGCCGCGGTGGGGGCCGCCTTCCTGATCCGCCGCCGCGCCCGGCGCTGACGCGTACGGCCCGCCTTTCCCGACCTGCCTCCGGCGGGCCACCTCCGCGGTGGCCCGCCGGCCCACGTTTCCCGGAGCCCCCGATGACCCACCGCGCAGGCCATCTCCTGGCCGCCGCACTCCTGGCCGCCGCCCTGACCGGCTGCGGCGGCGCCACCACCGCATCCACCACCACCGCCGCGCCGCCCGCCGTCACCCCCACGGCCGCCCCCGCGGCCCCGGCGACGGCCGCGCCCCTGGCCGCCTCCGCGCCCGTACGCGTACGCATCCCCTCGGCCGGGGTGGACGCCTCCCCGGTGCTGCGACTGGGCCTGGCCGCCGACGGCACCGTCGAGGTGCCGTCGGTCTCCGACGGGGACAAGCTCGGCTGGTACACCAAGGGCGTCACCCCCGGCGAGACCGGCCCGGCCGTGCTGATCGGGCACTTCGACACCGCCCGCGGGCCCGGCGTGCTCAAGGATGTCTCGCGCGTCCGCACCGGCGACGAAATCAGCGTCACTCGGGCCGACGGCAGCGGCGCGGTCTTCCGGGTGCGCGAGCTGGAACAAGTCGGCAAGAAGACGTTCCCCACCGCCAAGGTGTACGGGAACACCCTCCACCCGGAGCTGCGTCATCACCTGTGGCGGCGAGCTCACCGACGGCCACCGTCCCGACAACATCATCTTGTACGCCGATCTCGTCGGCTGAGACGGCGTGAGGCAGAATCGGGCGCATGAGCAGCCAGCAGCCCGCCGCCGAGCCGGTCTACGCCGACCGCGTCTACCGCTCGTCCATGGCCATCGCGACCGGTGTACTGACCCTCGCGATGATCGTGTGGTTGTGCGGGGACGCCGTGCTGTACGGGGACGGCAGTACGCGTTGGATCGGACTGGCCGTCGCCCTCTGCGCCGTGCCGCTGACCGTCGCCTTCACCATCCGGCCGGCCGTCTTCGCCAACGAGGACCGGATGCGGGTCCGCAACCCCTTCCGGGTCATCGAGCTGCCCTGGGGTTCCGTGGACGCGGTGCGCGCCGGGTATTCGGCGGAGGTGCTGGCGGAGGGCGAGAAGTACCAGCTGTGGTCGGTCCCGGTGTCCCTGCGCGAGCGCAAGAAGGCACAGCGCCAGTACGGCCGGGGCGCGGAGACGGCCGCCAAGGGGCCCGAGCGAACGGCGGGCCCGGTCACCCAGGGGCCGCCGCGCGCCCTCGCCGACAAGGTCGTGGACGAGCTTCAGGAGCTGGCCGAACGCGGGGCGGCGCGCGAGAGCGCCCGGGGCGACGTCAAGGTCCGGTGGTCGTACGAGGTCATCGCACCGGCCGCGGCGGGCGCGGTGCTGCTGATCGTGCTGCTCGCCCTGCTGTAGGACATCGTGCGTCCCGTCACACCGGAACGGGGCGGAACCGCGGCTACCGGGCGCTGCGTCCTCGCAGGTGTGCAGCGTCATGAGGCCGGCGACACCGCCGCGACAGCCATCCATCTCCGGCTCCGGCTCGTCGGCGGGGCCTTGCTGGCAGCCCATCTCCTCCTCGTCGGCTGGCTCACCCTGCGGCCGCTGGACGTGCCCTGGGTGGCGGCCGCGAACCTGACTCCGCTGGAGGGCATCCGTGCGGACCTCGCCTACGCGCCGCTGGAGGCGGCCCGCCGGATCGGCGGGGACCTGGCCCTGCTGGCCCCGCTGGGAGTGCTGATGCCGCTGGCCGGCGGACGGCTCGCGCGCTCACCGCTGGCGGCGTGGTCCTCGCTGGCCCGGACGGGGGCCGCGGCAGCGCTGATCTCGCTGAGCATCGCGATGCTGCAGACCGGGGTGCCCGGGCAGGTCGTCGACGTGGACTCTGTGCTGCTGAACACGGCCGGTGTGCTGCTCGTGCACGCGGCGGTGGTGCCGGCGCTGCGGTCCAGGCTGCGGCGCTCTCAGGGGCCCACCCCGAGAATTACCAGGGTCGACGTGGGCCCCTGGACCGAGGTTCTGTCGGCGGTTCCCCGCGAGTATTGAGGCATCGCAACACAGCGGTTCCGAGATACGAGGAGATAACCATGAGCGCGATCACCCGCCCCCGTGACGGCCGGATGATCGGTGGCGTCTGCGCCGGTCTCGCGCGACGGTTCGGGATGAAGGCGCGGACGATGCGGATCATCTTCGTCCTGTCGTGCCTGCTGCCCGGCCCGCAGTTCCTGATCTACCTGGCGCTGTGGCTGCTGCTGCCGAACGAGAAGCCGGGCGCGGGCTCGACCCAGGCCGCCTGGTAGCCCGGGCCGTCTGGTAGCCCGGGCCGTCTGTGACCCGGACCGCCCGATAGCCGGCCGGACGTCGTCCGCGGCCGCTCAGCCGGTCTTGCGGATCTTTTCGAGCTGCTTGTCGGCCACCTCTTGCGGTACCTGCGCCTTCTTCGCGGCGTCGGCCACGTTGAGGGCCATCAGTCGCACGACGGTGGCGCCGTGGCGCACGACGACAAGGTGGACCTGCGCCGAGACGCCCGCGGCGGTGGCCGTGGTGGTCCAGCTGACGTTCTCGTCGCCGCCGGTCTTGTAGGCCAGGGGCTTCACGTCGCGGTAGCTGCCGGTCTGCTTCTGGACGGTGGCGGTGAAGCCCGTACCGCATTCGGCGACGGCGTCGCGCAGCCGGTCCATGAGGTGCTCGGCGTCGGCCTCGGCGTAGGAGCTGACCGAGGCGGAGACGGCGAGGCCCACCTGCTTCTGCGAGCCGACGCCCCGGTTGACGGTCTCCTTGGCGGCCGGGTCGGGCTTGTCGCCCATGACGTCGGCGAGGGGCTGGCAGGCCTTGCGGTCGGCCTGGGGCTGACCGGAGGGGGCGTTCGGGTTCTTTCCCTGCGCGGAGATCTGGTAGCCGTCGAGGTCGCCCTGCTCCAGCGCGGACCGCTCCAGCTTGCTCGCGGCGCTCTTGGGGGAGGCCGGGGCCGCCGAGCCGGCGGGGGGCGTGGCCGTGGCGCGCGGCGCCGCCGGCCCCTTCGCGTCCGGGGCCGCGCCGGGACCGTCGGCGGCCCCGCCGCATCCCGTGGCGGCGAGGAGGAGGGCGGGGAGCAGGGCGACGCCCGCCGTCCGTGTCCACGTCCGTGCCGTGAACCGTGCCTTGATGCGCATGACCGAGACCCCAAACACCTTGCTTCGGCGGGCAGTTGCCGGTGATCGTGGCACACCGCGCGACGCGGCGCACACCCGTCGAATGGGTGTGCGCCACAGGTGCGCGCGTGCGGGTTACCCAGGGGCGACGGGCGTGGAGCACGCCGCGCGAAGCACGGCCGCGGCGAGCACGGCCGTGCGCATCACACCGTGTGGCTGGGCGCGATGTCGATCAGTTGCCGAGGTTGTTGAGCGGCACGCCGCCGAGGAGGCCGGTCACCGCGCCGAGCGCCTCGCCCGGGTCGCTGGCGTCCTGGCCCCCGTGGCCGCCCATCTTCTGCTGGCTGGTGAGCCCCTGGACGGCGCCGGTGGCGGTGCCCAGGGCGTCGGTCAGACCGACGGCCGGGACGGCGGCGGAGGCGGAACCGGCGGCGACGGCGGCGAAGGCGGCACCCAGGGCGGCGACACCGAGCGTCTTGGCAGCTGACTTCTTCATCAAAATCGTCCTTGCGACGGGGAATTGAGCGGCTCCGCAAACTAGTCACTTCAAAGCCCGACCCGCAAACATCGGTAAATACGAGAAAGCGCCCGGGAATTACCCTCCCCGGGCGCCGTCCTCATGTCATGCCATGGCCTAGGCCGAGACAGAACCGCTGGTCGAAGCGGTCTGCCGGAACAGCCACTCGGACTTCAGCTCCGCGTAGCCCGGCTTGATCACGTCGTTGATCATCGCCAGTCGTTCATCGAAAGGAATGAACGCGGACTTCATCGCATTGACGGTGAACCACTGCATGTCTTCGAGCGTGTAGCCGAACGTCTCGACCAGGTGCTCGAACTCGCGGCTCATGCTCGTACCGCTCATCAGCCGGTTGTCGGTGTTGACGGTCAGCCGGAAGTGCAGCTTGCGCAGCAGGCCGATCGGGTGCTCGGCGTACGAGGCGGCCGCGGCCGTCTGCAGGTTCGAGGTCGGGCACATCTCCAGGGGGATGCGCTTGTCCCGGACGTAGGAGGCCAGGCGTCCCAGCTTGACCGAACCGTCGGCGGCGACCTCGATGTCGTCGATGATCTTCACGCCGTGACCCAGGCGGTCGGCGCCGCACCACTGCAGCGCCTGCCAGATCGACGGCAGGCCGAAGGCCTCGCCCGCGTGGATCGTGAAGTGGTTGTTCTCGCGCTTGAGGTACTCGAAGGCGTCGAGGTGGCGGGTGGGGGGGAACCCGGCCTCGGCGCCGGCGATGTCGAAGCCGACCACGCCGTTGTCGCGGTAGCGGTTGGCCAGCTCGGCGATCTCCAGCGCGCGGGCGGCGTGGCGCATCGCGGTCAGGAGGGCCCCGATCCGGATGCGGTGCCCGTTCGCCTTCGCGCGGCGCTCGCCCTCGCGGAAGCCGTCGTTCACCGCCTCGACGACCTCTTCGAGGGTCAGGCCGGCTTCCAGGTGCTGCTCGGGCGCGTAGCGGATCTCGGCGTACACGACGCCGTCCTCGGCCAGGTCCTCGGCGCACTCGGCGGCGACGCGGAAGAGCGCCGCCTTCGTCTGCATGACGGCGCAGGTGTGCGCGAACGTCTCCAGGTAGCGCGGGAGTGAGCCGGAGTCGGCGGCTTCCCGGAACCAGACGCCCAGCTTGTCGGCGTCGGTCTCGGGGAGGTTGTCGTAGCCGACCTCGCGGGCCAGCTCGATGATGGTGCCCGGGCGCAGGCCACCGTCGAGGTGGTCGTGGAGGAGCACCTTGGGGGCGCGGCGGATCTGATCCGGGGTGGGAAGGTTCGGGGTGTCGCTCGTCATCTGGGCACTGTAGCTCCTACGCGCGTAGAGCGCGGGGTCGGCGTCAGCCGTCGATACGTAACAGTGACCGTACGGACGGGTCGCGTACACCTGTCGGTCTGAGACTGTTCCGCCATGGCACAGCATGCGCCGCCGGCGCGCGGGGCCCGCCTTGGGCGGGCGGCCGGCGCGAACGGCTCGGTCTCGACGGTCAGTGGTGTGGTGCTCCTGCTCCCCGGGGCGTCCAGATTCTTCCCCGGTCCCGTGCGTGCGCTCGCGCGGGCCCTGGCCCGGGCGGGCGGGGCGCAGGGCCTGGCCGCGCACCCGGTGCTCCACGGGGCGGGCGCCCGCGAGGACGACGCCCGCTGGGCGGCGGACGAGGCGGTGCGCAGGTACGGGGACGTGCCTGTCTGCCTCGCGGGCTACGACGCGGGCGGTCTGGCCGCGCTGCGCGCGGCGGGGCACGAGGCCGTCCTCGCGGTGCTGGCGCTGGCCCCTTCCCTCGACGCGGGCGGGGCGGCGGGGAAGGGCTCCCCGGAGTCGGAGCCGGTGAAGCAGTTGGCGGGGCGGCAGGTGCTGATCGTGCATGGGACCGACGACGGTCGCTGCGATCCGGAGGCGTCCTTCCGGTTGGCGGCGCGGGCGAAGAAGGCGAATCGTTCCACGTGTCGGTTCGAGGTCCACAGCGACGGGCACGGCCTGCGCGAGCACCAGGCGGAAGTGGTGGCCCTCGGGGTGGACTTCGTCCTCGGCGCGATGTTCTCGGGACGGTACTCGCGGCCGGTGACGGACGCGCTCGCCGCGCCTGCGCCGCTGGGTCTGCGGATGCCGCTGGCATCGGGTTTCGGGCGCTCGCCCAGGCGCTGAAACAGCCCGGGCGAAGGCGCCGTCCGCGCGTAAAGTGGGAAGTGGACTCGGGTGGTTGTCCTCGGGGGCTTCTTCCACGGGAGGCGATCAGGCATGGCCCAGATCGTGCGCAAGAACTTCGACGACGCGGACGAGACGCGCCCGTTCCAGGACGGCAAGGGCCGGCTGGACGTGATCCAGGCGGAGGGCGGGCCCATCGGCCGCGCCGTGTTCGAGCCGGGCTGGCGCTGGTCGGAGCACATCAAGCCGATGGCGGGCACGGACAGCTGCGAGGCCGCGCACACCGGCTACATGGTGAGCGGCCGGATGAAGGTCGTGATGGACGACGGCACGGCCGAGGAGTACGGCCCCGGCGACTTCATGCAGATCGCACCCGGGCACGACGCCTGGGTGGTGGGCGACGAGCGGGTGGTCGCCGTCGACTGGACCGGATTCGGCGCCTACGCGAAGCCGTCCGACTGACGTCTTCGGCGCGTACGGCGACGGGCCGACGCGGCGGCGCGCCGGAACGGCGGGCCCGCCGATCCGCCCCCTCACGGTCGGATGGCCGCGGCCGTTCCGGTGCGCCCTCCGGTGCCTTCCCCCTCGGGCGTGGTCCCACTGTGCCGGTTCGGCATATGCCGTGGGGTCTCGGCGAGGGGTCGTCTTGCCGCCTTGCGGGAAAACGAGGGGTTTACAAAACCTCACCCACAGGGAGAAATAGGCGCATGTCGGCCGACGACCTCGGAGCCCGTGTCCGGGACGACGGGCTGAGCCCCGCCGCTCGGCGCCTCTACGCGTACGCGGTGGACCGACGCGCCTTCACGGCGGAGGAGGCCTGCGCCGTGCTCGGCGCGCGCGCCGGCACCGCGATCACCGAGTTGGCCGCGGCCCACCTGCTCCAGCGCGCTCCGGGCCCCGGCCCCGAGCGGTGGAGCGCGGTGGCGCCCCGCGCGGCGGCGGCCCGGGCCCTGGCCCCGTTGGCGTTGCTCGTGCGGGAGGCCCACGACGAGATGGACCGGCTGCGCGGGCGGCTGGAGGAGCTGGTCCCGGCGTACGAGGCGGGGGCCGCGCACCGCGATCCGGGCGGCTCGGGGCACCTGGAGCTGGTGACCGACCTCGGGGCGGTACGGGGGCTGATCGCGGAGCTCGCGGCGGGCACCGAGTGCGAGTTGCTGGCCTCGCAGCCCGGTGGCGGCCGGCCGCCCGAGTCGCTGGAGGAGTCGATCGGGCGGGACGAGGCGCTGCTGGCACGCGGGGTGCGGATGCGGACCGTCTACCAGCACACGGCCCGGTACTCGCGCCCGACGGCGGCCTACGTGGAGCGACTGACGGCGCTGGGCGCGCAGGTCCGCACGGTCGGCGACGGGCTGATGCGCATGCTGGTCTTCGACGGGCACACCGGGCTGATGGAGGTGCCGGACCGCGACGGGGGGGCGCTGGTGGTGCGCGAGCCGAACGTCGTGCACTTCATGAAGGGCGCCTTCGAACGGACCTGGCTGGCGGCGGAGCCCTTCCCCGTGACGATCGGCCCCGAGGCCGCCCGCTCCCTCACGGAGGAGTTGCGGCAGACGATCGTACGGCTGCTGGCGGAGGGGCTGGACGACAAGGTGATCGCGCGCCGGCTGGGCATGTCGCAGCGGACCTGCCAGCGGCACATCGCGGGGATCATGCGGGCGGTGGGCGCCACCTCGCGCTTCCAGGCCGGGTACCTGCTGTCGGCCGGGACCGGGGCGGCCGGACCTGCGGAAGGCGGGGATGGGGAGGCCGGGACCGGGGCGGCCGGACCTGCGGAGGGCGGGCCTGCGGAGGGCGGGTCCGAAGAGGCCGCGACCGACGCGGACGGGGCCGGGGAGGCGGCGGCCCGGGTCACGGTTCCGGGAGCAGCCGGCCCCGCCGGGACAACAGGAACCGCTTGAACTCCGCCACGGGCAGCGTGTCGGGGTGCCCGTCGAGCCAGGCGACGCCGATCTCGCGGACCGCGCGCGGCGCCGTCACCGTCAGTTCGACCACGCCGGGCCGGGCCACGGCGGGCGGCGGCAGCAGGGCCACGCCGAGGCCCGCTGCGACGAGGCCCCGCAGGGTCTCCGCCTCCTCGCCCTCGAAGGCGACCCTGGGGGTGAACCCGGCTTCCGCGCACAGGTCGTCGGTGATGCGGCGCAGCCCGTAGCCGGGCTCCAGGGTGACGAAGGTTTCCTCCGCGGCCTCGGCGAGGCGGACGCGCTTGCGGCCCGCGAGGCGGTGGTCGTCGGGTACCACCAGCCGCAGCCGCTGTTCGTCCAGCCGGCGGGCCACCAGGTCGGGGGCGTCGGGGAGCGGCGAGGTCAGGCAGAGGTCGAGTTCACCGGCCCGCAGCCGCTCCAGCATGGCCTCGCCGTAGTTCTGGACGAGGGAGAACCGGATCCTCGGGTGGTCGGCGCGGAAGGCGCGGATCAGCCCGGGTACGGTCTCGGAGCCCAGTGTGTGCAGGAAGCCGAAGGCGACCTTGCCGGAGGCCGGGTCGGCGTCCTGCTGCACGGACTCGGCGGCGCGAGCGATCTCGCCGAGGGCCCGCCGGGCGGACGCGAGGAAGGTGCGCCCGGCGGTGGTGAGGGCCACGGTGCGGCCCGTGCGGGCGAACAGCGTGACGCCCAGGTCCTGTTCGAGGCGGACCATGGCCCGGGACAGCGTCGACTGCGGTACGCCCAGCTCGTGCGCGGCGCGGGTGACGTGTTCGTGCCGGGCGACCGCGACGAAGTAGGCGAGCCGGGGGGCCAACAGACTTGTCACGGGGATGTCTTCTTCGTAACGACTCATTGACATGCACCTCTCTGAGCAGGACTGATGCATGAGCGGATTGATTATCGCGATTCTGTGCATTGGACGCATGAAACGGCCCGGGTCTACCGTCGAGGCATGCCTCCCGCTCATACCGGGGCACCCACCATCCCGGGTGCCTCCACCTCGCCGTCCCCCGCACCGCAGCCCCTCTCCCCCGGCCGCCCCGGCTACCGCCGGATGAGCCTCGCGCTCTTCGCCGCCGGACTGGCGACCTTCGCCCTCCTCTACTCCACCCAGGCGCTGCTGCCCGCGATCTCCGGCGACTTCGGCGTGACGGCCGGTCAGGCCAGTTGGACGGTGTCCGCCGCCACCGGCGCGCTCGCCCTGTTCGTCCTGCCGCTGAGCGCGCTGTCCGAGCGGTTCGGGCGGACCCGGATGATGACTTGCGCGATGGCCTTGGCCGTCGGTGTCGGGTTGCTCGTCCCGTTCGCCCCGAACCTGGAGTGGCTGGTGGCGCTGCGCGCGCTCCAGGGTGCGGCGATCGCCGGCATCCCCGCCTCCGCGATGGCGTACCTGGCGGAGGAGGTCCGCCCGAAGGCTCTGGTGGGCGCGATCGGCCTGTTCGTGGCGGGCAATTCGATCGGTGGGATGAGCGGCCGCATCGTCACGGGCTGGGCCGCGCAGCTGTGGGGCTGGCGGGCCGGGCTGCTGACGGTCGGGCTGATGGCGCTGGCGTGCGCGGTGGCGTTCTTGGTCCTGCTGCCCCGGGCGCGGTTCTTCCGGCCGGCGTCGCCGGCGCCGCGCGCTGTGGCGCGTACGGTCGCGGGACACCTGCGGGACCCGTTGCTGCTGCGGCTGTACGGGATCGGCGCGCTGTTCATGACGGTGTTCGGGGCGGTGTACACGGTCATCGGGTACCGCCTGGTGGACGAGCCGTTCTCGCTGGGGCAGGGCGTCGTCGGTTCGGTGTTCCTGGTCTACCTGGTCGGTACGGTCTCCTCGGCGGCCGCCGGGCAGTTGGTGGCCCGCATCGGACGGCGCGGCGCGTTGTACCTGGCGGTGACCACGACCGCGCTCGGGCTGCTGCTCTCCCTGGCGGACTCGTTGGCCGCCGTCCTGGCGGGCCTGGTGCTGATCACGGCCGGGTTCTTCGCGGGGCACGCGGTGGCCTCGGCGGCGGTGAGCCGGACGGCGACGACGGGCCGGGCGCAGGCGTCGGCGCTCTACCAGTCGGCGTACTACCTCGGTTCGAGCGCGGGCGGCACCCTCGGGGCGCTGGCCTACCACGCCTCGGGGTGGGCGGCCACGGTCGGGATCGCGCTGGTGGCGGTGGTGGGCGTCGCGTCGATCACCCTGTACGGGTCACGCGTGGCGCGCACCGAACGCCGCCTGACCTCACTGGCCGCGATGCGCTGATACGACGGCGCGCGCACTCGCCGTACGACATCGGTACGAGGTGATTTACGGAGCCCGGAGCCCATCGCGCTCCGGGCTCCGGCACGTTCGGCCCCCGGGCAGGGAAGGAATGCGGTGGGGAGGCGAATGTGACATTCACACGGAAACGACGGATTCGTACGAGGGGCCGGGCGGCGGCACTGGCGGGCGCGGCGGTGGCCCTGGCGGCGCCGCTGGTGGTCGTCGGGGGCGGGACGGCTCAGGCGGCGTCCTGCACCGCGACGACCGGGCCCTACCAGCGGCAGGTCGAGCAGTTCCTGGGGCGGCCGGTGGACGGCGTGCAGTCGGCGGCCGACTGCACGGCCATACGGTCTTTCCAGGCGACGTACGGCATCACCCCGACCGCGGGGTACGCCGGGCCGCTCACCTGGCAGACGATGAGCGTGATGCTGGCGCAACGGGCGGCCGGCACCACCCCCAACCGGGACGGCGCGTGCCCGGTGGACCTGGGACGGATCGCCTGCGTGGACCTGACGCGCCAGCTCAGCTGGGTGCAGGACGGCGGGAAACTGGTCTACGGGCCGGTACCGGTGCGCACGGGCAAGGACGGGACCGAGACGCGGATCGGTCACAAGCAGATCTACTACCGCGACATCGACTTCTGGTCGACGCTCTACGACGTCGCGATGCCGTACGCGCAGTTCTTCGACGGCGGCATCGCCTTCCACTCCGTGCAGAAGAGCATGTGGAGCCCGCCCGGCTCCGGGGGCTGCGTGAACATGCGCCCGGCGGACGCCAAGGCGTACTGGAACCTGCTGCGCAATGGTGACGACGTCTACGTGTACGGGCGCAAGCCCGGCACCTGAGCCGTGGCCGGTGCGGCGCCGGGCGGTCCGGCTGCCGTTGTCAGACCCCTCCGGTAGTTTCGACGTAGTGGAACTACTGGGGGACGGCAGCCATGAGTGACCTCGCGACGAGCCCGGACCTCGACTCGGCGATGGGCCGCTATCGAGTCGAGCTGACCGGCTACTGCTACCGGATGCTCGGTTCCTCCTTCGACGCCGAGGACGCGGTGCAGGACACGTTCCTGCGTGCCTGGCGCGCCTACGACAAGTTCGAGGGCCGTTCCTCGCTGCGGTCCTGGCTGTACCGGATCGCCACCAACGTCTGCCTGGACCTGCTGAACGCGGGGAAGAAGCGGGCCCGGCCGATGGATTTCGGGGCGCCGCAGCACCAGGCTTCGGCCGTGCTCAACGAGCGGCCGGAGGTGACGTGGCTGGAGCCGGTGCCGGACGGGCGGGTGCTGCCGCAGACCGCCGATCCGGCGGAGACGGCGCTGGCGAGGGAGTCCGTGCGGCTGGCCTTCGTCGCGGCGCTCCAGCACCTGCCGGCGAAGCAGCGGGCCGTGCTGATCCTGCGCGAGGTGCTGGCCTGGAAGGCGGACGAGGTCGCGACGCTGCTCGACACCACGGTCGCGTCAGTGAACAGCGCCCTCCAGCGGGCGCGGGCCACCCTCGCCGGTCAGGCGGTGCGGGCGAGTGATCCGGCGGACCCGCTGGACGCGGAGCAGGCGAAGCTGCTGGAGCGGTACCTGAGCGCCTTCGAGGCGTATGACATCTCCCGGCTCACCGCCCTGTTGCACGAGGACGCGGTGCTGTCGATGCCGCCGTACGACCTGTGGCTGCGGGGTCACGCCGACATCGCGGCGTGGCACCTGAACCAGGGCATCGGCTGCAAGGGGTCCCGGCTCGTCCCGACGACGGCGAACGGCATGCCCGCCTTCGGCCAGTACCGTCCGCGCGCGGACGGCCGGCCCGGGCACGAGCCGTGGGCGCTGCAGGTGTTGGAGATATCAGAGGGGAAGATCGTCGGACTGAACGCCTTCCTGGACACCGCCAGGTGGTTCCCGTTGTTCGGGCTCCCCGAGCAGCTCGACGAGTCCGACGAGGTTCAGCAGGGCGCGTAGTCGCGGTGCGGCCCCGGCCACGCTGAGGCGGACCCCGGCCCGGCGTGCGGCGAGGGCGAGGCGGGCGAGCCCGTCCACCTCGGCGAGCCCGGCGTGGTCGAGGCCCCCGGCGGCGCACACCACCCACAGCGGGCGGGGGCCGTCCCGGCACAGGGCGTCGAGCCGGTCGGCGTCCTCGGGGGTCACGGCGGGGCCGGACAGCACCAGTCCTCTGATCTCCACGAGGGGTTGACCGGGCCGCGCACCCGAACTCATCGCCCGGGACGCGGCGGGAAAAGCCGTCGGCGCGGCTCCGGACGGGGAGCCGCGCCGACGGGGTCAGGGGGGTGGTGCTCAGGCGATGCGGTCGAGCACGATCGGGTTCGCGGTGAAGGCGGTGCCCGCCGGGGCGACGTCGTAGGAGCCTTCCAGGGCGGCCAGGGCGTACTCGAACTTCTCCGGGGTGTCGGTGTGCAGGGTCATCAGGGCCTGGCCCGCGGTGACCGTCTCGCCGGGCTTGGCGTGCAGTTCGATGCCCGCGCCCGCCTGGACCGGGTCCTCCTTGCGGGCGCGGCCGGCGCCCAGGCGCCAGGCGCCGACGCCCACCGCGTAGGCGTCCAGCCGGGTCAGGACACCGGAGGCGGGGGCGGTGACGACGTGCTGCTCGCGCGCGACGGGCAGGGTGGCGTCCGGGTCGCCGCCCTGGGCGGCGATCATCCGGCGCCACACGTCCATCGCGGAGCCGTCGGCGAGGGCCTTGGCCGGGTCGGCGTCCTTGATGCCCGCCGCGTCCAGCATCTCCCGGGCCAGGGCCAGGGTCAGCTCCACGACGTCGGCGGGACCGCCGCCGGCGAGGACCTCGACCGACTCGCGGACCTCCAGCGCGTTGCCGGCGGTCAGTCCGAGCGGGGTGGACATGTCGGTGAGCAGGGCGATCGTCTTGACCCCGCTGTCGGTGCCGAGGGCGACCATGGTGGAGGCGAGCTCGCGGGCGTCCTCGATGTTCTTCATGAAGGCGCCGGAGCCGACCTTGACGTCCAGGACCAGCGAGCCGGTGCCCTCCGCGATCTTCTTCGACATGATGGAGGAGGCGATCAGCGGGATCGCCTCGACCGTGCCGGTCACGTCGCGCAGCGCGTACAGCTTCTTGTCGGCGGGGGCCAGACCGTCACCGGCGGCGCAGATGACCGCGCCGGTGGTGTCGAGGACGTTCAGCATCTCCTCGTTGGACAGCAGCGCGCGCCAGCCGGGGATGGACTCCAGCTTGTCCAAGGTGCCGCCGGTGTGGCCGAGGCCCCGGCCCGAGAGCTGCGGCACGGCCGCGCCGCAGGCGGCGACCAGCGGGGCCAGCGGCAGGGTGATCTTGTCGCCGACACCGCCGGTGGAGTGCTTGTCGGCGGTCGGGCGGGAGAGGGAGTCGAAGTTCATCCGCTCGCCGGAGGCGATCATCGCGGCGGTCCAACGGGCGATCTCGGCCCGGTTCATGCCGTTCAGCAAGATGGCCATCGCCAGCGCCGACATCTGCTCGTCGGCGACGACGCCCCGCGTGTAGGCGTCGATGACCCAGTCGATCTGGTCGGGGCTCAGTTCACCGCGGTCGCGCTTGGTGCGGATGACGGAGATGACGTCCATGGAGTGCTTCCTTCTACGCGCATAGAGAAGAGGGGGAAGGATGAAACGGAAACACGACGGCCCTTCGCCCGGGAGGAACGAAGGACCGTCGCTTCGGCTATCTGAGGTGGTCCGGCCCGAAGGCCTGGGGCAGCATCGCCGAGAGCGGCAGGACGCCTTCCGGCGTCTCCACCTGGAGCTCGGGGCCCCCGAACTCGAAGAGCAGCTGCCGGCAGCGGCCGCACGGGACGAGGATCTCGCCCTTGCCGTCCACGCACGTGAAGTGAGTGAGCCGACCGCCGCCCGTGGCCTGGAGGGCGGACACCAGCCCGCACTCGGCGCACAGGCCCAGCCCGTAGCTGGCGTTCTCCACGTTGCAGCCCACGACCGTGCGGCCGTCGTCGACCAGCGCGGCCACACCGACCGGGAAGCCCGAGTACGGGGCGTACGCCCGCGTCATCGCCTCCCGGGCGGCGGTCCGCAGCGCCTCCCAGTCGGCGGCGGCGTGCGGGCTCACTTGCCCTGGCCCTTGCGGTACGGCAGGCCGTCCGCCTTGGGCATCCGCAGTCGCTGCGCCGACAGGGCGAGCACGAGCAGGGTCGTGACGTACGGGGCGGCGTCCACGAACTGGCTCGGGACGGCGTCGGTGAGCGCGTACCAGAGGAAGAGACCGGCGGAGCACAGGGCCGCGATGGCCGCCTGCACGTGCTTCTTCTTGTAGATCTGCCAGACGACGACGAGTACGAGCAGGATCGCCAGCAGCAGGAGCATCGCGTGGACGTTCTCGGCGCCACCGCGCAGCCGGAGGCTGTAGGTGAAGCCGAAGAGACCCGAGCCGAGGGCCATGCCGCCCGGCATCCAGTTGCCGAAGATCATCGCGGCGAGACCGATGTAGCCGCGGCCGCCGGTCTGGCCCTCCTGGTAGATGCCGGTGGAGACGATCGCGAGGAACGCGCCGCCGAGACCGGCCATCGCGCCGGATACGACCACGGCGATGTACTTGTACTTGTAGACGTTCACGCCGAGCGACTCGGCGGCGATCGGGTTCTCGCCGCAGGAGCGCAGGCGCAGACCGAAGGAGGTCCGCCACAGCACCCACCAGGTCGCCGGGACCAGCAGGACCGCCACGATGGTCAGCAGCGAGAGGTTGGTGACCAGCCCGCCGAGGACTCCGGCGATGTCGGAGATCAGGAACCAGTGTTTGC
This sequence comes from Streptomyces sp. Tek67B01, assembly GCF_055231995.1. Lineage (NCBI taxonomy): Bacteria > Bacillati > Actinomycetota > Actinomycetes > Kitasatosporales > Streptomycetaceae > Streptomyces > Streptomyces sp. Tek67B01. The sequence goes on from NZ_JBUYUY010000001.1 coordinate 2,902,740, forward strand.
CTTGCAGCGTCGCCAACCAGTCCGAGAGCCCCGGGACGGTGATCTCGGTGATCGAGTCGATGCGCGGGGACTGCTTGGAGGAACCGCCCGGGGCCTTGTCGAAGGTGAAGTTCGACAGGTACTGGGTGAAGCCGACGGCCAGGATGTTGACCGCCACACCGGAGACGATGTGGTTGACGTTGAACGTCACGGTGATGATCGCGTGCAGCAGGCCGCCGAGGGCGCCGCCGACGATGCCCAGGAGGACACCGGTCCACGGACCCCACTGGTAGCCGGCCCAGGCGCCGAACCAGGTGCCCAGGATCATCATGCCTTCGAGGCCGATGTTGACCACGCCCGCGCGCTCGGCCCACAGGCCGCCGAGGCCGGCGAGGGCGATGGGCACGGCGAGCTGGAGGGCACCGGAGACCTGGCCGACGGAGGTCAGGTCGTTGGCGCCGGAGACGATCCTCACGAGGGAGATCAGGGCGAGTCCGCCCGCGATCATCAGCAGGATCCAGGGCAGGGTCAGCTTGCGGCGGCCGCCGCCCTTCTTGGGCGCGGCGCTCGTCGCGGAAACGGTGCTGGTGCTCACGCCGCGACCTCCTTGTTGTCGGTCTTGAGGGCGTGGCCTGCGGCCAGCTCTTCGCCGACCTTCTGCTGCTGGCGGCGGATGCCGTAGCGGCGGACGAGCTCGTAGCTGACGACGACGGCGATCACGATCAGGCCCTGCAGGATCGTGCCGATCTCCTTGGCGTAGCCGTTCTGGTCGAGACCGGCGGAGGCCTTGTCGATGAAGGCGATCAGGAGCGCAGAGAAGAAGATGCCGACGGGGTTGTTCCGGCCGAGCAGCGCGATGGTGATGCCGGTGAAGCCGATGCCCAGCGGGAAGGACAGGTTGTAGGTGTGCGACTCGCCGAGCAGCAGCGGCATGCCGGTCAGACCGGCGACCGCGCCCGAGACGAGCATGGACGTCATGATCATCTTCTTGGCGTCCACACCGGAGGCCTGGGCGGCCGACTCGCTGGCACCGGTGGCGCGCAGGTCGAAGCCGAAGCGGGTCCGGTTCAACACGAACCAGTAGACGATGCCCAGGGCGAAGGCGACGAAGGTGAAGCCGTAGATGTCGCCGCCGGACAGGGAGAGGGACGGGAACCAGCCCGACTCCGGGATGTCGCCGGTGGTGAGGTCGTTGGAACCGGCCGGCTGGACGCCGAAGTTCTTCGGCAGGATCAGCCAGGCGATCAGCGAGGTCGCGATGGCGTTGAGCATGATCGTGGAGACGACCTCGCTCACGCCGCGGCGGGCCTTGAGGATGCCCGCGATACCGGCCCAGAAGGCACCCGTCAGCATGGCCACGGCCACGATCAACAGGATGTGCAGCGGACCGGGCAGCGAGACCGCCGTGCCGACCACCGCGGAGAACATCGCCGCGAGGCGGTACTGGCCGTCGACGCCGATGTTGAAGAGGTTCATCCGGAAGCCGATGGCGACGGCCAGGGCTGCCAGGTAGTAGATGCCGGCCTGGTTGATGATCAGGACCTGGATGTCCTCGTAACCGGCCTGCTCGATCATGATGCGCAGCGGGTCGATCGGGTCGACGCCCGAGGCCGCCAGCACGATCACGGTCAGCACCAGGGCGCTGATCAACGCGAGCAGCGGCCCGGCGACCGAGAGCAGCAGCCGGTCCTTGTCGAATTTCTTCATCGGGCCTCGTCCTCCGTCGTCCCGTCGGCAGCGGCGGAGCCTTCAACGTGGTCGTTCGTTGCTTCCAGGTGCCCGCTCGCGGCACCCGTCATGGCGGTGCCCAGCTCCTCGGGCGTGATGGTCGCCGGATCGGCGTCCGCGACCAGGCGGCCGCGGTAGATGACGCGCAGCGTGTCGGACAGGCCGATCAGCTCGTCGAGGTCGGCGGAGATGAGCAGCACGGCCAGGCCCTCGCGCCGGGCCTCGCGGATGGCGTCCCAGATCTGCGCCTGCGCACCGACGTCCACACCGCGGGTGGGGTGGGCGGCGATGAGGAACTTGGGGTTGTGGCTCATCTCGCGGCCGACGATCAGCTTCTGCTGGTTGCCGCCGGACAGGGAGGCCGCGGTGACGTCGATGCCCGGGGTGCGGACGTCGTACTCGCGCACGATGCGCTCGGTGTCCTTGCGGGCGGCCTTCGGGTCGAGGACACCGCGCTTGGAGTTGGGCGCCTCGGTGACGTGGCCGAGGATGCGGTTCTCCCAGAGCGGGGCCTCCAGCAGCAGCCCGTGCCGGTGGCGGTCCTCGGGGATGTAGCCGATCCCGCCCTCGCGGCGCTTGCGCACCGGCTCCTTGGTGATGTCGCGGCCGTCGAGGGTGATCACGCCCGAGTCGGCGGCGTTCATCCCCATGAGGGCTTCGATGAGCTCCGTTTGGCCGTTGCCCTCGACGCCCGCGATGCCCAGGACCTCGCCCTTGTGGATCGTGAAGGTGACGTCGTCGAGCAGGAGTCGGCCCGCTTCGGCGCTCTCACGGACGTAGGAGTCCTCCGGAGCCATGCGCCCTATGGCCTCCGGTTCGACGGCGACGGCGTCGGTGGCGGCCAGCGTCAGGCCCTCGACGGTCAGCATCGCAACGGCCGTCACCGTGGACTCGCGGGTCTCCGGCGAGGGCAGCTCGCTGCCGACCATCAGCTCGGCGAGCTGCTTGGTGGTGGCGGTCCGGGGGTCGGCGGTGCCGACCGTGGTGCCGCGACGGATGACGGTGATGTCGTCGGCGACCTTCAGCACCTCGCCCAGCTTGTGCGAGATGAAGATGACGGTCAGACCCTCGGCCTTGAGCTCGCGCAGGTTGTCGAAGAGCGCGTCCACTTCCTGCGGCACGAGCACGGCGGTCGGCTCGTCGAGGATGAGGGTGCGGGCGCCGCGGTAGAGGACCTTGAGGATCTCCACGCGCTGGCGGTCGGCGACGCCGAGCTCTTCGACGAGGGCGTCGGGGCGGACCCCGAGACCGTACGCGTCGGAGATCTCCATGATCTTCTTGCGGGCCTTGCCGCCGATCCCGTACAGCTTCTCGCCGCCGAGGACGACGTTCTCCAGGACGGTGAGGTTGTCGGCGAGCATGAAGTGCTGGTGCACCATGCCGATGCCGCGGGCGATGGCATCGCCCGGGTTGGCGAAGGAGACCTGCTCCCCGTCGATCGCGATGGTGCCCTCGTCCGGCTTCTGCATGCCGTAGAGGATCTTCATCAGGGTCGACTTGCCTGCACCGTTCTCACCGATGAGGGCATGGACCGTGCCCTTGCGAACGGTGATGTCGATGTCCTTGTTGGCGACGACGCCAGGGAAACGCTTGGTGATGCCGTGCAGTTCTACGGCGGGGGGGCTGGACGCGTTGATGACGCACTCTCCTTGGCGCGAAGGAGCGGAAGGCAGGGGGGACAGGGCGGTGAGAGAAGGTACCGCGTCCACGGTTCCTCTACGCGCGTAGCACTGTCGGAAGTGAAAACTGGTGGCCGGGTGGCCAAGTGACGCGGGGCGGGGTCCGGGTGGCGGCAGAGCCGCCACCCGGACCCCGGAGACCGTTCGACCGGCAGGCCGACCCTTACGGGGCGGTCTTGACGGTGATCTTCTTCGCGATGATGTCGGCCTTGGCCTTCTCCACCGCGGCGATGACGTCGGCCATCTTCTTGTACTCGGGGTTGGAGTCGGCCAGGCCGACGCCGTTCTTGTCCAGGCCGTAGCGGACCTCACCGGTCTGCGGCTTGCCGTCCACGACCGACTTGATCTCGTTGAAGACCGCGGCGGAGACGTCCTTGGTGACCGAGGTCAGGATGTGGTCCTTGTACTTCGACAGACCGGCCTGGTTGTACTGGTCGGAGTCGACACCGATCGCCCACTTGCCGGCGGTGGCGGTGGCCTCGATCGCACCCGAGCCGGCGAGACCGGCGGCGGCGTAGATCACGTCGGCGCCGGCGTCGAGCTGGCCCTTGGCGGTGGCCTTGCCGAGGTCGGGCTTGGCGAAACCGGAGAAGTCCGGCGGCTGCGTCAGGTAGGCCGACAGCACCTTGGCGTTCGGGTTGGTGTCCTTGACGCCCTGGGTGAAGCCCGCCTCGAACTTCTTGATCAGCGGAACCTCGACACCGCCGATGAAGCCGACCGTGCCGGACTTCGAGGCCTTGGCGGCGGCGACGCCGGCCAGGTACGAACCCTGCTCCTCGTTGAAGACGAGGTTGGCGATGTTCTTGTCGGTCACCGAGGTGTCGTCGATGATGCCGAACGTGGTGTTCGGGAACTTCGGCGCGACCTTCTTGATGGCCGGGGCGTAGGAGAAACCGACGCCGATGACCGGGTTGTTGCCCTTGCGCGCGAGCTCGGTCAGGCGCTGGACCTTGTCGGCCTCGGACTCGCCCTCGGTGGGCTCGGCCTCGGCGGTCTTGATCTTGAGTTCGGTCTTCGCCTTCTCAAGACCGGCGTAGGCGGCGTCGTTGAACGACTGGTCGCCGCGGCCGCCGATGTCGTACGCGATGGCGGCGCTCTGCTCCTTCGTCCCGGAGGACGAGCTGGAGGACGTGGCGTCCGACGACTTCTTTCCGCCACAGGCGGTGGCCGAGAGGGCCAGCGCCGCGGACGCGATGCCCACGGTGGCGATCCTGGTGATCCGGCGCAAGGGGAGGCTCCTTCAAAACCTGACCGAAGCGCCACGACCGGCGCTGGTTTCGCGGCGATCGTAACGCGCGTAGATGTCAGTTAAGAGCCCGTTCAGGAGTCGTTATCGGATCGTCGCGAACCGGACAGTGACCGTTCGGTAACAGTCACGCGCCCAGCCCTTGCATACCAAGGGCTGGACAGGTGCGCCGGGTGCCGCTCAGATGTTGTACAAATTTTGCCCTGACGTTTACCGGGAAGGCCTGGCGCGCGGCCCGTCGAGCAGCGCGGCGGCGGTGAAGAACTCGACGCCGACGGCGATCGCGGACTCGTCCACGTCGAAGTCGCCCCGGTGCAGGTCCCGCTTGGCCGGATCGCCGGGCTTGTGCACTCCGAGGCGGGCCATGGCGCCGGGGACGTGCTCCAGGTACCAGGAGAAGTCCTCGCCCCCCAGGCTCTGCTCGGTGTCCTCGATCGCCCCGGGGCCGCGCCGGGCCGCCATCGCCTCGCGCAGCAGCTCGGTGACCAGCGGGTCGTTCACCACCGGGGGCACGCCCCGGACGTAGGTGATCTCGGACTTGGCCCCGTGCAGGGCCGCGACCTCGTCGATCGCCGCGTGGATCTGGTCTGGTGCCTCGTGCCAGGCGTTCAGGTCCAGGCACCGCACGGTTCCGGACAGCTCCGCGTGCATCGGGATGACGTTGCAGGCGTGGCCCGCCTCGATCCGGCCCCAGGTGACCGACATCCCCGAGCGGGCGTCCATACGCCGGGCCAGCACCGCCGGTACATCGACCGCGACGCGAGCGGCCGCCGTGACGAGGTCGGTGGTCAGGTGGGGGCGGGCGGTGTGACCGCCGGGGCCCGCGAGGGCCACCTCCAGCCGGTCGCAGGCCGAGGTGATGGGACCCGGGCGCAGTCCGATCTTCCCGGCGTCCACGCGGGGGTCGCAGTGCACCGCGATGATCTTGCCGACGCCGTCCAGGACCCCGTCCTCGATGGCGTCGCTGGCACCGCCCGGCAGGACTTCCTCCGCGGGCTGGAACAGCAGCCGCACCGGCTGCGGGAGCAGGCCCTGCCGGTCGAGCTCGGCGAGCACCAGGCCGGCCCCGAGCACGGTCACGGTGTGGACGTCGTGGCCGCAGGCGTGCGCCCGGTCGGGGAAGGTCGAGCGGTACGCGATGTGGGACTTGGTGTCCGGGATGGGCAGGGCGTCGATGTCCGCGCGCAGGGCGAGCACGGGCCGTACCCCGTCCCAGGTGCCGACGTCACAGATCAGGCCGGTGCCGGTGCTCAGCACCCGTGGTCGCAGGCCGGCTTTTTCCAGCCGGGCCTTGATCGCGGCCGTGGTGCGGAACTCCTGGTGCCCGAGCTCGGGATGCATGTGCAGGTCCCGGCGGAAGGCGATCAGTTCGGCACGCAGGTGGTCCGGAAGCGTGCCGGGCAGCTCGGGCCGGTCGGGCGTGCCGGGCAGGGCGGTCTGGGACTCGCGGGACATCAACTGGTTCACCCGTTGAAGGTTAGGCGCACGGATGGGTCAACTGGCCGGAGATCACCAAAAGTTCATGCCGTTAGGGGAAAGAAACCCGACCTCCGGACGCATGACCGGTTGCGACGGAGGGTAAACTCGCGCGCTCATCCGGCCGTCGGAGCCGCCTGGGCGGGGAGTCTGCGCACATCACGGGCGGTCTCGGTGACCCCCGCGAGGAAGCCCCGGGCCCGGGGTGAGGCGTCGGCCGTGAGCCAGGCCGGCTCCACATCGCATACGGCGACGGTGACGCCGGTGCCGGCCAAGGCGTACGGCAGCGTGTGGACGACCGTGGACGGAAAGCTGACGATGGTCCGGCCGACCGGTCCACGCCGGGCGATCAGCTCCAGGGGCAGGTCGGGGCGGACGATTTCCAGCCCGGCGGCCTCGCTCAGCGTCCGCAGCTTCAGCGGGGACTCACGGCGGTGCGCGAAGTACCGCGTCGCCCCGTGCTCCCGGGTCAGGGCGCACACGGCGTCGAGGTAGCGGGCCGGGTCCACCACCCCCGTCTCCACGAGCGAGGTGCCGACCAGGTCGGTGCCCCTGGTCAGGCGCGGCGGGCCGAAGCGGGAGCGGGTCCAGGCGAAGTCGTTGATCCTCAGCTCCATCCCGGGCAGCGGTGTGACCGGCATCGAGGTGAACACCCGTACCCGGCGGCGCCCTCCCGGAGCGAGCCGGCGCCGTGCGGTCCCCGACACCGGGGCGTACGCGAACTCCCGCACCCGGGACGCGGTCCCGCCGCCCGTGCGGTGCCAGCGGCGCAGCCGCTCGCCCCGGCCGAGCTGCGCGACGAACTCCATGGTGGCGGTGCCGTCGTCGACGACGACCAGTTCGGCGGTGCGGGCCGCCGGGGCGAGCAGCAGCTGCACGAAGCGGGAGAAGGGGTCCCCGAGCACGATCCGCTCGGCGCGGCGCACATCGGCGGCGAGCGCCGACAGGGCCCGGAACGGGGCCCCCGCGCCACCCCGCGCCTCCTGCCACCGGATGGTGAACCCCTCGTCGCGGGCCAGGGAGGCGACGCGGCGCAGCTGCCCCCGCGACATGGGGTCGGTGGGCGGCAGGACCACGATCAGCGGGGTGTGCGGCCGGCAGGCGGCGCGGGAGGCGGCCGTGGGCTGGCGGGGCACGGCACCCAGGAGCGGGGCGCCGGCGGGGGTGGACTCGGCGTGGGCCCATTCGAGGACGTTGAGCAGTTGGACCGGGCTCTCGACGAGGGCCAGGGTCGGGGCGGCGGTGGGCGCGGGGGCGGAGGGGGTCACCACGTACTCCTCGTCGGAGGGGGCGGGATCAGACGGTGGCGGGGGCCTGGCCTTGGCCGGGGGCGTGGCCTTGGCCGGTCGGCTCGCTCCGGCCGGGGAAGCGGCGGAGCTTCTTCATCGGGGCCAGCTCGGAGTCGTAGACGCGCTTGACGCCGTCGCCGAGGGCGGTCTCGATGGTGCGGATGTCGCGGACGAGGCGGGCGAGGCCACCGGGTTCGACGGAGGCGGCCTGGTCGGAGCCCCACATCGCACGGTCGAGGGTGATGTGCCGCTCGACGAACGCCGCGCCCAGGGCGACGGCGGCCAGCGTCGTCTGGAGGCCCGTCTCGTGGCCGGAGTAGCCGATCGGGACGTTCGGGTACTCCTCGCGGAGGGTGTTGATCACCCGCAGGTTGAGCTCCTCGGCCTTGGCGGGGTAGGTCGAAGTGGCGTGGCAGAGCAGGATGTTGTCACTGCCGAGCACCTCGACGGCGTGCCGTATCTGCTTCGGGGTGGACATGCCGGTGGAGAGCACCACGGTCCGGCCGGTGGCACGCAGGGCGCGCAGGAGGTCGTCGTCGGTGAGGCAGGCGGAGGCCACCTTGTGGGCGGGGAGGTCGAACTTCTCCAGGAAGGCCAAGGCCTCGGTGTCCCAGGGGGAGGCGAACCAGTCGATGCCGCGCCGGGCGCAGTGCGCGTCGATCGCGAGGTAGTCGGACTCGTCGAACTCGACCCGGTGGCGGTAGTCGATGTAGGTCATCCGGCCCCAGGGGGTGTCGCGCTCCACGTCCCACTGGTCCCGGGGGGTGCAGATCTCCGGGGTGCGCTTTTGGAACTTCACGGCGTCACAGCCGGCGTCGGCGGCGGCGTCGATGAGGGCGAAGGCGTTGTCGAGGTCGCCGTTGTGGTTGATGCCGATCTCGCCGACGACGTAGACGGGCTGACCGGGGCCGGCGAGGCGTCGGCCGAAGCCGCGCAGACGGGAGGTGGGGCTCATGGTGGGTGACGTCCTTCGTACGGGGGACGGGAGCGGGGGCGGGGTCGGGGTGTCGGACGGGGGGTCGAGCAGGGGGGCGAGGAGGCGGGCACGGGCCAGGTCGTGGGGGTCGTCGATCTCCAAGACCCGGGCCGGGTCGGTGACGACGGGCCGGATGCGCCCGAAGAAGCGGTGGCGGGCGGCGCGGAAGCCGTCGGCGGCCATGGCGTAGGCGGCGCCGGTCTCCAGCAGGTCCTCGGGGCGGTCCTGGCGGCGGGGGCGGTACGCGGCCTCGTGGTTGACGCCGGCCGCGGTGGTGTCGGGCCCCGCCCGCCAGAGGAAACCGTGGAACGGGGCCACGGTCAGGGCGCAGTCGGCGCCACCGGAAGCGACGGCCGCGGCCACGGACCCGATGTCGGACGGGGTCAGGAAGGGACTGGTGCACTGCACCAGAAGGACGACGTCGACGGTGACGGAGTGCAGTTCCTCGAAGGAGTCCAGCGCGTGGAGCAGGGCGGCCTCACTGCTCGCGGTGTCCCCGGCGAGGGCGGCGGGCCGGCGCAGGGCGACCGCCCCGGCGGCCCGGGCGGCGGCGACGATGGCCTCGGAGTCGGTGGAGACGACCACGTCGGTGACGGCGGGCGCCGCCAGGCAGGCCCGCACGGCCCGCGCGACGAGCGGGGTCCCCCCGACCTCGGCGAGATTCTTGCCCGGCACCCCCTTGGACCCACCCCGCGCCGGAATCACAGCGAGCACCCGCCCGGTCCCGAATCCCGCCCCGGGCGCGGCCCCCGGAGCCGGCCCGGGCGCCGGAACGCCCTGCGGAGCATCGGCGGGCACGGACGACCGGGCCGCCGAGCCCCGCGCGGCGGGAGCCGCAACGGGCCTGGAACCCGAGCCGGGGGCGGACGGGGGCACGTACACGGCCCGGGGCACGGGCGCGGGGACCGGCCCGGGGCCGACACCGGGCCTCGGCCCGAGAGCCGGCCCTGGCGCCCGAGCGCCCTGCGCAGCATCCGCGGGCACGGACGACCGGGCCGCCGAGCCCCGCGCGGTGGTAACCCGAACGGGCTCGGGGCCCGACCCGGACCCCGATCGGGAGACGGGCTCCGGGCCGTGGTCGGCCGGCCGGGATCCAGCCGACGCGGACGGGGGCAACGGGGCGGCGGGGGCCCGGGGCGGTGGCTGCGGGGGGCCGGGGGTCACAGGTCGCCCAGGCGGCGGATCGTGGGGGCCACGCGCTGCACCCCGTGGCGGTACGCGCCCCGCGCGGCCTCGCGCAGCCGGCCGCGGAGCCAGGCCCGGGCGCGCGACCCGGCCCGGTCGGACGCCGGCCGCAGGGTGCCGGGCAGCGGGTGCCCGTCCGGGTCCAGGCGGTGGCGGGCCAGCACCCCGGGGAGGTAGCCGGGGGCGGTGAGCCGCGTGTAGTAGGGGGCAACGGGCGGGAGCGACTCCCGCCCGAGCAGCTCGGCGAGCCGGGCGCGGGCGACGGCGAAGGGCTCCCCGCTCGGGGTCACCCCTTGCGCCGCGAGCCACCGCGGGTCGCCCCGGGGCAGCAGCCCCTGATCCAGTTGGTCCCACGAGGCGAGGCAGCCGGAGCCGAGGAAGTGGTGGTTGCCGAGCGCCTCGCGGATGCCGAGGTCGGTCAGGACGGCGGTCGGGACGCCTCGGTGCAGGGCCTCCAGGGCGGCGGTGGACGAGACGGTGACCAGCAGGTCGGCGTCATCCAGCACCTCACCCATGTTCCCGTACACCAGCCGGCAGTTGGCGGGCAGGCCGCCCGGCAGCCGCTCGCCCAGCCGCTGGTACGGGTGCTCCTCCAGGTGCGTGGTGTGCTCCCCGGGCCGGCTGCGCAGCTTGACCAGGACCTCCCGGTCGGGGTGGAGCCGGGCGTGGGCGGCGGCCCGCGCGAGCAGGTACGTACGGTCGGCGCGGCTCTCGGGTACGGAGGGCTGCACGGCGAAGACGACGGTGCGCGCCCGGGCGCGCGGCTCGTGGGCGGCGCCTTCGAGGAAGGGCAGCGCGGTCTCGGTGACGGCGTCCGACCCGGCGCCCACCCCGGCGTACACCGCGCGGAAGCGGTCCGCGTCGTAGGCGGAGTTGGCGAGGACAAGGTCGGCTCCGTGCCGCAGCAGCAGCCCGTCGGCGAGCTTCTCGTAGACCACTCCGACGTACCCGGTGACCAGGACGGGGCGGGCCGCGGGCACGGGCCACAGGGCGCGCACGCCGTGCAGGACGGCCTGGACCGCGCCGCCGACGAGGGCCAGGACGACCACGTCGTAGCGCTCGGCGCCGCGCGCTAGCCCGATCTCGGCCAGGAACTCGGCGCAGGTCACCTCGATGGGTCCGGCCGGACCGCCGGGGGTCGCCCCGACGCCGACCTCGCCCACCTCCCCGAGCTGGCGTGCGGTCGGGGTGGCGCGGCCGCGCAACAGGAATCCGGTGGGCCGGTGGTCGGGCGCGAGGCGCCGCGCGGTGAGCGCACCCCATTTCCATCGCGTATCGGAATCGGCGAGTACGGCGATGCGGAGATCGCCACGATTACTGGTGGCCGGCACTCGGCAGAAGCTATTCCGCGTTTCCTCCGACCGGCCCAACGACCGCGCAACAGCCGGTTAACAACCCGTCACCTCACGCCGAAATCGCCCGGGTTAACACGACCGCCCCACGTCGTTCACATGGAATCCGTATGCGGGCCACGGTGAATGCCGGGCGGGCGTCCTAACGTCACGCGGGTGGTCAAGCTCTCTGTCGTCGTGCCGTTCTACAACGTGCAGACATACGCGCCGGACGCCCTGCGGAGTCTCGAACTGAATGCCCGGGAGGATTTCGAGTTCCTGCTGGTCGACGACTGTTCGACGGACGGGACGGCCGCGTTGCTGGAGCGGGCGGCGGACCGGCTGCCGGGCGCCGTGCACCTCGCTCGGGAGCGGAACGGGGGTCTCGCCACGGCGCGCAACACCGGTCTGGACGCGGCGCGCGGCGAGTACGTGGCCTTCCTGGACGGGGACGACTGGCTCGCCCCCGACCACCTCGCCCGCACGCTGGCCGCGATCGAGGCCCTCGGCTGTGACTTCGTCCGGACCGACCACGTGCAGGTCACGGGCCGGACGCGGGGCGTGCGGAGGGTGCCGTTCGGGCCGCAGGGCGTCGTGGCCGATCCGCGCGCGGGAATCCTGCCGGCCTCGCGCGCGACGGCGGTGGACTATCCGTACGCCTGGGCCGGGATGTACCACCGCCGGCTGTTGGACCGGGGGTTGCTGCATTTCACGGACGGTCTGCGGACCGCGGAGGACCGGCCGTGGATCTGGCGGCTGCACCGGGAGGCGAAATCCTTCGCCGCGGTCGGGACGGCCGGAATCTTCTACAGACGTGGTATTGCCACCTCGTTGACCCGGATCGGTGACGAACGTCAACTCGATTTCATTCCCGCATTCGATCAAGTGCTGTCGGATACGGCCACGGACCGGGAATCGGGAGCACTCCTGCCGAAAGCAGTTCGAACGTATTGCGCGATCATCGCCCACCAGCTCGGTTCCATCGAGAAGTTCGAGCCGGCCGTGGCCCGGAAGCTGCGCACGCTGAGCGCGGCCGCGCTGGCGCGCATGCCCCGGGAGGCGCTCGACCAGGCGTTGGACTCGATGGACGTGGACCGCTCGGCCCGGCTGCGCCGGTTGCGGCGCCGCGCCGCCTCGGGGGCCGCCGCGTGAGCGTCACCCAGATCTTCCTCGCCTCCACGTCCTACGGGACGGCCACCCTGGCGGCGGCCCTCGACGCCGACCGCTTCCCGCCGGCCGCCCGCCGCATCCTGCTGACCAGCAACCACTCCCCCACCCCCGAGGTGAGCCCGGGCCTCACCGCCATGCCCGGCTTCGCCGCGCTGCGCGCCCGCTTCGACGAGGTCATCGACTGGAACGCGGTCGTCGCACCGCAGCACCCGGGGGTGTGGGCGCCGCGCGAGGAGGACGTGCCGATGTGGGAGCGACAGCTCCGCGCGCTGTGGGGGCTCGGGGAGGACCGGGTCGAGCTCGTCGTGGAGTCGCTCCAGGTCCCGCCGGCGCAGAGCCTGTGCCGGCTGTTCCCGGGCGCCGCCGTCGACGTCTACGCCGACGGGCTGATGAGCTACGGGCCCACCCGCTTCCGGCTCGACCCGCAGATCGGGATGCGGGTACGGCGGGTGCTGCACCTGGACCTGGTGCCGGGGCTGGAGCCGCTGCTGCTGACGGAGTTCGGGGTGCGCGGGGAACCGGTGCCCGCCGACAGCTTCCTGAAGGTGATGGCCGAACTCGCCGCGCACGCCCCGCCGGTGCCGGACGTCGGCGAGGCCCCCGCCCTGCTGCTCGGGCAGTACCTGTCGGCACTGGAGCTGATGTCGGCGTCCGAGGAGGAGGACCTGCACGTCGAGATGGTGCGCGGGGCGTACGCCCGGGGCCACCGGGACCTGGTCTTCAAGCCGCACCCGAGCGCCCCGGCACTGTACGCCCGGCGGGCCGGGGCGGAGGCCCACCGGCTGGGGGCGCGGTTGACGGTGCTCGGGGAGCCGGTCCTCGCGGAGACGCTGTACGAGCGGTTGCGGCCGGCGCTGGTGGTGGGGTGTTTCTCGACGGGACTGCTCACGGCCGCCACGCTGTACGGGATCGCGGTCGCACGGACGGGGACGGAGTCCCTCCTGGGCCGCCTGGAGCCGTACCAGAACAGCAACCGCGTCCCGCTGACGCTGGTGGACGCGCTGCTGCCGGAGCTGTCCGGGGCCGGGGAAGCGGCCGTGCCGGACGTGGCCGCCCTGGTCACGGCGGTCGGCTTCACGATGCAGCCGCGCGTCCTCGCGGAGCGGCGCGCGGACGCGCGGGCGTACCTCGCGGGCTCGTCGACCCCGCGGACGCGGCGGTACTTCGCCCGCCGCAGGCTCACGGTGCTGGGACTGCCGGGCGGCGTCCCCGCGCGGGCGGCCTTCCTGGCGCGCAGCCCGCTGCTGCGCCGGGTGGGCCGCCGCGTGCTGCGCCACCTGCGCTGAACCGCGCGCCCACCGGCGACCGGCCCCCGGGGCCCGTAAGCCCGCCGCCCGCCGGCCCGTCAGCCCGTCAGCCCGTCAGCCCGTCAGCCCGTCGCGAGTTTGGCCGCGAAGCCGAGGAAGAGGACGCCCGCCGCCGAGGTCGCGCCCGCCGAGAGCCGCTTGCGGCGGCGGAAGGCCGCCGACAGCCGGGTCCCGGTCAATATCAGCGTCGACAGGTACAGGAAGCTCGCCAGCTGCGACAGCGTCCCCAGCAGCAGGAACGACAGGGCGGGGTAGGCGTAGCCCGGGTCCACGAACTGCACGAAGAACGACAGCAGGAACAAGATCGCCTTCGGGTTGAACAGGCTCACCACCAACGCCCGCCGGTACGGCCGCTCGTCTTGGACCTCGGGCTCGGCCAGGGCCTCCTCCTGCCGGGCCGCCCGGTCGCGCCACATGCCCCACGCCGTCCGCATCATGCCGACCGCGAGCCACGCCAGGTATCCCGCCCCGAGGAACTTGACCAGGGTGAACACCACCGGGCTGGCCTTGAGCAGCGCTCCGGCCCCGGCGGCGGTCAGGAACATGAGGACGGCGTCCCCGGTGAACACCCCGCAGGCGGCCTTGTACCCCTCGCGGACACCCTTGCGGGCCGCGACGGACAGCACGTAGAGGGAGTTCGGTCCCGGCAGGAGGACGATGAGGACGAGGCCGGCGAGATACGTCGGCAGATCGGTGACACCCAGCATGGGAGGGAGTGTCCCACGCGGGTACGACAGGCCGATATCCGTCGGGCGGTGGCTGAAAGCAAGCTCACACGTCAGAACGCATCCGCCGGTACGTACGTGCCCCACACCTCCCGCAGTGCCCCGCACACCTCGCCCACCGTGGCCCGGGCCCGCAGTGCCTCCTTCATCGGGTAGAGCACGTTCGCCGAGGCGTCGGCCGCCGCCGCCCGCAACCCGTCCAGCGCCGCCGTCACCGCCGCCCCGTCGCGCTCCGCGCGCAGCCGCGCCAGCGCCTCGCACTGGCGCGCCTCGATCACCGGGTCCACGCGCAGCGGTTCGTACCGTTCCTCCTCCGCGAGCGCGAACCGGTTGACACCGACCACGACCCGTTCGCCCGCCTCCTGCTCGCGCGCGATGCGGTAGGCGTTCCGCTCGATCTCGCCCTTCTGGAACCCGGCTTCGATCGCGGCGACCGCCCCGCCCAGTTCCTCCACCCGCCGCATGAGCCCGAGCACGGCCGCCTCCAGCTCGTCCGTCATCCGCTCCACCGCGTACGACCCCGCGAAGGGGTCCGCCGTATGTGGCACGTCCGTCTCGTGCGCGAGCACCTGCTGGGTGCGCAGCGCGAGCCGCGCCGACTTGTCCGTGGGCAGGGCGATCGCCTCGTCGAAGGCGTTGGTGTGCAGTGACTGCGTGCCGCCCAGCACCGCGGCAAGCGCCTGCACCGCCACCCGCACGAGGTTCAGCTCGGGCTGCTGCGCGGTCAGCTGGACGCCGGCCGTCTGCGTGTGGAAGCGCAGCATCAGCGACTTCGGGTCGCGGGCGCCGAACTCCTCGCGCATGACCCGGGCCCAGATCCGCCGGGCGGCGCGGAACTTGGCGACCTCCTCCAACAGGGTCGTCCGGGCGACGAAGAAGAAGGACAGCCGGGGGGCGAAGTCGTCGACCGGCATGCCCGCGGCGAGGGCGGTGCGCACGTACGCGATCGCGTCGGCCAGGGTGAAGGCGATCTCCTGCGCGGGCGAGGCCCCGGCCTCCGCCATGTGGTAGCCGGAGATGGAGATGGTGTTCCACTTCGGGATCTCGGCCCGGCAGTAGCGGAAGATGTCCGCCGTCAGCCGCAGCGACGGGCCGGGCGGGAAGATGTAGGTCCCGCGCGCGATGTACTCCTTGAGCACGTCGTTCTGGATCGTCCCGGTGAGCCGGTCGGCCGCGATGCCCTCCTCCTCGGCCACGAGCTGGTACATCAGCAGCAGCAGCGCCGCCGGGGCGTTGATGGTCATGGAGGTCGAGACCCGGTCCAGGGGAATCCCGTGGAAGAGCAGCCGCATGTCCTCGACGGAGTCGATGGCGACGCCGACCTTCCCGACCTCGCCGTGGGCGAGCGGGGCGTCGGAGTCGTGTCCCATCTGCGTCGGCAGGTCGAAGGCCACCGACAGACCGGTGCCGCCGCCCTCGATCAGGGCCCGGTAGCGGGCGTTGGACTCGGCGGCGGTGCCGAAGCCCGCGTACTGGCGCATCGTCCAGGGCCGTCCGGTGTACATCGTGGAATAGACCCCCCGGGTGTAGGGGTAGTCCCCGGGTACCCCCAGGCTGACGGCGGGGTCCCAGTCCGCGAGGGCCTCGGGGCCGTAGACCGGGTCGATGGGGATTCCGCTCTCGGTGCGTGCTGGGGGACGAACCATGACCCACTCCTCCGTGGTGCCGGCCGGCCCGGGGTCACCGCCCGGACCACGCCGTGACGGCCGCTGGTCACAATGGCGCAACATCGCGGGGGCGTCCGCAACTGTCCACGCCCGTCGCGCATCACCTACTTACACATCAGAGAACAAACGGGGGGCCGTCATGCACCGTCAGAAGGCAATAATCCGCACGCTGGGAGTCGCCACCGCCGTCGCGCTCGCCGCGACCGCCTGCGGGCCGCAGAAGTCGGGGGCCGCGGGCTCCCCTTCCCCGGCCTCGTCCGCGCCCACGGCGGTCGCCTCCCCCTCCGCGTCCGCCTCGGACGACGGCAAGGACGCCTCCCCGTCGCCGTCGTCCTCCGCGTCCGTGTCCGCCTCGCAGTCGCCCACCGTCAAGCCGATCATGGCCAACGGTGACGAGAGCGACCAGATCCGCGAGCTCCAGGCGCGGCTGCGCCAGCTCAAGCTGATGTCGGTGGCGCCGACCGGCTTCTACGGTTCGAAGACGACCGCCGCGGTCCGCACCTTCCAGTCCGCTCACGGCTTGGCCGCGACCGGCTCGGTGGACGAGGCGACCTGGAAGAAGATCGAGGGCGCCAGCAAGAAGCCGACCGAGGAAGAGCTGCGCCCGCCGACCACCAACGAGGTGGACGCGCCGGACCCGCGCTGCATGCAAGGCAGGGTGATGTGCATCAGCAAGGAGAGCCGCACCCTCGCCTGGATGATCGACGGCAAGATCGTCTCCACGATGGACGTGCGCTTCGGGTCGGAGAACACGCCGACTCGCGAGGGCGAGTTCAAGGTGGAGTGGAAGGCCAAGGACTGGGTTTCGACGATCTACCACACGCCGATGCCGTACTCGATGTTCTTCAGCGAGGGCCAGGCGGTGCACTACTCGTCGGACTTCGCCGCCCGCGGCTACGCCGGCGCCTCGCACGGTTGTGTGAACGTCCGCGACAAGGGGAAGCTGTCGTCCCTGTTCGATCAGGTCCAGGCCGGCGACAAGGTCGTCGTCTACTGGTGAGACCGGCGACTTCGGCCGAGGTCGGCCGGGTCGAGGTAGAGGGCGCGGGCGGGACCGGGGGAACGTGCCCCGCCCGCGCCGGTTGCGCAGAGCCCAGGGGTACGGGGGGAACCCCGGCTCATGCGCGGCCGATGACCAGTCGGCTCGTTATGTACTGCGCCGACGGGTCGAAAAGTGTTACTGCCAGGCGTGACGGTGTCCGTCAGGCCGGGGTGCGGAAGCGGAGCGAGCCGCCCGGGAGCAGGGTCGGGGCCGGGCGGACGCCTCCCGGCCCGCTGCCGGGAGCGCCCGCGCCGGAGCCGTCAGCGCCGCTTTTGGTGGTGCCGCCGGGCCCGTCGAGCAGGCCCTCGCAGAAGCGCGGGATCTGCGCCACGCTCTTGGCGAGCTTGATCAGCTTCTCCCGGCGGTCGCCGGTGAGCCGGCCCGCGCGGTAGTCGCCGCACAGGTCCTTCCCCTGGAGCCGCAGCTCCTTGTCCTTGTCCGGGTCCTTGCCGCCGCCCTCGGTGGTGCCCGACGCGCCCGACGTGCCGTCGGTGACGGTGTCGTGGCCGCCGGAGCCGCCGCCGGTGCCCGTGTTCGCGGAGCCTGTGCCGGAGGGTCCCGAGGTGAATCCGGGGACGCCCCCGGCATCGGCGCGCCCGCCCGTGCCCGGCACCCGCGAGGCGCCGGGCGAGGCGGACGCGCCGTCCCGGTCCCGCAGCGGGCTCGGCCACAGCGGCGGGGCGGGCGTGGCTCCCGAGGCATCGCCGGAGGGCGCCGGGTCGGCGTCGGCGCTGACCGAGACGGCCGGCCCGGGAGCCGCGGAGTCGTGCGTGGTCGCGTCCAGCAGTCCGCCGGCGGCGGCCGCCAGGCCGCCGACCGCGACGCTCGCCAGTGCGGCCGCGAGCCCCAGGCGCAGGGGTGTGGCCCTCCGCCGCTGCGCCGGTATGCGTACGAGCGGTGCGGGCGAGAGGTCGACCAGGGGTTCGTCGGCGCCTGCTGCCGGGACCCGCTTCGCGAGCGTCGCGCCCTCGGCCCGGATTCCCGCGGCCGGGGCGCCCGTTGCCTGGGCGGCCGTGGCGCGGGCCGCGCGGAAGGCTGCCAGCGCGGCGGCCTCGCCGGGCAGCTCCCGCCCCGCGGGCGCCTGCGGGGCCACTGCCGCGAGTACGGCACGCAACCGCTCCACCTCGGCCCGGGTCTGCTGGTCAGCGTCCGGCCCGACCGGTGGTTCGCCGCACAGCAGTCGCTCCGCCGCGGCTCTGTCCAACCACCTGTTGCGCTCGTCGGCCATCACATGTCCTTCTGCGTCCGCCAACGTGAATGCGTCACACCGGTTTGTTCCACGAGGCCCGCGCCCCGGCCGCGCTGCGCCGGTACGGCGTCGAGATCGCGCACGCCCGCGCCGCTCCGTGGCGGGCTCCCGGCATTATGACCGAAAGGGAGGGCCACCTCGGTGTCCGGCGCCTCCCTGCCGGGGCCGCCACCGTTCCCGTCCACCGTGGCCGCGAGTTCCGCGCCCAGCATCTCCGCGAGTTTCTTCAGTCCCCGATGGGCGGCGGTACGTACGGCGCCGGGCCGCTTGCCGAGCGTCTCGGCGGCGCTCTTCGCGTCGAGACCGACGACCACGCGCAGGACGACGGCCTCGGCCTGGTCCTGCGGGAGCTGCGCTATCAGCGCCATGGTCGAGCTGGTGGAGAGCGCCTCCATCGCCGCGCCGGCGGTGTCGCTGTCGGCGGCGTGGCCGGTGAGTTCGCTGTCGTCCCCGCCGATGGCGGGACGGCGGCCGCGCATGCGGATGTGGTCGAGCGCCCGGTTGCGGGCGATGCGGGCGGCCCAACCGCGGAACCGGTCGGCGTCACCGGTGAAGGAATCGAGATCGCGGGCGATCTGTAGCCAGGCCTCGGACGTGACGTCCTCCGCGTCGCCGTCGCCGACGAGCGTGCGTACGTATCCGAGCAGGCGCGGATGCACGGCGCGGTACACAGTACGGAACGCGTTCTCGTCGCCGTCTTGTGCCGCGAGCACCGCGGCGGTCAGCTCCGCGTCGTCCCCCAGCAAAGTCCCCAACCCGTTCACTGTCCTGTACGTGTGGCGCAAATCCGCACGTTACGGCCTTCAAGCACGTCTCGTCCACGAGTTGTACAACCAGCAACCAACCCTGCGCGGAGCGGGGTGTGACAGAAAACGCATCCGGGGCGCTGACATGAGTACGGGCTTGTCGCACGAGCCCGTATCGGATGGCGGCCGGGGCCTCTCCTGTGGGGGGTGGCGGCCTCGGTCGTCTTCCCCTCTTCCTCCTGGTCATGCATGCCCGGCGTCATCCTTTCGGCTCACTTCCGGGTGAAATCCTCGAATCGGTACGCCACACGCTGCCCGGCATCGCTAGCGTGGCGGTACACCCGCGCCGCGCCCCGAGGAGCCCCCCGCTGTCCAGCCACTTTCCGGCACAGGTCCAAGGGGCCGCCGCGCCCGGACGGGGTCCGGGGAAGAATTGTGGGGCAAGCCCGGGCGCTCCGGTAGCCGGCGGCGACCACGGCCCGGGTCTCTCACGGTTCAACGCCCTGCCCCACGACACGGCGCACATGGCGCTGCTGCACTGCTGCGGAAGTGGACGCTGGGCCCACCGGATGGCCGTCCACCGCCCCTACCCGGACCTCCCCGCGCTGCTGGCCGCGGCCGACGAGGCCTCCTACGACCTCTCCCAGGGCGACCTGACGGGCGCCCTGGCCCGCGAATGCTCGGCGGAACTGGCGCACGGCGCCCCCTACGCCGCGCTCCTCGCACTGGACGCGGCCCGGGCGGAGTACGAGCGGACCTTCGGCCACGCCTTCGTGATCTGCCTGGACGGACATCCACCCGAGGAGCGGGCGGACGCGCTGCTGGCGGCGATCCGGCGGCGGATGGCCCACGAGACGGACGAAGAACGCGCGATCTCCGCGGACGAGCTGCGCCGCCTCGCCCAGGCCCGGCTCGTACGGATGCTGGACCGGTTGCCGACCGGACCGACCGGACCGACCGGACCGCTCCCGACCGCCGGTAAGCCCGGCGGGCCGCCCGACGGCCCGCCCGCCGCCGATTTCGGGCTATTTGCACCCGTGGGGTAGCCCGTCCGTGCCTGTTTGATCACACCGATGGACCCGGCGCAAGGGAACCGACAAAGCGTCGCTACGATGTCCGGGGCCGGTGGACCGTACCCGGCCGGGCCCGACCGACAAAGAAGCCGGCTGGCCCCCGCCCCGCTTCCGGAGGGTTTTCCGTGCCGGCTGGAACGTTGTACCGCGGCCGGGAAGGAATGTGGTCCTGGGTGGCTCATCGAGTCACCGGCGTCCTCATTTTCTTCTTCCTGTTCGTACACGTCCTCGACACCGCTCTCGTCCGCGTCTCCCCCGAGGCGTACGACGGTGTCGTGGCTACCTACAAGACCCCGATCGTCGCGCTGCTGGAGTACGGCCTCGTGGCCGCCATCCTCTTCCACGCGCTCAACGGTCTGCGTGTGATCGCCGTGGACTTCTGGTCCAAGGGCCCGCGTCTCCAGAAGCAGATGCTCTGGACCGTGCTGGTCGTCTGGATCGTGCTGATGGCCGGGGCCGTGTACCCCGTCCTGCACCACGCCTACCTTGAACTGTTCGGGAAGTGACACGCATGTCTTCTGACACTTCTTCCGCCCAGGGCATCGGCGCCGTAGAGGGCGTCTCCCTCTACGACGTCGACAACCCGGCGCCGTACATCGAGGCCCCGCGCAAGCGCACCGGCAAGACGCCGCGCTCGACCCGCGGCAACTTCGAGATGGCCGCGTGGCTGTTCATGCGCCTCTCGGGCATCGTCCTGGTGGTGCTGGTCATCGGCCACCTGATCATCCAGCTGGTGCTGGACGGCGGCGTCTCCAAGATCGGCTTCGCCTTCGTGGCCGGCCGCTGGGCGTCCCCGTTCTGGCAGGTCTGGGACCTGCTGATGCTGTGGCTGGCCATGCTGCACGGCTCCAACGGTCTGCGTACGGTCATCAACGACTACGCGGAGCGCCCGGGCACGCGGCTGTGGCTGAAGGGCCTGCTCTACACCGCCACGGTGTTCACCATCCTTCTGGGCACGCTGGTGATCTTCACCTTCGACCCGAACATCCGCTAGGCACGGGCTGAGGCGAATCGACTCATGAAGATCCACAAGTACGACACCGTCATCGTCGGCGCCGGTGGCGCCGGCATGCGCGCCGCCATCGAGGCGACGAAGCGCAGCCGCACCGCCGTGCTGACGAAGCTCTACCCCACCCGCTCCCACACGGGCGCCGCGCAGGGCGGCATGGCCGCCGCGCTCGCCAACGTCGAGGACGACAACTGGGAGTGGCACACCTTCGACACGGTCAAGGGCGGTGACTACCTGGTCGACCAGGACGCCGCCGAGATCCTGGCGAAGGAGGCCATCGACGCGGTCCTCGACCTGGAGAAGATGGGCCTGCCGTTCAACCGCACCCCGGACGGCACCATCGACCAGCGCCGCTTCGGCGGTCACTCCCGCAACCACGGCGAGGCGCCGGTCCGCCGGTCCTGCTACGCCGCGGACCGCACCGGTCACATGATCCTCCAGACGCTGTACCAGAACTGCGTCAAGGAGGGCGTCGAGTTCTTCAACGAGTTCTACGTCCTGGACCAGCTGCTGGTCGAGGTCGACGGCGTGAAGAAGTCGGCGGGCGTGGTCGCGTACGAGCTCGCCACCGGCGAGATCCACGTGTTCCAGGCGAAGTCCGTGATCTACGCCTCGGGCGGCACCGGCAAGTTCTTCAAGGTGACCTCCAACGCGCACACCCTCACCGGTGACGGCCAGGCGGCCTGCTACCGCCGCGGCCTGCCCCTGGAGGACATGGAGTTCTTCCAGTTCCACCCGACGGGCATCTGGCGCATGGGCATCCTGTTGACGGAGGGCGCCCGCGGTGAGGGCGGCATCCTGCGCAACAAGGACGGCGAGCGCTTCATGGAGAAGTACGCGCCGGTCATGAAGGACCTCGCGTCCCGTGACGTCGTCTCGCGCTCCATCTACACCGAGATCCGTGAGGGCCGCGGCTGCGGTCCCGCCGGTGACCACGTGTACCTGGACCTGACGCACCTTCCGCCGGAGCAGCTCGACGCGAAGCTCCCGGACATCACCGAGTTCGCCCGTACGTACCTCGGCATCGAGCCGTACACGGACCCGATCCCGATCCAGCCCACCGCGCACTACGCCATGGGCGGCATCCCGACCAACGTCGAGGGTGAGGTCCTCGCGGACAACACCACCGTCGTCCCGGGCCTGTACGCGGCCGGCGAGGTCGCCTGCGTCTCCGTGCACGGCGCGAACCGTCTGGGCACCAACTCGCTGCTGGACATCAACGTCTTCGGCAAGCGCTCGGGCATCGCGGCCGCGGCCTACGCCCACGCCAACGACTACGTCGAGCTGCCGGAGAACCCCGCGCAGCAGGTCATCGACCTCGTCGAGCAGCTGCGCAACTCCACGGGCAACGAGCGCGTCGCGGAACTGCGCCTGGAGCTCCAGGAGACGATGGACGCGTGCGTGATGGTGTTCCGTACGGAACAGACCATCAAGACCGCCGTCGAGAAGATCGCGGAGCTGCGCGAGCGCTACAAGAACGTGTCCGTGCAGGACAAGGGCAAGCGCTTCAACACGGACCTGCTGGAAGCCATCGAGCTGGGCAACCTGCTCGACCTGGCCGAGGTCATGGCCGTGTCCGCGCTGGCGCGCAAGGAGTCCCGCGGCGGTCACTACCGCGAGGACTACCCGAACCGCGACGACGTCAACTTCATGCGCCACACCATGGCGTACCGCGAGGTCGGCGCCGACGGTAAGGACAGTGTCCGGCTGGACTACAAGCCCGTCGTCGTCACCCGCTACCAGCCGATGGAGCGTAAGTACTGATGGCCACCCCGACCCTGTCCAAGACGGACGCGATGGAGGCCGCGGCCGCGGCCTCGCCCTTCATCACGGTCACCTTCCGGATCCGCCGCTTCAACCCGGAGATCTCGGAGGAGTCGACCTGGCAGGACTTCCAGGTCGAGATCGACCCGAAGGAGCGCGTGCTCGACGGTCTCCACAAGATCAAGTGGGACCTCGACGGCACGCTGACCTTCCGCCGCTCGTGCGCGCACGGCATCTGCGGCTCCGACGCGATGCGGATCAACGGCAAGAACAGGCTCGCCTGCAAGACGCTGATCAAGGACATCAACCCGGAGAAGCCGATCACCGTCGAGGCCATCAAGGGCCTCACGGTGATGAAGGACCTCGTGGTCGACATGGAGCCCTTCTTCCAGGCGTACCGCGACGTCATGCCGTTCCTGGTGACGACGGGCAACGAGCCGACGCGCGAGCGTTTGCAGTCCGCCGAGGACCGCGAGCGCTTCGACGACACCACCAAGTGCATCCTGTGCGCCGCGTGCACGTCCTCGTGCCCGGTGTTCTGGAACGACGGCCAGTACTTCGGCCCGGCGGCGATCGTCAACGCGCACCGCTTCATCTTCGACTCGCGTGACGAGGCCGGCGAGCAGCGGCTGGAGATCCTGAACGACAAGGACGGCGTGTGGCGCTGCCGCACGACCTTCAACTGCACCGACGCGTGCCCGCGTGGCATCGAGGTCACGAAGGCCATCCAGGAAGTCAAGCGGGCGCTGATCACCCGCCGCTTCTAGTCCTTGACGCACCTCTTGCACCGCTCGGCCCTGGCGGGCCTCCCGGGCTGCGAGGTGCTGCGCCGGACTCCGTCCGGCGGTCTCGGCTGAGGTCGCCGGTCGCCTGAGGCCCCGCACCCGGACATTCGTCCCGGGGGCGGGGCCTTCGCCGTGTCCTCACTCCCAGGAGTGAAGGGCGGCCGGAAGAACCTTTCATCAGACGGAAGGCGCCCCCGGACGGCGGTACCGTCACCGGCGTCGCTTGAACCGGAGCGCCGTCCGCACCCACGCTGAGCGAAGGAGGCACGTCGTCGTGAACCGTAAGCACGAGCGCGTTCACGTCCTGACCGATCCCGTCGAGGGCGAGTACAAGAGCCACCGCATCCACGCCGCAGGCGAGTTGGCGATCCTGCCCGACTCGGTGGGGGCGAAGGTCGCCCTCGACGTGGCCGACCTCCTGGAGGCGGGCCGGCCGGCCAAGAGGCGGCCCGCGCCGTCCGAGCGGAAGCCGGAGGCTTAGGCCGCCGCGAAGTCGGTGAACGCCGCCCAGGCCGAGGGGGTGAGCGTCAGGGCGGGGCGGGCGGTGTCCTTGGAGTCCCGCACGTGCACGGCGGACGGGCAGGCCGCGACCTCGACGCAGTCCCCGCCCGAGCTTCCGCTGTAGCTGCTCTTCTGCCAGGACATGGCCACCTCGACACACTCGCCGCCCGTGCCGTCGCTGTAGCTGCTCTTGAACCATGCCAGTTCGGTCTTCATCGCTCTCCCGGCAGCCGCTCGATCCGCTGCTCCGAAGCCTTGGGGTTCAGCGCCACTCCTCGAATGTTCGCATGCCGTTGAACCATGTCGCTGACCACCAACCGGTCCGAAAAGCACCCAGCTTTGGCCCTGCCCTTCCAAGTAACCCAGCATGCGCCGCTCAGGCGTCTCCGCGATCGTCATGGGCCCCGTCGCCCCCACGACCTCCTCGCATTCGAGCGGGACGAGCTGAATGCATACATGGGAGAGCCTGCCGCAGTCGAGAAGGGGCTGGAGCTGCTCCCGCCAGACCGCATCTCCTCCCACCTTGCGGCGCAAGAATGTCTCCTCCAGCACGAAGCAGAACACCGGGGCTGGTTCCTTGTACAGAAGCGCTTGACGGTCCAAACGCGCAGTCAGCCGACTCTCTGTCTCCGCAGCAGCGACCGGTGGCCAATGGTCCACAAAGACCTGGCGCGCGTACGCCTCGGTCTGGAGCAGGCCGTGCAACACGTGCGTGGAGTACACCCAGAGGCTGACCGCCTTCTTCTCGATCGGCAGGAAGTCACGGAACTGCGGGGCGTACCGCTGTTCCTCCTCCAGGTACGGCACCGCCGCCTTCAGGAGGCCGTCGCCGCCCAGCAGGTCGTCGACCTGCTCGATCGTGCCGGCGTCCATCACCCGCTCGCCCCGCTCGAACGCCCCGATCGTCGACGGCGAGAAGTTGGTGTCGCCGCCCAACTGTTGTCGTGACACCCCCCGTTTCTCACGGAGCGTGAGCATCTGGGCCCCCAGCCCGCGTCGGAGCGCCGACGGCAGGGGTTCACTCGGGTTCACAGGCTCGGACATCGGCTTCACGGCCCCTCACGGATCGCCGTCTGTGACGGCACGACCACTGTTCAGGCTAGCTCCGGCCCGTCACCCTCTGTGTTGTGAACGAGGAAATCTCCCCCCGCGCCTGGACCCCGGACTGGGTTCCCGATTCCGGCTTCCGACTCAGGCTCGCCGGTGTCCACTTCGATGCCGTCCGTATCCAGGGCCAGCTCGGCGAGGAAATCGCCAAGCAGCTGAGCCTGCTCACCGACCACGATCCCGGGCCCATCGTCTACGGACTCAACGGCTTTCGCTGGATGTACTTCCTGCTCCCGCCCGGCACCGCGCGGGAGCGGAGCCGGCCCTCGTACGCCCAGCGGTACACCTCGCGCACCCGGCCCGCCGCCGCCTACGTCGGGGTGCCCGCCGTGTACGGGACGACCTGGCCGCTGGCCTGGCGGTCGCTGCCGACCCCCGAGGCTCCGCACGTCGATCCGGAGTTGCTGGGGAAGGCCATCGAAATGCTGCCTTGAACCTGTTCAAAAAGAGGTCTACAGTCAGCCTCGTCAGCAGTTGAACACGTTCAAAGGGGCTGGGGCATGGACCTCACCGTGGTCGCGTACGTCATCTACCTGGTCATCAGCATCGGGCTCACCGTCTGGGTGGCCCGGACCCTCACCCGCAACGGCCGCATCTTCATAGCCGACGTCCTCCAGGGCAACGAGAAGCTCGCGGACGCCGTGAACCACCTCTTGGTCGTCGGCTTCTACCTGGTGAACATCGGCTTCGTCACCCTGTACCTGCGCTCGGGCGAGACCATCACCGAGGCCAGAGGCCTCTTCGAGGCGCTCTCGGTGAAGCTCGGCGTCGTCCTGCTCGTCCTCGGCGTCATGCACCTCGGCAACGTGTGGGTGCTCAACAAGATGCGCCGGCGCGGCATCATGGAGCGCCGGCAGACCCCGCCGGTGGCTCCCCAGGGGTGGACCGCCCCGGCCGGGGCCTGAACCCCGATGGCCACGCCGACCGCGGAGAACGCGCCGATCCGGTACCTGACCGTCCTCTACGACGCGAACTGCCCGCTGTGCGTGCACATCCGGCACTGGCTCCTCGGGCAGCGGTGGCTCGTACCGCTGCGGCTGGTCCCCGCCGGGTCGTACTCGGCCCGGCAGGCGTTCCCGGGCCTGGACCACGCGGCGACGCTGCGCCAGATCACCGTGGTCGGGGACCGGGGCCAGGTCTGGGCCGACACCGACGCCTTCATCGTCTGCCTGTGGGCCCTGTCCGAGCACCGGCCCAGGGCCGAGTGGCTGGCCACCCCGGCCGGCCGTCCCTTCGCCCGGGCCGCCGTCTACGCCGCCTCCGCCTGGCGGACCGCGCTACGTACCGACGGCGGGGCGGAAGCGGAAGAACCGGCCTGTGACGACCGCTGCGCCGCACCCCGATAGGGTCGTACACCGTGACCGATCAGAAGGCTCCCAAGAGCGAGCAGACCCGCACTCTCATCCTCGAAACCGCCCTCCGCCTGTTCCAGGAACGCGGCTTCGACAAGACGACCATGCGGGCCATCGCCAAGGAGGCGGGGGTTTCGGTCGGCAACGCCTACTACTACTACGCTTCGAAGGAACACCTGGTCCAGGGGTTCTACGACCGGATCTGCGCCGCCCACCAGGCGGCGGTCCGGCCGATCCTGGACAACGAGAGCGACTTGCAAAAGCGCCTCGCGGGCGTCCTGACGACCTGGCTGGACATCGCGGCGCCGTACCACGAGTTCGCCTCGCAGTTCTTCAAGAACGCGGCCGACCCGGAGAGCCCGCTCAGCCCCTTCTCGCCCGAATCGGAGCCCGCCCGCGAGGCGGCCATCGACATGCACCGGGAGGTGCTCGCGGGTGCGAAGACCAAGGTGCCGGAGGAACTGGCCGACGCACTGCCCGAGCTGATGTGGCTCTCGCAGATGGGACTCGTCCTGTACTGGGTATTCGACCGCTCGCCCGACAGCGAGAAGACCCGCCGCCTCGCCGAACGAGGCGCGCAGCTCACCACCCGGGGCATCGTCCTCGCCCGGTTCCGAGTGCTGCGGCCGCTGGTGCGGGAGGTCCACGAACTCTTCGCGGACTTCCTGCCGGGCATGGCCCAGACGGCGGTATCCCGCAAGAAGCGCGCCTCCGACCCCTACCCCGAGAGGTAGTCCCAGTGGCCGGAGGCGGTTCGCCCTAGAGCCAGTTGAGTTCCGACAGGCGCCATACGCCCGTGCCGTCGGAGAGGTACTGCGCTCCGCCGACGGTCTCGCGGGACATCACGTAGTCCTTCTTCTGCCAGATCGGCAGGATCGGGATCTGCTGGGCGACCAGTTTCTGGAGCTCGCGGAAGTCGGTGGCCGCCTCGCCTCGGTCCGAGTGTCCCCGGGTGCGGGCGATCAGGTCGTCCACGGTCTTGTCGGAGAAGCCGTTGTTCATGCTGGAGCCGGTGGCGACGAGCGGCGCGAGGAAGTTGTCCGCGTCCGGGAAGTCGGCGATCCACCCCAGGGTGTAGACGTCGAAGTCGCCCGCCGCGTACTGCTTCTGGTAGTCCTGGAACGCGTCGACGGCCTTGATCTTCACCTGGAACAGGCCGGTGTCCGTGAGCTGCTTGGCGATCGCGTCGGCTTCCTCCAGGTTGGCGCCGCGCCGGTTGACCCCGAGGGTCATCGATACGGGAGCGGTGATCCCGGCGTCCTTGAGGATCTTCTTCGCGGTCGCCTCGTCGGGCTTGGGGTAGGTGTCGAAGAACGGCGTGCTGTGGCCGGCCACTCCGGCCGGGACCAGGGAGTAGAGCGGGGTGACCGTGCCCTTGTGGATCTCGGCGGCCAGCTTGGAGCGGTCCAGGACCGCCGCGATCGCCTGGCGTACGGCGGGCTTGGCCATGGTCGATCCGGGCCGGACGTTGAAGATCATGATGCGGGTCTCGGTGCCGCCGGAGACCTGGTAGCGGGTGTCCGTCAGGCCCGGGCCGAGGCCCGCGAGCACCTCGGGCGGCATGTCGCGGTGGGCGACGTCGATCTTCCGGTCCGTCCAGGCCCGGTTGAGTTCGGCGGAGCCCTTGAAGTACCGGACGGAGATGGCCGCGAGGGCCGGTTTGGCCTGGCCCTTGTACGTCGGATTGGGCATGAGGTCGGCGCTGGTGCCGGCCTCGTACCCGGTGAGGGTGAAGGGGCCCGAGCCGTCGACCTTGGTTCCCTCGCGCAGGGCCTTGGCCGGGTAGACGTCCTTGTCGACGATCGAGGCCGCACCCGTCGCGATCTTGAAGGGGAAGGTGGCGTCGGGGGCCGAGAGGTTGAAGGTGACGGTGCGGCCGCTCGCCTTGACCGACTCCAGCGTGTCGAAGAGCGAGGCCGGACCCTGGTCCGCCTTGATCGCCTTGATCCGGTCGAAGGAGAACTTCACGTCGTCGGCGGTGACCGCGCGCCCGTTGGAGAACTTCACCTCGGGACGGAGTTGGCACTGGTACGTCGTGAGCTTCTGCCCCACGAACGCGCACTCGGAGGCGGCGTCCGGGACCGGCGTGTCCGAGCCGGGCTTGATGGTCAGCAGCGACTGGTAGACGTTGCTGAACAGGGCCCAGGAGCCGGCGTCGTACGCCCCGGCCGGATCGAGGCTGGAGACGGAGTCGCTCGTGCCGACCCTGATGGCGCCACGGCCCTCGCCGTCGGGGAGCAGTTGCCACGCCGCGACGCCACCGCCCGCCGCGAGGACGAGGCCGGCGGCGATGACCTTCAGTCGGGCAGAACGCATCTCCCTGACCCCACTATCCACAATAGGCACTCCGATTATCGGTCAGCCAATCACGGAATATCAGCCACCGGAAGGCCCGTTATGCCTGCTCAGGCCTGGTATGAGGCCAGTTCGACCACAGTGATGTCCGACGGCGCACCGACCCGGACGGGCGGCCCCCAGGCACCCGCTCCCCGCGACACGTACAGCTGCGTGTCCCCGTAGCGCTCCAGTCCGGCGACGGTCGGGTTGGCGAGTTCCGCGATGTAGTTGCCGGGCCAGAGCTGGCCACCGTGGGTGTGCCCGGACAACTGGAGGTCCACGCCGTGCCGGACGGCGTCGTGGATGACGATCGGTTGGTGCGCCAGGAGCACGGCGGTCCGGGAACGGTCGCGGTCGCCGAGGGCCTTTTGGAAGTCGGGGCCGTGGCCCTCGCTCTTGCCCTGGACGTCGTTGACGCCGGCGAGGTCGAAGTACGGCAGGGCGCGGCGGGCGTTCTCCAAGGGCTCGATGCCGAGTTCTCGGACGTGGTCGACCCACTGCTGAGCGCCCGAGAAGTACTCGTGGTTCCCGGTGACGAAGAAGGAGCCGTGCCGGGCCCTGAGCCCGCGCAGGGGCTCGGCGGCCGGGCCGAGGTCGTGCACGGTGCCGTCGACGAGGTCGCCGACGATGGCGATGAGGTCGGGCTGGGTGCGGTTGACGGTGTCGACGATCCGGGTGGTGTGGGCCCGGCCGAGGATCGGACCGAGGTGGATGTCGCTGACGACGGCGATCCGGAAACCGTGCGCGGCGCGGGGCAACCGGGCCAGGGGCACCTGCACGCGCTTGACGCGGGGGCCGCGCAGGACCCCGTGCGTGCCGACGCCCACGGTGCCGAGTGCCGCGGCGGCGGCGGCCCCGCCGACGGTTCGGGCGACGAACAGCCGCCGGGTGAGGTCCGCGGGGGTGACGGGCGGAGGGCCGCCGGCCGTCGCCGGCGCCGGGGAGGAGGACGCCGGGGCCGGGGAAGCCGGTGCGGCGGCGGTCGCGGGCACCGGCAGGGGTTCCCGCGCGGCGGACCGGCGGAGCCAGACCCGGCGCACCGGCTCGGCGACCAGCATCGCCATCGTCAGGTACAGCAGCACCGCGAGCCACATGAACCCCGGCCAGGCCACCAGCCGCTGGAGCCAGAACGGCGCACCCACGTGCCCCGACACCAGCGCCGCGACCGCGAGCACGGGCAGGACGAACGCCAAGGCGGTGCCCGCGCGGCGCGCCGGTCCACCCGGTCGGGTGGTGTCACGGACCAGCCGGGCCCACAGCCACCGGTGTACGAGGGCCAACAGGAGCAGTACCGCGAGCGCGGCCACCGCGAGGACGAATACGGTCATCGTGACTCACGCCGCAGCGCCCGCACCCCGCGCAACCCGATCACTCCAACGGCCGTCCCCAGGAGAAAGGACGTGACCGCGAGGAGAAGGTGGACCCAGAAGTACGCCGTAGGGTCACCGGCCGCGTCGAAGGACAGGCCGCTCCCGTTCTTCCACAAATTCCGGACGAAGGTCACCCAGATGAACCAGCTCCACACTCCGAAGGCGAGCAGGAACCAGGAGGCGGCGCGGCTGAGTTTCATGCCCTCAGTATCGGTTTCGCCCTCGGGACGGACGCGCCGGGGTGGGCTGTACCGGCGGTGGTTGCGGCGGGTTGACCTGCCGGCGGCTGCGGGCAGCCCATCGGGATGTACGTTCACCTGCGTGTCTGCCAAGAAGACCGCGCTGACGGTCCTTTCCGCCGCGCTGCTGGTCCCCGCGATGCTCGCCGCCCCCGCACACGCCGACCCGGCCGCGCCGTCGACGCTGCCGGTGGACGGGAAGGGCAAGCCCCGCAAGGCGCCCCCGCCGCCCTCGTCGATGTCCAGCGTCGGCGGCGCCGCGCTCGGTCAGCCCGGCACCCAGGTGAGCCTGCTGCCCGGGGCGCCGGCCCTGCCGGCGAACCTCACGGG
The DNA here is from genome assembly GCF_055231995.1 of Streptomyces sp. Tek67B01. Lineage (NCBI taxonomy): Bacteria > Bacillati > Actinomycetota > Actinomycetes > Kitasatosporales > Streptomycetaceae > Streptomyces > Streptomyces sp. Tek67B01. Next base: position 2,933,402 of record NZ_JBUYUY010000001.1, read on the forward strand.
GCGGTCGTGGATCGTCGCGGACGCCGACACCGGCGAGGTGCTGGCCGCGCACAACCCGCACTGGCGGCTGCCGCCGGCCTCCACCATGAAGATGCTGTTCGCGGACACGGTGCTGCCGAGCCTCCCCAAGGACCAGGTGCACAGGGTGACCGAGCAGGAGATGGCCGATGTCGGCGCGGGCAGCAGCCTGGTCGGGGTCAAGGAGGACACCGAGTACACCGTCCACGACCTGTGGCTCGGTGTCTTCCTGCGGTCGGGCAACGACGCGGTGCACGTGCTGTCGGCCATGAACGGCGGCGTCGAGAAAACCGTCAAGGACATGCAGGCGCACGCCGAGGAGCTCCAGGCCCTCGACACGCACGTGGTCTCCCCCGACGGGTACGACGCCCCCGGTCAGGTGTCGAGCGCGTACGACCTCACCCTCATCGCCCGCTCCGGACTGCAGAAGCAGGACTTCCGGGAGTACTGCGGCACGGCCAGCGCCCAGTTCCCCGGCAGACAGGAATCGGGCAAGCCGCGTGACTTCTTCGAGATCCAGAACACCAACCGGCTGATGACGGGCGCGGGCGGCATCTCCCCGTACAAGGGCATCGCCGGGGTGAAGAACGGCAACACCAGCATGGCCGGCGCGACCTTCACCGGGGCGGCGCAGCGCGGGAACAAGAAGCTGCTGGTCACGGTGATGAACCCGGACGCCGGCGGGATCAATTCGGTGTACGAGGAGACGGCCGAGCTCTTCGACTGGGGCTTCGCGGCGGCCGGGAAGGTCAAGCCGATCGGTGAGCTGGTACCGCCGAAGAGCGCGGACACCAAGTCGAAGGGTGCTCCTGCCCAGTCGCACGAGCAGAGCCAGGCGGCGGCGGGCGGCGACCCCCGCGACAACGGTCTGGGGACCGCGCTGGGCATCGCGGGCGGGGCGCTGGCCGCGCTGGCGGGCGGCGCGTTCGCCTTCAACCGGCGGTGGCCGTCGGCGCGGCGGGGGCGGCGGTCGACGGACGAGGACCTCGTGTAGGGACTGCGGGGCGGTGACGGCAGGGCGGGTCGCCATCACGCCGCTGTCAGGCCGTCGTCAGGCCGCCCCCGCGTGCTCGTCGCGCGTGTCGCCCTTCTCGGCCGTCCCGCCGGCGGCGGCCTTCTCCTCCGTCCAGGCGTCGGTCGCGGCGTCGGTCACGGCCTTCTCGTCCGGCCCGTCGTCGGCGGCCGTCCACGCGGCGCAGAACAGCAGCAGCTTCGCCGTGAGGTTGATCCAGAGCAGCAGGGCGATCGGCACGCCGAAGGCCCCGTACATGCTCTTTCCGGCGATCTCGCGGATGTAGCCGCTGAGCAGCAGCTTCAGCAGCTCGAATCCGGCCGCGCCGATGAGCGCCGCCTGGACAAGCCGGCCGCGGCGCGGTTCGACGCCGGGGAGCAGTGTCAGGAGGTAGAGCAGCAACAGGAAGGCGGCCAGGACGCCGACCAGGAAGGCACCCGCACGCAGGACGACGCCGCCCGCGCCGTGCTGGGGGACGCCGAGCAGCTCGCCGAACTTGCCTACCGCGCTCGACCCGATGATCGAGGCGGCGGCCGAGGCCAGTCCGGCGCCGCCGAGTCCGAACAGGACGAGCGCGTCCTTGCCCTTGCGGACGATGGGGTTGCCCTGGTCCTCGTCGTCCTTGTCCCAGACGGCACGCAGGCAGTCCCGCATCGAGCCGACCCAGCCGATGCCGGTGAAGAGCAGCAGGCCGCCCGCCACGAGTCCGACGGTGCCCGCGTTCGCGACGAGGGCGTTGAGGTCGAGCTGGTCGGAGATGCCGGGGACCTGTTGGGCGAGGGTCTTCTGGAGGCGGTCCAGCTGCTCCTGGCTGAGGAGTCCCGCGCCGATGGCGGCGGCCACGGTGATCAGCGGGAAGAGCGCGAGGAAGCTGATGAAGGTGATCGCGGCGGCGAGCCGGGACCAGTGGACGCGGTCGAGCCGCTCGTACGAACGCCAGGCGTGCGTCCGCATCAGGGCTGCCACCAGCGGCCCGATCACCGGGATCTTCGTCAGCCAGTCCATGGGGTCCCCGTAAATGGGATGCCGGAAATATCCGGGATTGCATCGATTTGGTACTACGGTCGTCGTTTGTGACTTTTCGCCAGGTGCCCTCGATGCGGCGTCCGTTTCACGACCTGGTCCTACGGAGGATCAGGTTCCGCACGCTCCAGGCCCTGCGGCCCCTCCGTCAGGAGCGCCGTATGACCGCCTCGTTCGCCGGGGAGCCCTGCGCCGGGAAGCCCGCAGGGCCGGGGCCGAAAGGGTATTCGCGCAGCTTCCGCCAGACGCCGTCCGAGCCCTGCTCGTAGAGCGCGAACCCCCCGCACAGCCACTCGGCCGAGTAGTCCGCGAGCGTGGCGAACGCCACGTCCATCTCTTCCTCGGAGATCCCGTGGGCGACGGTGACGTGCGGGTGGTACGGGAAGGCCAGCTGCCGGTCGAGCGGCCCCTCCGGGTCGCGGAGCCGACCCTGGAGGCGGGTGCAGCCGGAGCCGCCCTCCACCACCTTGACGAAGACGACCGGCGAGAGCGGACGGAAGGTTCCCGTGCCCTCCAGCCGCATCGCGAAGGCGCGGAAGCCGGCCGCGACCTCGGCGAGGTGCGCCCGGATCGCCGGGAGCCGGTCCGCTTCCACCTCGGTGGGCGGGACGAGGGTGACGTGCGTGGGGATGCCGTGCGCGGCGGAGTCCCCGAAGCCCGCGCGCAGCTCCTGGAGTCGGCTGCCGTACGGCTCCGGGACCGCGATCGAAACGCCGAGCGTTACGGTCCCCACGTCTGTCTCCTCCGTCTGTCGCTTCCGTCTGTCACCGAAGGGGTGGTGCCGCCTCAGTGTGGCGGCACCACCCCTTCGACCGCCAGGGCTCCCGCCGGTCAGTGCTTGGCGGGCAGGAAACCGAGCCGCTCATACGCCTGGGCCAGGGTCTCGGCGGCGACCGCGCGGGCCTTCTCCGCGCCCTTGGCCAGGATGGAGTCCAGCGTCTCCGGGTCGTCCAGGTATTCCTGGGTGCGCTGCCGGAACGGTGTTACGAAGTCGACCATCGCCCCGGCGAGGTCGGTCTTGAGCGCGCCGTAGCCCTTGCCCTCGTACGCGGCCTCCAGCGCGGGGATCGACTCGCCCGTGAGGGTGGAGTAGATCGTGAGCAGGTTGCTGACGCCGGGCTTGTTCGCCGTGTCGAAGCGGATCTCGGCCTCGGTGTCGGTGACCGCGCTCTTGATCTTCTTCTCGGTGACCTTGGGCTCGTCGAGGAGGTTGATCAGGCCCTTGGGGGACGAGGCGGACTTCGACATCTTGATCGTCGGGTCCTGGAGGTCGTAGATCTTCGCGACCTCCTTGACGATGTGCGCGGAGGGGAGCGTGAAGGTCTGACCGAACCGCTGGTTGAAGCGCTCGGCCAGGTCACGCGTGAGCTCGATGTGCTGGCGCTGGTCCTCGCCGACGGGGACGGAGTTCGCCTGGTAGAGCAGGATGTCCGCGACCTGGAGGATGGGGTACGTGAACAGGCCGACGGTGGCGTTGTTGACGCCGCCCTTGGCGGACTTGTCCTTGAACTGGGTCATCCGGCTGGCCTCGCCGAAGCCGGTGATGCAGTTCATGACCCAGCCGAGCTGCGCGTGCTCGGGGACGTGGCTCTGGATGAAGAGCGTGCAGCGCTCGGGGTCCAGGCCGGCGGCGAGCAGCTGGGCGGCGGAGAGCCGGGTGTTCGCGCGGAGGTCCTTCGGATCCTGCGGCATGGTGATCGCGTGCAGGTCGACGACCATGTAGAAGGCGTCGTGCGTCTCCTGCAGGGCGACGTACTGGCGGATGGCTCCGAGGTAGTTCCCGAGGTGGAACGAACCGGAGGTGGGCTGGATGCCGGAGAGCGCGCGAGGACGATCAGAAGCCATGGCTTCATTCTCTCAGGTGTGACGGCGGGCTCGGGCCCTCCGCCGGCCGGAACCTTCCGGGTCGCGCCGCCGATCCCGGGCCCCCACCGCGATACCGGGCGGTAGCGCCCCGACCGGATCTTGCCCCGGCCGAGCGACCGCTTTCCGGCCTCCGCCCCACCCCGGGGGCCGGTGTCCGGCGGCACCGCCTGCCGTCCGGCCGAACCAATTCACTCGCCGGCGACTGAGGCGCGGGGCCGGGCAAACCCAGCCTCGCCGGCGATTGAGGCGCGGGCCCGGGCCGAGCCCGGTGTCCGGCCGCGCCGCCCGCCGTCCCGCAGGGCCGGGCAAACCCAGCCTCGCCGGCGATTGAGGCGCGGGTTCGGGCGGAGCGCGGGGCGCGGCGGCGGCGAGGCTGAGAAGGCGGTCAGGACAGCGGGAGGCCGGGGGCCGGGAAGGCGGCCATGAGGTCCGTGACCTCCCCGCGGACAGCGGACAGGGTCCGCTCGTCCGAGGCGGCCGCCGCGTCGACCGCACGCGCGATCCACTCCGCCACCACCGGCATGTGCTCCACCGACAACCCCCGCGAGGTCAGCGACGGCGTACCGATCCGGATCCCCGACGGGTCGAACGGCTTGCGCGGATCGAACGGCACCGTGTTGTAGTTCACGACGACCCCCGCCCGGTCCAGCGCCTTCGCCGCCACCTTGCCGGGAACCCCCCGCGACGTCAGGTCCAGCAGGATCAGGTGGTTGTCCGTACCGCCCGACACCAGGTCGAAGCCCCGCTCCAGCAGCGACGCGGCCAGCGCCTTCGCGTTGGCCACGACCGCGTGCGCGTACGTGACGAACGCCGGCTGCGCCGCCTCGTGCAGCGCCACCGCGATGCCCGCCGTCGTCTGGTTGTGCGGGCCGCCCTGGAGGCCCGGGAAGACGGCCTTGTCGATGGCCTTCGCGTGCTCCTCCCGGCACATCAGCATCGCGCCGCGCGGCCCGCGCAGGGTCTTGTGCGTGGTGGTGGAGATGACGTCCACGTGACCGGCCGGGCTGGGGTGCGCCCCGCCCGCGATCAGACCCGCGATGTGCGCCACGTCCGCGACGAGGACCGAGCCCGCCTCCTTGGCGATCGACCCGAAGGCCTCGAAGTCGATCGTGCGCGGCAGCGCGGTACCGCCACAGAAGATGATCTTCGGTCGCTCGGCGAGCGCCAGCTCCCGCACCGCGTCGTAGTCGATCCGGCCCGTCTCCGCGGAAACCCCGTACTGCACGCCCCGGAACCAGGAGCCCGTCGCCGACACTCCCCAGCCGTGCGTGAGGTGGCCGCCCATCGGCAGGGCCATGCCCATCACCGTGTCGCCCGGCTTCGCGAAGGCCAGGTACACGGCAAGGTTCGCCGGGGAGCCGGAGTACGGCTGCACGTTCGCGTGGTCCACGCCGAACAGGCCCTTGGCCCGCTCGATCGCCAGGGACTCGACGCGGTCTATGTTCTGCTGGCCCTCGTAGTAACGGCGGCCCGGGTAGCCCTCGCTGTACTTGTTCTGCAGGACGGTGCCGGAAGCCTCCAGCACCGCCGCGGAAACGTAGTTCTCACTCGGGATGAGGCGGAGCGTCTGCGCCTGGAGGGTTTCCTCGGCCGCGACGAAGGACGCCAGCTCGGGGTCGGTCGCGGAAAGGGCGGGATGGCGGCGCGCGTTCATGGCGGTCCTCCGGGGTCGATGTCTGGTCTCGTCCCCGCGAGGCCCAGGCGAGCGGCCCTGTGTGCGGTCCTGCGCGCACGACTCCCCCGGAGTCGTTTCTCCGTGCGCCAGTCGCCGTGCGTATGGCCCACCCTAGCGGGCGCGCCGCAAGAAAGGTTTCTCCGTCCGTCGTACGAGCGAACATGGAAAGTGACGCCACCTCGTCGACTGCCTGCCGGACGGAGACCCCGTGTCGAAGACTGCTGATGCCATCCGCACCGCCGACGCGCACAGCGCGCACAACTACCACCCGCTCCCGATCGTCGTCGCGTCGGCGGAGGGGGCGTGGATGACCGACGTGGAGGGCCGCAGGTACCTCGACATGCTCGCCGGCTACTCGGCGCTCAATTTCGGCCACGGCAACCGCCGTCTCATCGATGCCGCGCACGCGCAGTTGGAGCGGGTCACTCTCACCTCCCGCGCCTTCCACCACGACCGCTTCGCGGACTTCTGCACCGAACTCGCCGCCCTGTGCGGCAAGGAGATGGTGCTGCCGATGAACACGGGCGCGGAGGCGGTGGAGACGGCGGTCAAGACCGCCCGCAAGTGGGGGTACGAGGTCAAGGGCGTCCCGGACGGCCACGCGAAGATCGTGGTGGCGGCCGACAACTTCCACGGCCGGACCACCACCATCGTGTCGTTCTCGACGGACCACGAGGCCCGTGACCACTTCGGTCCGTACACGCCCGGCTTCGAGATCGTCCCGTACGGCGACCTCACCGCGCTCTCCCACGCGGTGACCTCGAACACCGTGGCCGTGCTGCTGGAGCCGATCCAGGGCGAGGCGGGTGTCCTCGTACCGCCCGCCGGCTACCTCCAGGGCGTACGCGAACTCACGCGCGAGCGGAACGTCCTGTTCATGGCGGACGAGATCCAGTCGGGCCTCGGCCGCACCGGCGAGACGTTCGCGTGCGCGCACGACGGGGTCGTGCCGGACGTGTACGTCCTCGGCAAGGCGCTGGGCGGCGGTGTCGTCCCCGTCTCGGCCGTGGTCGCCGACCGGGACGTACTCGGGGTGTTCCGGCCCGGCGAACACGGGTCCACCTTCGGCGGCAACCCCCTCGCCTGCGCGGTCGCCCTGGAGGTGATCGCGATGCTGCGCACCGGCGAGTACCAGCAGCGCGCCGCCGAGCTCGGCGACCACCTGCACCGGGAGCTGAACCTGCTGGTGGGCGGTGGCGCGGTGACCGCCGTCCGGGGCCGCGGCCTGTGGGCGGGCGTCGACATCGACCCGGCACGCGGGACGGGCCGGGAGATCTCCGAGAAGCTGATGGAGCTCGGGGTGCTGGTGAAGGACACCCACGGCTCGACCATCCGCATCGCCCCGCCGCTGGTGATCGGCAAGGAGGACCTGGACTGGGGCCTGGACCGGCTCCGCACGGTGCTGGCGGTCTGACGGCCCGGCCGCTACAGGATGACGTGGGGCAGGAAGCGGGCGTACTCGTCCGTGACCGGCCCCGCCGACTCCCGGATGCCCAGCCCCGCCGCCTCCTCCTCGACGACCCACGCGCCGAGCACCACCCGGTTGCCGTCGAAGTCCGGCAGCGGGGCCAGGGCCTGGAAGACGTACGTCTCGTCCTCCTCCGGCACGAACGGCGCCCCGCCCACCGGGTGCAGGGTGACCCCCGCGCCCTCGCGGCCCAGCAGCGGCTTCGCGGCGAAGCCGGTGGTGTCCGCGAGCTCGCGCGGCCCGTCGAGGTAGGCGGGCAGCAGGTTGGGGTGCTCGGGGAACAGCTCCCAAAGGATGGCCAGCAGCGCCTTGTTGGCGAGGAGCATCTTCCACAGCGGTTCGATCCAGCAGGTGCTGCCGGAGCCGCCGCCGTGGTCGTACGTGGCCAGGACGTGCGGGCCGAACTCGTCCCCTACCAGCCACTCCCACGGGTACAGCTTGAAACAGCTGCGGATGAACCGCAGTCGGTCGTCCACGAACCGGCCCGAGAGGCCGTCCCAGCCGATCTGTTCCACCGACAGGGCGTGCGTGGCCAGTCCCGCCTGCTCGGCGGTCTCCTGGAGATAGGCGACCGTCATCAGGTCCTCGCCCAGCTCGTCGGTCTCGGAGTGCGCGAAGTGCACGGGCCCCGGCGGCAGCAGCTCCGCCTGTCGGCGCCACGCCTCGACCAGACGCTCGTGCAGGGAGTTCCACTGGTCGGCGCCGGGGAAGCGTTCCTCCATCCAGAACCACTGCGGACTCGCCGCCTCCACCAGCGAGGTGGGGGTGTCCGCGTTGTACTCCAGCAGCTTGGCCGGGGCGCCGGAATCGTCGTGGCGCAAATCGAAACGGCCGTACAGGGAGGGCTGTTCGGCGCGGCGCCGCCAGGACTCGGCGATCCGGGCGGCGAGCTCGGGATCGTGGATGCCGAGGTCCGCGAAGCGGTCGTGTTCGACGATGTGCGCGGCCGCCGCGAGGCACATGGCGTGCAGTTCCTCGACGACGTTCTCCAGCGCCTCGACCTCGGGGAGGGAGAACGAGTAGTACGCGCTCTCGTCCCAGTAGGGGCGCAGGGAATCGTCCGGGTAGCGGGTCAGGGGGTAGATCAGGCCCTGTTCCTCGACGGTCTTCTGCCAGTCGGGACGGGGCTCGACGGTGTGCCGCTTCACGTGGCCGGGCCTTCCCTCAGCCGCCGCTGGAGCCGCTGTGGCCGCCGATGCCGCCGCGGGTGACGGCGGACTTGTCGAAGCTGCCGCCCTTGACCTTGCCGCTGCTGGTGCTGCCGCCGTAGTAGTACGCGCCGCGACCGCCGCTCCTGCACTCGTTGTCGTTCAGCTTCTGCAAGGTGGCGCGGTCGGCGCAACGCTTGTCGGGCTCGCCGCTGCTGCCGCAGGCCACGAGACCGGCCGCGAGCAGGCCCATGCCGCCGAGTGCGACGGCGCCGGAACGCATGCGGCGCCGGGTGCCGGCGCCGGTGGTGGTGTCCATGTATGAGTTCGCTCCCCCTGGGTGGCGTTGCCCCACAGACTAGAACGGGCCCGCGGGGAGATGGAATCCGGCCGTCGTCACACCCCTGTCACGACGGTGACCTACAGTCTCTTCGTGCTGATTGGGATGGTTTGCGCGCTGGGTGCGGCGGTCTGTTTCGGGACGGCGTCGGTGTTGCAGGCGGTGGCCGCGCGGGCGGCCGAGCCGGGGACGGGGTCCGGGGTCGACGCGGCCCTGCTGCTGCGGGCGGTGCGACAGTGGCGGTACGTGGCGGGGCTGGGCCTGGACGCGGTCGGGTTCGTCCTCCAGATCGTGGCGCTGCGACACATCCCCATCTACGTGGTGGGCGCGGCGCTGGCGGCCAGCCTGGCGGTGACGGCGGTGGTCGCGGCGCGGCTGCTGCGGGTGCGACTTGGCCGGGCGGAGTGGGGCGCGGTCGCGGTCGTGTGCGGCGGCCTGGTGATGCTGGGGCTGTCCTCGGGCGAGGAGGGCACGGAGACGGGGCCGCCCGCGCTGAAGCCGGCGCTGTTGGTCGTGGCGGTGCTGGTACTGCTCGCCGGGGCGGCTGCGGGCCGCCTCCCGGGCCGGGCCCGGGCGCTGGTGCTGGGCCTGGCGGCGGGGACGGGCTTCGGGGTGGTGGAGGTGTCGGTCCGCCTCATCGACGGCGTGGACTTCACCAACCCGGCGCTGTACGCGCTGCTGTTGGGCGGGGCGGCGGGGTTCCTGCTGCTCACGTCGGCGTTCCAGCGGGGTTCGGTGACGGCGGCGACGGCGGGCCTGGTCCTGGGCGAGACCCTCGGCCCGGCGGCGGTGGGCGTGGCCTGGCTCGGCGACCGCACCCGCGAGGGCCTGACCTGGCTGGCCGTCCTCGGCTTCGCGGTAGCCGTCGCCGGCTCCCTGGCCCTTGCGCGCTTCGGCGAACCGTGACCCTGGCCGGTGCCCTGCCCGCGCTTGAGGCGGACACCCACCCCGCCCGGCGAACCGGGCAACCCCCGCGCAGGACCGCACAACGACCCGGCCAGGGCATCCGCGGAGGGCCCGCGCAAACACCCGGCCAGGGTCACGGCAGGGACGACAGCAGGGACGACAGCGTCGGTGACCACGCGCTGTCCGGTGGGGTGCCGTAGCCCACCACCACCGCCTCCCGCGCCGGCAGGTCCGACGTCGGGTGGCGGAAGGCCGACAGGCCCTCCAAGGCCAGGCCCTGACCGGCCGCCGCCTGGAGTACCGGCCGCTCCATGCCCGGCGCGAGGTCAAGCACCACGTGCAGCCCGGCCGCGATGCCCGCGACCCCCGTCACGGACGCCCGGTCGGACACCGCCGCGACCACCGCGTCCCGCCGCTTGCGGTACCGCGTCCGCATCCCCCGCACGTGCCGGTCGTACACCCCCGAACGGATGAACTCCGCCAACGTCAACTGCTCCACCGCGCCGGAGGTCCAGTCGGTGTGGCCCTTCGCCGCGAGCACCTCCTCCAGCAGCGCGTCCGGCACCACCATCCAGCCCATCCGCAGCCCCGGCGCCAGCGACTTGCTCGCCGTCCCCAGGTACACCACCCGGTCCGGGTCCAGCCCCTGGAGCGCGCCGACGGGCTGGCGGTCGTAGCGGAACTCCCCGTCGTAGTCGTCCTCCAGGATCAGACCGCCGGTGGTCCTCGCCCAGTCGACCGCCGCCGCCCGCCGCTCCGGCGTCAGCGCGCCCCCCGTCGGGAACTGGTGCGCCGGGGTGAGCAGCACCGCGCCGGCGCCCGTGCCGGGCAACTGGTCCGTCCGCGCCCCGGCCCCGTCCAAGCGGAGCGGGTGCGTCCGCAGTCCGGCCCCCGTGAGCAGGTCCCGGTGGATGTCGAGGCCGTACCCCTCCACCGCCACGTCCCGTACCCGCCGCGCCCGCAGCACCTTCGCCATCAGCATCAGCCCGTGCGCGAACCCGGCGCACAGCACGATCCGCTGGGGCTCCGCGTACACGCCCCGCGCCCGTGCCAGGTACCCGGCCAGCTCCTCCCGCAGCTCCACCCGACCGCGCGCGTCCACCGCGTACCCGAGCGCGTCGTTCGGGGCGGCCGTGAGCGCCCGTCGGGTCGCCGCCGCCCAGGCCGCGCGCGGGAAGCTGCCCAGGTCCGGCGAGCCGGACACGAGGCTGTACGCGGGCCCCCTGCGCGCGGCGGGACGTGCCCGGACGGCGGGGGCGGCGGCGACCCGGCGCGGCCTGGCCCGTTCCGCGACGCGGGTGCCCGAGCCCTGGCGGGCCGTCAGCCAGCCCTCGGCGACGAGTTCCGCGTACGCCTCCGCGACCGTGTTCCGGGCGATGCCCAGGTCGGCCGCGAGGGACCGCGAGGACGGCAGCCGGGTGCCGGGCGCGAGCCGCCCGCCGCGCGCGGCCTCGCGCAGGGCCTCCGTCAGCCCGGCCCGCAGCCCCCGTCCGGCGGCGAGGTCGAGGTGCAGGTCGGCGCCGAAAGTGGCCCATGTTTCCGTCATGGATGTGGACCATATAGGCGGGCTGCCTCCTCCGTACGGTGGGGGCATGACGACGACCAAAGCCACGGAACACGCCCCCGAAGAGCCCGCCCGCCTGAACTGGTACAAGCACGCGCCCGAGGTCTACAAGGCCATGGTCGCGCTGGAGATCGCGGCCAAGAAGGGCTTGGACCCCGTCCTGACCGAGCTGGTCAAGACCCGCGCCTCGCAGCTGAACGGCTGCGCCTTCTGCCTGGACATGCACACCAAGGACGCACTGGCGGCCGGCGAGAGCGTCGAGCGGCTCGTGCAGCTCTCCGCCTGGCGCGAGTCCCGGCACTTCTACACCGAGAAGGAACTGGCCGCGCTCGCGCTGACGGAGTCGGTGACCGTCCTGACGGACGGTTTCGTTCCCGACGAGGTCTACGCGACCGCCGCGAAGCACTTCGAGGAGGCCGAACTGGCCCAGCTGATCGCCGTGATCACGACGATCAACGCCTGGAACCGGTTCGGCGTCACCTGCCGCCTGGTGCCGGGCCACTACACGCCGGGCACGCCGGGGCACTGAGCCCCGGTCGGCGCCGGGCCCCGGTCGGCGCCGGGCAGCCGGCGCCGGGGCTCTCAGCCGCCGGGCCGGAACGCCTCCAACGCCGCCGCGTGGTGCTGTTGGGTGACCGCCCAGTCGGCGGCCGGGCCCGCGGTCAGGACGGCCCATTTGCCACCGTCCGGCGTGCGGGAGACCCGCTCCACGCCCCGGCGGCGGCCGTGGGTCTCCGCGCTGTCGTACTCGTAGACCAGTTCCGCGGCGTCATCGGAGCCGGGGACCCGGCCTACGCGGATCTCCTCGTAGCCCGGGGTCCGGGCGCGCAGATCGGCGGAGGCGCCTTGTACGGCCTGCAACGGGCTGAGTTCCGCCTCGCTGACCCGGAAGACCTGGAGCAGTGACGCCCGGTCGGGGGAGCGGTAGAAGACTCCGCTCCCGCTCGCTTCCCGGGCCCAGCCGGTGGGCACCGCGATGGTGAACCCGTCCGGGTCACGGACCGTCTCGTGCGCACCGCCCACGGGGGAGGCGGTGCTCGCGGAGGGGCTGCCGGACGGCCCGCCCGGGGGTGAGGAGGCGGGCGGCGTCGGGGACGCGGACGCGCCGCCGTCCGCCGGGGCGCCGGACGCCGTCGCCCCCGCGTACGCGGCCGGCCCCGACGGGCTCCGCTCGACGAACCAGACGGCGGCCGCCCCGATCGCGAGGGCGGCCACCGCGATTCCCGCCGTGGTCGGCGTCAACCACCGCCCGCCCGACCCCGCGGGGCGCGGGGGCATCGGGGGCAGGGGCGGCGGCGTCGGTGGGCCGGGCGGCAGGAGCGTGTCGTACGCCGGCGGCACGGTCGGCAGGGTCCCGTCGAAGGCCGGGGGCGCCGGCGGCAGGTCGCCCTCGTAGGCCTGGGGCGCGGTCGGCGCCGGCGGGTCGTACGGCGGGGCCGTCCACGCCGGAGGCTGTGCGAGCGGGTCGTACGGGGGCGGTGTCTGCGGCGGCGCGGCGGGGGCGTCGGCCGGGGCCGGGGCGTCGGCCGGGGCGTCCCACACCCAGCGCTGCGTGCGGGCGTCCCAGCGGGGCGCGCCCTGCGGCTGCGGGGCCACGGCTCAGCCTCCCAGCGAGGTCAGCAGCCCGGCCAGCGCGGTCGCGGCGCTGACCGACTCCACCAGCGGCGCCCAGCGTTCCAGCGCCGCGCGCAGCCGGGCGGCGAGCCCGGGCCGGATCTCCCGGGCCGTCTCCAGCTCCTCGGCGGCGCCGTCCAGTTCGGCGTCCAGAGCGGACCGGTCCTCGCCCCGCGGTACCCGGACGAGGGCGGCGCGCAGTTCCAGTACCGCGTCGAGCAGCACCTGCGGGGTCGGGGCCTCGGCCGCGCCCCCGTGCCGGACCGTGTTGGTGTTGTTGCTGCCGCCGATGCTGAAGGCGCTGCCGGTGACGTCTCCGAGCGAGACCGACGGCTCCGCCGAGTCCCCCGCGCCCGTGTTGCTCCCGTCAGTTGCCACCGCTGCTCCCTCTGCCCTTGCCACCGCTGTGGTGTCCGGTGTTGGTGTTGTTGCTGCCTCCGACGCTGAAGGCGCTGCCGTTCACCGACTGGATGAACACCCCGCCTTCCGCGACGTTGACGGCGCGGGCCGCGAACTCCTCCGTGTGCCAGCCCGCTTCGTGCAAGGCGACGATAATGCCGCCGACCACCCGGTCCTGGACGGTTTTCAGGAAGCGGTCCAAGTCCATGAGGTGGAACAGCGATCCGTTGTCCTCGGAGGCGAGTTCGCGCACCGACAGGCGCGGCCCCTCGGGGCGGGCGCCGCCGTGGCCGCCGGTCACGATCCGCCACCAGCTCGTCAGGCCGCGGGCCAGGGTGGTGACGGAGGCGGCGATGGAGCCGGGGGTGCGCCGCAGGGCCCAGACGGCCTTTCCGAAGGCGTTGTTGTTGCGGTAGCGCTGGGCGTCGGCGTCCGCGTTGTGGAAGGCGACGTCCACGGGGAGCAGCACGTGCGGCGCCACTTCGAGCATCATCATGCCGCCCTGCGTGTGGACCCGTACGAAGACGGTGACGACGAGGTTCTCGTCCCAGCCGCCCACGCGCACCCGCAGGAAGTGCCGGCGGCGCTCGCCGCCCTCCTCGATGGCGGCGGCCCGCTGCTGCGCGTACTGGGCGTGGATGGCCTGCGCGGCGTCCCGGTGCGGCAGCCCGTTGGCGGGCAGGAACACGCACTCGTCGACGACGAGTTCCCGTAAACGGTCGCCGACCGCGGCCTGGGCGTCCGCGGAGCCGTGCGGCGAGGGCTCCCGTAGGCGCTCCAGCAGCGGGACGATCCGGGAGACGAGGTGGGCGTTGGTGACCGGCGTCGGCTTGCGGTCGGGGCCCAGGTCCTCGCGCGGGCGCAGTTCGACGGAGAGCTGCCAGGGCCGGTAGGGATCGCCCGCGCCGCAGAAGGGGTCGTTGACGTCGTACATGATCACCGGCGCGTGTTGCTCGGCCCGGATGCGGGCGCGGACGCGCTGGAAGCGTACGCCGGGGGCCGCTTCGGCCGCGTCGCCCGCGTGGTCGGCGTAGCGGCGCTCATTGAGGTCGTTGGTGATGGTGCGGTAGACGTGGCCGCGCTGGAGACCCACGACGGTGACGATGGCGGCGAAGACGACGGGCACCCACCAGAGGGCGGCGGTGGCCGCGACGGTGCTCCCGAAGGACTGGGCGAAGAACAGGGCGCCGGGTCCGCCCGAGTCGCCGAGCAGGCTCATCAGGGCGAATCCGCCCACGGCGAGGAAGAGCAGGGTGACGGCGAGCGTCACCAGGACGTAGACGCGAAGGATCACGGCCAAGGCCCGCAGCAGCGCCGTGTTCCGGCCGCGCAGCCAGTCGGCGAGGCTCAGCAGCAGGAAGGGGAAGACCAGCAGCATGAGGGCGCCGCCGGTGAGGAGGGAGCCGACGAACCAGGCGCCGAGCACCCCGGCCGCCCAGCCGAGTTCCGTGCGGCGGGCGCGCAACGCGTGGGCGAGCACCCGGGAGGCGTCGTAGCCGTAGGAGGGGGCGACGATGCGCTCTTCGTGGACGTAGAGCTCGTCGATGACCCGGTCGCGGAATCCGGCGTCGAGGTAGGTCCCGGCGCACAGGAACCGGCCGGCCTCGCTGAGCGAGGGGTGCACCGGCGGGCGGCCGGCGCGGGGATCGCCCCAGCCGGTCGGACCGGTCGGCTGATGGGGAATCGGTGTCTCGGTCACCGACCGACCTTAGGTTCCCCCTACATCACGCGACAGGCCGAATCACGCCAAAGCGCCCCGGCCTGGTTTGGCCGGGGCGCTTCGTCGTTCGTACTGGTTCGAACTGGTGGGACCGGCGCGAGGACCGGCCCGACCGTTCGGATCAGATCAGGCCGAGCTCGCGCACCGCGTCGCGCTCCTCGACCAGCTCCGCCACGGACGCGTCGATGCGCGCACGGGAGAACTCGTTGATGTCGAGGCCCTGGACGATCTCGTACTTGCCGTCCTTCGTGGTGACGGGGAAGGAGGAGATGATGCCCTCGGGAACGCCGTAGGAGCCGTCCGACGGGACGCCCATCGAGGTCCAGTCGCCCGCGGCGGTGCCGTTGACCCAGGTGTGGACGTGGTCGAGGGCGGCGTTGGCGGCGGAGGCGGCCGAGGACGCGCCACGGGCCTCGATGATCGCGGCGCCGCGCTTGGCGACGGTCGGGATGAAGGTGTCGGCCAGCCACTGCTCGTCGTTGACGACCTCGGCGGCGTTCTTGCCGGCGATCTCCGCGTGGAAGATGTCCGGGTACTGGGTGGCCGAGTGGTTGCCCCAGATGGTGAGGCGCTTGATGTCGGAGACGGCGGCGCCGGTGCGGGCGGCCAGCTGCGAGATCGCGCGGTTGTGGTCCAGGCGGGTCATCGCGGTGAACCGCTCGGCCGGTACGTCCGGGGCGGCGGCCTGCGCGATGAGCGCGTTGGTGTTGGCCGGGTTGCCCACGACCAGGACCTTGATGTCGTCCGCGGCGTGCGCGTTGATCGCGGCGCCCTGCGGCTTGAAGATGCCGCCGTTGGCGGAGAGCAGGTCACCGCGCTCCATGCCCTTGGTGCGGGGGCGGGCGCCGACGAGCAGCGCGACGTTGGCACCCTCGAAACCCTTGTTCGGGTCGTCGAAGATGTCGATGCCGCGGAGCAGCGGGAAGGCGCAGTCGTCGAGCTCCATGGCGGTGCCCTCAGCGGCCTTCATGCCCTGGGGGATTTCGAGGAGCCGGAGCTTGACCGGCACGTCGGCGCCGAGGAGGTGACCGGACGCGATGCGGAAGAGCAGCGCGTAGCCGATCTGGCCGGCGGCGCCGGTGACGGTGACATTCACGGGAGTGCGGGTCATGGCCTTCTCCGTTAGACAGCTGGCGGTGGGGCGTCCCTGCCCCATGTGCTGGAGGACGCCGCTTCCCTGTCCTTGCGAATCTTGACGTGAAGAGACATCCGCGGTCAGGCTATCCGACCCCGGGGGCGGCTAATCCACAGGCCCGTGTGGTGCGTGGCACACGCACCCGGATGTTCGAAGGCGGTCCGGGTGTCCGGGCCCTCATTCCACCCGGAACACCTGCCCGGTCCGGTGTCCTTCGACGGACTTGACGTAGGCGTTCGCCGCGCGGGCGACCGGCACGGCGTCGAATCCCGCGAAGGTGTCCCCGTAGACGTCGAGGGACTCGGTGAAGACGGTGGGGCTGACGGCGTTGATCCGCTGCCGGCCGGGGAGTTCGATGGCGGCGGCCCGTACGAACGCCTCCACCGCGCCGTTGACGAGGGAGGCGACGGAGCCGGTGAGCAGCGGCTCGCGGGCCAGCACGCCGGTGATCAGCGTGTACGAGGCGTGCGCCGGCAGCCGGGTGGCGCCCTGGCGGACCAGCTCGATCTGGCTGACGGCCTTGCCTTCGAGGCCGCCGCGCACGTCCTCGGTGGTCAGTTCGCCCAGCGGGCGCCACGGGACGCTCCCGGCCGCGCTCGCGACGGCGTCGACCGCGCCGAAGCGCTCGGCGACCGCGTCGTACATGGCGCGGATCGACTCGGGGTCGGTGATGTCGACCAGGACGTCGGCGCCCTTGCGGGAGGCGGTGACGACCTGGTGGCCGCGCTCGCGCAGGGCGGCGTGCACAGCGCGTCCGAGGGTTCCGTTGGCGCCGATCAGCACGACTTTCAGGGGGCTCGTGGTCATGCCCACGAGCATCACCCGCAGGCGACCGTGAAGTCCAGCTACCTTTCCTTCATCGAAGATGAAGCAGAACTACCAAGTGGTCTACGCTGGCCGCATGCTGGACGTGAAACGCATGGTGATGCTCCGCGACCTGGCCGAGCACGGAAAGGTGACGGTGGTCGCCGACCTGCACCGGGTGACCCCGTCCGCCGTCTCGCAACAGTTGCGCGCGCTGGAGGCCGAGGCGGGCGCCGTCCTCGTCGAGCGGGAGGGCCGGGGCCTGCGCCTGACCCCCGCCGGTGCCGCGCTGGCCGGGGCCTGCGAACCGGTGCTGGCCGCCCTGGAGCGGGCGGAGGGAGCGGTGAGGGCACTGGACGCCGGGCCCGTCGGCGAGGTGCGGATCGGCTGCGCCCCGAGCGCGCTGGCCACGGTGGCGGCCCCGTTGCTGGCGGCCCTCACCCTGCGCCACCCCCTGCTGCGCCCCCGCATCGTGCAGGCCGATCCGGAGGAAGCCGTCCCGCGGCTGCGGCAGCGGCGCCTGGACCTGGCGGTGGTCTACGCGTACCCGCTGCTCGGCGCCCCGCCCGCGAGCGGGACCAGCGCCGTCCCGCTCTTCGAGGACCCGCTGTGCCTGGCGCTGCCCGAAGCGCTGCTCCCGGCCTACGAGCGGGACGGCCTGGGGGCCCTGCGGGAGGCGGACTGGGTCAGCGCGCCCGCACCGAGCAGCTGCCGCGAGATGCTGCTGCACGCCTGCCGAAACGCCGGCTTCACCCCGCGGCTCGCGCACGAGTGCGGGGACCTGCGCGCCGGGCTGTGGCTGGTGGCCACCGGCCGGGCCGTCTCGATGCTGCCGAAGCTGATGTGCGACGCCCCGCCGCCCGGCACGGTCGTGGTGGACCTGCCGGGCCCGGGGCGGACGCTGGAGGCGCTGGTACGGGCGGGTACCGAAGCCCAGCCGGCGGTCGCGGCGGTGCTGGCCGCCCTGAGCGCGCGGGCCGCGCCGGGGGCGCGGTGAGCCGGGCACGGTGAGCCCGGCGGAGCTGAGCCGGGCGGATCGTGAGCCGGCGCGGTGAGCCGGGCGGACGGGGCTCACCGGACGGTGAAGCGGACCGCCGTCTCCAGGAACGGGATGTGCACCCAGGGCCCGGGTTCCATCACCAGCGCCAGCAGCGTGATGGCCACACCCAGGATTCCGTACGTCACGAGGTCCGTGAACCGCGAGCGGACGGCGAGCATCCCCACCGAGGGCAGTACGCGCCGCATCACGGCGGCGGCGATCAGCGCGACGCCGATGATCAGGCAACCCACCCGGGCCTGACCCATGGCCGTCGTCAGCAACCCGGCCGCGGTGGCGGCGAGGACGCTGAGCATGGGCCACTGCCGGGCGGGCGCGGGCGCGTCCCCGGGGGCGGCCCTGCCGCCCCCCTCGGGGCGGGCGGTGTCCCGGGTGACGGACGGGAACCGGCGTGACTTGGGTGCCTCCGGGGTCCCCTCGTCCCCGGAGGCCGGGCCGGCCGGGCCGGTGGTGCGCTCAGCCCGCACTGGTGGTCCGTTCCGCCGCCTCGACGACGTTGACGAGCAGTTGGGCACGGGTCATCGGGCCCACACCGCCGGGGTTCGGGGACAGCCAGCCCGCCACCGCCGCGACGCCCGGGTGCACGTCGCCGACGATCTTCCCGCTCTCGTCACGGCTGACGCCGACGTCGAGGACGGCCGCGCCCGGCTTCACGTCCTCCGGCTTGACCAGGTGCGGGACGCCGGCCGCCGCGACGATGACGTCCGCCTGCCGCAGCAGCCGCGACAGGTCGCGGGTACCGGTGTGGCACAGGGTCACGGTGGCGTTCTCCGACTTGCGGGTCAGGAGCAGGCCGATGGAGCGCCCGACGGTGACGCCGCGGCCCACGACGACGACGTGCGCGCCGTTGATCTCCACCCCGTGGTGCCGCAGCAGCGCCACGATCCCGTACGGGGTGCAGGGCAGCGGGCCGGGCTCGTTCAGCACCAGCCGCCCGAGGGACATCGGGTGCAATCCGTCGGCGTCCTTGAGCGGATCCATCAGCTCCAGGACGCGGTTGGTGTCGATGCCCTTGGGGAGGGGCAGTTGCACGATGTAGCCCGTGCACTCGGGGTTCTCGTTCAGTTCCCGGACGACCGCCTCGATGTCCTCCTGAGAGGCGGTGGCGGGGAGTTCGCGCTGGATGGAGGCGATGCCGACCTCCGCGCAGTCCTTGTGCTTGCCGTTGACGTACCAGCGGCTGCCCGGATCGTCACCGACCAGCAGGGTGCCGAGTCCGGGGGTGACTCCCCCGGCCTTCAGCGCCGCCACGCGGGCGGTCAGTGCGGACTTGATCGCGGCTGCGGTGGCCTTGCCATCGAGAATCTGGGCGGTCATGCACCCATCCTCCCGGATGGAGCCGCCCCGGTTCCACTCCGGGCGGCACGGGAAGTGCCTTGGTCATTTCATTGCACTTGCACAACAAGTCCCGGCCCGTCTGCGAACCGGCTGGACAATCGCCCCGCGCCGGGACGACGATGACGGGCAATGAGTGCCGCGGGCAGTGCCGGGGGGTGGACCGCAGAACGCAGTGTTTCCTCCGATAGTGCCGTGCGTCCCCGCACTTCCACGGAGGAACAACCCCAAGATGAGTTTCGGCGACCCGAACAACCCGTACGGACAGCAGCAGCCGCCGCAGGGCCAGCCCAACTACGGCTACCCGCAGCAGGCCCCTCAGGGCGTGCCCCCGCAGGGCCAGCCCGGCTACGGTTACCCGCAGCAACCCGGGCAGCCGCCGTACGGTGCGATGCCCCCGGCCCCCGGCACGCTCCAGGCGAACAACGGCTACATCAACGTGGCGGGACTCGGCACCGTCGAGGTCGCCACGATGGGCCGCCGCTTCGGCGCCCGTTTGATCGACGGCCTGGTCATCGGTGTCCTGTACTCGATCCTCAGCGCGATCGGCGTCGCGAGCGCCTTCGGTGCGTCGACGAGCATCAAGGACTGCACCGGCATGGACTACGCGTCGTCCGCGTACCAGAGCTGCGTCAACGACCAGGCCGAGGCCGCCGGCGGCATGATCGCCACCTTCTTCGGCGTCATCCTCGTCTTCTTCGTCGCCACCCTGCTCTACGAATGGCTGATGATCGCGTTCGTGGGCGCGACGGTCGGCAAGCTGGCCCTGGGCCTGAAGGTCGTCAAGGAGAACACGGGCCAGGTCCCGGGCATCGGCGGCGGCTTCATCCGCTGGATCATCCCGATGGTCGGTGCGTTCCTCTGCGGCATCGGTCAGGTCCTGGTCTACCTCTCCCCCTTCTTCGACAACTCCGGCAAGTTGCAGGGCTGGCACGACCGTGCCGCCGGCACGATCGTCGTGAAGAAGTAAGCAGCGGTACCGCTCACAAGACGGCGAAGGCCGCGCTCCCCGGACGGGGGGCGCGGCCTTCGCCGTGTGCGGGGTGCGTCAGTGGAAGAAGTGGCGGGTGCCGGTGAAGTACATGGTCACGCCCGCCGCCTTCGCGGCCTCGATGACCTGCTCGTCACGGACCGAACCACCCGGCTGCACGACGGCCTTGACGCCGGCCGCCGTCAGGATCTCCAGCCCGTCCGGGAACGGGAAGAAGGCGTCGGAGGCCGCGTACGAGCCCTGCGCGCGCTCCGCGCCGGCCCGCTCGACCGCGAGCTTCGCGGAGTCGACGCGGTTGACCTGGCCCATGCCGACACCGACCGATGCGCCGTCCTTGGCGAGCAGGATCGCGTTGGACTTGACGGCCCGGCAGGCCTTCCAGGCGAAGGCGAGCTCGGCGAGTTCGGCGGCGGAGAGGGCGTCGCCGGTGGCCAGCGTCCAGTTCGCGGGGTCATCGCCCTCGGCCTGGAACGCATCCGACTGCTGGAGCAGCACGCCGCCCGAGATCGGCTTCAGGTCGCCCGGCTGGTGCGGGGTGCCGTCGACCTTCAGGACGCGGATGTTCTTCTTCCTGGCGAGGATCTCGATCGCGCCGTCCTCGTAGCCGGGGGCGGCGATGACCTCGGTGAAGATATCCGCGACCTGCTCGGCGAGCTCGACGGTCACCGGGCGGTTGACGGCGATGACGCCGCCGAACGCGGAGAGCGGGTCACAGGCGTGCGCCTTGCGGTGCGCGGCGGCGATGTCCGTGTCCACGGCGATCCCGCACGGGTTGGCGTGCTTGATGATCGCGACGCAGGGCTCTTCGTGGTCGTAGGCGGCGCGACGGGCCGCCTCGGTGTCCACGTAGTTGTTGAAGGACATCTCCTTGCCGTGCAGCTGCTCGGCGTTGGCGAGCCCGCCGGGCTGCCCGTCCGTGTAGAGGGCGGCGGCCTGGTGGGGGTTCTCGCCGTAGCGGAGGGTCGACTTGCGCTCCCAGGCGCCGGCCAGGAACTCGGGCAGGACGGCCTCGGGCTCGGGGGCGTAGGTGTTTGTGAACCAGGAGGCGACGGCCACGTCGTAGGCGGCCGTGTGCTGGAAGGCCTCGGCCGCGAGCCGCTTGCGGGCGGTCAGGTCGAAGCCACCTCCCTGGGCGGCGGAGAGGACGTCGGCGTACCGCTCGGGGCTGGTGACGACGGCGACCGAGGGGTGGTTCTTGGCGGCGGCGCGGACCATCGAGGGGCCGCCGATGTCGATCTGCTCGACGCACTCGTCGGGGGTGGCTCCGGACTGGACGGTCGCCAGGAAGGGGTAGAGGTTGACGACCACCAGGTCGAAGGGCTCGACGCCCAGCTCGGCCAGCTGCCGCCGGTGGTCCTCCAGGCGCAGGTCGGCGAGGATGCCGGCGTGCACGCGCGGGTGCAGGGTCTTGACCCGGCCGTCCAGGCACTCGGGGAAGCCGGTCAGCTCCTCGACCTTGGTGACGGGCACACCGGCCGCGGCGATCTTGGAGGCGGTGGAGCCGGTGGAGACGAGGGCGACGCCCGCCTCGTGCAGGCCGCGGGCCAGCTCTTCCAGTCCCGTCTTGTCGTAGACGCTGATGAGCGCACGACGGATCGGCCGCTGGGTCGTGGTCGGGTCGTTGCTGCTGTCTGCGGTCTCTACGGCGGTCACTGGATTGTTACCTTTCGTCCCTCAATGCGGTAGCCGTGCCGGGCCAGGCGCCCCACGACGTCGACGAGCAACGTGCGCTCGACTTCCTTGATGCGCTCATGGAGAGCGGCTTCGTCTTCCTCGTCCCGGATCTCGACGACACCCTGGGCGATGATGGGCCCGGTGTCCACGCCGCCGTCCACGAAATGGACGGTGCAGCCGGTGACCTTGGCCCCGTAGGCGAGGGCGTCGCGGACGCCGTGCGCGCCCGGGAAGGCGGGCAGCAGCGCGGGGTGGGTGTTGATGAACCGGCCGCCGAAGCGGCCGAGGAACTCCGGGCCGACGATCTTCATGAATCCGGCGGACACCACCAGGTCCGGCTCGTGGGCGGCGGTGGCCTCGGTGAGTGCGACGTCCCACTCCGCGCGGGTGTCGTACGCCTTGACCGGGCACACGAAGGTGGGGATACCGGCCTTCTCCGCGCGCTCCAGGCCGACGATGCCGGCGCGGTCGGCGCCGACCGCGACGACCCGGGCGCCGAAGCCCTCGGGGCCCTCGGGGTGGGAGTCGATGGCGTCGAGCAGGGCCTGGAGGTTGGTGCCGGAACCGGAGACCAGCACGACCAGGCGAGAGGCGGCCATGGAAGGCCCTTTCTTGGGGGGCATCGCTTGCACTTCTTGCGCTGTGACACTTGTACGGTCATACGAAACTCAGGGTCCCCGATATACGGGGAACCATACGAAGCGGTGGACCGCCTGCAACGATACCGGCACACGGGACCGCCCCCGAGGTACGGGGGGACGGCCTGGGGGTAGCGTGCGGCGTGGAAGCCGCGAACCGCGTGACGCGACGTGTTCCACACCGGAACCACGCGATGCCACGTCCACGACACCTCTACGACACAGTCCACGACACAGGGGAAGTAACGCACTCGATGCCGGACCGCCGTCAGCCCGACTCCTCGACCGACGACAACCCCTTCGCGGCGCCCCCCGAGGGCAGGCCCGACCAGCCGTGGCAGCCGCGCGGCGGTGACGGCGCGGGCGGCCCCGGCGGCGGCCGGGACGGCCGGGACCCGACCCCCGAGGGCCCGGCCCGCTGGGACCCGACGGACCCGATCCAGCGCCGCGCCCGGTACGCGCTGCTCGCGGGCATGTGGGGGTTCTTCTTCGGCATCTTCGGGATTCCGTCGGTGGGCCTGCTGCTGGGCGCGCTCGCTCTTTACTGGGGCGTCAGCGCCCTCCGCGGCGGCGTCGAGGCCCTCGGCCCGGCGGCTCGCCCGCAGCGCACGGCGGCGGTCAGCGGCCTGGTGACGGCGACGCTGGCCCTGATGCTGGCGGCCGGCTCGTACGCGGTGCAGTTGACGTACAAGGACTTCTACGTCTGTCGCGACGACGCCCTGACGAAGACGGCCGAACTCGAGTGCAACACCCTCCTCCCGGACAACTTCCTCGGCAAGGTCCTCAAGGTGCAGCGCTGACCCGCCCGCCCTGGCGGTACGCCCCCCGGCGGTGGCCGGGGGAGTTCGAGGCGCGCGGGGGTTGAGGTGCGGGTGTACGGAGGGCCGGCCCCGGCGCCGGCCCGCCGCACGTTCCGTCAGGCGGTCGGCCGCCGCGACAGCACGCGCGCCCCGGACACCCCGGGCACCAGCTCCGCCGCCACGACCGGCACGGCCGGCACGACCGCTGCGGGCTCCGACGGCGCGTCAGGGCTCGCAATGACGACCGGCCCCGTGACCACCGCTCGCGACGCCCCGTCAGCGACCGAACCCGGCTCGACCACGCCCCGCTCGACCACGCCCCGCTCGACCACGCCCCGCTCGACCACGCCCCGCTCGACCACGCCCCGCTCGACCGCACCCCGCTCGACCGCACCTGACTCGGCGGCACCTGACTTGGCGGCACCTGACTCTGCGACACCCCGCTCGACGGCACCCGCTTCAGCCACCCGGCGCTCGGCCGCGACCGGCTCGACCGCACCCGACTCCGCTTCAGGCGACTCGGCCGCACCCGCGGCCCCCGCCGGCGAAGCCACCATGGGGACCGCCGCCTCCTTCAACACCGCCCACCGCAGCTCCCGTACGCCCGAGTCGTGCCACTCGTCCGCCACATGCACCGCCCTCGCCCCCCTCACCGGCCGGACCCGCCACGCGTGCACCGCCACGGCCACCGGTACCGCCAGCACCACCGCCCACACCACCGCCGCGCCCCCCACCTGCCACCACACCGGCCCGAACCGCACCAGTTCCCGCGACCCCAGCGGCCCCGCCGACACCGCGGCGAGCCCCGCCATCAGCACCCCGCACACCACCGCCCCCAGCGCCGCGGTCCACGCCGTCTCCCCGTACGAGACCTCCCGCGCCCGCCGCACCGCGAACCACCCCACCGCCAGCCCCGCCACCATCGGCACGGCCAGCGTCGCCCACGTCAGCGGCGTCCCCGGCCCCACCCCGGGCAGCGCCTCCAGCAGCGGGAACCTCGGCAGCGCCGCATGCGATCCGACGGAGCCGAGCGGCGTCGCCGTCGCCCCCGCGCCCAGCGCGAAGCCCGGCCCCAGGCCGTACGCCGCGCCCCACACCATCGCGTTCGGGACCAACGTCACCGCCAACAGCAGCACCGCGAACCTCCCCGACCACACCCCGGTCAGCCCCAGGAACGATCCCCGCACCTCCGCCCCGTGCCACACCAGCGACGCCCCGACCAGCAGCACACCGCCTCCCAGCAGCACCAGGGCTCCCGCCGCGCCCGAGCGCAGCGCCAGCTCATAACGGGGGCGCGCGATGGCCCTCCGTACGCCCCCCGCCAGCCGCGCCGGCACCCATCCGGGGAACTCCCCGAGCGGCCTTCCCCGCGCCGCCCACACCCCGGCCGCCGCGGCCAGTACGGCGACCAGCGGCACGTGCCACGCCGCGCTCAGCGGGTCGGCCGGCATCGGGCCGCCCGACGCGTACACCGTCGCCAGCGCCCCGACGCCGAGGTACCCGCAGGTCACCGCCGAGAACACGACACCGGCCGGCAACACCTCGTCGTCCCCTTGGCCGTCGCCCGGGGTGTTCCCCAGCCGCGCGGCCCGCCGCATCAGCAACACCGGCAGCGCCACCAGGAGCAGCGGTGTCACCCCGACGGGCGAGGGCACTCCCGACAGCGTCTCGTAGCGCACGAGTTCGGTCCCGTGGGCGAGCAGCCACAGCCCGGCCGCGAGGTGCAGCGCGCCGCCTGGGCCGCTGTCGGGATAGGGGGAGCTGATCCACAGCACGATCACGAGCACGGCCAGGAAGCCGAGCCCCAGTCCCGCGGCCACCGCCCCGCCGAACACACACGCGGCGGCCGCCGGCGAGCGGCGGCGCCGCAGGGCGGCAGGCGGGACGGTCGGCAACGAGGTACCGCGTTCGGTCACTTGGGTCACCCCGCCATGGTGCCAACGACACGCGCTATGGGCGGGTAACAGGCGAATGTCCGTGGTGTCGCCCAATATACGTTTATGTACTTTTTCGCGCAGAGCTACCGGGTCGCGGGGAGAGTGGCATGACACAAGGCGTCGGAACGACCTCCTCCCCGGGCGAGGCCGACCTCCCCTCCCCCCAGGAACGCCGAAGGCTGCGCGAGTCCGCCGAACTGACGCACGGTGAGGTGGCGGCAGCCGTGGGGGTCAGTCCTGCCACGGTCCGTTCGTGGGAGTCGGGCCGGACGCAGCCGCGCGGCCGCAAACGCAAGGCGTACGCCCGGTTCATCACCCGTCTCGCGGCGTCCGGCCCCGCCGACGGGGCCGAAGGCGAAGCCGAGGCGTCCGAGGGCGCGAAGACCGCCGCTCCCGCCGCCGTTCGGGTCTCTCCGGCGCCCGCACGGCCGATCAGCTCGCGCAAACGGCCCAAGGCGGCGGCGAAGCGGGCCGCGAAGCCCCCTGCCGACTCCTCGCGCCACGAGAGCAGGCCCCCCGGCGGGACCGGCGGGACCGGCGGGGACCACGCCCCGCCTCCCCCGACACACGGGCCCGACCCTCAGCCGCGACCCGAGCACCGGACCGACCCCGCACCCAGCGCCGACGCAGGCGCAGGCACAGGCGCCGGTACCGACACAGGCGCAGGCGCAGGCGCGCCGACCGTAGCGGCCGACACGCCGACCGCCGAAGCCGACGCACCCCCCGCGGACCCACCCGCCGCGGACCCACCCGCCGCCGAAGCCCCGGCCGAGGTGGAGGCCACGGCCGAGGTGGAGGCCAGGGCCGAGGTCGAAGCCCCGGTCGACCCGGGTCCTTTGACTCCCGCTCGCGCCTTCGACGCCCTGCACGCCTATGCCGCCCCGGCCCTCGTCCGCCAGGCGTACCTCCTCACCGGTCGCCGCTCCCTCGCGCTGGAGGCCGTCGACAAGGCGTTCCTCCAGGCCTGGGCGCGCTGGCCCGAGGTCGCGACCGACCCGGACCCGGTGGGGTGGGTGCGCGCGGTCGCGTACGAGTACGCCCTCTCTCCCTGGCACCGGTTCCGCAGGGCCTTCCGCCACCCCGACAAGCCCCCGGCCGAACCCGCCGACCGGATCACGATGGACGCGCTGCTCGCGCTGCCCACCGCGTACCGCCGTGCCGTCCTGCTCTACGACGGGGTCGGCCTCGACCTGCCCGACACGGCCGCGGAGATCGAGGCGTCGACTCCCACGGCGGGGCTGCGCCTCCTGAACGCGCACGCCGAGCTCACCGCCCGGCTTCCCGATCTGGACGGCCTGCCGCCCGCCCAGCGCTCGGCCCGGCTGCGCGAACGCATGGGCTCGGTCCGTCCGGCCGTCTGCCTCGACCCCCGTCCGGCAGCGGCCGTACGCACCTCCTGTGAGCGCCGTTCCCGGGCGCTGAGCCGGGCCGCGCTCGGGCTGACGGCGGTGATCGCGGTGGCGACGGCGTACACGGCGACCACGTCCCCGAACCAGTACATCGCCCCGATCGCCCCGGGTTCGAGCGTCTCGGGGGTGCCTCCGCTCAGCGGACCCCAGCGGTTCACCGAGCAGAGCAAGGAGCTCCACGACCGGCTCCACTCCCATCCGGCGGCCGGCCCGGCCCGCCTCGCCCCGAAGGTCGAGTAGCGGCGGCGGGCAAGGAAAACGGGCGTGGCCCGCACCCCGGAGGGTGCGGGCCACGCCCGTACGTACGGTGACTGCCTACTGGGCGGCGTTCAGGATCTCGCGCGCCAGCTTGGCCGTCTCGGTCGGCGTCTTGCCGACCTTCACGCCCGCGGCCTCAAGGGCCTCCTTCTTGGCCTGTGCGGTGCCAGAAGAACCGGAGACGATGGCGCCGGCGTGACCCATGGTCTTGCCCTCGGGGGCGGTGAAGCCCGCGACGTAGCCGACGACCGGCTTGGTGACGTTCTTCGCGATGAAGTCCGCCGCACGCTCCTCGGCGTCGCCGCCGATCTCGCCGATCATGACGATCAGGTCGGTGTCGGGGTCCGCCTCGAACGCCTCCAGGGCGTCGATGTGCGTGGTGCCGATGACCGGGTCGCCACCGATGCCGACGGCGGAGGAGAAGCCGATGTCACGGAGCTCGTACATCATCTGGTAGGTCAGCGTGCCCGACTTGGAGACGAGACCGATGCGGCCGGGCTTGGTGATGTCGCCCGGGATGATGCCGGCGTTGGACTGGCCGGGGGTGATCAGACCCGGGCAGTTCGGGCCGATGATCCGGGTCTTGTTGCCCTTGGCGATCGCGTACGCCCAGAAGGCGGCGGAGTCGTGCACCGCGATGCCCTCGGTGATGACGACGGCCAGCGGGATCTCGGCGTCGATGGCCTCGACGACGGCGGCCTTGGCAAAGGCCGGCGGGACGAAGAGGACGGAGACGTTGGCGCCCGTCTTCTCCATCGCCTCGGCGACCGACCCGAAGACCGGGACCTCGGTGCCGTCGAAGTCGACGGTGGTGCCGGCCTTGCGCGGGTTCACGCCGCCGACGATGTTGGTGCCGTCAGCCAGCATCAGCTTGGTGTGCTTCATGCCCGTGGCACCGGTCATGCCCTGGACGATGACCTTGCTGTCCTTGTTGAGGAAGATAGCCATGTGAGTCTTTGACCTCTGCCCTTACTTCGCAGCCGCGAGCTCGGCGGCCTTGTCGGCCGCGCCGTCCATGGTGTCCACGCGCTGCACCAGCGGGTGGTTGGCGTCCGAGAGGATCTTGCGACCCAGCTCGGCGTTGTTGCCGTCGAGACGGACGACGAGCGGCTTGGTGACCGCCTCGCCCTTCTCCTCCAGCAGGGCCAGCGCCTGGACGATGCCGTTGGCGACCTCGTCGCAGGCGGTGATGCCACCGAAGACGTTGACGAAGACGGACTTGACGTCCGGGTCGCCGAGGATGATCTCGAGACCGTTGGCCATGACGGCGGCGGAGGCGCCACCGCCGATGTCCAGGAAGTTGGCGGGCTTGACGCCGCCGTGGTTCTCGCCGGCATAGGCGACGACGTCGAGGGTGCTCATGACGAGACCCGCGCCGTTGCCGATGATGCCGACCTCACCGTCGAGCTTGACGTAGTTGAGGTTCTTCGCCTTGGCGGCGGCCTCCAGCGGGTTCGCGGCCGCGTGGTCCACGAACTCCTCGTGGCCCGGCTGGCGGAACTCGGCGTTCTCGTCGAGCGAGACCTTGCCGTCCAGCGCGATGACGTCGCCGTTGGCGAC
This sequence comes from Streptomyces sp. Tek67B01, assembly GCF_055231995.1. Classification (NCBI taxonomy): domain Bacteria; kingdom Bacillati; phylum Actinomycetota; class Actinomycetes; order Kitasatosporales; family Streptomycetaceae; genus Streptomyces; species Streptomyces sp. Tek67B01. The sequence goes on from NZ_JBUYUY010000001.1 coordinate 2,961,753, forward strand.
CTTCGCGAGCGGGTTGACCTCGACGAGGAGCGCGTCCTCGGCGATGAAGGTCTGCCACAGGGTCACGAGGACCTCGGCGACCTTCTCGGCGACCTCGGAGGGGAACTTCGCCTGGGCGACGATCTCGCGGGCCTTCTCGATGGTCACGCCCTCGTTGGCGTTGACCGGGACCTTCGCGAGGGCCTCGGGGGTCTTCTCCGCGACCTCCTCGATGTCCATGCCGCCCTGCACCGAGGCCATGGCCAGGAAGGTGCGGTTGGTGCGGTCGAGGAGGTACGAGACGTAGTACTCCTCAAGGATCTCGGGAGCCGTCTCGGCGATCATCACCTTGTGGACCGTGTGGCCCTTGATGTCCATGCCGAGGATGTCCGTCGCCCGGGCGACGGCCTCGTCCGGGGTGGCGGCGAGCTTGACGCCGCCGGCCTTGCCTCGGCCACCGACCTTCACCTGCGCCTTGACGACCGACTTGCCGCCCAGCCGCTCGGTGGCCTCGCGAGCCGCCTCAGGCGTGTCGATCACTTCACCGGCCAGCACCGGTACACCGTGCTTGGCGAAGAGGTCCCTCGCCTGGTACTCGAACAGGTCCACGCGCGTCCGTCCCTTGTCTTCAAAGATTCGCAGTGATTCGCGGTTGTCTGCTATCTGCGTGGGCGTGCCGCGGAGGGCAACGTGACGGCGCTGTCACAAGGAAGGCGCACACGGTGACCGTGGACGCGGCATGTCCGTCTCGCAGGTTATCCCCGTGGGACGTGCGTCCCTAAATCGCAGGTCACACCTGAGCGGTGATACCTGTCACAGATCGCCTCACGGTTGAGCTGCGCGTTCGTACGATCCGCCGAGTGCCGGTCGGGGGCGCCGGGGCGCTCACGGCACGGGCAGCGGCCGCTTCTCCAGCGCCGCGGCCATGACGTCCGGGAAGAGGTCCGGGGTGCAGGCGAAGGCGGGCGCGCCGAGCGCGGCGAGGGCCGCCGCGTGCTCGCGGTCGTATGCGGGGGCGCCTTCGTCGGACAGGGCCAGCAGCGCCACGAACTCCACTCCGGCGCCCTTCATCGCGGCGACCCGCTTGAGCATCCCGTCGCGTATGCCGCCCTCGTAGAGATCACTGATCAGGACCACGACGGTGTCGGCCGGTCGGGTGATCTTGGACTGGCAGTAGGCGAGGGCCCGGTTGATGTCGGTGCCGCCGCCGAGTTGGGTGCCGAAGAGCACGTCGACGGGGTCGTCGAGCTGGTCGGTGAGGTCCACCACCGCCGTGTCGAACACCACCAGCCGGGTGGCGATCGCGCGCATCGAGGCGAGGACCGCGCCGAAGACGGAGGCGTAGACGACGGAGGCCGCCATGGAACCCGACTGGTCGATGCAGAGGATGACCTCCTTCTTCACCGACTGCGCCGCCCGGCCGTATCCAATCAGCCGCTCGGGCACGACGGTGCGGTACTCGGGAAGGTAGTTCTTGAGGTTGGCGCGGATGGTGCGGTCCCAGTCGATGTCCCGGTGGCGGGGGCGGCTCACGCGGGCGGAGCGGTCGAGGGCTCCGGTGAGGGTGGCGCGGGTTCGGGTGGCGAGGCGCCTCTCCAACTGTTCGACGACCTTGGCCACCACGGCGCGGGCGGTCTCGCGGGTCGTCTCCGGCATGGCCTTGTTGAGGGAGAGCAGGGTGCCGACGAGGTGGACGTCCGGTTCCACGGCCTCCAGCATCTCCGGCTCCAGCAGCAGGGCGGACAGGCCGAGCCGCTCGATGGCGTCGCGCTGCATGACCTGCACCACGGAGCTGGGGAAGTACGTCCTGATGTCGCCGAGCCAGCGGGCCACCTGCGGCGCGGACCCGCCGAGCCCGGCCGAGCGCTCCCCCGCTTTCTTGCGCGCACCGCCGCCGCTGCGGCCGTAGAGCGCCGTGAGCGCGGCGTCCATCTCCGCGTCCCGCCCGGAGAGCGCGTGTCCGGTGCCCTCGCCGTCTCCTCCGCCGAGCACCATCCGCCACCGCCGCAGCCGCTCCCCCGCGTCCGTCGGCCGCCCCGTGCTGATCTCCATCTCCACCTGTCCGTCCCCCTCGTCCCGTGTCCCGTTGTCGCGCTGTCCCGCTGTCCCCGCCCCATCGGCTCTCGCCGGTGGCGCCCTCCCGTCCGGCGGCGCCGGGCGTCAGCCGGCCCCCACAGCCGCCCCGGTCGCCTCCGCCGCCCGGGCGAGCAGCATGCGGACCAGGTCCGCGGCCGCGTCCGCTCGGACGGGGTCCAGCTCCGGGCCGAAGCCCTCGGGCGCCGAGCCGGGTCCGGTCGGGCGCGCCCGACCGGACGGTCCCCGCCGGACCAGTTCACCCAGGGCCCGCTTCACACCCGGCTCGTACGCCCCGAATGTCCGCCGCAGCAGGGGCAGTACGTCGACGAAGGCGTTCGCCGGCACCGACACCAGCCAGGTGTCGATCAGGCCCAGCAGCCGCTCGTCGTGGACGAGCAGGGTGCCGCCGCCCGCGCTGCCGCCGGCGAAGCCCTCGATCCAGCCGGCCGCGTCGGCGGGGGTGGCCGCCGGGGACAGCGCGAGCCCCATCAGCCGGGCGGTCTCCTCGGGCGGGAGGCGGCCGTCGTCCAGCAGCAGGCGGGCGGCCCGGCCCCGGATCAGCCCGGCCACGGTGTCCCGGCCGGCCAGCGTCCGCAGCACCGCCGACCAGCGCTCGCGCAGCCCCTCGTCGACGTCGGCCAACAGGGCGATCGCCCCGTGGACGGCGTCGACGTGCCCGCGCAGCTCCGCCGCGGCGTCGGCGTCCAGCCCGGCCGCGCAGGCCGACGGCAGCGCCACACATATCCGCTCCGCCAGCCCGGCGGCGACGGTGCCGAGCGCCTCGGCGTCGGTGCCGCGTACGTCCCCGTACCGCAGCGAGCGGGCCAGCGCCGGCAGCGCTTCGGCGAGGCGCGCCACATCGGTGTCCAGCGCGGCGCGGTCGGCGAGGGCGCGCAGCACGGCGGGCAACGCCTCCGACAGCCCGGCGAGCAGGCACCGTTCGGCGAGGGCGGTGACCTCGCCCAGTTCCCCCGCGCCCGCCGCGAGGGCCTCGGCGCGGGCGGCGGCCGCCCCCAGGACGGTGGTGCCCCAGATCCCGGCCTCCGCGACCCGCACGGACAGCTCGGGCTCCCAGCGCAGCCGCCAGGTCTCGCGGAAGGTGCCGGTGCTGCCGCGGGAGGCGGTGGGTATCCCCCAGTCGACGCCGAGCAGCCGCAGCCGGTGCAGGAGCAGGGACTTGGCAGCGTCGGTGTCCTTGCGCAGGTCCAGCTCCAGCTCGCGTTCCTGCGCCTCGGCCTTCAGGCGCAGGGACCGCTGTCTGCGGGTGAGGTCCCGCTGGAGCGGTACGACGGGCGCCGCGTCGGGGACTTCGCCCAGCACGTCCCCGACCACCAGACGGTCCTGGATGAGGGCGAGCGGTATGTCGGAGCCGTCGCACATGACCGCCCGGACCGCTTCCAGGGTTTCGGTGAGCCCGGCAACCGGCCGCCCCCGCACGGCGGCTAGGGTCTGCGCCAGCCGGACGGCCTCGATGACGTGGGCGGAGGAGACCTGCCGGTCCTCGTCCCGGAGCAGGCCCGCGACCTTCGTCAGCCAGCGCTCGACGGGCCGGTCGCGGGCGGTGAAGAGGTGCGCGTACCAGCCGGGCGAGGTGATGCCGGCGCCGTAGCCCCCGGCGCGGGCGAGCCGGCGGTGCGTCCAGGGCACCCAGGTGGTCTCCACCTTGATCCTGGGCAGTCCGCCGAGCAGCGCCTTGTCGGCGGTGGCCGTGGCCGGGGCGCGCAGGGCCGGGACGTGCCAGGCCCCGCAGACCACCGCGTAGTCGTCGCCGAACTCCCGGCGCGCGGCCCGCATGCGCTGTCGCATGTTCGCCTCGCGCACCAGGTCTCGGTGGCTGCCGCAGCCGTACTCCTCGCGCAGCGCCCCCATCGCTTCGCCGAGTGCCTCGAACACGGCCAGGGGGGCTTCCCGTACGGCGTCCCGGTGCTCGACGGCGTCTTCCCACCAGCGCTCGGGTTCGTCGTACCCGGCGCTCTCGGCCAGCACGGCGAGCGGGTCGATCCGGACGGAGTCGGCCTGCGCGTCCCCGTCCCGCGCCTCCTCGTCCCGCGTCGCGGCCAGCGAGTGCGCGGCGGGGAGGTCGATGAACCGGACGGGTACGCCCCGGGCCTGGGCCCAGCGGATGGCGACCCATTCCGGGGAGAAACCGGCCAGCGGCCAGAAGGCGGCCCGGCCCGGATCGTCGGCCGCGTGGGCGAGCAGGGCGACGGGCGGCCGCATCTGCGGGTCGGCGGCGAGCGGCAGCAGCGCGTCGCCTTCCGGCGGCCCTTCTATGAGCACCGCCGACGGCCCGGCTTCGTCCAACGCGGCCCGCACGGCGCGGGCGGAGCCCGGTCCGTGGTGCCGGACCCCCAGCAGGAGGGGGCCCTGGTCCCGGGGGTTCATACCGTCACCTCCCGGCAGGCGCGGTAGAAGTCCTTCCAGCCCTCCCGCTCGCGGACGACGGCTTCGAGGTACTCCTGCCAGACCACCCGGTCGGCTGCCGGGTCGCGGACGACGGCGCCGAGGATGCCGGCTGCCACGTCGGAGGGGCGCAGGACGCCGTCCCCGAAGTGGGCGGCCAATGCCAGGCCGCCGGTGACCACGGAGATGGCCTCGGCGGTGGACAGCGTGCCGCTGGGCGACTTGACCTTGGTGCGGCCGTCGACGGTGACACCGTCGCGCAGCTCGCGGAAGACGGTGACGACGCGGCGGATCTCCTCCAGGCCCTCGGGCGCGGCCGGCAGGTCGAGGGCGCGGCCCATCTGGTCGACCCGGCGGGCGACGATGTCCACCTCGGCGTCGGCGGTGGCGGGCAGCGGCAACACCACGGTGTTGAAGCGGCGGCGCAGCGCGCTGGACAGCTCGTTGACCCCGCGGTCACGGTCGTTGGCGGTGGCGATGAGGTTGAAGCCGCGCACGGCCTGCACCTCCTGCCCGAGCTCCGGTATGGGGAGCGTCTTCTCGGACAGGATGGTGATGAGGGAATCCTGGACGTCGGCGGGGATGCGGGTGAGTTCCTCGACGCGGGCTGTCATGCCGTCGGCCATGGCGCGCATGACGGGGCTGGGGACGAGGGCTTCGCGGCTCGGGCCGTGGGCCAGGAGGCGGGCGTAGTTCCAGCCGTAGCGGATGGCCTCCTCGGGGGTGCCGGCGGTGCCTTGGACCAGGAGGGTGGAGTCCCCGCTGACCGCGGCGGCGAGGTGTTCGGACACCCAGGTCTTGGCGGTGCCGGGGACTCCGAGCAGGAGTAGGGCGCGGTCGGTGGCCAGGGTGGTGACGGCGACTTCGACGATGCGGCGCGGTCCGACGTACTTGGGTGTGATCACCGTGCCTCCCCCAGACTTCGTCCGGGAGGTGCCCCCAGGGAGCGTGCCGCCGAGCAGGTAGGTGGCGACGGCCCACGGGGAGAGCTTCCAGCGGGTGGGACGGGGCCGGTCGTCGGCGGCCGCCAAGGCTTTCAGTTCGTGCGCGAAGGCGTCTTCGGCATGCGGTCGCAGTGCCTCTGCGCGGTGTTCGGTCCCGATCGTGCTCATGGTCCCCCTCCAATGCTCGGCAGCCGCTTCCGACTGCTGACACCACGGTGCACCACCCCACTGACAACACCCCTCGTTCACAACGTTGTTGCAGGTCAGAGCGATTGTCAGTGGGGGTCTCTACGGTGGGACACATGACTGAGCAGGGGGTCCGCTGGACAGCGGAACAGGTGCTGGCTCTGGCTCCTGACGAGGCGTCGCGCAAGGCGGGCGGCAAGCTGGGTGGGGCGGGTCCGTGGTCGCAGACCGGAGGTTCCGCTTCCGGTGCGGTGTGGGGCTCGTGCAAGGGCAGCGGCAGGACGCCGTACCGGACGGTCGTGGACCTGACGGGCCCGGCGTACAAGTGCTCTTGTCCGAGCCGGAAGTTCCCGTGCAAGCACGCGCTGGGGCTGCTGTTGCTCTGGGCGGCGGAAGGAGTGGGTGATCCGGCGCAGGCGCCGGAGTGGGCCGGCGAGTGGCTGGCGGAGCGGGCGGCGAAGGCGGTCCGGCCGGTGGTCGCGAAGCCGGTGGACGAGGAGGCGGCCAGGAAGCGGGCCGAGCGACGGGCGGCCCGGATCGGGGCGGGGGTCGGCGAGCTGGAGCAGCGGCTGGCGGATCTACTCCGGGGCGGACTGGCCGGCCAGGAGCAGGCGGGGTACGCGGCATGGGAGGAGACGGCGGCCCGTATGGTCGACGCCCAGGCTCCGGGACTGGCCGCCCGCGTGCGGGAGTTGGGGACAATACCCGGTTGCGGCCCCGGCTGGCCCGCCCGGATGCTTGAGGAGTTCGCGCTGCTGCACCTGCTCGACCGGGCCTGGCTGGGGGTGTCCGGGCTGCCGGGGCAGATGGCCGCGACGGTACGGACCCGGGTGGGACTTCCTCCTTCGGCGGAGGGCGAAGCCGTACGGGACCGCTGGCTCGTGCTGGCCCAGTACGACTCGGTGTCCCCGGACGGCCGGCTCACCACCCGCCGGATATGGCTGCGCGGGCTGGCGAGCGGGCGGCCGGCCCTCGTGCTGGACTTCGGACCGCCCGGGCGGCCTCCGGGACTGGCGCTGCCGGTCGGACTGGTACTGGAGGCGGAAGCCCACTTCCGGCCCGGTTCGGCGGGGCTGCGGGCGGACCTCGGAGAACGGGGTGCGGCAGCGGTGCCGGGCGGTCGGGCACCGGTCGGGGTAGGTCCGCAGGCGGCTCTGGAGGCGTACGGGGCCGCGCTGCGGGAGGACCCCTGGCTGGAGTCGTGGCCGGTGGTGCTGGGCCCGGTGGTGCCGATACCGGGTGAATCGGGTTGGCGGTTGGCGGACCCGGAGGGGACGGCGGCGCTTCCGGTACCGCTCGCGGGGCCGGGGAGCAGATCCCGATCGGGTTTGTGGCAGCTCGCCGCGCTCTCGGGCGGGGGTCCGGTGACGGTGTTCGGGGAGGTCGGCCACCGGGGGTTCACGCCCCTGACGGCCTGGCAGCCGGATTCGGCGGAACCGGTGGCCCTGGTCTGACGGCCGGGGCCGGTGGCCCGCGGTCCGCGGCCAGCTGTCCGCGGTCTGCGGTCTGCGGTCTGCGGTCTGCGGTCTGCGGGGAAGGCAAGGGGCGATCGACGCGGGGGAGCGTCGGCGCCGGGGAGGGACCGGCGGCGCGGGGGCGCCGTCGTGCGGGACCGAGAAAGCCGGGGGGCTTTGATGAACGACAACCACGCCAGCTGACAGGCGTTTTGAGCCGACATTTCACCATACTGCTCCGGTCCCGTGGAGGGGGCGGGACCGGAGCACCGCACGGCACACCACGAGGGAGGGGTCCGATGAAGACGGCTGGGACGGCGCACGCCGCACACACGGCGCAGGCGGGAGACGCGGCGGAGCGGAAGGCGTACGCCGACTGGGACGAACTGGTGGCCACGGCGCTGCTCGGCACCGAGCGGCGCCGGGGCGGCTCGCCGGAGGCGTTGCTGGACGAGGCGGCCGTACAGACCCTGCGGCGCCGGGCCGGTCTGCGGCCGGCGCCGGTGCGGGCCGGGGAGTGCCCGGAGTCGGCACCGCGCGATCCGCGTCCGGAGCCCCCGGAAGCGGCCCGGCGGCGCCTCGCGCAACTCCTGGCGGGCCGAGCGGGCACGGGTGGGTCGGGCGGGCGGCGGGGGGCCGCGCCGGATCTGACGGAGCTGCTGCCGCAATGGCTGGCCGCGGCCGTCCGGCACGGGTACCGCGCTCCGGCGGCGCTGGTCCCGGCGCTGCTGGACGCGGCCAAGGCCCGCACCGATCTGCGACCGCTCGCGCTGGCCTTGGCCGGGAGCCGGGGCTTGTGGCTGGCCCGGCTGAACCCGGACTGGCGGTTCGCGCTGCGCGGTGGGGCCGGCGGCAGCCTGGAGCTGCCCGACCCGGAGGACCGCGAAGGGGTGGAACGGCTTTGGGAGGAGGGCCTGTTCGCCGAGCGGGTGGCACTCCTGGACGCCGTACGGGCCCACGACCCGGCCGCCGCGACCCGGCTGCTCGAAACGACCTGGAGCACCGAACGGGCCGAGGACCGGCTGATGTTCCTGGACTCGCTGAGGGTGGGGCTCTCGGATCAGGACGAGCCGTTCCTGGAGGCGGCCCTGGGCGACCGCAGCCGCAACGTCCGGGCGACGGCCGCCGAGCTGCTGTCGGCCCTGACGGGTTCGGCGTTGGCGGGGCGGATGGCGGAGCGGGCGCTGGCCTGCGTCGGCCCGGAGGGGATCGCTCCCCCGGCGGAGTGCGACGCGGGGATGCTGCGGGACGGCGTGGTCAAGCGGCCGCCCGCAGGGCGCGGTGAGCGCGCCTGGTGGCTGGGCCAGCTGGTGGAGGCGGCTCCGCTGTCCTGTTGGCGGGAGCGGTTCGGGGGACTCGATCCCGCGGGGATCGTGGCGCGGCCGGTGGGTGACGGCTGGGCGGAGGAACTGCATGCCGCGTGGTGCCGGGCGGCGGTGCGCCAGCGTGACGCGCGGTGGTCGAAGGCGCTGCTCGGCTCTGCCTCCGCTCCGCCGGCGGCCGGTCCGGGCACGGCGTCCCTCGCGGAACGGGCGAAGCTGCTGTCGGTCCTGCCGGACGGGGAGCGGGCGCGGTGGGTGGCGGAGTTCGTACGGGCGCACGGGCTGTCGGAGGCGTTCCAGCTCCTCGGGGTGTGCGTGGTGCCCTGGGCGGGAGTGCTGGGCCGGGCGGTGGTGGACGCGCTGGACGCGGCCCGGGAGGCCGGCGGCTACCCGTGGAGCTTCAGCGGGGTGATGGGCCTGGCGGAACGCTGCCTGGACCCGGCGGACGCCTCACGGCTGCAAGCCCTGACCAGAGCCCCGGCGGACCCCGCGGAGCCGGCGAACCCGGCGGACCCCGTCGAGCCCGCCGCGGGGGCGGCGGCGTACTGGGAGGAGGCCTTCCAACGTCTGGCCTCCACCCTCCACCTCCGCGCCGCCATGCTCGCGGAGCTCATACCACCCGTCTGAGCGGCCCGCCACCGGGCCGGGGGGCCCTTGGCCGGCCGGGCGGCCGCCGGGGTCAGGGGCGGCGGATGTTCGCGTTGACCCAGTCCACGATGGCCGTGGTCGTGGCGCCCGGGGTGAAGATCTCCGCCACGCCCTTCTCCTTGAGCGGGGCGATGTCGTCCTCAGGGATGATTCCCCCGCCGAAGACCTTGATGTCCTCCGCGTCCCGTTCCTTCAAGAGTTCCAGCACCCGCACGAACAGCGTGTTGTGGGCGCCCGACAGGATCGAGAGGCCGATCGCGTCCGCGTCCTCCTGGATCGCGGTGTCCACGATCTGCTCGGGGGTCTGGTGCAGCCCCGTGTAGATGACCTCCATGCCCGCGTCCCGCAGCGCACGCGCGATCACCTTGGCCCCGCGGTCGTGGCCGTCGAGACCCGGCTTGGCCACCACCACACGGATCGGACCGGTCACACCCATCGCACTGCCTCCCGAGTGAACGAACGTTAAGTACAGCATCGCGCACCAGCCCGTTTCGCGGTCAAGCAGGAGGGGGAAATCACACGTGGGAGCGTGGAGCCATCGCCAATGGTTCACCGCCCCCACCAGTGATTCACGGGGAGCGACACCGAGTCGTCCCGCCACCGTGCCGCCAGCCGCACGGCACGGAGGCGGGGCACGTCGGCAATACGGCCGCATTCCCAAGAGGCCCGGAGGCCGCCATGGGGCTGTCGATCACGCCGATATCCACACCCTTACCGCCCTCCGTCTCACAGTCGGCGGCGGCCCTTCGGGCAGCCGTCCTGGAGGCGGTGGTGCTGACTGGGCACCTGTTCCTGTACCCCACCGGGGTTCTCGCCGAACGGCTCGCCGCCGATCCGGCCGCCGGGGTGACGGGACAGCGCCCCCCGGTGTTGCTGCTGCACGGCTTCACCGACAACCGTTCCGTGTTCGTCCTCCTGCGCCGCGCGCTCGCCGCGGAGGGTACGCGGCGGGTGGAGACGTACAACTACTCGCCCTTCACCCGCGACCTGCGCGCCACCGCCGGGCACCTGGCCCGCCGCGTCGAGGAGCTGTGCGAGCGCACCGGTCAGGAGCGGATCGACCTCGTCGGGCACAGCCTCGGCGGTCTGGTCGCCCGGTACTACATCCAGCGACTCGGCGGTGACGCACGCGTGCGCACGCTCGTGACGCTCGGCACCCCGCACGCCGGCACCAGCGTGGCGCCCTTCATGGACGCCCACCCGCTGGTCCGCCAGATGCGGCCGGGCTCCGAGGTGATGAGGGAGTTGGACGGACCCGCACCGGGCTGCCGCACCCGCTGCGTGGCCTTCTGGAGCGAATTCGACGCGCTGATGACGCCGCCGGGCACGGCCCGCCTCGACCACCCCGACCTGATCGCCGAGAACGTGCTGGTCACCGGCATCGGTCATCTGGCGCTCCCTGTCCACCCCACCGTGATCGGCGCGATCCGGCGCACCCTGGACGGACCGCTCGCACGGCCGTCGTCGCCCGCCGAGGAAACCGAAGTGCGCCGTATCGCCCTGTGAGGTAGGGGCAACACCGGACGACCGACAGTCGAACGAATATCGAACTCAAGGCCAAGGCTCGGTGTGTACGGGACCGAAAGACAGCCGAATGCCCGGTTCCCCCGAGGTCGAAACCCGCCGAAGATTGTCGTCTCCAGTAACCGCCGGGTACAGTCGCGCCACTGCTCTCCTCCGGGGAACCTTCGATTCCCCGGCCACCCAGGCCCCCACTGCCGAGGCGAAAGAGAAGTTGGTGAACGACCGCCCCTCGTCGGGCCAGTACCCCGAAAACGGGTACGACGGCCTCTCCACCACCACTTTCGCTGGTGACCAAGCCTACGTTTCCTATGAAACGCAGGGCCAGGGTTACAACTACGTTGATTCCGCCGGGTACAACACCTACGGCGGGTACGAGTCGACCGGCACCTACGACGCCACCGCCTGGACCGGACAGGAGAGTTACCTCTCCTCGGTCCCGCACCAGGCCGTGTCCGAGGACACCACGGGCCAGTGGGACGCGAACGCCTGGACCGACGCGAACTCCGCCGCGTTCCAGCCGACTTCCTACGGCTACGACGCGACGGGCGCCGAACAGCCCTCCGACCAGACCGCGCAGTGGAACACGTTCACCGCGTACGGACAGCAAGACACCGGCGCGTACGACGCCACCGCCTGGAACACCGGCCACGCCGACGGCGGCTACGACGCCACCCCGCACCACGACTCGGCGCACACCGGTTATGAGAGCTACGCGTACGAGGCGACCAGCGTCGTCCCGATGGTCGTGCCGCAGGACGCCCCCTCGGGCGCCGGCGATCACCACGCCGCCGACCACCACCCCGCCGACCTGCACGCCGCCGAGACCGCCGTCTTCGAGACCATCTCGGACGAGGACGGTCCGGAACCCCCGGCCACGGTGCACGCCATGGCCACCCAGACGATGCCTGTCGTGCCCGCGGAGCCGCGCGCCTCACGCCGCGCCGGCAGCAACAAGCCCGGCAGCACGTCCAACTCCAAGGCCACCAACACCAAGGCCGCCAATTCAAAGACCACCAACTCCAAGACCACCGGCGGGAAGACGACCGGCGGCAGCAGCCGGCGCCGCACCCCGGCGAAGCGTTCCGCCCTCCTGACCGTCGCCGTGCCCTCGGCCTGCGTCATGGGCGTCGCCGGAGTCGCGGCCGCCTCGGTCGGCGGGCTCGGCGGCACCGACCAGCCCGCCAAGGACACCACGACGATGGCCGCCGCCGATCCGGCCTCGGTGAAACCCGTCGCGGCGAACAACAAGCTGGACACCCAGCTCACCGCCCTGAGCGCGGACGCCGGTGACTTCGCGGACCGCGCGAGCCGCACCCAGGAACGCCTCGACCTGAAGCAGCGCCAGGAAGACGAGAAGAAGAAGCGTGCCGAGGAGGCGGCGGCCAAGGAGGCCGCCCGCCCCAAGTTCGCGCTCCCCGTCACACAGCACGGTCTCAGCGCCGGGTTCGGGCAGGCCGGCGGCATGTGGATGTCCGTGCACACCGGCATCGACTTCCCGGTCTCCTACGGCACCCCGGTCATGTCCGCCACCGACGGCACCGTCCGCACACAGTGGAACAGCGCCTACGGCAACATGGCCATAGTGACTTCCCCCGACGGCACGGAGACCTGGTACTGCCACCTCAGCAGCACCAAGATCCGCTCCGGCCAGGTCAAGGCCGGTGACGTCATCGCCTACTCCGGCAACTCCGGCAACTCCACCGGCCCGCACCTGCACTTCGAGGTACGCCCCGGAGCCGGCTCGCCCATCGACCCCCAGGCGTGGCTGCGCAATCACGGCCTCGACCCGACGTAGGCCGGCCTCCATGGCCTTCCCGTTTCCCCACCCGGCCTCCCGCTCCCTCCCGTTCCCCACCGGGCCCGCTGTCGACCTCCGCTGTTGACCCTCGACTTGGTGGAGGGCCCAGAGTCGCGGGTGTGGAGAGCGAGATGCGCAGTATCGGTGAGATGGCCCGGGACAGTGGACTGGGCGTGAGCGCCCTGCGGTTCTACGACCGGGCCGGCGTACTGGTCCCGGCCTGGGTGGATCCGGTGAGCGGCTACCGCTGGTACGGCTCGCGGCAACTGGAGGAGTCCAAGTTGCTGGCCCTGCTGCGCCGGACCGGTATGCCGTTGGCGGACATCCGTCTGGTGCTGGCCGGATGGTCCGGTAGGGACACCGAGTTGGTCCGGCAACTGCTCCAGGCGCATCTGCGCCGTCTCGAACTGGGGCTGTCCGATGCCCGCGGCGCGTTCTCCACGATCCGAGCACTACTCGAGGACAGGGAGAACCCCATGGCAGTACCGCGCACGATGACCGTCCGACTGACCGTTTCCGCACCGGACATGGCCGCCGCGCTCGACGCGGTCCGTTTCGCCGCCGGCGCCGACCCGGAGCTGCCGATGCTCGGCGGCGTCCTGTTCGACATCGAGGGCGACGAGCTCCGTCTCGTGGCCACCGACCGGTACCGGTTGGCTGTCGCGCGAGCCGCTACCGCCGGACACGGCGGGCCCAGGGCGCAGGTCACCGTGCCGTCCCCGCTCGTCGACGCGATGCGGGCACTGCTCGCTGACGACGCACCCGCCCGGCTCACGGTGGACGGCGACCGCGTGCTCCTGGAGACGGAGGGCCGTGAGGCGGCCGGCCAGTGCCTCGGTCACGACTTCCCCGACTACCGTCGCCTCGTTCGGCTGCCGGCAGGGCGCCGTGCCCTCGTCGACGTCGCGGCCCTCCGGGAGGCAGTGGAAACCGGCCCCGTCCGGTCGAACGCCGTGCGGGAGCAGGACGGCGTCTCTTGTGACCTCAGTGTGCTCAAGGTGTCCGCCGACGGTGCTGTGACCGTCTGCGAGGACGGCGAGGACGGCGACGACGACTGCGACCACGTCGCCGTCAACCGCGACTTCCTCCTGCACGCCCTCGCCGCCGGAGCCCGGAACCAGTTGGTTCTGGAGTTCGGCGCCCCCACGGCGCCCCTGGCGATCCGCCGGACCGACAGCGAGGACACCTTCTCGCTACTGATGCCCGTCCGACTGGAGAACTGACCCCTCGGGCAAGCGGCGGCAAGCGTGGTCGGCTGTTGTTCCTGGGCCGGGATCACAGTCCCGGGACCAGGGACAACGGTCCACAGAGCCAGGGACTACAGCTTCTGCACCGGCGCGTAGCGCAGGAGCAGCCGCTTCGGCTTGTCGTCCCCGAAGTCGATGGTGGCCTGCGCGTCCGCGCCCGCTCCCCGGACCTCCATGACGGTGCCCAGACCGAACTGGTCGTGGGTGACCCGGTCTCCGACGGTCAACGCGATGACCGGCTTGTCGGAGGCCCGGCGCGTCGCGAAGCCCGACGGGCCCGACCTCGTCCGCGACGAGGACAAGAACGACTCGGGCGAGGTCCCGAACGAGGCCTTGCCACCGCCCGAACCGCGCACGGGACCGGCCGGCTTCTGGGACGCGCCCGTCCGCTTCCACTGCAGGTACTCCGCCGGGATCTCCTCCAGGAAGCGTGACGGCGGGTTGTACGAGGGAGTGCCCCACGCGCTGCGCATCGAGGAGCGGGTCAGGTAGAGCCGCTCGCGCGCCCGGGTGATGCCGACGTACGCGAGGCGCCGCTCCTCCTCCAGTTCCTTGGTCTGGCCGAGCGCGCGCATGTGCGGGAAGACCCCGTCCTCCATGCCGGTCAGGAAGACCACCGGGAACTCCAGGCCCTTCGCCGTGTGCAGGGTCATCAGTGTGATGACCCCGCTGCCTTCGGTGTCCTCGTCGGGGATCTGGTCGGAGTCGGCGACGAGCGCGACCTGCTCCAGGAACTCGGCGAGGGTTCCGGGGTTCTCGTCGTCCCGGGCCTGCTCGAATTCGAGCGCCACCGCCGCGAGTTCCTGGAGGTTCTCGATCCGCGTCTCGTCCTGCGGGTCGGTGGAGGCCTGGAGTTCGGCGAGGTAGCCCGTGCGCTCCAGGACCGCTTCGAGCACCACCGCGGGGCCCGCGCCGGATTCGACGATCGTGCGCAGTTCCTCCATCAGCGCGTTGAACCGCTTGACGGCGTTGGTGGAGCGGGCGGCCATGCCGAAGGCCTCGTCGACCCGACGCAGCGCCTGCGGGAAGGTGATCTTCTCGCGCATCGCGAGGGCGTCGATCATCGCCTCCGCCCGCTCGCCGATCCTGCGCTTGGGGACGTTGAGGATGCGGCGGAGGGGGACGTTGTCCTCGGGGTTCGCAAGCACGCGCAGGTACGCGAGGACGTCGCGGACCTCCTTGCGCTCGTAGAAGCGGACGCCGCCGACGACCTTGTAGGGGAGGCCGACGCGGATGAAGATCTCCTCGAACACGCGGGACTGCGCGTTGGTCCGGTAGAAGATCGCGACATCGCCCGCCTTGGCGTCGCCGGCGTCCGTCAACCGGTCGATCTCGTCGGCGACGAACTGCGCCTCGTCGTGCTCGGTGTCCGCGACGTAACCGGTGATCACGGCGCCGGTGCCGGCCTCGGTCCACAGGTTCTTGGCGCGGCGGTTCTCGTTGCGCTCGATGACCGCGTTGGCCGCGGAGAGGATCGTCTGGGTGGAGCGGTAGTTCTGCTCCAGCAGGATCGTCGTCGCGTTCGGGTAGTCCTCCTCGAACTGGAGGATGTTGCGGATCGTCGCGCCGCGGAAGGCGTAGATCGACTGGTCGGCGTCGCCCACGACGCACAGTTCGGCGGGGGGCAGGTCCGGGTAGCCGGTGCCGACCAGCTCGCGCACCAGCGTGTACTGGGCGTGGTTGGTGTCCTGGTACTCGTCCACCAGCACGTGGCGGAAGCGGCGCCGGTAGTGCTCGGCGACATCCGGGAACGCCTGGAGCAGGTGCACGGTGGTCATGATGATGTCGTCGAAGTCGAGCGCGTTGGCCTCGCGCAGCCGCCCCTGGTACATGGCGTACGCCTGCGCGAGGGTCTTCTCGAAACCATCGGTCGCCTGGCCGGCGAAGGCCTCCTCGTCGATGAGCTCGTTCTTGAGGTTCGAGATCTTCGCGTTGAAGGCCTTCGGCGGGAACTTCTTCGGGTCGAGGTCCAGGTCCCGGCAGACGAGCGCCATCAGGCGCTTGGAGTCGGCCGCGTCGTAGATCGAGAACGAGGAGGTGAATCCGAGCCGCTTCGACTCGCGGCGCAGGATGCGTACGCACGCGCTGTGGAAGGTGGAGACCCACATGGCGTTGGCGCGCGGGCCGACGAGGCCTTCGACGCGCTCCTTCATCTCGCCGGCGGCCTTGTTGGTGAAGGTGATCGCCAGGATCTGGCCCGGGTGGACGCCGCGCGCGGCCAGCAGGTGCCCGATGCGGTGGGTCAGCACCCGGGTCTTGCCGGAACCGGCGCCGGCCACGATGAGCAGCGGGGAGCCCGCGTGCACCACGGCGGCGCGCTGCTCCGTGTTCAGCCCGTCCAGGAGCGCCGCCGGGTCGATGACGGGCTTGGGCGCCCCGTTGCGGTAGTAGGCGTCCCCGCTCATGGGTGCGTCGAACCGGCCGCCGAATAGGTCGTCCGCGCCCGGCTCGGGGGCGGGGTGGTCCTCGGGCGGCGGGGGAACCTCGTCCGAGGGGGAGAGGTCCGCCAGGAAGCTGTCGTCAAAGAGGCTGCTCATCGCTTTCCGAGTCTAGGGGGCGGGACCGACAGCCGGTCCCGTCCCGGGAAATCTCACAGGCCCCGCCCACGGCCGGCGGTGCGGCGCCTCAGCGCAGTACGAGCGCCAGCAGCCCCGGGAAGCGCCGTTCGAGGTCGTCGCGGCGCAGTGTGAGGTACTGCCGCCGGCCCTCGGGGCGCTGGCAGATCACGCCGCTCTCGCGCAGCGTCCGCAGGTGGTGGGTGACGGAGGAGCGGGGCAGGTCCGGGACGACCTCGCCGCAGAACGCCTCCTCGCCGGAGGCGAGCTTGCGGACGATCTCCAGTCGGGCGGGATGCCCGAGTGCCGCGAGGACCTCGGCCAGGTCGAGGGCGTCGGCGGCGTCGGCGCGGTCGACGTCGGGGTCTGCGTCGACATCGGGGTCGCCGTCGGGGCGGGTGGGTTCGGCTGCGGCCATGGCCCCACTGTACGCAAATCCGGTACGGACATTGACCGACCGTACGAAGATCCCGTACGGTCACCGTTGCAGCGATCGTACGAAATCTTCGTACGGAGCCGTTCCGACCGGAGGACTCCCCATGCCCACCCCCGCACCCCTGGACGACGCCTCCCTCGCCGCCTCCCTCGACGGCGGCTTCACCAGCCGCCACGCCGACGTCAACGGCATCCGGCTGCACTACGTCGACGGCGGCGCCGGCCGGCCGCTCGTGCTCCTCGGCGGCTGGCCCCAGACCTGGTGGCAGTGGCACAAGGTGATGCCCGCCCTCGCCCGCACCCACCGCGTCATCGCGGTGGACCTGCGCGGCATGGGCGGCTCCGCCAAGCCCGAGGGCGGCTACGACAAGAAGACGATGGCCGCCGACGTCCGCGCCCTGCTCGCCCACCTCGGGATCGAGCGCGCCCACCTCGTGGGCCACGACATCGGCGCGATGGTCGCCTACGCCCACGCCGCCAACCACCCCGGGGCGACCGACCGGATCGCCCTGCTCGACGTCTCCCACCCCGACCCCGGCTGGTACGAGGGCACGCTCCTCCCCCGGCCCGGCCGGTTCCACAAGTGGTGGTTCGCCTTCAACCAGGTGGAGGAGCTGCCCGAACAACTCCTCGCCGGCCGCTACCACCACCTGCTGGACTGGCTCTTCGCCCGCGCCGCCGCGGACCCCGTCGCCGTCGACGCCCACTCCCGGGCGGTCTACGCCCGCGCGTACGACTCCCCCGAGGCGATCCGGGCGTCCAACGACTGGTACCGCGCCTTCCCCCAGGACATCGAGGACCTCGCCGGCTACGCCCCGGTGGCCGCCCCGCTGCTCGCCCTCGGCGGCGAGTTCAGCAACCACGACCTGCTGACGGAGGCGGTGCCGCCGCTGGGCACCGACACCCGGGTGGTGCGCGTCGACAAGAGCGGCCACTACCTCCCCGAGGAGCGGCCGGAGGTCGTCGTCGAGGAGTTGCTCCGCTTCCTCGGCTGACGCCCGACCTGGCCACGGGCCGCCGCCGGCCGCCCCGTACGCTCGACGCCATGGACGTACTGATCAGCGTTTTCCTCGGCCTGCACATCATCGGCATAGCCTCGCTCCTCGGCGGCTTCCTCACCCAGATGAAGGCGATGGGCGCCGGTACCGCCCGCTTCGTGCCGGCGATGCTGCACGGAGCGCTGACGATGCTCGTCACCGGTGTGCTGCTGGTGGGCTTCCACGAGATGGACGGCGGCAGCGTCGACAACATCAAGATCGGCGTGAAGCTCGCGGTCCTGTTCGTCGTCCTGGCGCTCGTCTACGTCAAGCGCGACGAGGAGCGGGTGGAGAAGGCGCTGTTCGGCGCGGTCGGCGGTCTGACCATGGCCAATATCTTTATCGCCGTCCTCTGGCACTGATCGTTCAACACCACTGATCGTTCAACAACGGTCAGTTCGGGGCATCTCGTCATCTCCCCGTTACCTCCAGGTTTAGCGTCCTCCCCCAAGACCGACGGAAGGACGTGAGGCCCCCGTGGCCAGTCATCGAAAGCCCAGGCAGCGCCCGTTCTCGGGCGGCCCCGCACGGGCCGCCGCCACCACCCTCGCCCTCGCGGGCGCTGCCACCGCCACCGCCTTCGAAGGCACCTCGCAGGCCGAACCCCGCCAGACGCCCGCGCAGGTCAAGGCCGAGGTGGACCGGCTCTACCAGGACGCCGAAGCGGCCACCGAGCGGTACAACGGGGCGAAGGAGAAGGCCGACGAGGCCGAACGCGCGCTGTCCGGCCTGCGCGACGAGGCCGCCCGCAGGGCCGACCGGCTGGGCGCGGCCCGCGGCACGCTCGGCGCGCTCGCGGCGAGCCAGTACCGCAGCGGGGGGCTGGGCCCCGCCGTCCGGCTGGCGATGTCGGGCAACCCCCAGGAGTACCTCGACCGGGCCGCGTTCCTCACCCGGACCGGGGACCGCACGGCCGCGCGGGTGGCCGCCGTCCGCCGCGGGCTCGACGAGGCCGACCGGCTGCGCGACCAGGCGTCGGGGACGTTCGCGGAGCTGCGGGCGCGGCAGGACGAACTCGCCGCCGCCAAGGCCGCCGCCGAGGGCAAGCTGAGCGCCGCCAAGCACCTGCTGGACAAGCTCACCGCCGAGGAACGGGCCGCGTACGAGGCGCAGTCCGCGCCGGCCGGCACGCGGGGCCCGCTGCCGGTCCCGGCCGGGGACGGGAGCCGCGCCGCCCGCGCGGTGGCGTTCGCGTACGGGGCCATCGGCAAGCCGTACGTGTGGGGCGCCACGGGGCCGGGCTCCTTCGACTGCTCCGGCCTGACCCAGGCGGCCTGGGGCGCGGCCGGGGTCTCGCTGCCCCGCACCACCTACACCCAGATCAACGCCGGACAGCGCGTCTCCCGCGACGGGCTGGCCCCGGGCGACCTGGTGTTCTTCTACTCCGGAATCACCCACGTCGGCCTCTACATCGGCGACGGCAAGATGATCCACGCCCCGCACCCCGGGGCGCC
The DNA here is from genome assembly GCF_055231995.1 of Streptomyces sp. Tek67B01. Taxonomy (NCBI): domain Bacteria; kingdom Bacillati; phylum Actinomycetota; class Actinomycetes; order Kitasatosporales; family Streptomycetaceae; genus Streptomyces; species Streptomyces sp. Tek67B01. Next base: position 2,980,815 of record NZ_JBUYUY010000001.1, read on the forward strand.
GGTCCGCATCGCCCCGATCGACTCCATGCCCTGGGCCGGCGCGGCCCGCCCCACCTGAGGCGCTACGGCGCCTTGACCGTCTTGCTCAACCAGTCGAAGGTCTGCGGGATCTGCTTGGACCACGATTCGAGGTTGTGGCCGCCGGTCACCTTCTCCGCGTGCACCACGGTCGGGCTCTTCGCGATCGCCTTGAGGTCCATGCCGGACAGGTAGCCGTCCTGTTCGGCCCCCGACAACCACAGGGAGACCGGCGGCGGCGCGGGCGCGGTCGTCAGCACGCTCTTGAGGTTGTGGGTGCGGCGCAGCTCCGGGTCCTTGGCGACCAGCGACGAGGGTTCCTGGCCGGGGTCGTTGTAGCCGGACAGGGAGACGGCCGCGCTGTACCGGTCGGGGTGGTTGATCGCCAGCTTGGCGGCGCAGTACGCGCCGGCCGAGTACCCGGCCACTCCCCAGGTGCGGGCCTCCGACGTGACCCGGAAGTTGTCGGTGACCATCTTGCGTACGTCGACGCTGAACCAGCTGTCGGCGTTGACCTTGCCGGGGATGTTCGCGCAGCCGGTGTCGGCGTTGCCGAGCAGCATGGCGCGCGGCGAGACGAGGACGAAGGGCTGTACCTTGCCGCTCTTCATCAGCGGTTCCAGCACCTCGTGCGCCTTCAGCCCCTGGAACCAGGACTTGCCCGTCCCGGGTATGCCCGGGATCAGCTCGACCACGGGGAACTTCTTGTCCTTGAAGGCGGGGTCGTCGTACTGGGGCGGCAGCCACACCATGACGTCGCCCTTGACCCCGGAGACCTTGCCGTCGAGCTCGGTCTTCCTGACGCGGCCGCCGAGTCCCTCGACGGGCTGGAAGTCCTGGCGCACCTTCGGCTCGGCTTCGACCTTCTTGCCGCCGAGTCCGTCCGCCCCGAGGTCGGGGGCGGCGGTGACGTAGCTGCCGGTGCCGAGCAGATCGCCCCACGAGGCGTAGAAGGTCTCCTGCCGGTTCACCGCGACGAACACCAACGCGACCGCCGTGACCTGGGCGAAGGCCACCATCAGGGCGCGCGTGGCGACGCGTACGACGAGCGGGCCGCGCGCCCTGCCCCACAGGAACAGCGGCAGCAGTACGGCGAGGACGGTCAGGGCGATCGCCGTGGCGAACAGGGGGGTGCCGGTCAAGCTCATCACGTGTGCCAAGAGGCGCGGCGCACGCACCGGGGTTCCCGTTCCCCGGTGCGTCGTTGATCACAGCCGGTGCGGCGGGGAGCCCGTCACACCAGGCGGCGGGCCGTCGCCCAGCGGGTCAGCTCGTGCCGGTTGGAGAGCTGGAGCTTGCGCAGGACGGCGGAGACGTGCGACTCGACCGTCTTGACGGAGATGAACAGTTGCTTGGCGATCTCCTTGTAGGCGTAGCCGCGCGCGATCAGCCGCAGTACCTCGCGCTCGCGCTGGGTGAGCCGGTCCAGGTCCTCGTCCACCGGCGGCGCGTCCGTCGAGGCGAACGCGTCGAGCACGAAACCCGCCAGGCGCGGGGAGAACACCGCGTCGCCGTCCTGTACCCGGAACACGGAGTCGACGAGGTCGCCGCCGGTGATGGTCTTGGTGACGTAGCCGCGGGCGCCGCCCCGGATGACTCCGATGACGTCCTCGGCGGCGTCCGACACCGACAGGGCGAGGAACCGTACGGGGTTCTCGGCCGCCGCCATCAGCGGGGCGCAGCGCCGCAGCACCTCCACGCCTCCGCCGCCGGGCAGGTGTACGTCGAGGAGGACCACCTCGGGGCGGGTCGCGGTGATGACGGTGACGGCCTGGTCCACGTCGGCCGCCTCGCCGACGACCTCCACCCCGGTCCGGGCGGTGTCGCCGATCTCCGCCTGTACGCCGGTGCGGAACATCCGGTGGTCGTCGACGAGCACCACCCGGACGTTCCTGGTCTGCTGCGCCCCACTGTCCTCGGTCATGCCGCCCTCTCCATCTCCAGCTCGACTTCCGTGCCGCCGTCGGGCGCGGACCGCAGCCGTGCGGTCCCGCCGTTGCGCCGCATCCGGCCGATGATCGATTCTCGTACGCCCATGCGGTCGTCCGGTACCGCGTCGATGTCGAAGCCCGGTCCCCGGTCGCGGACGGACACGAACACCGTGCGGCCCTCGACTTCCGCGTAGACCTGTACGGGCCCGCCGTCGCCACCGTACTTGGCGGCGTTGACCATCGCCTCGCGCGCGGCCTGGATCTGGGCGGCCAGCTTCTCGTCGAGGGGACAGTCGCCGACGACGACGACCTCGATGGGGACGCCGTGGTGGTCCTCCACCTCGGCGGCGGTCTTCTTGACGGCCTCCGCGAGGGTGGTGGGTTCCTCGGCCTCGTCCTTGCCGGTCCCCTCGGGCTTGTACAGCCAGTTCCGCAGCTCGCGTTCCTGGGCGCGCGCGAGGCGGCGCACCTCCCCCACGTCCTCGGCGTTGCGCTGGATCAGGGTGAGGGTGTGCAGCACCGAGTCGTGGACGTGGGCGGCGACTTCGGCGCGTTCCTGCGCCCGGATGCGCATCAGGCGTTCCTCGGAGAGGTCCTGGGTCAGCCGGATCAGCCAGGGTCCCGCGAGCAGGGCGACGCCGACGAGGACGGCGAGCGTGGCCGTGAGGACGTTGCCCAGTTGGGCGGCGGAGCCCCGTACGACTATGAAGACGGTCAGGCCGACCCCGACCAGCACGACCCCGGCGAGCGCCCTGCCGACTTGGAGCAGACGCCTTTGGCGTCCGGCGGCGGCGCTCCAGTGGGCGCGGCGGGCGTTGTCGGCCTGCCGCCACACCAGGACGACTCCGGCGCCGACCAGCAGGGTGGGCCAGACGTAACGGCCGTTGGAGCCGCCGACCCGGAGCTGGGAGAAGTAGATGGCGGCGCCGACGCACAGCGCGATCAGGGCGGTGATCTGCCCCTTGTCCGGTTTGCGCAGCCGTCGGGTGCCGTCCGCCAGGGTCTCGAAGTAGGAGCGGTGGCCGGTGCGGCCGCCCACGCCGAGCGGTACGAACACCCAGAACGCGGCGTACAGCAGCACGCCGAGGCCGTCGCCCCACATGAACATGGCGAGGAACACGAGCCGGACCCAGATCACGGGCAGCCCGAGGTGCCCGGCGAGTCCGCGCGCGACGCCGCCGAGCATCCGGCCGTCGGCGCTGCGGTAGAGCTTGCGGTGCGGGGCGTCCTCCGGGTCCTTCGGCGCGTTCGGGAGGCGGGGGACGGCGGCTACGGGCATGTCACCGATGGTCACATGTCCGGCGGCCCGGGGTCATCAGGGCGTTCCCCCAGTTCGATGCGGGGGATATCAGGGTTGTCCCAGGGTCGGGCCGGATGTCACGGGCCCGGGCGGCCCGTCACCATGGACGCATGACCGAAGTACACGACTCCCCGCCGGCAGCCTCCGGGGCCCCCGCCCCGGAGGGCCGCCCCGCGCTGCGCCGCAGCAAGCGCGACAAGGTCCTCGCGGGCGTGTGCGGCGGTCTCGGCCGGTATTTCGACCTGGACCCGGTGGTCTTCCGCATCGTGCTCGGCGTCCTCGCGGTCACCGGGGGCGTCGGCCTGATCTTCTACGGGTTCGCCTGGCTGTTGCTCCCGCCGGAGGGCGAGGAGGACTCCGAGGCGAAGAAGCTGCTCACGGGCCGGGTGGAGGGGGCGACCCTGGCGGCGTTGTTCGCGGCGCTGGTGGGCTGCGCGCTGTTCCTGTCGATGCTGGACAACGGCGGCCTGGGCATCTTCTCCATCCTGGTCGTCCTGGCGCTCTGCGGGGCCGCGTACTGGTCCCGACGGCACCGCGCCTCGGCCCCGCCGGAGCCGGCTTCGCCCGAGGCCCCGCGCAGCGCCGCGCACCGGCCGGTGCCGCCGCCGGAGACGCAGGCGCCGCCCGTGCCCGGCACCCCTTCGTGGTGGCGGGACCCGCTGGTCAAGGACGGCACCACCGGCCCCGTCGGCGGGGCGGGCTACCTGTGGGGGCCGGACGACAGCGCCGGCCCGAGCGGCCCGGCCCCGGCTGCGCCGGCGCCCGCCTCCAAGGCGGCGCCCTCGGGCGCGATCGGCGGCAGGGTGTTCGTCCTGGCCCTGCTGGTGGGCGCCGGCGCCTGCGCGACGGTGTGGCGGGGCAGCACCCTCTCGCACTCCCTCCAGGTCGGTCTGGCCGCCGCGCTGGTGGTCTTCGGTCTGGGCTTGGCCGTCAGCTCCGTCAAGGGCCGCACCGGCTTCGGCACGGTCCTGCTGTCCCTGCTCACGGCCGGGCTGCTGGCGGGGGCGGCCGTACTGCCCCGCGACGTCGGCACGGACTGGCACGACGTGCTGTGGCGGCCGGCGGCGGTCACCGACGTACGGCCGCGGTACTCCGCGGGGACCGGCCTCGCCACCTTGGACCTGAGTCGGCTGGACGTGACGAAGGGCAGCACCCTGACCGTCCGGGCGTCGATCGAGGCGGGCCGGCTCAAGGTGGTCGTGCCCCGCGAGGTCACCGCGAGGACCGACGTCTCGATCCGGGTGGGCGACATCCGGATGCCGGGCGAGACGAGCCGGGACGTACGGATCAAGAGCGGTGGCGAAAGGCGGCAGGTGACCCTGCCGCCGGCCGCCGGCACCGAGGCCGGCGGGACGATCGAGCTGCACCTGGACGCGGGTGTGGGACAGGTGGAGGTGGCCCGTGCGGCGTCATGAGTTCCTGCCCGGACGGCTGATCGCCGGCTTGGCCCTGCTGGCGGGCGGTGTCCTCTACCTGCTCGACGCGACCGGTGAGACCGACGCGCCGTGGTACGCCGTCGTCCCGTTGACGATCGGTGGTTTCGCGCTCGCGGCGCTGGCGGGGCTGGTGACCTACGCCGTACGTCGGGACCGGCGCGAGCGCAGCAGCCCGTCCAGCGACAGGTAGGGCGCCCCGGCGAGGATCAGCGGCAGCCAGGCCATCAAGTAGGCCAGGTCATTGCCGTAGTAGTACGGGGAGACGGCCCAGGAGACCGTGAGCCACAGGCTGAGCGAGATCAGCGCGCCGCCGGTGGCCGCGATCCGGGTCAGCAGCCCGGCGAGGACGCCGAGGCCGACGAGCAGTTCACCGACCGCGAGGGCCACGGCGAAGCCGACGGGGGCCTTGAGGGCCAGGTCCACCAGGGCGGGAACCGCCGAGGTGTCCCGTACGCCGTGCATCAGCTCGCCGATGGAACCGGGGCCGGAGGCGGACAGGAACGCGGAGTCGGTCAGCTTGTCCAGACCCGCGTAGACGAAGGTGACGCCGAGAAAGACCCTCAGCGGGAGGAGCGCGTACCGGGCGGCACGGCCCCGCAGGCCGGCAGCGGCCTCGGGAGGGACGTCGGCCGCGGAGACATCAGTTCGGTTCACTCCCCCTGTGTACCCGCTTCATTCGGCCACGTCGACGGCACAGCGGTTGGATTCCACACCCGCGGCCGTGACGACCTGGATCTCGACCCGGCCCGGTTCCACTTCCGCGGGCACGGGCACGGTCAGCACGGTGTCCGACGGGTTGGCGAAGCCGCCCGCCACCGGCACCAGCGGCACGTGGACGTGCACGGCCCCGATCCGCACCACCAGCCGGGCCAGCATCTCCGGCGTCTGCGCCCCGGGCGGCACGAACCCGACGCCCCGGATCTCGATGTCGTCGCCGGGACGGACGGCCGCGTCCAGGTCCCCGGGCTCCCGTCGGCGCACCACCGACAGCACCAGCGGCCGGCTGCCCTCCGCGTACTTCGCCGCGAGGTACACCGCAGCCGACAGCGCGACCAGCAGGGCGAGCGCCCACGGCAGCCGTGGCAGCCGGTCGGGGAAGCGGGCCAGTGACACCGCCGCGAAGGCCAGTACCACCGTGGAGACCAGCACGTACTGGGCGTCGGGGAAACTGCCCCGACCGGCGTCGTCGGTGAGGAGGTCCGCGCCGCCGGGGCGGTCCGCGGGCAGCTTTTGCAGCCTCTGGCCCATGATCCGTACGGAGACCACCCGGCGCACCAGCACCGCGACGCCCGAGGTCAGGGCGAGCACCGCGAGCAGCGGAAGCGCCCGGCCGAGCGCCAGCCCCGCGTACAAGGTCTGGCGTTCCGGTCCGGGCGAGGAGGCGGCCAGGCGCAGCGCCGGCAGCAGCGCGGCGAAGGAGGTCAGTACCAGCCAGGCGACGGGCACCGCCTTGGAGGTGGACAGCCGGTTGTCCTCGCCGACCAGCGGGGCCAGCAGCCCACCGCGCAGCGACTGCGCCCGGGCGGCGACGGTCAGCAGCCCGGCCAGCACCAGCGCGGCCAGCAGTCCGGCGGTGCGGGTGGTGGACCAGCCGGTGCCGAGGGCGGTGCCGATCTGGACCACCAGCAGCACCCCTGCGGCGATCCACAGGGTGAGGACGGCCCGTCGGGAGAGCAGGTACAGCCATGAGTGGCCGGCCTCGCGGCCCCGGTCGGCGACGGTGCGCGCGGACAGGGTCAGCTCGTCGGAGACCCACTGCCGTGACGCGCCGGCGGAGCGGGCCACCGCGGCGGGCAGGCCCTGCCCGGCGGCGAACTCCTCCCGCTTCTCAAGGAACGCGGCCACCGCGCGGCGGTGGCCCTCCCGGGCGCCGTGCGGGCAGTCGTCGCAGGTACAGGTGCCGCCGTGGGTACTTCGGGGGATCTCTTGGACAGCCACGTGCGTGCCCGCCTCTCTGAACTCCGGTGCGATGCCAGCGAATTGTGCACCACTGCGGCACTGTTCCGGATTGCGCACGATGTCAGAGCAGGTGATTAACCGTTCATGATGTTGACGTCACCCGTCCGGCTGCTCTCTGCGCCCTGTTGCAGGGGTCCCCGCGCCACCGTCTGCCACAGCGGCTGGTAACTCACCCAGGCGGCCAGGTCCGTCCCGAACCGTTCCCGCGTCGCCGCCGCGGCGCGGTGGTCGACGGGCACCGGTTTCCCGGCCGCCCGCGCGATCAGTTGGACCCGCGCCGCCCGCTCGGCGGCGATGAACCACCAGGCCGCCGCGTCCACGGAGCCGCCGACCGTCAACAACCCGTCGTTGCGCAGGACCAGTGCCTTGTACGGGCCGAGGGCGCGGGCGATCCGTCGGGGGTCTCGTGGCTCCGCGTACTCGTCGAGGAGGGCGTGGTCCTCGTAGAAGACGCAGGCCTCACGGGAGACCGGGGCCAGCAGCTCGCCGAGCGCGGCCAGCGCACCGCCGTACGGGGCCTGTACGCGCACCACCGCCACCACATCGGGGCGCGCCCGGTGCACCGCGGCGTGCACGGCGAAAGCCAGCTGGTTGACCCGCCGGGCCCCCTGGAGCACCCGCCCTTCGCCGTCGACCAGCAGCAGGTCGGCGGCGGTCAGGGAGGCGAAGGGCCGGCCGAAGGGGTTCACCCAGTAGCAGTCCTCGAACTCGGGGTCGCGAGCGGTGAGGTGCCCACCGACGCCGTCCTCGTAGCCGAGCCGGGCGAACAGCCGCAGCGCCCCGGCGAGCCGTTCCCGGCGGTGGGCGCGCTCCTGCGCCGGGTCCGCGTGCACGGGCGGCAGCTCGAAGCGCAGCCGGTCCGCGGGCACGGGTTCGGGCCCCGATACGGGCTCGGGGTCGGATACGGCTTCGGGCACGGGTCGTTCGGCCATGGCCCTCCTTCGGTCGCGGCGCGAGGTACCGACTCGGGTCGCGGCGCAAGGTACCGGCGGGCGCCCCAAGAGGCCATACACGCGGCGGCCGTACACGCGGCGAAGCCGCCGCTCCCGGGGCGGGGGCGGCGGCTTCGTCAGCGGGTACGGGCGGGGATCACTCCCACTCGATGGTGCCCGGCGGCTTGCTGGTGCAGTCCAGGACCACGCGGTTCACGTCCGCCACCTCGTTGGTGATGCGGGTCGAGATCTTGGCGAGCACCTCGTACGGCATGCGCGTCCAGTCCGCGGTCATCGCGTCCTCGGACGAGACGGGGCGCAGCACGATCGGGTGGCCGTAGGTGCGGCCGTCACCCTGGACGCCCACGCTGCGCACGTCCGCGAGCAGGACGACCGGGCACTGCCAGATCTCCCGGTCCAGGCCGGCGGCGGTGAGCTCCTCGCGGGCGATGGCGTCGGCCTCGCGCAGCAGGTCCAGGCGTTCCTTGGTGACCTCGCCGACGATGCGGATGCCGAGGCCGGGGCCCGGGAAGGGCTGGCGGTGGACGATCTCGTCCGGCAGGCCGAGCTCCTGGCCGACCATCCGGACCTCGTCCTTGAACAGCTGGCGCAGCGGCTCGACGAGCTCGAACTCGATGTCGTCGGGGAGGCCGCCCACGTTGTGGTGGGACTTGATGTTGGCGGTGCCGGTGCCACCGCCGGACTCCACGACGTCCGGGTACAGGGTGCCCTGCACCAGGAACGCGACCGCCGGGCCGTCCTCCTGGAGGATCTCCAGCTGGGCCTGCTCGAAGACGCGGATGAACTCGCGGCCGATGATCTTCCGCTTGGTCTCCGGGTCGGAGACGCCGGCGAGCGCGTTCAGGAAGCGCTCCTGCGCGTCGACGACCTTCAGCTGGACGCCGGTCGCGGCGACGAAGTCCTTCTCGACCTGCTCGGTCTCGCCCTTGCGCATCAGACCGTGGTCGACGTAGACGCAGGTCAGCTGCGAGCCGATGGCCTTCTGGACGAGGGCGGCGGCGACGGCGGAGTCCACGCCGCCGGAGAGCCCGCAGATCGCGCGCTTGTCGCCGACCTGCTCGCGGATGGCCTCGATCTGCTCCTCGACGATGTTGCCGGTGGTCCAGGTCGGCTGGAGGCCCGCGCCGCGGTAGAGGAAGTGCTCCAGCACCTGCTGGCCGTGCGTGGAGTGCATGACCTCGGGGTGGTACTGCACGCCGTACAGCTTCTTCTCGTCGTTCTCGAACGCGGCGACGGGGACGACGTCGGTCGAGGCGGTGACGGAGAAGCCCTCGGGGGCGGCGGAGCAGGCGTCGCCGTGCGACATCCACACCGACTGGTTCTCGGGGGTGCCCTCGAAGAGGGTGGAGCCGGCCTTGGAAACGGCGAGGGGGGTGCGGCCGTACTCGCGGGAGCCGGTGTTGTCGACCTGCCCGCCCAGGGTGGTCGCCATCAGCTGGAAGCCGTAGCACATGCCGAAGACGGGGACCCCGGCCTCGAAGATCGCGCGGTCGAGCTGCGGGGCGCCCTCTTCGTAGACGGAGGACGGGCCGCCGGAGAGGATGATCGCCTTCGGGTCCTTGGCCAGCATCTCTGCCACGGGCATGGTGCTGGGCACGATCTCGCTGTAGACCCGTGCCTCGCGGACGCGGCGGGCGATGAGCTGGGCGTACTGTGCGCCGAAGTCGACGACGAGAACCGTGTCCGGGGCGCTGTCGTGGGCGGCGGAGGGTGCTTCTGGCACGGGGGCGGCCTTCCGGCGGAGAAAAGGTGGCTGTTTTGTCGATTCTAACGGCGGCGGCACCCCCTGCTTTGTCGTACCGTCCGAGGATCGGCGACCGTGACGGAGGGCGACGCCCCGCTCACCGGAAGCACACCGGGCCCGTCTCACCATCCGGGCCGGTTTGGCCCCGAACGGGGCGGATGGCCATAATCCCTTCCATGCGCAAGCAGCTGAGCTTCCTCTTTACCTATGGCACCGGCCGGTCCGGTCGCCATGGGTCATCGTGATGCTCGCTTGAGCCGCTGACTTCCCAGAGCGCCCCGGTCCGACAGGACCGGGGCGCTCCGGCGTTTCCGCTCCTGACGGCACGACCCACAGGAGAACCGCCATGAGCACGATGACCACCACCAAGACCGCCACCTTGACCGCAGCCCCGCTCGCGACCCCGCTCGCCACCACCCCCGAGCAGCTGATCACCGACTCCCGCGAGCGCATCGACGCGATCGACGACCGGATCATCGGTCTGATCCAGGAGCGGATGGCCGTCTCGACTGTCATCCAGGAGGCCCGGATCGGCTCCGGCGGCCGCCGGGTGCACCTGTCCCGCGAGATGGAGGTGCTCTCCCATTGGAGCGATGCCCTCGGGAAGCCCGGCACCTCCCTCGCCATGACCCTGCTGGAGCTGTGCCGCGGCCGGGTCTGAGGCCGCAGGGCCCCCGGCGGGCGGCTGTTCGTCACCCGTCCGGAGTGTGACCGCCGCCGCCGGGCCGTCGTTGATGCCGGTGTCCGCGCCGGCCAGGGCGGGCCTGCACCACCACGCGTGACTGCGCGGGAGCGATGAGACGTACCGCCCGACGGGTGTGCGTCGTGGGACCCCGCGCCCGCGCGTGACCGGACGGCAGGGGACAGCGGCCCGGTCACCCCAAAGGAACGGCCGGCCCCGGGGGACGCCCCGGGGCCGGCCGTTCCGTCGTGCCGCGAAGACCGGCGCGCTACCGAGAGCGCCGTGCCGCGCGGACCGCTATCCGCGCGCGGACCGCCGGCGGACCGCCACGTACAGCGCGCCGCCCGCCGCGACCAGCGCCGCGGCGCCGATCGCCAGCGGACCGACCGTGCTGCCGGTGGAGGCCAGGTTGCCGCCCTGCGCGGTCGTGCCCGTACCGGTGCCGGAGGCGCTCGCGGTGGGCGAGGCGCTCGCCGACGCGCTCACGGACGGGGACGGGGACGGGGAGGGGCTGCCGCTCGGCGACGGGCCGGGGGTCGCGCCGGTGCCCGTGCCGCCCTTGGCGTTGATGACGACGGCCGCGGTGTTGTCCGCCGCGTTCGGGTCGAAGGCGTGCGGCCTCGGCGCGCTCGCGCCCCAGTCGCCCACGGTGACGGAGCCCTTGGCGTCCTCCACCACCTTCTCCACCTTCAGGTCGAAGGGGTAGACCACCTTCTCGTTCTCGCCGATCCGGCTGCCGAGCGCGCACTCGTAGCGCGGCGCACCGAGCTGTTCGACGCGCTTGGTGCCGTCCGTGTCGACGGCGAGGCACTCCTGCGGCTTGCGGGTGACCTTCGCCCCCTCGGGGACGACGACGACCGTGCGGGCCAGGGAGTCGGCCGGGCGGGCGGCGCGAATCCAGGCCGGCCCCTTGTTCTCGAACGTGAAAGCGGTGGTGAGGGTGTCGCCCTTCTTGCCCTTGAGGGACACCGGACTCGTCGCGAAGTCGGCGGTGTTCTGGGTGTGGAAGGCGAACTCGCGCCGGTTGTCACCGGGGTTCAGGTCCGTCGCGCGCAGCGCGGACGCGGCCGGCGCGCTCTTCACGGGGGCCGCGGTCAGCTTCCGGCCGGTCGCCGCTTTGCTGCTCCACGACGTGGCCTTCGGCTCGTCACCGGCCGGGTGGATGCCGTAGACCAGCGTGTCGTCGTAGGCGTGCCGGGTGGCCTTGATGTGCAACGGGCTGTCGCCGGCCAGCTCGTAGACCGCGCCGGGGACGAAGTCGCCCTCGACGGCGCAGAGCACGGTGGTCAGGTCCCCGGCGCCGCGGGTGCGGCAGTTGTCGTACGTCTCGACGAGCTCCATGCCGCGCGTGGTGCCCAGTTCCAGGACGACGCCGTGTGCGGCCTGCGTGCCCGCGTTGGCGAACACCAGCGGCATGGGCTGGCTCTCGCCCGGCGTGAGGTCCTTCTTGAGCTTCATCTCCCGCATCACCAGGTCGGGGCCGCCGACACTGACCTTGGTGGTGAGCGGGGTGACGGTGGCGTCGGGGACCGTGCCCGTCACCGTGATCTCGCCGGTCACGCCGTTCGCGGCCCCCTTGGCGGCGGCGACGTCCAGTTCGAGGCTGACCGGCAGGCCCTTGTAGGAGCAGACCAGCTCGCCGTCCTTCTCGGTGCACTGGTGCGAGGGGTCACTCGCGTGGTCCCTTACGGTCGCGACCCCGGCCACCTTGCGCAGGTCGACCGTGAACAGGCCGGCGAAGGGTGCGCCGGTCGCGGGGTGGTCCAGGGCGATGCTCAGCCGCTGCTCCCTGGCGCCGGAGCCGTCCACGGGCAGCGGAAGGTCGAGGGCGGCGGGGCCGATGAGGGGAAAGACGGGTTCCGCGGCGTTCGCGGGGACGGTGGCCGTGCCCAAGGCCACCAGGCCGCACGCGGCCAGCAGGGAGATGCGCTTTCTCATGTCCCCCTTGACCCCCGAACGCGCGGTCCAGTTGCCCGCGCCGCCGTGTGATGGACACCACAGCCGCCTTGCGGTGATTCCGCTACAACCTTCTACGTCGGCCACCGGTCACTCATGTGGGTAAGGCGGGCACCGCGCTCGGAGGGGGAGCGCGGTGCCCGCCGCCGTCGTACGGGTCCCCCGTCCCGTCAGTTCCCGGGTTCCGCTTGCCTCGCGGGAATCTCGGGCACCGCGAGGAACGGCAGCCGCAGCGCGCCGAACGCCTCCTTCGGGACGGCCGGGGCGACCGGTTCCACCGCGGCGAGACGGACGTATCCGGCGCCTTGCGCGGGCCGCGGGTCCGGCTCGCCCTTGTTGGGCCAGTACGACATCGCCCGCTCAGCCTGCGCCGTGATCGTCAGCGACGGGTTGACGCCGAGGTTCGCGGAGACCGCCGCACCGTCGACCACCGAAATGCCCGGATGTCCGTACAGCCGGTGGTAGGGGTCCACGACGCCTTCCTCGCGGGTCGCGCCGATCGGGCAGCCGCCGAGGAAGTGCGCGGTCAGGGGGGTGCCCATCAGTTCGCCGACGTTGCTGCCGGGGAAGCCGTTGATCTCCTCTGCCAGCAGGGTCGCCGCCTCGGTGGCCTCCGCTATCTGCACCGGGTTGGGGGCGCCGTGGCCCTGGCGGGCCGTCAGCAGGCCCTTGCCGAGGCCGGCGGGCTTGCGGTGGGTGGTCAGGGAGTTGTCCAGGGACTGCATGACCAGGCCGATGATGGTCCGTTCCGACCAGCGGCGGTTGGAGAGCGAGCGCAGCAGTTGCACCGGGTGGGTGGCGGTCCGGGCGAACCAGGCCCGGACCCGGTGCGTGTGGTGGGGCACCTGGAGGATGGTCAGGAACCCCATGGCGTTGGAGCCCTTGCCGTAGCGGACGGGCTCGATGTGGGTGTCCGCGTTGGGGTGCACGGACGAGGTGATCGCGACGCCCTTGGTGAAGTCGGCCCGGCCGGCCCCGCCGTGGCGGCTGCGGTAGCGGCGGTCGTCGGTCTGGGCGCCGACCAGGCCCTCGGAGTTGGTCCGGGTCAGGTCACCGAGCCGGTCCGAGATGCCGGGCAGTTCGCCGCGGTCCTTCATCGCGTGCAGCAGGGTCTGGGTGCCGTACGTGCCCGCCGCGACGATGACGTACCGGGCGCGCAGTACCTTGGCCTTGCCCCGGCGCCGGTCATCGGTGGCGACGGTGCGTACGCGGTGGCCGCCGCCCGGGTGTTCGGAGAGCGCGGTGACGGTGGTCATGGGGTGGATGACGGCGCCCGCGCGTTCCGCGAGGTGGAGGTAGTTCTCGGTGAGGGTGTTCTTGGCGCCGTGGCGGCAGCCGGTCATGCACTCGCCGCATTCGGTGCAGGCCCTGCGGGCGGGGCCGGCGCCGCCGAAGTAGGGGTCGGGCGCCTCCTCGCCGGGCCGGACCTTGCCGTTCCCGCCGGCGTCCGCGCCGTCGCCGAAGAAGACGCCGACCGGGGCCATGTGGAAGGAGTCCCCGACGCCCATCTTCTCGGCGACGGCCTTGAGGTGGACGTCGGAGGGGGTCATCGTCGGGTTGAGCCGTACGCCGAGCATCCGCTTGGCCTGGTCGTAGTACGGGGCGAGTTCCTCGCGCCAGTCGGTGATCGACGCCCACTGCCGGTCCTCGAAGAAGGCGGTGGGCGGCACGTACAGGGTGTTGGCGTAGTTGAGGGAGCCGCCGCCCACCCCGGCGCCCGCGAGCACCATCACGTTCCCGAGCAGGTGGATGCGCTGGATGCCGTACAAGCCGAGGGCCGGCGCCCACAGGTAGTTGCGCAGGTCCCAGCTCGTGCGGGGCAGGCTCTCGCGGGTGAAGCGGCGCCCGGCCTCCAGGACGCCGACCCGGTAACCCTTCTCGGTGAGCCGCAGTGCCGAGACCGACCCCCCGAAGCCCGATCCGATGACGATGACGTCGTAGTCGTAGCCGTTGTCGTGGTCCTGGTCGTGGGCGTCGTCGTACGACACTGCCGTGCCTCCCGGTCGGTGCTGCTAGCGCAGGTGGAGAGCCTTCATGATCTTGAGGCTGCGGGTCATGAACGCGGCGTACTTCTCGTCGTCCATGCCCAGCGAGGGAGCCATCGGCAGCAGCCGCTGGTGGGCGACGGTCTGCGCCTCGGTGTACTTGAGGATGCCCTCGGAGCCGTGGCGGCGGCCGAGGCCGGATTCCTTCATTCCGCCCATGGGCGACTGGGCGCTGCCGTAGGCCGGCGCGTACCCCTCGTTGATGTTGACGGTGCCCGTGCGCAGGCGCGCGGCGACGGCGTGGCCGCGGCGGGCGTCCTTGGTCCAGACGCTGGAGTTGAGCCCGTACGGGGTAGCGTTGGCCAGCGCGACGGCCTCGTCCTCGTCGGTGAACCGGTAGATGGAGACGACGGGGCCGAAGGTCTCCTCCCCGCACACCGCCATCGGGGCGTCGACGCCGTCGAGGATGGTCGGCTCGTAGAAGAGCGGGCCGATGTCGGGGCGGGCGACGCCGCCCGCGACGAGCGTGGCGCCCTTGGCCACGGCCTCGTCCACGTGCCGTCGCACGGTCTCCAGTTGGCGTTCGCCGACGAGCGAGCCCATGTCGGCGCCGTACGCGAGGGAGTTGCCGAGCCGCATCGCCTTCGTGCGGGCGGCGAAACGCTCGACGAACGCGTCCGCCACGGAGGCGTGGACGTAGAGCCGCTCGATGGAGATGCACAGCTGGCCCGCGGAGGAGAAGCAGGCGCGGACGGCGCCCGCGGCGGCCTTCTCCACGTCGGCGTCGTGCAGGACGAGCATGGCGTTCTTGCCGCCGAGCTCCAGACTGACGCCGACGAGACGGGCCGCCGCGCCCTGGGCGACCTCGCGGCCGGTACGGGTGGAGCCGGTGAAGGAGACGTAGTCGGCGTGGCGGACCACCTCGGGGCCGACGACGGGGCCCTCGCCGAGCACGATCTGGAACACCTCCGCCGGCAGGCCCGCCTCGATCAGCAGGTCACGGGCCCACAGGGCGGTGAGCGCGGTCTCCGTGTCGGGCTTCATGACGAGGGCGTTGCCCGCGACGAAGGCGGGCAGCGCGTCACCCACGGACAGTTCGAGGGGATAGTTCCAAGGGGCGATCTGGCCGACGACGCCGCGCGGCTGCCGCAGCTCGGTGACCTTGGTCAGCGTCGGCATCGCGCCGGTATGGCCCTTGGGCCGCAGGTAGGACGCGGCCTTGCGCCCGTAGTGGCGGGCGCCGACGGCGACGGCCTGGACCTCCTCGTGGGCGTGCAGGCGGGCCTTGCCGGTCTCCAGCTGGATGAGGTCGAGCACCTCGGCCTGCCGCTCCAGGACGAGGTCGTGGAAACGGAGCAGGACGGCCGCGCGCCGCCGTACGGGGACGGCCGCCCAGGCGCCCTGGGCGGCCCTCGCCCGGTCGAAGGCCGTCGCCACGTCCTCGGGGGTGGCCTCGGGCAGGTCCGCCAGCTTGGCCCCGGTGAAGGGCGAGTGGTTGGCGGTGCGACCGGAGCCGATCACTCCGCGGGTCAGCCGGGCGACCAGTTCGGGGGTCACGACCTCGGCCGCGGTGCGGGCACCGGCCGGGGCGGCGGCTATCGGGTTGGTGGGCTGCGGTACGGAGCGGAGAGGGGCGGCGGGGGCCTGCGAGTCCGTCATGGCGGTGAGCGTATGCCGCCCCCGGGGGCTTTGGGTACCCGTCGGTAACCGGATTTTGCCATTTCCGCCAGTGTCCGCTGGCAGGATGACCGGCCGGCGCCGGTTCAGCCCGCCTTGGGGGCGGGCTGCCAGCCGCTGAGCACCGTGTCGAACTGCTGCCGGGTCGTCGCCCAGTCGGACGCCGGCCCCGACATGTACACCGCGTACTCGGCGTTGTCAGGCGTGACGTACATCTGCTCGATCGCCCTGCGCGGCCCGGCCTGCGCGCCCTTCTCGGTCCAGCTGAAGTCCCACAGGGCAGCCCGGGTGGTGTCCCGGAAGGTGTTCCCGTGCAGGTCGTGGCGCTTGTAGTCGGTCCGCTCGCGCAGCTGCTTCTCCAGGTCGAGCAGGTGCGTGTACGGGTTCTCGTAGTCCGGGGTCTTGTCGAGGGCGATCCGGATGAAGTGCCTGCCCCCGTCCGGCGTGTAGTCGATCTGGTCGCCGTCCATCCGGCGCGACCAGTCGTTCGGGACGAAGAGCGAGAAACCGGCCGGGTCGACGACCTTCTTCCAACCGGACGGCGGGGCGACGGCATCGTTGTCGACGTCCTGCTCCCCGTCCGGCGCGCTCGCGTTCTTGTCGGAGCCGCCGCCCCCGTCGGTGTCCTGCGTGAGCTTGAGCACGCCGAAGACCCCGCCACCGCCGATCAGTGCCGCCACGAGGGCGACGATCGCGGCGCGTCGGATACGGCCCCCCGCCGGATTGCCGGGCGACGCACCCGGACCGGGCGAAGTTCCCGGACCGGGCGGCGGCTGTTCGGTGAGGTGCGCCGTCCGCGCCTCGGGCGCCGTCGCGTCCGCGCGGGCCGCCCGCGCCTCCTGCGCGGGGCCCAGCTCGTCGGGGGTCACCGCGCGGGTGGGCACGTACGCATGGGCCGACCTCGGCTCCCGGCCCTCCATCGCCTCCAGCAGCATCCGCTCGGCCTCCTGCGCCGACGGCCGCTCGGCGGGGTCCTTGCGCAGCAGGGCGGTGATGACGGGCCCCAGCGCGCCGGACTGGCGCGGCGCGGGCGGCTCGTCGTTGACCACGGCCTGGAGGCTGGAGATCGGCGAGGTGCGGCGGAAGGGCGAGCGGGCCTCCACGGCGGTGTAGAGGGTGGCGCCCAGCGACCACAGGTCGGAGGCCGGGTCGGGCGCCCCTCCCGTGACCCGTTCGGGGGCCAGGTAGTCGATGGAGCCGACCAGTTCGCCGGTGCGCGTGATCGAGGTGTCGCCCTCGATCGCCGCGATCCCGAAATCGGTGAGCAGGACCCGGCCGTCCTTGGCGAGCAGTACGTTGCCCGGTTTGACGTCCCGGTGCAGGACGCCGACCGCGTGCGCCGCGCGCAGGGCGCCCAGGACGTGCAGCCCGATCCTGGCCGCCTCACGGGGCTCGATCCGGCCCGCCGCCTTGGCGGCCTCGGCCAGCGAGGGACCGTCGATGTACTCCATGACGATCCAGGGCCGGTCGTCGTGCTCCAGCACGTCGTGGACGGTGACCACCGCCGGATGCTGGATCCGGGCGGCGGCCCGGGCCTCCTTCTGCGTCCGGGCGTGCAGGACGTCCCGGTCCGCCTGCGCCACGTACAGACCCGCCGTCAGTTCCTTGACGGCCACGGTCCGGTGCAGCAACTCGTCGTGCGCGCGCCACACCTTGCCCATGCCGCCGCTGCCGATCGGCTCGACGAGCCGGTACCGGCTCGCGAGCACCGCGCCCGCGCCTGTCTGCTGTTCCACGAAACCCCGCCACTCTGTGCACTTCGGGCCAGATTACGGAGCCCCGGGCGATGCTCCCACCGCGCGGGGGCCGTGAGACAGCACTGTGACGGAATCGCCGTACTGACTGTCCGTCAACCCGCCGTCAACCCCCGGTTCGGTAACTGGCCGTGGCCTTGTCGAAGACCTCGGTCACCTTGCCCTCTTCGTCCTGCGGACCCGTCACCAGCAGTACGTGGTAACTGCCTCCGAGCGCGACGACGAAATTGCGCGCGACGACGGACCGGCCGGCGGAATCGATCCACGTGTACCGGCCGGTTGCCCGCAACTGGTTGCCGACCTTCGTCGTCTTCACGTCACCGCCGCTCGCCCAGGTGGAGGAGCGGTACGGGGACAGTTCCGGCTCCTTGTCCTTCTGGTACGTCGCCGGGTCGGGGCTGCCCTCCACCTTGTCCCGGCCCGGCACGACGGTCAGGGTGAACTGACCGTCGGTGTACCGGACCTGGCCCGCCTCGTTGATGCCGCGGCGCTCCCAGCCCTGGGGGACGGTGATCTCGAAGTGCTCCGGGTCCTGCTGCGTCGTGTAACCGGGCGGCGCCGGGGCCGTGGTCTGCGGCGCCGGCTTGGACTCGGGGCTGCCCGACGGCGTCCCGGCGCTCGCCTTGGGCGGGGCCTGGCTCGGCACGGGCGTCGTGGGCGCGCCCGGGGCGGCCCGCGGGGGCTTCGTCGTCGCGGGATCGGCGGAGCGGGGCATGAACAGCACCGCGTACGCCACCGCCGCGGCGAGGACCGCGAGGATCGCGACCAGCAGGGTCCGCCCCAGGGAGCGCGGGGCGCGGGTGGTGTCCGCGCTGCGGTGGCGGCCGTGCAGCTCACCGCGCCTGCGTACGACGGGCAGCCGCGCCGGGTCGGGTTCGGGCATCGGCAGCATCCCGAAACCGGCGTCCGGCTCGGGCGCGGAGCGGATCAGGGACCGCAGCCAGCCGCGGAGCTCCTCGAAGTCGGGCCGCTCGGTGGGGTCCTGGCGAAGCAGCGACTCCACGATCGGGCGCAGCGGTCCGCACTCCTCGGCGAAGGCGGGCGGCTCCGCACACACCATCTCGACCAGTTCGGCGACGCTGTCCTCGGGGTAGGGGGCGTGCCCCTGCACGGCGCGGTACAGCAGCGCGCCGAGCGCCCACAGGTCGGTGGCGGGGCCGACGGGCGGGGCCAGTTGCCAGTGGCCGTGCACGGGACCGGCCTGTTCGGGCGCCCACCGTTCGGTGACGGCGCCGACGACGGCCATCCGGGTCTGTCGCGCGCGCTCGGCGTCGAGGCCGGTGCGCGGGCCGCCGGCCCAGCCGGCAGTGGGCGCGGGCGGCATGGCGGGCTCCGGTGCGGCGGCCTCCGGCGCGGCGTCGGGCGCCTCGGCCTGGTGGTAACCCTGGGGCAGGGCGAGTTGCGCGGGCAGGACGGACCGGTCCGGGGGCAGGGCGACGGGGGCCGCCTGCGGCTCGGTCGCGCGCTCGGACCCCGCGTCGGGGCGGCGGCGCGGAGTGGCACCGTGCCAGGGCGCGGCGGCGTCGTCGTCCGGGCCGCCGTACGGGTACGCGTACCCCTGCGGCAGGTTGGAGCCCCCGTTGGGCCCCCCGGGCAGCGCTTCGGGGCGGCCTTCCGGCAGCCCCTCCGGCAGGGCCGCGTCGGCTGCCCGGCGCTCCTCGACGACCCGGGCGGCGGCGGCCCGTGCCCCGGCCCGGTAGGCGGCGATGGTCCCGGCTCGGGCGGCGGCCTGCCGATCGGGCCCGTCCTGCGACGGGCCCTCGGAGCCCCCGTCCGGGCGGATGTGGTCGGTGTACCGGGGCCCGGTGTCGTACCCCGGCGCGACCAGCGGTGCGTAGACGGGCGTATACGGCTCCCCTTCGGGGGCGTACGACTCCGAATCGGGTTCCGCCGCGTACGACTCCGACTCGGGCGCGTACGGCTCCGTCTGGTGACCGGTCGCGTAGGAGTCGACCTCGGGGCGGTACGGCTCGTCGCCGCGCGGCCCGGTGTCCCGCGTGTCCCAGGCCGCGGCGTCACCATCACCGGCGCCACCGTCACCGCCGGCGACGGCGCCGCCGTCGGAAGCCTCGGGCACCGGGTCGTACCCGCACAGGGCCTCCTCGGCGGCGCCCGCCGCCAGACCCGTCAGGACGACCCGCCCGTCCTCGCATATCAAGACGGTCCGGACGGTGATGTTCCGGTGGGTCCAACCGTGGGCGTGCAGCACCCGCAGCGCGGTCAGCACGTCGGAGGCCACCTCCGCCGCCCGGTAGGGGCTCAGCGGCTCATCGGCGATCAGCGCCGCCAGCGGCCTCGCCGGGACCAGTTCGCTCACTATCCACAGCGACCCGCCCTCGGCGAACACGTCGAAGACCTGGTCCAGCCTCGGATGGTCCGGCACCGACGCCGCCGCCTGCGCCGCGGCGATCGCCCGGCGCACCGCGGGAAGTTCCCCGGACGGGCGCCGCCCGCTCACCGGCCCGCGCGTACCGTCGAGCAGTTCCGCGTCCACGACCTCCGGCAACGGCACCTGCCGTACCAGGACTTCCTGACCGCTGCGCGTGTCGAACGCGCGCGTCTCGACCAGTTCGTACTCGTCCGACGGCGGCAGCGGCAGACGGTAGCGGTCCGCCAGGATCCGCCCCGCGTAGTCCTCCACTCCGCCTCCCCCGAGTGCGCCGGGTCCCCTTTGGTCCCCGCGGACACGATACGTCGCCGGGGGCGCCCGCGTCCCGGGCCCGGCGAGGCCCGCCCCCGGTCGGGGGCTGTCGGGCGGTCAGCCCAGGATCTGGAAGGTCTGGAACGCCGTGTCGCGCAGCTGCGTGCACTCCGGGCCGTCCCACTGGTCGGAGGCGCAGGTGATCATGATGGCGTAGCCGTGTTTGGCGTCGGCCCTGAAGCCGCGGTTGAGCACCCGGACCCGGGTGCCCTGCTGATCCCGCTCGAACTCCCAGTCGGCGACGGTCGGGTAGCCGCGGTAGTCGGTGGTGTCGATCCGGATCTGATGGTAGTTGTTGCTGCTGCCCGCGACGGCCGGGGCCAGCTCGACCCAGGCGAGGCGGGCGTCCTTGCCCGGGCTCTTGTTGAAGTCGACCTGGACGCTGGGGAGACCACCGTTGCGGCTGAAGATCCCGCCGGAGTCCTCGCCGGCGGTGCCGGTCTGGTGGAACCCCTCGGGCATGGCCATGGAGAAGTGGAACCGCAGGTCCGTCACCTGGGCGTAGCCCGCGGGCAGTGCGCCGCCCGGCGATCCCGGAGTGGCCCCCTGACCCTGGTTCTGGCCCTGCCCCTGGCCCTGACCGGGATTGGTCGCCGGGTTGCTCGCCGCGCCTCCCGGGGTGGTGCTCGGGGTCGGGGTCGGGCCGGCGGCCGTCGAACCGCCCGCCGACGCGCGGGGGCTCGGGGTCCGGGAGGCGGACGGTTGCGGGCCGCCCTTGCCCTCGTTCTTGTGGGCGGACGCGTCGTCATCGCTGAAGGCGTAGGCGATCAACGAGCCGACCAACGCGAGCACGACCACCAGCCCGGCTATCGCCAGGGCTATGGTGCGGGGCGCCATCACGTCGGTCAGCGGCGCCACGATCTTCGCGGGCCGTGTCGGCGGGGCCTCGACGGCCGAAGCCGCGGCCGCCTCGGCGGCGGCGGCCTTGCGGGCCGCCTTCAGCGCGGCGCGGGCCCGTTCGCGCTGCTCCCGCTCACGCCGCTCGCGTTCCTTCTTCTCGGCCTTGGCCGCGGCGGCCTCCGCCGCCCTGGCCGCCTTCTCCGCCTTCTCCGCTTTCTCCGCGGCGGCCTTGTCCGCCGTCGCCTTGTCCGCCGCCGCCTGGGCGTCGGCCAGGGATATCGCCCGGGTCTCCTCGACCGCCGGGGGCAGCACCTCCGAAGCGGGCTCGGGGTCGGGGGCGTCGATGACGGCGGTGAGCATGGCCCGCGCGCCCACCTCGTCGAGCCGCTGGGCGGGGTCCTTGACCAGCAGGCCGTAGATCACCTCGGTGAGCGGCCCGGCGTTCTTCGGCGGGTCCACCTGTTCGGTCATCACGGCGGTGAGGGTGGCGAGCGCGGAGCCCTTGTCGTACGGGGGCACGCCCTCGACCGAGGCGTACAGCAGGCCGCCGAGCGACCACATGTCGGCGGGCGGCCCGGGCTTGTAACCGCGTGCGCGTTCGGGGGAGATGTAGGAGGGGGCACCCACGAGCATGCCGGTGGAGGTGACGGAGGGGTCGCCCTCCACCTGGGCTATACCGAAGTCGGTGAGGACGACGCGGCCGTTGTCGGCCATGAGCACGTTGGACGGCTTCACGTCGCGGTGCAGGATGCCCTGGCGGTGGGCGGCGCTCAGCACGTCGAGCACGGCGAGCCCCACCTCGGCCGCCCGACGCGGGGTCAGGGCGCCGCGCTCGCGGATGAACTCCGCCAGCGAGGGACCCTCGATGAGCTCCATGACGATCCACGGCCGGGCGTCCTCGTCCACGACGTCGTAGACGGTGACGGCGCCGCCACTGCGGATGCGGGCGATGGCCTTGGCCTCGCGGAGCGTACGGGTGATGAGCCGGCGCTTCTCGTCCTCGTCGACCCCGTTGCCGAAGCGGAGTTCCTTGACGGCGACCGTCCGGCCGAGGACCTCGTCCTCGGCGCGCCACACGGTCCCCATCCCGCCCTTGCCGAGCACGGCGCCCAACCGGTACCGCCCGGCCAGCAACCGCCCCCGGTCCCGGCCCGCTCGCTTCGCCTCGTCCGCGTCCGCACGGCTGTCGGCCGCACGGCCGTCGGCGGACTCGCCGTCAGCCGCCTTCCCGGGCACCGCCTTGCCCTGCCGCCCCTCGTCCCGGGCCGCCTCGCCCGGGCCTGCCTTAGTACCCCGCGGCGCGGCGTCAGCCGCCTTCCCGGGCTCCGCGTCGCCCGACGCCGGCTTCACGGCACCTGCGTCCACGGGCGCGGCCTTGCCCAAGTCCGCCTTCGCGTCCTTCGACTCGGCGCCAACCGCCTTCACGGGCTCCGCTTCCACGGCCTCCACGGGCACGGCCTTGCCCGGCCGCGCCCCGTCCCGGGCGGCCTTGCCCGGGCCGGCCTCCGCCTTCACCCCGACAGAAGCGCCCTCTTGCGGCTTCCCGTCGGCGGGTTCGACGCCGGGCTTCCCACCAAGGGGCTCGGCGCCGGACTTCCCGTCGGCCGACTCGGCGCCGGACTTCCCGTCGGCCGACTCGGCGCCGGACTTCCCGTCGGCGGGCTCGGCGCCGGACTTCCCGTCGGCGGGCTCCGGGCTCGCCGACTCGCCGTCAGCCGCCTGTGCCAAACCCGATTCCTCCGGCCCGGGCCTGCGCGCCGCGGGGACCGTCTTCAGGGGCTTCGCCCTGCCCGAGCCTGCCGTCGCTTCGGACTCCGCCTCGGCAGCACCCCGATTCGCAGCGGCAGCATCCCCGGCGGCAGCGTCCCCGGCGGCAACGCCATCGGCAGGCGATTCGGTGTGTTCCGGCTTCGACATGCGTCCCCTCTGCGATCGTGCAGCCTGCCCCGGCTGCCCCGGCAGCCGCCGGGGGGCACGGTAAAGCGCCCCGGCAGAAACCTCATTGTTGCTCACTCCGCAACGGACGGACGCCCCGGGTCCGCGGTTCCCCCTCCCACATCCCGGAGTTACAACGGAACGATGTCGGGCGCCCCGAGCCGTGCCGCGTCCGCCGTCTGATCGTCAGGCTGACGCTGCGATTCCCGCTCGGCCTCCACCCTCTTCTCGTAGTGCTCGATCTCCTTCGCGATCTGCTGCTCGTCCCATCCCAGAACCGGAGCCATCAATTCCGCGCACTCCCGCGCCGATCGCGTCCCCCGGTCGAACGTCTCGATCGAGATCCGTGTCCGTCGCGTCAGCACGTCCTCCAGGTGCCGCGCCCCCTCGTGCGAGGCGGCGTACACCACTTCTGCCCGCAGATAGTCGTCCGCACCCGACAACGGCTCCCCCAACCCGGGATCGGCCTCGATCAGGTCGAGCAACTCCTCCGTCAGCGAGCCGTACCGGTTCAACAGGTGCTCCACCCGCACCACGTGCAGGCCCGTCCGCCCGGCGATGCCCGCTCGCCCGTTCCACAGCGCCCGATATCCCTCCGCGCCCACCAGCGGCACGTCCTCGGTCACGCACTCCGCCACCCGCTGGTCCAAGCCGTGCACGGCCTCGTCCACCGCGTCCTTCGCCATCACCCGGTACGTCGTGTACTTGCCGCCCGCGACCACCACCAGCCCCGGCACCGGGTGCGCGACCGTGTGTTCGCGCGAGAGCTTGCTCGTCGCGTCGGACTCGCCCGCCAGCAGGGGCCGCAGGCCCGCGTACACGCCCTCGACGTCGTCCCGCGTCAGCGGCACCGCCAGCACCGAGTTCACGTGCTCCAGCAGGTAGTCGATGTCGGCGCTCGACGCCGCCGGATGCGCCTTGTCGAGGTCCCAGTCGGTGTCCGTGGTCCCCACGATCCAGTGCCGGCCCCACGGGATGACGAACAGTACGGACTTCTCGGTCCGCAGGATCAGCCCGGTGGACGAGTTGATCCGGTCCTTCGGTACGACCAGATGGATGCCCTTCGACGCCCGGACGTGGAACTGGCCGCGCTCCCCGATCAGCGCCTGGGTGTCGTCCGTCCACACGCCCGTCGCGTTGACGATCTGCTTCGCGCGGATCTCGTACTCCCCGCCGCCCTCGACGTCCCGCACCCGCGCGCCGACCACGCGCTCGCCCTCGCGCAGGAATCCGACGACCTTCGCCCCGTTGGCGCAGTGCGCCCCGTACACGGCGGCCGTCCGGACCAGAGTCGTGACGTACCGGGCGTCGTCCATCTGGGCGTCGTAGTACTGCAGGGCCCCCACCAGCGCGTCCTTGCGCAGCGCCGGCGCGACCCGCAGCGCGTGGCTTCGCGTGAGATGCCGGTGGGTCGGCAGGCCCCGCCCGTGTCCGCTGGACACCGACATCGCGTCGTAGAGGGCCACGCCCGAGCCCGCGTAGAACCGCTCCCAGCCCTTGTGCTGGAGCGGGTAGAGGAACGGGACGGGCTTGACCAGGTGCGGGGCCAGCCGCCCCAGCAGCAGACCGCGTTCCTTCAGCGCCTCGCGCACGAGCGCGAAGTCGAGCATCTCCAGGTACCTGAGGCCGCCGTGGATCAGTTTGCTCGACCTGCTCGACGTGCCCGCGGCCCAGTCCCTGGC
Source organism: Streptomyces sp. Tek67B01 (assembly GCF_055231995.1). Lineage (NCBI taxonomy): Bacteria > Bacillati > Actinomycetota > Actinomycetes > Kitasatosporales > Streptomycetaceae > Streptomyces > Streptomyces sp. Tek67B01. The sequence goes on from NZ_JBUYUY010000001.1 coordinate 3,005,368, forward strand.
CTCCACCAGTCCGGTCGACAGGCCTCTGGTCACGGCGTCGAGCGCGGTTCCGGCGCCCACCACGCCCGCACCGACCACCAGCACGTCCAGTTCGCGTTCGGCCATTGCGGCGAGCGCCTCGGCGCGCTGCGCCGGTCCCAGTGTCGCTGTCCTCACGGCTGCCTCCCGTTGGTGCGGGCGAACCCGCTCGATGCGGGCGTACCCGCCTGCCGCGGGCGTACCCGCACACATCCCCGTTCACGATTCTCACCGGCCGGTTCCGACTCGGCCACCGCCTGTGGACAACACAACGGTAGCCAAACCCCCAGAATGCGACATTTCTGTCATATATATGCCTAGTCTGACATTGCGCCGGCTTCGATCATCCACCGACCGGATCATCCACGGACTTGCGCGCCCAGCCCGCTCATGTAAGGGAAGGGAAGGGACGGCTACCCCCATGCCCGCAGATCTCGCCGTCATCGGACTCGGCCACCTCGGCCTCCCCCTCGCCCAGGCGGCCGTCGCCGCCGGAATCGAGACAGTCGGCTACGACAGCGGTCCGGCCACGGACACCACCCTCACCGCCGCCGAGATCCGCCGCATGTCGGCGGCCGGCTTCCGGATCACCACCAACCCCGCCGAGCTGGGCCGGGTACGCACCGCCGTCATCTGCGCCCCCACCCAGCTCGGCGCCGACCGGGCACTCGACCTCTCCGCCGTCGGCGAGGCCGGCCACACGCTCGCCGCCCGGCTACGGCCCCACACCACCGTCATCCTCGAATCCGCCGCCCATCCGGGTGTCACCGAGGACTACCTGCTCCCGATCCTCGAAGCCGGCTCCGGACTGCGCGCCGGCCGGGACTTCCACCTGGCCTACTCCCCCAGCCGCCTCGACCCGGGCAACCGCACCCACGGCATCGCCAACACCCCCAAGGTCATCGGCGGCCTCACCCCCGCCTGCACCGAGTCGGCGCACGCGTTCTACGCCCGCATCACGGAGAAGGTGGTCCGCGCCCGGGGCCTGCGCGAGGCCGAGACCGTACAACTGCTGGAAACCAACTACCGGCACGTCAACATCGCCCTGATGAACGAGATGGCGGTCCTCTGCCACGACATCGGCGTCGACCTCTGGGACGTCATCCGGTGCGCCGAGACGAAGCCGTACGGGTACCAGGCCTTCCGCCCCGGCCCCGGCGTCGGCGGCCACGGCGTCCCCCTGGACCCCACCTACCTCCCCCACACCACCCGCACCCCGGGCCACCCTCTGCGCATGGTGGGTCTGGCGCAGGAGATCAACACCCGGATGCCGCAGTACGTCATCCAGCGCTCCGCCACCTTGCTGAACGAGCACGGCAAATCCGCCCGCGGCGCCCGCGTCCTGCTGCTCGGCGTCACGTACAAGCCCGACCTCGCCGACCAGGAGGGCTCCCCGGCCCCGGAGATCGCCAGCCGGCTCATCGACCTCGGCGCACTGGTCAGCTACCACGATCCGTACATCTCGGGCTGGCGCGTCCGGGACCGGCCGGTCCCCCGCGCCGAATCGCTGTACGAGGCCGCGGCCAACGCCGACCTGACGATCCTGCTCCAGCACCACCGCACCTACGACCTCCAAGGCCTCGCGGTGAAGGCCCAGTTGCTCCTCGACACCCGCGGCGCCAGCCCCCCCGGCGCCGCCCACCGGCTCTGACCTCCCGGGATCCCTCCGGTGGTCCAGGCGGCCTGGGGACAACGCAGGAGGGCCGGCACCCCGAGCGGGGTGCCGGCCCTCCTGCGTACGTACGGAAAGCGGTCAGCGGCTGTGCTGGGAGTCCGCGACCGTGACCTCGACCCGCTGGAACTCCTTGAGCTCGCTGTAGCCGGTGGTGGCCATCGAGCGGCGCAGCGCGCCGAAGATGTTCATCGAACCGTCCGGGGTGTGCGACGGGCCGGTGAGGATCTCCTCGGTGGTGCCGACCGTACCGAGGTCGACCTTCTTGCCGCGCGGCACGTCCTCGTGGACGGCCTCCATGCCCCAGTGGTTGCCCTTGCCGGGCGCGTCCGTGGCGCGGGCCAGCGGGGAGCCGATCATCACGGCGTCCGCGCCGCACGCGACGGCCTTCGGGATGTCCCCGGACCAGCCCACGCCACCGTCGGCGATGACGTGCACGTACCGGCCGCCGGACTCGTCCATGTAGTCGCGGCGGGCCGCGGCCACGTCCGCGACGGCGGTGGCCATCGGGACCTGGATGCCGAGCACGTTGCGCGTGGTGTGCGCGGCGCCGCCGCCGAAGCCGACGAGGACGCCCGCGGCGCCGGTGCGCATCAGGTGCAGGGCCGCCGTGTAGGTGGCGCAGCCGCCCACGATGACGGGCACGTCGAGCTCGTAGATGAACTGCTTGAGGTTCAGCGGCTCGGCGGCGCCGGAGACGTGCTCCGCCGACACGGTGGTGCCACGGATCACGAAGATGTCCACGCCCGCCTCGACGACGGCCTTGGAGAACTCGGCGGTGCGCTGCGGGGAGAGCGCGGCGGCGGTGACCACACCGGAGTCGCGCACCTCCTTGATGCGCTGCCGGATCAGGTCCGCCTGGATCGGCGCGGAGTAGATCTCCTGGAGCCGGCGGGTCGCGGACGTCTCGTCCAGCTCCGCGATCTCGTCCAGCAGCGGCTGCGGGTCCTCGTAGCGGGTCCACAGGCCTTCGAGGTTCAGCACGCCGAGGCCGCCGAGCTCGCCGATGCGGATCGCGGTCTGCGGGGAGACCACCGAGTCCATGGGGGCGGCCAGGAAGGGGAGCTCGAAGCGGTACGCATCGATCTGCCAGGCGATCGAGACCTCCTTCGGGTCCCGCGTACGCCGGCTCGGGACGATGGCGATGTCGTCGAACGCGTACGCCCTGCGGCCGCGCTTGCCGCGCCCGATCTCGATCTCAGTCACGTGTGGTGGCCTTTCCTCTGGGTCTGCCCGTCCAGTATCCCCGAACCCCGGGGGGCCGCGTTCCGGTGACCGCTGTACGGACGCATGACGTCGTACGGGCACGTGACGAAGGGGCGGGCACACATGACGAAGGGGCGGCCCGCCGTGCGCGGGTCCGCCCCCTTCCTCGAACCGATCAGCCCTTGCGGGAGTAGTTCGGCGCCTCGACCGTCATCTGGATGTCGTGCGGGTGGCTCTCCTTGAGCCCCGCCGAGGTGATCCGCACGAAGCGGCCCCGGTCCTGGAGCTCGGGGACGGTGCGACCGCCGACGTAGAACATCGACTGGCGCAGGCCGCCGACCAGCTGGTGCACGACCGCCGACAGCGGGCCGCGGTAGGGGACCTGGCCCTCGATGCCCTCGGGGATCAGCTTGTCGTCACCGCCGACGCCCTCCTGGAAGTAGCGGTCCTTGGAGAAGGAGCGCTGGTCGCCGCGGGACTGCATCGCGCCGAGCGAGCCCATGCCGCGGTACGACTTGAACTGCTTGCCGTTGATGAAGAGCAGCTCGCCCGGGGACTCCTCACAGCCCGCGAGGAGCGAGCCGAGCATCACGGTGTCGGCGCCGGCGACGAGCGCCTTGGCGATGTCACCGGAGTACTGGAGACCGCCGTCGCCGATGACCGGGACGCCCGCGGCCTTCGCGGCGAGCGCGGCCTCGTAGATGGCGGTGACCTGCGGGACGCCGATGCCGGCGACGACGCGGGTGGTGCAGATGGAGCCGGGGCCGACACCGACCTTGATGCCGTCGCAGCCGGCGTCGATGAGCGCCTGGGCGCCGTCGCGGGTGGCGACGTTGCCGCCGATGACGTCGACGCCGGAGTTCGACTTGATCTTGGCGACCATGTCGCCGACCAGGCGGGAGTGTCCGTGGGCGGTGTCGACCACGATGAAGTCGGCGCCCGCCTCGATCAGGGCCTGCGCGCGCTCGTACGCGTCACCGGCGACGCCGACGGCCGCGCCGACGAGCAGTCGGCCGTCCTTGTCCTTGGCGGCGTTCGGGTACTTCTCCGCCTTGACGAAGTCCTTGACGGTGATGAGGCCCTTGAGGATGCCCGCGTCGTCGACGAGCGGCAGCTTCTCGATCTTGTGGCGGCGCAGGAGCTCCATGGCGTCGACGCCGGAGATGCCGACCTTGCCCGTGACCAGCGGCATCGGGGTCATGACCTCGCGCACCTGGCGGCTGCGGTCCGACTCGAAGGCCATGTCGCGGTTGGTGACGATGCCCAGCAGCTTGCCGGCCGCGTCGGTGACCGGGACGCCGGAGATGCGGAACTTCGCGCAGAGCTGGTCGGCCTCGCCCAGCGTCGCGTCCGGGTGGACCGTGATCGGGTCGGTGACCATGCCCGACTCGGAGCGCTTGACCAGGTCGACCTGGTTGGCCTGGTCCGCGATGGACAGGTTGCGGTGCAGCACGCCGACGCCGCCCTGGCGGGCCATCGCGATGGCCATGCGGGCCTCGGTGACCTTGTCCATGGCGGCGGAGAGCAGCGGGACGTTCACCCGGACGTTGCGGGAGATGAGGGAAGAGGTGTCGATCTGCTCCGGCGCCATGTCCGACGCGCCCGGCAGCAGCAGGACGTCGTCGTAGGTCAGTCCGAGCGTGGCGAATTTGTCGGGCACTCCGTCGGCGGTCATGACACCTTCCCAATGGTCTTGCTCAGCGCGGATGTCCATGCTAACGGGATCGCGACGCGTCTCATTCCACTACCAAGGTCAACCGGCACTTTCGTCGGTTCCTACGACCGAGGGCGGATCGCTCGGCCACCGGCTCGACCACTGGCGAGGGCTTCACCACTGCTCGGCCACTGCTGGGCGACGGCCCGCGACTACTGCTCGGCGAGGGCCCGCAACCGGCTGAGCGCCCGGTGCTGCGCCACCCGGACGGCGCCGGGCGACATGCCGAGCATCTGCCCGGTCTCCTCGGCGGTCAACCCGACCGCGACCCGCAGGACGAGCAGCTCGCGCTGGTTCTCCGGGAGGTTGGCCAGGAGCTTCTTCGCCCAGGCGGCGTCGCTGCTGAGCAGCGCCCGCTCCTCGGGTCCCAACGAGTCGTCGGGCCGTTCCGGCATCTCGTCGGACGGCACAGCCGTGCTCCCCGGGTGGCGCATGGCGGCCCGTTGCAGGTCGGCGACCTTGTGCGCGGCGATGGCGAAGACGAACGCCTCGAAGGGGCGGCCGGTGTCGCGGTAACGGGGCAGCGCCATCAGGACGGCGACGCAGACCTCCTGCGCGAGATCCTCCACGAAGTGACGAGCGTCACCCGGAAGCCGCGACAGACGGGTGCGGCAGTACCGGATGGCGAGCGGGTGCACGAAGGCGAGCAGGTCATGGGTGGCCTGCTCGTCACCCTCCACCGCCCGGCGCACGAGCGCGCCGACAGCCCCGGCACCGCCGCCTTTGGCGGCGTCCGTAGGGCTCGTGGCCGCGGGTGACCCCTGGGCCTCGTCGTCGCGCATCGATCCATGGTGCCTTGGCGCGGGACCGTTCGTCGCATCGCGGTCCTGGTTGTGCGTCGAAGCGTTATGAGCGGGTGCGCCGGAACTCATGGTGTGCGCCCTCCCCTCCGCTCGGCCCGAATGTCCCTGAGGCCACATCCTCGAAAATGCGGCACACCCTCAAGGATGCGGCATCGCGCCCGAAGCGACACGTCCCCCGGATTGTGCCCCGCCAACCACCGCTTGCGCACCGGGTACGGCGGGACACTCTGGGTGGTCCGCGATCAGCGGACGAGGCCCCAGCGGAACCCCAGCGCCACGGCGTGCGCCCGGTCCGAGGCGCCGAGCTTCTTGAAGAGCCTGCGGGCGTGCGTCTTGACCGTGTCCTCGGAGAGGAAGAGCTCGCGCCCGATCTCCGCGTTGGAACGGCCGTGGCTCATGCCCTCCAGCACCTGGATCTCGCGCGCGGTGAGCGTGGGCGCGGCGCCCATCTCGGCCGAGCGGAGCCGGCGCGGGGCCAGTCGCCAGGTCGGGTCGGCGAGCGCCTGGGTGACCGTGGCCCGCAGTTCGGCGCGCGAGGCGTCCTTGTGCAGGTAGCCCCTGGCGCCGGCGGCGACCGCGAGGGCCACGCCGTCCAGGTCCTCGGCGACCGTCAGCATGATGATGCGGGCGCCCGGGTCGGCCGAGAGCAACCGGCGAACCGTCTCCACACCGCCGAGGCCCGGCATCCGGACATCCATCAGAATGAGATCGGAGCGGTCGGCACCCCAGCGGCGGAGGACTTCCTCGCCGTTGGCAGCCGTCGTCACACGCTCGACGCCGGGCACGGTGGCCACCGCGCGACGGAGCGCCTCTCGGGCAAGCGGGGAGTCGTCGCAGACGAGGACGGAAGTCATGACCGCCCTCCGCAGCTGATGCGCGTCACCTTGAGCCTCCAGGCTGGTACGTATCGTCACCTGTGCGGTCGATGCCCCCGGACACCTGTCCGAGACCTTCTTGGTTCAACCGCCTTCGCACTCTCAACGATGGTCACTCGAAAGAGTTACGGGTCGGACGGACACCTTCGGCACTCTACGTGAGGACGCGATCACGGCGCAGGAGCCACGGGCCCCCCGTCCTCCATCTGGAGCTATGCCCTATTTGGCGGCTTTCCTTCCGTTCGCCATGTGTCTGAGGCTAGATTCCCAATGAGTCATATTTACATCTACTACGACTGTAGATGTGGAGACATGGATCCCATTCGCCTCAGTACCGGCACCAAGAGGACTACCCATGGCAGATTTCTCCCGGCTCCCCGGACCGAACGCCGACCTCTGGGACTGGCAGCTACTGGCTGCCTGCCGCGGGGTCGACAGCTCCCTCTTCTTCCACCCGGAAGGCGAGCGGGGCGCGGCCAGGAGCGCGCGCGAGGCCTCGGCTAAAGAGGTCTGCATGCGCTGTCCGGTGCGCGCGGAATGCGCCGCGCACGCACTCGCCGTCCGTGAGCCCTACGGGGTGTGGGGCGGCCTCACCGAAGACGAGCGCGAGGAGCTGATGGGTCGCGCCCGGCACAGGCTGATCCCCGCGTCGAGCGCGACCGGCCCGGCCGCTCCGCACTGACCGGCGCTCCCCCCACCGCTTGAAGGAACGTTTCCTCACTCCAAAGGCGGATCATCCGAAGATCACCCCGGAAATCCCGCGACGGACGTCCGAACCCCTTCCACGGAAACTGCGACGCGGCGCACGCCCGGGCGTGTCGCACCCCTCCCCGGGCCGTGTCGTTCGCGGAGCGGTGCCGTCACGCCCCCATGGACGCGGCGGCCCGCTCCAGTTCCACCAGGGTCGCGGCCACCGCCGGTACCCGTGCCAGGTCGGGCAGGGTGAGCGCCACGACCTCCCGCTCGACGGCCGGTTCGACGACCACGGCGGCGACTCCCTTGGCCCGTACGGACTCCACCGCGAGCTCCGGCAGCACCGCCACCCCCAAACCCGCCCCGACCAGGCCGACCACCGCCGGGTAGTCGTCGGTCGCGAAATCGATCCGCGGGGTGAAACCCGCGTCCTCGCACACCTCCACCAAATGGCGGCGGCAGCGCGGGCAGCCCGCGATCCAGGGCTCCCCGGCCAGCTCGGCCATGCCCACCCGTTCGGCCCCGGCCAGCCGGTGCGCCCGCGGGACCAGTCCCACGAGCCGGTCGGTCAACAGGGGCCGCACCACCAGGTCCTCCCACTCGGCGGCGGACCCGGCCGAGCCCCCGTACCGGAAGGCCAGCGCCAGATCGCAGTCGCCCTCGCGCAGCATCTCCACCGAGCGCGGCGGCTCGGCCTCGACCAGCGAGATCCGGGTGCCGGGGTGCTCGGCGCGCATGGCGGCCAGCGCGGTGGGGACCAGGGTGGAGCTGCCGCTGGGGAACGACACCAGTCGGACCCGCCCCGCGCGCAGCCCGGCGATCGCCGCGACCTCCTCTTCGGCGGCGGTCAGCCCGGCCAGGATGCCGGCGGCGTGGCGGACCAGCGCCTCGCCGGCCTGGGTGAGCCGCATCTCGCGGCCGGTCCGGATGAGCAGCGGGGTACCGGCCGACTGCTCCAGCGCCTTCATCTGCTGGGAGACGGCCGGTTGGGTGCAGCCCAGTTCGCGGGCGGCGGCTGAAAAGGACCCGGTCCCGGCGACGGCGCGCAGGACCCGTAGATGACGTGCCTCGATCACCCTTCGAGCATAAGCCCTCCTTTGAGCGTGCAGGAGATGCCCATGGCACGCTTTGGGACTGCCCGCCGACGCCGGGGCCTGTAGGCGAACCCCGCTCCGAATAAAGCTAGGTTGCGCCTATGACGACTGCGTTGATTACGGGATCCACGGCGGGCATCGGCGCCGCCTTCGCCCGGCGGCTCGCCGCCCAGGGACACAACCTGGTGCTGGTGGCGCGGGACACGGAACGCCTGGGCGAGCAGGCCACCGAACTGCACGACCGGCACGGCATCGAGGCCGAGGTACTGACGGCCGACCTGTCCACGGAGAAGGGCATCGCCGCGGTCGAGGCGCGCCTCGACGACCGCACCCACCCGGTGGACCTGCTGGTCAACAACGCGGGCTTCGGCAACAAGGGCCGCTACCTCCAGGTTTCCATGGCGGACGAGCTGACGATGTTGAAGGTTCACATCGAAGCGGTGCTGCGGTTGACCTCGGCGGCGGCCGAGTCGATGCGCTCGCGGGGGCGCGGTGGCGTGATCAACGTGGCCTCGGTCGCCGCCTTCGTACCGCGCGGGACCTACGGGGCGAGCAAGGCCTGGGTCGTGCAGTTCACCCAGGGCGCGGCGAAGGACCTGGCCGGGAGCGGGGTGCGGCTGATGGCGCTGTGTCCGGGGTTCGTACGGACCGAGTTCCACCAGCGGGCCGGGATGGGAACCGACAACATCCCGGGCTGGATGTGGCTCGACGCCGACAAGTTGGTGGCGGCGGCGCTGGCCGACCTGGCACGCGGCAAGACCGTCTCCATCCCCGACCCCCGGTACAAGGCGTTGATGGGCGTGGTGAAGCTGACGCCGCGCGGGCTCCTCGGTGGGGTGTCCTCGCGTACGGGCCGCAAGTACGGCCCCCAGTAGGCCGCCGGAGAGCCGCGCCGACCGGGGCAAACGTCCCTAAACTGGATGTGTCCCATCCACCCCGGGAGGCGACGCGATGACTTTCGTTCAGGTGATTGATTACGAAACCAAGCGGTTCGAGGAGATGAACGCGCTCATCGACCGCTGGGCGGAGCAGGCGAGCGGCCGACGGACGGTCACCCACACGATGATCGGCCGGGACCGCGACGCGAAGACGCACTACGTCGATCTCGTCGAATTCCCCTCCTACGAGGAGGCGATGAGGAACTCTCAGCTTCCGGAGACGGACCGGATGTTCCAGGAGATGGTGGCCCTCTGCGAGGGCATGCCGAAGTTCATGAACCTGGACGTCGTCCGCGACGAGTACCTCAACAAGCTGCTCGTGAACCGGATCTTCGAGGAGCTGGCGGAGAAGGGGAACTTCGACGTCATGGAGGAATGCGTCGCGGCCGACTACACGGAACACGACATGATGCGGCAGCCGGGCACCGGCGACGGTCGCGAGGGCCTGCGCCGGAGCATGACCATGTGGCGCGACGCCTTCGAGTTCACCTTCGACCTGCACCGCCAGATCGCCGAAGGCGACTGCGTCACCACCCTGTGGAACTGGACCGGCCGGCAGAAGGGCGACTTCATGGGGATGCCCTCGACTGGCCAGGAGGTCGCCATGTCGGGCTGCACCACCTTCCGGATCGAGAACGGCCAGATCGCGGAGGGCTGGTGGTACTACGACGCCCCCGGCCTGATGAGGCAGATGGGCATGGGCATGGGCACGGGCATGGGCACGGCCTCGGGCGGCACCACCCAGGACATGGGCATGTGACGCCGCGCGGGGTGCGCACGGCGCGACCCACCGCACGGGAAAGCCCCGGTCACCACCGCTTCGCAGCGGCGGGAACCGGGGCTTCCTCAGTTCAGCTCAGCTCTGACGAGGTCAGTGGCTGTGGCCGTGGCCGTGACCGGCGTCGGCCTCTTCCTCGGCCGGCTTCTCGACGACCAGGGTCTCGGTCGTGAGCAGCAGGGAGGCGATGGAAGCGGCGTTCTCCAGCGCGGAGCGGGTGACCTTGACCGGGTCGATGACGCCGGCCTTGACCAGGTCACCGTACTCGCCGGTCGCGGCGTTGAAGCCCTGGCCCTTGTCGAGCTCGGCGACCTTGGCGGTGATCACGTAGCCCTCGAGGCCCGCGTTCTCGGCGATCCAGCGCAGCGGCTCGACCGCGGCGCGGCGGACGACGGAGACACCGGTGGCCTCGTCGCCGGTGAGGCCGAGGTTGCCCTCCAGCACCTTCACGGCGTGGACGAGCGCGGAGCCACCGCCGGAGACGATGCCCTCCTCGACCGCGGCGCGGGTCGCCGAGATGGCGTCCTCGAGGCGGTGCTTCTTCTCCTTGAGCTCCACCTCGGTGGCGGCGCCGACCTTGATGACGCAGACGCCGCCGGCGAGCTTCGCCAGGCGCTCCTGCAGCTTCTCGCGGTCCCAGTCGGAGTCCGTGGACTCGATCTCGGCCTTGATCTGGTTGACGCGGCCGAGGACCTCGTCGGAGCTGCCGCCACCGTCGACGATGGTGGTGTCGTCCTTGGTGATGGTCACGCGGCGCGCGGAACCCAGGACGTCGAGACCGGCCTGGTCGAGCTTGAGGCCGACCTCCTCGGCGATGACGGTGGCACCGGTGAGGGTGGCCATGTCCTGGAGCATCGCCTTGCGGCGGTCACCGAAGCCGGGGGCCTTGACGGCGACGGCGTTGAAGGTGCCACGGATCTTGTTGACGACCAGGGTCGACAGGGCCTCGCCCTCGACGTCCTCGGCGATGATCAGCAGCGGCTTCGAGGCGCCGGCCTGGATGACCTTCTCCAGCAGCGGCAGGAGGTCCTGGATGGAGGAGATCTTGCCCTGGTGGATCAGGATGTACGGGTCGTCGAGGACGGCCTCCATACGCTCCTGGTCGGAGACCATGTACGGCGAGAGGTAGCCCTTGTCGAAGGCCATGCCCTCGGTGAACTCCAGCTCCAGGCCGAAGGTGTTGGACTCCTCGACGGTGATGACACCGTCCTTGCCGACCTTGTCCATCGCCTCGGCGATGAGCTCGCCGACCTGCTGGTCCTGCGCGGAGAGCGCGGCCACGGCGGCGATGTCGGACTTGTCCTCGATCGGGCGGGCGGTCGCGAGGAGCTCCTGCGACACGGCCTTGACGGCGGCGTCGATGCCCTTCTTGAGGGCGGCCGGGGAGGCGCCGGCGGCGACGTTGCGCAGACCCTCGCGGACCAGCGCCTGGGCCAGCACGGTGGCGGTGGTGGTGCCGTCACCCGCGATGTCGTTGGTCTTGGTCGCCACCTCCTTCACGAGCTGCGCGCCCAGGTTCTCGTACGGGTCGTCCAGCTCGACCTCGCGGGCGATGGTGACACCGTCGTTGGTGATGGTGGGGGCGCCGAACTTCTTGTCGATGACGACGTTGCGGCCCTTGGGGCCGATCGTCACCTTCACCGTGTCGGCAAGCTTGTTCACACCGCGCTCAAGGGCGCGACGGGCGTCCTCATCGAACTTCAGAATCTTCGGCATGGGAGCGGTTCAGTCCTCTCGTTGCGATCCTCGGCCGCTCACCGCGACCGCCACCGCCTAGAACGAACCACGCCCCTCGCCCCCCGGCATCAGCAGGGTGACCAGGGGCGCAGCTCAAAGCAAAACTGGAGAAGTGTCTTACTTCTCGACGATCGCGAGCACGTCGCGGGCCGAGAGGACGAGGTACTCCTCGCCGCTGTACTTCACTTCGGTGCCGCCGTACTTGCTGTACAGCACGATGTCGCCGACGCTGACGTCCAGCGGGAGACGCTGGCCGTCCTCGAAGCGACCCGGACCGACCGCAAGGACGACGCCCTCCTGGGGCTTCTCCTTCGCGGTGTCCGGGATGACCAGGCCGGAGGCCGTGGTCTGCTCGGCGTCGAGCGGCTGGACCACAATGCGGTCCTCAAGCGGCTTGATGGCAACCTTGGAGCTGGCGGTCGTCACGATCCGACCTCCCCCTTCGGAGATCCGGGGTTAACTGTCTGAGGTGGCGACCAGGTCGATCCGTCGTCGCGGGTGCCGGACCTGCCTGTCGCTGTGTTGGCACTCACCAGGGGCGAGTGCCAGGTGCGAGACTATTCCGGCGATTAGCACTCGGTCAAGCGGAGTGCCAACACGCCACCCGACGGATTGTGGATCGCCCCCTTCCGGACCGCCCCGGCCAGGCCTCCAGGAACCATCGTCAGGGGTTCCTCGTCGTAGTGGATATGAAGATAAAACGCCCCAATAGCGACGGCGAAGGCCTCCCGTGCGGGGACTGAGGCCGCTGACGATCGCCGGCGCCCGCCGTCGTACCGAAGCATTGCTGCTCGTCCTCGTCATCGGCATCGCCGTTTTCGGCCACGCCGGGGCCGGTCTTGCCATGAACGGCGTGCTGCCGCCCCAGCTCACGGGCTTCACGATCAGCCTGTCGTTGCTCGCGCTGGTGGGGCACCTGGGCATCCGCCGGTTCGCGCCGTACGCCGATCCGCTGATCTTCCCGCTCGCCATGCTGCTGACCGGGCTCGGGCTCGTCCTCATCCACCGTCTCGACCAGGGGTACATCGAGCGGTACGGCTCCGACGCCAACGCGCCCGGCCAACTGATGTGGACCGTGGTCGGGGTCGCGGCCTGTCTGCTGGTGGTGGCACTGCTGCGCGACCACAGGCTGTTGCAGCGCTTCATCTACATCACGATGGCCGTCGCGCTGGTGCTGCTCATCGCCCCGGCCTTCTTCGGCGCGGACACCTACGGCGCGAAGCGCTGGATCATCCTGTTCGGGTTCTCGCTCCAACCCGGCGAGTTCGTGAAGATCATGATCGCGGTGTTCTTCGCCGGGTACCTGGTCGTGCACCGCGACTCGCTGGCCCTGACCGGCCGCAGGTTCCTTGGCATGCGGCTGCCGCCGATGCGCCAGCTCGGGCCGATCGTCACCGTGTGGATCGTGTCCCTGCTGGTACTGGTCTTCGAGCGCGACCTGGGGACGTCGCTCATCTTCTTCGGCGTGTTCGTGGTGATGCTGTACGTGGCCACGGAACGCACCAGCTGGATCGTCTGCGGCCTGGTCATGGCGGCGGGCGGCGCGTTCGTGGTGGGCTCGACGGAGCCGCACGTGAAGGCGCGCGTGGCCGCCTGGCTCAACCCCCTGTCCTACTACTGGAAGGACCGGCCGCCGGGCGTCACCTCCGACCAGTCGGCGCAGGCCCTGTTCAGCTTCGGCACCGGCGGGATCACCGGTACCGGGCTCGGCATGGGCCACCCGGAGCTCATCAAGTTCGCGGGGCGCAGCGACTTCATCCTGACGACGGTGGGCGAGGAACTCGGCTTGGCGGGCGTGATGGCGGTCCTGCTGCTCTACGCGCTCCTCGTCCAGCGGGGGCTGCGCATGGCCCTGGCGGCACGGGACCCGTTCGGCAAACTCCTGGCGGTGGGCCTCGCGGCGGCGCTGGCGCTCCAGGTGTTCGTGGTCGCCGGCGGCGTGACGGGCCTGATTCCCCTGACGGGCAAGGCCCTGCCCTTCCTGGCGAAGGGCGGCTCGTCCCTGTTGGCCAACTGGATCATGATCGCCCTGCTGCTCCGCATCAGCGACAGCGCGGAGCGCCAACGCGAGGCGGACGCCCAGGGCCCGGTGGAAACCACCATCACACCGCTGGTGCCGCCGTTGAGACGGTGAGGGGTCTCACGGCGGGGCGGGGGCTTCGGGGGCCGGGTTTCGGGGGGGCGGTGTCAGGGACGGTATGGGGGTTCCCCGTCAGTCCCATCGTCTCTCCGGGTCGCGCCGGTCCCTCAAGGGCGCTCCTTCGTCGCGTCGCTACGCGATGGCCTTCGGCCACCCTTGACCGACCGTCCCGCCCCGGATCAACGAAGACTGCCGAGAAACCCCCAAAGGAACGGTCACGGGGCGGAGAGGCGCAGGAACGGCCCTCTCAGGGACCGTCAGGGCGCCCCAGGACCAGCCACACCAAGGCCCGGCCCCTTTGCACGCGGATTCCGCACCGGGCAGGCCCAGACCACACCAGAGAGCGCCCCAGACAACGCAAGGGCACACCAGGCGCGTCAGATCGCTACGTGCTCCTCTCGTCCGGCGACTGCGAGCCGTCCGGGGCCGCTCATGGACCCACACGTAAAGTCGGTGGACATCGCTCGTTGGGCCGGTCGATAGTGCGCGAATGGCTTCCTTGATCCGACACATCACCATCGACTGCTCCGATGCCTACGGCTTGGCGCAGTTCTGGGCCGCTGTCCTGGACGGTTCGCTCGCCCCCGACGACTTCCCCGGCGATCCCGAGGCGACGGTCGTGACGTCCGGCGCACACCTGCTCTTCGTGACCGTGACCGATGCCAAGACGGTCAAGAATCGGGTCCACGTGGACCTGCAGCCGCAGGACCGGTCCCGGGACGAAGAGGTGGAGCGCTTGACGGCCCTGGGCGCGACGGTGGTCGGCGACCACCGCAAGCCCGACGGCACCGGCTGGGTGACTCTGGCCGATCCCGAAGGCAACGAGTTCTGCGTGGAGCGCAGCGCGGCCGAGCGCGCCAACTGACGGTCCTGTGTGCCCTTGTGTTGTCGGGGGCGCCGTCCAGTGTGGTTTGGCTCCCCTGGGGCGCCCTGACGGTCCCTGAGAGGGCCGTTCCTGCGCCTCTCCGCCCCGTGACCGTTCCTTTGGGGGGTTCCCGGCAGTCTTCGTTGATCGGGGCGGGACGGTCGGTCAAGGGTGGCCGAAGGCCACCGCGTAGCGACGCGACGACGAGGAACGAGGAGGAGCGCCCTTGAGGGACCGGCGCGACCGGAGAGACGATGGGACTGACGGGAAACCCCCATACCGTCCCTGACACCGCCCCACCGAAACCCCGCCCTCCCGAAGCCCCGCCCCCGAAGCCCCCGCCCCGCCCCCTACAGGTAGTCCTCCAGGCGGGCGATCTTGAAGCCCTGTTCCTGGATGCGCTGGAGCATGTTCGTGGTCATCCGGGTTTCCGACTCGCCCTTGAGTTCGGCCGGGCCGCGGAAGTGGGCGAGGATGATGTCCCCGGGGCGGAGGGCGGAGCCCTCGGCGTACTGGAAGCCGGTTATCTGCATCGACACGCGCCACAGCAGGACCTGCGAGATGCCGCACTCGGAGGCGGCCCTGAGGGTGTCGTCGTTGTAGTTGCCGAACGGCGGGCGGAAGCGGGTCGGTTTGGTGCCGAAGCGCTTCTCCAGGCGTTCCTGCTGACCGCATATCTCCTTCTTCTGCGCCGCGAAGTTCAGCGTCCGCAGGTTCGGGTGGGTCAGGGTGTGGTTGTTTATCGTGCTGCCGCTGCCGTTGTCGCGCAGCGTCTGGAAGTGGCCGTAGTCGGACGAGGCCACGTTGTCCGTCAGGAACATGCTGATCGGCAGCTTGAGGTCGGCCGCCATCTTCAGGAACTGCGGGTCCTTCTCCGCGCCGTCGTCGAAGGTCAGGAAGACGACCTTGTCGCCCGGCGCGACGGGTATTCGGTCTATGACGGCCGGCTTGCCCGGTGCGGGCTTGGGCAGTTGCGGCTTCTGGGCGGGCTTCGGCGCGTACTGGACCGGCGTCGTCAGGCCCCACTTGCGGTACGCCTCGTCGGCCGAGGGCGCCGGCGCGGGGGACGAGGCGGCGGTGGACGGGGAGGCCGAGGGCTTCCCCGTCTCCTGCTTGGTCTTGCGGCCCAGTCGTTCGATGGGGTCCACGCTGTTCCCGCACCCCGAGAGGGACAGCGCGAGCGCGCCGGCTGCGAGCGTTCCGGCTACCAACCGGCGCGCGTACTTCACAAGTAGTCCTCCAGGCGAGCCACGGCGTAACCCTTGTCCGTGACGGTCTTCATGACATGACGGATCATGTCAGGCATCGTGCCCTTCCAGTCCTCCCGTCCCCGGAAGTGCGTGAGGATGATGTCACCCGGGTGGAGGTCACGGTCCCATTCGCGCCAGTCCATGCGGTTGACGAACGCCTCGGCGTTCCACAGGGGGACCGCCTTGATGCCGCAGGACTTCGCGGCCTTCAGGGTGTCCTGGTTGTAGTTGCCGTAGGGCGGCCGGAAGAGCGTCGGCCGCTTGCCGAACTCCTTCTGGATGGTGTCCTGCTGCCCACAGATCTCCTCGCGCTGCTTCTCGTAGTCGAGGGCCGGCAGGTAGCGGTGGTTGAGCGTGTGGTTGTTCAGGGTGACGCCCGCGGCCTGCATCTCCTTGAAGTACGGGTAGTTGTCCCGGACCAGGTAGTCGCTGAGGAAGGCCGTGTAGGGGATCTTGAGTTCCTTCATCATCTTGAGGAACTCGGGGTCCTTCTCGGCGCCGTCGTCGATCGTCAGGAAGACGACCTTGTCCTCGGTGGGGACCGTGGTGAAGACCGGCGGGAGGTCCTCCTGGCCCTCGACCTCGAAGCCGTCGCGGGTGGTGATCTCCGGCTTGGTCTTGGGCGCGGGCGGGGCGGTCAGTGGCGGCTTGGCCAGTCTCCACTTCTTCGCCGCGGCGATCCGGGCCTGCAGTGTGGCCTTCTGCTGCTCGGCCGGGTTGGCGAGCGCGCCCGCCGCGCCCGCCCCCTCGGCGCCCTGGCCGCCCTTGGGCTTGGTGGCGGGCGGGTTGGAGGAGCCGCATGCGGTGCCCAGCGCGGCGACCAGCAGCGCGGCGAGGGCCACCCCGTACCGGCCGAGCGGACGCGCCGCCGACCGATGACCTTGTTGCGTCTTATTTCCCTTTTGTCGTACAGGCTGCATAGCGACGGATACTCCCAGGACACTCCCCCGGTCCCCGGCAGACACCGCGAGCGGACCTCGACCTTCCATCGACTGGCCCACACTGGCCGACAATGGACGGCGTGACCCCCGAAGACTTCGCCGCCCTCCTCACCCCCGAGGGGCGCGCCCTCCTCGACTCGCTCCACGACTACGACCCCGCCCAGGAGCTGGCCGTGGCCACC
This sequence comes from Streptomyces sp. Tek67B01, assembly GCF_055231995.1. Taxonomy (NCBI): domain Bacteria; kingdom Bacillati; phylum Actinomycetota; class Actinomycetes; order Kitasatosporales; family Streptomycetaceae; genus Streptomyces; species Streptomyces sp. Tek67B01. Next base: position 3,022,274 of record NZ_JBUYUY010000001.1, read on the forward strand.
CGGCTGCGCCGCGAGCACCCCGCCGCCCTGGTGTCCGCCGCGCTCGGGCAGGCCCGGCTGCGGCAGCGGGCGGTGGCCAAGTTCGGGGCCGAGGACGCCTTCCGGATGTACTTCACCCCCGGCGGCAGCGAGATGGCCACCCGCGCCTCGGTCGCGACGTACCGTGCCGGCCGGCTCGCGGCCCTCGGCGTGCGCAGCGTCGCGGACCTGTGCTGCGGCATCGGCGGGGACGCCCTCGCCTTGGCCCGGCTGGGCATCCGGGTGCTGGCGGTGGACCACGACCCGTTGACGGTCGCCGTCGCCCGGGCCAACGCCGAGGCGCTGGGCCTGGCGGACCTGATCGAGGTCCGGGAGGCGGACGTGACCGCCGTCGACACCGGTGGCTACGACGCCGTCTTCATCGACCCGGCCCGGCGCGGCGGACGGGGCCGGATCTTCGACCCCGAGAGCTACTCGCCGCCGCTGTCCTGGGCCGTCGCGACCGCGCGCAGCGCCCCGTACGCGGCGATCAAGATCGCCCCCGGCATCCCGCACGAGGCCGTCCCGGCGGAGGCCGAGGCCGAGTGGATCTCCGACCAGGGGGATGTGAAGGAGGCCGTGCTGTGGTTCGGGACGGAGCCCGGCAGCGTACGGGCCACCCTGCTGCCGGGGCCGCGCGCGCTGCGCACCGCCGATCCGCTGCCCGATCCCGAGGTGGGACCGGTCGGCCGGTACCTCTACGAGCCCGACGGCGCCGTGATCCGAGCCCATCTCGTCGCGGAGGTCGCCGAGCAGTTGGGCGGCCGCCTCATCGACCCGACCATCGCCTACATCACCGCCGACGAGCTGCGCGCGACCCCGTACGCGACCGCGTACGAGATCACCGACGTGCTGCCGTTCGGCCTGAAGAAGCTCAAGGCCCTGCTGCGCGAGCGAGGCGTCGGCATCCTGACGGTGAAGAAGCGCGGCTCGGCGATCGAGCCTGAGGAGCTGCGCAAGAAGGTCAAGCCGCAGGGTCCCCACTCGGCGACGGTGATCCTGACCCGCGTCGACGGCGCTCCCTCGATGCTGATCGGGGGCCCCGCCGAGGCCCGGTGACGGGCCCGGCGCCCCAGCCGGACGCCCTCAGCCGGACAGGCCCCGGCCGGCGGTCCTGAAGGCGCGCACGGCCCAGCGGTAGTGCGCGCCGGCCTTGCCGAGGCCGAGGAGGCCGGTGATCCACAGGATCAGGCCGAGCCCCATGAAGTAGGTGACCTCGCCGTACGTCACCTGGCCCGGCCTGGCCTCCGCCGCCGTCCCGAAGGTCACCCACAGCCCGAACACGCCGAGGGCGAAGGACGTGAGCAGCCAGGTCAGGCTCCGCCAGGGGGCGCGCACCAGGGCGTCGGCCGCCGGGTCCCGGTCGGATTCGGCCCACGCGCACAGCAGGTGGCGCATCTGCCGGTCCCGTTCGATGCCCTTGGCGAACCAGATCCCGGCGGGGACGAGTACGCCGACGCCGAGCAGGCCGAAGACGAGCCCGAAGAGGGAGGAGAGCGGATCGCCGCTCTCGAACGCCATCAGGGCCATGCCGATGAAGGTCCAACCGAGGGCGAAGACGGCGGCCACCGCCCAGAGCAGCAGCAGCCGGCCCGGGCCGAGGGTGCGCCGGCCCAGCTCCCGGAGGAAGCGCGCGCGGTCGGCGCGTACGACGGACTCGTCCATCCAATCCCGCAGGTGCGCGGGCGGCGGCGGAGGCGGCAGGTCACGACGGGACATGCACATGACCATACCGGGATCTGATACAGAGTCACTCGACGGGCGCTCAGCCGCCCGCGACCTCCACGGACTCGAACCGCCAGCGGTGCACCGCCCGGGTGATGAGGTCGGTGGCCGGCTCGGGCAGCTCGGGCAACTCCGCCGCCACGCCCTCGGCGGCCTCCCACCAGGTGACCACCAGCACCCGGTCCTGCGGCGCCCGCAGCACCTCGCGGCGCACCGGCTCCCGCGCCAGGACCTGGGAACGGGCCCACTCCAGCAGCTCGTTCCCCCGGCCGGGCACCGCCCGGGCCTCCCACATCAGCGCGACCGTGCTCACGAGTAGAGGTTGTCCTTGCTCAGCTCGTGCACGTGGTCGTGGTCGTGGCTGTGACCGGGTCCGTGATCGTGTCCGGGGTCGTGCGCCTGCGTCCCCGGCACGTGCGGGTCCGTCACCGGCAGCGAGGAATCGGCCGACAGGTCCCAGTCCGAGGCCGGACGGTTCCGCTTGACCATCTCCGCGCCCAGGGCGGCCACCATCGCGCCGTTGTCCGTGCAGAGCTTGGGCCGCGGCACGCGCAGGACGATCCCCGCGTCGTCGCACCGCTCCTGGGCCAACGCCCGCAGCCGGGAGTTGGCCGCGACGCCGCCGCCGATCATCAGGTGGTCGACGCCCTCGTCCTTGCAGGCGCGGATCGCCTTGCGGGTCAGCACGTCCACCACGGCCTCCTGGAAGGATGCCGCCACGTCGCGCACCGGCACCTCCTCGCCCGCCTTCCGCTTCGCCTCGATCCAGCGGGCCACCGCCGTCTTGAGGCCGGAGAAGGAGAAGTCGTACGCCGCGTCGCGCGGCCCCGTCAGCCCGCGCGGGAAGTTGATCGCCTTCGGGTCGCCCTCCCGCGCGAGCCGGTCGATGACCGGACCGCCGGGGAAGCCCAGCTGCAACACCCGGGCGATCTTGTCGAAGGCCTCGCCGGCCGCGTCGTCGATGGTCGCGCCGAGCGGCCGTACGTCGGCGGTGATGTCCGGTGCCAGCAGCAGCGAGGAGTGCCCGCCCGACACCAGCAGCGCCATGGTCGGCTCCGGAAGCGGCCCGTGCTCCAGTTGGTCGACACAGATGTGCGAGGCCAGGTGGTTGACCCCGTACAGGGGCTTGCCCAGGGCGTACGCGTACGCCTTGGCCGCCGAGACGCCCACCAGCAGCGCCCCCGCGAGGCCGGGGCCGGCGGTGACGGCGATGCCGTCGAGGTCGCGGGCGCTGACGCCGGCCTCCTTGAGGGCGCGGTCGATGGTCGGGACCATCGCCTCCAAGTGCGCGCGGGAGGCCACCTCGGGCACGACCCCGCCGAAGCGGGCGTGCTCGTCGACGCTGGAGGCGATCGCGTCGGCCAGCAGGGTGGTGCCGCGGACGACGCCGACGCCGGTCTCGTCGCAGGAGGTCTCGATACCGAGGACGAGCGGTTCGTCAGCCATGGGTCTCACCTTGTACGTGTACGGAGGGTGCGGAGTCTGGGGTTGTGGGGCCGGAGAGGCGCATCACGAGCGCGTCGACGTTGCCGGGCTGGTAGTAGCCGCGCCGGAAACCGATCGGCTCGAAACCGAAGCGCTCGTAGAGCTTCTGGGCGCGGGTGTTGTCCACCCGCACCTCCAGCAGCACCTCGGCGCACTCGAAGGCGGTCGCCGCGCGCAGCAGGTCCTCCAGCAGCCGGGCGCCGAGACCAGTGCCCCACTGGTCGCGGGCGACGGCGATGGTCTGTACGTCGCCCAGGTCCCCGGTCGCGGCCAGCCCGGCGTAGCCGACGATGCGGCCCGCGGCCCCCGGGGCGGCGGCGCCGCTGCCCGACGGGCCGTCGGGCAGGCCCTCAGGCAGGCCCTCGGACGGGCTCTCGGCGACGACGTAGTGGCGGGTGGCGTGCGGGCCGCGCGCGTGGGCGAGCTCCGACCAGAACATGCCGGCGGACCAGGCGTCCTCGGGGAACAGCTCGTGTTCCAGTTCCAGCACGGACTCGATGTCCCACCAGCGCATCTCGCGCAGTACCGAGGTCACTGCGGGGTGACCACCTTGTAGTTCTTGGGCACCTGGGCGTCGGGCCGGCGCAGGTACAGCGGCGTCGGGGGCAGGCCCTCGGCGTTCTCGAAGGGCGCCCCGGTCGCGAGCCGTTCCGCCGCCAGGCCGGCGAGGGCGGCGGCGCTCTGGTGCTCGGGCTGCCGGGCGTCCGTGAAGACCTCCGGGTACAGCAGCGCGCCCTGTCCGACCGCGGGCAGCCCGGCGACCCGCTCGGCGATGTCGGCCGGGCGGTCCACGGCCGGGTCGCCGACGCGCGTGCGCGGGTCCTCGTACCGGGCCCAGTAGACCTCCTTGCGCCGCGCGTCGGTGGCGACGGTGAAGGGGCCCTCGATCCCGGCGGCGCCGGCCGCGTAGGCCAGGCCGTCCAGGGTGCACAGGCCGTGCACCGGGACCCCGAGGACGGCGGCGAAGGTGGAGGCGGTGACGAGGCCGACCCGCAGCCCGGTGTAGGGGCCGGGGCCGACGCCGACGACGATGCCGGTGACGGCTTCGAGCTTCACCCCGGCCTCGGCGAGGACCCTGTCGACGGAGGGCAGCAGCAGCTCCCCGTGGCGGCGGGCGTCGACCTGGTTCGATTCGGCGAGGACTGACTCGCCGTCGTGCAGGGCGACGGTGACGGCGGGCGTGGCGGTATCTACAGCGAGCAAGAGCACGCGAACAGCCTACGACTCCCCGGGCCCCGGCCCTTGCGGCCGGTCGCGGGCGACCCCGGCTGCTACCTTTCGACCGAGGCGTCAGTGCGGTACTCGACCGGGCTTTCCGGTCCCCGGCGGCCCGGCGCCCCGCGGACGACCCGACCCGGACGACGCGACACTGAGAACCGACACACAGACCCACACACAGACCCACACGGAGAACGCGGGGAGACCGCGGAGAGGCGGAGCAAGGTGGCACGCAGCAGCTCGGGAATCGTGGCCGGGCTCACCGTCGCGGCGTTGGTCGCCGTCGCCTTCCTCGGCTACCAGGCCTCGGCCACGGCACCCGCGCACCCCTCGAAGGCGGCCCCCCAGGCGCCGGCGCCCGCGCCGGGCCCCGCCAAGCCGGACCCGTCGAAGATCGCGGCGGTGCCGGCGGACTCCGGGACCGGGGTACGGGTCGTGTACTCGGTGTCGCAGAAGCGGGTGTGGCTGGTCGGCGAGGACGGGCAGCAGCCGAAGTCCTTCGCGGTCATGCCGAGCACGGTCCACCCGGCGCCGGGCAGCTACCCGGTGGGCTCGCGCTCGGGCACGGTCACCGGCTCGGACGGGGTGCCGATCGAGCACGTCGTACGGTTCGCCACCACCGACGGCATCGCCGTCGGCTTCAGCGCGCGCGTGGACGGCTCCGTGCCGGAGCCGGACCAGACGAAGAAGACCGGCGGCATCCGCATGTCGAGGGCGGACGGCGACGCGATGTGGGCCTTCGCGACGATCAACACCAAGGTGATCGTCGTGCCCTGACGGGCACCCTTCATCTTTCACCCGTACGGACGACGCTCCCGTACGGGTGACGCCCGTACGGGACGTCAGGCCGCTTCGGAGTCCGGAGCGGCCTGTTCCTCTTCAAGGGCCCCGTCTTGGCGCTCCGGGCGTCCCGACAGGGATGCGGGCGGCGTGGACACGGCGGTGGCGGCCGCGCAGGAGGCGAGCAGCGCCCCCATGGACACGCCCGTGACCGAAGCGCGCCCGGCTCCCGCTGCTGCGCGTGCTGCTCCTGCTGCCGACATGGCTGCCTCCTGGACCGGCCCGGGGCGCCGTACTTAGGTAGCCCTAACCGGCGCTCGGTACCATGTCACCACGAGCGTCCGCCCTCGCGCAACGTTTTCCCGACGGACTGTCGGAACGTCGGGCCGGGCGCCGGCCCGCTACGGGGCGACGCGTTCCGCCAGCCCGGCCACGCCGTCCGCCGCGGCGGACCAGCGGGTCCCGATCCCGCGCACGGACACCTGCCGTACGTCGTCGAGGACCTCCTCGTGGCCGACGGCGCGCGCGATCACCACGTGCAGCCGGTCGTCGGAGAGCTCCTCGACCTTGCCGTCGCCCCACTCGACGACGACCACGGACTCCGGCAGCGAGACGTCCAGGTCGAGGTCCTCCATCTCCTCCAGCCCCCCGCCCAGCCGGTAGGCGTCCACGTGCACCAGGGCCGGCCCGTCGCCCAGCGGCGGGTGCACGCGGGCGATCACGAACGTGGGGGAGGTGACGGCCCCGCGCACGCCGAGGCCCTCGCCGAGGCCGCGCGTCAGGGTGGTCTTGCCGGCGCCGAGCTCGCCTGTGAGCAGGACCAGGTCGCCCGGCCGCAGCAGGCCGGCGATCCGACGCCCCAGCTCGCGCATGGAGTCGGGCGAGTCGACGGTGATCAGGGTCTCGGTGACGGCGCCTTCGGCCGCGCCGGGCCCGGAGACCTCAGGAGCCGGGGTGCGCGGCGCTTCTCGCGGTACTTCTTCCATGCGCGCCAACGTTAGTCGCTCCGGAAGTCGCTCCGGACGCCTCGGCGGACACCGCGCCGGGCGCGTCCGCGGCCACCGCCGCCGGCACGACGCCGGTGCGCGCCAGCAGGCCGATCAGCAGCGCGGTCACGGCCTCCGGGCGCTCCAGCATCATCAGGTGCCCGGTGTGCTCCAGGACCGCCAGCTCGGCGGCCGGCAGCACCTCCTTGATGGCCAGGCTGTGCTCGGGCGGGGTGATCATGTCGCGGTCACCCGCGATGACGGTGACCGGGATGTCCGCGAACCGCCGGAGCGCGACGGTCTTGTCGTGGACCTGAAAGGCCGGGTAGAACTCGGCGACCACGTCGATCGGTGTGGCCTCGATCAGCCGCTCGGCGAAGCGGGCCACCCCCGGGTCGACGTCCCTCGAACCGAACGAGTACTGCTTGATCATGCCCGCGAACAGGTCGGCGGTGGCCCGGCGGCCCCGCTCCACGAGCTCCACCTGCGAGCCGAGCACCTTGAGCACCCCGGGGAGGAGACGGCGTACGGCGCCCATCCCGACGGCCGGGAGCCCGTAGGTGACCTCGGACAGCCGCCCGCTGGAGGTGCCGACCAGGGCCACCCCGAGCACGCGCTCCCGTACGAGGTCGGGGAACTGCTCGGCCAGCGCCATGATCGTCATACCGCCCATGGAGTGACCGACCAGCACCAGCGGGCCCTCGGGCGTGGTGGCGTCGATCACCGCCTTGAGGTCGCGGCCGAGCTGCTCGATGGTCACCGGTTCGCCGTCGGCCTGGGCGACGCCGCGCATGCTGCGGCCGTGGCTGCGCTGGTCCCAGTAGACGGAGCGGACCGTCGCGCGCAGGGCGGCGCGTTGGAAGTGCCAGGAGTCCTGGCCGAGGCAGTAGCCGTGGCAGAAGACGACGGTCGCGGCGGGCGGCTTCTTGCGGCGCGGCCTGCCGCGCCGGCCGGGCTCCTCGGGCGGTTCGTCGATCTCGTAGTACAGCTCGGTGCCGTCCTCGGCACGGCAGGTGCCCTCGGTCCCGCGCAGGGACCCGTAGTCCCCGGCGGCATCGAGCGCGAGCCGCGCCTTCCTGCGGATGCCGCGCCCCACGGTGATCCGCTCGACCGCGACGCCGGCGGCGGCGCCGGCGGCTATGACACCGATGGCCGCGCCGGCCCAGCCGGCCTTGCGCCAGTTCTCGCTCACGCGGTCGCCGTCCTCACTCGGCCGTACTCAGCAGCCGTATTCGGCCGTGGTCAGCCGTTGCGGTAAACCCTGGGCACGCGGCCCCCGATACGGGTGACGATCTCATACGCGATGGTGTCCGCCGCTTGAGCCCAGTCCTCGGCGGTGGGTTCGCCCAGGTCACCCGGTCCGAAGAGGATCGCCGGATCGCCCGCGCGGACGTCGGCGCCGTCGATGTCGACCACGAACTGGTCCATGGCCACCCGGCCGGCGACCCGCCGGACCGCGCCGCCGACGAGGACGGGACCGCTGCCCGAGGCGTGGCGGGGGACGCCGTCCGCGTACCCGACGGGGATGAGGGCCAGCCGCGTCTCGCGTTCCGTCACGTAGTGGTGGCCGTAGCTGACGCCGTGACCGGCGGGCACGGTCTTGACCAGCGCGACGGAGGCCCTGAGGGTCATCGCGGGGCGCAGGCCGAGCTGTTCGGGCGTGCCCAACTCGGGGGCGGGCGAGACGCCGTAGACGGCGATGCCGCAGCGCACGAGGTCGAAGTGGCTCTCGGGGAGGGTGAGCGTCGCGGGCGAGTTGGCGATGTGCCGGACCTCGGGCTCGACGCCTTCCTTCTCGCAGTAGGCGAGCATCTCGCGGAAGGCGGCGAGCTGGAGGGCGATGGAGGGGTGCCCGGGCTCGTCGGCGCAGGCGAAGTGCGACCACACGCCGGTGACGCGGACGGTGCCCTCGGCCTGCGCGGCGACGGCGGCGCCCACGAGTTCCGCCCAGTCGGCGGGCTGGCAGCCGGCCCTGCCGAGGCCGGTGTCGGCCTTGAGCTGGACGCGTGCGACCCGCCCGGCCTCGCGGGCGGCGGCCCGCACCTCGTCCAGGGCCCACATCCCGCTGACGGACACGTCCAGATCGGCCTCGACGGCCTCGCGCCAGGGGCCGCCGGGCGTCCAGAGCCAGCACATGATCCGGGCGCCGATCCCGGCGGCGCGCAGCGCGAGCGCTTCCTCGGGGGTCGCGGTGCCGAGCCAGGTGGCACCGGCGTCCAGGGCGGCGCGGGCGCAGGGGACCGCTCCGTGGCCGTAGGCGTCCGACTTCACGACGGCCATGAGCTCGGCCCGGGGCGCCCGCTCGCGCAGTGCGCGCACGTTGTCCCGCACGGCGGCTAGGTCGATCTCGGCGTACGCGCGCGTCGGTGTCTCGTTCATCGAGCACAGTCTCTCAGAACCCCCACCACCGGCCTTGCGCACCGCCCTCCGGCCCCTCCGGGGCACGCGAACGGCCGGCCCCGGGGCGTGACGGTGCGCCGGTCACCGACGCGGCCGACGTCCCCTCCGGCGACCGGGAGGGCCCACGCGGCAAAGCCGGCCGGGGCCCGGGGCGTCCGCCGGGCCCCGGGCACGCGGAAGGTACGCCGGTCGCACGGACGCGGCCCGGGCACGGCCCGGCAAGGGACCCACGCCCGGCCGCGGCGGGAGGACGGGGGCGAGACGCGGGAGGAAGGGCCGGTCGCGGCCGGTCGTCGGGCGCGACACCGCCGGCCCGCGCCCCGCGCCGGCGGATCAGGGGGTGCGGGTGTCGCGCCACGCGGACGGGAGGGCCTCGGCCACCTCGTGGGCGAGGAGGGGGGCGCCGGAAGCGGCGTGGCGGGCCGCCAGGCCATGGAGGTAGGCGGCCACCGAAGCGGCGTCCGGCGCGGACAGTCCCGCCGCCAGCAGGGAGCCCGCGAGCCCGGACAGCACGTCACCGCTGCCCGCGGTGGCCAGCCAGGGGGTACCGGTCGGGTTGACCCGGACGACCCCGCCGTCGCAGACCAGCGTGGTCGAGCCCTTCAGCAGCACCGTCGACCCGTACCGCTCCGCCAACGCCCGTACGGCGGCCAGCCGCCCCGCCTCCACCTCCTCGCGCCGGACGCCCAGCAGCGCCGCCGCCTCGCCCGCGTGCGGGGTCAGGAGCGTCGGCGCCGTCCGGGCCCGCAGCGCCCCGGGGTCCAGCCCGCGCAGCCCGTCCGCGTCCACCAGGACCGGCACCGGGTCCGCGAGGACCTCCGGGGCCCGCTCGTCCCCCAACCCCGGCCCGATCACCCAGGCCTGCACCCGGCCCCGCCCGATCAGCGTCTCCGGGTACCTGGCCAGCACCGCCTCCCCGGCCGCCGCCGGGCCCACGTACCGCACCGCGCCCGCGCCGCCGCGCAGCGCCCCCGCGACGGCCAGTACGGCCGCCCCCGGGTAGCGGGCCGACCCGGCCACGACCCCGACCACACCCCGCCGGTACTTGTCACTGGCCGCGCCCGGCTCCGGCAGCAGCGCCGCCACATCGGCGTGCTGCAACGCCTCCGCGTCCGGGGCGGGGAGGGTCAGCCCGATGTCCACCAGCCGCACCGCGCCGGCCCGTGAGGCCCCCGGGTCGATCAGCAGCCCCGGCTTGTACGCCCCGAACGTCACCGTGACGTCGGCCCGTACCGCCGCGCCCGCCACCTCGCCCGTGTCGGCGTCCACCCCGCTCGGCAGGTCCGCGGCCACCACCACCGCGCCGGGCGGAATCCGTTCCACCAACGCCGCGGCGGCGGGCCGCAGTCCACCGCGGCCGCCGATCCCGAGCAGTCCGTCCACCACCAGGTCCGCCCGCCCGGGCATGGCCGCGGCCACCCGGCCGCCCGCGCCCAAGAGGGCGGCCAGCCCGCCCGCGTGCACCCGCTCGGGGTCCATCGGCACGGCCGTCACACCCGCGCCGCGCCGGGCGAGCCGCGCGCCCGCGTACAGCGCGTCGCCGCCGTTGTCCCCCGGGCCGACCAGCAGCACGATCCGCGCGCCGTACACCCTTCGCAGCAGTCCGGCGCACACGGCGGCCAGCCCGGCCGCCGCCCGCCGCATCAAGGCGCCCTCCGGCAGCCGCGCCATCAGCTCGCGCTCGGCGGCCCGTACGGTCTCCACGCTGTAAGCAGTACGCATGCCACCACCCTGCCCGAAAAGCCGGCCCGGACGACGGGAAGACCGCGGCGACGAAAGCCCGCCCGGACATGGCCGGGCGGGCTATCCCTCGGCGATGACCACGGCGGAGGCCACACCCGCGTCGTGGCTCAGCGAGACGTGCCACGACTTCACGCCGAGCGCCACCGCCCGTGCCTCGACCGTCCCGGACACCCGCACGCGCGGTTGCCCGGTCTCCTCGACGTACACCTCGGCGTCGGTCCACAGCATCCCGCCGGGCGCGCCGAGCGCCTTGGCGAGCGCCTCCTTCGCGGCGAACCGGGCGGCGAGCGAGGCGGTTCCGCGCCGCTCGCCGCTCGGCAGGGTCAACTCGGCGTCGACGAAGAGCCGTTGCGCCAGGTGCGGCGTCCGCTCCAGGGCGGCGCCGAACCGCTCGATCTCGGCAACGTCAATCCCCACACCGATAATCACAACACCAGACCCCTACTCGACCGTGACCGATTTGGCGAGGTTACGCGGCTGGTCGACCTCGTTGCCCCGCGCCGTCGCCAGCTCGCACGCGAACACCTGCAACGGCACGGTCGCCACCAGCGGCTGGAGCAACGTCGGCGTGGCCGGGATACGGATCAGGTGGTCCGCGTACGGAACGACCGCCTCGTCGCCCTCCTCGGCGATCACGATCGTGCGCGCACCGCGGGCGCGGATCTCCTGGATGTTGGACACGATCTTGTCGTGCAGCACCGAACGCCCGCGCGGCGACGGCACCACGACCACCACCGGAAGGTCCTTCTCGATCAGTGCGATCGGCCCGTGCTTCAGCTCGCCCGCCGCGAAGCCCTCCGCGTGCATGTACGCCAGCTCCTTGAGCTTGAGCGCACCCTCCAGCGCCACCGGGTACCCGACGTGACGCCCGAGGAACAGCACGGTGTTCTTGTCGGCGAGCGACCGCGCCAGCGCCCGTACCGGTTCCATGGTCTCCAGCACCGTGTCCACGGCCGCGGCGATGTCGGACAACTCCCGGACGACCGCCCGGATCTCGTCACCCCACTTCGTACCCCGCACCTGCCCGAGGTACAGCGCGACCAGATAGCAGGCGACCAGCTGCGTCAAGAACGCCTTGGTCGAGGCGACGGCCACCTCCGGACCGGCGTGGGTGTAGAGCACCGCGTCCGATTCGCGCGGGATCGTCGACCCGTTCGTGTTGCAGACGGCCAGCACCTTGGCGCCCTGCTCGCGCGCGTGCCTGAGCGCCATCAGGGTGTCCATGGTCTCCCCGGACTGCGAGATCGCGATCACCAGCGTCCGCTGGTCCAGGATCGGGTCGCGGTAGCGGAACTCGCTGGCCAGTTCCGTCTCGCACGGGATGCGGGTCCAGTGCTCGATGGCGAGCTTCGCGATCATGCCCGCGTGGTACGCCGTACCGCACGCCACGATCACGACCTTGTCGACCTCGCGGAGCACCGAGGCGGGGATGCGCACCTCGTCCAGGGACAGCGAGCCGCTCGCGTCGATCCTGCCCAGGAGGGTGTCGGCGACGGCCTTCGGCTGCTCGGCGATCTCCTTGAGCATGAAGTAGTCGTACCCCCCCTTCTCGGCCGCCGAGGCGTCCCAGTCCACGTGGTACGCCCGCACCGTCGCGGCCGAACCGTCGAAGTTGGTCACCGTGACCCCTTCGCGGCGGAGCTCGACGACCTGGTCCTGCCCCAACTCGATCGCGGACCGCGTGTGGGCGATGAACGCGGCCACGTCCGAGGCGAGGAAGTTCTCGCCCTCCCCGACGCCCACCACCAAGGGGGAGTTCCGGCGGGCCCCGACCACCACGTCCGGCGCGTCGGCGTGCACCGCGACCAGCGTGAACGCGCCCTCCAACCGCCGGCAGACCCGTCGCATGGCCTCCGCCAGGTCCCCCGGGACGACGTCGAACTGCTCGGCGAGCAGGTGCGCCACGACCTCGGTGTCCGTCTCGGACTCCAGCTTGTGCCCGCGCTCGGTCAGCTCGGCGCGCAGCGCGGCGAAGTTCTCGATGATCCCGTTGTGCACGACCGCCACGCGCCCCGAATTGTCGAGGTGCGGATGGGCGTTGACGTCGGTGGGCCCGCCGTGGGTCGCCCACCGGGTGTGCCCGAGGCCCGTGGACCCGGCCGGCAGCGGATGCCCGACCAGTTCCTTCTCCAGGTTGACCAACTTGCCGGCCTTCTTGACCGCGTCCAGGCCCCCGTCCGCGAGCACGGCGACACCCGCCGAGTCGTAGCCGCGGTACTCCAGCCGCTTGAGTCCGGCGATGACCACATCGAGCGCCGACTGCGCTCCCACGTAACCCACAATTCCGCACATAGGGCGCAGGGTACGCCGTGGTCGGCCTCCTGCCCCGTACCCGGACCAGACGAAAAACCCGCCCCGGCGAATGTGCCGGAGCGGGGTTGACGCCCATCTGAGGGCAAGTCAGTCGAACAGCGGACCAAAGGCCGTCCGCTCGGCCGGTCCCGGACGGTCTCGGCCGGTCAGAGCTTCTTCGCCTGCGCCTCCACGACGGCCTTCGGCTGCTCGGCATCGCCGCTCAGGCTGAGCGCTGTGAAGGTCGCGAGGGTGCCGCCCTTGCGCAGGACGACGACGCGGGTCACGTTCTTGTCGCCGTCCCCCAGGTCCATCACGGTGACGAAGGAGACCGTCTCGTCGCCGCCGGGGAGCGTGGTGTCGGCCTTGACGCTCTCGATGGCCGTCTTCTCCCCCGCCTGCGTCACCGAGAAGCCACCCGCGCACGCCTCGATGCCCGCCTTGACGGCGTCGAAGGCCTCCTCGGCGCCCTTGCCGTCGTAGGAGACCAGCGCGACCGACGTGGCCGTCGTCTTGAAGGCGCCCACGGCCGCGTCCACCTTCTCCTCCAGGCCCGCGCCCTCGGCCGCCGCCCGGGGCTTCCCGCTCGCGACGGCACGGGCGACCCCGGCGGACGCGCCGATCGACTGCATGCCCTCGACCTGGGCCAGCGGCTTGCAGGGGGCCTTGTCGGTCTCGATCGGGTCGTCCTGCGCCGCGCTGTCCGCCACCGGCTCCAGCCGGTGGTCCGGCAGGTCCGCCTCGGTCACGAGCAGCGTGCTCAGCTCGCCGGCCGTCCTCCCCTTGGGGCCCGCCGGCGCCCCGCTCGAAGCGGCGGTGGCGGACGACCGGGCGGCGGACGGCTCGGCGCCGGCCTTGAAGGTGGCGTCCCCCGCCTTGCCCGACCCGCAGGCCGTGGCCAGCAGCGCCAAGGACACGGCCGAAGCGGTCAGGACGGCACGACGGACAATCACGGTACGCACGAAAGATCTCCCCCGGAACAAGAAAACACACAGAGGCAGCCCCGGGCGGCGCCCCCGGTCACGGGCGCGCACCGGAGCTGCGGCGATCAGCAATGTACGGGGGGAAGCCCGCCCGGAGGATCCGGTTTTCACAGACCGTCGTCAATCGTGATCGCCGCGAGACCGACACGACACTCGAATCGATACCCGGCCGTGCATCGCCTCCGGCGCGGGGACCCCGGCCCGTCCCCACGTGACCGACCACACCACCCATAAGCGAGCGCGAGCCCCGACAATGGCTGTGTGATCACTTCGCCGCCACGAAGCACGCCCGGCCGCGCAACGGAGCGCGCCGGCCACCGCCGGCCCCCCGAGGCCTCCCCCTACGTCGACCTCACCCGGGCCGAGTGGAGCGCCCTTCGCGAGCGCACCCCCCTCCCGCTCACCGCCGACGAGGTCGAACGGCTCCGCGGCCTGGGCGACGTCATCGACCTCGACGAGGTCCGCGACGTCTACCTCCCGCTCTCCCGCCTGTTGAACCTCTACGTCGGCGCCACCAGCAACCTCCGCGGCACCCTCAACACCTTCCTCGGCGACGCCGGCAACGGCCACGGCGCCCAACGGGGGACCCCCTTCGTCATAGGGGTCGCCGGCTCCGTCGCCGTCGGCAAGTCCACCGTCGCCCGTCTGCTCCAGGCCCTGCTCGCCCGCTGGCCGGAGCACCCCCGCGTCGAGCTCGTCACCACCGACGGGTTCCTTTACCCGATGAAGGAACTCCAGCGCCGCGGCCTGACCGCCCGCAAGGGTTTCCCCGAGTCGTACGACCGCCGCGCGCTCACCCGCTTCGTCGCCGACATCAAGGCGGGCAAGGACGAGGTCACCGCCCCCGTCTACTCCCACCTGATCTACGACATCGTCCCCGGCGAGCAGCTCGTCGTCCGCCGCCCGGACATCCTCATCGTCGAGGGGCTCAACGTCCTCCAGCCGGCCCTGCCCGGCAAGGACGGCCGGACCAGGGTGGGCCTCGCCGACTACTTCGACTTCAGCGTGTACGTCGACGCGCGCCCCGAGGACATCGAGCGCTGGTACCTCAACCGGTTCCGGAAGCTGCGCGAGACCGCCTTCCAGAATCCTTTCTCCTACTTCCGCAAGTACACGCAGGTCTCCGAGGAGGAGGCCCTGGAGTACGCGCAGACGATGTGGCGGACCATCAACAAGCCCAATCTGATGGAGAACGTGGCCCCGACCCGCGGTCGCGCCACCCTCGTCGTGCGCAAGGGACCGGACCACAAGGTGCAGAAGCTCAGCCTGCGCAAACTGTGAAAGCTACTGTTCGGGCATGCTGCACCTGCGGATGATCACACCGCCCGACCGGACGCACGCCGTCCTCCGCCTCGTCGAGGAGACCGTCGGCACCACCCATCTGGTGGTGCTGACCGGCGCGGCCCTCGTCCCCGCCGGTGACGTCGTCATGTGCGACGTCGCGCGCGAGGCGGGTGACGGGCTGCTCCACGGACTGCGCGAGCTGGGCATCGACAAGGACGGCTCGATCGCCGTCGACGACATCGACCTCACGCTCTCCGCGAGCGCCGACGAGGCCGAGGCGGAAGCTCCCGGGGAGGCCGCCGACGCCGTCCTGTGGGAGCAGCTGACCGAGGCGACCCAGGAGGAGTCGACCCTCTCGGTCACCTACGTGGCGTTCATGATCGTCGCGACGCTGATCGCCGCCTGCGGTGTGGTGCTGGACAACGCCATCCTGATCGTGGGCGCGATGGCCGTCGGCCCCGAGTTCGGCCCGCTCGCCG
The DNA here is from genome assembly GCF_055231995.1 of Streptomyces sp. Tek67B01. Classification (NCBI taxonomy): domain Bacteria; kingdom Bacillati; phylum Actinomycetota; class Actinomycetes; order Kitasatosporales; family Streptomycetaceae; genus Streptomyces; species Streptomyces sp. Tek67B01. The sequence continues at coordinate 3,037,667 of NZ_JBUYUY010000001.1, forward strand.
GTGTCTGTACGAGCCTTGTGCGCAGGGCCCCCAAGGCGGCCGCGCGCTCGCTGGTGGCCCTGCTGGCCGGTTTCGCCGCGGCGATGGCCGCGACCACCCTGTTCAGCCTGGCGATGAACGCGCTGGGCCTGTTCCAGCGGTCCATGCTGGAGAACCCCCGCCCGAACACCAGCTTCATCTGGCAGCCGGACTCGTTCTCCTTCACGGTCGCCCTGCTCGCCGGGGTGGCGGGCGTGCTGTCCCTGACCTCCGCGAAGTCCGGCGCGTTGGTCGGCGTGGCCATCTCGGTGACCACCGTCCCGGCGGCCGCCAACGCCGCCGTGGCCCTCGGCTACGGCGAGGTGGGGCAGATGTGGGGCTCGGCGGAGCAGCTGCTGCTGAACCTGGGCGGGATCATGCTGGCCGGCACCCTGACCCTCTACGCGCAGAAGCTGCTGTGGAACGGCCGGCGCGGCCGCTTGGACCGCACCCCGCCCGGAACCGGCTGAGCCCCGCCACCCCCGAAGGGGCGACGGGGCTCCGGCCGGTCCTGGGGCCTGGGGTCTAGCCGAGCGCCGACTTCACGACGTCCGCCAGGCGTCCGGCGACCGCGCGGGCCTGCTCGATGTCGGCGGCCTCCACCATCACCCGTACGAGCGGCTCCGTACCGGAGGGACGCAGCAGGACCCGTCCGGTGGCGCCCAGGTCGCGCTCCGCCTCGCCCACCGCGGTCGCCAGCTCGCCCGAGGTGGCGACGCGGGACTTGTCCACGTCGGGAACGTTGATCAGCACCTGCGGCAGTCGCTGCATCACGCCCGCCAGCTCCGCCAGCGACCGCCCGGTGGCCGCGACGCGGGCGGCGAGCAGCAGCCCGGTCAGGGTGCCGTCGCCGGTGGTTGCGTTGTCGAGGATGATCACGTGGCCGGACTGCTCGCCGCCCAGGGCGTAGCCGTGCTCCTTCATCGACTCCAGCACGTAGCGGTCGCCGACCCCGGTCTGCACGACCTGGATTCCCTCGGCCTCCATGGCCAGTTTGAAACCCAGGTTCGACATGACGGTGCCGACCACGGTGTTCTCGCGCAGCTGTCCCGCCTCGCGCATGGCCAGCGCCAGCACCGCGAGGATCTGGTCGCCGTCGACCTCCGCGCCGGAGGCGTCCACGGCCAGGCAGCGGTCGGCGTCGCCGTCGTGCGCGATGCCGAAGTCGGCACCGTGCTCGACCACGGCCTGCTTCAGCAGACCGAGGTGGGTCGAGCCACAGCCGTCGTTGATGTTCAGGCCGTCGGGCCCGGCGCCGATCGTGATGACCTCCGCGCCGGCCCGGGTGAAGGCCTCGGGGGAGACGTAAGCGGCCGCGCCGTGGGCCTCGTCGAGGACGATCTTGAGGCCGTCGAGGCGGTTGGGCAGGACCCCGATGAGGTGGGCGACGTACTTCTCGAAGCCCTCGGTGTAGTCCGAGACCCGGCCGACGCCCGCGCCGGTGGGACGGTCCCAGGGGGCGCCGGTGCGGTGCTCGTCGTAGACGGACTCGATCTGGTCCTCCAACTCGTCGGCGAGCTTGTGTCCGCCGCGCGCGAAGAACTTGATGCCGTTGTCGGGCATCGCGTTGTGGCTGGCGGAGAGCATCACGCCGAGGTCGGCGCCCAGCGCACCGGTGAGATACGCCACCGCCGGGGTGGGCAGCACACCGACGCGCAGGACGTCCACGCCCGCGCTCGCGAGGCCCGCGACGACCGCGGCCTCCAGGAACTCGCCGGAAGCGCGGGGATCGCGGCCGACCACGGCGGTCGCGCGATGGCCCGCGAAGGTGCCGGCCTCGGCCAGTACGTGTGCGGCCGCCACGGAGAGGCCGAGCGCCAGCTCGGCCGTCAGATCCGCGTTGGCGACGCCTCGTACACCGTCCGTCCCGAAGAGTCGTCCCACTGTTGTCCTCCCGAGTTCACGCTTCGCTTAGTACCGCTGTGTGCCAGGTATGTGCCGCTTTTGGCGGTAAACGAACCGCCCCGGCAGCACAGAGAGTGCTGCCGGGGCGGTTTCGTTGCAGAACAGCAGGCGCAGATTAACGCTTGCTGTACTGCGGAGCCTTACGGGCCTTCTTCAGACCGGCCTTCTTGCGCTCGACCGCACGGTCGTCGCGGGAGAGGAAGCCGGCCTTCTTCAGCGCCGGGCGGTTGTTGTCGACGTCCGCCTCGTTCAGCGCACGGGCCACGCCGAGGCGCAGGGCGCCGGCCTGGCCGGAGACGCCGCCACCCGAGATGCGGGCGATGACGTCGTAGCGGTTGTCGAGCTCAAGGAGCTTGAACGGCTCGTTGACTTCCTGCTGGTGCACCTTGTTGGGGAAGTAGTCCTCAAGGGTGCGACCGTTGATCTTCCACTTGCCGGTGCCCGGGACGATCCGGACGCGGGCGATGGCGTTCTTGCGACGGCCCAGGCCGGCGGCCGGCTGGGGGTCGCCGAAGCGACCGGCAAGGGACTCGGAGGTGTAGTCGCCCTCGACGACGACCTCGGACTCGCTGGTGTACTCCTCGACGTTGCCCTCGAACTCTTCGACGGGGGTCGTCTCGGCGGTGGTCTCGGCCACGATGCTCCTCAGAATTTTCTACGTCTTAGGGGGTGTGGCCGGAACTACTGCGCGACCTGGGTGATCTCGAACGGCACCGGCTGCTGGGCAGCGTGGGGGTGCTGGTCGCCCGAGTAGACCTTCAGCTTCGAGAGCATCTGACGGCCCAGGGTGTTCTTGGGGAGCATGCCCTTGATGGCCTTCTCGACGGCCTTCTCCGGGTTGTTCGCCAGGAGGTCGTCGTAGCGGACGGAACGCAGACCACCCGGGAAGCCGGAGTGGCGGTACGCCATCTTCTGCGTCGCCTTGTTGCCGGACAGGTGAACCTTGTCGGCGTTGACGATGATGACGAAGTCGCCCATGTCCATGTGGGGGGCGTAAGTCGGCTTGTGCTTGCCGCGCAGGAGGGCTGCGGCCTGGGTCGCCAGACGGCCGAGGACAACGTCCTGGGCGTCGATGACGAGCCACTGGCGCGAGATGTCGCCGGGCTTGGGGCTGAACGTACGCACGCGTATGCCTTCGCTTCTTCAGTGGTGGGTCATCCCATAGGGCATAAGCCCCGCGGGACGGGTCCTGACAGGGTCACCACGGACGATCACGACAGCCCTCGTTCACATCGGGGACGCAACCCGTGTGAACCGCTGGTCATCGGCCCGGTGGACCGGCGTAAGGCCCTTTCACGTGAGAATGAGCAAGCCAATACGCATAACAAACCAGCAGGGTACCCAAGCAAACCCGAATGGGTCAAAACGCGGTCCGCGATGCCGATTCTGCTGGCGTCGCGGCGCACTCCGGTTCGGTCCTGGGTGGGGACCCCGTAGTTGTTACGGTCTCCAGGGTAACCCGACCGGAGCGCAGCGCTTGACGCGCCAGCAGTCCCGAGAGCGTGCACAGCGTCACGCAATCGCGAAACGCCCGCCTCTTGTGCTCGAACTCCGAGGGCCACGGCACCCCCGCCAGCTGGGGTCCCAGCCCCACCCAGAACCAGGGCGAGCGCGGCATCGACCCCGCCCGCACCCCCGACGCCAGCAGCAGCGGCAGCACCACCAGCAGGTAGTGGTCGAAGGACGGCCTCGACACCAGGAATGCGGCGAGCATCACCATGCAGACCGTCTCCACCAGCCGCAGCTCGCCCTCGTCCGCGTCGTCCGTACGCCGCCAGCGGAACCAGGCCGACCACAGGCCGCCCAGCGCCCCCGCCCCCGCCAGCAGCACTGCGAACGGCTGCGGCAGCCCCAGCCGCGGCAGGACCGCGATGGGCGAGGCGTCCCACGGCAGCGCGTACGCGTCCTGCCCCTGGAACAGGAAGGGCAGCGTCTTGGTGAAGAACAGCGTCGGGCTGGGCATCATCAGCGCCCCCACCAGGGACACCGCCACCGGAACCAGCACCGCCACGGCCAGCCCCCGCCACTGCCGCGCCAGTACGAACAGCAGCCCGACCGGCACGAGCATCGGCTTGCAGGCGATGGCCAGCCCCACCACCACACCCGCCGCCACCCACGACCGCCGGTGGGCGAGCAGCAGCGCCAGCGGCAGGGCGGCCGCCGAGATCGCCGTCCAGTTCCCGATCAGAACCAGGTTCAGGTACGGCTTGTAGGCCAACGCGAACAGGGTGAAACCCCCGACCGCGAAGCGCGAGCGCACCGGTACGGAGAACAGCCGCAGCGCCGCCCACCAACCGACGCCGATCAGCCCGGACATCCCCGCCGGCAGCAGCCAGCGCAACGCCCGGTGCGGCAGCAGCGCCTCCGGTACGGCCATGATCACGGCGCTCGGCAGGTAGAGGAACCGCTTGTCCTCGTAGGGCGAGGTACCCGACAGCAGCGCGTCCGCGGCCTTCACCACGAACGCGTTGTCCGAGCCCCAGTTGTCGCGCAGGCTCGTGGAGACGGCGATCGACAGGAGGATCACGAGGGAGACGGCCCACCAGGAGCGCGGCGCCGGCCGCAGCAGCCAGTCGACCCGCCGTCCGGCCGAAACCGGACGGTCCCACTTCATGAGCCAGATGCTAGGCCGCAGCCCCACAACGCCTCCCTCGACCCGCGAGGGGGCCGGAGTCCCCCTACCGCTTGCGCTCGACCCTACGTTCGTCCCAGACGGGCTCCTGAGTCTCCCGCACAACACCGTCTGAACCGAAGACCAAGTAACGGTCAAATGTGCGCGCGAACCAGCGGTCGTGCGTGACGCAGAGCACAGTCCCGTCGTACGACTCCAGACCGTCCTGGAGGGCCTCCGCCGACTCCAGGTCGAGGTTGTCCGTCGGCTCGTCCAGCAGCAGCGCCGTGGTGCCGGCCAGCTCCAGCAGCAGGATCTGGAAACGTGCCTGCTGCCCGCCCGAGAGCTTCTCGAAGGGCTGGTCGCCTTGGCGTTCCAGCTCGTAGCGGCGCAGGACGCCCATGGCGGCGCCGAGCGGCTTGGCGGCCTCCGCCCACAGGATGTCGACGAGCGTGCGGCCGAAAAGCTCCGGGTGGGCGTGCGTCTGCGCGAAGTGGCCGGGAACCACACGTGCGCCCAGCTTCCAGGTGCCGGTGTGTTTGACGTCCTCGCCCGCCAGCAGCCGCAGGAAGTGCGACTTGCCGGAACCGTTCGAGCCGAGCACCGCGACCCGTTCCCCGTAGAAGACCTCCAGCGAGAAGGGCTTCATGAGGCCCGTGAGCTCCAGGTTCTCCACGGTCAGCGCGCGCACGCCGGTCCGACCGCCCTTGAGGCGCATCCGGATGTCCTGCTCCCGCGGCGGCTCCGGCGGCGGCCCGGCCTCCTCGAACTTCTGGAAGCGGGTCTGCATCGCCCGGTAGCGGGAGGCCATGTCCGGGCTGCTCGCGGCCTGGCCGCGCAGCCGCAGCACCAGGGCCTTCAGCCGGGCGTGCTCCTCGTCCCAACGCCGCTTGAGCTCCTCGAAGCGGGCGAAGCGCTCCTTGCGGGCCTCGTGATACGTGCCGAAGCCCGCGCCGTGCACCCAGACGTCGGAGCCCGTCGGGCTCGCCTCCAGGCTGATGATCTTCTCGGCGGCCTGGGTCAACAGCTCCCGGTCGTGCGAGACGAACAGCACCGTCTTGCGGGTGGCCTTCAGCTGCTCCTCCAGCCACCGCTTGCCCGGGACGTCGAGGTAGTTGTCCGGCTCGTCGAGCAGCAGCACCTCGTCCGGCCCGCGCAGCAGCGCCTCCAGCACCAGCCGCTTCTGCTCACCGCCCGACAGCGTGCGTACCTCGCGGAACTGCGCGGTGTCGTACGGGACCGCCAGCGCGGCCATGGTGCAGACGTCCCACAGGGTCTCCGCCTCGTAGCCCTGGACGTCGGCCCAGTCGCTGAGCGCCTGCGCGTAGGCCATCTGGGCGGCCTCGTCATCCACGGTCAGGATCAGCTGTTCGGCGCTGTCGACGGCCTTCGCGGCCGCCCGGATCCGCGGCTGGGCCACCGAGACCAGCAGGTCCCGTACGGTCGTCTCGTCCCGGACGGAGCCCACGAACTGCGACATCACGCCGAGGCCTCCGCTGATGGTGACCCCACCGCCGTGCGGCTGGAGGTCGCCGGAGATCAGCTTGAGCAGGGTGGTCTTGCCGGCCCCGTTCGCCCCCACCAGGGCGACGACCGCCCCCTCCCCCACGCGGAAGGAGACGTCGGGGAGCAGTACCCGCCCGTCGGGAAGGTAGTACTCCAGGTGGCTGGCTTCGAGATGTCCCATGCCGGGCATTGTCCAGGCCGGGCGCCGATCCGCCCAAACGGATTAGCGGACGGATAACGGACGGCTCGGAGGAAGGCCCGGCGGACCGGTCAGCAGCAGCCCGCCCCCGGCAGGGTCCGCAGGTTCCTGGCCTCCTTGCTGCGGGCGGCCAACAGCTCGTCCGCCGGGTAGCCGACCTCCTCCAGGGTCAGCCCGTGCGGCTTGACCACGTGCACCGAGGAATCCCGTACGGCGGCCCGCAGGACCTCCCCGGGCCAGGTCACCGGCCGGTGCCCGTCGCCCACGTGGAGCAGCGCGCCGACCAGCGAGCGGACCATGTTGTGGCAGAACGCGTCGGCGCGCACCGTCGCGGTGACGATCCCGTCGTCGGCACGCTCCCAGCTGAGCTGCTGGAGCGTACGGATGGTCGTGGCACCCTCGCGCTTCTTGCAGTACGCCGCGAAGTCGTGTTCCCCGAGCAGCGCGCCGGACGCCTCGTTCATGGCGGCCACGTCGAGCGGCCACTGGTGCCACAGGACGTGCCCTCGGCGCAGGGGGTCCACTCCGGCCCGATGGTCACCCACGCGGTAGGCGTAGCGCCGCCAGACAGCCGAGAAGCGCGCGTTGAAGCCCTCCGGCGCCCGCTCCGCCCTCCACACCCGTACGTCGTGCGGCAGCCGTCCGGCGAGGCGGCGCAGCAGCTTGTCGTGGTGTTCGGCCCACACCTCCTCGGCCAGGTCGAACTGGGCGACCTGCCCGCGCGCGTGCACGCCGGCGTCGGTCCGCCCGGCGACGGTCAGCTCGACCGGCTCCTTGAGCCGCATCACGGTCTGCAGGGCGCTCTCCAGCTCCCCCTGCACGGTCCGCAGCGTGCGCTGCTTCGCCCAGCCGGAGAAGTCCTTGCCGTCGTAGCTCAGGTCCAGCCGTACCCGGACGTGCCCGGGCTCCACCTCGTCACTCACGTGACCGATCCTCTCAAAGACGCGAGAACGTCGGAAAATGCAGAACGGGCCCGCCCCGGAAGGGGGCGGGCCCGTTCAGAGCCGATCAAGCAAGCGTGATCCCGGGGGATCAGGCCTCCTTGGTCTCCTCGGCGGCGGGAGCCTCGGCCACGGCCTCGGCGTCCTTCGCGGCACGCTTGGTGGCGGCCTCCGCCTCACCGGTGGCCTGCTGCGCGACCGTCAGGGCCTCGACCAGCTCGATGACCGCCATCGGGGCGTTGTCGCCACGACGGTTGCCGATCTTGGTGATGCGCGTGTAACCACCGGGGCGGTTCTCGTAGCGCGGGGCGATCTCGGTGAACAGCGTGTGCACGATGCTCTTGTCCGTGATCGTCTGAAGCACCAGGCGACGGTTGTGGATGTCGCCCTTCTTGGCCTTGGTGACCAGACGCTCGGCGTAGGGACGCAGGCGGCGGGCCTTGGCCTCGGTGGTGGTGATGCGGCCGTGCTCGAAGAGCGCCTTCGCGAGGTTCGCGAGGAGGTGCTTCTCGTGCGCGGCGCTGCCGCCCAGGCGGGCACCCTTTGCGGGACGCGGCATGGTGTTACTCCTTCATATCTGCACCGGCCGTGTCAGGTACCGGTGTCAGTTCCCCCGGAGCGGATGCCCCGGGAAAGTTCTGGTGGTGCTCAGTACTGCTCGGTCTCCACGAAACCGGCGTCCGCGTCGTCGTCGGCGCCGAAGGCGTCGGCGGCGGCGGTCGGGTCGAATCCGGGCGGGCTGTCCTTGAGGGCCAGACCCATGCCGGCCAGCTTCGCCTTGACCTCGTCGATCGACTTCGCACCGAAGTTGCGGATGTCGAGCAGGTCCGCCTCGGAGCGGGCGACGAGCTCACCCACGGAGTGGATGCCCTCGCGCTTGAGGCAGTTGTAGGACCGAACGGTGAGCTCCAGCTCCTCGATCGGCAGGGCCAGATCGGCGGCCAGGGCCGCGTCCGTCGGCGAGGGGCCCATGTCGATGCCCTCGGCGTCGATGTTGAGCTCGCGCGCCAGACCGAACAGCTCGACCAGGGTCTTGCCGGCGGACGCCATGGCGTCACGCGGGCGCATGGCCTGCTTGGTCTCGACGTCGACGATCAGCTTGTCGAAGTCGGTGCGCTGCTCGACTCGGGTCGCCTCGACCTTGTAGGTGACCTTGAGGACCGGGCTGTAGATCGAGTCGATCGGGATGCGGCCGATCTCCTGGCCCAGCTGCTTGTTCTGGACGGCGGAGACGTAGCCGCGACCGCGCTCGACGGTCAGCTCCATCTCCAGCTTGCCCTTGCCGTTGAGCGTGGCGAGGACCAGGTCCGGGTTGTGCACCTCGACACCGGCCGGGGGCGCGATGTCGGCGGCGGTGACCAGGCCGGGGCCCTGCTTGCGCAGGTACATCACGACCGGCTCGTCGTGCTCCGAGGAGACGACCAGCTGCTTGATGTTCAGGATGATGTCGGTGACGTCTTCCTTGACGCCCGGCACGGTGGTGAACTCGTGCAGGACGCCGTCCACGCGGATGCTCGTGACGGCGGCACCCGGGATCGAGGACAGGAGCGTGCGGCGCAGGGAGTTGCCGAGGGTGTAGCCGAAGCCCGGCTCCAGCGGCTCGATCACGAACCGCGAGCGGTACTCGTCGACGACCTCTTCGGTCAGCGAAGGACGCTGAGCGATAAGCATGTCTTTGTTCCTTCAGTCGTGGACGCCCACTATTTGACGCCCGACATGTACTGCTGGGTACTGCAAGGGTACGGGCGGCACGGCCCCCGAAGGGGTCGTACCGCCCGGACACTCAAGGACGCACAGGCGTCGCTGCGTCAGACGCGGCGGCGCTTCGGCGGACGGCAGCCGTTGTGCGGGGTGGGGGTGACGTCCTGGATCGAGCCGACCTCCAGGCCAGTGGCCTGGAGGGAGCGGATCGCGGTCTCACGGCCGGAGCCGGGACCCTTGACGAAGACGTCAACCTTGCGCATGCCGTGCTCCTGCGCGCGGCGGGCGGCCGACTCGGCGGCCATCTGCGCGGCGAAGGGGGTGGACTTGCGCGAGCCCTTGAAGCCGACGTGGCCGGCGGAGGCCCAGGAGATCACGTTGCCCGAGGGGTCCGTGATCGAGACGATGGTGTTGTTGAACGTGCTCTTGATGTGGGCGTGCCCGTGAGCGACGTTCTTCTTTTCCTTGCGGCGCACCTTCTTGGCAGCGCCCTGACGACCCTTGGGGGGCATCTAAATCTCCTACGGGAGGTGGTCGGTCCTACAGCGCAAGACCGCTGAACAGGACTACTTCTTGCCCGGCTTCTTCTTACCGGCGATCGCGCGACGCGGGCCCTTGCGGGTACGCGCGTTCGTGCTGGTGCGCTGACCGTGCACCGGCAGGCCACGACGGTGGCGGATGCCCTGGTAGCACTGGATCTCGACCTTGCGACGGATGTCGGCCTGGATCTCGCGGCGGAGGTCACCCTCGGTACGGAGGTTGGCGTCCACGTACTCGCGGATCTTGACCAGGTCCTCTTCGGCCAGGTCACGAACGCGGGTGTTCGGGTTCACGCCGGTGGAGGCGAGGATCTCCTTGGACCGGGTGCGCCCGATACCGAAGACGTAGGTGAGTGCGATCTCCACACGCTTTTCGCGCGGGATGTCAACACCGGAAACGCGTGCCATTCAATGGCTCCTGTGTGTTCGGGGGTCTTCCGCAGAACCGTTCCCGACCGCCGACCACTCCTGATGGGTGGTGGTACGCCCGGGTCCCCGGCCCCCGCCGGAGGTGCCGCCGGCCCCGTTCAGGGCTGGGCGGGTTCTGCGTATGTACGTTTTCTTACGTCGCGCGAAGAACTGCGGAAGGCAGGTCGGTCGGCGTGCGTCAGCCCTGGCGCTGCTTGTGGCGCAGGTTGTCGCAGATGACCATGACCCGACCGTGACGGCGGATCACCTTGCACTTGTCGCAGATCTTCTTGACGCTCGGCTTGACCTTCATGTTGGTGAGGTTCTCCGGGTCAGTGCCACCACCCGCGCCGGACCAGACGGCCGGTCGGGAGTGAGGACAAGATCTACTTGTATCGGTAGACGATCCGGCCACGCGTCAGGTCGTACGGAGACAGCTCCACCACGACCCGGTCATCGGGAAGGATGCGGATGTAGTGCATGCGCATCTTGCCGCTGATGTGCGCGAGGACTTTGTGACCGTTCTGCAGTTCCACCTTGAACATCGCGTTCGGGAGGGACTCGATCACGGTGCCCTCGATCTCGATGGCACCTTGCTTCTTGGCCACGCTTCGCCCTTCGAATCGGCTACCTTGATCAGCTCCAGCGCTCCACATGAAGACATGCGGATGCAAAGGAGCCGACGAGTCAGTCTACGTCAGGGCCCCCAGAAAGACGAATCCGGGAAGTTTGCCCCACACACTAGATCACCAATCCTGGGCGCCTCGCCCGGACCGGTGGTACGCGCTATCCGAGCGGGTCGGGGGCCGTGGTGACCCCGTACTCCGCCAGCTTCGCCTTGCCGCAGTCCGGGCTGGTCAAGACGATCGGGCCCGCCTCGGTCAGGGCGATGGAGTGCTCCCAGTGCGAGGACCAGGTGCCGTCCGTGGTGATGACCGTCCAGTCGTCCGCAAGGACCTCCGTCTGGGCGGTGCCCAGCGAGACCATCGGCTCGATCGCCAGGCACACGCCCGGGACCAGCTTGATCCCCTTGCCCCGCTTGCGCGAGACGTAGTTCAGCAGGTGGGGGTCCATGTGCATCTCGGAACCGATGCCGTGGCCGCCGTAGTCCTCGATGATCCCGTACTTTCCGGTGGCGGGCCGCGGCTGGCGGCGGATGTAGCCCTCGATCGCCTTGGAGATGTCCACCAGGCGGTTGCCGAGCTTCATCGCGGCGATGCCCGCCCACATCGACTCCTCGGTCACCCGGGAGAGCTCGATGAGCTCCGGCGCGTGACCGGTGCCCACGAACGCCGTGTAGGCCGCGTCGCCGTGCCAGCCGTCCACGATCGCGCCCGCGTCGATCGAGATGATGTCCCCGTCCTTGAGGACCGTCTTGTCGTCCGGGATGCCGTGGACGACGACCTCGTTCACGGACGTGCAGATCGTCGCGGGGAAGCCGCCGTAACCGAGGAAGTTCGACTTGGCTCCGGCGTCCGCGATGACCTTGCGGGCCACCATGTCCAGGTCCCGGGTCGTGGCGCCCGGCACGGCCGCCTCACGGGTCGCCGCGTGGATCGCGGCGACTACCAGCCCCGCCTCGCGCATCTTCGCGATCTGCTCGGGCGTCTTGAGCTGCACCATGGAACGGCCTTCCACCTTCAGAAATCGGACTTCTCAACAGTACGGCCGCGGTGTCCCTCGGACACCGCGGCCGTACCTGCACAACGGGGGGCTACTTCTTCAGGGCATCCATCGCGCGTCGCGTGACGTCCGCGACCTCACCGAGGGCGGGGATGGTCGACACGAGGCCCTGGGCCTTGTAGTAGTCGATGATCGGCTCGGTCTCGGCGTGGTAGACCGCCAGCCGGTTGCGGACCGTGTCCTCGGAGTCGTCCCCGCGCTGGTACAGCTCCCCGCCGCACCGGTCGCAGACGCCCTCGGCCTTGGGCGGCGCGTAGGTGACGTGGAAGACGTGCGCGGAGTCGTTGCGGCAGGTCCGGCGGCCGGCGATGCGCTTGACGACCTCGTCCTCCTCGACCTCCAGGTCGAGGACGGCGTCGAGGCCCAGCCCGGCGGCCTTGAGGATCTCGTCGAGCGCCTCGGCCTGCGAGAGGTTGCGCGGGAACCCGTCGAGCAGGAAGCCGTTCGCGGCGTCGGGCTGCTCCATCCGGTCCTTGGCCATCCCGATGGTGACGGAGTCCGGGACGAGCTCACCGGCGTCCATGTACGACTTCGCGCTCTTGCCGAGCTCGGTGCCCTGGCTGATGTTGGCGCGGAACAGGTCGCCCGTGGAGATGTGCGGGATCGACAGGTTCTTGGCGAGGAACGCGGCCTGTGTTCCCTTGCCGGCGCCGGGGGGCCCGACGAGGACGATACGCATCAGCGGAGGAACCCTTCGTAATTACGCTGCTGGAGCTGGCTCTCGATCTGCTTCACGGTTTCCAGACCCACACCCACGATGATGAGGATGCTCGTCCCGCCGAACGGGAAGTTCTGGTTCGCTCCGAAGCCCGCCAACGCCATTGTCGGCACGAGAGCGATCAGACCCAGGTACAGCGACCCCGGCCAGGTGATCCGGTTGAGTACGTAGCTCAGGTACTCGGCGGTAGGCCGGCCGGCGCGGATGCCCGGGATGAACCCACCATACTTCTTCATGTTGTCTGCAACTTCCTCGGGGTTGAACGAGATCGCCACGTAGAAGAACGCGAAGAAGACGATCAGGAGGAAGTAGGACGCGATGTAGTAAGGGTGGTCGCCCTTGACGAAGTGCTTCTGGATCCAGGTCGCCCAGCTCGCCGTCGAGCCGCTGAACTGCACGACCAACGCGGGGATGTACAGCAGCGACGAGGCGAAGATGACCGGGATGACACCGGCCTGGTTGACCTTGAGCGGGATGTAGGTCGAGGTCCCGCCGTACGCGCGGCGGCCGATCATGCGCTTCGCGTACTGGACCGGAATCCTGCGCTGCGCCTGCTCGACGAAGACCACCAGGGCCACCATCGCGAGACCGACGAGGATCACCACGCCGAACTCGACCCATCCATCAGCGATCTTGCCCTGGAGCTTGATCTGCCACATGGCGCCGATGAAGCCGGCCGCGATCGAGATGAACATCAGGATCGACATGCCGTTGCCGATGCCGCGGTCGGTGATGAGCTCGCCGAGCCACATCACGACACAGGTGCCGGCGGTCATGGTGAGCACCATCGTGATCATGGTGAAGATCGAGCGGTCCGCGACGATCTCGGTACGGAGCTGGCAGGAACCGAACAGCGCACCCGTCTTGGCGGTGGCCACCAGACCCGTGCCCTGGAGGATCGCGAGCGCGACCGTCAGGTAACGCGTGTACTGGGTGATCTTCGCCGTGCCGGACTGACCCTCTTTTTTGAGGTTCTCCAGCTTCGGGATGACCACGGTCAGCAGCTGCAGGATGATGCTCGCCGTGATGTACGGCATGATTCCGAGCGCGAAGATCGTGATCTGCAGCAGTGCGCCACCGCTGAACATGTTGACGAGGCCGAACAGGCTGTTGCCGGTCCCTGCCTGGTCCACACAGAACTGAACGTTCTTGTAGTTCACGCCGGGGACCGGGATGTGGGACCCGAGGCGGAACAGCACGATGATGGCGAGCGTGAAGAGCAGCTTCTTGCGCAGGTCGGGCGTCTTGAACGCCCGGGCGAACGCGGTGAGCACGGTGCCTCCTGCGACCCCCGCGCTACTGCGTCAGAGGTGACGGTCTGAGGGATCGACGAATACGTACAAGCAAAGGTGCAGCCACCTTACCGGCGACTGCGCCCCCCGTGGAACGACCAACCGGGGATGCCCCATATGTGAGGCACCCCCGGTCGGGTTTCAGCTATTTGTCACTTTTTTCGTCTTAGACGAGTTCGGTGACGGTGCCGCCGGCAGCGGCAATCTTCTCCTTGGCGGAGGCGGAGACGGCGTCAACCGCAACCGTCAGCGCCACGGAGATCTCGCCCTGGCCCAGGACCTTGACGAGGCTGTTCTTGCGAACCGCGCCCTTGGCGACCAGGTCGGCCACCGTGACTTCTCCACCCTCGGGGTAGAGAGCGCCGAGCTTGTCCAGGTTGACAACCTGGAACTCGGTGCGGAACGGGTTCTTGAAGCCCTTGAGCTTCGGCAGACGCATGTGGAGGGGCATCTGCCCACCCTCGAAGCGCTGCGGGATCTGGTAACGGGCCTTCTGGCCCTTCGTACCACGACCGGCCGTCTTACCCTTCGACGCCTCACCACGACCGACACGGGTCTTCGCGGTCTTGGCGCCGGGGGCGGGACGGAGGTTGTGGGCCTTCAGCGGGCTGTTCTCAGCCATGATTAGTCAACCTCCTCAACCGTCACGAGGTGGCGGACGGTCTGCACCATTCCGCGGAACTCGGGGCGGTCCTCCTTGACGACCACGTCGTTCAGGCGCTTGAGCCCGAGCGAACGCAGAGTGTCGCGGTGGTTCTGCTTGCTGCCGATGTACGACTTCGTCTGCGTGATCTTGAGGCGGGCCATCAGACACCCGCCCCAGCACGCGCACGAAGCAGGGCCGCGGGGGCGACGTCCTCGAGGGGCAGACCACGGCGAGCCGCGATCTCCTCGGGACGCTGCAGACCCTGGAGGGCCGCCACGGTCGCGTGCACGATGTTGATCGCGTTCGAAGAGCCGAGCGACTTCGACAGGATGTCGTGTACGCCGGCGCACTCCAGCACGGCACGCACCGGACCACCGGCGATAACGCCGGTACCCGGGGAAGCCGGCTTGAGCATGACGACGCCCGCGGCCTTCTCGCCCTGGATCGGGTGAGGGATGGTGCCCTGGATGCGCGGAACCTTGAAGAAGTTCTTCTTGGCTTCCTCGACACCCTTGGCGATGGCCGCGGGAACTTCCTTGGCCTTGCCGTAACCGACACCTACGGTGCCGTCACCGTCGCCCACCACGACCAGCGCGGTGAAGCTGAAGCGGCGACCACCCTTGACAACCTTGGCGACGCGGTTGATCGCGACAACGCGCTCAACGTAAGCGGTCTTCTCGGCGGCAGGGCCACCGTCGCGACCCTTCCGGTCCCGCCGCTCGCCGCCACCGGCACCGCTTCCGCGGCGCTGGGGTCCAGCCATTGGATTACCTCTCTCTGTTACGTCCGTGAGTCCCGGAACCGGGGCTTAGAACTTCAGCCCGGCTTCGCGGGCGGCGTCAGCCAGAGCGGCAATGCGCCCGGCGTATCGGTTGCCACCGCGGTCGAACACGACGGTCTCGACACCCGCGGCCTTGGCACGCTCGGCGACGAGCGCGCCGACAGCCTGGGCCTGGGCGCTCTTGTCGCCTTCGCCACCGCGGATCGAAGCGTCCAGGGTCGACGCCGACGCCAGGGTGTGACCCTGGAGGTCGTCGATGACCTGAGCAACGATGTTGCGGTTGGAACGCGTCACGACGAGGCGCGGACGCTCCGCCGTACCCGAGACGTTCTTGCGGATGCGGATGTGGCGGCGAGCCTTGGCAGCGCGCTTGTACGCGTCGCCCTTGGCGATCTTCACACCGTATGCCATGGCTACTTACCAGCCTTTCCGACCTTGCGGCGGATGACTTCGCCGGCGTACTTGACACCCTTGGCCTTGTACGGGTCGGGCTTCCGCAGCTTGCGGATGTTGGCGGCGACCTCGCCGACCTTCTGCTTGTCGATGCCCTCGACCGTGAACTTGGTGGGCGACTCGACCTTGAAGGAGATGCCCTCGGGCGCCTCGATCAGGATCGGGTGGCTGTAGCCAAGCTGGAACTCCAGGTCGGAGCCCTTCGCGGCGACGCGGTAACCAACACCGCTGATCTCGAGAGCCTTGACGTATCCCGTGGTCACACCGGTGATCATGTTCGCCACCAGCGTGCGGGACAGGCCGTGCAGGGCCTTGTTCTGACGCTCGTCGTTGGGGCGGATGACGTTCAGAACGCCGTCCTCACCCTTGGCGACGGCGATGGGCGCAGCGACGGTGTGCGAGAGGGAACCCTTGGGGCCCTTCACCGCGACCGTGCGGCCATCGATGGTGACGTCCACACCGGCGGGAACCTGGATGGGGAGCTTGCCGATTCGCGACATTGCTTTTCCTCCGTTCCCGACTACCAGACGTAGGCGAGGACTTCCCCACCTACGCCCTTCTTGCCTGCCTGCTGGCCGGTGAGGAGGCCGTGGGACGTGGAGATGATCGCCACGCCCAGGCCGCCGAGCACCTTCGGCAGGTTGGTGGACTTCGCGTACACGCGCAGACCGGGCTTCGAGATCCGCTTGATGCCCGCGATGGAGCGCTCACGGTTCGGCCCGAACTTCAGCTCGAGGACGAGGTTCTTGCCGACCTCGGCGTCCTCGACCTTCCAGCCGGTGATGAAACCCTCTTGCTTGAGGATCTCTGCGATGTGCGACTTGATCTTGCTGTGCGGCATCACGACGGTGTCGTGGTACGCCGAGTTAGCGTTACGCAGACGCGTGAGCATGTCTGCGATCGGGTCAGTCATGGTCATGAAGTGGCCTTCGGCCTCTCTCGCCGGGGTTTCCTGTATGCGCCATCCCTCTCCCCACTCAGTGGCGGGACGGGTGCGGTGCGGGGACCTACGGCGTAGTAAGTCGTTATGGGCGGCGGACGCCCAACCACACAAGCCTAAGGCATGCGCGGCCGGGCATCCGCCGACCAGATGCTTACCGAGAGTGCCTGGAACTTCCCAAGTCCTTGCGGACCTGCGGAGTTACCAGGAGCTCTTGGTCACGCCCGGCAGCTCGCCACGGTGAGCCATCTCACGAAGGCACACGCGGCACAGGCCGAACTTGCGGTACACGGAGTGGGGGCGACCGCAGCGCTGGCAGCGGGTGTACGCACGCACACCGAACTTGGGCTTGCGGGCAGCCTTCGCGATGAGAGCCTTCTTCGCCATCTCGCTTACGCCTCCTTGAAGGGGAAGCCGAGGTGACGAAGGAGGGCACGGCCCTCATCGTCGTTGGTCGCCGTGGTGACCACGGTGATGTCCATACCCCGGGTACGGTCGATCTTGTCCTGGTCGATCTCGTGGAACATGACCTGCTCCGTGAGACCGAAGGTGTAGTTGCCACGGCCGTCGAACTGCTTCGGCGACAGACCACGGAAGTCACGGATACGCGGCAGCGCGAGCGACAGCGTACGGTCCAGGAACTCCCACATGCGGTCACCGCGGAGGGTGACGTGGCAGCCGATCGGCTGACCCTCACGCAGCTTGAACTGCGCGATGGACTTGCGGGCCTTCGTGACGGCCGGCTTCTGACCGGTGATCGTCGTCAGGTCCTTGATGGCGCCGTCGATCAGCTTGGAGTCGCGGGCGGCGTCGCCCACACCCATGTTGACCACGATCTTCACGAGGCCGGGGATCTGCATGACGTTCTCGTAGGAGAACTCCTCACGCAGCTTGCCCGCGATGTCCTCGCGGTACTTCGTCTTGAGACGCGGAGTGGTAGCCATCAGATGTCCTCACCCGTCCGCTTGGCAACGCGGATCTTGTTGCCCTCGTCGTCGAAGCGGTATCCGACGCGGGTGACGACCTTCTGGCCGTCCTTCTCCACAACCAGCTGAACGTTGCTGACGTGGATCGGCGCCTCGGTGATCACGATGCCACCGGTCTGCGAACCACCAGCGGTCTGACCGGCCTTGGTGTGCTTCTTGACCCGGTTGACACCCTCGACGAGGACGCGGTTCTCAGCGGGGATGGCCGTGATGACCTTGCCCTGCTTGCCCTTGTCCTTACCGGTGATGACCTGAACCAGGTCGCCCTTCTTGATCTTCATGCTTACAGCACCTCCGGCGCGAGCGAGATGATCTTCATGAACTTCTTCTCGCGCAGCTCACGGCCCACGGGGCCGAAGATACGGGTGCCGCGAGGGTCGCCGTCGTTCTTGAGAATGACAGCGGCGTTCTCGTCGAAGCGGATGTACGAGCCGTCCTGGCGGCGGCGCTCCTTGACGGTGCGAACGATGACCGCCTTGACGACGTCACCCTTCTTCACGTTGCCACCGGGGATCGCGTCCTTGACGGTGGCGACGATGACGTCACCGATGCCCGCGTAGCGGCGACCGGAGCCACCGAGAACACGGATGCAAAGGATTTCCTTGGCACCAGTGTTGTCGGCGACACGCAGTCGCGACTCCTGCTGGATCACGTCTATCTCCTGATTGTCTGCCGGTTCCCGGCGAGGGGTCCGTTACCGGAGCCCCTCACCGAGCCTGGCGGAACTGACCTGAGGGAAACCCCCCAGGCTATGTCTGGCGGAACTCGCTCGCGCGAGATTCCTTACTTGGCCTTCTCGAGGATCTCGACGATGCGCCAGCGCTTGCTCGCCGACAGCGGACGCGTCTCCATGATGAGGACGCGGTCGCCGACGCCGGCAGCGTTCTGCTCGTCGTGAGCCTTGAGCTTGTTCGTACGGCGGATGACCTTGCCGTACAGCGCGTGCTTCACACGGTCCTCGACAGCGACGACGACGGTCTTGTCCATCTTGTCGCTGACGACGAGACCCTCACGGGTCTTGCGGAAACCGCGCTCGGTCGTCTCAGTCACGTTCTTCTCGCTCATCAGGCGCTCTCCACCGTCTCGATACCGAGCTCACGCTCGTGCATCAGGGTGTAGATGCGAGCGATGTCCTTACGGACGGACTTGAGCCGGCCGTTGTTCTCCAGCTGACCCGTGGCAGCCTGGAAGCGCAGCTTGAACAGCTCTTCCTTCGCCTCGCGCAGCTTGCCAACGAGCTCCTCGTTACCGAGCTCACGCAGCTCGGACGCCTTGGTTCCCGTCGCCATCACGACTCACCTGCCTCGCGCCGAACAATCCGGCACTTCATCGGAAGCTTGTGAGCAGCGCGGGTGAGCGCCTCACGAGCAATCTTCTCGTTCGGGTAGGACAGCTCGAACATGACCCGGCCCGGGTGCACGTTCGCGATCCACCACTCGGGAGAACCCTTACCGGAACCCATGCGGGTCTCGGCGGGCTTCTTCGTCAGCGGACGGTCCGGGTAGATGTTGATCCAGACCTTGCCACCACGCTTGATGTGGCGGGTCATCGCGATACGAGCCGCCTCGATCTGGCGGTTCGTCACGTACGCCGGGGTCAGCGCCTGGATGCCGTACTCGCCGAACGAGACCTCAGTACCGCCCTTGGCCATACCGCGGCGCTTCGGGTGGTGCTGCTTGCGGTGCTTGACCCTACGAGGGATCAGCATGTCGGTCAGGCCTCCGTTCCGGTGCTCTCGGCCGGAGCGGCGGCGGGAGCGTCGGCCTTGGGGGCCTCGGCACCAGCAGCCTGCTGCGGCTTGCGGCCACCACGGCCGCCGCGCTCGCCACCACGGCCACCACGGCCGGCGGGACGGTCGCCAGCGCCACCCGCGCCACGGGCCGGGCGGTTACCCGCACGGGCCGCGGCGTTCTCGGCGCGAACCTCGGCGATGTTCTTGACGTCGCCCTTGTAGATCCAGACCTTCACACCGATACGGCCGAAGGTGGTCTTGGCCTCGAAGAAGCCGTAGTCCACGTTCGCGCGCAGCGTGTGCAGCGGCACACGACCCTCGCGGTAGAACTCGGAGCGGGACATCTCGGCGCCGCCGAGACGGCCGCCACACTGGATCTTGATGCCCTTGGCGCCGGCCTTCATCGTGCCCTGCATGCTCTTACGCATGGCGCGACGGAAGGAGACGCGGGAGGAGAGCTGCTCGGCAACGGCCTGGGCAACCAGCTGAGCGTCGAGCTCGGGGTTCTTGACCTCGAGGATGTTCAGCTGGACCTGCTTGCCCGTGAGCTTCTCGAGGTCACCGCGGATGCGGTCGGCCTCGGCGCCACGGCGGCCGATGACGATGCCCGGACGAGCGGTGTGGATGTCCACACGCACGCGGTCACGGGTGCGCTCGATCTCAACCTTCGAGATGCCGGCGCGCTCCATGCCGGACGTCATCATCCGACGGATGGCGACGTCTTCCTTGACGTAGTCCTTGTACAGCTTGTCGGCGTACCAACGCGACTTGAAGTCGGTGGTGATGCCGAGCCGGAACCCGTGCGGGTTTACCTTCTGGCCCATTACCGGGAACCTTCCTTGCTGCTGACGACCACGGTGATGTGGCTGGTCCGCTTGCGGATCCGGTAGGCACGGCCCTGGGCACGCGGACGGAACCGCTTCAGGGTCGGACCCTCGTCCACGAACGCCTCGCTGATGACCAGCGTGGAGGCGTCCGGGTGGTTGTAGTTGTGTGCGGCGTTGGCAATGGCGCTGTCCAGCACCTTGCCGACCGGCACGCTCGCGGCCTGCGGGGCGAAACGCAGGACCGCCTGAGCCTCCGTGGCATCCATGCCACGGATAAGGTCCACCACTCGGCGGGCCTTCATGGGCGTGACGCGGATGTACCGCGCCTGGGCCCTGGCTTCCATGGTTGTCCCTTCGGTGTAAGTCATAGTCGTAACCACCCCGCCTTTAGCGGCGCTTCGACTTCCGGTCGTCCTTGACGTGGCCGCGGAAGGTGCGAGTCGGCGAGAACTCGCCGAGCTTGTGGCCGACCATCGACTCGGTGACGAACACCGGGACGTGGGTCTTGCCGTTGTGCACCGCGATGGTGTGACCCAGCATGCTGGGGATGATCATCGAGCGACGGGACCAGGTCTTGATGACGTTCTTGGTGCCGGCTTCGTTCTGGACGTCCACCTTCTTTACGAGGTGGTCGTCGACGAAGGGCCCCTTCTTGAGACTGCGCGGCATCTAAACCCGCTCCTAGCGCTTCTTGTTCGTCTTGCGGCGGCGGACGATGTACTTGCTCGAAGCCTTCTTCGGCGAGCGAGTACGACCCTCCTTCTGACCCCACGGGGAGACCGGGTGGCGACCACCACTGGTCTTGCCCTCACCACCACCGTGCGGGTGGTCAACCGGGTTCATCGCGACACCGCGGACGGACGGGCGAACGCCCTTCCAGCGCATGCGGCCGGCCTTGCCCCAGTTGATGTTCGACTGCTCGGCGTTGCCGACCTCGCCGACCGTGGCGCGGCAGCGCGCGTCGACGAGACGGATCTCGCCGGACGGCATGCGGAGGTGGGCCATGGTGCCCTCCTTCGCCAGCAGCTGCACGGACGCACCAGCGGAGCGGGCGAACTTGGCGCCGCCACCGGGACGGAGCTCGATCGCGTGGATCGTGGTACCGACCGGGATGTTGCGGAGCGCCAGGTTGTTGCCGGGCTTGATGTCGGCCGTGGGGCCGTTCTCAATCCGGTCGCCCTGCTTCAGGGCCTTCGGCGCGATGATGTAGCGCTTCTCGCCGTCGGCGTAGTGCAGCAGCGCGATGCGCGCGGTGCGGTTGGGGTCGTACTCGATGTGCGCGACCTTGGCCGGCACGCCGTCCTTGTCGTGACGACGGAAGTCGATCACGCGGTAGGCGCGCTTGTGGCCGCCACCCTGGTGGCGAACAGTGATCCGACCGGTGTTGTTACGGCCGCCCTTGCTGTGCAGCGGGCGAACCAGCGACTTCTCCGGCGTGGACCGCGTGATCTCGACAAAGTCGGCGACGCTGGAGCCACGACGGCCCGGGGTCGTCGGCTTGTACTTGCGGATACCCATTTCTCAGTCCTCGTCCGATTCCGGACGACTAGACCTCCGTTAGGAGGCCTGGCCGCCGAAGATGTCGATTCGGTCGCCCTCAGCGAGGGTCACGATGGCGCGCTTGGTGTTGGCGCGCTTGCCGAAACCGGTCTTGGTGCGCTTGCGCTTACCCTGACGGTTGATCGTGTTGACCCCGGTGACCTTGACCGAGAAGACCGCCTCGACGGCCTGCTTGATCTGGGTCTTGTTGGCGCCGGGCGCGACGATGAACGTGTACTTGTTCTCGTCCAGCAGCGCGTAGCTCTTCTCCGAGACAACCGGCTTGATCAGCAGGTCGCGCGGGTCAGTGAAGGTCTTGCTGGTAACGGTCGCCTCAGACATCAGGCGTCGCTCCCTTCGGTCTCATCGGCCTTGGGGCCAGACACGAAGGACTCGAGCGCGGCCTGAGTGAAGACCACGTCGTCAGAGACGATCACGTCGTACGTGTTCAGCTGGCCCGGCTCCAGGATGTGAACCTGGGGCAGGTTGCGGGCGGACAGCCACGCGGCCTCGTCGGCGCGCTCGACGACCAGGAGCAGGTTCTTGCGCTCCGAGATCTTGCCGAACAGCGTCTTGGCGGCCTTCGTGGAGGCGGCACCCTCGACCACGCCGGTGACGACGTGGATGCGGGAGTGACGCGCGCGGTCCGAGAGGGCACCGCGGAGGGCGGCGACCTTCATCTTCTTCGGGGTCCGCTGCGAGTAGTCACGCGGCTGCGGGCCGTGGACGACGCCACCGCCGGCGAACTGCGGAGCGCGGGTGGAACCCTGACGCGCGCGGCCGGTGCCCTTCTGGCGGTACGGCTTGCGGCCACCACCACGGACTTCGCCACGGGTCTTGGTCTTGTGCGTGCCCTGACGGGCAGCGGCCAGCTGTGCGACGACGACCTGGTGGATCAGCGGAACGCTGGTCTTCGCGTCGAAGATCTCCGCGGGGAGCTCGACGGTACCGGCCTTGTCGCCTGCCGGCGAAAGGATGTCAATGGTGCTCATTAACCTCAAGCCCCCTTGGCCGCGGTACGGACCAGGACGAGGCCGCCGTTCGGACCGGGGACTGCGCCCTTGATGAGGAGCAGACCCTTCTCCGCGTCTACCGCGTGGATGGTCAGGTTCTGGGTGGTGACGCGCTCGTTGCCCATACGACCAGCCATGCGCATGCCCTTGAAGACACGCCCAGGGGTGGCGCAGCCACCGATCGAACCGGGGGAGCGGTGCTTGCGCTGCACACCGTGACCGGCGCCGAGGCCCCGGAAGTTGTGCCGCTTCATGACACCGGCGAAGCCCTTGCCCTTGCTGTTGCCCGTGACGTCGACCTTGACGCCGGACTCGAACACCTCGGCAGTGATCTCCTGGCCGAGCGTGTACTCGCTGGCGTCGGAGGTGCGGAGCTCCACCAGGTGGCGGCGCGGGGTCACGTCGGCCTTGGCGAAGTGGCCCTTGAGGGGCTTGTTCACCTTGCGCGGGTCGATCTCGCCGAAGGCGATCTGGACCGACTCGTAGCCGTCGATGTCGTTCGTACGGACCTGGGTAACGACGCAGGGTCCGGCCTTGACCACGGTCACCGGGACGACACGGTTGTTCTCGTCCCAGACCTGGGTCATGCCGAGCTTCTCGCCCAGGACGCCCTTGATCTGCTTTGCCATCTTCTCGACGCCTCTCAGAGCTTGATCTCGATGTCAACGCCGGCCGGAAGGTCCAGGCGCATCAGCGAGTCAACGGTCTTGGGAGTCGGGTCGAGGATGTCGATCAGGCGCTTGTGCGTGCGCATCTCGAAGTGCTCGCGCGAGTCCTTGTACTTGTGCGGCGACTTGATGACGCAGTACACGTTCTTCTCAGTGGGCAGCGGCACCGGGCCCGCGACCGACGCACCAGTGCGCGTCACCGTCTCGACGATCTTCTTCGCCGAGGAATCGATGACCTCGTGGTCGTAGGCCTTGAGCCGGATGCGGATCTTCTGTCCCGCCATGGCTACTCCGTAGTCCTGTCTGTTGTGGAAACGCTCTGGCTCCCGGGCGGCTGTGGATCCCTCCACCGCTTCCCTCCGACCCACGCGGTCGGGCGTGTCGCACTCCCTCTACAGAAAAATTCCCATACGGAAATTCCCTCGTCCAAGGGGGTGCGGTCCCAAGACCGCGCTTCGGGGGAGAAACACCCACCGGGTGCCTGGTGGGCCCCGTGCTGACACTTCCCAGAAGATTCCCGTACGTCCGCCACCATTGCTGCCCCGAGGGACAGATAGAGACGACGAGTACTGTGGGACTCGCTTCCGGTCCTCCCGGCGGGAGGCGCGCAGCATCGGCACTCAACCGAGCAACTTGAGTAGTCTGCCATACGAGGCACGTACCTGGCCAATCGGGCGCAGAACAATACCCCGCCGCGCGGACACGTCAAACCTGCCGCGCGACGGGGGCCCTTGCGGGGACCGGGTCAGGAGCGGGAGACCGTCCCGCATCCCTCTTGCCGGCCTGTGTCGATGCTCTTGCTCCGGTCGTACGGATCGACCGGCGCGCCCGAGGGCGCCGGCCCACTGTCGGCCGGGTCCGAGAAGAAGGACGGGTGCACGTACCCGTCGTACCGGTCGCAGGCGCTGTTGGCGAGGTCCTGCCGGTACGACGTGAGCCGCACGGTACCGGGTGTCACCCGCCACTTGGCCGGGTCGGCGACCGTGAGGGTGAGCTCGCGCCGCACGATGGTCCGCGCCACGTCCTCCGAGTTCCCGCCCACCTTCACGAAGGGGTAGACGAAGGAGTAGTCCGCCTTCACGTCGGCCTGCCCGGGCTTCTTCCCCGGCTCCACCCACATCCGCCCCCGCACCTTGACCACGTCGCCGACGGGCTTCAATTCGGCCGGGTCGTACCGGGTGAACAGGTTCAGCGGGTCCCGCTCGCGCGTGGGCTGCGCCAAGGAGGCGTCCAGCTCCTGACGCAGCTCCTCGTCCTGCGGGTCCAGCAGCTTCAGCGCCGCCTCGGGCCGCTCACCGCGCAGGACCACGGGGTCCAGATTGGTGGCCACCAGGAACTGCTTCGCCTTCGCCAGCGCGTCCGCGACCCGGTCCTGGGCCACCCCGCCGACCGCCGTCGCCTGCGGGACCTCGATCGCGGCGGCGCCATCGGCCCACTGGAGCGCCGGCGAGCCCCGGAAGGGTTCCTTGAGGGTCGGCCGGTCCGGGTACTGCTGTGAGGGCGCGGCCGTCGGTCGTGCGGTCTCGCCGGGCAGCGGCCCGGCGCTCCGGGTGTTCTTCCTGGCCTCCGCCTTGCCCGTGAGCCGGTCGATGACCAGCTCCGGCCGGACGGCGATCAGCGCGAGGGCCGCGATGGCCACGATCGCCGCGGTCGCCTTGAGCCGCCGCTTGCCCTTCCCACGACCTTCCATCTCCTGCCAGGCGGGCCCGGTCCGCCACCCGGCGGGCTCGGCGGCCTGCCGGGCCTTGCGAGCCTTGCGCCCCTTCCAACCCTGCTCCCGTGCGGCCCGCTCGGCGTCCTCCCGCCGCAGCCGCTCGGTCACCATCCGCGCCCGCGCCGACGGCTCCACCGGGGCCTGTCCCACCCCGCCCTCGGCGTCCCGCACGAACCGCGCCCACTCCTCGTCGGAGACACCGGACCCACCGGCGCCGTCGTTGCTCCCCATAGCCCCACCTTGATATGTCCACACCATGCGTTGGGGAGCCTCCCACACCCCTCCGACCAGCCACTTTCCACCCCTGTCCAAAACCCCCCACCCCTGCCCCGGCACGAGCAAACTCGCCGTAACCTGCGCGGAACCATGGGGGTGGATCTTGAACAACGACAGTGGCAAAGACCTGGAGATGGACCCGGTCGCCGTCAAAAGCCTCACCGAGGGCCTGCGCGCGGCGATCGGCGAACTGCGCGAGTTCGCCCCGGACGCCGGCGCGACGGTGGGCGCGGGGCTGGAGAAGCTCACGCTGACGGGCATGGAGGCCGGCCACCCGGACGTCACCGCCGTCTTCCAGGACCTGTGCACGCGCTGGGACTGGGGAGTGCGCGCCCTCGTCGAGGAGGTCAGCGGCCTGACGGCCGCGCTGCACATCTCGGCGGGGATGATCTGGGAAGAGGACGAGTACCGCAGGGGCACGTTCAAGGTCGCGGCCAACTCCGTGATCGGCAATCCGCACGCCGACGAGGACACGGTCGAGAAGACCTCGTGGGACGAGATCAAGGCACCGTTCCGCGAGGAGACCCCCGAAGAGGCCCAGAAGGCGCGCGACGAGTTCCAGCAGCAGTGGGAACAGGCCAAGCGGGACGCGGTGACCAAGGGCTACGGCGCCCAACTGCTGGACGGGGCGGCCGATCTCGGTCAGCTGGACCCGGCCGCCCTCGCCCTCGTACGGGAACGGGCGCAACAGGGGGAGCACCATGAGCACGACGCCCCGCAGCAGGGTGAGCGCTGATGGGGCGCGACCTGCAGGGCTGGCTGCACGCCGGTACGAAGGCCGTCGGCGACGGCGTCGAATGGGTGGGTGACAAGGCGGGGGCCGGGCTCGACAAGGTAGGACTCCACGAGGCCGCCGATGTCGTACGCGACGGCGCCGACAAGGTCGCCAACCGGCTCGGCGCGGAGGTCGAAGAAGCCGAGCTGGGCCACACCGACGACCCGAAGAAGCTCATCCACGGCAGCCCGTCCAAGCTCCGGGCGACCGCCTCACACCTGGCGGACTTCCAGGCAGCCTTCGACAAGACGGGCGAGGGCCTCAAAGGGCTCGACGAGGACGGCATAAAAGGTGCGGCCGCCGAGGGCTTCCGGGTGCTCGCGCAGAAACAGCCGCCGAAGTGGTTCAAGGCCTCGGACGCCTTCGAGACGGCGGCAGGCGCCCTGAACCGGTTCGCGGACACGGTGGAGTGGGCGCAGGGTCGCGCCAAGGAGGCGTTGGACGAGTACGCGACCGCCGTCAAGGCGTCGCAGGCGGCCCACGACGCCTACAACAAGCGGGTCGACACCTACAACGCGGCGATTCACACCAAGCAGGACCCGCTGCCGCCCCGCCCCACGGGCTTCACCGACCCCGGTGCGGACGGCATCAAGGCGGCGCGGGAGAAGCTGGCCGAAGCCCGCCACCAGCGCGACGAGGCGGCACGAACGGCGGTCCAGGCGCTGACGAAGGCGCGGGACGCCGCCCCGCCGCTGCCGTCCGTGGCCAAGCAGCTGGTCTACGAAGGGGTCATCCGCGGACTGGGGTTGGAGCACCAGGGCGGGGGCTTCATCAAGGGGCTGGCGGGCACGGTCGATTTCTTCCGTGCGGTCGACCCCCTGGATCCGTACAACCGCATGCATCCGACCGAGTACAAGATGCGGCTCAGCGGCTTGGGCGTCGGCATGCTGACGATGGCGAACGACCCCGTCGGGGCCGCTTCCCTGATGTACGAGCAGTTCTTGAAGGACCCCGACGAAGCCGTCGGCAAGATCTATGGCGAGGCCGCCGGGTCGAAGGGGGCGAGCGCCGTCACCGGCACGCTCCGCAAGGCCTCCTTCCTGAGCCGGCTGGCGAACGGCAAACTGCCCGCGCCGCCCAAGCTCCCGGAGGGCCCGGCGGCCGGACACACGCCCTCGACCCGTGAGGCGCTCAACGGCAACGAAGGGCCCGGCGCCCGCGAGAAGAGGAACGTCCCCTGTGAGGGCGATCCGGTCGACGTGGCGACCGGCCGGATGCTCCTGCCGCAGACGGACCTCGTCCTTCCGGGCTCGTTCCCGCTCGTCTTCACCCGGACCTTCGAGTCCTCGTACCGCTCGGGCCGGTGGTTCGGCCCCACCTGGGCATCGACGGTCGACCAGCGCCTGGAGATCGACGCCGAGGGCGTCATCCTCGTCTGCGAGGACGGAAGCCTGCTGGCCTACCCGCACCCGGAGCAGGCCGGTCCTCCCGTCTTGCCCTCCCACGGCCGGCGTTGGCCGATGACGCTCAACCCCGACGGCGGCTATACGGTCACCGATCCCGAATCGGGGCACGTACGTCATTTCGCGGAGGACGGCGTCCTCACCCAGCTGGACGACCGCAACGACGCCTGGATCGCGTACACGTACGACGACACGACGGGCGCCCCGCTGTCGGTCTCCCACAGCGGCGGCCACGAGCTGCGCCTGACCTCCTCGGACGGTCGAATAACCGGCCTGGCCCTGGCGGACGGGACCGAAGTCCTGCGCTACGGCTACACGGACGGCCACCTCACCGAGGTCACCAACTCCTGCGGCGTCCCCCTGCGCTTCGGGTACGACGCACTCGGCCGGATCACCTCCTGGACCGACACCAACGACCGGCGCTTCGACTACGTCTACGACGAGCGGCACCGCTGCATCGCCCAGTCCGGTACGAAGGGCCACCTGAACATCCGGTTCTCGTACGAGGACGGCATCACGACCCTCACGGACTCCCTGGGCCACCGCAAGAGGTACGTGACTGACGACCGGGCGCAGGTCGTCGCCGAGATCGACCCGGCCGGGGCGACCACACGTTTCGCGTACGACCGCTACGGCCGCATGCTCTCCCGTACGGATGCGCTGGGCCACACGACCCGCCTGACGTATGACGAGGCCGGCCACCTGACGTCGGTGACCCGCCCGGACGGCAAGGTCTCGCGGGCGCGGTACAACGCCCTGGGCCTGCCGGTGACGCTCGTGTCGGCGGACGGTACGACGACGACCCACACGTACGACGCCCAGGGCAACCGCACCTCGACCACCGACCCCTCCGGCGCCACCACGCACTTCGCCTACGACACGCGCGGCCACCTGTCCTCGGTGACGGACACCTTGGGGCACACCACGACGTTCCGTTTCGACCCGGCGGGCCTGCTCGTCTCGGCCACGGACCCCCTCGGCGCGACTACGACCTACACCCGTGACGCCTTCGGCCGCCCGGTCACCGTCACCGACCCCCTGGGCCGCACGACCCACCACGCCTGGAGCACCGAGGGCCGGCTACTCCGACGCGTGCACCCGGACGGCACGTCGGAATCCTGGACGTATGACGGCGAGGGCAACTGCCTGACGCACACGGACGCCGCGGGCGGGGTGACAGTCAACGAGTACGGGGACTTCGACCTCCTCACCGCCCGCACCGGCCCGGACGGCGCACGCCACACGTTCGGCCACGACACGGAACTGCGCTTGACGGAGGTCAGCAACCCCCAAGGTCTGAAATGGAGTTACTCCTACTCGCCCACCGGTGACCTCGCCTCCGAGACGGACTTCGACGGTCGCACCCTCACCTACGAGTACGACTCGGCCGGCGCCCTCACGACCCGCACCAACGCCCTCGGCGCACGCGTCACCTACGCCCGTAACGAGCTCGGTCAGATCACCCGCAAGACGACGGCGTCAGGTTCGACGGTTTACGGCTATGACAGCTCCGACCGCCTGACCTCGTTGGTCTCGCCGGAGTCCTCGATCGCCTGGCTCCGCGACGGGAGGGGCCGGGTCCTGGCGGAGACGGTCGACGGCCGCACGGTCAGGTACGCCTACGACACCCTGGGCCGCCTTACGACCCGCACCACCCCCACGGGAGCGGAGTCCCACTGGACGTACGACGCCGCGGGCCACCGCACTGCCCTGACCACATCCGGTCGTACGATCACCTTCGAGCGCGACGCCGTCGGGCGGGAACTCAGCCGCACGCTGGGACCTGCCCTCTCCCTCACCCACGAGTACGACCCCCTCGGCCGCCGCACCGCCCAATCGGTCATCGGCCGGGACGGGCGCACCCTCCAGCGCCGGGGCTACGCCTACCGCGCGGACGGCTGTCTCACCGGGATCGACGACTCCCTGACCGGCTCCCGCACCTTCACCCTCGACGCGGCCGCCCGCGTGACGGCAGTGGACGCCGGGTCATGGTCGGAGCGGTACGCCTACGACGAGGCGGGCAACCAGACCCGCGCCACCTGGCCGGAGCGCCACCCGGGCGCCGACGCGCAGGGCGGTCGCTCGTACACGGGCACCCGCATCAACCGCGCGGGGGCGGTCCGCTACGAGCACGACGCCCTCGGCCGGATGACCCTGCGCCGCAAGACCCGACTCTCCCGCAAACCGGAGATCTGGCGCTACGAGTGGAACGCCGAGGACCAACTGCCGGCGGTCACCACCCCTGACGGCACCCGTTGGAGGTACACGTACGACCCCCTGGGTCGCCGTACGGCAAAACAACGCCTGTCGCCGGCGGGAACGGTCGCGGAGCAGATCATCTTCACCTGGGACGGCGCCACCCTCTGCGAACAGTCCACCGGCCCGATCACCCTCACCTGGACCCACCAGGGCCTGCACCCGCTGACCCAGTCCGAGAACGTCGATGACGACACGGTCGACGACCGCTTCTTCGCCATCGTCACCGACCTCGTCGGCACCCCGACCGAACTCCTCACCGAAGACGGCGCCACGGCCTGGCGCACCCGCCCCACCCTCTGGGGCACCACCGCCTGGAACCGCGACGCGACGGCCTACACCCCGCTCCGCTTCCCCGGCCAGTACTACGACCCCGAGTCGGGCCTCCACCACAACGTCTTCCGCACTTACGACCCCGAAACGGCCCGCTACCTCACCCCTGACCCCCTGGGCCTCGCAGGCGGTCCGAATCCGTGCTGGTACGGGCCCAACCCCTTGGAGTGGGTCGATCCCCTCGGCCTGGCCCTCTGCAGGGCAAAGCCCAGGCTGGAAGACGGGAACCCCAAAGAGGGCTGGCAGCATATCGACGAACGCCACATCTCGGGCAATCACGCATCAGGCCACGGAGACCTCATGCCTCCGTCCACAACGAGGCAGCAGGTGGAAGAAGCCGCCGCAAAAATGATCGAGAAAGGGAATCGCGTATCCGATCCAGCCCGTCGCATGCAGGTATTCGAGAAACGAATGAGCGTAAATGGAATGAGTGCTCGCTATCGCCTGCTCGTGGATTCACGACGGCAATCGCATCATCACCTTCTTCCCCGTAGGAAAGAGTTACATCCCATGATCGTGCAATTTACCGTTCGGCCGGGGCAGGGCAAGTCGAGCGGATTCGACCTCGGAGACATGCTGTGGACCGGCGAACTGGGCGAAGCCCGCTCCGCGGGTCGGTCGCCCGACCAGGGAATGATGATCCACGTTTCGGTCACCCAGCTCCTCGATTGCCTCGGCGAGCTCCTGAAAGGCCGGACGCAGAGCGTATCGTTCACGGGCGCCGACACCTCCTTCCACCTGACGTTCACGAAGACCAAGAAGGGAATCAGCGTTACCGGCCCATCAGGCCCCGTTTCGCTCCTCACGCCGGTCGAGCTTGCAGAGACGGTGCTTTCAGCGGCGGAAGAACTGGCACGGAAGCATCTCCACACCCTGCCCTCCGACGGCGTGGCAGATGACTACCAGGCCGCCCTCAATGGCTTCCGAAAAGCACACGTAAACGAGAATGAACGGAACCAACGGCGGTGATCGGTCAAAGCAAGCTCAACCGCACACTGGAGGAGCTCGACGGCCAACGCTCGGGTGGGCCTCCCGCCGATGCCACCGGCCTGGCGAAAGCGGTGCACATTCTGCGGCGCCGCGCCGTCGCCAGCCCGGCTGCCCGGCGGGCAAGTGATCACCCGGACCGTGTCCTACAACCGCCCCGGGTGCGTGGAGAGTGACCCGAACCCCGGCCCGAACTCCAGCCCGAATCCCGGCCCCACCGCCCGCCGCGGAATCCGCTCCCCCGACCACCCTGGTCGCCGGCGCCCCGGCGCACCCCGCCCCCCAGGCGCCCCCCGTCCCGAACCCCGCCGCCACCCCACAGGCCGCCGCCACCCCGTCCCTGCCCGGCCGGTGAACCCCGACAACCCCTGGCGGCGTGAGGCCGCCGTCACCGTCCTGGCCGACCTGCGCCGCCTCGACCCCCGCCTCCTGCTCGGTCGGCAGGACATCGAGCGGCTCGCCCCCGCGTCGAGGCCCGGCTGGAGTGCGGCGCCCGGCCCTTCGGCATCACCGCCGCGCTCACGGCCAACCTGCCGCCGCGGCTCCCAATCCCGCCGGGCTGATCGCGTACCGGCTCACCGACCAGTTGCCGCCGGCCCTGGCCGAGACGCCCCGCTCGGACGCCCCCGCACCGCCGGACCCCTTCCAGAACTGCACGGACGAGACCTGCGGCCTGGCCTTCCGGGCCCAGGAGCCGGGCCTGCGCGGAGAACGCCTGGCCGACCTGACCGACCAGACCCAGCAGACCGGCCACACCAGCCAGACCGACCACGCCGACGCGAGCGCCGCCTAGCAAGCACGCCAACGCCCCCGCGGGTACGACGAAGGGCCCCTCCCCCACCGCCGGAGCGGTGGGGAAAGGGCCCCTCTGTCAAACGTGGTGCTCGCTCGCGCGAGCTACCAGGTCAGAACACGAATTACTTCGTGATCTTGGTGACCTGGCCGGCGCCCACCGTACGACCACCCTCACGGATGGCGAACTTCAGGCCCTCTTCCATCGCGACCGGCTGAATGAGGGAGACCGTCATGTCGGTGTTGTCACCGGGCATGACCATCTCGGTGCCCTCAGGCAGGGTCACAACGCCCGTCACGTCCGTGGTACGGAAGTAGAACTGCGGGCGGTAGTTGTTGAAGAACGGGGTGTGACGGCCACCCTCGTCCTTCGACAGGATGTACGCGGCGGCCTCGAACTCGGTGTGCGGCGTGACCGAACCGGGCTTGATGATGACCTGACCGCGCTCGACGTCCTCGCGCTTGATGCCACGGAGGAGCAGACCGACGTTCTCACCGGCCTGGCCCTCGTCGAGGAGCTTGCGGAACATCTCGATACCGGTGACCGTGGTGGTGGTCTTCTCTTCCTTGATACCGATGATGTCGACGGTCTCGTTGACCTTCAGGACACCACGCTCGATACGGCCGGTGACGACCGTACCGCGACCGGTGATCGTGAAGACGTCCTCGACCGGCATCAGGAAGGGCTTGTCGGTGTCGCGCGGCGGGGTCGGGATGGCCTCGTCCACGGCGTCCATCAGGCCGAGGAGCTTGTCACCCCACTCCTTGTCGCCCTCGAGCGCCTTCAGCGCGGAGACCTGAACGACCGGCAGGTCGTCGCCCGGGAAGTCGTACTCGGAGAGCAGCTCACGGACCTCGAGCTCGACGAGCTCCAGGATCTCCTCGTCGTCCACCATGTCGGCCTTGTTCAGGGCGACGACGATGTACGGCACGCCGACCTGGCGGGCCAGGAGCACGTGCTCCTTGGTCTGCGGCATCGGGCCGTCGGTGGCGGCGACCACGAGGATGGCACCGTCCATCTGCGCGGCACCGGTGATCATGTTCTTGATGTAGTCCGCGTGACCCGGGCAGTCGACGTGGGCGTAGTGACGCGCCTCGGTCTGGTACTCGACGTGCGCGATCGAGATGGTGATACCGCGCTGGCGCTCCTCAGGAGCCTTGTCGATCTGATCGAAGGCCGAAGCCGCGTTCAGGTCCGGGTACTTGTCGTGCAGCACCTTGGTAATGGCGGCCGTGAGGGTCGTCTTACCGTGGTCAATGTGACCAATGGTGCCGATGTTGACGTGCGGCTTAGTCCGCTCGAACTTCGCCTTCGCCACGGGGGTCCTCCTGAGAGTGGTTCTGTACGCCTTACAGATCGGCGCCAGGTGATCTTTGCTGGGATGCCAGTCCCCCCGGGCAACAAGAGCGGGTGCTCCTGTTGCCCCAGAGGTACCGGTGACAAGCCTAAAGCGTGAGCTCCGAAGAGTTACTCGCCCTTGGCCTTCGCGATGATCTCCTCAGCGACGTTCCGGGGAACCTCGGCGTAGGAGTCGAACTGCATCGAGTAGCTGGCGCGACCCGAGGTCTTGCTGCGGAGGTCTCCGACGTAGCCGAACATCTCCGAAAGCGGCACGAGGCCCTTCACGATGCGAGCACCGTGACGCTCGTCCATGGCCTGGATCTGGCCACGACGAGAGTTGATGTCGCCGATGACCTCACCCATGTAGTCCTCGGGCGTGGTGACCTCAACGGCCATCATCGGCTCAAGGAGCACGGGAGAAGCCTTGCGCGCGGCCTCCTTGAAGGCCTGCGAACCGGCGATCTTGAACGCGAGTTCGGAGGAGTCGACCTCGTGGTAACCACCGTCGAGAAGAATGACGCGGACGCCAGTCATCTCGTAGCCGGCGAGGATGCCGAACTTCATGGCTTCCTGGGCACCGGCGTCCACCGACGGGATGTACTCACGCGGGATGCGTCCACCGGTGACCTTGTTGACGAACTCGTAAGCCGCCTCGCCGCCCTCGATGGGCTCGATCGCGATCTGCACCTTGGCGAACTGACCGGTACCACCGGTCTGCTTCTTGTGGGTGTAGTCGTGACGCTCGACGGACTTGCGGATCGTCTCGCGGTAGGCCACCTGCGGCTTGCCGACGTTCGCCTCGACCTTGAACTCGCGACGCATGCGGTCGACGAGGATGTCGAGGTGAAGCTCGCCCATACCACCGATGATGGTCTGGCCGGTCTCCTCGTCCGAGTGAACCTGGAAGGAGGGGTCCTCCTCCGCGAGACGCTGGATGGCAACACCCAGCTTCTCCTGGTCACCCTTGGACTTGGGCTCGATGGCGACCTGGATGACCGGGGCCGGGAAGTCCATGGACTCCAGGATGACCGGGGCCTTCTCGTCGCACAGCGTCTCACCGGTGGTGGTCTGCTTCAGGCCCATGACGGCGACGATGTCGCCGGCGCCCACCGAGTCGATCTCCTCACGCTTGTTCGCGTGCATGCGGTAGATCTTGCCGATGCGCTCCTTCTTGCCCTTGACGGAGTTCAGCACCGCGGTGCCGGCCTCCAGGCGACCGGAGTAGATCCGGACGAAGGTGAGCTTACCGAGGTGCGGGTCGCTCGCGATCTTGAACGCGAGGGCCGACAGCGGCTCGGAGTCGGCCGGCTTGCGCTTGACGACAACCTCCGCGTCCTTGACGTCGTGGCCCTCGATGGCCTCGACGTCCAGGGGGGAAGGCAGGTAGCGCACGACGGCGTCGAGCAGGGGCTGAACGCCCTTGTTCTTGAACGCGGTGCCGCAGAACACGGGGGTGACGGTGGTGTCGCCGCCCTTGCCGGACGCGATGGTGATACGACGCACGGCGGCGTAGATCTGCTCCTCGGTGGGCTCGGTGCCCTCCAGGAACAGCTCCATCATCTCCTCGTCGTTCTCCGCGACGGCCTCAACGAGCTTGCCGCGCCATTCCTCGGCGAGCTCGGTGTGCGAGGCGGGGATGTCGACGACGTCGTACATCTCGCCCTTGGACGCCTCGGCGGACCAGACGAGAGCCTTCATGCGGACCAGGTCGACAACGCCCTGGAAGTCCATCTCGGAGCCGATGGGCAGCTGCATGACGATCGGGGTCGCGCCGAGGCGGTCCACGATCATGTCCACGCAGCGGAAGAACTCGGCGCCGGTACGGTCCAGCTTGTTGACGAAGCAGATGCGCGGCACGCCGTAACGGTCGGCCTGACGCCAGACCGTCTCGGACTGCGGCTCCACACCGGCGACACCGTCGAAGACGGTGACGGCACCGTCGAGGACGCGGAGCGAACGCTCCACCTCTACGGTGAAGTCGACGTGACCCGGGGTGTCGATGATGTTGATGGTGTGGTCGACCTCGTCAAGAGGCCAGTGGCAGGTCGTCGCGGCAGACGTGATGGTGATACCACGCTCCTGCTCCTGCTCCATCCAGTCCATCGTGGCGGCGCCGTCGTGGACCTCACCGATCTTGTACGACACACCGGTGTAGAACAGGATGCGCTCGGTGGTGGTCGTCTTGCCCGCGTCGATGTGGGCCATGATCCCGATGTTGCGGACCTTGGCCAGGTCAAGCGAAGTGGTAGCCATAAGGCTTCGGTCTTCTCTCGGTCTCGATGTGGGGTGGGACTACCAGCGGTAGTGCGCGAAGGCCTTGTTGGACTCGGCCATCTTGTGCGTGTCCTCACGCTTCTTGACTGCGGCGCCAAGACCGTTGGAGGCGTCGAGCAGCTCGTTCATGAGGCGCTCGGTCATGGTCTTCTCGCGGCGGGCGCGGGAGTAACCCACGACCCAGCGCAGCGCGAGGGTGGCGGCACGACCGGGCTTGACCTCGATCGGCACCTGGTAGGTGGCTCCACCGACACGGCGGGACTTGACCTCGAGGGACGGCTTGACGTTCTCCAGCGCGCGCTTCAGCGTGATGACCGGGTCAGCGCCGGTCTTCTCGCGGAGGCCTTCCATGGCGCCGTAGACGATGCGCTCGGCGGTGGAGCGCTTGCCGTTCAGGAGGATCTTGTTGATGAGCGAGGTCACCAGAGGAGATGCGTAGACCGGGTCGATGATGACCGGGCGCTTCGGGGCGGGGCCCTTACGAGGCATTCTTACTTCTCCTTCTTGGCGCCGTAGCGGCTGCGGGCCTGCTTGCGGTTCTTGACAGCCTGGGTGTCAAGCGCACCGCGGATGATCTTGTAACGAACACCCGGCAGGTCCTTCACACGGCCACCACGCACGAGCACGATCGAGTGCTCCTGCAGGTTGTGTCCCTCACCCGGAATGTAAGCGGTGACCTCGATGCCGGAGGTCAGACGCACACGCGCGACCTTACGGAGCGCCGAGTTCGGCTTCTTCGGGGTGGTCGTGAACACACGCGTGCAGACGCCGCGACGCTGGGGCGAAGCCTCAAGCGCGGGGGTCTTTGTCTTCTCGACCTTGTCCTGCCGGCCCTTACGGACCAGCTGCTGGATCGTAGGCACTACTTCTCCGGTTTCTGTGTGCCGTGTAGTGAAGCTAACCTGGAACGTTGCCGACCCACGCGGTCGGGTGTGTCGGATCCGGTGGAGCTCCGCGCGAACGGAGACACATGGATCGCGGTGGCTGATGTGGCTCTCATGCGGTTGATGGACACGCACGGGAGCCCAGGCACACCCCAGGCACAAGGTCTGAGCGTACCCATCGCATCCACTCCGGTCAAAACAAAAGCCCGGCAGCCGCCGCCAGGCCTTCTCCCGCACAGACCCGCAGGCCAGACGGGGCAAGGGATCGGGGCCCGGACCCCCCTCCCGCAGCGGCGCGGATGTGCGGAACCCGCGCACATGTGGTACGTGGCCGCGCGCATCCTCCGCCGCCCTAGACTGACGAGTCGGACAAACCGCCGGCCGGCGAAGTCGATCAGCAGGGAGCACCGCATTGGGAACCGTGGCCTCGGAGCCCACCACACAGGAGGCTCCCGCCCGGCGGCGGCCGACGACGGCCCGGCGCCGCCTCGGCCGACTGCGCGGCCCCCTGCTCGCCTTCTTCGTCACCTCGGGCGCGTTCTGCACCGCCTGGGTGGCCCGCGGCACCTTCCCCTTCGGGAACACCGGCCGCGCGCTCAACGACCAGGCCAACCAATACGTCCCCTTCCACCGCGCCCTGTGGGACCTGGTGCACGGGCAGGCCGCCGGTGACCTGCTGTTCAGCTGGCGCGGGGGCTTCGGGCAGCAATTCCTGTCCGACTACTACACCTACCTCGGCAACCCGTTCTCCTGGCTCGCCGTCCTCGTCCCGCGCGCCCACGTCGACCTCGCGGTCTTCGTCGTCACCCCCCTCACGATGGGCACCGCCGCCGCCGTGATGACGGTGTACCTCGGCAAGCTGCAACCCGGCCCCTGGTGGCAGCGCGGGGTGCTCGGAGCGACGTACGGGCTGTGCGGGTGGGCGCTCAGCGACGCCTCGTACATCCCGATGTGGCTGTGGGGGCTGGTCGCCCTGCCCCTGCTGGGCATCGCCGTCGAGTGGTGCCTGGAGCAGCGGCGCTGGCCCGGCGTCGCGCTGTTCGTCGCCCTCGCCTGGTTCGGGAACTTCTACACCGCCATGATGGCCACGATGGCCGCCTGCGTGCTCCTGGCCGTCCGACTGGCCACCCGCGAGATGTCGGGCGCCGAGCGGCTGCGCGCCGTGTGGCGGGCCGCCACGGCCACCGTGACGGGCATCTTCCTCACCCTGCCGCTGCTCCTGCCGTCCTTCCTGTCCAGCGGCGCCGCGCAGCCCACCCGGGCCGGCTCCTTCGAACCGGTCCGGATCGAGATCCTGCTCGCCGGGATGCTCCCCGCCACGCACCTGTGGGGAGGCCGGCCGCGACTTTACGTGGCCTCGCTGGGTCTGATCCTGGCGGGCGCCTTCCTGTTCAACAGCGCGATCGCGCGCAGGACCCGCCTGGTGTGGGCGGGCGCGACCGTGCTGGTGCTCGCCTCGTTCCAGTTCCCGCCGACCCAGTACGTGTGGCACGGCCTGGCGGTCCCGAACGGCAACCCCTACCGCGAGGCCTTCGTGTTCAGCGGCATGGTGGTGATCGCCGCCTGGCTGGCGCTCGCCCACCGCCCGCGCCCGACGCACCTCGCGCTGTCGGCCGCCCTGCTGGTGGCGGCCACCTTCGTACTGCGCCACACCAACGACTTCGGCGGCTGGACGTGGCCGGCCGTACTCGGCGGCGGGGCCGTCTCCCTGTTCGCCCTGGTCGCGCTCTCCCTCAGCCACGAACACGGCCACAAGCGTCGCTACCTCGTCCCCGTCGCGGCCGTGCTGATGGTCGGCGTCGTCTTCGCGGAATCCTCCGCCGCCGCGCTCAACGCCGACATCCGGCGCGCCCGCGAACGCTGGGCGGCGCCCGCCGCCACCTCGAACGAGTCGATCAGCCGCCACTTCGACGCCGTCCGGGCCGTCGACGGCTGGCCCGCGTACCGCACCGACTCGGGCGCGCCGCAAACCTCGTACAACGACGCCCTCGCCCTGCGCGCGGAGGGACCGCAGTACTACAGCAGCTACCTCCCCGAGGCCACGTACCGGGCGCTGGAGCCCCTCGGATACGGCTTCAAGAACGACGGCCGGACCTTCTTCGGCGCCGACAACCCGGTCCTCGACGCGATCTTCTCGATCGGGGCGCGCGTACGGCCGGGGGCCACGAAGAACAGCTGGACCGCCGCGAAGTTCCCCGCCCCGCCGCTCGTCACGCTCCGCGGCGGCCCCTACGCCTCCCCCAACCCGGTCGACAGCGTCTACGCCCGCCAGGAGAACGTCCTGGGCGCGACCGTCTACACGGTCCCGCAGGTGACCCGGGGCGGCACCGCCACCGCCCAGACGTACTCGGCCCAGTGCGCCCCCGGCTCCGAGGCCTACTGGTACTCCCCCGAGCTCTACGGCACGCTCTCCCAGGGGGCCCTCTCCCGCCCCCTGGAGGACCGCATGAGCGGGGTCGTCCCGCTCGGCGAGGTCCCCGCCTCGGGCCGCCTGGACGTCACGGTCGCCACGCACACCGCGAACGCCACCGCCGGCGCCCACCCCGTCGGCTGCCTGGACCGGGCCGCGCTCGACACGACGGTCCACCGGCTCACCATCACCGGCGCCACGAAGGTCTCCGCGGACGGCCACACCATCGAAGCCACCCTCCCCAAGGGCTCCACGGGCACCGCCGTCTTCGCGATGACCGCCGTCCCCGGCTGGCAGTGCTCCGCCCCGATCCGCCCCTTCCACGGTCTGGTGGCCCTCCCCGTGCCCGCCGGCGCCACGAAGGTCTCCTGCACCTTCGCCCCGAAGGGCCTCACCCCCGGCCTCGCCGCCGCCACCCTCGCCCTCCTGGCCCTGGCCTCGGTCACGGTCGCCTCCCGCCGCCGCCGACCCTGAGGCCCGTTCCCGGAACACGAAGAAGCCCCCCGCCGCTCCTCTCGGAGCGGCGGGGGGCTTCTTCTTACGAGATCAGCCGTTGTACGGGCCGTAGTCGTAGTCCTCCAGCGGGACAGCCTGGCCGGAGCCGGTGCCGAAGGGCGAGTAGTCGATGTCGTCGTAGCCGACGGCCGAGTACATCGCGGCCTTGGCTTCCTCGGTCGGCTCGACCCGGATGTTGCGGTAGCGGGACAGACCCGTACCGGCCGGGATGAGCTTACCGATGATGACGTTCTCCTTGAGGCCGATCAGGGAGTCGGACTTGGCGTTGATCGCCGCGTCCGTCAGAACCCTGGTCGTCTCCTGGAAGGACGCCGCCGACAGCCACGACTCGGTCGCGAGCGAGGCCTTGGTGATACCCATCAGCTGCGGACGGCCGGAGGCGGGGTGACCGCCCTCGGTGACCACACGACGGTTCTCGGTCTCGAACTTCGACCGCTCGACCAGCTCGCCCGGCAGGAGCTCCGCGTCGCCGGACTCGATGATCGTCACGCGGCGCAGCATCTGCCGGATGATGATCTCGATGTGCTTGTCGTGGATCGACACGCCCTGCGAGTTGTAGACCTTCTGGACTTCGCCGACCAGGTGGACCTGGACGGCACGCTGACCGAGGATGCGCAGCACGTCGTGCGGGTTGGTGGCACCCATGGTGAGCTTCTGGCCCACCTCGACGTGGTCGCCCTCGTGCACGATGACCTTGGCGCGCTTGGAGATCGGGAACGCCGTCTCCTCGCTGCCGTCGTCGGGCGTGATGACGATCTTCTTCGTCTTCTCGGTCTCCTCGATCCGCACGCGACCGGCGGCCTCGGAGATCGGGGCGACACCCTTCGGGGTACGGGCCTCGAAGAGCTCGACGACACGCGGCAGACCCTGCGTGATGTCGTCACCGGCCACACCACCGGTGTGGAAGGTACGCATCGTCAGCTGGGTACCGGGCTCACCGATGGACTGGGCGGCGATGATGCCGACCGCCTCACCGATGTCGACCAGCTTGCCGGTGGCCAGCGAGCGGCCGTAGCAGAAGGCACAGGTGCCGACCGCGGACTCGCAGGTCAGGACCGAACGCGTCTTGACCTCCTCGACGCCGTTCGCGATGAGGGCGTCGATGAGGACGTCACCGAGGTCCACGTTCGCCGGCGCGATGACCTTGCCGTCGATGACGACGTCCTCGGCCAGCATGCGGGCGTAGACGGACGTCTCGACGTCGTCGGCCTTGCGCAGGACGCCGGCCTCGTCCTTGACACCGATCTTGAGCTTGAGGCCGCGCTCGGTGCCGCAGTCCTCCTCGCGGATGATGACGTCCTGCGAGACGTCCACCAGACGACGGGTGAGGTAACCCGAGTCGGCGGTACGCAGGGCGGTGTCCGCCAGACCCTTACGGGCACCGTGCGTGGAGATGAAGTACTCCAGAACGGTGAGGCCCTCACGGAAGGACGCCTTGATCGGACGCGGGATGGTCTCGTTCTTCGCGTTCGACACCAGACCACGCATACCGGCGATCTGTCGCATCTGCATCATGTTTCCTCGGGCACCCGAGTCAACCATCATGAAGATGGGGTTCGTCTTGGGGAAGTTCGCGTTCATCGCCTCGGCAACCTCGTTGGTCGCCTTGGTCCAGATCGCGATGAGCTCCTGCGTGCGCTCGTCCTTGGTGATCAGACCGCGCTCGTACTGCTTCTGGACCTTCTCGTCCATCGCCTCGTAGCCCGCGACGATGGCCTTCTTGGCCTCGGGCACGACGACGTCGGAGATGGCCACGGTGACGCCCGAACGGGTCGCCCAGTGGAAACCGGCCGCCTTCAGGTTGTCGAGCGTCGCCGCCACGATCACCTTGGGGTAGCGCTCCGCCAGGTCGTTGACGATCTCGGAGAGCTGCTTCTTGCCCACCGAGTAGTCGACGAACGGGTAGTCCTCGGGCAGCAGCTCGTTGAAGAGCGCGCGGCCGAGGGTCGTCTTCAGACGGAAGCTGTCGCCCGGCTGGAACTCCTGCTCGCCCTCTTCCGCCACCGGCGGCACCCAGCCGCGCGGCGGGATGGTGCCCACCGGGAAGCGGATGTCGACCTGCGACTGGAGCGCGAGCTCGCCGGCGTCGAACGCCATGATCGCCTCGGCCGTGGAGCCGAACGCGCGGCCCTCGCCCTTGGTGTCACGGAGCTCACCGTCGGTGGTCAGGAAGAACAGACCGAGGACCATGTCCTGGGTCGGCATCGTGACCGGACGGCCGTCGGCCGGCTTGAGGATGTTGTTCGAGGACAGCATCAGGATGCGGGCCTCGGCCTGCGCCTCCGCGGAGAGCGGAAGGTGCACGGCCATCTGGTCACCGTCGAAGTCCGCGTTGAACGCGGTGCAGACGAGCGGGTGGATCTGGATGGCCTTGCCTTCGACCAGCTGGGGCTCGAAGGCCTGGATGCCGAGACGGTGCAGCGTGGGCGCACGGTTCAGCAGCACCGGGTGCTCGGCGATGACCTCTTCGAGCACGTCGTAGACGACCGTACGGCCGCGCTCGACCATGCGCTTCGCCGACTTGATGTTCTGCGCGTGGTTCAGGTCGACCAGGCGCTTCATCACGAACGGCTTGAAGAGCTCCAGCGCCATGGCCTTGGGCAGACCACACTGGTGCAGCTTCAGCTGCGGACCGACGACGATCACGGAACGCGCGGAGTAGTCCACGCGCTTGCCGAGAAGGTTCTGACGGAATCGACCCTGCTTGCCCTTGAGCATGTCGCTCAGGGACTTCAGCGGACGGTTGCCGGGGCCCGTGACCGGGCGACCACGACGGCCGTTGTCGAAGAGGGCGTCGACCGCCTCCTGGAGCATCCGCTTCTCGTTGTTCACGATGATCTCGGGCGCACCGAGGTCGAGCAGACGCTTCAGACGGTTGTTGCGGTTGATCAC
Organism: Streptomyces sp. Tek67B01; assembly: GCF_055231995.1. NCBI lineage: Bacteria > Bacillati > Actinomycetota > Actinomycetes > Kitasatosporales > Streptomycetaceae > Streptomyces > Streptomyces sp. Tek67B01. Next base: position 3,079,627 of record NZ_JBUYUY010000001.1, read on the forward strand.
ACGGCGGTACAGGTCGTTCAGGTCGGAGGTCGCGAAGCGGCCACCGTCCAGCTGCACCATCGGACGCAGGTCCGGCGGGATCACCGGCACGCAGTCGAGCACCATGCCCTTGGGGCTGTTGCTGGTCTGCAGGAACGCGGAGACGACCTTGAGGCGCTTGAGCGCACGGGTCTTCTTCTGGCCCTTGCCGGTACGGATGATCTCGCGGAGGCGCTCGGCCTCTTCCTCGAGGTCGAAGGACTCCAGGCGCTTCTGCAGCGCCGCGGCACCCATCGAACCGTCGAAGTAGGTCCCGAAGCGGTCGCGCAGCTCGCGGTAGAGCAGCTCGTCGCCCTCCAGGTCCTGGACCTTGAGGTTCTTGAAGCGGGACCAGACCTCGTCCAGACGGTCGATCTCGCGCTGCGCACGGTCGCGCAGCTGCTTCATCTCGCGCTCGGCACCTTCGCGCACCTTGCGGCGCACGTCGGCCTTCGCGCCCTCGGCCTCAAGCTCGGCGAGGTCGGTCTCGAGCTTCTTGGCGCGGCCTTCGAGGTCCGCGTCACGGCGGTTCTCGATCTGCTGGCGCTCGACGGAGACGTGGGCCTCCAGCGACGGGAGGTCGCGGGTGCGGCGCTCGTCGTCCACGAACGTGATCATGTACGCGGCGAAGTAGATGACCTTTTCGAGGTCCTTCGGCGCGAGGTCCAGCAGGTAGCCCAGGCGCGACGGGACGCCCTTGAAGTACCAGATGTGGGTAACGGGAGCGGCAAGCTCGATGTGGCCCATCCGCTCACGACGCACCTTGGCGCGCGTGACCTCGACGCCACAGCGCTCACAGATGATGCCCTTGAAGCGGACACGCTTGTACTTGCCGCAGTAGCACTCCCAGTCCCGGGTAGGACCGAAGATCTTCTCGCAGAAGAGTCCGTCCTTCTCGGGCTTGAGGGTGCGGTAGTTGATGGTCTCCGGCTTCTTGACCTCGCCGTGAGACCAGGTTCGGATGTCGTCCGCGGTGGCAAGGCCGATCCGCAGCTCGTCGAAGAAGTTGACGTCGAGCACTGTGCGTCAATCCCTCTTTCGGGGTCGAGTCTCAATCATGGTCTGAACGGTCCCGGGGATGACGGGGGGCTCTTGAGCGAGCCCCCCGTCAGGCCCGTCAGACCTCTTCGACGCTGCTCGGCTCACGCCGGGACAGGTCGATACCGAGCTCCTCCGCCGCGCGGAAGACGTCCTCGTCGGTGTCGCGCATCTCGATGGACATGCCGTCCGAGGACAGCACCTCCACGTTGAGGCAGAGCGACTGCATTTCCTTGATGAGCACCTTGAAGGACTCGGGAATGCCCGGCTCGGGGATGTTCTCGCCCTTGACGATGGCCTCGTAGACCTTCACGCGGCCGGTGACGTCGTCGGACTTGATGGTCAGCAGCTCCTGGAGGGCGTACGCGGCGCCATAAGCCTCGAGCGCCCACACCTCCATCTCACCGAAGCGCTGGCCACCGAACTGCGCCTTACCACCCAGCGGCTGCTGCGTGATCATCGAGTACGGACCGGTCGACCGGGCGTGGAGCTTGTCGTCGACCAGGTGGTGGAGCTTGAGGATGTACATGTACCCGATCGAGATCGGGTCCGGGAACGGCTCACCGGAGCGGCCGTCGAACAGACGCGCCTTGCCGGACGGGAGGACCAGGCGGTCGCCGTCGCGGTTCGGGATGGTGTGCTCGAACAGGCCGGCGAGCTCGTCCTCGCGGGCGCCGTCGAACACCGGGGTGGCGACGTTGGTACCGGGCGCGACCTTGTCGGCGCCGATGACCTTGAGCCGCTCGGCCCATTCCTCGCCGAGCCCGGAGACGTCCCAGCCGCGGCTGGCGAGCCAGCCGAGGTGGATCTCCAGGACCTGTCCCGGGTTCATTCGGGACGGGACACCCAGCGGGTTCAGGATGATGTCGACCGGCGTGCCGTCCTCAAGGAAGGGCATGTCCTCGATCGGAAGGATCTTGGAAATGACACCCTTGTTGCCGTGACGGCCGGCGAGCTTGTCACCATCGGTGATCTTGCGCTTCTGGGCGACGTAGACGCGAACCAGCTGGTTCACGCCCGGAGGAAGCTCATCGCCCTCCTCGCGGTCGAAGACGCGGACACCGATGACCTTGCCGATCTCACCGTGGGGGACCTTGAGCGAGGTGTCACGCACCTCGCGGGCCTTCTCACCGAAGATCGCACGGAGCAGGCGCTCCTCCGGGGTCAGCTCGGTCTCACCCTTGGGCGTGACCTTGCCGACCAGGATGTCGCCGGCGACGACGTCCGCACCGATGCGGATGATGCCGCGCTCGTCGAGGTCGGCGAGGACCTCTTCGGAGACGTTCGGGATGTCCCGGGTGATCTCCTCGGGGCCCAGCTTGGTGTCACGGGCGTCGACCTCGTGCTCCTCGATGTGGATCGAGGAGAGGACGTCGTCCTGTACGAGGCGCTGCGACAGGATGATCGCGTCCTCGTAGTTGTGGCCTTCCCACGGCATGAACGCGACGAGCAGGTTCTTGCCGAGGGCCATTTCGCCCTCTTCGGTGGCCGGGCCGTCGGCGAGGACCTGTGCCTCGACGATCCGGTCGCCCTCGTTGACGATGACCTTCTGGTTGACCGAGGTGCCCTGGTTCGAGCGGGAGAACTTCGCGACGCGGTACGTGGTGTACGTGCCGTCGTCGTTGGCGACGGTGATGTAGTCGGCCGAGACCTCCTGGACGACACCGTCCTTCTCCGCCTTGATCGAGTCGCCGGCGTCGACGGCGCAGCGGTACTCCATGCCGGTGCCGACGAGCGGCGCCTCCGCCTTGATCAGCGGAACGGCCTGGCGCATCATGTTCGCGCCCATGAGGGCGCGGTTGGCGTCGTCGTGCTCCAGGAAGGGGATCATCGCGGTCGCGACGGACACCATCTGGCGCGGGGAGACGTCCATGTAGTCGACGTCGTCGCCGGCGATGTAGTCGATCTCGCCACCACGACGGCGAACCAGGACGCGGTTCTCGGTGAAGCGCATCTCATCGTTCAGGCCGGCGTTGGCCTGGGCGATGACGAAGCGGTCTTCCTCGTCGGCGGTCAGGTAGTCGACCTCGTCGGTGACGACACCGTCGACGACCTTGCGGTACGGGGTCTCGACGAAACCGAACGCGTTGACGCGACCGTAGGAGGCGAGCGAGCCGATCAGACCGATGTTCGGGCCTTCAGGGGTCTCGATCGGGCACATGCGGCCGTAGTGCGAGGGGTGGACGTCACGTACCTCGAAGCCGGCCCGCTCACGGGACAGACCACCGGGGCCCAGCGCCGACAGGCGGCGCTTGTGGGTCAGGCCCGACAGCGGGTTGTTCTGGTCCATGAACTGCGACAGCTGGCTGGTGCCGAAGAACTCCTTGATGGAGGCGACGACCGGCCGGATGTTGATCAGGGTCTGCGGCGTGATCGCCTCGACGTCCTGGGTCGTCATGCGCTCGCGCACGACGCGCTCCATACGGGCCAGACCCGTACGGACCTGGTTCTGGATGAGCTCGCCGACGTTGCGCAGACGACGGTTGCCGAAGTGGTCGATGTCGTCGGTCTCGACGACGATCGAACGGCCCGACTCACCGGTGGTCTCGGTCTCGCCCGCGTGCAGCTTCACGAGGTACTTGATCGTCGCGATGATGTCGTCGGTGGTGAGCACACCGGCGTCCAGCGGCTCGTCGGCGCCGAGCTTCTTGTTCACCTTGTAGCGGCCGACCTTCGCGAGGTCGTAGCGCTTCGGGTTGAAGTAGAGGTTCTCGAGCAGCGTCTGAGCGGCCTCGCGCGTCGGCGGCTCGCCCGGGCGCAGCTTGCGGTAGATGTCGAGCAGCGCGTCGTCCTGGCCCTGGGTGTGGTCCTTCTCCAGGGTGGCGCGCATGGACTCGTACTCGCCGAACTCCTCCAGGATCTGCTCGGTGGTCCAGCCGAGTGCCTTGAGGAGGACGGTCACGGACTGCTTGCGCTTGCGGTCGATGCGGACACCGACCATGTCGCGCTTGTCGATCTCCATCTCCAGCCAGGCACCCCGGGACGGGATGATCTTGGCGGAGAAGATGTCCTTGTCGGACGTCTTGTCGATGGAGGCGTCGAAGTAGACACCGGGGGAGCGCACCAGCTGCGATACGACGACACGCTCGGTGCCGTTGATCACGAAGGTGCCCTTGTTGGTCATGAGCGGGAAGTCGCCCATGAAGACCGTCTGAGACTTGATCTCTCCGGTCTCGTTGTTCGTGAACTCGGCCGTGACAAACAGCGGCGCCGCGTACGTGAAGTCGCGGTCCTTGCACTCGTCGACAGAGTTCTTCGCCGGCTCGAAACGGTGGTCGCGGAAAGTCAGCGACATCGACCCGGAGAAGTCCTCGATCGGCGAGATCTCCTCGAAGATCTCTTCAAGACCGGACTTGGTGGGGACGTCCTGTCCACTCTCGAGAGCCGACTCGACGCGAGCCTTCCAGGCGGCGTTGCCGAGCAGCCAGTCAAAGCTCTCGGTCTGCAGCGCCAGGAGGTTCGGAACCTCGAGGGGCTCCTTGATCTTTGCAAAGGAGATGCGCAGCGGGGCGGTGCTGGCACCGTTGTTCGTATTGGTCGAGGCGTTGCGCGAGGCGGCCAAGAGGGGGTCCTTCCGAGGGCTCGGACTCACTACGCGCGTACCGGTCCCAGCCGACACAGAAGACAGACGCTTTCAATCTGGCCCAAAAGACCAGGTCAGGGCGGATCAGTCAGGTGTGCTCAAGCGTGGGCATGCCCCTGGCGACGGGCAGGGGGCAGCTAACAGGCAGCGCAAAGGGTCAGTGTAGCCACTTGGCTCACTGATGTCCAGACCAGGTTTCCGGAAACCGGCAACAGGCCTTCCCCACTCGATCAACCAACACCGTGTTCAACCAACACGGTGCCCAACTTTGCCGCACCCGTAAACAGAGCGCGTATCAGTACTGCCCTCTTCGTAGTCGATCCATGCCTCGGACCGCAGATCCGTGACCGCCGATCCAGGGCCTCGGGCCGGAGCGGTGCGGGGGATCTCCCACGACGGGTCTGAGAATTGCGCGCCGCCGCCCGTTCGTCAAGGCCCCCTGCTCCGAGCGGATCACCTCCGGCCCCCGCTCCGGGACGACGAAGATCACCCTACTCCCCAACGAGAGCAGGGCAAATCAGGCACTCCGGGTACGCCGAAGGGCGACCACCCTTACGGGTGACCGCCCTTCGAAGAGGCCCCTGAGGGCCTCAGAGGTGTTACTTGACCTCGACAGCCGCGCCGGCAGCCTTGAGGGACTCGGCGGCCTTTTCAGCGGCCTCCTTGTTGACCTTCTCGAGAACCGGCTTCGGGGTGCCGTCGACGAGGTCCTTGGCCTCCTTCAGACCCAGGGAGGTCAGCTCGCGCACGACCTTGATGACCTGGATCTTCTTGTCGCCCGCACCGGTGAGGATGACGTCGAACTCGTCCTTCTCCTCCTCGGCCTCGGCAACCGGGCCGGCACCGGCGGGGCCGGCAACGGCGACGGCCGCGGCGGCGGTGACGTCGAACTTCTCCTCGAAGGCCTTCACGAACTCGGAGAGCTCGATGAGGGTCATCTCCTCGAACTGGGCGAGGAGGTCGTCCTGAGAGAGCTTCGCCATGATGGGCGATCCTTCCACTAATTCGGCAGGTGCCGGATGTATAGAGAGGCGGGCGTAAACGGCCCGCTACGACCCACGCGCTAGGCGGCGTGGATCAGTGCGCGAGCCGAATTACTCGGCACCGCCCTGCTCGGCGAGCTTGACGCGAAGCGCTTCCGCGGTGCGGACGAACTTCGACGGCAGCGCCTGGAAGAGCGAGGCAGCCTGAGACTGCTTGCCCTTGAACGCGCCGGCCAGCTTGCTGAGCAGAACCTCGCGGGACTCGAGGTCCGCGAGCTTCTTGATCTCATCGGCGGTGAGCGCCTTACCATCAAGGACACCCGCCTTGATGATGAGGTTCGGGTTGTCCTTGGCGAAGTCACGCAGGCTCTTCGCCGACTCCACCGGGTCACCGGTGATGAAGGCGACCGCGGTCGGACCAGCGAAGTGCTCGTCCAGCGCGGTGATCCCGGCCTGGTTGGCCGCAATCTTGGTCAGCGTGTTCTTCACCACGGCGTACTGGGCGTTCTCACCGAGCGAACGACGCAGCGTCTTGAGCTGCGCGACGGTGAGACCCCGGTACTCGGTCAGCACGGCGGCGTTCGAGCTCTGGAACTGGTCCGTGAGCTCGGCTACCGCGGCAGCCTTGTCGGGCCTTGCCATAGAGCGTCGGCCTCCTTCCGGGTGATGAGGACCGCTCAGAAGGGGCTACATACAAAACGCCCCGGCGCAGGCGCCAGGGCGTAGCTCAACCGAATCGTGAAACTCGGGAACTTTCCTCGGTCACCTACGCGGGTCGTCCGCATCCAGCGGATCCTTCGGCCGCCGCACCCTTGCGGGCACGGCAACGACCAGCGGTCTTTGGCTTCTGGAGGACTGTACGTGAAGCACGCGACCCGAGGCAAATCGCCCTCGGGTCACCCCACCGCGCCGGGCTCAACCCTGGGCGCCGCCGCTGTCCTTCATCATCTCGGCGAGGTCCACGACCTGGTCGGCCGGGGGCGCCGTGATGTCGACCGGCTTGTTGTATTCGGTGAACTTGATCGTGACGTCCATCGGGCCCTTGGCGGTCTGGCCCTGGGTGCGCACCTGCTTGGTGTGGTTGGTGTCGTCGACCCACATGTCCACCACGAGGCTCTGCACGCCCTGCGCCTCGAGCTGCTTGACGGACTTGTCCTGACGCTCCTTGGCCTCGGGCGAGCCCGCGGCCGCCGCGGCCTTCATCTGGTCCAGGCTGACCGTTCCGGACAGGTGCGTGGTCTTCTGCCCGTCGATGGTCTCCTCGCCGACCATCTTGAGGTCCTTGGCCCCCTGGAGCTGGTTCGCCCGGTCGCCCGGGTTCTCGCCGCTCTGGCCGGCCTTGCCGAGGGCGTCCAGCTGGGCCGCCGCGTCCGGGCTCGCGCTCTTGAGGTCGAGCTTGAGGAACTTGCCGTCGCTGCCGATGTACATCACGCCGCCAATGAGGCGCAGGTCGACGGTCCCGCCCTCGGCCTCCGGGGAGGCCATCTTCATCGACATGCCCACCTCGGGCTTGACGCGCATGGCGACGTCGCCCGAGACCGGCTGGCCGGCCGCGCTGCCGGACATGGTGTAGCGGAACGAGGTGATCTCCTCGGAGCCCTTCTTCACCTGCTCCAGGTAGGCGGCCGGCTCCACCTGCGCCGGCTTCTGCGCGCCTGACGCGGCGGGCGCGCCGGACGCGCTCTTCGAGGGAGCGGCGGCGCCGTCCTTCTTCCCCCCGTCGCAGGCGGTGGCCCCGCCGGCGAGCAGTACGGCCGCGGCCACGGCCACGACGGTCTTCTTGCGGTACGCGTTCACGTCCATGGAAATCCCCACCCCTGTCTGCCTCTGATCACCAGGCACATTACTCGGCGGTCATGACAGCGGTCGAACAGGTATACGCGAACGGGCCCCTCGCTCCCCAGGAAGGGAGCGAGGGGCCCGTTCAGCCACTCGGGGAGCCGTGACGCGAGTCAGGCTCGGTCCGGTCGGACTCAGACGGCAGCCGGGTCTTCCTCGACGAGGAGGTTCCGGGTGCGGTTGGAGTCCAGCTGGATGCCGGGGCCCATCGTGGTGCTGAGGGCGGCCTTCTTGACGTAGCGGCCCTTGGCGGCGGACGGCTTCAGACGAAGGATCTCGTCCAGCGCGGCGCCGTAGTTCTCGACCAGCTGCTCATCGGTGAAGGAGACCTTGCCGATGATGAAGTGCAGGTTCGAGTGCTTGTCGACGCGGAACTCGATCTTGCCACCCTTGATCTCGGTGACAGCCTTGGCGACGTCCATGGTGACGGTGCCGGTCTTCGGGTTCGGCATCAGGCCACGGGGACCGAGCACGCGGCCGAGGCGGCCGACCTTGCCCATGAGGTCCGGCGTGGCGACAACGGCGTCGAACTCGTTCAGGCGGTTGCCCTTGGCGATCTCGTTGATCAGCTCGTCGTCGCCGACGATGTCGGCGCCGGCGGCTTCCGCGGCCGCAGCACGGTCACCGGTCGCGAAGACCAGGACCCGGGCGGTCTTACCGGTGCCGTGCGGGAGGTTCACGGTGCCGCGGACCATCTGGTCGGCCTTGCGCGGGTCGACACCCAGGCGGAAGGCGACCTCGACGGTGGCGTCGAACTTGGTCGTGGAGGTCTCCTTGGCGAGACGGACGGCCTCGAGCGGGGCGTACAGCTTCTCCCGGTCGACCTTGGCGTCCGCAGCGCGGAGAGTCTTGCTGCGCTTCACTTCTGCTCCTGTATTTCGGCTTCAGGCATGGAGTCGTGGTGCGGGCCAGCGCTTGGCCCTACCACTGGTGGAACTGGGGTGGCTGAATCAGCCTTCGACCGTGATGCCCATGGAACGGGCGGTGCCGGCGATGATCTTCTCGGCGGCGTCGAGGTCGTTGGCGTTCAGGTCGGGAAGCTTGATCGTGGCGATCTCGCGGACCTGGTCACGCGTGAGCTTCGCGACCTTGGTCTTGTGCGGCTCGCCCGAGCCCTTCTCGATGCCCGCGCTCTTCAGGATGAGGCGCGCGGCCGGCGGCGTCTTGGTGATGAAGGTGAAGGAGCGGTCCTCGTAGACCGTGATCTCCACCGGCACGACCATGCCACGCTGCGACTCGGTCGCGGCGTTGTAGGCCTTGCAGAACTCCATGATGTTGACGCCGTGCTGACCGAGCGCGGGGCCGACCGGCGGAGCCGGGTTGGCCGCGCCGGCCTTGATCTGGAGCTTGATAAGCCCCGTGACCTTCTTCTTCTTGGGAGGCATTGCTCTCTCCGGGTCCTAGTGAGAGTTTTTCGCCGCCAATCCGGTCATCCGGATGGAGGCATACCGCACCACGATAACGGGTATCGGTGCGGGGCTGAAAACCGAGCAGGTCAGACCGCCCTTTACGGGGCGTTCTGACCTGTTCGGAAGCGTGGAAACAGAAGATCAGTTCTTCTGGATCTGGTCGAAGCTCAGCTCGACCGGGGTCTCGCGACCGAAGATCTCGACGAGGCCCTTGACCTTCTTCGAGTCCGGGTTGATCTCGTTGATCGTCGCCTGGAGCGTCGCGAACGGGCCGTCGGTGACGGTGACCGAGTCGCCGACCTCGAAGTCGAGGACCTCGATCTGGCGCTTGACGGCGGGCGCGGGCAGGCCGGCCTCTTCCGCGGCGGCCTTGGCGGCCTTCTCCTGCGCCTCCGGGGCGAGCATCTTGACGATCTCGTCCAGAGTCAGCGGGTACGGGTCGTAGGCGTTGCCGACGAAGCCGGTGACGCCCGGGGTGTTGCGGACGACGCCCCAGGACTCGTTCGTCAGATCCATGCGGACGAGAACGTAACCGGGCAGCTTGTTCTGCCGGACGTTCTTGCGCTCGCCGTTCTTGATCTGGACGATCTCTTCCTCGGGCACCTCGGCCTGGTAGATGAACTCCTCGACGTTCAGCGAGACGGCGCGCTGCTCCAGGTTGGCCTTCACGCGCTTCTCGTAGCCGGCGTAGGTGTGGATCACGTACCACTCGCCGGGCAGCCGGCGGAGCTCGTCACGCAGCGCCTCGATGGGGTCGACCGGTTCGGCGGGCTCTTCGGCCTCGGCCTCGGCGGCGTCCTCGACGGCGTCGGCCTCGGCGGCGTCGTCATCGTCGGCAGCGGACTCGTCGGCAGCAGCGTCGTCGGACTCGACGTCCTCGACCTCGACCTCGGCGGCGTCGGCAGCCTCGACATCGGCGTCGGCTTCCGCTTCGTCGGCGGCGGCGTCGTCGGACTCGACGTGCAGCGCGGCTTCCTCGGCAGCGGCACCCGCTTCGGCGTCGGCGGCCTCGGCCTCATCGAGGTCCGCGTCCGCCGCCTCGACGATGTCGAGCTCGTCCTCGACGGAGTCGTGGCTCGCGTTCAGGTTCGGGTCAGACACGGTGGCTGCTTCTTCCTGGATACAAAAGGTGGTCGAACATGCGAAAACGGGCGGCACCCATCAAGGCGCCGCCCTCCGCGGGGATCAGCCGAAGACGAACTTGATGGCTTGCTGGAACCCATAGTCAATCACGGTCACCAGACCGATCATGATGACGACGAAGACAATCACCACAGTGGTGTACGTCGTGAGCTGGTTGCGAGTCGGCCATACGACCTTGCGGAGCTCCGCGACGATCTGGCGGTAGAACAGCGCGAGCCGGCCCAGAGGGCCCTTCTTGCCGCGCTTGCCGCCCTTGCGGGCCTTCTTCTCGCGGGTGTCGTCCTCGGCGTCAGGCATGTCGATGGAGCCCAGGGCGTCCGTCACGTCTCTCACCTGAATCCGGGTCGTGGCCGTAGCCGCGCCCGGTTGCGCCGCACGGCGTTGCATCGAAGTACGTACCTGCGCACACGTCCGAGAAGGAGTGTGGAGCAGGGCCGGAGGGACTCGAACCCCCAACCGCTGGTTTTGGAGACCAGTGCTCTACCAATTGAGCTACGACCCTTTGCGTTCCCCAACCTACCGCATCCGGGCGAGTGCACGGAGTGCTCACGCTCTGGGACGGCCGGCGAGGACCAACGACAGGTGAGTGTACGTGGTCCGGGCCCTGACGTCGAACAGAAGCCGCCGGGGGCGCATCCGGATCTCCCGCGTCCGCTCAGTGAAACGGTGTGCGGCCGTCGTTTGCGGTCTGGGACGATTGCCGTATGACCTCTGCAACGCCTTCCTCCGAGCGCCGGGTGTCCGCCCGTATCGGCGCAATCTCCGAGTCCGCCACCCTCGCCGTCGACGCCAAGGCCAAGGCCCTCAAGGCCGCCGGGCGTCCGGTGATCGGCTTCGGCGCGGGCGAGCCCGACTTCCCGACCCCGGACTACATCGTCGAGGCGGCGGTCGAGGCCTGCCGCAACCCGAAGTACCACCGCTACACGCCGGCCGGCGGTCTGCCCGAGCTCAAGGCCGCGATCGCCGCCAAGACGCTGCGCGACTCCGGCTACGAGGTCGACGCCTCCGAGGTCCTGGTGACCAACGGCGGCAAGCAGGCCATCTACGAGGCGTTCGCCGCGATCCTCGACCCGGGCGACGAGGTCATCGTCCCGGCCCCGTACTGGACGACGTACCCGGAGTCGATCCGCCTCGCGGGCGGTGTCCCGGTGGAGGTCGTCGCCGACGAGACCACCGGTTACCGGGTCTCCGTCGAGCAGCTTGAGGCAGCGCGCACCGAGCGCACCAAGGTCGTCCTGTTCGTCTCCCCCTCGAACCCGACCGGCGCCGTGTACAGCGAGGACGACGCCCGTGCGATCGGCGAGTGGGCGGCGGAGCACGGCCTGTGGGTCCTGACGGACGAGATCTACGAGCACCTGGTCTACGGCGACGCGAAGTTCACCTCCCTCCCGGTGCTGGTCCCGGCCCTGCGCGACAAGTGCATCGTCGTGAACGGCGTCGCCAAGACGTACGCGATGACCGGCTGGCGCGTGGGCTGGGTCATCGCCCCCAAGGACGTCATCAAGGCCGCGACCAACCTGCAGTCGCACGCCACCTCCAACGTCTCCAACGTGGCGCAGGTCGCGGCGCTGGCGGCCGTCTCGGGCAACCTGGACGCGGTCGCGGAGATGCGCAAGGCCTTCGACCGGCGCCGTCAGACCATGGTCAAGATGCTGAACGAGATCGACGGCGTCTTCTGCCCGACCCCGGAGGGCGCGTTCTACGCCTACCCCTCGGTGAAGGAGCTCCTCGGCAAGGAGATCCGCGGCAAGCGCCCGCAGACCTCGGTCGAGCTGGCGGCCCTGATCCTGGACGAGGCCGAGGTCGCGGTCGTTCCGGGCGAGGCCTTCGGCACCCCGGGTTACCTGCGCCTGTCGTACGCGCTGGGTGACGAGGACCTGGTGGAGGGCGTGACCCGGGTCCAGAACCTCCTGGCGGAGGCCAAGGCGTAAGCCTCCGGCGGTCGTACGGATTCACCCCTGAGCGGTGACGCCCCTCCCGGGCGTCACCGCTCAGCCACATCCACCCCGCCCGACCCCCACCGCCGAGGGCCGCCTCGGAGCGGCGCCAATCCAGGCGGCGAGATCGAAGCGCGGGCCCGTACCCAGCCCCGCCGGCGATCGAGGCGCGGGCCCGGGCGGAGCCCGGAAAAGGCCGCCCGCGCGTTCGAGCAAGCCCCCGATCAGTAAAACCCCCTCCCGCCGAGCGCAGCGGTACGGCAGGATCACCGGATGGAGCACGTACGCGATCTCACGCTTCTGCCGAAAGCCCACCTGCACCTGCACTTCACGGGGTCCATGCGGCCGTCCACCCTGCTGGAGCTCGCCGACAAGTACGGCGTGCGCCTGCCCGACGCCCTCACCGCCGGCGAGCCGCCCAAACTACGGGCCACCGACGAGCGCGGCTGGTTCCGCTTCCAGCGGCTCTACGACGCCGCCCGCTCCTGCCTCCGCGAGCCCGACGACATCCGCCGCCTGGTCCGGGAGGCCGCCGAGGAGGACGTCCGGGACGGCTCGGGCTGGCTGGAGATCCAGGTGGACCCGACCTCCTACGCCCCCCTGCTGGGCGGCATGATCCCGGCCGTCGAGATCATCCTCGACGCCGTGGAGGCCGCCTCCCGCGAGACCGGCCTCGGGATGCGCGTCGTCATCGCCGCCAACCGCATGAAGCACCCCCTCGACGCCCGCACCCTGGCCCGGCTCGCCGTCCGCTACGCCGACCGGGGCGTCGTCGGGTTCGGGTTGTCCAACGACGAGCGCCGCGGCATGGCCCGCGACTTCGACCGGGCCTTCGCCATCGCCCGCGAGGGCGGCCTGCTCGCGGCCCCGCACGGCGGTGAGCTGACGGGCCCGTCCTCCGTGCGGGACTGCCTCGACGACCTGCACGCCGCCCGCGTCGGGCACGGCGTCCGGGCCGCGGAGGACCCCCGGCTGCTCAAGCGGCTCGCGGACCGGCAGATCACCTGCGAGGTCTGCCCCGCCTCAAACGTGGCCCTCGGGGTGTACGAACGCCCCGAGGACGTGCCGCTGCGCACGCTCTTCGAGGCGGGGGTGCCGATGGCGCTGGGCGCGGACGACCCGCTGCTGTTCGGGTCCCGGCTGGCGGCCCAGTACGAGATCGCGCGCCGCCACCACGCCTTCACGGACGAGGAACTGGCCGAGCTGGCGCGGCAGTCGGTGCGCGGTTCGGCGGCGCCCAAGGAGGTACAGGCGAAACTGTTGGACGGGATCGACCACTGGCTCACCGGGTGAGCCGCAGGTCCCCTTCGTAGCAGTCGGCGCGCACCCGGTCGCCGTCGGCGAAACCGATCTCCAGGTGCGTCCGGCCGGTCTCGGGTGTGGCGTACTCGGCGACGGTGGCGACCGTCTCGCCGAGATGGCGCAGGAAGGGGTGGTCGCCGAGGTCCTCACCGACCTCGATCCGGCCCCACTCCCCCATGTCGTACGGCTGGTGCGGGGTCTCGGACTCGATGATGAGGCACTGGTCGGAGCCCGTGGTGATGCGGGTGGACTCGCCTTCGCTGTCGAGGAGCCAGACGTCGAGCGGCGCCTCGGAGCGTTCGCCCTCGTAGACGTGCCAGGACGCGACGACCGCCTTGATCGCGCGGCCCACCAGCCGGGTGGGGTCCGTACCGGCCCCGTGCAGGGGACATCGCATGGGGGCCGGTACTCCTCAGATGCTGACGCCGACCGTCACCGGTTCGTTGACCAGGGTGACGCCGAAGGCCTCGTGGACGCCCGCGACGACCTCGCGGGCCAGCGCGAGGAGGTCCTCGGTGGTGGCCTCGCCCCGGTTGGTGAGGGCGAGGGTGTGCTTGGTGGAGATGCGTGCGGGGCCGGTGCCGTAGCCCTTGGTGAAGCCGGCCTTGTCGATCAGCCAGGCGGCGCTGGTCTTCGTACGTCCCTCGCCGGCGGGGTAGGCGGGCGGGTTGGTGTGGGCGCCGAGGCGGTCCTGGACGCGGGCGAGGAAGGCGGCGTAGGCCTCGTCGGTCAGGATCGGGTTGTGGAAGAAGGAACCGGCGGACCAGGTGTCGTGGTCGGCTGGGTCGAGGACCATGCCCTTGCCGGCGCGCAGGCGCAGGACGGTCTCGCGGGCGGCGGCGGCCGGTACGCGGTCGCCGGCCTCCACGCCGAGGGCGCGGGCGGTCTCGGGGTACTTGATGGGGGCGGAGAGCCCGCCGGCGTCTTCCAGGGCGAAGCGGACGCGCAGGACGACGTAGCGACCGGGCTGGTCCTTGAAGGTGCTGTCGCGGTAGCGGAAGTCGCATTCGGCGGCGCTGAGGGTGACCGTCTCCCCGGTGGTGCGGTCGTACGCGACGACCTCGGTGATGGTGTCGCAGACCTCTTGGCCGTACGCCCCGACGTTCTGGATCGGCGTGGCACCGGCCGAGCCCGGGATTCCGGCGAGGCACTCGACCCCGGCGAGGCCGGCGTCGACGGTGCGGGCGACCGCGTCGCTCCAGTTCTCGCCGGCGGCGAGCTCCAGCCGGGTCCCGTCGAGGTGGAAGCCGGTGGTGGCGATGCGCAGGGCGGTGCCGTCGAATCCCTGGTCGCCGATGACGAGGTTGCTGCCGCCGCCGATGACGAGCAGCGGGGTGCCGGCGGCGTCCGCGGCGCGGACGGCGTCGATGACCTCGGCGTCGGTGGTCGCGGTGACCAGCCGGGCGGCGGGGCCGCCGAGCCGGAAGGTGGTCAGCGGGGCGAGGGGGGCGTCGTGGAGTTCCTGCACGGGGACAAGAGTACGGTCCGTGCCCCTCGCATCCTCGCGGGGCACGGACCGTGGCTCGGGGGGCGGTGCGACGGCCTGTCGCCGTCGGTTCGCCGGCGTTTGGGGCTCAGCCCGCGGCGGGCACCTTGCGCGCGCCGGAGACGGCGCCGGCCGCGGTGTCCTGGGCTGCCTCCTGGACTGCGTCGGCCTCGGCCGCCGACGGGGCGGCTGCCGGCACGGTCTTCGCCTTGCGGGGCAGCAGCAGGGCCAGCACGGCGGCGAGGGCCACGGCCCCGGCGCCGATCCACAGTGCGGGAACGGTGCCGTCGGTGAAGGCCTGCGGGGTCTCGTAGCCGCCCTGGGCGGAGAACACGGAAGCCAGGACCGCGACTCCGAGGGCGCCGCCGACCTCGCGCAGCGCGTTGTTGGTGCCGGAGGCCTTGCCTTGGTCCGCGGGGGTGACGGTGGACATCAGCGCGTTGGAGGCGGGGGCGAAGTACAGCGCCATGCCGATGCCGCTGAGGATGAGTGCGGGCAGTTGGGCGGCGTAGGAGACGTCCGCGCTGAGGATCACCGCGAACCAGCCGAGGCCGACGGCCTGGAAGGCGAGCCCGGCGGTGACGACGGGGCGGCTGCCGATCCGGTCGGAGAGGATTCCGGCGATCGGCGCGACGATCATCGGCATTCCGGTCCAGGGCAGCATGCGCAGTCCCGCCTCGGTGGGCGAGTAGCCGGCGACGCCCTGGAGGAACTGGCTGAGCAGGAAGATCGACCCGAACATGCCGAGGAACATCAGGAGGCCCGCGAGGTTGATCCCGAGGAAGCCGCGGTTGCGGAAGAGGCGCATCGGGAGCATGGCGTGCGGGTTGCCGGAGCCGTGGCGGATGAAGCCGCCGACGAGCGCGACGCCGAGGATCAGGCCGGTCAGGACGGGCGTACTGGTCCACCCCTTGGCGTTGGCGTTGACCAGGGCGTAGACGATCCCGAAGAGACCACCGCTGATGAGGAGGGTGCCGGGGACGTCCAGCCGGGCGTCGGGGGCGGTGGACTCGGCGAGGCGCAGGCGGGCGAGCGGGACCAGCGCCACGCCGATCGGGACGTTGATCCAGAAGATCCACTGCCAGGAGACGTGCTCGGTGAGGCTGCCGCCGATGAGGGGGCCGCTCGCGACGGCGAGGCCGGTGACGGCTCCGTAGACACCGAGGGCCATGCCCCGGCGCGCGGCCGGTACGGCGGCGGTGAGGAGGGTGAGGGTGAGCGGCATCATCACGGCGGCGCCGACGCCCTGGACGGCGCGGGCGGCGATGAGCTGGTCGATGCCGGGCGAGAGGGCGGCCGCGGCGGAGGCGAGGGTGAAGACCGAGAGCCCGCCGAGGAAGAGACGCCGCCGGCCGAAGCGGTCACCGAGGGCGGAGCCGAACATGAGGAGGACGGCGAAGGTGAGCGTGTACGCGTTCACCGTCCACTCCAGGTCTTCGAGCTTGCCGCCGAGGTCCGCGCGGATGGCGGGGAGGGCGGTGGTGACGACGAGGTTGTCGAGGGCGGCCATGAAGCTGGCGGCGCCCGTGATGACGAGGGCCCAGACGGCGGAGCGACTGAGGGCGGGTGGTGCGGCTATCTGCTCGTTCACGGATTCCCCCTGGGAAACGTTGTTAGTTATTGCTGACTAACTTCATTGGGCAGACGAAGGGGCGGGGCACGACGCCCCACCGTTCACGCGCCCGACTTCCCGCCTGTGAGGTGGCAGCCCTCCCAGACGCGGTGGCCGGGTGGGAAGCCGAGGGCGGTGAGGGTGTTGATGAGCATCCCGTGCGCCATGAAGTCGGTGGTCTGCTCGACGTCGGCCCCGAGCGCGAGGTGGACGGTGTCCCACAGCCTCATCCAGCCGGCGCGGACCATCTCCCCGAACTCCGCCTCGCCGGCGGCCTCGGCGGCGGCGATGGTGAGGCTCGCCTGGAGTTGCATCTGGAGCTTGTCGGGGTGCTCGGCGATCAGCCGCAGGTAGGCGTCCCCCATGGAGTGGAGAGCCTCCTCCGCGGTACGCCCTTCGGCGGCCTCCTCGAAGACGGCCCGGATGTCCTCGGTGCAGCGGGCGACGGCGGCGACGAAGATCGCCTGCTTGTTGGGGAAGAGCCGGAAGAGGTAGGGCTGGGAAACACCGACACGCTTGGCGATCACCTCGGTGGAGGTGCCGTAGTAGCCCCCGCGGGCGAACTCCTGCATCGCCGCGCGGATGACGCTCTCGCGTCGCTCCTCTGCGCTCATCCTTGCCATGAGAGAAAGTTAGTGCTCAATCACTAACTTAGTCAACCGGAGCGCGCGCTGCGGGCGGGCGGACCACCTCTCCCGAGGCCCCCGCCCGTCCCACCTACGCCAGTCGGACCACCGCGCGGGACATGCCGAGCACCTTCTGGCCCGCGCTCATGGCCGTCAGGTCCACCCGGACCCGGTTGTCGTCCAGCTTGGCGGCGACCTTCGCGGTGACCTCGATCAGCGCGCCCTGGTCGTCGTTCGGGACGACCACCGGCTTGGTGAACCGCACCCCGTACTCGACGACCGCACCCGGGTCGCCCACCCAGTCGGTGACCACCCGGATCGCCTCGGCCATCGTGAACATGCCGTGTGCGATCACGTCCGGCAGCCCGACCTCCTTGGCGAACTTCTCGTTCCAGTGGATCGGGTTGAAGTCACCCGAAGCGCCGGCGTACCGGACGAGCGTGGCCCGCGTCACGGGGAAGGACGCCGCCGGCAGTTCGGTGCCGACCTCGACATCGGCGTACTGGATCTGCGCGGTCATGTCAGGCCTCCTCAGGGGCGCGGGACACGAGCTTGGTCCACGCCGTCACCACGTGCTCGCCGGATTCGTCGTGCACCTCACCGCGGATGTCGATGATGTCGTTGCCGGCCATCGACTTCACGGCCTCGATCGTCGAGGTCACCGTCAGCCGGTCCCCCGCCCGCACCGGGCGGACGTACGCGAACTTCTGGTCGCCGTGCACGACGCGGCTGTAGTCGAGCCCCAACTGCGGGTCCTCGACGACCTGACCGGCGGCCGCGAAAGTGATGGCGAACACGAAGGTCGGCGGCGCGATCACATCCGGGTGGCCGAACGCCTTGGCGACTTCCGGGTCGGTATAGACGGGGTTTTCGTCACACACCGCAACCGCGAATTCGCGGATCTTCTCCCGGCCGACCTCGTACGGATGGGTGGGCGGGTAGCTCCGCCCCACGAAGGTCTGGTCGAGGGCCATGGCTCACTACCTCCTGTTGAGGGGAAACGACACGAGGCCGCCCCCAATGAAGGGGACGACCTCATGACGGTGCCTGTGTTCGAGACTCGCTAGGGTCAGCGGGTCTCGCGGTGCGCGGTGTGCGAGTTGCAACGCGGGCAGTGCTTCTTCATCTCAAGACGGTCCGGGTCATTACGCCGGTTCTTCTTGGTGATGTAGTTCCGCTCCTTGCACTCCACGCAGGCCAGCGTGATCTTCGGGCGGACGTCGGTGGCAGCCACGTGAGTGCTCCTTGACGGACAATTGGGACGGATGAACGCATACAAGAGTAGCCGACCGGGAGACCGACCCCGCAATCGGCTACTGTGTGTAGCGGCGACCGGACTTGAACCGGTGACACAGCGATTATGAGCCGCTTGCTCTACCGACTGAGCTACGCCGCTTTGATGTGATCGACTCCCCACCCGAGGGTGGGGAACCTCTCTCACCAGAGCCCCAATGCGGAATCGAACCGCAGACCTTCTCCTTACCATGGAGACGCTCTACCGACTGAGCTATTGGGGCGAGCGATGAAGACATTACACGGTTGCCCGCCGATCGCCCAAATCCTTTGCGGCGACAGGGCTCGGCGGCCCTCGGGCCCTGATTCCCGATCGACCCACGAGCCGCGTCCGACCCGTTTTCCCCATGGATTCGCGGAAATTGTGGCGCACCTCACGAAGCGGGGAAGCACTTCGTCGCGCACCCGACCGCCCGCCTCGCGCACCCACTCCGCCGAGCCGTCTCACCCGGGCCGTCCCACCGACCGTCCCGTGGCACCACACCGGTACGACTATTGCGCTCCTCCGTGAACCGGCCACCCCCGCACCCTAGGCTCTGAACACGCTGCGTGATCTTGGGCCGCGGGCCGGGAGCCGCGGCCCAGGAACCGCCCGAGCCACCGCAGGAGCGCGATGTCCGACAGCCAGCCGCAGCAGCCCTCCCCTCCCCCGCGCGGTGGCCGGGGTGACGGCGGCGGGTACGGGCCCGCACGGGGCCCCGCCGGGGGGCCTGGCGGGGGAGGCGGAGAGGTGACCACGCTGCTCCTCACGGGCGCGCGCCTCCCCGACGGTCGCTCCGTCGACGTCCGGTTGCGCGGGGGCCGCGTCCAGGCGGTGGGCGCCGTGGGGAGTCTGCCCTCCCCCGCGCTCTCCCGGGTCGACCTGAGCGGCTACCTCCTGCTCCCCGCCCCCGCCGAACCGCACGCCCACGGGGACACCGCCATGACGGCGGACGTCGACGGCCCCGTCCCGTACACCACCGACGAGGTCCAGCGCCGGGCCACCGAGTCGGCCCTGCTCCAGCTCGGCCACGGCGCCACCGCCATGCGCTCCCACGTACGCATCGACGACGTCCACGGGCTCGGCCCGCTGGAGGCCGTGCTCCAAGCCCGCCGCTCCCTGCGCGGCCTCGCCGACCTGACCACGGTCGCCGTACCCCGGCTGCTCACCGGCGCCGCCGGGGCGGACGGCCGCGCCATGCTGCGCGACGCCGTCAAGATGGGTGCCTCGGTGATCGGCGGTTGCCCGGACCTGGACCCCGACCCCGCCGGCTACCTCCACACCGTCCTGGAACTGGCCGGCGAGCAGGGCTGCCCCGTCGACCTGCACACGGACGGTGACGATCCCGCCCGCCTCACCCGGCTCGCGGCGATGGCGCGGGACCTGCGTCCCGGCGTGACCATCGGCCCCTGCGGCGGCCTGTCGCGGCTCCCGCTGGACGTGGCGAGCCGCGCCGCCGACGAACTGGCCGCGGCCGGGGTGGGGGTCACCTGCCTCCCGCAGGGCGACTGCGCCGCCCTGGAACGCCGGGGCCTGCGCACCGCGCCCGTACGCCTCCTGCGCAGCGCCGGCGTCCGTGTCGCGGCGGGGAGCGGGGCGCTGCGGGACGCGGGGAACCCGGTCGGTCGCGGCGACCCGCTCGAAGCCGCGTACCTGCTGGCCTCCCAGGGCGGTCTGCGCCCGGCGGAGGCGTACGAGGCGGTCAGCGCCACCGCCCGGGAGGTGATGGGCCTGCCGGAGGTGCGGGTGGAGGCGGGTTTCCCGGCGGAGCTGCTCGCCGTACGCGGCGACCGCATCGCCGGGGTGCTGTCCCTGGCGTACAGCCGCATCGTGATCCACCGGGGGCGCGTGGTAGCCCGTACGAGTGCCGTACGGGAGTACTGCGACTCGGCGGTGGCGGTCGCCCTGGACCTGCCCCGGCAGGGGCGTACCGAGCCCGGGCCCTGAGCGGCGGCGGACGGGCACCGACCGTTCGCCGGACGTTCGCGGGCGGGCGGCCCCGGCTCGTCGTACGGTCGGGACATGCGCATCGTCATCGCGGGTGGACACGGTCGGATCGCGCTGCGGCTGGAGCGGCTGCTCTCCGCGCGCGGGTACGAGGTCGCGGGCATCATCCGCGACCCGGAGCAGGGCGACGACCTGCGGGAGGCGGGTGCCGAACCGGTGCTGTGCGATCTGGAGTCGGCCACGGTGGAACACGTGGCGGGAATCCTCCAGGGCGCGGACACCGCCGTGTTCGCGGCCGGTGCCGGTCCCGGCAGCGGCATCGAACGCAAGGACACGGTGGACCGTGCGGCGGCGGTGCTCTTCGCCGACGCGGCCGAACGGGCGCGCGTACGGCGCTTCCTGATGGTCTCCTCGATGGGCGCGGACGCCAACCACGAGGGCGAGGAGGTCTTCGACTACTACCTCCGCGCCAAGGGGGAGGCCGACGACCACCTCCGCACGCGCCTCGGCCTGGAATGGACGGTGCTGCGCCCCGGCACGCTGACGGATGCGGACGGTACGGGGCTGGTCCGCTTGGAGGCGCGCACGGGGCGGGGATCGATCCCGCGCGAGGACGTGGCGGCGGTGCTGGCGGAGCTGGTGGAGACCCCGGCGACGGCCGGTCTGACGCTGGAAGTCGTCTCCGGGTCCACCCCGGTCGCCGTGGCCGTCAAGGACGTGGCGGGCAACTGACCCCGGGGGCGGCGGCGCGTTGGGCGGACCGGCGGGGCGCACCGGGGTGGTGGGGCAGGCCGGCGGAGCGGCCTCGTAGGCCGCCGCGCTAGAACTCGGCCGTGACCTCGTCGTCGGAGCGGCCGACGGAGTCCTGTTCGTACTGCCGCTCGTAGGCCCGGCGGATGTGCTCGATGCGCACGCTTCGGTCGTCGGCCTCCTTCTTCGGGTAGAGCAGCACCACCTCGTACGACGTCTCGTGGACGATCGTCCCGTCCTTGCCGCGCCACTGGCCGTGGGCGCCCTGGACGGTGAGCCCTTCGGGGAACGCCGGGGTCACCTCGCGGTCGATGAAGCGGTTGAACTCCTCTTGCGCGACCGGGGCCTGACCGACCGGCCGCGCGGTGCCGAAGTAGAGCCGGGTCTCCTGGTACGGCGCCCCGACACGGGGGTGGAGGGCTGCTCCGACCAGTGCCGGGATGCCCGCGCCGAGCAGGGCGATGAGCACTCCGCCGCCGACCTTGCCACGTGTATTCGATGTCCAATTCACGCCCCGTGAACGACGGGACGTGATGATCGTTGCGCCCGGGGCGCCCGATAGGGTCACTGCGGTTCGGCCGCCGGTGGCGGTCGTGCGACGTACCGGGGGGCGGGTGTGGGCATGGGCATGGGCGAGGGCGAATGGCGCCTGGGCGCGGCGGAGGGCGGCCGGCTCGCCGCCCGGTGGTGGAAGTGGGCCATGTCGGCGCCGCGGGAGCGGAGTCCCGTCTTCGATACGACGGGGCGCGACGCGGGGTGGCGCCAGCCCGAGGACCTGTGGTTCCTCGCCGGCTCCTACGGCGGGCGGGTGGTTCGGCGGTGCGCCGTCCCGGCGGGCCGGCCGGTGTTCTTCCCGGTACTGAACACGCAGCGTGTGGCGCTGCCCTTGGTGACCGGGCCGTGGGCGCCCGGCGTGGCGAGGGCGTCGGCGGCGCTGAACAGCGCCCCGCTGACGGTGAGCGAGTTCAGCTCGAAGACCTTCTTGGTACGGGGAATCCCACGGGTGGCCTGGGGCCTGTGGTGCGGCCTCACCCTACTGCCTCCGGGCCAGTTCGTGCTGGAGATCGACGCCGCCGCGACCAACGGCTTTACCGTCGACACGACGTACCACCTGACGGTGACGGACCCGGCGAGCTAGCCCCCTCCCCGCGAGGAAGCGCCCGTCGAGGGAGGCGAGCACGGCGCGCGGCACGTCACGTCGCGTACCGGGCGGGTCCGTGCCCCGCCGCCCGCCGTGCGGCGGGACTTGCCGCCGGGCGGGGACAACGAAAAGACCCCCGTTCCACTGCGTTTCCGCAGAAGAACGGGGGCCTCACTCGCGTGGCGGCGCCAGGGTTCGAACCTGGGTAGGCTGAGCCGGCAGATTTACAGTCTGCTCCCTTTGGCCACTCGGGCACACCGCCATGGGATGTTGCCGTTTTTCCGCCTTGCGGCGGCGCTCCGTGGCAACGACGTAAACAATACCCGATGCCCGGGGGTGCTTCGCCACCGGATTGATCAGCACCGCACGGGGGCGTGGTGGCTAGGCTTTGCGGAGCGGTCCGGATGTCCGGCCGCGGCCCCACGGGGCACAGCCAGCCGACTTCAAGGAGCCACAGCACATGGCCGACTCCAGTTTCGACATCGTCTCGAAGGTCGAGCGGCAGGAGGTCGACAACGCCCTCAACCAGGCCGCCAAGGAACTCTCGCAGCGCTACGACTTCAAGGGCACCGGTGCGTCGATCGCCTGGTCCGGCGAGAAGATCCTCATGGAGGCGAACTCCGAGGAGCGCGTGAAGGCCATCCTCGACGTCTTCGAGACCAAGCTGGTCAAGCGCGGCATCTCGCTCAAGGCGCTGGACGCCGGCGAGCCGCAGCTCTCCGGCAAGGAGTACAAGATCTTCGCGACGATCGAGGAAGGCATCTCCCAGGAGAACGCCAAGAAGGTCGCGAAGATCATCAGGGACGAGGGCCCCAAGGGCGTCAAGGCGCAGGTCCAGGGCGAGGAGCTGCGCGTCAGCTCCAAGAGCCGCGACGACCTCCAGGCCATCCAGGCGCTCCTCAAGGGCAAGGACCTGGACTTCGCGATCCAGTTCGTGAACTACCGCTGACCAGCGTCTTCGCCCTGCGCGAGCGGGTCTGACGAGCGTGGCAGGGCGCGACGGGGGCACACCGCCGAGGACCGTCTCGACGGCTGCCCGCGTCGCGCCCTCGCCGTACCCCGGGACGCGATCGCGGACTTCCGGTACCGGTCCTTCTCGTACCTCCCCGTACGGCTTCCCAGACCGGTACGGCTGGCCCGCCCGTAACGGCTAGCCCCCGTACGCCGACCCGGTCGGCCGCACGCGCCCGGCGCCGGGGGCGTGACGAGGCCCGTCACGCGGGTTCTGCGCGGGGCGTGAGGCAAGGGTGGGGTGCGCCGGGCGTGAGCGGCGCGTGCTCCGCCAGGGCTCCCGGTGGTCACTAGGCACCGGGCTGGAGGCCCGTCACGCTGAGTGCCATCCGTCACCGTGTGACAGGGGGTTCTCGTATGCCTGGGGCCGACACGTTTCGCGAAGACTTCGGGGCGTCCGTCGTCGTCGCGCTCGTCGCGCTGCCGCTCTGTGTGGGGGTGGCCGTCGCCTCCGGCGTGCCGGCCGAGCTGGGCATAGTGACCGGCATCGTCGGCGGCCTGGTGACCGGCTGGTTCCGTGGGAGCTCGCTCCAGGTCAGCGGGCCGGCCGCGGGGCTGACCGTGCTCGTCTACGAGGCGGTGCAGGCGTACGGCCTGGCCGTGCTCGGGGCGCTGGTGGCCGCTGCGGGGGCGATGCAGTTGGGCATGGGGATGCTCCGGATCGGGCGGTGGTTCCGAGCGATCTCGGTCGCCGTGGTGCACGGGATGCTGGCCGGGATCGGGCTCGTGCTGATCGCCGGGCAGCTCTACGCCCTGGGCGGTGTGCAGGCTCCGGCGAAGACCCTGGAGAAGCTGGCCGGGGTCGCCGCGTTGGGCGGACGGGCCGACTGGGGGGCCGTGGCGCTCGGGGTCGGGACCATTGCCGTTCTGGTGGTGTGGCGCCGGATGCCGGCCCGGCTGCGGCTCGTGCCCGGGGCGCTGGTCGGGGTGGCGGCGGCCACCGCGGTGGCCGCGCTACTGCGGATGCCGGTCGAGCGGGTGCGGGTGACGGGCGTTTTGGAGGCGGTGTCGCCGCCCCGATGGGAAGACGTCGGGGCGCTGGCGTCCGTGGGCGCGTTCGGGACGGTGGTGGCGATCGCGTTGATCGCCTCCGCGGAGACCCTGTTCAGTGCGGCCGCGGTGGACCGGATGCATGACGGGCCCCGCACCGATTACGACCGGGAACTGGTGGCCCAGGGTGTGGGCAACCTGGTGTGCGGGCTTCTCGGCGCGCTGCCGATGACGGCGGTGATCGTACGCAGCGCCGCGAACGTGGAGGCCGGGGCTCGGACCCGGGCGGCCAGGGTCATGCACGGCGGCTGGCTCCTGCTGTTCGCCGTGGCCTTCCCCGGCGCACTGGAGGCGGTACCGCTGGCCGCGCTGGCCGGGGTGCTCCTGCACGCGGGATGGAAGCTGCTCCCCGCCAGGGCGGTCGCCGCTCTGTGGCGCACCCACCGGGGTGAGGCCGTGGTCCTGGTGGCGACGGCCGCCGCGATCGTCGCCACCACCCTTTTCGAGGGTGTTCTGGTCGGTCTGGGGCTGGCCGTCGCCAAGGCGGCCTGGGAGACCTCCCAGGTGCAGATCGAGGAGGTCTGGGAGGCGGAGGGGGACGTGCTGTGCGTGCGGATGGTGGGAACCGCCAGCTTCCTGCGGCTGCCCAAGATGCTGGACTCCCTCGATGGTCTGCCGCCGGGCCAGTCCGTGCGGCTCGACCTGACCGGCTTGCGGCATCTGGATCACGCCTGTCTGACCGCCCTTGACGGCTGGGAGAAGCAGCGCTCGCCACTCCCGCGCCCCCGGGGCGTCATGTAGGGCGGTTAGCCTCCCGCCATGGACGACCTGCCCATGGATGACTCACCGGCGGCCAACCCGCCGGGCCACAACCCCTTGGTCCACAAGCCGCCGGTGGACCCCGGGTTGAAGCGCACGCTCGGTGTCTTCGACGCCGTCGTGGTCGGGTTGGGCGCGATGATCGGCGCCGGAATCTTCGCGGCACTCGCCCCGGCCGCCCGCGCGGTGGGCCCGGCCCGCGGCGCGGTGGGCCCGGCTGGTGGCGCGCTCCTCACCGCCCTCGGCCTGGCGGCCGTCGTGGCCTACTGCAACGCGCGGTCTTCCGCGCGGCTCGCCGCCCGGTACCCGTCTTCCGGCGGCACGTACGTGTACGGGCGTGAGCGGCTCGGCCCGTTCTGGGGATATCTGGCCGGTTGGGGCTTCGTCGTCGGCAAGACGGCCTCGTGCGCGGCGATGGCGCTGACCGTGGGGGCGTACCTGTGGCCGCAGCAGCAGCACGCGGTGGCCGTGGCCGCGGTGCTGGCGCTGACCGCCGCGAGCTACGGCGGTGTGCAGAAGTCGGCCGGTATCGCCCGGCTGATCGTGGCGGCGGTGCTGGCGGTGCTGGCCGGGGTGGTGGTCGTCTGTCTGACCTCCGGCGCGGCGGAGCCGGGGCGGCTCGGCGGCGGCCTGGCGGTGGGCGGCCCGTGGGGAGGTTCGCGGGGGGTGGGCGTGTCCGGGCTGTTGCAGGGCGCGGGGCTGCTGTTCTTCGCCTTCGCCGGCTACGCCCGGATCGCCACCTTGGGCGAGGAGGTGCGCGATCCGGAGCGGACGATCCCGCGCGCCGTGCCGATCGCGCTGGGCATCTCTCTGCTGGTGTACGCCGCCGTGGCCGTGGCGGTCCTGTCGGTGCTCGGCGGCGGGGCGCTGGCGGGGTCCACGGCCCCGCTGGCGGACGCGGTGCGCGCGGCCGGGTGGCCCGGACTGGCCCCTGTTGTCCGGGTGGGTGCGGCCTTGGCCGCCTTGGGCTCGCTGTTGGCCCTGGTACTCGGGGTGTCGCGCACCGGTTTGGCGATGGCCCGGGACGGCCACCTGCCCCGTGTGCTTGCCGCCGTACATCCCCGGCGGCAGGTGCCGCACCACGCGGAGTTCGCGGTGGGCACCGTGGTGGCGCTGCTCGCGGCCACCACCGATCTGCGGGGCGCGATCGGTTTCTCCTCCTTCGGAGTGCTGGCCTACTACGCGATCGCGAACGCCTCGGCGTGGACTTTGGATTCAGGTGTCAAGGACCGGGCCGGGGCAGCGGTCGGGCTGGCCGGCTGTGTGGCGCTCGCGTGCGCGCTGCCTGTCGCTTCGGCGGTCGCGGGGGCGGCGGTACTGTTGTTGGGCGCGGTGGTCTATGCCGTGCGAGGGCGGCGCGGACAAGGCATGTGAGGACGGGTCAGGTCTTCGTGCGTGGGTGGCGGCCGCGGTCGGGAGCGGCCGCCTATGCGGTCGGCGCGGGAGCGCGTACCGGTCCCCGGTGGGGCAGATGAGGTCCTTTCGCAACTCCGAATTCGCACCGGCGGGGAGTTGGGTCCTCGGTCGGGAACTTGCTGTGGCAACCGCTTGGTCTCGTCCATGTGTTCATGGTGGACCACCCCACTGACAATCGCCCTGACCTGCGCCGATCACCTGCGAAGCCGATCAGCGGGAGGCGAAGGGGGCATCCGTCGGGACGATCTCGCGGCCCAGCGGCAGCAGTGAGAGCGGGACCATCTTGAAGTTGGCGATGCCGAACGGGATGCCGATGATCGTGACGCACAGGGCGAGGCCCGTGACGATGTGCCCGATGGCCAGCCACCAGCCGGCCAGGAGGAGCCAGAGCACATTCCCGACGCAGGACGCGGCACCCGCGTCGCGACGCTCGACCGTGGTGTAGCCGAAGGGCCAGAGGGCGTACACCGCGATGCGGAAGGCGGCGATCCCGAAGGGGATGCCGATGATGGTGACGCAGAGGATCAGACCCGCGAGGCAGTAGCCCAGGAACAGCCAGACACCGCTGAGTACGAGCCAAATGGCGTTCAAGATGGTTTTCACTGGGTTCTGCCTGCCATCTGTTCGAGCCGGGCGATGCGCTCGGCCATCGGGGGGTGCGTCGAGAACATCTTGGAGAGTCCCTCACCCGGGCGGAAGGGGTTGGCGATCATCATGTGGCTCGCCGTTTCCAGCCGGGGCTCGGGCGGCAGCGGGAGCTGCTTGGTGCCCGCGTCCAGCTTGCGCAGGGCGCCGGCCAGGGCCAGCGGGTCCCCGGTCAGCTGGGCGCCGGACGCGTCGGCCTCGTACTCGCGCGAGCGGCTGATGGCGAGCTGGATCACGGAGGCGGCCAGCGGCCCCAGGATCATGATCAACAGCATGCCGAGGAGGCCCGGCCCCTCGTCGTCATCGGAGCGGCCGACCGGGATCAGCCAGGCGAAGTTCACCAGGAACATGATCACGGAGGCGAGGGCTCCGGCGACCGACGAGATGAGGATGTCCCGGTTGTAGACGTGGCTCAGTTCGTGGCCGATGACGCCGCGCAGCTCGCGCTCGTCGAGGATGCGCAGGATGCCTTCGGTGCAGCACACTGCGGCGTTGCGCGGATTGCGGCCCGTGGCGAAGGCGTTGGGGGCTTCGGTGGGCGAGATGTAGAGCCGGGGCATGGGCTGGCGCGCGGAGGTGGAGAGCTCGCGCACCATGCGGTAGAGCGCGGGCGCCTCGAACTCGCTGACCGGGCGGGCGCGCATCGCGCGTAGAGCCAGCTTGTCGCTGTTCCAGTACGCGTACGCGTTCGTCCCGAGCGCGATGAGGACGGCGACGATCAGGCCGCCCCGCCCGAAGAAACTACCGATGACGATGATGAGTGCCGACAGCCCGCCGAGGAGTACGGCGGTCTTCAGCCCGTTGTGCCGGCGGTGCACGGTACGCCCTCCAGATGGTGCGGCAGGGGGAACCCGTCCGGATGTGTGGAACGGAGGGTCTTCCGGTCCAGTGGACCCTCCCTTCCTGGTCAACGCGAGGTGGGCGCGCCAGGTTCCCGGGGCCGCGGCGCCCCCGGCGCCCGGGGGCGGGTGGGCGTGGGGCGACCTGGGACGTTGCTCCGTCCGGGCTACCGCGCAGGTGCCGACGTACGGCTACTGCGGGAACAGGCTGCCCGACGCGAAGCGCAGCACCAGCTGCGGCGCACCCGAAAGGACGAGGGCGGTGACCGCGGTGAGCACGATCGCGACGGTGACCGGCCAGGGCGCGGGGGCCGGGGTGCGGGCTTGCCGGGTGCCGGCGTCACCGGTGGCCGCGGGGCGGAAGAGCAGGGCCGTCCACCGCAGGTAGTAGTACAGGGCGATGACCACGTTGACCGCCATGACCACGGCCAGCCACCCCAGGCCCGCGTCGACGGCCGACCGGAAGACGGTGACCTTGGCGAAGAGACCGATGATGCCCGGCGGCAGGCCGGCCAAGCAGAGCAGGAAGAACGCCATCGTCAGGGCGGTCAGGGGGCGCTCGGCGTACAGACCGCGGTAGTCGTCGATCCGGTGCAGCGGCTTCGTACGGGCCACCAGCGCGGCCACGGCGAAGGCGCCCAGGTTCACGGCCCCGTACATGAGCGCGTAGGCGACGGTGGAGCCGATCTGGTCGCGCTCCGTGTACGCGGCAGCGGCGATCGGCACCAGGAGGTAGCCGGCCTGTCCGACGGAGGACCAGGCGAGCAGCCGTACGGCGCTGTTGGTGCGGTCGGCGGCCTGGCGCAGGGCGGCTACGTTGCCGACGGTCATGGTGAGGGCGGCGAGGACCGCGAGCGCGGGGCCCCAGATGTCGGAGTACGCGGGGAAGGCGATGACCGTGACGAGGATCAGGCCGGTGAAGCCGACGGCCTTGCCGATCACCGAGAGGTAGCCGGCGATGGGCAGGGGGGCGCCGACGTAGGTGTCGGGGACCCAGAAGTGGAAGGGGACCGCGGCGGTCTTGAAGGCGAAGCCGACGAGGGTGAGGGCGACGCCCGCCATCGCCAGGGTGTCGAGCTGCGCGGGGACGTCTTCGAGGCGGTCGGCCACCCGGCCGAGGTGCAGGGAGCCGGTGGCGGCGTAGACGAAGCTGACGCCGAGCAGCGACACGGCGGTGGCGGTGACGGAGGACAGGAAGAACTTGAGGGCGGCCTCGGAGGAGAGCCGGTCGCCGCGGCGCATGCCGACGAGGGCGAAGGCGGGCAGCGAGGCGACTTCGAGGGCGACGATCAGGGTGGCGAGGTCGCGGGCGGCGGGCAGCAGGGCCGCGCCGGCGGCGGAGGAGAGCAGCAGGAACCAGTACTCGCCGGCGGGCATGCGCGTCTCGTGGACGGCGGTGACCGACAGCAGGGCCGTGACGAGGGCGCCGGCGAGGACGAGGAATTGGACGACGAGTGCGAAGTGGTCGGCGGTGTAGCTGCACGCGGTGGCGTCGCCGGTGAGGCAGAAGGTGGCGCGGTCGCCCGCGCGCAGCGGCAGCAGGCTGGCGACCGCGACGGCGAGCCCGGACACGGACAGCCAGCCGAGGAGCGCCTTGTGCTTCGGCGCCGTGAAGAGGTCGGCGACCAGGACGACGAGGGCGACGGCGGCGGGGATCACGACGGGCGTGAGGGCGAGCCAGTCGACGGACTGGACGAGGGCGGGCGCGGCGGCCGGGCCGGGGGCCGTGGCGGCCGCGACGGACAGGACCGTCATGAGTTGCCTCCTGCGAGGAGCTTCTGGACGGCCGGGTCGGTGAGGCCGAGGAGGACGGCGGGCCACAGGCCGGCGAGGACGGTGAGGGCGACGAGCGGGGTCCAGGCGGCGAACTCGTATCGCTGGACGTCGGCGAGGGAGAGTTCGGGGCCTTCCTTCGGGTCGCCCATGCACACCCGTCGTACGACGATCAGAAGGTATGCGGCGGTGAGCAGGGTGCCGAAGGCGCCGACGGCCATGTAGGTGAGGAAGGCAGGCCGGGACAGGCCCGCGGCCGGTTCGAACGCGCCGAACAGGGCCAGCATCTCGCCCCAGAAGCCGGCCAGGCCGGGCAGGCCGAGGGAGGCGACGGCGGCGAAGGCGATCAGCGCGCCGAGGCGGGGGGCACGGCCGTAGAGGGCGGCGCCGGTGACTCCGGAGAGGGTGTCGAGATCGGCGGTGCCGTAGCGGTCCTTGAGCGCGCCGACCAGGAAGAAGAGCAGACCGGTGATCAGGCCGTGGGCGATGTTGGCGAAGAGCGCGCCGTTGACGCCGGTGGGCGTCATGGACGCGATGCCGAGGAGCACGAAGCCCATGTGACCGACGGAGGAGTACGCGATGAGGCGCTTGAGGTCGCCCTTGTTGCCCTTGCGGGTCAGCGCGAGGCAGGCGAGGGACCCGTAGACGATGCCGACGGCGGCGAACGCACCGAGGTAGGGGGCGAAGGTGTGCATGCCGTCGGGGGTGACGGGGAGCAGGATGCGCACGAACCCGTACGTGCCCATTTTGAGCAGTACGCCCGCCAGGAGGACGGAGCCGACGGTGGGCGCGGCGGTGTGGGCGTCCGGCAGCCAGCTGTGCAGCGGCCACATCGGGGTCTTCACGGCGAGTCCGATGCCGATGGCGAGGACGGCCAGCAGCTGGGTGGTGTGGGTCAGTCCCCGGCCGTTGTCAGAGGCGAGTGCCACCATGTCGAATGTGCCGCTGTTCAGTCCGATCAGCAGCAGCCCGAGCAGCATGACCACGGAGCCGAGGAGGGTGTAGAGGATGAACTTCCAGGCGGCGGCCTGCCGCTGAGCGCCGCCCCAGCGGGCGATGAGGAAGTACATCGGGATGAGGACCATCTCGAAGGCGAGGAAGAACAGCATCAGGTCGAGGACGGCGAAGGTCGCGAGGGTGCCGGACTCCAGGACCAGGAGAAGCGCGACGAAGGCCTTCGGGGAGGGTCCGTCGGGCAGCTTGAAGTAGCTGTAGAGCGCGCAGAGGAAGAACAGCAGCGCCGTCATCAGGAGGAGGGGGAGCGAGATGCCGTCGACACCGAGGTGGATCCGGATGTTCAGCGCCTGGATCCAGCTGATGTCCGTCGTCGCCTGGAAGCGGGACGGGGTGTGGTGGTCGAAGCCCGCGGCGAGGGCGATCGTCGCGGCGAGGATCACGCCGGTCACGGTCACGCCGTGGCGCAGTACGGCCTGGTCGGGGCTCTTTCCCTTGAGCCCGGGCGGGGCGGGCAGCAGGGCCGCGACGGCGCCGAGGAGCGGTGCGGCCACGATGAACGCCAGAAGGAACTGCATCACGGACGGGCTGATATCAATCACGGCTGGCTCACGGCTCACGATCCGGCGTTGACGTTGGCGATGACGGCGGTGGCGATGGCCAGGACCACGGCGCCGGCGAGCAGGGCGCTCAGGTAGCTCTGCACGTTGCCGGTCTGGGCGCGGCGTACGAGGGTGCCGAGCAGCCGGGGGCCGGTGCCCGCACCGCGGACGTACGTGTCCACCACCTCGCGGTCGAGGAAGCGGACCAGGCTCGCGGCGCCGCGGACGGGGCGGACGAAGAGCCGGTCGTAGACGGCGTCGAGGTGGAAGCCGTCGGCGGCGTGGCGGTACAGCGGTCCGAGGAGGGCCTTGCCGGGGTCGGGGGCGGGACCGGCGGGCACGGCCGGGTGGTCGTGGGTGACCTCGGCGACCTCGGGGGTCTCGGCGGCCGACTCCGCGGCGGCGGCCGCGGCCGGCACCCCGGTCGCGGCGAGGCCCGCGCCGGCGGCGGCCTTGGCGGTGGCGCGCTGCCACAACCCGTAGGTCAGCAGGGCTCCGATGAATGCGGCGCCGGTGCCCAGGAGGGAGGTCGTCAGGGTGGGGGTGAGTCGCCGGCCGTCGAACCAGTCGGCGATCGGTCCGGCGGCGAGTCCGAAGCCGATCGACGGGATCGCCAGCAGCCACAGCACGCCGGTCATGGCGACGGGTTCCCTGCCGTGGTCGGGGGCGGCGGCGCCGCGGCCTCGGAAGGCCATCAGCCACAGGCGGGTGGCGTAGGCGGCGGTGAGCAGGGCGGTCAGCAGGGCGGCGACCAGCACGATCCAACCGGCGGCGCTGGGCGCGAAGTCGGATTGGCCATCGGCGGTGTGTTCGGCGGCGACGAGGACGGCTTCCTTGGAGAAGAAGCCGGCGAAGGGCGGGATCGCGGCGAGCGCGAAGAGCGCGATCGTCATGGTCCAGAAGGCGTCGGGGATGCGCTTGGCCAGGCCGTCCATCCGGGACATGGCGGCCAGGGAGTTCGTACCGGCGGCGTGGATGATGACGCCCGCGCCGAGGAAGAGGAGCGCCTTGAAGGCGCCGTGGGACAGGAGGTGGAAGACGGCGGCGCCGCGGTCGCCGACTGCCAGGGCGCCGGTCATATAGCCGAGCTGGCCGATGGTGGAGTAGGCGAGGACGCGTTTGATGTCGTCCTGCGCCAGGGCCGCGAGGCCCGAGCCGAGCATCGTGACGGCCGCCATGACGGCCATGACCACCAGCGCGGCGCCGGAGGCCGCGAAGACGGGGAGCAGGCGGGCGATGAAGTAGACACCGGCGGCGACCATCGTGGCCGCGTGGATGAGGGCGGAGACCGGGGTGGGGCCCGCCATGGCGTCGGGGAGCCAGCTGTGCAGCGGGAACTGCGCGGACTTGCCCGCGACCCCGGCCAGCAGGAGCAGTGCGATCAGCGTCGGGTGGCCGAGGCCGCCGGAGGCGACGGTGCCGAGGATCTTGGGGATCTCGAAGGAGCCGGCGTCGGCGGCGAGCGCGAACAGGCCGATGAGGAAGGGCACGTCGCCGAGCTTGGTGACGAGGAAGGCCTTGAGGGAGGCGGATCGGGCCGCCTCGGTCTCCCAGTAGTGGCCGACCAGGAAGTAGGAGCAGATGCCCATGACCTCCCAGCCGACGAGCAGCACCATCAGGTCGCCGGAGTAGACGACCACCAGCATGGCGGAGGTGAACAGGGAGACCAGGGCGGCGTACGAGGGGTAGCGCGGGTCCTCGCGCAGGTAGGCCGTCGAGTAGATCTGCACGCAGGTGGCGACGACCCCGACTAGGACGGCGACCAGTACGGCGAAGCCGTCGAGGTAGAGGGAGAGCTCGATCGGCACGGAGCCGGTCGGGGTGAGTCGGGTGGCGGCGTCGATGGCCGCGCCCCCGCCTTGGCGGATGGCGACGACCACGGCCAGGACGGCGGCGGCGAGCGTCGGCAGGACGGCCAGCGGCCGGGCGAAGCCGGGGGCACGGCGGCCGAGGAGGAGTCCGGCGACGGCGCCGAGGAAGGGGAGGACGGGGACGAGGACCGCGAGGGTCGTGGTGCTCACGCGGTGACCTCGCTCTGCTGGTTCGCGGCGGTGGAGGAGTCGGGGGCGGCCGGGGGCGGCTCGTGCCCTTCGGCGGTGTCGCGCAGCCGGTCGATGTCCGAGCTGCCCCGGTTGCGGTACACCATCAGCACGATCGCGAGGCCGATGCCGATCTCGGCGGCGGCGATGGCGATGGTGAAGAGGGTGAGGGCCTGGCCGGCGTGCAGGGTGTCGCGCAGCCAGACGTCGAAGGCCACCAGGTTGAGGTTGACGGCGTTGAGCATCAACTCGACGGACATCAGGACCAAGATGGCGTTGCGGCGGGCGAGCACTCCGTACAGGCCCGTGCAGAACAGCAGCGCCGCGAGCACGGCGGGGTAGGCGAGGTGCATCAGCGCTGCCCCTTGTTTTCGGTGTTTTCGGCGCGGGCGCGGAGGTCGGCGCGTTCGACGGGGCCGGCCGGGTCGAGGTCGGCCGGGTCGGGGTCGGCCGGGTCGGGATCGGCCGGGTCGGTCCTGCGGGAGAGCACGATGGCACCGATCAGGGCGGCGAGGAGCAGGACGGAGAGCGCCTCGAAGGGCAGTACCCAGTGCCGGAAGAGGATCTCGCCGGAGATCCGGGTGGAGCCTTGGACGGGGCCGTCGAGGTCGATCCAGGTGGTGCGGAAGGCGTCGACGACGACCCAGACGAGTGCGGCGGCGGCGACCGCCGCGACAGCGAGGGCGACCGGGCGGTTGCGGGAGTCGGCGTCCGGGGAGGGGCCGATGGGGGCCTTGGTGAGCATCAGCCCGAACAGGAGGAGGACGACCACGGAACCGAGGTAGATCAGCACCTGTACCCAGGCGATGAACTCGGCGGTCATCAGCAGGTACTCGACGGCGATCCCGCCGAGCGCGACGACCAGCCACAGGGCGGCGTGCACGAGCTGCTTCGTCGTGACGGTGATGGCGGCCGCGCCGAGGGTGGCGAGACCGACCAGGACGAAGGCGATCTCCACGCCGGTCGGGGACAGGAAACCCGGTCCCGCCGTCGCGGCCAGGGTGTGGACGGCGAGGCTCACGCGTCTGCCTCCGGCGTGCTGTCGGTGGCCGGCGCGGCGGCGGGCTCGGTGGGGGTGGCGGCCGCGGCCGCGGCGGCGGCCTCGGCCTTCTCCACCGCCTTGCGGGCGGCGGCGACTTCCTTCGGCTCCTCTGCGGCCGGGTCGAGGGCGGGCGGCGCCGGCACGGTCCACATCCACTCGCGGAGCTTGTCGCGCTCGTGGGTGAGTTCCAGGATGTCCGTCTCCGCGTACTCGAACTCCGGCGACCAGAACAGGGCGTCGAAGGGGCACACCTCGATGCAGATGCCGCAGTACATGCAGAGGGAGAAGTCGATGGCGAAGCGGTCGAGGACGTTGCGGCTGCGCTCGCGGCCGCCGGGGGCCGCGGCAGGCACCGTCTCCTTGTGCGAGTCGATGTAGATGCACCAGTCGGGGCACTCACGGGCGCACAGCATGCAGACCGTGCAGTTCTCCTCGAACAGGCCGATGACCCCGCGCGAGCGGGGCGGGAGCTCGGGCTGCACCTCGGGGTACTGGGCGGTGTGCGAACGCTTCGTCATCGTGCGCAGGGTGACGGCCAGCCCCTTGGCGAGACCGGATCCGGGGATGGGGGGCATTACTGGATCGCCACCTTCACGATGCCGGTGAGCGCGATCTGGGCGAGCGCGAGGGGAATGAGCACGGTCCAGGCGAGCTTCTGCAGCTGGTCCTCACGCAGCCGCGGGTAGCTCACGCGGAGCCAGATCACCACGAAGGCGAGGATCGCGACCTTGAGGAGGGTCCAGACCCAGCCCAGGCCGTCGGCGCCGAAGGGCCCGTGCCAGCCGCCGAGGAAGAGGACCGTGGTCAGCGCGCAGAGGACGACGATGCCGGCGTACTCGGCGAGCAGGAACAACGCGAAGCGCAGGCCGGTGTACTCGGTGTACGCGCCGAAGATGATCTCGGAGTCGGCGACGGGCATGTCGAAGGGGGGCCGCTGGAGTTCGGCGAGGCCGGCGGTGAAGAAGACGACGGCGCCGATGATCTGCCAGGGCAGCCACCACCAGTGGAACGATTCCAGGATGCCGGGCAGGGACACGGTCCCGGCGGCCATGGCGACCGAGGCGGCGGCGAGCAGCATCGGCAGCTCGTAGGCGAGGAGCTGGGCGGCGGTGCGCAGGCCACCGAGCAGGGAGAACTTGTTGGCGGACGCCCAGCCGGCCATCAGGCTGCCGAGTACGCCGACGCCCATGACGGCGAGGGCGAAGAAGAGCCCGGCGTCGATGACCTGGCCGACGGCGCCGGTACCGGGACCGAGGGGGATCACGATGAGGACGAGGAGGTACGGGAGCAGCGCGACGGCGGGGGCGAGCTGGAAGATCCGCCGGTCGGCGTTGGCCGGGACGATGTCTTCCTTCTGCGCGAACTTCACGCCGTCCGCGACGAGCTGGGCCCAGCCGTGGAAGCCGCCCGCGTACATGGGGCCGAGGCGGCCCTGCATGTGGGCCATGACCTTGTGCTCGGTCTGCCCGACGACGAGCGGGAGCACGAGGAAGACGGCGAAGACGAGGACCAGGCGCAGGGCGACGTCGAGTACGTCGTTCACGCGTCGCCTCCATCGTTGGGGTCGGGGGTGGTGGGGGTCGTGGGGGCGGTGCTGTCCGGCCGCTCGTCCGGCTCCGGAACCGGGTCGCCTGCGGCGGGCTCCGGGGAGGCCGGGGCGTCGAAGGCGGGCTTCGGGTCGTGCCACGGGGCGTCGCGCCTGGCCGGCGGTTTCGCGGTGGGGGCGGGCGCCTGCCCGGCGGCCGGGGTCTCCGGCGAGGCCTCCCCGGGCGGGGGCGCCTGGCTCGCCGAACCCTCCGACACCGAACGCGCACGCCGGGCCGGACGCACGGACGGGGTCTCCGGCACGGCCTCCCCCGGCGGGGGCGCCTGACTCGCCGAACCCTCCGACACCGAACGCGCACGCCGGGCCGGACGCACGGACGGGGTCTCCGGCGCGGCCTCCCCCGGCGGGGGCGCCTGGCTCGCCGAACCCTCCGACACCGAACGCGCACGCCGGGCCGGACGCACGGACGGGGTCTCCGGCACGGCCTCCCCCGGCGGGGGCGCCTGGCTCGCCGAACCCTCCGACACCGAACGCGCACGCCGGGCGGGGGCGCCCTCGCGCGCGGCGGCGGCGCGAGGGGTGCGGGCCGGGCGGGCCGGCGCCGGGGGAAGTTGGCCCTTGAGCGGGCCCCAGTCGTTCGGGTCGGGCACGCCCGGCGGCAGCATCTGCCGTCGCTTCGGCGCGTCCGGGTCGTGGCCCTCGCCCGGCTCCTTGGCGCCCGGCCATGCCTTCGCCACGCGCGCCGCCAAGACGAAGTCCTTGCGCAGCGGGTGTCCCTCGAAGTTCTCGGGCAGCAGCAGCGGCACCAGGTGCGGGTGATCGGTGAAGGTCACCCCGAACATCTCGAAGGTCTCCCGCTCGTGCCATTCCGCGCCCGCGTAGACCGCGACCGCCGATGGCAGCGACGGCGCCGCGTGCGAAACCGTCGTCCGCAGCAGGAGGCGACGTACGCGGTGGCCCTCCAGCGCGACCACGTGCGCGCAGATCACGAAACCGATGCCCGGCTCGTCCACCGCGCTCAGCCAGTCGAAGTAGGTGCAGCCCAGCTTGTCGCGGGCGATCTCCAGCGCGGGGATCCAGGACCCGACGGGCACGTCGATCGTGAGGACGTCGTACGCGAACGAGCCCACCGCCTCGGCTCCGAAGACCGTCGGGGCGGCGTCGGGCAGGGTGTCGTAGAGGTTCACTTCCCCGCCCCCTCGACGGCGGGCGGCGCGACCAGGCCGCTGGTGAGCTGGGTGACCGACGAGCCGGCGCCGGCGTAGCGGTCGGCGAGCGACTCCCGCGCGATCTTCTCCTGGAGCTTGAGGATGCCCTGGAGCAGCGCCTCGGGGCGGGGCGGGCAACCGGGGACGTAGACGTCGACGGGGATGATCTGGTCGACGCCCTTCGTCACGGAGTAGGAGTCCCAGTAGGGGCCCCCGCAGTTGGAGCAGGCGCCGAAGGAGATGACGTACTTCGGCTCCGGCATCTGCTCGTAGAGCCGCTTGACCGCCGGGGCCATCTTGTCCGTGACCGTCCCGGAGACGATCATCAGGTCCGCCTGGCGCGGGCCCGGCGCGAACGGGATGACGCCGAGCCGGATGAAGTCGTGCCGGGCCATCGACGCGGCGATGAACTCGATCGCGCAGCAGGCGAGGCCGAAGTTGAAGACCCACAGGCTGTACCGGCGACCCCAGTTGAGGACCACCTTCATGGGTTCGGGGGCCAGCCGGGAGAGCACGCCCAGCCTCTTCGGCTCGGGGAGGAGCTCCGGGGTGGTCGCGGCCGGCGACAGGTCCGGTGTCACGTCCGGTGTCACGTCCATTCGAGGACGCCCTTCTTGTACGCGTAGAGCAGGCCGACGGCCAGGAAGCCCAGGAAGACGAACATCTCCACGAGCGTCGTGGCGCCGTAACCGGCGGCGGCGAAGACCGTCGCCCACGGGAAGAGGAAGATCGAGTCGACGGCGAAGATGACGTAGAGGAAGGCGTAGACGTAGTAGCGGACCTGGGTGTGGGCCCAGCCCTCGCCCACCGGGTCCACACCGCATTCGTACGTCAGCAGCTTTTCGGGGGTCGGGACCACGGGCCGCAGCAGGCGGCCGGCGCCGAAGGCGACGGCGACGAAGAGCACGCCGAGTACGGCGAGCAGTCCGACGACCGAATAGCTTCGGAAGTAGTCCGCCGCGAGCACGTTTACGGTCGATACCGTTGGGTCGGGCACGTCCGTTTCCTCGCTCCTCGGCCACTGTCGACGATCTGGATGATCTGGTACGCACGGGAGTCTAGAGCCTGGGCCACAGCGGGTGGGGTTATCCCCCGTTCACTGCGGGCGGGCCACCCCATGGCATCCGGGCTGCGCACTTGGCACGCTGTGGCGCATGACCGCGAGCAGCCGCACCCCAGATGACGACCGCCCTCCCCGTGTCCGGGGCGCCTTCGACGCCTCGACGTGGAAGGAGATCGCGTACCTGCTGAGCAATCTGCCGGTGGCGTTGATCGGTTTTGTTTACACGGTTGTCATGGTTGCGGCGATGGGTGGGCTGTCCGTGACCGCCGTCGGACTGCCGTTGCTCGCGTGCGGCCTGTGGGGGGCGCGCCAGCTCGGGAAGCCGGAGCGCGCGCGGGCGCGGGCGCTGCTCGGTGTCCGCGTGGACGAGCCGACGCCGCTGCCCGGGCCGGAACGCTCAGGCGGTTTCTTCCCCTGGCTGTGGACGGGCATCAAGGATGCGGTGGCTTGGCGGACCGTGTTGTACGCGGTGGTCCGGCTGCCGTGGGCGGTGCTGACCTTCAGTATCGCGCTGGTGGGGCTGTTCGTGCTGTGGCCGGTGTTGCCGTGGCTGGTGCGCGGCATGGCCCAGGTGGACCGGGCGATGGTACGGAGCCTCCTGTCGCCGTCCGACGGGCTGGAGCGGCGCATCGCCGAGCTGGAGTCCGGACGTGGGGTGGTCGTGGACACGGCGGCGGCGGACCTGCGGCGGATCGAGCGGGGCCTGCACGACGGCGCGCAGGCCCGGCTGGTGGCGCTCGCGATGGGGCTGGGCCTGGCGAAGGAGAAGCTGCTGGAGGACCCCGACGCGGCGGCGGCGATGGTGGACGAGGCGCACGGCGAGGTGAAGATCGCCCTTCAGGAGCTGCGGGATCTCGCGCGGGGAATCCATCCGGCGGTGTTGACGGACCGGGGGCTGGACGCGGCGCTGTCGTCGTTGGCGTCGCGGTGCGTGGTGCCGGTGAAGGTGACGGTGGATCTGCCGGGGCGGCCGGCGGCGGCGATCGAGGGGATCGCGTACTTCGTGGTGTCGGAGCTGCTGCAGAACGTGAGCAAGCACGCGCGGGCGACGGGCGCGGGTGTCGAGGTGTGGCGGACGGCGGGGCGGTCGGTGGGACGGGGTCCGGGGCGGGGTGCGGGACGGCTGTTGATACGCGTGTCCGACGACGGGCGGGGCGGAGCCGATCCCCTGGCCGGGGGCGGGTCGGGGATGGCGGGGCTCGCGGAGCGGGTGGGGGCGGTTGACGGGGTCTTCGTGGTGGACTCGCCGGAGGGTGGGGGGACGGTGGTGACGGCGGAGCTGCCGTGGCGCGACCGCGAGGCGTAGGCCGTGCCCGGCTGCGGGCCTCACGGGGCTCCGCCCCGGGCCCCGCGCCTCAAACGCCGGCGAGGCTGGATCTGCTCCACTCCGGCGGGGCCGGGTGGGCCCGGGGTTGGGGGGTGGGGTTAACCCCCCGGGCGGGAGGCCCACGGGCCGGATGGTTCGGGGGTGGGGGCGGCGGCAGGGTGGAGGGGTATCCGGTAAGACGCGAAGGGGCGGGGACATGGGTGAGGGCAGTGCGGTCGGGCGAGTGGTGCGGGCGCCCTTGGCGGGGCGGACCTGGCGAGAGTTCGGGTATCTGATCAGCGGGTTTCCGCTGGGCCTGCTGTACTTCGCGCTCACCGTCACCGGGCTCAGCCTCGGCGCCGGACTGCTGGTCACCTTCCTCGGCGTGCCCGTGCTGGCCGGGGTGCTCATGATGGGCCGGGGTTTCGGTCGGGTGGAGCGGGCCCGGGTGCGGGGGCTGCTGGGCGGGAAGGTCGGGGAGCCGGCGCCGATCCGCGCCCGCAAGCCCGGGGTGTTCCCCGCCGTGGGGGCCGTGCTCAAGAGCGGGAGCGCCTGGCGGCACGCCCTGTACCCCGTGCTCCACTTCCCCTGGGCGGTGTTCGGGTTCACCCTGGCACTGGTGTTCTGGGTGTGCGGGTGGTCCATGCTGCTCTACCCGTTGTGGTTCTGGGTCTTCCCGACCTTCACCGACCAGCGTGGGCTGATCGTCTTCCAGAACGACGGCTACTCCTTCACCCTGGCGACCCCCGCGACCATCGCCGCCGCCGCCGTGTGCGGCCTCGCGCTCACCCTGGCGACCCCCTGGGTGATCCGCGCACTGACCACCGTCGACCGCGTCCTCGTGACCGCCCTCCTCGGGCCGACCCGGCTGGACAGCCGCGTCAGCGAGCTGGAGTCCGACCGGGGGGCGGTCGTGGACACGGCCGCCGCCGATCTGCGCCGCATCGAGCGGGACCTACACGACGGGGCGCAGGCGCGCCTGGTGGCGTTGGCCATGGACCTGGGTCTGGCCAAGGAGAAGCTGGCCGAGGACCCCCGGAGCGCCGCCCGGATGGTGGACGAGGCGCACGGCGAGGTGAAGGTCGCCCTCCAGGAGCTGCGGGACCTGGCCCGGGGCATCCATCCGGCCGTCCTCACCGACCGGGGGTTGGACGCGGCGCTGTCCTCGGTGGCCTCGCGGTGCGCGGTACCGGTGAAGGTGGCGGTGGAGCTGCCGGAGCGGCCGTCGGCCTCGGTCGAGGGGATCGCGTACTTCACGGTCTCCGAGTTGCTGCAGAACGTCAGCAAGCACGCGCGGGCCCGTACGGCGAGCGTCGACGTGTGGCGGACGGGGAACCGGTTGCTGCTGCGGGTGTCGGACGACGGTCGGGGCGGTGCGGACGCGCGGGCCGGGACGGGGCTCGCGGGGCTCGCCGGGCGGCTGGACGCGGTGGACGGGGTGCTGGTCGTGGACTCCCCGGCCGGCGGCGGCACCACGGTCACCGCCGAGGTGCCCTGGCGCGCCTGACCGACCGGGCGCGCAGGCCCCCACCCCCCACGTTCCCCCACTTGGCCCGGACTCCCCTGTTCCGGGCCATCGGGCTGGGATGCTTGGCTCAGCCAGGGATCACCGGGGTTCCGGCTACGAGTGGACGCGGGAGCTGCTGAGTCGTGGAAGACAGGGTGCGGGTGGTCATCGCCGAGGATTCAGTGCTGCTCCGTGAGGGCCTGACCCGGTTGCTGACCGACCGGGGGCATGACGTCGTGGCGGGCGTCGGGGACGCGGATGCCCTGATCAAGACGGTGGCGGAGCTGGACGCCGAGGGCGCGTTGCCCGATGTGGTGGTGGCCGATGTGCGGATGCCGCCGACGCACACCGACGAGGGCATCCGGGCCGCCGTGCGGCTGCGCCGCGACCACCCCGGCATAGGTGTCCTCGTGCTGTCCCAGTACGTGGAGGAGCAGTACGCCACCGAACTCCTGGCCGGTTCCAGTACCGGCGTGGGGTACCTGCTGAAGGACCGGGTGGCCGAGGTGCGCGAATTCCTGGACGCCGTGGTGCGCGTGGCCCGGGGCGGCACCGCCCTGGACCCCGAGGTGGTCGCCCAGTTGCTCGGACGCAGCCGGAAGCAGGACGTGCTCGCGGGTCTGACGCCGCGCGAGCGCGAGGTGCTGG
The DNA here is from genome assembly GCF_055231995.1 of Streptomyces sp. Tek67B01. Taxonomy (NCBI): domain Bacteria; kingdom Bacillati; phylum Actinomycetota; class Actinomycetes; order Kitasatosporales; family Streptomycetaceae; genus Streptomyces; species Streptomyces sp. Tek67B01. The sequence continues at coordinate 3,121,122 of NZ_JBUYUY010000001.1, forward strand.
GGCTGATGGCCGAGGGGCGCACCAATTCGGCGGTGGCCAAGCAGCTCGTGGTGAGCGACGGGGCGGTCGAGAAGCACGTCGGCAACATCTTCATGAAGCTCGGACTGTCCCCCAGTGACGGGGATCACCGGCGTGTACTGGCGGTTCTCACCTATCTGAAGTCCTGATCGACTGACACCCTGTCAGCCGGGACGGGTCGGAGCGGCCTCCATCGGCGCACCGGCCGGTCTCCAGGGCAGCACCGCCGACCGTTTGGCATATTCGCGTAATGAACGGCGTCTGTCGGACAGACCGTCCTCGAAACGACGGTCCAGAATTCGGGCGACCCAGGGACGAGCGACCTGACGGACGTAGGGTTGCCCTTGGGAGCGAACGCCCGCCTCGAAGGAGGTCCAGTTCAGTGACCAGCCAGGTCAGTAGCCCAGCCGAGCAGGCCGACGGGGCCGGAGAGACCGTGGTCGGCGAGCAGCGCACGCCACCGCGACCAGGTGGGGGTGGCAAGGAGGTCCGCCGTCTCGACCGTGTGATCATCCGTTTCGCGGGTGACTCGGGTGACGGCATGCAGCTCACCGGTGACCGCTTCACCTCGGAGACGGCGTCGTTCGGCAACGACCTCTCCACACTGCCGAACTTCCCGGCCGAGATCAGGGCGCCCGCAGGAACTCTGCCGGGCGTCTCGTCGTTCCAGCTGCATTTCGCGGATCACGACATCCTGACGCCCGGGGACGCGCCGAACGTGCTGGTGGCCATGAATCCGGCGGCGTTGAAGGCGAACATCGGCGATGTGCCGCGCGGCGCGGAGATCATCATCAACACCGATGAGTTCACCAAACGGCCGATGGCCAAGGTGGGCTACGAGACCTCCCCGCTGGAGGACGGTTCCCTCGCCGCGTACAACATCCACCCGGTGCCGCTGACGACGCTGACCGTGGAGGCGCTGAAGGACTTCGGCCTCTCGCGCAAGGAGGCCGAGCGGAGCAAGAACATGTTCGCGCTGGGCCTGCTGTCGTGGATGTACCACCGGCCGACCGAGGGCACCGAGGCGTTCTTGCGGAGCAAGTTCGCGAAGAAGCCGGACATCGCCGAGGCGAACGTGACGGCCTTCCGGGCGGGCTGGAACTTCGGTGAGACGACCGAGGACTTCGCGGTCTCCTACGAGGTGGCCCCCGCGACCCGCGCCTTCCCGACGGGTACCTACCGCAACATCTCGGGGAACCTGGCCCTCGCCTACGGCCTGATCGCCGCCGGCCGGCAGGCCGATCTCCCGCTCTACCTGGGCTCGTACCCGATCACTCCGGCCTCGGACATCCTGCACGAGCTGAGCAAGCACAAGAACTTCGGCGTACGGACCTTCCAGGCGGAGGACGAGATCGCCGGCATCGGCGCGGCCCTCGGCGCGGCCTTCGGCGGCGCCCTGGCGGTGACCACCACCTCCGGCCCCGGTGTCGCGCTCAAGTCGGAGACCATCGGCTTGGCGGTCTCCTTGGAGCTGCCGCTGCTGATCGTGGACATCCAGCGCGGCGGCCCCTCCACGGGTCTGCCCACCAAGACGGAGCAGGCCGACCTGCTCCAGGCGATGTACGGGCGCAACGGCGAGGCGCCGGTGCCGATCGTCGCCCCCCGTACCCCGGCGGACTGTTTCGACGCCGCTCTGGACGCGGCGCGGATCGCGCTGACCTACCGCACGCCGGTCTTCCTGCTCTCCGACGGCTACCTCGCCAACGGCTCCGAGCCCTGGCGCATCCCGGAAGTCGCCGACCTGCCCGATCTGCGCACCAGTTTCGCCACGGCACCCAACCACGTCCTCGCCGACGGCACCGAGGTGTTCTGGCCCTACAAGCGCGACCCGCAGACCCTGGCCCGCCCCTGGGCCCTGCCCGGCACCCCCGGGCTCGAACACCGCATCGGCGGCATCGAGAAGCAGGACGGCTCGGGCAACATCTCCTACGACCCGGCCAACCACGACTTCATGGTCCGCACCCGCCAGGCCAAGATCGACCAGATCGCCGTCGCGGACCTGGACGTCGACGACCCGGACGGGGCCCGCGCGCTCGTCCTGGGCTGGGGCTCCACCTACGGCCCCATCACCGCCGCCGTGCGCCGGCTGCGCACCGCCGGCCTGCCCATCGCCCAGGCCCACCTGCGCCACCTCAACCCGTTCCCCGGAAATCTCGGGGAGGTCCTGAAGCGTTACGAGAAGGTAGTGGTGCCGGAGATGAACCTCGGGCAGCTGGCCACCTTGATCCGGGCGAAGTACCTGGTGGACGCCCAGTCGTACAACCAGGTCAACGGAATGCCCTTCAAGGCGGAACAGCTCGCGACGGTCCTCAAGGAGGCCATCAATGACTGACGTGACCGACGCGCCGACCCCGTCGCTGCTGTCGCTGGTACCGAAGGCCCAGGCCAAGCAGTCGATGAAGGACTTCAAGTCGGACCAGGAGGTCCGCTGGTGTCCGGGCTGCGGTGACTACGCCGTCCTCGCCGCCGTGCAGGGCTTCATGCCCGAGCTGGGGCTGGCGAAGGAGAACATCGTCTTCGTCTCGGGCATCGGCTGCTCCTCCCGCTTCCCCTATTACATGAACACCTACGGCATGCACTCCATCCACGGTCGTGCCCCCGCCATCGCGACCGGTCTGGCCACCTCCCGCCGCGACCTGTCCGTCTGGGTCGTCACCGGTGACGGGGACGCGCTGTCCATCGGCGGCAACCACCTGATCCACGCGCTGCGCCGCAACGTCAACCTCAAGATCCTGCTCTTCAACAACCGGATCTACGGACTGACCAAGGGCCAGTACTCGCCCACCTCAGAGGTCGGGAAGATCACCAAGTCCACCCCCATGGGCTCGCTCGACGCCCCCTTCAACCCGGTCTCCCTCGCGCTCGGCGCCGAAGCCTCCTTCGTCGCCCGCACCGTCGACTCCGACCGCAAGCACCTCACCGAGGTCCTGCGCCAGGCGGCCGATCACCGGGGCACCGCCCTCATCGAGATCTACCAGAACTGCAACATCTTCAACGACGGCGCCTTCGAAGTCCTCAAGGACCAGGAGCAGGCCCAGGAGGCGGTCATCCGCCTCGAACACGGCCGGCCCATCCGCTTCGGCGCCGAGGGCCACAAGGGCGTGATCCGCGACCAGACCACGGGCGACCTGGAGGTCGTCACCGTCACGCCGGAGAACGAGGCGCGCGTACTGGTCCACGACGCGCACGCGGCGAGCCCGACCACCGCCTTCGCGCTCTCCCGCCTCGCCGACCCCGACACGCTCCACCACACGCCCATCGGCGTCTTCCGCGACTTCGACCGGCCGGTCTACGACACCCTCATGGCCGACCAGCTCGACGCCGCGATCGACCAGCGCGGCAAGGGCGACCTGACCACGCTGCTCACCGGCAACGACACCTGGACGGTGGTCGGCTGATCCGCCGACGCCCGCCCCGGGGCTCCTGCCGCCCCGGCTCGACCCGGCCCGGATCTCGCTACGAGGTCCGGGCTTCGTCGTAGCGGACGCGCGCCGCCTGGACGTCCGGGGTCCGCCGCTCGGTCCAACGGGCCAGCGCCCAGACCTGTTCGGCCGCCTCGCGGCCGAGGTCGGTGAGCGAGTAGTCGACGCGCGGCGGGATCACCGGGTACGCCCGGCGCAGCAGGAAGCCGTCGCGTTCCAGGGTCCGCAGGGTCTGGGTGAGCATTTTCTCGCTGACGCCGCCCACCTCACGGCGCAGTTCGGCGAACCGGTACGGCCGCTCCACGAGGGCCGCGAGGACGAGGACGCCCCAGCGGCTGGTCACGTGCTCCAGCACTCCGCGAGAGGGGCACATCGGAGCCTTCACACTTACGTCCATACCAGTACCTTACTTCAAAGTGGGTACTTCCGAATAGTTAGCGCTCTCCCTAGGGTGGTGACACAAGCGAACGTCGCACGAAGGAGAGCCGTCATGAGCCGCATCGTCGTCACCGGAGCCACCGGAGCCCTCGGCCGGCTGGTCGTCGCGGACCTGCTGGAGCGGGTTCCGGCGGGCCGGATCGCCGTCGTCGTCCGGAACGAGGAGAAGGCCGCCGACCTGGCCGCGCGGGGCGTCGACGTACGCGTCGCCGACTACGACGACCCGGCGAGCCTCGCCGGCGTCTTCGCCGAGGGCGACCGGGTCCTGTTGATCTCCGGCAGCGAGGTCGGGCGCCGCGTCCCCCAGCACACGGCCGTGATCGAGGCCGCGAAGGCGGCGGGCGTCGCGCAGCTCGCGTACACCGGCATCCTCGGCGGCCCCGAGGCCGACTTCGAGCTGGCGGCCGAGCACAAGGTGACCGAGCAGGCGATCCTCGACTCCGGGCTGCCCTACACCTTCCTCCGCAACGGCTGGTACCACGAGAACTACACCGCCCAGCTCCCCGTCGTCCTGGAGCACGGAGCGGTGGTGGGCAGCGCCGGCGAGGGCCGGATCGCCTCGGCCTCGCGGGCCGACTACGCGGCCGCCGCCGCGGCGGTGCTGACCGGCCAGGGGCACCTGAACCAGGTCTACGAACTCTCGGGCGACACCGCCTGGAGCCTGGAGGAGTACGCGGCCGAGGTGGCCGAGCAGTCCGGCCGCGAGGTCGCGTACGCGGCGCTCCCGGCCGACGCCCACCTCGACGTCCTCACCGGCGCCGGAGTACCCGAGCCGTTCGCGGCGATCCTGGTCGACGTCGACGCGGCGATCGCGCGCGGTCGGTTGGCCGGGTCGAGCGGCGACCTGTCCCGCCTGATCGGGCGGCCCACCACCCCCGTCGCGCAGGCGATCGCCTCGGCCCTGGCCTGAGTCGCCCGATCCCCGCTCCACAAGCGCTCGGACGTGTCATGAGTATCTCGCGCTGACGGGCATGACATCCGGGCGCCGCGGCGCTACGGTCGTGAAGTTGTGAGATTGGCCGGAAGTCGCACTGGAGGGCCCGTGAAGGCGGAGAACGAGCAGCGCACGGGTTTGCTCTACGGATTCGGCGCATACGGGATGTGGGGGCTGGTCCCCCTCTTCTGGCCGCTCCTCAAGCCTTCCGGGGCGATCGAGATCCTCGCCCACCGCATGGTGTGGTCCGTGGTCGTGGTCGGGCTCGCGCTCCTCGTGCTGCGCCGCTGGGGCTGGATCGCCGAGCTGGTGCGACAGCCGCGCAAGCTCGGCCTGACCGCGCTGGCCGCCTGCGTGATCAGCGTGAACTGGGGCCTGTACATCTGGGCGGTCAACCACGGCCAAGTGGTCGAGGCGAGTCTCGGCTACTTCATCAACCCGCTCGTCACCATCGCCCTGGGCGTCCTCGTCCTGGGCGAGCGGCTGCGCCGGGCGCAGTGGGCGGCCGTCGGCATCGGCTTCGCCGCCGTGGTGGTGCTCGCCGTCGGATACGGGCGCCCGCCGTGGATCTCGCTGGTGCTCGCCTTCTCCTTCGCCACCTACGGGCTGATCAAGAAGAAGCTCAACATGGGCGGCCTGGAGTCGCTGACCGCCGAGACCGCGCTGCTGTTCCCGCCCGCCCTGGCGTACCTGGTGTGGCTCGGGGTGCGGGGCGAGTCGACCTTCACCACCCAGGACCTCGGCCACTCCGCGCTGCTGGCCTCGACGGGCCTGGTCACGGCGCTGCCGTTGATCTGCTTCGGGGCAGCCGCGATCCGCGTGCCGCTCTCCACCCTGGGGCTGCTCCAGTACCTGGCGCCGGTGTTCCAGTTCGCACTGGGGGTCGTCTACTTCCACGAGGCGATGCCGGCCGAACGCTGGGCCGGCTTCTCCCTGGTCTGGGTCGCTCTCGTGATCCTGACGTGGGAAGCGCTGCGGACCTCGCGCCGGAACCGGGCACTGCTCGAAGCGGCCGCGTCGCCGGCGCCCGCGGGGCCGACCGCACCCGCGGGAACGACGGAGCCTGCCGGTCCGGCGACAGCCGGCGATACGGCGGCAGCCGCCGATACGACATCGACCGACGGTACGACCTCGGCCGCCGCGGCTCCCGCGGCCGTGGCCCCGACCCGCGAGTCCGCGTAACACCCGCTTCCCGCACCCCACCCCGATCCCCGGCACGGACCCACCGCGCCGGGGATCGTCCGTTCACCGAACATTCCGGTCCGGATTGCGCTCTTGACGGATCGTCACACCCTCGTTGAGCATCGGGCTCGCACTGACGCACGCACGCTCACTTGCTCGATCCCCGCACGTTCCGTCTCATCCCCAACGGAATCCGGAGCCCCCACATGAGCTTGTCCGTCTCCCGGCGCCTTGCCGCCGTGGCCGCGCTCGCGGTCGCGGCCACGGGACTGTACGCGGCCACCACCCCCGCCGCCCTCGCCGCACCGACCGCGCCCGCCACTGCGGCCACTGCGGTCGCTGCGGTCACGGCGGCGCCGCCCCCGCCCGACATCCCGGTGGCCAACGTCAAGGCACACCTGGCACAGCTCCAGACCATCGCCACCAACAACGGCGGCAACCGCGCCCACGGCAAGTCCGGCTACAAGGCGTCCACCGACTACGTGAAGGCAAAGCTGGACGAGGCCGGGTTCACCACGACCCTCCAGACCTTCACCTCCGGCGGCGCCACCGGCTACAACCTGATCGCCGACTGGCCGGGCGGCGACCCCAACTCGGTGCTGATGACCGGCGCGCACCTGGACTCGGTCAACGCCGGTCCCGGCATCAACGACAACGGCTCGGGCAGCGCCGCCATCCTGGAGACGGCGCTCTCCGTCTCCCGCGCCCGGCTCCAGCCCACCAAGCACCTGCGGTTCGGGTGGTGGGGGGCCGAGGAACTGGGCATGGTCGGCTCGAAGTACTACGTGAACAACCTGCCGGCCGCCGAGAAGTCGAAGATCTCCGGCTACCTGAACTTCGACATGATCGGCTCGCCGAACCCCGGCTACTTCGTCTACGACGACGACCCGAAGCTGGAACAGACCTTCAAGACCTACTTCGCCGGCCTGAACATCCCCACCGAGATAGAGACCGAGGGCGACGGCCGCAGCGATCACGCGCCGTTCAAGAACGCCGGCATACCGGTCGGCGGCCTGTTCTCCGGCGCCGACTACACGAAGACCGCCGCCCAGGCACAGAAGTGGGGCGGCACCTCCGGTCAGGCCTTCGACCGCTGCTACCACGCGTCCTGCGACACCTCCGCGAACATCGACGACACGGCGCTGGACCACAATTGCGACGCCATCGCGTACGCGGTGTGGACCCTCGGTGCGGCCGCGACGGTGCCGCCCGGCGCGTCCTTCGAGAACACGACGGACGTGGCCGTTCCGGACTCCCCCGCCCCGGCGGTGACCTCACCGATCACGGTCTCGGGCGTCGCGGGCAACGCGCCGGCGACCACCAAGGTCGACGTGAACCTCGTCCACACCTACCGCGGTGACCTGGTGATCGACCTGATCGCCCCGGACGGTACGGCGTACCGGCTCAAGAACTCCGACTCCGACTCGGCCGACAACGTCGTGGCCTCGTACACGGTGAACGCGTCGAGCGAGGTGGCCAACGGCGTGTGGAAGCTCCGGGTCCAGGACGTGGCGTCGCGGGACACCGGCTACATCGACAGCTGGCGGATCACCTTCTGACGGACCGGTACGCCACGCACGCCACGGACCGGTACGCCACGGACCGGCCGGCCCGGCTTCGCTACGCGTCCTCGCCGTGGGACCGCAGCGAGGCCGGGAGGGGCTCCCTGATGAGGGCCCGCAGTTCCTCGGCGACCGTCCCGATGTCCGCTCGACCGCCCTTCGCCGCCTCCACCAGATCACCGAGCTCCTCCGGCGAGGGCAATTGCTTCGCCCCCGCGACGCGCAGGTACGAGCGGGTCGCGGCGGCCGCGTAGAACTCGTTCATCGGGGATTCCAGCGCCGGGCAGACGGCGAGGGTGTGCAGAAACGCGGCGGCCCGCCACGCGGTGTCCGGGGCGGGCTGTTCGGGCACCAGGACGAGGTCGTTCTGGTGGCGGGCGACGGCGGCGGCCACCCCGGACGGGTCCCATACGGCGGGATCCGACGGCAAATGGTGGGCCAGGGCGGTCCAGGCCCACTCCATGGTGATCTTCAATGGCCGAACCGCTCCTGGAAGTAGCCCCAGTGGTCGGCGAACTCGTCGATGCCGGACAGGAACGACTTGCGGTCCTCGTCCAACTCGCGTTCGGTGACCTCGGTGATCAGCGCGGTGACCGTCGTACCCAGTGCCGCCGCGCGCGCCTTGAGGCGTTCGTGGAACTCTTCGTCCAGGCGGATGGTGACGTGTCTCGACATGTCCTCCACGGTACAGCGACCGCGCTGTACACAGGAGGGGAACGGCGCGAGGGTGGCCCGGGACACAGTCCCGGGCCACCCTCGCGCGCGGTGCGGCTACTTGGCGGAGTCGGCCGTCTTCACGAGCGCGTCCTTGGTGACCGCTCCCACGTAGACCTTGCCGTCGTCCGTGATCAGGGCGTTGACCAGCCGGGTCGAGAAGATCCGGCCCGAGCCGAACGAGCCGGTGACCTTGTCCCCGAGGGAGTCGAGGAACTGCTTGGCCTCCTTGGGGGCGTTCTTGTCCTTGGCCGCGCTCTCGGCGTCCTTGAGGCCCTTGCCTCCGGGTACGGAGATCTGCGCGACCGAGGCCCAGCCCTCGCCGAGCACCTTCACGTCGCCCTTGCCGGCTCCGGCGGCCCCGCCGGTCAGGCCTTCGAGGCCGGGGAGGGAGTCCAGGCCCTTCCACTCCTTGCCGTGGACGCCGTCCTTGCCGTCCTTGCCGTGCTCGTCGGCGCCCTCGGTCACCTTCGCGCCCTTGGGCGGGGTGAAGGCGAGGGCGTCGGCGGCCGGCTTGGCGAAGTCCACCTTGGTGAAGCCCGCGTCCACGATCGGCTTGCCGCCCTGGCTGGACAGCACCTGCACGCGCAGCGGCACGCCGTTCTTGGCGTCCACGGCGATCTGTACCGAGCCGACCGTGGAACCGGCCTGCTTGGGCTTGAGCACGAGCTGGTAGGCGTCCCGCCCGGCCACCTGGGCGGTGTCGCCCACACTGACGTCGGTGGTGGGGCCGGCGGCCTTGAGGGCCTCCTGCGCCATCTCCTGCGGCGAGGCCGGCATCCGCTCCCCGGCCTTGCGCCCGGTGCCGGTCCCGGACCGGTCGTCCTTCTCGTGGAAGACCTGGTTGGACTTGCTGTCGTACCCCCACACGTCCTTGCCGTCGTGGGTGAGGCTGTACTCGTCCTTGCCGTCGAGGACGGTGAGCTTCTGCCGGTCCGGTCCGTCGGCCGCGACGCGGAGGGTGTGCGTGCCGTTCGCCAGCTGCGCGACCTTGTCCTGGGGGTCGGCCGAGCCACCCGTGACACCGCCACCGGCGCGGCCGCCCAGCAGGCCGCCGGCCAGGGTGGGCAGGCCCAGGTCCGTGCTGATCTTGGCGCTGCCGGAGAACTGCTGGACGTCCGAGGCCGCGATCTTCTCGATGAGCTGCTGGGCCGTCACCTTGGGCAGGTCCGGGTTCCCGGCGTTGGCGAAGGCCGGGACCATCGCGATGGTCGCGGCCGCCACGCCGAACACCGCGACCGGTACGGCGTACCGAGCGGCCTTGCGGGTCTTCGTGTTCGTTGCCATCTTCTCTGCCTGCCTCCGTAGATGCGTCGCGTCCACTCCCCGCCGCCACTCTCACCCGATCTGGTGGGGATGTGCCTCTATCTGACCAAAGGAGGGGGGCCGAACGCGTCACTCCCCGGACTCAACCGGACGTACACCCCAGGGATGACACGACACGGGCTCGGCATCCCCTACCCGTAGGGGATGCCGGGCCCGTCGCGAGAGCCATCGGGCTAGCCCGCGCGGTGGACCACCGCGTCACACAGTTCTTCGAGCGCCGACTTGGCGAAGCACTCGGGGAGCGGGGCGAGCGTGGCCCGCGCGTCCTGCGCGTAGCGGATGGTGTCGCGTCGGGCCTGCTCCAGCGCGGGGTGCACGCGCAGTCGGGCCAAGGCCTCGGCGTGCCGGGCGTCGTCGCTGAGGTCCCCGTCCAGGAGCCGTACGAGGTCCAGGTCGTCGGGGTCCCGGTCCCGCTCCGCCATTTCCCGCAGGCGCAGTACGGGCAGGGTCGGGATGCCCTCGCGCAGGTCGGTGCCGGGGGTCTTGCCGGACTCGTGGGAGTCGGAGGCGATGTCGAGGACGTCGTCGGCGAGTTGGAAGGCGATGCCGAGGCGCTCGCCGTACTGGGTCAGGATGTCGACCACCGACTCGTCGGCACCCGCCATCAGCGCGCCGAACCGGCCGGAGACGGCGATCAGCGAGCCGGTCTTGCCCGCCATGACGTCGAGGTAGTGGGCGACGGGGTCGCGACCGTCGCGCGGGCCGGCCGTCTCCAGGATCTGGCCGGTCACCAGGCGCTCGAAGGCCTCGGCCTGGATGCGTACGGCCTCGGGGCCCAGGTCGGCCAGGATGTGCGAGGCGCGGGCGAAGAGGAAGTCACCCGTCAGGACGGCGACCGAGTTGCCCCAGCGAGTGTTGGCGCTCTCCACGCCACGGCGCACGTCCGCCTCGTCCATGACGTCGTCGTGGTAGAGCGTGGCCAGATGGGTGAGTTCCACGACCACCGCGGACGGCACGATCCCGGGGGCGTACGGATCTCCGAAACGGGACGCGAGCAGCACCAGCAACGGCCGGAACCGCTTGCCTCCGGCCCGCACCAGGTGCTGCGCGGCCTCGGTGATGAAGGGGACTTCGCTCTTGGTGGCCTCCAGCAGACCCGCCTCGACGGCGGCCAGTCCGGCCTGGACATCGGTCTCAAGAGCCTGGTCCCGCACGCTCAGTCCGAACGGCCCGACGACGGTCACGAGGGGTACTCCTGTCTGCTGACGATCACCTTGACGATCACATGGATTGTCGATGTGTCGCTGCCATCACTCAAGCCAGCGTATCCGGTCTGTTTTCGATCACCCAGAGCGCCTGCCCCGGCGCCACGCGCGCGCTGCCCGATGCGCACCGGTATGTTCGTCGGGAGCCGAAACAACCTGAGAACGCCTTTTGTCCACAAGTGTCACCGACACAGACGAGCCGACCGATCCGGAGGCGGACGCCATGGCCGGGCCGGCCCCCGTTCACCGAGGCGGTCCCGCATGATCATCCGTACCGACTTCCCCTACGAGACCACCCGCGAGGATGTCCGGATCCCGATGCCTGGGGGCACCTCCCAGGCCGAAGCCTCTGGGGGAGGGGTCGAGCTGTACGCACGGATCTGGCGCCCGGCCACCACAGAGCCCGTCCCGGCCCTGCTGGAGTACCTCCCGGACCGCCTCACCGACCGGACCGCCCCGCGCGACTCGCAGCGCCACCCCTGGTACGCGGGCCACGGCTACGCCTCCGTACGCGTGGACGCGCGCGGGCACGGCTGTAGCGGCGGCGTGCCGGGCGACGAGTACGACGCACGGGTGCTCGCGGACGGCGTGGCGGTGGTGGAGTGGCTCGCGGCGCGACCGTGGTGCACCGGCGCGGTCGGCATGTTCGGGATCGCCCGGGGCGGCTCCGACAGCCTCCGGATCGCCGCCCTCGCCCCACCGGCGCTCAAGGCGGTCGTCACGGTCTGCTCCACCGATGACCCCTACGACAACGGCGGCCACTACATGGGCGGCTCCGTCCTGGCCGTCGACATGCACGCGCGGGCCGCGAGGACCCTGGCCTTCTCCGCGCTCCCGCCGGACCCCCTGTACGCCGGCGACGGCCGGCGCGAGCAGTGGCTCACCCGACTGGAGGCCCTGGAACCGCCGATCCACACCTGGCTCGCGCACCAGACCCGCGACACCTACTGGAAGCAGGGCGGCGTCCGCGAGGACCACGGGAGCGTCCGCGCGGCCGTACTGGCGGTCGGCGGCCGGCACGACCCGCACCGGGACACCGTGCTGCGCCTGGTCGAGCACCTGCCGCGGAGCCGGGTCCGGGGGCTGATCGGCCCCTGGTCGCACCAGTACCCCGACCGGGCATCGCGGCCGGGCCCGGCGATCGGTTTCCTCCAGGAGACCCTGCGCTGGTGGGACCACTGGCTGAGGGGCGAGGACAACGGGGTGATGGACGAACCGCTGCTCCGCTCCTGGATCGGCGAGTCGCACCCGCCGGCCACCGTGTACGAGCGGATGGAGGGCCGCTGGGTCGGCGACGCCGCCTGGCCCTCGCCCTCGGTCGTGCCGGTCTCCTACGGGCTCCAGGGCGCGCCGGTGACGGTCGCCTCCCCGCAGCACACCGGGCTGGACGCGGGCCGGTTCCGCCCCCGCGGCAACGACGCGGACCTCCCGCCGGACCAGCGGGAGGAGGACGCGAAGTCGGCGTGCTTCGAGTTCCCGGTGGCGCCGGGCGACCCGGTGGAGATCCTGGGCCGGGCGCGGGTGACGCTGCGGCTTCGGATGGACGTCCCGTACGGGCAGGTGGTCGCCCGGCTCTGCGACGTCGCGCCGGACGGGGCCTCGACGCTGGTCACGCGCGGCGCGCTGAACCTGTCGGCGCGGGGCGGCCCGGACCGGGCGGCGCCCTGGCCGGTGGGCTCGTACGAGGACGTCACCTTCGAGCTGAACGGCATCGGGCACGCCTTCCCGCCGGGCCACCGCATCCGGCTGGCCCTGTCCTCGGCGTACTGGCCGTGGATCTGGCCGCGGGCCGGCTCGGAGGCGGGCTGGACCCTCGACCCGGCGGGCAGCACGCTGGAGCTGCCGTTGCGGACGGCGGGCCCCCTGGACGGCGGGATCGTCTTCGAGGCGCCGGAGCAGGCGGAGCCGCTGGGGGTCGTGTACGCGGCGACGCTGGACGAGCCGCGCCCGGAGCGGGTCGTCGTACGGGACGTCGCGCGCGGGACGTGGCGGCTGGAGGTGGACCCTCGGTACGGCGGCACGCGGACCTACCCGGACGGGCTGGAGTTCGGGGAGGACGGGGTGGAGGAGTACGAGATCCGCTCGACGGACGCCCTGTCCGCGCGGGCCGGCTCGCGGTGGCGGCTGCGGCTGCACCGGCCGGAGCCGGCCTGGGAGGTCACGGTGGAGACCCGCTCGGAGATCTCCTGCGACGCGGGCGGGTTCCTGACGTCGAACGAGGTGGTGTGCCGGGAGGGAGACGAGGTGGTCTTCCACCGCACGTGGGAACGCCGCCTCCCGCGCACGGCGGGCTGACCGGCCCGCGGGAGGCGCGTCGCCAGCCGGTCGGGGTGAGCGGGCCTGGCTCGGCAGCCGGTCGGCATGAGGCGGGTCGGCCCGGCGTGCGGTCGGGGTGAGCGGGCCGGCTAGGCGTGCGGTCGGCACGAGGTCGGTCAGTGGAACAGTCGCTCCAGGACCACCGCGATGCCGTCGTCCTCGTTGGACAGCGTCACCTCGTCGGCCACGGCCACCAGTTCGCGGTGGGCGTCCGCCATCGCCACCCCGTACGCCGCCCAGGCGAACATCGGCACGTCGTTGGGCATGTCGCCGAAGGCGATCGTGGCCGAGGCCGCCAGCCCCAGGACGTCCGCCGCCCGGGCGAGGCCGCTCGCCTTGTCGATGCCGGGCGGCTGGAGCTCCACGGTGTGCTCGCCCGCCATCGTCACGTTGACGAGGTCCCCGACCACCCCCCGGGCGACCCGGGTCAGTTCGTCGTCGTCCAGCTTGGGGTGCTGGAGCAACACCTTGTTGATCGGCGCCGACCACAGGTCCGCCCGGCGCCGTACCCGGACCGTCGGCAGGTGCGGGTGCGGCATCCGATAGCCCGGCCCTATCAGCATCTCCGCGTCCACCCCCTCCTGGTCCACGGCCACGTACACCTCGCCGATCTCCGCCTCGATCTTGCCGAGGGCGACCTCCGCCAGCCCGCGGTCCATGCACACGGAGTGCAACAGGCGCCCGCGCGCCGCGTCGTACACCTGCGCGCCCTGCCCGCACACCGCGAGCCCCGTGTACCCGAGGCCGTCCAAGACGTGGCGCACCTGCGGGACCGGGCGGCCGGTGACGATGATGTGCTGGGCCCCGGCTGCGCGGGCGCGCGCGAGAGCGGCGTGGGAACGGGCCGAGACGGTGTCCCCGGCGCGCAGCAGAGTCCCGTCCAGGTCGGTGGCGATCAAAGCGAAGGGAAGGGCCGAAGGCGGGGCGGAAGTCACGGCGCAAGGATACGGACCCCTTTGGACAAGTCCTACAAATAGCGCCCGAATCCGGCCTCCCGCACGCCCCACCAGCCACGTAACGTGTCAACGAGCCCCCGGGACACCCCCGGACCGCGTCGAAAGCGAGGCAGCAACCCATGCCCCAGCAGAGCCCCCTCGATGTCCCCGAGGGCGACCCGTTCGGACCGCACAACCTCCCCTACGGGGTGTTCTCCACCGCAGAGGACCCCCGGCGGCGGGTCGGTGTGCGGATCGGCGGGCACGTCCTGGACGCCGGAGCGGCCGCGCTCGCGCTCGGTTCCCCCTACGCGGGGCTGCTCGGGCGGCCCTCCCTCAACCCGCTGCTCGCCGCCGGGCGCACCGCCTGGCGCGACGTACGGCGCGCGCTGACCGCCTGGGTGACCGACCCCGGGCACCGCGACACGGTCGAGCCGCACCTGACCCCGCTCGACGCGGTCACCCTGCACCTGCCGTACGAGGTCGCCGACTACGTCGACTTCTACGCGAGCGAGCACCACGCCACGAACGTCGGGAAGATCTTCCGCCCGGACGGTGACGCCCTCACCCCCAACTGGAAGCACCTGCCGATCGGTTACCACGGTCGCTCCGGCACCGTCGTGGTCTCCGGCACCGAGGTCGTCCGCCCCTCCGGTCAGCGCAAGGCGCCCACGGACCCGGCACCCGTCTTCGGTCCGAGCGTCAAGCTCGACATCGAGGCGGAGGTCGGCTTCGTCGTCGGCACCCCCTCCGAACCGGGCCGTCCGGTCCCGCTGGGCGAGTTCGAGGACCACGTCTTCGGCCTGTTCCTCCTCAACGACTGGTCCGCGCGGGACATCCAGGCCTGGGAGTACGTCCCGCTCGGCCCGTTCCTCGGCAAGTCCTTCGCCACCTCCGTCTCCGCCTGGGTCACCCCGCTGGAGGCCCTGGACGCGGCTCGGGTCGCCCCGCCCGCCCGGGACTTCCCGCTGCTGCCGTACCTGGACGACGCAGACGCCGACCGGCCCGGCGGTTTCGACCTGCGCATCGCCGTCTCCATCAACGGGCAGGAGGTGGCCCGGCCGCCGTTCGCCTCGATGTACTGGACCGCCGCCCAGCAGCTGGCCCACATGACGGTCAACGGGGCCTCCCTGCGGACCGGTGACGTGTACGGCTCCGGCACCGTCAGCGGTCCCGAGATCGACCAGCGCGGCTCCCTGCTGGAGCTGACCTGGAACGGTCGCGACGCCATCGAGCTCAGCGACGGCAAGCGCACCTTCCTGGAGGACGGCGACACCGTCACCCTCACCGCCTGGGCCCCCGGCCCGGACGGCAGCCGCGTCGGCCTCGGCGAGGTCACCGGCCGTATCGTCGCCTCCCGCTGACCCCGGCCGGGGGCGACGGCCGGGGGGCGACGGCCGTCGCGACGCCCCGGACAGCCCGAGGGCCCGGCCCCCCTTCCTCGGGGGGCCGGGCCCTCGGTCGTCCGCGCGGGCGTCAACGGACGAACGTGCTCGCGTGACCCGCCAGGTCCAGGAAGTACTGCGGCGCCACACCCAGGACCAGTGTCACCGCCACGCCGACCGCGATCGTGGTCATGGTCAGCGGCGACGGCACCGCCACCGTCGGGCCGTCGGCCTTCGGCTCGCTGAAGAACATCAGCACGATCACCCGGATGTAGAAGAACGCGGCGATCGCGGACGAGATCACACCGACCACGACCAGCGCCCCGGCGCCACCCTCCGCCGCCGCCTTGAACACGGCGAACTTGCCGGCGAAACCGGACGTGAGCGGGATGCCCGCGAAGGCCAGCAGGAAGACCGCGAAGACCGCCGCGGTCAGCGGCGAACGACGGCCCAGCCCCGCCCACTTCGACAGGTGGGTGGCCTCGCCGCCCGCGTCCCGCACCAGCGTGACCACGGCGAACGCGCCGATCGTCACGAAGGAGTACGCACCCAGGTAGAAGAGGACCGACTTGACGCCCTCGGCGGAGGTGGCGATCACACCGGCCAGGATGAAACCGGCGTGCGCGATCGAGGAGTACGCGAGCAGCCGCTTGACGTCGGTCTGGGTCACGGCGATCACCGCGCCCGCCAGCATCGTGACGATCGCGACGCCCCACATCACCGGCCGCCAGTCCCACCGCAGGCCCGGGAGCACCACGTACAGCAGGCGCAGCAGCGCGCCGAAGGCCGCGACCTTGGTGGCCGCCGCCATGAAGCCGGTGACCGGGGTCGGAGCGCCCTGGTAGACGTCTGGCGTCCACATGTGGAAGGGAACGGCGCCGACCTTGAACAGCAGGCCCATGAGGATCAGTGCGCCGCCGATGAGCAGCAGCGCGTCATTGCCCATGGTGGAGGCGAGGGCCGGGTCGATCTTCGAGACCGTGCCTTCCGCCACGTCCGCGATCACCGCGTACGAGACGGAGCCGGCGTAGCCGTAGATCAGCGCGATGCCGAAGAGCAGGAACGCCGACGAGAACGCCCCGAGCAGGAAGTACTTGATCGCTGCCTCCTGCGACATCAGCCGCTGGCGGCGGGCGAGGGCGCAGAGCAGGTACAGCGGGAGGGAGAAGACCTCCAGCGCGATGAACAGCGTCAGCAGGTCGTCGGCCGCCGGGAAGATCAACATGCCGGAGATCGCGAAGAGGGCCAGCGGGAAGACCTCTGTGGTGGTGAAACCGGCCTTGACGGCCGCCTTCTCGCTGTCGCTGCCGGGGACCGACGCCGCCTGCGCGGCGAAGGAGTCGACCCTCTTGCCGTGGGCCACCGGGTCCAGTCGCCGCTCCGCGAAGGTGAAGACGGCGACGATCGAGGACAGCAGGATGGTGCCTTGCAGGAACAGCGCCGGGCCGTCCACGGCGATCGCGCCCATGGCCGCGATGTGCGCCTTGGAGTTCCCGTACCCGCCGGCCGCGAGGCCGACGACCGCCGCGAAGGCCGCGGCCAGCGCGGCGACCGCGAGGAACACCTGGACGTAGTAGCGGTGCTTGCGCGCCACGAAGGCCTCGACGAGGACGCCGAGGACCGCCGCTCCCACCACGATGAGCGTGGGCGCGAGCTGCGCGTATTCGATGTGCGGGGCCGGGATCTTGGTGGCCGGGTCCGCGGCCGCCAGTGTCAGCAGGCCCTGGGCAGCAGTCAGCGTGCTCACTTCGCCGCCTCCCCGTTCTTCGCTTGGACGGCGACCTCGGGCTTGGGGTCCGTCTGCTTCACATCCGACATGGTGTGCTTCACCGCCGGGTTGACGATCTCGGTCAGCGGCTTCGGGTACACGCCCAACCCGATCAGCAGCGCGATCAGCGGGGCGACCACCAGGATCTCCCGCAGGCGCAGGTCCGGCATCGCGCGGACCTCTTCCTTCACGGGGCCGGTCATCGTGCGCTGGTAGAGCACCAGGGTGTACAGCGCGGCCAGCACGATGCCGAAGGTGGCGATGATGCCGACGACCGGGTACCTGGTGAAGGTGCCGACCAGGACCAGGAACTCGCTGACGAACGGGGCGAGACCCGGCAGGGACAGCGTCGCGAGACCGCCGATGAGGAAGGTCCCGGCGAGGACCGGGGCGACCTTCTGCACGCCGCCGTAGTCGGCGATGAGCCGCGAGCCGCGCCGCGAGATCAGGAAGCCGGCGACCAGCATCAGCGCCGCCGTCGAGATCCCGTGGTTGACCATGTACAGCGTCGCGCCCGACTGCCCTTGGGTGGTCATCGCGAAGATGCCCATGATGATGAAGCCGAAGTGCGAGATCGAGGCGTAGGCGACCAGCCGCTTGATGTCCCGCTGGCCGACGGCGAGCAGCGCCCCGTAGACGATGCTGACGAGGGCCAGGACGAGGATCACCGGCGTGGCCCACTTGCTCGCCTCGGGGAACAGGCCGAGGCAGAAGCGGAGCATCGCGAAGGTGCCGACCTTGTCGACGACCGCGGTGATCAGTACGGCGACCGGGGCGGTGGCCTCGCCCATCGCGTTCGGCAGCCAGGTGTGCAGCGGCCACAGCGGGGCCTTCACCGCGAAGGCGAAGAAGAAGCCGAGGAACAACAGCCGTTCGGTGCTGGTCGCCATGTCGAGGGTGCCCGCGGCTCGGGCGGCGGTGATCTCCTGGAGGGAGAAGTTGCCCGCGACCACGTAGAGGCCGATGACGGCGGCCAGCATGATCAGGCCGCCGGCGAGGTTGTAGAGCAGGAACTTGACCGCCGCGTACGAGCGCTGCGCGGCCGCGTTCTCATCGGCCCCGCCCGCCGCGCCGGCTGCCGATCGGGAGGACGTCGCCCGGTCGCCGAAGCCGCCGATGAGGAAGTACATCGGGATGAGCATGGCTTCGAAGAAGACGTAGAAGAGGAAGACGTCGGTGGCCTCGAAGGAGATGATCACCATCGCCTCGACAAGCAGGATCAGGGCGAAGAAGCCCTGGGTCGGCCGCCAGCGTCGGCTCGCGGTCTCCAGGGGGTCGGCGTCGTGCCACCCGGCCAGGATGATGAAGGGCATCAGCACGGCCGTGAGCGCGATCAGCGCCACCCCGATCCCGTCCACGCCCAACTCGTAGCGGACCCCGAAGTCGGAGATCCAGGCGTGGGATTCGGTGAGCTGGTAGCGGGCGCCACCGGGCTCGAAGCGGACCGCGACGAGCGCGGCCAACGCCAGGGTCGCCAGGGAGACGAGCAGCGCGAGCCACTTGGCGGCGCCCCGGCGGGCGGCCGGGACGGCCGCCGTCAGGATCGCGCCGACCGCGGGCACGACCGCTGTCACCGTCAGAAGCGGGAAACTCATCTCACACCGCCCTCATCAGCAGGGTCGCGGCGATGAGGATCGCCGTGCCCCCGAACATCGAGACCGCGTAGCTGCGGGCGTAGCCGTTCTGCAGCTTGCGCAGCCGGCCCGACAGTCCGCCGACCGAGGCGGCCGTCCCGTTGACCACCCCGTCGACCAGGCTGTGGTCGACGTACACCAGGGAGCGGGTCAGGTGCTCCCCGCCGCGCACCAGCACGACGTGGTTGAAGTCGTCCTGGAGCAGGTCGCGTCGGGCCGCCCGGGTGAGCAGGCTCCCCCGGGGGGCGACCAGGGGGACGGGCTTTCGGCCGTACTGCATGTACGCGAGGCCCACGCCGATCAGCAGGACCACGATGGTGGAGGCGGTGATCGCCCCGGCGCCCAGGGGCGGGTTCCCGTGCTCGAAGGAGGTCACGGGCTCCAGCCACTTCACGAACGCCTCGTTGATGCTGAACAGGCCGCCGGCGAAGACCGATCCGAAGGCCAGCACGATCATCGGCAGGGTCATGGTCTTCGGGGATTCGTGCGGGTGCGGCAGCTGCCCGGCCTGGTGTTCGGCCGCGGGTTCGGCGCTGGGTACGGCGTCCGCGTCGGGCGCCGGCTGCCAGCGCTTCTCTCCGAAGAACGTCAGGAGCATCACGCGGGTCATGTAGAAGGCGGTGATCGCGGCGCCCAGCAGGGCCACCCCGCCGAGGATCCAGCCCTCGGTGCCGCCCTTCGCGAAGGCCGCTTCGATGATCTTGTCCTTGGACCAGAAGCCCGACAGGCCCGGGAAGCCGATGATGGCGAGGTAACCGAGGCCGAAGGTGACGAAGGTGATCGGCATGTACGTGCGCAGGCCGCCGTACTTGCGCATGTCCACCTCGTCGTTCATCCCGTGCATCACGGAACCGGCGCCGAGGAAGAGACCCGCCTTGAAGAAGCCGTGCGTCACCAGGTGCATGATCGCGAAGACGTATCCGATGGGGCCGAGACCGGCCGCCAGGATCATGTAGCCGATCTGCGACATCGTGGAGCCGGCGAGGGCCTTCTTGATGTCGTCCTTCGCGCAACCGACGATCGCACCGAAGAGCAGCGTCACCGCTCCGACCACGACGACCGCTGTCTGCGCGTCCGGCGCGGCGTTGAAGATCGCCCCGGACCGGGTGATCAGGTACACGCCGGCGGTGACCATGGTCGCCGCGTGGATCAGGGCCGAGACCGGGGTCGGGCCCTCCATGGCGTCACCGAGCCAGGACTGGAGCGGCACCTGCGCCGACTTGCCGCAGGCGGCCAGCAGCAGCATCAGGGCGATCGCCGTCAGCTTCCCCTCGGACGCGCCGCCCACCGCGCCGAACACCGGCCCGAAGGCCAACGTCCCGAAGGTGGTGAACATCAGCATGATCGCGATCGACAGGCCCATGTCGCCGACCCGGTTGACCAGGAAGGCCTTCTTCGCGGCGGTGGCCGCGCTGGGCTTGTGCTGCCAGAAGCCGATGAGCAGGTACGAGGCCAGGCCCACGCCCTCCCAGCCGACGTACAGCAGCAGGTAGTTGTCGGCGAGGACGAGGAGCAGCATCGCCGCGAGGAACAGGTTGAGGTAGCCGAAGAAGCGGCGGCGCCGCTCGTCGTGCTCCATGTACCCGATCGAGTAGATGTGGATGAGGGTGCCGACGCCGGTGATCAGCAGGACGAAGGTCATCGACAGCTGGTCGAGCTGGAAGCCGACGTCGGCCTGGAAGCCCTCCACCGGAATCCAGCTGTACAGCCGCTGGTGCATGGCACGGTCGTCGGCGCCGCGCCCCAGCATGTCGGCGAACAGGGCCACGCCGATGCCGAAGGAGGCGGCGGCGAGGAGGGTGCCGAGCCAGTGGCCGGCCTTGTCGAGGCGACGGCCGCCGCACAGCAGCACCGCCGCTCCGAGCAGGGGCGCCGCCACCAGCAGCGCAATCAGATTCTCCACTGTGAAGGCCCCTTACAGCTTCATCAGGCTGGCGTCGTCGACCGAGGCCGAGTGGCGGGTACGGAACAGCGACACGATGATCGCGAGGCCCACCACGACCTCCGCGGCGGCGACGACCATCGTGAAGAACGCGATGATCTGACCGTCGAGGTTGCCGTGCATCCGGGAGAAGGTGACGAAGGCGAGATTGCAGGCGTTGAGCATCAGCTCCACGCACATGAACAGCACGATCGCGTTCTTGCGGATGAGTACGCCGGCAGCGCCGATGGTGAACAGCAGCGCCGCCAGGTACAGGTAGTTGACCGGGTTCACTTCGCGGCTTCCTCTCGGCCGAGGCGCTCCGCCGACTTCTGCTCCAGCGCCTTCAGGTCTTCCAGCGCCTCGCTCGACACGTCGCGGACCTGTCCGCGGGCCCGCAGCGTCTTGTTGACGGTCAGCTCGGACGGGGTGCCGTCCGGCAGCAGGCCGGCGATGTCCACCGCGTTGTGCCGGGCGTAGACGCCGGGGGCGGGCAGCGGCGGGAGTTGGACGCCCTCGCGCACGCGCCGCTCGGCGAGTTCGCGCTGGGTGGCGGCCCGCTCGGTGCGCTCGCGGTGGGTCAGCACCATCGCGCCGACGGCCGCCGTGATCAGCAGGGCGCCGGTGATCTCGAAGGCGAAGATGTAGCGGGTGAAGATCAGTTCGGCGAGTCCCTCGACGTGCCCGGCGGAGTTGACCCGGCCCAGGCCGTTGAAGTGGGTGAGCTTGGCGTTGGCGATACCGGCGATCAGCAGGACGCCGAAGCCCAGCCCGCACAGGGCGGCCAGCCAGCGCTGCCCCTTGAGGGTCTCGGTGAGCGAGTCGGCGGCGGTGACGCCGACGAGCATGACGACGAAGAGGAACAGCATCATGATCGCGCCGGTGTAGACCACGACTTGGACGACGCCCAGGAAGTAAGCCCCGTTGGCGAGGTAGAACACCGCCAGGATGATCATCGTCCCGGCCAGGCACAGCGCGCTGTGCACGGCCTTCTTCATCAAGATCGTGCACAGCGCGCCGATGACGGCGACCGTGCCGAGGACCCAGAACTGGACGGCCTCACCCGTCGAGGTGGCCGAGGCCGCCGCGGCGATCGCGCTCATGCCCCCACCCCCTCGGCCGCGTCCTGCCCGGTGCCTTCGGCGACCTCGCCCCTGGAGCTCGCGACCTGCCGGGCGGTCCCCGGCGCCGCGCCCGTCACCAGACCTCGGTAGTAGTCCTGGTCGTCGGTGCCCGGGTACATCTCGTGCGGCGCCTCGACCATGCCCTCGGTCAGCCCCACCAGCAACTGTTCCTTGGTGTAGATCAGCGACGCGCGGCTGGAGTCGGCCAGTTCGAACTCGTTCGTCATCGTCAGCGCCCGGGTGGGGCACGCCTCGACGCACAGCCCGCACAGGATGCAGCGGGCGTAGTTGATCTGGTAGACCGCGCCGTACCGCTCACCCGGGGAGTAGCGCTCCTCCTCGGTGTTGTCCGCGCCCTCCACGTAGATCGCGTCGGCCGGACAGGCCCAGGCACACAGCTCGCACCCGATGCACTTCTCCAGACCGTCGGGATGGCGGTTGAGCTGGTGCCGCCCGTGGAAGCGGGGCGCGGTGGTCTTGTGCTGCTCCGGGTACTGCTCGGTGAGGCGCTTCTTGAACATGGCCTTGAAGGTCACGCCGAAGCCGGCCACCGGGTTCTGCCACTTCTCGTTCTCGGCGTCAGACATTCTCACCACCCTCCTCTCGGTCACTGTCAGTATTCGCCCCGCCACTGACAATCAGCTCCCGCTGCCCGCGAGGCCGCCTGCGCGGTACGGGTTCGGGCCGCTGGCCGGGCTTGGGGGGTACGGGGTATCCGCCCGCCATCGGGTCGAAGGGTTCGTCCGCCGCGCCGCCGGCCGCGCCCCGGGCCTGCTCCTCCCGCTTGTGCCGGAACAGGTCGGCGATGAAGGACAGGAGCAGTACGGCGATGACCGCGCCGCCGACGTAGAGCACGATCTGCTGGAAGTCGTAGTTCTCGTTTCGCAGCGCCCGGACGGTGGCGACCAGCATCAGCCACACCACGGAGACGGGGATGAGGATCTTCCAGCCGAGCTTCATCAGCTGGTCGTAGCGCACGCGCGGGAGCGTGCCGCGCAGCCAGATGAAGAAGAACAGCAGCAACTGGACCTTGATGACGAACCAGAGCATCGGCCACCAGCCGTGGTTCGCGCCCTCCCAGTACGTCGAGATCGGCGCGGGGGCCCGCCAGCCGCCGAGGAAGAGGGTGACGGAGACCGCCGAGACGGTGACCATGTTGACGTACTCGGCCAGCATGAACAGCGCGAACTTGATGGAGGAGTACTCGGTGTTGAAGCCGCCGACCAGGTCGCCTTCGGACTCCGGCATGTCGAAGGGGGCGCGGTTCGTCTCCCCGACCATCGTGATCACGTAGATGATGAAGGAGACCGGCAGTAGGACGATGTACCAGCGGTCCGCCTGCGCCTCCACGATCTTCGAGGTCGACATCGATCCGGAGTAGAGGAACACCGAGGCGAACGCCGCGCCCATCGCGATCTCGTAGGAGATCATCTGCGCGCAGGAACGCAAGCCCCCGAGCAGCGGGTACGTGGAGCCCGAGGACCAGCCGGCGAGGACGATGCCGTAGATCCCGACCGAGGCCACCGCGAGGACGTACAGCATCGCGATGGGCAGGTCCGTCAGCTGCATCGTGGTGCGCTGGCCGAAGATCGAGACCTCATTGCCGGAGGGCCCGAAGGGGATCACCGCGATGGCCATGAAGGCCGGGATCGCCGCGATGATCGGGGCCAGGACGTACACGACCTTGTCGGCCCGCTTGACGATGACGTCTTCCTTGAGCATGAGCTTCACGCCGTCGGCGAGCGACTGGAGCATGCCCCAGGGGCCGTGCCGGTTGGGGCCGATGCGCAGCTGCATCCAGGCGACGACCTTGCGCTCCCAGACGATGGAGAAGAGCACGGTCACCATCAGGAAGGCGAAGCAGAACACCGCCTTGACGACGACGAGCCACCAGACGTCCCTGCCGAAGAGGGACAGGTCCTCCGCGGCGAGCTGTACCGGATTCACGCGTCCACCTCCGCGGTGCTGTCGCCCGCGCCGGCCGCGACCGCCGGGCCGATGCGTACGAGGGCGCCCGGGCGGGCGCCGGTGTCGGCGAGGACGCCGGAGCCGGTGGAGTTCAGCGGCAGCCAGACCACCCGGTCGGGCATCCGCGTGATCCGCAGCGGCAGTTCCACGGTCCCGGCCGGGCCGGTGACCGCGAGGACGTCCCCGTCCTTGACGCCCGACTCGGCGGCCGTGGCGGCCGAAAGACGGGCGCTCGCCTCGTGCCGGGTGCCGGCCAGGGCGGCGTCGCCGTCCTGCAACCGGCCTTGGTCCAGCAGCAGCCGGTGACCGGCGAGGACCGCCTCTCCCGCGCCGGGCCTGGGCAGTGCCGCGGAGTCCGCCCTCTGCTCGGCGGCGCGCTCCCCGGTCCACGGTCCGAGCCGGTCGAGTTCCCGCCGTACGGCGTGTACGTCGGCCAGTCCGATCGGCCGGTCCGCCGCGTCGGCCAGCATGTGCAGCACGCGGTGGTCGGCGGGGGCGAGCCGGCGGGTCATCTGGTCGGGCTTGAGCGCCGCCTCGAAGGGCCGCACCCGGCCCTCCCAGTTGATGAACGCGCCCGCCTTCTCGGCCACGGCGGCGACGGGGAACACCACGTCGGCGTGGTCGGTGACCTCACCGGGCCGCAGCTCCAGGGAGACCACGAACGCCTCCTGGAGCGCGAGTCGGGCGCGGGCCGGGTCGGGCAGGTCGTTCACCTCGACGCCCGCGACGAGCAGCGCGGACAGTTCGCGTCCGGCGGCCGCCTCGACGATCTGGCCCGTGTCGCGGCCATAGCGGTGCGGGAGTTCGTCCAGCCCCCAGACCGCGGCGACCTCCTCGCGGGCCCGCGGGTCGGTGGCCGGGCGGGCGCCGGGCAGCAGCGACGGAAGCGCGCCCGCCTCCACCGCGGCCCGCTCCCCCGCCCGGCGCGGGATCCACACCAAGTGCGCGCCGGTCGCGGCGGCCGCCCGCACGGCGGCGGTCAGCGCTCCCGGCACCCCGGCCAGGCGCTCGCCGACGACGATGACGGCGCCGGGCTCGCGCAGCGCTTCGGCGGCGGCGTGGCCGCCCTGCTCCAGGCCGCTCCGCGAGGCCAGCGCGTTCAGCCAGTCGGGTTCGGTTCCGGGGGCGGCGGCCAGCAGGGTGCCGCCCGTCTTCTCCAGGCCGCGGGTGGCGAACGGGGCGAGGCCGAAGGTCCGCTGCTTGTGCTTGCGGTGGGCCTTGCGCAGCCGCAGGAAGACCCCGGGCGCCTCCTCCTCGGACTCGATGCCGGCCAGCAGCACGGCGGGCGCGGCCTCCAGGGAGGAGTACGTCACTCCGCCGCCCGAGAGGTCCTTGCCGGTCCCGGCGACGGTGGCGGCCAGGAACTCGGCCTCCTCGGCGCTGTGCACCCGCGCCCGGAAGTCGATGTCGTTGGTGTCCAGCACCACGCGGGCGAACTTGGCGTACGCGTAGGCGTCCTCGGCGGTGAGCCGGCCGCCCGTCAGCACCCCGGCCCGCCCGCGCGCGGCGGCCAGCCCGTTCGCGGCGGCCTCCAGTGCCTCGGGCCAGCTCGCCGGGGCGAGCACCCCGTCGGAGCCGCGCACCAGCGGGCCGGTGAGGCGGTCGGGGCGCTGCGCGTAGCGGAACGCGAAGCGGCCCTTGTCGCAGATCCACTCCTCGTTGACCTCGGGGTCCTCGGCGGCCAGCCGGCGCAGCACCTTCCCGCGCCGGTGGTCGGTCCGGGTCGCGCAGCCGCCCGCGCAGTGCTCGCACACGCTCGGGGAGGAGACGAGGTCGAAGGGGCGGGCGCGGAATCGGTACTCGGCCGAGGTGAGGGCGCCGACCGGGCAGATCTGGATGGTGTTGCCGGAGAAGTAGGACTCGAACGGGTCGCCCTCGCCGGTGCCGACCTGCTGGAGGGCGCCGCGTTCCAGCAGCTCGATCATCGGGTCGCCCGCGACCTGGGTGGAGAAGCGGGTGCAGCGCGCGCACAGCACGCACCGCTCGCGGTCCAGCAGCACCTGCGTGGAGATCGCGACCGGCTTCTCGTACGTCCGCTTCTTGCCCTCGAAACGCGATTCGGCGTTCCCGTGGGAGAGGGCCTGGTTCTGCAGCGGGCACTCGCCGCCCTTGTCGCAGACCGGGCAGTCCAGCGGGTGGTTGATGAGCAGGAGCTCCATCACCCCGCGCTGGGCCTTGTCGGCGACCTGCGACGTCAGCTGCGTCTTGACGACCATGCCGTCGGTGCAGGTGATCGTGCAGGAGGCCATCGGCTTGCGCTGGCCCTCCACCTCGACGATGCACTGGCGGCAGGCGCCGACGGGGTCGAGGAGCGGGTGGTCACAGAACCGGGGGATCTCGATCCCGAGCTGTTCCGCGGCCCGGATGACCAGCGTCCCCTTGGGAACGGACAGTTCGATGCCGTCGATGGTCAGCGAGATCAGGTCCTCGGGCGGAACCGCCGCCCCGCCGCCGCCCGCCGGGGCGTTAGTGGTGACGGTCATGCGTTCACCTCCGTGTCAGCCCAGAGGGTCGACTTCTTGGGGTCGAAGGGGCAGCCCTTGCCCGTGATGTGCTGCTCGTACTCCGCGCGGAAGTACGTGAGCGAGGAGAAGATCGGGCTGGCGGCGCCGTCGCCGAGGGCGCAGAACGACTTGCCGTTGATGTTGTCGGCGATGTCGTTCAGCTTGTCGAGGTCGCTCATCACGCCCTTGCCGGCCTCGATGTCGCGCAGCAGTTGCACCAGCCAGTACGTGCCCTCCCGGCACGGCGTGCACTTGCCGCAGGACTCGTGGGCGTAGAACTCGGTCCACCGGGTCACCGCGCGGACCACGCAGGTGGTCTCGTCGAAGCACTGGAGCGCCTTGGTGCCGAGCATCGAGCCCGCCGCGCCGACGCCCTCGTAGTCGAGCGGGACGTCGAGGTGTTCGTCGGTGAACATCGGGGTGGAGGAGCCGCCGGGGGTCCAGAACTTCAGCCGGTGCCCGGGGCGCATCCCGCCGCTCATGTCGAGGAGCTGGCGCAGGGTGATGCCGAGCGGGGCCTCGTACTGGCCGGGCCCGGCGACGTGCCCGGAGAGCGAATACAGCGTGAAGCCGGGGGACTTCTCGGTCCCCATCGCCTTGAACCAGTCCTTGCCCTTGTTCAGGATCGCGGGAACCGAGGCGATGGACTCGACGTTATTGACGACAGTGGGGCACGCGTAGAGGCCCTCCACAGCGGGGAAGGGAGGACGCAGCCGGGGCTGACCGCGCCGGCCTTCGAGGGAGTCGAGGAGCGCCGTCTCCTCACCGCAGATGTACGCGCCCGCTCCCGCGTGCACCGTGATGTCGAGCTTCAGCCCGCTCCCGAGGATGTTCTCCCCGAGGTATCCGGCCTCGTACGCCTCGCGCACCGCCTCGTGCAGGCGCCGCAGGACCGGCACGACCTCGCCGCGCAGGTAGATGAAGGCGTGCTCCGACCGGATCGCGTAGCACGCGATGATCATTCCCTCGATGAGGGAGTGGGGGTTGGCGAAGAGGAGGGGGATGTCCTTGCAGGTTCCCGGTTCCGACTCGTCCGCGTTCACGACGAGGTAGTGCGGCTTTCCGTCGCCCTGCGGGATGAACTGCCACTTCATTCCGGTGGGGAACCCCGCGCCGCCGCGTCCGCGCAGACCGGAGTCCTTCACGTACGCGATGAGGTCGTCCGGGGTCATCGCGAGCGCCTTGCGCAGGCCCTCGTAGCCCTCGTGCCGCCGGTAGGTCTCCAGCGTCCACGACTCGGGCTCGTCCCAGAACGCCGACAGGACGGGTGCGAGGAGCTTCTCCGGGCTGGTGCCGCCGCCGGCCTCCGGCCGGGAGCCCCCGTTGCCCAGTTCGGAAGACACGGACATCACTCCCCTCCCTCGGTGCCGGCGTCGCCGCGCGCTTCGCCGCGCGGGTGGACGATCGGGGTGTGCGGGGACTCGCCGCGGGCGATGCGCAGGCCGATCAGCGAGGCGGGGCCCGCTCCGCCGCCCGCCTCCACAGCGCCCTCGCGCTCGTCCGGGAACCCGGCCAGGATGCGGGCGGTCTCCTTGTACGTGCACAGCGGCGCGCCCCGCGTCGGCACGACCTGCCGGCCGGCCAGCAGGTCGTCCACCAGCGCCTTCGCGGAGTCGGGGGTCTGGTTGTCGAAGAACTCCCAGTTGACCATCACCACCGGCGCGTAGTCACAGGCCGCGTTGCACTCGATGTGTTCGAGCGTGACCTTGCCGTCGGGGGTGGTCTCGTTGTTCCCGACGCCCAGGTGCTCCTTGAGCTCGTCGAAGATGGCGTCGCCGCCCATCACCGCGCACAAGGTGTTCGTGCAGACGCCCACCTGGTAGTCGCCGGATGGCTTGCGCCGGTACATCGTGTAGAAGGTGGCGACGGCCGTCACCTCGGCGGTGGTCAGGCCCAGCGTCTCGGCGCAGAACCGCATGCCGGTGCGCGTGACGTGACCTTCCTCCGACTGCACCAGGTGCAGCAGGGGCAGCAGCGCGGAGCGGCTGTCGGGGTAGCGGGCGATGACTTGGGCGGCGTCGGCCGCCAGCCTCTCGCGGACCTCCGCCGGGTAGTCGGGGGCCGGGAGCTGGGGCATGCCCAACGACACGTCTGTCATCGGTCGACGCCTCCCATCACGGGGTCGATGGAGGCGACGGCGACGATGACGTCGGCGACCTGGCCGCCCTCGCACATCGCCGCCATGGCCTGGAGGTTGGTGAAGGACGGGTCACGGAAGTGGACCCGGTAGGGGCGAGTGCCACCGTCGGAGACGACGTGGACGCCGAGTTCGCCCTTGGGCGACTCGACGGCCGCGTAGGCCTGCCCGGCGGGGACGCGGAAGCCCTCGGTCACCAGCTTGAAGTGGTGGATGAGGGCCTCCATCGAGGTGCCCATGATGGTGCGGATGTGGTCCAGCGAGTTGCCGAGGCCGTCGGGGCCCATCGCCAGCTGCGCGGGCCAGGCGATCTTCTTGTCGGCGACCATCACCGGGCCCGGCTCCAGCCGCTCCAGGCACTGTTCGACGATCCGCAGCGACTGGCGCATCTCCTCCAGGCGGATCAGGAAGCGCCCGTAGGAGTCGCAGCTCTCGGCGGTCGGGACGTCGAACTCGTAGTCCTCGTAGCCGCAGTATGGGTCCGACTTTCGCAGGTCGTGCGGCAGTCCGGCGGAACGCAGGATCGGGCCGGTGGCGCCCAGGGCCATGCAGCCGGTCAGGTCGAGGTGGCCGACGTCCTGCATGCGGGCCTTGAAGATGGGGTTGCCGGTGGCGAGCTTGTCGTACTCCGGCAGGTTCTTCCTCATGGTCTTGACGAAGTCGCGCAGCTGGTCGACGGCGCCCGGGGGCAGGTCCTGGGCGAGGCCGCCGGGGCGGACGAACGCGTGGTTCATGCGCAGGCCGGTGATCAGCTCGAAGATGTCGAGGATCAGCTCGCGGTCGCGGAAGCCGTAGATCATGATCGTGGTCGCGCCCAGCTCCATGCCGCCGGTGGCGATGCACACCAGGTGGGAGGAGAGCCGGTTGAGCTCCATCAGCAGGACGCGGATGACGGTGGCGCGGTCCGGGATCTGGTCGGTGATTCCCAGCAGCTTCTCGACGCCCAGGCAGTACGCCGTCTCGTTGAAGAACGGCGTCAGGTAGTCCATGCGCGTCACGAAGGTGGTGCCCTGCGTCCAGTTCCGGAATTCGAGGTTCTTCTCGATGCCGGTGTGCAGGTATCCGATGCCGCAGCGGGCCTCGGTGACCGTCTCGCCGTCGATCTCCAGGATCAGCCGGAGCACGCCGTGGGTGGACGGGTGCTGCGGGCCCATGTTGACGACGATCCGCTCGTCGTCCGCGCGGGCCGCCGACCGTACGACCTCGTCCCAGTCGCCGCCGGTGACGGTGTAGACGGTGCCCTCGGTCGTCTCGCGGGCGGACGCCTGCCGCGAAGTGTTCGGGGTGTTCATCAGCTGTACGACCTCCGCTGGTCGGGAGCCGGGATCTGGGCGCCCTTGTACTCGACGGGGATGCCGCCGAGCGGGTAGTCCTTGCGCTGCGGGAACCCCTGCCAGTCGTCCGGCATCATGATCCGCGTGAGGGCGGGGTGCCCGTCGAAGACCAGGCCGAAGAAGTCGTACGTCTCGCGCTCGTGCCAGTCGTTGGTCGGGTAGACGGAGACGAGCGACGGGACGTGCGGGTCGCTGTCGGGGACCGAGACCTCCAGGCGCAGCACCCGGCCGTGGGTGAGCGACCGCAGGTGGTAGACCGCGTGCAGCTCGCGTCCCTTGTCCTTCGGGAAGTGCACGCCCGAGACGCCGGTACAGAGCTCGAAGCGCAGCGCCGGGTCGTCGCGCAGGGTGGAGGCCACCCGGACGAGGTGCTCGCGGGCGATGTGGAAGGTGAGCTCGCCCCGGTCGACCACCGTCTTCTCGATGGCGTTCTCGGGGACGAGGTCCTGTTCCTCCAGGGCGCCTTCGAGTTCGTCGGCGACCTCGTCGAAGTACGAACCGTAGGGACGGCTCGTCGCCCCGGGCAGCGCCACGGCGCGCACCAGACCGCCGTAGCCGGTGGTGTCGCCGCCGTTGTTCGCGCCGAACATGCCCTTGCGGACGCCGATCACCTCGGGGCCGGCCGTGCCCCGGGGAGCGGGAACGTTGTTGCCGTTGTCCACGGCGGGGTCGTCGCTCACCGCAGGAGCCCCTTCATCTCGATGGTGGGGAGGGCCTTGAGGGCCGCCTCCTCCGCCTCGCGCGCCGCCTCTTCCCGGTTCACGCCGAGCTTGGAGCCCTGGATCTTCTGGTGGAGCTTGAGGATCGCGTCCATCAGCATCTCGGGGCGCGGAGGGCAGCCGGGGAGGTAGATGTCCACGGGCACGATGTGGTCGACGCCCTGGACGATCGCGTAGTTGTTGAACATGCCGCCCGAAGAGGCGCAGACGCCCATGGAGATGACCCACTTGGGGGCGGGCATCTGGTCGTACACCTGCCGCAGCACCGGCGCCATCTTCTGGCTGACCCGGCCGGCCACGATCATCAGGTCGGCCTGGCGCGGGGAGCCGCGGAAGACCTCCATGCCGAAGCGGGCGAGGTCGTAGCGGCCCGCTCCGGTGGTCATCATCTCGATGGCGCAGCAGGCCAGGCCGAAGGTGGCCGGGAAGACGGATGACTTGCGCACCCAGCCCGCGGCCTGTTCGACGGTGGTCAGCAGGAAGCCGCTCGGCAGCTTCTCTTCCAGTCCCATGGAAAATTCAGCCCCTCAGTCCCATTCCAGGCCGCCGCGGCGCCAGACGTAGGCGTAGGCGACGAAGACGGTGAGCACGAAGAGCAGCATCTCGACGAGCCCGAAGATCCCCAGGGAGTCGAAGGTGACGGCCCAGGGGTAGAGGAAGACGATCTCGATGTCGAAGACGATGAAGAGCATCGCCGTCAGGTAGTACTTGATGGGGAAGCGACCGCCGCCGGCCGGCGTCGGAGTGGGCTCGATGCCGCACTCGTACGCTTCGAGCTTCGCCCGGTTGTACCGTTTTGGGCCGATCAGCGTGGCCATGACCACGGAGAAGATCGCAAACCCTGCGCCGAGGGCGCCGAGCACGAGGATGGGTGCGTACGCATTCACGCTCCTCGCTCCTTCCAGTCGTCCTTGACCGTTGGACCGCTGTGCCGGCGCCAAGAGCCCCGCCTCGCGAAGATCTTGCTCATGTGAGGCAGTTCACAAGCCGGACTGCTGCGCATCTTATGCCTGCCGATCTGTGATCTGCGACACGGGTTACAACAACGAGTTTGTGATCTCCACCACCCGACGAAGGATCATGAAGTCCGATGAGCGGTGATCTTCATACGCAAGGCATCCACATGGTTACCAAAGGTGACATCCACCCCCGTCGCCCCAGGTCGGAGCGGGGTTGCACTATCAAATGATGGCCATTGCAGGCAAATTGGCCACTGGGCGGACCCGGTGCTATGGGAAATCGCGTCCCCCGCGCGGGGGAGACAGCGTGGACCGGAGTGGACGCGTGGGGTCACCGGGGTGCCACGGGGGGCGGCGGGGAAGATCACGGCGCTCGCGAACGGAAGATCACGGGGGCGCGCGAACCGCACATCCGCCCACCAAGCCCACGGGAAGCTCACAGCCCGGTCACGGACCGGCCACAGCACCCGCACAGCGGTAGGTAACTGTGACCTGCGCCACTCGGAATCCGGACCGCCGAAAGGGGGCTTGGCCATCTGTCGGGAGGAATGGTAGGCGCGGATCAATTCGGACTTAATAGAGAAAGCCCATGATCACAGGCTTGTGAAGGCGTGTCCGATTCGCCCGTTACGGCGTCAATATGCCGCGCGGCGCGCCCGGTTAACCCGCCTCGCGCGCAACTGTGGCGCACACCACGTTTCTTGAAGCCAACCGCTGCGCCCTGATAGCGGTTGTCCCATGTCCCACACCGCTCACATACCCAGCCACCGGAAGCCCCGCCGCAGCGCATCGAAGCTCGCGGTCCGCGCCGGAGTTGCCGGTGGCGTCCTCAGCACCCTCGCCATGGCCGGCACCGCGAGCGCGTCCCCGTCCCCCGAGCCCGTGGCCGAGACGACGCTCGAAATGCCGGTCCTCAGCCTGGACCTGACCGCCGACGTCGCCTCCGCGGTCACCACCGCGGCCGAGAACACCCGTGTCGCAGCCGTCGAGGCGGCCGTCTCCGGCGAGCTGAACGCCCAGGAGGAGAGCGCCCGCAGCGGCGCCGCCGCCGAGGCCAAGCAGGCCAAGGAAGACGCCCGTCAGAAGGCCGAGAAGCAGGCGAAGGAGGAGGCGGACCGCAAGGCCGAGGCCGCGCGCGCCACCCGCGGCTCCGCCCGCTCGACCCTCCAGACCGCCTCCGCGTCCGCCGGCGTCTCCGCCGACGACGGCGAGGGCACCGTCACCGCACCGGCCACCGGTTCGGCCTCCGCCGTCATCAACTTCGCCCGCAGGCAGGTCGGCAAGGCGTACGTCATGGGCGGCACCGGCCCGTCCTCGTACGACTGCTCCGGCCTCGTCCAGGCCGCCTACCGCCAGGCCGGCATCTCCCTGCCGCGCACCTCCCAGGACCAGTCCTCCGAGGGCACCTCGGTGTCGCTGGGCAACCTGCAGCCGGGCGACATCCTGTACTGGGGCTCCCGCGGCAGCGCCTACCACGTCGCCCTGTACGTCGGTGGCGGCAGGTTCGTCGGCGCGCAGAACCCCAACACGGGCATCGTCGAGCGCAGCCTGGACTACGACATGCCGACGGGCGCCGTCCGCGTCCTCTGAGCCTCCCGACGGAGGCCGTACGCGTCCTCCGGGCCTCCCGACGGGCCCCGCAGGCCTCCTGAGCCGCTCTCAGGGCCCGCGGAGGCCCTTCGCGGCCGTCCCACGCCAGGCCTGAGGGCCGGTACTCCCCCGCTCGGGTTGGAGTACCGGCCCTTACGCATACCGATGTCCGCTTTCGTCGGCATTGCCCGAGGGTGCGTCAGGCGAGGGAGGCCGCCAACTTGAAGCGGGCATCGCGCTGCTTCTTGTAGAGGGCGAGGGTCTCGGCGTTCTCCTCCACGAGGCGCTCCTGGTACGCCTTCTCGACCGCGGCCCAGATGCCCACGAGGTTCACCTCGCGCTTGCAGGCGACATCGGCCTTGGCCGCGGTGACGGCCTTCGCACCGCCCTTGTCGTCGCCGAGGCCCAGCTTCTCCACGACGTCGTAGGGCGCGGCGATCCCCCCGTATCCGGACTTGTCCATGCACGTGGACCACTCCCGGAGCGCGGTGACGACCCGGGAGTCCTGCCGGGAGCGGTCGTGCGCCTCGGAGGCGAGCCCGAACGTGAAGAGCAGGTCGACGCTGTCCTTGGCCGGGGCGTACAGCTTCCGGTACCCCTCCCGCGCGCATCCGCCGGCCGGCACCTTCAGCCCGGCCACCGTCAGACCACTGTCCACCGCGGCGGCCTCCTCCTCCGTCCTCGCGTCGGGGATCGTCCCGCCGCGGGAACCGGGTTGTTCGCCGTTCATGACGACGTACGCGCTGTCGCTGAGCGCTGGGGCCGGGGGCTTGGGGGGTGTCCCCTCACCGGCGGACGCGTCGTACCCGTGGGCCGCCGCGAATGCCGGATCGGCCAGACCGAAGAGGTACCGGTGCCGGTCCCCGGCCCCACCGCCGGCAGACCCGGCCGACCTCACGCCCTCGTAGGCGAACCCGTACCGGGCCATGCAGCGGGAGATCAGCGTCTGTTGCACCTGGCCCATCCGGATGCGCTCGGCCTCGGTGTCCGTGTACGCGTCCATGGGCAAGGACAGGGCGGCCGTCGCCGGGTTCACCTCGACGGCTCCGAGGTCCGGTTCGCCGGCGCCCGAGCCGCCGACCCCGCCGCATCCGGCCAGTAACACGGCCGACAGGAGGACGGCCGTCAGGGCGGTGGTCGATCCGGCGGGCCGGCGACTGCGGGCGCTGCGCATCGCGTGGAGCTCCTTCTGCCGGACTACGCGTGGAGGGTGTACTTGGCGGAGCTGATCTTGTTCCTGAACTTGTCGGAGGCGTCGCCCCGGTAGCCCGACGGAAGCTCTCCGACGTTGCCGCCCATGTCCTTGTCGGTGCCGACCTGCCAGGCGTAGACGTCCCGGTTCCAATAGGACTCGGTGGTGTCGTTGATCACGGACCCTTGGGCCGAGCACGACCCCTGGTACTTGTCGTCGGAGAAGTTCATATCGGTCACCACTAGGTCGAAGACACAACCCGTTTGACCCCGGTAGTAGAAAAGACCGAATTCCTGGCTTTCCAGGGAACCGTCCCTTCCCCACGCGGCCGCCGGGCCGGCGGTACCGAGCACGACGGCGCCCACCGAAGCGGCGGCGACACAACCCGACGCCAGCTTGCGCATTACGTTTTCCCTCATCACGTGAACCCCACTCCTCGGGTGAAAATCCGGATGTCGGGGGCAGTCCTGATTCGCAGGCTGCGCCCGGCGGGGATTCAACGGTCCGCTCGCGTCCGCCAACAAGGCCATAATCGGCTGATGGGCCGTCACGTCGATTGGCCGATGTGCGTCTTGTTTACCCCTGCGTAACTTTCTACTGTCGGGCGGCGCACCCTTCCGCACCGTTGACGCGGATGCATGAATTCCATTTCCATCACCGCGAGGGAACCCCGTAGTGAACGTCCGATATCTGGTCCCGATCCTTCTCCTGTGCGTTTCCGTGACGGGGTGCGGTGGCGGTGACAAGGAGCCCCAGTCGAGCGACAGCCCGCCGCCCAGCGCCGAGGAAGTCGCCTACTACGACTGTTTGCAGAAGAACGGCGTGGCGATCGTCCACACCGATTACGGCGCGCCGCGCGAGGACAAGACGAAGCCGTGGAACGAGGCGGCTCACCAGGCCTGCCGGTCCATGCAGCCGCCACCGCCGAAGCCCCAGCCGGCCGACCCCGAGATTCTCGCCGCCGCCAGGAAGGAAGCCGCCTGCCTGCGGGCACAGGGAATTGCCTGGTACCCGGACCCGGACCCGGTCACGGCCGAGATCGACTCGAACAAGGCCACGCCCGAACAGTGGGCCGCACTCAAGTACGACCACATCGACGCGTTGAGAAAGTGCCGCTCGGACCGCTGAGCGCAACCGCGCGCCGAGACGGATTCGGCCTCGCCGATGCGACCCGACGGAATGAAGCCCCGACTCCGTCCGATTTCCGGTACCCGTGGATATTCCGGCCGGCAATGGCCGGTTTCCATGGGACTCGTCGGTACGGAAATCCGTTCTCGGGACAAGGCGACGGCGCGCTCGGCGGGTGAGCGGGTGGGGGTTGGTGGGCGAGTGAGTGGGGGAAAGCCGTGTGGGACGTGATCGAGGCGGGGCCGGGCGACGTGGCCGGGGCACAGGACGCGCCGGACGCGGGCGGGCTCGGGCGGGGGCGGCGGATCGTGCTCGGGGTCGTCGGCGGGGCCGCGCTGATGGCCATCGGCGGGCTGTTGGCCACCGCCTCGGTGAAGTCCCCCGCGCAGGTGGTCGCGGAGACCGGGCCGCCCGCGCAGGGTCCGCTGACCGCCGAGGTCGAACGGCGGGTGCTCGCGCAGACCGTCGTGATGCGGGGGACGGTCGTCGCCGACCAGAGCGTCGACGTGGCCCCGCAGCCCCGCACCGGGGACGGCACGGGCGCGCCCGTCGTGACGAAACTGCCGCTGGGGTCCGGGGACGCGGTCCACGCCGGCCAGTTGGTTGCGGAGGTGTCCGGGCGGCCGGTGTTCACCCTCAAGGGGACCCTCCCCGTCTACCGCGACTTGAAGCCCGGCGCCTCCGGCGACGACGTGGCCCAGTTGCAGCAGGCGCTGCGCGACCTCGGGCACGGCACCGGCTCCGACGCCAAGGGCGTCTTCGGCGCCGGTACGAAGGCCGCCCTCGCCGCGCGCTACCGCGCCATCGGCTACGACCCACTGCCCGCCGTGGCCGACCGCGGCGAGGGCCTCAAGGCCGCGCGGGAGGCCGTACGGTCGGCCGAGTGGGCCCTTGAGGACGCCAGGGAGCCCAAGGCGGACACGGGTGGCCAGGCGACACCCCCCGCCTCCCCGGCCCCCGCCGCAAAGCCCGCCTCCCCGGCCCCCGCCGGGAAGCCCTCCGCCCCGCCCTCCGGCGCGGGCGGCGACGCCCGGTTGCTCGCGCGCGCCCGGGAGGCGCTCACCGACGCCCGGACCCGGCTGGCCGCGGCCGAGGCCGCCGACGGGCCGATGCTGCCCGCCGCCGAGGCGGTGTTCCTGGGTGCCTTCCCGGCGCGCGTCAGCGCCGTCGGCGCGCGCGTCGGCTCGCCCGTGTCCGGAGCGGTGCTCACGCTGTCCGCCGGGGAACTCGTCATCGAGACCTACCTCAAGGACGAAAGGCGGCAGTTGCTGCGCGCCGGCATGGCCGTGGTGATCTCCTCCGAGACCGCCGGGACCGACGTACGGGGCAGGGTCGCGCTGGTGGCCACGGAGCGCTCGACGGGCCAACCGGCGGGTCGGCAACCCGATCCGGGCGGCCAGGGCGGCGACCGGGGCGACGGGCAGGGCGGGGCAGCGGGCAAGAACGGCGGCGGGGACCTCGGCCATCGGATGGTGGTCCGCGCCGACCAGCCGCTGCCCGCCGCATTCAACGGGCAGGACGTACGGCTGACCATCGAGTCCGCCTCGACCGACGGGGCGGCCCTCGTCGTGCCCGTCACCGCCGTGTCCGCCGGCGCTGACGGTCGTACGGTCGTCACCGCCGTGGCCGCCGACGGCACGCAGCGCCGTATCGAGGTCCGGGCGGGCACCGGCGGCGACGGCTACGTCGCCGTGACCCCGGTACGGGCCGACGCCCTCGCCGCCGGGGCCCGGGTCGTCATCGGCGCCGCGCCCAAGTCGGCGGGCAGGACGGCCCGATGAGGTTGCCACCCGGCCGTCACCCCGCCGACGACGCGCCCGCGGACGACCTGACCGTCGACGACGCGCCCCCCGCCGACCTGGACCCTGCGGACGCGCCCCCCGCCGAGGTGCCCGTCATCGAAGTGCCCGTCATAGAGTTCCGCGCGGTGGCGCTCACCTACCCCGGGCCGCCTCCCGTCGAGGCGCTGAGGCCTACCGACCTGACCGTGCGGCGCGGCGAGTTCCTCACCATCGTCGGCCCCTCCGGGTCGGGGAAGTCCACCTTCCTCAACGTCGCCGGGCTGCTCGACGCCCCCACCTCGGGTCGCTACCTCCTCGACGGGATCGACACCGGCCGACTGCCCGACCGCGCCCGTACCGCCCTGCGCGGGCGCCGGATCGGCTTCGTCTTCCAGGCCTTCCACCTGCTGCCCCACCGCAGCGCCCTGGAGAACGTCACCCTGGCCATGCTCTACACCTCCGTCCCCCGCTCCGAGCGCCTCACCCGGGCCCGCGAGGCCCTGCGGCAAGTCGGGCTCGGTCATCGGGCGGGCGCGGTGCCCCGCCGGCTGTCAGGCGGCGAGCGCCAGCGGGTGGCCATCGCCCGCGCCCTCGTCGGGCGGCCGTCGCTGTTGCTGTGCGACGAGCCGACGGGGAACCTCGACTCGGCCAACGCGGCTTCCGTACTGACCTTGTTGGACGAACTGCACACGGCGGGGATGACGGTCATGGTGATCACCCATGACGGCGAGGTGGCCGCGCGGGGCCGCCGGACGGTCACCGTGTGCGACGGCGAGCTGCGCGAGCGGGTGAGCACGTGAGGGGGGAGCGTGCAGCCGACCACGCCGGGGCGAGGGCCGGATCGAGCGCCGACTCCCGCGTGGATCCGACCCGGTTGACCGTCCGGGACGCCCTGTCCGAGGCCGTCGCCGGCATGCTGCGCCGCCCCGGGCGGGCAGTGCTCACCGCTCTCGGGACCGTGCTCGGCGTCGGCAGTTTCGTGGCCGTGCTCGGGCTCACCGCCACCATCTCCTCGCAGATCGACGGCCGGTTCAACGTCCTGACCGCCACCGAGGTGAGCATCGAGGACGTCGCCGCCCGACAGGACGAGTTCGCCGGCCCCGGCTTCCCCACCGACGCCGACCGGCGGCTGCGCGAGGTCGCGGGCATCCGCAACGCCGGACTGCTGTGGACCGTACGACTGGACTCGACCACCACCATCGGCGCCCTGCCCCCCGGCTCCGGCGCGAGCGGCCCCGCAGCCGCGGTCCCCGTCGTCGCCGCCTCCCCCGGCGCCGTCGCCGCCCTGGTGCCCACCCTGCGGGAGGGCCGCCTCTACGACGAGTTCGCCGAGCGGAGCCGCCAACGCGTGGTGCTCATCGGCAGCGGCGTCGCGGAACGTCTGGGCATCACCACCCTCGCCACCCGCCCCGCGCTGTACATCGGCCAGGAGCCCTTCACCGTGGCGGGCGTCATCGCCGACGTCGAACGCAAGCCGGAGAACCTGCTGTCCGTCCTCGTGCCCCAGGCCACCGCCCGGGAGCTGTGGGGGCCGCCGGCGCCCGGCGGCGCGACCATGCTGATCGCCACCGACCTCGGCGCCGCCCGCCAGGTCGCCGAACTCGCCCCGCTCGCGCTGCGCCCCGACCACCCCGAGTACCTGAAGGCCGTACCGCCTCCCGACCCGCGCACGCTGCGTTCGGGCGTCACCTCCGACCTGAGCGCGCTCTTCCTCCTGCTCGCCGGGATCTGCCTGGTCATCGGGGCGGTCGGCATCGCCAACACCACGCTCGTCGCCGTGTTGGAGCGGACCTCGGAGATCGGACTGCGCCGCGCGCTGGGGGCCCGCGGGCGGCACGTGGCGGCCCAGTTCCTCGTCGAGTCCGCCGCGCTGGGGGCGCTCGGCGGCCTGGTGGGAACGTCCCTCGGCGAGCTGACGGTGGTCGGGGTGTCCCTCGTCCGGGACTGGACGCCGGTCGTCCACCCGCTGACGGTGGCCGCGGCCCCGCTCGCCGGGCTGGCCACCGGACTGCTGGCCGGGCTCTATCCCGCCTGGCGGGCGGCCCGCGTCGAACCGGCCGAAGCCCTGCGAAGATAGCGGGGGGTGCAGCGCCCGATTCGCCCCAGGAGGTGTGGTCCGTGATCACCGAGCCGTACGACAGCCACGGCCCCGACGGCGACCCCACCGCCCTCCCCGCCGCCGGCGGTCTCGCCCTCCTCGCCCTGGGCGGCTGGCTGCTCACCACCACCCGCCCCTGGGCGAAGCCGGGACACCCCGTGACGCTCGCCGTGGACTGGACGGCCTCGGGACTGCTGCTGCTGTGGGCGCTGGTCCTGCTGACCCGCTGCGTACGCACGGTGCACACGCCCTCGCACGGCGACCTCCCCGCCCTCGACGGAGACGGCGGCCCCGGCCGGCCCGAAGGCCTCCCCGGCCGCCCCGCCGACGCGAACTAGAACAGGGCCCTACGCCTTCGGCGCCACCTTCGAGAGGCCGTTGATGATGCGGTCCATCGCGTCGCCGCCCGTGGGGTCGGTCAGGTTGGCCAGCATCTTGAGGGTGAACCTCATCAACACCGGGTGGCTCAGACCGCGCTGTGCGGCGATCTTCATCACCTTCGGGTTGCCGATCAGCTTCACGAACGCGCGACCCAGCGTGTAGTAACCGCCGTAGGTCTCCTTGAGCACCTTCGGGTAATTGTGCAGGGCCAGTTCGCGCTGCGCCGGGGTGGCGCGGGCGTTGGCCTGGACGATGACCTCCGCGGCGATCTGCCCGGACTCCATCGCATAGGCGATGCCCTCGCCGTTGAACGGGTTGACGAGCCCACCCGCGTCACCGACCAGCAGCAGGCCCTTGGTGTAGTGCGGCTGCCGGTTGAAGGCCATCGGCAGGGCCGCGCCGCGGATCGGCTGCGTCATGTTCTCGGGCGTGTAGCCCCAGTCCTGCGGCATGGACGCGCACCAGGCCTTGAGGACCTCGCGCCAGTCCAGTTCCCTGAACGCGGAGGATGAGTTGAGGATGCCGAGGCCGACGTTGGACGTGCCGTCGCCCATGCCGAAGATCCAGCCGTAGCCGGGCAGCAGCCGGTCCTGCGTACCGCGCCGGTCCCACAGCTCCAGCCAGGACTCCAGGTAGTCGTCGTCGTGCCGAGGCGAGGTGAAGTACGTACGCACCGCCACGCCCATCGGGCGGTCCTCGCGCCGGTGCAGGCCCATCGCCAGCGACAGTCGGGAGGAGTTGCCGTCGGCGGCGACGACCAGCGGGGCCTTGAAGGTGACCGGGGTCTTCTCCTCGCCCAGCTTCGCCTGGACACCGACGATGTGGCCGGTGCGCGGGTCCCGGACGGGCTCGCCGACGTTGCAGCGCTCGTACAGCCGCGCGCCCGCCTTCTGTGCCTGCCGGGCCAGGGTCTCGTCGAAGTCGTCGCGCTTGCGGACGAGCCCGTAGTCCGGATAGGAGGCGAGTTCCGGCCAGTCCAGCTGGAGCCGCTGCCCGCCGCCGATGATCCGCAGGCCCTTGTTGCGCAGCCAGCCGGCCTCTTCGGAGATGTCGATGCCCATGGAGACCAGCTGCTTGGTGGCGCGCGGGGTCAGCCCGTCGCCGCACACCTTCTCGCGCGGGAAGGCCGTCTTCTCCAGCAGCAGGACGTCGAGTCCCGCCTTGGCGAGGTGGTAGGCGGTGGTGGAGCCGGCGGGTCCGGCCCCGACGACGATCACATCAGCGGAGTGTTCGGAGAGGGGCTCGGTCACTGCCTCGGTCACTGCGGGCTCTCCCGAAGGCTCGATAAAGGGTGCCCAACGGCACGGGACATGTCGCAGTCTATGCAGCGGAAGAGATCGCGATCCGAAGGGCTGCCCCTGTGACCACCTCGCCGACCCGGCCGCCGCTCCCGGCCGTACAGCTTCGCGTGCCCACCGACGAGGACGCGCGCGCGTGGCACACCGTCTTCGACGACACCGACGTCATGGAGTTCCTCGGCGGCCCCGCCGAGCTCTCGTTGTACGAGGAGCTCACCGCGCGGCAGCGGCTGCACGACGCACAGCTCGGCTACTGCCTGTGGACCCTGCTCGACGAGGAGGGAACGGTGATCGGCTTCACCGGTGCGCAGCCGTGGCCCCGGGAGTGGGGACCTGTCGGCGAGATCGAGATCGGTTGGCGGCTGGGGCGTTCCGCGTGGGGGAAGGGGTACGCGTACGCCTCCGCGCTGGCCACCCTCGACCGGCTCAGGGAAGCCGGGGTCCCGCACGTGGTCGCGATGATCGACGCCAGGAACGCGCGTTCGGTGGCGGTGGCGGAGCGCCTCGGGATGGATCTGGCGGAGGAGCTCCTGTCCCCGGGCGGCAACCCGGCGCGCCGTTACGAGCTGACCCTCGCCTGAGCCGCCCGGCGCGGCGCCACCGGCGTCCCCAGTCCTCGGGGCCGCCGGGCGGGGGCGGCCCCGAGCCCGGAAGGCGCCCCGGCGCCGACCGGCGCGAGGGGCGCAGTGGAAGGGGAGTCAGAATACGGACATGCCGGTCAGGGTCGTGAAGCGGTCCAGCGCTGCCACACCCGCCACCGAATTGCCGTGCGCGTCCAACCCCGGACTCCACACGGCGAGGGAACACCGCCCGGGCACGACGGCGACGATCCCGCCGCCGACACCGCTCTTGCCTGGCAGGCCGACGCGGTAGGCGAACTCGCCCGCCGCGTCGTACGTCCCGCACGTCAGCATCACCGCGTTGATCTGCTTCGCCTCGCTGCGCGTCAGCAGCCGGGAGCCGTCCGCGCGCACGCCGTGCCGGGCCAGGACCCGGCCGGCGCGCGCCAGGTCGGCGCAGCTCATCTGGATGGAGCACTGCCAGAAGTAGTGGTCCAACAGGGTCGGTACCGGGTTGTCGATGTTCCCGTAGGACGCCATGAAGTGGGCCAGCGCCGCGTTGCGGTCGCCGTGCTCGTGCTCGGAGGCCGCCACTTCGGCGTCGAAGGCGACGTCCGGGTTGCCGCTCTCCTCCCGCAGGAACCGCAGCAGTTCACTGCTCGCGTCACCCGTCAGTGTCTGGAGCCGGTCGGTGACGACGAGCGCCCCCGCGTTGATGAACGGGTTGCGCGGGATGCCGTTCTCGTATTCCAGCTGCACGAGCGAGTTGAACGGGTTGCCGGACGGCTCGCGGCCCACCCGCTCCCACAGGCTGTCCCCGCCCTCGGCCGCCAGTGCCAGGGCGAGCGTGAACACCTTGGTGATCGACTGAGTGGAGAAGGGCACCTGCCAGTCCCCCACCCCGAAGACCTTGCCGCCCATGGTGACCAGCGCCATCCCGAACTGCCCCGGGTCCACGGAGGCGAGGGCCGGGATGTACTCGGCGGGGGTGCCGCCGCCGACCAGCGGGGCGACGTCCCGCTCGATCTGGTCGAGCACGGCCTGGTAGTCGAAGGGCGCGGGGTCGACGGGCGCGGGGCCGACGGGCGCGGGGTCGGACGGGGCGGAGTCCACCGGGCTCGTTCCTCCGTACGCCGCTACGCCTTGGTACCGCGGTGCAGCGCCACGATCCCGCCGCTCAGGTTCCGCCAGGCGACCTTCGACCAGCCGGCCTTCTGCAACAGCGCGGCCAGCGCGGGCTGGTCCGGCCACTCACGGATCGACTCGGCGAGGTACACGTACGCGTCGGGGTTGGAGGACACCGCTCGGGCCACCGGCGGCAGGGCACGCATCAGGTACTCCGTGTAGACCGTGCGCAGCGGCGCCCACGTCGGCTGGGAGAAC
Source organism: Streptomyces sp. Tek67B01 (assembly GCF_055231995.1). NCBI lineage: Bacteria > Bacillati > Actinomycetota > Actinomycetes > Kitasatosporales > Streptomycetaceae > Streptomyces > Streptomyces sp. Tek67B01. The sequence goes on from NZ_JBUYUY010000001.1 coordinate 3,164,038, forward strand.
TCGCAGATGACCACCTGGCCCCCCGGCTTCGTCACCCGGTACAGCTCCCGCAACGCCGCGTCGGTGTCCTGGACGTTGCGCAGACCGAAGGAGATCGTCACGGTGTCGAAGACACCGTCCTTGAACGGCAGCTTCGTCGCGTCACCGGCGGTCAGCGGCAGCCAGGGCCGGCGCTTCTTGCCCTCGCGCAGCATGCCGAGGGAGAAGTCGCAGGGGACGACGTACGCACCGGTCGCGGCGAAGGGCAGCGAGGACGTCGCCGTACCGGCGGCGAGGTCTAGAACCGTGTGCCCGGGGCGCGCGCCGACCGCCTTCGCGACCTCCTTGCGCCACAGCCGGGCCTGGCCGAGGGAGAGGACGTCGTTGGTGAGGTCGTAGTTCGCCGCGACGCCGTCGAACATGGAGGCGACTTCGTGCGGCTGCTTGTCCAGGGAAGCGCGGGTCACTGGCGTGGGGCCCCTCGGTGCGGTGTGGCTCGGGTCGGTCGATACCGGGCCATTCTCGCAGGCGGTCCCGGCGCCCCCTCGCGCGGCTCGGCGCCGGCTGGCTCGGCGCCGGCAGTGCGGCAGTCGGCGGTGCAGGGGTCGGCGGTCGGCGGGCTCAGCGCCGGCGGTGCAGGAGTCGGCCGCCGATGACGGTGGCCACGCAGCTGGTCGAGCCCTGCGCCAGGAGGTCCCGCGCGTCCGACGCCGCGAACACCGCGAACCGGGCGGGGGCGCCCGCCTCCAGCACCCCGTGGAACGCCTCCTCGGCGGCGGCCACCCCGGCCAGCGGGTCCAGGGACGGCGGAGCCCCGTACGGCAACGGCGCGAGGACCGTCAGCCCCGAGCGCACCACCGCCGTCCGCACCGCCGGCGCCGTCAACCGCCCGGCCACCGCCACCACCCCGCGCGCCAACAGCTTCTGCGTGGCCCGCCGGGCACTGTTGCCCCGGCGGGACTCGGTCAGCTTCAGGTCGGCGAGCGCCTCGGCGCCGCTGATCGGGTCCGCCCCGAGCTCGGTGGTCTCGTACGGGTCGTCCGGGTAGTACGTCCGCTCCAGCAGCTCGTCCGCCCCGCGTACCAGCAGACCCGGGGTCAGGACCCCGGGCCAGCGGCGGACCCGGGCGTGCGCGAAGGCCGCGCCGAGCTCCTCGTACGGTCCCACCCGGGCGATCCGGTCGCCCTCGACGAGGACCGCCCCGCCGGGCAGCGCGGCGCGGCCCGGCCCGGGGAGGAGGAGTTCGGCGGCGTGGAGCGTCAGCACGGCGGCGTCAGTTCGAGGAGATGAGCTTCAGCTCGGGGTGCGCGGTGCCGCCCTCGATGGCGGTGGAGGAGATGTGCGAGACGACGCGGTCGTCGACCGGGTCGTTCGCCGGGTCCTCGTGCACCAGGAGGTGCTCGTACGTCGTGGCGCGCTGCGCCGGGACCCGACCCGCCTTGCGGATCAGGTCGATGATCTCCTGACGGTTCGAGCGGTGCTTGGCACCGGCCGAGGAGACCACGTTCTCCTCCAGCATGATCGAGCCCAGGTCGTCCGCACCGTAGTGCAGGGACAGCTGGCCCGCCTCCTTGCCGACGGTCAGCCAGGAGCCCTGGATGTGGGCGATGTTGTCGAGGAACAGGCGGGCGATAGCGATCATCCGCAGGTACTCGAACACCGTCGCCTGCGTCCGGCCCTTGAGGTGGTTGTTCTCCGGCTGGTACGTGTACGGGATGAAGGCGCGGAAGCCGCCCGTACGGTCCTGCGTGTCACGGATCATCGCGATGTGCTCGATGCGCTCGGCGTTGGTCTCGCCCGTGCCCATCAGCATGGTGGAGGTGGACTCCACGCCCAGCTTGTGGGCGATCTCCATGATCTCCAGCCAGCGCTCGCCGGACTCCTTGAGCGGGGCGATCGCCTTGCGCGGCCGCTCCGGGAGCAGTTCGGCGCCGGCGCCCGCGAAGGAGTCGAGACCGGCGGCGTGGATGCGGCGGATGGCCTCTTCGGCGCTCACACCGGAGATCCGGGCCATGTGGTCGACCTCGGACGCGCCGAGGGAGTGGATGACCAGCTGGGGGAACGCCTTCTTGATGGCGGAGAAGTGGTGCTCGTAGTACTCGACGCCGTAGTCCGGGTGGTGGCCGCCCTGGAACATGATCTGCGTGCCGCCCAGCTCCACGGTCTCCGCGCAGCGGCGCAGGATGTCGTCGAGGTCCCGGGACCAGCCCTTGGCGGTGTCCTTGGGGGCGGCGTAGAAGGCGCAGAACTTGCAGGCCGTCACACACACGTTGGTGTAGTTGATGTTGCGTTCGATGATGTACGTCGCGATGTGCTCGGTACCCGCGTAGCGCCGCCGGCGCGCCGCGTCGGCGGCTTGGCCGAGCGCGTGCAGCGGGGCGTGCCGGTAGAGGTCGAGGGCCTCTTCCTTGGTGATCCGGCCCCCTGCGGCGGCACGGTCGAGGACAGACTGGAGAGCGGCCTGGTCGGTCACCGGTGCTTCACCTTTCGGCGGTGTGTCAAGGTCCGGACCGATCCAGACTACGTCAGGGCCGTCGGCCGGCGGGTTCCAGGGGGAGCCCACCGGCGGCGTCCGGGGGGGAGCGGCGCAGCGGACGGGCTCATGGGCTGCGGGTGAGGTCGCCCTCCGGGTTTCCGGCCGCCCGGTCGCCGGACCGGTAGTGGAGGGTCCCGTTCTGGTTGAGCGTGAAGCGCTCGTCGGCCGAGCCGTTGGAGCAGATCCCGGGGGCGGGGTTGGGGCCGCCCGACGTATCGAGGACCAGGGAGCGGTCGGTGGCGGAGGCCAGCTTCCAGTCGCCGCTACAGTCCGTGTCGAAGAGCGGGATGACGGACTTGTCCCGGGCGACCACCTCTCCCGTCCTGCCCCCCTTGATGGTGATCTCGAACTGGCCGGGGGCCCCGAGGTTGGTCGTGGTCGCCCCCTTCCAGGTGCCGATCAGCTCCTTGGGCACCGTGTCACGGGTGCCCTTGGCGCCGGTGGAGGGGGACGGGGATGGGGACGGCTGGGTGGAGGCGCTCGCCGAGGCCGACGGCTTGCTCCCGGCGGGGAACGGGCGCCCTTCCCGGCCGCCGTTCTGGCCGGGCAGCAGGTCCAACCCGTACAACCCGCCGGACAGCCCCGCCAGTACGGCGGCCGCGGCGACGACCACCGTGCAGCTCACCCGCCGACCTGACGCCGTGACGCTGACGCGGCGGCCCTCACGGCCATCACCGGCGGCGGCCGGTCCGGTACCGGCGTGACGCCCGGACCCGTCGGCCGTCCCGGTGGGCGCGTGCCCGGTGAAGGCGGCGGCGTCGGTGGGCGGACCGTACGGCCCGTAGACGGTCCGGCCCGCGCCCGCGCCCGGGCGGCCGGGGGCCGTGTACGAGGCGTGGGCCGGGCCGAAGCCGCCGGCGGCCGGACCGCCGTCCGAACCGCCGCCTCCGCCCGAAGCCTGAGTGAAGGGGACCGGCCCCGAGGCGAAGCCCTCTACCGGTTGCGAGTCCAGGTTCAACAGCGCCACCGCCGCGCGGCTCGCCTCCTCCACCAACGGAGCGGGCAACCACCCCGGCGCGCGCAGGGCGCCGTCCAGGGCCGTCGCGATCGCCGCCGGGGCCGGGCGGTCGGCGGGCGCCTTGGCCAGGCAGACCCCGATGAGTTCGCGCAGTTCGTCGGACGCGATCCCGTCGAGCTCCGGGGGCTCGTGCACCACCTTGTAGAGCAACGCCGCCGAGTGGTCCCCGGTGAACGGCGGACGCCCGCTCGCCGCGAAGGCCAGCACGGCGCCGAGCGAGAACACGTCCGCCGCGCCGGTGACGCCCTCGCCGATGATCTGCTCCGGCGCCATGTAGCCGGGCGAGCCGACGGAGACCCCGGTGGAGGTGAGGGAAGCCGTGCCCGCGGTGGCCCGGGCGATCCCGAAGTCGATCAATCGGGGCCCGGGGCCCTCCAGCGTCAACATCACGTTCGACGGTTTCACGTCCCGGTGCACGAGGCCCAGCGCGTGCACCGCCACCAGGGCGCGGGCAAGACCCTCGCCGATGGCCCGTACCGACGCCTCGGGCAGCGCGCCGTGCGCGGCGACCGCCCGGTCCAGGGAGGGGCCGGCCACATAACCGGCCGCCACCCACGGCACCTCCGCCTCGGGGTCGGCGTCCAGCACGGGCGCCGTCCACTCCCCGCCGACCCGCCGGGCGGCCGCGACCTCTCGGCGGAACCGGGCGCGGAACTCCGGGTCGGCGGCGAACTGGGGGTGCACGATCTTCACGGCGACGGTCCGGCCTCCGGCGCTCCGCCCGAGGTACACCCGTCCCATGCCGCCCGCGCCCAACCGGCCGAGCAGCCGGTACCCGCCGATGGTCCGCGGGTCACCGGCTTCCAGCGGCTGCATCGCGTCCCTCCCCCGTTCGCCGTGTTCCCCTGCGTGCCCCTGTGTTGCCCTGTGTTCCTTGCGCTGCCGCGTGTGTCCTGCGCTGCCGCGTGTTGTCCTGCGCTGCAACTGTTGCCCTGCGCTGCCGCGTCCGCCCTGCGCTGCCGCGTGATGCCCTGTGGCGCAGCCAAGGAGCACCTTAGGGCGGGGCGGCCGGGCGCGGCCACGGGTACCGGTATCCAGACGCCGGCGAGGGGGCGTGCGGGAGCCGGCTATGGGCCGGTTCCCCCTGCCGTCGATTCGTACGCGGAAAGCGAAAGGGAGACGAATTCTCGGGGAACGACCTATTGCGCGTTCCGCGATACGGAAAGGCGTGCGATCGCCCCCGCGTTCCCCCTCCGCCCGCCTCGGGCATAAGCCGCGCTAATGTCCGGGCGAGGCTGCGGCCAGCAGTTCCACGGCCACATCCGCCGCGTACCCCGAGGCCGATCCGGTACGGCGTGCGAATTCGCGCACGCCCGCCAACTGCTCCGGGCCGAAGCGGAAGTCGAGGGTGGTGAAGTACCGCTCCAGCAGCTCGGCGTCGAAGGCCTCCCAGCGCGCCGCCTGCTCGGCGACCTTGGTGACCTCCTCCAAGGAGACGTCCCTGGAGGCGAGGAAGGCCTCGTGGACCTTGCGGACGACGAGGGGCTCGCGGGCGAGGTAGTCCTTCCGGGCAGCCCAGACGGCGAAGACGAACGGCAGCCCGGTCCACTCCTTCCACATCAGCCCCAGGTCGTGCACCGCCAGGCCGAGCCGGGGCGCGTCGTGCAGCGAAGCGCGCAGCGCGGCGTCCCCGATCAGGACCGCCGCCTCCGCCTCCTGCATCATCACCCCCAGGTCAGGGGGGCAGGTGTAGTAGTCGGGGCGCACTCCGTACTGCTCGGCGAGCAGCAGCTGGGCGAGCCGGACGGACGTGCGGGAAGTCGAACCGAGGGCCACCCGGGCGCCGTCGAGCTGGTCCAGGGGGACCTGCGAGACGATCACGCACGACATCACGGGGCCGTCGCAGCCCACGGCGAGGTCGGGGAAGGCGACGAGCTGGTCGGCGTTGCGCAGGAACTCCACGAGGGTGATCGGCGCGATGTCCAGGTCCCCCTGGACGAGCCGTTCACTCAGCTTCTCGGGGGTGTCCTTCGTCAGCTCCAGGTCCAGCAGCGTGCCGGTTCTGGCCAGCCCCCAGTAGAGCGGAAGGCAGTTCAGGAACTGGATGTGGCCGACTCGGGGCCGGCTGCGATAGACGTCCACATCGCGAGACTAGCCCCCGGGGTCTCGTCAGCCTTCGGGCGGGTCTCAAACGTCCGAGTGACGTGATCTTTCCCTCTGGTCTCGGCCACAGGGTGCGTGCTAGGCTCGTCGCAAGTTGCAGTTTGGTTTCCCTTGCAGTACGAGGCCTGCGGAGAATGTGACCCGCAGGCTTTTGTAGTTTTCAGACTTCTTAGCAGGTTCTGGAGCAGGGCGACCCTTTGGCCCATAGGAGGGCTCATGGCTACCGGAACCGTGAAGTGGTTCAACGCTGAAAAGGGCTTCGGCTTCATCGCCCAGGACGGCGGCGGCCCGGATGTCTTCGTCCACTACTCCGCGATCAACGCCTCTGGCTTCCGCTCCCTGGAGGAGAACCAGCAGGTGACCTTCGACGTCACGCAGGGTCCGAAGGGCCCGCAGGCGGAGAACGTTATCCCGGCCTAGTCGCCTGGCCGACCGGATCGCGGTTGGATTAGCAGTACCCAAGGAGCCCTGCCTCCTCCGTGCGAGCGGAGGAGGCGGGGCTCCTGCCTTTTGTTGCCCCCTGTTGCCTGATGTGCGTCGCGTGTTGCCTGGTGTACGTCCCGTGCGCGCCTCTGCCGACCTTCTTGCTCGTCCGCAGACGTGAGCGCCCCCGACGCCGTGGGTACGGTGCCGGGGGCGCTCGGGGTTCCGCCCTACGGCTTGGTGGCCGGGGGGGTGCGGGTGGGGGCCGGGGTGCCGGCCGACGTGGAGTTGGGCGTGGAAGCGGGGGAAGGAGTGGACGTCGCGGCGGCGGTGATCTTGAGTTCCAGGATCAGTTCCACCTTGTCCGGCGTGACCACCCGGAGGAAGTAGGTACCCGGTGCCACGTCCGTGGTGAACAGCTCCGGAAGGGTGATCTTTCCGTCGGCGTCGCTCGGGTCGAGCTCCAGGGTGAACAGCTTCTTGCCGTCCTTGCCCTTGAAGTACGGGCCCGTCGTCTTCGCCGGGTCCACCGGGACCCAGACGCCGTCCTCGCCCTTCGCACCCAGGCCCGCCGTGGCCTTCGTGCCGGCGATCGGCTGGCCCTTGGCGGTCGCGAGCAGCCCGAAGTCCTTGACGCTGGTACCGGCGACGGTCTCCAGCGGCTTCGTACCGTGGTCCGCCCGCACCAGCAGGTCCGCGACCGGCTTCGCGGTGACGGCGCCCCGCAGCATCACCGTGAACTGGTTCGAGGCGTCGTAGGCCGAGGCGCGGAAGGAGAAGGTGCCGGCCTTCGGGCCCGCGGTGAGCGCGGGCACCCGCGCGATGCCCTGGGCGTCGGTGAGCGCGACGACGTCGGCCTTCTTGGAGTCCTGGAAGAGCGTGCCACCGGTGGTGTCCGCCTCGACGACGAACACGACCTTCTGCCCGACGGCCGGCTTGCCGTCGGAGAGCACCGCCTTGACCTTGGCGTCCGGGGTGAACACGGCCCCGACCTCGGCCTTGAGGTCCGGATCGCCGATCAACTCCAGCTTGGCGAGCCGGGGGGTCGACGGCTTCGGCTTCTCGGGCTCGGCCGGCTTGGTCGCCGGCGGCTTGGTGGCGGGCGGCTGGGGGGCCGGGGGCCTCGGCGTGGGCAGCGGGGCCGTGGGCGGAGGCGTCGGGTAGTTGCCCGCGGGCGGGTTCGGTACGTCGGTGACGCCACCGTCCTGGTACTGGCGCATGTACCCGAGGACGGAGTTCACGTAGTCGCGGGAGCTGTTGTAGCTGAGGATCGCCTGGTCGAGCTTGGCCGGATCGGAGAGGTCCCGGTCACCGGCGCAGAGGTAGAGGCCGGCGCCCAGCGCGGCGTCGTAGATGTTGTTCGGGTCGCGCTTGCCGTCGCCGTTGCCGTCGGCGCCCCAATCCTTCCACGTCTGCGGGATGAACTGGAGCGGCCCTACGGCGCGGTCGTACTCGGTGTCCCCGTCCCACTCTCCGTGGTCGGAGTCCTTGATCTGCGCGTAACCGTTGCCGTCGAGGCGGGGGCCGCGGATCGGCTTCTCGGTGTAGCCGTCGGACTTGAGCCCGTAGCCGGAGGCGTGGACGGACTCGATCCTGCCTATGCCCGCGAGCAACTGCCAGGGCAGGTTGCAGTGGGGAAGCGCGGCGGCCACCGACACGGCGCCGCGCTTGTAGGCGTCGAGGGCGGTCCCCGGTATGCCGCTGGCCCCCTCGGGGGCGCCGGCTCCGGGCGGCGGAGGCGGGTCGGCGACGAGCTTCGGCAGATCCAGACGGGCGTCACCGCGGTCGGTGGCCTGTGGACTGTCGGGCGTGGGCTCGGACTCCCCCGCGCCCGCGGTCGGCGTGTTGGTCACGACCGCGGCGGTGGTCAGGCTGGCCGCGAGCGCGGCGGTGCACAGGACCTTGCGCGAGGTGTTGACTACGTGGCGGTGAAGCGGCTTCACGGTGCGGCGATCCCCCCAAGGCGGCCGACAGGATGTGTGGCTGGTCGAGCCGTGAATATTCTGTCTATCAGGTATTCGCCCACGACTCGCCGTCACCCCGACAGATATGACACACCATTCGTCTCGGCTTCGCCACGAGTTCGACGGGGGTGTCTTACGGGGGGGTGTCTCACGGGGGGGGGTGTCTCACGGGGGGCATCCGACCGGGGGCGGGGGTGGGCGGAGTTGGGCGGGGGCTTCGGGGGCGGTGTTCCCCCTGGGCGGGGTCGGGTGGTGCTGGGGGCGTCCCGTCAGTCCACTGTCCTTTCGTGTCGTGCCGGTCGGTCAAGGGCGCTCCTCCTCGTTCCTCGTCGTCGCGTCGCTGCGCGATGGCCTTCGGCCACCCTTGACAGCCCGTCCCGCCCCGAAATGCCAAAGACTGCCGGAAAGCCCCCAGGGGAGAGGAACGGTCAGGAGGGTCGTGGAGGGGGCCGGTATATCCAGCCTCGCCGGCGTTTGAGGCGCGGGGTCCGGGGCGGAGCCCCGAAAGACCCCGAGCGCAGCGAGGCGGCACCCCCACGCGCCAGATCGCTACGCGCTTCCGTTGTCCCGGCGTCCGCAGCCCGGCATGGGCTAGATACGGACCTCACCGATCACCGCACGGTTGACGTGCCCTGGCGTCGAAGAGCTCGTCATCGGCTGAAAAAAAGCCGGGCGAACCGGCATCAACTACCGCCTTGAGGGCGCCCGCTGGCCGAGAAGGGCGAAATGCGCCATGTGGACCCACTGACGGGACCTGGGGTCGAACGGACCGCCGTCGATACGACTCGCAACCCGAATGGCTGGGACGGCCGCACGTGATGTTGGGCGGTTGATGTGACCTGGCGTCGATATGACCGGCGGTTCACACCGCTCGGACGAAGATGGAGGGATGACTGAAGCAGACGAAGTAGGTGAGGCGATCGCAGGTGAACTGCGATTGATGGACCCCGAGGTGCGTACGTCCCAGGCGCTCATCCGTCGTCTCCTCGACCCGAAGTTCGTGGAGGTGGGCGCCTCGGGCCGGCGTTGGACGTACGACGAGATGGTTGCCGCGCTGCCCGAAATGGAGGGTGTGGCGGAGGACGGACCGCGCTACGAGCCGTCGGAGATGACCGGCGTCGCATTGGCCCCGGGGCTGGTGCACCTCACGTACAAGACCGTGATCGACGGGCAGTGGGCCTGGCGGAGTTCTCTGTGGCACAGGAACGATGACGACGGCATGTGGCGCATGTACTACCACCAGGCGACCCCCGTTCCCCCCGAGGCCACGTAGCGATCGGGAGAGCCCGTGCTCGCCGTCCGGCCGGCCTGCCGGTTGCCGTCCGGCGGATGGGACGGTGGTTGCCCAGCGGCGTCTTCGACGCCAGGGCACGTCAGCCGTGTGGCTGTCGTTGGCGGTCATGCCCAACCCCTGGCGGGCGGCGGACGCGTGACTGCCGTCAACCGTGCGGTGATCGGTGAGGTCCGTATCTAGCCCATGCCGGGCTGCGGACGCCGGGACAACGGAAGCGCGTAGCGATCTGGCGCGTGGGGGTGCCCCCTCGCTGCGCTCGGGGTCTTTCGGGGCTCCGCCCCGGGCTCCACGCCTCAAACGCCGGCGAGGCTGGATATACCGGCCCCCTCCACGACCCTCCTGACCGTTCCTCTCCCCTGGGGGCTTTCCGGCAGTCTTTGGCATTTCGGGGCGGGACGGGCTGTCAAGGGTGGCCGAAGGCCATCGCGCAGCGACGCGACGACGAGGAACGAGGAGGAGCGCCCTTGACCGACCGGCACGACACGAAAGGACAGCGGACTGACGGGACGCCCCCAGCACCACCCGACCCCGCCCAGGGGGAACACCGCCCCCGAAGCCCCCGCCCAACTCCGCCCACCCCCGCCTTCCCATCCACCGCCCCCACCCCTACCCTGACGTCCCGTCAGGTGCAGAGCGACCGCAAGCCACAGGAGGGCGCATGCTGCTTCGTGGGAAGACCGTCATCGTTTCCGGGGTCGGCGCCGGGCTCGGGCACCAGGTGGCCGCCGCCGTCGTGCGGGACGGCGGGAACGCCGTGCTCGGGGCGCGGACCGAGGCGAACCTCGTCAAGGCCGCCGCCGAGATCGATCCCGACGGCGCGCACACCGCCCACCGCTCCACGGACATCACCGACGAGGCGCAGTGCGAGGCCCTCGCCGCGCTCGCCGTCGAGCGCTTCGGCGGCATCGACGCCGTCGTGCACGTCGCCGCCTGGGACTCCTACTTCGGTGGCCTGGAGGACGCCGACTTCGGGACCTGGCAGCAGATCATCGACGTCAACCTCCTCGGCACCCTGCGCATGACCCGGGCCTGTCTGCCCGCGCTCAAACAGGCCGGCGGATCCGTCGTCATCGTCGGCACCCAGTCCGCCGTGGCCTCGCCGTCCCAGGTGCAGCAGGCCGCGTACGCCGCGTCCAAAGGCGCGCTGACCTCCGCCATGTACTCGATGGCCCGGGAGCTCGGCCCCCACCGCATTCGCGTCAACACCGTCCTGCCGGGCTGGATGTGGGGGCCGCCCGTGCAGGCCTTCGTGACCTTCACCGCCCACTCCGAAGGCGTGCCCGAAGCCGAGGTGCACGCGCGGCTCACGGAGCGGATGGCGCTGCCCGACCTCGCCACCGACGGGGATGTGGCGGACGCCGCCGTCTTCTTCGCCTCCGACCGGGCGCGGGCCATAACCGGCCAGTCCCTGCTGGTCAACGCCGGTGAGCTGATGCGATGACCTCCCCCCGTCCGGTCGACCGGATCGTATGCTCGGGCCCATGACCACTCCGAGTGACGCTCCGACCGACAACGCGATGCGCCGCGCGCTCCGGCGTGCCCGTGACGGCGTCGCGCTCGACGCGACCGAGGCGGCCGTGCTCCTCCAGGCGCGCGGGGCGGCCCTGACGGACCTCACCGCCTCCGCCGCCCGGGTCCGCGACGCCGGTCTCGCCGCGGCCGGCCGGCCGGGCGTGATCACGTACTCGAAGAGCGTGTTCATCCCCCTCACCCGCCTGTGCCGCGACAAGTGTCACTACTGCACCTTCGCGACGGTCCCCGGCAAGCTCCGCCGCGCCGGTCACGGTATGTACATGTCGCCCGACGAGGTGCTCGACATCGCCCGCCGAGGCGCCGCGCTCGGCTGCAAGGAAGCGCTCATCACCCTGGGGGACAAGCCGGAGGACCGCTGGCCCGAGGCGCGCGAGTGGCTGGAAGCGCACGGCTACGACGACACGATCTCCTACGTACGGGCCATCTCGATCCGCATCCTGGAGGAGACGGGCCTCCTCCCCCACCTCAACCCGGGCGTGATGTCCTGGGCCGACTTCCAGCGTCTCAAGCCCGTCGCCCCGTCCATGGGGATGATGCTGGAGACCACCGCCACCCGCCTGTGGTCGGAGCCGGGCGGCCCGCACCACGGCTCCCCCGACAAGGAGCCGGCGGTCCGGCTGCGCGTGCTGGAGGACGCCGGGCGCTCCTCGGTGCCCTTCACCTCCGGCCTGCTCATTGGCATCGGCGAGACGTACGAGGAGCGCGCGGAGTCACTGTTCGCGCTGCGCCGTGTCTCGCGCGCCTACCACGGCATCCAGGAGCTGATCATCCAGAACTTCCGCGCCAAGCCGGACACGGCGATGCGCGGAATGCCTGACGCCGAACTCGACGACCTCGTGGCGACGATCGCCGTCGCCCGGCACATCATGGGGCCCTCGGGCTGTCTCCAGGCGCCGCCCAATCTGGTCGACGGCGAGTACGCGCGGCTGATCGGCGCGGGCATCGACGACTGGGGCGGCGTCTCCCCGCTGACTCCCGACCACGTCAACCCCGAGCGGCCCTGGCCCCAGATCGACGTGTTGGCCGAGCAGTCGGCGGCCGCCGGCTTCGAGCTGCGCGAACGGCTCTGCGTGTACCCGGAGTTCGTGCGACGCGGGGAGCCGTGGCTGGACCCGCGCCTGCTGCCGCACGTACGGGCGCTCGCCGATCCGGACACCGGGCTGGCGGACGAGACGGCCGAGGTGACGGGCCACCCGTGGCAGGAGCCGGACGAGAGCTTCAGCGCGTACGGGCGCACCGACCTGCACGCCACCATCGACACCGAGGGACGTACGGGCGACCGGCGTGAGGACTTCGACCTCGTCTACGGCGACTGGGACGCGTTGCGCGAGGCCGCCGCGCCCGGCATGGTGCCCGAGCGCATCGACACGGACGTACGGGCCGCGCTGGCGCGGGCCGCCGACGACCCGACGAAGCTGAGCGACGCCCAGGCGCTGGCGCTGCTGCACGCCGACGGGCCCGCGCTGGACGCGTTGTGCCGGATCGCGGACGACCTGCGCCGGTCGGTGGTGGGCGAGGACGTCACGTACATCGTCACGCGGAACATCAACTTCACCAACGTCTGCTACACCGGCTGCCGGTTCTGCGCGTTCGCGCAGCGCCGTACGGACGCGGACGCCTACACCCTCTCCCTCGACCAGGTCGCGGACCGGGCCGAGCAGGCGTGGGACGTCGGCGCGGTCGAGGTGTGCATGCAGGGCGGCATCCACCCGGACCTGCCCGGGACGGCGTACTTCGACATCGCGCGGGCGGTAAAGAAGCGGGTGCCCGGCATGCACGTCCACGCGTTTTCGCCGATGGAGGTGGTCAACGGCGCGACGCGGACGGGGATGTCCGTACGGGACTGGCTGACGGCCGCGAAGGAGGCGGGCCTGGACTCGATACCGGGCACGGCGGCGGAGATCCTGGACGACGAGGTCCGCTGGGTGCTGACCAAGGGCAAGCTGCCCACGGCGGACTGGATCGACGTCATCACGACGGCGCACGAGCTGGGCATCCGGTCGTCGTCCACGATGATGTACGGGCACGTGGACCAGCCCCGGCACTGGCTCGGGCACCTGCGCACACTGGCCCGCATCCAGCAGCGGACGGGCGGTTTCACGGAGTTCGTCACGCTGCCGTTCATCCACACCAACGCCCCCGTGTACCTGGCGGGCATCGCGCGGCCCGGCCCGACGGTGCGCGACAACCGGGCGGTGACGGCGATGGCCCGCATCCTGCTCCACCCGCACATCACCAACATCCAGACGAGTTGGGTGAAGCTGGGTGCGGAGGGCGCGGCCGAGATGCTCCGTTCCGGTGCGAACGACCTGGGCGGGACCCTGATGGAGGAGACCATCTCCCGGATGGCGGGTTCCGGTTACGGCTCGTACAAGTCCGTCCAGGACCTCGTCGCGGTCGCGGCGGCGGCCGGGCGGCCGGCGAGGCCCCGTACGACCCTGTACGGCGAGGTTCCGCAGGAGCGCCGCCGCGCGGCGGCGGCCTCGGACGGGCATCTGCCGGAGCTGCTGCCGCTGGTGGACTGAGTCCGGGCCGCGCGGCGCCCGCTCAGGCGGGCGCCGCGGGGTCCGCGATGGGCGCGGGGTCCGCGAGGGCCGCGTGGTGGGCGAGGGCCGCGTGCGGGTCGTCGTGGTCGTGGTCGGTGGTGTGGTCGGTGTGGACGGTGGCGGCAGTCAGCCGGGGCACGGCGTGGATCAGGGCGTGTTCGGCGGCGACCGCCAGGGCGTGGGCCTGTACGACGGTCAGGTGCGGGTCGACGACGATGTCGGCCTCGGCCCGCAGGGTGTGGCCGATCCACCGCAGCCGGACCTGCCCGAGGCCACGTACCCCGTCCACGCCGCGCAGCGCGTCTTCGGCGGTGTCGACGAGGGCGGGGTCGACGGAGTCCATGAGCCGGCGGTAGATCTCGCGGGCCGCGTCGCGCAGCACCATCAGGATCGCCGCGGTGATGAGCAGGCCCACGAGCGGGTCGGCGGCCCGCCAACCGAGCGCGGCGCCGCCCGCGCCGAGGAGGACGGCGAGCGAGGTGAACCCGTCGGTGCGGGCGTGCAACCCGTCCGCGACGAGTGCGGCCGAGCCGATCCGGCGGCCGGTACGGATGCGGTGCCGGGCCACCCACTCGTTGCCGGCGAACCCGACCACCGCCGCGGCGGCCACCGCCCCCAGGTGGCTGATCGGGCGCGGGTGCAGCAGCCGGTCCACGGCCGTGTGCGCGGCGAGCGCGGAGGAGGCGGCGATGGTCAGCACGATGACGATGCCGGCCACGTCCTCGGCGCGGCCGTAGCCGTAGGTGTAGCGGCGGTTGGCCGCCCGGCGGCCCAGGACGAACGCGATGCCCAGGGGCACGGCCGTGAGCGCGTCGGCCCCGTTGTGGAGGGTGTCGCCCAGCAGCGCCACCGAACCGGAGAGGGCGACGACCACGGCTTGGACTGCGGTGGTCAGCCCCAGGACGGCGAGGGAGAGCCACAGGGCGCGCATGCCCTCGCGGGAGGTCTCCATCGCGGGGTCGACCTTGTCCTGGGTGTCGTGGCTGTGCGGGACGAGGAGATGTGGCAGCCGGCGGCACGGTCTCCGCGACCGGCGGGTGGCGTGCGGGTGGTCGTGCGCATGGCCTTGGTCGTGCGCACGGCCTTGGTCGTGCGCGTGGCCGTGCGCGTGGCCGTGGTCATCCCCGTGGTCGTGGTCGTGGCCTTCAAGCACGCGACCACCATACAAACGGGCCCCCGTGGCGGCCGTCTCCCACGTCGGGTGCCCGCGCCGGGTTGCCGACGGTTTAAGGCGGGGCGGCGCCCCGGTTCCCCCCACCACATGCCCGGTGAACAGGTGTGGAACACAAGGCAGTTGGTGTTCCGGAGGTCGCTCTACGCGCGTCATCCTGGCCGACATGAGGATCTCCCCACGCATCGCAGCCCTCGGCGCGGCCGCCGCCGTCGCCGCCACTCTCCTCGCGGGCCCGACCGCCTCCGCCGCGCCCGCCCCCGCCTCCGCCTCGGCCGCCTCCGCCTCCGTCGCCTCCGTCGGCCGGATCTGTTACTCCGCCCTGCCTTCCCAGGCCCATGACACGCTCGACCTCATAGACCAGGGCGGCCCCTTCCCGTACTCCCAGGACGGCGTCGTCTTCCAGAACCGCGAGGGCCTGCTGCCCGGTCACACCACCGGCTACTACCACGAGTACACCGTCATCACCCCGGGCTCCCCGACCCGCGGCGCCCGGCGCG
This sequence comes from Streptomyces sp. Tek67B01, assembly GCF_055231995.1. Classification (NCBI taxonomy): domain Bacteria; kingdom Bacillati; phylum Actinomycetota; class Actinomycetes; order Kitasatosporales; family Streptomycetaceae; genus Streptomyces; species Streptomyces sp. Tek67B01. The sequence continues at coordinate 3,179,105 of NZ_JBUYUY010000001.1, forward strand.
TCATCACGGGGCAGCAGACCGCCGAGGACTACTACACGGCGGACCACTACGCCTCGTTCCGCCGCGTCGACTTCGCCTGCTGACCCACGGCCCCACCGGCACGCGTACGCCCCCGGACGGTCGCGGACCGTTCGGGGGCGTCGCCACGCCCGCGTCAGCCGACGAGGAGGTCCTAATCCGATCGGCGAGACGATGAGACGACGAGCGACGGGACGACGGTCGGAAGTGTTCGGATTCCGGCCGTTCTCCGACCACTTCTGCGCGACCTGACTCATACCGTCCAGGTTCGACCGAACCTGTCCACTACAGTGCGCGCCAAAGCCTGGGGCCTGGGGGGAAACAGCATGGACACGAGCACAGCGACGCCTACGGCCCCGGACGCGGCGGCCCCTGCGGGCACCGGTCCGTCCGCGCCCATACCCGCGGCGGCGCCGACAGCCGGCGTCACCTCCAGCGCCACCTCCACGGCGTTCTGGGGCCGGATCGAACAGCAGGACTTCCGCAGCCGGGTCCGCGGCACCCTGCTCGGCTCCGCGATCGGCGACGCCTTGGGCGCGCCCGTCGCCGGCCTCTCCCTCGACGGCATCCGCGAGACCCACGGCCTGGCCGGTCTGACCGAACCCGCCCCCGCCTACGGCCGCCGGGGCACCGTCACCGCCTCCACGCAGCTCGCCCTCTTCACCGTCGACGGGCTGATCCGGGCCCACGTACGCCGGGACACCGGCGGCTGGCACCCGCCGACCGACGTCCACCGGGCCTACCTGCGCTGGGCCGCGACCCAGCACGACTGGGGCCCCGACGAGCGGCGCAAGGACAACGGCTGGCTCGCGCAACAGGAGTGGCTCTACGCCCGCCGCGGCCCCGACCGCGCCTGTATGACCGGCTTCGCCGACGACAAGCTCGGCACCCCCGACCAGCCGAAGAACCCCACCGCCCGGGACGCCGCCGCGACCGCGCGCTCGGCCCCCTTCGGCCTGCTGGTCGGCTGGGAACCGGCCCTCGTGCTCCAACTCGCCGTCGAATGCGCGACCCAGAGCCACGGGCACCCCACCGCGTACCTGTCCGCCGGAGCCTTCGCCGTGATCGTCCACGGCCTGACCCGCGGTGATTCGCTGGACGCCGCCGTACAGCGCTCCCTCGGCCTGCTCGGGGGCCGCCCCTCCCACCAGCCGGTCACCGACGCCCTCCAACGCGCGGTCTCCGCGGCCACGCAGGGGCAGCCGAGCCCCAAGGTGGTGGAGTCCCTCTCCCCGGGGGACGGCCGTGACGCCGAGGACACGCTCGCCGTCGCCGTGTACTGCGCCCTGGTCGCCGAGGACGTCCCGCACGGGCTGCGGCTCGCCGTCAACCACGGCGGGGACTCCACCGTCACCGGCGCCCTGTGCGGGGCGCTGCTCGGCGCACTGCACGGGGAGACGGCCCTGCCGGCGGCCTGGTTGGCCGACTTGGAGGGGCGCGCCACGATCCTGGAGCTGGCCGACGACTTCGCGCTGGAGATGACCCAGGGTCCCGCTCTCCACGGCCCCTCCGCGTCCGCCCCGGGGTGGCTGTCGCGCTACCCGCGCGCCTGACCCCTCGCCGAGATCCGCCACCGCTCGACGGACGGTGTGTCGGAGGCGTGGAGTAGCGTTCGATCATGAGCATGCCGCCGCCCCCTCCGTACTCCCCCGGCCCGTACGGGACCCCGCAACAACCCGGTCCGTACGACGGGCAGCAACACGGGCAGCAATACGGGCAGCAGCAGCCGTTCCCGCAGCAGTACGGGCCGCAGGGGCAGCCGGCCCCCCAGGGCTACCCGGGCGGCCCTCACGCGCAGCCGCCCTACCCCGGCCAAGCACCTTGGGGTCAGACCCCGATGGGGCCGCCGATGGGACGCCCGCCGCGCAAGAACCGGGGCGGGATGGTGGTCGCCGTCGTCGCGATCGCCCTGGGCGGTCTACTCGTCGCGGGCTTCGTGGTGAACCGGCTCGCCCAGGCGGGGTCCGTCATGAGCGGGGCCGGGTTCCCGGCCGCCACCTACCGCCTGACGGTGCCGAAGACGCTGCTCGGCACGTACCAGCTCTCCGAGGACGCGTCCCGGACCAAGGGCAAGGAGGTACTGGACGGCGCCTACGACCCGAAGGTCCGCAACCCCGAGCCGGTGGTCGCCCGGTACACCTCCGACTCGGACACCGACCCCGGCATCCTGGCCCTCTCCGGCATGTACGGCCAGTTCAAGGACCCGGCGGGCGCCCGCCGGAAGATAATCAAGGGCGCCCAGGAGGGCGACGGCGCGCAGCTCGCGGTTCCCCCGAGGGACATCACGCCGACCGGCTCGGACGTCGCCTTGACCTGTCAGGTGCTGACCTCGCTCCAGAACGGCACCAAGGTCACCCTCCCCATGTGCGCCTGGGCGGACGGGAACACGGCCGCAGCGGTCGGTGTGATCACCGCCGAGAGCGCCCGGCAGAGCCCCGCCTCGATCGACCTGAACCGGACGGCCGAGACGGCCCTCAAAATCCGGGCGGAGGTCCGCCAACCGATCGGCTGACGGCCGGCGAGGCGCGGCCCGCGCCCTGTCGCCGGGCGGTCGAGGCACCGTACGTTGGCCGCCCGACGTCTCGGAGGTGCCATCACGCATGCGGATCGCCACGACCATCTTCCTCACCGACCGCACCATCACCCCCACCCGCCTCGCCCTGGCCTTGGAGGGGCGCGGCTTCGCAGGCCTCTACCTCCCCGAGCACACGCACATCCCCGTCGCCCGCGACACCGCCGCGCCGATGGGCGGTGAACTGCCCGAGGAGTACGGGCGCACCCTCGATCCCTTCGTCGCGCTCGCCCAGGCCTGCGCGGTCACCGAGCGGCTGCACCTCGGCACCGGTATCACCCTGGTCGCGCAGCACGACCCGATCGTCCTCGCGAAGCAGGCCGCCACCTTGGACCACCTCTGCGGCGGCCGTCTCACCCTCGGCGTCGGCTACGGCTGGAACGTGGAGGAGGCCGCCGACCACGGTGTGGAGTGGCGCACCCGACGCGAACTGGTCCGCGACCGCCTGGCCCTGATGCGCGCCCTGTGGTCCCCCGAACCCACCCCGTACGAGGGCGCCTTCGGCTCCGTCCGGGCCAGCCAGGCCCACCCCAAGCCGGCCCGCCCGGCCCGTGAACTGGGCCCCGGCGCTCTACTGCACGGGCCGCGCACCCTCATCGGGGGCGCCGCCGGCCCGAAGCTCTTCGCGGCCGTCGCCGAGCAATCCGACGGCTGGCTGCCCATCGGCGGCGGCGGTCTCACCGAGTCCCTCCCAGTGCTGCGCCGGGCGTGGGAGGACGCGGGCCGCGATCCGAAGACCCTCCAGGTGGTCCCGTACGCCGTCCGGCCCGACCCGGGGAAGCTGGCCCACTACGCGGACCTCGGGATCGAGGAGGTCGTGTTGCAACTGCCGCCGGCGGCGGAGCCGGAGGTGCTCCGTACCCTGGACGACTTCGCCCGGTACCTCTGACGTCCGCCGTCCGCCGTTCCCCGTTCCCCGGCCCCCGGCCCCCGGCCCCCGGCGGCGCCGACGGTCCGTCGCCCCCGACGGTCCCGTGGCCTCGGGGCGGAAGTCAGCGGGCGGTCGGTGCCTCGCCCTGGGCGACCTCCACGTCGCGGTGCAGGAGGTCCAGCCCGACGCCGGTGGTGACGGTGGTTCCCGCCGCCAGGGCCACCAGCAGGCAGGCCGCCGCCGCTGCCGCGAGCGGTCGCGCCGCCGGGGGGTGGAGCAGTGCCCGTACGCGTTGCGGGACCGGGCCGCCGACGGCGCGGGCGGCGAAGGCCGGACGCACCGCGCCCGCCGCTCCGTGCCCGGCCAGCGCGGCGCGCCCGATGGCCCGCGCGGTGAGCCGGCGGTCTCCGGTGGCGGCCGCCGCGGCCTCGTCGGCGACCCGCTCCACGCTGAGGGCGATGGCGTCGCGTACGGCCCGCAGGGCCGGGTGGCAGCGCGCGGCGAGATCGGCGGCTGCGAGGAACCAGTGGTGGCGGCCGGTCAGGTGGGCCCGTTCGTGGGCGAGCAGGACCTCGCGCTCGGGCCCGTCCAGGGCCCGGAGCATGCCGGAGGTCACCACGACGCGCCCCGGGTTCCCCGGCAGCGCGTAGGCGTCCGGGTCGGGCCGGTCCAGGATGCTGAGGTCACCGGCCTCGGTGGCCCAGCGCACCTGCTCGCGAGCGCGGCGGTAGTGACGCAGCTGGCGGAGCACCGAACGGGCGATCCCGTACGCGCAGAGCGACAGGGCGCCGACGGCGAGCGCGGCCGCGGGGGCGGCGAGGACGGGCGGCGCGACGTCGAGCGGGTGGATCAGGTGGCCGAGGCGCGCCAGTGCGGCCACGCCGAGCGCCCAGGTGAGCAGCAGGCCGCCGAGTGCGGCGAGCCAGCCGGCCGCGAGGGCGCACGCGGTGACGGTCAGCGTCCACAGGGCGAGCGACGGACCCAGCCGGGGTGCGGCCCAGCGGGCCAGGGGCGGCGCGGCGAAGGGCAGCAGCAGGGAGGCGAGCAGGCCGGTGATCACTGCCCGCCGCCGTCCAGCAGTTCCCGTAGGACGCGCTCGTCGTCGGGGCTCAGCTCGGAGACGAACCGCGCGAGGACGGTCTCGCGGTCGCTGTCCTTGTCGAGCTCGTGGTGCATGCGCCGGGCCGTGAGGCCGTGGGTGTCCCGCACGGGGAAGTAGGCGTAGCCGCGGCCGGAGCGCTCCCGGGCGAGGGTCCCCTTCTCGTGGAGGCGGGACAGGATGGTCGTCACCGTCGTGCGCGCCAGGTCGGCCGTCAGGGTCCTTTGTACCTGGGCGGCCGTCTGGGGCGCTTTCGCCGCCCACAGTGCGGCGAGGACACTCGCCTCCAGCTCACCCGCCGGCCTGCGGTCGGCCGTCGACCCGCTCATCGCCCTCTCCCCGCCTCGCGATCGTCTACAGTGCCGTAGACCGTCTACGGGATTGTAGTCGACCGGATGTTCCCCCCGGCGCCCGGCTTCCGGCTGCGCGCATCCGTCACGAACCCAGTGAGAGGCCCCCCTCCATGGCCGTTGCCACCTCCTTGGCCGTTGCCACCTCCTCGGCCGTCCCCGCCGCGAGCGACCTCGCGGTCAACCTGCTCGACGCGCATTCCCTCCTGGCCACCTTCGGCATCGTCGGCATCGCGGTGGTGATGTTCGCGGAGACCGGGCTGCTGATCGGTTTCTTCCTGCCCGGCGACTCGCTGCTGTTCACTGCCGGTCTGCTGTGCGCCGGGAGCTCGGAGGGCGATCCGCGCCTCTCGCTGCCCCTGGTCCTGGCCGCCTCCGCGGTCGGGGCGCTGGCCGGGGCCCAGACCGGCTACCTGATCGGTCGGCGCGGCGGCGGAGCCCTCCTGGAGCGCAGCCGTTCCAAGCGCCTCCACGAGGGCGCGGAGCGCGCGGAGGAGTTCCTCGCCAAGTACGGGCACGCCAAGGCGATCGTCCTGGCCCGTTTCGTGCCCGTGGTGCGTACGGTCCTCAACCCGCTGGCCGGGGCCCTGAAGGTGCCGGCCCGCGTCTTCACCCTGTGGCAGGTCGTCGGCGGCCTCGTCTGGACGGTCGGTCTGGTCCTCGCCGGGTACGCGCTCGGCTCCTCCATCCCGAACGTCGACCGGTACCTGCTGCCGATCGTCGCCCTGGTCGTCGCCGTGTCCCTGCTGCCCCTCGTCATCGAAGTGCTCCGTTCCCGGCGGGCCCGCAAGCACCAGAACGGAACCGCTTGATGACCCTCGCGTACGACGGCTCGCACATCGACGGCGCGGCCTACGTCGATGTCATCGACGCCGCCCACCGGGCTCCGGGCTGGCTCAACTCCCTGACGGCCGCCTGGTCGGCCTACGGCCTCGCGCTCTTCGCCGTGCTGATGCTGGCCGGCTGGTGGCGGGCCCGCCGGGCGGCCACACCGGCGGCGGTCACCGCCCTCGCGGCCCCGCTGATCACCCTTGCCGCCTTCGGCGTGGACGCCCTGCTCAAGCTCGTGGTCCGCGAGGACCGGCCGTGCCGGACCTTCGGGGTCGCCACTTTGGAAGCCTGCCCGGCACCGGGCGACTGGTCGTTCCCCAGCAACCATTCCGCGCTCGCCGCCGCGGCCGCCGTCGCGCTGCTCCACGTGTCACGGCGGCTCGGCGCCGTCGCCCTGGCTGGGGCGGTCCTCATGGCGGCCTCCAGGGTCTGGGTGGGCGTGCACTACCCCCACGACGCGCTCGCCGGCTTCCTCGTCGGCGCCGTCGTGGCCGCCGCGGCGGCCACCACCGTCCGCCGCCACGCGCCGGCCCTCACCACGCGCTTGGCCGCGGGCCCGCTCCGCCCGCTCCTGGCTGCGGCGTGACCCGTAGGCCGCACGGGGTCCTGTCGCCCTACGGGCCTGCGGGGCCGGCGTCCCCGGCGTCCCCGGCCCGCGCGGCGACCGCCGCCTCCAGCAGGGTCCAGCCGTCGAACTCCACCGGCCGGCGCCCCCCGGGCAGCCGGCTGCGGGCCGTCGCCACGTCGAGCAGCGCCCGGACGGCGCCCGGCTCGTGCAGGTTCAACGAGGCCCCCCGGACGTAGCCCACGTCACCGGAGCCGACGTAGGCCCCGCCCGGGACGTAGCGGTCCGGCCCCTCGGCGAACACGATGCGCAGGGGAGCGCCCGTGCCGGCCGGGTGCGGTGTCAACGTGAGGGTCTGACGGCAATCCGCGGACCGGCCGCCGTCGGGGGCGCGGTGGCTGTGGCGGGTGCTCCACATGTACACGCGCCCGTCGGCGACCAGTCGGCGGGACTTCCTCTGATTGCGGGGCACGCGGGCGACGGTACGCGGCCTCGCGCCACGGGGCACCTGTTATTCGGTGAGGGACGCGACGGTGGGGGCGACGACGCCGAAGAGGTCCCCGATCGTGGTCAGCGCGGCCGTCCGGAGCGCGGCGGCGGGCACCACGGACCCGTCCGGTCCACTCAGCGCCCGGGTGGCCGTGGCCTCGGCGACGACGGTGGGACGGTAGCCGCGGTGGAAGGCGCCCTCGGCCGTGAAGGCGACGCACATGTGCGTCATGAACCCAGCCAGTACCAACTCCTTGCCCGCGCCCACCTCGCGCAGCGTCTTGTCCAGCTCCGTTTCGTGGAAGGCGTTGGGCACCTGCTTGACCACCACCGGCTCACCCTCGATCGGGGCGACCTCCTCGCTGATCGCGCCGATCTCCGCGCGGATGTCGTACGGGGTGCCCTCACCGCCGTCGTTGACGATGTGCACGATGGGAATCCCGGCGGCACGCGCCGCCCCCAACAGCCGGGCCCCGGCGGCGAGGGCCTGCTCGGCGCCTTCGAGGGCCATCACACCGGTGCGGTAGGTGTTCTGGAAGTCGATCATCACGAGGGTGGTGTCGGCGAGGCGCGGCAGCGCGTCGTCGAGGGCCAGCACGTCGCGAAGGCTCGTGGAAGCGGTCATGGCAAAGCTCCTTGGGTCGGTAGCGGAAATCACCGGACACGGCGCGCACGCGCCGGTCCGTCAGGAAGAGCGGACGCGGTGGTCCGTCGGGAAGAGCCGACGCGGCGGTCGGTCAGAGAGAGACGCGGAAGCGGCGGCGGTAGGTCGCCGGGGTGGCGCCGATCTGCTTGCGCAGCGCCCGGTGGAGGGTTTCCACCGAACCCAGCCCGCTGGCGGCCGCGACCTGCTCCAGCGGCTGGTCGGTGCCCTCCAACAGGCGACGGGCGACCTCCACCCGGGCGGCCTCGACGTACGCGGCGGCGGTCGTGCCGGTCTCCTGGCGGAACACCCGCGCGAAGTGGCGCTCACTGAGGCACATTCGCGCCGCGAGGGTCGCGGCGGACAGATCGCCATCCACGTGTTCGGCGATGTAGGTCCGCAGTTCGTCGATGTCCCTGCGGGAGGCGGCCGGCCTGCTGAGCGGGACGGAGAACTGGCTCTGGCCGCCCTGCCGCTTGAGGTACATGACCAGTTGCCGGGCCACCGCCAGTGCCACCTCCTCCCCCAGATCGTCGGCCACCAGGGCCAGCGCGAGATCCATGCACGCACTGATCCCGGCCCCGGTCCACACGTTCCCGCACCGCACGAAGATCGGATCGGGATCGACGGTCACCGCCGGGTGTTCGGCCGCCAGTTGGGCCGCGGTCGACCAGTGGGTGGTGACCGTCTTCCCGTCCAGCAGCCCGGCCGCGGCCAGCAGGTGCGCGCCCACGCACACCGAGGCCACCCGCCGGGCGAGCGGCGCGACCCTCCCCAGCCACGCCACCACCTCCCGGTCGATCCGGGCGACCGGCCCGTCCGGGTGCGCGTCCACGGCGCCGGGCACCAGCAGCGTGTCCAGCGCCCCGTCCACATCGCCGAACGCGAGGTCCGCGACCAGCCGCACCCCGGCCGACGTGGTCACCACCCCCGCCGACGGCCCCGCGAGCTCCACCCGGTACCCGGCCCGCCCCGCGGTCTCCCGGTTGGCGAGCGCGAACACCTCGGCCGGGCCGGTGACGTCGAGGAGGTCGACATCGGGGAAGACCGCGATGACGACGCGGCGGTTGGTGGACATGACCCCATCGTCACCCGGCCCCCGCATGACGGCAATGACGCCGTTCTGTCACATCCGGCCAAGCCGCCCACCGGGGACGCCGACGCTCCCGCGGCTAGGGCGGCGGAATGGGCCCGGGGGCTGTCACGCCGACCGCGGGACGCCAAAAACGCCCGTCAGGCAAGGCCTGACGGGCGCCGAGGTAGTAGTCCGCATCACGCTGGAAGCCGAGACCCGGAACGGCCTGACGCAGGTGGGGCCACAGGCCCGGCGCCACGCGGTACTCGCCCGTCACCATCCACGGGTCGTCACCCAACGCGAACAGGTGCCGTATCGCCAGGAACTGGTCCCGGGTCAGGGTGACGGACTCGACCATCTCCTCGTCGGCGCCGAAACCGGTCAGGTCCCAGACGAGGTTGTGCCCGTCGGCGAATGGATAGTCGCTGCTCACCGCCTCAAGCTAGGTCGCGCCGTTCGCGACCGCACCTGCTTTTAGGGCCGGTGACGAGCCGCGGGACCCGACCGGAAGCGCCCGCCCCCTACCCGCCCGCCGGCCAGAACTGCGCCGGCGCCGCCTCCTTGTAAGGGGCCGGACTGACACTCAGGTCCCCCGCGAACGGCCGGTCGAGGACCATCACCAGCAGCAGGCTGAAGCCGATGAGCGCCGCCACCGCCGACACGAACAGCAGCTGCATCTTCAGGCTCCGCAGCCCGAACAGGAACGTGAGCGGCAGGATCACCAGCGCGCCCCCGTACACCAGCACCTGCAACAGCGTCGGCAGTGAGGTTTCCGCCATGGTGACGCGCGCCCTGCGCTGCGCCGCGACGTCGTTGAGGCGAGTCGCGGCCTCCTGGTAGAAGGTCTCGCTGCGGGGGCCGGCGGGTTCGTACGCCTGGAGCGCCGTGTACATGGCGTGCGTCTGCTCGGCGGTCGCGTCGAAGCTGGGTCTGCCGTCGCGCATCATCGGCCATTGGACGTCGACCACGGCGTGTACGTACGCGCCCACCGCCCGGTCCACCTTGGCACGGTCGGCCGCCGGGAACGCCTCCGCGCTGCGCACGACCAGGGCCAAGTCGGTGGCCTCGCCCGCGACCACGTTCTGGGTGTTCTCCAACTGCGTCCAGAGCGTGACGACGACGAACGCGAGGATGATTCCGTAAATCGCGCCGAACATGCCCAGCGCGACCCCGACCATCTCGTTGTGCTCACCGGCCGCCAGGTGCGGGAAGCGGCGCCGGGCGGCGACGCTGCCGGCCATCGCGAGGGCCGTGAAACCACCGACGAGCAGGATGCCCAGGACGAACGTACTGAGGTTGTTGAGTAACCAGAGGATCATGTCAGGCTCAACGAGAGCGGCCGCCCGCGGCGACGGCCGCCGCGGGGGGGGGCCGTCGGCTCAGCCGACCTTCGGGGGCTTCGGCAGCCCGGCCGTCAGCGCGGAGCCGGCGCCCGTGAGGGAGTTGTCGGTGGCCTTGGTCGCGCTGCCCGCCGCCGAGGCCGTGGCGCCCACCGCCGTCTTGGTGTCCTGGACGGCTTGTCCAGGGTGGTCGACGATGTCACCGACGCGCTCGGTGATCGCGGGCGCCTGGGCGGCGGGCTCGTCGGCGTGGGCGAGGGTGGGGGTGAGGGCGAGTGCCGCGCCCCCGGTGAGGATCAGGGCGGTGAGGCTGCGCTTGATGGGCTTCATGCCCCTCCCAACGACCCCACGGCGCCGGGGGTCACCCCTCGGGCGCGTCCGGCGCGGCCCCCGGACCGCTCAGTCCTCGACCACCAGTGCCGGCGTCGACTTCGTCAGGACCTCGCCCCGGAAGAAGGCGGGGCTGCGGCGTTCGGTGACGAACATGACGACCAGGCCGAGGACGAGCAGCCCCACACCGATGATGAAGACGCTGCCGACACCGAAGACGGTCGACCCGGAGCCGTAGGCCGGGTTCCACATGTCGACCAGGGTCTTGCAGAAGACGGAGGCCAGCAGCAGTCCACCCAGGACGGGGAAGACGCCCTTGAAGAGCAGGTCACGGGCGGAGTCGCGCAGCTCGCGCCGGAAGTACCAGGCGCAGGCGAAGGCGGTCAGCGAGTAGTAGAAGCAGATCATCAGGCCGAGCGCGAAGATCGTGTCGGTCAGGACGTTCTCACTGACCAGGGACATCACGGTGTAGAAGACGCCGGTCGCGACACCGGCCGTGACCGTGGCGCGGCCCGGGGTCTTGAAGCGCGGGTGGACCTTGGCGTAGGAGGCGGGGAGGGCCTCGTACGTGGACATGGCCAGGACCGTGCGGGCCACCGGGATGAAGGTGGTCTGGAGCGAGGCGGCGGCGGAGGCGAGGACGGCGACGAAGAGCAGGATGCCGAGCAGCGGGCCCATCACGGGACCGGCGAGCGCGGCGAAGACGTTGCCGGAGGTCTGCGGGTTGCCGAGGCCGAGGCCCTTGGTGCCGGAGCCGACGGCCATCTGGGCGGCGATGCCGGTGGCCAGGTAGGAGCCGACGAGGACGACCATGGCGATCAGCGAGGCGCGGCCGGGGGTCTTGGCCGAGCCGATGGTCTCCTCGTTGGCGGTGAGGCAGGTGTCCCAACCCCAGTACATGAAGATCGAGAGGGAGAGCCCGGCGGTGAAGGCGCCCATGGACTCGACCGCGAAGGGGTTCATCCACTGCCAGGAGAAGTGCACCCCCGTGTCGAAGGTGCCGGAGGAGGCCTTCTGGAAGGCCATCGTCACGAAGATCGCGAGGACGGCCAGTTGGAGGCCGACCAGCGTGTACTGGACGCCCTTGGTGGCGGTCATGCCGCGGTAGCTGATCGCGGTCGCGGCGGCGATGAGGGTGAGGCAGGTGGCGATGTGGACGGTCTTGTCGTGGTCCAGGGCGGCTATCGCGTCGTTGCCCGTGATCTGCCCGGCCAGAAGCCAGAAGTACGAGGTGGCGACGCCCGCCAAATTGGAGAGCACGATGATCGTGGCGATCACCAGGCCCCAGCCGCACATCCAGCCGACGCGCGGACCGAAGGCCTTCACGGTCCAGGTGAAGGAGGTGCCGCAGTCGGGGACGGCCTTGTTCAGCTCGCGGTACGCGAAGGCGACCAGCAGCATCGGAAGGAAGCCTGCGAGGAAGACCGCGGGCATCCGGACGCCGACCTCGCCGGCCGTGGAGCCGAGCGTGGAGGTCAGGCAGTAGACGGGAGCGACGGTGGAGATGCCGATGACGGCGCTTCCGACGAGGCCGACGGACCCCTTGCCGAGCCCTTTGCCGCGGACGTCGCCGTCGGCGGCACCGCTCTCCGTCTCTGCGGCCGCCTGGGTCGGCCGAACGTCCAGCTGTGTCATGGGTCAGGACGTTAGAGGGTGCGGTTTCCACATCTGGAGGCTTCGACTCCGGATGACAGAGGGCCAAATGACCTTTGAATCCATCCATAAACACGGAATCTGCCACCGGAATACAAGGTTCGCTCAGGCATCTATCCCTAGGTCGAGAGGGGTCGGACAAAACCTTCCGTTATACGGAAACCGCAGTTGTGTCCGTTTTGTCGGCTCTTGAAGTTTCCGTGTGACCCGCGCCTCACCTCACCCCGCCCACACGATCGACTGGACCTCGCTGTAGGCGTGCAGCGCGTACGAACCGACGTCCCGCCCCACCCCGGACCCCTTGAAGCCGCCGAACGGTGCCTCCATGTTCCGCCCGATGGTGTTCACGCCCACCCCGCCGGCCCGCAGCCGCCGCGCGATCCGGAAGGCACGCGCCGGGTCACCGGACCAGACGTAGTTCAGCAGACCGAAGTCGCTGTCGTTGGCCAGCGCCACCGCCTCGTCCTCACCGCCGTCGAAGGGCACGACCACCACCACCGGGCCGAAGATCTCCTCCCGCACCACCCGCATGTCGTTCGTGCAGTCCACGAGCAGGGTCGGGGCCACGTAGAAGCCCCGGCCGTCCCCCACCACCGGGCGCTCGCCGCCGTACGCGATCCGACCGCCTTCCTTGCGGCCCAGCTCGACGTACGACTCGACCCGGTCCCGGTGCGCCGCGGAGATCACCGGGCCGACCACCGTGCCCCGGGCCCCCGGATCGCCCACCTTCATGAACGCCAGGTAGCCGGTGAGCTTCTCCACCAGCGCCCCGTACACCGACCGGTGCACGATCACCCGCGTCGGGGCGGTGCAGATCTGGCCGCTGTAGAAGGAGAAGGTGGTGCCGATCCCCGACACCGCCGCGTTCAGGCCGGCCTCGCCCACGTCGTCCATCACCACCGCCGCGCCCTTGCCGCCCAGCTCCATCAGCTGTCGCTTCATGGAGCGGCCGCACACCTCGGCGATCCGCTGCCCGACCGAGGTGGAGCCGGTGAACGACACCATGTCCACGTACGGGGAGTCCACCGCCGCCTCGCCGACCTCCACCGAGGCACCCGAGACCACGTTGACGACGCCCGCCGGTAGGCCCGCCTCGTCCAGCGCCTGCGCCATCTTGAACACCGACAGCGGGTCCTGCGGGGCCGGCTTGACCACCACGGTGTTCCCCATGGCCAGCGCCGGGGCCACCTTCCCCGCCGGGTTGGCCCACGGGTTGTTGTACGAGGTGACGCAGGTGACGACGCCGACCGGCTGGCGCACCTCCAGCGCGCCGAGCACGCTCGCGCCGCCCATCGGGCCCGCCTCGGTGACCTGCGGCGGGAGCCCCCGTTCCACCGGTTCCAGGGCGCCCTTCGCGTACCGCCGGAAGCGGGCCACCCCGACGCCCACCTGCATGCCGCGCGCGATGCCCGTCGGCGCGCCCGTCTCCGCCCGCGCGAGCGCCGCCCACGGCTCGTACTCCCGTTGGATGTTGTCCGCGGCCCGGTCCAGGATCGCCGCCCGCTCCTCCGGCTTCGTACGGGACCAGCCCTCGAAGGCCTCGGCAGCCGCCCGGGTCGCCTCCTCCACCTGGGCGCGGGTGGCCTCGGGGGCCAGGCCGACCACCGACTCGTCGGCGGGGTTGACGACCTCGTAGTGGCCGCCCGCGGGTTCCACCCACTCGCCGCCGATGTACAGCCTCTGCGGAGCGTTCATCGCGTGCTCACCGTCCTCGTGTCACGGCCCGAGCGCAGCACGGTGCCCGGGGTGGCGCCCGTCACCCGGTCGTCGCGGATGGTCTCCACGCCGTTGACGCGTACGGACACGATCCCGACCGCCCGCGCGTCCAGCCTCGGGCTGTTCCCGGGCAGGTCGTGGACGAGCGTCGCGGGGCCGGCCTCGATGCGCTCGGGGTCGAAGAGCACCAGGTCCGCGTGGAAGCCCTCCGCGATCCGCCCGCGCCCGCGCAGTCCGAACAGTCGCGCCGGGTCGTCGGTGAGCATCCGTACCGCCTGCTCCAGCGGCACCAGCTTGCGGCCGCGCAGGCAGTCGCCGAGGAAGCGGGTCGTGTAGGGGGCCCCGCACATCCGGTCCAGGTGGGCTCCCGCGTCGGAGCCGCCGAGCATCACGTCCTCGTGCTGCCAGGTCTCGGCGCGCAACGCCCAGCTCGCCGGGTCGTTGTCGGTGGGCATGGGCCACAGGATCGTGCGCAGGTCGTCGTTCGCGCAGATCTCCACCAGGCAGTGGAAGGCGTCGAGGCCGCGTTCGGCGGCGATGTCGTTCACGACCCGGCCCGAGAGGCCCTCGTTCTCCTTGCTGTACGTGTCCCCTATGACGTACCGGCCGAAGTTGGCGAGGCGGCGGAAGACCCCGGCCTCCTTGCTGTCGGCGCGGCGCAACATCTCGGCGCGTACGTCCGGGTCGCGGAGCTCGGCGATCCGCTCGGGGACGGGCAGGGCGAGGATCTCGCCCCAGCCGGGGATGAGGTTCAGCGCGCAGAAAGTGCGCAGCGACATGTTCATGGGGGTGAGGATCGGCATGGTCAGCGCCACGATCCGGCCACCGGCCTCACGGGCCCGCTCGCTCGGTATCAGCTGGCGCGGGACCCGCTCGGGCACGGAGGCGTCGATGGTGAGGACGTTCCAGTTCAGGGGGCGGCCGGCGGCCGCGCTCATCTCCACGAAGAGGTCGATCTCCTCGTCGGAGAACTGGTCGAGACAGCCCGCGACGATCGCCTCCAGTTGGGTGCCCTCGTGTTCGCCGACCGCCCGGGAGAGGGCGAGGAGTTCGGCCGGTTTCGCGTGCCGGGAGGCGACGGGGGCGCCGGAGCCGTCGGAGTGGGTGGAGGACTGGGTGGTGGACAGTCCCCAGGCGCCGGCGTCCATGGCGTCGTGGAAGAGGTCGAGCATCTGTCGCATCTGCTGCTCGGTGGGCTGTCCTCCGATGGCGTCCTCGCCCATGACGTGCCGGCGAAGCGCGCAGTGGCCGACCATGAATCCGGCGTTGACGGCGATCCGCCCCTCCAGGGCGTCGAGGTACTCGCCGAAGGTGGACCAGGTCCAGTCGACGCCCTCCTCGAGGGCGGCGAGGGCCATCCCCTCCACCTTGCTCATCATGCGGCGCGTGTAGTCGGCGTCCTCGGGGCGGTCCGGGTTCAGGGGCGCGAGGGTGAAGCCGCAGTTGCCGCCGGCGACGGTGGTCACGCCGTGGTTCATGGAAGGGGTGGCGTACGGATCCCAGAACAGCTGGGCGTCGTAGTGCGTGTGGGGGTCGATGAACCCGGGGGTCAACACGAGCCCGGTGGCGTCCTCGTCGGTGCGGGCCGTCTCGGTGACGGTGCCGGGTTCGCCGATGACGACGATCCGCCCGTCCCGGATGCCGATGTCGGCGACGTGCGCGGGCGCGCCCGTGCCGTCGACGACGGTGGCTCCCTTGATCAGGTGGTCGAGCATGACGCTGAGGCTCCTTCTTCCGTGACGTGACGTTCCGGCCCCGCCGGGGCGGGGCCGGGCCGGGAGCGGCCGGCGGGCGGGCCGCTCAGACGGCCTGGCGGAAGCGGGTCGTGCGGTGGACCGGGTCCGTGTCGATGTGCGGGATCACGTGTTCGCCGATGAGCTTGACGGTCGTCATCGTGTCCTCGTAGGACACGCCGGTCGGCAGGCCGAAGGACAACTGGTCGGCGCCGGCCTGCTCCCAGCGCTTGCACTGGGCGCGGACCTCGGACGGGTCGCCGCAGATCAGCAGTTCCTCGGCGATCAGCAGCTCGATGATCTCCGCGTTGTACTCGGGCAGGGTCTCGGGCCACTGCGGGATGGCCTCGGGGCGCGGGAAGGTGTCGTGGTAGCGGAACACCAGCGACTGGAACCGGTTCATGTTCGCGTTGACGGCGATCTCGACGGCCTTGTCGTGGGTCTCGGCACAGATCGCGGTCGAGGTGACCATCACGTTGTCGTTGACGAAGGCCCCGATGGCCTTCGCCTCCTGGATGGCCGTCTTGTACTGCTCCAGCACCCACTCCATGTCGGAGACCTTCTGCACGCTGAAGCCGAGGACCCCGAGACCCTTCTTCGCGGCCATGGCGTACGAGGACGGCGACCCGGCGGCGTACCACATCGCGGGGTGCGCCTTGCCGTACGGCTTGGGGAAGATCTTGCGCGGGGGCAGCGACCAGTGCTTGCCCTGGAACCCCTCGTACTCCTCCTGGAGGAACATCTTGGGGAACTCCGCGATGGTCTCCTCCCAGATCTCCTTGGTGTGGTTCATGTCGGTGATGCCGGGCAGGAACCCGAGGATCTCGTGGCTGCCCGCGCCGCGTCCGGTGCCGAACTCGAAGCGGCCCTTGGAGAGGTGGTCGAGCATGGCGACCTTCTCGGCCACCTTGACCGGGTGGTTCACCGGGGCGAGGGGGTTGAAGATGCCCGAGCCGAGGTGGATGCGTTCGGTGGCGTGGGCGAGGTAGGCGAGGAACACCTCGTTCGCGGAGAGGTGCGAGTACTCCTCCAGGAAGTGGTGCTCGGAGGCCCAGGCGTACTTGAAGCCGGACTTGTCGGCCTGGATGACGTACTCGGTCTCCTCGATCAGCGCCTTGTGCTCCGCCTCGGGGTCGACCTTGGACCGCGCCTCAGGCACGTATCCCTGCACGAAGAGCCCGAATTCCAAGGGGGTCACCGTCCTTAGTTTTCTGACGTTGCGTCAGATTCGATGAAGCCGACTGTTCCACCGCGCGCCGGGAGCGTCAATAGCTGACGCACCATCAGGAAACGTGCCCGCCGTGGTCAGAGAACGCTCACCCCGGCCGTCCAACCGCCGTCGATGACGAACGGCTGGCCGGTGATGTACGAGGAGTCCTCGCCGGTCAGGAAGAGCGCGAGCCGAGCGACCTCCTCCGGCCGCCCCACCCGGCCCAGCGGGACCACCCGCTTGTACAGGTCCGCCATCGCGTCGCGGGCCTCGTCGGTCATCCCCGCCGGGTCCAGCAGCCCCGGATTGGCCATCGGGGTGTCCACGGCGCCCGGGCACATCGCGTTGACCCGGATGTTCTTCGCGGCCAGTTCCAGCGCGGCGACGCGCGTCAGCCCGAGGACGGCCGCCTTGGTCGCGGCGTACGCGCCCACGTACGCCATGCCCGTCAGGCCCGTATAGGAGGACGTGTTGACGATCGTCCCGCCGCCCGCCGCCTCGATCTCGGGGGCCAGCGCCCTGATACCGAGGAAGGCGCCGACCTGGTTGACCCGCACGACCTGCTCGAACTCCTCCAGCGGGGTCGCGGTCAACTCGTTGAAGCGCAGGATGCCCGCGTTGTTGACCAGGCCGTCGATCCGCCCGAAGGCCTCCTTCGCCGCGGTGACGGCGGCCGCCCAGTCCTCCTCCCTGCGGACGTCCATCCGTACGTAGCGCGCCCGGTCCTCGCCGGTCTCCTCGCGGATCTCCTTCGCGACCGCGGCCCCCTGCTCGTCCAGCACGTCCCCGAGCAGCACCTTCGCCCCCTCGGCGGCGAACAGGCGAGCCTCCTGCTCGCCCTGGCCGCGCGCGGCGCCGGTGATGAGGACGACGCGTCCCTCCAGCTTGCCCATGCCGATGCTCCTAGTCGTTGAGGAGGGGGGCCACCTCGGCCCCGAAAACGGCGATCTGGTCGATCAGTTCGGAGCGGTCGCGACTGCGGAAACGCACCTGGATCTGGTCCACGCCGAGGGCCGCGTACTCCCGCAGGGACTCGGCGAGCACCTCCGCCTTGCCGGTGAGCGTGCGGCGGCCGGTGGCCCAGGCGGGCTCGCCGACGTAGAGCGCCTCGGTGATCGCACCGATCTCCAGCGGGCCATCCACACCGGCCGCCCCGCGCAGCTCCCTGATTCGGGCGATCTTGCCGGCGAGCTCCGCGCGCGGGTCGCCCTGCGGGAGCCAGCCGTCACCGCGCACGGCGGCCCGGCGTACGGCGGCGGGCGAGGAACCGCCGACCCACACGGGAATCCGCGCCTGGGCGGGCCGGGGCAACTGACCGAGGTCCGCGAAGGAGAACCGCTCGCCCTCGAACCGTGGGTACTCGTCCGGGCCGAGGGCCGCGCGCAGGGCGTCCAACGTCTCGTCCAGCACCGCCCCCCGACGCGCGAAGTCGACGCCGAGCACCTCGAACTCCTCCGCCACGTGCCCGGCGCCCACCCCGAGGATCAGCCGGCCGCCCGAGAGGTGGTCGAGGGTGGCGTACTGCTTGGCGGTGACCAGCGGGTGGCGCAGTCCGACGATCGCGACGTGGCTCAGCAGCCGGACGTTCTCGGTGATCCCGGCGAGGTAGGACAGCGTCGCCACCGGGTCGTACCAGACGGTGCTCATCGCCCCGGCGAGGCGGCGCGGGACGGCCACGTGGTCGCAGGTGGCGAGGTAACCGAACCCCGCCCGATCTGCGGCCCGGGCGACCTGCGCGAGGTCGTCGGCGGTGGCCGCGGCCTCCCAGGGCTCGGCGTACAGGGTGCTCTGCGACTGGATCGGGAGCTGCATCCCGTATGCCAGCCGGCCTTCGGTGAACACGCGCGCCATACCGTGACCGCCTCGCCTTCGTCTGGGCCGTGCCGATGCGTCGTACCGGTTCGAGGCATCGTCGTAGCTGACGGTCCGTCAGGCAAGGTGCGTGCACGAATCCCGGCGGACGCCGCGGGGCCCCCTCGCTGCGCTCGGGGCCTTTCGGGACTCCGCCCCGGACCCCGCGCCTCAAACGCCGGCGAGGCTGGAAGTGCGGGACGGCACCAGCCCATGCCGAGCGGCGGACGCGGATCTGCGGCGCCGTGGGGGTCGCCGACACTTCGCCTCAAACGCCGGCGAGGCTGGATATGCGGGACCGCTCGGGGCTTTCCGGGGCTCCGCCTCGTGCCCCGCGCCTCAACGCCGGCGGGGCTGGATGTTGCGGGACGGCGACGGCGCGCCAGCCCACGCCAGGCGGCGGAAGCCGGGACAACGGAACCGCGTAGCGATCCGGCGCGTGGGGGTCGCCGAGACCCCGCGCCTCAAACGCCGGCGAGGCTGGATATACCGGCCCCCCCCACGACCCTCCTGACCGTTCCTCTCCCCTGGGGGCTTTCCGGCAGTCTTTTGGCATTTCGGGGCGGGACGGGCGGTCAAGGGTGGCCGAAGGCCATCGCGCAGCGACGCGACGACGAGGAACGAGGAGGAGCGCCCTTGACCGACCGGCACGACACGAAAGGACAGCGGACTGACGGGACGCCCCCAGCACCACCCGACCCCGCCCAGGGGGAACACCGCCCCCCAAAACCCCGGCTCCACACAGGTACCGCCCCGACCCTTCCGACGTACCATGATCTGATGAGAACTCCACGTCAGGCAGCGCGGATTGTCGTACTCTCCCCGACTGGATCCGTGTTCCTCTTCCGAGAGAACAACAGCGAAGTCGGCATCCACTGGCTCCCGCCCGGCGGAGGCATCGACCCCGGCGAGAGCCCCGAGGAGTGCGTGCGGCGGGAGCTGCGCGAAGAGACCGGGTGGACCGACCTGGAGCCGCAGCGACTGCTCTGCACCTGGGAGCACGACTTCACCTACAAGGGCACACCGGTCCGCCAGCACGAGCACATCTACGTCACCACCGGCCCCCACCGCGATCCCGTCCCGGAGTACCCCGAGGCCCACTGGCGCTGGCTCTCCCAGAACGCGCTGGCCACGCTCGGGGAGCCGCTGTGGCCGCCGCGACTGAACGACCTGCTGGCCCGCGCCTCCACCGGACCGGTCCACCTCGGCCTGATCGCCTGACCACCTGACCACCTGACCGGCCGGGAAAGGGCCACCCACCGCCGAATCGCCCCGGCGCCGAATCGTCCCGGCGCTCAGCCCGCCGTCGCGCGGGCGTACAGGGAAGCCGCGTACTCCCCCAGCACCGTGCTCGTGGAGACGTCGTCCGTATCGCCGCCCGTCAGGATGCCGACGATCTTCCCGTCACGGGCGATCCACGCGCTGCCGCTCGTCCCGCCCGGAAAGTCGGCGCAGTCGAAGCGCTGTTCGGTCGCCTTCTCCCGGACCGACACCGCCGTGCACGTGCGGGGCACCTTGCGGTCGGCCGGGTAGCCCGTCACCGTGACCTCCTCGCCGGTACGACCCGATGTGTCCAGGACGGCCGCGCCCGTGAGGTCCTCGATGTTGCGGCCCGACGCGTCGGGGGCGAGACGGGCGAAGGCGAGGTCGTAGTCGTCGTTCCCGTCGTCCGTCCAGCGTTCGTCCTCGTAGACCTCTTCGAGCTTCCACGTACCGTACGGCGCCTTCCCGTTCGCGTACGCGGGTGCGAAGAGGGCACTGCCCACGCCGTCCTTGCCCGCCACCAGGCAGTGTCCGGCGGTGACGATCAGGTTCCGGCCGGGGCTGTGCACGACGGTCGCGGTGCAGAAGTGGTCGCCGTCCAGACCGCCCTCGAACAGCGCACCCGTGAAGGCGGACGGTCCGCCGGGACGCGGGGTCACCGGTGTCGAGCTCGGCCGCGGCGGCTTCGCCAGTTGGGGTTGCTTCGCCGATTGCGACCGCGACGGCGGCTTCGCGGAAGCCGTCCCCGAGGGGGCCGACTTCGGATGCGCCGACACCGCCCCGTCCGCGGCCGGCACCACCGTCGTCATGGCCGCGGACGCGCCCAGCGCCGCCACCCCGCACAGCACCGCGGTCACCACGGTCCGCTTGTCCACCCGAGCCACCCCTCGCCACGCTCCCCGCTTTGCTCTGGCGAAGCATGCCCTGGCACCCCCGCCGCCGCAAGGGCCGGACCCCGCCGAAACCCCGGGCTCCACCATCCCACTTGCGAGCCTTGGGCGTTGACACGAGCGGACCGCGTGAACCTCACACCCCTCTCACACGACGCGCCGGCCCCTCACCCACCCTCGGCATCCATCCTCACCCGCCCCCACCTGCCCCAACCCGCCCTCACCCCGCCCACAACCCCTCCGGGGTCAGACCGAGGAGGTCGATGGCGTTGCCCCGGACGATCCGCTCCACGACATCGGGCGCGAGGTGCCCCATCTGCGCCTCGCCGACCTCGCGGGACTTGGGCCAGGTGGAGTCCGAGTGCGGGTAGTCCGTCTCGTAGAGGACGTTGCCCACGCCGATCGCGTCGAGGTTCCGCAACCCGAACGCGTCGTCGAAGAAGCAACCGAAGACGTGTTCCGCGAACAGCTCGGACGGCGGGCGGTGGACCTTGTCCGCCACGCCGCCCCAGCCGCGGTTCTCCTCCCACACCACGTCCGCGCGCTCCAGGATGTACGGGATCCACCCGATCTGGCCCTCCGCGTACATGATCCGCAGGTTGGGGAAGCGCTCGAACTTGCCGCTCATCAGCCAGTCGACCATCGAGAAGCAGCAGTTGGCGAAGGTGATGGTGGATCCGACGGCCGGCGGGGCGTCCGCCGACGTCGACGGCATCCGGGAGGAGGAGCCGATGTGCATGGCGATGACCGTGCCGGTCTCGTCGCAGGCCTGGAGGAAGGGGTCCCAGTCGTCGGTGTGGACGGAGGGGAGCCCGAGGTGCGGGGGTATCTCGGAGAAGGCGACGGCCCGCACCCCGCGCGCGGCGTTTCGGCGGACCTCCGCGGCGGCCAGTCGGGCGTCCCAGAGGGGCACGAGGGTGAGGGGGATGAGACGGCCCCGGGCGTCGGGGCCGCACCATTCCTCGACCATCCAGTCGTTGTACGCCCGCACGCCGAGCAGCCCCAGTTCGCGGTCGGCGGCTTCGGTGAAGGTCTGGCCGCAAAAGCGCGGAAACGTCGGGAAGCAGAGGGCGGACTGGACGTGGTTGACGTCCATGTCGGCGAGTCGATCGGGAACCGAGAAGGAGCCCGGGCGCATCTGCTCGTAGGTGATGACTTCCAGTTTGATCTCGTCGCGGTCGTATCCCACGGACGTGTCGAGGCGGGTGAGCGGCCGGTGCAGGTCCTCGTACACCCACCAGTCGCCGATGGGCCCCTCATCGCCCTTGGCGCCCATGACGGGAGCGAACTTTCCGCCGAGGAAGGTCATTTCCTTCAACGGGGCGCGGACGACGCGGGGGCCGATGTCGCGGTACTTGGACGGGAGCCGGTCCTGCCAGACGTGAGGGGGCTCCACCGTGTGGTCGTCCACCGAGATGATCTTCGGGAAGGTCTCCATGACGACTACGGTAGCGTCGATCTGACGGATCGTCAGCTGGTTGCGCGTCGTTCAGGAGGGGATCACTCCGCTGCGGGCTGACGGGTAGACGCAAGACAGGGCAGACTGGCCCTTACACCGACGGAAGGCAGGGGGGACGACAGATGGACGGCATACCGGCCATCCCGCACCAGCGGAACCGCCCCGAGGCGGCCCGGAACACCCCCAGCCCCGCCGGCACACCCACGACCGCCGGCACACCCACGTCCGCCCCCACCGCCGAGCCCACCCCCGCCGGCCCCACCCCCGCCGAGTCCGTCGCCGCCGAGTCCGTCGCCGGCAACCGCTTCGCCGTCCTCGGCACCGTCCGCGCCTGGCGCGGCGCCGATTCGCTGCCCTCCGGCAGCCCACAGCAGCGCGCCCTGCTCGCCGCGCTGCTGCTCCGCGACGGCCGCACCGCCACCGCGCCCGAACTCATCGACGCCATCTGGGGCGAGGAGCCGCCGCAGCAGGCCCTCGCCACGATCCGTACGTACGCCTCACGCCTGCGCAAGGTCCTCGACCCGGGGCTCCTCGTCACCGACGCCGGTGGTTACGCGATCCGCCTGCACCACGCCGCCGCCCTGGACCTCGGCGTCGCCCGCGCCCTCGCGGCCGACGCCGACAAGGCCCGCGCCACCGGGGACCGCGTCCTCGCCCGTACGCTGCTCGCGCGCGCCCTGGACCTGTGGGACGGCGAACCTCTCGCCGGGGTCCCCGGCCCGCACGCCGACACCGAGCGCACCCGCCTCGCGGAATGGCGCCTCCAGCTCCTCGAAACCCGGCTCGACCTGGACCTGGAGGTCGGCCACCACGCGGAGGCCGTCTCCGAGCTGACCGCCCTCACCGCGGCCCACCCCCTGCGCGAGCGGCTGCGCGAGTTGCTGATGCTCGCCCTGTACCGCAGCGGCCGCCAGGCCGAGGCCCTCGCCGTCTACGCCGACACCCGCCGCCTCCTCGCCGACGAGCTCGGTGTCGATCCCCGTCCCGAACTCTCCACGCTCCAGCAGCGCATCCTGCGCGCCGACGCCGAACTCGCCCGCGCCGAGGACCCGGCCCCGGCCGCCACGCCCGTGGCCGTCCGACCCGCGCAACTACCGGCCACCGTGCCCGACTTCACCGGCCGGACCCCCTTCGTCAACGAGCTCGGCGAGATCCTGGCCGGCTCCGAGGGCCAGGTGATGGCCGTCTCCGCGCTCGCCGGCATCGGCGGCGTCGGCAAGACCACCCTCGCGGTGCACGTCGCGCACGCCGCCCGCCCGCACTTCCCCGACGGCCAGCTCTACGTCGACCTCCAGGGCACCGAACCGCGCCCCGCCGAGCCCGTCGCCGTCCTCGGGTCGTTCCTGCGCGCGCTGGGCATCCCCGACACCACCATCCCCGACACCGCCGCCGATCGGGCCGCGCTGTACCGCTCCACGCTCGACGGCCGCCGCGTGCTCGTCCTCCTCGACAACGCCCGCGACGCCGCCCAGGTGCGCCCGCTGCTGCCGGGCACCGAGGGCTGCGCCGCCCTCGTCACCAGCCGGGTCCGCATGTCGGGCCTCGCCGGGGCCCACCTCGTGGACCTGGACGTGATGAGCCCCGACGAGGCCCTCCAGTTGTTCACCCGCATCGTGGGCGAAGAACGCGTACGCGCCGAGCGGCAGGCCGCCCTCGACGTGGTCGGCGCCTGCGGGTTCCTGCCGCTCGCCATCCGCATCGCCGCCTCCCGACTCGCGGCCCGCCGCACCTGGACCGTCTCCGTCCTCGCCGCGAAGCTCGCCGACGAGCGCCGTCGCCTGGACGAGCTCCAAGCCGGCGACCTGGCCGTCAAGGCCACCTTCGAGTTGGGTTACGGCCAGTTGGAGCCCGCCCAGCAGCGCGCCTTCCGGCTCCTCGGGCTCGCCGACGGCCCCGACATCTCCCTCTCGGCCGCCGCCGCCGTGCTGGACCTGCCCGAGCACGACACCGAGGACCTCCTCGAAGCGTTGGTCGACTGCTCCCTGCTCGAATCCGCCGCGCCCGGCCGTTACCGCTTCCACGACCTCGTACGCCTCTACGCGCGCGCCTGCGCCGACCGCGACGAGCAGCCCCCGGGCGGGCGCACCGCCGCCCTCGACCGGCTCCTCGACTTCTACCTCGCCACCGCCGCCGGGGTGTACGCGCTGGAACGCCCCGGCGACCGGCTGCCCGCCCACATGTCCGCCACCCGCCACCCGGGACTGGCCTTCACCGAGGCGCGCACCGCGCTGGACTGGCTGTTCGCCGAGGCGGACCCGCTGCTGGCGTGCGTCCGGCAGGCCTCCGTACGCGGCGCCGAGCGGCCGGACGTGCTGCGCCGGGCGGTGGACCTGCTGTGGGCGGCGAAGGACCTCACCGAGTCCGGGGCCAACTCGAAGCAGTACGAGTCCGCCGCCCGCGCGCTCTGCGAGACGGCGCGCGGCGTGCGGGACCCGCACGCCGAGGGCCGGGCCCGCACCACGCTGACGATGGTCCACCTGGTGGCGGGACGCTTCGCGGAGGCCGACGACGAGGCGCGCCGGGCGATGGCCCTGGCCCGCGAGGCGGACGACCCGCTGCCCAGTTGCTGGGCCCCCAACGACCGCGGGATCATCGCGCTCTACCAGGGGCGGCACGCCGACGGCGAGCGGTTCCTGCTGGAGGCGATCGCGAACTTCCGGGCCGACGCCAACTTCGTGGGCGAGGCCAGCGCCCTGTGCAACCTGTCCCGTATCCACGTCGAACTGGGACGCCTCACCAGTGCCATAGACCTCGCGCAGCAGGGCATCGCCATCTACGACCGGATGGGACTGACCCTGCGCCTGGCCAACGGCCGCTACGCGCTGGGCATCGCGCTCACCCAGGCGGGTCGGCTGGGTGAGGCGTTGGAGCAGCTCGGCGAGGCGCTTTCGTTGTTCCACGAGAACCGGCAGCCGCTGTGGGAGGGCGTGACGCACTTCCGGCTCGCCGAAGCGCATCTGGCGGCGGGCCGGCCGACGCTGGCCGCCTCGCACGCCGAGCAGGCCATCGCGCTGCGCGGCATCGGCGGCGAGTGGCGCCGGGCGACCGTGCTTACGGTGCTGGGGAAGGCCCTGGTGCGGCTGGGTCAGCGGGACCGGGCGCGGGTGTGCTGGCGGGACGCGGAGAGCGTGTTCGCACGACTGGGTTCGGCGGAGCTGGCCGAAGTACGTACGTTACTGGCTTCACAGCTGGCGGCCTGACCTGCGCGGTAGACCGATGAACGAGACGTTCATCGTTCGTTTATCGCCGCCCGCCATCATGAATACATCGGCTCGGCGGGTCGGGGGACTCGCAGGTCGACTGGAGGACTACCCGTTCGGCGATCCACGGGGGAATCGCCGAACGGGCCCGACTCATCCATCAGGAGATCCGACGATGACGACGAACGAGAACGCCCTGCCGAACGACGGCGACATCAAACCGCTCGACAACCACGCGTCGGGCATCGAGATCAAGCCGCTGGACAACCATGCCTCGGGCGGTACGCCGCTGCTCGGGCAGGAAGACAAGGCTCCGGACGCGGACATCGTGACGCTGGACAACCACGCGTCCGTACCGCGCCCGTAACCGAGGCGAGCACAGCACGTACGGGGGAAACGTACGGGGGAGTACGGGGGAAGCCCACGGGGATGCGTACGGGGGGATGCGTACGGGGGAGACCCGAGGGCTCGTACGGGGGACGGCGGCCGCGGTGGCCCGGGGGGACCACCGCGGCCGCCGCACGTCGTTGTGACGGCCCTGTGACCGGAAGCATGGCCTCCGTCACAGCCGCGCGCATCCGCTCCTGATCTCCTGGACCGATGCGCCCCGTCACCTCCGCAACCCCGGTCGCCCTGTGCGCCCTCGCCGCCACCGTGCTCCTCGCCGGATGCGGAACGCACAGCGCCCGCTCCGGCACGGCCGGCGGCTCCGCCGCACCGAGTTGCGTCCCTTCCCCGACCACTGACCGGCCCACCGGCGCGGACCACGACGGCGTGAGCCTCATCGACCCGGCCTGCGGCCCCTCCCCCGCCTCGGACCCCGCGTTCCGGGTCACCAATACCGGCACGGAAGCCCTCACCTACACCATCACCTTCGACCTCCTGAACAGCTCCGGCCAGGACGTGGACACCGTCCGGCAGACCGTGGCGTCCGTGGGGCCGGGTCAGAGCGTCACGCGCACCGTCGAACGAGCCACCGGCGCGACCGGAACCGCTGCGGGAGCAGGAGCGCGAACCGGCGCCGGGGCCGGGACCGGAGCCGGGACCGGAGCCGGGACACAGGTGCGGATCTCCAAGGTCCGGGCCGTCCCGGCCGCCGAGGCGCCCGCCCCGCCGGGCGCCTGCCCGCCCTCCGGGGTCCGCATCACGGCCGACGACGGCGACGCCGCCATGGGACTGCGCGTGGTGGGCCTCCACCTGACCAATTGCGGCAACGGCGACTACCGGCTCGACGGCTACCCCGCTCTCCAACTCCTCGACGCGAGCCGCGAGCCGGTGACCGGCATCGAGGTCCTCCACGGTACCGCCGACATCTCCACGGGCCTGCCGGGCGACGTACCGCCCGCCCCGTTGACGCTCGGCCCGGGCGAGTCGGCGAGCTCGACCCTGGCGTGGCGCAACACCACCGGCTTCGGCGAGGCCGTGAACGCGCCGTACGCCAGGGTGACGGCGAAGCCCGGGGCTCCGGCCATGACCGTGACACCGGAACTCGACCTCGGCACCACGGGGCGGCTCGGCGTCAGCGCCTGGCGGAAGGACCGGCCGCGGACCCCGTGAGGCCGGGCGGCGCACCAGCCGTAACGGGAGAACGCGTCTAGGGTGGAGGGATGTTCACCTCCCAGGGGCCGACCCTCCGCGAGCTGGCCGTGCAGGCGCTGTCCTCCGTCGAGCGCGGTTACGACCTGCTCGCGCCGAAGTTCGACGAGACGCCGTTCCGCACCCCGGACCGGATGCTCGACTCGGTCGAAGAGGCCCTGGCGGAGCACGAAGGGTCCTTCGGCTCCGGGCTGGACCTGTGCTGCGGCACCGGCGCGGGTCTGCCGCTGCTGCGGCGGCTGTGCCGGGACCGGGTCACCGGCGTGGACGTCAGCGCCGGCATGCTGCGGCAGGCCTCGAGGGACCTCCCGGACGGGGCCGATCTCGTCCGGGCCGACGCGCTGGCGCTGCCGGAGGCGTTCGCGGACTCGTACGACCTGGCGGTGAGCTTCGGGGCCTTCGGTCACTTCCTCCCCGCCCAGCGGCCGGCCCTGTTCGCGGGCGTCCACCGGGTGCTGCGTCCCGGCGGCGTGTTCGCCTTCCCGATCGGGGCGCCGATCCCGCCGACGTCACCGCTGTGGTGGGCGGTGGCCGGCTTCGACGCGGCGATGCGTGTGCGCAACGCCGTGTGGCGCCCGCCGTTCGTCATGTACTACCGCTCCTTCCCCTGGGGGCCGGTCCGCGCCGATCTGCGCACGGCGGGGTTCACGGTCGGGACCGTTCCGTTGGAGCACTTCGGCCGCCGCCCCGACGGGACTCCGCGCTGGCGCCTGGTACTGGCCCGCAAGAACGGCCGTGCCCCGGCCGGGGGTTCACCCGGTGGGCTTTAGCACGCTTCGCCCCCTGGCGGCGGCATTCCGGTAAATTTTGTCCATTCTCCGGCAAAGGATTGGCCGGATCCTTGCCCTGCCGGGGGCAACCGGATGGGATGCGCGAAGCCCTCTGCCGAGGCACCACCCCGTGATGTGCCGGACGATCCGGTACCTCACGCACGAACATCGAGGTCGAGTCACACCGTGCGTCAGATATCCCCCGCCGGCAGGCTTCTCACCGTCGCGGCGCTTCCGCTGGCGCTGACCGCCTGCTCCACCATCGCCCCGAAGGCCGCCGGCTTGGCGGCGGCCGCCGCGGCGCCGGCCGCCCCCGATCCCAACAAGGGCCTGCTGACGGGCAAGCAGCTCAAGGCGGCGCTCGCGCCTGCCTCGTTCTTCGCGACCGGCTTCACCGCCGACCCGGAATCCACGCGCGACACCGGTGACGGCTACAGACTGCCGACCACCACAGAGGTGCCCACCCCCGACTGCGCCAAGCTCGACAAGACCGCGTGGACGGAGATCACCGGAATCACCGGGGTCTCCTTCGCGCAGGACGCGTACGTGAACAAGAACTCCTCCGAGGAGTTCGCCCAGGAGATCGACGTGTACCGGGGCACGACCGCCACGACCGTGCTGGACGCGCTGGGCAAGATATCCAAGGCCTGCCCGAAATACACCGACGCCGACACCAACGCCAAGGTTACGGTCACCGAGAAGCCCCTGGCGGGCGTGGGTGACGGCGCCTGGACCATTACCCTGACCAGCTCCGCCTGGCAGGGCGGCAACACGCTGGTGGCCGCGCGGGTCGGCACCGCGGTGGTGACCGTGCTCGCCAGCAGCAGCACCGACACCGGCCTGCCGGCCGCGACCAAGCTGACGAAGCAGGTGGTGGCGTCCCTCACGGGCAAGGCCTGACGGCAGCGGTTCTGCGACCGTAGGACGTCAAGTGCCGTCGGGGTCGGGCGCGTGATCTCCCGGATGTCATCTGGACCGCGCCTCAAACCCGGGTCCGCAGCTCCCTCTTGAGGACCTTGCCGCTCGCGTTGCGCGGCAGCTCGCTCACGAACTCCACCGTCCGCGGCACCTTGTAGTTGGCCATCTCCCGCCGGGACCAGGCGATCAGGTCGTCGGCGGTGAGGGTGGAGCCGGGGCGCCGGACCGCGTACGCCTTGCCGACCTCGCCGAGGCGCGGGTCGGGGACGCCGACGACGGCGACGTCCGCGACGTCCGGATGCAGGCCGAGGAGCTGCTCGATCTCGGCGGGGTAGGCGTTGAACCCGCCGACGATGAACATGTCCTTGATCCGGTCGGTGATGCGCAGGTTCCCGGCGGGGTCGAGGATCCCGACGTCGCCGGTGCGCAGCCAGCCGTCCGGGGTGATGGCGCGCCGCGTCTCGTCCGGGTCCTCGAAGTACCCCCGCATGACGTGGTGGCCGCGTACCCACACCTCCCCCGGGGTGCCGGCCGGCGCCGGGGCACCGTTCTCGTCGGCTATCCGTACCTCGGTGTCGGGGATGGCGCGCCCGGAGGTGGCGGCGATGACCTCGGGCGGGTCGCCGCGGCGGCACATGGTGACGATGCCGCCGGCCTCCGAGAGCCCGTAGGCGGTCAGGACGGTGGCGATGCGCAGTTCGCCGCGCAGTCGCTCGACGAGCCGGAGCGGGACGACGGCCGCGCCGGTGACGACCAGGCGCAGGGCGGACAGGTCGTGGTGGTCGCGCTGGGGGTGGTCGAGGAGGGACTGGTGGAGGGTGGGCGGGCCGGGGAGGACGGAGATCCGTTCGGCGGCGACGTTCGCGAGGACGGTGTCGACGTTGAAGACGGGCTGGGGGATCATCGTCGCCCCGCGCATCAGGCAGGCGATGATCCCGGCCTTGTAGCCGAAGGTGTGGAAGAAGGGGTTCACGATCAGGTAGCGGTCGCCTTCGCGCAGTCCGGCGAGCTCGCTCCACACGTCGTAGCAGCGCAGCGTCTGGGCGTGGGTGATGACGGCGCCCTTGGGGCTGCCGGTGGTGCCGGAGGTGAAGATGATGTCGGAGGGCGCGTCGGGGCGGAGCGAGTCGACGCGCTCGCGGACGGCCTCGGCCGGTACGGGGTCGCCACCGGCCAGGAAGTCCTTCCAGGTGCGGAAGGCCTCGGGGGCGTCTTCGGCGAGCACGACGACCTGTTCCAGGTGGGGTAGGCCGGGCAAGGGGCCGGTGCCGTTGCCTTCGGCTGTGGCGCGGCGCAGGGAGGCGACGTAGGAGGTGCCGAGGAAGGTGCCCGTGATGAAGAGGAGCCGCGCCCGACTGCGTCGGAGCACGTACGCGGCCTCGGAGCCTTTGAATCGGGTGTTGAGCGGGACGAGCACCGCGCCGGCGGAGACGGCGCCGAGGGCGGAGACGATCCAGTCGAGGCTGTTGGGCGCCCATACGGCGACCCGGTCGCCGGGTTCGATCCCGGCGGCGAGGCAGGCCGCGGCGGTGCGTTCGACGCGTTCGCCGAGCCGGCCGTAGCTCACGCGGACGCGGCCGTCGGCGACGGCCTCGCGGTCGCCGTAGCGGGCGGCGGCGTCGCGCACGAGCCTTCCGATGGTGCCCCAGCGCAGGTCGCCCCGGCGGGCGGCGGCGGGGTCGGAGTGCTCGTCGGTGGGTCGGTCCCTGTCTTGTCGGTGCTGCTCGTGCCGCTCCTCGTCCATCGCGCGTCGCCCTCCCCGGTGCCAGTAGCTGACTATCCGTCAGATTAGCTGTAGCCTTCGCGGCTGTCAGCACTGGCGCGCACCCGGAGGTGGCGATGGCGGCAACGCTCAAGGACGCTACGGCAATCGTCGGCATCGGCCAGACCGCCTTTGCCAAACGACTGCCGGGCAGCGAAAAGGAATTGGCCTGCCGCGCGATCCTCGCGGCGCTCGCGGACGCCGGCATCGCGCCGTCCGAGGTCGACGCCTTCGCCTCGTACACGATGGAGGAGACCGACGAGGTCGAGGTCGCCAAGTCCATCGGCGCCGGTGACGTCACCTTCTTCTCCAAGGTCGGCTACGGCGGCGGCGGTTCCTGCGCCACGGTCGGCCACCTCGCCGCCGCCGTCGCCACCGGCCAGGCCTCCGTCGGCGTCGCCTGGCGCTCGCGCAAGCGCGGCTCGGGACCCCGCCCCTGGAAGAACACGACCGTGCAGCTGCCCACCCCCGGGCAGTGGACCCGTCCGTTCGGGCTGCTGCGCCCGGCGGACGAGATAGGCATGCTGGCCCGCCGCTACATGCACGAGTACGGGGCCACCCGCGACCACCTCTTCAACGTGGCGATGGCCTGCCGCAACCGGGCCAACGAGAATCCCGCCGCGGTGATGTACGAGCGCCCGCTGACCCGCGAGATGTACATGACCTCCCGCATGATCAGCGAGCCGCTCTGCCTGTTCGACAACTGCCTGGAGACGGACGGGGCGCTGGCCTGCGTCATCGTGTCCGCCGAGCGCGCGCGGGACTGCCGCCAAAAGCCGGTCTACGTCCACTCCGTCGCGCAGGGCCTGCCGGCGCAGCACCACGGGATGGTCAACTACTGGAACGACGACCCGCTGTCCGGTCCGGCGTGGACGGCCGCCCGTCACCTGTGGAAGCAGGCCGACTTCGGGCCCGAGGACGTGGACGTCGCGCAGATCTACGACGCGTTCACCCCGCTGATCCCGCTGTCCCTGGAGGGGTACGGCTTCTGCGGGCGCGGCGAGGGCGCCGCCTTCACGGAGGGCGGGGCGCTGGAGATGGGCGGCCGACTGCCGATCAACACCGGCGGCGGCGGCCTGTCCGAGGCGTACGTGCACGGCTTCAACCTGATCAACGAGGGCGTCAAGCAACTGCGCGGCATCTCCACCGCCCAGGTGCCGGACGCCGCCACGTGCCTGGTGACGGCGGGCGAGGGTGTCCCGACGTCCGCGATCTTGCTGAGGAGCTGACACCGACCATGACCGCGCCCGCCGAAAGCCTCCTCCTCCCGGTCCCGGACGAGGACGGGGCCCCGTTCTGGGAGTACGCCGCGCGCGGTGAACTCCGTGTCCAGGCCTGCGCCGACTGCGGCAGACTCCGCTTCCCGCCGCGCCCCTGCTGCCCGCACTGCGGGTCGTTCGGCTCCGAATGGCGGCTGATGAGCGGCCGGGGCCGGATCTGGTCGTACGTACGGCCGCACCCGCCGCTGCTGCCCGCCTACGCGGCGCAGGCCCCGTACAACGTCGTCCTCGTGGAGCTGGCGGAGGCCCCGCTGATCCGGCTGGCGGGGAACCTGGTCACCTCGGCCGACGCCCCGCTGGACTCGGTGGACCCGGCCCGGCTGCGGATCGGGGCGCGGGTGCAGGTGGTGTTCACCGAGACGGGCGGGATGAGCGTGCCGCGCTGGGTCCTGGAGCGGCCGTGACGGTACGGGTGGATCGCGACGGGGCGAGCGGCGTCGCGGTCGTCACCCTCGACCGGCAGCGCAGGCACAATGCGATCGATCTCCCGACCGCCGGTGAACTGGCCGCCGTCTGGCGGGGGTTCCGGCAGGACGACGCCGTACGGGCGGTGGTGCTGACGGGGGCCGGTACGGCCGCGTTCTGCACGGGCGTCGACCGGGACGTTTCGGTACCGCAGCCCGCGTCCCCCTACTCCGTCGACGACCCGCTGATCGCCGTCGGCCCGAAGGCCAACGACCTGTGGAAGCCGGTGGTCGCGGCCGTCAACGGCATGGCGTGCGGCGGGGCCTTCTACCTGTTGGGCGAGTCGGAGTTCATCGTCGCGTCGTCGACCGCGACGTTCTTCGACCCGCACACCACCTACGGGATGGTCAGCGCCTACGAGGCGGTCTACATGGCCCAGCGCATGCCGTTCGGGGAGGTGGCCCGGATGTCCCTGATGGGGACGGCGGAGCGGCTCTCGGCGCGGCGGGCGTACGAGACGGGTTTGGTCTCGGAGCTCGTCGAGCCCGGGGAGCTCGTGGCGGCGGCACTGCGGTCGGCGCGGACGCTGGCCGGCTTCCCGACCGCGGCCGTCCAGGGGACGGTACGGGCGTTGTGGTCGGCGAAGCAGGCGGCGCTGCGCCAAGCCCTGGACCAGGCGCCGGCCCTGATCGCCCTGGGCAACCTGCCCGCCGCCGACCAGGCCGCCCTCTTCACCGGCCGCCGCACGTCACCGGAGCCCCGGGTTCGCTAGGCGCGCTCGGCCGGCGGCCTGCCGGGCGAGCGGGGCGGAGGTCGGGCCGGGCGGCGCCGCCCAGGCCCGGCGGCGCCCGTCCGCCCCGGCGGCATCCGTCAGGCCGGCGACGCCCGTCAGGCCGGGACGACGGACCCGACTCGGCAACCAAGGGCCGTCGAGGCCGTCGTGGGGTCGCCGACCGGGATCTCGACGGTGCGGCTCTCGCCCTTCTTGAGCGTGACCCGGCCGGAGGTGCGCTCGACGGTCCCGGACGCGTTGTCGATCTTGATCCGGACTTCGACCGTGCGCTCCGTGCTCGCGAGGGAGGTGACCTTGACGGTGACCTCGGGCCGGCCCGGGCCGGAGCAGGTGACGACCTCGGCGCGGGCGAGTGGACCCGTGTCGGTGGGGCTCGTGGTGGGACTCGCCGTCGACCCGCTCCCCCTGGTGGTGTTGCGGTTGTTGGTGGTGGTGCGGTTGGAGCTGCTGCTGCTCCTGTTGCTCTTGGAGCTGGAGCAGCCGCCCCCACCGCTGCTCTTGTGACCGCTCTTGTGGCCGGACGAGAACCCCGTGAGCGCGAACACCACCGCCACCAGCACCGCGCCGAATCTGATGCGACGTCCGACCACCACGGCCGACTCCTCCCCCTGGGCAACGGCGCGCCACGCTACCAGGCCCCCCGGACGCCCCACCCGAGGTGCGGGCACCCCGGGCCGCACGTAGCGTCGGGCACAAGATCCCTACCCCGGAGGGCCGGGCATGATCCGCAACGTACTCGGCTCGATCCTCGGTCTGATCGGGGCCGCGGTCGCCGTCTGGAGTCCCTTCCGTGCCTGGTACGACGGCCGGCACGGACGCGACTACCGCCTGGTGGAACTCTTCGCCCCGGGCGGGATCACCGGCGCCAAAGCCGCCCTGTTCACCGGGCTGCTGCTGCCGTTCTGCGCCGCGGCGCTGCTGGCCCTCATCGCGATCGTGCTGCGCTCACGCGCTCTGATGGCGCTCGCGGGGGTCGTGGTCCTCGGCTTCGCCGCACTGTGGATGGTCCGTCAGGGCCAGGCCGTGGGCAGCATCTCGGTCGGCGGCGGTCGAGGCGTCGGCGCGGGCGTGGCCAGCGCGTTCGGCGCCGGCGCGTTGCTCCTCCTGGCGGCGGCCGTCATGCGCGGCCGCCCCCGCCGCCGCGTCCGGGACCGCGACCTCCCGCCCACCAACCAGGCTCCGACCTCCCCCACCCGCCACGACGACGAGCCCTGGCCCCCTCCGCCGGACCGCCCCTGAAGCCCGTCGGACGGACGGGCCCTAGGCTTCTGTCGTGAACGACAGCACTGACGGCGAGGGCGCCGACGGCGGACGGATGCGGATCAGGCCCGGCGGCCCCGCCGACGCGGCGGTGATCTTGGGCATGCTCGACTCCGCGGTGCTTTGGATGAACGCCCGCGGCAACACCGAGCAGTGGGGCACGACACCGTATTCGCGGCGGCCGGGCGGGGTGGAGCGGGTCGGGCGGTACACGACCGAGAACACGCCCTTCATCGCGGAGTGGGACGGCGCCCCGGCGGGGGCCCTCGTCCTGGACTCCGGGCCCAGTGCGCAGCTGCCGATCGCGCCGGCCGGGGAACCCGAGCGGTACGTCCGACTGTTGGTCGGCGACCGCCGCTACGCGGGCCTCGGGATCGGGGCGGCGCTGCTGGCCCGCGCCGTCGAGGAGACCCGGCGGGCCGGCGTCGCACTGCTGCGGGTCGACTGCTGGGCGGGCGGGGGCGGCGAGCTGGTGGCGTACTACGAGCGCAACGGCTTCACGCCCACCGACCCCTTCATGTCCGGCACCTGGCCGGGCCGGGTGCTGGAGCGGCGCGTCTAGGGCGTGTTGCCGTCCGGGGCCGCCGGACCGCGGTGGCGGAGGTCCGACAGGGCGCCGGCGTACTTGAGCATCAGGCGGGCGAAGTCGAGGCGCTCGTCGTCGGACCAGTCGGCGGTGATGTATTCGTACGCCGATCGCTGGTGGCGGCGGAAGCGGGCCATCAGTTCGTGGCCGGCCTCGCTGAGGTGCAGCACCGTACGGCGGCCGTCGCGCTGGGAGGCCCCCCGGACCAGGTAGCCGGCCTTGATGTTGTCACTGACCATACGACTGGCGACCGACGGGTCCACGGCCAGCAGTTCCGCCACTCCCCCGACGGTGATCTCCTCGTCGGGCTGCCGGGTGCCCTCCAGGACGAGGTTCAGGACCAGGGTGCGACTGAGGTCCTTCGCCGAGATCGGGTTCTCGACCTCCAGCAGTGAGGTGCGACGCAGCTTGGAGAACGCCGGTCCGACGGCGTCCAGCAGTTCGTCGGCCGTCATCGTCTCGGGGTTCGCCATGCCCCGATGATACCCCGTGCTCCGACACAGACATGTGTTGACGTGGAAACGTGTGCATGCAAGCATGCATATCCATGACGATCCTTATCACCGGCGCCCGTGGTGCCGTAGCCCGGGCGATCACCGCCCGACTCCACGGCGCGGGCCATCTCGTCCGCGCCGCCAGCGCCCGCCCCGCCGAGCTCACCGTGCCGCCCGGCGTGGAGCCCTGCGAGCTGGCCCTCGACCGGCCGGAGACCTTCGCCGCCGCGCTGGACGGCGTCCGCCAGGTGTTCCTCTACCCCGAACCCGCCGGCATCGCGGCGTTCGTCGAGGCCGCGGAGAGCGCGGGCGTCGAGCACGTCGTCCTGCTCTCCTCCGCCTCCGTCCTTGAGCCCGGCGCGGAGAACGACCCGCTGGCCTCACACAGCCTCCGCGTCGAACGCGCCCTCGCCTCGGCCGACTTCACCGTGACCCTGCTGCGTCCCGACGCCTTCGCGGGCAACGCCCTCGGCTGGGCCCACTTCATCGCCCGGGGCCTGCCCGTCCCGCTCGCCTACCCGGAGGCGCGCATCGCGCCGATCCACCCCGCCGACATCGCCGACATCGCCGTCAGGGCACTGACCGGCGACTCCCTGCGGGGCCACGCGCTCACCCTCACCGGAGACCGGTCGTTGACCTTCCGGGAGCAACTCGCGATCATCGCCGACACCATCGGGCGGCCCGTCGCGGTGGCGGAGATCACCCGCGCGGAGGCCGAGGAACAGTTGGCCCGCCACATGCCCGCCGCGATGGCCGGCTCGCTCCTCGACCTGTGGGCCCGCGCCACCGTCACCCCAGTACCGATCGCCGACACCACGGCCTCCCTCCTGGCCACCCCGCCGCGCGCGTTCGCGCAGTGGGCCCGGGAGAACGCCGCGGCCTTCACCACCCGCTGACCACCGGAAACGGGGACCCGCACCCATCCAGGACACGGACAGACCCATCGGCTACTGGCTGGCACGCACCGACCAGGCCCTCACCGCCCACATGGACGCCATGCTGGCGGAGGCCGGCCTCACCCGCCTGACCTGGCAGGTCCTCAACGCGGTCGGAGCGGCCCCCGCGACCGATCGGGCGGTACGGGACCTCCTCACCGCCAACGCGGCGGCGCCGGCCCTGACGGCGGCGGTCGAGGCCCTCCTCACCACGGGCAGGCTCACCCGCCCGACCCCCGACATCCTGGCCCTCACCGACGCCGGACGCACGTGCCGCGCCGAGGCCGCCGTACGCGTCGACGCCTTCCGGGCGCTCGCGACGCGGGGCATCTGCGCCGACGAGTACACCACCGCCGTCGGCGTCCTCGCCCGCATGACCCGCAACCTCACGCCGGCCACCTGACGAGGGCCGGTCAGGGGCCGGACATGGCGGCGGCCCCGCTCCCCCGGAGGGGGCGGGGCCGGCCGGCCGGGGCTGGAGGGATCAGGCGGCGTCGACGACGCCCGAGGCCGCGATCTCGATCTTGGCCGAGGTGCGGCCGGACTGGGAGCCCAGGCCCTCGATCTTCTTGACCAGGTCCGAGCCCTCGACGACCTCACCGAACACGACGTGCTTGCCGTCGAGCCACGGGGTGGCCACCGTGGTGATGAAGAACTGCGAGCCGTTGGTGTTGCGGCCGGCGTTCGCCATCGACAGCAGGAACGGGCGGTCGTGCTTCAGCTTGAAGTTCTCGTCGGCGAACTTCTCGCCGTAGATGCTCTTGCCGCCGGTGCCGTTCTGGTTGGTGAAGTCACCGCCCTGGAGCATGAACTCGGGGATGACGCGGTGGAAGGGCGAACCGGCGTAGCCGAAGCCGTGCTGGCCGGTGGCCAGCTCGCGGAAGTTCTTCGTCGTGTTCGGGACGACGTCATCGAAGAGGTTGAAGACGATGCGGCCCGCGGACTCGCCGTTGATGTTGATGTCGAAGTAGACGTTGCTCATGGGGTCCATCCTGTCACTCCCGGTGCCGCGCGCGACTCAGGGGCCCGGCCGCGCTCACGCGGCGGTCCGGGTGCCCGTCCCCTTCGCCGCGTCCAGCGCGTACACGCAGCGGTCCTTGCTGCACGCGTACACCACGCCCGACTCCGCCACCGGGGCGCCGGTGATCTCGCCGCCCGTGGCCAGCTTCCAGCGCAGTTGGCCGCCCGCCGCGTCCAGGGTGTACAGGCAGTGGTCCGCCGAGCCGAAGTGCACCCGGCCGTCCGCGACCGCCGGCGAGCCGGTGATCTCCCCGCCCGCCGCGAAACGCCACTTCGGGGTGCCGGTGACCGCGTCGAGCGTGTACAGGGCACTGCCCGCGCCCAGGTGGACGCTGCCGGCCGCCACCAGGACCGGGTCCGGCGAGGGCCGCGACTCCGTCGCGATGCGCCAGCGGTCCTTGCCGGTCGCCGCGTCCAAGGCGTAGACGGTGCCCAGGTAGTCGACGAGGTAGACGCCGCCGCCCGTCACCGCCGCGCCCGGCGCGAAGGCCGGGGGTGCCAGGAAGACCGCCGGGGCCTCGAAGTGCCAGCGCACCCGCCCCGAGGCCCGGTCGACGGACAGGACGCGGGTGCCGGCGGCGACGTAGACGTTGCCGTCGGGCGCCGGGGTGACCCGTACCGGCACGTTCCCGCAGGACGCCGCGTCGCCGACCGGGTACGACCAGGCCTCCAGACCTGAGCGGGCGTCCAGGGCGCGCAGCCGGGCGTCCTGCCACACGTAGACGGTGCCGTCGTGCAGGACGGGCGCCGCCTCCGGGGTCTCGAAGTCGGACTGGGCGCCGCTGAGCTCCCACAGCTTCTGGCCGTTGGAGGCCTCCCAGCCCTGGACGCCGCCGCCGCGCGTGGCGGTGATCACGGTGCCCCGCTCGGCGCGCAGGGCGTAGACCCAGGCATCGGTGGCCAGCCGCCAGCGCTCGGAGCCGTCGGAGGCGTCGAGCGCGTACAGGGAAGGCCCGTCGGAGGCGTGGATGCGGCCGTCCGCGACGGCCATGGACCAGGCGACGTCCCGCGTCTTGAACTGCCTGCGGCCGCTGCCGACGTCCAGGGCGTGCACCTCGAAGGAGGTGACGTAGAGCAGGTCCCCCGCGACGGTCGGGGTGCCCCAGACCTCGTTGGACATGCGGAACCGCCAAGGCCGCCAGCGGCCGCTGTCGGGTGAGGGGCCGGACGGCCCGGGGGTCGAGGACGCCGACTGGTGCGGCACCGCCGCCACGGCGTCGGCCGCGGACGCGCCGCCCGGCGGGCGGACCCAGGCGGTGGCCACATCGACTCCGGCGCCGGCGGGCGCGGCGGCCGTCGCGCGCGGCCCGGGCCCGATCGGCACCGGGGAGGCGCCGAGCCGCACGGGCTCGCCCGACGGCACCGGGGAGGCGTCCGGCTGGTGCGCCGGGAGCGGCGGGGCGGCCTGGCCGGTGCGCGGGTCCACCCAGGACTCGGCGGGCTCGCGCCGCCGGTGCGTGGCGGGGCCCGACGCCGGACCCTCGGCCCCGCGCGGCTTGCGGGCGGGGGCGGGGACCACGGCGGTACGCAGCCCGGCCCGCCGGGCCTCGATCATGGCGACGGCCTGACCGGGCAGCCAGGCCGAGGCGGTGCCGCTGTCGTCGCCGCCGTCGAAGAGGTGCGGGGCCAACTGCGCCTGGAGGTCCGCGGGGGTGGGGCGGCGGGTGGCGTCCATCTGCATGCAGGAGTCGATGAGGGGCCGCAGCTCGTCGGGGAGCCCCTCCAGGTTCGGGCCCTCGCGCAGCAGCATGAACACCGTCTCGACCGGGTTCGCCCCGTGGTAGGGCGGGTGTCCGGTGGCGGCGAAGACGAGCGTCGAACCGAGCGAGAAGACGTCGCTGGCGCCCTTGACGCTGCGCGAGTCCTTCGCCTGCTCGGGCGACATGTAGGCGGGGGTGCCGACGGCGACGTTCGTCATGGTCAGCCGCGTGTTGGAGACCCCGCTCGCGATGCCGAAGTCGATGACGCGCGGGCCGTCCTCGACGACGAGCACGTTGGACGGCTTCAGGTCGCGGTGGACGAGGCCGGCGCCGTGGATGGACTGGAGGGCCTCGGCGATGCCCGCCGCGAGCCACCGTACGGCCTGTACGGGCATGGGCCCGCACTCGTTGACGATCTCCTCCAGGGAGGGGGCGGGTACGTACGCGGTCGCCAGCCACGGCACGGCGGCGCGCGGGTCGGCGTCGACCACGGCCGCGGTGTAGAAGCCGGAGACGGCGCGCGCCGCCTCCACCTCGCGGGTGAAGCGCACGCGGAACAGCTGGTCCTCGGCCAGTTCGGTCCGCACCGTCTTGATCGCGACGCGTCGTCCGGATGCCGACCGCGCGAGGTAGACCAGCCCCATGCCGCCGGCGCCGAGCCGTCCCAGCACCTCGAAGGGGCCGATCCGTCTCGGGTCGTGCTGCGTCAGCTGCTCCACCACTCGCCTCCACACCTCCCCGTACGGGCCGTCCGGGCCCACACCGGGCCCGCCCGCAGCGCGCGTCCACCGGCGCGCACGCCCGATTCTGTCAGGCCCGCGCCGGGTCCGGCCCCGGGTCAGGGCCGGGATTCGCCTCCGGCCTTCGTCCGCGGCTCCGAGAGCACCCCGAAGACCGCCCCTTGATTGTCGGCGACGACCGCGATGCGCCCGTACGGGGTGTCGACGGGATCGGCGGTGACCCGGCCGCCGAGGCGCCGCGCGGCGGCCACGGTCTGGTCGCAGTCGGGGACGGCGAAGTAGGCCAGGAAGTGCGACGGCATGATCTCCGGGAACGCGTCGGTGATGAGGCTGCGCCCGAGGACGGCGGTGGCGGAACCGGGGGCACTGCCGGGCGGGGACCAGACGCGGTACTCGATTCCGGAGGCGGGGTCGTCCTGGTCCTCGGGGACGTAGCCGAACACCTTGGCGTAGAAGACGTCGACGGCGTCGCGGGCGCGGGTGTAGACCTCCGACCAGCGGTACGTGTACGGCTCCCCCTGGGCTTCGAAGCCGTGGTGGGTGCCGGGCTGCCAGAGGCCGAAGACGGCTCCGCCGGGGTCGGCGGCCATCGCGGCCGTGCCGTACGGGCCGACGGGCTGCGGGTCCATGACCATCTGGCCGCCGGCGGCCCGGATGCGGGCGGCGCAGGCGTACGCGTCGACGGTGTAGAGGTAGATCCCCCAGACGGTGGGCATGCGGCCGTCGGGTTTCGGGGCGAGGGCGGCGACGTTGCGGCCCCGGCTGTAGGCCTGCGTGTAGTGCCCGTACTCGGCGCCCGCGCTGTCCCCGAAGGTCCACCCGAAGAGCTCACCGTAGAAACGCTTTCCCGCCTCGACGTCCGGGAGTGAGGCGTCGACCCAGCAGGGGGAGCCTTCCGCGAATGCCGTCATTGGCCCGGTTCCTTCCCTTGTGCGGGGGTATGCACCCCGCGTCCCGTGCGGGGGTGCGGCCCCTGCGTCCGCCACGGCCGCCCTGCGCCTCCCAGCCATGATGGGTCCGAAAACTTGTCCACAGCCTGTTGACAAGACTATTCGGGGGATTACGCCACGATACGGGTGGGGCCGGTGACGGTCCGCGACCGGCGACGCAAGCGGTGCGGGCAAGGCCGCAACGAGTGCGAAGAACGGCCGAAAAGCATCGGTCCATCGGGTGCGGGGACGCTGGGGCCCAGGTCGGCGACCGGTTAACCCCATTTGCAGGCGGCCGAATAGCGCGCCGATCACCCCTCGGTAAGCTGACGGCATGACAGGACAAGTACGCACCGTCGACGGGCGTGTCGCCGGCCGGCGCGGCCAGGCGACGCGGCAGAAGCTGCTCGACTGCCTCGGCGAGATGCTCAGCTCCTCGCCGTACCGCGACGTCAAGGTGATCGACGTCGCACGCAAGGCCGGTACCTCCCCCGCGACCTTCTACCAGTACTTCCCGGACGTCGAAGGTGCCGTCCTGGAGATCGCAGAGGAAATGGCCACGGAGGGCGCGCAGTTGACCGCGCTCGTCGAGGGCCGCAACTGGGTCGGCAAGGCCGGCTGGGCCACGGCCGAAGAACTGGTCGAGGGCTTTCTGGACTTCTGGCGCCGCAACGACGCGATCCTGCGGGTCGTCGACCTCGGCGCGGCCGAGGGCGACAAGCGGTTCTACAAGATCCGCATGAAGATCCTCAATTCCGTCACCAACTCCCTTACGGAGTCGATGAAGGAGCTCCAGGCCAAGGGCAAGGTCGACAAGGACCTGAGCCCGGCCGCGATGGCCGGCTCGCT
Source organism: Streptomyces sp. Tek67B01 (assembly GCF_055231995.1). Taxonomy (NCBI): domain Bacteria; kingdom Bacillati; phylum Actinomycetota; class Actinomycetes; order Kitasatosporales; family Streptomycetaceae; genus Streptomyces; species Streptomyces sp. Tek67B01. The sequence continues at coordinate 3,220,300 of NZ_JBUYUY010000001.1, forward strand.
GGTCGCGATGTTGGCCGCGGTCGCCTCGCACCAGAAGGGCTTCCAGACCTGGGGCGTCAAGCAGGCCGAACTCAAGCCGAACCTGGCGCTCCTCGTCCACCTGGGCATCACCGGCAAGAAGCCGACCAAGTAACGGCGGACCCCGGACCCCCGCCAGGGGTCCAGGTCCGCCGCCAGGGGTCCGGGTCCCCTTCCCGGGGTCGCGGTGATGAGCCGTGACGAGCCCGCGATCAGCGGCGATCAGCGGCGATCCAGGCGGAACAGCCGGATCTCACGCTCGATGCGCGCCTGGTACGTCGCGTACGGCGGCCAGAAGGCCAGGGCCTGCCGCCAGGCCTCCGCACGCTCCTCGCCTTGGAGCAGCCGGGCCCGTACGGCGATGTCCCGGCCGTGCCAACTCACCCGCGCGTCGGGGTGTCTGAGCAGGTTCGCGGTCCAGGCCGGGTGGCCGGGGCGGCCGAAGTTGGAGCCGATCAGCAGCCAGCTCGCGCCCTCGTCCAACGGCATGCAGGCGAGCGGCGTGGTGCGCGGCTCGCCGGTCTTGGCGCCCTTGGCGGTGAGGATCACCCCGGGCAGCATCTGCGCGCTCAGGATGACCTTGCCTCGGGTGAGCTTGTGCACCGCCTTGTCCATGGCGGGGATGACGTGGGGTGCGATCTTCGCGAACAGTAGGGTCGAGGAGACCTTCTGCATCAGGCGGACACCGACGGCTGTCATCGGACGACCGTCCCCTCTTGGATCGCCGGCCGCTCTGGCGTCGCCGGCCCCTCTCGCAGGGCCGGGAAGAGTCCGGCGCGCTGTGCGGCGTGCGCCCTCAGCCGGTGGGCGGGGCCGAAGAGCAGTTCGTCGGCCGCGGCCCGCTTGAAGTAGAGGTGCGCGTCGTGCTCCCAGGTGAAGCCGATGCCGCCGTGCAGCTGGATGGCCTCCCCGGCGATCAGCCGGAGCGCCTCCAGGGCCTGGGCGAGGGCGAGGCCCCCCTGATCGGGGTCCCAGGCCGCGTAGTACGCGGCGGAGCGCGCCGCCTGGACCTGTACGTAGAGGTCGGCGAGGCGGTGTTTGACCGCCTGGAAGGAGCCGACCGCGCGGCCGAACTGCTCTCGCTGCCGTACGTACTCCACCGTGCGGGCCAACGCGTGACCGGCGGCGCCGACCGCCTCGGCGGCGAGGACGGTCGCGACGCCGCGACCGGTGGCGGCGAGCGCCCCGGGCACGTCGGCGTCGGCGTCTGCCGCGCCCAGGAGTTCCGCTTCGACGTCACGCAGTTGGACGCGGCCCTGGGACCGGGTCTCGTCGAGGGTGGCCTGCCGGGCGCGTACGAGGCCGGGCGCGTCCGCCCGTACGAGGAACAGCAGGGTACGGCTGCGGGCGAAGCCGCCCGCGTGCGCGGCGACGAGCAGCAGCCCCGCGCTGTGTCCGTCCAACACCTGGGCGGCCTCCCCGTACAGGCGCCAGCCGCCGTCTTCGCCGCCCCGGGCCTGCACCCCGCCGGCGCGACCGCCCCCAGACCAGTCCCCGGGGGCGTTGTCCCCGGTCAGCGCGAGGGCCGTGGCCAGCGCCGGGCCGGGTACGGCGAGTGCGGCGGTCAGCGTCCCGGCGGCCAGCGGGGGCAGCAGCGCCGAGCGCTGGGCGGGCGTGCCGAGGGCGCCGATCAGCGGGGCGACGAGCCCGGCGGTGGCCAGCAGCGGGGAGGGCAGCAGCACGCGCCCGATCTCCTCGCAGGCCAGCGCCAGGTCGGCGGGCGCGCAGCCGACCCCGCCGTACTCCTCGGCGATGGCGATGCCCGGCAGGCCGAGCTGCCGGGCGAGCCGCTGCCACAGCTCGCCGTCGTATCCGGCGGCGGTGCGGACGGCGGCCTTGACCTCGTCCGGGCCGCAGCGTTTGCCCAGGATCTCGCGCAGGGTACGGCGCATCTCGTCCTGCTCCGCGGTGAAGGCGGCATCCATCGTCGGGCTCCTCCCGGGGGCGCTCCCAGCGGTGGCCGGGTATCTGACGGGCCGTCATGTTAGGCGGGTGAGCCGGGGATGCCCAGGGGCTGTCACCGCCCAAGTCGTCCGGCAGTACGTGCTGTTCCGCACGCGACCTAGCGCCTGACGGTACGTCAGATATACCGTCGCCCCATGCCTGGACCCCTCTCAGCCGCCTCCGCACCCCGCCGCAGGGTCGCGGTCGTCGGCGTCGCGCTCTCGGACTGCGGCCGGGTGGACGGACCCACCCCCTACGCCCTGCACGCCCAAGCCGCCCGCCGGGCGCTCGCCGACTCGGGCCTGGACCGCTCCGTCATCGACGGCCTGGCCTCGGCCGGGCTCGGCACCCTGGCCCCCGTCGAGGTGGCCGAGTACCTGGGGCTGCGCCCCACCTGGGTCGACTCCACCTCCGTCGGCGGCTCCACCTGGGAGGTCATGGCGGCCCACGCCGCCGACGCCATCGCCGCCGGCCACGCCAACGCGGTCCTGCTGGTCTACGGCTCCACCGCCCGCGCCGACATCAAGGCCCGCCGGCGCACCTCGAACCTGTCCTTCGGGGCGCGGGGACCGCTCCAGTTCGAGGTCCCGTACGGCCACACGCTCGTCGCGAAGTACGCGATGGCCGCGCGCCGCCACATGCACGAATACGGCACCACGACGCAGCAACTCGCCGCCGTGGCCGTCCAGGCCCGGGCGAACGCCGCGACCAACCCGGACGCGATGTACCGCGACCCGATCACGGTGGACGACGTGCTGTCCGCCGAGATGATCGCGGACCCCTTCACGAAGCTGCACTGCTGCATCCGCTCGGACGGCGGCTGCGCCGTGCTCCTCGCGGCGGAGGAGTACGTACCGGACACCGCGAAGGCGCCCGTGTGGGTCCTCGGCTCGGGGACCTCCGTCTCGCACACCACCATGTCGGAGTGGGAGGACTTCACCGTCTCCCCCGCGGCGGTCTCTGGCCGGCTGGCCTTCGAGCGGGCCGGGCTGACCCCGGCGGACGTGGACCTCGCGGAGATCTACGACGCCTTCACCTACATGACGCTGGTGACGTTGGAGGACCTCGGCTTCTGCGCGAAGGGCGAGGGCGGGGCGTTCGTGGAGAAGGGCCGGCTGCTGCGGGACGGCGAGTTGCCCGTCAACACCGACGGTGGCGGCCTCTCGGCCTGCCACCCCGGTATGCGGGGGCTGTTCCTGATGGTGGAGGCGGTCCGTCAGCTCCGCGGGGAGGCCGGCCCGGGCCGGCAGGTCACCCGGCGGGACGGCCGGCTGCCCGAGGTGGCACTGGCCTCGGGCACGGGCGGCTGGTTCTGCTCCTCGGGGACGGTCATCCTGGGCCGCTAGGCCTGTCCGTCCCCGTCGGCGGCTCAGTAGTTCCAGCGGGGCTGACTGCCGTCCTGGCGGCAGTAGATGAGGCGGCCGTTCGCACCGTGCGTCTCGCTGCCGACGTCGGCCTTGCGGCAGAACTGGCCCGCCTTGTAGCAGTTGCCCGCATTGGACACGATCTCGCAGGAGGCCTGCGCCGCGTGCGTAGCCTCCTTGGTCGGTTCGCGGGGCGGCTCCTGGGTCGGCTCCCGGGACGGCGGCGGGGGTGGGGCCGGGGCCTTGGTCGTCGGTGGCGCGGAGGGTGTCGATACGGCGACGCTCGCGGGGGCAGAGGCCGACACCGAGGCCGAGGGGCCGGGGAGCGGGGTGGAGGAGGGCGGTGCCGACGCGACGGCCGACGGTGTGGTCGGTGCCAGGGACCGGGCCGGGGCGCTCCCCGTGTCGGGCCCGCAGGCGACGGCCACCCCGGCCAGCAGCAGGGCCGCCAGCGTCCGTCGTAGCACCGCCCCCGTACGGCTTGCGCGTCTCGCGCCCGAGTCGTCCGCGCTGTCCATGAATACCCCCACCCCTAGCGGTCTGTTGCGGGCACATCATATGAACGCCCGGGGTGTGCCGGAGGCACTTTCCCCAGACCACCCGGGCTCGCATAACCAGCCCCGCCGGCGATTGAGGCGCGGGGGTCCGGGGGCCGGCCCCCGCAACGGGGTCGCAGCCGGGGGCGGCCGGGCCACGGGGGCGGGCCGGGCCCGTGGTGTTCCATAGGCGCATGACCAGCGATATCGGCGGCGACGACTTCCGCCGCACCCTGCACTCCCTGCGCGTCTGGGACGCCCCGCTCCCCTCCTTCGACCCGGAGGCGGCGCCCGCCGAGCCGTTGGAGCTGTTCCGGGAGTGGTTCACGCACGCCGCCCGCGCCGGGCAGCCGGAGCCGCACACGATGAGCCTGGCGACGGTCGACGCCGACGGGCGCCCCGACGTCCGCACCCTGATGCTGCACGACGCCGACGCCCGCGGCTGGCACTTCGCCTCGCACGCCACCAGCGCGAAGGGCCGCCAACTGGCCGGGCACCCCGAGGCCGCGCTGGGCTTCTACTGGCCGGCGGTGGGCCGCCAGATCCGCATCCGGGGCCGCGTCACGGCCTGCGGGGCGCGGGAGAGCCGCGAGGACCTCGCGGTGCGCTCGCGCGGGGCACTGGCCGCTGCCCTGACCGGCCGTCAGAGCGAGTTGCTGGGCTCACTCGCGGAGCTCGCCGAGGCCTCGGCGGCGGCGTGGGCCCGCGCCGGCGCCGACCCCGAGGCGGCGGCGCCGACGTGGACGCGGTACGTGCTGGACCCGGCGGAGGTCGAGTTCTTCCAGGGCGACGCCGCCCGCCGCCACACCCGGCTCCGCTACCGGCGCGACCCCGCCGGGACCTGGACGCGCAGCCTCCTGTGGCCGTGAGGCCGGCGCCCCACCGGCCCGCGCCGCACCGGCCCGCGCCTCAGCTCCGCGAGTAGGAGCCGAGCCCGATCAGGCAGTACACGTACTGGTTGATCGGCGCCCCGTTGAGGGTGTAGCTGTACGAGAACGCGTACTCGGTGCGCGCGGTGTCGTCGCAGCGGTGCAGGTCCGAGGTGAAACCGAAGCGCTGGATCACCTTGTAGTGCGCGTCCGACGCCGAGCAGGAGACCTCCTCCACGTTGTCGACGCGCTGCGCGGTGGTGGAGTCCGGCAGTTGCCCGTTCAGGCAGGTACCCGTGTCGAACGGGCTCGGATCGGCCGTCGTCGGCGCGGAGGAGGGGTAATAGGAAGGGTAGGAGGAGGGGTACGGGTTGGCGCCGGCGCCGCTGCTTCCCGTGCCGGAGGTGTACGAGGTGTCGGTCGGCAGCGGCGCCGGCGACCAGGAGCTGTACGTCGGCGTCGCAGTGGGCGACGACGAGGCGGTGTGTTTGCCGTCGTCGCCGCTGTTCACCACGATCGCCCCGATGATCACGGCCGCGACGACGCCGAGCACCACCAGACACCCGCCGACGCCGGACGACTTGGCCGGTCCGGGCTGCACGGGTACGGCGGAGGCGACGGTCGCCGGCCCGGCGGCGGCAGCCGCGCCGGCCCCCGCCGCGGGCGCGACCCGTATGCGTACCAGCACCTCGCTGTCGCCCACGCGGGCCCGTACGAGTTCGCCGTCCCGGCAACCCGCGGGAATCCGCAGGCGCCTCTCCCCGCCGGGCAGGGACACCGGCAGGATCACGCCGTAGGCGGCCTGCTCGGGGGTGATCGTGAGAGGGATCTCCTGCGAGGACACCGGCTCCTCCGAGGGGTGAGGTGGTACGGACCTTCCTGGCGAGATCCCAGGATCGCCGGGTTCCACCGGGGGACGCAGCGGTTCCGCCGGACCGGTGCCCGGCTGTGACATACGGCGTCGACCTGCGGTGCGCTACGCCGACGCCCCTGCTTCGGAGCCCTGTTGCGGGGTCGATCGCGGGTCCGGGCGGAAGACCGGGACGGCCACGCCCCCGCTGTTCTCGCGGAACGCGACCCGCAGCGGCATCCCGATGGTCAGCTCCGCCGCTTCGCAGTCCACGAGTTCCGTCATCATCCGCGGCCCCTCCGCCAGGTCCACCACGGCCGCCACGTACGGCACCCGCTCCCCGAAGGGCGGCAGGTCGTTGCGGTGGATCACCGACCAGGTGTAGAGGACGGCCGAGCCGTCGGCTTCCTCCCAGCGCACCCGGTCCTCCCCCGCCCAGCAGAAGGGGCAGAACTCCCTCGGGTAGTGGTGCGCCCGCCCGCACTCGGCGCAGCGTCGCAGCAGCAGGCGGCCTCGTGCGGCCGCCTCCCAGTAGGGACGGGTGAAGTCGTCCGCCTCGGGCAGGTCGTACCGCGCCGTCGCCGCGCTCACCGGAAGAGTCCCGTCGCCGCGTCGAGGGACCAGACCTGCCAGCCCATGGCGAAGAGCGCGACGACCGAGATGAGCGCCATCATCGCGTTCTGTCCCTGCTCGGCCCAGTCGTGGATCATCAGCACCAGGTACAGCAGGTTCAACAGCAGCCCCCCGATGAGCGCGACGGGTGTGAGCAGGCCGAGGACCAGCCCGAGACCGAGCGCGAGTTCGGCGTACACCACCACGTACGCGATGAGCTTGGGGCGCGGTCGGACGAGCCGGTCGAAGCCGCCCCTGACGAACGCCCAGCGGTGTTTGCCCGCCACGTCGGCGGCCCACGCGATGCCGGTGCCGCGTTCGAACCAGCCCTTCTTGTCCTTGTGCCGCCAGCTCTCCAGCCACCACAGGCCGAGGCCCACCCGGAGCACCGCTGTCCATTCGGCCCCAGTGAGCCAGGCGGTCCGCATCGGCAGCCTCCCATCCTCCGCGATCTGACGATACGTCAGCTGAAACGTCAGTTGAACCGATCGGGGCCCGTCCCGCAAGGCCCCCGGAGCGGGTCCGTGACCGATCCGCAATCGATTCCCTCCTTGTCCGAGACCCATCAACTCTCTGTGTCGATACGCTCACACCTCATGCCCGGTGCCCCCACACCCCCAGACCTGACCACCCAGCCGCGCCCCGTGTACGTGATCGGCGCCGGTCCCGGCGGCCTCGCAGCCGCCGCCGCGTTGCGCGCCCGCGGGGTCCGCGCCGTGGTGGTCGAGAAGTCCGATGCCGTCGGCGCCTCGTGGCGCGCCCACTACGACCGGCTCCGCCTGCACACCACGCGACGCCTCTCCGCGCTGCCGGGGCTGGCCGTGCCGCGCCGCTTCGGGCGGTGGGTCGCGCGGGACGACGTGGTGCGGTACCTGGAGAAGTACGCCGAGTTCCACGAGCTGGAACTGGTCACCGGCGTGGAGGTGTCCCGGATCGAGCGCGCCGCGGACGGCGACGGGTGGACCCTGTACGCCGGCGGCGGGCGCGTGCTGGCCGCGCGGGCCGTCGTCGTGGCGACCGGTTTCAACCACACCCCGGCGCTGCCCGACTGGCCCGGCCGGGACGGCTACGCGGGGCGGCTGCTGCACGCCGCCGAGTACCGCGGCCCGGCCCCGTACGCCGGTCGGGACGTGCTCGTGGTCGGCGTCGGCAACACCGGCGCGGAGATCGCCGTCGACCTCGCCGAGGGCGGGGCCGCACGGGTGCGGCTCGCCGTCCGCACCGCCCCGCACATCGTGCGCCGCTCCAGCCTCGGCTGGCCGGCGCAGCGCAGCGCGATCCTGGTGCGCCGACTGCCCGTACGGCTCGTGGACCGGCTCGGCGCGCTCGTCGCCAAGGCGACCGTCCCGGACCTGTCGGCGTACGGGCTCCCGCGCCCCACCACCGGGCTCTACAGCAGGGTCCGCGAGGGCGCCATCCCCGTTCAGGACGTCGGACTGATCCGCGCCGTCCGTCGCGGCACGGTCGAGCCGGTCGCCGCCGTCACCGCCTTCGACGGCGCCCGGGTGGAGTTGGCGGACGGCAGCCGGATCACCCCGGACGTGGTGATCGCGGCCACCGGCTACCGCCGGGCGCTGGAGGGCCTGGTCGGCCACCTCGGCGTGCTCGACGAGCGCGGTCGCCCCCGCACGCACGGCGCCCGCACCGCCGCCGAGGCCCCGGGCCTCTACTTCACCGGGTTCACCAACCCCATCAGCGGGATGTTCCGCGAGATGGCCCTGGACGCGGAGCGGATCGCCAAGGCCGTGGCCCGCCGACGCCCGCGCGAGGGCCACGGCGAACCTCGCTGAGGCGGCCCGCGCGAGGGCGCCGGGCGCGAGCGTGGCCCGTACGAGAGCCGCCCGCGCCGGGGTGGCCCGTACGAGAGTGGCCCGTACGAGAGCCGCCCGCGAAGCCCGGCGCCGGGTCGGCTGAAACCGTCCTGGACCCCCCGCCCGCGGATCTGGGACCGTTCCACACACCACCTCCACCATCTTTCCGGCGCAACCCTGTTCCTGACGGCGCGTCAGTTCAGTAATCTGACTGTGCGTCAGCTAGCGAGACCCATGGAGTTCATCGAGCAGGAGCGGGCGGAACGATGCTTGGATCTACTCACGGCACCCTCACCACCGACTTCCGCGCACGGGTCGAGGCCTGCGGCGAGACCCCCCGGACGGCCGTCCATTCCACGGCGGCCCCCGCCGCCGGGGACGCGGCCGCACTGGACGTCAGCGGACGGCCGCTGCGCTCCGACGTGCCCGACCTGGACCGGTTCTTCCGACCCGAGTCCGTGGCCGTCATCGGCGCCTCCGACGCCGAGGGCAGACCGAACACCGGCATCACCCGGCAGCTCATCGCCTGGGCCGAGCGCGTCGGGGCCCGCGTCCATCCCGTCCACCCCACCCGCGCCTGCGTCTTCGGTCTCCCCTGCCACGCCTCCGTGGCCGCGTTGCCCGAACAGGTGGACCTCGCGGTCCTGCTCGTGGCCGACCCGCTCCCGGTGATCGAGGAACTGGCCGAGGCCAAGGTCAAGTTCGCCGTCGCCTTCGCCTCCGGCTTCGCCGAGACCGGTGACGCCGGAGCCGCGGCCCAGGCCCGGCTCTCCGCCGCCGTCCGCCGATCGGGCCTTCGCCTGCTCGGTCCCAACACCAACCTCAACGCCTTCGAGGCGTTCCGCGACGACCTGGACGGCCCGGCCATCGCGCTGATCACCCAGTCCGGTCACCAGGGCCGGCCCCTCTACGCCCTCCAGGAACTCGGCATCCGCCTCTCGCACTGGGCCCCCACGGGCAACGAGGCCGATCTGGAGACCGCCGACTTCATCTCCTACTTCGCCGAGCGGCCCGAGGTCGGGGCCATCGCCTGCTACGTGGAGGGGCTCAAGGACGGCCGCGCCTTCCTGCTCGCCGCCGACCGGGCCGCGCGGGCCGGGGTGCCCGTCGTCGCCGTGAAGGTCGGCCGCACCGAGACCGGCGCCCGGACGGCGGCTTCCCACACCGGGAAGCTGACGGGCGCCGACGCGGTCGTGGACGCGGCCATGCGCCAGTTCGGGGTGATCCGGGTCGACGGCCTCGACGAACTCCAGGACACCGCAGCCCTGCTGGCCCGCGCGCGCGTGCCCCGGGCCGAGGGCGTCGTCGTGTACTCCATCTCCGGCGGCACCGGGGCCCACTTCTCCGACCTGGCGACGGAGGCGGGCCTGACGCTCCCGACCCTCTCGCAGGCCAAGCAGGCCGAGCTGCACCAGTGGATACCGGAGTACCTGGACGTCGCGAACCCCGTGGACAACGGCGGCCACCCCGTCGGCGACTGGCGCGGCCCCAAGATCATCGACGCGATCCTGGCCGACCCGTCCGTCGGCGTCCTGATCTGCCCGATCACCGGGCCGTTCCCGCCCATGAGCGACAAACTGGCGCAGGACCTGGTGGACGCCGCCGAGCGGACGGACAAGCTGATCTGCGTGATCTGGGGCTCCCCCGTCGGCACGGAGGAGGCGTACCGCACCACGCTGCTCGGCTCCTCCCGGGTGGCCACCTTCCGCACCTTCGGCAATTGCATCACCGCCGTACGGGCCTACCTGGGCCACCACCGCTTCACCGCGTCCTACCGCTCGCCCTTCGACGACGCCCCGCGCACGCCGTCCCCCTCGTACCGCAAGGCGCAGGCCCTGATGCGCCCGGGCCGGCAGCTCAGCGAGCACGCGGCCAAGCAGCTCCTGCGGGCGTACGGGATACGGGTACCGCGCGAGCAGTTGGTGACCAGCGCGGCGGCGGCGGTGCGGGCGGCGGGACTGGTCGGGTACCCGGTCGTCATGAAGGCCTCGGGACCCCAGTTGGGGCACAAGACGGAACTGGGTCTGGTCAAGATCGGCCTGACCTCGGCGAGCCAGATCCGTGACGCATACCGGGAGCTGACGGACATCGCCCGCTACGAGAACGTCCCGCTGGACGGCATCCTCGTCTGCCAGATGGTCGAACGGGGCGTCGAGATGGTCGTCGGCGTGACGCAGGACGACCTCTTCGGCCCGACGGTGACGGTGGGGCTGGGCGGGGTGCTGGTGGAGGTCCTGCGCGACGCCGCGGTGCGGGTGCCGCCGTTCGGGGAGGACCAGGCGCGGGCGATGCTGAACGAACTGCGCGGGCACGCGCTGTTGGAGGGCGTACGGGGCGCACCGCCGGCGGACGTGGACGCACTGGTGGAGGTCGTCCTACGGGTCCAGCGGATGGCCTTGGAGCTGGGCGACACCCTCTGCGAGCTGGACGTGAACCCGCTGATGGTCCTCCCCCGCGGCCAGGGCGCGGTGGCCTTGGACGCCCTGGCCGTCTGCCGATGACGCCGCGCCGGCTCCCCTGTGCCGTTCGTGCGCTCAATCGCCGCGGTGCCCGGTTCGTCCGGCCCCGCCGGGCCGGTACCGGGGCTCCGCCCGGACCCCGCGCCCCAAACGCCGGCGAGGCTGGAAGAACCAGCCCGCGCGGCGTTTGAGCGCACGGGCGCGGAGCGCACGTATCGGGGTCCGGGCGGAGCCCCGGGGAACGGAGGAAGGGCGGGGCGGGGAGACGGCTCCGCGCAGCGGCACCCAACGCGCCCCCGCGCCCGGAAGCGACCCGCACCGCCACCGGGATCACCACCCGGCCCACGCCGGCACCGGCACCGGCACCGGCACCGGCTCGCGCCACCACGGCCACCAACGGCACCCGCCACCCCCGAAGGGGAGTTCACATGACCAGCGCAGCCCCCGGTGACGAAGTACTGCACCGCATCGAGACCGGCGCCGTCTGCTGGATCACCCTCAACCGCCCCGAGGCGATGAACGCCCTCACCCGGGACAACCGCGAGCGGGTCATCGCACTCCTCGCCGACGCCTCCGCCGACCCCGCCACCCGCGCCGTCGTCATCACCGCCACCGGGAAGGGCTTCTGCGCGGGCGCCGACCTGCGCGGGGGGCCGGCCGCCGGTGAGCGCGTCGCGGGGGACGTGGCCCGGATGATCCGGCTCGGCGCCCAGCGGCTGATCACCGCGGTCCTCGACTGCGAGAAGCCGGTGATCGCCGCGGTCAACGGCACCGCGGCGGGGATCGGCGCCCACCTCGCCCTCGCCTGTGATCTGGTCATCGCGGCCGAACCGGCGCGTTTCATAGAGGTGTTCGTACGCCGGGGCCTGGTCCCGGACGGCGGTGGCGCGTACCTCCTGCCCCGCCTGATCGGGCCGCGGAAGGCCAAGGAGCTGATGTTCTTCGGCGACGCCGTGCCCGCCGTCGAGGCCGAACGCCTCGGGCTGGTCAACGCGGTGGTTCCGGCCGAGGCCCTGGAGGCGACCGCCCGCGCCTGGGCGGAGCGCCTGGCCCAGGGCCCGACCAGGGCCCTCGCCCTGACGAAACAGCTGGTCAACGCCTCCCTCGACGGTGACCGGGCGGCCGCGCTCGCCGCCGAGGCCGCCGCCCAGGAGATCAACATGACCACCGCCGACGCCAACGAGGGCGTCGCGAGTTTCGTGGAGCGTCGCACCCCCAAGTACCTCGGCCGCTGACCGGGTAGGGCGGCGAGCGCGTACGGGACCGCCGCCGCCCTACATCCGGGGGTTGGGCTTCAGCAGCGCGAACGTCGCCCCGAACGGGTCCGCCACCCAGGCGATCCGGCCGACGTCCGGCACGTCCGCCGCCGGCATGAGCACCGAGCCGCCGTTGCCCTGCACCGCGCCCACGGTGGCGTCCGTGTCGGCGGCGTGGAAGTACGGGACCCAGCTCGGTCCGGGCCCGCCGTCACCCAGCGGCGCGACCCCGCCGAACGACGCCTCGCGCTGGTCGCCGTCCGCGGTGCTCAGCACCCGGTACGTCATCCCGGGCGCCTGCATCTCCTCGCTGCGCCAGCCGAACACCCCGTTGTAGAAAGAGACGGCCGCGAGCGGGTCCGGCGCGTGCAGCTCCACCCAGACCAGCGAGTTCTCGGCCGAGGCCACCTCCAGGCCGGCGGTCTTCGCAGGCTGCCACGAGGCGAACTGGGCGCCCTGCGGGTCGGTGAACTGGGCGAGCCACCCCTCTCCCATGACGTCCATCGGCTCCGTCCGGACGGTGCCGCCGCCGTCCCTGACGGCCTGGGCGGTCGCCCGTACGTCCGGGCTCATGAAGTGGACCATCCAGGCGGATGTGGCGCCCTCCTCGGTGAGCGGGCCGATCGCGGCGACGGTCTTGCCGCCCTGCTGGAAGAAGCCGTATCCGCCCGCCTCCGGACCGGCGGAGACGAAGTCCCAGCCGAAGACGCCGCGGTAGAAGGCGACGGCCGCGTCGATGTCGGGGGTGCCGAGGTCGAGCCAGTTGGGTGAGCCGGTACGGAAATCGGTGCCGAGCATGGGGTCTCTCCCGGGTCTCTGCGGTGGTTCGGCGTACGGCGGCACGCCGGTTCCGCCACCATGCCGAGCCCGCGCGCGGCTGCCCGGCGTACGGGTCGGGGCCGGCCGGGGTTTCACCCGACCGGGGTAGAGCGGGTCGCGGCACCCTTGGCCGGGTCGTCCCGCCCCTTCCCATCTGACGAACCGTCAGCTTCAATCGAAGGGTGATGGGACACGCAGGGATGGCGGCCACCGTCGTCCGATACCTCAGGTCGGTCGGCTCCCCCACCTCCGCCGCGGCGGAGCCCGATCAGCTGCCGGGCGGCGCCCTGCCGCGCCCCGACCTGCGGGCCGTACGGGAGGACGAGCGGGCGCCGGTCGCCCCCGCCGAGTTCCGGGCCGTCCTCGGGAACTTCGCCAGCGGGGTCACCGTCATCACCGCCCCGGCCGCCGACGGCGCGGAGGGGCCGGCCGGCTTCGCCTGCCAGTCGTTCGCCTCGCTGTCCCTGGAACCGCCCCTGGTCACCTTCATGGTCGCGCGGACGTCGACCACCTGGCCCCGGATCGCCCGGGCGGGGGTGTTCTGCGTCAACATCCTGGGCGCCGAACAGGGTGCGCTGTGCCGGTCCTTCGCGGTCAGCGGCGCCGACAAGTTCACCGGCGTCGCGCACGGCCCGTCCCCCGCGACCGGGTCACCCCTGCTGGACGCCGTGCCCGCGTGGATCGACTGCCGTGTCCACGCCGTGCACACGGGCGGGGACCACCTCATCGTCGTGGGCCGCGTCGAAGCCCTGGGCGCGGCCGGCGAAGGCGACCCGCTCTTGTTCCACCGGGGCAGGTTCGGCCGCTTCGCCCCCTGACCGAACGGTTCGGGGCCCCCGGCCAGGGGGCCCCGGACGGCGTCAGAAGGTGAGCACCCCGCGCGCGACGCGCCCGTGCCGGGCGTCGTCCACCGCCTTCGCGAAGTCCTCCACCGGGTAGACCTCGGTCACCAGCTCGTCCAGCAGCAGCTTCCCCTGCCGGTACAGCTCGGCGTACAGCGCGATGTCGCGTTGCGGCCGGGAGGACCCGTACCGGCAACCCATGATCGTCTTGTCCAGGTACAGGGACGACACCTGGAAGGACGCCTCCTCCTTGAAGCCGGGCACGCCCAGCAGGATCGCCTGCCCGTGCCGGTCGAGGAGGTCGACGGCCTGTCGGATGAGCCGTACGTGGCCCACGCACTCGAAGGCGTGGTCCGCGCCGGTCGGCAGGATCTCGCGGACCGCCGCCGAGGTGTCCCCGGCGGTCGAGGCGTCGATGAAGTGGGTGGCCCCGAACTGCCGCGCCACCGCCTCCCTCGCCGGATTGGCGTCCACCGCGACGATGGTGGCGGCCCCCGCGATCCGGGCGCCCTGGAGCACGTTCAACCCGATGCCGCCGGCGCCGATCACGACCACCGACTCGCCGTGGTCCACCCGCGCCCGGTTCAGGACCGCCCCCACCCCGGTCAGGACCCCGCATCCGATCAGCGCGGCCGACGTCGCCGGGATGTCGTCGGGGATCTTCACGGCCTGTACGGCCTTGACGATCGTCCGCTCGGCGAAGGCCGAGTTGGCGGCGAACTGGAACAGCGGCGTCCCGCCGCGCGAGAAGGGCTGTCCCGGCATGCCGATGGCCTTTCGGCACATCGTGGGCCGGCCCCGGTCGCAGTCCGCGCACGCCCCGCAGTTGGCGAGGGTGGACAGCGACACGTGGTCCCCGGCCTCCACGTGGGTGACGCCCGGTCCCACGGCCTCCACCACTCCCGCGCCCTCGTGCCCCAGGACCACCGGCGGCGGGAACGGGATGGTCCCGTCGATCACCGAGAGGTCGCTGTGGCACAGTCCGGCCGCCGATATCGCGACCAGCACCTCCCCCGGCCCCGGGTCGCGGACCTCCAGGTCGTCGACCACCCGGGCCTGCTTGCCGTCGAACACGACGCCTCGCATGTCGTCACCGCGTCTCTCTGGGCAGGCCGAGCACGCGCTCGGCGATGATGTTCCGCTGGATCTCGTCCGAGCCGCCGTAGATGGTGTCGGCCCGGCTGAACAGGAAGAGGCGCTGTTCCTCGTCGAGCCCGTTCTCGTACGGGTCCTCCCGGCCCCAGTCCACCGGTCCGGCCGTGGCCCGCGCCCCCCGCACCGCCACGGCCAGCTCGCCGAGCCGCCGGTGCCAGCCGCCCCACAGGAGCTTCGCGACGCTCGGCGCGCCCTGGTCCCCCCGACCTCCCAGGGTGCGCAGGGCGTTCCACCGCATGGTGCGCAGCTCGGCCCACTGGCGCACCAGCCGCTCCCGCAGGACGGGATCGTCCGCGCCGGAGGCCGCGTACGCGGCGAGGACCCGTTCCAGTTCGGCCGCGAAGCCGATCTGCTGCACGAGGGTGGACACGCCCCGTTCCAGGGCGAGCAGGCCCATGGCCACGGTCCAGCCGTCGCCTTCGTCGCCGACGGTCTCGGCGGCGACCGCCCCGTCGAAGAACACCTCGTTGAACTCGCTGGTGCCGGTCAGTTGGCGGATGGGCCGGACCTCGATGCGGTCCGGCTGGTCCATCGGCACCAGCAGGAAGGTCAGGCCCCGGTGGCGCCGGGAGCCGGGTTCGGTGCGGGCCAGGACGAAGCACCAGTCGGCGTCCCGGGCGAGGGAGGTCCAGATCTTCTGCCCGGTGATCCGGTAGCGCCCGTCGGCGGGGTCGCGGACGGCCGCCGTACGGACCCCGGCGAGGTCGGAGCCGGCGCCCGGCTCGCTGTAGCCCTGGCACCACAGCTCCTCGCCGCGGGCGATCCCAGGCAGGTACCGGGCCCGCTGTTCCGCGGTCCCGTAGGTGACGAGGGTGGGCGCGAGGAGGTTCTCCCCGATGTGGCCGACCCGCCCGGGGGCGCGCAGCGCCGCGTACTCCTCCGCCCACACCACCTGCCCGGTCAGGGACAGCCGGCGCTGCCCGTAGGCGCCGTCGGGGACCTCCCAGCCCTGGCCGATCCAGCCGCCGCGGCCCAGTTCGCGCTCCCAGGCCCGCCGCGCTTCGACCCCCTCGTGCTCGCTGCCGGGCCCGCCGAGCCCCCGGGCGCGCGCGTACGGGCCCACGAGGTGCTCGCGCAGCCACGAACGGGCGTGGCGGCGCAGTTCCTCGTCCGCGGGCCCGAAGCCGAAGTCCATGGCTCTCCTCACACGTTGGGGCGGTCCTTGCCGGCTGCCGCCTTGGCCATGGCCTCCAGCTGCGCGAGCATCGGCATCGGGTCGGTGCCCACCGTCCCGGGCAGGAAGTCGGCGATCTTCTCGGGCGTCCAGGAGCCGTCCGCGTACGCGGCGCGCAGTTCGCGCGGCTGCGCCCAGACGGCAATCTTCGGGCCGGCGACGGTGTACACCTGGCCGGTGATCTCCGCCGCCTTCGCCCGGTCGCTGAGCAGGTACGTCACGAGCGCCGCGACGTCCTCGGGTTCGCCGATCTCCTTGAGTTCCATGGGGACGCCCGCCGACATCCGGGTCCGGGCGACGGGTGCGACGGCGTTGGCGGTGACGCCGTACTTGGCCAGGCCCAGGGCGGCCGAGCGGACGAGGGAGATGATCCCGCCCTTGGCCGCGCTGTAGTTGGCCTGGGCGACCGAGCCCTGGTGGTTGCCGCTGGTGAAGCCGATGAGGGTGCCCGAGCCCTGCCTGCGCATGACGGCGGAGGCGGCGCGGAAGACGGTGAAGGTGCCCTTGAGGTGGGTGGCGACCACGGGGTCCCACTCCTGCTCGGACATGTTGAACAGCATCCGCTCGCGCAGGATGCCGGCGACGCAGACGACCCCGTCGACGCGCCCGTACCGGGTGAGCGCGGTGTCGACGATGCGCTGTCCGCCCTCCATGGTGGAGACGTCGTCGGCGACGGCGACGGCCTCGCCGCCCGAGGCCTCGATCTCCTCGACCACGGACGCGGCGATCTCGCTGGTGGGTTCGCCGCCCTCGATGCCCACGCCGTAGTCGTTGACGACGACCTTGGCCCCCTCGGCGGCGGCGGCGAGCGCCACGGCCCGTCCGATGCCCCGGCCCGCCCCGGTGACGGCGACGACCTTGCCTGCCAGGAAGTTCCCCACGCCCGACCCCTTTCCGCAGTTTCTGACGGACCGTTAGATTCTATGGGCCATCCGATGCCACAGCACAAGCCCCGGGAGTTGATGAGGCCATGACCTTGCCGGCCGAGTTCCACGACATCGCCCAGCGCGTCAACAACTGGCGCCGCTGGGGCGCCGCGGACGAGAGGGGCACCTTGAACCTGATCACCGACGCGGTGGTGCGCGCCGCGGCCGGCGAGGTCCGCACGGGCCGGCGGATCGCGCTGGCGCTCCCCCTCAAGGAGGACGGGGTGCAGGCCGGCCTGATCCCCGGGCGGATCAACCCGCTGCACACGATGGTGCAGATCAACCAGGAGCTGTTCGGTCCGGGCACGGTGGCGTGCAGCGACGACGCCGTGACGATGGGGCTCCAGTCCGGGACGCACTGGGACGCCCTCACGCACGTCTCGCACTCGGGCCGGATCTACAACGGCCGCCCGGCCTCCACGATCACCGCGCACTCCCGCGCCGGGTTCAGCGGCATCGACAAGGCCGGCGCCGTCGTCTCGCGGGGCGTCCTGCTGGACGTGGCCCGCGCCAAGGGCGTGGACCGACTGCCGGGCGACCACGCGGTGACCCCCGAGGACCTCGCGGAGGCGGAGGAGTTCGGCCGGGTCACGGTCCGGGCCGGCGACATCGTCCTGGTCCGGACGGGCCAGATCCAGGTGTACCTCGCCGGTGACAAGCACGGCTACGGGTTCCCCTCGCCCGGCCTGTCGCTCCGGACCCCCGAGTGGTTCCACGCCCGGGACGTGGCGGCCGTCGCCAACGACACCCTGACCTTCGAGATCTTCCCGCCGGAGATCGAGAACCTGTGGCTTCCGGTGCACGCGCTCGACCTGGTCGAGATGGGCATGCTCCAGGGCCAGAACTGGAACCTCGAAAAGTTGTCCACAGCCTGTGCGGAAGAGGGCCGGTACGCGTTCTGGCTCTCCGCGATGCCGGAACCCTTCGTCGGCGGCACCGGTACGCCGGTGGCCCCGGTCGCCGTCCTGTGACCTGTTCACCTCATCGCCCCGGCAGGAGGCTGAACCAGACCGCCTTGACGCAGGCGCCCTGCGCCACCACCGCCCAGTCGTCGGCGTGGGCGGCGACGAGCGCGAGCCCCCGCCCGCCGGTGGCCAGGAGCGGTGGGACACCGCCCGAGGGCCGCAGTTCGGGCGCGCAGTCGTACACGTACACCGTCGCGCGCTCGTAGAGCGCCACTTCGACGGTGATCTCGCGGGTATCGGTGTGCCGGTAGGCGTTGGTGACGACCTCCGAGGCGCACAGCCGCGCCCGCTCCGCCACCTCGGCCCACCCGGCCCCGCGCAGGACGGACACCACCCAGTCCCGGGCGATCCTCACCGTCCCGGCCCGGCTCGGCGCGACCATCCGATAGGTCGCCCCCTGCCCAGACCCCTCGCCGGCGGCCGTTAACGCGCTCGTGTTCGTCATCGCGATCGTCTCCTGACGCGGTACGGGTCCGCGCGCCTGCCCGCCGTCCGTGGCATCGGCCGCCCCCAGGTGATACGCACCCCAAGGCGCGTGTCAGCGGCTGCACTTCGGTCTCACGGGCCTGCGACGCGGTGTTGGAAGAACCGTAGGGGCAACTATGCACCGGTGCAACCTTGTCGGCGAGGTTGACGGGAGGCGGTGGACCCGTGGCGCGGATACCGGCAGACTCATGCCAGACAAGGGGAAGGGACACATGCCGCCGAGGGACAACCCGACCGCACGCCAGGCACGACTGGGTGCCGAGTTGCGGAAACTGCGTGAGGCGGCAGCGACGACGGCCAGGCAAGCCGCCGGTCTGCTGTCGGTCGACCAAGCGAAGATCAGCCACATCGAAGCGGGCCGCCTGGGCATCAGCGAGGACCGCATCAGGCGACTCGCGACCTTCTACTCCTGCGACGACGAGGCCCTGATCGACGCCCTGTGCGCGATCGCCAGGGAGCATCGTGGGCAGTACTGGTTTGACGAATATCGGGGCATCCTTGCCCCAGGATTCCTCGACATCGCGGAGCTGGAACACCACGCCGTAGCGCTGCGGTCGATGCAAAGCGTGACTCTGCCGGGACTCTTCCAGACCGAGAACTATGCCCGCGCCCTGTTTTCCGGCGTCACGCCGAGGCTTCCCGCCGCGGAGGTGGAAGCCCGGGTCGAGCACCGCATGAAGCGGATCACGGTCCTCGACCGGCCGAACCCGCCCCGGTTCGACGCGATCATCCACGAGGCGGCCCTGCGCATGCGCTTCGGCGGACGCGACGTAGCCCGCGAGCAGCTTGAACGCCTCATCGAGGTGTCGATGCGGCCCGCCATAACGGTCCGCGTGATCCCGTTCACGAACGAGGACTTCATCGAAGTGACGCAGCCCGTCCTCTACGCACACGGAGTCGTTCCACAACTGGACACCGTGCAGATCGACAGCGCCTTCGGCGGGCGCTTCCTCGACGCGGACGCCGATCTGCGCAAGTACCGCACGTTGTTCGAGATCGCCGAGAAGGCCGCCCTAGACCCAGAAGGGTCGCGGCAGATCATCCACCACATCGCACGAGAACTGTGAGAGACAGCGCCATGAGCACATCCATCAGCTGGCAGAAGTCATCCTTCTCCGGAGGCGGAGGCGAGAACTGCATCGAGATCGGCCGGAAGGCCGACGGCATCGTCTTGCGCGAGAGCGACGACCCCGAAGTGGTCATCACCACGAGCCCGGCCAAGCTCGCCGCCTTCATCCAGGGGGTCAAGGCAGGGGAGTTCGACCACTTCGCTCGCTGACCGCTTTCGCCCCGGCGGACACGCCCCTCGCCGAGCCCGGCGGGGGGCATACGACTGGGCATACATGCCCCGGTGCACCCTTGCCGGGGATCACGAAGTAGCGATACGGTCACTGTACGTTGTTGATGCTGCCCGAAGCGCAACAACGCCCTTGGCCTGCGCAGTCTTTGCCGTCGCCATCCGGTGGACCGGCTAGGGCGCGCCCCAGCTCAGGAGGGCAACCGTGCCCCCATCCGACCCCCTCACATGCCGACACGGGACAAAGTTGTCCCGCGTTCGGGACTGTACGGTCGCCATCCGCACCGGATACTGGTTCGAGGCGCTCTGCTATCCCGACGCCTACACCGAGGTGCCCGAGCTGCTTGATCGGCTCATGTTGGACACTCCCGAAGAGGCCGTCCGCCTGATCCGGACGCAGATCCGGACCACCCGCCCCTTCGCCCTGGCCCCCGCCGAGGTCGATCGGGCGCTCGCCTGGGTCGACGGTGGTGGCCGCGTTCAGGCCCTCGCGGCTCTGCACCGAGGTGAACCCGCCGGCTTCAGCATCGTCCTGCGCAGCGGCTTGCGCCCCGAATGGCGCGTACGCCCCGTCGACTACCTCTCGATGGCGCCCGCCCACTGACGCGACCGGCGGCGCGCCGCGAGGTGACCTACTGGGTGGCGGCGTACGCGCATGCACGCCCCGAGCGCGGCACGGCAGCCGCCACCCCACGACCCGCACTCGTCAAGGCAGGACCCTTGGCGTCCCCTCGCGACGAATCGCTCCACACCAGAGTGATCAACAGGTGACGAGCCGTCAACACCTCGTTAGAGGTACACGCGGGGTTCCCGGATCGGGGCAAAGAATTCGGCAGGCCTTTCCGGGGCGTCCTCGGCGCGGTCGGCGCCCGCTTCCCGCGCCCGGTCGATCTCGCACCAGATCCGCTTCCCCGCGCCCTCGCGCTGCCAGCCCCAGCGGTCCGCGAGCCCGTCGACCAGCTCCAGGCCGCGCCCGCCGGTGTCGTCGCCGGCGGCCCGCCGCCGGGCGGGCGCCCGGTCGCTGGCGTCCGCGACCTCGACCCGCACTCCGGGCCCCCCGAACAGCATCCGCAGCACGGCGGGACAGCCGGTGTGCACGACCGCGTTGGTGACCAGCTCCGAGATCAGCAGGATCAGCGTCTCGGCGAGCGGCTCGTCGTCCCCTATCCCGGAGCCCGCCAGCCGGGAGCGCGCCCACCGGCGCGCTCGGCCGACCTCGGCGGGGTCCGCTCCTACCTCAAGCTGAACCTGAAGCACCTGCACCGCTCACACCATCCGAACCGGCGGACACTTCGCCTCACGACGGAACGGGGTCACGGCCAGTGACCCCCTTGAGGAGCAGCATGGTTGACATACAGTCACCACAACAAGCGCTTCGGGCATATTCCAGCGCGAAGGAGTAGGCCTGGTGCATACTGTGCGACGCTCACGCCGCGGGGCCGCTCGCATTCGTGGGAGCGTACCGGAGCGCACCCCTGACTCCGGTCCGTAAGGGGGCGAGCGAAGGACACAAACCGATATCAACTCTCTGTAATCGGACATGAGTCCCGCCTCGTTCCCCCCGTGCCTCACGCGGACGACCCCAAGAGGTCGGCCGCCAACAGCTCCTCGGCCCGCGCCGCCGTCCGCCACTGCTCCGCGCGGACCCACGCCCGCTTCAGGTGGAGGTGCACGTCCGCCTCCCAGGTGAAGCCCATCCCGCCGTACACCTGGAGACAGTCGCGGGCCCCCCGCACCGCCGCCTCGTCGGCCAGCAGCTTCGCCGCCGCGATCTCGACGCCGTCCCCCGTCACGGCTGCCGCGTACACCGCCGCACGGGCCACCTCCGCCCGCACCAGCATGCCCGCGCACAGGTGCTTGACCGCCTGGAACGCCCCGATCGGCTGCCCGAACTGCTCCCGCCCTCGCGCGTGGTCCGCCGCCAGCTCCACCGTGCGCAGGGCGCTGCCGAGTTGGAGCGCGGCCGTCAGCAGCGCGCCCTCGTCCCGGTACCGGTCGACCTCCCGGTACCGGTCGGCCCGCCCCGCCCGGGCCACCCGGTGCAGCGGCGTCAGCGGGTCCACCGAGCGCACCGGCTCGCCCTCAGGCGGCTCGGGCGCCCCCAGGACCGCGTCGGCCTCCCCGAGATGGGCCACCACGGGCCCCTCCAGGTCGTACGCCGTCACCACCGTCGTCCCGGCAGCGGCGCCCGGCACCACCCCGGCCGCCAGGAACGTGGCCACCAGCGGCCCCGGCAGCAGGGCGCGCCCGGCCTCCTCGAAGACGAGGACGGCCTCCGCGAGCCCGAGCCCGACCCCGCCGTCGGCCTCCGGCAGCCGCAGCGCGAAGAACCCGGCCTCGCCCAGCTCCCGCCACAGGCGCCGGTCCACCGCGACGCCCGCCTCCACCGAGGCCCGCAGCGCCTCGCGCCCGTACCGTCCGGCGAGGAGGTCCCGTACGCCCGCCCGCAGGTCGCGCTGGACCCGGCTCGGCTGGAAGTCCACGCCGCTCACCGCCCCTTCGGCAGGCCGAGGACGCGCTCGGCGACGATGTTCCGCTGGATCTGGGAGGTGCCCGCGGCGATGGTGTACGACAGGGACGAGAGCCGGTCCAGGACCCACTCCTCGTCCAGCGCGAGCGAGCCCGCGCCGAGCACCTGCGCCGCGGCGTCGTACAGCTCCTGCCGCGCGTGGGAGTACGCCAGCTTGAAGACGCTGCCCCCCGTGCCGGGGACGCCGCCCGAGCGCTCCGATTCGCTGACGTTCCACTGCGTCAGCCTCCAGAGGGCGCCGAATTCCCCGTGGAGCCGTCCCAGGGTGCGACGTAGGACGGGATCGTCCCAGCGCCCGTTCTCCTTCGCGCTGCGGGCCAGCCGGGCGAGCGTGCGGCGGCAGGCCACCACCTCGCCGACGAAGGCGGTGCCCCGCTCGAAGGACAGCGTCACCATCGTGACCCGCCACCCGTCGTTCTCCGCCCCCACCCGGTTCGCCACCGGCACCCGGACCTCGTCCAGGAACACCTCCGCGAACTCCGCCGATCCCGCGAGGGTGCGCAGCGGCCGTACCGTGATCCCGGGAGCGTCCATCGGCATGGCCAGCCAGCTGATGCCCTTGTGCTTGGGAGCCCCCGGGTCGGTGCGGACCAGCAGTTCGCACCAGTCGGCGACCTCCGCGTGCGAGGTCCAGACCTTGGAGCCGGTGACCACGTAGTCGTCACCGTCGCGGACCGCGCGGGTCCGCAGCGACGCCAGGTCGGAGCCGGCGTCCGGCTCGCTGAACCCCTGGCACCACATCTCGTCGCCGCGCAGCACCGGCGGCAGCCAGCGCGCCCGCTGCTCGGCGCTGCCCTCGGCGGCGATGGTGGGCCCCGCGTGCAGCAGTCCGACGAAGTTCGCGCCGACGTACGGGGCGCCCGCCCGCTCCGTCTCCTCCAGGAAGATCAGGTGCTGGGTGGGGGTCGCGCCGCGCCCGCCCGCGTCGAGGGGCCAGTGCAGGCCCGCGTATCCGGCGTCGTACAGCCGGCGCTGCCAGCCGGCGTCGTAGGCGCGGCGGGCCGGCCAGTCGTCGGGGGACGGCTTGGCGGGCAGGGCGGGCAGTTCCTTGGCGAGCCACTCGCACAGCCGGGCGCGGAACTCCTGCTCCTCGGCGGTGTAGGTCAGGTCCACTGGCGGACCTCGTGGTGACGGTCGAGGTCCAGGCCCAGCATGCGGATGGCGTTGCCGCGCATCAGCTTGTAGACGGTCTCCTCGTCGAGGCCCTTCACGTGGTCGAGCGCGACGTCCTTGGTGTGCGGGAAGGTCGAGTCGACGTGCGGGTAGTCGGTCTCGAAGGTCGCGTTGTCGCGTCCGACGACGTCGAGCGAGGCGATTCCGTGCTTGTCGCGGAAGAAACAGCAGAACATCTGCCGGTAGTAGTACGTGGACGGCGGCTCGGGGATCAGGTCGCGGACCCCGCCCCAGGCGCGGTGCTCGCGCCACACGTCGTCGGCGCGTTCCAGAGCGTACGGGATCCAGCCCATCTGGCCCTCGCTGTAGGCGAGCTTGAGCGTCGGGAACTTCACCAGCACCCCGCTGAAGAGGAAGTCCATCATCGAGGCCATCGCGTTGTTGAAGCTGAGAGAGGCCTGCACGGCGGGCGGTGCGTCGGGGGACGCGGCGGGCATCTGCGAGGAGGACCCGATGTGCATGTTGACGACGGTGCCGGTCTCCTGGCAGACGGCGAAGAAGGGGTCCCAGTACCCGGAGTGGATGGACGGCAGGCCCAGGTAGGTCGGGATCTCGGAGAAGGTGACGGCGCGCACGCCCCGCGCGGCGTTGCGCCGGACCTCCGCCACCGCGAGGTCGATGTCCCAGAGCGGGATGATGCAGAGCGGGATCAGCCGGCCGCCGCTGTCACCGCACCACTCCTCCACCATCCAGTCGTTGTACGCGCGCACGCAGGCGAGGGCCACTTCCTTGTCGTGCGCCTCGGCGAAGGTCTGGCCGCAGAATCGGGGGAAGGTCGGGAAGCACAGGGAGGCCTCGACGTGGTTGAGGTCCATGTCCGCCAGCCGGGCCGCGGGGTCCCAGCACCCGCGGCGCATCTCCTCGCGGGTGATGCCCTCCAGGGTCATGTCGTCGCGGTCGAAGCCGACGGCGGCGATGTTGCGCTTGTACGGGAACTTGAGGTCCTCGTAGATCCACCAATCGGTCGGCGGCCCGTCGGGGTCCATGGAGATCACGTACTTGCCGCCGGTGTAGACGAGCTCGCCGATGCCCGCGGTGAGCGCCTTGGGCCCGCGGTCGCGGTACCGGGCCGGCAGCCACACCTCGAAGAGGTGGGCGGGTTCGATCACGTGATCGTCGACGCTGATGATCCGTGGCAGTTCCGTGTCCATGGTGTCCGGTGTCCCCTCGCCGCGTCCGACCGTATCTGATGGATCGTCAGAAACAAGCTAGCGTCGCCCGCTCTGGACCGGCAAGCGTCGGAGCCCTACGCTCTCGCCTGATCTGACGCATCGTCAGTGGGCGGGTGGGCCGAGGGGAAGGATTCGGGATGACGAGGAAGGACCGGGCGGCGGACTCCGAAACGGCGGCCGACGTCTACGCGGCGGCGGAGCGCGGGGCGGCGGCCGACGTCCACACGGCGACGGGGCGCGGGGCGGCGGCGGACGTCCACACGGCGACGGGGCGCGGGGCGGCGGCGGACGTCCACACGGCGGCGGAAACGGCGCGGGACCTCGGCGGCTCCCGCACCCTCTGGGAGCTCGTCGCCCGCCGGGCCGCCCTCAGCCCCACCACACCCGCGCTCATCGAGGCCGCCCCGGACCCGGCCGACGACCGCACCCTCACCTTCGGCGCGCTCCACGACCGTGCGGAACGCGTCGCGGCGGGCCTGTACGCGATGGGCGTCCGCCCGGGCACGGTCGTCGCCTGGCAACTGCCGACCCGGATCGAGACGGTGCTGCTCTCCCTCGCGCTGGCCCGGCTCGGCGCCGTCCAGTCGCCCGTCATCCCCTTCTACCGGGACCGGGAGGCGGGCTTCGCTCTGCGGGAATCAGGGGCGGAACACTTCGCCGTCCCCGGGGAGTGGCGCGGTTTCGACCACGCGGCGATGGCCGCCCGACTGGGGGCGCGTGGGGTCTTCCGGGCCTACGAGGACCTCCCGACCGGCGACCCGGCCGCCCTGCCCGCACCGCCCGCCTCGGGGACGGACGTGCGCTGGATCTACTGGACCTCCGGCACGACCTCCGACCCCAAGGGCGTGCTGCACACCGACCGGTCCCTGATCGCGGGCGGCTCCTGCCTGGCGCACGCCCTGCGGCCGGCGCCGGGGGACGTGGGCTCGGTGGCGTTCCCGTACGCGCACATAGGCGGCCCCGACTACCTGGTGATGCTGCTGCTGTACGGGTTCCCGGCGGTCCTGTTCGAGAAGTTCGCGATGCCGGACGCCCTGGACGGCTACCGCCGCCACGGGGTCACCATCGCCGGCGGCTCCACCGCCTTCTACTCGATGTTCCTCACCGAGCAGCGCAAGGACCCGGGTACGAAGCTCGTCCCGAGCCTGCGCCTGCTGGCGGGCGGCGGCGCCCCGAAGCCGCCGGAGATCTACCACGCGGTGGTCCGCGAACTGGGCTGCAAGCTCACCCACGGCTACGGCATGACCGAAGTCCCGATGATCACCATGGGGGACCCGGACGACACCGACGAGAACCTCGCGACCACCGAGGGCCGACCCCCGCAGGGCATGTCGATCCGCGTCACCACCCCGGACGGCACCCCGCTACCGCCCTCCGTCGACGGCGAGGTCCGACTGCGGGGCGAGGCGGTCTGCCGGGGCTACCTGAACGCCGACCGGTCGGCGGAGGCCTTCGACGCCGACGGCTACCTGATCACCGGCGATCTCGGTCACCTCACCCCGGACGGGCACCTGGTCCTGACCGGCCGCAGCAAGGACGTCATCATCCGCAAGGGGGAGAACATCTCGGCGAAGGAGATCGAGGACCTCCTCCACCTGCTCCCCGACGTCGCCGACGCCGCCGTCATCGGCCTCCCGGACCCGGAGCGCGGCGAACGCGTCTGCGCGGTGGTCGAGCAGCCGCCGTCAGCACCCCCGTTGACGCTGACGGCGGTCACCGCCCACCTGCGAGCCCAAGGCCTGTCCCCGCACAAGCTCCCGGAACAACTGGAACTGGTCGAGGCACTCCCCCGAAACGACGCCCTGCGCAAGGTGCTCAAGTACAAACTCCGCGAGCGCTACGCCTGAGGGCGAACGCGGCGCGCCGGCCTTCGAGACGAGGGTGGGGGGACTCGGAGACCGGCGGGGTCGGAGACCGGGTGGCGTCGGAGACCGCCGGGAGCGCTTGCGCGGTGAGGGTTAGATGTTCTTCAGGTAGCCGCTCTTGAAGCCGTAAGCGTTGGCGACGACCTGATGGCGCTTGTCGATCTCGACGCCGAAGCCCTTGTAGATGATCGAGCCCTCCCAGACGACCTCGCCGATGGCGTTGCCACTGGCCAGCTGGGCCTTCGGGACGCCGTGGCCGATGGAAACGGCGCCGTTGAAGTTGCGCTTGCCGCAGTCGGCGTGGTCGACCTTGTCGATCTTGGAACCGTTGGTGTGGTAGTTCACCCACAGGCTCAGCTTGGTGATGGTGATCCCGAAGATCTTCTGGCGGACGGTGTAGGTGGTGTCCCACCAGCCGGCGTGCAGCTTGCCCGCGGCCGAGACACCGGAGGCGTCGCCGGCGTCGGGGGTGAAGGTGGCCTCGCTGTCCCCGGCGATCTGGACGTCACCGTTCTTGAGGTTCACCAGCGAGTGCGAGGGCACGCCGTCGGTGGGGACGTCGGCGGCCTCTTCGAGCAGGGCCTTGAGGTTCTCGGGGTCCTCGGCGTAGTTGAGGAACTTCACCTGCTTGTCGTGACCCAGGGCGTCGAAGTCCCGCAGGGCGTCGGCCGCGCCCTCTTCCGTGCTGCTCTTGAGGGAGTTCTGGTAGGCGGCGATGCGCGCGCCGTCCTGCGAGATGAGCGAGGCGCTGGCGTTGCCGGTGCCAAGCAGCGCGGTGGAGGCGAGAACGGCGAGAACGGCTGCGGTACGGCGGGGGGTTATGACCTTTGACATGGCTGAGCGGAAGCCCTTCACGTTGGGGGGTGGCTTGCGAAACTCAGCTAACCAGCGGAACAAATCGTTCCCGCTCAACGGATGCTCAGATCTCGGATCTTACTCGCGCCAGGATGCGTACAGGCAGTAAATACCGCGCCACAGCTGGCAGTTGGGCGAAATGGTGCGCCGGCGTCCGTTGCCGTGGGCGCCGGCCACGCCGACCTCACCCCCCAGCCAGGGGCGGCCGGCGCCGTGGCCCTCCTCGACGAGCCGGCCGTCACCCCCGCAGACCCCGAGCGACGTACCGTCACGTTTGCTCGGACAATCGAGGCGATCCCCACGGCACGGGCCACCAGGCGACCGGCCGGAGCGAGTTTCTCGGTGGTGATCACGGCGGCCAGGGCCACCATGGCCCACAGGTTCATCACACCGAACGCCGCCAGCAGCACCCGAGGCAGGAGATCCCGTGGTGGGCTCCGGCACGCAGATCGCGCGAGGCCCTGGGGTACGAGGCGTAGCGCAGCCTCAGGCCGATCGGCGAACGGCACCTTGCCAGACAACGGTCTTTGAGAGGCAGTACGGGATCTACGGGATCTCGAAGATGTCCACCAAAGCCGAAGCCAGGCGAGGACGGTCGCCGCGAACACCGAGTCCTGTTCCCGTCCACGCAGGTCGAACGGCATCCACGCCTCGCAGCAAGGCGTTGTTCACTCCTCGTCCAAGGCGTCGAGCACCTCAGATTCGAGAGAAGTAATCGGCGTGCCCGATACGTGGTCTTCCCACCTGGTAAGACGCACTCGACTCGTAACGAAATCGACAAATCCGTTCTCGATGAAAAATCCGCCACCTCGCTCAAAAAGGATGAGGAGCGGTTCGAAGGGGTCCGGGAGGTGCGAGAACCGAGCCAAAGACCGCTCCGAGAGTGACGCCCAGTTGAGAGCCGCGTGGCAGATTTTCCCAACAAGCACCCCGCTCGCATACTCGGACAGGAACGCATCGAGTCGCTGCGCAACGTCCTCTTCCGCTTGCACATGCGGGTCGACCCGTCGAGCGATGTCGAAGAATGGCCAGTTTTCCGACTGACCCACCCCGAACAGTGGGCGAGGTTCGTCCTTCTGTAGATCTTGGACCCAAAGTGCAGCCCTGCGAAGATATTCACGCATCAGATGCGCTCGGGAGGTCCCGTGCTCGAAGCTGTATTCGGCGGCTCGCCAGTCAATCCCCGTGATGCGGTCGACCAGGTGGTTAGCGCGCTCATTGCTCACGGTAGATTGAAACCCTTCTTCGCTGCCTCGACCAGGACATCGAGGTTAGACAGGTCGTCGGCCAGAGTGAAATCTGGAATTTTTAGGCCCATTTTGGGCCAGAGAACCAGCGTGCCCTTCGCAGTTAGCGGGGCCCCTCGCATGGAGATCGGCGCCACGTCGTGTGCACCCCAATGGCCGTTTGACCAGTCACGGACGTCCGCCCAAGCCGACGGGTGGCCGGAGGTGAAAGGCACTCCTGCCTCCAGGAGCTTACTTTCCACGTACTCGTGGATCAACAGACCACGGAACGCCCCCTCCATATCCTTTAGCGTGCCCCTTTCTGCTCGCGTCCACAACATCGCGATCTCGTCGTAGGCCGTAAAATAGACACCTGATTTGAAATTCTCGGGGCCCGGACCGTTGTAGACGTCATGCTTCTCCATGAAGAGGTTATTCTTCGCCCGCTCCACTATTGCAGGGTCGATCCCATAGTTCTCGGCGATCTGCGGTACGTCGTCGGTCGATGCACGGATTCGGTCGTACACTGCGACGGCCGTGTCATCCGGCTTGAAAGCATAGTTGACTGGCTCGCTATTGTGGGTCCCGTAGTTCTCCGATTCATCGGCGCCATGCGGACCTACCTGCTCCTCCGGCTCCTCGGGGTGTGGCGTAACGGGGTCGTCACCGGCGTGGACGAGGCCGTCCCCGCTTTCGCCACCGGGACCGTCCGCATGACTGCCTCTCGGGCCCTCCGTATGACCTCCGTGGGACGGGCCGTCCGGGTGGCCGCCGGTTGGGGTGGTGTCGTGGGAGTGGGGGGTGTTGTCGCCTGCGCCGCCGGGGGTTTCGTGGCTGTTGCGTGGCGTGCCGTCCGGGGCGTGGCCGCCGGGGGTGTGGTTGCCGGTGTGGGCGGCGTTGTCGGCCGCGTGGACCGGGTCGGACATGTCGGAGCCGAGGCGGATGGCGTTGTCGGCGTTGTGGGCGCCGACGCCCACCAGGACGGGGGCCTCCACCTTCGGGGCGTGGGCCGTGGTCGGGCCGGTATCGACCTTGGCGTCCTCGGCGCGCTGGAAGAGGCTGCCGTCCTTCTTGTAGAGGTTGCCGTCCGCGTCCATGTATTTTGCGGGGCTGTCGTCGAAGGGCAGCTTGACGGTGCCCGGGGGCAGGGTCGCGGTGCCCTCGGGGAGTTTGATGGTGTCGTCGGGGAGCTTGATCGCGCCCTCGGGGATCGCGGTGCCGGACGGGAGGTGAATCGTTCCGTCAGGCAGCATCGTCGAGCCGTCGGGCAGGGCGAACGCGCCCTCGGAGATCTTCGGTATCTCGATCTTGCCGATGCCCTTGAGGCCGGCCATCACATCGCCGATCTTCGACAGGCCGGCGCCCGCGCCCTTGAACACGTACGTCATCGGGTCGATGGCCCGTCCGGCCTTGCCCGCGAAGGACAGTGCCTTCGCCGCGATGCCCGCCTTACCGGCGCCCGAGGCCGCCGCGCCGGCGCCGTCGGTGAAGATGGCGGTGACCACGTTGAAGGTGACCGCGCCGGCCGCCCGCGAGGGGTTCTCGCTCCATTGGTCCCACGCCAGCATGGCCTTGCCCGTCTCCTTCATCGCCGTACGCGAATCACGGAGCCAGGACGGGAGGTACTTGCCGGGCATCGCCATGTACACCGAACCGACGCCCGGGATGATGGCGATGGACACACCGGTGGCCAGCTTCGCCAGGCCCGTCCACGCCTGCTTCGTGGCGTCCCAACCGTCGAAGCCGACCAGTGTGCCCAGGCCCTTGATGGTGCCCCACACGCCGTCGACGATGACGCCCTTGCCGAAGTCGTAGGCGTGCTCCCACACCTGCCACCACGGCACCGACTCCTCGACCGCGTCACCCCACGGCAGCGACTTGGAGTGCTTGAGCGCCTCCGCGTCATAGCCGTACATGTTCGCGCCGTGCGAGCCGTCGTCGACCTTCAGCGGCGTCCCGCACACCAACGCCACGATCTTGTCGTACGCGGTGCGCTCCGCCGCCTGGAACTGCGACCATACCTCCGCGATCTTGTTACGCCGGTCGAGGTTCTCGTCGACCAGGTCGCCGTCCTCGTTCCACTTGTGGTCGCCGGAGACCTTCGACTTGAACGAAGCCGCCTCGATCTTCAAATCGTCGAGTTGCTTGACGAGCGGACGGATCTCGTTCGCGTACGAACCGAGCGCGCCCGCGATGGTGCACATGTCGCCGCTGAAGGACATCGTGATGTCCGCGACCGGCTTCGTCACGGCGAAGAGCTGCTCGGCCTCGGGCGCCTTGTAGTACGCCGACAGGCCACCGAACGTGGTGTGCACCGACGAGCCGGCGTTCGCCAGCGCCCCGCCGTCCCCCGACAGCGCCTTCACCTTCTCGTCCAGCACCGCCAGTTCACCGGTGAACACCGGCACCTCGGCCGGATTGACGGGATCGTTGTTGCTCACTTGCCACCCCCCGTGGCGTCCCGCAGCTCGTCCAACCGCACGTTCTTCGCCGCGTCCTGGGCGTGCTTGGCCGCGTCCAAGTCACCCTCGATGTACTCGTTCGTCGCCTTCGCCGCACCCAGCACCGCGGCCTGGATCCGGTCGACCATCGCCTTCACGTCCGGCTGGCGCTTCTCCAGGTACTGCGACAACGCCGCACCCACCGGACCCATCGTCCCCCGGTGCGCCAACGGCACCTGCCCCGTCGCCACCGGACCCTGCCGCGCCGCGTTCGGCACCGTCGCCGCCGAGCCGGGCACCGCCGTACCCGCCGCGTACGCGGCCTCCGACATGTGCCCCATCAACGCGTTCAGCGCCTTCTCCAGATCACCCGCCCGCTCACCGGTGAGCTTCAACTGCGACTGCACACCCTGCGGCTTGATGTCCCACGACGTCATGCTTCCCCCGTAAAACCGTCCGGCCCGACCGACTCAGCCGATGTTGTCGACCGCGGCCTTCGCCCGCGCGATCGTCTGCGCCGCCGTCGCGTCGTTCTTCTCCAACGTCGACTTCAACAACCGGATGATGTTCTTCACCTCTTGCGACGCGTTCTTCCACCGCAGCTCCTTGCCGTGGTACTCGTCCGCCACGCCATCCGCCGCGAAGTCCGACATCGCCGCCTTCACCTGCGCGTCCCGGGCATGAATCACCTGCTCCAACTGCCCGATCACGACCTGGATGTTGCCCTGCGCCTCGGTCGACGCCCCCGTGTCATACGAACGACGGTCCGTGCCACCGGCCATCACACATCACACTCCCCGTGTGGTTGAAAAGACTTACGACCCTCAGCGATCAGCGATCAGCGATCAACGGCCGGCGAAACGCGCCGCGTCGAAGTTCGCCGCCGACATCTGCTGCCGCGCGTTGTCACCCTGCTCGTGGTCACCGGTCCCGAAGGCCTGCTCCATCCCCGACTGACCACCCAAGATCGCCGACAACGCGGCGTTCAGCTCCTTCGTGATCCCGTCCGAGTGCTCCTTGAACGAGTCGAACGCGACCTTGCCCTGACCGTTGAACTTGCCCTCCAACGGATGCGCCGCCGCGATCAACTGCCGGATCAACGTCCCCAGATCCGTACTCGACGTCCGCGACCCCGACATCAGGCTCGTCAGGACCTGCGTCCCCATGTCGAACTTCATCCCACACCCCCGTCACGATAGAACGACCATCAATATGGCCAATACTCTCAACTACCTTGGTGCCAAGCCTTTCGAATATTGCGTCAGTGGCGGGAGTCGATTGCCGGTGGGGAGCCTCAGTCCCGGTCCAGGGCGTCGAGGGCGGCCGGGGCGAGGGAAGGGATCGGTGGGGTCGTCACGTGGTCTTGCCATGAGGTGAGGCGGACGCGGTGTGCCTCGAAGTCGACGAAGCCGTTCTCGATGAAGAATCCGCCGCCCCGCTCCAGCAGGAGGACGAGCGGCTCGAAGGGGTCCGGCAGGGACGGGAATCCGCGCAAGGACTCGTCGGGAAGCGACGCCCAGTGGAGGGCCGCGCGGCTTACCGCGCCGACGAGGAAACCGCTCGCGCGCTCGGACAGGAACGTGTCCAGCCGGGCCACGACGGCCGGTTCGGCGCGCACCCGCGGGTCGACGTGGCGTGCGATGTCGAAGAAGGGCCGGTTCTCCGGTCGGCCGACGTCGAAGATCGAGCGCGGATCGCTCTCCTGTAGCTCCCGCGCCCAGAGCGCTGCTCTGCGGAGGTACTCGCGCATGAGCCGGGCCCGGGACGCGCCGTGTTCGAAGTCGTACTCGGCGGCCCGCCAGTCGACGGCGGCGAGGCGGTCCACCAACCGGTTCGGGCGCTCACGGGTGGCCGAGCTCGGTCGCCCCCGCCCGGCGCCGGTGGGCGGCGTCACTGGCGGGCGCGGCGGGCCGGGCGGGGGGTGTCGGAGGGGGCGTCGAGGGCGCCCTGCGCGAGAAGGCCGAGGATGCGCGTCAGGGCCTCGCGGTCGGTGGGCGGCAGGGAGCCGAGGGCGTCGGCGTGGACCTGGTCGACGATGCGTTGGCTCTCGGCGGCGACGACCGCGCCCCGTTCGGTGACGGCGATGACGCGGGCCCGCCGGTCCTTGGTGGAGGGGCGGCGCTCGGCCAGTCCGGCCTTCTCCAGCGCGTCGACGGTGACGACCATCGTCGTCTTGTCCATGTCGCCGATCTCGGCGAGCTGGATCTGCGTCCGCTCTTCCTCCAGCGCGTGGACGAGGACGCAGTGCATGCGGGCGGTGAGCCCGATCTCGCCGAGGGCGGCGGCCATGCGCGTGCGCAGGACGTGGCTGGTGTGGTCCAGGAGGAAGGAGAGGTCGGGCTCGGTCCGGGCGGGTGCCATCGCGGTCATGGGCCCCAGCCTAACAACTAGGTCCGCGATAAATCGTCTGCAACGAAACCATCTGCTACGGTCTCACCATCGCTCGTTCTTCCGCCGCTCACCGGAGAGAGACAGACCGATGTCCACCCTCACCCGCATCCCCCTGACCGCCGCCCGAGGCCCGCGCTCCCGCTGGACCGCCCTCGCCGTGCTTGCGACCGGCGTCCTGATGACCGTCCTCGACGGAAGCATCGTCACCGTCGCGATACCCGCCATCCAGGACGACCTCGACTTCACCCCCGCCGGCCTCAGCTGGGTCGTCAACGCCTACCTGATCGCCTTCGGCAGCCTCCTGCTCCTCGCGGGCCGGCTCGGCGACCTGATCGGCCGCAAGCGGATGTTCCTGGCCGGGACCGGCGTCTTCACCGCCGCCTCGCTCATCGCCGGGTACGCGGCCTCCCCCGCCGTCCTGCTGGCCGCGCGGTTCCTCCAAGGCGTGGGCAGCGCCATGGCCTCCGCCGTCAGCCTCGGCATCCTCATCACCCTGTTCACCGAGCCCCGCGAACGGGCCAAGGCGATAGCCGTCTTCTCCTTCACCGGCGCGGCCGGCGCCTCGCTGGGCCAGGTGCTCGGCGGGGTCCTCACCGACGCGCTCGACTGGCACTGGATCTTCTTCATCAACCTGCCGATCGGGGTCGCCGCGCTGCTCCTGGCGCTCCCCTCGATCCCCGCCACCCCCACGGCGCCCGCCGGCGCCGTGGGGGTGGGAGGCCGCCCGAGCCTGTGGGCAGGGGCCGACGTACTCGGCGCGGTACTC
Source organism: Streptomyces sp. Tek67B01 (assembly GCF_055231995.1). Classification (NCBI taxonomy): domain Bacteria; kingdom Bacillati; phylum Actinomycetota; class Actinomycetes; order Kitasatosporales; family Streptomycetaceae; genus Streptomyces; species Streptomyces sp. Tek67B01. Next base: position 3,254,102 of record NZ_JBUYUY010000001.1, read on the forward strand.
GTCACGGCCGGGCTGATGGCGGGCATCTACAGCGTGGTCAAGGCGGAGGAGTACGGCTGGTCCTCCGCGCGCACCCTCGGCCTCGGGGCGCCGGCCCTGGTGCTGCTCGCGGCCTTCACCGCGCGACAGGCGACGGCCCGCACCCCCCTGATGCCGCTGCGGATCTTCCGCTCCCGAGTCGTCGTCGGCGCCAACCTCGTTCAGATGCTGATGGTGGCCGCGTTGTTCTCGTTCCAGATCCTCGTCGCCCTCTACTTCCAGAAGGTGCTGGGGTACGGGGCCGGTGCGACGGGTCTGGCGATGCTGCCGGCCGCCCTGGTGATCGGCGCGGTCTCGCTGGGCGTCTCGGCCCGGCTGAACTCCCGCTTCGGCGAGCGCGCCGTCCTGTCGGCCGGGCTCGGCCTGCTCGTCGTGGCTCTGGGTCTGCTCACCCGCCTGCCGACGCACGCCGACTACGTGCGGGACCTGCTGCCGGTGATGCTGCTCGCCGCCGGCTTCGGCCTGGCCCTGCCGGCGCTCACCACCCTGGCCATGTCACAGGCCGGCGAACAGGACGCGGGGCTCGCCTCCGCGCTGTTCAACACCACCCAACAGATCGGCATGGCCCTCGGCGTGGCCGTTCTGTCCACTCTGGCGGCCTCCCGCACCACCACCCTGGCCGCCGCCGGCCGGACCCCCGCCGAGGCGCTCACCGGCGGCTACCACCTGGCCTTCGGCGTCGGGGCCGGCTTGCTGCTCACCGCGATGGTCATCGCCGCGACGCTGCTCCGGGGAGAGCGCCGCGGCTGATGTTCCACGTGAAACCTCGCGCCGTCCCGGGTCAGGCGTCCGGGGCGGCCACACCGCAGTAGCCGGCGAAGGCCGTGAGGATCTCCTCCTCCGAGATCCGTCCGTCGCCGTCCTCGTCGAGGCCCGTGGCGATCTGCGCCGCCAACTCCGGCGGGGTGCCGAGCACGCGCAGGACACGGGTGGCGGCCGCCGGGGAGGCACCGGCCGCCGAGCCGTCGTCGGAGGCCACCGCGATCACCGCGCGCAGGAACGGCCGGGCGATCTCCGCGAAGCGCTCCGGGTTGTCGCGCAGCCGCTTCACCGCACCCGTCACGAACTCCTCGCGCGACACCCGCTGGTCACCGTCGACGTCCGCGATCCCGGCCATTCCCTGCCAGAACGCCTCGGCGCCGGCGAAGACGGACTGACCCTTGTCCGATCGTGCCCGGACACCGAATTCGGCCAGCACGGCCCGCGCGGCGACGCTGAAATCCTCGCGGTCGATGTAGCCGGACCCGTCCTGGTCGAAGGTGGCGAATCGGGAGGCGATCTTGCGCTCGTACTCTGCGCTGTCCATATTCGGCGTTCCGCCTTCACATGTGCGTGTGGGTGCAGTTGAGGTGCCGTCAAGAGACGCGGTCGAGGAGTGCCGTCAAGCACCTTACGAGGCGCGGTTCAAGACAAGGCAGGAGCGTACGGCCTCGGTGGCCCGCACGTTAAGCCGAGCCGTCAGGGAGATGGCCGCATCGAACCCGCGCACGGGAAGCGCGGCGGGGCGCGTACAGATGTGCCTATGCGGGCGTCATGTTCCTTTCGTGCGGTGACGTCATGTTCCTTTCGCGCGACGCCCGATGCCGGTACCACGACGGGCACACTTCCCGGGCGGGCTTCGCCCAAAAACGGGCGCGTCCCACGTGTGCCGACTACATTCGTCGGGTCGACACACGGCTGGGAGCTGGAGGCTGGGGGCACTATGCCGAAGGACGTACCACCGCGCTGGGACCGCCGCATGCAGCAACGCCTCGCCCGCGGTGAGGCCGCCGCGCTCGGCGAGCTGTACGACCGGTTCGCCTCGCTCGTGCACAGCCTCGCGCACCGGGTGCTGGGTGACGAGACGGCCGCGGACCGGATCACCCGTGAGGTGTTCGGGTACATCTGGGAGAACCCGGACGCCTACGACCCCAAGCAGGGCTCCCTGCGTTCCTGGGTCGCCCGGATCACCCAGGGCCAGGCGGTGGCGCGGCTGCGCCAGGCCGAGCTGGGCCGCGGCTCCCGCGAGGAGCTGGAGCAGAAGGTACGAAGCGCCAACGCCGCCGCCCGCGCGGACTACATCGTCACCTCGATGCCGGCGCCGCTGCGCTCCGCGCTGGAACTCGCGTACTTCAAGCGGCGCGACTACCGGCAGGCCGCCGCCGACCTCCAGATCAGCGAGGACGAGGCGCGGCGCCGGCTGCGGCTCGGGCTCCAGTTGCTGTCGACCGCCAACGCCCTCCCACGGGAGGACACCGCCCCGCCCGGATACGGCCCACCCGGATATGGAACGCCACGATGACCGGACCCGCCGAAGACGTGCCCGACGACGGTTACGAGCGGCCCGTGGGCGGTGCGGCGCGGATACCGGGCCCGCGCGGGGCCGCCGACGACCTCGACCCGCTGCCGAGGCCCCGGCCCGCGCCGGAAGCCGCAGCGGCACCGGAGATCCCAGCCGCGTCGGAGCTCGTGGCGGAGACCGTGGCGGAGACCCTGGCCGCGCCGGAACCGCCGCCCACGCACGCCGTACTGAAATCCCTGCTCGGGGCTTGGGCGCTGGCCGCCTGCTCCGCCGAGGAGACCCAGGCGGTGGAGGACCACCTGACCGAGTGCGCGCCCTGCGCGGATGAGGCGCTGCGGCTGCGGGACGCCGTGGGGCTGCTGCACCCGGAGGAGAGCCTGGACCTGAAACCGCTGCTGCGCTCCCGGGTGCTGGAGGACTGCCTGGGCAAACGCCCGGCCCGTATCCCCGTCCCGGCGTGGGCGACCCCGTACGACACGGAGACCGCGCGGCTCGACGCCCTGCTGCGGGACTTCGGGGACTCGGAGTGGCACACCCCCGTACGGCTCAAGTGGTTCGAGGAGGAGCGGCGCCTGTCGCGGCGCACCACGGTGGCGGGTGTGATCGGTCATCTACTGACGGTGGACGGGCTCGTCGCGACGGCGCTCGGCCTGGACGATCCGCTGGGCCCGCAGGCACCCCTGGGCGGTACGACGGAACGCACCGAGTTCTTCTGGGACTCCGCGCGGCACCCGACCACCCGGCAGGTCCGCGAGCCCTGGCGGGAACAGGGGCACACCCTGGTCCGTACGGTCTCCTTCGCGGGCCACGGCGTGGCCGAGCTCGCGGTCGACTACGGGGGCTTCGCCCTGCCGCTGGGGGACGCGTTCCTGGAGCGGGCCTTCGAGTGCTGGGTGCACGCGTGGGACATCGCGGAGGCGGTGGACTACCCGTACGAGCCGCCGTCCGGGCCGCACCTGCACCGCATGATCGACCTGGCGGCGCGGCTGCTGCCGGGCGCGCTGGCCGAGCGGCGCCGCGCGGGTCTGGCGGGGCCGGCGCGCGGCCTGGTCGCGGCGGGCGCCCCGGGGCGGACCCTGCACCTGGAGATCGAGGGCGCGGGAGGCGGCGGTTGGGACATCGCACTGGACTCACCGGCGGCGAAGCCGTCGTCGGACCACACGGTCGCGGAGATCGCGCTGGACGGCCTGGAGTTCTGCCAACTGGCCGCCGGGCACATCTCGCCGGAGGAAGCGGCGGCCGGCCAGCACGGCGACCGCGAGGCCATCCGCGACGTCCTCTTCGCGGCGGCCTCCCTCAGCCGCCTCTAGTGCGGCCGTCTGTGGCTCGCCGCCTGTGACGCCGTCGTCCGGCGGCGCCACAGGCGGCTGAAACAGCTCACGCGGCTCAGACGGCTCCGGCCGCTCCAGCCGCTGGCCGCTGGCCTTGGCCGCTGGCCGCTCCAGCCACTCAACAGCTCAACGCCTCAACGCCTCAACGCCTCAGGCGAAGACCACCGTGCGGGTGCCGTTCAGCAGCACCCGGTGTTCGCTGTGCCACTTCACCGCACGGGCGAGGGCCTGGCACTCCACGTCCCGGCCGATCGCCACGAGCTGTTCCGGGGTCACCTCGTGGCCCACCCGCTCGACCTCCTGCTCGATGATCGGCCCCTCGTCCAGGTCGGCCGTCACGTAGTGCGCGGTCGCGCCGATCAGCTTCACACCCCGCGCGTGCGCCTGGTGGTACGGCTTCGCGCCCTTGAAGCTCGGCAGGAAGGAGTGGTGGATGTTGATGATCCGCCCGCTCAGTTCCTTGCACAGGGTGTCCGACAGCACCTGCATGTACCGCGCCAACACCACCAGCTCGACGTTCTGCGCCCGCACCAGCTCCAGCAGCTCCGCCTCGGCGTCTTCCTTCGTGTCCTTCGTCACCGGGATGTGCACGAACGGGATGTCGTAGGAGCCGACCAGCTCCGCGAAGTCGGTGTGGTTGGAGACCACCGCCGCGATCTCCACCGGCAGCGCCCCGATCCGCGACCGGAACAGCAGGTCGTTCAGGCAGTGTCCGAACTTCGACACCATCAGGACGATCCGCATCCGCTCGTCCGAGCGGTGGATCTGCCAGTCCATCTTGAAGGAATCCCCGATCGCGGCGAAGCTCGCCCGCAGCTTCTCCACGGTGACCGGCGCGTCCGCCTCGAAGTGCACCCGCATGAAGAACAGACCGGTGTCGCGGTCGCCGAACTGCCGGCTGTCCTCGATGTTGCATCCGGTCATGAACAGGTAGCTGGACACGGCGTGCACAATGCCCTTTTTGTCAGGGCAAGAGAGGGTCAGTACGTACTGCTGCGGCTGCGCCTGGCGCTGCGGGTCATCGCTCATGACGGCAAAGCCTTTCACACCGCGCGGGTGAGGATTCTCAGCAACTCCAGGGAGCGGGGCGCGGCGTCCGGATCGTCCCCGTCCGCCGTGGCGAGCCGCACATGGGCCTCGCGCGCCGCGCGGACCGCCTCGGGCCAGGCGTGGTGCTCCAGGTACGCGGACACCGGCGCGTCGGGGCCGACCTGGTGCAGGATGCGCAGCACGCGCAGGACCGCGAGGTCGACGAGGGCGGCCTCGCCGGAGTCGCGGAAGATCGTGCCGACGTACTTCTCGGCCGACCAGCTGTCGAGCCAGGTGTCCTCGACGAGCCGGTACACCGCGTCGGTGACGTCGCCGTACCCTTCGACGCCGGCCTGCCAGACCTCCTCCTGGAACAGCGGGTCGGAAAGCATGTGCAGCGCCGAGCGCACGTTGCTGCGCCAGCGCCACCACGGCATGTCGTTGAGGGGCATGCCGCCCATGGTGGAGGAGCGGCCGCCGCGGCGGGAAGAGTTCTTCGAACCTTGGGCGAATGTCACGCTTTCGATCGTACGTTCCCCCCTGGCGCGATCTTGAAGCACCTGCGCGCGCCCGCTCCCCCGCAATTCACCTCCTGGTCACCGAATGTTGTGTACACCTCATGCCCACGTTCCCCGTGGGGCGGAATGGTGCGTGGACATGACCGACCGGCTACGCACGACCTCCCTCTCCCGCACCTTCCTGGCCACGGCGATGGGTGCGTGCCTCATCGCCGGTTGCGGGATGGTCCCCGGGGGCTCGGGGGGCTCCGGGGGCACCATCACCGTGATGACCTTCGCCCCGATGGGGACGAAGGCGACCAACATGCCCGGCATGGTGGGCATGGCCAAGGCGTACGAACGCTGGGTGAACGCCAAGGGCGGCATCAACGGCCACAAGCTGCGCGTCCTGACCTGCAACGAGCAGAACACCCCGAGCGGCGCCGCCGACTGCGCGCGCAAGGCGGTCGCCGAGAAGGCCGTCGCGGTCGTCGGCTCGTACAGCCAGCACGGCCGCGCGTTCATGGCCCCGCTGGAGTCGGAGGGCATCCCCTTCATCGGCGGCTACGGGGTGTCCTCGGAAGAGTTCGAGAGCACCCTGTCCTACCCCGTCAACGGCGGGCAGCCCGTGCTCCTCGCCGGCGCCGGACACCAGCTCGGCAAGGCGTGCAGTCAGGTCGCCCTGATCCGCCCCGACACCCTCGCGGGCGATTCGATGCCCGTGCTCCTCAACGCCGGACTCCAGGCCAACAAGGTGCCGGAGGCCGCCGACATCCGGGCGGCCGAGGACAGCGCCGACTACACGTCCCAGGCCCGCGAGGCACTGGCCGACACCACCGGCACCGCCGCCAAGGAGCGGGGCTGCGTGACGGCGGTGCTCGGCGAGCGCACGGAAACCTTCCTCGACGCCTTCCGCCGCACCGACGAGAAGCACAGGAAGCCGCAGATCGCCTCCGTCCTCGGCAGCGTCAGTCAGGCGCTGGTCGACCGCACCGGCGGCCGGGAGAGCCCCTTCGAGGGCGCGTACCTCACCAGCTGGTACCCCGTGGCCGGCGACCCGCTGTGGGGTCCGATGCGCAAGGTGATCTCCGAACAGGCCTTCGGGGACGACAGCGTCGACCCCGACGACAGCGGGACGCAGACCACCTGGATCGCGTACACCGTGCTGAGCCAGGTCGTCGGGCGGCTCAAGGCCGACGAGGAAGTGACCGCCCACAAGGTCGCCAAGACCCTCAACCAGACCGCGGGCGTCCAGACCGGCGGTCTCACCCCCGAGCTGAGCTGGCGCCACCAGGACGTACGGGCCGTCTCCGGGTTCCCGCGCATCTCCAACGGCCGGGTGACCTTCCAGATCGTCCGGCAGGGCCGGCTGGTCGCTCAGCCGGGCGAGGAGCCCCAGGACATGACGCCGACCCTGGAGCAGGCACCCCGGGCGGCGTGACGGCCCGGGCGGCGTTCTGCCCCGGGGCCGCGGCCGTCACAGCTCGGTCTTGTCCCGTCGGGTGAGGCCGTACTTGGCCGCGATCGAGTTCCACATGGTCGCCGCCGACTCCTTCGCCCGCGTCGCCTCGCCGCTGGACTTGTTGCCGGCGGCGGCGTTGTCCGTGGACTTGGCCTTGCCGTCCTTGCACTTGCCCTTGTCGTGGCCGACGTCGTCCGCCCAGCTCGCGTAGCTGCGGTCGGCGGCGGCCGAGGACTTCCAGGCCTTGTTGAGGGCGGCGGCGAGCTTCACGTTGTCCGGCAGCCGGTCCATCTTCAGGTCCTGGAGCCGGGTGACCAGGTCCTCGCGCTGGCTGGCCGCGCCGCGCAGGTCCAGGGCCGCCTGGTCGAGGTTGCGGCAGCTCTTGATGTCGTCGACCGCCTTGATCACCGCCGCCCGGCTGTTGTTGCTGTCCGCGAGCACCTTGTCCAGCTGGACGGCCTGCGGGCGGGCCGGGTCGACCTGGGCGTCACCGGCCGCCGCCGCCGAAGATCCGGTCGGGGCGGGAGCCTCGGCGCCCGGGTCGCTGTTGGCGGGCTTGCCGCCGTCGCCGAGCAACGAACCGACGCCCAGCCCGGCCACGGCGAGACCGATGACCGCGGCGGCGATCACCCCGGCCGAGACCTTGCGCGCGGGCGCCGCCGGCGGCGGAGCGTACTGCTGCTGGGGTGGTACGGGGGGTGCGTACTGCTGCTGAGGCGGTACGGGTCCGGCGGGAGGTCCTACGGGGCCCCGGGCGCGCGGGGCCCGGGGCCCCGCCGGCTCCTGGATCTGCGGCAGCTGCTGGGTGCTGCCGGCGCTGTCGTCGTCGCTGCGGAACAGGCCGTCGAAACCCTGCACGGCGGGGTCCGCGGGCGCCGCCGGGACGGGCGGCATGAACTGGGTGGCCGCCTCGTGATGCCCCGGCCCGTCCACCACCGGCGGAATGTACTGCGTCGCCGCCTCGTTGTGACCCGGCGCCGCCGGGACGGGCGGCATGAACTGGGTGGCCGCCTCGTGATGCCCCGGCCCGTCCACCACCGGCGGAATGTACTGCGTCGCCGCCTCGTTGTGACCCGGCGCCGCCGGGACGGGCGGCATGAACTGGGTGGCCGCCTCGTGATGCCCCGGCCCGTCCACCACCGGCGGAATGTACTGCGTCGCCGCCTCGTTGTGACCCGGCGCGGCCGGGACGGGCGGCATGAACTGGGTGGCCGCCTCGTGATGCCCCGGCCCGTCCACCACCGGCGGAATGTACTGCGTCGCCGCCTCGACCGGGCCCGGCGTGCCCGGTATGGGCGGGAGGTACTGGGTCACCGCCTCCGGCAGCGGGGGGTACCCGTAGCCGTGCGGGTCCCCGGGCCCCTCGAAGCCCGGGCCGACCACGTGCCCCGGCTGCGGGTACCCGTACCCCGGCGGGCCGGCGTACTCGGGCGGCGCCTGAGCCGGGTAACCGTAGGCGGGACCGCCCGACGTACCGGGCTCCTGCGCCCCGTACCCCGGGTATCCGCCCTGCTCGGGCCGCGGCTGCTGCTGCGGAGAGCCGTGCTCGGGCCGCTCCCCGTACCCGCTCCGCGGCGCCCCTTGCCCGGGGTCCGGGCCCCACGGCGCACCGGCTTGCGGGGCGGCCTCATGACCGCTCCCCTGTCCGCTCTCCGTCACCGGGAACTCCTTCACCGACCTGCCCGCACGTACGGAACCGTCGGCCCACGCTACCCGGTCACCGGCCGCCCCGGTCGGTGACCTACGCAGCCGTACCCCGCCTCACACCGCCGCCACCTCCAGCCGGGCCGTGAACTCCCGCACCGCCGCCTCCTCCCGGTACGGCTCCAGCCGGGTCCGGAAATCATCCAGGTACTCCGCCCCGCGCCGGGACCGCAGCGAGTCCAACACATCGGCGGCCCTCGCCGCCGTCTGGCAGGCCTGCTCCACCTCCCGCTGCTGGACCCGCGCCGCCGCCAGCAGCAGCAGCCCGATCGCCCTGCGCCGCGCCTTCGTCTCGGGCAGGCCCAACAGGGCCTCCTCGGCGCGCCTGGCCGCGGCGTCGGCCTGGCCCAGGTCCCGGTGGCAGTGGGCCAGCTCGTCCGCGAGGTAGGCCTCGTCGAAGTGGCGGATCCACACCGGGTCGTCGCCGGACTCGGGCTCGGCCCGCTCCAGCGCGGTCACCGCCCGGCCCGACAGCACCGCCGTGGCCCGGGCGTCCCCCAGCAGCGCGTGCCCACGCGCCTCGGCGGCGTAGAACATCGCCTCCACCCTCGGGGTGACCTGCCCCCGCGTGCCCTCCTGGGCGGCCCGCGCCAGTTGCGCGATCTCCCTCGGGTTGCCGAGTTCGGCGGCGAGGTGGCTCATGGACGCGGCCAGGACGTAACCGCCGTACGCGCGGTCACCGGCCGCCTGGGCCAGCCGTAGCGCCTGGATGTAGTAGCGCTGGGCCAGGCCGGGCTGGCCCGTGTCCACCGCCATGTAGCCGGCGAGTTCCGTCAGCCGGGCCACGGCCGCGAACAGTGCCCGCCCGACCGGCTCCCGGTAGGAGCCGCCGATCAACCCGGACACCACGGAGTTGAGGTAGTGCACCACCACCGGGCGCACGTGCCCGCTGCCGAAGCGGTGGTCCAGCTCCTTGAGGGCCTCGGTGGTGGCGCGTACCGCTTCGACGTCGGGCATCCCGACGCGCGAGCCGCTGTTGCGCGCCACCTGCGGGTCGGCGCCGGTGATCAGCCAGTCCCGGCTGGGTTCGACGAGGGCGGAGGCGGCCACGCTGGAGCCGGAGAGGAAGTCGCGGCGACCGACGTCGCTCCGCCACAACTCGCTGACCTGCTCGATGGCGCCGATGACGGTCGGGGAGAACTGTAGGCCGACGCCGGAGGCGAGGTTCTTGCCGTTGGCCATGCCGATCTCGTCGATGGTGACGGTGCGGCCGAGTTTGCGCCCGATCGCCTCGGCGATGATGCCCGGCGCCCGGCCGCGCGGCTGTTGACCGCGCAGCCACCGGGCCACGGAGGTCTTGTCGTAGCGGAGATCGAGGCCGTGCTCGGCCCCGCACATGTTCACGCGCCGGGCGAGCCCGGCGTTGGAGCACCCGGCTTCCTGGATGAGCGCCTGCAGCCGTTCGTTCGGCTGGCGGGCGAGGAGAGGCCTGGCTGCCATGAAAACCCCCTGAAGCCGCGGGAGAGCGATGGAATGATCACTTCCCGCCTGATGTGCGGAGAATCTTCCTCTCTGCGTGGTGTCGCTACCCACGGACCGCGCTCCGGGCTCCTACGCGCCCCCGTACATGCTTCCGTGCGCCCCATTTGCAGGATCGATGCTCCGCCCACGGGCCGGTTTACGCCCGTAACCCCGGGTGGGTGCGGGAGTTGTGATGGGCGTGGAAGAGACCATCGGAGTCACGGAGACCGCACCCATCCCCAAGCAGCGCGGCGAGCAGCTGCTGGACCATGCCGTGCGGTACGCGGAAGAACGGCACTGGGATGTCTTCGCGGGCACCTGGCTGGAGGCCGGCGACGGCCGGGAGGTGTGCTCCTGCGGGGACCCGGAGTGCGCGGCGCCCGGCGCCCACCCGGCGGTGAAGGACTGGGCGGCGCTGGCCACCGGCAGCGCGGTGCAGGTGCGCCGGATCTGGGCGAAGCAGCCCGGCGCGTCCATCCTGCTGCCGACGGGGCGGACCTTCGACGCCATCGACGTGCCCTCCGCCGCCGGCATCCACGCGGTGGCGCGCCTGGAGCGCATGCAGCGCACCCTCGGTCCGGTCACCCTCACCCCCGACCACCGGATGCTGTTCTTCGTCCTGCCCGGAGCGGGGGCGAAGATGCCGGACCTCGTACGCAAGTTGGGTTGGTCGGCGTCCGCGATCGACATGATCGCGCGGGGCGAGGGCGAGTACGTCGCCGCGCCGCCCACCCGCTTCGGCGGCCGGGGCCCGGTGCAGTGGGCGTGCAAGCCCACCCCGGCCAACCGGTGGCTGCCGGACACCGAGGAGCTGATCGACGCGCTGGCCTACGCGTGCGGCAGTCAGGCGGCCGCGACCCGCGCCGGCGCGGGCATCGGTGTGGGCGTCGGTGTGGGCGTCGGCGCGGGCCACCCAGCCTGAGGTCGGGTACATGACACAAGGTTCATGACATACGTAACTGCCGCCGCCTGGCCCCTCCTCCTATGGTGAGGAACGTACGACCACGGGGATCCGAACGAGAGGCAGGCGCATGCCGGACCAGGGTGATGCGACGGGCAGGACGGACGGGGGAACGGGTGGCGCGCGATCCGCGCCACCCGCCGCCGTGCGGATAGAGGGGCTGTGGAAGCGGTTCGGCGAGCAGGTGGCCGTGGCCGGCATCGACCTGGAGATCCCGGCGGGCCGGTTCATCGGGCTCGTCGGGCCGAACGGCGCGGGCAAGACGACGACGCTGTCGATGGTGACCGGACTGCTGCGCCCCGACATGGGGCGCGTGTACGTCGCCGGACACGACGTGTGGGCGGACCCGACCGAGGTGAAGTCGCGGATCGGCGTACTGCCCGAGGGACTGAGGCTGTTCGAGCGACTCTCCGGACGGGAACTTCTCGGCTACATGGGCCGGCTGCGCGGCCTGCCGGGCGAGGAGACCGACAAGCGGACGACGCAGCTGCTGGACGTGCTGGACCTCGCGGGCTCCCAGCACAAGCTGGTCGTCGACTACTCGACGGGCATGCGCAAGAAGATCGGCCTGGCGGCGGCGCTGCTGCACAACCCGGAAGTCCTCTTCCTGGACGAGCCGTTCGAAGGCGTCGACCCGGTGTCCGCGCAGACCATCCGCGGAGTGCTGGAACGTTACACCGCGTCCGGGGCCACCGTCGTGTTCTCCTCGCACGTGATGGAGCTCGTCGAGTCGCTGTGCGACTGGGTGGCCGTCATGGCCGGCGGCCACATCCGCGCGGCGGGCCCGCTGGCCGACGTACGGGGCGACGCGCCCTCCCTCCAGAACGCGTTCCTGGAACTCGTCGGAGCACGGGACCGGACCGGCGACGACTCCTTGGACTGGCTGGGCGGCGCCCGATGAGCGCCCCGGTCACCACCATCGGCCCGGCGGCGCCCGTCACCGTGGTCCCGCCCGTCTCCCTGACACCGATCTTCGTCCGCCTCAAGCTGTCGCTGCTCAAGAACGGCCTGAAGGGCTCCTCCAAGCGCAAGGCAGCCTGGTTCACCACCCTCGCGCTGGCGCTCGTGGTGGGCTTCTTCGCCACGGTCGGGCTGGCCGTGCTGCACGGCAACGCGCACGCGGGAACGGTCGTCGTGATCCTCGCGGCGGTCCTGGCACTCGCCTGGAGCTTCATGCCGCTGTTCTTCCCGAGCGGCGACGAGACGCTCGACCCGAGCCGGCTGGTGATGCTGCCGCTGCGCCCGCGTCCGCTGGTGCGGGCCCTCCTCGCGTCGTCACTGGTCGGCATCGGGCCCCTGTTCACGCTCTGCCTGGCCGTCGGCTCGGTGGTGGCGGTGGCGCGGGGCGCGGTCGGGGCGGTGTTCGCCGTCGTCGCGGTCCCGCTGTTGCTGCTGGGCTGCGTGACCTTGGCGAGGGCGGTGGCGACCGCCAACGTACGGCTGCTGTCGAGCCGCAAGGGGCGTGACCTGGCGCTGCTGAGCGGGCTCGTGATCGCGGTCGGCGCCCAGTTGGCCAACTTCGCGAGCCAGCGGCTGTCCCAGGCGGGCGGACTCGCCCACCTGGAGCCGGCCGAGGCCGTGGTCCGCTGGCTGCCGCCCGCGACGGCGGTGGGCATGGTGGACTCCGCGAGCAAGGGCGACTACTTGGCCGCCGGGGCCCAGTTGGCGATCACCCTCGCCGCCTTGGCGGGGCTGATGTGGTTCTGGGAGCGGAGCCTGACCAAGCTCATGGTGACCCCGGACGGCTCGACCCTGGCGGCCTCGGCCCCCCGCGAGGACCGGGACTCGGGCGCGGGCGCCTGGGCCTGGCTGCCCGGGGGCCGTACGGGCGCCGTGATGCAGCGCACCCTGCGGTACGTGATGCGCGACCCGAAGACGAAGTCGGCGTGGGTGACCGCGCTGGCGATGGGCCTGATCGTGCCGGTGTTCAACGCCCTCCAGGGGACCGGCTCCCTCTACCTCGCCTGCTTCGGCACGGGCATGCTCGGCGTCCAGATGTACAACCAGTTCGGCCAGGACACCTCGGCGTTCTGGATGGTCGCTCAGACCCTGTCGACCCCGCGGGACGCCTTCGCGGAGATGCGGGCCCGTGCCGGTGCGCTGGCCCTGGTCACCGTCCCGTACACGCTGCTGGTCACCTCGGTCACGGCCGGGCTGCTCGGCGACTGGGCCGACTTCCCGACGGCGCTCGGCCTGGCGCTGGCCCTGCTGGGCGCGATGCTGTGCACGGGAGCGCTGGCCTCGGTCCGCTTCCCGTACTCCATCCCCACGGACGGGGCGTTCAAGAACGTGGCGCCGGGCCAGGGCGGGCTCGCCTGGCTGGGCATCTTCGGCGGCATGCTCGCCTCGGCGGTGATCTGCGCCCCGATGATCGCCCTGACGGTCTACTTCGCCACGACCCCGGAGCAGCGGCCCCTCGCCTGGACGGTCCTCCCCCTGGGAATCGCCTGGGCCACCCTGACGGCCTGGGCCGGCCTCCGCCTGGCAGCCCCGATGGCCTCCCGCCGCCTCCCGGAAATCCTGACGGCGGTCAGCAAGGGCTGACGGCCCGAAGCCCGGCCCGCGCTTCCCGGGGGAGCGCGGGCCGGGCTTTTCCGTGGCCCGATCAGACGGTGGGGAGCTTCGCCGTGAAGGCGGTCGGGACGCTGATCACGTCGTTGAAGCTGAGCTTGCCCTCGCCGAACTGGTCGGCGGTCATGGCCTTCTTCTTGCCGCCGATGACCTGCCAGACGGTGTTGCCGTCGGGCGACAGGAGCATGGTGCCGTCGGCCGGGGCGGCCTTGGCCGCAGCCGACTTCAGCCACTCGTCCGGGGCACCCTCCAGCGGACGCTTGTCGTAGCCGAAGCCCGTGAAGTCGGCGTACGCCAGCGGGACCGCGACGCCGCCCGCCATCACGTAGACCGTCGAATCGGCGCCCGACGCGTCCTTCACGATCGTGCCGTTGTTCAGCGGGCGCGCGGACGCCGAACGCAGCCAGTCACCGGGGACGCCCATCAGGGAGCGGGAGTCGTAACCGTTGGCGGTCCACTCGGCAGCCGAGATGTGCAGCGCCGAGCCGTTGACCATGACGTAGCGGGCCGGGTCGGTGCCCGACTGGTCCATGACCACGCGACCGTTGGACACGGCGCGCTGGGCGGCGCCCTGTAGCCAGGTGGTCGGAACGCCCATGTCGGCGCGCACGTTGTAGCCGTCGGCCGTCCAGTCCGCGGCGGAGATCGACAGCGCCGCGCCGTCGATGATCACGTAGCGGTTGGCGCCGCCCGCCTGGTCGTGGACCACGGTGCCCGCCGCGGGAGCAATCGGCAGGCCGTTGAACGCCGCGTTGTCGATGAGGACGATCTTGCCGAGGTCGTAGTGGTCGGGGGCGACGTCGGAGGCGGCGACCGGGATGCCCGCCCCATTGATCAGAACCTTGACGTCCGGGCCGTTCGGCGACTTCACCAGCGTCCCGGCCGGCAGGGTGGCGGGATCCGGGTAGGACGGGGCCGTGGGGTACGGGTTGGCGTGGTCGGCGCCGAGGCCTGCCGCGGGGCCGCAGGAGGGCCAGGCGCCTTGGCCCTGGCCGGCCAGGATCTTCTCGCCCGTCAGGATCTGCTGCTGCTTGGTCGCCTGGTCGGGGCGGGAGGCGTACTGGGTCCCGCCGAAGGCGCGCCATGTCGACATCGATATCTGGAGGCCGCCGTAGTAGCCGTTGCCCGTGTTGATGCTCCAGTTCCCGCTCGCCTCGCACTGGGCGACCTTGTCCCAGGTCGCGACGGAGGCGGCCGATGCGTTGGTGCTCGTCAGGAGCGGGGCGGCGACGGCGAGCAGGGCGGTGGCGGTGACGGCGAGTGCGGACTTCTTGCGGGCGGCGGAGCGCATCGAGGTTCCTTCGGGCAGCGTCTGGGAGGCGAGGGCGGGGCGGTTCCGAGCCGCCCGGCCGGCGGGAGCCGGGCGGCTCGGGGGTGTGCTCAGGTGCTCAAGCGGGCTTCGGTGCTCAGACCGTGGGGAACTTCGCCGTGAAGGCGGTCGGGACGCTGATCACGTCGTTGAAGCTGAGCTTGCCCTCGCCGAACTGGTCGGCGGTCATGGCCTTCTTCTTGCCGCCGATGACCTGCCAGACGGTGTTGCCGTCGGGCGACAGGAGCATGGTGCCGTCGGCCGGGGCGGCCTTCGCGGCGGCAGAGTGCAGCCACTCGCCCGGGGCGCCCACCAGCGGACGCTTGTCGTAGCCGAAGCCCGTGAAGTCGGCGTACGCCAGCGGGACCGCGACGCCGCCCGCCATCACGTAGACCGTCGAATCGGCGCCCGACGCGTCCTTCACGATCGTGCCGTTGGAGACCTGCTTGGCCGCGGAGGAGGCCAGCCACTCGCCGGGGACGCCCATCAGGGACTGGAGGTTGTACCCGTTGGCGGTCCATTCGGTGGCCGAGATGTGCACCGCGGCGGCGTTGATCATGACGTAGCGGGACGGGTCCGTGCCCGACTGGTCCATCATCACGGTGCCGGTCGAAGGGGCCTTGGCGATGGCAGCCTTCAGCCACTGGCCCGGGACGCCCATCAGGGTCTGCTCGTCGTAGTGGTCGCCCGTCCACTCGGATGCCGAGATGTGCAGGGCGGCGCCGTTGACCATGATGTAGCGGCCCGGGTCGTTGCCGGTCTGGTCCATCACCACGATGCCGGTCGTCAGCTGTCGCTGCGCGGCGTTCTGCAGCCAGGCGGTCGGAACGCCCATGTCGGCACGGGTGTTGTAGCCGCCGGCGGTCCAGTCCTCGGCGCCGATCAGCAGGGCCGTACCGTCGACGATCACGTAACGGTTGGAGCCGCCCGCCTGGTCGTGGACCACGGTGCCGGAAGCCGGGGCGCTCGGCAGGGCACGGAAGGCCGTGTCGTCCACGAGTACGACCTTGCTCAGGTCGTACTTGTCCGGGGTGACGTCGGAGGCGGCGACGGGGATGCCCGCGCCGTTGATGATGATCTTCACGTCGGGGCCGCTCGCCGACTTGACCAGCGTCCCGGCGGGCAGCGAGGCCGGGTTGGGCAGCGTGGGGGTGTTGCTGCCGGCGGGCGAGACGTAGCCGCTGATCCGCTGGCCCCAGGGCGCCGACCCCACGCCGTAGCTGGTGGTGGAGTTGGTGCTGACGTGGCCCGGCCTGCCGCCCTGGTTGCCGCCGGTGATGGTGACCGTGCCGCCGGAGACCCCGGTCACGAGCGCCACGTGGTCGGCGTAGTCGCTGCCGTTGTAGTTGTAGACGACCGCGTCACCGACGTGCGGAGTGCTGGAGATCGTCCCGTACTTCTTGCCGTAGTCCATGAAACTGGCCGCTCTGTCGTCGAGCGTGGACAGACCGGTGACACCGTTGCGGGCCCAGACCCAGCCGGCGAAGTCCGCACACCAGGCGTGGGCCGTGGTGGTACCGCCGTAACAGCTGCTCGACTGGTTGGCGCCGCCGACGTAACCGCCGTGCGCACAGGCGCCGTTGCCGTTCTCGGCGCGGGCCGTGGCCGAGATTCCGTCGGTCAGCGGCGAGGCGGCGGCAGGGGCGGCGCCGATCGCGGTGAGCACGGTGACGGCCAGGGCGGAGGCGGAGGTGAGGCGGATGGTGGCGGTCTTGACGGTGCGGGACATGACGAAGCTCCTGATGGCGTGAAATCGACGTGTGGTGGGCACCGCGGTGGCCGCAGGCCGGGCCTGACGAGGGCCGGAAGTCGGGGGGGCGCCGCGACGTGACTGCGCGGACGGCTGCCCTGCAGGAGCAGCTGTCGGACGGGCGGGCACGGGGCGCCGGGTGAAGCGCTGGGGCGGGGTGAGGGGTGGGGCAGGTGGGGCGGGCCCCGAGGGGGGGTTACTCCCAGACGGTGGTGGACTTGCCGGCCGGGGCGGTCTCCCACACGGTGGTGGCGGCGGTGTGGGTGGTGTGGCCGGCGGTCAGCTGCGAGGCGACCGCGGGAGCGAGGGCGGCGAGGGCGAAGGTGGTGACCGCGGCGGCCTGGGCGAGGCGGGTGCGAAGCATGGCAGTGGGTCCTTTGCGAGAGCTGGGGCGAAACGGTCCTGGTGTCCGGATTCGCGTCCCGCGGTGACGTCTCATCCGGTGTCGCCTGCCGGGTCCGTGTGCTGTTCCCTGCCGGCGATCACTACTTTCGCCGCAGCTCAGAGCGGGTGGAAGGGCTTTCAGGTGGACGGAAACGGCCCTGGACCGATCCGGCCAGGGAGACCGGAAGCGGCCTCCAGCAGCCGCTCGTAGTACGGCGTCACGAGCGGCGCGCCGACCCGTCCGACCGACCACCCGCACAACTCGGGCACCGCCCTCGTCGCCCGGCGGCACAGTGCCTCGGCGCGGCGTTCCGCCTCCTCCAGGGCGTCCGCGAGCAGATAGACACCGAGGACGGGGGACGGCTGCGCGTGGGGGTGGGCGGAGACGTGCTCCACAGGTATGTCGGCAGGCGCCAGGGCGCGTACGAGATCGGCCGCCTGCGACGGAAGGACGGCTTCCGCTGACGGGGCGTGCAGGCCCACGTGAATGAGGTACATGCGCGCCACTCTTGCGAACTCCCCGGAGTGGACACAGGGCGCGGACCTGGACAGTTGGGGCCGTGGCCGGAAACGTCCACGCGCTTCTCCCGCAGGTCACGACGTGCGACCATGCAGTTACCTTGATCGAAAAGGGCTCACACGGGGGGAACCGCTGTGCTCGCCACTCTCGGCCTCGACGCCACGTCAGAGGCCGTATACCGCGCCATGCTCGCTTACCCGACGGAGGGAGTGAGGGCGCTCGCAGACCGCCTCGCCACACACGAGGCCGACGTCCGGCGCTCCCTGGACGTTCTCAGTGAACTCGCGCTCGTCCGTCCGTCCTACGAGCGGCAGGGGAAGCTGCGCGCGGTGTCGCCCGAGGTCGGCATGGAGCTCCTCATGGCGCGCCAACAGGCCGAACTCGCCGCCCAGCAGTTGCGTATCGAGGCGTCGAGGGCGGCGGCGACGCAGCTCATCGCCGAGTTCGCCGACCTGACGCCGGCCTCGTCCAGCCCGGGTGTCGAGCAACTACTGGGGCTCGACGCCATCCGGGACCGGATCGCAGGCCTCGCACGGGAGGCTCGCACCGATCTGATGACCTTCGCGCCGGGCGGCGGCCACCGGGCCGAGAGCCTGGAGGCGTCCAAGCCCAATGACCAGGCGCTGCTCGGCCGGGGCGTGCGGATGCGCTCGCTCTTCCTCGACAGCGTCCGCAACAGCCAGACCACGGTGGCCTATGCGGCCTGGCTGGGCAAACTCGGCGGCGAGGTGCGGACCGCTCCGGAGCTGCCCACCCGACTGATGATCTTCGACCGGTCGACGGCCGTCATCCCGGTCAGCAGCGACGACAGCGCGGCGGGCGCGGTGGTGCTGACCGGTCAGGGCACGCTGATGGCGCTCTGCGCGCTCTTCGACAACGTCTGGGGCGCCGCGCGGCCGCTGGGGACGGCCGAGATCGTCCGTGACGTGGGCGGCCTCAGCCCGCAGGAGACCACCGTCATCCGCTTGCTGGCCCAAGGCCTGACCGACGAGGCGATAGCGAAGCGGCTGGCGGTCTCCCCGCGCACAGCCCGCCGGCTGGCCACGGACCTGATGGACCGGGTGAACGCCCGCAGCCGTTTCGAGTTCGGCGTACGGGCGGTCCAGCGCGGCTGGCTGCCGCGGTCGGCGGAGTGAGCCCGACCCCCTAGGAATCGACCTCGCTGCCGGCGAGGTCCAGGGAGGCCAGGCGGTCGGGGTCGCCGATGGCGGTGATGTCGACGATCAGGCCGTCGGTGACGGTGAGGGCCATGACCGAGAGCGGACGGCCCTTCTCGGAGACGACGACACCCGCCGTGCCGTTGACGAGCGCCGGGCGGACGAACGGCGAGAGCCCGCTGAACATGAGGGCCTGGGAGGCCACCGTCCGGGCGCCGCCCAGGACGACCGTCCGGCGGATGCGGCCGGGGACTCCACCAGCGGGGCGATGTCGGGGTGCAGCACCGAGACGAGCGCGTCGAAGTCCCCTTCGCGGGCGGCGGCGAAGAACGCGTCGACCACCCGCCGCTGTTCACCCAGGTCGGGGTCCGGGACCGGGGCCCGGCCCCGCATCCGGCGGCGGGCGCGGCTGGCCAACTGCCGCACGGCGACCGGTGACTTGTCCAGCAGCGGGGCGATCTCGTCGAAGGGCACGGCGAACATGTCGTGCAAGACGAACGAGAGCCGCTCGGCGGGTGACAGCGACTCCAGCACCACCATCAGGTGCCGGCCCGACCGAGTCGGCCGGCGTCACCTGCCGCTCGGGATCGGTGACCGCCTCACGGCTTACGACAGGGTCGGGGATGAAGGTCTCCAGCGGGTCTTCACGCCGGCCCGCACGCGAGCGCAGGGCGTCCAGGCAGAGCCGTGACACCACCGTCGTCAGCCACCCGCCCAGCTTCTCCACCGCGCCGACGTCACTGCGGCCGAGCCGCAGCCAGGCTTCCTGTACGGCGTCCTCGGCCTCGCCGAGGGAACCCGGCACGCCGTAGACCACGGCCCTGAGGTGGCCCCGGTCTCCTCGAACCGTCCGGCCGGCAGTTCGTCCTCGTCGACGACTCGCCTTCCCCCCCTCCTGCACGCTCCGCCTGCGGGAGCCACGTCCACGCATCCTCGACCCCGCCACGCCGAATCACCCAAGCGGTATCCGCGAGTCCGTCAGGAAGCGGCCCTGACGCCGTCCAGGAAGGGCTCCAGCACCGCGCGCCAGGCGGCCGGCTGGTCGTAGTGCAGGTAATGGCCGGCGTCCGGGATCTCGGCGTACCGGCCGGCCGGGAGGACTCGGACCATCTCTTGGGCTTCGGCGCGACCCAACTCGCCGTCGAGTCCGCGCACCACCAGGGTGGGGCAGCGGACCTGGGCCAGTTCCTCCCAGTGCGCGTCATGGACCCAGGTCTCACGGGCCGTCAGCATCTGGCGGCGGGAGAAGAGGGGGCGCCAGCCGTCGTCGGCCCGGTGCATGACCTCGGCGAAGAACGCGCCCCGGCCGGGGTCGGGGCGGTCCACCCGGGGATCGTCCTCGCCGAACCAGCGGCGGGCCGCGTCCTGGGTGGGGAAGGGCAACGGCCAGCGGCGGAACCAGTCCTCCCAGTCGCGCTGCGAGGCCTCGCCGAGGGCGGAGGCGCGCATGTCGCAGATGACCAGGGCCTCCACCAGATCCGGGCGGCGGGCCGCGAGCTGCCAGGCGGTGAGGGCGCCCATGGAGTGCCCGATCAGGGTGACGGGGGCGAGGCCGAGCTGCTCGACGGCGGCCTCGGCATCGGCGACGAACGCCTCGCGCCCGAATGCCACCTGCGCGGCCGGTGCGTCGGGGGCGGCCGGCGCGATGGGGGCCGCCGGTGGGCGACCGCTCTGACCGTGCCCGCGCTGGTCCAGGGCCACGACCCGGTGGTGCTCGGCGAGCCAGCGGGCGGTGCCGGCCCAGTGCAGGGCGCGGCCCATCAGGCCGTGGAGTAACAGGACGGCGGGCCGCTCGGGTTCGTCGGGCGCGCGGTTTTCCGCCCGGGGCTCACGGCCCGGTGCGAGGAACTCCCAGGCGACCAGGCGTACGCCGTCGGCCCCCGTGACATCGATGCGCTGTACCACCGCAGATGCACCCCCTTCGATCCCCGTCAGGGTATCGAACCTGTATTCGAAAACAGCCCTCTCGCCGACAACACCGCTCTTTCGAGTGACCTTGCTCAAGGATTGGCCGCCGCTGCCGATGGAGATCCTTTCAACAGGGAGGCGGGCCGCTCGGGGAAGACGGTCCGAAGGGGATGACCTTGAGAGCTCGGGGCTCCAGGTCAGTCAGGGGAGGATCGGTCCCGGCGCCGAAAGGCGCCGGGACCGTTTCATTACCCCTCCGGTGCCCGCGTCGCCGGCATCGACACGCGGCCGTCGACCGGTTTCGGTCAACGCCCCGGCCCGCCCCGAAGCCCGTCCGCCGGGGCGCCCCGGCCGCCTCAGCGCTTGGCGACGAACACGTGCGAGGCGACCTCCGTACCCAACTCCGCCGCCTCGCCGCCGCTGCCGACCAACACCCCGCCCGGGGACTCCGTCACACTCACCACCGAGCCGGGCTGCACGCCCGCCCGCCGCAGCGTGTACATCAGCTGGGCGTCCGTCTGAATCGGCTCGCCGATCCGGCGCACCACGACGGTCTTGCCCTCGCTGCCCGGATCCAACTCCGACAGGCTGACCATGCCGGCCTCCAGGAACGGGTCGGCCTCGGCCTTCTCGCCCAGCTCCTCCAGTCCCGGGATCGGGTTCCCGTACGGCGACTCCGTCGGGTGGCGCAGCAACTCCAAGACCCGCCGCTCCACCGCCTCGCTCATCACGTGCTCCCAGCGGCAGGCCTCGGCATGCACCTGCTCCCACTCCAGGCCGATGACGTCGACGAGCAGGCACTCGGCAAGCCGATGCTTGCGCATCACGCGCGTCGCCAGCCGACGCCCCTCCTCAGTCAGCTCCAGGTGCCGGTCGCTGGCCACTGCCACCAGACCGTCCCGCTCCATCCTGGCGACCGTCTGGCTCACCGTCGGGCCGCTCTGATCGAGCCGCTCGGCGATCCGGGCGCGCATGGGGACCACGCCTTCCTCTTCCAGCTCGAGGATGGTGCGGAGGTACATCTCCGTGGTGTCGATCAGTCCGGACATTCGTGCCCCTCGGATTGCGTGCGCTGGCCCTGCCCCCAATTCTGACGCATCGGGCCGACAACCGTCCCGTGCCGAACGTCCAGGGCGAAGAGGGACATGCGCCCGGGACCCCTCCCCCGCCCCCGCGTGCCTTTCGTCCACCGGTTGACGTTCGTATTGACACGCCCTTGGTACAGACCGCACGGTGAGCGGCGGACACGGAAGCAACCCACCGCACCCCACCCCTGGAAGGGCCTTCGGCGTATGAGCGAGAGCAAGCTGGCCGGGCAGTTCTTCGACGCCGCCATCGGCCTGCTGGAGCGGGTGCGGAACGAGGAAGCCGGGCCGATCGGCGCGGCGGGGGCCGTCGTCGCCGACGCCGTCGCAGCGGGGAACCGGCTCTTCGCCTTCGGCGCCGGGCACTCCTCGCTGCCCGCCCAGGACGTGGTCTACCGGGCCGGCGGGCTGGCCCTGATGAACTTCCTCGCCGTCCCGGGCACCGCGGGCATCGACGTCATGCCGGCCACCCTCGGCAGCGCTCTGGAACGCGTCGACGGCCTCGCCGCCGCCGTCCTGGACAGCAGCCCGGCCACCGAGGGCGACGTCCTCGTGATCATCTCCCTCTCGGGCCGCAACGCCCTGCCGGTCGAGATGGCCATGAACGCCCGCGCGATCGGACTCAAGGTCATCGGCGTGACCTCCGTGGCGTACACGACGGAAACCCGGTCGCGGCACGCGTCGGGCACCTTCCTCAAGGACCACTGCGACATCGTCCTCGACAGCAAGATCGCGGTCGGTGACGCCGAACTGAGCCTCGACGGCATCGACGCGCCGTTCGCACCCGCCTCCACCGTCGTGACCTGCGCGATCATGCAGGCCGTGATGGCGTCGGCGGCCGGCGAACTGGCGGCGCGCGGGGTGGAGCCGCCGCTGCTGCGCTCGGGCAACGTGGACGGCGGCCACGAGTGGAACGGCCGCGTCATGCGGGAGTACGGCGACCGGATCTTCTTCCGCCACTAGCCGGCCGCGGGCCGGGCACCCCGGCCGGGGGTCCCGCCGGCGCCGGGGCGCACCGCCCGTGGGCAGCCCGCAGGCCAGGGGGAAGGCCGCAGGCCCGGGGCCCGGGGGGCGGGCCGAGCCCCCCAGCGGACCGCAGCCCAGCACACCGGCCCGGGGACCCGCCCATCGCACCGGCCTAGCGCACCGGCCCGGGGACCCGCCCATCGCACCGGCCTAGCGCACCGGCCCGGGGACCCGCCCGAGGCCCCTCCTGGGGGCAGGCCCTGGGGAGGCAGGCCGCAGGCCCGGGGCAGGCCCGGGAGGGTGCAGGCCCAGCGGACCGCAGCCCAGTGCACCGCCCGGGGGTGGACCGGCGCGCCCGCCCGGCGGGGCAGGCCGGGAGCAGTGGCCCGGAGGTGCCGGCTCGGGGCACCGGCCCCGGGACGGTGGCCCGGGCACACCGCCCGGGAGCGGGCCCGGGGGTCCGGGGCAGGCCCGGCGCATCCACCCGGCGGGGCAGGGCCGGGGGGCGGCCCGGAGGTGCCGGACCGGGGGTTCGCCGTCGGTGGGGGCCCGGGGGCCCTCGTCGAAGGGGGTTGGTCACGGCGGGCAGGCCGACGTCCCTCCCGCGTGGCGGTGGCGTGGCCCGGGGGGCCGCCGTCGTCCCCGCGGGTTTGGTCAGAAGTCCGCCGGGCGGCTCGCCGGGCGGCGGGCCAGGTCCAGGTCCGCCGCCACGCGGGAGGCGACCTCCTCCGCGTACAGGGCGTCCGCGCGCTCGAAGGCGGGGCGCGACGGGCCCCGTAGGAAAGTCAGCGCCCCCAGGGTCCGGCCCCGGCTGCGCAGCACCGTGCACAGCGCGTGCGCCGCGTCCGGGGGCCAGTGCCGGGCCCGCGCCCACCGCTCGGAAGGCTCTCCCGCCGGGGCACTGGCCCGCACCGGGCCGATTCGGTCGAGGGCCTGCAACGCCGGGTGCGTCCCCGTGTACCGGACCGGGATCGCGCCCGGCGCCGGCAGCAGCAGGGTCTGCCCCGACGCCGACACGGCCGAGCGGACGAGCCGCCTGCGCCGCCCCGGGACGGCGGGTTCCGGGCCGGGGTCCGCGTCGGGCGGGCCGTCGAGGTCGTCCAGTACGTCCACCAGCGCGTGCTCCGCGAAGCCGGCCAGGGCGAAGTCCAGCCGTACGGCGGCCGCCTCCGCCGGGTCCTCGCACTCGGCGGCGGCCCGCCCCGCGCGGTAGAGCTGGTTCGACCGGAACCGCAGTTGCCCGGTGTCGAGCTCGGCCCGTCTGGCCTCGGTGATGTCCTGGAACAGCCAGCCGACGCCGAGCGGCACCGGCTCCTCCGCCAGTGGCGAGGCCAGCCTCAGGAACCCCGAGCGCCAGCAGCGCCGTCTCGCCCCCTCGGGCGTCCGGACCGTCACCCACAGCTCCACGGGCGCCGGCGGGGCGCCCTCCGCCAGCACGTGCTGGAGCGCGCCCTCCAGTTCCTCGACACCCTGCGCCAGCAGTTCCCCGAGCGGCCGCCCCAGCAGCGCGGTGCGCCCGGAGCCGAAGGCGCGGGCGGCGTGCAGGTTCACGACCGCCGGGCGTAAATCGACGTCGACCAGGACGACCCCCCAGGAGGCGTCCTCCAGCAGCGCCTCGCTCAGCGCGATCGAACGCTCCAGGTCGATCTGCGCGTGCACCTCGCTGAACGCGCAGTAGACACCGGCGGGCTTGCCGTCCGCGCCCGGCACCCCGGCGGACTGGGTCCGCACGAGGACCCGGCCGCCGTCCTTGGTCAGCAGCGCGAACTCGTGGACGTGCCGGCCCGGCACGTCCTGGGCGGACATCAGCCGCTCCTCCACGTCGTGCGCGTCGGCGGCGCGCACCGCCCACCCGGCGAACCCGCGCCGACCGACGGCCTCGGCCGCGGTCCAGCCCAGGATCCGCTCGGCCTCACGGTTCCAATGGGTGATCACACCGTCGGCGTCGAACGCGCACAGAGCCGCGTCCATCCCGTCCAGCAGCGCTGCGAGCAGATCGTCGGTCGTCTCGTCACGTCCGGAAACACTCACCTGGCACCCCCTGCAGGTGTTCGCGTATGCGGCACGTCAGATCATTGAACTGGAACGTGACGCAGCCCACATCCCCTTCCCGGAATCGTCCCGTTTTTTCCGTTCCGGCCGCCCGGGCGAACCCGTCGGATAAATGGCTTGAGCGACCGGCGACGGGCTCGTAGGCTCTGCGGTACACGAGAAGGGAGGTGGTTCCCGAAATGTACGGAAACCGGACGCGTGAGGTGGCTGCGGGCTAAAGCGCCCGTCGTCGCACGCACCCAGTGCGGTGCCCGGCGGGAACGCCAGGCGCCAATCCCAAGCAGTCACCCGACCCGCGGGCTCGCCGGTACGTCCGGCCGGCTCCTCTCACTGCAGGAGAGGATCCCGAGCCCGCGGGTCGTCTGCGTTCCCCGACCTGCGGGTCCGGGTCATGTGTGCCTACGCGGCTACGGGCAGAGCCGCTCGACTCGCCACTCGCCGCCCTCGCGGACGTAGCGCAGCCGGTCGTGCAGCCGGTTCTCGTGCCCCTGCCAGAACTCCACCGCGTCCGGCACCACCCGCAGACCGCCCCACTCCGGCGGCACGGGCACCTGCTCGCCCTCCGGATAGCGCTCCGCCAGCTCCGCGTACCGCCGGTCCAGCTCCGCGCGGGAGTCGATCACCTCGGACTGCGCGCTCGCCCAGGCGCCGAGCTGCGAGCCGTGCGGCCGGGAGCGGAAGTAGGCGGCCGTCTCGTCGCGGCCGATCCGGGCGGCCGTGCCCGTCACGCTGACCTGGCGGGCGATCGGGTGCCAGGGGAACAGGAGCGACACGTACGGGTTCTCGGCGATCTCGCGGCCCTTGCGGGAGGCGTAGTTGGTGAAGAAGACGAAGCCCCGCTCGTCGAACTGCTTGAGGAGGACCGTGCGGGAGCTGGGACGGCCTTCGGCGGTCGCGGTCGAGACGACCATCGCGTTGGGTTCGAAGAGGTGCGACGCGGCGGTCTGCCGGAACCACAGGGCGAACTGCCCCATCGGGTCCTCCGCGAGGGTCTCCTCGTCGAGGATCTCGGAGCGGTAGTGCTTGCGCATGGTCGCGGGATCAAGGTCCTGGTGGGTCACCCGGGCCATCCTGCCGCAGTATGACTGCCGGGGGTGTGCCGTATGTCACGCTTCCGCAGACCATCCGGAGCGGACAAAATCTTGGGGCCGGTCCGAGGGTCCCCGCACGGATGACCATCGACCGTGCCGGGCATCAACGGGGATGACCGCGCCGGACCGCGAATCACGCCGGGAGCCGCGCGTGTTCGCACTATCTGAGGAGCCGCCTGATGTCCGACTTCGTACCCGGGCTCGAAGGGGTCGTCGCGTTCGAGACGGAGATCGCCGAGCCCGACAAGGAGGGCGGGTCCCTCCGCTACCGGGGGGTGGACATCGAAGACCTGGTCGGCCACGTCTCCTTCGGGAACGTGTGGGGCCTGCTGGTCGACGGTGCCTTCAACCCCGGTCTGCCGGCCGCCGAGCCCTTCCCGATCCCCGTGCACTCGGGTGACATCCGGGTCGACGTGCAGTCCGCGCTCGCGATGCTCGCCCCCGTGTGGGGATTGAAACCGCTGCTCGACATCGACGAGCGCACGGCCCGTGACGACCTGGCGCGGGCGGCCGTGATGGCGCTGTCCTACGTCGCCCAGTCGGCCCGCGGCCAAGGGCTGCCGATGGTGCCGCAGAAGGAGATCGACAAGGCCGAGTCCGTCGTCGAGCGGTTCATGATCCGCTGGCGGGGCGAGCCGGACCCCCGGCACGTCAAGGCCGTCGACGCCTACTGGACCTCCGCCGCCGAGCACGGCATGAACGCCTCCACCTTCACCGCCCGGGTGATCGCCTCCACCGGCGCCGATGTCGCGGCGGCGCTCTCGGGCGCCGTCGGCGCGATGTCCGGGCCGCTGCACGGCGGGGCGCCGTCCCGGGTCCTCGGCATGATCGAGGAGATCGAACGCACCGGCGACGCCGTGGCGTACGTGAAGAAGGCCCTGGACAAGGGCGAGCGGCTGATGGGCTTCGGGCACCGGGTCTACCGGGCCGAGGACCCGCGCGCCCGTGTGCTGCGGCGCACCGCCAAGGAACTGGACGCGCCGCGCTACGAGGTCGCCGCTGCGCTGGAGAAGGCGGCGCTGGAGGAGCTGCACGCGCGCCGTCCCGACCGGGTGCTCGCCACGAACGTGGAGTTCTGGGCGGCGATCATGCTGGACTTCGCCGAGGTCCCGGCGCACATGTTCACGTCGATGTTCAGCTGCGCCCGTACGGCGGGCTGGTCGGCGCACATCCTGGAGCAGAAGCGCACGGGCCGCCTGGTGCGCCCGTCGGCCCGCTACATCGGACCGGGCCGGCGCGACCCGCGCGACATCGAGGGCTACGCGGACATGGCCGACACGGCCTGATCCACACCCGTGACACCGGGCGCCGCATCCCACGGGGGGTGCGGCGCCCGTCGCGTGTCCGGCGGCGGTTCAGGGGCCGAGCGTCGCGTCCAAGACGCGGGCCCACTGGCCGACGACCCGGGCCCGGCGGGCCGTGTCGTCGGACAGGACGTTGGCCAGACCGAGGCCGCGGGCCATGTCCAAGAGGCCCTGCACGGTCTCCCGTACGCCCGGCACCGACTCGTCCGCGCCGAGCAGTTCCACGGCGATGCGGTGCGTCTCGCGGCCGACGCGGGCTTCGAGCCCGGCCACGTGCGGGCGCAGCTGCTCCTCGTTGGAGGCGGCGACCCACAGTTGGAGGGCGGCCCGGAAGAGGGTGCCGGCGTACAGGTCGACCAGGGCCTCGACGACGGCCGCGCGGGGGGCGGGGCCGGCGTGGAACAGCTCGCGCAGGGCGGTGGAGCGTTCCTCGGCGACGTGCTCCACGGCGGCCGTGAACAGCTTCTCGCGGGTCGGGAAGTGGTGCTGGGCGGCGCCGCGCGAGACCCCGGCCCGTTCGGCGACGACGGCGACGGTGGAGCCCGCCCAGCCGTGTTCGGCGAGACAGGAGACGGCCGCCTCCAGGAGGTGGCGGCGGGTGACGCGGCTGCGGGCCTGCTTGGGTCCGGCCGTCGGTCCGGGGCCGGTCACCGTGCCCATGACGGGTCCCTGCGTTCGAAGCGGGCGGTGATGCCCTCGCGGGCTTCGACGGAGGCGAAGTGGCGGGCCGACAGCGCGGTCAGGGCGGCGCCGTGCTCGGCGAGTGCGGCCCTGACCGGTGCGGTGAGCAGCCGCTTGGTCGCGGCGAGGGCCTCGGGACCGGCCTTGCGCAGGCCCGCGAGGACGGGGGCGAGCACCTCGTCGACGTCCGTGCCGTGCAGGGTGAGCAGGCCGATGCGGGCGGCTTCGGCGGCGTCGAAGGTCTCGGCGGTCAGGAAGTACCGGGAGGCTGCGCGCGGGTCCAGGCGCGGCAGCAGCGGCGCGGAGATGACGGCCGGTACGACCCCCAGGTGGGTTTCGGTGAAGGCGTATGTGGACTGGGGTCCGGCAGCGGCGATGTCGCAGGCGCCGAGCAGCCCGAGGCCGCCCGCCCGGACGTGTCCGGTGACACGACCCACGACGGGCTTGGGTAGTTCCGCGACCTCCCGGAGCAGGGCCAGGAAGTCGGCGGGGCCACAGGGGGACTTGAGGTCGGCCCCGGAGCAGAAGGTGGTGCCGGTGTGGGTGAGGACGACGGCGCGGACCGACGGGTCCGCGCCCGCGTCGGCGAGGGCCGCGCGCAGCTCGCCGACGAGGTCCGCGGAGAGCGCGTTGCGGTTGGCCGGGGAGTCGAGCGTGAGCGTGGCGATGCCGGTCGCCTGGTCGGCGTGCACGAGTGGGGCCATGTCTCCTCCGGAGGGGGTGGGCCGGTCGGGGGTCCTCCCCCGGGGGAGGGTATGCGGACCCGGCGGCTGCTTGCCAAGTCACCCCCGGGCAGACGGGGGACGGGCCGGGGGGGGGCCGCGGGGGTTGCCGAGGTGCCGGGCCGGGAGGTCGGGTGGGGCGGCGTTGGGCCGGGGGTATCGGGACCGCCTCCGGGAGGTCGGGCCCGAGGGGCCGGGGGTTGGCCGCGGGCGCCCGAATTGGGCCGGGGGTGCCGGGGCCGCCTGAGGTCGGGCCGGGGGGCGTACGGGGCCGCTCGGCCGCCGGTTGCGGCCGGGCGGGGCCGGTCCGCGGGCTCGCCGATCGGTCACCGATCAGGTCCGTACGACCGGCCGACGCCCCCGCCCGCGGCCCGGCTGGGCCCCGGCCCCGCCCGGCCGTCAGTAGGACTTGGGCAGGCCCAGGGTTTGGTGCGAGACGAAGTTGAGGATCATCTCCCGGCTGACGGGGGCGATCCGGGCCACGCGGGACGCGGTGATCAGGGAGGCCAGGCCGTACTCGCGGGTGAGGCCGTTGCCGCCCAGGGTGTGGACGGACTGGTCCACCGCCCTGACGCAGGCTTCGGCGGCGGCGTACTTGGCCATGTTGGCCGCCTCGCCCGCGCCCATGTCGTCGCCCGCGTCGTAGAGGAGGGCGGCCTTGCGCATCATCAACCGGGCCAGTTCCAGTTCGATGTGGGACTGGGCGAGGGGGTGGGCGATGGCCTGGTGGGCGCCGATGGGTTCCTTCCACACCTGGCGGGTCTTGGCGTAGTCCACGGCCTTGGCGAGGGCGTACCGGCCCATGCCGATCGCGAAGGCGGCCGTCATGATCCGCTCGGGGTTGAGTCCGGCGAACAGCTGGAGCAGGCCCGCGTCCTCTCCCCCTACGCCTCCGGCTTGGGAGGGACCCCCACCGACCAGGGCCTCGGCGGGCAGTCGGACCTCGTCCAGGACCAGTTCGAACTGCTTCTCCGCCGCCTGGAGTTCCATCTCGATGACGGAGCGGGAGAAGCCCGGTGTCTCGCGGGGCACGATGAACAGGCAGGGCTTGAGCCGGCCGGTCCTGGCGTCTTCGGTACGACCGACGATCAGGGTGGCGTCCGCGATGTCCACGCCCGAGATGAAGACCTTGCGGCCGGTCAACACCCATGCGTCGCCGTCCCGGCGGGCGGTGGTGGTGATGCGGTGGGAGTTGGAGCCGGCGTCGGGTTCGGTGATGCCGAAGGCCATCGTGCGGGTGCCGTCGGCGAGGCCGGGGAGCCAGGCCCGCTTCTGGGACTCGGTGCCGAAGCGGGCGATGACGGTGCCGCAGATGGCCGGCGAGACGACCATCATCAGCAGCGGGCAACCGGCGGCGCCGAGCTCTTCGAGGACGATGGAGAGTTCGGTGATGCCGCCGCCCCCGCCGCCGTACTCCTCCGGGAGGTTGACCCCGAGGTAGCCGAGCTTGGCGGCGTCGGCCCACAGCTCGTCGGGGTGACGGCCCTCGCGGGCGGTTCGGGCGAGGTACTCGCGGCCGTACCGCTGCCCGAGGGCGGCCACGGCGGCGCGCAGGGCCTGGTGCTCTTCGGTTTCCACAACGGAGTTGCTCATGCGGGCGTTTCCTCCTGGACTACGGCGAGCAGGGCGCCGAATTCGACCTGGTGGCCGGTTGCGGCGTGGAGGGCGGTGAGCGTGCCGGAGGCGGGCGCGA
This sequence comes from Streptomyces sp. Tek67B01, assembly GCF_055231995.1. Taxonomy (NCBI): domain Bacteria; kingdom Bacillati; phylum Actinomycetota; class Actinomycetes; order Kitasatosporales; family Streptomycetaceae; genus Streptomyces; species Streptomyces sp. Tek67B01. The sequence continues at coordinate 3,284,060 of NZ_JBUYUY010000001.1, forward strand.
CGATGCGGTGTTCCATCTTCATGGCCTCCAACCAGAGCAGGGGCTGGCCGGCGGTGACGGCGCAGCCTGGGGCGAGGCCCTGGGCGACGCGGACGACGGTGCCGGGCATCGGGGCGAGCAAGGAGCCGGGTGCGGTGCGGTCCTCGGGGTCCGCGAACCGGGGCAGCCGGTTCAGGGTGTGGGCACCCAGGGGGCCGTCCACGTAGACCTCCGCAGGACCGACGCCCCCCTTGTTCGATTTATGTTTCACGTGGAACACCCGCCGGACGCCCTCCACTTCGAGGGCGACGAGTCCCGGCTCCACGGCCAGGACGCGAACACCCGGCTGGTCGACGGGGACCGGAAACCCGCCACGCGTCGGGTGGTAGCCGACCTCGTACTCGGCGCCGCCCACGGCGTAGCGGCGTACCTGCGGCTGCGAGCGCAGGTTGCGCCAGCCGCCGAGGCGGGCGGCGAGCGGGGCGTCGGGGGCGGGCGCGGCATCGGAGAGGGCGGCGGCGAGCGCGGCCAGGCAGGCAGCCCGTTCCGCGCCCGGCGCGGGCTCGGTGAGCCCGGCGAGGTGGCGGTCGTAGAACCCGGTGTCGAGCCGTCCGGCGGCGAAGTCGGGGTGTCGCAGGGACCGTACGAGGAGGTCCCGGTTGGTGGTCAGACCGTGGATACGTGCTCCGGCGAGAGCGTGGGCGAGGGTACGGACGGCCTCCGCCCGGGTCGGGGCGTGGGCGACGACCTTGGCCAGCATCGGGTCGTAGTGCGCTCCGACGGCGTCCCCGTCCTCGAACCCGGTGTCCACGCGCACCGCGCCCGGCACGGCGAAGGTGTGGAGCACTCCGGTCTGCGGCCGCCAGTCCCGGGCGGGGTCCTCCGCGTACAGACGGGCCTCGACGGCGTGACCGGTGGGCTCGGGGGGCACCGGCGGCAGGGCCGTACCCTCGGCGACGCGCAGTTGGAGGGCGACGAGGTCGAGGCTGAAGACGGCTTCAGTGACGGGGTGTTCCACCTGGAGGCGGGTGTTCATCTCCAGGAAGTACGGGCGCCCGTCGGCGGCCACGAGGAACTCGACGGTGCCGGCGCCCTCGTAGGAGACGGCTCGGGCGGCGGCCACGGCGGCCTGGTGGAGGCGCTCGCGCAACGATTCCGGCAGGCCGGGCGCGGGGGCCTCCTCGATGACCTTCTGGTGGCGCCGCTGGAGCGAGCAGTCACGGGTGCCGAGCGCCCAGACGGTGCCGTGGGCGTCGGCCAGGACCTGCACCTCCACGTGGCGGCCCCGCTCGATGTAGGGCTCGGCGAAGACCTCGTCGTCACCGAAGGCGGAGCGGGCCTCGGCGCGGGCGGCCTCCAGTTCCTCCTTGAGGCGGTCGAGGTCCCGTACGACCCGCATCCCGCGACCGCCGCCGCCCGCCGCGGCCTTGAGCAGCAGGGGCAGATCGGCCGCGGTGACGTCGGCCGGGTCGACGGGGTCCAGGAGCGGCACCCCGGCCGTGCGCATGAGTTCCTTGGCGCGGGTCTTGGAGGCCATGGCCTCGATGGCCTCGGGGGGCGGGCCGATCCAGGTCAGCCCGGCGTCGCGGACGGCGCGGGCGAAGTCGGCGTTCTCGGAGAGGAACCCGTAGCCCGGGTGGACGGCGTCGGCGCCGGCCGCGAGGGCCGCCCCGACGATCAGGTCGGCGCGCAGGTAGGTGTCGGCGGGGGCGGTGCCGGGCAGCCGTACGGCCGCGTCGGCGCGGCGTACGTGCAGGGCGTCGGTGTCGGCATCGGAGTGGACGGCGACGGTGGCGAGGCCCAGGGAGCGGGCGCTGCGGAAGATCCGTACGGCGATCTCGCCACGGTTGGCGACGAGGACTGACGTCAGGGGCGGTGTCATCTGCGGGCTCACATCCGAAAGACGCCGAAGCCGCCACGGGCGCCCTCGACGGGGGCGTTGTGGACGGCCGACAGGCACAGGCCGAGGACGGTACGGGTGTCGCGCGGGTCGATGACCCCGTCGTCGTACAGCCGTCCCGACAGGAACATGGGCAGGGACTCGGACTCGATCTGCGCCTCCACGAAGGCGCGCATCCCGGCGTCGGCCTCCTCGTCGTACGGCTGCCCCTTGGCGGCGGCGGACTGGCGGGCCACGATCGAGAGGACCCCGGCCAGTTGTGCGGGTCCCATGACGGCGGACTTGGCGCTGGGCCAGGCGAAGAGGAACCGCGGCTCGTAGGCCCGGCCGCACATGCCGTAGTGGCCGGCGCCGTAGCTGGCCCCGATGAGGACGGACAGGTGCGGGACCCGGGAGTTGGAGACCGCGTTGATCATCATCGAGCCGTGTTTGACGATGCCGCCCTGTTCGTACTCCTTGCCGACCATGTAGCCGGTGGTGTTGTGGAGGAACAGCAGCGGGATGTCACGCTGGTTGGCGAGCTGGATGAACTGGGCGGCCTTCTGCGACTCGGCGCTGAACAGGACCCCTTGCGCGTTTGCGAGGATGCCGACCGGATGGCCGTGGAGGGTGGCCCAGCCGGTGACCAGGCTCGTGCCGTAGAGGGGCTTGAACTCGTCGAAGTCGGAGGCGTCGACGATCCGGGCGATGACCTCTCGGGGGTCGAAGGGGGTCTTCAGGTCCTCGGGGACGATGCCGAGGAGTTCCTCGGGGTCGTACAGCGGGTCCCGGGCGGGCGGCGGGTCCTGATGGGGCTTGCGGTGGTTGAGCCGTGCGACGATCCGGCGGGCCTGGCGGATGGCGTCGTGCTCGTCGAGGGCGTAGTGGTCGGCGAGGCCGGAGGTGCGGGCGTGCATGTCGGCACCACCGAGGGACTCGTCGTCGCTCTCCTCCCCGGTGGCCATCTTGACCAGGGGCGGACCGCCGAGGAACACCTTCGAACGGTCCTTGATCATGACGGTGTGGTCGGACATGCCGGGGATGTACGCGCCTCCGGCGGTGGAGTTGCCGAAGACGACGGCGACCGTGGGGACGCCGTCGGCGGACAGCCGGGTGATGTCGCGGAAGACGGCGCCGCCCGGGATGAAGATCTCTTTCTGGGAAGGCAGGTCGGCGCCGCCGGATTCGACGAGGCTGACGCAGGGCAGGCGGTTCTGCCGGGCGATCTCATTGGCCCGCAGGGCCTTCTTGAGGGTCCAGGGGTTGCTGGCGCCGCCGCGGACGGTGGGGTCGTTGGCGGTGATCAGACACTCGACGCCTTCGACGGTGCCGATGCCTGTGACCATCGAGGCGCCGACGGGGTAGTCACTGCCCCAGGCCGCGAGCGGGGACAGTTCGAGGAACGGCGTGTCGGGGTCCAGGAGGAGCTCGACGCGTTGGCGGGCCAAGAGCTTGCCGCGGCCGAGGTGGCGGGCGGTGTACTTCTCGCCGCCGCCGCGCAGGGCGCCCTCGTGCGCCGCGTCCAGTTCGGCGAGGCGGTCCAGGGCGGCGGCGCGCGCCGCGGTGTGCTCGGGGGCTTTCGGGTCGACGGTCGTGGTCAGACGGGTCATGGGCCGGTCCCCTCCGGGGCGGACGACAGCAGGTGGTCCGGGATGTCGAGGTGGCGGGCGCGCAGCCATTCGCCGAGCGCCTTGGCCTGGGGGTCGAAGCGGTGGGCGGCGGCGACGCCGGCGCCGAGGATGCCGGTGATGGTGAAGTTCAGGGCGCGCAGGTGCGGCAGGACGTGCCGGGTGACGGGCAGGGCCGCGGTCTCGGGCAGCAGCAGCCGGAGCGCCTCCGTGGTCAATGTGTGCCGCAGCCACGCCCAGGCGTCGTCGCTCTCGACCCAGACCCCGATGTTGGCGTCCCCGCCCTTGTCGCCGCTCCGCGCGCCGGCCACCCGCCCGAGCGCCGCCCTGGTGGTGGGCCCGTCCCACGCCTGCGGCTCCGGCGCCCCGGTCACGGCGGGCGCGGCAGGCGCGGGCGCGGCAGGCGGGGACGCGGCGGAGGCGGGCGCGGCGGGCTCCGGCGGCGTCACCGTCGCGGCGGACGCCGGCGTGGGCGCGGATCGGGTGGACCCGGCCGGCGTGGGCGCGGCCGGGACGCGCATGCGGGTTCCGTCCGGGAGGACCGCCGTGTGGGGGACCTCCGTCGCCGGTACGAAGTCCGCCGTGAAGACCCCGTACGGCTGGGCCGGGCCCGGCGGGGCCGTGACGTGGAAGCCCGGGTAACTGGCCAGCGCCAGCTCGATCGCCGCCGAGGTCAGCGACCGCCCCACCCGGTCCGGGGAGGCGTCCCGCACCACCAGGCGCAGCAGCGCGCTCGCCGTCTCCTGCGTCGGCGCGTCCTCGTGGTCCGTGCGGGACAGGGTCCACTCCACTACGGCCGGCTCCCGCAGCGCGTCGGCCAGTTGTGCCCGGACCAGCGCGGCCTTCTCCTCGATGTCGAGGCCGGTCAGTACGAACACCACCTCGTTGCGCCAGCCCCCGATCCGGGTCACCCCCACCTTGAGGGTGTCCGGCGGCGGTTCCCCGAGGACCCCGGAGATCCTCACCCGGTCCGGGCCGGCCGGCTCCAGCCGGACGGTGTCCAGGCGGGCCGTCACGTCCGGGCCGGGGTACCGGACGCCATGGGTCTCGTAGAGGAGCTGCGCGGTTACCGTGCCGGGCGTGACGGCCCCGCCCGTCCCCGGGTGCTTCGTGATCACCGACGAGCCGTCTTCGAAGACCTCCGCGAGCGGGAACCCGGGCCGGCCCACGTCGTGCCGGGTGAAGAAGGCATAGTTGCCGCCGGTGGCCTGGGTCCCGCATTCCAGGACGTGCCCGGCCACCACCGCCCCCGCGAGCCGGTCGTGGTCCGAGGGTGCCCAGTCGAACCACCAGGCGGCCGGCCCGCTGACCAGTGCCGCGTCCGTGACCCTGCCGGTGACGACCACGTCCGCGCCCGCCCGCAGGCAAGCCGCGATGCCCGCGCCGCCCAGGTAGGCGTTGGCCGTCAAGGCGTCACCGTGCCGGGACGCGTACGGCGTCAGGTCGTCGCCCTCGACGTGCGCCACGGACACGGGGACGCCCGTCTTCGCGGCCAGCTCGCGGATCGCGCCGGCCAGTCCGGCCGGGTTGAGGCCGCCCGCGTTGGTGACGATCCGTACGCCCCGCTCGTGTGCGAGGCCCAGGTTCTCCTCCAGTTGGCGCAGGAAGGTCTTCGCGTAGCCGAGGTCCGGGTTCTTCAAGCGGTCGCGGCCGAGGATCAGCATGGTCAGCTCGGCGAGGTAGTCGCCGGTCAGGACGTCCAGCGGGCCGTCCGTCAGCATTTCGCGCACCGCGTCGAGGCGGTCCCCGTAGAAGCCGGAGGCGTTGCCTATCCGCAGGGGCCGGCGTCCGGTCATCGGGAGCCCTCCGTGTCGGACGCCGAGGGTTCGCGGCCGGGGCCCGGCGGGCCAGCGAAGGCCTGGGCGATGTCCAGCCAGCGGTCGGCGTCGGGGCCGGTCGCGGTCAGGGCCAGGTCGGCGCGGTGGGCGCGCCGGGTCACCAGCAGGCAGAAGTCCAGCGCCGGCCCCGTGACCCGCTGACCGGCGTCTGCGGGGCCGAACGCCCAGTTTTCGGCGCCGTCCGGGGCGAGCAGTTCCACCCGGAACTGCTCGCCCGGCGCCGGCAGGCCCCGTACCGCGTACGCGTAGTCCCGGGCCCGCACCCCGATCCGTGCGACGTGCCGCAGCCGGGCCGTCGGGGGGCGCCGTACGCCCAGCGCGTCGGCGATGTCCTGCCCGTGCGCCCAGGTCTCCATCAGCCGGGCGCTCGCCATCGACGCGGCCTTCATCGGCGGCCCGTACCAGGGAAAACGCGCTCCCGGGTCGGCGGCGGCGAGGGCCTCGTCGAGCGCGGCCCGCCCGCCTCGCCACCGCGCCAGCAGCTCGGCTGGTGCCAGCAGCGCACCCTCGTCGGCGCCCTCGTCCACGAAGGTGTCGGGGGACTTCGTCGCCTCCTCGGCCATGACCGCGAAGCCCTCGGGGTCGGTGAGGGCGAGCAGCGAGGCTCGGTCGGTCCAGTGCAGGTGGGCGATCTGATGGGCGACGGTCCACCCGGCGGCGGGCGTGGGCCCCGCCCACGCGTCCTTCTGCAACCCGCCCACCAGCGAGTCCAGTTCGTCCCCCTCCGCATGGAGATCGGCGAAGACGGCGACAGCGGACGGATCGGGCACGGTGCGCTCCCCTTCTCGGCGTGGGGGGAAGCCTGGCAGCCGTCCGCAAAACAATCAAGCATGCTTGCATGATTTTAGCGGAGGCTGTCGCGTTCCCGCCATGGGCACAACTGCGCTTCAGCACAGGCGAATTGAGGCGACCACGGGTCCGGCATGGGCAACGGCGGCCCGGCGCCGCGCGTCGGCACGGGGGCGATTTCGGCCGTACGCCGGAAACTCGCGGAAGGTCTGCGATGTCGCGCCGATACTGAATGCCCCGCCGGCGCCCCGCGGCGCATGCGCGCGCAGCGCGGAGCGCGGACATCCGTTCCTGTCATGGCACGTGAGGCACTCGACGAAGAGGACGAACCGACGTGACGTACGCGAACCCAGCCGCCTTCTCCCTCTACCCCGAGCTCGACGCCACCGCCCTGGCCGCCTTCGTCACCGCCCTGGAAACCGGCGATGTCACGGGGCTGTCCCCGGCCCGCGCCGCCGATGTGACCGAGGTGCGGGCGCTCGTCGTGTTCAGCCGCGGCAAGGTCACCGGAGCCGGCGGCGCGCTGCTCGACGCCGCCCTGTGGCGGCACACCGGACCGCAACCCCGCCCGGTGATCGTGATGCCCTCGCCGTGGACGGACATCGGCTGGCTCGCGTACGCCGTGCAGGCCGGCCTGTTCGCCGCTCGCGGGTACGACGTACTCGCCTACACCGCGCGCGGGTTCGGCGCCTCCGAGGGACAGGTCGAGGTGGCCGGCCCGCTCGATGTCGCCGACGGCAGCCGGGCCTTGGACCACCTCATCGAGCGCACCGCGGGGCCCGTCACGAGGATCGGCTTCCTCGGGGACTCGTACGGCTCCGGCATCGGCCAGCTCGTCGCCGCGCACGACTCCCGAGTGGACGCCGTCGTCGCGATGAGCACCTGGGGCGATCTGGGCGAGGCGTTCCTGGAGAACTCCACCCGCCACGTCGCCGCCGTACAGGCACTGCTGGGCGCCGCGGCGCGGGCCCGGCTCAGCCCGCAGACGGAGGGCGTCTTCGAGAACGTCCTGGCCAACCGCGACATCGAGGGCACCCTGCGCTGGGCCGAGCCCCGCTCCCCGTTCACCCACGTCAAGGAACTCAACCGCCGCCAGGTTCCGGTGCTGTTCGCCCAGGCCTGGCACGAGACGCTCTTCCCGGGCAACCAGACCGTGAGGATGTTCAACGAACTCACCGGCCCCAAGCGCCTCGACCTCTCCATCGGCGACCACTCGGGCCCCGAGATGTCGGGCACGCTCGGCCTGCCGAACCGGATCTGGACCGACGCGCACCGCTGGTTCGACCACCATCTCAAGGGCATCGACAACGGCATCGCCGCCGAGGGTCAGGTGGTCGCCGAGGTGATGTGGGGCAAGGCCCTCGAAGCGAGCCCCACCTGGCACGCCCTCACCGGGCGTGTCCGCCGGGTACACCTGACGGGGGACGGGGAACTGGCCGAGAAGCCCGAGGTGGGCTGGGCCGCGACCGTCGTGTGCGGGATGGACACCCCGGCGACCGTCGCCGACGAGATCGTCCGCTCCGGGTACGCGGAGATGTCCGGTCTGCCGAAGGCCTACCCGACCGGCGACATCGACCGCACCGTGGCCGCCGTCTGGGCCACGGCGCCCGAGGAGGCGGGCCTGCGCCTGCGCGGCACGCCCCGGCTGCGGGTGACGTACCGGGCCGCGAACCCGGGCTCCGGTTTCGTCGCGTACCTCCTGGACACGGCGCCCGACGGGACGGCGCACATCATCACGCACGCCCCGTTCAGCGACCTCGACTCGGCGCCGGACAGCCTGATCAGCGCGGACATCGACCTCCAGGCGACGGCGTACGACGTCCCGCGCGGCCACCGCGTCCTGCTGGTGATCGACGCCCGCGACCCGTTCTACGCGGACCCCAACCTGCCGCGCGCCACGCTCTCCTTCACCTCACCGGAGCGGACGCCCTCGTACCTGGACCTGCCGCTGGGTTGAGGACTCCCCCGGCCTACGAGGCCAAGCCGCCGGGCGGGGCGCCGGGCGGGGCGCCGACCTGGGACCGCACGGCGCCCATGCTCGCCGCGATGACCAGTGCGATCGCGAGGGCGTCCACGAGGGACATGCCCTGGTGCAGGACCAGGAAGCCGGCGCTCGCCGCGATGGCCGGCTCCAGGCTCATCAGGATCGCGAAGGTCGGGGCGGGCAACCGGCGCAGGGCCAGCAGTTCCAGTGTGTACGGCAGGACGGAGGACAGGACGGCCACGCCCAGGCCCAGCGCCAGGGTGCTCGGGACGACGAGGTCGGAGCCGGCCTCGACCACCCCGAGCGGCAGGGAGATGACCGCGGCCACGGCCATCGCCAGGGCCAGGCCGTCCGCCTGCGGGAAACGGCGGCCCGTCCGCGCGCTGAAGACGATGTACGCCGCCCACATCGCGCCCGCTCCGACCGCGAAAGCGGCGCCCAGCGGGTCGAGCCCCCCGAAGCCGCCCTCGCCGTGGCCGGCGAGCAGGGCCACCCCGGCCAGGGCCAGGGCCGCCCACAACAGGTTCACCAGACGCCGCGACACGATCACGGACAGGGCGAGCGGGCCGAGCACCTCCAGGGTGACGGCGGGGCCGAGCGGGATGCGGTCGATGGCCTGGTAGAAGAGGCCGTTCATGCCGGCCATGGTCACGCCGAACCAGAACACGGTGCTCCAGTCGGCCCGCGCGTGGCCGCGCACCTTGGGCCGGCACACCAGCAGCAGCACCAGTGCCGCCGCCGCGAGCCGCAGGGTGACCACGCCCGCGGCGCCCGTCCGGGGCATCACCATGACGGCGAGGGCGGCGCCGAACTGCACCGAGATTCCCGCCGAGACCACCAGCGCGACCGGACCGAACCGCGCCGCCCGGCCGCCGGTGGCGGACGGCGCCGCGGCGCGGGACGTGGCGTCGGGGGACGCGCCGTCGAGCGAGGCGGTGTCGAGCGAGGCGGGCACGGTGTCGGGAGCCGAGGAGGACGGGGTCATTGCACCAGGCTAAGGGGTACGTAACGGGTGCGATGCCGTGTTCTGCCTTACATTGCGCACACCCCCGTAACCCCCGCTAAAGACCCTCCTCAAGATCCTCCGCGCGGTGGCGGGCCGCGCGGCCCCCGGCCCCCGGCATCAGCCGGTGGCGCCCACCCGCGGCGCCGCCGTTCGTCTCACCGGGTGGACGCGCTCCCGAAACGACGACCGGGACCCGATACGCTCCGCTCGTGGCTGAGATCCAGATTCCCGCTGACATCAAGCCCGCCGACGGACGCTTCGGCGCGGGCCCCTCCAAGGTGCGGACCGAGGCGCTCGACGCCCTGGCCGCCACCGGTACCTCCCTGCTCGGAACATCACACCGCCAGGCCCCGGTCAAGAACCTGGTCGGCTCGGTGCGCCAGGGACTCCGGGACCTCTTCTCCCTGCCCGAGGGCTACGAGGTGATCCTGGGCAACGGCGGCTCCACCGCCTTCTGGGACATCGCGACGGCCGGTCTCATCGAGAAGAAGTCGCAGCACCTCACCTTCGGTGAGTTCTCCTCCAAGTTCGCCACCGCCGCGAAGCTCGCGCCGTGGCTGGACGCGCCCTCCGTGATCTCCTCCGAGCCGGGCACCCACCCCGAGCCGGTCGCCGAGGCGGGCGTGGACGTGTACGCGTACACCCACAACGAGACCTCGACGGGTGTCGCGGCGCCGATCAAGCGCGTCGCGGGCGCCGACGCCGGCTCCCTCGTCCTGGTGGACGCCACCTCGGGCGCCGGCGGTCTGCCGGTGGACATCACCGAGACCGACGTCTACTACTTCGCCCCGCAGAAGTCCTTCGCCTCCGACGGCGGCCTGTGGCTGGCGGCGTTCTCCCCGGCGGCCCTGGAGCGCGCGGCCCGCGTCCACGCGTCCGGCAGCCGGCACATCCCCGAGTTCTTCTCGCTGCCCACGGCGATCGACAACTCGCTGAAGAACCAGACGTACAACACCCCGGCGCTCGCCACCCTCTTCCTGCTGGACCAGCAGCTGGAGTGGATGAACGGCCAGGGCGGCCTGGAGTTCACCACCGGCCGTACCGCCACCAGCGCCCGCCACCTGTACGGCTGGGCGGAGGCGTCCAAGTACGCGACCCCGTTCGTCGCGGACCCCGCCAAGCGCTCGTCCGTCATCGGCACGATCGACTTCTCCGACGACATCGACGCCGCCGCCGTCGCCAAGGTCCTGCGCGCCAACGGCATCGTGGACACCGAGCCCTACCGCAAGCTCGGCCGCAACCAGTTGCGCGTCGCGATGTTCCCGGCGATCGACCCCGCGGACGTGCAGGCGCTCACCGCCTGCGTCGACTACGTGATCGAGAAGCTGTAGCGGGAAAGCCCGTACGAAGGGCCCCCGGTGCCGCCCGGCGCCGGGGGCTCCGTCGTTGCCCCCGAAGTCCCCGGCAGGCCTCCCGGCGGGGCTCGCAGATGTGTTCCGGGTGGTGTCTCGGGTGGTGTTCGCGCACCTCACCGGCCGGGAGGCCACCCGTACGCGATACCTTCAGGGGTCCGGGGCCGAGCGCCCCGGGTGCGGTCCACTGATACTTGGAGGCAGCGGCGTGAGCGTGCGAGTGACGGCGGCCCAGGGCGGCGTGGACCCCTTCGGTACGGCCCGGTTGCGGCGTGGGGTGCTCGACGCGTGGGGCGCGGGCCCGGCCCGGTTCCGCGAGGACGCCAACGCCGAGGAGGACCTGGCGCTGGGCGGCTACCGCGACCGCCTGGTGGTCGAACTGGCCCAGAACGCCGCCGACGCGGCCGCCCGCGCCGGGGTCCCGGGACGACTGCGGCTCACCCTGCACCCCGGTGACGGCGAACACGGTCACGCGGTGCTCGCCGTCGCCAACACCGGTGCCCCGCTGGACGCGGCGGGCGTCGAATCGCTGTCGACGCTACGGGCCTCCGCGAAGCGGGAGCCGGCCGGTTCCGGCGGTTCCGCCGAGACCGTGGGCCGCTTCGGCGTCGGCTTCGCGGCGGTCCTCGCCGTCACCGACGAGCCCGCCGTACTCGGCCGCCACGGCGGGGTCCGCTGGTCCCTGGCCGAAGCCCGCGAACTGGCCCGCGAGGCAGCGGGCGGCAGCCCCGGCCTCGGGGACGAGCTGCGCCGCCGCGACGGCCACGTCCCGCTGCTGCGCCTGCCGTTGCCCGCCGAGGGCACCGCGCCCCAGGGCTACGACACCGTCGTGGTCCTCCCGTTGCGCGACGCCGCCGCCGAAGAGCTGGTGGAGCGGCTGCTGGCCGGCATCGACGACGCGCTGCTCCTGACGCTGCCCGGGCTGCGCGAGGTCGTCGTGGAGACCCCGGCCGCCGGGCACCGGGTGCTGTACCGGCGCGCCGAGGGCCCGTACACCGTCATCGAGGACTCCGCCTCCGGCACGCACCGCTGGCGGACCGTCCGCCACAGCGGCCCCATCGAGCCCGCCCTCCTCGCCGACCGGCCCGTTGAGGAGCGGCTGCGCCCCTTCTGGACGGTCACCTGGGCGGTGCCGGCCGACATCGAGGGCGCGCCCCTCTACCCGAGCACCGCGCCCGTCATCCACGCACCGACCCCGACCGACGAGCCGCTGGGCATCCCCGCCCTGCTCATCGCCTCGCTGCCGCTGGACACCAGCCGCCGTCATCCCGCGCCCGGACCGCTGACCGACTTCCTCGTGGAGCGCGCCGCGGACGCCTACGCCGAACTCCTGGGCGCCTGGGAGCCGGTGAGCGCCGACCTCGTCGACCTCGTACCGGGCCCGCTCGGCAAGAGCGAGCTCGACGGGGCCCTGCGCGGCGCCGTCCTGCGGCGGCTGCCCCGGACGGCGTTCCTCGCGCCCGCCGCGCCCTCCGAGGAGCTGAAGGCGCTGCGACCCTTCGAGGCGGAGGTGGTCGAGGGCGCGGGCGTCGACACCGTACGGGTCCTGGCGGAGGTACTGCCGACCCTGCTCCCCGCCGGGCTGGAGCGCCGACCCGAGCTGCGTCACCTGGGTGTCGGCCGGCTTCCGCTGGGTGAGGCAATCGAGCGGATCGCGGGCATCGAGCGCACCCCCGAGTGGTGGCACCGGCTCTACGACAGCCTCGCCGGGGTCGACCCGGACCGGCTCTCCGGCCTGCCCGTGCCGCTCGCCGACGGCAGGACCGCGATCGGGCCGCGCCACATCCTGCTCCCCGGCACCGACACCCCCGCGGGGCTGGCCCGCCTCGGCCTCAAGGTGGCGCACCCCGACGCCGCCCATCCGCTGCTGGAGAAGCTCGGCGCCCTGCCCGCGACCCCGCGCGCGGTCCTGACGACCCCGCAGGTCCGGGCGGCGGTGGCGGCCTCACTGGACGCGGGTGAGATCTGGGACGAGGACGCGCCGGACCCCGACGAACTGGCCGAGATGGTCCTGACCCTGGTCCGGGACGCCGGTTTGGAGCCCGGTGACGAGCCGTGGCTGGGCGCCCTCGCCCTCCCCGACGAGGACGGCGAACCGACCCCGGCGGGCGAGCTGCTGCTGCCCGGGTCCCCGCTGGCCTCGGTGATCCGCGAGGACGAGATCCCGTACGTCGACGCGGGGCTCGCCGAACGGTGGGACGCCGAGACCCTCGCCGCCGTCGGCGTACTGGGCACCTTCCAACTCGTCCGCGCCACCGACGTGGTCCTCGACCCCGACGAATTGGAGCCGCGCGACGGCGACTTCGCCGAACCGGACGACGCGGGCCTGCTGGACGCCGTCGACGTGTGGTGCGAGGACCTCCTAGACCAGCTCCCGGACACCCCCCTGCCGCCGGTGGCCACCGAACTGATCGGCGTACGGGACCTGGACCTCGTCGACGACGACCGCTGGCCCCAGGCCCTGGCCATGCTCGCCCAGCCCCCGCTGCGGGACGCGCTGACCCAGCCCGTACGGGTCCTGCTCCCCGACGGCACCACCCGCTCCGTGCGCCCGTACACCGCCTGGTGGCTGCGCGACCACCCCGTGCTCGACGGCCGCCGCCCGGCCGGTCTGCGCGCGGCGGGCGGCGACCCGCTGCTGTCCGGCCTGTACACGCCCGCCGACGCCACCGGCTTCGAGGACGAGCAGGTGCTGCGGGCCCTGGGCGTACGGACCACCGTGCACGCCCTGCTCGACGAACCCGGCGGCGCGGCCGAACTCCTGGGCCGTCTCGCCGACGCCGACCGCGAGGTCTCTGACCGGCAGCTCCACGCCCTCTACGGGGCGCTGGCCGAGCTGGACCCCGAGCAGGTCACCCTCCCGGACGACCTGCGGGCGGTGGTGGACGGGGAGGTCCGGGTCGTGGACGCGGCCGACGCGGTGATCGCCGACGCCCCCGACCTGCTGCCCCTGACGGCGGGCCTGCCCCTGCTGCCGGTCGCCCCCGCCCTGGCCGCCGAGCTCGCGGAGCTGCTCCAGGTCCGTCGTCTGTCGGACACCGTCCCGGCGGAGGTCACCACACCGGGCGAGGAGCACGAGGTCCCGGAGGCGGTACGCGTACTGCTGGGCCCCGCGACGCCGCGGACGTTCGTCGAGCACGAGGAACTCGTTGCGGGGGGCGTCGAACTGGACTGGCGCCGCACCCCGGACGGCACCCTCCACGCCGCCACCCTGGAGGGCGTCGCGGCCGGTCTCGCCTGGTCGGCGGGCCAGTGGCCGCGCCGTTTCGAGGTCGCGGCCCTGCTGGAGGACCCCTCGCGCACGGCCGAACTGGCCCGCGACCGCTGGTTCGACTAAAGGCCCGCAGGGCGCCCCCTCGGCGGAAGAACACCGTTGGAGGGCGCCCCTCAGCGGAAGACCACCGCGGCCGCTCCCCACTGGGACGTGGTGGTCCCCGTGGCGGCGCACATCTGGGCCGCCGGAACGATCCGGTACGCCGTGGACAGCCGGTAGGACGACAGTCTGAGGGCGGGCAGCGCGGTCCACTCGGCGGTGAAGGCCGGGGCGGTGCCGCTGTTGGAGCCGACCGTGCCCACGACGAGGTCCCCGGCGGCGCAGTCCAGCCGGGTCGACGAGGTACTGAACGCGCTCTGGCCGGATTCGCCGTGCGCCTGCGCGTACCCGACGGCCCGGCTGATCCCGCTGAACTCGTCCACCGCCACGTGGTACTTGCTCGCGTGCGGATACTTCACCCGGATCGAGTCCGCCGTGGTGAGCGGACGGACGTGGAAGGCGGCGAGGACCAGCGTCCGGTGCAGGCGGGTGTCTGTCTCGTCGGCCACGATCCGGAAGGCGTTGCCCTGGGTGTCGGTCACAGTGACCGGGCCGGGGCAGGTGGCGGTCAGCATCATCGTGACGACGAGCGCGTCCCCCTCGGTGACCGCGTTGGTGACCGGCAGCACCACGTCGGTACCGCCGAGGATCTGCTGGTCCGCGGCGGCCCGCGCCACCCAGGCGGCCGACTCGTTCCCGGTCCGCGGGCCCGTGGCGGCGGCCCCTGCCAAGGAGGGCGCCGGATTGGCGGTGGGCGGCGGGCAGGGCTGCTCCTCCACCGGGAAACCCACCTTGACGCCGGCCGGACCCCCGGCGGGGTCCACGCCGGCCAAGCCCTCCACGGCGCCGACGCCGACGCAGACGCCGAGGAGCAGGCTCGCGGCATGCGTGAGCACCCGCTGTCGGGAGGGGCCGCGCCGAAGCCCTCGTACGGGTGCCGCCGCCCCTTCCACGGACCCGCCGCCCGGGGAGCCGTCCACCGGGGCTCCGTCGGCGTCCGCCGGGGTCCCGTCGGCCTGCGTGGGCGTTGTGTCGGACCCCTCCGCGTCACCCCCGGCCCGCGTACCGGCGTCCGCCGCCAACCGGAGCCCGGTCCACGCCCGCTTCCACCCGGGCAGCGCGCTCTCGTCCACCCCCAAGGCCCGCAGCAGGGCCAGGACCCGGTCCCACGGCGGCAGCGTCGGCCGCTCCTTGCGCAGGGCGTGCGCGATGGTCGTCCGGGGCAGGCCGGTGCGCCGCTGCAACTCGCGCAATGACAGCCCCTCCACCGCCTTGAGCGACCTCAACGCCCCGACGAACTCCGCGACCGACTCCGGCCTCCACGGCCCTTCCCGTTCCGGCATCGCCATGACTCCCCCGTTCCGTCCCCCTGGACCGGCCCGTCCGAAGGTGTCCCACGGCGGCCGGGTGGCCGGAGCCTACGAGGGTCCCGGGCCGCCCCGTAACGGCTCGACCGGCCAACTCCGCCGCGGCCCGCGGACCGTCCCGTCCGGGGCCGTCCGGGGCCGTCCGGGCTTGTCCCAGCACGTCGAACGGCCTTGTCGGACACCGGCGCCGCTGCTGATGGTTGGCCCCATCGCCGGACCCGGTGGACGGGCCCGGCAGCCGAATTCCGACAGGAGAACCCATGAAGTTCACGCTCGGGCGCCGCGGCGCCATGGCCGGCGCGGTCGCGGCCCTGACCGTAGGCGCGCTGGCCACGGGGATCACCACCGCCTCCGCCACCAGCGGGTGGACCCGCCTGTCCACCTCGCACGGGGTGGGCGTCTACGGCAACCACACCTCGGCGGCGGGCAAGGTCACCTCGGACCTCTTCAACGGGGACTACATCGACGTCCTGTGCTGGAAGCGTGGCGAGAACATCGCCAACCAGGGCAACGTCTGGTACTACGTCGACAACGAGTGGCACGCGAGCGGCTGGTACGGCAACAGCGCCGGCTGGGTGTACGCGCCCTACGCGGACGACTCCAACGCATGGCGCACCGGCCTGAACGAGTGCAACTTCGGCTGAGCCGGCTCCCTCGCCCGCCGGCTCCCGCCGGTTCCCGGCCTCACTGGGCAATACGCCTAGGCCGGGAACCTCCGGCCGATACGCCTAGGCCGGGAACCTCCGGCCGACCCAACGGAAGGCGAACTCGATCAGCGCGGAGGCGACGGCCGCGACGGCGACCGCCGTCCACGGCAGGGCCGTGCCCTCCAGCCGCAGCTGGAAGAAGTCCTGGAGCCACGGCACGACCAGGACCAGGAGGAACGCCGCGCCCATCGCCCCGACCAGGGTGATCCGCCACCACGTGTACGGGCGGGCGATGATCGCCAGCACCCACATCGAGGTCAGGAACAGGGTCAGCGTCGCGGCGCTGGTCTCGGCCTCCAGGCTGCCCACGCCGGTGTAGTGGTGCCGGGCGAGCAGGTACGTCACGAAGGTGGCGACCGCGGCGATCACCCCGCCCGGGATCGCGTACCGCATCACCCGTTTCACGAAGTGCGGCTGCGCCCGCTCCTTGTTGGGGGCGAGCGCCAGGAAGAACGCGGGGACGCCGATCGTGAGCGTCGACAGCAGCGTCAGGTGGCGCGGCAGGAACGGGTACTCCACCTGGGCGCAGACCACGAGGATCGCCAACAGCACCGAGTAGACGGTCTTCACGAGGAAGAGCGTGGCCACGCGGGTGATGTTGCCGATGACCCGGCGGCCCTCGGCGACCACCGAGGGCAGGGTGGCGAAGCTGTTGTTCAGCAGCACGATCTGCGCGACGGCGCGGGTGGCCTCCGAGCCGGAGCCCATGCTCACCCCGATGTCGGCGTCCTTGAGGGCGAGGACGTCGTTGACGCCGTCGCCCGTCATGGCGACCGTGTGGCCCCTGGACTGTAGCGCGGCGACCATGTCCCGCTTCTGCTGCGGGGTGACCCGGCCGAAGACCGCGTTGCCGTCCAGCACCTCGGCCATGTCCGCCTTCGCGTCCGGCAGCTCGCGCGCGTCGACCGTGTTCTGGGCGCCGGGCAGGCCGAGCTTCCCGGCCACCGCGCCGACGGAGACGGCGTTGTCCCCGGAGATGACCTTGGCCTTGACGTCCTGGTCCTCGAAGTAACGCAACGTGTCGGCGGCGTCGGGGCGCAGCCGCTGCTCCAGGACGACCAGAGCGGTGGGCATGACCCCGTCGGCCACGGCGGGGTCGTCCAGTTCGCGGGCGGAGCGGGCCAGGAGGAGGACCCGTAGTCCTTGCTCGTTGAGCGCCTCGATCTCCTCCAGGGCCGGGTCCCCCTTGGGCAACAGCACGTCGGGGGCGCCCAGCAGCCAGGTGTTGTTCTCGCCGTCGCCCTCGCTGAAGCTGGCGCCGCTGTACTTGCGGGCGGAGGAGAACGGCAGCGATTCGGTGCAGCGCCACTCCGCGTTGTCGGGGTAGGCGTCGATGACGGCCTGGAGGCTGGCGTTGGGGCGCGGGTCGGACTCCCCCAGCGCGCCGAGCACCTTCTCGACGTACGTCCCGTCCTCGCCGCCGAGCGGGCGCAGTTCGGTGACGTCCATGCCGCCCTCGGTGAGGGTGCCGGTCTTGTCGAGGCAGACGACGTCGACGCGGGCGAGGCCTTCGATGGCGGGCAGTTCCTGGACGAGGCACTGTTGGCGGCCGAGCCGGACGACACCTATGGCGAAGGCGACCGACGTCAGCAGGACGAGCCCTTCGGGGATCATCGGGACGATGCCGCCGACGGTCCGGGCGATGGAGTCCTTGAGGTCGGAGTTCTTGACGACGAGTTGGCTGACGACGAGGCCGATCGAGGTCGGGATCATCATCCAGGTGACGTACTTGAGGATGGTGGAGATGCCGGTGCGCAGTTCGGAGTGGACGAGCGTGAAGCGGGAGGCCTCTTCGGCGAGCTGGGCGGCGTAGGCCGCGCGGCCGACCTTGGTGGCGGTGAACGCGCCGCCGCCGGCGACCACGAAGGAGCCGGACATGACCGGGTCGCCGGGCTTCTTGAGCACCGGGTCGGCCTCGCCGGTCAACAGGGACTCGTCGATCTCCAGGCCTTCGGCCTCGCCCAGGGCCCCGTCGACGACGACCTTGTCGCCGGGCCCGAGTTCGACGACGTCGCCGAGGACGATCTCGGAGGTGGAGATCTCGGCGGTCCTGCCGTCGCGGCGGACGCTGGGTTTGGCCCCGCCGATGACCGCGAGGCCGTCGAGGGTCTTCTTGGCGCGCAGTTCCTGGATGATGCCGATGCCGGTGTTCGCGATGATCACGAAGCCGAAGAGACCGTCCTGGATCGGCGCGACGAACAGCATGATCAGCCACAGGACGCCGATGATGGCGTTGAAGCGGGTGAGGACGTTCGCGCGGACGATCTCGGAGGTGGAGCGCGAGGAGCGTACGGGCACGTCGTTGACGTCGCCGCGGGCCACGCGTTCGGCGACCTCCGCCGTGCTCAGACCGCCCGGCTTGAACCGGGGCGCGGGTGGACGCATCGGGTGGACCGGGTCCAGTTCGGCCCCCGCGTCGATGGCCGTTTCGAGGGCGGCCGCGCCATCGCCGCCGTCCGGCTCCGGTCCGTCGGTTTCGGTCTTCGCCCGCTGCGTCATGCTTTCGACGGTAAAGGGCGTTCGAACGCTCCACCCCTTGAGCGGCCGGAAGATCCGACTTCGGGACGACCCGAATCGTCCCCTGGTATCCCGAGCGGGCAGAGTGCCGTCAGGCCGCCTCCGGAGCCGCCGTCAGCCCTCGTGCCGGAGCTCGGCGGCCTCCGCGGCCTGCTGCTCCTTGTGCCGCTTGATCGCGGCCTCGCGGCCTCGGGCGTACCAGATGCCGAACAGGCCGAGTGCCGCGCCTGCCGCCGGGGTCCAGACCCACCACAACATGCCCCGGTCCGCGAACCACCCGTAGAAGGGGAGCTGAACGAGGAAGAGGACGAACCAGATGATCGTGCCGCCGACGACGGTCGCGACGACGGGGCCCTCCAGGGGCTCGGGGGCCTCGTGCTGTGCGGTCCATTTCGCCATGCGGCCAGTCTAGGCGGGCAGGTGGGGACGGCCGCGGAGAGGCCGTGCCGGAGGGCTTCGGGGCGGCTGGGCGTTGTCTACGCGCGGAGATGGACGGCCGTTCCCTCATGTGTTCATACTGAAACGGTTTGCCTGCGACCGGTTTTATTCGTATGAATAACCAAATGACCCCTTGAGGACCGCATGAGCACCTCGGCACCCGCCGCGGCCCCCACCAACGCCACGGACCGCTATTTCAAGATCTCCGAGCGCGGTTCGACCGTAGCCCGCGAGGTCCGGGGCGGCTTCGCGACCTTCTTCGCGATGGCCTACATCATCGTGCTGAACCCGATCATCCTCGGCAGCGCGAAGGACATGTACGGCCACCAGCTCAACGGCGGCCAGCTGGTCACCGCCACCGTCCTGACGGCCGCGTTCTCCACCCTCCTCATGGGCGTCATCGGCAACGTCCCGATCGCGCTCGCGGCCGGGCTCGGCGTCAACACCGTCGTCGCCCTCCAGCTCGCGCCCCGGATGAGCTGGCCCGACGCCATGGGCATGGTCGTCCTCGCGGGCTTCGTGGTGATGCTGCTGGTCGCCACCGGCCTGCGCGAGCGGGTCATGAACGCCGTCCCCCTGGGTCTGCGCAAGGGCATCTCGATCGGCATCGGCCTGTTCATCATGCTGATCGGCCTCGTCGACTCGGGCTTCGTCTCCCGCATCCCCGACGTCGCCCACACCACGGTGCCCCTCCAGCTCGGCGCCGGCGGCCACCTGCACGGCTGGCCCGTGCTGATCTTCGCGCTCGGCGTGCTGCTCACGCTGACCCTGATGATCCGCAAGACGCCCGGCGCCATCCTGATCTCCATCGTGGCCATGACCGTGCTCGCGGTCGTCGTCCAGCTGATCACCGACCTGCCGGCCTCGGCCTGGGGCCTGACCGTGCCGCAGTGGCCGGGCAACCCGGTGGCCGCACCCGACTTCGGGCTCGTCGGCCAGGTCAGCCCGTTCGGCGGCTTCGGCAAGGTCGGCTTCCTCACCGGCGTCCTGTTCGTCTTCACCGTGCTGCTGTCCTGCTTCTTCGACGCGATGGGCACCATCCTCGGCGTCGGCGACGAGGCCAAGCTGACGAAGCCGGACGGCACCTTCCCCGGGATCAACCGGGTCCTGCTCGTCGACGGCCTGGCCGTCGCCTCGGGCGGAGCCACCTCCTCCTCGGCCACCACCTGCTTCGTGGAGTCCACGGCCGGCGTCGGCGAGGGAGCACGCACGGGCCTGGCCAACGTGGTGACCGGCGCCCTGTTCACCATCGCGCTCTTCCTCACCCCGCTGGCGACGATGGTCCCCTCCCAGGCGGCGACGCCCGCCCTGGTGGCGGTGGGCTTCCTGATCCTGGCCGGCTCGGTCAGGGACATCGACTGGAGCGACTTCACCATCGCCGTCCCCGCCTTCCTGGCGATGGTGATGATGCCCTTCACCTACTCGATCACCAACGGCATCGGCATCGGCTTCATCAGCTTCTGCACCCTGCGCCTGACGACCGGCCGCGCCCGAGGCGTCCCGGTGGCCATGTGGGTGGTCGCGGCCGTGTTCCTCTTCTACTACGCGATGCCGGCCCTCGGCCTGACGTAGGCCCCGGGGTCAGGTGACCCCGTAGAACTTCTCCGTCTCGTCGACGGCCGCCTTGAAGCGCTCGTCGAAGTCATCGCGAATGAGCGTCCGGACGACATAGTCCTGGACGCTCATTCCGCGTTTGGCGGCATGAGTCCGGAGGCGGTCGAGCAGCTCCCCGTCTATGCGCATGCTCAGCACATGAGTCCCCATGCCGCAAAGGGTCGGGGCACGACCCCGGGACGCGCGTCGCTTTTCGCAAGCGACTCACCCGGACGAGTGACGAAACCCGCCCGCTGTCCGACGGTGTGACGTGTGACGCCCGGAAACCGGTGTTCCTTAGAGAGAGTAATGAGTTATTCTAAGGAACATGCACGACCTTTCCCACGGCGCCGACGCCGCCGCCGTGAACGACCTCCGCTCCGCCGTCATGCGGCTGGGCCGCCGGCTCAAGCACCAGCGCGTCGACGAGTCGCTGAGCCCCACCGAGATGTCGGTGCTGGGCACCCTCGCCCGCTGCGGTCAGGCCACCCCGGGTGAGCTGGCGCGGCGCGAGCACGTTCAGCCGCCCTCGATGACCCGCATCGTCGCGCTGCTGGAGGCCAAGGGACTGGTACGGCTGGAGCCGCACCCGGACGACCGCCGCCAGAAGGTGGTCAGCCAGACGGAGGAAGCCGAGGCGATGCTCGAAGAGAGCCGTCGCAAGCGCAATGCCTTCCTGGCCGGGCTCGCGGCCGAGCTCACCGAGGACGAATGGGCCAAGCTGCGTGCCGCGGCGCCCGTCCTGGAGAAGCTCGCGCACTTCTAACCGTCCGACGCCAGGAGGCGAACGCTTTTGAGTACGGGAACCGGAGCAGACTCCGCACCCGGCCACACATCCACCACTACGCGACCCGCGAGCCGGAACTCCATGTTCAGCTCGCTGAAGATCCGTAACTACCGGCTCTTCGCCACGGGACAGGTCGTCTCCAACACCGGCACCTGGATGCAGCGCATCGCCCAGGACTGGCTGGTCCTGTCCCTCACCGGCTCGGCCTCCGCGGTGGGCATCACCATCGCCCTGCAGTTCCTGCCGATGCTGATGTTCGGCCTCTACGGAGGCGTACTCGCCGACCGGCTGCCCAAGCGGCGGCTGCTGCTGGCCACCCAGGGCGCCATGGGCCTGACGGGCGTAGCCCTCGCCGCGCTCACCCTGGCCGGTCACGTCCAGGTCTGGCACGTCTACCTCGCCGCGTTCCTGCTCGGCCTGGTCACGGTTCTGGACAACCCGGCGCGCCAGACGTTCGTCCCGGAGATGGTCGGCAAGGACCAGCTCGCGAACGCGGTCAGCCTGAACTCCGCCAACTTCCAGTCCGCGCGGCTGGTCGGCCCGGCGATCGCCGGTGTGCTGATCACCGCCGTCGGCTCCGGCTGGGCCTTCCTGCTGAACGGACTGTCCTTCGCCGCGCCGATCGCCGCGCTGCTGATGATGCGGACGCGTGAACTCCACCCGGTGGAGCGGCAGCCGCGCGGGAAGGGACAGCTGCGGGAGGGCCTGCGGTACGTCGCCGGGCGCCCCGAGCTGGTCTGGCCGATCGTGCTGGTCGGCTTCATCGGGACCTTCGGGTTCAACTTCCCGATCTGGTTGTCGGCGTTCGTGGACGACGTGTTCCACGGGGACGCCGGAACGTACGGCCTCTTCAACACCCTGATCGCCGCGGGTTCCCTGGCGGGCGCCCTGCTGGCGGCGAGGCGCGGCCACTCCCGGCTGCGGGTGCTGGTCACGGCGGCGGTGCTGTTCGGCGGGCTGCTGGTCGTGACGGCCTTCGCCCCCGGCTTCTGGCTGTTCGCGGTGCTCCTCATCCCGATCGGGATGTTCGGCCTGACGGTCAACGTCACCGCGAATTCGAGCGTGCAGATGGCGACCGACCCCGAGATGCGGGGCCGGGTGATGGCGCTGTTCATGATGGTCTTCACCGGTGGCACCCCGCTCGGGGCCCCGCTGGTGGGCTGGATCACCGACACGTACGGAGCGCGGATCGGCATGGCCGCGGGCGGCGCGGTCTCCTTGGCCGCCGCCCTGGCGATCGCGCTGGTCCTCTCCCGCGTGGGCAACCTCAGCGTCCGCCTCTCCCGCCGCGGGGTCACCTTCGTCCCCGCCCACCGCGAGCTGGTCAAGGCGGCCTGACACACCCCCGCCGGCGGGCGCCCCTTCGCCCCCGCCGGCGTCGGGGGCGCCTCTCCGGCTCCCACCGGCATTCGGGGCGCGGGGTTACGGGGCGCGGGGTGCGGGCCGGGAGGCCCGGCGCGGCCGGGGCCGCCGGCGCGACGGTGTCGCCCCACCGCGGGGTACTAGGGTCACCCCATGAGGCTGTTCGCCGCCGTGATGCCCCCCGCCCCCGCCGTCGCGGAACTCCGCGAGGCCGTCCGGGCGGCGCGGGCCGCGTCGCCCCCCGCCCCGCACCTGCGCTGGACCGCGGAAGACTCCTGGCACTTCACCCTCGCCTTCATGGGTGAGGTGCGCGAGGAGCTCCTCCCCGACCTCCACGCCCGTCTCGCCCGCGCGGCGGCCCGAACCGAGTCGTTCCCCCTCCGCGTCCACGGCTGCGGCCATTTCGGCGACACCGCCCTGTGGGCCGGCGCGGCCGGGGACCTCGACCGGATGCGGCTCCTCGCCGAACGCGCCGACGCCGCCGCCCGCCGGGCCGGTATCCCGATGGAGCAGCACCGCCGCTACACCCCGCACCTGACGCTCGCGAGGGGCGCCCGCGGCGCCTCCCTCCGCCCCCACCTCGACGCGCTCGCCCCCTTCGAGGGCACGCCCTGGCGGGTCGACACCCTCAGCCTCGTCCGCAGCAACCTCCCCACGGGCGGCGTCCCCGGCGAGCGGCCCCGCTACGAGGTCGTCGGCGCCTGGCCGCTCGCGGTCAACGCCCCGCCCGTCTGATCGCCTCGTAGGAGCCCCGCCCCTCCGGCCGTTCGCGGACGGCGGCCACCCGCACCCGCCGGGTCCGTCCGTGTGAGCAGTCTCGCAGCCCCACGACCGGGAGCCGGCTGCTGCCGCGTTACGCTCGACGGGTGGATCCGAAGACCAGAAACCGTGTCATGGCCGGTGTGCTCGTCCTGATGTTCGTCGTCGTCGCCGTGGCGGCCGCCGTCGGCCAGTAACCCCCCGCGCCCGCGCTCGACGCCCGCGCGCTCTTGCCTGGAGTCGACTCCAAGCAGTTGGCTTGGGTCCCATGAAGTACACGCAGCTCGGACGCACCGGACTCAAAGTCAGCCGACTCGTCCTCGGCACGATGAACTTCGGTCCGCAGACAGACGAACCGACCAGCCACGGCATCCTGGACGCCGCGATCGACGCGGGTCTGAATTTCGTGGACACCGCCAACGTCTACGGGTGGGGTGAGAACAAGGGCCGCACCGAGGCGATCCTCGGTACCTGGTTCGCCCAGGGAGGCGGACGCCGGGACAAGACGGTCCTGGCCACCAAGGTCTACGGGAACATGGCCGCCGAGGGCGACCCCTGGCCCAACCACGACAAGCTGTCGGCCCTCAACATCCGTCGGGCCGTCGACGCGAGCCTCAAGCGGCTCCAGACCGACTACATCGACGTCTACCAGTTCCACCACATCGACCGCCTGACGCCCTTCGAGGAGATCTGGCAGGCCGTTGACGTCCTGATCCGGCAGGGCAAGATCCTCTACGCGGGTTCGTCCAACTTCCCCGGCTACAAGATCGCCCAGGCCAATGAGACCGCCGCCCGTCGCGGCTCGTTCGGGCTGGTCAGCGAGCAGTGCCTGTACAACCTCGCCGAACGGCGGGCCGAGATGGAGGTCATCCCGGCCGCCCGGGAGTACGGCCTCGGCGTCATCCCCTGGTCCCCGCTCCACGGTGGTCTGCTCGGCGGTGTCATCAAGAAGGAGACGGAGGGCGGCCGGCGTGCCTCGGGCCGCTCCGCGGACGCGCTGGCGAACAGCACGGTCCGGGGGCAGGTGCAGGCGTACGAGGACCTCCTCGAAAAGCACGGCCTGGAGCCCGGCGAGACGGCCCTGGCCTGGCTGCTGACCCGACCCGGGGTCACCGGGCCGATCGTCGGCCCGCGCACCTCCGAGCAGCTCGACAGCGCCCTGCGCGCGCTGGAGCTGGAGCTGAGCGAGGAGGTGCTGACGGCCCTGGACGAGATCTTCCCCGGCCCCGGCCCGGCCCCGGAGGCCTTCGCCTGGTAGCCGTCCGCCCCTGACCGCGGTGGCCGTCGTCCCGTTCGTCACGGGCGACGGTCGCCGGCCTCGTTCGGACGGACGCCCGCGCCGGCCCTCGTTCAGACGGTCGCCGCGCGGTAGGGGCCGCCGATGGACCAGGCCTGGTGGAGCGCCGAGGCGAACTCGGCCGCCAGGCGGTGCTCGCCGGAGGCGTTGGGGTGGGTGCCGTCGTAGGTGTCCTGTCCCAACTCGTAGCCCTGCGGGCGCGCCGCGAGCAGGATGGGCGAGGCGGGGGTGGACAGGTCCGCCACCGCCTTGGCGAGCAGCTCGTTGAAGGCCGTCACCTGGGCGGCGAAGGGCGCGTCGGAGTCGGCCCGGACGTTCGGGATGACGGGGAGCAGGACCATCCGGATGCCGGGGCGGGCCGCGCGGGCCCGCGCGATGAACCGGCGGACGTTGACGGCGGTCTGGGGCGCGTCGGTGTAGAAGCCGAGGTCTATCAGCCCGAGCGAGACGAGCAACACGTCCGGCTCTGCGGAGGCGACCGCCGGGCCGATCAGCGGCGCCATGTGCTGCCACCCCTCGCCCCACCCGGCCAGGTGGCGGCGGGCGTCCTGCGGGAACGCCGGGTCGGCGTACGCGTCGCTGACGGGCGCGTCGGTGGCGGCGTCGTAGAGCGCGTCGCGCGGGCCGACGATGCTGAAGGAGTCGCCCAGGGTGGAGCGCAGGTGCTGCCACATCCGGTAGCGCCAGGTGTAGTCGCCGGCGCGTCCGATGGTCATGGAGTCGCCGACGAACATGAAACGCATCCGGTCATCATCGCGGATCACCGGAGCACGGCCGCTGTGATGCCCGCCACGCCGGACGGCCTGGCAGGCTTGGACAATGCGCCCGCTGCCGCTCCTGACCGCGTTCACCGCCGCCGCCGTCCTCACCGCGTCCCCGACCGTCGCGTCGCCGATCGCCGCCGCCCCGACCGCCGCTTCGCCGACCGCCGCCCCCGCGCCGCCGGGCGTCTCGGACTTCACCATCCGGGACCCGCGCATCACGGAGTCCAGCGGACTCGCGGCGAGCCGCGTCCACCCGGGCGTCTACTGGACGCACAACGACAGCGACGACGGCCCGTACGTGTACGCCGTGGACTCCGCGACCGGCAGGACGGTGGCGCGGGTGACGATGACCGGGATCGGACGGCCGCGTGACATCGAGGCGATCTCACTGGGCCCGGACGGGCAGTTGTACGTCGCGGACATCGGGGACAACAGGGACGGCACCTGGGACCACGTCTGGATCTACCGCTTCCCGGAACCGCGGGAGTTGGCGGACGCGACGGTCAAGGCGGAGCAGTTCACGGTGCGGTACGCGGACGGCCCGCGCAACGCGGAGGCGCTGATGGTGCATCCGGTGACGGGACGGGTCTACATCGCGAGCAAGAACGAGCGGACGGGCGGGCTCTACGAGGGACCCGAACGGCTGTCGGCGGACGGCACCAACGTGTTCCGGCGGATCGCGGACGTGCCGTGGGTGACGGACGGGGCGTTCTCACCGGACGGCGGCCGGCTGACGCTGCGCGGCTACTTCTTCGCGAAGACCTACCCGTGGAAGGACGGGCGCCCGCAGGGGTCGGGGGAGGCGGTGGCCGCGCCCTGGCAGGGACAGGCGGAGTCGGTGACGTACTCGCCGGACGGCTCGACGCTGCTGTTCGGCTCGGAGGGGGTCAGCAGCCGGGTCATCGCGGTGCCGGTCCGCCCGACGGCCACCGCCCCCTCCGCACGGCCCTCCGCACGGCCCGCCGCACCGTCGGGCGCCCCGCCCGGGAGCGGCGCTCCCGGCGCTTCCGCGAAGCCGGAGGGCGGCGCCTTCACCAAGGGGGCGATGGTCCTCGTCCTGGCCACCGCCCTGGTGCTCGGCGGCCGTCGGCTCGTCCGGCGCAAACGCTGAAGGGGCCCGGAGCCGGCCGCGTAACCTGCGGGTATGGCCGATGACATGGTGGGGCTGAGCGGGCGGGTCACCGGGACGGTGGGGCCCGGCCTGGTGGGCGAGGTCATCGTCCGCATCCGGGGCGGAGCCGAGCACTTCCTGGCGTATCCGGCACTGGGCGAGCAACGGCCCCTGCCCGTGGGGACGGTGGTCACGGTGGTGGAACACCTGCCGCCGCGCACGGTGTACGTCAGCGCCGCGTACGTCAACTGACCCCTGGCTCCACCTGCGACTCCACCTGCGACTCCACCTGCGCGTATCAAGATTGCGACAAGACTCCGCCGACGCCTTCACGCCGGATGTCGGCAGGCGCACACTCGCCTTCACCGGTGCCGCAACGGCACCGCTCTAAGGGGGCGTTTGCCGATGGACATCGGCGTCGTGGCGGGAGTAGTTCTCGCCGCCGTACTTGTTCTGGTCGGACTGTTCAAGCTCATGTGGCGGGTGGCCGAACCGAACGAAGCACTCGTCATCTCCGGCTCCGCGCACCGGACCGAGGGCCTGGGCGACGGGATGGGGTTCCGGATCGTCACCGGGCGCGGAACGCTCGTACTGCCGGGGGTCCAGGCCGTGCGGAAACTGTCACTGGACCTGAACGAGACCCAGCTGGTGGTGGACTGCGTGACCCACCAGGGCATCCCGCTGAAGGTGCGCGGCGTGGTCATCTTCAAGGTGGGGGACGACACCGTCTCGATCGCCAACGCCGCACGCCGGTTCCTGGACCAGCAGAAGATGATCCCCGATCGCGTGCACATCGTCTTCGCGGGTCATCTGCGTTCGATCGTGGGCGGACTGACCGTCGAGGACATGATCCGCGACCGCGAGAAGCTGACCGGCCAGACCAGGGCGGCCTGCGGGAGCGAGATGGAGAAGCTCGGTCTGATCGTCGACTCCCTCCAGATCCACGAGATCGAGGACCCGACGGGTTACATCAAGAACCTCGCGATGCCGCACGCGGCGGCCGTGCAGCGGGACGCGCGGATCGCGCAGGCCGACGCGAACCTGCTGGCGACGGAGGCCGAGCAGGCCGCCTTCGCCCGGATGTCGGAGGCCACGCGGGACAGCGAGATCCTCCAGGCCGGCTACCAGGCCGAGCGGGACAAGGCCGCGGCCGCGGCCAAGCAGGCGGGTCCGCTCGCGGAGGCGGCCGCCCGGCAGGAGGTCGTCGTCCAGGAGACCAGGGTCGCGGAGCTGGAGGCCGACCGGCGCGAGCAGCAGCTCCAGGCGGACGTACGCAAGCCCGCGGACGCGAAGGCGTACGAGCAGCGCACCCTCGCCGAGGCGGACCGCGACTCGCGGATCTCGGCGGCGCAGGCGAAGGCCCAGGAGACGGAACTCGCGGCGGCGGCCGAGGCCACCCGGGTCAAGGCGGCCGCGGCGGCCGAGGCCCAGGCGGCGGAGACGCGCGGCCTGGCCAACGCGAAGGCCACCCGGGCGACGGGCGAGGCCGAGGCGGCGGCGACGCAGGCCAGGGGTCTCGCGGAGGCCGAGGCGGCGAAGGCCCGCGGTCTGGCGGACGCGGCGTCGGCGAAGGCGAAGGGCCTCGCGGAGGCGGAGGCCATCAAGGCCCGGGCGGCGGCGCTGGCGGAGAACCAGGAGGCGGTGGTCGCGCAGCAGCTCGCCGAGAACTGGCCCAAGATCGTGGAGGCCGGGGCGGGGGCGTTCGGCAACGTGGAGCACATGGTGCTGCTGAACGGGGCCGAGGGCATGTCGGAGATGTTCGCGAAGGCCCTGACGATGGGCGGCACCGGCCTGGGCCTGGCCCGGCAGCTGCTGTCCTCGATGGCGCAACCCCCGACCCAGCCGACCCCGCCCGTCCCGGCAATGACGCCCCCCGCCGGGGAGGTCATCCCGATCTCGGAACAGGCCCCCGGGGCCTGACGGCGGCACCGGAGGGGCCGTGCGGCCGCCGTGGGACGTGTCCCCGTCCCGGACGACACCGTGCGCGCGTGACGCGGCGGCCCGGGCGGCCATGCGGCCCGCCGGGGGACGTCCCCGTCCCGGACGACACCGTCCGCGCGCGACGCGGGGGGGCCGGGGGGGCCGTGCGGACCGCCTCGGAGCAGGCCACCGGGATCTGACGGCGGTACCGATGGGCCGTGCGGCCCGCCGGGGGGGCTCCGCCCCGGGCCTGTGCCGCAGTCTCGCTGCCGCGCTGCGGCGCAAGGGTCCCCGGCGCCGCCGGATTTTTCGGGGCTCCGCCCCGGGCCCGGGTCGCGGTCTCGCTGCCGCGCAGAGGACGCAAAGGCCCCCGGCGCCCGGCCCCGGGCTGCGGCTGCGGTCTCGCTGCGGCGCAAGGGCCCCCGGCGCCCGGCCTTGGGCCTGGGCCGCAGTCTCCCTGCCGCGCAGCGGCGCAAGCGCCCCCGGCGCCGCCGGGATTTCGGGGCTCCGCCCCGGGCCCGGGTCGCGGACTCCCCCCGGCTACTCCCCGGGCTCCGTTCGTGGGGGCCGACCCCCAGAGGTGCCCCCACGAGGTCGGATTCGGCTCGGCCGGCCCGGCTGACGGGCGGGCAGGGCAGGGCAGGGGCAGGCCGCACGTTGTTGGACTCGCTCCGGGGCCGCCGCGTCACGTCCGCACGGCTCGTCCGGAACGGGGACGGCCTCCCGGCACCGCCGTCGAACCGCAGCACCGGCCCAGGGCGGAGCCCGGAGGCTCTTGCGCCGCGGCGCGGCGCGGCAGGCTACGAGTGGCCCAGGTCGGACGGCGGGAGGTCCGACACCGGCACCGAGCCGGTGTCCGGCGCCGGCCGCAGCAGGAACTCGTCCGAAGCCATCGAGTCCAGCACCGGCGGCGCGGGCCGCAGCGGCTTCGGCATGACCGCGGCCTCCGAATGGCCCCCGCACCCGTAGGACAGCGACACCAGTCGCCCGTCCGCCGGACCGAACTCGTTCGCGCAGACACCGAAGGCCTGGCCCAGCGAGCCGCCGATCGCGACGAGGAACCCGCACGACACGCACGACGCCGGCGCCGCCTGGGCCATCGGGGTCTTCGCCCCGAACCCCTCGTCCCAGCGGTCCGCCGCACTGTGCAGCCCGTACCGAGACAGGACGCGCGCCCGGCGCATGCCGAGCTCCTCGGCGACCGAGGTGATGGAGCCCCGTACCGGCACCACCGTCCGGTCGGTGACGTCCGCGTCCTCCGCCTCGACCAGCTCGGCCATCTCCTCGGAGACCACCGAGTTCGGCGGCGGCGCGTCCTCGCCCGTCCAGCCCGGCTCCAGCCGCAGGTCG
Source organism: Streptomyces sp. Tek67B01 (assembly GCF_055231995.1). NCBI lineage: Bacteria > Bacillati > Actinomycetota > Actinomycetes > Kitasatosporales > Streptomycetaceae > Streptomyces > Streptomyces sp. Tek67B01. The sequence goes on from NZ_JBUYUY010000001.1 coordinate 3,313,800, forward strand.
TCGGCCTCGGTGGGCAGCAGGTCGCCCGGCCCCAGGTCGCCCGGCCGCAGCCGCTCGCTCCACGGCACCCATTCGGGGGCGAGGAGCGCGTCATCGCCCGGGAGCAGCACCGTTTCGTCGAGGGTGACGAGCTTCGCGCGGGAGGCGCGCGTCACGGTGACGGCCCACCGCCAGCCCCGGTAGGCGGGGTCCTTGCACTCGAAGAAGTGGGTGACGACCCGGTCGCCCTCGGAGGCGACGGAGACATGCTCGCCCACCACTCCGGGGAAGGCGGCCTCCTCGGCCGCCGCACGGGCGAGGTCTACCGCCTCGGCACACAGGCGGTCGGGGGTACGGCTTCGCGTCGTCGCAGCACTCACAGGTCTCGTTCTCTCCTACGCCGTCTCACGAGTGCGCCGTCCGTACTGTCGTCCTCAACGACCCGTCGGTCTTGTCCGTACGTAGCGCGGGCGGAGCGGACCAGAGGGCCGCGTCGACGTCCGCACCCGATCGGCCTCGGGCGCACCTACCTGCAATCCATTCTGCGGGATCGCGAAGAGGCGCGCGGCCAAGAGCAACCGCCGGTGGCGCGCTACGCACGCTACCTCCTCCGACGCCTTCGGCCCACATGCAAGGTCCGATTCGCGGACAACCCGGGACCGACGGGGGCCCGAAACGCGCCGGGGCGGGTCCGGGAGGGCCGAGTGGGGCACTATGGCCAGGTGGCACCCGTACGGTCGTCCGCAGACGGCCCGGGACCGGCCAGTCGGGCCGGCCGGGCCGTCGGTCGTGCCCTGCACTTCCCCATCACCGGTACGGCCCGCGGGATTCGGCGGGCCACGCACGCGCACGGGGCGGGCGAGTCGGGGCTCGGCAGACTCATCGAACTGCACGCCATCAACGGCGCCGGCGACGTGATGATCACGGTGGCGCTGGCGTCGACGGTGTTCTTCTCGGTGCCCACGGACGAGGCACGCGGCCGGGTGGCCCTGTACCTCGCCATCACCATGGCCCCCTTCACCCTGCTGGCCCCGGTGATCGGTCCGCTGCTGGACCGGCTCCCGCACGGGCGGCGGGCCGCGATGGCGGCCGCGATGCTGGCGCGGGCGCTGCTGGCGGTGATGATGTCGGGCGCGGTGGCCACGGGCGGACTGGAGTTGTACCCGGCGGCACTGGGCGTACTGGTCGCGTCCAAGGCGTACGGGGTCGTGCGCAGCGCGGTGGTCCCCAGACTGCTCCCGCCGAAGTTCTCACTCGTCAAGGCGAACTCCCGGGTCACGCTGGCCGGGCTGCTGGCCACGGGCGCCGCGGCGCCGGTCGGCGCCGGGCTCCAGGCGATCGGGCCGCCCTGGCCCCTGTACGGGGCGTGCGCCATATTCATCTGGGGGACCTTCGCGGCGTTCACGCTGCCGCACAAGGTGGACGAGGCGAAGGGGGAACGGCGGGCGCGGCTGTCCACGCACGAGGCGCGCTCGCGCAAGCCGGGGCTGCGGACGATCAGCCGACCGGTGCTGTGCGGGCTGCTGGCGAACGCCGCGATGCGCGGGCTGTCCGGGTTCCTGATCTTCTTCCTGGCGTTCCTGCTGCGCGAGCATCCGCTGGCGGGACAGAGCGCGGCGGTGTCGCTCGGCATCGTCGGCGTGGCGGCGGGCGTCGGCAACGCGGCCGGTACGGCGGTGGGCGCGTGGCTGCGGGCGCGGGCGCCGGAGACCATCATCGCGGCGGTGCTGGCGGTGACCCTCGGGGTCGCGGTGCTGGCGGCGGTGTTCTTCAGCGGGCTGTTCGTGGCGGTCCTCGGTGCCACGGCGGGGTTCTGCCAGGCCCTCGCGAAGCTCTCCCTGGACGCGATGATCCAGCGGGACGTGCCGGAGGCGGTACGGACCTCGGCCTTCGCCCGGTCGGAGACGCTGCTCCAGATGGCGTGGGTGCTGGGCGGCGGAATCGGGATCGTGCTGCCGCTGAACGGGGTCCTCGGCATGTCGGTGGCGGCGGCCATAGTCGCGACGGGCACCCTGATGGCCTTCCGCGGCGCCCTCACCACCGCCCACCACCCCAGCTCCTCCCGGCCCCGCGTGGCGTAGCACCCCGACGGGGGCCGCCGTTCGAGGCACGGGCGGCAGATCCAGCCTCGACGGCGATTGAGGCGCGGGGGCCGGGGCGGAGCCCCGGAAAGCCCGGGCGCAGCCCGGGGCCGCACAGCGCGGCGGCGCCGCACCCACCCGGCACCCACCCGGCACCCACCCGGCACCCCCCCCCCGGCTCCCACTCCGCCTCCCACTCCGGCCCCCGCCCGGCCACCGCTCCCGCAGGGAGCCACGCCCCGCGCACCCCCCGTGCGGCAACGCGGCCCACCGGCCCGATAGCCTTCGGCTCATGACCGCACCGCTTTTCCCGGGTAGGGCCCACCGCAGCGTCGCGGCCCTCGGAGCCGTGTCCGCCGGCCTCCTCTTCCTCTCGGCCTGCGACACCAACAAGCCGACGCCGCTCGCGACCGTGACCGTCGGCAGTTCGACGGTGTCCTCGCAGGCCGCCTGCCGCCCCGGCAGCGGCGAGGAACTCTCCGTGGAGAGGGTCCAGAACTGCCTGACCAACATCAAGCACGCCAAGACCATCGAGTACGGCCGCGGCGACACGCTGCGCCTCGGTGTCGATCCCGACGTCGTCAAGGACGACAAGAAGTGGCAGGCGGTCCTCGACGGACAGCCGATCACCGAGCCGTCCGCGAACACCTACCGCAGCTTCCAGGGCGCCGACGTCTTCGCCACCGGCGGCCAGGGCGAGGCCCCCGCCTCGAAGATGCTGGGCTTCGTCCAGTTCGACGCGAGCGGCAAGCCGCTCGCCGTCTGGACCTTCAAGGTCAAGCTCAAGTAGCCGCACCGTGCGCGCGCTCATCGTGACCGCCGTGGCCGCGGAGGCGGACTCCGTGGCCGCCGGTCTCACCCCTTATCCGGACCCGGTCACCCCGGAGCCGCGCACGCTGCCCGGCAGTTATCCGATCCACCGCCGGGACCTGCCCGGTCTCGCCGCCGACATCCTCGTCGGCGGCGTCGGACCGGCCGCCGCCGCGGCCGCGACGGCCACCGCCCTCGCGCTGGCCGACTACGCGCTCGTCGTCTCCGCCGGCATCGGCGGCGGGTTCGCGCCCGCCGCCCCGCCCGGCTCCCTCGTCGTCGCCGACGCCCTCGTGGCCGCCGACCTCGGGGTCGACACACCGGACGGGTTCCTGCCGGTGGACGCGCTCGGCTTCGGCCACAGCGTGCACCTGCCCCCCACCGAGCTGGCCGCCCGGGCCGCCGAGGCGACCGGCGGACTGCTCGCACCCGTCCTCACCGTCTCCACCGTCACCGGCACCGCCGCCCGGGCCGCCGAGCTCGCCGCCCGCCACCCCTTGGCCGGCGCCGAGGCCATGGAAGGCTTCGGCGTCGCGGAAGCGGCCGTCGCGCACGGGCTGCCCGTCCTGGAGATCCGGGCGGTGTCCAATCCCGTCGGGCCCCGCGACCGCGACGCCTGGCGGATCGGGGACGCCCTGGCCGCGCTGACCGACGGCTTCCGCGCGCTGGGACCCGTACTCGTCCACTGGGGAGAACAGCATGAGCGGCAGCAACCCTGACAACGGCGACGCGCCGGTACGCATCGCCTATTCGCCGTGTCCCAACGACACCTTCGTCTTCGACGCCTGGGCGCACGGCCGGGTCCCCGGCGCGCCCGCCCTCGACGTCACCTTCGCGGACATCGACCTCACCAACGGCATGGCCGAGCGCGGCGAACTCGATGTGCTCAAGGTGTCCTACGCCGTGCTGCCCTGGGTGCTGGAGGAGTACGCGCTGCTGCCCTGCGGCGGCGCGCTGGGACGGGGCTGCGGCCCCCTCGTACTCACCCGTGAAGCCGGCGTGGACCTCGCCGGGAAGACGGTCGCCGTGCCGAGCGAGCGTTCCACCGCCTACCTGTTGTTCCGGCTGTGGGCGGCGGACGTGCTCCCCGCGCCGGTCGGCAAGGTCGTGGTCCTGCCCTTCCACGAGATCATGCCGGCGGTGCGCGACGGCCGGGTGGACGCCGGACTGGTCATCCACGAGGCCCGGTTCACCTACCAGGACTACGGACTTCACCGTCTGGCCGACATGGGCGAGCACTGGGAGTCCACCACCGGCCTGCCCATCCCGCTCGGCGCGATCATCGCCAAGCGCTCACTGGGCGCGGACGCGCTGCGTGCGCTGGCCGAGTCGGCCCGTGCGTCGGTGCGGATGGCCTGGGACGATCCCGAGGCGTCCCGCCCGTACGTCCGCGCGCACGCGCAGGAGCTGGACCCGACCGTCGCCGACCAGCACATCGGCCTGTACGTCAACGAGTTCACCGCCGACCTCGGCGACGACGGGTACGCGGCCGTGCGCGGTCTCCTGACCCGGGCCGCCGCAGAGGGTCTGGTTCCGGCCATCGCGCCCGACGCTCTGCGCTTCCCGTAGCCGGACCCTCCTGACCGCGAACGCCGGTGCCCCGCCCCCCTCCAGGGGGGCGGGGCACCGGCGTCACCTCACGTCGTGCGCCGGGCGCCTCAGACGTCGAGCTGGTCTGCGACCGCCCGCAGCAGCCCCGCGATCTTCGCGCCGTGCGTCTTGTCTGGGTAGCGGCCCCGCTCCAGCATCGGCGTGATGTTCTCCAACAGGGTCGTCAGGTCCTGCACGATGGAGGCGAGCTCGTCCGGCTTACGGCGCTGTGCCGCCGCGACAGAGGGTGCCGGATCGAGCACCGTCACCGAAAGTGCCTGGTCACCGCGCTGTCCGGCGACCACGCCGAACTCCACGCGCTGCCCGGGCTTGAGGGCGTCCACCCCGGCGGGGAGCACCGACGAGTGGACGAAGACATCGCCGCCGTCGTCGCGGGAGAGGAAGCCGAAGCCCTTCTCACTGTTGAACCACTTGACCTTGCCGGTAGGCACGTCCGTCCTCTGTTCTTGTGCGTGTCGGGTCCGGAGAGCCGTGTGACGGCTCCGGACAGCAGTGAAGCGGGTCCCCATGACCCGCCACCTCCAGGCTAATGCTCAGGAAACGGGTGACAAGTCGTTACCCGGTCCTTCCGGCACTGCTGCTTCGGCCAGGGAACTACCCTGGTGAGGTGACTGCTACTCCTGATCCCGATCACGACGATGACGCGCCCCGGCCGGGCGACGGACTGATCCGGGCCGGCGGCATCCTCTTCATCGTCGGCGCCGTCGCCACGCTCGTGACGATGGCGCCGATGTTCCTCGACATCGCCCCGTTCCCGCCGGCCGCGTGGGCGGTGTGCATGCTGATGGGCGTCGGGTTCGCCGTCTCGGCGGCCGGCGTGGTCCGCTCCGCCGCCGCGCAGCGCAGGGCGGCCCGCAAGACCCGGGCCGCCACCGGCTGAGGTCAGATCTCGCGGGTGCGGACGTACTCCTCCAGCCACTCCGGCAGCGCGGTGAGGTCCGTCAGTACGACGTCGGCACCGGCCGCGCGCAGCTCCGGCTCGGCGCAGGGGCCGGTCGGCACGGAGACCGACACGGCGCCGGCGGCGCGTGCGCCGCGTACGTCGCCGACGTGGTCGCCGACGTAGACCTGGGCCCCGTACTCGCGCAGGGCCTCCGCCTTGGCCTCGGCCCACAGCCAGCCGATGACGGCGTCGGGCTCGATGCCGAGGTGTTCCAGGTGCATACGGGCGTTGGGCTCGTTCTTGGCGGTCACGACGATCGCCCGGCCGCCGAGCCCCTGCACGGCCTTGACCGCCTCAAGGGCGCCGGGCATCGCGGGGGTGGTGTGGATCGCGTGGGTGGCGTAGATCTCCCGGTACCGGTCGACCATCGCGGGGATCTCCTCCTCGGGGAACCACCGGGCGATCTCCTCCTCCAGCGGTGGCCCGAGCCGGGTGACGGCCTCGTCGGCGTCGATGAAGGTGCCCGTCTCGGCGGAGAGCGCCAGGTAGTTGGCTCTGATGCCGGGGCGGGAGTCGATGAGAGTCATGTCGAGGTCGAAGCCCACCGTCAACGGCGGGACGGCGGGGGCGGTGGGGGGCGTCTCGGACGTCATGGGAGCCATTGTGCCGAGAGGGGCCAGACCGGTGGGTACGCGGCCTTGCGTCCGGCCGACCGCAGGGTGAAATGTACGGACTTGTCACGCTGAAACGTCCCTGCCGGTATAGGCCGCCTCAAGCGATCCATGACGCCGTGTCGAACTAACCGGAAACCCCACCCCCGCTTCCCGGCCGTTAAGTCCGAAACCAACCCCCTTCCAGCCCCGCCGGCACTTGAGGCACGGGCCGCCGCATCAAGCCTCGCCGGCGCTTGAGGCGCGGGGCGCGGGGCGGAGCCCCGCAAAGCCCGGCGCAGCCGGGGCCGCCTCGCGCGACGGCGCCGCACCCATGACCCCTCAGGGCAAGCCCGCCCCGACCAAACCCCGCCGACGCTCAAGGCACGGGCCGCCACCTCCAGCCCCGCCGGCGCTTGAGGCGCGGGGCGGAGCCCCTCAAAGGCCGGCGCAGCCCGGGCCCCGGGCAAGCCCGCCCCGCCCTCAGACCCGCCGCGAACGCCACGCCAAGTACACCGCCGCCACCACCCCCGCCACCCGCGCCAGCCACGGCCACATGTCCTGGAACACCACCCCCAGCTCCTGGTCCCCCAGCGCCTCCCCCCACCGCCCGGCGTGCCGCCCCCACAGCCACACCACCGCCCCCGCGAAGACCGTGCCCGGCACCCCGAACACCACCGCCTTGCGCTCCGTCGGCCCGAGCACCCGGGACGCGTACGCCAGCAGGAAGCCTGCCGCCAGGACCAGCCAGTACCCCGTCACCGCCCCCGCGACCAGCGCCACCGCCGCCAGCAGCAGGAACAGGTTCGGCTTCGGCCGCGCGGCCGCCACCACCACGTCCCCGACCGGCGCCGGGACCACCGCCGCCGCCTTGCGCCGCTCCCGCAGGGCCCGTACGACCACCCGCACGCGGGACGGCGGAGCCGACGGCTCGTCGGCGACGGGAGCCCGCGGCCCCTCCTCGTCCTCCTCGTCCCGCGCGAACCGGTCCGGGATCTCGATGCCCCCGGCGAAGCCCTCCACCTGCGGTCCCGCCCCGTAGCCGCCCGGCCCCAGCCGCCACCAGTCCGGCTCGCCGCCGTCGCCGTCGCCGAGCTCGTCCAGCCCGGCCAGGTGTGGCGGCACGTTCTCCGCCGGTCGCGGCTCCGGCCCCTGCTTGCGCAAGCCCCGCAAGCCCCCGCGGCCCCCGCCGACCCCGCCGCGCTGCTCCGGCACCGCCGGGGCCACCGGAGCCGCCGTCGTCGCCGCCTCCCCCGCCGGGCCCGGCAGGGCGGACAGCACCTCCTCCGGCGTACCGATCCGCTCCAGGATGCGCCGCACCGCCGCCGGGGTCTCCGGCTCGTACTTGGCGCGCCGTCGGTCGATCTCGTCCCGCAGCCCCGCCACCAGCCGCATCCGGTCCCCCGACGACAGCTGCCGCCGCTGCGCCAAGTCCCCGACCCTGCTCAGGTATTCGTAGACCAGCTGGTCGCTCTCGATCCCCACGCCCCGCCTCCTCCCGTCCCGCCTGCCCCGAAGGTAGCGCGTACGCCGTGGAGCCGCTGGCGGCGCAACGGAGACCACAGCGGATACCGTTGACCGGATGGGGACCGGCCGACGGACCGGCCGACGCGACCAGGAGGCGACCGTGCCCGACCCAAGCACCGCCGAGCCAAGCACCGCCGAGCCAAGCACCGCGCAGGCACGCACCGACCAGGCACGCACCACCGCCGCCACCGCGCCGCGCTCCCTCGCCGAGGCGCTCCGCGCCCGCGACGACGTGGCCCTCGCCGCGCTGCTGCACGCCCGCCCGGACCTGCTGACCCCGGTGCCCGGCGACGTCACCCAGCTGGCCACCCGCGCCGGGACCCGCGCCTCCGTGGTCCGCGCCCTGGACCGCCTGGACCGGTTCGCCCTCCAGACGGCGGAGGCCCTCGCGGTCGCCCCGGACCCATGCCCGTACCCGGTGCTGGAGTCGCTGCTGGCCGGAGACACCGGCAGCACCGGCGAGGACAACGGAGCCCGCGCCGCCCTCCCGCGGGCCCTCGGCACCCTCCGCGACCAGGCCCTGGTGTGGGGGGACGACGACCGCATCCGCCTGGTCCGCACCGCCCGGGAGCTGCTCGCCCCGTCCCCGAGCCGCCCCTCCCCCACCGGGCTGGGCCCGACCGTCGCCGAAGCCACCTCCGGCATGTCACCGACGCGCGTCCAGGAGATCGTGGCGACCGCCGGGTTGCCCGCCACCCACGACCCCGTCTCCGCCGTGGCGGCGCTGACCGGCCTGTTCACCGACCCCGAGCGGATGTCGGCGCTGCTGGACGAGGCCCCGGCGGAGGCGCACCAGGTGTTGGGCCGGCTCGTGTGGGGGCCGCCGTACGGGGAGGTGACCCCCGATCCGACGCCGCCGGTGCGCTGGCTGCGCGATCGGGGCCTGCTGCTGCCCGCCTCGGCGCGCACGGTCGTACTGCCCCGCGAGGTGGCCCTGTACCTGCGCGGTGGGCTCGCGCACCGGGTGACGGAGCCGGTCGCCCCGACCGTGCTCGTACACCGCGAGCACCGTCCACAGCTTGTGGACGCGAACGCGGCGGGTCAGGCGCTGGCGGCGCTGTCGACCGTGGAGGAACTGGTGAAGTCCTGGGAGCACACCGGTCCTCCCGTGCTGCGGGCCGGCGGTCTGTCCGTACGGGACCTCAAGAGGACGGCGGCGGCGCTGGACACCAGCGAGCAGTCGGCGGCGTTCTGGGCCGAACTCGCCTACGCGGCCGGGCTCGTGGCCGGGGACGCCGAGGCGGACGAGCGGTACGCGCCCACCCCCGCCTTCGACGGCTGGCTCGAACTTCCGCCCGCCGAACGCTGGACGGTGCTGGCCCGGGCGTGGCTGCCGGCGACCCGCACGGCCGGGCTGGTCGGCGAACAGGACAGCAAGGGGCGTACGTTGTCGGCCCTCGGCCCCGAGCTCGACCGCTCCGCCGCGCCCGAGGTCCGCCGCCGGGTCCTCGATCTCCTCGCCGAGCTGCCCGAGGGCGGCTCCCCCGACCCGGACGCGCTGCTCGCCCGGCTCGCGTGGGAGCGCCCGCCGCGCGGCACGAGCGACCTTCGCACCCGCCTCGCGCGGTGGACGCTGACCGACGCGGAGGTCCTCGGCGTCACCGGCCGGGGCGCGCTGAGCGCCTTCGGCCGCGCTCTGCTGGAGGGCCGCGACCCGGCGCCGGTGCTCGCCCCGCAGCTGCCGGAGCCGGTGGACCACGTCCTGCTGCAGGCCGACCTGACGGCCGTGGCTCCCGGCCCGCTGCGCCGGCCGCTCGGCGACACCCTGGCGGTGCTCGCGGAAGTCGAGTCCAAGGGCGGCGCGACGGTGTACCGCTTCACGCCGGGCTCGGTGCGCCGGGCCCTGGACGCCGGGCACACCGCCGTCGACCTGCACGCCTTCCTCGCCGAGCACAGCCGTACCCCCGTCCCGCAGCCGCTGTCGTACCTCATCGACGACGTGGCCCGGCGCCACGGGCACCTGCGGGTCGGCGCCGCCTCCTCGTACCTGCGCTGCGACGACGACGGCATGCTCAACGAGATCCTGGCCGACAAGCGCTCCGCGGGGCTGGGGCTGCGCCGGCTCGCGCCGACGGTGTTGGCCGCGCAGGCCGAACCGAAGGTTCTGCTCGACGGACTGCGGGCGATGGGCTACGCACCGGCCGCGGAGTCCCGTACGGGCGACGTCCTGGTGGCCCGGGCGGACGCGCACCGCTCCCCGGCCCGCTCGGCGCCGGCGCCGGTTCCGGACGGCCCACCGGTACCGGACGCGACCCTGCTCGGGGCGGCCGTACGGGCCATCCGCGCGGGCGACCTGGCGGCGACGGCGGTCCGCAAGGAACCCACCACCAACCCCTCGGGGGGCGCCGCCCCGGGCGAACTCCCGCGCACGAGCGCGGCGGAGACCCTGGCGACGGTGCAGGCGGCCGCGTTGACCGGCTCGGCGGTGTGGATCGGCTACGTGAACGCGGAGGGCGCGGCCAGTCAGCGCGTCATCGCCCCGGTCCGGGTGGAGGGCGGCTTCGTCACCGGCTACGACCACACGGCGGACGAGGTCCGCACCTTCGCCCTCCACCGCATCACGGGCGTGGCGGAACTGGCGGAGGACCAGGTCTAGGCGTGTCGTCCGGACGGGTCGTCTCGCCGGAAGGGTCCGGCGAGACGACCCGTGGCCACCGCCCCGTCTTCGGCGACCGTGACGCGGCGGCCCCGCCGACCTGCTGAGGCCGGTGGGAGCGGGCGGTAGGGCCCCTTCGACGTGGCACGACCCGCGTGTTCCCGGCCGGCCCCGTCGGACCGGTATACGGCACGTCGCGCGTCCACCGCCGGCGCGGCTGCCGAAACGCGGCTCCCGCGTGCGAACCGGAAGATCCGTCGCTTCCGCCGGCCGGGCCGGGTGCCGGGCGGCGGGTTCGCGGGCGCCGCGCCGCCCGGAAACCGGCCCGGCCGGCATCTGAGGCGCGGCGTCCGGGGCGGGGCCCCGGAAGCAGCCCGGGTCCGGGCAGCTCGGCGGCGCCGCAGCCGCCCCGCTCCCGCTGGGAGCCACGCCCCGCGCACCCGACGCGCGGCGACTCGGCCCACCGGCCCGACTGCGTTCGGCCGCGGCTCGGCGTACGCCGCCGCCACCGGCTCCGCGCCGCTGTGATCGGCGGCGAGCAGCGTCCGCCAGGCCGCTTCGGCCGTCCGGGCGCCGGTGGGGTCGGTCGTCCTGGCAGCGAGCCCGCCCGCCGGCGCGGGCGGAAAACCGCCGGCACGGCGGCCGGGCGCCCGGCACCCTGGGGGCATGTCCGTACAGCCGGGTCGGGCGGTCCGCGCCGCCCGCACCGCCACCACCGTCACCGTGTACCAGGCGTACGCGCCCGCCCTGGGCCTTCCCGCCGCCCGCGACGGGCGTTTCCCGGCCGCCTGGAAGCGCGAGCGGATGACCTGGGTCAAGCCCTCGTTCCTGTGGATGATGTACCGCTGCGGCTGGGCCACCAAGGCCGACCAGGAGACGGTGCTGGCCGTCGAGATCACGCGCGAGGGCTTCGACGAGGCGCTGGCCGGGGCGTGCCTGTCCCACTTCGAACCCCGCACCCACCCCGACCGCGCGTCGTGGCGGCGCGCGCTGTCCCGCTCCCCCGCCCGCGTGCAGTGGGACCCGGAGCGCGACCTGCACCTGAACCCGTTGCCTTACCGCTCGCTCCAGCTGGGCCTGTCGGGCCCGGCCTCCCGTACCTACGCCGACTCCTGGACGGTCTCCATCCGCGACGTCACCCCGCTCGCGCGGGAGATCCACGGTCTGGTCCGGTCCGGCCGGACCGACGCGGCGCGCGCCCTGCTCCCGGTCGAGCCCCCGTACCCGACGGGCCCCCTGCCCCACCTGGGCGCATAGCGGGCACCCTCGCCGGCCCCACCCCGCCCGGCCGTGCCTGGGCGGCCCGGCGGCGCTGGGGGCCGGGAACCGCCCCGACCACGCGGCGATGCGGCAGACTGGAGGTTTGGCCGTCCTCGTCAGGGCGGTCCACCCCACGCCGGAAAGGGACGCGTGTGAACGGGCCTCTCATCGTCCAAAGCGACAAGACCCTCCTCCTGGAGGTCGACCACGAGCTGGCCGGAGCCGCGCGCCGCGCCATCGCACCCTTCGCCGAACTGGAGCGCGCCCCCGAGCACATCCACACCTACCGGATCACCCCGCTCGGGCTGTGGAACGCCCGCGCCGCCGGGCACGACGCCGAGCAGGTCGTGGACGCGCTCGTCGAGTTCTCCCGCTATCCCGTGCCGCACGCGCTGCTCGTCGACGTCGCCGAGACCATGGCCCGGTACGGGCGGCTGACCCTGTCCAAGCACCCCGTCCACGGACTCGTGCTGACCAGCACCGATCGGCCCGTGCTGGAGGAGATCCTGCGGTCCAAGCGGATCGCCCCCCTGGTCGGGGCGCGACTCGACCCGGACACCGTGGCGGTGCACCCCTCCGAGCGCGGCCAGATCAAGCAGACCCTGCTCAAGCTGGGCTGGCCGGCCGAGGACCTCGCCGGTTACGTCGACGGCGAGGCGCACGCCATCGACCTGGTGGAGGACGGCTGGGCGCTGCGGCCATACCAGCAGCAGGCCGTCGAGGGTTTCTGGCACGGCGGCTCCGGTGTCGTCGTGCTGCCCTGCGGCGCCGGCAAGACGCTGGTCGGCGCGGGCGCCATGGCGATGGCCAAGGCGACCACGCTGATCCTCGTCACGAACACCGTCTCGGCCCGGCAGTGGAAGCACGAGCTGGTCAAGCGGACCTCCCTCACGGAGGAAGAGATCGGGGAGTACTCCGGCACCCGCAAGGAGATCCGGCCCGTCACCATCGCCACGTACCAAGTCCTGACGACCAAGCGGAAGGGTGTCTACCCGCACCTGGAGCTGTTCGACTCCCGCGACTGGGGCCTGATCCTCTACGACGAGGTGCACCTTCTGCCCGCGCCGGTCTTCAAGTTCACCGCCGACCTCCAGGCCCGACGGCGGCTCGGCCTGACCGCGACCCTGGTCCGGGAGGACGGCCGCGAGTCGGACGTGTTCTCCCTGATCGGGCCCAAGCGGTTCGACGCTCCGTGGAAGGAGATCGAGGCCCAGGGCTACATCGCGCCGGCTGACTGCGTCGAGGTGCGGGTGAACCTCACCGACTCGGAGCGGCTCGCGTACGCGACCGCCGAGACGGAGGAGAAGTACCGCTACTGCGCGACGACCGCGACGAAGCGGAAGGTCACCGAGGCGCTGGTGCGCAAGCACCAGGGCGAGCAGACCCTGGTCATCGGGCAGTACATCGACCAGCTCGACGAGCTGGGCGAGCACCTCGACGCGCCCGTCATCAAGGGCGAGACCTCCAACGCGCAGCGCGAGAAGCTCTTCAACGCCTTCCGCGAGGGCGAGATCAGCGTGCTGGTCGTCTCGAAGGTCGCGAACTTCTCGATCGACCTGCCCGAGGCCACCGTCGCGATCCAGGTGTCGGGCACCTTCGGCTCGCGCCAGGAGGAGGCGCAGCGCCTCGGCCGGGTCCTGCGCCCGAAGGCGGACGGGCACGAGGCGCGGTTCTACTCGGTCGTCGCGCGCGACACGATCGACCAGGACTTCGCCGCGCACCGCCAGCGCTTCCTGGCCGAACAGGGCTACGCCTACCGGATCATGGACGCCGACGAGCTCCTGGCGAGCGACTGACCCAGTCCCCGCTCCCGCCCCGGCGGACGTCCCCTTCCGCGACGGGTGACCTCGGTGAGGGCACCCGCGCGGCCGGGGCTCGCCGGCGACCGGCCGCGCGCGTCAGGAACGCCAGCAGCGGAACGCACCAGACCCACAGGTGCGGCAGCGCCGGCAGCAGGGCCCGACCGCCGGAGGCGAGGTGGCGGGTCCAGTAGTCGGCGGAGTCATGCGGGAGCACGACCAGCCCCAGCAGGCCGGTACCGGCGAACGCCGCCAGTGCCGTCAGGCCGGTCCGGATTCGGCCCGTCAGCAGCAGGTACGGGATGAGGACCGCCGGGGTCAGGGTGATCCCGGCGGCGGTGCCCAGCGCGAAGCCCTTGCCAAGCCCCCCGGACGGCCGACCCAGGTCCCAGACGGCGACGCAGGCCAGCGCCAGGTTGATCTGACCGGGCAACGGGCTCTGGATCAGCGGCTCGACCCACAGCCCGGCGACGGTGGCGGCCAGGACGTACCCCGGCCGGGCCCGCAGCCCCGCGAGGCGGCAGGACGACAGGACCAGCAGGGCGAGCAGTGCCGCACTCCCCAGGACGAGCACGGCCTTGAGCAGCCCGGCCGGCAGCCAGGCGGCCGGCGTGAACAGGATCGCGGCGAACGGCGGATAGGCGGTGGGCGGGCGCCACTCGGCGGAGGAGAAGCCGTGGACGAGGGCGTCGGCGATCGGGACGCGCGCGGCGATGCAGAGCACCCCCAGCGCGAGCAGCGAGCCGGTGATCAGCAGGCGGTAGAGGGGCGACGGCGAGCGGGCGGGCTCGGGGCTCGGGGTCACGCGCGTGACCCTAGTGGATCAATGACCCGACGCCGCCGGGATCAAGCCAGTCCACCGCGCGCGCCGCCCACGCCCGCCCGCCGGGGTACGCCCGGGAAAGCAGGCGCACACACTGGCGAACGTCCCGGACCCAGCAGGCACACGCCCTGCGCCCACCCCAGGCGCGGCCTGCGCGCATCGCGGCCTGCGCCCATCCCGGCTCGGCGCGTCGTCACCGGGCCACGCGCCCCGTGCGCCCTCCCCGCCGGCGCCCTGCGAACGTCCCGGGCACGCCCTGGTCAGCGGCGTATGAGGCCCGTCTCCTCGGAGTACTCACCGAGGACGGCGACGCTCACGGCGGTCGCGGCGAAGACCTTGACGGCGCGCAGGACGTCCCCGAGGCGGTGGCGGGGAGGGTGGTCGGAGGTGGCGGTGGCGCCGCCAGGGCGGCCGCCCCGGATAGGGGTGAAGGTTGCGGTGCTCATGTATCCATGGTGCGTTTTCTCCGGGGATGTCACATCGCCCTCAAGACGGAATCCACGGGCGTCCCGTCTCCTCCTCCCGACGCATGCCGGCCCCTGGGGCCCTCCCAAAGGTCTGACGCTCCCCCGTATGACACCCACACGGAGGTACCTGACGAGGAGCCTTAATCCATTCGCGCACCGGCCTCGCGGTGGCTACACTCGCCGCTCTTGCCGCCTCCCTCCGCCCCACCGGGAGAGCGCCCGCCGGCCGGTACCGGCGGGCACGTGTCCGTACCGCACCGCTCCCCGGAGCGAGCTCCCGCAGACCAGCCGTTGGAGGCAGCCCGTGCCCGCGCACGCCCCCGAGCCCGCCGGCCGCACCCGCGCCGAAGCCACCCCAGAAGCCCGCGCCGAAGCGCCCGCAGCCCACCCCGCCGCTGCCACCGCCACCGCCACCACCACCGCCGTCACCGGCCCCCGCTCCGGCCAGGGCCCCGACCCGGCCCACCCCCTCGCCCGGGAGCAGGCCCACCTCACCGCCTCCCGCGCCGCGCTCCGCGCGATGCGCGAGGACGTCGAGTCCCTCGACATCCGCGACGTCACCGCGAACTGGGTCAACGCGGTCGTCCTCCAAGGCCAGATCGACGACCGCATCAAGGCCCTCGCCGACCTCGCCCACACCCCCCTCTTCTTCGGCCGCCTCGACTACCTGCACGCGCCCGGCGCCGACCTGGCCGAAGGCGCCGGAGGCGAGCAGTTCTACATCGGCCGCCGCCACGTCCACGACGCCGACGGCGACCCCATGGTGATCGACTGGCGCGCCCCCGTCTCCCAGCCCTTCTACCGCGCCTCCAAGGCCGACCCGCAGGACATCGCCCTGCGCCGCCGCTTCGGCTACACCGGCGGCGAACTCACCGCGTACGAGGACGAGCACCTCAGCGACCCCGCCGAGAGCGCGGCGACGGTCAGCAAGCTCCTCCAGCAGGAGATCGAGCGCCCGCGCGTCGGCCCCATGCGCGACATTGTCGCGACGATCCAGCCCGAGCAGGACGAGATCGTCCGCTCCGGCCTCTCCGGCTCGGTCTGCGTGCAGGGCGGCCCCGGCACCGGGAAGACGGCCGTCGGTCTGCACCGGGTCGCGTACCTCCTGTACGCGCACCGCGAGCGCCTCGCCCGCACCGGCACCCTCGTCATCGGGCCGAACCGTTCCTTCCTCCACTACATCGAGCAGGTCCTGCCGGCCCTGGGCGAGTTGGAGGTCAAGCAGGCCACCGTCGACGACCTCGTCGCCCGCGACGGCCTGGAGGTACGCGGCACGGACGCCGCCGAAACCGCAGTGGTCAAGGGCGACGCCCGGATGGCGGAGGTGCTCCGCCGCGCGGTCCGCTCGCACGTCAACGAGCCGGTCGAGCCGCTGATGGTGGTGCGCGGGTCGCGCCGCTGGCGGGTACCGGCGTACGAGTTGGCCCAGATCGTCTCCGAGCTCCTCGCCCGGGACATCCGCTACGGCGCCGCCCGCGACGCGCTGCCGCAGCGGATCGCGCACACCGTCCTCGTCCGCATGGAGCAGGCGGGCGAGGCGCCCGACGACCGGGTGCAGGACGCGGTGGCCCGCAACCCGGCGGTCAAGGCGGCGGTACGGGACATCTGGCCCCCGGTCGAGCCGGCGAAGCTGGTGTTGCGGCTGCTGTCGGACGCGGACTTCCTGGCCGCCCACGCGGACGGGCTCCTCACGGACGACGAGCAGAAGCTGCTGCTGTGGCCGAAGCCGCTGCGCAGCGTGAAATCGGCGAAGTGGTCGGCCGCGGACCTGGTCCTGATCGACGAGGCGGCGGACCTGGTGGAGCGCACGCACTCGCTGGGCCACGTCGTCCTCGACGAGGCGCAGGACCTCTCGCCGATGCAGTACCGGGCGGTGGGACGGCGCTGCACCACGGGCTCGGCGACCGTACTGGGCGACCTGGCACAAGGCACCACCCCGTGGGCCACGCGCAGTTGGGGCGAGGCGCTGACGCACCTGGGCAAGCCGGAGGCGGTGCTGGAGGAGCTGACGGCCGGCTTCCGCGTGCCGCGCGAGGTGATCGCGTACGCGTCACGGTTGCTGCCGGCGATCTCACCCGGGCTGGCGCCGGTGTCGTCGGTCCGTGAGACGCCGGGCTCGCTGGTCGTGTCGGAGGTGGCCGGGGCGGAGTTGACGGCCGCGGTGGTCGATGCCTGCCGGGCCTCCCTCGCCTACGAGGGCTCGATCGGCCTGATCGCGGCGGACGCCCGCGTCCCGGAGCTGGCGCGGGCCCTGGAGGCGGCGGGGCTGCCGTACCTGGGTCCGGGCGAGGAGACGACGGAGCGGGCCCGGCTGACGTTGGTGCCGGCGTCGCTGGCGAAGGGCCTGGAGTACGACTACGTCGTGCTGGACGAGCCGGCGGCGGTCGTCTCCGGCGAACCGGACGAGCGCACCGGGCTGCGCCGCCTCTACGTCTGCCTCACCCGAGCCGTCTCGGGCCTCCACACCCTCCACGCGACCCCCCTCCCCGAAGCCCTGGCCTGACGCGCCCGGCGGCCCCCCTCCCGGCGGCCCTCGCACCGGAGCGGCTGCCGGACCGGGTGCCGGCCCACCCGTAACTCCGTTGGACACGGAGCCCGGACGGCCGGACGATGGAACCACCTCGTGAAGGTGCCCCCGGGCCGCCCCTGCGGGCGGGGTCCACGAGGCGCGGGGCCCGTGAGGGGCCACCGCTCCGAGAGCCCCGCGGGCTCCCGTCCCCCGCCGGGCCCAACACGCGCCGCACGCTGGTCGCCACGTGGTGCCCACTCAGCCGTCGCGTGGTTTCCGCTCGGCCGTCTTGTCTCCGAGAGAAGGACGAACAATGAACCGACGTGTACGACTGGCCGTACTGACGCCGCTGGCGGTGTCCTCGCTGGCCTTCGGGTCGGTGTCGCTCCTGGCGGGTTCCGCGCAGGCGGCGGCGCCTTCCCTCACCTGCAGCGTGAAGCAGACCCCGACGAGTCCGGGCCGCTACGACGTCAACGTCAAGGGCGCCCAACCGGGAGTAGAGGTGTCCGTCCAGGGCGGCACCGCCACCCACAGGTTCATCGCCAGCGGCTCCGCCAACGACGACGGTGAGTTCAACTCCAGCGGCTTCATCCCGGCCGGCAAGGTGACCGCCTCTTCGGACGACGACAAGGCCACCTGCGGCACGGTCAAGGAAGCCGAACAGCAGGGCGCGCGCGCCCAGTACTCCGCGGGCTTCAAGAAGGGCTTCGACGAGACGAAGGTCAACTGCAAGGCGGCGGCCCCGCCGAACAACCTCACCCAGCTCGACCCGAACTTCGAGAAGGGCTTCAACGCGGGCGCGAAGGCCGCGCTGGAGAGCAAGTTCTGCTGACGCCCCCCGGCCGCCGGGCATCGCCCCGCGCACCCACCGGGGTTGACGTGCCGTCAACCCCGGTGCACGACAGCCCTGCGACACCCGGCGCCCCGGCGCGGCCGCTCGGCTGAGAACCGCGCGCCGGCTTCCGGTCGGAGCGTCGCTCAGCCGAGGGCCGTACGCCACTCGGCCACCGCGGACGCCGCGACCGGGCCCGACCAGCCCGAGGCGCGGGCCGCGCCGCCGATGTGGAAGGCGTCGATGCCCGCCTCCCGCAGCGCGGGGAGGTGGTGCAGCGCCAGGCCCCCGCCGACCAGGATGCGCGCCGCGTACCCCGCTTCGCCCTGCCGGGCCGCCTCCGCCGCCAACACCGGCAGGCCCGCGTCCACGCCCGCCGCCGCCCCGGCCGTGAGGATGGTGTCCAGCCCCGGCAGGTCCGCGAGGGCCTTGCGGGTCTGGTCCCGGTCGGCGGCCCGGTCGATCGCCCGGTGGAAGGTCCAGCGGCAGCCGTCCAACTCCGCCACCACCGCCTGCACGGCGTCGAGGTCGGGCCCCCCGTCCGGGTTCAGGAAGCCGAGGACGAACTCATCCGCGCCCTCCGCCCGCAGCTCCCGCGCCTGCGCGACGAGGAGGTCGAGCCGGCCGGCGGCGAACCCGTCCGTCCGGCGGAGCATCACGCGCAGCGGGATGTCGACCGCCGCCCGGATCGCCGCGAAGGTCTCGCGCGGTGGGGTGAGCCCGTCGGCGGCCATGTCGGTGACCAGTTCGAGTCGGTCCGCCCCACCGGCCTGGGCCGCGACCGCGTCCTCCGCGTCGAGGGCGATCACCTCCAGGAGCGCACGGTTGCTCATTCGATCGATCCCATCCTTCGGAAACGCAAAATAGGTCTAGTCCAATCTCAGGGTACGGGCCCGCGCCCGCCCACCACCAGCACCCCTCACGCCACCCCCACAATGTGCCCATGACCTCAGACCTCCGCGACCGCTGGCGCGCCACCACCAGCGCCGCCGGCGCCGCCCCCGACCTCGACACGACGCCCTACGCCGACCGCCTCCTCGCCGCCTGGGCGGAGCCGCAGCGCCGCTACCACACCACCGCGCACCTGGCCGACGTACTCACACGCGTCGACGTACTCGCCCCGTACGCGCAGGACCCCGCCGCCGTCGAACTCGCGGCCTGGTTCCACGACGCCGTCTACCGCCCCGACCGGTCCGAGAACGAGGAGCGCAGCGCCGCCCTCGCCGAGCGCGCCCTGCCGGAACTGGGCATCGACGCCGCCCGCACCGCCGAGGTGGCCCGGCTGGTCCGCCTCACCGTCACCCACGACCCCGCCCCCGGCGACACCAACGGCGAGGTGCTCTGCGACGCCGACCTCGCCGTCCTCGCCGGCGCCCCGGACGCGTACGCCGCCTACGTCGCCGCCGTCCGCGCCGAGTACGGCTTCGTCCCGGACGACGCCTTCCGCGAGGGTCGCGCCGCCGTACTGCGCCAACTGCTCGGCCTGCCCCGTCTCTTCCGCACCCCCCACGGCAGCACGCACTGGGAGGCGCCGGCCCGCCGCAACCTGGCCGCCGAGCTGGCCACCCTGACGGAGACCTGACGCACGACACGGGATACGGATACGGATACGGATTACCGGATACCGATACGGGAATGCGCCACCGTTCCGGCGGGTTTGTACCGAACATGCCCGCAGCCACCGAACGCTCCCGCATGCCCGTCGCCGTCTACGTCCTCGGCCTGTCCGTCTTCGCGCTCGGCACGAGCGAATTCATGCTGTCCGGGCTCCTGCCACCCATCGCGGACGACATGGACGTCACCATCCCGCAGGCCGGCCTGCTGATATCCGCCTTCGCGATCGGCATGGTCATCGGGGCACCGCTGCTGGCCGTCGCCACCCTGCGCCTGCCCCGCCGTACGACCCTCGTGAGCCTGATCTCCCTCTTCGGCCTCGGCCAGGTCGCGGGCGCGCTCGCACCCTCCTACGAGCTGCTCTTCGCCTCCCGCGTGGTCTCCGCGCTCGCCTGCGCCGGGTTCTGGGCGGTCGGCGCGGCCGTGGCCATCGCCATGGTCGACAAGGACCAGCGGGCCCGCGCCATGTCCGTCATGATCGGCGGGCTGTCTATCGCCAACGTCCTCGGCGTGCCCGCCGGCGCCTTCCTCGGCGAGCAGTTCGGCTGGCGTTCGGCGTTCTGGGCGGTCGCCGTGGCCTCCGCCGTCGCCCTCGCCGGCATCCGGGCCCTGATCCCGCGCATCCCGCTGCCCGCCGAGAGGCCGCGGCTGCGCAGTGAGCTGCGCATCTACCGGGACCAGCAGGTGTGGCTGTCGGTGGCCGTCACCTCGCTCGCCGCAGGCGGGGTCTTCTGCGCCTTCAGCTACCTCTCGCCGCTGCTCACGGACGTGGCCGGACTGGACGCCGGTTGGGTGCCGTGGGTCCTGGGCCTGTTCGGGGTGGGCGCGCTGGTCGGTACGACCATCGGCGGGCGGGTCGCGGACGCGCACCTGTTCGGGGTGCTGCTGTGGGGCATCGCCGCCTCAACGGTGTTCCTCGTCGCGCTGGCCCTCCTGGCCTCCTTCGCGGTGGCGGCGGTCGCGCTGTCGTTCCTGATCGGCGTCTCGGCCTTCTTCACCGCCCCCGCGCTGAACGCCCGGCTCTTCAACGTCGCCGGGGCCGCCCCCACCCTGGCGGGCGCCACGACCACGGCCGCGTTCAACCTCGGCAACACCGGCGGCCCCTGGCTCGGCGGCACCGTCATCGACGCCGACTTCGGCTTCGCCGCCACCGCCTGGGCGGGCGCCGCGATGACGGTCACCGCCCTCGCCCTGACGGCCCTCGCCCTCCGCCTCGACCGCCCCACCCTCCCCCTCCCGGCGGTCACCGCCCCGCACCACACCGCCGACGCCCTGGCCGACCGCTAGGCGCGGCGTACGCGGCGGCCGACACGGACGGGGGCGGCCGGGCAACCGGGGCCGGCGACCGGGCGCGCACCGTTCCCGGGGACCAACCGGACCGCCCCGATCCGCGTCCCCGTGCCCCAGAGGCCCCGCGCCCCGGAAGCCTCGGGCCCCGGACGCCACGGGGCCACCACGCCGCCGGCAGCCGGAAGCCCACAGCCGCACACGGGTCGGCCGGGACGCCCGGACCGAAACGCCCGGGTCCGAACGCCGTCGCCCGAACGCCGGGCCGGCAGCGGGCACGTCCCCGGACCCGTGATCAGGCCGTACGTCCCTTCGGACGGCGCAGCCCCGCCTCGGTGAGCCGCCGGACCAGCTCCTTGCTGCCGATCTCCACCGCGCCCGCCGCCACCGCGTCCGCGTACCGGTACGACGGCACATCGTAGTGGTCCCGCTCGAACGCCCTCGGCGGGCAGCCGATCGACGCCGCGAAGGCGTGCAGTTCCTCGTACGAGACGTCGCTGACCAGGTGCGACCACATACGGCCGTGCCCCGGCCAGGTCGGCGGGTCTATGTACACCGTCACCCGCCGCTCACCGCCGGCCGAACACGGGTCCGAGCCCGCCCACCGCCGCCACCCGCACGCCCGCCTCCGAGCACACCCACTGCGGGTCCGGCCCGAGCTCCGGCTCCACGTCCAGCGAGTGCGGTTCGCCGTGCGCGCACACCGGGCAGAGCGGCCAGCGACCGTACTTCTCCAGCAGCGAGTCCTGGACGTCCTGCGCGACGAGTCCGGCGAGGTAGTCGACGCCCTCCGGCCACTGCTCCACCCACCACCGGCGGTGCGTGACCGCGTCCTCCACGAGGGACACGACATCGGCCTCCGCGACCTCGCCGGCGACGAGATCGGCGAGTACGAGGGCACGGGCGGCATGGAGTGCCTGCTCAAGAGGGGTCGCGTGGTCCATGGGCCCATTGTGAACCCGTACGGGCGAGTACGAGCAAAGCCAGTGCCCACTTCCACGGCAGTGGGCCGTCCGGGCATGGCGCCTTGACCCCCGCCCCGGACGAAAAATACGGTGCCGACCTCAGCCATCGGCCCGAGAAACGACCGAGCGACGAAGCCACAAGCGACCAAGCCACGAAGCGACGAAGCGACGAAGACACCCCAGCGCTAGGACCCGCCCATGACCGCCCACGCGGAACTGCGTGCCCAGCTCGACGCCCTCACCACCGAGGCCTTCCGCCCCGACCTCGCCGAGATCGACCGGCTGCCCACCCTCGACATCGTCCGTCTCATGAACGCCGAGGACGCGACCGTCCCGGCCGCCGTCGCCGCCCGGCTCCCCGAGATCGCCGCGGCCGTCGACGCGATCGCCGCCCGCATGGCCCGCGGCGGCCGGCTCCTCTACGCCGGCGCCGGCACCGCCGGCCGCATGGGGGTGCTCGACGCAAGCGAATGCCCGCCGACCTTCAACACCGACCCCCACCAGGTCGTCGGTCTGATCGCGGGTGGCCCCACCGCCATGGTCAAGGCCGTCGAAGGCGCCGAGGACTCCGCCGACCTCGCCGCCGAAGACCTCACCGCACTCGACCTCACCGCCGCCGACACCGTCATCGGCATCTCCGCCTCCGGCCGCACCCCGTACGCGATCGGCGCCGTCGAGTTCGCCCGCACGCGCGGCGCACTCACCGTCGGACTGTCCTGCAACGGCGGCTCGGCCCTCGCCTCGGCCGCCGAACATGGCATCGAGGTCGTCGTAGGGCCCGAATTCCTCACCGGGTCCACCCGGTTGAAGGCCGGCACCGCGCAGAAGCTCGTACTGAACCTCATCTCGACCGTCACCATGATCCGTCTCGGCAAGACGTACGGAAACCTGATGGTCGACGTCCGCGCCACCAACGAGAAGCTGCGCGCCCGCTCCCGTCGCATCGTCGCCCTCGCCACCGGCGCCCCGGACGACGAGATCGAGGCCGCGCTCGCCGCCACCGACGGCGAGGTCAAGAACGCCGTCCTCGTCATCCTCGGCGGAGTCGACGGCCCCACCGCCGCCGCCCTCCTCACCGAAACCGCCGGACACCTGCGCGACGCCCTCACCCGGACCCGCTGACCGGCAGCCCACCCGGGCCCGTCGACCGACACCCTCCACCGACCCGCAGCGAGGCGAACCACCACGATGTCCCCCGACCCGCACCGCGCCACCGCCGCCGCGATCCTCCCCCTGGTCGGCGGCCCGGACAACGTCACCTCCATCGCGCACTGCATGACCCGGCTGCGCATCGGCCTGCGCGACCGTTCCCTCGTCCGGGGCGAAGCGCTCAAGGCCCTGCCCGCCGTACTCGGCGTCGTGGACGACGACACCTACCAGATCGTGCTCGGTCCGGGCGCCGTCGCCCGCGTCACCCCCGAGTTCGAGGCGCTGGTGCGGGAGGCCGCCCCCGACGCAACCACCCCCACCACCCCCACCACGGCCGCCACGGCCGAGGCGCTCCGCTCGCGCGGAACGGCGCTGAAGGAAGCCCGCACCGCGCGCAACTCCACCCCCGTCAAACTGCTCCTGCGCCGGATCGCGAACATCTTCGTCCCCCTCATCCCGGCCCTCATCGGCTGCGGCATCATCGCCGGGCTGAACGGCCTGCTCACCAACTCCGGCCTGCTGCCCGCCGTCGTCCCCGCCCTCGCCGCGATCGCGTCCGGGTTCATGTCCTTGATCGCCGTCTTCGTCGGCTACAACACCGCCATGGAGTTCGGCGGTACGCCCGTCCTGGGCGGCGCCGTCGCCTCGATCATCGTCTTCCCGGGCGTCGCGAAGATCGAGGTGTTCGGCCACCACCTCGCCCCCGGCCAGGGCGGCGTCCTCGGCGCGCTGGCCGCCGCGCTGCTCGCCGTGCACGTGGAGAAGTGGTGCCGCACCTGGGTCCCACAGGCCGTGGACAACCTGGTCACCCCCACCCTCACGGTCCTCCTCCCCGGCCTGGTCACCCTCTTCGGCCTGATGTACG
This sequence comes from Streptomyces sp. Tek67B01, assembly GCF_055231995.1. Taxonomy (NCBI): domain Bacteria; kingdom Bacillati; phylum Actinomycetota; class Actinomycetes; order Kitasatosporales; family Streptomycetaceae; genus Streptomyces; species Streptomyces sp. Tek67B01. The sequence goes on from NZ_JBUYUY010000001.1 coordinate 3,337,507, forward strand.
TCGCCGGTGAAGTAGCGGAGGGCATCGGCTGGTTCGCCGACCGCCTCCTCGCCACGGGCGGCGCGTTCGCCGGGCTCGTCCTGGGCGGTCTCTTCCTGCCGCTGGTCATGCTCGGCCTGCACCAGGCCCTGATCCCGATCCACACGACCCTCATCGAGCACTCCGGCTACACCGTGCTGCTGCCGATCCTCGCCATGGCGGGCGCGGGCCAGGTCGGCGCGGCCATCGCCGTCTACTACCGCCTGCCGCGCAACCGTTCCCTGCGCACGACCATCAAGTCGGCCCTCCCGGCCGGTTTCCTGGGCGTCGGGGAACCGCTGATCTACGGGGTCTCCCTGCCGCTGGGCCGCCCGTTCGTCACCGCCTGCGTCGGCGGGGCGGCGGGCGGCGCCTTCGTCGGCCTCTTCAACCAACTCGGCGCCGGCTTCGGCTCGACGGCCATCGGCCCCTCCGGCTGGGCCCTCTTCCCCCTGCTGGACGGCCCCGCCGGGCTGGGCACGGCCATCGCCGTCTACGCGGGCGGCCTGGCGGTCGGCTACGCGGTCGGCTTCGCCGCCACCTACTTCTTCGGCTTCACCCCACAGATGCTGGCCGACCTCGACACGGACCCGGACCCGTCCCCGGCCACCCCAAGCCCCTCCGCTGAACCGGCCCCGGCTTGACCGGTTCTCCGGACGGCGTGCATAAGGTGATCGGATGATCGAGATACGCCGCGCCACACCGTCCGACGGGGACGTGCTCGGGGAGATCCACGCCGCCTCCTGGGAAGCGGCGTACGCCCCCTTCTTCGAGGCGGAGTTCGCCTCCCGCGAGGTACGCGCCCGGCGCACCCGCTGGCACGCCCGCGTCGCCGACGACACCGGCACGATCCTCCTCGCCCGACTCGACGGCCGCCCTCTCGCGCTGTCCTTCTCCGTACCGTCCCCGGACCGGGCCGGCCTCGCGGAGATCCGCACCTTCTTCGCCCACCCCGACGCCTGGGGCACCGGCATCGCCGGCGCCCTCATGACCGCAACGCTCCGGCGCCTGCACGAAGACGGGTACGGCGGCGCGCACCTGTGGACCCTGCGCGACACGCCTCGCTCCCGCCGCTTCTACGCGAAATCCGGCTTCAGCGAATCCGGTGCTGTGCGGACCCACGACTTCGGCGACGGCGCCCCCCTCGCCCAGGTCGAGTACCTCCGCACCCCCTCCCCGGAACCGGCCCGCGCCTGACCGGCGTGCTTCCGCGCCGCGATACGGGCGGCCCCTGCCGTCACGCCCCACACCCCCCGGCGGCGGTGCGCAGGTAGGCCACCATGTCCTCGACGCCGTAGCCCAGCTTCGGTCCCCGCTCGGCGGCCATCAGCAGCAGTTGCCCCACGATCTCGGCGCCCCAGCCGTCCGCGCCGTCCCGCGACCACTCCCACAGCTTCTCGATCCCCAGACCCGACATCTGGAGCCCGTACCCGGCCCGGATCTCCCCGCACAGCGGGGCCACCGCGTCGAGCAGCCGCGCCCCCGGACGCTCGCAGCGCAGCCCGAAGCACCCGCCGAAGTCCTCGACCACGCACCCCGTCGGCGGCCGGGCCTTGATGGCGTCGTAGCGCCGGTCATCGAACCCCGGGGACTCGTCCACCGGGGTGTGGACCAGCGAGAACCGCTGCCAGCCGGGCGGCGGAGGCGGCTGCGGACGCCAGGCCTTGAGACCGAACGCCTCCTGGACCAGGGCCGTCGCCTCGTCCGCCGTGTCGGCCGTCTCACAGACTCTTCGCTTCCCGTCGTCGCCCACAGCGGTCCACAACCCGCTGCGCTCGTCCCGCGCCACCCGCACCGACAGACCCATACCCGCACGCTTCCACCCGTCCCTGACCATCCCCTTCTCCAGCCAGCACAGCTTCCACGCCAGCTCGAACTCCCACCCGCGCGCCGCCTCCGCCAGCCCCCTCAAGACCGCTTCGCAACGCGCCCGTTCGTCACCCGTCACGGGTGTGCCCGCTCGTGCAGCACGGCCGCGAGCCGCAGGGCGGTGTCCAGGTTGCAACGCCCGAGGTCCACCAGCGGCAGCCCGTAGGTCCCTGCGGCCGACACCCCGTCCACGCCGAGCGAGGGAAACACCACGCCCACGTCCCCGAGGGCCTCCTTCAACTGCCCCACGGCTTCCTCGGCCGCCAACAACCGTTCCTTGGGTGAGAGCACCATGACATGTCCCTTTCGCTCTGAGTAATCGCGTTCCGCACACAGCGTGGTCACTCGGTAGCTAGCCTTTCAACGTCGGGCAGCGCACAAACGCACTTGTTGGACCAGGAGTTGCCATGCCAGGGCCGAAGAGCCTCGATCCCGCCTCCTCACCGCGCGCCCTCCTGGGCGCCGAACTCCGCGTCGCCCGCGAACGCGCGGGCCTCACCCAGGCCGAACTGGCCGAACGGCTTTTCGTCAGCGGCTCGTTCATCGGCCAGCTCGAAGCGGGCACCCGCAGGATGCTCCCCGACGTGGCACGCCAGATTGACGAAGTCCTCCAGACGGATGACTTCTTCGCTCGCAACTGTGCGGCGGCCGCCAAATCCAAGTACCCGGACCACTTCGCGGCGGCAGCCGAGGCGGAGGCGCTGGCGAAGACGATCCGGGAGTACGCGCCGCTGATCATCCCAGGCCTGTTGCAGACGGAGGCGTACGCGCGGGAAGTGTTCCGCGCCTACCAGCCGACGGCAACGGAGGAAACGATCGATGAGCTGGTCAGGAACCGGCTGGAGCGGACGGCGCTGCTCAACGATCCAACAACCCCCGTGTTCTGGTGTGTGCTTGACGAGGCCATCCTGCGCCGCAGCGGGGACGACCCGGCGATCCTCGCCGACGCGCTGCGCCACATCGCGCGACTGACACGGTCGCACCGGATCGTCGTGCAGGTGCTGCCGTTCAGCGGGGGCTTTCACGCGGGCCTGCTGGGCTTCCTCCAACTGATGTCCTTTGAAGACACTCCCCCACTCTCATACGTACAGGGCGTGGGAACGGGCCAGTTGTTCGACGATCCAGCCACCGTCGCCCGACACTCCCTGACCTACGATCTCCTCATGGCCAACGCGCTCTCCCCGCGGAAGTCCCTGGCCCTGATCGAGTCGGTGGCGGAGGAATACGAACATGGCCAGCACGCCTGAGTACGATCTGTCGGCAGCCACATGGCACAAGTCCAGCTACAGCGGTGGCGACGGCGGTAGTTGCGTCGAAATGGCCACTTGGCGGAAGTCCACCCACAGCGGAGGCGACGGCGGCAACTGCCTCGAAGTCGCCGACGGCCTCCCCCACATCGTCCCCGTCCGGGACTCCAAGCGCCCCGAAGGCCCGCACGTGGTGTTCCGCGCGCGGGCATGGGCCGACTTCGTGGGGTCGCTCAGAGACCGTTGGTGAAGAGCAGCTCGTTGGGGCTGGCCGTGCCGACGCTGCTCAGCACGTCCTTGCTGGACCCGGTGGTGAGGAATTCGGTGATCTCCGTCGGGGTCGCGGCCGGGTGCGCCTGCTTGTAGAGCACCGCGACGCCGGCGACGTGCGGCGAGGCCATGGACGTACCGCTCAGAGCCACGTTGCCGCCGCCGAGCTTCGCGGAGGTGATGTCCTGGCCCGGGGCGTAGAGGGTTACGCAGGTGCCGTAGTTGGAGAAGCTCGTCTCCTCGTCGTACACGTTGGTCGCGCCGACCGTCACCACGCGCGACGCAGACGCGGGTGAGTCGTCGCAGGCGTCCGCCGAGGAGTTGCCCACCGCGAGGACCGGCAGCACGCCCGCGTCCGAGAGCGCGGTCGCCGCGTTGTTGACCGCGTCCGACTTCGCGCCGCCGAGGGAGGCGTTCAACACGGCCGGCTGCTTGGCGTTCTTGGCCACCCAGTCCAGGCCCGCGATGATCCCGGAGTAGGAACCCGTCCCGTCACAACCGAGTACGCGGACGCTGACCAGGTTCGCCTTGCGGGCCACGCCGTACGTCGAGCCCGCGACCGTGCCCGCGACATGGGTGCCGTGCCCCTGACAGTCCATGCCGTCCCTGCCGTCGCCCATGGCGTCGAACCCGAACGTCGCGCGACCGCCGAACTCGGCGTGCTTGTAGTCGACGCCGGTGTCGACGATGTACGCCGTGACCCCGGCGCCGTTGCCCTTGGTGGTGAAGGTCTTGTCGAGCGGCAGTTCCTTCTGGTCGATCCGATCCAGGCCCCAGAGCTCGGTCGGCGAGGTCAGCGCCCGGCCTTCGCCGCCCTCCCGCGAGGCGACGACCTTCGTGTCCTCCTCGATCGTCTTCACCCCGAGGGCCACCCGGGCGATCCGCAACTGGAGCGGGGTCATCCTGACGGCGAAGCCGTTGATGGCGTGGCTGTAGAGGAACGTCGCCTTCAGGCCCAGCTTCTTCGTCAGCGCGGCCGGGTCCACGCCCTTCTCCAAGGTCACGATGTACTGGCCGGGCACCGCGTTCGCGGAGGCGATCAGGGGCGCCGGAGTCGGCTCCGGGACGGCGGCGGACGCGGTTCCGGCCAGGGCCGGGGTCATGGCGAGCAGGGCGGCGGTCGTCACACGGGCGAGCAGGCGCATGGAGGAACTCCCTGGATGCGGGCGGAGGGTGTGGGGCCCGCCACCCCATCTCACGGACGGGTGTTCGGGGTGCGCGCCCCTTCCCTGCATCGGGCACCCGCCGGTGGGACTTGAGGGGGCCGCCCCCGGTCGGCCGACGGTCCGGAAGCGGGCGCGGACGCCCGCCGTACCGACCGCAGAACGATCGGCTCCCAAGCCCCGCACCACCTGGCGGCCGGCCGGCCGCGCTCGGCCCGGTCGCACCGCCCCCGCGATTTCCCCCGTACGGCCCTGCCCGCGTAAGCCCGCGTGGGGGCGCATTCGGCGGTCACCACCGGCGGCCGGGGCCACGCAGCCGGACGTTGTTGACCGGGGCACCCGCGCGTGATGGCCTCGCCCCCATGCGCACTCGACCGAGTTGGACCCGCCGGGCGGCCCTCGCCGTCACCGCACTCGCCGCCGTGGCCGCCCTCCCCCTCACCGCCGCCTCCTCCACCGCCGTGCCCCTCCCGGCGCCCGATCCCGCGCCCGCCACGGCTCCGACCCTGGTGCCGGTGCCGGCTCGGACTCCGGCTTCGGCTCCGGCGCACTGGCCGACGTACCTCGTGACCGTCCGGCGGGGCATGGACCCGGCGCTCCTGGCGAGCCACCACGGGATCACCCCGGTCCACGTCTTCCGCACCGCGATGAACGGCTTCGCCGCCCCGCTCTCCCCCGCCCAGGTCACCGCCCTGCGGGCGAACCCCTTGGTGGAGTCCATCGAGGAGGACGGCGTCGGCTCCTCGTTCGGCATCGCCGCCTGAACCGACCCGCCGGGAGTGTGAGCCGGCTCACCGGCAAAGGGTGACACGACGTCGTCGCCGACCACTGCGACCGTTTACGGCATGAACATCACAGACGAGGACTGCCTCGCCGAGACATTGGCGTTCAACGAGCAGTTCGAGGCCGCTGCCGCCGGCCGGCCGGCGCGCGAGGAGATGGGCCCCGACCTGCTCACCACCCTGCGGCGCAACCGGCTCGGTGGCGACGCGCCACCGGTGAGGCTGCCACACGGGGAAGACCGGAACGTCGCGGGCGGGGTCGGAGTACGGGTCTTCGTGCCGGACCACGTCGACGGTGTGTACCTCCACATCCACGGAGGCGGCTGGGCGTTCGGTTCGGCGGACGGGCAGGACGAGCGGCTTTGGCTGCTCGCCGAGCGGGCCGGACTGGCCGTGGTGAGCGTGGACTACCGCCTCGCGCCGGAGCACCCCTTTCCCGCCGGGCCCGACGATTGCGAGGCGGCCGCCCTGTGGTTGGCGCGGAACGCGGCGACCGAGTTCGGTACCGAGCGGCTGCTGATCGGCGGTGAATCGGCGGGAGCCCACCTCAGCGTGGTGACGCTGCTGCGCCTGCGTGACCGACACGGCGTCAGCGGCGCGTTTCGCGGGGCCCACCTGTCCTTCGGCCCGTACGACCTGTCCATGACCCCGAGCCAGCGGTCGTTCGGGTCCAAGCGGCTACTGAGCAACACCGACACGCTGCGGCGGAGCTATGAGCTGTTCACGCCCGGCATGGACGCGGAGCAGCGCCGGGATCCGGAGATCTCACCGCTGTTCGCCGACCTGGCCGGCCTGCCGCCGGCGCGGATCGTCGTCGGCACCGAAGACCCGTTGCTGGACGACTCGGTGTTCCTGGCCGGGCGGTGGCGGGCGGCGGGCGCGGCTGTGCGGCTCGATGTCGTCGCCGGCGCCATGCACGGCTTCACCCTGTTCCCGCTGACCGTCACCGAACGAGAAGCACGTCGGCAGCGGGACTTCCTGTCCGCGGCCGGGCGTCGGTAGCGTCACCGGCATGAAGCGCACGGCCCGCATGTACGCGCTGGTGGAGGAGTTGCGTTCGGCGGCGCCGCGACCGCTGACGGTCGCGGCGCTCGCCGGGCGGTTCGAGGTCAGTACCCGTACGGTGCAGCGCGACCTCCAGGCACTGATGGAGACCGGTGTCCCGGTACGCACCACGCCCGGGCGGGGCGGCGGCTGGTCGATCGACCCGGAGATGACCCTGGCCCCCATCCACTTCACCGCCGACGAGGCTTCGGCACTGGCCGTCGCGCTCGCCACGACCGACGCCTCCACCCCGTACGCCGGCGCGGCCCGCACGGCGGCCCAGAAGCTCGCGGCCTCGATGGGCCGCCCGGCCTCGGCAGCGGCGAGGCGACTGGGCGCACGCATCGTCACACTGCCATCGGCCGTCGACTCCACGGTCCGCGCGGCAGTGGAGCAGGCGCTCACCGCCGGCACGGTCCTACGGCTGTCCTACACCGACGCGACCGGCCACGAGAGCGACCGCGCGGTGGAGCCCGCCGGACTGCTCACCGTCGACGGCCGCTGGTACCTCATCGCGTGGTGCCGCACGCGACGGGCCGGCCGGGGGTTCCGGTTGGACCGCATCACCACGGCGGCAGCCACCACCGAGCGGGCCGGGTCCCACGACCTGACCGGGCTGTTGCGCGGCTCGGCCGCGGCGGGCGCGGTCCCGCCCGCCGCTCTGGCTTCCCTCTCGGCCGCCCCGCCGCGACCGACGGGGCTCAGGTGACGGGTCTCGGGTGACGGTCTCAGGCCCGGTCGGTCTCCAACGTGTCCGCGTGGCGGTGGGCGACCTTCCACTCGCCGTCCTCGCGGCGGTAGACCTGGGTCGCGCGCAGGACGTACCGCCGGGGCTCGCCGTTGACCGACGCGTGCGTGCGCTCGTAGCCGACCGTGTAGGCCGTGTCCCCGACGACATCGACCGCGATGATCTCGTGCTCGTACGAGGTGCAGTCCGAGAACGTCCGCGCCAGCTTGTGGAAGAGCGCGCCGAGCTCCTCGTACCCGACGACCGATTCCCAGGCGCCCATCACCGAGACCGGCTCGCGCCGGGACCAGATCGCGAAGCGCGGACCGGCGTCACCGTTGTGGAGGGCGATCTCGGCGTCCCGCAGACGCGTCCGCGTCCACTCCAAGAACGCGTCCCGTTCGTCGCCCATCGTCGGCCTCCCGGGGTTCTCCCGCCTCACCTTTCCACCGTACGCCGCTGTTCCCGGCCCCACCGGCCCCACCGGCGCCCTTCGGGGGAGACTGGAGGGGAGGCCGCAGCGGCGGGAGACGTGGGAGACGGCTCCGCGATCGATCTTGGAGGCGCCATGGCACACGCCGAACGGGTCCTTTGGAGCTCACACGCCTCGAACCGGTGGATGCAGGCGACGGCCGCCCTCCTCGCCCTCATCGCGGTCGGGCTCGCCGTCGCCGGGATCGTCGGGCCGGGGGGCGCGATGTGGGCGCCGGCCGTGGTGCTGTTCTTCTCTTCCCTCCTGCTCCTGGTGTTCGCCTCCGTGACCGTGCGGGTCACCGGCACGGCGCTGGAAGTGGCCTACGGGCCGGTCGGGCGGCCCGTGCGGCGCTGGTCCCCCGAGGAGATCGAGGTCCCGGCGCGCGTGGAGGAACGCCGCCCCTCACAGGTCGGCGGCTGGGGCTACCGCGTCAGCCGGCTCGGGACGACGGTGATGGTACGAGGGGGCCCGTGCCTCGTGATCCGCTCCCGCGGCCGGGACTTCGCGATCAGCGTCGACGACGCCCAACGCGGCGCCACCCTGGTGAACGCTCTCCCCCGCACCACCCCCTGACCCGCGGAACCGGCCGCCGGACCGCGCCCCACCGGCCGGGCCGCCGGTGGGGGTTGGCCGGGGGAAGTGACCGGGAGGGCTAGCCGCGGTAGACGCGCAGTTCGGAGACCTCGTAGGACATCTCCGTCACCTCCGGCTCGGGAGCCGGGTGGTAATTGCCCGCGCACACCGACAGGTTGACGATGAGGTACGCGTGCCAGCCCCGCCCCACGCCCCGGCGGTCCGAGAAGACGCGGGCCCCGTTGACCCACCAGACGACCGAGTTCCGCCCGAACTCCACCTTCAGGTCCACCCAGGCACCGGGCCGAACCGAGGGGTCGCGGTGGTAGCGGTGCGCCTCGCGGACGTGGTTGGAGAGTTCCAGCAGGTCGGGGTTGTCGGGGTGGTACTCGAAGACGTCGATCTCTTGGCCGCCGTCCCGCCAGGTCCAGATCGCGGGCCAGGCGCCTTCCTCCACCGGGAGCCGCACCCGCGCCTCCAGCAGGTCGCCGGTGCGGACCATGAAGCCCTCGTCGCTGCCCTCGGTGGTGAGCAGGCCGGTGTCCCAGTTGCCGTCCGGGCGGCGCGTGGCGCGGAAGACCCCGCCACGGCTGTAGGCGGGGTCGTCCACCAGGTGGTCGAGCTTGTTGTCGCCCGGGTTGACGGGGCCGCCGTCGGGATAGGCCCATGAACGGCCGGCGACCCATTGGGTGGGGGAGGCGAAATCGGCGGTGAAGACGGGGGCGCGGCGGGGGGCGGGTACCGCCGCTCCGCCACCGCCCCCCGGGGCGAGGCGGGACGTCAGGCGTCCAAGCCAGCCGAGCAGGTCCGTGTCCATACAGGGTGTCTGCCCGGCAGCGGAAGCAGCCATGCCGGATTCATCGCCCTGGGTAGTCGAACGGTTGCGTTCAGCTATCACCGTCGCGGGTGTCGCGCGCCGCCGCCAGGAACGCGCGGATGAGCTCCGGTGACTTCACCCCGCGCTCCCGCTCCACGCCGCTGGAGACGTCCACGCCCCAAGCGCCGGTCGCCCGCAGCGCCGCGCGCACGTTGGCGGGGTCGAGCCCCCCGGCCAGCAGCCAGCGGCCCCGGGGGGCGGTGAACTCGGCGGAGCCCCAGTTCCACGGCTTGCCGGAGCCGGGGTCGGGGGCGTCGATCAGCAGCAGGTCCTCTCCGTACTCCCCGGCCTCCGTGACGGCGGTGGCCGTGGCGCGGATGAGGGTACGGCCTTCGGCGCGCAGGGCCTCGTAGTACTCGGGGCCCTCGTCGCCGTGGAGCTGTACGGAGCGCACCCCGCTCTCCCGCGTCAGCCGCCCGACCTCCTCCACGGACTGCCCGCGGAACACCCCGACGGTGAGCACCCCCGCCGGGACTCGCGCGGCCAGCTCCCGCGCCGTCGCGGCGTCGACGGTCCGCGGACTGCCCGGGGCGAACACGAACCCGATGGCGTCGGCCCCGGCCTCGACGGCCACGTCGACGTCGTGCGCGGTCTTCAACCCGCAGATCTTGACGAAGGGTGCGCTGCTCTCGCTCATGCCTCCGAGTCAACCAGACCGCCGCCCGGCCCGCGGTCCCGTTCCGAGTGCCGGGCACACCCTTACGGCCGCCGCCCCGGCGACCGGCCGGGCGGGGACCTGGCCGGGCGGCGGACCTGGCCGGGCGGCGGACCTGGCCGGGCGCGAACGCCCGAGGGCGGCACCCCCAGTGGGGGTGCCGCCCTCGGAACGTGGTGCGTGAAGCGGATTACCGATCAGCCGGGGCCGATCAGAAGTCCATGTCGCCGCCCGGCATGCCGCCCGGCGCGCCGGCGCCGGCCTTCTCGGGCTTGTCGGCGATGACGGCCTCGGTGGTCAGGAACAGCGCGGCGATCGACGCGGCGTTCTGCAGCGCGGAGCGCGTGACCTTCGCCGGGTCGATGATGCCCTCGGCGATCATGTCGACGTACTCGCCGGTCGCGGCGTTCAGGCCGTGACCGATCGGGAGGTTGCGCACCTTCTCGACGACGACGCCACCCTCGAGACCACCGTTGACGGCGATCTGCTTGAGCGGGGCCTCCAGCGCGAGCTTCACGGCGTTGGCGCCGGTCGCCTCGTCACCGGTGAGCTCCAGCTTCTCGAAGACCGAGGAGGCCTGGAGCAGGGCCACGCCACCACCGGCGACGATGCCCTCTTCGACGGCCGCCTTCGCGTTGCGAACGGCGTCCTCGATGCGGTGCTTGCGCTCCTTGAGCTCGACCTCGGTCGCGGCGCCGGCCTTGATGACGGCCACGCCGCCGGCCAGCTTCGCGAGGCGCTCCTGGAGCTTCTCGCGGTCGTAGTCCGAGTCGGAGTTCTCGATCTCGGCGCGGATCTGGTTGACGCGACCCTGGACCTGGTCGCTGTCACCGGAGCCGTCGACGATGGTCGTCTCGTCCTTGGTGATGACGACCTTGCGGGCGCGGCCGAGCAGGTCGAGACCGGCGTTCTCCAGCTTGAGGCCGACCTCCTCGGAGATGACGGTGCCGCCCGTGAGGATGGCGATGTCACCGAGCATGGCCTTGCGGCGGTCGCCGAAGCCCGGGGCCTTGACGGCGACGGACTTGAAGGTGCCGCGGATCTTGTTGACGACCAGGGTCGACAGGGCCTCGCCCTCGACGTCCTCGGCGATGATCAGCAGCGGCTTGCCGGACTGCATGACCTTCTCCAGGAGCGGCAGCAGGTCCTTGACCGAGCCGATCTTGGAGTTGACGATCAGGATGTACGGGTCGTCGAGCGACGCCTCCATACGCTCCATGTCGGTGGCGAAGTACGCCGAGATGTAGCCCTTGTCGAAGCGCATGCCCTCGGTGAGCTCGAGCTCCAGACCGAAGGTCTGCGACTCCTCGACGGTGATGACGCCTTCCTTGCCGACCTTGTCCATGGCCTCGGCGATGAGCTCGCCGATCTGGGTGTCGGCGGCGGAGATGGAGGCCGTCGAAGCGATCTGCTCCTTGGTCTCGACATCCTTGGCCTGCGCGAGCAGGGCGGCGGAGACGGCCTCGACGGCCTTCTCGATACCACGCTTGAGGGCCATCGGGTTGGCGCCGGCGGCCACGTTGCGCAGGCCCTCGCGGACCAGCGCCTGGGCCAGCACGGTTGCGGTGGTCGTACCGTCGCCCGCGACGTCGTCCGTCTTCTTGGCGACTTCCTTGACCAGCTCGGCGCCGATCTTCTCGTACGGGTCCTCGAGCTCGATCTCCTTGGCGATGGAGACACCATCGTTGGTGATCGTGGGGGCGCCCCACTTCTTCTCAAGGACGACGTTGCGACCCTTGGGGCCAAGGGTGACCTTGACGGCGTCGGCGAGCTGGTTCATGCCACGCTCGAGACCGCGCCGGGCCTCCTCGTTGAACGAAATGATCTTGGCCATCTGAAGTGGTCCTCCAGGACTGGGGTGGATTGCTCCTGGACCGCGCCCGCGCCCGCGACGGACGGCCTGCGAGCCCGGCGGTTCCTTCCCGCCGGACCCTCGGGCCTCACCGACCCGGTCCTCGTTTCAGTAGCACTCTCGACTGGAGAGTGCTAACGCCAATGATTAGCACTCGACCCCGTCGAGTGCAAGCGGCTTCGGGCAACGCCGGGCGAAGTCCCCGGCCGGGACGCACGAGGGGCCCACATCCCGTGTCCGGGATGTGGGCCCCTCGTGCGTGTGTGGTCCTGAGACCTGTTGCGTCGGTGGTCGATCGCGCCGGGTCAGCCGAGTGCGAGCTTGACCATGTCCGCCTGAGGACCCTTCTGGCCCTGCGAGATCTCGAACTCGACCCGCTGACCCTCTTCAAGGGTGCGGTACCCGTCCATCTGGATGGCGCTGTAGTGGACGAACACATCCGCACCACCGTCGACCGCGATGAAGCCGTAGCCCTTCTCCGCGTTGAACCACTTGACGGTGCCCTGAGCCATGCCTAACTCCCCTATTACTGGCCCTTGCGCAGGACCGCACTTCGCGGACCCGGGTCAGAACTTGCGCCGGAACGCCTCGACCGCGGCTGAATGTATCCGCACCGGTGCTGTCTGCAACAGGTCATTCCGACGAGAATTCCGGACAAGAAGGAATAGGGATATCAAGCGAAATTTACGCATACTCCCGGGCAACTCGGGCCCGACATCAGGCACCAAAGGCCCATACCAGGCTCGCATGTTGACTCAATGTCAACCATCCGGTGGCCCGCTCATATGCGGCGGGCAAGAACAGCGGAGGGGACTTCCCCAACTCTACCGCGCCCAATCAACCAGAATTGCCCCCTCCGCTTTTAGCGGAGGGGGCAATTCAGGGATGTGGTGTCGGTGACCCCGGTGTCAGCAGCCGCCCGCCACGGCGGGGATGATCGAGACCCCGGCGCCGTCCGGCGTCGCCGCCTCCAGGCCGCCCTCGAAGCGCACGTCGTCGTCGTTGACGTAGACGTTCACGAAGCGGCGCAGCTTGCCCTGGTCGTCCAGGACGCGGGCCGCGATGCCCGGGTGGTTCTTCTCCAGGGACTCGATGACCTGGGAAAGGGTCGCGCCCTCGGCGGGCACCTCGGCCTGGCCACCGGTGTAGGTGCGCAGGATGGTGGGGATGCGGACGTTGACGCTCATGGCGCTACTGCCTTTCCGGGAACAGGGGGGTGGGTCGGACCTCAGGCCAGGCCGGCGGCGCGGAACGCGTCCAGGCTGGGGCGGATGGTGGCGGTCTGGCCGCTGTCGGCGGCCACCGCCTCCAGGGTCTTGAGGCCGTCACCGGTGTTGAGGACGACCGTGGTCAGCGAGGGGTCGAGCTGCCCGTTCTCGATGAGCTTCTTCGTCACGCCGACGGTCACACCGCCCGCGGTCTCGGCGAAGATGCCCTCCGCCCGCGCGAGGATCTTGATGGCTTCCACGACCTGCTCGTCGTTGACGTCCTCGACGTAACCGCCGGTGCGGCGGGCGATGTCCAGGACGTACGGGCCGTCCGCCGGGTTGCCGATCGCCAGGGACTTGGCGATGGTGTTCGGCTTCTGCGGGCGCACCACGTCGTGACCGGCCTTGAAGGCGGTCGACACGGGCGAGCAACCCTCTGCCTGCGCACCGAAGATCTTGTACGGCTTGTCCTCGACCAGGCCGAGCTTGATCAGCTCCTGCAGACCCTTGTCGATCTTCGTCAGCTGTGAACCGGACGCGATCGGGATCACGATCTGGTCGGGCAACCGCCAGCCGAGCTGCTCGCAGATCTCGTAGGCCAGCGTCTTGGAGCCCTCGCCGTAGTACGGGCGCAGGTTGACGTTGACGAAGCCCCAGCCCTCGCCCAGCGGGTCTCCGATGAGCTCGGAGCAGAAGCGGTTGACGTCGTCGTAGTTGCCCTCGATGCCGACGAGGTCGCCGCCGTAGACACCGGCCATGACGACCTTGCCCTGTTCCAGGTCGTGCGGGATGAACACGCAGGACCGGAAGCCGGCGCGGGCTGCCGCGGCGCCGACGGCGCCGGCCAGGTTGCCCGTGGAGGAGCAGGAGAGCGTGGTGTAGCCGAAGGCACGGGCGGCCTCGACGGCGATGGCCACGACGCGGTCCTTGAAGGAGTGCGTCGGGTTGCCGGAGTCGTCCTTGACGTAGAGCTTGCCGGTGACGCCGAGCTCCTTGGCCAGGTTGGCCGCGTCCACGAGCTTGGTGAAGCCCGGGTTCAGGTTCGGCTTGGACGCCACGTCCGCGGGGACGGGCAGCAGCGGGGCGTAGCGCCAGATGTTGTCGGGTCCGGCCTCGATCGCGGCGCGCAGCGCCTCCGGATCACCGGTGGGCAGGTCGTAGGCGACTTCCAGCGGTCCGAAACACTCGACGCAGGCGAAGATCGGGCCGAGCTCGAAGCGGGTACCGCACTCACGACACGAAAGGCCGGTGGCAGGTCCGAGATCGACAGAGGTGGCGACAGTCTGTGCAGCCATGATGGCGAGGCCCTTTCTCCTCATCTTCCCCATGGCGCACTTCGCCATGAGACGGAATTGGCACCTTCCCTAGCCGGGGACCTCGCTGACGTCGCCGTGGTGCGCGATCGCGAGAACCGACTGGAGGGTTGCCGGGGCTTCAACGGGCCGTGTCCCTCTGCCCCTCTGGATGAGCGGTATGGCACCGGGCCGCGCGCTCTGTGGCGCACCCGGGCATTTGTGCACGAGGACCCCGGCATGCCGTGGTCCTTCGCGTTGTTCAAGACTGTAACCGAAGGGCCGGGTGGTTGAGACAGCCGTCCGAACGGCGAGATGGATCATATTTCGCCCGAAAACCACCGCCCGATCCGTCCGCCCCGTCACCGATCCCCTGGAGTGTCCGAAGTGCTGGAAGAGGTGGAGCGCTGGCTGGCCGACCGGTCCTGGTCCGCCGCCGACCGACCGCTCGCCCAGCTGCTCGACCGCAAGCGCGCGTCGGGAGCCACGGTCAGCGTGGTGCTGCCCGCGCTCGACGAGGAGGCCACGGTCGGGGCGATCGTCGAGGTGATCCGGCGCGACCTGATCGAAGGATTGCCGACCCCCCTGGTGGACGAGCTGGTCGTGGTCGACTCCGGGTCGAGCGACCGTACGGCGGAGGTCGCCGCGAAGGCCGGTGCGCGGGTCGTGCACCGCGACGAGATCCTGCCGCGGCTCCCGGCGGTGCCCGGCAAGGGCGAGGTGCTGTGGCGCTCGCTGCTCGCGACCACCGGCGACATCGTCTGCTTCGTGGACGCCGACCTGCGGGACTTCTCCTCCACCTTCGTCTCCGGCATCCTCGGCCCGCTGCTGACCGAGCCGGACGTGCAGTTCGTCAAGGCGATGTACGACCGGCCGCTCGGCGACGCGCCGGGGCAGGGCGGCCGCGTCACGGAACTGGTGGCCCGGCCCCTGCTCAACCTGCACTGGCCGCGGCTGGCCGGATTCGTCCAGCCGCTGGGCGGCGAGTACGCCGTACGGCGCTCCCTGCTGGAACGTCTCCCCTTCCCCGTCGGCTACGGCGTGGAGCTGGGGCTGCTGGTGGACGCGCTGCACACGGTCGGGCTGGACGGGCTGGCGCAGGTCGACGTGGGCGTACGGCTGCACCGCCACCAGGACGGTCAGGCGCTCGGCCGGATGGCCGCGGCGATCTACCGCACGGCGCAGTTGCGGCTCTCGCGCGGGCATCTCACCCGGCCCGCGCTGACCCAGTTCGAGCGGGGCCCGGACGGCTTCGTACCGCGGACGCACGCCGTGGACACCGAGGAAAGGCCGCCGATGCTGGAGATCCGGGAGTACGCGGTCCGCCGCGTGGCGTGATGCGGCGTGATGCGGCGTGGCGTGGCGTGATGCGGTGTGGCGTGACGCGGCGGCGGGTTTGAGGCGCGTGCGGCGGGGTTAGGTTCGCGGCATGGCTTCCCAGGTACTCGTCGCCGCGAACCGCGGCCCCCTCTCGTACGCCCACGCCCCCGACGGCACCCTCAGCGCCCGGCGCGGCGGAGGCGGTCTCGTCTCCGGTCTCTCCGCCGCGCTCGCGGAGCAGCCGGACGCGGTGTGGATCTGCGCGGCGCTGTCGGAGGGCGACCGGGAAGCGGTGCGGCGGGGGGTTTCCGAACCCGGCGTCCGGATGCTGGACATCGATCCCGCCGTGTACGACGCCGCGTACAACGGCATCGCGAACTCGGTCCTCTGGTTCACCCACCACCACCTGTACGACATCCCGCGCGAGCCGGTCTTCGACGCGGAGTTCCGGCGGCGCTGGGACGCGTACGTCCTGTACAACCGTGCCTTCGCGGACGCGCTGGCGGCGGAGGCCGACCAGGGCGCGGCGGTGCTCGTGCAGGACTACCAGCTGGCGCTGGTGCCGGGCATGCTGCGCGTCCTGCGGCCCGACCTGCGCATCGCGCACTTCACGCACACCCCGTGGGCCTCGCCAGACGTCCTGCGGATGCTGCCGCGGTACGTGGTGGAGGAGCTGACGTGGGGGATGCTCGGGGCGGACCTGCTGGGCTTCCACACCGGGGAATGGGCGCGGGCGTTCTTGTCGGCGATGCCGTTCGACGGCGCGGAGGGCAGCGCGGAGGAGGTCCGGGAGGGGACCGTGGAGCACCGCCGGGAGTCGGGGTGGGCGCGGCGCACGACCGAGGTACGGGCGTTCCCGCTGGGCGTGGACGGGGACGACCTGCGGGCGCTGGCCCACCGGCCGGAGGTCGACGACAAGCTGGCGGGGCTGCGGGCAGAGGTCGGGGACCGCAAGTCGATCGTCCGGGTGGACCGGACGGAGCTGTCCAAGAACATCCTGCGCGGCCTGCTGGCGTACCGGGAGCTGCTGACGACGCACCCGGAGTGGCGCGAGCGGGTGGTGCACATGGCGTCGGCGTACCCCTCGCGGCAGGACCTGGCGGTGTACCGGGAGTACACGGCGGCGGTGCGGGACCTGGCGGCGGAGATCAACGCGGAGCTGGGGACGGCGGACTGGCAGCCGGTGCTGGTGTCGGTGGAGGACGACTTCGCGCGCTCGCTGGCGGCGTACCGGATGGCGGACGTGGCCCTGGTGAACCCGGTGCGGGACGGGATGAACCTGGTGGCCAAGGAGATC
Organism: Streptomyces sp. Tek67B01; assembly: GCF_055231995.1. Classification (NCBI taxonomy): domain Bacteria; kingdom Bacillati; phylum Actinomycetota; class Actinomycetes; order Kitasatosporales; family Streptomycetaceae; genus Streptomyces; species Streptomyces sp. Tek67B01. The sequence continues at coordinate 3,354,176 of NZ_JBUYUY010000001.1, forward strand.
CCGGTGGTGTCGGAGGCGGGGTGCGCGCTGGTCCTGTCGACGGGGGCGGGGGCGTACGAGGAGCTCCGCTCGGACGCGCTGACGGTGAACCCGTACGACGTGTCGGAGACGGCGGCCGCGTTGCACGCGGCGCTGTCGATGCCGGAGGCGGAGCGCGCGGAACGCACGAAGCGCCTCGCGTCGGCGGCGACGGCCCTCCCACCGACGGCCTGGTTCACGGCCCAACTGTCGACCCTCCGCGACGCGTAACGCCGCCGCCCTGCCCGACGCACGGCCCGGCGTGCGCCCTGACCGGGGCGAGCCCGACGGGACCGGCGCGCGACCCTGACCGGGGGGACGGCCGGGCGCGGGACGGTGCGCGGCTTGATCGTCTGCGGCGCCACCGCGCAAGCGCCCCCGGGCTCCGCCCGGGCCTTGCGGGGCTCCGCCCCGCCCCCCGCGCCTCAAACGCCGGCGAGGCCGAAAATACCGGCCCCACCGGAGCACGAGGCTGAACCTGGACGGAGCCCAAGGCCGGCCCCGACCCAGCCGCCGCCTCAGCCGCAGGGCCGGGACTTCCCGGCCTGGCCGGCGCTTGAGCCGCGGGCCCGGGCACTCCCAGCCTCGCCGGCGATTGAGGCGCAGGTCTGAGCGGAACCCAGAACCCCCAACCCGGCTCACGGCTGAGATGCCGACCGGGCAAATCCAGCCCCGCCGGCGATTGAGGCGCGGGTCTGGGCAGAGCCCAGGGCCCCGGTTCCGGCCGGCGCACGCGGCACGGACCCCGGGTACACGCAGCGGTACACGCAGCCTCGCCGGCGATTGAGGCGCGGGCCTGGGCGGAGCCCAGAACCCCCGGCCCCGGCACCCCGCAGGGACCGGTACCCCGCAGGTCAGCCCCGCAGGGCCGCCGCCAGGGTCGCGAGGAACGCCGCGACCTCCGCCGGTCCCGGGAGGACCAGGTCCGCGCGGGACGCCAGTTCAGGGACCTCCGACGAGCTGCACACCAGCAGCCCCGGCAATCCCTCCGCGCGCCGCTTCTCGACGGCGGCGTACGCCGCCAGGTCCCCCAGGTCGTCGCCCGCGTACAGCACCGCCTCCGCGCCGACCTCCTCCAGGTACTCCGTCAGGGCGACGCCCTTGTCGACACCCGGCGGCCGCAGCTCCAGCACCGCCCGCCCCGGCTCCACCATCAGTCCGTGTCGGGCCGCCAGCTCCGCCAGCGGCGCCCGCAGCGCTTCGAACGCCGCCTCCGGGTCCTCGGCGCGCCGGGTGTGGACGGCCAGTGCCCGGCCCTTCTCCTCGATCCAGGTCCCGCGCCACGCCCCGATGGATTCCAGGAACCCGGGCAGCTCGGCCCGTACGGCCGCCACCCCCGGATGCTCGGCGGGCGCGTGGACCAGCCCGCTGACGGCGTCCCACCGCTCGGCCCCGTAGTGCCCGAGGACCACGAGGTGTTCCAGGCCCGGGACCCCCGCGAAGCCCCCGTGGCGGACGGCGACCCCGGCCGGCCGGCCGGTGACGACCGCCACGGACAGCACCTCCGGCGCGAGCGCGGACAGCGCCGGCACGGCGTCCGCGTGGGCGCGCGCCTGGTCGGGGTCGGGAACTATGTCGGCGAGGGTGCCGTCGAAGTCGAGGGCCACCACGGATCGGCGCGGCGCGCGGAGGAGGGCTTCGAGTCCCTCGCGTCCGGCGGCGGTGGCGGGCACGGGCATCGGCATATCGTGCGCATTGCTCCCCATGGGGAAGACCCTAACGGTCCATTCGTACGACTGCTATCGCCGGGCGCGCTGTGCCGCGCGGATTCTGCGGAGCCGGTTGACCGTGCCGGGGGCGTGCTCCAGGGCCCGCGGATCGTCCATCAGGGCGTTGAGCAGCTGGTAGTACCGGACCGGGGTCATCCCCAGCCCTTCCCGGATGGCCCGTTCCTTGGCTCCGGGCCCCGACCAGGTGCGTCCCTCGTACGCGAGCACGGCGGCCTCGGCGGCCGTCAATCGCCCGTCGTCCGTCATACGGCCAGATTAACGCCGTCCACCGACACGCCCCCGGCCGGACCCGAACGCCCCCGGCCGGACCCGCCCAGACCCACCCGGCCCCGGCCGCCGCCGCCTCAGCGGTCGCCGTCGGCCTTCCGCGCCGCGTCGGCGATGCCGCCCAGCACCTTCTCCGGTTGCCCGCCCGGCTGGACCACCTTGCCGATGTTCTGCTTGACGTCCTCGCTCACCCCGGCCCACGACTTCTTGCCGACCGGGTACAGCCGCGCGGTCGGCAGCGCCGTCAGGAAGGTCTTGAGCTGCGACGCCGAGCCCCCGCCGCCGGCCGCGGCGGCTTCCATGGCCCGGTAGCCGCTGGTGGTGACGGGCAGCAGGTCGTACTTGTTGGTGAAGGCCGTCACGTTCTTCGCCTCGTACAGGTAGTCGAGGAACTTGCCCGTCTGCGCCTTGTGGCCGTTCTTGAACGCCATGACCCAGTCGGCGACGCCCATCGTGGGGTGGTCGGTGCCGTCGGCCGTCGGCATGGGCACCATCCCGAACTTGATCCCCTTGCCGCCGGCCTGCTTGAGCAGGGTCGGGTGGCCGTTGAGCATGCCGACCTCGCCGCGCGCGAAGGCGTCGAAGGCGGCCTGCCGGTCGAGCTTGCCGGGCTCGACGGGACCGGTCAGGCCCTGACCGACCATCTTGTCGCGCAGGAACTCGAAGGTCTTGACGTTCTCGGGGGAGTCGATCTCGTAGCTGTCCTCGTTGTCGGTGTAACCGCCCCCGCCCGACAGCATCCACATCATCGACTCGGCCTGTGCCTCCTCGCGGCCCAGCGGCAGCGCGAGGGGGGTCGGGACGCCCGCGGCCTTGAGCTTCTTGGCGGCCGCTTCCAGGTCCGCCCAGCTCTTGGGCTGCCAGCCGCCCTTGGCGTCCTTGGGTATGACGCCGGCGTCGGTGAGCAGCTTCTCGTTGTAGAAGAGCAGCCGGGTGCTGGCGACGAAGGGCATGCCGTACTGGGTGTGCCTGACCTTGCCGGCGTCGGCGAGCGGCCCGAGGAAGTCGGCCTCGGTCTGCACGGAGAGCAGTTCCTCGGCGGAGTACAGCTTCCCGGCTTCCGCGTAGTCGGCGTAGGCGCCGATCTGCGCGATGTCGGGGGCCTTGTGGGCCTTGACCATCTCGGCGACCTTGGCGTCGACCTCGGTCCAGGAGTAGACGCTGACCTCGACGTTGATCCCGGGGTGGGTCTTCTCGAAGGAGTCCCCGAGCTCCTTCCAGTAGGCGGCGGAGGAGTTCTGTGGATTGTCGCCGTAGTCGGCCGCCACGACCCGCAGGGTCACGTCGTTGTCCCCGGTGAGGCCCAAGGCTCCGCAGCCCGTCAGCGTCACGACGGTCAGACAGAGCGCGGCCCCGGTCGCGGCCAGGCTCAGGTAACGGCCCTTCACAGTTCTGATCCACCCCTTGTCGTACCTACTATTCGTCGTAAGGTCTACACCACTTTCCGGCTGCTTCACATCCGGAACGCGCCGCTCGCCCGGACCGTGTCCGGACCGTTGTGGGAGCGGGCTCCCGGATTCGTATGGCTGCTCAACATTCCTCCCAATGGACTAGACCTTTGCCTCCCGAGCACGCGAGACTGTCCTCTGTGAAACCCGTGAAACACGTCATCGCCCTCGATGTGGGCGGCACCGGGATGAAGGCCGCCCTCATCGCCGAGGACGGCACCCTGCTGCACGAGGCGCGCCGCGCCACCGGTCGCGAGCGGGGCCCCGAGGCCGTCGTCGAGACGATCCTCGGCTTCGCCGCCGACCTCCTCGCGCACGGCCGCGAGCACCTCGGCGAGGCCGCCTCGGCCGCCGGCGTCGCGGTGCCCGGCATCGTCGACGCCGAGCAGGGGACCGCCGTCTACGCGGCGAACCTGGGCTGGCGCGACGTACCGATGCGCGAGCTGCTCGGCGCCCGCCTCGGCGGCATCCCGGTGGCCCTCGGGCACGACGTGCGCACGGGCGGCCTCGCCGAAGGCCGGATCGGCGCGGGTAGGGGCGCCGACCGGTTCCTGTTCGTCCCGCTCGGCACCGGCATCGCCGGCGCCATCGGCCTGGCCGGCCGCATCGAGGCGGGCGCCCACGGCTACGCGGGCGAGATCGGTCACATCGTGGTCCGTCGGGGCGGCCCGGCTTGCGGCTGCGGTCAGCACGGCTGCCTGGAGACCCTCGCCTCCGCCTCCGCCGTCAGCCGCGCCTGGGCCGCCGCCTCCGGCGACCCCGACGCGGACGCCGCGCACTGCGCCAAGGCCGTCGAATCCGGTGACGCCCGCGCCCGCGAGGTGTGGCTGGCCGCCCTCGACGCCCTCGCCGACGGCCTGGTCACCGCCATCACCCTGCTGGACCCGCGCACGGTGATCATCGGTGGCGGCCTGGCCGAGGCGGGGGAAACCTTGTTCACACCTCTTCGGACGGCCGTCGAGGAGCGCGTGACGTTCCAGCGGCTGCCCGAGATCGTTCCGGCGGCCCTCGGGGACACCGCCGGATGCCTGGGCGCAGGGCTGCTCGCCTGGGACCTACTCGCCACGGAGGTACCTGCCTGATGGCCGCAAGCACACAGAGCACTGTTCTGTCAGGTGCCAAGGTGGTGCTGCCCACCGGGATCGTGGCCGGCGGCCGCGTCATCGTCGACGGCGAGCGGATCGCGGGCAGCGCCGCCCCGGACACCCCCGTGACCGACCTCGCCGGGCACTGGATCGTCCCCGGCTTCGTGGACATGCACAACCACGGCGGCGGCGGCGCCTCCTTCACCTCCGGAACCGCCGAAGAGGTCCTCAAGGGCGTACGCACCCACCGCGAGCACGGTACGACCACTCTGGTCGCCTCCACCGTCACCGGCGAACTCGACGAACTGGCCCGCCGCGCCGGGCTCCTGGCCGAGCTGACGCAGCAGGGCGAGATCGCGGGCGTCCACTTCGAGGGCCCCTTCATCAACGCCTGCCGCAAGGGCGCCCACAAGGCGGAGCTGCTCCGCGACCCCGACCCGGCCGAGGTCCGCAAGCTGGTCGACGCCGCCCACGGCGCCGCCCGTATGGTCACCCTCGCCACCGAACTCCCCGGCGGCCTGGACTCCGTACGCCTGTTGGCCGAACACGGGGTCATCGCCGCGATCGGCCACACCGACGCCACCTACGACCAGACCCGGCGGGCCATCGACGCGGGCGCCACCGTGGCCACCCACCTGTACAACGCGATGCCCGGTCTCGAACACCGTGCCCCCGGCCCGATCGCGGCGCTGCTGGAGGACGAGCGGATCACCGTCGAGCTGATCAACGACGGCACGCACCTGCACCCGGCGATGCTGGAACTGGCCTTCCACCATGCGGGCGCCCACCGCGTCGCGCTGATCACCGACGCGATGGACGCGGCCGGTTTCGGCGACGGCACCTACCATCTCGGGCCGCTGGAGGTCGAGGTCAAGGACGGGGTCGCCCGCCTCGTGGAGGGCGGCTCGATCGCCGGCTCCACGCTGACCCTGGACACCGCCTTCAAGCGCGCGGTGACCGTCGACAAGCTGCCCGTCGAGTCGGTGGTCCAGGCGATCTCCGCCAACCCGGCCAAGCTGATCGGCCTGTACGACCAGGTCGGCTCGCTGGAGCCCGGCAAGTACGCCGACCTCGTGGTGCTGGACGCCGAATTCGGGCTCAAGGGCGTCATGCGGCGCGGCGAATGGATCGTCAACCCCGGCGTCGACCCCGGCGCCTGAGAGGCCGATCGGCTGGACGGGAAGGGCCGTCGCGCCGCCGGACTGGGCGGACGGCCCGCGGTTTGGCATGATCCCGGCACACACCAAGACCGGGGCTGACCATGATCCTCACCGTGACCCTCAACGCCGCACTCGACGTCACCTACCGGGTGCCTCGACTGCTCCCGCACACCTCGCACCGGGTCACCGGCGCGACCGAACGCCCCGGCGGCAAGGGCGTCAACGTCGCCCGCGTGCTCGCCGCGCTCGGCCACCGGGTCACCGCGACCGGGTTCGCGGGCGGCGCGGTGGGCGCGGTCGTACGGGAACTGCTGGCCGCCGACCCCGGCGTGACGGACGCCCTGCTCCCCTGCGCGGGCACCACCCGGCGCACCCTCGCGGTGGTCGACGAAGCCTCCGGCGACACCACGCAGTTCAACGAACCGGGCCCGCAGATCACTTCCGCGGAATGGACGCGCTTCCAGTCCCGCTACGAGGAACTCCTGGCCGGGGCCCGCGCGGTCGCGCTCTGCGGGAGCCTGCCGCCGGGCGTGCCCGTGGGCGCGTACGCGGTACTCGTCCGCACCGCCCGCGCGGCCGGCGTCCCCGTACTGCTGGACACCAGCGGCGAGGCGCTCCGCCGGGGCGTCGCCGCCCGCCCCGAGATGATCAAACCGAACGCCGCCGAGCTGGCCGAACTGACCGGCTCCCGCGACCCGCTGCCCGCCACCCGCGACGCCCGCCGGCGCGGCGCCCACGCGGTGGTCACCTCCCTCGGCCCGGCCGGGCTGCTCGCCGCCACCGCCGACGGCACCTGGCAGGCCGCCCCGCCCCGCCCGCTCACCGGCAACCCCACCGGCGCCGGTGACTCCGCCGTCGCGGGCCTGCTCTCGGCCCTGACGGAGGGTCTGGACTGGCCCGCCCGCCTGACCCGCGCCGTGGCCCTCTCGGCGGCCACCGTGCACGCCCCGGCGGCGGGAGAGTTCGACCCCCGCACCTATGAACAGGTACGGCACGCCATCTCCGTCACCGGCAGCAACTGACCGCCCCACTGAGGCGTCCGGGAAGGTCGTCGACCACCTCGCCGAGCAGCTGGACATCGCAGACACCTCGGCGCTGAGGGTAAGAAACGGTTATGAGACCGAAGACCCGCTCTAGCTTCTGAACGACCGTCAGTGCCGCTCTGTGCTTCTGCACTTGACAGCTGCTACAGGGGCAGGCCCGGAAGGCCGGTCGGGCTAAGATCAAAAGGTCATTTGATCTTAGAAGACACGAGGCTGAATCACGTGAACCGAATCGCCCGAAGGGCACTCGCCATCATCACCGGGGTGGTGGCCGTCTCCACTCTGGCCGCGGTCCCCGCTCAGGCCCAGACGATCTCGTCGGGCTCCTGCGGCGCGGGCTACTACTACCAGGACGCCTACCCACTCGGCGACGATCAGGGCGCTACCGGTGCCGGCGTCATGTTCCTTTACTACAACAGTTCCAATGGTGTGAACTGCGCGATCCTCCGCCGCGACCAACAGTTCTCTGTCACCGACGGCATGAACATCAGCATCGAGGACACCAGCGGCAATAGCGACATCGATGGCCAGCGGGCCTACACGAACTACGCGGGCCCGGTCTACCTCCGCGCCCCTGGCAGGTGCATCAAACTCTGGGGCTCTATCACAGGCGCCTGGGTTAGCCCCGGCTCCTCCTACCTTGTGAAGACACACTCCGAGAGCACGGGCTGGGTCCACTGCGGCTAGCACGCCGATGAAAGATGTCGGACTCTGGCTCTGCCGCGTGTGCGGTGGGGCCAGACCCTTCCGAGAACTGACCCCCTCCAGCCTGCTCCCTAGGTGTGTTGCCCGGACAGGTTGGTGACGCGGCCAGCTGGGGTTTGGCCTGCGATGCAGGTGTGGGGTCAGGGGCCAGGAGCGGCATTCCGTGACGGACCAGGATCCGGTGGGCGGTCGAGGGTGCGATTCCACAGCGGACCGCCAGCAGCAGAGGTCCGATGCGGTGCTCGCGTCGTAGTCGCAGGACGTGTTCGTCGGCGGCGGCCGGGGTTTGGGAAGGCTGGTGGTGGCGGTGGCTGGAACGGTCGCTCATTCCGGCGATCCCCAGGGTCCGGTAGCGGGCGGCGGCGTGTGGCTGACCTGGCAGCGTTCCGCAGCCCGTCGGACAGGTCAACCGTCGTCCACGACACAGCAGGCCAGACGAAGTCGCCAGTAGGCGTCAGTGGGGCATTCCGGCGGGATACGAGGGCCTCCCGGGCCGGTGGAGATGTCGCAATCCACACCAAACTGGGAGGCCCTCACCCATTTCAAGAACCCAACACGCGTGTCACCAACGTCCCCGGACAACACACCTAGGTCCTGGCGGCAGCGGTCATCCCGCAGACGGTGCGCGGCCCTTGCTAGGCCGTCCAGAACCTGCAGTGCGACCTGCGGGAGAAGGCCGCGTACCGTCTCCTGCACAACACCGAGTTCGACTCTCCGCTACCGGCCCAATTCCACCGCCGCCTGGCGCGTTCCGCCGTCGACGGCCCGTGGCGCCCCCACTCTGCGACAGGTCAGCGCTTGGTGTGCCCCTGTCCCAAGTAGAGCTGATCGAAGATCGCGTCGCACTGGTTGCCTGCCTCGCAGGAGATCTTCAGCGTGTTGGTGCCCTTCTTGAGGTCGATCCACGCGAACGTGCGAGTCCAGCCCTTTTCCCAGGCGCCGGCTTCGGCCTTGGCGAAGTTCGCCAAGTTGAGGGACTGTGTTGGGCTCTGCCCGTTGACCGTGAGGGTCACCTTGGCATCCTTTCCGGGCACTGCATAGTTCACGAACAGCGTGTACTCCCCGGCAGCCGGTATGTCCACGGTCCAGGTCAGCGCCGCGCCCGGCTGGTTGAAGTTGCCGACGTACTGGCCGCCCGTGCTCTTCGCACCGGGCACCGTGCTCGTCAGCGCCGCACCGCCGGTCAGGGTCATGCCGGAGCCCGAGGCGTCCGCCTTGGGCAGCGGCGCCTCCGAGGGCTGTCCGGAACCGCTCGGCTGCGGACTCGGCGAATTGTTCTGGGGCGCGCCCGACTGCTGGCTCTGGCCGTTCGCCTGGTTCTTGTCCTTGCCCTTGTCGCCGAAGGCCAGGGCCGCGCCGATGCCGATCGCGACGGCGGCCACCACCGCGACCGCCGCGATGAGCAGCCCGCGGCGGCTCGACCCTCCGCCACCGCCGTGCCCGCCGTGGCCCGGGGCCGGGTGTGTCTGCGTCTGCTGCTGCGGAACGGCGTAGCCACCGGCCTGGAGCGCCTCGGGAGCCTGGTACTGGGCCTGGTAGGCCTGCGGACCCGGCTGCGCCGGACCCGGCTGGTACGGGACGGCACCGCGCTGGCCGCGCCGATCGCCGACCGTGCGCACCTGGTTGTACGAGGTACGGGGGACACCGGGCTGTGCACCGCCCTGCCCACCGGCCGCGGGGCCGGGGTATCCGTACCCGCCGGGGGAACCGGGCGGGGTGGCACCGGCAGCCTGGCCGTCCGCGTAGAGGTAGCCGAACGGATCTTCGTCCTCGGGCTGGTTCGCCCCGCCGTGCGGACCGCTGTTCGCGGGCGTCGTCATCGCAGGTCACTCCTTTCGACCCACGGGAGCCTACCCCGAACACGTGCGCCCACGAGCGGTCGATCGACTCAGCCCGCCCGGCGGTGCGCCTTGGAACGGGACCTTTTCTCGATGTACATCCGCTGGTCGGCGGAGCGCAGCACCTCGTCCGCCGACATGCCGCAGCTGGCCCAGCCGATCCCGAAACTCGCCCCGACGCGGACCGCGCGGCCGTCCACCCGGATCGGCGGGATGATCGCGTTCCGCAGCCGGACGGCCAGGTCGGCGGCGTCGGCCGCGCCCAATCCGTCGGCGAGGACGACGAACTCGTCACCGCCGAGCCGGGCCACCGTGTCCCCGTCGCGCACGCCCGTCGTCAGCCGCCGGGCGACCTCGATCAGCACCGCGTCGCCCGTGTGGTGACCGAACCGGTCGTTGATCGACTTGAAGCCGTCGAGGTCGCAGAAGAGCACCGCCAGCCCCTTCGTCCCGTCGTCGATGTCGGTGGCGGGCGCGACGGTGTGGACGTGGTGGTCGTACGGGCCCACCTCGCCCGGGGGCGCCGCGGGACTTTCGAAGGGGTCGCCGTACCCGTCGGGGCGAAAGTCGTGCTCCCCGGCATCGCCTCCCGTCTCCGGTCGCCCCTCGAAGGCCGCGTCCAGCGCCTCCACGGCGGTGGCCCGCACCGACTGTGGCCGGCGACACAGTCGGGCCCCGAGCCGCGAGCGCAGTTCCGCGCTGTTGGGCAGGCCGGTCAGCGCGTCGTGGCTGGCCCGGTGCGCGAGCTGCAGCTCGTGCCGCTTGCGCTCCTCGATGTCCTCGACGTGGGTGAGCAGGAACCGCGGACCGTCGGCGGCGTCCGCGACCACGGAATTGCGCAGCGAGACCCACACGTACGTACCGTCGCGCCGGCCCAGCCGCAGCTCGGCCCGGCCCCCCTCGGCCGAGGTGCGCAGCAACGTGCCGATGTCCTCGGGGTGGACGAGGTCGGAGAAGGAGTACCGGCGCAGCACGGAGGCCGGCCGCCCCAGCAGCCTGCACAACGCGTCATTGGTCCGCAGCAGCCGGCCGTGCTGGTCGCCGCCCATCTCGGCGATGGCCATGCCGCTGGGCGCGTACTCGAAGGCCTGGCGGAACGACTCCTCACTGGCGCGCAGCGCCTGCTGCTCGCGCTCCAGCCGGACCAGGGCCCGTTGCATGTTCGCGCGCAGTCGCGCATTACTGATCGCAATCGCCGCCTGGAAGGCGTACATCTGCAGCGCCTCGCGCCCCCACGCGCCCGGACGGCGGCCGTTGCGCGGTCTGTCCACCGAAATGACACCCAGAAGTTCCCCGCCGGACGCATACATGGGGGCATAGAGCCGGTCCTCGGGATGCCACTCGTCCACGAAGCGGGGATCGGGTCCCTCGGTGTGCCACTGGGGCACGTCGTCCTCCAGCAGGACCCAGCCCTCGGTGTGCGGGATGAAGCGGAGCCCGTCCCAGTTCTCACCCATCGTCAGACGGCGTTCCCAGGAGAGGCGGGAGCCGACGCGACCGGTGATCAGGGCCTCGGCGGCCGGGTCACCTGCGAAGGCGGCCACGACGAGATCCCCGTCGGGGCGTACGAGGTTGACGCAGGCGAGTTCGTAGCCGAGGCCCGCGACGATGCCGTCCACGACGGTCTGCAGTGTGTCAGCCAGGCTCCGGGCCGTGTTGAGGTCGGCCACCACCCGGTGCAGCTGCCGCAGGGTCGCAAGACGGACGTACGGCTCCGACTCGGTCTCCATTGCTCGCTCTCCCCGAGACCTCGACAGCAACTCCAGGTGTGTCATCGGCGGTTCGTTGCGGTGTCCCGTCCACTGAATCACAGTGAGCTGTGCGGCAGGTACACAGGGTCAACAAATCTTGCCGTCTGTGACTCAAGTCACATGAGATGAAGAACGTGCTCCGAAGAGGCGCGAGTTCCCTCGTCCCGACGGGGAGCGCTCCCTCTCCTTTCCAGGGGCAAACGATACGCGCGGTCCCTCGTCCTCGGGGGTTCCGACGACGCCGGTGGCCGGGGGAAGTGCCCGGGAAGGGGCTTGGACGGCAGGGCCTAGGACCGGGGCCCGTACCCGCCTCGGACCAAGGCCCGATGTGCGGGGCGGGGAGCGAGACTAGCGTTCCAGGCGTGCCGAAGACGACCCTGGAACCCGCCCCCGCAGCCACCACCCCGCATCCTGAGGGGGTGACCGACGAAGAATTCCGGGCCGCGATGTCCCGCCTGGCGGCCGGCGTGACGCTGATCACCGCCCACGAGCCCGCCCTGACGGCCGACGGCCCGCGGGGGGAGGACGTCGGCATGACAGCGACCGCCTTCATGTCGGTGTCCCTGGACCCGCCGCTGGTGCTGGTGAGCCTGCGCGAGGGCTCACGGATGGACGACCTGCTGGCGGAGCAGCCGCTGTGGGCGGTGTCGATCCTTGCGGACAACCAGCTCCAGGTCGCGGGCCGGTTCGCGATGAAGGGCCGGATCAGCGACCGGCTGCTGTTCCAGGGCGTGCCCTACGAGCGGGGCGCGCTCTCGGGGGCCCTGCTGCTCACGGGGGCGCTGGCCACGCTGGAATGCCGCACGGAGTCCCGCGTCCCGGCGGGCGACCACACCCTGGTCGTCGGCCGCGTCCTGTCGGCCACCCTCCCCACCCCGGACGCCCCACCCCTGACCTACTTCCGCGGCCGCTACCGCCACCTGACGCCGTGACGGCCGAATCGAGCCCCGCGGCGAGCGAGGCGCGACCGGCCCACGGCAACCCCGCCGGCGATCGAGGCCCGACCGGCCACATCCCATCCCGGCCGCCGTTTGAAGCGCCGCCGACCGAAACCAGCCCCGCCGGCGTTTGAGGCGCAGGGCGCGGGGCGGAGCCCCGTAAGCCCGGCGCAGCCGACCGAAATCAGCCCCGCCGGCGTTTGAGGCGCGGGGCGCGGGGCGGAGCCCGAAAGCCCGGCGCAGCCGGGGCCGCACAACACCGCCGCACCCGACCCCCGGCGGCCCATCCAGCCCACACCGCCGAAACCAGCCCCGCCGGCGATTGAGGCGCGGGCCCGGGGCAGAGCCCCGAAAACCCGGCGCAGCCGGGGCCGCACAACCCAACGCCGCCGGAGCAACCCCGCGGAGCACCCCGCGGAGCGACCGGTCTACCAGTCCCGCCCCGTCCGCCCCCGCTTGGTCTCGGCCCGCGCCTTCTTCTCCCGCAGCCGCCGCTCATTGATCCCGCGCGGGATCTTCGTCGCCCGCCGCTGCTTCGGCGGCGGCGCCGTCGCCTCGGCCAGCAGCGAAGCCAGCCGCACCAACGCCATCTCCCGGTTGCGCAACTGCGAGCGGTGCTCGGACGCCCGGACCGTCAGGACCCCGCCCACCAGCCGGGACGCGAGCCGCTCCAGCGCGCGCTCCTTCCACACCTCCGGCAGCGCCTTCGTCGCCGCCAGGTCGAACAGCAGCTCCACCCGCGAGTCGGAGGTGTTCACGTGCTGACCACCCGGCCCGGAGGAACGCGAGAACCGCCAGCCGAGCTCCCCCTCGGGCAGCACGACGGAACCACGGATGACATAGGGACCAGGCATGCCCCTATGATCCGCCCCCGCACGGCGCCCCGTCACCCCATTTCCCCTCCGCCGAGCCTGCGCCACACGGGCCGGCGGAACCTACCGACCCCCTCCCCGCGTTATGAGGGGCAGCGGTAACTTGGCCACGTCCGGCGGTCATGTGATTGAGGAAGGGACACCAGTCAAAATGGCAGTAAGCCTGTCCAAGGGCGGCAACGTCTCGCTTAGCAAGGAGGCTCCCGGCCTCAGCGCCGTCACGGTCGGCCTCGGCTGGGACGTCCGCACCACCACCGGTGTCGACTTCGACCTCGACGCCTCCGCCATCGCGGTCAACGCGACGGGCAAGGTCGTCTCGGACGGTCACTTCGTCTTCTTCAACAACAAGTCCACCCCGGACCAGACCATCGTCCACACCGGTGACAACCGCACCGGCGAGGGCTCCGGCGACGACGAGTCCATCAAGGTCAACCTCGCCGGCCTCCCGGCCGATGTCGACAAGATCGTCTTCCCGGTCTCCATCTACGACGCCGAATCCCGCAGCCAGAACTTCGGCCAGGTCCGCAACGCGTACATCCGCGTCGTGAACCAGGCCGGCGGCGCCGAGATCGCCCGTTACGACCTCTCCGAGGACGCGGCGACCGAGACCGCCATGGTCTTCGGCGAGCTCTACCGCAACGGCGCCGAGTGGAAGTTCCGCGCCGTCGGCCAGGGCTACGCCTCCGGCCTGACCGGCATCGCCCAGGACTTCGGCGTCAACGTCTGAGTTCCCCGGCACCGCCGCCGGCGAGGCCCCTTCCCGCCATCGGGAGGGCGCCTCGCCGCGCCCTCGCCCGACCCCACCGCCCGTCCGCGCGGCACACCGGCCCGCACTTCCGTCCGACGGCGGCCCGCGAAAAAGCCCGGCACTGGCCGGGCTACGGCTTCGGGCTGTCCGCGCCGTACAGCCACACGTCCCAGACCTTCTTCAGGTCATGGCCCGTCTTCCGCTGCGCGTAGGCGGTGAACTCCGCCGTACTCGCGTTCCCGTGGTGGTGGTCCGCGGCCCAGCCCCGCAGCAGCGCGAAGAACCGCTCGTCGCCGACCTCCTGCCGAATGCGGTGCAGCACCATCGCGCCCCGGTAGTACACCGGCCCCTCCGAGATGTCCGCGGGCCCCGGCGGCGCCGCCGGCGGGAACGCGTCCCAGTCCGAGGCGAGCTTCCCGTCGAGGGAGGTGTCACCGGCGAGCAGCGCGTCGAACCGTTTCTGCGCGCTCGGCCCACCGTGGTCCTCCGACCACAGCCACTCCGCGTACGTCGCGAACCCCTCGTTGAGCCACATGTCCTTCCACGACTTCGGCGACACCGAGTCCCCGAACCACTGGTGCGCGAGCTCGTGCACGACGAGCTCCACCGAAGGGGCCCCCGAGAAGACGGGCTTGGTCTGCGTCTCCAACGCGTAGGGCAGCGTGCCGTCCGGCACCACGATCGTGCCCACGGTGGCGAAGGGATACGGCCCGAACCGCCCGGAACCCCAGTCCACCACCTCCGCCAACCGCCCCAGCGCGGCGGTACTGCGGGCCTCCTCCCCGGGCGCGACCGCGTCGTAGACGCCGATGCCCGAGGATGTGCGGCCCGTGGCCACCTTGAACTTCCCGATGGCGACGGTGGCCAGGTAGCTCGCCATCGGCTCGGTGCTGTGCCAGGCGAAGGTGGTCCGGCCGTCTCCGGTGTCCGTGCGGGAGCCCAACTCGCCGTTGGACACCGCCTCGTAGCCTTGCGGGACGGTCAGCGTGATGTCGTAGGACGCCTTGTCACTGGGGTGGTGGTTGCCCGGGAACCACGTCATCGACCCGACGGGCTCGCCGACGGCGACGGCCCCGTCCGCGGTCGTGATCCAGCCCTCGGGGGAACCGTCCGCGTCGGTGAGGGGCTTCGGCGTGCCGCTGTAGCGGACCTCCGTACGGAAGACCTCGCCCTTGCCCACGTCCTCGCGCGGACGCACGGTGAGCTCCCGGCCCGTCCGGTTGTAGCGGGCCGGCTTCCCCCCGACGGTGACCGAGTCGACGCGCAACCCGCTGAAGTCGAGATTGAAGGAGCTGAGCGTCTGCTCCGCGCGGGCGGTGATGACGGCCCTGCCGGTCAGCTGCCCGCCGGCGGGCCGGTAGCCGAGGTCGAGGGCGTAGTGGTCGACCTGGTAGCCGCCGTTGCCCGCCTTGGGGAAGTACGGGTCGCGCAGCCCCGACGCGCCGGGCCGCCCCTGCACGGTCGTCCCCGTACACCCCGCGGTGAGGGTGAGGAGGGCGGCGACCGCGGGGGCGGCGAGGCGGGTGAGCACGCGGTGATCCACGCGTTCGATCCTATGCGGGAGGGCCGGAAGGGCAGCCTGTTCACCGCCTCGCGCACTACTTGTCGAGGGCGTCGACCCCGGCCTTGGCGAACTTCTCGTCCAGGTCACCGCTCGGGGCGCCGGCCACGCCGATGCCGGCGACCGGGGCGCCCTTGGCCTGCACCGGGGCGCCGCCCGCCAGGAAGAGGGTGCCGGGGATGTCCTTCAGGTTCGGGGTCTGGGCGAGCCGGCCGGCGAGCACCGAGGTCGGGGCGTTCCAGGACACGGCGGTGTAGGCCTTGCGCTGCGCCGACTCGTAGGACTGCGGACCCGCGCCGTCGCCGCGCAGGGTGACGACGGTGTTGCCGTTCCGGTCCACCACCGCGACCGTCACCTTCTGGCCCTCCTTCTGGGCGGCCTGGAGCGAGGCCTGGGCCGCGCGGGTGGCGGCGTCGACGGTGAGGTGCGTCGTGGTGGTGAAGTTCTTGTCATCGCCGCCGTCGCCCTTCTGGGCGTCGCCCTTCTGCGCGTCGTCCTGCGCCGTGACGGCCGCCGGGGCGGACCCGGTCTGCGCGGCGCTCGCGCTGACGGCGCCGAAGGTCCCGGCGCCGAGCGCGACGGCGAGGGCGGTACCGGTGAAGACGCGGGTGCGGGTGTTCATGTCTGCTGCTCCTGAGGACGTCGGGGGCCGGGACCTGTACGGCCGGCGCGGCTGCTCCTGCTCGTGCTGCTCCGGCTGCTCGGGCTGTTCGCCGCTGGTCCAAGCCTCGGGCCGGACCCCGGGGTCGGCCGTCCCCGTACCGGCTCGCGTCGGCCACCGCACCGGATGACGCCGGGGTCATCCGATCGGTCGATGCGGACCCGGCACGTCAGGGATTGGCTCAGGATGGACGTACGCACCACCCACCCCAGGAGCACCCGTGAGCAGCCAAGCACCACCGCCCGGGACACCTGCCACCCCTGCTGCCCCTGCCCCTCTTGGCCCCGCTCCCGCCGGCTCCCACACCGGGACGCGGATGCTGGCCGCCGTCACCCACACCGCGTTCTTCCTCCTCCTCGGCGCCTCGATGGCCCGCTTCCTCCTCCACCACCCCGGCGACCCCCGCACCCCCTGGGTGATCGCCCTCGGCACCGCCCTCGCCCTGCTGTACGTCCTCGGTCCGGCCCTCGGCGCCGCGCCGACCCTGCGACGGCTGATCTGGCTCGGCGTGGTCGTCGCCACCTGGGTCGTCCTCGTCGTCCTCGCGCCCAGCTTCGCCTGGTGCGCCGTCCCGCTCTTCTACACCTCGCTGCGCACGCTGCCCCCGCGCGCCGCGGTCATCCTGGTCGCCCTGCTCACCGCCCTCGTCGTCGCCGCCCAGCTCAAGCTGTCCCCGTCCTTCGATCCGAACCTGCTGCTGGCCCCGCCCGCCGTCGCCGCGCTCGCCACCGCCGTCTTCGTCCACATGGAGCGACAGACCCGGGCCCAGCGGACCTTGATCGAAGACCTGCTGCGCACCCGGCGGGAACTGGCCGCGACCGAGCGCCGCGAAGGCACCCTCGCCGAACGCCAACGGGTCTCCATGGAGATCCACGACACCCTGGCGCAGCACCTGTCCAGCCAGCAGATGCTGCTCCAGGCCGCCGACCGCACCTGGGACAGCGACCCCGCCACCGCCCGCGCGCACGTCCGTACCGCCACCGACATCGCCGCGCGCGGCCTCGCCGAAGCCCGCCGACTGGTCCACGACCTGGCCCCGCCGGAACTGGCGGGTGGCGGGCGCCTCGCGGACGCCCTGCGCGCGCTGGACGCGGGGCCGGACATCGAGGTCCGCTTCCACCTGGAGGGCACGCCCGCGCCGCTGCCCGAGCGCGCCGAATCCGCCCTGCTGCGGATCGCCCAGGGCGCCCTCGCCAACGTCCGGGAGCACTCGGGGGCCCGTACCGCGGCCCTGACCCTGAGCTTCCTGGGCGATCAGGTCGTCCTGGACGTCGCGGACGACGGTCACGGCATCACCGCACGGCGAGGACCCCGCGGCGAGGACCCCGACCGGGGCCACGGCCTCCCCGCGATACGTGCCCGCGTACAGCAGCTCGGCGGCGCCCTCACCCTCGAATCCGCCCCCGGCGAAGGCACCGTCCTGTCCGCCGCGATCCCCCTGGAGCCGGTCCGATGACCACGATCCTGCTCTGCGACGACCACGCGGTGGTCCGCGCCGGTCTACTGGCCCTGCTGGGCAGCGAACCCGACATCGAGGTGCTCGGCGAGGCGGGCAGCGGCGAGGAGGCGGTCGCGCTGGCCGCGAAGCTCCGGCCACAGGTGGTACTGATGGACCTCCAGCTGGGCGACGGCATCGACGGTGTGGAGGCCACCCGCCGCATCACCTCGACGCCGAACCCCCCGCACGTGCTGGTCCTGACGACGTACGACACGGACGCCGACATCACCCGCGCCATCGGGGCGGGCGCCACGGGCTACCTGCTCAAGGCGGAACGCCCCGAGGAGCTCTTCACCGCGATCCACTCTGCGGCAGCGGGCCGCACCACCCTCTCCCCGCCGGTGGCGAGCCGCGTGATGGCCCACATGCGGGGGTCGCGTCCGACCCTGACGGACCGTGAACTGGACATCCTCGGCCAGCTCGCCCACGGCCTCGGCAACCGCGACATCGCCCGCGCCCTCTTCATCAGCGAAGCCACGGTCAAGACCCACTTGGGCCGCATCTACGACAAGCTCGGAGTCGACACCCGCGCGGGAGCCGTCTCGGTGGCCAAGGAACAACGTCTCCTCCCCTGACCCCCGGCCCCGCCCCACCGCCGGGGCCGCCCCAAGGCCCCCGCCCCCCGGCACCGGCCCGCCTCCCCACCGTGACACCATCAATACGTGCTCGACATCGGCTACTCCCTCTCCCGCCGCTTCCCCGACCCCCCGCAGACCGACTACCGCTCGGCGGACGTCCACACCCTGCGCCACGACCTCTTCTGCGGTGACGTCTACCTCGCCGACACCCACGCCGACCGCGAACTGTCCACAGCCTGGGGATGGGTCCCCGTCCTCGACTTCGCCTGGGCGCTCTGCGACATCGTCGAGCAACTCGACCAAGACCCCCGCGGCAGCCGTTCCGCCAATCGCCAGTACGCCGAACTCGACTTCACCGAGTCCTCCGACCGCATGCTCTTCGAGCGCCGCTTCGGCTGGGTCGACATCGAGGCCGACTGGATGCCGTCCGAGGAAGCCCCCCTCACCTTCACGCACCGCCTGCTCCGCCGCGAGGCCCGCGACTTCCTGCACGACCTCGTCGCCGACCTCATCGACATGCACGACGGCCTCGCCGACAACCCCGCCATCTGGACCCTCCAGGCCCGCTTCCCCCGCGTCCCCGCCTGACCCGCAGGCCCCGCCGCGGCCCCCGGGCCCGGGCCCGGCCGTTCCACCCCATACGGCCAATCCGGCCGTTACGGCACCACCCTCAGCCCCAGTTGCGCCGCCAACGCCGGCGCCAAGTCGTAGAGCTGCGCCGGACTGATCACCGCCCCCGCCAGGGCCTCCACCCCCCGCGCGATCCCCAGCTCCACCGCCTCCCGCAGGTCCACGTCCGCCATCCGGGCCCCCTGGAAGTCCGCTCCCCGCAGCGTGCAGTCCCGGAACTCCACCCGCTCCAGCACCGCCCCCGCGAAATCCGGCTCCACCAGCACGCACCCCTCGAAGACCACGTCCTTGAGCCGCGCCTTCCGCAGGTTCAGGTAGTCGATCTTGCCGCCCCGCACGACCACCCGCTCCAGCACCGCCCCGTGCAACTGGACGCCGCCCAGCCGCGCCTCGACCAGTTCCACGTCACGCAGCGACGCCCCCGACAGGTCCGTCCCCACCCCCCGCACCCCCTCCAGCACCGAGTCCAGGATCCGCGCCTTCGCCAGCCCCGCCTCGTCCAGCGCGCACCGCCGCACCGCGCAGTCCATGAACCGGGCCCCGATCCCCTCCTGGCCACCCAGGTCGAGGTCCGCGAACTCCACCCCGTCGTAGTCCCCGTCCGGTTCCAGCTCACCCCCCTCCCACGCCACGAGCTCCGGCAGCCGCACCTCCGCCCGCTTCGCCGCCTTCACCGAGCCGCCCTGCCCGCCCGGACCACCTTGACCGCCCTGACCCTGCCCCTTGCGCACCATCCCCCCATCGTGGCGCACACCACTGACAGCGGCCCGCCTACGAGGTCCCCGGCAAGCTCCCCGGCCCGGCCCCCGGCCCGGCCAGCCTGCCCAGCGCCTCGTCCGTCAGCCGGTACACCGTCCACTCGTCCTGCGGCCGCGCGCCCAGGGCCTCGTAGAACGCGATCGTCGGCTCGTTCCACTTGAGCACCGACCACTCCAGCCGCTCGTACCCCCGCTCCCCGCAGATCCGCGCCAGCTCCACCAGCAGCGCCTTCCCGTACCCGCCCCCGCGCGCGCCGGGACGTACGTACAGGTCCTCCAGGTAGATCCCGTGCACCCCGCGCCACGTCGAGAAGCTGAGGAACCACAGCGAGAACCCGACGGGCTCCCCCTGCTCCGTCTCCGCGACGTGCGCGAACGCCGCCGGCCGCTCCCCGAACAGCGCCTCCCGCAACTGCTCCTCGGTGGCCCGCGCCTCCTGGGGCACCTTCTCGTACTCGGCCAGCTCTCGGATCATGGAATGGATGACGGGAACGTCCGCCGCCTCAGCGCTACGAATCATGCCCGCACCCTACGACCGGCCCGTTCGACCGCCTCGCCCAGCCGCCCGCCTCGCCCGTCCGCCCACTCGGCCACCCGCCCGCATCAGCCAACCGGCCCCCGATCCGCCTCCGAAACGCGACACCGCGTCCCTGGACACCCCTGCGAAACCGGGTGTAGCAACTCCCCCATGACGATCAACGGCGGCATTTCCTTCTGGTACGCGACGGATCACACCGCCACCGCACCGCCCCGCGCCCCCCTCACCTCCGACTCCACGGCAGACGTCGTCATCGTCGGCGGCGGCTACACCGGCCTGTGGACCGCCTACTACCTCAAGGCCTCCGCACCCGACCTCCGCGTCACCGTCCTGGAGCAGAAGTTCTGCGGCTACGGGGCCTCCGGCCGCAACGGCGGCTGGCTCTACAACGGCATCGCCGGACGTGACCGCTACGCCGCGCTCCACGGCCACCAAGCCGCGCTCCGCCTCCAACGGGCCATGAACGAGACCGTCACCGAGGTCATCGACATCGCCGCCAAGGAGGACATCCGGGCCGACATCCACCACGGCGGCGTCCTCGAAGTCGCCCGCACCCCCGCCCAGCTCACCCGCCTCAAGGCCTTCCACGAGTCCGAGCTCTCCTTCGGCGAGACCGACCGCGTCCTCCACGACGCCACCGACACCCGCGCCCGCATCGACATCGCGGACGCCGTCGGCTCCAGCTGGTCCCCCCACGGCGCCCGCGTCCACCCGCTCAAGCTGGTCGCCGGCCTGGCGGCGGCCTGCGAACGGCTCGGCGTCGTCATCCACGAATCGACCCCCGTCACCGAGATCGCCCCCGGCCGCGCCCACACCCCGTACGGCACCGTCCGCGCCCCGTACGTACTGCGCTGCACCGAGGGCTTCACCGCCGCCCTCAAGGGCCACAAGCGCTCCTGGCTCCCCATGAACTCCTCGATGATCGCGACGGCGCCCCTCCCGCCCGAGGTGTGGGACTCCCTCGCCTGGTCGGGCCGCGAAGTGCTCGGAGACATGGCCCACGCCTACATGTACGCCCAACGCACCGCCGACGACCGCATCGCGATCGGCGGCCGAGGGGTCCCCTACCGCTACGGCTCCCGCACCGACAACGACGGCACCACCCAGCAACGCACCATCGCCTCCCTCACCACCCTGCTGACCTCCTTCTTCCCGGTCCTCACCGGAGTGGAGATCACCCACGCCTGGTCGGGGGTGCTCGGCGTCCCCCGCGACTGGTGCGCCACCGTCACCCTCGACCGCACCACCGGCCTCGGCTGGGCCGGCGGCTACGTGGGCTCGGGCGTGGCCACCGCCAACCTCGCCGGACGCACCCTGCGCGACCTGGTCCTGGGCGAGTCCACGGACCTCACCGCCCTCCCCTGGGTCAACCACCGCGTCCGCCGGTGGGAGCCGGAACCCTTCCGCTGGCTCGGCGTCCAGGCCCTCTACGCCGCCTACCGCGAAGCCGACCGCCGCGAGACCGCCACCCACACCCCCGCCACCACCCCGCTGGCCCGCCTCGCCGACCGCATCTCGGGCCGCTGACCGCCCCCGAACGCGCGGAATGCCCCGGACCCTGAGGGCCCGGGGCATTCCGTTTCCGTACGAATCCCTACGGTCCACAAACCTTCGACCCGGGACGGAGCCCCCTGTCGGATTCGAACCGACGACCTACGCATTACAAGTGCGTTGCTCTGGCCGGACTGAGCTAAGGAGGCGAGGCGACGCTGCGCGGCGCGCAGAATCGCCTTCACTTTACACAGCCCGCCAACCCGCCAGCCAAGAACTTTCCGACGTCATGTCGCGGGGGTGCTGACAGGAGGCGGGCGGGCCGGTAGCGTCGGGCGGAGTCCGGTTACTGGACTAGACCTTCCACTCGGATCGTCCGGCACGTTCCTGCCGGTAGAAGGGATTCACCACCATGGCTTCTGTCACCTTCGACAAGGCGACCCGGCTTTACCCCGGCGGCGACAAGCCCGCCGTCGACCAGCTCGAGCTGGAGATCGAGGACGGGGAGTTCCTCGTGCTCGTCGGCCCCTCGGGCTGCGGCAAGTCCACCTCGCTGCGCATGCTCGCCGGCCTGGAGGACGTCAACGGCGGCGCCATCCGCATCGGCGAGCGCGACGTGACGCACCTGCCGCCGAAGGACCGGGACATCGCGATGGTGTTCCAGAACTACGCGCTCTACCCCCACATGTCCGTCGCCGACAACATGGGCTTCGCCCTGAAGATCGCCGGCGAGGACAAGGCGACCATCCGTCGCAAGGTGGAGGAGGCGGCGAAGATGCTCGACCTCACCCAGTACCTCGACCGCAAGCCGAAGGCGCTCTCCGGCGGCCAGCGCCAGCGCGTCGCGATGGGTCGCGCCATCGTGCGCAAGCCGCAGGTTTTCCTCATGGACGAGCCGCTGTCGAACCTCGACGCCAAGCTCCGCGTGTCGACCCGTACGCAGATCGCCGCGCTCCAGCGGGACCTCGGCATCACCACCGTCTACGTCACCCACGACCAGGTCGAGGCCATGACCATGGGCGACCGGGTCGCGGTCCTCAAGGACGGCCTCCTCCAGCAGGTCGACACCCCGCGCAACATGTACGACCGGCCCGCGAACCTCTTCGTCGCCGGGTTCATCGGCTCGCCCGCCATGAACCTCGTCGAGGTTCCGATCACCGACGGCGGCGTGAAGTTCGGCGAGAGCGTCGTCCCCGTGTCCCGCGAGGCTCTGACCGCCGCCGCCGACGCGGGCGACCGCACGGTGACGGTCGGCGTGCGTCCCGAGCACTTCGACATCGGCGACACCGGCGGCCTGACGATCACGGTGAACGTGGTCGAGGAACTCGGCGCGGACGGCTACGTCTACGGTTCCGTCGCCGACGCCACCGCCGGCAAGCAGGACCTCGTGGTCCGCGTCAACGGCCGCAAGGTGCCCGAAAAGGGCTCGACGCTGCACGTCATCCCGCGCCCCGACGAGATCCACGTGTTCTCCACCTCCTCCGGCGCGCGCCTCTCCGACTGACGGTCCGCACACCACCGGTGAAGGGGCGCTCCGCCAAGGGGCGCCCCTTCGCCGCGAGTTGCGGCAGGCCGTAACCGGAATCCCGGGCAGATCGGGCCATTCGGCCCTACTCGTCAACCCGGGAATCGAAAAGCCACGTCGAACCGTCCCCCGACCGGGTGACTGAATGTCGCCACGTCTTCACCGAGCGCTACTCTCGCCTTCGTGACCCACACTGCCCGCCGTATCGGCCGTTCCCTCGCCCTGGTCCTGCCCGTCGTCCTGGTCCTGTCCGGGACGCTGGCGGTCACCATGGTCCCCTGGGCGGACAACTCCTCCTCCCAGATCCTGACCGCCTCCGCCGAAGGCGTGTCCGTTCCCGCCAAGCCGCGCGCCGCGCAGGATCTGCTGCGCGACAAGCTCCTCACCGAGCTGCGCCAGGGCGAGGAGCCGGGCGACGTCCTCACGCACCTCCAGCAGGAGGTCGACCGGCGGCCCTCGCTCGCCGAGCACTGCGTGGGCATCGCGCGGGCGCTGGGCCGGGCCGCCGTGGAGGCCTACGGGCCGACGAAGGCACAGTCCTTCGCCCGCCCCGTCTGCGACACCTCGTACGCGTCCGGCGTCGCCTCCATGGGCTGACGCTGCTTCCGGCCGGTTGACGGCCGTCCGGTCGGGGCCCGGTCGGGCGTCAAGGCTGCCGTCCGGTCGCCAGTCGAGTCGGCCGCCGCCACAGGAGGCCCCCTCCTAGGCTGGCGGACATGACCGACGTTTCTCCCGTACCGCCCCAACCCCCTTACGACGCGGCCGCGTTCCCGGCGGCGCCCGCCCAGGCCGTGGTCCTGGCGGGCGGCCAGGGCACGCGGCTGCGGCCGTACACGGACGACCGGCCCAAGCCGATGGTCGAGATCCCGGGAACGGGCATGCCGATCATCGGGCACCAGCTCGCCTGGCTGGCGGCGGAGGGGGTGACCGATGCCGTCGTCTCCTGCGGGCACCTCGCCGGTGTCCTCCAGGAATGGCTGGGGCGGACCCGGCTGCCGCTGCGCGTGACGACCGTGGTGGAGGCGGAGCCGCTGGGCCGCGGCGGCGGCCTCAAGTACGCCGCGCGGCACCTCCCGTATCCGGAGCAGCCCTGGTACGCGACCAACGGGGACGTCTGGACCCGTTTCTCGCTGCGCGAGATGGCCGCGTTCCACAAGGAGCGGGACGCGGTCGCCACGCTGGCGCTGGCCCGGCCGCGCATCCCGTGGGGGGTCGTGGAGACCAACGAGTTCGGGCAGGTGCTGGACTTCATCGAGGCGCCTCAGTCGCCGTATCCCGTCAACGCCGGCGTGTACGTGTTCAGCCCGCGGTTCGCGGCGCTGCTGCCCGACGTGGGCGACCACGAGCGCACCACCTTCCCCCGGCTGGCCCGCGAACGCCGCCTCGCGGGCTTCCCGCTGCCCCAGGGGGCCTACTGGCGGGCGATCGACACGGCCAAGGACCTGACCGAGGCCGCGCGGGAGTTGGCCGCGTACGGCGGCTCCTGAGCGATCGTACGGGGCGGGGCGTCCCGCGACTCGCCGAGGCGTACGGAGCCACCCCCGCGCGGAGCACCCGCCCGGGGCCCGGCGTACCCGGGCCCCGGCTCCCGACTACGCCGCAGGCCCCGGCACTCCAAAGCGCCCAGACACGCCCAACCGCCCAGCCCGCCGAACCGCCCGGCACACCGCAGACCCCAGCCCGCCGAACCGCCCGGCACACCGCAGGCCCCGGTACGCCGCAGGCCTGGCGTACCCCCGGGCCCCGGCTACACCGCAGACCCCGGCGCGCCCGGGGCCCGGGCCCCGGCTACACCGCAGACCCCGGCGCGCCGAAGGGCCCGGCGCGCTCTTCGCGCGCCGGGCCCCGGGCCTCGTAGGGCGGTCCCAGCCGGACCGGCGGTCCTCAGCCGAGCAGACCGCCGACCAGACCGGGCTTCTTGGCGGCGCCGCCACCGCTGCCGCCACCGCTGCCGTTGCCGTTGCCGCTGCCCGAGGACGACGTCGGCGGCTGCTGCGGGCTGGACTGGCGCGGAGCGCTGCTGCGCGGAGCGCTCTGGCTCCCGGCGCCGCTGCGGCTCGCGGACGGTGACTGCGCGCCCGCCCCGGCACTCTGCGAGGGCGCCGAACCGGCTCCGTCGCGACCGGACTTGGCCGCCGGAGTGGACGCGCTCGCCGAGGGCGTGGCGGGCTTCGAGGGCTGCTGCGAGGGCTGCCGCTGCTGCTTGGCCGGGGCCTGCGCCGGCAGCGGGGTACCGGGCAGGTAGTTGCTCGGGGCCCGACCGGGTCCGGGAACGGTGACCACGGCGGTGGACCGGACGGCCCCGCCGAGGAGGGAGCCGACGAGCAGGGTCAGCCCGCAGATCACACCGCCCATGAGGGCTCCGCGCCGCAGTACGCGCCGGCGCAGTTGCCAGACCTCGGAGCGCGGGCCGAGCGTGCGCCAGGCTTCGCCCGCGAGGCGCCCGTCGAGCGAGTAGACGGGGGCGCCCGCGATGATCAGCGGGCTCCAGGCGGCGAGGTAGATGATGTCGGGCGCGTCGTACGCCGGGACGGTCTTCCAGCTGACCGTCATCAGCAACGCGGCGGACAGCAACGCGCCGAAGCAGGCGGCGAACCGCTGCCACAGCCCGAAGACCGTGAGCACGCCGACGATGACCTGGAGGAACGCCACGGTGAGCCCGGCGCCGACGGGGTGCGCGAGCGCGAAGTCGCGCAGCGGCTCGGCCAGTGCCCAGGGGTGCAGGGTGTGCAGCCAGGTGACCATGGAGCCGCGTTCGCCGCCGTCGAAGTAGACGGGGTCGCACAACTTGCCCATGCCGGCGTAGATGGAGATGAAGCCGAGGAAGACGCGCAGCGGGAGCAGCACGACGCCCAGGTTCATCCGGCGGCCGGGGTAGTACGAGGCTTGCGCGCGGGCGTCGGAGGCCGGCCGCCGGGACTGGTCGACGCTGTCGCCGTCCCCGTCGTAGGCGTCGTCGTACTCGCTGTCGTACCCGTGGGGCGGCCCGTAGTCGTAGGCCGGCTGCCGGACCGCGCCGATGGGGCGGGTCTCGTCCGGGTCGCCGTAGGTGCGCTGCCCGATGACGGTCGGCGTGGCGAACGTGTCGTCGGCGAGGTCGTGCGCGAGGTCGACGCGCGGGATGGTCTGGGTGGCTCCCCCGTCGAACCTGTCGTGGCCCCGCCCCGCCTCCCGGGCGGCCTGGAGCAGTCCTCCCATCGCGGCGGTGTCGCCGGCGTCTGCCTTGCCGCTCCAGACGACGGGGGCCCGGCGGCGGGTCGCCCCGGCGGCCGCGACCACGGCGCCGCCGAGGACGGGGGCCCGGCCCGGGGCGTTGGAGGGCATCGAGGGCTTGGAACGCGCGCTCGGGCTCGGTGCGAGCCGCACGCGGAAGCTTGCGTGGTTGACGATGACCTGTGCGGGATCGCACGGCACCTTGACCATGCTCAGCGCGGGCTGGTCGTCGAACCCTGACGTTCTGGTGTCCACACTCATCTAACCGAGTGACGAGTGATAAGGACACTGCCTTGACAGCAGGGATGTGTCCGAGACCCGTCAAGATCAAGTCACCCCGCCCGCACGGGGCGGGGTGACACGCTCACGGGTCACGCTCCATGAGCCAACTGGATCAAGGAGCCAACCGAATCAAGGGAGTACGCCGGGTGCGCCGGGCTATCAGGTGCGCGGCGCCTCGGCGCGGCGGCGGGCGGCCTCGTACAGCACGACGCCCGCGGCGACACCGGCGTTCAGCGACTCGGCGCCGCCCGGCATCGGGATACGGACCAGGTAGTCGCAGTTCTCGCCGACGAGGCGGCCGAGGCCCTTGCCCTCGGAGCCGACGACGATGACGACCGGGCCGGCGAGCGCCGCCAGGTCGTTGACGCTGTGCTCGCCTTCGGCGGCGAGGCCGACGATGGCGATGCCGGCCTTCTTGTAGTCCTGGAGGGCGCGGGTCAGGTTGGTGACGCGGGAGACCGGCGTACGCGCGGCGGTGCCGGCGGAGGTCTTCCAGGCACCGGCGGTCATACCGGCGGCGCGGCGCTCGGGGATGACCACGCCGTGACCGCCGAAGGCGGAGACGGAGCGGACGATCGCGCCGAGGTTGCGCGGGTCGGTGACACCGTCGAGGGCGACGATCAGCGGGTCCTCGCCGTTGTCGTAGGCGGCGGTGGTGAGGTCCTCGGGGTGCGCGTACTCGTACGGCGGGACCTGGAGGACCAGGCCTTGGTGGTTGAGCCCGTTGGTCATGCGGTCGAGCTCGGGGCGCGGGGCTTCCATCAGGTTGATGTTGCCGCGCTGGGCGGCGAGCTGGAGGGCTTCGCGCACGCGCTCGTCGTTGTCGATGAACTGCTGCACGTAGAGGGTGGTGGCCGGGACGCCGTCGCGCAGCGCCTCGAAGACCGGGTTGCGGCCGACGACCATCTCGCTGGTGCCCTTGGGGCCGCCGCGGCGGGGGGCGGGGCGGCGCTTGGCGGCCTGGCGGGCCATGGCGTTGCTGATGCGGTTCGCCTTGTGCTTCTTGCGGTCCTCGGCCTTGGGCGTGGGGCCCTTGCCCTCCAGGCCCCTGCGCCGCTGGCCACCGCTGCCGACCGTAGCGCCCTTCTTGTTGGACGTGCGGCGGTTCCTGCGCTGGCTGTTCCCGGCCATGACCTCTACCTGTTTTCGTTGGTGCTGCGGTGTGTACGTATGAAGAGTGTGCCGCCCGGGACGCCGGGCGGCACAGCGGGACTGCTCCGGCGGGCTCAGCGGGGGCCGAGCGTCCAGCGGGGTCCCGTGGGGCTGTCCTCGATGACCAGGCCGGACTGCTGGAGCTGGTCGCGGATCGCGTCAGCGGTGGCCCAGTCCTTGCGGGCACGGGCGGACTCGCGCTGCTCCAGGACCAGGCGGACCAGCGTGTCCACGGCGCCGTGGAGGTCCTCCCCGCGATCGGCCTCGCCGGCCCAGGACGGGTCGAGGGGGTCCAGGCCGAGGACGCCCAGCATGGCCCGTACCTCGGACAGGCGCGCGATGGCCGCGTCCTTGTCGTCGGCGGCGAGCGCGCTGTTGCCCTGCCGGACCGCCGTGTGCACGATCGCGAGCGCCTGCGGCACGCCCAGGTCGTCGTCCATGACCTCGGCGAAGGCGGGCGGCACTTCGGCGGCCGGCTCGACGGGCCCGCCGGCCTTCTCGATGACGCGCTGGCAGAAGCCCTCGATGCGCGCGAAGGCGGACTCCGCCTCGCGCAGCGACTCCTCGCTGTACTCGATCATCGAGCGGTAGTGCGGGGTGCCGAGGTAGTAGCGCAGCACGATCGGACGCCACTGCTTGACCATCTCGGAGACGAGCACCGAGTTCCCGAGGGACTTGGACATCTTCTCGCCGGACATGGTGACCCAGGCGTTGTGGACCCAGTACCGCGCGAACTCGTCGCCGAAGCCCTTCGCCTGGGCGATCTCGTTCTCGTGGTGCGGGAAGATCAGGTCCAGGCCGCCGCCGTGGATGTCGAAGACGCTGCCCAGGTACTTGTGCGCCATCGCGGAGCACTCCAGGTGCCAGCCGGGACGGCCTCGGCCCCAGGGGGTCTCCCAGTCGGGTTCGCCCGGCTTGGACGCCTTCCACATGGCGAAGTCGCGCGGGTCGCGCTTGCCGGTGATGCCGTCCTCGGGGGGCTGGCGCAGGTCGTCGATGGTCTGGTTCGACAGGGCCAGGTAGCCGGGGAAGGAGCGCACGTCGAAGTAGACGCTGCCGTCGGCCGCGTAGGCGTGACCGCGCTCGATCAGGACGCGCATCATCTCGATCATCTCCGGCACGTGGCCGGTGGCGCGGGGCTCGTAGGTGGGCGGGAGGCAGCCCAGGGCCTCGTAGCCGTCGTTGAAGGCGCGCTCGTTGTCGTAGCCGATGGCCCACCAGGGGCGGCCCTGCTCGACCGACTTGGTGATGATCTTGTCGTCGATGTCCGTCACGTTGCGGATGAAGGTGACGTCGTAGCCGCGGTAGGCGAACCAGCGGCGCATGATGTCGAAGTTCAGGTACGAGCGGACGTGCCCGATGTGCGGGGCGGCCTGCACCGTGGCGCCACACAGGTAGATCGAGACGCAGCCCGGGGTGACCGGGGTGAAGTCGCGGATCTGCCGGGCGCTGGTGTCGTACAGGCGAATAGTCACGGCATCCAGGGTAGTGGGCCCGTAGCAGTGCCCCGCGACCGTTCGGGGACGCGGGGCACTGTTTGTTCTCGGAGTGCTGTCGCCGTACGGGCCCCTAGGCCCGGTTCGTCCGGTAGACGAGGGCCGTGGCGATGGCCGCGAGACCCTCGGCCCGGCCGGTGAGCCCGAGACCGTCGGTGGTGGTGCCGGAGACGGAGACGGGAGCGCCGGCGGCGGCCGTGAGCACCTTCTGCGCCTCTTCGCGCCGCTTGCCGATCTTCGGGCGTACGCCGATCACCTGGATGGCGACGTTGCCGATCTCGAAGCCCTCGGCCCGGACGATACGGGCGGCCTCCGCGAGGAGCGTGACCCCCGCGGCGCCGGACCACTCGGGGCGGGAGGTCCCGAAGTGCGCGCCGAGGTCGCCGACCCCGGCCGCCGAGAAGAGGGCGTCACAGGCGGCGTGCGATGCGACGTCGCCGTCGGAGTGTCCGGCGAGGCCGTCCTCGCCCTCCCACAGCAGGCCGGCGCACCACAGTTCGCGCCCGGCCTCGAAGGCGTGCACGTCGGTGCCGATGCCGACGAGCGGCATGGGCGGGGCGGCGGCGGCTCGGGCGTCGTGACCGGTGGGGTGGGTGGGGCCGGGGGGGTCAGTAGGCATCGGTGGCCCTCCTGCGGGCGAGTACGGCCTCGGCGAGGACCAGGTCGAGCGGGCGGGTGACCTTGAAGGCCTCTTCGTGGCCGGGGACCGCCACGACGGTGACGCCGAGGCGTTCCACCATTCCGGCGTCGTCCGTGGCGCCCTCGCCGTTGACGGCGAACTTCTCGTGGGCGCGGCGCAGCGTGGCGAGGTCGAAGCCCTGCGGTGTCTGGACGGCGCGCAGCCGCGCCCGCTCGGGAGTGGCGACGACGGGCTCCGGCTCGCCGGGCTTGCCGGGCTCGACCTCCTTGACGGTGTCGGCCAGCGGCAGGGCGGGCACCACGGCGGGCGCACCGTCGCGGACCGCCTCCACGACGGCGTCGACGGTCTCGACGGGGACCAGCGGGCGCGCCGCGTCGTGGATGAGCACGCAGGTGACGTCCGTCGGGAGCGCCTCCAGGCCCGCGCGCACGGACCCCTGGCGGGTCTCGCGGCCCGGTACGACGAGGATCTCGGTCCGCTCCGGCAGCGGGTGCTCGTCCAGCAGGCGGCGCACCTCGGCCGCGCCGTCAAAGGGGGCGACGACCACGACGAGGGACACCGCTCGGGAGCGGGCCATGGCGCGGACGGCGTGGATCAGCATCGGTGTCCCGCCGAGGGCCCGAAGGGCCTTGGGGGCGCCGGGGCCCAGGCGTACCCCCCGCCCGGCGGCCGGGATGACGGCGGCGGTGCGGTGGGTGCGCGATTCGTCAGACATCAGTAGCTCCGAGCCAGGTTTGTGACTTCGGCCGACATGGGTATGGCGTTGAACGTGACTCCGGGTGCGCCGCCCTCGCCCCTTCCGTGACGACCGGTCGAGTCGGCTGCCCGAGCCCGGCGTGAGGGCCCGTGACACGTGCGACCTGCGTGACACGTGTGATCTCGCTCAGGCGGGATAGACGTGAAGGACGCGACGAAGGATGTGGGGACAGACATGCCGCAGCGCCCGGCAACAAGTCTCCTTGTCATCGGGCACCGCGGCACAACTGTCTGCGAAGGGCCTGTACGACGGGATCTGTGGAGCTGACCCGTCCGGCTCGTCGCGTAGGGGTTCTCGCGTCAGGACGCGAGAACCTCGTCGAGGAGGGCCTCGGCCTTGTCCTCGTTGGTGTTCTCGGCGAGCGCGAGCTCGCTCACCAGGATCTGGCGCGCCTTCGCGAGCATGCGCTTCTCGCCCGCGGAAAGCCCGCGCTCGCGCTCACGGCGCCACAGGTCACGCACTACTTCTGCGACCTTGATGACGTCGCCAGAAGCGAGCTTCTCCAGATTTGCCTTGTAGCGCCGGGACCAGTTCGTCGGCTCTTCTGCATACGGTGCGCGGAGCACCTCGAAGACCCGGTCCAGCCCGTCCTGGCCGACTACGTCGCGAACGCCGACGAACTCCGCATTGTCCGCAGGCACACGAACCGTCAGGTCGCCCTGGGCGACCTTGAGCACCAAGTAGGTCTTGTCCACGCCTTTGATCTGACGAGTCTCAATGGCCTCGATCAGCGCGGCCCCGTGATGGGGATAGACCACGGTGTCGCCAACCTTGAACGTCATGTGACAGGTACCCCTTCCGTGGCTATCCAGGGTAACACGAGAACTGACCGTTATGAATGGCGTTTTCGCAGGTCAGGGCACATCTCGGGGCTTGACAACAGCGACACGTACGTGCTGCGAAGGGCTTCCGGAAGGGGGTATTCGCAGGTCGGAGGCGCTGTGCGGACCGGACGAAACGACCACGCTACACCCGGGGGACGCGCCGTTCGATGTGATGTACGTCCCGTTTTGCCGGGTTCGAAGGCCGGAAACCGAACTACTCCGTTCGACTGGCGGGCGCCCGTACGGAGCGGTTCCGGCCCAATCCTCGAATTGATCACCGGGTGGCGTTCGGGGGAATCCGGAAATCGATCAACGAACGGCGTCCGAACGGCATGCGAACCGCGGCCCTCGCGATCTTCGCGCGATTTGGGGAATGCGAGATCACCGGGCGGACGGCAGTGGATGTCGCGGTGATCGTGGACGGACGCCACAAGTGATCGTGGACGGATGCCGCAAGTGATGGTGGACGGATCTCGCGGTGATCGCGGGGGCCCGTACAGGGCGGCCCGGGCACTGCGGAGGGTCGGGTGCGGGGGCGGGGCGGCGGCTCGGTAACCTAAGCGCGCTGACACACCCTTAGGGCGGCTTTACCTCAGCCGT
This sequence comes from Streptomyces sp. Tek67B01, assembly GCF_055231995.1. Taxonomy (NCBI): domain Bacteria; kingdom Bacillati; phylum Actinomycetota; class Actinomycetes; order Kitasatosporales; family Streptomycetaceae; genus Streptomyces; species Streptomyces sp. Tek67B01. Next base: position 3,385,983 of record NZ_JBUYUY010000001.1, read on the forward strand.
CCGACGGGGCACCTCCCCCAGCGCGAGCTGGGGTCGTCCACCTTCCGTCCGTACGTCCAAGGAGTTGCCGCCGCCGTGAGCCGCAGCCTTCGACGCGGCGCTCTCGCCGCTACCGCCATCGTGTTCTCGATCGCTTCGCTCTCCGCATGCGCTGCGGGCAGTGACGCGCAGACTCTGGAGATCAAGCCGGACAACGCCGCCGTCACCAAGGGCGACATCAAGATCCAGAACGCGCTCGTGATCACCCCGAGCACGAAGGACAAGAAGGGCCCGGCCGCCGTCTCCGCGACCGTCTTCAACGGCGGCAGCAGCCCCCAGACCCTCGACGGCATCACCCTCGCGGGTGGCAAGACCAAGGTGACGGTGAAGCCGGCCGAGGGCTCGGGCAAGGTCGTCGTCCCCGCCGGCGGCTCCCTGGTGCTTGGCAGCAAGGGCAACGCCTCCGCCGTGGTCGAGGGCGGCCGCGAGGCCGTTCAGGACGGCAACGTCCAGGAGGTCGTCTTCCAGCTGAGCAGCGCGGGCGACGTGAAGCTGAACGCCAACGTCGTCCCCGGCGCCGGCATGTACGCCGCCTTCGGCCCGACCGAGGCCCCGGCTCCCGCCCCCGGCGCGGCCGGCGCGAGCCCCTCGGGCAGCCCGTCCGGGACCCCGTCCGGCGCGCCGTCCGGCACCCCCTCGGGCGCCGCGTCGGGAGCCCCGTCGGGCGCCCCCTCGGGCTCGGCCTCCCACGCCGCCGGTCACTGAGCCGCGTAGGAACACCACGCACACACGGGAAGGGCCCCCATCCGCCGCGGATGGGGGCCCTTCCCGTGTGTGCGACGCCTACCGGTGCGGTTTACGGCTCGAACTTGTAGCCGAGCCCTCGGACCGTGACCAGGTAGCGCGGTGCGCCCGGGTCCGGCTCGATCTTGGCGCGCAGGCGCTTGACGTGCACGTCGAGGGTCTTGGTGTCACCGACGTAGTCGGCGCCCCACACCCGGTCGATCAACTGCATACGGGTCAGGACCCGGCCCGCGTTGCGCAGCAGCATCTCCAGCAGGTCGAACTCCTTGAGTGGGAGGTCCACCTTCCCGCCGGCGACGGTGACCACGTGTCGGTCCACGTCCATCCGCACGGGCCCGGCCTCCAGGGCCGCCGGGGTGACCTCCTCCGGCTCGCCGCGGCGGCGCAGGACCGCGCGGATGCGGGCGACCAGCTCCCGCGAGGAGAAGGGCTTGGTCACGTAGTCGTCGGCTCCTATCTCCAAGCCGACGACCTTGTCGATTTCGCTGTCCTTGGCGGTCACCATGATCACCGGGACGTTGGAGCGGCCGCGCAGCTGGCGGCAGACCTCGGTGCCGGGCAGGCCGGGGAGCATCAGGTCGAGGAGGACGAGGTCGGCGCCGTTGCGCTCGAACTCGTCAAGCCCGTCGGGGCCGGTCGCGGCGATCGCGACCTCGAAGCCCTCCTTGCGGAGCATGTAGGACAGGGCGTCGCTGAAGGATTCCTCATCCTCGACGACGAGCACTCGGGTCACGGAAGGACCTCCGGGGCAGGGATGACTGTTTCTGAGTCGAGCAGGGGTCGGACGGTGGAGGCGGTGGCCGGTTCGACGGACGGGCTGCCGGCCGAGTCGGTGGGGGGCGCTGCTCCCGGGGCGGGGGCGCCCGCCTCGGGAAGGCGCAGGGTGAAGGTGGAGCCCTGTCCCTCCGAGCTCCACACCGACACCTCTCCGCCGTGCGAAGCCGCCACGTGCTTCACGATGGCCAGCCCCAGCCCGGTTCCTCCCGTGGCACGGGAGCGGGCGGGGTCGACGCGGTAAAAACGCTCGAAGATGCGCTCGCGGTCCTTTTCCGGGATGCCGATGCCCTGGTCGGTCACGGCTATCTCGATCAAGTCTCCTCCCGGCGCGGTCACCCGGCGCGCGGCGATGCCGACGCGGGTGCGGGCCGGACTGTAGTTGACGGCGTTCTCCACGAGGTTGCCGAGGGCCGCCGCGAGCTGGCCTCGGTTGCCCCACACCCGCAGGTCGGCGGTGCCTCCGGCGGCCATGGTGATCTGCTTGGAGGTCGCGGTGTGGCGGCAGCGGTCGATGGCCTCCGCCACCAGGGTGTCCACCCGTACGGGCTCGGCGTCCTCCAGCGGGTCGTCGTTCTGTACCCGGGAGAGGTCGATGAGCTCCTGTACGAGGTTGATCAGGCGGGTGGCCTCGATCTGCATGCGGCCGGCGAAGCGGCTCACCGCCTCCGGGTCGTCACTGGCGTCCATGACGGCCTCGGAGAGCAGGGAGATCGCCCCGACCGGGGTCTTCAGCTCGTGCGAGACGTTCGCTACGAAGTCTCGGCGGACCGCCTCGATCCGGCGCGCCTCGGTCAGGTCCTCGACGAGCAGCAGCACCAGGCGGGAGCCGAGCGGCGCGACACGGGCGGAGACGGCCAGGGCCTCGCCGCGGCCGGTGCCGCGCCGGGGCAGGTCCAGTTCGATCTGGCGTATCTCGCCGTCCCGGCGGGTGTCGCGGGCCATGTGGAGCATGGCCTCCACCGCGAGCTTGCCGCCGCGGACCAGGCCGAGGGCATATGCCGCCGAGCTGGCCTTGACGACCGCGTCCCCCTCGTCGAGCACGACGGCGGAGGAGCGGAGCACGGAGAGGACGGTGTCCACTCCGGGCGGGAGCACCGCGTTGATGTCGGGGCGCATGGAGCTCCGGGTGGGGCGGGCCTGGTCGCGCTCGCTCCAGCGGAACGCCAGCATCGCGATCACACCGGTACACAAACCGGCAATCGCTGCAGCTGCGGCGACCGCCGCGTTCACGTCCATGCATCCAGGTTAAGCAGGCGCGATGACACTTCCACAGCCGTTCGGGTGGCAGCTCGAACACTCGTCGCCCAGAGTTCACCCTGGGGACGGGACTGATTCACTTGGGGTGCCGGAGTCGGACGCGTTCACGGCCCACCGTGTTGACGTGGGGCCGGATGCCCACGTGGCCGCCCGAGCGCATCACAGCGCCGAAAGAGCGAGCGGTAAGCAGTAGCGAGCAGGCAGAGCAGGCAAGAGAGGGACACCAATGCGCGACGCGTACCACGAGGAACTGGACTCGATCGGAGAAAGCCTGGTCGAGATGGCCCGGCTCGTCGGTTCCGCGATCGGGCGGGCCACCACGTCCATGCTCGACGCCGACCTGAAGCTGGCGGAGAGCGTCATCGCCGCCGACCAGAAGGTCGACGACCTCCAGCACGACCTGGAGGCCCGCGCCATCGCGCTGCTCGCCCGGCAGCAGCCCGTCGCCACCGATCTGCGCATCGTCGTGACCTCGCTGCGCATGAGCGCCGACCTGGAGCGCTCCGGCGACCTGGCGCAGCACGTGGCGAAGCTGGCGCGGCTGCGCTTCCCGGACACGGCGGTGCCGCGGGACCTGCACGCCACCATCCTGGAGATGGGGCAGCTGGCGCAGCGGCTGATGGCGAAGGCGGCCGAGGTCATCATCACGAAGGACGTGGACCTGGCGCTCCAGCTGGAGCAGGACGACGACGAGATGGACCAGCTGCACCGCACGCTGTTCCAGCACCTGATGGACGACCGCTGGAAGCACGGCATCGAGACCGCGGTCGACGTGACGCTGCTGGGCCGCTACTACGAGCGTTTCGCGGACCACGCGGTGTCGGTCGCGAAGCGGGTCGTCTACCTGGTGACGGGTGAGCACGCGGACGAGTTGCAGCCGCCGACCCAGGTCGAGGGCGTCTGAGCGCGTCGAGCTCCAATGCGCCGTTGACGCGCCGGGGCCACTGGGCGTGAATGGGTGCGAAGGCACACCGCCTGCGCACCGCCCGCGAGGAGGATCCATGCCCGATTCCCCCGTCCCCATCACCCCGGAGCACGAGCAGCCGCAGCCCCCGCCGTCGAGGGAGCCGCTGCGCCTCCCGCTGCTGGCGGCCTGCGGCTGCGGCTCGGGCTGCGGCTGCGGCTGCCAGTCCGGCGCCCCCTGCCAGTGCGGCGGCTGACGCCGACCCGGCTTCCGGTACACGCAGGGCCCCGGCCGCACCCGCGGCCGGGGCCCTGCGTGCCGGAGGGAGCCCTGCGCCGGACGGGGCCCTGCGCGCCGGCCGGGGCTCGCTCGGGCCTACTTGCTCCGGCTCTGGGCCTCGGCCCCGGCGTCAGCCATCGCCTTGGCCTCGCTCTCCTCCATGCCGATGGCGAAACCGAGCGCCTTGGCGATGTGCCCGGAGGCCGACATGACACGTGCCGTGCCCACGACGGGGGCGATCGCGATGAGTACGTCCTGCAACTGCTCGGCGCTCAGGTCGGCCTTGGCCGCGGCACCGATGTGGGCGAGGTAGGAGATCGGCGGCGCGTCCATGGCCACGAGCGCGGCGATGCGGGTCAAGATGAGCGTGCCCTCGTCCATGCCGCACCGCTCGATCGAATCGAGAGTCATCGCGGCGAGGGTGTCGAGGACCGGTGTGTCTGAGGTCATGGCCATGTTCGGACCGCCTATCGGTACGCGCGGAGCCGACACTCGTCACCCGGCGAACACGGGACCCCCGCGTGCCGGCCATTGCCCCTCCACCGTAGAACCGCCCCGAGTCGCGCGCTCGTCGGCCGGTGAGGGCGACCGAACGGCCCGCGGGACGACGCGTTGCCCCCTACCCGCTGGAAAGCAGCAGGTAGGGGGCTGTTTCGTGCGTGAGGGTTACTTCTTGCCCTGGTTCTTGACGGCCTCGATGGCGGCCGCGGCGGCGGTCGGGTCGAGGTAGGTGCCGCCCGGGGTGAGGGGCTTGAAGTCGGCGTCCAGCTCGTAGGAGAGCGGGATGCCCGTCGGGATGTTGAGGCCCGCGATGTCGGCGTCCGAGATGCCGTCGAGGTGCTTGACCAGGGCGCGCAGGGAGTTGCCGTGCGCGGCGACCAGGACGGTGCGGCCGGTCAGCAGGTCCGGGACGATGGCGTCGTACCAGTACGGGAGCATGCGGACGACGACGTCCTTGAGGCACTCCGTGCGCGGGCGCAGCTCCGGCGGGATCGTCGCGTAGCGCGCGTCGTCGGACTGCGAGAACTCCGAACCGTCCTCCAGGGCCGGCGGCGGGGTGTCGTACGAGCGGCGCCACAGCATGAACTGCTCCTCGCCGAACTCGGCGAGCGTCTGGGCCTTGTCCTTGCCCTGCAGGGCGCCGTAGTGGCGCTCGTTCAGGCGCCAGGAGCGGTGGACCGGGATCCAGTGGCGGTCGGCGGCCTCCAGCGCCAGCTGCGCGGTGCGGATCGCGCGCTTCTGGAGCGAGGTGTGCACGACATCGGGGAGCAGGCCGGCGTCCTTGAGCAGCTCACCGCCGCGGACCGCCTCCTTCTCGCCCTTCTCGTTGAGATTGACGTCCACCCAGCCGGTGAACAGGTTCTTCGCGTTCCACTCGCTCTCGCCGTGGCGGAGGAGGATCAGCTTGTACGGTGCGTCGGCCATGCGTACGAGCCTAATGGACGGCCCGGGGCGCTCGCGCGCGGCGTCCACGGCGGTCGGCGGGCCCTTTCCCACGCCCCTCCCTGCCCTTCCCGCCCTTGCCACGCCCGCCGTCGATTGACGCACGACGTCAATTGGGTGGCGTGTCCGCGACAGGCCCTCGTAGGGTGCCGAGAGCCGAAGAGGCACTTACTTGCTGACGCTTGATCGCCTGGGGGAATCCGTATGTCGGTGGGCCGTTTGACACGCGGGGCGCGGGAGAGCGTGGCAGGACTGCCGCGCGCCTTCTGGTGGTTGTGGACGAGCACGCTGGTCAACCGGCTCGGGGCCTTCGTCGCGACCTTCATGACCCTGTACCTGACCATCGACCGCGGCTACTCGGCCTCCTTCGCGGGCCTCGTGCTGGCCCTGCACGGTCTGGGCGGCGTGCTCTCCTCGCTGGTCGCGGGCGTGATGACCGACCGGCTGGGGCGGCGGCCGACGCTGCTCGCGGCGCAGCTCTCCACCGCCTTCTCGGTGGCGCTGCTGGGCTTCATGGAGCACCCGGGGGCGATCGCGGCGGTGGCGCTGCTGGTCGGCATGACCTCGAACGCCTCGCGCCCGGCGGTCACGGCGATGATGGCGGACATCGTCCGGCCCGAGGACCGGGTACGGGCCTTCGCGCTGAACTACTGGGCGATCAACCTCGGCTTCGGCGTCAGTGCCATGGCGGCCGGGTTGGTGGCGGAATACAGCTACCTGGCCGGCTTCCTGGGCGAGGCGACCCTGACGCTGCTGTGCGCGGTGCTCGTCTTCGTCAAGCTCCCCGAGTCCCGCCCGGTGAGGGACACGACCCCCGGCGCGGAGGACGGGCCGGCGATCGGGCTGGGGACGGTACTGCGCGACGGGCGGTTCATGGGGGTCGTCGGGCTGTCCTTCCTGATCTCGCTCATCTTCACCCAGGGGTCGGTCGGGCTGCCGGTGGCAATGGGCTCGGCCGGGTACTCGGCGGGGGACTACGGCTTGGTCATCGCGGCGAACGGGCTGCTGATCGTGCTGCTCCAGATCCCGGTCACGCGGTTCATCGAGCACCGGGACCCGCAGCGGCTACTGGTGGTCTCGGCGCTGCTGGCCGGTTACGGGTTCGCCATGACGGCCTTCGCGGGGTCGCTGTGGGCGTACGCGCTGACGGTGTGCGTGTGGACGCTGGCGGAGATCGTGAACTCGCCGACGCAGATGGGCCTCGTGGCGCGGCTGTCCCCGGTGCACGGGCGGGGGCGCTACCAGGGGATGTACACGATGTCGTGGGCGGTGGCCTCGCTGGTGGCTCCGCTGATGGCCGGTTACGTGATCGACCACCTGGGGGCCGCGTGGCTGTGGGGGGCGACCGGGGTGTTGGGGACGGTGGCGGGATCGGGGTACTGGCTCCTGATGCGCGGGCTCCCCGAGGGTGAATCGGCCGCCGTCCCGTCGGCCCGGCCGACGGCTGAGGGTCAGGGCGCCGTGGTCTCCGCTTCCCCCGCCCCCACCCAGGTGCAGGCCCCGGACCCGGCCGTCGCCTGAAAGCCGGCGGCCGGGCGGCGTCGCGCGTCAGGCCGGGCGGCTCAGGCCGAAGCGCGTCAGGCGGGGCGCGTCAAGTGCCGGAACGCGTCCAGGTTGCGGGTCGATTCGCCGCGCGAGACGCGCCAGTCGTACTCGCGCCGGATCGCGCTCGCGAACCCGAGTTCCAGCAGCGTGTTGAACGCGCCGTCCGCCGCCTCCAGGACCGTGCCGAGAAGGCGGTCCAGGTCTGCGGGGGTGACCACGCTCAGCGGCAGCCGCGCCGTCAGGTAGACGTCGCCGAGGCCGTCGACCGCGTACGCCATCCCGTACAGCTTGAGGTTGCGCTCCAGCAGCCAGCGGTGGACGCCGGCCTCGTTCTCGTCGGGGTGGCGGATGACGAAGGCGTTCACCGACAGGGAGTGCTTGCCGACCTTCAGCGAGCAGGTGGTGCTCAGCTTCCGCGTGCCGGGCAGTTGGACGACGTACGAGCCCGGTGACGGGCTCTCCCAGTCCAGTCCGGCCTCGGAGAGGGTCGCCTCGACGATCGCGGTGGTGTCAGCGTCTGCGTCAGCCATGGTGGGAGCGTACGCGACGGCGATGATCATGCATCGCCGCGGTGTACACGTCCGCCGTACCGCTCGCCGCCGTGTCCCAACCGAAGAACTGCGCGTGCCGCGCGGCCTCGGCCCCCATCCGGTCCGTCAGCCCCGGCTCGTCCAGGAAGCGGCGCAGCTCGCGCGCGTAGTCCACCGGGTCGTGTCCGGGTACGAGGATTCCCGTCACGCCGTCGTTGACCGCGACCGGCAGCCCGCCGACCTCGGCCGCGAGCACCGGGGTGCCCGTGGCCTGTGCCTCGATCGCGACGAGCCCGAAGGATTCGTTGTACGAGGGCATGACCAGCACGCTCGCCGCCCGGAACCAGTCGGCGAGCCGGTCCTGCGCCACCGGCGGGTGGAAGTGGACGACGTCCGCGATGCCGAGTTTCGCGGCGAGCTTCTGCAGCCCCTCGGGCTTGGCGAGGCCACTGCCGCTGGGGCCGCCGACGACGGGTACGAAGAGCCGCGCGCGCAGCGACGGATCGCGGTCGACCAGCTCCGCGACCGCGCGCAACAGGATGTCGGGGGCCTTGAGCGGCTGGATGCGGCCGGCGAAGAGCGGGATGACGGCGTCCTGTGGGAGCCCGAGGCGGGCTCGGGCGGCGGCCCGGCCGTCGCCGACGGTGAAGCGCTCCAGGTTCACGCCGGGGTGGACGACGGCGACCTTGCCGGGGTCGGCCTCGTAGTGCCGGACGAGCTCGTCGGCCTCCTCGGCGGTGTTGGCGATGAGCCGGTCGGCCGCCGCGACGATCTGGGTCTCGCCGATCACGCGGGCTGCGGGCTCGGGGGCGTCTCCCTCGGCGAGCGCCGCGTTCTTGACCTTGGCCATGGTGTGCATGGCGTGTACGAGCGGCACCCCCCAGCGTTCGGCGGCGAGCCAGCCGACGTGGCCGGAAAGCCAGTAGTGGGAGTGGACGAGGTCGTAGTAGCCGGGGCGGTGCCCGGCCCAGGCCTGCATCACGCCGTGGGTGAAGGCGCACAGCTGGGCCGGCAGCTCCTCCTTGGCGAGGCCCTCGTACGGGCCCGCGTCCACGTGCCGCACGAGGACGCCGGGCGCCAGCTCGACCCGGGGCGGCAGGCCGCCGGTGGTGGCCCGGGTGAAGATCTCGACCTCGATGTTGATCGCGGCCAGGCGCTTGGCGAGCTCCACGATGTACACGTTCATGCCACCGGCGTCGCCGGTGCCGGGCTGGTGCAGCGGTGAGGTGTGCACGCTCAGCATGGCGACGCGGCGGGGCTTGCGGGAGTGGCCCACGGCCGGGAGCCGCAGTCGGGGCGGCTCGTGGCGTGTCGAGCGGGCGGCGGCGATGCGGCCGCTGATACTGCCGCCGAGGCGGGACACGTACTGGCTCAAGGGAGCAGTTCCTCTCGCTCGGACGGCGCGCTGGTGGCATGGGGTAGGGCATGGCTCGCGGAGCGCGGTCAGCGCCCTGCAAGGAGTGCAACCCGGATGGACGCGTCCCGCATTCCGGGGTGGACGGATTTCCTCCCGATCTTTATGGGGAGAGCGGGGCGCCCTTTACGGGGAGAGGGGGCGCCGGCGCGTTTTCCGCTCCTCCGCCCGCTCCGCATACGCTCGGCGCATGGCTTCCCGCAGCACCCCACCGCCCCCCAGACGCCCCGTGGGCACGGTCACGCGCGGGACCACGAACCCGAACCGTCTACGCCGGATGGACCGCTGGATCGCGGCCACGCACGGGGCGGCCCTGCGGCGCGCCGAGGCGCCGGTCGCCGTGGACCTCGGCTACGGGGCCGCGCCCTGGACGGCGGTCGAGTTGCTGGACCGGCTGCGGGAGGCGGCGCCGCGCGTGCGGGTGGTCGGCATCGAGATCGAGCCGGCGCGGGTGGCGGGGGCGAAGCCGTACGAGCGCGACGGGCTCAGCTTCCGGCACGGCGGCTTCGAGGTCCCGCTGGACGGCGGGGCGGCGCCGATGCTGATCCGCGCCGCGAACGTGCTGCGCCAGTACGACGAGGAGCAGGTCGAGGCGGTGTGGCGGCGGCTGTGCGCACGGCTGGCCCCGGGCGGGCTGCTCGTCGAGGGGACGTGCGACGAGATCGGGCGGCGCCACGTCTGGGTCGCGCTCGGCCCGGAGGGGGCGCGCACGGTGACCTTCGCGACCCGGCTCGGCTCCCTTGAGCGCCCCTCGGACCTGGCGGAGCGGCTGCCGAAGGCGCTCATCCACCGCAACGTGCCGGGTGAGCCGGTGCACGCGTTCCTGCGCGACTTCGACCGCGCGTGGGCGGCGGCGGCCCCGTACGCCTCCTACGGGGCACGGCAGCGCTGGATACGGACGGCGCGGGCGCTGGCCGGCGACTGGCCGCTCGCGGACGGCCCGGTGCGCTGGCGGCAGGGGGAACTGACCGTGCGCTGGGAGGCGTTGCGCCCGGCGGGGTGAAGATCGCCCATCGGGGAACCGGTGTTGGCAACCGACCGTTGAGCCGGGAGGGGTGAGGGTGGCGCGACTCGGTGCGTCCCGGGCGATGTCGGGCGGTACCGGGGTTATCCACAGAGGGTGTCGGAATCCACCGACTCGTGGCACCATCCCGATGTCGGCAACAAGTTACTGATGAATAGTCAGATGTGATACCGGGTGATGTCCGGGATGTCTCCTCTGACTTGGGGCGCCTGGGGGGAACCATGGGGACCGTGAAGCGAGCGCGACGGCGAGGCGTCTCCGCTCTCACGCTGCTGTGCGCGATGGCGGTCCTGGCGAGCGCGCCGGCCCTCGGCCTTACGGGGACGGCGTACGCGGCGCCGAGCGCGCCCACCGCTCCCGGGGCTCCCACCGCTCCCGCGGCGCCGAGCGCGCCCACGGCGCCGGAACCCGGGACCAAGTCCCTGGAGCAGGTGCGCAAGGAGATCGACGAGCTGTACCGCCAGGCCGGGACGGCCACGGACGCCTACAACCAGGCGGAGAGCGAGACGAAGGCGCAGTCCGAACGGGTCGTGGAGCTCGCCAAGCAGATCGCGGCCGGCCGGGAGCGGATCACCTCGCTGAAGGACCGCGCGGGCGCCGCGGCCCGCGCCCAGTACCGCTCCAGCGGGCTGCCGCCGGGCGCGCGCCTGGCGCTGAGCGGCAGCCCGAGCCAGTACTTGGACGGCGCGGACCGGCTGCGGCAGGGCGAGAAGGCCACCGCGGACCTGCTCGCCGAGCTGAACCGCACCCAAAGCGACCTCCAGCGGTACTCGAAGGACGCGAGCGCGCTGTGGCAGAAGCTGGAGGCGAACCGGGTCAAGAAGGAGACCGCCAAGAAGGAGATCGAGGAGAAGATCAAGGCGGCTCAGGAGCTGGAGAGCAAGCTGGAGGCCGAGGAGAAGGCCCGGCTGCTCCAGCTGGAGCAGGACGCGCAGCGCCAGGCGCAGGCGGCCTGGCTGTCGTCCGGCGTCTTGAAGGAGATCAACGGCGCGGCCTCGGAGGCGGGGAAGAAGGCGATCCGGTTCGCCACCGCCCAGGTCGGCAAGCCCTACGAGTGGGGGGCCGTGGGCCCGCAGTCGTACGACTGCTCCGGGCTGACCTCGCAGGCGTGGCTGGCCGCCGGTCGGGGCATCCCGAGAACCTCGCAGGAACAGTTGCGGCTGCTGCCGAAGGTGGCGATCAAGGACATGCGTCCGGGCGATCTGATCATCTACTTCGACGACGCCAGTCACGTCGCCCTCTACGTCGGTGACGGCGCGATCATCCACGCACCGCGCCCGGGCCGAAACATCACCCTGGCCGGTGCGGGCTCGATGCCGATCAAGGCGGTGGTCCGCCCGGACGCGTAACCGGGCGGAGCGATCCGCCCGGGCCGGGCGGATGGTGGGATCGGCCGGGCGGATCGGATGGGGTCGGGGTGCGGGCATCCGGGAGCTCCGGAGGGGCGGGGCGCCGTCTCGATGGGCGGGACGCGAGGCGACCCGCGTCGTGACGTTGGTCATCCCGCGTCCGGGCTTTCCCCGCGATAACGGCATATGACGCGGGCTCCGTCCCGCGCCGCCGTTCCCCCGCCCGCACCGGCCCGCTAGGGTCAAGCGCATGAGCGCACCCTCGGGGGGAGCGAAGGAACCGGAGACGATGCCCGCACCCGTACCGCGGCAGCGGGACACCCTTGTCACGCAGGTCGGCCAGGCAGTCCTGCCCGCCGCCCCGGCCCCGACGGCCCCCGCGCCCTCCCTGACCCTCCTGGTCATCGAGGACGACCCCGCCGGCGACCTCACCGTCCCGGAGATACTCCACGCCGACGGCCACCGCATCCGGCTCCGCACCGCCCGCAACCTCACCGAGGCGGCCCGGCTCCTCACCCCCGACGTGCAGTGCGTGCTGCTCGACCTCTCCCTGCCCCACCCCGGCGGTGACAAGGACGACCCGCTCGCCACCCTCCGCGAGGTCCTGCGTCTCGCCCCGCGCCACGCCGTGCTCGTCCTCACCGCGGAGGCCGACGCCGAGCGCGCCGCCGAGGCCGTCCGCGTGGGGGCCCAGGACTTCCTCTTCCGCGACGAACTCGACGGCCGTCTCCTCAGCCGTGCGATCCGCTACGCCGTGGAGCGAAAGCGGGCCGACATCGCCCAGTACAAGCTTGCAGAATCGAAACTGCGCGCCCAGGAGAACGCCCGTCTCGAACGCGGGCTGCTGCCCAACCCGCTCCTCGAGGGCTCCGACCTCCGCTTCGCCGCCCGCTACCGCCCGGGCCGCAGCCGCGCCCTGCTCGGCGGCGACTTCTACGACACCGTCCGCACCCCCGACGGCACCGTCCACGCCATGATCGGCGACGTCTGCGGCCACGGCCCCGACGAAGCCGCCCTCGGCGTGGAGCTGCGCATCGCCTGGCGCGCGCTGACCCTCGCCGGTCTGTGCGGGGACGACCTGCTGGCCACGCTCCAACAGGTGCTGGAGGTGGAGCGGCCCTGCGAGGAGATCTTCGCGACGCTGTGCACGGTGGACATCTCCCCCGACGGCCGCCACGCCGGACTGTGCCTGGCCGGCCACCCGGCGCCGCTGATCGTCCGAGCGGGCGGCACGGCCCGGCTCCTGCCGTACGAGAGCAGCGGTCCGGCGCTCGGACTGCTGCCGAAGGCCCGCTGGCCCCGCCGGCAGGTCGAACTGGGCGGTGCGTGGAGCCTGATGCTCTACACCGACGGCCTGATCGAGGGCCGCGTCGGCGAGGGCAGGGAGCGGCTCGGCCAGGACGGCATGGTCGCGATGATCAACCGCCACCTCGACGCCGGACTGAGCGGCGAAGGCCTGCTGGAGGCTTCCGTCACCGAGGCCCGCCGACTCAACGGCGGCGAACTCACCGACGACGTCGCCGTGGTGCTGCTCTCCCGCGCCGAAGGCTGACCCGGCCGGCGCCGCCCTGGTCCGCTGACCCGGCCGGCGCCGAAAGGCGCACCCCTGATCCGCGGGAACTCCGGCGCGGGCCCGTCCGCTGCGGCGCCGGCGCGGCGCGGAGTCGCCGACGCCTGGCCGCCGGCAGCAGCCGGCTAACGCCCGCCGTTGTACGGCCCGTACGGGCCGTCGCTGCTGCTGCCGCCACTGCGCCGGCCACCGCCCGAGACCTGCTTGAGGGCCGGCCGGACATCGACCAGGAAGACGATGCTGGCCACCAGACCGGCGATCTCCAGGAACAGCATCCCCAGGAAGAAGTCCATGAGGACCGTGACACCGAGGATGACCAGCCAGAACGTCTTCGTCTGCTTGTCCGCGGCCCGGTAGGCGTCCTCGCGCGCGATCAGCGCGAGCACGAAGGCCACGACGGCGAGCGCCAGCATGGCGAAGCCGAGCAGGGGGAGCACCCCGTTGTCGAAACCGTTCATCAACATCGCCCGACCGCCTTTTCCCGCATCCGCCGCTTGATACCGCCCGATACCGCCTGACTCCACGCTACTGGCAGAGCCGCCCTCACCAAGGACAACGGACCGGGCACCTTCCAGGTGCCCGGTCCGTCATCGCTTCACTCGGCCCCGCTCGGCCTGGCGATCAGCTCTCCTCGCCGGGCGCGACGGCGGCCTTCTTGGCCGGGGCCTTGCGGGCGGCGGGCTTCTTCGCGGCCTTCTCCTCGTCCGAGGAGGCGGAGGCGGACTGCGCCTCGGGCCCGGACTGGGCCGGTACGTCCGGCTCCACGACGGCGGCGATGTCGACGATCTCATCGGAGACCTCGCCGCGCCAGGCCCGTACCGCCTGCTCACCGTGCTCGGCGACCTTGTCGTAGGTCTCCTTCGCCCGTACGGCGTACTCGGCGGCCACGCCCACCCCGCGCAGGGCCAGGTCCTGCGCGGTCTCGCCCAGCTTTTTCGGGTCGATCGCACCGAGGACCTCGGCGACCTTGGCCGTGACGACCTCCTGCGCCTCCCTGGCCTTCTCCTGCACGATCTTCGCGTCGGTGTTCCTGACGGCCTCGATGCGGGCGGGCGCCTCGGCGCGCAGCTGCTCGATCAGCCCGGGCACCTTCTTCGCCTGCTGCACGGCGAGGTCGGCGGTGCCGGCGGCGAAGTAGAGGGGGGTCGGGTCGGTGAGGGTCTTCTTCAGGTCATCGGCGATGGCCATGTGCTGGTCCTCCCGGATCACAGTCGGTTGGTGCGTAGGTCTTCGTGCTTGAGGTCCGCGTGCGTCAGTCCGCTTGGGGCTGCTCGTCGTCGGCCCGGACCGGATCTGCCTCTGCGGCGCTCTCCTTGCGGAACGAGTCGTAGATCTGGAGCAGTACCTGCTTCTGCCGCTCGTTTATCGACGGGTCGGCGAGGATGACGGCACGCGTCTCCACCTCGTCGCGATCCCGTTCGTCCAGGATCCCGGCCTGCACGTACAGCGTCTCCGCGGAGATCCGCAGCGCCTTGGCCAGTTGCTGCAGGATGTCCGCGCTCGGCTTGCGCAGCCCGCGCTCGATCTGGCTCAGGTACGGATTCGACACCCCCGCCGCGTCGGCCAGCTGCCGCAGCGAAAGCTGGGCCTGCCGCCTTTGCTCACGGAGGTACTCGCCGAGATTTCCGACGTTGAGCGATGCCATGCGCCCATGCTGCCCCACCCCGCTAACTATTGCAAGCAGCCGCTTGCAATAGCTCCCACGGGCCCGGTTCGACGGAGACCCCGGTGATACCGTCGGGTGATGGACCCGCAAGAACTCGCCAACCTCGCGCACCTGCGTCGGGCGCGGGACCTGATCGACCGGGAGTACGCCCGCCCCCTCGACGTACCCACGATGGCGCGCCACGCACTCATGTCACCGGCGCACTTCTCGCGGCGGTTCCGGGCCGTCTACGGCGAGACCCCCTACAGCTACCTGATGACCCGCCGGATCGAGCGGGCGATGGCCCTGCTGCGCGGCGGCATGAGCGTCACCGACGCGTGCATGACGGTCGGCTGTACCTCACTCGGCTCGTTCAGCACGCGATTCACCGAAATCATGGGAGAGACGCCCAGCGCTTACCGCGGTCGGGAGCACCGCGCGGTGACGGCCATGCCCGCCTGTGTGGCGAAGGTGTACACCCGGCCGACCCGGGAAACACCGAGCAGGATCGAAGAAGCGGGCCCCGCTGCCGCCGCCTAGCGTGGACGGCATGAACATCTCCCTCCAGTACTGCCACATCACCGTCAACGACGTGGACGAGGCGCTCGGCTTCTACCGCGACGCACTCGGCCTCGAAGTCCGCAACGACGTCGCCTCCGGCGATTACCGCTGGGTCACCCTCGGCAGCCCCGCGCAGCCGGGCCTCGAAATCGTCATCTCCGAACCGCACGCGGGCCGCTCCCAGGTCGACGGCGACGCGCTCCAGGAGCTGCTGACCAAGGGGGTCCTGCCGATGGTGGTCTTCCGCAGCGACGACCTCGACGCGACGTTCGAGAAGGTACGGGCGTCGGGCGCCGAGGTGCTCCAGGAACCGATCGACCAGCCGTGGGGACCGCGCGACTGCGCGTTCCGCGACCCCTCCGGCAACCTCGTACGCATCAACCAGGCGCCGGCGGCGGCCTAGCCCACGCCCCGGGCCGGGGAGTCGGGCCCCCGGGCCGGGGAGTCAGGCCACCGGGGCGGTGCCGATCACCACGGTGGCGTGGAACTCGTCCGAGGTGACGGCGCGCACCGCGAGGCCGCCCGACGTCAGGGCCGACGCCGTCAGCGGGGACTGCCGGGCACTCGTCTCGATCAGCAACCGGCCGCCCGGGGACAACCACAGGGCGGCCTCCGCCGCGACCCGGCGGTGGACGGCCACGCCGTCCGGGCCGCCGTCCAGGGTGGCGAGGGGCTCGTGGTCCCGCGCCTCCGTCGGCAGGAAGGCGATCTCCTCGGTCGGGACGTAGGGGGCGTTGACCACGAGCACGTCCACCCGCCCCCGCAGCGAGGCGGGCAGCGCCGCGTACAGGTCGCCCTGGTGGACCCGGCCCCGGTACGGCGCCACGTTGCGCCGCGCGTACACCAGCGCCCCCGCGTCGATGTCCGCCGCGTGCAGCTCGACCTCCGGGACCCGCGAGGCCACCGCCGCCCCGAGCGCGCCCACCCCGCAGCACAGGTCCACGACCACGGCGCCCCGACCGGCCTGCGCCACCGCCTGCCGCGCCAGGAACTCGCTGCGCCGGCGCGGTACGAAGACCCCCTCGCCCACCTCCATGCGCAGCCCGTGGAACTCCGCCCAGCCGACGACCGTCTCCAGCGGTTCGCCGGCCACCCGGCGCGCCCGCAGCTCCGCCAGGTGGTCCTCGTCGCGGGCGGCCTCCGTCAGCAGTGCCGCCTCCTCCTCCGCGAACACGCAACCGGCCGCGCGCAGGAGCTCCACCAGTGTCGCCACGTATCCCCAGTCCTCGGTTTAGACAGTCCTCGGTTTCGGCCGTCCTCGCCGGCGATGCTACGGGCGCCGCCGGCCGGCCGTGCACGGTGAGGGTCGCTCAGAACATGTCCGGGCACCACGGCCGGCGTGCCGTGCGGAACACCGCGTCCGCCAGTGCCACCGCGCCCGGCCGCTCCTCCCCGATCAGGCCGAGGGCCGCCAGTCGCACCGCCGACTCGTCGCCGAGGTACAGCGATCCGAGCGTGGCGACGTCCAGCCGCAGGTCGGCCGGCTCGCGCGTACGGGCGCACTCCCCCGTTCCCGCGTCCAGCCGGTAACGCCCGTCCGACAGGCCCGCCGGGTCCGTCACCTCCAGGACGAGGACACCCGGCACGGCGTACGTCCGCGCCCCCAACGCCCGTACGACGTCGAGCACCCGCACCCACAGGAAGTCCGCGGCGGTGACGAGGCGGGCGGCGCGCGGGTCCGGCAGGAGGCGCGGGAGCAGGTCGTCGGGGGCGCGGTAGCCGGTGCGTACCTGTTGCACCCAGTCGATGGAGCACAGGAAGTGCCACAGCGCGCGCTCCGCGGCCGGGCTCAGCGCGATCAGGTCCTGCACCCGCAGGGTGTTCTGCGGGGTCTTCGCGTCCGTCCACTTGTCGTCGGCGCGGTAACCGGCCAGTCCCGCCACCTCGCCGTCCGCCGTGCGGTACACCGCGAAGAACTTCTCCCGGTACGGGTTGGACGACATCTCCTCCGCGCCGGTGAACAGGTCCCACCAGCGCGCGTTCCGGTCGACCGCGCCGTGCGTCGCCGCGCGCAGCCGCTCGTGCAGGGCGGGCCCCACTCGCCGTACTTCGGCGCCGTCCACGAGGTCGATCCGGCCGCCGTCGGCGGGCACGGACCGGTGCGGGTCGAGTCCGCTGCGCGGTACGTCGATCTCCCACTCGCAGGTGCTCGCCGCGGGCCCGAACCCGTAACGCCCGTAGATCGGGAACTCGGCCGCGATGAGGGTCGCCACGACGTCGCCGCGCTCTTGGGCGGCCGCCAGCTCGGCGGCCATCATCCGCGTCAGCAGACCCTGGCGGCGGTGCGTCGGCAGCACGGTGACGTTCGTGACCGCGGCGGCGGGCACGGCCGCCCCGCCGGGCACCGTCAGCCGCTGGGCGAAGGAGCGGAAGGTCGAAACGCACCGGCCGGTGTCGGTGTCGAAGCCGCCCTGGGTACGGGCGAGACCACCTTGCTTGGCGCGCTGTGCGACATCCGAGTCGGTCACCCGGGAGGCCATCAGGAACCCGGTGTTCACGGTCTGGACCCATTCGCGGAGTTCCGCTTCGGCTATCGGCCGGATGTCAGCGCTCATAGCCGCCCACGCTAGCCGTCCGCCCGGCCGAGGTCGCTTGATTTTCCGGGCGGTCCGCCACCCGCGCGCGGTGAGCGCCGTGGGCCGGCCACCGCGCGATGGCGCCCGCGCCGCGCTAAGCCAGCAGGTCGTCCACCTGCGCCTCGCCCTCCCGGTAGCGCCGGGTGATCTCCGCGCTGGAGTCGTCCGCCATGCGCTGCAACTGCTGTCTGCGCCGCGACACCTGCTGCTCGTAGCGGATCAGCCGGGCCATCGCCTCGTGCAGCTCGGCGTCCGTGCGCGCGCCGAGGTCCGACAGCTCCACGTCCGACAGCATCTCGGCCGCCAGCAGCCGCGACTCCTCGCTCTGCGGGGTGCCGAGCGTGACGTGCCGGGCGGAGGCGCTGCGGCTGGACGGGGCGTCCGCGAGGATCTCCGAGAGCCGGTCCACCACCGGCGTCTCGGGGTCCGTACGCCGGGCCAGCTCGGCGCGCAGGATGTCGATGCGGCCGTGCAGGAGTCTGCGCACGTAGCTCAGATCGGCTTCGTCGCGCTGCGCGTCGCGGCGCAGGGCGCGCAGCTCCGGCAGCCCGAGCGCGGTGGCCGGGATGGTCATTCCCGGGTCGTCGCCGTTGCGCTGGGCGGGCGGCCGGCCCGCCGACGACGTGGATGACGCGGGTGACGCGGGTACAGGTACGGAGGTACCAGAGGTGTTCATGCGTTCGTGTCCGTCCCCTCGACCGGTGCTGGGGGCACCGCCTTCCTGCATCGTGCCACTGACCGTGGTGCCGACGCAGTCCCACGCCACCCGATCGGCCCCGGACGGGTGCACGCCTGGTACACAGGTGGTATGCGAGCAGTGGTGCAGAGGGTGGACGGCGCGAGCGTCGTGGTGGCCGGCGAGACCGTCGGGGAGATCGTCGGCGAGGGGCTGTGCGTCCTGGTGGGGGTGACCCACGACGACACTCCGGAGAAGGCGGCGCTACTGGCCCGCAAGCTGTGGTCGGTACGCATCCTGGAGGCCGAGAAGTCCTGCAGCGACGTGAACGCGCCGCTGCTGGTGATCTCCCAGTTCACGCTCTACGGGGACGCCCGCAAGGGCCGGCGCCCCACCTGGAACGCGGCCGCGCCGGGCCCGGTGGCCGAGCCGCTGGTCGACGAGGTGGTGGCGCAGTTGCGCGCGCTGGGCGCGACGGTGGAGACGGGCCGGTTCGGGGCGGACATGCGCGTCTCGCTCACCAACCACGGCCCGTTCACCATCGTCATCGACATCTGACGCGCCTACGGGGCGACGACGACCTCCTGCGCGGCGGCCGTCGTACCGACCAGCAGCGGCGCGTCCACCGGGACGTTCCGCTTGACCAGGGCCAGCGCGATCGGCCCCAGCTCGTGGTGGCGGACGGCGGTGGTCACGAAGCCGAGCTGGCGGCCGTCCTCCCCGTCCGCGGCGAGCCGTACCGGCGCGCCGTGCGCCGGGAGCAGCACCTCGGAGCCGTCCAGGTGCAAGAACACGAGGCGACGCGGCGGCTTGCCCAGGTTGTGGACGCGGGCCACCGTCTCCTGGCCCCGGTAGCAGCCCTTCTGGAGGTGCACGGCGGTGCCGATCCAACCCAGCTCGTGCGGGATCGTCCGGTGGTCGGTCTCCTGGCCGAGCCGCGGCCGGTGGGCCTCCACGCGCAGCGCCTCGTACGCGAGCAGTCCCGCGGCCGGCGCGTGCGCGGCGGCGAAGGCCTCAAGTTCGCCTCGGGGCAGGAACACGTCCCGGCCGTGCGGGGTCTCGCGTACGGCGAGTTCCTTGGGAACCTCGGCGATGGAGCCCGCCGGCAGGTGCACCACCGCGAAGTCGTCCGTCCGGTCGGCGACCTCGACGCGGTAGAAGAACTCCATCGACTCCAGATAGGCGATCAGCGACTCCTGGGTGCCGGGTTCGACGTGCGCCCACACCGTCTCGCCGTCGTCCACGAGGTAGAGGGCGTGCTCGATGTGCCCGTTGGCGGAAAGGATCAGGGCCTCGGTGGCCTGGCCCGGCGGCAGGTCGGTGACGTGCTGGGTGAGCAGCAGGTGCAGCCAGCTCAGCCGGTCCGCCCCGGTGACGGTGACGACCCCGCGGTGGGAGAGGTCCACGAAGCCGCGGCCGTCCGCGAGGGCGCGCTGTTCGCCGTACAGCTCTCCGTAGTGGGCGGCGACGCCCTCGTCGCGGCCTTCGGCCGCTACGGCGCCGGGGAGATGGAGCAAGGGGCTGCTGGTCATGGCTCCAAGCCTACGGCCCCCTCAGACGGAGTCGGAGCGCTTCTCGGCGGCGCAGTCGGCGCACAGTCCGAAGATCGCGAAGTGCTTCATGTCGGTCTCGAACCCGAAGGTGCTACGGAGCTTCGCGGTGAACTCGGCGGCGATGTCCACATCGGCCTCGATCACCTTGGTGCAGTCCCGGCAGACCAGGTGGATGTGGTGGTGGCGGTCCGCGAGGTGGTAGGTGGGGGCGCCGTGCCCGAGGTGGGCGTGGGAGACCAGACCGAGCTCTTCGAGCAGCTCCAGCGTGCGGTAGACGGTGGAGATGTTGACCCCGGAGGCGGTCTTGCGCACTTGGGCGAGGATCTCGTCCGGGCTGGCGTGCTCCAGGGCGTCGACCGCTTCCAGCACGAGCTGGCGCTGGGGTGTCAGCCGGTAACCGCGCCGGCGCAGGTCGGTCTTCCAGTCGGTGCCTTCGGTGCTCTCGGTGCTCACCACCCGGCCAGTGTAAGCGCGCGAAGGGGACCTGCGGTCGGCCCGCGGTCCCCTTCGTGCACGTGCTGTCGCTCCGGCTCGGCTCCGGCTCAGCGGAAGAACGCGATGCCGTCGTCCGGCATGTCCGGAAGGTTGCGCGCCATCTCGGCGACCTCCTCGGGCGTGACGACCTTCTTGAGCTGGGCCGACATGTACGGACGCAGCTCGACCTCAGGGGTCGCCTTCTCGCCGACCCACATCAGGTCGCTCTTGACGTACCCGTAGAGCCGCTTGCCGCCGCTGTACGGGCCGGAGGCGGCGGTGCGGGCGACGGCGTCCGTCACCAGGTCGATCTGCGGCTTCTGGTCGGCGAGCTCGCCGTACCAGACCTCGACGACGCCCTGGTCGCGGACCATGACGATCTCCACCTTGCGGTCACCGTCGATGCGCCAGTAGCCGCTCTCGGTCTCCAGCGGCCGCACCTTGTTGCCCTCGGCGTCGAGCACCCAGGTGCGCGAGCGGTACTCCAGGAAGTCCCGGCCGTCGTGGCCGAAGACGACTTCCTGGCCGAAGTTGCACTTCTCCTCACCGGGGAAGTCGAAGACGCCCGCGCCCTCCCAGGTACCGAGGAGGAAGGCGAGGGGGACGAGGCCCGGGTTCAGGTCGGACGGGATCTGGATCATGGGTGGCTGCTCAGACGATCTGTGTGAGGGGTTCCGGGGGCCGGGGCGGGCGGTGGCCGATCAGCGAGGGATCAGCGCTGGCCCTGGTACAGCTTCTTCACGGCGAGGCCGGTGAAGGCGAGGACGCCGACGCAGACCAGGATCAGCAGGGAGGTGAAGACTGCCTCAAGCACAGGGTGCTCCTCGGAGTTTTGTGGGCGGTACGGGGCCGGTCCCCAAGCCTACTGGCCCGGGGAGCGGCGCACTGTGTGAGGTAGGCCGTACCCGCCCTCAGCCGAGCAGCCGGCTCTGCAGGACCACCGTCTGGTGGAAGGGGACCACGGCCGCGCCGCCCTTTCGGGACTGGATGATCCCGGCCTGTACGTCGCCCGCCTGGAGGCACCCGAACCGGGTCTGTTCCTCCCCGAAGGGCTTGGGTTCCTCGTACACCTCGAAGTCGCTGCCGCTGCTGGCCGTATTGGTGTTGCCTTCGCTGCCGAGCTTGTCCCACCGCGCGTCGAGCGCGAGCGACGCCGCGCCGGACAGCCGGACGTCCGGCCGGCAGCCCTGGAAGGCGTCCGTGAAGCTCGACGAGTGGAAGCGCAGCAGGTAGATACGGGTGCGGGTGCCGTCGGGCGTGACCCAACCCCGACCGGCGATCCTACGGAGTCCGTCCCACTGGAGGGACTCCTTCAGCTTGGTCCGGTCCTCGGCCCGATACTCCTCCAAGAACGCGTCGGACGACACGATCCCGTCCTTGTCCGCCTTGAGCCCGGTGTCGGGCCGGGCGCCCGTGGGCGCCATCAGCAGCAGGGCGCCCAGGTCCGCGTGGTGAACGGCGCCCTTGTTGTCCGCGCCCCCGGGGAGGGGAGCGCCCGCCAGCAGCGCGGGCAGGGCCTGTGCCGGGTACGCCCAGCGGCCGTCGGACCGCGTCGACAGCCCCGGGAGGTCGGTGCGCTGCTGACGCGCGATCCCGTACGCGGTACCCGCGCCGGCGACCGCGAAGACGAGTGCGGCGGCGGTCCAGCGCAGCCCGGCGAACAACCTGCGGCGGTCCTTCGGCGCCGCGCCCCCGGCTGCCGGCGCCTGGATCCCCTCCGGTTCGGCGGGTGACAGGGCCTCGGCGGTCATCTGCTCGGTCACGCCGATTCCCCGGGGGCCTTGAGACGGGTCAGTTGCTTTTTGAACAGGTCGACAGCCTTGTTCACATCGATCGCGGAACCGTACGTCTGGAAATTCACCAAGACGTCCCCTTCGGCCGCCACGCATTCCAGCGAGTCGAGCGTGCCCTTGTTCGCACTCGCGTCCGGCCGTCCGTTGACGACGTCGGACAGGACTCACTTGGCCTGTGGGAAGCCGTCCACGGCAGGCGCCCGCCGGGTGCCTCCGGCCTTCTCCAAGACGTCGAACACCTTCTTGTTGACCTCCGCGAGGGAGGAGACGGCTTGGGGGTCGGCCTGCGTCAGCTCGATCTCGCTCACCGCCCCGCTCCGCCAAGTGCTGTAGCTGCGCCCGGCCACGCCCTTGAGCTTGAGACCGGCCAGCGCCTTGTCGCGTCCGGCTCGCGCCTCTTCGGAGAGGCCGGACCGGGAGGTTCTACTCTTCCCGCCGATCCTCGCGGCGGTCCTCCCGGCGTCGTTTCCCGTCCAGTTCGTCCCACCACTCATCGGACTTGGGATCGCCCGAGGGGTCGTCCCACCACCGGTCGTCCGGGCCCCGCCGGTTCGCGGTCATCGCGGCGATCGGCGGGATGACCATGGCGACGACGCACAGCGCGACGGCCGCCTCCACCGACCACAGGCGCACGAACGCCCAGGCGGAGACGAAGAGGAACAGGCATCCGCCCATCATCAGGAAATAGACGCGGCGCCGCTTGGCGTACATATCCCCAGGGTAGGGCGGAGCCGGGACGGCGGCGAGGGTCGTGCCGACCCCGGACGGCACGAAGGGCCGCACCCCGTTCCAGTGGCGTCCAACCCCCTGGGGTGCGGCCCTCCGGCCGGTCATACGTGGAGCGGCGGTCAGACCGCGATCGCCACGTCCGTCACTCCGCCGGCCTCGGCGACGACGACCGCACGGTCCGCCTGGGCACCCGGGACGAGCGCCCGCAGCGTCCAGGAGCCGGTGGCGGCGTAGAAGCGGAACTGGCCGGTGGCCGAGGTCGGGACCTCGGCGGTGAACTCGCCGGTCGAGTCCAGCAGGCGCACGTAACCGCTGACGGGCTCGCCGTCCTTGGTCACCTGGCCCTGGATGGCGGTCTCACCGGGCTTGAGCGTGGCGAGGTCGGGCCCGCCGATCTGTGCTCCACACATGTTTCTCTGTCCTGTCCTAGAGAGAGCTGGTACCGCGTACGGGGCGACGCGTGCCGCTGGTTACTTGTTCGGGCCGAGCTCGATCGGCACGCCGACCAGCGAGCCGTACTCGGTCCACGAGCCGTCGTAGTTCTTGACGTTCTCCTGGCCCAGGAGCTCGTGCAGCACGAACCAGGTGAGCGCGGAACGCTCACCGATGCGGCAGTAGGCGATGGTGTCCTTGGCCAGGTCGACCTGCTCGGCCTCGTAGAGGGCGGTCAGCTCCTCGTCGGACTTGAAGGTGCCGTCGTCGTTGGCGTTCTTCGACCACGGGATGTTGCGGGCGCTCGGCACGTGGCCGGGGCGCTGCGACTGCTCCTGCGGAAGGTGCGCCGGGGCGAGCAGCTTGCCGGAGAACTCGTCGGGCGAGCGGACGTCGACCAGGTTCTGGTTGCCGATCGCGGCCACGACGTCGTCGCGGAAGGCGCGGATCGAGGCGTCCTGGGGCTTGGCCTTGTACTGGGTGGCCGGGCGGTTCGGGACGTCCTTGCCGTCCACCAGGTCGCGGGAGTCGAGTTCCCACTTCTTGCGGCCGCCGTCGAGCAGGCGGACGTCCTGGTGGCCGTAGAGCTTGAAGTACCAGTAGGCGTAGGACGCGAACCAGTTGTTGTTGCCACCGTAGAGGACGACCGTGTCGTCGTTGGAGATGCCCTTGGCGGAGAGCAGCTTCTCGAAGCCCTCCTGGTCCACGAAGTCACGGCGTACCGGGTCCTGGAGGTCGCTCTTCCAGTCGATCCGGACGGCGTTGGTGATGTGGTTCTTGTCGTAGGCGGACGTGTCCTCGTCCACCTCGACGATGACGACGTCGGCGTCGTTCAGGTGGGCCTCGACCCAGTCGGCGTCAACGAGGACGTCACTGCGGCTCATGGTGTTCTCCTCCGGGGCAGTGTGCGGCGGGACGGTGCTGGTGCTGCTGCGGGGTGGTGCTGGTGCGCGACGCCCGGACCACGGCCGGCGGTGCCCTGCGCGGGGAGGCGTCAGGGGGCAGCGGGGCGGGTCGCGGATACGGTCACGCGGGAAAGGCCGTCGACGGCCGGTGGAGCGGAAGGGCTCACACCGCTAGATGGAGCGACAGAGCATGGCGGCGACGCGACACAGGTCTACTGCCCGCCGCTTCGTGAGGTCCGCCTGCTGATGCTTCATAGGTAGGGATCGTAGGGACGAATCGGCCGCCCTGTCACCGGCGTGTCATATGGCGAGACAGGATCGTCCGAATGGCGGGACGAGAGGAGCCCCGGAGGTCGTTTCGCGGCCTCCGGGGCTCCTCCTCGCGGTCCGTCCTCCTACGGGTCGGACCGGTTGTCTCACGATCCGGCCAGCACCACGTCCGTACCGGTCAGGGAGAGGTGTACGCCCTGCTCGTCCGAGGTCAGCGTGGAGAGCTGGAGCCCGGCCGGCAGGCCCCCGTCGACGGAGCGGTCGAAGTCGGTCTGCTTGCGGATGAGCCGTTCGACGCCGGGGATCCCCTCGCCCGGCACCTCGTCGGCGTGCACCCGGACGATCTTTCCCTTGCCGGACGGGGCGTCCGCGAGGCTGACGGTCGACACCACACTGCGCGTCAGGGTCTTGCCCAGGATGTCCACGCGGGCCGTGACCTTCACCTTGCCCGGCCGGCCGCCGTAGGCGACGGTGACGCCGGTCTGCGAGGCCTCGGTGAGGTCCGCGTACGAGACGAACGCGGTGCCCTCGGCACGCCGGGCCGTGCCGCCGCTGTAGTCCCCGTTCAGCTTGACCCCGTGGAAGGCCGCGTCGAGACGGGTCAGACGGGTCTTGCGGCCGTCGGCCGTGGCCTCGACCCCCTTGAGCGTCACGTCGACCCGGTCGAGGTCGTGGCTGAGCGCCTGGGTCAGGAAGGGGAACCCGCGGATGTCCACCTCGGCGCTGCCCGCCAGTCCCTGACGGGCCTGTATGCGTTCGGCGATCCGGTTCTCGGCATAGCCGACCGCCCACCGGTCGGCGCCCACGAAGAGCCCGCCCAGGATCACTGCGATGATGACGACGACGCGTAGAAAACGCACGTGCCCCTCCCCCTACTGATCGGTACGTGCGCTCTAGTTGACCATGTCCCGACATGTGGCCGCCGTCAGCACGGCGGTCAGCCGACCACCCGACCCATCAGGTAGACGGCGGGGGCGGCCGCCGCGAGCGGCAGCGCCACACCGGCCGTCATGTGGACGAACTTCGACGGGTAGTCGTACGCGGCCACTCGCAGCCCCACCAGCGCGCACACACCGGCGGCAAGACCGACCAGTGCCCCGCCTGCCCCGAGACCGTTCAGCGAACCGACGGCGATGCCCGCGCCGGCCGCGGCGGCCAGTGAAACGGCGACGGAGGCCGGGGTCGGGAGCGGCAGCGCACGGGCGAAGACGGCCACCGCCACGGCTGTCGCGCCGACTCCCACGGCGGCCGAGCCGGCGGCCAGGTACCCGGCACAGACGATGGCGAGCGCGGCGGAGGCCACCGAGGCCATCAGGCCGTACATCCGCTCGTCGGGGTCGGCGTGGCTGCGCAGCTGGAGGACCAGCGTGAGCAGCACCCAGGCGCCGAGGGTGCCGACGATGGCGCCGGGGCCGTACACGTCGTCCACCGCGAGCACCGCCGCGTCCGCGACGACGGCTCCGGCGAAGGCGAGGGCGATGCCCTGGCGGGCGGGCCACATGCCGTTGAGGCGGAACCAGCCGCCCGCGGTGAGCCCCTGGAGGGCGATCAGCGGTGCGAGCAGCGCGAGGCCGCCGAGCGCGGCGGCTCCGGCCAGCAGCAGCCCGAGGGCGGCGGTCAGCAGGGCCGACTGCGGGCCCGGGTCGATGATCGGCGACCGGCCCTCGGCGCGGGCCTGGGCGGGGTCTATGGCGCGCAGGGTGTTGCCCGCCAGGGTGGGCGGCGAGTACTCGGGCTCCTCGCCGGGCGCGGGCTGTCCCTGCGGGGTGGCGGGCTGTCCCTGCCGGGTGGCGGTCGGCCGCGGGGCGGCGTGCGCGCCGGTCGGCGGGGCCATCGCGTCCGTGATCGGCGGCAGATAGGCCGTGGCCGGGTCCCCGTCCCGCACCGGCGGAAGGTAGGCCGTGGCTGCGGCGTCGTCCCGCACCGGCGGCAGGTAGGCGGTCGCGGCGGCGTCGTCCCGCACCGGCGGCAGGTACGCGGTCGCGGCGGCGTCCGCGTGCTGGGGGGCGGCCGTCTGCGGCGGGAGGTACGCGGTGGTCTCGGCCCAGTTCCCGGCGGGAGCGGAAGCCGGGGACGCGGGGGCCGGAGCCTCGGGGGCGGGGCCCTCCTCCCGGAACCAGTCCTGGGGGACTACGCCCTCCCGGACCGGCGGCAGGTACGCCGTCTGAGCGGCCCAGTCCTGCGCGGGCGCCTGGGCCGGGGCCTCCTCGCGGAACCACCCCTCGGACGCCACCGGCTGCTGGTGCTGCGGCTCGTTCCGGTGCTGCGGCTCGTACTGCTGGTGAGGCTCGTACTGCTGGTGGGGCTGCTCGTACTGGTGAGGCTGCTGGGGTGCCTGCTGGTGCTGGTGAGGCTGCTGGGGCGGGGCCTGCTCCCGGTAGGGCGGCAGGTACGCGGTCTCCGCGGCCCACTCCTGCGCCGGCGGCCGGGCCGGGGCCTCGTCCCGGAACCAGCCCTCGGGCGCCACCGGCTGCTGCACCTGCCCGGGCACCCCGCCCAGCGGCGGGGCGGGCGGCTGCGGAACCTGCCGCACCGGCTGGTGGCCGGTCTCCCACGTGTCGGACTGCCAGGTCTGGGTCCCGTACGGGTCCTGCGGACCGCCCTGCGGCTGCTGTTGTTCGTCGGAGTTGCTCATCTGCTCCCGCTCACCCGCCCGCGAACGGCGGGAGCACCTCGACGGTGCCCCCTTCCGTCAGCAGGACGGCATCGTGCGGGCGCTTGCCCACAGGCTCGTCGTTCACGAGGAAGGAGCAGCGCAGCAGGACCCGGGTCAGTTCACCCGGGTGGCGTTCCCGCACGGCGTCGAGCGCCTCGGCGAGCGTGCGCGCCGAGTACGGCTCCTCCGCCGTCTCGGCGGCGGCCTTGGCCGCCGCCCAGTAGCGGATGGTTCCGGTTGCCACTGCTGCTCCCATCGTCGGCTCCTACCGTCGGCCTCCATGATGACGCCTCCCACCGGATGCCCGGCGTGGCGGGAACCACAGAAGCGGGATCGAATGAGTCCTCGGCCGCGAAAGGGCCCGTGGGCTATCCTGGCGGTGCAGAGGATCCGGGCAACGTTGCCCCCGGGTCCTTTTGTGCTTTCAGCACGTTGAACGGACCGAGAACAGGTGCCGTCCGGGCCCCAGGGCGCGGGGACCGGGCAGGCACCGCACGAAGTCGTACGAAGCAGTGCCGCGAAAGTCCTCGACGGGACCGAGGAGGAACCGAGTGATGGACCAGCGAACCGTGCACGCGCACAGGGGCGTGCACGACCACCCGACCCGGGCAGGTGGTCGGGCATGAGCTCGCTCCTGCTCCTCACCAACGCCCTACAGCCTTCCACCGAGGTGCTTCCGGCACTCGGACTGCTGCTGCACAACGTCCGGGTCGCCCCCGCGGAGGGCCCGGCCCTCGTGGACACGCCGGGTGCCGACGTGATCCTCATCGACGGCCGTCGCGACCTGCCGCAGGTGCGGTCGCTGTGCCAACTGCTTCGCTCCACCGGGCCCGGCTGTCCGCTGATCCTCGTGGTCACCGAAGGCGGCCTGGCGGCCGTAACCGCCGACTGGGGCATCGACGACGTCCTCCTCGACACCGCCGGACCGGCCGAGGTCGAGGCACGGCTGCGGCTGGCCACCGGCCGGCAGCAGCTCGGCTCGGACGACTCCCCGATGGAGATCCGCAACGGCGACCTGTCGGTCGACGAGGCGACGTACTCCGCGAAGCTGAAGGGTCGGGTCCTCGACCTCACCTTCAAGGAGTTCGAACTGTTGAAGTACCTCGCCCAGCACCCGGGCCGGGTCTTCACGCGTGCCCAGCTCCTCCAGGAGGTCTGGGGGTACGACTACTTCGGCGGCACCCGGACGGTGGACGTCCACGTACGGCGGCTGCGCGCCAAGCTGGGCCCCGAACACGAGTCGCTGATCGGTACGGTCCGCAACGTCGGCTACCGCTTCGTCACGCCGGAGAAGGTGGAACGGGCGGCGGCGGAAGCGGCGGCCCAGGCCGCCGCGGCCCTCCCCCGTATGGAGGAAGCTCCGGTAACCGTCCAGTCGGCAGGACGCCCTGCCCAGAGGTAGGTCACCCCGCGTAGACTGC
Organism: Streptomyces sp. Tek67B01; assembly: GCF_055231995.1. Lineage (NCBI taxonomy): Bacteria > Bacillati > Actinomycetota > Actinomycetes > Kitasatosporales > Streptomycetaceae > Streptomyces > Streptomyces sp. Tek67B01. Next base: position 3,414,549 of record NZ_JBUYUY010000001.1, read on the forward strand.
CGCGCGTGGCCAAGGTGACGCGGGATGACGTGGCGCGACTTGCGGGTACCTCTACCGCCGTCGTGAGCTACGTCATCAACAACGGACCCCGGCCGGTTGCCCCGGCCACGCGCGAGCGTGTACTCGCCGCGATCAAGGACCTGGGCTACCGGCCAGACCGGGTGGCCCAGGCCATGGCCTCGCGGCGCACCGACCTCATAGGCATGATCGTGCCGGACGCGCGGCAGCCGTTCTTCGCGGAGATGGCGCACGCGGTCGAGCAGGCCGCCGCCGAGCGCGGGAAGATGGTTCTGGTCGGCAACTCCGACTACCGCGACGAGCGCGAGGTCCACTACCTGCGGGCCTTCCTCGGCATGCGGGTGTCCGGCCTGATCCTGGTCAGCCAGGGCATGAGCGAGCGCGCCGCCTCGGAGATCGAGGCGTGGGACGCCCGGATCGTGCTGCTGCACGAGCGGCCCGAGGCGATCGACGACGTCGCGGTCATCACGGACGACATCGGCGGCGCGCAGCTCGCGACGCGGCACCTGCTGGAGCACGGGCACCCGTACGTCGCCTGCATCGGCGGCGTCGAGAACACCCCGTCGGTCGGCGACCCGGTCGCGGACCACGTCGAGGGCTGGCGTCGGGCGATGCTGGAGGCCGGGCGGTCGGTCGAGGGCCGGCTGTTCGAGGCCCCGTACAACCGCTACGACGCGTACAAGGTCGCCCTGGAGGTCCTGTCGGGCCCCGACCGGCCCCCGGCCATCTTCTGCGCGACGGACGACCAGGCGATCGGTGTGCTGCGGGCGGCGCGGGAGCTGCGGATCGACGTGCCGGGCGAGCTGGCGGTGGCCGGCTTCGACGACGTCAAGGAAGCGGCCCTGACGGACCCGCCGCTGACGACGATCGCCTCGGACCGCCCGGCGATGGCCCGCGCGGCGGTGGACCTCGTCCTGGACGACGCCCTGCGGGTGGCGGGCTCGCGTCGGGAGCGGCTGAAGCAGTTCCCGTCGGCACTGGTGATCCGCCGCTCCTGCGGCTGCCGCCCTTGACGCGCCCCTCGCCTCTTTGACGCGCCCCCTCGCGCGACTCGGCGCGAGGGCGCCTTGTCGGCTTCGGGCCGCTGCGCCGGACTCCGTCCCCTATCCACCCTTCCACCGTTCCCCGGGGCTCCGCCCCGGCCCCCAACCGACCACTCCTGGGCGCCAAGGACGAGGGAGCCAGGCCGGGCAGGCCCCAGGCAGCCGCACCGCACCCGGCCACCGGGGCCAAATCCAGCCCCGCCGGCGATCTAGGCGCGGGGGCCCGGGGCCAGGCCCCCCGGCAACGGCGCCGCACCCGGTCACGGGGCCCTGCCAATCCAGCCCCGCCAAATCGAGCCTCGCCGGCGTTTGAGGCGCGGGGGTCCGGGGGCAGGCCCCCGGCAACGGCGCCGCACCCGGACACCCACGGGGCCCCGCCAAATCCAGCCCCGCCGGCGTTTGAGGCGCGCGGCGCGGGGCGGAGCACCGCAAAGCCCGGCGCAGCCACCCCGCCCGGGCGCGGCCTTATATCGGGCATACGCGGTTCTGTCGGGCTTCTCAGCCGGGACTCAGAGTGCTCTCATGAACCGCGGACATAGTCCGAGTCATGACCGACAGCTTCCGCCGCGAAGGCGAGTACCCCCAGGAGTACCCCCCGCCCCCCGCGTACCCCCCGGCGGCCCCGGCACCGGCATCGGCACCGGCTCCGCAGCGGGCCCGGCGGCCCGTCGCGCTCATCGCCGCCGTCGCCCTCGCCGCCGCCCTCATCGGCGGCGGGACCGCCGCCGCCGTCGAGGAACTGCTCGGCGCGCACGGCGCCGGCGCCGGCGGCGTATCCGGCACCAACGTCTCGCAGTCCAGCACCGGCACGGTGGCCGGCGTCGCCGAACAGGTCAGCCCCTCCGTCGTGCGGATCGACACCAGCACCGGCTCCGGCCAGGGCACCGGCTCCGGCGTCATCCTCAGCGCCGACGGCGAGATCGTCACCAACAACCACGTCGTCAGCGGCGCCACCGAGATCCAGGTGACGACGAGCGACGGCAAGAAGTACGCCGCCAAGACCCTCGGCACCGACCCCGCCAAGGACCTGGCCCTCATCAAGCTCCAGGGCGCCTCCGGCCTCAAGTCCGCGAAGCTCGGCAACTCCGACGACCTCCGCGTCGGCGACCAGGTCGTGGCCATCGGCTCCCCCGACCGCCTCACCGGCACCGTCACCAGCGGCATCGTCTCGGCGCTGAACCGGGACGTGAGCGTCCCGAAGTCAGAGGAGCAGCAAACCCCCCAGCGCCGCCAGGGCGGCGGCGGTTGGCCCTTCTCCTACGACGGCCGGCAGTTCAACGGCGGCACCGGCAAGAACACCACCTCGTACAAGGCCATCCAGACCGACGCCTCCCTCAACCCGGGCAACTCCGGCGGGGCCCTCGTCAACATGAACGGCGAGATCGTCGGAATGCCCTCCGCGATCTACTCCCCCTCCACGGACAGCTCCGGCGCCGGCAGCGTCGGCCTCGGCTTCGCCATCCCGGTCAACACGATCAAGGGCGAGCTGTCCTCGCTCCGCCACGGCGGAACCGGCACCGACACCGACAACGGCTCCGACAACGGCACCAGCGACAACGGCGGCAGCGACAACGGCGGCCTGAACTCCTTCTGACGCCCTAGCCTGGGGAAGCCGCCGCAGCACCGATCACACCACCACCCTGGGGGACCGACCATGGCCGCAACGACTGCCGGGAGCGCCGAAGGCGACCCCCAGCGCGTCCTCGTCGTCGACGACGAGCCGGCCGTCCGCGAGGCCCTGCGCCGTAGCCTCGCCTTCGAGGGGTACGCGGCGCAGACCGCCGTCGACGGGCTCGACGCCCTCGACAAGGCGGCCTCGTACGCCCCCGACCTGATCGTCCTGGACATCCAGATGCCCCGGATGGACGGTCTCACCGCGGCCCGCCGGCTGCGCGCCTCCGGCAGCACCACCCCGATCCTGATGCTGACCGCCCGCGACACCGTCGGCGACCGTGTGACCGGCCTCGACGCGGGAGCCGACGACTACCTCGTCAAACCCTTCGAGCTCGACGAGCTCTTCGCGCGGGTCCGGGCCCTGCTGCGCCGCAGCGCCTACGCCGCCCCCGCCACCGCCCCCGGCGGCGCACGGCCCGAGCACACCCTGACCTTCGGCGATCTGCGCATGGACCTCACCACCCGCGAGGTCACCCGGGCCGGCCGGCCCGTGGAGCTGACCCGTACCGAGTTCACGCTGCTGGAGATGTTCCTCTCCCACCCCCGACAGGTCCTGACCCGTGAGCAGATCCTGAAGACCGTCTGGGGCTTCGACTTCGAGCCCAGCTCCAACTCCCTCGACGTGTACGTCATGTACCTGCGCCGCAAGACCGAGGCGGGCGGTGAACCGCGCCTGGTGCACACCGTGCGCGGCGTGGGGTACGTGCTGCGCGCGGGCGAGAGCGGACCCGAATGAGCCCGGTCGCCCGGTTCCGCGGCCTGCCGCTGCGCTCCCGGCTGGCCCTGCTGGTGACCGTGGCGGTGGCGGTCGCCGTGGCGGCGGTCGCCGTCGTCAGCTGGTTCATGGTCCGTACGCAGCTGGTCGATCAGCTCGACAGCTCGCTGCGCTCCACCAACGCCAGCGCGCAGGCCAACCAGACGCTGTCCGAGGTCGGCTGCCGCGAGAAGGTGCCCGGCGCCATCGTCAACAACCTGAGCGCGCAGGTGCAGATCGTCCTGCCCTCGGGCGGTCGGTGTTGGGTGGACGGCAAGAACACCCTCCCGGTGACGGGGTACGACCTCCAGGTCGCCCAGGGCCGGCGCGGGGCCGTGCTGTACGACGGCCGCACCACCGAGGGCACCCCGGTCCGCGTCTACACCCAGCCGGTGAACGTCAGCGGGCCGGTGGGCGGCACCGTGGCCATCTCCGTCGCCAAGCCGCTCGCCGATGTCGACAAGCCGCTGTCCACCCTGGCCTGGGTGCTGCTGTTCGTCTCGGGCGTCGGCGTCGTCGGTGCGGGCGTGGCTGGGCTGTGGGTGGCCCGGACGGGCCTGCGGCCCGTGGACGAACTGACCGGCGCGGTCGAGCACATCGCGCGCACCGAGGACCTGACCGTGCGGATTCCCGACGACGGCGACGACGAGATCGCCCGCCTGTCGCGGTCGTTCAACTCGATGACGGCGGCCCTCGCCTCCTCGCGCGACCGGCAGGCCCAGCTGATCGCGGACGCCGGGCACGAGCTGCGCACCCCGCTGACCTCGCTGCGCACCAACATCGAACTGCTCGCGCGCAGCGAGGACACCGGTCGGGCCATCCCGCCGCAGGACCGCAAGGAGTTGCTGGCCTCGGTCAAGGCGCAGATGACGGAGCTGGCCGCCCTGATCGGCGACCTCCAGGAGCTGTCCCGGCCGGACGCCGCCGCGCACGTACGGCTGGAGGTGGTGGCCCTGCACGACATCGCGGAGACGGCGCTGTCCCGGGCCCGCCCGCGCGGTCGTGAGCTGACCTTCGGTTCGGACCTTCGGCCCTGGTACGTCCGGGGCGAGGCGGCGGCGCTGGAACGGGCGGTGGTCAACCTGCTGGACAACGCGGTGAAGTTCAGCCCGCCGGGCGGCGTGGTGGAGGTGGCGTTGCGGGCAGGCGAACTGACCGTGCGCGACCACGGGCCCGGTGTCCCGGCCGACGACCTCCCTTACGTCTTCGAGCGGTTCTGGCGTTCCCCGTCGGCGCGCGCCCTGCCCGGCAGCGGGCTGGGCCTGTCGATCGTGGCCCGTACGGCGCAGCGCGCGGGCGGGAGCGCCGAGCTGCGGGCGCCGGCGGACGGCGGGCCGGGGACGGAGGCGGTGCTGCGCATCCCGGGCGCTCCGACCCCGCCGCCGGCGCCGCCGGCGGCGCCGGGGAACGGGTCAGTTGTGCCGGATCAGTGAGTCGACCAGGCCGGTCCGGGTGTTCGGGAAGTCCATGGGGACGATCCCGAGCCCGGTGCTCCCGGTCAGCTCGCCCCCGTCGACGAACGCGTGGACCTGCGGGTTGAGCCGGTCGGAGTTCCAGCGCGGCGGCATGTACGCGGCGGTGCTGGTGTAGTTCACGAAGAGCTTGCCGGGCTGTCGGACGGCCCGACGGAACTGGTCCTCGATCTTGCCCCGCTTGGCGAACGGCTCCGCGTTGTAGTCGTCCTGGATGTCGAAGACGTTGCCGTCGCCGTACCGCAGGCCGGGCAGTCCGCCGTTGTCGGCGAGCAGGACGACCTTGCCGCGGGCCTGGCCCAGGGTGGGCAGGGTGTCGGAGATCCGGAAGAGCGGACGCCACCCGCGGTTGTCGAGGTAGTCGTCGAAGACCGCGCGGAAGGTCGCGTCGCTCTCTCCCGAGTACTCCTGCTTGACCCTCATCAGGACCGTCTCGGAGGGGTGCGCGGCGAGGAAGTTCCAACAGGCGACGAGGACGTCGCCGAACATCAGGTCCTGGAAGAAGGCCGCGTGGTGGATGGCGAAGGAGCCACCCGTGACGCGGCAGCGGACGTCGAGGAAGCGGATGCCGGAGTCCAGCTGCTGTGCGATCGACGTGTTCTGGCAGGCGACGTAGAGCCCGCCCTTGGTGGCGCCCGAGTCGTGGGTGCCGGGGATCGTCATCCGGTGTAGGGCGGTGGAATCGCCGAGCCCCGCCATCCAGTCCTGCCCGGCCAGGGTGCGGGCGGAGGCCGTCCCCGCGCCGGCGCCGAGGGCCAGGGCGGCGCCCGCCGCCAGCGCCCCGCCGAGGAACCGCCGCCGGTCGAGGCGCGTCGCCGACAGCGCGCCCCCGCCCGTGCGTGCGTCCGCCCCCGTCCGCGCGTCCGTGTCCCCGCCCACGCCTGTCTCCACGCCCATGTCCGCCCCTTTGCCGACTCGGTTGGTCGCCCGGATTATGGCGTGGCGGAGCGACGTTTACTACCCGTCGGTAGCGCTCACCTTTCGAGCAACTCGGCCATCGTGCGCAGACCTTGGGCGAGTTCCCGGCCGTCGGGCGCCTGCTCCGGGTCGGTCAGCGCCTGCACCATCACCCCGGACAACAGCGCGAGGTGCACCGACCCGAGGGACCGTACGTCCTCCTCGGCGACCGCGTCCTCGGGTACGCCGCGCAGCCCGGCGGCGACCGTGCGGCGCGAGCGGCGCTGACCCTCGGCGAGGGTGGCCAGCAGCTCGGGCGAGGACTGGGCGTGGACGAAGGCCTCGATGGAGGCGATCCAGAGCCAGCGCATGTCGCGGAAGTCCCGGATCTTGCGGTTCCACATGTCGGCGTACCGTTCCGCGTGCGTCTCCCCCTGCCCGGCGAGCCGGCCGGCCTCCGCGGACCACTCGTCCATCGCCGCGAAGAGCGCCTGGTTGAGCAGTGCCTCGCGCGAGCCGAAGTGGTAGCCGATCGCGGCCATGCTCACCCGGGCCGCCGAGGCGATGTCGCGCACGGTGGTGCGCAGGTACCCCTTCTCCTCCAGGCAGCGGCGCGCTCCGGCCAGCAGGTCCTCGCGATTTCCCATGCCCGGATGGTAGCCGCGCCCCGATTTTGGGCAGACGCCCAAGACGAACGTATTGCGCACTTGCCCAAATCCTGGCAGGCTCGTACGCGTCACCTTCACCGCACACACGGGTTCACCACACTCAGCGGGTTCACCGCACACACGGGGAGAACGGACCATGCGCCACACGCTGACCATCGACGGCCGCACACTGTCCTACCGGGACTTCGGCGGCCCCGGCCGCCCGCTGCTCGCCCTGCACGGAGGGATGTCCGAGGGCATCGCCTTCACCGGCCTCGCCGACGCCCTCGGCGAGCAATGGCGGGTCATCGCCCCCGACCAGCGCGGCCACGGCGACTCCGACCGGGCCCCCGACTACGGCCGGGCCGGGTACGTCGCCGACGCCGTCGCGCTCCTCGACCACCTCGGCCTGGATGAGCCCGTCGCCGTACTCGGCTACTCCCTCGGCGGGATCACCGCCTACCAGTTGGCCGCCGCCCACCCCGGCCGGGTCTCGGCCCTGGTCGACGTGGACGCCACCGTGAAGATCGACCCCGACACGGCGGGAGGGCTGTTCACCTTCCTCGGGGGCATGCGGTACACCGCCCCCACCCGCGAGGAACTCCTCGCCGCCGCCGGGCCGGTGGGCTCCCGGTTCGTCGAACAGGCGCTGCGCCCGCTCCCCGGCGGCGAGGGCTGGCGACTGCCGTTCCACCCGCAGGACATGACCGACTCCGCCGAGGCCTGCCGCGGCGACCACTGGGACAGCTGGCTCGCGAGCACCTGCCCGGCCCTGCTGATCCACGGCACCCGCAGCCAGACGCTCCCGCAGGACACCGCCGACGCGATGGTCACCCGGCGGCCCGGGACCTCGTACGCACCCCTCGACGGGGACCACTTCGTGCCGTTCACCGACCCGGACGGCTTCCACGAGGCCGTCCGGACGTTCCTCGCCGGACTCTGAGAACACGCGGACTCTGAGAACACAGCGGAAAGCACCGCAGGGGCGGCGGGCCGACCGGCCCACCGCCCCTGGTCTTGACTCGGTTGCTACTTGATGACGGTGATCCGGTCCGCGGCCGGCGGGGCGATCGGGGCCGCCGCGGAGGACTTGTTCAGGTACGCGTTGAAGCAGTCCAGGTCGGACGCGCCGACCAGCTTGTTCTTGTGGTCCTTGAGCACGGTGAAGCCGTCGCCGCCGCCCGCGAGGAACTCGTTCATCGCGACCCGGTAGGTCTTGGCGGGGTCGATCGCCGCGCCGTTCAGCTTCACCGAGTCCACGACGACGCGGTCCGCGCCGCTCTTGGTCGAGTCCAGGGTGTAGGTGAAGCCCTTCGAGACCTGGAGGATCTTCGGGTTGGGGCCGTTGACCGGCCCGGAGACCTGCTGCTGGAGCGCGGTGATCAGCTGGGCGCCGGTCAGGTCGACCACGTTCATCATGTTGGTGAACGGCTGGACCGTGTACGACTCCCCGTACGTCACCACGCCGTCGCCCTCGCTGCCGGCGGCCTTGTAGGCCAGGTCCGCGCGGATACCGCCCGGGTTCATGAGCGCGAGTTGGGCCCCGCCCTTGTCGGCCGGCGCGAGCGCCTCCAACTGCGCGTCGGCGATCACGTCACCGAGCGGCTTCTCCGGCGCCTCCGAACCCCGGCCCGGCAGGTCCGCCGAGATGTAGCCCTCGGTGCGGTTCGCGACCGGGGCCGCCAGCGCGTTCCAGCGCTGGATCAGCTCGGTCATGTCCCCGGCCTTCGGCAGGTCGCGGCTGACGACCTTCTGGACCGGCTTGGGCGACTTGACCGGCGTACGGACGATGTCCTTGGTCTGCCGGTCGTAGGTGAGGGTGGTGTCCGTGAACAGCCGGCCGTAGGAGGCCGCCGAGGTCACCGTGCGCGGGTTGCCCGCCGGGTCGGGGATGTTGCAGGAGTACGCCTGGTGCGTGTGACCCGTCACCAGCGCGTCGACCTTCGGGTCGACGTTCTTCGCGATGTCGACGATGGCACCCGAGATGCCCGCGCCCGCGCCGGGCACGTCACAGTCGTAGTTGTACGCGCCGCTCGCGGGCAGGCCGCCCTCGTGGATCAGCGCGACGATCGACTTCACGCCCTGCTTGTTCAGCTCGTTGGCGTACTTGTTGATCGTCTCGACCTCGTCACCGAACTTGAGGCCCTTGACCCCTTCGGCGGTCACGACGTCCGGGGTGCCCTCCAGGGTCACGCCGATGAAGCCGATCTTCACGTCCCCCTTCTTCCAGATGAAGGTGGGCGACATCATCGGACGCTTGGTCTTCTCGTCCGTCACATTGGCCGCGAGGTACTGGAACTGCGATCCACCGAAGGTCTTGCCGTACTCGAAACAGCCCTCGACGGGGTGACAACCGCCGTACGCCATCCGGCGAAGCTCCGCCTTGCCCTCGTCGAACTCGTGGTTGCCGACGCTGGTGACGTCCAGCTTCAGCTTGTTCAGTGCCTCGATGGTCGGCTCGTCGTGGAACAGGCCCGACAGCATCGGACTGGCGCCGATCATGTCTCCGGCGGCGGCGGTGACGGAGTACTCGTGGCCCTTGCGGGCATCGCGCAGAGCGGTCGCCATGTACTCGACGCCACCTGCGGGTATGGCCTTGGTCGTGCCGTCGGCCTGGCGCTCGCTCACGGTGCCGGACGAGCCCTGCGGAGGCTCCAGCGTGCCGTGGAAGTCGTTGAACGACAGCATCTGCACGTCGACGGTACGGCTCTTGGCCGCGCCGCCACCACTGGCCGCACCGGCCGGCAGTGCGGCGGCGACCATCGCGCCGGCCCCGGCCGTGAGGGCCAAGGCGGAGAAGGTCAACCGGCGGGCACGACGGTGCCGTTGTGGCGTCGCTGACATTTGGTCCCCTTTGTGGACAGCGATACAACTTGGGAGGTCCGCCGAAGCCTAAGGTCAACGCGCGTAGCGTGTCAGGCCCTAATCGGTTACGGGCAGGTTGCGGTCGTACCGTGGAGTCATGACTGACGCAGCAGCGGCCTTGGAGCCGGGACGGCAGATCGACATCCTCGACGAACTGACGGAGGAACAGGCCGACGCGGTACTGGCCCTGATCGCGGACGCGGCGCGGAGCGACGGCACCACCGCCGTGTCCGAGCAGGGCCGGCTGCAACTCCGCGGCGGACGCCGCGAGGGCATCCGGCACTTCCTCCTCACCGACAAGGGCCACCTCGCCGGATACGGGCAACTGGAGGACACCGACCCGGTGGAGGCCCCCGCCGCCGAACTCGTCGTGGACCCCTCACTGCGCGGCCGCGGCCACGGCAGGGCCCTCGGCTCCGCCCTGCTCGCCGCCTCCGGCAAGCGCATCCGGGTGTGGGCGCACGGCGGCAAGTCCGCCGCCCGCCACCTCGCACAGGTACTCGGCCTGACCCTCTTCCGCGAACTGCGCCAGCTGCGCCGCCCCCTCGGCCCCGACGCGCCGCCGCTGCCCGAGGCGGTCCTGCCGCCCGGCGTCACCGTCCGCACCTTCGTCCCCGGGGCGGACGACGCGGCCTGGCTCGCGGCCAACGCCGCCGCCTTCGCCCACCACCCCGAACAGGGCACCTTGACCCAGCGGGACCTCGACGACCGGATGACGCAGCCCTGGTTCGACCCCAAGGGCTTCTTCCTCGCCGAACGCGACGGGGAACTGATCGGCTTCCACTGGACGAAGGTCCACGCCGACGAGCGGCTCGGCGAGGTCTACGTCGTCGGCGTCCGTCCCGGCGCCCAGGGCGGCGGCCTCGGCAAGGCACTCACCGCGATCGGCCTGCGCCACCTCGCCGAGGCGGGCCTGCCCACCGCCATGCTGTACGTCGACGCCGACAATCCGGCGGCCCTCGCCGTCTACGAGGGCCTCGGCTTCACCACCCACGAGGTGGACCTCATGTACCGCACGGAGAGCTGAGCCGCGCCGGCGCACGCGGTACGGTCCCCGGAGCGCACGCGGTACGGTCCCCGCCCGAGGGCCGTACCGCCCGCGCCACCCCGTACCGCCCTGCCACCCCCTACCGCCCTGCCACCCCGTACCCCGACGGAGAGCCGTACCGCCCCGGCGCACGCCTTACGGGCGGGCCCCGCGCGCCCGGGGCCCGTGCCGCACGCGGGCGGACGCCGCGGGACGCGTACGCCACCGCGCGCCGCCGACGACGACGTACTCGTGCGCCAGGCGGACCCGGGAAGCCATGCGCCATTCACCGCGCATTAAGCAGCGCTTGCCAGTCTCCCAAACATGCACCCCCGACTCCGACTGACGGCCGATCCGTCCGACGCGCCTGTCCTTCCGCTCGCGCGGAAGAATGGAGTCATGAGCCACCAGCCCAGCGCAGGCCCCGCCGAGGTCCCCGCCCAGCAGCCGTCTCACACGTCCCCCGCGGCGAAAGCGCGCATCGGCTCCATAGCCGCGCACCGCCCCCACGTCGATCTCGCGCCCGACCTCGCGCCCGACCTCGACTCCGACCCGGACGCCTACGACGGCAAGGACAGCGACGAGCTGCCCGACGGGCGGTTCCTCGACCGGGAACGCAGCTGGCTCGCCTTCAACGAGCGGGTCCTGGAGCTCGCCGAGGACCCGGCCACCCCGCTGCTGGAACGCGCGAACTTCCTCGCGATCTTCGCGAGCAACCTGGACGAGTTCTTCATGGTCCGCGTCGCCGGCCTCAAGCGCCGCATCGCGACCGGCGTCGCCACCCGATCGGCCTCCGGCCTCCAGCCCCGCGAGGTGCTGGACCAGATCTGGACCCGCTCCCGCGAGCTCATGGCCCGGCACGCCGCCTGCTACCAGCAGGACATCGCCCCCCAGCTCGCCGAGGAGGGCATACACCTCATCCGGTGGCCCGACCTCACCGAGAAGGAGCAGGCCCGCCTCTTCACCCTGTTCCGCAACCAGATCTTCCCGGTGCTCACCCCACTGGCCGTGGACCCCGCACACCCCTTCCCGTACATCTCCGGCCTCTCCCTGAACCTGGCCGTCGTCGTACGCAACCCCGTCAGCGGCCACCGCCACTTCGCGCGCGTCAAGGTCCCCCCGCTGCTCTCCCGCTTCCTGGAGGCCTCGCCGCAGCGCTACGTCCCGCTGGAGGACGTCATCGCCGCGCACCTGGAGGAGCTCTTCCCCGGCATGGAGGTGCTCGCGCACCACATGTTCCGCGTCACCCGCAACGAGGACCTCGAAGTCGAGGAGGACGACGCCGAGAACCTCCTCCAGGCCCTGGAGAAGGAACTCATGCGGCGCCGCTTCGGCCCACCCGTGCGCCTGGAGGTCGAGGAGTCCATCGACCCCGGCGTACTGGACCTCCTCGTACAGGAACTCAACGTCAGCGCCGCCGAGGTGTACCCGCTGCCCGGCCCGCTCGACCTGACCGCCCTCTTCGGGATCTCCTCCCTGGACCGGCCCGAGCTCAAGTACCCGAAGTTCATCGCCGGCACCCACCGCGACCTCGCCGAGGTGGAGTCCGCGTCCGCGCCCGACATCTTCGCGGCGCTGCGCGAGCGGGACGTCCTGCTGCACCACCCGTACGACTCCTTCTCCACCTCCGTCCAGGCCTTCCTGGAACAGGCCGCCGCCGACCCGGACGTCCTCGCGATCAAGCAGACGCTGTACCGGACCTCCGGCGACTCCCCCATAGTCGACGCCCTCATCGACGCTGCCGAGTCCGGCAAGCAGGTCCTCGTCCTCGTCGAGATCAAGGCCCGCTTCGACGAACAGGCCAACATCAAATGGGCGCGCAAGCTGGAGGAGTCCGGCTGCCACGTCGTCTACGGCCTCGTCGGCCTCAAGACCCACTGCAAGCTGTCGCTCGTCGTCCGCCAGGAAGGCGACCAACTGCGCCGGTACTCGCACGTCGGCACCGGCAACTACCACCCCAAGACCGCCCGGCTCTACGAGGACCTCGGCCTGCTCACCGCCGACCCGCAGGTCGGCGCGGACCTCTCCGACCTCTTCAACCGGCTGTCCGGGTACTCGCGGCGCGAGACCTACCGCCGGCTGCTCACCGCCCCCAAGTCGCTGCGTGACGGGCTCATCGCCCGCATCGACAAGGAGGCCGACCACCACCGGGCCGGCCGGCCCGCGTACGTCCGGCTCAAGATGAACTCCATCGTCGACGAGGCCCTCATCGACGCCCTCTACCGGGCCGCCCAGGCAGGCGTGCCCGTGGACATCTGGGTCCGCGGCATCTGCGCCGTACGACCCGGCGTCCCCGGGCTGTCGGAGAACATCCGGGTCCGCTCGATACTCGGCCGCTTCCTCGAACACTCCCGGGTCTTCGCCTTCGGCAACGGCGGCGAACCCGAGGTGTGGATCGGGAGCGCCGACATGATGCACCGCAACCTCGACCGCCGCATCGAGGCACTGGTCAGGGTCGCCGACCCGGCCCACCGCACGGCACTGGACCGGCTGCTGGAAACCGGGATGTCCGACGACACCGCCTCCTGGCACCTGGGGCCGGACGGCGAATGGACCCGGCACAGCACGGACTCCGAAGGCCAGCCGCTGCGGCACGTACAGGAGATGCTCATAGACGCCCGGAGGCGCCGGCGTGGCTCAGCCAAACCATGACCTTATGACGGGGACCGCAGCGGCAGGCGACGTGCTCGGCACGTACCTGCACTCCCAGGCCACCGCCTTCCTGCGTGCGTTGCGCCTGCACGAGGAGAGCGCGGTGGGCGGGGCCGGGCCGGCCGAGGAGGGCGATGCGGCGCGCGGCCTGCGGGGGGCCGCCCGCCGCATCGCCTCCTCCCTGGCCACCTTCCGCGGCGTGGCCGAGTCCTCCTGGGCGGACGGGCTGCGCGGCGAGCTGGTCTGGCTGTCCTCGACCCTGGCCGACGAGCACGCGTACGCCGCCCGGCTGTCACGGTTGATGGAGGCCCTGCACCGGCTCTCGGGAGCCTCCGACGTCCCCGCGCAGCGGGGCGGGGCGGAGTCCTTGACGGTCGGCTCGGCGCGGGCGGGCGCGCTGCTGGAGCGCAGGCTGACCCTGGCCCGGACACGGGCCCACTCGGCCACGCTGTCCGCGCTGGGCTCCTCCCGCTTCCACGCGCTCGCCGACGCGGTGGCGGTCCTCGCCTCGGAGGTACCGCTGGACCCGGTCGCGGCGCGGGGGCGGGTCGAGGACGTGCTCGTCCCGCTGGCGGAGGTGGCGCGCACCCGCCTGGACGCGGCGGTGGAGGCGCTGCCGCCGCGGCACTCGCCGTACTCCGCGCAGGACGACGGCGCGTGGCACGAGGTGCGGCGGCTGCTGCGGGTGCACCGGTACGCGCGGGAGACGCTGGGCGTGGAAGTGACCCGCCTGGCGGCGGCCGGCGAGGCGTTGGACCGGCACCGCGACGCCTCCGAAGCGGCGGCCGCCACGGCGACGGCGGCCCGCACCCCGCGCATCGCCCCGACGACGGCCTACGCCCTGGGCGTCCTCCACGCGGACCAACGCCACGCGGTCCAGGCGGCCCGCCACTCGTTCGTCTCCCTGGTCCCCCTCCACCCCACGCCGTCTCCCTGACGCCCCCTCCCCCGCCCCGACACCGGGGCGGGGAACCGCCTTCGGACCGCTGCCCCGGACTCCGTCCACCATCTCCACCACCGGGGCCCGCCTCCCGGGGCGTGGGGCGGGGGCCGGCTCCCGGCCGCTGCCCCGGACTCCGTCCACCATCTTCGGGCCGGGGCCCGCGCTCCTGCCGTCTCCCGGCCGTTAGGCGCGGGCGCGCGCGGCGAGGGCCGGCTTCAGGCCCCCGCGCCGGACTCCGTCCACCGGTCTCCCGCGCCGAGGCCCGCGCCCCGGCCGATGGGCGCCCGGGGCGCCATGCCGGAGCCGGGCGGGGCGCCTTACCGGAACCGAGCCGCTGCGCCGGACTCCGTCCACCGGGGCCCCGCGCCGAGGCCCGCGCCCCTGCCGGGCCCCGGCCGCTGGGCGCCCGGAGCGCCGTGCCGGATTCAGGCCGCTGGGCCCTATCCGTTGTCCTCCGGGCCAGGGCCCGCGCCCTATCCGCCCTTGCGGCCACCGGCCGATGGGCGCCGGGCGCCCTACCGGTTCGAGGCCACTGCGCCCCGACTCGGTCCGCCTTCCCCGGCCGGGGACCCGCCGCAGCCATCCTTGGGGGCGGCCACGCGGGGCTGTCCCCTACCCGCACTTCCACCGTTCCCCGGACCCGCCCCGGACCCCGACCGGCCATTCCCGGCCTTAGGGCCCGGAGGCCGGGACCCGGGGGCGCCATGCCAACCCGACCAGCCCCGCCAAATCCAGCCCCGCCGGCGTTGGCGGGGCGCAGGCCCGGGCCCTGCGCCCCGAAAAACCCGGCGCAGCCAGGCCCGCCCAGCGCAGCCGCACCGCACCGCACCCGGTCGCGCAAGCCACCTTCGCCGTCCCGGCCCCACCGGCGTTTGAGGCGCGGGGCCCGGGGACCGGCCCCCGGCAACGGCGCCGCACCCGACCCCCGGACCACCGCCCACCCCAGCCCCCACCGGCGTTCGCGGGGCGCAGGCCCGGGCCCGCCCCGAAAAGCCCGGCGCACCCAAGGCGCCCAGCGCACCGGCGCCGCACCCGGTCACGGAAACCGCCTTCGCCACCCCGGCCCGCCAAAGCCGGCCCCGCGGCGTTTGAGGCGCAGAGGCCCGGGGGCGATTTCCGGCCACCACCACCCCACCCCAACGGCCAGGACAAGGTCACGACGGCATAACGTGCGGGTAACGTCCCGTTACGTCCAACTACAAACGCGCCACCCACACCAGCCCGTCCGCCATGGTTCACCCCCCGTTAACCAACCCCCGTCGACCGCTTCACCTGTTCTGCCTAATTTCAGTACCGCAAGGTGCGAGCCGAAGCCCCGGCCCGAGTTCGAGCCGACCCCGGCCCGCACCGACCCACCTGTAGTCCTCTTCGCACGCCGCCCCGATGCAGAAAGCGGCCGGCGGCTTCTGGAAGGAACACCCGAAAGTGAAGCTTCAGCGCAAGAGCATGCTTCGTGCCTCCGCCCTCGGGGCACTCGTCGTGTCCGGCGCCCTGGTCCTCACGGCGTGCGGCTCGGACGACAACACCAAGGCCGACTCCTCGGCGAGCGGCAAGGCCTCCGCGCCCGCCGCCGGCGACATCAAGTGCGACGACGCCAAGGGCAAGCTGCTCGCCTCCGGCTCCTCCGCCCAGAAGAACGCCGTGGACCTGTGGGTCAAGGCCTACATGTCCGCCTGCTCCGGCGTCGAGGTGAACTACAAGTCGTCCTCCTCCGGTGAGGGCATCGTCGCCTTCAACCAGGGCACCATCGGCTTCGCCGGTTCGGACTCCGCGCTGAAGCCCGAGCAGGTCGAGGACTCGAAGAAGGTCTGCACCGGTGGCCAGGGCATCAACCTGCCCATGGTCGGCGGCCCCATCGCCATCGGCTTCAACGTCGCCGGCGTGGACAAGCTGAACCTCGACGCCCCGACCCTCGCCTCGATCTTCAACGACAAGATCAAGAAGTGGGACGACGAGGCGATCAAGAAGCTGAACCCGGGCGTGACGCTTCCCTCCACCGCCATCCAGGCCTTCCACCGCTCCGAGGACTCCGGCACCACCGAGAACCTCGGCAAGTACCTCAAGGCCACCGCCCCCGACGCGTGGACCTACGAGCCTTCCAAGAAGTGGCCGGCTCCGGGCGGCCAGGGCGCCTCCAACTCTTCGGGTGTCGCCTCGCAGGTGAAGGCCGTCGACGGCGCGATCGGCTACTTCGAGCTCTCCTACGCCGCCTCGCAGAACATCAAGACCGTCGACATCAACACCGGTGCCGCCGCCCCGGTGAAGGCGTCCGCCGAGAGCGCCTCCAAGGCCATCGCCGCCGCCAAGATCGCCGGGACCGGCTCCGACCTGGCGCTTAAGCTCGACTACACGACCAAGGCCGACGGTGCTTACCCGATCGTCCTGGTCACGTACGAGGTCGTCTGCGACAAGGGCAACAAGGCGGAGACCCTGCCCACCGTGAAGTCCTTCCTGAACTACACCGCCTCGGACGCCGGTCAGAAGGTCCTGTTCGAGAACGGCTACGCGCCGATCCCGGCCGAGATCAACACCAAGGTCCGCGAAGTCGTCAAGTCCCTGTCCTGATCGCGACGCGCGACTCGCCCAGGCGGGTCGCCGTACGCGCGAGCAGCGCACACGTGAGTCGCCGAACACCTGAGCCGCTGAACACGTGAGCCCCTGGGTGCGGTGTCCGGTCCCCGTCCGGACCGGACACCGCGCCCCGAGGCCCCTCCCCTCCCTGGAGGGGACCCCGGACGAGGTCCGGGGAGAATCCGGTGCACCGCCGCCAGGGGGCCCGCCCCCGTCCAGACCGGAAAGACCATGGCTTCCACCACACCCACCCCGCTCGACACGGCTCCGCCGGTCTCCACGAGCGCAGGATCCACCGGCCGCGCCGGTGACAAGATCTTCGCCGGGCTCTCCAAGGGTTCCGGCATCCTGCTCCTGGTGATCATGGCGTCGATAGCCGTCTTCCTCACCTACCGCGCCTCGATCGCGCTGTCGAAGAACGAGGGCAACTTCCTCACCACCTTCGACTGGAACGCGTCGGCCAACCCGCCCGTCTTCGGCATAGCCGTCCTGCTCTTCGGCACGGTCGTCAGCTCGATCATCGCGATGGCCATCGCGGTTCCGATCGCCGTCGGCATCGCCCTGTTCATCTCGCACTACGCGCCGCGCAAGCTGGCGACGCCCCTCGCCTACGTGGTCGACCTGCTGGCCGCCGTGCCGTCGATCATCTACGGCATCTGGGGCGCCCTCTTCCTCGTCCCGTACCTCGGCGGTCTCAACATGTGGCTCGACGAGTACATGGGCTGGACCTACGTGTTCGACAAGACCCAGGTCGGCGTCGCCCGCTCGCTCTTCACCGTGGGCATCCTGCTCGCGATCATGATCCTCCCGATCGTGACCAGCGTCAGCCGCGAGGTCTTCCTCCAGGTCCCGCGCATGAACGAGGAGGCCGCCCTGGCCCTCGGCGCGACCCGCTGGGAGGTCATCCGCATGTCGGTGCTGCCCTTCGGGCGCTCCGGCGTCATCTCCGCCTCGATGCTCGGCCTCGGCCGCGCGCTCGGCGAGACCATGGCCGTGGCCACCGTCCTCTCCCCGAGCTTCCTGATCTCCGGCCACATCCTGAACCCGGGCGGCGGGACCTTCGCGCAGAACATCGCCGCGAAGTTCGACGAGGCCAACGAGTTCGGCCGGGACGCGCTGATCGCCTCCGGTCTGGTCCTCTTCCTCCTCACCCTGCTGGTCAACGGTGGAGCACGCGTGATCATCGCCCGCCGCAAGGAGTACTCGGGGGCGAACGCCTGATGAGCCACACGATCCAGGACCAGCGGCCCGCCCGGGCCCCCAAGTCCGCCGCCCCCTCCCGGCTGACCCGCGGCGGTCTGCCCCGCTGGGCCCCGGCCGGCATCGCCGCCCTCTCGGTCGCCCTCGGCTGCGGCATCGGCGCCGCCTTCGGCCTCCAGAGCAAGATCCAGTGGGGGCTGCTCGCCGCCCTGCTCTTCGTCGCCGTCACCTACCTCGCCAGCTCGATCGTCGAGAACCGTCGCCAGGCCAAGGACCGGGTCGCGACCTCCGTCGTCTGGGTCTGCTTCCTCCTCGCGGTCATCCCGCTGCTCTCGCTGATCTGGACCACCGTCAGCCGCGGCATGAACGCCCTCGACGGCGACTTCCTCAGCCACTCGATGAACGGCATCACCAGCTTCGAGAAGGGCGGCGGCGTCTACCACGCGCTGCTCGGCACCATCGAGCAGGTCGCCTTGGCCACCGCGATCGCCGCGCCCGTCGGCCTGCTGACCGCCGTCTACCTGGTCGAGTACGGCCGGGGTTCGCTCGCCAAGGCCGTGACCTTCTTCGTCGACGTCATGACCGGCATCCCCTCCATCGTCGCGGGCCTGTTCATCCTCACGACCTGGAACCTGATGCTCGGCTTCGGCCCCTCCGGCTTCGCCGGTTCGATGGCCCTGTCGATCCTGATGATGCCCGTCGTGGTCCGCTCCACCGAGGAGATGCTCAAGCTCGTCCCGAACGAGCTGCGCGAGGCCGCCCTCGCCCTCGGCGTACCGAAGTGGCGCATGATCCTCAAGGTCGTGCTCCCCACCGCCATCGGCGGCATCGCCACCGGCGTGACGCTCGCCGTCGCCCGCATCGCCGGCGAAACCGCGCCGATCATGCTGCTGGTCTTCGGTACGCAGCTGATCAACGGCAACCCCTTCGAAGGTGCCCAGTCCTCGCTCCCCCTGTACATCTGGGAGCAGTACAAGGTCGGCAGTGAAGCCTCCTACGACCGGGCGTGGGCCGCTGCCCTCGTCCTGATCGCCTTCGTCATGATCTTGAACCTGGTGGCTCGCGGCATCGCGCGCTGGAAAGCCCCGAAGACCGGCCGCTAGGTATCGACTATGCGGCTCCGCCGCGTGTGACCGCATGAAAGAGAAGTGACCCCCTCATGGCCAAGCGAATCGACGTCAGCGGCCTCTCCGCCTTCTACGGCAACCACAAGGCCATCGACGACATCTCGATGACCGTGGAGCCGCGCTCCGTGACCGCCTTCATCGGCCCCTCCGGCTGCGGCAAGTCCACCTTCCTGCGCACCCTCAACCGCATGCACGAGGTCACCCCCGGCGGCCGCGTGGAGGGCAAGGTCCTGCTGGACGACGAGAACCTGTACGGCCCGGGCGTCGACCCGGTCGCCGTCCGCCGCACCGTCGGCATGGTGTTCCAGCGCCCGAACCCCTTCCCCACCATGTCGATCTTCGACAACGTGGCCGCGGGCCTGCGCCTGAACGGCAGCTACAAGAAGTCCGAGCTGGCGGGAATCGTGGAGCGGTCCCTCCAGGGCGCCAACCTCTGGAACGAGGTCAAGGACCGCCTGAACAAGCCCGGCTCCGGCCTCTCCGGCGGCCAGCAGCAGCGCCTGTGCATCGCCCGCGCCATCGCGGTCGAGCCCCAGGTCCTGCTGATGGACGAGCCGTGCTCCGCGCTCGACCCGATCTCCACCCTCGCCATCGAGGACCTGATCGGCGAGCTCAAGGAGCGCTTCACGATCGTCATCGTGACGCACAACATGCAGCAGGCGGCCCGCGTCTCGGACCGCACCGCCTTCTTCAACCTCGCCGCGGTCGGCCGGCCCGGCAAGCTCGTCGAGATCGACGACACGGACCGGATCTTCTCCAACCCGTCCGTCCAGGCCACCGAGGACTACATCTCGGGCCGCTTCGGCTAAGCCCCGACCCCCGCGGATGTACTGAACGTCCTGCGGTGCTGCATGGCGGTGCCACCGCAAGGCGAAGGGCCGGCTCCCCCTGGGTGGGTGGAGCCGGCCCGCTTTCGTACCGTCGTCCTACGTCGCTTCGTACGACCGCTTTCGTACCGGGCGTCAGCCGACGAAGGCCAGGTCCACGATCCAGAAGCACAGCGCGGCGACCATGGCCGCCGCCGGCATGGTGATGAACCAGCCGAGGATGATGTTCTTGGCGACGCCCCAGCGGACCGCGTTGACCCGCTTGGTCGCGCCCACACCCATGATCGCCGAGGTGATCACGTGCGTGGTGGAGATGGGCGCCTGGTACAGGTAGGAAGCCGTGTACATGATCGACGCGCCGGTCGTCTCGGCGGCGAAGCCCTGCGGCGGGTCCAGCTCGATGATCTTGCGGCCGAGCGTGCGCATGATGCGCCAGCCACCCGCGTACGTACCGAGCGACAGCATCAGGGCGCACGCGAACTTGACCCACACCGGGATCGGATCGTTGGCCGACTCCACATCGGCGATGACCAGCGCCATGACCACGACGCCCATGGTCTTCTGCGCGTCCTGCAGACCATGGCCGAGGGCCATGGCGGCGGCCGAGACGGTCTGTGCGATCCGGAAGCCGCGCTTGGCCTTGTGCGGGTTGGACCGACGGAACATCCACATGATCGCGACCATCACCAGGTAGCCCACGATGAGGCCGACGACGGGCGACAGGAACATCGGGATGACGACCTTGTCCAGCACCCCGCTCCAGATGACGCCGATCCCGCCCGCGAGCGCCGCTCCCACCATGCCGCCGAAGAGGGCGTGGGAGGAGGAGGACGGCAGGCCGAAGTACCAGGTGACCAGGTTCCAGACGATCGCCCCGACCAGCGCGGAGAACAGGATCCACATGCCGCGGTTGCCCTGCGGCGTCTCGATCAGTCCCTTGCTGACCGTCTTGGCCACGCCGCTGCCGAGGAAGGCACCGGCCAGGTTCATCACGGCGGCCATGGCGAGAGCGGCACGCGGAGTCAGCGCCCGCGTCGAGACCGAGGTCGCGATGGCGTTCGCCGAGTCGTGGAAGCCGTTGGTGTACGTGAAGCCGAGCGCGACACCGATGGTCACGATCAGCGCGAAGGTGTCCACGAGGTTCAGGACTCCTTGACCGCGATGGTCTCCACCGTGTTCGCGACGTGCTCGAACGCGTCGGCGGCCTCTTCCAGCACGTCGACGATCTGCTTGAGCTTCAGCACCTCGATGGCGTCGTACTTGCCGTTGAAGAGCTGGGCGAGCAGCTTGCGGTGGATCTGGTCGGCCTGGTTCTCGAGGCGGTTGACCTCGATCCAGTACTCGGTCAGGTTGGTCATGGTCCGCAGGTGCGGCATGGCCTCGGCGGTCAGCTCGGCCGCCCGCGCCAGTACCTCGATCTGCTGCTCGACGCCCTTGGGCAGTTCCTCCACGTTGTAGAGGACGACCAGGTCGACCGCCTCTTCCATGAAGTCCATGATGTCGTCGAGACAGGACGCCAGACTGTAGATGTCCTCGCGGTCGAACGGCGTGATGAAGGAGGAGTTCAGCTGGTGGAAGATCGCGTGGGTGGCGTCGTCCCCCGCGTGCTCCGCAGCCCGCATCCGCTCCGCGATCTCGGCCCGGGCGGCGGTGTCCGCTCCGAGCAGTTCCATCAGGAGTTTCGAGCCCGTGACGATGTTGTCCGCGGATGCGGCGAACATGTCGTAGAAGCTCGTCTCCCTGGGGGTCAGACGAAATCGCACGTGGGGTCCTCGGGGTGCATTGGATTCGGTCAGGCTGATGCTAGGCGCATCCCCCGGTCACGGCTAACCGGCGGTTCCCCAGTGTCCTCCATCAGGCAGAGTGGGGAGCACGGACCCCCGCCCCCTCGGGCGCGGCCCAGTACCCTATACCCATGAGGGGTATACATCCCAGGTATACATCCCTCGTCCGGACCACGGGAGGACGCATGACGACCATCGAGGCGGAAGGCCCCGGAGCCGGCGGGGCCGCCGCGGCGCCCGTCCACGGCTACCACCACCAGAAGGACGAGCACCTCAAGCGGCTGCGCCGGATCGAGGGCCAGATCCGCGGTCTCCAGCGCCTGGTCGACGAGGACGTCTACTGCATCGACATACTCACGCAGGTCTCGGCGAGCACGAAGGCGCTCCAGTCCTTCGCGCTCCAGCTGCTGGAGGAACACCTGCGGCATTGCGTCGCGGACGCCGCCGTCAAGGGCGGGACCGAGATCGACGCCAAGGTCGAGGAAGCGACGAAGGCGATCGCCCGGCTCCTTCGGACCTGAGCGCCCCCGAGAACCCCGCGCACGAGCACCCACCCCCGACACCCAGCCAGGACACCAGCCCCGGGCCCGGCGGCCGACCGCCGCCGCGGCCGTCCCACGACCACGTCCCCGCCCGGTTTCCGAGGCTCAGGGCGCGATGCCCATCAGCACTTCGTCGATGCGGTCCTGGCTCAGCCGGTCCTCGGCAGCCGCCGAGGCCGCGATGATCAGTTCACCGCACAACTCGATCTCGGCGAGCGCCACGTGGTCCTGCACCGTCGTACCGCACACGGGAGTCACGCGTGTCACCTCTCTCTGCCGGTCTCTTGCCGCCCGGCTTCCCAGCGTAGGGAGCGCACCTCGCGGTGCGCATGACACGGATGGACCATTTCCGGATACCGGGCCATGGCCCGATCGCGGGGTCCCAGACGCGAAGCCCGACTATCCGGCGATCTTTCCGGCGTAAATGTCCCCGCTTGGCGGCAATGTGACGGTCACCGGAGTCCCGAAGCCGTACAGCAGCGTGGTCGACGCCACATCGATCACGCCATTGTTGACGTAGCTGAACCGGTGCCGGACCTTGCGCAGCCGCCCCTCCATGTCCAGGTACGCGTCGAAGGGGACCGTGTCCTTGCTGAACCCTTTCGCCGCCGCCTCCAGCGCTCCCCTGACCCCCGGCGAGGCGCTCCGCGCGGCCCGCCCGATGTCGGTGGTGCCCTGGTAGTGCCGCACCTTGGTACCCGCCAGGTCGGTCTCGCCGACGTACGTGACCTGCTGCGCACCCCGCAGCAGTTCGGCGGCGGCCAACGGGTCGGTGGCGCCGCCCGTGACCAGGTTCCCGTCCGCGAGGGTCGTCGTGTCCACACGGACCCACTTGTCGGCGGGGACGCCCGCGCCGCGGTTCTTCATGTAGAGCGCGCCGGGAACGAGGAGCTCGGTGATGGGTCTGTGCTCCGCCTTGCCGGTCACATCGGCCGGGAGCATCACCAGGAGCTGGCCCATCCGGCTCTTGAAGTCGACGCCGCCCTCGCCGCGGATGGTGACCCGGGTTCCGCCGGTCGCCATCTCCATCGCCGTACGGGCCTGCGCGCTGCCCGCGCCGATGAGCGCGTCGGCGGCGCCGCGGACCACCGCGGCCGGGTCCTGCGGGGGCCGGTCGTCGCCGCTCGCCGGGCCGCCGCAGCCGCTCGCCAGGGCCACGGTCACCGCGACGCCGACGGCAAGCACCGCCCCACCCGCACGCCCTCGTCGCCGCCTGTGCTGGTGCACCACCATCGCCTGCCAACCCCCAACGCGTGCCCGCTGTTTGCCCGAGGCCCCACCCGTTCCGTTTAACGAGGTCGGGGGTTTCCCGTCACGGGCGGCGGCGGTTCCGGGGCAGGGCCGCTCCGGGTACCGTGGTGGCGTGGATACGCACACCCAAGCGAGCGTGTTACCTCCGCTTACCGCTGTGCCGCTGCCCCGTGACCCGGGTGAGCCCGCACACACCACCAGCACCGCCGAACGCGGGGCGTTCTGCCTGGCCGTCTGCACCTGCGGCTGGACCGGCCCGGCCCGCCGCTCCAGAGACCTGGCCCGCAGGGACGCCACCCGGCACTCGGCGGGGTAGCCGGGCGCATCGCCCGTTCGGACGGCCCGGCTGGCCGGGTCGCCCGCCACCGGGTGCCCTTGACTCATGCCACGACCTCGACGGGGACCCCGACTCGCGGCGCTCGTCTGGGCCGTGTCGCTCGTCGCCCTCACCCCGGCCGCGGCCTGGGCCCGCCCGGCGGGCTCCGCCGACGGCCCGGCCGACGTGGCCTTGGCCATCGGCCTCACGACGGCCGCGGCGGTGGCCACGGGCCTCTGGCTCCGCTCCCGCTACCGCCGCGACGACCCGAACGACGACTGACCCAACCCCACCGGCCCCCCAACCCCACCGGACCACCCGCCCCGCGGGCCAAACCCAGCCCCGCCGCCGTTTGAGGCGCGGGGGGGGGCGGTTCAGCCGCACCGGCGTTTGAGGCACGGGGCCCTGGCAAATCCAGCCCCGCCGGCGTTTGAGGCACGGGCCCGGGGCGGAGCCCCGGAAAGCCCGGCGCAGCCGGGGCCGCTCCGCGCAACGCCGCCGCACCCAACCCACGCCACCCCCCGGCGGCCCGTCCAGCCCACACCGGCCAAACCCACCCCCGCCGGCGCTCAAGCCGCAGGCCAAACCCACCCCCGCCGGCCCTAAAGCCGCAGGCCAAATGCAGCCCCGCCGGCGTTTGAGGCGCGGGGCCCGGGGCGGAGCCCCGGAAAGCCCGGCGCAGCCGGGGCCGCTCCGCGCAACGCCGCCGCACCCAACCCACCGCCCGCGCCGCACACCGGCGACCCGCACCCGCACCGGCACCCGCACCCCCAACCGCCCGGCCAGGGCCTACGCCGCGAGGTCCTTCTCCCCGGCCCCCGCCTCAACCCCGGCACCCAACACCGGCCGCGCCACAACGGCCCCCCGCCCCTGCCCCCGCATCACCCGCACCACCGGCCCCAACACCGCCATCGCCAACGGCGCCGGCACCAACACCACCGCCGTACCCAACGCCAGCCCGCCCACCACGTCCGTCGGGTAGTGCACGCCCATGTACACCCGGCACAGCCCTTCCAGCAGCGCCAGCCCGACCCCGATCAGCCCGAGCCGCCGGTTCGCGACGAAGATCCCCACACCGAGCGCCATCGCCAGCGTCGCGTGATCGCTGACGAACGAGAACCCCGACCCGTCGAACCCGTGCCCCGCCCCGCCGCCCACCACTTCCAGCCCCTCGTGCTGGAGATACGGGCGCGGCCGCCCCACGAGCCCGCGCAGCGGCACGTTCACCAGCAGTGCGATCCCGGCCGCCAGCGGCGCCCACACCAGCGCGGCGAACGACTCGCCCGCGCTCGCCTCGTCCTGCCCCCGCACCCCGCGCCAACACCACAGCACGAGCAGGACCAGCGCCAGCGGAATCCCGTAGTCGCCGATGACGCTCACCGCGCGGTCGATCCAGTCCGGCGCGCGCCGGGCCAGGCCGTTGATCTCGTACAGCAGGCTTACATCCACATTCGGCCCACCGGTCGTGAGTCCAGCCATGGTGATGCGGTCCCTTGCCCTTGCCTAGGTCCGTGCGGACGCACCCGGCGCACGCTCCGTCAACCCCCGCCGATCAGCTCCTGTGCCCATGGAACGCCCGTGGTGGCACGTACGTTCCACTCTCCACGGGATGATCACTCCAACGTTATCCAAGAGTGACTGATCATCGCAGCTCAGGGCCCATGCTTAACGCTCCGTCACAAGGCTTGCGCGGGGGCCGCCGTGCGCTCCGGAAGAGCTTCCGCGCCGTCCTTCGTGACCCTGGTCGCACCGAAGTAGTCGGGGGTGTCGATCTTGTCGAAACGAATCACCGCACCCGTGTAGGGAGCGTTGATCATGTAGCCCCCGCCCACGTAGATGCCGACGTGCCGAATGTCCCGAGAGTTCGTCAGATCGTCGGAGAAGAAGACCAGATCACCGGGGAGCAATTCCTGCCGCGAAGGATGCGGCCCGGCGTTGTACTGGTCGTTCGCGACGCGCGGCAGCTCCACACCCACCGACTCGTACGCCGCCTTGGTCAACCCCGAGCAGTCGAACCGCCCGTCCTGGTCGGGCGTTCCGTTGCCGCCCCACAGATACGGGGTCCCCAGCTGCTTCTGCGCGAAGTACAACGCCCCGGCGGCCTGTTGCGAGGGCGAGACCCGGCCGAGCGGCCGCTCGAAGCTCTTGGCCAGGGTGGTAATCGTCTTTACGTACCCCTGCGTTTCCTTGTACGGCGGCACCCCGCCGTACTTGATGACCGCGTACGAGCCCGCGTTGTACGCCGCGAGCATGTTCCCGGTCGCGTCACCGCCCACCCCCGCCACGTCCTTGGCGAGCTCACAGTCGTACGAAGCCGCCGAAGGGATGGCGTCGTTGGGGTCCCAGATGTCGCGGTCACCGTCACCGTCGCCGTCCACCCCGTGCCCGGCCCACGTCCCCGGGATGAACTGCGCGATCCCCCGCGCGTCCGCCGGACTGACGGCATTGGGGTTCCAGCCGCTCTCCGAGTACAACTGGGCGGCCAACAGCGCCGGGCTGATCGCCGGGCACAAGGTGCCCCATTTCTGCACCAGCGACTGGTACTTCCCCGGTACGGCGCCCTTCGCGAGCCCCAACGCCCTGCCGCCCGCACCCGCGCCCACCAGGCCCGCCGCCGCGGAGTACGTCCCCACGACGAGCAGCACGAGGAAGCTCAGGGCCACTGCGATTCCGATCCCGCCTACCATCCAGAA
Source organism: Streptomyces sp. Tek67B01 (assembly GCF_055231995.1). Lineage (NCBI taxonomy): Bacteria > Bacillati > Actinomycetota > Actinomycetes > Kitasatosporales > Streptomycetaceae > Streptomyces > Streptomyces sp. Tek67B01. Next base: position 3,440,852 of record NZ_JBUYUY010000001.1, read on the forward strand.
TCTGCGCACCCGTCAACCCTCCCCCACCCCGCGCCATTCTGACGGGTCATTCCCGTCTCCCGCGCCGACAACCCGACTAACCCACCCGGAAGCCGGAACAGGCGACGCCCCCGTACCGGTTCGGACCGTCCCCGACGCCGGAGAACACCACCCTCCAGTCTCCGGGGTCGTCGACAAACGGAAAAGCCTTACGGGCCCTCTCGGCCAAGTGCTCGGCGAAATCGTCCGAAACCGGCGCACGCCTCGGCCCGCGCCCGGAACGGGGCATGGCCTTCCGCGTCCCCGCCGGTGCGTCCCTCCACCCGGCGGCACCCTTACCCGGCCACCCCTACCCGGCCACCCCTACCCCTACCTCGGCGCGACGAACAGGCTCTGCGCGCCCCGCCCGATGGGCCCCTTCTCGTCGTGCAGTCGCGCGTCGGCGAGGCCGATCCCGGCCGCGTCCACGCTCGTACGGGCTTCCACGCACGTCCACTCACCCACCGGGTGGCGGTGCAAATGCACGGTGAGGTCGCCGTTGACGAACACGTACCGGCCGAAGTCCAGCACCGCGCTGATGCCGTTGCCCGAGTCGGCGGCGATCAGCACCCGGTCCAGCGGGCGGGCCTCCTCCCCCACGATCAGCGGCACCCTCATGCGCATCCAGCAGGTGCCCGGGCCCGGCTCGGCGAACGCCCCGGCGGCGAAACGGGTCTCCATGGCCGTGTGGTAACCGGTCTCCCACGGCAGCTCGAAGGGCGTTTCCGCCACCTCGCCCGGCGAAGGCAGCTCCGGCCCCGGCGCCACCGCCGGCACCGTTTCCCGATCGACCCGGATGCGCAGTGCCCGCGCGAGCATCACCGGCGCGGCCCCCGTCGGAGCGAGGGCGGCCTCCACCACCTCGGTACCGCGGCCTGCGCGCAGCACGCTGGTGGTGATCTCCAGCTCGCCGATCGGCACCGGCCGCAGGATCTCGTACGTGATCCGCGCGATCCGCATGTCCGCGCGTGCGCCGGCCCGCTCCTCGACGGCCCGCCCGAGCAGCGCGGCCGGCGGCCCCGCGTGCTGGGAGCGCTCGTCCCACGGCCCGCGCGTGTAGGCGGTGGCCAGGAAGCGCCCCGCGTCGACCCGCTCGAAGAACCCTTCAACAGCACCCATGCCCCGCACGCTACCCAGTGGTAACCCCGGGCACCACCCCCTCACCGCACACGAGCGGGGGCCAGGGCCGCCGGCATCCGCGACGGGCGACAATGGACGGGTGTCGACCAACCCCGCCCCCGCTCTGCACGCCGACTGCGCCAACTGCTTCGCGCTGTGCTGCGTCGCCCTCCCCTTCGCCAAGTCCACCGACTTCGCCGTAGACAAGGCCGCCGGGACCCCCTGCGCGAACCTCAAGCGGGACTTCCGCTGCGGCATCCACACCGGCTTGCGCGACAAGGGCTTCCAGGGGTGCACGGTCTTCGACTGCTTCGGCGCCGGCCAGCAGGTCTCCCAGGTCACCTTCGGCGGCCGCGACTGGCGCACCCACCCCGGCACCGCGCGGCAGATGTTCGAGGTCTTCCCCGTGATGCGGCAACTGCACGAGCTGCTCCACTACCTCACCGAAGCCCTCACCCTCCCCGCGGCGGCCCCGATCCACGAGGACCTGCGCGCGGCGCTCGCCACGACCACCGAGGCGACCCGGGCGGACGCCGACACCCTGGCCCCGTTCGATGTCGGCTCCCTGCGCCAGGAGATCAACGCCCTCCTCCTGAAGACGAGCGAACTGGTCCGCGCCACGGCACCCGGCCGCAAGAGGAAGAACCACCGCGGCGCCGACCTGATGGGCGCCCGCCTCGCGGGCGCGGACCTGCGCGGAGCCAACCTGCGCGGCGCCTACCTGATCGCCGCCGACCTCTCCGGCGCCGACCTGCGCACGGCCGACCTCATCGGCGCGGACTTCCGCGACGCCAACCTCCGCGGCGCCGACCTGCGCGAGGCCCTCTTCCTCACCCAGCCCCAGCTCAACGCCGCCCACGGCTCGCCCGCCACCCGCATCCCCACATCCCTGACCCGCCCCTCCCACTGGGCCTGAGCCGGCCCCACCCCTCCGCGCCGCGGCCGGCGCCTCAACGCGCACCGCCACACGACACCCGCCCCCACTGCGCCGAACGGCCGCCACTCGATCGGCCCGCCGCACGGCGGGACGGCAATCATTGCCCGACGTCACCCACCGTGATACACAGAGTGACCATACGTTCTTCCGTATACACACCACCTCCGCCCAGGTCAGGGCAACGAGGCGGGGGCCGGCCCGGGAGATCGGGTAAAGAGAGCCGTCAAGTCGACGACGAGGGCGGTTTCATCAGCGAAGATAGTGCGTAACCCCTGCCGTCGGGCAGGGACTACCGGAACTACCCATACTGGGGCGGTGAGTTACATGATCCTGGCAGCCGAAAAGGGCGACATCACCACCATCATCGGCGGAATCGCCCCGAACTGGGGGCCGTTCGGCAGTCTCGGCAACGAAGCGAAGGTCATGGTCGAGGTGGTCATGGCCGTCGCGATCCTCCTCTGCCTCGGCATCGCCATCTGGGGCGCCGCCAAACAGCGCATCGGCGCGACCGCCCTGCGCGACACGTTCAGCGCGGAACAGGGCAAGGGCCTGATCGTGGCCGGACTCACGGGCGTCTTCATCATCGGCTCGCTGGGCACCCTCTTCACGATCGTCTACGGAATGGCCGTCTAACCATGCCGCCCGCCGGCCGTCGTACCTGATGGCGAATCAACACACCGCGGCCACCGGGCCACGAGCGCTACCGTCGTACGACGCGGAGGGGGCGGACACGCAATGAGCAACGACGACCAGTACGGTGGCGGCGGCTACGGCGAGGTCGGCGGCACGGGCCAGACCCGCACCCGCCTCCCCGAGGCCCCCACCGACCCCTACGGCACCCCCCGTCGCGCCCCCCGCGCCTCCCGCGGCCTCATCACGGTGGTCGGCGTCGTGGTCCTCCTCATCGCCGCCATCGCGTTCGCGAACCAGTCGGGGGACACCACCCCACCCCCCACGTCCGACAAAGCCCCGACCACCACCCCCACCTCCCCCACGGGCACCCACCCGGTGAACACCACCCCCGGCGCCCTCCCCAAGGGCTTCGCCCACGACGAACAGGGCGCCCAGTCCGCCGCCGCCAACTACACGGTCGCCCTCGGCTCGGACGGCATGCTCAAGCGGGACCTACGCCACGCGATCATGGACGCGCTGTACACCCCCGCGGCGGCGGCCGCCCGCAAGGGCACCCAGGACTCCGCGTACTCCCCGACCTTCCTCGCGAGCCTCGGCCTCGACGCCGACGGCAACCCCCCACAGGGCAGCACCTTCGTCACCCGCGCCGTCCCCATCGGGACCCGCGTCGAGAACTACACCCCCGCCAACGCCAAGGTCACCGTCTGGTACACGGGCCTGCTCGGCATGTCGGGACCCAAGTCGACCGACCCCGTACGCACCACCTGGAAGACCTGGACGTTCGAGCTGTCCTGGGCCGGCGAGGACTGGAAGGTCACCGCCGACACCCAGCAGGACGGCCCCGCCCCCGTCCCCGGCGACGTAGCCGCCTCCACGTCCGACGACATCAGCAAGGCCGTCAAGGAGTTCGGAGGGTTCACCTATGCCCGGTAGCCGCCGCAGCCGACCCTTCCGCATCGCCGGAACACTGGCCGCCGTACAGACCGCACTGGTCCTGCTGACCGCCCGGGCCTACGCCGCACCCACTCCGACGCCCACCCCCACGCCCAGCGCGTCGGCTTCCCAGAGCGGCAAGTGCGAAGGGGTCATCGGCCCGCTCAAGGAATCCTGCGAGCGCAGCGTCGGCGGCAGCCCCAGCGGCAGTCCCAACACCGGCCTGACCACCAACACCCCCGACGCCATCAACCCCCTCGCCTCCCTCGCCAAAGGCTGCGCCGACGCCGCCGCCTGGATCATCGGCAAGCTCGGCGAAGCCATCAAGGGCACGGCCACCGTCGACTTCACCAACCCCGCCTTCCTCCAGCAGTACGCGGTCGTCTTCGCGGCCAGCACCATCCTCACCCTCGTCCTGTGGCTCCTCGCCGTCGCCAAGCGCGCCATCCGCGGCGTCCCCCTCACCACCGCCATGTCCGAGGCCATCGGCTTCCTCTGGCTCACCGTCCTCGCCTCCGCCTTCACCCCCCTCATCCTCTACACCGTCGTCTCCGCCACCGACGCCGTCACCCAAGTCATCGCCACCGCCACCGGCGGCCAGGGCGACGTCTTCTTCGGCTCCTTCGCCGAAGCCCTCAAGAAGGGCGACAACATCGGCGGCGGCCCCATCATGCTGATCGTCGTCGCCCTCGTCACCGTCCTCGCCGCCGGCGTCCTGTGGCTGGAGCTCGTCATCCGCGCCGCCCTCCTCTACGTCGGCGCCCTCCTCGGCACCGTCGTCTACGCCGGCCTCGTCGACCGCAACATGTGGGGCCACGTACGCCGTTGGGCCGGCATCATGATCGCCGTCATCCTCGTGAAGCCGGTCATCGTCATCGTCCTCGGCCTCGCCGGCGCCCTCGCCGGCGACAAGGGCCCCGACGCCTTCTCCGCCGTCGTCTCCGGCCTCGCGATCATCCTCCTGGCGATCTTCGCCTCCGCCATGATCTACCGCTTCGTCCCCGGCTTCGGCGACGAGATCGCCTCCGCCCGCTCCAACCGCAGCAAGGCCACCGACGGCGCCCAGGCGGCCGCCGTCATCAGTTCCCCGGCCTCCCTCGTCTCCCAGGGCATCAAGACACACAGCAGCCGCGGCGCCCACCGCGCCGGCGGCGGCGAAGGCGGCGGCGCCCCCCGCCCCGCCAACCCCATCTCCGGAGGCGTGGCCGCCCACAGCAGCCGCCCCACCTCCGGCGGCGCGTCCGGCGGCGGAACCGTCCCCTCCGCCGCACCCGCGCCCCGCACTGGATCGAGTACGAGGAACACAGGAGGTGACGGGCGTTGACGACCCAGTCCCACCAGCTCCACCCGGTCGCGCCCCGCCGCACGTATCTCATCGGCCGAGCCCGGCCGAACGCGATCGTCGGCAAGAACCGCGAAACCGGCGAGATCGCCCTGATCATCGTCGGCGCGTTCTTCGGCATGATGAGCGGACTGCTCGTCCCCGACCTCGCCCTGCGCATCGTGAGCCTCGCCGGCTTCCCCCTGCTCGCGCTCGCCGCCGTGTACGTCCCCTACAAGGGCCGCACCTTCTACAAGTGGTTCGAGATCAACCGCAGCTACAAGCGCACCCTGCGCCGCGGCGCCGCCTACCGCTCCGGCGCCATGGAAGCCGGCGTCCGCGCCGCCGACGGCCGCGAAGTAGAAGTCGGCCCACCCCCCGGCATCGGCCGCATCAACTGGCTCGCCGCCCCCTTCGGCCCCGACGAGATCGCCGTCCTCCTCCACGCCGACCGCCGCACCGTCACCGCCGCCATCGAAATCGAAGGACCCGGCGTTGGCCTGCGCGACAGCGAGGACCAAGAAGCCCTCGTCGACCGCTTCGGCACCCTCCTCAAGCACGTCGCCAACGGCGACGGCTTCGTCACCCGCCTCCAGATGCTCGCCCGCACCCTCCCCGCCGACCCCGACGCCCACGCCAAGGACGTCGCCCAGCGCGGCGACACCAAGGCCCCCGTCTGGCTGCGCGACTCCTACGACCAGCTCCAGTCGATGGTGTCCACCTCCTCCGAGCAGCACCGCGCCTACCTCGTGGCCTGCATGCACTTCACGCGCGAACTCGCCGCCGAGGCCCACACCATCGCCCGCGCCTCCACCCCCCACAAGGGCCGCAAACTCGACCGCGACGCCGGACTCGCCATCGTCATGGCCCGCGAACTCACCGACATCTGCGCCCGCCTCGCCGAAGCCGACATCCGCGTCCGCCAGCCCCTCGGCCAGGGCCGCCTCTCGTCCCTCGTGCACTCCATGTACGACCCGGACCACCCCATCGACCACATCCAGGCCATGACCAAACGCAACGCCTGGCCCGCCGAACTCGACGCCGTGGAACCCACCTACCTCCAGGCCAAGACCCGCGAGTCCTCCACCCGCGCCCCCTGGTGCCACGCCACCGCCTGGGTGAAGGAATGGCCCATGACCCCCGTCGGCGTCAACTTCCTCGCCCCCCTCCTCGTCCACACCCCCGACGTCATCCGCACCGTCGCCGTCACCATGGACCTGGAGCCCACCGAAGTGGCCATCGAGCGCATGCTCACCGAGAAGACCAACGACGAGGCCGACGCCAGCCGCGCCGCCAAGATGAACCGCACCGTCGACCCCCGCGACATCGCCGCCCACGGCCGGCTCGACCAGAGGGGTGAAGATCTGGCCAGCGGTGCGGCGGGAGTCAACCTCGTCGGGTACATCACGGTGTCCTCGCGATCACCCGAGGCCCTCGCCCGCGACAAGCGCACCATCCGCGCCTCGGCCGGAAAGTCCTACCTGAAACTCGAATGGTGCGACCGCGAGCACCACCGCGCCTTCGTCAACACCTTGCCGTTCGCCACCGGCATCCGACGCTAGCCGGAAGGAAGTGCCGCCCATGCGAGATCCCATGTCCGCTCTGACGGACGCCTTCACCAGCTTCCTCTTCGGCAAGGTCGAAACCACCCGCCTGCCCGTCCGCACCTCCACCGGCCAGGCGCAGGCCGTCTACCTGCCCACCGCCGCCCCCGGCCTCGGCGACTCCGGCGTCATCATCGGCCGCGAGGTCTACAGCGGCAAGGGCTACATCTACGACCCCTTCCAGCTCTACGGGCAACAGCTCCCCGCCCCCCACTGGCTGGTCCTCGGCGAATCCGGCAACGGCAAGTCCGCCCTGGAGAAGACCTACGTCCTACGCCAGCTCCGCTTCCGCGACCGCCAAGTCGTCGTCCTCGACGCCCAGGGCGAGGACGGCGTCGGCGAGTGGAACCTCATCGCCCAACAGCTGGGGATAACCCCCATCCGCCTGGATCCCATCGCCGCCAACGACGACGGAATCCGCCTCAACCCCCTCGACCCGGCGATCACCACCACCGGGCAGCTCGCGCTGCTCCGCACCATCATCGAAGTCGCCATGGGACACGGCCTGGACGAACGCTCCGGCTTCGCCCTCAAGGTCGCGCACGCCTACGTCGTCGCAACGGCCCGCGACCGTCAACCCGTCCTCACCGACATCGTGGAACAGCTGCGCCACCCCAAACCCGAGTCCGCCGAGGCGATGAACGTCGACATAGACGATGTCCGGGCCTGGGGCCTCGACGTCGCCCTCGTCCTCGACCGCCTCGTCGACGGCGACCTGCGCGGCATGTTCGACGGCCCCACCACCGTCGGCATCGACCTCGACGCCCCGCTCATCGTCTTCGACCTGTCCCACATCGACCGCAACTCCATCGCGATGCCGATCCTCATGGCGATCGTCGGCGTCTGGCTGGAACACACCTGGATCCGCCCGGACCGAAAAAAGCGCATCTTCCTCGTCGAAGAGGCCTGGCACATCATCAACAGCCCCTTCGTCGCCCAGCTGTTCCAGCGCCTCCTGAAGTTCGGCCGCCGCCTCGGCCTGTCCTTCGTCGCCGTCGTCCACCACCTCTCGGACGTAGTCGACGGAGCAGCGGCCCGAGAAGCCGCGGCCATCTTGAAGATGGCCTCCACCCGCACCATCTACGCCCAGAAAGCCGACGAGGCACGCGCCACCGGCCGCGTCCTCGGCCTGCCCCGCTGGGCCGTGGAGATCATCCCGACCCTCACCCCCGGCATCGCCGTCTGGGACGTCAACGGCAACGTACAGGTCGTCAAACACCTGATCACCGAAGCCGAACGCCCCCTCGTCTACACCGACCGCGCCATGACGGAATCCTCCGCCCCGCAACTCCCCGACGATTTCCTGGCCGCCGAATTCGAAGCGGAACAGCGCGCCCTGCGCATGGAACGCCATCGCAACGGCGGCCCCGGCTCGGCGACCACGGTGGCGTAGCCATGCCCGACCCCCGACGTACGGACCCACCCGCGCGCACCGGCGGCATCCCCGACGGAGTCCTGGTCGGCCTCCTGGCCTTCCTCCTCGGCCTCGCCGTCCTGATCTGGTCGACCACCGGCCTGGCAGCCCTCTTCGCGAAGGGCGCCTGGCCGGCCACGGTCACTTTCACCCGTACGCCGGGGGCCGTCCGCGCCCTGATAACGGAACCACACGACATCGCCGCGGCATGGCCCGACACCGACCCCTCGGCCCTCTCCGGGTGGGGCCTCTTCTGGGGCCTCTTCGTCAGCCAGCTGCTGATCCTCCTGGTCGTCACCGTCTTCACCATGGGCGTCATCACCCGCACCAAAGCCCGCCGCCGGCTTCCACCCTCCCCGGCGTTCGAGCCCGCCCCGGCACACCCGACCCCGCCGGCGTTCGAGGCCCGGGAGCCCGGGAACATCACCCCCGACAAGACCGCCACTCCGACCCTTACACCCACACCCGCGCCCACACCCGCCCCCACTGAAGACGCCTACCGCTACGGCTTCGGCTACGCCCCGACCCCCACAACCCCCCAGGGCCCCACAGCTGCCCCCCTCACAACCCCCACCCCCCGCATCTCCTACGCCCCACCCTCCACGCGCCACCACGCGGCTACGACCTTCCTCGCCTCCGCAGAAGGCGCGGCCCTCGTCGTCACCTCCTCCCCCACCCTCTGGGCCACGACCAAGGACGCCCGCGCCAAACTCGGCCCGGTCCTCCTCTACGACCCCTCCCACCTGTGCGACACCCCGGCCCGCATGCACTGGAACCCGACCGAAGGCTGCGCGGACCGCGACACCGCCGCCGCCCGAACGGTCGCCCTACTGGCCCCCGTACGCCCCCAGGCCCGCATGGACGCCGCCATCGCCGACACCGCGGAAACCCTCCTGCGCAGCTGGCTCCACGCCGCCGCCCTCGACGACCGGCCCTTCAAGCAGCTCCACCGCTGGGCCCAAGGCACCAACGCCCAGGACCCGGTCCGCATCCTGCGCACGCACCCCCAAGCCGTCGCGGGCTCCGCCGGCGAACTCGAAAGCGCCCTGACCGCCCACCCCCAACGACGCGAGCAGGCCCAGCACCTGACGGCACGGGCCCTGTCCTGCCTCACCTCGGTACACATCCGCGAGGCATGCAATCCCAATCGAACGGATTCGCTGACCCTGGCATCGTTCGTCACCGAGGGGGGAACCCTCTACGTGGTGGGCGAACCGCTGGAAGACCCCCGTACCCACCCGGGTGCGATGCCCCTGCTGACCGCACTCGCCGCAAGCGTGGTCGAGCACGGCCGTCGCATGGCCGCCAGGTCATCCCACGGTCGGCTCGACCCACCACTCACGCTCATCCTGGAAGACATCGCCGCGGTCGCCCCCGTCCCGCAGCTCCCCGAACTCCTCCAAGACGACACGCTTCCCCTCCTCGCCCTGTGCCGGAGCCGGGAACAGGCCCGCGCCCGCTGGCCCGAGGCCGCCGAGTTCACCCCCGCCGGCCCCCGGCAGCGCGACTAACCCCGCCCGGGCCTCGCGAAGACGTACTCCCGCTCCTTCGCCCCGCCCAGATCCCCCGGCATCGGCACGGTCACGCCGCTCTCCCGGAAACCGAACCTCCGGTAGAACGCCTCGGCCCGGGCGTTCTCCTCGTGCACGAAGAGACGTACGCGCTCCACCTCGGGCCCCTCCAACGACCACGCCCACTCCAGCGCGGCCTGGAACAACGCCTCGGTCAGCCCCGTCCCCCGCTGCTCGGCGCGCACGAACACACCCACCAGGTGCCCCTGCTCCTGCTCGACCACCTCACCGAAGTAGTCCGGCACGCCGGCCCCCTCGACCAGCAGCGTCACCGAGCCGTCCCACCGCCCGTCAGGCGCTTCGGCAATGAACTGGCGCGCCCCCCGCCCCTGGGCGGCCCGCTCGGTACGGCCCTGCCAGAACTCGTCCGGCTGGGCCTCCGCCTGCTCCACCGTCTCCAGGAAAGCGACGGCCGCAGCCGGGTCCCGAAGCGCGGTGAGCCGCAACTCCTTCGCCTTCTCCCACTCGTCGCGCCGCACCGGCCGTATTACATGTCGATTCATAGCAGCGAATCCAACCACTCCCTCTCGCGCAGCGCACGACATATTTCAGCGGTCGGGGCAACAGGGTCCGGAACGCAGAAAAGCCCCGCACCGAGCCGGTAAGGGCTGGTGCGGGGCTTTCCCACAATGATTGTTCGGCGGCGTCCTACTCTCCCACAGGGTCCCCCCTGCAGTACCATCGGCGCTGAAAGGCTTAGCTTCCGGGTTCGGAATGTAACCGGGCGTTTCCCTAACGCTATGACCACCGAAACACTATGAAGATATCCAACCGGATGAAAACACGGTCGTTACTTCAGAACTAACACAGTGGACGCGAGCAACTGAGGACAAGCCCTCGGCCTATTAGTACCAGTCAGCTCCACCCGTTACCGGGCTTCCACATCTGGCCTATCAACCCAGTCGTCTACTGGGAGCCTTACCCTCTCAAGGAGGTGGGAATACTCATCTCGAAGCAGGCTTCCCGCTTAGATGCTTTCAGCGGTTATCCCTCCCGAACGTAGCCAACCAGCCATGCCCTTGGCAGGACAACTGGCACACCAGAGGTTCGTCCGTCCCGGTCCTCTCGTACTAGGGACAGCCCTTCTCAATATTCCTACGCGCACAGCGGATAGGGACCGAACTGTCTCACGACGTTCTAAACCCAGCTCGCGTACCGCTTTAATGGGCGAACAGCCCAACCCTTGGGACCGACTCCAGCCCCAGGATGCGACGAGCCGACATCGAGGTGCCAAACCATCCCGTCGATATGGACTCTTGGGGAAGATCAGCCTGTTATCCCCGGGGTACCTTTTATCCGTTGAGCGACGGCGCTTCCACAAGCCACCGCCGGATCACTAGTCCCGACTTTCGTCCCTGCTCGACCCGTCGGTCTCACAGTCAAGCTCCCTTGTGCACTTACACTCAACACCTGATTGCCAACCAGGCTGAGGGAACCTTTGGGCGCCTCCGTTACCCTTTGGGAGGCAACCGCCCCAGTTAAACTACCCATCAGACACTGTCCCTGATCCGGATCACGGACCGAGGTTAGACATCCAGCACGACCAGAGTGGTATTTCAACGGCGACTCCACCATGACTGGCGTCACGGCTTCAAAGTCTCCCACCTATCCTACACAAGCCGAACCGAACACCAATATCAAACTGTAGTAAAGGTCCCGGGGTCTTTCCGTCCTGCTGCGCGAAACGAGCATCTTTACTCGTAGTGCAATTTCACCGGGCCTATGGTTGAGACAGTCGAGAAGTCGTTACGCCATTCGTGCAGGTCGGAACTTACCCGACAAGGAATTTCGCTACCTTAGGATGGTTATAGTTACCACCGCCGTTTACTGGCGCTTAAGTTCTCAGCTTCGCACGCCCGAAAGCGCACTAACCGGTCCCCTTAACGTTCCAGCACCGGGCAGGCGTCAGTCCGTATACATCGCCTTACGGCTTCGCACGGACCTGTGTTTTTAGTAAACAGTCGCTTCTCGCTGGTCTCTGCGGCCACCCCCAGCTCAGGAAGCAAGTTCCTTCACCAGTGATGGCCCCCCTTCTCCCGAAGTTACGGGGGCATTTTGCCGAGTTCCTTAACCATAGTTCACCCGAACGCCTCGGTATTCTCTACCTGACCACCTGAGTCGGTTTAGGGTACGGGCCGCCATGAAACTCGCTAGAGGCTTTTCTCGACAGCATAGGATCATCCACTTCACCACAATCGGCTCGGCATCAGGTCTCAGCCTTAATGAGGGACGGATTTGCCTACCCCTCGGCCTACACCCTTACCCCGGGACAACCACCGCCCGGGCTGGACTACCTTCCTGCGTCACCCCATCGCTTACCTACTACAAGTCTGGTTCGTCGGCTCCACCACTTTCCTTTCCCCGAAGGGTCCGGAACGGCTTCACGGACTTAGCATCGCCTGATTCGATATTGGGCGTTTCAAAGCGGGTACCGGAATATCAACCGGTTGTCCATCGACTACGCCTGTCGGCCTCGCCTTAGGTCCCGACTTACCCTGGGCAGATCAGCTTGACCCAGGAACCCTTAGTCAATCGGCGCACACGTTTCTCACGTGTGTATCGCTACTCATGCCTGCATTCTCACTCGTGAACCGTCCACAACTAGCTTCCGCTGCTGCTTCACCCGGCACACGACGCTCCCCTACCCATCACAACACCCGTTGGGGCTTATTGCTGCAATGACACGACTTCGGCGGTACGCTTGAGCCCCGCTACATTGTCGGCGCGGAATCACTTGACCAGTGAGCTATTACGCACTCTTTCAAGGGTGGCTGCTTCTAAGCCAACCTCCTGGTTGTCTCTGCGACTCCACATCCTTTCCCACTTAGCGTACGCTTGGGGGCCTTAGTCGATGCTCTGGGCTGTTTCCCTCTCGACCATGGAGCTTATCCCCCACAGTCTCACTGCCGTGCTCTCACTTACCGGCATTCGGAGTTTGGCTAAGGTCAGTAACCCGGTAGGGCCCATCGCCTATCCAGTGCTCTACCTCCGGCAAGAAACACACGACGCTGCACCTAAATGCATTTCGGGGAGAACCAGCTATCACGGAGTTTGATTGGCCTTTCACCCCTAACCACAGGTCATCCCCCAGGTTTTCAACCCTGGTGGGTTCGGTCCTCCACGAAGTCTTACCTCCGCTTCAACCTGCCCATGGCTAGATCACTCCGCTTCGGGTCTAGAGCGTGCAACTCAATCGCCCTATTCGGACTCGCTTTCGCTACGGCTTCCCCACACGGGTTAACCTCGCTACACACCGCTAACTCGCAGGCTCATTCTTCAAAAGGCACGCAGTCACGACCGTTGTTCCGAAGAACAACGGCGACGCTCCCACGGCTTGTAGGCACACGGTTTCAGGTACTATTTCACTCCGCTCCCGCGGTACTTTTCACCATTCCCTCACGGTACTATCCGCTATCGGTCACCAGGGAATATTTAGGCTTAGCGGGTGGTCCCGCCAGATTCACACGGGATTTCTCGGGCCCCGTGCTACTTGGGAGATTCTTAAGCAAGCCGCTGATGTTTCGTCTACGGGGGTCTTACCCTCTACGCCGGACCTTTCGCATGTCCTTCGACTACATCAACGGTTTCTGACTCGCCGACCGGCCGGCAGACCGATCAAAAGAATTCCCACAACCCCGCATGCGCAACCCCTGCCGGGTATCACACGCATACGGTTTGGCCTCATCCGGTTTCGCTCGCCACTACTCCCGGAATCACGGTTGTTTTCTCTTCCTGAGGGTACTGAGATGTTTCACTTCCCCTCGTTCCCTCCACACTGCCTATGTGTTCAGCAGTGGGTGACAGCCCATGACGACTGCCGGGTTTCCCCATTCGGACACCCCCGGATCAAAGCTCAGTTGGCAGCTCCCCGGGGCCTATCGCGGCCTCTCACGTCCTTCATCGGTTCCTGGTGCCAAGGCATCCACCGTGCGCCCTTAAAAACTTGGCCACAGATGCTCGCGTCCACTGTGTAGTTCTCAAGCAACGACCAGCCACCCATCACCCTGCACCGAAGCACAAGTTCACTGGGGCCGGCATCGCAGAAGGACAGCCATACGGCCGTACCCTCAGACACCCAACAACGTGCCAAGCACGATCCCGTCCACTGTCACTGTGTTCCACGCCGAAGCAGTACTTACAGGAAGTTTCCGAAACCGTGCCAACTAATCAACGTTCCACCCATGAGCTGACCGTGCAGAACATTTGTCTGCAATCGGTACTGTGCTCCTTAGAAAGGAGGTGATCCAGCCGCACCTTCCGGTACGGCTACCTTGTTACGACTTCGTCCCAATCGCCAGTCCCACCTTCGACAGCTCCCTCCCTTACGGGTTGGGCCACCGGCTTCGGGTGTTACCGACTTTCGTGACGTGACGGGCGGTGTGTACAAGGCCCGGGAACGTATTCACCGCAGCAATGCTGATCTGCGATTACTAGCAACTCCGACTTCATGGGGTCGAGTTGCAGACCCCAATCCGAACTGAGACCGGCTTTTTGAGATTCGCTCCACCTCACGGTATCGCAGCTCATTGTACCGGCCATTGTAGCACGTGTGCAGCCCAAGACATAAGGGGCATGATGACTTGACGTCGTCCCCACCTTCCTCCGAGTTGACCCCGGCGGTCTCCTGTGAGTCCCCATCACCCCGAAGGGCATGCTGGCAACACAGGACAAGGGTTGCGCTCGTTGCGGGACTTAACCCAACATCTCACGACACGAGCTGACGACAGCCATGCACCACCTGTATACCGACCACAAGGGGGGCACTATCTCTAATGCTTTCCGGTATATGTCAAGCCTTGGTAAGGTTCTTCGCGTTGCGTCGAATTAAGCCACATGCTCCGCTGCTTGTGCGGGCCCCCGTCAATTCCTTTGAGTTTTAGCCTTGCGGCCGTACTCCCCAGGCGGGGAACTTAATGCGTTAGCTGCGGCACCGACGACGTGGAATGTCGCCAACACCTAGTTCCCAACGTTTACGGCGTGGACTACCAGGGTATCTAATCCTGTTCGCTCCCCACGCTTTCGCTCCTCAGCGTCAGTAATGGCCCAGAGATCCGCCTTCGCCACCGGTGTTCCTCCTGATATCTGCGCATTTCACCGCTACACCAGGAATTCCGATCTCCCCTACCACACTCTAGCTAGCCCGTATCGAATGCAGACCCGAGGTTAAGCCTCGGGCTTTCACATCCGACGTGACAAGCCGCCTACGAGCTCTTTACGCCCAATAATTCCGGACAACGCTTGCGCCCTACGTATTACCGCGGCTGCTGGCACGTAGTTAGCCGGCGCTTCTTCTGCAGGTACCGTCACTTTCGCTTCTTCCCTGCTGAAAGAGGTTTACAACCCGAAGGCCGTCATCCCTCACGCGGCGTCGCTGCATCAGGCTTTCGCCCATTGTGCAATATTCCCCACTGCTGCCTCCCGTAGGAGTCTGGGCCGTGTCTCAGTCCCAGTGTGGCCGGTCGCCCTCTCAGGCCGGCTACCCGTCGTCGCCTTGGTGGGCCATTACCCCACCAACAAGCTGATAGGCCGCGGGCTCATCCTTCACCGCCGGAGCTTTCAACCCCCGCCCATGCAGGCAGGAGTATTATCCGGTATTAGACCCCGTTTCCAGGGCTTGTCCCAGAGTGAAGGGCAGATTGCCCACGTGTTACTCACCCGTTCGCCACTAATCCACCCCGAAGGGCTTCATCGTTCGACTTGCATGTGTTAAGCACGCCGCCAGCGTTCGTCCTGAGCCAGGATCAAACTCTCCATGAATGCTTACCCGTAATCGGGTGAAACACACACTTAGAGCGGGTCAACCAAGGTCGGAATAAGACCGGTCGACCACAACGTCCTCGCTGTGTTCATTGCCTGCCCCCAACGAATCGGGGCCAGGACTTTTTCAAAGGAACCTCATCCACCGAAATGGACGGGGTATCAACTTCTGGCGTTGATTTTTGGCACGCTGTTGAGTTCTCAAGGAACGGACGCTTCCTTCGTACTCACCCTCGCGGGTTTTCCTCCGGGCGCTTCCTTTGTTCTTCGTTTTGTTCTTGCGTTTCCGACTCTATCAGACTCTCTCGTGTCCGATTCCCGGTCGAAGCGGGATTCGCTTTCCAGTTCTTCGCTTTCGCGTTTCCCTTTCCGGCGAGACCGACTCTATCAGAACTTTTCCACCGGATTTCCCGGCTTCAGAATCCTGATCGAAGGGTCGAGGCGCCCCGATCGGAATTGCCTTCCTCGGGGGCGTGCTGCCGAACCTCTCAGCTCCAGGCAACCGTTCTACTCTACAACCCTGCCCCCCGCACGGTCAAAATCGCCCGTCCCCGACGCCGTGCAGGCCCCCGTGCGGACGCGGACTGCGCGATGGCGCCGCCTCCGCCCTGGCGGCGGATCGCCGACCTGTACCCCGGCGAGGCGAAGAACGACGCGAAAGACGCGTTCATCGTCGCTGACGCCGCCCGCGCGATGCCGTACACGCTGCGGACGATCGACGACGAGGACAAGACGATCGCTGAGCCGGAGATGCTCCTCGGCGCTGGGGCCACGCTTGCAGCACCCGGCCGTCCCCACGGTGCTGGAACGGTTCGGGCCACCGGCTCAGATACGCAAGACCGGACAGCGGCGGCTGGTCGCCCTGCTGCGACCGAAGCCCCCGAAGGTGGCCGAGCGGCTGGTCGAGGAGATGCCGGCCGGCCGGAGCGAGGAGCTGCTGGAAGCTCCCCCTTTCCAAGGGCCGGACCCTCGCTGCCGGGAGTCGGCGTCAGGACCGGAGCCCGCGTCCTGATCGAGGTCGGCGACGGCAGCACCTTCCCGACCGCCGGCCACCTTGCCCCCTACGCCGGACTCGCTCCGGCGACCCACAGCTCGGGCTGCTCAATCCGCGGCGAACAACCCTCCCGAAGTGGAAACAACCAGCTCAAGCGGGTCGGGCCGAACGCAGGCCGACGTCCTGTTACGCAATGCTCCTGGACGAAACTTCTGCCCAGCGGCGCCGAGCCGGCCGGGGCCAGGTCGCACCGGTCATCGGGGGAACCGGCACAAGAACGATGTCTGCGTCCGTGTCGAAGACGGGCAGCCCCGGTCCGGCAAAGGCGGCTCTCCGCTCAGACCCCGCGGTGAACACGAAGCGAGTCGGGCTCCACGGCCCGGCTCGTCGACCGATCCCCCGGTGGGCTGCCGCGGTGGACAGGTCACCGGCGGCTCAAGCGGCGGGCGGTGGAGCTCATCGACGCAGTGAACTGCGAGGGCGTGCGGAGATTGGGCCCCACGACCGGTGCGACGCAGGCCGGATGGATCGGAAGTGTGGGTCCAGCGACCGACGAGCCAGGGCGGTCTCACATCCGGCCTGGCGAAGCCGGTCGTACTGCTCGAAGTCTGGTTGAGCAGTGTGTCGTGCCATCCTCCGGGTCTGCCATCACGTTGTTCAACCACGGCAGCTCCCTCCCGAGGCACGTCACCCCCGCGCAGGGGCTGCTCGGGGGTGACGTCGTGCAGGCCGCGCCGCAGGCACAGCACACCGTCTGCGTAGAACACGAGGTAGGGATCATGCAGCCCTACTTCCACCACCATTGCCTTCAGTTCTTGCGGAGGGTTCAAGGTGAGAGCCCATTGCGCCTAGTGCTGTGACCGGCAAGGTTCGCCGATTGCTCGTTGTGCTGGTTGGAGATGAGTTCTCCAACCAGTCTGAGTAGGCGGGCTGACGCAACCGGTGCGAGTTCGCGGGCTGCCGGAGCAGGCGGGGCAGAGACTCCAGCACATCGTCCGGCGGGGCAGCACGAGTTCGGTGCGGTTCCGGCGGGTCGACAGTACTCCGGCTTCGGCCGGGGGCGGCGTGGCCCGTTTGCCTGAACCCTCGGGCGTGGCCCGTTTGCCTGAACCCTCGCTGGGCGGGAGCCGTCCCCGCCTTCCCGACCGTGAGGACGAGGGCTTCGTCGTCCAGACGACCACCACCTGACCAACCATGCCGGGAGGCCCTGCGGTGCTTACTCACCCGCCGCAGGATCTCCTGCCAGCACAGGAAGACCTGGAAGGAGTCTCCGGACTGCTTCCACGGGTGCTACTCCGTCGGTGACGACCAACTGTGGGGCACCAGCCGGCGCCGCAAGGGCATCGGCCACACCTCGGCCGCCCTGAGAACGATCCGAGCGGCCCGCCCGAACGGCGCCCCGCTCTACGTGATCCTCGACAACCTCACCGCCCTCCGGAACCGGAGAATCCGCAGGTGGGGGTCCACAACAAGGTCGAGCTGTGCTTCACCCCGACCCAAACGCCCGGCCGCCCCGACGTCCTCGCAGCACGACGACGCGAGCTAGCCCGAATCCGCCGCGAAAAAGGCATCCGCTGGGGCGGCAGACCACTACCCACCGCGGCCTGACCGCCCAACTCGGCGAACCTTCGCGGTCACAGCACTAGCCACCCAGCCAGGCAACCGGGGCCAGCTGTCCCCGGTGTTCCGTTAAACCACGGTTGCTCGTGCAGCCGGCACACCGTGGCCCGGCCGTCGGCGACCTCGTTGCGTTGCGCCACAAGTCGAACACGCCGCCCAAACCACCATCCCCGGCTCCGTACCACCCCGTGCCGTTTCGCCGGCCAGTCCGGTCCGGCCACGGCGTCGTGCGTGATGGGCGGGTGGCTGGCGAGGTCGGAGCGGGCGTCATGTCGCTACGTCACCCTGGCTGGCCGCCGACCTGGACGGTGCGGCGAAGCTAGTGGCCTCGACGTCGGCCTCGAGCTGGGTGATCTGCTCGGCTTCGAATGGTCTCTTCGCGGACCACCTCGCACAACGACCGCCTCGAGTCTGTCTGGCCGGCCGACCGTTCGCGGCGCCGTCAGAGGTTGACCCGCTTGAGGTACACACGGCTTCGGTGTGGGACGGTCTGGTACCAGAGCATCAGGTGCTCGTCCTCGTACGTACGCAGCCTCATGGGGTGGGGGTCCTCGTAGAGGCTGCCGTCCTTGGGGTCGATGGCCATGGAGGCCAAGTCGACCAGACCGTCCATCACCGCGCTGACGAGCATTTGCTGCTCAACGGGCATGTCCCCGAGCACCCATACCCGGCCGGGATCGCACTCCCAGGCCCAGCCGCTGTCGCTCTCGACGCCCTCCCCCCGCGGGGTCACAGACCGATCTCCGCCTGGGCCTCGGCCAGGATGCGGCTGCTCGTCTCCATGGCGGCCCGGAACTCCTGTTCCGTCGATGCCGGGTCCCCGGCGACACGTTCCGCCTCCAGGAGCGCTGCCGACCGCGCCGGCCACCGATGGATGGCCACATGAGTGGCCCACTTGATCAGGAAGAACCGCAGCGGGTTGATGGCACCGGTCTCCGCGGCCCGGTCGAACGCCTCGTTGCATTCCTTGTCGAGCGCGGCGAGGCTCGCCATGTCGATCCGCCGCACCGCGTCCCGCAGTGCCTCGCGCGTCATGGCCGGCTGGGGGATGAGCGGGCCGCCGGCGTCCAGCTGCTGTGCTGTCATCTGCCCTCCAGGGAACGTCGCCAGGATACCCAGCCCCACCGCCAAGCCGAGTGGCTTCCGTCGCCTCGAAAATGGTCCGGAACGCAGAAAAGCCCCGCACCGAGCCGGTAAGGGCTGGTGCGGGGCTTTCCCACAATGATTGTTCGGCGGCGTCCTACTCTCCCACAGGGTCCCCCCTGCAGTACCATCGGCGCTGAAAGGCTTAGCTTCCGGGTTCGGAATGTAACCGGGCGTTTCCCTAACGCTATGACCACCGAAACACTATGAAGATATCCAACCGGATGAAAACACGGTCGTTACTTCAGAACTAACACAGTGGACGCGAGCAACTGAGGACAAGCCCTCGGCCTATTAGTACCAGTCAGCTCCACCCGTTACCGGGCTTCCACATCTGGCCTATCAACCCAGTCGTCTACTGGGAGCCTTACCCTCTCAAGGAGGTGGGAATACTCATCTCGAAGCAGGCTTCCCGCTTAGATGCTTTCAGCGGTTATCCCTCCCGAACGTAGCCAACCAGCCATGCCCTTGGCAGGACAACTGGCACACCAGAGGTTCGTCCGTCCCGGTCCTCTCGTACTAGGGACAGCCCTTCTCAATATTCCTACGCGCACAGCGGATAGGGACCGAACTGTCTCACGACGTTCTAAACCCAGCTCGCGTACCGCTTTAATGGGCGAACAGCCCAACCCTTGGGACCGACTCCAGCCCCAGGATGCGACGAGCCGACATCGAGGTGCCAAACCATCCCGTCGATATGGACTCTTGGGGAAGATCAGCCTGTTATCCCCGGGGTACCTTTTATCCGTTGAGCGACGGCGCTTCCACAAGCCACCGCCGGATCACTAGTCCCGACTTTCGTCCCTGCTCGACCCGTCGGTCTCACAGTCAAGCTCCCTTGTGCACTTACACTCAACACCTGATTGCCAACCAGGCTGAGGGAACCTTTGGGCGCCTCCGTTACCCTTTGGGAGGCAACCGCCCCAGTTAAACTACCCATCAGACACTGTCCCTGATCCGGATCACGGACCGAGGTTAGACATCCAGCACGACCAGAGTGGTATTTCAACGGCGACTCCACCATGACTGGCGTCACGGCTTCAAAGTCTCCCACCTATCCTACACAAGCCGAACCGAACACCAATATCAAACTGTAGTAAAGGTCCCGGGGTCTTTCCGTCCTGCTGCGCGAAACGAGCATCTTTACTCGTAGTGCAATTTCACCGGGCCTATGGTTGAGACAGTCGAGAAGTCGTTACGCCATTCGTGCAGGTCGGAACTTACCCGACAAGGAATTTCGCTACCTTAGGATGGTTATAGTTACCACCGCCGTTTACTGGCGCTTAAGTTCTCAGCTTCGCACGCCCGAAAGCGCACTAACCGGTCCCCTTAACGTTCCAGCACCGGGCAGGCGTCAGTCCGTATACATCGCCTTACGGCTTCGCACGGACCTGTGTTTTTAGTAAACAGTCGCTTCTCGCTGGTCTCTGCGGCCACCCCCAGCTCAGGAAGCAAGTTCCTTCACCAGTGATGGCCCCCCTTCTCCCGAAGTTACGGGGGCATTTTGCCGAGTTCCTTAACCATAGTTCACCCGAACGCCTCGGTATTCTCTACCTGACCACCTGAGTCGGTTTAGGGTACGGGCCGCCATGAAACTCGCTAGAGGCTTTTCTCGACAGCATAGGATCATCCACTTCACCACAATCGGCTCGGCATCAGGTCTCAGCCTTAATGAGGGACGGATTTGCCTACCCCTCGGCCTACACCCTTACCCCGGGACAACCACCGCCCGGGCTGGACTACCTTCCTGCGTCACCCCATCGCTTACCTACTACAAGTCTGGTTCGTCGGCTCCACCACTTTCCTTTCCCCGAAGGGTCCGGAACGGCTTCACGGACTTAGCATCGCCTGATTCGATATTGGGCGTTTCAAAGCGGGTACCGGAATATCAACCGGTTGTCCATCGACTACGCCTGTCGGCCTCGCCTTAGGTCCCGACTTACCCTGGGCAGATCAGCTTGACCCAGGAACCCTTAGTCAATCGGCGCACACGTTTCTCACGTGTGTATCGCTACTCATGCCTGCATTCTCACTCGTGAACCGTCCACAACTAGCTTCCGCTGCTGCTTCACCCGGCACACGACGCTCCCCTACCCATCACAACACCCGTTGGGGCTTATTGCTGCAATGACACGACTTCGGCGGTACGCTTGAGCCCCGCTACATTGTCGGCGCGGAATCACTTGACCAGTGAGCTATTACGCACTCTTTCAAGGGTGGCTGCTTCTAAGCCAACCTCCTGGTTGTCTCTGCGACTCCACATCCTTTCCCACTTAGCGTACGCTTGGGGGCCTTAGTCGATGCTCTGGGCTGTTTCCCTCTCGACCATGGAGCTTATCCCCCACAGTCTCACTGCCGTGCTCTCACTTACCGGCATTCGGAGTTTGGCTAAGGTCAGTAACCCGGTAGGGCCCATCGCCTATCCAGTGCTCTACCTCCGGCAAGAAACACACGACGCTGCACCTAAATGCATTTCGGGGAGAACCAGCTATCACGGAGTTTGATTGGCCTTTCACCCCTAACCACAGGTCATCCCCCAGGTTTTCAACCCTGGTGGGTTCGGTCCTCCACGAAGTCTTACCTCCGCTTCAACCTGCCCATGGCTAGATCACTCCGCTTCGGGTCTAGAGCGTGCAACTCAATCGCCCTATTCGGACTCGCTTTCGCTACGGCTTCCCCACACGGGTTAACCTCGCTACACACCGCTAACTCGCAGGCTCATTCTTCAAAAGGCACGCAGTCACGACCGTTGTTCCGAAGAACAACGGCGACGCTCCCACGGCTTGTAGGCACACGGTTTCAGGTACTATTTCACTCCGCTCCCGCGGTACTTTTCACCATTCCCTCACGGTACTATCCGCTATCGGTCACCAGGGAATATTTAGGCTTAGCGGGTGGTCCCGCCAGATTCACACGGGATTTCTCGGGCCCCGTGCTACTTGGGAGATTCTTAAGCAAGCCGCTGATGTTTCGTCTACGGGGGTCTTACCCTCTACGCCGGACCTTTCGCATGTCCTTCGACTACATCAACGGTTTCTGACTCGCCGACCGGCCGGCAGACCGATCAAAAGAATTCCCACAACCCCGCATGCGCAACCCCTGCCGGGTATCACACGCATACGGTTTGGCCTCATCCGGTTTCGCTCGCCACTACTCCCGGAATCACGGTTGTTTTCTCTTCCTGAGGGTACTGAGATGTTTCACTTCCCCTCGTTCCCTCCACACTGCCTATGTGTTCAGCAGTGGGTGACAGCCCATGACGACTGCCGGGTTTCCCCATTCGGACACCCCCGGATCAAAGCTCAGTTGGCAGCTCCCCGGGGCCTATCGCGGCCTCTCACGTCCTTCATCGGTTCCTGGTGCCAAGGCATCCACCGTGCGCCCTTAAAAACTTGGCCACAGATGCTCGCGTCCACTGTGTAGTTCTCAAGCAACGACCAGCCACCCATCACCCTGCACCGAAGCACAAGTTCACTGGGGCCGGCATCGCAGAAGGACAGCCATACGGCCGTACCCTCAGACACCCAACAACGTGCCAAGCACCGAAGACCTTCCGTCTCCTCTTTCCACGCCGAAGCAGTACTCGAGAACCATCAGACCATCCGGTGCCAACTAATCAACGTTCCACCCATGAGCTGACCGTGCAGAACATTTGTCTGCAATCGGTACTGTGCTCCTTAGAAAGGAGGTGATCCAGCCGCACCTTCCGGTACGGCTACCTTGTTACGACTTCGTCCCAATCGCCAGTCCCACCTTCGACAGCTCCCTCCCTTACGGGTTGGGCCACCGGCTTCGGGTGTTACCGACTTTCGTGACGTGACGGGCGGTGTGTACAAGGCCCGGGAACGTATTCACCGCAGCAATGCTGATCTGCGATTACTAGCAACTCCGACTTCATGGGGTCGAGTTGCAGACCCCAATCCGAACTGAGACCGGCTTTTTGAGATTCGCTCCACCTCACGGTATCGCAGCTCATTGTACCGGCCATTGTAGCACGTGTGCAGCCCAAGACATAAGGGGCATGATGACTTGACGTCGTCCCCACCTTCCTCCGAGTTGACCCCGGCGGTCTCCTGTGAGTCCCCATCACCCCGAAGGGCATGCTGGCAACACAGGACAAGGGTTGCGCTCGTTGCGGGACTTAACCCAACATCTCACGACACGAGCTGACGACAGCCATGCACCACCTGTATACCGACCACAAGGGGGGCACTATCTCTAATGCTTTCCGGTATATGTCAAGCCTTGGTAAGGTTCTTCGCGTTGCGTCGAATTAAGCCACATGCTCCGCTGCTTGTGCGGGCCCCCGTCAATTCCTTTGAGTTTTAGCCTTGCGGCCGTACTCCCCAGGCGGGGAACTTAATGCGTTAGCTGCGGCACCGACGACGTGGAATGTCGCCAACACCTAGTTCCCAACGTTTACGGCGTGGACTACCAGGGTATCTAATCCTGTTCGCTCCCCACGCTTTCGCTCCTCAGCGTCAGTAATGGCCCAGAGATCCGCCTTCGCCACCGGTGTTCCTCCTGATATCTGCGCATTTCACCGCTACACCAGGAATTCCGATCTCCCCTACCACACTCTAGCTAGCCCGTATCGAATGCAGACCCGAGGTTAAGCCTCGGGCTTTCACATCCGACGTGACAAGCCGCCTACGAGCTCTTTACGCCCAATAATTCCGGACAACGCTTGCGCCCTACGTATTACCGCGGCTGCTGGCACGTAGTTAGCCGGCGCTTCTTCTGCAGGTACCGTCACTTTCGCTTCTTCCCTGCTGAAAGAGGTTTACAACCCGAAGGCCGTCATCCCTCACGCGGCGTCGCTGCATCAGGCTTTCGCCCATTGTGCAATATTCCCCACTGCTGCCTCCCGTAGGAGTCTGGGCCGTGTCTCAGTCCCAGTGTGGCCGGTCGCCCTCTCAGGCCGGCTACCCGTCGTCGCCTTGGTGGGCCATTACCCCACCAACAAGCTGATAGGCCGCGGGCTCATCCTTCACCGCCGGAGCTTTCAACCCCCGCCCATGCAGGCAGGAGTATTATCCGGTATTAGACCCCGTTTCCAGGGCTTGTCCCAGAGTGAAGGGCAGATTGCCCACGTGTTACTCACCCGTTCGCCACTAATCCACCCCGAAGGGCTTCATCGTTCGACTTGCATGTGTTAAGCACGCCGCCAGCGTTCGTCCTGAGCCAGGATCAAACTCTCCATGAATGCTTACCCGTAATCGGGTGAAACACACACTTAGAGCGGGTCAACCAAGGTCGGAATAAGACCGGTCGACCACAACGTCCTCGCTGTGTTCATTGCCTGCCCCCAACGAATCGGGGCCAGGACTTTTTCAAAGGAACCTCATCCACCGAAATGGACGGGGTATCAACTTCTGGCGTTGATTTTTGGCACGCTGTTGAGTTCTCAAGGAACGGACGCTTCCTTCGTACTCACCCTCGCGGGTTTTCCTCCGGGCGCTTCCTTTATTCTTCGTTTTGTTCTTGCGTTTCCGACTCTATCAGACCCTTTCGGGCCTGACCCCCGGTCAGCGGGGTTTGTCTTCCGGGCTGTTGGGCCCTTCCGACTCCCAGAACTCTAGTGGATTTCCCCGGCGATTCATAATCGGCCTTCGGGAATTCATTCGGGCATGCCGAATTGGTTCCCGGTGGGAGATCGTGCTGAGTTGGGTGCCGCAACGAGGCGGCGGGATATGCTGTCGCCGGAACCTTCCGATCCTGGGACAACTCGAAGAACCTTACGGACCTGTGGGGGGCGTGTCAACCCCGGGCTTGGAGGTCTTCCACGCGGTCCAGGAGGCGGGTGAGCATGTCGCCCAGCACCCCGCGTTCCGCCGTGGAGAGGTCCTGGAGCAGGTCCTCCTCGAAGACGGTCGCCGCGCGCATGGCGTCGAGCCACTTGCTGCGGCCCTCGTCCGTCAGCTCCACGATCACGCGGACGCGGTTCGACTCGTCCCGTTCGCGGGTGACCAGTCCCTCCGCCGTCATCCGGTCGATCCGGTGGGTCATCGCCGCCGGCGTCAGGCCGAGCTGCTTCGCGAGCTCGCTCGGGCCCATGCGGTACGGGGCTCCGGAGATGACGAGGGCCTTGAGGACCTCCCACTCCGCGTTGCTGATGCCCAGGGCGGCTGTCTGGCGCCCGTACGCGACGTTCATGCGGCGGTTCAACCGGCTCAGTGCCGAGACCACCTTCTCGACCTGGGGGTCGAGGTCCTGGAACTCGCGCTGGTAGACGGCGATCTGCTCGTCGAGGCTCGGTTCGTGGACGGGGGTAGTGCCGTCGGTTTCACCCATGCCCCGAAGTATCGCACGAGCTCATTGGCATCTAACTCCTTCGATGTGTAGAGTTAAGCATCGAACTTTAGGTATGAAGTCTTCAGGCTTCAGTTATTGGGGTGGGTGAGAAGTGACCAAGGTGATGGGCGCTGCGATGCGGCGGATCCAGGCCGGCAACGCGTTGACCGCGTTCGGCATCGGCTTCACGGTTCCGTTCCTCTACATCTACGTGGCGCAGGTGCGAGGTCTGGGTTCCATGGCTGCCACGAGCGCGTTCGTGGCGTTCGCGCTGGGTGCTCTGATCGCGCTGCCCTTCACCGGTCGCGTCATCGACCGGCGTGGTCCGGTCCCGGTCGTGATGGGTGCCGCGGTGGCCGCGGCCGCCGGCGCGCTGTCGCTGGGGCTGTCCACCGGTGTCGTACCGGTCCTGCTGTCCGCTCTGGCGCTCGGTGCCGGGCAGGCCGTGATGCAGCCCGCGCTGGCCACCATGATCGTGTGGTGTTCCACCCCGTCCACCCGGACGCGCGCCTTCGCCCTCCAGTTCTTCATGCAGAACCTGGGGCTGGGCATCGGCGGCCTCATCGGCGGTCAGATCGTGGATGTCGGCCGCCCGGGCAGCTTCACCATGCTCTTCGGCATCGAGGCCGTGATGTTCCTGGTGCTGGCCGGCGTCATCGCCACCGTGCGCATGCCGCACGCGCCGAGCATCAAGGACGCCGTACCGAAGGACCCGGGGGCCGGGGGCGGCTGGAAGCGGATGCTCCGGCACCAGGCCATGGTCAAGTTGTTGGTGCTGGGCTTCGTGATCTTCTTCGCCTGCTACGGGCAGTTCGAATCCGGGCTCGCCGCCTTCGGGACCGAGGCCGCGGGGATCTCCCCGTCGACCCTGGGGTTCGCGCTCGCCGCCAACACGGGGGCGATCGTCGTCGCGCAGTTCGTCGTGCTGAAGCTGGTCGAGAAGCGTCGGCGTTCCAGGGTCATCGCGTTGGTCGGTCTGATCTGGACGGGGGCGTGGGTGATCGCCGGGTTCTCCGGGCTGGGGCACGGAAGCACGCTGATGGCCGCCGGTGCGTTCGTAACGACGTACGCGCTCTTCGGTATCGGTGAGGCCATGCTGTCGCCGACGCTCGCCCCGCTGGTGGCGGATCTGGCGCCGGAGGGTTCCGTGGGTCAGTACAACTCGGCGTTCGCGCTGGTCAAGCAGATGGCGCTGGCCCTCGGGCCGCTCGGTGTGCCGCTGGGTGCGGGCGTGCCGATGCTCTACATCGGGGTCTTCATCGCCGTCTCGCTGGGGATCTCGTGGCTGGCGCTGCGGATCGGCAAGCAGCTGACCGCCGTGCAGGACAACCCGTCGACGGCCAAGGTCGTGGTGCGGGTGGAGCCGGCCGCCGTACAGGTGCCGGTACCCGTCGCCGTGTAGTCCGTGGGCTGGGCGTGGGTGTGGGCGTAGAGGTGATGTGGGGAGAAGGCCCGGTCCGTGGTGACCGGGCCTTCTCCGTGTCCGGCTAAGTGGTCGGCAGGGCGAATTCGCACCAGACGGCCTTGCCTCCGCCGGGGGTGCGGCGGGTGCCCCAGCTGGAGGCGATGGTCGCGACGATGGAGATGCCCCGGCCGGTCTCGTCGGCGGGCTCGGCGCGGCGGCGGCGCGGGAGGTGGTCGTCGCCGTCGGTGACCTCGACGATCAGGCGGCGGTCGGTGCGCCGCAGCCGGAGCCGCATGGGCGGGGTTCCGTGTTGGAGGGAGTTCGCGACGAGTTCGCTCGCGGCCAGGACTCCGAGGTCGCACAGCTCGACGGGGAAGCGCCAGGAGGTGAGGACGCCCTGTGCGAAGGCGCGGGCGCGGGGGGCGGCCTCGACTCCGCCGAGCAGTTCTAGGGCGGCGTTGTGGAAGAGCTCGGCGTCGGCGCCGGTGCGGGCGGGTTGCTGGAGGACCATGACGGCGACGTCGTCGTCGTGGTCGGCGTCGATGCCGAGGGCGCGCATCAGGCGGTCGCAGATGACGGCCGGGGTTCCTTGGGCGCCGGAGAGGGCGCGTTCCAGAGCTGCGACGCCTTCGTCGATGTCCTCGCCACGGCGTTCGACCAGGCCGTCGGTGTAGAGGACGGCGGTGGAGCCGGGGCCGAGCGCGATGGTGCCGGAGGTGTGGAGCCAACCGCCCGTGCCGAGCGGCGGGCCGGTGGGGTCGGCGGCGCGGCGTACGGTGCCTTCCTCGTCGCGGACCAGGATGGGGAGGTGCCCGGCGGAGGCGTAGGCGAGCAGGCCTTCGTTGGGGTCGTGGACGGCGTAGACGCAGGTGGCGATCTGGCTGGCGTCGATCTCGGCGGCGAGGCCGTCGAGGAGCTGGAGCACCTCGTGGGGCGGGAGGTCGAGGCGGGCGTAGGCGCGGACGGCGGTGCGCAGCTGACCCATGACGGCTGCCGCGCGGACGCCGCGGCCCATGACGTCGCCGATGACGAGGGCGGTGCGGCCGGCGCCGAGGGTGATGACGTCGTACCAGTCGCCGCCGACGGCCGCCTCGGTGCCGCCGGGCTGGTAGGTGGCGGCGATACGGAGGTCGTCGGGCTGTTCCAGTTCCTGCGGGAGGAGGGAGCGCTGGAGGGTGACGGCGGCCTCGCGCTGGCGTCGCTCGCTGGCGCGCAGGCGTTCGGCGGCCTCGGCGTGGTCGGTGACGTCGGCGAGGTGGACCAGGACACCGGTGTGGTGGGGGTCGGTTCGGCCCTCGCCGCCGGCCTTGGGGAAGGAGACGGGGGTGCAGGTGACGGTGTAGGAGCTGCCGCCGCCGGGTGCGGAGCGGTTCTTGGCGGTACGGGGCTTGCCGCTGCGCTGGACCTGGTCGAGGAGCGGGAGCAGGCCGAGCTCGCCGAGTTCGGGGAGGGCGAGGTGCGCGGGGGCGCCGGTGGTGCGGGCGCCGAAGCCGGCGGTGTAGGCGTCGTTGACGTAGGCGACGCGGTGCTCGGGGCCGTGGACGAGCGCGACGAGGGCGGGGAGCAGGCCGAGCACTTCCCGCGCGGAGAGTTCGTCGAGGGACGGCACTGCCGTGAGGGGGCCCGTGCCGGTGCCGCGGACGGTGGGGTCGGCGGGGACCCCCTCCGGGGGCGGGGGCGGGGAGGAGGTGGCCGCGCCGCGGGCCGCCGGGACCGAGCCCTCACCCCGTTTGGCCTGGGCGGCGGCGTGTTCGGTCCGGGCGGCGGCGCGGCGCTGCGTTCCGGGGAACCGTGCGCTCCAGCGCGTGAAGTTCACTGCGTTCAAGCCTCGTGGTGTCGCAAGTGGTCGCTGTATCTGCCCCAGCAACGGCCGGGAGCTGCCCCCGGGGTCGAGCGCTGGACGGTGTCACTCTGTGCAGGTGTGAGCCCACCTATGGTCACACGTCCAGTGTGGCCGGGCGCACTGACAGCGTCAGTCCCCCTTGTCTTTCGGGGGGTTGGCGGCGGGGCCCGATGGGGGTGCGGGCGGTGGTGGGGGCGTGGACGCGGGCGGGGGCTTGGGGGTGCCACCTACGGCGAGTTCGAACTCGGCGCGGGGGTGTTCCAGGGAACCGAGGGAGACGATCTCGCGCTTGAACAGGCCGGAGAGGGTCCACTCGGCGAGCACGCGCATCTTGCGGTTGAAGGTGGGGACGCGGCTGAGGTGGTAGGCGCGGTGCATGAACCAGGCGGGGTAGCCCTTGAGCTTGCGGCCGTAGATGTGCGCGACGCCCTTGTGGAGGCCGAGGGAGGCGACCGAGCCGGCGTACTTGTGCGCGTACTCGGTGAGGACCTCGCCGCGCAGCGCGGCGACGAGGTTGTCGGCGAGGGCCTTGGCCTGGCGGACGGCGTGCTGGGCGTTGGGGGCGCATTCGCGGCCGGATTCGTCCGCGGTGATGTCGGGGATGGCGGCGGCGTCGCCGGCGGCCCAGGCGTGTTCGACGCCTTCGACGGTGAGGAAGGCGGTGCAGGCGAGGCGGCCGCGTTCGTTCTTGGGCAGGTCGGTGGCCGCGAGGATCGGGTGCGGTTTGACGCCGGCGGTCCACACGACGGTACGGGTGGGGAAGCGGGAGCCGTCGCTGAGGACGGCGACGCGGTTCTCGCAGGATTCGAGGCGGGTTTCGAGACGGACGTCGATGTTGCGTCTGCGCAGTTCACGGACGGTGTAGACGCCCATCTCCGGGCCCACTTCGGGGAGGATCCGGTCGCTGGCCTCGACCAGCACCCACTTCATGTCCTCGGGCTTGATGTTGTGGTAGTACCGGGCCGCGTACCGGGCCATGTCCTCCAGCTCGCCGAGCGCTTCGACGCCGGCGTAACCGCCGCCGACGAAGAGGAAGGTGAGGGCGGCGTCGCGGATCGCGGGATCGCGGGTGGAGGAGGCGATGTCCATCTGTTCGATGACGTGGTTGCGCAGGCCGATGGCCTCTTCGACGCTCTTGAAGCCGATGCCGTAGTCGGCGAGTCCCGGGATGGGGAGGGCGCGGGAGATGGAGCCGGGCGCGAGGACGAGTTCGTCGTACTCGATGTGCATCGGGCCCGTTCCCTCGTCGGCGGTGGCGAGGGTGGAGACGGTCGCGGTGCGCTTGGCGTGGTCGATGTGCTCGGCTTCACCGATGACGATGCGGCACTTGTCGAGGACGCGGCGCAGCGGGACGACGACGTGGCGCGGGGAGATGGCTCCGGCGGCGGCCTCGGGGAGGAAGGGCTGGTACGTCATGTAGGGGTCCGGAGTGACCACCGTGACCTCGGCTTCGCCCGGTCTCAGCTTCCGCTGGAGCCGGAGGGCCGTGTACATGCCGACGTACCCGCCGCCGACGACGAGGACGCGCGCGCGGGGCGGGGTGCCGGGTGCCGTGCCCGGGGAGTTAGCAGCCTTCACCATCCCATGACGCAACGTGGCTGGGAGTTTGTCCACAGGCTGGGCAAATTGTGTGACCGGGGGGAGGGGTGGGACGGGGGTGTCCCAGGGTCTGGATACGAGAGAAGCGCAGCAGGTCAGAGGGTGCGGAGGCGATGATTCCGGAGGCTTCCGCCGGAAAAGTGGGGGTGAATGCTCCGATCGGGCGGTGCTCCGTGCGGGGCTGCCTCTTCTGAATTGACTCTGGCTCAACTATGTTCGTATCTCGTCGAGGAGCAGGACCGGGGCCCACTGACCGTGGCCCACCTCGGCACGAAGGCGGGGAGTGTCTCCGGGGGGAGACAAAAGATTACCGGGGGATACATATGAACATGTCCGATTTCCATGGTTCTGCGACCGCTCTGTCCGCTGACAGCGGCCGCGTGATGACTGGCGCGACGACTCACGGCGTGGGCCGTTCCACGCCCCTGCGCGTCGACGCCCAGCGCAACCTCGAACACGTCCTGCGCGCGGCGCGCGAGGTGTTCGGCGAGCTGGGCTACGGGGCGCCGATGGAAGACGTGGCCCGGCGGGCGCGGGTCGGTGTCGGAACCGTGTACCGGCGTTTCCCGAGCAAGGACGTGCTGGTCCGGCGGATAGCCGACGAGGAGACCGCCCGGCTGACCGACCAGGCGAAGGCCGCGCTGGGCCAGGAGGAGGAGCCGTGGCAGGCCCTCTCCCGCTTCCTGCGCACCTCGGTGGCGTCGGGAGCAGGACGGCTGCTGCCGCCGCAGGTGCTGCGGGTCGGCGGGGCCGAGGAGGACGGCGTCGAGGAGGCGGACGCCGTCCGCGTTCCGCACCAGCGGCAGGCCGTCGTGGCGGGAGCCCCGGACCTGCGTGTG
Organism: Streptomyces sp. Tek67B01; assembly: GCF_055231995.1. Taxonomy (NCBI): domain Bacteria; kingdom Bacillati; phylum Actinomycetota; class Actinomycetes; order Kitasatosporales; family Streptomycetaceae; genus Streptomyces; species Streptomyces sp. Tek67B01. Next base: position 3,471,896 of record NZ_JBUYUY010000001.1, read on the forward strand.
GTCGGCTCGCGGACCGCCCAGGAGGAGCCGGCCGAGGAGTCCGGGGCCGCCGCGCTGCTGGAGGTCGTGGGCCGGCTCGTGGACCGCGCCCGGGAGGCGGGCGAGCTGCGCGCCGATGTCACGGTGGCCGATGTGCTGCTGGTGATAGCGACCGCCGCTCCGGCACTCCCGGACCCGGCGCACCAGGCCGCCGCGTCCGCGCGGCTGCTCGACATCCTGCTGGAGGGGCTGCGCTCGCGGACGGCGTGACGCCGGGCGGGTCTCGTCGGGGCGGCTCGCGGGGTTGGCGACTTGAGCGGGGGCTGGCCTGCATGACTTGAGCGGGCGCCTGCCCGAGTGGCCGGGCTGAGCGGGCTCCTGCCCGAGTGGCCGGGTCGCCGGCCGGGCTGAGTGGGCCGCCGGGCTGAGTGGGCGGCCGGGAGGTGCCTCACTCGAACGTCGGCCACTCGAACGGGTGGGGATCGGTACGGCGCTCGGCCGGATCGTCCCCGGACGAGTGGATGGTGCGGAGAGCTGCCCGGGGCGCCTGTGCCGTGTGCCACGCTGGGCCGGTGTACCGGTTGAGTGTGGCGTGCGGAGGCTTCCGCGATGAGCGTTGACGGGCGGAGCGAGTCGGTCGGTGACGCCGGTGACAAGGCCGAGGCCGGCGGAATGCCCGCCCGGCAGGTACCGGCGCAGCGTGAACGCCCCGGCCGGCACGCCGCCGCGGGTGGCTCGGGTGGAGAACTCCCGCCTTCCGACGCCGACTTGCTCGCCCGGATGCGCGCCGGGAACGACGGCGCCTACGAGGAGTTGTTCCGCCGGCACGCCGATGCCGTACGACGCTACGCGCGCACCTGCTGTCGGGACGTGCACACCGCCGACGACCTGACCGCCGAGGTGTTCGCGCGGACGCTACAGGCGGTACGGGGCGGAGCCGGGCCGGACCACTCGGTGCGGGCCTACCTGCTGACGACCGTACGACGGGTCGCCGCGACCTGGGCGAAGACGGCCAAGCGGGAGCATCTGGTCGAGGACTTCGCGGTGTTCGCCGAGCAGGCGACCGCGGGTACGGAGGCCGGCGGCGGGTTGGGCGGGGTGTCGGGGGACGACACCCTGGAACTGGGCGCCGATGTGCGGGCCATGCACGAGGCCGAGCGATCGCTGGCGATGCAGGCGTTCCGCAGCCTGCCCGAGCGGTGGCAGGCGGTGCTCTGGCACACCACCGTGGAGGAGTCGACGCCGAGCGCGATCGCCCCGTTGTTCGGGCTGAGCGCCAACGCCACGGCAGTGCTGGCCGTCAGGGCCCGTGAGGGCCTCAAGCAGGCCTACCTCCAGGCGCATGTGAGCTCGGCGCTGAGTGAGGGCGGCGACTGTGCCCGGTACGCGGACCGGCTGGGCGCGTACGCGCGGGGCGGTCTGCGGCTGCGGGCGGAGCGGGGGCTGCGCAAGCACTTGGAGGAGTGCGCCAAATGCCGGCTGGCCGCGCGGGAGCTGAAGGACGTGAATGCGGGGATTCCCGCACTGCTGCCGGTCGCGGTCATCGGGTGGTTCGCCGCCGGGTACGCGGCGAAGGCGGCCGGTGTGGTGGCGGGTGGGGCGTTGGCCGCCGGTGGGGCCGGGGCTGCCGCAGCGGCGGCCGGAGGTTCCACGGCGGGTGCCGGAGCCGCGGGAGCGGGGGCGGGAGGGGCGGGGGGAGGGGCCGGGAGCGCGGTGGTGTCCGAGGGGTTGGGGATGCCCGCCAAGGCCGCCATCGCCGCCGGGCTCGCGGTCGCGGCGGCCGCCGGGGTGGTGTTCGCCCTGGCCGGGGACGATGCCGAGCAGCAGGCCGCAGCACCGCCGGTGCCGGGGGTGGCGGCGCCGGTGCGGCATGCGCCCGGGTCTGCCTCGCCGCCCGTGGCGGAGCCGGGGCCGCCGCGGGCGGAGTCACCGGTGGCGGAGGTGCACGTACCGTCGCGGCCGAGTGTGGCGGCGCCGTCCGGAAGGCCGGTGGCCAAGCGGCCGGCTTCCCCGTCGCCGTCCCCGTCGCCGTCGCTTTCGAGGTCCCCGGCCGCGTCCCGGTCCCCGCTGCCCGCGCCGAAGCCGCCGCAGGGGTTCCAGCTGGCCCGGTTGGAGCACTCCGCGTACGGGCGGCACAGCGGGCCCGAGCTCGAGACCTGGCACAGCAGCTGGGTGTGGCAGCGCTGGGGGCTGGTCGTGGGTGGCCGACGGTTCGCGCAGGGGATCACCGTCGACTCCCGTTCGTCGGTGGAGATCAGCCTCAACCAGCAGTGCCGCGCCTTCTCGGCGCGGGTCGGGGTGGACGGCATGTCCCTGCTGACCGACGGCGAGGTGCGGTTCTCCGTGTACGGGGACGGACGGCGGCTGTGGCAGTCCCGGGCCCTCGGCCACGACGACGGCCCGGTCGGCGTCGACGTGCCGCTGGCCGGGACCAGGACGCTGCGGCTGGTCGTGGAGCGGGCCGGGGAGGGGCGGCTGCCGACGCTCGCGAGCTGGGCCGACGCGGTCGTCGACTGCGGGTGAGCAGCCCCGCGACCGCGGCCGGGGTGGGTGCGGCGCCCGCCGTCTCCTCCTCTGCGTAGCGGGCCCGTCCGAGTGCGGCGAGGTTCTTGCCCGGGAGCGCCCGCAGTGCGGTGGCCTCCGGGACAGACCGCGGCCGGCCCGCGCGCCAAACGGATGGCGGCCCCAGGGCCCGTACGGATTTGGCGGGCCGCCTGGCGGAGGCGAGTAACGAGGCAACGGTCGCCAGGACGCGTTCGGCGCAGTGGGCGGTGACGGCCGCCTCCAGGGCCGGCCCGATCCGCGCCAGTCCTTAGGTCAGGCCATGGCCGCAAACCGGGCAATTCTGCCGGGTCCCTGACCGGGTGGGCGGGGGTTTTCGGCGGGTGGTGCGGGCGCGGGCGCGCAGGGCTGCGCCGGGCAGTGTGGACCCGGACCGGCGCCTCGGATGCTGGCGAGGCTGAACAGGCACCGGGCGGGGCCGTCGCCCGGGCGGCCAAGGCTGTGCCGGACCGTGCGATGCGGGGGCCGAATCGGCGCCTCGGACGCCGGCGAGGCGGAACGTTTCCGGAGGCGGGGGGTCGGCTACGGCGCCGTCACCCACGCGGCCCCGGCGCGGCCCGGCAAGGGGGGCAGCCCGTGCCGAGCCCGGGCGGTCGCCCGAGCAGCCCCGGGTGCGCCGGGACGCGCGGGGGTCAAGCGCGCACCCCACGCCTTGGACTCTGGCGAGGCTGCTGGTGTTGGCCGGGGCGGGGTGCGGCGGTGGTCAGCCTCCGGGTGGCGGGGACAACTGGGGCGCAGCCTCGGGTGGTGGCCGCTTGGGGATCCTCCGCCGACCCGTGGCCGCCCAACGGGGCGGGAGCTCCGGCGGTTCATGTCCGGGCGCGGGGCGCGGGGGTGTCGCCCGAGCGGGCACGGCTGCGCCGGGCAACGTGGGGCTCGGCTCAACGCCTGGTACCACCCACGCCGGCGAGGCCCGACGTGCCCGGGACCGGGGCTGCGTAGGAACGCCGCCGCATGACTGCGCGCGCAGAACCCCGGCGCGGGCGGTACGACCCGGTGCCCGGAGCGGGGTGTGCTGCGGGCACGGCGCCGGCACGCGGGCGGGCGCAGGGCTGCGCCGGGCAGCGTGGAGCCGGCCCGCGCCTCAAACGCCGGCGAGGCTGAACAGGGACGGGGGCGGGGCCGCCCGGGGGGCCAAGGCTGCGCGGGGCGATGCGGGGGTCGAACCGGCGCCTCGGACGCAGGGTGCGGTCGGACGCGCCTTCACCGGTGGCTCCGCGATTGCGGGCGGCGGGTCAGGAGAGGGCCGGGCGGCGGTGGGGGAGGCCGGTTGGGACCGCGCGGCGGCGGGGGGTTGAAGTGCCCGTCCAGCAGGTGCCGCGGCGGGCCAGCAGGCGGCGGAGCCACAGTTCCATCGAGACGAGTTCCGCCAGCCCGTCCAGCGGCACCGGCCGCCCGTCCGCCGCGTCGAGCAGGGCCTGGCGCACCACCCGGGCCTCGATCAGGCCGGCGTCCGCCAACAGCGGTGCGGTGAACAGGGGCAGCAGGGAGGTCAGGGCGGCGCGCAGCCCCAGGCGGGTCGCCGTCTCATTGGGCTCGGGGGAGCTCACCCCCCAGCCCGGCGGGAGTTCCCGTACCCCGGAGGCCGACAGCACGCTGCGCAGGATCGTCGCCCGGGCCCCGGGCTGTACCCGCAGGGACTCGGGCAGGGCCCGCGCGGCCCGTACGACCTGGTTGTCGAGGAACGGGGCGTGCAGGCGCTGGCTGCGGACCTCCACGGCCTGCTCGAAGACCCGGTGGTCGGCGGCGTGTCGGGTCAGGGCGGCGCGGGCCCGGGCCTCGCCGGGGCGCAGGGACAGCGGTGGCCGGCCCGCGGCGGTGGCGAGCCGGATCGATACTTCCGCCAGCGCTTCGCCGGTCAGCCAGCCCGCCGCAGGTCCGGGCCTGGACCAGGTCAAGGCCGCCAGCGAGGCGTCCACCGGCCCGCCGGCGGCCGCCGCGACCGCTCCTTCGCGCAGCCGGGTCGCGGCTGCTTCCATGCCCGCGCGGTACGAGGTACGGGCGAGCCGGCGGGCCGCGGCGTAGACGGTCAGCGGCACCAGCAGGGAGCGTGAGTCCGCGGGCGCCGTCCGCGCCAGTGCGGCCACCGGGCGCAGCAGGTGGCGTCTGCGGCGGTCCATCAGGAGGTCGGCCAGCCGGGCGGGGTGCGCGTCGAGGACCTGGCGGGCGCCGTGCCCGGTGAAGTGGTCGGCGGAACCGGCGGCCAGGCGGCGCCGCTCGCGCGCGGCGAAGACGAGGGAGGGTCCGGGTTCGTCGGTCAGGGGTCCGTCGAGTTCCGCGTACGGGAGGGCTTCCTCGGCGGCGGCCACGACGACGTGGTGGAGCCGGGGGTCGGTCGCGATGGCGTGGGCCCGTTCCAGTTCGGCCTCGCGCCCCAGGGGTGTGGCGAGGTCGTTGAAGGTGACGGCGAGGAGCCGTGAGCCGGTTCCGGGCAGGGTTCCGGGTACTCCGGGCAGGCCTGCCGCGAGGAGGGCCAGGGTCGCGGAGGCGCTGCCGCCGGAGAGGTCGGCGCCGACTCCGGGCACGGGTGCGGGGGCGCCGCGTGCCGCGCGCCGGTCGGCGGGACCCATTCCGGGCACCGGGCCGGGGTCGGGACCCAGTGCGTCGGGAGCATGCCGGGGCGCCGTGAGCCGGGCGCGCACCGCGTCGACCAAAGCTTCCCGTACGCCCTCCACCGCGCGCTCGGGGTCGGCTTCGGGGGCGGCGACCGCGAGGGAGGCGACCGGTTCGTATCCGGTGATCTCCCTGGAGCCCTCGCGCAGGATCAGCGTGTGGCCGGGCGGGATGCGTCGGACGCCGACGTACGGTGTGCCGTCGCCCAGTGCCTCGGGGCTGTCGGGGCAGGCCAGCAGGGCGGCGAGATGGCCGATGTCGAGCTGTGCCTCGATGAGGTCGGCGAGCGGCAGGGCGGCGGTGGCGTACGCGGTGCCCCCCGCCCAGGGCGTGTAGAAGACGGGTCGGGCGCCGGCGAGGTCACCGAGGACGGTGATCCTGCGGCCGGCCTGTACGACGGCGGTGTAGCTGCCGGACCACTGGGTGAGGTGGCGCAGCGCCCCGCCCCTGGCGGCGTAGAGCGCGCGGCGCAGTTCGGCGTCGGTGGCGCCGCAGCAGCCGAGGACGGCGAGCCGGGTGAAGGGGTCGGTGGGGTCGGCCGTGATGGTGCGGATCTCGTCGGGGCGCCAGTCTCCGACGGCCCAGAGCGGGTCGGGGTCTCCCCACAGGAGTTGTGCCCCGACGGGGTGGACGGTGCGTTCGGCGTCCTGGGCGGCCGGGTCGTCGGCGTAGGCGGCGTCCGCGAGGCCGCCGCGGGGGGTATCCGCGTAGGGGGTCCCGGCGGTGGAGTCGTACGCGGTGGAGGTGTGGGCCGTCGAGCCGTACGCGGAGCCGCCCGTGGACCCGCCCGTGGACCCGTATGCGGACGCGGAGCCGGAAACGCCCTGGCCGGAGACCCTTCCGGCCGTGCCGAAGCTCGCGGCGATACTGCTCCACCCGACCAACCAGCGCACCGCCGCCGCCTCCCCAGCCTGTGGGCAAATGACCGGGGCACGGGCAGTGCGGTCGGCGTGCGGGCACGACCGTCCGGGGCCCCGGGTGGCTCGGGGTCCATGCTGCCACGAGACATGGCGTGCGAGAGGGGTTCGGGGGGCGCACATGCAAACGAACACGCCCCCAGCACACGGTATTTGGCGTTCCGTTCCCACCGTCCCATAGGTCGGTTTCAGCCATTCTTCGGCCGTACTGAGGGGTCGTGACGGCCCGCGACGGGCCCGTACGGTCCGTCGGCGGGGCGCGGCCCGGGGGGCGCGATCCACCCCCCGGCCCGTTCCGCCACCCGCGGGGATTGAGGCAGCGGCATCCCTCGGCCCACCCGGTTCCCACGGGATCCGCGCGGCGGGCCGACCCACGCACCGGACATCGAATCGTCGGGTCCGGCGGGCGGCCAGAGCGCACGGCCGGGCGCACGGCACCACGGGCGGAGCACGCGCTGACGCGTGCGCCCCGGGTACGGGCCCCCTCCCGACTGTGCGTGCGGACAACAATCTCGCCATACGGAAGTCGGGGCCTTAACGCTTGGGAGGCGGGGAACTACGCTGGGTTTACGAAATGCCGGGCGCCTATGCCCCGGCGGCGTCTGCGTTCCGCGTGTGACGAGGGGTGGCGCATGTCCAGGGAGCTCCGCGAGCCCAATGAGAAGCTCGGCGCCGTGCTCGCCCTGGCGGGCATCAGCAACGCCGGGCTGGCCCGGCGGGTGAACGACCTCGGCGCGCAGCGCGGCCTGACGCTCCGGTACGACAAGACCTCGGTGGCCCGGTGGGTGTCGAAGGGGATGGTGCCGCAGGGTGCGGCGCCGCATCTGATCGCCGCGGCCATCGGCGCGAAGTTGGGGCGTCCGGTGCCGCTGCACGAGATCGGGCTGGCGGACGCGGACCCGGCGCCGGAGGTGGGGCTGTCCTTTCCGCGTGACGTGGGGGCGGCGGTGCGGTCGGCCACCGATCTGTACCGGCTGGATTTGGCGGGGCGGCGCGGGGGCGGCGGGATCTGGCAGTCGCTCGCCGGTTCGTTCGCCGTGTCGGCGTACGCGACGCCCGCTTCCCGCTGGCTGATATCGCCCGCCGACACTTCGGTGGCGCGCGAGCCGGGGGGCGCGGGACCTGGGCGGGAGCCGGCGGCTGTACCGCCTGCGGCGGTGGAGCCCTCGGTGGCCGCCGGTCCCCCGGCGCCGGCCCCGCACAGCCCGCGCACCACGCACGCGCCGCGCGAACCGGGTGCCGAAGTGGCGCGCCCGGCAACGGGAAGCGCGGCAACGGGAAGCACGTACACGGGGAGCACAGGCACGGGAAGCACAAGTTCGGCGTCGGGAACTTGGGCGGGCGGCGGCGCGTTCGCGGACTCCTCGCCGCAGCGCGTCGGGCACAGCGATGTGACGAAGCTGCGCGAGGCCGCAGAGGACGCCCGCCGCTGGGACTCGAAGTACGGCGGCGGAGACTGGCGTTCGTCCATGGTGCCGGAGTGCCTGCGGGTGGACGCGGCTCCGCTGCTGCTGGGTTCCTACACGGACGAGGTGGGCCGGGCGCTGTTCGGCGCGACCGCCGAGCTGACCCGGCTGGCGGGGTGGATGGCCTTCGACACCGGTCAGCAGGAGGCCGCCCAGCGCTACTACATCCAGGCGCTGCGGCTCGCCCGCGCGGCCGCCGACGTACCGCTCGGCGGGTACGTGCTCGCCTCCATGTCCCTCCAGGCCACCTACCGGGACTTCCCCGACGAGGGCGTGGACCTCGCCCAGGCGGCCGCGGAGCGCAATCGCGGCCTGGCCACCGCCCGCACCATGAGCTTCTTCCGCCTCGTGGAGGCGCGGGCGCACGCGAAGGCGGGCGACTCCGCCGCCGCCGGGTCGGCCTTGCGGGCCGCGGAGGGCTGGCTGGAACGGGCCCGGGACGGCGACCCCGACCCGACCTGGCTGGGTTTCTACTCGTACGACCGTTTCGCGGCTGATGCGGCGGAATGCTACCGGGACCTCAAACTCCCCCGGCAGGTGCGTCGGTTCACCGAGCAGGCCCTGTCCCGTCCGACGGAGGAGTACGTGCGCTCCCACGGGCTGCGCCTGGTGGTGAGCGCGGTCGCCGAGTTGGAGTCGGGCAACCTCGACGCGGCGTGCGCGGCGGGCACGCGGGCGGTGGAGGTCGCGGGCCGCATCTCCTCCGCCCGGACGAACGAGTACGTACGGGACCTCCTGCACCGGCTGGAGCCGTACGGGGACGAACCGCGCGTCGCGGAACTGCGCGAACGGGCCCGGCCACTGCTGGTGACACCCGCGTAGCCGCGCTGTCGGTGGCGGGGTGCAGTATGCAGGGGTGGGAGGTGTCGGCTTGGGCGGCGGCGTGGGCGTGGGCGTGGACTGTGACGTGCTGGTGATCGGTGGCGGGATCGTCGGTCTGTCGACAGCGCATGCCTTGTCACGTCTGGCTCCGGGCACCCGGGTGGTCGTCCTGGAGAAGGAAGCCGGCCCCGCCCGGCACCAGACGGGCCGTAACAGCGGGGTGATCCACAGCGGGATCTACTACCGCCCCGGCTCGCTGAAGGCACGGTTCGCGGTGAGCGGGGCCGCCGAGATGGTCAAGTTCTGCGCGGAGCACGACATCGCGCACGAGGTGACCGGGAAGCTGATCGTCGCCACCGAGCGGGACGAATTGCCGCGGCTGCACGCGCTGGTGCAGCGGGGGCGGGAGAACGGCATTCCGGTGCGGGAGCTGGGCCCGGCACAGATCGCGGAGTACGAGCCGGAGGTGCGGGGCCTGGCCGCGATCCATGTCGGCACGACCGGGATCGTGGACTACGGGCGGGTCGCGGCGCAGCTGGCGGAGTCCTCGGGCGCGGAGATCGTCTACGGGGGGACGGTGGACCTGATCTCGCGCCGCCCGGCCGGGGTCGCCGTGCGTACGACGGCCGGGACGGTGGTGCGCTCGCGGGTGCTGGTGAACTGCGCGGGCCTGCAGTGCGACCGGATCGCCCGGCTCGCCGGGGACGAACCCGGGATGCGGATCGTGCCGTTCCGGGGCGAGTACTACGACCTGGCCCGGCCGTCGCTGGTTCGCGGGCTGGTCTACCCGGTCCCGGACCCGGCCTTCCCCTTCCTCGGGGTCCATCTGACCCGGGGCATCGGGGGCGGGGTCCATGTCGGGCCGAACGCGGTACCGGCCCTCGCGCGGGAGGGGTACGGCTGGGGGACGGTCTCGCCGCGGGACCTCGCCGACGAGCTGGCCTGGCCCGGATCGTGGCGGATGGCCGCGCGGCACTGGCGGTACGGGACGGGGGAGATCCGGCGTTCGCTGTCGAAGCGGTCCTTCACCGAGGCCGTACGGCGCCTGCTGCCGGCGGTCTCGTCGGCGGACCTGGTGCCGGCGGCGGCGGGGGTGCGGGCCCAGGCCGTACTGCGGGACGGGACGCTGGTGGACGACTTCCTGATCCGGGAGGCACCGCGCACGGTGCACGTCCTGAACGCCCCGTCCCCGGCGGCGACCGCGTCGCTGCCGATCGGCCGCGAGGTCGCACGCCGCGCCTTGGCGGCACTCGCCGCAGGCTGACCCGTGTACGGCGGCCCGGGACCCGGCCTGTCCATGACCGGTAACCGGCCTCACACCGGGAACCGGCCTCGTGCGGACCGGCCTGTCGTGCGGACCGGCCTGTCGTGCGGACCGGCCTGTCGCCGGGGGAGAACCGCCCTGCCGCAAAGGACCGACCTTCGAACCGCCACCGCCAGACGGCGCCACCGCCCGGCGGGGCGACGGTGAACGGCGGGGCGGCGGCGGACAGCGATGGACGGCGGGGTGGCGGTGGACGGCCTGATCGGGCGGGCGGGGTCCTGCGGGCTGCCCCTTGCCCACCCTCCCCCGCCCCGGCGCGGCGGACGGGGCGGCGCCACCACCCGTCCGCGGACGAAGCCGGCGCCGCCGGGCGGCCCGGTGCCCGGGTCGCCGGGGGCGGAGCCGGGCGGTGCCCGCGTCGTAGAATCGGCACATTGTGTCTGAGTCCCTGAACCCCCAGCAGTCGAGCGCCGACGACCCCGCAGAGGGCGCCGCCGCGTACACGCCCCCGAAGTGGCGCACCGAGCCCCGCTTCCCCGACGGGCCCGCCCCCGACCCGGCCGGCTCGCACCACGAGCGTCGCATCCGCAGCTTCCAGCCGCGCCGCAGCCGGGTGACCACCGGGCAGGGCGAGGCCTTGAAGCGGCTCTGGGGCACCTGGGGCCTGGACATCGACGGGCACGAGGTCATCGACCTCAAGGCCATGTTCGACGGGCTCCCGGTCGTCCTGGAGATCGGCTTCGGCATGGGCGAGGCGACCGCCCAGATGGCCGCCGCCGACCCGGACACCGGCATCCTCGCGGCCGACGTTCACACCCCCGGCCAGGGCAACCTCCTGGCCCTCGCCGAGCGGAGCGGGCTGACCAACGTCCGCGTCGCCAACGGCGACGCCATCATCCTGCTCCGCGAGATGCTGCCGCCGGACTCCCTCGCCGGGCTGCGCGTCTACTTCCCCGACCCCTGGCCCAAGGCGCGCCACCACAAGCGGCGCCTGATCCAGCCGGAGTTCCTCGACCTGGCCGCCACCCGACTGGCGCCGGGCGCGGTCCTGCACTGCGCGACCGACTGGGAGCCGTACGCCGAGCAGATGCTCGAAGTGCTCACGGCGCACCCGCGGTTCGAGAACACCCAGCCGGACGGCGGCTATTCGCCCCGCCCCGACTTCCGTCCCCTCACCCGCTTCGAGGGTCAGGGTCTCGACAAGGGGCACGTGGTACACGACTTGCTCTTCCGTCGCACGGAGAACTGACAACGTCACTCCCCGTGTCAGACCGGCTCGCTAGGGTGATGACGTGGAGTACCGAGCGCTCTCAGGTCTGCTCGTACGTCCGTCGGACCCGGTCCGTACGCGCGTGCTCGTCGTCCTGCTCGCCGCGCCCGGCGTCGCGATCCTCGAACTCGTACGGCAGCAGACCGGCACGGCCGGCTTCTGCGTGGGCCTCGCCCTGGCCGTGCTGCCGGTACCGCCGCTCATGGCGGCGTTCCGGTGGCTCGGGCGGGCCGCGCCCGGCCCCTGGCGGCAGTTGCTGTTCTGCTGCGGCTGGGGGGCCTGCGCCGCGGCGCTGATCGCCATACTGGCCAACAGCTTCGCCACCCAGTGGATAGCCGCGGCCACCGCCGACCCCTCCGATGCCGATCGGCTCGGCTCGGTGTTGATCGCCCCAGTGGTCGAGGAGAGCGCCAAAGCGGCGGCCCTGCTGCTGGTGTTCGTGTTCCGCAGGAGACAGCTGGCCGGGCCGGCCGACGGTTTCGTCATCGCCGGGTTCACCGCCACCGGCTTCGCCTTCACCGAGAACATCCTCTATCTGGGCAACGCCTTCGACGAGGACGCGGCAGAGGGTACCGGCGTGCTGGATTCCGTCACGGCGGCGACCTTCTTCGTACGGATAGTGCTGTCGCCGTTCGCGCACCCGCTGTTCACGGTGCTCACCGGACTCGGCTTCGGCATGGCCGCGCTCGGCCGACGCCGCCGGAGCCGGATCGGCCGGCCGCTGCTCGGGCTGGTCGCCGCCATGTGCCTGCACGCCCTGTGGAACAGTTCCTCGCGTTTCGGGGAGTACGGGTTCTACGTGGTCTACGGCTGCGTGATGGTCCCGGCGTTCGGGTTGCTGCTGTGGCTGGCGGTGCGGATACGGGAGCGCCGGCTGCGGGCCGTCGCCGCCGAGCTGGCGGTGTACGCCGCCGCGGGCTGGCTGGGTCCGGCCGAGGTCCCGGCCCTGGCTTCGATCCCGGCCCGCTCGCTGGCCCGTTCCCTGGCCCGGCGTAGCGGTGGCCGGGCCGCGGGCAGGGCCGTCGCCCTGTACGAGGCGGACGCGGCCGCCCTCGCCCTGCTACGCCACCGCGCCCGCCGGGGCGGCCCGGTCCGGGAGCGGGACTTCGCGGTGCACGAGCGGGAGTTGCTGCGGGGCCTGTGGCTGCGCCGGGCGACCGCCGGACCCGCTCTCGCCCGAGCGGCGGTGATGGAGGAACTCCTGCCACCGTGGTTCGACCCCGTCCCGGTACCGGCCCGGCCCGTCGTCGCCCCGAGTCCCAGGCCGGCGCGGGCCAGGACTGTGGGCACCCCGGTCGCGGACGCTAGACGTTGAGGCCCTTGGACGTCAGCCACGCCAGCGGGTCCATCGTGGAACCACCGCGGCGTACCTCCAGGTGGAGGTGGGCGCCGGTGACATTGCCGGTCGCGCCGACCCGACCGATGGTCTCCCCGGCGCCTACCACCCCGGCGGTCACCGACATCGACGACAGGTGGCAGTACCAGATCTCCGTGCCGTCATCGAGGCGGAGCACGATCCGGTAGCCGTACGCGCCGGACCAGCCCGCCGAGATGACGGTCCCGCCGCCCACGGCCTTCACCGGGGTGCCGGTGGGCGCGGCGAAGTCGAGGCCGGTGTGGTGGCCGGAGGACCACATGGAACCGGAGTCCCCGTAGTGGGAGGTGAGGGTGTAGGCGGAGGTCGGCAGCGCGTAACCGCCGGCCGCCTTCCCCGCGCCCGCCCCCTCCGCGTGGGCCGCTCCCGCCCGGGCCTCCGCCCTCGCAACCGCCTGCTGCTCGGCGGCCTGTTGCTCGGCGGTCTGCTTCTCGGCGGCCGCGCGGGCCTCATCGGCCGCCTTCTGAGCCGCCTCGCGCTGTGCCCTGGCCTCCTGGGCCGCGGCTTCGCGCGCCACCCGTTCCGCCTCCGCCCGGGCCTGGCGCTCGGCGGCGTCGTGCTGCGACTCGGCCTGCTGGAGAATCCGATGGCGCAGCGCCTCGCCCGCGTCGGCGTGCCCGAGGGCCGACGCGGGGCCCTGCTCTCCCGCCGGGGCGTTCGTCGCGGCGGAGGGCGCCTCGACGGTGTGACCGGCTCCCTCGTCCGCCGCCCCGCCGCCCGTCAGATCCGGGAACGAGGGCAGGGATATGGCGGCTTGGGGCCGGTCCTGCGCGGTGGCGATGCCGCCCGCGCCGACTGCCGCGATGACGCCGACACCGAGCACGGTCGAACTGCGGGCCAGCCCACCGCGCGGCTTGGGCACCCGGTGCTTGCCGCGGACCGGGCGGGCCGAGTCCTCGGTCGGGTTCCACTCGCCCCAGGCGCCGGCGGTGGGCGTTTCCTGGATGTCGGTGCCGTCGTGGGCAGGCGAGTTGGAGGCCACGGGGGCACACTCCTCATGGGCGGGAACGCGCACGGCGCCGTCTCTTGCGACGGCTGGGACGACCGCGCTGCGTTATCGAACGGTAATAGACACGGGGGAGTGATTCCAAGCTGTGGCGATTGATCGTTAACCCCAATCGGCCACCGCTTGCACAGCCTTGGCCGGAACATTGCGGCTGTTTGCCGCGATATCGGGGCGAACTCCCCCTAGAGAACGGCTACTTCGCGCCACGCCGGCCGTACAGCGCACCCGCCACGCCACCTCACGCAAGGGCGCCGATCGACCACCTTGAGTAACGAGCCGGTGGGCACCAAACGGTCCCATCCCGATCGCCCCTCGCCGACCGTCCCACCCCGCTCTCCCCGCCGGTTCGGGCCCTCGGGGCCTACGCTCCGCCGCGCCGTACCACCGGAACCGTGCGGCGGCGGTCCGGTTGACCCCGCGCCGGACGGCCCACGGCCAACAGCGCCATGTCGTCCGTGGCGCCGCCACCCGTGTGCCTGCGCACGTCGCTGGTCAACGCGTCCAGCAACGCGTCCGGCCCCGGGAAGATCCGCCCACCGAGCCGGGCCGCCGGGTCGTAGAACTCCCCCGCCGCGTCCCGCGCCTCCGTCAACCCGTCCGTGTACAGCAGCAGCGTGCTGCCTGCGGGGAACGGCCCTTCCTCCGCCCGGTCGGGCCACGCCCCCAGCTCGCCCATCCCCAGCGGCAGCGCCGGTTCGCCCGGCGCCAACACCTCCAGACGGCCGTCCGGATACAGCAGCAGCGGCTCGGGATGGCCACGGTTGACGATCCGCAGCACCTCCCGGTCCGCCGGGACCTCGGCCAGGACACAGGTCGTGAACCCCTCCACCGCGTCGAGGGTGTCCCGCCGCACGCCCTCCCGGGCCAGGGCGCGCTCCAGCCGCTGGGCGAGCGCCTCCAGCGTCGGCTCGGTCTCCGCCGCCTCCCGGAAGGCTCCGAGCACCACCGCGACGGCCTCCACCGCCCCCAGTCCCTTTCCCCGTACGTCCCCCACCACCAGCCGCACCCCGTACGGGGTGTCCTGCACGGCGTAGAGGTCCCCGCCGATGAAGGCGTCGGCCCGAGCGGCCTCGTACCGGGCGGAGACCTGCAAACCCGCGATCCGCTCGGCCGGCGTGGGCAGCACCGCGCGTTGGGCGGCCTCGGCGATCTGGCGCGCCGAGGCGAGCCGCTCCCCGCTGCGCCGCACGACCCGATTGATCAGCAGCGCCATGCCGGACACCGTCATCACGGTCGCCAGCTCGGTCAGCGCCTCGGCCCGCCGTCCCGTGTCCGCGTACGCGCGCAGGACGACCACCGCGAGCGAGGCCGCACAACCGGTCAGCGCGGTCGCCCGGAACGAGTAGAGCGGCGCGGCGATCAGGGGAGCGGCGGAGAAGAACGGTGAGCCGGTAAAGCTCGGTGGGGACGCCAGGTCGAAGACGAAGCCCAGGACGATCAAGAGGAACGGCAGCGACCGGACCACCCCCCGGGCCACACCGTCGCCGGCGCCCGTCCCGCGCTCGTCGCTGCCCTGCCGGCTCCGCCCCACCACACTGTCTCCTGCCGCCCGGTCCCTCGCGGGGTGCGGGCACACCGCCGCCTCGCCCCCCAAGGCTGCCGCCGGCCGGGCCCGTACGGCGACCCGGCCAAGGCCGTCCGGGTGACGACGACAGCGGCGACACCGACGCCGACCACGCGGACGACGCCGACGGACACCGGGAAACGGCCATCAGGAACAGGGACCGGGAACAGGCACCGGGAACCGGGAACGTGCCCGGGAACGACGAGGGCCCGGCTCCCCAAGGGGAACCGGGCCTTCGTACTGAGTAGCGGGGGCAGGATTTGAACCTACGACCTCTGGGTTATGAGCCCAGCGAGCTACCGAGCTGCTCCACCCCGCGTCGGTAAACACAACTCTACGTCATTCGGGGGACGCCCCTTGCCAATTAACCTCACGAAGCCCCCTCAGCCAGCCATAACCGCAGGTCAGAGGCGTGCAGAAAGGTTCCGCAGGGCAGTCCCACCGTCAGACGCCCCCACCCGGCACGACATCCGACAGGGCTGAACACCGGCCCGCGCGGTGGAAGTTCCCGCCCCCGGCCCCACGATCGCCGCTCCCGCGCACCCGCCGACACCCCCCGGCCGGAAGCCGCCCGGCCCGTTCCGGTCGATACCCGATCGGCCTTCCGCCCCTCTGCGGCTATGCTCTGGGGTGAGCACGCCGAGGGCCATTAGCTCAATTGGCAGAGCAGCGGACTTTTAATCCGTTGGTTGTCGGTTCGAGTCCGACATGGCCTACTGCTCCACGAACGCCCCGCCCGGTGGAAACCGGGCGGGGCGTTCGTCGTCTCCGTGGGCCGACAGGGCGGGGGAAGGGCCGGGGAACGGGCTCGGCCCCCACCGCACCGGAGTGCCGTGGGGGCCGAGTCTTCGTCAGAGGGCGTTCAGCCGTCAGCCGTTGCGCTTCCAGCGCGGCTTGTCGTCACGACGGCCACCGAAGGAGCCGGTGGAACCGGAGCCGGAGGGGCGGTTGTCGTCACGACGGCCGTAGGGGCGGTCGCCGCCACCGGAGCGGAAGCCACCGGACGGACGGTCGTCACGACGGAAACCACCGGACGGACGGTCACCACCGGAGCGGAAGCCACCACGGTCGCCACCGCGGTCGTCACGGTTGAAACCACCCGAGGGACGGTCATCGCGACGGAAACCACCGGAGGGACGGTCACCACCCGAGGGGCGGTCGTCACGACGGAAACCACCGGACGGACGGTCACCACCCGAGGGACGGTCGTCACGACGGAAACCACCGGACGGACGGTCACCACCCGAGGGGCGGTCGTCACGACGGAAACCACCGGACGGACGGTCACCACCGGAGCGGAAGCCACCACGGTCGCCACCGCGGTCGTCACGGTTGAAACCACCCGAGGGGCGGTCGTCACGACGGAAGCCACCGGACGGACGGTCACCGCCGGAGCGGAAGCCACCGGAGGGACGGTCGTCGCGACGGAAGCCGCCACGGTCGCCACCGCGGTCGTCACGGTTGAAACCACCCGAGGGACGGTCGTCGCGACGGAAGCCACCGCCACGGTTGTCGCCACCCCGGTCGTCACGACGGAAACCACCGGACGGACGGTCACCGCCGGAGCGGAAGCCACCACGGTCACCACCGCGGTCACCACCGCGGTCGTCACGACGGTTGTCGCGGCGCTCGTAGTTGCCACGCTCGTCACGGCTCTGGAAGGCCGGGCGCTCCTCGACGACCGGCTCGGCCGCGACGGCGGCCGCGACCTCGGCCACGGCGGCCTCGGCCACCTCGGCGACAGCGGCCTCCGGGTCCTCGCCGCGCTCACGGGCGGAACGGGCGACGAGGCGGTCGGCCTCCTCGCGCAGCTCCGCGGCGCGACGGGTCGCGCGCTCCAGCTGCTTGGTGAGGTCGGCGACCTCGCGCTCGGCCTGCTTGGCGGCGTTGTTCGCGGAGTCGGCCTGGACCTGCGTCAGCGAACGCGCACCGGTGATCTCGGCGACCTCGGGGTCGAAGGCGCCGACGCCCTGGACGATGTGGCGCGAGGCGTCGACGCCCGCGTCCTCCATCAGGCGGAAGATCTGGCGGCGCTGGTGCGGGAGCGCCAGCGACACGACGACACCGGACTTGCCGGCGCGGGCGGTACGGCCCGAGCGGTGCAGGTAGTCCTTGTGGTCACCGGCCGGGTCCACGTTCAGGACCAGGTCGATGCCGTCGACGTGGATGCCGCGGGCGGCGACGTCGGTGGCGACGAGCGCGTTGACGTAACCGTCCTTGAAGTCGGCGAGGACGCGGGTACGGGCGCCCTGCGTCATGCCGCCGTGCAGCGCGTCGGCCTTCACGCCGGCCTCGATGAGCTGCTCGGCGATGCGGTCGGCGCCCAGCTGGGTGCGGACGAAGATGATGGTGCGACCCTTGCGGGCGGCGATGGCGGCCGTGACCGGCGCCTTGTCCTTCGGCTTCACGACGAGCACGTGGTGCGTCATGGTCGTGACGTTGCCCTGGGCGCTGTCGACCTCGTGCGTGACGGGGTTGGTCAGGTAGCGCTTGACCAGGGTGCCGATCTCGTTCTCCATGGTGGCGGAGAAGAGCATGCGCTGGCCGCCGCCGGGGATCTGGTCGAGCAGCTCGGTGACCTCGGGCAGGAAGCCGAGGTCGGCCATCTGGTCGGCCTCGTCGAGGACCGCGATCTTGACGTTCTCCAGGGAGCAGGCGCCGCGGTTGATGATGTCGCGCAGGCGGCCGGGGGTGGCGACGAGGACGTCGACACCGCGCTCCAGGGCGTAGATCTGGTTGCTCATGGAGGTACCGCCGCAGACGACCTTCATCTTCAGGCCGAGGACGTCGCCGTAGGGCTGGAGGGCGTCCGCGACCTGCATCGCGAGCTCACGCGTCGGCGTGAGGATGATCGCGCGGGGCTTCTTCTTCTCGGTGTGCCCGCCGGCCAGCGAGGTCAGGGTCGGCAGACCGAAGGAGAGGGTCTTGCCGGAGCCGGTGCGGCCACGGCCGAGGATGTCCTTGCCGGCCAGGGCGTCCGGGATGGTCGCGGCCTGGATCGGGAAGGGGGCGGTGACACCGTTCTGGGCGAGCTTGCGCACGATGCCCTCGGGCAGACCGAGGTCGCCGAAGCTGATGCCGGGCTCGGCGTCGGCGTCGGCCTCGTCGGAGGCGGTGTCGGTGGACTGGTCGGTCGTCACATCGGCCTCAAGAGCCTCGATGATGTCGTTCGCCTCGGCGGCCTCGATGGCCTCGGTGACCACAAGGGCCTCAACGGCGTCGACGATCTCGTTGGAGTCGTTCTCGGGCATGACGGCACGGTCAGAACTGGAAATGGACATGCGAAATGCGAAACCTTCCGGAGTCTCGGCACGCGCCCAAACTCCGTGAATCGCAAATCGACCGCCTCAATGCGGTCAGCCACGGCTAGGGAGAGTACGCGCCACACGGCGCTCTTCGGATTCGGCGCCGGGCAATGGGATCAAACGATCTATAACCATACGCACCCTCCCCGGGGTCTGGCAAGTTCAGCCCAAAGAAAGGTTCTGACCTGCGGCTATGCCCGGGGGTGGAGTGCGTGCGGTGGTGCGGCGAGAGCCGCCGAACGGTCCTACGCCCCCGCGGGGGTGCTCGGTTCGGGCTGCGGCGGAGTGGTGGGCGTCGGCGTGGGTTCCGTCACAGGCGGCTGGGTGGGCGGCTGCGTGGTGGGCGGTACGACGGGGCCGCCCGAGCCCGATCCCGACCCCGAGCCGGACCCGGAGCCCGAGCCGGACCCTCCGGAACCGGAGCCACCACCTGCCCCGGATCCGCCGCCCGAGGGCACCTGGGACCCCTGACCGCCCGCCCCGCCACCGGGCCCGGCCGACGGCGAGGGGATCCCGGGCCGGGCGGCCGGAGCGCCCGGGCTGGGCGAGGCGCCCGCCCCGCCACCGGCCTTGCCGGCCTCCCCGGGCTTGCCGGACGGGTTGCCGGACGCGTCCTTGGTGCCGTGGCCGTCACCGTGTACCCCCGATCCCCGGCCGGAGGTGCCGCCCCCGACGGCGGCGGCGTCCTTGCCGCCCACTGAGGAGGAGGGACCGGGCTTGGCGGCGTCCTCGCCGACGCTCATGCAGCCGGCCGACGCCGCGACCGCGAGCGCGGCAGCGGCCAGTCGGAGGGAAGCGGACAACTGGCGCACGGGTGGCACCTCCGGAAGGGGACGGGGAGCGCGGCCCGCACCGGGCGGGTCAATGTGCCCAACTCCCTTTACCCCGTAAGAGACACGCCCTCAGGCGAACAGCGCTCGCGCCACCTGGGACCCGAGGTGTACGGAGCCCAGCCCGACCAGCACCGAAGCCAGCACGTTGGCGACGGCCAGGAATCCCCAGCCTCGCTCGGCCAGCCGCAGCGTCTCGTACGAGAACGTCGAGTACGTGCTGAGCGCCCCGCACAGCCCCGTCCCGAGCAGCGGGCCGAGCCGCGAGGGGGCCGCCCCGGCGAGCAGCGCCCCCGTCAGCAGGCCCAACACCAGGCAGGCGACGGCGTTCACCACGAAGGTTCCCCAGGGGAAGACCGAGTCGTGCCGGGCCTGTACCGCCCGGTCAGTGAGGTAGCGCAGCGGCGCCCCGACCACCGCGCCCGCGATCACGAGCAGCCAGTTCACCCGAGCCCCCGCACAGCGGAGCGGGTCGCCGTCGCCGCCGCCCAGACCGCCCCCAGCGCGGCGACCACCGTCAGCGCGGCGTACCCGAGCGCGGTGGCGGCCTCCCCCTCGTCCAGCAGCCGCGAGAAGTCGACCGCGTAGGTGGAGAAGGTGGTGAAACCGCCCAGCACGCCCACCCCCACGAACGGCCGGACCAGCGGGTGCGGCGCCGTCCGACCGCCCTCGCTGATGAGCACCATGAGCACGCCGATCAGCGCGCAGCCCACCACGTTGGCCCAGAAGGTCGCCCACGGGAAGGCGCCGGGCCCGGCCGGCCAGAGCAGGGCGAGCCCGTACCGCGCCGACGCGCCCACGGCCCCGCCCGCCGCGACGGCGGCGAGCACCCGCCCCTGCGGTTCGGTGCGTTGCTGCGGCACATGGAGGTCTACGTCCGGGTCGATGGCCTCCGCGCCGCGGACCGGCCGGGTCATCCGTAGCCCAGGTCGTGGAGTCGCTCGTCGTCGATCCCGAAGTGGTGGGCGATCTCGTGCACGACGGTGACCTCCGTCTCCGCGACCACGCTCTCCCGGTCCTCGCACATGCGCAAGGTGGGGTTGCGGTAGATGGTGATGCGGTCGGGGAGGACCCCCGCGTACCACTCGCCGCGGTCGGTCAGGGGCGTGCCCTCGTAGAGACCGAGCAGCTCCGGGTCCTCCGCGGGCGGCTCGTCCTCGACGAAGACCGCCACGTTGTCCATCAGTCGGGTGAGCTCCGGCGGGATCCGGTCCAGGGCCTCTGCGACGAGTTCCTCGAACTCCTCGCGCGTCATCTCCAGCACCCGGTCATTGTCCCTCCGGGACACTCGCGGAAACCGTTTTGGCGATAGGTCCCGACATCCCATATGCTTCTCACGTCCCCGACGCGCTGAAAAGTGCCCGGCGGGCCTTTAGCCCTCATCGTCTAGTGGCCCAGGACGCCGCCCTTTCAAGGCGGTAGCACGGGTTCGAATCCCGTTGGGGGTACGCAACACCATGTGCAAGACTTGTTCTTGCACAAACCAGGTCCTGTGGAGCAGTTGGTTAGCTCGCCACCCTGTCAAGGTGGAGGTCGCGGGTTCAAGTCCCGTCAGGATCGCTGAGGCTGGAAACAGTCTCGTGGCTGGGTAGCTCAGTTGGTACGAGCGATCGCCTGAAAAGCGATAGGTCGCCGGTTCGACCCCGGCCCCAGCCACCAGAGGAAGGCCCCGTCCATCGGACGGGGCCTTCTCGCGTTACCCGGCCGTCTCCGGGGCGACCGTCTCCCGGGATGCCGCTTCCCGGGCCTTGCGGCGCCACCGCGCCACGCCCACGGCGGGTGCTCCCACGGCGACCAGCGCCAGCACCGCCCAGTCCGGTACGGCCTCCGCCACCGACTGGACCCACCACTCGACGGCGAACGAGTCGTCCACGTCCAGCAGCCCGGGCAGGGCGCTCGCCCCGTCGTAGAGCAGGAACAGCGCGCCCAGGGTGACGAAGAACAGGCCGGAGAGCAGCGAGGTGGTGTGGAGCCCGTACCGGCCGACCCGGACGGTCCGGCCGCGCAGCCAGCGCCGCCCGCCCAGGTCGAACCGCTCCCACAGCAGCGCCAGCAGGAACAGCGGTACGGCCATCCCCAGCGCGTACACCGCCAGCAGCAGCCCGCCGTAGACGGGGCTGCCGCTGACCGCCGCCACCGTCAGCACGCTGCCCAGGATCGGCCCGGCGCAGAATCCGGCCAGCCCGTAGAGCGCGCCGAGCGCGTACACCGACAGGGCGGTGGTCGGACGGATGCGTCCCGAGAGTTCCGCGGCCCGCTTGGAGGCGAAGCCCAGGCCGAGGATCTGGGCGAGGCCGAGCGCGATGATCAGCCAGCCGCCCGCCAGGACGAGCGCGTCCCGGTGGCCGTGGAAGAACCGGCCCGCGTACGAACCGGCCGCGCCCAGCGGTACGAGGGTGCTCGCGAGGCCCGCGTAGAAGATCCCGGTCCGGGCGAGCAGCCGGGAGGCGGAATCGATCGAGTACGCGAAGAAGGCGGGCAGCAGCAGCGCGCTGCACGGGCTGAGCAGCGCCAGCAGGCCGCCCAGCAGGGCGGCGAGGTATCCGATGCCGTTCACTTCGAGGCCTTCGCGGACGCCTTGGCCCGGGCGATCGCGGCTTCGAAGGCGTCGAGCGGCTGCGCGCCGGCCAGCGGCTCTCCGTTGATCAGGAAGGACGGGGTGGAGGTCACCCCGATGCGGTAACCCTCCTCCTGATCTTCGCGGAGGGCGGCCGAGGCCTCCGGGCCGGCCATGTCCTGCCGGAAGCGGTCGAGATCGGGCACCCCGGCCTGCCGCGCCAGCTCGGTGAGGCGTTCCTCGCCGAAGCCCTTCTCCTTGGCCCCGTCGGCGTAGGCGGCCGCGTGGAACTGCGCGAACCGGTCCTGCCGACCGGCGGCCCAGGCCGCCTTCGCGGCGGCCTCGGACTCGGCCCCGAAGATCGGGAAGCCCCGCCACTCGATGCGCAGGGTGCCGTCCGCCACGTGCTCGCGGATCAGCGCGGGTTCGGTGTCGCGGGCGAACTTGCCGCAGTAGCCGCACTTGAAGTCGGAGTACTCGATCAGCACCACGGGCGCGTCGGCGCGTCCGACGGCCGTCTTGTCGTCGGGGTCACGGCGGGCGAGGGCCGCGAGCGGGTCCGGGGCCTCGGCGGCCTCGCGTGCGGAGGCCGCCGAAGAGGAGGAGGAAGAGGGGGCGACGGGCTGGTCCCGGGACCCGGCGGCCTGCCAGGACACCACCCCGAGGGTGATCGCGGCGAGGGCGGCCCCGGCGGAGTACAGCAGGGGCTTGCGGGAGGGGGCGGAAGGCATACGGGTGCTCCAGAGCGGTGATGCGGGAGGGTGAGGGGACCGGTGGGAAGGCCGGTCCGCTACACCCGCATCACGGACAGCTCCAGCGGCCCCGGGGCCGGGCGGTCCGGCCCTCGTACGCGCACACCCGCCCGTGCCGTCCGGCCGCCCGGGTCCGGCTCGGCGGGGAGCCGCACCGCCGGGACGCAGGCGTGGTCGCGACCGTCGCGCGGCGGTACCGCCGGGGCCTGACCGTGGTTTCCCGAGCCGGGCGAGCAGGCCGGGCCCCGACCCTCGTACGCCACCGCGGTGGCCTCGAAACCCGTGCCCCGGACTTCGGTGGCCACGAAGGCCCCGGAGCGCGGGGGAGTCGGCGGCGAAGCCACGAAAGCCACCGCGGTCGCGGGAGCCCCAAGCGCCCCGGCTGCCGCGGGCGCCGCCTGGGCCGTGCCCGCCGACAGCACCGCGAGGACGGCGCCGAGCAGCAGCCACCACACTCCACGGGCGCGGGACATGGCGGGCCTCTCACTCACGGGACGGGCGGTTTAAGGTGATCTCGTCCCGAAATGGTACGGGTAGGTGCGGCAAATGCGTTCGCCACCCGACGCTCCCGGGTGAGATCCTCGACCAGGTATGTCTACTTCCTTCGCCGCCCTGCAGACGCTTCTCGGTGAGATCTCCCTCCGTGACGCGCACCGCCTCGGCCGCCGCCTCGAAGGCGCCCGCCGTATCCGCAAGCCCGAGGCCAAGCAGGCCGTGCTCGACGAGATCGCCGCGGAGGCCGAGAAGGCCGCCGCGCGTCTGGCCGGCCGTGCCTCGCGCAGACCTACGGTCACGTATCCCGAGAATCTGCCAGTCAGCCAGAAGAAGGACGAGATCGCCGAGGCGATACGCGACCACCAGGTCGTGATCGTCGCGGGCGAGACCGGCTCCGGCAAGACCACACAGATCCCCAAGATCTGTATGGAACTCGGCCGCGGTGTGCGGGGCATGATCGGCCACACCCAGCCCCGCCGGATCGCCGCCCGCACGGTCGCGGAGCGCATCGCCGAGGAGCTGAGGTCCGAGATCGGGCAGACGGTCGGTTGGAAGGTCCGCTTCACCGACCAGGTGGACCAGGACGCCACCTTCGTGAAGCTGATGACGGACGGCATCCTGCTCGCCGAGATCCAGACGGACCGCGAGCTGCGCGCGTACGACACGATCATCATCGACGAGGCGCACGAGCGGTCCCTGAACATCGACTTCCTGCTCGGTTACCTCTCCCAGCTGCTGCCGAAGCGCCCCGACCTCAAGGTCGTGATCACTTCGGCGACCATCGACCCGCAGCGATTCTCCCGGCACTTCGGGGACGCTCCGGTCGTGGAGGTCAGCGGTCGGACGTATCCGGTGGAGGTGCGCTACCGGCCCCTGCTGGAGGAGGCCGATGAGGACGCGGCAGACAGCGACCGCGACCAGATCACCGCGATCTGCGAGGCCGTCGACGAACTCCAGGCGGAGGGCCCCGGCGACATCCTGGTGTTCCTCTCCGGCGAGCGGGAGATCCGCGACACAGCCGACGCGCTGAACAAGCGGAATCTAAGGTTCACCGAGGTCCTGCCCCTGTACGCCCGGCTTTCGCACGCCGAACAGCACCGGGTGTTCCAGCAGCACACCGGTCGCCGGATCGTCCTCGCCACCAACGTCGCCGAGACCTCGCTGACCGTCCCGGGCATCAAGTACGTGATCGACCCGGGCACCGCCCGGATCTCCCGCTACAGCCACCGCACCAAAGTGCAGCGGCTGCCCATCGAGCGGATCTCGCAGGCCAGCGCCAACCAGCGAAAGGGCCGCTGCGGCCGTACCAGCGACGGCATCTGCATCCGGCTCTACTCCGAGGACGACTTCGAGGCCCGCCCGGAGTTCACCGACGCCGAGATCCTGCGCACCAACCTGGCCTCCGTCATCCTGCAGATGACCGCGGCCGGCCTCGGCGAGATCGAGAAGTTCCCCTTCATCGACCCGCCGGACCACCGCAACATCCGTGACGGCGTACAGCTCCTACAGGAGCTCGGCGCGCTGGACCCGTCCGAGAAGGACGCCCGCAACAGGCTCACGCCGATGGGCCGCCAGCTCTCCCAGCTCCCGGTCGACCCCCGCCTGGCGCGCATGGTCGTCGAGGCGGACAAGAACAACTGCGTCCGCGAGGTCATGGTGATCGCGGCGGCCCTGTCCATCCAGGACCCGCGCGAGCGGCCCTCGGACAAGCAGACGCAGGCCGACCAGAACCACGCCCGCTTCAAGGACGAGACGAGCGACTTCCTGTCGTTCCTGAACATGTGGCGCTACATCCGCGAGCAGCAGAAGGAGCGCGGCTCGTCGTCCTTCCGCCGGATGTGCAAGCAGGAGTACCTGAACTTCCTGCGCATCCGCGAGTGGCAGGACATCTACTCGCAGCTGCGTACGGTCGCCAAGACGATGGGCATCCACGTCAACGACGCCGACGCCCCCGAACAGAACGTCCACGTCTCGCTGCTGGCGGGGCTGCTCTCGCACATCGGGCTCAAGGACACCGACAAGAACGAGTACCTCGGCGCCCGGGGTGCCAAGTTCGCCGTCTTCCCGGGTTCGGCGCTGTTCAAGAAGCAGCCGAAGTTCCTGATGTCCGCGGAGCTGGTGGAGACCTCGCGGCTGTGGGCGCGGGTGAACGCCAAGGTGGAGCCGGAGTGGGTGGAGCCGCTCGCACAGCACCTGATCAAGCGCACCTACAGCGAGCCGCACTGGGAGAAGGACCAGGCCGCCGTGATGGCGTACGAGAAGGTCACGCTGTACGGCGTGCCGATCGTGGCCCAACGCAAGATCAACTACGGCCGGATCGATCCCGAGGTCTCGCGGGAGCTGTTCATCCGCAACGCGCTGGTCGAGGGTGACTGGCGGACCCACCACAAGTTCTACGCAGACAACCGCAAGCTCCTCACCGAGGTGGAGGAGCTGGAGAACAGGGCCCGGCGCCGGGACATCGTCGTGGACGACGAGACCCTGTTCGACTTCTACGACCAGCGCATCCCCGACCACGTGGTCTCCGGGGCGCACTTCGACTCCTGGTGGAAGCACAAGAAGCGCGAGGAGCCCGAACTCCTCGACTTCGAGCGCGAGATGCTGCTGACCGAGAAGGCAGCCGGGGTCACCAAGGCCGACTACCCGGACACCTGGCGGCAGGGGCCGCTGAAGTTCCGGGTGACCTACCAGTTCGAACCGGGCGCGGACGCGGACGGCGTGACCGTGCACATCCCGCTCCAGGTGCTGAACCAGGTCACCGACGAGGGCTTCGACTGGCAGATCCCGGGCCTGCGGGAAGAGGTCGTCACCGAGCTGATCCGCTCGCTGCCCAAGCCGATCCGCCGCCACTACGTGCCCGCGCCGAACTTCGCGGCCCGTTTCCTGGCGACGGCGCGGCCCCTCCAGGAGCCGTTGCACGTGACCTTGGGGCGCGAGCTGCACCGGATGGTCGGGGTGCCGGTCTCGGCCGAGGACTTCGACCTGGGTCGAGTCCCCGACCACCTGAAGATCACCTTCCGGATCGTCGACGAGCGGCGCAAGAAGCTGGCCGAGGCCAAGGACTTGGAGGCGCTGCGCCTCCAGCTGCGGCCGAAGGCCCGCCAGGCCCTGTCCCAGGCCGCCGCGGCCACCGCCGAGCGGGCGGGCGGGGAGTCGGTGGAGCGGACCGGTCTGACGGACTGGACGATCGGCACGCTCAGCAAGGTCTTCGAGACCCGGCGCGCCGGGCAGCCGGTGAAGGCGTACCCGGCGCTGGTGGACGCCGGTGAGAGCGTGTCCGTACGACTCTTCGACACCGAGGCCGAGCAGCAGCGGGCGATGTGGCTCGGCACGCGGAAGCTGATCCTCCTGGGCATCCCCGTCAATCCGGCGAAGTTCGCCTCGGACAAGCTGACCAACCAGCAGAAGCTGGCCCTCTCGCGCAACCCGCACGGTTCGATCCAGGCACTGTTCGACGACTGTGCGACGGCCGCGACGGACAAGTTGATCGCCGACCACGGGGGCCCGGCATGGGACGAGGCCGGCTTCCGCAAGCTGTTCGACGCGGTGCGGGCCGATCTGGTGGACACGACCGTACGGACCGTCGGGCAGGTGCAGCAGATCCTGGCCGCCTGGCAGGCCTGTGAGCGGCGCGTGAAGTCGACGAACAGCCTGGCCCTGATGGCGAACGTCCAGGACGTGAAGGCGCAACTGGCGGAGTTGATGCCGGCCGGCTTCGTGACGCTGACGGGGCTGCGGCGGCTGCCGGACCTGATGCGGTACCTGGTGGCGATCGACCGGCGGCTCCAGCAGATGCCCACGGGCGTCCAGCGGGACACGACCCGCATGGAGAAGGTCCACGAGATGCGGGACGAGTACCTGTGGCTGCTGGAGCAGTTGCCCAAGGGCCGTCCGGTGCCGGAGGCGGTCGGCGAGATCCGCTGGATGATCGAGGAACTGCGCGTCAGTTACTTCGCGCACGCGCTCGGCACGGCGTACCCGATCTCCGACAAGCGGATCGTGAAGGCGGTGGACGCCGCGGCCCCGTGATCGGTTCGACTGCACCCCCTGAGCTGCTGTACAGTCTGTTTCGCAGCCGCCCGACGGGTGGTCGCATCGAGGACCTGTGGAGCAGTTGGTTAGCTCGCCACCCTGTCAAGGTGGAGGTCGCGGGTTCAAGTCCCGTCAGGTTCGCAAAAACGTCAGGGCCCGTATCCCCCAGGGGATGCGGGCCCTGACGCGTTGTCGGATGCGTTCAGCGTCTCGGCGTTTCAGCATGCCGAGCGCCCCGGCGCACCCGGGGGCCGCGCCGGGGGTGCCGGTACCGACTCCGAGTCGCCCTCGGGGCCGTGCGGGCGCTCCTGGGGTTGGGGCGAGGGACTCGGGCGCCCACGGGGGCCGTACGGGTCCCCATGAGGCGGCTGCGGCGTTGGGGGGGCGGGCGGGCCTGGGCCGCACTCCCAAACCCCTCCTTCGCGTGAAACCGCGGATGCGACACGTCCCCTTGCGGGCGCATTGCCGGATGTACAAGAGTCATCAGATGTGACGGGTGTCACCATGCGAGTTTTCGTGAGTCACACATTTATCGCACCCATATGCCGACTCAATTTAATATGTGCAATGGCACCTGCCCGGCCTGACCCCCGGGCGCCGGCGATTCGAGCCCCTTCCGGGCATAAAAAAGATCGCGCTGGACCCGGCGGAGTCCAGCGCGATCGAACAACGAGAACCTGTTGGGGCAGGTCCCGCCGTTTGAAGCCTTGTGGGTTTCCTCGGATTGGGGGATCCGGTTCATGCCCTCCCCCGGCCCTCAGCCGGGGGTGTCCCCAAAAAAAATGGGGTGGTGCCGCGAGCCTCAGGCCTCGCTGCGCTGCTGCGGAATTCCCGCGAGCAGTGCGCGGACCTCAGCCTCGCGATAACGGCGGTGTCCACCCAGGGTGCGGATGGACGTGAGCTTGCCAGCCTTGGCCCAGCGGGTGACCGTCTTCGGGTCCACGCGGAACATCGTGGCAACCTCAGCCGGGGTCAGCAGCGGCTCGGCATCAGGGGTGCGAGCGGTCATGAGCGGCCTCCTCGGGAGAACCGAACCATCTCGGTTCTTTCCTCTAAATTCTGCACCTTGGCCCACGTTGCCCGAAATGGACATACGCAGGCCGAGTCGGTTATAGGACGAACGGCTTGTCCTCGGCACTACAACTACACCATCTGTCCAGCCTTGACGGCCAAACCGATGGAATTGCCCTCCGAGGTGTTCATCAGCGGCGGAAGCCGATGGACCGTCCCATAACGGACAGTCACCCCACTGTGACGATCAGTCACAGAGCGATCAGGAGTCGTCAGACCCCCCGTAGAGTGCAATACCGAGCATTCCGCCCAAAGTTGGGTGGAAGGAACCCTCCCCGGACTCCTTGTCCTATTTTGGCACGAGGGTAGGGGAAGGGCGCAAGGGTGTGGTTAGTGCGGTCCGTCACGCTTGAGTCAATGGCCCGGATCGGGACGTAGGTCCTGGAACAAAGACCCAAATGCCGCGATCAAGCCTCTGATCTGCGTTTTACGGCCGATCGGACGATACGGGTGACCCGGCGGCCTGCGCTAGGGACAATCCGGGCCGGTTCGGCAGATGCCGCCCCCGGAACGGGCCCGGCGGCCTGCGGGGAAACCTCACCGGCCCCCGAGGACCGGGCACGAGCGACGGTCCGGCCCGGGTCCCGCGCAGCGGCGGCGACCGACCGGTGGGCGTCCTAGTTGGCGAAGAGCCGCTCGCGGACCGCCCTCCAGCGTTCCGCCAGATCCGCGAACGCCTCGGCAGCGCCCTCCGTGTCCCCCGCCCGCAGCGCCGCGAGGCCCGCCGCCATGTCGCGGGCCGAGCGGTCACCGGCCAGGCCGGCCTCCGACAACGCGTGCGGCAGGCCGCCGTAGTCCAGTTCCACCATCGAGCGCGGGTGGAACTCCTCCAGCCAGCTGCCGACCCCCACCAACCCCTCCGCGAGCGACGCGTACCCCTCGGCGGCCCGCAACGTCCGCAGCCCGCGCGCCAAGCGCCGCCGCGCCTGCACCATCGGCGTCCGGTAGCGCAGCCGCTCGCCCGGCAGGTACTCCCGCTCCTCGTCCGCCACCAGCACGAACCAGCGCAGCGGGACCTGCCAGACCGCCGTCCGGATCCAGGGGCGTCCCTCCGGGTTCCGCTCGCGCCAGGCCTCGTACGCCTCGGTCGCCGAGCGCCGGGTCGACGGAGGCAGGGCCGCGTCCAGCACCGGGCGCGGGAAATCGGCCTCCAGTTCCTGGAGCGCCAGCCAGCCGCGCAGCCTGGTCCGCCACGGGCACACCAGCAGCGCTCCGTCCAGCTCCGCCGTGAACGCGTCCCCGCTCTCGTGCGCCGGCACCCCGACCACGGGCACCCGGACCAAGTCCACCAGCGACCTGTGCAGTTCGTCCTGGGCCGTGGGGGCGTCCCCGCGCCGGGCGTAGCCCGCCCAGTGCGCGCGCTCGGCCACGGGGAAGGCGGCCAAGGGCTCGTAGACTCGCAGGTAGGAGGCGTACGGGACGGTCGGCCCGGTGCGCGCGGAAGGCAGTCGGCGGTCGGGGTATTCGCTCACGCTCTCGTACTCCCCCGCCCCGCCCGGCCGTACTCCGGACGAGGGTCCCCGCATCACCGGTAACCCGGAGGTGTTCCGATCTACGGACAGGGAGTTCCCATCCGCCTCCCAGGTCTTACGCTGCTCCCAGCGCGCCCTCCCCCACCCGCAGGGCGGGCGTCTTTCCGCCGCATCTCTTCCATGGGAGTCACCACCGTGACCGAAATGACCGACGGCGTCCTGCACACCCTGTTCCGTACGGAGCAGGGCGGCCACGAGCAAGTCGTGCTGTGCCAGGACCGAGCCACGGGCCTCAAGGCCGTCATCGCCCTCCACTCCACCGCCCTGGGCCCGGCCCTCGGCGGCACGCGCTTCCACGCGTACGCCTCGGACGAGGAAGCCGTCCGTGACGCGCTGAACCTCTCGCGCGGCATGTCGTACAAGAACGCCCTCGCCGGTCTCGACCACGGCGGCGGCAAGGCCGTGATCATCGGCGACCCGGACACCCTCAAGAGCGAGGAACTGCTGCTGGCCTACGGCCGGTTCGTGGACTCCCTCGGCGGTCGCTACGTGACCGCCTGCGACGTCGGCACGTACGTCGCCGACATGGACGTCGTGGCCCGCGCGACCCGCTGGGCGACCGGCCGCTCCCCCGAGAACGGCGGCGCCGGCGACTCCTCGGTGCTCACCTCCTTCGGCGTGTTCCAGGGCATGCGCGCGAGCGCCCAGCACCTGTGGGGCGACCCGACGCTGCGCGGCCGCAAGGTCGCCGTCGCGGGCGTGGGCAAGGTCGGCAAGCACCTGGTCGAGCACCTGCTGGAGGACGGCGCCGAGGTCGTGATCACCGATGTCCGCCAGGAGTCGGTGCAGGCGATCCTCGACAAGCACGCCACCGGGAAGTACGCGGGCCGGGTCACCGCCGTCGCCGGCACGGACGCGCTGATCCGCGTCGAGGGCCTGGACATCTACGCCCCCTGCGCGCTGGGCGGCGCCCTGAACGACGAGTCGGTGCCCGTGCTGACCGCCAAGGTCGTGTGCGGCGCCGCGAACAACCAGCTGGCGCACCCGGGTGTGGAGAAGGATCTCGCGGACCGCGGAATCCTCTACGCCCCCGACTACGTGGTGAACGCGGGCGGGGTCATCCAGGTCGCGGACGAGCTGCACGGTTTTGACTTCGACCGCTGCAAGGCCAAGGCGGCGAAGATCTTCGACACCACGCTGGCCATATTCGCACGTGCGAAGGCGGACGGTATCCCGCCGGCTGCCGCCGCCGACCGGATCGCCGAGCAGCGGATGTCGGACGCCCGCGCCGCGCGGGCCGTCTGATCCGTCCCGCGACCCCGGGGGGACCCTTCCGCACCGCCGGAAGGGTCCCCCCGGGCGCGAGGGAGACGGAACTCACTGTGCTTCGGCGGGTCGCCGGCCCGGAACGGGTTAATATCGCAGCTGACCAGCGAGTACGGGGTGTCTCGTTGGTCCTGCACCGGGGCGCGTCATGCGGGCGGCGTACCGTATGGCCGCGGAAGCAGGTACCGTTGAACCCCTACGGACGGTCTCTTCACGGAGAGCCCGCTCCGAACCATGAACGCGTGTCAGACTCTGGGGCCGTCGAGCCCCGTCACCGAGGGGGTCGAGCCATGGGGCGCGGCCGGGCCAAGGCCAAGCAGACAAAGGTCGCCCGCCAGCTGAAGTACAACAGCGGCGGGACTGACCTCTCGCGTCTGGCCAATGAGCTGGGCGCATCGCCGACAGAGCCGCTGCCTATCAGCGCGCCGGTCGAAGTCGATGACGATCTGGACGACGACGACCCGTACGCCAAGTACGCGGAGCTGTACAACAGCGATGACGACGAGGACGAGGACGAAGAGTCCGGTCCGTCGGCGCACCGTCGCGGCGCTTGACGCACACCGCGTCTGCACCCGCTCAGAGTCTTGAGCGACTCGAAGTAGTGAAACCCGGTCCAGGGCATCGCCCCGGACCGGGTTTCAGTGCTGCTCAGCTCGCGTAGGAACCGGTGAGGGTCGCGCCTTCGGTGTGGTCGCGGTCTACGCCGCGTCGATCCTCGATGGCGCCCGCGACCCAGGCGTCGACGCCCCGGTCGGCCAGCGCGGTCAGGGCCACGTCCACCGACTCCTGCGGGACGACGGCCATCATGCCGACGCCCATGTTCAGGGTCTTCTCCAGCTCCAGCTGCTCCACCCGGCCGGTCTTGCCGACCAGGTCGAAGATGGCGCCGGGGGCCCACGTCGAGCGGTCGATCGTGGCGTGCAGGTGGTCCGGGATCACCCGGGCCAGGTTCGCGGCGAGGCCGCCGCCCGTGATGTGCGAGTACGCGTGGACCTCGGCCGTACGGGTGAGGGCCATGCAGTCCAGCGCGTAGATCTTGGTCGGCTCCAGCAGTTCCTCGCCGAGGGTCCGCCCGAGCTCGTCGACGTGCTGCTCCAGGCCCATCTTCGCCTGGTCGAGGAGCACGTGGCGGACGAGCGAGTACCCGTTCGAGTGAAGGCCGGACGATGCCATCGCGATGACGGCGTCACCCGTACGGATGCGATCCGCGCCCAGCAGGCGGTCGTACTCGACCACACCGGTGCCCGCGCCCGCCACGTCGAAGTCGTCCGGACCCAACAGGCCGGGGTGCTCGGCGGTCTCGCCGCCCACCAGGGCGCAGCCGGCGAGGACACAGCCCTCGGCGATGCCCTTGACGATGGCCGCGACACGCTCGGGGTGCACCTTGCCGACACAGATGTAGTCGGTCATGAAGAGCGGCTCGGCGCCGCAGACGACGATGTCGTCCATGACCATCGCGACCAGGTCGTGGCCGATGGTGTCGTACACGCCGAGCCGGCGGGCGACGTCAACCTTGGTACCGACGCCGTCGGTGGCGGACGCGAGCAGGGGGCGCTCGTACCGCTTGAGGGCGGAGGCGTCGAAGAGGCCGGCGAAACCGCCGAGGCCGCCGAGGACCTCGGGGCGCTGCGTCTTCTTCACCCACTCCTTCATGAGCTCGACGGCGCGGTCTCCCGCTTCGATGTCGACACCTGCTGCTGCGTAGCTGGCACCGGTGGTCTTCTCTGTCATGACAGGAGAGAGCTTTCGTGTCGTTACTGCGGGTGGTGCACGGCCCTGGGAAAAGCCTGAAAGACAGGGCCGGGCGCAGGTTGAACGGGGTGGGCGGAGCGGACCCGTCCATGGGAAGGGACGGGTCCGGTGCGTCCTACGGGCGCCGGAGCGCGTCGGCGGCGTCGGTGCCGCCCGCGAGCTCGCTCTCCAGGAGCTGCTTTCCGAGCAGCTGCGGGTCGGGCAGCTCCATCGGGTACTCGCCGTCGAAGCAGGCACGGCAGAGGTTGGGCTTCTGGATGGTGGTCGCCTCGACCATCGCGTCGAGCGAGATGTACGAGAGCGAGTCGGCGCCGAGCGACGTGGCGATCTCGTCGACCGTCATGCCGTTGGCGATCAGCTCGGCCCGGGTGGCGAAGTCGATGCCGAAGAAGCACGGCCACTTCACCGGCGGCGAGGAGATCCGGATGTGGACCTCGGCCGCGCCGGCCTCGCGGAGCATCTTGACCAGGGCGCGCTGGGTGTTGCCGCGGACGATCGAGTCGTCCACCACCACCAGGCGCTTGCCCCGGATGACTTCCTTGAGGGGGTTGAGCTTGAGCCGGATGCCGAGCTGGCGGATCGTCTGCGAGGGCTGGATGAACGTCCGTCCCACGTAGGCGTTCTTGACCAGGCCGGAGCCGTACGGGATGCCGCTGGCCTCGGCGTAGCCGACCGCGGCGGGCGTGCCGGATTCCGGCGTCGCTATCACCAGGTCCGCTTCGACCGGGGCTTCCTTGGCCAGGCGCCGACCCATCTCGACACGCGAGAGGTAGACGTTCCGGCCGGCGATGTCGGTGTCCGGGCGCGCCAGGTAGACGTACTCGAAGACACAGCCCTTGGGCTTCGCTTCCGCGAATCGGGAGGTTCGCAGACCGTTCTCGTCGATCGCGATGAGCTCGCCCGGCTCGACCTCACGGACGAAGCTGGCGCCGCAGATGTCGAGGGCGGCGGTCTCGCTCGCCACCACCCAGCCGCGCTCCAGGCGGCCGAGGACCAGCGGGCGGATGCCCTGCGGGTCACGGGCGGTGTAGAGGGTTCCCTCGTCCATGAAGACCAGCGAGAACGCGCCCTTGACCTGAGGCAGGACCTTGGCTGCCGACTCCTCGATGGTCAGGGGCTTGCCCTCGTCGTCGGTCTGGCCGGCCAGCAGGGCGGTGACCAGATCGGTGTCGTTGGTGGCCGCCACTTGCGTGGCACGGCCGTCCTGACGGGGGAGGTCGGCGACCATCTCGGCGAGCTCGGCGGTGTTCACCAGGTTGCCGTTGTGACCCAGGGCGATGGAGCCGTGGGCGGTCGCGCGGAAAGTGGGCTGGGCGTTCTCCCAGACGGAGGCCCCGGTGGTCGAATAGCGGGCGTGACCGACCGCGATATGACCCTGGAGCGAGCCGAGAGAGGTTTCGTCGAAGACTTGGGAAACGAGGCCCATGTCCTTGAAGACGAGGATCTGGGAACCGTTGCTCACAGCGATTCCCGCGGACTCTTGTCCGCGGTGCTGCAGTGCATACAGTCCGAAGTAGGTGAGCTTGGCGACCTCTTCACCCGGAGCCCAGACACCGAAGACGCCGCAAGCGTCCTGGGGGCCCTTTTCGCCGGGGAGCAGGTCGTGGTTGAGTCGTCCATCACCACGAGGCACGCTTCCGAGTGTAGGCGAGATCGACCACTGGTCCGAATTGGGGACGGCCGGGAAATGTCACAGCACAGAGGGTGACGGGACGCTTCCGTCTCGGTATCCGGAACTCTTTGTTGACAGGTACGCGGGCATTCGACAGGCTCTCGCCCCATGCAGCCCCTCGGTGACCGCGCCGTCACCCTCGTCGAGCGCCGACACGTGGACCTGGTCCGCGTCGCGAGCGCCATCTGTCGCTGCTGCGCGTAGTCACACGCCGCTTCCCCGCGCACTTCTCGCGCCCCTTTCCCGCTCCCTTTGCGCGCTCCCCTTGCGCGCTCCGTTTGGCGCTCCCTCTTCCCGCTCCCCGCCGGAGCCCGTTCCGCCGTGTCGTGCGCCGTCCCGCGCCGCCCGGAGCCGGGCCGGCGGGCACTGCCTTGGAGTACTTGTGACCACGTACGAATCCCCCCTGTCCCGGCGCGCCTTCGGCGGCGCGGTCGGTGTGAGTGCGGCCGCCGCCGCGCTCGGCCTCGGCTCGGCGCCCGCCGCGGCCCGGACGCGGGAGGCCACCGCCTCCCGGGCCCCGGAGGCCGCCCGCGGCGAGCAGGAGTTCCGGGCGGCGCGCGGGCGCCAGTCCCGGCGCCCGAACGTCCTGTTCATCCTGGGTGACGACCTCGGCTGGGCGGACCTGTCCTCGTACGGCTCCCCGCACATCAAGACCCCGAACCTGGATCGGCTGGGCCGCCAGGGCGTCCGCTTCACCGACGCCTACTCGGGTTCCGCGACCTGCTCCCCGACCCGGTTCAGTCTGTACACGGGCCGCTACCCGGGCCGTACGAAGGGCGGCCTGGCGGAGCCGATCGCGGACAAGTCGGCCGGACTGGAGCCCACGCATCCGACGTTGGCCTCGCTGCTGCGCGACTCGGGCTACGCCACGGCGCTGATCGGCAAGTGGCACTGCGGCTACCTGCCCGACTACAGCCCGACCCGCTCGGGCTGGGACGAGTTCTTCGGCAACTTCGGCGGGGCGCTGGAGTACTACTCCAAGCTGGGCCTGAACGGCGAGTACGACCTGTACGAAGGCGACGCCGAGTACAAGGACCTGCGCTACTTCACGCGGATCATCACCGAGCGGGCGTGCGAGTACGTCTCCCGCGACCACCACGGCGAGCCCTGGCTGCTGAACCTCAACTTCACCACCCCGCACTGGCCGTGGATCGCGGAGGGCGACACCGCGGAGAGCGCCGAGATCGTCCGGCGGATCAAGGCGGGCGACCCCCGGGCGCTTTGGCACCAGGACGGCGGGTCGGTGGAGAAGTACAAGCAGATGGTGGAGGACCTGGACCGCTCCGTCGGCGAGGTGTTGAAGGCGCTCGAACGGTCGGGACAGGAGGAGGACACCCTGGTCGTCTTCGCCAGCGACAACGGCGGCGAACGCTTCTCCTACAACTGGCCGCTGTCGGGCAACAAGGCGTCCCTGCAAGAGGGCGGCATCCGGGTGCCGACGCTCGTGCGCTGGCCCGCCCGGCTGGACGCCGGTCAGGTCAGCCACGTCCCGGTGTTCAGCCCGGACTGGACGGCGACGGTGCTGGAGCTGGCCGGCGCCCGACCGCACCCGGCGTACCCGCTGGACGGGGTGAGCCTCGCCGGGTACCTGCTGCGCGGGGAGCGGCTCGCGGAGCGGGACCTGTTCTGGCGGGTGCGCGGGGAGCGGGCGCTGCGCCGCGGGGACTGGAAGTACTACCAGGGCAAGAGCGGCCGGGACCAGCTCTTCGACCTGGCCGGGGACGTGCGCGAGCAGGCCGACAAGGCGGCCGTGGAACCTGAGCGGCTGGCCCGGTTGCGGGCGGCGTGGGAGAAGACGAACGCGGGGCTGCTGCCGTACCCGGCGTGAGGCGTCACTCCGCCGCGGAGGCCGCCTCGGCGGTCAAGCCGAAGCCGGCCGCCCCGGTGAGGGTGAGGGTCCGGCCGTGGACCTGCCAACCGAGCGGGCCGGAGCCGAACAGGGCGGTGAGGGCCCGTTCGACCTCGCCCGCGCCTCCCGCGCAGGCCATGCGGGTCGAGGCGATCGGCCCGAAGGTGAGCGAGGCGCCCTCGACGGTGGCCCTGGCCGTGAACCGGTTGCAGCCGAGGCCCCCGCTCGCCGCGCCGTCGGGGGCGAGGGTGAAGCGGGCCCTCCCGTCGGCGTCGGCGGGTACGCGGGAGCGCTCGGCGTTCCGGTCCAAGGCGGTGACGATCCAGGAGGTGGCCGTCAGCGGGGCGTCGGCGTCCGGGGAGGGTTTCCCGTCGACGGTCCCGGAATGGACGGGCCGGGGCGTGGCGTCCTGCGCTCCACAGGCGGTGGCGCCGGCCGGCAGCAGGACGAGGGCCAAGGCGACGGCGGGCAGCGAGGGGCGTGGGGTACGCATGTCCCTGTGACGGACGGGCCGCCCGGCCGGTTCCCCGCTCAGCTCATCAGGGGCAGCAGCGCCGACAGGTCCGCCCGCTCCCCACTGGCCCGTACGTGCGCCTCCCGCACCGCCTCGGCCCAGCCGGTGCGGCCCGTCGCGAGCCGCAGCCAGGTCAGCGGGTCGGTCTCGACCACGTTCGGCGGGGTACCCCGGGTGTGGCGGGGCCCCTCCACGCACTGGACCACCGCGAAGGGTGGGATACGTACCTCGACCGAGCCGCCCGGCGCGGTCGAGGCGAGGGCGTCGGCGAGCAGCCGGGTGCACGCGGCGAGGGCCTGCCGCTCGATCGGGACGTCCAGCCCCGCCGCCCGGTTCAGGTCATCGGTGTGCACCACCAACTCAACGGTCCGGGTGACCAGGAAGTCCCCGAGGGTCATGGCCCCGATCCACAGGTTCAACACCCGGCGGTCCGGGTTCGCGGCGAGTTGTTCGGCCAGCCGCGCCCCGGCGCGCTCGTACAGCTCGGGCAGCGGCGCGCCGAGCAGGGTCTCCTTGGCCGCCTCGGCGATCTTCCCGGCGAGCGACCCGGTGGCGGAGGGCCACTCGACGGCGCTCAACTCCGGCACGGCGGCGGGCGGTCGGGCGAGACCCGCGGCCAGCGAGTCCGCGATCCACGCGATGTGCGCGGCCAGGTCCCCGACCGTCCACTGCCCGAGCCCACTGGGCCGGGCCAGCTGCTCGGGGGTCAGCTCCCGTACGGCGTCCGCGACATGGTCGAACTGGGCCGTGACGGCGGCGCGGATCTTGGCGGAGTCGTAGGTACGCGTTTTCCTCTTGGCGGGCGGCATGGCCCGACCCTACTTCGGCCGCGGCACGCCCCGCGGCGTGCGCGGGACGGTGAGCGCACGCACGAGCCCCCACCCGGAACTGCCGGGCGGGGGCTCGTGGAGGGGGACGTCTCAGGCGAGGAGAGCCGGGATCGTCGCCTCGTGGGCGGTACGCAGTTCCGCGAGCGGGATCGTGAACTCGCCCTGGACCTCGATCTCCTCACCGTCGACCACGCCGATGCGGGTCGCCGGCAGGCCCCGCGCACCGCACATGTCGGTGAAGCGGAGCTCCTCGCTGCGCGGGACCGCCACGATGGCGCGGCCCGCGGACTCGGAGAACAGGAAGGTGAAGGCGTCCAGGCCTTCCGGGACCACGACCCGCGCGCCGTTGCCGCCGCGCAGGCAGGACTCGGTGAGCGCCTGGATCACACCGCCGTCCGACAGGTCGTGCGCGGCGTCGACCATGCCGTCGCGCGAGGCCGAGATCAGGATCTCGCCGAGCAGCTTCTCGCGGCCGAGGTCGACCTTGGGCGGCATGCCGCCCAGGTGGTCGTGGACCACCTGCGACCACGCCGAGCCGCCGAACTCCTCGGCCGTGTCGCCCAGCAGGTACAGCAGCTGGCCGGCCTCCGCGAACGCCATCGGCGTACGGCGGTTGACGTCGTCGATCACACCGAGGACCGCCACGACCGGGGTCGGGTGGATCGCCATGTCACCGGTCTGGTTGTAGAGCGATACGTTGCCACCGGTCACCGGGGTGCCCAGCTCCAGGCAGCCGTCCGCGAGACCCCGGGTGGCCTCGGCGAACTGCCACATGACGCCCGGGTCCTCGGGGGAGCCGAAGTTCAGGCAGTCGGAGATCGCCAGCGGCTTGGCACCGGTCGCGGCGACGTTGCGGTACGCCTCCGCCAACGCGAGCTGCGCGCCCGTGTACGGGTCGAGCTTCGCGAAGCGGCCGTTGCCGTCGGTGGCCATCGCGACGCCGAGGTTGGTCTCCTCGTCGATGCGGACCATGCCGGCGTCCTCGGGCTGCGCGAGCACCGTGTTGCCCTGCACGAAACGGTCGTACTGGTCGGTGACCCAGGACTTCGACGCCTGGTTCGGGGACGAGACCAGCGCCAGGACCTGCGCGCGCAGCTCCTCGGAGGTCCCCGGACGCGGCAGCTTCCCCGCGTCGTCCGCCTGGAGCGCGTCCTGCCACTCGGGACGGGCGTAGGGCCGGTGGTAGACCGGGCCCTCGTGGGCGACGGTGCCCGGGGGCACGTCCACGATCTGCTCGCCGTGCCAGAAGATCTCCAGACGCTCGCCGTCGGTGACCTCACCGATGACGGTGGCGATGACGTCCCACTTCTCGCAGATCTCCATGAAACGCTCGACGTGCTGCGGCTCGACGATCGCGCACATGCGTTCCTGCGACTCGCTCATGAGGATCTCCTCGGGCGAGAGGGTCGCGTCGCGCAGCGGCACGGTGTCCAGCTCGACGCGCATGCCGCCGGAGCCGGCGGAGGCCAGCTCGCTGGTGGCGCAGGACAGCCCGGCGCCGCCGAGGTCCTGGATGCCGGCTACCAGCTTCTCCTTGAAGATCTCCAGGGTGCACTCGATGAGGAGCTTCTCCTGGAAGGGGTCGCCGACCTGGACGGCGGGGCGCTTGGTCGGCTTGCTGTCGTCGAAGGTCTCCGAGGCCAGCACGGACACGCCGCCGATGCCGTCGCCGCCGGTGCGGGCACCGTAGAGGATGACCTTGTTGCCGGGGCCGGACGCCTTGGCGAGGTGGATGTCCTCGTGCTTCATCACGCCGATGCACCCGGCGTTGACCAGCGGGTTGCCCTGGTAACAGGCGTCGAAGACGACCTCGCCGCCGATGTTCGGCAGGCCCAGGCAGTTGCCGTAGCCGCCGATGCCCGCGACCACGCCGGGCAGGACGCGCTTGGTGTCGGGGTGGTCGGCCGCGCCGAAGCGAAGCGGGTCCACGACGGCGACCGGGCGGGCGCCCATGGCGAGGATGTCGCGGACGATGCCGCCGACGCCGGTGGCCGCGCCCTGGTAGGGCTCGATGTACGAGGGGTGGTTGTGCGACTCGACCTTGAAGGTGACCGCGTAGCCCTGGCCGACATCGACGACGCCGGCGTTCTCGCCGATCCCGACGAGCATGGCCGTGTTCTCGGGGGCCTTCTCGCCGAACTGCTTCAGGTGGACCTTGCTGCTCTTGTACGAGCAGTGCTCGGACCACATGACGGAGTACATGGCCAGCTCGGCGCCCGTGGGGCGGCGGCCGAGGATCTCCCGGATGCGGGCGTACTCGTCCTCCTTGAGGCCGAGTTCCTTCCACGGCTGCGCCGCGTCCGGGGTGCCGGTGGCGTTCTTGACGGTATCGAGGGTCATGCGGAAACCAGCTTCTTCAGGACCGACGTGAAGAACGGGAGGCCGTCGGTGCGGCCGGTTCCGATCAGCGGCTCGACCGCGTGCTCGGGGTGCGGCATCAGGCCTAGGACGTTGCCGGCGGCGTTGGTGATGCCGGCGATGTCACGGAGCGAGCCGTTCGGGTTCGCGTCGAGGTACCGGAAGGCCACTCGACCCTCGGCCTCCAGTTCGTCGAGCGTGCGCTCGTCGGCGGTGTAGCGGCCGTCCATGTTCTTGAGCGGGATGGAGATCTCCTGGCCGGCGCTGTAGTCGCCGGTCCACGCGCTTCCCGCGTTCTCCACGCGCAGCTTCTGCTCGCGGCAGATGAAGTGCAGGTGGTTGTTGCGGAGCATCGCCCCCGGCAGCAGGTGCGCCTCCGTCAGGACCTGGAAGCCGTTGCAGATGCCCAGGACGGGCATGCCTGCCTTCGCCTGG
Source organism: Streptomyces sp. Tek67B01 (assembly GCF_055231995.1). Classification (NCBI taxonomy): domain Bacteria; kingdom Bacillati; phylum Actinomycetota; class Actinomycetes; order Kitasatosporales; family Streptomycetaceae; genus Streptomyces; species Streptomyces sp. Tek67B01. The sequence continues at coordinate 3,511,984 of NZ_JBUYUY010000001.1, forward strand.
TCGATGATGGTCTCCATCACCGGCGAGAAGCGGGAGATGGCCCCGGCGCGCAGGTAGTCCCCGTAGGAGAAGCCGCCCGCGAGGACGACCGCGTCGACCTGGTGGAGGTCCTTGTCGCGGTGCCACAGCGAGACGGGCTCGGCTCCGGCGAGGCGCACGGCGCGCAGCGAGTCACGGTCGTCGAGCGTTCCGGGGAACGTGACGACTCCGATGCGAGTGGTCACCGTCAGGCCTCGACCTTCACGGTGAAGTCTTCGATGACGGTGTTGGCGAGGAACGTTTCGGCCATCTTGTGGATGCGGTCGAGGGCGGCCTGGTCGACCGGTCCCTCCACCTCCAGTTCGAAGCGCTTCCCCTGGCGGACGTCGGCGATCCCGTCGAAGCCCAGGCGCGGCAGTGCACGCTGCACCGCCTGGCCCTGGGGGTCGAGGATCTCCGGCTTGAGCATGACGTCGACTACGACGCGTGCCATCGGGCACTCCCGTGTGGTGGTTGGTGCGAAGGCGGTTCCTCCAGCGTACCCGTCCGAAATTTCTACGCGGGTAGATATCTCTCGCCCCCACTGGCGCGCCGTTTGGGCTTCACCAACGCTTCGCAAAATCCACCGGAAAACCACTCGCCCGGCATTGCGGCCGGACACGCGGAGAGAATTAACTGGGCTTCGCAATTCAATGAGAATCGCGGTACAAAGGAATCCGTCGACTCGCGGACATTTTTCACCCCGCGACCGGGACGGATTGACGCATTGCTCCGAAACATCCACACAGGCGACATCACCGCACGTCAGCACGTGGTGACCTCGCACGAAGGGACCGATATCCGTGGCGCAGCGCGTAGTAGTCACGCTCTCCGATGACATCGACGGCGGAGAAGCGGCGGAAACGGTCTCGTTCGCCCTGGACGGTAAGTCGTACGAGATCGACCTCAATCCGGCCAACGCAAAGAAACTGCGGAAGAGCCTGGCGCCTTACGTGGCCGCCGGCCGCAGGCAGGCCCGCTCGGGCAAGGCGTACCGGCACACCAGCATCGCCCCCGACCCGGCCGCCGTCCGCGCCTGGGCCCGGTCCCACGACCACGACGTGCCGCCGCGCGGCCGCATCCCGAAGCGGGTCTACGAGGCCTACAACGCTGCCCACTGACCCCGGATTTGCCATCCACCCCCTCCGATCGGCTAATGTGTGGATCACGCCGAGGGGCCAGACCGCAGGTCAAAGCCCCGAAGGTCGTGCGGGTGTAGTTCAGTAGCAGAACACCCCCCTTCCAGGGGGGAGGCGCAGTGTGCAATCCCTGTCACCCGCTCTGCACGCTTTACCGGCCACGGTTGTGGATCGGGTAGAGTGTTGCACGCACCGCGACGGCACTCGTGCCGTGGCGAGCATGCGGACGTAGCTCAGTTGGTAGAGCACCACCTTGCCAAGGTGGATGTCGCGCGTTCGAGTCGCGTCGTCCGCTCAGTCGCAAAGGCCCTGATCATCGATCAGGGCCTTTGTCGTATGTGGTGTCGGGGTGGCCGGGAACTCGGGAGGCGGGGACGTGCCCAAGATGACCGGGTGGTGGCGCAACCGCGGCAGCGCGGGCAAGGTCGAGCTGTACACCCGCTGGTCGTTCCACTCCTTCGTGGTGCTCGAAGTCGCGTCCTTCGGCCTGGGCGTCCTCGCGTCCGCGGCCGGGCAAGACCCCACGCGCTCCTCCTGGCCCGTCGCCGGCGGATTGTTCCTGCTGGTGTGCGTACAGGCCGTGCTCGTCGGGTTCCTCTCCTCCCGGGCCCTGGACTGGCTCACCGGGCGCCGTGCGCGCCCGGTGCGGCTCACGATCGCGACGGCGGTCTTCACGGGCGCCGCCTGCCTCACCGCCCTCCTCCTGGTGAAGACGGGCCGTATGGACGAGGCCGTGGTCCCGGCCCCGATGATCGGCATGACCGGTTTCGCCTGCGGATCGTTCGTCCTGTGCCTCGAACGGGTCCGGCACATGACCTACGCGCCGCTCTGCGCGGCCGTCCTCACCGGTGGGGCCTCGTTCGCCACGGGCCTCCCGGCGGGCGTCTCCCTCGGGTGCGCCATCGGGGTGTTGGCGAGCGGTCTCTTCCTCAGCGTCGCCTGCGGCTTCTCCGCGTGGCTGCTGCGGACCGTGCGCGAGCTGGAGCGCTCGCGGGAGTACCAGGCGCGGTTGGCGGTGGCCGAGGAGCGGCTGCGGTTCGGGCGGGACCTGCACGATGTGATGGGCCGCAACCTCGCCGTGATCGCCCTCAAGAGCGAGCTGGCCGTGCAACTGGCCCGACGGGAACGTCCGGAGGCGGTGGACCAGATGATCGAGGTGCAGCGGATCGCGCGCGAGTCCCAGCGGGAGGTGCGGGACGTCGTGCGCGGCTACCGGGGAGCGGACCTGGCGGTCGAATTGGAGGGGGCGCGGGGGGTGCTGAGCGCCGCCGGGATGGACTGCCGGGTCGAGTTCGACGCCGGGCGCGCACTGCCGGCCGACGTGCAGTCCGCGCTGGGCTGGGTGGTCCGGGAGGCGACCACCAACGTGCTGCGGCACGGGGACGCCAGTAGCTGCCTGATCCGACTGTCGGCCGAGGAAGGGCCGGACGGCGCGCTGACGCTGCTGGTGGAGAACGACGGCGTCCGCGCCGGGGCTCCCGCCGGGCCGCCCGGGTCGGGGCTCGCCGGGCTGCGCGAGCGGCTCGCGGTCGTGGACGGCGCCCTGCGGGCCGGACCGGTGGAGGGCGGCCGGTTCCGGCTCGTCGCGCGGATCCCCGGCGCGCGGACGACGGAGGTGGGCGCGTGAACCCCGTACGGGTCCTGCTGGCCGACGACGAGCACCTGATCCGCGGGGCGCTGGCCGCGCTGCTGGCGCTGGAGGACGACCTGCTGGTCGTCGCGGAGGCGGCCACGGGACCGGAGGCGCTCGCCATGGCCCGGGCCCACCGGCCGGACATCGCGGTCCTGGACCTCCAGATGCCCGGTGCGGACGGTGTGAGTGTGGCCACATCACTGCGGTCCGAACTCCCGGACTGCAAGGTCATGATCGTGACGAGCCACGGCCGTCCCGGTCACCTCAAGAGGGCCCTGGCGGCCGGTGTCCGGGCCTTCGTGCCCAAGACCGTCTCGGCACAGCGGCTGGCCGAACTGATCCGGACCGTGCAGGCCGGAGGGCGTTACGTGGACCCCGAGTTGGCGGCCGACGCGATCAGCGCGGGGGATTCGCCGCTGACCGCCCGCGAGGCGGAAGTGCTGGAACTGGCCGGGGACGGGGCGCCGATCGCGGAGATCGCGGAGCGGGCGCGCCTGTCCCCGGGGACGGTACGGAACTACCTGTCCTCGGCGGCGACGAAGCTGGGGGCGGAGAACCGGCACACGGCGGTGCGTCTCGCACGGGAGCGGGGTTGGGTATAGTGGGTACCGCGCTACGGCGCCTGCGGACATAGCTCAGTTGGTAGAGCACCACCTTGCCAAGGTGGATGTCGCGCGTTCGAGTCGCGTTGTCCGCTCAATGTGGGAAGCCCCCCGGTCCGAGGACCGGGGGGCTTCTTCGTGTTCAGGACTCGGGGGTCGCGGGCGCCGCCTCGGACGCGGAGCGCGTCTGCGCGCCGTGTTGGGCGGCCCAGCTGAGGCCGGTGAGTCGCTCGTAGGCCTCGATGTACTTCGCGCGGGTCTGCTCGACGACCTCGCGCGGCAGCGCCGGCGGCGGGAGTTCGCCCTTCGGGTCCCAGCCCGAGGCGGGGGAGTTCAACCAGTTCCGCACGTACTGCTTGTCGTAGGAGAACTGCGTGCGGCCCGGCTCCCACTGGTCGGCGGGCCAGAAGCGCGAGGAATCGGGGGTCAACACCTCGTCGGCGGCGACGAGGGAGCCGTCGGCCGCGTGACCGAACTCGAACTTGGTGTCGGCGAGGATGATCCCTCGGTCCCGGGCGATGTCCCGGGCGCGGCTGTAGACGGCGAGGGTCAGCTGGCGCAGTGCCGCCGCCGTCTCGGCGCCGACGGTGCGCGCGACCTCCTCGTAGGAGACGTTCTCGTCGTGCTCGCCGACCTCGGCCTTGGCGGCCGGGGTGAAGATCGGGGCGGGCAGCTCGGAGCCGTCGACCAGCCCCTCGGGAAGCGCGAGTCCGCAGACGGTGCGGGTCTGCCGGTACTCGGCGAGGCCGGAACCGGTGAGGTAGCCGCGGGCCACGCATTCGACGGGGACCATGTCGAGGTTGCGGCAGACCGTCGTGCGGCCTGCCCAGTCGGCGGGGGCGCCGGCGGGCAGGTCCGTGCTGATCACATGGTTCGGGACGAGGTCCGCGAGCTGGTCGAACCACCACAGGGAGAGCTGGGTGAGGACGCGCCCCTTGTCAGGGATCTCGGTGGGCAGCACCCAGTCGAAGGCGGACATCCGGTCGCTGGCGACCATGACGAGGTTGCCGTCCTCGTCGCGGTAGAGGTCGCGGACCTTCCCGGTGTGGAGGTGGACGAGGCCGGGCACCTGAACCGGCTCGGGCTTTTCGACGAATCCGGACACGGGGTCTCCCTGTGGTTCTGTACGAGCGCGACCCCATTGTCCCGTACCGGGCCGGGCGGCCCGACTGGGGGTCGTGTCAGTCCCGCTTGCAGATCCGGTCGAGGAGGTTGGCGGTGGCGCGCTGCACCCGCTCGTCGACATGGCCCGGGCGGTCGAGCGCGGGGGACCAGGCGAAGGTCCCGGACGCGAAGACGAGGGCGCCGCTGGGCGCCCGGTAGAGGGACGTCTCCTGATGGCGCTTGGCGCCCTCGCTGTCGCGGTACGGCGAGTGCGCGAGGAGTATCCGGTCCTGGTGCTCGGGCAACTGGGTGCGCGGGAAGTACCGGTCGGCCTCGCCGGCGACCAGACCGTCGAGTTCGTCGTTCTCGACGGCACCGGTGGAGTCCCACAGCCAGTGGCCGGCGTTGCGGACGATGAGGGGCGCGGGTTCGGGGACCCGGCCCGCGTACTGGATGCCGAGCAGTTGCTGCTCCGGGCGGTCGACCTCGCGCCACAGGCCGGGTCGGCCGGGGCCACGGCGTTTTCGGCAGGTGAGGAGGCGGTCGGGGACCCCGGAGGGCGACGGGCCGAGCTCGACCTGCCAGTACATGGTGTTGGCGGAGAGGAACACCAGGGAGGTGCCGTGCTCCCGGGCGCGCTCGACGGTGCGGCGCATGGGCGCCGACCAGTACTCGTCGTGGCCGGGGAAGACCAGGCCCCGGTAGCGGGTGGGGTCGACGCGGCCGGCGTGGAGGTCGCGGGTGTCGGCGTAGGCCAGGTCGTATCCGTAGCGTTCGGCCCAGCGGATGAAGTCGTAGGCGTGGCCCACATGGAGGGGCAGGCCGGCGCCCGCGTACGGGCGGTCGAAGGACACGGTGGTGGCCGCGTCCTGTTCCCCCAGCAGTCGGCCCTCCTCGTCCCAGGCGTGGTAGAGGCTCGCGCCGGTGCGGCCGTCCTCCGGGTAGAGGTTGTAGGCCTGCCAGGTGATGTCGGGCAGCAGCAGGAGCAGATCGGCGCGGTGGTCGTCCCGGACCGTGAAGGGGATGTGGGACCGGTAGCCGTCGGCGGTGGTGAGGACCGCGACGTACGCGCCGACGCTCCAGTACGAGGGCACCTGGAGCCGCCACGACAGCCACCAGTGGTGACAGGAGACCGTGCGGTCGGCGGTGAGCGGGGCCGGCTGGACGATGCCGGAGAGGCGGGGGCTCGAATGGATCTTGCTGGCGCCGTCGCCGCCGTAATGGCCGATGCGGTAGATGTCGACGGAGAACTGCTGGGGCGGATCGACGGTGATGTGGAAGTCGATGGCCTCGCCGGGAGCGACGGCACCGGTGGACGCGAAGCCCTTGATCTGCCGGTGGACGTCATCGGCGGTGCGGGGACCGCCGTTGCTGCGGGCGCGGGGGATCTGTCCGGGAGCGACGGCCGGGTCGACGTACCAGGGCACGACGTGACCGGTGTCGTCGAAATACAGCTCGCTGCCCCGGAACCAGGGCAGCGGACCCTGGCCGAAGGGATCGGTCACCGCGTGCGCGAGCGCACCCGACTCCCACCGCCGGATCTGGTCCGTAGCCATACCGTTGCTCCCCTCCCTCGTCCCCGAACGTACATCCACGGCTTCCCAGCACATCACATAAAGCACGCGCTCCGTCACCGTTCGTCGCGAAAAGACCTTCGCGAATTCAACTTGTCGGGGGAGCGCCGCCCGCACGCGGGAACCGGTGACGGCGAGAGGGCCTAGACGAGCCGGACCGGCTTCTCCGGGCGTACGCCGATCTTCGCGAGCCACGCCCGCAGGGGCTCCGGGTCGCCGTCCTCCACCAGGCAGAGCACGCTCGGCGCGAGGTCCGAGCGCCGCTCGCCCGCCACTCGCAGCACCGGGCCGTCCAGCCAGTCCAGGCCCGGCTCCGCCCGGGCGGAGTCCACCGCCGCGCAACACACCAGCGCCGTCACGTGGTCGGTCAACAGGTCCCGCCCGCTCCTCGGCTCCTGGAGCGGGAACAGGGGCATCGCGTCGGCGGCCCGCGCCGAGCCCCCTGCCGGCTCCGACCCGCCTCCGACGGACCGTTCCTCCTGGGCCAGGTACCCGGCCAGCGACTCCCCGCGCGCCGCCGCTTCGGCGCCCTGCCCGGCGGTGCCGGTGAGGAAGCCCAGGACCCGCTCCACCGGCGGCCCCGCGGGCACGGCCAGCGCGTCGAGGGCCGTGTGCAGCCGGGCCGCCTCCAGGCGCCACTTGCGGTCCACGACCTGCTCGGGGTACTCCGCCCAGTCCACGGGCGACCACTGCGGCCCCGCCTCCCCCGGACCGCCGTGGAACAGCCGCGCGGCCAACAGCGAAGCGGCCTCGTCCACCGCGCCCGGCTGCTCCAGGAGATCGCAGGCGGGTCGCTCGCCCAGCCGGGAGGTGAAACCTTCGGCCAGCCGGTCCCGCCGGGACAGCTCGGTCAGCGCGGAGACCACCCCGGCATCGAGCCGCGCCGGCCACCGTCCCATGCGCCAGGCCGGCAGCGCGACCCGGGTGAGCAGCCGGTCCCAGCCCGCGTAGGCGAGACCGACCTGCTCCTGGGCCGTGATGCGCAGCCCGTAGTCCACGTCCTGGGCGCGGTCCGAGGCGGCGGCGGCCACACCACGCTCCATCTCCGCCGCGTCCACCCGGCACAGCCGCAACAGCAGCCTCGCGGGCCGGGCGACCCAGCCCAGCCCACGCCGGGACCCCACATCCACAGCGGCGTCCAGCCCGCGTACGAAGCCGCGCGCGTCGGCTATGTCCGGATGCGCGGAAGGGCCGGTACCGGCGATGACGGGCGCCAGCACGGCGCGGAGCTCCGCGACCCGCATCCACCACAGGAACGGCGAGCCGATCACCAGCACGGGGGCGGCGCCGGGCTCTGACTCCGGTCGGCCCGCCGCGATGCCCGACCGTCTGTGGGCCGGGTGCGTCCGGTCCTCCAGCCAACTGTCGCAGTCCGGTGTCAGGGCTATCGCGGAGGGCGCGGGGACGTCCATCCGGTCGGCGAGGTCCCGCACCAACCGATAGAGGTCGGGCGCGGCCGCCTCCGACAACGGCACGGTCGGGGTCAGCGCCGGGCCCGCGCGGAGCACCACCGCGGCGAAGGTTCCGCCGACGAGCAGCACCAGCGCGGCGACCACACAGACGACGAGGGTCACGGCGGGCCAGGGACCACCGGCCAGCCGGCCCGTAATCCGGGCGGCCACGAGCACCACGGCGACGGCGGCCGGGAGCAGCACGACGGCCAGCGCCCTGCTGCGCACCCGCAGCACGGCGAGGGCGCGGGAACGCGCGGACGGCACGCCCACTTCAGCGATCGAACCGATTCCGGACACGGCCGGACCTCACCCCCTCTGCCCTGCGGCGGCTTTGCTCACTCCCCCACTGTGACACCCGCCACTGACATCGCAATGCCGGTGGGCCATGTGCCGGAATGCTTGCGCCGCACCCTAGTTGGGGCGGGGCCGGACGTCAGGCAGACCGCGGCACGATCACCCGATGGAATGGCTTTGGGTAAAGCTGGCCGCCTTCGAACGCGGCTGGATGCACTCGCACGCGCGGGCCCGGGCGCGCTCTGCTCACCCGGGCCCGCGAGGAACCTGGAACCGCTGCTCAGCGGCGCTCGGCCGCCTTGGCCGCGATGTCCGTGCGGTGCTGCGAGCCGTCGAGCCTGATCCGCGCGACGGCCTTATACGCCCGCTCGCGCGCCTGCGCCAGATCGGAACCGGTCGCCGTCACCGACAGCACCCGACCACCCGCGCTGACGACGGCGTCGCCCTCGCGGCGCGTCCCGGCGTGCAGGACGTAGGCATCGGGGGCGTCCTCGGCGGCCACCTCGGCCAGGCCCTCGATCGGGTCGCCGGTACGAGGGGTGTCGGGATAGTTGTGCGAGGCGATCACGACCGTGACGGCCGCGTCCTCGCGCCAGCTGAGCGCGGGCTCCGCGTGCAGGGTGCCCTGGGCGGCGTTCAACAGCACGCTCGCCAGCGGGGTGCGCAGCCGGGCCAGGACCACCTGGGTCTCGGGGTCGCCGAACCGGGCGTTGAACTCGATGACGCGGACGCCGCGCGAGGTGATCGCGAGTCCGGCGTAGAGGAGCCCGGAGAAGGGCGTGCCGCGGTGGCGCAGCTCGTCCACGGTCGGCTGGAGGACGCTCTCCATGACCTCGTCGACCAGCTTGGGGTCGGCCCAGGGCAGCGGGGAGTACGCGCCCATGCCTCCGGTGTTGGGGCCCTCGTCCCCGTCGAGCGCGCGCTTGAAGTCCTGCGCGGGCTGGAGGGGGAGCACGGTCACGCCGTCGGTGATGGCGAAGAGGGACACCTCGGGCCCGTCGAGGAACTCCTCGATGACGACGCGGTCGCAGGCGAGCGCGTGCGCGCGGGCCGCGGCCCGGTCCTCGGTGACCACGACGCCCTTGCCCGCCGCGAGGCCGTCGTCCTTGACGACGTACGGCGCGCCGAAGGCGTCGAGGGCGGCGTCCACCTCTTGCGGGGTGGTGCAGACGTAGCTGCGGGCGGTCGGGACCCCGGCCGCGGCCATCACGTCCTTGGCGAAGGCCTTGGAGCCCTCCAGCCGCGCCGCCTCGGCGGACGGGCCGAAGACGGGGATGCCGACGGCGCGGACGGCGTCGGCGACACCGGCGACCAAAGGGGCCTCCGGGCCGACGACTACCAGGTCGGCACCGAGTTCGGTGGCCAGGCGGGCCACGGCCTCGCCGTCGAGGGCGTCGACCGGGCGCAGCTCGGCCACCTCGGAGATGCCGGCGTTGCCGGGAGCGCAGTACAGCGCGTTGACGTCGGGGTCGAGGGACAGAGAGCGGCACAGGGCGTGTTCGCGGGCGCCGCCGCCGATGACGAGGACCTTCACGTCGTGCAGCCTAGCCCGGCCGGCCGGACCGGCTTCGTGCGGCCACCCAATTACGAGCCTCTACTCGTTCGTGTATTCCTCTATGACGGTGGCTCCGAGCTCGCGCACGATCAGGTCGTGTCCGGTCAGCGCGCTCTCGACGAGATCGGGGTCGTCCTCCTCGGGGACGTCGTCCTCGGGGGCGACCGGCGGCGGCGCCTGCTGCGCCGGAGGCTGTGACGGGGGCGGCGCCTGCTGGTGCTGCTGGGGCTGCGGGTGCTGCGGGGCCGACTGGTACGCGGACTGCTGCTGCGGGGCCGAGGGCTGATGCGGGGGCGACGCGGGGGCCGGGGGCGGCGTGTACGAGGTCGGGGCAGACCCGGCCGGCTGGCCTCCGCCGCCTCCCACCACCGCGTCGATCTTCCAGTGGACCTGGAACTGTTCGGCCAGGACCGCCTTCAGGACGTCTTCGCTGCCACTGCTGGCGAAGTTGTCGCGGGCGCCGACATTGGGGAAGCCGAGCTGGAGGGTCGTCCCGTCGAAGCCGGTGACCTGGGCGTTCTGACTGAGCAGGATCCAGGTGAAGCGTCGGCGGTTCTTGACCGCCTCCAGCACTCCGGGCCACATCGCCTGCACCTGGCCGACGCCGGCCGCCATCCCCGGCGAGGGCGCGGCTGCCGGTGCGGCGGGCTGCCGGGCGGGGGTGGAGGGGGTGGGCGCGGCGGCCGGGGCGGACGCGGACGCGGCGGTGGGCCAGGCACCGGCGGCGGGGGTGGCGGGACCGGCCGGGGCGGACGCGGACGCGGCGGTGGGCCAGGCACCGGCGGCGGGGGCGGCCGGGGTGGCGGGGCCGGCCGGGGTGGCGGCTCCCGGCCAGGCCCCGGGCGCGGCGGCGCCACCGCCCGGCTGCGCGGCCCCGGGCCAGGCACCGGGGGCGGGGGCCGCGGGCTGCTGTACGGGAGCGGGAGTAGGGGCGGGGGCGGGGGTGGCCTGGGGGCCGGGCTCGGGCTGCGGCTGCGCCTGCGCGTGTGGCTGCTGCTCCTGCGGCTCGGCTTCCGGGGGCCGTACGGCGGCACGCGCCGCGGCGACGCCCCCGGCGGGACCGGCCGGAGCCATCGGGTGGGCCTCGGGGCCGGGAACGTACCCCATGGCCGGCACGGCCGGCGTCCCGACGGGCGCGGAGGCCATACCGGGCCCGGCGAACCCGCTCCGCTCCAGCCGGTCGAGCCGGGCCTGGAAGGACCGCTCGTCATCGAAGGCGGCGGGCAGCAGCACCCGGGCGCAGATCAGCTCCAACTGGAGCCGGGGCGAGGTGGCCCCCCGCATCTCGGTGAGCCCGGTGTTGACCAGGTCGGCGGCCCGCGACAGCTCGGCCGCGCCGAACACGGAGGCCTGGGCCTGCATGCGCTCGACCACATCGGCGGGCGCGTCGATGAGGCCCTTCTCTCCCGCATCGGGCACGGCGGCCAGGATCACCAGGTCGCGCAGCCGTTCCAGCAGGTCGGCGACGAACCGGCGCGGGTCGTTCCCGCCCTCCACGACACGGTCCACGACCTCGAAGGCGGCGGCCCCGTCCCCGGCGGCGAAGGCGTCGATCACCGAGTCCAGCAGCGAGCCCTCCGTGTATCCGAGCAGGGAGGTCGCCATGGCGTACGTCACACCCTGCTCGGCGGCGCCCGCGAGCAGCTGGTCCATCACGGACATCGAGTCGCGCACCGACCCGGCGCCGGCCCGCACCACGAGCGGCAGCACCCCGTCCTCGACGGTGGCTCCCTCCCGTCCGCAGACCTCGCCGAGGTAATCGCGCAGGGTGCCGGGGGGCACGAGCCGGAAGGGATAGTGGTGCGTCCGGGACCGGATCGTCCCGATCACCTTCTCCGGCTCGGTCGTGGCGAAGATGAACTTGAGGTGCTCCGGCGGCTCCTCGACCACCTTCAGCAGGGCGTTGAAGCCCGCCGAGGTGACCATGTGGGCCTCGTCGATGATGTAGATCTTGTATCGGCTGGAGGCCGGCCCGAAGAAGGCCTTCTCCCGCAGGTCACGGGCGTCGTCCACACCACCGTGCGAGGCGGCGTCGATCTCGATGACGTCGATCGACCCGGGGCCGTTGCGCGCGAGGTCGCGACAGGACTGGCACTGCCCGCAGGGATCGGGAGTGGGACCTTGCTCACAGTTCAGGCACCGGGCGAGGATGCGCGCGCTGGTGGTCTTGCCGCAGCCGCGCGGCCCGCTGAACAGGTACGCGTGATTGACCCGGTTGTTCCGCAGGGCCTGCATCAGGGGGACAGTGACATGCTCCTGTCCGATGACCTCGGCGAACGACTCGGGGCGGTAGCGGCGGTACAGCGCAAGGGACGACACGACTACGAGGTTATCCGGGCCCACCGACAACGGCGGCCCGTCCGATGCCCGCGCCCCGGCCCCGGAACGCAAAGCGCCCCCCACGCACCCGCCAGAGCCCACTTACCCTTGCTGCCTTCCGGCCCTGGGGGAGTTGGGTGAGATAGCGCCACGTGAGGGGCTGGGCCCCACCCTAGCGGATGGAACCCCCCGGAATCGACCCGCCTCCCACCGCGACCTCCGGCCGGCGATCACGTTCGCGAGCACCCCTCAACGTCTTGTATTGTTTGCGGCGGAGGATTCGCCTAGTGGCCTAGGGCGCACGCTTGGAAAGCGTGTTGGGGGCAACCCCTCACGAGTTCGAATCTCGTATCCTCCGCACCCGCCCGCAAGGGCACACGAAGACCCCGGATCGCGTCAGCGACCGGGGTCTTCGGCATCCCCGGGTCTCGACATTCACCACACGTCGGGCGGCATGTCGAGACCGTCGACAATCGGCCCTCACCGCTCGCCCCGGGTGAACCCGTCCGTACGGCACCCGCGGACCCGATGGAATGCGCGATCCTGGTCCCGGTGCGGGCCGGATCCGGCCCTCTTCTCCCTTCCCGGCCCGGCGAGGTGCTGTCATGACGTCCCGATCCACGCTGACCGCCTGGCTGGCCGGTCTCGACGGCGCGCGGCTGGCACGCGTCCTCGTGGCGCGCAAGGACGCTGTGGCCTCTCCGGAGCCCCGATCGTTGGGGGAAGTGGCGGAACGCCTTCAGCGGCCGGGGTCGGTGGCGCTCGCTCTGTCTCAGCTCCCGCTCCCGTGCGTGCAGGTAGCCGAAACGCTGGCCGCCTTGGGGAGCTTGTCGCGCGGGGACCTGGCGAGGGCGCTGGGAGCGACGGCGCCCGCCGCCGCCCGGGAACTCGACGTCGTATTGGAGGCTCTGGCCGATCACGCGCTGGTCTGGCCGGACGGTGACGGAGATCTCCACATGGCCGCGCCGTTGCGGAACGCATGGGACACCCCCCTGGGGCTGGACGCTCCGCTGGAGAAGTTGCTGGAAGGCGTGACCTCCGAGGAACTGCGCGGCATGCTCGTGGCACTGGGCATCAAGCCGGTCAGCACCAGGCAGCAGCGCGCGGCCGCCGTCCTGGAACACCACGGCGATCCGGAGCGCGTGGCCTCCCTGATCGCGAAGGCCCCTGCTGCCTCCCGGGAGCTGCTTCAGCGGCGAGCGAAGTCGGTGTCGCCGCAGACGGAGTTCATCGTGTTCGGGGCCTCCGAGGCCGATTCCCGACCGGGCGTGCGATGGGCCTTGGACCGGGGCTTCCTCGTCCGCGATCGCCGCGGATACGGGAGGGACCGCATGCCCGCCGAGGTGGCGCTGGCGTTGCGCGGGCCCGACTGGCATGCCCCGTTCCAACCCGTACCGCCCGCCACGGAGCTGGTGTCCGTCACCGCTGTGGAGGTGAACCGAGAGGCAGCGGCGGCAGCCACGGCCTTCGCGGCCCACGCCGCCTCGGTCCTGTCGGTCTGCTCGGCGGCTCCACCGGCCCGGCTGAAGTCCGGTGGGATCGGCGCACGTGAACTGGGCCGGATCGGCAAGGCCGCACATGCCATTGACGTCGTGGTGCGCATCGCCTTGGAGAGCGCGTACTCGGCCGGGCTACTGGCCGCGGACGGACCCCGCGTCACGCCCACCGAGGCGTACGACGCCTGGGCGGCGCAGGAACCCGCGGACCAGTTCGCCGTGCTGCTCCAGGCATGGTGGAAGCTGCCGCTCACCCCGTCCCAGGCCCTCGACGAGGACGGCAAGGCACTCCCCGCCCTGGCCGGAGCACCTCCCTGCGACGGCTGCCTGCAAGCGCGCGGTGGGCTCCTCGCCGCGGCGGCACGGCTCCCGGAGGGGCGGGGCGCGCGGGTCGCCACGGATCTGGGCGCGCTCGTGGCATGGCACCGTCCGCTCGCCCACCCGTCGTGCCAGGACGAGACACCATTCGCCACCGCGGTCCGCGAGGCCGAGTTGTTGGGCGTCATCGCCCGAGGCTCCGTTTCCCCGCTCGGCGCGGCTCTGCCGGCCGGTGACGCCGAGGAACTGGCCGCCGAGTGCCGGCGACTGCTGCCCGAGGCCACCGGCACGGCCCGGCTCGGCGGCGACCTCACGGCCGTCGTCAGCGGCACGCCCGCGGCACGCCTCGCCGAGCTCCTGGATGCGACCGCGGACCGGGAGACCAGCGGGACGGCCTCGGTATGGCGGTTCAGCGCCAACAGCATGCGACGGGCCCTGGACGCCGGCCGCACTCCGGACGAGGTCTCGGCCGAGCTGGCCGCCATCGCGGCAGGGCCCCTGCCCCAGCCGTTGTCCTGCCTCATCGCCGATGCCGCACGCCGTCACGGCCGGGTACGCATCGCCCCCGCCGCCTGCGTCATCCACGGCGACGAACCGGCGCTCTTGGCAGAACTCGCCGCCCACCGAGGACTCGCGCCGCTCGGGCTGCGGCGGCTCGCGCCGACGGTGCTCCTCAGCGCCGGCACGCCCGACCAGACCCTTGCCGCGCTCCGGGACCAGGGCTATGCCCCCGTCGCCGAGGCCGCGGACGGGACCGTACGCATCGAGAAGCTCCCTGCTCGGCGGGCCGCCGCTGTTCCGACGCCGCGAAGGGCCTCCTCGAGGGCCGGCGCAGGACGCGTGGCGCACCGGGCGGCAGAGGCGTCGATGGTCGTCGACTCACACACATTGGCGGCCCGGCTGCTGAACGCCCCGCCAACCGCCCCGGAGCCCGATCCCTTGGGCACCGGAGTCCCCTTCGGGACGGATACCGAGGAGATCGTCGCCGGGTACGCCAGGCAGCTGACGTACGCCGACGTCCGCCAGCTCGGCCACGCCCTCGACGCCGGCACCGCCATCACGGTCGAATACGTCGCCGCCTCGGGCAGCCGCACCGTCCGTACCCTCAGCCGCCTCGAACTCGACCCGCCCTACCTCGAAGCGTGGTGCCATCTGCGGGACGCCGAACGAGTCTTCACACTGTCCCGCATCCACGGCGTCATGCCGGTGTAGGGCGGGCCGCACACACGGGGTCAGCGCCGCGGCCCGAGGATCGGACGAACCGAGTCCTCCACACGTGTACGACTCGTCGTACTTCGTCGATCCGGTGTCAGGCCCGATCGGAACATGGGTGACCTGCGGGCCGGGCGTGCCGGTGATCGGCGCGACCGTCACCGAAGCGAGCGGTTCCGCGATCCGGTTGACGGCGAGGACGACGACGGGGCGCGGCCCACCGGTTGTGCAGTGCGCGGACCCACACCTCGCCGCGAAGCGCGGTGCCCGGGTTCACCACGGTCAAGGCCGAGAACCGCCACGAGCGGGACCTGGAGGGCAGCCCGGCCGACCGCACGCGGTCTCAGTTCCGAAGTCGTCACCGGGCTCCGCCACGTCCTCCACCGGCTCTCCACCAAGGCAAGAGCGTGAGGCGCACATGCTGCACGTCCGTCGACCATTCACGCCGGGGCCCGGCTCACCGGCCCGGCCGGAAAGGAACACCGCCATGCTCACCCTGACTCCCCGCGAAGGCGCGGCCCCGAGGGTCTTCGGCCCGGCCCCGCACGGCCAGGGCTCCCAGATCTCCCCGATCATGCTCCAGGAGGAGCTGTGGGGGCGGATGCGCTCGCTGCCCTACGTGTACATGGCCCCCACGCTCGTCTCGGTGCCGCACGCCCGTGCGCTCCACCTGCCCGAGGGCATCGGCACGGGGCCCGCCGAGGCCTTCCAGCGCGGTCGGGAGTGGGCCCACATCCATCCCCACCACGACGGCTCGCTCCACCTCACCCTGCCGAAGGAGGCCGAGGACGAGGTCATCTCCACGGGCTGGGGCGTGCACCACCCGGTCCAAGACGTGACGCTCGTCTACGGGCCCAGGACCTCGGCGGAGCTGGAAACGGTCTGGAAGATCATCCAGTACTCCTACCGGTACGCGGTCGGCGCGCGGTGAAACACCCGCCACCGCCGATCGGCGCGGTGGTTCAGGAGTAGGCGACGTCGTCCCACCCGAAGGAGTCCTGCCCTGATGCCCCGACAGAATGGGGGCATGGTCGCTGACTCGGTGTTCTTGGTGCCCGGGCCGCGCGGTAGTACCGCCGAGCTGTTGTGCGCGGAGGCCGCGCGGCGGGGGATGGAGGTGCGGGGGACCGTCGGTGGGCCGCGGGGCGAGGTGTATTGGCGCGGGGGGCCGCGGGCCGCCGGGCGCGTCGGGGCCGGGCTGGGGCTCGGGCTGCTGGAGCCGCCGGACGACTGGCTCGCGCGACTGCCGGAACGTCTCACCGGTCGGCGCGTCCGGTTGACCACCCTCGGCGCGGCGCGCGGCTCGGCGGGTCCGGCATTCGTGAAACCGCCGCGGGAGAAGTCGTTCCCGGCGTCCGTGTACCCGGACGGGTCCCACCTGCCGCCCGGGCCGGACGCGCGAACGCCGGTACTGGTGTCCGAGGTGGTGGAGTTCGCCGCCGAGTACCGGCTGTTCCTGTTGGACGGGGAGATCGCCGCCGCGAGCCGGTACGCCGTGTACGGACGGCTGGACTGCGCACCGCTCGGCGCCGATCCACGCTCCGGCGAGGTACGGCGCTTCGCGGAGGACCTGGGCGGGACCGGGCTGCCCAGCGGGGTCGTCGTGGACGTCGGGCTCACCGCGGGTGGCCGCTGGGCGGTGGTCGAGGCGAACATGGCCTGGTACGCGAACTGCTACGCCGCGCCGATCGCGGGCGTCCTGGACGTGGTGCTGCGGTCCGGGGGCCCGCTGGCCCGGGTGGCCGGGCCCGACCTGCCGTTCGTACGCGAAGGGGAGCGGGAGGACTGACGGCTCGTGCCCCGGGACCGAGTGGCAAATACTTTCGCCAGTAAGACTGTTCCGTCCGTGCGGGTGGACGGCGGGCCGGGGTCGGCCGAGTGGGGAGGGACCGCGTCTATAAAGGGCCCGTCCTGTTGACCTACCGGATGGGCTCCCACCATGCTGCAGGCCGCTCTGCGCGTACTCGCCGCCGTTTCCGTCGTCTCCGCCGTCGCCGTCTCGCCCAAGCCGTCGCGGCCACCTCCCTGGACGAGAACTGGCAGTGGCGCGACGACACCAACACCCTCTGGCGCGGCGACACCCGGGAGAACGTCGACGAGCTCTTCAGGACGGGTTTCACGCCCCGCGGTGACGAACTGATCCCGCTGGCCGACTACATCGTCAAGGGCGGCGGGCAGAACAGCGCCCACCTGAGCACCAGTTGTGAGAAGTGGGTGGCCCAGAAGTTCGCCACGTACGGCTCGGCCAAGACGGGATGGGTGTACGAGATCGAGGCCCCCGGCGGCATCGACGTGAACGCCACCGCGCACCTCAACCACTACGAATCGCCCTACCTCTGGAACAAGGAGATCGACTTCCCGGGCGGGGTCGAGGGTCGCTACATCAAGGGCGCCTGCAAGTTCCACCTCGTCTCCACCGACCCGGCCACGAAGGTCAACACCTACGAGAACCTCGGCTGCAAGCAGAACGACCGCTTCGCGCCGCTCGTCCTGGAGCCGGTCACCGCCCTCCGGTAGCGGCCCGGAAGCGGCCGGCGTCCCGCCCCGGCGGGGAGGATCTTCACGGGGAGCGCCTCGCCGGGGAGGGACCGGGACGCCGGTACCTCCCCAGGGGCGGGGCCGGGCCGGGGGTCGGCTCAGGCGGTCGCCAGGCTGATCTCGGTGGACTTGATCAGCGCGACGACGGAGGAACCCTCGGCGAGGCCGAGCGCCTCGACGGCGTCGTTGGTGATGGCGGCGGTCAGGCCGCCCCCGTCCACGTCGATCTTGACGGATGCCATGGCCCCGCCGCTGGCGAGGCCGGAGACGGTGCCCCGGATCTGGTTGCGAATGCTGATGCCGTCGACGGCGTCCGTGGCGAGGGCCACCTCGGTGGCCTTCACCAACGCCTTCACAGCCGTTCCGGGGGCGATGCCGAGGTCCTTCACGGCGTCGGTGGTGATGGCCGCGGTGATCACCTGGCCGCCTTCCAGCCGCACCTTGACCGTGGTCATGGCCTCGGCGGTGGTGACGTCGCTGACGGTACCGGCGATCTGGTTGCGGATGCTCAGGCTCATGGTGGTTCGACCTCTCGGGTGGACGCGTCGTACGGCCGGAGGAGCCGTACAAGATCGACGCTAACCGGCTCCGCGCCGGCCGGCGGCGGACCCGTCGCATCCGCCAGGCGAAGCCACTCGTGCGGCTCGCCCTTGCGTTCGGGCGTCCGGAGATCGGCAGTTGGGGATTGGCAGTTGGGGATTGGCAGTTGGTCCGATCGTCGCTACGCGAACTTCGGGGTCTCACCGACCGGTGTCGACATGTCGATCACCGCGAACGCCGCGCCCTGCTGGTCGGTCAGGGCCGCGAAACGCCCGAAGGGGCTGTCCATCGGCCCGAAGTGGAGCCGACCGCCCCGCGCCTTCGCCTTCTCCACCGCCTCGTCGCAGTTCGGTACGCCGAAGAACACCTGGATGTAGGGCGGGATCTCCGGCGGGAACTCGTCACCCATGTTCATCCGGCCCAACACCGGGTTCTCCGGGCCGCCCAGGCTGAACATCTTGTAGTCCATGCCCGCCGCCTCGGGGTCGTCGCCCAAGTCCATCTGCCGGGCCTGGTACGGGAAGACCTTGGGCAGGAACCCGTCCACCTTCGCCACGTCCCGGGTGAAAACCTCCGCCCAGGCGAACGAACCGGGCTCGCCGATCTTCTCGAAGCCCTTGTGGTCGCCGGGCTGCCAGATGCCGAAGACCGCGCCGCTCGGCTCCTTGGCGATCACCATCGTGCCGAAGCCGGCGACCTGCATCGGCCCCATCGCCACCTCGCCCCCCGCCGACCTGATCTTCTCCGCCGTCGCGGCCGCGTCCGGCGAGGCGAAGTACAGACACCATTGGGAGGGGGCGTCGACGCCCGGCATCGGCGGCACGACGGCCGCGACCGCCTTGCCGTCGGAGTAGGCCTGCGTGTAGTTGCCGTACTCGCTCGACGCGTCGCCGAACGTCCAGCCCAAGACATCACCGTAGAAGCCCTTGGCCCCCTCCACGTCGGCGAACATCGCGTCCACCCAACAAGGAGCGCCTTCCGGGTACTCAGTCATGATCGATCGACTCCCGTGTCGTGTACGTCGTCGTGACCCGTCTCGGTTCACACGCTAGGGGGCCGGTGCGCCGCCCGCGCGCGGAGGACGGCCAGGAGGGAGGCTGGGTCCATGGACAAGGACATCACCATCCGGTTGGCCCAGCAGCCGGAGGCCGACGCCCTGCTCGGCCGGAGCCCGCTCGCCGCGCTCGTCGGGATGCTGCTGGACCAACAGGTGCCGATGGAGTGGGCCTTCTCGGGGCCGTACACGATCGCCCGCCGGATGGAAGCGGACGACCTCGACGCCCACGCGATCGCCGCCTACGACCCGGAGGCCTTCGCGGCGCTGCTCTCCGAGAAGCCGGCCGTGCACCGCTACCCGGGCTCCATGGCGAAGCGGGTGCAGCAGCTGTGCGCGTACCTCGTGGAGCACTACGACGGGGACGCGGAGGGGATCTGGCGGGACGCGGGAACCGGTGCGGAGCTGCTGGGACGGCTCAAGGACCTGCCCGGCTTCGGGGAACAGAAGGCGCAGATCTTCCTCGCCTTGCTCGGCAAGCGGTTCGGGGTGCGGCCGAAGGGCTGGCGCGAGGCGGCCGGGGGCTACGGGGAAGCGGGTGTCCACCGCTCGGCGGCGGACATCACGGGACCGGAGTCGCTGGCCGAGGTGCGGGCGTACAAGCAGGAGCACAAGGCCGCCGCCAAGGCCGCGAAGGCCGCGGAGGCGCATCCCGCGAAGGAGTAGACCGGCGCGGCGCGGACTGCGAAGGGGACGGTCCGGGCAGGGCGCGGCCCGTGACGGCCCGCGCAGGGGACGGTCCGGGCAGGGCGTGGCCCGGCCGGCGTCGGAAGCCGGCCGGGCCACGACGACCGCTACGCGGAGAGCGAGGCCTTGGCCGGACCCCCGCGCAGCGCCGAGGCGTAGACCACGTCGGCGTCGAGCCGCCGCAGTTCCTCCGCGATCAGCTCGGCGAGGCTACGGATCTTCAGGGCCACCTTCCGGTCCGGCCACCCCGGCAGTGACAGGGTGGCCAACACCCCGTCGGGCCGGTCCACCCGGATCTCGCCCCCGGTCGTCTCCAGCCGGACCCGCGTCACCACCGGCCCGTCCGTGACCACCCGCTCCACCGTCACCCCGAGCCGGACCTCCAGCCAGCGCGCCAGCAGCTCGGCGCTCGCGTTGTCGGCCTCGCTCTCCACCGCCGCGCCCGTCACCGGCAGCGGCGCCTGCTCCAGGGCGCCGGCCAGCAGCGAGCGCCACGGCGTGAGCCGGGTCCAGGCGAGATCGGTGTCGCCTGGGGTGTACGAGGCCGCCCGATCGCGCAGTACGCCCACCGGGTCGGCGGTCGCCTGCGCGTCGGTGATCCGGCGCTGCGCCAGTGCGCCCAGCGGATCGCGGGCCGGCGCGGCGGGGGCGTCCGCAGGCCACCACGCCACCACCGGCGCGTCCGGAGCCAGCAGGGGCAGCACGACCGAACCCGCGTGCTCGGTCAGTTCGCCGTGCAGCCGCAGCAGCACGATCTCCCCGGACCCGGCGTCGGAACCGACGCGCAGCTCGGCGTCCAAACGGGTCTGGTGCAGCTTGCGCGGACCGCGAGTGGTCCTTTTGATCACCGCGATGATGCGGCTTGGGTGTTCGCGCGAGGCCTCGGAGGCCGCGCGTACCGCGTCGTAGGCGTTCTCCTCGTCGGTGACCACGACGAGCGTGAGCACCAGCCCCATGGCGGGGCTGCCGACAGCTCGGCGCGCTTCGAGGAGGGCCCGGTCGATCTTGCCGGACGTGGTGTCGGTGAGGTCTGTCCGCATGATCCGAGTCTGTCAGCGAAAGCCGTGGAAGTCGCAACCGGTTCACTGGATTCCGCCTGGACCGCCCGGGCGGAGGTGGCGTTGGGTTCAGCGTCGGCGGCGGGCCGTTCCGAAGATCGAGCGTGAGATCTCCCGGCCCAACTGGGTGCCGACGGACCGGGCCAGCGAGCGGAACAGCCCGCTCCCCACCACCTGCTGCGCCAGGGACGGCTCCGGCCGGGCCGCCCCGGGGGCCGGCTTCGCGGCCTGCCGGCCCTCCTTCTCGGCCTCCGCCGCGGCGGCGGCCCGTTCCGCCGCCGCCTCGGCGGCCGCCTGCTCGGCGCTGATCTTCTCGTAGGCCGACTCCCGGTCGACCGGATGGGCGTAGCGGGAGTAGAGGGGCGAGGAGGTCACCGCCCGGTCGAGCGCGGCCGCGTCGACCGGTCCCATCAGCGACTGCGGGGCGCGCAGCCGGGTCGCCGCGACGGGCGTGGGGGCGCCCTTCTCGCTCAGCACGGTGATCACCGCCTCGCCCGTACCGAGGCCGGTCAGCAGCTCCTCCAGGTCGTAGGCCGAGTGGGGGAACGTCTTCACGGTCGCCTTGAGCGCCTTCGCGTCGTCGGGGGTGAAGGCGCGCAGCGCGTGCTGCACCCGGTTGCCGAGCTGCGCCAGTACGTCCGCCGGCACGTCCTTCGGCGTTTGCGTCACGAAGAACACGCCGATGCCCTTGGACCGGATGAGCCGGACCGTCTGCGTGATGGATTCCAGGAACGCCTTCGAGGCGTCGTGGAACAGCAAGTGCGCCTCGTCGAAGAAGAAGACGAGTTTCGGCCGCTCCAGGTCCCCCACTTCCGGCAGGTCGGCATAGAGGTCGGCCAGCAGCCACATCAGGAAAGTGGAGAACAGCCGCGGCTTTTCCTGAACCGCCGCAAGTTCCAGTACGGACACCACCCCGCGCCCGTCGGGAGCCGTCCGGAGGAATTCGGCGCTGTCGAATTCGGGCTCTCCGAAGAAATCCACCGCTCCCTGCTGCTCGAAGGCGGTCAGGGCCCGAAGAATCACCCCGGCCGTCACCGTGGAAAGCCCGCCGATGCCTTTGAGTTCGGCCTTTCCCTCTTCGGATACGAGGAAGGCGACGACCGCGCGCAAGTCTTTGAGGTCGATCAGCTCCAGGCCCTTGGAATCGGCGTAATGGAAGATCAGACCGAGCGACTGCTCCTGCGTCTGGTTGAGCTGGAGCACCTTCGAGAGCAGGACCGGTCCAAAACCGGTAACGGTGGCCCGGAGCGGAATACCCGGCCCGATACCGCCCAGGGAGTAGAACTCGGCGGGACAGCCGCCGGCCGACCATTCCTGGGCCACTTCCCCGGCCCGCTCGCGGATCTTGTCGTTCGCGACGCCCGGCGCCGAAATCCCCGAGACGTCGCCCTTGATGTCCGCGAGGAAGACGGGGACGCCCGCCGCGGAGAGCTGCTCGGCGATGAGCTGGAGGGTCTTGGTCTTGCCGGTGCCGGTGGCGCCGGCTACCAGTCCGTGCCGGTTGAGCACGGCCAGTGGAACGCGCACCTGCCGGTCCGGCAGGCACCGGCCCTCCCAGAGCAGGGCTCCCAGATCGAGCGCGGGGCCGGTGAAGGCGTACCCGGCGGCGATCTCGTCGGCCGGGGACAGGGGGTCGGTGCTCTCGCTCATACGTCCCTCGCGGATTGGCCTTGCTCCCGGATTGGCCTCGTGTGCCACTTTTGCACCGCCGTCACGATGCTGCGCCCGCAGGCACCGGCCCGGTAGGCTTTCCGTGTGATCTTCAAGCGCATCGGAAGCGGGCGGCCGTACCCCGACCACGGCAGGGAAACCACCCGGCAGTGGGCGGATGTCGCCCCGCGCCCGGTCCGGCTCGACCAGCTCGTGACGACCAAGGGACAGCTGGACCTCGAAACACTGCTCGCCGAGGACTCCACCTTCTACGGGGACCTCTTCGCGCACGTCGTGAAGTGGCAGGGCGACCTGTACCTGGAGGACGGGCTGCACCGCGCCGTGCGCGCCGCCCTCCAGCAGCGGCAGGTGCTGCACGCCCGCGTCCTCGAAATGGACTGAACTGAACTGGACTGAAATGGACTGACCGGGCACGACGTGCGAGGCCCGGGGCTCCCTGCGCGGGGGGCCGCGCCGCCGCGACCGGCCGACGGTGGGCCGCCGCGACCGGCCGACTGCAAGCGCCCTGCACGGCGCGCCCTGCCGTGCTGACCGGCGACCATTGCCGTCATGTCCGGTGATGACACCCGCGCTGACCGGCCGATTGCGCCTTTCGGGTCGGCCTTTGCCGATCAATAGATCATTTAGTAGGCATCGTTCCGGTACGGCACTACGCTGCGCCCATGAGCATGCTCACTCCCCCCGGCATGGGCGGAAAGTACCGCGTCACCGGAGCTGCCTTCCCCCGCATGAGCCGCCCGCGGCGACGCCGCCGGATCATCCTCGCCCTGCTCGGCTCCGCCCTCGCGCTGGCCCTGCTCGGCTACGGGGCACTGCAGCTCATGGACGTCTTCCGGGGCGACACCAAGCACAAGACGGCCGCGTCCAAGGACTGCCCGACCGGCGCCCCCAAGGCCGGCCCGGCGGCGGCCCCGTCCAAACCCGCGGTGGTACTGCCCCAGCCCGGCCAGATCACGGTCAACGTCTACAACGCGACCCCGCGCGCCGGTCTCGCCAAGGCCGTCGGGGACGAGCTGAAGAAGCGCGGCTTCCTGGTCGGCCAGGTCGGCAACGCCCCCGCCGACTTCGACAAGAAGATCCCCGGCACCGGGATACTGCTCGGTTCACCGAAGACCGACAAGGCCGCGTACTCCGTGCTCGGCACCCAACTGGCCGGCATGACTCAGCACACCGACGCCCGCGAGGGCGCGGACATCGACCTGATCCTCGGCGACGGCTTCAAGGAGCTGAGCACGAAGGAGGACGCGGACAAGGCGCTGGCCGTACTGGCCAACCCCGAGCCCGCGCCCGCCGCCAAGAAGTGCTGATCCGCGCCTGAGGCGCGGCTCGGCCGAGCCGTTATTCGGCCGAGCCGTACATGCGGTCGCCCGCGTCGCCCAGGCCCGGCACGATGTAACCGTGCTCGTTGAGCCGCTCGTCCACCGCGGCCGTCACCACGGTCACCGGCGTGCCCGCCAGCTCGCGCTCCATGACCTCGACGCCCTCCGGCGCGGCCAGCAGCACCACGGCGGTCACGTCGTCGGCGCCGCGCTTGATGAGCTCCTGGATCGCGGCGACCAGGGTGCCGCCGGTGGCCAGCATCGGGTCGACGACGTACACCTGGCGGCCGGAGAGGTCCTCCGGCATGCGCGTCGCGTACGTGGAGGCTTCCAGGGTCTCCTCGTTGCGGACCATGCCGAGGAAGCCCACTTCGGCGGTCGGCAGCAGCCGCACCATGCCGTCCAGCATGCCGAGACCGGCGCGCAGGATCGGGACGACCAGCGGGCGCGGGTACGAGAGCTTCACACCGGTGGTCGCGGCGACCGGGGTCTGGATGTCGGCCTGCTCGGTGCGCACGTCCCGGGTGGCCTCGTAGGCCAGGAGGGTCACCAGCTCGTCGGCGAGGCGACGGAAGGTGGGGGAGTCGGTGCGCTTGTCGCGCAGGGTGGTCAGTTTGTGCGCCACCAAGGGGTGATCGACGACCTGCAAACGCACAACTTCCTCCAAGACCTCAACTGCCGCCAGCTGCCGGGTTTCGACCTGCGACCTGCGAAAACGGCCGCGATGTGCGGCCCACACCCGAAAGGCTACGCGTTGGGCGACGTCTTCCGTGTCCTCGGTGGCCGAAGGTCGACCTCGGGCGCCCCCCGGCATCGGGATTGCGGGCCGTACCCGGGCCCAGCACCCTGGACTGATGAGCAACGGACTGGTGATCGCCGCGGTCGACGGCTCCGAGCACAGCCTGGAGGCCCTGGAGTGGGCGCGCCTGGCGGCTCTGCGACACCGCGCCGGGCTGCTCGTGGCGCATGTGCTCTCCGACAGCGCCCAGTTGTACGCGGGCCGGCGCTCGTCCCTGCACGACGCCTCCCAGCCTCAGGAGTACGCCGATCCGGTGGGTGACCACGTACGGGCCCTTCTGGCAGCGGCGCCCGAACAGCCGGTCGAGGTTCGGTACGAGGCCCTGGAGGGGTCGGTTCCGGAGGCGCTGCGGGTGATCGGGGCCGAGATGCGGCCGCTGACGCTCGTGATGGGCTCCAGGGGCCGCGGGGGCTTCGCCGCGCTGCTGCTCGGGTCGAACAGTCGCGCCGTGGCCGGCTCCGCGCCGTGCCCGGTGGTGGTGGTGCCGCCGGCGGGGCGCCCCGGCGCCGACGCGGGCGTGAGCCCCGACACCGGCGTGGGCGGCGACGCCGGCGTGGCGGTGATCCTCGGGCTGCACACCGCCGAGACGCACGACGACGTGGTCGCCTTCGCGTTCGCGGAGGCCGCCGCGCGGGGGACGGCCGTCCAGGTGGTCTCGGCCTACCCGGTACCGCCGTCGCCGGCGGCCGCCGCACCTCCGGTCCCCGCCTTCGCGGTGATCACGCCCGAGGAGTTGGCCGGGGACGACGGCGACACCGCTCCGGCCGAGCGGGACACGCTGCGGGCCCAGCTGGAACGCCTCGCGCCGTTCCGCGAGCGGTATCCCGAGGTGCGGGTGGAGCAGGCGGCCGTGCCGGGTGAGGCGGCCGGGCCACTGGTCGAGGCCTCGCGCTCGGCGCCACTGGTGGTGGTGGGCCGCCACCACCCGAGGCGGCGCTTGGGGCCCGTGATGATGGGCTCCGTCGCGAACGCCGTGCTCCAACACGCGCACGGCCCGGTGGTGGTCGTCCCCGCGACCCACGACGAACCTTCCTGAGCTGGGACGACTTGGGTGGCATCAACTCGGAAGTCCCGGGGAAGGTGGGTAGCACAACCGGAGCAGAGCAGCCGGGGCGGTGGGCGATGGGGCCAGAGAAAGAGCCGGGCGATCCGGGGGAGCCGGAAAGCATGGCGCAGCGGCGGGCGCGCCGCGCGCAGTTCCTCCGCGACCTGAGCGAGGCGCGTGAACTGCGCGACCGCGTGCAGCCCAGACGCGCCCGCGCGGCCCGTATGCGCCAACAGATGCGGATGCGCACCTTCCGCTGGTAGACCGGGAAGACGCCGGCGTACCGCCCGGCCCACGCCTGCGTTCGAGGCGCGGGCCCCGGGGTGGTGCCGACACACCCCCGCACGAAACGACCGCATCACCCAGCCACCCAGCCCGGCCCCGGCCCCGGCCCCGGCCGCCCCGGCGCGGCGCGGACAACCCTGGGACCGGCACGCCGCGGCCCGCACCCCGGGCCGCCGCCCCCCGACCCCCGGGGGACACGCCCGCCCCTCAGGCGGGTCCCTGCCGCCCAACGCCGCCCCCGCACAACCCGTGGAGCGCACGGCACGGGACGACGCAAGCGCGGAAGACCTCTCGCAAAGCCGCTGTTTCTGCCACGATGCCGATGGGGCAGGGTACGAACGGCTCGCACACGGCCGGCGCGGACCCCAACCTCAGGCCGGGGGGACCTCCAACCGGCACGCCTACGACCAGTGGGAGAGTCACGGTGTACTTCGCCGCACTGCTCGCGCGCACCGAAGACGGGTGGGAAGCGAGCGACATGGAACTCGACGCCGTCGAGTCCTTGAGTGATCTGATCGATCTCGCCCGGTCCGCCGCTGTCGACGACGACACGGTGGTCGCCCTCATCGAGCAGGAGGACGCCTGGTTCGGCGTCATCCGCGTGGACGGCGAGGAGGACCCTCGGTACTTCGTATCGAACGCCTCCGCGGCCGACCGCAGCTCCTACGGCTCGATGCTGACCAAAGAGCTGCTGGGCAGCGAGGAGGAGGACGACGAACTCGACGAACTCGACCTGGACGGCACCGAGGACGGTGAGGGGGACGCCATCGTCGCCTTCACCACCGAGGCCGACGACGCAGACGAAGGGGTCCGTGGCGGCGCCGAGCCGGTACCGGCCGGTCCGCTCGGCGACCCTCGACTGCTCGACGACCTCGGTGTGAGCCACAAGCAACTGATGACCCTCGACGGAGAGGCCCTCTCGGAGATCGCCGAGTCGCTCGGTGCGACCGAGGTCCTGGAGGCCGTCCGCTAGTGATCCACGAGCACCACACGCACCACCCCGGTCCCGACCCCGTACGGGACCCCTGGCGGGACTCCATGCGCCTGGCCCTCCAGGAGGCCGCCCTGGCGGTGCCGGCCGGCGACGTGCCGGTCGGCGCCGTCCTGCTCGGCCCGGACCGGGAGGTCCTGGCCACCGGGCACAACGAGCGCGAAGCGACCGGTGACCCCACGGCACACGCCGAGGTGCTCGCGCTGCGCCGGGCTGCCGCCGGGCTAGGGGAGTGGCGGCTGACCGGGTGCACCCTGGTGGTGACCTTGGAGCCGTGCGTGATGTGCGCGGGCGCCTTGGTGCAGTCCCGGGTGGCCCGGGTCGTCTACGGCGCCGACGACGAGAAGGCGGGCGCGGCGGGGTCGCTGTGGGACCTCGTACGGGACCGCAGGCTCAACCACCGGCCGGAGGTGATCCGCGGCGTCCTCGCGGACGAGTGCGCCCGACAACTGACGGACTTCTTCCGCGACCTCTGACGCCACCACCGACGCGACCACTGGTTGACCTCCGACCCGACCTCCGACTCGACGTCCGACCGTCCGGGGGCGGCTCGCGGCCCGGTCCCGGATACGGATTTCAGAGCACGGCGCTCTTTGGGCTAAGCTCTCTCTCGGTAGCGTGTCCGAGCGGCCGAAGGAGCACGCCTCGAAAGCGTGTGATGGTGCAAGCTATCCGTGGGTTCAAATCCCACCGCTACCGCTCTGATCGAGAGCCCCGCCCCGCAAGGGTCGGGGCTCTCGTCGTTCCCGCCCGGCGGCGCGGCGCCCGAGCGGGAAGCGCTCATACGGCCGCCCTCTCGGAGCTCGTACGGCCGCTCTCCGGGGCACCCGCGTGACCGGGCGCCCGCTCGGCCGTTGTCACGACATGACCAAGACCCAGCGCATGCTCGCCGCCTTCGCCCTCGCGGGGGCCGCCGCGGGCCTCGCCGCACCCGCCGCCTCCGCCGCGCCCATCGCCCCGCTCACCCTGCCGGACCTGCCGCAGGCCGCCCCGGGGATGCCGAAGGGTGCCACGCCCGGCTCCGTCCAGGAGATCGGCGCGAAGCTCAACGACCTCAACCAGCTCAACAGGTTGATGGACCTCCCGAACGACCTCGCGCCGGTGATCGCCCCCGTCCAGCCCCTCACGGACCTGGCCGGCGCCATCGGCTGAGCCGACCGGCGCACCGCCCGGCGTGCACCCCGCCGATCGGCACGCACCCCGCTCGACCGGCCCGACGTCCCTCGACGCCCCCCTCGACACCGCCTCGCCACCCGAACCCGTGACGCGAAGAAGGCCCCGGCCGTAGCCGGGACCTTCACACGTGGACGGGGGAAGCGGCGTCGGGGGACAAGCCGCTCCCCCCGATGAGACGGAACCTGCCGGTCCGATCCGCGGTCAGGGGAAGCCCGCGGCTCGGACCCCGCAGCGAGGCCCTTTTCCCTCACCCGCCGGCTTCCTGCCAGAACCGGTGGGCTCGTGTCCCATCCTGCGTCCTCTCCCGTCACCCCGGGACCGACAAAAGGCCTGTAACGACAGGTCATTGGTCCTTAAAGGGCAGGTGAGTGTCCAAACATGACCGGTTAGACTCACCCGACTCAGCAGGACCGGTTGGGGAGGCCGACACCGCTCGTGGACACCAAGAAGATCGTCATGGGCGCGCTCGTCGTCTTCGCACTCTTCGTGATCATCACTCAACCCGTCAAAGCCGCCGATATGGTCCAAATAGGCTTCCAAGGCATCTCGGATGCCGCCCACGGGATCGGCGAGTTCATGACCGAACTGGTGCGCTGAACCCGTACGCCGAAGCGGATTCCGGGCTTACCGGCCCCCCACTCCGACGGGTGGGGGGCTTTTTGTGTTATCCGTGTTCACGACGAATATCCCGGTATGTCCAATCCATCCACTCTACCCTCAACACGGCGATATCAGGTGCTTGCACAAAGTACGCATCTCTTGTGATGCTATGACCGCTTTTGACGGATAGTTGACTGAAGGGGTGGCGTGACCGTGCCGGCCAGTACTGCGCCTCAGGTGCCACCCCAGCAGGACCCCCAGAGCCCCCAGAACCCTCAGAGTCCCCAGAGCACACAGGAACCTCCGGAGCCGACCGAGCAGCCGCAGCACGACCCCCAGGTCCCCCCGCAGCAGGAGTCCGCGCCGGACGTGCCGGAGGAGCCCCCGGCCGCCCCCAGGCCGCAGAGCAGGGGTGCCGACACCCGAGCCCTGACGCAGGTGCTGTTCGGTCAGCTCAAGAACCTCCAGCCGGGGAGCCGCGACCACGCCCGGGTCCGCGGGGCCCTCATCGAGGCCAACCTTCCCCTCGTCCGGTACGCGGCCGCCCGCTTCCGCAGCCGCAACGAACCGATGGAGGACGTCGTCCAGGTCGGAACGATCGGGCTCATCAACGCGATCGACCGCTTCGACCCCGACCGAGGTGTGCAGTTCCCGACCTTCGCGATGCCCACCGTGGTGGGTGAGATCAAACGATACTTCCGCGACAACGTGCGCACCGTGCACGTCCCGCGCCGCCTCCACGAGCTGTGGGTCCAGGTCAACGCGGCCACCGAGGACCTCACCACGCTGCACGGACGCACTCCCACCACCTCCGAGATCGCCGAGCGCCTGCGCATCACCGAGGACGAGGTGCTGTCCTGCATCGAAGCCGGCCGGAGCTATCACGCAACCTCGCTCGAAGCCGCCCAGGAAGGCGACGGAATGCCCGGCCTGTTGGATCGCCTCGGCTACGAGGACCCCGAACTGGCCGGCGTCGAGCACCGCGACCTGGTCCGCCACCTCCTCGTACAGTTGCCCGAGCGCGAGCAGCGCATCCTGCTGCTGCGGTACTACAACAACCTGACGCAGTCGCAGATCAGCGCCGAGCTGGGGGTTTCCCAGATGCACGTGTCGCGACTGCTCGCCCGGAGCTTCGCGCGCCTGCGATCCGCAAACAGGATCGAGGCGTAACCGGAACGGGTGGAGATCACCTGACGCGTTTCCCGACAGACCGGGCTCATTCCGGTCTGTCGCTGGAGATACATGTCGACATGGCGCTACAGCGCGTTGCCGACATGTGACATTCTGCTGGAACCGCGTTTGCCGCAGCCCCGCCTCCGGTATTCAGGTGGAGGCTGCGTTCCTCCGACGGGCGCGCAGAGAAGCGCGACCGTCCGCGACCTCAAGGGGGTGGCATGTCCGTAGACCAGGGCAGCTCCAAGGTGCTCACGCTCGTCAAGCGTGAACTGCCGGCAGTGTCCAACCGCTCGGAAGCCATCGACACCCGCACGCTCTCCCGCTCCCTCTTCCAGCGACTTGCCGCCCTGGACGTGGACAGCCCCGAACGCGCGTACGTACGAGACACCCTGATCGAGCTGAACCTCCCCTTGGTGCGGTACGCGGCGGCCCGCTTCCGCAGCCGCAACGAGCCGATGGAAGACATCGTCCAGGTGGGCACCATCGGCCTCATCAAGGCGATCGACCGCTTCGATTGCGAACGCGGTGTCGAGTTCCCGACCTTCGCCATGCCGACGGTCGTGGGCGAGATCAAACGATTCTTTAGGGACACTTCCTGGTCCGTGCGCGTCCCGCGCCGCCTCCAGGAGCTGCGTCTGGCCCTCACCAAGGCCAGCGACGAACTCGCGCAGAAGCTCGACCGGTCCCCCACCGTGCCCGAGCTGGCCGCCGTGCTCGGCGTCTCCGAGGAGGACGTGGTCGACGGCCTGGCCGTCGGCAACGCGTACACCGCCTCCTCGCTCGATTCGCCCTCCCCCGAGGACGAGGGCGGCGAGGGCTCCCTCGCCGATCGTCTCGGGTACGAGGACAGCGCGCTCGAAGGGGTCGAGTACCGGGAGTCGCTCAAGCCGCTGCTGGCCAAGCTCCCGCCGCGGGAGCGGCAGATCATCATGCTGCGGTTCTTCGCCAACATGACGCAGTCGCAGATCGGCGAGGAGGTCGGCATCTCCCAGATGCACGTCTCCCGGCTGCTCACGCGCACGCTCGCACAACTGCGGGTCGGCCTCATCGGCGAGTGACCGTCGAACGACCGCTGCCGCTCGCTTCCCATGTGACGGATCGTCAGTAACACTGGCGCGATGCGAACGGGAACCCGCCGGGCGGCAGCACTCACCCTCTGCGGCGCGGTCGCCGTCGCGGCTGCCCTGGGCGGCTGCGGCGGCCCGGCCCGCGGCGGCTACGTCGCCGTTGGGGCGGCCGCGCCCGGCCCGGGTGGGAACGTACCGCCACGCGGCGAGGTGGAGTTCCAGCGGCTCGGCGCCCCGGCGGCGGGCGGCGCCGCCGCGTCGGCCACCAGTGGTACGTCGCCCGGTGCGGGGGACTCGCGGACCCCGGCCGACTCCGCCCGGGGCGGACCCACGTCCACCTCACCCGGCGGCTCCACGCCCTCCGGCGCCTCCCCGGGCGCCGACCCCACCACCACCGCCCCCGGCACCCCCGCGAACCCGGGACCGGGAGCCGGGTCCGGGACGGGACCGGGTTCAGGGACCGGACCGGGGTCAGGGACGGGACCGGGGTCGGGATCGACGTCCTCGCCCACGCCGCCCGCGCCGGGCAGACCCGGCACTCCGCCCCCGGCGCCCGCCGGCCCGGCCCGGCTGACAGTCGGCGTCCCGCTCCGGTCGGCGGCCCCCGACCGCTGGTGCGAGCGCGTCACGGTCACCTTCACCAACACCGGCGGCACAGCCGTCCGCTCGGGCACGGTCGGCTTCGCCACGCACATCATCGGCGCGCTCGGAGTCGACTGGGCCACGATCAGTACGACCCAACCGCTGCCCGCGCCCATCGCGGGCGGCACGTCGAAGACGCAGACCTACACGGTCTGCGTCGAGTCCTGTCGGGTACCCCTCGGAATGCGGGTGGAAACCCGGAACGTCACCGCCACCTGGAGCTGAGTACGCGACACCACGGACCGCACGCCACGACGCCTCGAGACTCCCCGCCGCGAAACCCCACGCCGCGACGCCGCGAGGGGAAGGACTATCCCAGCGCCAGCCAGGCGACCGCCGCGATCACGACGAGTCCGACGAGGCCCAGGCCGATCCACAGGCCGGTCTTCGGGGCCGCCTTCTCCGGCCGGCGCCTGCGGGCTCCCGGCACGGTCGCCCGCACCGGCTCGGCCTCCTCGACGAAAGCCCGGAACATCTGGGTGCTGCCCGCGGGGTCGTAGTTGCCCTCGGGACCTGCCGAGTTGGGGCCTGATGAGTTGTGGTTCGCAGCCATGGCTCCGCACCCTAGCGGGTTTTCCCATCCCCTTTACCGCCCGGCCCCACGAATCCGTTTCCACAGTCCTCCTACACCTGGGACGTCACCGCCGCCCTCCTGTCGATGGCCTCCGCGCGCCCCCCTTGTGGAGCAAGCTGACCGCCCTCGTCCCCCGGCCTGGGTCACCTCGGCGATGACCGGCGGCGCCGTGGTGCTCGGCCTGCCCTTCCTGCGCGTCGAGGCCCGGGCGAGCGACCCATCACCCAGCTGCGCAGTTCCGCGACAAGACCATCGGGCACGGTCTTTTTCAGCCAGTACTTCCGGCTCGCCCCCGGCGAGTCCCCCACGATGTCCGGAATCCTCCCGGTTCCCGTGATCGGCGATCTCTTCGTCCCTTCCACCGTTTCCGGTCGGGTGATCACCACGGCCGGTCGCCGGCAGCCGTGGCTGCCCGCCGGCGGTGCGTTGCTGACGGCCGGCCTCGTAGTCGCCGGGCAGGGCCGCCCGCGAAACGGCAGGGCGCCGCAGACGAGGGTTTCGTCTGCGGCCCCCTGCGTTTCGCGGGTTCGGATCGGATCAGGACCCGCCGGTGGTGGGCGCGGTCAGGTCGTAGAAGGTGGCTCCTCCGACCGTGGTGGCCTTGAAGGTGGTCTTCACCCAACTTTCGATGGCGCCGCTCGTGCCACCGCCCGGACCGAAGACGGCGCGTCGGGAGCCGGTCGTCTCTCCGCCGGCTCCGCCCCGGCCCTGAGCCCGCGGCCTGCCCTGGTCCTGGTACTCGCTCTGCCCGATGAACCAGTGGATACGGCCCGCCTTCACATAGGCCTTGAACTGCTCCAGGGTCGGCGAGGGATCGCTGCCGTTGAAGCCGCCGATCGCCATTACCGGCGCACCGGAGGCAAGTTGATGGCTCGCTGCGTTCTGCGAGCCGACGGCCGCCGCCGCCCACGTGTAGCGCGCGGCGTCGGCCCGCAGTGCGGCAATGGCCTCGGCGCTCGCCTTGGTGCCGTTGAGCAGGCCGCCGGGGCCGCCGCCGGCGGTGCCCCGCGGACCGGTCGGACCGGTCGGACCGGTTCCCCCGGGGGCCTTGCCGCCCGGAGCACCGGGGGGCATCTGTGACCCGCCACCCCGGGTGCCTGGTGGCACGGCGCCGCCGGGGAAGTAGAACGCGCGCGTGCCGCGGCCGCCCGGCCCTCTGCCGCCCGCCACCGCCGGGCCCGCCGTCACGATGGAACCCGTGTGCGGGGTGTTCACCGTGGTCAGGCAGTAGGCGAAGGGTCCCGCCAGCGCAGCGCCGAGCCCGACGCCCGCCACCGCCAACAGCGCCCTGCGACCCAGCGGTGCGGCGAACGGCAGTGCGACGGCCGCGCCGAGCCCCGCGACGAGAACCGTCCAGCGCAGCCACGGCAGATATCCGCCGGCGCGGCCGAGCAGCACGAAGGCCCAGTACGCGGTGAGCGCGAGGGTTCCGGCAAGGGTCAGCGAGGCGGCCCGGCTACCCCGCTCCTCCCACAAGACGGCCACGCCCATGCCGACGAGCGCGGCCACGAACGGCGCGAGGGCCACGGTGTAGTACTCGTGGAAGATCCCCTGCATGTAGCTGAAGATCAGACCGGTGATCAGCAGCGAGCCGCCCCACGCCAGGAAGGCCGCGCGGGCCATGCTCTCCAGCGAATCCGTGGCCCGGCGGGCCCGCCAGGTGATCACCAGCCCGGCGACCAGCATGACGAGGGCCGCCGGGAGCAGCCAGGAGATCTGACCGCCGATGTTGGTCGAGAAGAGCCGGTCGATGCCGGTCTCGCCCCAGCCCCCGCCCGCGCCCCCGCCGGGGCGCCCGCCGCCGACGCTGCCGGTCTCGTTGCCGTTGATCCGACCCAGCCCGTTGTAACCGAAGGTCAGTTCCAGGAAGGAGTTGTTCTGCGAACCTCCGATGTAGGGGCGGGACGCGGCGGGCCAGAGCTCCACCACGGCCACCCACCAGCCGCCCGCCACCACCATCGTGACTCCGGCGAGCAGCAACTGGCCCAACCGCGCGCGCAACCGCGTCGGAGCGCACACCGCGTACAGGACGGCCAGCGGAGGCAGGATCACCAGGGCCTGGAGCGTCTTCGTCAAGAAGGCGAAGCCGACCGCGGCACCGGCCGCCACCAGCCAGCCAGTGCGTGCGCCGTCGAGCGCCCGCAGGACGCAGTACACGGTGACGGTCATCAGCAGGGCGAGCAGCGCGTCGGGGTTGTTGAAGCGGAACATCAAGGCCGCCACGGGCGTCAGTGCGAAGACCGTGCCGCTCAGCAGGGCCGCCACGGGGCCGAACTGGCGCCGTACGGCGGCGTAGAGCACCGCGGTGGTACCGACGCCCATCAGGGCCTGCGGGACGAGGATCTGCCATCCGCCCAACCCGAAGAGCCGCACCGACAGGGCCATCGGCCACAGGGCGGCCGGGGGCTTGTCGACGGTGATGGAGTTTCCGGCGTCGGAGGAGCCGAAGAAGAAGGCCTTCCAGCTCTCGGCACCCGCTTGGACCGCGGCCGAGTAGAAGGAATTCGCGTAGCCCGAGGCACCCAGGTCCCACAGCAGCAGGACCGCGGTGAGGAGCAGGAGCACGGCGTACGCGGGGCGCTCCCAACGGGGCCGACCGGTCGCCGCGGCGGTGGTGGCGACCGGCGGAGCGGGTGGGAACAGGGGCACTGCTGCCGTCGTCATCGGATGTCGTCCTTCGTGGGGTTGCCGCGCCGCTCGGGGAAGACCCAGGCGCGGAAGAGCAGGAAGCGCAGCACGGTGGCGGCGAGGTTGGCGGTGATCAGTACGGCGAGTTCGGTGCTGTGGGCGGGGTCGTTGGCCGCCGCGTCGAGTGCGGCGAGCGAACCGCTGGTCAGGGCGAGACCGATGGCGAAGACCAACAGCCCCTGTGCCTGGTGGCGTACCGCGCGGGCGCGTCCCCTCACCCCGAAGGTGAGCCGGCGGTTGGCGGAGGTGTTGGCGACGGCCGAGAGCAGCAGGGCGGCCGCGTTGGCCACTTGGGGACCGGCCGCCGTCCGGCAGACCGAGTACAGCGCCAGGTAGAGCAGGGTGCTGAGCAGCCCGACCGCGCAAAAGCCGAGGAGCTGGCGGGCCAGCCCCCGCGGTACTCCGGGCAGTGCCGTCCGGTCCCGAGGGTCGTCACCGAAGGGCCGGGCGAGCCGGTCGAGCGGCAGAGCGCCGACTGCGAGCCCCCGGCCGACCCGCCAGACGCCCTTGAGGTCCTCGGCGGCGGTGCGTGCGATGTGGACCGTGGAGTCGGGGTCGTCCACCCAGTCCACCGGGACCTCGTGGATGCGTAGCCCGGCTCGCTCGGCCAGCACCAGCAGCTCCGTGTCGAAGAACCATCCGGAGTCCTGCACCAGTGGCAGCAGCCGTTCGGCGACTTCGCGCCGGATGGCCTTGAACCCGCACTGGGCGTCGCTGAAGCGGGCGGCGAGGGAGGAACGCAGCAAGAGGTTGTAGGCCCGGGAGACGAACTCGCGCTTCGCTCCGCGGACCACGCGGGAGGAGCGCGCGAGCCGGGTGCCGATGGCGAGGTCCGAGTGACCGGAGATCAGCGGGGCGACCAAGGGCAGCAGCGCGTTGAGGTCGGTGGACAGGTCCACGTCCATGTAGGCGAGGACGGGAGCCTCCGAGCGCGACCAGACGGTGCGCAGGGCGCGTCCGCGCCCCTTCTCTTCCAGCCGGGTACTGCGTACCCCCTCCACGGCGGCGGCGAGGGCGGTCGCGACGTCGGGGGTCCGGTCCGTGCTGGCGTTGTCGGCGATGGTGATCCGGAAGGGGTAGGGGAACGTCCTGGTGAGGTGATCGTGGAGTCGGCGCACGCACGGGCCGAGGTCCTTCTCCTCGTTGAACACCGGGATCACCACGTCGAGTACGGGCTCACCGGGCACGGGTGCCAGGTGCCCGCGGGCCGGGAGGGCTTCGGGGCCGGAAGAGGTGTCGGTTGACATGCTCCGACCCTTGTCGGGCGAACTGTCACCGCTGTGTGGTGAGCCTGTGCTCCGTCTGTGAGTCGGTGCGCACCGTCGGTGAGTCGGTGCCCGTCCTGGCGTGCGCGAGGGGCAGGACGACCTCGAAGCAGGTCCGGCCGGGTCGGCTGTGGACCTCGACCCGCCCGCCGTGGGCGGTGACGACGGCCTGGACGATGGCGAGTCCGAGACCGGTGGAGCCCGCCGCCCGGGACCGGGACGCGTCGCCGCGGGCGAACCGCTCGAAGACGTGCGGGAGCAACTCGGCCGGTATGCCCGGCCCGTTGTCCTCGACCCGGAGGCGGACGAGCGGTGTTTCACGTGAAACACCGGACCCCTTGGGGCTTGTTTCACGTGAAACATGTGCGGTGACGGTGGTGCCCGGTGGGGTGTGGGTGCGTGCGTTGGCGAGGAGGTTCACCAGGACCTGTTGGAGACGGGCCGGGTCGGCCCGGATGGTCGCGGGTTCGTCCGGGAGCTCCAGCCGCCAGTGGTGTTCGGGACCGGCGGCCCGGGCGTCGCTGACGGCGTCGACGACGAGGGGGGCGAGGTCGGTGGGGGTGTCACCGGTGACGAGCGGCCGCCCGGCGTCCAGCCGGGCCAGCAACAGCAGGTCTTCGACCAGGCCGGTCATCCGGGTGGCTTCGGACTCGATGCGGCCCAGGGCGTGGCGGGTGTCCGGTCCGGGCTCCTCGTGGCCCCGGCGGGTCAGCTCGGCGTAGCCCCGGATCGAGGCCAAAGGGGTACGCAGCTCGTGGCTGGCGTCGGCCACGAATTGACGTACTCGGGTTTCGCTCTGCTGCCGCGCGGTGAGGGCGGAGGAGACATGCCCCAGCATCCGGTTCAGCGCCGCTCCGACCTGACCGATCTCGGTACGGGGGTCGGCTTCGGCGTCGGGCACCCGCTCGTGGAGGGCCGGCTCACCGCTGTGCAGGGGGAGTTCGGAGACCCGGGTGGCGGTGACGGCCACTCGCCGCAACGGGCGCAGCGCCACACCGACCAGCGCCTGACCGGCGAGGGAGGCCGCGATCAGGCCGGCCAGGGTCGCGAAGACCTCCACCGCGATCAGCGTCCGCACGGTGGAGTCGACTTCACCGAGCCGAAAGCCGAGGACGAGGCTTCCGTCGGGAGCGGTGAGTACCCGATAGCTCCCGAGCTCGGGCAGGTCCAGGTCATGCGGGCCGGACCGGCCTTGAGCCGCCTTGCGGGCGGCCTTCTTCAAAGCCGCGGTCTGGGCTTCGGTGAGGGGCTGGCGGTGGTCGAGCTCGGGGCCGCCGACTGCGGCGTTGCGGGCGCTGCCGATGACCTTGCCGTTCTCGTCGAGCCTGATGCCGGCCGCGTCCGGCGGGGTCCCGGCGAGCACGAAGCCGAGGTTGCCCTCCCGGGCCGCTTTGCCGGCGCCGGGACCCCGAGTGGCCATCGTGATGGAGGTGCGCAGCTGGTTGTCGAGTTGCTCGACCAGGTACTGGCGCAGGGCGAAGGTGGTGACGGTGCCGATGGCCGCGCCGACGACCGCGATCAGCGCCACCGCCGCCAGGACGAGCCGGGACCGCAGCGACCAAGGCCGCCGTGTCCGACTCCGCCTGACCCGCGCGGAGGGAGCCTCGACGGACCGGTGGTTCGCGGTGGGACGGGCCGGGGCGTCATCGTCGTCACTCGCGGCGGGACGGTCGGGCCCGAAGGCGAGGTGACGCCGCCCGACGCGCCCCCCGCGCCCGCGCCCGGGAAGACGTACGGCCACTACTCGGCCGGCTTGATCAGGTAGCCGGCGCCCCGCCGGGTGTGGATCATCGGCGGCCATCCCGGACCGCTCTCCAGCTTGCGCCGCAGGTAGGAGATGTACAGCTCGACCACATTGGCCTGGCCGCCGAAGTCGTAGGACCACACCCGGTCCAGGATCTGCGCCTTGCTCAGGACCCGGCGCGGGTTGCGCATCAGGTAGCGCAGCAGCTCGAACTCCGTGGCGGTCAGGTGGACCTCCTGGCCGCCACGGGTCACCTCGTGGCTGTCCTCGTCCAGCCGGAGGTCACCGACGGCCAGGACCGAGCCGCCGCGGGCCGCTTGCGCCGCGCCCGAGCGGCGGACCAGGCCGCGCAGCCTGGCCACGACCTCCTCCAGGCTGAACGGCTTGGTGACGTAGTCGTCGCCGCCCGCCGTCAGCCCGGCGATGCGGTCCTCCACGGAGTCCTTGGCGGTCAGGAACAGCACCGGCACGTGCGGGAGCTCCCGGCGCAGCCGGCCGAGCACGGCGAGGCCGTCCATGTCCGGGAGCATGATGTCGAGGAGCACCACGTCCGGGCGGAATTCCCGCGCGGTCCGCACCGCGGCGGCCCCGTCACCGGCGCTGCGGACCTCGCACCCCTCGTAGCGCAGGGCCATGGACAGGAGTTCGGAGAGCGCGGCCTCGTCGTCGACGACGAGCACCCGGCACGGGCCGCCGTCGGGCCGGACGAGGGCAGTGTGCTTGCCGGTGGACGTGGACGCTTGGGAGGTGGTCGTCGCGGTCATGCGTACACGCTGGACGGCACCTCTGAGAGCGTTCTTGCCCCTGCCTGTGAATTTCCTGAGAACCGGGGACCGGCGCGTCCTGGCCGTTCCGGTTCAGGTCAGGCGGAAGAGCCGCACACCGTTGTCGTGGCAAACCGCCCGCAGCCAGTCGTCCCCGAGGCCGAGCCGTTCGAGAGCGGCCAGCTGGTGCTCGTAGGGATAGGGGATGTTCGGGAAGTCGGTGCCGAGCAGAATCCGGTGGCCGAGGTCCGCTAGCCGCCCGAGGCCGGCCGCCGGGAAGCCGCCGAACTGCTCGGAGAAGTCGGTGAAGGCCATGGTGGTGTCGAGGCGGACCTCGGGGTACCGGTCGGCCAGGTCGAGGAAGTCGACGTATTCCGGCATGCCCATGTGCGCGATGATCAGGGGCAACCGGGGGTGCCGGGCCAGCAGGCGTGCGATTGGTTCCGGACCGGTGTGCTTCCCCGCCACCGGCCCCGAGCCACAGTGGATCACGGTCGGGACGGCGGCCTCGGCCAACAGCCCCCAGACCGGCCGGAGCCGTTCGTCGTTCGGGTCGTATGCGCCGACCTGGAGGTGCGCCTTGAAGATCCGGGCTCCCGCGTCGACGGCCTGGCCGACGTACTCCGCCACGCCCTCCTCCGGGAAGAAGGTCGCGGTGTGCAGGCAGTCGGGCGTCCGCGCGGCGAAGTCCGCGGCCCACGCGTTGAGCCAGGCGGCCATCGCCGGCTTGTGCGGGTAGAGCATGGCGGTGAAGGCCCGTACACCGAAAGCGCGCAGCAGCGCGACCCGCTGATCCTCCTCGTGCCGGTAGGTGATCGGCCACTCGACTCCGGTCAGCGGGCCGACGGCGTCGAAGTAGTCCCACACCTTGTCCAGGACCCGCTCGGGCATGAAGTGCGTGTGCACGTCGACCAGCCCGGGCAGTCCGAGCCGGTCACGGAAGGCGCGGACCGCCTCAACCGTCGTCGCGGACAAAACCGTGGCTCCGTTCGACCGTGGCGACGTGCAGCGTGTAGCTCTCGTACCAGTGGGCGCGGCCGTGCTCGATCGCGGCCCGGTGTTCCAGGTCCTCCCGCCAAGCGGAGAGGGAATCGTGGTCGCGGAAGTAGGCGACGGTGATGCCGAGGCCGCCGGGAGTGCGTGCGGACTCGTGGCCGAGGAACCCGGGGTTGCCCCGGACGATCTCTGCCATCCGGGCATTGGTCTGTGGGTATCCGCTGTCGTCGGAGGTGCGGACGCTCGTGAAAACGGCCATCACGTAAGGCGGTTCGTACGCGGGTAGGGGGTGGGTGCTCATGGCAACCACCCTCCGTGGCGGCCCTTCGCGTGTCCACCCGAAAGGGGGCCGCAGGGCCAAAGGGATCCAAGTTTTGACCTTGGTACCTCCCGGTCGGGACTCGGCCGGGGCGCCCGGTCCGGGCACCGAGGGGGCCGTCGGCGGTCGGGGGCCGGTCGGCGGTCGGGGGCCCGGCCCGGTCAGAACAGCCCGTCCTGCTCGGCGTCGGTGGGCGGCGCGATCACCGCCACCGGCACGTCGGTGACGGCGTTCCCCGGCGCGGCCACCAGTTCCCAGCCGGCCAAGAGTCGGGTGTCCACCACGAGCCCGTCCGCGAAGTGCAGGTCCGGCCCGGCCGCGCCGACCAGCAGCCCGGCCACGGCCCCGCCCGCCGCCAGCTCGGCGACCACCCCCGTCGGCGTGGGGAGCGCGTCCAACCCGAAGGCGGCCGCGTGGTCGACGACTTCACAGCCCACCGGCTCCAGGGACTCCGGCCACCCGGGCAGCGCCACGGCACGGGCGTGCAGTTCCGCTACCTCCCGGGCCCGTTCGGCCGGCGGCGGCAGGTGGGCCCGTACCGCTCGCTTGCGGGCGTAGGCGATCCGGTCCGGGACCCCGAGAACCGCCCGCAGGAGTTCCTCGGTGCGCCGCGCGGCCATCAGCGGGCCGCGCCCCAACCAGGCCCAGGTCACGGCTCCCTGTTCCAGCAGCCGGGCCGACCCCCGCTCCTCGGCGGTGATGCCGACCTTGATCAGGCCGGCGCCGAACCAGGCGAGGTACACGCGGTAGGGCCGCGGATCGGCGGCGTTGGTGTCGGCGGCCACGGAGAAGGACCGATCCAACCGTGCGCACTCGGGGCACTGGGCGCTCCCCGTCCGCCCCGGCACCGTCCGGCGCGCGGGACACGGCGTCCGCTTTCCCGCCCGCCGTACTCCCAGACAGTGCCGCTCGCCCCGGGCGACGAAAGCCAGCCGCTGTCCGTAGCCGAGCAGGCTTTCGCGCTCGGCGCGGTCGACTGCGTACCAGCCGACGCCGGGCCGCCCGTCCTGCCACCGGATGCCGGTGCACCACCAGGTCACAGCGGGAGCGGCCGCTCGAAGAAGGTCTCCAGGACGACGGTGGCCTGCGTTCCGCTGACGCCGTCGATGGCGTACAGGCGGCGCAGCACGTCTTGCAGCTGCTCGGTCGAGCCCGTGCGCACCTTGACGAGCACGGAGGCGCTGCCGGCGATGATGTGCGCCTCCTGGATCTCCGCGATGTCCTCGAACGCGGCCCTGGAATCCCCCATCCAGGCATTCGAATCGACCATCACGTAGGCCAGGACACCGCTCCCGACGGCCGCCGGTTCCACGTCGACCGTGGTCCGCCGGATGACTCCGCGGTCCCGCAGTTTCCGTACGCGTTCGTGCGTGGCCCCCGCCGAGAGCCCGACCGCCGCGCCGAGGGCGGCGTACGACTGGCCCGCGTCCTGCTGGAGCCGCTGGAGCAGCGCCCGGTCGATGTCGTCCACGCCATCTTCCCCTCATCCACCCATCAACACTTGCGAAGACAGTACCTGATCCTGCAATCTCGACCTCGCACCGAACAGAATTCGGATCACTCGACCATCGGGGGAAAGATGTCATCCATAGCGGACGCCACTCTGTACGAGATTCTGGACGATCGCTTCCGTACGGGCCGCTGCGCCAACGGTGACGACCGGCTGCAGCGGCTCTACGACGACTGCCGCTGGGCGGAGGGCCCCCTCTACCTGCCGGCGTGGCGACAGGCGGTATGGAGCGACATCCCCAACGACCGGATGTTGCGCTGGGACGAGGCCACCGGCGCCGTCTCGGTGTTTCGCACCGGCGCCGGGCACCCCAACGGCAACACCCTCGACCGCGAAGGCCGCCTGATCACCTGCGAGCAGGGCAACCGACGCGTCACCCGCACCGAACCCGACGGAACCCTCACGGTGATCGCCGAGCGGTGGGACGGCAAGCGCCTCAACAGTCCGAACGACGCGGTGGTGCGCTCCGACGGCTCGATCTGGTTCTCGGACCCGGACTTCGGCATCACCAGCGACTACGAGGGCCGGCGCGCGCCGAGCGAGATCGGCGCCTGCAACCTCTACCGCGCCGACCCGTCGACGGGCGAGGTCCGCCTGGTCGCGGACGACTTCCTCGGCCCGAACGGCCTCGTCTTCTCCCCGGACGAGAGCGAGCTCTACGCGGCGGACACCCGAGCGGGCCACATCCGCGCCTTCGAGGTCACCGAAACGGGAACCCTGACGAACGACCGCGTCTTCGCCGCCTGCCCCTCGGTCGACAACATCCGCTTCGATGACGACGGCCGGCTGTGGGCGGCCGCGATGCGGGACGGCGTCCGCTGCTACGCGCCGGACGGCGACCTCATCGGCCGGCTGCGCGTCCCCGAGCCGGTCTCGAACATCGCCTTCGGCGGACCGAAGAACAACCGCCTCTTCATCACCGCCACCACCTCGCTCTACTCCCTGGTCCTCTCGATGACCGGCCTGCCCCGCGTCCACCGAGCCTGACTCCAGCGGAAACAACGCAAGAGGCCCCCCGGCGAACCGGGGGGCCTCTTCGGCTGTGCACTCGGCAGGATTCGAACCTGCAACCTTCTGATCCGTAGTCAGATGCTCTATCCGTTAAGCTACGAGTGCTTGGGCTGTTCGGGGTTTTGCGCCCCGTTGGCCTTGCGAGAACAACAATACATGGACCACGGCGGGACGCGAAATCCATTAGCCCCACCGCTGCTGACCTGCGGAAACAGCGTGGAGGGAGATCATCCGGAGGCCTCCGGACGGCTCCCGGGAACCGGCCCGGTACCCCTCCCGGGGCGTTCGAAACACGAAGAAGCCCCGGTCCTCATGGACCGGGGCTTCTTCGAGGTGCGGAGGCGGAGGGATTTGAACCCTCGATGGGGGGTAAGCCCCAAACCGCATTAGCAGTGCGGCGCCATAGACCGGACTAGGCGACGCCTCCAGCACACCCTCGCGTACGAGGGTGCGTGCAGATGATGACACAGGCGCGGGGCCGGTCACCAATCCGCTCCCACGGTACAAGGAACGACGGGCCCGGGGCAAAGTCTTAAGGGCATCCACCAGCCGAAGCGCCGACGCTCCCGAAGCGGCCGCGAGAACCGCTCGCGCGGCCCCGGCCGGCCGCCTCGAACAGCCGCGTACCGCCGGGTGCCGCCGGGTGCCGCCGGGTGCCGCGTCGAACGGTCGCGTGCCGCCGTGGGCCGCAGGGACACGTACACGTACACGCGCACGCGTCGGCCCGGACGCAACGTCGGGGCGCGCGGGTCGTTGGTGAGGCGTACGACGTACGGACGACCTGGAGTGCCCATGCTGCGTCTCGCCGCCTTCGCCGTCACCTCCGCCCTGGCCGCCGCGGCCGCCGGGCCGCTGCCACCCCTGCCGTTGGAGCGGCTGCTGTCGACCCCGGACCGGCTCGGCATCGCCGTGTCCGACACCGGCAACCCGCGCACGGACGGCGAGTACCGGCTGGAGTGCGACCCGGTCGGCGGGAACCACCCGAAGGCGGAGGAGGCCTGCGCCCGCCTCGACACACTCGCACGGGAGGGCAAGGACCCCTTCGCCCCCGTTTCCAAGCGTCAGATGTGCACGATGGTCGACGGCGGCCCGGCCACCGCCCGGATCACCGGAACGTGGCACGGCAAAAAGGTGGACGCCACCTTCCGGCGGAGGAACGGATGCGACATCGCCCGGTGGAAGACCCTGGAACCTGTGCTTCCGAGTGGGCGCTCCTGACCTGGGAGGATGTCAAGGATGTGCGGTATCCGCCCCTCATCGGCCCTCCCGCCGCGGGGCGGTGCCCTTAGACTCCTCCCGTGACATGCCGGTAGTCGTGGTCAGGGAGGAAGCTCGTCGTGAGCAGCAGGCCATCCCGAGGCGCTGCTCG
This sequence comes from Streptomyces sp. Tek67B01, assembly GCF_055231995.1. Lineage (NCBI taxonomy): Bacteria > Bacillati > Actinomycetota > Actinomycetes > Kitasatosporales > Streptomycetaceae > Streptomyces > Streptomyces sp. Tek67B01. The sequence continues at coordinate 3,555,590 of NZ_JBUYUY010000001.1, forward strand.
CCTCGCAGCAATACTCGACGCGCTTCCTGACGCGCTGTTGCTCGTCAATGCCAACGGCACTGTGGTCAACGCGAATTCGATCGCCCTCGAGATCATGGAGAGCCCCGGCACCGGTCTCGTCGGCCGCGGCGTGTTGGACCTCCTGCCCGAGTTCGACTCGAAGCTCATCCCCGGCTCGATGCGCCGTCCCGGTGACGACGAAGAGGGACGGGCGAAGCCCAAGAGGATGACGGCCCGACGCACCGACGGCAGCGAGTTCCCCGTCGAGGTCACCGCCGCGCACCTCGACGGCCGTGACGCCTACCGCGAGCCGCAGCCCGCCTACACCGGCGACGAACTGCTGATGCTCGTCGTACGGGACCTGTCCCAGACCGTCGACACCGAGGCCGAGCTCGCCCGCTCCCAGCGACAGACCGAGATGATCCTGCGCGCCGCCGCAGAGGGCGTGGTGGGTACGGACACCGACGGCAGGGTCGTCCTCGTCAATCCGGCCGCGGCGCAGATCCTCGGCTACCGGGCCACCGATCTGGGCAACCGCGAGCTGCACGGGCTGGTCCAGCACTCGCGCGCGGACGGTTCGCCGTTCCCCTTCGAGGAGTCCCCGCTCGCCGACACCCTGCGCAGCGGACGCAAGCACCGGGTCCGCAGCCAGGTGCTGTGGAACAAGGCCGGCCAACCGGTCTCGGTCGACCTGACCACCTCGCCCGTACGGGACGGTGATCTGCTCGTCGGCGCCGTCATGACCTTCACCGACCGGCGCCCCTACGACGCCCTGGCGGCCCGGCACGCCCAGTTGCTGGCGGTGCTCGGTGAGTCGCTGCGGGGCCCGTTGGAGGAACTGCGCGGGGAGCTGGCGACGCTGGCCGCCGATGACGCGGGCCAGCTGTGGCCCGAGGCGAACCAGCTGCTGCACCACCTGGCGGCCGGCTACTCGCGGATGACCACGCTCGTGGACAACGTGCTGGGCTATCAGCGGTTGGACGCGGGCAGCGACAAGCTCGCCAAGGAAAAGACGCTGATCAACAAGGTCGTCGCGGCGGGTGTCGACGGCGCGGTGGAGTTGATCGGTCCGGGCCGGGCGCAGTTCGCCGTGCACGCGCCGACGATCGAGGCCGAGGTGGACGGGGAGCGGATCGCGACCGCGCTCGCACACCTGGTCGCTGACGTCGCCGGGGTGGACGCGACGGGCAAGACCCGGCAGGGCAGCGGGTACAGCGACTCGACGATCGTCGTGGCCGCCGCGCAGCGCGGTGACGTCGTACGGATCGAGGTGCGCGGGCCGTACGAAGGCGGCAACCCGGTGCACGAGCCGATCGTGCGGGGCATCGTGGCCGCGCACGGCGGAGTCCTGCAGACGGTCGACGTGCCCGGCGCGCCGGGCGGTACCTACGTGCTGGAGTTGCCGCTGGGTGCGGGAGCCGGGACGGTGACGCTGCCGGAGCCGGAACCGGAGGAGCCCACGGCCGCGGAGGCGGCGGCCGAGCCGAACGCCAAGGACGGCGCCGGAGTCAGGGCCGAGTCCGGGGGCCGGCGGGCCCGGCGCGGCGTGGACGCTTTCCTCGACGACGCCGCCGACGAGGCGAAGGGGCCGCGGGAGACCGGCGGCGCGCTCGCGCTGTCGTCGGGGCGGCGCCGTGTGGACGGCGCGCTCGACGGAGCCGGTACGAACGGGCCCGGTGCGAATGGACCCGGTGCGAATGGACCCGGTACGAACGGGCCCGAGCTGGCGCAGTCTCCGGTGAACCCGGCGGGTCTGGGTACCGGGCGCAGGCGCGGCCGGGACGGTGACGGCAGTTCGGGCGGCCCGGGCGGACCCGGCGGCATCGGCGCCCCCGACGCCCCCCGGCGTCCCGGCGGACCGCAGCCCGCCCAGTCTGGACCCGGGCAGCCCGTGCCGGCCCAGTCCGCGGCGCGGCAGCCCGTGCCCCCGCGGGGGACCGGGATGCCGGCGCTGCCGCCCGTGCCCGCGGTGCCGCCTGTTCCGCTGACCGAGCATCCGGCGGGTCGCCGCCGCGCGTTGGGCCCGGCCGCGTCGGCCGGCTCGGCGGCGGGTCCGGTGGCGAGTGCGCTCCCGCAGCCGGCCGGTCCGGTTCCGGCGGCCGGGCTCACGGCTCCCGTTCCCCAGCGCCCCATCGCCCCCGAGGGCGGCTTCGCCCTGCCCGCCGGTACGACTCCCGCACCGGGCGCCGCGGCGGGACCCGCTCCGGCCGGGACCGACGCGGAGGCTCCGGTGGGCCGCCGAGGGCGCCGGGTGCTCGGCGCGCCCGCGGCCGAGGCTCCCGAAGCCGGCCCCGCTGCGGCCCCGGAGGTTCCCGGGCCGGTACCGCCCACCGGGCGGCGCCGCGCCCTGCCCGACACTCCCGCCTGGCCGGTGCCCGCGGCCCGTACCGCTTCCGAGGACGACGAGCCCTCGGCGGGCTCCGTACCCGTACCCGGTGCCCGGCAGCCGCACGACACTCCGACCGAGGCCTCTCAGCCGATCAGCGTGCGCGCTCTCGGCACCCTCGGCCAGGGCATCTCGGTCGACGCGGGCGGTTCCGGTCGTCGCCGTCGGCTGTCGGAGCCCGCGCCTCAGGGTCGCGCCTTCGCCATAGGAGCGCCCGAAGCGGGGTCCGACGAGGGCCCGGAGCCGCTCGACGGCCCCGGCGGCGCGGTCGAGGTGGTCAACCGGCCCGTACCGCTGCCCGTGGACGACGAGCTTCCGCCGGAGCCGCTGGACAACCCGCGTCGGCTGCTGGTGTGGCCCGCGCCCGACGCCCAGACCCAACAGGCGCTCAGCGACCGGGGCTACCGCCCGGTGATCGTGCACTCCCGCGAGGAGGTGGACGCCCAGATCGCCGCGTTCCCCGCCGCCTTGTTCGTGGACCCGTTGACCGGTCCCATCACGCGCACCGCCCTTCAGTCGCTGCGTCAGGCGGCGGTGGCGGCGGAGGTTCCCGTCCTGGTCACCGCCGGACTCGGGCACGCCACGCGCGAAGCAGCGTACGGAGCCGACCCCGCCGTCCTGCTCAAGGCGCTCGCGCCGCGTGACAGTGAGCAGCATCCCTCGCGGGTGCTGTTGATCGAGGAGCACGACGAGATCGCCACCGCGCTCACGGCCGCCCTGGAACGGCGCGGCATGCAGGTCGCGCGGGCGGGCGCCGACACCGACGCCGTGGAACTCGCCACCCGGATGCGGCCCAACCTCGTCGTCATGGACCTGATGCAGGTACGCCGCCGGCGGGCCGGGATCGTGGACTGGCTGCGCGCCAACGGGCAGCTGAGCCGCACCCCGCTCGTCGTCTACACGGCCACCGGGATCGACCCTGGCGATCTGCCGCGCCTGGCCTCGGGCGAGAGCGTGCTGTTCCTCGCCGAACGGGCCACGACCGCCGATGTCCAGGGCCGCATCGTGGACCTGCTCGCCAAGATCGGCACCAACTAGTCATCCTGGACCGATGGCCATCATCCACACGACCGAGCACAGCGTTCCCGCCGACAACGGTGAGGTGAGCCTCCTCATCGCCCGGCAGGTCGAGCCGGGCCACGAGGAGGACTTCGAGGCCTGGGCCCGAGGAATCCTGGAGGCCGCCGCGGGCTTCCCGGACCACCTCGGGTACGGGCTGTTCCGGCCGGCGGCGGAGGGCGCCCCCTGGTTCCTGGTGCACCGCTTCCGTCACCAGGCCGCCTTCGAGGCGTGGCAGAGGTCCGCGGAGCGCGCCGCGTTCTTCGCCAACTGCCAGGGCCATCACCACCACGAGATAGCGCGGCGGGAACTGCACGGCATGGAGACGTGGTTCGCGAAGCCGGGCACGACCCGGCCCGCGCCTCCGCGCTGGAAGATGGCGATCAGCTCGGGGCTGGCCATCTTCCCGATCTCGCTGCTCGGCAACGCGGCGCTCGGGCCGTTCCTGGTGGATCTGCCCTTCGTGCTGCGGACGGCCGCCTTCACGGTGGTCTTCAGCACCCTTATGACCTACGTGGCCATGCCCGCCGTCAGCAAGCTGCTGCGGCCATGGCTCACGCGCGGCTGAGGCCTCCGGCCGGGTCGGACCGGTCGAACCGGTCGGGCCTCATGGCGTCCGGCTCGGGCCGCTCGCAGCTGGTCACGTAGGACCTACTCACATGCGGCTCGGGTCAGTCGAGCCTCGTGACGTCCAGCTCGCCGTCCGCGTACTGCCTGCGGATCACCTTCTTGTCGAACTTGCCGACGCTCGTCTTCGGCACGGCCTCGATGAACGTCCAGCGCTCGGGCAACTGCCACTTCGCGATCGACTGCCCCAGGAAGGCGCGCAGTCCCGTGTAGTCCACGGTCCCACCCTCCTTGAGGACGACGGTCGCCAGCGGACGCTCGCCCCATTTGTCGTCGGGTACGGCTACCACCGCCGCCTCGGCCACCTCCGGGTGCGCCATCAGCGCGTTCTCCAGCTCGACGCTGGAGATCCACTCGCCGCCCGACTTGATGACGTCCTTGGCCCGGTCGGTCAAGGTCAGGAATCCGTCAGGGCTGATGACGCCGACGTCACCGGTCTTGAGCCAGCCGTCAGCGCTGAACTTGTCCGACGGACGCAGCGGTTCGCCGGACGCGCCGCCGTAGTAGGCGCCCGCGATCCACGCGCCGCGCACCTCCAGCTCGCCCGCCGACTCGCCGTCCCACGGCAGGCGGTCGCCACCCGGGCCGATCAGGCGGCCTTCGACGCCCGCCGGGAAGCGGCCCTGGGTGATCCGGTACGGCCACTCTTCCTCGGCGCTCAGGCCCGCCGGCGGGTGCGCCATCGTGCCGAGTGGGGAGGTCTCGGTCATGCCCCACGCGTGGCACAGCCGGACGCCCAGCTTCTCGTACGCCTCCATGAGGGACGGCGGGCAGGCCGCGCCGCCGATGGTGACCTGCTTCATCGAGGTGAGGTCGCGGGGGTTCGCGGTGACCTCGGCGAGCAGACCCTGCCAGATGGTGGGGACGGCCGCGGCGTGCGTCGGCTTCTCCCGCTCGATCATCTCGGCGAGCGGGGCGGGCTGGAGGAAGCGGTCGGGCATCAGCAGGTTGATGCCGGTCATGAAGGTGGCGTGGGGCAGGCCCCACGCGTTCACGTGGAACTGGGGAACCACGACGAGGGACGTGTCCCGGTCGGTCAGTCCCATCGACTCGGTCATGTTGACCTGCATGGAGTGCAGGTAGATGGAGCGGTGGGAGTAGATGACGCCCTTGGGGTCCCCAGTGGTGCCCGAGGTGTAGCACATGGCCGCGGCCTGACGCTCGTCCAGCTCGGGCCAGTCGTAGTGGTCGGAGCGCCCCGCCAGGAGCTCCTCGTACTCGTGCACGCGCACGTCGAGGCCGTCGAGCACGGAACGGTCGCCGATACCGGAAACGACCACGTGGTCGATGGTGGGCAGATGCGGCAGCAGCGGCGCGAGGAGCGGTAGCAGCGTGCCGTTGACCAGCACCACCCGGTCCACGGCGTGGTTGACGATGAAGATCAGCTGCTCCGGAGGAAGCCGCAGGTTGAGCGTGTGCAGGACGCCGCCCATGGAGGGGATCGCGAAGTACGCCTCGACGTGCTCGGCGTTGTTCCACATGAGGGTGGCGACCCGGTCGTCCTGCCGGACGCCCAGCTCGTCGCGCAGGGCGTTCGCGAGGCGGGTGGCGCGGGCACCGATGTCGGCGAAGCTGCGGCGGTGCGGCTCGGCTTCCCCGGTCCAGGTCGTGACCTGGGACTTCCCGTGGATCGTCATCCCGTGTCTCAGGATGCGGCTGACGAGAAGCGGTACGTCCTGCATGGTGCTCAGCAAAGCGTCCTCCCGGTGGGCGCTGCGGCGCTACGGCGGCTACGGATGCTGCCGATTCTGCGCACGTACCACGCGGTATGTCACTACCCGGGGGTAGAAACCGCGTCAGGCGCCCTGGCCGTTTCACGTGAAACATCCAACCGCGAGCGGCCGACGCGCCGTAGTGCGGCGTGGTTTCACGTGAAACATCTGGCCGGTTCGGGGCGTCGGGTCAGCGGACCGGGGCGAGCTCCGGGTCCTCGCGAAGCTTCCCCAAGGCCCGGGAGACGGCACTCTTGACCGTGCCGACGGAGACTCCGAGCAGCTCGGCGGTCTGCGCCTCGCTGAGGTCTTCGTAGTAGCGCAGGACCACCATCGCGCGCTGGCGGTCGGGCAACCTGGTCACCGCGCGCCACATCGCGTCTCGCAGGGCCTGCGCCTCCGCGGCGTCCGTGAACGGCTCCTGCTCGGCCTCCGGAAGCTCCTCGCAACAGAATTCGTCGACCTTGCGCTTGCGCCACTGGGAGGTGCGGGTGTTGACCAGGGCTCGCCGGACGTAGCCGTCCAGGGCTCGGTGGTCCTCGATACGGTCCCACGCGGCATACGTCTTGGCGAGGGCCGTCTGCAGCAAGTCCTCGGCGTCGCAGGTATTGGCGGTGAGCGAGCGCGCCGTGCGCATCAGGGACGTGCCGCGGGTCCTGACGTACGCCGAGAACGACGGGTACGGCGTCGGGTTCGAGGCGAGCGTGCAGACAGGCGTGGTCATGCCTCAACGCTAGAAGTGCGACGCCGCCCTGGGATCGGTCGCAGGTGCCGAAGCGAGATCCGTCTCAGGTTGTAGAGCCGGCCTCGGCCGCACCTCCTGAAGGTGGAGGAGACGGTATGCCGGACCGGCTTCCGGCTCAGCCGTCGGCACTGAGGATCAGGCCGGACGTCGGCACCCCCGTGCCGGCCGTCACGAGGCTGTGAGCAGCGCCGGAGAACTGGTTGACGGAGGTGCCGCGCAGCTGCCGAACGGCCTCGGCGATGCCGTTCATGCCGTGCAGGTACGCCTCTCCGAGCTGGCCACCGTGGGTGTTGAGGGGGAGCGCGTCGGCGGCCACGAAGTCCGCGGCCTCCCCTCGACCGCAGAAACCGAACTCTTCCAGCTGCATGAGAACGAAGGGGGTGAAGTGGTCGTAGAGGATGCCGACGTCGATGTCCGACGGCCGCAGTCCACTGGTCCGCCACAGCTGGCGCGCGACGACGTCCATTTCCGGCAGCCCGGTCAGGTCGTCCCGGTAGAAGGAGGTCATGGCCTCCTGGCGGCGCCCTGCGCCCTGCGCCGCCGCGGTGATCACGGCGGGCACCTGCCGCAGGGAGCGGGCCCGGTCGGTACTGGTGACGATCAGGGCCTGGCCGCCGTCCGTCTCCTGGCAGCAGTCCAGGAGCCGCAAGGGCTCGACGATCCAGCGCGACGCGGTGTGGTCGGCGAGGGTGATGGGTTTGCCGTGGAAGTAGGCGGCGGGGTTGTTCGCGGCGTGCCGGCGCCCGGTGACGGCGACGTGGCCGAAGGCCTCAGGGGTCAAGTGGTACGCGTGTAGGTAGCGCTGGGCCGCCATGGCCACCCAGGACGCCGGGGTGAGCAGTCCCCAGGGCAGCGACCAGCCGAGGGCCGCGCCTTCCGCCGAGGGTTCGCGCTGCTGGACCCCGGACCCGAAGCGGCGCCCGGAGCGCTCGTTGAAGGCGCGGTAGCAGACCACGATCTCGGCGACGCCGGTGGCGACGGCGAGCGCGGCTTGTTGGACCGTTGCACAGGCCGCGCCACCTCCGTAGTGGACCCGGGAGAAGAAGGACAGTTCTCCGATACCGGCCGCCTGCGCGACGGTGATCTCGGGGCTCGTGTCCATCGTGAAGGTGACCATGCCGTCGACATCGGCGGGGACCAGTCCGGCGTCGTCGAGGGCGGCGTGAACGGCTTCGACCGCGAGTTTGAGCTCGCTGCGGCCGGAGTCCTTGGAGAATTCGGTCGCGCCGATGCCCACGATGGCGGCCCGGCCGCCCAGCTCGTCCCGGGTGCGGACGCTCACTCTCCGGCCCCCTGGCGCTCCGGGGCGCCGTGGGCGCGGCGAGCTCCCAGGGACACCGTGACGGTGCCGGTGACGTGGTTCCCGATGCCGTTGGCGCCGACCACCCGGATCTCGGCGGTGTCCCCGTCGAGGGCGGTGACCGTGCCGGTGAGGGTCATGGTGTCTCCGGGGTGGTTGGGGGCGCCGAGGCGGATGGCCACCTTGCGGAGGGTGGCGGCCGGCCCGAGATGATCGGTGATGTAGCGACCGACCAGGCCGTTGGTGGTCAGGATGTTCATGAAGATGTCCGGGGAGCCTTTCTCGCGCGCCAGCTCGGCGTCGTGGTGCACGTCCTGGTAGTCCCGGGAGGCGATGGCGCCCGCGACGATGAGCGTGCGGGTCACCGGGATCTCCAGCGGCGGCAATGCGTCACCGACCCTCATGTGTCATCCCCTCTGTGCGGGTGGTCGCTGCGGAGGTGATAGCTGTGGAGGTCGACGTCCCCACCGCGGTTGTCAGGGGTACGTGCGACTCGGCGGCGTCCTGGGCCTGCGTCGGTCCCTCGGCCAGGAGCGTGCCCAACTCGGCCAGCAGCTCGCTGCCACAGCCCAGGTAGGCGTCCAACTGGCGCCCCCACAGGAAGTGGCGGTGGACGGGGTGGTCCAGGTCCGCGCCCATGCCGCCGTGCAGGTGCTGACCGGTGTGGACGACCCGCTTGCCGGCTTCCGATGCCCACCAGGCCGCCGTCAGCGCGTGCTCATGGGCGGACAGACCCTCGTCGAGGCGCCAGGCCGCCTCGTAGGTGGTGACCCGGATCGCCTCCGTGTCCATGTGGGCGTCGGCGGCCCGCAGCATGACCCCCTGGTTGGTGGAGAGGGGCCGGCCGAACTGTTCGCGGGTGGAGGTGTACTCAACGGCCCGGGCCAGCGAGCCCGCGCAGACGCCCGCCTGGAGCCCGGCGAAGGCGGTACGGGCGACGGAGAGGACGTCCTCGTAGACCCCCGGCCCCTGCCCGAGCGGTTCCGCCTGTACGCCGGTCAGCGTCAGCCGGCCCGCGCCCCAGGGCGCGGTGGTCTCCACCGCGGAGGTTTCCACACCGGGCAGGTCGGTCCGTACGAGCCACAGGGACCGCCCCGCGTCCGGGACCAGGACATGGGTGGCGTCGCGCAGCCACGGGACGACCGGGGCTGTGCCGGTGAGCCGGCCGTCCGGTGTGGCGCTGATCCCGCCCCGCCCGGGGAAGGCGCCCGTGGCCACCGCCTCACCCGTCCCGAGGGCGGGCAGCAGCCGGGCGCGTTGGTCGGGGCTGCCGTGCCGGACCAGGGGGAGGATTCCGTAGGCACAGGTGGCGGCGTACGGGACCTGGGCCGTCGTGCGGCCCTGTTCCTCCAACAGGAGCACCAGGCCGAGCAGGCCGATGTCCTCGACGGCGGCCGTCAACCCGGCACTCGTCAGGGCCTTCCACAGTTCGGCGTGGCTTCCGGTCCCGGCGGCCGCCAGGCGCTCGTGGGTGGAGAGGTCGCGGAAGATGCGGGCGGCGAGGCCGGCCGCGGCGGCCTGTTCCTCGGTCGGCCGGAAGTCCATCAGCCCTCGCCTCCTCGGAAGACGGGCAGTTCCAGGTCCTCGTCCACGCGCAGGAACTCCAGTCGGACGGGCAGACCGACACGCACCTTGTCATAGGGGACACCGGTGATGTTGCTGATGATCCGGACTCCCTCGGCGAGTTCCACGAGCGCGACCGCGTAGGGAGGGTCGAACGCCGGGAAGGGCGGGTGGTGCATGACGACGTAGCTGAAGACGGTGCCGGCCCCGCTCGCCTCGACGGTGTCCCACTCGGGGCTCGCGCAGGCGTGGCAACCGGGGAGCCAGGGGAAGCGGAGGGTGCCGCAGGCGGCGCAGCGCTGGATCAGCAGCTTGTGCGCGCGCACGCCGTCCCAGAAGCCCTGGTTGTCGCGGTTGATCACCGGCCGCGGGCGGCGCGCTTCGGGTTGTCGCTGTTGCGGGGGCCGCCGGGCCGGCGCGAACTTGAGGATGCGGAAGCGGTGGGTACCGGCGAGTTCCCCGTTCGCGCGCACGTCCATCCGGGTCGTCACGAAGTGGCCGGCGCCGAGCTTGGTCGACTTGCGCGGCGAGACCGACTCGATCACGGCGTCGAAGGTGACGGCGTCCCCCGGGCGCAGCGGGCGGAGGTACTCCTGCTCGCAGTCGGTGGCGACCACCGAGGTGCACCCGGCGCCGTCCAAGAGCGCGAAGAGCTCGTCGTAGGCGGAGGAGCGGTCGCTGTGTCCGGAGAGCCCGCCCATCGTCCACGCTTGGAGCATGGTCGGCGGGGCGATGGCGTCGGGACCGGTGTAGGCGGGATTGGTGTCGCCCATCGCCTCGCACCAGTGGCGGATCATCGGTGCGTTCACCAGGTCCTTGGCGCGTCCCGCGGTGGCGGCGGGCCGCCCTTCGAATTCCTTCAGCAGCGCGTGGAAGCGGGCCGCCTCGTCAAGGCCCCCGGCCGGGTCCGCGGTCATCGCTTCCTCCCCTTCATGCCGAGCCGCATCATGGCGACGATCTCCCGCTGGACCTCACTGACCCCGCCGCCGAATGTGTTGATCTGGGCGGCGCGGTTCATGCGCTCCAGCTCGCCTCCCGCGAAGCCCGCGGGCCCGCGTACGAGGGCCTCCTCGCCCACCGCTTCCTGGCACATCCGGTACACCTCGACGGTGGACTCGGTGCCCAGGAACTTGACGCCGCTGGCATCGCCCGGGCCGAGGGTGCCGTCGCCGACGTCCTGGACGAGGCGCCAGTTCAGGAGGCGTACGGCGGCCAGCCGTGCGTGGGCCTCGGCGAGGCGGGAGCGTACCCAGGGCCGGTCCGCCGGGCGCTCGCCGGTGACGGGGTCGGGGGTACGGGCGTGGGCCAGCGCGCGTTCGTAGAAGTCCTCGGCCTGCATGCCTATGGCGGCCAAGGCCACGCGTTCGTGGTTGAGCTGGTTGGTGATCAACCCCCAGCCGCCGTGTTCGGGGCCGACGAGGTGGCCGGCGGGCACGCGGACGGAGTCGTAGTACGTGGCCGTGGTGGTGAGTCCACCGACCGTTTCGATCGGGGTCCAGCCGAAGCCGGGGGCGTCGGTGGGCACCAGGATGATCGAGATGCCCTTGTGCTTGGGGGCCCGGGGATCGGTTCGGCAGGCGAGCCAGATCCAGTCGGCGTTCTGGGCGTTGGAGGTGAAGATCTTCTGCCCGTCGATCAGCCACTGGCCCTCGGGGCCGCCCTCGCGCACCGCTCGGGTGCGCAGCGAGGCGAGGTCGGTACCGGCCTCGGGCTCCGAGTAGCCGATGGCGAAGACGAGCTCGCCCTTGAGGATGCGCGGGAGGAAGTGTTCCTTCTGCGCCTGGGTCCCGTACCTCATCAGGGTCGGCCCGACGGTGTTGAGGGTGACCATGGAGACGGGGGCCCCGGCCCGATACGCCTCGTCGAAGAACACGAACTGCTCGTCGGCGCCGCGTTCTTGGCCGCCGTACTCCACGGGCCAGCCCAGGCCGAGCAGTCCGTCATCGCCGATGCGCCGCAACAGCGCGCGTTGGGCGTCAGGTTCTTCGGGCGGCCCGTCGGGGAGGAGTTCGCGGAAGTACTCCCGCAGTTCGGAGCGGAGCCGCAACTGGCTTCCGGTCGGGGCGAGGTGCACGCGCGGGCCTCCCGGCTTCACATCGACGAATAAACTGACTGTCCGTCAGATTTGCGGTCGGTGTCAAGGTGCCGACGAGCAACGAAGAGCGGCCGGAGGGCGCGAGGAGGGCACGACGATCAAGAGCGGTGGACATCAGGTGAGCGGGCATCGGCTGAGCGGGCATCGGGGGGAGGGGCTGCACACGGGGGCGCCCGCGCTACCGGACCCCAGCCGGTCCGGTCACACGGGCGCCCCGATCAGTCAGCCCCGATCAGGCGGCGTCACCGCCACGGGAAGAAGTTCACCGCCACATTGGTGCTGTGCTGCTGGATCGCCGTCCAGGCCGATCCGTTGACCTGCGCGGTGTTGTTCTGGTTGGACGCGCCTGCGCCCGTGGCGACCTGCTGCGAGGTGGAGGAGTTGCCGTGGTTGTTGCCGGCCACACCACTGCCGATGATGCCGGCGACGGTGGCGATGACGTGGGCGGTACGGATGCTTGCCATGTCTGAATCCTGCAGAAGACCGAAGTGGGTTCTCTCCCAAGGCAGTTGGCCGACCGCAATAAACCTGATTCGTGCCACCACAGCCTCAGATCAGCACCCCTGAATCGGCTGACACTCCTGCCACAGGGAAGGAGGATCGTTTCTCCAATCCCGCCAGGTCCGGGCATGCCAAAAAGGGCCGCGCTGTCCGGGAACCCACTGCCTCCCGGGCCTGCGACCCTGCGATGCCTTGCTTTGCGCTCCCGTGCGCCCCGGCGCCGCCGGAGCTCATCCACTCACGCCCCTCCGACGGGGCGCCTTGGGCGCGCTCCACGGCCGTACCCGGCCGGGCTCCAGCGCCCACTGTTCCACTTCGACCTGCCGCGCCCGCCTTGCACCTACGCGGCGAGCCCCCACTGCCGCGCGACGTCCCGGGCGCGGCCGGCGGCGACGGCCGTGGTCTGCGGGGCGGGGCCACCGGCCTCGGGAGAGCCGGTCGGCTGCGCGGCGGCTCCCGCGAGCCCACCCGCGGCCAGGGCGGTGGTCGAACGACGGACAGAGGGGGTCTTGCCGTGCGCCTCGGCCCTGATCCGCTGCTTGATCGTGGGCGGGAGCGATCCTCCCCGCATCATCGCCCGCCACGTCCGCCGTGCCACCATCGCCGGTCGGCGCCGACTCGCGGGAACCGCCATGGCCGTCTCGGCCGAGCGGGGCGCCTCAGTGGCCTTCACATCGAAACCGAGCGCGGCGAAGAAGGCCACGATCATGGCGAGGAGAGTGGTCCAGAACGACGAGACGGTGCTGCGGAGAGCCATGACGGGGTCCCTCATTTCGCGATGTTCCGAAGGGCGGATCTGAATACATTCGTCATGATGGTTCCGCAACCGCACGGACCCCACTGCGCACGCCGATCTTCCGACAAACACCACTCAAAGGGATCAATCTCTCTCAGTGGCTCCCCAGGCGATCCGAGGCCGTCGGCATCGGACAGAGGATCGGACCGTGGCTCCCGGCCCCGAAACGACAGAACGGCCCCCGACCGTGTTCCTGGTCGGGGGCCGTCCGTTCACCGGCGGTGGGTGTGGGATTTGAACCCACGGTGACTCGCGCCACGACGGTTTTCAAGACCGTTCCCTTAGGCCGCTCGGGCAACCCACCTGGCCGGTACAGAGTACCGGGCGAAGGGAGTGTGTGGGCCCTGGGTCAGGCGGATTGGCGCTGGTCGTAGGCCGCCTTGGCCGCGTCTCCGAAGTACGGGCCGAACATCTCGTTCGGTTGTTGCAGCCCCCGTTGAGCGGATGGTGTCTCCACTGCGGCCGAGGGACCGACGGACGCCGGGGCGCCGACGAGGAAGGCGCCCGTGGCGAGCGGGACGGCTGCGGCGGTGCGGCGTCGGTTCACGTACGGCTCCCCCTGCTCCGGCTTCAAGTGGTGAGCAGGACGCCCCCGTAGGACACTCCGGCGACCACCACCCAGGCACCGAGACCCAATACCGCCGCCCGGCCTCCGGTCCGGGCCAGGGTGGGGAGGTGGACTGCGGTGCCCAGGCCGAACAGGGCTGCGGCCAGCAGGGCCTCCTGGGCGGTGTGTGCCCAATCGAGCGCAACCTCGGGCAGTACGCCGGTGGCGCGCAGCGCGGCCGTCAGCAGGAAGCCGGCCACGAAGAGGGGCACCGGGGCGGGGCGCCGCCCCGAGGCCGTACGCACCCCGCGCCGCCGGGCCCGCACCGAGAAGGCCACCGCCGCCACGAGCGGGGCCAGCAGCGCCACCCGCATGAGCTTGACCAGGACCGCCTCACCCAAGGCGCCGGGACCGGCCGTCTGCGCGGTCGCCACCACCTGCCCCACGTCATGGACGCTCGCGCCCACCCACCGGCCGAATTCCAGGTCGGACAGGCCCAAGGGGCTTTGGAGGAGCGGAAGCACGGCAATGGCCAACGTTCCACACAGGGTCACCAAGGCTACCGATGAGGCCACGTCTTCCTCGTCGCTGCCGGACACCTCGCTCACCGCGCCGATGGCCGAGGCCCCGCAGATCGAGTACCCGGTGGCGATCAACAACGGCTGGTCTCCCGGCAACCCCAGACGCCGACCCAGCCACAGGGTTCCGAAGAAGGTGGCCGCGACCACCCCGCTCACCATCACCGCCGTCGACCAGCCCAGCCGGAGCACTTGGTCGAGGCCCAAGCCCAAGCCGAGCAGAACGATGCCGATGCGCATCAGCCTCCGTCCCGCCAGGGACAGCCCCGGACGCGCGGGTCCTCGTACGACGCTCCGAGTGACCGGTAGGTGTGCGACGAAGATGCCCAGCACCACCGACGCGGTCAGCATCGGCACCGCCGGCACCACCAGATGCACACACCACGCCAGTAAGGCGCCGAGGGCCGCGAACGCCAGTCCGGGCCAGGAGGAAGGAGAGGTTTCACGTGAAACACGAGCGACCGGGGCTGTTTCACGTGAAACATGGCGCAGCCGGTCCCACAGCGGACGGTGGGTGGGCCGGTTCAGCAAGGCCATCAGCCGGCCGGGATCGTGTAGACACGCCGGACGCTACTGCCCAGGCGGGCGACGTCCGCGCCATAGATGTGAACGGATATGGCGGTCGCACGACAGGAGTTGCGGACCTTGTGGATATCGCCGGGCGGGGCGAACCCGCAGACGTCACCCGGCCCGTTGACGACCTCCTCCGTCGGCACCAGGTGGGCGCCCGCCGTCGCCGTGGCCGGCGCCAGCCGGTAGCGGAGCTCGCTCTCGGCCCCTTCGTAGACGCCGGCCACGCACCACGCGACGTGATCGTGGATGGCGGTCTCCTGACCGGGTAACCACACCAGCGCAACCACCGAGAAACTGCCGTCCGGCTCGGCGTGCAGCACGTGCTGCCGGTAACGGTCCGCGTGCCCCTCCCGCTGTTCGGGCGTGAGGAGATCATCTCCGCGCAGGTAAGGGGCGAGACGCTCACCGACGAGGTGGGCGGTCAGGTCGGGTACGAGCCCACGCTCCACGACGGCGCGGATCTCACTGACGAGGGCGGCCATGCTCGTGGTCGTGCGGGCCGGTGTGGTGGTGGTCATACAGGGAGCGTCCGGGCAGCCCACCCATCACGTCCAACGACAGTTCCGACCCGAAATCCCAAGCTGCGTTTATGAATCGGCGGAGTCGCGGTACCCGGTGTCAGCAACCGACACGGTTCTCCGCGACCCGTTTCAGTTGCTCCAGGACCACCGCTGTCGCGGGAATCCTCAGGTGGTCGCGGTACACGTACGCGGCGATGTGGCGGCGCGCGGCCGGCTGGAGCGGGCGACCACAGACCTTGTTCAGTGAGAGGGAGGGGAGCACCAGGGCGGGCATCATCGCCACGCCCAAGCCCTGCGCGACGAGGCTCTGCACCACGAGGTTGTCGTCGGTCGCGAATCGAATGTCGGGGACGAATCCGAGCTCCGCACACTCGTGGAGCAGGTTGGCCCGGCACCGCGGGCAGCCGGCGATCCACCGTTCCCCGGCCAGATCGGCCAGATGGACGGCCCGGCGTCGGGCCAATGGGTGCCCTGTCGGCAGGAGCACCGTCAGCTGGTCTTCCAGCAGCTTTACCTCGGCGACCTCCTCCGGAACCTCCTCGTGCAACCCGGGGTAGGTGAAGGCGAGCGTGATGTCGCATTCCCCGCGCTGAAGCCTCCGCAGGGACTCCGGTGGTTCCCCTTCCAGCAATTCGACCTGGATGCCCGGGTGCTCCTTCCCCAGCCCACTGAGCGCCTCGGGGACGAGCGTGACATTCGCACTGGGGAATCCGCAGAGCCGCACCCGCCCGGTGCGCAGACGCGCGTACGCCTTCAGCTGGGCTTCGGCCGCCGAGAGGCTGCCGAGGATGGATTCGGCGTGCCGGGCCATGGACTCGCCGGCCTCGGTGAGCTGCATTCTCCGGCCGACCCGGGTGAAGAGCGGGGTGCCGACGGCGCGTTCCAGCGCCTTCATCTGCTGGGTGATCGCGGGCTGGGTGTACCCCAAGACGCGTGCGGCCGCCGAGTAGGACCCCGAGGCGACCACTTCATGGAATGTCCGTATGTGCCGAGAATCGAACACGAAGGAAGCATAAGCGGACGTTGGGAGGGGCCGTAGGCGGAATCCCGCCCACGGCCCCTCTCCATCAAGCCATTGGCCGGCACGCGTTGAGCGCGCGCCCCTGCCGTGCCCCGGTCAGGGCTTGTCGCCCACCCGAGAGCCGAGCGTGATGTCCACCGTGTTCGGCTTGCCATCGCGCAGGTACGTGAGCTTCACCGTGTCGCCCGGCTTGTACGTCCAGATCTCGCTGATCAGGGTCGGGCCACTGTCGATCGGCTTGCCGCCGAACTGGGTGATGATGTCACCGGGCTTGAGGCCCGCCTTGCCGGCCGGACCGTTGGGGTCGACCAGCTCGTTGGCGGAGGCGCCCTGCTCGGAGATCTTGGCCCCTTCGACCTTGGCCTGGAGGTCCACCGACACCGAGATGATCGGGTAGACCGGCTTGCCCGTCTTGATCAGCGACTGGGCGACGTTCTTGGCCTGGTTGATCGGGATCGCGAAACCTAGGCCGATCGAACCGGCCTGCCCACCACCGAAACCGCCGTTCCCGGCGGACTGGATCGCCGAGTTGATGCCGATGACCGCGCCGCGCCCGTCGAGGAGCGGGCCGCCGGAGTTGCCCGGGTTGATCGAGGCGTCGGTCTGCAGCGCGCTCATGTACGAGTTCTTGCCCCCGGAGGCGTCACCTGAGGCGACCGGGCGGTTCTTGGCGCTGATGATGCCGGTGGTGACCGTGTTGGACAGACCGAAGGGGGCGCCGATGGCGATCGTCGAATCACCGACGGCGACCTTGTCGGAGTCGCCGAGCGGAAGCGGCTTCAATCCGGTGGGCGCGTTCTTGAGCTTGATCACGGCCACGTCGTAGCCCTGCGCCCGGCCGACCACCTCGGCGTCGTACTTCTTGCCGTTGGAGAAGGTCGCGGTCAGCTTGCCGCCGTTGGCGGCGGAGGCGACGACGTGGTTGTTGGTGAGGATGTGGCCCTCTTCGTCATAGACGAATCCGGTGCCCGTGCCGCCTTCTCCGTCGCCGGCCGAGGCCTCGATGGTGACCACGCTCGGGAGCGAGCCCGCCGCCAGGCCCGCGACCGAGCCGGGCTCGCGCTTGAGGTCCTTGGGGGTACTGGCGGTGATCGTGGTCGAGCCGACGCCGTCGTTGCCGCGTTCCGCCGCCCAGTAGCCGACCCCGCCGCCGACGCCGCCGGCGAGGAGGGCCGCGACGAGTACGGCCGCGATCAGGCCGCCCCGGCCCTTGGGCTTGGGGGCGGGAGCGCCGTGTGCGGTCAGCGGGGCTCCCCAGGTGCCACCGCCGTGTCCGCCGTCACCGCCGTACGCCGGGACGGTGGGCGGCGGCGGAGGCCAGCCTTCCGCGCCGTGCGCCGCCGGGGCCTGACCGTGCGGGGCTTGACCGTGCTGGGCTTGACCGTGCTGGGCCTGGTCCTGAGGAACCTGCCCGTACGGGTCCTGCGCCCCCGGGGCCGTCTGCCCGTACGCAGGAGCGGCGGGCGGAGCCACCGGAGCCGCCGCCGGGATCTGCCGGGTCGGCTCGGTACCGGCCGCGTGCGCCGGAGGGTGCGCCTCGTGCGCGTTCGCGTCGACCGGTGCGGCACCGGGCTGGGCGGCGGACGAGGGCTCGGGGGTGGTGGAAGCGGCCACGGGCACGGGGGGTGCGGACGGGGCCGCGGGGGGAGTCGGGGCCGCGGTGCCCTCGTTCTCGGTGCTCACAGCGCTCTCTCCTCGTTCACACACACGGCTACTGGTGCTGGATATCTGGTATACCGGTCCGACTGAACGTTCGACGTGCCGCACAAGTTCCGGTACAGAGCTTTTCCCATCACCCGTCAGAGCACTGTAAGCCGGACCTGTGCATCTCCCCCCATTCTTTATATCCGACATTTCACACGCATCAGCAGGACTCACCCCGACGCGTGAGGCCCCCTCGGTGGCACCATGACCCGGTGACCCATGCAACGCCGCACCCCATTCAGGTCGTCGCCCACCGGGGCGCCTCGGAGGATGCCCCCGAGCACACTCTGGCCGCCTATCGGAAAGCCATCGAAGACGGCGCCGACGGCCTCGAATGCGATGTCCGGCTCACCGCCGACGGCCACCTCGTGCTGGTCCACGACCGCCGGGTCAACCGCACCTCCAACGGGCGGGGCGCCGTCTCGGCCCTGGAACTGGCCGATCTCGCCGCCCTCGACTTCGGATCGTGGAAGGACCGCGAGGAATCGCCCGACTGGGACGCCGACCCCGAACGCACCTCGGTCCTCACCTTGGAGCGGCTCCTGGAGCTGGTCTCCGACGCCGGCCGCCCGGTGCAGCTGGCGATCGAGACGAAGCACCCGACCCGCTGGGCCGGACAGGTGGAAGAACGGCTCCTCTTCCTCCTCAAGCGCTTCGGACTGGACGCCCCGACCACCGAGGGCCCGCATCCCGTCCGGGTCATGAGCTTCTCCCCCCGCTCCCTGCACCGGGTACGGGCGGCGGCTCCGACGAT
Organism: Streptomyces sp. Tek67B01; assembly: GCF_055231995.1. Taxonomy (NCBI): domain Bacteria; kingdom Bacillati; phylum Actinomycetota; class Actinomycetes; order Kitasatosporales; family Streptomycetaceae; genus Streptomyces; species Streptomyces sp. Tek67B01. Next base: position 3,574,072 of record NZ_JBUYUY010000001.1, read on the forward strand.
TCCGACCGTCTACTTGATGCAGTTCATCTCCCCGCGGCTGCGGGACGGGCGGCTTCCGGCCGGGGTGAGCATCGCCGGCCCCGGCCTTCGGATCGTGCGCAACCACCCCGGTTACATCCGAAGGCTTCAGGCAGCGGGCCGGCCCGTGCACGTATGGACCGTAAACGAACCAGAGGACGTTCAGCTGTGCGCTGATTTGGGTGTAGAAGCGATCATCACGAACAGACCGCGTCAGGTTCTGTCACAGCTAGGCCGCTGACGTCCCGATTTGCGCAGCCGCCGCATTCACCTCTCTCGTAACAGGGTGTGCGCTGGCGCATCCGGACCGCATTCGACCTCGTGAATGCGTCAGAGCTCCCGTCCGCGGCGGTTTCCGGTCCAGGCCATTGGGGCATCCAGACCATGGCGTGGGGCTAAGGAGGTTCCGGGGGTGGCGTTGGTGATGGCACAGGAAGTGCCCACGTCGTCGTGCATGGGCGTGCGCCATGGTCCTGCGGGCGTGGGCGAGGCGAGGCGCCGGATGCGCAAAGAGCTGCGTATCAGCGGGGTGTCCGAATCGGTCGTGGACGACGCTGTTCTGATCCTTTCCGAACTGCTCAGCAACGCTTGCCGACACGGCCGGCCGCTGGGTGCGCGGGAGGTCGGGGACGGGGAGATACGCGCCGCATGGGGCGTCGACGAAGCGGGACGACTGACGGTCGAGGTCACGGACGGTGGCGGGCCCACCCGCCCGGTTCCCGCCACGCCTTCGGTCACCGCGCGGGGCGGTCGGGGGCTGAACATCATCAGCGCCCTGGCCCAGGACTGGGGTGTCCGGGACGGAGCGGCGGGTGAGGTCACCGTTTGGGTGATCGTCGCCTGTGGGACCCGGCACGAGGACTTCGCTACGCGCGTCGCGTCCCCGGCGATCGACTTCGTCACGGCCTTCGGCGATCTCGACACCTGAGAGGCGACCTCGGTCACTCGGAGGGGTTCGACGGGGGCCGTCCGTGGGACGCGAGGAGATTCGCGGGCCTCGAAGAAGGCAGAGGGCGGCCGTCCGGGAGCGCACGCCGACCGTGCTCCCGGCCGCATCCACCGGCTGCGGCGGTACCAACGGCTAGGCTCGCGCCCAGAACCCGCCGTACCGCCGCAACCGGGAGACACCCACGATGGCAAAGAAGCGCCCCGCCGCGAAGACCGCGAAGCCTCAGCTCGACAACGGGGAAATCCCGGTGGTGGGCGCGCGTGAGCCCTGTCCCTGCGGTTCCGGGCGCCGCTACAAGGCCTGCCACGGCGCCGCGGCCGCGCACGCGGTCACCGAGCACGTGCGGCGCCCCTTCGAGGGTCTGCCGGGCGAGTGCGACTGGGTGGCGCTGCGCGAGCTCGTCCCCGCGGCCACCGTGCCGCTGACCCTCAAGGGCGGCCTGCCCGAGGGCGTCCCCTCCGTCACGCTGGTCACCGTACTGCCGATGGCATGGCCGGCCCTGCGCCGCGAGGACGGTTCCGTCCTGCTCGGCCTCCAGAACGACTCGACCACCGGCGACCTCGCCCGGGACATGGCGGACACGTTGGAGCGCGCGCTGACGGCGGAGCCGGGATCTCCGGTTCCGGCACGCCGGGTTCCGGCCGAGGGCCCGCGACTTCAGGATCTCCTGGACTCCGACGGCGTTTTCGAGCCGGTTGTGCACAGTGGCTTCGAATTCTGGATTCCGGATGCGGAGAGCGCTCAGAACGCCTCCCCCGAGGTCGCCGCCTCGCTGGAACGCGCCAACGCCGCGGCCATCCCGACGGTCAAGCTGACCGGCGTGGACGCCGCCTACTGGTGCGAGACCCCCGAGAAGAACCACCTGCGGTGGGTCATGCCGCACCCGGAGGAGAAGCTGCTTGACGCGCTGGCGCGGCTGCACGCGGCCGGCACCTCCTCGCTCGGCGAAGGCACCAAGCTCGTCGGGTCGTTCCGCGCCCACGGCCTGATGGTCCCCGTATGGGACCTGCCCACAGGGGTCTCGGCCGAGGACGTGGAGAAGCCCGCCGCGGAGCTCGCGGAGCGCCTGGCCGCGGCCTTGGCGACGGATGCCCCGCTGACCCCCGAGGAGCGCCGGGCGCGCGGTGGGCTCACCAACCGTCAGGTGACGCTCAGCTGACCCCACCACGTCCCCGAGGGGTCCGGTGACTGGAGTCACAACTCCCGCTCCCCGCCTGCAAATCGCTGTCTGAATATCAGAGATCGAATTTGCGAACAGGCGATCTCTTGTTACGGTTCTTGTAGCCCGGTCGCTGGTGCATCCCCCGTCGCCAGCGACCGGGCCCTTCCTTTTCCGGTGGTGATCAACCACCGTTCGGTGCCGGTGCGTTGCTCCCGGACCGCAGGAGCAGTGCACCTTCATCATCCGGAACTGCAAACTCCGCTACGGCCGAGTAACCGTTCGCGGTGCCCGCCGACGCCTCCTTCGGCGTCTCGCACAATCCCGGCTCGTCCCCCGCGCCCACAGGGCAGTGGATCTGCGTCGTGCGCCCTGCCGGCCCCATCACGGTCAGCACGGCTTCCAGTGGACGGCCGCTGGTGTTGCGGTAGTAGCTGCGGCCCCAGGTGTCGCCCTCGCTCATCAGGACGCAGGTCTGGGCCTCCAAGCCGTGCGGCGAGGTGAGTTCGGGACCGCACCGCGAGTCCGTACGCGGCTGCTCCGGTGGGCCCGGCTGGGCGGGGCGGCCGGCGGCCCGCGCCTTGTCCGACGCAGAAGAGCCGGAAAGGCCGAGCGAGGAGAGCAACCCGCCCGCTTTTCCGTCATCTTGACCGGCGAAATCCGGCCCGGCGATCGCTCCCGCAAGCGGAAGCGACAAGATGATCAGTACACCGGCACCGATACCGATCAGGCGGAGATTCATTCGCCGAAGATAGCGATACGGGAATGGGGCACGGAGACCCCCGCGCCCAATTCGCCTGCAAACCGGCCCTGCGGACACCCGTAAGAGTGATCCGGCAGACGCGTGACACCGTGCCCACACCACGCGCCCACCTGTCCGTACGCGGGGCAGGCCCGTGCGGCACGTACGTACGGGCCTGCCGTACGGCACATCACGGGCGGCCCGGCTCCGCATGCCGCGCGTCAGTACGCGAGCCGGCTCCCGCCGCCCGGCGCTCCACTGCTCGCCTCCACCAACGCGTGCACGAGCTCCTCGACCTCGGGCAACCAGAGTCCCTGCGATCCGGTGGACGGCTCGCGCTCCCAGCGGACCTGACCGCCGCCGGAGGCGGGGGAGGGCGGCAGGAGCAGGTATCCGCCCTCGCCGTGGAAGCGCAGCGAGGAGGGCACGTGGTCCTTGGCGTAGAGGAGTTCGCCGAGCCGCTCCAGCGAATACGGCGCCACCATGAGCGACCAGCGGGTGGGCGTCGCGACGATCGGCCCCAGCCGCATGCCCTGCGCGTCCAGTCGTACGACGGCACGCGCGGCCGCGCCGGCGGGGAGACTGACCGCGCACGGCGCCTCACCACCGGTGGCCATGAGGACCGGGGCGGCCGGTCTCCGGGACCACCACCAGGCCACCATCCGGGAGTCCGTGGTCGCCGCGAGCAGCCCGGGGTCGAAGGGGTGCGCGCCGGGCACCACGCAGTCGGGGTCCGGGCAGGCGCATCGGGCGCTGTCGGCGCCGGCCCGGCCCACGCCGGGCAGTACGGGCCACCGCCATACGGTCGCGCAGGTCAGGGCCGCATCGAGCAGGGAAGCGGCGCCGCCGTCCGGGCCGGTGGCGGCGGGAGAGATCGGGAACCGGGATTTCAAGCGATCGCGGAGCCGCTGGAGACGCCTTCCGAGGATCTCGCGCATGAGCGCTCGTTCCTTTCCGTTGAACGCCGAGGGCCACATCACACCACGTAAGCGGTGTTTCACCACACGTACACGTTTCGCGTCACTGTCCGCCGGAAGCAGGTTCACACGGTTCGTGCAGTTTTCTTACGGGTCCATCCAACGTACGACGGGGCCGAGCGCGACCCCCACCGGCACCGAGACCGGTTGCCACCGGTGACGAGACCGGCTGCCGCCGCTAAGGACGACGGCACGCGCCGGGCGGTTCCCGGCGGATGCCGATGGGCGTCAACTGACTTCGGGCACCACCGTTTACGTACCCGGACCCGCAGGGACGCCCGCTCAGTCGATCGCAAAAACCGTCTGCTTCCGGCTTTTTCCGGCCAAGTTTTACCCTTGACCGGACAGCGAGTTGTGGTTCGGCGGACACCAGGATTCCCACCTGGGCAATGCTGGACATCGCTCCTCGTGTGCGTGTAGATGTGGAGCCATTGATGGCGCGCAGCACGATCTGGGGGTTTGCGATGCTATATGGCGAATCGCACCAGGTGGAAAGGCGGACGCCATGAGCGCGTCGCATCTCCCGAAAGTGGCCGGAATCGATTCAGCAGTTACCGCGTCACCGCACACTGCGGCGCCCACCGCAGCGGCTCCCGCACGAACGACCGCCCCCGCCCCGACCGTGCCGCCCGCCGCGAGCACCGTCATCCAGGACCGGTTGGCGGGAATGGTCTCCGACCTGACCACCCTCCACGAGCTGACCGAACGCCTCGCCCGGGCCGTCGATCTCGACGCCTCCCTACGCGAGTTCGTGCGCGCCGGCGCGGCGCTGGTCGGAGCCCGCCGCGGCCTCGTCGTCCTGGAGCCCTCCGACGGGCTCGGGCCCAGCACCACCATCGGTCTCGGGCTCGGTCACGCGGACCTCGGCCACATCGAAACCGTGCCCCGCAGTGCCACCTCGTACGGCCGCATCCTCGACGGACTCCCGGACGCGCGGGGCGGCTCCGACGTGCTCCCGGAACCCGGCACCGCGGCGGGGCCGGGCGCGTTCGCCGTACCCGTCGACCCCCGGCACCGCGAGGTCGCCGCCCGGCTGGGATACGCCGCCAGCTACGCGCTCCCGCTGGCCGCCGAAGCCACCGGCAGGCTCGGCGCGGCCGTCTGGCTCTACGACGAACAGGCCGAACCGAGCGAACGCCAGCGCGACCTGGCGGGGCTCTACGTCCGGCATGCCGCCGAGCACCTGGCGCGGATGATGGAGGTCGAGCGCTCCCGCTCCCGGCTGGCCACCGTCGCCGAGGAGCTGCTGCCCAGCCGGCTGCCCAGGATCGTCGGGGTGCAGCTCGCGGCCCGCCACCACACCGGACCGCGCGGCGGAGGCGACTGGTACGACGCGCTGCCACTGCCCGAGGGCGCCATGGGGCTGGCCGTCGGCTCCGTCAGCGGCTCCGGCCCGAGCGCGGTCGCGGCGATGGGCCGTATGCGGGCCTCGCTGCGCGCGTACGCGGTCATGGAGGGCGAGGACCCCGTAGCCGTCCTGTCCGATCTCGAACTGCTGCTGCGACTGACCGAGCCCGCGCGCTCGGCGACCGCCCTGTTCGCCTACTGCGAGCCGGGCTCCCGCAAGATGATCCTGGCCGGTGCGGGCCACGCTCCGCCGCTGCTCATCGGCGAGCGGCGCACCGAGTACGTGGAGACCTCGCTGTCGGCGCCCCTGGGGATGCTGGCCTGTTGGGAGGCGCCCAGTGTCGAGATCGAACCCGCTCCCGGAGAAACGGTGCTGCTGTACACCGACGGGCTGCTGCGGCGTACCGGCGACCCCATGGACCGGGCCTACGCACGGCTGCACGCGGCGGCCGCGGGGGTGCCCCGCGGTGCCCGGGACGACCCGGCGGCCATCTGCGACCACATCCTGCGCACGCTCTTCCCGCAGGCGGACGGCGCCGAGGCGCACGGCGTCGACGGGAACGGCATCGGTGTGACGGGGTCGGGCGTCAACGGCGACGCCGCGAGGGGTGCGGGCGCGGGGGGCGACGGGGACCCGGCTGAGGACATCGTGCTGCTCGCGGCCCGGTTTGACTGATTTGTCACATGACCCGACACGGGTCTTCCGCTCACCCATACGATGGATGAGGTCCACACCCGGTCCGTTCTGTCGTAGCTGAGGAGAAGACGTGGCTGACGAGCTCACCCCGGAGACCCCGGAAGAAGAGCAGCCCCAAAAGAAGCACAAGCAGCGCAAGAACGGGCTGTACCCGGGCGTCAGCGAAGAACTCGCGGAGAGCATGCGCACCGGTTGGGCCGACACCGAGCTGCGCGGGCTGGAGCCGATCGCCCAGGCCGCCCACACCGCCGAGCGCCGCGCCGCCCTGTCCGCGCGCTTCCCCGGTGACCGCCTGGTCGTGCCCGCGGGCAGGCTGAAGACCCGCTCGAACGACACCGAGTACCCCTTCCGGGCGTCGACCGAGTACGCGTACCTCACCGGCGACCAGGCCGAGAACGGCGTCCTGGTACTGGAGCCCACGGGCGAGAACGGCCACACCGCCACCATCTACCTGCTGCCCCGCTCCGACCGCGAGAACGGCGAATTCTGGCTGTCCGGTCAGGGCGAGCTGTGGGTCGGCCGCCGCCACTCCCTCGCCGAGGCCGAGCAACTCCTGGGCCTTCCCGCGAAGGACGTCCGCGAGCTGCCCGAAGCCCTCGCCGAGGCCACCGGCCCGGTCCGCTTCCTGCGCGGCCACGACCCCGTCATCGAGAAGGCGCTGACCGACAAGGTCACCGCCGAGCGCGACGAAGAGCTCCGCGTCTACCTCTCCGAGGCCCGTGCCGTGAAGGACGAGTTCGAGATCAGCGAGCTACAGAAGGCCGTCGACTCCACCGTCCGCGGCTTCGAGGACGTCGTGAAGGTCCTCGACAAGGCCGAGGCGACCTCCGAGCGCTACATCGAGGGCACCTTCTTCTTGCGTGCCCGGGTCGAGGGCAACGACGTCGGCTACGGCTCCATCTGCGCCGCCGGCCCGCACGCCTGCACCCTGCACTGGGTCCGCAACGACGGCGACGTCCGCTCCGGTGACCTGCTGCTGCTCGACGCCGGTGTGGAGACGCACTCCCTCTACACCGCCGACGTCACGCGCACCCTGCCGATCAACGGCACCTACACCGATATCCAACGCAAGATCTACGACGCGGTCTACGAGTCCCAGGAAGCCGGCATCGCCGCCGTGAAGCCGGGCGCCAAGTTCCGCGACTTCCACGACGCCTCGCAGCGCGTGCTGGCCGAGAAGCTCGTCGAATGGGGCCTGCTGGAAGGCCCGGTCGAGCGGGTGCTGGAACTCGGCCTCCAGCGCCGCTGGACCCTGCACGGCACCGGCCACATGCTCGGCATGGACGTCCATGACTGCGCCGCCGCGCGCACCGAGGCGTACGTCGACGGCACGCTCGAACCGGGCATGTGCCTGACCGTGGAGCCCGGTCTGTACTTCCAGGCCGACGACCTGACCGTGCCGGAGGAGTACCGCGGCATCGGCGTGCGGATCGAGGACGACATCCTCGTCACCGAGGACGGCAACCGGAACCTGTCGGCCGGGCTGCCCCGCGCCTCCGACGAGGTCGAGGCGTGGATGGCCCGGCTGAAGGGCTGATCGGACGGCCCGGCGGGGGGCCCGATCGGCCGGCGCACGCGCGGGTGGGCGGGTTCCCTTCCGGGACCCGCCCACCGGTGTCTACGACACTCTGAGCAGCGCGCCCTCGCGCCACTTGAGGACCTTGTCGAAGCTGACCACCGCGCCCCGGCCCGGGCGGTTGCGGAAGCGGACGTGGTCGGAGAGCTCCGCGATGAGTCCCAGACCCCGCCCGTGCTCCTTCTCCGACGGTCCGGCCGGCCGGGGTCTGTGCCCGGAGACCGTCGACGGCGGGAAACCCGGACCCGAGTCGGTCACCTCGATACGGCAGTGATCGCCGTCCAGATAGGCCGTCACGCGGTACTCGGCGCAGACGGCGGTGTCCGGCTTTCCGACACAGGACGTGTCGGCGACCGGACCGCCGTGCTCGACCGCGTTCGCACACGCCTCGCTCAGCGCCAGCGACAGATCGAAACAGATGTCAGGGTCAACCCCCGCGGTCTCCATCGTCCCGAGCAGCAGTCGCCTGGCGAGCGGCACGCTCGCGGCTTCGCGCCTCAAGTGGAGAGACCACCAGATGCTCATACCGTTACCTATTGCCGCCCTCGGTCACCCGTAAGCCCCCGGCGGCCACCGGAGCCCTCATTCGGCCGCCGGAGTCCCCGTTCGGCCGATGCGACTCTCCCGACCGTCGGTGTATGGGGCCGCGAGCGCGGGACGGGTCGGCCGGGCGACCGTCGAATCCCGGTACCTCCGCGAGTCGGCCGCTCGAACACCGCTCGGGTTCACGTGGGGACGGATGGGATGTTCCGGACCTGCCGTATGGCGGTCCGTAGGGCAGTGCGATGATGGCCCGGCCATGACTGCCCTCCACGCGACGCGGGCCGGAGCGGGTCTCCGGGTGATACGGGCCGCGGTGTTCACCGCGGTCTGCGTCGTGTTGTCCGCGGTCGGGCACGCGATGGCGTCCTGCGCCACCGTGCCGTGGTGGGCCCTCGGACTGGGCTTCCTCGCCCTCTTCGCGATCGCCGCGCCGCTGGCGGGGCGCCGGCGTTCGTTGCCCGGCATCGCCGCCGGTCTCGCCGCCGGTCAGGTGACGCTGCACGCGGTGTTCGGCCTCGGTCAGCACGGCGCGGCGACACCGGTCGACGCAATCCCCTCGGACTCGTCGCTCGCCGCACTCGCCGCGCAGCTGATCTGCGGGGGCAACTCCGTACCGCCGAGCCCACAGGACGCCCGGCTGATCCTGGAGGCCGCCGGGTTGGACCCCGCCGCCATGGCCGCGCACGGGCACATGGCCCACACGCACATGGTCCACGCTCCGCAGACCGCCCTGTTCAGCCCTGCCATGCTGGTCGGCCACCTGCTGGCCGCGCTCGCCGGTGGCTGGCTGCTCGGGCGCGGCGACGCCGCACTGTTCCGGCTCGTCGAACTGTCCCGGCTGTCGACCGAGGCCGACCCGGTACGTCCACTGCGTACCGCCCTGGCCCTGGTCCGAGCCCTCGTCTGCGGGCTTCCGGACGCGCCGGAACTTCTCGCGCGGGCCCTTCGGGGCGCGACCTCCCCGGAGATCCCCACCGGTCGTGAGGCACTCCAGCACACCGTGATCAGGCGCGGCCCGCCGACGGCGACCCTCACCCTCGCAGCCTGACGCGGCACCCCCACTCCTCGGGACTTCACGGGAGCACCGGTGCCGTGATCCTCGCGCGCGCCCGCGTGCGGGGCCATGTCACCACTGTTTCCCTGTGGAGTGTTTCTGCCATGAAGACCTCTCGTGTCTCCTTCGCCGCAGCCCTCGCCGCCGGCGCGGTCCTCGTCCTCTCCGGTCCGGCCTTCGCCCACGTCGGTGTCCAGCCGGGCGAAGCCGCCAAGGGTGGTTACGCGGTGATCAACTTCAAGGTCCCGAACGAGCGCGACAACGCGTCGACCACGCAGGTCGAGGTCAACTTCCCGATCGACCAGCCGCTCACCTCCGTCATGCCGCAGGACATTCCCGGCTGGACCGTGAACGTCGAGAAGAGCAAGCTCGACAAGCCGCTCAACGTGCACGGCAAGCAGGTCAACGAGGCGGTCACCAAGGTGACCTGGAGCGGCGGCAAGATCGAGCCCGGCAAGTTCCAGCAGTTCCCGGTCTCCATCGGCAAGCTGCCCGACAACGCGGACCAGATGGTCTTCAAGGCCATCCAGACCTACGACAACAACGAGGTCGTGCGCTGGATCGAAGAGACCAAGGCGGGCGCCCCGGAGCCGCAGAACCCCGCGCCCGTCCTCAAGCTGACCGCGGCCGCGGCCGCTGACGGCCACCACGACGACTCCACGAAGACCGATGACGCCAAGGGCCAGGAGGACGGCCACGACAAGGCCGCCGCGACCGGCTCCGACACGACCGCGCGCGCCCTCGGTATCGCGGGCATCGTGCTGGGTCTCGGCGGAGTCGCGTTCGGCTTCGCGTCGCGCCGTCGCGCCTCCTGACCGACGGCCCCCACGGGCCCTGTCATGTAGACCATCCGAAACCCCGATCCCAGGGATTCTCCCCATGCGCACCACACGTGTGACGGTCGCCGCCTTCGTCGCGGCGGCCGCACTCGCCCTCACCGCCTGCGGTGGTGAACCGGCCAAGTCCGGCGGTTCGGTCACGCAGATCACCGGCACGACCAAGGCCGGGTCGGCGACCGTCCTCGACCGCCCCTTCGAGAAGCCGGATCTCGTCCTCACGGACACCACCGGCAAGCCGTGGAACCTGCGCGAGCAGACCAAGGGCCGGCCAACGCTCATCTACTTCGGGTACACCAACTGCCCTGACGTGTGCCCTCTGACCATGAGCAACATCGCGGTCGCCAGGAAGGCACTGCCCAAGGCGGACCAGGACAAGCTCCAGGTCGTCTTCGTCACCACCGACCCCCAACGGGACACCCCCGAATCCCTCGGCAAGTGGCTCAGGGCCCAGGACCCGTCCTTCATCGGACTGACCGGGGACTTCGCCACCATCCAGACCGCCGCCCGGTCACTCGGCGTCGGTATCGAGGCCGCCAAGACGGAGGCCGACGGCAGCGTCGTCTCCATGCACGGCGCCCAAGTCATCGCGTTCTCGCCCAAGACCGACGAGGGCTACCTCCTCTACGGCGAGAGCACCACCGTCGATGACTACACCAAGGACCTGCCGAAGATCGTCCAGGGAGAGAACCCGTGAACGCCCGCATCACCCGCACCCTGGCCGCCGCGCTCTCCCTGACGGCGGCGCTCGCGATATCCGGCTGCTCCTCCGAGTCCGAGGGCACGACCACGGACGCCATGCCGAAGCTCACGGTCAGCGGTGCCTTCATGCCCGAGCCCGTCGACGACAAGATGGCCGGTGCCTTCATGGTCATCACCAATGACTCGAAGACGCCCGACAAGCTCACCGGCCTGACCAGCCCGCTCTCGGACGATCTCCAGATCCACGAGACCAAGGACCAGAAGATGCGGCAGGTCCCGTCGCTGGGCGTGCCCGCGAACGGCCGGCTCAGCCTGGAGCGCGGAGGCAGCCACGTCATGCTCATGGGCCTCAAGAGCAAGCCGAAGGTCGGCGACAAGGTCAAGGTCGAGCTCAAGTTCGAGAAGGCCGACCCCATCACGATCGAGTTGGACGTGAAGGACCGCACGTACACCGGGCAGAGCTCCAACGCCCACTGACGGACCGAGGAACTGACACGCCATGACGGCCACCGCCCCCATCCCGGCCCGCGCCCGGGCCACGGCATTCCTGCCGCGGCTCGCGCTGGTCCTCGCAGCCCTGCTGGCAACGCTGTTCGCCGCGGCCGGACCGGCCACGGCACACGCCGCACTCACCGCGAGCGACCCGAAGGACGGGGCGGTGGTCGCCACGGCGCCCGCCCAAGTGACCCTCTCCTTCTCGGAGGAGGTCGCCATGGGCGACGACTCCATCCGGGTGGTGGACCCACAGGGCAAGCGGGTCGACACCGGCGAACTGCGCAACATGTGCAGCGGATCCACCGTCCGTTACGGCACCGCTCTGCACTCCGGCCTACCCAACGGCACCTACACGGTGGCCTGGCAGGCCGTCTCCGCCGACAGCCACCCGGTTTCGGGCGCCTTCACCTTCTCCATCGGTGCGCCATCGGCCACCCACGTCGTCCTTCCCACCCAGAAGGCGGGGGGCGGACCCGTCGGCGTCGCGTACGGCATCGCCCGGTACGCCGCCTACCTCGGCTTCACCCTCCTCGTCGGCGGCGCCGCCTTCATCCTGGTGTGCTGGCGCCGCGGCTCGGCCGAACGGCCGCTGCAGAAGCTGGTGCTGCGCGGTTGGGTACTGCTGACCGCCTCCACCCTGGCGATGCTGGTGCTCCGGGGCCCGTACACGGGGTCGGGCAAGTTCGCCGACGTATTCGATCTCGACGCGCTCAAGGGCGTCCTCGACACCAAGGCCGGTGCCTCGCTCGTGTCGAGGCTGCTCCTCCTCGGGGCGGCGGCGCTCTTCGTGGCCGTGCTCTTCGGCGCCTATGCGCGCCGGCAACAGGACGCCGGACCGGCAGCGGCGGGCACCGAACCGCTTGACGTCGGCGGGACAACCAGTAGCAACGACGCGGTGGACGAGCACAAGAACACGAGCGACCTCGCCTTCGGGCTCGGTGTCGGAGGGGCCGTCGTGGCCGGCGGCATCGCCGCCACCTGGGCCCTGTCCGAGCATGCCTCCACGGGCATCCAGCCCGGGATCGCGATGCCGGTCGACATCTTGCACCTGCTCGCCGTCGCCACCTGGCTCGGCGGTCTGGCCGCGCTGCTGGTCGCCCTGTACAAGGTCCCCGGCATTGAGCGCGAGGCAGTCCGGCGCTTCTCGAAGGTCGCGTTCATCAGCGTTCTGGTGCTGGTCCTCACCGGCGTGTACCAGTCCTGGCGCCAGCTGGGCAGCTGGTCCGCCCTGACCGGCACCAGTTACGGACAGCTCCTACTGATCAAGGTCGCCCTCGTCTGCGTCCTCGTCGGCATCGCCTATCTCTCCCGATCCTGGACCGCCCGGCTCGCCGATCGTGGGCCGGTGCCGGTGCCGGTGCAGGCGAATGTTTCACGTGAAACAGAGGGCCGTGGAGGACAGCGTCGTGACACGGAGGATGTTTCACGTGAAACATCGGAGCGTGAATCACCAAAGCCTGAGGCGTCGGAGAGTGAGACGGCTCCTGAGGCCGCGGCTTTGACGACGGTACCCGCCGACCCGGAACGCGCCGCGCAGCTGGCCCGCCAGCGCACGGTCAAAGACAACGCCCGCGCCAAGCAGGTGCGTGACGCGGACCCTGGGCGCGCCGGCCTTCGCCGCACCGTCCTGGCAGAGGCGGCGGTCGCGTTGGCGTTGCTGGCCGTCACCACGGTGCTGACCAGCACCGAGCCGGGGCGCACCGCAGAACTGGAGACCGGTCGCGGTCCGGCGACCACCACCGTTCCCAATCGCCCCATCAAGATCACCCTGCCCTTCGACACCGGCGGCCCTCAGGGCAAGGGCACCGTTCGCCTGGAACTCGCCCCGGGTCGGATCGGCGCGAACGGCCTGCACCTGTGGGCCCAGAACACGGATGGACAACCCGTCGACCTTCCCGAGGTGAAGATCTCCTTCACCCTCCCGGCCAAGGAGATCGGTCCGCTTCCGGTCCTCCCGGAGCGCGCGGCTCCGGGACACTGGAGCGCGGACGGCGTACAGCTGCCACTCGCGGGCGAGTGGCGCATCGACATCACCGTACGGACGTCCGACATCGACCAGACGACCGTCCAGAAGAACGTGAAGATCGGCTGACCAGCGTGAGCGACAGCACCGAGAGCAACCCCGACATCGAAATCTCGCGGCGTCGTCTGCTGGGCACAGTGGGCGCCGCAGGCGCCGCCGGTCTGGCACTCGGCGCCACCGGCGGCGCCCTGGCGCACTCAGCCTTCGCCGAATCCCCGCAGATCACGGCGAAGGGCGGCGCCGGTACGCTCGCCTCGCTCGGTGCCACCGAGGTCGCCTTCCACGCAGACCACCAGGCCGGCATCACCACCCCTCTCCAGGCCAAGGGGCACGTCGTGGCGTTCGATCTCGCGCCCGGCGCCGGGCGCACGGAAGCCGCCGCCCTCCTGCGCCGCTGGTCCGAAACCGCGCGGCGACTGATGGCGGGCGAGACGGCCCCGACCGCGGATACCGGGATCGCCCTGGACGCCGGGCCCTCGTCCCTCACCGTCACATTCGGGTTCGGGCACTCGTTCTTCGAGCGCACCGGGCTCGCCTCGCGCCGCCCTTCAGCCCTCGACCCCCTCCCCGATTTCTCCTCGGACCGACTCGACCCGCAGCGCAGCAACGGTGACCTCTGGATCCAGATCGGCGCCAACGACGGCCTGGTCGCCTTTCACGCACTGCGCGCCCTCCAGAAGGACGCCGGCGAAGCCGCTCGGGTCCGCTGGCAGATGAACGGTTTCAACAGGACCCCCGGGGCCACCGGCGCCGCCATGACCGCCCGGAACCTGATGGGCCAGGTCGACGGCACCGCGAACCCGAAGCCGGCGGACCCCGACTTCGACAAGCGGATCTTCGTGCCGGCGGCGGGCCCCGGCCCGGCCGAACACGCGTGGATGGCGGGGGGCTCGTACGCCGTCGTACGCCGCATCCGGATGCTGCTGGACGACTGGGACAAGCAGTCCCTCGCCCAGCAGGAGCAGGTCATCGGCCGCACCAAGGCCACGGGTGCCCCACTGACCGGCGGAAGCGAGACCACCAAGATGGATCTCGCGAAGCTCGGCGCCGATGGCAAGCCGGTGATCCCTTCGAACGCGCACGCACGGATCTCGGCCCCGGAGCAGAACGGTGGCGCCGCCATGCTCCGACGGCCCTTCTCCTTCCACGACGGCATCGGCCCGGACGGCTCCCCCGACGCCGGGCTGTTGTTCATCTGTTGGCAGGCCGATCCGCTGCGCGGCTTCGTGCCCGTCCAGCGCAAACTCGATCGGGGTGACGCGTTGTCCGAGTTCATCCGGCACGAGTCGAGCGGGCTGTACGCCGTCCCGCCCGGCCCGCGGCCCGGGGAGTACGTCGGACAGCGGCTGCTCGAAGGGTGAACATCCCGTCGGACGCGGCCGCCCCGGCATTAGGCTGATCGCATGTCGGCCACCCGCTTCACCTATCTCGGTCCCGAGGGCACCTTCACCGAAGCCGCCCTGCGCACGCTGCCGGAAGCCGCCACCAGGGAGCTCGTCCCGATGGTGTCGGTTCCGGCCGCCCTGGACGCCGTGCGCAACGGCGAAGCCGCCGCCGCGCTGGTGCCGATCGAGAACTCGGTGGAGGGCGGGGTGACCGCCACCCTGGACGAGTTGGCGTCCGGCGAACCGCTGATGATCTACCGCGAGGTGCTGCTGCCCATCGCGTTCGCACTGCTCGCCCGGCCCGGGACCAAGCTTTCGGACGTCAAGACCGTGACCGGACACCCCGTGGCGCAGCCCCAGGTCCGCAACTGGTTGCGTGCGCACCTGCCCGACGCGGTGTGGGAGTCGGCCGCCTCCAACGCCGACGGCGCCCGGCTGGTCCAGGAAGGCCGCTTCGACGCGGCTTTCGCCGGCGAGTTCGCCGCTGCCACGTACGGGCTCGAGCCGCTGGTCACCGAGATCCACGACGCGGAGAACGCCGAAACCCGGTTCGTGCTCGTCGGCCGCCCCGCCCGGCCGGCCGCTCCGACGGGTGCGGACAAGACCTCGGTCGTCCTGTGGCTGGGGGACGACCACCCGGGTGCGCTGTTGGAACTCCTCCAGGAGTTCGCCGTACGGGGGGTCAACCTGATGCTCATCCAGTCCCGGCCGACGGGAGCGGGCATCGGCAACTACTGCTTCGCGGTCGACGCCGAGGGGCACATCTCCGACCGTCGGGTCAGTGAGGCGCTGATGGGGCTCAAGCGCACCTGTCCCCAGGTCCGCTTCCTGGGCTCATACCCGCGGGCCGGCGTTGCGGTGAGTGACGTACGCGCGGCGCGTCCAGGCACCTCGGACGGCGACTTCACGGATGCCTCCGACTGGCTGGCCCGCTGTCTCGACGGCCGGCCGTAGCGTTCTCCCGCTGTCCACAGAGTTATCCACAGGTTGAGATGCGGGCCTGGGGACAAGTCGACAGAGCAGTGCGACAAGGTCGACATATCGGCAGGTGCTCTAGGGTTTCACGCAAGGGAGCGCGAGGTGAACGGCGTCACCTCCGTATCACCGATCAACTCTTTGGGGCGAGTCATTCCCACCCGAATGAGTGTGTGAGGGCGGTTTGAACCCTGATTCCCGGGGAGCGCCAACCGGTCGGGAATGATCTATTTCCGTGTCCACAGATCGGGCACACAGCCTGTGGATAAGAGTGCTCCGGGCGGAATTCCTGTGGACAAGGAACACCCTCCGCCCTGCTCAGGCTCGACCCCCACCCGAGACGGTGACCGCCCTTCGGGGAATAGGACCGCTTTTGCGAGCGCCTCGGAAGCGCTCCGAGACAAGCACGCCAGGGTAGTGGAGCAACAGTTTTACATTCCCTCAATTGGGACATAGTGACACGCAACGTGATATCGATGTGATCCTCTGAACCCCGGCCCGGTAGCCTGGAGGGGTGATTGACCTCCGGCTGCTCCGTGAAGACCCCGACCGTGTCCGCGCCTCGCAGCGCGCCCGTGGAGAGGACGTCGGCCTCGTCGACGCGCTGCTCTCCGCCGATGAGCGCCGCAGGTCCTCCGGCATGCGCTTCGACGAACTGCGCAATGAGCAGAAGTCGCTCGGCAAGCTGATCCCCAAGGCCTCCCCGGAGGAACGGGCCGAGCTGCTGAAGAAGGCCGAACAGCTCAAAGCGGACGTCAAGTCGGCCGAGGCCGAGCAGAACGAGGCGGACGAGGCGGCCAAGCAGCTCCTCCTCCAGCTCGGCAACATCGTCCACAGCGATGTGCCGGTCGGCGGCGAAGAGGACTTCACCGTTCTGGAAACGCACGGCACGATCCGCGATTTCGCAGCCGAGGGCTTCGAGCCCAAGGATCACCTCGAACTCGGCGAGTCCCTCGGCGCCATCGACGTCGAGCGCGGCGCGAAGGTGTCGGGCTCCCGCTTCTACTACCTCACCGGCGTCGGCGCCCTGCTGGAGCTGGCCTTGGTCAACGCGGCGATCGCGCAGGCCGGTGAAGCCGGTTTCATCCCGATGCTGACCCCCGCGCTGGTCCGCCCGCGTGCCATGGAAGGCACGGGCTTCCTCGGTCAGGCCGCGGAAAATGTCTACCACTTGGAGAAGGACGACTACTACCTGGTCGGCACCTCCGAGGTACCACTCGCCGCGTACCACATGGACGAGATCATCGACGCGGACAAGTTGCCGCTGCGCTACGCCGGCTTCTCGCCGTGCTTCCGCCGTGAGGCCGGAACGTACGGCAAGGACACCCGTGGCATCTTCCGCGTCCACCAGTTCGACAAGGTCGAGATGTTTTCCTACGTCGCACCGGAGGAGGCCGAGGCCGAGCACAAGCGGCTCCTGGAATGGGAGAAGCAGTGGCTGACCGGCCTGGAACTCCCCTTCCAGGTGATCGATGTCGCCACCGGTGACCTCGGCGCGTCGGCGTCCCGCAAGTTCGACTGCGAGGCCTGGATCCCGACCCAGGGCAAGTACCGCGAGCTGACCTCCGCCTCGAACTGTGACGGTTTCCAGGCCCGCCGCCTGTCGATCCGCTACCGCGACGGCAAGAAGACCCAGCCCCTCTCCACGCTCAACGGCACCCTGTGCGCCGTCCCGCGCACCATCGTGGCCATCCTGGAGAACCACCAGCAGGCCGACGGTTCCGTGCGGGTACCTCCGGTGCTCCGTCCCTACCTCGGCGGTCGTGAGGTCCTGGAGCCGATCTCCAAGTGAGCCCGGTCCCGTTCCCGTACAAGCTCGTCGCGACGGATCTCGACGGCACTTTGCTCCGCGGTGACGACAGCGTCTCGGAACGCACGCGTGAAGCGCTCGCCGCGGTCACCGCGGCGGGCGCGGCGCACATCATCGTCACCGGCCGGGCCGTGCCCTGGACCCGGAACGTATTGGACGATCTCGGCTACACGGGGATCGCCGTCTGCGGGCAGGGCGCTCAGGTCTACGACGCCGGCGCACACCGCCTGCTCACGTCGGTGACGCTGGACCGGCAGCTGGCGGGGCTGGCCCTGTCCAAGCTCGAGGCCGAGGTGGGGCCACTGGCCCTCGCGGCCAGCCGGGACGGAGTGGACGGCGAGGTGCTGTTCGGCCCCGGCTACCAGGTGCAAGAGGGCCTGCCGGCGCTCTATCTCGAGGACACCTCCGCCGTGTGGAGCGCTCCGCTGAACAAGCTGTACATCCAGCACCCCGCGATGGACGACGACACTCTCGCCAAGGTCGCCAGGGAGGTCGTGGGCAGCCTGGTGGACATCGTGATGGCCGGCCCCGGGATAGTGGAGATCCTGCCCCTCGGGCTGACCAAGGCCACCGGCCTCTCGCTCGCCGCGCGTCGGCTCGGCGTGAAGGCCGCGGAGACCATCGCCTTCGGTGACATGCCCAACGACATCCCGATGTTCGCTTGGGCGGCCCACGGGGTCGCGATGGCCAACGCCCATCCGGAACTGAAGGCCGTGGCGGATGAGGTGACGACGTCCCACCAGGAGGACGGGATCGCCGTGGTCCTGGAACGTCTGTTGGGCGCTGCCTGACAGCGGCCCCCAAGGCCCCTCGTAAGCCGGGAAGGTCC
Source organism: Streptomyces sp. Tek67B01 (assembly GCF_055231995.1). NCBI lineage: Bacteria > Bacillati > Actinomycetota > Actinomycetes > Kitasatosporales > Streptomycetaceae > Streptomyces > Streptomyces sp. Tek67B01. The sequence continues at coordinate 3,592,189 of NZ_JBUYUY010000001.1, forward strand.
GGAACAGCCCGCGTCCGAAGACGCGCTCGAAGTGGCTGTTCCGGACCGTTTGTTACTCCCCGCACTCCTCACTCTGCCGCGCCCACAAGCCGCGTACCAGTGATTTTTCCGCAGGGGCCGGGGTCATGTTTCACGTGAAACATGCATGGCGGGACGCTGCGCGATCCCCTGCGGATGGCGGGTCAAGGGCCAGGCGAGAAGGCCGACGGCGAGTGAGATGGCGTGCCCTAGGTCGGTGAAGGTTCCGCCCGTGACCAGCGGGATGCCGAAGAAGGCGACGGTCCCGACGAGGTAGAACCATCTCCAGGGACCGGGCAGCCGGTAGGTAAGGACACCGGCGGCCGCCGCGAGTCCGTAACTCACGCCGATGTCGACGACATGGACCATGCTGCGGGGCGCCCGATGGTCCTGGATGGCCATGAGCACCACCTTCTGACTGATCAGGGTGGCGGTGATATGGGCGGTCGCCACGATCACCAGCCAGCGCAACGTGCCCAGCCATCGCTCGACGGAAGCGTGGAAGACCTCGAAGAGCACGGCGTACTGGGCGAGCGAGGCGGGGTTCTCGATCCAGAAGGCGCTGGAGACCAGGGCGCGTACCGGGTGCCGTGTGAGTTCGTGAAGATTGCTGCTGTTGCGGTGGAGCAGAACGTGCTCCAGGCGGTCGGGCGCGATCACGACGATGACGCTGGTGATGGCGATGATCAACAGCCAGATGTGCGTACCGGGCGCGGAACGTATCCAGGACCAGACGGGCCTGGACGGTTCGGCCTCGGGGTGGGGCGTCATGCCCCGATGATGCCCGGCATGTTCGTGCCCCGCCTGGCCGGTGGGCCGGGCGGGGCACAGGTGGCTGATGCGGGGCGAGGGCTACTCCTCACCGGCCAAGGTCAGCCTGCGCAGCTTCTGGCCCGCGTAGACGGTGGCCCCCACGGTGACCACCACGAGCAGGACGGCGGCGGTCGGCAGGGCCACGGTGGCGTCGACGTACCCTTCACCGGCGATCTTCTCCGCCAGTGCCAGGGACCACTGCTGCACGCTCAGCGTCTTCGCACCCGAAACGAGACTGCCGAAGAGCGACTCCCAGATCAGTGCGTAGACCAGGCCGAAGACGACGGCGTGGCGGCTTACCGTGCCCAGGAGCAGGAACAGCGCGCTGTAGGCGATCGAGGCGACCAGGGCGGCGACGGTGTAGGCGACGGCGATCTGCTGACCGTTGCCGTTGAGGATGAAGCCGGCGATCAGCGTGGGGATCGCCGAGAACGCCATCGTGACGGCGATCGCGACGATCAGCTTGGTCATGATGATCGTCGGCCGCTTCACCGGCTTGGAGAGCAGGTAGACGATCGAGCCGTCGTCGATCTCGGGGCCGATGGCCCCGGTTCCTGCGATGACGCCGATCAGCGGCACCATCGTCGCGAGGGCGAAGCCGCCGAGCAGATCGGCCGCGACCTTGTCGTCCACACCGGTGAGAGCGCGGACGGCGACGGAGATGAGGATCAGCAGCGCGGGCAGCGCGAAGAGGATCAGCGCGCGCCGCCTGCCGAGCAGGGCCCGGTAGGTGAGCCGCGCAACGGTGGGGTTGTACATGGAAGCCAGCTCCTCAGGCCGTGACGAGGTAGGAGAAGACCGACTCGAGGGACTCGTCGGAAGGGGAGACCGTGAGCAGCCGGATACCGTGCGCGCGGGCGACCCGCGGCAGCAGTTCGGTGAAACGGCCGAAGTCGACGGCCTGGATGCGCAAGGCGCCTTCCTTGAGGTCGACCTCGATGCCGGCGGTGGACGGATCGGCGATGAGGGCGGCCGCGAGCGCCCGGTCGTCGGAGGAGCGGATGAGGTAGCGGTGGGGGCGATCCGTCATCAGGCGCCGGATCTTGCGGAAGTCGCCGGAGGCGGCGTGCCGACCGGCGACGACCACCTCGATGTGCGAGGCGAGCTGCTCGACCTCCTCCAGGATGTGCGAGGAGAACAGCACCGTGCGGCCTTCGTCTCCCATGCGCCGCAGCAGTTCCATCAGCTGCATGCGCTGACGCGGGTCCATCCCGTTGAACGGCTCGTCGAGGAGCAGCACGGACGGCTCGTGGACGAGGGCGGAGGCCATCTTCACGCGTTGCCGCATGCCCTTGGAGTAGGTGGAGATCTTGCGGTCCTGGGCGTACTCCATCTCGACGGTGGCGAGCGCCCGCTGAGCGGCCGCGTCGTCGAGCCCGTGGAGTTCGGCGTTGGCGACGACGAACTCGCGTCCGGTGAGGAAGTCGTACATGGCCTCGCGCTCGGGCACGACGCCGACCTGCTTGTAGACCTGTTCGTTGCGCCAGATCGGCGTGCCGTCGAGGGTGACGCTGCCCGTGGAGGGCGCGAGGAAGCCGCCCATCATGTTGATCAGGGTGGACTTGCCGGCGCCGTTGGGGCCGAGCAGTCCGGTGACCCCCGGCCCGATGCGCATGGTCACGTCGTTGACGGCGACGACGTTCCCGAACCAGCGGGAGGTGTGGTCGATGTCGATGATGGTCACAGCCCGGCCTTCCGGTAGCGGGCCATCAGGGCGGCGTAGGAGCCGGCGATGAGGGCGAGGATGACGAGCAGGTAGACGACGCCGGCGCCGGCGGTGGGGCCCTCGCCGCCGGGGAAGGCCGAGGTAGCGCCTAGGAAGGCGGTCTGGAAGCCGTCGATCAAGGTGATCGGGGAGAACAGACCCATCCACTCGATGGCGCCGGCGGAGCCGGTGTTCCAGGCGATGCCCTGAACAGCGGTCACCGCGCCGTAGGGGATCAGCAGCACGGCGATGATCGCGGCGACACCGAACCCGCGGCGCGGGGTCAGGGCCGCCATGACCAGGCCCACGCCGGCGAACAGCAGCGACAGCAGCAGTACGGACACCAGTCCCTGCCCGAATCCCTTGGTCTGGTCCCCGAAGTCGAACTTCGCCAGCAGCGAGCCGATGTACATGATCAACAACGGGGTGGCGGTGAGGATGAACAGCGCGGAGGCCATGGCGGCGTACTTGGCCACCACGTAGTCGACGCGCTCGATGGGCCGCGAGAAGTAGAGCGGCACCGTCTTGAAGCGCAGGTCACGGGAGACCGACTGGGGCGCCTGGGAAGCGAGGTAGAGGCCGATCACCACCTGCGTGGTCAGGGCGTAGGTCGTGTACTTGACCGGAAGATCGGTGGAGCCGGGGACCGCGATGGCGACCGCGACGATGATCAGCGCGGGAACGCACATCACCGCGAAGAGGATCATCGGCAGCACCTTCGACTTGGCCGAACGGCCGAGCCCGTAGGCGCCGCGCAGGGACTGCGAGAACAGCGACTTGCGGGCGTAGGCGCGGCCGAGCCGGGGGCCGTCGTAGGACCGGTAGCCGATGTTGTGGATCTGGGTCGAGGTGTCAGGCGCCATCGGAACCGGCTCCCTTCCGCTGGGGGGTGTCACTCTGGCCGTTGTCGCGGAAGACCTCCGCGATGTGGTGGCGGCGCTGCTCCATGCGGACCAAGCCGATACCGAGGTCGGCGACGGTGTCGCGGACTTGGTCGTACGTCTCCTCGCCCGTCGCCTCCACGAGAAGGATGTGGCCCGCTCCCGGCAGGCCCTGCTCGTCGGCCGCGTGCAGCGTCAGGCCCGCCTCGGTGAGCGCCTTGCGCAGGGCGGCGCTGCCGTCGGGGTGGGCGTCTGAGTCGGTGACCTCCACGGCCAGCGTGGCGGTGTTCTGCGTGAAGTCACTCGTGGAGCTGGATCGCAGCAGCTTGCCACCGTCGACCACGACGACGTGGTCGCAGGTCCGCTCCAGTTCCCCGAGGAGGTGGGAGGTGACGAGGACCGAGATGCCGAAGTCGGTGTGGACACGGCGGATCAGGTTGAGCATCTCGTCGCGGCCGACGGGATCGAGCCCGTTGGTGGGCTCGTCCAGAAGGACCAGTTGTGGATCGTGGACCAGCGCTTGCGCGAGCTTGACCCGCTGCTTCATACCCGTGGAGTAGCCGCCGATGGGGCGGTAGCGCTCCTCGTAGAGACCTACGTGGCGCAGGGTGTCGGCGGTCCGTTCGCGTGCGGCGGTCGGCGGCAGCCCGGAGATGCGCGCCATGTGCACCACGAACTCGGTGGCCGAGACGTCGGGAGGAAGGCAGTCGTGTTCGGGCATGTAGCCGACGCGTTCGCGGATGGCGCTGCCGTGCGTGGCGACGTCCAGTCCGAGTACGGCGGCGCGCCCCTCGGTGGCGGGGGACAGTCCCAGCAGAATTTTGATCAGCGTGGACTTGCCGGCTCCGTTGGCGCCCACGAGGCCGGTAACGCCGGGCCCGATGTCCAAGGAGAGCCGGTCGAGAGCGGTCACTCGGGGGTACCGCTTGCTCAGGCTTTCGGTCGCGATGACAGTCACGGCTTCGACGTTAGTGGCGCGGCGCACCTCGATCGTCAGACCTGGAGCGGGATCGCGTCTCCGCCTTGAGGACTACGGACCCTGACGGAAGGCTTACGCGGCGGAGCCCCTGCGGGCCCTCACGCGGCCGGCGAACTTTATCCACAGGCTTGTGCACGGCCCTTGACGTGACCCCCGGTCATTGTCACATTCATCAGTGTCAAGTTACGGGCGCGTACGGCTCTATGGACGGACGGCTGGCATGACTGGGGATTCCACGCAACGCACGACGCAGGGCGCCGCGTTGACCGCGCGCCCGCCGCTCAGGCCCTCCACCGAGCTGCGCGGGTTCCGGGAGGTCCAGCGCCTCGCCTACGAGTGCGCGGAGACGGTGGCTGCGCAGCTGCGTGCCGGGGTGACCGAGCGCGAGGCGGCACGGATGCAGCGTGAGTGGCTGCGTGAGCGCGGGGTGCGGGACTGGTTCCACATGCCGTTCGCCTGGTTCGGGGACCGCACCGCCTTCGTGAACTTCAAGATCCCCCTGCAGTTCTTCCCGACGAACCGCAGGCTGGAGCCGGGGATGCCGTTCATCCTCGACATGGCCCCGGTCTACCGGGGGTTCGCGGCCGACGTCGGCTACTCGGGCAGCCTCGGGCTCAACCCCGTCCAGGACCGACTGATGTCCGATCTGCGACCCCACCGCGAGCTGATCTTGGAGCAAGTGCGCGAGCGCCGCCCGCTGCGCGAGATCTACGAGAACGTCGAGCGGCTCATGACCCGCCAGGGCTACGCCAACCGGCACCGCGCCTACCCCTTCGGCGTGATCGCGCACAAGGTGGACCGGGTCAAGAAGCGGCGCTGGTCGCCCACCGTCCTCGGCTTCGGCACCCAGTCCCTCAAGGGCCTGGCGAGCGACGCCCTGCACGGCCACCGCGAGGGCTGGTCACCGCTGTGGAGCCCCTACCACTTCTCCGACCACCCACCGCAGCCCGGACTGTGGGCGGTGGAGCCCCATCTGGGCTTCCGGGGCACCGGCGCGAAATTCGAGGAGGTCCTGGTCGTCACCGACTCCCGGGACCCCGAGGAGAGCGCCTTCTGGCTGGACGACGATCTGCCGCACGTGCGGCGCTGGGCTGAGGAGAAGGCGGCATGAGCAGCATGAACGGAGCGGGTTTCGCGGGCGCGCGCGAGCGACGGGTGCACACCGGCGGCATCGACCTTTGCGTCGTCGAGCTCGGCGAGGCGGACCGGCCGACCGTGGTCCTTGTGCACGGCTACCCGGACAGCAAGGAGGTCTGGTCGGAGGTCGCCGAGCGGCTGGCCACGCGCTTCCACGTGGTGCTGTACGACGTACGGGGCCACGGTCGCTCCTCGGCTCCGGCGCCACTACGGGGCGGTTTCACCCTGGAGAAGCTGACGGACGACTTCCTGGCCGTGGCGGACGCGGTCAGTCCGGACCGACCGGTGCACCTGGTGGGGCACGACTGGGGCTCGGTCCAGGGCTGGGAATTCGCGACGGTCGCCCGTACCGAGGGTCGGATCGCCTCCTTCACCTCCATGTCGGGCCCCTCCCTCGACCACTTCGGGCACTGGGTCAAGAAGCGGACGTCGCGTCCCACCCCGAGGCGGGTGGCCCAGCTGCTGAACCAGGGCCGGAAGTCCTGGTACGTGTACATGCTGCACACCCCCGTACTGCCGGAGTTGGCCTGGCGCGGACCGCTCGGCAAGCGGTGGCCGGGAATCCTCCAGCGCGTGGAGAAGGTCCCGGCCGGCGACTACCCGACCGCGTCGCTGCCCTCGGACGCGGCGCACGGGGCCTGGCTCTACCGCGACAACGTACGGTCGCGGCTGCGCCGTCCGCGCACCGACGCGTACGCCCACGTACCGGTCCAGTTGATCATTCCGACCGAGGACGTGTTCCTCTCGGAGCGGCTCTACGACGACCTCGAACTGTGGGCTCCGGACCTCGTGCGGCGGACGCTGTCCGCACAGCACTGGGTGCCCCGGACCCGGCCGGACCAGATCTCCTCCTGGATCGGCGACTTCGTCACCGCCACGGAGGAGCCCGCGACGCGGGCGCCGGAGCTGAAGGCGCCGGGCAAGTACGCCGACCGGTTCGGGGGGCAGTTGGTGCTGGTCACCGGCGCTGCCAGCGGCATCGGACGGGCCACCGCCTTCGCGTTCGCGGAGGCCGGGGCGCGGGTGGTGTGCGTGGACCGGGACGGGGAGGGAGTGGTGCGTACCGCCGAGATGGCCCGCCTGGTGGGCGCTCCCCAAGCCTGGGGCGAGTGCGTCGACGTCAGCGACGAGCAGGCGATGGAGAAGTTGGCGGCGAGGACCGCCGCGGAGTACGGAATCGTGGACGTCCTGGTCAACAACGCCGGGATCGGGCTGTCCGGCCCCTTCCTCGAAACGACCGCCGAGGACTGGAAGAAGGTCCTCGACGTGAACCTGTGGGGGGTCATCCACGGCTGCCGGATCTTCGGAAAGCAGATGGCCGACCGCGGCCAGGGCGGTCATATCGTCAACACCGCCTCGGCCGCCGCCTACCTGCCCTCCAAGACCCTTCCCGCCTACAGCACTTCGAAGGCGGCGGTCCTGATGCTGAGCGAGTGCCTGCGCGCCGAACTGGCGTCGAAGTCGATCGGCGTCTCGGCGATCTGCCCGGGCATCGTGAACACCAACATCACCACCACCTCACGGTTCGCTGGAGTGGACGCGACCGAGGAGAAGCGGCGTCAGGAGCGTTCCTCCCGACTGTACGGACTGCGCAATTTCCCACCCGAGAAGGTCGCCGACGCGATCCTGCTCGCCGTGGTCAGGAACCAGGCCGTGGTCCCGGTGACCCCGGAGTCCAAGGGCGCGCTGTGGATGTCCCGCTTCGCGCCCCGGACCCTGCGGCGGCTCGCCAAGCTGGAGCCCAGGCTGTGAGCCGGGCCGGGCCGTGTCACCGGGAAGAGCCCCGCACGGCCATACCCGGCGACCTGCGCCGGTCGTACCATCCCTCGCAGGAGGGCTCGCCGCGTACGGCGGTCGAGCGCCTGGTGGCATCACCTGCCGCCCGGGCCGCGGCGGGCGCGGCCGGCCGAGCCGCCATGTCGTAGGGAGCCGGGATTGTCCGATCAGGCGCTAGCCGAGTACCGGATCGAGGATCTGGCGCACCACAGCGGGGCAACGGTCCGCACGATCCGCGCCTACCAGGACCGCGGGTTGTTGCCGAAGCCGGAGCGGCGCGGCCGGTCCAACGTCTACCGGGACACCCATCTGGCGCGGCTGCGTCAGATCGCGGACCTACTGGATCGTGGCTACACCCTGGCCTCGATCAAGGAGTTGCTTGAGGCCTGGGACGCGGGGCGCGGGTTGGGCGGTGTGCTGGGCCTGGTCGCGGAGGTGCACGGGCCGTGGACCGACGAGGAGGCGGCGCGCATCAGCCGGGCCGAACTCAACGAACGGTTCGGGGGCAGACCCGACGACGACGCGGTGGGGGAGGCGTGCGAGCTGGGGGTGCTGGAGCGCATCCCGGGGCGGCCCGACGAGTTCCTCGTGCCCTCCCCGCAGGAGCTGGCGGTCGCCGCCGAGTTGTACGCGGCGGGGGTGCCGCTGGCGGCGATCACGGGGCACCTGCGGGAGTTGCGCGGTCAGGTGGAACACATCGCCTCGCGGTTCCTGGAGTTCACCACGGAGCACGTCTTCGGCCGCTATCTCGGGCACGTACCGCCCACGGAAGCGGACGCCGCCGAGGCGGCGACGATGGTACGGAGGCTGCGTCCGCTGGCCCAGCAGACGGTGGACGCCGAGCTCGCGCGGGCGATGCGGCTCTTCGCGACCCGGCACCTTCAGCAGCACCTGGGCGCCGTCGGGACGACACGGTCATCGGAGCCGTCCCCTGTGCCACTTCCCTCCGAGACGGTGCGGGCGGTGCGGGACCTGGTGGGCCCCGCACACGTGGCGGAGTTCATCCGAGCCGCAACGGAGCGGGAACTCCAGGCCCGGACGATGAACGAGCTGGCCGGCCGGGGTGGACGGCCGGTAGTGCTCGATCAGTAGTCCACAGGGCGAATCACACTCTTGCCGCCAAAACCTGCCGAACCAGCTGTGGACAACAGGGCCCTGCCTGTGGGCAACACGGCCGAGAGGTCATATCGAGACCGAATCCGCCGCGTTCGGGCGGCCGATATCAGCCACGAGCGTGGCCGGTTCAGGGGCTCGCGAGGGGCCGGGAGCGGCTACCGCCACGCCGGCGGCGGGGGCCGGGAGTTTCGACGGGGCCGCCTGGCGCGCCGCTTCGCCGTCTCCGCGCAGGCTTCCGCGCCCGGCTCCGTAGAGCAACCCGGCGAGCCCGAGGCCGAGAGCGCCCCCGAGCAGTTGGGCTGCGACGAACCCTGGCAGTGATTGCGGCGCGATCCCGGTGAACGAGTCGCTGAAGGCACGTCCGACGGTGCCGGCCGGGTTGGCGAAGGAGCCCGAGGACGTGAACCAGATCGCGGCGGCGATGTAGACGGCCACGGCCGCCGGGATCAGGCGCGGGCGACCGACCCGCCCGAGACCCTGGATGACCAGGACCAGTCCCGCGGTGGCGACGATCTCGCCGATCAGCAGGTGCCCACCACCACGAACCTGGGTGGCGAAGGTGCCCGGGGCCCTGCCGAACATGACCTCGGCGAGGACGGCTCCGCCGATGGCTCCGGACGTCTGGGCCGCGGCATAGACGAGGACGTCCCGGCCGCCCACCCCATCGCCACCGGACCGCCGCGCCCACCAAGAGGTGAGGGTGACCACCGGGTTGAGGTGGGCGCCGGACAGCGGTCCGAAGAGGGTGATGATCAGCCCGAGGCCGATGGCGGTGGCGATCGAGTTGGCGATGAGAGCGACACCGGTGTCCCGGCTGAGGGCCGTGGCCTGTATCCCGGAGCCGATCACCACCACGAGCAGTGCGGCCGTGCCGATGAGTTCGGCTGCGGCGCGGCGCGGCAGTGAAGCATCGATTGTCATGGATCCTCCCCCTGGGAAGCGGTTAATCGGAAAATGTATTCCGTATCTTGGAAACGCGATAGGGGACGTCGGAGTTCAAGGGACCGGCGAAAAATCGCTGCTGCCGCCACCCTCCAGGCGGCACCCTGGGACTATGGACGACAGACGCACCGTGAAGGTGTCCAAATACGTCTCGAAACATCTGCGGCACCAGCCGGAACGGATCGGACTGGTGCTCGACCCGCAGGGCTGGGTGGAGATCGACGACCTGCTCGAAGCCGCCGCGGCCCACGGATTCCCGGTCGGCCGGGCAGAGCTCGACAAGGTCGTCGCCACGAACGACAAACAGCGCTTCGCCGTCGTGGGAACCAAGATCAGGGCCAACCAGGGCCACACCGTCGCGGTGGACCTCGACCTGCCGGGGGCCGAGCCGCCCGCCCGGCTTTATCACGGCACCGTGGCCCGCGCCTTGGATGCCATCCGCTCGGAAGGCCTGCGGCCGATGGGCCGCCACCACGTCCACCTCTCGGCGGACCGGGAGACAGCGACCCGGGTGGGCGCGCGGCGCGGACGGCCGGTCGTGCTCTGCGTGGACGCCGCCGAGATGCACGCGACCGGGCACGTCTTCCGGATCAGCGCCAACGGTGTCTGGCTGGTCGACGCGGTTCCACCGCGATTCCTGCGCTTCGGGTAGCCACGGAAATCACGCGGAGATTGTCAGATCATCCCCCTACCCTGTTCCTCACTTCCGGGATCGGTGAGGAGGGCACCTCGCGATCGCCGAACCACCCACGCGAGCACACGAGGTGACGCTGCATGACGTCCACGACCCCTCCGCCGTCGATGGTCCCGCCGGAGCCGACGGCCCCGCCCGAACCGGCCGCCAACAGCTTTCAGGTCGACCTCCGCGGACTGGTGGACCTCCTCTCCCACCACCTCTACTCCAGCCCCCGCGTCTACGTACGCGAGCTCATGCAGAACGCCGTGGACGCCGTCACCGCACGCCAGGCCGTCGAACCGGACGCGGAGGTCCGCATCCGGTTGTGGGCCGCGGACGGAACGGTGGGCATCTCGGACAGCGGCATCGGACTGACCGCGGCCGAGGCACACTCCCTGCTCGCCACCATCGGCAGAAGCTCCAAGCGCGGTGGCGAACACGGCCTGGAGACGGCGCGCAAGGAATTCCTCGGGCAGTTCGGCATCGGTCTGCTCGCCTGCTTCGTCGTGGCCACCGAGATCCGCGTCATCACCCGCTCCGCACGCGACCTGACCGCGCGACCCGTCGAATGGCTGGCCGCGGACGACGGGTCGTACACCGTTCGCGAGCTGGACCAGGACGCCATGCACGAACCCGGCACCACCGTCCTGCTCCGCGCCCGCCACGGAGCCGAAGAATGGATGGCGCCTGCCAAGGTCGAACAGCTCGCACGCGACTACGGCTCCCTTCTGCCCTACGACATCACCTTCCGGGCCGGACCCGACGACGAGCCGCGCTCCCTCACCGACCGGCCCGCCGTGTGGGACCGCCCCTACCCGACCCCGGCGGCACGCCGGGTCGCGCTGGCGAGCCACTGCGCCCGGCTCTTCGGATTCACCCCGCTCGACAGCATCGACCTCGACCTGCCGGTCGCCGGCGTGCGCGGCGTCGCGTACGTCCTGCCCGAGCCGACCAGTCCCGCACACCGGTCCGGACACCGCGTCCACCTCAAGGGCATGCTGCTTACCGACCAGGCGGGCAACCTGCTCCCCGACTGGGCGTTCTTCGTCCGGGTCGTCCTGGACACCGACACACTGCGCCCCACCGCCTCCCGCGAGAACCTGTACGACGACGAGACCCTGGCCGCCGTACGGGAAGCGCTGGGCTCCCGCATCCGGACCTGGCTCGCCGAGCTGGCGGCCGGCGAACCCGAGCGGCTGGCCGCGTTCCTGGGCGTCCACCACCTCGGCGTGAAGTCCCTGGCCCGGCACGACGCCGAACTGCTCGGGCTGATGCTGCCGTGGCTGCCGTTCGAGACCAGTGACGGCTCGATGAGCCTGGAGGAGTTCGCTGCCGCGCACAGCGAGATCCACTTCACGCGCACCGTCGAGGAGTTCCGCCAGATCGCCCCGATCGCGGCGGCCCACGGCCTCGGCGTCATCAACGCCGGCTACACCTACGACGCGGACCTCTTGGCCCTGCTGCCCGCCGTACGACCCGAACTCAAGGTCACGGAGCTGGACGCCGGAGCCGTCACCGAGCGTCTCGATCCCGTCCCGACCACCGTCGAACTCTCCCTCGCCACCTTCCTGTCCACCGCGCGTACCCGACTCGAACCGCAGGGCTGCGACGTGGTGCTGCGCGCCTTCCAACCCGTCGCCGTCCCCGCGTTGTACCTGGACGACCGGCAGGCACGGCAGGAGCGCGATCGCACCGCGGCCCTGGACAGCGCCGATTCCCTGTGGACCGGGATCCTCGGTGCCCTGCGCGGCTCCGCACCCCGCGCCCGCCTCGTCCTGAACCACAACAATCCGCTGATCCGCCGGATCGCCGGCCTCCCCGACGAGACGCTGACCGGCACCGCCGTCGAATCGCTGTACGGGCAGGCGCTCCTGATGTCCCAGCGGCCGCTGCGCCCCGCCGACTCGGCCCTGCTCAACCGGGCGTTCCTGGGGCTCCTGGAATGGGCGACCCACTCCCACGACGCCCAGGAGGGCCAGAAGTGACGACGCTGACACGCGAAGAGATCGAGCGAGGTCTGGCGGAGAACCGTCGCGCGCCCGGTGGCGCCGCCCGCAACGCGCACGCCGAGGCACTGGCGGGCGCGGCTGAGGCAAGCGGGGACACGGCACTGTTCCGAGCGGCGTTGGACAACCTCATCAACGCCTACCTCTACAGCGCCGAGTCCCCGAAGCTGCTGGTGCCCTTCGCCCGACTGCTCCAGGAGTACGACAAGGACCCCGGCTCCTTCTCCGAGAGCGCCACTCATTCGCTGTTCTGGCAGTTCAAGTGGGTGGCCACGGCCATCGGGAACTCGCCTGACATCCCTCTGGAGTCCGCGGTCGGCTGGCTGGACGACATGGAGCGCCGCTACCGGATCGCGGGCTACAGCGAGCGGCCCGTACGGGAGGCGCAGATGTGGCTCGCCGACGTCACTGGTGACGACGAGCGGGCCGAACGCTCCTTCCATGCCTGGCGCGGCGCCGAACGCGACCGGATGAGCGACTGCCAGGCCTGCGAGGACAACAGCCAAGGCCAGTACGCCGCTCTGCGCGGTGATGACGCCCAAGCCCTGGACGTCTGGAAGCACGTGCTGGGAGGGGAGCGCGTCTGCGCCGAGGAACCCCACCGGGTCCTCGCCGTCTCGTTGCTTCCGCTGCTGCGCCTCGGGCGGTTCGACGAGGCACGCTCGCACCACCTGCGCGGCTACCGTCTGGTCCGGGGCAACGAGAGCCTGCTTCCCTCGGTCGGCAGGCACATCGAGTTCTGCGCGCTGACCGGCAACGAGTCGCGCGGGCTGGAGATCCTCGCCGAACACGCCACTCACATGGGGCCGCCGGCCAACGACCGCGACCAACTGGTTTTCCACGGCGGTGTCCTCGTATTGCTGCGTCGACTGAGGGAACTGGGCCACGGTCAGAGCCCGGCCGTCCCCTACAACGGCGCACCGCGCAGCGTCTCCGAGCTGTACGAGGCCCTCCTCGCCGGCTCGCTCGACAGCGCCCGGCGCTTCGACGCACGCAACGGCACGACCCGGATCTCCGACCGGTTCCTCGCCCGGATCGAGCGGGAGCCGCTGGTCGGTCTGCTTCCGCTCGGCGTGCGCAGCCCTGCCCTGCCGTCCACGACCTCAACCGGCTCCGGGCCCGCGCCCGCGGCGGCCCCGGCAGCGACCGGCTCGGATGACCTCACCGAACTCGTCGACCGGGCCCGGGCGGCGCGGGAGCAGGGGCATCCGGCCGCCGACGCGCTCTGGGCCCAGGTGGCGGCACGGGTGGACGGCCGCCCGGCCGACGACGTGGACCCGCTGATCTCGGCCGATGTCGCGGACCACCGGGCACTTGCGGCCGCGCGCGGCGGGGCCGACGACGCGGCGGAACTCCTGACCGCCGTTCGTGACACGTACCGGGCACTCGGACAGGCGGAGCGGGCTGCGCTCGCCCAGTTGCGGCTGGCGACCGTCGCCGCGCAGTCGGGGGCCGATCCGGTGAAGATCAAGGAGCTGCTGGGCCTGGCCATGCGGGCCGCTGAGGCACTGGACCCGATGGACCCGCTGCGCACCCGCCGGATCGCCCTCGCCGAACTGGCTTCGATCCGTGTGGACTCGTACCTGCGCTCGGTCCGAGAGCCGGCTCGGGCCACCGGGCACGACCACGCGCCCGGTGCGGAGCACGGGCACGGGCACGGCGAGATGTCGGCCGAACTCACCTCCTTCATCGCTGCCTACGCGCAGATGCTTCCCGATCTGGTGGCGGAGGCGGAGGAGCTCCTGGGGCGGGTGGCTCTGGCCCAAGGGGACCCGGAGCGTGCCCTGCCCCTGCTGGTCTCCGCTGCGAGGCGGGGGATCGATGCGGGCCGTCCCTGGAACGCGGTGGATCCTCTGGTTCTGCGGGCCGGTGTGCTGTCGTCACTCGACCGCCTGGAGGAGGCCGAGGAAGCGGCGCGTTCCGCCTGGGAGCACGCCACGGAAGTGACCGACGCCGAGACGCAGGGCGTCGTACGGCTCACGCTCGTCGACATCCTCTTGCGCCGCGCGAACACACCGGAAGGTGCGGGAGAGAGCGGGGTGGAGGAGGCCGCGGAACATGCGCTCACGGCGACCCATTGGTTCGACCAGGCCGGACTGAGCGCCGACGGTGGTGCCCAGGCCCGGCTGCTGCTGGCCCGCTCGTACGCCCGTACCGGCCGAACCGCCGATGCCGCGGAAGTGCTGCAGTCGGCCCTGCCGGATCTGCTGGAGCACGGCGAGGGACAGGCCGTCGCCGCTCACGAGTTCCTGGGTGATCTCCTGCGCGAGCTGCGGGAGTGGCGGCCCTCGGCGGAGCAGTACCTGCGGGCGGCGGAGATCGCCAGGGGCTGGGAGGACCTTCGTCCCCAAGCGGGCTTGGCCCAGTCGGCCGCCGATCAGCTCTCCGCCGCCGACCTGGTGCCCGAGGCGATCGCCGCCTACGAGCGGGCCCTCCAACTGCACCGGCAGGCAGGCGGCGCACTGGTCGCCGAGGTACGCATCCTGCGTTCGCTGGCTTGGCTGGGGCTGCGTTCGGACGTGACCGAGGCTGCTGTGACAGCGGCCCGGACCCGGATGGAGGAGGCGGCCGACGTACTGGCCTCCGCCCTCACCGTCGACCCTCAGTCCCGGGTGCTGCGGTCCGAGCTCGCCCAGACCTGGCACCAGCTGGCGCAGGTGCTGGACCGCTGGATCACTTCGCGGCAGGAAGCCGGTGACGGGGGCGAATCCGGTGACGACGCCGCCGCTCCGGCTGCCGGCTCACTCGGCGCGGCCGAGACCGAGGCGCTACGGCTGGAAGAGATCCTGCTGTGGGAGCGGGCGGCCGGTCTCTACGCCGAGCTGGGCGCCGACCACATCCAGGACCGCCTCCAGTGCCTGAACAATGCCGCGTGGACCGAGCACGAGTTGGACCGCCCCAAAGCGGGCGCCGCCCGGATCGCGGCCCTGATCGAGGAGGTACGGGCCCTCCCGGAAGACGATGTACCGGAGTGGGTCCTGCCGCAGGCCGAACGGATCATGGCAAACCTGCTGTCCTGACGCGCGTCCCGCTCTGTCCGGCCCCGCCGCCCATAGGTGGCGGGGCAGGACAGAGCGCAGGGAGGGCGGGGCTCTCCCGGCTCAGCCGTTCAGCTGGGCGAGTGCCTCGGTGGCGATCCGCTCGAAGACGGCCTCGTCGGCCGCGAAATCGGAGTCCGGAATCGGCGCGTGGATGACCAGCTCGGTGAAACCCAGCTGCTGGTGGCGGCCCGCGAAGTCCACGAACGCGTCGACGGAGTCCAGGACCGCGCTGCCCTCCGGTGTGAAGCCGGTGAGCAGGATCTTCTCCATCGAGGCAGGATCACGTCCCGTGTCCGAGATGGCCTTGGCCAGCTTCTCCAGCTGACCCCGCAGGGCCTCTCGCGACTGTTCGGGCGTACCGTCCTTCTCCAACTTCGGATCGCCGGTCGTCACCCAGGCCTGACCGTGCCGGGCGGCGAGCTTCATGCCCCGCGGGCCGGTCGCCGCAACCGCGAAGGGCAGGCGAGGCTCCTGTACGCAGCCTGGAAGATTGCGGGCCTCCTCAGCGGAGTAGAAGTCGCCGTGGTGCGTGACGGCCCCTTCGGTGAGCAGCCGGTCCAGGAGCGGCACGAACTCGGCCAGGCGGTCGGCCCGCTCTCGCGGCGTCCACGGCTCTTGGCCCAGCGCCGTCGCGTCGAAGCCGTTCCCGCCGGCGCCGATACCCAGGGTGATACGGCCACCGGAGATGTCGTCCAGCGACATGAGGTCCTTGGCGAGGGTCACGGGGTGCCGGAAATTCGGCGAGGTGACGAGGGTGCCCAGGCGCAGCCGGTCGGTGACGGCAGCCGCCGCGGTCAAAGTGGGGACCGCGCCGAACCACGGGCCGTCACGGAAAGTCCGCCAGGACAGGTGATCGTAGGTGTAGGCCGTGTGGAATCCGAGCCGCTCGGCCCGAATCCACTGGTCACGGCCTCCTTCGTGCCAAGGCCGTACCGGGAGGATCACAGTGCTCAGACGCAGACTCATGCGTTCGAGCGTACGGTGCCCCACGCGACAAGGACGCACCTCGGAGCGCAGCGACCTGCTGATGTTTCACGTGAAACATCAGCTGCGGCGTTGTTTCACGTGAAACATCGCCATGGGCGCACGCGGTGACCGATCTTGGTCTGGGTACCTGACCCCATGGGTGAAGATGGAGCGGTGACCTCGGCTCCACAGCGCCCGGACGGGCCAACCTCTGCTCCCCGGCTCATCGCCACAGACCTCGACGGCACCCTGCTGCGCGACGACAAGACCGTCTCTCCCCGCACGGTCGCCGCGCTCGCCGCCGCCGAGCAGGCCGGAATCGAGGTTTTCTTCGTCACCGGACGTCCGGCCCGCTGGATGGGTGTGGTGAGCGACCACGTCCACGGTCACGGCCTGGCGATCTGCGCCAACGGCGCCGCTGTGGTCGACCTTCACGCCGGTGGAGAGTTCGTCCAGGTCCGGCCCTTGCCCCGGGCCACCGCACAGACCGTCGTGGACACACTCCGCGCCGCAGCGCCCGGCACGTCGTTCGCGGTCGAACTGACCACCGGAATCAATTACGAGCCGACGTACCCGCCGTTCTTCCAAGACCCCGGTGCCACGATCGCCATCGCGGAGAAGTTGCTGAGCGAGGACCTCGACGACAGCGCGGCTCCGGTGCTGAAGCTGCTCGCCCATCACTCCGAACTGGCACCGGACGATTTCCTGGCCCTGGCCCGCTCCGCCGCCGGCGCCTACGCCTCGATCACCCGCTCCAGCCCTACGTCGCTGCTGGAAATCAGCGGACCCGGGGTGTCCAAGGCGAGCACGCTGGCGCTGTGCTGCGCCGAGCGCGGTATTTCGCCCGCAGAGGTCGTCGCCTTCGGCGACATGCCGAATGACCTGGAGATGCTGAGCTGGGCAGGCACCTCGTACGCGATGGGCAATGCGCACCCGGATGTGCTCGCGAGCGCCTCCGACCGTACGGCTGCCAACAACGAGGACGGTGTGGCCCTCGTCATCGAACGCATCCTGAGCACAGACGCCCCCCGGCAATCGGGGGTCTGAGCAGCGCAACCGGCGCTACTGACCAGCGCAACCCGCGGGCTGACCAGCGAGACCAGGTCTACGGGTCAGAGCGGGGCCTCCCAGACGACGGTGGTTCCGCCGCCGTTCTCGGCGATCCCCGGGCGGTACCAGCTCGCACCGCCCAATGACTCGGCCCGTCGGCGCAGGTTCCGCAGACCGCTGCGTCGACCACCTTCCGCGATGCCCACCCCGTCGTCGGCGACCTCCAGCCGCACGCCCGGTCGCCCGTCGGCCAGGTGAACGGTGGAGTCCAACAAGACCTCGATCCGGGACGCCTCCGCGTGGCGGAAGGCATTGGACAGGGCCTCACGCAGGGCCGCGATCAGGTTCTTGCCGACCAGCTCGCCGACAGCCGCGTCGATCGGGCCGACAAAGCGGTGCGCGGGCTTGAAACCCAGCGGTACCGCGGCCATGTTGATCTCACGCAGCACCCGGGTACGCAGCCCCGAGGGCGCCTCCGCCGGCCCCTGCTGCAAGGCGAAGATCGCCGTGCGGATCTCCTGGATCGTCACGTCCAGCTCGTCCACCGCCTTGCCGACTCCGTCACGGACCTCGGGGACGATGGAGCGGCGCTGGGCACCCTCCAGCATCATCCCCGTCGCGAACAACCGCTGGATCACGAGATCGTGCAGGTCGCGGGCGATGCGGTCACGGTCCTCGAAGACCGCGAGCCGCTCCCTGTCACGCTGGGTCTCCGCCATCATCAGCGCGAGCGCGGCCTGCGAGGCGAACTGCGTGGCCAGGGTGCGTTCGGCCTCACTGAACGGCCGGCCGCCCCGCGCCCTCGGGGTCACCAACGCACCCAGCACCCGCCCGCCGCTCTGCAGCGGAAGCATCATGCAGGGCCCGTACGGGCTGGTGAGCCGGCTGATCGTGCGGTAATCCGCAGCGGCGTCCTCGACGAAAACCGGTTCGCCCCGCAGCAGCTCGTGCACGACGGGGCTTTCGGGCGGGATCACCACGCCGAGCGAGGTGGCCGGATTGTCGGAGGAGACGGCGACGATCTCCATGCCGCCCTCTTTCGCGGGCAGCATCACGATCCCGGCGGCGGAGTCGGCCAGCCGACGGGCCTGCTCGGCCACCACGGCGAGTGCGTCGTCCGCGTCCCCTCCGGACAAAAGGGCAGTGGTAACGGCCACCGAACCGTCGATCCACCGCTCGCGCTGGGTGGCGGCCTCGTACAGCCGGGCGTTGCCGATGGCGATCCCCGCTTCCGTGGCCAAGACACGGACCATATGGACGTCGTAGTCGTTGAACTCGCCGCCACCGTTCTTTTCGGCAAGGTACAGATTGCCGAAGATTTCCCCCTGCACACGGATGGGGACGCCGAGGAACGACTTCATGGGCGGGTGGTGAGCCGGGAACCCCGCGGAACGCGGGTCCTTCGTCAGATCCGGCAACCGCACCGTGTCGGCGTGCGAGATCAGCGCCCCGAGCAGTCCACGCTTCCCGTCCGGGCGGTGTCCGATCTTGCGGGCCAGCGCCTCGCTCAGACCGAAGGTCACGAAGTCGGACAGGCCGTGGCGGTCGGTGTCGACGACACCGATCGCCGCGTAGTGGGCGTTGGCGAGTTCAGCGGCCGTCTCACAGATGCGGTCGAGGGTGGAGTGGAGTTCCAGGCCGGTACCGACCGAGCGCATCGCCTCCAGCAGTTGCGGCACCCGGGCGGTGAGCTCGGTGGACAGCCCCTGGAGACTGCGGGTCGCGTGAGCGGCGGCCTCCAGCGGGTCCGGTGATGCCCGTGAAGGCTCCGGCGATTCCTGAGACTGCTCCGCTGACATGCCCTTGAGCCTAGTTAGTCCCCATTAGCTGGGAAAGTCGGCCAACGCCCCATCCGTCTCCCGTTCGCGCTCCAAGAGCCGTCGCAGCGGCCCCTCGACCATGGCCAGCTCCTCGTACGCACCACGCTGCACGACACACCCGCCATCCAGCACGAGCACCTCGTCCACCGCAGCCAGGGCGGCCAGCCTGTGCGTGATCAGGACCGTGGTGCGGCCCTCGGTGGCGGCCAGCAGATCGACTGTCAGCGCGTCCGCGGTCGGCAGGTCCAAGTGCTCGGCCGGCTCGTCCAGAACGAGTACCGGGAAGTCCGCCAGCAGCGCCCGGGCCAATGCCAGCCGTTGGCGCTGCCCGCCGGACATCCGCTCCCCGTGCTCTCCGACCAGGGTCTCCAGGCCGTCGGGGAGGCTGTCGACCCATTCCAGCAGCCTCGCAGCCGCGAGCGCGTCCCGCAGCAGGGCATCGCTCGCATCGGTTCGGGCCAGGCGCAGGTTCTCCCGCACCGAGCTGTCGAAGAGGTGCGCGTCCTGGGCGCACAGGCCGACGAGGCCACGGACGTCGTCGCTGTCGAGCGTGCGGGCCTCCGTGGCGCCCAGGGTGTAAGAACCCTCGCGCGGGTCCAGGAACCGCAGCAGGATCTGCGCCAGCGTCGTCTTGCCCGAACCGGACGGGCCCACGACGGCGATCCGGCGACCGGCTTCGAGGGTCAGGTCCAGCCCGTGCAGCGCGTCCGTTTCCTGCCCGGGGTGGCGGGCCGCGATGCCCGTGAGTCTCAGGGGGAACGGCGAGGCGGGGCATTCGGCCGCCCGTTCCGGTTCGCCGACCGGCATGGGCGCGTCGATGACCTCGTAGATCCGCTCGGCGCTGCGGCGAACCCGCTGCCGGTACTGGACGGCCTGCGGGAGTCCGGTGACGGCCTCGAAGGCGGCGAGAGGGGTCAGCACGACCACGGCCATCGCCACTCCCGCCAGTCGGCCGCCGGCCACCGCGTTCGCGCCCAGAGCGGCGGCGCACACCACGGTCAGTCCGCACACGAGGGTGGACAGGCCACTGCCCAGTCCGGTCGCGGCCGCGCCCCGCGAGGCGATCTGGGTCAGAGCCCGGTCGCTGCGCTTCGCGGCGTCCTTGCGCCCCTCCAGCGCGCCGGCCACGGTCAGCTCCGCGGTGCCGGTCAGCAGATCGGCCACCCGAGTGGCCAGTTCGCCCCGGGCGGGCGCGAGCCGGCGCTCCGCGCGACGGGCCACGGCACCGCTCGCCAAAGGCACACCCACACCCGCCGCGAGCAGTCCGACGGCGAGCGCGGCCCCGGCCTCGGGCAGGAGCCACGAGGTGAAGACGATCGAACCGGATGCGACCAGGACAGCGGTGCCGACCGGCAAGAGCCAGCGCAGCCAGTAATCCTGGAGCGAGTCGGCGTCCGCCACCAGCCGGGACAGCAGATCTCCTCGGCGCTGCTCGCGCAGTCCGGCGGGGGCGATCCGTTCCAGTCGGCGGTACACGGAGACCCGCAGGTCGGCCAACATCCGCAACACCGCGTCGTGCGACACGAGCCGCTCCGCGTAACGGAAGACGGCCCGGCCGATGCCGAAGGTGCGGGTGGCCGTGACGGCCACCATCAGGTACAGCACGGGCGGCTGCTCGGAGGCTCGTGAGATCAGCCAGCCGGACACGGCCATCAGCCCGACGCTGCACCCCACTGCCAACGCCCCGAGCAGCAGGCCGAGACGGAACCGTCCTTGCCACGCTCTCGCGACCGCCCGGACACGGGTCAGCGGATGCGCGGCACCCGTGCTCCGCCCTTGGCCCTTGCCCGTGCGTTCGGGCGTGCTGCCGAGAATCCATTCCCCGGGACCGGACGGCGCGGCGCCGGGCCGCACGGTCTCCTCGGCCAATCCTTGGTACGGACCCTCGCCGGCCCTCACCGGCGGCTCGACGGTGGGAAGCTCCACCACCCGGTCCGCAACGGCGAGCAGGGCCGGCCGATGCACCACCAGCAGCACGGTCCGACCCACCGCGAGGCGCCGGACCGCCTCCACGACTCCCGCTTCGGTCTCACCGTCCAGCGCTGCGGTCGGCTCGTCCAGCAGCAGTACCGGCCTGTCCGCGAGGAATGCCCGTGCCAGCGCCAGCCGCTGGCGCTGCCCGGCGGAAAGCCCGGTCCCGCCCTCACCCAGCGGCGTGTCCAGGCCTCGGGGGAGGCCGGCCACGAACTCCCACGCCCCGGCGTCCTTCAACGCTTGGGTCACCGCGACGTCAGAGGCGGCGGGTCGGGCCAGCCGTACGTTCTCGGCGATGGTCCCCGCGAACAGGTGCGGCCGCTGCGGCACCCACGCGATTCGTTCCCGCCACTGCTCCAGCGCCAGTTCGGCCAGGTCCGTGCCCTGGACCCGTACCCGCCCGGAGGTGGGCGTCACGAAGCCCAGCAGGACCTGGAGCAGGGTGGACTTCCCCACGCCGCTCGGCCCGGTGAGGGCGACGCACTCTCCCGGTTCGACGGTCAGCGAAACGGGACCCGGCGAGTCCGCCGTCCGTCCGGGATACCGGACCGCCACCGCGTCGAGCTCGATCCGCAGCCTCCGCGCGGGCACTTCGCCGGTCCCACCCGCGGCGGTACCCGGTGTCTCCAGGACCTCGAAGATCTCCTCTGCGGCCGACAGTCCCTCCGCTGCCGCGTGGTACTGCGCCCCCACCTGGCGCAGCGGCAGGTAGGCCTCGGGCGCCAGGATCAGGATGACCAGTCCGGTGTACAGGTCCAGGTCTCCGTGGACGAGTCGCATGCCGATGGTCACCGCCACCAGGGCCACCGACAGCGTGGCGAGCAACTCCAGGGCGAACGAGGACAGGAAGGCGATGCGCAGGGTCCGCATCGTGGCCTGTCGGTAGTCCTCGGTGATCTTGCGAATCGATTCGGCCTGGGCCTTGGCCCGGCCGAAGACCTTGAGCGTGGGGAGCCCCGCCACCACGTCCAGGAAATGCCCGGAGAGCCGGGACAGCAGCCGCCACTGGCGGTCCATCCGGGACTGCGTCGCCATGCCGATCAGCACCATGAACAGCGGGATCAGCGGCAAGGTGACCACGATGATGGCCGCCGATACCCAGTCCTCGGTGACGATGCGGGCGAGCACTGCCACGGGCACGACCACCGCGAGCCCCAGCTGGGGCAGGTAGCGGGCGAAGTAGTCGTCGAGCGCGTCCACACCTCGAGTGGCCAGGGCCACCAGCGAACCGGTCCGTTGTCCGCTCAGCCACCCCGGCCCCAGGTCGGCGGCCCGGTCCAGCAGCCGGCCCCGTAGCTCCGACTTGACCGCCGCGCCCGCCCGGTGCGCGGCACGTTCCGTGAGCCAGGCGATCAGTGCGCGCCCCAGCGCCACCGCCGCGAGCAGCAGCAGAGGCGTCCGGAGCGTCCCCGCGTCCAGCCCCTTCTCAAAGGCACCGACCACGATCTCAGCGATGAACATCGCCTGACCGACGACCAGCCCCGCCCCGGCCAGCCCGAGGGCGACCACCGCGGCCAGGAAGACGCGGGTGGAACGGGCGTAGCGCAGGAGCCGCGGGTCGATCGGTTTCACGTGAAACATCCCCTCGGGAGGGTCAAGCGGGAGGGTCGGACAGCGCGCACCGGATCAGTGCGCGTCGACGATGTGCTGGGTCCCGATCCGCTTGCGGAAGACCCAGTAGGTCCAGCCCTGGTAGAGCAGGACGACCGGGGTGGCCACCGCGGCGCACCAGGTCATGATCTTGAGCGTGTACGGGCTGGACGAGGCGTTGGCGACCGTGAGGTTCCAACCGTCGTTCAGCGAGGAGGGCATGACGTTCGGGAAAAGCGTCAGGAAGAGCATCGCGACGGCTGCCGCGATGGTGATCCCGGAGAGCGCGAACGACCAGCCTTCGCGGCCCGCCAGGTTGAATCCCAGGGCCGCGACGAGGGCCGCGACCGCGATGGCCATGGCGATCAGGCTCTTGCCGTCACCGCGCGAGTACTGGGTCCAGAGCAGGAAGGCCAGTGCCAGGACGGCGGTGACGACACCCAACCGGGTCGCGAGCCGGCGCGCCCGGTCCCGGATGTCACCGATCGTCTTGAGCGAGGCGAACACGGCGCCGTGGAAGGTGAACAGGGTGAGCGTGACGAGCCCGCCGAGGAGGGAGTACACGTTGAGCAGGTCGAGGAAGGTGCCGACGTACTCCTTGTGCTGGTCGATCTTGACGCCCCGGACGATGTTGGCGAACGCCACACCCCACAGGAACGCCGGGATCAGCGATGCCCAGAAGATCGCGTGTTCCCAGTTGGTCTGCCACTTGTCCTCGGGGCGCTTGTGCCGGTATTCGAACGCGACACCGCGGACGATGAGGCAGACCAGGATGATCAGCAGCGGCAGGTAGAAGCCGGAGAAGAGGGTGGCGTACCAGTCCGGGAAGGCCGCGAAGGTCGCCCCGCCCGCTGTGAGCAGCCAAACCTCGTTGCCGTCCCAGACGGGCCCGATCGTATTGATCAGGACCCGCTTTTCCTGTCGGTCACGGGCGAGCAGCTTGGTCAGTACGCCGATCCCGAAGTCGAATCCCTCCAGGAAGAAGTAGCCGATCCACAGGACGGCGATGAGTACGAACCAGACGTCGTGGAGTTGCATGGTGTGGTCTCCTCAGCCTCAGTACGAGAAGGCCATCGGCCGGTCGGAATTCTTGTCGTCCCCACCGATCCTGGTGGGCGGGTTGAGGTCGTCCTCAGTGAGCTCGGGAGGTCCGGCCTTCACGTACTTCACGAGCAGCCGCACCTCGATCACTGCGAGCACGGCGTACAGAGCGGTGAAGACGAGCATCGAAGTGATCACCTCGCCCTGCGTGACGCTCGGGGAAACCGCGTCACGAGTGCGCAGCACGCCGTAGACGACCCACGGCTGGCGGCCCATCTCGGTGAAGATCCAGCCCCACGAGTTGGCGATCAGCGGGAAACCGAGCGTCCCGATGGCCGTCAGCCAGTACAGACGGGTGAGACGCGGGTTCAGGGCCCTGCGGAACAGGACCAGGTGCGGCCGCTCGTCATCGCCGGTGCGCAGGGCCGCCGGCAGCATGAACTTGCGCCGGGTCAGCCACAGCCCCAGGGCGCCGATGCCGAAGGACGCCATGCCGAAGCCGATCATCCATCGGAAGCCCCAGTAGGCGACGGGGATCGCGGGCCTGTAGTCACCGGGGCCGAACTTCTCCTGCTCGGACTTGTTGACGTCGTTGATGCCGGGCACGAAGGAGCCGAAATCGCTGTCGGCGAGGAAGGACAGCAGACCGGGCAGCTCCACGGCGACCTTGTTGTGGCCCTTGTCGACGTCACCGACGGCGAAGACCGAGAAGGGCGCGCTCTTCTGCCCGTCCCAGAGCGCCTCGGCCGCGGCCATCTTCATCGGCTGTTGCTTGAACATGACCTTGGCGAGCGTGTCCCCGCTGATCGCCGTCAGCAGGCCGCCGATGACCACCGCGATCAGGCCGAGCCGCAGCGAGGTCCGCATCACGGGGATGTGATTCTTGCGCAGCAGGTGGTAGGAGGCGATGCCGACCATGAACGCGCCGCCGGTCAACGCGGCCGCGGTGAGGGTGTGAAAGACCTGGGCGACGGCCGTGTTCTGGGTGAGGACCTGGAGGAAGTCGGTCAGCTCGGCGCGCCCGGTCTCCTTGTTCATCCGGTATCCGACCGGGTGCTGCATCCAGGAATTCGCGGCGAGGATGAAGTACGCGGAGAGGATGGTGCCGATCGAGACCATCCATATGCAGGCGAGGTGGATCTTCTTGGGGAGCTTGTCCCAGCCGAAGATCCACAACCCGATGAAGGTGGACTCGAAGAAGAAGGCGATCAACGCCTCGAAGGCCAGCGGAGCCCCGAAGACGTCACCGACGAATCGCGAGTAGTCGGACCAGTTCATGCCGAACTGGAATTCCTGGACGATGCCGGTGACGACACCCATCGCGATGTTGATCAGGAACAGCTTGCCCCAGAACTTGGTGGCCTTGAGGTACTTCTCCTTCTCGGTGCGCACCCAGGCGGTCTGCAAGATCGCGACGAGCGCGGCGAGCGAGATCGTCAAGGGGACGAAGAGGAAGTGGTAGACGGTGGTGATACCGAACTGCCATCGCGCCAGGGTTTCCGGCGCCAGAGCCAGGTCCACGGTCATCTCCTTCGGGTCGCCGTGGGTCGTCAGAGCCTCACTCCGCCTGTCACATCCCACGTGACGCGGGACAAAACAGCCGAGCTTGTGAACGCGTTCACATTCACAAGCATTATGGCGCACATCATTTTCGATCTTTCGAGCGGGGGGTACCCCTAGCCAAGAGATTCAACAGATTGTTGAATGCGGCTCATGAAGATTCGAATCTCCTGGCCCGCGGGCCAGCTCACCGCAACCCTGGAAGAGACCCCGACCAGCAAGGCCCTGGCTGCCGCACTCCCGATCTCCGCCTCCGCGAACACCTGGGGCGAAGAGGTCTACTTCGACACGGGCGTCTCCGTCGCGCTGGAGCACGACGCCCGGCAGGTCGTCGAGCCGGGCACGGTCGCGTTCTGGACGGAAGGCGACGCGCTCGCGCTTCCCTACGGCCCGACGCCCATCTCGCGCGCCGGCGAGAGCCGCCTCGCGAGCCCGTGCAATGTGCTCGGCTCGTTCGACGGCGACCCCCGCCTGCTGGACACCGTCCGCGACGGCGACCCGGTCCGCGTAGAACTCGCGTAACCGACGCGTAGAACTCGCGTACCCGATCCGCGTCGAGCTCGCGTAATCAGGTGCCGCCCTCTGCGGTTTGGCTACAGCTCCTTGAAGAACGCCCCCGCCGTCTGCAGGAAGATGTCATTCGCCTCGGACTCACCGATCGTGACCCGCAGGCCTTCGCCCGGGAACGGCCGGACCACCACACCGGCCTTCTCGCACGCCGCCGCGAACTCGGCGGTCCGCTCCCCCAGCCGCATCCAGACGAAGTTCGCCTGAGTGTCCGGGACCACGGTCCAGCCCTGCGCGAGAAGCGTGTCGTACACCCGCTTGCGCTCACAGACCAGCGAGCCCACCCGCCCGAGCAGCTCGTCCTCGGCCTGGAGCGAGGCGACCGCCGCGTCCTGGGCGAGCTGGCTGACGCCGAAGGGCACCGCCGTCTTGCGCAGCGCGGCGGCCACCGGCTCGTGCGCCACCGCGAAGCCGACCCTCAGACCGGCCAGGCCGTACGCCTTGGAGAACGTACGGAGGACGCACACGTTCGGGCGGCCGCGGTAGAGCTCGATGCCGTCCGGGACGTCCGTGTCGCGCACGAACTCCCGGTACGCCTCGTCCAGGACCACCAGCACGTCCGACGGCACCCGGTCCAGGAACCGCTCCAGCTCGGCACGGCGCACCGCGGTACCGGTGGGGTTGTTGGGGTTGCAGACGAAAATCAGCCGGGTCCGCTCGGTGATCGCCTCCGCCATCGCGTCCAGATCGTGCACGTCCCCGTCGGTGAGCGGGACCTGCACCGACGTCGCGCCGGAGATCTGCGTGATGATCGGGTACGCCTCGAAGGAGCGCCAGGCGTAGATGACCTCGTCGCCCGGGCCCGCGGTCGACTGGATCAGCGACTGGGCCACGCCCACCGAGCCGGTGCCCGTGGCGATGTGCTCGACCGGGACCCCGAAGCGCTCGGCGAGCTCGTTCACCAGGCCCGTACAGCCCATGTCGGGGTAGCGATTGAAGTGGCCGGCCGCCGCGATCGCGGTCTCCAAGACCCCCGCCAGCGGCGGGTACGGGTTCTCGTTGGAGGACAGCTTGAACGCCACGCGCCCATCCGCCGCCGCGGGCTTGCCGGGCTTGTACGTGGGGACGCCGTCCAGCTCGGGGCGCAGCTTCGGGCTCTTCTCGCTCACCGCAGGTCCTCCTCGACCGTCCCGTCGACGTCGCCGTCGACTCAATACTGCTCACCTTATGAGGATTACGCCGATCAGAGAATGGCGGGCGCCAGGATCACCGGGGGAGCGCACGCATATATGCGCGCGCTGGTGGCCTGCGCCGTGGCGCGCGTCCCTCGTGCAGGTGAGTTGAGAACCGCCCCGAACCGCACCGTTTTGGCGGGCCCGTCGCCGCCGACTCGCGGCTCACTGCCGTTCGGCGGCAAATCACCTTCTGTTCCAAGGTCATTGGGGGTGGCGAACCATGCAGAATCGTGCCTGTCAACGAGTGCATATGCAGCCGGGCCAACCACCCCATCGAGCCCTACTATCGGCTCGCCATGACAGCAGCAGGGAAGCATCAGGTGAGCCGGACCGAGACCACCCGGCGGGTCGGCGGCCGACAGGGCCGGGCCGGCATCAGGGACGTGGCCGCCGCGGCGGGCGTCTCCATCACGACAGTCTCCGACGCGCTCAATGGCAAGGGACGGCTGCCCGACGCCACCCGCCGCCACGTTCGCGAAGTCGCCGACCGGCTGGGCTACCGACCGTCCGCCGCCGCACGCACCCTCCGTACCGGCAAGTCCGGCCTCATCGGCCTGACCGTGACGACGTACGGGGATGAACCTTTCACCTTCACTGAATTCGCCTACTTCGCGGAGATGGCGCGGGCCGCCACGTCCGCCGCGCTCGCCCGCGGCTACGCCCTGGTCATCCTCCCCGCCACCTCCCGCCACGACGTGTGGTCCAACGTCGCCCTCGACGGCACCGTCGTCATCGACCCCTCCGACCACGACCCCGTCGTCAGTGAGCTCGTCCGCCAAGGCCTGCCGGTGGTTTCCGACGGCCGTCCGGCCGGTTCCCTCCCCGTCACCGCCTGGGTCGACAACGACCACGAGGCGGCCGTCCTCAACCTCCTCGACCATCTCGCCGCCGCAGGAGCCCGCAGGATCGGACTCCTCACCGGCACCACGACCGACACGTACACCCGCCTCTCGACCACCGCCTACCTCAGCTGGTGTGAGCGCGTCGGGCAGGACCCCGTCTACGAGTCCTACCCCGCCCACGACCCGTGTGCGGGCGCCGTCGCCGCGGATCGGCTGCTCGCGCGCCCCGACCGGCCCGACGCCGTCTACGGGCTCTTCGACCCGAACGGCACCGATCTGCTCGCCGCCGCCCGGCGCTACGGCCTGCGCGTCCCCGAGGACCTGCTGCTCGTCTGCTGCAGCGAATCGACCGTCTACGCCGCCACCGAACCGCCCATCACCACGCTCTCCCTCAAGCCGCGCCGCATCGGCACGGCCGTGGTCCAGCTCCTGATCGACGCCATCGAAGGGGTCGACACCGACCGGCCCGTCGAGCAGGTGGTCCCGACCGAACTCATCATCCGTACGTCCTCCCAGCGCAGGCAGCCCCGTACGACCGTCAGTCCGCCGCGCTCACCCGCACAGGACTGATCACCGGCGCACGATGGGGACTTGGTGCCACTCTGGCGGGGCTGACGGCCCCGCCAGAGATGTCAACAATCACCGAAATCGGGATAAAGGGGTGGAAAGGAACGGCTCCGGCCAGGATTCACCACCCCTGGTGCGTCACAGAGCGCGAGCTGCATTCCTATGATGGGCGCACGACATCACGGACCCTCCGCCACGGAGGCCAGAGGGTCCGCAGGTGTACGGCAGTGCGACGGTGGTGGAGGGGTCGATGACTCAGGGGGCCGGTCAGGGACCCGCGATGCGGACGGACACGCTGCGGGACTTCCGGGTTCCCGTCACCGAACCCGCGCCGTACACCACGTCCGTCGGCGTGCCCGGCGAAGCTCCCGTCTACGGCGAGTACCCGGCGTACTACGAGGAAGGCACTCCCGTGCCCCCGCCGCCCGCCTACGCACCCGAGGCCGCACCGCCTCCCGCGACCGGGCCGGAGGTGACGCCCGCGACCGCGGCCCCGCAGGACGAGGAAGCCGAAGACGGCTACACGCCCACGCAACGCGACCTGCCCGTCATCGGCCGCGGAGCGTCCGAGGGTCCGGGTGACACCGTCCAGGTCCACTACGTGCCCCAGGACCCGGCACCCACCGGTCCCGGCCCCCTGTACGTCGTGGGAGACGTCCATGGATACCTCGACGAGCTCGTCACGGAACTCCAGGCGCAGGACCTGATCGATGCCGACTGCCGCTGGTCCGCCGGCAATGCCCGGCTCTGGTTCCTCGGCGACTTCACCGACCGGGGCCCCGATGGCATCGGCGTCATCGACCTCGTCATGCGGCTGTCCGCCGAGGCAGCCGCGGCCGGCGGCTACTGCAAGGCCCTGATGGGCAACCACGAGCTGTTGCTCATCGGCGCCAAGAGGTTCGGCGACACCCCGGTCGTGTCCGGAGCCGGAACCGCGACCTTCCAGGCCGCCTGGCTGCTCAACGGCGGTCAGCGCACCGACATGGAACGCCTTCAGGACGTGCACCTCCAGTGGATGTCGCGGCTCGACGCCGCCACTCTGGAGGACGGACACCTGCTGCTGCACTCGGACACCACCGCGTACCTCGACTACGGCGACTCCATCGAGGACGTCAACGACACCATCCACGAGCTGCTCACCCGCAACGACGCCGACATCACCTGGGACCTGTTCCGCAAGTTCACCAAGCGGTTCGCCTTCCGGGACGAGGAAACGGGCCCGCAGGCCGTACGAGAACTCCTCGGGACCTACGGCGGCGGCCGCGTCGTGCACGGCCACAGCCCCATCCCCTACCTGCTCGGCGAGGTGGGCACCGAGGACGGCGACAACTCCCACGGACCGGAGAGGGTGGACGGCCCGCACGTGTACGCGGACGGTCTGGCCATCGCGATGGACGGCGGCGTCACCATGGCCGGCAAGCTACTGGTCGTCCAACTCCCTTTGCGCGACTGAGCGTTCCCCGAGCGGGGTATTTCCGGAAAGCCCCTGTCACCTCGTGGCATGGGCGCTCTACCATCGCTCTATCCGTAGCAGGCTCTCCTCCGTTTGTGCCGGCGCCCGAATCTACGCGGGCATACCGGCTTGTACGGAGCATCGGGGGATGCACATGACCAGCGCTCCGCACCTGCTCACCGAAGACCGACCGGAGTTCGATCGGCTCCTCGACGAGGCGCTGCGCACGGCGAAAGAACGGCCGGAACTCGCTTCCATAGGCGAACGGCTGAACGCCGAACAATTGCGCACCATGGCCATGAGTGCCATCGCCTTGCTGACGGCCGCGGCCGCGGCCGAGTACCACCACTACGTCAAAATCCGCGCGGAACTGCGCGTCGAACATCTATCGGCCCCGGGCACGGCGGGCGAGGGCGACGGGGACGGACAGAGCGGCGGCGTGGGCGTGAGCGCCGTGGTCGCGGTGCTGGCGCCGGTCCTGGCCGGTACCGCCATGCTGATCTTCCTGTTGGTCGGCTACAGCCTCAAGATGATCGATCCCGAGCCTGCCTTCGCCCGGACGATGCTGACGGCGGGCTGGCTCTTCGGCGGGCTCACCGTGGCCGCACTGCTCTTCGCGGTGATCGGGTTGCTCGTGACCGCCGTCCGCAACAGCTCCACCGAGGTCGCGGCCGAGGAGGCGGTGGCCGTACCCGACGAGCTCTCGCGGGCCCGAGAAGCGTGGCGCAATGCCCTGCTGGAACGCGGCATCATGCCGTTCCTCCGGGACGCACTGGCCGATCCGAGCGCCGGTCCCGGGTATCCCACCCCTCGAACACCGCACGCGGGACGCATCCCCAACCTGGGATACACCCGGCCGGACTTCACCAGCCCCGGTGCCACCTCCCAGAGCCCACTTCCCGACTACGCCCCACCGGACTTCACCAGTCCCGACTTCGGCGGCCCAGAGCCCGATCGGGAGTGATGTTTCACGTGAAACACCCGCGTGGAACGGACCCGCGACTCCCCCCATGGGTCGCGGGTCCGTTCCGTTCGGGTACTGCCCTCAGTCGGCGAGAGGGAGGTAGACCCGGTTGCCCGAGGCTGCGAACTCCGCCGACTTCTCCGCCATGCCGGCCTCGATCTCCTCGGCCTTGAGGTCTCCACCGTGTTCGCGACGGATGTCCTGGGAGATCTTCATCGAGCAGAACTTCGGACCACACATGGAGCAGAAGTGCGCGGTCTTGGCCGGCTCGGCAGGCAAGGTCTCGTCGTGGAACTCACGGGCGGTGTCCGGGTCGAGGGCCAGGTTGAACTGGTCCTCCCACCGGAACTCGAACCGGGCGTCCGACAGGGCGTCGTCCCACTCCTGGGCTCCGGGATGGCCCTTCGCCAGGTCCGCGGCGTGCGCTGCGATCTTGTAGGTGATGACACCGGTCTTCACGTCGTCCCGGTTGGGCAGGCCCAGGTGCTCCTTGGGCGTGACGTAGCAGAGCATCGCGGTGCCCCACCAGGCGATCATCGCGGCGCCGATGCCCGAGGTGATGTGGTCGTACGCGGGCGCGACGTCGGTGGTCAGCGGGCCGAGGGTGTAGAACGGCGCCTCCTCGCAGATCTCCTGCTGGAGGTCGATGTTCTCCTTGATCTTGTGCATCGGGACGTGGCCCGGTCCCTCGATCATCGTCTGGACGTTGTGCCGCTTGGCAATCGTGTTCAGCTCGCCCAACGTCTTCAACTCCGCGAACTGCGCGGCGTCGTTGGCGTCCGCGATGGAACCGGGACGCAGGCCGTCACCCAACGAGTAGGTGACGTCGTACGTCGCGAGGATCTCGCAGAGCTCCTCGAAGTTCGTGTAGAGGAAGTTCTCCTTGTGGTGCGCGAGGCACCACGCGGCCATGATCGAACCACCGCGCGAGACGATGCCGGTCTTGCGCCGGGCGGTCAGCGGCACGTACGGCAGCAACACTCCGGCGTGCACCGTCATGTAGTCGACGCCCTGTTCGGCCTGCTCGATGACCGTGTCCTTGTAGATCTCCCAGGTCAGCTCTTCGGCGCGACCGTCGACCTTTTCGAGCGCCTGGTAGAGCGGCACGGTGCCGATCGGGACCGGGGAGTTGCGCAGCACCCACTCACGCGTCGTGTGGATGTTGCGGCCGGTGGAGAGGTCCATGACCGTGTCGGCGCCCCACTTGGTCGCCCAGGTCATCTTGTCGACCTCCTCCTCGATGGAGGAGGTGACCGCGGAGTTGCCGATGTTGGCGTTGACCTTCACCAGGAACCGCTTGCCGATGATCATCGGCTCGATCTCCGGGTGGTTGACGTTGGCCGGCAGCACGGCGCGACCTGCGGCGATCTCTTCGCGGACGACCTCGGGAGAGACGTTCTCTCGGATCGCCACGTACTCCATCTCCGGGGTGATCTCGCCCCGGCGGGCGTACGCGAGCTGGGTGACCGCCGTGCCGCCACGGCCGCGACGGGGCTGGCGCGGGCGGCCCGGGAAGACCGCGTCCAGGTTCTTGAGGCCACCGCGCGGCGAGGTGTGCTTGATGCCGTCGTCCTCGGGGCGCACGGGACGGCCCGAGTACTCCTCGGTGTCTCCCCGCCCGATGATCCAGTTCTCCCGGAGCGGGGGAAGGCCCCGGCGGACGTCGGTCTCGATCTGCGGGTCGGTGTACGGACCGGAGGTGTCGTAGAGCGTCACGTCCTTGCCGTTGGTGAGGTGGACCTGGCGGACCGGCACCCGGATGTCGGGGCGGGACCCCGCCACGTATCCCTTGTGCCAGCCGGGCTGGCGCCCGGTCTGGCCGTCGGCGTCCTCGCCGACGGCAGGCGTGCGTGCATCCTGAATGGTCATGAGACCTATCTCCCTACGCCGGCATTACCCGGTAACAGGTTCGGCGGTCGACGCAGCCTCCTCCCGTACCCGCCCTTTCGGCGTGCGTACGGTGATCAGCGCCCTCTCAGCCCGGTGCTCCGAGCTCCCGCGTTGTGCAAAGTAGCCCCCACGCTAGCGTCATCTGTGGCGTGCTGAACAGTGGGCCCCCTCATCTCTTGCGATGATCGGTCGGTGACGTCCTCGCCGCAGCTTCCCACCCAGCCCTCCGAGCCCCCTGGTCACAATGACCACGCGCACGCGCCCCACGAAGATCACCACGGGTCCGCGAACGGTCACGCCGGGTCCGCGCACGCGCATTCCCACAGCCATGGCCACGGTCCGGCGGCGCCGGTCTCCCTGCACCTGCGCAAGGTCATCGCCGCCGTGCTGATCCCTTTCGCGACCGCCGTCTTCGTCGGGATGGTGGTGCTTTGGCCGGGCGGAGCTCCCGCGCACGAGCGGACCGGCGTCGGTTTCGACCGGCAGACGCAACAGGGCAAGGTCGTCGCGTTGGCGAGGGTGGACTGCAAGTCCGTGAACGCCTCCCAGGTCCCACCGACCGGCGACACCTCGACCCCCTCGGGGCGCGAGGCCACGGCGGAACAGACCGGTGCCTGCAAGAAGGCGACCGTCGAGGTCGGCACCGGCCCGGACAAGGGACGCACCTTCGTGGAGGTCGTCCAGCCTGGGGCTCCCCGACAGTTGGCGAACGGCCAAGAGGTGGTGGTGGCGTACGCGCCGGATGCTCCACGCGACCTCCAGTACTCGGTCATCGACCTGAACCGGAAGTTCCCGTTGGCCCTGCTGGCGGGCATCTTCGCCATCGCGGTCGTCGTGGTCGGTCGGATGCGCGGCCTGTTCGCCCTTGTGGCACTGGTCGTCAGCTTCGGCGTGCTGACCCTGTTCATCCTTCCGGCGATTCTCCAAGGCTCCAACCCGCTGGTCGTGGCGGTGGTCGGGGCCAGCGCCATCATGTTGATCGCGCTCTACATGTGTCACGGCCTGACCGCACGTACCTCGGTCGCCGTGCTCGGCACGCTGGTGTCGCTGTTGCTGATCGGGTTGTTGGGCTCGCTGTTCATCGGGTGGGCCTTCCTCAGCGGCAATACCGACGACAACACGGGGCTGATCCACGGCCTGTACCCGGACATCGACCTGAGCGGTTTGCTGCTGGCAGGAGTGATCATCGGATCGCTCGGTGTGCTTGATGACGTGACGGTCACCCAGACTTCCGCCGTCTGGGAGCTCCACCAAGCCGATCCCACGATGGGGTCACGGGCCTTGTACCGGGCCGCCATCAGGATCGGACGCGACCACATCGCCTCGGTGGTCAACACCCTGGTGCTCGCCTACGCGGGTGCGGCGCTTCCCCTGCTGCTGCTCTTCTCCATCGCCAACAGCAGCATGGGTTCGGTGGCCAACAGCGAGTTGGTGGCCGAGGAGATCATCAGAACGCTGGTGGGCTCCATCGGGCTCGTGGCCTCCGTACCGGTGACCACCGCCCTGGCCGCGCTGGTGGTGTCCGCCGACCGCCCCGGGGACCCTCACACCACCCCGGCCGCAGGGCCCGCGCGCGGTGGCCGAGGGCGTCGACGCAAGCGCTGATCCGTCGGAACCGATCATTCCGAGGGGGCAGGCCGTTTGACTGAGGGAACTTCCGTCAGCCGGCGTTCTGCTCGTTCTGCTCGTTTTGCCGGGCTTCGGCGAGGATTCTGTCGAGTGCCTCGTCGAGCGTCCCCTCGAAGTCCCCGAGGTTGCGCTCCTGACCGAGCGGAACGAGCCGGTCGGTGCGGTCGAGAAAAGCGACCAGCGGCGCCGCTCCCGCGCGGAACAGCGCCCGCTCGCCGCCCACCTGCAGACGGATGTGGACGTCCGACAGCTCGTCGGGGTGGGACGGGGCGATGTGCACATCGCCGTCGCCGCAGGGCTTGTTGATGCCATCGAGGAGCAGTTCGCGGCCGAACGCCCAGGTCACGGGC
This sequence comes from Streptomyces sp. Tek67B01, assembly GCF_055231995.1. NCBI lineage: Bacteria > Bacillati > Actinomycetota > Actinomycetes > Kitasatosporales > Streptomycetaceae > Streptomyces > Streptomyces sp. Tek67B01. The sequence continues at coordinate 3,626,717 of NZ_JBUYUY010000001.1, forward strand.
GCGTCTCCGGGCAGGTGGAAGGTCAGTCGCACCGCGTAGGGGTCGTGAGCGTCGTACCGGAGTTCCACCGGGATTCGGAAGGAGAGCTCCTCGGAGACGAGAAAGCTCATCATGACCTCTGCCTGTACCGACTCGCGCATTGACTACCCCGATGTTGTGGAAGTGGCCAGGAATGGTCCCCCCATGGGCCCTCTTGACAAGAGTGGTGGAAGCGCTAGCAGATCACAAGGAGTGAGATTTCAGATACTGATAGAGAACGAGAGGGTGCTCAACAGCGCGCCTACTTCACTACGTAGTCGCTCAACTGCATAGCGCAATCGGTCTTCTTGGTGCAAAGGGAACGAAATCGCCATGGTTGCGACGGTATCTCCCGCCGTAATGGGGATGGCGGCGCACACCGTGCCCAGTACATATTCCTGACGCTCCGTAACCACGTCCATGCGCTGCATGGAGGCGAGACGTTGCTCCAGAGCACGCTCGTTCCGCACTGTGTAAGGGGTTACCGCGCCAACCGGATGCCGGTCGTAGTGGTCCTTCCGCGCCTTCTCGTCGAGTTGCCCGAGCAGGCACTGCCCGATCGCGTGCGCGTGACCGGTCTCGCGGAAATCGGCCCACTCCTCACATGCGGGAGCGGCCGGAGTATCGGATACGCCCACCACCTCGATTTCACCCTCGCGGTAGACGGCGAAGTAGACGGGGGCACCGACCACGTCGCGAAAGTGCGCGAGAGAGTCGACGATCATGCTGCGACGTTTCTGCTGGAGCCCACCGCGGGCCAGACGCCAAGCCGCGTCGCCGAGGACGAAGACCCCGCCTTGGCGGCGCAGGTAGCCCTCGTGGGTCAGGGTCCGCAGCAAGTGGTAGGCGGTGGGCAGCGGGAGGCCGGCTTCCCGCGCCAGTTGTTTCGCCGGGGCCCCCTCGCTGTGGGAACCGACCGCTTCGAGCAGTCTCAGCGCCCGCTGCACGGAAGCGATCAGCGTCGGCACACCGGCGTTGTGGACTGCGGACAAGGCTCACCCCCAGGCGTGACGGCGAGCTCAGGAGCGGCCCGCCCTGCGGGGGCCACCCCCGCGTATGCCGTGCCTGGGGGTCGCGCTCGACAAGCTGATGAAGATAACCGCAGGTCAGAACGGTGATACCGCTATGGGTACCCAGGGACGGCCCAGATTGGCACTCTATCGGCCGGTTCTGACGACGTGGGAGGTTTCGTACCTCACGTTCCCTCGCCTGGGTTAATGCGGGTACCGCCTTCGGCGTGTCCTACCACTCACCGGCGGAGGACTTCGATCCACCTCGAGTGAACTTCTTCACCACGAAGATCAGTCCGCCCACCAGGGCCACGAAGAGCAGCAGCTTGAAGACGAAGGCGATCAGCGTCCCGAGGATGCTGGTGATGACACCCCCGAAGACGAACAGTGCGAGCAGCGGAACGGCGACCCACTTGACCCACCAGGGCATGCCCTCGAACATCGCTCGGATCCCGTCCATGTCCACAACCTCTTCCTCGTCCGTGACTTCCTGCTTCGATGCTAGGAGGCCGCGTTCTCGTCCGGGGGCCCGCGAGCCCTCGGAACCCCCTGATCCGACCCTTAGGGGGATCAGGGGCCTGACCCTCAGCCCTCGGGCGGGGAGAACACCACCATCACCTTCAGCGGCTCGGTGATGTGGTGGAACCTGTGCGGCACACCGGCCGGGACATAGACGACGCTCCCGTTCGCCACCGTCGTCGTCTCCTCCCCGACCGTGACCGACGCCCGGCCGCTCACGACGAAATACACCTCGTCCTGGCCATGCGGTTGCTGGGGGTCGGTCTGCCCGGCGTCGAGCGCGTAGAGCCCGACCGACATGTTCCGCTCTCTCAGGAACTGCAGGTACGCACCGTCGTTGGCAGCCCGTTCCGCTTCGAGCTCGTCCAGCCGGAAGGCTTTCATCCTCGTCCTACCCCTTACTCCGCCGCGTCGTCGAATCCGCTGATCTGACGATGTCCCACCAACATCTTCTCTGCAACGATCGGACCCATGACGAATTTCGTAGTCAAGACGCTCGCCAACGCGGCGGCCCTGGCCGTGGCCATCTGGCTGGTCGCGGGCATCACGCTCGACGAGGACGGGAACAGCACCGGCAAGCGGGTCCTCACCCTGGTCCTGGTCGCCCTGGTCTTCGGCCTGGTCAACCTGATCGTCAAGCCCGTGGTGAAGCTGCTCTCCCTCCCGCTCTTCATCCTCACTCTGGGTCTGTTCACCCTCGTGGTGAACGCCCTCATGCTGATGCTGACCTCTTGGCTGGCCAAGCAGTTCGATCTCAGCTTCCACGTCGAGGGGTTCTGGGCCGCGCTCATCGGCGGTCTGATCATTTCCGTCGTCTCGTGGGCCGTGAACCTCGCCCTGCCCGACAAGAACTGAGCGGGACCCGTACGAGTGCGTTGAAGGAGCCCACCCCGTGAACGATCACCACGCCTCATCGGTGGACCGGTACGGTGACGGGACCCGGGCCGTCCGCGCCGGGCTGCCCGATCCCGTGAAGAACGAGCCCCCACTGCCGGGGCCCGTCTTCGCCGCCCACTTCCACCTCCCCGGCGACGTCGAGGGGCCGTACGCCTACGCCCGCGACAACAATCCGACGTGGACTCTGCTCGAACGGGCCATCAGCGAGTTGGAGGCACCCGGACAGGACGACGTGGAGACCGTCGTCTTCGCTTCCGGGATGGCCGCCGTCTCCGCGGTCCTCCTGTCGCAGACCCGAGCGGGCGACACCGTCACGCTCCCCTCCGACGGTTACCAAGCGCTGCCGCTGCTCGGGGAGCAGCTGGAGGCGTACGGGATCCACGTGCGCACCGCGCCGACCGGCAACGACGTCCAACTCGCGGAACTCGACGCGGCCCGGCTGCTGTGGATCGAGACGCCCTCGAACCCCGGCCTCGACGTCTGCGACATACGGCGCCTCGTCGCGGCCGCGCACGCCGGCTCCACCCTGGTCGCCGTCGACAACACGCTCGCCACACCCCTCGGGCAGCGCCCGCTGGAACTCGGCGCGGACTTCTCCGTCGCCAGCGGTACCAAGGGGCTCACCGGTCACGGTGACCTTCTGATCGGCTACGTCGCCTGCCGCGATCCGGAGCTGGCCGCCGGTGTCCGCCGTTGGCGCAAGATCGTCGGCGCGATCCCCGGTCCGATGGAAGCCTGGCTGGCCCACCGCTCGCTCGCCACCATCCAGCTACGGGCGCAGCGCCAGTGGACCAACGCACTGGCCGTCGCGGAGGCGCTGCGCGAACGCGCCGATGTCGCCGGGCTGCGTTACCCGGGGCTCCCCTCTGACCCGTCGCACAAGACGGCCGCCATGCAGATGAGCGGCTTCGGATCGGTGGTCTCGTTCACCCTGGCGGACCGGCCGCACGCGGAACGCTTCATGAGCGCCCTGCGCCTGGTGGAGGACGCCACGAGTTTCGGTGGGGTACGGTCCACCGCCGAACGGCGTGGACGGTGGGGCGGGGACGCCGTGCCGGACGGCTTCATCCGCTTCTCGGCGGGCGCCGAAGACACCGACGACTTGGTCGCGGACGTCCTGCGGGCCCTTGATTCCGCGGGCCGGGACGGCTGACCGGACGAAGCAGGCGGTCCGAGCCTCCCCCCTCTTGGCTCGGACCGCCCTCGGGTTCCTTCGGCGAAGAACCACGTTGACAAGGCTAGTTGACTCTGCGTCAGAGTCCAATCACGGTAGCGACAGGGGCCTATCGGCATATTTATAGTTGAAGGCCCCCAACGAGAGGGGCCGCCATGGACCTGGCCCTGCTGCGTACCTTCGTCGCGGTGCACCGGGCCGGCTCGTTCACCCGGGCCGCCGCACTCCTCGGGCTGTCCCAGCCCGCCGTCACCTCGCAGATCCGCACCCTCGAACGACAACTGGGCCGGCCGCTCTTCCACCGCCGGGCCCGGGGGGTGACGCCCACCGCCATCGGTGACGAACTCGCCCACAAGGCCGCTCCCCACCTCGACGCGCTGTTGCGCATCGCCGAGACCGAGCGGGAGGCCGCCGGCGCGTTACGCACGTTGCACATCGCCGGACCCCCCGAGTTCGTGTGCCAGCGCGTGCTGCCCGCCCTGGCCCCTCTGGTCGGCCAGGGCCAGACCCTGCGCACCGCTCTCAGGACCGACGCCGAGGAGGTTCTGGACGGCCTGTCCGCCGGGCAGCACGACCTCGTGGTCACCACCGGCCGGCCGCGGGGCGGACCGGTCAGCGCGACTCCCCTGTGCGACGAGGAACAGGTCCTCGTCGCCGCTCCCTACTGGGCCGCCCTCGTCGATCCGGACCTGCTGCGCGACAAAGGCCCCGGCAGCCCGGCGGCTCTCGACGGGATCCCGGTCGTGGAGGTGCACGAGAGCCTCCCACTCGTCACGCGCTACTGGGCCGCCGTCTTCGACGCACCGCCGGAAGCCGCCGCCACGGTCGTCGTGCCCGACCTCAGGGCCGTACGCGAGTGCGTCCGGGCCGGAGCGGGTCTGGCCGTCCTGCCTCGCTACCTCTGCCAGGACGCCCTGGACCGCGGCCAGATCGTCTCCCTGCTTGAGCCCGTGGTGCCACCCCTGCGTACCTGGTTCGTCGTCGTACGGACCGGCAGTCTTGCGCTCGCCCACCTCGCGCGGGCCCACGATCGGCTGCTGCGCGCCGCCGCGGACTGGTGATCCGCCGCATCCCGGAGTCGCCGTCATCGCGCGGCGCACGGTCTGGGACCGCGCGTTTCGCGGGCACGCGTTTCAGAAGCGGAAGAGTGGGCCACTCTTCACCCATGACCGAACGTCCCGTGGTCAAACGCACCGCCCGCGCGATCCTGCTCGACGGTGACGACCTGATCCTCATCAAGCGCACCAAGCCCTGCGTCGATCCGTACTGGCTCACTCCCGGCGGGGGAGTGGAGCCCACGGACGCGACCGTGGTCGACGCCCTGCACCGGGAGGTACACGAAGAACTCGGCGCCAAGATCATCGATGTGGTGCCCTGCTTCGTGGACACCGTCGAGCACATCGCCGATGGCGGGGTGACCGGCGTCAAGGTGCAGCACTTCTTCGTCTGCCGCCTCGAATCGATGGATACCGACCAACGACACGGCCCCGAGATCGACGAGCCCGAGGGCGAGTACGAGATCGTCCGCGTGCCGTTCAGCCGGGTGGGTATCGCGGCCGTCCACCTCGTCCCACTGTCCCTGCGCCACTACCTAGACGGAAACATCGAAGGTGTGCGGGCGATGCACGCCCCGGACCTCGGCTGATCCACACGAGGAGCCGACGGGCGCTCGCCGGCGTCAGCCGGCGACGCCCACCAACTCCTCGACCGAGTCGTAGCGGATGCGCTCCCCCGGAATCCCGATCCGCTTGAGCGCGTCCACACCGCTGCGGATCATCGCGGGCGGACCCGAGATGAAGGCGTCGTACGAGCTCCACGGCCCGTTCACACCGACTGCCTGGGGCAGCTGCCCCGCAAGTCCTTCCCCCACGACCGGACGCACCGACAACCAAGGGTGCGAGCGCTGAAGCCCGAGCAGCGTGTCCTTGTCGTACAGGTCGTCATCACTGCGCGCCCCGAAGAAGACTTCCATCCGGCGCCGCTCACCGTGTTCGGCCACGTCTTCGATCAACGCTTTGATCGGGGCGATGCCCGTCCCGCCGCCGAGACAGAGCATTCCGTTGTCCGTGCTGTGGTCCACCACCATGGAGCCGGCCGGCGGGCCCAGACGTAGGACATCTCCCGGCCGCGCGTGCCGGACCAGGGCGTTGGAGACCCAACCGGCCGGAACGGCCTTGACGTGGAAGGACAGCAACCCGTCGGCCCGCGGGGCGGAGGCGAAGGAGTAGTGCCGCCAGACCCTTGGCCACCATGGGGTTTCCAGGCTGGTGTACTGGCCCGCCAGGAAGGCGTACGGCCGGTCCGGGCGCACGGTCAACACCGCGATGTCGGGGGTCCGCAGATCGTGGGCGACCACCTCCGCGTGCCACCACGCCGGCGCCTTGGTCTCGTCTTCGGCCGCCGCGTCGATCATGATCTGGGAGATCGTGGTGTACGCCCGCACCCACGCCGCCTCGGCTTCCGGCCCCCACGTCAGTTCCGCGTACCGGGCCAGTGCCCCCATCAGTGCCTCGCCCACCACCGGGTAGTGGCCGGCCATGGTGCCGTACTTGCGGTGCCCGGTGCCGAGCCGGCGCAGATAAGGAGTGAGCACCTCAGGATCGTCGATGTGTTCGGCTGCTGTGAGGAGCGCCTTCAGCAGTCGGTCGCGCTGGACGTCCATGGCCACGGGGAACATGTCCCGCATCTCGGGATGCCGCGTGAAGATCAAGGCGTAGAAGTACGAAGTGACCTTGTCGGAGATGGGCGCGACCTCCGCGAGCGTCTTGCGGATGAGTACGGCATCGGGGGAAGGCTCGGTCGCCCCGGCGCCGGGGGGTATCCGGTCCGTCCCCCGTCTCGCCGTTCTGGTGGGCGGAGCGTCCATGCGGTGCCTCGCTTAGAGCATCTGGGTCGGTCTGCACACACCACGGTCGAATCCGTGGTTCCGGGCTTTACAGCGTGCCAGCGGACCGTGTGCCCCGCGGGGGAATACGGAAACTTGGCGCTCGTTTTCCACCTTCCCCCTAAGATGCGGCGAGTTCCGGGCGTGCCGTCCCGAGGAGCCGGTACGCCTCCCGGAGGTCCCTGCCCTCGTAGACGTAGGTGGCCCGCTCCGCGAGATATGCCCGTGCGTTGACCGCCACCGATGTCGGCACCGCCTCGAAGAGCACCGAATCGGTCAGGGAGTCCCCGTACGCGACGCAGTCGGTGCGACTCAGTCCGAACCGTGCGCACAGACGGTCCGCGACCTCGACCTTCCCCTCGGGTGTGAGGATTCCGGTCACGTCCAGCGGCCCGGCGAACGGCACCGCGGGGTAGACCGAGCCATGCGCCGCGTCCGCTCCCCATTCCAGGAGCAGTTCGACGAAGAACGAGGGGGACAGCGAGATCACGGCGCAGAGATCACCGCGTTCCTTGATCTCTCGCCACACCTCTCGGATGCCCTCCAGCCACGGGGCACCGTCGAACGCCGCCCTGACGTGGGCGGCGGTCAGGTCCGACCACAACGCGTGCGCCGCCAAGGAGAACTCCCGCGGGCCGATCTCCCTGGCCGCGAAGGCCCGTTCCAGCTCGGTGATCTCGTGACCGACACCGAGTTGGCGGGAGATCTCGACCGGTGCCGCCGAGCCGTACATCAGGGTGCCGTCGAGATCGAAGAGGTGCAGACGCGTCATGGTCGTCGAGGCTAGCCGTCATGTTTCACGTGAAACAGCGTGTTTCACGTGAAACATGACGGGTCCGGCGGCGGGTCTGTCAAATCCCCTGGACGGCCTCCGTGCCATGATCCAGGCTGAACCGGTGACCGCACCAGATCTCACCGACCTACCGATCCGCTCGCTGGCCCTGAAAGATCTCCGCCACTGCGCCGACCTGTCCCAGGATCGCGGCTGGCCCCGCGAGGATCACAAGTGGGGACTCCTCCTGGCCGCCGGCGACGGTTACGGCATCGACGCTCCCGACGGCAGTGGCCTCGCCGCGGTGTGTGTCGTCACCCGCTACGGCCCGGCACATGCCGATCCGGAGCTCGCCGCGATCGGAATGGTCCTCGTCGCCGACCGGTACGCCCGGCAGGGCCTGGGGCGTCGCCTCATGACCTACATCTGCGACGACGTCCTCAAAGGGGCCCCGCTGACGCTTCACGCCACGCCCTACGGACGAGCGCTCTACGAGGAACTCGGCTTCGACACAGTCGGCAGCGCGGAGATGCTGTGCGGAAGCTTCCAACCGGATTCCACACCGTCTCCCCCCGGAGCCGCGTCCGTCAGGCGCGCCACCGCCGGCGATCTCGTCCGAATCGTCCGCTTGGACACGGAGGTATTCGGTAGCGACCGCACCCATGTGATCACGCGGCTGCCCGCCTTCGCGGACAGGTTGTTCGTCGCCGAGGACAATTCCGGCGAGCTCGTCGGCTACGCCGCCATCTGGCCCAACATGGAAACGCATGTCATCGGCCCTCTGGTCGCCCGGGACACTGTCACCGCCCAAGCGCTGGTCACGGCCCTCGCCGCCACCACCGAACGACCGCTGCGCACCGATGTCGACGTGCGCCACGAAGAGTTCCGCGCATGGCTCAAGGGCCGTGGTCTGAGCTCCTTGGCCTTCAACGCCGTGATGACCAGGAACCTCTCCTGTCTCCCGGGCGACTGGACCCGCCGCTGGGCTCCGGTCACCGTCGCCGCAGGCTGAGAAAGGAAACCCGCCATGGCCTACGACACCGAACCGACCATCCGCCCCGCCACCGAGGCCGATCTGCCCGAGATCGTCTCCATGCTCGCCGACGATCCGCTCGGAGCGACCCGCGAATCCCCGGACGACCTCACTCCCTACGTCGAGGCTTTCAGGCGTCTGGCGACCGATCCCCATCAGCACGTGATGGTGGCCGTCCGGGGTGAGCGGGTGGTGGGAACCCTCCAGCTCACCATCATCGCCGGCCTCTCCCGCAGGGGAGCCACCCGCTCCGTCATCGAAGGAGTTCGGGTCCACGCGGACGAACGCGGCAGCGGCCTGGGCACCCGATTCATCGAATGGGCGGTCGAACAGTCCCGCCGGGAGAACTGCGTGCTGGTCCAGCTCACTTCGGACGTCACACGAACCGACGCGCACCGTTTCTACGAACGGCTCGGCTTCACCGCCTCCCACGTCGGCTTCAAACGCGCGCTCTGACCAAGCTCACCGACGGCCGGGCCGCTGTCCGCGGCCCGGCCTACGATCGGGAGGGTGAGCCTCACCCTCCCTCTGATCACGCGAGCCGAACGCCGCCACCGGCTCGGCCACCGCCACGGCTTGGCCCCTTCGGCGCGCGCGGCCGGCGTCCCCCAGGCGGCGGATGCCGTCGTCGCCCTGCACGCCACGGACGCGGCAACCGTGTTCCTCTCACTCCGTGCGCGGCTCACCGCGAGCGACCCGACCACGGTCGAGCGGGCCCTTTACGAGGACGTGAGCCTGGTCCGGTTGTTGAGCATGCGCAACACCCTGTTCGCCGTCTCCACCGAACTCGCGCCCTACGTGGACTCCTCCACGGCCCGAGCCATCGCGATCAAGGAACGCCGAAGCCTCCTCAAGCACCTGGAAGAGGACGGCCAAGGCCTCGACGCCGCCTGGCTGGCCGGAGCTGAGCAGGCCGCACTCGACGCGCTCGACACCCTGGGTCCCTCCACCGGCAGTCAGTTGTCCGCCGCCGTACCCGCCCTACGTCGGAAGATCACCGTGGGCCGGGGCAAGAAGTACGAGGCGCAGACCGGTGTCGCGACCCGCGTCATCCGCCTCCTGGCAGCCGACGGGCGGATTCGGCGCGACCGCCCGCGCGGGGCGTGGACGTCCAGTCAGTACCGCTGGGTCCACACCGAGCCCTGGCCGGCCGTGGCCGTCGCCGAGGCGCGCGCCGAGATCGCCCGCCGGTGGCTGCGCGCGTACGGTCCGGCCACGGAGGTCGACTTCAAGTGGTGGACCGGCTGGACCCTGACCGAAGCGCGCAAGGCGCTGGCCGCCACCGGCGCGGAACAGGTGCGCCTCGAAGACGGCATGACCGCTCTCGTCAGCCCCGGTGACACCCTTTCCGAGCCCGCCCCGGAGCCATGGGCCGCGCTGCTTCCCGCGCTGGACCCCAGCGCGATGGGTTGGGCCGACCGGGGCTTCCACCTGTACCCGACGTACCGGACCGCTCTCTTCGACTACGCCGGCAACATCGGCCCCACCGTGTGGTGGAACGGCGAGATCGTCGGCGGCTGGGCGCAGCGCGCCGACGGCCGGATCGTCTGGCGGCTACTGGGCAGCGTGGAGCGTGCAGCCGAGCGGGCCGTGACCGCCGAAGCCGCCCGCCTCGCCGAGTGGATCGGGGACGCGCGGATCACCCCGCGCTTCCGCACTCCGCTGGAGCGCGAGCTGGTCTCCTGAGGAGCGGACGCCGGGCCCCTGCGCGAGTCGGCCCGCGACCGCGCCCTGGCGCCCGATCACCGTGCTACCCGATGCCGCGCCACCCCCCGGGGTCCACGCCCCCGGGAACCGGTGCCCCGGCGTCATACGGCTCACGTGTGAAGACGAACGAACCGAGGTCCAGGTGGCTCACGGAGCCGTCCGCCCGTCGGACCGCGCGCAACGTCTCGCCCGCGTAATAACCGTTCAGGCCGGTCCACGTGCCGTCCCGCCCGGCCCGGAACCGGGCCGCACGACCCGTCTGACCCATCGGTCCCAGCTCCAGCAGCCCGTCCGATGTCAACCGCACCACCTGGGCCGCCGTGCCCCAGTACCAGGGGCCGCACAGTTCGAGTGCCACCGGGTCCGAACCGAGGAAGGGCCGCCACGGCTCGGGGATGCGCGGCTCGGCTTCCGCCACGATCCCGAGCAGGTCCAAGGCGACCGCGGTGGCGGGCAGTCCCGACGTGCAGTTCGCCAGCACCACCGCCGCCACGTCGTCCGCCTCGCTCAGCCACAGTCCCGCGACGAACCCGGGCAGTGACCCGCCGTGCCCGGCGAGCGCCCGCCCACCGTGATCCAGCACTTGCAGCCCGAGTCCGTAGCCGTTCGCGGTGGCGCCGGGTTCGGGGGCCACGGCCGGTGTCCGCATCTCCCGCAGGGAGTCCGCGCTGAGCACGCGGGAGTCACCTCGTACGAGGAACGCCGCGAATCGTCCCAGATCCTCGGTTGTCGACCACAGTTGCCCGGCCGCGGCCATGATCCCCAGGTCCTCGGCAGGCTCCGGCATCATCACGTCCGCCCAGGGATGCACCGCCCAACCACCGGCGTGCGGGGCCCGAGGAGCCACCGTCGTACGTTCCAACCCCAGGGGCTCCAGGACCTCTGCCTGAAGCACCTCTTCCCACGGCTTGCCGCGAAGCGCCTCCACGAGCGAACCGAGCAGGGTGTAGCCGGGGTTGGAGTAGTGGTGTCGAAGGCCCGGCTCGAAGCGGAACGGCTCGTGCCCCAGCACGTCGTCCAGCGCCGGCCGCAGCCCGGCCGGGCTCCGCTCCCACCACTCGCCCGGCGTCTCGGCAGCCAGCCCGCCGGTGTGGGCCAGGAGCTGGCGGACGGTCACCGCACCGGCCGCCGTGCCCGGCAGGTGCCTCTCCAGCCGGTCGCCGAGGTCCAGCAGCCCCTCGTCCCGCAACCGCATCACAAGTACGGCGGTGAACGTCTTGGTGATCGAGCCGATGCGGTACTGGACGTTTCCGTCCGGGCCGTGCCCTTCGACGGACGTCCGGGACCCTTCCCAGACCGCCTCTCCCGCACGGACGACGGCGGCGACGACGGACGGCGCACGCCCCTCGCTCTGCGCCACGGCGATCCGGTGCCGCAGAGCGCGACGGGTGGATGGGAGCAGGTGGTGGTCCTCAGATACGGCAGCCATGATCGGATGCTACGTGTTGGCCATGTCCACGAACCTCGAATAATGGCCCTGGAAGGCCACGGTGATCGTCGCCGTCGGACCGTTACGGTGCTTGGCGACGATGAGGTCGGCCTCGCCCGCGCGGGGCGACTCCTTCTCGTACGCGTCCTCGCGATGCAGCAGGATCACCATGTCCGCGTCCTGCTCGATCGAGCCCGACTCACGCAGGTCGGAGACCATCGGCTTCTTGTCCGTACGCTGCTCGGGTCCACGGTTCAGCTGGGACAGCGCGATCACCGGGACCTCCAGTTCCTTCGCCAACAGCTTGAGGTTTCGGGACATGTCCGAGACCTCCTGCTGGCGGCTTTCGGGACGGCGTGACCCACCCGATTGCATCAGCTGGAGGTAGTCGATGACGACCAGGGAGAGGTCGTTGCGCTGCTTGAGCCGGCGGCACTTGGCGCGGATCTCCATCATCGACAGATTGGGTGAGTCGTCGATGTACAGAGGGGCGGCGGAGACATCGGGCATGCGGCGGGCCAGCCGGGTCCAGTCGTCGTCCGTCATGGTGCCGGAGCGCATGTGGTGCAGCGCGACCCTCGCTTCCGCCGAGAGCAGGCGCATCGCGATCTCGTTGCGGCCCATTTCGAGGGAGAAGATGACGCTGGGCAGATTGCTCTTGATGGAGCACGCACGGGCGAAGTCCAGGGCTAGCGTCGACTTGCCCATGGCGGGGCGGGCCGCGATGACGATCATCTGTCCCGGGTGCAGGCCGTTGGTCAGGGAGTCGAGGTCGGTGAAGCCCGTGGGCACCCCGGACATCTGGCCGCTGCGCGAGCCGATCGCCTCGATCTCGTCGAGGGCGCCCTCCATGATGTCGCCCAGCGGCAGGTAGTCCTCCGACGTCCGCTGCTCGGTGACCGCGTAGATCTCCGCCTGGGCGCTGTTGACGATCTCATCGACATCGCCGTCGGCCGCGTATCCCATCTGCGTGATCTTCGTACCCGCGGCGACGAGGCGACGCAGGACGGCCCTCTCGTGGACGATCTCCGCGTAGTACTCGGCGTTTGCCGCCGTCGGCACCGACTGCACCAGGGTGTGCAGGTAGGCGGCGCCACCCACCTTGCTGATCTCACCGCGCCGGGTCAGCTCGGCTCCGACGGTGATCGGGTCGGCGGGCTCGCCCTTGGCGTACAGGTCGAGGATGGCCTGGTAGATCGTCTCGTGTGAGGGCCGGTAGAAGTCGTGCCCCTTGATGACCTCGACCACGTCGGCGATGGCGTCCTTGGACAGCAGCATGCCGCCGAGGACGGACTGCTCGGCGTCGAGGTCCTGGGGCGGGACCCGCTCGAACCCACCTCCCCCGCCGTCCCAGGAGCCGCCATCGCGTCCTCGGTCTTCCTCACCGCGGCCGCGACCGTCACCGCTCCGGCGCGAACGGGCAGGCAGACGGTCACCCGGACCGCTGTCGGCCCAGGGGTCGTCCATGGGCTCGGGCATACTCACCGGGCCGCCTCCTCCCGTCCGCAACGCGGACCTCGCCGTGCCACTCTTTCTAGGGCACGGCTCTGACATTCGGGGACCCCGAATCGGCTGTCGGCGCACCGGGGCAACGCACAACGGTAGGCCCGCGGACGACGTCAGCCAATCTTGTTATCCACAGGCTGTGTGGATGAGATGTGGATGACGGCGCCAATGCTGTGGGTAAGTCCCCCGAAGCTGTGCACGGACCGGGGGACGACGCTGTGGACAAAATCACCTGGCCGCTCCGGCTACCCCACTGACCTGCACTTTTGCCTCTCCCCAACGAGGGCGTAGAAAAATCTTGGCCACTGTCTCAAGATCGCCTCCAAAGGGGTGCGGAGAAGTCCCAAGTCTGCGGTCAGGTAAGGATCACTGATAGCTTGTATCTATTACCTGTGGAAGATTGGACGGGGCTTGTGAAAGTGGCCTCCACAGCGCCCGAAGCGGGCCCGCGACGACACGACCGCGAGATCCTCGCGCTCGCCCTCCCGGCCTTTGGCGCACTGGTAGCCGAACCGCTCTTCGTGATGGCCGACAGCGCCATCGTCGGGCACCTCGGCACCCCTCAGTTGGCCGGCCTCGGCGTCGCGGCCGCCTTGCTCACCACCGCGGTCAGCGTCTTCGTCTTCCTCGCCTACGCCACCACCGCGGCCGTCTCCCGACGGGTCGGCGCGGGTGACCTTCAGGCTGCCATCCGCCAGGGCATGGACGGGATCTGGCTGGCACTGCTACTCGGCGCCGCCGTCATAGCCGTCGTCCTCCCCGCCGCTCCCTGGCTGATCTCCCTCTTCGGGGCCTCCGACACCGTCGCCCCGTACGCGGTCACCTACCTGAGGATCTCGGCTCTGGGCATCCCGGCCATGCTCATGGTGCTGGCCGCCACCGGTGTGATCCGCGGCCTCCAAGACACTCGCACCCCGCTCTACGTCGCCATCGGCGGTTTCACCCTCAACGGAGTCCTCAACCTCGCGCTCGTCTACGGCGCCGGGCTCGGCATCGCCGGATCGGCGTGGGGCACCGTCACCGCCCAATGCGCCATGGCGGCCGTCTACCTGGCCGTGGTCACCCGCGGCGCCCGTCGCCACGGCGCCACACTGCGGCCCCACACGGCAGGTATCCGCGCCTGCGCGCAGGCCGGCGCGCCGCTGCTGGTGCGCACACTGTCCCTGCGCGCGATTTTGATGATCGCGACCGCCGTAGCCACCCGCTTGGGCGACGCGGACATCGCCGCTCACCAGATCCTGCTCTCGCTGTGGGCACTGCTGGCGTTCGCACTGGACGCGATCGCCATCGCCGGGCAGGCCATCATCGGCCGCTACCTGGGCGCCGGGGACACGGAAGGAGCCAAGGCCCTGTGTCGCCGAATGGTGCTGTGGGGGACCATCGCCGGTCTCGTGCTGGGACTGCTCGTCGTCCTGGCCCGGCCCGTGTTCGTGCCGCTCTTCACCAGCGATCCCGTGGTGGAAGACACCCTGCTGCCCGCCATGCTGGTCCTCGCCGTCTCCCAGCCGCTCTGCGGCATCGTTTTCGTTCTCGACGGAGTCCTGATGGGCGCGGGCGACGGCCGCTACCTCGCCTGGGCGATGCTGCTGACGCTCGCCGTCTTCGCCCCGGCAGCGCTGCTCCTGCCGACTCTTGGAGGCGGCCTGACCGCCCTCTGGTGGGCCATGACCCTGATGATGGTGGTCCGCATGGCAACCCTCCAGCTGCGCGCCCGCTCAGGGCGGTGGCTGGTGGCCGGCGCGACCCGGTGAACCTGCCACCGTGTTTCACGTGAAACACCACTTGGTTTCACGTGAACACGGTGTTTCACGTGAAACAAGTCCTAGGACGAGGAACCGCGAACAACGACGAAGGGCCGCACCCCAGTGGGGTGCGGCCCTTCATGCGCAGCACTTAGGCGGCGACGACCTCGACGCCCACGTTCGCCAGGACGTCGGCGTGCAGACGCACGGAGACCTGGTAGGAACCGAGGGTCTTGATCGGCGAGCCGAGCTCAACGCGGCGCTTGTCGACCTTCGGGCCACCAGAAGCCTCGATCGCCGAAGCGATGTCGGACTGCGTGACGGAACCGAAGAGACGGCCGGCGTCACCCGAGCGGGTGGCCAGACGCACCTTGACGCCCTCGAGCTTGGCCTTGACCTCGTTGGCCTGCTCGATGGTCGCGATCTCGTGGATCTTGCGGGCGCGGCGGATCTGCGCCACGTCCTGCTCGCCACCCTTGGTCCAGCGGATCGCGAAGCGACGCGGGATCAGGTAGTTGCGGGCGTACCCGTCCTTGACGTCGACGACGTCACCGGCGGCACCGAGGCCATTGACCTCGTGGGTCAGGATGATCTTCATTAGTCGGTCACCCTTTCCTTATCGCGCGGTGGACGTGTAGGGCAGCAGCGCCATCTCACGGCTGTTCTTCACGGCCGTGGCGACGTCACGCTGGTGCTGCGTGCAGTTGCCGGTAACGCGGCGGGCACGGATCTTGCCGCGGTCGGAAATGAACTTCCGCAGCATGTTCGTGTCCTTGTAGTCCACGTACGCGGTCTTGTCCTTGCAGAATGCGCAGACCTTCTTCTTAGGCTTGCGCACAGGCGGCTTCGCCATTGTGTCTCTCCTGTGTGATCAAGAAGTGGGGATGCGAGCTGCCCTAGAAGGGAGGCTCGTCCGAGTAGCCACCACCGGAGCCGCCGGAGCTTCCGCCCCAGCCGCCCCCGCCGCCGCCCTGCTGCTGGCCACCGGCCGGCGCGCTGGACGCCCACGGGTCGTCGGAGGGAGCTCCGCCGCCCTGAGGTGCGCCGCCGCTGGGGGCTCCGCCCCAGTTGCCGCCGCCGCCCTGAGGCTGGCCGCCGCCGTATCCACCCTGGCCACCGCGGCCCGTGGTCTTGGCGACCTTGGCCGTGGCGCTCTTCAGGCTGGGGCCGACTTCCTCGACGTCCAGCTCGTAGACCGTGCGCTTGACACCCTCACGGTCCTCGTACGACCGCTGCTTCAGCCGGCCCTGCACGATGACGCGCATGCCCCGCTGAAGGGACTCGGCGACGTTCTCCGCCGCCTGACGCCAGACCGAGCAGGTCAGGAACAGGCCTTCGCCGTCCTTCCACTCATTGGTCTGCTTGTCGAAGATGCGGGGAGTGGACGCGACACGGAACTTCGCGACCGCCGCACCCGAGGGGGTGAAGCGCAGCTCGGGGTCGTCGACGAGATTGCCGACGACCGTGATGACGGTCTCGCCTGCCATGGATGAACCTCTCGGCGGGGATTGCTGCTGGGCTGCTGTGCTACTCGGTCCCGATTACCGCTGAACCGAAGTTCAGTGGGTCTCGGGGCGAAGGACCTTGGTCCGGAGAACCGACTCGTTCAGGTTCATCTGTCGGTCAAGCTCCTTGACGACCGCAGGCTCTGCCTGAAGGTCGATGACCGAGTAGATGCCCTCGGGCTTCTTCTTGATCTCGTAAGCGAGACGACGACGGCCCCAGGTGTCGACCTTCTCGACCTTTCCGTTGCCCTCACGGACGACGGAGAGGAAGTTCTCGATCAGCGGGGAGACAGCGCGCTCCTCGAGATCGGGGTCGAGGATGACCATCACTTCGTAGTGACGCATGTGGAACCCACCTCCTTTGGACTCAGCGGCCACGGTCGTTCCGTGGCAGGAGGGTCGTGATGCGTGCGCACGGCGTCCACAGAGCAGACACCGCGCAGACCGTACAGACTACCTGCTCGACTCCTTCCGGTTGAAATCCGGCAGGAGAAGGCCACACTCTGTATCCATCGGGTGTGCACGGTGCTATGCCCCCGGCTCTCCGGAGGCGGCCCCGTCGCACCGCTCTGCGGCAGCCAGGAGGTGCCTTCCGATGGCACAGGCAATGCGACCTCAGTCCTCCATCTCGCTCTTCGCGACCGACGGCAAGCCCCATCCGCTCCAGGACACCCTGATGGCGGCCACCGTGATCCTCGGGATCGTGGCGTTCGTCACGGGGTTCTTCGACAATCTGCACCTCCTCGCCTCGTGGACAGGGCTGATCGGGATCCTGACCGGCGCGTACGGCCAGTTCATCTCGGAGACGACGCGCGAGCGTTTCGCACTGATCATCGGGCTCGGCGCCTCGGCCGTGGGCTTCTACCTCGGCATGGCACACGGCGGCCTCTTCGGCGGCTAGGCCGGTTGACCGGGATACCTCCGCGAGGGGGGCGCCGGCCGCCAAAGGCCCGGGCCCGGCCCGTCCCCCACAAGGGTGGCGCCCCCGTCGCAGTAGGCTTCGCGCCATAGCCAGCGAAGCCGCCGGAGGAGCACCCCGCATGAGCCTGTCCCTGAGGACCATCAGCCGAGAGCAGCATCTGGGTTACCTCCAGAGCCTGCCCTCGGCTAGCCACTGCCAGGTCCCGGCGTGGGCCGACGTCAAGAACGAGTGGCGTTCGGAGAACCTCGGTTGGTTCGACGCGTCCGGCGAACTCGTCGGTGCCGCACTCGTGTTGTACCGCCAGCTGCCCAAGGTGAAGCGGTACCTGGCGTATTTGCCCGAGGGCCCTGTCATCAACTGGTACGCCCCGAACCTAGAGGAATGGCTCCAGCCGATGCTGGCCCACCTCAAGCAGCAGGGTGCCTTCACGGTGAAGATGGGTCCGCCCGTCGTCATCCGCCGCTGGAACGCGGCCGCCATCAAGGCCGGCATCCAGGACCCGGACGTCAAGCGCCTGCGCGACGTGGAGGCTTCGGTCATCGAGCCCCGTGCCTTCGAGGTGTCCGACAAGCTGCGCCGGATGGGCTGGCAGCAGGCAGAAGACGGGGGCGCCGGCTTCGGGGACGTCCAGCCCCGCTACGTCTTCCAGGTCCCCCTGGCCAACCGCTCGCTGGACGATGTCCTCAAGGGCTTCAACCAGCTGTGGCGCCGCAACATCAAGAAGGCCGAGAAGGCCGGTGTCGAGGTCGTCCAGGGCGGCTACGACGACCTCCCGACCTGGCAGCACCTGTACGAGATCACGGCCGAGCGCGACAAGTTCCGCCCGCGCCCGCTCAGCTACTTCCAGCGCCAGTGGACGGCCCTCAACTCCGAGGACCCCAACCGCATGCGGCTGTACATCGCAACGCACGAGGGGGAGCCGCTGGCCGCCGCCACGATGCTCACCGTCGGTCAGCACGTCTGGTACTCCTACGGCGCCTCCGCCAACCACAAGCGCGAGGTCCGCCCCTCGAACGCGATGCAGTGGCGGATGCTGCGCGATTCGTACGCGCTCGGTGCGAGCGTCTACGACCTGCGCGGAATCAGTGACACCCTGGACGAGAACGATCACCTGTTCGGTCTGATCCAGTTCAAGGTCGGCACCGGCGGCGAGGCGGTCGAGTACGTGGGCGAGTGGGACTTCCCGCTGAACAAGGTGCTGCACAAGGCGCTCGACATCTACATGTCGCGCCGCTGACGGCACCCGCCCCATCCACATACACAGCACCGCCGCACCCAGCGGCTTATCGGAGAGGTTCCGGACGGGCATGGCGCTCACGCTCTACGTCGACACCGCGCGCTGGCGTGCGCACCAGAAGCAGATCGCGGATCAGTTCCCCGACGTGATCCCGGTCTGCAAGGGCAACGGCTACGGCTTCGGCCACGAGCGGCTGTGCGAGGAGGCGACCCGGATGGGCGCCGACGTCCTGGCCGTAGGCACGACGTACGAAGCCGCGAGCATCAAGGACTGGTTCGGCGGCGACCTGCTCGTCCTCACGCCGTTCCGGCGGGGCGAGGAGCCGGTGCCCCTGCCGGACCGCGTGATCAGGTCGGTGTCCTCGGTGGACGGGGTACGCGGCCTGGTCGGCGCCCGCGTCGTCATCGAGTGCATGAGTTCCATGCGCCGCCACGGTGTCTCGGAGCAGGACCTCGGTCTGCTCCAGTCGGCGATCGAGGACGTGCGTCTGGAGGGCTTCGCCCTGCACCTTCCGCTCGACCGCCCGGACGGCTCCGATGCCGTCGAGGAGGTCATCGGCTGGATGGACCGGCTGCGCGCGGCGCGGCTTCCGCTGCACACCATGTTCGTCAGCCATCTGCGGGCCGAGGAGCTGGCCCGGCTCCGGCAGCAGTTCCCGCAGACCCGTTTCAGGGCCCGCATCGGCACCCGGCTGTGGTTGGGAGACCACGAGGCGACCCAGTACCGCGGCGCCGTCCTGGACGTCACGCGCGTGGCCAAGGGCGACCGGTTCGGCTACCGCCAGCAGAAGGCCGCCTCCGACGGTTGGCTCGTGGTGGTCGCCGGCGGTACCTCGCACGGGGTGGGCCTGGAGGCCCCCAAGGCCCTGCACGGGGTGATGCCGCGCGCCAAGGGCGTCGCACGGGCCGGTCTCGCGACCGTCAACCGGAACCTCTCGCCGTTCGTCTGGGCGGGCAAGCAGCGATGGTTCGCGGAGCCCCCGCACATGCAGGTGTCGATCCTGTTCGTGCCCTCCGACGCC
Source organism: Streptomyces sp. Tek67B01 (assembly GCF_055231995.1). Taxonomy (NCBI): domain Bacteria; kingdom Bacillati; phylum Actinomycetota; class Actinomycetes; order Kitasatosporales; family Streptomycetaceae; genus Streptomyces; species Streptomyces sp. Tek67B01. The sequence goes on from NZ_JBUYUY010000001.1 coordinate 3,646,093, forward strand.
ACGGAGCCCAAGGTGGGTGACGAGCTGGTGGCGCACCTGCGCCACACCACCACGCAGTTCGACCGGGTGGTCGACGCCTGAGCCCTGCTCGACGCCTGGGCCCTGACTCAGTGCCGGGGGCTGACGCCCCACTCCACCCGTTGTGCCTCCGAGGGCGCCGCGTCATGCGGCGCCCTCGCGGCGTTGGACAGCGTGAAGACGTCGCGCGCCCCGTCCAGGACCCCGCCCGACGGATCGTCCGAGCCGTCGCGCCGTACGACGTCCCGCTCGGGCAGCAGGATGTCCCGTACTACCACCGCGCACAGGTAGAGGGTCGCCAGCAGGTGGAGTGCGATCGCCAGCTGGTACCCCTCGACCGGCAGGCCCAGGTGCTTGTCGCCGCTGGTCGTGTAGGCCAGGTAGAACCAGATCCCGAGGAAGTACAGGACTTCGCCGGCCTGCCAGATCAGGAAGTCCCGCCAACGCGGACGGGCGAGCGCCGCGAGGGGAATGAGCCACAGCACGTACTGCGGCGAGTACACCTTGTTGGCCAGGATGAAAGCCGCGACGACCAGGAAGGCCAGTTGCGCGAAGCGCGGCCTGCGAGGTGCCTTGAGGGTGAGCAGCCCGATGCCGGCGCACAGCAGCAGCGTGAGGCAGGTGGCGTAGGTGTTCGCGCCGGTCAGGGGGTTCCCCGTCCGCTGGGAGATCAGCAGCCACACCGAACCGAAGTCGATGGGCCGCTCCTGGCTGAAGGTGTAGAACTTCTTCCAGCCGTCCCAAGCGAAGTACATGACGGGAAGGTTCACCACGAGCCACGCGCCGGCCGTCCCGGCCGCGGCGGCGCCGAACGCCCGCCACTTCCCGGCCCTGAGACAAAGGACGAAGAGCACGCCGAGCAGCAGTACCGGATAGAGCTTGGCCGCCGTGGCCAGGCCGACGAACACGCCGAAGAGCACCGTGCGGCCGCGGGACCACATCAGCATCGCGACGGCGGTCAGGGCGAGGGCCAGCAGGTCCCAGTTGATCGTCGCGGTGAGCGCGAAGGCGGGTGCCAGGGCGAGCAGCAGGGCGTCCCACGGCCGTCGACGGTGAGTGCGGGCGACGCAGACGGCGATGACGGCCGCGCAGATCATCAGCATCCCCGCGTTGACCATCCAGTACATCTGCTCGCGGTGCTGCATCGAGCCGCTGCCCGGGGTCAGCCATGAGGCGATCTGCATGAAGAGCCCGGTGAGGACCGGGTACTCCAGGTACTCCATGTCGCCCGGGAGCCGGTCCCAGTAGGGGGTGAGGCCGTCCGCGAAGCCCCGAACCACGTACAGGTGCGGGATGTCGGAGTAGCAGGCGTGGGTGTACTGGGAGCCGGCTCCGCGGAACCATGCCCAGTCGTAGCACGGCACCTTCTGGACCATGCCGAGCGCGAACATGCCCAGCGCGACGAGGACCACGACGCGTACGGGGGTCAGCCAGTGGGCGCCCAGCCGGGCGTGGCGGCCGAACGGGCCGCCGATGAGTTCGCTGCCGGCGGCGGCGACCTCGTCCTGCTGGGTCGGCAGAACGGGCCGGTCCTCGTACACCTTCGTCATGGGGCTCATCCTGCCGTACCGCGCCGGGCACGCACGAGGGCCGCCGCACGGTGTGCGACGGCCCTCGTGGATTCGGGCGCGGTCGGGGTCAGCCCCCGGTGCCGAGGCTGGTGCCCCAGCTGGTGCCGCCCGGGCGACCCGGTTTGCCGGTGGGGGGCGGCGACGGCGATCCGGAGGTGCCGCCGTTCGGTCCGCCGTCGACGCCGCTGCTGGTGCCCGTATCTGTGCCCCCGCTGGGGTCCGGGGGGCACAGCTTCCACGGCGGGCAGTTCGGCTTGCCGCCCTTCGAGGGGGACGGGGAGACCGAGGCCGAGGGGCTCGCCGGAGGGGTGGACTGGGATGCGGAGGGGGAGGGGGTGGGCGCCGCCGGAGTCGGGGTGGGAGCTCCCGGGGCGTCGGCGACCACGCCGATGTCCTCGGCCTCGGGGAAGTCCTTGACCGGCTTCCCCTTGAGCGCTTCCTTCATGTACTCGGTCCAGATGGTGGCGGGGATGTCACCACCGTGGATCGAGTCGATGTTGCCGACGCCGTTCATGGACTGCAGTCCCTGGTCCGGCTTGCTCGGGTCGCTGCGGAAAAGGGTCACAGCGGTGGAGAGCTGCGGGGTGTAGCCGACGAACCAGGCCGACTTGTTCTTGTCGGTCGTACCGGTCTTGCCGGCCACGGGCCGTCCCAGCTTCTTGGCCTTGTTGCCGGTTCCCTCGGGGCTCTCGACGACGTTCTTGAGCACCTTGGTGATGTTGTCCGCGACGGAGTTGTCCATGGCGCGCTGCGGCTTGGGCGCCTCGAAACCGGGCAGCTCCGTGCCGTTCTTCTCGACCTTGGTGACCGAGAAGGGCTCGTGGTGAGTGCCCGAGGCGGCGAAGGTGGCGTAGGAGTCGGCCATTCGGATGGCGCTGGGAGTGGAGGTACCGAGGGCGAAGGAGGCGTTGTCGTTCGGGTCCATGGAATCCTTGAGGATGCCGGTGGACGCGGCCACGTCCCGGACCTTGCTGTGACCGACGTCGAAGACGAGCTGGGCGAACGGAACGTTGATGGACTTCTCCATCGCCTCGTTCAGCGTCACGTAGCCGTAGGCCCGTTCGCTCTCGTTCTTCTGCTTGAACGGCGTGCCGTCCTTGCCGAGCAGCGGCTTGCCGTCCCGGTCGTTGATGACCGTCATGTCATTGGCGTTGTACTTGCTGTCGGCCGAGATGCCCTCGCCCTTCGACTTCTTGGTGCCGTACTCCATCGCCGCCGCAAGCACGTACGGCTTCCAGGTCGAGCCGACCGGGACGCCACTGGTGTTGGCGTTGTTGTTGAAGTACTTCTTGTCCATGCCTGGGCCGCCGTACAAGGCCACGATCGCGCCGGTGTTCACGTCGACAGAAGCGGCGCCGAACTGGACGAAGGTGTCGGTCGCAGGGCGTGCCTTCTCGTCGATGAAACCGTTGCGGGTGTCCTCGACGGCCTTGGACAGCGCGTCCACCCTCGGCTTCTCGAAGGTGGTGTGGATCTGGTAGCCACCGCGAGCCAGATCGTCGGCGCCGATGTGCAAGGTCTTCATGACGTACTGCTTCGCCGTGTCGACCAGGTAGCCGGTCTGTCCGGACAGGCTGCGGACCTGCTCGGCTTCGATCCGGTCGGGGAACTTCGTGTACTTCGCCCGCTCGGTCGGGTCCATCCGGCCCACGGCGACCTCACGGTCCAGCACCCACGCCCAGCGCTGGCGGGCCCGCTCCTCGTTCAGCTTCGGGGTGGCCGCCGAGCCGATGCCGCCGTCCGGGTTGTAGAGGTTGGGCCCCTTGAGCATCGAGGCCAGGAAGGCGCATTCCGAGGGGTCCAGCTTGTCGCTGTCCTTGCCGAAGTACGCGCGGGCGGCGGCCTGGATGCCGTAGGCGTCCCGGCCGAAGTAGGCGGTGTTGAGGTAGCCCGCGAGGACCGTGTTCTTGTCCACCGTCACACCGAGCTTTATCGCGATGAAGAGCTCGGTCACCTTCCGCTTCAGCGTCTGGTCGGAGCTCAGGAAGGTGTTCTTGACGTACTGCTGGGTGATGGTCGAACCACCCTGGGTCGAGCCGCCCTTGGCCATGTTCACCACGGCGCGGGCGATGCCCATCGGGTCGACGCCCTTGTCCGTCTCGAAGCTCTCGTTCTCCGCCGCGATCACGGCATTGCGCATCGAGAGGGGGATCTTGTCGATGGTCACGATCTGGCGGTTCATCGAACCGCCGGTGGCGACCATCTGGGAGTTGTCCGCCCAGAAGAAGACGTTGTTCTGCGCCTTCGCCGCCTTGTTCGCGTCAGGGGTGTTGACCATGGCGATACCGATGCCGGCGCCGGCGATGATCACCGCGAAGAAGCCGACGATCGTACCGCTCACCAGCTTCCAGGACGGCATGAAGCGCAGCCAGCCGTCCTTGTCGGAGCGCGGGTAATTGACGAGCCGCTTGTCCGGCCGACCCTTGCCTCCCGCACGCCCACGGGCAGCGGGCCCTCTCTGGGTGGATCTGCGCCCGTCGGCCCGGCTGCCGTGGGAGGGCTGGGCTCCTCCGTGTGGGCCGCTGCGTGAGGCCATGGGGACGTCACGTCCGGCCGCGGGGCCACGGCCCGGGCGCTGCTGGGCGGCCCGGCGGGACGCGGCACGCCCGCCGCCTTGGGGCTGATGCGGCGGTTTGCGGCGGTGCTCGCTCATCGAACGACTACTCCTCGGGCAGGCGAGTGGCCTGGAAGCGGCGGTTACATTCCGGTTCCCCCGGTGTCATGCGGCAAAGAGTACGCAGGGTCAAAACCCAACCAGTGCCGAAGGTCACCCCAAATCCGGCAACTTGCATCGTACGAATTGGTGATGTGACGCCGGTCACCACCCCACCACTTGTCGCCACGAGCTGCCCGCTCTATCGTCTGGATGTATCGAGTCGATACATCAGCTCGACATAAACTCGGAGCCGGAGGAGGGCAGGCGGATGAGCAGGCGCTCAGGCATCCTTGAGTTCGCCGTCCTCGGCCTGCTCCGCGAGTCCCCCATGCACGGTTACGAGCTGCGTAAACGGCTCAACACCTCGCTGGGAGTCTTCAGGGCGTTCAGCTACGGGACGCTCTACCCCTGCCTCAAGACGCTGGTCGCCAACGGCTGGTTGATCGAAGAACCGGGCAACGCCCCGGAAGACGCGCTCGCCGCGTCACTCGCGGGGCGCCGCGCCAAGATCGTCTACCGGTTGACGGCGGCGGGCAAGGAGCACTTCGAGGAGCTCCTCTCCCACACCGGCCCGGACACCTGGGAAGACGAGTCCTTCGCCGCCCGGTTCGCCTTCTTCGGTCAAACCGAGCGAGAGGTGCGGATGCGCGTGCTGGAGGGCCGTCGCAGCCGGCTGGAAGAGCGTCTGGAGAAGATGCGCGCCTCGCTCGCACGCACGCGGGAGCGGCTCGACGACTACACCCTTGAGCTGCAGCGGCACGGAATGGAATCCGTGGAGCGCGAAGTGCGCTGGCTGAACGAGCTCATCGAGAGCGAGCGGGCGGGACGGGATCAGAGACGACCCGGCCCGTCCGACGAAACTGCAAAGTGAGGCCTGCATCTCGCAGGCCTCGTCCGAGAACAAACAGGGAGCAACCGGAATGGGTTCGGTTCGCGTAGCCATCGTCGGCGTGGGCAACTGCGCCGCCTCGCTGGTGCAGGGCGTCGAGTACTACAAGGACGCCGACCCGGCGGCCAAGGTCCCCGGTCTGATGCACGTCCAGTTCGGCGACTACCACGTGGGTGACGTCGAGTTCGTCGCCGCGTTCGACGTCGACGCGAAGAAGGTCGGCCTCGACCTTTCGGACGCCATCGGCGCCAGCGAGAACAACACCATCAAGATCTGTGACGTCCCGAACACGGGCGTCACCGTGCAGCGCGGCCACACCCTGGACGGTCTGGGCAAGTACTACCGCATGACCATCGAGGAGTCCGCCGAGGCTCCGGTCGACGTGGTCCAGATCCTCAAGGACCGTCAGGTCGACGTCCTGATCTGCTACCTCCCCGTCGGTTCCGAGGCCGCGGCGAAGTTCTACGCCCAGTGCGCCATCGACGCCAAGGTCGCCTTCGTCAACGCCCTCCCGGTCTTCATCGCCGGCACCAAGGAGTGGGCGGACAAGTTCACCGAGGCCGGTGTCCCGATCGTCGGTGACGACATCAAGTCCCAGGTCGGCGCCACCATCACGCACCGCGTGATGGCGAAGCTGTTCGAGGACCGCGGCGTCCGTCTCGAGCGCACCATGCAGCTCAACGTCGGCGGCAACATGGACTTCAAGAACATGCTCGAGCGTGACCGCCTCGAGTCGAAGAAGATCTCCAAGACGCAGGCCGTCACCTCGCAGATCCCCGACCGTGAGCTCGGCGAGAAGAACGTCCACATCGGCCCCTCCGACTACGTGGCGTGGCTCGACGACCGCAAGTGGGCCTACGTCCGCCTGGAGGGTCGCGCCTTCGGCGACGTCCCGCTGAACCTCGAGTACAAGCTCGAGGTGTGGGACTCCCCGAACTCGGCCGGTGTCATCATCGACGCGCTGCGCGCCGCGAAGATCGCCAAGGACCGCGGCATCGGTGGCCCGATCCTGTCGGCGTCGAGCTACTTCATGAAGTCCCCGCCGGTGCAGTACTTCGACGACGAGGCCTACGCGAACGTCGAGAAGTTCATCAAGGGCGAGGTCGAGCGCTAAGCAGCTTCGTCTCGACGCGTTCCACACGGAGCGCGCGAGGTCCGAGTCCTCCGGACATCCGGACGTCGACTGTTCTTCCGCCGAGGGTCCCCGGGCAACTGTGCCCGGGGACCCTCGGCGTATGTGACCCTTGCCCTCATGCCTGTCGTACGTGATCTGCGCGTACTCCTGCGCCTGAGGAACTTCCGCAACCTGCTGACCGTACGGCTGCTCTCGCAGGCCGCCGACGGCGTCTACCAGGTCGCGCTCGCCACCTACGTGGTGTTCTCGCCGGAGAAGCAGACCTCACCCGCGGCCATCGCCTCGGCGATGGCGGTGTTGCTCCTGCCCTACTCCGTGATCGGCCCGTTCGCCGGTGTGCTGCTGGACCGCTGGCGCCGCAGACAGGTCTTCCTCTACGGCAACCTCCTGCGGGCCTTTCTCGCCTGCGTCACCGGCGTCCTGATCGTCTCCCACGTCCCCGACTGGTTGTTCTACGCCTCGGCCCTGTCCGTGACCGCTGTCAACCGCTTCGTCCTCGCCGGACTGGCCGCGTCGTTGCCCCGGGTCGTCGGACCCGGCCAACTGGTGACCGCGAACGCACTGTCGCCGACCGCCGGAACACTGGCGGCGACCGCGGGCGGGGGACTGGCCTTCCTGATCCGGCTCCTCGCCGAGAACTCCGACGCCTTGGTCGTACTGTTCGGCGCCGGGCTGTACCTGTGCGCCGCGCTCGTTTCGCTGCGCCTGGCCATCGGCCTCCTCGGGCCCGACCATCCCGCCGGCCGGTCACACCCCTCGCTCCGCCAAGCGGTGGCCCTCACCGCGCGAGGCATGGTCGAAGGTCTCAAGCACCTGGCCGGCCGCCGGGAAGCCGCGCAAGCACTCACCGCGATGACCCTGATGCGGTTCTGCTACGGGGCGCTGCTCGTCACCCTGCTCATGCTCTGCCGCTACTCCTGGTCGGACGACGAGTCCGCCGGGCTCGCGCTGCTGGGCGTCGCGATCGGCGTCTCGGGCGCCGGGTTCTTCGTGGCCGCCGTGATCACACCATGGCTGGTGAACCGGCTGGGCACCCGCGGCTGGATGATCCTCTGTGCGGGTGGCGCCGCGTTCCTGGTACCTACGCTCGGCCTGTTCTTCGCACCAGGACCGATGCTCGTCGCCGCCTTCGCCCTGGGCATCGCGACACAGGGAGCCAAGATCTCCACCGACACCATCGTGCAGTTCCAGGTCGAAGACGAGTTCCGCGGCCGGGTCTTCTCCGTGTACGACGTGCTCTTCAACGCCGCCTTCGTGGCAGCGGCGGCGGTCGCCTCACTGATGCTCCCCGCCGACGGCCGGTCCGTTCCCCTGGTGGTGAGCGTGGCCGTCCTCTACGCCGTCACGGCGGCGCTCCTCATGCGGCAGGGCCGACGCCCTACCGGGAGCACCACCCGGCAGTAGTCACGACGGGAGGCGGCCCATGCGTTGTTTCACGTGAAACATCGGGGATTCCAAACACCGGAGGTTTCACGTGAAACATCACGGCCGTTTCACGTGAAACATCACACCAGGCCGCCTCATGCCTGAGAGGCCCACCATTCCTGCAACGCCGCCACCGCCGAGTCACGTCCCATCGGTCCGTTCTCCAGCCGCTGCTCCAACAGGAACGCGTACGCCTTGCCGATCACCGGACCGGGGCCCACGCCCAGAACCTGCTGGATCTCGTTGCCGTTCAGGTCGGGCCGAATCGCGTCCAGCTCCTCCTGCTCCTGGAGCTGCGCGATCCGCTCCTCAAGGCCGTCGTACGTCCGGGAGAGCGCACTCGCCTTGCGCTTGTTGCGCGTGGTGCAGTCGGACCGTGTCAGCTTGTGCAGGCGCTCCAGCAGCGGACCCGCGTCACGGACGTAGCGGCGCACCGCCGAGTCGGTCCACTCGCCGTCGCCGTACCCGTGGAAGCGCAGGTGCAGCTCCACCAGCCGGGACACGTCCTTGACCATGTCGTTGGAGTACTTCAAAGCGGTCATGCGCTTCTTGGTCATCTTCGCGCCCACCACCTCGTGGTGGTGGAAGGAGACGCGGCCGTCGCTCTCGAATTTGCGGGTGCGGGGCTTCCCGATGTCGTGGAACAGCGCAGCGAGGCGCAGCACGAGGTCCGGGCCGTCTTCCTCCAGGTCGATCGCCTGTTCCAGCACTGTCAGGGAGTGCTCGTAGACGTCCTTGTGCCGGTGGTGCTCGTCACTCTCCAACCGAAGGGCGGGCAGCTCGGGCAGTACCCGGTCCGCCAGACCGGTGTCCACGAGCAACCCGAGGCCCTTACGGGGGTGGGCCGACAGCAGGAGTTTGTTCAGTTCACCCTGCACCCGCTCCGCCGAGACGATCTCGATCCGCTCGGACATGGCCTTCATCGCCGCCACGACCTCGGAGGCGACCTCGAAGTCCAGCTGCGCGGCGAAACGGGCCGCGCGCAGCATCCGCAGCGGGTCGTCCGAGAAGGAGTCCTCGGGGGTGCCGGGGGTACGCAGGACGCCTTCCCGGAGGTCCTCCAGGCCGCCGTGCGGGTCCACGAACTCCTTCTCGGGCAGCGCGACGGCCATCGCGTTCACCGTGAAGTCGCGGCGGACAAGATCCTCCTCGATGGAGTCGCCGTAGGACACCTCCGGCTTGCGCGAGGTGCGGTCGTACGACTCCGAGCGGTACGTGGTCACCTCGATCTGGAAGTTCCGGTCGACGTCCTCGACACGAGCCAGCTTGTGCGCCCCGACGGTGCCGAAGGCGATACCGACGTCCCACACCGAGTCGGCCCACGGCCGCATGATCCTCAGCACGTCCTGGGGACGGGCGTCGGTGGTGAAGTCGAGGTCATTACCGAGACGCCCGAGCAGCGCATCGCGTACGGAGCCACCGACCAGGGCGAGACGGAAGCCCGCCTCCTGGAAACGGCGGCCGAGCTCGTCGGCGACAGGGGCGACGCGCAGCAGTTCACTGACCGCTCGGCGCTGCACCTGACTCAGGGCACTGGGGGTGTCTTCATTGGCGTTCGGCACAACAGAAAAGGGTACGTGGCCCGCCCGGCGGGGGCCGCCGCGTTTTGCGGCCACCCCGCCCCACCACGCCCGCAGGCCGGTACCGATCATGTGGAGCAAGGCGCGGCACTCGCGCACAGCGCGCCTCGTTACCATTCGTGGACGCACAACCGACGACCACTGACACTTCGAGGGACGGGCGAGCGCGTGGCCGAGGCGGCAGACATCCTGGGGGCAGCCGCCCCCGCCCGGCGCCGCTGGCTGCGGCGGGCAGTCGTCCTGCTCGCCGGCACGCCGGTCCTCGCCGCCCTGATCTACGCCCCGGCCCCACCGGCGCAGGCCGCCGATTCATCCGTCGACGTCCAACTGCTCGAGGTGTCGCCCAGCGCTCCTGTGAAGAGCGACACCCTCACCATCTCCGGCAGCGTGGTCAACAACAGCCGCGAAGTGATCAAGGGCGCGCATGTCGGGTTGCGCGTTGGCCCCGTCCTGGGTGATCGGGCGTCCATCGACGAGGTGGCGGACCGCACCGGCTTCCGGGCCGGCGTGGACCCGGGGGAGGTCGACTCGGCGTACGCGGTCAAGATCGACTCATTGCCCTCGAAGGCCAGTCGGCAGTTCACCATCAACGTCCCGGTCGGCAAGCTGGACCTGGGCAAGGACGGCGTCTACCAACTGGGCGTCTCGCTGTCGGGAGAGACCGACAGCCGACCGTACGAGCAGGTGCTCGGCATCCGGCGGACGTTCCTGCCGTGGCAGCCCGAGGCCGCCGCCAAGCGCTCCTCCCTCACCTACGCCTGGCCGCTGATCTCCGCCACCAGGGTCACGGCGGAGACAGGCTCCGACGAGTCTCAGACGCCCGTCTTCCTCGACGACTCCCTGGCCAAGGAGCTGGCGTCGGGGGGCCGCCTGGAGCGGATGGTTTCCCTCGGCAAGGACCTGCCCATCACCTGGGTCATCGATCCGGACCTGCTCTACACGGTCGACGCCATGGCCAAGGGCTACCGAATTCGCAACCCCGACCCCGACGGCAAGCCCCTGCCGGGCAGGAGCAGAGCCGTGGCGGAGCAGTGGCTGAGCGCGCTGGAGAGCGCGGTCCAGGGCAAGAAGGTCGTCGCGCTGCCCTACGCCGACCCCGACCTCGCGTCCCTCGCACACCACGGCAAGGACGTCTCGGGCACCCTCGGTCAGCTGCGGCCCGCCACCGACAAGGCGAAGCAGGCCGTCGAGACCGTCCTGCACGTCACCCCGTCCACCGACTTCTCCTGGCCGGTGAACGGCGCGATCGACCCGTCGATCGTCAACGTCGCCACCTCGGCCGGGGCCCACAACGTCCTCACCCGCAGCGACAGCCTCCAGGAAACCGGCACCCTCGGTTACACCCCGACGGCCGCCCGTCCCATCGGCGCGGGGGCGACCGCGATCGTCGCCGACGCCGAGCTGTCGACGGCGTTCGAAGGCGACATGCTCAACGCCAGGGATTCCACGCTCGCCGTGCAGAGGTTCCTGGCCCACAGTCTCGCCCTCAATCTGCAGGGCGGCGACGAGCAGCGCAGCTTCGTCGTCACCCCGCAGCGGATGCCGTCCGCCAGTCAGGCCGAATCCATGGCGGCCGCGCTGCGGGGCCTGCAAGGCGGCCGCTGGACCCAGCCCGCCGACCTCGAGGCAGCGGCTTCCGCCAAGCCCGACCCCGGCGCCGCCACCCAGGTCCCGGGCGCCGGCCAATACCCGGAGGCACTGAGCCGTCAGGAACTCCCGGTGTCGGCGTTCGAGAAGATCCGGACCACCCAGGACACCCTCGACCGCTTCAAGGTGATCCTCGCGGCGCCCGAGCGGGTCGAGATCCCCTTCGGCAACACCACGAACCGGGAGATGTCCACCTCGTGGCGGGGTCGGCCCGAGGAGGCCGGCGTCTACCGGGACCAGGTGCAGGACTACTTGATCGGGCTCACCGAGAAGGTCAAGGTCGTGCCCAAGTCCGACGCCACCTTGTCCGGACACAGCGCGATCATCCCGGTCAGTGTCCAGAACAGTCTCGTGCAGGACGTCCACAACCTGGTCCTTCGCGTGAAGTCGGCCAATCCCACGCGTCTGATGTTCGGCGACAGCGGAACGGCCGAGCAGGACGTCAATGTCCCGGCCGATCACAGCCAGACCCTGAAGTTCACCGCGAACGCCACCGCGAGCGGCCCCGTCGAGGTCACCGCGCAGTTGTTCACGAAGGACGGCGTCCCCTACGGCAAGGAACAGAAGTTCACCGTGGAGGCCACCGAGGTCACCCCCACCGTCATGCTCGTCATCGCGGGCGGCGTTCTCCTCCTCGTGCTCGCAGGCATCAAGATGTACGCGAGCCGCAAGCGCGTGGCGGCCCGCGCGGCCGCCGAGGAGAGCACGCAGCCGAGTGACGAGTCCCCGGACACCGGACCGCAAAGCACAAGCGGGTCCGGCACGGGTGAGACAGTGGACCGTTGAAGCGATGCCGTGGCCGGTCGGCCTGGGGACGATGAGGTGGGGTTTCGATGAACGCGCCGTACGACGGTGACCGCGCGCAGGGCACTGGTGGGCCGGCGCCCTCCCAGGGCACCGCGCCGGGTGCCCCTGTGCCCGGGCAGGCCTCAGCGCCCGCACCCGCGCCGGATCACGACCCGTATGTCCAGGATGCCTACGACTACGACCCGTACCGGTCCCAGGACCTGTCGGCCCAGGACCCGGTGGCGGAGGCCCTGTACGACCGGGCCTCCCACCCCCCGCCGCCTCCGGGCACCTACCACGAACCGGGCCCCCTTTACGCGGCCCCGCAGCCGCCCTCGTACGGCGGTCCCGACGCGCGCGTCTGGGCCCAGACCCCACCGCCCGAGCCGGACGGCCCTTCCCGCCACCTGCCCTACGGCGACCGCCCTACGACGACGGAGTTCGTCGGCGTGGACTCGCTGGTGACCAAGGCCGCGGACGAGCAGCCTGAACCGGATGCCTTCGCGCACCTGTACCGGGACCAGGAGGCGGCCCCGCAGGTTCTCGCCGAGGAGCCCCCGGTCGCCGTCCCGGCGCCGGCCAAGCCTGCCGGGAAGGCCTCCGGCCTCCTCAAGTCCAGCGCCCTGATGGCCGCCGGCACGATCGTGTCCCGCATCACGGGCTTCCTGCGGACGCTCGTGATCGGCACCGCGATCGGTGTCACCACACTCAACGACAGCTACCAGGTCGCCAACACCCTGCCGACGATGATCTACGTGCTGGTCGGCGGCGGCGCCCTGAACGCCGTGTTCATCCCACAGCTGGTCCGTGCGATGAAGAACGACGACGACGGCGGCGAGGCGTACGCCAACCGCCTCCTGACTCTCGTCGTGGTGTTGCTCGGCGCCGTAACCACCGTCTGCGTTCTCGCCGCCCCGCTCTTCATCGGCATGATGTCGCAGAAGATCGCCGACGACCCGCACCGGATGGAGGTCGCGGTCGCCTTCGCCCACTACTGCCTGCCCACCATGTTCTTCATGGGCGTGCACGTGGTGCTCGGTCAGATCCTGAACGCTCGCGGCCGCTTCGGCGCGATGATGTGGACCCCAGTCCTCAACAACATCGTCGTCATCGCCACGTTCGGCGCGTTCATCTGGGCGTTCGGCGGCTTCACCAGCACCGGCATCGACGAGGCGGGCATCACCCCGGAGGGTGTCCGGCTGCTCGGCCTGGGCACGCTGCTCGGTCTCGCCGTCCAGTCTCTGGCGATGATCCCCTACCTGCGGGACGCCGGCTTCAAGCCGCGCCTGCGCTTCGACTGGAAGGGGCACGGACTCGGCAAGGCCGCCGGCCTCGCCAAGTGGACGTTCTTCTTCGTCCTGGCCAACCAGCTCGGCCTCATCGTGGTCACCCAGCTGGCGACCTGGGCGGGTGACGTCGCGCACTCCCAGGGCCACGACGGCACCGGCATCGCCGCCTACAACTACGCGCTGCTGCTGTGGCAGATGCCCCAAGCCATCATCACCGTCTCGGTCATGACCGCGGTCCTGCCCCGCATCTCCCGCTCGGCACACGACGGTGACGTCGCCGCCGTCCGCGACGACATCTCCTACGGTCTGCGCACCTCGGCCGTCGCGATCGTGCCCTGCGCCTTCGCGTTCCTCGCGCTGGGCGTCCCGATGTCCACCCTGCTCTACGCCGGTTCCGGCGCGGCGACCGCCCAGAACATCGGCTACATCCTGATGGCCTTCGGCCTCGGGCTCATCCCGTACTCCGTCCAGTACGTCGTCCTGCGCGGCTTCTACGCCTACGAGGACACCCGGACGCCCTTCTACAACACCGTCATCGTCGCCGCCGTCAACGCGGGCGTCTCGGCCCTCGCCTTCTTCGCCCTGCCCGAGCGCTGGGCGGTCGTCGGCATGGGCGCCGCCTACGGTCTCGGATACACCGTCGGCGTGGGCGTCGCCTGGCGTCGCCTGCGGACCCGCCTCGGCGGCGACCTCGACGGGGCGCACGTGATGCGTACCTACACCCGTCTCATCGGCGCTTGTGTCCCGGCCGCGGTCGTGGCGGGCGCGGCCGCGTACGGGGTCACCCAGTGGCTGGGCAGCGGAGCCCTCGGGTCGCTCGCCGCCCTCGTGGCCGGCTTCATCGCCTTGGGGGCCGTCTTCCTCGCCGCCGCGAAGCGGATGCGCGTCGAGGAACTCAACGCGATGGTCGGTATGGTGCGCGGACGTCTGGGGCGCTGATGGGCAGACCCGCCGACGGTCCGGCCCTCATGCGCGTGTCGTGCGGAGCGCCGGACTGTGGGCACAATTGGCATGGCTTCGCAGACTGGCCGACAGCGCGCAACGGATGGGGAGGCAGGGACGACGGTGGCGGAACGTAGCACGGCTGCCGTCGACGTGGCCGACAACAGCGGCGATGAGCCGCTGACCGCGGAAGCGGTCAAGGCCACGGCCGACGGGGTGGACACCCAGAACGACCGAGCCGCGGACGGGTCCATGCGCGAAACGGACGGCGAACGCAGAACAGCCGCGCCCGTGGCAGCGCCCGAACTGCACAGCGGCCACAAGCTCGCCAGGCGCTACCGGCTCGAGGAGTGCGTCACCCGTCTGGACGGATTCAGCAGCTGGCGTGCGATGGACGAGAAGCTGCGTCGCGCCGTCGGGGTCCATCTGCTGCCCGCGGACCACCCCCGGGCCCGCGCCGTCTTGGCCGCGGCACGCTCCTCCGCGCTGCTCGGCGATCCCCGGTTCGTCCAGGTCCTCGACGCCGTGGAGGAGAACGACCTCGTCTACGTCGTGCACGAGTGGCTGCCCGACGCCACCGAGTTCACCGCCATCCTCGCCGCCGGGCCCCTGGAAGCCCACGAGGCGTACCAACTCGTCAGCCAGGTCTCGCAGGCCATGGCCGCGGCCCACCGCGAAGGCCTGGCGCACCTGCGGCTGACGCCCAGCGCGATACTGCGCACCTCCACCGGCCAGTACCGCATCCGCGGCCTCGCCGTGAACGCCGCCCTGCGGGGCATCACCAGCGACACCCCGCAGCAGGCCGACACCGAGGCGATCGGCGCGCTGCTGTACGCGGCCCTCACCCAGCGCTGGCCGTACGAGACGGACGCCTACGGTCTCACCGGCCTGCCCAAGGGTGTCGGACTGATCGCCCCCGACCAGGTGCGCGCCGGGGTGCACCGGGGTCTGGGAGAACTGGCCATGCGCGCGCTGGCCAACGACGGGGCCACCGCCTCCCGCCAGGAGCCCGCCTGCACCACTCCGGAGGAGTTGGCCAAGGCCGTCACCGCGATGCCCCGCATCCGACCGCCGGAGCCCGCATTCACCGCCCCGCCCGAGTACCAGCACACCACCTACCAACAGGGCAGTTACGTCCGGCACCCGGCGACCGGCCTGCCCACCGTGCAGAGCCTCGCCGTCCCGCCCCCTTCGCCGTTGCAGAGCCGTACCGGCCGCGCCCTCAAGTGGGGCGTCGCGGCGCTGCTCATCGCCGCCCTCGGCCTCGGCAGCTGGCAGCTCGCCGACACCCTCCTGGACCGTGTCAAACAGAGCGGCAACGGCGGCAGCACCAACACCGAGACCGGCAAAACGGATGAGACCCCGAAGAAGCCCGAACCGGGCAAGCCGCTCCCGATCGCGCACGCTTCCGTCATCGCCCTCGGCGGAGACGCGGTGAAGCCGGAGGACTCCGGCAAAACCGTCGACGGCGACAGTGGAACGGCCTGGATCACCCCCCGGTACGTGGGCTACCCCAACTTCGGAAACCTGGAAGGCCGCAAGGACGGCAGCGGCATCCTCGTCGACTTGGGCAGCGTCCAAAACGTGGCGGGGCTGGACATCGACCTGTACGCACCGGGGCAACGGATCGAGGTCCGTGCGGCGGCGCCGGAGACTTCCTCGCCCAGTTCCCTGTCCGAGTTCCCCCAGCACCTCACCAAGCCGGAAGCCGCGGGGAAGCAGCTGAAGAGCACCCTGGACGCGCCGATCAGGACGCGCTACGTACTGATTCACGTCATCGAGCTGCCATCCGACGGTACGGGTGGATTCCGGGGCGGCATCAGGGAGATCAAAGTTCTGGGCCCAGGTTCCTGAGCCACCGCTCATTGCGAGGAAGCCGCCGTCCCGGGAGGCAGCTCTCCACGGGGCGGCTCCCTCGTGGGCTCTCTTACCTCGTGGCCCCTCGTGCTCGGCCCGTACAGGCCCTACGCTCCACCTCGGAAGGAGCGAAGCGTGACGCACGAAGCAACACCGGGCAACCACGGCGACGAGGACTTGCTCGCGCGGCACGTCGCGGGGGACCCCGATGCGTTCGGGGAACTGGTGCGGCGACACCGCGACCGGTTGTGGGCCGTGGCGCTGCGCACGCTCGGGGACCGGGAGGAGGCCGCCGACGCCGTACAGGACGCGCTCGTCTCGGCCTACCGCGCCGCGCACACGTTCCGAGGTGACTCCGCCGTCACCACCTGGCTGCACCGGATCACCGTCAATGCCTGCCTCGACCGGGCCCGCAAGGCGGCGTCCCGCAGGACGGCGCCCCTCGACGACACGGAACGGCTGGAGCGGCTCCTGGAGCCCCATGAGTCGGCCGAGGCCCCCGCGGAGCGTCAGGACCTCCACCGCCAGCTACTGGCCGCCCTGGGCACCCTCCCGGCCGAGCAGCGGGCCGCGCTCGTCCTGGTCGACATGCAGGGATACCCCGTGGCCGAAGCCGCGCGGGTCCTCGATGTCGCCGTCGGAACGATCAAGAGCCGCTGTGCGCGCGGCCGGGCGAAACTGCTTCCGCTGCTCACTCATCTGCGCTCGAATGCCGGGGATAACAGCGCCGCCGCGCGGGGAAGGAACCGGACGCCGGGCCCATCCGTCCCACCAGCGGCAGAACCCAGGCAGCCAGACCCAGACGCATTGAAGGGCGGAGGTGGACGACCGTGAGCCCCACAACCGGCACGACCGGCACGATCCGGCACCCGGACGTCGCGGAGATCTCCGACCTGACTGAAGGGTTGCTCTCACCGGCCCGCACCGCCGCCGTACGCGGCCATCTCGACGACTGTCCCCTGTGCGCCGACGTCCTCGCCTCCCTCCAGGAGATCCGCGCCCTGCTCGGAACCCTCCCCGGCCCGAGCCGGATGCCCGCCGACATCGCGGGCCGTATCGACGCGGCCCTCGCCGCCGAGGCGCTCCTGGACTCCACTTCCCGGCACGCCGAGCCGGCACCCGCATTCCGGGGCCGCGATGTTTCACGTGAAACATCACCGTCCTCTCCCGCTCGGCCTGCGGGTCACCCGGCCGGCCCTACCGGCCCGGGTCGTCGACGGGCCCGTCGACGGATCGCCGTCCTCGCCGGTCTCGCGGGGACCGCGGCCTGTGTCCTGGGCCTCTTCCTCTCCGGTGCGCTGGGCGGCTCGCCCCAGCACACCGTCGCCCGCACCGGCACCTCGGCCACCGCCGGCCCGCACACCTCCGACAGCTTGTCCTCCCAAGGGCTCCAAGGCAGCGTCGATCGCCTCCTTGCTTCCGGCCAGAAGCCGCAGAGCAATCCGGAGGAGAGGAACAACACCTACGGGATGGAGAACGCCTCTCCCGAGATCGCCCCCGACGAACGGCAGTCCACTTCCGTTCCGCCGTGCGTGCGGCAGGCCACCGGCCGCTCCGACGCGCCACTCGCCGCTGAACACGGCACCTATCAGGGCACCGACGTCTACCTCGTCGTCCTCCCACACCCCGGCGACCCCGCCCGGGTGGACGCCTTCATCGTCCCGAGCGGCTGCGCGGACATCCCTTCGACGACCCCGGGCAAGCCGATGCTCACCGGTACGTACGCCCGACCCTGACGCGTTCAGGCCTGAGCCGGGCCCAGGCGGGAATGCGCGCGCCGTAGGATCCGTTGGGTGGGGTGAGAGTCCACACCGGCCCCCCGGTAGGCAGCACGCAGTCCGCAGAGACGAGGAACGAACCCGTGAGCGACGTCCGAAACGTGATCATCATCGGCTCCGGGCCGGCCGGTTACACGGCCGCCCTGTACACCGCACGCGCTTCGCTCAACCCCCTCGTCTTCGAGGGTGCCGTCACCGCCGGCGGCGCGCTGATGAACACCACCGAGGTCGAGAACTTCCCCGGTTTCCAGGACGGCATCATGGGTCCTGACCTCATGGACAACATGCGAGGACAGGCGGAGCGCTTCGGCGCCGAGCTCGTCCCCGACGACGTCGTGGCCGTGGACCTCACCGGCGACATCAAGACCGTCACCGACACCGCCGGCACCGTGCACCGCGCCAAGGCCGTGATCGTGACCACCGGTTCCCAGCACCGCAAGCTCGGCCTGCCGAACGAGGACGCGCTCTCCGGACGCGGCGTCTCCTGGTGCGCCACCTGCGACGGGTTCTTCTTCAAGGACCAGGACATCGCCGTCGTCGGCGGCGGTGACACCGCGATGGAGGAAGCGACCTTCCTCTCCCGGTTCGCCAAGTCGGTCACCATCGTCCACCGCCGCGACAGCCTGCGCGCCTCCAAGGCCATGCAGGACCGCGCATTCGCCGACCCGAAGATCACGTTCGCGTGGGACAGCGAGGTCGCCGAGATCCACGGTGAGCAGAAGCTCTCGGGTCTCACGCTGCGCAACACCAAGACCGGCGAGACCTCCGAGCTGCCCGTGACCGGCCTCTTCATCGCCGTCGGACACGACCCGCGCACGGAACTGTTCACCGGCCAGCTGGACCTGGACGACGAGGGCTACCTCAAGGTCGACGCCCCGTCCACGCGCACCAACCTCACCGGCGTCTTCGGTGCGGGCGACGTCGTGGACCACACGTACCGTCAGGCGATCACCGCCGCCGGCACGGGCTGCTCCGCAGCCCTCGACGCGGAGCGTTACCTCGCCGCCCTCGCGGACGCCGAGCAGGCGCACGCGACCGTCTGACCCCCGCACCACCCCCCTCACCCACACCCCGCAGGAAAAAGGAGGCCGCTGTGGCCGGCACCCTCAAGAACGTTACCGACGCCAGCTTCGACGCCGACGTCCTCGCCGCCGACAAGCCCGTCCTGGTTGACTTCTGGGCCGCGTGGTGCGGCCCGTGCCGCCAGATCGCCCCGTCCCTGGAGGCCATCGCGGCCGAGTACGGCGACCAGATCGAGATCGTCAAGCTCAACATCGACGAGAACCCGGCCACGGCCGCCAAATACGGCGTCATGTCCATCCCGACGCTGAACGTCTACCAGGGCGGCGAGGTCGTCAAGACCATCGTCGGTGCCAAGCCGAAGGCGGCCATCCTGCGCGACCTCGACCCCTTCGTAGAGGTCAAGACCGCCTGATGTTTCACGTGAAACGGGGCCGCTCCCACCGGGAGCGGCCCCGTTCGCATGTCCGGCGGCCACACCTCACAGCGGACGCAGCGCCGGCTCCTTGCGGGCCCGTGCCCCGCCCAACAGCCGGTCGAGCGCGAGTTCCACGTCTTCCTTCCAGGAGAGCGTCGAGCGCAGTTCCAAGCGAAGCCGGGGGTGCACCGGATGCGGCCGGACCGTCTTGAACCCCACCGACAGAAGGTGGTCCGCCGGAAGCAGACAGGCCGGTCGTTCCCATCGCGCGTCACCGAACGCCTCGATCGCCCGGAACCCACGCCGTAGCAGATCCTTCGCCACCGTCTGGACCATCACCCGTCCCAACCCTTGCCCCTGATACCCCGGCATGATCCACGCAGTGATGAGCTGGACCGCGTCGGGTGAGACCGGGCTCGTCGGGAACGCCGTCGCACGCGGCACGTAAGCCGGCGGCGCGTAGAGCACGAAACCCACGGGGACATCGTCCACATAGACGACGCGGCCGCAGGATCCCCACTCCAGCAGGACGGCGGAGATCCACGCCTCTTTCTCCGGCTCCGCGGTGCCCGCCTTCACGGCGGCCTCACCACTGACCGGATCCAGCTCCCAGAACACACAGGTCCGGCAACGCCGGGGAAGGTCCTGGAGGTTGTCCAGCGTGAGCGGTACCAACCGACGACCCATACACGCATCGTATCCGCTACGACAAAGAGGCGAGCCGTACCGGCTCACGCCGTACGACTCGCCTCCCGAACCCGGGGCCGGTTCCGGAGCTACTCGCCGGACAGGCCCTGTTCCAGCACCCGGCCCTCGCCCGGCGCCAACGTCCCCAAGATGCGCTCCAGATCCTCCATCGAGGCGAACTCGACGGTGATCTTGCCCTTCTTCTGACCGAGATCCACCTTCACCCGCGTCTCGAACCGGTCCGAGAGCCGCGTCGCCAGCTCACTGAGCGCCGGAGCCACCCGGGCACCCGCCCGCGGGCCCTTCGGCTTCACCGGGCTCTCCGGCTCCGAACCCATCAGCGACACGATCTCCTCGACCGCGCGCACCGAAAGACCCTCGGCCACGATCCGGTGCGCCAACCGATCCTGCGCCTCGGAGTCCTCGACCGACAGCAGCGCCCGGGCGTGCCCCGCGGAGAGCACGCCCGCGGCCACCCGGCGCTGCACCGGAGCGGACAGCCTCAGCAGCCGCAGGGTGTTCGACACCTGGGGGCGCGAGCGCCCGATCCGGTCCGCCAGCTGGTCATGAGTGCAGTGGAAGTCCTGCAACAGCTGGTCGTAGGCGGCTGCCTCCTCCAGCGGGTTCAGCTGCGCCCGGTGCAGGTTCTCCAAGAGGGCGTCCAGCAAGAGCTTCTCGTCGTCCGTCGCCCGGATGATCGCCGGAATCCGGTCCAGCCCGGCCTCGCGGCACGCCCGCCAGCGGCGCTCACCCATGATCAGCTCATAGCGGCCAGGGCCGGACTGCCGCACCACAACGGGCTGGAGCAGGCCCACTTCCTTGATGGAAGTCACCAGCTCCGCCAGCGCGTCCTCATCGAACACCTCACGGGGCTGTCGTGGGTTGGGCGTGATCGCGTCCATCGGAAGCTCCGCGAACGTCGCCCCCGCCACCTCTACGGCCGCCGGCGCCGCCGGTTCCGGCACACCCATCGACGCGAGCGCCGGCGCCGC
Source organism: Streptomyces sp. Tek67B01 (assembly GCF_055231995.1). NCBI lineage: Bacteria > Bacillati > Actinomycetota > Actinomycetes > Kitasatosporales > Streptomycetaceae > Streptomyces > Streptomyces sp. Tek67B01. The sequence goes on from NZ_JBUYUY010000001.1 coordinate 3,666,783, forward strand.
TCCTTCCCCAGCCACAGCCGGGGGAGCCTCGAAAGAGGCATCGGCCTGCGCCAGCGCCGCCAACTTCGCCGCGGCGATGCCCCGCTCCGACGTCAACACCGGCACCGCCGACGGTGACGTCGACCCGGCACCCACCACGGGCGTCTTCTCCTGGGGAGCGGCGGGAATCAGCGCGCCGAGCCCCCGCCCCAGACCCCTACGTCGCTCACTCACTGGATCCCCTCCGCCGTACTCTGCGTGCTGTTCATGCCGGCGCCCAGATGGGCGTGCCGGGCGTCGTAATGGATTCCGACCCCCCGCAGCGCGATCTCCCGCGCCGCTTCCAGGTAGGAGAGAGAGCCGCTGGAACCCGGGTCGTAGGTGAGCACCGTCTGTCCGTAGCTCGGCGCCTCCGAGATGCGCACCGAGCGCGGAATGCTCGTCCGCAGCACCTCCTTGCCGAAGTGCGTACGCACCTCCTCCGCCACCTGCGAGGCGAGCCGCGTCCTGCCGTCGTACATCGTCAGCAGGATCGTCGACACGTGCAGCGACTGGTTCAGGTGGGCCCGCACCAGGTCGACGTTGCGCAGCAACTGACCCAGCCCTTCCAGCGCGTAGTACTCGCACTGGATCGGGATCAGCACCTCCGCGCCCGCCACCAGCGCGTTCACCGTGAGCAGGCCCAGCGAGGGCGGGCAGTCGATCAGGATGTAGTCGAGCGGCTGCTCGTACGCCTGGATCGCCCGCTGGAGCCGGCTCTCCCGAGCCACCAGCGAGACCAGCTCGATCTCGGCGCCCGCCAGATCGATCGTGGCCGGGGCGCAGAACAGGCCCTCCACGTCCACCACGGGCTGGACGACCTCCAGCAGCGGACGGCTGTCGACCAGCACGTCGTAGATGGAGGGCACGTCCGCGTGGTGGTCGATGCCGAGTGCCGTGGAGGCGTTGCCCTGCGGATCGAGGTCGATCACCAGGACCTTCGCCCCGTGCAGGGCCAGTGAAGCCGCCAGGTTCACGGTCGTCGTCGTCTTCCCGACGCCGCCCTTCTGGTTGGCCACCACCATCACCCGGGTCTGCGCCGGTCGCGGCAGCGGCTCGGCGGAGCGTCCCAGGGCGTCGGCCACCGGCTGGGCGGCTCGACCGATGGGGGTGTCGTCGTTGTCCACCAGGGGCGGAGGTGGTGCTTCTACCCCAGCGATAGCTGGGGAAGAGACATCCTCGCCCGGCGATTCAGAGCGGGGACCGGGGACCGGGTCGGCCATCGGCCCCGCGAGGTTGGCGTCGGACCGCACGGTGTCACTCTCCTCGACATCAGGCTCGCGATGAACAGAGCCTGCCATGTCACCGGGGTCACGAACCAGCGGGGCCCGAACTCCTGTGGATGAATCCACCGATGTGGACAACTCCGTCACCCCCACGCCGTCACGCGGGCGGGGGGACGCGGCCGCACGACCGCGGCTGATGATTCCGTGCAGCAGAGAGCGACGTTTCACGTGAAACACGATGCCCGGACACGGTCTTCCGCCCGCTACGACACTCCGAAATCCATACCTATAGGGCTCAACACGCCTGAAACGGCCGGGCCCGGACCCAAAAGGACGATCGTCAGCGGCGGCGGCGGGTCCGCCCCACCCGGGCGGCCTTCGCGCGCTTGGTCGCGAACCTCACCCCGCCGGGGCTCTCGCCCACCTCGACGCGCACCACCGTGGTCAGGGGGTCCACGACGCCCTCTCCCACATGGAGCACCGAGGTCTTCACCACACCGAGCTTCGTCAGCGCGGCCTTGGCCGCCACCAGCTCCTCGTCGGCCGTGTCGCCCTTGAGCGCCAGCATCTCGCCGTAAGGACGCAGCAGCGGCACGCCCCAGCCGGCCAGCCGGTCCAGCGGAGCCACCGCGCGCGCCGTCACCACATGGACGGGCTGGAGCTTGCCGAGCACCTCTTCCGCCCGACCGCGCACCACCGTCACATGGTCCAGGCCCAGCAGCTCCACGGCCTCCTGGAGGAAATTGGTCCGCCGCAGCAGAGGCTCCAACAAGGTGATCTTGAGATCCCTCCGCACCAGGGCCAGCGGGATGCCCGGCAGGCCGGCGCCCGAGCCCACATCGCACACCGAGACGCCTTGGGGCACCGCCTCGGACAGCACCGCGCAGTTCAGCAGGTGCCTCTCCCAGAGCCGGGGCACCTCACGCGGGCCGATCAGACCGCGCTTGACCCCCGCGTCCGCCAGCAGCTCCGCGTACCGCACGGCTTCCGGGAAAAATTCGCCGAATACCGCACGCGCCTCTTCAGGCGCCGGGGGAAGCTCAGCTGCCTCCGTCACGGGGGACCGTCCTTCCGTACAGAACTCACTCTTCACACAACGGGCACTGCCAGGCTTACAAACATCGGCCCCGCCTGCGAGACAGACGGGGCCGACCACACACTTTTCCGGTCAGGCCGGGAGCACAACGACGAAGCGCTGCGGCTCCTCGCCCTCGGACTCGCTCTTGAGACCGGCGGCCGCCACGGCGTCGTGGACGACCTTCCGCTCGAACGGCGTCATCGGCGCCAGCTTGAGCGGCTCGCCGGAGGCCTTCACATCGGCCGCCGCCTGGGCGCCCAGCGCCGCCAGTTCCTCACGCTTCTTGGCGCGGAATCCGGCGATGTCCAGCATCAGCCGGCTGCGGTCCCCGGTCTCCCGGTGCACGGCGAGGCGCGTCAGCTCCTGCAGGGCCTCCAGGACCTCACCGTCGCGACCCACGAGCTTCTGCAGGTCGCGGCCGGCGGAGTCACTGACGATCGACACCGCGGCCCGGTCGGCCTCGACGTCCATGTCGATGTCGCCGTCCAGATCGGCGATGTCCAGCAGGCCCTCAAGGTAGTCGGCCGCGATCTCGCCCTCCTGCTCGAGGCGGGTCAAGGTGTCGCCGCCCTCAGCGGCGGCGGTGGTGGTGCCTTCCGTCACGGGAGGGGCTCCTTCTTGCTTCTTGGAGGGCTACTTCTTGGTGGGCTTGCTGGGAGGCGTCTGACGCTTCGCCTTCGTCTGCCGCTTCGGCTGCTGCCGCTTGGTGGCGACACCGCCGCTCGCCGCGTCCGCGTCGGCCGTCGCCTCGACGCTGCTGATCACGGAGCCGTCCGGCTGCGCGGCCATGCCCTGCTTCGTCAGCGCCGTGATGAACTTGCGCTCGTTGTCGTTGCGGTCCGGCCCCTTGGCCACGATCGCCGCGACGATCTTCTTCTTGCCCCGGCCCTTGAGCTCACCGTGCGTGCTGACGTGCTTGAGCAGGCGGGTCAGGTACTGGTCCTGGGCCTTGCTGCCCGGCGTCGGGTTCTGGTTGATCACATACATCTGCTGGCCCATGGTCCACACGTTCGTGGTCAGCCAGTAGACGAGGACACCGACGGGGAAGTTGATGCCCATGAAGGCGAAGATCAGCGGGAAGACGTACATCAGCATCTTCTGCTGCTGCATGAACGGCGTCTTGACCGAGAGGTCGACGTTCTTCTGCATCAGCTGACGCTGGGTGTAGAACTGTGACAGCGACATCATGATGATCATGACCGCGGTCACGACCCGCACGTCGGTCAGGGAGGCGCCGAGCGCGGCGACCTTGTCCTCGCTGTCGGTGAACTTCGCCGCCAGCGGGGCACCGAAGATGTGCGCCTGACGCGCGCTCTCCAGCAGCGACTGGTTGATGACGCCGATGGTCTTGCCGTTGGCGATGGCCGAGAGCACGTGGTAGAGCGCGAAGAAGAACGGGGACTGCGCCAGGATGGGAAGGCACGAGGACAACGGGTTGGTACCCGTCTCCTTGTACAGCTTCATCATCTCTTCGGACTGGCGCTGCTTGTCGTTCTTGTAGCGCTCCTGGATCGCCTTCATCTTCGGCTGGAGCGCCTGCATGCCACGCGTCGCCTTGATCTGCTTCACGAAGAGCGGGATCAGGCAGATACGGATCAAGACCACCAGGGACACGATGGACAGGCCCCAGGCCCATCCGCTGTCGGGGCCGAAGATCGCGCCGTACAGCGAGTGGAACTGGACGATGACCCACGAGACGGGTGTGGTGATGAAACTGAACAGACTGGCAATCGTGTCCACTAATCAGGCTCCTTGAGCATTGCGAGATCTACGCAACGCACTGCGCAGCTGCTCGTGCCAACGCGGGCGTTTCCGGGGTGGGACATGATCCACACCACCCGGGGACCACGGATTGCACCGCAGGATCCGCCAGGCGGTAAGAACCGTCCCCTTCACCGCACCATGCCGGTCGATGGCCGTGTACCCGTAGTGCGAGCACGAGGGGTAATAACGGCACACCGGTCCGAGCAGCGGACTGATAGTCCACTGGTACAGCTTGATCAAAGCGAGCAGCGGGTACTTCATCGAGCCGCGCCTCCCAGGAGCCGCTGTACAGCGGCATCCAGGTCACGGGCCAGCTCATCGAGGCCGGCGTCACCCGCACCGGGCAAAGCCCGCACCACCACCAGGCTACCGGCGGGCAGCTGGGACAGCCGCTCCCGGACGAGATGGCGCAAACGGCGCTTGACCCGGTTCCGTACGACGGCGTTGCCGACAGCCTTGCTGACGACGAAACCCGCACGCGTCGAGGGATCGATCTCCCCCGGCTCGTGCGGGTCCGTTGCACCGCTTGTACGTAGGTGGACGACGAGGAGCGGGCGGCCGGCCCGGCGCCCTCGTCGTACCGCGCTCGCGAAGTCCTCGCGCCGCCTCAGCCGATTTTCGGGAGACAGCACGACGTCACGACCCGCGCGTGTTACGCGGAGAGGGCGGCGCGGCCCTTGCTGCGACGGTTCGCCAGGATGGCGCGACCGGCGCGGGTACGCATCCGCAGGCGGAAGCCGTGGGTCTTGGCACGACGGCGGTTGTTCGGCTGGAAGGTGCGCTTGCTCACTCGGGGGCTCCAGAGAATGAATCGTTGTGGCGGGACATCGCCTGGCTGTCACCGTGCGCCCACGAAGGAAATCTCGCGTGTTCGCCCGAGTGGCACCGCTACATGATCACAACCGGTGATCTTCGCCCATCGGTAGGCAGGCGGCAGCAGCCATCGACAACTCGACCTCGTTACGGTACGCGCGGCTACGCCATCCGGTCAAACCGAGCCCTGACTGCCGCACACTGTGCACAGGCTGTGGACAACGACTTGAACCGCACCCACCGGCCTGACTACCGTTGTCTGATCCCGGATTTTTTGTCCCGACCGTCCCAAAGAACCACACATTCGTGGAACCGGGACCTGTGAGAGAGCGTGCTCTGTGGCTGACGTACCTGCCGATCTTGCCGCAGTGTGGCCACGCGTGCTCGACGTACTCCTGGGGGAGGGGCAGCCGGGCATCGAGCCCAAGGACAAACAGTGGGTCGAACGCTGCCAGCCCCTGGCCCTCGTCGCCGACACCGCTCTGCTCGCCGTACCCAATGAATGGGGCAAGCGGGTCCTCGAGGGCCGGCTCGCCCCCCTCATCAGCGACGCCCTCAGCCGCGAGTGCGGCCGGCCCATCCGGATCGCGATCACCGTGGACGACTCCGCGGGCGAGCCGACGCCGCCCGCCCCCTCCGGCCAGCAGCGCGATTCCTACGAGTCCTACGGCGGCCAGCGGTCCGGCGGGCACACCGGCCCCGGCGGCGACGACGAACGTCTGCCCACCGCGCGCCCCGCCTACCCGGACTACCAGCAGCAGCGACCCGAGCCCGGCTCGTGGCCCCGCGGCGGCCAGCAGGACGACTACGGCTGGCAGCAGCCCCGCCTCGGCGGCTTCCCGGAACGCGACCCCTACGCCTCCCCCCAGCCCGGTTACCTCCAGCAGTCCGAACCGGGTGGCTACGACCAGGGGTCCTACGAGCAGGGTTCCTTCGATCAGCAGCAGTACGAGCAGTCCCCGTACGAGAAGCAGCAGCACCAAAAACACCAGTACGAGCAGCAGCAGCAGTACGAACAGCCCTCCCCGCGGCCGGCCCCCCACCGTCCCGCGCCCCCGGCCCCGTCCGGCGGTTCGACCTCGGGCCCGCTGGAGCCGACCGCCCGGCTGAACCCCAAGTACCTCTTCGACACCTTCGTCATCGGCGCGTCGAACCGCTTCGCGCACGCCGCCGCGGTGGCCGTCGCCGAGGCGCCCGCCAAGGCGTACAACCCCCTCTTCATCTACGGGGAGTCGGGCCTCGGCAAGACGCACCTGTTGCACGCCATCGGGCACTACGCGCGCAGCCTCTACCCGGGCACCCGGGTGCGGTACGTGAGCTCCGAGGAGTTCACCAACGAGTTCATCAACTCGATCCGCGACGGCAAGGGCGACGCGTTCCGCAAGCGCTACCGCGAGATGGACATCCTGCTGGTCGACGACATCCAGTTCCTCGCGAGCAAGGAGTCGACGCAGGAGGAGTTCTTCCACACCTTCAACACCCTCCACAACGCCAACAAGCAGATCGTGCTGTCCTCCGACCGGCCGCCCAAGCAGCTCGTCACCCTGGAGGACCGGCTCCGCAACCGCTTCGAGTGGGGCCTGATCACCGACGTCCAGCCCCCCGAGCTGGAGACCCGGATCGCGATCCTGCGCAAGAAGGCGGTCCAGGAGCAGCTCAACGCCCCGCCGGAGGTACTGGAGTTCATCGCTTCCCGCATCTCGCGCAACATCCGCGAGTTGGAGGGGGCGCTGATCCGCGTCACGGCGTTCGCGAGCCTCAACCGGCAGCCGGTGGACCTCGGTCTGACGGAGGACGTGCTGAAGAACCTGATCCCCGGCGGCGAGGACAGCGCGCCGGAGATCACCGCCTCGGACATCATGGCCGCCACCGCCGATTACTTCGGGCTCACCGTGGACGACCTGTGCGGCTCCTCGCGCAGCCGGGTCCTGGTCACCGCCCGGCAGATCGCCATGTACCTGTGCCGGGAGCTCACGGACCTCTCCCTGCCCAAGATCGGGGCACAGTTCGGCGGCCGCGACCACACCACCGTCATGCACGCGGACCGCAAGATCCGCGCCCTGATGGCGGAACGACGCTCGATCTACAACCAGGTCACGGAACTCACCAACCGCATCAAGAACGGCTGAGCCGGCCTGCCCCACCCCCGCACGCGGACCCGGCGGAAGGCCCTTCGACGCGCCTGCGCCCGTCTGTCCACGCCAGTCCAGCCACGCCCGTACAGCCCATGCACGCCCGTCCACGCTCATCTACAGGGGCGCTTCCGGATCGAACCGGGGGCGCCCTTCTTCGTGCGCGCGCTGTTGCTCTGTTCGAATACGCCCCCTGGGAGCCAACTCATCCACAGATGGGGCGACTTTCTTCCGTCCACACCCTGGGGAGGGGCGCGGTCACCCACAATCTGTCCACAGGGATGCCGGGTGAGAGGTCATCAGGGCAGTTCAACCCCCTGTGGAATTGTGCACAACAACTATCCACAGGCTGTGGACAGAAAATTCGTCCACAGGCGCATCCACGCCTCTGTCCACCGCCCACTCACAGGTTCTCGCATCCTGTGCACAGGATGCGAGGACTTCTCCACACCGTTGTCCACTGTTCGGCAACCCGGACCCCCGCGTCACCGCCCCGAGTGAAAGCGGTCACACGGAGGTCGATGTTTGGTCTGTGGAGTACTGGGGAAAAGCTGGGGACACACCTGTGGAGTAGTGGGGGTCGTCTGGGGACGGCCTGTGCAGAAGTTTTCGTTCTCCACAGAGACACCGTGTTGTCCACCGGTGCCACCCACAGGGTGTGGGGATAAAAAACCGGGCCTGACCTGCGACAACGGGCTTATCCACCGTTTCCACAGGCCCTACTACTACCCCCATAGAGATTTAGGCCGGATTCGGTTTTCAAGCAGGTCCTGTGCACAACTCGTCGTGCGGCCGCCCCGACGCCGTGCTCCCGACTTGACCGCCGACAGCGCCGACTGTCGGCGCCGTACGTCAGACTGGTTCCCGGCACCGAGGCCTCGGTCCGTCGAGACCCTGGGCCAGGAGCCGACGACGAACGCCGGCAGACGAGCGAGCAACAGCAGGAGGCGGTTCCGGTGAAGATCCGGGTGGAGCGCGACGTACTCGCGGAGGCGGTGGCCTGGGCTGCCCGTAGCCTCCCGGCCCGGCCGCCGGTGCCCGTTCTCGCGGGCCTGCTGCTCAAGGCCGAGGACGGCACGTTGTCGCTTTCCGGCTTCGACTACGAGGTTTCGGCCCGCGTCTCGGTCGAGGCCGACGTCGAAGAGGACGGCACGGTCCTCGTCTCCGGCCGGCTCCTCGCCGACATCTGCCGCGCCCTCCCCAACCGTCCGGTGGAGATTTCCACAGACGGTGTACGGGCGACCGTGGTCTGCGGCTCCTCCCGGTTCACCCTCCACACCCTGCCTGTGGAGGAGTACCCGGCGCTGCCGCAGATGCCGACCGCGACCGGCACCGTTCCCGGTGAGGTCTTCGCCTCCGCCGCCGCCCAGGTCGCCATCGCCGCGGGCCGCGACGACACGCTGCCCGTGCTGACCGGTGTCCGCATCGAGATCGAGGGCGACCGGGTCACCCTCGCCTCCACCGACCGCTACCGCTTCGCGGTACGCGAGTTCCTGTGGAAGCCGGAGAACCCTGACGCCTCCGCCGTGGCCCTGGTGCCCGCGAAGACGCTCCTGGACACCGCCAAGTCCCTGACCAGCGGTGACACCGTCACCCTCGCCCTCTCGGGCTCAGGTGCGGGCGAGGGGCTCATCGGCTTCGAGGGCGCGGGCCGTCGCACCACGACCCGTCTGCTCGAAGGCGACCTGCCGAAGTACCGCACGCTCTTCCCGACGGAGTTCAACTCCATCGCGGTGATCGAGACCGCCCCGTTCGTCGAGGCCGTCAAGCGCGTCGCCCTCGTCGCCGAGCGCAACACCCCGGTCCGCCTGAGCTTCGAGCAGGGTGTGCTGATCCTGGAAGCCGGCTCCAGCGACGATGCACAGGCTGTGGAACGCGTCGACGCGAAGCTGGAGGGCGACGACATCTCGATCGCCTTCAACCCGACGTTCCTGCTGGACGGCCTGAGCGCGATCGACTCTCCCGCCGCCCAGCTGAGCTTCACCACCTCCACCAAGCCGGCGCTGCTCAGCGGCCGTCCCGCGGTGGACGCCGAAGCGGACGAGGCGTACAAGTACCTGATCATGCCGGTGCGCCTGTCCGGCTGAGTCCGTCCCGTCGGGCCCGGTCTCGCGACTGCGCGGACCGGGCCCGACGGCGTACCCGGCACGTTGGGTGGCGTCCCGCCCGACAGCCCGGCGTAGGCTCGGAGCCGGGGACGGCCCCGGATCGCGGGGAGCCCGGCACAGACGGCCACAACGCTTAAGGAAGCACCTGATGGAGCTTGGTCTCATCGGTCTCGGCAAGATGGGCGGCAACATGCGCGAGCGCATTCGCCGCGCAGGCCACACCGTCATCGGATACGACCGCAACCCCGACCTCGCGGATGTCCACAGCCTGCGGGAACTTGTGGACGGCCTCCAGGCCCCCCGCGTGGTGTGGGTGATGGTCCCGGCCGGTGCGGCGACGCAGTCCACCGTCGACGAACTGGGCGAGCTGCTCTCGCCCGGCGACATCGTCGTCGACGGCGGCAACTCGCGCTGGACCGATGACGAGAAGCACGCCGAGGAACTGGCAGCCAAGGGCATCGGCTTCGTCGACTGCGGTGTCTCGGGCGGCGTGTGGGGCCTGGAGAACGGCTACGCGCTGATGTACGGCGGCGAGAAGGAGCACGTCGCGACCGTCCAGCCGATCTTCGACGCCCTCAAGCCGGAGGGCGAGTTCGGCGCCGTGCACGCCGGCAAGGTCGGCGCCGGCCACTTCGCGAAGATGGTCCACAACGGCATCGAGTACGCCATGATGCAGGCCTACGCCGAGGGCTGGGAGCTGCTGGAGAAGGTCGACTCGGTCACCGACGTCCGCGAGGTGTTCCGGTCCTGGCAGGAGGGCACGGTCATCCGTTCCTGGCTGCTGGACCTCGCCGTGAACGCGCTGGACGAGGACGAGCACCTGGAGAAGCTGCGCGGCTTCGCGCAGGACTCGGGCGAGGGCCGCTGGACGGTCGAGGCGGCGATCGACAACGCCGTCCCGCTGCCGGCCATCACCGCCTCGCTCTTCGCCCGGTTCGCGTCCCGTCAGGACGACTCCCCGCAGATGAAGATGATCGCCGCGCTGCGCAACCAGTTCGGTGGGCACGCGGTCGAGAAGAAGTAGCCCGCGCACGGCACCACCGGCACCACCGGCACGCCACGCAAGACGGCACCACAGCAGCACCACAGCAAGCAGCAGGAAGCCGGGGGAGGTCGGCGCACCATGCACGTCTCGCATCTCTCACTGGCCGACTTCCGCTCGTACGCCCGGGCCGAGGTTCCCCTCGGTCCGGGCGTCACCGCGTTCGTGGGGCCCAACGGCCAGGGCAAGACCAACCTCGTCGAGGCGATCGGCTATCTCGCGACCCTGGGCAGCCACCGCGTGTCCTCGGACGCCCCGCTGGTCCGGATGGGCGCGGACCGGGCGATCATCCGCGCGGCCGTGGCGCAGGGCGAACGCCGCCAACTGGTCGAGCTGGAGCTCAATCCGGGCCGTGCGAACCGCGCCCGCGTCAATCGGTCCTCGCAGGTCAGGCCACGGGACGTGCTGGGCATCGTCCGTACGGTGCTGTTCGCCCCGGAGGACCTGGCGCTGGTGAAGGGCGATCCGGGAGAGCGGCGCCGCTTCCTGGACGAGCTCGTCACCGCCCGCTCGCCGCGGATGGCCGCCGTCCGCTCCGACTACGAGCGGGTGTTGAAGCAGCGCAACACCTTGCTGAAGTCGGCGGCGATGGCCCGTCGGCACGGCGGGCGTTCCATGGACCTCTCGACCCTCGACGTGTGGGACCAGCACCTCGCCCGGGCGGGCGCGGAGCTGCTGGCGCAGCGGCTGGATCTGATCGCGACCCTGCTGCCGCTGGCGGACAAGGCGTACGAGCAGCTCGCGCCGGGCGGCGGTCCGCTGGGGCTCGCGTACAAGGCCTCGGCCGGCGAGGCGGTGGACAGCGGCGCGGCGCGGACCCGGGAGGCGCTGTACGAGGTGCTGCTCGCGGCCCTGGCCGAGGTGCGCAAGCAGGAGATCGAGCGGGGCGTGACGCTGGTGGGTCCGCACCGCGACGACCTACTGCTGCGGCTCGGGGAGCTGCCGGCGAAGGGGTACGCGAGCCACGGCGAGTCCTGGTCGTACGCGCTCGCCCTGCGGCTGGCCTCGTACGAGCTGCTGCGGGCGGAGGGCGACGAGCCGGTGCTGATCCTGGACGACGTGTTCGCGGAACTGGACGCGCGGCGCCGGGAGCGGCTGGCGGAGCTGGTGGCCCCGGGTGAGCAGGTCCTGGTGACGGCGGCTGTGGACGATGACGTTCCGGACGTGTTGGCGGGGGCGCGGTTCGGGGTGTCCGGCGGCGAGGTGACCCTGCTGTGAGCGAACACGAGCCCCCACGGCACGAGCAGCGTCCGGAGCACCCGGAGCGCAAGGCGCCGCCGCTGTCCGGGGTGGACCTGGCGCGCCAGGCCCTGGCGGCGGCGCGCGAGCAGGCGCGGGCGCGGGGCAACGCGGCGCCCGGGAAGAAGCGGCAGCAGACCGGTCTGCGGTCGGGCGCACGCGCCGACGGCCGCGATCCGATGCCGTTGATGGCGGCGCTGGCGCGGCTGCGGACGGAGCACGGCTGGGAGATGCCGATGGCGGTCGCCGGTGTGATGGAGCGCTGGCCGGAGATCGTCGGCCCGGACATCGCCACGCACTGCGTCCCCGAGCGGTACGAGGACCGCGAGCTCGTGGTCCGGTGCGATTCCTCGGCGTGGGCGGCGCAGCTGAAACTGCTGGCGCCGCAGCTGGTCGCGCGGCTGAACGCGGAGCTGGGACAGGGCACCGTGCGGGTGATCAAGGTGCACGGCCCCGGCGGCAGGCCGAAGCAGTACGGGCCGTGGCGGGTGCCGGGCGGCACCGGCCCCGGCGATACGTACGGCTGACCCCTCAGGAGCCCTGCGGAACGTCTGCTCCCCCTTCGCGCCCCCTCGGACGTGGCCGCGCGCCCGCTGAGCGGTGCGTCGCGCCCGCCCTGCGCCATGTTGATCACGGACCGGCGACGGTGCGGTTTCGGCCGGGTCGCGGCCCCGCTCGGGCGCGCACGCGCGGGTGGTGTCCCTCACGGTAGCCAGAGGTTGACAGGCCGAAGCTCTCAATGCCCGTGTGAGCCTCTTTGAGCCCCTCCCCGGATATGGGGAGTCGGAGAGAGGAGGTTCAGGGCGGCACATGCGGACTCAGGTACCGGCAAACCCCCATTCATGTCCGTGGTACCGGTAGACTGAAGCGAATCCCGCCCGCTTGCGGGATCCGCTGACAAACGCTGACAACGCAGATCGACGCAGCCGCTCCTGCTTGCATGCCTGCTGGCCCGGAGTACGGCCTGTGCTGTGCCAGAAAGGGCGCTTCGTGGCCGATTCCGGCAACCCCAACGAGAAGAACGAGTCCACCGCCGGCGGCGAGGCCGGTGAGTCCTCTTACACCGGCAGCAACATCCAGGTCCTCGAGGGTCTGGACGCGGTCCGCAAGCGGCCCGGCATGTACATCGGCTCGACCGGTGAGCGTGGCTTGCACCACCTCGTCTACGAGGTCGTCGACAACTCCGTCGACGAGGCCCTGGCCGGGCACGCGGACACCATCGACGTCACGATCCTCGCCGACGGCGGCGTGCGCGTGATCGACAACGGCCGTGGCATCCCCGTCGACATCGTGCCCTCCGAGGGCAAGCCGGCGCTGGAGGTCGTGCTGACGGTCCTGCACGCGGGCGGCAAGTTCGGCGGCGGCGGCTACGCCGTCTCCGGCGGTCTGCACGGCGTGGGCGTATCCGTCGTGAACGCGCTGTCGACGAAGGTCGCGGTCGAGGTCAAGCGGGACGGCTTCCGCTTCACCCAGGACTACAAGCTCGGCGCCCCGACGGCTCCCCTCGCCAAGAACGAGGAGACCGACGAGCACGGCACGTCGGTCACCTTCTGGGCCGACCCGGACATCTTCGAGACGACCGAGTACTCCTTCGAGACGCTGTCGCGGCGCTTCCAGGAGATGGCCTTCCTCAACAAGGGCCTGACCCTGACGCTGACCGACGAGCGCGAGTCCGCCAAGGCGACCATGGGCGCCGACAACCCGGACGCCGACGCGGTCGAGCCGCCGGCGCGCACGGTGAAGTACTACTACGAGGGCGGCATCGTCGACTTCGTGAAGTACCTCAACTCGCGCAAGGGCGAGCTGATCCACCCGACCGTCATCGACGTCGAGGCCGAGGACAAGGAGCGCATGCTCTCGGTCGAGATCGCGATGCAGTGGAACTCGCAGTACACCGAGGGCGTCTACTCCTTCGCGAACACCATCCACACGCACGAGGGCGGTACCCACGAAGAGGGTTTCCGCGCCGCGTTGACGGGTCTGGTCAACCGCTACGCCCGCGACAAGAAGCTGCTGCGCGAGAAGGACGACAACCTCGCCGGCGAGGACATCCGCGAAGGCCTGACGGCGATCATCTCGGTCAAGCTGGGCGAGCCCCAGTTCGAGGGCCAGACGAAGACCAAGCTGGGCAACACCGAGGCGAAGACCTTCGTGCAGAAGGTCGTGCACGAGCACCTCAACGACTGGTTCGACCGCAACCCGGTCGAGGCCGCGGACATCATCCGCAAGTCGATCCAGGCGGCCACCGCGCGCGTCGCGGCCCGCAAGGCCCGTGACCTCACCCGTCGCAAGGGCCTGCTGGAGAGCGCCTCGCTGCCGGGCAAGTTGTCCGACTGCCAGTCGAACGACCCGACGAAGTGCGAGATCTTCATCGTCGAGGGCGACTCGGCCGGCGGCTCCGCGAAGTCCGGCCGCAACCCGATGTACCAGGCCATCCTGCCGATCCGCGGCAAGATCCTGAACGTCGAGAAGGCCCGTATCGACAAGATCCTCCAGAACACCGAGGTCCAGGCGCTCATCAGTGCCTTCGGAACCGGTGTGCACGAGGACTTCGACATCGAGAAGCTCCGCTATCACAAGATCATCCTGATGGCGGACGCCGACGTCGACGGCCAGCACATCAACACCCTGCTGCTGACCTTCCTGTTCCGCTTCATGCGGCCGCTGGTCGAGGCCGGGCACGTCTACCTGTCGCGTCCCCCGCTGTACAAGATCAAGTGGGGTCGGGACGACTTCGAGTACGCGTACTCGGACCGCGAGCGCGACGCCCTGGTCGAGCACGGCAAGGCACAGGGCAAGCGGATCAGGGAAGACTCCATCCAGCGCTTCAAGGGTCTGGGCGAGATGAACGCCGAGGAACTGCGCGTCACGACCATGGACGTGGACCACCGCGTGCTCGGCCAGGTCACCCTGGACGACGCCGCGCAGGCCGACGACCTGTTCTCGGTGCTGATGGGTGAGGACGTCGAAGCCCGGCGCTCCTTCATCCAGCGCAACGCCAAGGACGTCCGCTTCCTCGACATCTGAGTCGGCTCAGCTGACTGCCTGAAAGGACTTCTGACCAGCAATGGCCGACGAAACCACCCCGACCGCCGAGAACACCGAAGAGGAAGGCCAGCAGCTGCGCATCGAGCCCGTCGGGCTCGAGACGGAGATGCAGCGCTCCTACCTCGACTACGCGATGTCCGTCATCGTCTCGCGCGCCCTGCCCGACGTACGGGACGGCCTCAAGCCCGTCCACCGGCGCGTGCTGTACGCGATGTACGACGGCGGCTACCGGCCCGAGAAGGGCTTCTACAAGTGCGCCCGCGTCGTCGGTGACGTCATGGGCACCTACCACCCGCACGGCGACTCCTCGATCTACGACGCCCTGGTCCGCCTGGCCCAGCCGTGGTCGATGCGGATGCCGCTGGTGGACTCCAACGGCAACTTCGGCTCGCCGGGCAACGACCCGGCGGCAGCCATGCGCTACACCGAGTGCAAGCTGATGCCGCAGGCCATGGAGATGCTCCGGGACATCGACGAGGAGACCGTCGACCTCACGGACAACTACGACGGCCGCAACCAGGAGCCGACGGTCCTGCCGGCGCGCTTCCCGAACCTGCTGGTCAACGGCAGCGCCGGTATCGCGGTCGGCATGGCCACCAACATCCCGCCGCACAACCTGCGCGAGGTCGCGGCCGGCGCGCAGTGGGCGCTGGAGCACCCGGAGGCCTCGCACGAGGAGCTCCAGGACGCGCTCATCGAGCGCATCAAGGGCCCCGACTTCCCGTCCGGCGCCCTCGTCGTCGGCCGCAAGGGCATCGAGGAGGCGTACCGGACCGGTCGCGGCTCCATCACCATGCGCGCGGTGGTCGAGGTCGAGGAGATCCAGAACCGCCAGTGCCTGGTGGTCACCGAACTCCCGTACCAGACCAACCCCGACAACCTCGCGCAGAAGATCGCGGACCTGGTCAAGGACGGCAAGATCGGCGGCATCGCCGACGTCCGCGACGAGACCTCCTCGCGGACCGGCCAGCGGCTGGTCATCGTCCTCAAGCGGGACGCGGTCGCCAAGGTCGTGCTGAACAACCTGTACAAGCACACCGACCTGCAGACGAACTTCGGCGCGAACATGCTGGCGCTGGTGGACGGGGTGCCGCGCACCCTGTCGATCGACGCGTTCATCCGCCACTGGGTGCAGCACCAGATCGAGGTCATCGTCCGGCGCACCCGCTTCCGCCTGCGCAAGGCGGAGGAGCGCGCCCACATCCTGCGCGGTCTGCTCAAGGCGCTGGACGCGATCGACGAGGTCATCGCGCTGATCCGGCGCAGCAACACGGTCGAGATCGCGCGCGAGGGCCTGATGGGCCTGCTGGAGATCGACGAGATCCAGGCGAACGCGATCCTGGAGATGCAGCTGCGCCGCCTCGCCGCGCTGGAGCGGCAGAAGATCGTCGCCGAGCACGACGAGCTCCAGGCCAAGATCAACGAGTACAACGGGATCCTCGCCTCCGAGGCGCGTCAGCGCACCATCGTCAGCGAGGAGCTGGCGGCCATCGTCGAGAAGTTCGGCGACGACCGGCGCTCCAAGCTGGTGCCCTTCGACGGTGACATGTCCATCGAGGACCTGATCGCCGAAGAGGACATCGTCGTCACCATCACCCACGGTGGTTACGTCAAGCGCACCAAGACCGAGGACTACCGCTCGCAGAAGCGCGGCGGCAAGGGCGTGCGCGGCACGAAGCTGAAGCAGGACGACCTGGTCGACCACTTCTTCGTGTCCACCACGCACCACTGGCTGCTGTTCTTCACCAACAAGGGCCGGGTCTACCGGTCCAAGGCGTACGAGCTCCCGGACGCCGGACGTGACGCGCGCGGTCAGCACGTCGCGAACCTGCTGGCCTTCCAGCCGGACGAGAAGATCGCCCAGATCCTGGCGATCCGCGACTACGAGGCGGCGCCGTACCTGATCCTGGCCACCAAGGGCGGCCTGGTGAAGAAGACGGCGCTCAAGGACTACGACTCCCCCCGTGCGGGTGGTGTCATCGCCATCAACCTCCGCGAGACGGGCGCCGACGGCTCCGACGGCAGCGCCGACGAGCTGATCGGTGCCGAGCTGGTCTCCGCCGAGGACGACCTGCTGCTCATCAGCAAGAAGGCGCAGTCGATCCGCTTCACCGCGACCGACGAGGCGCTGCGTCCGATGGGCCGTGCCACCTCCGGTGTGAAGGGCATGAGCTTCCGCGGAGGGGACGAACTGCTCTCCATGAGCGTGGTCCGACCCGGTACCTTCGTCTTCACCGCGACCGACGGCGGCTACGCCAAGCGGACGCCGGTGGACGAGTACCGCGTCCAGGGTCGTGGTGGTCTGGGCATCAAGGCGGCGAAGATCGTCGAGGACCGCGGTTCGCTCGTCGGCGCGCTGGTGGTCGACGAAACGGACGAGATTCTCGCAATCACCCTCAGCGGTGGTGTGATTCGTACGCGCGTCAATGAAGTCCGGGAGACCGGCCGTGACACCATGGGCGTCCAGCTGATCAACCTGGGCAAGCGGGACGCCGTGGTGGGTATCGCGCGAAACGCCGAGGCCGGTCAGGAGGCCGACGAGGTCGACGACGAGAACCCGTCGGAGACCGAGGAAGCCGAAGGACAGGCCGTTGAGGCCGCCGAGGGCACGCAGCCTTCGGCTGGGGAGCACGAGGAGTAAGTCGTGAGTGGAGCCACGGGCGCCGGACCGGCCAAGACTGGAGCGAACGGTGCCCGTGGCCCCGCCGCGGATTCTGATGGCGGGGGCGCCGCCGCGAAGGGCAGGGGGAGCACGGTGACGGACACCCGAGGGCCTAAGCCGAAGGCGAAGGCCGGCGCGGGCCAGGACGCGGGCGCGCAGCCGCACAAGCCGCCGCAGGCCTACGCGGCACCCGCGGGCCCGGGCGCGCAGCGTCAGGCGCGCACGGGGGTCCGTACGGCTCCCCGCACCCGCAAGGCGCGGCTTCGGGTGGCCAAGGCCGACCCGTGGTCCGTGATGAAGGTCAGCTTCCTGCTGTCGATCGCGCTCGGCATCTGCACGGTCGTGGCGGCCGTGGTGCTGTGGATGGTCATGGACGCGATGGGCGTGTTCTCGACGGTCGGCGGCACGATCAGCGAGGCGACCGGTTCCAACGAGAGCAACGGCTTCGACCTCCAGTCGTTCCTGTCGCTGCCCCGCGTGCTGATCTTCACGTCGGTGATCGCCGTGATCGACGTGGTGCTGGCGACGGCCCTCGCGACGCTCGGCGCGTTCATCTACAACGTCTCGGCCGGGTTCGTGGGTGGTGTCGAGCTCACGCTCGCCGAGGACGAGTGAGCCTGACTGACCTGCGGGGACGGCCTCGCGGAACGGATTTGGGACCTGCCGGGTCTGTGCGCTAACCTTCAGGAGTCAGCGCGCAGCGCGGATGGGGCTATAGCTCAGTTGGTTAGAGCGCATCCCTGATAAGGATGAGGCCACAGGTTCAAATCCTGTTAGCCCCACAGTGTCGAAGACCCCCGACCGATTCCGGTTGGGGGTCTTCGCGTTGTGCGGCCCGGGGGCCGCGGGCGCGCCGGTCGTAGGGTGTTGAGCATGGACAACGACCCTCAGCCGCAGTCCTTGCACTTCCACGGGGACTATCTCGACGCCGTCCGCACGGGGCGGAAGAAGACGACCGTGCGCCATCGGGACCCGATCGCCGAAGGGCCGGTCGACCTGGTCTTCGAGCTGGACGAGGAACTGGTGCTCCGGGGCGTCGTCACGCGGCTCGATTCGAAAAGGGTCCGGGAGCTGACCGAGGAGGACGCCGTCGCCGACGGGTTCCGTGATCTCGCGGAGCTGCACGACAGGCTGCGGTACCACTATCCCGCCCTGGCTCCCGCCGATGAGGTCACCGTCGTCCGTTTCCGCTTGGCGGCGGACGCTCGGTGAGGGCCTTGGGGAGCCTTCGGCGGGCCGGTTTCGTTGAGCCGGTCGAGTGGCGCCGGAGGGGCCCCCTCAGATAACCGATCGGTATCGGTCGGTGTGTATTGTGGGCCGTCAGAAGTCCCGAACGTCAACGAAAGACGAGGTCGCGCGGTGAAGAAGCTGCTCCTGGTCGCACTGGCCGCCATCGGCGGGCTCCTCGTGTACCGCCAGATCCAGGCGGACCGCGCCGAGCAGGACCTGTGGACGGAGGCAACCGACTCCGTGCCTTCTGGTTCCGGCGTGTGAGACCCACCGTTTCCCATAAGGCCCCGGCTGCCGCTGCTGCCGGGGCTTTGTGCTGTTCGGGTACGAAAAGTTGCGGTACGCAAAGTTCGGGCTTGCGGGAGTGAATCCGGGGTGTGGGTGGGCGTGAGGGGTCGGGTACGGACAACGGTGCTGGTCGGGACGGTGGCCGTGGGGCTTGCGGTCGGGGCGTCGGGGGCCGCTTTCGGGGCCGGACCCGCGCCGGGGCCGCTGCCGGAGTACCGCGTCGCCGACGGAGCCCGCCCGGTCCAGGGCAAGCCCTCCAGCGCGGACGCCCCGCTGCTGGAGCCCGGGACGGTCTACGAGGACACCGTCTCCCCCGGTGAACGGTTCTACCGGCTCGGCCTCGACGACACGTCCGACGTGTACGTCTCCGCCGTGGTCCGGCCCACCAAGGGCTCCAAGGTGGGCTACAGCGACGGCGTCGAGGTCGAGATCATGACGAAAGAGGGGCGGCGCTGCCCCGATCCGGGCCGGGCCGGCTTCGCTTACGACCCCGTCCCGATCGGCGCGGCGGCCGTCCGGCGGGTACGGGAGGACGCCGACTGCCAGGCGGGCGGCATCTACTACGCCAAGGTGACGCGGACCGCGGCCAAGGACTCCGCCCAGGGGCCTTGGCCGGTGGAGCTCCTGGTCCGGCGCGAGCCGGGCCTGGGCGGCGCCGTGCCCACGGTCGCGCCCAGCGTGTGGCCGTCCGCCTCGCCGACGCTCCCGGGTGCGGAACCCGTGGCCCGTACCGGCGGAACCGGCTTCAACGACGCGCGCGCCCTGGGCGGTGGGGTGTGGCGCGACGACCTGAGGCCCGGACAGACCCGTTACTACCGCGTCCCGTTGGACTGGGGACAGCAGTTGGGGATCGGCGCGGAGATCGCGGCCGCCGAGATGACCAAGCCGTACGGATCGGCCCCGGGCGGGCTCACCGTCTCGCTGTACAGCCCGTACAGGGGCCTGGTCGGCTCCCGGGACACCTCCTACGACGGCAGGCAGGCGGCCGTCACCCTGCCTAAGACGGCACCGGTGGCGTACGAGAACCGCTTCTCGAACGACGTCGCGGTACGGGGGACGGGGGTGGCCGGTTGGTACTACCTCGCCGTCACGCTGGGCGGGAAGGTCGCGGAGTTCACGCGGGACGCGACGCCGGTGCCGCTGACGCTGCGGATGGACGTCATCGGCGTCCCCCGCAAGGCGCCCGCGTACCGGGAGAGCCTGAGCGCGGCCGGCTTCGGGGTGGGCGCCGCCGACCGGACGGCCGCGAAGGAAGGGCTCACCGGTCCGGAGGCCGCCGCCGCGGAGGACGACCGCTCGGTGATGCGGGTGGTGGCCGGTGCGGGGTTCGGCGCCGGGGTGGTGCTGCTGCTCGGGCTCGGCGGCTGGTTCCTTCTGGCGCGGGCCAGGCGGGACTTTCGAAACACGCCCTAGTCTTCTGAGTCAGGAATTCTGTTCAGATAGCTGGCGAGGCGTTCGAGGATCTCATCTGCGGTCTTGGTCCAGACGTAGGGCTTCGGGTCACTGTTCCATGCGGCGATCCAGGCCCGGATGTCCTGCTCCAGGGCCTGGACGGTCTTGTGGACGCCTCGTCGTATCTGCTTGTTCGTCAGCTCGGCGAACCACCGCTCCACGAGGTTGAGCCAGGACGACCCGGTGGGTGTGAAGTGCAGGTGGAACCGGGGGTGGGCCACCAGCCAGGTCTTGATGGCCGGGGTCTTGTGGGTGGCGTAGTTGTCCAGCACCAGGTGGACGTCCAGGCCGGCCGGGACTTCTTTGTCGAGCTTGATGAGGAACTTCTTGAACTCCTCGGCGCGGTGGCGGCGGTGGAGTGAGCCGATCACCTTGCCGGTGGCGACCTCCAGGGCGGCGAAGAGGGTGGTGGTGCCGGCCCGGACGTAGTCGTGCGTGACCCTTTGCGGGACGCCGGGCATCATCGGCAGGACGGGCTGCGAGCGGTCCAGTGCCTGGATCTGGGACTTCTCGTCCACGCAGAAGACCAGGGCCCGTTCCGGCGGATCGAGGTAGAGGCCGACGACGTCGTGGACCTTGTCGACGAAGTACGGGTCGGTCGACAGCTTGAAGGTCTCAGAGCGGTGCGGCTGCAGGCCGAACGCCCGCCAGATCCGCGACACGGTCGACTGCGACAGGCCCGTTTCCTTCGCCATCGACCGCGTCGACCAGTGCGTCGCGTTCTTCGGTGTCGACTCCAGTGTCCTGGCGACCAGAGCGGCGACCTGCTCGTCCGTGACCGACCGCGGACCGCCGGATCGCGGCATGTCGCCCAGGCCGGCGATCCGGTGCTCGACGAAACGCGCCCGCCAGCGGCCCACCGCATGCGCGGTCGAGCCGAGCCGGGCCGCTACATCCTTGTTCGAAGCGCCTTCCGCGCAGGCCAGGATGATCCGGCAACGAAGTGCCCACGCCTGCGGCGTGGAACGGCGCCGCACCCACCCCTCGAGTGCGGCCCGCTCCTCATCCGACAACCTCAACTCGGCCTTCGGCCGCCCCATCCGCGCCATACCGCAAGCCTACACATCTGAACAGAATTCCTGACTCAGAAGACTAGAGCACGCCTTGGAGCCGGGTCAGCGCCCAGGTGCCCACGGCGAAGCAGAGCAGGGCGGCGGTGAGGACGGCGACCGTGACCCGGCGCGAGGGCGGGGCGATCGCGCGGCGCGCCGGGGACGGCCGCGGGGGCGCGCTCGGCGGGGCGAGGTGGAAACTCCCGGTCTCCGACGAGCCGTAGCCCACCGGCGGTCCGAACGGGGAGTGCGGCGGGGGCGTGGGCGGAGCTGCTCGGGGGACGAAGGCGACCGCGAGTGGCGGGACCTGGGGCACCACCGGGGCCTGGCGGACTCCGGGCTCGGCGGCGACGCCGGGGCCGGCGGCGACGCCGGGGCCGTGGGTGACTTCGGGACCGGCGGTGGCTCCAGGGCCGTGGGTGACTTCGGGCCCGTGGGTGACTTCGGGCCCGCCAGGGCCGAAACCGGCGGGGAGCGGACCGAGTTGGTCGAACACTTCGACGGGTTCTTCGTCCGGCGGGGTCGGCGGCAGCAGCTCGACGGCCTCGGCAAGGGCCTTGCGGGCCCCTGTGGCGGTCCGGAACCGCTTCTCCGGGTTCGGGTGCAGGAGGCTCGCGATCACGTCCCACAGGGGCGCGGGAACGCCCTCGGGTGCGTCGGGTGTTCCCCGGGTCAGGAAGTGCTCCACCAGCTTCTGGGCGTCGGGCTTGCTCCCTCGCAGCAAGTACAGCGCCACGAGGCCCACGGCGAAGAGATCCGCCGGGAAGTCCGGCTCGGCGCCCAGCATTTGCTCGGGGGCGAAGTATCCCGGCGTACCGACGACGACATGGGTGTCGGTGAGCCGTGGCTCACCCTTGCGCATCGAGATCCCGAAGTCGGACAGTCGCAGGTGGGGCCGCCCCGTCCCCGTCGCCTCCATCAGGATGTTGGCCGGTTTGATGTCGCGGTGGACGACGCCCTCCGCGTGCACCGCCGCCAGCCCCGCGAGGAGCTGATCGAGCAGGGTGCACACGAAGCGCGGCGGCAGCGGTCCGTAGTCCGCGATCACATGGGCGAGGGAACCGCCGTGGACGAGGTCCATGGTGAACAGCACCTTGTCGTCGTCCGCCGCCCAGCTGGCCGGGGCGAGGACGTGCGGGTGATCGATCCGCAGGGCCTGCTCGCGCACGAAACGCAGCAGGGTGTGGGCGTCGCCCTGGAGGAGGACCTTCGCGGCGACGTACCGGCGACGGCGTTGGTCCCAGGCCCGCCAGACGGCGCCGGCGCCGCCCCGTCCGATCGGGTCGATCAGCTCGTACCGGCCGGCGAAGACCTCACCCATCGCTCTGCCCGTCCCCCCGTCGTCGCTCGTGCGGTCAGTTCTGGTGTGCCTCGTAGTGGGCGACCGCGTCGGAGGTGCGGCCGGCTCCGTAGACCCGCAGGAACTCGGAGAGTTCCGGATGGCTGGCGGCGAGCGTGTCCGCCGCGTCGATGATGTCGCCCGCGGCGGAGACCGAACGCAGCAGGGACTGGATCTCGCGGACGATCCGCTTCACCGTGGGTGCGCCCGAACCGGTGCTCGTCTGCCCGCTGTTGCTGAGGACGGAGCCGCCCTGCGTCCGCTTGATCTCGTCCATGCGGTCGGTGGCCTCGGCCGCGCTGACGCTGCCGTCGGCGACTTGGCCGGCGAGATCCTGGAGCGCCTGGACGCGCTGGACCACGGCGGGGTTCCCGATCTTGGCGCGCTGGCCGCTCATCAGCTGGGAGAGCATCGGGGCCGACAGTCCGAGGACGGCAGCGAGGCGGGCCTGATTCAGCCCGAGGTCGTCTATGAGCCGGCGAAAGAGCGCTCCCAGGGGCTCGCCGTACCAACTGCGCTGGAGCTCCCTGGCTCTGGCGGTGGCCTCTTGCTGTACTGCGTCCACGCTGACAACTCCCCTTCGCTGGTGCGAACCTCGCGAGCATCTTACGGAGAGTGGTCGCGGGGCGGGAGTCCCTATCATTTTGCGGGATGAGGGGGTACACCCGGTACTCTGTTCTGCGGAACGACCACTCCTGCACCGGGGGAGGGGCGTATCCGTTTTCGGGGCCTTAGCTCAGTTGGTAGAGCGCTGCCTTTGCAAGGCAGATGTCAGGAGTTCGAATCTCCTAGGCTCCACTCCTGAAAGACCCCCTTGACCAGCGGAAACGCTGCTCAAGGGGGTCTTTTTCGCTTGTGGCGCGGGCCGGCCGGAGCGAGCGCGCCGCCGACCGGGCGGCTGTTTCACGTGAAACATCGCCCACACCGGGAGCGGACTCCGGCCCGGGTCGCGTCGGCGATGGCGCCGCGTCGCCCGGACGGATCAGTCACGGAGCCGGGGCGTGGATGGTGGTCGAGAGTGGGGTGAGGCACTGTGAGCAGGGGGGCGAAACCACGCCGGAGGCGCACACACCATGGGAATCTTCGACTTCCTGAAGTCCGACAAGAAGAGGCAGGAAGAGGCCGCCGAGAAGGCGAAGGAGCAGGTCGAACAGCAGGGCCCGGTCAGGCCGACGGGGCCCAACGACATGGGCGGGAAGTACACCGACGCCGCCTCGGGCCCCAGGGCGGCGGCCGAGCGGATGGCTGCCGCGGCTCCTCCCAAGCCTGCGCCCGGGCACGTACAGCACAAGACGCCCACGCCGGGCTCGGCCGCCCACAAGGCGGTGCCGACAGCGCCCAAGCCGCCGTCGGAGGCGCAGCGCACGTACATCGTCGCGGCAGGTGACTCGCTTTCGGCCATCGCCCGCCGCGAGCTGGGCAACGAGGGGCGCTGGCGCGAGCTCTACGCCATGAACAAGTCCGTCGTCGGCCCGAACCCGGACATGCTCCGGCCGGGCATGGTGCTCATGCTCCCGAACTGACCCCGGACACGGTGAAGGGCCCGGATCGATTTGATCCGGGCCCTTCACCGTGCCTTGCGCGCTGTCCGTCAGGCCTGCGGCTCGCCGTTCGAGCCGGCCTCATCCTCCTTGGCCGCCAGTTCGCCGTCGAAGCTCGCCGGTTCGGCGGCTCGTCCCGGTTCCGTGGCCGCCGGAGGCTCCACGAGCCAGTCCGGGTTGGACTGCTGGTCCCACCACTTCCACGCGGCATAGGCGGCGCCCGCGACGAGGCCGGCCACCGCGATGCCCTTGAGCAGCCGGCCCGCGCGTGCCCGCCGTTCGTGCCTGCGCAGCAGCCGCTGCACCTCCTTGGCCGTCACCTGGCCGCGCAGCGCCGCGAGTGCCGCCGCGGAGCGCGACGCGGCTTCCTCCGCCATGGGTTGGGCGGCCGCGAGCGCGCTCTCGAGTCGAGGCTGCGTGTAGTCGGCGGCTTGGCGCGCCACCCGGCGCGTCTGGTGCACGGCGGTGGTGGCGGCACGGTCGACCGGCGGAGGCACTTGCGCCCACGCGGCCTTGATCCGCGGCTGCAGGTGGCTGTCGTAGGTCGTACGGGCCTGTCGGGCGGCCTCTCCGGCCGCGTACGAGACCTTCGGCGCCAGCCGCTCGTTCGCCTCGTGCGCGTAGTGCACAGCCGCGTCCTTGGCGGTTCCTGCGTACGGCGCCACCACTTCCGCTGCGTGCCGCATGCTCTCCCTGGCGTTCTCGGCTGCCAGGCGCACGCTGTCCTTGCGGGTCACGGGATCCTCCTCCTCGGTGGCGGACACAGTTCACCTTTCCACCCTTTGTCGGATCATGCCTGTACCGACGCCAACGGGCATGTGTGACAGGGCATACGGGTGGAGGGTTTTCCGTGTGGCGGGCCCCATCGTGGGAGGATCGGGAACCGACAGCGAGCACTAGGGAAGGCAGATCCCGTTGGCCGAGAAGCTCTACGCCACCTTGAAGACGAATCACGGCGACATCGAGATCGAGCTGTTGGAGAACTTCGCTCCGAAGACCGTACGGAACTTCGTGGAGCTGGCCACCGGCGAACGCGAGTGGACCCGGCCGACGGACGGTCAGAAGACCACGGACCCGCTGTACGACGGCACGGTGTTCCACCGCGTCATCAGCGGTTTCATGATCCAGGGCGGCGACCCGCTCGGCAACGGCACCGGCGGGCCCGGCTACCAGTTCGCCGACGAGTTCCACCCGGACCTGGCCTTCACCAAGCCGTACCTGGTCGCCATGGCCAACGCCGGCCCGGGCACCAACGGCTCCCAGTTCTTCATCACCGTCGCGCCCACCGCCTGGCTGACCCGCAAGCACACCATTTTCGGTGAGGTCACCGACAAGGCCAGCCAGAAGATCGTGGACGAGATCGCCGCCCTGCCGACCAACCCGCGTACCGAGCGGCCGCAGGACGACGTGATCATCGCGACGGTGGTCGTCGAGAAGCGCTGACCCGGCGCGGCGCCGCGCCGGGAACCTTTCCGCCCCGCCCGTCCGTCCTCGATACATACCGTGACCGGACCGGTGGGGCGGCGCCCGCGCGCCCGTCCCGCCGTAGACCGAGGGGACCGATGGACACCGACCGTCTGCCGGGCTGTTACCGCCACCCGGAGCGCGACACGGGGATTCGCTGCGTCCGCTGCGAGCGCCCGATCTGCCCGGAGTGCATGATCAGCGCCTCGGTCGGCTTCCAGTGCCCCGAGTGCGTCCGCGAGGGTTCCGGCACGGGCCGGCGCGCCGCCAACACGCCGCGGACCCTGGCGGGGGGCACGGTCGCCGCCGATCCGCACCTGGTCACCAAGATCCTGATCGGCATCAACGTCGCGGTGTTCCTCGCCGCGCAGGCGGTGCCCGGCCTGCCCGTACGGCTGGAGCTGCTCGGCCGCTACGTGGAGTACTACGGAGCACCCTTGGAGGGGGTGTCCACCGGCGAGTACCACCGGCTGCTGACCTCTGTGTTCCTGCACACCGAGTGGTGGCACCTGATCGGCAACATGATCGGCCTGTGGGTGCTCGGCGGCCCGCTGGAGGCGGCGCTGGGCCGGGTCCGCTACCTGGCCGTGTACCTGCTGTCCGGCTTGGGCGGCAGCGCCCTCGTCTATCTGCTGACCGCGCCGAACACCGCGACCCTCGGTGCGTCGGGCGCCGTCTTCGGCCTCCTCGGCGCCACGGCCGTCCTCGCCCGCCGGATGCGGTACGAGATGCGCCCGGTGATCATCATGGTCGCCCTGATGCTGGCGCTGACCTTCGTGCGGATCGGCGGTATGAGCGTGTCCTGGCAGGCGCACGTGGGCGGCCTGGTCACCGGCGCGCTGGTCACGCTGGGTCTGCTCGTACCCGCCGCGGGCAGGAAACGGGTCCTCTTCCAGTGGGGGAGCTGCGCGGCGGTGTTCCTGCTGGCAGTGCTGCTGATCGCCATCAGGACGGCCGGTCTGACGGCGCTCGGCTGAGCGCCGCCTGGCCCGCACCCCGTCTGCGGCGGCACTCACCTGATCACACCGGCGTCAACTCTCCACAGAGTTATCCACAGATCTTCTGCCTTTTCCTCAGGTGTGGATGACGCTGTGGATAACTCATGGGGAGAGCTTCCTTCGGCGGGGCAAGTGCGCTATGCCCGCCCGGCTACTTCCACTGCGTCGAGACGCCGAAGCCCGCCGCGATGAACCCGAAACCGACCACGATGTTCCAGTTGCCCAGTGACTCGATGGGCAACTGGGTGTCGGTCACATAGAAGACGACGATCCAGGCGAGGCCGACGAGGAAGAACGCCAGCATGACCGGGGCGACCCAGCTGCGGTTCGTCAACCTGATCGCCTGCGGCTGCCGCGTCGGCGGCGGCGTGTAGTCGTCCTTCTTGCGGATACGTGACTTCGGCACGAGGGGCTCTCCTGTCGATGCGCTGGGGACCTTGCCTGCCCCGGGCGTCCGTTAGCGTAGTGGACCTGTGGCGTTGAAGGAGAAGGGTACGTTGAGCGATTCCGACGACTCCTCCGCGGGTCCCCGCCGCCGGCTGCGACCGGTGCGGCTGCTGACCGCCGCCGTTTTCGCCCTCGCCGGCCTCATTTTCGTCACCAGCTTCAACACGTCCAAGGGTACGAACATCCGCACGGACGCGTCGCTCCTCAAGCTCTCCGACCTGATCCAGGAACGCAGCCAGAAGAACGGCGAGCTGGAGAGGACCACCGCGGCCGTACGCGCCCAGGTGGACGCCCTCGCCGAGCGTGACGACGGCAGCACCAAGGCCGAGGACGCCAAGCTGGCCGCCCTGCGCACCGCCTCCGGCACCGAGGAGATCTCCGGCAAGGGGCTGACCGTCACTCTCAACGACGCTCCCCCGAACGCCACCCCCCGCATCCCCAATGTGCCCGACCCCCAGCCCAACGACCTGGTCATCCACCAGCAGGATCTCCAGGCCGTGGTGAACGCGCTGTGGCAGGGCGGCGCCACCGGCATCCAGATCATGGACCAGCGCCTGATCTCCACCAGCGCTGTGCGCTGCGTCGGCAACACGCTGATCCTCCAGGGCCGGGTCTACTCGCCCCCGTACAAGGTCTCCGCGGTCGGCGACCCGGGCGCGTTGCACAAGGCTCTGGCGGCCTCGCCCGCCCTGCAGAACTACCAGATGTACGTCACCGCGTACGGCCTCGGTTGGAAAGTGGACGACCACAAGGCGCTGACACTGCCCGGCTACTCCGGCACAGTGGACCTCCACTATGCGAAGCCGGTGGAAACCGCCACGTCCACGCCGACGCCCTGACGCCGTACCGCGCCTGCTGGTACGGACGTTCAGCGAGGTGTGTCTGACGGTCGGCGCGCTGATCGTGCTGTTCGTGGCGTACCTGCTGCTGTGGACGGGGGTCCGGGCCGATCGGGACATGGAGGACCAGGTGGCCCGGCTGCGCCAGAGCTGGTCGGCCCCCGAGCGGCCCGCCGGGCAACCGGCCCCCGCCGTCCCCACCCCGACCGCCACATCCGCCACATCCGCCGCACCCGCCGCCCCGCCGCCACCGTCGGTCGACGGGCGGGCCTTCGCCGAGATGTACGTACCCCGCTTCGGCGCGGACTGGAACAAACCCGTACTGGAGGGCACCGGCCCGGACACCCTGAAGAAGGGCCTCGGCCACTACCCGGGCACGGCCCGCCCCGGGGAGAGCGGCAACTTCTCGGTGGCCGGGCACCGGCGGACCTACGGGGACCCCTTCAAGGACGTGCCGGAGCTGCGCCCCGGGGACGCCGTGATCGTCAAGGACGCCGCGACCTGGTACACGTACACCGTCCGGGCCGCGCCGTTGCGCGTCCTGCCCACCGAGACGGGGGTGCTCGACCCGGTGCCGCGGAGTTCCCCCTTCACCGCCCCCGGCCGGTACCTCACGCTGACCACCTGCGAACCGGAATGGGGCCACAGCCACCGCTTGGTGGTGTGGGCGGAACTCACGGGGACCCGCCCGTCCGCACAGGGTCCGCCGGAGGGATTGCCGAGGTGACCCCCTTGGCGGGGCCGCTGGCTTTAGTCTGTTGCGGTACCGCTCCCGCGGTGCGTGGGAGGAACGTGGAACGAGAGGGAAGCGGGCACGATGTACGGCTGGATCTGGCGGCACCTGCCCGGCAACGCACGGGTACGCGCGCTG
Organism: Streptomyces sp. Tek67B01; assembly: GCF_055231995.1. Taxonomy (NCBI): domain Bacteria; kingdom Bacillati; phylum Actinomycetota; class Actinomycetes; order Kitasatosporales; family Streptomycetaceae; genus Streptomyces; species Streptomyces sp. Tek67B01. The sequence continues at coordinate 3,695,434 of NZ_JBUYUY010000001.1, forward strand.
ATCTCGCTCGCACTGGTCCTCGCGGTGGTGTTCGTGCTGTTCCAGTACGTCTTCCCGTGGGCCGAGCCGCTCCTTCCGTTCAACGACGTGACGGTGGACGAGGGATCGGGAGCTGCTCAGTGAGCGCGCGCATTCTGGTTGTCGACAACTACGACAGCTTTGTCTTCAATCTGGTCCAGTACCTCTACCAGCTCGGCGCCGAGTGCGAGGTGCTGCGCAACGACGAGGTGGAGCTCGCGCACGCCCAGGACGGCTTCGACGGCGTGCTGCTGTCGCCCGGCCCGGGAACCCCGGAGGAGGCGGGCGTCTGCGTCGACATGGTGCGGCACTGCGCCGGGACTGGCGTTCCGGTCTTCGGCGTCTGCCTCGGCATGCAATCGATGGCCGTCGCCTACGGAGGGGTCGTCGGCCGGGCGCCGGAGCTGCTGCACGGCAAGACCTCGCCGGTGGTGCACGAGGGGCTCGGCGTGTTCGCGGGGCTGCCCTCGCCGTTCACCGCGACGCGCTACCACTCGCTCGCGGCCGAGCCGCAGACCCTCCCCGACGCGCTGGAGGTCACCGCGCGCACCGGGGACGGGATCATCATGGGCCTGCGGCACCGCGAGCACGACGTCGAGGGCGTGCAGTTCCATCCCGAGTCCGTGCTGACGGAGTGGGGCCACCGGATGCTCGCGAACTGGCTCGTGCGCTGCGGTGACGCCGGGGCCGTCGAGCGGTCGGTGGGGCTGGCCCCGGTGGTGGGCAAGGCCGTCGCGTGACGACCGTCGCGCCGTCCGCCCCCACGGGGGGCCGGGCCGCGCGGCGCAAGGCGGCACAGGAGGCCGCGAAGCGTACGCACGCGCGGGAGCGCAAGCGGGGCGGTGGACGCCGCCGCGGGCGCCCGCGCTCGGGCGGCCCGCTGGTGGTGCTGAGCCGGGCCCTCGGGGAACTGTTCATCACCGTCGGGGTGGTGATGCTGCTGTTCGTCACCTACCAGCTCTGGTACACCAACGTGCTGGCCGAGCGGACGGCGCACGGGGCCGCTGGCTCGCTCCGGCAGAACTGGGAACACGCCCCCGGCGGGTCGGCCGCACCGCCGCCGGCGGCCTTCGAGCCCGGCCAGGGCTTCGCCATCCTGCACATCCCCAAACTGGATGTGAAGGTGCCGGTGGCGGAGGGCGTCAGCAAGACGCAGGTGCTCGACAAGGGGATGGTCGGGCACTACGGCGAGGGACCGCTGAAAACGGCCATGCCGGCCGACGCGCAGGGAAACTTCGCGTTGGCCGGTCACCGCAACACCCACGGCGAACCGTTCCGCTTCATCAACCGGCTGGTGCCGGGTGACCCGATCGTGGTGGAGACCCGGGACGCGTACTACACCTACGAGATGACCTCCGCGCTGCCGCAGACCTCACCGGCCAACGTGTCGGTGATCAAGCCGGTTCCCGAGGGCTCGGGGTTCACCGGACCCGGCCGGTACATCACCCTGACGACCTGCACGCCGGAGTTCACCAGCACCTACCGGTTGATCGTATGGGGCAGGATGACCGGGGAACGCCCCCGCGGCCAGGGTCCCCCGCCCGCGCTGAACAGCCCGTAAGCCGACCGTACGTACGCCACAGAGGACGAATCCGCAGTGTCACGTGCCCGCCGCCACCGTTCCGCACCGCCGCCCGGCGGCCGCAGTGTCCTCGCGGGAGTCCTGAGCCTGCTCGGCGAGCTCCTGATCACCCTGGGCCTGGTGCTGGGCCTGTTCGTGGCCTACTCGCTGTGGTGGACGAACGTCCTGGCAGACCGGCAGGCGTCGGCGCGCGCCGACGAGGTCCGGCGCCAGTGGAAGCAGCAGCCGCCGCCGGGCGGGGCGCCGCGGCAGGCTGCGCCCGGAGCACTGGACACCCGGGGCGGGATCGGGTTCCTGCACGTGCCGGCGATGGACAACGGCGAGGTGCTGGTCAAGCCGGGCACGTCGCCGGAGGTCCTCAACGACGGGGTCGCCGGGTACTACACGGAGCCGGTGAAGGCGGCGCTGCCGTGGGAGGAGAAGGGCAATTTCACGCTGGCGGCGCACCGCGACGGACACGGCGCGAAGTTCCACGACATCGACAAGGTGCAGAAAGGCGACGCGATCGTCTTCGAGACGCGCGACACCTGGTACGTGTACAAGGTCTTCGCGGAGCTGCGCCAGACCTCCAAGTACGACGTGGACGTGATCAACCCGGTCCCGAAGGAGTCGGGCAGGACGGCTCCGGGGCGCTACATCACGCTGACGACCTGCACCCCCGTGTACACCTCGAAGTACCGGTACGTGGTGTGGGGCGAGTTGGTGCGCACGGAGAAGGTGGACGCCCGGCGCACCCCGCCCGCGGAACTGCGCTGACGGGAACGGCCCGGCCCTCCCCGCCCAGGGGGAGGGCCGGGCCGTTCCCGTCGGGCCGGGGTCAGCGGCGGTTGCCTCCGGTGAGGCCGCCGAAGAACCCGCCGTCCTGACCCTTGGCCGTGCGGACGTTGATCACCGTTCCGGAGGGCAGGGGCGTGCCGACCGGCGGGTTCGAGTCCAGCACCACCGCGTTGTCGTCCGTCGGACCGGCGAGGACCGAGCCGAAGGCCAGGCCGCTCGCCTGGAGGGTCAGCTTGGCCTGGGCCACGGTCTGACCGGTCAGCGGCGGTACGACGGTCGGCTGTGGCGCCGCGGCCTTGGCGATGCTGACGTTGACAGTCGTGCCCTTGGCCAGCTCCATCCCCGGCGCGTACTGCTGCTGCACGATCGTCTTGGGTGCCGGAGTGGTTCCCGCCGGAGGGTCGACCTCGGTGACGCTGCCGAGCTTGAGCTTGGCGTCGGAGAGCAGCTTGGCCGCCGCGTCCTGCGTCTTGCCGGTGAGGTCCGGGACCGTGCCCTTCGCGATCTCCTTCGAGACGGTCAGGGTGACGACCGAACCCTTCTCCGCCTTGACGTCGGCCTTGGGGTCCTGATCCAGGACGATGCCGGGCGACTGATCGGACTCGACCAGCTTCTTCTCCACCTGGAAGCCCTTGCCCTGCAAGATGGACTCGGCCTGATCCGACTTCGCCCGCAGCACGTCGGGGACCGCCACCGGGGGCGCACCCGAGGAGATCTTGACCTTGATCGTGGAGTTCTTGTCGACCTTGCTGTCGGGCGCCGGGGTCTGCTGGCAGACCCGGTCCTTGGGCTGGTCGGCACATTCCATCGTGCCGTCCTGCACCACCGTGAGGCTGACGTTCTTGCCGCGTTCCTGGGCGGAGGCCAGGGTCTCGCCGATCAGCCTCGGGACGGAGGGCCGGTTGTCCGCACCGCCGCTGAACACGGTGCGGCCGATGAGGATGGCACCGACCAGGACGAGGACGGCGGCGACGGCCAGCAGGACCGTCGAGGCGCGGCTCTTCTTTTGCGGCCGGCGGCCGTGGCCGCCCTGGTCGTAGCCGCCGTGGCCCTGGTCGCCGTACCCGTAGCCGCCGTCACCGGGGGTCGGGGGCATCATCGAGGTCTGGCCGGCGTCGGCGCTGCGCAGGGCGGTGGTGGGCTGGTCGTAGCCCTGGTGACCGTACCCGTTGCCCTGGTCGCCGTAGCCGTATCCGGCGGCGCCCATGGCGGCGGTCGCGGCGACGGGCTGCCCGTCGAGGCAGGCCTCGATGTCGGCGCGCATCTCGTCGGCGGACTGGTAGCGGTAGTCGGGGTCCTTGACCAGTGCCTTGAGGACGATGGCGTCCATCACCGGCGTGATCTCGGGGTCGAAGTTCGACGGGGGCTGCGGTTCCTCGCGCACGTGCTGGTAGGCGACGGCCACCGGGGAGTCGCCGACGAACGGCGGCCGTACGCAGAGGAGCTCGTAGAGCAGGCAGCCGGCGGAGTAGAGGTCGGAGCGCGCGTCGACCTGTTCGCCCTTGGCCTGCTCGGGGGAGAGGTACTGGGCGGTGCCGATGACCGCGGCGGTCTGCGTCATGGTCATGCCGGAGTCGCCCATGGCGCGGGCGATGCCGAAGTCCATGACCTTGACCTGGCCGGTGCGGGTGAGCATCACGTTTGCGGGCTTGATGTCACGGTGCACGATGCCGGCTCGGTGCGAGTACTCGAGGGCCTGGAGGATGCCGATGGTCATTTCCAGGGTGCGCTCGGGCAGCAGCTTGCGGCCGGAGTGCAGCAGCTCGCGCAGGGTGGACCCGTCGACGTACTCCATCACGATGTACGGGATGGAGATGTTGTCTACGTAGTCCTCGCCGGTGTCGTAGACGGCGACGATCGCCGGGTGGTTGAGCGACGCGGCCGACTGGGCCTCGCGGCGGAACCGGGCCTGGAAGGACGGGTCGCGGGCGAGGTCGGCGCGCAGGGTCTTGACGGCGACGGTACGGCCGAGCCGGGTGTCGTGACCGAGGTACACCTCGGCCATGCCACCACGGCCGAGCACGTGGCTCAGCTCGTACCGGCCGCCGAGGCGACGCGGCTCTTCCATAACTTGCAGCCCTCTCCGTCAGTCCCGACCGCACCTGTGTGTGGTCCGGCGGTGTGCTGTTCGCGCAAAGGCTACCGGCCGATCGGAGGTGATCGTCTCGTGACCACAGGCTGATACGAGACCGGTACCGAGTGCTCGGATACTGTCTTCGCTTTTATCCCTTGGTCTTGAGGACGGCTTCCATGACCGCCTTGGCCACGGGTGCCGCCAGACCGCCTCCGGTGATGTCCTCACGGTCGGCGGCGCTGTCCTCGATGACGACCGCGACCGCCACGGGAGAGGAACCGTTGGGGAGCTTGGCGTAGGAGATGAACCAGGCGTAGGGGCGCTTGGCGTTCTTCTCGCCGTGCTGGGCGGTACCCGTCTTGCCGCCGACGGTCACGCCCTCGATCTTGGCCGGGGTGCCGGTGCCCTTCTCGACGACGTTGACCATCATCTGCTGGACCTTCTGCGCGGTCGCGGCGGAGACGGGCCGGCTCATCTCCTGCGGTTCGTGCTTCTCGATCACGTCCAGGTTGGGCGCGGTCAGCTGGTCGACCATGTAGGGCTTCATCAGCTTGCCGTCGTTGGCGATGGCCGCGGTGACCATGGCCATCTGGAGCGGGGTCGCCGCCGTGTTGAACTGGCCGATGGAGCTCTGCGCGTTGCCGTCCCGGCCCATGGTCTTGTCGTAGACGCTGGCGAAGGCGCGGACCGGGGTGTCGATGGTGCTGTTGAACCCGAACTTCTGGGCCATGTCGACCATCTTGTCGCGGCCGACCTTGTCGCCCATGTTCGCGAAGACCGAGTTGCAGGAGACCCGCAGCGCGTTGTTCAGGCTCGACTTCTCGCAGCCGCTGGCGTGGTTGACCATCGGGGTCTTCGTGCCGGGCAGGATGTACGGCTCGGGGGTGTCCGTGGGGGCGTCGATGTCCGTGACGACGCCGTTCTCCAGCGCGGCGGAGGCCGTGACGACCTTGAAGGTGGAGCCCGGCGGGTAGGTCTCGCGCAGGGCGCGGTTGACGAGGTTCTTGTCCTCGCTGTTGTTGAGGTCGCGCCAGGCCTTGCCGTCGTCCTTGGAGAAGCCGGCGAAGCTGGACGGGTCGTAGGACGGCGTGCTGACCAGGGCGAGGATGGCGCCGGTGCTCGGGTCGAGCGCCGCCACGGCGCCCTTCTTGGTGCCGAGCTGCTGGTAGGCGGCCTTCTGGGCGGCGGCGTTCAGGGTGGTGACGACGTTGCCGCCCTGCTTCTTCTCGCCGGTGAACATGCCGATGGTGCGGTCGAAGAAGAGCCGGTCGTCGTTGCCGGTGAGGATGCCGTCGTCGATGTTCTCCAGCTGCGTCGAGCCGAAGGCCTGCGAGGCGTAGCCGGTCACGGGCGCCCACAGGGGGCCGTCGATGTAGGTCCGCTTGTACTTGAAGTCGCTGCCGTCGGTGACCTTGGAGCCGGTGACGGGCTGGCCCTGGACGATGATGTTGCCGCGCTCGGTGGCGTACTGGGCGATCTGGACCCGGCGGTTTTCCTTGCGGGTGCTGAGTTCCTCGGCCTGGACGTACTGCAGCCAGTTCGTACGGATCAGCAGCGCGAGGACGAGCAGCCCGCAGAACAGCGAGATGCGGCGCAGGGGCTTGTTCATGACGGGCGGACCACCTGGGTCATCTCGGAGTCGGGGGACGGGGCGGGAGCCGGGGCCGGCCGGCGTGCGGTGTCGCTGATCCGGATCAGGATGGCGATGAGCACCCAGTTCGCGAGGACGGAGGAACCGCCGGACGCGAGGAAGGGCATGGTCATGCCGGTGAGCGGGATGAGGCCCATGACTCCGCCGGCGACGACGAAGATCTGCAAGGCGAAGGCGCCGGAGAGCCCGATGGCGAAGAGCTTGCCGAACGGGTCGCGGGCGGCGAGGGCGGTGCGGACGCCGCGCTCGATGATCAGACCGTAGAGCAGGAGGAAGGCCATGACGCCGGAGAGGCCGAGCTCCTCGCCGACGGTGGAGAAGATGAAGTCGGAGTTGGCCGCGAAGCCGATCAGGTCCGAGTTGCCCTGTCCCCAACCGGTGCCGAGGACCCCGCCCGAACCGAAGCTCATGATCGACTGGCCGACCTGCTCGCAGGCGCCGGACTTGCTGTAGCAGGCGAACGGGTCGAGCCAGGCGGTGACGCGGACCTTGACGTGGCTGGCGGTGGTGCCGACGACGACGGCGCCGCCGACCGACATGAGCAGACCGATCACGATCCAGCTGGTGCGCTCCGTGGCCACGTACAGCATGATCACGAACATGCCGAAGAAGAGCAGCGAGGTGCCCAGGTCGTTCTCGAAGACGAGGACGAGCAGGCTCATCGCCCAGATCATCAGGATCGGGCCGAGGTCACGGCCGCGCGGCAGGTAGAGGCCCATGAAGCGGCGGCTGGCCAGCGCCAGGGCGTCACGCTTCACCATCAGGTAGCCGGCGAAGAAGATCGCGATCACGATCTTCGCGAACTCGCCCGGCTGGATGGAGAAGCCGCCGACGCTGATCCAGATCTTGGCGCCGAAGACGTCGGCGCCCAGGCCCGGGATGACGGGCAGGATCAGCAGGACCAGCGAGGCGGCCATGGAGATGTAGGTGAACCGCTGGAGCACGCGGTGGTCCTTCAGGACCAGCAGCACGACCGCGAAGAGGGCGAGGGCGAGCGCCGTGTACATCATCTGCCGCGGGGCGGACTCGGTGAAGGTGCCGAACTGGCGCTTGGCGAGGTTCTGTAGCCGCTCGGACTGGTCGAGCCGGTAGATGATCACGAGCCCGAGCCCGTTGAGCAGCGTGGCGATCGGCAGCAGCAACGGGTCGGCGTACTTGGCGTAGCGGCGTACGACGAGGTGCGCGAGACCGGCGAGCACGCCGAGACCGAGCCCGTAGGCGATCATGCCCGGGGGCAGCTTGCCGTGTATCGACAGGCCTACGTTGGCGTACGCGAAGATCGGGATGACCACGGCGAAGCCGAGCAGCAGGAGCTCGGTGTTCCGCCGGCTCGGCAGCTCGATCGCGCCGATGGTGGTCGTGTTGGTGACAACGCTCATGGTGTGGCAGGCCCCCTGTGCCCGCGTGTGGCTACGGCTTTTCGCACTGGGCGGCCAGCTGCTGCTCCGCGGGAGTCAGGCTGGGGCCGGGTGTCGGGCTGTTCTGCGCCTCGGCGGCGCGACGGGCTTCGTCCTTCTTGCAGGCGGACACCTGGGCGCCGAGCTCGTCGATCTTCTTGCGGGCCCCGTCGAGGCTGCCTTCGCCGATCGTGGCCTCGACCTGCTTGCGCTTGAAGGACGGCAGGTACTTCAGTTCGATGTCGGGGTGGTCCGTCTCCACCTGCGAGAGGTGGATCCAGGCGAGGTTCTGGCTGATGCCGCGGTACAGGGCGACGTGCTCGTCCTTGACGCCGACGTAGAACTGGGTCTGGGTCCAGCGGTGCCCGGCGTACACGCCGCCGCCGATCACACCGGCGACGAGGAGCAGCAGCAGGGTCCGGGTGGTCCACTTGCGCCCTTTGCCGCGACGCCTGCTGGGCTTGTCGTACGTGGCCTCGTAGCCGGACTCGGTGTCGTACGCGCCGGCGTCGGCGTCGCCGAAGCTGCCGTAGCCGCCCCCGCCGTGGCCCTGGTCGGGGTATCCGTAACCGGGGTGGTCGCCGCTGCCGGGGGGCCCGAAGGCGCCCGCGGGCGGGGCGGCCGGGCGGCCGAGCCCGGAGGCGCGGCCGGCCGGGGTCTGCATGGCATTGCCGTCGAAGAGCTGGTGCTGGTTCTCGGCGACCGCGCCGACGACGACCGGGGTGTCGTTCAGCTGGGCGGCGAGGGTGTCGCCGCTGTCGGTGTCGAGGACATCGGCCACGATGCAGGTGATGTTGTCGGGGCCGCCACCGCGCAAGGCGAGTTGGATCAGCGACTGCACGGTCTCGTGCGGACCGTGGTAGTCGGCGAGGGTCTCCTCCAGGGTCTGGTGGGAGACCACGCCGGAGAGCCCGTCGGAGCAGATGAGGTAGCGGTCACCGGGTCGGACCTCGCGGATGGAGAGGTCCGGTTCGACGATGTCGCCGCTGCCGAGGGCCCGCATGAGCAGCGAGCGCTGCGGGTGGGTGGTGGCTTCCTCTTCGGTGATGCGGCCCTCGTCGACGAGGCGCTGCACCCAGGTGTGGTCCTGGGTGATCTGGGTGAGGACGCCGTCGCGCAGCAGATAGGCGCGGGAGTCGCCGACGTGGACCAGGCCGAGGCGCTGGCCGGTCCACAGGAGGGCGGTCAAGGTCGTGCCCATGCCCTCGAGCTGGGGGTCCTCCTCGACCATGGCGCGCAACTGGTCGTTGGCGCGCTGTACGGCGACGCTGAGGGCGGTGAGGATGTCGGAGCCCGGGACGTCGTCGTCGAGCTGCACGAGGGTGGAGATCACCTCGGAGCTGGCGACTTCGCCGGCGGCCTGGCCGCCCATGCCGTCGGCGATCGCGAGCAGGCGGGGGCCGGCGTAACCGGAGTCCTCGTTGCCCTCGCGGATCATGCCCTTGTGCGATCCGGCGGCGAACCGCAGGGACAGACTCATGCGCACCTGCCCTGTCGACGCTGCCTCCGGGTACAACCGGTCTCGAGCCACACTGCCCACCCTCCGGTCGGGAGCGCGCTCGGGTCCGTGTCCCCGATGGGACGGACCGACGCGGCTCGCTCGCTCCGCTCGCTCATTCTCGTACTACTTCCGCAGCTCGATGACGGTCTTGCCGATGCGGATCGGGGCGCCCGGCGGGATGGGCGTCGGGGTGGTCAGCCGGGTCCGGTCGAGATAGGTGCCGTTGGTGGACCCGAGATCCTCGACGATCCACTGGCCGTCGGTGTCGGGGTAGATCCTGGCATGACGACTGGACGCGTAGTCGTCGTCCAGCACGATCGTCGAGTCGTGGGCGCGGCCCAGGGTGATCGTCTGCCCCGAGAGGGCGACCGTGGTTCCCGTGAGGGTGCCCTCGGACACGACGAGTTTGGTGGGCGCCCCTCGGCGCTGCCGCTGCTGCGGGGGCGCACTGGGGCGCCCCGTCTGCTGCGGCGCACCGCCTGCGCCGCCGCCTCGGCGGGAGCCGCGTTGCGTGACTCTCGTTCCGAAGAGGTCGCTGCGGATGACCTGAACGGCCACGATGACGAACAGCCACAAAACGGCCAGGAAACCCAACCGCATGACCGTCAGGGTCAGCTCTGACATTGCCCCCGCTTCACCCTTCGGCTTGCCGGTAAATGATGGTGGTACTGCCCACGACGATCCGCGAGCCGTCGCGGAGCGTAGCGCGGGTGGTGTGCTGCCCGTCCACCACGATGCCGTTGGTGGACCCGAGATCCTGGATCGTCGGGGGCGTTCCGGTCCGGATCTCACAGTGCCGGCGCGATACGCCGGGGTCGTCGATCCGCACATCGGCCTCGGTGCTTCGGCCGAGTACGAGCGTGGGGCGCGAGATCTGGTGGCGGGTGCCGTTGATCTCGATCCAGCGGCGCGTGGTGCCCGGGGCGCCCGCTCCCGGGCCGGCGCCGGGGCCGCCCCTGCGGGCGGCGGGACCGCCGGGCGGCGGGGCGCTGGGCATGGGCGGGGCGGCGACCGGGGGGTACCCGTATCCGCCCTGCTGCGGGCTCTGGGGAGCCTGTCCCTGTCCCTGTGCGGCGGCGCCCGGCTGGGAGGTGCTGGAGGCGAGGGTCCGACTGCGGACGCGGTACAGACCGGTGTCCAGGTCGTCGGCCTTCTCCAGGTGCACCTTGATGGGCCCCATGAAGCTGTAGCGCTGTTGCTTGGCGTAGTCGCGGACGAGGCCCGCGAGCTCGTCGCCGAGCTGGCCGGAGTAGGGGCTCAGGCGGTCGTAGTCGCCGGTGCTGAGTTCCACGATGAAGTCGTTGGGAACGACGGTCCGCTCGCGGTTCCAGATCGTGGCGTTGTTGTCGCACTCGCGCTGGAGGGCGCCGGCGATTTCCACCGGCTGTACTTCGGACTTGAAGACCTTGGCGAAGGTGCCGTTCACCAGACCTTCGAGTCGCTGCTCGAACCGCTTCAGAACTCCCATGGGGCACCTCCTCCGTCGTTGTCGCCCTGTACTGCTTACTGATCGTATCCACGCGTGGCGGATTCGGGTGGTTCCCCTCCACTCCCTTGCCCAGGAGTGTTGGTCCTCACAAGGATCGTAGGTGCGCTTCAGGGACAGTGTCCCGCACCGGGAGCGGAGTGCGGGAGGGGACCGTCGTGGCGGTGGTCGCGGGCGGTCGGAAAGCGATGTGATTCCACCCCGTCCGACGTGCTAATGTTTCGACGTCGCCAGGGGAACGGCCCGAAAGGGAAGAACCACTGGAGAGCTGCTCGGGCGAGTGGCGGAACGGCAGACGCGCTGGCTTCAGGTGCCAGTGTCCTTCGGGACGTGGGGGTTCAAATCCCCCCTCGCCCACTGAGGACTCCGATGAAACGGTGTTCTTGGAAACGACGAAACGGTCGTCATCGCGAAAGCGATGGCGGCCGTTTTGCTTTGTCCCCGCGTGTGTTGGGGCGGGGGTGCGTGTGTGACCGCTCCGTTGAGGACGCGTCAGGCGTGGGGTGCCGGTGACGTACGTCATGGAGGGGCCGTGGGTCTTCCACGCGAGCCGGTGACATCCGTACCCGCTGATCCGGCGGCGCCGCGGGCAGGGTGGGGCCGTGCGGGCGGCCCCGACTTTCGGCGTGCGGTGCGCGACGAAAGAGGACAGCCGCCGCAGTGCCAGGGTGTCTAGGGTCGGGCGCGTGGATGTGACGGCGAGGATACGGGCGGGCTGGGACTGGTCGAAGGGACCCGAGCAGTGGACCCGGCGCACCCTGGCGGTGGACCTGGCACTCGTGGGGGTGCTCGTGGTGCTCGGCCTGGGTGTGGAGGAACTCGACCACGGCTCCCCGCCGCGGATGCTGACCAGCGCGGTCGCCGTGGCGCTGCTGGTGCTGCTGCGGCGACGCCTGCCGGTGACGACCCTCGTCGTGGCGGCGGCCGTGTCGCCGTTCCTGCCCGGAACGCTGTTGGTGACGAGCCTGTTGGGCTGGTCGGCGGGGCGGCGGATCGTCGGGGTGGGCCGGGCGCTGGGCGCTTTCACGGTGGCCTTCATCGCGGAGGTCGGCCTGAGCGTGGTGGAACAGGGCTCGTACCTGCGGCCGTTGCTGGTGATCGTCTTCTCGGCGCTGATGTTCCTGGCGACCACGGTGATGCCGGGTCTGGCCAGCCGTTACTGGTCCCAGCGACGCACCCTGTTGCGCGCCCTCCGGGAACGCAACGGCCAGTTGTTGCGGGAGCGGGCGATGGTCGCCGGGCAGGCCCGGCTGCGGGAACGGCAGCGCATCGCTCAGGACATGCACGACAGCCTGGGCCACCAACTGGCGTTGATCTCGGTCCACACGGGGGCGCTCGAAGTCGATCCCAAGCTCACCGACCACCAGCGCGAGGCGGTGGGCGTGCTGAGACAGGCTTCGGTCGCGGCGATGCACGAGCTGCGCGAGGTCGTCGGGATCCTCCGGGACGGGGTCGAGGCGCCCGCCCCGGTCGAGGAGGCGGCGCAGCCGGCGGCGCGCGGGGTGGCGGGCATCGCCGGGATCGTGGAGGCGGCCCGGGGCGCCGGGACCGATGTGCGGCTGACCACCTCGGGGCGGCCGAGGCCGTTGGCCGCGGCCTGTGACCACGCGGCGTACCGGATCGTGCAGGAGGCGCTGACCAATGCCTACAAGCACGCCCCGGGCGCGCGCATCGCGGTGGAGCTGCGGTACGAGGACGACTCGCTGGTGGTGGAGATCGCCAACGGTCCCGCGGCCGGACCGGACGACGCCGAGGTGGTTTCGGGCGGACAGGGGCTGACGGGGCTGCGGGAGCGGGCCCGGCTGGTCGGAGGGATGGTGTACGCGGGCGCGGCCGACGGCGGGGGGTTTCGGGTGGCCGGTGTTCTGCCGTACGGAGCGGAGCCGGCGGGGGCCGAGGAGCCGGCCGACGACTTCGGCCAACAGGCCCGACCGCCGGCGTCGAAGGACGCGCCGCCGATGGACTGGGCGGCGGTGGACCGCGAGCTTGAGGTGCGCGGCCGCAGTCGTACCGGGGGTGTCGCCCTCGGGTGCGGCATCGCCTTCGCGGCGGTGGTGTTGCTCGTGATCGTCATCGGGGCCGGGGTGGCGCTGGTGGTGAGTTCGGCGACGGACGCGATGATCAGCCGTGCCGACTTCGACGCGGTCCGTGTGGGCGAGCCCGAGCAGGCGGTCCGCGATCGGTTGCCGGACGGGGAGAACTTCCTGACCTCCGGAATGGAGGGGAAGGGGCCGGCGCGGCCGGAGGGCAGCCACTGCCTGGTGCTGCTGTCCGAAGAGGACTCGCGGTTTGGCACCGATACGGCTTTCCGGTTCTGCTTCAAGGACGGCAAGCTCGTCGACAAGCAGGCGTACGAAGTCGAACAGTAGGAGCGCGGGTGCCGGCACGAGTGATCAGAGTGGTGATCGCCGACGACGAGCCGTTGATCCGGGCCGGGATCAGGATGATCCTGACCTCGGCGCCGGACATCGAGGTCGTGGCGGAGGCGGCGAACGGCCGGGAGGCCGTGGAGCTGGCCCGCGCTCATGGGCCGGACGTGCTGCTGCTCGACATCCAGATGCCCGTGACGGACGGGCTGACGGCCCTCGGTGAGCTGGGTCGCGCGGCTCCCGACGTGCGGGCGCTGATCCTCACCACCTTCGGGGAGAAGGAGAACGTCCTGCGGGCCCTGAGCCGGGGCGGTGCGGGGTTCCTGCTGAAGGACTCGGCACCCGGCGAGCTGATCGGCGCGGTACGGGCGGCGGCGGCCGGGGACGCGTACCTTTCGCCCGGGGCGGCCCGGCACGTCGTCGACCAGTTGGTTTCGGGACGGTCGGCCGGGCGGGCCGAGGAGGCCCGGCGCCGGGTCGCGGAGTTGAGCGAACGTGAACGCGGGGTGTTGGCCGTTTTGGGCGAGGGACTGTCCAACGCGGACGCCGGCCGTCGGCTGCACATGAGCGAGGCGACGGTGAAGACGTACGTGAGCCGCATCCTGGCCAAGCTGGAGTGCGAGAACCGGGTCCAGGCCGCCCTGCTGGCCAGGGACGCCGGGCTGTAGATACGGTCAGCCCGAATCATTGATGTTGGCCGGGAAGTACGGCAGTTACGGGTGGGGGGCGGCACGCATGGTGGCGGTACCGGCGGAGCGGGCAGTGGAAGTGGAACCGGCGACGGGAGCCGGGCGGATACCGCGGGTCGCCGGGTTCGCGCCGCGGGTCGTGGCGGGCTCGGCCAAGGAAACCGGCAGGGCGCTGCGGGTACGCGTGCCGCGCTCCGCGCACGCGCGGTTCGAGGCCCCGGCCGGGCGGCCGGACGCCGTGCGCGCGGTCGAGGAGTCCAACGTGGGGCGGGTCGCCGAGCTCACCCCGATCCGCGTGGGCCGGATGGCCGCGAACCCCTTCGCGTTCCTGCGGGGCGCGGCCGGCCTGATGGCCCACGACTTGTCCGGCGGTCCGGTGACCGGCGTCGGCGCACAGATCTGCGGCGACGCGCACGCGGCCAACTTCGGCCTCTACGGGGACGCGCGCGGCCGACTCGTCATCGACTTGAACGACTTCGACGAGACGGTGTTCGGTCCGTGGGAGTGGGACGTGAAGCGGCTGGCGACCTCGCTGGTCCTGGCCGGCCGCGTGGCCGGAGCCGATGAGGACACCTGCCGGGCCGCCGCCCTGGACGCGGTGGGCGCCTACCGGCGGACCATGCGGCTGTTGGCGAAGCTGCCGGCGCTCGACGCGTGGAACGCCATCGCGGACGAGGAACTGGTCTCGCACACCGATGCCCGGGACCTGCTGGGCACGCTGGAACGCGTCTCGGAGAAGGCCCGCAACAACACCTCAGCCCGGTTCGCGGCCAAATCGACGCAGGCCGGTCCCGACGGGTTCCGTCGTTTCGTGGACGCGCTCCCGGTCCTGCGCCGGGTCGGTGACGACGAAGCGACTGCCGTGGCGGCCTCGCTGGGCCCGTACCTGAACACCCTGCAGGGCGACCGACTGCCGTTGCTGGCCCGGTACGCCATTCACGACGTGGCGTTCCGCGTGGTCGGCACCGGCAGCGTGGGCACCCGCTCGTACGTGGTGTTGCTGCTGGACCACCGCGGGGAGCCGCTGGTGCTCCAGGTGAAGGAGGCGCGGCCTTCCGTGCTGCTGCCGCACCTGCCCGCGCTGGGCTTCCACGCGCCGGAGGAGGAGCACGAGGGGCGCCGGGTGGTGGCCGGGCAGCAGCGGATGCAGGTGGTCTCGGACATCCTGCTGGGTTGGACCACCGTGGAGGGACGGCCCTACCAGGTCCGCCAGTTCCGCAACCGCAAGGGCAGCGTGGACCCGGCGGCGCTCGCACCCGAGCAGATAGACGACTACGGACGGATGACCGGCGCTCTGCTGGCCCGGGCCCACGCGCACAGCGCCGATCCGCGGGTGCTCGCGGGGTACTGCGGCAAGAACGAGGAGCTGGACGAGGCGATGGCGGCCTTCGCCATGGCCTACGCGGACCGGAGCGAGGCCGACCACGCCTATCTGCTGGCGGCGGTCCGGTCGGGCCGGATCGCGGCGGAGTTCGGCGTCTGAGCGGCCGGTCCCTCCGGGTGGTGGGCGGTGGGCCGGACCCGGGTGGATGTTTCACGTGAAACGCCCCCGGTGGATGTTTCACGTGAAACACGAAGCTTCCACCGGGGCGGACGGGCCGTAGGCTGGCCGGGTGAGCGAGCACACGGAGCAGACAGTCCCCCAAGAGCCCGCCGACTCCGGCGACGAGCGGCCCGAGGCCCGGCTCGATCGGGCGGTGCGGGCCGCCGAGCAGGCACTGATCGAGTTCGAGATCGCGGTGGAGACCTTCCGGGTGGAGGTGGAGAACTTCTCCCGGTTGCACCACCAGAAGCTCGGCCCGATGTACTCGCGGCTCGACGAGCTGGACGCGCTGATCGCGGAGGCGAAGGCAGCGCGTACCGGCGAGCCCGAGGACCTGCGGCGGGCCCGCGACGCGCGGTCCCTGGTGATGCCGATGCCCGGGGTCGACGAGCTGTTCCACGACTGGATGGACTCCGACGGGGTCTCCGACGACGCCTCCGCGATGCTCACCGACCGTACGGTGCGCCCGCCGGAGCGGGTGCGTCCGACCGAGGAGGTACGTCGGCTGTACCGCGAGCTGGTACGCAAGGCGCATCCGGATCTCGCCCAGGACGAGGCCGAGCGGGTACGGCGGGACGCGTTCATCGCGCGGGTCAACGCGGCGTACGGGCGGGGCGAGGAAACCGTGCTCCGCGAGCTGGCCGAGGAGTGGGCGGCGGGTCCCGCGCCGGAGGCGGCACGGCCCAACGAGAGCGAGGAGCTGTACGCGCGGCTGGAGTGGCTGGCTCGGCGCAAGGAGCTTCTGGCGGCGTTGGCGCGCGAGCTGGAGGAGGGCGCGATCGGGTCGATGCTGCGGATGGCTCCGGAGGACCCGGACAGGCTGCTGGAGGAGATCGCCGAACAGTTGCTGGCCGATGTCTCCCGGCGTGAGGCGGAACTGGCGGGTCTGATCGCCGAGCAGTGAGGCGCCCGGCGCGGGGCGCTCAGCCCGGATGAGGCCGGCGCGGATGGGATCGGAGCCGAAAGGACCGGCGCGGATGAGGTCGGCGCCCGCCTCGGATTCCATGGGACCCGGGCCGGTATAGGTTGGCTTTCAGGTCTGCGACCAGAGATCTGTGACGAGAGAAGGCGACGTATGAACTTCGGACCGCTTCCCTCGGTGGGTGCCGCCGAGGTGCCCTCCGAAGGCTTTGTCCTGGACGTCCGCGAGGACGACGAATGGGCGGCCGGGCATGTCGAGGGCGCGCTGCACATCCCGATGAGCGACTTCGTGGCCCGCTTCGGCGAGCTCACGGAAGCCATCGAGGACGGCGGCCGGGTCCATGTGATGTGCCGGGTGGGTGGACGTTCCGCGCAGGTCACCCAGTACCTCGTCCGTCAGGGCGTCGACGCCGTGAACATCGACGGCGGCATGCAGGCCTGGGACGGCGCCCGGCGCCCGATGGTCAGCGAGAGCGGCCAGCCGCCCTTCGTGCTCTGAGTCGCGCCTGCCTGCTGTGAGCCGGAGCCGCCGGGGCCGGGGAGGGGCCGGCCCGGCGGGTCAGCCGAGGGAGTGGGCGGCCAGCAGGTCGCCGAGTGCCTCCTCGTGCGCGGCGGCCGGTCCCAGCTGGAGTTCCAGCTGCTTGGCCCAGGCGTGGTAGCGGTGCAGGGGGTAATCGGTGTCGGCGCCGAAGCCGCCGTGCAGGTGCTGGGCGGTCTGCACGACGCGGCGTACGCCCTCGGCGGCCCAGATCTTGGCCACGGCGACATCGCCGGCGAGCGGCAGCGGGCCCCCCGCGCCCGCCGCCGCGCTCTCCAACCTCCAAGCCGCCTGCCACAGGGTGACCTCCATGGCGCGCAGGTCGATGTACCGGTCCGCGGCCTGCACGGCGACGGCCTGGAACGTTGCGACGGGGAAGCCGAACTGCTCGCGTTTCCCGGTGTACCGCCCGGTCATGCCCAGCACGGCCTCGCCGAGACCGAGCGCGAGGGCGCACGTGCCCGTCGCCAGCAACCGGTGGAGCCGGTCCCATGCCTCGGGGTCCTCGATGACGTGTGTGCCGGGCACCCCCACACCGTCCAGGGTGAGGTGGGCGAGCCGCTCCCCGCTGGTCGAGTACTGGTTTGCGAGGGTCAGACCCTCGGTGACACGGGGAACCAGCGCGAGGACCGCCGCTCCCTCCCCGGTGTGGGCGGGTACGGCGATCCAGTCGGCGCTCTGCGCCCAGGAGACCGCGGTCTGCACCCCGTTCAGGACCCAGCGCGAGCCGTCGCGGCGGGCGGTGACGGCGAGTTCGGCCGGATCGTGGCCGGTTCGGCCGTGTGCGGCGGCGGTCAGCACGAGGGTCCCGCGTCCGGCTCCGGGGAGCAGGTCGGCGGCCAGTTCCGGGCCGCCGTGTGCCTGGACCGCCATGGCGGTGGCGCAGTGCTCCAGCAGCGGTACCCGGGCCAGCACCTTCGCCGCCTCGCGCAGCACGAGGCAGAGTGCGATCGCGTCGAGACCGGCCCCACCGTGTTCCTCGGCGAGGACCAGACTCAGCAGGTCGGAAGCGGCGAGCTTGGCCCACAGCGGCCGGTCGAAGTCGTCGGCCACCGCTCCCGGGGTGAGCGCGGGGCTCGGAACGCTGTCGGGCGAGACACCCGCGAACACGGCCCTGGCCGCTTCGACGGCGGCCTGCTGCTCCTCGGTGAAGGTGAAGTCCACTGCCAGTCCTCCCGGGTGTCCACCGGACGGTGTCGGGTCAGAGCCGCCCTCGAATCTGACGGAGCGTCAAGATAGAGCACCCTCCGCCAAAAGCACAGCCTGTGAAAGCACAGCCCGCGCAGAGCACAGCCCGTGGACCGGGAGGACCGGCCGGTCAGCGGTCGAAGTCGATCTCGACTTCCTCCGTCACCGCGTGGGACTGACAGGCCAGCACGAAACCGGCCTCAGTCTCCTCCGCCTCCAGCGCGAAGTTGCGGTCCATTCGCACCTCGCCCGACACCAGGAACGCCCGGCAGGTCCCGCAGACGCCGCCCTTGCAGGCATACGGGGCGTCCGCGCGGTTGCGGAGCACGGCATCCAGCAGGGACTCCCCGTCCTGGACCGGCCAGGTGCCCGAACGGCCGTCGAGACGGGCGGTGACCCGGCCCCGCGAGGCGGCGGCCGAGGGCGACCGGCCTCCGGCCGGCGCGGTGTCCTCGACGTGGAAGATCTCCTCGTGCACCCGGGTCCGCACTACGCCCAAGGCGCGCAGCGCCCGCTCCGCTCCCTGTACGAGCCCGTACGGGCCGCACAGGAACCACCCGGTCACTTCCGCGACGGGCAGCAACGCCGGGAGCAGGGTGGTCAGCCGTTGCTCGTCCAGCCGGCCGGAGGGCAGTCCGGCCTCCTGCTCCTCCCGGGAGAGCACGGTGACGAGCTGGAAGCGGTCGGGGTAGCGGTCCTTGAGGTCGGCCACCTCCTCCAGGAACATCGTCGAAGCAGCCGTACGGTCGCTGCGCACCAGGCAGAAGCGGGCGTCCGGGCGGGCTGCCAGCAGGGAGGCGGCGATCGACAGCACCGGGGTGATCCCGCTGCCGCCGACGATGGCCGCGTAGTGCGCGGCGGCGGGCGCCTCGGCCGGGTCCAGGACGAACCGTCCGGCCGGGACCATCACGTCCAGGACGTCCCCGGCGGCGATCTCCTTGTGCGCGAAGGTGGAGAACTCGCCACCCTCCACCAGCCGCACGCCGACCCGCAGCGCGGAGGGGCCGGCCTCACCCGGGGCCGGGGAGCAGATCGAGTAGGTACGGCGGACCTCGGAACCCTCGGGAGTGGCGCGGCGCAGCGTCAGGTGCTGGCCCGGCGCGTGCCGGTATTCGACCCGCAGTTCCTGCGGGACCCGCAGGGTCAGGGCCACCGAGTCGTCGGTGAGCCGGTCGACCGCCGCCACCGTGAGGGCGTGGAAAGCGCCGTGGCGCGCGGGACGCGGCGACCCGGACGTGGGCGACGTCGGCGGCACGGCCATTTACAGCTCCTTGAAGTGGTCGAACGGTTCACGGCAGGCGACGCAGCGGCGCAGCGCCTTGCACGCGGTGGAGGAGAACCGGCTGAGCAGTTCCGTGTCGGTCGATCCGCAGTGCGGGCAGCGGACCGACAGCGTGAGCGGGACCGGGCCGCCGGCGGCGTGCGGGCGGGGCGGGGCGATCCCGAATTCGGCGAGCTTGCGCCGGCCCTCGGCGCTGATGTCGTCGGTCGACCAGGCCGGGGCCAGCACGGTGGTCACCCGCACATCGGGGATGCCGTGCCCGGTCAGGACCCGCTCGATGTCGGCGGACATGGCCTCGATGGCCGGGCAGCCGGTGTACGTGGGCGTGAGGAGGACCTCGACGTGGCCGTCCTCATGCATCCGTACCCCGCGCATGACGCCGAGCTCGGTGAGGGTGAGGACGGGCAGCTCGGGGTCGGGTACGGAGCCGGCCAGCTCGGCGAGCTCCGCCTCCAGGCGGGTCGTCCCGTCACCCGTGGCCGGTCCCTTTCCCGTGCCGGGCGCCGCGTCGGTCACCATGACGCCCCCGGATGACTGCGGTGCAGATGCTGCATCTCGGCCAGCATCCGGCCGAACGGCTCGGTGTGCAGCCCCTGCCGGCCGGCCCCGGCGGCCCAGGCGCCCGTACGCGGTCCTTCGGGCAGGTCGAGGCCGGCGCGCACCAGGACCGCTTCGAGGGCGGCGAGCCAGCGCTCCTCCAGGGCGCCCCACTCGACGCCTTCGAGTCCGTCCACCGGCTGGAACATCTCGCCGGTGTACTTCCACAGCGCGTCCAGCGCGGCCCGTATCCGGGCGTGGCTCTCCTGCGTGCCGTCGCCGAGCCGGAGCGTCCACTGTTCGGCGTGGTCGCGGTGGTAGGCGGTCTCCTTGACTGCCTTGGCCGCCAGGGGCGCGAACGGTCCGTCGCCGGCGGCCAGTTCCGTGTACAGCTCCTGCTGGTAGAGCGAGAAGCAGAGCTGTCGGGCGATGGTGTGGGCGAAGTCGCCGTTCGGCTGCTCGACCAGCTGGAGGTTGCGGAAGGAGCGTTCCTCGCGGAGGTACGCCAGTTCGTCCTCGTCGCCGGCCATGGACAGCAGGAGGCGGGCCTGGCCCAGCAGGTCGAGGGCGATGTTGGCGAGGGCCACCTCCTCTTCCAGGACAGGCGCGTGGCCCGCCCATTCGCCGAGGCGGTGGGAGAGGATCAGGGCGTCGTCCCCGAGGGCCAGGGCGGCGGACCGGACTGCCTCGCCGTCGGTCGCCTCGCCGGTCGCGCGGGTGGTCACGGGCGGGGTGTTCGCGTGGCTGTTCACAGGTGGCGCACCCCCTCGGGGATCTCGTAGAAGGTGGGGTGCCGGTAGGGCTTGTCGGCGGCCGAGGCGAAGAACGGGTCCCGCTCGTCCGGGGAGGAGGCGGTGATCTCGGTGGAGGGCACCACCCAGATCGAGACGCCTTCGCTCCGCCGCGTGTAGAGGTCACGGGCGTTGCGCAGGGCCATCTCCGCGTCCGGGGCGTGCAGGCTTCCCGCGTGCGTGTGCGAGAGGCCGCGCCGCGAGCGGACGAACACCTCCCACAGCGGCCAGTTCTGCGTCATGCCTGTGTCTCCTCGTCGTTGGTCGCCGGCCGTCCGGCGTGCTCTGCGATGGTGCCGTCCGCCGGGCGGCCGGCTTGGCGCTCCGCCTGCTTCGCCGCGTACGCCGCGGCCGCGTCCCGTACCCAGGCGCCTTCCTCATGGGCGGTGCGCCGCTGGTCGAGGCGCTGCTCGTTGCACGGACCGTTGCCCTTGAGCACGTTCCAGAACTCGGCCCAGTCGATCGCGCCGAAGTCGTAGTGGCCGCGCTCCTCGTTCCACTCGAGGTCCGGGTCGGGCAGGGTCAGTCCCAGCGACTCGGCCTGCGGGACGGCGATGTCCACGAAGCGCTGGCGCAGCTCGTCGTTGGAGTGGCGCTTGATCCGCCAGGCCATCGACTGCGCCGAGTGCGCCGATTCCCCGTCCGGCGGGCCGAACATCATCAGCGACGGCCACCACCAGCGGTCGACGGCGTCCTGGGCCATGGCGTGCTGGGCCTCGGTGCCCTTCGACAGGGCCAGGAGCAGCTCGTACCCCTGGCGCTGGTGGAAGGACTCCTCCTTGCAGATGCGGACCATGGCGCGGGCGTACGGACCGTACGAACAGCGGCAGATCGGCACCTGGTTGGTGATGGCCGCCCCGTCCACGAGCCAGCCGATCGCACCGACATCGGCCCAGGTCAAGGTGGGGTAGTTGAAGATCGAGGAGTACTTCTGCTTCCCCGCGTGGAGTTTGTCGAGCAGCTCGTCACGGCTGGTGCCGAGGGTCTCCGCGGCGCTGTACAGATACAGGCCGTGGCCGGCCTCGTCCTGCACCTTGGCCATCAGGATCGCCTTGCGGCGCAGCGAGGGCGCGCGGGTGATCCAGTTGGCCTCGGGCTGCATGCCGATGATCTCGGAGTGGGCGTGCTGGGCCATCTGGCGGACCAAGGAGGCTCGGTATTCGTCGGGCATCCAGTCGCGCGGCTCGACGCGCTCGTCCGCGGCCACGGCGGCATCGAACGCCGCGGCGAGCTGTGCGCCGAGGTCGCCCTCACCGCCCGGGGCTGCGTGCCCCGGCTGCGCGGGGCCCGTGCCCAGGCCTGCTTCCTGCCCAGATTCCGGGGTCACTGTGACCATCCCGGCCCCCTGTCAGAGTCTGCTTTCCGCCCGACCGACCGATCGTTCGGTTCATTCTCTTCAATGGTGAGACGACGGCCCGTAGGGTGTCAACCTCTGTGGGCAACCCTGTGGACGCCGGACGATCGGGACGCGATGGATTCGAACGAGCGAAAGCCCGTGGAACAGGCCGTTCCGCCGCCGGTCGCGCCGCCCACCGCCACGGCGCCGCGCGCCCCCGGAATCGCCGGTCTGTCCACGCCCTACCGGGTGCTCGCGGCTTCGGCCCTCGGCGCCGTCGCCGTGACCGCCTGCGCGCACCTGGCGTTCGTCTTCCTCCACGTCGCGCCGTCCAACACGGTCGGCAAACGTCACGCCGCGACCATCGACGGTTGGATCTACCCGGAGTTCGAACAGAACTGGAAGCTCTTCGCACCCAACCCGCTCCAGCAGAACATCGCGGTCCAGGTGCGGGCCCAGGTGCGGACGGCGGGCGGCGAACTGACCACCAGCGGCTGGCGCGACCTGTCCGCCGAGGACGGCGCGGCCATCCGGCACGACCCGTTGCCGAGCCACACCCGGCAGAACGAGCTCCGGCGGGCCTGGGACTTCTTCACCGGCTCCCACGACGACGACAACAGGCCGAACGGCGAACGCGGCGAGCTGTCGGAGGCCTACCTGCGGCGGATCGCCCTGGAGCGGCTCGCGGGGTGGCAGCGCGGCGGCGACCGCGTCGTACGCATCCAGCTGCGCTCGGCGACGACGGCGGTCGCGGCGCCGAAGTGGAGCCAGGAGCGCACCGACACGCAAACGTACTACCGGGAGCTGCCGTGGTGGACGGTCTGAACCGGGCGCGGGCCGCGGCCGCGCGGGGCCTGGCCAGGGTCACCGGGGAGGCGCTGGGCCCGTACCAGAGCGCGGTCGTACGCATCGGCTTCGCCGGGACGTGGCTCTTCTTCCTGCTGCGCGAGTTCCCGAACCGGCACGAGCTGTACGGGCCGGACGGGCCGTGGAGTTGGGCGTTGGCGAAGCGGCTGATCGCCTCGAACCACGCGTTCACGGTGCTCATGTGGTCGGACGCCACGTGGTGGTTCGAGATCGTCTACGTCGTCTCCGTGCTGGCGAGCGCGCTGTTGGTGTTGGGCTGGCGGACTCGGGCGACATCGGTGCTGTTCATGGTCGGAGTGCTCTCGCTGCAGAACCGCAGTGTGTTCATGGGGGACGGCGGGGACAACGTCATCCACCTCATGGCGATCTACCTGGTGCTGACGCGGTGCGCGCGGGTGTGGTCGCTGGACGCGCGGCGCGCGGCACGGGGCGGGGGCGGAGCGTGGGGACCGGTGCTCTGGGGCGTGCTGGGGGCGGTATTCGTCTACGGGACCTTGGCCGGGCGGTTCGGCGCGCTGTGGGCGGCGGCGTTCGGGGCCCTGTGGGTGACGGCCGGGGTGTGGTGGCTGGCCGGGCGGCACGCCCCCCAAGGCGAGGGGCGGGCGGCCCTCGACGTCCTGGCGAACCTGCTGCACAACGCGGGGATGCTGGTGATCATGGCGGAGGTGTGCCTGATCTACGCGACGGCGGGCTGGTACAAGATCCAGGGGTCCAGGTGGCAGGACGGGACGGCGCTGTACTACCCGCTCGGGCTGGACTACTTCACCCCGTGGCCGGGGCTGTCGGCGGTGCTGGCGGGGAGCGGGACGGTGGTGATGCTGCTGACCTACGGGACGGTGGTGGTGCAGGTGGCGTTCCCGTTCACGCTGTTCAACCGGCGGATCAAGAACGTGCTCCTGGGGCTGATGATGCTGGAGCACCTCGGGATCGCGGTGGTGTTGGGGTTGCCGTTCTTCTCGCTGGCGATGATCGCGGCGGACGCGGTGTTCTTGCCGACGGGGTTCCTGGTGTGGCTGGGGGCCCGGGTGGTCGCGCGGGCGCGGCGGCGTGAGACCGGGGCGGTGGTGGCGACCGAGGCGGTCGCCGGGGCGGGTGCGGCCGGGGCGGGTGTGGTGGGGCGGTGACGCCGCGCCGCCCCGCGGGTGGGCCGGCGGGCGCTGCCCGGGCCCGCACCGGCGCCGGCGCCGGCGTGCCGGAGAACGCCGGCGAAGCCTGAGTGTCCCTGAGAGCGTCGGCGGGGCCGGCGTGCCGGAGAGGCGGCGCCGCAGGGCGGTGATGGCACCGCCGAGGCTGTGAGGGGCGCCGGAGGGGGTCGCGGGGTGCGGGCCGGGTCGGGGGAGGGCCGTAGGGTCGGCGGTATGAGTGAGCAGCGCGGTGGTGGCGACGAGGTCGGGCGGATGTGGCGGGAGGCCGTCGGACGGGAGGACGTCGTACTCCTCGACGGGTTCCACGCGCTGAAGCACGCCCTGCGCTTCGGCGCCGATGTGCGGGCCGCCGTCGCCGACGACCCCGACGCAGTACGGGCGCTCGCCGCCGAGCTCGCCCCTGACGTGGAGGCGGAGGTGGTCCGGCTGGTCGGCAAGGCGGAACTGCGCTCGCTGCTGCCCCGCGTGCACCCCACCGGGGTCGCGGCCCTGGCGGTCAGGCCCGACGCCACCGAGGGGCGGGCCCGCCTGGAGCGGATGCCCCG
Source organism: Streptomyces sp. Tek67B01 (assembly GCF_055231995.1). Lineage (NCBI taxonomy): Bacteria > Bacillati > Actinomycetota > Actinomycetes > Kitasatosporales > Streptomycetaceae > Streptomyces > Streptomyces sp. Tek67B01. Next base: position 3,719,671 of record NZ_JBUYUY010000001.1, read on the forward strand.
CACCGCGCCCGTCGTCGTCCTGGACAACCCCCGGAACCTGGGCAACGTCGGAGCCGTCGTCCGCCTCGCCGCCGGCTTCGGCGCCACGGGCGTCGTCACCCGCGGCGACCTCGACCCCTGGCATCCCAACGTGGTCCGCGCCGGAGCCGGGTTGCACTACGCCACGACCGTCGCCGGGGTGGACATCGACACCCTGCCGCCCGGGCCGGTGTACGCGCTCGACCCGGAGGGCGAGGACATCCGTGCCCTCACCCTCCCGGACGACGCCCTGCTCGCCTTCGGCTCGGAACGCCACGGCATCTCGCCCGAGCTGCGCGCCCGCGCCGATCACCTGGTGTCCCTGCCGATGCGGCCGCAGGTGTCCAGCTACAACCTGGCCACCAGCGTGGCCATGACCCTCTTCCACTGGGGAGGGCCGCACACCGGCCGGGCCGCCCCGGCCTAGCCGACCGTCGCGGTACTAGCCCTGGCGGCGGACCTCAACCACGCGGAAGCGGTTCGCGACGAACGCGCCGTCGCACAGAGCCGCGTTGGCCGCCGGGTTGCCGCCCGAGCCGTGGAAGTCGGAGAACGCCGCGGTCTGGTTCACATAGACGCCGCCGGTCAGGTTGAGCGACAGCTGCGCCGACTCCTCCAGGCAGACCTCCTCGATGGCCCGCTCGGTGTCGGCGGACGTGGTGTACGCCCCGACCGTCATCGCGCCCTTCTCCCGGACCGTGCGCCGCAGCAGCTCCAGCGCGTCCGCCGTCGAGTCGACCGCCACCGCGAACGACACCGGGCCGAAGCACTCCGACAGGTACGGCGCGGAGTCGTCCGGCTTGGAGCCGTCCAGCTTCACCATCACCGGGGTGCGGACCACCGCGCCCGGGAACTCCGGGTTCGCGACCTCCCGCGAGGCCAGCGCGACCTCGCCCAGGCCGGCCGCCGCCTCCAGCCGGGCCTTCACGTCCGGGTTGACCAGCGCGCCCAGCAGGGCGTTGGCCCGGGCGTCATCACCGAGCAGGCCGCCGACGGAGGCCGCGAGGTCGGAGACGACCTCGTCGTACGTCTTGTGGCCGGCGTCGGTCTCGATGCCGTCCCGCGGGATCAGCAGGTTCTGCGGGGTGGTGCACATCTGGCCGCTGTACAGGGACAGCGAGAACGCGAGGTTCGACAGCATGCCCTTGTAGTTGTCGGTGGAGTCCAGGACGACGGTGTTCACGCCCGCCTTCTCCGTGTACACCTGCGCCTGGCGCGCGTTGGTCTCCAGCCACTCGCCGAAGGACGTCGAGCCGGTGTAGTCGATCAGCTTGATCTCGGGGCGCAGCGCGAGCGTCTTGGCGATGCCCTCGCCCGGCCGGTCCACCGCCAGCGCGACCAGGTTCGGGTCGAAGCCGGCCTCGGCGAGGACCTCGCGCGCCACCCGCACCGTCAGCGCCAGCGGGAGGACGGCGCGCGGGTGCGGCTTGACCAGGACCGGGTTGCCCGTGGCCAGGGAGGCGAAGAGGCCCGGGTAGCCGTTCCAGGTCGGGAAGGTGTTGCAGCCGATCATCAGGGAGATGCCGCGCGGCACGGCGGTGAAGGTCTTGCCGAGCTCCAGCGGGTCCTTCTTGCCCTGCGGCTTCGACCAGTCGGCCTGCCCGGGGACGCGGGTCTGCTCCTCGTAGGCGTACGCGATCGCCTCCAGGCCGCGGTCCTGGGCGTGGGGGCCGCCGGCCTGGAAGGCCATCATGAAGGCCTGGCCACTGGTGTGCATGACCGCGTGCGCGAACTCGTGGGTCCGCGCGGAGATCCGGGACAGGATCTCGACGCAGACCAGCGCGCGCGCCTCGGGGCCCGCGTCGCGCCAGGCGCCCATGCCGGCCCGCATGGCGGGCAGCAGCACGTCCGGGTCGGCGTGCGGGTACTCGACACCGAGGTCGAGGCCGTACGGGGACACCTCCCCGCCGGTCCAGCCGTCGGTGCCGGGCTGTCCGAGGTCGAACCGGGTGCCGCGGACGGCTTCGAACGCCGCGAGGCCGTCGGTCGGGGCGGTCTCCCCGTAGGCCTTGGGGTGCTCGGGGTGCGGGGACCAGTACGCGCGGCTGCGGATGGCCGCGAGCGCCTGGTCCAGGGTGGACCGGTGCTTCTCGGACAGCTGGGGGAGGGTGAGCTCGGCGGCCATCAGGGACCAACTCCTCGTTGAGCCGGGCGGGATCAGGCTGGTTCACACGATCACAGGGGTGCGGATCGGGGGAACCGGATCGGGCAAGGGCGGGTGAAGAAGAGCAGACTGGAGTTAGAGTAACCGAACGATCGGTCGGGACAAGAGGGCCCGGCAAGCCTGTGGATAAGTCCGTGCGGGAGGATCGGGTCATGACAGCAATCGAGCGGTCCCGCACAGTGGCGGTCATCGGCGCCGGCACGATGGGGCAGGGCATCGCCCAGGTCGCCCTCCTCGCAGGTCACCGCGTGCTGATCCACGACATCGACCCCGACGCGGCCCTCGCCGGCGTCGGCCAGGTCCGCGACCGCGTCGAGCGACTGGCCGCCAAGGGCCGACTGGAACGGGCCGACGCGGACGAGGCGAACGGCCGGATCAATGCGGCCCAGGCCCTCGCCGAGCTGGCGGACGCCGCTCTCGTGATCGAGGCGGTCGTCGAGGACGTCACCGTCAAGCGCGCTCTCTTCGCCGCACTTGAAGGAGTGGTTTCGCCGGACGCACTGCTGGCGACCAACACCTCCTCCCTCTCCGTCACCGAGCTCGCCGCCGGCCTCGCCCACCCCGGCCGCTTCCTCGGTCTGCACTTCTTCAACCCGGCTCCGCTGCTCCCGCTCGTCGAGGTGGTGAGCGGCTTCACGACCGACCCGGCCGCCGCCGAGCGCGCGTACGGGACCGTCCTGGGCTGGGGCAAGACGCCGGTCCACTGCGCCGATACGCCCGGCTTCATCGTCAACCGGATCGCCCGCCCCTTCTACGCCGAAGCCTTCGCGGTGTACGAGGAGCAGGGCGCCGATCCGGCGACGATCGACGCCGTGCTCCGCGAGAGCGGCGGCTTCAAGATGGGCCCCTTCGAGCTGACCGACCTGATCGGCCAGGACGTCAACGAGGCCGTCACCCGCTCCGTCTGGGACTCCTTCTTCCGCAGCCCCAAGTTCACCCCCTCGCTCGCGCAGCGCCGCCTCGTCCAGTCGGGCCGCCTCGGCCGCAAGTCGGGGCACGGCTGGTACCCCTACGGCCCGGACGCCCGGCTTCCGCAGCCGCACACCGCCGGCCCCGAGGAGGCCCCGGCCAAGGTCACCGTCGTCGGTGAACTCGGTCCCGCGGCCGGTCTCGTGGACCTGCTGGAGGAGGCGGGGATCGCCGTCACGGCCACCGGGCACGGGGGCCCGTACATCCAGCTGCCCGGCGAGGGACAGTTGGTGCTCGCGGACGGCAAGACCGCGGTGGAGTTCGCGGACGTCGTCTACTTCGACCTCGCGCTCGACTACCGCGCGGCCACCCGCGTCGCGCTCTCCGCGGGCGAGGACACCAGCGAGCGCACCCTCGCCGAGGCCGTCGGCCTCTTCCAGAAGCTCGGCAAGGAGGTCTCCGTCATCGGTGACGTCCCCGGCATGATCGTCGCCCGGACCGTCGCGATGCTGATCGACCTGACCGCCGACGCCGTCGCGCGCGGCGTGGCCACCGCCGAGGACATCGACACCGCGATGCGGCTCGGCGTCAACTACCCGCTGGGGCCGTCCGCGTGGCACGAGCGCCTCGGCCGTGACTGGGCCTACGACCTGCTCCACCACCTCGACGAGCGCTGCCCGGGCGGCCGGTACGCGCCCTCTCTGGCGCTCTTCAAACTCGGCTACGCGGAGGACGAGGGCGAGGGCGAGGACGAGAGCGAGTTCGCGGTCGAGCGCGAAGCCGCGTACGGAGACGACGGCCGGGACGCGCGGGGGGATGCCCGGTGACCACCGCCAGGCGGGACACGTACACCCCCGAGACACTGCTCTCGGTCGCGGTCCAGGTCTTCAACGAGCGCGGCTACGACGGCACCTCGATGGAGCACCTCTCCAAGGCCGCGGGGATCTCCAAGTCCTCGATCTACCACCACGTCGCGGGCAAGGAGGAACTGCTCCGACGGGCGGTCAGCCGCGCCCTCGACGGCCTCTTCGCCGTCCTGGAGGAGCCGGGGGCGCTCCGGGGCCGCGCGGTGGAGCGGGTCGAGTACGTCACGCGGCGCACCGTGGAGGTGCTGCTGGGCGAGCTGCCGTACGTGACGCTGCTGTTGCGCGTCCGGGGCAACACGCGCACCGAGCGCTGGGCGCTGGAGCGCCGCCGGGAGTTCGACCACGCGGTGGCCGACCTGCTGAAGGCCGCCGCGGCCGAGGGCGACCTGCGCGCCGACGTCGACAGCCGGCTCGCCACCCGCCTGCTGTTCGGCATGGTGAACTCACTCGTGGAGTGGTACCGGCCCCACCCGGGCGCCGACCACTCCCAGCTCGCGGACGCCGTCGTGCACATGGCCTTCGACGGGCTGCGTACGAGCACGATCTGAGCGGGTGAGCAGAGGCGCGGGCGGCGTCGCCTGACGGCCGTCTCGCGGCCGACGCCACCTGAACGGCTCCGTCCGTGCGGCGCCCGCCGCCCGCCGCCGTGACGATGGCCGCATGCCCCTGGACCCGGACATCGTCGCGCTCATGCACCGCTTCGGCGTCGGCGGCCCCCCGCCCGTCCCGCCTCCGGACACGGCGGAACGACGGGCCGGCAACCGGCGGCTCGCGCTCGCGCTCGCCCCCGACCCGCCACTCGCCGTGGGCTCCGTCGCCGACGACACCCTCGCCGGGGTCCCCGTCCGGATCTACCGCCCGCGACCCGCGGGCCCCGCGCCGGCCGTCGTCTACTGCCACGGCGGCGGGTTCATCGTCGGCGATCTCGACACCCACGACGCGATCTGCCGCCGCCTGTGTCGGGACGTGGAGGCCGTGGTGGTCGCCGTCGGCTACCGTCTCGCGCCCGAGCACCCCTTCCCGGCCGCCTACGAGGACTGCCTCGCCGTCGCCCGCGACGTCGCCGGCCACCCCGAGCGCTTCGGCGGCGGCAGCGGCGTGTTCGCCCTCGCCGGGGACAGCGCGGGCGCCAACCTCGCCGCCGCCGTGGCCCTGGCCCTTCGTGACGCGGGCACGCCGGTCGCCGCGCAACTGCTGGCCTACCCCATGACCGATCTGACCGGCCGCGGCGGCTACCCGTCGATGGAGGAGAACGCCACCGGCTACGGACTGACCACGGCCGAGATCGAGGAGGAGATCCTGCTCTACGTCGGCAACGACCCCGCAACCGCCGCCGACGGCCGCGCGTCGCCGCTGCTCGCCGAGGAGCACCGCGATCTGGCCCCCGCGGTGATCGGCGTCGGGGAGTTCGACCCCCTGCGGGACCAGGCCATGGCCTACGCCCGGACCCTGGGGGACGCCGGGGTCGCGGTGCGCTCGTACCTCTACCCCGGCCTGGTCCACGGCTTCCTGAGCTACGACGCCCTCGCGCCCGCGGCGGACGCCGCCGTCGCGGAACTCTTCCGCGAGCTGCGCGCCCTCGTACGGCCCGCGGCCGATCCCGCCACCCCTACGGCTGCTCCTCGGTGAGCGGGGCGAGCGGGTTGAGCGAGGCGAGCGCGGGGCCGCCGACCGGGCCGGACTCCAGGAGGTCCGTTTCCTCGAACACCAGCAGAGTGCGCGTGGACAGCACTTCCGGGATCGACTGGAGGCGGGTGAGCACCAGCTCGCGCAGGGTGCGGTTGTCGGGGGTGTGCACCAGCAGGAGCACATCGAAGTCGCCGCTGACCAGGGCGATGTGTGCCGCGCCCGGAAGCTCGCGCAGCTTCTCGCGGACCGTGCGCCACGAATTCTGGACGATCTTCAACGTGATGTACGCCGATGCGCCTTGACCTGCGCGTTCGTGGTTCACCCGGGCAGTGAAGCCCTGGATCACGCCGTCGTCGATGAGCCGGTTGATCCGCGCGTAGGCGTTGGCCCGGGACACGTGGACCTGTTCCGCGACCGACCGTATCGAGGCCCGGCCGTCCGCTTGGAGCAGCCGCAGGATCGACCGGTCGATCGGGTCCAGGGGGCGTGGCGGGGCGGGCGCCGCGGCGGCGGAGGGCTGCGGTCCGGAGGGCGTGGCCGGCGGCCCGGAGGGGGCGGTCGGTGCGGTCGGTGCGGTCGGGGCCCCTTTTGCGCCTCCGGGCGCGGCCGGTCCGGCGCCTGCCTCGGAGCCCGCCGCGGCCATTTGTTCATCCGGCATTGCCCACTGCCTGCCTCTCCTGGACGTCCTGCACCCATCCCAGGGCCCCGGCGCCACTTTGTCCACAGCCTGGAGGTGCCTGTAGCCAAATTGCGCAGTCAACCGAACAATCGGTAGGTGAGGGGCCTCACATCCGGGGCACTCATGCCCGCTTCCTACGAGGAGGTGTACGCCGCCATGACGGTCCAAGAGCTGCCCGGTGCCGGGGCGTCCCACCGTTTGACCCCGCCGCCCGCCTGGAGGCCGCGTACGGACGCCGCCGCGCTGCTCCCGGACCCCGAGCCCTACCGGGTGCTGGGCACGCCGGCGGCGGACGGGCTCGATGCCGAGCTGATGCGCCGGTACTACGCCGAGCTGGTGCGCGGACGCCGCTACAACGCCCAGGCCACCGCGCTCACCCGGCAGGGGCGGCTCGCCGTCTACCCGTCGACCGTCGGCCAGGAGGCTTGCGAGATCGCCGCCGCGCTGGTCCTGGAGGACCAGGACTGGCTCTTCCCCAGCTACCGGGACACCCTTGCGGCCGTGGCGCGCGGCCTGGACCCCGTACAGGCCCTGACCCTGCTGCGCGGCGACTGGCACACCGGCTACGACCCGCGCGAGCACCGCATCGCCCCGCTGAGCACCCCGCTCGCCACCCAGCTGCCGCACGCCGTGGGCCTGGCGCACGCCGCCCGGCTGCGCGGGGACGACGTGGTGGCGCTGGCCATGGTCGGCGACGGCGGCACCAGCGAGGGCGACTTCCACGAGGCGCTGAACTTCGCCGCCGTGTGGAAGGCCCCGGTCGTCTTCCTGGTCCAGAACAACGGCTTCGCGATATCCGTCCCGCTCGCCAAGCAGACCGCCGCCCCGACGCTGGCCCACAAGGCCGTCGGGTACGGGATGCCGGGCCGGTTGGTCGACGGCAACGACATCGCCGCGATGCACGAGGTGCTGACCGAGGCCGTCCGGCGGGCGCGCGCGGGCGGCGGTCCGACGCTCATCGAGGCGGTCACGTACCGGATCGAGGCGCACACCAACGCCGACGACGCGACGCGCTACCGCACGGACTCCGAGGTGGAGGCCTGGAAGGCGCACGACCCGGTGGAGCTGCTGGAGCGCGAGCTGACCTCGCGCGGGCTGCTGGACGCGGAGGGCATACAGGTGGCCAAGGACGCGGCCGAGACGATGGCGGCGGCCCTGCGGGACGCGATGAACGCCGAACCGGTGCTCGACCCGATGGACCTCTTCGCGCACGTCTACGCGGAGCAGACCGGGCGGCTGCGCGAGCAGGCGGAACTGCTGCGTGCCGAACTGGAAGCGGAGAACGAGTGATGGCGACGGTGGCGGTGAAGCCGGAGACGAAGCCGGCGACCATGGCGCAGGCCCTCGGCAGGGCGATGCGCGACGCGATGGCGCAGGACCCGACGGTCCACGTGATGGGCGAGGACGTCGGGACGCTCGGCGGGGTCTTCCGGATCACGGACGGCCTCGCGAAGGAGTTCGGCGAGGACCGCTGTACGGACACCCCGCTCGCGGAGGCCGGAATCCTGGGCGCCGCCGTCGGCATGGCCATGTACGGATTGCGGCCGGTCGTGGAGATGCAGTTCGACGCGTTCGCCTACCCGGCCTTCGAGCAGTTGATCTCGCACGTGGCGAAGATGCGCAACCGCACGCGGGGCGCGATGCCGCTGCCGATCACCATCCGCGTGCCGTACGGCGGCGGGATCGGCGGGGTGGAGCACCACAGCGACTCCTCCGAGGCGTACTACGTGGCGACGCCCGGGCTGACCGTGGTCACCCCGGCGACCGTCGAGGACGCGTACGGACTGCTGCGCGCGTCGATCGCCAGCGACGACCCGGTGGTGTTCTTGGAGCCGAAGCGGCTCTACTGGTCGAAAGCGCCGTGGTCGCCCGATGCCCCGGCGGAGGTTCCGGGCATCGGCAAGGCGATGGTGCGGCGGGCGGGCACGAGCGCGACCCTGATCACGTACGGGCCGTCGCTGCCGGTGTGCCTGGAGGCCGCCGAGGCGGCGCGTGAGGAGGGCTGGGACCTGGAGGTCGTGGACCTGCGCTCGCTCGTCCCGTTCGACGAGGAGACGGTCGTCGCCTCGGTACGTCGGACAGGGCGCGCGGTCGTGGTCCACGAGTCCGGCGGCTTCGGCGGGCCGGGTGCGGAGATCGCCGCCCGGGTGACGGAGCGGTGCTTCCACCACTTGGAGGCGCCGGTGCTGCGGGTCACGGGGTTCGACATCCCGTATCCGCCGCCGATGTTGGAGAAGCACCATCTGCCGGGCGTGGACCGGATTCTGGACACCGTGGGACGCCTGCAGTGGGAGAACTGATGCCGCAGGTACTGGAGTTCAAGCTGCCCGACCTCGGTGAGGGGCTGACCGAGGCGGAGATCGTCCGCTGGCTGGTGGCGGTCGGCGACGTCGTCGAGATCGACCAGCCGGTGGTCGAGGTCGAGACGGCCAAGGCGATGGTGGAGGTGCCGTGCCCCTACGGCGGTGTGGTCACCGCCCGGTACGGGGAGGAGGGGACCGAACTGCCGGTCGGCGCACCGCTGATCACGGTCGCGGTCGGTCCCGCGGACGCGGAGTCGCCGTCGAAGTCCTCGGGCTCGTCGGCGTCCTCGGAGTCGTCGGGTTCGGAGTCGTCGGGCTCGGGGAACGTGCTGGTCGGGTACGGCACGGACCACTCGCGGCCGGCGCGCAGGCGGCGGATTCGGCCCGGGGCCCCGGCCGGCGCGGCCACGGCCGTGGCGGCTCCCGTCGCCCCGGCGCCTGTGGTCACCGCTCCTGCTCCTGCTGCTCCTGCTGCCGTTGTCGTCCCGCTTTCGGTGGGGCCGGTTCCGGTGATCTCGCCGCTCGTACGGAAACTGGCCCGCGACAACGGGGTCGATCTGCGGGCGCTGCGGGGGTCGGGGCCCGAGGGGCTGATCCTGCGGGCGGACGTGGAGGCGGCCCTCCGGGCGGAGGTCGCACAGGCGCCGGTGGCCGTCGCTCCCGCGGCCGTCGCCCCCGCCGCCGGCGAGCGGATTCCGCTCAAGGGGCTGCGCGGGGCGGTGGCGGAGAAGCTGTCGCGGAGCCGCCGGGAAATCCCGGAGGCCACCTGCTGGGTGGACGCGGATGCCACCGAGCTGATGGCGGCGCGGGCCGCGATGAACGCGGTGGGCGGCCCCAAGATCTCGGTGTTGGCGCTGCTGGCCCGGATCTGCACGGCCGCGCTCGCCAAGTATCCGGAGCTCAACTCCACCGTGGACCTGGCGGCGAAGGAGATCGTCCGGCTCCCTGCCGTGCACCTGGGCTTCGCCGCGCAGACTGAGCGGGGTCTGATGGTCCCGGTGGTCCGGGACGCGCAGACGCGCAGCCCCGAGTCCCTGTCGGCCGAGTTCGCCCGGCTCACGGAGCTGGCGCGGGCCGGGAAGCTGACGCCGGCGGACCTCACGGGCGGGACGTTCACCCTGAACAACTACGGGGTGTTCGGCGTCGACGGCTCCACGCCGATCATCAACCACCCGGAGGCGGCCATGCTGGGCGTCGGCCGGATCATCCCCAAGCCATGGGTCCACCGGGGCGAGTTGGCGGTACGGCAGGTGGTGCAGCTGTCGCTGACCTTCGACCACCGGGTCTGCGACGGCGGCACGGCCGGGGGTTTCCTGCGGTACGTGGCCGACTGTGTGGAATCCCCGGCGGTGCTGCTGCGCTCGCTGTAACCCGCCCGGGCGCGAGCTCGAAGGGCGCGCCACGCAACGGGGCGCGTCCTTCCGTCGTCGCCGCGCCGGGCCGGGTGCGGGTGGGCTGCACGGGGCCCGCCCCGGCCGGCTCGTGCCAGCCGGACCGGTCCGTGCCGGATGGGTTGGTGGCGCTTGTCGGCCCGCTGCGCCTGCGGCGCGGTGGGGACCGCGATCCCGGGCCGCACGTAGGTCCTCCTGCCACGCGAGGAGGCGGGGCGGGTGTCGTACGGGTTTTCCCGACGCCCCGTGGCGGGCCCGAGACGGAAGCCCGGGCCGTCCTCGGCCGGGTGCCTGCCCGATGGGCGGCGAGGTGCCCGGGGGACCCGGGGAGGGCTCGTTACGGCTGCCGTCGGACGGTCGGCGTCACACGGTCAGCAGCAGCTTGCCGACATGCGCGCTGGACTCCATCACCCGGTGCGCCTCGGCCGCGTCCGCCATCGGATACGCCGCGTGCACCACCGGGCGTACCCGGCCCGTCGAAACGAGCGGCCAGACGTGTTCCCGCACCGCCGCCACGATCGCCGCCTTCTCCTCCAGCGGCCGGGACCGCAGCGACGTCGCCGTGACCGCCGCTCGCTTGGCCATCAGCGCGCCCAGGTTCAACTCCGCCTTCACCCCGCCCTGGAGCCCGATGACCGCGAGCCGGCCGTTCACGGCCAGCGCGTCCAGGTTCCGCGCCAGGTACTTCGCCCCCACGATGTCCAGGATCACGTCCGCCCCGGCTCCGTCCGTCGCGGCCCGCAGCTCTTCCACGAAGTCCTGCTCGCGGTAGTCGATCAGGATGTCGGCGCCCAGTTCCGCACAGCGCTCCAGCTTCTCCTTGCCGCCCGCGGTCACCGCCACCCGGGCGCCGACCGCCTTGCCCAGCTGGATCGCCATCGTGCCGATGCCGCTGGACCCGCCGTGCACCAGCAGGGTCTCGCCGGGACGCAGCCCGGCGACCATGAACACGTTCGACCAGACGGTCGTCACGACCTCCGGCAGCGCTGCCGCCGTCACCAGGTCCACCCCGGCCGGCACCGGGAGCAACTGCCCCGCCGGGATCGCGACCAGCTCCGCGTAACCGCCGCCGGCCAGCAGCGCGCACACCTCGTCGCCCACCGACCAGCCGGAAACGCCCTCCCCGACCGCGACGATCCGCCCCGAACACTCCAGGCCGGGATAACGGGAGGCGCCGGGCGGCGGATCGTAGAAGCCCTGTCGCTGGAGGACATCGGCGCGGTTCACGGCGCTCGCCGCGACCTCGACGAGTACCTCGCCCTGGCCTGCCACCGGATCGGGTACTTCGGCCCACACCAGGGCCTCGGGTCCGCCGGGCTGCTCGATGGTGATCGCATGCATGGCCCGGAGGCTACGCGAACCGCGTCTCGACCGCATCGGTGACGGCCCTCTCCCCCTTCCGCGCGGCGGACTGCCCCGCTATCCGCCTGACAGCAGGCACCGCTGACCGCCCGGCAGCTATCGGGCGAACCCGGGCGAGGCCGCCGGTCCGGCCCGGACGATGGTGATCAGACGGTCCGTCGACTGGAGCGGGCTCGCCTGGGGATCGTCGTAGCCCAACAGCCGATGCCCCCGCACCACACTCACCACCAAGTCGTCCGTCTCCCGCACACCTCTGCCCACCTCCGGCCTGGTGACGGGCCGTTCGATCAGGTCCAGGCCGCTTCCCTGCTGGATCAGATCCTCCATCACGGTGCCCGCGCTGGGACTGAGTACCGACAGGCCCAGCAGCCGCCCGGCCGCACTGGCGCTGGTGATGACCGCGTCCGCGCCCGACTGGCGCAGCAGCGGGGCGTTCTCCTCTTCCCGGACCGCGGCGACGATCTTCGCACCGCGGTTGAGCTGGCGCGCCGTCAGAGTCACCAGGACCGCTGTGTCGTCGCGCTGCGTGGCCACGACGATCTGCCGGGCCTTGGGCAGTTCGGCGCGCAGCAGCACATCCGAGCGGGTGGCGTCGCCGACGACTCCGGTGAACCCCTCGGCAGCCGCCACGTCGATCACCTTGGCGCTGGGGTCGACGATGACGACCTGCTCCTTGCGCAGGCCGGTGGCCAGCAGCGTCTGGAGGGCCGAGCGGCCCTTGGTACCGAAGCCGATGACGACCGTGTGGTCACGCAAGTTCTTCCTCCAGCGGTTCAGCCGCCACTCTTCCCGGGTCCGCTCCGTCAGCACCTCCAGCGTGGTCCCGACCAGGATGATCAGGAACAAGATGCGCAAGGGTGTGATCAGCAGGACGTTGGTCAGCCGCGCACTGGCGCTGTAAGGGACGATGTCGCCGTATCCGGTCGTCGACAGCGTCACGGTCGCGTAGTAGACGCAGTCGAGGAAGTCGACAATGTCGTTGGCGTTGTCGTGGTAGCCGTCGCGGTCGAGCCACACGATCAGCACCGTCAGGCACATCACCAGGAAGGCGACCAGGAGCCGTCGCGCCACCTGCCGCAACGGCTTGTGGACCACGCGCTTGGGCAGGGTGACCTGCCGTGCCACGAGGGCCTCGTCGGCGCGCCGGGCCATCGCGTCCTGGCCGGGCTGTTTCACGTGAAACATCCCCCCGAGGCCCAGGGCAGATCGAGCATTTCGAGCTCCTGCCCCGACCGCGCGCCGTGTGGCGGTACGACGGCCAGCGCGTCGGCGGCCGCCACGCCACGCAGCATCGCGGGACCGTGGTAGCGCAGCGGTACCGCGTGCTCCTCGGTCAGGAGCACCGGCACCAACCGGGTGTCGTACGGATGGCCGGGCACGTCGCCCTGGACCGCGACCGCGTACCGCGGGCGGCGCCGCCGCCCGGCCAAGGCCCGCAGCAGCGGTTCGGCCAAGGTCAGCAGGCCGGACACCGCGGCCAGCGGATTGCCGGGCAGTCCCACCAGGTGCCGGCCGTCGACGCGGTCGCCGATCCGGGCCAGCAGCATGGGGTGTCCGGGGCGCACGGCGACCCCGTCGATGAGCAGTTCGGCCCCGGCCCGCTCCAGGACGGGGTGTACGTGGTCGACGGGGCCCGAGGCGGTGCCGCCGGTGGTGACGATCAGATCGGCGGTGGATGTGGTCACGGCCTCGAACAGGGCATCGGCCCCGGCAGGGTCGTCACCGAGCCGCCGTGTCCCGGTGACTTCGGCGCCGAGCCGGCCGAGCCAGGGGCCGAGCATGGGGCTGAGGGCGTCGCGGATGAGGCCGTCGTGGGGGCGCCCCTCGGTCAGCAACTCGTCCCCGAGCACCAGGATCTCCACCGTGGGACGGGGCCGGGTCTCCAGCTCGTCGTACCCGGCTGCGGCGGCCAGCCCGAGCAGGGCCGGGGTGACCAGGGAGCCGGCCGGCAGCAGCAACTCGCCGGAGCGGCACTCCTGACCGCGGGGCCGGATGTCCTGACCGGTGACGACGGGCCGCTGCGCGTACAGCTGGGAGCCGTCCTCACGGGCGTGCTCGCTGCGGATCACGGCGGTGGTGTCCGCGGGGATACGGGCGCCGGTGGCGATCGGCACGGCCTCGCCGTCCCCGAGGGGCTCGGGCCGGTCGGAGCCGGCCAGTATCCCGGCGCCGGGCCGGACGGTCCAGGGGCCGGGACCGGCAACGGCCCAGCCATCCATGGCGGAGGTGTCGAAGGAGGGCAGGTCCGTGAGCGCGTCGAGCGGCGTGGTCAGCACCTCGCCCAGGGCGTCGGCCAGCGGCACGCGGTGGCTGCGGGCGAGGACGCCCGAACCGGCCCGGATGGCGGCTTCCCTGGCCCTGGGCCAGGACGCCGCGCGGTGGGCGCCGGTGGCGCGGACCGCGTCCGGCGCGTCGAGGGGACCGGAGCCGCCCGCGGGGGCCGCTGCGTGGGGCGACGGGTCGCGGCTCACCAGGGCGAGGGCTTCGTCCAAGGCGCGGTCGGCATCGGTGCGGGTCATCCCGTGCCGTCTTCCGTGCCGGCCGCGGGGGCCTCCTCGGCCCAGCGCAGGGCCAGGGCGGCGGCCTTGCGGGACGCTTCGGCGACGGCCCGGACCGGGTCCGCCCCGGTCGCCTCGGCGCGGGCCGCGGCGTACCCCACGAGGAAGGTGGTCAGCGGGGCCGCTGGCCGGTCGACGCCGTGGGCGGCGTCACGGGCGAGGTCGAGGAGGGCCTTGGTGTCGACGGGGAGGTCGATGCCCAGCTCGTTCTTGACGGCGGTGATCCATTGCTCCAGCACGGTCCCATGCTCTCTGATCCGGGCGCGGGCCGTCGCGAGATCGTCCCAGGTGTCGCAGTCGAAGGAGGCGAGTGGCGCAGCGCCGGTGACGGTGGTGAGGTCCAATTCGGCGGTGAGGGCACGGAGCGGCAGGCCGGCGAGGGTGCCGTGTTCGGTGGCCAGCAGGGAGATTTCGCGGCGCAGGGGCTCGGTGCGGTAGGCGGCGACGAGGGGTTGATCCCTGCCGTCGGGGTCGCGGAGCATGACGCCGTCGGGGCCGGGCGCGTCGAGAAGGGTGCGGACTGTGTCCCGGTCCAGGAAGGGCAGGTCGGCGGAGAGTACGAGGACCCGTGCGGCCGAGGTCTGACGGAGCCCGGCGTCGAGCGCGGCCACCGGGCCGCCGCCGGGCGGCTCCTCGCGGGTCCATCGGACGGGGCGGGCGGTGGGGCGGCGGCTGCCGACGACGACGGTGGCGGCGGCGTCGGCGCAGGCGTCGAGGACGCGGTCCAGGAGGGTGCGGCCGCCGACGAGGAGGCCGGGCTTGTCGGCCCCGCCGAGTCGCCGCGCGGCGCCGCCGGCGAGGACGATCGCGTCGTAACTCATGCCGATGAGTATGCGGGGGGTGTGTTGCGGGCGGGTTCCGGGCTGCGCCGGGGGCCGGGCTGTGGGCCGTGAGCCGGTCCCCGTGCGGGTGGCTGCGCCTCACTGATCGGGGCTCCGCCCCGTACCCCGCGCCTCAAGCGCCGGCGGGGCTGGGTTTGGCCGGTGGGGCCGGTGTGGGGCCTGCCCCGGCTGGGCGGCGTCGTGCGGCTGGTGTCGGTGTGCGGTGGGTGCGGCTCACTGATCGGGGCTCCGCCCCGTACCCCGCGCCTTAAGCGCCGGCGGGGCTGGTTGGCGGGCGGGGCCGGAGTGGACTCCGCCCCGTACCCCGCGGATCAACCGCCGGCGGGGCTGGGTTTGGCCGGTGGGGCCGGTTTAGGGCTCTGCCCCGGGCGGGGCGCCGCGAGCGCTGGTGGGCTGGGTTTGGCGGGACTGTGTCCTGGGCCGGGAGCGTCGTGCGGTTGGTGTTGGTGTCGGTGCGTGGTGGGTGCGGCTCACTGATCGGGGCTCCGCCCCGGGCCCCGCGCCTCAAATGCCGGCGGGGTTGGTTTGGAGGGCGGGGCCGGTGTGGACTCCGCCCCGGGCCCCTGGCTCAAGCGCCGGCGGGGCTGGGTTTGGGGGGCGGAGCCGGTGTGGGGCTCTGGCCCGGACGGGTGCCGCAAGCGCCGGCGGGCTGGGTTTGGCTGGCGTGTAGGTGCGGGCTGCGGCCCGCGCCCCGGACCCGGGCCTCATACGGGTTTGCCCGCGGGGATGGGGTTGGGCTCCGCTCCGGGCCGGGAGCGGGGGAAGGCAGCGAGGTTGGTTGGGGGCTCGGCCTCGGCTCCCGTCCAGCCTCCGCCCCTCAGGGACCTGTCCGGCCCGGCCTTGGAGCCCGGGGTGCCGTCGAGCCTCCGCCCCTCGGGGACCGGTCCGGCACCTGGACCCGGGGTGCCGTCGAGCCGCCCTGCCGAGCACCGGCCGGGCGGTCCGCCCTCGGGGACCGGTCCGGCGGCGCGGCCTTGGGCCCCGGGGTGCCGTCGAGCCTCCGCCCCTCGGGGACCGGTCCGGCGGCGCGGCCTTGGGCCCCGGGGTGCCGTCGAGCCTCCGCCCCTCGGGGACCGGTCCGGCGGCGCGGCCTTGGAGCCCGGGGTGCCGTCGAGCCTCCGCCCCTCGGGGACCGGTCCGGCACCTGGACCCGGGGTGCCGTCGAGCCGCCCTGCCGAGCACCGGCCGGGCGGTCCGTCCCTCCGGGGCCGGTTCGGACGGGGCGGGGTGGGTTAGAGGTAGGGGCCCGAGCGGATGGCGCCGTGGGGGCCGTCCTCGTCGTCCTCGTGGGACGCGCCCGGAGGGAGGGCGCGGCGCATCTGTTCCAGCTGGGCCCGCGCCGCCATCTGCTGCGCGAACAGGGCCGTCTGGATGCCGTGGAAGAGGCCCTCCAGCCAACCGACCAACTGCGCCTGCGCGATCCGCAGTTCCGCCTCCGAAGGGATCGCCTCCTCCGTGAACGGCAGGGAAAGGCGCTCCAGTTCCTCGACCAACTCCGGGGCGAGGCCGTCTTCCAGTTCCTTCACCGACGCGGCATGGATGTCCTTGAGCCGGACCCGGCTCGCCTCGTCAAGAGGTGCGGCGCGTACCTCTTCAAGGAGTTGCTTGATCATGCTGCCGATCCGCATGACCTTGGCGGGTTGTTCGACCATCTCCGTCACCGGGACCTCGCGCGACTCGTCATCGGCGTCGCCGACCGCCGACCCGTCCTGTCCCAGGATCAGGACGTGCGGGGGGCTGTCCTGCGACCGTTCACTCCTCGGCATCTCCATACCGACATTCTCTCGCACACCTTCGTACTCACACGGTGTGCCCCCGCACAGGCGTGATCCACCCTGTGCGAGGGCCCGTAATCAAACAGTGAGGCCGGTGGGCGCTCAGCCCGTCGCGCGCCGCGCCGGCGCGCCGCTCGACTTCGTCACGAGTGCCGCCAGCACCGCCGCGCCCAGCGGCACCAGGACCAGCAGCCCGCCCAGGGTCTCCCACGGCACGGCGAACGGCACGTACGCGACCTCGTTCGAGCCGGAGTGGGCGATCAGTCCCTCCAGCGCGTGCCGCTCGGTCAGTCGCAGGCCCGCGGCCGGAAGCAGTCCGGCGGCGGCGCCGAGGGCGACGCCCATGAGGGCCACCACCCCGCACTGGAACCCGCTCAGCGTCCGCCGCACCCGCGGCGGCGCCCCTACCGCGGCCAGCGTCTTGAGGTCGGCTTCGGCATCGGCCTGGGCCAGGCCGGTGGCGATGCCCGCTGCTCCGATGGTGACCAGGCCCGCGAAGATCGTCAGAGCGAGGATCTCCATGCTGTCCCTGCCCTGGAAGCCCTCCTCGATCTTGACGGGGGCGTCGATGCCGATCCGGTCTATCTGGCCCGCCAGCGCCTGACGTTGTGCGCTCGTCGGCTTCTCGGCGAGGGTGAAGTAGGTGCCGAAGGGGGCTGTGCCCAGGCCCGCCGCCTTGACCGCCGAGGAGGGCAGGACCACCTCGATCCCGTATCCGGTGACCCTGTCGGGCACCTGGTGGACCGGGAAGACCTTGTCGACGCCCTTCGGCTCGCCCGCGGCTCCCGGCGTGCCCTGGCCCTGGGCGTCCTCGGTGACGACCCGCAGAGTGATCGTGTCCGCCTTTACGTTGCGCCGGTCGAAGGAGACGGCCTGCCCGGACCTCAGCGCGGCAGCCGCGCCCGGGTCGTCGACGCCCAGCACGGTCATCAGCTTCTCGTCGGCCACGACCGTGCTGCGTGGCTGCCTGTACTGCTGATCCTGGCAGCGGAAGTCCTTGCGCAGGGCGCGCGTCTGTTCCAGGCTGAAGTCCGACATCCCGTTCTTCGACGCGTAGAGCGGGCAGCGGTTCTCCGGCGGGGTGACGATCTCCAGCCGCCCACAGCCCGGTTCCGTCGAGTACGAATCGCAGGACGGTTTGCCGGTCACCACCCGGTCGACGTCGGCGCGTACGGCCAGGGAGAAGGACTTCGTCAGGGCCGCGCGGGCGGCCGGCAGGTCCTTGTAGCGGTCGTCCTCTTGGTTCGTCAGCATTCCGGCGCCTGCGGGCAGCGAGGCCACGTACTCGTGGCGCGCCTGGAGTTCGGTGCTGTGCTGGTACGTGGCCACGGCCACGGTTCCCGCCACGGCTGCGAGCACGGCCGCCACCGCCGGGGCCGTACGCCCGCGGTTGCGCACGGCGTCCCGCAGCGCGAGCCGCGGCGACAGCGGCAGCCACCGCCCGGCCCGTCCGAAGAGGCCGACCAGTGTCGGTGTCAGGGCGACGACGCCCAGCTCGGCCAGGGCGCTGCCACAGGCGACCACCAGGGTGCCCCTTCCGGAGAGGGCCCCGTACAGTGCGAGGGCGGCGCCCGAGGCGATGGCGACGATCCCGATGACGGGGAGGACGCGGTTGGCGCGCCGGACCCCGCGACGGCCCGTCAGCGAGGCCAGCACGGTCTGTCGGGAGGCGGTGACGGCCGGGACGACCGCGGCGAGCAGTCCGGTCAGTACGGCGACCAGGGCGACGGCGAGCAGTTCCAGGGGGCGGACTTCGAACCCGCCCCAGCGGAGCCCCAGATACTCCTCCAGCACCGGCCGGAGGCCCAGGGTGAGCGCCGCGCCGAGGGCGGTGCCGGCGACGGCGGAGGCCATACCGATGACGAGGCCGCCGGACAGGACGATGGCTCGGATGTGCCGCCGGTCACCGCCGTTGGCGCCGACCAGGCCGAGCTGGCGGGCGGAACGGCGGGCCCCGACCGCGAAGGCGGGACCGGCCAGCAGACAGATCTCCAGCACGGCCAGACCCACCACGGTGGCGAGCACGGTCAGTTCGACCGCTCGGATCGACGAGCCGTCGTAGTGGCCGGCCGTGCCCTTCTCGCGCTGCTGCGCGTACAGAGGGACGTCCGAGTCGGCCGGCGGGTGCAGGGCGGCGTCGCGCGAGATGGCGAGGATTCCCTTGGCGTTGGCGGCCCGCACCATGTTCCACGTGAAACCATCGCCGCCGACCGCGACGAGGAAACTGTCATTCACGCTCAGCCCCTGGCCCCCGGCCCGCGTCAGGGCCTGGTCGAGCGGGGCGAGCAGGGTCTGCGGCGGCGCGATGATCTGCGTGCTCTTGAGGGCGGACGGAAGCTCGTACGCGCCCACGATCCGGTAGGACCGGGGGGCGCCACGCGGGGTCAGTTCGGAGCCGACGAAGAAGCCGGACTCCTTGAGGAAGGAGTCGGTGGCGATGACCTCGCCCGCCGTTGCGGGCAGTCGACCCCGCTTGAGGGTGAACAGCCCCTCCACCAGGGGGCTGGCCGTGTCCACCTCGCGGAGTTCGGTGTCGAGCAGTCCGTGGGTGGTGCGGACCCTGGCGCTGACGTGACTGTCCTGCACCACCTGGGCATCCGGCGGGAGGACGGACGGGACCCGCACGTCCTCCTGCTTCATCTTCGACGGGTCGTAGTCGCGGTATCCGCCGACGGGCTCGTGCCGGTCGCCCGCCGGGTTCTGGTAGATGGCCGTGCCGAGGGAGGTGGCCTCCAGCCGCGCGTCGGCGGCGCCGATCCGGCGGGACAGGGACTGTTCGACGGAGAGCGCGGAACTGCGCCACGTCAGGTCGACGGCGCTCACACCGACGATGGGCAGGGCGATCATCGCGAGCACGAGGGCGCTGCGTCCCCTGGCGCGCCAGGCGTCACGGCGCGCTATGCGCACCGCCGCGACCCACCCGTGGTACCAGGACGAGAGGAACGAGAGGCTCACAGACCGGCCGCCCGCCCCGAGAGCAGCGAGTCGGCCCCGCTGCGCAGCGTCTCGTCGACGACGCTGCCGTCGCGCAGGAACACGACCCGGTCGGCCCAGGCGGCGAAGCGTGGCTCGTGCGTGACCAGGATTCCGGCCGCCCCGGCGTCGCAACGCGAACGCAGCAGCGCGAGGACGGACTCCCCGGTCTCGGAGTCGAGGGCGCCGGTGGGTTCGTCTGCCAGGACCAGGCGGCGGTCGCCGACCAGGGCGCGGGCGATGGCGACGCGCTGCTGCTGACCGCCGGACATCTCGTCGGGGAAGCGGTCGGCGAGCTGACCGAGGTTCATCTCCTCCAGCGCCGCCAGGGCGCAGGCCCGCGCCTTGCGCGCCGAGACGCCGTCCAGTTCGCGGGGCAGCGCCACGTTCTCGGCCGCGGTGAGGGCGGGGATCAGGTTGTAGTCCTGGAAGACGTAACCGATGCTTCGGCGGCGCAGCGCGGCCAGTTGCCTGCGGCTCGCGGTGGTGAGGTCGGTGCCTTCGACGACGACGCGTCCGGAGCTGGGGGTGTCGAGTCCCCCGGCGAGGGTGAGCAGCGTGGACTTGCCGGAGCCGGAGGGGCCCATGACGGCGACGAGTTCGCCGGGATGGACGGCCAGGTCGATTCCGCGCAGGGCGTGTACCTCGGTGGCGCCACTGCCGTGCGTACGGACGAGTTTCTCCAGTTGGAGTACGGGGCGCTGCGTGTGCTGGTCGGGCATGTGGGGTCCCCCCTGGGACGGTGGTTCAGCGCCGCCGCATGCGTACGGTGCGGGGCGGGTCGGTGGTCGCTGCGGCGCCGGGGCCGCTCGCGGGGGTGGTGACCGGCGAGGCGCCGGCCGCGGTGTGGCTCGCGGGTGGGGGAGCGGGCGCTTCGGCTGCCGGGCCTGCCGCGTGGGCGAGCCGGACGAGCCGTGTCTCGCAGTGGTCGAGCCAGCGAGCTTCGGCCTCGGTCTGGAAGATCAGCTGTTCGAGGACGAGCAGCCAGGCCAAGTCGTCGCGTTCCTGTGTCCTGCCGCTCTCGATCGCGGTGAGGGCCTGGGCCTTGAGCCGTGTGTAGTCCTGCATCGCCTGGATGGTGGCGTGCCGCTGCGACTGGATGACCGCGCGGATGTCGACGCCCGGAGCGCCGACGGCCATGGCGAGCTTGATCGAGAGCTCGTCGCGCGGCGGGTTGGTGCGGTCGACGGGGCGCTCGTACCAGGCGTGCAGTTCGGCGCGTCCGGTGTCGGTGATGGCGTAGAGCGTGTGGCCGGCCGGGTCCTCGCCGCCGGGGGCGACGAGACCGTCGCGCTCCAGGCGGGCGAGGGTCGTGTAGACCTGCCCGACGTTGAGCGGCCAGGTGGAGCCGGTGCGGGATTCGAACTCGGTACGCAGCTGAGAGCCGTACCGAGGACCCCTTTCGAGCAGGGCGAGGAGGCCGTGGCGGATGGACATACTCAGTATGTATACCGAGTATGTGCCGCGCCGCAACCATCCGGGGTCGTATGTCACGAGGGGGACGCGGCGCCTCGGGACGCCCCCGGCCGCGACTTCGGCGGCAAGCTCCGGCAGGGTTCGGCAGGGTTCGGCAGGGTTCGGCAGGGTCCGACGGGCTCGGCAGGGTCAGGCCGGAGGCCCCCGGGGTCAGGGCCCCCGGCGCAGGCGCACGCCGATGAACCCCAGGCCCAGCCCCATCAGGGCGAGCCCGGTTCCCAAGGGCAGCATGTGGGCGGCGAGGTCGGCGGCCCGGTCGTTCGACCCGTTGTCGAGCGCGCTGACTCCGGCGCCCGTACTCGGCTCGCCGCTGGGGGCGCGGCTCGCCGCTCCGGAAGCCGCCCCGGACGGAATGTTGGAAGGCGCCCCGGTCGGCCGGCCGTTCGGCCGGCCGGTCGCAGGGCCCGCCGGAAGGTCGGTCGGAGGGCCTGTCGCAGTGCCCGTCGGCGCAGTGCCGGGAGGAGCTACGGGCGGTCGCTGCGGACGCACGGGTCGCCGCGGCCCGGAGGCCACCATCGCCTCGGGGTCGGCCGGCTCGCCGACGGGCCGACCGGGCCGCTCCCGCCCGACGCCCGCCGCACTGCCGGCCAGCTCCTCGTGAGCCTCTTGGGGTACGTCGGCCTCCGCGTCGGCGCTCGCGGAGGCGATCGGGACCCGCGCGGCGGCGGAACCCGGGCCCTGCGCGGGCGCGACGCCCAGAACCGCGACGGCGGCCAGCGCGGCCCAGGCCGCCCACACCGGCGCGCGGAGACGTTGGGTCACCGGGAAGCCCCTCCCGTCCGAGCGGCGCGGGCGGCGCGAGCGCGCGGGACGGAAGTCGCTCGGGCCTGTACAGGGCTCACATTCGCACGGGGGGACAAAAGCGGCATCCCGGGCCGCCCATCAGGGTGGCACGGGATGCCGGAGCGCCGCGGCGGCGGCCCGCGTCAGCGCGGCCGCCGCACCCGCCTACTGCGGATCGCCGGTGGACACGGTCAGCGTGTACTCCTGGTCCTTCGTCACCCCGGTCCCGGCGGGCGGGAATTGCGCCAGCACGGTGTCCTGCCCGAAGACCGCCTCGTCCTTGTTCTCGATCTTGTACTTGCCTCCCGCGGCCTGGATGCAGAGCTTCACCGAGCCGAGGTTCTTGTAGGTGAAGTCGGGGGCCGACACCTTCGAGGCGTCCCTGAAGTCCTTGGACGGGTTCTTGCACTTCTCCGCGTCCATCGTGCGCGAGGTGTCCGGACCCTTGTGTCTCGCCTTCGCGGCGCCCGACGCCGCTGCGGAGGCCGAAGCGGAGGTGTCCCCGCCGTCCTTCGCCTCGTTGTTGTTGTCACCGCCCGAGCTGAGGGCCGCGATCAGACCGCCGATCGCCAGCAGCGCCACCACGATCGCACCGATGATCACCGGCGTGTTCGACTTCGGCGCCGCGGCCTGCGAGCCCCCACCGCCCGGATTCGGCGAGATGGTGAACGGGGGCGGGGTCTGCGGGGCGTACTGGTGCTGCGCGTGCTGGGGGGCCGGAGTGTGCTGCTGGGGCGGGTACGCGTAACCGCCCTGCGCCGGGGCGTGCGGCGCGTACGGGGACGGCGTCTGGTACGGCTGCTGCACGGACTGCGGCGGCGTCTGGAAGGCGGAGTCCACCGGCGGGAACACGGCCGAACTCACCCCGGCGCCGCTGCCGCCCGTCGCCGTGCCCGGGACGATGACCGGCGCACCGGTCTGACCTGCCGCCAGGACCCGCGCGATCTCGTCCCCCATGGCCGCGGCCGTCGGGAAACGCTCGTTCGGGTTCTTCTTCAGGGCCCGCGCCACCAGCGCGTCCATCGCCGGGGTCACGGCACGGTTCACGGAGGACGGGGGGACCGGCTCCTCCTGGACGTGCGCGTACGCGATGGCCAGCGGCGAGTCCGCGTCGAAGGGCAGTCGACCGGTCAGCAGCTGGAACAGCATGATGCCGACCGAGTACAGGTCGGAGCGGGCGTCCACGGCCCGCCCCAGCGCCTGCTCGGGAGACAGGTACTGCGGAGTGCCCACGACCATGCCGGTCTGCGTCATCGAGGTGACCCCCGACTGCATGGCCCGCGCGATGCCGAAGTCCATGACCTTGACCACGCCGCGCTTGGTCATCATCACGTTGCCGGGCTTGATGTCGCGGTGCACCAGCCCCATCTCGTGGCTGGTCTCCAGCGCGGCCAGCACGTCGGCCGTCACCTTCAGCGCCCGGTCGGCCGGCATCGCGCCGTACTGCGCGACGTCCGCGTGGAGAACGGAGCCCAGCGGCTGCCCCTCCACGTACTCCATCACGATGTACGGCATGGGGGCGCCGTCGTCCGCGGCGGCCCCGCCGAACGTCACCGTGCCCTCACCGGTGTCGAATACCGAGACGATGTTGGTGTGCGACAGTTTCGCTACAGCCTGCGCCTCGCGGCGGAAACGTTCCCGGAAGGAAGCTTCCCGGCCCAATTCGCTGTGCAGGGTCTTGATGGCCACCTGTCGATCGAGCGCCGAGTCGTAGGCGAGATAGACGGACGCCATGCCGCCTTCGCCCAGCAAGTCCCTTAGCTGGTAACGGCCACCGGCCAGGGAACCGCCTGCGTACCGGCCCCGTGTGCCGTCCTGGCTCATGACTGTTGCTTCCCCTCGGGCTGTGTCCGAACGCGTCTGGCAGAGCGCATGTCGCGCCCAGTCTGCCGGAGGGTAAGCACCAGTCAAGCCAGGTGCCCGTTCCGTGACCGGGAGGCCACGGGGCGCCATTGCCCGAACGGCGACCTGTTCCGAGGCTGTAGCGTTCGTCGGAGCATGCGAAGAGGACCCACAGAAGTTACGGACGAGAGAGACGACGGCGAGGACTGATGGCACCCGAACCCGACGGAACCGGCGCCGGGATGGCCGAGGATCCTGAGCATTGGGGCGCAGGCGGCCTGGTGGGCGACGGCCGCTACCGCCTCACCCACCGCCTGGGCCGTGGCGGCATGGCGGAGGTGTTCGCCGCCGAGGACGTCCGGCTGGGACGTACCGTCGCCGTGAAGCTGTTGCGCGCGGACCTCGCCGAGGACCCGGTCTCCAAGGCCCGCTTCACCCGCGAGGCACAGTCGGTCGCCGGGCTCAACCACCACGCCGTCGTCGCGGTCTACGACTCGGGCGAGGACCGGGTCGGCCCGAACGTCGTCCCGTACATCGTCATGGAACTGGTCGAGGGGCGCACGATCCGCGAGCTCCTGATCAGTGCCGAGGCCCCGGGGCCCGAGCAGGCCCTGATCATCGTCTCGGGCGTGCTGGAAGCGCTGGCGTACTCGCACCAGCACGGCATCGTGCACCGCGACATCAAGCCCGCGAACGTCATCATCACCAACACCGGCGCGGTGAAGGTGATGGACTTCGGCATCGCCCGCGCCCTGCACGGCGTGCAGTCGACGATGACCCAGACCGGCATGGTCATGGGCACCCCGCAGTACCTGTCGCCCGAACAGGCCCTCGGCAAGGCCGTGGACCACCGCTCGGACCTCTACGCCACCGGCTGCCTGCTCTACGAACTCCTCGCGCTGCGGCCCCCCTTCACCGGTGAGACGCCGCTGTCGGTGGTCTACCAGCACGTCCAGGACGCGCCGGTCCCGCCCTCGCAGCTGCCCGACGGGCACCACATCCCGCAGGAGCTCGACGGCCTGGTCATGCGCTCCTTGGCGAAGGACCCGGACGACCGGTTCCAGAGCGCCGAGGAGATGCGCGGGCTGGTGCAGTACGCGCTCCAGATGCTCCACGAGCAGGGGCCCAATTCCGGTACCTGGAACACCGGTCCGGTCACCATGGCGCTGCCGCACGGTCAGCCCGGCGCGAGTGCCCCGACGGCACAGATGCACGGGCCCGGCGGATCGCGTCCGCCGTACGGTCAGAACGCCACGACCTCGCAGTTCCAGCGGCCGATGGTGCCTCCGCTCAACCCGGACGACGGCTCGGCCTTCCCGGGCGGCGGCGGCAACGGGGGCCACGGCAACGGAGGCTACGGCAACGGCGGTTACGGCAACGGCGGCTACGACGACCGCCGCGGCAGCCGTTGGAAGATGTGGGTGTTCGCGGTGCTCGCGATCCTCGCGATCGCCGGCGGCGTGGCCTACGCGGTCAAGACGATGGGCGGTGGCGGCGGGGGACACGCGCCGTCCACCACCAACAGCGTTTCCCCGAAGCCCTCGCAGAGCTCCTCTTCCTCCTCGGACACCACGCCGTCCGCGCCGTCCTCGGACTCCTCGGAGTCGAGCGACGAGGAGACCTACAGGCCGCCGACGGGCCGCACCAAGTTCACGCCGAGCCCCAGCTCGACGCCGTCGACGGAGCCGACCACCTCGGAGAAGCCGACGACTTCGGTACCGCCGTCGGAGAAGCCGACCACGCCGGACAAACCGACGACGTCGACGAAGCCTTCCCTGCCGATCACCCTCGGCCCGGACAACGCCGAGTCGCAGTAGGAACGAGCAGGCGAACGGGCCCGGCGGGAATCCCTCCCGCCGGGCCCGGCCGTTTCCCCAGGGCCGCGCTCGCAGGCGGCTCGCACGCCACTGGCGTACGGCCCGTGCACGACCCGTGTGCCGGTGGTACGCGCTAGACGCGCCGCTCCGCTTGGAGGCGGGCCACGTAGGCCGCCGCCTGGGAGCGGCGCTCCATGCCCAGCTTCGCCAGCAGGCTGGAGACGTAGTTCTTGATGGTCTTCTCGGCCAGGTGCAGCCGCTCGCCGATGACCCGGTTCGTGAGTCCCTCGCCGATCAAGTCGAGGATCTTGCGCTCCTGTTCGGTCAGGTGCGCCAACCGGTCGTCACCCCGGCCCTTGTTGCCGTCGCGCAGCCGCTCCAGTACCCGGGCGGTGGCCACCGGGTCCAGCAGCGACTTGCCCGCCGCCACGTCCCGCACCGCGCTGAGCAGCTCGTTCCCGCGGATCGCCTTCAGTACGTACCCCGAGGCGCCCGCCATGATCGCGTCGAACAGGGCCTCGTCGTCCGCGAACGAGGTCAGCATCAGGCACTTGATGTCCTCGTCCTGCGAGCGCACCTCCCGGCAGACCTCCACCCCGCTGCCGTCCGGAAGCCGGACGTCGAGGACCGCGACATCGGGGCGGGTCGCCGGAATCCGCACCAGCGCGTCCGCGGCCGTACCCGCCTCGCCGACGATCTCGATGTCGTCCTCGACGGACAGCAACTCGTGTACACCGCGGCGCACCACTTCGTGGTCGTCCAGGAGGAATACCTTGATTTTACCGTTTTCGGGCACGGAGTCAGTTTCACACACTCACCCCTTCCCAGGCGCTGTTACCCGGGATAACGTGCCGTTGTTCCGGCCCCCTGCAAGGCTGTGACCAGTGGTTGTTCCCGCAACCGCCGATTTACTTGGATATCCAAGCAAAATCGCAGGTCAAACGGGGTTTCGCAGTTATGCGAGGCACTGGGTAACGTGCATTGCGCAGGGCACTCGCCGGGGCACCTGTCACGCCTGAATCCCGTACCTTCCTCGCACCCACCCCGTGCGCGGGTACGCATACAGGTGAGCCGCACTGGACCCCGGAGAACCCGGGTGCCGGACCGACGGAGGAGCACACGTGACCGTGGAGAGCACTGCCGCGCGCAAGCCGCGACGCAGCAGCGGCACCAAGCGGGCGGCCGGCGCCGATAGCGCCCGCAAGACCGCCGCTGCCACCGCACAGCCGCACGACGCCGAGCCTCAGCTCGTACAGCTGCTGACGCCCGAGGGAGAACGGGTCGAGAGCGCCGACAGCGCGCGGTTCGCCCCCTACGTCGCCGACATCACCACCGAGGACCTGCGCGGGCTCTACCGCGACATGGTCCTGACCCGCCGTTTCGACGGCGAGGCGACCGCCCTGCAGCGTCAGGGCGAGCTGGGCCTGTGGGCCTCGCTCCTCGGTCAGGAAGCCGCGCAGATCGGCTCCGGCCGGGCGCTGCGCGACGACGACTACGTCTTCCCCACCTACCGCGAGCACGGTGTGGCGTGGTGCCGCGGGGTCGACCCGACCAATCTGCTCGGCATGTTCCGCGGCGTGAACCACGGTGGCTGGGACCCGAACACCAACAACTTCCACCTGTACACGATCGTCATCGGCTCCCAGACGCTGCACGCGACCGGGTACGCGATGGGCGTGGCCAAGGACGGCGCGGACTCCGCGGTCATCGCCTATTTCGGTGATGGTGCGTCGAGCCAGGGTGACGTCGCCGAGGCGTTCACCTTCTCGGCGGTGTACAACTCCCCCGTCGTGTTCTTCTGCCAGAACAACCAGTGGGCGATCTCCGAGCCCACCGAGCGCCAGATGCGGGTGCCGCTCTACCAGCGGGCCCAGGGCTTCGGCTTCCCGGGCGTCCGCGTCGACGGCAACGACGTCCTGGCCTGCCTGGCGGTCACCCGCTGGGCGCTGGAGCGGGCGCGCAACGGCGAGGGCCCGACCCTGGTCGAGGCGTTCACCTACCGCATGGGCGCGCACACCACCTCCGACGACCCGACGAAGTACCGGCGCGACGAGGAGACTGCGGCCTGGGAGGCCAAGGACCCGATCCTGCGCCTGAAGGCCCACCTCTTGGCGACGGGCGGCGCCGACGAGGCGTTCTTCGCGCAGCTGGAGGAGGAGAGCGAGACGCTGGGCAAGCGGGTGCGCGAGGTCGTGCGCGCCATGCCCGACCCGGACACCATGGCGATCTTCGAGAACGTCTACGCGGACGGGCACGCGCTCGTCGACGAGGAGCGCGCCCAGTTCGCCGCCTACCTCGCGTCCTTCGAAGGCGGGGAGTGACCACCATGGCCGTACAGAAGCTGACCATCGCGAAGGCGCTCAACGACTCGCTGCGCAAGGCCCTGGAGACGGACCCCAAGGTCCTGATCATGGGCGAGGACGTCGGCAAGCTCGGCGGGGTCTTCCGCATCACCGACGGCCTGCAAAAGGACTTCGGCGAGGAGCGGGTCATCGACACCCCGCTCGCCGAGTCCGGCATCGTCGGCACGGCGATCGGCCTGGCCCTGCGCGGGTACCGCCCGGTCGTGGAGATCCAGTTCGACGGGTTCGTCTTCCCCGCCTACGACCAGATCGTCACCCAGCTGGCGAAGATGCACGCGCGCTCGCTCGGCAAGATCAAGATGCCGGTCGTCATCCGCATCCCCTACGCGGGCGGCATCGGCGCGGTCGAGCACCACAGCGAGTCCCCGGAGACGCTGTTCGCGCACGTCCCGGGCCTCAAGGTGGTCTCGCCGTCGAACGCGAGCGACGCGTACTGGATGCTCCAGCAGGCGATCCTCAGCGACGACCCGGTGATCTTCTTCGAGCCGAAGCGGCGCTACTGGGACAAGGGCGAGGTCGACGTCGAGGCGATCCCTGACGCTCTGCACGCCGCCCGGGTGGCGCGGTCCGGTACGGACCTCACGCTGGCCGCGTACGGTCCGATGGTGAAGGTCTGCCTGGAGGCGGCGGCCGCGGCCGCCGAGGAGGGCAAGTCGGTGGAGGTCGTCGACCTGCGGTCGATGTCCCCGATCGACTTCGACGGCCTGCAGGCCTCGGTCGAGCGCACCCGCCGGCTGGTGATCGTCCACGAGGCCCCGGTGTTCCTGGGCGTGGGTTCGGAGATCGCCGCCCGCATCACCGAGCGGTGCTTCTACCACCTGGAAGCCCCGGTGCTGCGCGTGGGCGGCTTCCACGCGCCGTACCCGCCGGCCCGCCTGGAAGACGAGTATCTGCCGGGCCTGGACAGGGTGCTCGACGCCGTCGACCGCTCGCTGGCGTACTGAGGAGCCACGTTCATGACCATCCGCGAATTCAAGATGCCCGACGTGGGCGAGGGCCTCACCGAGGCCGAGATCCTCAAGTGGTACGTCCAGCCGGGTGACACGGTCACCGACGGGCAGGTCGTCTGCGAGGTGGAGACGGCGAAGGCGGCCGTGGAGCTGCCGATCCCCTTCGACGGCACCGTGCACGCGCTCCTCTTCGAGGAGGGCACCACGGTCGACGTCGGCCAGGTGATCATCTCGGTGCGGACCGAGGGCGAGGCCGCCGAGGCCCCGGCCCAGGAGGTGGCCGCCCCGGCCGCCGCCCCGGCCGCCGGTGACGAGCCGGCCGCCGAGGCGCGTCAGCCCGTCCTGGTCGGCTACGGCGTGTCCACCGCCTCCACGAAGCGCCGGCCGCGCAAGGCCGTGGCGGCGGCTCCCGCCGCCCCGGCAGCCTCGGCGGCCCCCGCCGTCCCGGCCGTCCCCGCTGTCCCCGCGCAGAACGGGACGGCGGCGCTGAACGGCGGCACCGGGAACGGCAACGGCAACGGCACCGCCCTCGGGGTCACGGAGCGCCCGCTCGCCAAGCCGCCGGTCCGCAAGCTCGCCAAGGACCTCGGCATCGACCTGGCCACGGTGGTCCCCACCGGCGAGGGAGGCGTCGTGACCCGCGAGGACGTGCACGCCGCCGCGTCGGCCGCCCTCGCCCCGCAGGCCGCCGCGCCGGTCCAGGCCCCGGCCGCCCCGGCCGCCGCCCCGGCCCCGGCCACCGCGCAGGCACCGGCTCCGGCCGACGCGACGGCGCGCGAGACCCGCATCCCGGTCAAGGGCGTCCGCAAGATCACCGCCCAGGCGATGGTCGGCTCGGCCTTCACCGCCCCGCACGTCACCGAGTTCATCACGCTCGACGTGACGCGCACGATGAAGCTGGTCCAGCAGCTCAAGGAGGACCCGGACCTCGCCGGTCTGCGGGTCAACCCGCTGCTCCTGATCGCCAAGGCCGTCCTGGTGGCCATCCGCCGCAACCCGGACGTCAACGCGTCCTGGGACGAGGCGGCCCAGGAGATCGTGCTCAAGCACTACGTCAACCTCGGTATCGCGGCGGCCACCCCGCGCGGCCTGATCGTGCCGAACATCAAGGACGCCCACGCCAAGACGCTGCCCGAGCTCTCCGAGGCCCTGTCCTCGCTGGTCGCCACGGCCCGCGACGGCAAGACCTCCCCGGCCGACATGCAGAACGGCACGATCACCATCACCAACGTCGGTGTCTTCGGCGTCGACACCGGTACGCCCATCCTGAACCCCGGCGAGTCCGCGATCATCGCGGTCGGCGCGATCAAGCTCCAGCCGTGGGTCCACAAGGGCAAGGTCAAGCCGCGCCAGGTCACCACGCTGGCCCTGTCGTTCGACCACCGTCTGATCGACGGCGAGCTCGGCTCCCGCTTCCTGGCCGACATCGCGGCGGTCCTGGAACACCCCCGCCGCCTCATCACCTGGTCGTAACAGGACGTACGCGGCGCCGGTGGCCGGTCTCCCTCCGGGGAGCCCGGCCACCGGCCGTTGCGGCTCGGCGAAAACCCCTGGCCGGGGCCGCGCCCCTACCCGATCATCAGTCGGATGATCTTCCGCGCTGCGACCGCAGACCCCACGGACCTCGACGGGGCTCTCACGTATCCCGCGGACGGGCCCCTCGAAGCCCTCGCCGCCGACCGCGTCCGGGAGGAGGTGGCCGCGCGGCGGCTGCGCCCCGAGTGGATCTGGTTCGCCGAGGACGAGGCAGGCGAGGTCCTCGCCCGGGCCCTGTGGTGGGGCCGCGAGGACAGTGAGCGGCCCGTCGCGCTCGACTGCCTCCAGGTCCGGGCCGGCGTCGCCGACCCCGCGACCGTCGCCGCCGGACTGCTCACCGCCGGACACGCGGCGTTCGGGAACCTCCCCGTCTACAACATCTCGCTGCCCCGCGACTGGCGTGCCCGCCCCGACATAGCCGAGGCCGTCGCCTGGCGCCGGGAGGCGGCGTACAGGGCGGGGCTGTCCAGCGTGATCGAGCGCCTGCGCTACGAGTGGACCCTCCCCCGGCTACCGCTTGGGGCACCCCCGGCCGCCGGGACCGCGGGGCCCGCCGGACGGCTGGTGTTCCGCGAGGGAACGGACGAGGAGTTCGTAGAGGCGTTCGCCCGCGTCTCGGCGGGCAGCCTGGACGCGCACACCCGGACGGAGCTGCGCTCCATGGACGCGGAGCAACTGGCCCGGGAGGACGTCGAGTTCTACCGCGACTGTCCCGGTGAACGCTCCTGGTGGCGCCTGGCGGAGCTGCCGGACGGCACCCTCGCCGGCCTGGCCGTCCCCTCCGCGACCCCCTACCACCGCAACGTGGGCTACCTCGGGGTCGTACCGGAACAGCGCGGCAAGGGCCTGATCGACGAGATCCTCGCGGAGATCACCCGCTTCCACGCGGCCCAGGGCGCGCGCCGCGTCACGGCGACGACGGACGTCGTGAACGCCCCGATGGCCACCGCGTTCGACCGTGCCGGTTACGAGGTCACGGAGATCCGCCTGGTCCTGGAAGGGCCGTCACGGGCGTGAGCGCGGGGCGGTAGCCTCCGGGCCGGAGGAAGACCGCGGCAGACCGGAAGACCGCGGCAGACCGGAGGACCGGGGCAGACCGGAGGACCGGGGCGGGCCGGAGGACGGCCGGGCCGGTGGAAGGGGGGACGGATGCCGATCGCCGAGTTGCAGGTGTACTCCGTCGAGGAGGCCGACGTCACGGGCGGGGTGTGCGTCGTCCGCGTCGTCGGCGGGACCGCGCGGGCCGGCCAGGTCTACACCGCCGGGGCCTGAGGCTGGGTCTGGCCCGCATCGAGGCGTGGGGAGCGCCCCGGGACTTCCTGGACCCCCCGCACGCGGCGCGGGTCCACCTCACCGGGCCGATGGTCGCGCTCCTGTCCCGGGGGCAGGTGCTGACCTGCGTACCGCCCGCCGGGCACGCGCCGGCCGACCTGGAGACCTGGCCGGCCACCGATCCGCCGCTGTGCGAGGAACCGCACCCGGGGCCCCTGCGCGCCCTCGCCGTGGCCCGTATGCACGACGAGACGCTGCCCGACGCGGTGCGGCTGCGCTGGGGCCGGGTGGCACTGGCCGCGGTCGCCCGGGTGGAGCACCGGGACGCCGTGGAACGAGGGGTCGAGCGGGCGGCGGTACGGGGCTACCTCATCGAGCGGTTCGGGCCCGGCCCGGGCGGCGACCCCGCCGAGCTGTGTCGCGAGGTGCTGGCGCTGATCGACCTGACCCCGGCGCGGGCGGCGGTCGAGGCCCGGGTCTGGCGGGACCTCCCGCGGGAGCGCATCCTGCGCCTGCGCCGGATCAAGAACCTGCTCCCGTGGATGACCCTGGTCCGGGCCCACTTGACGGCCGACGACCCCCTCCGGGCGGCCGTCGACGCCTGGACGGCCCTCGCGCCGCGGCTTCCCTGAGCCGCGGCCCGGCGGTTTCTTGAGCCGGAGGCTCCCCCGAGCCGCGGCCTGGTGGCTTCTCAAGCCGGAGGCTCTCCCGAACCGCGGACCGGCCCGGCGTAGCCCGTGTCTCCCTAGCCGGCCCTGGCGGCGTTGCCCAGCACGTTCGTCGGGGTGATGCGCAGGACCACCCGGACGTTCTCGGCCGGCGCCTGCGCGTACTCCTTGCCGCCGCCCGGCCCCAGGTACTCCTCGGCGATCCGGACGGCGACCGCCCGCCCCGTGTCCTCGGTGACCGAGGCGGTGCCGCGGATCTCCGCGTAGAGGAACGGGTTGGTCAGGTCGAAGACGGTCAGGCCGACCCGCGCGTCGCGGACGATGTTCCGTTCCTTGCGGCGCCCCTGCTCGGTGGAGACCAGCAGTTCGTCCCCGTCACGCGTCACCCAGACCACCGAACTCTGCGGGCCGCCATCGGGGTTGAGCGTCGTCAGCACGGCCGGGTGCGGCGCGTCCAGGAGCTTGCGTACGGCGTCGTTCAACTCAACAGTCATACGGCGCAGGCTATTCGGGGGTGCGCGCCGGCACGCCGGGTTTCCGCGCCGTCGGTGCGATTAACCGAGGTCCGCCCCCTCAGCCCCAGGCGAGGTTGCGCCAGGGGCTCCCCGGGTCGCCGGTCAGCTCACGGTGCGCGGTCGCCATCTCCTGGTACCACGGCCCGAATTCCTCCTCGTCGAACTGCATGCAGCGCCCGAGGACGAACCCCGCCGAGAGCTCCTCCCAGGACCGGTAGGCGAGCCGACAGGCCTTCCCCGCCCGCACCACGGCGTCCTCGGCCTCGGCGAGCGTCCCGAAGCGGGCTCCGACACCCCAGCGGGCCATCTGGGAGGCCCGGCCGTAGTCCCAAGCCTCCACGGACCGCACGTGCTTGTCCTCGCCGAGCACCCCGTCCGCCCGGAAGCGCTGTTCGTAACGGGTGATGCGGCCGATGACCCGCTGGACGCCCGCGATCTCGCCCTCCACCTCGGCGGTCGGGCGCGGTTGCGCGACCGTCACCCCTTCGGGGGTCAGCCGGGGCTCGGCGGCCCGCTCGGCGTTGGCGCGCAAGGTCGCCTCCGTGGCGTGCCGCCAGTGCTCGATGTCCACGGGCCCGGCGAACTCCTGGGCGAGCGCCTGGCGCACCCGGAGCGCGAACTCCCATACGGGGCTGACCATGTCGGCCCGCAGCAGCCGCTCGACGGTGACGAGCCATTCCTCCCGGGTGGTGACGCCCCAGCTGTCACGGAGCTTGTCGCGCTCCTTGGTGTAGCCCCGCCCGTGGTGGGCCAGGGCGTTCCAGAACTCGCCCGTGCGCACGGACAGGTGCGCGCCGCAGGCCAGCCCGAAGGCGACGGGGCCGTGCAGGGGCCCGCCGACGTGCAGGGCGTGCACCTTGCCCTGCTCCAAGCCCACGTACCGGGGCCGGCGGCCGTCGTGGTGGGCCCAAGTGGCGCGGTGCGCGGGCGAGGCCGGCAGCAGGGTCTCGAAGGGGGTCCCCGGGTTGACCGCCAAGTACGCGGGCCCGTCGGGCGGATAGCTCTCGCAGAACCAACCGAGGTCGACGCTTTCGAAGACCAGGTCGGGGGAGGGTGCGGGCAGCATCCCCTTGGTGAAGACCACGTACGCGTCGGCGCGCGCCTGGGGCAGGTGGACCCGGCGGCGCCGTATTCGGGTGGGGTGGGCGTCCTGGAAGGACCGTTCCTGTGGAACGAAGAGGTCGGCGAGCGCGAGGGCGTCGAAGAACGCCGGCCAGTTCCCGGCGGTCTTGGCCTCTTCCAGCTCGTGTTCTACGGTGCTCGGCGCGGTCCACGTCCCCATGGGGAGACCCTATCCGGGCGTATCGGACGGCAGTCGGCGGGCGAGGCGACCCCGACGTCCAAGCGGATTCGTGACGCTGGGTGAGAGGGACGCGTCCGTATGGGTCGCGGCCGGGGGTGAAGGGATGTGAGCAGGTCAGGCGGTGCTTTAGCGCTGTTGCGCGGCGTGTCGGAGGCTGCGGAAGGGTTGCTCCGGTTGCGGTCGGTGACCGGCTGTCGGTCAGTGGTAGGGGGCACCTCCAAGGCCCCGCGTCATCGGAACCAGACGTTCACTGACATCTCTGAACAGGAGCGAGCCGTTGCACCGCATCACCCGCTACTCCATCCCCGCCGCCCTCTGCGTGACCCTGCTGACCGCCTCCCCCGGCATCGCGGCAGCCGTGTCCACGCCGGAGCGATCGGCCTTCGCCGCCTCGGAGCAGGCCGTTCCCGGCAGTGAGGCGCTGCTCGCGCAGGTCCAGTCGCTCGGCGCCGCCGCCGGAGTGCTCGAACCCGTCACCGACCTGGTCTCGGCGGTGCTGAAGTCGCCGAACGGGAAGGTTTCGGAGGCCGACCTGGCCGCCGTCAAGACGAAGCTGGAGCCCGCGTTCGCGGAGCTGCGGCAGAGCCTGCCCGCTTCGGCGGCGCCGCTGCCGGCTCCCGTACCGGCGAACCCGGTGCTCGCGAAGCCCGCCGCCGGGCCGATGGACCCGCCGGCCGACCCCGCGGCGAAGCCTCCGGTCGCCCAGCCCGCGAAGCCTCCGGTCGCGGAGCCGGCGAAGCCTCCGGTCGCCCAGCCTCCGGCGGCCCAGCCGGCGAAGCCCGCCGACCCGGCTGCGAAGCCTCCGGTGGCCCAGCCGGCCAAGCCTCCGGTCGCGGAGCCGGCGAAGCCTCCGGGGGCGCAGCCTCCGGTCGCCCAGCCGGCGAAGCCCGCGGACCCGGCTGCGAAGCCCGCGGACCCGGCCGCGAAGCCTCCGATGGCGCAGCCGGCGAAGCCCGCCGACCCGGCGGCCAAGCCTCCGGTCGCCCAGCCGGCCAAGCCGGCCGCCCCGGCCGTCATGCCCGCCGTCGCGCCCAAGGCCGCTCCCGTCGACAAGGCCGGCGCCGCCGTCGACAAGCTCAAGGCCTCGGTCGACGGCCTCATGAAGGTCGCCGCGACCGGTAGCGGCTCGGCCGACGCCAAGGCCAAGGCCGACACGGTCGTGACCGACCTCGGTGCGGTCCTGCTCGCCCTGATCAACGGTTCCGGTCAGCACAAGGCGCCCACCGCCTAAGCGGTACCCCGGTACCCACGAACCCCGCGTCCCCGGCGACCTTCTCGCGTCGGGGACGCGGCGGATCGCGGCCCCCACCCCCGCCGGGGCCCGCGAAACCGTACGACCCCCGTGCCACCGCGCGACCGTACGACCCCTCTTGACGCCCCCTCGCGCCGGGGAGACGCTCCCGGGTCTCGCCCGTATCCGAACGGGCGATCGCACACTGGGGGGCCGGTATGCCGCAGGAGTCCGTGCGGACGGCGGGGGAGCTGCGCACGCGGCTCGCGGAGCGGGAGGCACGCTGGTCCGTCAGCGAGCACCTCGCCGACGAGGAGCCGGTTCCGCGCCCCTCCCTCGGCCTGGACCCGGCGTCGCGCCCGACGACCGCCGCCGCGGCGGGAACCGTCGATCTGCGCGCGCTGATCGGCCGCGCGAGCGGCAATCCCCACCTGACCCGGCGCAGGGCGGCGCACGGCCTGTTGCCCGGGAGCCGGGAGTCGGCCGCGGCGCTTGCGACCTCCGTGGACTGGCGCGAGCGGTGGGGATGGCGGTGGATCACCCGGGTCAAGGACCAGAACCCGTGCGCGTCCGGCTGGGCCTTCGCGGCGGCCGGCCTGGTGGAGTCCATGGCCCGGATCGAGCACCACGTGTGGGCCGTGCGTTCCGAGGGTGACCTGCGCGACGGGCTGCGGCTGACCTGTGGGCAGGCCTCGGACCCGGAGACCGGGCTCGACTGGATCCGTGACAACGGCGGCCTCGCCGACCCCGGCTGCCGTCCGTACACCACCCCGCCCCCCGGCCTGCCCGCCGAGCGGCGCGACGCCTGGGGTTCCGAGTACACGCCGAGCTGGGACCGGTCGGGCCGGACCGTACGGATCGGCGACTACGTGCGGCTCGGGGACGTCCACCAGCAGAAGGTGTGGCTGGACACGGTCGGCCCGCTCACCGCCTGCCTCGACGTGTACGAGGACTTCTTCGGGCTCGGGTCTGGCGTGTACCACCGTACGGGCGGCCGACTGGCGGGCCGGCACTGCGTGTTGATCGTCGGCTATGACGACGCGGCGGGCTGCTGGCTCTTCAAGAACTCCTGGGGCACCCGGCACCACGCCGAAGGTTACGGGCGGATCGCGTACGGCGAGGCGCGCGTCGACCACTGGGCCAAGTGCGGGCTGAGCGGCACCAACATCGACCCGTGGAGCAAACGCCGGTTGCACGCGGGCAACGTCTACGAGAGCGGCAACGGCCGCGCCCACCGCAACTTCGAGCTGGTGGCGCCGACGGGCGACGGCGGTCTTCGGCACTGGTGGCGCGAGGGCGAGCCCCCCTTCGCGTGGACCCCGGGCAAGACCTTCGCCCACGACGCCTCGGGCCGGCCCGCCTTCACCGGCTCCACCTACAACCGGAACATGGAGTCCCTGCACGTCAC
Source organism: Streptomyces sp. Tek67B01 (assembly GCF_055231995.1). Classification (NCBI taxonomy): domain Bacteria; kingdom Bacillati; phylum Actinomycetota; class Actinomycetes; order Kitasatosporales; family Streptomycetaceae; genus Streptomyces; species Streptomyces sp. Tek67B01. The sequence goes on from NZ_JBUYUY010000001.1 coordinate 3,756,304, forward strand.
CACCGGCGGCCGGCTGCGCCATTGGTACTACGAGCAGTCCGGCGGCGCCTGGCGCGACGGCGGCGCCTTCGGCCCGGGCGACGCGGCGATCGGCTCGACGCCGGCCTTCATCCAGAGCGACTACGGAAAACCCGGCAACTTCGAGGTGGTGGTGCGCACCGCCGACGGACGCCTGAACCACTGGTGGCGCATCAACGGCGCGCCCTGGACCTGGAACGACGGCGGCCGCTTCGCCTCCGGCATCGGCCATTACGGGCCCGCCCTCGTCCAGACCCGCTCCCGCCGGCTCGAACTCGTCGCGACGCGCACCGACGGCCGGATGCAGCTGTGGTGGCGCGACGACCGCGACCACTTCGCCTGGCATTCGGGCGAGGTCTTCGGCAGTGCGATCACCTCCGCGCCGTGTCTGATCGAGGGGCAGTACGGGGCCACCGACGAGGAGACCGCCGGGAACTACGAGCTGTGCGTCGCGGGGGCGGGCGGCCGGGTCGAGCACTGGTGGCGGGCGAACGCGGGCGGCGGGGCCTGGGTGCGCGGCGCGGTCTTCGGGCGGGACGCCCTCGCCGTCACGGGGATGCTCCAGGGCAGTTTCGGGTTCGACCTGGAGGTGATCGTCCTGCGCGTCGACGGCCTGCTCCAGCACTACCGGCGTGACGGCTCGGGGTGGCACACCGGGCCGGTGATCGGCCCGGCCTGAGGCCGCGATCCGAGGCGGGGGCCCGACGAGGCCTGGCGGGCGGCCGAGGCGGCCCGGTGGTCCGCATCCCGGACGGACGAGTCCCTTGTATCGCTCATGTATCTATCCTGTGCGCATGACCTCCGCGCCCCCCGCCGTGACCGCAGCCGACCGCGTCTACCACCACGTCAAACAGGGCGTGCTCGGCCGCCGCTACGAGGGCGGCGTCCTGCTCACCGAGGGCGAGGTGGCCGGAGCCGTCGGGGTGTCCCGCACGCCGGTGCGCGAGGCGCTGCTGCGCCTGGAGACCGAGGGGCTGCTCAAGCTGTACCCGAAGAAGGGCGCGCTGGTACTGCCGGTCTCCGCGCAGGAGATCGCCGACGTCATCGAAACCCGTCTGCTGGTGGAGGAGTTCACCGTCCGCAAGGCCGTGCCCGCCCCACCCGGCCTGCAGGAGCGGCTCGCCGAGCTCATCGAGGAGCAGCGCCGGCACGCCGTCGAGGGGGACCTGGTCGCACTGATGGCCGCCGACCGCGCCTTCCATGCCGAGATCGTGCGCAGCGCCGGGAACCGCATCCTGGAGCGGCTCTACGACCAGCTTCGGGACCGGCAGCTGCGGATGGGCGTGGCCCTGCTGCACGCCCACCCCGAGCGGGTGGAGCGGACGCTGGTCGAGCACGCCGAGATCCTGGATGCCCTGCGCGCCGGGGAGCCGGAGACGGCCGCCGCCGCCGTACGGGCGCACGTGGGCCGGGTCGAGGCGCTGGTGCGCGGGGCCGGCCGATGAGCCTGCCCGCGCGGTCCGCGCGCCCGCCCCTCGATCCCCCCGGCGGTCGCAGGGCCCTCGCCGTCTGGGCGATCGGCGTCGCCGTGTACTTCGTCGCGGTGATCTTCCGGACCAGTCTGGGCGTGGCCGGGCTGGACGCCGCCGACCGCTTCCAGGTCAACGCGTCGGCGCTCGCGACCTTCTCCCTCCTGCAACTGCTCGTCTACGCGGGCATGCAGATACCCGTGGGGCTGATGGTGGACCGGCTCGGCACCAAGCGGGTGCTGACGCTCGGGGCGCTGCTGTTCACCGCCGGGCAGCTCGGGTTCGCGCTGGCGCCCTCCTACGGGACGGCGCTGGCCGCGCGCGCCCTGCTCGGCTGCGGCGACGCGATGACCTTCATCTCCGTGCTGCGGCTCGGCACGCGCTGGTTCCCGGCGCGCCGGGGACCGCTGATGGCGCAGTTGGCCGGACTGGTGGGCATGGCGGGCAACCTCGTCTCCACACTGGTGCTGGCGCCGGTGCTGCACGGGGTCGGCTGGGTGCCGGCCTTCGCGGGGAGTTCAGTGGCGGGGCTCGTCGTCCTGGTGCCGCTGGTGCTGTTCCTGCGGGACCACCCGGAGGGGCACGCGCCGCCGCCCGTGGCCCGCGCCGCCGGGGGAGGGTTCGTACGCCGTCAGATCGCCGATTCGTGGCGGGAGCCCGGGACCCGGCTCGGGTTGTGGGTGCACTTCACGACGCAGTTCCCGGCGATGGTGTTCCTGCTGCTGTGGGGGATGCCGTTCCTCGTCGAGGCACAGGGGCTGACGCGGACCACCGCGGGCGGGCTGATGACGCTGATCGTCGTCGCGAACATGGGGTTCGGGCTGCTGTACGGCCAGCTCGTCGGCCGCCGCCAGGCCGCGCGGATACCGCTGGCCCTGGGCACGGTCGCGGTCACCGCCGCGCTGTGGGGCGCGGTGCTCGCCTACCCCGGCGAGCGGGCGCCGATGTGGCTGCTGACCGCGCTGTGCGTGGTGCTGGGGACCTGCGGACCGGCTTCGATGATCGGCTTCGACTTCGCCCGCCCGGCCAATCCGGCGGAGCGTCAGGGGACCGCCTCGGGAATCACCAACATGGGTGGTTTCCTCGCGTCCATGACGACGCTGCTGGCAGTGGGCGTCCTGCTCGACGCCACCGGCGACGACTACCGGATCGCCTTCTCGTCGGTCTTCTTCCTGGAGGTGCTCGGAGTCACCCAGATCCTGCGGCTGCGCCCCGCCGCCCTCGCCCGCGAACGCCTCCCGCTCGCGCCCGACCCCGTCGATCCCGTCACCCCGGCCCGCGCCCGCACCTAGGGGCCCTGACGGGGCGAGGCCGGCCCGGGTTCGGGGTGTCTACGGGGTCACGGCGAAGTGCGCCAGGATCGCTTCCGCCAAGGCGGTGTCGCCCTCGACCTTCACCCGGTCCGCGACGGTGTGCGGCCGTACCCGCCCCGCGGCGAGCCGCACGTACGTCTCCCAGTCCATGGCCAACGTCACCGCCGGACCCAACGAGGGTGCCTTGTCCAGGGTTCCCCGGCCCTGCGCGTCCACCCGCACGGTCCGCATGAACTCCAGCTCCCCGTGCACGTCGAGCACCACGGCCGAGTTCGGGGGCGCGCCCGCCTCCTTCGCCACCACCTTCGGCAGCCCGGCCAGCAGCAGGTCCCGCGCCACATGGGCGCCCGGCGAGTCCAGGTTCCCCGGCACGCCCAGCGCCCTGCGCAGGTCCTGCTCGTGAACCCACACGTCGAACGCCCGCAGCCGCAACGCGAACTCCAACGTCACCTGGTCGCCCAGCGGGCCCCGCACCAGCGCGTCCGGCTCCCGCTTCTCGTTGCGCAGCTGACGCTGTCGCCGAATGACGGTGTACTCCAGCTCGGAGGTCATCTCCGGGGCGGTGTGGTGACGCCGGACGTCGACCTGCACCTCCATGTACCGGGTGAACTCGTCCACCACGTGGCGCAGGTCGCGCGGCAGCGTGTGGATCGGCCGCGGATCGCCTAGCTGCTCGCACTCCATGCCGATGATGTGTGACACCACGTCACGTACGGACCAGCCGGGGCAGGGCGTCGCCCGGTTCCACTCGCCCTCTGTCAGGGGGAGGACCAGCTCGGATATCGCCTCGATGGAATGGGTCCACGCGTCGGCGTAGGGCTGAAGGCTGGGATGGACGGTCAACGGGACCCCTCGCGTGCTGTTCAGTGGCGCGTTGTGGACTGTGCCCAAAACTACGCTGCCGGTGAGCGCCCCGGCAGTGCTTTCGTGTGACGATCGTAGGCCGAGCTGACGGACACAATGCAAGGACGGTGGTAGTGTGCGCGCCTCTCTGATCCAAGTCGCCGTGAGCGACGGCGAGTCGGTCGTCTCCCGACGGGCCCGTGTGGCCGATCTCGTACGGGAGCAGTCCGCCTCAGACCTCGTCGTGCTGCCGGAATTGTGGACGGTCGGGGCGTTCGCCTACGAGCAGTTCGAGACCGAGGCGGAGCCGCTGGACGGCCCGACGTACGAGGCGATGTCCAAGGCCGCGAGCGACGCCGGGGTCTGGCTCCACGCGGGCTCGGTCGTCGAGCGCGCCGGCGACGGCTCGCTCTACAACACGGCGCTGGTCGTCTCCCCGGCCGGCGAGCTCGCCGCCAGCTACCGCAAGATCCACCGCTTCGGCTTCGATCAGGGCGAGGCGGTGCTGATGGCCGCCGGGGACACCCTGACCACGGTGACCCTGCCGGAGCAGACGCTCGGCGTCGCGACCTGCTACGACCTGCGGTTCCCCGAGATGTTCCGCGGCCTGGTCGACGCCGGGGCGACGACGATGGTCGTGGCCGCGGGCTGGCCGGCCCGGCGTAGGGCCCACTGGACGCTGCTGAACCGGGCCCGCGCCGTGGAGGACCAGGTGTACGTGCTGGCCTGCGGTCTGGCCGGCACCCACGCGGGCGTCGAGCAGGCCGGACACAGCCTCGTGGTGGACCCGTGGGGCGAGGTGCTCGCGGAAGCCGGACCGGGCGAGGACGTGCTCACGGTGGAGCTCGACCCGGCGAAGGTCGCGCAGACGCGTGAGCAGTTCCCGGCGCTGAAGGACCGCCGGCTCGGGCGCTGAGACGACGGTTGGCCGCCCGGCCGCGGGGTAGACGTGCGGCGACGGCGCAAGGAACCGCGCAGGGAGCGGCGCGAGGGGAGGGCCTCATGTCCGAGGAGACCGATGCCGTGGTCGAGGCCGCACTGGAGCCGCACGAACCGACCCCGGGCGAGGTCGCGGCCCGCGACCGGGTGCGCGCCGAGGCCACGGGCACGACCCACCACCAGGCGGCCGCCGCCCGGGACCGGGCCCTGCACGCCGTCGGCGACGCGGCCGGCGCCGAAGCCCCCACCCGCGCCGCCCTCGCGGAATGGCAGCGGATCACCGACCTCCTCATCGACCACGGTGGCCCGTACACCCCGGAGGCCGACCCCTACGCGCAGGGCCAGTTGACCGCGCGCCACCGCGCCCACCACCGCTGACGCGGTCACCGCGCCCACCGGACTACCGCTCCTCCCGTTCCTTCTCGGCCATCCGGATCACGCACACCGCGACGGCGATCAGCAGCGCCGCGTCCGCCTCCTCCCGCACCACGTCCACCGCGTACGTGTCGCGGACCCGGAACCACTGGCGGGAGACCAGCGCGAGCAGCTCGCCGTCGTACTCGACCTTGAACTCGCGGTCGAGGAGGCGCCCACTGACATCCAGCTCGGTGCCCTCGGCCAGTGTGACGAGGTAGTGGTTGCGCAGCAGGGAGAGCCGCTTCTTGCGGATCACCGCGAGTCGGCGGTCGTCCCGCTCCAGGGTCATCGCGTCCCGGAAGGAGAGCCACTTCTCCCGCAGGGTGATCAGGACCCGGCCGTCGCGGTCCTTCAGCTCCAGGGTGTCGCGCAGGCGCAGGGCCTTGCCGTCGACGAGGAAGGCGTGGCGGCCGTCCTCGTCCTCGATCCAGTAGTCGTCCCCGATGCCCAGTACTTTGTCCCGTACGAGGTATTTCATGGCGTGATCCGTGCCCGCGATAGGTTGCCGCCATGCCTCTGCTCTATGTCACCGACCTGACGTACCCGGCGCGCGGTCGTCGCTACTGCGACGAGGACATATTCCTCACCGGGCGCCTGCGCCGGCACTTCCCGCTGGCCCTGTGCCACCCGCGCGACGCCGAGGCCCTGATGGGCGGCTTCGACGCGGTGGTGGTCCGCAACAGCGGCCCGGTCCTGCACTACCAGGAGGCCTACGACGCCTTCCGCGCCGCCGCCCTCGCCGGCGGCGCCCGCGTCTACAACCCGCTGACGGGGCGCGGCGACATGGCGGGCAAGCAGTACCTGCCGGACCTGACGGCGGCCGGCTACCCCGTGATCCCGACCGTCGACGACCCGGCGCACCTGCACCTGCTGCCACAGGTTCCGCAGTACGCGGTCAAGCCCAAACAGGGCGCGGACTCCATCGGCCTCACCTTCACGGCCGACCCCTCGACCGCCGAGCCCGGGCGCTCCCTGATCCAGCCACGGATCGACTTCGCGTACGAGGTGTCGTTCTACTTCGTGGACGACGCCTTCCAGTACGCCCTCTACGCCCCGGACCCGGAGCGCCGCTGGGAGCTGGAGCCCTACGACCCCACCCCGGCGGACCTGGCCTTCGCCCGCACCTTCATCGAGTGGAACACCCTCACCCACGGCATCCAGCGCGTGGACGCCTGCCGCGCTCCCTCCGGCGACCTCCTCCTGGTCGAGCTGGAGGACCTCAACCCCTACCTGTCCCTCCACCTCGTCCCCGCCGAGGTCCAGGACGCCTTCGTCACGTCCCTCGCCCGCTCCCTGGACTCCTTCCTGTCCTGAGGCGGCTCAGAGCTCGCCGGTGTCGAGGACGATCCCGAACGGCTGCGGCAGCCGCACGGGCGTCCCGCACGGGTGCGGCCCGTCGACCTGGGCGTAACCGAGCCGCCCGGGCTCGGAGAACAGGGTCACGGTCGTCCAGCCGGGATCGATGCCCTCGCCGTGGTCGTACGCGCTCGTCATGCCGGACGCCTCCCTCGATGCCTGCGGCCAGCCTGCCACGGGCGCCTCCCGACCGTCGTCACCCCTGGGGGTGCACCCGGACCGGGATGGCAAGCTTGAAACATGAACGATGCTGCCCCGGCGCCCACCCCCGCGCCCGCGCCCCGCCGCCGTGCCCGTGTCCGTGCCCCCGAGCTGATCGGCAAGGGCGGCTGGCTGAACACCGGTGGGAAGGACCTGACGCTCGCCGACTTCCGAGGTCGCGTACTGATTTTGGACTTCTGGACCTTCTGCTGCATCAACTGCCTCCACGTCCTGGACGAGCTGCGCGAGCTGGAGGAGAAGCACCGCGACACCGTAGTGATCGTCGGCGTGCACTCGCCGAAGTTCGCGCACGAGGCCGAGCACGCGGCCGTCGTGGACGCCGTCGAGCGGTACGAGGTGCACCACCCCGTCCTGGACGACCCCGAGCTGGCCACCTGGAAGCAGTACGCCGTACGCGCCTGGCCCACGCTCGTGGTGATCGACCCCGAGGGGTACGTCGTGGCCCAGCACGCCGGTGAGGGGCACGCGCACGCCATCGAGCGGCTCGTGGAGGAGCTGGAGGCGGAGCACGCCGCCAAGGGGACCCTGCGGCGCGGGGACGGGCCGTACGTCGCCCCCGAGCCCGTGGCGAGCGACCTGCGGTTCCCCGGGAAGGCGCTGCTGTTGCCCTCGGGGAACTTCCTGGTGTCGGACTCCACCCGGCACCAGCTGGTGGAGATCGGGGCGGACGGGGAGAGCGTCGTCCGGCGCGTCGGCAGCGGTGAGCGCGGGTTCACCGCCGACGCCTTCAGCGAGCCGCAGGGCCTGGCACTGTTGCCCGACGGCCGGGTCGTCGTCGCCGACACCGTCAACCACGCGCTGCGTACGTACGACCCCGCCACCGGGGCCGTCGAGACCGTCGCCGGGACGGGCCGCCAGTGGTGGCAAGGTTCGGCCACGTCCGGGGCCGCCCTTGACGTCGACCTGTCCTCGCCGTGGGACGTGGCGTGGTGGCAGGGCAAGGTGTGGATCGCCATGGCGGGCGTGCACCAGCTGTGGACCTGGGACCCCGCGGCGGGAACCGTCGCCGTCGCCGCCGGCACGACCAACGAGGGGCTCGTGGACGGGCCCGCCGCCGAGGCCTGGTTCGCGCAGCCGTCCGGGCTGGCCGCGACCGAGGACCGGCTGTGGGTCGCCGACTCCGAGACCAGCGCCCTGCGGTACCTGGAGCCCGAGGGTGAGGGGTACGTCGTACGGACCGCCGTGGGCACCGGCCTCTTCGACTTCGGCCACCGCGACGGCGCCGCCGCCCAGGCCCTGCTCCAGCACCCCCTCGGGGTGACGGCGCTGCCCGACGGTTCGGTCGCGGTCTGCGACACCTACAACCACGCGCTGCGCCGCTTCGACCCGGCGGCGGCCGAGGTCTCCACGCTCGCCACCGACCTGCGCGAGCCGAGCGACGCCGTCCTCGTCGACGGGGACATCGTGGTGGTGGAGTCGGCCCGGCACCGCCTGACGCGGTTGCGGCTGCCCGAGGAGGCGGTACGGGTGGACGCGGTCGCCCACCGCACGCGGCGCGCCGCGACCGAGGTCGCGCCCGGCACGCTCCGGCTCGACGTGGTCTTCCAGGCGCCGAGCGGGCAGAAGCTCGACACCCGCTACGGGCCCTCCACCCGCCTGCTGGTCTCCTCGACCCCGCCCGAGCTGCTGGCGGCGGGCGAAGGCGCGGGCACGGACCTCTTCCGGGAGCTGGCGCTGAACCCGGACGTCTCCGAGGGCGTGCTGCACGTCTCCGCGATGGCCGCCTCCTGCGACGACGACCCGGCCAACGAGTACCCGGCCTGCCACGTCCACCAGCAGGACTGGGGGGTTCCGGTGACCGTCACCGCCGACGGGACCACCCGCCTTCCCCTCGTCCTCGCCGGGATGGACGCGTAGCGGGGACCACGACGACGAGCCGTACGGCCGCACGAGATCGACCCGCCCGGCCGAAGCCGCGCCGCATCCCGGGTGCCGGGAGCGGCGCGGCCCGCGGGAGGGGCTCAGCCCTCCAGGAACGCCACCAGCGCGTTGGCCAGCAGGAACGGGTCGTCCGCGCCGCACAGTTCGCGGGCGCTGTGCATAGACAGGATCGCCACGCCGATGTCGACGGTCTGGATGCCGTGCCGGGCGGCCGTGATGGGGCCGATCGTCGTGCCGCACGGCATGGAGTTGTTGGAGACGAAGGTCTGCCACGGCACCCCGGCCCGCTCGCAGGCGGCCGCGAACACCGCGCGCCCGCTGCCGTCGGTGGCGTACCGCTGGTTGACGTTGACCTTGAGGATCGGGCCGCCGTTGGCGCGCGGGTGGTGCGTCGGGTCGTGCCGCTCCCCGTAGTTGGGGTGCACGGCGTGGCCCGTGTCCGAGGACAGGCAGATGGTGCCCGCGAAGGCGCGCGCCCGGTCCTCGTAGGAGCCGCCGCGGGCGAAGACAGAACGTTCCAGCACGTTGCCCAGGAGTGGGCCGTCGGCGCCGGTGTCGGACTGCGAGCCGTTCTCCTCGTGGTCGAAGGCGGCCAGCACCGGGATGTGGTCGAGCTTGGCGTTCCCCGAACCGGCCGCGGAGACGGCCGCCAGCGCCGCGACGCCCGCGTGCACCGACAGCAGGTTGTCCATGCGCGGTCCGGCGAGCAGCTCGCGGTCGCGGCCCAGGTAGGCGGGCGGTTCGATCGAGTGGACCATCAGGTCCCAACCGGCCACCGCGCCCTGGGGCAGGCCCTCTTCCTCCTCCAGGAACGCGATCAGGTCGCCTTCCTGGACCTCGCCCAGGCCCCAGATCGGCTGCATGTGGCGCTGCTTGTCGAGCTTGAGCCCGTCGGAGTTCACCGACCGGTCCAGGTGCACCGCGAGTTGGGGTACCCGCAGCAGGGCCCGGTCCACGTTCACCAGTCGCTCGCTGCCGTCGCGCAGCGTCAGCCGGCCGGCCAGGCCCAGGTCGCGGTCCAGCCAGGTGTTGAGCAGCGTCCCGCCGTAGATCTCGACCGCGATCTGGCGCCAGCCCTGTGACCCGATGTCAGGGACGGGCTTGACGCGCAGGTTGGGGGAGTCGGTGTGCGCGCCGATGATGCGGAACGGCGTGTGGGCGGCGGCGCCTTCCGGGACGTACCAGGCGATGATCGCACCGCCGCGGAGCACGAACCTGCCCCCTGTGCCCGAGTCCCATGCGTCCGTTTCCGACAGCTGCCTGAAGCCTGCCTTTTCCAGCCGCTCGGCCGCGTTGGCGACGGCATGGTACGGCGACGGACTGGCCGTCAGGAAGGCCATCAGGTCGTCGGTGTGGCCGCGGTCGAAGTGGGCGGGAGAGGTCATGTGGTTCACCTTAACGACGGTCGTGTTCGCCATGGCCGGACTGCGGCGGATAGCGGAAAGGTCAGGGCGGCGCGGGGTGTGTGGCCCGCGATCCCGTCGTTTTCAGCCCGGCGGACGCTCGAATCTGCGCTGCAGTTGTCGCCGCTCGCCCCGGCGGATGCGCGGGAGCATCTCGGGGGTCTGCGGCGGTCGCTGCGCACGTCTTTTGCGTCCGGCGCAGAAGATACAGGCCTCACCCGGCGGTGCATCGGGGTCGATGGGCGCCCCGGGGTGCTCGGAGCACCCGGAGGCGTTGCGGGGGCGGGACAGTTCCCGGGCGACGATGAAGGCGCGGTGCAGGTCGTCCGCGATCCGTACGAAGTCGCCGGCGGGGGAGGAGATCCCCAGGTGGAAGCGCTGGTCCTCGATCGTACGGAGGTAGCCGCGCAGCAGCTCCGGGGTGTACGGGGGCTCGGGCACCGGGTAGCCCAGCCGGCGCTGCTCCCCCGGGACGGGCGCGGCGGGGCCGGGGCGTCCGCCGTGCCTGCGCATGCCGAGCCTTCGGCGGTCGTTGCAGATCAGGCAGCGGCCCCAGCCTTCGGGCGCCTCGGGGTCGAGGGCGCCGTTGGGGTGTTCGGGGCAGCCGGTGTAGCTCTTGGCGGGGGCCAGTCCCGAGGCGGTCTGGAACGCGATGTAGAGCGCGTCGGCGAGGCCCTCGTACTCGGCGGGGTGGGAGCCGTCGTACAGCTCCCGGGCGTGGTCGCCGAGGCTGCCCAGGGTCGCCTGCAGCTCCTTGAGGGCGTACGGCCGCCCGGTGGGGACGGAGTACCCCCTGCCGTTGCTGTGCTGATCCTGTGGAGTCATGCCTAGAGCGTCCCACGGCCGACTGACAAGCAAGGAATGCGCAGGTCGCCGCACCCCTGGCGGCCCGCCGCCCCGCGCCACCGTCGGCACCCCGGGCTCCCGGACCGGCCCCGGCGGCCCGAAGTGCCCCGCCGGTGCGCTGCCCGGGGTCCGGGACGGGTCCCGGGCGCAGACCCGAGGTGCCATCGGGCACCGCCCCGGGTCCGGCCCGCCGGTCAGGCGGGCCTGCCCCGGGCTTCCGGGGTGGTCCCGGCAGCCCGAGGGACGGCCAAAGGTGCCGCCGCCCCCTGCCCCGGGGGCCCGGGCCGGGCTCGGCGGCCCGAAGCGCCCCGCCTCCACCTGCCCGGGTCTGCGGGCCGGGCCGGCGGCCGGGAACGGTCCAGGCCGCCCGAGGGGTGGCCAGAGGTGTTGCCGGGCACCGCCCGGGGCTCCCGGCCGGGTCCGGCGGCCCGAAGGCCCCGGCCACCTGCCCCGGGCTTCAGCGCCGGGCCCGGGCCTGCGGCCGGGGGCCCGGACGGCAGCGGCCGGACCCCCGCGAGGGGGTCCGGCCGCTGTGACCCGCCGAAGCGGCGCAGCCTAGAACGCGGCCTCGTCGAGCTCCATGAGGCTGTTGTCGACGCTCTCGGCCAGCGCGCGCTGGACCGAGACGCCCGGGAGGACCTCCGCGGCGAAGAACTTCGCGGCGGCGATCTTGCCGGTGTAGAAGGGAACGTCCTTCGCGGCGGCGCCGGCCAGCTTCTCGGCGGCCACGGCGGCACCCTTGAGCAGCAGGTATCCGACGACGACGTCACCGGAGGCCATCAGCAGGCGGGTGGTGTTCTGGCCGACCTTGTAGATGTTCTTGACGTCCTCGCCGGTGGCGGTGAGGTCGACGATCATCCGGCCGACGATGGCCTCCAGGTCCACGGCGGCCTTGGCGAGCGCGTCGCGGGCCGGGGCGAGGTCGTCGCCGCCGACGGCCTCGGCGAGGAACTTCTTGATCGTCTCGGAGAGGACGTTCAGGGAGGCGCCCTGGTCGCGGACGATCTTCCGGAAGAAGAAGTCCTGGCCCTGGATCGCGGTGGTGCCCTCGTAGAGGGTGTCGATCTTGGCGTCCCGGATGTACTGCTCGATCGGGTATTCCTGGAGGTAACCGGAACCGCCGAAGGTCTGCAGCGACTGCGCGAGCTGCTCGTAGGACTTCTCGGAGCCGTAGCCCTTCACGATCGGCAGCAGCAGGTCGTTCAGGCCGACCAGCGCGGAGGCGTCCTCGCCCGCGGCCTGCTTGACCTGGATCTCGTCCTGGACGGACGCGGTGTACAGCACCAGGGCGCGCATGCCCTCCGCGTACGCCTTCTGCGTCATGAGCGAGCGGCGCACGTCGGGATGGTGGGTGATGGTGACCTTGGGCGCCGTCTTGTCCATGAAGTTGGCCAGGTCCGGGCCCTGTACGCGCTCCTTGGCGTACTCCAGCGCGTTCAGGTAACCGGTGGAGAGGGTGGCTATGGCCTTCGTGCCGACCATCATCCGGGCGAACTCGATGATCATGAACATCTGGCGGATGCCGTCGTGCTTGTCGCCGATCAGCCAGCCCTTGGCGGGGTGCTGGTCGCCGAAGGTCATCTCGCAGGTGTTGGAGGCCTTGAGGCCCATCTTGTGCTCGACGTTCGTGGCGTAGACGCCGTTGCGCTCGCCCAGCTCGCCGGTCTCCCAGTCGAAGTGGAACTTCGGGACGAGGAAGAGGGACAGGCCCTTGGTGCCCGGGCCGTGGCCCTCGGGGCGGGCGAGGACGTAGTGGAGGATGTTCTCCGACATGTCGTGCTCACCGGAGGTGATGAAGCGCTTCACGCCCTCGATGTGCCAGGAGCCGTCGGCCTGCTGGATCGCCTTGGTGCGGCCGGCGCCGACGTCCGAGCCGGCGTCCGGCTCGGTGAGCACCATGGTGGAGCCCCACTGCTTCTCGACCGCGATCTGGGCGATCTTCTTCTGCGCCTCGTTGCCCTCTTCGAAGAGCACGCCGGCGAAGGCCGGACCGGAGGAGTACATCCACACGGCCGGGTTGGCGCCGAGCAGGAGCTCCGCGTAGGCCCAGATGAGCGAGCGGGGCGAGGTGGTGCCGCCGATCTCCTCGGGCAGGCCCAGACGCCAGTACTCGGAGTCCATGAAGGCCTGGTAGCTCTTCTTGAAGGAGGCCGGTACCGGCGCGGTGTTGGTGGCCGGATCGAAGACCGGCGGGTTGCGGTCGGCGTCCTCGAAGGAGGCGGCCAGGTCGTTCTCGGCGAGCTTGGTGAGCTCGGCCAGGATGCTCTTGGCGGTCTCGGTGTCCATCTCGCCGAACGGGCCGGTGCCGTACAGCTTGTCGCGTCCGAGCACCTCGAAGAGGTTGAACTCGATGTCGCGGAGATTCGACTTGTAGTGCCCCATGGCGACGGCTCCGTTAAGGCTCGGGGAGACAGGTTCCTCGTACATACCAATCGGTAACAACATGATGCTACCCGCCGGTAATAAGGGCAACCCTTCGGTCCGGACTGTGACCAGGCTCAAGCTCGCACCACACCGTCTTGCATCCCGGCCCCTGTGTCACCCCCCAGCGCAGGGCCACCGCGTCCAGCAGCGCCAGCCCGCGGCCGGACTCGTCGGTGTCGGCCGCCCGTCGCAGCACGGGCCACACGCGCGGATCGGGGTCGGTGAGCTCGACCCGCGTACGGGTTGCCCTTCCGTTGATCCGCGGGGTGGTGACGCGCAGGGTGACGGGGGTGCCCTCGCCGAGGTGCGTGATCACGTTGGTCAGCAGCTCGCTGACGCAGAGCTGTACGTCGACGCACGGCTCCCGCAGGTGCTCCCGCACGGCCCGCCGGACGCCGGCCACCGCCTCGGGCGTGGCGAGCAGCCGGATGGCGAGGCCGTTCACCGCTCGGCCAGGACGGCGGCCAGGCGCTGCGCGGTGGCGGTGTTGCAGTTGCCGAGGGTGATCAGGGGCGGGTTGCCGTAGCCGCTCGCGTAGGAGGCCAGGTGGAGGTCGAGGGAGGGCAACGTGATCCCGTGCGCGTCGAGCGCGGCGCGGAGCCGGGCCAAGGTGTCGATCGCCTCGCGGTCGGCGGGGTGGGTGCTCATGGGGGGCTTCCGTTCCTGTGCGGACTGACTGTGACGAACTGCTCACAGCCTGCGGCCGGGGTGCGTACCGTGGGAAGGGCTTTCGGCTCCACTGTGCGAGGTGTGGAAAGGCGGGCCCGACGATGGCCGCACGGAAGGACATTGACGGCTCGGCGAGCGTGCCGGCCTTCTACGGCAAGGAGTTGCGCTGGCGCAGGGATGCGGCAGGCCTCACGCTTCAGCAGACCGTGGAGAACAGCTTCTATGGGGCCACCTACCTGAGCGAGATCGAACGGGGCCACCGGCGTATGCCGTTGGATCTGGCGCGCCACGTGCACGTCGTTCTGCGAACGGACGGCTTCTTCGAGCGGTGCTGCGAGGACGCACGCAGAGCCCGGACGATCGGGCAGGCCAAGTACGCCGAGAAGGTTCTCGAAGCGGAGAAGGTCGCAGAGACGATCGAGGAATGGTGCCCGACCGCCTTTCCGGGGCTGCTGCAGACGGCCGAGTACGCGCGCGCTCTCGCGCGGGCCGAACGTCCACTTGAGCCCGGGGAGGAGACCGACGTCAAGATCCGGGCCCGACTGGCGCGGGCGTGCCTGTTCGAAGAGGCCCACGGTAGGCCGGAGTACTGGGTCGTCCTGCACGAGTCGCTACTGCGGCTGCCCGTCGTGCCACCGGCCCAGATGGCGGACCAACTCGACCACATCGCCGGTCTGGTGCGGCGGAATCGGATCGTTCCACAACTCATCCCGTGGAACGCGGGTGCACACCCTTTCATGTCGGCCGGAACCACCATCATCATGACCTTCGCGGACGCTCCACCCCTGGTCTACACGGAGTCGCTGCACAGCGGTGTGACCGTCGACGATCCGGCGCTCGTGAAGAAGTACCGGAGGTCGTACGATCTGCTGAGGGCCGTCGCGCTACCGCCAGAGGCGTCCCTCGCCCTGATGGAGGCGGCGGCAGAGGACTACCGAAATGGCCAGCACGGGGATTGACTTGAGCGCCGCAGCCTGGCGTACGAGCAGCTACACCAACAGCGATGGCGGTACCTGCGTCGAGGTCGCAGACGGGCTGGACGGGGTCGTGCCCGTGCGGGACTCCAAGCGGCCGGGCGGGCCCGCCATCGTCGTCACCGCGGCGGCGTGGGCGCCCTTCGTGGACGCCCTCAAGGGGGCCTGACCGGAACTCGGCGTCCCGGCGGGCCACCGCCTCGGTAGGCTTCGGCGCATGTACGGCTACGACCAGAACCCGGGTGCCCAGCAGGGCTACGCGCAACAGCCCCCGCAGGGGTACGCGCAACAGGCGCCGCCGTTGTACCCCGAGCCGTCCCCGCCCTCCCTCGCGGACGCCGTACGGGCCTTCACGACCGGGCAGCTCGCCGCCGAGGACTTCCAGCAGATCTTCGCCACCTCGAAGGTCTACTGCCCGCGCGGCGAGACCCCCGGTTTCCTGGCGCTGCACAACACTCAGCACCCGGTCATCCCTATGTTCACCACGCTCAAGGAGCTCCGCCGGTACGCCGGCAAGGAGTCCAAGTACTTCGTGATCACCGGCGCCGAGGTCATCGACCTGCTCCCGACCGGGTACGGCTTCGTCCTCGACATGGAGGGCGACCACCGGATGGTGTTCGACGCGAAGGCCGTCGAGCAGATGGTCGACTACGCGATGCGCCGCATGTACGGCTAGACGCCATTGCCGCGCAGGCGGCTGGCAGTCATGGCCGCGCGGCCGGCCGCCCCCACCGCCGCGCAGACGGCCGGGCCGCTTCCTTCGGACCCGGCCGGTAGGGCCCGCGTACTCGGCTGCGCCGCCGCGGGTCGAGGCCGGCCGGACGCGGGCGGTCCGGGCGGGGCGCAGGGCCCGTGCGGCACGGCGCCCGGGTCCCGAAGCCCCAGCGTCCGACGCTGATGCCTCCCCCTTCGCAGGAGGCCCGTGAGCGACCGGTCCCCCGCGTGACACCCCGAGGCCCGCACCCGCCGCACCCGGGCGATGACGTTCCCGCGCCCCCGGGTGCTCGGCGTCGGGCTCGCCGCCGCGCCGCGCACAGACCTCCTAGCTCCCCGTGCCGCCTGATCTCGCGGCGCGGGCGGGCTTTCCCCTGTCCGGGGACGGGCCGGGAATGAGGACGAGGGGGGCGCTGTTCAGTGGGGTGTGGCAGAAAGTTCGACTTTCAACTAAAGTCGAAGCAGAAGGAGGTTCCGACCATGCCTGCAGTGACTGTGGAGAACCCGTTGACGCTCCCCCGCGTCGCGGAACCGGCCCCGGAGACCGCCGCCCGTAAGGTGCTGGCCGTCACGACCGCCCCCGGTGGTTTCGAGGGCGAGGGATTCCCGGTGCGCCGCGCGTTCGCCGGGATCAACTACCAGTACCTCGACCCGTTCATCATGATGGACCAGATGGGCGAGGTGGAGTACGCGCCGGGCGAGCCCAAGGGCACCCCCTGGCACCCCCACCGCGGCTTCGAGACCGTGACGTACCTGATCGACGGAACCTTCGTCCACCAGGACAGCAACGGCGGCGGCGGAGTCATCAACGGCGGCGACACGCAGTGGATGACCGCCGGTTCGGGCCTCCTGCACATCGAGGCCCCGCCGGAGTCGCTCGTCGTCAGCGGCGGGCTCTTCCACGGCCTCCAGCTGTGGGTGAACCTCCCCGCCTCGGACAAGATGATGCCCCCGCGCTACCAGGACATCGGCGGCGGTCAGGTGCAGCTGCTGACCACCCCGGACGGCGGCTCGCTGCTCCGCGTGATCGCCGGTGAGCTCGACGGCCACCAGGGCCCGGGCATCACCCACACCCCGATCACGATGATCCACGCGACCGTCACCCCGGGCGCGCAGATCACCCTCCCGTGGCGCGAGGACTTCAACGCCCTCGCCTACGTCATGGCCGGGCGCGGCTCGGTCGGCGAGGACCGGCGGCCCGTCCAGACCGGGCAGACCGCCGTGTTCGGCGAGGGCGGCTCGCTCACGGTGCGTGCGGACGCCTCGCAGGACTCCAACGCCCCGGCACTGGAGATCGTCCTGCTCGGCGGCCGTCCCATCCGGGAGCCGATGGCGCACTACGGACCGTTCGTGATGAACAGCAAGCACGAACTCCAGCAGGCGTTCGACGACTTCCAGGCCGGCCGACTGGGCACCGTCCCCACCACCGCCCGCACCCGCTGACGGCGAGTGGCGCGCCCCCGCGCGCCACTCCCCTCCCGACACCGGTGCCCGCTTCGGCGGCACCGGCGGGAGGCGTCAGCCCTCGGAGTCGTCGGCCTTCGCCTGCTCGTACAGCTCGAACCAGATCGACTTGCCCTCGCCGCGGGGATCGACCCCCCACGTGTCCGCCAGCATCTCCATCAGCAGCACCCCGCGACCGCTGGACGCCATCTCCCCCGGGTGCCGCTTGTGCGGGAGCTCGTCGCTGGAGTCCGCGACCTCCACCCGCAGCCGCCGGGTGCCCAGCTCGCCCACCGCCTCCGCGACCAGCAGGGCGTCGCCGTCGGTGTGCGTCAGTACGTTGGTCACCATCTCGGAGACCATCAGTTCCGCCGAGTCCACCTGGTCGGGGTCCGCCCAGTCGTGCAGCAGCTCCCGGATGTGCCGCCGCGCGCCCGAGATCCGTTCCGGCTCCGCCTGGGCCACGCTCAGCATGGTGCGCCGGCCCGGGCGCGTGTAGTGCGGGGAGGTCGTGCCGCAGCCGCAGCCCGCCCCCTCGCGGCACAGCAGGACCACGGCTATGTCGTCCTCGCGCCGGTCGGCCAGCGGGCCGGTGGTGTGGTGCGAGGACGGGCCGTGGACGGTCCGCACCAGCAGGTCCGCGAGCTTCTCCAGGTGCTCCCCGTCCGGCCCGTCGCCGTCCGTGCCACCGGCGCCACCCGCGTCCGGGGCCTCGGCTTCCAGGACGGCCCGCAGCCGCGCCCACCCCGTGTCCAGGTCGTGTCCGCCGGTCTCGATGAGCCCGTCGGTGCACAGCATCAGCGTCTCGCCCGGCTCCAGGGTGAAGCGGGTGGTGGGGTAGTCGGTGTCGGGGACGATGCCCAGCGGGAGGCCGCCCGCCGTGGGCCGCGTCAGGACCGTGCCGTCCGTCATCCGGACCACCGGGTCGGGGTGACCGGCGCGGGCCACCTCCAGCAGGCCGGTCCGGGGGTCGCACTCCATGTAGAGGCAGGTGGCGAAGCGCGGGCTGGTGAAGTCCGGGTCGGGGCCGCCGGCGGTGTAGGCGGCGGCGTATCCGTCGGCGTACCCGTCGGGGCCGTCCTTCTCCTGCGAGGAACACAGCCCGGCGAGGAAGCGGGAGGCCCGGGAGAGGACCGCGTCCGGCCGGTGCCCCTCGGAGGCGTACGCCCGCACCGCGATCCGCAGCTGACCCATCAGGCCCGCCGCGCGTACGTCGTGACCCTGGACGTCCCCGATGACCAGCGCGAACCGGCCCGAGGGGAGCGGGATCATGTCGTACCAGTCGCCGCCGACCTGGAGCCCGCCGCCGGTCGGGACGTACCGCGCGGCGATCCGCATGCCCGGGATCTCGGGGCCGAGCTGCGGCATCATCGACCGTTGCAGCCCGGTGGTGAGTTCCCGCTCGGACTCCGTCACCCCGGCCCGCTGGAGGGCCTGGGCCAGCATCCGCGCCACCGTGGTCAGCACCGACCGCTCGTCCGGCGAGAAGGACACCGGGTGCTTGAAGGCCGCCATCCACGCGCCCATGGTCCGACCGGCCACGACCAGCGGGACGAAGGCCCAGGAGGACCGGCCGAAGGGCTCCGCCAGCGGCCACGTGGCCGCGAAGCGCCGTTTGTACTCCTCGGGCGTCGGCAGGTAGACCGCCCGTCCGGTCCGCACCACCTCCGCGGCGGGGTAGGCCGTGTCCAGCCGCATCTCCGTGAAGGGGCTCTCGTCCCCCGGGCCGTGCCCGTGGTGGCCGATGATCGACAGCCGCTCGCCGTCCACGCCGAACACCGCCAGCCCGTCCGGGCTGAACCCCGGCATCGAGAGGGAGGCGGCGACCCGCAGCACCTCCGCCGTCGACCGGGCCTCGGCCAGCGCCCGGCCCGCGTCCAGCAGGAACGCCTCCCGGGAGCGCCGCCAGTCCCCGGTGATCGGGGTGTGCGCGGCGGCCGTCCCCGGCTGCGGCTCGGCGATTTCCTGGACCGTGCCGATCAGCTCGAAGTCGACCCGGCCGCGCGTGGTGGGCGCCTGCACCGGCTTGGAACGGCTGCGCACGGTGCGCAGCACCCGCCCCTGCGCGTCCACGATCCGCAGCCGGGCCTCGGCGAGGGTGCCCTCGGCGACGGCGAGGTCCACGATGGCGTTGATCTCGTTCCAGTCCACCGGGTGGAACCGCGACCGTACGGCCACCTCGGGCAGGACGGCGGGCTCGGCGGGCAGCCCGAGCAGCCGGGCGGCCTCGCTGTCGAGAGTGACCATCCCGGAGGCGTTGTCCCATCGCCACAGACCGGT
Source organism: Streptomyces sp. Tek67B01 (assembly GCF_055231995.1). Taxonomy (NCBI): domain Bacteria; kingdom Bacillati; phylum Actinomycetota; class Actinomycetes; order Kitasatosporales; family Streptomycetaceae; genus Streptomyces; species Streptomyces sp. Tek67B01. Next base: position 3,775,515 of record NZ_JBUYUY010000001.1, read on the forward strand.
CGCGATGGCTGCCAGGACGTCCTCGGTGCGCACCCGGCCATCTTTACAGGTGATCGGCCGACGCTGCCTGTTCAGGCCGGACCGGGCTCATCTTCAGGCTGGACCGGCCGCCTGTTCAGGCTGTACCGACCGCCTGCTCAGGGCCGGACCCCCTGTCCGTCCCGGGCGCCCCGGCTTCCCGTACGGGGCCCCTCCGCGGCCGCGCCAGCGCGGTACCCGTCCCGGACGGTAACCTTGTGACGGTTGAATCCACCCTGGTATCGCGAAGAACTGGATGACTGATGCATCGGTACAGGTCCCACACGTGCGGCGAGCTTCGTGCCTCCGACGTCAACGCTGACGTCCGGCTGAGCGGCTGGGTGCACAACCGTCGAGACCTGGGCGGCATCCTCTTCATCGATCTGCGCGACCACTACGGCATCACGCAGCTCGTCGCCCGCCCCGGCACCGCCGCGAACGAGGCGCTGAGCAGCGTCAGCAAGGAGACCGTCGTCCGGATCGACGGCAAGGTCGTCTCCCGCGGCGCGGACAACGTCAACCCCGAGCTGCCCACCGGCGAGATCGAGATCGAGGTCTCCGAGGTCGAGGTGCTCGGCGCGGCCGGCCCGCTGCCCTTCACCATCAACACCGACGACGGTGTGAACGAGGAGCGGCGCCTGGAGTACCGCTTCCTCGACCTGCGCCGCGAGCGCATGCACCGCAACATCATGCTGCGCTCGGCCGTCATCGCCTCCATCCGCTCCAAGATGGTGGCCCTCGGCTTCAACGAGATGGCGACCCCGATCCTCACCGCGACCTCCCCCGAGGGCGCCCGTGACTTCGTCGTCCCCTCCCGTCTGAACCCGGGCAAGTTCTACGCCCTCCCGCAGGCGCCGCAGCAGTTCAAGCAGCTGCTGATGATCTCCGGTTTCGACCGCTACTTCCAGATCGCGCCCTGTTTCCGTGACGAGGACGCCCGCGCCGACCGTTCGCCGGGCGAGTTCTACCAGCTCGACGTCGAGATGTCCTTCGTCGAGCAGGAAGACGTCTTCCAGCCCATCGAGAAGCTGATGACCGAGCTCTTCACCGAGTTCGGCGGTGGCCGCGCGGTCACCTCGCCGTTCCCGCGCATCCCGTTCCGCGAGTCGATGCTCAAGTACGGCAACGACAAGCCCGACCTGCGCGCCAAGCTGGAGCTCGTCGACATCTCCGACGTCTTCGAGGGCTCGGAGTTCAAGGCGTTCGCCGGCAAGCACGTGCGTGCGCTGGCCGTCCCGGACACCGCCGGGCAGCCGCGCAAGTTCTTCGACGGTCTGGGCGAGTACGCGATCTCGCTGGGCGCCAAGGGCCTGGCCTGGGTGCGCGTGGGCGAGGACGGCGGCCTGACGGGCCCCATCGCCAAGTTCCTCACCGAGGAGAACATCAAGGTCCTCACAGAGCGTCTCGGCCTGGCCGCCGGGCACGCCGTGTTCTTCGGCGCGGGCGAGTTCGACGAGGTCTCCAAGATCATGGGCCCGGTCCGGGTCGAGGCCGCCAAGCGCGCGGGCCAGTTCGAGGAGAACGTCTTCCGCTTCTGCTGGATCGTCGACTTCCCGATGTACGAGAAGGACGAGGAGACGGGCAAGATCGACTTCTCGCACAACCCCTTCTCGATGCCGCAGGGCGGCATGAAGGACCTGGAGGAGAAGGACCCGCTCGACATCCTGGCCTGGCAGTACGACATCGTCTGCAACGGCATCGAGCTGTCCTCCGGCGCCATCCGCAACCACGAGCCCGAGGTCATGCTCAAGGCCTTCGAGATCGCCGGTTACGACGCGGAGACCGTCGAGCGGGAGTTCGCGGGCATGCTGCGCGCGTTCCGCCTCGGCGCCCCGCCGCACGGTGGCATCGCCCCCGGCGTCGACCGCATCGTGATGCTCCTGGCCGACGAGCCGAACATCCGCGAGACGATCGCCTTCCCGCTGAACGGCAACGCGCAGGACCTGATGATGGGCGCGCCGACGGTGCTGGAGGAGTCCCGTCTGCGCGAGCTCAACATCGCGCTGCGCAAGCCGGTGGAGACGAAGTCCTCCGAGCCGGTGGAGAAGTCGGTCAAGCCGCACCAGTAGGCCGCGGCCGCGGCTCCACGCGGAGCCGCCGTGGACGACGCGAAGGGCCCGGGATCGGTGATCCCGGGCCCTTCGCGTCGTCCCGTCTCGTCTCGCGTTGTCTCGCGTCGATCAGAAGCGGTCGAGGACGCCCTTGAGCAGGGCCGCGGAGGTCAGCTCGCGCGGGGCGGGGCCGGCGTGGAAGAAGCCGGCGTTCTCGGCGTCCAGCTTGCGCAGGAAGTCGAACGCCTTGGAGTCGTGGTCACCGAAGGCGACGAACTGCCAGAGGATGTCGTGGGCCGCCGCGTCGGTGATGGCCTGCTTCGCGGGCTGGCGGCTGTCGGGGGCGCCGTCGGTCTGGAACACCACGAGCGCGCGGTGGTCGCCGCCGTCCTTCTGGTAGCGCTCGACGACCGCCTCGACCGCCACGTGGTAGCTGGTCCGGCCCATGCGGCCGAGTTCGGCGTGGCGGGACTCGACCCAGGCGTCGTCGTGGGCGTCCAGGGTGAGGTCGGCGGTGCCGTCCACCTCCGTGGAGAAGAAGACGGTGTGCACGGTCGCGTCTTCGTCGAGGTGCGCCGCGAGGGCGAGGGCGTGGTCGGCGAGGTACTGGGCGCTGCCGTCCTTGTAGAAGCCGCGCATGGAGCCGGAGCGGTCCAGGACGAGGTACACCTTGGCGCGGGAGCCGGTCTTGCCCTTGCCCCGCAGCACCTGACCGGCGGCCTTGTAGGCGGCGGCCACCTCGGGCGCCTGCCGCTTGACGGCGGCGAGCGCGACGGCCGGCCCGGCGGCGACCGCCTCCGCCTCCGGCTCGGGGGCGGCGGTCTCTTCCGGCGCCTGCGCCACGGGCTCCACCTCGGCGGCGGTGGGCTCGGGCTCCGTCGCGGCCTCGGGCTCGGCCACGGCGGCGGGCTCCGTCGCCGCTGCGGCGACGACGGGCTCGGGCTGGGCTTCCGGCTCGACGGCTACGGCCGCCGCCTCGGGCTCCGGCTCGGGTGCGGCGTGGGCCGCCGGCTCGGGCTCCGGCGTGACCTCGGCCTCGGGCTCGGCGACGGCGTGGGCCTCCGGCTCGGCTACGGCCGCCGGCTCGGGCTGCGGGTCGGCGGCGGCCTCCGGCGCGGGTTCCGCTTCGGCGGCGGGCGCTGCTTCCGGTTCCGGGTCGGCTGCGGGCTCCGGCGCGGGTTCCGTTTCCGCGGCGGGCTCCGCGACCGGCTCGGGCTTCGGCTGGGTCGGCTGCGTAACCGGCGTGGCGGAGCCACCGGTTGCCGCCTCCGATGTGGCCGCAGGCGACGGACGGCGGGCCTCCGGGACGGTCGGGTCCGTCGTCTGCGGCGGCGCCGTCAAAACCGTGCCCGGCTCACGGTCGCGCGGCGCGGACTGCGGCGGGACCGTCGGGTTGTCGAAGGACGCCGCCACCAGCTCGGCCGCCACGTCCAGCGGCGCGCGTTCGGCCTGGTTCGGGACGGCCGCCGACGGGGCGTCCGACGAATCCGGAACCGGTTCGGGAGACCGTCCGAACACCTTGCGCAACAAGCTCCGAATACCCATGGGCCAGGCCTTTCGCATGTGTGCGTGCGTCATTTGTCCGAGCTGCGCGGTAGATCCCTACCCAGAGTGGACACGTAAGGTTATCGGCCCCTTGGCTGGAACGTCGGCAGGGGCGCCAATCGTGGCGTTCCTGTCACCTACGCACACTCGGGGCCTGCGGGAACTCCTCCTTCACCGCGTCCCCTTCACGCAGCGTTCATCTCCTCGCCATGGCATCCGCGCCCTTTTGGAGGCGGTTTCACGTGAAACATCGGCCGCTGCGACTGCCAACTGCCGTCAGTGTTCGGTGGCGATGGCCCGGGCGGCGGTGACCTCCTGGTGCACCGGGGCCAGTACGGAGTTCTCCGCACCCGCCGGCAGCGGGGCGACCCGAACCCCTCCTGGGTTCCTGTTGGTCCGTACCCCCTCGGCCAAGCCGCGCAGCTCGGCGGTGACGACCGCCACCTCCTCGGGAGCGGGCGGTGCGACTCCGTGGTTGACCCGCACCCTGGCGGCGGTCGTGGCGTCCACGATCCGCTCGACGGCCACGACCAGGGGCCACCAAGCGGCGGCGCGCGCCCCGGTGGGCGGAGGCTCCGTCAACGCCCTCTGGAACTCGCTCCGTACGCCCGACAGCTCGCGGTAGATCCGCCGGCGGGCGTGCAGCCGGGCGGTCCGCGCGGCCGCCTGATCGGCATCGGTGGTGTCGGGGACGCTGAAGGCGCGCTCCACGTACCGTGCCGAGTCCTCGACGGCGTCGGCCAGCCGGTCCCCGATCCGGGTGTGCCAGCTCTCCGGCCACAGCAGGTATCCGGCGACCAGGGTGATGGCGCAGCCGATCAGGCTGTCCAGCAGCCGGGGTCGGATCAGGTCGAAGCCCTGATGGTTGAGCTGGTCGGACAGCAGCAGGATCACCGGGGTGATCGCGGCGGTCTGGAAGGCGTAGCCCTTGACGGAGAACGCCGGGATCAGCGCGGCCAGCACCATCATGACCGGCACGTCCCACCAGCCGCGCGGCACTTCGGAGAGGACGGCGGCTGCCAGGACCAGCCCGACCGCCGTGCCCAGCGCCCGCAGCACCGCCCGCGAGAACACCGAACCGAAGTCCGGCTTGAGGACGAAGGTGACGGTCAGGGCGACCCAGTACGAGCGCTCGACCGGCACGAGGGAGACGAGCGACTGCGCCAGCCCGATGCACAGGGCGAGCCGCAGCCCGTACCGCCAGGAGGCGCCCGACAGCGCCATGTCGCGCACCGCGCGCTGGGCCCGGACGCGCAGGGCGGCGGGCCGGCCGAGCCGGTCGTCGATGTTGTACGGGTCGGGTTCGTCCTGGTACACGGTGGTCGCCGCGTACCGGAGGGCCTTGTCGACAGCCCGCTGGGACGGCCCGTGCGGTGCGGGAAGCTCCAGGGCGGATTCCCCGGTCTGCCCCTCCTCCACGACGCGGCCCAGCTCCCGTACCGCCGCCGGGACCTCGGGCGGTAGGGGACGGCCGCTCAGGTGCGCGGCGGGTGCCGCGTCCACGAGCGGGACCAGCACGTTCAACTGGGCCAGGATCCGCACGAGGGAGGGGTTGCGCCCGTGGACCCGGGCCCGACGGCCCAGGACGAGGTCATAGGCCTGGTTCAGCGCCTGGGTGACCTCCAGGCGCCGCTCCTCGTAGGTGGGTCGGCCCGCCGCTTCCAGGGCGTCGGCGAGGGCCCGGTAGCAGGCCGCGACGGCGGCCCGTTCGGGTTGGCGTCCGCGCAGCGGCCAGCCCAGCAGGCTCAGCGCCAGCACGAACAGTCCGCCGGTGGCCAGCAGCAGCGGCGCCGTCCACCAGGGCTCGGGAAGCGGCAGCCCGGCCCCCACCACGGCGTTGAGTAGGAGCAGCAGCCCGGAGACGGACGCGACGGTGCCGATCGAGGAGATCATCCCGGAGACGAGGGCGATCAAGGTGAGGACGCCCACGGCCAGCCATCCGCGCCCGAAGACGAGCGTCCCCAAGGCGACGCCGACGGCACCGAACAGCTGGGGGACGGCGATGTTCAGGATGCGCATCCGGTAGGCGTCGGCGGTGTCGCCGATCACCCCGGACAGGGCGCCCATCGAGACGAGCGCGCCGTACTCGGGTTCGTCGAGGGCGAAGCCGACGGCGAGCGGGGTCGCCATCGCGATCCCGGCGCGCACGACGGCGGCCCACGGCACCGGTGTCCGGCTCGGTCGCAGTCCCCGGAGCAGCCAGGCGGGCGGCGTCAGCGGGATCTGCCGGGCGCCGGGCCGGGCCCCTGGCTGCCCGGGCGGTATGTGCTCCGTGCGTCGTTCGCTGCTCATTCCCGCTTCCGTGGCGCCGCTCGCGAATCGGTTCTGCTGGGTCTGTGTGGGGAGGGTCTGCGGGGAGTTCTACGGGGGTCTGTGGAGGTCTGGGCCTTTGGGCACGTTCCGAGCTTATGGGGTGCGGCGCAGTCGCCCGGTCAGCCAGGCGGCCAGCGCGGCGGCGAGCCCGATGGCCAGCACCACCCACGCGGTGGTGCGCAGGAACGAGGTGAGCGCGTCGTACACCGCACCCGCGGCCGGGCGGTCGACATCGGGCGGCAGGTCGTCCAGGGTCAGGCGGCGGCAGACTTCCACGGTGATCCAGAGCAGCACCGCCCCCACGGCGAGCCCGATGCCGGTGGCCAGAACGGCGCGTCGGCGCCGCACGGCGACGGCTACCGCCGTCAGGGCCAGGACGAGGGTCAGCAGGGGAAGCCATACACCGGCGACCTGGAGCATGCGGAATCCTCTCCGGAGCGCGCCGAGATCGTCGTACTCCATGACCTTCACGGACAGGTGCGTGACGGGGATGCGGTCCGCGAACGGCACCCCGTCCCCCATGAGTTCCCCCTTGACCTCGGCGAGCACGGGCGCCAGATCGATGGTCAGGGCGTTGCCGTGGCCGGTGCTGAGCGCCCGGAAGAACGCGGCGTGCGCGGCGCGGTTCGCGGCGTCCCACGCCGTCCGGTAGGCCGGTGTCCCCACGAAGGACCGCAGGGCCTCGCCCAGCAGCGTGTCGACACCACCCTGAAAGGGCCCGGCGTCGATCTGACCGGCCAGGGCGCGGGTGCCCTGGGTGACGACCACGTTCTGCACGGCGGGGTCCCGGGCCAACGGGGACATGGCCGCGGTGTAGCGGTCGGCGTTCCCCAGCTCGCGATCGGCCCAGTACGCGATGGCGCTCGCGGGCACCAGCAGGGCCACGAGCACGATCAGTACCGCCGACAGCGAGGTGCGCACGTCACCAGGGAACGCTCTCGCGACCCCGTCGGGCCAGCCCTGTTGCTGCGATCGGGTGACCCCGGACGCGGCGCGTCGCCCGGGTGGCCGCCTTGATCCACTTGCCGCGCCGGAGCGGCGGGTGTGCCCTGGAGGGTGGACAGAAAGGAGCCTGCCATGGCACACGCGGCACCCACCGCTCCCCGGCGGCCCCAGCTGATGACAGGGGCGGACCCCCGGCACGTCAGTAGGAGCGCACTGGTTCTCCCCCTGCTGCTCGGCCTCGTCTACGGGGTCTGGGCGGCCTTCATCCAGCGTCAGATGGGACCGGTCGACGCCGGTAACGTCTTCTACGGAATCCTGTGCGGCGTCGTCTTCGCCGGCTGCGTGTTCGCCCTCGCCCGGTTCGGCCCGCGGCTCGCACGAGAAGCGCACGCGGCCGCCTGGGGCGCCTTCGCGGGCATCGCCATCGGCTACCTGTTCAGTCTCACCAACGAATCGGTGCTCCGCTCCACGGGGATCGGCTTGGCCGTGGCCGTGGCCACCGGCCTCACCGCCTTCTACCGTTACTACACGCACGAGGACTGATCCCGGTACGTGCCGCCTGGCGGCGCCGGTCCCGCGGGGACCGGCGCCGCCTACGACTCACTCCGCCGGCGCGGCCGCGGCCGGGCGCTGCGGGACGTTCCCCGGAAGGGGGTTGTCGCGGCCGGTGTCACCGCCGGTGTCCCGGTCGGTGTTCTCGGACTGGGGGCGGCGGGCCGAAGGCGGGGTGCGGCGGGCGGCTTCGGCGCGGAGCATGGCGTTCAGGGCCGCGTACGGGTCGATGGGCATGACGGAACCTCACGGTGTCGCAGGAGTGTGGGCAGGAAGCGCTGCTGTGGGCGCACCGACCCGCGCGGGCAACCTCGCGCGGTGGGCACGCCCGGGCCCGCTCAGCAGCGGAGGACCACACTCCGTACCGCCTGCCGCGACGACCCCGCCCCAGCCGCCCCGACCGGGATGGCGCTCGGCGGGTGAGCGGCACGTTTCACGTGAAACATCGTCGGCGGCCGCCGTACGCCCGGCGTCTCGCGCGCGAACGCCCGCAGAGCCGGCCGTGCCTCGATGTCCGGGGCCGGATCGGACGACCCGTCGGAGGGCTCCGCCGGTGCGGTGGTGGCAGGACGGGACTCGGCAGCCGTGGCCGCCGAGGGAACGGCGCCGAACACGCACAGCAGTACGACGCAGATCACCGTCAGGGCCTTCGCCGTCACCGCCCGCGCGTACCGCGCACCGTTCATGCCCTGCTGTGTGCCCAGACGCGCCGACGCCCTGGCCGTCGTAGGACGAGAAACGCCCGTTGGGGGGAGGAATGCACCCCTGTCGGGGGACGAGGACCCTTGCCGGCTGACCAGGCCCGGTTGACGGCGCGGCTCAACGCGTGTGGTGGCGCCCCGTCAACCGGGCCACGACGACGGCGTCACCGCCGACGAGCCTCAGCCCCGCGCGTTCCGGCCGTTCGGTCCGCTCCGCCCGTTTCCTCGGCTCCGGCATCCCGCCCGTCTCCACCGGCATGACCCGGACCACGCTGAACACGGCCGTACGGTGGTCCGCGCGGGCGACCTCGATGAGGCGCCCGCGCCGCAGACCGGCGAGCCGCAGCTCCTTCCCGCTGACGACGGCGGTGCCGGCCGACCCCGGGGCCGGGCTGCCCGGGTCCCACCGGACCCTGCCCTCCGGGTTCCGTGAGGAGACGTGGACGTCCACCTCCAGGCTCGGAATCCGCAGGCGCACCGGCCGCGCCGCCCGCATCGGCAGGACGGGGGTGGCGGAGGAGCCCCGGGCCGGCCGGGAGCCGGTGCCGGGTGCGTCCGGACCGGCCTGGCCGGGGTACTCACCGCCGTGCTCCAATTCCCGCACCAAGCGCCGGTGGCCGGTCAGTCCCAGCGCCCGCGACGGCAGTGCGTCGCTCACGGTGACGGCCTCGGGCTCGGCGCCCTGGGTACTGTGCAACATCGCTACGCCGGTGCCGAGCAAAGTGACCGTCAGCGCACCGACGGCCCACTGGGCGCGGGCCATGGCATTCCCTCCTGGTCCGGCTCGGGCGGCCGAATCCTGTCAGCAGTGGATCGCTCCCGGCCCCCGCACACATCGGGAGGCGCCGGACACCGCCGACATGTCACCGGAGTGTCGTAACAGCTCGGGCGCGTCTTCGCAGCTGGAGGAGGGTGAGGGCGCCGTTTTTCGGCCGGCGCGACCGGTACGCCCGTACGGGTGGGCGGGAGACGGGAGTGGCCACCGCCGGGCGTGGTCATCTTGGGGCGGGATCGGCCATCGCCGAGCGGGCACACCCCCCGGGTCAGACCACCACCAGTGCCGCCGCGGTGCCGCCCATCAGGGCGGCGGCGACATGGATGGCGGGATGCCCGTAGTCACCGAACCAGAGTTGCCGGGCCAGACCGCCGAGGCCGGCGAGAGCCAGGATGACGCCGATCTGGGCCAGCAAGGTGATGGCGGTGAAGGGGGCCAGGAGCAGCAGGACCGAGCTCAGCCAGAACGGGGCAGCGCCCGTCCAGCCACGCCATTGCCAGATCGCCGTCTGCATGTGCCACCGGCCCCTTCACCGTCAACTTGTCGGCTGCACAGCCTCCTTGGGCGCGATCGCGGGCACAAGTGCGCGTTCGGCTAGATATCCGAAGGACAGGCCGAAAGTCGCCCACAGCGCCGCTTGGATGGTGAGGGTCGCGATCCGGAACTGCCAGATCAGCACGGCGGGGAAGTCCGCCGGTACCTCGTTGATGCCGGGCAGGAAGGCGTACGCGAGGGCGATGGCCACGACGAACGCGAGCCCGGCGACGATCGAGGCGTTCCAATTGCCCGTGCGAGGTGCCAGCCGCCGCCCCAGGATGAGCGCACCCGAGGCGAGGAGCACGCTCAAGGCGATCATCAGCACGAAGAGGGTCGTACGGCGTACGACCGTCTCGGGGTCGCCGACCGCCGGCGGGTTGGAGGGGTACTTGAAGAACGGCACCAGGTTGATGGTGACGAACAGGCCCCCGGCGACCAGAGCCGCCGTGGCCCGCGGGCCGAAGCGGCCGACGCGGCCCAGGGCGTAGCAGAAGACGAGCGCGGCGATGCCGCCGAGCGCGACCCCGTAGAGCAGGGTGCCGGTGCCCAGGCCGGCCGTGGCCTGGAGGGCCCGGCTGACCGGGGCGGCGGCTTCGTCACCGTGGTGGTGGCCGGCGGAGGCCGCCTCCTCGATGGCGATCGCGGCGTCCACCTTCGACTCGCCCAGCACGTAGGCGACGAGGAAGGCGGCCAGACCGGCCAGCAGGCCGGCCAGCATGCCCCGCACGAGGAGCACGCGAGGGGATACGGAGTTCATTTGGATCGGAACTCCGGATCAGTGGCAGGGGAAGCCGAGGAGGTGACGGCCGTCGTGCATCCACTCGTGGACGGTGTTGCCCTCGAAGAGCGCGGTCGCGCCCTGCTCGGCGCCGACGAGGTAGAGCAGGAAGAGCGTGACGATTCCCGCGAAGACGGCCCAAGGGGCGAGCGCGGAAAGGGAAATGGGGGCAACGGCGGCGGGAGCCGTCGTGGGCGCGGCAGAGTGAGCCATGGCAGAACCTCCAGAGGGAACACGCGTCCCGGTCAGTGGTGCTCTTTGACGACGGTGGCGGGTCTGACTTCCCTCCCCGTATCCGTGCGGGAGGTTTCACAGTGGCGCGACCGTGCCGGATTCTCACCGGTACTTCCGTCATACCGTCGTCATGTCGTCCGTGACCGTACCGCGCGCGTGGCCCGAACACCACGGCGTGTGGGCGCCGTCTCACGCCCCGGGCGCGCGCCGGGCCCTTCGGCCCTACCCTCTTCGCATGCCTGTCGTACGCCTGCGCCTCGTGACGCCACCGCTCGGTCCGGCCGCCCGCCAGGGGCGGTTCGGGGTCACAGAACCCTGCCCGGGACACGAGGGCCTGCGCGGCCAGGACATGGGCGAGTGGGCGGGCCGGACCCTGGACGAGGTCGCCGCCGGGGATCCGCGGGCGGTCGGGCAGTGGCTCACGGACCCGTCGTACGCGCCCCCCGGCGGCGGGGAGTCGGTGGCGGCCCTGATCGCGCGCACGGGCGCGCACCTCACCGGTCTCGGCCCCGGCACGCACCGCGCGGTGGTGGAACAGGCCGTCGTACGGGCGGCCGTGGTCCACGCCCTGGACTTGCCCGCGGCGACCTTCTGGCGGCTGGACGTGCGGCCGGACACCGTCACCATCCTCACAGGACGCTCCGGCCGCTGGAACCTGCTCCTGGGACAGCCGGACGGCCCGGACCCCGCGACGCGGTCCGGGCCGAACTGAGCGCTGCGCGAAGGAGCTAGGCGACGATCCAGTCGCTGGTCGCGATGACCGGCTGCACCCCGTCACGGTGGATGGTGCCCTCGATCAGGCCGTACATCCGGTCCGCCGCGAAGTAGACCTCGTTGTCGTTCTTGAGACCGAAGGGCTCCAAGTCGACGAGGAAGTGGTGCTTGTTGGGCAGGTTCAGCCGGACCTCGTTGACCCGCGGGCAGTTGTCCAGGACCCGCTCGGCCATCTGGTTCAGCGTCTGCTGGAGGGAGTACGAGTACGTCTCCGCGAAAGCGTCCAGCATGTGCTTGCGGACCTTCTTGTACGACCGGTCCCAGTCGTACTCCGGGTCGTCGGCGGCGAGCGCCGAGTGCGCCCAGCGCGCGGTGACCTTGGTCGCCAGGATGCGGTCGTACGCCTCCTGGAGGGTCGTGTACTTGTCCTTGATGTAGCCGTGGAACTCGGAGTTCGTCGAGTTCATCACCGTCAGGTCCTTGAGGCCCGAGATGACTTGGAGCCCCGTGGTCTCGCTGTAGGTGATCTGCGCGGTGCGCACTTCCTGGCCCTTGCGGACGAAGGAGTGCTGCTCCTTGCGCGTCGGCACCGGGATGCGGTCCCAGACGTACTCCTCGATGCGGATCTGCGCCTCGCGGATCGGCTGCTGGGAGGAGACGAAGTGCTTGGCGAGGAGGATGCCGAAGGCCTCGGGGGAGTCGATGCCGTGTTCCTTGCCGAAGGCGTACACGGTGTTCTTGGTGGTGTCCGTAGGCAGGCAGTTGGCGTTGTCGCCGGTCAGGTGGACGTCGCGGAACTCACCGCGGAGCGCGACCGAGACGTTGAGGTCACGGATCTCGTGCCAGGAACCGTCGCCGCCCTTGCGGGTGACCTTGACGATGCGGTTCTCGGCCTTGCCGTACTGGTTCTGGGCCAGGACGTGCTTGCTCATGCTGTCTTCCTTCGGGTCTCGGGAACACGGAGTCCGGTGGTCTGGATCCCGTACGCCCGGCGTCCAGCGTCCGCCCGAAAGAAGGCGTGCCGCTCCCCGCCGTTCGGCCGCGTGGGGCCGCCCCGGGACTGACGTGCATCCCGGTCCGTAGGTGCTGGTGGTGGTGCTGGTGGTGCTGCCGCGGTGCTCCGTGGCGCTTCGCACCGCTCCACGGATTGCAACACGCGTACGGTGCGATATCCACCGCACGGATCATCCGAATACCCGCACCCACGCATTGGGCGACCCCACAGCAGCGGGGCTGTTCGCGCAGGTCAGACCATGTGCGCGTCCGCGACCGACAATGCCTCGTCGAGGATCGCCAAGCCCTTGGTCACGTCCTGCTCGGAGATGTTGCACGGCGGCGCGACGTGGATGCGGTTGCCGGCGATCAGCGGCCACAACCCGCCCTTCTTGCAGGCCGCCCCGAACGCGGCCATCGGCGCGTTGTCGGCGCCCGAGGCGTTGTACGGGACGAGCGGCTCTCCCGTCTCCGCGTCCCGTACGAGTTCCAGTGCCCAGAAGGTGCCCACGCCCCGGACCTCGCCGACCGAGGGGTGCCGCTCGGCGAGGGCGCGCAGGCCCGGACCGAGCAGCTCGGCACCGGTGCGGGCGGATTGCTCGACGATGCCCTCCTCCTCCATCGTGTTGATCGTGGCGACCGCCGCGGCGCACGCCAGCACGTGACCGGAGTACGTCAGCCCGCCCGGGTAGGGCCGGCGGGCGAAGGTCTCGGCGATCGCGGCGGAGATGGCGACGCCCCCGAGCGGCACGTATCCGCTGGTGACGCCCTTGGCGAAGCAGAGCAGGTCGGGGGTGACGTCCCAGTGCTCGCAGGCGAACCACTTCCCGGTGCGGCCGAAGCCGACCATGACCTCGTCCAGGATGAAGACGATGCCGTAGCGGTCGCACAGCTCGCGCACCCCGGCCAGGTAGCCGGGCGGCGGCACGAGGACGCCGGGGGCGCCGCCGACCGTCTCCAGGATGACCGCGGCGATCGACCGCGGGCCCTCGAAGACGATGGTGTCCTCCAGGTGGCGCAGGGCGCGGGCGCTCTCCTCGGCGTCGGTGGTCGCGTGGAAGGGCGAGCGGTAGCGGAAGGGGCCCCAGAAGTGCACGACACCGGCGGTCGCCGAGTCGTTGCCGAAGCGGCGGGCGTCACCGGTCAGGTTGATCGCGGCGGACGTGGCGCCGTGGTACGAGCGGTAGGCGGCCAGCACCTTGGGGCGTCCGGTGTGTACGCGTGCCATCCGGACGGCGTTCTCGACCGCCTCGGCGCCGGCGTTGGTGAAGAAGATCTTGTCGAGGTCGCCGGGGGTCCGCTCCGCGATGAGGCGCGCGGCCTCGGAGCGGGAGTCCACGGCGAAACCGGGAGCGACGGTGCAGAGCTTCCCGGCCTGTTCCGCGATGGCGGCGGCGACCTTGGGGTGCTGGTAGCCGATGTTCGTGTAGACGAGCGCGCTGGAGAAGTCGAGGAAGCGGTTGCCCTCGTCGTCCCAGAAGTACGAGCCCTCGGCCCCCGCGACGGCGAGCGGATCGATGAGTTCCTGCGCCGACCAGGAATGGAAGACGTGCTTCCGGTCGGCGTCCTTCACGGCGTCTTTCACGGCGGCGGGGCCGTCGGCGGCTGCGTTCATAATCCGAGGGTAGTTGTCCAGAATGTGGACAGCCGTGCCGGCGACCTGACGGATCGCCGGGCGCGCCTTCGACGCGGCCCTGGGGGCGGGCTAGCGTCGGCCGCCGGTCGCCGGGGCGGACTCGCCGGGGCGGCCGGGCGAGGCGATCCGGGAGGTTTCCGCACGGGGGTGGGAAACGTTCCGGTCGACGAGCCCATCCGGGACGAGCCCACCCGAAGACCCCACCCGGACGAGCCGCGCGGACGAGCCCGCACGTCCGGATCGCACCGCGTGCCGGATCGCATCACGTTCCGGATCACACCGCGTGGCGACCGCCGTCGACGGTGAGGACGCCCCCGGTCGTGCAGGCGGCGTTCGCGAGGTGGAGCGCGGCCTCCAGGTCGTCCAGCGGGCGGAAGCGGGTCACGCCGGCGTTGGTGACCAGGACGTCCAGGCGACCGAAGGCGTCGACGGCGCTCTGCGCCACGCGGCGGCCGCCGGCCGCGTCCAAGACGCCGCCCCGGACGTGGAGCGCCTCGGGCAGTTCCGCGGCCAGGGCCATTCCGGCGGCTTCGCTGCGCGCGGAGTTCACCATGACGCGCATGCCTTCGCGGGGCAGGCGGCGGGCGATGGCGGCGCCGATCCCCGAGGACGATCCGGTGACCAGGGCGACACGGTGTTCGGGCATGGCTCTTCCTCCTGGAGGCGGGGGTGCGACCGAGGGGAGCAGAGCATGGCTTATCGCACAGCGGAATCATTTTTCCGTCGTGCGGAAGAAACTGGTGGGATTCTGTGACGTTAACGGGGTGGTTGAGTAGGGGTGCATAAAGGAATATCGGGATTGGTTGCCCCGGGCGGGGGTAGGTGCGGCGCGCAGGAGTGCGCGCGGAGACCGGCGTGCGGACACGTGCGCGCGGAGACGGGAGGCCCTGTGGCCGAGCAGACTCGGAGGCTGGTCCTGGGCGGCGCGACGACCGGTGTCGTCACCCGGTGCCGGGACTTCACCCGGCAGGCGCTCACGGACTGGCTGTGGCCCCGTGATCCCGAGGCGATGGAAGACGTGCTCCTGCTCGTCTCGGAGGTCGTCACCAACGCCTGCCTGCACGGCGGTGGTCCCCGGGAGCTGGTCTTGCGCCACAGCCCCCTGGGCCTACGGGTGGAGGTCAGCGACGACAGCCCCGAGCCCCCGCGCCGCCGACCGCCGGGCGACCGGACCCGGCCGGGAGGTCACGGCCTCATCGTGCTGGAACGGCTCGCGAGGAGCTGGGGCGCCGAGCCTTCGGGCGGCGCGTTCCCCGGGAAGACGGTCTGGTTGGAAGTACCGCCTCCTGCCGTACCGAGTCCGACTGATTCCCCTCCGCCGCTTCCGGGCGGGAGGCGAGGGCCTCGGGGGACGAGCCAGGAGCCGCCGGCTCCGGGGCCCCAGGACCGCTCTCCTCGTCCTCCCCGTCCGTGAGGAACTCCGCGCGCAGCCTGGTCAGGGTGCGGTTCAGCAGCCGCGAGACGTGCATCTGCGAGAGTCCCAGCAGCCCGCCGATCTCGGACTGGGTCAGCTCCTGCCCGAAGCGCAGCTCCAGCAGCTTCCGCTCGCGCGGGGAGAGCCCGGCCAGCATCGGCTTGAGCGACTCCAGGCACTCGATGAGGTCGTAGGCGGGCTCCTCCTCGCCCAGCGCCGTCGGCGCGGCGTAGGGGTCGCGATCGCTCTCCTCCTGCGCCGGGGCGTCCAGGGAGCGCGCGGAGTAGGCGCGCGCCGCCTTGCGCCCCTCTGACAGCTCCTCCGGCGTGACGTGCAACTGTTCGGCGAGTTCGGCGTCTGTGGGCTCGCGGCCGAGGTCCTGCTCCAGTGCGTCGTGCGCCTTGGCCGTGTCGATGCGCAGCTCCTGGAGCCGGCGCGGGACCTTGACGGCCCAGCTGGTGTCGCGGAAGAACCGCTTGATCTCGCCGGTGATGGTGGGCATGGCGAACGAGGTGAACTCGACACCGCGATCCGGGTCGAACCGGTTGATGGCCTTGATCAGGCCGATCGTGCCGACCTGGACGATGTCCTCCATCGGCTCGCTGCGCCCGCGGAACCGGCGCGCCGCGTACCGCACCAGGCTGATGTTCAGTTCGACGAGGGTGTTGCGTACGTACGAGTACTCCGCCGTGCCTTCCTGCAGCCGGGCCAGCCTACGGAACAGGGCCACCGAGAGGGCCCTGGCTTCGTGGGTCGCGACGTCTGTGAGCTCTGTACGTTCCATGTCTGCGCTCCAAGCGACGGAGAGGTCCCGAGTCCGGGGCCGTCGTTGCGCTGTCCAGAGGGATATACCCGACCAAACCATTCAATACCCGAACTTTCGCTCCGGCCATCCGGCTCACGCCACCGGGTGCGGCGGCACGCCCACGCGGCCGCGCGTCCGGCGCCGGGCCTTCCGGGCCTCCGGCGCCGGGCTTTCCGGGGGGTCCCGTGGGGGGCCTGCCCCCCGTACGGTCGTCCCGGCAGCCGGATGGGGCCGCGCCGAGCGGTCCACAAACATGGGGCCATGCCCACCAACCGCCGCCGCAAGGCCGCCGCCGTCGCCCTGTCCACCGTGGCCGTCGCCGCCCTGACCGGGGTCACCGCCCCGCAGGCCATCGCCCTGGCCGGTGCCGCCGCCCCGCAGGCCACCGCCACCGTGCCCGCCCTCGACTGGCACGACTGCACCCACCGGGGCGCCCTGCCCGGGCAGCAGTGCGCCACGCTCCCCGTCCCCCTCGACTACCACGACCCGGGCGGCCGGCAGCTCGGCCTCGCCGTGACCCGGCTGCGCGGCGACCGCCCGCAGGCCAGGCACGGGACGCTGCTGGTGATCCCCGGCGGCCCGGGCGGCTCCGGCGTCCAGCGGCTGACCTCGAAGGGCGAGGCCCTGGCCCGGGAGATGGCCGGCGCGTACGACCTCGTCTCCCTCGATCCGCGCGGGGTCGGTGGCAGCACTACCGTGTCCTGCGGACTGGCCGAGGAGGACCGCCACCTGGTCACCCTGCGCTCCTGGCCCGGCCCGGACGGCTCCATCGCCGAGAACGCGGCCCGCTCCCGCAGGGTCGCCGAGGCCTGCGCTGAGCACGGCGGCCCCGAGCTGCGCAGCTTCACCACCGCCAACGAGGTGCGCGACATCGACCGCCTGCGCCAGGCCCTGGGCGAGCGGAAGCTCTCCGCCTGGGGCACCTCGTACGGGACCTACGTGGGCGCGCAGTACGCGCAGCGGTACCCGCAGCACACCGACCGCTGGGTGCTGGACAGCAGCGGCGACCCCGACCCGTCCCGCGTGGCGCGCGGCTGGCTCGCGAACATGTCGGTCGGCGCCGAAGACCGCTTCCCCGACTTCGCGGCCTGGGCCGCCGACCCGGCGCGGGACGCCGAAGGCCTGCGGCTCGCCGTACGCCCCGAGGACGTACGACCCCTGTTCCTGAAGGTCGCGGCGGAGCTGGACCGTGCGCCCCGGCAGTCGAACGTGCCGGGAGTGCCGCTGACCGGGACCCGGCTGCGCCAGGCGCTCCAGACCAGCCTCTACGGCGACTCCTTCGCCCCCTTCGCCCGGCTCCTGCGAGCCGCCCAGGAACCGGCCGCCGTACCCGTGCTGACGCCCGACGTCTCCGGCCCCATGCCGGACACGGACGCGGCGGTGACGGTCGGGGTCATCTGCAACGACGTGAGCTGGCCGAAGGACGTCGCCGCGTACGAGCGCGCCGTGGCCGCGGACCGGGCCGCGCACCCCCTCACGGCCGGGATGCCGGCGAACATCACCCCCTGCGCCTTCTGGAAGGACCGCCCGACGGAGCAGCCCACACGGATCACCGCGGACGGGCCGTCCAACATCCTCATGATCCAGAACCTGCGGGACCCCTCCACCCCGTACGCCGGCGCCCTGAAGATGCGCGAGGCGCTCGGCGCGCGGGCCCGGCTGGTCACCGTCGACCAAGGCGGCCACGGCTCCTACCTGGGCACCGGCAACGCCTGCGGAGACCGGGCGGTGACCCGGTTCCTCACCACCGGGCAGCGGCCGGGGGAGGACACGTACTGCGGGAGCTGAGCCACGCACCTACCCTTGGTGCGGACAGGGAGAACCGGTCGTCCAGAGGGAGCGGTCCATGGCCCCGCGTCGTTCCCCACGGCCGGCGAGCGCCGACGACCTCCTGACCACGCTCGGGAGGCTCACCGCGCAGGCCCGCCTGGGGGCCGAGTTCCAGCAGGCCCGGGTGGAACTGGCCGAGGCCCTGCAACGCGAGATGCTGCCGGCGTCGCTGCCCGACGTCCCCGGGCTTCGCACGGCCGCCCGCTACGCGCCGGCCCGGCACGGCCTGGAGATCGGCGGCGACTGGTACGACGGTTTCGGGCTCACGGACGGATCGCTCGCCTTCTCCATCGGCGACGTCCAGGGCCACGACGTGGAAGCGGCGGCCTTCATGGGGCAGATCCGGATAGCGCTGCGCGCGGTGGCGGCCGCCGCGGCCGACCCCGGGGACGTACTGGGGCGGGCCAACGACCTGCTGCTGTCGGTCGGCCGGGACCTCTTCGCGACCTGCAGCTTCCTCCGTTTCGACCCCCACACCTGGCGGATCGAAGGCGCCCGTGCCGGGCACATCCCGGCGGTGTGGGCCACCGTGGACGGCGCGTACGGCATCGCGGAGGACGAGGGGGGCCTGCCGCTGGGCGTGCTGTCCGGCGGCGACTACCCGGTGACGACCCGGCCCCTCGCGCGGGCCGGCGCGTACGTCCTGCTCACCGACGGGGTGGTCGAGGGGCCGTCGTTCCCGATCGAGACGGGGTTGGGGCAGGTGGCCCGGGTGGTCAGGGACGGCGCGGCGGCCGACCCGGAGGAGCTGGCCGCCGAGGTGTTGCGGGTGGCCGACTGCACCGGTCACGCGGACGACGCGGCCGTCCTGGTCCTGCGCCACGACGCGCCGCCGGCCCGCTAGGGCGTCACCGGTCCGCTAGGCGCCGCCGGCCCGCCAGGGCGTGTCAGGAACCCGCGCGGGGTCGGCGCCGTTGTCTCATACGTGGGGTGAGCACCGAGCGAGGGCAGTGGCGGCGGGGTCTTTCCACCGCCCTGTCCCCACAGCGTCTCTTCCCACCGCGGCAGGTGCTGTGGATCCTCGCGGTCGCCGCCGCCTACTACGTGACCGGCCGGCTGGGCCTGCTCCAGCGCCTGGTCGTCGCCGGCGCGCAGGTCACGCCGTTGTGGCTGCCCACGGGGATCGCCGTCGCCGCCCTGCTGTGGCGGGGGCCGCGGATCTGGCCCGGTATCGCCCTGGGCACCTACCTGGTGATACGGACGCTCGGCCCCGTCGACCCCAGCGGACCGGCCATCATCGCCGGCAACACCCTGGCCCCGCTCTGCGCCTACGCGCTGCTCCGCCGGGCCCGGTTCCGGCTCGAGCTGGACCGGCTGCGCGACGGACTGGCCCTGGTGTTCCTGGGCGGTCTGCTTCCGATGCTGCTCAGCGCGACCGTCGGCACCGGGGTGCTGGCGCTCGCCGGGAGCCTGCCGTGGAGCGACTTCTGGCCGGTGTGGGCGGCCTGGTGGGCCGGGGACGCGATGGGGGTGCTCGTGGGGACGCCGGTGTTGCTGGCCCTGCCCATGATGGGACTGCCGCGGGACGTGTACCGCACGGCCGAGGCGGTGGCCCTGCTGGTCGTAGCCGTACTGGTGACCCTGGTGGTGACGCGCAGCTCGCTCTCGCTGCTCTTCCTGGTCTTCCCGCTGCTGATCTGGGCCGCCGTCCGGTTCCAGCTGGCGGGGGCGGCGCCGTGCGCGCTGCTGATCTCCGTGGCGGCGGTTTCGGCGGCCACCGACCGGGCGGGGCCGTTCGCGCACCACAGCACCCTGGAGGTCATGGCCAACCTGATGGCCCTCAACGGCTGCGTGGCCCTGACCGCGCTGCTGCTGTCGGCGCTGGTCACCGAGCAGAACAACGTCCGCCTGAAGATCGAGCAGGCCTGCGAGGACCTGGCCGAGCTGGTGAACCGGCTGTCCCCGCGCGCCCGGGGCTGAGCGCCGGCCGGCTCCGGGGACCGGCCGCGCTGTCGCGAGCGGGCGCGGGCTCGGGCCGACGGCTACTCGCTGACCAGCACCGGGATGGTCAGGACGGCACTGGCCGGGGTGCCGGTGAGCTTGCCCGGCGACACGGTGAAGTCGATGCCGCCACCCGCCGCGCGCGGACCGTCGTGGTGCTCGGCGCCGTGCGCGTCCTCGCCCTCCTCCTGGTACTGGAACGCCCCGGTCCCCACGAGGTGGCCGGAGGCGTCGTAGTAGGCCACCGCCAGTTCGAGGGCCAGGGTGTCGCTGACGTCCGCCGTGATGGCCAAGTGGCCGGTGACGGTCTGCCGGTCGGTGAGTTCCAGCCCGTCCAGCCGTACCCGGTCGGTGAACGGTCCCTGCTCCACGCGCACTTCGCCCTGACGGGCGGGCTGTGCGAGCACGGCCGCCGGTGCGGGCGCGCTGCGCGGCGCGGGCAGGGCCACGGGCGACGCGGCGGCGACCGGTTCCCCGGCGGGGGCGGTACGGGGTGCGCCGCCCGAGCAACCGCCGGCGAGGGCGAGTACGGCCACGGCCGGGACCAGCGCGGCCGCGGCGCGGCGCAGGGGGTTTCTCATCGAACGCTCCTGAAAGGGGGGCGGGGCCGGGGGGAGTCCCCCCGGCCCCGGGTGCGCGAGGGTCAGTGGTGCTGCGGCGAACGGCCGAACAGCGAGCGGTACATCTTGGTGTAGAGCTCGGTGTTGTTCTGGCTCGCGGCGAACGCGCCGCCGTTCGGGCCGTAGGCGAAGATCGGCACGTCCGCGCCGGTGTGATTGCCGGACAGGTAGGTCAGCCACAGGCTCGCCTCGGGGCTGCCGTCCTTCACGTCCGGCGCGTCGTCCGGGGTGCGGAAGGTGGCCGGCGCGAAGTTCTTCGCGTCACCCGAGCCCGCGCCGTTGACGATGCCGGTCGAACGGGTGGTGTCCTTCGCGCCCGACGTCGCACGCGACGGGGTGCTGTTGTTCGCCGGGTTGCCCGCGTCGGTGTTGGCCGGGGGCGCGACGGCCTCGGCGTTGGTGTAGGTGCCGTGCTCGATGATGTTGAAGCCGGCGCACTCGTGGTCGGCCGTGACGATCACCAGCGTGTGGCCGTCCTTCTTCGCGAAGTCGTACGCGGCCTTGACCGCGTCGTCGAACGCCTTGACCTCGCCGAGCGTCTGCGCGGCGTCGTTGGCGTGCGAGCGCTTGTCGATCTGGGCGCCCTCGATCTGGAGGAAGAAGCCCTTGCCCTTGCCGCGCTCCTGCTGCTTGCGGTCGGAGAGCAGCGCGATCGACTTGCGGGCCATGTCGGCCAGCGTCGGCTCCTGCTTCTGCGGGGCGTCGGCGGGCAGCCCGGCCTTGGCCTGCTCGACCGTCAGGTTGCCCCGGTTGAAGAGGCCGATGACCTTCTTGCCGTTGGCCTTGTCGAGGTCGGCCTTGGTGGCGACCTTCTGGCTGGCGGCGGTCTGGGCGGGCAGCGCGGCGTCACCGAAGTTGCCGAGCACCTGGTAGCCCTGGGCCTGGAGGGCCTTTTGGTCGTCCGGCTCGAAGCGGGCGAGACCACCGCCGAAGACGACGTCGGCGGTGCCGTTGCGGGCGATCTGCTCGGCGATCGGCGTGATCAGCGTCTTGTCGGAGGGCGCGGCCTCGTACGTACCGTCCTCCTTCTTGGGGAGGCAGGCGGCGTCGGAGTAGACCGGGCCCTGGCAGCCGCGCAGCAGCGCGTGGCTGAACTGCGCCGCCGGGGTGGCGTCGGTGATCTCGGCGGTGGAGACGTTGCCCGTGGCGAAGCCGGCCGCCTTGGCCTGCTCCATCAGCGTGGCGACCTTCTTCTCGTACGAGTCCACGCCGATCGCGGCGTTGTACGTCTTGACGCCCGTCGACCAAGCTGTGGCGGAGCTGGCCGAGTCGGTGACCAGGGACGGCTTGGCGGTGCCCTTCTCGACGGCGTACGTGGCGACCGCGCCCGTGTAGGGGAGGGTCTCCATGGTGAGCTTCCCGCCGGCGCCGTAGTACCGGTCGCGGGCGGCCGTGACGTGCGTGCGGCCCATACCGTCACCGAGCAGGTAGATGACGTTCCGGATGTCCTTGGCACGCTCGTCGTTCTGCGGCGCGGAGTAGGCGGTGGCCGCCGTCCCCGCGGTCATGGCCCCCGCCAGGGCGAGAACGGTCAACGTCTTCACTGGTCTGCGGCGCATGTGCTGGGAGATCCCCTCGGGAAGGACGACGTGGTCCTCTCGAAGCTATGAGCGCCACATGAACGGCCCCTTCTCAACACGTAACCACCACCCGAACGCCGGAAACCGTACCTTCGCCCGTCCGTCGAACGGCTGCGCCCCCTTGGGCCGGGGCGGGTAGGGACGGCCTACGCCTTCCGGCCCGCCCGCAGGCCGGTGTACGCCGCCCCCGCCCACAGCACGGCCGCGCAACCGATGCCCGGCACGGACTGCCAGACGTTCTCGGTCGCACCCGGCAGCAGCGTGGCCAACGCCGCGAGACCGACGGTGGCCGCCATCGCGGCGCCGACCCACCGCAGCATCGGGGCGCGCAGACTCCGGGCCATCGGGAAGAAGTGCGCGCCGACCACCAGGGCCGACCAGGTCAGCATCAACTCCGGGCGGTGCAGGGTGGTGCGTATGTAGTTGTTGCCCACCCCGAGGACGGCCACCTCGATCAGTACGACGGTGAGGAACTCCGGACCGCCGCCGCCCGCGGCCGGGGGCGCACCCTCCTCGGTGGCCGGGGTGTGGCGGGCCAGGAGGAAGAGGCGTACCACGGCGGCCGCGCTCGCGGCGAACAGGAGGAGGCCTGACCCTCCGCCGCCCACCGCACCGCCCCGTGAGGCCTATCGCCCGAGCCCCGCCCTCACCGCCTGGGGCGGGGCCGCCTGTGGCTCACCGCACCGCGCGGTCTGACGTGGTGCCCGCTCACCCGCAGTCACCCAGGATCGGCCCCGAGCCGTCGGGGGTGTGCATGGCCCACAGCATGAACAGCTCCAGCAGGATCGCCGGCACGTTGAACCACACGCTGATGAAGGCCAGCAGCCGGCCAGGTGTCCCGGAGCCGCACACCGTGGCGCCGGCGGAGCCGCTTGGTGAGCAGGACGCACACGACCACCGCCGCCAAGCCGAGGGTCGGACCCGCCCAAGCGGCCACCTGTTCCGTCTTGGGAAAGGGCAAGTGCCGGCACGCCGCCTGTTGCCGGTCGACCCAATCACCGTGGATGACCTGCACGTAGTAGGAACTGACCACGCCGCAAGCGGCCACGACCGGGACGAGTAGCGCCGTGATCACAGTGGCAGGCGTGACCGGACGCTGCCGCGTGGTGTTGTCCGACGCGGCGGTGGGGTGGAGAGATTCCATCAGTACCAATTCGGGTGCGGTCGGACGATGTGGACGCGCTGCTCGCCGTGGTTCCTGGTTGCGACGTGCTCGCGGCTGTCGAGGCTCACGTTCTCGAACGAGCTGGTGTGCTGGGTCAGGTTGATGTCGCCGTCAGGGGTCACCGATGTGACAACTGCGGCGTGGTAGATCTCGCCTTGGGGCTCGTCCGGATCGGGAGCCACCTGCTCGTAGAAGATGACGTCGCCAGGGCGCACGTCCGATCTCGTCACTTCTTCGCCGCCGTTGTGCAGAAGGAATTCGTGCAACCCTTTGGCCTGCGCCCACGAACGGGAGTAATAGGCCCGTTGGTCCACCCAGTCCCAACCCAGGCCGCTCTCCCGGCCCCAGGTGTTGTCACCACGGGGGCCCGTCCAGAAGTCGAACTTCTTCTGCATCCCTCCGGCCTCAAGGGCCGACGAGGTGAAATTGGCGCAGTTGTTCTCGAACTTGAGATCGTCCTTCTTGTCCCAGTGATCCAGCGCGTACCGCACCATCTCGACTCGGTCGATCTTCCCGCGGTTTCTTGCCCTGCGCGCGGATGTCCTCGGCGGCGGAAGAGGAGCGCCGGGCGAGGTCGCCCCAGTCGTCCGCCGCCTTCTGCCACTGGTCCACACGGCAGTCGTACAGGTCGTGATAGGCGACTACGCGTCAGTTCCCCCCGAAATCGGCGAGGCCGCGCCGGAGCCTGCTGAAGGCGTCCTTCGCCTGCGCGTCCGTGGTGTCGTAGGCGTTGGCCGTGGTGTGGAGGTTGTCGGCCATGGTGTTCATCTGCTTCCCCAGGTCGACCATGTGGTCCTCCCAGGCCGTCGCGCACCGCTTCAACGCCGAGGCCGAGGACCAGCCGGGTGGCTGTCGGCTGCCGTGTCGCTCGAATCGAGTGATCGCCGAAGGTTCTCCAGTGCCCCTTCGGCGACCGTGCGGGCGCCCCCTGCGCTTTGCCGCACATAGAGCGTCTTGATGTCTACGTCCACAAAATCCCCCATGAGCGGTTTGAGGGCCATTTTAATCTCGATCAGGCGTGCGGATCGGTCAGCGGTGTGACCTCCGGCCGGCGCCCACGCGTGGGGTCCACAAGGGTTCTTCAGGCTGACGTGCCCGGTGCGGGGCGCGGGCGTCCATCCGGTGTTGTTCGACCCCCGGACGGTTCGGGACCTGTTCGAAAAGATCCGGTTACTCCCACTCGACCTGAACCCGCACAAGCGGACCGTCTGGTTCATCCACCAGTCCGCCGGCCCGTCTGAGCTGGGGTTCCGTAGAAACACACGAACTGTGGATCTTGGGACGATCAGACTTTCATGTCTTCAACACCTGTCTGGAAAAGGGCTGTTGGCGATGTACTCCTCGAACAAGCCGAACCAACGAACGGGGAAAGCCTTGTCCGAGAAGCTGCCTGGCCGACAGATCGAAATCTCTTGGCCCGACCTGGGCATCACGGTCACCGCCGACCTTGACGACCGCAACCCGGCACTCGCCGACGCCCTGTGGGAGTCGCTGCCGTACCAGAGCCTCCAAGGGCACGCGCTCATCGCGGGAGAGCACCTCTACCACGTGGCGCCGATACCCGCCCTGCTGCACACCCCGCACGCCACCCGCGTCCCCGATCGACGCGAGGCCCCCGACGGCACCGTGTTCTGCT
Organism: Streptomyces sp. Tek67B01; assembly: GCF_055231995.1. Taxonomy (NCBI): domain Bacteria; kingdom Bacillati; phylum Actinomycetota; class Actinomycetes; order Kitasatosporales; family Streptomycetaceae; genus Streptomyces; species Streptomyces sp. Tek67B01. The sequence continues at coordinate 3,800,298 of NZ_JBUYUY010000001.1, forward strand.
CCGGTTTGCAGCACCTGGGCATCAAGTACGGCACGCTGACCGAGCCGATGCCCGCCACCCCCGTCGGCCGGATCCGCGAGGCGGACATGCCGGCCCTGCTGGAAGCCGGGGCCGCGATCTGGGACGCCGTCTACTCCACGAAGAAGCAGATCCTCGTCGAGGTCCGCCGCGCGGGCGGGCCGGGCGGCCACCGCATCCCGACGCTCCACGCCGCCAACACGGACGCCGCCCGCCTGATCGCCGACATCGTCGCCGAGACCGAGAAGATCTGGCTCGCACCGCCGGTCGAGCTGGACGACCTGCACCGGGGCATCATCCCCTCCCAGGCGGGCAACTTCGGCACCGTCCTCCCCACCCTGCTGTTCGTCAACGGCGAGACGCGACCGCTGGGTTACGCGGCCTACGGCGGACTCGTCCGCGCCACCGTCCAGGACATGCCCATGGCGTCCCTGGTCCACATGGCCCGCCTCCTGGTCGGCGTCCCCGCCGAGTTCCTGGGCTACTGCGGCCTGGAGAAGCTGTGGACCTTCACCCAGCGCTTCTTCGACGTCATCGACGACCTCGACCGTGACGACTTCTACGCCGTCACCAGCCAGATGGCCCTTTACATCAACTGCCTCGGCGGCTGGAACCTCCAGCTGTACCCGTGGGAGACGGGAGACCACCTGCGACAGCAGGTCGTCTAGGAGGCGCGCGGCCATGCCCGGAGCGGAGTCCGCCGAAGAGAGGACGACACCGGCACTCAGCCCCGCGACCGGAACCCCACACCACAGGAGAAGATCTTGAGCGCAAGCGCCCTGCCGGCCCGCGCTGACGCCGTCGTCATCGGCGGGGGAGTCATCGGAACCTCCGCCGCCTACCACCTCGCCGAAGCCGGCGTGAACACCGTGCTGCTGGAACGCGCAGGCCTCGGCGGTGGGGCATCCGCGCACACGGCGGGCATGGTCCGCACCTACTTCCCCGGCGCGCCCGCCACGGGGCGAAGGGCCGTGCGGAGCCTGAACGCCTACCACGATTTCGCGCGCCACACCGCGGCGCCCCTGGCCCTGAAGCGCCTCGGGTTCATGGTGCTGTTCACCGACGAACAGCAGATCGCCGACTTCGCGGCCGAACAGCAGGACCAGCAGGCCGTCGGCGTCGAAGTCGGCCTGATCAGCGCCCGCGAAGCGGCCGAGCTCAACCCGCTGGTCGACGAACGGGCCGTCCTGGCCGCCGCCTGGTCTCCAGAGGCGTACCACGTCGACGGCCTCGACATCGTCCGGGGCTACGCCGCCGCCGCCCGCAATCACGGCGCCAGGCTGTTCACCCACACGCCCGTCACACGCATCGACGACGACAACACCGTCCACACCCCGCAGGGCAGCATCAAGGCGGACAACGTCGTGTGCACGGCCGGCCCCTGGTCCGGCGAGGTGGCGTCCATGGCATCGGTCGACCTGCCGCTGACACCCCGCACGATGGAGATGCTGTTCACCGACGTGCCGCCGTCCCCGCACCGAGAGATGCCCATGACGATGCACGCCGCGTCCGGCCTGCGGATCCGCTCATGGAAGGACCGCATCCTCCTGGCCATGGGCGCACCCAAGGCCGGCGAAGCGCGCGAGGCCTGGCTCGGCCGCATCGCGGAGCACCTCGGCACCCTGTTCCCCGCCTTGGACGGCATCGGCCTGCACCGCGCGTGGTCCGGTGACTTCGACGCCGGCCCCGACAACCGCGCCCTCATCGGGGAACACCCCACCCGCCGCTTCCTGTACGCGGCCGGATTCACCGGCGCGGGCCTGTGCCAGGCGCCCGCGGCCGGAGAGAAGCTCCGCGACCTGCTGATCGCCAAGTAGCGACCTGCCCCGCTCGCCCAGTAGCCACCTGTTGATCGTCAAGTAGCCCCATAACAGGAAAGAATGCCGTGATTGTTCTTGGATGTAATGGTTTCAGCCGGGTGTCGGAGTTCTTCTCCGAACGCCTCGGCGCGACCGGCATCAACAAGCATTACCTCTTGGGCCACGACGCCGCCGCCGCACTCCTGGTGGACGGCCGCCTGGTCGCCGCCGTAGAGGAAGAACGCCTCAACCGGGAGAAGAAGACCACCGACTTCCCCACGCACGCGATCGACTGGTGCCTGAAGGAAGCCGGGATCACGTTCGATGACGTGGACCTGTTCGCCTTCCCCTGGAACTGGTCCACCCAAGTGCGGGACGAGATCCTGGACGGCATCCGCGCCTCGCCGTTGACGCGGGACGCGAAGGCCGCCCTGAGCGGCAACATCGCCGACTTGTTCGACCAGATCGTCAGCCCCGAAGCGATCCTCGCGGACTTCGAAGCCCGCACCGGACACCGCCCCGACCCGGCCAAGGTGCGTTTCGTCCCGCACCACCTGGCCCACGCCACGACCGGCTACTACCTCGCCGGCATGAAGGACTCCGCGTTCCTCGTCAGCGACGGCCGCGCCGAACGCTTCTCGACCTTGACGGGCGAGATCCGCGACGGCCGGATCACCGTCTTCGACGACACCGTCACCGGTGCCGAGTACTCGATCGGCACCCTGTTCTCCGCCATCACCCGGTTCCTCGGCTTCGTCCCGAACAACGACGAGTACAAGGTGATGGGCCTGGCCGGATACACCACGCCGCCGACCCCGAACCCGTTCGTCGAGCGCCTTCTGACGCTGCACGACGACGGGCGCTACACCTTCGCCAAGCCCCTTCAGACCGACAACCTGCACAGTCACGACGCCCTGTTCGAGGAGTACTTCGGCCCCTTCGAAGACACCCTCGAATACAAGGCCCGCGTCGCCGCCGCCGCGCAGCAGATGCTGAACGTGGCCACCGCCCACCAGGTAAGCCACCTGGAGAAGAGGACGGATCTCGACCGGCTGTTGTTCGAGGGCGGCGTCGCCCTCAACTGCCTCAACAACACACCGATGTTCGAGGGTTCACGCTTCGAGGACATGCAGGTCAGCTTTGGTGCCTCCGACACCGGCATCACCATCGGAGCCGCGGCCCACGCCTGGCTCAACCACGCCGACACCACCCCCGCGGACGTCCTCGCCGCCGCCGCGGAGCCCGTAAGCCCTTACCTGGGGCCGGCCTACGACGAGGCCGCGATCGAGGAGGCGCTCAAGGGCTTCACCGGCCGCGTCAGCGTCTCGCGCCTGGACGACGACGAGGTCATCGAGCATGTGGCGAAGCTCCTGACGGAGAAGGTCGTCATCGGCTGGTTCGAAGGCCGCATCGAGCACGGGCCGCGCGCGCTGGGGCATCGCAGCATCCTCGCCAACCCCGGGTTCGGCGACATCAAGGACATCATCAACACCCGGGTCAAGCACCGCGAGCCCTTCCGTCCGTTCGCTCCCCTCGTCCTGGAGGAGCAGGCGCCGAAGATCTTCGACATGGGGCGCAAGACCAGCTCCCCGTACATGACGTTCGTCTTCCCCGCCCGCGACGAGTACAAGGACCGCATCCCCGGCGCCGTACACGTGGACGGCACCTCCCGTATCCAGACCCTGACGGACGAGGGGACCCCACGGCTCACGGCGCTGCTGCGGAAGTTCATCGAACTCACCGACACCCCGTGCCTGATCAACACCTCGTTCAACGTCGCCGGCGAACCCATCGTCTGCACGCCCACGGACGCCCTGAACTGCTTCCTGGGGACCGAGATCGACTACCTGATCCTCGGAAACCACCTCGTGACCAAGACCGACCTCGGCAACAGCCAGTAGAAGGAGCACCCCATGCCGATCCAGCGCAAGCACACCATGTACCACTCGACCGTCCTCGACGCCGACCCGGACACCGTGTGGGCGACCGTCCGCGACGCCATGCAGATCCTGGACATCGTGTCCCCCGGCGACCTGGACATCCACCGGGACGTCACCTGGACCGAAGGCGGCTCGGTCGACACGGTCCCGGCCCGCTACGACTTCAAGCTCACGCTCAACGGCCGCCTTGTCCAGCAGGAGATCGCCGCCCGCGACGAGATCAACCGGACCCAGTCCTACCGGGCCGTCGCTCCCACCAGCGGAGTCGCCCGCTACGAGGCCACCATCCGCGTGTTCGCCATCACCAACGACCCGAACCGCAGCTTCTTCGACTGGTCGCGGGTCCTGGACATCGCCGAAGACGCCGACCTGAAGGTGGTCGAGGCCATCATCGACGTGATGGAGAAGCAGACCGACGCCGTAAGGGACCACTTCGCGAAGACTGCGAAGACCGCGAAGTGAGCGAGGTGACGACGCTCGTACTGCTGAGGCACGGCGAGACCCTGCTCACCCCGCAACGGCGGCTCTCCGGCAGCGGAGGGTCCAACCCGGGCCTCTCACCGGCCGGACGCCGCCAAGCCCAGGCGGCAGCAGACGCCCTCGCCCACCGCGGCGGCATCGAGGCGGTCGTCACCTCACCGATGCGGCGCTGCCGGGAGACCGCGCAGTCCGTGGCCGCGCGCCTCGGCCTGAGCCTCCAGGTGGACCGGGAACTACGGGAAGCGGACTTCGGCGCCTGGGAGGGCTTGACCTTCAAGGAAGTCCGCGAACGCTACCCGGACGACCTGAGCGCATGGCTCGCCTCGCCCGAGGTTGCGCCCTCGGGCGCGGGCGAGACCATGCGGGAGGTCACCCGGCGGGTCACCGCCGTACGAGACGGCCTCCTGGCCCGGTACGCCGGCGGCACGGTCCTGGTCGTCTCCCACGTCGGACCGCTCAGAACCCTGATCCGCCTCGCCCTCCAGGCCCCGCCGCACACCTTGTTCCGCATGGAGGTCGCGACAGCCTCCCTGTCGACGCTGACGTACGACGAACACGGCACCGCCACGCTCCAGGCCCTCAACGACACCCACCACTTGACCTGAACGACGCCAAGGAGCCCGGCACACCTCACGTGTGCCGGGCCCCTTGCATGCTGTCGCACCAACCCTGACCAGTTCTGTTCGCAGCCAGGTCACCGGCAAGTCTGGGCAGTGGAAGGCGCCTCCCGCAGCTTCGCCTCGGCTTCCTGGCCTGATGGGTGGCTATCTGAAGAGTGTGATGAGTGCGGCGGCCCCAGTCGTCGGGCTTCCCGAGGGCTTCACGCTGTACGACCCCCGGCACACCGGGCACACCCTCTCCACCCAGTCCGGCGCCACGCTCAAGGACACGATGGTGCGGGCCGGCCAGTCCTCGGAGAGGGCGGCGATGAGGTACCAGCACTCGAACCTTGAGCGGCGGCGGGAGGTCGCAGCAGGGATCGATGCGCGGGTGCGTGCCATGAGGGACAAGGCCTCTGGCACGGATCTGGCACGTGAGGGGTAGAGAGGTCTAGGCAACACAAAAGCCCCGGGTCGCTGACCTGGGGCTTTGTCGTGGAGCGGATGACGGGAATCGAACCCGCGCTATAAGCTTGGGAAGCTCATGTTCTACCATTAAACTACATCCGCATAGGTGTCCAGTTGTCTGGAACCTCATCTTTGCCCACTCTACCTCATGATCGACCCCCGGTGAATCCGCCGCGGGGTCGTTGTCGTTTGCGGGGTACAGGAGGGGTCGTGGAGGCGGGAGTTGGGGTGTGGCTTAAGGTTCGGAGCGGCGACTGGAGCGAGTCTGGGTCATCCCCTAATGTGGCGATTCGTCGTAGTACGGCTTGGGGAAAGGGACTCGATGGAGCACACCGTCGTCCGTTGTGCCGAAGGGCACGTTTTCAGCACCGCTTCGTTCCCGTTGCGGCAGCTCGGTGCCGCCCGGATCGGTCCGGGGCGGTTGCTGCGGTGTCCGCGGTGCGCGCGGCTGAGGCACGCCGTGCCCGTGGGTGGCGCGAAGCGCTAGCCGTCGGGGTGGAGTGACGGGGCGCGCGGGTCCAGCTCTCGATTGGGGGTGGCCCGCGCGCTCTGCGTATCCTCGGGACGTGCTTCTCTCTGACAAAGACATCCGGGCCGAGATCGACAGCGGACGGGTTCGCATCGACCCGTTCGACGAGTCGATGGTGCAGCCCTCCAGCATCGATGTGCGTCTCGACCGGTTCTTCCGGGTCTTCGAGAACCACCGTTACGCCCACATCGACCCCGCCACCGAGCAGCCGGACCTGACCCGGATGGTCGAGCCGGACGGGGACGAGGCGTTCATCCTCCACCCGGGCGAGTTCGTCCTCGCCTCGACCTACGAGGTCATCTCGCTGCCCGAGGACATCGCCTCCCGGCTGGAGGGGAAGTCCAGCCTCGGCCGCCTGGGGCTGGTCACGCATTCGACCGCGGGCTTCATCGACCCGGGCTTCTCGGGCCACGTGACCTTGGAGCTGTCGAACCTCGCCACGCTCCCGATCAAGCTGTGGCCGGGGATGAAGATCGGCCAACTGTGCCTGTTCCGGCTCAGCTCGCCCGCCGAGTTCCCCTACGGCAGCGAGCGCTACGGATCGCGCTACCAGGGCCAGCGCGGCCCGACGGCGTCGCGCTCCTTCCAGAACTTCCACCGCACCCAGGTGAGGCACGAGGCATGAGCGAAGTACGCGAGAACCTGACCTACGACGGGTTCGGGCGCGCGGTGCGCGAGCTGGCGCAGACCATCGCAGACGACGGCTACGAGCCCGACATCATCCTGAGCATCGCCCGCGGCGGCGTCTTCGTCGCGGGCGGCTTGGCGTACGCGCTGGACTGCAAGAACATCCACCTGGTCAACGTGGAGTTCTACACGGGCGTCGGCACGACGCTGGAGATGCCGGTCATGCTGGCCCCGGTGCCGGAGGCGATCGACTTCACCGACAAGAAGGTGCTGATCGCCGACGACGTCGCCGACACCGGCAAGACGCTCAAGCTGGTGCACGACTTCTGCCTGGGCACGGTGGCGGAGGTCCGGTCGGCCGTCATCTACGAGAAGTCGCACTCGCTCGTCAAGTGCGAGTACGTGTGGAAGAAGACCGACGAGTGGATCAACTTCCCCTGGTCGGTCGAGCCGCCCGTCGTCAAGCGCGAGGGCCAGGTGCTCGACGCCTGACGGTGGCGAGGATGTGAGGACGTACGGAAGGGGACCGGCGCGGTGGCGCCGGTCCCCTTCGTTCGTGTCCGCAGGGGTCAGATCGTGCCGAGCTTGATGATCGACAGCAAGGCGATCAACTGGATCGCGGACGCGCCCAGCGCCTTCGGCCAGGGCAGGTCGTGCGACTTGCTCATCAGCGAGGTGAAGAGCGCACCCGCCGCGAGCCAGGTGGCCCAACCGAGGATCTGGACGACCATGTTGTCGCCGCCGAGGAACACCGCGAACAGCAGTCGGGGCGCGTCCGTGATGGACATGACCAGCATCGACAGGCCCACGGTCGGCTGCCACGCGCCGTCGCCGCCCAGCTGACGCGCCAGGGTGTGGGTCACACCGCCCAGGATCAGCCCGCAGATGACGAAGGCGACGCCGGTGCTGAGGACGATCGGGACGGCCTGGCCGAGCGTGGCCTTGATGACGTCCTCGCGGGCCTTGTCGAAGCCGAAGACCGCGAGCATGCCGTAGAGGAACGTCACGATCAGCGCCGGACCCCAGACGGGGTAGTCGCGCATCCGGAAGAAGGTCGGGCCCGGCCGCATCACGATGCCGCGCAGGAGTTCCTTCCAGGGCAGCCTCGGCCCGGCCGGGGCGGCGGTCGAGCCGGCCTGGTACGTCGCGCCCTGGTAGGGCGCGGCCTGGCCGTACGGGTCCTCGCCGATCGAGAAGGCCTGGGTGTAGCCGGGGTTGTCGGCGTACGAGGCCTCGTGCGCGGGCGGCTGCTGGTACGCCTGGGGGTGAGGTTGACCGTACGGGTCGAAGTACTCGGGCTCGCCGTGGTCCCGGGCGCCGCCGGTGGCCTGCTGGGGCCACTGCTGCTGCGGCGGGGGACCGGCGGGTGGGTAGGGCTGACGGCCGTACGGTGCCTGCGGCGCGCCTGGCGCCTGCTGCCGACCGTACGGCTGCTGCCGCGGGGGTTGCGGGGGTTGTTGCGGGGTGCGGTTGTTGTCCCGGCCGCGTCCGATCCTGAATCCAGCCACGTGATCGAAAGTACCTGGTCCGGCGGGCGGGGGTGCGCGGGCGGCCGGAACCGGCGTCCTTTGCGGCTGAGCTGTGACATCCCCTAGGGGAACTCCCGGGGGTGTCACGGCGGGTGCGGGAAGCCGGAACGGCCGGCCCCCTTGGTCGGGGGACCGGCCGTTCCGATGCCGTTGTGGCGGTGCGGGTCTACGCGGACCCGCGCGAACCCACGTGGTCGTACGTGGTCGTACGTGGGCCTACTTGGCACCCTCGGGTGCGTCGGCCTTGTCCCCGGCCTCCGGCTCGGCGGCTTCGGCCTTGGGCGCGGGCACCTCGGTCTCGGCCTTCGGCTCGGCTTCGGCCTTGGGCTCGGTGGCGTCGGCCTCGACCTCGGCTTTGTCCTCGGCCTTGGGCGCGACCTTCGGCGCGGGCACCTCGACCTGGTTCTTCGGCTCGGCAGCCTCAGCTTCCGGCTCGGCCTTGGGCGCGGGCACCTCGGTCTCGGCCTTCGGCTCGGCTTCCGCGTCGGCCGGCGTCTGCGCGGTCTTCGCCTCTTCCTCCGCCTCAGCGTCCGCCTCCGCCTTCGCGGCAGCGTCCGCCTCAGCCTTGGCCTTGGCATCCGCCTCAGCCTTCGCCTTCGCGGCCTCCGCCTCCGCCTTCGCGGCCTCAGCCGCAGCAGCCGCCTCCGCCTCGGCCAACGCCAGCGCCTCCGCGTCCGGGCCCGGGGTCTTCACCGACTCCAGCAGCAGCTGCGCCACGTCCACCACCTGGACGGACTCCTTGGCCTGGCCGTCGTTCTTCTTGCCGTTCACCGAGTCGGTCAGCATCACCAGGCAGAACGGGCACGCGGTCGACACGATGTCCGGGTTCAGGGACAGGGCCTCGTCGACGCGCTCGTTGTTGATGCGCTTGCCGATCCGCTCCTCCATCCACATCCGGGCGCCACCCGCTCCACAGCAGAAGCCCCGCTCCTTGTGGCGGTGCATCTCCTGCTGCCGCAGCCCCGGCACGGCCGACATGATCTCGCGCGGCGGAGTGTAGACCTTGTTGTGCCGGCCCAGGTAGCAGGGGTCGTGGTACGTGATCAGTCCGTCGACCGGCGTCACCGGCGTCAGCCGGCCCTCGTCGATCAGGTGCTGGAGCAGCTGCGTGTGGTGGATGACCTCGTACTCGCCGCCCAGCTGCGGGTACTCGTTCGCGATGGTGTTGAAGCAGTGCGGGCAGGTCGAGACGATCCGCTTCGCCGACTTGGGCTTGCGCGTCTCGGGGTCCTCGTCGTCCTCGCCGAAGGCCATGTTCAGCATGGCCACGTTCTCCTGCGCCAGCTGCTGGAACAGCGGCTCGTTGCCCAGGCGGCGCGGCGAGTCACCGGTGCACTTCTCGTCGCCGCCCATGATCGCGAACTTGACGCCCGCGATGTTCAGCAGCTCCGCGAAGGCCTTCGTGGTCTTCTTCGCCCGGTCCTCCAGCGCGCCGGCGCAGCCGACCCAGTAGAGGTAGTCGAACTCGGAGAGGTCCTCCGCGTCCTTGCCGACGATCGGGACCTCGAAGTCGACCTCCTTGGTCCACTCCACCCGCTGCTTCTTGGCGAGGCCCCAGGGGTTGCCCTTCTTCTCCAGGTTCTTGAGCATCGTGCCCGCCTCGGACGGGAACGCGCTCTCGATCATCACCTGGTAGCGCCGCATGTCGACGATGTGGTCGATGTGCTCGATGTCGACCGGGCACTGCTCGACGCACGCGCCGCACGTGGTGCAGGACCACAGCACGTCGGGGTCGATGACGCCGTTCTCCTCGACCGTGCCGATCAGCGGACGCTCCGCCTCGGCCAGGGCGGAGGCGGGAACGTCCTTCAACTGCTCGGCGGTCGCCTTCTCGTTGCCCTCCATGTCCTTGCCGCCGCCCGCGAGCAGGTACGGCGCCTTGGCGTGCGCGTGGTCGCGCAGGGACATGATCAGGAGCTTCGGGGAGAGCGGCTTGCCGGTGTTCCAGGCGGGGCACTGCGACTGGCAGCGGCCGCACTCGGTGCAGGTGGAGAAGTCGAGGATGCCCTTCCAGGAGAACTGCTCGACCTGGGAGACGCCGAAGACGTCGTCCTCGCCCGGCTCCTCGAAGTCGATCTCCTTGCCGCCGCTGGTCATCGGCTGGAGCGCGCCCAGCGCGGTCGCGCCGTCCGCGTTCCGCTTGAACCAGATGTTCGGGAAGCCGAGGAAGCGGTGCCAGGCGACACCCATGTTGGTGTTGAGCGAGACCACGATCATCCAGATCAGCGAGACGCCGATCTTGACCATCGCGGTGAAGTAGATGGCGTTCTGGAGGGTCCCGAGCGAGAGGCTCTTGAAGGCCAGCACCAGCGGGTACGAGGCGAAGTACGCCGGCTCGTACGAGTCCACGTGGTGGATCGCGCCCTCGAGGCCGCGCAGGGTGAGGATCGCGAGGCCGATGGTGAGGATCACGTACTCGACGAAGTACGCCTGCCAGGCCTTGGAGCCCGCGAAGCGCGACTTGCGACCGGCCCGCGAGGGCAGCGACAGCAGTCGGATCGCCATCAGGACGACGATGCCGAGGATCGTCATGACGCCGATGAACTCGATGTAGAGCTCGAAGGGCAGGAAGTCGCCGACGATCGGCAGCGTCCAGTCGGCCTGGAAGAGCTGGCCGTACGCCTGCAGCAGCGTCGGCGGCAGCGTCAGGAAGCCGATGGCGACGAACCAGTGCGCGAAGCCGACGATGCCCCAGCGGTTCATCCGGCTGTGGCCGAGGAACTCCCTGACCAGGGTGAGCGTTCGTTCCTTCGGTCGGTCCGTGCGGCTGCCCGCCGGCACGGGTTGGCCGAGTTTCACGAACCGGTAGATCTGCGCCACGGCTCGGGCGAGCAGCGCAACGCCGATCACGGTCAGGACCAGCGACACGATGATCGCGGCGAGTTGCATGGGACGGCTCCTCGGGCGGGACTTACTAAGCGGTAACTTATTGAGTCAAGGTTTGAGGTTACCCAGTTCCCGCGCCCCAAAGTAGGTGGGCGTGCGGTGATCTGTGTCGCTCAGGGGTGCCTCTGTCGGTAGGCGGCCCCGGGGGTCCGCGCGAGGATCGCCAGATCCATCCCCAGCCAGTGACTCTCCACATAGTGCCGGTCCAGCAGGGCCATCTCTTCCCAGGGCAGGTCGGAGCGGGAACCCACTTGCCACAATCCGGTCATACCGGGCCGTACGAGCAGCCTATCGGCCCTGTCCACGCCCGCTTCGGGGCGCGGGCCGACCAGTGACATCTCGCCCCGCAGCACATTGAGCAGCTGTGGCATCGCGTCCAGGGCGCACCGTTCCACCAGCTCTCCCGCCCGCCCGGCGCCCTCCGTCCGCAGCCGCCACGTCCGGAACGTCCGTCCGCCCGTCCCGGCGGCCGGCTCCCGTACGAGGACCCGCGCGCCCTGCCCCCCGCGCCGCCGGGGCCCCTGCCCGGCCGCGTACAGCAGCGCGCCCGCCGCCAGGAGCGGGGCGGCGAACGCGGCGGTCAGGAGCAGCGCGCCGAGCAGGTCGAGCACCCGCTTCGCGGAGAGGTCCGGCCGGGGGAACGGCCGGGCGGGACGCCGGAGCGCGGGGAGCGTGAGGGGCGGCAGCGGCATGCAGGCACCGTCCCGCACGGCCGCGCCGCGCCCGGGTCGGCGCGCTGCGGGCGTCGCCCGGTCGGCCCCGCCGTCCAGGGGTCGGTGCCGCTGGTTGAGCGTAAGGGCGGCGTAAGAGTTGAGTCGACTCGGCTCACCTCTGTTGACGCACGAGGAGGCTTCCTGCATCCTTGAGTCTGTTCCACTCAAGTCAGCTGGAGGAATCAAAATGGCACGTGCGGTCGGCATCGACCTGGGCACCACTAACTCCGTCGTCAGCGTTCTGGAAGGCGGCGAGCCCACCGTCATCACCAACGCCGAGGGCGCCAGGACCACGCCGTCCGTCGTCGCCTTCGCCAAGAACGGCGAGGTCCTCGTGGGCGAGGTCGCCAAGCGCCAGGCGGTCACGAACGTGGACCGTACGATCCGCTCGGTCAAGCGCCACATGGGCACTGACTGGAAGATCAACCTGGACGGCAAGGACTTCAACCCGCAGCAGATGAGCGCCTTCATCCTGCAGAAGCTGAAGCGCGACGCCGAGGCGTACCTGGGCGAGAAGGTCACGGACGCGGTCATCACCGTCCCGGCCTACTTCAACGACTCCGAGCGTCAGGCGACGAAGGAGGCCGGTGAGATCGCGGGCCTCAACGTCCTGCGCATCGTCAACGAGCCGACGGCCGCCGCCTTGGCCTACGGTCTCGACAAGGACGACCAGACCATTCTCGTCTTCGACCTCGGTGGCGGCACCTTCGACGTGTCCCTCCTGGAGATCGGCGACGGCGTCGTCGAGGTGAAGGCCACCAACGGTGACAACCACCTCGGTGGTGACGACTGGGACCAGCGTGTCGTCGACTACCTCGTGAAGCAGTTCCAGAACGGCCACGGCGTCGACCTGTCCAAGGACAAGATGGCGCTCCAGCGTCTGCGCGAGGCCGCCGAGAAGGCGAAGATCGAGCTGTCCTCCTCCACGGAGACCTCGATCAACCTGCCCTACATCACGGCTTCCGCCGAGGGCCCGCTGCACCTGGACGAGAAGCTCACCCGCGCCCAGTTCCAGCAGCTGACCGCGGACCTGCTCGACCGCTGCAAGACCCCGTTCCACAACGTCATCAAGGACGCCGGCATCCAGCTGTCCGAGATCGACCACGTGGTCCTGGTCGGCGGCTCCACCCGCATGCCGGCCGTCGCCGAGCTCGTCAAGGAGCTCACCGGTGGCCAGGACGCCAACAAGGGCGTCAACCCGGACGAGGTCGTCGCCATCGGCGCGACCCTGCAGGCCGGTGTGCTCAAGGGTGAGGTCAAGGACGTCCTGCTCCTCGACGTGACCCCGCTGTCCCTCGGTATCGAGACCAAGGGCGGCATCATGACCAAGCTCATCGAGCGCAACACGACCATCCCGACCAAGCGGTCGGAGATCTTCACGACGGCCGAGGACAACCAGCCGTCGGTGCAGATCCAGGTCTACCAGGGCGAGCGCGAGATCGCGGCGTACAACAAGAAGCTCGGCATGTTCGAGCTGACCGGTCTGCCGCCGGCGCCCCGCGGCGTCCCGCAGATCGAGGTCTCCTTCGACATCGACGCCAACGGCATCATGCACGTCACGGCGAAGGACCTCGGCACGGGCAAGGAGCAGAAGATGACCGTCACCGGCGGCTCTTCGCTCGGCAAGGACGAGGTCGACCGCATGCGCCAGGAGGCGGAGCAGTACGCGGACGAGGACCTGCGTCGCAAGGAGGCCGCGGAGACGCGCAACCAGGCCGAGCAGCTCGTGTACCAGACGGAGAAGTTCGTCAAGGACAACGAGGACAAGGTCCCGGGTGACGTCAAGACCGAGGTCGAGGCGGCCGTCGCAGAGCTGAAGGAGAAGCTCAAGGGCGAGGACACCGCTGAGATCCGTACGGCCACGGAGAAGGTCGCGGCGGTCAGCCAGAAGCTCGGCCAGGCCATCTACGCCGACGCCCAGGCGGCCCAGGCCGCCGGCGGCGCGGACGAGGCCGGCCAGGCCAAGGCCGACGACGACGTCGTCGACGCCGAGATCGTGGACGACGAGAAGCCGAAGGGTGGCGCTGCCTGATGTCGGAGGAGACCCAGGGTTTCGACGAGAAGCCCGAAGTCCCCACCGGCGCCGGCGCGGACGACGCGGCAGCCGAGCCGAAGGCCGCCGACTCCTCCAAGGAGGACGAGGCGGCCCCGGCCGGGGACGCAGCAGCCGAGGCCCTCGGCAAGGAGACCGCCCTCGTGGCGCAGCTGGACCAGGCCCGTACCGCGCTGGGCGAGCGCACCGCGGACCTCCAGCGGCTCCAGGCGGAGTACCAGAACTACCGCCGCCGGGTGGAGCGGGACCGGATCGCCGTCAAGGAGATCGCGGTCGCGTCCCTCCTGACGGAACTGCTCCCGACCCTCGACGACATCGGCCGGGCGCGGGAGCACGGCGAACTGGTCGGCGGCTTCAAGTCGGTGGCCGAGTCGCTGGAGACGGCGGCCGCCAAGATGGGGTTGCAGCAGTTCGGCAAGGAGGGCGAGCCCTTCGACCCGACGGTCCACGAGGCCCTGATGCACTCGTACGCACCGGACGTCACCGAGACGACCTGTGTGGCGATCCTGCAGCCGGGCTACCGGATCGGCGAGCGCACCATCCGTCCCGCCCGGGTCGCGGTGGCCGAGCCCCAGCCGGGCGCGGCTCCCGCCGCGAAGTCCGAGTCCGCGGACGGCGACACGCCGTCTGACAAGGACACGGATGCCCCGGACAAGGGCTGACGTCGAACATGTAGTCGTACGAGAGGAGGGCCACCGGGGATGAGCACGAAGGACTTCGTCGAGAAGGACTACTACAAGGTCCTCGGTGTCCCCAAGGACGCCACCGAGGCCGAGATCAAGAAGGCGTACCGGAAACTCGCCCGCGAGTTCCACCCGGACGCCAACAAGGGCGACGCCTCGGCCGAGGAGCGCTTCAAGGAGATCTCCGAGGCGAACGACATCCTCGGGGACGCCAAGAAACGCAAGGAGTACGACGACGCGCGCGCCCTGTTCGGCAACGGGGGCTTCCGCCCCGGGCCGGGCGGGGCCGGGGGTTCGTTCAACTTCGACCTCGGTGACCTCTTCGGCGGCGCCCAGCCGGGCGCCGGCGCGGGCGGCGGCTTCGGCGGCGGCCTCGGGGACGTCTTCGGCGGCCTGTTCAACCGCGGCGGCGCGGGCCCCGGTGCGGGAACCCGCACCCAGCCCCGCCGCGGCCAGGACATCGAGTCGGAGGTCACCCTCTCCTTCACGGAGGCGGTGGACGGGGCCACGGTCCCGCTCCGGATGTCCTCGCAGGCCCCCTGCAAGGCGTGTTCGGGCACCGGCGACAAGAACGGCACCCCCCGGGTGTGCCCGACCTGCGTCGGTACCGGGCAGGTGTCGCGGGGCAGCGGCGGCGGCTTCTCGCTGACCGACCCCTGCGCGGACTGCAAGGGTCGCGGCCTGATCGCCGAGACCCCCTGTGACGTCTGCAAGGGCAGTGGTCGGGCCCGTAGTTCCCGCACCATGCAGGTCCGTATCCCGGCGGGCGTCTTCGACGGCCAGCGGATCCGGCTGCGCGGCAAGGGCGCGCCGGGCGAGCGCGGCGGTCCCGCGGGCGACCTGTACGTGGTGGTCCACGTGGGCAGCCACCCCGTTTTCGGCCGCAAGGACGACAACCTCACGGTGACCGTCCCGGTGACCTTCGTGGAGGCGGCCCTCGGCGCCGAGATCAAGGTGCCGACGCTGAACGGTCCTTCGGTCACGCTGAAACTGCCGCCGGGCACCCCGGGCGGCCGTACGATGCGCGCCCGGGGCAAGGGCGCGGTCCGCAAGGACGGCACCCGGGGCGACCTGCTGGTGACGGTCGAGGTGGCCGTCCCGGCGGAGTTGTCGGACAAGGCCCGCGAGGCGCTTGAGATGTACCGCGACGCGACGGGGTCCGAGGACCCGCGTGCCGCGCTGTTCGAGTCCGCGAAGGGAGCATGAGATGGACGGCCGCCGCAAGAACCCGTACCAACTGACCGACGAGACACCGGTCTATGTGATCTCGGTGGCCGCCCAGCTCTCAGGACTGCATCCGCAGACCCTGCGCCAGTACGACCGTCTCGGCCTGGTCTCACCTGACCGGACGGCCGGTCGCGGGCGTCGATATTCGGCCAGGGACATCGAGCTGCTCCGCACGGTGCAGGCGCTGTCCCAGGACGAGGGCATCAACCTCGCGGGGATCAAGCGGATCATCGAGCTGGAGAACCAGGTCGCGGCCTTGCAGCAGCGCGTGGCCGAGTTGTCCACGGCTGTGGACGGGGCGGCCGCCACCCTGCGGGCCAGGGAGGCGCAGGTGCACGCCTCGTACCGGCGGGACCTGGTCCCGTACCAGCCGCCGCAGCCCGGCAACGCGCTGGTCGTCTGGCGTCCCAAGCGCCCGCAGGTCTGACCGCCGGGCGCGGTGTGTCGGTCGTAGGCGGCCCGCGGCAGGAAGTGTGGACCCCGTCCGGGGAACCGGGCGGGGTTCCGCGCGTCAGGGGGCCAGGCGTGCCCCGGGGGGCAGCGGCGGGGCCGCGCTGTGCAGGATGCCCGACTGCGCGATGAGGAAGCCCAGTTGCGCGCGGCTGCCGCTGCCCAGGACGGTCGCCAGCTTCGCGATGTGCGCGCGGCAGGTGCGTACGTTCATCCCCAGCCGGCGCGCGATCGCCTCGTCCACGTGCCCCTCGATGAGCAGCTGGGCGATGGAGCGCTGCACGCCGGAGATGCCGTCCGGCGTGTGCGTGTACGGCACCTCGTCGCCCAACGGGACCGCCCTGCGCCAGAGTTGCTCGAAGACTCTGATGAGGTAGTCGACGAGCCCCGGGTGCCGCAGCTCCAGCGCCACGCGGCGGTCGTCGCTCGCGGGGATGAAGGCCACCGTGCGGTCGAAGATCATGAGGCGCTCGATGAGTTCTTCCAGCGTGCGGATCTCCACCTTGCCCGTGGAGATGCGGTCCACATAGGCCAGCGTGCCCTGGCTGTGCCGCACGGTGTGCTGGTAGAGCGTACGGATGCTCACCCCGCGGTCGATGAGCGGCGCGGCGCGCTCCAGGGCCTCGCTGAGTATGAAGGTCGGCCGGGCGCCGCCCGGCTGGACGGTCAGGGCCTCGGTGTGGCACTCGGCGGTGGCGAGGTCGAGAGCGGCGTTGATCTGGTCGATTCCCTCCAACACCGTGATGGCGTGGGTGTTGGCCGGACTCTGCGCACTGATGGTCAGGAACGGCTCGAATGCATCGGTGAGATCTACAGCAGTGCGTCTGCGGTCCTGGATCTCGCGTTCGATGGGGTGGAGCCGTTGTGCGAGCGCGACGGACGGAGGAACCGCGCGGAGCTGGTTCGCGTCATCGGGGTCGGGTCGCAGCAGAGCGAATTCGAGCAGGCAGGGGGCGTTCCTGACCTCGCCGCGGGCGACACGGCCGGTGCTAAGGGCGGCCGCGTAGAGACGTGCCCCTTCGGCGCACATCTCCGTGACAGGGTGGGGATGTGTCGCGTTTGTCTCGCTTCTTACCAAATCTCCACCCCCCAGGGTCCTGAACATGTAAGAACATGATGCATCGTCCCTGTGGCACTGACGTGCCTGAATAAGCCATCGTCTGTCACTGCGGGGGAGAGGATTCCATCAAGTGAGGACGAAGCCGACCATGTATAAGAGAATGCTTCGCTCGGCGCTTGCCGTTGTTTTCTCCGCCGTTGCGGTCTTCGGGGCAGTCGTCGCCGTCAACGGGGACGCGGGAAGCGTTCAGGCCAGTGCCGGTACGCCCGTCGAGTCGGTAGGCAAGCAAGATCTCGGCTGGAACACGGCTCCCCAGGACCTAGGCTGGAACAGCGCTCCTGCGCAGGTCTCCCAGTGACCCCCGACGACCGGGACTTCCGCCGCGAGATGGCTTCGGCGTACCGGTCGGGGTGGCAGTTCATCGACCTCGCCACGGCGATCCCCCATGCCGGCGATTCGCTGATGGTCACCCTGTTCGGCCAGCCGATCGTCGTCGTACGAGAAGAGGACGAGGACGTCCGGGCCTACCGCTGTCTGCGCCGCCCCCGGGGCGCACCGCAGCCCGTCCGCTGTGAGGTGCGGTACGGAATGGTCTTCGTCAACCTCGACCAGCGTGACCACCAGCTGTTCGAGCCCGATATCACCGCCGCCACCCCCCGAAGTGCCTGAAGCGATTCCCCCTCGTTGCACATCGCTCAGGCGCTACCCCCACACAACGGCGCCATCGTGGACCTGACCACGATGGCGCCGTTGTGATGTCCGGGCCCGGCGGCGGCCACGCCGCACGCCATCGACGCTGCCCGGTCGCCCCGGTCGCCCCGGTCGCCCCGGTCGCCCCGGTCGCCCCGGTCGCTCAGGCGCGGCCCATGGCGCGGTCCAGGGTGATCTCCAGGACGACCCGGTCCGGGTTCGGCGAGGGCGTCCGCCCGTACCGTCGCGCGTAGCGCTCCACCGCTTCGGCCACCGACGCCTCGTCCGTGCGGATCGTGGCGAGCCCCTCCAGGGTGGCCCAGCGCCGGCCCTCCATCTGGCACACCGCCACCCTCGCGATGCCGTCGGGCGCTTCCATGACGTTGCGGACCTTCTTGCTGTGCTTGTTGCTGATGACCCTGGCCAGTCCGGCCCCGGGGTCGTACGTCACGCCCACCGGCACGACGTGCGGGCTGCCGTCCGGGCGGTGGGTGGTGAGGGTGCAGACGTGCCGTTCCTGCCAGAAGGCGAGGTATTCGGGCGTCGGGTGGAGTACGTCGTGGGCCATGGGCGAAGCGTACGTCCGGGGGCCGGCGGTGCTCTGGCCGGTCGACTCTTGAAAAGCACCTTGAGTGGAATAGACTCAACTTTGTGCACGCTGTACTTGTCACACCGGATGTCATGCTGGGACGTGACGATCCGAACCTGCCACGGAGAGGAGAGCGGCGGTGGACGCCGAGCTGACGAACAAGAGCCGGGACGCGCTGAACGCGGCCACCAGCAGGGCCGTGAAGGACGGCCACCCGGACCTGACCCCCGCGCACCTGCTGCTGGCTCTGCTCGCCGGCGAGGACAACGAGAACCTCATCGACCTGCTCGCCGCGACCGGCGCCGACCAGGCCGCCGTGCGCACCGGCGCCGAGCGGCTGCTGGCCGCCCTGCCCAGCG
Source organism: Streptomyces sp. Tek67B01 (assembly GCF_055231995.1). Classification (NCBI taxonomy): domain Bacteria; kingdom Bacillati; phylum Actinomycetota; class Actinomycetes; order Kitasatosporales; family Streptomycetaceae; genus Streptomyces; species Streptomyces sp. Tek67B01. Next base: position 3,818,997 of record NZ_JBUYUY010000001.1, read on the forward strand.
TCACGGGCTCCACCGTCGCGCCGCCGCAGCCCACGCGCGAGCTGCTCGCCGTACTCGCCGAGGCCGACGCCGAGGCGGGCGGACTCGGCGACGAGTACCTCTCCACCGAGCACCTCCTCATCGCCCTCGCCGCCAAGGGCGGCGCGGCCGGCGAGGTCCTTTCCGACCAGGGCGCGACCGCGAAGAAGCTGCTGGACGCCTTCGAGAACGCAAGAGGAGGCCGGCGGGTGACCACTCCCGACCCGGAGGGGCAGTACAAGGCCCTGGAGAAGTTCGGCACCGACTTCACGGCGGCCGCCCGCGAGGGCAAGCTCGACCCGGTCATCGGCCGCGACCAGGAGATCCGGCGCGTCGTCCAAGTCCTCTCCCGTCGTACGAAGAACAACCCGGTGCTCATCGGCGAACCCGGCGTCGGCAAGACGGCCGTGGTCGAGGGCCTGGCCCAGCGCATCGTCAAGGGCGACGTACCCGAGTCCCTCAAGAACAAGCGGCTGGTCTCCCTCGACCTCGGCGCGATGGTCGCCGGCGCGAAGTACCGCGGCGAGTTCGAGGAGCGGCTCAAGACCGTCCTCGCCGAGATCAAGTCCAGCGACGGCCAGATCATCACCTTCATCGACGAGCTGCACACGGTCGTCGGCGCGGGCGCCGGCGGCGATTCCGCCATGGACGCGGGCAACATGCTCAAGCCCATGCTCGCCCGCGGCGAGCTGCGCATGGTCGGCGCGACCACGCTCGACGAGTACCGCGAGCGGATCGAGAAGGACCCCGCGCTGGAGCGCCGCTTCCAGCAGGTGCTGGTGGCCGAGCCGTCCGTCGAGGACACCATCGCCATCCTGCGCGGCCTCAAGGGCCGCTACGAGGCCCACCACAAGGTCGTCATCAACGACAGCGCCCTCGTCGCCGCGGCCACCCTCTCGGACCGGTACATCACCTCCCGGTTCCTCCCGGACAAGGCCATCGATCTGGTGGACGAGGCCGCGTCCCGGCTCCGCATGGAGATCGACTCCTCCCCCGTGGAGATCGACGAGCTCCAGCGCTCCGTCGACCGGCTGCGCATGGAGGAGCTGGCACTGAGGAACGAGTCCGACCCGGCCTCCATCGAGCGTCTGGAGAAGATCCGCAAGGACCTCGCGGATCGGGAGGAGGAGCTGCGCGGCCTGACCGCGCGCTGGGAGAAGGAGAAGCAGTCCCTCAACCGGGTCGGCGAGCTCAAGGAGCGCTTGGACGACCTGCGCGGGCAGGCCGAGCGCGCCCAGCGCGACGGTGACTTCGACGCGGCGTCCAAGCTGCTCTACGGGGAGATCCCGGCCCTGGAGCGCGAGCTGGCGGAGGCCACGGAAGCGGAGGCCGAGGCCTCCCAGGCCGGACCGTCCAAGGACGCCATGGTCAAGGACGAGGTCGGCCCGGACGACATCGCGGACGTGGTCGGCGCTTGGACGGGCATCCCCTCGGGCCGCCTGCTCGAAGGCGAGACGCAGAAGCTGCTGCGCATGGAGGCCGAGCTGGGCCGCCGCCTGATCGGCCAGGAGGAGGCCGTACGGGCCGTTTCCGACGCCGTGCGCCGCACCCGGGCGGGCATCGCCGACCCCGACCGGCCGACGGGCTCGTTCCTCTTCCTGGGCCCGACGGGCGTGGGCAAGACCGAGCTGGCGAAGGCGCTCGCGGACTTCCTCTTCGACGACGAGCGGGCGATGGTCCGCATCGACATGTCCGAGTACGGCGAGAAGCACTCCGTGGCCCGGCTGGTCGGCGCGCCGCCCGGGTACGTCGGCTACGAGGAGGGCGGTCAGCTCACCGAGGCCGTACGCCGGCGCCCGTACTCCGTGGTCCTGCTGGACGAGGTGGAGAAGGCCCACCCCGAGGTCTTCGACATCCTGCTCCAGGTCCTGGACGACGGCCGCCTCACGGACGGCCAGGGCCGCACGGTGGACTTCCGCAACACCATCTTGATCCTGACCTCCAACCTGGGCAGCCAGTTCCTGAGCGGGCAGGGTGCGATGGACCCCGGGGCCTCCCCGGAGGACAAGAAGGCCAAGGTCCTCGAAGTGGTGCGGGCCTCCTTCAAGCCGGAGTTCCTCAACCGCCTGGACGATCTCGTGGTCTTCTCCGCGCTGAGCCGCGACGAGCTGGCCCACATCGCCGAGCTCCAGATCGGCCGCCTCGCCAAGCGGCTGGCCGACCGCCGGCTGTCCCTGGACGTCACGCCGGAGGCCCTGGCCTGGCTGGCGGACAAGGGCAACGACCCGGCCTACGGCGCCCGACCCCTGCGCCGCCTGATCCAGACGGCCATCGGGGACCGCCTCGCCAAGGAGATCCTGGCGGGCGAGGTCCGCGAGGGCGACACGGTACGCGTGGACGTGGCGGGGGAGGACCTGCTGGTCGGCAAGGCGCTGTGACACCCCGCCGGGGCCCGGGCGACCGGGTCCCGGTGCCCACCCGTCCTTACCGGAGTCCTACTCGTGTCCGCCCGGAGCGGATCGGGCGTGCGGGGCTGGACACGGGGTGGGACCGATGGGGGAGGATGACATCATCCGCACGAAGGGAAGTACACGGTGAGCATCGACCCGGCCTCGATTCCGAACTTCGGAGGGCAGCAGCCCGATCCGCAGGCCACAGGACCGGCGGGCCCCGTCGTCCCCGACCAGGATCTGGTCAAGCAGCTGCTGGAGCAGATGGAGCTCAAGTACGTCGTCGACGACGAGGGTGACCTCGCGGCGCCGTGGGAGGAGTTCCGCACGTACTTCATGTTCCGCGGCGACGGCGAGCAGCAGGTCTTCTCGGTGCGGACCTTCTACGACCGTCCGCACGGCATCGAAGACAAGCCGCAGCTGCTGGAGACGATCGACGACTGGAACCGCCGCACCCTGTGGCCGAAGGTCTACAGCCACACGCACGACGACGGCTCCGTCCGCCTGATCGGCGAAGCACAGATGCTGGTTGGTACCGGCGTCAACCTGGAGCACTTCGTGTCCTCCACCGTCAGCTGGGTCCGGGCCTCGATCGAGTTCGACAAGTGGCTCGTCGAGCAGCTCGGCCTGGAACAGGACGCCGACTCCGCCGACGGCGGGGACGACAAGGGCGACGAGGAGAACTGACCCGTCACAGCGGTACCCGCGCCACCAGGAGCAGGTACACCCCATAGCCGTACGAGAGCCCGGCCAGCCCCGCGGTCACCACGACCGCGGTGCGCGGCCGGGCTTTGGCCATTACGGCGGCGGGCGCCAGCAGCAGCGGGAACGCGGGCAGCAGGAAGCGCGGCTTCGACTCGAAGAAGCCGCCCCCGCCGTAGGTGATCAGCATCAGCACCCCGGTGTAGGCGAGCAGCGCCAGCGGGGCCCGGTCCAGCAGCAGCGGCACCGCGAGGAGTGCCGCCACGACCAGTACCGCCACGGTCACGGTGGTGGCCAGCGGCACGGGCGCGCCCGTCAGCACCTTCTCGGCGTCGCGCAGCGTGCCCACGCCGAAGTCGAAGCGGGAGCCCCAGCGCCGCTGGACGGTGAAGTACCCGCCGACCGGATGCCCCGTGCGGGCCCCCACAACCAGGACGTACGCCACCCAGCCCGCCGGGGCCAGCAGCGCGGCCGCCCACACCTCGGGGGCGCGCCGGCCGCGTATCGCCAACGCGTGCAGGGCCGTCACCGACACCGCGGCGGCGGCGGCGATCCCCGTGGGCCGGGTCAGCCCCGCGAGGACCGCCAGCGCCGTGGCCCACAGCCAGCGCTCCCGCAGCACCGCGTACAGGGCCCAGGCGGCGAGCGCGGCCAGCAGCGCCTCGGTGTAGCCGGCGCTCAGCACCACGGCGTGCGGCAGCGCCGCCCACAGGGCGACCAGGAGCACTCCGCCCCGGGCCCCCAGCAGCCGCTCCCCGACCCGGTGGACCCCGAGGGCGGCCCCGGCCGCGGCGGCCCACGCCACCGCCAGCGCGGCGAGGGCGCCGCCGCCCGCGAGGCGCACCAGCGCGGGGTAGAGCGGGAAGAACGCGTAGTCGCTCTGTACGGATCCGTCCGCCCACATCTGGGTCCGGCCGTACCCGTGGGCGGCGATGCCGAGGTACCAGACGGAGTCCCAGGACCCGCCGAGGACCCGAACGGGGTCCCGCCCGGCCCACCAGGCGCCGATGGCGATGATCAGCACCCCCGCCCCGCGTACGGCGGCGAACACGCCGAGGGCCAGGAGGGCCGGCGACGGGCCGTCCGTGCGCGTCCGCGGCAGCCGCGGGGACAGCCTCGGACCCGTCGAAACCGCAGCCATGTCTCCCGGTCCTCCCGCCGGCGCTTCCGGCGCGTTCGCGTTGCGTCAGCCTCGATCCGGCGCCGATCACCCCGGAGCCCGCGGTGGAAGGGACGGCTCCCGGCCGGCCTCCCCACGACGGGCCAACCCTACGAGGCCGGCTCCCGCGCCGATTCGCGGCCGACACCCGCCGCACCGCTGTTTGCCCAGGTGATCGCCCCGCACCCCGCTCCGGCGGCAAGTCTTTCGGGGGACGCCGGCGCGCCCGTTCGGGTGCCCCGTCCGTCCGTCGCGCTACAGCCGCCCGAGCCGCGTCACCGCCTCGGCCAACACTTCCCTCCGCTTGCAGAAGGCCCAGCGGACCTGGGTGGCGCCGGCCGAGCGGTCGTCGTAGAAGACCTGGTTGGGGATGGCGACCACGCCGCAGCGCGTCGGCAGGGCGCGGCAGAAGGCGAGGCCGTCCTTCTCGCCCAGCGGGGTGATGCCGGTGGTGATGAAGTACGTGCCCTGGGGGCGGAACACCTCGAAGCCCGCTGCCGCGAGGCCGTCGGCGAGGAGGTCGCGCTTGGCGAGGTGGTCCGCGCGGAGGGTCTCGTAGAACGTGTCCGGCAGGGCCAGCGCTTCGGCGATCGCGTGCTGGAAGGGGCCCGAGGAGACGTACGTGAGGAACTGTTTCGTCGAGCGGACGGCCGCCACCAGCGCGGGCGGCGCGGTGACCCAGCCGACTTTCCACCCGGTGAACGAGAAGGTCTTGCCGGCGGAGGAGATGGTGACCGTGCGCTCGCGCATTCCGGGCAGGGAGGCGAGCGGGGTGTGCGAACCCTCGAAGACGAGGTGCTCGTAGACCTCGTCGGTGACGACCAGCAGGTCCCGCTCGATCGCCAGCTCGGCGACGGCGGCCAGCTCCGCCGGGGTCAAGACCGTGCCCGTGGGGTTGTGCGGGGTGTTCAGCAGGAGCAGTCGGGTGCGGGGGGTGACGGCGGCGCGCAGGGCGTCGACGTCGAGGCGGAAGAGCGGGGCGCGCAGCGTCAGCGGGACGCGGACGGCGCCGGCCATGGCGATGCAGGCGGCGTAGGAGTCGTAGTACGGCTCCAGGGCGATGACCTCGTCCCCCGGTTCGAGCAGGGCGAGGAGGGCGGCCGCGATGGCCTCCGTGGCGCCCGCCGTGACCAGGACCTCGGTGTCGGGGTCGTACGTCAGCCCGTAGAAGCGCCGCTGGTGCTCGGTGATCGCGAGCCGCAGTTCGGGGACGCCGGGACCCGGCGGGTACTGGTTGCCCCTGCCGTCCCGGATCGCGCGTACGGCCGCTTCCGCGATCTCGGCCGGGCCGTCGGTGTCGGGGAACCCCTGGCCCAGGTTGATCGATCCGGTGGCGGTGGCCAGGGCCGACATCTCCGCGAAGATCGTTGTGCCGAAGGCCGCCAGACGGCGGTTCAGGAAGGGGCGGCTGCCGCCCGCGGGTGCGCTCATGGCGGCCATCCTGCGGGGAACCTCTGGAGTTGCTCAAGTGTGCTTTGGCGCGGGTGGCCCGCGGGAATCTCCCCCGCACACGGGACACGGGGGTCCCGCACCCCGGGGGTCCGGGGGTTCAGAGAGGGGCGAGAAGATGGTTCTTGCCATAGTGCTCTTGGGTGTCGTCTTCGTCGGGATCGTCATCGCGGTGGCCGTCAAGGCCGCGGGCGGCGGGAGCGGTGGCAGTGGCAGCAGCTGGTGGGCCACGAGCGGCTCCGACGGTTCCTCGGGCGGGTGCTCCGGCGGCTCGTCCTGCGGGTCCTCGTCATCCTGCGGTTCGTCGTGCGGTTCCTCCTGCGGTGGCGGCGGATGCGGATCCAGTTGAGGATCGGTACGGCCGGTACCGCGTAAACGGGACGCCCAGCGGGGACAACTTCCCTTGGGCGTCTCCTCGTTGGCACCTCGTCAACACGCCGCGTCAGTGACTCGCCAGTGCCCTGTCGGTCCTCGTCAGTACCTCATCCGTACCTCATTCGTACCTCGTCAGAACCCGCGTCCGCCTCCGCGTTACGACGTACGGGCGGCATGTGGTGAACACGTGAACCGGGTAGCCCCCGGGGGGATGTAAACCCCGTCAAGTTGGGTAAAAACGCTGTGAGTGCCGTGCCTTTCATGATTCCCTCGGTTGAGTAGACCAGTCCTCGGACCTCCCTGGACTTCCTGTGGACCCGTGCCGGTGTCCCCCCACCCGTTGACCAACCGCTGGCGGTCCCCGGCCCACCTCCCTCGCGCGTTTGCGGAGCCGACTCATGCTCACGACCCTCCAGACCACCTACACCGACACGCGTGCCGCCGATCTCGCCTGGGCCCTGGGACGGGACCGGCTGCCCGCCCTCGCCGTACTGAACCTCCAGCTCGCGGGCGCGAAGGTGGAGTTGCGCCTGCTCGGCGCCTCCCACCAAGTGTTCCTGGAGGAAGGCGAGGTGCTCTGCTCGGAGACGGTCGCCTGCATGCCCGGCAGCAGCACCCCGCTGCCGCTGGGCGTGGCCGAGCGGGTGGGCGACTGGGAGTACGAGTTCGCCGCGCGCGTCGAGACCCTCTCGCGCGGCTCGTTCGCCGGGCGCGCCCAGGAACTCCTCGCGCTGGTCGCGGATCACCCGAACGGGCTCGCCGGTACCTTCCCCGGCAGCCCGCACGCCTTCACCGCCCTGCTGGCGCAGCGCCACGAGGGACAAGTGCGGTGGCGGACCTGGCACGCGTACCCGCAGGAAGGCCAGTTGGTCGCCACCCGCACACGGGTCGGCGTGCGGACGGGCGCGGGCGTGGGCACGCCGGAGTCGGTGGCCGTGGCGTCGCTGTGAGACCCGTCGGGGGCCGGCTCGCGGTTACGCCGATTGGCTGGATCGGGGCACCACCTACACCCTTGTGAGTGACGGGGTGCGAGTGGGCGGTGACGTACGGTTCGCTGCATGATCGACCGTTCCGTACCGCGCCGGGTGCTGCCGGCTCCGGGGCCGCGGGGCGTGGCGACCGTCCCGGCCGCCCTGCCCGTACGGCCCCGGACCGGCCGACTCCTCGTGCTGGCCACCGTCTTCGTCTGCGCCGCCTGCGGTCTCGTCTACGAGCTGGAGCTGCTCGCGCTGGGCTCCTACCTCATCGGGGACTCCGTCACCCAGGCGTCGGTGGTGCTGTCCGTCATGGTCTTCGCCATGGGTGTCGGCTCCCTGCTCGCCAAACGGCTCCGCGCACGACCCGCGTTCGGGTTCGCCGCCGTCGAAGCGACCCTCGCCCTGCTCGGCGGCCTGTCCGCCATGGCCCTGTACGCGAGCTTCGCCTGGTTGGGGGAGTCGCGGCCGGCGCTGGTCGCCTTCTCGTTCTCCATCGGAGTCCTCATCGGCGCCGAGATCCCGCTGCTGATGGTGCTGATCCAGCGCATCCACCGGCAGGACGCGGGCGGCGCGGTCGCGGACCTGTTCGCCGCCGACTACGTGGGCGCCCTGGTCGGCGGGCTCGCCTTCCCCTTCCTGTTGTTGCCGGTCCTCGGCCAGCTCACGGGCGCGGTGCTCACCGGCGCCGTCAATGCCGCGGTCGGCGGCGGACTCGTCCTGTGGCTGTTCCGCCGAGACCTCAGCCGCCGCTGCCGCTGGCTGCTGTTCGCCGCGAACGTGACCGTCCTCGCCGTGCTCGCCTCCGCGGCCCTGCTGGCCGACGACTTCGAGCGGGTCGCGCGCAGCGCCGTCTACGGCGGGGACGTGCGGGTCGCCGTCCAGAGCGAGGTGCAGGAACTGGTGCTGACCGGACCGGCCACCGGATCGCCGCGCTCGCTCGACCTGTACCTCGATGGACGGCTGAGGGTCAGCGGCTACGACGAATACCGCTACCACGAGGCCCTCGTGCACCCCGCGATGGCCGGCCCGCACGCCCGGGTCCTGGTCCTCGGCGGTGGTGACGGGCTCGCCGCCCGCGAGGTGCTGCGCTACCGGGACGTCGTCTCCGTGACCGTCGTCGAGCTCGATCCGGGAGTGGTCCGGCTCGCCCGCACCGACCCGATGCTGTCCGAGCTGAACGGCGAGGCGTACGAGGACCCCCGCCTCGGCGTCGTCACGCAGGACGCCTTCAACTGGCTGCGGGGCCCGGCCGCCCGGGATCGCTTCGACGTCATCGTCTCCGACCTGCCCGACCCGGGCATCACGCCCAGCACGAAGCTGTACTCGCAGGAGTTCTACGGTCTGGCCGCGCGCGCCCTGCGCCCCGGCGGCCGGATCGCGGTGCACGCGGGGCCCCTGGCCACCCGGCCGCGCGCGTACTGGACGGTGGACGCCACGCTGCGGGCGGCCGGTCTGCGGACCGCGCCCTACAGCGCGGGCGGCCGTCTCTCCGGCTTCGCCGCCGGCCCCGACCGCGCCCAGGGCGGCACCGGCGCCAAGCCGCAGGACTGGGGCTTCGTGCTCGCCGCGCGGGACGCCGTACCGCAGCTGCGGGTCGAGTGCGACACGCCGGGGCTGCGCTCGGTGTCCACCGCGGCCCTCCAGGACGCGGCGCGGGTGGCCGAAGGCACCCGGGTGGCCGGCCTGCCGCCCTCGACGCTCCCGCACCCGAGGTACACGTAGGGCCCGGGTCGGCGCAGGACCGGGTACAGGAACCGGTCTCATCGGTAGGCTCGTCCGCATGGAGCATCAGGTGTTCGTTCCGGTACCGGCAGAAGACCTCCGCGCCGTGCTGCGCGATCCCGCCCGGGTGGCCCGTTGCGTACCCGGGCTCCAGCAGGACGCCGACACCGCGTCCGGCCCGCTGGCGGGCCGGATCAAGGTGCGGGTGGGCGGGCACACCGTGACCTATCGGGGGGCGCTGGCCGTCACCGAGCGGGACCCGGGGCACTTCGCCGTCGAGGGCGAGGGAGCCGAGGTACGGGGCAGCGGGACCGTCAAGCTCGCGCTGGCGCTGCGGCTCACCCCGCAGGGGGACGGGACCCGCCTGGAGATTTCCGGGGAGGGCTCCGCCGACGGGCGCGCGGCGGGCTTCACGCCGGAGGACACCGACGCGGCCGTGCAGCGGCTGCTGGACCGCGTCGCCGCGAACATCGTGGCGGCGGCGGCGCTCGAGGCCGAGCCCGTGGCCGAGCCGGCCGTCGAGTCCGTGGCCGATCCTGTGGCCGATGGCGAGGAGGCGGAGCTCGCCGACTCGGACGACGCCGACGACTTCGAGGGCGTTGAGAGGGACGGTGTCACCGAGGTCACCGAGGCGGTGTTCGACGCCGAAGTCCCGCCCCCGGCGCTCGACCCGTCCCTCGCCCCCTTCGCCGAAGGCGGCTTCGAGGGCCTCGGTGAGCCCGGCGCGCTCGACGGACCCGCTCGGCCCCCCGCCGAAGCCGCCCACGCCCGCCGCACGATGATCGGCCGCAGCGCCGAGGAGGTCGACCACGCGCCTCCGCGAGGCCGCTACGCCCCCGTCCCGGCCCCCTCCTCCTCCGCCGCCGGAGTCGGTCTGCGCTGGCTCGCCCCGGCCGCGGCCCTGGCCGTCGCGTCGGCCGTCGTGGTGGGCCGCGTCCTGCGCCGCCGGCGTTAGGCGGTCAAGGACCCAGGCGTACGGTCGCGTACGGTCAAGGAGCCAGGCGTACGGTCAAGGGGCCGTGCTGTCGGAAGGCGGCCCGGTCGGCGCCACTCAGGCGGGACGACCTTGGCCCGCGCGGACGGCCCCGGCCGTTTAGGGTCGGCCGTATGAGTACGCGACTGAGCGCCGGCGGCGCCGAGCTGACGATCGACCAGGAGAACGGCTGCCGGATCAGCAGTCTGCGCGTCGACGGGACCGAGCTCCTGCGGCAGGGCCCCAAGTACGGGGCGTTCCCCATGGTCCCGTGGTGCGGGCGCACCGCGAACGGGCGGTTCCGCGACGGGGCGACCGTCCACCAGCTGCCGCTCAACCACCCCCCGCACGCCATTCACGGGTTCGGTCGCGAGGCCGCCTGGCGCCCGGCCCACAGCACCGACACCGAGGCCGTGTTCACGTACGACCTCGCCGACCCGTGGCCGTACCCCGGCCGGGTGACCCAGGTCTTCGAACTGGGCGAGGACGCGCTGACGCTCACGATGGGCGTGGAGACGTACGGTGACTCCTTCCCGGCCCAGGCGGGCTGGCACCCCTGGTTCAACCGGAACCTCGCTCCGGGCGGCGCCGAGGCGCAGCTCGACTTCGCCGCCGCCTGGCAGGAGGAACGAGGCCCCGACCACATCCCCAGCGGCCACCGCATCGACCCGAAGCCCGGGCCGTGGGACGACTGCTTCGGAATGCCCGACGGGGTGGAGGTCACCCTCACCTGGCCCGGCGCGTTGGAACTGAAGATCACCAGCCGGGCCGAGTGGGTGGTCGTCTACGACGAGGAGCCGGAGGCGATCTGCGTCGAACCCCAGTCCGGCCCGCCGAACGGCCTGAACACCGCGCCGCGGCTGGTCACCCCCGTGGACCCGTTGGAGATCTCCACCACCTGGACGTGGCGACGCCTGCCGTAGGCGCTGTCGTCGAAGCGGGAGCCGGCGTCCCTTTAAGCTCAGAGCCATGAGTGACGTACGCGATGAGCTTCTGCAGCAGATCAAGGACAAGGCCGTCGTGCACGGCAAGGTGACCCTGTCCTCCGGGCGGGAGGCCGACTACTACATCGACCTCCGTCGGATTACCCTCGACGGCGAGGCCGCCCCGCTGGTCGGTCAGGTCATGCTCGACCTGACCGCCGACCTCGACTACGACTGCGTCGGCGGTCTGACCCTGGGCGCCGACCCGGTGGCGACCTCGATGCTGCACGCCTCCGCCGCGCGCGGGGGGCGCCTGGACGCCTTCGTCGTCCGCAAGGCGCAGAAGGCGCACGGCATGCAGCGCCGGATCGAGGGCACGGAGGTGCGGGGCAAGCGCTGCCTGGTGGTCGAGGACACCTCGACCACCGGTGGATCTCCGCTGACCGCCGTCGAGGCGGTTCGCGAGGCCGGCGGCGAGGTGGTGGCCGTGGCGACGATCGTGGACCGCGGCGCGGCCGACGCGATCGCGCAGGCGGGCCTGCCCTACCTCACCGGCTACCAGCTCTCGGACCTGGGCCTGTCCTAGGTCCCGACCGGGGGGCCGGCGGAGGCCGGGCGTGCACGCGGCGGGGCCGGGCGTCCACGGGCCGAGACGCCCGGCGGAACCCGTCCTTCCGGGCGTGTGGTCGTTGACCTGCTGTTTTCGCTCCGCCCCCGGGTTCGGCCGGATGTTTCACGTGAAACGTCCACCGGGCCCGGGTCGAGGCGGGTATCGAATCTGGAAAGATAGGCGCGACGGCAACGTCGCCCCCAGGTCAGGGCCAGCAATCGCACACTCCCCGCACATCCAAGGAGCGGACAGATGCCCATCGCAACCCCCGAGGTCTACAACGAGATGCTGGACCGGGCGAAGGCAGGAAAGTTCGCCTACCCCGCCATCAATGTGACCTCGTCCCAGACCCTGCACGCTGCGCTTCGCGGCTTCGCGGAGGCCGAGAGCGACGGCATCATCCAGATCTCCACCGGTGGTGCCGAGTTCCTGGGTGGCCAGTACAACAAGGACATGGTCACCGGTGCCGTCGCCCTGGCGGAGTTCGCCCACATCGTCGCCGCGAAGTACGACATCACGGTCGCACTGCACACGGACCACTGCCCGAAGGACAAGCTGGACGGCTACGTGCGTCCGCTCCTGGACATCTCGGCCGAGCGCGTCGGCCGTGGCCTGGACCCGCTCTTCCAGTCGCACATGTGGGACGGTTCCGCCGAGACCCTGGCAGACAACCTGGCCATCGGCCAGGAACTGCTCGCCAAGGCCGCTGCCGCCAAGATCATCCTTGAGGTCGAGATCACCCCGACCGGCGGCGAGGAGGACGGCGTCAGCCACGAGATCAACGACGAGCTCTACACCACCGTCGAGGACGCGATCCGCACCGCCGAGGCGCTCGGCCTCGGAGAGAAGGGCCGCTACCTGCTGGCCGCCTCCTTCGGCAACGTGCACGGCGTCTACAAGCCGGGCAACGTCGTCCTGCGCCCCGAGCTCCTCAAGGACCTCCAGGCCGGTGTCGGTGAGAAGTACGGCAAGGCCTCCCCGTTCGACTTCGTCTTCCACGGCGGTTCGGGCTCCACGGCCGAGGAGATCGCCACCGCCCTGGAGAACGGCGTGGTGAAGATGAACCTCGACACCGACACCCAGTACGCCTTCACCCGCCCCGTCGTGGACCACATGTTCCGCAACTACGACGGCGTCCTGAAGGTCGACGGCGAGGTCGGCACGAAGTCCAAGTACGACCCCCGCACCTGGGGCAAGGCCGCCGAGGCGGGCATGGCCGCGCGGGTCACCGAGGCGTGCAAGAACCTGCGCTCCACGGGCACCAAGCTGAAGTAGTCCCTACGTCACGGCGACGTCCGTGACAGGGCCCACGACAGGGGCCCGACCGCCCCCCCCGGAGGGGCGGTCGGGCCCCTGTCGCATGTCCGTTTCCGGGCGCAATGGCCGGAGGTGACATACGGCGGTGGACTGCGGCAGCGCGATGGTGTGGAATCACCTCACAAGAACGTACTCCCGGGGATGTAAATCCGGGGGTCAGGAGAGGCCCACCCATGAGAACAGAGCGCCCGCCGGTGAAGCAGGACCGGGCGGTACGCACCCGGCAGGCCATATTGGAGGCGGCCGCCACGGTGTTCGAGGAGTACGGGTACGACACCGCCAAGCTCTCCGACATCGTCAACATCGCCAAGGTCACCAAGGGTGCCCTGTACTTCCACTTCGGCTCGAAGGAAGCCCTGGCGCAGGCCGTCATCGACGCCCAGAACCAGGGGCAGCCCCAGGCCCTGCCGCAGGAGTACAAGGCGCAGGAGTTCCTGGACATGGGTATGGTCTTCTGCCACCAGTTGCGGCACGACGTGCTGATGCGGGCCAGTGCCCGGCTCACCCTCGACCGCGCCGGCCACGCCCTCGACAAGGCGGCCCCCTACCAGGCCTGGATCGCCCTGCACACCAATGTGCTGGCGGAGGCGAAGCAGCGTGGGGAGTTGCTGCCGGGTGTCGACCCGGCGATCCCCTCGCAGCTGATCGTCGGCGCGTACGCCGGTCTCAACACCATGTCCCAGACGCTCGGCCTGGACATGGACCGCCAGGTCTCGGAGCTGTACTCGCACGTCATGCCGAGCGTGGTCGTCCCGGCCGTGGCGATCCGGTTGGACACCGCCCCGGGGCGGGGTGCGCGGGCGCTCTTCGGCGGCCGGGGCACCCACGAGTGCCGGGAGGGCTGCGTGACGGGCGTGGCGCCGCACGAGACCGACGCCGGGCGGGTATCCCCGCACGAGGCCGGCGGCGAGCGCGTGTTCCCGGGCGAGGTCGACGCGGCGGGCGGACCGGGTGTCGACCTGCGGGAGGCGCTGGGCGCCTGACGAACTCTCCTGTCCCACAGGCCACTTCCGCTCGCCTTCCCCCCTTCCAAAAAAGATGCTTCCGGGTATTATTTTTTGGGGGCGAAGCCTCCTGTGGCCAGGGGGAGAAAACTGTGGACATTCAGCTGCTCGGAGAGCCGCGCGTCACCGAGAACGGCGTGCCGATCACGGTGCCCACACCCGAGGCCAGACACGTACTGGCGGTGCTCGCCGCCTCCCCCGATCGCGTCGTACCGGAGGCCGTCCTCGCGGACGAACTGGCGCACCGCGCCTCCTCCCCCTACCACCACGCCGTCCTGCACACCGCCGTACGCCGCCTGCGCGAACGGCTGGCGGAGGTCCTGGTGGCCGGTTCGGTACGCACTCCCGAGACCGTCCTGTCCGCGAGGCCCGGTGGGTATGTTCTCGACACCGGCGGCGGCCGGTCCGACGTCCGGGAGTTCGAGCGCGAGGCGGGCGCCGGCTACCGCGCCATGAGCCGCGGCGACTTCGAGCAGGCCGCCCGCCGGCTGCGCCGCGCCCTGGCCCTGTGGACCGGGCCCGTCCTCGACGGCATCGAGGTCGGCCCCTGGCTCGGCGCCCGCGTCACGATGCTCGACGCCGACCGGCGCTCGGTGCTGGAGCAGTGGGTCGAGGCCGAACTGGCGTTGGGACGCGGCCTTGAGCTCCGGTGGGAACTGGCCGGCCTGCGCGGCGCCGGAGGCGGGGAGCGGGCCGGCGGGGCCTTCCTGGAAGGCGTGCGCCGCGCCGAGGAACGCGTCGAGGCCGTTTTTGCCGCCCGCCCGCTCCGCGGTTCGCCCGTGGTGTGTGGTGCTTGACCCTCCGCCGCGCGGAACCTAGGTTCACGATCGGGGCTGAAAACAGCAGGTCGGACGGGGGAAGCGCCGTATGGGGGACATCGGGACGCGGGACGGGGACGCCGCCGACGCCGTCCTCGCCGTACTGGAACTCCTCGCCAAGGAGGCGCCGCAGAGCGCCTACGACGCCCTGCTGGACGAGGCCCACGGCGCGGGAACGGACCCCGACCGAATCGCCGGGCTCACCCGCGCCGTGGCGCTGGCCCGCTCCGTCCGGGCGAGCGCGAGCCGCCGCAAGCAGCGCGAGGCGGCGCTGACCGCCCTCGTCGACACCGCGCACGACCTGACCTCCCCCTACGACATCGACGGCCTGTTGCGCCTGATCACCCGCCGGGCCCGACGCCTCCTCGGCTTCGACATGGCGTGGCTGTCCCTGAGCCGCCCGGACGGGTCCGCGTACGTACGCACCTCGGAGGGTGAGACCACCGCCCTCAACATCGGGCTCGAACTGCGCAGCGGCAGCGGCCTCGGCAGCATCGCCCAGCAACGCCGCTCCCCCGTCTGGAGCGCCGACTACCTGAACGACGACACCATCGTGCACGCGCCCGGCATCGACGCCGTCGTCCGGGCCGAGAGCCTGCACGCGATCATCGCGGTGCCGCTGCGGCGCGGGGACTCCACCCTCGGCGCGCTCTACGGGGCCGACCGCCGCGTGCGCCGGTTCACCCCGGACGAGATCGGATTGCTGCTCTCCCTCGCCGACCTGGCCGCCGTGGCGCTGGAGAAGGCGCGACTGTTGGAGCAGACCCGCGACGAGGTCACCGAGTTGGCGGCGTTCGGCACGCGGACCAACACCGCCCTCACACGCGTCCGTTACCTGTGGGAGTGCCACGCCAGGCTGGCCGGGCTGGTCCTGGACGGAGCCGGGCTGGCGACCTTGGCGCACGCCACCGCGGACGCGTTGGACGGTGTGCTCCAAGTCCGCGACCCCGGCGGCCGGGTGCTGACAGTCACCGGGGAACTCGACGCGATGGACGAGGAGTCGGTGACCAAGGCGTCTCTCCAGGCGCTGACCGGGCGGCGCCCCGTCCGACTGTCCGGCGAGGTGTGGCTGGCGCCGGTGCTGGCGGGAGCCGAGGACCTCGGGGTGCTGCTGCTGAGCGCGTCCGCGCCGCTCGCGGAGGAGGACGTACGGCTGCTGGGGCTGGCGGCGCAGTCGGTGGCCTCGCTGATGCTGATCCAGCGGGGTACGGCGGCGGCGGAAGGGCCCGTGCACGACGAACTGCTGGCCGATCTGCTCGATCGGCCGCACTCGTTCGACCTGCGCCTGGCGGAGCGCACCCGGAGGCTCGGCGTCGACCTCGACCGTCCGCACGTGGTGGTCGTGGCCCGGCCGGAGGGTGGGGAACTGGGCCGGGCGGTGGCGTGGGCGTCCTCGTACGCGTACCGGATGGGCGGCCTCAAGGGGGTGCGTCGCGGCTGCATCGTGCTGCTCCTGCCGGGTACGGACGCCTCCGCTGCCGCGCATCGGGTCTCCGGGGAGCTCTCGCCGCTGCTGGGTCACGCCGTGTCGACGGGCGCCGCCGGGCCGGCCGGGGGGCCGGGGGAGGTGGCCCGTGTGTACGCCGAGGCGGTGCGCTGCCTGGACGCGCTGACCGCGCTCGACGGGGCGGGGGGTACGGCCTCGCTGCGGGAGTTGGGGTTCGTGGGGCTGCTGTTGTCCGCGGATCACGACGTGGAGGCCTACATCGCGTCCACGATCGGGCCGGTGCTGGAGTACGACGCGGACCGCCTGACGGACCTGACGAGGACGCTGGACGCGTACTTCGCCTCCGGCGGCAGCCCCACCCACGCGGCGGAGGCACTGCACGTCCACCCGAACACGGTGTCGCGGAGGCTGGAGCGGATCACGGAACTGCTGGGCGAGGGCTGGCAGAAGCCGGGACAGGCCCTGGAGATCCAGATGGCGCTCCGGCTGCGCAAAACCCGCGCGGTGCTCCACGCCCGCCGCTCGACGGAGCGCCACGACCCGGCCGCACCCTGAACACCGGACAACCCCCCGGCACGCCCCGCGACCCGGACGCCCCGCGGCTTGCCTCCCCGGGGCCCGGAGGGCCGTGGGGGAAGCCCCCCCGGCGGGGGCGCCGGGTGACGGGTACGCCCCGCGGCGGGAGCGTCCGGTGATGGGCACGCCCCGCAACCCGGGCCCGCGACGGCCCGGGCGCCCTGCGGCCCGGAGTGCCCGTGACCGGAACGAACGCACCTCGGTCCGGGCGTCCGGCGAGGGATACGCCTCCCGACCGAGTACCGGGTCACCCCGCGCGGCGCGTCAGCAGCGGGCCAGGGTGGCGCAGGGGCGGCGCGGGTGGGCGCTCGCCTCGGGGTCCGGGGCCGCCGGCGGCAGTCCTCCGGTCAGCCACAGCCCCGCGTGCGCCACCGACGCCAGCGTCACGTGCCGGTGCCACCCCGAAAGGGACCGCCCCGCGAAGTCCCTCAGTCCCACCCGGTCCATGCTGGCCCCGGCCGCCCGGGACACCTTCCCGGCCTCCTTCGTCAGCCGCACCAGCGCTCCCGGCGCCACCCGCGTCATGTCCGTGATCCACATCGTCCCCGGCAGCCGCCGCGCATCGGACCACTCACCGAACAGCAGCATCTCCCGCCCCGCGAGCAACACCCGTACCGCCGCCACGAGCGAGCTGCGCCGCGCCCCGGGCCGGTCCGGGTCCGCCCAATCCACCGGCATCCGCATCCCCCGCACGCTCTGCAGGATGTCCCGCGCCGCCATTGGCAACGCCCCGTAACTCGGCAGCCGCTGGTCGACCACCCCCAGCCGCGCACCGGGCCCGATGCGCGCCACCACCGGCACCCTGGCCGCCGCGAAACGGTTCAGCGCGCCCCCGGTCGCGATGTCGGGGACATCGAGCACGACGGGCCGTACGCCCGCCTCGGACCGCCGGGCCAGCTCCGGCACTCCCGCGACCGCGCACGCCTCGTAGGAGTCCGCCGACTCCACCGGGCCCTCGCCGCCGAGGAACAGCCGCCACCCCACCGGAGTCGCCCCGCCGGCCGAGGCGAACCACGTGGCGAAGGCCTGCTGCCCCCGGAACATCTGCCCCTGGTAGGGGTCGAAGCGGTTCCCGACGCCCACCGAGTGCTCACCGCCGCGCGGGATCGCCACCGGACGCACCACCCACGCGCCGAGCGGCGCCGACCGGGCGAGGTAGTGCGCCAGCGCGGTACGGATCGGCTCCCAGTCCCAGGTGGAGCCGGCGATGAAGTGGTGCAGCGCCTGCTCCTCCGCCGCGCCGCCGGAGCCCGTCTGCAGTGCCATGTTGCGGATCGACTTGCGCCCCTCGGCGGCGAGCAGCCCCCGTACGTACTGGCGCCCCCGGTCACGCTGGTCCCGGCGCCGCAACGGCGCGAACACCGCGGCGCACAACTCCTCGACGACCTCGTCCATGTGGTCGGGCCGGCCGATCCCCACGCCGGTGCCGGTGTTCACGCGCTACCCCCTCCGTCGAAATACCCCCCTACCGTCCGCCCCCGAGCCTCCCCGCGGGGAGGTGCGCCCGGCACACCCCTGCCGCCTCTGGTGGTGGGGCGCCCACCACCGGGCGGCGTGGAGCGGGCGCGATACCCCAGACTGGGCGCATGTCGATTCACCAGAACCTGCTCGGGGGCCCCGCCCCCACCCACCTGCCCGACGAACCCGCCCCGCGCGAGGCCCTCGCCGCCGGCACCCCGGCCGCCGAGGTGGCCGCCGCCCACCCGACGTCCTCGCTGGCCTGGGCCACCCTCGCCGACGAGGCCTACGCCGCCGGCCGCACCGTCGAGTCGTACGCGTACGCCCGTACGGGCTACCACCGCGGTCTGGACTCCCTGCGCCGCGCCGGCTGGAAGGGCCACGGCCCGGTGCCGTGGGAGCACGAGCCCAACCGCGGCTTCCTGCGCGCCCTGCACGCCTTGGCGCGCGCCGCCGGGGCCATCGGCGAGAAGGACGAGTACGAGCGCTGCTCGACCTTCCTGCGCGACTCCTCCGAGACGGCGGCGGACACGCTCGCGTAACGCCCTGGCCTGCCGGCCTAGAGGGGCCCCGGAAGTCCTGTTTATGATGCGAGCAGGGGACCGGGGCTCCACTTACCTCACCGGAAGGAGCGGACCGCTACCCGGAAGCACGTGTCGAGGAGACAGAGATGTCGCAAGCCCTTGATGCCTCCGGAGCCGGTTCGGACACCCCGAACCTCGACTTCGCCGGCACCACCCCCTACGAGGACTACGTCCAGGCGGACGTCCTCACCCACCTCCAGCACCTCCGCTCGGACGACCCCGGCGAAATGGTCTTCCTGGTGACGACCCAGGTCATGGAGCTGTGGTTCACGGTGATCGTCCATGAGTGGGAGACGGCCGCGAAGGCCCTCCGCGAGGACCGGGTCCCGGCCGCGATGGACGCGCTGAAACGTTCCCTCCGTGAGCTGGAGGCACTCAACGCCTCTTGGCGCCCGCTGGCGCAGCTGACCCCCGCGCAGTTCAATTCGTACCGCTCCGCGCTCGGCGAGGGCTCCGGCTTCCAATCGGCGATGTACCGCCGCATGGAGTTCATGCTCGGCGACAAGTCCGCGTCGATGCTGGTGCCGCACCGGGGCGCCCCGCGCGTCCACGCGGAGTTGGAGAAGGCCCTGCACGAGCCGAGCCTCTACGACGAGGTGCTGCGGCTCCTCGCGCGGCGCGGCCTGCCGGTGCCCGCGTCCGTCCTGGACCGGGACCTGTCGCAGCGCTACGAGCCGTCCCCGCAGGTCGAGGCCGTCTGGACCGAGCTGTACGCCGATCCGGACGGGCAGCCCGACCTGCACCGGCTCGGCGAGGTACTGACCGACGTGGCCGAGCTGGTGTGGCGCTGGCGCAACGACCACCTGGTGGCCACCCGCCGCGCGATGGGCGCGAAGACGGGCACGGGCGGCTCCGCGGGCGTGACGTGGCTGGAGAAGCGCGCCCAGAAGAACGTCTTCCCCGAGCTGTGGACGGCGCGCAGCCATGTCTGAGCCGATGACGACCACACCGTCGGCGGCTTCCGTACCGTCGGCGGCCTCCCCACCGACCACGATCGGGTCGGGCCCAGGGGAGCTCGCCTCCCGCGCGGCGGCCCTGGACGCCGCCGACGAGCTGGCCGGGCTCCGTGAGCGCTTCACCCTGCCGGCCGGCGTCGTCTACCTCGACGGCAACTCCCTGGGCGCCCTCCCGGCGGGTGTCGCGGCCACCACCGCCGATGTGGTGAGCCGCCAGTGGGGCGAACTCCTCATCCGCTCGTGGGACGAGTCCGGGTGGTGGACCGCCCCGCAGCGCATCGGGGACAAGATCGCCCCCCTGGTCGGGGCGGCGCCAGGCCAGGTGACCGTCGGTGACTCCACCAGCGTCAACCTGTTCAAGGCGCTGGTCGGCGCGGCCCGCCTGGCGGATCCCTCCCGCACCCGGCTGCTGGTCGACGCCTCCACCTTCCCCACCGACGGCTACATCGCGGCGTCGGCCGCCCGGATGACCGGCCTGACGGTCGTCCCGGTCGACCCCTCGCAGGCCGCGGCGGCGATGGGGGCGGACACCGCCGTCGTCCTGCTCAACCACGTCGACTACCGCACCGGTCGGCTCCACGACCTGCCGGCCCTCACCGCCGCGGCCCGTGCCGCCGGCGCCGTCACGGTCTGGGACCTGTGCCACTCCGCCGGGGCGCTGCCCGTGGGCCTGGACGAGAACGCGGTCGACCTCGCGGTGGGCTGTACGTACAAGTACCTCAACGGCGGCCCCGGTTCGCCGGCGTACCTGTACATCGCCGAACGGCACCAGGCCGCCTTCGACTCCCCCCTCCCCGGTTGGAACGGGCACGCGGACCCGTTCGCGATGACCGTGGAGTACGTCCCGGCGGAGGGCGCGGCGCGCGGCCGGGTGGGAACGCCGGACATCCTGTCGATGCTGGCGCTGGAGTCGGCACTCGACGCCTGGGACGGGGTGTCGATCGAGGCGGTACGGGCCAAGTCCCTCGCGTTGACGGACTTCTTCCTGGAGTGCGTGGCCGCGTACGTCCCGGCGGGCACCGTGGAATCGGTGACTCCCGACGACCACGGCCGCCGCGGCAGCCAGGTCTCCTTGCGCACGGAGAACGCCCGCGCGGTCATGACCGAACTCATCGCGCGGGGCGTGATCGGGGACTTCCGGGCACCCGACGTCCTGCGTTTCGGTTTCACCCCGCTCTACGTCTCGTTCGCCGACGCGGAGCGCGCGGCCCGGACGCTGGGTCACATCTTCGGGTGATCTAGCGGAGAAACGTCACATCGCGAGGCACGACACAGCGCGGGCGGAGCTTCGGCTCCGCCCGCGTCCACATTGTCTCGGGGCGCCACGTAACGGCGTGTTCAGGCCTGATACGGTCCCGCTCTGCGGAACACCGGAACACGAGTCCCTGACGTAACTCCTGCTGCTCCTGTTCACCCTTGCCCCATGCGTTACCGAGAGGTTGAGCCGATGACGGACCCCGCAGTCGAACGGGACGCCGCCGAGTCCGCTTCGGCCTTCTCCCATCCGCCGGTCGAGCCGGACGCGACCCGCGCCTACGGGGAACACCCGGACCAAGTCATCGACTTCTACGCCCCGCGCGGTGACGCCCCGCCCGGCACCGCCCTGGGGCCGTCCCCGCTGGTCGTGGTTCTGCACGGCGGCGCCTGGCGGGCTCCGTACGACCGGCAACACGTCACTCCGCTGGCCGACTTCCTGGCGCGCAAGGGTTTCGCCGTCGCCAACGTCGAGTACCGCCGCGGTGGTTCGCTGCCGCACCAGGGGGGCGACGGTCCCGTCGCGGGACGTTGGCCCGAGACCTTCGACGACGTCGCCGCCGCCATGGACGCGCTGCCGCGGCTCGCGGCCGAGGCGCTCCCGCAGGCCGATGTGCGCCGGACCGTGGTGACGGGCCACTCCGCCGGCGGCCACCTCGCGCTGTGGGCCGCGGCCCGCCACGTCCTGCCGGTGGGCAGCCCCTGGCGGCTGCCCACCCCGCCGCCCCTGCGCGGCGTCGTGGCGTTGGCGCCGATCGCGGACTTCGCGGTGGCGGAGGAACTGGGCGTCTGTGGTGGCGCGTCGGCGCAACTGCTGGGCGGAGAACGGTGCTGGGACGAGCGGCTGCCGTACGCGGACCCGGCCGCCCTGCTCCCGACGGGCATCGCGACGGCCGTGGTGCAGGGCCGGGACGACATCGTGGTCCCGGAAGAGGTGGCGGAGGCGTACGTCGCCGCGGCGGCCAAGGCGGGCGAACTGGTCGGCCTGACCCTTCTGGACGGCGTCGGGCACTTCCCGCTCATCGACCCGGCCGCCGATGCCTGCGCGGTGGTCGCCGAGGAGATCTCGCAGCTCGCCTGGTAGCCGGCCCGGGAGGTCTCGAAAACCGTCCCGGGAGCGGGGCGGGGAAGGGTCTCAGGCGGGACAAAGCTGCCCAAGGGGCCTGGTTCTGGCCTTGTTGATCTTACGGCGTGGCCGGTATCCGGCAGGTGGGTTGGCTGATGATGCCCACCTGACTACGGTCGTTCGCGGCGTGGGACATCGCGCCGTTGCCCTCTGGACGGGCCCGGTTTCCCGTCCGGTCGAGCGAAGAGGAGCACGCATGGCCGAGGACGAGCGCAAGCTCTGGCTTTCCGTCTACAGCACGGCGGGCGGCTGGCAGGCCGACCAGGTCTTCGCCGACCGGACGTGTGCGGCCGCGCCCGCGATCGCGGTCAACGAGGGCAAGCTGTACTGCGCTCACCGGGGCGCGCGGCAGCAGGACGGGCGGTACCTGCCGCTGCGGGTGGCCACGTACGCGCCGGAACTGCTGGACGTACTGCGGGGCGAGGTGACGGAGGAACGGCTGCTCGGCGAGGCGGTCGAGACGCCGGCCCTGACCGCCCACGGCGGCGAGCTCCACCTGGCCGTCACCCTCGCCGACCCCTCGGGCCGCCGATGCATCACCGTCACCGCGCTCGCCGGGGACGAACCGGAGGCGCCCGCCGTCGCCCTGGAGGACGGGATCGCCCCGGCGCTGGTCTCGTACGGGGACGCGCTGCACCTGTTCGCCGTCGCACCGCTGCACGGGAAGATCATCCACAGGGTGGCGCGCACCGCACGCGGGCCGTGGGAGAAGCCGGCCGACGGCGACAGCGTGTACGGGATGCTGCGCGTCTGGAACAAGAACGGCCCCTACCCGGCGAACCTGTCCGCCACCGTCCACGACGGGAAGATCCACCTCGTCTACCGCTTCGGTACGGACGACGCCCGTCTGATGCACGCGGTCTACGACGGCGGTGCCTGGCACAAGCCCGTTCCGCTGGGCGAGGGCCACACGAGCCGGCGCGGGGCGGCCGTGGCCTCGTACGACGGCAGGCTGCACGCGGTGTACCCGTCGTCGCGCGAGGACCGGCTGCGCCACGCGGTCTTCGACGGCAAGACCTGGGACGAGGGCACGGACCTCGACGAGCACGACAGCCGCAACACCCCGGCGCTGACCGCGGTCCACGACACGGTCACCGGCACCTACACCCTCCTCCTGATCCACCGCTCCACCTGACGGACGTCGGCGGGGCCGGACCGGACGCGCCGAAGGGCCGGGTGCGTGGTGGCACCCGGCCCTTCGGGGACAAGGGGGTTTACAGGCGTGGGGGTTTACAGGAACGAGTTGATCTCGATCGTCTCGGTCCGGCCCGGGCCGACGCCGATCGCCGAGATCGGGGCGCCCGACATCTCCTCCAGCGCCTTGACGTACGCCTGGGCGTTCTTCGGGAGGTCCGCGAAGGTCTTGGCCTTGGTGATGTCCTCGGACCAACCGGGGAGGTTCTCGTAGATCGGCTTCGCGTGGTGGAAGTCCGTCTGCGAGTACGGGAGCTCCTCGACGCGCTTGCCGTCGATCTCGTACGCGACGCAGACGGGGATCTCCTCCCAGCCGGTCAGCACGTCCAGCTTGGTGAGGAAGAAGTCCGTCAGACCGTTCACGCGGGTGGCGTACCGCGCGATCGGGGCGTCGAACCACCCGCAGCGGCGGTCACGACCGGTGGTCACACCGCGCTCGCCGCCGATGCGGCGCAGGTCCTCGCCGTCCTTGTCGAAGAGCTCGGTCGGGAACGGGCCCGCGCCGACGCGCGTCGTGTAGGCCTTGAGGATTCCGATGACGCGGCTGATCTTCGTCGGGCCGACACCGGTACCGGTGCAGGCGCCGCCCGCGGTCGGGTTCGACGAGGTCACGAAGGGGTACGTGCCGTGGTCGACGTCGAGCAGGGTGCCCTGGCCGCCCTCGAACAGCACGACCTTGTCCTCGTCCAGCGCGTCGTTGAGGATCAGGGTGGTGTCGGCGACGTAGGGCTTGATCTGCTCCGCGTACTGGAGCATCTCCTCCACGATGGCGGCGGCGTCGATCGCGCGGCGGTTGTAGAGCTTCGCGAGGAGCTGGTTCTTGCCCTCCAGCGCCGCTTCGACCTTCTGCTGGAGGATCGACTCGTCGTAGAGGTCCTGGACGCGGATGCCGATGCGGTTGATCTTGTCCGCGTAGGTCGGACCGATGCCGCGGCCGGTCGTACCGATCTTGCGCTTGCCGAGGAAGCGCTCGCCGACCTTGTCGAGGGTGACGTTGTACGGCGTGATCAGGTGCGCGTTACCGCTGATCAGCAACTTGGAGGTGTCGATGCCGCGCTCATTGAGCCCGCGCAGCTCGGAGAGGAGTACGGCCGGGTCGACGACGACACCGTTGCCGATGACCGGGGTGCATCCGGGGGAGAGGATGCCGGAGGGGAGAAGGTGCAGCGCGTACTTCTGGTCGCCTACGACGACCGTGTGGCCGGCGTTGTTGCCGCCCTGGTAGCGCACCACATAGTCAACGGATCCACCGAGCAGGTCGGTGGCCTTTCCCTTGCCCTCGTCACCCCACTGAGCTCCGAGCAGCACAAGAGCGGGCACAGGCGTACACCTCTTCCGGATGGGGCATGTCCAAGGTCAGGGGGCGTACGACGATGTACACCGCAGGCTGAGCCGTCGGACCGGTACCCCGGAATAGACGAAGGCCCTGGCGCAATAGCGCAAGGGCCTCTTGCACAAAGATGCTACCCGAGGAAGGACCGAGGTGTCGGCTCCAGAGCCCACCATGAGCCATGCGGGCGCGCCGGTAGGCGGCCTGCTCGTGCTCGTCGACCCGGTCGCCCGCCGTCTTGACGGCGAGTCCGTGCGGATCGCGAAAGATGTGTTGTGCGCCGGTGCGACGGCGAAAGTTTCTCTTCCCGACTCGCCGGAGGAGTTTGCGCGGGCGCTCGCCCGCAGGGGACATCGACGCCCGGTGATCGTGGGCGACGACGGGGCGCTGCTACGGGCGGTGACGCTCCTGCACCGTTCCCGTGACCTGGCGGGAGAACCCTTGTCGCTGATTCCGGTGGGGCCGGCGCACTCCCTCACGCTGGCGGGGTCGCTGGGCGTGCCGCTGTCGGCGGTGATGGCGGCGCGGGCCGCCCTGGACGGGGTGGTGCAGGCGCGTGACCTGCTGGTGGACGACAGTGACGGGGTGGTCCTGGGCGGCCTGCGGATTCCGCCGCCCGTGCGGAAGGGGGTCCCACCCGTACGGAGCTACCGCTCGTTGCTCCGGATGCTGCTCCCGAGCCCGCCGGGGGCGGGGGGCCCGGGGCCGGTGCACCGGCTGAGGGTGGAGGCGGACGGGGTGGTGCTCGCCGACGTGGACCACCCGGTGCAGGACGTCGCCGTGGTCACCCGGGAGCCGGGCGGCCGGGCGGAGGTGGTGGTCCGGCTGGTGGGGTGCGCGGCGGTGACCGAGCGGGCCGCGACGGTGACGGTGTCGGGTGCGGACTTCCGCTACCGCGCCGACCACGCGGCCGTGACGGGCCCGCTGCGCCGCCGCACCTGGACCTTGCGCCCGGGCGCCTGGTCCCTCACCGTGCCGCGCTGAACCCGGCCCGGCCGGGAGGCGTCGCGCGGACCGCCCTCTCAGAAGGTGACCAGCAGCTCCCGCAGCCCCCGGATGACGTACCCCTCCCGCCACTGCGGCTCCTCCACGAGCCGTGGCGGCGGGACGCCGGCGGCCAACAGGGCGCCGAAGGAGGCCTTGAGTTCGAGCCGGGCCAGCGGTGCGCCCAGGCAGTAGTGGATTCCCGCGCCGAAGGTCAGATGGGGGTTGTCGGCGCGTACGAGGTCCAGCGTGTCGGGATGCTCGAAGCGCGCGGGGTCCCGGTTGGCCGACCCGAAGAGCAGCGCGACCTCGGCGCCGCGCGGGATGACGGACTCCCCGATCCGGATCTCGTCCAGCACCCAGCGTTCGAACATTTGTAGGGGTGTGTCGTATCGCATGAGTTCATCCACAGCTGTGGATAACTTTTCGGGATGACGCCGGAGGTCGTCGAGCTGAGCGGGATTGCGGAACAGCGCCCACCAGCCGTTGACGGTGGTGTTGACCGTCGCCTCGTGGCCCGCGTTGAGCAGCAGCACGCAGGTGGAGATCATCTCCTGTTCGCTGAGCCGGCCCTCCTCGTCGTGGGCCGCGATCAGGCCCGAGATCAGGTCCGCCCCGGGGCGCTCCCGCCGCACTGCGATCAGCGCGCGCAGGTAGTCGCTGAACTCGACGCTCGCCCGGACGGCCCGCCGCGCCGTCTCCTCGTCCGGCCGGAGCTCGAACATCCCGCAGATGTCCGCCGACCAGGGCCGCAGCAGCGCCCGGTCGGACTCCGGGATGCCGAGCAGCTCCGCGATCACCGCGACCGGCAGCGGCTCCGCGACCGCCGTCAGCAGATCACCACCCCCGGCGGCCAGCAGACCGCCCGCCAGTTCCCCGGCCAACCGCTCGACGGCGGGGGCGAGACGCTCCACGGTGCGCGGGGTGAAGGCCTTCGCCACCAACCGGCGCACCCGCGCGTGCGCCGGGTCCTCCAAGTCCAGCAGCCCGTTGCCGTTGAGGACGTGGAAGGGCTCGTGCTCCGGCGGCGGGGCCTGCCGCCCGAACTCCTCGTGCGTGAAGCGGTGCAGGTACGTCCGTCCCAGCCGGCGGTCGCGCAGCAGCGCGCTCACATCGGCGTAGTGAGGCACCAGCCACTGGCCGGTCGCCTCCGACCAGACCGCCCTTCCCCGCTCGCGCAACTCCCGGTAGGCGGGGTAGGGGTCGGCTACGAACGCGGCGTCCCACGGATCAAAGCGCATCCCCGCAGCCTAGATCGACATCACGCCCCCGCACCCTTTTCACCACACCACGGCGATCCAAGCCGCCTGTCGTGTCCCGCATCCCGCCCCGGTTCCCGTATCCCCTGTCGCCTGATTCCCCCTCACCCCGGTGTCACCAGCCGGGTCTCGTAGGCGAACACCGCCGCCTGCGTGCGGTCCCGTAGGCCCAACTTGACCAATATCCGGCTCACATGGGTCTTGATGGTGGACTCCGCCACCACCAGCCGCTCCGCTATTTCCGCGTTGGCCAGCCCCTGGGCTATCAGGATCAGCACCTCCGTCTCCCGCTCCGTCAGCTGGGCGACCCCGGCCGGGTCGGCGAGCTTCGGTGCCTCCGCGAGCTTCGAGAACTCGGATATCAGCCGCTTGGTCACCGAGGGGGCCAGCAGTGCCTCGCCGCCCGCCACCACTCGCACCCCCTCGGCCAGCTGCCGCGCGGACGCGTCCTTCAACAGGAACCCCGACGCCCCGGCCCGCAGGGCCTGGTACACGTACTCGTCGAGGTCGAAGGTGGTCAGGACCAGCACCTTCGCACCCGTGTCGGCGGCCACGATCCGCCGCGTCGCCTCCAGCCCGTTCATCTCCGGCATCCGGATGTCCATCAGCACCACATCAGGCCGCAGGGCGCCGACCTTCGCGATGGCCTGGAGGCCGTCGACCGCTTCGCCGACCACCTCGATGCCTTCCATCGCGTTCAGCAGGACGGAGAAGCCCTCGCGGACCATCATCTGGTCGTCGACGATCAGCACCTTGATCGTCATACCGGCCGCTCCCGGGATGACGAGGGGAGCGCCGCGGAGGACGCCCCCGGCGCCGAGGGGGAGGAGGCCTCCGTAACGCGGGGCACCGGTATGAACACGGCCACCTCGTACCCGCCCGCCGCCGTCTCCCCGGCCGTCATCTCTCCCTCCAGCATGGCCACCCGCTCCCGCATCCCGGTGATCCCGTGTCCGGCGCCCGGCGACGGCAGTACCTTCTCCGTCGGCGGACCGTTGACCACCCGTATCCCCAAGCCACCGAGCACGTACGACACCTCCACCGCGGCCACCGCGCCCGGCGCGTGCCGCAGCGAGTTGCTCAGCGCCTCCTGGATGATGCGGTACGCCGACAACTCCACGCCCTGCGGCAGTTCCCGGACCGCTCCGGTGACCGTCTTGTCGACACTCAGCCCGGCCTCCCGCACATTGGCCAACAGCCCGTCCAACGAGGCCAGCGTCGGCTGCGGCGCGTCCGGCGCCTCGTAGTCCGCGGAACGCACGACCCCCAGCACCCGCCGCAGCTCCGTCAGCGCCGCCACCGCGTTCTCCCGAATGGTGACGAACGCCGCCTCCAGCTCGGCCGGCGGGTTCTTCACCCGGTACGGCGCGGCCTCCGCCTGGATCGCCACCACCGACATGTGGTGCGCGACCACGTCGTGCAGCTCGCGCGCGATCGTCGTCCGCTCCTCCAGCAGCGTGCGCCGGTCCCGCTCGACGGCCGTCACCTGCTGCTGAGCGGTGACCGCCCGCTCCGCCTGGCGGCGGGTGTTGCGGACGGTGACCGTCAGCAGGGTGAGGGCTGAGGCGAACGCCATGGGCGCCGCGTTGGCCGAGTCGTAGGTGCTCGTGAGCACCGGCATCGCCGTCCCGAACAGCACGGTGGTCAACCACAGCCAGCAGGCCGTCCGAGGTCGGCTCCGCATGGCCACGACGGTCACCACCGCGAGGTAGGCGATGAAACTCCCCGGAGACCACGGCCAGGTGAAGTCGCGGTCCTGGACGAGCGCGAGGACAGCCGTCGTACCCAAGGCGACCCAGAACGCCCCCACCGGCCGCACCAGCGTCATCACGACCGGCACCGCCGCTATCAAGCCCGTGAACAGGCGCAGGGCGTGCGGCACACCGTAGGAGTCGAAGCTGCTCGCCAGTAGGACGATCACCGCCACCAGTCCCACGAGCGCGTGCGGGAGGTAGCCGGCCTTCCCGCGTATTCCCGCCGGCAGCAGCCGCAGCAGCGGGCCATCGGTGCGCATCGGCGGCAGGGGCCGGTAGTCGAACGCCCCCTCGATCAGGTCTTGGCGCAGGATCTTCATGAGCCCTGACGCCATTGTCAGTTCCGGTGTCCGGGCTGTCCCCCCGGCGGTCGTCTCGGTCATGTACGAACCGTAGGTCCGCGTCCACGTCATCCGCGTCGCCGCTGATGGGGATATCCGGATCTCCCCCTCAAGTACTACGGCGGTGCGTCAGTAGCCCGAGGGACGGACCAGGCCCGTCTCGTACGCGAACACCGCGGCCTGTGTCCGGTCGCGAAGGCCCAGCTTCACGAGGATGCGGCTCACATGCGTTTTGACGGTCTGCTCGGCCACGACCAGGTGCTGTGCGATCTCCGCGTTGGACAGGCCTTGCGCGATCAGGGACAGCACCTCCGTCTCCCGTTCCGTCAGCTCGTCGATCCGGGCCCGCGACGGCGCGCGGGGCGCCCCCAACCGGGAGAACTCGGTGATCAGCCGCTTGTGATGTTCGGGGACAGCAGCGCCTCACCGGCCGCCACCACACGCACCGCCTCCGCGAGCTGGTCCGCGGAGGCGTCCTTGAGCAGGAACCCGGAGGCGCCGGCGCGAAGGGCCTCGTAGACGTACTCGTCCAGGTCGAAGGTGGTCAGGACCAGCACCTTCACGGCGGTCGCGGGGTCGGCTGTGATGACGGACGTGGCCTCGATGCCGCCCATGCCGGGCATGCGGATGTCCATCAGCACCACGTCAGGACGGAGCTCGGCGACCTTCGTCACCGCCTCGGAGCCGTCCACGGCCTGGCCGACGACCTCGATGTCGGGCTGGGCGTTCAACAGCACGGTGAACCCCTGCCGGACCATCATCTGGTCGTCGGCGATCATCACCTTGATCGGGGCGGTCATGAGGCCTTCTCCGTCTCGTCGGTCCCGGACGCGGCGCCCCCGGGAAGATCCATGGGCAGTACGGCGCTCACTTCGTACCCGCCTCCGGGGCGCGGGCCGGCGGCCAGTTCACCGCCCAGCATGCCCGCCCGTTCGCGCATCCCCAGCAGCCCGTGCCCGGCCCCGGGGGACGGTGTGGCCGCCCGGGTCGGAGCGCTGTTGGCGACGCACAGGTGCAGCTCACGCGGACCGTAGGCGATCCCCACCTCCACGCGGGAGCCCGGTGCGTGACGAAGGCAGTTGCTCAACGCCTCCTGCACGATCCGGTACGCGGTGAGTTCGGCACCGGGGGTCAACGGCCGCCGGACGCCCGCTATCTCCGTGGTGACCTCCAGCCCGGCCGCGCGCACGTTGTCCACGAGAGCATCGAGTTCCGCGAGGGTGGGCTGCGGATGGTGCGGGTTCGCCGGGTCGTCGGGCTCGGAGCGCAGCACACCGAGCACGCGGCGCAGCTCGGTGAGGGCTTCCAGCGCGTTCTGGCGGATGCCCGCCAGATTCTCCTTGAGTTCCTCCGACGGGTTCTCCACCAGGTGGGGGGCGACCTGAGCCTGGATGGAGATCACCGACATGTGGTGGGCGACGACGTCGTGCAACTCGCGGGCGATACGGCTGCGTTCCTCCAGCAGGGTCCGCCGAGCCCGCTCCTCCTCGGTCATCGTCTCCTGCGCTACGAGCTGGCCACGGGCAAGGCGCATCGCCCGCAGCGCATAACCGAGGAGCCCGGCGAAGCCGAAGACGAGGAGGGCTACGAGGAGGCTGCTCCGGCTCTTGTCCGGCTTGAAGACCCCCTCGACCAAAGCGCCGGCGGCGACGGAGACGCTGATGACCGCGACGGTCACCCGAGGCGGTACGCGCAGGGCCACCAGCAGGATCAACGGGGCGAAGGAGAACGGTCCGATGGCCGTCCACGGCCACGCCTGTCCCTGTCCGACATGGTCGCGGATCACCCAGGCGATGAAGCCGGCGTTCAGCAGGCCCAGCCACCAGGCGCCGACCGGACGGAACATCGCGATCACCAGTGACAAGCCGGTGAAGAGCGACAGCAGGACGATGCTTGGATCATGGACGTCGTAGTGGTCCTGGAGCTGGCTCGAGGTGAGGGAGCCGAAGAACACCGCCGCATAGACGACGAGGACATGGGGCAGCCGGGCCAGCCAGCGGGGCCGCGCCATCGGCGGGAGCGGGTCCTTCTTCAAGGTGAACAACTCCCGTGCCAGGCCGCCCGGGACGGGACCGTCCGGGACGGGACCGCCCGAGACAGGGCCGCCTGGCACGCGGCCGGCCGTCAAGGGGGCTGCCGGGTAAGGGTCATCGCTCTGCGCATTCACAACGGTCAGCCTAGGCATGGCCGACTTCTGTCAGCGGAGCACCTCGGCGGTCGCGGGCAACCGATCGCGGCCCGGCAGCGGGGCCGCTGCGCAGGGTGGCGCCGCCCCGCTCGTACCCGTGGAATGCGATCCAACAGACGCCCAGCGCGGCGGCGAACAGTGGCAGCCACAGCAGCCGACTCACTATCCACTCCGGAGAGCCGGGCACGGTGTGCAGGCCAGGCAGGTCCGCAGACACGAGGAGCCCGAGGGCGGTGACGGCCATCATCGCCGTCTGGTGCCAGAGGAAGACCGTCATCGCGGACAGGTTCAGCAGCGCCACCTTCGCCCACGCCCGGGGCCGTCGCATGGCCCAGGCGAGCGGTTCACGGACCAGCAGGGCCAGCCCGCATTGGGCCAGGCCGAAGCACGCGACCGCAAGGGTGGGCGGGTTCAGGTTGGAGATCGCGGCGCCCGGGACTCCCACCATCGACGCGGGATACCCGCCCCACGGGACCAGCGCGGCGGTGGCGACGGCGCCGCCCACGAGCAGGGCCGCCGCCGGTGCGCGGCGGGAGAACGCCCCTCGGGACCATGCGGCGCCCAGGGTGAAGGGGACGAGCCAGCCGGCGGCGACATTGACCCAGCCGATCCGATCGGGGCCCTCGAAGCCGAACCGCCAGACATCCACACCCGCGACGACGGCCAAGGGCCACACCGGGTGGAGCCGCGCGACCAACGGCGTCGCGGCGGTGAGCGCGGCGAACACCAGCAGGAACCACAGCGGGGACAGGACAAGATTGAGCAGCGTGTGGAGGGTGTCCGGTGCCACCCCGCCGAGCAGCATCCCGGCGGAGGCCACGCCCCACAGCGTGAGCACCGCGGCCACCGGCCGGAACAGCCGCCCCAGCCGCTGTCCGACCCAGGTGCGGTACGGAACTCCGCGGGCCCGGGCCGACGCGTACCCCCGGGCCGCGACATGACCGCCGACCAGGAAGAACACGGCCAGCGTCTGGAACACCCAGGAGACCGGGGCCAGCCAGGGCATGCGGGCCAGCGGGCTCGTGGTGCTCAGGCCGCCATCGGTCGCGGTCAGCGCGGTGACGAGCCAGTGGCCCAGCACCACACCGAGGATGGCCAGGGAGCGCAGCGCGTCCACGGAACGGTCTCGGGAAACGGGTGTCCCGGCATGTATGCGGTCCGCGAGCCGGGACCAACGGGCGTGGGCCTTACGCATGGGAAGCCTCCGGCGCGCCGACGGGACCGGTGGTGGGTCCGGTGGTGGGTCCGGTGGTGGGGGCCGGCCCGAGGACGATGCGGGCCAGGCTGTCGAGGGATGCGGTGCCGGGCTTGAGGTAGTCGCTGTGGCCGGCGTTCCCGGCGGCGAAGGTCCATGCGCCGAAGGCCGGGTCGACGGGATCGGTGCCGAACCCGATACCACCGAGCCGTACATGGGGGACATGGCCGATCCAGTCGCGGCTGCCCCGACCGCTCCACACCCGCGCCCGGGTGGGCAACCCGACGATCGAGTCGGCCCCGGTACCCGGACTGCCGTACAGCACCAGGTCGGTGACCTTGGGACCGGTAGGCGTCCGGGCGCAGACCACGGAACCGTAGGAGTGGCACAGCAGCGAGAGCCGGGTCTCGGGGCGGGTGAGGACTTCGACCTCGGACAGGAAGCGAGCCAGTTCGGCCGCGGCCCCGTCGGCGCGGTCGGTCGTCAGCACCGTGGTGCTGACCGTGCCGGGGGTGTCGTACCCGAGCCAGGCGACCACGGCGGAGTTCGGGTGCTCGGCCTGGAGGCGCTGCTCAAGGGCGACCGCCCCGGCACGGAATCTCGGGTAGGTGTCCAGCGTGGTGTCGGACCCGGGCACCAGGACGGTGACCCGATCGGCGTTCCCCAAATCACCGAGCACCTCGACTGCCCGGCCTTTGCCGCGACCGTCGAAGGCGAGGAACCGCCCCCCGCCCGAATCCGCCGCCATCGCCCGCAACTTCGCGGCCCGACCGGTACGCCCCACATCCCGCGCCATCCGGGCCGCCTCGGCGATGTTGTCGAGGTTCGCGGTGTACCGGTTGTGCGGGGAGGCCGTGGCGGGGAAAGCGGCGGGCTTCGGCGCCGGTACGTCGGGGGAGGCCGCGGCGGAGACGGGGAACACCACGGCCGCCGCGATGAGGGCGGCCGGCAGAGCGCGGCGCAGGCGGCTGACCATGGTGTTCATGAGGGTGTCCTTCGGGTCCGGAGAGCCTGCCGCTCTTCTCTGGTACCGAAGTTAGGAACCATCCCCACTCGTCGGCGTCCCGCTGTGGAGCGGCCTTCGCAGGTAGCTCTCAGGTATGAGGTGGGCTACGGCTACGGCTACGGTTACGGCTACGGCTACGGCTACGGCTACGGGCACGGACACGGACACGGGCACGGGCGCCGACCCAGAAGTGGACGTGGATGCGGAGGCAGGCGTGGCCTGGGGACAGGGCAGGCAGGCCGGCCGGCCGGTTACGAGGCCGCCGTCGCCACCCGGACGCCGAAGGCGATCAGGACGGTGCCCGTCACCCGGTCCAGAGTCCGGCGGACGCTCGGGCGCGCGAAGAAGTGCCGGGCGCGGGAGAGCACGTAGACGTACGTGCCCAACCAGAGCAGGGTCAGTAGGACGTGGACCCCTACGAGCAGCGCCATGCCCGCCGCGGGGCGCAGACCGGCGGGGGAGAGCGTGGGCAGCAGACCCGTGTAGAAGACGGCGATCTTCGGGTTGAGCGCGTTGCTGACCAGGCCGGTGCGCCAAGCGCTCCCCCCTCGCCCGTCCGGCCGCCCGCCGTCCGGCCGCCCGCCGCCCGGTACCGCCTCCTTGCCCGGCGCACCCGGCACCACCGGCCCGCCACCCGCGTGACGCAGCGACTGCACGCCGAGGAAGCAGAGGTATCCCGCACCCGCGAGCTTGACCACGAGGTACACCTCGGCGGAGGCGGCGAGCAACGCCGCGAGCCCCGCGACCGTGAGGGCGCCCCAGAGGAGCAGCCCGACGGCGATCCCGCCGACCGTGCGCAGCCCGTCGGCACGGCCGCGCGACACGGCCCGCTTCGTCACGATCGCCATGTCCGGCCCGGGGACGAGGGTCAGCAGGGCCAGGACACCGGTGGCGGTGAGCAGTTGGGTGTACACGCGGCACAGTCTGGCACTCCCGCCTCGACCGCGACTGGGCCCCTGGCCGCGCCCGTGACCGGGCCCGCAGCCATGCCCGCGACTCAGTCCGCGACCAACGGCTCGACGTATCCGGCCCGCCAGCGCGGCGCCGGGTCCTGGCCCGGGCTGGTCCAGTACTCCCGGGCTCCGACGACCTCACCGTTGCGCACCGTCCACAGCGAGACGGCCCGGTAGACCACGTGCTCCTGAGGTATCTCCACCTCGGTGACGACGAGGTCCCCGTCGGCGAGGAGTCGCAGGACCTCCACGGACGCCCCGTGCGCGTCCTCGCCCGCGTCCCCGCCCCCGGCTCCGACCCCAACCCCGTCCGCGTCGTCGTCCTCGGCGAGCACGGCGATGAAGTTGGCCCGGCCCACGATGCGCTCACCGCTGACCGGCCACTCGATCACGGCGTCCTCGGCGACCAGCTTGGCGACGCCGTCCCAGTCGCGCGCCTCGATCCGCTCCCACAGTCGTGCCACTACGTTCAACGGCTCCATGTGCGGCAGTCTGCGACGGGCTCACGGCACGCAACAAGCTTTGCTTGCAGGCTTATTGACTTCGACACAATCGGCGCGGCGCGGCCTACCGCCCGGTGTCCCGCGCGCCGACCCCGTCGACTGCGTCGGACGGACCGAGCGCGTCCGCCGGATCGAGCGCGTCGGGCGGACCGAGCGCGTCGGGCGGACCGAATACATCGAGCGGATCGAGCGCGTCCAGTGCGGCGGACAGCCGTTCCAAGGTACGCACCGTTTCCGCGAAGGCCTCCTCGCCGAGTTCCTCCGCCAGCCGGCCGGCCAGCGCCGCGTGCCCGGGGGCGATACGGGCGATCGCCGCGCGCCCTTCCTCCGTGGGCCGCAGGAGCTTCGCGCGCCGGTGCGCGGGATTCGGTACGTACTCGGCGAGACCGTTCGCGGCCAGCAGGTCGGCTACGCGTTGGACGCTCTGGCGGGTGATGCCCATGACGCGGGCGATGCCGGCGACCGGCAGGGGTTCGCGCAGCACCGCCCCGAGCACCTGCCAGCGCGCCGCCGTCAGACCGGCCGGGCGCGCCAGTTCCTCGGAGACGGCCAGGAACCGGCCGTTCAACCGGAAGACACCGAGGGCGGTGCGGCTCAGCAGGTCCTGGCGTGCCCGTACGGAGGGCTCCGGGGCCGACGCGGGCACGGGCCCCGGCTCAGGCATCGCCGGATACCGCGGCGGCCATCAGGACCGGGAACGCACTTGCGTCCGAGTCGTGGAAGAGCCGGTACCAGGCGTCCAGGACCTCCGGCTCGTACACCTCCAGCCGGGCGAAGACCTCGCGGGCGAAAGCCACCGGTTCGGTCGGTCCCGCCGTGATCAGGTCGCCGTCCGTGACCGCGTCGGCCTCGACGTAGTGCGGGCCACCCGCGTAGCCGGGCTGCGCCGCGAGGTAGGCGGCGGCCCCGCTCGTGTGCCGGCGCCCGTCCAACAGGCCCTCCCGGGCGAGGCCGGCCGTCGCGCCGCAGATCGCCGCGACGGGTACCCCCGCCGCGAGGAACTCCCGCGCCTTGGCCGCGAACGGCGCCAGGGCGTCCCCCGCGTCCCACAGGCCGGCGCCCGTCAGGAGCAGCAGGGAGGAGTCCTCGGGGCGGAGGTCGGCCAGGGCCAGGTCGGGCAGGACGCGGACGCCGCCCATGGTGGTGACGGGCTCGTCGGCGGCGAAGCCGACCGTACGGACCCGGTGGCCGCGCCGGGTGAGGTGCGCCGTGGTGTGCCCGGCCTCCCAGTCCGCGTACGTGTCGTACACCGCGAGGTGGACCGGCTTGCGGGATGTCCCGCGCGAGGTGTCGTCCATCGTGCTCGCCTCCTTGTGAGGACGGGCCGACCCTCGGCGGGGGGCCGGACCCCAAGGCCTTGAAAATGACCTGCTCGTCTTATGACAACATGTTGTCATCTTGGCAGGATGCTGTCCATCGACCGGGCGCCCGCCAAACGTCCACAGACAGACTGCCGAGGGTGGGCCGCCACCCCCATACAGTCCGCCGATGTCCCGCCCTACCCGCGCACTCCTAGCGTGACCGCATGACCCCTCATGTCACCGGCGCGGCAGTGAAGGCCGCCGATCGCGCCCACGTCTTCCACTCCTGGTCCGCCCAGGCCCTGATCGACCCCCTGGCCGTCGCCGGCGCCGAGGGGTCGTACTTCTGGGACTACGACGGGAACCGCTTCCTCGACTTCGCCTCCCAGCTGGTCAACACCAACATCGGACACCAGCACCCCAAGGTCGTCGCCGCGATCCAGGAGCAGGCCGCCCGGCTCTGCACGCTGGCCCCGGGCTTCGCCGTGGACGTCCGCTCCGAGGCCGCACGCCTCATCGCCGAGCGCACGCCCGGTGACCTCGACAAGATCTTCTTCACCAACGGCGGCGCCGAGGCCGTCGAGAACGCCGTCCGGATGGCCCGGCTGCACACCGGCCGACAGAAGGTGCTCTCCACTTACCGCTCGTACCACGGGGCCACCGCCGCCGCGATCAACCTCACCGGTGACCCGCGCCGCTGGCCCTCCGACACGGCCGCCGCCGGCGTCGTGCACTTCTGGGGGCCCTACCTCTACCGCTCGCCCTTCCACGCGACGACGGAGGCCGAGGAGTGCGAGCGCGCCCTCGCCCACCTCGCCGACACCATCGCCTTCGAGGGACCGCAGACCATCGCGGCGATCATTC
Organism: Streptomyces sp. Tek67B01; assembly: GCF_055231995.1. Lineage (NCBI taxonomy): Bacteria > Bacillati > Actinomycetota > Actinomycetes > Kitasatosporales > Streptomycetaceae > Streptomyces > Streptomyces sp. Tek67B01. The sequence continues at coordinate 3,855,707 of NZ_JBUYUY010000001.1, forward strand.
TGGAGACCGTGCCCGGCACGGCCGGGATCATGACACCGCCGCCCGGCTACCTCGCGGGCGTCCGCGAGCTCTGCGACCGTTACGGCATCGTCTTCGTCCTGGACGAGGTCATGTCCGGCTTCGGCCGCACCGGCACGTGGTTCGCGGCCGAGCACTGGGGTGTGACCCCGGACCTGATCACCTTCGCCAAGGGCGTCAACAGCGGCTACGTGCCGCTCGGCGGCGTGGCCATCTCCGGCGCGATCGCCGAGACCTTCGCCACCCGCCCCTACCCGGGCGGACTGACGTACTCCGGCCACCCCCTGGCCTGCGCGGCGGCCGTCGCGACGATCAACGCGATGGAGGAGGAGGGCGTCGTGGAGAACGCCGCCCGCATCGGGGAGGACGTGCTCGGCCCGGGGCTCGCAGCGATCGCGGAGCGGCACCCGTCGGTCGGCGAGGTCCGGGGGCTCGGTGCCTTCTGGGCCGTCGAACTCGTACGGGACAAGGAGACCCGCGAGCCGCTCGTCCCGTACAACGCGGCCGGCGCCGACAACGGGCCGATGGCCGAGTTCGCGGCCGCCTGCAAGGCCTCCGGCCTGTGGCCGTTCGTCAACATGAACCGCACCCACGTCGTCCCGCCCTGCACCGTCACGGAGACGGAGGCCAAGGAGGGTCTGGCCCTGCTGGACGCGGCGCTGGAGGTCGCCGACCGCCACACGACGGCCGGCTGACGGGCCGACCCGGCGGGCCGCACGGCCCCCCGGCGCGCAACGGCCGGCTGCCGGGCCGACCGCCGCGCGCCGACCGCCGTGTGCCCACCGCCGCGCGCCGATCGCCGCAGGCCCGGCCAACGAACCGCGTCGGCGTCACGCGTGACATAGCGCCCGAATATCGGGTGCTATGTCTGCTTAATGCCTGCCTGGCGATCGGTTTCGGCCGAATCGGCCGGCCTAAGGTGTCCGAAGTCCTACGGAGGAGACGGACCCCTATGCCAGGCAGCGGAGCTGTCACCCGCAACACACTTCGCCAGCAGATAGCGGACGCGCTGCGCGACGAGGTGCTCGCGGCGCGCCTGGCTCCCGACACCGAGTTCACGGTCAAGCAGATCGCCGAGCAGTACGAGGTCTCCGCCACCCCCGTACGCGAGGCGCTGGTCGACCTCTCGGCCCAAGGCCTGCTGGAGTCCGTGCAGCACCGCGGGTTCCGGGTGCGCACCTACAGCGTCGAGGACTACCGAGGCATGATCGAGGCCCGCGTCCTGGTCATCGAAGGGATCTTCCGCCGGCTCGTCGAACGCGGCACCGCCGTAGGCTCCGCCGAGCTGCTGGTCTCCGTACGGCGTCGGGCCGAGGAGGCGCGACGGGCCGCGCAGAGCGGTTCCCTCGAAGTCCTGATCGGCTACGACCTGCGCTTTTGGCGGGAGCTGAGCGGGCTGGTCGGCAACGCGTACATCACCGAGTTCCTGCACCGCATCCGCGTCCAGTGCTGGGTCTTCTCCGTGCCCCACCTGCGGAAGGCGACGGCGGCGGAGATGCGGCGGGTCCTGTGGGACGGCCACGGCGAACTGGTGGACGCCGTGACGCGGGCCGACGCCGGGGAGGTGCGCCGCATCGTGCACGCGTACAACCAGCACGGCCTGGACTGGGCCGCCGGGCTGTAGCCGCCGGCCGCCCCACCACGCGAGCCGCCCCCACCGTCCCACCGAGGCCCCCACCGCCCGAGCCGCCCCCACCGTCCCACCGAGGCCCCCACCGCCCGAGCCGCCCCCACCGTCCCACCGAGGCCCCCACCGCCCGAGCCGCCCGCTCCCACCACACCCACCGACACCGACGGCCGCCCCACCGACTCCGCCCCCCACAGTCCGGTGGCCGCCGACCCCTTCGCGGAGCGTGTTCGGCGCACTACGCTGGCCCGATCGGCGGCAACGACTGATCGGAGCCCGCGTGGCCTGTGACCTGTGGCTGGTCCCCCTTGTCGACGTGCTGTGCCACAGCCCCGACAACCCCTTCGCGGAAGAGATCGCCTCGTACGACAAGGCGCTGGGCGAGGCGGGTCTGCCGTCCGTCCCGGTGTTCGCCTACATGCCGGGCCTGAGCGGCGACGTCGCTCCGGTGGCCGGTTTCGACTACGACGCCCTGCACTTCCTGCGCCGGGCGTACCTGCTCCAGATCTGCGGGCTGCCGGTGACCCCGGTGGACGAGCTGGGCGGTGACTACGAGCAACTGCTGGAGATGTTCGAGCCCACGGCCCAGCAGTCCCACCTCGTCTGGCACTACGACCACGCGGGCGCGTACGTCCCGGTGGACTTCGCCGCTCCGCTGGCCAACGAGGAACTGCTGGCCGGCGGCGGACCGCTGGGCTCCGCGCAGGGCCTGCTGCGGGAGCTGGCCTTCGTGGCGCCCGCGATCGGGATAGATCCCGGCAATCCACCGGCCGCGCCCGCGCCGCCGGGCCGTCCGACCTCGCTGGAGGAGCCCGCGGGGCCGATCCCGTACGACGACAGCCCCTTCGCGCGGGAGCGGCACGTGTGGCTCGGACTGCACGCGGCGGCGACCCGGAGCCTCGGTCAGGGCTCGATGATCATCTTCAGCTGAGCGCGCCGGTCGGGCCCCGGTCCGGCCTCACCGGGGCTGTTCCGGGGGCCGCTGGCGCGGCATGTTCGGACGGGTACCCGGGGGGAGGGCGAAACGGGTCGGGGGGACGCCCGGCTCGGGCCGGGCCCCCGCGGCGCCCAGCGACTGCATGACCAGCGGCGCCGGTCCGGCACGGAATTCGACCATCCAGTCGGCGGTCTCGGACCGCACCAGCTCCGTGACGTCCTCCGAGAACCGTCGTAGGACGGTCAGGCAGCGTTCCGCCGCCTCGCTCGCCGTGCCCTCGGTCGGTCCGAGCACCTCCCGTACGTTCTCCGAGGCCCAGTCGAACTGGAGGGTCTGGAGCCGGCGCTGCACGGCCTGCGCCGTGGCCACGTCCCGCATCCATCCGGAGGTCAGCCCGAAGAAACGGTCGCAGGCCAGGCAGGCCGCACCGAGCAGCAGGCACAGGTAACCGTACGAGGACGCCCCGGGTGCGGAGCCCGTCAACTCCAGCAGTGGCATCGAGGCACCCGCGACGGCGCCCACGGCCGCGCCCACCCGCAGGGTGCGTGCGCCGCGCCGCTTCAGCGCCCGGTCGGCCAGGTACCACTCGGCGGTGCGCAGGGCGTCGGCCTCGACCCGCCGGTAGAGCTCGTCGAGCCGCTCGGCGGGCTCGCCCCAGTCCCCGAGAGGAAACGGCCGGCCGGTCAGGTCGCCGTCCTCTGCGGGATCCCGGGGTGGCCCCTCGGGCTGCATCTCCGGCTGACTCACCGGCACTCCCTCTGCCTGCGCTGACGTGTGGTGGTGCGCGTGTGCGCAATGGTGCGCATGCACTTCCTACCTTCGAATGACGCGCGATGGGCAACGAATCCCGCGATTTCCGCTCACAAGGAGGGCTCCAGCAGGTGCGCGCACCCCGGCTCTCTCACTCGAAAGAGTTGGTCCTCACGGCGTAGGGCGCCGCGCGCGGGGAGCACGTAGGCTCGGATTGACCGAGCGTTGAGAAGTATCCGTAGTGATGGAGTGAGTGCCCTGTGATTCCCGGTGGTGGCCAGCCCGACATGCAGAAGCTGCTCCAGCAGGCCCAGAAGATGCAGCAGGATCTCGCCGTGGCCCAGGAGGCATTGGCGCAGGCCGAGGTGGAGGGCCAGGCCGGCGGCGGTCTGGTGAAGGCGACGGTCACCGGCTCCGGTGAGCTGCGCGCCCTCGTCATCGACCCGAAGGCGGTGGACCCCGAGGACACCGAGACCCTGGCGGACCTGGTGGTCGCGGCGGTCCAAGCGGCCAACGAGAACGCCCAGGCGCTCCAGCAGGAGAAGCTGGGCCCCTTGGCCCAGGGCTTCGGCGGCGGCGGCATCCCCGGCCTGCCGTTCTGACCGTTCCGGCGGCGGTGGGATCCGCCGTGTGAACGTCCGTAGAAGTCCGTGAGACGCAGACATCGAAAGAAGGCAGTCCGTTGTACGAAGGCGTGGTCCAGGACCTGATCGACGAACTGGGCAGGTTGCCCGGCGTCGGGCCCAAGAGCGCGCAGCGGATCGCCTTCCACATCCTGCAGGCCGAGCCCACCGACGTCCGTCGCCTCGCGCACGCGCTGCTTGAGGTGAAGGACAAGGTCCGGTTCTGCGCGGTGTGCGGGAACGTGGCGCAGGAGGAGCGGTGCGCGATCTGCCGCGATCCGCGCCGCGACCCTACGGTGATCTGCGTCGTGGAGGAGCCCAAGGACGTGGTCGCCATCGAGCGGACGCGCGAGTTCCGGGGGAAGTACCACGTCCTCGGCGGTGCGATCAGCCCGATCGAGGGCGTCGGCCCGGACGATCTGCGCATCCGCGAGCTGCTGGCGCGCCTCGCCGACGGCACGGTCACCGAGCTGATCCTCGCCACCGACCCGAACCTGGAGGGCGAGGCGACCGCCACCTACCTCGCCCGCATGATCAAGCCCATGGGCCTGAAGGTCACCCGCCTGGCCAGCGGCCTCCCCGTCGGGGGAGATCTGGAGTACGCGGACGAGGTCACGCTCGGGCGGGCCTTTGAAGGAAGGCGACTTCTCGATGTCTGACGCAACGCTGCACGCCTTGGGCCAGGATCCGGACGACTTCGCCGTCCAGATCGCGGACCAGATCGACTCCTTCATCGTCGCGGTCACCGAGGTGGCCAAGGGCGAGGACCCGGACAGCGCGGTGCCCTTCCTCTTGCTGGAGGTCTCGCAGCTGCTGCTGGCGGGCGGCCGGCTGGGCGCGTACCAGGACGTCCTGCCGGACGAGCGGTACGAGCCCGACCTGGGCCCGGAGCCGGACGTGGACGACCTGCGCGAGCGGTTCGCGTACATGCTCGACCCGGTCGACGTGTACTCGGAGGTCTTCGACCCCTACGAGCCGCGCAAGGCGCCCGTCGCGCACAGGATCTCCGACGACCTCGCCGATGTCGTCGCCGACCTGCGGCACGGGCTCGCGCACTACCGCGCGGGCCGGACCACCGAGGCGCTGTGGTGGTGGCAGTTCTCCTACTTCTCCAACTGGGGATCGACGGCCTCGGCCACTCTGCGCGCACTCCAGTCGCTGGTGGCCCACGTCCGCCTCGACCAGCCGTTGGACGCCCTCGACGGCCTGGACACGGACGAGGACCTCGCCGAGGACGACCTCGCCGAGCAGGCGGGCGAGGTCATGGCGCAGGAACTGGGCGGCATCGGACGCGCTTAGACCGTCGCCCCGGACGCGCTTGGACCGTCGCCCCGGACGCGCTTGGACCGTCGCCCCGGACGCGCTTGGACCGTCGCCCCGGACGCGCTTGGACCGTCGCCCCGGACGCGCTTGGACCGTGGCCGTGGACGCGCTTGGGCCGCCGCCGCGGGCGCGCTTCTGGGATGAAGCGAACATCTCATGATGTGGTACGTGCCGGTCGGATTCCGGTCGCTCGTTAGACTGCGTGACTGACCGCAGTAATGGATTGAGCGAGGAGCGCACGTGGGCCTTGTCGTGCAGAAGTACGGAGGCTCCTCCGTAGCCGATGCCGAGGGCATCAAGCGTGTCGCCAAGCGGATCGTGGACGCCAAGAAGAACGGCCACCAGGTGGTCGTCGTGGTATCCGCGATGGGCGACACGACGGACGAGCTGATCGATCTCGCCGAGCAGGTATCCCCGATGCCTGCCGGTCGTGAGTTCGACATGCTGCTGACGGCGGGAGAGCGGATCTCCATGGCCCTGCTGGCCATGGCGATCAAAAACCTGGGCCACGAGGCCCAGTCGTTCACCGGCAGCCAGGCAGGTGTCATCACCGACTCGGTCCACAACAAAGCGCGCATCATCGATGTCACGCCGGGCCGTATCCGCACCGCGCTGGACGAGGGCAACATCGCCATCGTCGCCGGCTTCCAGGGTGTCTCGGCCGACAGCAAGGACATCACCACGCTCGGCCGCGGCGGCTCGGACACCACCGCCGTCGCGCTGGCGGCGGCGCTGGACGCCGAGGTCTGCGAGATCTACACCGATGTCGACGGCGTCTTCACCGCGGACCCCCGCGTCGTGAAGAAGGCCCAAAAGATCGACTGGATCTCCTCCGAGGACATGCTGGAGCTCGCGGCCTCCGGCTCCAAGGTGCTGCTGCACCGCTGCGTCGAGTACGCGCGCCGCTACAACATCCCGATCCACGTCCGCTCGTCCTTCTCCGGACTGCCGGGCACCTGGGTCAGCAACGAGAATCCGCAAGGGGACGAGCCGGTGGAGCACGCCATCATCTCCGGAGTCGCGCACGACGTCTCCGAAGCCAAGATCACGGTCGTCGGCGTCCCGGACAAGCCGGGCGAGGCCGCGGCGATCTTCCGCGCTATCGCGGACGCCGAGATCAACATCGACATGATCGTGCAGAACGTGTCGGCCGCCTCGACCGGGCTGACGGACATCTCCTTCACGCTCCCCAAGACCGAGGGGCACAAGGCCATCGAGGCCTTGGAGAAGGCGAAGGGCGCGATCGGCTTCGACTCGCTGCGCTACGACGACCAGATCGGCAAGATCTCCCTGGTCGGCGCCGGCATGAAGACGAACCCGGGCGTCACCGCCTCGTTCTTCCAGGCGCTGTCCGACGCGGGCGTCAACATCGAGCTGATCTCGACCTCCGAGATCCGCATCTCGGTCGTGACCCGCCAGGACGACGTCAACGAGGCCGTCCGCGCCGTGCACACGGCCTTCGGCCTCGACTCCGACAGCGACGAGGCCGTCGTCTACGGAGGCACCGGACGATGACCACCCGGTCGGCCCCGGCCCCGGCGCTCGCCGTGGTCGGGGCGACCGGAGCGGTCGGCTCCGTCGTCCTGCGGATACTGTCCCAGCGCGCCGACGTCTGGGGCGACATCCGCCTGATCGCCTCGCCGCGCTCCGCCGGCCGCCTACTGCTCGTGCGCGGGCGGGAGACCGAGGTGCTCGCCCTCAACGAGGACGCCTTCGACGGCCTCGGGGCGGGCGATGTCGTGCTGTTCCTGACGCCGCCCGAGGTGTCCGCGCAGTGGGCTCCCGCCGTGACGGCGCGCGGAGCCGTGGCCGTGGACCAGTCCGCGGCCTTCCGGGACGATCCCGAGGTGCCGGTGGTGGTGCCCGAGGTGAACGCGCACGCCGTACGGGTCCGCCCGCGCGGCATCGTGGCGGGGCCCGACTGCGTGACCGCCACCATGATCGCCGCCCTGGGGGCGCTGCACGCCGACTACGGCCTGACCGACCTGGCCGTTTCCTCGTACCAGGCGGCGAGCGCCGCGGGCCGGGCGGGTACGGAGGCACTGCGCCGCCAACTGTCGCTGGTCGCCGGGACGTCACTGGGGGAGCAGCCCGGGGACGTGCGGCGGGTCGTGGGCGACGACACCGGGCCCTTCGCGGCGCCGCTCGCGCTGAACGTCGTGCCCTGGTCCGGTGAGCTGCGCGAGGGCGGCTGGTCCTCGCACGAGCTGGCCGTGCGGTCGCTGACCCGGCGGATCCTGGAGCTGGCGGAGCTGCCGATCGCGGTGACCTGCGTACAGGTTCCGGTGCTGGAAGGGCACTCGTTGACGGTACGGGCCCGGTTCGAGCGCGAGGTCGACGCCGGGCAGGCCCGCAAGACGCTGGAGACGGCGCCCGGGGTGGTCGTCGTGGACGATCCGGCGGTGGGGGAGTTCCCGACGCCGGTGGACGCGGCCGGGACCGATCCCGCCTGGGTGGGCCGGGTGCGGGGCTCCCTCGACGACAGTCGTTCCCTGGAGTTCTTCGTCTGTGCGGACAACTTGCGCAAGGGCGCGGCTCTTAACGCGACGCAGATCTCGGAACTGATCGCGGGTGAATTCGCGTAAATCGCTTTGTAGGATCTGTGGTGATCCCTCGATCAAGGTGATGGCCCGACTGCCGCCTGGACAAACGAGGCGAACGGGAAGATCGGGTGCGCATGAGGGCAACGGGGAAAGGGCCGACCACCACGCCCCGCGCGTACAACCCCGGAGGGACGACGCGAGTCCAACGGGCGTGGCAGAGGCATTGCTCGACTTCACCGTCGCCCCGGCGCGAGGCACCACCGGCCGTACCGCCGGGGGGCTCGGCGCTCCGGCGCGTCGGCGCTCCCCCGTGCCCGGCGGGTACCCGATGATCCTTCCCGTCCCGCCGACCGGCGTCCCGGCGGCCGCCCTGCCGTCCCGGGCCGGTCGCGTGCCCGCGCCCCGCGAGAGCGCGGAATCCGCCGGCAGCGCGGCCGTGCGGCCCGCGGCGGAGCCCGCCGAGTCCCCCGTCGAGAAGGCCGTGGTCGCGGGCACCACGGTCGACCACCTCACGGAGACCTACCAGGCCCACTACCGCTCCCTCCTCGGGCTGGCCGCGCTGCTCCTCGACGACACGGCCTCCTGCGAGGACGTGGTTCAGGAGGCCTTCATACGCGTCCACTCGGCCCGCAACCGGGTGCGGGACCGCGACAAGACGCTTGCATACCTCCGCCAGACGGTCGTCAACCTGTCGCGCTCCGCGCTGCGCCGCCGCATCCTCGGCCTGAAGCTCCTCTCGAAACCCATGCCCGACATGGCGAGCGCGGAGGAGGGCGCCTACGACCGGCTGGAGCGGGACGACCTGATCAAGGCGATGCGAGGCCTCCAGCGACGGCAGCGCGAGGTACTGGTGCTGCGGTACTTCGCGGACATGACCGAGGCCCAGGTCGCCGAGACGCTCGGCGTCTCGCTCGGCTCGGTGAAGGCGTACGGTTCGCGGGGCATTGCCGCGCTGCGGGTGGCGATGGAGGCTGCGCGGTCATGAGGGACGACGACACCACCCGCCGGGACGGCACCACCCGCGCGGACGACACCACCCGCCGGGACGAAGTTGTCCGCCCGGACGGCCTCGACGCCTTGGAGGAGCGGCGGCTGCGCGCCCTGCTGAGCGGCGCCGTGCAGGGCCTGGAGCCCTCCGAACACGCACTGGAGCGGCTGCGGCACGCGGTCCCCGCCCGCCGGACCCGCAGGCGTCGCGCCCTCCTCGGTGCGGCGGCGGCCGTCCTGCTGGCCGGTGCGGCGGTCCCGACGGCCCTGCGCATGACCGGCACCGCGGGCAGCGGCGCGGCCGGGCACCCGGCCATGGCCGGGCACGGGGAGGTGCCGGGCGGCAAGGTGGGCAGCTCCTCCGACCCCCGCCAGAACGGCTCGGGGACCCACGCCTGGTCCACGGCCCCCGCCGGCAAGGACCCAGGGGCGGGCGACGGCGGCGGCAGCCCCGCCCCCCGCCCGAGCGGCTCCTCCTCGGACGGCGCCGTCGCGGGCCCGACCGCCGGCGGCGCCTCGACGGGTACCTCCGGCCACCGGGACCGCAACCACCAGTTGCCCCCGATCGGGGCGGTGCCCGGAGTCCCCGAGTGCACCGCCGGGCAGCTCGGCGTGCTGGGCAGCGCCCACGCGCCGGGGGCCGACGGCAAGGTGTACGGCAGTTTCAAGGTCACCAACGTCTCGGGCCGCGGCTGCGTGGCCTCCGGCCGGGACACGGTGACCGCCGCCCCCGCGGCCGACCCCCCGCCGCCCACGCGGAGCCCGGTGGTGTCCGTGGTCGGGCACACCGCGGGCGATCCGGCGAGCGCACTGCTCCCCGACCCGTCCGCGGAGTCCCCGGCGGTCGTGCTCCAGCCGAACGCGGCGTACGAGGTCCGGTTCGCCTGGGTGCCCTCGGAACTCTCCTGTCCGGCGGGAACCGCCGACCCGTCGGCGAAGCCGGCACGGGGCGGGAGCGGAGCGGCCGGTACGGCGCCGGGCGCCGACGGCCCGGCCGCGGCCTCCGCCCCGCTGGGCGCCACCGGCGATCCGGTCCCGACCGGGGTGGAGGTGTCCCACACCCCGGCGGCGGGCGCGCCGACGACGCAGGCGACGATCCCGGCGGCCTGCGGCGGAACGGTCTACCGGACGGGGGTCATTCCCCTGACGGCGCCGTCGAAGCCGTAACGGCCGGACGGATCTGCTGCTCCGGCACCAGACCCGCCTGCGCGTCCCGCAGGGACTCCACCTCGCGCCGGTAGAAGCGGAACCACATGAACAGCACGAAGGCGGCGAAGACGAACCACTCGCCGGTGTAGCCGAGGTTCTGGAAGGCCTTCAGGTCGAGCCCGGTGTTGTCCGGTGCCTTCGCGGGCACCGGAAGCATCCCGTCCGACGGGGTCTGCACGGTCAGCCACGCGTCGTACAGCGGCTCCGGCACCAGGTTCACCAGGGTCGCCGCGCCGATCACGCCGAGCTGCCCGGCGGGCAGGCCGCCCTGCGCGTGCGCACCCTTCGTGCCGGAGTTCTCGGAGGCCTGGAGCGCCCCGGTGACCTCCACCCGGCCGCTCGGCGCGGCCGGTGCCCTCGCCGCGTCCGCGTCGCCCGGCAGCCAGCCCCGGACCACCGGGACGGCTTTGCCGGAGTCGGTCCTCAGCAGGTTCAGGACGTAGAAGCCGTTCTTGCCGTCGAGGTCGCGCTCGGGGACCAGCAGTTGTTCCCCGTACACCCCCGCCGCGGAAGCCAGCCGTCCGGAGGTCTTCTTGTCCACCGGGAGCAGCGATTCCAGCGGCGCGGCGGGCTGCTCCTCGGGCCGCTGGGCGGTGGCCTCGCGGTGGTCGCCGACGCGGTCCTCGAAGCGGCCGAGCTGCCAGGTCCCCATGAACAGGCAGAAGGGGATGGCGAGGACGACGAAGACGTTGATCCCCCACCAGCGCGGGGTCAGGAGAAACCGGTGCACCCCACCACCGTACGGGGGGCGCACCGGATCACCGGTGTCGGGTCAGGCGGGGAGGTGCTTGAGGGCGAACTCCAGATCCATCCGGACCTGCTTGATCCGCTCCTCCACCACGAGCGAGCCGTGGCCGGCGTCGTACCGGTACACCTCGTGCACCGCCCCGCGCGCCGCGAGCCGCTCCACGTAGTTGTCGATCTGCCGGATCGGGCAGCGCGGGTCGTTCACGCCCGCCGCGATGTGGACGGGGGCCTTCACCGCGTCCACGTACGTCAGCGGCGAGGACGCCTCGAACCGCTCGGGGACCTCCTCGGGCGTGCCGCCGAAGAGGGTGCGGTCCAGCGACTTCAGCGCCTCCATCTCGTCGTGGTAGGCCGTCACGTAGTCCGCCACCGGTACGGCGGCCAGGCCGACCGCCCAGGCGTCGGGCTGCGTGCCCAGGCCCAACAGCGTCAGGTACCCGCCCCACGAGCCGCCCGACAGCACGAGCCGCGCCGGGTCGGCGAGGCCGGAGGCGACGGCCCACTCGCGGACCGCCGCGATGTCCTCCAGCTCGATCAGCCCGACGCGGTGCTTGAGGGCGTCGGTCCACTCCCGCCCGTATCCCGTCGAACCGCGGTAGTTGACGCGGACGACCGCGAAGCCGTGGTCCAGCCAGGCCGCCGGGGTGGCGGCGAAGGCGTCGCTGTCGTGCCAGGTGGGGCCGCCGTGGATCTCGAACACCGTCGGGAAGGGGCCGTCCCCGTGGCCGACGGGCCGCTGTGCCAGCGCGTGGACGCGCCCGCCCGGCCCCTCCACCCAGGCGTCCTCCACCGGGACCGAGCCCGGCGGCCGGAACCCGGGCGGGTCGAGCACGACCCCGCCCGCCGTGGACCGGATCGTCGACGGCTCGGCGGCCGAGGACCACTGGTACTCCACCGTCCCGTCCGGCCGGGCCGTCGCACCCGAGACCGACCCCGGCGGCGTGTCCACGCGTACGAGTTCCCGAGCCGCCAGGTCGTACCGCCACAGCTCGCCGCGCGCCTCGAAGTCGTGGTGGATCAACAGCGCCGAGCCGTCCGGGTACCACTCGGCGCCCACGTCGCCCGGCAGGTCGATCGCCAACTCCTCCTCGGTCCCCGTCGCCACGTCCCACACCATCGGCTCCCAGCGGCCCCGCCGCTGGTGCCCGACGAGCAGCCGGGTGTCGCCGGCGACGGGGGCGAAACCGAGCACGCTCAGGCCCAACTCCACGGCGCCGCCCTCGGAGTCGTCCAGCTCGGCGACGGGGGCGCCGTCGAGGGTCACCACGCGCAGCGCCGAATGCATGGCGTCGCCGTGCTCGGTGTGCTCGATCACGACCAGGGTGCCGTCCCGGGACAGGTCGCCGACGCCCGCCGACTCGCGGTGCCGGTAGATCACGGTCGGCTCGTCCGCGCCGGGCCGTACGACGTGGACGGTGGTGCCCTCCTCGTCGGTGGACCGGCCCACGACGGCCGTGCCGTCCCGGCCGATGGCCAGCCCGGCGGGGTACGAGGGCTTCAGGCCTGGGGTCGCCGGCTCGTCGGGGCCGCCCGCGAAGGGCTGGCGCACCCAGGTGCCGAACTCGTCGCCGTCGGTGTCGGAGAACCACCAGATCCACTCGCCGTCGGGCGAGAGGGTGCCGTCGGTGGTGCCGTTGGGGCGGTCCGTGGCCTGCCGCCGACTGCCGGTGGCGCGGTCCCAGGCATAGAGCTCGTAGGTCCCGGTCGCGTTGGAGACGAAGAGCGAGCGGTCCGGGGCGTCCTCGGCCCATTCGGGCAGCCCTACGCGCGGAGCCCGGAAGCGTTTCTCCCAGTCGGGCATCTCGGGGGACGGTACGGAGGTCACGTCGGTGTCGCTGGTCATGGCCCCACCTTGCCGTACCGCGCGCCGGTATGCCGACTACGCCGATCGGGCGCATCGTGGGGGCGTCCCCGGAGAGGGCCGCCGGGGCCCGTGCCGGGGCGGGCGGCCCGCGACGTGCGGTCGGTCGTCGCTGACGTGCGGTCGGTCGCCGCGAAACGCGGGGCACGCGGCACAAGGCCCGGTCGAGCGCGGCCGGTGCCCCTACGCTGGCCGCATGCGGATGATCGTCCGGGGCGCCCGGCTGCTGCACGAACACGGCCTGTCCGACGTGGAGGTGTCCGAGGACGGACGGATCGCCCGCGTCGTCCCGTACGACGACCAGAAGGAACCACCGGCGACCGGTGTGCTGATCGAGGCGCACGGCGCGCTGCTCTCGCCTCCGTACGTCGAGCCGCACATCCACCTCGACACCGCCCTGACCGCCGGTGAGCCGCGCCCCAACGCGTCCGGGACCCTTTGGGAGGGCATCGCCTGCTGGAGCGAGCGCAAGAAGACCCTGACCCGCGAGGACGTGATCGCCCGGGCCACCGAGGTGCTGCGCTGGCAGGCGGCGCAGGGAGTCCTGCACGTACGGACCCACTGCGACGTCACCGATCCGACGCTGACCGCGCTCGACGCGCTGCTGGAGGTCCGCGACCGGGTGCGGGACGTGATGACGCTCCAGATCGTGGCCTTCCCGCAGGAGGGCATCGTCTCCTTCCCGGACGGCGAGGCGCTGCTGCGCGAGGCGGTCCGGCGCGGGGCGGATGTCGTCGGCGCGATCCCGCACTTCGAGGACACCCGCGAGGACGGGGTCGCCTCGCTCGCGATCGCCTTCGCACTGGCCGAGGAGCACGGGCTGCGCGTCGACGCGCACTGCGACGAGATCGACGACGAGCAGTCGCGGTTCGTGGAGGTACTGGCCACCCTCGCGCTGCGCTCGGGCCTGCGGGAGCGGGGCACCGCCTCGCACACGACGGCGATGGGTTCCTACGGCGGCGGGTACAGCTTCAAACTCCGGCGGCTGCTCTCGCGTTCCGGGATCAACCTCGTCGCGAACCCGTTCGCCAACCTCAACCTCCAAGGTCGGTTCGACGGATACCCCAAGCGGCGCGGCCTCACGCAGGTCAAGGAGATGCTGGCGGCGGGCGTGAACGTGGCCTTCGGCCACGACGACGTGATGGACCCGTGGAACGCGCTCGGGACCGGCAACCCGCTGCAGACCGCCCTGGTGGGCCTGTACGCGGCCCAGTTGACCGGCACGGACGAGATCCCGGTGGCGTTCTCCATGGTGACGGACCGCGCGGCGCGGGTGCTGGGCCTGTCCGGGACCGAGTACGGCATCACGGCGGGCGCGCCGGCCTCGTTCGTGCTCCTGCCGGCCGAGTCACCGCAGGAGGCGATCCGGCGCCAGGTCCGCCCCCGGTACGTCGTCTCGCGCGGCACCGTCCTCGCCGAGAGTCCGCCCGCGGTGACGCGGCTGCTGTCCTGGCCGGGGGAGGACGGGCCGGCGGAGGTGGACTTCAGCCGCAGGCGGGAAACCCACCGATAGGACGGGAGTTCGACGGCAAAGCCCTACGCTGCGCCTCATGACATGGACCTTCGACACCGATGCCGGCCGCGCCGCGCTGGAGATCGCCTCCGAGTACGCGGACACGACCCTGCTGAACCACTCGATCCGCTCGTACGCCTTCGGGGCCTGGTACGCGCGGCAACACGGGTTGACCCATGACGCCGAACTCTTCTACGTCAGTGCCCTGCTGCACGATCTGGGCCTGACCGCACCGTTCGACAGTCACACGCTGCCCTTCGAGGAGGCGGGCGGTCATGTGGCGCGCGTCCTGACGGCGGGGCTGGGTTGGCCGCCGGCCCGGCGGGCGCGTGCGGAGGAGGTGATCGTCCTGCACATGCGGGACGACGTGACGGCCGGCCAGGACGTGGAGAGCCACCTCCTCCAGGTGGGGACTAGCGCGGACGTGTCGGGGCTGCGGGTGGGAGAGTTCCCCGAGTCGTTCCTCGCGGACCTCCTCGCGGAGTACCCCCGGCACGGCTTCGGGAAGGCGTTCCTGACGCTGGTCGAGGACCAAGCGGTGCGCAAGCCCGACTGCGCGGCGGCGGCCTACGTGGCGGGCGGCGCGCAGGCCCGTATCGCGGCGAACCCCCTGGACCACCGCGCCTGAGTCCCCGACCGCCGCGCCGAGCTCCCGGGCGGGGCCTCCGCCCCGCCCGGGGCCGGAAGCGGGCCCGCGCGCCGGCGACCGGGCCCGCGCGCGTTCGAGAAGCGCGACGCGGGGGTTCCCCTACCCCCGCGCGCTCTTCGGCCGCATGTCCGTCCAGGTCTGCTCGACGTACTCCAGGCACGCCGCCCGGCTGCTCTCGTCGCGCGCTATTGACCAGCCCGCCGGGACGGCGAAGGGGGCCGGCCAAAGGGACCGCTGGTCTTCCTCGTTCACGAGGACCAGGTAGCTGCCGTCAGCGTTCTCGAACGGGTTCGACATGATGATGTGCTCCTTGACTGAAGGGGGGAGATCGGATCGGTGGCCCTGTCAGGGCCGGTCCAGAGACGGAAGCGGCATGCCGAGGTGGCGCAGGGCCGACCCGGCGGCGTGGTAGCCGCACATGCCGTGGACTCCGGGGCCCGGTGGGGTCGCCGCAGAGCACAGGAAGACTCCCGGTATCCCGGTGCGGTAGGGGTCCACCGCGGCGCGCGGGCGCATCACCATCTGAGTGAGGGTGTTGGCGCCGGTGAGGATGTCGCCTCCGATGTAGTTGGCGTTGTACGACTCCAGTTGCGCGGCGGACATGGCCACATGGGCGATCACGCGCTCCCGCAACCCCGGGGCGAAGCGCTCCAGCTGGGCGAGCACGGCTTCGGTGGCGTCGCCGGTATAGCCGTGCGGGACGTGCGCGTAGGCCCAGACGGGATGGACATCACCCGCGGAGCGGATCGGGTCGGCGAGGTACTGCTGGGAGACGAGGACGAAGGGGCGCTCCGGCATCCGGCCACGCGTGATGTCCTGCTCGGCGTGGGCGACCTCCTCCAGCGTGCCGCCCAAGTGCACAGTTCCTGCTCGCCGGCAGGCTTCGTCGCGCCACGGCACTCCGCCCGCGACGGCCATGTCGACCTTGAACGCCGCCGGCCCGTGCGCCCAGCGTGCGTAGGCGCGCCGGGTGCGGGCGGGCAGGCGGTCGCCGCACAGGGCCACGGCGGCGCGCGGTGCCACGTCCAGCAAAGTGACGCGACTGGGCGGCAGCTGGGCGAGGGAGCGCACCCGGACGCCGGTCTCCACAGTGCCTCCGAGTTCGGTCAGACGCGCTGCCAAGGCGTTCGTGACGGCCTGGGACCCGCCGTGCGCGACAGGCCATCCGTGCCGGTGCCCGGCCGCGACGAGCATGAGGGCGATGGCGGCGCTGCCGGGCGCGGCCAGAGGACGCAGCGCGTGCGCGGCCAACCCGGCGAACAGGGCGCGGGCCTGCGGAGTGTGCCAGCGGTTCGCGACGGCGGTGGCGGTGCGGGGGGCGAGAAGCCCGAAACGGGCCAGGGGAAGAGGGTGCCGGGGCAGGTGGAGCGGGGGCGCCATCAGCTCGGTGGCCAGGGAGTCGTAGTGGTGCGACAGCGGTGCGAAGAGCCGCCGCCACGCTTCTCCGTCCGAGCCGAGGCCGCCTACCGTCCGGTCCAGCGAACGCCGCAGCACGGCTGCGGGGCCCCGGTCGAGCGGATGGGCGAGGTCGATGTCGGGCCATCGCCACTCCAGGCCGTGCCGCTCCAGCGCGAGTGAGCGCAGGAAGGGCGAAGCGAGGGCCATGGGGTGGACGGCCGCACAGTGGTCGTGCAGCAGTCCCGGCAGGGTGAGTTCGCTGGTACGGGTGCCGCCCCCGATGGTGTCGGCCGCCTCCAGCACGGTGACCGAGAGCCCCTGCTGGGCCAGGGCGACGGCGGCGGCCAGCCCGTTCGGGCCGGCCCCCACCACGATCGCGTCCAAAGTCACCGCAGACGTCCCCCGGTACGCCGGAACCACTGAAGGTAGGCCGGCGAAGGCGAGCCGAGCCCGGTGGCGTAGTCGTAGCCGGGGCCGGCGTGCAGGCCGTAGTCGCGGCCCAAGGCGTACAGGACGTAGCGCTGCTTCTCGTCCTCGGAAGGCCCGTAGTCGCGCACGGTGGTGAGGGGGCCGGGTCCCGCGGCCGCAGGCTGGTCCGTGACGTCGCGGAAGGCGGTCGAACCGCCGAGGGCGTAGAGCAAGGGGTTGGCGAAGCCGAGGGGATGACCAATCACTTGCTGGGCGTCGGCCTGTAGTGCGGCGAAGGCGGGGGTGGCGGCGGAAGTGCCGCCGAAGCCGACGAGCTGGAACTGTCCGCTGTCGGTCAGCCCGACCAGGACGGGCAGGGCACCGTCACCTTCCATGGCCACGTCCGGGGTCGCCCTGCGGGCGGGCGTGCCGGCCGCGGGGGCGGGGACGTGTCCGTGCTGGTACCACGGCTCGGGGAAGTCGCTGAGCCCTCCTCCGCCGCCGAAGGCGAAGACCCCCGGCACCGGGCCCCAAGCTCGCTGGGTGCCGGTACCGGTCAGGACCGACAGCTCATCGCCCATGCTGGTCTCCCAGGCGTAGTCGCCGTGCCGGTCCAGGGCCAGGGTGGTGCCTCCGACGGAGGTTACCCAGGGGGAGCCGCTCGGGAAGTCTGCCTGGGCCGCGGTGGTCTTCATGTCGCAGTTGACTCCGGTCTCGGCGGCAACGGGGGAGGAGTCGCCGCAGTCACCGGCAGCGAAGTACGTGCCGATGCCTTCGGCGGCGGCCTGCTGGAACAGCAGGTTCCACGCGTTGACCAGGTCCGGCGTCAGATGCCCGGGGTCGGAGTGGATGATTTCCGCCCAGGAGTTCGATATGGAGTCGGCCAGGTGCTGGTCGATAACGGTGGCCTCTGCGTCCATGAGGTCGTTGTCCAGGCATGAGTCGGCGCCGATGTAGAGCACGTCGGCGTCGGGGGCGAGGCCGTGGGCCATGTCCACGTCCAAGGCCTGCTCCCCGGCCCAGGCCTCGGGCGGTGCGCAGGCGGGCCCCACGCTCCAATCCTTCGGTGTGACCTGCTGGCGGTACTGGCCCGGCCGGAAGGGGCGGTCGCCGGTGGCCTGGGCGAACCGGTCCGCGTCGGCGGGCATGGTGGGGGACCCGTAGGCGTCGACGATCGCGATGGTGGCGCCCTTACCGGTTGCGCCGGAGCCTCCCGCGCCGTACGCGCGGCGCAGCTGCGAGGGCAGGTAAGGGCAGGAGGAGAAGGCCGGGGTGTTGCCGTACGCGGGGGGCAGTTCCGAGGCGGGCTTCTCCCCGAAGTGGTCGGAACAGACCGCGGGCGTTCCGGTGGGGGCGGTGGCGCGTGAGGACAACGGATGGGCGGCCGCGGGTGCGGACAGTCCGGACACGGCGACGATGTCGTCGCCCAGGGCTTCCGGCACGCTGACGTCGCCGGTGGGGGCGTTGACGGTCCCCCCGGTGGTCCGGTAGCGGTGCACGGGACTCTTGAGCGCCTCCTGCACGGCCTTCGCCGGGCCGGAGATCTCCAGATAGTGATGGGTGTCCCGGTTGACGGTGACCCCGGCGCCGGTGAGCCAGTGGGCGATGGCCCGGTGTTCCTGGTCGCTGAGGGCGAAGCGCCGACGGTACTGGTCGGGCGTGAGGAAGTGCCGGTAGGCCGGGTTGTGGGGATCGGTGACGTTCTTGAGGAACGCAGCCAGGCCGGCCGGGTCGCGGGAGCCGAGATACAGGCGGGCGGTGAGGTGCTCCTCGGCGGGGACCGGGCCGGTGTCGGCCGCGGCGGTGGCATAGCCGGGGTGCGAGCCCGGCACGATGTGGCGGTGCGCGGAGGGGGCGTCGGCCTGGGCGGCCGGGGCGGCGAACGCGGTGCCCAGGAGCGCGGCGCAGGCCACGGCGGCGAGGGTACGGGGCCGTACGCGTCGGAGCGGAGATGACGGGGACACGGATTTCCCTTCGGGCAAGGGGCGTGGCGAAAGGGGCATGGCGAAAGAGGCACGACGAAAGAGGCACGACGAAAGAGGCACGACGAAGACGTGCCGGACTGTCGGACATGAGGAGCGGGGGGGGGAAGGGGACCGATTTGAAGGGCGGTCAGGTGCGCAGGGTGCGCCCGCGGTGCAGCGTCCCGTCGATGCCGGTGAACCGGAGGTCGAGCCCTACACCTTCGCGTTCGGCATGGATGTGCAGGTGCGGCTCGCTGGTGTTCCCGGAGTTGCCGACTTCCCCGAGCAACTGACCGGTGTGCACCCGGTCGCCGGCGGACACCGTCACGCTGCCCGGCCGCAGGTGCGCGAGCTTGACGATTTCGCTGCCCGTGTCGATGAACACATGGTTCCCGTACGGCGGTCCGTAGCGGATCGCGCCGGGCGTCTGGTCGGCGTACCCGTCGGCGGCTGACACGACGTGGCCGTCGCACGGGGCGTACAGCTGCGCACCGTAAATCCGGAACGCGTCGGGGGAGTTGCCGCCTCGGAGTCGTACCCCGCGTGCACCGATGCCGACGACGTCAAGAGCCCCGCGCTGTTCGGGCTGCGGCAGATGGTGGTTGAGGCCGCGGCCGCCGCCCTGGGCGATGAGCCAGGTCCCGTCCCGCAGAGGGAAGTGCAGCGGGAGGGACACAGACGCGCCCCCAGAGGGCGAGCCGGCCCCGAGCTCCACATCGGCAGTCCCCGGAGGGAGGTGGGGCAGGCGCCAGGCGGAAGCCGCCGCCACGAACGCGCCCGCCTCCATGGACCGGCGAAACCAACGGGGCAACCGCGCCGGGGTGAAGAAGCCTTCCAGGACCAGATAGGCGGCGCCCGCGACGAGCACGTCCGCGCACCAGGCGGTCACGGACGGCGCGTTCCAGCACGCTGAGACGCGCACGGCCAGCAGCAGGCACCACACGAACCATGCCACGACGCCACGCCCGGCATCCGGGATGCGCAGCCGGCCGGGCCGGTAGGGGCCGGGGGAGATGCGGAGGTGGACGAGGTTCCCGTCGGCGTCCGCCTGGGCGAAGGCGAGGGCGTGGCCCGCGGTACCCCCGATCACCAGTCCGTCGCGACCGTCGGTGACACCGGTGAAGTCTCCGACGTGCTCCCGGGTCGCCGCGACGATCTCGCGCAGCCGCTGGTGGCCGACGGCGGCCACGACACGGGGTGCCAGCCGGGGCCACCGTTCGGGGTCGGCGAGGAGGAACCGTTCGAGCGCGTGGGCCGCCTCCGTGGGGTCGTCCGGCCTACGCATCGGCTCCGCTGCCCTGGGTTTCGAGCAGGCTTCCCACCGGATCCTTGCCGAGTGGGGGCCCGATGGGCGCGGGGGGCCGTGCATGCGCCATGAAGCGCGAGGCGAGTCCCGTGGCACGGTTTTTGAGCGACCGGTAGTCCTCGTCGCGCAAACAGGTGCAGTCCGCGCCGATCATCAGCAGGCCGAAGCACACCAGACCCATGAAGGCCATGATGCCCAGGTGCATGCCCTCGAGGGCCAAGGTGTTGGCCTTCCGTACCCAGCCGCGTGCGGACAGGATCGCGAAGGGCAGGGCCAGCTCGGCGAAGATGGTGAAGTAGCTGACGGCGGTGGTGACGTACGCGTTGCTCATCAAGTGCGCATAGGCCGGCCAGATCTGGAATCCGGTGAGCCGGCTGATGTAGTACATGGCGACGCCGTCCTGCCACATCTTCCCGGCGATCTTCCAGTAGCCGGCGGCGAAATAGAGGATCGCCGTCTGGAAGACGATCAGGTAGGCCGCCAGGTTGTGCAGGACCGTCGGCAGGGAAGGCCCTTCGTCCGCCCGCAGGCGAGCACGGCGCTGTTTGGCCCCGGGCGCGAAATAGGCGTTGGACACCGTGAAGACCATGAAGATGATGAGGATCTGGGCGAGGTTGTCACCGCCTTCGAGCACATCTTGGTTCCGGTTGTGCAGCGACCACATGAGTATCGCCTGGGCCAGGGTGAGTGCCCTGCCGCCATACACCATGTAAACGGCGGATACCAGGATGGTGGCGTGGAACACCATCTCGAACCACACAGTGGAATGGCTGAAGAAGTAGACGGAGAAGCTCCCCGGGGAGAGGGCGGCCTTCGCGGTCTCGATCGAGTTGTACGAGTGGGGCCCCCACAGGAACCGTCGGTTTCCGTAGTCGGAGAGGCAGTACATGACCGTTGCGAGGCCGATCACGACCCGCAGCAGCGCTATCCCGATCAGCCGGTGCTTGCGGCTCGCCATTCTCAGGAGTCCGGCGTCAAGCCGGGCCATGCCGGACGTTGCCCATGCGCGCATCAGCGGGCCACCCCCGGAACGTAGTCCATCCACGACGTCTCAAGAATGGCCTTGACCGGCTGGTCGTGCTTGGGGCTCGCATAGCGTTCGGAAAATGGAATCATGGGCTTGTTCTTGAATGCGGCCTGCACGGATATGATCTGCGCCTTCGGATACATCGAGTCGGCCTGGGCGGACAGGAAGCGCTGGATTTCCTCGAACTCCGACGCGTACTGCTTGTCGAGCAGGTCCTGCGCCGGTTTGCGATCCGCCTCGGGCAGGTTCTTGAAGTTCGTCACCGCGCTGGCGTAGCGATTGCCGGTGACACCCTGCTCAACCCGCACCAGATCGTGCACCGGCAACTCGACGTCGTCGGATCCTGGGCGTTCACCGGGGCACACCTCGTCGAGTACGTACGCCTGCTGCCCGCTCTCGCGGCGCGCTTCGACCTGGCGAGCCTGGTGTCGTCCTACTCGCTGCAGGACCACGAGGCCGCGCTCGCCGCCGTGGCGGGCGGCTCGGTGATGAAGGCGGTACTCACGAACAGATAGGTGTGCGTGAGCTGATGCGCGTGCGGAGCCGCCGGACCGTATCCGGCGGCTCCGCACGTGTGAAGGCGGTCAGTGGGGGGTTGCCGGCACGGCGTCGGCCCGGTCCACCCCGGCGCTGTCGGGCCGGGAAATGCCCTTTTGCTGCCTGGCGTTGACGAGGAGGAAGACGGCGACCGCGGCGACGACGAGGATGCCGACCGCCCACCAGATCGCCGTGGCATAACCGTGCACCGCGGCCTCGTTCGCCAGCCGGGTCGGGTCCGTGCCGGAACGGGCGTGCGAGGCGAGCCAGTCGGTCGTCGCGCCGGCCGCGATGGTGTTCAGCAGGGCGGTGCCGATGGAGCCGCCGACCTGCTGGGAGGTGCTGACCATGGCGGAGGCCACGCCTGCGTCCTGTGGCTGCACACTGCGGGTGGCCAGGCTCATCGCGGGCATGAAGGCCGTACCCATTCCCAGGCCGAGGAGCACCTGCGCGGGCAGCACCAGGCCCACGTACGAACTGTCGACCTCGATCCGGGTGAGCAGCGCGATGCCGAGGGCCGACGTCAGGAAGCCGGGCCCCATCAGCAGCCGCGCCGGCACCCGGGTCATCAGACGGGTGCCGATCTGCGTCGACCCGATCACCATCCCCACCACCATGGGCAGGAAGGCGAGTCCGGCGACGACCGGCGTGTACCCCTTCACGATCTGCAGGTAGTAGGTGAGGAACAGGAAGAGGCCGAACATGCCGATGACGGACAGGCCCAATGAGAGGTAGACGCCACCCCGGTTGCGTTCGGTCACCACCCGGAGCGGCAGTAGGGGGGCCGGGACCCGGGACTCGACGAAGACGAACGTCCCGAGCAGGGCCACCGAGGCGAGGAAGAAGCCGAGGGTGACGGGGGCGGTCCAGCCGTCGGACTCGGCGCGGGTGAACCCGTAGACCAGGGACAGCAGGCCGGTGGTGGCGAGGACGACTCCGGGGAGGTCCAGGCGCGCGCCGTTGCGGGCGCCCACCGGTTCACGGACCACGGTGACGGCACCTACCACGGCCGCGACGGCGAACGGGATGTTGACGAAGAGCGCCCAGCGCCAGTTCAGGTACTCCGTCAGCACCCCGCCCGTGATCAGGCCGACGGCGCCCCCCGCCCCGGAGATCGCGCCGTAGATCCCGAAAGCCTTGGCCCGTTCCCTGGGCTCGGTGAAGGTGACCGCGAGCAACGAGAGCGCGGCGGGCGCGAGCAGCGCGCCGAAGACGCCTTGCAGGGCGCGGGCGGCCAGCAGCATCCCGGGGTTGACCGCGAGGCCGCCCAGCGCGGACGCGCCGGCGAAGCCGAGCAGTCCGATGATGAAGGCACGTCTGCGGCCGGTCAGGTCGGCGATGCGGCCGCCGAAGAGCAGCAGGCTGCCGAATGCCAGGGAATAGGCGGTGATCACCCACTGGCGGTTGCCGTCGGAGATACCCAGGTCGTGCTGGGCCGAGGGCAGGGCGATGTTCACGACGGTCGTGTCCAGCACGACCATCAACTGGGCGATGCCGATGAATATCAGCGCTTTCCAGCGCCGCGGGTCGGGTTGGGCGGTTGCGTGCATCACGTCTCTCAGTTGACGTTCAGGGCGCCTGTTCAAGGCAGGGCAGCAGGGTGGGCAGCAGTTCGGCGAATACGTCGACGGCGGCGCCCAGCGCTTCCTGGCCACCGGCTCCGCCGGCGGCGGTCCGGGCGAGAATGCCCTCGCGGGAGGCGAGCAGGAAGACGGCGAGGCTCTGCGCGCCGACGCGCGTCCCGTTGCGCTCCAGCAGGGCCGCGAGAGCCCCGGTGACAGACTTGTCGTGTTCGTGCAGCCGGACGCTGAGCTCCGGGCTGCGGGCCGCGTCGAGCCGGAATTCCAGGAACAGCAGGATCCAGCCCCGCTCGTCCGGATCCACCGCCAGGAGCAGTTCCCCGATCCGGCGTGCCGCTCCCGGCGCCGGATCTCGCAGCAGACCTTCCAACTGATCGAGCCGGTGCGCGGAGTGGCGGTCGAACAGGGCGAGGACGAGGTCCTGCTTGCTCTCGAAGTTGGAGTAAAAGGCCCCCCGGGTATACCCGGCCGCCGCGCACATGTCCTCGATGCTGGTCTTCGCGTACCCCTGTTCGACCAACACCCGCCCGGCGGCGTCGAGCAGCCGCTCACGCGTGTGCACACGCCGCCGGGGCGGCCGTCCGGAACCGGCGGCAACAGTCTTCGATGGAGCCATGCCGGAACGATACAACAGTGTATTGAGTGCACCGTGTATTGAACGCCGTGCCAGGGAGCCGGGCCTGCCGGTACGCGGCCCGAGGCGCCGAGGAATCTGCGGCCGGGGGCCAGGTCGAGCTGCGGGTACGGAGGAGGCGCCCCCGGGCGCCCGGCGTCAGTGCCCCGGCCACAGCTCGCCGCTGAGCGTCCCGTGCAGCCGGGCGCCGCAGCTCGTTCAGGCCGACGATCTCCACGCCTTGCGGCCGAGGCAGCCTCCGATGCCCCGCGAACGATCTCCGCAGACGCAGAAAGGGCCCGATCCGCGATGCGGATCAGGCCCTTCACTGGTCTTACTCTGTCGGGGTGGCGGGATTTGAACCCACGACCTCTTCGTCCCGAACGAGGTCCACCCAAGATCCCCACCTGCGCAGATGGCGTTTCCCCTGGTCAGGGCTTCGTCCTCGGCTGGCGTGAGCGAGTCCCGACAGGTACCGGGGAGCGGATCGGCTCCCAGTCGGCTCCCAGCG
Organism: Streptomyces sp. Tek67B01; assembly: GCF_055231995.1. NCBI lineage: Bacteria > Bacillati > Actinomycetota > Actinomycetes > Kitasatosporales > Streptomycetaceae > Streptomyces > Streptomyces sp. Tek67B01. The sequence continues at coordinate 3,879,838 of NZ_JBUYUY010000001.1, forward strand.
AGGGGCCGGGAGGAGTGCTCGGCTGCTGTCGGATTTCAACATCATCGGCAGTGCCGTGCTGGCTCAGTCCCGAGCTGCCTCGAAAGGCGTCTTCGCCTTCCATTGCGTACGGGCTCCGGGACAATGAAGTACGGTCGGCGAAGCCCGACTATTGGGAGAGGAGGTGGGCGCGCGTGTCGTACGAGCCCAAGCTGGCTGCTGCTCTCTCGGGTGCCACCATGCGCCAGCTTTCCCATTGGCGGCATGCCTCCGGAAGCAGCGGTGCCCTGCTGGTTCCTGAGCTCTCTGACTCCCGCCCGATCTTGTACTCGTTTCGGGATGTTGTAGCCCTCCGCGCGTGCGTTCGGCTGAGGCAGGAGACCTCGCTGCAGAGGATCCGCAAGGCGCTGAACACTCTGAGGGAAGACCTGGGGGAGCGAGAGCACCTCTCCTCGTACGTCCTCGTCGCCGACCGGGGCGCGGTCTACCTGGCGGACGCGGAAAACGCTGTCGACCTGAACAGGGGCGGCAACATGGTGATCCACGAGCTTGTCGACGTGCTTGCGCCCTTCTATCGCGATGGGCGACACATCCCCGACCTGTTGGCACCTCGAGAGCACGTGGCGGTCGACTCCTCCGTGCGCGGAGGTGAACCTGTGATCCAGGGAACCCGGATCCCGGCCTCGGAGGTTGCTGCCCTCGTCCGAGACGGCATCCCGCCGGAGCAGATTGGCGACTTCTACCCTGGCGTGAGCGCTGAGGCAGCCCGTGACGCCGCCGACTTCACGGACTACGTTGACAGCTACGGCGACAGCGAACCCCGGCAGGTCGTCGCTTGAGGCTGCTGCTCGATGAGAACGTGCCACGGCCCATGGCCGAGATCGTGCGCATCTTGTTGAAGGCGCATGAGGTGGTTCACGTCCACGAGCTCCAGGGCTGGGCTGGCACGAAGGACATCGAGCTGTACGCCAGAGCCAAAGTCGAAGGCTTCGAGGTGATCATCACCAACGACGCCAAGCAGCTCAGCCGGCCGCTGGAGGTTGCGGCGATCGCCGAGTCGGGCCTGCACCGAATCGAGTACCGGCAGAACAACAAGCACGGTGGCCTCGTGGGCCTTGGCACCGCAATAGCCACCGTCTGCGCGGCCCTGCCCCACGCCATCGCGGAGCTGGCGGAGGCTGACGGCCAGCGGCTTATCGCTTTGCGGTCCATTGACCCGAGTCGGCAGAATCGCCTGCAGACGACAGACCCGGCGGCGGCACCACCCAAGTTCTGGCCCTCCCGCTAGGCTGCGTCGGCGAGGGATTGCCCCGAACGTCTTCCCCAAGTGTTCGTACGGCCGTCCGGTCGTGGCCATACTCGCCCTGACCTGTGGTGGAGTTCTCTGGTTGCCCTTCGTTTGGACGGCGCCGGAGTGAGGCGAACGCAGCCACAGCCAGGACCCGGCCCCCGGAGGGGGCCGGCCGGGGCTCCTACTCCAAGATGTCCAGGGCTGGCAGGGCATCCACGATCTTCATCGTCTCCACGCTGACCGTCACGATCCGCTTGAGGAGATCAATGATGTAGCGAGGGTCGTCGGACCAATCGTTCGGGTCGTTGGTGAGGCCGCTCTTGCCCTTGGTATCAACCGTGAACTGATAGCGGTCAATGATCCATTCGATCGCGGACCGGGCACCTAGCTGGTATCGGTACGCGTCCTCGGGGATGTTGGTGAGGGTGATGCGGCCGTTGTAGATGATCGTCGAGCGATCCTGCTGCCCCTTCACCTTCGGGATCTTCATCTTGGCAACCCGATACAGGTCGTCCGGTGCCGAGTTGGATACGTCGCCAGTGATCGTCTCGACGATGCCGCGGTAGGGATCAGCCTGCTCGTAGTCGAGGTGCAGATCGGCGAGGTTGCGACCTGCTTCGGCGAATCCCCGGAAGTCGCGCACCCTGGGGATACGCGGGAGGGATTTCTTCAGGTCGGCGGCAAAGCTGGCACGGTAGGCGGGGGAGTGGAGTAGGCCGTAGACGTAGAAGAAGACGTCGTCCTTGGTGATCGTGTCGTCGGCGTACGTCTTCCTGTAGGCGCGGAGCGCAGCGTCAGTGACGTTGTCGACGCGCTCGTACTGCTCGCCCTCGCTGATTGTGGCGAACAGGTCATCATCGCTGCCGGCCTCACGATACGTGTAGCGAGCGAAGTGCGGGCCGACGCTCTTTGTGCCAACCGCGTGAAGATCGGGGATAACGTCCGTCAGTAGAACGGAGAAAGGCTCGTCAGACCCCGTTCCGGTGATGTAGAAGCCGAGATTCTCGTGCTGCGGCGTGGGGAAGATCCGTGGAAGCTGATAAACCGTGTTGTTCAGCTTCCGGTCGAAATAGGCGAACTGTCGAGTGAAAGGGCGGTACATGGAGACGAAGATGCGATCGTCCAAGAAGCGGTACTTCTCACCCTTGGCGATACGACCCTTGTCTGCTCGATCCCAGCTAATCCTCGTTGGGTCGAGATCAATGAAATTGTCAACGTCCGACGGCTTCGGCGCTGTAACTTTTTGGGTCTTGGAATGCTCGGCGAAGCCCTTGACCTGAAAATTGTAGAATTCGATCGTTGACGTCATGTTTTGCTTGAGCTGCAGCTCGGAGAAGTTGTATGCCCAAGCGTCGCGGCCCGTCTTGAGGCCACTGGAGTGTAGCTCAAAGAGTGGATCGGATTTCTCCGACTTATCCTTCTTGGCGATCGGCTGGAACTCGGCGAAGCGCTCGTCCCTCTGGTTGACCCAGTCCCCGTCTGTGTTTGGGGTGATCGTCTGCCAATGGACTGTGTCGAGGTCTTGCCCAGCTACGATGCGCAGCTTGTCCTCGCGGCTAAGGTAGTCATCGACGCTGCAATAGTGCAGGGCGCATGCGTCATTGGCGTCCCTGCCACCCTTGATGAGGATCAGAATCGCGACGGTATTCTGACTCCCAGAGCCGAAGATCTTGCCTCCTTCTCGCTTCCAGTCGTGTGTGCGCTGGTTGCCGCGAAGGTTGTAGCAGTAGATCGCATCGAACTCGTCCGTCAGGGATTTTCGCAGTCCATCGGCTGTGTTGCCGTCAATGTATCCGCCGTTAGAAACGAATGCGACGACTCCTTCATTCTCGATTCGGTCCGAAGCCCATCGAATTGCGCGAATGTAGGAATCATAGAGTGACGTCTTGAGGGTGGCAGTGGACCGCACCGCATATGTTTCGCCGATCCGCTTATCGAGTGCCTCGTATTTGAGATTTTGATTGGCGTCGTTGGCGCTGTCCTGGCCGACCGAGTATGGTGGATTTCCTACTACTACGGTAATGCCCTGCTTTTGCTGTTTCTTCGCCCGCTCGCTGTTTCCTTCCAATACGTCCATCCCGTCGAGCTTCGCCGTGCCCTCGGCGAGCTGGAAGGTGTCCGTAAGGACGATTCCCTCGAAGGGTTGGTATTCACCACCGGCGAGGTCGTGGAAGGCGGCTTCGATGTTGACCGCTGCGATGTAGTACGCGAGGAGCACGATCTCGTTCGCGTGGAGCTCACTCGTGTACTTGCGCAGCAAATCGCCCGGCTTGATGAGACCTGATTGGAGGAGGCGTACCGGGAACGTGCCGGTGCCGACGAACGGGTCGATGATCTGAACGCCCTCATCCGAGAGGGAGCGGCCGAGATGCTTGTTCAGGGCCTGCTCAGTAGCGCGGATGATGAAGTCGACGACCTCGATCGGCGTGTAGACGATGCCGAGGGCGTCGGCGGTCTTCGGCAGTGCAGTCTTGAAGAACTTGTCGTACAGCTCGACGATGACGCGCTGGCGGCCCTCATGGTTGTCGATACCTTCGGCGCGGACCTTCACCGACTCGTAGAAGCCCGCAAGGGTCTTGGCTTCGGAGTCCAGGCCCTGGTCGTCGAGGATGTCGAGCATCCGCTGCATGGCTTTCGAGACCGGGTTGTGCTCGGCGAACCCGTAGTCCTTGAAAAGGGCGTCGAAGACCGGCTTGGTGACGATGTGCTGGGCGAGCATGTCGATGGCGTCGGTCTCGGAGACACCAGGATTTATGTTGGCCCTCAGCTCGCCCACGAACTCGTCGAAGGCCGCTTTCTTCTCGGGGATTGCGAGCGCGGCTTCGATGCGGGTGACATGTCGGCGGGCGATGCCCGCGATGTCCTTGGCCCAGTCCTCCCAGTAGTGGCGCTCGCCTACCTTGTCAACGATGCGGGCGTAGATGGCGTCCCGCCAGTCGGTGACGGAGAACAGGGCATCCTGGATGCCCTGGGCGCTCTGGGCTTCCTTGTCCTTGGCTTCCTGGCCGGTGTCAGCGGTGCTCGAGCCGTCCTTGTCGCCGATCGTCTCGTCGTTAGGCCCGATGCTGCCGATGCCGATCTTGTTGTCAGGCCTGTTCTTGTTCAGCTCGATCTGGTTGACGGTTGCGTTGAAGCGATCGTCGTGGGCGCGCAGGGCCTGGAGGACTTGCCACACGGTCTTGAAGCGCTGGTTGTCGGCGAGCGCCTTCTCGGGCGGCGTCCCAGCCGGCACTGCGACGGGCAGGATTATGTAGCCGTAGTTCTTGCCCGGGGCCAGGCGCATCACGCGGCCGACGGACTGGACGACGTCGACGACGCTGTTGCGGGGGTGGAGGAAGAGGACGGCGTCCAGGCTGGGGACATCGACCCCCTCGGACAGGCAACGGGCATTTGACAGGATGCGGGCGTTGGCCGGACCGGGGTCTTGCTTGAGCCAGTCGAGCAGGACGTTGCGCTTCAGGGTGTTGAAGGTGCCATCGACATGGTCAACTTCGCAGTGCAGGACGTCGTCATCGGCGTCGTCGTAGGCGTCGACGACCTCGTTGAAGCGGGCTGCGATTTCCTTGGAGTCGGCGATGGAACGGGCGAAGGCGACGGCCCGCTTCATGGGCGCCTCGTCCTCGGCGAAGCCGGATCCGTCGGCGAAGGTGCCGGTGCGCTTGGCCATCGCGTTCCAGCAGCCGATGATTTTTGCAGCATCGTCGATGTTCAGCTCGGACGCACCGCCGGCGAAACCCTCCTGGAGGGTCTTGGCGACTACGCCTTCGTCGATGGTGAGGATGAGGACCTTGTAGTCGGTAAGTAGGCCCTGCTCTACGGCCTGGCCGAAGCCCAGGCGGTGGAACTCCGGGCCGAACTGGTCTTCCCTGTCCATCGACGCCAGAGCTGCATCGGCATTCTTCGCATCTGTCTTGGTGTCCTCATTGTAGATACGAGGGGTGGCCGTCATGTAGAGGCGGCGGTCCGCGCCGAGGTACTCATCGTCGTGAACGCGGACGAACGCGGACTCATCGTGGCCGGCGAGGGTGACACCGGTGGTGCGGTGTGCCTCGTCGCACAGGATGAGGTCGAAGCGGGCCAGGCCCTTCTTCTGAGCCTCGGAGATCGTGGCGATGGACTGGTACGTGGAAAACACCACGGTCAGCCCCGGTACCGCCTCGACACTGGCCATCTGCTGGATCAGGCGATTGGGGTCCGTGGTGGCGGGCAGAGCCAGATCGTGGGTGGACATGTCCTTGTCGTCGCCCTGGGGCTGCTTGCCGACCTTCGTGTCCGAGCAGACTGCGAAGCCGCGCAGTGGGACCTCAGCCTCGAACGACCACTCGCGGAGCGTCTGCGAGAGCAGCGCGATGGAGGGGACGAGGAAGAGGACGGTCGTGTGCTCGCCCTCACCGGCCGCGGCGCGCTCCTGCTGGAGCCGCTCCACGATCTTCAGGCCAGTGAACGTCTTGCCCGTACCGCAGGCCATGATCAGCTTGCCGCGGTTGTGGTCGGCGAACCCCGCGAAGACGTTGTCAATGGCCTCGCGCTGGTGCCTGCGCGGCTCCTTCTTGGCCTGCAGCTTCATCTCAAGCGGGGCGCCGGCCTTCGGCATGTGCCACTCGACGGGGCTGTTCGCGATGTCAGACAGGCCGAGACGCGTGACCGGAATCTGCTGGTCATTCAGGGCCGCCTCGGCGTGTACTCCCCACTTCTCCGTCGTCGAGATGATCATGCGGCGGGTGTACCCGCCCTTGCCCGAGGCGGTGAAGAACGAGTCGATGTCGTCCTTCTGGATGGTGTGCTGTGGCTCGTAGAACTTGCACTGGATGGCACAGAAGCCACCAGTCTCGCGGTCCTGGGCCACCAGGTCGATGCCGGTGTCCCGCTTGTCGTTCTCGGCCCCCGGCCAGTCGGCCCACATCCACACACGGCTGAACTGCTCGGTCCACTGAGGGTCCGTGCTGAGGTACTGGAGCATGAGCTCCTCGAAGCGCGTACCGCGGTCGCGATTCCCGGCGGAGCCATTACGGATCGCCCTGATGACGTCGTGCACCGTCGTGGTCGTGGCCACTGCGCTTCGTTTCCCTCACTGCCAGAGGCACGCGAAGTCGCGTACCGAGAACGTTTCACTAGAAGTCCTTCAGAACCCTACTGGCAGCTGAAGACATCACGCACGTACTCCGAACGGCATTCCGTCGGGGTGGCCCACGTGCCTCGTCGGTGCCCGCTTGTCGGCTCGTCCGCGACGGTTCGGCCCCCTTTAGATGCCCCGCTTGCCCGACTGCTGAAGGTTTCCAAGGACCTGCTCGGCAACCGTGGCGGCCTGAGCCTTCATGTCCTTCTCGGACACCACGTGCCCCGGGGAGTACCTCTCCACGAAGAGGAACTGGCCGGAACCGATGTCCACTGAGAGTGAGGCCCGCCAGTCGTCGCCGTACATGATCTGCTGCGCTGCCAGGCGGCCCTTGATCTCCACTGGAACGGCCTTCGTAGGGCTGGGCTTCGTGCCGTCGGCAGTCTGAAGCAGGGCTTCCTCGCTCTTGAACAAGGAGACGACATATCCGGCGGCATTCGTGGTGGTCGGCGTCATGGAGAAGTAGCAGGAGATCTCGCCCTTGCCAGACATAGGCGTGGCCTCGCGGACGCTGATCTCTTTCTGCTGGGCGTCGGTGAGGACGATCTTGCAGATCGAACTCTCGTTCACAGCGTCGGTTGCGATCGGAGCCGCAGGCGTGAGCTTGCCTGGGTCGGCCGGCTGTCCGGCGTCCGAGCATCCTGCCACCGCCAGGACGGTGAGCGACACCAGTGAGAACATGCGCAACCTCGGACGCACTGAGACCCCTCGTCGCGTTGAAGAAAGCCCTGGCCCGCATGGCTGCAGGCGGAACGATCATCGTAAACAGACGATCTTCGCCCAGCCCTTCGTCGATCGACTATGGCTGGAACGGCACCCTTGGCTGGTAGGCGTAAGCCCCGATGGCCAGGGCGTGGCTGCTGACACCGCAGCCAATAGGGAGGCTTGCGCCGCCGAGCAGCGACCCCAGTGGAAGCAGGCATCCGGCAACGGGGCACAGTCCCGTCGCCGAGCGGGCCGCTTCACATGCGTCAGGAGTTCTCTACTGTCGTGGCCGTCCATGCTGAGGACGGAGGCCGTACGCGTGCGCCGTGTCTACTGAAGGGATTGCGCCCGACGACCCGACGGTGTTCACGGTCGACTTCCACGCTGCCGGAGCCCGGCCTCCATACCGGAGCTGGTGCTGAGGACCAGTCGGGTGCTTCGGGCCGCATGGCCCGGAGGGCGTCCTCGCCCATCCCATGGTTCACGCCCCCGCAGACGCAGTCACAAGGCGAACTCGGTGACGCGGTTGCACAGGCTGCCGAGCCGCAGAACGGTGCGCCGGCTCCGTCAGGGTGGTGTCGGCACAGCCTGGACAAGCATGGAGTCTGCAGATACCAGTCGAGGCATCCGACAGCACCAGTCAGCTCACGGTCCAGGACTGCGAGCATCACGGGTATGGCGTCTTCCAGGATGGTGACGGTGCTCCAATATTCCACGGGGGGCGCGTTGCCGAAGATCGCCTCTCGGTAGCCGGAAGCGAACGTGCGCGCCGTAGCGTGGTCGCTGATTGCGCAGAGGTCCGTACTCAGACCCATCGGGCGAAAGCCTCCGATCACCAACGCGTCGTCGGACAGATGAGCCCATCGGTTGCCGGTGGTTCTGCTCTCGAAACGGCCGCCGAAGATCTCCTGCCACTCGCGGACCATACCGGTGAGCACGGTCCGCGTGTCACGGCCGTCCGAGAGCCAGCGCTGATCGGCCGGTGCTGTGGCGAGAACGCCAGTGAGCGCTGTCTCGGCTCGCTGGGTCTTCTTGTCTGTCCTGACGTGTGCCTTGCCGCGTGGGGAGTTCAAGTAACACCTCTCACGGCAATGTGCACGACGGTGAGCGGGATCCGATCAGTCTGCTACTCCTGCTTGGCAGGCGGGCTTGAACGAGCCGGCAGTTGGAGAAACTGGCGGAGAAGCGATGGAGATGGCCTATTGCAGTCTCTGTCGCCAGGGATGCTCTGGTGCGGTCACCTTGAGGGCGTCCAGCAGCCAAGCCCTCTGGTCCTGGTCCAGCGACGGGAGGACCGCGTCGAAGTCCATCTCGTCTTTCTCTCTGGTGTTCTTCGCCTTGTAGAAGAGCTGCATCTCGGGGGTGAGGTAGGGGGTGCCATCCGCGGCGACGCGACTGAGACGGGTGATGGGCATCCGCACGCGGGGGTCGCGTCTCGATACCCATTCGTCGCCGACTGCATCGTCGAGCATGAGCTGCACCGACCAGGGCGAGTCTGGTGTTCGGCGACACCAGATGTCATGAAGGGGCTCTTCGAGCATCTCGCCGAAGCCCCATGCGCGGAGCTTGCCGGTGCCTGGTGGGTCTGCGACGTGGAGATCCCAGCCTGGCAGGCACTCCTGGGCTCGTGTCTGATCGCGCCGCAGCACGAGAACGTCGAGGTCTCCATGCGTCCGCAGCTCGTGCCCGACGAAGAGTTCGATCGCGCGACCGCCGGCGATCCACCACGGGAAGTTGGCCTGCTTGAAGACTTCCGCCATCTCGCTGGCTGAAGCGGGGCTCCACTCCCCAAGGTTGTTGCTCGTCACGAAGCCATCGTGTCAGTGGTGCGACAAGTCGGCATGCGTCTTGGGTAGAGTCCCGCACCGACGGCCATCGGGGTTGCCTGGACCCGAACGTCCGTCATTTCCAGGCCTGTTCCTTCGGGCGAGGCCACGGAGTTTCGTGCGGCAACTCACATCGCGAATGGACGCTCCGCGTAGGCTTGATCACTCGATGTAGATCCGTAGCCTCTGAGAAGAAGGTCGGAGTGACAGTGGCCAAACCCTTCGTGCCTCAACCGTTGTGGTCCCCACTGGACGAGTACCTCTGGCACTCATGCGACATCCTCGCCGACCTTGTCGAGGGACGGCTTGCCCGGCGCCCCTTGGTGGCCACGACGGCGAGGCTAGGGACTGGCGAGCGCGCCCTGGCCGTCGGACCGGGGCAGCGCCTGACGTGGCGGGCACTCGGCAACGGTCGTTACACCCACAACAGCGTCACCGCGTTCGGCAGCCCGGCCTGGGTGATCGGCAGCATGGTGGGATCGGCACTCGGGAACTCCGCTCGCCGCAACCAAGCAGCCCGCGACGCCCAGCCGCGCTGGGTGCAGGACGGAGCCGGTGAAGTCACCATCACGCTGCAGCGTCTGCACTTAGCGCACCCGACGAGCGGGCTCGACATCGAGTGGAAGGCCTTGAGCGCGATCGATCTTGCCGCTCCTGATGTCTTCCAGATGAGCTTCACCAACACCCAGGGCCGGCACATGACCATCCGCATGCAGACACCGTGGGCTTCGCTCATCTTCACGCTAGCCGCACTCACCGCGTTCCCCGCCCATCCCCGGCTGCTTGGCCGAGGCTGGCTGCCTCCAAATTTCGAACAGCGATGTGCCCAGATGGGGCGGCCGTGCCGCTCGGCCGCCGACCTCATGGTGAACGGGCGGGCGACGGACTGACCCACTCCCCGGCACAGGTCTCCGAGGAGCCACAGATTCGATGTGTCACTTCAGCGGCCCCCGCCGAGGATGCTGAGATGCGCCACGAAGCCGCTTGTCAGACTGTCGAGGACGGCCTTGCCCTTCTCTGCCGAGGCAGATGAGGGGTAACCGATCACCCCGGACTCCGTGTACGCGCTCATGCCCTGGACCAGGAGGAAAGGACGGGAGCCGCCATCGTGGTCTGCGGAGGCGAAGCCGTCCCGCACAAGCTCCGGGGCGGAGTGGAGCAGGACGGATGTCTCGATCTCGCCGGCGTGCATGTCTGCGTGTCGATCGGAGACAAGTCCAGCGTGGTCGCGGGCCCGGTCCCAGTCGGCCCCGAGTGGGAAAAGGGAGACGGCGGGGCCGTCGACGTTCGCTTCCTGGACGATGTTGGACAGGACGTAGTTGCCGCCGTGGCCGTTGATGATCACGAGCTTGGTGATGCCGGAGCGGGCGAGGGACGCCCGGATGTCGTCGATCAATGCGCAGAGGGTCTTCGCGCTGATGCTGACGGTGCCGGGGAACGCGGCGTGCTCGTGGCTGCACGACACCGTGATCGGCGGGAGCAAGTGCACGGGGTAGGCGTCGGCGATCTCCTGGCCGATGATGCATGCGATTGCTGTGTCGGTGATCAGTGGGAGATAGCGGCCGTGCTGTTCGAAGGAGCCGATGGGGAGCACGGCCACCATCGGCTGCGACTCTTGGATGTCTGTGCTCGTAGTGGTCGGCAGCAGGTTCACGACACTCCCGTGGCGGCTGGAGATCATCTCTTGCTCGGGCGAGTATGAACTGCTGGCTCAGCCGAGGTGGGGGAATGCGCCGGCGAGGTAGTCGCCGATCTGCTGGCGCATGCTGGGGTGGATGTCGTACTGGTCGAGCTCGGCGGGCTGGATGAAGCGGACGCCGTCAGCCTCGTCGTTGACCGTTGGCTCGCCACCTACGGGGCGGCCGATGTAGGTGTTCTCGTACTGCTGCCGGATCTCGCCGTCGGTGTAGGCCACGATGTGGCGGGGGTTGGTGTAGACCCCGAGGAAGCCGGTGATCTCGGCGACGATGCCGGTCTCTTCGAGGCATTCGCGTACGGCGCACTGTGCAGCCGTCTCGCCGATGTCCTGGGCACCTCCGGGTAGCGCCCACTGGCCGGTGTCACGGCGGCGCTGGAGAAGGATGGCGCCGGTGTCCTCGACGACGAGCAGGTTGCTGGCAGGAATAAGGGTGTTCGCCTTCGGTGCCGCGGGGTCGTTGTAGTACTCAGTCCTGCCCATGTGCGACGGTCCCCTCCTGGTGATGCCAGGGCCGCGGCGGCGACCCAGACGGCTTCGAAGCATGGTGTCGTGCAGCCTCACCGCGTAGCCGGCATCGGGCAGCAAGGCTCGGCAGTATGTCAGGGAGGCGCGGATCTTGGAGGCGAGGTGTTGCCAAGACCCCTCCTTTCGGTCCCGGATGGCAGCACGGGTGTAGTCAGGTCCCTGTTTCCGGCGACTGCCCGTGTTCCAGGTAGGCAGTCAGGCCGTCCGTTCGGGCCTGGATGCCTGCGGCGATTCGGCGCGCGAGGCGGGGGATGGTGAGGTCTGGCACCTGTTCGGCGCCGTGGAAGTCGTAGCTGCGGAGCTCGTCCGCTTGCAGTGCGATCTGTTGGCGGTGGTCTGCGTCCAGGCGGCCGCCGTCGAAGAGGTAGAGGACCTTGTCGCCCTCTCCTGGGTTCGGCGCCCAGTCGACAACGAGCAAGCGGCAGATGTGGGGTTTGATGCCCAGTTCCTCATGGACCTCGCGCACACAGGCTTGTCGGGGCGACTCGCCCTGCTCGACGTATCCGCCAGGGATGTCCCGGTAGTCCTTGTACGACGGCTCGACGAGGAGGACTCGATCAGCTTCGTCGAAGAAGAGAGCGCCGGCCGCCATGCGGGGGTGGGCCATCTTCGCTTCGTGCTCGTTCTCGCTCACGGATTGGACTCTAGCCGCCCGCCACGATGCGGAGCCTGCGGGCCAGGTCGGCCAGGGGATGGGACGGCTGGCCTCTGGTACCGCGTATCCAGCCGATGACCAGTTCTCGGCTCATGTAGTGGTGGCGGACCTGCTCGGGGGCGACCTGTTCGGCTTCCAGCAGGACGGCCAAGGCTTCGTCAGTCCGGTTCCAGGCACTCAGCGCCCTGGCGACTTCGAGGCTGTGCCGCGCACGCCGTTCCACTGGCATACCGCTGGTGTCGATTCGCGGACCGAGGTCCGCGGCGACCTGAATGTCGCCCAGTTCGCCGGCTGCGGCTACACAGTGGATGGCCACATTGGTCGGTCCGAAGGCTGTCCACAGGTGGTTGGCATCGGCGCTGAGGCGCTGCGCGGTCTCGTCCGCCTCTCGGAGGAAGATCTGCGTAGTTGCCCGATCCTCTGCCCGGGCTGCGGCCATCGCCCCGGTGAGGAACAGCGTGCCGTATACGGAGAGGTACTCGTCGCTCGCGTTGCCCAGCTCCGGTTGCATGACGGCAGCCGCGTCGTTCACCAGCTGGATCGCTGCCGTGAAGCGTCCGGTGGCCAGTAGGCAGTGTGTGACCGCGCGGAAGAGTGAACCTGTGACCTCGCTTCGGCCGCTGTGCTGCGCGGCTGCCAGACCGCGGTCAGCCGCGATCCACGCCAGCTCGGACTCTCCGACCTTGCCCAGCACCATGGCTGCGCCGTGGTAGGCCAGGGCGAGTAGCGCGTGAGCCTCCTCCCCCTGATTCCCCGAGTAAGCGCGGGATGCGGCGAGGGCGTCGGCCAGGACGAGGGGGAGACGTCGAGTAGCGAAGCCGTAGCGGGACGCCTGGTAGGCGTCGAGCACCTCGCCCACGTTGGCACGAAGGTCCTGCAGGGCAGGTGGCTCGTCATCGGGTGCAGACCCCAGCAGGGGTGTGAGCTGCTTGTAGTCCATGAGCGCTTCGCGCAACGCGGCAACGGTGCGATGGCCGCTGTCGGGCGACCATTCCATGAGAGCGGGCTCGGCGAGGAGGTCTCCAAGGGAGACATCGAGGGCGTCGGCGAGTGAGGTGATCACCGAGAGGCGATCGAGCTCGATCCGATTGTTCTCCGCTTTGCTCAGCCAGTCCGTGGTACGGCCGACAAGGCCCGCCAGTACCTCTTGGGAGAGGCCGCGACGGCGCCGATACCAGGCGACGCGCTCGCCGATGGTCAGGTTCTCTGTCATACCTCGCATGTCCTGATCATCACCTCGTGGCCGAAGTGGACCCCGGAAGGTTTTTCCGGGGTGTCGTGGGGCGCCCTGGCTACTGTCGCAACAGACCGAGAACGCCGCTGGGCGATGCGAGCAACTCATCCTGCATCAACTGGCTTTTGTTAGTGACACTGGTCCGTCCCACCCGTCTTCTTCAGGCAGAGAGATCGGAGATGGCAAAGCCATGAAGCCCGCATCGCAAGGCCCCGAAGGGGTGGTCCCGGCCGTATCGCGACGCCACGTGACCGTCGAGGCCGCCGCCGGCTGGAGCTCGCTGCCGGAGTGGCTCACGGTCCATGCGCTGGTGATCGACACGGGCACCGGCCGCCGGGGCGAGGTGCAGCCGTGGCCCTACTACTCCGAGAGGCCGCCCGCCAGCGCCTGGCTGCGGCCGGAGGGCGGCGGAAAGGAGTGGATGGCCCCGATCGACGGCCTCCGGCCGGCCCGCGACCATCCGGCCACGTGAAGCCTCAGCAGCTGTGGCAGCGGTTCGAGTGGACCACCGGGAGTTGTTTCCGCTGCGAACGGCTCCATGTAGAGGTGACCGTCATCGGCTCCATCGCCGTGAGCGGTGTTGAGGCCGAGATCCACGCGTGCAGGAAATGTGTTTTCCGCCTGGAACAGCTGCACTGGGTACTCGTCGAGAGAAAGTCTCGGCCACTTGGCCGATATCCCTCTCCGGGCCTCAACTGACAGGCACAGAAGGGTGTTCCGCCGCAGGTAACCTCAAGCGGGCGAGGCGCTGAGCGCCCGTCATATGGCTTGCCTGAAAGCTGAAAGGGAACCGATGGCCCAGGATCAGGAAAACACCGTGGAGCGCACTCTCGTCCTCCTCAAGCCCGACGCGATGGTCCGCGGATTCGCGGGGAAGATCATCGCTCGATTCGAGGATGCGGCGCTGAAGATCGTCGGCATCAAGATGAAGCAGATGGACGCCGAGTTCACCCGGCGCCACTACTTCGACCTGGAGGAGCGGCTCGGTGCCGAGGTCTATAACCTGACCTCCACGTTCATGCAGCAGGGCCCGGTGATCGCGCTCGTGCTAGAGGGCTTCGATGCCGTCGCCACCGTACGCAAGATCGTCGGGAGCACCTACCCGAACGAGGCCCCCGCCGGCACTGTCCGCGGCGACTTCTCGCACTACAGCCGGGGCGCCAGCGCGGCCTCTGGCAAGGCCGTCGCGAACCTGGTCCACGCCTCCGGCAACAAGGCCGAGGCCGACCAGGAGCTGGAGCTGTGGTTCGACAAGGACGAGCTTCACGACTACCGCACCCTCGCGGAGATCTTCACCTACTGAGCCCGACCGATGTCACCGATCGGCCGTCGACGCGTTGAACACCACCAGGCACCAACGTAGGAGAGAAGACGTCATGACCAACCCGACCCGCGTCGCCTCCGTGGCCGAGCTGGAGAGCATCTTCCAGCAGGAGCTGGCCACCGACCGATGGGCCGCGACGGAGACCGCCTTCGCGCTCGCCGTCCGCAGCCGTGACACCGGCGACTGGGAGAAGTCCCGCGAGTGGGTGGCGCAGTGCCTCCAGCTGCTGGAGGGCTTCCCGGACGAGACCGAGGAACAGGTCGCCACCAAGCGCGTGTCCGTCGGCGGCGTGCCGCTCCCGACCTACCTGCACGAGGGCGTCGTGCGTGACCGCTTCGGCGAGCTCGCCTGACGCTCCTGCCCTGTGGCGGTGCGGCACGCACCCGCGTACCGCACCGCCCGGACGCTTGATCAATCACACACCGCACTGAACTGAGCCAGCCCCGCTTTGCCTGGCTCGGGCGGATCACCCATGCCCGATTCCGTAAGGGAGCCACTGTGGCCATCGAGATCGAGATGCGCGCCCGCTTCGACAAGGACGCGTACGAGCAGCTCCTCGCGCGTCTGACGCAGGAGGCCGAGGACCTCGGCTGCGACGACAAGAACATCTTCTTCTACGTGCTGCCCGACCAGCTGCTCAAGGTCACGGACAACATCGCGGCCAGCTCCGCGAAGATCACGCTCAAGGCCGGCAAGATCGGCCAGGGCGCTGCCTTCCCGGAGACCGAGTTCGCCATCGGCCGCGAGGACGTTCCGGCCGCTGTGCGGATTTTCAATGCCCTCGGCTTCGAGGACGCCATGCACCAGGCGTTCAATCAGCGCCACAACTTCCGCTTCCGCGGTGTCGAGATCGCCGTGAAGTGGAGCGATGCCTGGGGGCACCACGCCGAGTTTGAGGTGCTGCTCGACGACGAGGCGAGCACCACCGCGCGGGACGAGGCTGTCGCCCGCATCGGCGCCGTGGCCGATGAGCTGGGCGTGCACCTCATGACCGAGGAGGAGCTCGCCGAGTTCACGGCCGCCTTCGAGGCCGCCGAGCAGGCTCGCAAGGAGCAGGCGGCCCAGACCGCGTCCGTCAGCTAGGCATCCGCTGTCGCAGACCACCGAGGGGGTGGGCCCGATGAGCACGACCTCGCCGGCCGACAGTCTGGTCGAGCTGGCTGCCCGTAAGCAGCTACCGCACCACCAGTACACCGATCCCGCCACCGTTCGCTGGATCACCGCGAACCGGCCGGACTTCTCGGACGGCCCGCCTCCCCGGCTGCGGAAGACCTCACAGTCGCTCCTTTCCCGCTCGGCCATCCCTGCCGGGTGGCTGGCCGAGGCGAAGTGCCTGGACTCCCTCCACGGGATCCGGCACGCGATGCGCACCGCCGCGCTGGCCGCGCTGCTCGCGGAGTCGGCCGGGCTCAGCGAGGACGACACCGCCACGCTGGTCCTGGCCGCCGCCGTCCACGACTGCCGTCGCCTCCACGACAAGGACGACCGGGGCCATGGGGCGCGTGCTGCCATCTGGCTCACGGACAACGCCGACACCGTCTGGCCCCACTTCGGGGTCATGGCGACGCCCAGCCGGATCGCCACCGCCGCCACCGCGGTGCGGCTCCACGACGTGCCGTACGACGCCTTCACCGAGGACGATCAAGCCGATCACACCCGAGCTGAGGTCATCTGCGACCTCCTCAAGGCCGCGGACGCCCTGGACCGCTACCGGCTGCCGAAGCTCAGCTGGTGGCCTGACCCCGCCCAGGTACGCTCCGACGCCTTCAACGGTTTACGCACGACTGCCTTCGAGCTGGTTGTCCGGTCCGAGACCGCATGGCTGGCCGGAGCGAGCAGCACGGAGGCGGTCCTCGTAGGACTTGCGCAGCTGGAGCTGACCCGCTGATGGACTTCCTGGACGCCTACGAGCAGTGGGCCGATGCCCACGCCTTCTTCGATACGACGCTAATCCCCAGCCCTGTGGACGGCCAGGATCCGCTCGCGGAGCAGGCTGCGGCCTGGGAGAACAGGCTCGTGGCGGAGACCCCGAACGGCCGGCTGCTGCGGGACAACGCCCTCTTTCGTGCCTTGGGCGGGGACGGCAAGCTGCACCTGTTGCACGTCACACACGCTCTGGAGCAGATCAGCGAGCACGGCTCGCTCTATCCCTCCGGGGGCTGCCTGGTCGGCAGCGTGTACTGCGCGCCCCTCACCCCGACGGAGCGCGGATACCGCATGCACAACCTCGCCGAGTACGTGCTGACCAAGGAGGCCCCGGCCTTCGTGGCGCAGGCCGGCACACCGAAGCGTGTGCCGACGCCTCTGATCTTCGAGATCAACCTGCCGCCCCAGGCGTACCGCGGGCTGGCCGGCGTGGACTACCTCCGCCTCGGCTCGATCCACCTGCAGATCTACAGCCGCCTGGAGTACCTGCTCTCCAAGACCGAGCGACACCAGCTGCGCGAGACCATCGTCAGCAGGATCAAAAACTCCACGGCCTTCCTCGCCCTGGCGGCTGCCGTCGCCTACCAGGGCGCCGCAGTCCAGCCCAGCACGTTCCTGCGACTCCTCGACGAGACGATCCCTCGGCTGCCGATCCTCGGGTACGTGTACTTCGAGGCCCTGGCGGAGTACCTGATGCTGCACTCCACCACGCAGCAGACGCAGGAGAGGGCCGAGCTCGGCGAATTCAACAACTGGCTTTACAAGGAAATGTTGTTCGCGTCCTTCCCGCACATGGCGGGCAAGTTCGATCTCGCGAAGTTTCGGCCCTCACCGGACGAGCTGGGCTCGCTCCTTGCTCGGATCGACCCCAGCCTCGACGCCGCTCACGCCGGTGCCTACCTCACCGAGCGGATCAGCCACCTCGTCGCGGCCCGGCTGTTCACGCCCGGCCAGGTCCCGGAAGCCTGGCACCACACCCGCTGGGAGTTCGACAGCCTCTCCACCCAGCTCGGCCCGCTCCTCGGACACCTGATCCACCGCGAACTGCGGACCTTCGGGCGGTACCCGGACTTCTACTTCTACTTCGACCAGCACAAGGCGCTCCAGGCGTGGAACTACTGGAACCACATGGACATCATCGCGCCCTTCAACGGCACGATCCCCAAGGGCGAGATCGGCATCAACCCTGCGTACCCCGATCTCGACTACCGGGTCTGGCGGGCCGAGCAGGACGACCGCGGCCGGCTCCATCCCGCCGAAGAACTCGACCTGACCATCGCCCCGCGCCTGGTCGACATCAAGTACACGCTCATGCGCAACAACCAGTGGACCTCACCCACCCCTGCCACGGCCTGAAGCGAGAGGACGCATAGCTGATGAATGCCCACCGCACGGACGGCTGCACCGTCGATCTCCTCGGCGAGCAGATCACGACTCTCCTCGCCGACCCTGCCACCACCCACGGCCTCGCGCGCACCCTCCGCGCTGCGGCCAAAGAGATCGAGCTCAGCCGCTACCACCGCGCCAGCCAGAAGGCGTTCCCCAGCGGCCTGGTCGACGCCGCACCGAATAAAGTCCAGGTCGGCGGCGGAGCCCACCGCCTCGACGGCTTCTGCAACATCGACGCCGTGCCGCCCGCCGACTTGCTGTGGGATGTCCGTGAGGGGATCCCGCTGCAGGACGACTCCGTGGACGTGCTGTTCTCCGAGCACTTCCTGGAGCACATCGACTACCCGGTCTCCGCCAAGCAGTACGCCCGAGAAGCCCACCGCGTCCTCGCCTCCGGCGGCCGTCTCATCACCGGGGTGCCGGACGCGGCCTTCGTACTCGGCCAGTACCCGGCCGGCCCCGAGCAGGCCGAGGAAATGATCTCCCGGTGGTACGGCAAGCGAGACTGCCGCAAGGACATCAACACCTACCTTGACCTGATCAACTACGTCTTCCGCGACCAGGACGACGACCCCACGTACAACCCGCACTACTGGGCGTACGACTTCGAGAAGCTCAGCCAGCTGTTCACCGAGGCTGGCTTCGCCACCGTCGAGCCCTGGGACTTCGACCCGGACCTGGCGAACCCGAAGAGGCAGTGGGCGAGCGTGTACGTAGTCGCGATCAAGTAGCGGGCTGGTGAACGCCTCGTTGGGCTTCCGCCTCAGGACGCCCGACGAGGTCGGGTTACACACCTATTGCGTTGCAGGTGCCGTGCCCGCTTCCTATCCTCGTGGCCAACGCGTAGACGGAGACGAGTAGCCGAGGATCACGCGAGCAGAGAGAGCCGCCAGTAGCTGGGAAGGCGGACTCGCGCCCGAGGCGAAGACCCTCCTGAGCGCGGGGAGGAACGGCCCTTGGCCCAATGCCCCGCCGGCTCGCCCCCGTCACAGGGCGGAATGAGGCTGCTGCTTACAGGCGGCGGCGAAAGTGCGGTGGTACCGCGAGTTCCCTTCTCGCCCGCACCCCCAAGGGATCATGACGACGCCCCGGGAGGGCTGCGATGATCCACACCACGAGCCGCGTACTGACTTCTGACCTACGCGGCCACATCGACCAGACCGTCTCTGTCTCCGGCTGGGTGAACGCACTCCGGCTGCAGCGCAAGATGCAGTTCGTGATCCTGCGCGACCACTCCGGCATGGTCCAGGTGACCCACAGGCGCGACGGCGGCCCGCTGGAGGCTGTGCTCGAGTCCCTCACCCCGGAGTCCGCCGTACGGATCACCGGACGCGTCGTGGACGCGGCGCAGGTCAAGCTCGGCGCCCTGGAAATCGTCCCCGAGGCGGTCGAGGTGCTGAACGTGGCAGAGACGCCGCTGCCGATCGACGAGCAGACCGGGCCGGAGCATCGGCTCGACTGGCGCTTCCTTGACGTCCGCAAGCGGGAGGCCGCGCAGATGGTGTTCGCCGCGCAGACGACCTTGGAGCAGGGGCTGCGCGAGTACGCCATGCAGAACGGCTGCACGGAGATGCACACCCGAAGCTGATGGGTACCGCCTCGGAGTCCGGGGCGGAGGTATTCAAGCTCGGGTATTTCGACCGGTCGGCGTACCTGGCGCAGTCGCCGCAGTTCTACAAGCAGATGGCGGTGGCGGCCGGCATCGACCGGGTTTTCGAGATCGGTCCGGTCTTCCGGGCCGAGCCGTCATTCACCTCCCGGCACGCGACCGAGTTCACCGGTGTGGACGTGGAGCTGTCGTGGATCGACAGCGTCGAGGACGGGATGGGCTTCGAGGAGCGGATGCTCGCCCATGCCATCGCCAAGGTGGCCGAGGTCCACGGTGCGCGGATCCGGGAGGTGTTCGGGGTCGAGGTCATCGTGCCGGAGACGCCGTTCCCGCGGATCACGATGGCCGAGACGCAGGAGGTTCTGCGGGCCGGCGGGTGGGACCCGGAGGGGGTGAAGGAGGACCTGGACCCGGACGGTGAGCGCCGGATTGCCGCACACATGAAAGAGCAGACCGGGCACGAGTTCGTGTTCATCACGCACTACCCGGCAAGCATCCGGCCCTTCTACCACATGCGCCCAGAGGGACAGCCAGACCTGACGCTCAGCTTCGACCTGCTCTGGAAGGGCCTGGAGGTCACCACCGGGGCCCAGCGCGAGCACCGCTCCGACGTCCTGCTCAAGCAGGCGGAGGAGAAAGGCATGAGCACCGAGCCGATGCAGGACTACCTGAACGTCTTCCGCTCCGGCTGCCCGCCCCACGGCGGCCTCGGCGCCGGCCTCGGCCGGATCCTCATGGTCATGATGGGCCTGGACTCTATCCGCGAAGCGACCTTCCTCTTCCGTGGACCGAACCGCCTCACCCCCTGACCGGGGCCGTATATGCCGCTGTTCCCGCCGCCGCTCTGGCGGCAGGAGCAGCTGGTCGGCGTTTGCGCCGGCTTACGGGAGGTTGCGCTCCCGCCATATGGCGTCCATTTCGGTCAGGGCGGTCATCGCGTTGGCGATGGTCTCGCGGGTGACGGAGCGGCCCGGTGCCTGGTACTGGGGGTCATACTTGGCAAAGGTCCTGCTGCCCCGTGTCTGTGCGAGAGCCGTCACGACATCGCACAGGAGATAGGTTGCAACCCTCCGCTGCCGTACGTCTTCCTTGATGCGTTCCCTGTGCTTGTTCCAGGCCTGAATCGCGGTGAGTTCGCCCGTGATGACCCGGTCGGCGAGGTCAGGGGCCTCAACGCGCAGTCGGGCCAAGTGCTGCTGGCTGGCTTGTGCACGAACCTTGTTGGCGAGTGCGATCTCGTGGGCCTCGTCCAGGCTGACGGCACGCGTGATCACCGGGTCTACGAGGTTAGGCTCGTGGCACATGACGAAGTCGGCCAGCTCCAGTCGGCCAGTGGAGATACCGGTCTTCTCGCTGAGGGATTGCATCGCGGCCTCTGGGGCGAGGTGCTCATTCGTTTCGGTGCTGGCTTGGGCCTTGGTTGCGATCACCGCCGCCTGCCCCGTGGTCAGGTTGCGCTGGCGGAGGTTCATGGCCAGGGCGTATCCGTCGGGATCAGCGCCTTCGTAGGTGGTGAAGCGGGGCTCGATTCCGAGGGCCTTGCAGACGGCCAGTCGGTTGCGACCGTCGAGCAGGACCCCGTCGGGGCCGAAGACGATCGGGTGACGTAGGCCGTGGGTCTTGATGGACTCGGTGAGCTCGTGGAGTTCCTCGTTGGTGAGCGGCGGGAACATGGCAGTGATGGGCTGGACGTTCAGGGTGGTGCTCCTTCTGGTGTGGGTATGCCGACAGCACCGTGCGGCTTGGTGGGGTTGGGCGAGGAGCCCGGGTATTTCAATGATCTGGAGAATCCCCGGTTTGGCTGACCGGGGTTCGTCAGCTATATATGCCGACCCCGTCGTGCGAGCAGGAGCGGTTTCGCATGGGCGCGCCGTCGCTGCTATCGCCCGGGTAACGGTGCACACGTTGGCCGGTCGAGCTGCCCTGTAGGGACGGCCCGTCTGGCGGAGCGCGGGGCGCCAAGTGCGGCGCCTTGGAGGTCAGCGTCGTGGGCGGTTCGGCGGGGCTGCGGGGGCGGTGGGCGGCTGCGTGCCGTGTCCAGGCTGGCCGGTCCACGATGCCGTTGTGCGTCGGCGGGCGGCTTCGGCGCGGGGGTTTGGGCTGGGGTTGCGGCCGGTGTGCTGGAGGCGGGTGATCAGGACGCGGGCCGGTTGACGGGCTGTGCCGAGTTCGCGCTGGGCTGCGGCCTCCTTCAGGAGCTGGTGGGGTTGGTGGCCACCGGCTTCGGCGTCGGCCAGGAGGGCGGCGAGGGCGGGCCAGCTAGGGTCGGCAAGGATGCGATCGGCCTGGTCGGGGACGGCGGCGCGTACGTCGTGGGCAAGGGCGCGGCGGGCTTCCTCCCTCGGCTGACGCTGTTCGAGTACGACGACCGTGGGTGTGAGCGCTTGCTCGGCGGCTGCCTGCAGGTGGTGGAGGGCTTGCCGGGCGGCGTCGGCCTGGTGGGCGTGGCCCTTGGCCTCGTGCCAGCGGCCGGCCACGATCCCAGCCCACAGGAGGGCTGCGATGAGGGCTGCGAGGGCGCTGCCGTCGGGGCCTGTGGCGGTGTGGACGATGTCGCGGGCCGCGTTGCGGATGGCGCGGGCGGCACGGTCTTCCGCCCGGATCTGGGAGCGCTGGGCGCGTGCGAACGCCTTGGATGCGGCGTGGAGTTCGGCGCGGAGGTGGGTGGGGGCTTTCTGGGTGGTGGCTTCGAGGAGTTCGCCGAGGGCGGTGATGTGCGCCTGGGCGTGGGTGTCGTCGGCGAGGTCGGTGCGGAAGCTGTCGAGGGCTTCCGTGGCGTGGTGCCACGGGGTGGCGGGGCGGTTGCGGCGGGCGGTGGGGTGTTCCTCGGGCTGGCCGGCTTCGAGGCGGGACTGGATTTTGGGGAGGGTGAGGTCGGGGCCGATCCTCCCGCCGGGGTGGAAGATCTGTTCGCCGTCCTTGTTGAGGTCGCCGGGGCGGCCTGCGGCGTAGCCGAGGAGGTCTCCGGAGGGGCCGCGCCGGGCCTTGACCGCGATGCCGTCGGCTTCGAGGTAGGCGAGGAGTTCCTCGGCCGTGCGGGCGTGGGGGATGGCGGCGCGGATGCGGTCCTGGAGCCATTCGCGGCTCGTCTGTTCCCAGCCGAGGCGTTCGGCCTTGTGCATCTCGGCCTGGGTGGGGGCGCGGGTGCCGGTCCGGTCACCCTTCTTCAGGCGACGGAGACCGTAGTCCTTCTCGATCTGGCGGCAGGCGTCGCCGACGCGGATGCCGCTGTCGTGGAGCTTGGGGCGGCGGCCGTCCTCGCGGACGGTGGTGGCGAGGATGTGGATGTGGTCGTCGTCGTGGCGTACGGCGATCCAGCGGCAGGCCAGGTCGTCGCCCTCGGGGGCGATGCCGGCCGCGGCGACGATGCGCTGGGCGATCTCGCCCCACTCGGCGTCGGAGAGGTGGCGGTCCTCGGGGGCTGCGCGGACGGGGCAGTGCCAGACGTGGTCGGTGATCTTCTTGCCGAACTCGCTGTTGCGCAGGCGCACGGGCTCGTCGAGGTAGCGGGCGAGCTGGGTGAGGGTGGCGTTCTCGTCGCGGCCGGGGTCGGGCATGGCGAGCATGGCGAAGCCGGCCACGATGTGCGGGTCGGTGTGCTCGTCGTGGCGGCCGGGGCCGTAGAGGTAGGCGAGCAGGCCACGCGTGTTGGCGCCGGAGGGCTTGATGGCGGCGATCACGAGGGTCAGACCTCCCTCGGGTCGGCGGGCTCTCGCAGGGCTTCGGCGATCAGGACGAGCAGGTCGTGGAGCTCGTCGAGGCGCTGGCGTATGTCGGGCGGGGTGAGGTCAGTGTTCAGGGCGCGGGCGATCTGGTTGATGTTGACGCCGATGCGGTTGCACTGGCGCAGGACCTGGGCGCGAAACACGTGCGTACGGCGCCGGTCCTCGGATAGCGGGAGGTTGGCGGTGAACCGCCCGTAGATGAAGGCGAGGACGATGTCGGCGGCGAAGCCGGATACACCCTTGTAGCCGTGCTCGGCTGCGGCCTCTTGGAGGCGAGGATGTTCGTCGTCGGTGAAGCGCAGGGGGCCGACGCGGTCGGAGCGCTTGTTGCCGGTGAAGCGGCGGATCGTGGGCTGGACGCTCTTCACCGTCGGCTCGCCGGCGGCAGGCTCGGCGCTGCGTACGGCGTGGAGGATCTCGCGCTGGACGGCGTGGAGCGTCTCCTGGTCGGGGCCGCCTTCGGACCCGACCTCCTGGTCCGGCGCCCCCTGGCGCGGGGCCGTCTCCGCCACCCCCGGGGCGGAGATCCCCGAAGGCCGACCTTGAGTCGGACTCGGGGTACTACTGGCTCCGCCAGGAGCCGTCCTGCCGAACGCGCGCCGCCAACGGTCGGTCAGCGTAGACGACTTTGATGACGGCGAGGGTGTGTCGCCGACGTGCTGCGAGGCGGGTGTCACGGGTGGTTCTCCTGCAGGGTGAGGTGAGAGGGCGATCGCCTCGCGGTTCCGAGCAGGCATGTGCCGGGACGGGATGCGGGAGGCTGTCCGGTCCCCGGTCCCCGGATCGCGTGGTGGCGGGCGTGGTCCCCCGAAGGCGTTTGGGGCGAGGGTCGGGGAATTGGGGATCACTGCAGCAAGGCGAATCGGGGACCGTCCGGAACAGGGGGCGGCGGGGATCGGCGCGTTGGGGACTCGGGCGAGCGGCGTGCGGGGCGCGGCGGGGGAAGCGTGGGGACCGAATGGGACGGTCCCCGTGGTCACTGGTGAGGGGACCGGTCCCCTTCGGTCCCGAGATCCGATGACCTGACGGTCCCCAATGGGATCTGGGGACGGTCCCCAGATGGCGGGACGTCCCGACGGTCCCCAACGCGGTGATGCCGGGCGGTCACCGGGACCGAGTCTGCTTATCAGCCGTTTGACCTGCGGAAAGAATTCGGGACCGTCTCGATGCGGAGATCGGTCCCCGCGCCGTTCTCCGGGGTAGGTGCTGGTTGCGGGGACGGTCCCCGTTTGCAAGCGGCGATCCGCGACGGTCCCCGATCGGCTGTGTGTTCGGGGACGGTCCCGTTCCGTACGGGACCGAGGGGTGTGTTTTGGGGACGGTCCCCTCTCAGCGGGGACCGGGGACCGGGTGTGGTTTTGGGGACGGCCCCCCGAGTGGTCCGGCTTGGTGGCTCGGTCCCCGATGCGTAGGGGACCGTGGCGGTCAGGAGTCCGACGGCTGAGTGCGGCGGCGGTCCGGGCCGGTGAGGATGACGCGGGTGGTCATCTCCGCCAGCCGGGATGCGACGCGGTCCCCGACGGCTCCGCGTAGCTCGGCGATGGGGAGGTTGGTGGTGATCAGCGTCGGGAGCATCTCGGTGTAGCGGCGGTTGATCAGCCGGTACGTCAGCTCCTCGGTCCACTCGGACTGCTTGGCCGCGCCGAGGTCGTCGAGGATCAGCAGCGGGCATCTGCCGAGTTCCTGGATCTCCCGCTCGGGGTCGTGGTTGGGGCGCGGGCGGAACTGGGCGTGCAGGTCTGCGGAGGTGACCGCCTGCCAGCTGAGCCGGACGCCCGCCATGAGAAGGGAGCGGACTGCTCCGTACGCCTGGTGGGTTTTGCCGCTGCCGGTGGGGCCGGCGATCAGCAGTGAGGGCCCGTAGGAGATGCCCCGCGTGCCGCCGGGGCCCACCCGGCCCATGCCGGTGACTTGCTCGGCCCATGCGCGTACGCCGGGGTCCGTGGCGGTGGCCTCCCGGTAGCGGGGCGGGATTCGCCGGTCGGCCAGCTCCAGGGCGGTCACCGGTTCCGCTACGGGCTGGGCGGGGGCCGCGTCGGGGTCGATGCCCTTGGCGGCGAGGATCGCGTTCAGGCGGGCAGCCAGGAGCCCGGCGCGCTGCGGTTCACGGGTCGCTGTGGTCACAGGGCACCTCCGTAGGCGGCTTCGGGGTTTGCGGGGTTGGCGTAGGGCCGGTGGCCGCCCCGGAGCGCGGCGGCCGTCTGCGGCGGGTTCATGGCCTCGTTGACCAGGCTGGGCAGCACGCTGGGGTGCAGGGCCCTCTCCCGAAGTCGCGCCAGCCCGGTGCGGATGTGGGTCGGGTCGATGCCCTCGGAGAGCAGCTTGTCGACGGTCTTGCCGAGCTGGCCCAGTACGGCGGCGGGCGGTCGGTTGGGGCATACGCGGAGGCGTACTCGGCGACGAGTTGGGAGGGGGAGACGGTGTCGTGTGCTGGGGCGCTCGCGCCCCCCAACGGAGTTGATCCTAGATCCACGTTCCTAGGTCCTAGATCCGGACCGTGAGGGCTCACCGCGGGCTCCCGGACACCTCCCTGCGCGCTTCCGGAGAGATCACTGAATCCGCTCTGACCTGCGGATATGTGGATGGGTGAGGGTTCGTTCCGTTCGGGGGAGGGCTCGGCGAGGGGTGCGTGAACCTGCATGGTGCCCTCACGGAGACCTCCGTGCGTCGGCAGTGAATTCGCAGGGACTCGACCGCCTTCGTGGCGGGGGCAGGCCGGATGGCGGCTACCGCTCGGCCGGTTGACCTTCTGGTGCATGGAGAAGGTGACGATGTGCAGGTACCGCTTGCCGTCGTCGCCCTCATACCCGGCAGATGAGCTCGGCAGTGTCGAGCTGGTTGAGGTCGTCCTCGACCTCCAGAGCGCCGTGCTCCGGGCGCAGCGACCACAGGGCTCCGGCGATGACGGCGGCCTGGTCGCGGAACCGCCCGTGGTCGTCGGCTTGGGTGAGCAGGCCGAAGAAGGTCCGCTCGGCGGCGATGCTGACCTTGGCGAGCGACTCGGAGATGAACGCCTCCGGCTTGATGGTGCGGATGCGCGCCATGCCTATCGCCCCGCCTTCGCGCAGTAGGCGAACGAGGTCCTGGGGACCGGCAGGGGGGCGCGGACGGCCACTTGGGCCGTGCGGTGGGGCACAGATGTTCCTCTCGATCGTCCAGCGGGGAGCGGCAGTTCGGTGGGGGCTCGGATGGTCCGCAGCGCATTGCACCGGAGGTCGAATCAATTCCCGAACCGGGCGCGTGGACAACATAGCCACACCCACTTCGGACAAGTCCAGCGATTCCGGTTACGAAGCGGCACCAGTCGAAATGGCGCAGGGGGGAATGTCGTAACGGTAGGGCTGGATCCCCGGTTGACCAAAAAGCCGGCGCCGAATACGGAGCGGGAAAGATCGCACCGCGAAATCCTTGACCGCTGCCGCTAGTGCCGTCTATGTTGCCGCCCGCTCCCACGTCAGACACCGTGCGGCCTGTACATGTGGTCCGTCTGGGCGCATGGCGCCGGATGTCCGAATCACCTGGACGCTGTCGGTCGCCGACCTCCTCCGCAAAGTCATGGACCTCATTAAGTCCTGCGCGAAATGAAGCGGCGGGGCTTTATACCCCACGATCCCCGGTCACCCAAACCGGGGAATCGGAGTTACAACAGACGCATGCCCAAACACCCCGCGAAAATCAGTCCTGACCTGCCCCGCCTGTACCGCCCCGAGGAGATCGCCGCAGCTCTTGGCTGCTCCGTCTGGTGGGTCAAGGACCGGGCCAGTCGGACGCTCATCCCCTGCTCGCGAGTCGGCCGCTCGTATCGCTTCACCGCCGAGCACCTCGCCGAGATCGTCCGTCTGCACGAAGTACGGCCGGCCCAGCGCCCAGAACCCATCGGATCAGCCGCCGCCCCAGCCGCCCCACGTACCAGGCCGGTCCCGACGGCGGCCCGCCTCCGCGCCCGCCCGCCGCGCAGGACCCGGCAGGACGAGTTCGACACCACCGCGTAGTAGAGGGATCCGAAGGGGGAGGGAAGAGTTGGGTTTCGCGGAGAAGCGCGGAAACTACTGGCGCGGTCGGTACAAGACCGAGCCGGGCAAGCACAACACCGTCGTCGACGACACCGGCGCGACGATCAAGTTCGCCACCAAGCGCGAGGCCAAGCGGGCAGCGGACGAAGCGGAAATCGGGTTCCGCCGCGGAGACGTACGCGATCCGTCGCTAGGGAAGGAGACCTTCGCCGAGTACGCAAGCCGCTGGTACGCGGCCCAGGACCTAGCAGCGTCCACCATGCAGAACTACCGCCGCCACATCGAGGAGCACCTGCTCCCCGTGTTCGAGGACAAGGCTCTCGCCGGAATCCTCCGCACCGACGTCGCGCTTTGGGAGAAGCAGGAACGTGCCTCCTATGCGGCCTCCAGTGTCAAGACCTGGCGCGCGACCCTCCACCTCATCCTTGCCGATGCCGTCGACGAGGGGCTCATCGAGGCGAACCCCGCCGCGAAGCGCCGAGGACGGGGCAAACGCGCCGGCCGTTCCGCCGATCGCGGCCCCGAGAAGGTGGTCACCGACGCGCTCGGCGTCCTCCTGATCGCCGAGCGGGCCGCCCTCCTTGCCGGGCGGGACGACGAGTTCGTCGCGGTGCTCCTCAAGGCGTACACCGGCATGCGCTGGGGTGAAATCGTCGGTCTGGAGACCGAGTTCGCCCGCCGGGGCTCGGTACGTGTCGAGTGGCAGCTGTACGAGCTCGACTCGGGTGTGATGGTCCGCTGCCCGCCTAAGGACGACAGCTACCGCACCATCGACGCCCCCGACTGGCTCTCGGCCCTCGTGGCCGACCACGTCGCCCGTACCAAGCCCAAGCCGTGCCCGTGCCATGGCAGGACGTACGTCTTCCAAGGCCAGGGCACCGCCCGCACCGGAGGCCACCAAGGTGCGAAGCTGGTCGACGTAGCCCGCCGCGCCGGCGTCTCCACGGGAACGGTGTCCAACGTCCTGAACCACCCCGACCGCGTGCGCGAGGTCACCCGTACCCGCGTCGAACTCGCCATTACCGAGCTGGGCTTCGTACGAGGCGGCGCACCCTCGGAACACGCCGCCCACTGGCGCCGCAACGGCTTCGCCACCTGGCTCTTCCACCCGGCGACGACGGGCTGGTACCCGAAGAAGGCGCCGCAGGAGCCCCGTCCCGTTCCGCTCCTCGGCGACCCGTTCCCGGGCATACCGGTCCGGGGTCGCAACGCCCAGGGTCGCGCCGACGCCTGCTGGACGGCCATCGCCAGGGGCCTCACCCCGCACGGCCTGCGCCATTCCCACCGCACGCACATGGAGGACCTCGGCACGGAGAAGGTCCTCATGGACGAGCGGATGGGGCACATCGACGGATCAGTCTCCGCGCGCTACGCCCACGTCACCCCGGGCATGCGCCAACGCCTCATGGCCGGCCTCACCCAGCAATGGGAGGCAGCCCTCGACGCCCGCCTGTCGATGGCCCCGAGGTCCCCAGTGCGTGCGCTCGACACACTTTTGCGAGCTCGATCTGCTGCGCGATAGCCGCTGGGCGAATGCCGTGCTCGAACGCGGGTCTGCCGGTACGCGTCCGGCCGGACGTCAGGTGACCAGGAGACGCCGGAGTTCGTCCACCGGCAGGCGGGCTTCCTGAGCGGCGGCGCCCGCCTCGAAGCGGACGCCCTCGGTACCCAGGACGTCTGCGGGAGTGTCTGCACGTTTCGTGTCGGGCCACTGGAAGCCGGTGCTTACACGCCCAGCGGCGGTGAGCACTCGCCAAGCGTTGGGGCACTGTCCGCAGGTCGCCAGGTGGGTTCCGACTGGGACGGCGTGGCTGCCGATCACGGTCGCCACATCCCCGTAGGTCGTCCACTGACCGGAAGGGATGGCTCCCAGAAGGGTGTGCAGACCCGACCAGTCCTTGCGGGTACCGCTGAGCTGCTTGGCCAGGGCCGCGAGACTGGTGCCCGCAAGTGCTGCCCACTCACCGGGGTCGACGGTGTCCGGGACACGGTCGGTATCGACGTCCCACCAGGTCGTGCCCTGTATCCCGTCGGCCTTGCGGCCGGTCACGCTGATGAAGATGTGGTTGGCCAGCCCGGTCGGCGTGTACGACTTGCCGTCGGCTTCCCAGGTCAGCGGCTCGGCGGTGTTGTTGCTCCACGTGACGCTCGCGCGCCTGCCGTTCTCGTCGACCCAGGCCCGGATGTCCTCGCGGATGGATTCCGGCACGCCGTGCCTCGGTACCAGCTGCAGCCGAGCCCCATCGGGCAACAGCCCGGCGTCGACTAGAACGTGCACGGCGTTGCGGGCGCGTGAGCGTTCCTCCAGTTTCTGGGCTGCGGCCTTGGCCTCGATCCGGGCCGGAGCGAGGGTGAACTCCTCGACCTCCGGGGTGGGGTAGACCTTGGTGAATCCGGCGACGAGCTGCCCCTGGACCTTCCAGAGGCCGACCTCGATGAGGTCGATGTCGAGGTTCATCTCCGACAGCCACACGACGGTGTGGGTGACCTGCTTGGGGAAGCCAGCCGCAATGATCACTTGGCGGGGGCGCTGGAGCAGCTCTGGACTCCAGTCCCCGTCCACGTGGTCCAGGAGGCGCTGCCGGCACTCGTCGAGTTCGAGGCTCTGGCCCCTGCCCTTCAAGAAGTCGCGGTGCGCCTGGGCCAGGGTGTCGAGGTCGAAGCGGGACACCAGGGCGGCGTAGGTGATCGCTTGGAGGTGTACGTCTCGGTCGGCCGTTCCCCGCTTCAGCTCGACCACCACGAGGCGCCCGGTGGCATCCAGGCCCAGGACGTCCAGTCGGTCCCGCGCCGGCACCCCGTCCGTGTCGGCCCACCGGTCGAACTCGGCGGTGATGACGAGTACCGACTCTCCGAGGACCTGAGGGTGCGCGATCACCCACTCCTGGAGGTGCTGTCGTTCGAGGAGCCCCTCCGCTGCGAGCGCGGTCGGCGCGACGGGCGCGGCCGAGGCCCCTTCGACGGTGAAGAGATGATCCACGCTGTCCCCCTGCCCCAGTCCGTCAGCCAGGCGCTCCCGCGCCGACTGCCCCGAGCCTACGTGCGGGCCGTGCCCCGGGGCAGTTGCTTCCGGTAGATCACGGACGGGGCGGGGCCGACTCCGAAGTCGGCTCGCCGTCGAGATCTTGTTGATGGGCATCCGGCGGCGCCGTCGACCTGGCTCAATGGAGGCATGAAGATCGGGGAGTGCTGGGCCTATCGGGCCAAGCCGAAGGAACTGGGCGGCGCCCTGCGCCAGGTGGAGATCGTTCGAGTGGGCGCCTCCGGCAGGTCAGGAATCCACGTGCGGTTCCTGGACGGTGATGAGGCCGGACTGCAGGAGTGGGTCAGCGCCGGCTGTCTGGTCACGCTCTGGGCTGACGTCGACGCCTTCCGTGCGGATGACACGGCGGAGCTCGCCCTGGCCGAGGCGTCGAGGGAGGTGCGGGGGAGTGCCGAGTTCGAGGCGGCGCGGATGATCCTGGGCTTCGTCCGCCCCAAGGGGCGGCTACGGCTGCGCAAGGCGGTGGCAGACGCGGGTGTGCTGGAGCTCGGCCACCTCGACGAGACAGCGCCGCTGATCGCCATGGACCCCGCCGAGCTTCGCGGCGACGCCATGGTCCACGAGGACCGCAACGGCCTTTGCCTGGTCGGCTGGCCGGTCGCCGAGCGGATCGCGCGGCAGGTGGCGCAGCGCTTGACTGAGGAGGTCCTGCCGGAGGTGGACCGGCGGCAACAGGCTGTGGACGATGAGCGCGCTCGGCCCTCCTGGCAGTCGTACCACCGCCGGGACGACCGCAAGCTGGACGCGGAGGCGGCCGCCCTGCGCACGGTCCGGGAGTGGTGCGGGGAGGAGAAGGCCGAGCGCTACGACGAGCTCGTCGCCCTACGCGCCGAGGTGCTGCGCCTTGGCGAACTGGTCGAGCAGGCCGTGAAGGCGCTCCGAGACCGTGGGCATGGCGTCATCGCCTCCACCATTGAGCGCGGCCTTGGGGTCCATATCTCCAGCCTTGGTCCTGACGTACGTCGTTGAAGCCGTCACGCCACCGCTCGGGCTCCGGCTTGGGCGGTGCGGGCTCCACCGGTGGCTTCACCTTCTCCGGGCGGTGCGGATGCCAGCCGTCGAGGAACGGCCGCAGCTCGTCCCCGGTGGGCTCGGCGTGGAAGTCCCGGGCACCGAGCCCCTTTCCGTTCAAGGTCGGGTCCAGGCGGGCGGCCTCCGCCCTGCCCCACGCCGACCACTCCCGGAGCCGCTCGGCCTCGATGGGGTCCTCCGTCTGGGCGGCGGTCTCGTCCAGCGCGTTGCAGAAGGTCCGGATCTCTCCTGCGGCTCGCCACTGTTCCAGCGCGGTGCCGAAGTGCTCGGCCCGAGCGGCGTCCACCGCCTTGATCGAAGCCACGCCGACCGCGGCCTCCCACTCCCGTTGGGCGCGCTCTTGCCTCTCGGCTTCCAGTCGGCGGTTCTCGGCCTGCTGCCGTTCCCGCTCGTCCTGGAGCCGCCGCTGTTCGGCCTCCCGCTCCAACCGGGCCCGTTCCTGCTCATCGGCCCGGGCCCTGAGCGCCCGGAGTACCGAACCGATCTGGTCCTCAAGCGGCTTCTTCTCGGTGTCGGCCCACTCCTTCTTCCAGCCGTACTGGTACCCCTGTTGCTGGGCGAGGACCATTTCCAGCTCCCCGGACGGCTCGAACCGCTGCGCCGGGACGACCCGCTGCCAGTCGTACGTGCGGCGGCCCGCTGGCTTGGGCACGTACCGGACCTGCTTCTGACGTTCCTTGAAGGTGATCTCGTACGTACGGCCATGGATCGTGAGCAGTGGCCTCGGTTGCCTACGCTTCTTGGACACCGCGATCTCCCCGTGGAGAGGGAGGGCCTGCTCGGCGATCCGGCGAAGCAGGGACAGAGCACGGGGAAGTGCCCCGTCGGAGATCTCGAAGGCGCTGTGGTCCGCGGTCACGGCCGCGACGACATCGTCCACGTCGGTGATCACACGACTGCGCGCCAGGCGGATCCGGTTCCACTCCGTGTCGTCCTCGCCGGTCACCCGGAGCAGCCCCAGGAAGAAGTCCCCCTTGGTCCGCCCGCTGTACTTCAGGTGGTACCCGGCGGACGCACACTGGCGGGCCGCGTCGAAGGCTCTGCGGTAGCGAGCTCGCTCCGCCTCGTCCGGGGCGGGGATGCGCAGGAACCGGCCTGCCTGCTGCACCTCCGCGATCAGGGCGGGCCCGATGTCTGCCGGAGAAGGCCGTGGGGCCCTGGCGACGTGCTGAACAGGAGGCTTCGGTTCGGCAGCGGCCTTTCGCTCGCGGTCGGACTCCGGTTTCTTGGCTTCGGACGTCGTTGCCGGTCGAGCCTTCCGTGGTGCCGGCTCAGGCCGGTCCGGGTGATGGCCGTGCTGGAGGTAGAACTGCCCCGCAATGGTGATCTCCGCCCGCCACTTCCCGTCTTCCTTGGGCATGGCGATGAGCCCGCGCTCCTTCAGGGCCCGCGCGGTGAGCGCGAGATGGGGGCTTTCCGACGTGACGGGGTCGGAACCCTCCGCGACGCGGGTGAGGAGAGCGAGCTGACGATCGTTGAGCGGCGACCAACGGTGCATGGTCTCGGTGGTACCGGCCGCGTCGGCCCCGCACAAGCGGAATCGTGATTCGGCTGGAAATCATCGCATTAGCTGACACTGCGTCGGGGAGAGATGAGCGGTCATCACTCGGAGTGAAGTGGGGGTTGCATGCGGCGGAGGGGCGAGACGGAAAAGGCACTCAGTCAACTCGACGTCATAAGGGGAGCGCTTGAGGACCCGGCGACGGGGCTGAGCGCGCTCTACGTGACGGTGGACCAGACGCGGCAGAAGGTTCTGGAAGCCGTGGCGCAAGGCACGATGGGCCTGCGCGAGGAGAACCGCGAGCTCCGGCGACGTCAGGAACGGATGCTCACCGACTTGGCAGAGACACGGGGCAGTTTGGAGTCCCTGAGCCGGCGCCTGGAGGAGAGCAGCCAGCCGGTGCCGTTGGTACAGCCTCAGGTGACGAGTCTCCCGGCTTCTAGCGCCCTGGCCGCCGTTGTGTCCGTTGAGCAACGGCCCGCCGGGCTGGACACGACCGCGCCTGAGGTACTCGGAGAGCCGGCCGAGCTGACCGAACAACCCGACGGGAAGGAACCTCAGGTGCTGGAAGAAGTTCGCATCGCCCACGGTCAGGGGAACGCGGCAACCGGGCAGGGCGCCGCGCCCGACTCGTCTCCGGTCGCGACGCCGGTCCAGAAGCCCGTTCAGATCGACCAGGAGGACCAGCGCGCTCATCTGGAGCGCCTGCTGTCGGCGGCGTCGATCGCCTCCGCGACCCTGATCTGCCACAGGGAGACGTGGGACTTCATCGCGGAGCAGACCAGCGGGCACGCCCACTTCCGGCTCCCCGAGCGGATCGACGACGCGGATGGCGGCCGTGTCGAGACAGCCCTGTCGGGAAGGTCCCTGCTCGCCGTGCTCACCACGATGTGGAAGGTGACCCGGGGACACGAGGCAGGCGGCGCGCCGGGTGAGGACCAGGACCTGGCCACGTGGGCGCTGGCCGCGGCGGTCTACCGCAGGACGGCGCTCGCCGTGGACCGTGTGACCGATCAGGCCGAGAAGGAGAACGGCCCCGCCTTGATCGTCCTCGACGACCGGAGCACCCGCACGACTGCCCCGGACCCCGGCGCCGCCGCTGCCTGACCGGCTCCCCGGGGAGCCAGGTTCCGAAGTCGGCTCCCCGATGGC
This sequence comes from Streptomyces sp. Tek67B01, assembly GCF_055231995.1. NCBI lineage: Bacteria > Bacillati > Actinomycetota > Actinomycetes > Kitasatosporales > Streptomycetaceae > Streptomyces > Streptomyces sp. Tek67B01. Next base: position 3,913,582 of record NZ_JBUYUY010000001.1, read on the forward strand.
TCCCAAGACAGGAGCAAACGCCAAACAGGGGCCTGATCCACTGAGTGGATCAGGCCCCTGACCTGGTCTTACGAAGTCGGGGTGGCGGGATTTGAACCCACGACCTCTTCGTCCCGAACGAAGCGCGCTGCCAAGCTGCGCTACACCCCGATCGCCGCCTGTGCAGCGTGTGCTGTCCTGGCGACATCGATTACTTTAGCGGACCGTCGGCCGGAGACGAAATCCGGTTTTCGCGGGGCGCCCGCCGGGCGGTCAGCCGGGTTGCCGCGGGGTCAGTGTCAGGAGGGTGGCCTCCGGGGGGCAGGCGAAGCGGACCGGGGTGAAGCGGTTGGTGCCGCAGCCCGCCGAGACGTGGAGGTACGCGCGGTTGCCGTTCGCCGTGTGGGTCGACAGGCCCTTGACCCGGTCGGTGTCCAGGTCGCAGTTGGTCACCAGCGCCCCGTAGAACGGGACGCACAGCTGCCCGCCGTGGGTGTGCCCGGCCAGGATCAGCGGGTAGCGGTCGGTGGTGAACGCTTCGAGGACGCGCAGGTACGGGGCGTGGACCACCGCCATGGAGAAGTCCGCGTCCGCCTCCGGTCCGCCCGCGACCATCGCGTAGCGGTCCCGCTTGATGTGCGGGTCGTCCAGGCCGGTGAAGGCGATCTCCAGCCCGTCCAGCTTCATCCGCGCCCGCGTGTTGGTCAGGTTCAGCCAGCCGGCCGCGTCGAAGGCGTCGCGCATCTCCTCCCACGGGTTGTGGACGGCGCCGACGACCGGCTTGTTCCCGTTCAACCCGTGCCGACCCTGGGTCTTCTCGATCAGGTAGCGCCCGGGGTTGCGCAGCCGCGGCCCGTAGTAGTCGTTCGAGCCGAAGACGTACACGCCGGGGAAGGACATCAGCGGCCCGAGGGCGTCCAGCACCTCCGGCACGCCCTCGGTGTCGGAGAGGTTGTCGCCCGTGTTCACCACGAAATCCGGGCGCAGCCCGGCGAGCGATTGGAGCCAGGCGCGCTTCTTGCGCTGCCCGCCCACCATGTGGATGTCCGACACCTGCAGTATCCGCAGGGGTCGCATACCGGGGGGGAGGACGGGGACCGTCACCCGGCGCAGCCGGAACGACCGTGCCTCGAACCCGGCCGCGTAGGCCACACCCGCGGCCCCCACCGCCGCGATCCCGGCGCCGACCTTCAGGGGTACTCCGTAACGCGCACGCATGACCCCATCGTCGCACCCCGCGTCGCCCCAGCGGAAAACCGGCGGGCGCCGACGCCGCCGCACCTGGCAGACTCGGGGCATGACCACGCTCAAGGCCAAGCTCCAGGAAGACCTCACCGCTGCCATCAAGGCGCGCGACGAGCTCAGCTCGTCCACGCTGCGACTGACCCTCGCCGCCATCACCAAGGAGGAGGTCGCCGGCAAGGAAGCCCGGGTGCTCTCCGACGACGAAGTCCTCAAGGTGATCGCCAAGGAGGCGAAGAAGCGCCGCGAGGCAGCGGAGGCGTTCAGCCAGGGTGGCCGGGCCGAGTCGGCCGCGCGGGAGCTCTCGGAGGGCGAGTTCCTCGACAGGTACCTGCCCAAGCAGCTCACGGACGACGAGCTCGGCGAGATCGTCGCGCAGGCCGTGGCGGAGGCGAAGGCGGCCGGGGCCGAGGGGCCGCGGGCGATGGGCGCCGTCATGAAGATCGTGAACCCGAAGGTCGCCGGGCTGGCCGACGGCGGTCGCGTCGCCGCCGCCGTCAAGCAGCGGCTCGCGTAAGGCTCCCCGACCTGGCGTGGGACTCCTGGACCTCTCGCCGAGGGCTTCCGGACACGGGAAGCCCGGACACGTGGAGAGGGAGGCCCCCACCGGAATCCGGCGGGGGCCTCCCTCTTTCACGCCCAGGCGTGTCCGGGCTACTGGACGTCGCCGCCGCCGATCACGCCCGGCGGGATGGAGATCCCGGGGAAGGGGTCGACGGGTGCGCCGCCGCCGGTGGCCCCGGCGATCGTCGCCCCGCCCGGGTCGCCGTCGCCCGGCTTGCCGTCCCGACCCGGCTTGCCCTTCCCGGGCTTGGCCGGGTTGGGGTTGCTCGGCTGGGTCGGGCGGTTGCCGCGGGCGCCGCCGGACGGGGTGGCGGAGTCACCGACGAACACCGTCTGGAAGCTCTGGTTCTCCCGGCCCGCCAGCGCGCCCGTCACCGCCTGCTTCCAGATCGGGCCGGGCAGCCCGCCACCGTAGACCTTGTCGTAGAACTCGCCGCCGATGGTGATGTTCTCCATCGACACCTGCTTGAGGCCCGCCGAGCCGACCCACGTCGCGCCGGACATGTTCGGCGTGTACCCGACGAACCAGGCGTTGTAGCGGTTCTCGGTCGTACCCGTCTTGCCCGCGCTCTGCCGGTCGGTGAGACCCGCCTGGGCGCCCGTACCGGAGTCGACCACGCCGAGCAGCAGGGTGTTGATGGTGTCGGCGGTCTTCTCCGACATCACCCGCTCGCACTGCGACTTGGGGACGGCGAGCGCCTTGCCGTGCGCGTCCGTGATGGACTCTATGGCGATCGGGGTGCAGCGCACGCCCCGGTTGGCGAACGTGGCGTAGGCGCCGGCCATGGTCAGCGGGGACATGCCCTGGGTGCCGAGCGCGATGGCGGGGACCTCCGGCAGCTTGGCGCCGTCGGCCGGGACGACACCGAGCTTCGTGGTCATCTCGGTGACCGGGCACAGCCCGATGTCGCTGATCATCTCGACGAAGTAGGTGTTGACCGACTTGGCCATCGCCTCCCTCATCCCGTACGGGCCGTTCTCGGACTCCGATTCGTTCTCGACCCGGTCCTTGGGCTTGCTGTCGTTGACCCAGGGCTTGTCGCCGCAGGTTTGCACGCCGCTCGGGTACTCCATGTCGTGCGGGGAGGCGTACACCTTCGTGGGCGACATGCCCTGCTCGATGGCCGCGGCCGCGACGAAGGGCTTGAAGGTGGAGCCGGTCGGGAAGCCGAAGTTCGAGCCGCCCATCCGCTTGTCGACGGAGTAGTTGATCTGCGTCTCGTCCTTGCCGAAGCCGTACGGCTTGGACTGGCCCATTCCGAGCACCCGGCCGGTGCCGGGCTGGACGAGGGTGACGGCCGTCGCGACCTTGTCGTCCTGGTGGACGTGGTCCTTGATGGACTCGTTGACCGAGTCCTGCGACTGCGGGTCGAGCGTCGTACGGACCGTCAGGCCGCCGCGGTTCCAGAGCTTGGCGCGCTCCTCGCGGGTCTTGCCGAACACCGGGTCGGTCAGGAAGGTGTTGCGCACGTAGTCACAGAAGAAGCCGGCGCCCTTCACGGCGGTGATGCAGCCGTTCTTGGGCCGGGTCACCTTGAGCGTGACCGGCTTCTGCTTCGCCTCGTCCGCCTCGGCCTGCGAGATGTCCTTCATGTCGGCCATCCGCTGGAGGACGACGTTGCGGCGCTTCATCGCCTCCTGGGAGTCGTTGACCGGGTCGAAGCGGGTCGGCGACTGCACCACGCCGGCCAGCAGCGCGGACTCCTCCAGCGTCAGGTCCTTGGCGGGCTTGCTGAAGTAGCGCTGGGAGGCGGATTCGATTCCGTACGCCTGCTGGCCGAAGTAGGTGATGTTGAGGTAGTTCTCGAGGATCTTCTTCTTCCCGAGTTCCTCCTCGACCTGGATCGAGTACTTCAGCTCGCGGATCTTGCGCCCGAGGCTCTTCTCCTGCGCCTCGCGCACCTTCGACTCGTCGTCACCGGCTTCCTCGACGAAGACGTTCTTCACGTACTGCTGGGTCAACGTGGACGCGCCCTGGGCGGCGCCGCCCTCCTGCGCGTTGCGGTTCACCGCACGCAGGATGCCCTTGAGGTCGACCGCGCCGTGCTCGTAGAAACGCGAGTCCTCGATGGCGACGATCGCCTTCTGCATGTACGGGGAGATGGCCGTCAGCGGGACGACTTGGCGGTCGCGCGAATAGACGGTGGCGATCAAGCCACCCTCCGCGTCCAGAATCGTGGTGCGCTGGCTCAACGGAGGTGTCTTGAGATTGGCCGGGATCTCGTCGAATCCCTCGACCGTCCCCTTGGCTGCGAGACCCAGGGCGCCGGCGCCCGGGATCGCGATGCCAGCCAATACGACTCCGGAGAGGACCGACACCCCGAGGAACTTGGCGGCCTGTTGCGGCCCCGTGAGCCCGCCGCCCGAGCGCTTCTTTCCCATGGAGGGCAGCCTAATCCGTTGTTAGCGGCATTCTGCGGGACCACGGGTCTCTCGGGATGTTCGAGTACCAGACCGTGACATCCAAGTGCAGCCGGGCCATCGAGGCCTCAACGTAGATCGGTGCGCGGTCTGGTGCGAGTGGTGGCGGTCACGTGGGTGCCGGGCGGACGCCTTGGTGTTGCCTGGCCTTCGAGGCCTGGCAATAGAGCGAGCGGCGTCCGGCGCCTCCGTGGCCGCCGCCACGAGTGGTGTTGGCGCCCGTCGGCGCTGGACGGATGCCCAAAACTCACCCGGCATCGATGCCTATTAAGAGAGCGGCACTGTCCAGGGCCGTCGCGGGTCAACACCTCTCGACTTGATCATTCGTTTCGTTGGTGGTGCGAGCCCATCGCATGGTGACCTCTTGAGCCGCCCGAGCCGTCTGAGCTCCCGCATAGACCGAGGCCCGTGGGATGCGCTGGTGCCACGAACGGCTAGTGAGGTGGCGGCCCGGCCGTAGTGCGGTCGAGGCCTGGGATTAGGCCGCTGCGTGGCCCGCATGCGCTCGTGACCAGCGCAAAAGCCGAACTCTGGGGAGGGAATCTTGATCTACTGCGGAATCGACTGGGCGGAACGAACCCACGACGTCGCCCTGGTCGATGACACCGGCCAGCTGCTGGCCAAGCGTCACATCACCGACGATGTGGCCGGCTACACGATCCTGCTGGAGTTACTCGCCGAGTACGGCGACACCGAGGAGAACCCGATCCCGGTCGCGATCGAGAGTTCCCGGGGCTTACTGGTGGCCGTACTGCGGACCGGCAAGCGCAAGGTGTTCGCGATCAACCCGATGGCCGCCGCCCGCTATCGCGACCGGCACAGCGTCTCGCGAAAGAAGTCAGACCCCGGCGATGCCCTGGTCCTGGCCAACATCCTCCGCACCGACATGCACGCCCACCGGACCTTGCCAGACGACTCGGAGCTCGGGCGCGCGATCACCGTCCTGGCACGAGCTCAGCAGGACTCCCTGTGGAACCGGCAGCAGCTCGCCAACCAGCTCCGGTCCCTGCTGCGCGAGTACTACCCCGCAGCCCTGGCCGCCTTCGCGGCCTGGACCAACGGCCTGTGCCGCCCCGAAGCCCGCGAGCTCCTCAAGACCGCACCGACCCCGACCAGAGCCGCACGCCTGACCCGCACCCAGATCCAGGCGGCCCTCAAGCGCGCCGGCCGCCAGCGCGGCATCGAAGCCGAAGCCGAGCGCCTCCGCGAGGTCTTCCGGGACGAATGGGCGCACCAGCCGCCGTTGGTTGAGAATGCGCTCGGCAAGCAGATGCTCGCCCTCCTCATCCAGCTGGATGCGGCCTGCACCGCCGCAGACCAGCTCGCCAAAGCGGTGGAAGAAGCCTTCCCCCAGCACCCGGACGCCGAGGTCCTGCTGAGCTTCCCCGGCCTCGGAATCCAGCTCGCCGCCCGAGTCCTTGCAGAGATCGGAGACGACCGCGGTCGCTTCGTCGACGCCCGCGGCCTCAAGGCCTACGCCGGCTCCTCACCCATCACCCGAGCCTCGGGCAAGAAGTCCGCCGTCACCAGACGGTGGGTGAAGAACGACCGGCTCAACCACGCCGGCTACCTCTGGGCCTTCGCTTCTCTGCGAGCATCGACCGGAGCCAACGCGCACTACCGGCGCCGACGCGAACAAGGCGACTGGCACGCGGCCGCCCAGCGCAACCTGTTCAACCGCATGATCGGCCAGCTCTATCACTGCCTTCAGCACCACAAGCTGTTCGACGAGCAGTCCGCGTTCCCAGCACCGTCGTCGGCAGAAGCACAAGCCGCGTGACCTGCGAAGAAACCTTGCCCACGCTGCTGACGGCGGCCGATCATTCGAGCATGAGACCCGAAGTGCAGGCGTTCGTTGCTGACGGCCCGCTCCCCGACTGGGACGCGAGCGAAGAAGAGATCGACCAGCGTGACCAACAGCTCCGAGCGATCACCAAGCCAGTCACCGGGGAAGAGGCGCAGGCTCTCGTCTCATGCTTCGGTCCGGACGACTGCTACGGCGTGGCCTGGACCCTGCTGCATCTCATAGAGACCGGCCCGAATCCCGTGCTGATCAGCAAGCCCGCTTCTGGCGCAAACGAGTGGCATCAGCGCCTCTACGACCGCGCCGTGTTCGGAGGCCTCATCCCATGAACTTGACCGCATAGCAACGTGAGGTGTCTACGTTCTCATTCACCGGACACGCGCGAATGCCTTGGCCTAAGCTGGCCCCAACTGTCACAGCAGTGCGGCGCGACATCAACCCCTCGGCTTGATTTTCACCCTTGCCGAATGCGGTGGACTGATGTCCGAATCCCGCCGTTCACTCGGACGGTGTCCGGTGGTGAATCTCCGATTTCACCCGAATCGCCGGAATGGTCGGGCATGTCGTCCGATCACTCCGTCGGGTGATCTGCCGCTTACCCATAGTCCGTTCGGACCATTCAAGATTGGGCCCGTCGGGGGTGTTGCGCTGTGCTCGCCTTCCGTAACGTCCTCAACTGGCAGCGGTGAATATGCCGCTACCGCCGTGGGGGAGCCTCGATTCGGGAGAGGACGGCGCCGGGATGGGCTGGGTTACCGACTGGAGTGCGCAGGCAGCCTGCCGCACTACCGATCCGGATGAACTGTTCGTTCAAGGAGCGGCACAGAACAGGGCCAAGGCGGTGTGCACCGGATGTCCGGTGCGGACCGAGTGCCTGGCCGACGCGCTCGACAACCGTGTCGAGTTCGGAGTATGGGGCGGAATGACCGAGCGGGAGCGTCGCGCGTTGCTGCGCCGGCGTCCCACCGTCACCTCGTGGCGACGGCTGCTCGAAACCGCCCGCACGGAGTACGAGCGCAGTACGGGCATCCTCACCATGGATGTCGACGCGGAGATCGACGTTCCGTACGAGACGTACGCGGCAGCCGGGTAAACCGCCCACACCGCACGTACGCGAACGCCTACGCTCCGGCCGGAACCCCGGTCGCGAGCCGCTCTCCGATGGCCCGTAGCCCGGCGAGGTCGTGCACATCGCCGGGCAGGGCGGCCACTTCGGCCACCGCCACCTCGGGATGCAGTGAGGTGAAGCGGTCACGCGTGCGCTGTTCGCGCGCGATCACCTGCATCCGCTCGGCATGCAGACGCAGCAATCCCGCGGTGATCTCGTCCACGTCGGCGTCGACGGCGCTGGGGGAGCCGGTCTCGGGGGCGCCGGTGTCCGCGTCCGAGTCACGAAGTCCAGCTTGCCCGGACTCCTGATCGACAATGCCCCCGTCCTCAAGATTCTCTGCGGCGGCCAACGCCCTTTCCGCGGAGAGCTGTTCGGCCGCACTGTCATGGACCCGGTTCAGCACCAGGCCGGCCAGCGGCATCCGTTCCGCCGCCAGCCGCTCGACGAAGTACGCCGCCTCGCGCAGGGCGTCCGGCTCGGGCGCGGCGACCACGAGGAAGGCCGTGCCAGGGGCCTGGAGCAGTCGGAAGGTCGCGTCCGCGCGGGTGCGGAAGCCACCGAACATCGTGTCCATCGCCGCCACGAAGGTCTGTACGTCCTTCAACAGCGAGGCGCCCATCAACTTGCTCAGCGTGCCGGTCATCAGTGACATGCCGACGTTGAGGAACTTCATCCCGGCCCGCCCGCCGACCTTCGCCGGAGCCATCAGAACCCGGATGAACCTGCCGTCCAGGAACGACCCCAGACGCTTCGGCGCGTCGAGGAAGTCCAGCGCGGACCGGCTCGGCGGGGTGTCGACCACGATCAGGTCCCAGTCGTCCCGCGCCCGCAGCTGGCCCAGCTTCTCCATCGCCATGTACTCCTGCGTGCCGGCGAAACCGGCCGACAGGGACTGGTAGAAGGGGTTCGCCAGGATGGCCCGGGCCCGCTCGCCGTCCGCGTGCGCCTCGACGATCTCGTCGAAGGTGCGCTTCATGTCGAGCATCATGGCGTGCAGTTCACCGCCCTCACCCGACACGCCCGCGACCTTGCGCGGCGTGTTGTCCAGCGAGGCGATCCCCATCGACTGGGCCAGCCGGCGCGCCGGATCGATGGTCAGCACGACCACCTTCCGGCCGCGCTCGGCCGCCCGTACGCCGAGCGCCGCCGCGGTGGTGGTCTTGCCGACGCCGCCGGAGCCGCAGCACACGATGATCCGGGTCTTCGGGTCGTCCAGCAGCGCGTCCACCGCCAGCGCGGGCGGAGTGTCCAGGCCCATGTCGTCGGCCACCAGCTTCCCGGTCGTGGGCGTATCGGTCGTCTGTCCCTCCGGCGTCTGTTCCTCCGGCGTCTGTTCCTCCGGCGTCGGCTGCTCGCTCGGCTGCTCCTCCGCCGCCGTCCCGCGCTCGGTCATGCGTCGACCGCCTGCTTGCGCAGTTCCGTCGCCAGCTCGTACAGCCCGGCCAGGTCCATGCCCGAGCCGCCGAGCAGGGGAAGTTCGTACGTCGGCACGTCCAGCCCCTCCAGCACGGTCCGCTGCTCCCGCTCCAGCCGTACCCGGCTCGTGTGTTCGGCGGCCTGCGCGAGCAGCGGGTCCACCAGCCGCTCGGCCAGACCGCCGCGGCGCGCGCCGCCCAGACCCGCGCGGGACAGGGCCTTCGCCACATCGGCACGGCGCTCGCCGGCCGCCGCGCCCAGGGCTTCCTGGTCCAAGTGGTGCGGGCGGACCATGTTGACGACGACCCGGCCCACGGGCAGCCCGGCCGCCTCCAGTTCGGCGATCCCGTCCGCCGTCTCCTGGACCGGCATCTCCTCCAGCAACGTCACCAGGTGGACGGCCGTCTCCGGGGACTTCAGGACCTTCATGACGGCCTGCGCCTGGTTGTGGATCGGCCCGAACCGGGCCAGCCCGGCCACCTCGTCGTTGACGTTCAGGAAGCGGGTGATCCGCCCCGTCGGCGGCGCGTCCATGATCACGTGGTCGTAGACGTACCGCCCGGCCTTGTCCTTGCGCCGGACCGCCTCGCAGGCCTTGCCGGTCAACAGGACGTCGCGCAGGCCCGGCGCGATGGTCGTCGCGAAGTCGATCGCGCCGAGCTTCTTGAGCGCGCGGCCGGCGGAACCGAGCTTGTAGAACATCTGGAGGTAGTCCAGTAGCGCGCGTTCGGCGTCGATGGCGAGCGCGTACACCTCACCGCCGCCGCCCGGCGCGACGGCGATCTTCCGCTCCTCGTACGGGAGCGCCTCCGCGCCGAAGAGCTGCGCGATGCCTTGCCTGCCCTCGACCTCCACCAACAGAGTCCGTCTGCCCTCGCGCGCGAGGGCGAGTGCGAGTGCGGCGGCGACCGTGGTCTTGCCGGTGCCGCCCTTGCCGCTGACCACCTGGAGCCTGCTCACAGCGTCCGAGCCTAACGAGTCGGCCGGACGGTTCGTGTTCCGGGCCGGGGAACGAGGCCGCGCGAGAGGCCCCGGTGACAGGCACTACCCTCGCTCCCATGACCAAGAAGTTCGAATACGCGACGGTCCCGCTGCTGGTCCACGCCACCAAGCAGATCCTGGACACCTGGGGCGAGGACGGCTGGGAGCTCGTCCAGGTCGTGCCCGGGCCGAACAACCCCGAGCAGCTCGTGGCCTACATGAAGCGGGAGAAGGCCGCATGAGCGGGAACGTCGAGGCGAGGCTGGCCGAGCTCGGCCTGACCCTGCCGGACGTCGTGCCGCCGCTGGCCGCGTACCAGCCGGCCGTGCGGTCGGGCGCCTACGTGTACACCGCCGGCCAGCTGCCGATGGTCAAGGGCAGCCTGCCGGTCACCGGCAAGGTCGGCGCCGAAGTGTCGGCGGAGCAGGCCAAGCAGTTGGCCGCGACCTGCGCGCTGAACGCGCTCGCGGCCGTCAAGTCCGTGATCGGCGACCTGGACAAGATCGCGCGTGTCGTGAAGGTCGTCGGCTTCGTGGCCTCCGCCCCGGACTTCACCGGGCAGCCGGGTGTGCTGAACGGTGCGAGCGAACTGCTGGGCGAGGTGCTCGGCGACAAGGGCGTGCACGCCCGCAGCGCGGTCGGCGTGGCGGTACTGCCGCTGGACGCCCCGGTCGAGGTCGAGATCCAGGTCGAGCTGGTCCCCGAAGCCTGACCGGCTCCTTCCCCGCCCCGCCGTGATCGGCGGGGCGAGGTGGCGCCGGGTCGGGTGGGCTCTCCCGCACCCCGGCCCGCCTCGACTCCGGCCTCGCCGGCGTTCCGGGCGCGGGGCCGTGGGTGGCGGCGGTGATGTCGTGGTCCGGGCGGAGCCCGGCCGTACTGCTCGTCGGCACCCAGAGCCGAGGCTTCGGCCGGGGCGCCCGCGCCGGTTTCGGGCCCTGGTCGGTGGCGCCCGCCTCGGGTTGCGGCTTCCGGCCTTCCAGGCGCCCGCCTCGGTCTCAGACCCCGGTCGGTGGCCGCGTACGGGGCCCTCACTCGGGCAGGCTCCCCCGGTTCAGGGCCCGTGTCGTGGTCCGGGCGGAGCCCGGCCGTACTGCTCGTCGGCCACCTGATCGGGGCTCTCGGCCGGTTTGCCCGCCCGGGGGTTGCGGCCCCGGTCAGTGGCCGCCTACCCGGCCCTTGCGTAGCCGGGCTTTCAATATTCGGGCGAGCTCCTGTGGTTCGGGGCCCGCGCCCTGGCCCGCAGCTCCCGCCCGGCCCCGGCCCCGGCCGGGCAGTCGGGCCACTCGGCCTCCGCCCGGCCCCGGCCCTCGCTCCGGCTCTCGCCCGGCCGGCGGAGCGGTCGGCAGATCGGCCCGCGGCCCGGCCTGCGGCCTTCGTCTGGTCCCGGCCTTATTCCGGCCCCGGTCCTCGCCCCGTTTCCGCTCCTGCTCCTGCTCCGGCCCCGGCCCCGGCCTCCGCCCTGCTCCAGCGTGGCGGGTTCACGGTTGCGCCCTCGGCCTTCGGCTCGGGCCCCGGCGTGACGGGTTCGCGGTTGCGGGCAGGTGTTCGGCCCGGCAAGTCAGCGGCCCCGAGCCTCGCGTGCCTTGGCCCGCAGCCTCCGCCCGGCTCCGGCCCTTGCTCCGGCTCTCGCCCGGCCGGCGGAGCGGTCGGCAGATCGGCCCGCGGCCCGGCCTGCGGCCTTCGTCTGGTCCCGGCCTTATTCCGGCCCCGGTCCTCGCCCCGTTTCCGCTCCTGCTCCGGCCCCGGCCCCGGCCCCGGCCCCGGCCTCCGCCCTGCTCCAGCGTGGCGGGTTCACGGTTGCGCCCTCGGCCTTCGGCTCGGGCCCCGGCGTGACGGGTTCGCGGTTGCGGGCAGGCCTTCGGCCCGGCAAGTGGCCGGCCGCCCGGGTTCCCGCCCGGTCGGCTGCGGGTGTGAAGAGCCGTGTCCGACCGCCTGGCGGCGGCGGGCAGGCGGCTCGCTTCCGACCGCCTGACGGGTGCTCCACCCCGGGGCCTACGGGGCCTCGGCCCTGGCGGGCCCGTCGCTGCGGGTCGGCTCCGGGCGCGTGGGGACCGTAGGGCAGCCACTCCTGGGCTCACCCGAGCTCCGGGCCGCCCCCCCGGCCCACCCCGCCGTATCCGGACCCTTCGGCCCGCCCCCGGCCCGGCCGTTGGCGTGGCGGCCCAGGCAGCGGCCGCGTGGGGGCGCTCGTAGCCTGCGGGCTCCCCACCGGCTGCGGCGCGGGGGTGGTCCGGCTCGGGTCGCGGAGGCGGGGGCCGACGGGGCGGGGGCCCCTCGAACATCGGGCCGGATGGCCGTAGCATCCGGCCATGCCCAACGGTGAGCAGGGACAGCAGCAGTCGCACCCGGACGAGGCCACGCCCGCCGGGGGCCAGTGGTACCCCCCGGAGTGGCCCGACCGCATCCGCGCGCTAGCGGACGGTTCCCTCACTCCCGTCGAACCCAGACGCGCCGCCACCGTGATGCTGCTGCGTGACACCGACGCCGGTCCGGCCGTGCACATGCTGCGCCGGCGCACCTCCATGGCCTTCGCCGGCGGCGCCTACGCCTACCCCGGCGGCGGGGTCGACCCCCGCGACGAGGACCACCGCATCGGCTGGGCGGGACCGAGCCTCGAGGACTGGTCGGACCGCCTCGGCACGGACCCCCGTACGGCCCAGGCCATCGTCTGCGGAGCCGTCCGCGAGACCTTCGAGGAAGCCGGGGTCCTCCTCGCCGGCGAAGCCCCCGACGCGATCGTCGGCGACACGACCGGCGACGATTGGGAGGTCGACCGGCTGGCCCTCGTCGCCCGCGAGCTGTCCTTCGCCGAGTTCCTCGACCGCCGTGGCCTCCTGCTGCGCTCGGACCTGCTCGGGGCCTGGGCCCGCTGGATCACCCCGGCGTTCGAGCCCCGCCGCTACGACACCTGGTTCTTCGTCGCCGCCCTCCCCGAGGGGCAGCGCACCCGCAACGCCTCCACCGAGGCCGACCGGACGGTGTGGATCCGCCCCGAAGAGGCGGCCGCGGGCTACGACAAGGGGGAGCTGCTGATGATGCCGCCCACCATCTCCACCCTGCGGTCACTGGAGCCGTACGAGAGCGCCGCCGACGCCCTGGCCGGGGCAGTGCACCAGGACCTGACCCCGGTCCTCGCGCAGGCGGCCCTGGAGGGCGGGGATGTGGTGCTCAGCTGGCCGGGGCACGATGAGTTCACCAAGCGCGTCCGCCTCGGACGCCCCGGAGGTGCCACCGCATGACCGACGCCGCAAGCCTGCCCGGCCAGCCCCGGGGAGTGGTCTCCTCGGGGCCCGCCACCGCCCGCGCGGTCAACGTCCTGGCCCCCAACGCCTCCGCGATGACCCTGGACGGGACCAACACCTGGCTCGTCTCCGAGCCCGACTCCGACCTGGCCGTCGTCATCGACCCCGGCCCGCTCGACGAGGGGCACCTGCGGGCCGTCATCCGCACCGCCGAGGAGGCCGGCAAGCGCGTCGCCCTGACCCTTCTCACCCACGGCCACCCCGACCACGCGGAGGGCGCCGGCCGCTTCGCCGAGCTCACCGGCACCAAGGTCCGCGCCTTGGACCCGGCCCTGCGGCTCGGCGACGAGGGCCTCTCGGCGGGCCAGGGGATCCAGGTCGGCGGCCTGGAGCTGCGCGTGGTCCCGACGCCCGGTCACACCTCGGACTCCCTCTCGTTCCACCTGCCCGCCGACCGGGCCGTCCTCACCGGAGACACCATCCTCGGACGCGGCACGACCGTCGTCGCGCACCCCGACGGCCGGCTCGGCGACTACCTGGACTCCCTGCGCCGCCTGCGCTCCCTCACCGTCGACGACGGGGTCCACACGGTGCTCCCGGGCCACGGTCCGGTCCTGGACGACGCGCAGGGGGCGGTCGAGTTCTACCTGGCCCACCGCGCCCATCGGCTGGCCCAGGTCGAGACCGCCGTGGAGAACGGTTTCCTCACCCCCGAGGCGGTCGTGGCCTACGTCTACGCCGACGTGGACCGGTCGCTTTGGCCGATTGCGGAATGGTCTGTCCGGGCCCAACTGGAGTATCTTCAAGATCACGGACTGATTCCGGGGGGACCTGAATGACCACGCTGTTCCTGTTGCTCGCGCTGATCGCCACGGCCTCGTGGATCACCTCGACGGTGACCCTGCGGATGAAGGCCCTCGAACGCCGGGCGGACGGCCTGGAGCGCCGCCTGGGCCTGGTGCTGGACCACTTCGGCATCGAGGAACCCGAACCGGCGGGGATGGACGAGGTACGGGCCCTGGCCCGCGACGGCCGCACCGTCGAAGCCATCCGCGTCCACCGCCGCGCCACGGGTTCGGGCCTCGCGGAGGCCAAGCACGCGGTCGAGGCGCTCACCGACCGGACCGAGATCTAGCAGCCGGCGCCCGTCGGACTACCGGGCCCAGGGCCTGTCGGGCTGCGGTCAAGGCCGGCCGGGCGGGACGTCTCACCCACGGCCTCACCCACGGCCTCACCCACGGTCCGGCCCCGGTCCCGCGCGGGGACGCCGTGCCGGGCGGTGTACTCCCGCGCGAGCCACGGCCCGAGGTCCTCCGTGTACCCGCGCACGACCGCCGGGTCCGCGACCGGGTCCAGCGCCACCGCGGCCGTCGCCCGCATCTGCGCCGCACGCTCGGGGTAGTACCGGCCGAAGACCTCCGCCGACTCGGTGAGGTCGCTGGTCCAGCCGCCCCACCAGGGCATGACCAAGGTGAACCCGCTGCGCACCAGGTGCCGGGAGAAGGACCGGCTCAGCTTCCGGTACTCCTCGGGCGAGGAGGCCGCCCGCGCCCTGCTCCGCCACGCGGGCAGCAGAGCGTCCAGTCCGCCGTTGGTCTCCCGGGCGAGCACACCGTCCGGCCGGTAGCGCGGCAATTGCTCGGCCAGGTCCTCGCCGAGCAGTGGCGTGCTCAGGCAGGCGAGGAACCAGCCCAGGTCGAAACGTTCCTCCTCGCTCAGCAGCCGGTCCTTGCCGAAGAGCAGAACGCCCACCCCGTCGATCTGCGGGAAGTCCTCGTCCAACCCCCGCCCGAGTACTTCGGCGGTGTCCCGGTCGTCGTCGGCGGGTTCCCGGTGCAGGGCGAGCAGCAGGTCGAGGTCGGAGCGCCCGGGGCGGGCCGTCCCGCGCGGCACGGACCCGTAGAGGTAGGCGCTGTGCAGCCGCCGCCCGTACGCCTCGGCGATCCGCTCCCGCGCGGCGACGACGACCGGCGTGAACGGCCGCGGCACCCGGCCGAGCGATCCCTCGCGCTCGAAGTACCCCTGTGCGTCCAGCCCCTTGTGCCCCATGCCTCCACCCTGCTCCTTCCCGGAGAAGACGTCACGGGAGATGCCGTCACGGGGGGCCGCCGCAGGGGAAAGGTTCCACGGGAGCCGACGTCGTGCGGATGATGTCACCGGAAACGACGGAAGGGCCCCACCCCTCGGGGCAGGACCCTTCCGCGCAGCCTGTGGCGGTGCGCCGGGTTGGCGTCAGCGCGAGCGCTTCGCCAGCCGCTCGACGTCCAGCAGGATCACCGCGCGCGCCTCCAGCCGCAGCCAGCCGCGGCCGGCGAAGTCGGCCAGCGCCTTGTTCACGGTCTCGCGCGAGGCGCCGACGAGCTGTGCCAGCTCCTCCTGCGTGAGGTCGTGCACGACGTGGATGCCCTCCTCCGACTGCACGCCGAAGCGGCGCGACAGGTCCAGGAGGGCACGGGCCACGCGGCCCGGGACATCGGAGAAGACCAGGTCGGACATCTGGTCGTTGGTCTTGCGCAGGCGCCGCGCCACGGCGCGCAGCAGCGCCGTCGCGACCTCGGGCCGGGCGTTCAGCCAGGGCTGGAGGTCGCCGTGACCCAGACCCAGCAGCTTGACCTCGGTCAGCGCGGTCGCGGTGGCGGTGCGCGGGCCCGGGTCGAACAGCGACAGCTCGCCGATCAGCTCGCCGGGACCGAGGACGGCCAGCATGTTCTCGCGGCCGTCGGGGGAGGTGCGGTGCAGCTTCACCTTGCCCTCGGTGACCACGTACAGCCGGTCACCGGGGTCGCCCTCGTGGAACAGGGCGTCACCGCGTGCGAGGGTCACCTCGCCCATGGAGGCGCGGAGCTCCGCGGCCTGCTCGTCATCGAGCGCCGCGAAGAGCGGGGCGCGCCGCAGAACGTCGTCCACGAGTCTCTCTCCTATGTCGACCGGCTCAGGGGACCGCTCCCCATTTTGCCGGACGGCTGAAACAGTGCGATCAATCACAAGGATGCCGGACGTACGGGTGTGCTGTGTGGCGAGGGCCCCATCGGGGTGGTGTTACCAGAGGTCCGGGCGGCTGTCAGCGGTCGGCCTTAGGCTGGCCGGGTGTCCAATAAGCCGGTGAGAGCACAGGCCATGGGGTCCGCAGGAGTGACGGCGGGCCAGAATTCAGCCGTGGGCGAACAAGGCCCCGGGGCGTCGCCCTCGGAGGTTCCTCCGAGCCCACAGGGCAAAGGTTCGACCAAGAAACAAGGGCCCGGGCGGGCCGCAGGGCAGCGGAAGCCCATGCCCGCCAAGACCGCTTCCGCCAAGACCGCCCTCGCGAACAAGGCCGCGTCCGCCGAGACCGCCCCCGCGAACACGCCCGCGTCCGCCGACGCCGCGCCCGCCGAGGGCGCGCCGTCGCAACCGCCCAAGCCGTCGCAACCGCCCAAGCCGTCCCGGGCGCCCAAGCCGTCCCGGACGGCGGCCAAGCCGTCCAAGACCGCCGCCCCGGCGAAGCCCGCCAGGACCCCGAAGCCGGAATCCCGCCTCGCGATGATCCGCAGGGCCCGCCGGATCAACCGGGAACTGGCGGAGGTGTACCCGTACGCCCACCCGGAGCTGGATTTCCGCAACCCGTTCGAGCTCCTGGTCGCCACCGTCCTCTCCGCGCAGACCACCGACCTGCGCGTGAACCAGACGACCCCGGCCCTCTTCGCCGCCTACCCGACCCCCGAGGCCATGGCCGCCGCCGCCCCGGAGGATCTGGAGGAGCTGATCCGGCCGACCGGGTTCTTCCGGGCGAAGTCGCGTTCGCTCCTCGGCCTTTCGCAGGCCCTGTGCGAGAACTTCGGCGGCGAGGTGCCGGGCCGGATCGAAGACCTGGTGACCCTGCCCGGCGTGGGCCGCAAGACGGCCAACGTCGTGCTCGGCAACGCCTTCGGCGTCCCGGGCATCACCGTCGACACCCACTTCGGCCGGCTGGTGCGGCGCTTCAAGTGGACCGAGCAGGAGGACCCGGAAAAAGTCGAGGAGGAGATCTGCGCGATCTTCCCCAAGAGCGAGTGGACGATGCTCTCGCACCGCGTCGTCTTCCACGGCCGCCGGATCTGCCACGCGCGCAAGCCCGCCTGCGGCGCCTGCCCGATCGCCCCGCTCTGCCCGTCGTACGGGGAGGGTGAGACCGATCCGGACAAGGCGCGCAAGCTGCTCAAGTACGAGAAGGGCGGTCAGCCGGGCCAGCGGCTGAGCCCGCCGGCGGACTACCCGGGCCTGCCCGCGCCGCCGCTGGGCGCCCCGGCGCCCTGAAGGGGGTCCGCGGCGTCGCAAGGCGCTCGCGGAGGAACGAAACCGGCGGCGGGCCGCGTTGAGCGGGTGTCACCGTCGCCGGGGTGGACACGGATCAGGAGCCAGGAGCAGGGGTGCCTATGACGCGGGGTACGAGGGACGAGAGCGTGACGGGCGGGCCGGTGGGCGCGGCGGGAGTCGAGGGTGATGAGTCGTACGTCGGCCCCCGCGGCCCCGTGACCCTGAGCACCCGGGGGCTTCCCGGCTGGTTGGACCCGGTGGTCGAGGCCGTGCGCACCGTGCGGCCCCACCAGCTGAGCCGGTTCCTGCCCCCCGAGGACGGGCGGGGTCGCCAGTCCGCGGTGCTGATCCTCTTCGGCGAGGGCCCCCGAGGCCCGGAGCTGCTGCTCCAGGAACGCGCGGGGAGCCTGCGCTCGCACGCGGGCCAGCCTTCCTTCCCCGGCGGTGCCCTCGACCCGGAGGACGGCGATCCGCGGACCACGGGCCCGCTGCGCGCCGCCCTGCGGGAGGCGGAGGAGGAGACCGGCCTCGATCCCGCCGGGGTCCAGCTCTTCGGGGCGCTGCCCCGCCTCTACATCCCGGTCAGCGAGTTCGTCGTGACCCCGGTGCTCGGCTGGTGGAGGGTGCCGACCCCGGTCGGCGCCGTGGACCCGGCGGAGACGGCCCGCGTGTTCACGGTGCCGGTCGCGGACCTCGCGGATCCGGCGCACCGTGTGACAGCCGTACATCCGAGCGGTCTGCTGGGCCCCGCTTTCACCGTCGAATCGGCTCTGGTCTGGGGTTTCACCGCGGGGGTGATCGACCGGTTGCTGCACTTCGCGGGGTGGGAGCGCGAGTGGGACCGATCACGTGAGGTCACGATCGACTGGCGCGCATGAGACGGTGGCCCACGTGAATGTGCTGGACATCCTGTTGCTGGTCGCCGCCGTATGGTTCGCGATCGTCGGCTACCGCCAGGGCTTCGTCGTCGGCATCCTGTCGGTGATCGGCTTCCTGGGCGGTGGTCTCATCGCCGTGTCCCTGCTTCCGCTGATCTGGGACCGGGTCACCGACAACGGCACTCAGGTGTCCACCACCGTCGTGGTCATCGCCGTCGTCGTGATCATCATCTGTGCCTCGATCGGCCAGGCCCTCACCACCCATCTGGGCAGCAGACTCAGACGGCACATCACCTGGTCCCCGGCCCGCGCGATCGACGCGACGGGCGGGGCACTGGTGAACGTCGTCGCGATGCTGCTGGTGGCGTGGCTGATCGGTTCCGCGCTTGCCGGGACCTCGCTGCCCACCCTGGGCAAGGAGGTCCGCAACTCCAAGGTGCTCCTCGGCGTGTCGCGGGTGATGCCGGCGCAGGCGAACACCTGGTTCTCGGATTTCAGTTCGACCTTGGCGCGCAACGGTTTCCCGGAGGTGTTCAGCCCCTTCTCCAACGAGCCGATCACCGAGGTGAAGGCGCCCGATCCGGCGCTCGCCCGCAGCGGTGTCGCCGACCTGGCCAAGCGCTCGATCGTGAAGGTCGTGGGCACCGCGCCCAGTTGCAGCAAGGTGCTGGAGGGCACGGGCTTCGTGTTCGCGCCCGGCAAGGTGATGACCAACGCGCACGTCGTCGGCGGGGTCGCCGAGCCGACGGTGCAGGTGGGCGGCGAAGGCAAGCTCTACGACGGCAAGGTGGTGCTCTACGACTGGGAGCGTGACATCGCCGTCCTGGACGTGCCCAGGCTGAAGGCGCCCGCGCTGGAGTTCACCGAGAAGGACGCGGCGAGCGGCAGCGACGCGATCGTCGCCGGTTTCCCGGAGAACGGCGCGTACGACATCCGCTCGGCGCGCGTCCGCGGCCGGATCAACGCCAACGGCCCTGACATCTACCACCGCGGCACGGTCCGACGGGACGTGTACTCCCTGTTCGCGACGGTCCGCCAGGGCAACTCCGGCGGCCCGCTGCTGACGCCCGAGGGCAAGGTGTACGGGGTCGTCTTCGCCAAGTCGCTGGACGACCCCAACACCGGTTACGCCCTGACGGCGGACGAGATCCGCGACGACATCCGGAGCGGGAAGACGGCCGAACGGCGCGTCGACAGCCAGGGTTGCGCCCTCTGAGGCGTGTGCGAAGGGCAGCGCCGGGCCCGAGGGGCCCTACATCCGCGGATGGCGCAGCCGGGCCGATACCCAGCGGGCCCGGCGGCGCAGGATGCGCGGAATCCCGAGTCGAGGGTCGTGGCCGTCGCGGCCTTGCCCCTCGTGGGTGCCCGGCGCGGTGGCCGAGCGGCGTTCGTGTGCGGTGTCACCGTAGTCGTGCGTCCAGCCCATACTCCGAGCTTTGCCCGGGCCCAAAGGTCGGTAATCGCGTACGCGGCGGCCAATTGGCCTATGCGGCAGGCAATTGAACGACCGTCACACAACCGTATGAAGGATGGGCGGACTGTCGTCCCGGCTCCCCTCGTAGGTTCCCCATTCCGGCCGCCCCCAGGCTCCCCGCCCGGGCCGCCGCTCGGGCCGCCGATCGGCCGCCGGCGGGGCGTCCGCCCGGCGGACGGGCACTCGCCGGGCGCCCGTCCGCTCAGCGGTCCGGTTCGGGGTCCTTGAGCCAGTTCACCAGTTCCGCCGAGAAGGCCGCGGGGTCCTCCTCGTGCGGGAAGTGCCCCAGGCCGTCGAACAGGCGCCACCGGTAGGGAGCTTCGACGTACTGCCCGCTGCCCGCCGCACTCCGTATGCGCATCACCGGATCGAGCGAGCCGTGCAGGTGCAGCGTCGGCACCCGCACCGGTCGCTTCATGCGCCGGTTGAACTGGAGCCCGTCGGGCCGGGCCATCGAGCGCATCATCCAGCGGTACGGCTCGATCGAGCAGTGCGCGGTGGACGGAATGCACATCGCGCGCCGGTACGCGTCGACATCGGCGTCCTCGGGCGGCACGGGACCGGACCACTCCCGGATCAGCCGGCCCACGAGCGCCCCGTCGTCGGCGACCAGTTGCCGCTCGGGGACGAACGGTCGCTGAAAGCCCCAGATGTGCGAACTCGCGCGGGTCTGCCCGAAGTCCGCGAGCATCGCCGCGCGCCAACGACGCGGGTGCGGCATCGAGGAGACCACCAGTCGGCGGACCAGCTTCGGCCGCATCACAGCCGCCGTCCAGGCGAGGTAGCCGCCCAGGTCGTGCCCGACGAGTGCGGCGTCCGGCTCACCGAGGGACCGGATGACGCCGGTGATGTCCAGCGCCAGGTTCGCCGGGTCGTAGCCGCGGGGCGTGCGGTCGCTGCCGCCCACCCCGCGCAGGTCCATCGCGACGGCGCGGTAACCGGCGTCTGCGAGGGCGGTCAGTTGGTGCCGCCAGGTCCACCAGAACTGCGGGAAGCCGTGCAGCAGGAGCACCAACGGCCCGTCACCGAGCTCGGCGACGTGGAAGCGCGCCCCGTTGGCGGCGACGTCCCGGTGCGTCACCTCTTTCCCGCCGGGGATGTCGAGCCGTACCGCCGAGGCGGCGGTGGGCGGGGTGCCGGAAGCCGGCGAGGGCGCTGTCATGAGGACGAGCGTGCCACACCCACGGCGTTGTCACTGACCGCGCGGGGATGCGGCTTGACGGTCCCGACGACGGCCGCCGTCTGCTTCACGGAGGCGATGGTCCTCTCCGGCGGCTTGACCTTCTTGAACTTCGACACGGCCAGCAGCGAGAGCACGCCGGCGAGCAGCAGGAACGCGGCTCCGACGATGAGGAAGGACCAGGCGAGCCCCAGCCCGAGGTTGTGGATCCCGTACGCCGCGGCGAAGCTCAACACCGGCAGCGAGAACAGCGCGAACACCCCTGCGATGGAGATCGCGGCGCCGCCGACCCCGGCGCGCTTGGCGTCCTGGCGCAGCTCCGCCTTGGCGAGGGCGATCTCGTCGTGCACCAGGGCGGACATCTCCGCGGTCGCCGAGGCGACCAGCTGACCGAGCGTGCGCTCGGCTCCTTGTTCCCCTTGGTCCAACGCGCTCATCGCTCTCTCCCTATGTCGTCCGTCGTCGACGGCTGTCCTCCGTCAGTTCAGATCATGCCGGACGGTCGCGCTCTGCGCTGGACCCGGCCGACGCTTCGTCGCCCGCGAGCGCCGCGGCCGCCGCGGCGAGTCGGCGGTGTTCCGCCGCCTTCTCCTCGTGGATGCGCGCCATGCGCAGGTGGTACTCGGGGTTGTCCAGCTCGTACACGTCCGGGATGCCGTCGCGGTCCTCGTCGCGGTCCTCGGCCTCCGTGAGCGCCTTGTACTTGCGGTCGCGGAGCTTGAGCAGCACGCTCGCGACGACCGCGGCGATGAGCGAGCCGATCAGGACGGCGGCCTTGACCTCGTCGGTGAGGGTCTCGTCGCCGGCGAAGGCGAGCTCCCCGATGAGCAGGGACACCGTGAAGCCGATGCCGGCCAGCGAGGCGACCGCGAGGACGTCCGGCCAGGCGAGGTCCTCGTTCAGCTCGGCCTTGGTGAAGCGGGCGGCAAGCCAGGTGCCGCCGAAGATGCCGATCGCCTTGCCGACGACCAGGCCGAGGACCACGCCGAGGGTTTCCGGCCGGGTGAAGACCTGGGCGATGGCCTCGTCGGAGAGCGACACGCCGGCGGAGAGGAGGGCGAAGAGGGGGACGGCCACGGCCGCGGAGAGGGGGCGTACGAGGTGTTCCACGTGCTCGCCCGGAGAGGTGTCCTCGCCTTCCCCGCGGGTGCAGCGCAGCATCAGGCCCATCGCGACACCGGCGATGGTGGCGTGGACCCCGCTGTTGTACATCAGGCCCCAGATCACCAGGGCGAGCGGGACGTAGACGTACCAGCCGTGGACGCCGGCGCGCAGCAGGAACCAGAAGAGCACCAGGCCCGCGACGGCGCCGCCGAGCGCCGCGAAGTCGATGTCGCTGGTGAAGAAGACCGCGATGATCAAGATGGCGAAGAGGTCGTCCACGACCGCGAGGGTCAGCAGGAACGCGCGCAGGGCAGACGGCAGGGAGGTGCCGATGACCGCGAGGACCGCGAGCGCGAAGGCGATGTCGGTGGCGGTCGGGACCGCCCAGCCGTTTGTCGAGCCGTTCCCGAGCAGGTTGACCACTACGTAGACCAGCGCGGGCATCGCCATGCCGCAGACGGCGGCGATCACCGGGAGGGCGGCCGCCTTGGGGTCGCGCAGATCGCCGGCGACCAGCTCGCGTTTGAGCTCGATGCCGGCGACGAAGAAGAACACGGCGAGCAGGCCGTCCGCCGCCCAGTGCTGGAGGGAGAGGTCCAGGCCGAGCGAGGCGGGGCCGATGTGGAAGGACCGTACGGTGTCGTAGCTGCTCGCGAGAGGTGGGACGTTGGCCCAGACGAGTGCGGCGATCGCGGCCACGAGGAGGAGCACACCGCCGACGGTTTCGGTCCGCAGGGCGTCGGCGACGTAGCGCCGCTCGGGCAGCGAGAGGCGGTCGAGCAGTTTGCGGCTCTTGTGGTCGGTGGGGCTGGACGCGGCCACGTGAGGCACCTCCGGGGCGGTTGGACGGCATGGCGAAGCTCGTTGCCGACCAGACTTCCCGGCGCACCTGAGTATTTTTTACGTGGTCAATACTTTACAGGTGGTGCGCAAGGGCGTATCCGGCGATCTTCACTTTATGTGCGAAAGGGCCATCCGGCGCGTCGCGCCGGATGGCCCCCGGGGCCCTGTTCGGACCCGCTACGCCGGGCTCAGTCCTCGCTGCCGGCGGCCGGCAGCTTGCTCTGGATGAGGTCCATGACGGAGGAGTCGGCGAGCGTGGTGACGTCGCCGACCGTCCGGTTCTCGGCCACGTCGCGCAGCAGCCGGCGCATGATCTTGCCCGAGCGGGTCTTCGGCAGTTCCTGCACCGGCAGGATGCGCTTCGGCTTGGCGATCGGGCCGAGCGTGGCACCCACGTGGTCGCGCAGCTCCGCGACAAGGGTCTGCGTCTCGGACGCGCTGCCGCGCAGGATGACGAAGGCGACGATGGCCTGACCGGTGGTCTCGTCGTTCGCGCCGACCACCGCGGCCTCGGCGACCGAGGCGTGGGAGACGAGCGCGGACTCGACCTCGGTGGTCGAGATGTTGTGACCTGACACCAGCATCACGTCATCGACGCGGCCGAGCAGCCAGATGTCGCCGTCGTCGTCCTTCTTGGCGCCGTCGCCCGCGAAGTACTTGCCCTCGAAGCGCGACCAGTAGGTGTCGAGGAACCGCTGGTCGTCGCCCCAGATGGTGCGCAGCATCGACGGCCACGGCTCGGTGAGCACCAGGTAGCCGCCCCCGCCGTTCGGGACCTCGCGGCCCTCGTCGTCGACGACCGTGGCGCCGATGCCGGGCAGCGCACGCTGCGCCGAACCCGGCTTCGTCTCGGTGACGCCCGGCAGCGGGGAGATCATCATCGCGCCGGTCTCGGTCTGCCACCAGGTGTCCACGATCGGGCAGCGGTCGCCGCCGATGTGCTTGCGGTACCAGATCCAGGCCTCGGGGTTGATCGGCTCGCCGACCGAGCCGAGGACCCGCAGGCTCGACAGGTCGAACTTGGCGGGGATGTCGTCGCCCCACTTCATGAACGTCCGGATAGCCGTGGGCGCCGTGTAGAGGATGGTGACGCCGTACTTCTGGACGATCTCCCAGAACCGCCCCTGGTGCGGGGTGTCCGGGGTGCCCTCGTACATCACCTGGGTGGCGCCGTTGGCGAGCGGGCCGTAGACGATGTAGGAGTGACCGGTCACCCAGCCGATGTCGGCGGTGCACCAGAAGACGTCGGTCTCCGGCTTGAGGTCGAACACCGCGTGGTGGGTGTAGGCGGCCTGCGTCAGGTATCCGCCGGAGGTGTGCAGGATGCCCTTGGGCTTACCCGTGGTCCCCGAGGTGTACAGGATGAACAGCGGGTGTTCTGCGTCGAAGGCCTGCGGGGTGTGCTCCGCGGACTGGCGTCCGACGATGTCGTGCCACCAGACGTCGCGGCCCTCGGTGAAGGCGGTGTCCTGGCCGGTGCGGCGGACGACGAGGACGTGCTCGACCTGCGGGCACTTGGCGACGGCCTCGTCGATGGCGGGCTTGAGCGCGCCGGGCTTGCCGCGGCGGTAGCCGCCGTCGGCGGTGATGACCAGCTTCGCGTCGGCGTCCTGGATGCGGGAGGCGACGGCGTCGGCGGAGAAACCGCCGAAGACCACCGAGTGGGCGGCGCCGACCCGGGCGCAGGCGAGCATCGCGACGACGGCCTCGGGGATCATCGGCAGGTACACCGCGACCCGGTCGCCGGCCCGTACGCCCAGCTCGGTCAAGGCGTTCGCGGCCTTGGAGACCTCGTCCTTGAGCTCGGCGTAGGTGATCGCGCGGCTGTCGCCGGGCTCACCCTCGAAGTGGAGGGCGACGCGGTCGCCGTTGCCCGCCTCCACGTGCCGGTCGACGCAGTTGTACGCGACGTTCAGCGTGCCGTCCGCGAACCACTTCGCGAAGGGCGGGTTGCTCCAATCGAGCGTCTCGGTCGGCTCGGTGACCCAGGTCAGGCGCCGGGCCTGCTCGGCCCAGAAGCCCAGCCGGTCCGCTTCGGCCTGTGAGTACGCAGCCTCGGTGACATTGGCGGCGGTGGCCAGATCGGCGGGCGGTGCGAACCGCCGCTCCTCCTTGAGCAGATTGGCCAGGCTTTCGTTGCTCACGACATCTCCCTTTCCCAGGGTGTCCGTTGTGTCCCCGGGCATAGCTCATCAGTCAGCGGCCCAGGTGACAAGGGGTAGGCGAAAATTGGTTTAGACCTATACCACGGCTGCGCCCATGCCAATGACCCCTCCCCGCTGCAGGCTGCGGGAAGGGGCCACCGAGTGGCACGGATACGGGAGGTTATCGGTTCACCAGCACCACCAGCCCTGGTGTGGCCGGTTCCTTACCCGCCGCCCGGGTCAGACATGGCCGCCGACGCTGTCGAAGATCCGGCAGTCGAAGAAGTCGTCACCCTCGGAGAGCAGGTAGGCCTGCGCCTCGCCCACGTGGAAGTACATCCCGTGCAGCTCCAGCGTCCCCTCGGCCAGCCGGCGCGCCACCGACTCGTGCGCCCGCAGGTGCTCCAGCTGCTGGACGACATTGGTCAGGCACAGCTGCTCCACGGCGTCCGCCGGCAGCCGTCCCGCGATCCGGGCCCAGGGGTGGTGGCGGCTCCTCATCCGCTCCAGGCTGGGCAGCCCGTGCCGCAGCCAGCGCCGCAACGGGGTCATCGGAGCCCCCGGATGCGAGTTCAGCAGCGCCTGCATCGCGCCACAGCCGGAGTGTCCGCACACGGTGATGCTGTCCACCTGGAGCACGTCCACGGCGTACTCGATCGCGGCCGCGACCGAGTCGTCCGTGGCTTCCGCGCCCGGCAGCGGGACCAGATTGCCGACGTTGCGGACGGTGAACAGGTCGCCCGGGCCGCTGGCCGTGATCATGCTGGTGACCAGACGGGAATCGGCGCAGGTGAGGAACAGCTGGGAGGGTTGCTGCCCCTCGCGGGCGAGCCGGGCCAGCTCGTCGCGCACATGCGGTGCGGTGTCCCGCTGGAAGGCGATGATCCCGCTGGCCAGTTGACCGGCTCCCCGGCGTCGGGGCTCGGACGCGGGGGTCGCGGCCGTCGGGCCGGGGAGCGTCCGGCCCTCCTCGTGCCCGTCGGCGCGGTGGTCGCAGTGGTTCTTCCAGGGAGTCCAGGGGCGGCAGCAGTGGTGCGCGCCGCGCCGGGCCGGCTCACCGCCGGCGGCCCGGCCGCTCTCGGGGGCCCGGGCCCCGGCACGGCCCGTCACCTCGACGGAACCGCCGTGTGCGACATGCGAGTCCTGCCAGTCCTGGAGCGTCTCGAAGGCGGCGTGGTCCATGAAGGAGCCGTCCAGTTCGATCACCGTCCGCGCGTCGTACGGGATCTGGTTCAGCACCCGGCTCAACCGCGGGACGGCGAGGAAGGTCAGCTGACCGCGGGCCCGGACCCGGTGGATGCCGTCCAGCTCCTCCAACGTGATCCTGGTCCGGGCGAGTCGGTGCAGGGCTACCGCCACGGCCACCGCGATACCGATGGCCACCCCCTCCAGGACGCCGCCGAGGACCACGGCCGCGATCGTCGTCACGTAGACCAGGATTTCCCGGTGTCGGGTGACGGTGCGCACATGCGTCGCGCTCACCATCTGCACCCCCACCACCATCACCAGCGCGGCGAGCGAGGCGAGCGGGATCAGGTCGAGCACCGGGACCATCAGCCCGGCCGCGAGCATGATCCACAGACCGTGCAGCATGGCAGCGCGGTGGCTGACGGCCCCGGCCCTGACGTTCGCCCCACTGCGCACGGCCCCGCCCGCGACGGGCAGCCCACCCAGGGCCCCGGAGACGATGTTGGCCGCGCCCTGTCCCCGGAGCTCCCGGTCGAGATCGGCGCGCGGCGGCCGGCTGCCTCTGTCCCGGCCGGTCGCGATCAGCTTGTCGGTGGCGACGGCGGACAGGAGGGACTCCACGCTGCCGACCAGGGTGACCGTCAGAACGGCGGCGATGATGCCGAGCACCGGCCCTTCAGGCCACTCCGGCAACGCGTGGCTGCGCCAGGACGGCAAATCCACCCGGGGAAGACGGAGCCCCGTCAGGGCCGCGAAGGCGGTGGCCGCCGCGACGGCGGCGAGCGCGGCGGGCACTTTGCGCAGGGCCGGCCCGACCCGCCCGGGTAGTCGTGGCCAGCCGAGCAACACGATCAGCGTCAGCACGCTGACGCCGAGCGCGGCCGGATGCAGATCGGCCAACTGGGCGGGCAGAGCACGCACGTTGGCGAGGGCTGAGCTCTGCGGGGTGCCGCCGAGCACGATGTGCAGTTGGGCCAGTGCGATGGTCACACCGATGCCGGCGAGCATGCCGTGCACGACGGCCGGACTGACCATGAGTGCCGACCGGGCGGTGCGCAGGAACGCGAGCCCGAGCTGGCAGCAGCCCGCGAGCACGGTGATGGCGCAGGTGGTGCGCCACCCGTAGCGCTGGATCAACTCGGCGGTGACCACGGTGAGTCCGGTGGCCGCCCCGCTCACCAGGAGCGGGGCGCCGCCGAGCCGCCCGGCCACGATTCCGCCGGCCGCCGCTGCCACCAGCCCGGCCTGCAGCGGCGCGCCGGTGGCCAGCGCGATGCCGAGGGACAGGGGCAAGGCGATCAGGAAGACGGCGACGGAGGCGGAGAGGTCGGCGGGCAGACCTGCGGGCAGGCGTCTGCCCTGGCGACGGTCGGGCCCGTGGTCAGGCCGGTGGTCTGGCCGACCGGCCGGGTGACCCTGCGGCCGACCGGCGGTGCCGGTGGTGCCGGTGTCGGGGAGGTGGTTTGCGGAGGGATGGGTGGCGGAGGTGGCTGTCATGGGTTCCCGTCTCCTCTGAGGAGGGATGAAGCGGCGGGAGTCAACACTCGGTAAATGGATAGTAATGGAGAGTAAAGAGCTAAGGGAGGGAATGGGGTCAAACGGCCTAGGAATTAGCACTCAGGGGTGATTAAGCATTTTGTCCGGCTTGTCACATCTTCTTCAAAGCTGACCGCGTGGGACGGTGCGCCCGGAAGTGCCACGAGGGAACTGCGAGGGAGAGGTGTGCGGATGATCGCCGCTACGAAGAAGATCGCCGGCGGCCTGGCCGCCACGGTCCTGGTGCTGGGCGCCGCCGGGTGCGGAGGCTCGGAACCCGCCAAACCGCCCGCGCTCGGGGGCCCGAACGCGAAGAAGGGCGCCGGCGTGCCGGAGGCCGCGCCGGGCAGCGTCAACCGGCTGATCGGTGACGGATCCACCTCGTACACCGGCCGACAGCCCAACGTGCAGCAGCCCCAGAAGCTGAAGCCCGGTGAAAAGCCCCCGCAGTTCGTCGTCTTCTCCTGGGACGGCGCCGGCGAGGACAGTCAGAAGCTCTTCTCCCACTTCCGCGAAGTCGGGAAGGAGTACAACGCGCGGATGACCTACTTCCTCAGCGGCCTGTACATGCTGCCGGAGGAGAAACGTTCCCTCTATACCGCCCCGCAGCATGCCCCGGGCCGCTCCGACATCGGCTTCGGCGATCCGCAGAGCATCAAGGACACCGCCACCCAGGTCCGTTCGGCCTGGCTGGAGGGCAACGAGATCGGCACCCACTTCAACGGCCACTTCTGCGGGCCCGACGGTGGCGTGGGCACCTGGTCCGTCGAGGAGTGGAAGAGCGAGATCAACCAGGCCAAGTCCTTCGTCAAGAGCTGGAAGTCCAACTCGCCCGAGCTCAAGGGCATGGAGGCGCTCCCCTTCGACTACGACAAGGAGCTCGTCGGGGCCCGCACCCCCTGCCTCGAAGGCCAGAAGAACTTCATGCTGGCGGCGAAGGACATGGGCTTCCGGTACGACTCCAGCGGTATCAGCAAGCAGATCTGGCCGAAGAAGACGGACGGCCTCTGGGACATCCCGCTCCAGCTGGTACCCATGCCCGGCCGGGCCTTCGAGACCCTGAGCATGGACTACAACTACCTGGTCAACCAGTCCGGGACGACGACGCAGGGCGACCCCTCGCAGCACGCGTACTGGGGGGAGCAGATGCGCGACGGTCTGCAGAAGGCCTTCGACCGCGTCTATCAGGGCAACCGCGCGCCGCTGATCATCGGCAACCACTTCGAGTCCTGGAACGGCGGCACCTACATGAAGGCCGTCGAGGACTCGATCAAGTCGATGTGCACGCAGAAGGAGGTGCGCTGCGTCCCGTTCCGCGAGCTGGCCGACTGGCTGGACGCCCAGGACCCCAAGGTCCTGGAGTGGATGCGCACCCTCGACGTGGGTGAGGCGCCCAAGGACGGCTGGACGAAGTTCCTGACGGCGGGGCCGCCGGCCAAGCCGGCCGCCCCGGCCGAGGTCAAGCCGGCTGCGGAGCCGGCCGAGTCCGGTTCGGACGAGGGCTGACCAGCCCCTGTGATCCGGCGGGGCGTGCCTCGTCGAGGACGAAGCCGGGGTCGACCTGTTCCGCGAGGTCGGCCCCGGTCTTGGCGTTCCCCCAACTCTCCGCGTTCTTCAGGTGGAAGTGGACCATCTGACGCGTGTACCGGGCCCAGTCGCGGTCGGCGTACGAGTCCTCGGCGGCGTCCTGGAGCACCTGGAGCGCGAGCCGGTTGGTCGCCTCCAGCAGCTCGAACGCGGCCGGGTGCCCCCTCTCCATCGTCCGCACCCAGTCGGAGTGCCCGACGGTGACCAGTAGGTCATCGCCCACCTCGTCCTGGAGGAATTCAATGTCCTCGGGACCCTGCACTTTGTTGCCGATCACCTTGAGGGCGATCCCGTAGTCCCGGGCGTACTCCTTGTACTGGCGGTAGACGGAGACGCCCTTACGGGTCGGCTCGGCCACCAGGAAGGTCATGTCGAAACGGGTGAACATGCCCGAGGCGAAGGAGTCCGAACCGGCGGTCATGTCGACGACGACGTACTCGTCGGGACCGTCCACCAAGTGGTTCAAGCACAGTTCGACCGCTCCGACCTTGGAGTGGTAGCAGGCCACGCCCAGATCGGCCTCGGTGAACGGGCCCGTGGCCATGAGCCGCACGGGCTCCCCGTCGAGCAGCACCGTGCGGGCGCACGCGGCGTAGACGGGGTTGTCCTCGGTTACCCGCAGCAGCCGCGAACCACTTCCGGGCGGAGTCGTCTTGATCATGGTCTCGGCGGACGTGATGCGCGGGTTCGACCCGCGCAGGTAGTCCTTGATCAAGGACAGGTGCGCACCCATGGCGGGCAGCGTCGCGGCCTCGTCCTCGTCAAGCCCGAGGGCCGCGCCGAGATGCTGGTTGATGTCGGCGTCCACCGCGACGACGGGGGCCTCATTGGCGGCGAGGTGGCGGATGAACAGGGAGGACAGCGTGGTCTTCCCGCTGCCGCCCTTTCCCACGAAAGCGATCTTCATGTTCACCAAGCGTAGTGGATCGGTCGCTTTGGGTGTTCGGGGTGAGTGAAGAAGACCACTCCAAGGAGGGGTCGGTGCTATGGGGCCGCAGTGCGTAGGCTCCTTACTTATGAGTAGCGCTGCTGACCCGCTGGTCCCTTTGGCCGGGCTTCCGGGTGTCGCCGATTCCGTGGATTCCGTACGCAAGGCCGTGGACCGGGTCTATGGGCACCGGGTGATGCGCCGGCGCGCCGGCGAGATCACCTCGGAGGCGGCCCTGCGTGGGGCCAGGGGCAGCGCGGCGCTGTCCGGGGCCGATTGGGCCCTGGAAGAGGTGCGCCGCCGGACCGACTTCGGTGCGGAGGAGCAGGCGCGCACGGTGGGTGCGGCTCTGCGCCTGACGGCCGAGGCGGGGCAGCTGCTCAGCATCTGGCGTCAGTCGCCGCTGCGGGTCCTCGCCCGCCTGCACCTGGTCGCCTCGGGTTCCACCCCGGCGACGGCGGGGGGCGGGGCAGCGGCCGGCGCGGGCGCGGGGGGCGAGCGCGGCGGCGACGCCGTGGGTCGGCCCCGGCTGGCCGGCGAACCGGTGCACGAGCCGCTGATCGAGGCTCCGTTGCCCAGCGCCGAGGAGGTCGCGGGAAGGCTCGACGGCCTGTCCCGGCTGGTCATCGCGGGTGGCTCGGCCCCGGCGCTGATCACGGCGGCGGTGGTGCACGGCGAGCTGCTGGCGCTACGCCCCTTCGGTACCTACAACGGTCTGGTCGCGCGGGCGGCCGAGCGCATCGTGCTGATCAACAGCGGGCTCGACCCGAAGGCGATCTGCCCGGCGGAGGTGGGCCACGCGGAGCAGGGTCGGGAGGCGTACCTGGCGGCCTTCGGCGGCTATGTCTCCGGGACACCGGAGGGTATGGCGGCCTGGATCGCCCACTGTGGCCGCGCGGTCGAACTGGGAGTGCGGGAATCGACGGCTGTGTGCGAGGCACTCCAGCGCGGCGCGGCCTGACCGCTCGGAGTGAACGCGGGGATCCCCGCGAGCCGCGGACAGGGTTGCGGCGACACCGTCTTGCTTCGGTGTCGCCGCTGGCATTCCCGCCGGGTTACCAAGCGTCCTCGATGATGCCCATCAGGCCGGGAACTTTGCCCGTGGCCTGGTGCGGCTGGCCCGTAATCGACGGGTCGACGTCGCGTGGGTGCTCGGCGTTCCTGCTTCGGTCCGTGGGCCTTACTGCGTTTTAAAGATGATCCTCTCGGATGTTCTTTGGTCTCGCGGGCCGTTGACTCCTTTGTACTCCGCTTCCGAGACGAGCGAAACCCCTGACCTCACTTCTTTACCTTTCTCCGCATTACCGGATGATCCGGACATCGAATATCGGGGCATGCCCGGCATTGCGGAGCGGGACGAGGGGGCCGGGCAGGCCCCCGCGGGTGACGCACCGGCTCCCGCCCCGCCCGCCGTGGGGCGGGAATCCGGGGTCGGGGCGGGGAAGTGCGGTACGGGGGCCGAGCCGGGATCTCAGGCGGCGGCGGTGGCCCGGCGGCGGCTGGCGTACCAGACGAGGCCGGCGGTGGCCGCCGCCGCTCCGACCGCCGCGGCGGCCACCCATGCCGGTCGCGCGGCCATCGAGAACCCGGGCACCCGCTGCTTGAGGCGTACCGGCCGGTTGAACCCCAATACCGGCCACTCCCGAGCCATCGCCTCGCGCCGAAGGGCCCGGTCGGGGTTCACCGCGTGCGGGTGTCCGACCGCCTCCAGCATCGGTACGTCGGTGATCGAATCGCTGTACGCGTAGCACCTGGTGAGGTCGTATCCCTCGGACTCGGCGAGCTCGCGCACGGCCTCGGCTTTCGTCGGCCCGTAGGCGTAGTAGTCGATCTCCCCGGTGAAGCAGCCGTCCTCGCCGACGACCATGCGGGTGGCCACGACGCGGTCGGCGCCGAGCATCTCGCCGATGGGCTCGACCACTTCGGCGCCGGAGCTGGAGACGATCACCACGTCACGCCCGGCGGTGTGGTGGGCTTCGATCAACGACGCGGCCTCGTCGTAGATGATCGGGTCGATGAGGTCGTGCAGGGCTTCGGCGACGATCTCGCGCACCTGCTGGACGTTCCACCCCTTGCAGAGGGCGGACAGGTACTCCCGCATCCGCTCCATCTGGTCGTGGTCGGCGCCGCCGGCCAGGAAGATGAACTGGGTGTACGCGGTGCGCAGGACGGCCCGCCGGTTGATCAGGCCACCCCGGTAGAACGACTTGCTGAAGGTCAAGGCGCTTGACTTCGCGATGACGGTCTTGTCCAGGTCGAAGAAGGCAGCGGTCCGAGGCGAGGAGTGCGGCAAGGGCTGGTTTTCCACGCCCCGAGCATATGCGCCCACCATTCGGCGTAAGGTGTGGCGCGTGGGTTTGCCTGAGAAGGCTCTCGGGTACACCATGGAAGTCACGGATCGTTCGCGACCGTGCTAACCCGGTCTGGCTCCTCCCCCCCCGAGTCGGACCGTGGGGACGACCCCCGCTCTCCCCCCCGGCGGGGGTCGTCGCATGTCCGGGCGCGGTTCGCGCCCCTTGGCTCCAGCTCTCGATCGACATCTTCCCGGCCCCTCCTGTGTGGTGGGCCCGCGCGGCTGAGGCCCTCTCCCCTCCGAACTCGTGACTCTGCGTAGTGGTTCCGGCGCGCTATGAACTCACCCGATGGGGTGGCGGAGATATCCACAAGCGCGTTCCTGTCCACAGATATCGAGCAAGATCCACTTCGTTTTCCCGATCGTTGCACCGTGATTCCAGCCGCGAAGTCCGCGGTTCACGGATTTGCAATGAGAAGGGGGCGGAGATCGTGGCTGGATCGAAGTCGTGTGACGTGCCGGAGTTCAAGGTGTCGGGCGGGACGAGGGCGCCTAGCCGGACGGGTGGACCCGTGCCCGGTGGCGGACGGCCCCTGATCATCACCGAGGATCCCCTGTTGCTCGACGACCTGTTGCGGCTGTGCGCCGCAGCGGGCGCCGAACCGTACGTGCACCACACCGTGCCCGAGCAAAGCGGAACGCTTGGGGACGCGAGTGCCACGCGGGCAGGGTGGGACCGCGCGGGCGTAAGCGGCGGGAGTGGCGGGCGCGGCGATCGCTCGAACGGTGTCAACGCAGCGGACGTCGTCGCCGAGGAGGTGGCTCGCTCCCGCGGCGACACGAGGTGGGAATCCGCGCCCCTCGTCCTCGTCGGGGACGACGCCGCCCGGCGGGTGCGTGGAGCGCCGCGGCGGGACGGGGTGTTCCTCGTCGGGAGGGACTTGGACGACCCCGGGGTGTGGCAGCGGGCGGTGGAGATCGGCGCCGAGGAAGTGCTGCGACTGCCTGACGCCGAGAACAGGCTCGTCGACCGCATCGCCGATGTGGTGGAAGGAGCCGGCCGGCCCGCTCTCGCCGTTGGAGTGATCGGTGGCAGCGGCGGGGCCGGGGCGTCCACCCTGGCCTGCGCTCTCGCCGTCAGGGCCGCCCGGGCCGGAGAGCGGACCATCCTCATCGACGGAGACCCGCTCGGTGGCGGGATGGACGTGCTGCTGGGCGGTGAGGGCGCCGAAGGGCTGCGCTGGCCGGACTTCGCCGGGTCGCGGGGTCGGGTGGGTGCGGGCGCGCTGGAGGAATCCCTGCCCGAGCTGCACGCCCTCAGGGTGCTGAGCTGGGATCGCGGGGACCGGGTCGTCGTACCGCCCGCCGCGATGCGGTCGGTGGTGTCCGCTGCCCGGCGCCGCGGCGGGGTGGTGGTGGTCGACCTGCCGCGGAGGGTGGACGAAGCCGTCGCCGAGGTGTTGGCCCAGTTGGACCTGGTGTTGATGGTTGTGCCGGGCGAGCTGCGGGCCGTGGCGGCCGCGAGGCGGGTGGCGGCCGGGGTGCGGATGGTGGCCCGGGATGTGCGCGTCGTCGTACGGGGCCGCTGCCCCGACGGGCTCGACGCCGAAGCGGTGGCCGACCTGTTGGGGGCTCCGCTGGCGGGGGTGGTGCCGGTGGAAGTGGGGCTTCCCGGGCGGGTGGCCGAGGGGGAACCGCCGGGGGCGCGGGGGCGAAGCGCGCTCGCCCGGTTCTGTGACGGCTTCTGGCAGCGGGCGCTCGGCTCCGCCCAGGGGGTGCCGGCATGAGCGCGGTACTGCTGGACGCGGTGCGGCAACGGCTCGCCGAGAGCGGGGCGGAGCCGACCCCGGCCGGGGTGGCGGCGGCCCTTCGGGCTCAGGGCCGGTTGCTGGGGGACGCGGAAGTGCTGGGTGTGGCGGCGGAGTTACGGTCGGAGTTGGTCGGAGCGGGCCCGCTGGAGACGTTGCTCTCCGATCCGGAGGTCACCGATGTGCTGGTGGCGGCCCCGGACCGGGTGTGGGTGGACCGCGGTGGCGGGCTGGAACTGACCGGGGTGACCTTCGCCGACGCGGAGGCGGTGCGCCGCCTGGCCCAGCGGCTGGCGGCGGTCGCGGGAAGACGGCTGGACGACGCCCGACCCTGGGTGGACGCCCGGATGCCGGACGGCACCCGGCTGCATGCCGTGCTGCCACCGGTGGCGGTCGGATCGGCGTGTCTGTCTCTGCGGGTGGTGCGGCCCAGGGCGTTCACGCTGGACGAGCTGGTGGCCGCCGGCACGCTGCCGCCGGGCGGGCAGACGTTGTTGGCGGCGGTGGTCGAGGCCCGGCTGTCGTTCCTCGTCTCCGGTGGGACGGGGACGGGCAAGACCACCCTGCTCAGTGCCTTGCTGGGGTTGGTCGGCCCGGGGGAGCGGATCGTGCTCGCCGAGGACTCGGCCGAGTTGCGTCCCGACCATCCACATGTGGTGAGGCTGGAGACCCGCCCCGCCAATCAGGAGGGGGCGGGGCTGGTCACCCTGGCTGACCTGGTCCGGCAGGCGCTACGGATGCGCCCCGACCGGTTGGTGGTCGGCGAGGTCCGGGGCGCCGAGGTGGCGGACCTGTTGGCCGCCCTGAACACCGGACACGAAGGCGGGTGCGGCACGGTCCACGCCAATGCCGCGGCTCACGTACCGGCCCGGCTGGAGGCGCTCGGGACGGCGGCGGGGCTCGACAGGGCCGCCCTGCACAGCCAGTTGGCGGCCGCGCTGGCCTTGGTGGTGCACCTGGTGCGGGACCGGTCGGGTCGGCGCCGGGTCGCCGAAGTGCATGTGCTGGAGCGGAATCCGGCCGGTCTGGTGGTCACGGTGCCCGCGCTGCGCTGGGGCGCCCGGGGCTTCGTGCGGGAGCACGGCTGGGACCGGCTCGCCGTCTTGCTGGGTGGTGCCCGGTGAGCGCCGGGGGGCTGGAGGCGGCGGGCTCCGTGGGCTCCATGCCCGTCTTCGCCGGGCTGTTGTGTGCCGGAACCGCGGCCTGGCTGCTGGCCGGGGGCGACCAGGTCTCGCGGCGGGCCCGGTTGGTGCTGGGCGGAGGTGGTCCGGTGGTGCCGGGCGGCCCCGTGAACTGGGAGCGGCTGGTGATCGCGGTGCGGGTGAGGGCCGCGCGATGGCGGGAGTGGGCCGGTCTGGGAGTGGGTCTGCTGGTCGCCCTGGTCGGCGCATCGGTGATCCCCCTGGTGCTGGGAGCGCTATCGGTGCCGCTGGTGCGCAGATGGCTACGGGCCCGGGAGTGGGAACGGGCCCGGGCCGGGCGGGCCGCCGACGTGGTGGCGCTGTGCGGGGCCGCCGTGGGGGAGCTGCGGGCGGGCGCGCAGCCCGGGCAGGCCCTGACAGCGGCGATCCGGCGGACGGCGCCTGTGGAAGGTCGGGCCGGCGCGGCGGAAGCCGGGGTGCTGGCGGCTGCCGCGTTCGGCGGGGATGTGGCGGCGGCGCTGCGCGAGGCGGCCCGGGAGCCGGGCGCGGAGGGGCTGGCCGGGATGGCGGCCTGCTGGCGGGTGTCGGTGGACGGCGGCGCCGGCCTGGCCGCCGGGCTGGAGCGACTGGAAGGGGCGTTGCGGGCCGAGCGGGACCGACAGGAGTCGCTGCGGGCGCAGTTGGCCGGAGCCAGGTCGACCGCGGTGGTGCTCGCGCTGCTGCCGCTGGTGGGCCTGCTGATGGGCACGGCACTCGGCGCGGAGCCCCTGCGGGTGCTGCTGCACACCTCGATGGGGTGGGGCTGCCTGTTGGCCGGTGGGGTGCTGGAGGGGCTGGGACTGCTGTGGTGCGGGCGGATCGTACGGATGGGGGAGCGGTGATGGGCGGGTCGGTGATTCACCGGCTGGGGATGGCGGTGTGCCTCGGGGCGGCGCTGCTGTGCCTCGGGTCGATGGTGGCGGCGCGGGTGCGGGAACGTGCGACCCGCCGCCGGATCGCGGCGCTGCTGGCGCTGCGGGCACCCCGGCCCGGGCCGGTATGGAGCGCACGGATACGCGCCCTGGCGGTGGCGTGGGCCGGGCCGGCGGGGGCGGTGGTGGCGTGTTGGGTGCTGGTCGGGGGGCTGACGGGGGCGCTGCTCGGCTGTGGGGCCGCGTTCGGCGTACGCCGGATGCTGCGGGGCCGCCCGGGCGTCGGGGTGGACTCGGCCGAGGCGGAAAGGCAGTTGCCGTTCGCGGCCGACCTGCTGGCCGCGTGTCTGGCGGCCGGGGCCGGCCCGGTGGAAGCGGCCGAGGTGGTCGGTGAGTCGCTGGGCGGCCCGGTCGGGGAGCGGTTGGCGTTGGCCGGGGCGGAGCTGCGGCTCGGCGGCGAACCGGGTTCGGCGTGGGGGAGGTTGGCGGAGATACCGGGTGCCCGTGGACTGGCGGAGTGCCTGGAGCGGGCCGCCCGTACGGGGGCGCCGGCCGCCGAGCCGGTCTCTCGCCTGGCGGCGGCCCTACGGGCGGACCGGGTCCGTCAGGCCGGTGCCAGGGCGCAGCGGGCGGCGGTGCTCATCACCGCACCGGTGGGGCTGTGTTTCCTCCCCGCGTTTCTGGCGCTGGGAGTGGCGCCCGTGGTGATCGGTATGGCTTCCGGTCTCCTTTCGGGCAGTTGAGATCACCAGCTGAAAAAAGATCAAGAACGTAATCCAACAGGAGGCTGCTATGAAGATCATCTGGATTCGGGTACGGGCCGCGCTGAGCGGTCGTCACCGTGATGCCGGGATGTCGACTTCCGAATACGCCATGGGCACGATCGCGGCCTGTGCGTTCGCCGCCGTTTTGTACAAGGTGGTGACGAGCGAGGTGGTGTCGACGGCGCTTCAGTCGACCATCGGGAAGGCTCTCGATGTGCCGTTCTGAGCAAATTTCGCGGCGAATCGGAGACCGCGGATATGTGACGGCGGAAGCGGCCCTGGTGATCCCGGCGCTGGTGCTGTTCGCGGCGTTGCTCGTGTGGGCGTTGATGGCGGCGGCCGCGCAGATCCGCTGCGTGGACGCGGCGCGGGCCGGGGCCCGGGCCGCGGCCCGGTCGGAACCGGCCGAGGTGGCGGTGGCGGCGGTCAAGGCGGCCGCCCCGCCGGGGGCAGAGGTGGGGCTGGAACGGGAGGGTGACCTCTGGCGGGTCCGCGTGACGGCGCCCGCTCCCGGACCGGGCGGGCTGCCGGTCCGCCTGGGCGCCCAGGCGGTGGCCTTGGCGGAAGACAGCGTGGGGCCGCCGCCGTGAGCCGGGACCGGGGCTCGGCCACCGTGTGGGCCGCGCTGGTGACGACCGTCCTGGGGGCTGTGTTCGGAGGTGTGCTGCTGCTGGGCCAGGCGGTCGTGGCACGCCACCGGGCGGCGGCCGCGGCGGATCTGGCGTCCCTCGCGGCGGCGACGGCTTGGGCGCACGGCCCGGAGGCCGCTTGCGCCGCGGCTGCCCGGGTCGCCCGGGCCCAGGGGGCGGCCCTGGCGGAGTGCCGCCTACGGGGCGAGGTGGCGGATGTCGAAGCCCGCGTCCCGGCGGGCCCCTTCACCCCCTCGTCCACCGCCCGCGCGGGGCCGTCTGGGCGGCCGGCGGTCCCAGCTGGGCCGTCTGGGGGGCGGGCCGAGCTGGGCCGTCTGGGCCCGTCGCCGCCCCAGCTGGACCGGTTTGGGCCGGTGGCCGCCCGTGCGGGGCCGCCTGAGTCGGCCGTCTGGGCCCGTTACTGACCGTGCGGGGCCGTCTGGGCGGCTCGCGGTGCGAGCTGGACCGGTTTGGGCCGGTGGCCGCCCGTGCGGGGCCGCCTGAGCCGGCTGCCTGGGACCGTTACCGCCTGAGCCGGGCGTCTGGGCGGGCGGCGGTCCCAGCTGGGCCGTCTGGGGGGCGGGCCGAGCTGGGCCGTCTGGGCCCGTCGCCGCCCCAGCTGGACCGGTCTGGGCCGGTGGCCGCCCGTGCGGGGCCGCCTGAGTCGGCCGTCTGGGCCCGTTACTGACCGTGCGGGGCCGTCTGGGCGGGTCGCGGTCCGTGCGGGGGTGTCTGGCCGGTGGCCGCCGCCTGGGGTTGCCTCGGGCCCTGGCGGCCGGTGTGGCCCGGTTCAGGTCAGTGGTAGCCGTGCGAGCGGGCGCGTTGCACTCGTGAGTCCCGACGCGGCCCGGCGCCGGGCCGCCGCGCAGGCCCGAAGCGGGGCGGCCGGTCGGAGGCATTTGCTCGGGCCGGTTCGGCGTCGCCCGAGCCAGGGGTGCTCCCGCCGACACCCCGGGCAGGGGTTCGGCGCCCGAGGCCGACCGGCCGAGGGCGGAGCGTCACGGTCGTCCCTGCGGGTGGTCCTGGGGGCGCGCCGGCCCGGCACGCCGGGGCGGCAGGCACGGTTCCCGGGCGGGCCCCGGCGGGCCGAGGCCCTCAAGTCGCGGGGTCGGTGGGCGGTGGGGCTTCCGTCAGGAGGCGGGTGAGGAGGCGGATCGCGCCGCGCTTGTGGAGGGGGTCGTTGCCGTTGCCGCACTTGGGGGACTGGATGCAGGAGGGGCAACCCGCCGCGCATTCGCAGGCGGCGATGGCGTCGCGGGTCGCGGTCAGCCAGGAGTGGGCGGTGTGGAAGGCCCGCTCCGCGAAACCCGCGCCGCCGGGGTGGCCGTCGTAGACGAACACGGTCGGCAGCAGGGTGTCCGGGTGCAGCGGGACGGAGACACCACCGATGTCCCAGCGGTCGCAGGTGGCGAACAGCGGGAGCAGCCCGATGGAGGC
This sequence comes from Streptomyces sp. Tek67B01, assembly GCF_055231995.1. Taxonomy (NCBI): domain Bacteria; kingdom Bacillati; phylum Actinomycetota; class Actinomycetes; order Kitasatosporales; family Streptomycetaceae; genus Streptomyces; species Streptomyces sp. Tek67B01. The sequence continues at coordinate 3,952,460 of NZ_JBUYUY010000001.1, forward strand.
GTGCTCGGCGGCGTGCAGGGCGCCTCCGAGGATCTCCGGCGAGATCCGGGCCTCGTCCAACTGGTCCTCGGTGACCGTCCACCACACGGCCCGCGTGCGCAGGGTGCGCGGGGGGAGGTCCAGCTTGGCCTCCCCGAGCACCTCCCCGGACAGCAGTCTGCGCCGCAGGTAGGAGACGACCTGGTTGGTGACCTCGACGGAGCCGAAGCAGAGCCGTCCCCGCCCCCAGGGGATCTCGTGCTCGGTCTCCAGCACCGAGATGGCGGTCGTGTCCCGGGCGGTGGTGGAGAACGGCGGGCTGGCCTCCTCCACCAGGGCCACCGAGTCCTCCAGGTCCAGGTGCTTCACCAGATAGGTGCGGCCCTGGTGCAGGTGGACGGCCCCGTCGTGGACGGCGGTGTGGGAGGCGGACTCGTCGACCGTGCCGAGCAGCCGACCCGTGGCGGCCTCCACGATCTGCACCGGGCGCCCGCCTCCGCCCCGGATGTCGGTGAGGTCCGAGGCGCGCTCCCGCCGGGTCCAGTGCCAGGCCGTCGCCCGGCGCCGGAGCAGTTTCGCCGCCTCCAACTGGGGGAGCAGCTCGCCCGCGGAGGGGCCGAACAGGGCCAGGTCGGCCTCCGTCAACGGAAGCTCCGCCGCGGCCGCGCACAGGTGCGGGGCCAGTACGTACGGGTTGTCGGGGTCCAGGACGGTGGCCTCAACCGGCCGGCGGAACAACGCCTCGGGGTGGTGGACCAGGTAGGTGTCCAGCGGGTCGTCCCGGGCGACGAGGATAGCCAGCGCCCCCTGCCCGGTGCGCCCGGCCCGGCCCGCCTGCTGCCACAGGGAGGCCCGGGTACCCGGGTAGCCGGTGATCAGCACGGCGTCGAGGCCAGACACGTCCACGCCCAGCTCCAGCGCGGTGGTCGCGGCCAGCCCCAGCAGTTCCCCCGAGTGCAGGGCCCGCTCCAGGGCGCGCCGCTCCTCGGGCAGATAACCGCCCCGGTACGCGGCGACCCGCCCGGGCAGCGAACGGTCTACCGCCGCGAGCCGTTCCTGGGCGATCACCGAAATCAGCTCGGCGCCGCGCCGGGACCGCACGAAGGCGACCGTACGGACCCCCTGGACCACCAGGTCGGTCAGTAGGTCGGCGGTCTCGGCCGTGGCGGTGCGGCGTACCGGGGCGCCCCCCTCGCCCTTGAGGTCGGTCAGCGGGGGCTCCCACAGGGCGAAGACCACCTCGCCGCGCGGCGAGGCGTCGTCGGCGACCTCGGTGACCGCCACCCCCGTCAACCTGGACGCCGCGGCCGCCGGGTCACTGGCGGTGGCGGAGGCCAGCAGGAAGACCGGCTCGGAGCCGTAGCGCGCGCACAGCCGGCGCAGCCGTCGCAGTACCTGCGCCACGTGCGACCCGAATACCCCCCGGTAGGTGTGACACTCGTCGACCACGACGTAGCGCAGCGCCTTCAGGAACGAGGACCAGCGCGGGTGGGCGGGAAGGATGCCCCGGTGCAGCATGTCGGGGTTGGTGAGGACGTAGTTCGCGTACTGGCGTACCCATTCGCGTTCCTCGACCGGCGTGTCCCCGTCGTACACGGCGGGCCGGATCGCGTTGCCCAGCGGCGCGGCCAGCTCCCGGACCGCCCGCCGTTGGTCGGCCGCCAGGGCCTTGGTCGGAGCCAGGTAGAGCGCGGTCGCTCCCCGCCCGTTGGGCGCCTGCGCGCCGTCCGCGAGGGCGGACAGGACGGGCGCCAGGTACGCCAGTGACTTGCCGGAGGCGGTGCCGGTGGCGACGACGACGGAGGTGCCGTCCAGGGCGTGCTCGGCGGCTTCGGCCTGGTGGGCCCACGGATGTTCGATCCCGGCGGCCGCGATGGCCGCTACTACATCTGATCGAACACGGTCCGGCCAGACCGCATGACGACCCGCCCGAGGGGGCAAGTGCTCCGTATGGGTGATGCGCGCAGCCCGGGATGGCCCCGCTGCCAGCCGGTCCAGGACCGTGCCGGGGGTGGGTCGTGTGTCCGCGTGTGCCGTGGGCCGACCGGGACCGTGAGTATTGGCCATTTGGAACCGAGTGTGTCACTGGCGTGCGGGACAATGGTCCCAAGGCGTCGTGCGCGCCTGCCGGTAAGTGATTGAATGCCATCGCGGCAGCCAATCCCTCCTCTACCTTCGGGTAGGGAGGCCCCTGGGGGGCGCCGCTCGATAGCAAGGTGCTGGAGGATCCGTGGACCTGTCCCTGTCGACTCGCACTGTCGGCGACCGCACGGTCGTTGAGGTCGGTGGCGAGATTGATGTGTATACCGCGCCCAAGCTGCGCGAGCAGTTGGTGGAGTTGGTGAACGACGGCAGCTACCACTTGGTTGTCGACATGGAGCGAGTGGACTTCCTCGACTCCACCGGCCTCGGTGTGCTCGTGGGAGGCCTCAAGCGCGTTCGCGCGCACGAGGGCTCGCTGCGTCTGGTCTGCAACCAGGAGCGCATCCTCAAGATCTTCCGTATTACCGGTCTGACGAAGGTGTTCCCGATCCACACCACCGTGGACGACGCCGTCAACGCCACCGACTGACGCTCACTGACGGCAACCTGCCGTCAAGGAGCCGACGACGGGCGGGGGTACCGGGCCATGGGCGGTCCGGGCCCCTGTAAGGCACGCCCGGGCGCCCGTCCGGGCCCGAGCCCGCGCCCGTAGTTCGAGGCGCCGCAGTTCCAGGCGCCCGTAGTCCGAGGGGGACGCGCATGGCCACCGTTGAACTCCGCTTCAGCGCCCAGCCCGAACACGTCCGGACGGCCCGTTTGGTGGCCGCCGCCGTGGCGCGCCGGGCCGGTGTGGAGGAAGCAGTTCTCGACGAGGTTCGCCTCGCCGTCGGGGAGGCCTGCTCGCGCGCCGTCGGGCTGCACCGAAGCAACGGGCTCACCGCGCCCGTCCGCGTCGTGCTGACCGAGGAGGAGAAGCTGTTCTCCATCGAGGTCGGCGACGAGGTTCCAGGGCCCCCCGGTGGCCCGTCCGATGCCGTGCCGGGGATCGAAGCCGTCCTGGACCCCGACATCGAGGGCGAGGACGAGATGGGCCTGGCCGTCATCAGCGGGCTCGTCGACGACGTCGAGGTGACCAGTGGCGAAGGGGGCGGGACCATCCGGATGACCTGGCCGGTCGCGCGGGTCACCGCCCTGCCGTAGCCCTGTTGTAGCCGTGCCAGCGGGCTGCCCCCGTCCGGTCGTAGCCGTGCCCGCGGGCTGCCTCATCGGTCTCGGCGCAGCCCGGCTGTGAGCTCGGCCCCGGCCGACCCTGCCCCCGGTCCTGCCACGACCTTCCGCAGGCCGCCGTGACCTGACGCGGCCCTGCCTCCCTTCCGACGCGGCTCCACGGCAACCCCGGCGTGGTGGTCCCGTCTCCGGCCGTCCGGGCTCCTGAGTGCGTCGCGGCGGGGTCCCCTGCCCGGGCGGTGTCGGCCTGCTGAGGGTGGCGCGGGTCTCGGCCTCGCCGTGGTGCAGGTGGGTGGGAGGGTGCCGTCCGGCCTTGGGCTCCGGGGCGGGGGGCGCCGACCTACCGTGGTGGTGTCGGGTGCGCGTGCCATCGTATCTTCCGATCTTTATCAAAGCCCTGCCGAGCAGGGCTTTTTCCGTTTTCCGGAGCGCGCCGCCAGGAATATCCGGCGCAATGATCAGCTCAATGATCAACCGTCAATGCCTTTGCCCCATTACCACTTTCGAGGGTAATGGAGTGACGCGATCTATTGGTGAGGAGCAAGAGCAGGCCAATTCCGTTTCCCGCCCACTGTTTTGATCAGGTCGCGCTCCCTACAATCCGTCCACATCTTGAGCTCATCACGTCAAGGAGGACGAATGACGGGGCTCTTCACCCCCAACGCGCCGATCGGCAACTCCGATCTGGCAGCCGCAGTGCTCACCGATGACAATCGCCTCATCGTCATCGTGATCGCCGCGGTCGCACTCGCCGCACTCGCCGTCGCGCAGATCCTGGTCCGCCAGGTGCTCGCCGCCGACGAGGGCACCGACAGCATGAAAAAGATCGCCGCCGCGGTTCAGGAAGGCGCCAACGCCTACCTCGGCCGCCAACTGCGCACGCTCGGCGTTTTCGCCGTCGTCGTTTTCTTCCTGCTCTTCCTGCTCCCCGCCGACGACTGGTCCCTGCGGGCCGGCCGGTCCGCCTTCTTCCTCGTCGGCGCCCTCTTCTCGGCCGCCACCGGTTACATCGGCATGCGCCTGGCCGTCCGCGCGAACGTCCGCGTCGCCGCCGCCGCCCGCGAGGCGACCCCTGCCGAGGGCGGAGCCGCCAAGGACCTGACCGAGGTGTCCCACAAGGCGATGAGGATCGCCTTCCGCACGGGTGGCGTGGTCGGCATGTTCACCGTCGGCCTGGGCCTGCTCGGTGCCTCGTGCGTCGTACTCGTCTACGCCGCCGACGCGCCCAAGGTCCTGGAGGGCTTCGGTCTCGGCGCGGCCCTCATCGCGATGTTCATGCGCGTGGGCGGCGGCATCTTCACCAAGGCCGCCGACGTGGGCGCCGACCTGGTCGGCAAGGTCGAGCAGGGCATTCCGGAGGACGACCCGCGTAATGCCGCGACCATCGCCGACAATGTGGGCGACAACGTCGGCGACTGCGCGGGGATGGCGGCCGACCTCTTCGAGTCGTACGCCGTCACCCTCGTGGCCGCGCTCATCCTCGGCAAGGCCGCCTTCGGCGACCTGGGCCTGGCCTTCCCGCTGATCGTCCCGGCCATCGGCGTGATCACCGCGATGATCGGCATCTTCGCGGTCTCGCCGCGCCGCTCCGACCGCAGCGGGATGGCCGCGATCAACCGCGGGTTCTTCATCTCCGCGGTGATCTCCCTGGTGCTCGTCGCGGTCGCCGTCTACGTGTACCTGCCGGCGACCTACAAGGAGCTCGTCGGCGTCGAGAACGCCGCGATCACCAACCACAGCGGTGACCCGCGCGTCCTCGCCGTCGTCGCCGTCGCCATCGGCATCGTGCTCGCGGCCCTGATCCAGCAGCTGACCGGCTACTTCACGGAGACCAACCGCCGTCCCGTCCGGGACATCGGCAAGTCCTCGCTGACCGGCGCGGCCACCGTCGTCCTCGCCGGCATCTCGGTCGGCCTGGAGTCCGCCGTCTACACCGCGCTGCTCATCGGGCTCGGTGTCTACGGGGCGTTCCTGCTCGGCGGCGCGTCGATCACGCTGGCGCTCTTCGCGGTGGCCCTGGCCGGTACCGGTCTGCTGACCACGGTCGGCGTCATCGTCGCCATGGACACCTTCGGACCGGTCTCCGACAACGCCCAGGGCATCGCCGAGATGTCGGGCGACGTGCAGGGCGCGGGCGCGCAGGTGCTCACCGACCTGGACGCCGTCGGCAACACCACCAAGGCCATCACCAAGGGCATCGCCATCGCCACCGCCGTCCTGGCGGCGGCCGCGCTGTTCGGCTCGTACAACGACGCCATCGCGACCGCCGTGAAGGAGGTCGGGGCCAAGGCCGGGGAGATGAACCTCAGCCTGGACATCGCCCAGCCCAACAACCTGGTCGGTCTGATCCTCGGCGCGGCCGTCGTGTTCCTGTTCTCCGGCCTGGCCATCAACGCCGTGTCCCGCTCCGCGGGCGCCGTCGTCTACGAGGTGCGCCGGCAGTTCCGCGAGCACCCCGGGATCATGGACTACTCGGAGAAGCCCGAGTACGGCCGCGTCGTCGACATCTGCACCAAGGACGCACTGCGCGAGCTCGCCACGCCCGGCCTGCTCGCGGTCCTCACCCCGATCGCCGTCGGGTTCTCGCTGGGCGTGGGCGCGCTCGGCTCGTTCCTCGCGGGCGCCATCGGCACGGGCACGCTGATGGCCGTCTTCCTCGCCAACTCCGGGGGCGCCTGGGACAACGCGAAGAAGCTGGTCGAGGACGGTCATCACGGCGGCAAGGGCAGTGAGGCCCACGCCGCGACGGTGATCGGCGACACCGTCGGCGACCCGTTCAAGGACACCGCCGGTCCGGCCATCAACCCGCTGCTCAAGGTCATGAACTTGGTGGCGCTGTTGATCGCTCCGGCGGTCGTGCAGTTCAGCTACGGCGCGGACACCAGCGCGACGGTGCGGGCGATCGTCGCGGTCCTCGCGATTGTGGTCATCATCACCGCGGTGTACATCTCGAAGCGGCGCGGCATCGCCGTGGGCGACGACACGGAGGGCGGCACGGCGGAGCGGGTGGCCCAGCCGTCCGCCGACGCCGCGACCGTCTCCTGATGGGCCCTGGCCGGGCCTTCGCGGGTCCCTGAGCGGCCGTCTCGGTCGCTTGGCCGGGCTCGGGGCGACCGGGCTCGAAGGTACGCCCGAACGGCGGACGGGCGGCGCGGACTGACGCGCCGTCCGTCCGCCTTTGCATGTCACCCGATGGCCGGCGTGTATCTTCCGGGCCGAGAGCCTTCGAAGGGACCAATCCGGTGAACAAGAAGTTTGCGACCGCGGTGTCCGGCGGTGCGGTACTGATGCTCGTGCTGTCCGGGTGCGGCGGGGACGACGGCGACAAGAAGGCCGACGCATGGGCCAAGAAGGTCTGTGACGCCTGGCAGCCCGAGCTTTCGAAGATCGAGGCCGGCAACGTCGACATCAAGCGGGTGGCCACGGAGAGCAGCAAGCCGGAGGACGTCCAAAAGACCGACTCGGCCGCCTTCCAGGTCATGTCCGACGCGTACAAGGCGATGGGGACCGCTCTGTCGGGCGCGGGAGTTCCGCCCGTCAAGGACGGTGCGGAGACCCAGAGCACGGCGGTGAAGGGCTTCGAGTCGACGTCGAAGGGCTACGCCGAGTTGAAGGTCAAGATGGACGCCCTCGACGTCAAGGACCAGACGAAGTTCGCCGAGGGGCTCAAGGACGTCGCCGGGGGCCTGGAGACCGCGACCCAGGGCGGCAAGGAGGCCCTGGACAAGCTGAAGTCGGGCGGCCTGGACAAGGCGATGAACGGCCAGAAGGGCTGCCAGGTCCAGACGACGGCGAAGTAGCGCCCGCGGGACCCGCCGGGGACCCCCGCGGGACCGTTGCGGGGACCGCCGCGGACCCCTCCGTGACTGCCGCGGACCCCTCCGGGACGCTGCGAGACCGCGCCGGGACCTTTGCCGGGGTGCGTGCGGGGCGGGTCCGGGTCGGCGAGCCGGCGGCCGCTCCCAGGTTGTCCGTCGTACGTCGCCACGGGCGGCCGGGGCCGGAAGCGACCCCCGCCCCCCCTTGGCCCTCGCCTCCCGTGCCGGCCCACCGCCGCCGGCCGACGACCGGTCGTCGGTCCCGGGGCGCGGTCCACGACCCGGTTACGACCTCGGGGCCGCGGCCCATGACCCGGCCACGACCTCGTGGCCGCGGCCCACGACCCGGCCACGACCGGTCCTCTGGCGCCCGCCCGGGGGCCTCACCCGACACCGCCCCCGGCCTGCGGACGGTGGCGCCGCCGGAACACGGCCGCGCGGCACACGCATTGTCGGAGCGAGCGGCCACAATGGGCGGGTGAGTACCACCAGCCTTCCTTCGCCCGACCGCGCCGCCGAGCTCCGCACCGCCCTGCTGGCCGCCGGCTTCACCGCCGACGGGCTGCTCGACCTGCTCGGCGCCCCCGCCTACGCCGCGCTGGCCCGCAGCGAGACGGTTCCGGCCCTGCGCGCCACCCGGGACCACGCCGACGCCCCGCTCGCCACCCTGGTCCGGCTCTTCCTGCTCCAGCAGCCGGTGTCCTCGGTGCGGGCGGGGGCCGTGCTGCCCGTCGAAGCGGCGCTCGCCGACGGCTGGCTGCGCCGGGAGGAGGCCGCCGACGGCGAGGACACCGTCCGCGCCACCGTCGACGTGCGCCCGTACGGCGGGCCCGACGGGGAGGACTGGTTCATCGTCTCCGACCTCGGCTGCGCCGTGGGCGGGGCCGGGGGGATCGGCAGTCGCGAGGAGGGGGTGGTGCTCGGCGTCGGCGGCGCGTCCACGACGCTGGCCGGGATCACCGTCCGCATCCCCGTCGGATCGGCCCTGGACCTGGGCACGGGATCGGGCATCCAGGCCCTGCACGCCGCCCAGCACGCGACGCGGGTCACCGCCACCGACGTCAACCCCAGAGCCCTGGAATTCACCCGGCTGACGCTGGCGCTCTCCGGGGCGCCGAAGGCCGAGCTGCTCGCGGGGTCGCTCTTCGAGCCGGTCGGGGACGCCACGTACGACCTGATCGTGTCGAACCCGCCCTTCGTGATCTCCCCGGGCGCGCGGCTGACGTACCGGGACGGCGGGATGGGCGGCGACGACCTGTGCCGGACCCTGGTCCGGGAGGCGGGCGCCCGCCTCAACCCGGGCGGGTACGCGCAGTTCCTCGGGAACTGGCAGCACGTCGAGGGCGAGGACTGGCGCGACCGGCTCCGCGCCTGGGTGCCGCCCGGCTGCGACGCGTGGATCGTGCAGCGGGACGTGCAGGACGTGACGCAGTACGCCGAGCTGTGGCTGCGGGACGCCGGTGACCACCGCACCGACCCGGCCGAGTACGCGCGACGGTACGAGGACTGGCTGGACGAGTTCGAGGCCCGCAAGACCAAGGCGGTCGGTTTCGGCTGGATCACCCTGCGCCGCACGGACGCGGCCGAGCCGTCGATCGTCGTGGAGGAGTGGCCGCACTCGGTGGAGCAGCCGCTCGGCGAGACGGTCCTGGCCCACTTCGCCCGCCAGGACTTCCTGCGCGAGCATGATGACGCAGCCCTGCTGGCGGGGTATTTCGCGCTGGCCGAGGAGGTCGTCCAGGAGCAGGTCGGCGCGCCCGGGGCGGAGGACCCGGAGCACGTGGTGCTGCGGCAGAACCGCGGGATGCGGCGGGCGACCAAGGTGGACACGGTCGGCGCGGGGTTCGCCGGAGTGTGTGACGGCTCACTCAGCGCCGGTCGCATCCTGGACGCGATCGCGCAGCTCATGCAGGAGGACCCGGTCGTCCTGCGCGACCGCACTCCGGAGGCGATCCGGATGCTCGTGGAGCAGGGCTTCCTGGAGCCCGTCGCCGCCCCCGGGCGGTAGGCCCGGGGGGCCGCGCGGAGCGTGGCGGGGGGCTCGTGCCTCGCGCCGCGCGCCGGTGGGCTCGGGAATGCGCCCCGGCTGGGCCGTATCGGTGTCACACCTGGCCTGTACCGCTGCGCGACCGCCCTCGTACCGGTGCCGGAGCGGCGGTCGGCGGGCCGTCGGTGCTGGCGGGCGGGGCGCCGCCGGGGCCGGGGACCGGTGCTCCGGGCCGGTGCTCCGGGGCCGGTGGGAAACGCCCTGTGAGCAGGCTCTCCGCAAGCGGACCACAGGCCCCGTCGAGCCGGCCGGGAACCCCGTGACGCCGCAGGTCCGGAGGGGGTCGTGGAGCGGGGCCAGACGGCCCCCCGGCCACTCGGCCCGGTGATCGCCAAGGGCCCGGCGCGGTATCCGGGCGGCAGAACCCGCACTTGTCGGGTTACCGTTCGAGTGGCCGTTGCGGGCTTGTGCCGTTTGACACGGGGGCGGGTTGTACCGTCACACTCCGCAGCGTCGCCGTACCGCGACCGAGTGCCGACCGGAGAGAAGAGCCAAGTTGTCCCCGACTAGCGAGACCGCAAAGGGCGGCCGCCGACTCGTCATCGTCGAGTCCCCTGCCAAGGCGAAGACGATCAAGGGCTACCTCGGCCCGGGGTACGTCGTCGAGGCGAGCGTCGGGCACATCCGCGACCTCCCCAGCGGCGCGGCCGAGGTTCCCGACAAGTACACCGGCGAGGTCCGCCGTCTCGGCGTCGACGTCGAGCACGATTTCCAGCCGATCTATGTGGTCAACGCGGACAAGAAGGCGCAGGTCCGCAAGCTCAAGGAGCTGCTGGCCGAGTCCGACGAACTCTTCCTCGCCACCGATGAGGACCGCGAGGGCGAAGCCATCGCGTGGCACCTGCAGGAAGTCCTCAAGCCCAAGGTCCCCGTCCACCGGATGGTCTTCCACGAGATCACCAAGGACGCGATCCGCGACGCCGTCGCCAACCCGCGCGAACTGAACCAGCGCATGGTCGACGCCCAGGAGACCCGCCGCATCCTCGACCGCCTCTACGGCTACGAGGTCTCGCCGGTCCTGTGGAAGAAGGTCATGCCGAAGCTGTCGGCCGGCCGCGTCCAGTCGGTGGCCACCCGTCTCGTCGTCGAGCGGGAGCGCGAGCGCATCGCCTTCCGTTCCGCCGAGTACTGGGACCTGACCGGTACCTTCGGCACCGGCCGCGCCGGTGACTCCTCGGACCCCTCCACGCTGGTCGCCCGCCTGAACACGGTCGACGGCAAGCGCGTCGCCCAGGGCCGTGACTTCGGATCGAACGGGCAGCTCAAGAGCGAGGTCCTGCACCTCGACGAGGCGAACGCGCGGGCCCTGGCCGCCGCGCTGGAGCAGACGTCGTTCGCCGTCCGCTCGGTCGAGTCCAAGCCGTACCGCCGCTCCCCGTACGCCCCGTTCCGTACGACGACGCTCCAGCAGGAGGCCTCGCGCAAGCTGGGCTTCGGTGCGAAGGCGACGATGCAGGTGGCGCAGAAGCTGTACGAGAACGGCTTCATCACCTACATGCGTACGGACTCCACCACGCTCTCCGACACCGCGGTGTCGGCGGCGCGGGCGCAGGTCACGCAGCTGTACGGGGCCGACTACCTGCCGGAGAAGCCGCGTACCTACGCGGGCAAGGTCAAGAACGCCCAGGAGGCGCACGAGGCGATTCGTCCTTCGGGTGATCGTTTCCGCACGCCGGCCGAGACGGGTCTGACCGGCGACCAGTTCCGCCTGTACGAGCTGATCTGGAAGCGGACCGTCGCCTCCCAGATGAAGGACGCGGTCGGCAACTCGGTGACCGTGAAGATCGGCGGACGGGCCTCGGACGGCCGTGACGCCGAGTTCAGCGCCTCGGGCAAGACGATCACCTTCCACGGCTTCATGAAGGCGTACGTCGAGGGCGCGGACGACCCGAACGCGGAGCTGGACGACCGCGAGAAGCGGCTGCCGCAGGTCGCCGAGGGCGACGCGCTGTCGGCCGAGGAGATCACGGCGGACGGCCACTCGACCAAGCCGCCGGCCCGCTACACCGAGGCCTCGCTGGTCAAGGAGCTGGAGGAGCGGGAGATCGGGCGGCCGTCGACGTACGCGTCGATCATCGGCACGATCCTGGACCGCGGCTACGTCTTCAAGAAGGGCACGGCGCTCGTGCCGTCCTTCCTGTCGTTCGCCGTCGTCAACCTGCTGGAGACGCACTTCGGGCGGCTCGTCGACTACGACTTCACCGCGAAGATGGAGGACGACCTCGACCGCATCGCGCGGGGCGAGGCCCAGTCCGTGCCGTGGCTGAAGCGGTTCTACTTCGGCGCGGAGGACGCGTCGGAGGTCGTACCCGCCGACGGCGACCACCTCGGCGGTCTCAAGGAGCTCGTCACCGACCTCGGCGCGATCGACGCCCGGGAGATCTCCTCGTTCCCCGTGGGCGACGGGATCGTGCTGCGCGTCGGCCGGTACGGACCGTACGTCGAGCGCGGCGAGAAGGACGCGGAGGGCCACCAGCGGGCGGACGTCCCCGACGACCTCGCGCCCGACGAGCTGACGACGGATTTCGCGGAGGAGCTGTTCGCGAAGCCGAGCGGCGAGTTCGAGCTGGGCGCCGACCCGGTGAGCGGGAACCAGATCGTCGCGAAGGACGGTCGCTACGGGCCGTACGTGACGGAGATCCTGCCCGAGGGCACGCCGAAGACGGGTAAGAACGCGGTGAAGCCGCGGACGGCCTCGCTGTTCAAGTCGATGTCCCTGGACACGGTGACGCTGGACGACGCGCTGAAGCTGATGTCCCTCCCGCGGGTCGTGGGCGTGGACGCGGAGGGCGTGGAGATCACGGCGCAGAACGGCCGCTACGGTCCGTACCTCAAGAAGGGCACGGACTCGCGGTCGCTGGAGACCGAGGACCAGCTGTTCTCGATCACCCTGGACGAGGCCCTCGCGATCTACGCGCAGCCGAAGCAGCGGGGGCGGGCGGCGGCCAAGCCGCCGCTCAAGGAGCTGGGCACGGACCCGGTGAGCGAGAAGCCGGTGGTCGTCAAGGACGGCCGGTTCGGGCCGTACGTGACGGACGGCGAGACGAACGCGACGCTGCGGCGGGACGACGACGTCGAGACGATCACGCCGGAGCGGGGCTACGAGCTGCTCGCGGAGAAGCGGGCGAAGGCGCCGGCGAAGAAGACGGCGAAGAAGGCCCCGGCCAAGAAGGCACCGGCGAAGAAGGCCGCGGCGACCAAGACCGCTGCGGCGAAGACCGTCGCGACCAAGACCGCCGCGGCGAAGAAGACGGCGGCGAAGACGGCGGCGGCGAAGAAGACGGTCGCGAAGAAGGCTCCGGCCAAGAAGGCGGCCGTGACGGCGCCGGCGTCGACGGACGAGTAGCGTCCGCTCGCACCCGCGGAGGAACACGGTCGGACCCCGACGCCACGGCGTCGGGGTCCGACCGTCTTTCGGCGTCGCGGGTGCGCGGTCCGGGCACGAGGCGCTGGTCGGAGGGGTCGACGGGGGGTTGTCCACAGGCCCCCGGCAGTCGATTGGCGTAGCGGATAGGCTGGGCGGATGACGCGAGCCGAGCAGCCACCGGTCGTGACCGCCCCCAATGACCCCACCTACGACGAAGCCCTAGCCGCAGACTCCCGTGAGCGAGCGGTGCGCGCCCTGCTGCGCACACCCAGGTTGCGCCGGCTGTGGAGTGCCCAGCTCGTGAGCGGCATCGGAGATGCCCTCGCCCTGCTGGTGCTCGTATTGCTGACGCTCCAGGCGACCGTCTCCCAGGAAGCCTTCGGCGGTGGCTACCGCGGTGCGGCCTTCGCCGTCGCCGCCGTCTTCGGGGTCCGTATCCTCGCCACGCTGCTCTTCGGCGCCGTGCTCCTCGGCCCGCTGTCCAAGCTGACCGCCTCCGGCGGCGCCCTGGACCGCCGCTGGACGATGGTCGGCGCCGACGGGATGCGGATAGCACTGTTCGTCGTCGCCCCGCTCTGGCTCGACTGGATTCCGGGGCAGGCCGTGACCGCGCTGCTGGCCACCGTCTTCGTCTCCGGTGCCGCCGAGCGGCTGTGGACGCTGGCGAAGGAGAGCGCCGCTCCCGCCCTGCTGCCCGCGCCGCCGCCGGAGGGTGCGACCGTACGGCCGCTCCCCGACCACTTGGACACGCTGCGGCGCCTGACGCTGCGTACGGGATTCGCCGCGATGCCCGTCGCCGCCGCCCTCCTGCTCGCCGCGACCCTGATAGGGCGGGCCCTCGGACTGGGCGTGGACTGGTTCGCCGAGAACGAGTCGGCGCTGGGCTCGTACGTCGCCGCCGGCCTGTTCGCCGCGTCCGTCTCCCTGTTGCTGCCGCTGGTGCTGCCCGATGGCAAGACCCCGCGTCCGAGGTCCCCGCTGGAGGGCCTGCGCGCCCCCAAGGCGGGGGACCGGCCCGAGAAGGGGCGGACGGGGGCCATCGGCATGCTCGTCGCGGCTTGCGCCGCCGTCGCCGCGGCCGTGGCCGGCGCCGCCTCCGTGGCGGTGCTGTACGGCTTCGACCTCGGTGGGGGCCCCTCCTCGTACGCCCTGCTGGTCCTCGCCCTCGTCGGCGGCACCGGTCTCGGCATCCGGGCCGCGCAGTCCGGCAAGGTGCTGCCGGGGCTGACCCGGCGCCGATCGCTGGCGCTCGCCATCGCGGTGACCGGGCTCGCGCTGCTCCTGGCCGGGCTGGTCCCGGACACGGCCACCGTGCTGTTCCTGTCGCTGACGGCCGGTCTGGCCGCCGGGGTGGCCGCCAGTACCGGGCACACCCTGCTCGACCAGGAGACCGAGGAGTTCCGTCGGGCCCGGGTCACCGAGCACCTCCAGGCCGTGGTGCGGGTGGCCGTCGCCGTCGGGGCCGTCCTCGCTCCCGTACTCGCCGGGGCCATAGGCACGCACCGGCTGGGTGGCGGCCGGGTGGTCTTCGCCTACGGGGGCGCCGCGTTCACCCTGATGCTGGTCGGTGTGCTGCTGCTGTCGGTCGCGGCGGTGGTGCTGGCCAAGGCCGACGATCGCGGCGGCGTACCGCTGCGCCGTGACCTGCGCGAGGCGCTGCGGGGCGGGGAGCCGTCCCAGGCCCCGGCGACCACCGGGTTCTTCATCGCCCTGGAGGGCGGTGACGGCGCCGGGAAGTCCACCCAGGTGGAGGCGCTGGCCGACTGGATACGGGGCAAGGGCCACGAGGTCGTCGTGACGCGCGAGCCCGGCGCCACGCCGGTCGGCAAGCGGCTCCGCTCGATCCTGTTGGACGTCTCATCCGCCGGGCTGTCGAACCGCGCCGAGGCGCTGCTGTACGCCGCCGACCGGGCGGAGCACGTGGACACGGTGGTCCGGCCCGCCCTGGAACGCGGCGCGGTGGTCATCACGGACCGCTACATCGACTCCTCGGTGGCGTACCAGGGCGCCGGACGCGACCTGTCGCCGACCGAGATCGCCCGCATCTCCCGCTGGGCCACGGGAGGGCTGGTGCCGAACCTGACCGTGCTGCTCGACGTGTCGCCGGAGACGGCCCGGGAGCGGTTCACGGAGGCGCCGGACCGGCTGGAGTCGGAGCCGACGGAGTTCCACGAGCGGGTGCGGGCCGGCTTCCTGACGCTGGCCGCCGCCGACCCCGGGCGCTACCTGGTGGTCGACGCCGGCCAGGACCCGGCCTCGGTGACCACGGTCGTACGGCACCGGCTGGACCGGATGCTCCCGCTCTCCGAGGCCGAGATCGCAGCCCGGGCCGAAGCCCGGCGGCTCGCCGAGGAGGAAGCCCGGCGCAGGGCAGAGGAAGAGGCGGCGCGGAAGGCGGAGGAGGCCCGGCTGAAGGCCGAGGAGGAAGCCCGCCTGGCCCGCGAGGCCGAGGCCGCCCGGATCAAGGCCGAGGCGGAGGCCGCCCGTAAGGCGGAGGAGGAGCGGCTGCGCGCCGAGGAGGAAGCCCGCGTCCGGGCCGAGGCCGCGCGACTGCGAGCGGAGGCCGAGGAGAAGGCGCGGGCCGTGGAGGCGGAGCGGCTGCGCAAGCAGGCGGAGGAAGAGGCCCGGCTGCGGGCCGAGGCGGAGGCACGGCGGCTGGAGAAGCAGCGCCGGGCGGAAGAGGCGCTGCTGCGGGCCGAGGAGGCGCGTCGGCTCGCGGAGGCGTCGGCGGCCGCGGCGGCTGCCGAAGCCGCCGCGCGGACGGCCGCGGAGCCGGGGCCCGCGGCGGCGCCCGCCGCTCCCGCGGTGTCCATGCGGAAGGAGCCGGAGCAGCCGCGGTACCGGCGGCCCGATCCGGACGACGCCGTCACGGTCGAGACGCCGGTGGTCAAGCGGGTCGTACAGCCCGACGACGTCACCCAGACGGTTCCCGTCCCGAAGGTGGACCCGGCGGCGGAGACCTCCGTCCTGCCGCCGGTCCGCCCCGGGGGCCGTGGTCAGGACGCCGAGGACCCGCGCCGGGAGCGGCCTGCCAAGACGGGCCGTGCCCCCTCGGGTCCGTCCGGTACGTCGGCTCCCGCGGCCCCGTCGGCGTCGCGGCCCACCACCCCGCACTCGCAGGAGAGCCCGGCCGACCGGGTGCCGCCGGACATGTTCCGCGACGCGGGGAACGACGTCACCCGGGAGCTCCCCGCCTTGGACGAGCACGGTCGGCCGCGCCGGCAGCCCTCGGATTGGGCGGAGACGACACCGCTGGACGATCTGCCGACCCTGGCCGACGAACTGCTCGGCCCGCGGTCGGACGACGAGGACGACGACCACCCGCGCCGCCGCCGCTGAGTCGCCGCCGCTGAGCGGTGCCAGGGCCGGATCGCCGGTGCAGGGCCCGGGTCGGCGGTGGCGCCGGATTGTCGGTGGCTACCGCCACACTGTGGACAGGCAGTCGGTTGGGTAGCCGTACACGCCCGTCGCGCCCGGACGCGCCAAGTACGGGCACGGACAGAAACAGAAACAGGGACAGGGAAGGCGGTGGGCGGGATGCCCGTATGGGACGACCTGGTGGGTCAGGATCGTGTGCAGGCGCAGCTCGCCGCCGCCGCCCGTGATGCGGATGCCCTGGTCACGGCCGTCTCGGACGGAGTGCCGCCGCCGGACGCGTCCAAGATGACCCATGCCTGGCTGTTCACCGGGCCGCCCGGCTCCGGCCGGTCCACCGCCGCCCGCGCCTTCGCCGCCGCCCTGCAGTGCACCAGCCCGGACCGCGCCCTCGGGGGAGAGCCGGGCTGCGGCTTCTGCGAGGGCTGCCACACCAGCCTCGTCGGCACCCACGCCGATGTGGAGGTCGTCCGCACCGACCTGCTGTCCATCGGTGTGAAGGAGACCCGGGCACTGGTCCGCCGGGCCCAGCTCTCGCCGGCCGTCGGGCGCTGGCAGGTCATCGTCCTGGAGGACGCCGACCGACTCACCGAGGGCGCGGGGAACGTGCTGCTCAAGGCGGTGGAGGAGCCCGCTCCACGGACCGTGTGGCTGCTGTGCGCGCCCTCCTTGGAGGACGTGCTGCCCACCATCCGCTCCCGCTGCCGGCACCTGACGCTGCGTACCCCGCCCGTGGCCGCCGTCGCCGACGTACTGGTGCGGCGCGACGGGATCGAACCCGCCGTCGCCGCGGCCGCCGCCCGCGCCACCCAGGGACACATCGGCCGGGCCCGCCGCCTGGCGACGGACGAAGCCGCCCGGTCGCGCCGCGCCGCCGTGCTCAGGCTCCCGATGCGCGTGGACGACGTGGGCGACTGCCTGAAGGCGGCCCAGGAGCTCGTCGACACCGCCGCCGAGGACGCCAAACAGGTGGCGGAGGACGTCGACACCAAAGAGACCGAGGAACTGCGGGCGGCGCTCGGCGCCGGGGCGGGCGCCGGCAGCCGTATGCCGCGGGGCACGGCGGGCGTGATGAAGGAGCTGGAGGACCGGCAGAAGCGCCGTCGTACCCGGACCCAGCGTGACAGCCTCGACCTGGCGCTGATCGACCTCATCGGCTTCTACCGGGATGTGCTGGCCCTCCAGCTCGGCTCGGGCCTGGCCATCGCGAACGAGGAGATACGGGCCGACCTGGATCGCATCGCCCGCGCCTCGGGACCCGAGCGCACCCTGCGGCGCATCGAGGCGATCATCGCGTGCCGGGACGCCCTCGACCGGAACGTGGCTCCGCTCCTCGCCGTGGAGGCCATGACCATGGCGCTGCGCGCGGGCTGAGCACCGCCCGTGCCGAGCGCGCCGCCCGGTTGACGTGTTCACCCGTACGAGGGGTCCGGCCCTTCCGCGTCGGCGGGACCACTTCCCCAGGGGAGGCGGGGCGGTCGGCCACCGCGGGATGCCGCGAGGCCCGCCGCTGCGCCATCCGGGGCGCCCGGCAGGTCGTAGGCTCGCCCCATGGACACCAGTCGCCTGCTGCGTACCACCGGAACCGTGATCGCAGCTGCCGGGCTGCTGCTCTCCGGGTGCACCTCCGGCGGACTGGGTGAGCCGAGGGCCTCCGCGTCCCCGGCCGAGCCGGGCCCCGTACCGGCGGCGCTGCGTCCGTACTACGAGCAGAAGCTGAGCTGGCGCGACTGCGGTGTGCCCGGCTTCCAGTGCGCCACGATGAAGGCCCCTTTGGACTACGCGGACCCGGGAACTCCCGCTTCGGCGCGGTCGATCGATCTGGCGGTGGCCCGTCGGGTGGCGACGGGCCCCGGAAAGCGGCTCGGCTCGCTGGTGGTCAACCCGGGCGGCCCCGGCGGTTCGGGAATCGGGTACCTCCAGGCGTACGCGGGCATCGGCTACCCGGCGGCGGTGCGCGCCCAGTACGACATGGTGTCCTTCGATCCGCGCGGGGTGGACCGCAGCACCCCGGTCGAGTGCCTGACCGGCCCGGCGATGGACAAGTTCACCCAGGTGGACCAGACGCCGGACGACAAGGGGGAGCAGGCGCTGCTGGTGACGGCGTTCAAGGAGTTCGCGGCGGGGTGCGAGGCCCGTTCGCGGCGCATCCTGCCGCACGTCTCGACCGTCGACGCGGCACGCGACATGGACATGCTGCGGGCGGTGTTGGGGGACCAGAAGCTGACGTACGTCGGAGCCTCTTACGGCACCTTCCTCGGCGCGACGTACGCGAACCTGTTCCCCGGTCGGGTGGGCCGGATGGTCCTGGACGGCGCGATGGACCCCTCCCGGTCCGCCCTGGAGATGAACCGGGACCAGACGGCGGGCTTCGAGACCGCCTTCCGCTCCTTCGCGAAGGACTGTGCCAAGCACCCCGACTGCCCGCTCGGCCAGGGCTCCCCGGACGCGGTCGCCGGGCGGCTGAAGGAGTTCTTCCGCAAGGTCGACGCCCAGCCCCTGCCCACCGGCGACGCGAAACGGCCGCTCGGGGAGTCGCTGGCGACGACCGGTGTGATCGCGGCGCTGTACGACGAGAGCGCGTGGCCGCAACTGCGCGAGGCGCTCACGGCGGCGTTGGGCGGCGACGGCTCGGGCCTGCTGAGCCTGGCGGACAGCTACTACGAGCGGGAGCCGGACGGCCGCTACGCCAACCTGATGTTCGCGAACGCCGCCGTGAACTGCCTGGACCAGCCTCCGGCCTTCGACGGGCCGGCTGCGGTCGAGGCGGCGCTGCCGTCCTTCGAGAAGGCCTCGCCGGTCTTCGGGACGGGGCTGGCCTGGGCTTCGCTGAACTGCGCCTACTGGCCGGTCAAGGCCACCGGCACGGCGGGCCGACTGACCGCGAAGGGCGCGGCGCCGATCGTGGTCGTCGGCACCACCCGTGACCCCGCGACCCCGT
Organism: Streptomyces sp. Tek67B01; assembly: GCF_055231995.1. Classification (NCBI taxonomy): domain Bacteria; kingdom Bacillati; phylum Actinomycetota; class Actinomycetes; order Kitasatosporales; family Streptomycetaceae; genus Streptomyces; species Streptomyces sp. Tek67B01. Next base: position 3,971,197 of record NZ_JBUYUY010000001.1, read on the forward strand.
ACAAGTGGGCCCAGGGCCTCGCCGAACAGCTCGACTCGGGCACCCTGCTGACCTACGACGGCGACGGCCACACGGCGTACGGGCGCGGCAGCGACTGCGTCGACACGGCGATCAACCGCTACCTCCTGGAGGGCACCCCGCCGGCGCCGGCCAAGCGCTGCTGACCCCCGCCGCCCGCCCCCGCAGAACCCGGTTCGGGGCACCCCGTTCAACCCTGTAGACTTGGCGCCGCTGCTGATGAGAGCACCTCTTCGGGGGGATTCTTGTCGAAACCAGCGGTGCCGCCTTAGCTCAGTTGGCCAGAGCAACGCACTCGTAATGCGTAGGTCTCGGGTTCGAATCCCGAAGGCGGCTCTGTGGAACCCCCAGGACTCACTCGCCGTGACCTGGGGGTTTTGCTATTTCCGGGGTGGGTCGGGGGAGTGAAGCCGGCGGTGCCGGGGCGTCCGCCGGGGGTTCACGGGGTGGCCGGGGTCACGAGGTTCGGGCGCGTTGCGTGACCACGATGCAGGTGAGGACGATGGCGGCCGTGAGGGGGACGGCCGGCGTGATGTGTTCGCCGAGCAGGAGCACCGCCCAGACCAGGGTCAGCAGCGGCTGCGCCAACTGGAGCTGGCTCGCCCTCGCCACGCCGATGAGGCCCATGCCCTTGTACCAGACCACGAATCCGCCGAACTGCGAGACGGCCGCGATGTAGGCCATGCCGACCAGGGCCTTCGCGGTGAGGTGCACGGGTTCGTGCGGGAGCGCCCACAGGGACACGGCGATGTTGACGGGAGCGGCGAGCACCACGCCCCAGGCGATGACGCGCCAGCCCGGCATGCCCGCCGCGGAGAGGCGCCCGCCGAAGGCGTAGCCCGCCGCGCAGACCAGCAGGGCACCGAAGAGGTAGAGGTCCGCGACGGTCGGCCGGCCGTGGTTCTGCGCGAGCGTGAACACGATGACGGTCGCGGCCCCGACGCCGGCGGCGGCCCAGAAGACCTTCGAGGGGCTGCGCCGGGTGAGGACGGCCGAGAACACCGCCGTGGCCATCGGCAGCGCGCCGATCACGACCGCCGAGTTGGCGGTGGACGAGGTTTGCAGGGCGAGCGTGGTGAGGAGGGGGAAGCCGACCGCGCACCCGCCGGCGACGACGGCGAGCGCGAGCCAGTCCCGGCGCGCCGGCAGGGGCGCCCGGGTGATGAGGAGGGCGGTGACCGCGATGACGGCGGCCAGGACGCCGCGCACTCCGATGGCGCTCCAGGGCCCGAACCCGTCGAGTGCCCACACGGTTCCGGGGAAACTGAAGGAGAAGCTGAGCACGCCGAGCGCGGCGAACACGGTGCCGCTGGAGACCGCCGGTGTACTGGCGGGTGCGGGTGCGGGTGCGGTGGCGGGGGAACCCTGCTGTGCGGTCATGACTGTCCGTTCTTTCGCTTCCGAGGGATTTGTTCCAACCGTACGGAGATGACCTGCGCGAACCGGGTGGCGGAGGTTTCCGAGAACGGCATGCTGAGCGAGGGTTCGCAGAGTTCGAGTTCGAGGAGCAGGGGCTGTCCGTCGTCGTCGCGGATGAGGTCGACGCGGCTGTAGAGCAGCGGCTCCTGGAGCTCCAGGTGGGCGGCCGCGGCGTCCAACGCGGCTGCGGCGACGGCTCGTTCGTCCGCGGCGGCGTCCCGCGCCGTGCGGGCGTCCTGCGTCGGTTCGTCGACCGTGCCGTCCGACAGGAGCAGCGCGCGCTTGCGGATGGCGTGGCTGTAGACGCCGCCGAAGTGGATGAGGTCGGTCTCGCCGTGGCGGTCGATGGAGTCCAGGTAGGGCTGCAGGATGACGTGGGAGCCTTGGTCGAGCAGCTTGGCGACGTACGCGGCGGCCTCGACCTCAGACGAGCGGGAGAAGCGCTGCACGTCGCGGGAGTAGGCGCCGACGGTCGGCTTGACCACGATCTCGCGGGCCCGCGCGTGCCGGTCGAGGAAGGTGCGCAGGGCGGCCTCCGGGTCGGTGCCGGGGGCCACGAAGCCGCTCGGGACGACGGGAACGCCCGCCTCCGCCAGGTCGGCGAGGTAGTGCTTGTCGAGGTTCCACCGCACCACCGGGAGCGGGTTGAACAGGTACGTCACGTCGGTGACGTACTCGCACCACTCCACGAACTCCCCGAGGCTCTCCACGTAACTCCAGGGGGAACGGAGCAGGACGGCGTCGAAGCGGTCCCATTCGATGTCCGGGTCGCGCCAGGAACATATCTCGGCCCTGATGCCGGCGGCCAGGCAGGCGTCGAGCAGCAACGGCATGTCGTAGTCGATGACGAGGCTGGTCTCGTCGGTGACCAGGGCCAGATGGTTGCCCATCGGGTGACTCCAATACGGGGTGGGGGACGGGGGAGGGGCCGGGGCGCCTACCACGGGACGGTTTCGCCGCCGTGGGTGTAGGAGCCGGTCGGGCCGTCGTCGCCGAGCAGGGCCATGGCCACGCTCGTCCGGGCGCCTTCCGTGACGTCGAGGTCGCCCGCGCCTTCGTTCATCCCGGTCTTGGTGTAGCCCGGGTGCACGGCGTTCACCTTGACCGGCGTACCGCGCAGTTCGTAGGCGAGGTGGACGGTGAAGGAGTTGACCGCGCTCTTGGAGGCGCTGTAGGCCGGGAGGGACTTGAACATGGGGGTGTACGCGTACGACCGCGGGTCGCTGTGCGTGGTCAGCGAGCCGAGCAGGCTGGAGACGTTGACGACGCGACCGGCCGCGGACCGGCGGATGAGGGGGAGGAGGGCCGTGGTCACCTCGACGACGCCGAAGAGGTTCGTGTCGAAGGTCTCGCGCCACTGCCGCATCGGCTGCTCGGACGGCAGCTTCCCGTACTCCTCGGTCCGGATGCCGGCGTTGTTGACGAGGATGTCGAGGCGGCCGTGGCGGCGGTCGACCTCCGCCGCGGCGGCCCGGACGCTCGCGGGGTCCGTGACGTCGAGCACGAGGGGGTCGGCGGCGCGGCCGTCGGCCCGCAGCTTCTCCGCGGCCTCGGTGACCGCCGCGCGGTCGCGGCCCGCGAGGAGCACGCGGACGCCGCCGGAGGCGAGTTGACGTGCGGTCTCGAAGCCGATGCCCCGGTTGGCGCCGGTGACGAGGGCGATTTTGGAGGAAGGGTCGGGCATGCGGACTCCAGGGCACGAGAAGAGGGTCGGGAGGGGGAGGAGAGCGGGGCGGGCGGGGCGTGGAGGACCGTTCGGCTAGAGCGTGGTCAGGAACTTCGCCACGGGCGCTCCGAAACGGGCGGTGTCGATCAGGAAGGCGTCATGTCCTTCCGGTGAGTCCATGGCCAGGAACTCGACGTCCGTGCCGCCGGCGGCGAGGCCGTCGGCGATCTGCCGCTGCTGGCGCAGCGGGAACAGGATGTCGGTCTCCACGCCGATGACCAGCGCCTTTTCCAGCCGGATGCGGGCTAGGGCCTCATCGGTGGTGCCCCCGCAGGACTCGCCGAGGTCGAACCGGTCCATGCAGCGGCTGAGGTAGAGGTAGCTGTTGGGGTCGAAGCGGCGGGCGAAGCGGCGTGCGTGCCGCTCCAGGTAGTCCTCCACCTGGAATTCATGGCCGAACGGGTCACCGCCGGAGGGGTCACCGCCGATCGGATCGCCGCCGGAGGGGCTGCCGCCGTCCCCGTGGTTCTGCGGCGCGATGCGCGCGCGGCCGAAACGGCCGTCCCATTCCAGGGCGGACCGGTACGTCATCATGCCGAGCTTGCGCGCGGTGAACATGCCGCGCTGCGGATAGGCGGCCTGGTCGTACCGCCCCTCGTTCCAGTGTGGGTCACACCTGATCGCCTCGCGTTGCAAGGAGCGGATCGCTATCGAGAACGGCAGGGCGCTCGCCGCACCGCAGATGTTGATGTGGGCGCGGGCCAGACCGGGGTGACGGGCCAGCAGGGACAGTGCGCTCATGCCGCCCATGGACGTGCCGATCACGCACGCCGGCCGGTCGACGCCCAGGGCTCGTACCGCGTGGGCGGCGGCGTCGGCGATGTCCTCCATCGACAGGTCCGGGAAGTGGGGCCCGTACGGTTCGCCGGTGGTGGGGTCGGGTGACGCGGGGCCGGTCGAGCCCTTGCAACTGCCGAGCGAGTTCATGCAGATCACGTACCAGCGATCGGTGTCGACGGGCTTTCCGGGCCCCACCATCGCCTCCCACCAGCCGGGGTCGGTGTCCGCCGGGTGGGAGGCCGCGTGGGCGTCGGGAGAGAGCCCGGTGAGGATCAGGACCGCGTTGTCGCGTTCCGGGGTCAGCCGTCCGACGGTTTCGTACGCGATGCGCGCGCCGGTCAGGTTTCCGCCGTGCCGCATGGTGAAGGGGGTGGGGAGGTCGATGAAACGGGCCGCGGGGGGGATGAATTCCCTCATGGGTCTGGTTCCTGCCAGTGATGTGTGCCGCGTGGAGACGGTGTGCCGCGAGGTGGTGCTGGGCCGCGAGGTGTCGGTGTGCACGGCGAGGCGGTGGTGTGGGCGGCCGTGGGGCCGATCCGCCCGCCCGGTCAGGCCGCGCCCTCGTCCGTCTCCAGGGAGGCGAGCCACTCGTCGTCCGAGCCCTCGACCATCCCCTCCATCAGGAACGTGGAGAGGTAGCGCTCGCCGGTGTCCGGGAGCATGGCGAGGAGTACGGAGCCGGCCGGGGCGGTCCCGGCGACGCGCAGCGCGGTCGCCAGGGTGGCACCGGCCGAGATGCCCGTGAAGATGCCCTCCTCGGCGGCGAGCCGGCGCGCCGTGTCGCGCCCTTCCACCTCGTCGACGGTCACCAGCTGGTCGATGACGCTCGCGTCGAGCACGCCCGGGACGAAGTTCGGGGCCCAGCCCTGGATCCGGTGGACGTTCCATTCCTGTCCGGCGAGGACGGCGGCGTTGTCCGGTTCGGCGGCCACGATCCGGACCTCGGGGCGGGCCGTCTTCAGCATCTGCCCGACGCCGGTGAGGGTGCCGCTGGTGCCGAACCCGGTGACGAAGTAGTCGAGCCGCTTGCCCGCGAAGTCGCCCAGGATCTCCGAGGCGGTGGTCTCGCGGTGGTAGGCGGGGTTGGCGGGGTTGTCGAACTGGTTGGCACGGAACCAGCCGTGTTTGGCGGCGAGTTCGTCCGCGATCCGGTTGCCGCCGCTGCTGCCGAGGCGGCCGGGGAAGAGGAGCACCTTGCCGCCGTAGGCGCGGATCAGCTTGCGCCGTTCCGCCGAGTACGTGTCGCCCATCACGGCCACGAACCGGTAGCCCCGGGCCGCGGCCACCATGGCCAGGGCGATGCCGACGTTCCCGGAGGTGCACTCGACGATGGTGTCGCCGGGCTTGAGGAGTCCCTTCGCCTCGGCGTCGAGGACGACGGAGAGCGCGAGGCGGTCCTTCACCGAGCCGCCGGGGTTGAAGGACTCCACCTTCACGTAGACCGTGGTGTGTGCGGGAGCCATGCGGTTCAGCCTGACGATCGGGGTGCGGCCGATGGTGTCGAGGATGCTGTGGTGGAGGGGCATCGGTAGGTACTCCTTGGCAGGCGGAACCAGCGGCGCTGTCCGCGGGGATCTGTCAGGTGGGGGGGGCGGGGCCGGTGGGGCGGACCGGCCGCGGGGGGCCGGCGGCCGGCCGAGCCCGTGGTGTGTCTCTCGGGGTCTTATCCCGGAGCTCGGGGAGTCAGGGCTTGGGGAGTCAGGGCCTGGCGGCCGGGACCTTCTCGAAGGCGGGCGCGATCATGTCGAGGATCGTCTCGACCGCCCGGGCGCTGAGTTCCTCGTTCAACGGGGCGTTGAACTCGGCCAGTTCGACGCCGCGGAGCTGCTCCGCCGGAATCGCCTCGAAGATCGCCCGGATCTGCGACGGGAGCAGGCCGTCCGGCACCGTGTAGTCGGCCGGTACGTGTCCCGGTTCGAGGACGTCCCAGTCGATGTGCACCCACACCGGGGAGTCGCCGATGGCGGCCAGGATGTTCTCCGCCGTCGTCTGCGCCGGGGGGATGACCCGGACGCCGTGCTCGGCGATCAGCTCGGCCTCGGCCTCGTCGATGTCGCGGGACCCGACCAGGACGGCCTGCCCGGGGCGCAGGCCGGAACCGTGGCCGCTGTCCCAGAGTCCGCAGGCGCCGGCGAGGACCATGCCGCCCAGGTAGCCGGTGCCGGTCGTCTCCGGCGTGTTGAAGTCGCCGTGCCCGTCGATGTAGAGCACAACGGCGTCCGGGTGCTCCCTGGCCACCACCGGCAGGGTGCCGAGGCTCGCCGAGCAGGTGTTGGAGATCATGACCGTCCGGCTGCCGTTCGCGATGCTCTCGGTGACGGCCCGGCGCAGCCCGGTCAGCGTGTCCCGTGCTTGGGGAAGGCTGACGCTCCAGTCGTCGTCCGCGGGGGGCGCGGGCTCCCCGACGAAGCGGCCGGTGAGTCCGTAGCGCTCCTCCAAGGCCCGCGCGATGCGGGCGGCACCCTCGATCATCCGGGGCTCCCGGTCTGCCACCCGCCCCTGGGACACGATGAGCTCGATCATTTGGTGAGGATCTCCTGTTCGTTTTCAAAAGCCGTCTGGGGTCGGAAAGGGCAGATTCCCTTTCGCTCGGCGTTTTCCTCGATGAGCCCGTACTGGAGCCATTCGAGGGCTCCGACGCCGTATGAGCCCAATTGTGGCGAGTGTCGAATTCCGTCGTAGCGGTGTATTCGGTTGCGGATGTTCGCGCGGACCTTCCGGCCGCTCGGCGTCTCTCCGGCGAACACGTCGAAGCGTTCCCGTGGATTGACGACGATGGCGAAGTGCTCGCCGAGGTTTCTGCTGCGTCGGTTCCGGTGTGCCGGATTGCTCATGTTGCAGAACAACGGCATCCCGTTGAAGCACATCGACCAGGATGCGGAATCCGGATCGTCGCCGACCCCGGTCGGCCACGGTGCGGGATCGAGGTGGTGCAGTTCTTGCAGCACCCGCCAGCCGAAGGCGTGGTACTCCTCGACGGTGGCCCCGGTGACGGCCTCCTTCGAGAACATCACGAGCAGGGGATATGCGGTGTCGAGCTGACCGTCCCAGTCCCGGGACAGCTCGACGTACTCGGTGAGGGCCTGCGCCAGGTGCCGGAAGCCGTCACTGTCGGCGCTCTCCACGAAAGCGAACCTGAGGAGCTGCTTGCGGAACGCGTTCCGGGAGAAGACGCACGGGAAGTCCGGACCGGCGAGCCGTGATGCGATCTCGTCGAGGGCGGCGCGGTGCCATCCCCCTCCACCTTCGAGGACTTGCGTCTGGGAGATCAGCTTCGTGGTCTGCTGCAACCTTTCCACCTGAGCATCCATTTCTACGGGCCCTGCCGTTTCGAATGAGGGGGTGAGAGGGTCGGTGCCCCTTTCTGGGGCTTGCCGCGCACTCCGGCACATTCGCGGAGGCAGGGATTCCGGTACGGGTGTTTTCCATTACCCCCACCGTGGCCTCCGGATCAGGTCACCGGGCCGCGGCATCGCCATCGTGTCGCAGGAATTCGGGATTCCGCAACGCCTTGCCACCAAGGGCTCAGTGGGGGTGTACACCACGTACGCCCATGGTTGTATGGCGACGCGCCCGAGGCCATTCCTAGGCTGCGGTCGTGATGAATTCCGCTGGCTACCTGAGCGTCCCCGTTCCGGCTCGCATTCCGGGTCTCCGATTGTCTGCCGCGGCACGGGCGGCTCGCCTGTGCTGGGCGGAGGCGCGCCCGTCGGTACAGCTGGTCTTCCTGCTGCGTTTCGCGGTGGGGACGGTGTCGGCCGCCACGCCGCCACAGGCGCCGGGCCGGGTCGTGCTCGGCATGGCGGCCTGGTGGTGCGCCGTCGCCTGCGCGTACCTGCTCAACGGGGTGACGGACGTCCGGGAGGACCGGGCGAACGGCTCCAGGCGTCCGATCGCCCGGGGCGACCTCTCGGTCCGCTCCGCCGCGACCGTCACGGCCCTGCTGGCCGTCGCCGCGCTGGCGTTCGGCGGGCTGGCGGGGGCCGGGGTGTTCGGGTGGGTGGTGGGCTTCCTGCTGCTCGGCTGGGCGTACTCGGCCTCTCCGGTGCGGGCGAAGGAGTCGAGCGTGCTCTGCGCGGTGGTGGTGTTCGGCCTGGGAGCGACCTCGTACGCGGCCGGTGTATCGGCGGCCGGGTCCGGGTGGACCGTGACGGGCGCGGTGTTCGGCTGCGTGATGTCGGCCTGGATGGCTCTGGTCGGCTCCCTGGTCAAGGACCTGGGCGACGCCGGCGGGGACGCGGCCGGGGGGCGGCGGACGGTGGCTGTCGTCCGTGGCGTGGCGGCGGCGCGGGCCCTGGCCGTGGCGGGTGCCGTGCTGGTCGGCGTGGCCGGCGCCGCCGCTGCCGCGCTGTGGGCACCGCAGGGCCTCGTGGGGACGGTGCCGGTGGCGGTCGGGGCGGCGTGGGTGGTCTTCCGGGTGGTTCGGGACGCCCGGAGGCCAAACGCCGACCGCGAGCAACGGCGCGGCGCCTACCGGGCGTTCATGGTGACGCAGTACGTCGCGAACCTGCTGATGCTGGGCACGCTCGGCGCCGCCTTCGGCGCGGCGCTCGGCGCGGCGCTCGTCGCCGGGTGAGCCCGTCGTGCGGTCAACCCTGGCCCGGGAAGGCCTTGTTCAGCGCTTGCACCCGGGAGCCGGCCCCGAGTTTGCGGTAGGCGTTGTGCAGATGGCGCTTGACGGTCGCCTCGCTGATCTCGAACCGGCGGCCTATCAGGCGGTTCGTCAGTCCCGCGCGCACCGCTTCCAGGATCTGCCGCTCCCTCAGCGTGAGCAGGTCGAGGGCCTGCGCGTCCGGTGCGTCCACCAGGGCCTCGGAACCCCGCTCCGGCGCTTCGGGGGCGGGCGGCCGCAGGGCCTCCTCGTAGCCCCTGATCCCCTGGTACAGCCGGCTCCCGGCAGCGGCCCGGAAGGCGGTGCTCACCGTCTGCGCCGCCGTGTGCCGCTGATCGACCTCCACCAGTTCGACGGCTTCTCCCACCGCGACCTGCATGGCCTGCCAGAGCACCTCGGCCGCCCGTACCGACTCGGACACCGGCACCTGCTGGACGACGCGGTGGGCCCCCAGCAGCCGGGAGTACTCGCGGACGCCCGGGGGCTCCGCGTGCTCACCGGCCTCCAGGGCCTGCGCGCACTCGGCCACGATGTTCTCCGCCTGATGGCGGCACTGGCGCCAGATGTCCTCGCGGGACACCAGTGGGCTGCCGAGTCGTCCCAGCGCCGCCCGGTACGCCTCGATGATCTCGGGTGTGGCAGCACGGAGCTGCTGAGCAGCCGCCTGATGACCCACTGGTGTCTCCTTCCGGCCACGAAGCGTCGCGGCCGCCCGTCCCGGTGACGCTCTGGCGTGTGATGGCGTGGGGCAAGCTAACATCCGATCGGTGCACCCGAAAGAGAAGATCCACTTGGTGGGATCGGGGGTCACCGCGCGTAGTCGTCGCTGGCTGTGGTACCAAGTGGGAGTCGACCCTCCTACTGTGAAGCGCGCGGACAACAGCCGCTGTATGGCTTGCCGTTCGGGTCTGCGGCTCGCGTGTTCCACGGTTTTGGCCGGGGCTGTCGGGGCCTCCCGGTGGCTGGTTCCGGTCGCCGGGGTGAGGGGGGCGGGCTAGGTTGGGTTGGTGGTGCTCGGGGGTCTCGTGGTAGGAGGCCAGGCATGACGAAACGGTGGCGCGGTGCGGCGGTCGGGGCGGCCGCGGTGGGGCTCGTGGTCGTGCCGCTCGGAGTGAGCGCCGGCTATGCCTGGGATACGCCTGGCTCCTCGGCCGCACCGGTATCCGTGACGCGTACGACGACGCAGCCGTCGCCCCCGACGGCCGACGAGTTCGCGCAGCTGACGCCCGACGTGAAGCGGCAGTTGGACGAGGACGTCCAGAAGGTGATGAAGGAAGCCCACGTCCCCGGGGTGATCGTCTCCCTCTCGGCACCCGGCAAGGGGACCTACGAACGCGCTTTCGGTGTGGCCGACAAGGCGACCGGCGCCCCGATGACACCGAATCTGAACATGCGGATCGGCAGCGAGACCAAGACGTTCACGGTCACCGCCCTGCTGAGGCTGGTCGACCAGGGCAAGATCGGGCTCGACGATCCCATCGGCAAGTACGTCTCGGGGGTTCCGAACGGCGGCAAAATCACCCTGCGTCAGCTCGCCGAGATGCGCAGCGGCCTGTTCAACTACTCGGCGGACCCCGGGTTCTACAAGGCGCTGACCGGTAACCCCCGCCGCCCGTTCACCCCACGGGAACTGCTGGCGTACTCCTTCAAGCACCCGGTGATGTTCGCGCCGGGAGCCCAGTTCTTCTACTGCAACACGAACTTGATCCTGCTGGGTCTGGTGGTGGAGAAGGTCAGTGGGGACAAGCTCTCCGACTACATCCGGCACAACGTGATCGAACCCGCCGGGCTGCACCACACGTTGTTCCCCGCCGGCGCCGAGTTCCCGAACCCGCACGCGCAGGGCTACACGAACCAGACGGCCTCCGGGAAGACGGAGGACGCGGCGGACTGGAACCCCTCCTGGGGCTGGGCCGCCGGGGCGATGATCTCCGACCGCGACGACCTGAAGACGTGGGCCAAGGTGCTGGCCACCGGTACGCTGCTGACGCCCCAGACCCAGGCCCAGCGGTTGAAGGTCCTGGAGGCGGACAACATCCCGGACTCCGGTTACGGGCTCGGCATCTTCAACGTCGAAGGCTGGATCGGGCACAACGGTTCGCTGCCCGGCTACGAGTCCCTGACCATCTACCTGCCCGGCCCGCAGGCCACGCTGGTGGTACTGCTCAACACGGACATCACGTACCAGGGCTCCGAGCCCAGCACTCTCTTCGGCCAGGCGATCACCAAGACGGTGACTCCGCAGCACGTCTTCGATCTGCCCGCCCAGCCCGTGACCGGCCACTGAACCCCTCCCACCACACCCCCACCCCGTTCGCGCACAATGGGCCGCATGGACGATCAGACGCCGGGGCGGCGGGACGAGCAGGTGCGGCTGCGGGTGGCCGGGGAGGCGGACGTCGAGGTGGCGGCCGAGCTGTTCCGCGGCTACCTCGACTTCTACGAGGTGAAGGTCGAGGACCCGGGCGCCCCGGGCGCCTTCCTCGCCGAGCGAATCCGGGGTGACGAGTCGCTGGTCCTCCTGGCCGACGTCCCGGAGGTGGGAACGGTCGGCTTTGCCCAGGTCTACCGGACCTTCGCGTCACTGCTGCTGCGACCCATGTGGATCCTCAGCGATCTGTACGTGGCCCCCTCCGGCCGCCGCACCGGCGCGGGCCGGGCGCTCTTGCACGAGGTCCTGCGCCGGGCGGCGGAGGCCGGAGTCGCCGGCGTCCAGTTGGAGACGGCCTACGACAACCACATCGCGCAGGGCCTGTACGAGTCGGAGGGGTTCGTGCGGGAGGGGTACCACATCTACTTCCACGACCTCGACTGAGAGCCGAGCCGAGCCGAGTCGAGTTCAGTCGAGCCGTGCCGGGGCGAACTGTTCGTGGATCAAGCGTGTTTCACGTGAAACATTTGCCGGCGTTAGGCGAAGACGGGGAAGACCGGGCTCACTTCGCGTCCGCGTAGCACTCCACGACGGCCGTACTGAACGGGAAGCGGACCGGGGTTTCGCCGAAGGTGATCCGGCCGGCCAGGTCACCGGCGGCGCGGATGGCCTCCGCGACGGCCTCGGCTTCCTCGGCCGGGCAGTGCACGATCACCTCGTCGTGCTGGAAGAAGACCAGTTCGGCGCGCAGCCCGGCGCCAGCGATGGACTGCCGCAGGGCGGCGAGCATCAGCAGCGCCCAGTCGGCGGCGCTGCCCTGTACGACGAAGTTGCGCGTGAAGCGGCCCCGGGCGCGGGTGTCGGTCGAGGCGTAGCCGGGGGTCCAGGCGCCGTCCTCCCGGTCCTGCGGGAGCCCGGCCTCGCCGTCGTCCTCGGCGGGGCCGGCGGGTGGCGGGCAGGTCCGGCCGAGCCAGGTGCGCACCAGGCGGCCCTCTTCGCCCGCCTTCGCGGCGTCGTCCACGTACGCCACGGCCCGGGGGAACCGGCGGCGGAGGGCGGCCAGATTCTTGAGGCCGTCTCCGGAGGTCTGTCCGTAGACGGCGCCGAGCACGGCCAGTTTGGCCTTGTCCCGGTCGCCGGAGAAGCCTTGGCGGGAGATGGAGGTGTAGAGGTCCTCCGGGCGGCCGGCCACCTCCATGAAGGCCGGATCGCGGGAGATCGCGGCGAGTACCCGCGGTTCCATCTGGTCGGCGTCGGCGACGACGAGCCGCCAGCCGGGGTCCGCGACGACGGCCCGGCGGATCACCTTGGGGATCTGTAGGGCGCCGCCGCCGTTGGTCACCCAGCGGCCCGTCAGGGTGCCGCCGGGGATGAACTCGGGCCGGAAGCGACCGTCGTGGACCCAGTCCCCGAGCCAGGACCAGCCGTGGGCGGTGTAGATCCGGTACAGCTTCTTGAACTCGATGAGCGGTGCCACGGCCGGGTGGTCGAGCCCCTGGATCTCCCAGCGGCGGGTGGACTTGAGCTTGATGCCGGCCTCGGCGAAGGCCTTGACGACGTCGGCGGGCAGCTCGGGGTGCACGCGGCGGCCGAACGCGGCGGAGATCCGGTCGGTGAGTTCCGCGAGACGCCTGGGTTGGCCGCTGCCGGCGTAGCGCTCGCCGAGCAGCTCGGTGAGAAGGGCCCGGTGTACGTCGGCCCGCCAGGGCAGTCCGGCGCGGTGCATCTCGGCGGCGATGAGGAACGCGGCGGACTCGGCGGCGGTGAGCAGGCGCGTGCGGTCGGGGTGGGCGGTGGCGTCGTGCCGTGCCGCCTGGTCGGCGTGGACGGCGATGAGGGCGTCCAGGGGGACCGGGGCCGGGCGCGGATCGAACAGCGAGTCCTGCGTTCCCGGCTCCGCGGCGCGTGCCGGGGGGTCGGGCGGGACCGGCAGCCCCCGCAGCCGGGCCCAGGCGGCCGCGGCGGAGCGGGGCTCCCCGAACCGGCCCTCGTGGCGGAGCAGCAGTTGCTCGGCCTCCTCGATGTCGTAGCACCGCTCGACGCGTACTCCGGCGGTGAGCAGGCGGGGGTAGACAGCGGTGGTCGACTGCCAGACCCACCGCGTGTCCGTGGGCGCGGCGCGGACCGCCTCGGCGGGGTCGCGCACGCGCAGTGGGGCGGTCCCGGTGGGGGACAGGGGGGCGGCGTGCCACCAGCCGTCGGCGTCCTCGGCGAGGGCCCAGCGGGTGGCGTGCTCGTTCATGGGTGCGAGTGTCCCACCGGGGGCCGACAGTGGGGGTGCCGGTGGGTTGTGGCGCGGGGGCGCTGCGCTGCGCGGCCCCGGCTCCGCCCTGGCTTTCCGGGGTTCCGCCCCGGGCCCCGAGCCTCAATCGCCGGCGGGGCTGGGTTTGCCCGCCGGGCTGGCCGCGCCCGATTCGTCGGCGGCGATGGGGTTGGCGGGGCGGCCGGGTTGGTGCGGGGGCGTTGCGCTGCGCGGCTCCGGCTCCGCCCCGGGCCCTGCGCCTCAATCGCCGGCGAGGCTGGATTTGTCCGCCGGGCTGGGTTTGTTTCCGGGCCGGATTTGCCCCCCGGGCTGGGTTCGGCCCCGCGCCCGAGCCGGCGGGGTGGCGTGTCAGGGTGGAGGGGTGAAAGACATTGTCGACCGCGCCTGCCGAGTTGCCCTCTACGCCCAGGACGACGCCGCGCTGGATACCGGTGCCTCGCTGCTCGCCGCCGATGACGCCCGGTGGGGCGGGGTCGCGGCGGAGTTCTTGGGGCGGGGGGAGACGTACGTGCGGCAGGCCTGGGAGCGGGGCTGGCGGCCGGCGGACGTGCTTCGGTTGGTCCGGCGGGAGTTGGAGGAGCGGCACGTACGGATCACCTCCGACCTCATCGCCGCCGAGGCGCGCCGCTACGCCCGGCTGCCGGAGCGGTGGACGGACGCCGAGGTGTGGTGGTCGCAGGACGCCCGCTACGGCGACCGGCTCGCGCAGCGCGAGAAGACGGACCGGTTCACGCTGGCGACGGCGGTGCTGGAGGTGTTCCGGCTGCTGATCCGGCTGCCGTCGATCGAGCCGGTCGGTCCGCTCCCGGGCGACCCGACCGCCCTTTCCGAGCACGCCCACATCGAGCCCCGGATGCTCGGCCGCATCCGCGCGCTGCTCGCGAAGGCCGAGGCCACCACCTACCCGGAGGAGGCGGAGGCGCTGAGCGCGAAGGCCCAGGAGCTGATGGCCCGGCACACCGTCGACGAGGCCCTGCTCGCGGCCGGGGGCGGGGGGCCGGCGCGGACGCCCGGCGCCTGTCGCATCGGCGTCGAGCCGCCGTACGAGGAGGCCAAGGCCGTACTCCTCGACGCGGTGGCCACCGCGAACCGCTGCCGCGCGGTGTGGAACAGCGGCTTCTTCTTCTCCACGGTGGTCGGCTTCGAGAGCGACCTGGAGGCGGTGGAGCTGCTGTACACCTCGCTGCTCGTGCAGGGTACGGCGGCGATGACCCGCGCCGAGGCCGCGCAGCGCTCGGGCGGCCGGAAGCGCACCAAGACCTTCCGGCAGTCCTTCCTCCTCGCCTACGCCAGCCGGCTCGGCCACCGCCTCGCCGAGACCGCGGAGCACACCGCGTCCGAGAGCCCGGCCCATCTGCCCGCGCTGGTGGCCCGGGACGTCGCCGTCACCTCCCGTGCGGAGGAGATGTTCCCCCGCACCACGACCACCCGCCTGCGCGGCGCCACCGACCACGCGGGCTGGGAGGACGGCACGGCCGCCGCCGACCGCGCCCACATGGCCGGCCGCCGTCACCCCCTCCCCGGCTGACCCCCCCCGGCTGACCTCCCCGGCCGGCCCCCAACCGCCGAGCCCCCCCGCCCGGCCCCGCCCCCGCCGCGCGCCGCCGGCCGCGCGGGCTCCGCTACCGGCCACGCCCGTCCCGTTACGCTCGCTCCCATGAGCTGGCTCCGGGCGCTGAAGGACACCGCCCGGGCCGGCATGAAGGTCGAGCGGGCCCGGCTGGAGCCGCTCGTCGCCGTGCGAGCCGCGGCCGGGCTGGCGATCGTGATCGCCGTCGGGCTGGCCCTCCTCGGGCCGGGCGCCGCCGCCAGTTCGGCCTTCGGGGCGTTCGCGGCCGCCACCTCCACCCTCCAGCAGAGCTGGCGCCCGCGCCCCGTGCTGGCGCTGGCCTCCGGCCTGACGCTGGCCGTGTCCACCTTCGTCGGCTACCTGGTCGGCTCCCGCCACACCCTGGCGTTCTTGGCCCTGCTCGCCGTCTGGACCTTCCTCGCCGGCCTGTTGTGGGCGGCCGGCCCCACCGCCGGGATCATCGCCTCCGGCAACGTCGCGATCATGCTGGTCACCGTCACCCTGCCGACGTCCGCCCCGCAGGCGGCCGGTCACGCCGCGATGATCGCCGCCGGCGGTGTCGTGCAGGCGCTGCTCATCGTCCTGTTCCCGATCCGCCGCTGGGGCGCCCAGCGCGACGCCCTCGCCGACGCGCTCGCCGCGGAGGCCGACTACGCCCGCCGGCTGCGCCACGACCCCTTGGCCTCCTTCGACCCGCAGCCCCTGATGAAGGCGCGGGACGCCGCCACCGTCACCGCCCGCCAGGCCCGTCGTCGGCCCGCCGAGCTGCACGGGGCGCGGGGGCTCGCGGAGCGGATCCGGCCGGTGTTGGCCTCACTGGCCGATCCGGCGGTCGGGGCCCGCGCCGAAGGACCGGCCCGGGACCGGGTGTCCGAGCTCCTCGCCGCCGCCGGAGCGGTCCTGGACGCCGCGGCGCGGGCGATCCGGCACGGGGAACCGGTCCGGCTCCCGGCTCCCTCCCTCGCCGTGCTGAAAGCCCCGGACCAGGGTGACCTGCTCCAGGGGGCCCCGCTGCGGGCCGCGCGCCGGCTGACGGCGCTGCTGGACGAGGTACTGGAGACCGCTGAGCCCGGGTCCGGCCGGAGCGCCGATCCCGGCGCCGCGATGCTGCGGCCCACGCTGCCCGCCCTGGTGCCGGTGGTGGTGAAGGCGGTACGGGCCGAGCTGAGGCCGGGGTCACCGGTGCTGCGGCACGCCCTGCGGGTCACCGCCGTCGTCTGCGCGGGCTACGCCATCGGCCAGGCGCTGTCGTTCGGGCACGGCTACTGGGCGCCGATGGCCTCCGTGATGGTGATGCGGCCCGATTTCACCCAGACCTGGTCCCGGGCGGTCGCCCGTTTCGGCGGCACGCTGGTCGGGGTCTCGGTCGCCACCGCCGTCGTGCGGCTCGCGCAGCCGGGGATGTACCTCTCCGGGTTGCTGGCCGTGCTCAGCGCGGGCCTGATGTACGCGCTGATGCGCACGGGTTACATCGTCGGGCAGGCCTGTCTCTCCGCCTACGTGGTGTTCCTGCTCGGCATGGGAGGCCTGCGCTGGGACCAGACCGTTCCCGACCGGGTCACCCTCACCCTGGTCGGCGGGGTCCTGGCGATGGTCGGGTACGCCCTCTACCCGGCCTGGGAGACGCCTCGGCTGCGCGCCCTCCTCGCCGACTGGCTCGCGGCATGCGGGCGGTACGCGCAGGCGGTGCTCGCCCGGTACGCCGATCCGGGCGGCGCCGGGCGCGAGGACGACGTCCGGCAGGCGCTGCTGGCCACCCGGGACGCCCGAATCGCCTGGCAGGACGCGCTCGCGCGGGCGGCGGGCGAACCGGTGCGCCACCGCGGGTTGTCCCGCGCGGCGGCCGAGGAGGCGGCCGACGCCGTGGCCGCGCTGGGTCGGGCCGTCATGCTGCTGGAGGCGCACATCCCGGACAGCGCCCACGCCCCGGTCCCCGGCGCGGCCGCGCTGGCCGAGGCGGTGCGGACCGACGCCGAGGCGGGGGCGAGGGCGGTGCGGGAGCGGCGCGTCCCGGAGTGGGGCGCGGTCCGGGCCGTTCTGGCCGATCCCGAGTGGGAGGGCGAGGAGTCAGGGGTGCTGCGGGCGGCGGCGCGGCGCGTGCTGGAGGCGCTGGAGGAGCTCTCCGAAGCGCTGCGTGCCTGATCAGCGGGGCTACGGGGACCCGAGTCGGCTACCCGGTGATCACAACGGCACCCTCCGTGCACGTGCATCTGCCCGTGCAGCAGTCCTTGAACAGAGCTATGATCCCGTGCAGTTGACATCTGCACTATCGGGGGCTTCCTGTGGACCACGCGTACAACGGGATGGCAGCTGCAGAACTCACTTCCTTGTTTGGGCTGACCTGGCAGAAGAGCAGACACAGCAATTCACAAGGTTCCTGTGTCGAGTTCGCCAAACTGCCGGGCGGCGACGTCGCGATGCGCAACTCGCGCTTCCCGGACGGCCCGGCGCTCATCTACACGCCGGCCGAGATAGTGGCGCTGCTGCTGGGCGTCAAGGACGGCGAGTTCGATCATCTGGTCATCTGAACCGCCGATCGTCCCGGACGAGGTACAGCGCCACATCCAGCCATGCACGTGCACCGGCCGGGACTGATCGCAGAGATCAATCCCGGCCGGCGTGTGTGTTCGTGCGTGTCGCCCGTCGGTTCGCGGCCGTCTCACTCGTGGAGTAGGAACAGCGCCCAGACGACCTTGCCGGTCAGTCGCCCCGCGAGCGGGTGCCAGCCCCAACTGTCGCTGTACGAGTCCACCAGGAACAGCCCGCGCCCGGACTCCAGGTCGCAGTTCTCGTCGGTCCGCTCGGGCGAGAACGCCCCGCCGGGCCGGTCCTCGCTGGGGTCCCGCACCGCGCACACCAGCCGGGTGCTCCACCGCATCAGGTGCAGCCGTACCGGGGCGTCCGGGTCCGTGACCACCCCCCGCGCGTCGTCGGGCAGGGCATGGCGAAGCGCGTTGGTGACGAGTTCCGAGACGACGAGCGACACATCGTCGAAGCGCTGGTCGAGGCCCCACTGGGACAGCGTCGAGCGGGTGAAGGAGCGCGCTCCGCGCACGGCTTCGAACCGGGCGGGCAAGGCGCAGGACGCGGACCCCGAGACGGCCGTGGGGTCGACCGGGGGCAGCCCCTGCCGTAACGGCTCGAGCATGGTCGATCCATTCGTCCCCATGCGAGGCACTCCCGGGATTCGCGGACGGAGCGGCGTCTCCGGCCAGAAAGAACTGCGGGGTGGGTCCGGCGCCGGCGCGAAGAGCACGCAGGTGCGCGGGGACCATCGTTCCGAATGCCGAAGCCGTATGCAAGGGCAGATGCACGTGCACGCGCCGGACCTGTCCCGTCCGTCATGGTTCTTGCTCATTTCTTCCTACGCATAGTTGCGGACTTCTTTTCCGGGACGCCGGATTCCGTTACAGAACGAGTACGGGCAGGTGCGTTTTGGTGGCAGACTGCGGGCCCTGGGGTTCGGGGGCCCCGGCGACGCAGCACGCAAACGACAGCGCTGACCACGCGCACACCATTGCGATGGGGAGGGCAGGACTAGTGACCGCAGAAGCCAGCGGTTCCGTGGTGCGCCGCATCCTCCTGGGCTCACAGCTCAGGCGACTCCGAGAATCCCGCGGCATCACCCGTGAGGCGGCCGGCTACTCGATCCGCGCATCCGAATCGAAGATCAGCCGCTTGGAGTTGGGAAGGGTGAGCTTCAAGGCCCGGGACGTCGAAGACCTCCTGACGCTCTACGGAGTCACGGACGGCGCGGAGCGGGAGTCCCTCCTGGGTCTGGTCCGCGAAGCCAACGCGGCGGGCTGGTGGCACAGTTACGGCGACGTACTGCCCGGCTGGTTCCAGACGTACATCGGCCTCGAAGGCGCCGCCTCCCTCATCCGCATCTACGAGGTCCAGTTCATCCACGGGCTGCTGCAGACCGAGGCCTACGCCCAGGCGGTCGTCAGGCGCGGCATGCCCGACGCCACAGCGGCCGAGATCGACCGTCGCGTCGCGCTGCGTCTGGAGCGCCAGAAGATCCTCGTCTCCGAGAACGCCCCCGTCTTCCACGCCGTCCTCGACGAGGCCGCGCTGCGCCGCCCGTACGGCGACCGCGCCGTGATGCGCGGTCAGTTGGAGCACCTGATCGAGGTGTCCCAGCGCCCCAACGTCCAGCTCCAGGTGATGCCCTTCTCCTTCGGCGGCCACGCCGGCGAGAGCGGCGCGTTCACGCTGCTGCGCTTCCCGGAGTCCGACCTCCAGGACATCGTCTATCTGGAACAGCTCACCAGCGCGCTCTACCTGGACAAAGACGAGGAAGTGGCGCAGTACGCCCGGGCGATGGAGCGGCTCCAGGCGGACTGCCCCGATCCCGACCAGACCCGCGATGTCCTGCGCGGGCTCCTTCAACTGTCTTGATTCGCACGTAGTATGACGTCTGATCAGTGCATGACGACGACCGATCGGTCTCCGGTGCAGCGCACGGGTGCGCGCTCGCAGTAAGGGATGGCATGTCCATATTCGACGACCTGGCTCACCAGTACATCGATGGCGAATGGCTGCCCGGCGCCGGTTCGTGGGACATCATCGACGTCAATCCCTACAACGGTGAGAAGCTCGCGGCGATCACCGCGGCCACGGTCGACCAGGTGGACCGGGCCTACCGCGCCGCCGAGCGCGCGCAGCGAGAATGGGCCGCCACCAGCCCGTACGCGAGACGTGCCGTCCTGGAGCGGGCCCTGCGGATCACCGAGGAGCGCCGCAAGGAGATCGTCGAGGCGATGATCGACGAGCTCGGCGGGACCCGCCCCAAGGCCGAGTACGAGGTCCACCTCGGGATGGAGTTCATCCGCGAGGCGATCCAACTGGCCGTCCGCCCCGAAGGCCGCATCCTTCCCTCGCCGGTCCAGGGCAAGGAGAACCGCGTCCAGCGCCTCCCGGTCGGCGTCATCGCCGTCATCAGCCCCTTCAACTTCCCGTTCCTGGTGACGATGAAGTCGGTCGCCCCGGCGCTCGCGCTCGGCAACGCCGTCGTGATCAAGCCGAACCAGAACGCCCCGGTGGTCGGCGGCGGGGTCATCGCCAAGATCTTCGAGGACGCGGGGCTCCCGGCCGGACTGCTGAACGTCCTGGTGACCGACATCGCCGAGATAGGCGACGCGATCCTCACCCACCCCGTCCCCAAGGTCATCTCCTTCGCCGGTTCCGACCGGGTCGGCCGGCACGTCGGCGCCGTCGCCGCCCGCCACTTCAAGCGGACCGTCCTGGAACTCAGCGGCAACAGCGCCCTGGTCGTCCTCGACGACGCCGACCTCGACTACGCGGTGGACGCGGCCGTCTTCAGCCGCTTCGTCTACCAGGGCCAGGTCTGTATGGCGGCCAACCGCATCCTCGTCGACGCCTCCGTCGCCGAGGAGTTCACCGAGAAGTTCACGGCCCGGGTGCGGAGCCTGAAGACCGGCGACCCGCACGACGCCGACACCCACATCGGCCCCCTGATCAACTCCTTCCAGGCCGACGCCCTGACCGCCCTCGTGGAGCGGGCCGTCGAGGAGGGCGCGCAGGCGCTCGTACGCGGTTCTACGCGCGGCAACCTCGTCGAACCGACCGTGCTGGCCGGACTCCCCGAGGACTCCCCGCTCCTGGGCCAGGAGATCTTCGGCCCGGTGGCGCTGCTGGTGGTGTTCGACGGCGAGGACGAGGCCGTCCGCCTCACGAACGCCACCCCGTACGGGCTCAGCGGCGCCGTGCACACCCGGGACGTGGAGCGCGGTGTGCGGTTCGCCCAGCGGATCGAGACCGGGATGATCCACGTCAACGACTCCACCATCGGCGACGAGCCGCTGGCCGCGTTCGGCGGCGAGAAGGCCTCGGGGCTCGGCCGCCTGAACGGCGAGGCGACGGTGGAGGCCTTCACGACCCAGAAGTGGATCTCCGTGCAGCACGGCCGGACGAACTTCCCCTTCTGATCCACTGCCTCGGGTCCAGGCACCGCCGGGTTGCGGACAGAGGTTGACCGCAAGTCTCCGTAACGTGTTCCTCGTCGGCAGGAAGGCCGGCAGGAGACAGCAAGACGCACCCCCTACGGAGGCGGTCAGCATGGTCACGCACGTTCCCGCGGAGTCCTACGGCGATGAGCGCGGCGCGCTCCTCTCCTTCGTGGAGGCCCAGCGCGGCGGCATCCGCCGCTCGCTGCTCGGTCTGAGCGAGGAGCAGGCGGCGAGCCGTCCCAGCGCGAGCGAGTTGTCCTTGTCGGGGTTGCTGAAGCACTGCGCGGAGTGCGAGCTCAACTGGCTGCGGATGGCGCAGCAGCGGCCGAACGAACGGCAGCGCACGCAGGAGACCTGGGGCGACTCCTTCCGGCTCGTCGGGGAGGAGACGACCGCGGAGATCCTCGCGTTCTGGGACGACGTGGCGGCGCAGACGGCCGGTTTCATCGCGGGCCTGGAGAGCCTGGACGAGACGTTCCCGCTGCCCGACGCGCCATGGTTCCCCAAGGACGGCAAGGTGTCGATGCGGTGGATGCTGCTGCACCTGATCGAGGAGTTCGCCCGGCACGCCGGGCACGCCGACATCGTGCGCGAGTCCCTGGACGGCAAGACGGCCTTCGAGCTGGTGGCCGAGGCCGGGGCGGCCGGATAGCGGTACGGGGCGGCCGGGCAGCGCTCCGGGGCGGCCCGGAAGCGGTACGTGGACGGCGGCGGCACGCGGACGGCGGCGCGGCGGTCCCACGCGGGCGGACTTGCACCTCACCCCGCGTGAGGGCCCACAGTGAAGGGCGTACCCAACCAAAGGAGCGGGAGCGATGGGCTACTCCGTGGGCCAGGTCGCCGGTTTCGCCGGAGTCACGGTGCGCACGCTGCACCACTACGACGAGATCGGCCTGCTCCGTCCGAGCGGGCGCAGCGGGGCGGGGCACCGGCGGTACGACGACGCCGACCTCGACCGGTTGCAGCGCGTCCTGTTCTACCGGGAGCTCGGCTTTCCGCTCGAAGAGGTCGCGGTCCTGCTGGACGGCCCCGACTCGGATCCGAGGGAGCACCTGCGCCGGCAGCACGCCCTCCTGTCCGACCGGATCGACCGGCTCCAGCGGATGGCCAAGGCCGTTGAGCACGCCATGGAGGCGCACCAGATGGGAATCGACCTCACCCCCGAGGAGAAGTTCGAGGTGTTCGGGGACTTCGACCCAGACGAGCACGCGGCGGAAGCACGGCAGCGCTGGGGCCACTCCGACGCGTACGAGCAGTCCGCCCGGCGGGCGGCTTCCTACACGAAGGAGGACTGGCGGCACGTCCAGGCCCAAGCGGACGACATCAACCGGCGCCTGGCGCGGCTGCTGGAGTCCGGCGCCGCCCCGGAGTCCGAGGCGGCCATGGACCTGGCCGAGGAACACCGCGGATCGATCACCGCGAACCAT
This sequence comes from Streptomyces sp. Tek67B01, assembly GCF_055231995.1. Taxonomy (NCBI): domain Bacteria; kingdom Bacillati; phylum Actinomycetota; class Actinomycetes; order Kitasatosporales; family Streptomycetaceae; genus Streptomyces; species Streptomyces sp. Tek67B01. The sequence goes on from NZ_JBUYUY010000001.1 coordinate 3,993,355, forward strand.
TACGACTGCTCGTACGAGATGCACACCCGCCTCGGTGAGATGTACGTCGCGGACGAGCGGTTCACGGCGTACTACGACGCCGTCCGTCCGGGGCTGGCGGTTTTCCTGCGGGACGCCATCCTGGCGAACGCCGTCCGCGCCGTGTGACCCACGGCGTGGCCCGCGCACCGTCCCCGCACCGTCCCGGCACCCCCCTCGTACCGCCCCCTCCCGGTCCCTGGAACCCGGTGGGGGCGGTGTGCGTTCATAATTGAAACCACCCGTGATTGAAACCACCCGTGTCGCGCGCCGCGAAGCGGACATCCCCCGATCCAGGAGAGCCCGGAACTCGTGTACACGCTTGCGCTCGGCCCTGAGTGGCTGTCCCCGGAGTATCTGATCGGGCAGTTCGGCCTGATCGGCACCCTGGCCGTCGTCTTCGCGGAATCGGGTCTCTTCGCGTTCCTGCCCGGCGACTCCCTGCTGTTCACGGCGGGCCTGTTCACCGCGAGCGGTGACATCAGCCAGCCGCTGTGGCTGGTCTGCACGCTGATCGTGGCGGCGGCGATCCTCGGTGATCAGGTGGGTTTCCTGATCGGCAAGTTCTTCGGCCCCAAGCTGTTCAGCCGGCCCAACTCCAGGCTGTTCAAGCGGGAGAACCTCGACGCCGCGCACGACTTCATGGACAAGCACGGCCCCAAGGCCATCGTGCTCGCCCGTTTCGTGCCGATCATCCGTACGTTCGCCCCGATGGTCGCGGGCGCGGGCGCGATGAAGTACCGCACCTTCTTGCTGTTCAACGTCATCGGCGGTATCGGCTGGGGCGCGGGCGTGACCGTGCTCGGCTACAACCTGGGCCGGTTCGACGTCATCAAGAACAACATCGAGACGATCTTCATCGGCATCGTCCTCATCTCGGTGATCCCGGTGATCTTCGAGGTGCTCAAGGCGCGCAAGCACAAGAAGACCGCGGCCGCCGAGCCCCCCGCCGCGGTGGGCCACCAGCGCTCGGCCGACCCCCAGGTCTCGGCCCCGCGGGGCCGCCACGCCAAGCGCTGACCCGCTTCCTTACGTACGGCGCCCCGGAGGGCACGAACCTCCGGGGCGCCGCCGCGTGTGCCGACGGCGTCAGAAACCGCGGGTCCGCTTCGCCGCCCGGCGGGTGGCGGCGCTCGCGGCGCCCGGGATGCGCATGAACAGCCGTGAGGTCTCGGACCCCAGGTTGACGCCGATCGCGATGGCCAGCGCGATGGCGGCGGCGTTCACGAGTGAGGCGAGGCCTTCGTTCAGCCGGTTCTCGGCGATCAGCAGCAGCCCGTAGTACGTCGCCGAGCCCGGCAGCAGCGGGCCGATGGCCGCCGTCGTGTAGGGCAGCGCGGAGGCGAAGCGGTAACGGGAGAAGAGCTGCCCGAACAGGCCCACGAGCCCGGCCGCGATGGCGGTGGACGGCACCGGCGGGATCTCGCCCGCGTAGTGCAGGGCTCCGAAGGTCACCCAGGCGACCGCGCCGTTCAGGGTCACGATCCACACGGTGGAGCGTTCCTGCTGGAGCAGGATCGCGAACGTGAACACCAGCACCATCGAGGCCGCGATCTGGATCAGCGGCCGCTGCGTGATCAGCAGGACCTCGTCCGGATTCGGCTTGGCGTTCAGCTGGAGGCCGATGTACAGCATCACCAGCACGCCCATGATGATCCCGATGAAGAGGTACATGACCTCCAGCAGGCGGGCGGAGGCGGTGATGTAGAAGCCGGTCAGGCCGTCCTGCACGGCCGCGACCAGTGCCCGCCCCGGCAGCAGCGCGAAGAGGCCGCCGGTGATCACCGCGGAGGCGCGTACGTCGATCTCGGCCAGCTTCAGCGCCACGCCGATCGCGGCGGGCGGCATCGCGGCCACCACGAACTGGTAGAACTCCGGCAGTCCGCGCCCGGCGCAGAGCCACGCCAGCCGGTCGCCCAGTACCGCGCCGATGGCGGCGGCGACGAAGACGAGCACACCACCGCCGACCAGGGTCGAGGCCGCTCCGGCGAGCAGCCCGGCGGCGGCCGTCAGTACCCAGCCCGGGTACGGGTGCCGGTTGCGACGGATCTCCGCGAGGCGCCGGTAGGCCTCCTCGAGCGACACCTCGATCTCATGGGCGCTGATGTCGTCCACCAACCGGTAGACGGCCGCGAGTCGGGTGTAGTCGGTGCCGCGGCGGCGTACGGTCCGGCTCGCCGAGACCGGGTCGTCGACCAGGGAGGGTTGGTGGGTGATGGACAGGAGGGTGAAGGTGACCGTGGGCTCGCAACGGTCCAACCCGTAGCTGCGGGCCACGGCGAACATGGCGGCCTCCACGTCCTCGGCCCCCTCACCGCCCGCGAGGAGCAGCTCGCCGATGCGCAGGGTGAGGTCGAGTACGCGGCCCACGGCGGGCCCCGCCTCGCTCTGCTTCTGTACCGGCTCGGGGACGGGTCGCACGTCCACCGGCATGCGCAGCATGGTGCGCATGCGGTCCTGCCACGGCGACTCCGGCATGCTGGACACGGGGAAGCCGTGGGCGGGGGTGTACGCGGGCGGGGAGTGCCGGCCGCTGTAGGTGGCCGGAGGGGCGAAAGCGGAACGCTCGGGCTCGGCGGTCTGCGCGGCCATGCCGTCGGGGACCGCGAACTCCGAGGTGGGCTGGTCGTCGTCCGGTGCGTCGGTCCCCGTCCCGGGCGGCCGGGCGAACGCGCTGTGCGCCTCGTCCGAGGTGGGCTTCTTGTCCTCTGCCCGGTCGGCTTCCGCCACGCGTCCTCCAGTCAGTGATCACCAGCGGTATCAGTATGCGGAATCGTTTCCTCCCCGGCGAAAGCGGAACCCCGCGGGACGGGCACGACAGCCCTGAAGGACGGTCGCGACAGCCCCGCGGGACGGGATACGACAGCCCCGCGCGCGGATACGACAACGGGCGGCGCCCCCCTCAGGGGACGCCGCCCGCGGTGTCACAGGGGCGGCGGGACGTCCCGCTCACCCACGACCGAGCGCAGTGCTCAGTGGTGGCCGCCCTGGGCCTCCAGGCGCTTGTACGAGGCCTCGATCTCGGCCTCTGCCTCGGCGCGGCCCACCCAGTTGGCGCCCTCGACCGACTTGCCCGGCTCCAGGTCCTTGTAGACCTCGAAGAAGTGCTGGATCTCCAGGCGGTCGAACTCGGAGACGTGGTGGATGTCGCGCAGGTGCTCCACGCGCGGGTCGGAGGCCGGCACGCACAGCAGCTTGTCGTCGCCGCCCGCCTCGTCCGTCATGCGGAACATGCCGATCGCGCGGCACTTGATCAGGCAGCCCGGGAAGGTCGGCTCGTCCAGGATGACCAGGGCGTCCAGCGGGTCGCCGTCCTCGCCCAGGGTGTTCTCGACGAATCCGTAGTCCGCCGGGTAGCTGGTGGAGGTGAACAGGCGACGGTCCAGACGGATCCGGCCGGTCTCGTGGTCCACCTCGTACTTGTTCCGCGAACCCTTGGGGATCTCGATGGTGACGTCGAACTCCACGTCCTGCTCCTCCATGATCAGCTTCATTGCTTCGAAGACTGCGTTGATTCACCTGCGTGCGCGTCCGGCCCGGCCCCTGCGGGTGGGCTGCCATGCTCGCGGCAAGACGCAATGGTTAAGTGTCCCTCACGCATAAGTGTGATCGCGAAAGGGGCTGGTCCGAGGTGCCTCTGGTCAAGACGTGGCAGCTCATCGCGGGGTCGGCCGTGGCCGGCCTCGCCCTGTCGGCCGTGACGGTGACCGCCGCGGGTCCGTGGGACTCCGGCCAGCGTAAGGCCGAGCGGGACAGGGCCGCCTCCTGGAGCCTCACGGGTGGCGCAGATCACGCGGCGGGATCGCTTCCGCAGCCCGCCCCGAGCGCGCCCTGGGTGCTCTCCGCCATCGGTTCGGGCACTCCGCACAAGGCCGGAGCGTCGAGTTCCGGTGGATTGGCGGCGGCGCTGGAGCCCCTGCTGGCCGATCCGGCTCTGGGGAGTCTCCGTACCGCCTCCGTCGTGGATGCGGCGACCGGCGAGGTGCTCTACGAATCAGGGTCGCGCGAAGCCATGACCCCCGCCTCCACCGTCAAGATCGCCACCGCCTCGGCCGCGCTGGCCGCCCTCGGACCCGAGTACCGCATCCGCACCACGGTCGTCCGCGGCGCAGACCCCGGGCAGGTCGTCCTGGTCGGCGGCGGCGACCCCTCGCTCACCGCGAAGAAGAAGAACCCCGCCGGGTCCGGGGGCAGCCTCGTCGCCCTCGCCGCGGACACCGCCCAGGCGCTCAAGGCCGCCGGCACCGACTCCGTGGCGCTCGGCTACGACGACTTCCTCTACACCGGCCCGGTCCGCCACCCCATCGGCGAGAACGACAACCTCGCCCCCGTCACCGCCCTGATGGCCGACGAGGGCAGACCCGGGGGCACCTCCCAGGCCACGGGCTCCGGGGGCGACAGCAGCTCGGGCCCCGTCGAGCGGAGCAAGGACCCCGCCCAGGACACCGCCCGAGCCTTCGCCGCCCTGCTGAAGGAACGCGGCATCAAGGTCACCGCCGACCCCGCGAGAGCCCAGGCGCCCGGGGGCGCCCAGCCGCTGGCCACCACCTTGTCCACCCCGCTCGGCGGCCTCGTCGAGCGGATGCTGACCAACAGCGACAACGACATCGCGGAGGCCCTCGCCCGCCAGACGGCCCTGGCCGCCGGGCAGCCCGCGAGCTTCGAGGGCGCCGAGAAGGCCGTCACCGACAAGCTCGCCTCCCTCGGCGTCGACACCGCCGGGACCCGTTTCGCCGACGGCAGCGGACTCAACCGCGCCGACAAGGTCAGCAGCGGCCTGCTCACCGGCCTCCTCGTCCGGGCCGCCGACCCGCGGCGCCCCGAGCTGCGGCCGGTCCTCACCGGCCTCCCGGTCGCCGGGTTCACCGGCACCCTGCGCACCCGCAACGCCGGCGCCTCCCAGGCCGCGGGCCTGGTGAGGGCCAAGACGGGCACCCTGACCGGGGTCAACTCGCTCGCCGGGACCGTCGTCACGCCCTCCGGACGGCTGGTCGCCTTCGCCTTCCTGAGCGCGAACGGACCCGACGGCCCGACGGCCGAACGCGGGTTGGACAAGCTGGCGGCCGCGGTGGCCGCGACACCCTAGCCGAGGTCGGGGGGATCCCGCGGAGGGGCCGGTCCACGTACGGTTGACGCATGACGAGCATCGGTGGTGCGGAGATGGTCGACTGGAACCTCGCGGTGGCGACCGCGACCCGGCTGGTCCGGCCCGGCCCGGAGGTCAGCCGGGACGAGGCCCGGGCCGTGGTGGCGGAGCTGCGCGGGCACGCCAAGACCTCGGAACGGCACGTGCGCGACTTCACCCGGATGATGGGCGCCCTGCCCGAGGGGACCACCGTCCACGACACGCCCGTCCTGGTCGTCGACCGGGCCGGCTGGGTAAGGGCCAATGTGGCCGGCTTTCGGGAACTGCTGGCCCCGCTGCTCGGCAAGATGCGCGAGCGCCGCGACAACACCTCGGGCGGCGCCGTGCTCGGCGCGTTCGGCGGCAAGGTCACCGGCGTCGAACTGGGCATGTTGCTCAGCTTCCTGGCCTCCCGGGTGCTCGGCCAGTACGAGACCTTCGCGCCGCCGACGCTCGATCTCCCGGGCTCGGCCCAGGGCGGCGGCCGGCTGCTGCTCGTCGCCCCGAACATCGTGCACCTGGAGCGGGAGCTGGCGGTGGACCCGCACGACTTCCGGCTGTGGGTCTGCCTGCACGAGGAGACACACCGTACGCAGTTCACGGCCGTCCCGTGGCTGCGCGCCCACCTGGAGGGCGAAATCCAGACGTTCCTCGGAGCCACCGAGTTGGACCCGATGACCGTGCTGGAGCGGCTCCGTGAGGCCGCCCAGACCTTCGCCGGCGCCCGCCCCGACTCCGAGCGGGGCGACGAGGGCCGCTCCCTGGTCGACCTCGTGCAGACCCCCGAGCAGCGCGAGGTGCTCGCCCGGCTCACCGCGGTGATGTCGCTGCTGGAGGGCCACGCCGACTTCGTGATGGACGGCGTGGGTCCCGAGGTGGTGCCCTCGGTGGCCGAGATCCGGGAGAAGTTCCAGCAGCGCCGGGCCAGCGGCGCGGGCCGCCTCGACGCCGCGCTGCGCAAGATGCTGGGCCTGGACGCGAAGATGCGCCAGTACCGCGACGGCGAGCGGTTCGTCCGCGCCGTCGTCGGTGAGGTCGGGATGGAGGGCTTCAACCGCGTCTGGACCTCCCCGAACACGCTGCCCACCAAGGCGGAGATCGCCAAGCCCGCGGACTGGGTGGCCCGCGTCCACCGCAAGGGGAGCGAGGGGCGCGACGGGAGCGAAGGGGCGTGAATCCGGGCGCGGCGCGGGGCGTGTTCCCGCGTCGGGCAGGTGTGAACTTGTCTCGTTGGGGGAAGCAGCATCACCCTTCCGAGGGACCGTGCGCCGTGGAAGGGCGTGCGATGCTCAGGGAACGGCTCGGTTCTGTCACCATCGACGCACTCTGAGTGACAACCGGAGTGACAACCGGAATCCCGGGGGCGCCCTCGCCGGAACCCCCGCCGATACCGGACACACCGCCGACACCCCTGCGCACCACCCCACGCCTCCGAGGCATCCGAACTCCACGAAGGGCACCGGACATGGGTCCCCATCCTGCGGTCGCGGCGATACGCCTGGCGGTCCGCCGCGTACTCCACGACGTCCTGACCGATCTGACCGATCTGACCGATCCGACCGACCTCGGCGACCGGAGCGTGAGCGGCGTTCCCGCCCACGGCCCCACCGGCCGTCACACCGCGGCCCGCCGGAACCCGTCCGGTGCGACCCCGGCCACCGCGAACGGCGTCCCGCCGCTCGTCCTCGTCGCGTGCTCGGGCGGCGCCGACTCCATGGCGCTCGCCTCCGCCCTCGCCTTCGAGGCCCCCAAGCTCGGCGTCCGGGCCGGTGGGGTCACCGTCGACCACGGCCTCCAGGTCGGCTCCGACCTGCGCGCCGCCGAGGTCGTCTCCCGCATGACCGCGCTCCGCCTTGACCCGGTGGAGTCCGTCGCCGTGCGCGTCGGCCGTGACGGCGGACCCGAGGCCGCCGCGCGCGATGCCCGCTACGCCGCCCTGGACGAGGCGGCGGACCGGCTCGGGGCCGTCGCCGTGCTGCTCGGCCACACGCGTGACGATCAAGCCGAAACCGTCCTGCTGGGCCTGGCCCGCGGCTCCGGCATCCGATCGCTCTCCGGAATGGCGGAAGTGTCCGGCGGCCCCGGCCGCGGCCACCGCTACCGGCGCCCCTTCCTCCAGATCGACCGGCAGACCGCCCGCAAGGCCTGCATGGTCCAGTCCCTCCCCGTCTGGGACGACCCGCACAACATCGACCCCGCCTACACCCGCTCCCGGCTGCGCCACGAGGGACTGCCCGCCCTGGAGAAGGCGCTCGGCAAGGGGGTCGTCGAGGCGCTCGCCCGTACCGCCCAGCTGTCCCGCGACGACGCCGACGCCCTGGACGCCTGGGCCGCCGACGCGGAGACCCGCGTACGCGACGAGGACGGCCGCCTGGAGTGCGCCAAGCTCTACGCCCTGCCCCCGGCCGTCCGCCGCCGGGTCCTGCGCCGGGCCGTGGTCGCCGCCGGGTCTCCCGCGGGCTCGCTCTTCGCCCGTCACATCGAGGAAGTGGACCGTCTCATCACCGGATGGCGCGGTCAGGGCGCCATCAACCTGCCCGGCCGGGTCGAGGCCCAGCGGCAGGGTGGCAGACTTGTCATTCGGCAGGGCTGATTGGTGCTGAAACGCGGCTGAGTCCTCCGGGGGCACTCACCTCCGGAGTCCCGGCCGACGACGAAAGTGATGCGGGTGGACGAGAAGGACATGGGCGACGACCTCCAGTCGGTGCTCATCACCAAGGAAGAGATCGACGCGAAGCTGGCCGAGCTGGCCGCGAAGATCGACGCGGAGTACGCGGGCAAGGACCTGCTCATCGTCGGTGTGCTCAAGGGCGCCGTGATGGTGATGGCGGACCTGGCGCGCGCCTTGTCCACCCCGCTCACCATGGACTGGATGGCGGTGTCCTCCTACGGCGCCGGGACCCAGTCCTCCGGTGTGGTGCGCATCCTCAAGGACCTGGACACCGACATCAAGGGCAAGCACGTCCTGATCGTCGAGGACATCATCGACTCGGGCCTGACCCTGTCGTGGCTGCTGTCGAACCTGGGCTCCCGCGAGCCGGCCTCGCTCGAGGTCGTCACGCTGCTGCGCAAGCCCGACGCGGCGAAGGTCGCCATCGACGTCCGGTGGGTCGGCTTCGACATCCCCAACGAGTTCGTGGTCGGCTACGGCCTCGACTACGCGGAGAAGTACCGCAACCTGCCGTTCGTCGGCACGCTCGCCCCGCACGTCTACGGCGGCTGACCGGCCGCACGGGCCGTGGGGCGAGTCCCGCGGCCACCCCGGGGAACCTCGGCGAAACCCGCGGCCCCGGGGAACCTGGCGGCGCTTCCCGCCGTTGGACCAGGGGAAGACGGGTCTGTCAGCCGTCCCACGAGGCCGCGGGTGACAATTCAGGGGTACATTCCGAAGAACAGTCTTTACTCACAGCAGCATTTACCTACGGGCAGGAGGGACGGGGTGCCTAGCGCCCCGTATGGATGGACGTGAAGCGATACTTCCGTGGGCCGGTCATGTGGATCGTGCTGGCCGTCCTCGCCGTGGTCGTGTTGATGAACGTCGTCGGCTCCGGCGGCGGCTACAAGTCGGTGGAGACCAGCGAGGTCATCAAGGCGATCAACAGTGGCCAGGTGCAGAGCGCCAAGCTCACCACCGGTGACAGCCAGATGATCAAGATCGAGCTGAAGAAGGACCAGAAGCTCGGCAACAACGACGGCACCAAGTTCCAGGCCAACTACATCGGGGACCAGGGCGTTCAGCTCGCCCAGAACCTCCAGACCAAGTACGAAGCCGGTCAGATCACCGACGGGTACACCGTCTCGCCGGACAAGACCAGCCCGTTCCTGAGCGTGCTGTTCTCGCTGCTCCCGTTCGTCCTCATCGTCGTCGTCTTCCTGTTCCTGATGAATCAGATGCAGGGCGGTGGCTCCCGGGTGATGAACTTCGGGAAGTCCAAGGCCAAGCTGATCACCAAGGACACGCCGAAGACGACCTTCTCCGATGTCGCGGGCGCGGACGAGGCCGTCGAGGAGCTCCACGAGATCAAGGAGTTCCTCCAGGAGCCGGCGAAGTTCCAGGCCGTCGGCGCCAAGATCCCCAAGGGTGTGCTGCTCTACGGGCCGCCCGGCACCGGCAAGACCCTGCTCGCGCGTGCCGTCGCGGGCGAGGCCGGTGTTCCCTTCTACTCGATCTCCGGCTCCGACTTCGTCGAGATGTTCGTCGGTGTCGGCGCCTCGCGCGTCCGTGACCTGTTCGAGCAGGCCAAGGCCAACGCGCCGGCGATCGTCTTCGTCGACGAGATCGACGCCGTCGGCCGGCACCGCGGTGCGGGTCTCGGCGGCGGTCACGACGAGCGCGAGCAGACCCTCAACCAGCTGCTGGTCGAGATGGACGGCTTCGACGTGAAGGGCGGCGTCATCCTGATCGCCGCCACGAACCGTCCCGACATCCTCGACCCGGCGCTGCTGCGCCCGGGCCGCTTCGACCGGCAGATCGCGGTCGACCGCCCGGACATGCAGGGCCGTCTGGAGATCCTCAAGGTCCACCAGAAGGGCAAGCCGGTCGCGCCGGACGTCGACCTCTCGGCCGTCGCCCGCCGCACCCCCGGCTTCACCGGTGCCGATCTCTCCAACGTTTTGAACGAGGCCGCGCTGCTCACGGCCCGCTCGAACAAGAAGCTGATCGACAACCACATGCTGGACGAGGCGATCGACCGCGTCGTGGCGGGTCCGCAGAAGCGGACCCGGATCATGTCGGACCGGGAAAAGAAGATCACCGCGTACCACGAGGGCGGCCACGCCCTGGTCGCGGCGGCCTCCCCGAACTCCGACCCGGTCCACAAGATCACGATCCTCTCCCGAGGCCGGGCCCTGGGTTACACCATGGTCCTGCCCGACGAGGACAAGTACTCGACCACGCGCAACGAGATGCTCGACCAGCTCGCGTACATGCTGGGTGGGCGCGCGGCCGAGGAGCTGGTCTTCCACGACCCGACCACGGGCGCGGCGAACGACATCGAGAAGGCCACGGCCACCGCGCGGGCCATGGTCACCCAGTACGGCATGACCGAGCGGCTGGGCGCGATCAAGTTCGGCGGCGACAACACCGAGCCGTTCCTGGGCCGCGAGATGTCGCACCCGCGGGACTACTCGGAAGAGGTCGCGGCGCTGGTCGACGAAGAGGTCAAGAAGCTCATCGAGACCGCGCACAACGAGGCTTGGGAGATCCTGGTCGAGAACCGGGACGTCCTGGACAACCTCGTGCTCGCGCTGTTGGAGAAGGAGACGCTGGGCAAGGAGGAGATCGCGGAGATCTTCTCCACGATCGTGAAGCGTCCGGCCCGTCCGGCGTGGACCGGTTCCGCCCGCCGTACCCCCTCCACCCGTCCGCCGGTGCTCTCTCCCAAGGAGCTCCAGCTGACGAACTCGGCGAACGGCGCCTCGGCGTCGAGCTCGCCGGCGGTGTCGGTGGAGAAGGCCCCCGAGGCCTCTCCGGAAGACCGCACGGAGTAACCGCGGGGCCCGACCGGCCCCGGAATGCATGCCGCGCCCCCCAGGTTCTAGCCTGGGGGGCGCGGCACTTTCACCTGCCCGCGAGCGCTGTGCACACAGGAACGAGGAAGACATGACCGACCCAGTGACCCTGACCGGTGGCGAGGGCACGATCGGCGCGTTCGACGAGAAGCGCGCCGAGGCGGCCGTGCGCGAGCTCCTGATCGCGGTGGGCGAGGACCCGGACCGCGAGGGTCTGCTGGAGACTCCGGCGCGGGTGGCGCGCTCCTACAGGGAGATATTCGCCGGCCTGTGGCAGAAGCCGGAGGAGGTCCTGACGACGACGTTCGACCTGGGCCACGACGAGATGGTCCTGGTGAAGGACATCGAGGTGATGAGCTCCTGCGAGCACCACCTGGTGCCCTTCCACGGTGTCGCGCACGTCGGCTACATCCCGTCGACGGACGGCAAGATCACGGGCCTGTCGAAGCTCGCCCGCCTGGTGGACGTGTACGCCCGCCGTCCGCAGGTGCAGGAGCGGCTGACGACGCAGGTCGCGGACTCCCTCATGGAGATCCTGGAGCCGCGTGGCGTCATCGTTGTCATCGAGTGCGAGCACATGTGCATGACGATGCGCGGTGTCCGCAAGCCCGGCGCGAAGACCATCACCTCGGCGGTCCGCGGCCAGCTCCGCGACCCCGCGACCCGCAACGAGGCCATGAGCCTCATCATGGCCCGCTGACCCGGCGCCGCTGACACCGCTGAGCGCTGCCGCTGACCGTCGGCCGATTCCGGACCCGTCCGAGAGCGCTGAGCGAGGACGCGCGGCGCGCCCCGGAGAAGCCGCTCACGGGTGACGGGCCGGTGGCGCGCGGCCCGCGGGCTCGGCCGGGCCCCGCGCACTGGGCGGGGTCCGCCGGGGTGCGTCAGGCGCGGGCCGAGGAGTGGGGGGTGGTGTCGTCGTCCTCGGGGAGTTTGAGGACGTGCTCCAGGAACAGGGCGGCCGCGATGACCGCCGCGCCCGCCAGGACGGAGCCGCCCGCGTACCAGGCCTGATCGCGCCGGGCGGGCACGTCGAGGGAGTCGGTCAGCAGGAACACGCCGACGCCCCCGTACATACCGGCCACCAGGGCCGCGACCAGGGCGCTGGCCTGCCCGAACACCACCGCGCGGGCCGCCATCAGGGGCTCGACCCCCTTGGCGCCCGGTCGGCGCTCGCGCTGCGCCTTCAGACGGGTGCGCATCGACAGCCCCGTCGCGAAGAGGATCACCGCGATCACGGCGAGGACGACGGGTGCGGCCAGGGGGACGCCCGGCAGGGTGCCGTACGCGTTCCAGAGCCGGGCGCCCGCCCAGGACAGCACTCCGGCGACCACGAAGATGCCCGCCAGGACCGCCGGCCTCAGTTGCTTCACGTGCCCGTTCCCCGCTTTCTGAGCCGTTTCGTCAGCAGTGAACAGGCTAACGACTACTCGGGCAGGTGGAGTTCCAGGTCCGGGCGCGGCGCGACACCGCTCAGGCCGATTCCGGCCAGCAGCGCGGAGATCTCCCCGTGACCCGCGAGCCGTGCCTCGGGGTCGATGTCGTGCCAGGGGGCGAGCACGAAGGCCCGCTGGTGGGCGCGGGGGTGAGGAAGGGTGAGGACGGGGTCTTCGGAGACCACGTCGGCGTACGCCACGATGTCGACGTCGATCGTGCGCGGCCCCCAGCGCTCCTCGCGGACGCGGTCGAAGGCCTCTTCGATGGCGTGCCCGCGCTCCAGCAGGGAGGAGGGGGGCAGGGTGGTCTTCAGGGTGATGACCGCGTTGAGGTACGAGGGCTGCGAGCCGGGCGCGACGCCCCAGGGCTCGGTCTCGTACACGGGGGAGACGGCCTTGACCCGTAGGCCCGGGGTGTCACCGAGGGCGTCGATGGCGCCCTGGAGGGTCTCCAGCCGGTTGCCGAGGTTCGCGCCCAGTGCGATGACGGCCCATTTCGGGTTGGACAGGGTCGTGTCCGCCGCGTCGACCGTCTCCACCACCGACGCCGGCACGGGCTGGACGGTGGGGTCGCTCTGGGCGTTGAGTCCGTTGTTCATGCGCGGCTCCGGGTGATCGTGATGGTCACGTCGTCGAAGGGGACGGTGATCGGCGCGTCCGGCTTGTGGACGACGACCTCGACCTGCGCCACCGCTTCGTGCTTGAGGCACTGCTGGGCGATCCGCTCGGCGAGGGTCTCGATCAGGTCGACCGGCTCTCCCTGGACCACGTCGACGACTTCCTCGGCCACCACTCCGTAGTGCACGGTCTTGGCCAGGTCGTCGTCGGCCGCCGCGGGACGGGCGTCGATGTGCAGCACCAAGTCGACGATGAAGGTCTGGCCTTCCTCGCGTTCCCGGGGGAAGACGCCGTGGTGCCCGCGAGCCTTGAGGCCGCGCAGCGCGACACGATCCACGCGAATCACTCCTGTTTCGTAGGTGCTTCCGGTCCCGGGACTCCCCGGGGCCATGGGCCTACGCCGAGTGCGGTCGGCGTCGTCCACCTTCGAATTTACCTGCGATAAACCTCCGGCCCCGCCCATGGGGTCAGTCGGTGTCCCCTTCGTCCTCATCTTCGGAGTCCGTAAGCACCGGTGAACCGTGGTGGGACCACAGGCGCCAGCCCTCGGATGTGCGTCGGAACACATTCGTGGCGACGACCAGCTGACCGACCAGTGGGCCCAGCTCCCCGCTGTCCTCCGCCGGCCCCCCGCTGAGGATGTTCTCGGTGCAGGTGACCAGGGCCGTGTCGCCGAGGACGGCCACCTTGGTGTCGGTGAGGAAGAACTGGATGTACTCCGTGTGGGACATGATCAGGGCGTACGAGCGCAGCACCTCGCCGCGCCCGGAGAGCACCGGCCAGCCGGGGTGCACGCAGGAGATCTCGTCCTCGAGCCAGAGCGCCGACAGTGCGTCGAAGTCCCCCTGCTCCATGGCCTCGTAGAAGGCGGTGTTGATCTCTTCGACGGCCTCGATGTCGGTACGGCTCACCGTGCCCCTTCCCGGTAGGTCTGACGGATCACAGTGCCCCTTCCACGGCGCGGGCCACCCGAACCGCGTCGGCGGTCGCGCGTACCTCGTGTACCCGTACCGCCCAGGCGCCATCGTGGGCGGCGATCGCGGACACGGCGGCCGTGGCGGCGTCCCGTTCCCGGGCGGGCGGCGGGGCGGCGCCGGCCCCCGCCAGGACCCGTCCGAGGAAACGCTTCCGCGAGGCGGCGACCAACAGCGGGAAGCCCAGCTCACGCAACTCGCGCAGGTGGGCTACGAGGGCCAGGTCGTGCTCGGCGTTCTTCGCGAAGCCCAGGCCGGGGTCGACCACGAGCCGCTCGGGCGCGATGCCCCCGGCGATGACGGCGTCGATGCGGTCCCGCAGCTCGGCGGTGACCTCGGCGACGACGTCCTCGTAGACGGCGAGGCTGTTCATGCCGGCGCTGAACCCGCGCCAGTGCATGACCACGAACGGCACTTCCGCTGCGGCCACCGCCGGGATCATGCCGGGGTCGGCGAGCCCGCCGCTCACGTCGTTGACCAGCCGCGCACCGGCGGCGACGGCCTGCGCCGCGACCTCGGCGCGCATGGTGTCGACGGAGACGACGACCCCCTCGGCGGCCAGGCCGCGCACCACGGGGACGACGCGGCGCAGCTCTTCCTCGGCGTCGACGCGGGTGGCGCCGGGACGGGTGGACTCACCGCCGACGTCGACGAGGTCGGCGCCCTGGGCGACCAGGTCCAGGCCGCGCTTGACGGCGGTGGTGGTGTCGAACCAGCGGCCGCCGTCGGAGAAGGAGTCGGGGGTGACGTTCACGACGCCCATGACCCCGCAGCGGTCCCACTCCGGCAGGCCTGTCACCCGGCCCCTGGCCGTGGCCCCGTGGTTGGTGTTCATAGCTCAAGGGTAGGGCCCGGGCCCGGGCCGGCCGGTGGCCGGGACCGGCCGGCCACCGGCCTCGTACACGGGGCCTCGGCCCCGTGTACGGCGGGCGGTCGCGAGGCGGCGGGACGCCCCGTCCGGGGCGTCCCGCCGCCTACGCCGCCTGGACCTCGCGCTCGCCCGCCTGGGCCGGTACCGCCTCGCCGTGCGTGTGGGCGCAGGGGCGGACCGGCTTGGGCCGGCGGCGGCTCTCGAAGAGCCGGGGCAGGGCCAGGGTCACGAAGCCCTCGGCCTGCATCACGGCGAAACCGATGCGCGGCAGGTCGCGGGTGTGCCGGTAGACCATGAAGCGCGGCTCCCAGCGGGGGCGGAACTTCTCGTTGAACTTGTACAGCGACTCGATCTGGAACCAGCGGGACAGGAAGACCAGCAGGCCGCGCCACATCCGCAGCACCGGTCCCGCACCGATCTTCTCGCCGCGGGCGAGGGCCGCGCGGAACATCGCGAAGTTCAGCGAGACCTTCTCGATGCCGAGCTCCGGGCAGGCCCCGAGGGCGGCGACGATCAGCAGCTCGTTCATGCCGGGGTCGGCGGCGCGGTCACGGCGCATCAGCTCCAGCGACATGCCGTCCTTGCCCCACGGCACGAAGTGCAAGATGGCCTTGAGGTCACCGAAGGGGCTGGTGTCGCCCTCTTCGACGCGGTGCGCGGTGGCGATGAAGCAGTCCCCGTCGCCCGGGTCGCCGACCCGGCCCAGCGCCATGGAGAAGCCGCGCTCGGTGTCGGTGCCGCGCCAGGCCTCGGCGGCGCCCCGGACCTGCTCCAGCTCCTCCTCGGTCAGCTCGCTGACCCGGCGGACCTTGGTGGTGTAGCCGTTGCGCTCGATGCGCTTCACCATCTGCCGGACGTTGCGCATGGCGCGTCCGGCGAGGGAGAAGTCTTTGACGTCGACGATCGCCTCGTCACCGAGTTCCAGGGCGTCCAGTCCCGTTTCGCGGGTCCAGACCTCGCCGCCGGTCTCGCTGCAGCCCACGACGGCCGGGGTCCACGAGTGGGCCTTGGCCTCCTCCATGAACCGCTCGATGGCGCCGGGCCAGGCCTCGACGTCGCCGACCGGGTCACCGGAGGCGAGCATCACGCCGGAGACGACGCGGTAGGTGACGGCGGCCTTGCCACTGGGGGAGAAGACGACGGCCTTGTCCCGGCGCAGAGCGAAGTGGCCGAGGGAGTCGCGGCCACCGTGCTTGGTCAGGAGCTCACGCAGCTTGGCCTCGTCGTCGGCGGTGAGCCGGGCCGCCGGGTGCTCCGGGCGGAAGGCCAGGTAGACGGTGGTGACGGCGGTCAGCATGCCGAGTGCGCCGAGGGAGTAGCCGACGGTCCAGGAGACCCGGCCCGAGTAGGCGACCGGGCCCTCGAAGCCGAAGAGCCCGTAGACCACGTGAGTGATCTGCTCGTACAGGCCCGGGTTGCCGACGACCTTGTTCGGGTGGACGTTGACGATGACCAGGCCGAGACCGATGGAACCGGCGCTCATCAGTACGAAGTTGGCCAGCGCCTTCCAGCGGCTGCGCGGGTCCGGCAGCGCCTTGAATTCACTCTGGTGGCGCAGCAGCAGGGCGAGGAGCACCGCCGCGATGACCACTCCGAGGAAGGAGTGCCGGTATGTGAATTGCGCCACGGCGCCCGCGGGCAGCAGGATGACCGCGGCCCGCCAGGCACGCCGCTTGCGCCGCTTGAGGCCGTGGGCCAGCAGCAGGATCAGTACGCCGGCGCTGATGGAGAGCGCGGCGGCGAACGGACCCAGGGAGCCGGGCAGCACCTCGGTGAACGAGTGGAACCGGCTGTGCCGGAATCGCGGGAAGACGCCCGCCGCGATGTCCAGAAGGCCGACGATCATGACGGCCGTACCTACCAGGCCGGGCACCGACTCCGGCTTGGGTCCGCGGAAGATTCGGCGGACCGCCTTCGGAACCTGTCCCGACTTATCGCCATCTATCCTGCTAGACATCGCTTCCCGTTGCTCTGCGAGAGATCATATGGCCGAAGGCCGTGACAGCCTCCGGAGTGTGGTGCGTCCCCTAGGACGACATCGAGGGCGAGCGGGTTCACTCTTGCGTCGAGAAAAAACCAGCCCTGCCACCAGAAAGTCGACTGACTGCTCATGGGTCTCACCAGTAATACGGTTCTGGTCCTGGCCATCATCCTCGGTGTGCTGCTGTTCGCGGCCACTGTGTGGTTCTGGCCGCGGCTCGCGGGCCGCACCTGGCGTGCGTTGCTCGGCCGGATCGGCCTCCTGCTCGTGACCCAGCTCGCCGTGTTCTCGGCGGTCGGCCTGGCGGCGAACAAGTCCTTCCTCTTCTACGGTTCCTGGGCCGACCTGTTCGGCCAGCAGACGTCCATGGGCAAGGTCGTCGACCACTCGATGAGCAGCAGGGACATCAAGGTCGTCGACAAGCAGAGCCTGGACGTGCCGGGTGGTGCCAAGCCCCAGGTCGGCGGTCAGATCCTGAAGGTTGCCATAACCGGCCCCAAGTCGAAGATAACGAGCCCCGGGTACGTGTGGCTGCCGCCGGAGTACTTTCAGCCGCACTACAAGAACAAGAACTTCCCGGCCTCCGTCGTGTTGACGGGCTACCCGGGCACGGCCGAGAACCTGATCAAAGGGCTGAACTACCCCATGACGGCCTTCAAGCAGGCCAAAGCGGGCAAGATGCAGCCGATGATCCTGGTGATGCTGCGCCCCACGATCGCCCCTCCGCGTGACACGGAGTGCGTGGACATCCCGGGCGGCCCGCAGACCGAGACCTTCTTCGGGCAGGACCTGCCGCAGGCGATCCAGTCCACCTTCCGGGTGGGCAAGAAGCCGCAGAACATGGGCTTCGTCGGGAACTCCACGGGTGGCTACTGCGCGCTCAAGATCGCCGCGCACTACCCGCAGACCTTCGGCGCCGGCGTGGGCCTGTCCGCGTACTACCAGGCGGCCGACGACCCGACGACCGGTGACCTCTTCAAGGGCGACGACAAGTTGAGGAAGCGGGCCGACGTCCTGCACAGCGTCGACCACAAGAAGCCGACCGGCACCTCCTTCCTCGTCACGACCAGCGAGAAGGGCGAGGACAACCTGAACGACACCAAGAAGTTCATCAAGCTGGTCAAGGGCTCGGACCGGGTCTCCTCGATCGTGCTCGACAGCGGCGGCCACAACTTCAACACCTGGCGCCGCGAGATCACGCCGATGCTGGTGTGGCTGAGCGGTCGGATGCAGGCCTGACCCGGGCCTGACCCGGGCCGCCGGCGGGGACGCGGCGGATGTCGGGCGGGTCCGGCGGGTGGAAGCCAGGAGAGTGACGACCCCTGAGGGGCAGTCACTCTCCTTTTTCGTTCCCCGTTCGCGCGCTCACGCCTCCTGGAGGTGCGCCCGGCGCAGGGCCCGGTGCACGGCTTCCGGGGTCAGTACGCCGAGCAGCGCGCCGGAGTCCGGGTCCTCGACCCCGACCCGGCCGGAGTCCTCCTGGAGCAGCGCCGCGAGCGCCTCGCGCAGCGTGGCCCCCAGCGGTACGGCGACGGCCGGCGCGGCGCCGTCCGCCGGGGCGAGGTCGGTCGTGTCGACGGGGGTGACCGCGAGCCGTTTGAGGCCCCGGTCGGCGCCGACGAAGGAGGCCACGTACTCGGTGGCGGGCGCGGCCAGCACCACGGACGGGCGGGCGAACTGCTCGATGGTGCCCGTGCCGTAGACGGCGATGCGGTCGCCGAGCCGGATCGCCTCCTCCAGGTCGTGGGTGACCAGCAGGATCGTCTTGCGAACGGTGCGTTGGAGCTCCAGGAACTCGTTCTGGAGGCGTTCGCGCACCACCGGGTCCACCGCGCCGAAGGGCTCGTCCATCAGCAGCACCGGCGGGTCGGCGGCGAGCGCGCGGGCCACTCCGACGCGTTGGCGCTGGCCGCCGGACAACTGCTCGGGATACCGGTCGCCGTACACCGAGGGGTCCAAGCCCACGAGTTCGAGCAGCTCGGCGGCGCGGGCGCGGGCCTTGGTCTTCGGGGTGCCGACGAGCCGGGGCACGGTGGCCGTGTTCTCCAGCACCGTCTTGTGGGGGAACAGCCCGACCTGCTGGATGACGTAGCCGATGCGGCGGCGCAGCTCGACGGGGTCCGCGGTGGAGATGTCCTCACCGGCCAGCAGGATGCGGCCGGAGGTCGGCTCGATGAGCCGGTTGACCATCTTCATCGTGGTCGTCTTGCCGCAGCCGGAGGGGCCGACCAGCGTGACCAGCTCACCTTCCGCCACCTCGAAGGACAGGTCCTCGACGGCCGTGGTCCCGTCGGGGTAGCGCTTGGTCACATGCTCGAATCGGATCACCTCGCCATCTTTCCTCAACCCGGGGGCAACGTGTGTGAAGGGTGTGTTGCCTGACTGCGAAGGATTCCGGCCATTGTCGGTGCCGGGGGTTATGGTCGGTTCCGGCCTTGCCCTCGGGCAACGGCCCCTTGATCGAAAACGTGTGCGTTCGGTGAGAGGAGGTGAGTGGGGTGGACAAACGGAACTGTCTGGTCGCGAACGACTGGGTCTGCTGGGACTACGTCACCTCGCGCTCCCAGGAACTCGCCGACGCCACCGTCCAGCACGTGTGGATCACCGTCGTCTCGGTGCTGATCGGTATCGCCCTGTCGGTCCCGCTCGCGCTGCTGGCCCGCCGGGGCCGCCGCTGGGCGGCTCCCGTCCTCGGTCTGACCACCCTGCTCTACACGATCCCCTCGCTCGCGATGTTCTCGCTGCTGCTGCCCTTCTTCGGACTGTCGGCGGCGTTGGTGGTGACCGGCCTGGTGCTGTACTCGCTGACGATCCTGGTCCGCAACATGATGGCCGGTCTGGCCGCCGTGCCCGAGGACGTACGGGAAGCGGCGCGCGGGATGGGGTACGGACCGGGACGGCTGCTGTGGCAGGTCGAGCTGCCGCTGGCGCTGCCCGCGTTGCTGGCCGGGGTGCGGATCGCCACCGTGTCCACCGTGGCGCTGACGACCGTCGGCTCCATCGTGGGCAAGGGCGGCCTGGGCAACCTCATCGCCCCCGCCGTGAACAGTTCCTTCAAGGCGCAGGTGCTCACGGCCTCCGTATTGTGCGTGCTGCTCGCGCTGATGGCGGACCTGCTGCTGCTCGGCGTACAGCGGCTGCTCACGCCGTGGACCCGGGCGGCTCGGACGCCGCGCGGGGCCGCGACGTCGGACGTTCCCGTGGCCGCCGTCACGGTCGAGGGGGCCTGAGCCGTGGGCGTACTGGGCGGGGCGTGGGACTGGCTGACGGACGGCGCCAACTGGGCCGGGGAGAACGGCGTGTGGCACCGGCTCGGTGAGCACGTGTTCGTCAGCGGGATCGCGCTGGCCGTCGCCTGCGCGGTGGCGTTGCCGCTCGGGCTGTGGCTCGGCCATCTCGGCAAGGGCGGCGCCCTCGCGGTGAACGTGTCCAATGTGGGGCGAGCAGTCCCCGTCTTCGCGGTGCTGGCCCTGTTCATGGTGTCGCCGCTGCGCGGCGCCGGTTATCTGCCGACCGTCATCGCGCTGGTGCTGTTCGCGATCCCGCCGCTGCTGACCAACGCGTACGTGGGCATGCGCGAGGTGGACCGTTCGGTGGTGGAGGCGGCCCGGGGCATGGGGATGTCCGGGGGCCAGCTCTTCCTTCGGGTGGAACTGCCCCTGGCGCGGGGGCTGGTGATGACGGGGCTGCGCTCGGGCGCCGTCCAGGTCATCGCCACCGCCACGATCGCGGCGATGGTCGGCCAGGGGGGTCTGGGCCGGATCATCACCGCCGGGTTCAACACCTACAACACCGCGCAGGTGGTGGCGGGCGCCGTGCTCGTGGCGCTGCTGGCCCTGCTGGTGGAGGGGGCGCTGGTGGCGGCGGACCGGCTGCTTCCGCGCCACCCGTCGGCGGCCCGCTGACCGTCCCCGCCCGTTCCGACGGCCGCCTGGACGGCCGTTCAGTACGACTTCGATGTGTCGACTTCGATGTTTTCCGTCCGCCCCACCCCTTTGGAGGAGCACCACATGAGCAAGTCCCTGCACGTCCTCGGCGCGACGCTGGGTGCGGTCGCCCTGGCCGCATCGCTCACCGCGTGCGGCGGCGACAGCCTTGAGAAGTCGAAGGACGGTGGTTCGGCCTCGTCCTCTTCCTCCTCGGAGGGCGGCGCCAAGGGCAAGCTGGTGATCGGCGCGGCCGGCTTCACCGAGTCCAACGTGCTGGCGGAGCTGTACGCGCAGGTCCTGCGTGGCGCGGGCTACTCGACCTCCGTCACCACGGTCAACAACCGCGAGCTGTACGAGCCGTCGCTGGAGAAGGGCGAGATAGACGTCGTCCCGGAGTACGCGGCCACCCTCGCCGAGTTCCTGAACGCCAAGGTCAACGGCAAGGACGCGCCGAAGGACAAGCCGGTCGCGTCGAGCGACGCCACGGCGACGGTGGCGGCGCTGGAGAAGCTCGCGACGCCGCTGGGCCTCAAGGTCCTGCCGGTGGGTTCGGCGGTCGACCAGAACGCTTTCGCGGTGACGAAGGAATTCGCCGCCAAGAACAACCTCAAGTCCCTTTCCGATCTTGGTAAGTCGGGACTCAAGGTGAAGATCGCGGCCGGCGACGAATGCGCCGTCCGTCCCTTCTGCCGTCCGGGGCTGGAGAAGACATACGGAATTGCGGTCTCCGGTATTGACCCGAAGGGTGTCGGCACCCCGCAGGCCAAGCAGGCCGTCAAGGACGGCGAGGACCAACTCGTGCTGACCACGACCACCGACGCCACGCTCGACAGCTACGGCCTGGTCCTGCTGGAGGACGACAAGAAGCTCCAGAACGCCGACAACGTCCTGCCGGTCGTCAACGCCAAGGACGCCGGTGCTCCGGAGGTCGCGGCGGCGCTCGCCGGGCTCACCAAGACGCTGACGACCGCCGACCTCGTCGAGCTCAACCGGAAGGTGGACGCGGAGCGCGCGAAGGCCGCCGATGTCGCCAAGGCGTACCTGGAATCCAAGGGTCTGCTCAAGAAGTAGCCCCGTACGGAGATCAGTTACGCGTTTGATGCGGAAATGACGGGTAACCGCCTGGTAAGAGATTGCCGGGCGGCTACCCCACATCCCGCCTTCGCCCTGTAAATTTCAGGCCATGCCCCGTGGACGCCACCGCAATCCAGAACCTCTGCACCGTCTGCTCACGCCGTCTGCCGTCGCCGGTGTTTCCGTGGCCGGTGCCGGCGCGGCCTGGCTGCTCGCGGAACCGGTGGCGCTGCGCCTGCTCGTGGCCCTCACGGCCGCCGCGGGTGTCGCCGGCGCCGTCGTCATGCGCTCCTGGGACCGCTCGGCCGGCCGCCGGGTGGCGGAACTCGCTCGCGAGCGGGTCAAGGACGAGTGGAAGACGGAAGAGCGGATAGCCGAGCTCGAATCCGATCTAGAGGAAGCCCGCGTGCTGCGCGCCAAGCTCGACACGAAGCTGCGCGCCAAGCGGGTCGAACTGGCGGGCCTGCGCGGCGAACACGCCGCGCTGCTGCGCCGGTACGCGACCGCCGAAACGGAGCGCGCCGGCGCCCTGGAGCGGCGCAGGTTGCTCGCCATCGAGGCGGCCGCGGGAGCGGCCGGCCCGAAGGAACTCCCGGCGGTGTCGCAGGAGCGCACCGGCAGCGGCGCGCCCACGGCCGTCGGGTACGCCCGCGCCAACGCGGCGATGGCCGCGCTGGTGCGCAAGGCGGAGCGGCGGGCCGCGGTTTCGGGCGCCCCGGGTGGCGCGACCGGACCCGGGGCCGCCGGTCCGGCGGCCGAGAGCGGGGCGCACGGCCGTACGACGGCCGCGGGCGACGCGGGAGCGGCGGCCGAGGCGGGGGTTTCCGCCGCACAGCTTCCGGCCCGGCGCCTCGCGGCAGCGGTGGCCCCGTACTCGCCACCGAGGCGTTCCGCTTCCCGCGTCGAGGGCGGCTTCGACTTCTTCGGCACCAAGACCGCCGCGCAGGCCCGTGCCGTGATCGAGTCCGTACAGAACGAGGACCTCGCGGACGTCGTCGGCGCGGAGGCCCTCGCGGTGCACAAGGCGGAGTCGGCCGGACAAGGCGAGGCCGAACCGGAGTTCAAGGCGCCCACCGCCGAACAGCGCGCGGTGGGTCAGGTCATCGACCTCACGGCCCACGACGAGACCGAGCCGGTCGACGTGGGGCGCCTGCGCACCGCGATCTCGTAGGCCCCGGACCGCTGCCCGGTCGGACCCGGCTGGACACAGCCGGGTCAGAACAGCGGCAGTTGTCCCGGGTGCGGGCCCAGGGTGAAGCCGTCCAGGGTGGGCGCCGAGGCGCCGAGGATCACCCGGGCGCGGGAGCCGGGACAGGACACCAGCTCGCCGCGCCCCCGGCCGTCGGGCGGGTCGTGGCGGGCGATCCGCCCGGCCGTCACGGCGCAGTCGCGGCCGCAGGCGGGACAGGCCCGCCGGGGGGAGTGGGACATGCCCCCAGTCTGCACCCCGCCACCGACACCGCTCCGTCGCCCCGGTCCGCCTCAGGCACGTCAAGCCGCCTCGGGCACGTCGGCCCGCCTCGGGCCGGGCTACTTGTCGATGTCGCCGACCACGAAGAACAGCGAGCCGAGGATCGCCACCATGTCCGCGACCAACTGCCCGGGGAGCAGCACCGCCAGCGCCTGGATGTTGTTGAAGGAGGCCGAACGCAGCTTGAGCCGGTACGGGGTCTTCTCGCCCTTCGAGACGAGGTAGTAGCCGTTGATGCCGAGGGGGTTCTCGGTCCAGGCGTACGTGCTCCCCTCGGGCGCCTTCAAGACCTTCGGCAGGCGCTGGTTGACCGGCCCGGGCGCCAGCTCCGCCATCCGGTCCAGGCAGGCCTCGGCGAGGTCGAGGGCGTTGTGCGTCTGGTCGAGCAGGACCTCGAAGCGCGCCAGGCAGTCACCCTCGGTGCGGGTGATCACCTTGAGGACGTCTTGGAGCTCGCCGTAGGCCAGGTACGGCTCGTCGCGGCGCAGGTCGAAGTCGACGCCGGAGGCGCGGGCGATCGGGCCGGAGACCCCGTACGCGTGCACGGCCTCCGCCGTGAGCACGCCCACCCCGCGCGTGCGACCGCGGAAGATCTCGTTGCCGTGGACCAGCTTGTCGTAGACGTCCATGCGGGTACGGACGTCGGCGACGGCGGCGCGGGCCCGGCCGAGCCAGCCGGCCGGCAGGTCCTCCTTGAGGCCGCCGACCCGGTTGAACATGTAGTGCATCCGGCCGCCGGAGATCTCCTCCATGACGGCCTGGAGCTCCTCGCGCTCACGGAACGCGTGGAAGATCGGAGTGATTCCGCCCAGTTCGAGCGGGTACGACCCGAGGAACATCAGGTGGTTCAGGACCCGGTTCAGCTCGGCGAGCAGGGTCCGCATCCACACGGCCCGCTCGGGGACCTCCATGCCCAGCATCCGTTCGACGGCCATGACCACGCCGAGCTCGTTCGAGAACGCGGACAGCCAGTCGTGGCGGTTGGCCAGCATCACGATCTGCCGGTAGTCCCGGGCCTCGAAGAGCTTCTCGGCGCCCCGGTGCATGTAGCCGACCACCGGCTCGGCGCTGACGATGCGCTCGCCGTCCAGGACGAGGCGCAGGCGCAGGACGCCGTGCGTGGAAGGGTGCTGCGGTCCGATGTTGAGCACCATGTCGGTGCTCTCCGCCGCTCCGCCGATGCCGACCGTGGTCTCCGTCATGGCCGCATTGTCTCAGCCCTACGCTGTGCGCATGGAAACCGGGACAACGGGTGGGACGAGCCTCCCCGACTGGGTGGGACTGCCGGGCGGCCTGCTCAGGCTGCGCCGATTGCTGCTGGCGTTCTGGGCACTGCTCCTCGCCGCGGTGACCGGCGTCGTGCTGTCGCTGGCGGCCGGTCCGGCGTGGGCGGTCTGCGGGGCGCTGTGGCTCGTGGCGTCGGCGTGGGGCTGGGTGCTGCTCGGGCGGAACTGGCGGTCGTGGCGGTATGCGGAGCGGGCCGATGACCTGCTGATCAGCCGGGGGGTGCTGTGGCAGGCCCAGACGGTGGTGCCGTACGGGCGGATGCAGCTGGTGGAGGTGACCTCGGGGCCGCTGGAGCGGCGCTTCGGGCTGGCCTCCGTACAGCTGCACACGGCCGCCGCGGCGACCGACGCGAAGATCCCCGGGCTGGCGCCGGGGGAGGCCGAGCGGTTGCGCGACCGGCTGACCGAGCTGGGCGAGGCAAGGTCGGCGGGCCTGTGAGCCCGACGGGTGGGGACGGCACCGACGGCACCGACGGCGCCGGGGTCGCCGGGGCTCCGGGGGCGGCCGGGCTCGCGAAGGCCGTGGGCGGCGTGCCGGGGGTGGTGGGGGTTCCCACCGCTTCGGGGACCGCGACCGCGGCGGTGTCCGCGTACGAGCGGCGGCTGCACCCGCTGACCCCGCTGCTGCGCGCCTGGGTGCCGATGGCGGCGATCATCGGCGTGCTCGCGCAGCAGGGCGACCGCGCCGAGGAGTGGATCACGGAGCTGCCCGTGTCGTTCCGCTTCCTGGCCCTCGTCGCCCTGCTCCTGGTCTTCGGTACGTACGGCCTGCTGAGCTGGTGGTTCACCCACTACGCCGTCACCGACACCGAGCTGCGCATCCGCAGCGGGCTGCTCTTTCGCCGCACCGCCCACATCCGGCTCGACCGGGTCCAGGCGGTGGACGTCACCCGGCCGCTGCTGGCCCGTCTCGCCGGGGTCGCGAAGCTGCGGATCGATGTCATCGGTACCGACGACAAGGACGAGTTGGCGTACCTGGCCGAGAGGGACGCCGCCGCGCTGCGCGCCGAACTCCTGGCGCGTGCGGCGGGGTTCGCCCCGGCCGAGGCGGTCACGCTCGGCGAGGCGCCGGAGCGCGCGCTGCTGCGGGTGGGGCCGCGCGAGCTGGTGGCCTCGCTGCTGTTGAGCCTGGGGGTGCTCGCCGCGGTCGTCGGCGGGCTGCTGGTACCTGTGGTGGTGTGGTGGTTCAGCGCCAACCCCTGGGCGGCAGCGGCCGCGTTGCTGCCGCTGCTGGGCTGGGCCTGGAGCAGCAGCGCGGGCCGGTTCCTCACCGAGTACGACTGGACGGTCGCGGAGTCCCCCGACGGGTTGCGGCTCGACCACGGCCTGGCGGACCGGGTGCACGAGACGGTGCCGCCGGGCCGGGTGCAGACCGTACGGATCGTCGAGCCGCTGCTGTGGCGGTGGCGCGGTTGGGTGCGGGTGGAGCTGGCCGTGGCGGGCTCGAAGAACGACGTCCTGGTGCCGGTGGCCGCGCGGGCCGCCGCGTACGAGGTCATCGCGCGGGTGCTGCCGGGCGTCGACCTCGCGGCCCTGCGCTTCGCCCCCGCCCCGAGGTCCGGCGGGCGGTGGGTGGTCCCGGTGTGGTGGAGGGGCTACGGCGTGGCCGTCTCCGAGGGGGTGTTCGCCGCCCGGCGGGGGCTCCTGTGCCGCCGTACGGAGATCGTCCCGCACGCCAAGGTCCAGAGCGTCCGGCTCACCCGGGGGCCGTGGAAGCGATTCCACGGCGTGGCCGACGTACACGTCGACACCGGGGCCAACCACACGGTGACGGCCCGCCTCCGGCCGGCGCCGGAGGCCACCGCCCTTCTCCACACCCAGGCGGACCGCTCCCGCACCTCCCGCGCGTCGGCCCGCCCGGACCGCTGGATGACCTGACGGCCCCGCGGCAGCGCCGGCCCGGCCCGACCGACGGGGTCAGTGACGTACGTCACACCCGAAACCGTCACATCGGGACGGGCCGGCCCGTCATCGCTGTGTAACGACGGAACAGCGAAGGAGGCGCCATGAGTGCCCGTTTGGACATCTTCGGCAACGCGACCGCAGGCCGGTTCCTCAAGCACCTGGGCTCGGCCGGCAAGGCGCTCAACGACGCGGGGCTGCCCGCCCCGACGCAGGAACTGGTGAAGATCCGCGCGAGCCAGATCAACGGTTGCGGGGCCTGCACCGACATGCACATCAAGGACGCCGCCGCCGCCGGTGAGACGTCGCTGCGCTTGAACCTGGTCGCGGTGTGGCGGGAGGCAACGGTCTTCACCGAGGCCGAGCGGGCGGCGCTGGAACTGGCCGAGCAGGGGACCCGCACCGCGGACGCGGCCGGTGGCGTCACGGACGAGGCGTGGGCGAACGCCGCCAAGCACTACGACGAGGAGCAACTCGTCGCCCTCGTGTCGCTGATCGCCCTCATCAACGCCTACAACCGGCTGAACGTCATCGTGCGGCAGCCCGCCGGCGACTACCAGCCCGGCCAGTTCGGATAGCCGGGAGAAGCCTCCCGCCGGTCAGGCCGGCGGGGGGCTGCCCGCGCGGACCAAGCCGGATTCGTAGGCGAGGACGACCACTTGGACGCGGTCGCGCAGGCCCAGCTTCGTGAGGATGCGGCCCACGTGCGTCTTCACCGTCGCCTCCGACAGGACCAGCCGGGCCGCGATCTCACCGTTCGACAGGCCCTGCGCCACCAGCAACATCACCTCCCGCTCCCGCTCCGTCAGCCGCTCGATCTCCTTGTTGCCCGGCTCCTGCGAGGTCGACGGCAGCATCGGCGCGAACCGGTCCAGCAGCCGCCGCGTCGTCGACGGCGCCACCACCGCGTCGCCGCTGTGCACCGAGCGGATCGCGGCCAGCAGCTCCGCCGGCGGGACGTCCTTGAGCATGAAGCCGCTCGCGCCCGCCTTGAGGCCCGAGAAGGCGTACTCGTCCAGGTCGAAGGTGGTCAGGATGATCACCTTCGGGTGCTCCTCGGGCTCACAGATGCGCCGCGTCGCCTCGACCCCGTCGAGCCTCGGCATCCGGACGTCCATCAGCACCACGTCCACCTTGGTGGCCCGCAGCACCTCCAGCGCCTCCAGGCCGTCACCGGCCTCGGCGACGACCTCCATGTCCGGCTGGGCGGCGAGCACCATCCGGAAGCCCGTGCGCAGCAGCACCTGGTCGTCGACGAGCATCACGCGGATGGACATCAGTTACCTCTACCTCTTCTTGAGTGGGAGGAGCGCGCTGATCCGGAAGCCGCCGCCCGGCCGTGGGCCGGCCTCCAGCGTGCCCCCGACCATACCGATGCGCTCCCGCATGCCGATCAGTCCGTGCCCGGCGCCGTCGGCGCCGCCGTCCTCGTACAGTTCGTGGGCCGCGCCCCGCCCGTCGTCCTCGACCAACAGGCCAAGCCCGTCGTCGAAGTAGACCAGCCGGACGCTCGCCCTCGCCTCCGGGCCCCCGTGCTTGCGCGTATTGGTCAGCGCCTCCTGCACGATCCGGTACGCCGTCAGCTCCACCCCGCTGGGCAGCCGCCGCGGCGCGCCCTCGACCGCGAAGTCCACGTCCAGCCCGGCCGTGCGCACCTGCTCGACCAGGACCTCGATCTGCTCGACGTCCGGCTGGGGCACGTAGTCCTCGGACTCCTGCGGTTCGCCGGTGCGCAGCACGCCCAGCAGCCGCCGCATCTCGGCCAACGCCTGGCGGCCGGTGCCCGAGATGGTCTGGAGCGCCTCCTTGGCCTGTTCCGGTGCCACGTCCATGACGTACGCGGCGCCGTCCGCCTGGACCACCATCACCGAGACGTTGTGCGCGACGACGTCGTGCAGCTCCCGGGCGATCCGGGCGCGCTCGGCGGCGACGGCCACCTTCGCCTGCGCCTCGCGCTCCTTCTCCAACCGCTGGTTCCGCTCGACGAGCTGCGCGTAGTAGGCGCGGCGGGTGCGCAGGGAGTCGCCCAGCACCCAGGCCAGGGCGAAGGGGACAACGGCGAAGAGGGTGAACAGGAAGTTGTCGCCGGCGTTGCCCTTGTCGATGTGGAAACGCAGGGCGTACAGGGGCGAGGCGGTCAGTCCGAGGGCGAACGCGAAGCGGGACAGCCGGCGCGAGATCTCACCCGAGGCGGCCACGGTGTAGAGGATCACCAGCATCCCGAAGTCGCCGTTGTGCACGTCGACCCCGGCGGCCAGCTGGTAGACGCCCGTGCCCACGGCCAGCCAGAACATCTGCGGGGTCCATTTGCGGCGCAGTGCGATGACGAGGCCCATCGCGAGCACCGAGGGGACGATCAGCAGCCGCTCGCCGGTGCTGTGGTGGTCGGCGGACGCCAGGTCCAGCAGCGCGATCCCGCACAGGAGGACGGCCCAGAAGCTGTCGACCCCTGTCGGGTGTCTGCGGAGGAAATCGTAGAGGCGCTGCACGTAACCCAGCGTAGGCAAAGGAGATAGGTGCGGGAGTCAACCACAGGGGCGATCCGTGCGAAGGGGACGTACTCCCCAAGGTGGAGGGTGAGCCCCGGGTGGAGGGTGAGCTTAGCCTGTGGGGGATGAGCTCTCAGGGTGAAGGGGTCGGGCCGGTCCGGTGGCGGACGGCCATGGAGGCCGCGCTGTACGGACCGGGCGGCTTCTACGTGGACCCCCGCGGCCCCGGCCCCGCCGGGCACTTCCGTACCTCCGTGCACGCCTCCCCGCTCTACGCGGGCGCCGTGGCCCGGCTCCTCCTCGCGGTGGACGAGGCCCTCGGCCGCCCCGAGGGGCTGGACCTGGTCGACGTGGGGGCGGGGCGCGGGGAACTCGTGACCGGGGTGCTCGCCGCCCTGCCCGCGGCGACGGCGGCGCGGGTGCGTCCGTACGCCGTGGAGCGCGCGGGCCGACCCGAGGCGCTGGACCCCCGCGTCCGCTGGGTCGCGGCGCCGCCCCCCGGGACGACCGGGTTGCTGTTCGCCAACGAGTGGCTGGACAACGTACCGCTGGAGCTCGCCGAAGACGGGCGGTACGTCCTGGTGGCGCCCGACGGTACGGAGAGCCCGGGCGGCCCGCTGGAGGCCCGGGACCGCGCCTGGCTGGACCGGTGGTGGCCGGCCCCGGGCCGGGCGGAGATCGGCCGCCCGCGCGACGAGGCCTGGGCGGCGGCCGTCGCCACCCTCGACCGGGGCCTGGCGGTGGCGGTGGACTACGCGCACACCCGTGAGGCCCGGCCGCCGTACGGCACCTTGACCGGATTCCGCGGGGGCCGCGAGGTCCCGCCGGTCCCGGACGGCAGCTGTGACATCACCGCGCACGTCGCCCTGGACGCCTGCGCGGGGCCGGACGCGGCGCTGCTCACGCAACGGGAGGCGCTGGCCGCCCTCGGCGTCTCGGGAGCCCGCCCGCCGCTGACGCTGGCGTCGACGGATCCGGCGGGGTACGTGCGCGCCCTCGCCTCGGCGGGGGAGGCGGCCGAACTCACCGCGCGCGGCGGCCTCGGGGACTTCGGGTGGCTGGTGCAGCCGGTGGGCCTGGACGGCGCGGACGGCACGAGGGGTTGGGACGGCCTCGAAGGACTGGCCGGCCCGGGGGCGCTCCGGCCGGGCTGAGCCGTGTGGCGGGGGCGGCGCCGTGCGGCCGGGGCGGCGCCGGGTGGCGCCGGCCCCGGCCGGGGCGCCGGGCTGCTCCGTCTACTCCGTCACACCGTGGTCGTGGCCCTCGCGCAGGCCGCCGCCGCTACCGCCCGCGCCGCCGCCCGCGGGCGCGGGGACGACCGGCCGAGCGAGCGGGGCCAGGTCATAGGCGTAGTGGCCGACCGCGTTCGCGATGACGTCGACGTTGATGTCGAGCGCCTTGCGGTCGATGTTGGCGATGGTGTCGCCCTTGCCGTGGTAGTTCACGTCGTAGGCCACGCCCGCCTGGCCGCCGAACTTCACCGCCTGCGCGGCGGTCTTGATGCCCTCGGCGCCCGTGTCCGTGCCCCCGGACGGAATCCCGGCCTCGATGAACGGCCCGTAGTCCGAGCGGCCGGTGAAGTCCGAGCCCTCGTGCGGGACCTTCCGCTCGTCGAGGAAGTCGGTGATGCCCTTCTCCAACTGGGCCGACCCCTCGGGCCCCGGACCGGAGCCGACCTTGTCCGAGTCGTCGCCGTCGTAGACGAAATAGGCGGCGTTCGGCGAGGCGATCATGTCGAAGTTCAGGTAGAGCCGGATCTGCTTCTTCTGGGCGTCGGTCAGGCCGCCCACGTACGCCTCGGAGCCGAGCAGGCCGAACTCCTCCGCCGACCACCAGGCGAACTTGACCTTGTTCTTGATCTTCTTCTGGCTGCTCGCGAGGCGCTGCGCGACCTGGAGGATGCCGGCCGAGCCGGAGCCGTTGTCGTTGATGCCGGGTCCGGCCGCGACCGAGTCGAGGTGGGCGCCGAGGAAGACGGTGTTGTTCTCGTCGCCGCCGGTGGTCTCGGCGATCACGTTGTACGTCGTGCGGTTCTCGCGCAGCTCGCGGAGGTCCAGGGTGACCTCGACCGGTCCCGCCGCGGCCTCGGCGGCGAGCTTCTCGCCCTCCGCCTGGCCGACGCCGCCCGTGGGGACCTTGCCCGCGTCGGCGGCTCCCAGGGTGCCGTTGAGGGCGCCTTCGGTGTTGTTGTAGATGATCGCGCCGACCGCGCCGGCCGCCGCGGCGTTGGCCTGCTTGACGGCGAAGGCGCAGCCGCCGCGCTTGACCAGCGCGATGCGTCCGGTGAAGGCGCCGGCGGCGAAGTCGGCCGGCTCGCAGCCGGTCGTGCCGTCCGTGTCGACGGGGACGACGGCGAGCCGCGCCGTGACACCGTCGGCCGGACCGCTCGCGGTGTACGTCATCAGCTTGATCGGGACGTCGCGCGGGGCGGCGCCGCTCACCTTCAGCGTTTCGGCGATCGTCTCGACGTACACGAAGTCGAAGGCGTTCCTCGTGACCTTGTACCCGGCCGCCTTCATCACGGCTTCCACGTACCGGGCGGACTGCACGTGGCCCTTGGAACCGGCCACGCGGGTGCCGTTGTTGTAATCGGCGATCGATTGGAGGACCTTCAGATGGTTCTCGGCGCCCTTGCCCGTCGCCTCCTTGACCAGCTTCCTCGCCAGCGCGTCGCCCTGGGCGGCGTCGCTCTGCGGGCTGCTGGCACCGGCGGGGCCGGCGAGCAGCAACGGGGAGGCCAGGGCAAGTGCGGTCAGGGCGGCGGTGGCTGCGGCTATACGGCGTGAGGGCATGGAGGTCCTTTCACGGCAACAGGTACAGGCAGGCTGGGGTGGGGCGGGTCGGGCGGCCTGGGCAGGTTGGGGCCGGGCCGGACGGGCGCGGGGAGGCCGGACGGTGGACGCACGGTAAGCAGCGAAGCGCCCCTGTCGCCAGGCCTTTCACTGCTTCCGGTGTGTGGAATCCGGATACCGGTGCGTACGCGCCGTCGTTTTCCGGCCACCGTCCGATCGGGTCAGCGCAGGAGGCCCTCGATGAAGTCCGAGCCGATACGGGCAACCACGGCGAGATCCAACTGGTGCTGCACGTAACGCCCTTGGCGACGGGTGTGCAGGAGGCCGGCCTTCTTGAGCGCGGCGAGGTGACGGGAGACCTCGGGGGCGGATATGCGGCAGACGGCCGCCAACTCGCCGGTGGTGTGAGGCGCCCTGGCCAGGCTGCGGCACAACTGCATCCGCATCGGGTGCGCGAGGGCGTCCATGCGGAGTCGGAGCAGCTCCACCGAACCGGGGACGGAGGCCGGTTCCGGCGAACCGAGGGGGTAGTGGACCACGGGACGCCAGCCGGGGGCGTGCAGGACCATGAGGTGGGGCCGGCCGAAGTTGGTGGGGACGAAGACCAGGCCCGCGCCGACGCGGGCGTCGGTGGCGGTGGTGGAGCCGTCCACCATCTTGTCGGCGGTGATGGTGGACCCGGCCGCGTCCACGCTGAGCGCCGCCGAGACCTCCCGGAGGACGGCGGGCAGACCCTTGTGGCGCAGCACCTCCGTCTTGTGCCGGGCGTCGGCGGCCTGCTGGGGGCCGGTCCTCTTCCAGGTCTCGGCGAAGAACGCCTCGTCGCAGTCCTCCAGGAGGCGGCGAAGCCAAACGCGGACGGCGGCGGTGTCGTCCAGCAGCCGCAGCGCGAACCGCAACTGCGCCGGTCCGCGGGCGGCCGCGGCCTCCAGGACCCTGGCGCGGGATGCGGGGTCCTTGAGGGGGGAGGGCGCGCCGTCCTCGTCGTAGAGCGCGAGCCGGCAGTGTTCCAGGGCCGCCGTCACGAAGCGCTCGTCGTCGAGGTCGTCGAGTACGTCGAGTTCCTCGGGCAGGGTCGCGGCGGGCAGGCCGGCGCCGCCGGGGATACCGGCGAAGGGCATGAAGATGTCGGAGAAGGAGCTGCGCCAGAGGAAATCGGCTTCCAGGAGCCGGTCGGCGAGGCAGGGGTCGAGGGAGGCGGCGGTGGCGGAGGCCCAGGAGACGAGGTGGGGGTGATGGGCGGGCTGGGAGAGCGCGTGCAGGGCCATGCAGAGCTCCGCGAGGGGGGAGGCCGCGAAGCGGATGCGCTCCGCGGGGAGCCCGGCGATGTCGATGGTGACGCTCATCGCCCCATTCTCACGGCCACCCCCCAGCCCCGTCCCCCGCACCGGTCCGTCCGAGCGACGCCCCCACCGGGCGGGGCCCGCCCGGGCCTTGCGCCTCAATCGCCGGCGGGGCTGGGTTTGGCTCCGCCCCGGGGCGGGTGCGCGCCGACGCCCGGCCCGGGCACCGGCCCAGGCGTGGCGCCGCGGGGGCGCGCCCCGGCCCCGCACCGCGGGTGACCGCTGCGCGGAGCCTTCCCCTACCCGCCCTGCCCCCGTTCCCCGGCCTCCGCCCGGCCCCGCGCCTCGATCGCCGGCGGGGCTGGGGTGGCGGGCTCTGCCCGGGCCTGCGCCTCGATCGCCGGCGGGGCTGGGTTTGAGCTCCACCCGGGTCTTGCCTGCCGGTGGGGCATGTCCGGCTCAGCCGGGGCCGGGGTGGGGCATGTTCAGCTTCGCCGGCGTTTGAGGCGCGGGGGTCCGGGGGCTGGTCCCCGGCTGCGGCGCCGCGCGTGGGTGCGGTGGGGTCCGGGTCGGCAGGTCCGGGTTTGTGGCGGGGTGGGGCATGTTCAGCCTCGCCGGCGTTTGAGGCGCGGGGGTCCGGGGGCTGGTCCCCGGCTGCGGCGCCGCACGCGGGCACGGCGGGGGGCCGGGCCGGCCTTGGCCCTCGGCTACGCCGCGCGTGCGTGTGGCGGGGGTCCCCGGCCGTGGCACCGCACCCCGGGCACGGCGGAGGCCCGAGGGGCTCGGGCGGGTACGGCCCCGCCCGGCCACGGTTCCCCGGGCCCTGGGGAACCCGGGTACGGCCCCGCCCCGGCTGCGGGGGCCCGGGGAAGCGGGTACGGCCCGCCGGGGGCTACAGGCGGGCGGTGAACTCCCCGACCGCCTCGCGGACGTCCGCCGGGGTCCAGGACAGGCCCGGGGCGGTGATCTCCAGTTCCGTCAGGGACACCCCCGGCGGCCCCCCGGGGGCCCAGCGGCGGAACAGGACGCGGCCCGTCTCCTCCGCCTGCCGCAGGCCCGCCTCCGTCAGCCGGTCCGGCTCGTACGGCAGCCACACCTGGAACTGGTGCGTGTGCGGCACCTCCGGATGCACCCGGGCCCACGGCACCCCCGCCTCCGCGAAGCCCTCCCGCAGCGCCGCCGCGACCACCCGCGCCTGAGCCACGTACGACGGCAGCTCCGGCAGCACCCGCTCCAGTCCGGCCAGGCCCGACAGGGCCTGCGGGAACTGCCGGAAGATCTGGCCCCCGTACCGGTGCCGCCACACCCTGGCCTCGGCGATCAGCGATGAGGGACCCGCCAACGCCGCCCCGCTCAGCCCCCCGAGCGACTTGTACAGGGACACGTACACCGAGTCGGCCAGCCCGGCGATCTCCGACAGCGGGCGCCCGAAGTGCACCGTGGACTCCCACAGCCGGGCCCCGTCGAAGTGCACCACCGCGTCCCGCTCCCGCCCCGCCTCCACCAGCGCGACGAGCTCCTCCCAGCTCGGCAGCAGGAAGCCCGCCTCCCGCAGCGGGAGCTCCAGCATCAGCGTGCCGAACGGCTCCGGCAGCTCCGTGACCTCCTGGGCCGTCGGCTGCCGGGCCTCCCGCGTCGGGTACACCGTCCGCAGCCCCGACACCACCGACAGCGCGCCGTCCTCCCACAGCTCCGGGTGGCTCATCGGGTGCAGGGCCACCACCGGGTTCCCGGTCCGCCCCGCCCAGCACCGCAGCGCGACCTGCTGCGCCATCGTCCCGCTGGGGAAGAACGCCGCGTCCTCCATGCCCAGCAGCTCCGCGATGCGCCGCTCCAGCCGGGCCACCACCCCGTCGCCGTACACGTCGGCGCCCTCGTCCGGGTCGCTCTCCGCCTGTCCCGGCAGGGTCGCCAGCAGTTCGCCCAGCGTCGGCTCCAGCAGGCTCCGGGCCAGGACCCGGTCGGCCCCCCGCCACGCCGCCACCAGCCGCTTCGTCCGCTCCTCGTCATCCGTCATGCCCTGATCATCGCCCGGCCGCCGTCGGACCGGCCGACACGCCCAGGGGCTAGCATGGCGGCGTATCGTCCGGTACCCCCCGCGGACTGGAACGGAAGGCATTGCCCGCGTGAACGCACCCCATCAGACGGAGCCCCGGGATCCGTCCGACCGCCCTGCCCGGCTCGCCGTGGGCGTCGTCGGCGCCGGCCGCGTCGGCCCCGCGCTGGCCCGCGCCCTCCAGCAGGCCGGACACCGTCCCGTCGCCGTCTCCGGTGTCTCCGACGCCTCCCGCCGCCGGGCCGCCCGGATGCTCCCGGACGTCCCGCTCGTCCCGGCCGAGCAGGTCCTCGAACACGCCGACCTGGTGCTCCTCACCGTCCCGGACGACACCCTGCCCGCCTTGGTGGAGGGCCTCGCCGAGACGGGCGCGATCCGCCCGGGCCAGCTCCTCGTCCACACCTCCGGGCGCTACGGGACCGCCGTGCTGGACCCCGCCCGCCGCGCCGGCGCCCTCCCCCTGGCCCTGCATCCCGCGATGACCTTCACCGGTACCGAGGTCGACGTGCAGCGCCTGGCCGGCTGCTCCTTCGGCGTGACCGCCCCCGACGAACTGCGGCTCGCCGCCGAGGCCCTGGTCATCGAGATGGGCGGGGAACCGGAGTGGATCGCGGAGGAGAACCGTCCGCTCTACCACGCGGCCCTCGCCCTCGGTGCGAACCACCTGGTCACCCTGGTCGCCCAGGCGATGGAGCTGCTGGGGAAGGCCGGTGTGGAGCACCCCGACCGGATGCTCGGCCCGCTCCTGGGCGCGGCGCTCGACAACGCCCTGCGCTCCGGTGACTCCGCCCTCACCGGCCCGGTCGCCCGCGGGGACGCCGGTACGGTCGCCGCGCACCTCGCGGAGCTGCGCGAGCACGCCCCCGCGGCCGTCCCCGGCTACCTCGCGATGGCCCGCACCACCGCCGACCGCGCCCTCGCGCACGGTCTGCTGAAGGCGGAGCTCGCCGAGGACCTGCTCGGCGCCCTCGCCGGGACCGAGACGGAAGCCCGCCCCGGGACCGAGACCGACGCCCGTCCCGGCGCCGACCCGGTGACCGGCCCGCGACCCGATCCCGGCCCGCGAACCGGTCCCGATCCCGACGGCGACCCCGATACCGACCCCGACCCGGAAACCGACCCCGAGGGCGACGGCCGATGACCGAGCACCCGCTGCTGCTGAACACCGCCGACGCGCTGCACCGCCTCCCGCGCACCGGCCGCCGCGCCGTCGTCATGACCATGGGCGCCCTGCACGACGGCCACGCCAC
Source organism: Streptomyces sp. Tek67B01 (assembly GCF_055231995.1). Taxonomy (NCBI): domain Bacteria; kingdom Bacillati; phylum Actinomycetota; class Actinomycetes; order Kitasatosporales; family Streptomycetaceae; genus Streptomyces; species Streptomyces sp. Tek67B01. The sequence goes on from NZ_JBUYUY010000001.1 coordinate 4,029,421, forward strand.
CTTGGTCCGTACGGCCCGGGACCTCGCCGGCCCCACCGGCCAGGTCGTGGTCACCGTCTTCGTCAACCCCCTCCAGTTCGGGGCGAACGAGGACCTCGACCGCTACCCCCGCACCCTCGACGCCGACCTGGAGATCGCCCGGGCGGCGGGCGCGGACGCCGTGTTCGCCCCGGCCGTCGACGAGGTCTATCCCGGCGGCGACCCCCAGGTGCGGATCAGCGCCGGCCCCATGGGCGGCCGCCTCGAAGGGGCCACCCGCCCGGGCCACTTCGACGGCATGCTCACCGTCGTCGCCAAGCTGCTCCACCTCACCCGCCCCGACCTGGCCCTCTTCGGCCAGAAGGACGCGCAGCAGCTCGCCCTGATCCGGCGGATGGTCACCGACCTCAACTTCGCGGTCGACGTGGTGGGCGTGCCCACCGTCCGCGAGGAGGACGGCCTGGCCCTGTCCTCGCGCAACCGCTACCTCTCCGCCACCGAGCGCCGCACGGCCCTGGCCCTGTCCCGCGCCCTGTTCGCGGGACGCGACCGGCTCGCCGCGCAGGCCGCGCTGCGCGCCCGCGCCGTCGCCTCCCCGGCCAGCGACCAGCGGGCCACCGCCCTGGCCCGGCTCGGCGAGATCCGCGCCTCGGCGGACGCGCACGCCGTCTCGGTGGCGGTCTCCGCCGCCGGAGCGGGTCTGCCCGACGCCGTACGGGCGGCCGCCCGGCACGTCCTGGAGGAGGCCGGTCGCCAGGAGCCGCCGCTGGCCCTGGACTACCTGGCGTTGGTGGACCCGCAGGACTTCACCGAGGTCGGCCCCGACTTCACCGGTCAGGCCGTCCTGGCCGTCGCCGCGAAGGTGGGCACGACCCGGCTGATCGACAACATCCCATTGGAGTTCGGAGCACACACGTGAGCACCCCAGGCACAGGCACCGCCGGCACCGGCATACGGCTGCACGCCCCCGCTCCCGGCTGGGCCGTCGACGCCGACGTCGTGGTCGTCGGCTCGGGCGTGGCGGGCCTGACGGTGGCGCTGCGCTGCGCCGCCGCCGGCCGCCGTACGGTCGTGGTCACCAAGGCCCGGCTCGACGACGGCTCCACCCGCTGGGCGCAGGGCGGCATCGCGGCCGCCCTCGGCGAGGGCGACACCCCCGAGCAGCACCTGGACGACACCCTGGTGGCCGGCGCGGGCCTGTGCGACGAGGCGGCCGTACGGCTGCTGGTCACCGAGGGCCCCGACGCCGTACGCCGCCTCATCGAGACCGGCGCCGTCTTCGACACCTCCGCCGAGACGGGCGAGATCGAGCTGACCCGCGAGGGCGGCCACCACCGCCGCCGGATCGCGCACGCGGGCGGCGACGCGACGGGCGCGGAGATCTCCCGGGCCCTGGTCGAGGCCGTCCAGGCGGCCGGCATCCGTACCGTCGAGAACGCGCTCGTACTGGACCTCCTCCAGGACGCCGAAGGCCGTACGGCCGGCGTCACCCTGCACGTCATGGGCGAGGGCCAGCACGACGGCGTCGGCGCCGTCCACGCCCCGGCCGTGATCCTCGCGACCGGCGGCATGGGCCAGGTCTTCTCCGCCACCACCAACCCGTCCGTCTCCACGGGGGACGGTGTGGCCCTCGCGCTCCGGGCCGGCGCGGAGGTCTCCGACCTGGAGTTCGTGCAGTTCCACCCGACGGTGCTGTTCCTCGGGCCGGACGCCGAGGGCCAACAGCCGCTGGTGTCGGAGGCGGTCCGCGGCGAAGGCGCCCACCTCGTCGACGCCGACGGGGTGCGCTTCATGCTGGGGCAGCACGAGTTGGCGGAGCTCGCACCGCGCGACATCGTCGCCAAGGGCATCACGCGCCGCATGCAGGAGCAGGGCACCGGCCACATGTTCCTGGACGCCCGGCACTTCGGCGCCGAGATGTGGGAGCAGCGCTTCCCCACCATCCTCGCCGCCTGCCGCGCCCACGGCATCGACCCGGTGACCGAGCCGATCCCGGTCGCGCCCGCCGCCCACTACGCGTCCGGCGGAGTACGCACCGACCTGCACGGCCGCACCACCGTCCCCGGCCTGTACGCCTGCGGTGAGGTCGCCTGCACCGGTGTGCACGGCGCGAACCGCCTCGCCTCCAACTCCCTGCTGGAGGGCCTGGTCTTCGCCGAGCGCATCGCCGAGGACATCGTCGCCCACCCGCCGGCCGTGGGCGGCCCGGTCGTTCCCGTCCCCTCCACCGGCCCGCTCCAGCCCGCCGGGGCGCGCTACGAGGTCCAGCGCATCATGACGGACGGCGCGGGCGTCCTGCGCTCCGCCGACTCCCTCGCCGGGGCCGCCGCCGCGCTGGAAGACCTGTACGCCGCCGCGCTGAACGACCTGGAGGCGCACGGGAAGACCGCCGAACCGGGCGTCGACACCTGGGAGGCCACCAACTTGCTGTGCGTGGCCCGGGTCCTGGTCGCCGCCGCCCTGCGGCGCGAGGAGACCCGCGGCTGCCACTGGCGCGAGGACCGCCCCGACCGCGACGACGCCAACTGGCGGCGCCACCTCGTCGTACGGCTCTCGGCGACCGAGAGGCGGGCCCTGGTCGTCACCCCCACCGACTCCGCGGACTTCCCGTCCGTACGGCACCCCCTCATCTCCGACAGCATGGAGCAGTCAGCGTGAGCACGCACGAGCACGACCACCAGCACGAAGAACTCCCCCTCCTCGACCGGTCGGAGGGCGGTTGCGGCGACGACTGTGCCTGCGGTGACGGCGAGGAGTCCGGCCTCGACCCGGCGCTGGCCCAGCTGTTGACCGACGCGGGCCTGGACCCGATCGAGGTCGAGGACATCGCGCACATGGCGCTGTCCGAGGACCTCGACGGCGGGGTCGACGTCACCACCGTCGCCACCGTGCCCGAAGAGGCCGAGGCCGTCGCGGACTTCGTCGCCCGCGAGGACGGCGTCGTGGCCGGTCTGCGCGTCGCCGAGGCCGTGTTCTCGATGGTGTGCACCGAGGCGTTCGAGGTGGAGCGGCACGCCGAGGACGGCGACACCGTCAAGGCCGGGCAGGTGCTGCTGTCCGTACGCTCCCGTACCCGCGACCTGCTGACCGCCGAGCGCAGCGCCCTGAACATCCTGTGCAGGATGTCGGGCATCGCGACCGCCACCCGCCGCTGGGCCGACGTCCTGGAGGGCACGACCGCCAAGGTCCGCGACACCCGCAAGACCACGCCGGGCCTGCGCGCGCTGGAGAAGTACGCGGTCCGCTGCGGCGGCGGCGTCAACCACCGCATGTCCCTGTCGGACGCGGCCCTGGTCAAGGACAACCACGTCGTCGCGGCGGGCGGTGTCGCGCAGGCGTTCACGGCCGTCCGCGAGGCCTTCCCGGAGGTTCCGATCGAGGTCGAGGTCGACACGCTGGAGCAGATCGGCGAGGTCCTGGAAGCCGGCGCGGACCTGATCCTCCTCGACAACTTCACGGTGGCCCAGACGGCCGAGGCGGTCGCCCTCGTCGCCGGCCGCGCCACCCTGGAGTCCTCGGGCCGGCTCACCCTGGACACCGCCCGCGACTACGCCCTCACCGGCGTGGACTACCTCGCGGTCGGCGCGCTGACCCACTCCTCGCCGATCCTCGACATCGGCCTCGATCTGCGCGAGGCGGTGTAACCGGTGCTCCTCACGATCGACGTGGGCAACACCCACACGGTCCTGGGCCTGTTCGACGGTGACGACATCGTCGAGCACTGGCGCATCTCGACCGACCCGCGCCGGACGGCCGACGAGATGGCCGTCCTGATGCAGGGCCTGATGGGTACGCACCCGATGCTCGGCACCGAACTGGGCGACGGCATCCACGGCATCGCCATCTGCTCGACGGTGCCCTCGGTGCTGCACGAGCTCCGCGAGGTCACCCGCCGCTACTACGGGGACGTCCCGGCGGTGCTGGTGGAGCCCGGCATCAAGACCGGCGTGCCGATCCTGATGGACAACCCCAAGGAGGTCGGCGCGGACCGCATCATCAACGCGGTCGCGGCGGTCGAGCTCTACGGCGGGCCGGCGATCGTAGTCGACTTCGGTACGGCGACCACCTTCGACGCGGTGTCGGCGAAGGGCGAGTACGTCGGCGGGGTGATCTCCCCGGGCATCGAGATCTCGATGGAGGCACTGGGTGTCCGTGGCGCCCAGCTGCGCAAGATCGAGCTGGCCCGCCCGCGCAACGTGATCGGCAAGTCCACGGTCGAGGCGATGCAGTCGGGCGTGGTGTACGGCTTCGCCGGCCAGGTGGACGGTGTCGTCGCGCGCATGGCCAAGGAACTGGCCGGCCCGCACGGCGACCCGGACGACGTGCGCGTCATCGCGACGGGCGGCCTGGCCCCGATGGTCCTGGGGGAGGCCTCGGCGATCGACGAGCACGAGCCGTGGCTGACGCTGATCGGCCTGCGGCTGGTCTACGAGCGCAACGCGCCGAACTTCGACTGACCGGTCGGCCCGGCCGGCGGGACGATCGGCCCGACCAGGCCCGGCCGATCCGACCCCGTCGGGCCCGGCCGATCCGAACCGGCAAGGCCCTCCCGGTGTGCACACCGGCCCCGGTCCGGCCCCGTCCCCCGGGGCCGGACCCGCGCCGCCGCCGCGCCGCACCCCCGTCCCCGAAATCGCTCCGAAGATCCCCAAAGCCTTCCCGATCACGTGGGCGACCAGGAATTTCCCCGGAAATGGCCGGAAAGGGCGCCCGACGGGGATACGGTCCCACCGGGAAACACCCGAACCCTTCCCCGGCGGAGGAGACCACCATGACCGCGACCGCTCGGCTCACCTGGCAGAAGTCGTCCTACTGCGGCGACGGCGACGCATGCGTGTACGTCGCCTCCGCCCCCGGCGTCCTGGTCCGCGTCGCGGACCGCGCCGACCCCGCCCACCTGGTGATGGCGACCACCCACGCGGCCTGGGCCGCCTTCCTGGAAGCGGTCAAAGCCGATATGTGAGCGGGCTCCCACGGCGCGCCGATAAGAGGCGGTATCAAGGGATTTTGTCCGATTAGCGCGTATCTTCGGTCCATGCCCACGCCCTTCGGTTCCCGCGGCGGCATGGCGTTCAGCGCCGCCGAGCTGCACCTGCTCAGGCGTTCACTCGCCCACGCCCTCCAGCTCTCCACGGCCCCCCTGACGGCCGGCGAGGTCCAGGACTGCCTGCGCCTCGCGGCGTCGGTGGACGACGCGGTGCAGGAGGCGGGACGGCTCAGAGCGTTCCTCCTCGCCGACCTGGCCCGCTACCGAGCCGCCCTGCCGGGGAGCCTGCCCGGATACCTGGAGCTGCTCCAGGACGCCCTGGCCGCCGGTTACGAGCCCGTCCCCGACGACCTCGCGGCACTACGGGCGCTGCGTGCCAACCCGGTCGCCGCCGCGGTCCTGGAGCGGGCCCAGACGGTCGCGGAGCGCTCCGTGCGCCGCCGGCTCTCCACCACGCCCGCGCCCCGGACCCGCCTGCTGGCCCTGGCCGGGGGCCGCGAGGAGGAGCGGCGCCCCGAGTGGCGCCCGGAGCGCCCCGAGCCCCGACCCGCCCCCCAGCCCGCCGAGAGGCCCGCGCGCCGCCCCGCCGAGAAGCCCGCCCCCAAGCCCGCGGAGCGCCCCGCGGAACCGGGCGGGAAGCCGGCGCCGCATCCGGAGCGGCCCGTCCCCACCCCGGGTGAGGTGTTCCCGCCGCGCCGCAAGCCCACCCCGCCCCCGGCGGCGGGCCGCGCCGTCGGCTAGCTACGCTGGTGGGCATGGACTACGTTTCCGCGCTCGTGCCCCCCTTCGTGATGGCCGTGTTCTTCATCTTCCTCGTGAGGACGATCGTGAAGAGCCAGGGCGGCGCCAACAAGGCAAAGGAAGACGCGGCGGTGGACGCCGTTCTCGCCCGCGCCGAAGCGGCCCGGCAGACCGGGAACTGACCCGGAGAACCCTGTGGGGGCCCCGACTCCGTCGGGGCCCCCACATTTGTCGCGCGTTGCCGGCAAAATAGTCGGGCAATTCCCCACAACCCGCACTATCGTGCTGTTGTGCCTCGCCCCCTGGGAGAACTCGAAGACGCCGTGATGACACGGGTGTGGCAGTGGAACCGCCCGGTCACCGTTCGTGAAGTCCTGGAAGACCTTCAGCAGGAACGGTCCATCGCGTACACCACGGTCATGACCGTTATGGACAATCTCCATCAGAAGGGCTGGGTGCGGCGGGAAGCCGAAGGCCGCGCCTATCGCTATACGGCGGTCTCCACCCGCGCCGCCTACTCGGCCGCACTGATGAACGAAGCGTGGTCGACCAGTGACAATCCCGCTGCCGCCCTCGTGGCCTTCTTCGGCATGATGTCCCAGGAACAGCGGGAAGCACTTCGCGACGCCGTACGGATCGTCGGCCACGACGACGAGGCACCCGCGGAAGTCCCGCAAGCCGCCGAAGCCGCGGAAGTCCCCCCAGCCGGCCAACCCGCCCAAGCCGCCGAAGCGGCCGAAGCGGCACCCGCGGAAGTGCCCGAAGCCGAAGGGCGGACCGGCGAGCGGCGGCCCGAGCCGGGGCGATAGCGTCGCCGCATGGGAGAGTTTTCCGCCGAAGACGCCAAAACAGTCACCATCCGCCGTGCGCGCACGGGCGATGTTCCCGCGCTGCGCCGCCTGCTCGACCAGTACGTGCAGCAGCGCATCCTGCTCGACAAAGCCCCTGTGGTCCTTTACGAGGACATCCAGGAGTTCTGGGTCGCGGAACGCGACTCCGACGGCCAGGTCGTCGGATGCGGCGCTCTCCACGTCATGTGGGAAGACCTCGCCGAGGTGCGCACTCTCGCGGTCGACCGCGCCTTGAAGGGCTCCGGCGTCGGGCATCGGGTGCTGGCGAAGTTGTTGGAGACCGCGCGCCGGCTCGGCGTGAGCCGGGTTTTCTGCCTCACCTTCGAAGTGGACTTCTTCGCGAAGCACGGCTTCGTCGAGATCGGCGAGACTCCGGTCGAGACCGATGTCTACATGGAGCTCCTGCGTTCCTATGACGAGGGCGTCGCCGAGTTCCTCGGTCTCGAACGAGTGAAGCCGAACACCTTGGGCAACAGTCGGATGCTTCTGCACCTCTGATCGGTGGGTGATCGGAGCGTGATCGGCGGGTGCTCGATCACAGCCGCTTTTACGGGCTCCGCAAGCCTGTGGCCTATGTCCGAATCGCGCACGTTTCCCGCTCCGCGGCGGTCCTGAACCTCACGACGGGGGTTTGTGTTTTCCCGGCAAAAGCGGTTTCCTTTCCGCGTACTGCATTTTCGATGAAAGGAAATCCGGTGGCACAGAAGGTTCAGGTCCTTCTTGTCGACGACCTCGACGGTGGCGAGGCGGACGAGACCGTGACGTTCGCTCTGGACGGCAAGACCTACGAGATCGACCTCACCGCCGCCAACGCTGAAAAGCTCCGCGGCCTGCTCGACCCTTACACCAAGAGCGGTCGCCGCACCGGTGGCCGTGCCGCCGCGGGCCGCGCCAAGGGCCGCACCGCCACGTCGTCCGGCAACCCGGACACCGCGGAGATCCGTGCCTGGGCGAAGGCGAAGGGCCTCACGGTCAACGACCGCGGTCGCGTCCCCGCCGAGATCCGCGAGGCCTACGAGAACCGCGGCTGACCCACGGCGCCGGCCCGGCCCGACAGGGTCGTACGCCGCCGCAGGCGCGTCCGGTGGCACTCCGTCGCCGCCGCGGCGACCAGGCGCACGAGATCGGGCCCGCCACCCTGCCCCGGACCGGGCAGGGCGGGCAGCGACGCCTCGCACCCCTGCTCGGGGGGCCGCAGCCACACCGCGGCCCCCCGAGGGTCGTGCGCGGCGGGCTGCCCGGGAGGTGCCGGGGCGGTGATCAGGCCACCCGCGCCGAGCGCGGTGAGGTCGAGTTCCACCCCACCCCATTCCAGCCAGTCCAGGAGCCCTTCCAGCTCCTCCGCGGTTCCCGGCGCCACGAGGAACCGCATCCGGTGGCCCTCGACGGCCACCGGCCCGGTGGCGACCCGGCGGCGCTGCACCCGCGCCCCCGCGTCGGCCGGCAGCTCCAGTACGTCGAAGGCGACCCCGGTGGCCAGCCGGGCGGGCGCCGCGCCCACGAGACTCCAGCCTGGTACGCGGGCGTACCAGGCGGCGGCCGGGTCCGCCTCGGGCGCGCTCCGGGGCGGTGGGACGGCGACGAGGCCGAGGGCTTTCCCGGCGGCGGTGAGTGCCATGTCCGGAGCAACTCCGGATTCGGCTTGGGGTTACGCGGTGCGTACGGAAGAATGCGGAACGTAAACAGCCGGCGCGTTCCGTGCCACATTCGACGACGGAAGTCTGTTCGCCCGTAGCGGAGGGACTCGTGTCCACCGGCATGGATCGTTCGTCCCCGGGGGTAAGACATTCCTAGTGGATAGGGGCGACACGCTGAGGTGGACGGCCTTCCGGGGGCTTCCGTTCGCCATCGGCGTACACGTGTGACGGGTATCTGCCTGGCCTGCGGGAACATCGTCTCGCACCATCGGGTTGGAGCAGTTGTCGGCTCTTACGGCCGGTTTCCCACAGAACGTGGGGGTGAGCCGCGGACGGATGTCGGCAGTTGGAATGAGCTGTCCCGCCCCGCGGGACTAGCATGCGGAAGGACAGGGCGGGGACCGACCCCGAACTGCCCGACCGCTCTGAGGAGCGATAAACGATGTTCGAGAGGTTCACCGACCGCGCGCGGCGGGTTGTCGTCCTGGCTCAGGAAGAAGCCCGGATGCTCAACCACAACTACATCGGCACCGAGCACATCCTCCTGGGCTTGATCCACGAGGGTGAGGGTGTCGCCGCTAAGGCCCTGGAGAGCCTCGGGATTTCGCTCGAGGCTGTTCGCCAGCAGGTTGAGGAGATCATCGGTCAGGGGCAGCAGGCCCCGTCCGGCCACATCCCCTTCACCCCGCGGGCGAAGAAGGTCTTGGAGCTCTCGCTCCGAGAGGCCCTCCAGCTCGGCCACAACTACATCGGCACCGAGCACATCCTGCTCGGCCTGATCCGCGAGGGCGAGGGCGTCGCCGCCCAGGTCCTCGTGAAGCTGGGCGCCGATCTGAACAGGGTCCGGCAGCAGGTCATCCAGCTGCTCTCCGGGTACTCCGGAGGCGGCAAGGAGTCGGCCACGGCAGGCGGCCCGGCCGAGGGGACCCCCTCGACCTCGCTCGTCCTCGACCAGTTCGGCCGCAACCTCACCCAGGCTGCCCGCGAATCCAAGCTCGACCCGGTCATCGGGCGCGAGAAGGAGATCGAGCGGGTCATGCAGGTGCTGTCCCGCCGGACCAAGAACAACCCGGTCCTCATCGGCGAGCCCGGCGTCGGCAAGACCGCCGTCGTCGAGGGCCTGGCCCAGGCCATCGTCAAGGGCGAGGTGCCCGAGACCCTCAAGGACAAGCACCTCTACACCCTCGACCTGGGCGCCCTGGTCGCCGGTTCCCGCTACCGCGGTGACTTCGAGGAGCGCCTCAAGAAGGTGCTGAAGGAGATCCGCACCCGCGGCGACATCATCCTGTTCATCGACGAGCTCCACACCCTCGTGGGTGCGGGCGCCGCCGAGGGAGCGATCGATGCCGCCAGCATCCTCAAGCCCATGCTGGCCCGTGGTGAGCTCCAGACCATCGGTGCCACGACGCTGGACGAGTACCGCAAGCACCTCGAGAAGGACGCGGCGCTGGAGCGCCGTTTCCAGCCGATCCAGGTGGCGGAGCCTTCCCTCCCCCACACGATCGAGATCCTCAAGGGCCTGCGCGACCGCTACGAGGCCCACCACCGCGTCTCCATCACGGACGAGGCCCTCGTGCAGGCGGCCACCCTCGCGGACCGCTACATCTCGGACCGCTTCCTGCCGGACAAGGCGATCGACCTGATCGACGAGGCCGGCTCCCGGATGCGCATCCGCCGGATGACCGCGCCGCCGGACCTCCGCGAGTTCGACGAGAAGATCGCGAACGTCCGTCGCGACAAGGAGTCGGCCATCGACTCCCAGGACTTCGAGAAGGCGGCCTCACTCCGTGATTCGGAGAAGCAGCTGCTGGCGGCGAAGGCCAAGCGCGAGAAGGAATGGAAGGCCGGCGACATGGACGTCGTCGCCGAGGTCGACGGCGAGCTCATCGCCGAAGTCCTCGCGACCGCGACCGGCATTCCCGTCTTCAAGCTGACCGAGGAGGAGTCCTCGCGACTCCTGCGCATGGAGGACGAGCTCCACCGTCGCGTCATCGGCCAGAAGGACGCCATCAAGGCCCTCTCGCAGGCGATCCGTCGTACCCGTGCGGGTCTGAAGGACCCGAAGCGTCCGGGTGGCTCGTTCATCTTCGCCGGCCCCTCGGGTGTCGGTAAGACCGAGCTCTCCAAGACGCTCGCCGAATTCCTCTTCGGCGACGAGGACGCGCTGATCTCCCTCGACATGTCGGAGTTCAGCGAGAAGCACACGGTTTCCCGTCTCTTCGGTTCGCCCCCCGGCTACGTGGGCTACGAAGAGGGCGGCCAGCTGACCGAGAAGGTCCGCCGGAAGCCGTTCTCCGTCGTCCTCTTCGACGAGGTCGAGAAGGCGCACCCGGATATCTTCAATTCCCTTCTCCAGATCCTGGAGGACGGTCGCCTGACCGACTCCCAGGGCCGGGTCGTGGACTTCAAGAACACGGTCATCATCATGACGACCAACCTGGGTACGCGGGACATCTCGAAGGGCTTCAACCTGGGCTTCGCGGCGCAGGGCGACACCAAGTCCGGATACGACCGGATGAAGGCGAAGGTCAACGAAGAGCTCAAGCAGCACTTCCGGCCCGAGTTCCTGAACCGTGTCGACGACACGGTCGTCTTCCACCAGCTCACGCAGGAAGACATCATCCAGATCGTCGACCTGATGATCGCCAAGGTGGACGAGCGCCTCAAGGACCGCGACATGGGCATCGAGCTCAGCGGCGAGGCGAAGCAGCTCCTGGCGAAGCGCGGTTACGACCCGATCATGGGTGCGCGCCCGCTGCGCCGGACCATCCAGCGCGAGATCGAGGACCTGCTGTCGGAGAAGATCCTCTTCGGCGAGCTGCGCCCCGGTCACATCGTGGTCGTCGGTGTGGAGGGTGAGGGCGAAGAGGCCAAGTTCACCTTCCGCGGCGAGGAGAAGACGGCTCTGCCGGACATGCCTCCGATCGAGGCGACGGGCTCCGGCCCGGACCTCTCCAAGGGCGCGTAGCACCGTCTGGCCATAGCGGTATCAAGGGCGGCCCCGGGATCGAAAGGTCCCGGGGCCGCCCTTTCGCGTGCCCGGGCATGAACTCGGCGCGCGTGCGTGGACCGATGCGCCCTGCCCCGGTCGGCCGGTCGTACGCGCCTCGCGGGCGGTGACAAGCCGCACAGGGCAAATCGGACCTCCTACCACCTTTCGTAGATCGAGTGTCCGTTTTGCCCACCGCTTCCCCCTGGTAGGGCACGGTCAACAGGCGCGGGGATCTTCGGTGCTTCTACGACCTTCGGTAGTAAAAGGGCGGTTTGGGGCAGGCCGGGGTGCCGGGTTACCAAAGTGGGCGAGCACCGCCCGGCACCCCTCGGCAGCCCCCGAGCGAGCCGGGCCGCTTGTTGCCCTGTTCCCGGCCCCGGAGGTCCCCACATGTCCGCGAAGCGCGTCAGCACCCGTCGTACCCGTCTCGCCCTCGTCGCCACCGGTCTCGGTGCGGCACTGGCTCTCGGGGCCGGGACGACCGCCGCCTTCGCCGACGAGGCCAACAGCGCCCTCACCGGTACCGCCGGGCTCGTGGCCGCCCAGGCGCAGGCCCAGACCCGGGCCGCCGCCGCGAAGCCGGCGCTCACCTGGCGCAAGCCGGTAGCGCGCTACACGCTCTCCGCGACCTTCGCCCAGGCCGGCGGCCTGTGGGCGCACAAGCACTCCGGTCAGGACTTCGCCTGCCCGATCGGCACCCCGGTGCACGCGGCGAGCGCGGGCGTGGTCGTGAAGGCCGGCCCCAATGGCGGCGGCGACGGCCCGGCGTACGGCAACGCCATCGTGATCCGGCACGCGAACAACACGTACTCGCAGTACGCGCACCTCTCGCGCATCCAGGTCAGGATCGGCCAGAAGGTCGCGATGGGCGCGCAGATCGGCCTGTCGGGCAACACCGGGAACTCCACGGGTCCCCACCTGCACTTCGAGATCCGCACGACCCCGAACTACGGCTCGGCCGTCAACCCGGTCGCCTTCCTGCGCAAGGTCGGCATCACCGTCTGAGTCCCGTTCCGCCCGGGCGGGGCGGCGGGGGAGGCCCCGCGCCGTCCCCACCCCGGGCGGGGGCTCAGTACAGGAGCCAGGAGGCCGTCGGGCGGGCCACCGGGTCGAGCTTGCCCGGCTTGAGGGCGTCGATGCGGTCCTGTGGCAGCGCCACGTCGTAGATCCGCAGGCTGTCCAGGGCGCCGTACCAGGGTGCCGTCCAGTTGTCCTGGTGGCGCGAGCGGCCGAGCTGGAGCGGGCCGGGCGCCGGGAAGACGGCGGAGGCCACCGACGCCTCGTCCTCCTTCTTGCCGTTCACGTACAGGGTGATCTTCTTCTTGGGCGCGTCGTAGGTCGCGGTCAGCTCTGAGAACGTCTTGTCCATCTTCGGGCTCACGCCGGAGACGGTCGTGGTGGTGTTCTCGGCGCCCTGGTCGCCGGTCTGCACGCGGAAGACCCAGGCCGGCTTGCCGTTCACCTCGTCCAAGCCCAGCTCGAAGGAGAACGACTTCTCGTTGCCCTGACTTATGGCGATCTGGCGTCCCTTGGGGAGCCGGTTCCAGACACGGGCCGAGACGGTGAAGCTCTTGGACGTGTCGACGACGCGCTGCTGGGACTCGGCGTAGGAGTTCGGGTTCCCCTTGAGGCGGACCTCGTAGCGCTTGTCGATGGGGAAGACCCCGGCGTCGGTGCCCATCTTGAGGTTGAACTTGCCGATCTGGTCCCGGATGGTCGTCTGGTCGCCCGGGACGGTCGGGGTGAGGTCGGTGGGCGCCTGGTTCTGAGAGGGGGAGGCGGCGGACGCCGAGGGATTGTCGGCGTCCTTCCGCGGTCCGTCGCCCTTGCCGTCACCCAGCAGCAGGAACGTTCCTCCGGTGGCGAGCAGCGCCACCACGGTCACCCCGCCCACGATCAGCCAGAGCCGCTTCTTGCGCCGCGCCGCCGCCGAACGGTCCGCGAGGGCGTCCCAGTCGGGCTGCGACGTCTGGGCCGGGATGGGCAGGGGCTGCTGCGGGGCGGGCTGCGGGGGCTGCGCCTGCTGGTAGGGGCCCTGCTGGTAGGGGCCCGGCGGGGGCTGCTGCGGGTAGCCGTACCCGCCCGTCTGCGGCGGACCGAAGCCGCCCGCCGCCTGGTGGCCGCCGGGAGCCCCGGGCGGGAAGCCGTAGCCGCCGGAGGCGGGAGTTCCCGGCGGGAACCCGTAGCCGCCGCTCCCCGGGGCGGGCTGCTCGGGCTGCGGGCTGCTGGGGGGATTCGTACCGTCGGTCATTCCACGGATGCTAAGACATGGGCCCCGCGGAGCGAACGCCCCCGTGTTCCGATCGGGAACCGATCCGGGTCAGGCGCCCCTGGTGCCCGGTCGCCCGGGCGGCAGGAGGATCGGGAAACTACCCGTCGCCGTCGGCGCGTGCTCCGGCAGCCACAGCACCGCCACCGCCCCGGCGGCCGCGCCCTCGCCCACCGCCCCGCCGCGCGCCGCCACGTTGCGGAACGTCAACCGGGCGCCCAGGACCCGCGCCTGGCCCTCCGCGATGGTCAGCCCCAGCCCGTGCCCGACCCCGGCCCGGTCCGTCGACCCCGTACGGAATCGGCTCGGTCCCTCGCGCAGCAGCGCCTCCGGGAAGCCCGGCCCGTGGTCCCGTACGCGGACGACCCGGCCCTCGATGTCGACCTGCACCGGGGGCCGCCCGTAACGTCCGGCGTTGGCCAGCAGGTTCCCCAGGATCCGCTCCAGCCGGCGCGGGTCGGTGCTGACGATCTCGTCCGCGACGACCCGTACGGCCGCCTCCGGCATCAGCGCCCTCACCCGCCGGGTCACGAACTCGCCCAGTGCCACGTCCTGGAGTTCGGCCCGCTCGGAGGCACTGTCCAGCCGGGCCACCTCCAACACGTCCTCGACCAGCGCGCGCATCGCCTGCGCCCGGTCGCGCACGAGTTCGGTCGGCCGACCCGAAGGCAGCAGTTCCGCCGCCGTGAGCAGACCGGTGACCGGGGTCCGCAGCTCGTGGGCGATATCGGCGGTCACCCGCCGCTCGGCCTCCACCCGCTGCTGGAGGGTGTCCGCCATGGCGTCCACCGCCCGCGCGAGGTCGTCCGTCTCGTCCCGTACGACGCCGCCCACCGCGTCCCGTACCCGTACGTCGGGATCACCGTGCGCCACCCGTTGCGCGGCGGCGGCCGCCTTGCGCAGCCGGCGCGAGATCTGCCCGCCGATGAGCACGCCGAGCGCCGAACCGGCGAGCACCACGGACACGGAGCCGACGACCAGTGCCCGGTCCAGGTCGCGCACCATGTTGGCGCTCTCGCGGAACTGGGTGTGCAGCGACACCACCTGGCCGTTGCCGAGCGGTACGGCGGCCCACACCTCCGGGAGCCCCCCCGGTTTCTCCTGGACGTACGTCCCCCGCCGCCCGCTGCGCGCCTTCTCGCGCAGCTCGGCGGGCAGGTCGGGGTCGTTGAGTTTGGCACCCATGGGGGGTTTGCGCCCGGCCTCGGCGTTGCGGGAGATGAACTGCACGCGGTCCAGCTGCACCTCGCGGGCGCTCTCCAACATCGACACGCGGGCGGCGCTGTGCACCACGAGGCTCAGCGCGACGGCGATCAGCGCGCCGACCGCGGCGACGGCGAGCGCGATCTTCCAGCGGATGCCGGTGCGCAGGGTGAACTGCTTCACTGCGTCGACCGTCTCATGCCTTGAGCTTGTATCCGAAGCCGCGGACCGTCTCGATCCGGTCCTGCCCGATCTTGGTGCGCAGGCGTTGGACGTGGACGTCCACGACGCGGGTGTCGCCGCCCCAGTCGTAGTCCCAGACCCGCTCCAACAGCCGGTCGCGCGAGAGGACGGTGCCGGGCGCGGAGGAGAACTCCAGCAGCAATCGCATCTCGGTGGGGGTCAGGGCCACGGGGGCGCCCCCCTTGCGCACCTCCATGCCCTCGGTGTCGACTTCCAGGTCGCCGAAGGCCAGGACGCCGCGCTCGCCGGAGTCCTCCTCGGACCCGGGACCACCGCCGTTCACCCCGTTGGCGTGCCCGAAGCGGCGCAGCACGGCGCGGATGCGGGCGACGAGGACGGAGCCGTCGAACGGCTTGGTGACGTAGTCGTCGGCCCCCGCCTCCAGGCCCAGGACGACGTCGATCGAGTCGGCGCGCGCGGACAGCATGATCACCGGGACGGTGGACTCGTCGCGGATGCGGCGGCACAGGCTCACGCCGTCCATGCCGGGCACCATCACGTCGAGCAGCGCGATGTCGGGGCGCTTCGCCCGGAAGGACTCCAGCCCGGCGAGGCCGTCGGGCACGGCGGTGACCACGAAACCGTCGCGTTCCAGCGCCAGCGTCGTGGCCTCGCGGATGACGTCGTCGTCCTCCACGAACAGCACATGGGTCTCGGCCATGCGGAGCCTCGCTTCAGTTCTTGGGTGTAACGGCCGGGGCGGGCTGGGTACCGCCGTCGACGTTGCTGTAGTCCGTGTGGACCCGGTCCTGCTCGGAGAACTTGTCCCCGGTCCACCGGTACGTGATCACGTCCTCGCCGGACGGGTAGGACAGCGCGTCGCTCTTCCCGTACACCGGCTTGGTGACCACGAGGTCGCCCCGGTCGATCTCCGCGTAGACGGGCGGCTGCTCGTCCGCGAACACATTCTCGTACGTCGCTCCCTCGGCGCGGTACACGTACGAGCCGCGCCCCAACGCGTCGGCGCACGACAGCACGTTCACCACGATGTCGACGACCGCGCCGCCGGTGACCTTCCCGTAACTGACGTCGACGGGGTACTCCTTGCCCGTGCAGGGCTTGAGGTCCCGCTTGACCTCTGGGCTGACCTTGGGGTCCGCCTTCAGCAGCGCGACCGGGTCCACCTTCGCGGCCGGCCGGCCCGAGGCCGCCGCGGAGGCCTCGGCGTGCGGGGACGCGGCCGAGCCGACCGGTCCGCCGGTGCGGGCCACGGTCTCGGTGCGGGCCGGGCCGCCGTCGCGCAGTCCCGTGCCGCCCGTGGCGCAACCGGCCGCGAGCAGCCCGGTGCCGACGAGGACGACCGTCCCCGCCGACATCAGCGCCAGCGGCCTTCTGCCGCCGGCTTCCTTGCCCTGGCCGTTCAGGCCGCGCACCGCTCCCGCCCCTCGTACCGCGCCGTGTGGTCGCCGCGCTCCAGCGCGCGCATGTCGAGGTCCCGGCTCTCCAGCTCCTGCCGGAGGCGGGCCAGTGCGCGGTGCAGGGTGCTCTTCACGGTTCCCGTCGACATGCCGAGCGCCGCCGCCGTCTCCTCGGTGCTCATCTGCTCCCAGTGTCGCAGCACCACGACGCTGCGCTGCTTGGGTGCCAGGACTTTGAGGATGTCCATCAGCAGGGCGCGGTCGGCACGCTGGTCGGAGCCGTCCTCGACGGAGGCGTCCGGGAGCTGCTCGGTGGGGACCTCGTCGAGCTTGCGGGCCCGCCACCACTCGGTACGGGTGTTGATCATGACGCGGCGCAGGTAGGCGTCGGCCAGCGCCTTGTCGGCGATGCCGTCCCAGCGGCCGTACGTACGCACCAGCGCGGTCTGGAGGAGGTCCTGGGCGTCGGTGGGGTCCGGGACGAGGCGCCGGGCGCTGCGCAGCAGCGCGTCCTGCCGGGTGCGTACGTACTCCTCGAATTCGAGTACCTCGCCGTGCGCCATCTCAGACCGCCTCCGTTCCGTCCAACCGTGCATCCGCTCGCTACGGTTCGAAGGTACGGAGGCGTTGTCACGGCATTGTGCGGGTCACCCTTCGGTGGGCGCACGGACACCCGTAGGTTGTGTAACAACGCCTTTGAGCTGCGGTTTCCGCCGCCTAAGCGGAGTCGCGGAGTCAACTTCGCGCGGCTCCGTGACCCGCTCGGGCGTCAGGTGCGCGGCAGCCGGTACATGCCCTGCGCGAGCGGCTCCACCAGCCCGTCGGAGACCAACCCGTCCAGCGCCCGCGCCCGCTGCACCGGTTCGTCCCACACGGTGTCGAGCACGGACTGCGGAACCGGGCCCACCGCCTCCCGGAGCACCGCGAGGAGCCTGCCGCGCACCTGGCGGTCCGTTCCGGCGTACGTCTGCCCCCGCCGCGGCGGCCCGTCGTGCGGCGGCTTCCCGGCGAGCAGCCACGCGCACTGCCCGGCCACCGGACAGCGGGCGCAGTCCGGGGACTTGGCCGTGCACACCAGCGCGCCGAGCTCCATCGAGGCCGCCGCCCAGCGCGCGGCGGTCGCCTCGTCGGCGGGCAGCAGGGCGCGGGCCAGGTGTCGTTCGGCGGCCGTGGTGGCGTTCGGCGGGTACTCGACGCCGGTCGTGGTGCGGGCGAGGACCCGGCGGACGTTGGTGTCCAGCACCGCGTGGCGCTGTCCGTACGCGAAGGAGGCCACCGCCGCCGCCGTGTACTCGCCGATCCCGGGCAGCGCGAGCAGTTGCGTGTGGTCCCGCGGTACGTCGCCCCCGTGCCGCTCCGTTATCGCGACGGCGGCGCCGTGCAGGCGCAGGGCCCGGCGCGGGTAGCCGAGCCGGCCCCAGGCCCGTACGGCCTCGCCGGGGGCGTCGGCGGCGAGGTCGGCGGGGCGGGGCCACCGGGCGAGCCACTGCTCGTACACCGGCAGGACCCGGCTGACCGGGGTCTGCTGGAGCATGAACTCGCTGACCATGACCCCCCAGGGGCCGGCCTCGGGGCGGCGCCAGGGCAGGTCGCGGGCGTGTTCGTCGAACCACGCGATCACGGGGGAGTGCAGCGCGTGGGAGACGTCGGGGGAGGGGGAGGTGGATGCAGTCATGGCACACGCATCCTGGCACGTTTCGCCCCCTTCGCGCCGGGCCCGGCACGGTGGACCGGCGGTTCCCGGAGCCGAAGGCCGTACCCGGCCGGGCGTGGCGGGCCCGCGATCACCCACCGTAGGCGTCACCCGCCGTGGGCCGGCCGCTCATATGGCCTGATCTTTGCGGCCGGATGGGGCCGGCAGGATGATCATCGGCAAAACAAGCCGGTTGCGCGGCATGTGGGGCGCTGATCGCGGTCCCCGTTCTCGTAAAGTTCCGTTCGTGGGATCACTGCGCAATCCGGTCGGGCCGCTTCCCTCCTCCATTTACTGGCGACGGAGGGCTGTGCTGGCGTCCGTCGCCGCGCTCCTCGCGCTCCTCGCCGTATGGACCGTCAGTTCCGGTGGGGGCAAGCCGGGTACGAACGGCGAGGGCAAGGGCGGCCCGCGTCCCGTCACCTCGATCACCCCCGGCCCCTCGGGCTCCGGCCCGGCGATCAGCCAGGCGCCGGGCGGCCGTGACCAGGGTTCCGGTTCCGGTGGAGGCGCCGGAACGGGTTCCGGTACGGGCGCCGGCGCCGGCGCGGGCAAGAACGGCGAGACCGGCGGCGGCGGTTCGGGCGACGGCGCCGGCGGATCGGGCGCCGGGGCACCGGTCCCCGCGGACGCCGCGCTGCCCGCGTGCGCGCCGAGCGTGGTGCAGTGGGAGGTCAAGAGCGTGAAGAACGAGTACGAGGCGAACGAGAAGCCCCGGCTCGAACTGATCGTCCGCAACGTGTCGGGTACCGCCTGCAAGGTCGGACTCGGCCCGAAACAGGCCGTCGTGACGATCACTCAGGCGAGCGGCAACAAGCCGGTCTGGTCGGGCGCGGACTGCCCGACGGGCGCGGGGAACGTCTTCTACCGGCTGCCGGCGCAGGGTGAGGCGAAGCAGTCGCTGGAGTGGGACCGCAAGCCGAGCGCCCCCGACCAGTGTCAGACGCCCCCGGCGGGTTCGGCGACCCCGGACACCTATGTGGTCGAGGTCAAGGCCCCGGGCATGCCGGTCGCCCGCACCTCGTTCGTCCTCAAGCAGGACTGAGCCGGCGGGAGGCGGCGCCGCAGCCGCCTCCCACGCCCACACGAGCGGTTCGAGTGCCTACACGTAGCGTTCGAGGATCGAGGACTCCGCCAGGCGGGACAGGCCCTCGCGGACGCTGCGCGCGCGGGCCTCGCCCACGCCGTCCACGGTCTGGAGGTCGTCCACGCTCGCGGCCAGCAGCTTCTGCAAGCCCCCGAAGTGCTCGACCAGCCGCTCGATGATCGCCCCCGGCAGCCGCGGCACCTTCGCCAGCAGCCGGTACCCGCGCGGCGACACCGCCGAGTCCAGGGTCTCCGGCGATCCGGTGTACCCGAGGGCCCGCGCGACGATCCCCAGCTCCAACAGCTCCGGGTGCGTCAGCGCGTCCAGCGCCGGCAGCGCCTCCTCCACCGTGCGGGAACGCTTCGCCGTCGGTTCCGGGACGTAGTCCCGGATCACCAACTCCCGTTCCTGCTCGATCCCGACCGTCAGCTCGTCCAACTGGAGCGACAGGAGCCGTCCGTCGGTGCCGAGTTCCACCACGTATTCGGCGATTTCCGTGGCAATACGGCGAACCATTTCCAGCCGCTGCGCGACCGCCGTCACGTCGCGCACCGTGACCAGGTCCTCGATCTCCAGCGCCGACAGCGTCCCCGCGACCTCGTCCAGCCGCAGCTTGTACCGCTCCAGCGTGGCCAGCGCCTGGTTCGCCCGGGACAGGATCGCCCCGGACTCCTCCAGGACCCGGCGCTCCCCGTCGACGTAGAGCGCGATCAGCCGCATCGACTGGGAGACGGACACGACGGGGAAACCGCACTGCTTCGAGACCCGGTCCGCGGTGCGGTGGCGGGTGCCGGTCTCCTCGGTCGGGATCGACGCGTCGGGGACCAGCTGCACGCCCGCCCGCAGGATCTTGGTGAGGTCCTTGTCGAGGATGAGGGCGCCGTCGAGCTTGCACAGCTCGCGCAGCCGGGTCGCGGTGAACTCCACGTCCAGCACGAAGCCTCCGGTGCACATCGCCTCGACCGACTTGTCCATCCCGAGGACGATGAGGCCGCCGGTGTTGCCGCGGACGATCCGTTCGAGGCCGTCACGCAGGGGCTGACCAGGTGCGACCGCGCTCAGCGAGGCACGCATCATGGCTTCCTGCCTGGAGCTCGCGCCCGACTTCCCGGATGCTGCTGCACCGTCCTTGGCTGCCACTGCACTCCTCCGGTCGCGGGTTGCGCCGCCTGCGTACGGCCGGGCGGACCAGCACAAAGTCTACCGGCGCGGTCTGTGCCTCCGCCGTGCCTTGTCCGGTATCGACGCGGAGGGCTTCCGGCGGGTGTCCCGGCGGGAGCCCGCGGACCGCGCTGCTCGGCCGCCCGGGCCGAGCTACTCGGCCGCCCGCTCCCGGACCGGCGTGCGGGACCGGCCGCGCGGCAGGACCCGTAGCGCGTCGCCCATGTCCGCGACCTCGATCACCTTCATGCCGGCCGGCACCTTCCCCGGATCGCCCGGGACCAGCGCGTGGGTGAACCCGAGCCGGTGGGCTTCCGCGAGGCGCCGCTGGACGCCGGTCACCCGCCGCACCTCGCCCGCGAGGCCGACCTCCCCGATCGCGACGAGGTTCTTCGGGAGCGGGACGTCGCTCGCCGCCGAGGCCAGCGCCAGCGCGATCGCCAGGTCCGCGGCCGGCTCGGTGAGCTTCACCCCGCCCACCGTGGCGCTGTAGATGTCCCGCTTGCCCAGAGCCGTGATCCGGCCGCGCTGCTCCAACACCGCCAGCATCATCGAGACGCGCGAGGTCTCCAGGCCCGAGGTGGTCCGGCGCGGCGAGGGGATCTGCGAGTCCACCGTCAGCGCCTGCACCTCGGCGACCAGCGGGCGCTTGCCCTCCAGCGTCACCGTCAGACAGGTCCCCGGCACCGCCTCCGCGCGGCGCGTCAGGAACAGCCCGCTCGGATCGGCGAGCCCGGTGATGCCCTCGTCGTGCAACTCGAAGCAGCCGACCTCGTCGGTGGCCCCGTAACGGTTCTTCACACCGCGCACCAGGCGCAGCCGTGCGTGCCGGTCGCCCTCGAAGCTCAGCACCACGTCCACCAGGTGCTCCAGCAGTCGGGGGCCGGCGATCGCGCCGTCCTTCGTGACGTGACCGACGAGCAGGGTCGACATCCCGCGCTCCTTGGAGGCCCGGATCAGCGCCCCGGCCACCTCGCGGACCTGCGCCATGCCGCCGGGCGCGCCGTCGATCTCGGGGGAGGCGACGGTCTGTACGGAGTCCAGGACCAGCAGCGACGGCTTGACCGCGTCCAGGTGTCCGAGGACGGCGGACAGATCGGTCTCCGCGGCGAGGTAGAGGTGGTCGTTGAGCGCGTTGATCCGGTCGGCCCGCAGGCGCACCTGGCTCGCGGACTCCTCACCCGTCACGTACAGGGTGCGGTGGTCGTCACTGGCCGCCTTCGCCGCGACGTCCAGCAGCAGCGTCGACTTCCCGACGCCCGGCTCGCCGGCCAGCAGCACGACGGCCCCCGGCACGAGCCCGCCGCCCAGGACCCGGTCCAACTCGTCGACGCCGGTGCTGCGGGCGGTCGCCGTACGGCCGTCGACCTGGGCGATCGGGACGGCGGGGGACGAGACCCGGCCGGCCGCGGTGGTCCGCACGGCGGGCGCGCCCGTCTCCTCGATGGTGCCCCACGCCTGGCACTCCGGGCACCGACCGAGCCATTTCGCGGTCGTCCAGCCGCACTCGGAGCAGCGGTAGGACGGCCGGTCCTTGGCGGATGAACGAGATGTACGGGCAGCCATGCGCACACCGTAGTCGCCGCCACCGACACCGCCGGTCGGTCGCCGCGTCAGGGGCGCTGTCAGCGCGAACCCGATCTGTTCACCCGTAAGGGCTAAAACCGCTGAAGGCTTCCGGACCGCCGGCGGCGCGCCGCCTACGGTCGCCGAGTGAACAGCAGCAACCAACCACAATCCCCGGCGCGCACCGGCGCACACCGGGCGCAGGGGCGCACGCCCTCCCGAGGACCCGAGCCGGCCCTCGCGGGCGAGCAGCCGCCCCCCTTCCGGCACGAGCCCTACCTCGACGGACTGTTCACCTACTGCCTGTCGGTGCTGTGTGACCACGACACCGCCACCGACGTGCTCGGTGACGTCCTCGCCGTCGCCGAGCGGTACCCCGGCCGGTGCCCCGACGAAGGGGACCGGCGCGCCTGGCTGTACGCCCTGGCCCGCTGGGGCTGCCTGACCCGGCTGGGCGAACAGCGGCGCACGCGCCAGGGGGCGCATTCCGCCCGGCGCACGCCGGAGCACACGGACGAAGAGCGTGCGCCCGAGGCATTGGACGTGAACGCCTACCGCCGTACCGAACTCGCCCGCCTCGCGTGGCCGGAAGCGGCCGGAACCACCCCCGAGCAGCGCGAGGCACTCGAACTCGCCGTCCGCCACCGTCTCGCCGTATCCGAACTGGCCGCCGTCCTCGGCACCCAGGCCGCCACCGCCCGGGAACTGCTCACCGGCGCCGCCTGCGAGGTGGAGCGCACCCGCGCCGCCCTCGCCGTCGTCGAGACCGGCAACTGTCCGGCCGTGTCCCGGCTCACCGGCGACGGCCAGGTATTGCTGTCCACCACCCTGCGCGCCGAGCTGGTGCGCCACGTCGACGACTGCCCGCGCTGCCGCCGGGTCGCCGAACGGGTGGGCGCCGCGTCCCCCTGGCCCGGCTCCGGCGGGGTCCACACCCCGGGCCTTCCCCTGGTCGCCGCCCCCCGCACCGCCGTCCACGCCGCGATGCTTCGCTCCGGCCGGCGCCGCCGGGGCGGCCCGGGCCCGCGCTTCGACCGCACCGGCTTCCCGATGGACCCCAAGGACCGCGCGGCCCGCCGCGACCGGCTCCGGGCGCGGGCGGTCACCACCACCGTCGTCGCCACCGTCGTCGCCGCGCCCGTCCTCGCGCTGTGGGCCGCGTACCGGGGCGCCCCCGACACCGGCGAACCCGTCGGGGGCAGCGCCGCCCGGATCTTCGCCGGCGAAGCGGACCTCCCGCCCGGGCACGTCGACGGCCACCCCCTCGCCGCCTACGAGAACGCGGGCAACACCGCCCACACCACCGGTGAGCCCGGCTTCGCGCGGGGCCCCGACGTCCCGGACGTCTCCGTCGAGGTGATCAGCCCCGGCGCGTCCGGCACCCCGGAGCAGGGGGGTCCGGGCACCCCGGGCCACATCGGCGTGACCGCCGCGACCCGCGGCGGCGCCACCCTGCTCACCCTCACCGCCTCCGGCGGCGCCCCGGTGGACTGGCGGCTGTGGTCGGACGCGCCGTGGCTCCGGGCGAGCCGGAGCGCGGGCACCCTGGCACCGGGAGAATCGGTCACCCTGTGGATCACCGTCGACACCGAGGCCCAGCCGGTCGGCCCCTGGACGGCCCGCGTCGGGATCGACCCCGACGGCGCGGTGGTCTCCGTACGGGGCCGCGGCCGCCCGGCGCCGACGCCCCCGCCGCCCACCCCGGACCCGACGCCGACCCCGACGCCGCCGAGCCCCACGCCCACTCCCACGCCGCCGTCCACCCCGGACCCGACGCCGACCCCGACGCCGCCGAGCCCCACGCCGACTCCGACGGCACCCGCAGGAACGGTTTCCCCGGACCCGGCCCCCGACCCCTCGGGTTCGGCGCCGTAGCGCGCGCCGGGGCCGCTACCGCGCCGCGGGCGGGTCCGCCGGGTGCGGCGCCATCGGCAGCAGCGACGCCAGCCGCGCCTCGCACAGCTTCACCAGCTCCGCGTACGCCGCCTCGCCCATCAGCTCCGTGAGCTCGGGCCGGTACGACACGTACACCGGCTCGCCGGCGCCGTGCGCGGAGGTGGCGGAGGTGCACCACCAGTGCAGGTCGTGGCCGCCCGGACCCCAGCCGCGCCGGTCGTACTCGCCGATCGACACCTGGAGCACCCGGGTGTCGTCGGGCCGCTCGATCCAGTCGTACGTACGCCGGATCGGCAGCTGCCAGCACACATCGGGCTTCGTCTCCAGTGGCTCCTGGCCGCTCTTGAGCGCGAGGATGTGCAGCGAGCAGCCCGCGCCGGCCGGGAAGCCGGGCCGGTTCAGGAAGATGCAGGCGCCGTCCCAGCGGCGCGTCTGCTTCTCCCCGTCGTCGTCCAGCTGCGTCCAGCCCGACTCGCTGCCGACGTCGTGGAACTGCCACAGCTCGGGCGTCAGCCGGGCCACGTGTCCGGCGACACGCTTCTCGTCGTCCTCGTCGGAGAAGTGCGCGCCGAGCGTGCAGCAGCCGTCGGAGGCCCGGCCGGTCTGGATGCCCTGGCAGCCGCTGCCGAAGATGCACGTCCAGCGGGAGGTCAGCCAGGTCAGGTCGCAGCGGAAGACCTGCTCGTCGTCGGCGGGGTCCGGGAACTCCACCCAGGCCCGGGGGAAGTCGATCCCCTTCTCGTCGGCCACGACCTTCGGCTTCTTGGGGGTCTTGGACATGTTGGCCTTCTTCGTATTTGGCACAAACCCAAGCCTAAGCGCCCCTTACCTCACCCATACGCGACGAGCCCAGTAGCGTTTCCGGTTATGAGACTCGGTGTCCTTGACGTGGGTTCGAACACGGTTCATCTGCTGGTGGTGGACGCGCATCCCGGCGCGCGTCCGTTGTCGGCGCACTCCCACAAGGTGGAGCTTCGGCTCGCGGAGCTGCTGGACGAGCGCGGCTCGGTCACGCCGGAGGGCATAGAACGGCTGGTGTCGGTGATCGGCGACGCGGTCGTGGCCGCCGAGGACAAGGGCTGCGAGGACGTGCTGCCGTTCGCGACGAGCGCGGTGCGGGAGGCGACGAACGCGGACGAGGTGCTGGCCCGGGTCAAGGCCGAGACCGGTGTCGACCTCCCCATCCTCAGCGGCGAGGACGAGGCACGCCTGACCTTCCTCGCGGTACGGCGGTGGTTCGGCTGGTCGGCGGGCAAGCTGCTGGTCCTGGACATCGGCGGGGGCTCGCTGGAGATCGCCTACGGCATCGACGAGGAACCCGACGCGGCGGTGTCCCTGCCGCTGGGCGCGGGCCGCCTCACCTCCGCGTGGCTGCCGGGCGACCCGCCGGCGCCTGCCGACGTGAAGGCGCTGCGCCGCCACGCGCGGGCGCGGATCGCCCGGACCGTCGGGGAGTTCAGCCGCTTCGGGACACCGAACCACGTGGTCGCGACGTCGAAGACCTTCAAGCAACTGGCCCGGATCGCGGGCGCGGCCCGTTCGGCGGAGGGGCTGTACGTACAGCGGTTCCTGACGCGCAAGGCGTTGGAGGAGTGGGTTCCGCGACTGGCGGCGATGACGACCGCCGAGCGCGCCGCCCTCCCGGGCGTCTCCGAGGGGCGGGCGCACCAACTGCTGGCGGGGGCGCTGGTGGCGGAGGGCGCGATGGACCTCTTCGGCGTGGACGAACTCGAAATCTGCCCCTGGGCCCTCCGCGAGGGCGTCATCCTCCGCCGCCTGGACCACCTCCCTACGTAAGGTTCCGGCGGCGGGCACAAGGACGATCCGGCCACCCGACCCCCGGGTGACCCGCCCCGCCGGCCCGGGCCCGGCGACCCGAGATCCCAGCCGCGGGGCTGGGACGCCCGGCCGGGGCCGCCCCGCCACGGCCCCAGCCGGCGCCCGAGCGCCCGGGCCGTGGGCGGGTCCGCCGCAGGCCGGAGCCCGCCACCCGCGGAGCGGAGGTGCTCGTGCCTTCGGCCGGGTGCCGGAGCGGGGGCCTTCGGGGTCGCATCCGCCCCGCCCGCCCGGGCCGCTTCCGGCGCCGCCGGTCTTCGAGCAGGGGTTTCCTGGATGGGCCCGGCGGGAGCGTGTCCGCGGGTTACCGCACGGCTCGACCCAGGCGACGACTCCGGTCGGCGTGTGAGCCGAAGGCCCGGCGGAGCCGGCTTCCTCGTGTCCGGCCGACCTGGCCCGGCCCGTAGCTCCGGCCGCATCGGTCGCGGGGGCCCCGAGGGTCGGTTCGCGTCCGGGCTCGCCCCCGACCCGGTCCCTCCGGTCCGGGCCCCTACCCTGCCCCTGCCGCGACTGTCTGTCCCTCCCCGGCTCGGTCATCGGGGTGGGTGGGCGGGCCGAGCCCCGGCCCGGCCCGGTCGGGGGCGGCCCCCGGGGGTCCGGGCGCGGCCCCGTGCCCGGGGCGCCCGGTCGGGGCCGGGTGCCCGAGCCCGCCACTCCCGCCCGATCCGGTCCGGTCGTGGGGGTGGTCCCCCGGGGGCCGGTTCGCGTCCGGGCGCGGTCCCGTGCCCGGGGCGCCGGGTCAGGCCGGGCCCCGCGGCATGCCACCCCCGCCGCAGGCGGCCCGCGCCGCCCGGCCGGTGGCCTTCGTACCCCGCCCTGGGGGCCGGTTCGCGTCCGGGCGCGGCCCCGTGCCCGGGGCGCTGGTCCGGCCGGGCCCCGTACCCCCGCTCCGCCCCGCGGCCCCCCACCCCGCCCGGCCTGGGCAGTGGCATCGGTAACCTGTCCCCGTGGCAAAACCACCCCGGACCCCGACTCCCAAGGTCGCCCTCTCCACTGCCTCCGTCTATCCGGAGTCCACGGCGACCGCCTTCGAGATCGCCGCGCGCCTCGGCTACGACGGCGTCGAGGTGATGGTCTGGACAGATCCGGTCAGTCAGGACGTCGACGCGCTGCGCCGCCTCTCCGACCGGCACGGCGTCCCGGTGCTCGCCATACACGCCCCCTGCCTGCTCATCACGCAGCGCGTGTGGTCCACCGACCCCTGGACCAAGCTCCGCCGCGCCCGCGCCGCCGCCGAGCGGCTCGGCGCGAGCACCGTCGTCGTGCACCCCCCGTTCCGCTGGCAGCGCCAGTACGCCCGCGACTTCGTCAGCGGCATCTGGCGCATGGCCGACGAGACCGACGTCCGCTTCGCCGTCGAGAACATGTACCCCTGGCGCTACCGCGACCGCGAGATGCTCGCGTACGCGCCCGAGTGGGACGTCACCAAGGACGACTACCGCCACTTCACCGTCGACCTCTCGCACACCGCGACCGCCCGCACCGACGCCGCCGCCATGGTCGACCGGATGGGCGACCGCCTCGCCCACATCCACCTCGCCGACGGCAACGGCTCCGCCAAGGACGAGCACCTCGTCCCCGGCCGCGGCACCCAGCCCTGCGCCGAACTGCTGGCCGGCCTGGCCCGTACGTCCTTCGACGGGCACGTGGTGATCGAGGTCAACACCCGCCGCGCCATGTCGTCCGCCGAGCGCGAGGCGGACCTCGCCGAGGCCCTCGCCTTCACCCGGGCCCACCTCGCGGCCGTCCCCGACGTGCCCAAGCCGGCCCGCCGCCCATGACCGAGCCCGCACCGCGCCGCCGCCGCGGCCCCGGCCGCCCCCGCCAGGACGAGGCCGACGAGGGGCCCGGCACCCAGGAGCGCATCCGCGTCGCGGCCCGCGCCGAGTTCGCGGCGCGCGGCTATGACAAGACCTCCGTACGCGGCGTCGCGAAGGCCGCCGGCGTGGACCCGGCGCTGGTGCACCACTACTTCGGGAGCAAGGACGACCTCTTCGCCGCCGCGATCGAGCTGAGCCTGGAGCCCGCCCTCGTCGTCCCGCAGATCCTCGGCGGCGGCCCCGAAGGCATCGGCGAACGCCTCGCCCGCTACTTCCTGGGCGTGTGGGAGAACCCCGTCACCCGGGTGCCGCTGCTCGCCGTCATCCGCTCGGCGCTCACCCACGAAGCGGCGGCGAAGGTGCTGCGCACGCTGATCCTGCGCCGGGTCCTGGAGCGGGTCGCGGCCGAGCTCAACGTGCCCGACCCCACCCTTCGCGCGGAACTCGCCGCCTCCCACATGGTCGGCATCGCGGTCCTGCGCTACGTCGTCCAGGTCGAGCCCCTCGCCTCCGCCGAACCGGAGTCCATCGTCGCCCTCGTAGCCCCCACGCTGCAGCGTTACCTGACCGAGGAGTGAGCCGCGCGTCCCGGCATCCGGACGCCTTGTCCGTATCCCGGGCGAGGGGCGTAGCCTCGTAACCGAGCCATATCCACAGTCGCGGAGGCGTGCGAGCGCCGCCGTACTCATGGGGAGTGAACCCGATGCCCGAGCTGAGGTCCCGCACCGTCACCCACGGCCGCAACATGGCAGGCGCACGCGCGCTGATGCGCGCCTCGGGCGTAGCGAGCGCGGACATCGGGAAGCCGATCATCGCGGTGGCCAACTCCTTCACCGAGTTCGTCCCCGGCCACACCCACCTGGCCCCGGTCGGCCGCATCGTCTCCGACGCCATCCTGGCCGCCGGCGCGATCCCGCGCGAGTTCAACACCATCGCGGTCGACGACGGCATCGCCATGGGCCACGCCGGCATGCTGTACTCCCTGCCGTCCCGCGACCTCATCGCGGACAGCGTCGAGTACATGGTCGAGGCCCACTGCGCCGACGCCCTGATCTGCATCTCCAACTGCGACAAGATCACCCCCGGCATGCTGATGGCCGCCATGCGCCTGAACATCCCGGTCGTCTTCGTCTCCGGCGGCCCGATGGAGGCCGGCCAGGCCACGCTCGTCGACGGCACCGTCCGCAAGCTCGACCTGATCGACGCCATGGTCGACGCCTCCAACGAGAACGTCTCCGACGAGGACGTGCTCCGCATCGAGGAGAACGCCTGCCCGACCTGCGGTTCCTGTTCGGGCATGTTCACCGCCAACTCGATGAACTGCCTCGCCGAGGCCATCGGTCTCGCCCTCCCCGGCAACGGTTCGGTCCTCGCGACGCACACCGCCCGCCGCGCCCTGTACGAGGACGCCGGCCGGACGATCGTGGAGATCACCAAGCGCTACTACGAGCAGGACGACGCGTCGGTCCTGCCGCGCAACATCGCCACCCGCGAGGCCTTCGAGAACGCCATGGCCCTCGACATCGCCATGGGCGGCTCCACGAACACGATCCTCCACCTCCTCGCCGCGGCGCAGGAAGCGGGCCTGGCCTACGACCTCAAGGACATCGACGCCGTCTCCCGCCGCGTCCCGTGCCTGTCCAAGGTCGCGCCGAACGTGGCGCCCGGCGGCACGTACTACATGGAGGACATCCACCGCGCCGGCGGCATCCCCGCCATTCTCGGCGAACTGCACCGCGGCGGCCTCCTCAACAAGGACGTCACCACCGTCCACTCCGAGAACCTCGAAGACTGGCTCGCCAAGTGGGACGCCCGCTCCGGCACGGCTTCCGACGAGGCCATGGAGCTGTGGCACGCGGCCCCTGGCTGCAAGCGCTCCGCGACCGCCTTCTCCCAGTCCGAGCGGTGGGAGACCCTCGACCTGGACGCCGAGGGCGGCTGCATCCGCTCCGTCCAGCACGCCTACTCCAAGGACGGCGGACTGGCCGTCCTGCGCGGCAACCTCGCGGAGGACGGCTGCGTGGTCAAGACGGCCGGCGTCGACGAGTCGATCTGGACCTTCGAAGGCCCGGCCGTGGTCTGCGAATCGCAGGACGAGGCCGTCGACAAGATCCTGCGCAAGGAGATCAAGGCGGGCGACGTCGTCGTCATCCGCTACGAGGGCCCGCGCGGCGGCCCCGGCATGCAGGAGATGCTCTACCCGACCTCCTTCCTCAAGGGCCGTGGCCTCGGCAAGGTCTGCGCGCTGGTGACCGACGGCCGCTTCTCGGGCGGCACCTCGGGCCTGTCCATCGGCCACGCCTCCCCGGAGGCGGCCTCGGGCGGCACCATCGCCCTGGTCGAGGACGGCGACCGAATCCGCATCGACATCCCCAACCGTTCGATCGAGCTGCTCGTCTCCGACGAGGAACTGGCGGCCCGCCGCGAGGCTTTGGGCGGCGTCTACGCCCCCAAGGACCGCGAGCGCAAGGTCTCGGCCGCGCTGCGCGCCTACGCCGCGATGGCCACGAGCGCCGACAAGGGCGCGGTCCGCGACGTGTCCCGCCTGGGCTGAGCCCCCGCCCCGTCCCCGCTCCACACCCGAACCCCGCCGGTCGTCCTCACCACCCGGCGGGGTTCGCCGCGTCCACGGCGAACACCGACCCGTCGGGCGCGGACGCGTACACCGCGCCGTCCGCGACGACGGGCGCGGGCAGCGACGCGGCGAAGGCGCCGGGGCTGGCGCCCATCCGCGGCCGGGTCTGCCCCACCAGCCGCCCGTCCGAGGCCCCCACCGCGAGCAGGCGCCCGTCCGGCGCGCTCAGGTAGACCCGCTCGCCGGCGACCGCCGGCCGGGACGCGACCGCCAATCCCGTCTCCAGCCGCCACCGCTCCCGCTCCGGGCCCACCGCGGTCAGCCCGCCCGCGGAACCCACGAGGTACACGACGCCGTCGGGGCCCGCCGTCGCCTGCGCCTCGTACAGGGGGACGGCCAGGGTGACCCGCCGCACCGAGCGCGTGGCCAGGTCCACGCGGACGACGGCGTCCGTCTTGCCCTGCGCGTCGTTGGCCAACAGGTACGCGCCGCCCTGCACGGTGGCGACCGGCTGGAGGAGCCCCGCCGTACGGAGCTGCCAGCGCACCGCCCCGTCGCCCGGGTCCACCGCCGCCACCTGGGTCCGCGAGCCGTCGGGTTCGCGCGTCGCCACGTACAGCGCGGACCGGCCCGACGCGTCGGCGCCGGTCCACCACACCGAGCCGGTCCCGCCGATCCGCCGGCTCCACTTCGGTGCGCCGGTCGCCGCGTCCAGCAGGGTCACGTTCCCGTCCGAACCGGCGGTCAGGACGTGCCCGGTCTCCGCGACCACCTGGGCCCCGCCGGGCAGGTTCCGCTGCCAGCGCCGCGCGCCGGTCGCCGGGTCCAGCGCCTGCAGTACGTCGCCGTCCGCCCCGGCGGTGAGTACGAGGCCGCCCGCGTAAAGGGGCGCCCGGGCGGATCCCGGCCCGGGTACCGCCTGCTCGGGGACCGTCCAACCGAGCGAGCCGTTCGCGGGATCCAGCCGGGCCGCCGCCAGCCCCTGCCCCGCGCAGTACAGCGCGACGGCCCCCCACGAGCACGCCCCGATCCGCTTCCCTCCGCCGGACCCGCCCAGGACCACCGACCAGGGCGCGAAGCCCTTCGCCGGACCGGCCTGTGCCTTCTTGGCGGCCGGTGAAGCGGGGGATTCCTCCCCCGTCGCGGAACCGAGGTAGCCGCCGACGGCGCCGCCCGCGAGCAGCACCACCAGCCCCACCGCCCACGCCGACCGGACCCGGCGGCGTGTCGGGCGGCCCGCGCCCGCGCCCCCGGGTACGGACCCATCGGCGGCCGGGGGAGGGTCGAGGCTCTCCCGCCGGTGCGTGTCGACGTCCGCACCCCCCGCCCCGGCGCCCCCCGCCCCGGCGCCCCGCGCCCCGAGGCCCCCCGCCCCGACGACCCCGGCGGCCCGGCACGGCTGCGGGGTGAACGTCTGGGTGTCCTCGCCCGTCGGGTAGGCCAGCTCCCGCATCCGCGCGATCAGCGCGTCGGCGGTCGGCCGCTCGGCCGGGTCCTTCGCCAGGCAGCGGGCGACCAGCGGGACGAGCGGCCCCGGCAACCCCGTCAGATCAGGCTCGCCGTGCACCACCTGATAGGCGACGAGATAGTGGCTGTCCGAGTCGAACGGACCGCGCCCGGTCGCCGCGTGCACCAGTACCGCCCCCAGCGCGAACAAGTCGGCGGCCGTGCCGACCTCGCGCGGCCGTTGGAACTGCTCCGGCGCCATGAACGGCGGCGTCCCGATCAGCTTGCCCGTCTCGGTCCGCAGGTCGCTGTCGGCGGGCCGCGAGATGCCGAAGTCGATGACCCGCACTCCGTCCGGGGCCATCAGTACGTTGCTGGGCTTGAGGTCCCGGTGCACCACCCCGGCCCGGTGGATGTCCCGCAGCGCCTCCGCCAGCCCGGCGGCGAGCCGCGTCAGCTCGGCGGGGTCCAGCACTCGTTCGCGTACCCGCTCGGAGAGCGTCGGCGCGTCGATGAACAGCGTTGCCATCCAAGGCCGTTCGGCATCGGGGTCGGCGTCCACCACCGGCGCGGTGAAGGCCCCGCTCACCCGCCGCGCGGCCGCGACCTCCTGCCGGAACCGCGCCCGGAACTCCGGGTCCACCGCGTGCTGCGCGTGCACCACCTTGACGGCGAGTTTCAGCCCCGAGCTGGAGGTGGCCAGGTGGACGACGCCCATGCCGCCGGAGCCGAGCACGGATTCGAGCCGGTAATGCCCGGCGTACTCGGGAAAGCCCGCGCAGTCCGCGCGCCGCGCATGCACCACTCACCACCCCCGCCGGAGCCTAGTCGATGGCCCGTGCGACCATCCAAGGGCTTGCCGCCCTGCGCGAGTTGCGCGGGGCAACACCCACGGGGGGAGTTTTCGCATGACGGCCCAGAACGATTCCAGCCAGGTCCAGAGCCTGTCCGGCTCCGGTTTCCCGACCTTTCCGGTAGCCCCGGGTTACCAGGTCAACGTCCGCACCGGCCCGGGTACCGGCTACTCGATCTCCCGGGTCCTGCCGCTCGGCGCGTACGTCTCCATCCACTGCCAGTGCGACGGCACCACGGTCTCCGGTCCTTACGGCACCACGGACATCTGGGACTGCGTCGGCAACGGCGAGTTCGTGTCGGACGCGTACGTGAAGACGGGCAGTGACGGGTACGTGGCCACCCGCTGCGGCTGACCCGCCGCGACCGTCCCACGGATCTGCCAGGTGAGACGCACCCGTCGGGTGCGTCTCCGGCTGGAATAATCGGCGGTGTGAGCGACGACCAGCGAGACCAGACCCCCACCGAGCCGGCCCCGACCGCCGCCGGACCGCGCCCCGAACCCCTCCGGTTCTTCGGCACGACCTGGGTCGAGCACGACGGCGGCTACGCCCTGCGCCGCGCCGGGGTCGCCGTCGGGTCCCTGGTCTCCGCCTTCGCCGCCGCGTACCTGCTGCGCTTCGCCTACGAGGGGCTGGAGATCGGCGACGTCGGCCCGTTCCTGAGCATCTCCGTCGTCGTCCTCTTCGCGATCGCCAGCGCCATCGCGTTCGTCAAGACCTGGGAGTCGTTCAGCCGCCGCCCCGGGCCGTCCTCCGACGAGGCCGCTCTCAAGGGCCTCAAGGCCATCGGTTTCATCGGCTCCCTCATCGCGTACTTCCTGCGCAGCCTGACCGAGGCCCCGGGCGAGAAGCTCGCCCGCGAGGAGTACGACAAGGCGCGCGCCGAGTTCGCCCGCCGCCGCGGCACCCGTACGGGCAACCCGGCCGCCCGTCGGCCCAAGCGCAAGAAGTAACAAGGCCACCCCCCCCAGCCGCCGTCCACCCGGCCCGGTTGACGCCCAGGCACCGCCAGGAGCATTATTCATCGCATGATGAATAAACCGCCCGACGACGGCGGTCCCGCCGTCCACGCCCAGCACCTCACCGTGCGCCGCGGAACCGGCCGCAACCCCCGCACCGTCCTGGACGACCTCGCCTTCGAGGTCCCCCGCGGCCGCATCACCGGCCTCCTCGGCCCCTCCGGCTGCGGCAAATCCACCCTCATGCGCGCCATCGTCGGCACCCAGGCCCACGTCACCGGCACCCTCGACGTCCTCGGCCGCCCCGCCGGCCACCCGGAGCTGCGCTCCCGCATCGGCTACGTCACCCAGGCACCCTCCGTCTACGACGACCTCACCGTCCGGCAGAACCTGGACTACTTCGCCGCCGTCCTCGACCCGGGTCGAGCGGCCACCGAACGCCGACGCGCCAACGTCACCCGCGCCATCGCCGACGTCGACCTCACCACCCACGCCACCGCTCTCGCCGGCAACCTCTCCGGAGGCCAGCGCAGCCGCGTCTCCCTGGCCGTCGCCCTGCTCGGCGCCCCCGAACTCCTGGTCCTCGACGAACCCACCGTCGGCCTCGACCCCGTCCTGCGCCGCGACCTGTGGAACCTCTTCCACGAGCTCACCGCCACCCGCGGCGCCACGCTCCTCGTCTCCTCCCACGTCATGGACGAGGCCGAGCGCTGCCACGACCTGCTCCTCATGCGCGAAGGCCGCATCCTCGCCCAGGACACCCCCGACGCGCTCCGCACCCGTACCCACTGCGCCACCGTCGAAGAAGCCTTCCTGCGCCTCGTCGACGAGGCCGACGCCCGAGCCAGGGAGCAGACCCGATGAACACCGCCCGCACCACCGCCACCGCCGGCCGCGTCCTGCGCCAGCTCGGCCACGACCCGCGCTCGATCGCACTGATGCTGCTGGTCCCCGTACTGATGCTGACGCTGCTCCGCTTCGTCTTCGACGGGAACGCACGCACCTTCGACAGCGTCGGGGCGTCCCTCCTCGGGATCTTCCCCCTCATCACCATGTTCCTGGTGACCTCCATCGCCACCTTGCGGGAACGCACCTCCGGCACCCTGGAGCGCCTCCTGGCCATGCCGCTCGGCAAGGGCGACCTCATCGCCGGCTACGCCCTCGCGTTCGGCGCCGTCGCCGTCGTCCAGTCCCTCCTCGCCACCGGCCTCGCCCTCTGGGTCCTCGGCCTGGACATCCTCGGCTCCCCCTGGCTGCTCCTGCTCGTGGCGCTCCTCGACGCGCTCCTCGGCACCGCCCTCGGCCTGTTCGTCTCCGCCTTCGCCGCCTCCGAGTTCCAGGCCGTCCAGTTCATGCCGGCGGTGATCTTCCCCCAGCTCCTGCTCTGCGGCCTCCTGGCGCCCCGCGCCACCATGCAACCCGTCCTGGAGGGCCTCTCCGACGTGCTGCCGATGTCCTACGCCGTCGACGGCATGACCCAGGTCCTCGGCCACACCGACATGACCGCCGACTTCGTCCGGGACGCCGTCATCGTCGCCGCCTGCGCCCTGCTCGTCCTCGCCCTCGGCGCGGCCACCCTGCGCCGCCGCACCCCTTAGGCCCTCCCGCGCTGACCACCCTGACCGCACTGCGGACACCAGGCCCCGCCGCCCCGCCCGGATGCAAGGATGAGGACATGACCCAGACAGTCGCCGTCCTCGGCACCGGAAAGATCGGCGAGGCCCTGCTCAGCGGGATGATCCGCGGCGGTTGGCCGGCCGGCAAGCTCCTCGTCACCGCCCGCCGTGCCGAACGGGCCGCGGAACTCCACGACCGCTACGGCGTCGAAGCCGTCAGCAACGCCGAGGCCGCGAAGCGCGCGGACACCCTCATCCTCACCGTCAAGCCGCAGGACATGGGCAAGCTCCTCGAAGAGCTCGCCCCGCACGTCCCCGCCGACCGCCTGGTCATCAGCGGCGCCGCCGGAGTCCCCACCTCCTTCTTCGAGGAACGGCTCGCCCCCGGCACGCCCGTCGTCCGCGTCATGACGAACACCCCCGCCCTCGTCGACGAGGCCATGTCCGTCATCTCCGCCGGCAGCCACGCCACCGCCGCGCACCTCGCCCACACCGAGGAGATCTTCGGCGGCGTCGGCAAGACCCTGCGCGTCCCCGAGTCCCAGCAGGACGCCGCGACCGCCCTCTCCGGCTCCGGCCCGGCCTACTTCTACTTCCTGGTCGAGGCCATGACGGACGCCGGCATCCTCCTCGGCCTGCCCCGCGCCCAGGCCCACGACCTGATCGTGCAGGCCGCGATCGGCGCCGCGGTGATGCTCCGCGACAGCGGCGAGCACCCCGTCAAACTGCGCGAGGCCGTCACCTCCCCGGCCGGCACGACCATCAACGCCATCGTCGAGCTGGAGAAGCACGGCGTGCGCGCGGCCCTGATCGCAGCCCTGGAAGCCGCCCGCGACCGCAGCCGCGAGCTCGCCTCCGGCAACAGCTGACGGCCGACGGCCGACAGCGGTACGGTCCCCGCCCCGGAGCGGGGACCACCGCCGCCTCCCCCGGAGAGCTCCGGCCTTCAGGGCTCCAGCAACCCGATGGCCCGGTATGCCCGGTCCACCACCGGCCGCGCCAGCCCGCGCGCCCGCTCCGCCCCGGCCCGCAACACCCGCTCCACCCAAGCGGGATCGGCCGCCAGCTCCGCGTGCCGAGCCTGCACCGGACGCAGCAGCTCGACCACGGCTTCGGCGACGTCCCGCTTGAGGGCCCCGTAACCTGTGTACTTCTCGGCCAGCACAGCCGGTTCGACGCCCGTACAGGCGGACAGCACGTCGAGCAGGTTCGCCACCCCCGGGCGCGTGGCCCGGTCGTAGACGACCCCGCCGTCCCCCCTGTCGGTGACCGCCCGCATCACCTTCTTGGTGATCACCGCCGGTTCGTCGAGCAGATAGACGATCCCCGCCCCGTTCTCGTGCGACTTCCCCATCTTGGACGTGGGGTCCTGGAGGTCCATGACCCGCGCGGCCACGGTGGGCAGCACCACCCGCGGCACCGTGAAGGTGTGCCCGTACCGCTGGTTGAACCGGACGGCCAGATCGCGCGCCAGCTCGACGTGTTGCCGCTGGTCCTCACCGACCGGCACCTCGGCCGTCTCGTACGCCAGGATGTCGGCGGCCATCAGCGCCGGATACGTCAGCAACGACAGCCGCACCCCGTCCCCGGCCGCCTGCGCCCTCGCCGCCTTCTCCTTGTACTGGATCATCCGCCGCATCTCACCGTCGCCGGCGGTGCACTCCAGCAGGTACGAGAGCCGGGTGTGCTCGTCCACGTGGCTCTGTACGAACAGCGTGCACTTGCGCTCGTCCAGCCCGGAGGCGAGGAACAGGGTGGCCGCCTGCCTGGTGAGCCGCCGCAGCCGCGCCGGATCGTGGTCGACGGTCAGCGCGTGCAGGTCCACCACGCAGAACAACGTGTCGTCCGGCTCCCCCTCGACCGCGACCCACTGCCGAACGGCGCCCAGGTAGTTACCCAGCGTCAGGTGCCCGCTCGGCTTGATCCCGCTGAAGATCCTCGTCATGTCCCGTCTCCCTGTGTGAGTGTCCGGTCGGCCGTGTGGCCGGCGGATCGGTGGCGCCGCGAGGGGCGACCGAGCCACTCCCAGGGGGAGAAACAGAAACGGCCGCCGAAGCGGCGGCCGTGAGCGCATGCGTGCTCGGGTACGGATCGGCCGCCGTCAGGCGGCCCACCAGCGAAGGTTGGGCGTGAGCGCATGCGTAGTCATGGGGGAGAGGCTAGCGGGAGAGCCGGCCCTCCCGCCAGGGTTGACACACCTGTGGCAGGTCCGTAAGGTTCTTCGAGTTGTCCGAAGTGAGCGCCGACCCCGGTCGGTCCCCGGACAGCCATCCCGCACTACACATTCGAACGAACGGCGCATTGTGTCGCCTTGTTTTCATGCGTATTTGCGAATGAGGAATCCGCGTCCGAGGACGCAGCCGCCGATTGGCTTCGGGGGCAGGGAATCCGCTACTGTCTCACTCGCCGCAAGGGCCCAACAGCCCACCCGGCACATCCCGCTGACCGGGAGTCAGGCCCGAAAGGATCTGATAGAGTCGGAATCGCCGGAAAGGGAAACGCGAAAGCGAAGAACTGGAAAGCGAACCCCGCTTCGACCGGGAATCGGACACGAGAGAGTCTGATAGAGTCGGAAACGCAAGAACAAAACGAAGAACAAAGGAAGCGCCCGGAGGAAAACCCGCGAGGGTGAGTACGAAGGAAGCGTCCGTTCCTTGAGAACTCAACAGCGTGCCAAAAATCAACGCCAGAAGTTGATACCCCGTCCATTTCGGTGGATGAGGTTCCTTTGAAAAAGTCCTGGCCCCGATTCGTTGGGGGCAGGCAATGAACACAGCGAGGACGTTGTGGTCGACCGGTCTTATTCCGACCTTGGTTGACCCGCTCTAAGTGTGTGTTTCACCCGATTACGGGTAAACATTCATGGAGAGTTTGATCCTGGCTCAGGACGAACGCTGGCGGCGTGCTTAACACATGCAAGTCGAACGATGAAGCCCTTCGGGGTGGATTAGTGGCGAACGGGTGAGTAACACGTGGGCAATCTGCCCTTCACTCTGGGACAAGCCCTGGAAACGGGGTCTAATACCGGATAATACTCCTGCCTGCATGGGCGGGGGTTGAAAGCTCCGGCGGTGAAGGATGAGCCCGCGGCCTATCAGCTTGTTGGTGGGGTAATGGCCCACCAAGGCGACGACGGGTAGCCGGCCTGAGAGGGCGACCGGCCACACTGGGACTGAGACACGGCCCAGACTCCTACGGGAGGCAGCAGTGGGGAATATTGCACAATGGGCGAAAGCCTGATGCAGCGACGCCGCGTGAGGGATGACGGCCTTCGGGTTGTAAACCTCTTTCAGCAGGGAAGAAGCGAAAGTGACGGTACCTGCAGAAGAAGCGCCGGCTAACTACGTGCCAGCAGCCGCGGTAATACGTAGGGCGCAAGCGTTGTCCGGAATTATTGGGCGTAAAGAGCTCGTAGGCGGCTTGTCACGTCGGATGTGAAAGCCCGAGGCTTAACCTCGGGTCTGCATTCGATACGGGCTAGCTAGAGTGTGGTAGGGGAGATCGGAATTCCTGGTGTAGCGGTGAAATGCGCAGATATCAGGAGGAACACCGGTGGCGAAGGCGGATCTCTGGGCCATTACTGACGCTGAGGAGCGAAAGCGTGGGGAGCGAACAGGATTAGATACCCTGGTAGTCCACGCCGTAAACGTTGGGAACTAGGTGTTGGCGACATTCCACGTCGTCGGTGCCGCAGCTAACGCATTAAGTTCCCCGCCTGGGGAGTACGGCCGCAAGGCTAAAACTCAAAGGAATTGACGGGGGCCCGCACAAGCAGCGGAGCATGTGGCTTAATTCGACGCAACGCGAAGAACCTTACCAAGGCTTGACATATACCGGAAAGCATTAGAGATAGTGCCCCCCTTGTGGTCGGTATACAGGTGGTGCATGGCTGTCGTCAGCTCGTGTCGTGAGATGTTGGGTTAAGTCCCGCAACGAGCGCAACCCTTGTCCTGTGTTGCCAGCATGCCCTTCGGGGTGATGGGGACTCACAGGAGACCGCCGGGGTCAACTCGGAGGAAGGTGGGGACGACGTCAAGTCATCATGCCCCTTATGTCTTGGGCTGCACACGTGCTACAATGGCCGGTACAATGAGCTGCGATACCGTGAGGTGGAGCGAATCTCAAAAAGCCGGTCTCAGTTCGGATTGGGGTCTGCAACTCGACCCCATGAAGTCGGAGTTGCTAGTAATCGCAGATCAGCATTGCTGCGGTGAATACGTTCCCGGGCCTTGTACACACCGCCCGTCACGTCACGAAAGTCGGTAACACCCGAAGCCGGTGGCCCAACCCGTAAGGGAGGGAGCTGTCGAAGGTGGGACTGGCGATTGGGACGAAGTCGTAACAAGGTAGCCGTACCGGAAGGTGCGGCTGGATCACCTCCTTTCTAAGGAGCACAGTACCGATTGCAGACAAATGTTCTGCACGGTCAGCTCATGGGTGGAACGTTGATTAGTTGGCACGGTTTCGGAAACTTCCTGTAAGTACTGCTTCGGCGTGGAACACAGTGACAGTGGACGGGATCGTGCTTGGCACGTTGTTGGGTGTCTGAGGGTACGGCCGTATGGCTGTCCTTCTGCGATGCCGGCCCCAGTGAACTTGTGCTTCGGTGCAGGGTGATGGGTGGCTGGTCGTTGCTTGAGAACTACACAGTGGACGCGAGCATCTGTGGCCAAGTTTTTAAGGGCGCACGGTGGATGCCTTGGCACCAGGAACCGATGAAGGACGTGAGAGGCCGCGATAGGCCCCGGGGAGCTGCCAACTGAGCTTTGATCCGGGGGTGTCCGAATGGGGAAACCCGGCAGTCGTCATGGGCTGTCACCCACTGCTGAACACATAGGCAGTGTGGAGGGAACGAGGGGAAGTGAAACATCTCAGTACCCTCAGGAAGAGAAAACAACCGTGATTCCGGGAGTAGTGGCGAGCGAAACCGGATGAGGCCAAACCGTATGCGTGTGATACCCGGCAGGGGTTGCGCATGCGGGGTTGTGGGAATTCTTTTGATCGGTCTGCCGGCCGGTCGGCGAGTCAGAAACCGTTGATGTAGTCGAAGGACATGCGAAAGGTCCGGCGTAGAGGGTAAGACCCCCGTAGACGAAACATCAGCGGCTTGCTTAAGAATCTCCCAAGTAGCACGGGGCCCGAGAAATCCCGTGTGAATCTGGCGGGACCACCCGCTAAGCCTAAATATTCCCTGGTGACCGATAGCGGATAGTACCGTGAGGGAATGGTGAAAAGTACCGCGGGAGCGGAGTGAAATAGTACCTGAAACCGTGTGCCTACAAGCCGTGGGAGCGTCGCGCATTGAGTTTACTCAATGCGTCGTGACTGCGTGCCTTTTGAAGAATGAGCCTGCGAGTTAGCGGTGTGTAGCGAGGTTAACCCGTGTGGGGAAGCCGTAGCGAAAGCGAGTCCGAATAGGGCGATTGAGTTGCACGCTCTAGACCCGAAGCGGAGTGATCTAGCCATGGGCAGGTTGAAGCGGAGGTAAGACTTCGTGGAGGACCGAACCCACCAGGGTTGAAAACCTGGGGGATGACCTGTGGTTAGGGGTGAAAGGCCAATCAAACTCCGTGATAGCTGGTTCTCCCCGAAATGCATTTAGGTGCAGCGTCGTGTGTTTCTTGCCGGAGGTAGAGCACTGGATAGGCGATGGGCCCTACCGGGTTACTGACCTTAGCCAAACTCCGAATGCCGGTAAGTGAGAGCACGGCAGTGAGACTGTGGGGGATAAGCTCCATGGTCGAGAGGGAAACAGCCCAGAGCATCGACTAAGGCCCCCAAGCGTACGCTAAGTGGGAAAGGATGTGGAGTCGCAGAGACAACCAGGAGGTTGGCTTAGAAGCAGCCACCCTTGAAAGAGTGCGTAATAGCTCACTGGTCAAGTGATTCCGCGCCGACAATGTAGCGGGGCTCAAGCGTACCGCCGAAGTCGTGTCATTGCAGCAATAAGCCCCAACGGGTGTTGTGATGGGTAGGGGAGCGTCGTGTGCCGGGTGAAGCAGCAGCGGAAGCTAGTTGTGGACGGTTCACGAGTGAGAATGCAGGCATGAGTAGCGATACACACGTGAGAAACGTGTGCGCCGATTGACTAAGGGTTCCTGGGTCAAGCTGATCTGCCCAGGGTAAGTCGGGACCTAAGGCGAGGCCGACAGGCGTAGTCGATGGACAACCGGTTGATATTCCGGTACCCGCTTTGAAACGCCCAATATCGAATCAGGCGATGCTAAGTCCGTGAAGCCGTTCCGGACCCTTCGGGGAAAGGAAAGTGGTGGAGCCGACGAACCAGACTTGTAGTAGGTAAGCGATGGGGTGACGCAGGAAGGTAGTCCAGCCCGGGCGGTGGTTGTCCCGGGGTAAGGGTGTAGGCCGAGGGGTAGGCAAATCCGTCCCTCTTTAAGGCTGAGACCTGATGCCGAGCCGATTGTGGTGAAGTGGATGATCCTATGCTGTCGAGAAAAGCCTCTAGCGAGTTTCATGGCGGCCCGTACCCTAAACCGACTCAGGTGGTCAGGTAGAGAATACCGAGGCGTTCGGGTGAACTATGGTTAAGGAACTCGGCAAAATGCCCCCGTAACTTCGGGAGAAGGGGGGCCATCACTGGTGAAGGAACTTGCTTCCTGAGCTGGGGGTGGCCGCAGAGACCAGCGAGAAGCGACTGTTTACTAAAAACACAGGTCCGTGCGAAGCCGTAAGGCGATGTATACGGACTGACGCCTGCCCGGTGCTGGAACGTTAAGGGGACCGGTTAGTGCGCTTTCGGGCGTGCGAAGCTGAGAACTTAAGCGCCAGTAAACGGCGGTGGTAACTATAACCATCCTAAGGTAGCGAAATTCCTTGTCGGGTAAGTTCCGACCTGCACGAATGGCGTAACGACTTCTCGACTGTCTCAACCATAGGCCCGGTGAAATTGCACTACGAGTAAAGATGCTCGTTTCGCGCAGCAGGACGGAAAGACCCCGGGACCTTTACTACAGTTTGATATTGGTGTTCGGTTCGGCTTGTGTAGGATAGGTGGGAGACTTTGAAGCCGTGACGCCAGTCATGGTGGAGTCGCCGTTGAAATACCACTCTGGTCGTGCTGGATGTCTAACCTCGGTCCGTGATCCGGATCAGGGACAGTGTCTGATGGGTAGTTTAACTGGGGCGGTTGCCTCCCAAAGGGTAACGGAGGCGCCCAAAGGTTCCCTCAGCCTGGTTGGCAATCAGGTGTTGAGTGTAAGTGCACAAGGGAGCTTGACTGTGAGACCGACGGGTCGAGCAGGGACGAAAGTCGGGACTAGTGATCCGGCGGTGGCTTGTGGAAGCGCCGTCGCTCAACGGATAAAAGGTACCCCGGGGATAACAGGCTGATCTTCCCCAAGAGTCCATATCGACGGGATGGTTTGGCACCTCGATGTCGGCTCGTCGCATCCTGGGGCTGGAGTCGGTCCCAAGGGTTGGGCTGTTCGCCCATTAAAGCGGTACGCGAGCTGGGTTTAGAACGTCGTGAGACAGTTCGGTCCCTATCCGCTGTGCGCGTAGGAATATTGAGAAGGGCTGTCCCTAGTACGAGAGGACCGGGACGGACGAACCTCTGGTGTGCCAGTTGTCCTGCCAAGGGCATGGCTGGTTGGCTACGTTCGGGAGGGATAACCGCTGAAAGCATCTAAGCGGGAAGCCTGCTTCGAGATGAGTATTCCCACCTCCTTGAGAGGGTAAGGCTCCCAGTAGACGACTGGGTTGATAGGCCAGATGTGGAAGCCCGGTAACGGGTGGAGCTGACTGGTACTAATAGGCCGAGGGCTTGTCCTCAGTTGCTCGCGTCCACTGTGTTAGTTCTGAAGTAACGACCGTGTTTTCATCCGGTTGGATATCTTCATAGTGTTTCGGTGGTCATAGCGTTAGGGAAACGCCCGGTTACATTCCGAACCCGGAAGCTAAGCCTTTCAGCGCCGATGGTACTGCAGGGGGGACCCTGTGGGAGAGTAGGACGCCGCCGAACAATCATTGTGGGAAAGCCCCGCACCTTATGGTGCGGGGCTTTTCTGCGTTCCGGACCCTTTTCGAGGCGACGGAAGCCACTCGGCCGTCCGCGAAACGTCCTACGGATGCGCGGCATGGGTCACGCAGCGGCCGAGCCCGCGACTCGTAGTGTGGTCGTATGGGCTATGACCTCGTCATCTTCGACAACGACGGCGTGCTGGTGGACAGCGAGCCGCTCGCCAATCGGATTCTCGCCGGGTACCTGACCGAGATCGGGCATCCGACCTCCTACGACGAGTCGCTCCGCGACTACATGGGCGGAGCCGTGCACCGGGTCCACGATCTCGTCGTGGAGCGGACCGGGCAGCGGTTGCCCGAGGACTTCGACGAGACGCTGCACTCCCGGACGTTCGAGGCGTTCGCGCGTGAGCTGCGACCCGTCCCCGGGGTGGAGGACGTGCTCGGGGCGCTCACCGCGCACGGGATCGCCTACTGTCTCGCGTCCTCCGGGAGCCATGAGCGCATCAGGGTCGGGCACCAGGCCGCCGGGATCGACGGGTGGTTCGAGGAAGAGTGGATCTTCAGCTCGCAGGACGTGGGCCGCGGCAAGCCCGCACCGGACCTGTTCCTGCACGCCGCCGACCGGATGGGCGTCGAGCCGGCGCGGTGCGTGGTCGTCGAGGACAGCCCGCT
Source organism: Streptomyces sp. Tek67B01 (assembly GCF_055231995.1). NCBI lineage: Bacteria > Bacillati > Actinomycetota > Actinomycetes > Kitasatosporales > Streptomycetaceae > Streptomyces > Streptomyces sp. Tek67B01. Next base: position 4,072,845 of record NZ_JBUYUY010000001.1, read on the forward strand.
CGGGGTGGAGGCGGCCGTGGCCGCCGGGATGGACGTGTACGGGTTCACCGGGATGGTGCCCGCCGACCGGTTGGCCGGGGCGAAGGCCTGCTTCGGTGAGATGAAGGACCTGATCCGGTTGCTCGGCATCGAGGAGTGATCGGTGACCGGTTACCGGTGACTGGTAACCGATTGATCGGTGGGGATTGATCGGCGGGGGATTGGTGTGTGATCGCTCTACCCACCGGTAGCCGGTGCCCCTACGCTGAGCCGCCATGACAGATGACGTGCGGCTTCGCCGTGGCCGGTTGTCCCTGGGGTTCAGTTTCTTCGTGCAGGGCGTGACCTTCGCCCTGCTGGTGACGCGCATCCCCGCCATCCAGGACCAGTACGGGATATCCGACGGGCTGCTGCCCGCCTTCCTGGCCGCCGTGCCGATCCTCGCCGGAGTGGCCAGCGTGGCGACCGAGCACGTGGTGAAGCGGGTCGCGCCCAGCTTGGTCCTGCGCTGGGCCCAGCCGCTGGTGCTGCTCGCCCTCCTCGGGGTCGGGGCCGGCGGGCAGATGTGGCACGTGGCCCTGGCGCTCGGGGCGTTCGGGCTGTCGGTCGGGGCGCTCGACGCCTCCATGAACATGCTCGGGGTCAGTCTCCAGCGGACGTACGGCCGCAGCATCATGCTCGGGTTCCACGCCTCGTACAGCCTGGGCGGGATCGTCGGGGCCTCCGCCGCGTGGGCGGGGGCCCATTGGCATCTGGGGCTTTTCGTGAGTTACCTGCCGGCCGTCGTCCTGTTGCTGCCGGCGGCCTTGGCGGGCAGCCGGTTCTACGTGGACCAGGGCGGACCGGGGCCGGATGGGGAGACGGAGAAGGGCGGGGAAGCGGCCAAGGGCCTGGGGGTCGGCGGGTTCGGGCTGTTGCTGCCGCTGTGCCTGGTGATGGCGTGCGCGTACATCGGGGACTCGACCGTCTCCAACTGGAGCGCCAAGTACCTCCAGGACGTGCTGGGGAGTTCGGAACAGCTGGCGACGGTCCCGTACAACGTGTACATGGTGACCACTCTGCTGGGGCGGGCCGTCGGCGACCTTGGCGTGCGTCGTTTCGGGCCGGTCGCGGTGGTTCGGGCGGGGACGGTGGTCGCGGCCGGCGGGTTCGCGGTGGTGGCCGCCGCGCCCGGGGCGTGGACGGGGATGCTCGGATTCACGTTGCTGGGCATCGGGCTGTGCGTGATCGTGCCGCAGACCTTCGCGGCGGCCGGCCGCTTGTTCCCCGGGGCCTCGGACACGGCCATCGCCCGCCTGAACATCTTCAACTACGTGGGGTTCCTGGTCGGTTCGCCGCTGGTGGGCGGGATCGGGGACGCCTGGAGCTACCGGGGCGCGATGCTGGTGCCGATGGTGCTGGTGTTGGTGACGCTGTTCTATGCCCGTTCCTTCGGCGTCGGCGGCGCCCGATACGGTGTCGGGCATGAGCGGCGAGCCGGTGACCGGGCTGTTGATGTGGGACGAGGCGGTAACGAGGTATGACTTCGGACCGAGCCATCCGATGGACCCGGTGCGCCTGGCGCTGACCATGGGGCTGGTCCGGGCCTTCGGGCTGGATCGGGCCATGGAGGTGCGGGCGGCGCGCGCCGCGGGCGATTCGACGCTGCGGCTCGTGCACCGGGAGGACTACGTCGCCGCGGTGCGGGAGGTGTCGGCCGACCCCGGGGTGGCCGACGGTTCGTACGGGCTCGGGACCGTCGACGATCCGGCCTTCCGGGGGATGCACGAGGCGTCGGCGCTGATCGCCGGGCAGTCGGTGGCGGCGGCCGAGGCGATCTGGCGGGGGGAGGCCGGGCACGCCGTGAACTTCGCGGGCGGCCTGCACCACGCGATGCCGGGCGGCGCGGCCGGGTTCTGCGTGTACAACGACGCGGCGCTGGCGATCGCCCGGCTGCTGGAGCTGGGCGCCGAGCGCGTCGCGTACGTGGACGTGGACGTGCACCACGGGGACGGGGTGCAAGCCGCGTTCTGGGACGACCCGCGCGTGCTGACCGTGTCCCTGCACGAGCATCCGCGCACGCTCTTCCCGCAGACCGGATGGCCGCAGGAGACGGGCGGTCCGGCCGCCGAGGGCTCGGCGGCCAACGTCGCCCTGCCGGCGGGGACCGGGGACGAGGGCTGGCTGCGCGCCTTCCACGCGACGGTGCCGGAACTGCTCGCGGACTTCCGGCCCCAGGTGCTGGTGTCCCAGCACGGGGCCGACACGCACTTCGAGGACCCGCTGGCCCATCTGGCGGTGTCGCTGGACGCGCAGCGGGCCGTCCAGGAGGCGTGTCACCGGCTGGCGCACGAGCACGCGGACGGTCGGTGGCTCGCTCTGGGCGGGGGCGGCTACGCGGTGGTGGACGTCGTACCGCGCTCTTGGACCCACTTGGTGGGGATCGCCGCGCACCGGCCGGTCGATCCGGCCGAGGTCGTGCCGCAGGAGTGGCTGAGCGAGGTGTACGCGAGGACCCGGCAATCGGGTCCGGCGCGGATGACGGACGGCCGGACGGTCGAATGGCGGGGCTGGGAGGCGGGCTACGACCCGGCGGACGGTACGGATCAAGCCGTCCTGGCGACGCGGCGGGCGGTGTTCCCGTTGCGCGGGATGCTCGTGTAGGGGCGCGGGTCGCCCGGCGAGGGCGCGGGAGGCCCGGGGAGGGAGCTGTCGTGGCGAAGCATCGTTACGCCAACGGTGGGCCCGTTCGGCGGAATTGCCCATGCCCCGGGTTCCGTGCGGCAGCATCGGAGGGTGTTGAGCACCGGCGCGCTGCGTGCGCATCTGCTGGCTTCCCGGTTGGCCGGGCCCGTCGCCACCTCGCGTGAGGAGAGCCTGCGCAGTTACCGGCTGTTCGCGGCGGGTGATCCAAGGGTGCTGTTGGGGCTGGAGCCGCAGTGGCGTTGGGCGCAGGACGATCTGCTGCGGCTGATGGCGGAGCGGTGCGGGGTCTCGGCCGATCCGGCGCACGTCAGCGGGCCGGACGTGATCGATCCGGAGCGGACGCTGGCGGGGTTGGAGGCTTTCGCGGCGCGGCTGCGTCAGGCGGCGCGGCTGCGGTCGCCGGTGTTGTTGGGGACGGGGCATCCGCACCGGCTCCTGGACTTCTACGCCGGTTTGGCGTGGGCCCTGTCGGCGGCGGGCTGTGTTGTCCTCACCCCGGCGCAGGGGGTGCGTGTCGACATGGCGACCCGGTTCGGCGTACGGGCGCACCGCATCGATTACGTACGGGGGGTCGCACTGGTGCGGGAACCCGGCGCGCGGCCACCTGCGAGTGTCACCGGCGCGCACACCCATTCGCCGCTGCCGGTTCGGGTCGCCTTGGGGGCGTTGGCGGATGCCGGCGGGCCGTTGCCGGAATTGGTGGTGGGGGACCACGGGTGGGTCTGCGGTGCAGGTCAGTTGGGTGTGGATGCGATCGGGTTGGCGGATACGGACGATCCCGCGCTGTTCGTGGGGGAGGCCGAGGGACAGGTCGCGGTGACGGTTCCGGTTGACGACGGGGTGTCGGCGGACTTCTATGTGCCCCTCACTCGCTACGTCGTGGACCGGGCCGGTCTGCCGTGGCGTCAGGAGTGGCCGTAGCTCCTCTTCCCCACTCGTATCACACGCCCCTACTCTGGGGAGTGAGCGTGCGACGACGGGGCGTAACCGGAGGGGAAGCCGGTGCCCGTCATGCGCGGAAGGTCAAGGTGTGTCATGGCTGCTGGCGAGAGGCCTCTCAGTGAGGTTCAGTTCCTGACCGTGGCGGAGGTCGCCTCGGTGATGCGAGTGTCGAAGATGACCGTGTACCGCCTGGTGCACAACGGTCATCTGCCCGCCATTCGGGTGGGCCGGTCCTTCCGGGTCCCCGAGAACGCGGTGCACGAGTACCTCCGAGAGTCCTATGTGGGGGTGGAGTCGGCTTGAGATGACTCTCGGGTTGCCCTCGGATTACAAGCTCAGAGCTCGGGCGGGTAGGCTAGGCCGACGTAGGTCGTGTGGGCCCAGACGCCCCGCACCGATCCCCGCTGGCGCGGGGATGTTCCGAGAAGTGAGCGAGGGTAGTCGTGGGCTCTGTTATCAAGAAGCGGCGTAAGCGGATGGCCAAGAAGAAGCACCGCAAGCTGCTCAAGCGCACCCGCGTCCAGCGCCGTAACAAGAAGTAAACGGCAGCTGTACGTGTTCTCCGCAGCCCCTCCACCATCCTGGTGGAGGGGCTGCGGTGTAGCCGGGGGACTTCTTCGAGGGAGGCGCTGAACTCGTGGGCAAGGTCGTTCTCGTCACCGGGGCTGCCCGACAGTTGGGCAGCCGCTTCGTTCGCCGCATCCAGCGCGAGCCGGATGTCGAGCGGGTGATCGCGGTGGATTCGGTGGATCCCGCGCACCCGCTCGGTTCGGCCGAGTTCGTCCGTACGGACATCAGACAGTCGGCCATCGCCCGGGTGCTGGCCGAGCACGCCGTCGACACGGTGGTGCACCTCGCCGTGACGGGAGGCAGCGCGGGCAGTGGCGGTGCGCGCAGCACCGTGAAGGAAACGAACGTCATCGGGACGATGCAGCTGCTCGGGGCCTGCCAGAAGTCCCCGACGGTGCGGCGGCTCGTGGTGAAGTCCAGTACCAGTGTGTACGGGGGCACCTCGCGCGATCCGGCCGTCTTCACCGAGACCACGCAGCCGAAGTCGCTGGCGGCGGCCGGCTTCGCGAAGGACGCGGTGGAGGTCGAGGGGTACGTACGCGGGTTCGCGCGCAGGCGGCCGGACGTGGCGGTGTGCGTGCTGCGGTTCGCGAACATCTTGGGGCCGTACGCGGATTCGGCGCTGGCCGAGTACTTCTCCATCCCGGTGATGCCGACGGTGCTGGGGTACGACCCGCGCTTGCAGTTCGTCCACGAGGACGACGTGGTGGACGTGCTGCGGCTGGCGGCCGGCGAGCCCGAGCGTGGAAGGCTGAACAGCGGTACTTTCAACATCGCGGGTGACGGGGTGTTGCTGTTGTCGCAGTGTGCGCGGCGGCTGGGGCGGCCCACGGTGCCGTTGGTGATGCCCGCGGTGACGTGGGTGGGGTCGGCGCTGCGGGCGATCGGGGTGACGGAGTTCTCGCCCGAACAGATCCGGTTGCTGACGCACGGGCGGGTCGTGGAGACCACACAGATGAGGTCCACCCTAGGGTTCGAGCCGATGTACACGACGGCCGAGACGTTCGCGGACTTCGCGCGGAGCCGGGGGAGCGGGCTGTTGCCGCCGGAGCGGGTGGGGCGGGCCGTGGACCGGGTGGCCGGGATGGTGAACGTGGATCTGTCGGGTGTCGGGCCGGCGGCTGAGGGAGCGGAGCGATAGTGGCGGACGCGAAGGTCATCCCTTTCGACGAGGAGCGGCCGCGACGGCGGTCGCCGCGGCGGGTGCGGGTGGCTCCGCCGACCGGGGAGCCGGTGGCGCGGCCCGTGCCGGAGCGGGCCCAAGAGGCCGTGGAGGCAGTGGAGGCCGCCGCGCCCGGGGGGCGTTCGGGTGACTGGGACCGGCGGATCGCGGGTGGGCTGGCGTTCTTGCGCAGGCGGATCACCGGGGAGTACGAGGTCGACGACTTCGGCTACGACAAGGAGCTGACCGACCAGGTCCTGATGTCCTTGATGCGGCCGCTGTTCGACAAGTACTTCCGCGTCGAGGTCAAGGGCATCGAGAACATCCCCAAGGAGGGTGGTGCGCTGATCGTGGCGAACCACTCCGGGACGTTGCCGCTGGACGGGCTGATGCTCCAGGTGGCGGTGCACGACCACCATCCGGCGGAGCGGCACCTTCGGCTGCTGGCCGCGGACCTGGTCTTCATGCTGCCGGTGGTGAACGAGTTGGCGCGCAAAGCGGGTCACACGTTGGCCTGCTCCGAGGACGCGCAGCGGCTGCTGGAGGCCGGGGAGCTCGTCGGGGTGATGCCGGAGGGCTTCAAGGGGATCGGGAAGCCGTTCGGGGAGCGGTACAAGCTCCAGCGGTTCGGGCGCGGCGGGTTCGTGTCGACGGCGCTGCTGGCGCGGACGCCGATCGTGCCCTGTTCGATCGTGGGGGCGGAGGAGATCTACCCGATGGTCGGCAACGCGAAGACGCTGGCGCGGCTGCTGGGGGTGCCGTACTTCCCGGTGACTCCGACGTTCCCGTGGTTGGGGCCGCTCGGGCTGGTGCCGTTGCCGACGAAGTGGACGATCCAGTTCGGGGAGCCGATCTCCACGGAGGGGTATCCGGCGGAGGCGGCGGACGATCCGATGCTGATGTTCAACCTGACGGACCAGGTGCGGGAGCAGATACAGCACACCTTGTACCGGCTGCTCGTGCAGCGGCGGTCGGTCTTCTTCTAGATACGACCAGAGACGACTAGCGACGACGCGGACATGACGAAGCGGTGCCCGGCGGGATGGTCCGCCGGGCACCGCTTCGTGTTATTGCGTGTCCTCCGCCTTGAGGCCCAGGCCCGGGAGCAGGCCGGGCAGGAGGGGCGGGAGGGTGATGTCGGGCCGGGGCTGTTCCGGTGCCGCGCCCGAGGGAGGCGGCTCGGAGTGGCCGTCCGCCGGCGGGTGGAGCAGATCGCCGGTCCCGCCCAGGAGCCCGCCGGGTGTGGGGGGCTTGGAGGCCGCTGACGGGGGCGCGCTCGGGGGAGACGCCGCCGGGTGGCCTGCGGGGGGCTCGGACTGCTGCTTGCCGGGGGAGGCGCTGGGGTTCGCCTGGCCGCCCGTGGCACCTCGGGATTGCTCCGGTGGCTTGGGCAGCAGGTTCTGGATGGGCGCCACGTCTTCGTCTATGGCCCGGAAGACCGACTCGACCTCGCCCCCGACGTCGGTGAGCTGCGCCGGGAGCTTGTCCCGGAGCTTGCCCCACGCGTCGCGGTGGGAGCGGGAGAACGAGGACAGCATTTGCATCGGGCCGAGCGAGCCGTCCCGTTCGTAGGCCGCCTGGAGCAGCCGGTGGCCTTCCGCGGCGTCGTGGCTCATCCCTGCCAGGGCCCGGCGGATCGCGCCCAGGGACTCGTGGTCCAGGACGCCGGTCCGGCCGCGCTCCATGAGTCTGCGGGCCTCCGACAGCCGGTTCGAGGCCTGGTCGAGGTAGAGCACGCCCCGGTCCGAGTCCTCGTCGGCCATGCCCAGCTTGATGTCCTCCATGCCCCGCTTGACGGGGTAGAGGGAGTCACCGGGCAGGGCGTCGGTGCTGGCAGCGGCCACTCCGCCGAAGGCCCCCGCGGCCACACCCACGGTGAGGCCGCCCGCTGCGATGCCCTTGGACCAGCGGGAGCGGGGCCGCAATTTCCGGAGCGTGGTCGCCCGGTGGGCGCCGCGGCCGGTCCGCTGTTCGGGCACTTGAGGGTCCGGTGCGGCACCGCCCCCGGCCCTCTCCTCCATCACCAAGGCTTCCATGGCGGCGACGAGCTGTGCTCGTTGCACCACCTTGACCTCGGGGTCCAGCACCGGGCGCGGCATTCTCTCGCCGAGCACGTTCGCCAGGGCCAACAACCGGTCGTGGTCGGCAGATTCGGCAGGTGCCTCGGACTGCTCGGCCGCCGGGTCCGGTTCCGAAAGGTCGGACGGGGTCCGCTCCTCCAGGGCCTGGGCGAAGGCGTTCGCCCGCCGGTGCGGAGTCACGTTCGCGATCACTGGCGGCACCTCCTCTCGTCATGACGATCGACTCCCCCAGGTGTCCGGAAGGTTGCCTTCCTTGAGCACATCCACACTTTCGAGTGAGCGGCTTCGGGCAGGGCGTGTCCACAGGGAGCCTGCATTCCGCACAACGAGCGGCGCGGCACTTGGGTTACGGACGAAGGATGATCGGACCACAGCGGCATCGGAGTCATCAAGGGTGGCGGTGTCGGGGGCGGTGTCGGGAGGCGGTCAGCAGCTGGTCGGCGGGCGGTCAGCGGGCGTCGTCCGGGAGGAGGCGGGCCAGGGTGCGGACCGCCCGGTACTGGAGCGTTTTGATCGCCCCCTCGTTCTTGCCCATCACCCGGGCCGTCTCGGCGACCGAGAGGCCCTGCAAGAAGCGCAGGGTCACGCACTCCTGCTGCTGCGGGTTGAGTTTTCGCACGGCCTCCAGCAGGGCCGCGTTGGAGAGGGACTCCAGGACGGAGTCCTCGGGAGAGCGTTCCACCTCGTTGGCGTCCAGCATCTCGCCCGTGGTCACTTCCAGGCGGAAGCGGCTGGACTTGAAGTGGTCGGCGACCAGGTTGCGCGCGATCGTCACCAGCCAGGCCCCGAAGTCGCGGCCCTGCCAGGTGAAGGTGGAGATGCGGCGCAGCGCGCGCAGGAAGGTCTCGCTGGTGAGATCCTCCGCGGTCGCCTTGCCGCCGACGCGGTAGTAGATGTAGCGGTACACCGTGTCGCTGTACTGGTCGTAGAGCCGGCCGAAGGCGTCGGCCTCGCCGGCCTGGGCGCGTTCGACCAGGTCCATCATGCGGGCCTGGTCGCTGTCCGCGGTGGGGCGGCGGGCGGCGGGCGCGCTCGTGCCGGTGGCGGTGCCCGCACCGCTGGCGCGACCGCGTCTGCCCACCGTCGCCCCACCGTCGGTCAGGGCGTAGCAAGGACCGGCCGGGCCGAGGCCGGCAGGGACCGCGGCGGCGAGGGCGGGGACGGCGTACGCGGTGGGGACGAAGCCGCGCAGGTGGTCGAGGACCGTTGCGCGCAGCGTAGCCAGGCCCGAGGCGTCAACCCCGACAGGTGGGTACACGGGACTCCCAGAGGCAGAGCTTCCATCACGTGCAGTGCGGGACCGTTCACCCGTCGTGGCGACAGATGGTCGGTGGCATGCGTTTGAGGAGAATAACGCTTCGTACAGGCAGCACTACACCCAGTTGCTCAAATCACCGGTTCCGACACTTCTGTTGCGTACCGAGGGCATATTCAGTCGCAGTTGGTGATCGGTTCTTGATCGGTTGGATACGCGGAATGGGCGCTTCCATGGCGCTGCCCGACCGAGTCGGGCATGCCGGAGTGCCGCGCCGACGGCGCGGGTAGGGGTGCGTGATTGCGCGTGGGAGACCGCCCGGAGGGCGGTGGGCGCGGTGGGGCTACTTGCGGCGGCGGTGCAGGGCGATCGCCGCGACCGTGCCGCCCGCGATCGCGCCGACTCCGGCGGCCGCCGGGACGCCGACCTTCACGGCCTTGCGGCCGGTCCGATAGTCGCGCAGGCGCCAGTCGTGTTCCCGGGCATGCTTGCGCAGTTTTGTATCGGGATTGATCGCGTACGGATGCCCGACCAGTGACAGCATCGGGATGTCGTTGTGCGAATCGCTGTAGGCGGCGCAGTGTTCGAGATCGAGCCCCTCGGCGGCGGCCAGGGCGCGCACCGCCTCCGCCTTGGCGGGGCCGTGCAGCGGCTCGCCTACCAGGCGGCCGGTGTAGACGCCGTCGACGGACTCGGCGACCGTGCCCAGGGCGCCGGTGAGGCCGAGGCGGCGGGCGATGATCGTGGCGGTCTCGACGGGGGCGGCCGTGACCAGCCACACCTTCTGGCCGGCGTCGAGGTGGGCCTGGGCCAGGGCGCGGGTGCCCGGCCAGATCCGCTCGGCCATGTACTCGTCGTAGATCTCCTCGCCGATCGACATGAGTTCGCAGACCTTGTGGCCCTTGACGATGGAGAGCGCGCTGTCGCGGGCGTCCTGCATGTGCTCGGGGTCCTCGACGCCGGCGAGCCGGAACCAGGCCTGCTGCCAGGCGAAGCGGGCCAACTCGCGGCGGCGGAAGAACTCGCGCTTGTAGAGGCCGCGGCCGAAGTGGAAGATCGCGGCGCCCTGCATGACGGTGTTGTCGAGGTCGAAGAAGGCGGCGGCGAGGTCGTCGCCGCGAACGGGGAACTCGGGCTCGGCGGGCTTCTCGGGAGCCTTCTCGGCGGCCTTCTCCCGAGCCTTCCCCGGGGCTGCTTCCGGCCCTCGGGTGAGCGGTGGCGCCTCGTCCCGCGCGCTCTTGCGGGCGGCCTCGGCCGAGGCCTCGCCTGCCAGCACGCTCCGCGCGGTGGCGGAGCGCCTACGGGGGGTGAGCCATCCCAGAGCGGCCATGACGCGAGCATAGCCATTGTGTTCGGGAGTTCCCGAACCGGAGGGGAACGCGGGCGTGAACTCTGCGGAACGACCGCCTCCCCGCCGCTTCCCCGGCTGCCTTCCCCGCCGCTTCCCCTGCCGCTTTCCCCGACGCCTCCCCACCGCTTCCCCGGCCGTCCGCGGCGGTCCGCGGCGGTCGCGCGGCGCGGGACAATGACGGCATGAGTCCTCTGTTGCGCCGCAAGGAGAAGAAGCGCCCCGAGGAGCGGCTGGTCACGCTCATCGGGAAGCCGGGATGCCACTTGTGTGACGACGCCCAGGAGGTGGTGGAGAAGATCTGCGCCGAGACCGGGGCGCGGTGGGAGAAGAAGGACATCTCGCAGGACGCGGAGTTGTACCGGCTGCACTGGGAGCAGATCCCGGTGGTGTTGGTCGACGGCGAACAGCACACCTTCTGGAGGGTGAACCCCGAGCGTCTGCGGCGGGCGTTGGAGGGCTGACCGTCCGGACGGTTACCCTCATGGGCGATTTGTGGGGGCTCGGGTGTGTATCGATGAGGAGTGTGTACCGCTTTGTGCCCCTCCGTATTTGAACGGGTTCGGTCCGTTCCCGGTTCCGCCCCTTGGCGGCCGGACCGCGTGACCCCGGTCACTTTGGACGGACAAAGCGGACACAATCTTTGTGCACGCGTTCACAAAGACATAGCCTGCTTTCGACGGGGCGGTCTTGGGACAAGTGACCGCCTGCAGCCCCGCTCATCCCGCAGGAGCATCGTGGCAACTGGCCGAACTCACCGACCGGCGACCCGCAGCCGAGGTATTCCCGAGGCCACTGTCGCCAGGCTTCCGCTGTACTTGCGTGCCCTCACCGCGCTCTCCGAGCGATCGGTGCCCACGGTGTCCTCCGAAGAGCTCGCGGCCGCCGCCGGAGTCAACTCCGCCAAGCTCCGCAAGGACTTCTCCTACCTCGGCTCCTACGGCACGCGCGGGGTCGGCTACGACGTCGAGTACCTCGTCTACCAGATCTCCCGGGAACTCGGTCTGACCCAGGACTGGCCGGTCGTCATCGTCGGCATCGGCAACCTCGGCGCGGCCCTGGCCAACTACGGCGGTTTCGCCTCGCGCGGCTTCCGCGTCGCGGCGCTGATCGACGCCGACCCGGCGATGGCGGGCAAGCCCGTGGCCGGCATGCCCGTGCAGCACACCGATGAGCTGGAGAAGATCATCGAGGAGAACGGCGTCTCCATCGGGGTCATCGCCACTCCGGCGGGCGCGGCGCAGCAGGTGAGCGAGCGGCTCATCGCCGCCGGCGTCACATCCATCCTGAACTTCGCGCCGACCGTGCTGTCCGTGCCGGACGGCGTCGACGTGCGCAAGGTCGACCTGTCGATCGAGTTGCAGATCCTGGCGTTCCACGAGCAGCGCAAGGCCGGCGAGGAAGCGGCGGCCGCCGCTTCCGGGGCCGCCGAGAGCCCGGTGGCCGCCGCCGCGAACCCGGTGACCGCCGCCGCGGCCGCCGCCCCCTCTCCGACCGTCCGCAAGGGCGGTCCCGAGGGCGACGTCCCGGCGGTGATGCCGGCATGAGTCTGCTGGTCGTAGGGCTGAGCCACCGCAGCGCGCCGGTGAGCGTGCTGGAGCGGGCCTCGCTGTCCGCCGACGCCAAGGTCAAGCTGCTGCACGACACCCTCGCCGCCGAGCCGGCGACGGAGGCGACGGTGCTCGCCACCTGCAACCGCATCGAGCTGTACGCGGACGTGGACAAGTTCCACGCCGGTGTGGCCGAGCTGTCGACGTTGCTGGCGCAGCACAGCGGGGTGGCCCTGGAGGAGCTGACCCCGTACCTCTACGTGCACTACGAGGACCGGGCCGTGCACCACCTGTTCTCGGTGGCGTGCGGGCTGGACTCGATGGTGGTCGGCGAGGGCCAGATCCTCGGGCAGATCAAGGACGCGCTGGCGCTGGGGCAGGAGCAGCACACGGCGGGCCGGCTGATCAACGACCTGTTCCAGCAGGCGCTGCGGGTCGGCAAGCGGGCGCACTCGGAGACCGGGATCGACCGGGCCGGGCAGTCGCTGGTGACGTTCGGCCTGGAGCAGCTGTCGATGGGGACCGAGGTCTCCGCGTGGGCGACGGGCAAGCGGGCGCTGGTGATCGGCGCCGGTTCGATGTCGTCGCTGGCCGCGGCCACGCTGGCGCGGGTCGGTGTCGCCGAGATCGTCGTGGCGAACCGGACCGCGGAGCGCGCGGAGCGTTTGGCCGGGATTCTGGTTGCCTCGGGCACCGGGGTGGCGGCGCGGGCCGTTCCCATGGCTTCGGTCGCCGACGAACTGACGCGGGTCGACGTGGTCGTCTCCTGTACCGGGGCGACCGGGCTGGTGCTGACCGCCGACGACGTGCTCGCCGCCGTCTCCAGGGACGCCGCCCCCGACCCCGTGGCCCCCACCCTGCCCGCCGCCGTCGGCGCCGCCCCCGCCGGGCCGGACGTGGCCGGACTGGACCGGGACGTGCTCGCGCGGCTCGTGGCGGCCGCCGAGAGCGGGCGACGGCTCGCCGACGCCGGCGCCGTGCGGGTCCTCACCAGCGCTCCCGCCGAGGCGGACGAGTGCCCCGTGGGCCCCGACGGACGGTCCGCGCTGACCGGCGTGGACGCCAACTCCCTTGAACTGCACGGGACCTGGGCCGATCAGGGCGAGGCCGCCGCGCACCGGCAGCCCCGCAAGGGCGCCCGGAGCCAGGTCGACCTCCGGCCGGTCCGGCTGGCGCTGCTGGACCTGGCCATGCCGCGTGACGTCGACGCGGCCGCGCACCGGATTCCCGGCGTGCGGCTCGTCGACATCGAGTCGCTCGCCGAGGTCTCGGCGGACGCCCCGATGGCGGCCGACGTCGACGCGGTGCGCGCGATCGTCACCGAGGAAGTGGCGGCCTTCGGCGCGGCACAGCGGGCCGCGCACATCACGCCCACCGTCGTCGCGCTGCGCGCCATGGCCGCCGAGGTGGTGGCCATGGAAGTGGCGCGACTGGACGGACGCCTGCCGGATCTGGACGAGCGCCAGCGGGCAGAAGTGACGCAGACCGTGCGGCGCGTCGTGGACAAGCTCCTCCACGCGCCGACCGTGCGCGTCAAGCAGCTCGCGAGCGAGCCCGGCGGCGCCGGGTACGCGGAGGCGCTGCGTGAACTCTTCGACCTCGACCCTCAGACGGTGGCCTCCGTCAGCCGGGCGGACGCGGCCGATCCGAAGAACGACGACCCAGGACGGGCATCATGAACACACGTCCCGACCAGCCCCTCCGGCTTGGCACGCGACGCAGCAAGTTGGCCATGTCGCAGTCCGGGCACGTCGCCGAGGCGGTACGGGCGGTCACCGGCCGACCCGTCGAGCTCGTGGAGATCACGACCTACGGTGACGTGTCCCGGGAGCACCTCGCGCAGATCGGGGGCACCGGCGTATTCGTCACCGCGCTGCGCGACGCGCTGGCGCGGGGCGAGGTGGACTTCGCCGTCCACTCGCTCAAGGACCTGCCGACCACGCAGCCCGCGGAACTGGTGATCGCGGCCATGCCGAAGCGGGAGGACGCGCGGGACGCGCTCGTCGCCCGTGACGGCATGACCTTCGAGCAACTGCCCGACGGCGCGCGGATCGGTACCGGTTCGCCGCGCCGCACGGCGCAGCTGCACGCGTACGCCAAGAGCCTGGGCAAGGTCATCGAGACCGTGCCGATCCGCGGGAACGTCGACACCCGGATCGGGTACGTGCGCGCCGGTGAGCTCGACGCCGTCGTCCTGGCCGCCGCCGGTCTGAACCGGATCGGGCGCGGCGACGAAGCCACCGACCTGCTGTCCGTGGACAACGTGCTGCCCGCACCCGGCCAGGGAGCCCTGGCCGTGGAGTGCCTCGCGTCGGACACGGCCCTGATCGCCGCCCTCGCCGAACTCGACGACCCGTTCACCCGGGCCGCCGTGACCGCCGAGCGGTCCCTCCTCGCCGCCCTGGAGGCCGGATGCAGCGCCCCCGTGGGCGCGCTCGCCGACCTGCTGGCCGACGGGCAGATTGTCAATGAGATGCGCCTGCGCGGCGTCGTCGGAACCCTCGACGGCTCGACGCTGGTGCAGCTGTCCACCACCGGTCCCGTGCCCCAGTCTTACGACGAGGCCATGGCGCTCGGCCGCGAACTCGCGGACGAGATGCTGGCCAAGGGCGCGGCCGGTCTGATGGGGGAGCGATCGCTTTGAACCCCTCAAGTCCCACTCCCTCCGCTTTCGCGGCGGTCGCCGCCCACGGGCACGTCACGTTCCTGGGCGCCGGTCCCGGCGACCCGGGTCTGCTGACGCTGCGCGCCGTCGAGGCGCTCGCCTCGGCCGACGTGCTGATCGCGGAGCCCGAGGTGCTGGAGGTCGTCCGTACCCACGCGCGCGCCGGTGTCGACACGCCGCAGCTGACGGTACCTGACGCGATGTCAGCAGCCGCCGGGGTGCCGGTGATCCGCGACGCGACCAATCTTGTCATGGAGGCCGCGAGGGCCGGCAGGCGGGTCGTGCGTGCCGTCACCGGCGACCCCGGGCTGGACGGCAACGCGGCCGAGGAAATGCTCGTCTGCGCCACCGAGGGGATTCCCTTCGAGGTGGTGCCCGGTGTCGCGACCGCCGTCGGCGTGCCCGCGTACGCCGGTGTGCCGCTGCGCGGCCAGGGGGGCGCCGACGTGCGCTTCCTGGACGCGCGCACCGCCTCGGCGCGCTGCTGGAGCGAGGTCGGCGCGAGCGACGGTGTCCTCGTGGTCTCCGCGACGCTGGAGACGGTCTCGGCCGCCGCCGCCGAGCTGGTGGGCGCCGGACGCAAGCCCGACACCCCGCTGACGGTCACCGTGGCCGGTACGACGACCCGGCAGCGGACCTGGAGCGCGACGCTGGGTTCCATCGCTCAGGTCTTCAAGCAGGGCAAGGTGCTCCCCTCGCCCGAGGGCTCGCGCTCGGTCATAGCCGTGGTCGGCGAGCACGGCGCCACCGCGCGCCGCGAGGACCTGGCCTGGTTCGAGTCGAAGCCGCTGTTCGGCTGGCGGGTGCTCGTGCCGCGCACCAAGGAGCAGGCCGCCTCTCTCTCCGACCAACTGCGTTCGTACGGCGCGGTGCCGCACGAGGTGCCGACCATCGCCGTGGAGCCGCCGCGCACCCCGCAGCAGATGGAACGGGCCGTCAAGGGCCTGGTCACCGGCCGCTACGAGTGGATCGCGTTCACCTCCGTCAACGCCGTGAAGGCGGTGCGGGAGAAGTTCGAGGAGTACGGGCTCGACGCGCGCGCCTTCGCGGGCATCAAGGTCGCCGCGGTGGGCGAGCAGACGGCCGCCGCGCTGGTCGAGTTCGGTGTGAAGCCGGACCTGGTGCCGAGCGGCGAGCAGTCGGCCGCCGGGCTGCTGGAGGACTGGCCGCCGTACGACCCGGTCTTCGACCCGATCGACCGCGTCTTCCTGCCGCGCGCCGACATCGCGACCGAGACGCTGGTCGCGGGCCTGATAGAGCTCGGGTGGGAGGTCGACGACGTCACCGCCTACCGGACGGTGCGCGCGTCACCGCCGCCGGCGGACACGCGTGAGGCGATCAAGGGCGGCGGCTTCGACGCCGTTCTCTTCACCTCGTCCTCCACGGTGCGCAACCTCGTCGGGATCGCCGGCAAGCCGCACAACGTGACGGTGATCGCGTGCATCGGCCCGGCGACGGCCAAGACGGCGGAGGAGCACGGCCTGCGGGTCGACGTGCTCTCCCCCGAGCCGAGCGTGGGCAAGCTGGCGGAGGCCCTGGCCGAGTACGGGGCCGCGCGCCGCGAGGCGGCCAAGGAGGCCGGCGAGTCGGTGTACCGGCCGAGCGAGCGCCGCCCGGGCGCGCGCCGCCGCCGTACCACCTGACGGCGGGCAGCAGGTCCGACGGGGCCCGGACGCGACGCGTCCGGGCCCCGTGCCGTACCCGGGCGGGGCACGACGCGTGGTGCGGCGCGGGGGCGCGGGCGGGCACGGCCTACGCTGGATGCCGACTGTTCTCGATGCTCGAAGAGGCGACTAGAAGATGAGCACGTACGGATCCTTCCCCGGCTCGCGCCCCCGCCGGCTGCGCACCACCCCGGCGATGCGACGGATGGTCGCGGAGACCCGCCTGCACCCCTCGGACCTGATCCTCCCCGCCTTCGTGCGCGAGGGCATCACCGAGCCCCTGCCCATCTCGGCGATGCCGGGCGTGGTCCAGCACACCCGCGACACCCTGCGGAAGGCGGCCGTGGAGGCCGTCTCGGTCGGGGTCTCGGGGATCATGCTGTTCGGTGTCCCGGCGGACGAGAACAAGGACGCTCTGGGCACGGCGGGCACGGAGCCGGACGGCATCCTCCAGGTCGCGATCCGCGACGTGAAGGCCGAGGTGGGCGACGACCTGGTGATCATGTCCGACCTGTGCCTGGACGAGTACACCGACCACGGCCACTGCGGGGTCCTGGACGAGCACGGCCGCGTCGACAACGACGCGACGCTGGAGCGCTACGCCGAGATGGCGCAGGTGCAGGCCGACGCGGGTGTCCATGTGGTCGGGCCCAGCGGGATGATGGACGGCCAGGTCGGGGTGATCCGCGACGCGCTGGACGAGACCGGCCACGAGGACGTGTCGATCCTGGCGTACACGGCGAAGTACTCGTCGGCGTTCTACGGTCCCTTCCGCGAGGCCGTCGCCTCCTCCCTCCAGGGCGACCGCAAGACCTACCAGCAGGACCCGGCGAACGCGCGCGAGTCCCTGCGGGAGCTGGCGCTGGACCTTGAGGAGGGCGCCGACATGGTCATGGTCAAGCCCGCGGGCCCCTACCTGGACATCCTCTACCGGGTCGCGCAGGCGGTGGACGTGCCGGTGGCCGCGTACCAGATCAGTGGCGAGTACGCGATGGTCGAGGCGGCGGCCGAGAAGGGCTGGATCGACCGAGACCGGGCCGTCATGGAGACGCTGCTCGGCATCAAGCGGGCGGGCGCGGACACGATCCTCACGTACTGGGCGACCGAGGTCGCGCAGTGGCTGGGGCGCGAGCGCTGAGGCCGGGGCGGTAGGGGCGGGGCGGGGGTTCGAGGGCGGGGTCCCGGCCTCGCCGTCTGGGTGGGCCGGGCCGCCTCGATGAGTACGGGCACTCATGCGCCGGGGGCCGTGGGGTGGCTTGATGGGGGCATGACGCAGAACGCCACCGCCACCGGCACCGAACGCGACCGCCGCGCCTTCGTCGCGCCGCTGGTGACCACCCTGATCACGCTGCCCCTCGGCCTGGTGGCGCTGTTCTTCGCCGGCATGAGTCCGATGGCCTGCGACTCCTGCAACGGCGACGAGGCCCACCGTTTCGACGACAGCTTCGCCGCCGCCTTCACGGTGTTCCAGGTCGGGCTGGCCGTCACACTCGTGTTGCTGGTGACGGCCTGGGCGCTGCCCTGGCAGCGGCGCCACGCCGCGAAGCGCGTGGTCGTCGCCGCGCTCGCGCCCTCGGCCGTCGTCCTGGCGTGGGTCCTCTTCTACGGCATGGTCGACTGGCCGTAGGACCCCCGCCCGGCCGACTGGCCGCGGGCGCGGTGATGGGCGCACCCTGGGAGGGAAGAGGTCGACCTCTGGAGGTGATCCCTCATGGCCACGCTCGCCGGGTGGCATGTGGAACTGGAATTCACCGAGGAGGGCCACCGCACCAGCGCGGCAGCCCTGCTCAGGCTCATGGACGGCTCCGAACTGCGGGCGCACGGCTACGCCATGCGCCATCCGTCCGACACGGACCAGCTCCGCGTCGGTGAGGAGATCGCGGGCGCCCGGGCGCTCATGGATCTCGCGTCGCAGCTACTGGACAAGGCCCACACCGAGATCGACGCGGAGTCGGGCCGGCACTCCTACCCGCTGACCCAGTGAGCGAGGCGGGTCCACGAGGACGGTGAGAGGGTGAGGACGGGACCGTGCGGGACCTTCGAGTCCCGCACGTGCACCCGGTCGGCGGGGCAGGTGGCCATCTCGACGCACTGGCCGCCCTCGTCCCCGCTGTAGCTGGACTTGAACCACACGAGTTCGGTGCTCATCGCTCTCCCACCAGCCGGTCCAACAGGTCCTTTGTCCCTACGCAGTTCAGGGCCTGTGACCGCAGCATCGCATACTTCTGCGTGAGGATGCTGACCTCGTTGGGGTCCCGGACGAGGATGCTGCCGCGCTGGGTTTCCGAGTAGGCGAGGTGCTGGTGCTCGGGGGTTGCCAGCAGGGTGAACGGGCCGTTGAGACCCGCGTGGGCGGTGATGCCGAGGGGCAGCACCTGGACGGCGAAGGCCGGGCGGTCGGCGCAGGCCCGCAGGTGTCGGAGCTGGTCGCGGTGGACCTCGTCGCCGCCGATCCGGTCGCGCAGGGCCGCCTCCCAGATGACGAAGCTGAGGGTCGGCGGGGTCGGCCGGCGCAGTATCTCCTGGCGCTGGACGCGGCGGGCCGTCTGGAGCTCGATCCAGTCCTCGCCCGCGTACGGGACGCGGCAGCCGAGCACGGCGCGGGCGTACGCCTCGGTCTGGAGCAACCCCGGCACGGTCATCGTGTCGTACCAGGACAGCGCGAGGGCCTCCCGTTCGCGCTCCATGTACTCCTCGGCCCAGGCCGGGATGGTGTCGACCTCCGGCAGGCGGTTCGCCGCGACCGCCAGCAGACCGGGAAGCCCGAGGATGCGGTCCATCCGCTCGGCGACGTCCGGCATCAGGACGCGTCTGCCCTGCTCGATGGAGGCCAGGGTCTCGACGTCGATGACGACCAGTTCGGCCAGGGCACGCTGGGTCAGTCCTTTGGCTGCGCGGGCGGCGGCGACGAGCTCGCCGACCATCTTCATGGCCGTGGCGTTCGGCCGGACCCTTTTCCTTGGTGGCATGAAAGTGAACTCCCCACCTGAACGCGGTTGATGGTCGCGGCGACCCGTACTCAGTGAGGAGTACGGGTCGGTCGACTCCACGAACCTAGTCACGCAGCGCGACGCTCGTCAGGTGAACGTGACGAATGAACCCGCGCTGATGCGGGACCGGTTCTATCCGCGCAGCCGCCAAACCATCCGCGCCGCCAGGCGGTTCGCCGCCGCGACCCTCGACGCGTGGGGTGTCGTGGACCGCCTGGACGACGTGTTGCTGTGCGTGAGCGAGCTGGCCACCAACGCCCTCCTGCACGGTGTACCGCCCGGCCGGGGCTACCGCCTGCGGCTGCTGCGCTTCGGCGGGGTGGTCCGGGTGGAGGTGCACGACAGTGGCGGCGGCCGGCCGCGCGTCGCCGACCGGGACGCCGCCGCCGAGCGGGGGCGGGGGCTGTTGCTCGTCGCGGCCGTCGCCGACCGGTGGGGCGTCGGATTGCGCAGCCCCGGCAAGACGGTGTGGTGCGAACTGGACGTGTCCTAAGGGCACATCCGGTCGGGCTCGCCGAGTTCGGTGATCCGTCGTTCCAGGCGGGACATCGCCCGGGCCAGTTCGCCGGCCGTGCCCAGGGGGACGATCGCCGCGCGGCCCGGGACCCGCACTCCGCCCGTCAGGGCCACACGGGTGCCCCCGCCCGGTTCCGGGGCCGCCGCCATGCCGATGATCAGGAAGCGGCTCTGGAGCCAGCACCAGCCGGGGCGCAGGACCCCCCGGAAGTGGGCCCGCAACCCGTACTTGCTGCGGGCCAGCGCCTCCACCCGGTCGCCGCGCAGCCGCAGCACCCGTAGCGAGCGCATGTCCGGCTGGAAGCGGCCGAACTCGCCCTCCAGGTCCGCCATCACCGCCCAGACCGTCTCCGGGTCGGCGGCCAGCACCCGTTCGGCGACCCGCGCGCCCGGGACGCCGGCCGCCATCACCCGCAGCCGGGCGACCGTGTCGATCGCGTACGTCATGAGGACCACGCCTTCCGGAAACTCGTACGGGCCCGGTGCAGCCGGGACTTGGCGGTGCCGGGCGGTACCCCGAGGACGGCCGCGGCGGACTCCTCGTCCAGCCCCTCGACGTCCCGCAGCACCAGCACCGCGCGGTGGTCGGGGGACAGGCGGGCCAGCACGTCCTCGATGTCGGCGGCGAGTTGGGGGTCGCCGCGCTCGGGGACGTCGGCCAGTTCGGCGGGCCGGGCCCGGGTCGCGCGGCGGGCGGTGCGCACCGCCTCACGGACGGCGATGGCCCGCACCCAGCCGTACAGGGCCTCGGGGTCCCGCAGCGTCCTCAGCGCCCCGAAGACGGCGACGAGGGCCTCCTGAGTGGCGTCGGGCCCGTCCGTCAGGGCGATCGGGGCGCAGATCCGGGCGACGTACGGGGTGAGGTGGTCGAGGAGGTCGTGCATCGCGAGGGTGTTGCCGGCGCGGGCGGCCCGGGCGAGGGCGACTCCGCGCGCGCGTTCCTGCGGGGTCACCGGGCGCGTGCCAGGCGGACGGCGGCCCAGCCGAAGCCGAGGCAGGCGGGGGTGTAGAGGGCGAGGTTGAGTGCGTAGAAGGGCCCGGGTGGGCTGTCGATGACCTTGGTGGCCCATCCCAGGCCTGCGAGGCCGCGTACCGCGAGCCCGGCGGCGACCGCACCGGTCACGAGGCGGGTCGTCGGCCCGCCGCGGCGGTGGGTGTGGGCGAGGACGGCGGCGGCGCCGGTGAGGGTGAGGGCGGCGAGCGGCAGGACGACGGGCGGAGCGAAGGAGACCTCGGTGCCGAGGACGGCGAGGGAGAGCGCGTGCGCGTCGGGGGCGGGCCAGGTCCGGCCCGTGGCCCAGTACAGGTGGGCGAGGCCGTCCGCGGCCAGTAGGGCCGCGAGCGCGGCGCCCAGGCGGCGGCGGGTGGTGTCGTTCATGTGCTCCCCCTCGGTGTGCGTACCAACACCCTGGAGAGGAGCCGCCCGCGCGGAACGTTCCCTGTGTTCCGCGTCACATCGGGGGCTCGGTCGCCGCCGCTCGTTCCCGCAGGGCGCGGATCAAGGTGGCGATCTCCGGCTGGTCGCGGCGGTGGCCGATCGTGGCGACACCGATGTGCCGGGTCGGGGTCGGCGCCTCGACGGGGACGGCGAGCAGGCCCGGCACGCGCGGGGCGAGGGCGATGGAGGGGACCAACGAGAGGCCCAGGCCCGCGGCGACGAGGGAGCGGGCGAAGAAGTAGTCGGTCGTGGTGCCGTGCACCCGGGGGTCGAAGCCGGCGCGCTCGGCGTAACGGCGCAGGTATGCCTCGGTCTTCAGACAGCCGAGCACCCAGGGTTCGGCGGCCAGCTCGGCGAGGTCGAGCGCCTCGCGGGCCGCCAGCGGGTGCCCCTCGGGGAGGACGACGTAGAGGGGGTCCTCCATGAGGGGGGTCCACTCCAGGGATGGGCTCTGGCCCGGGCGCCCCGGCAGCGGGCCGTCGAAGTGGTAGGCGAGCGCGAGGTCCACGGCGCCCCGGCGGAGCAGGGCCAGGCTCTCCTCGGGCTCGCCCTCCCTGACGTGGACCACCGTGTCGGGGTGGGCCGCCGTCAGCTCGGCGAGGGCGGCGGGGAGCAGGAGCCTGCCGCCGCTGGTGAAGGTGGCGACGGTGAGCCGGGTGCGGCCGGTGCCGAGCCGGTCGACCTGCTGCTTGGCGTGGGCGAGTTCGGCGGCGACCGACTCGGCCGCGCCGAGCATGATCCGTCCGGCGGGGGTGAGGGTGACGCCGCGCGTGCTGCGCGCGACCACCCGCGCGCCGAGGCCGCGCTCCAAGGCGGCCATCTGTTGGGATACGGCCGAGGGGGTGAGGCGCAGGGCCGCTGCCGCCCGGTTGAAGCTGCCGTGCTCCGCCACCGCCCGCAGGACCCGGAGCCGCTGTACATCGATCAACAGTTTTCCTTTGCGGGCGTGCAGCAGGTGGGCACTTCTGCTGGTGACGGTACGTCTCCATGATGGCGGCATGATCAAGATCGGTACGCACAGGTTCGGTGCGCGCGAGTCCGGTACGCATCGGGTCCCGCAGCGCGTCTGCGTCATCGGCGGGAGCCGGTACTTCGGGAGGCTCCTGGTCGAGCTGCTCCACGCCGCCGGACACCGGGTCACGGTGATCAACCGAGGTTCCGTCCCGCCGCCCGACGGCGTCGAGCACCTCGTCGTGGACCGCGACGACGAGGCAGCCCTCACCGCCGCGCTCGCCTCCCGAGCCTTCGACGTGGTCGTCGACCAGGTCTGCTACACCCCCGTGCAGGCCGGGATCGCCGTCCGCGCCTTCTCCGGGCGCACCCGGCGGTACGTGATGACCTCCACGATCGAGGTGTACGACCCGGCGACCGCCGCGCCGGGCGCGGTGGCGACCCTCGCGCCCGGCACCCCCGTGCCGGAGGACCTCGTGGACCCGGCCGGCTGGCCGGTGCGGACGGACCTGCCCTGGCAGGACGCGGCCCACCGCGAGGCGCACTACGCCGAGGGCAAGCGCCAGGCGGAGGCGGTCTTCACCCGCGAGGGCCGGTTCGAGTTCGCTTGCGTGCGCAGCGCGCACGTACTCGGCGGCGGCGCGCGGGAGTTCACCGGGCGCCTGGCGCACTACGTCGAGCGGGTCGCCGGGGGCGGGGAGATCGCCGTGCACGCCGACGCGCTGCCCACGGTGTTCATCCACTACCGGGAGCTGGCGGAGCTGCTCCTGTGGGCGGCGACGGGCACCGGGTTCACCGGCGCGGTCAACGCCTGCTCCGACGGTCTGCTCGACGTGCGCGACCTGGTGGCCGTGATCGCCGGGCAGACCGGGCGGCGGCCCGTGTACCGGACCGTCGCGGCGGGCGGGGCGGCGAGCCCGTTCTCCTTCGAACGGCACTACGCCATGGGCAACGACAGGGCGCGGGAGCTGGGTTTCACCTTCTCCCGCACGGCCGACTGGCTGCCCGGAGTCGTCGCGGAAGCGCTCTGAGCGGCCCCCGGGGGCCGCTCAGAGGCGCTCGGGGGTGCGGATGCCCAGGAGCGCCATGCCCTTGGAGAGGGTGCGGGCGGTCAGGTCGCAGAGGAAGAGGCGGTTCTCCATCTGCTCGGCGGTGTCGGCCTTCAGGACCGGGCACTGGTCGAAGAAGGTCGAGTAGAGCGTCGCGAGCTGGAAGAGGAACGCCGCGACCTTGTGCGGGGCGTACTCGGCGGCCGCGTCCGCGATGACCTCGCCGAACTGGTCGATGTGCAGGCCCAAGGCGCGCTCGGCGGGGGCCAGCGCCAGCTCCGGGTGCGCGACCGGCCGGGTCTCGCCCGACTTGCGCAGGATCGAGCGGTTACGGGCGTACGCGTACTGGAGGTACACGGACGTGTCACCGGTCAGCGAGACCATCTGGTCGAGGTCGAACTTGTAGTCGCGGCCGGCGGAGGTGGACAGGTCCGCGTACTTGACCGCGCCGATGCCGACGTACCGGCCGTTGGAGACGATCTCCTCCTCGGTCAGGCCGACCTTCTCGCTCTTGTCGCGCACGACGGCCGTGGCCCGCTCGACGGCCTCGTCCAGCAGGTCCACGAGCCGGACGGTCTCGCCCTCACGGGTCTTGAACGGCTTGCCGTCCTTGCCCAGGACGGTGCCGAAGGCGAGCTGGACGGCCTTGACCCCGTCGTTCAGCCAGCCGGCGCGGCGGGCCGTCTCGAAGACCATCTTGAAGTGGAGCGACTGGCGGGCGTCCACCACGTAGATGAGGGTGTCGGCCTTGAGCTCGCCGACGCGGTTGCGGATCGCGGAGAGGTCGGTGGCGGCGTAGCCGAAGCCGCCGTCCGACTTCTGGACGATCAGGGGCGTCGGGTTGCCGTCCGGGCCCTTGTACTCGTCGAAGAAGACGCACAGCGCGCCGTTGGAGCGGACGGCGACGCCCGAGTCCTCCAGCAGCTTGCAGGTCTCGGCGAGCATGTCGTTGTAGCCGGACTCGCCCACGACGTCCGGGTCCTGGATGTCCATGTCCAGCTTGTCGAAGACGGAGTAGAAGTAGATCTTCGACTCGTCCACGAACCGCTGCCACAGGGCGAGGGTCTGCGGCTCCCCGGCCTGGAGGTCGACGACCCGGGCCCGGGCGCGCGTCTTGAACTCCTCGTCGGAGTCGAAGAGGGCGCGCGAGGCCTTGTAGAGGCGGTTGAGGTTGGACATGGCCTCCTCGCCGGAGACCTCCACGTCCCCGGCGGCGGCGTCGGCCTTGTGGTCCAGCTCGTGCGGGTGCTCCAGCAGGTACTGGATGAGCATGCCGAACTGGGTGCCCCAGTCGCCGATGTGGTGGCGACGGATGACTTTCTCGCCCGTGAACTCCAGGATCTCGACCATCGCGGCGCCGATGACGGCGGACCGCAGGTGGCCGACGTGCATCTCCTTGGCCACGTTGGGCTGCGCGTAGTCGATCACCGTGGTGCCGGCGTTCGCTGCGTGCGGGACGCCGAGGCGGTCGTCGGCGGCGCGGGCGGCCAGGGTCTCGATGATCGCCCGGTCGGTGATCGTGATGTTGAGGAAGCCCGGTCCGGAGACCTCAATCTCCTGGATCAGGTCGCCGGTGGGGATCGCGCCGACCACGTCCGCCGCCAGCTCGCGCGGGTTGGCCTTGGCCTTCTTCGCGAGCGCCAGGATGCCGTTGGCCTGGAAGTCGGCCCGGTCGCTACGTCGCAGCAGCGGGTCGGTGGCACCGGCCTCCGGCAGGGCGGAGGCGAGGGCGTCCGCGACGCGCTGGTTGACGGAGGAAGCGAGGGAAGGGACCGAGGCCATGAGCTGCCGTTCCTGTGAGGTCGCGCCCGGGGGCGCGCTGGGAGGTGAACTTGGGTGTTCCGACAAAGCCCGAGTATCCCACGGGAGGCCCTGCGGTTTCCCGGGAGAAAAGCAACCCCGGAGAGGCCTCTTCCGTCTGGGAGAATGGCGTAAGCCAGCATTCGAGATAGAAGGACGTGTCGTGGCTCAGAGCAGCACCGAGACCGACTGGGTCTCCCGTTTCGCGGACGAGGTCATCGCCGAGGCGGAGCGCCGAGCACCCGGCAAACCTGTCGTCGTCGCGTCCGGACTCTCCCCCTCCGGGCCGATCCACCTGGGCAACCTGCGCGAGGTCATGACCCCGCACCTGGTCGCCGACGAGATCCGCCGCCGGGGCATCGAGGTCCGGCACGTCCTGTCCTGGGACGACTACGACCGCTACCGCAAGGTGCCGGCAGGCGTCGAGGGCGTGGACGAGAGCTGGGCGCAGCACATCGGCAAGCCGCTGACCGCCGTCCCGGCCCCGGCCGGGTCCGCGTACGGCAGCTGGGCCGAGCACTTCAAGGCCGCGATGGTCGAGGCGCTGGCCGAGCTGGGCGTCGAGTACGACCCGATCAGCCAGACCGAGCAGTACACGAACGGTGTCTACCGCGAGCAGGTGCTGTTCGCGATGAAGCACCGCGGGGACATCGACGCCGTGCTCGACCAGTACCGCACGAAGCAGAAGCCGGGCGGCAAGAAGCCGCAGCAGAAGCCGGCGGACGCGGCCGAGCTGGAGGCGGCCGAGGGTTCGGGCGCCGCCGCCGAGGACGACGGCAGCGCCGAGGGCTCGGAGTACTTCCCGTACAAGCCGTACTGCGGCGCCTGCGGCAAGGACTTCACCAAGGTCACCTCGTACGACGACGCGACCACGGAGCTGACCTACGTCTGCACCGAGGACGAGTTCACCGAGACGGTCGCGCTCAACGAGTTCAACCGCGGCAAGCTGGTCTGGAAGGTCGACTGGCCCATGCGCTGGGCCTACGAGGGCGTCATCTTCGAGCCCTCCGGCGTCGACCACTCCTCGCCCGGTTCGTCGTTCCAGGTCGGCGGGCAGATCGTGCACATCTTCGGCGGCGAGCAGCCGATCGGACCGATGTACGCGTTCGTCGGCATCAGCGGCATGGCCAAGATGTCCTCCAGCAAGGGCGGGGTCCCGACCCCGGCCGACGCGCTGAAGATCATGGAGCCGCAGCTGCTGCGCTGGCTGTACGCGCGCCGCCGCCCCAACCAGTCCTTCAAGATCGCCTTCGACCAGGAGATCCAGCGGCTGTACGACGAGTGGGACAAGCTGGAGGCCAAGGTCGCCGACGGCTCCGTCCTGCCGGCCGACGCCGCCGCGCACACGCGCGCCGTGCGGACCGCCGCCGGAGAGCTGCCGCGCACCCCGCGCCCCATGCCCTACCGGACGCTCGCCTCGGTGGTCGACATCACCGCCGGGCACGACGAGCAGACGCTGCGCATCCTGTCCGACCTGGAGCCGGAGCGGCCCCTGGCCTCCCTGGACGAGGTGCGGCCGCGGCTGGACCGCGCCGAGAACTGGATCACCACCCAGGTCCCGGCCGACCAGCGGACCCTGGTGCGCGAGGAGCCGGACACCGAGCTGCTCGCCTCGCTGGACGACGAGGGCCGCGAGTCGCTGCGGCTGCTCCTGGAGGGGCTGGACTCGCACTGGTCGCTCGACGGGCTGACCACGCTGGTCTACGGCGTGCCGAAGGTGATGGCCGGGCTGGAGCCCGACGCGAAGCCCACGCCGGAGCTCAAGGTCGCGCAGCGCACGTTCTTCGCGCTGCTGTACCGGCTGCTGGTGACCCGGGAGACCGGGCCGCGCCTGCCCACGCTGCTGCTGGCGGTGGGGGCGGACCGGGTGCGCAAGCTGCTGGCGGCCTGAGCCGCGTAGCTTCGTAGGACGTGCGAAGGGCCCGTACCCCTGCTCTTGGGAGCTGGGTACGGGCCCTTCGGCGTGTCCGGGCGGGGTTACGCGATGTGCTCGTTCTCCAGGTCCCGCTGGTAGCGGAGCTTCAGCTCCGGCATCAGGCGGCGGATCATCGAGGCGCTGCGCGGGTGCACGATCCCGTGCCGGTCCGAGAGGTGTATGTCCACCTGCTCCGGGGTCGGGAACTGCGAGTACTCGTCGAGGAAGGCCCGGAAGACCTCGTAGGCGGCCTCCTCGAACTTCACCTCGTCGATCTCCGGGTCCGCGGCGATGTCGGAGTCCGGGGTGATGCCGGAGTTCGGGGCGTTCTGCGGGGCGGAGGCGTTCTGCGCGGCCTGCTCCTGCTGGTCCGGGCCGGCCGGGGCCATGACCGGGGTCGGCTCCAGGCCCTCGACGTACTGGGGGTTGTAGCCGCCCTCGTACGCCGCCTGGGGGGCCAAGGGCGCGGCGAACCAGGCGCTGTCGTGGGCCGCGGGCATGGCGGTCGGCTCCACCGCGAAGGGCAACTGCGCGGGGAGGGGGCCGGGGACCACCGGCTGGGGGGCGGGCTGGGGGGCCTGGGTGGTCTGGGCGGCGTGGGCGGCTTGCGCGGCCTGGGTGGTCGGGGTCGCGGGCCCGGCGGCTGCGGGGGCCGGTGTTCCGGGAGCCGCTTCGAGGGCGGGGGCGGCGGCCGGCGACTCCGCCCCGACCTCGGCCGGGGGCAGCAGCATCGGCTCGATGCCGGCGGCGGCGAGGCCCGTCGGGGCCGTCTGCGCGAGCGGCACCCCGATCCGGGCCAGGCGCAGCGGCATCAACGCCTCCACGGGGGCCTTGCGGCGCCAGGCGCGACCGTAGCGGGCCTGGAGGCGGGCCTGGTAGATCAGCCGGTCCTGCTCCATGCCGACCGCCTGCTCGTAGGAGCGCAGTTCCCACAGCTTCATCCGGCGCCACAGTTTGAAGGTGGGGACGGGGGAGAGCAGCCAGCGGGTGATCCGGACGCCCTCCATGTGCCGGTCGGCGGTGATGTCCGCGATCCGGCCGACCGCGTGCCGGGCCGCCTCCACGGTGACCACGAACAGGATCGGGATCACGGCGTGCATGCCGACGCCGAGCGGATCCGGCCACGCCGCCGCGCCGTTGAACGCGATGGTCGCGATGGTCAGCAGCCACGCCGTCTGGCGCAGCAGCGGGAACGGTATGCGGATCCAGGTCAGCAGCAGGTCGAGCGCCAGCAGCACGCAGATGCCGGCGTCGATGCCGATGGGGAAGACCAGCGAGAAGTTGCCGAAGCCCTTCTTCAAGGCCAGCGCGCGCACCGCGGAGTACGAACCCGCGAAACCGATGCCCGCGATGACCACGGCTCCGGCGACCACGACACCGATGAGTATCCGGTGCGTACGAGTCAGCTGCATCGCGGCCACCCGTGATCCCCTCCCCTTCGACGTGCTACGAGCTGCTGCCAGGACCTACGAGGAGCCCGGGCAGGCACAGAGTACGGGTGACTGGATGTCAGCCCCACCTCTGCCCCCGCTCCCGCCGATTCCCCCGTCCTGACGGGGCGCTTCCTGCCGTTTCCTACCGGTTTCCGGTGCTGCCGGCCTGCCGCTGCCCGCCTGGCGTCACCTACCGCCCGGTCGCCTACTGCTCAGGGGACTTCGAGGGCTCCGGGGACTTGGACTCCTGCGCCGACTGCGAAGGCGCCGGGGACTGCGGTGCCCCGCCCTGCGGCGCGCCCTGTCCGGAGGCCGGCTGGTCGGGCGCCGGCTGTCCGGTGCCCGCGGCCTCCACCGAGGCGGCCGTCTCCTTGGCGGCGGCGATGGCGTCCTGGAGCAGCTTGCCCTGGTCGGGGGCGGCGGCGCCCTCGTAGGCGGCCCCGTTGTAGTCGAGGGTGATCACGACGTTCTTGTCCCGTACGACGACGGTGGTGTTGAAGAAGTCGACGTCCTTCTTGACGCCGTAGACGATCGAGGTGCCCTGGTCGCCGATCCCGCCCGCCTGCTCCACCTTGACGTCGTGGGCGCCGTCGACCTTCTTCGCCGTCTCGACCTGCTTGTTGTACTGGTCCTCGGCGCGCTTGTTGCCGCTGCCGAGCGTGGCGTGGGAGTCGTAGCGGACCAGCGAGATCGACAGCCAGTGGTACTGCGAACCCTTGAGGCCGTCCTCGTCGAGGCCGTTCCAGGAGCAGCTGGCACGGCTGGAGAGGTCGTTCGACTTCGTCGCCGAGCCGTTCTTGTCCTTCGCCTTCGGCACGAGCGTGTCGATGGTCTTCGACTGGACGGCCTTGCAGGGCTCGGGCAGCGTGGCGAACGCCACCTTCTCCAGGGTGGGCGCCTTCTTCCCGCCCGGCTTGGAGGATGCGGAGGAATCGGACTTCTTGCCGTCCGAGCCCGAGGCCTTGCCGCCCGAATCGGAGGAACATCCGGCGACGGTGAGGATCACCGGGACGGCTGCGCAGGCGAGAACGCGGGTGAGGCGCGAGGCTGATCGGTGCATGGTTCCTTCAGTCGTTGGGGCCTTCTCACGGGCCTTTTCACGGGCCTTCGTGCGGGCCTTGCTGCGGCCCTGGTGCGGCCCTTGGTGTCGGCGCGTTGCGGGCGCGGGACTCGAACAACGGTAGCCCGCCCCGGCGCCCGGCCGCTGTGCGCGCCGTCACGCGGGCCGCGCGCGCCCCGTGGGGGCGCGTGCGGTCAGTCGTTGAACCGCTCGACGAGCGCCTGCGCCAACTGCCTGACCCTGTCCTGGGTTTCCACGCTGGAAGGGACGACGCCGGGCTGGGAGGGCTGGACGCTGTACTCGATGGTGACGATGACGTTCGAGGTGCGGAACACAGTGCGCACGGTGCGCGACTGCGGGGCGGTGGTGCCGGCCGGGCTCAGCTTGTCCTCGATGTAGGCCTCGTTGCCGAGCCCTTCCAGGACGCGGGAGCCGAGCTCGGGCCCGGCGGTGGGGGTGGGACTGGCGCTGGGACTGCCGGCGGGACTGTCGCCCGGGCTGCCGCCGGGGCTCGGGGGCGCGCCGGAGGCCCCGCCGGTCGCGGGGGACGCGGCCGGCGAGGAGGGCGTCGCCGAAGCCCCGGGGAAGGGCAGGTGCGCGTCGGTGAGTCGGCGCACGTACACCTGACGCGCCTTGTCGTCGTCGCTCGCGGTGGCCCGGTCGTAGGAGACCACCCGCTCGAAGCCGACGGACAACAGCCGGGTCTCGGAGGGCGTCTGAGCGGTCCAACGGCAGCCCACGCGCCGGTCCGCGTCGTAGGAGGCGTCCGCGGTCCCGGCGTAGAGCTGCTCGCGCTGTTCGTCGGTGAGGCTCTCGTCGGCGGGGAGCATGACCCGCAGCCGCTTGGCGTCGACGGCCTTGCAGGGCGCCGGGAGGTTGCGGTACTTCCCCGGCTGGGCGGGGGCGGCGGTGCTGCCGCCGGCCTTCGCGTCGGTGGTGGTCCCGGGTCCGCTCGACTCGGTGCACCCGGTGAGGCCGGTGACCCCGGCCACGAGCGCGGTGAGCATCGCGACACCTGGCAGGGCCCGCCCTCGTACCGCCTTGCGCTGCACGTCCCATGGCTCCCTTCGGCCGGCCGGCTGCCCGGCGGTCAGGAAATTGCTTTGCCGTGGCTGGGGCACGGCTGGACACAATGTCTATCGCACACGTTGGTGCCGGCGCCGGTTCCCTGCCCGCTATGGGGCCTTGAGCGAGGCTTTTTGCGTATTCCGACTTTCCTGTGCTTAACGGGGTTTTGAGGCTGTTATGTCGTATGTAGAGGTGCCCGGGGCGAAGGTCCCGATCCGGATGTGGACCGATCCCGCGTCGATCGAGGACCAGGCGATGCAGCAGTTGCGCAACGTCGCCACCCTCCCGTGGATCAAGGGCCTGGCCGTCATGCCGGACGTCCACTACGGCAAGGGCGCCACGGTCGGTTCGGTGATCGCGATGAAGGACGCCGTGTGCCCGGCGGCGGTGGGCGTCGACATCGGCTGCGGCATGTCGGCGGTGAAGACCTCCCTCACGGCGAACGACCTGCCGGGGGACCTGTCGGCGCTCCGGTCGAAGATCGAGCGGGCGATCCCGGTCGGGACGGGCCTCCACCGGGAACCGGTGGACCCGGCGCGGCTGTACGGGTTCGGGGTGAGGGAGAAGGCGTACGACGACCTGTGGCAGAGGTTCGACTACCTCACGGATTCGGTCAAATCCCGTCGCGAACGGGCCACGAAGCAGGTTGGAACCCTCGGAGGGGGAAACCACTTTGTCGAATTCTGTCTCGATGAGTCAGGTTCTGTCTGGCTGATGCTGCACTCGGGTTCGCGCAACATCGGCAACGAACTGGCCAACTTCCACATCGACGTGGCCCGCGGGCTCTCCCACAACGAGGGCCTGGTCGACCGGGACCTGGCCGTGTTCCTGGCGGCGACCCCGGAGATGGAGGCCTACCGCAACGACCTCTTCTGGGCGCAGGAGTACGCCAAGTTCAACCGCGCCGTGATGATGAGCCTGTTCAAGGAGGTCGTGCGCAAGGAGTTCCGCAAGGCCAAGGTCTCCTTCGAGCCGGAGATCAGCTGTCACCACAACTACGTGGCGGAGGAGCGGTACGACGGGATGGACCTGCTGGTCACGCGCAAGGGCGCGATCCGCGCCGGCAGCGGGGACTACGGGATCATCCCGGGTTCGATGGGGACGGGTTCCTACATCGTGAAGGGTCTCGGCAACGAGAAGTCCTTCAACTCCGCTTCGCACGGCGCCGGCCGGAAGATGAGCCGGACGGCGGCGAAGAGGCGGTTCTCGGCCCGGGACCTCGCGGAGCAGACCAAGGGCGTGGAGTGCCGCAAGGACTCAGGCGTGGTGGACGAGATCCCGGGCGCCTACAAGTCGATCGAGCAGGTCATCGACCAGCAGACGGACCTCGTCGCGGTGGTCGCCAAGCTCAAGCAGGTCATCTGCGTCAAGGGCTGAGGCCGCGCCGGCGCGCGAAGGGCGCCGGCGCCGTACGCGGCGGGGGCCGCCGGCTTTGGCCGGCGGCCCCCGGGTGCGTTCGCGGGCGCGGACTTCGACGGCAGGGCTCAGAGCTCGCGGTGGACCTTCGTGTTCGAGGCCTGGGCGCGGGGGCGGACCACCAGCAGGTCGATGTTGACGTGGCTGGGGCGGGTCACCGCCCAGGTGATGGTGTCGGCCACGTCGTCGGCGGACAGCGGGTGCGCGACACCCGCGTAGACCTTGTCGGCCTTCTCGGCGTCGCCACGGAAGCGGGTCTTCGCGAACTCCTCCGTCTTGACCATGCCGGGGGCGATCTCGATGACGCGGACGGGCTGCCCGACGATCTCCAGGCGGAGCGTCTCGGCGAGGACGCGGGCGCCGTTCTTGGCGGCCACGTAGCCGGCGCCGCCCTCGTACGTGGAGTGCCCGGCGGTGGAGGACAGGACGACCACCGTGCCGTCGCCCGAGGCGACCAGGGCCGGGAGGAGGGCCTGGGTGACGTTGAGCGTGCCGATGACGTTGACCTCGTACATCGTGCGCCAGTCGGCGGGGTCGCCGGTCGCGACGGGCTCGGCCCCGATGGCACCGCCGGCGTTGTTGACGAGCACGTCACAGCCCTGGAGGGAGGCCGCGAAGGCGTCCACGGCGGCGCGGTCGGTGACGTCGAGGGCGTGGGCGGTGGCCTGGTGCCCGGCGTCGGTGATCTCGGCGGCGAGGGCCTCGATGCGGTCCTTGCGGCGGGCGGTGAGGACGACGTGGTAACCGGCTGCCGCGAGCTGCCGGGCGGTGGCCGCGCCGATGCCGCTGCTCGCGCCGGTGACTACGGCGGTCCGGGTGGCGGGGCTCATGGGCGTGCTCCTCGTTCGTCGTTCGTTCGTACGGGCGATTACCGGCCAGCATAGGCGGATGACACGGCGGGGCCGGGTGGCCGCAGCGGGGAGCCGCGACCCGCCCTCGTTCGTGTGATGGTCCGACCGGCGGGTGTCCAGGCCGTCTAGCGTGCGCGCCGGAGGTGGTGGCGGTGCGCCGTGGTGCCGTACGGAGTGTGGTGGTGGCGGGCTTGCTGGTCGTGGGCGGTGCCTGGAACACGGGCGGTGCCTGGGGCGCCGGTGGCGCCTGGAGTGCGGGTGGCGCAGGGGCCCGGACGCTCGAGCCCGAGGCGGACGTCTCGTACCACGGCCGGGTCGCGCTGGACGAGGGGGAGCTACGCGTGTGGCTGGTCCCGCACAACGAGGGACCGAACGCGCTGGCCGACACCACGCTCCGGGTGCGGCTGTCGGAGGACCTCGCGGACCGGCAGGAGCCGGCCGAGGGCTGCGCGCGGGCGGGTCGGCGCGAGGTGGTCTGCGAGACCGGGCCCTTGCCCGCGCACGGGCAGGGCCGGCACATCGCGCTGGTCCTCGGGCTGCGGGAGCGGGTCGCGGAGGTGGTGGTGCGGGTCGACACGTTGTGGAACGGCGACGCCGCCGACCGCAACAGCGGCAACAACGAGCACACGGTGCTGGCGCTGGACACGGGGGACGCGTACGCCTTCTGACGCCGTGCGCCGGTGGGCCCGTGCGGTGGGCCGTGCGGTGGGCCGTGGGGGTGGGCCGCGCGGTGGGCCTACTCCTTCTTTCCCTGCGGCAGGAGCCAGGCCGCGACGGCGGACGCGGTCGTGGTGTCGTCGGCCCGCTCGGAACTCCAGGCGACGTACCCGTCGGGGCGTACGAGGACGGACGCCGTCCGCCGCCCGTCGGGCCAGTGGTGGTGGGCGAGCGGGCTGCCCGGCGGGGTGGGCCGGTCGGGAGGGGTGACGAGGACGAAGCCGCCGGTGCGCAGGGCCTCGTAGAGGCGCAGGCCGCCGGCGAGGGGCAGGTCGGGGGCGCGGCGGCCCGCGGTGGTCGGGCGGTGGGTGCCCGGCGGGGGCGGGTAGGCGATGCCGATGCCGGAGACCAGGCCGAGGGCGCGCTCCTGGGCGGGGTGGAACCGGGCGAGCAGCGCGGCGCCGAGGGCGCGGGCGGCGCGGCGGGCGGGGTCGCTGACCATGGCGGTGCGGACGAGGGCGCCGCTCGCGCGCAGGACGAGGCGGCCGACGGGGTGGCGCTCGCGGTGGTAGCTGTCGAGGAGGGCCTCGGGGTCGGGGCTGTGGCCGCCGAGGACGGAGGCGAGTTTCCAGGAGAGGTTGGCGGCGTCCTGGAGGCCGGTGTTCATGCCCATGCCACCGGCGGGGGAGTGGACGTGGGCGGCGTCCCCGGCGAGGAAGACGCGGCCGACGCGGTAATGGGGGACCTGGCGTTCGTCGCTGTGGAAGCGCGACATCCAGCGGGGGTCGTGCATGCCGTGGTCGGTGCCGAGGGCGGCGCGGGTGATGGTGCGCAGTTCTTCGAGGTCGACGGGGTCGGTGTCGGCGGCGCGGCCGTCGCGGTGCCAGGCGATGGCGCGGTACCAGCCGTCGCCGAAGGGGACGACGAGGGCGAAGGCGTCGTTGCTGCCGTTGACGGCGAGGAAGTCCTCGGGGGGCTCGGTCAGGCGTACGTCGGCCAGGACCATGGAGCGGACGACGGCTTGGCCGGGGAAGGGCAGGCCGAGGGCTCGGCGGACGGTGGAGCGGACGCCGTCGGTGCCGACGACGTGGCGGGCGGTCTGGCGCGCGGGGCCGGTGGGGGTGGTGATGTCGAGGGTGACGCTGTCGTCGTCCTGGTGGAGGCCGGTGACTTCCCAGTCGTATCGGATGACCGCCCCTGTGGACAGAGCTCGGCGCTCCAGCAGTTTCTCTGTCTCATATTGGGGGGTGATCAGTACGAAGGGGTAGCGGGAGCGCAGGCGTTGGAGGGAGAGGGCCATGCCACCGAAGGGGCGCAGGCGGTCGATTCGTCGGCCGGTGGAGACGAGTTGGTCGGCGAGGCCGCGCGCGTCGAGGAGTTCGAGGGTGCGGGCGTGGACGGCGAAGGCCCGGGTCAGATTGGCGGCGGTGCGGGGGCGTCGCTCGATGAGGGTGACGGAGAGACCGGCGGCGGCCAGGTCGCCGGCGAGCAGGAGCCCGGTGGGCCCGGCGCCCACAACGGCGACGTCGACAACGGCGTTGGGCGTGTGGTCCTCAGCGGCAGTCATGCCTCGGCAGTCTGCCGCAGATCAGGCGGCGGCGTCACCGTGGCCGAACTCGGCGAGGGCTTCGGAGACGATGCGCTCCAGGCGGGCGTGGTGGGCGCCGCGCCAGTACACGCGCTCGCAGTCGGTGCACTGGGCGAACACGTCGTAGGAGCGCTGCGTGCCGTGCTGGAGGCGGTCGCCCACGCTGTCCTTGTCGGCTTCGCGCAGAGGCCCGTTACAGGCTGTGCAGCGGGTCCAAGGCGCCAGGCGAGGGGCGAACCGGCTGAGTACGTCGCGCACTTGCTCGTCGGGGTTGTCGCTGTAGACGTAGGCGCCGGCGTAGATCTCGCGGCGGCGCAGGAGGCCGCGGTCGCGGGAGAGCAGGACGCGGTGCTCGGCGGCGGAGCGGGTGGCGAGGGCGGGGTCCCCGATGTCCTCGTTCTCGTAGGCGGCGTCGACACCGAGCAGGCGCAGGCGGCGGGCGAGCGTGCCGAGGTGGACGTCGAGGAGGAACCGGAGGGGGGTGGTGTCGTCGTCGCTCCGCCGCGGGACGCGCTGGGGGCGGTCGACGCCGAACACCTCGACCAGCTCGCCTGCTTGGGGCACGTACGAGACGGGCACCTCGTGCCCGTCCACGAGCAGCCGGCCGACTTCGGTGAGCGGAACGCCGGCGGACTCGACGACGTGCCCGAGGCTGGAGGCGCCGTCGGTCGCGGTGGGAACGCGTTCGGCGCGCCGACTGGGGGCGGCGAAGACGTGCAGTTCGGGCGCGAGGGTGAGCTGAATGCCGGGTCCGTTCACCCTGCCAGCATGCCATTCGCCTCCGGCGTCCCGGGGGGATTTTCGGCACCTGCCGGCCGGGACTCCCCGCCCCGCCCCGCCGGAGCGCCCCGCGTCGCTGAGCGGGCGGCCCGGAACGTCCTGGGGGCGTACGGGAACCACCCGCCCGAGGGACCCGGCGGACGGTCCGGCGCGGCAACGGGGCGGGCCGCGCCCGCTCTCGCCACGCTAAGCGCGGAGATCACCACCGCACGGCACCACCCCGGAGGCAGAGATGACCCAGGCCGTACCGTTCACGACCGCCGAGACCCACGGGCTGCGCGACGCGCTGGACGAGACCGTCGTCGCCCGCTCCACTCCCGGCGGGGTCATCGTCTGTGGAACGGCGGCGGGCGAGCGGACCGTGATCTCCGCCGGGGTGGTCTCCCCGTACACGAACCCCAAGGCCCCCGACGAGAACACCGTCTACGACCTGGCATCGCTGACGAAGGTCACCGCGACCTGGCCGCTCATCGGCCGCGCCGTCGCCGACGGGCTGCTCGACCTCGACACTCCGGTACGGGCGTACCTGCCGCCGATGGACGGCCACATGCCCAGCGGCGAAGCCACCGTGCGCCAGTTGCTGTCACACACCTCCGGCCTCCAGGCCGCAACCCGGCTCGACCTCTACGACCTCACCTCCCGGCCGCTGCACGAGCTGATCTGCCATGAGCTGATGGAGAACCTGCCCGGTACCCACCGCTACATCAACCGCGGTTACATCCTGCTCGGCCTGGCCCTCGCCCACATCGGCGGCCGCCCCCTCGACCGCGAGGCCGCGGACTTCTGGGCCGAGCTGGGCATGGGCCGTACCGGCTACGGCCCCGTCCCCCAGGCGCCCGACATCGCGCCGACCGAGCACCCCGACGGACACGACCGTCTCTGGGGCGTGGTGCACGACGAGAACGCGGCGACGATGGGCGGCGTCGCGGGCCACGCCGGGGTCTTCGCTCCGGCCGCCGACCTCGCCACGTACGCCGAACACCTGCTGGGCGGCCACGCGGGCCCGCTCTGCCGGTGGCTGCGCGAGAGCCTCGCCCCGCAGGCCGAGATCGAACCGGGTCTCTACCGAGGTCTGGGCTGGATCCTCGCCGCCGGGGGGACGGTGGCCTACCACCACGGCTTCACCGGAACGAGCCTCTACCTCGCCCCCGCGACCGGCCGCTACGTCGTCATCGTCACCAACGCCGTACACAACGGCGCCCCCCGCGTCCCGCTGGCCCCGCTGCGCGAACGCGCCCTCAAGACCCTGACGGGGTGAGGCCGGGCGTCACGGCCGGACGTCAGGGCCAGACGCGACGGCCGGACGTCACGGCCAGACGAGGCAGTACGCCTGGTGGCCCGCCTCGTGGAGGCGGTGGGAGAAGTCCTGCCATTCGTGCAGGAGCTGGTACACGTTGAACGCGTCGCTCGGGCCCCCGCGGTCCGGGACCGTGGACCAGATGAAGGCCGCCGCGCCGACCGACTCCTCGCCGACGCCGCGCAGCGGGTCGACCACCGTCATCGGGAGCTTGACCACGGCGTAGTCGGGGTGCAGGACGACCAGTTCCAGCGGGGGCACCTTGTGCAGGGGTATGCCTTCGATGCCGGTCAGGACCATGGCCGCCATGGTCTCCGGCTTGATCTTGGTGAACAGGCCGCCCATGCCCAACTCGTCGCCGCCGAGCTCCTCGGGCCGCATGGTGACGGGCACCCGCGCCGCCGTCGCGCCGTCCGGGGCGCCGAAGTACTTGTACGTCACCCCCATGCCACGTCCCTTGGGCGGGTCGTCCGGTGGGCGGACGGGTTCGGGTACCGCATCGGCGGCCTCGGTGCCGCGCCGCCGGTGCTTCCCGCGACGGCGGGCATCACGGGCGCGCTGCGGGTCCAGGCCGTCCGTACCCTCGCCCGGTCCACCACCGCGTTGCATATCTCCACCCGACTGGTATTGCCTGCCCCGGCCCCGCGGCCCCCGCCACGCAGCCTGATCATCATGGCAGTGACCTCCCCCGGGGCGGCGTGGTGAAACGCCCGTCCGCAAGTCCGTCGCGGCCTCTGAGACCATGGCTGGTGTGAGCTACCCGTATCCGTATGAAGCCCCAGTCTCGCAGAACCTGTTTACGCGCGCGTCCGTAGTGACGCCCGGCGGCGTGAACTCTCCCGTGCGCGCCTTCCGCGCCGTGGGGGGTACGCCCAGGTTCATGGTGTCTGGTACCGGTCCGTATCTGACCGATGCCGACGGCCGCGAGTACGTCGACCTGGTCTGCTCGTGGGGACCGATGATCCTCGGCCATTCCCACCCCGCCGTGATCGAGGCGGTCCAGGCCGCCGTCGCCCGCGGCACGTCCTTCGGTACGCCGGGCGAGGGCGAGGTCGCGCTCGCCGAGGAGATCGTCGCCCGCATCGAACCCGTCGAGCAGGTGCGTCTGGTGTCGTCCGGCACCGAGGCGACCATGTCGGCGATCCGGCTGGCCCGCGGTTTCACCGGCCGCGCCAAGGTCGTGAAGTTCGCGGGCTGCTACCACGGTCACGTCGACGCGCTGCTGGCCTCGGCCGGTTCCGGGCTCGCGACCTTCGCCCTCCCCGACACCCCGGGTGTCACGGGCGCGCAGGCCGGCGACACGATCGTGCTCCCCTACAACGACCTGGAGGCGGTCCGGGCGGCGTTCGCCGCGCACCCGGGCGAGATCGCCTGCGTGATCACGGAGGCCGCGCCCGGCAACATGGGCGTGGTCACCCCCGGCGAGGGCTTCAACCAGGGCCTGGCCGACCTGTGCCGGGAGAACGGCGCGCTGTACATCTCCGACGAGGTGATGACGGGCTTCCGCACCTCCCGCGCCGGCTGGTACGGCGTGGACGGGGTCAAGCCCGACCTGATGACCTTCGGCAAGGTCATGGGCGGCGGCTTCCCGGCCGCGGCGTTCGGCGGTCGCGCCGACGTGATGGGGCACCTGGCCCCGGCCGGCCCGGTCTATCAGGCGGGCACGCTCTCGGGTAACCCGGTCGCCACCGCCGCCGGTCTCGCGCAGCTGCGGCTGCTGGACGAGGCGGCGTACGAGAAGGTCGACGCGGTGTCGCGGCAGATCCAGGGTCTGGTCACCGAGGCGCTGACGAAGGAGGGTGTCGCGCACCGGCTGCAGACCGCCTCCAACATGTTCTCGGTGTTCTTCACCGAGGACGAGGTGAGGAACTACGACGACGCGAAGAAGCAGGACGCCTTCCGCTTCAACGGGTTCTTCCACTCGATGCTGGCTCAGGGCGTCTACCTGCCGCCGTCGGCGTTCGAGTCGTGGTTCGTGTCCACCGCCCACGACGAGCAGGCCGTCGAGCGCATCGCCGCCGCCCTGCCCGCCGCCGCCCGCGCCGCGGCGGAGGCCTCCGCATGAGCGGCGTCACGCGCGGTGAGATCACCGTCGTCCACCTGATGCGGCACGGCGAGGTGCACAACCCGGACGGGGTCCTCTACGGCCGCCGCTCCGGTTACCACCTCTCCGAGCTGGGCCGGCAGATGGCCGAGCGGGTCGCGGAGCACCTGCGGTCACGGGACATCACGTACGTCGTGTCCTCGCCGCTGGAGCGGGCGCAGGAGACGGCGGCTCCGGTCGCGAAGGCGCACGGCCTGGACCTGGCGACCGACGCGCGGCTGCTGGAGGCGGGGAACGTCTTCGAGGGCAAGACCTTCGGTGTCGGTGACGGGGCGCTGCGCAAGCCGGCGAACTGGAAGCACCTGACGAACCCGTTCAAGCCGTCCTGGGGCGAGCCGTACGTCGAGCAGGTCGTGCGGATGATGAGCGCGCTGGAGGCGGCGCGGGACGCGGCGCGCGGGCACGAGGCGGTGGCGGTGAGCCACCAGCTGCCGATCTGGATCGTGCGCAGCTTCGCGGAGAAGCGGCGGCTGTGGCACGACCCGCGCCGCCGGCAGTGCACGCTGGCGTCGCTGACCTCGTTCACGTTCCAGGGCGACGCGCTGGTGTCGGTGGGCTACAGCGAGCCGGCGCGGGACCTGGTTCCGGCGCATCTGCTGGCGGGGGCCAAGCCTGTGAAGGGCAAGTCGAAGGCCTTCGGCGCGTAGCCCCTGCCCGGCCGGCCCGGTACCGCGCACCCCGCCCGCCGCGGGGCCCGTCGCGGCCCGGCACCGTCCCGGTTCCGGGGCCGCGGGTCGGCCGGGCGCCGCAGTGCCGGCCCGCCGGTCGGCTTGGCGCCGCCGTTCCGGCGTCGCCTGCGTTCGAGGCGCGGGGCTTGGGGTGGCGCAGCGCGACACACGGGCCCCGGTTCCCGGCCCCGCCGCCCGCCTCGTCCCGCCGCCCGGCCCTGCATCGGCCCGGCTCCGGGTCCAGCCGTTCCGGCTCCGCCGATCGCCCGTCCCGCCGCCCGCCGGCCCGGCTACCCGCCGCCCGGCCACGCCGACCCGCCCCGCCCCGCCCCGCCCGGCCCTGCATCGGCCCGGCTCCGGGTCCAGCCGTTCCGGCTCCGCCGATCGCCCGTCCCGCCGCCCGGCGCCGTCCTGGTTCCCCGGCCCGCTGGCCCATCCGGCCGGGCCCGTCCCGTCCCGCCGCCCGGCACCGTCCGGGTTTCGGGCCCCGCCAGTCGGTCGGCGTCGCCCGCGTTCGAGGCGCGGGGCCCGGGGTGGTGCAGTGCGACACACGGACCCCGGTTCCCGGCCCCGCCGGTCGCCCGGCCCCGGCTCCCCACCCCGGGCGTCGCCACCCCGTCCCGGCCTGCCGCCCGGCTCCGCCACGCCGACCCGCTGGTCACCCGTCCCTGCGCGCGCCGGTCGTCCGTCCCGCCACGCGGCACCGTCCCGCTCCGCCTCGCCGCCCGTCCCGTCACGGCCCCGCCGGTCGCCCGGCCCGGCCCCGCCCCGGGCGTCGCCACCCCGCCCCGCCGGCGCCCGCGCGGCCTCGGATGTGCCAAGGATTGGCCTATTTTCGTACAAGTCACTCCATCGCAGCCGTGTCGCTCTCCCCCTCCGCCTGAATGTCGGTTTGTATGACATTTCATGAGCGATGTGCGCGACTTCAGCCGAAGGGCGTTGCTGGGCCTGGGACTTGGCGCCGTGACGGCCGGCATCGCCGGGTGTGGCGGCACGTCCGGTCCGGGCGGTGCGGGCGGTCCGGGGCCGGCGAGGCCCCGGGGCGGCGCCGAGCCCGACGCGCCCACCGTCAAGCCGATCGGCGACGGTTCCACCGCCGACACCGGTCCCCAGCCCCATCAGCCGGCGGCCCCCGTCCCGCTCCAGCCGGGCGAGATCCCGCCACAGTTCGTGGTGTTCAGCTGGGACGGCGCCGGCGAGGTCGGCAACGGTCTCTTCCCGCGCTTCCTGAAGGTCGCCAAGGACCACGGCGCGGCCATGACCTTCTTCCTCTCCGGGCTCTACCTGCTGCCCGAGTCCAAGAGGGACCTCTACCGGCCGCCCGGCAACCCCGTCGGCGCCTCCGACATCGGCTACCTGAACGACGACCACATCCGCGCCACCCTCACCCACGTGCGCCAGGCGTGGCTGGACGGCCACGAGATCGGCACCCACTTCAACGGCCACTTCTGCACCGGCTCCGGCTCCGTGGCCCACTGGAGCCCGGAGGACTGGCAGAGCGAGATCGACCAGGCCGTGTCGTTCGTCACCGACTGGCGGACCAACACCGGCTTCACCGACCTCCCCCCGCTGCCCTTCGACTACCGCAAGGAGCTGATCGGGGCCCGTACGCCCTGCCTGCTCGGCCAGGACAATCTGCTGCCCACCGCCCACAAGCTCGGCTGGCGCTACGACGCCTCCTCGCCCGGCGGCGAACAGCGGTGGCCGCGGAAGCGGGAGGGCCTGTGGGACCTGCCGCTGCAGTCGATGCCCTTCCCCGGGCACTCCTTCGAGGTGCTGTCGATGGACTACAACATCCTCGCGAACCAGTCCGTCAACACCACCCGGGGCGTTCCCGGCAACTACCCCGCCTGGCGCACCCAGGCCACCGCCGCCTATCTCGGCGGCTTCAAGCGGGCCTACGAGACCAACCGCGCGCCCCTGTTCATCGGAAATCATTTCGAGGACTGGAACGGCGGGATCTACATGGACGCCGTCGAGGAAGCCCTCAAGGGCATGTCGGACAAAAAGGACGTACGACTCGTGTCCTTCCGGCAGTTCGTCGACTGGCTCGACGTCCAGGACCCGCGCCTGCTCGCCAAACTGGGCGCCCTCACCGCCGGTCAGGAGCCGGCCGGTGGCTGGCGCACGTACCTCGTCTCCGGCTGACCAGCGGCTCGGTGCACGTCCGGGGGGCGCGGAAGATCCACAAATCGGTCATGCGAAACTTTTCACATGAGCCTTGGCCAAGCCCCCCGACGCCGCCGCTCGACCAGTGGCCGCGTCAGCCTGCTGACCGCGGTGACCCTCGCGAGCGCCCTGACCCTGACGGCGTGCGGCGATTCGGGCAGCAGCAAACCCTCCGGTTCCGCCGGCGGGAACTACGTCGCCGGCGCCGGCGGCATCTCCACCGTCGCCAAGGGCGAGCGCACCCAGGCGCCCAAGCTCGACGGCGAGACGGTCGACGGCAAGACGCTCGACACGACCACCCTCAAGGGCAAGGTCGTCGTCCTCAACGTCTGGGGCTCCTGGTGCCCGCCGTGCCGCGCCGAAGCCCCCTACTTCGCCAAGGTGTCGAAGGAGCTGGCGGACAGCGGCAAGGACGTCGCCTTCGTCGGGCTGAACATCAGGGACAACAGCAAGCAGAACGCCACCGCCTTCGAGGAGAACTTCGGGATCACCTACCCGAGCCTCTACGACCCCGACGGCCGGCTGATCCTCCGCTTCCCCAAGGGCACGCTGAACCCGCAGTCGATCCCCTCCACGGTCGTTCTCGACAAGGAGGGCAAGATCGCCGCCCGTACGCTGGTCGCGCTCAACGAGACCCAGCTGCGCTCGATGATCGAGCCGTTGCTCGCGGAGAAGTGACCCCGTGGTCACCGAGCTCCACCTCCTGGCCGCCGAGGCGACCGGCGTGAACACCACCGTCCTCAACGGGGCGCTGCTGCTCGCGCTGCCCCTCTCGCTGCTGGCCGGCCTGGTCTCCTTCTTCTCGCCGTGCGTGCTGCCCCTGGTCCCCGGCTACCTCTCCTACGTGACCGGGGTGGGCGGCGCCGACCTCGCCGACGCGCGGCGCGGTCGGATGCTGGCCGGGGCGAGCCTGTTCGTCCTCGGTTTCACGGCCGTCTTCGTCTCGACGGGCGCGCTCTTCGGCTACTTCGGGGACACCCTCGCCGAGAACAAGGACGTCATAGCGCGCGTCCTCGGCGGCCTGGTGATCCTGCTCGGCCTGTTCTTCATGGGGGCGATCCCCGGCCTGACGATGCGCGAGTTCCGCTTCCACAAGAAGCCGGCCGCCGGTCTCATCGGCGCGCCCCTGCTCGGCGTACTCTTCGGCGTCGGGTGGACCCCCTGTATGGGGCCCACCCTCGCCGCCGTCAACACGCTCTCCATCGACCAGGCGACCGCCGGCCGGGGCGCCCTGCTCACCACGGTGTTCTGCCTGGGACTCGGGGTGCCCTTCATCCTCACCGCTGTCGCCTTCCGCAAGGCGCTCGGCGCGTTCGGGTGGGTCAAGCGGCACTACGCGTGGGTGATGAGGATCGGCGGAGGGATGCTGATCGTCACAGGGCTGCTCCTCGTCACAGGTTGGTGGGGCACGCTCATCAGCGACATGCAGAGCTGGACCAACGGCTTCACGGTGGGGATCTGAGGACTACACGGACATGAGTACGACCGACAAGGCGCCCCCCGAGGCGTCCCAGCAGACCGAGGACGCCGCCGCCGGGGCGCAGCTGTCCACCGCCCCCCTGGAGGACGCCCCCGGCGCTCCCGTGGGGATCGGCGTGATCGGCTGGCTGCGCTGGTTCTGGCGCCAGCTCACCTCCATGCGGGTGGCGCTGATCCTGCTGTTCCTGCTCTCCCTCGCCTCCATTCCCGGCTCGCTCATCCCGCAGACCCAGGTCGACGCGATGAAGGTCGCCACCTGGAAGCGCGAACACGCCTCCTGGGTGACGGTCGCCGAGAAGCTCCAGCTGTTCGACGTGTACAGCTCGGTGTGGTTCTCCGCGATCTACCTGCTGCTGTTCGTCTCGCTGATCGGCTGCATCCTGCCCCGCTCCTGGCAGTTCGTGGGCCAGCTGCGCGGCCGGCCGCCCGGCGCGCCCAAGCGGCTCGACCGACTGCCCGCGTACACGACGTGGCGTACGGACAAGCCCGCCGACGAGGTCATCGCGGCGGCAGGGAAGGTGCTGGCGGGAAGCCGCTTCCGCACCGAGACGCGCACGGAGACGCGCACGGAGACGAGTGCGGAGCCGCGCGCCGGCTCCGTGGCGGGCGAGAAGGGCTACCTGCGCGAGGCCGGGAACCTGGTCTTCCACGTCGCCCTCATCGTGATGCTGGTGGCCTTCGCCTGGGGGCAGCTCTACAAGTCCGAGGGCGGCAAGCTCGTCCTGCGCGGCAAGGGCTTCTCCAACACGCTCACCC
Organism: Streptomyces sp. Tek67B01; assembly: GCF_055231995.1. NCBI lineage: Bacteria > Bacillati > Actinomycetota > Actinomycetes > Kitasatosporales > Streptomycetaceae > Streptomyces > Streptomyces sp. Tek67B01. The sequence continues at coordinate 4,116,731 of NZ_JBUYUY010000001.1, forward strand.
AGTACGACGACTTCAAGTCCGGGTCCTTCTTCACCCCCGACGACCTCCCGCCGTTCTCCTTCACCCTGGACCGGTTCGACGCCTCGTACGCGAAGACCGGCCCGCAGAAGGGCACCGCGCGCGACTTCAAGGCGCACGTCACCTTCCGCGACGGCGCGAACGGCGCACCGCACCAGCGCGAGATCGAGGTCAACAAGCCGTTGGAGGTCGACGGCTCCAAGGTCTACCTCCTGGGCCACGGCTACGCGCCGATCGTCTCGGTGACCGACCCCACCGGCAAGGTGATCTTCAAGGACGCGGTGCCGATGCTCCCGCAGGACTCCAACCTCACCTCCTCCGGCGCCATCAAGGTCACCGACGGCTACAAGGACAAGGACGGCAAGAAGGAGCAGCTCGGCTTCGGTGCCATGTTCGTGCCGACCTACGCGGGCGAGGGCAAGGGGACGATGTTCTCCCAGTTCCCCGACCTGGACTTCCCGGCGCTCATGTTGAGCGCCTGGCACGGCAGCCTCGGCGTGGACTCCGGTCTGCCGCAGAACGTCTACCAGCTCGACACGTCGAAGATGCAGATGTTCAAGGACGACTCCGGCCAGTTGTTCAAGCAGAAGATGCTGCCCGGGGAGACCATGACCCTGCCGGGCGGCGCGGGCACCGTGAAGTTCGAGGGCATCGAGCGCTGGGCCACCTTCTCGATCACCCACCAGCCCGGCAGCGGCCTCGCGCTCGCGGGCGCCATCGCCGCCATCGGCGGACTGGCCGGCTCCCTGTTCATCCAGCGCCGCCGGATCTGGGTCCGGGCGGTCACGGACGAGGACGGGGTGACCGTCGTGGAGATGGCCGGTCTCGGCCGCAGCGAGTCCACCAAGCTCCCCGAGGAGCTGGGAGCGCTCGCCGCCGCGCTCCACCAGCAGGCGCCCACGGCGCCCGACCAACCTGTCAAGGAAACCGTTGAAGGGGAGCGCGGATGACGCCGCTCGCAGCCGAGGCCAATGAGAACCTGGCCCAGATCAGCAACTACCTGGTCTATTCGTCGATGGCGGTCTACACGTTCGCCTTCCTCGCCCACATCGCCGAGTGGATCTTCGGCAGCCGCAGCAAGGTAGGCCGTACCGCCGCCGCGCTGACCGGGACCAAGGCCGCCGCCCCGGCGGTGCAGGTGCGCGGCAAGGGGGGCACCGCGGTCCTCGACCGGCCGCAGGTGGTCACCCGTTCCGCCGCCGGCACCCGTGACGTCCCGGACGGCCCCGGCGCCGCGGGCGGCACCGAGCAGGGCGACCTGTACGGGCGGATCGCGGTCTCGCTGACCGCGCTCGGCTTCCTCATCGAGGCGGCCGGTGTCGTCGCGCGCGCGACGTCCGTGAAGCGGGCCCCCTGGGGCAACATGTACGAGTTCTCGCTCACCTTCTCCACGGTGGCCGTCGCCGCGTACCTGATCCTGCTGCTGCTCAAGAAGAACGTCCGCTGGATGGGTCTGATCCTGGTCACGACCGTCCTGCTGGACCTGGGCATCGCCACCACCTGGCTGTACACGGCGAGCGACCAGCTGGTCCCGGCCCTGCACTCGTACTGGCTGTGGATCCACGTCTCCACCGCGATCATCTGCGGCGCGGTCTTCTACATCGGTGCGACGGGCACGCTGCTGTACCTGTTCCGCGACGGGTACGAAGCCCGGCTGGAGCGCGGCGAGCAGCCGGGCCGCTTCGCGACCTCGGTCATGGAGCGCCTGCCCTCGGCGGCCACGCTCGACAAGTTCTCCTACCGGATCAACGCGGCGTTCTTCCCGCTGTGGACGTTCACGATCATCGCGGGCGCGATCTGGGCGGGCGACGCCTGGGGCCGGTACTGGGGCTGGGACCCCAAGGAGGTCTGGTCCTTCGTGACGTGGGTGGCGTACGCCTGCTACCTGCACGCGCGGGCCACGGCGGGCTGGAAGGGCCGCAAGGCCGCCTACCTGGCGCTGTTCGCCTTCGCCTGCTGGATCTGGAACTACTACGGCGTGAACATCCTGCTCAACGGCAAGCACTCGTACGCGGGCGTCTGACCGGCGGTAGTGGGACGCTGGTGTCATGTCTCCCGTGAGCCATGGCACCAGCGAGAGCCCCGGTGGGGGCCGCCTGCTGATCCGCTTCGAGCCGCACTTGGCGCACTCCTACGAGGACCTCTGGCCCGCCCTGACCACGGCGGACGGGCTGAGCGGCTGGCTGGGCGAAGCGGACGTCCTGGAACGGCACCTCGACGGCGCCGTCACCCTGCGCCCCCTCGACGGCGGCCCGACGGCCTCGGGCCGGATCACGGCCTGGGACGTGGAGCGGGTCGTGGAGTACACGCTCGGCGGGCTCGGGCGGCTGCGCTTCCACCTGGAGCCGGTCGGTACGGACTCGACGGTGATCCGGTTCCTGAACGAGCGCGAGGGCCCGGGGCGCGAAGCCGGCGACCCCCTCGACGCCCTTGCGGACTGGCACCAGCACTTCGAGCTCCTCGAAGCCGCGCTGACGGACCCCACCGCGTGGACGCAGGCCCGCCGCGCCGAACTGCGCGACTCCTACGCGAGGCCCCTCACCGGACGGCGCTGAGCAGTCGCCCCCGAGCCGATCAGTCCCCCGAGCCGGTGAGTCCCCGAGCCGATCAGTCCTTGTCGGTGTCCTTGTCCCTGTCCCCGTTCTTGTCCGTGTTCTTGTCGTGCTCCTCGCGCAGGGACCGCAGGAACTCCGGGTTGTCGTCGGGCGCCACCCATTCGGTGCGGCGACCACGGCCGCCGCCGGCCGTGGTCCGGGTCCTGCCCGCGAACAACCACACCACCGGTCCGACGATCGAGAACAGCAGGATGATCAGCACCCACACCACCTTCGGCAGGTGCTTGACCTCCTCCTCCGGCGTGTTCAGGCAGTCGATGAAGGCGTAGATGGTCAGCGCGATGATCAGCAGGAACGGCAGGTAGCGCAGCACGGTGCGGGACCGACTCCCAGGCAGTGACGGCGGGCCCACGCGGAGCCCCGGTGACGTCCCCAGGGTAGTAGGTGACGGATACTGGGCCCCATGGCTTACGACGATCTCCGCTCGCTGCTCCGGGCTCTGGAGCGGGAGGGCGACCTCAAGCGCATCAAGGCCGAAGTCGACCCCTACTTGGAGGTCGGGGAGATCGTCGACAGAGTCAACAAGGCCGGTGGCCCCGCGCTTCTCTTCGAGAACGTCAAGGGCTCGGCCATGCCGCTCGCCATGAACGTCTTCGGGACCGACCGCCGGCTGCTCAAGGCCCTCGGCCTGAAGTCGTACGCGGAGATCAGCGACAAGATCGGCGGTCTCCTGAAGCCCGAGCTGCCCCAGGGCTTCATCGGCGTGCGCGAGGCGTTCGGCAAGCTCGGCTCGATGGTGCACGTGCCGCCGAAGAAGGTGAAGGGCGAGTCCGCCCCGGTCCAGGAGGTCGTCCTCACCGGCGACGACGTGGACCTCGACCGCCTCCCGGCCCTGTTCACCTGGCCCAAGGACGGCGGCTCCTTCTTCAACCTGGGCCTGACGCACACCAAGCACCCGGAGACGGGCGTGCGCAACCTCGGCCTCTACCGCCTCCAGCGCCACGACAAGCGCACCATCGGCATGCACTGGCAGATCCACAAGGACAGTCGCAACCACTACGCGGTCGCCGCCGCGCGCGGTGAGCGGCTGCCGGTCGCGATCGCCTTCGGCTGTCCGCCAGCGGTGACGTACGCGTCCACCGCGCCGCTGCCGGGCGACATCGACGAGTACCTCTTCGCCGGGTTCGTCGCGGGCAAGCGCATCGAGATGGTCGACTGCAAGACGGTCCCGCTCCAGGTGCCGGCCAACGCCGAAGTGGTCATCGAGGGTTGGCTGGAGCCGGGCGAGATGCTGCCGGAGGGGCCGTTCGGCGACCACACCGGCTTCTACACCCCGCAGGAACCCTTCCCGGCGCTGACGATCGACTGCGTGACGATGCGCAAGCGTCCGCTCCTCCAGTCGATCGTGGTGGGTCGCCCGCCGACCGAGGACGGGCCGCTGGGGCGGGCGACGGAACGCTTCTTCCTGCCCCTGCTCAAGATCATCGTCCCGGACATCGTGGACTACCACCTCCCCGAGTCGGGCGGCTTCCACAACTGCGCGATCGTCTCGATCGACAAGAAGTACCCCAAGCACGCCCAGAAGGTCATGCACGCCATCTGGGGCGCGCACATGATGTCGCTGACCAAGCTGATCATCGTGGTGGACAAGGACTGCGACGTCCACGACCTGCACGAGGTGTCCTGGCGGGCGCTCGGCAACACCGACTACAGCCGTGACCTCACCGTCGTCGAAGGTCCCGTGGACCACCTGGACCACGCCTCCTACCAGCAGTTCTGGGGCGGCAAGGCCGGCATCGACGCGACGAAGAAGCTGCCCGAGGAGGGCTACACCCGCGACGGCGGCTGGCCCGACATGGTGGAGTCCGACCCCGCGACGGCCGCCCTGGTCGACAGCCGCTGGAAGGAGTACGGCCTGTGAGCCCGATCGGCGTGAGCGGCCCCGAGCTCTTCATCGGCACCGACACGGCCTACGTGGCCTTGGTGCGGCCGCGGTTGGACCCCGCCGACCCGGAGGTCCGCGAGGCCGCCGAACAAGCGGGCGTCTCGGCGGAGGAGTTCGTGGGGCCCGGCAACGTCTGGGCGCTGATGTGGGAGGACGAGACCGGTGAGGGCGGCGGCTTCGAGCTGCCGGGCCTCAGGGACGCGGAGGCCGAGGACTTCGCCGCCCGCCTGCTGGCCGAGCTGTCCTTCGAGACCGGGCCGTTCATCGTCGGGGCGGGCGAGGTGCTGCGCCTCCAGGCCTACCCCGGAGAGGGTGGCGCGGACTGCCGTTTCCTGTCCACCATCACCCCGCCGGAGGGCGAGGAGCTGTCCCCGCTCACGCTGGAGATCCCGGCCGTGGACGCCGGCGCGCTGCGCGCCGATCTCGAAGACTTCCGCAGGAGCCTCGCATGATGACGACAGCCGACGGGGTGGTCGGTCCCGGCTCCGCGCCGCAGGCCCCGGGCAAGGTCAAGGCGTTCCTGCGGCTCGTGATGATCGAGCACTCGGTCTTCGCGCTGCCCTTCGCCTACATCGCCGCCCTGACCGCCATGTTCCGGCTCGACCAGACGATGCACTGGCTGAAGCTGCTGCTCGTCACGGTCTGCATGGTCGGCCTGCGGACCTTCGCGATGGCCGCCAACCGGATCATCGACCGCGAGATCGACGCCCGCAACCCCCGCACCGCCGGGCGCGAACTCGTCACCGGCGCGGTTTCCGTACGCTCCGCCTGGACGGGGGCCGGCGTGGCGCTGGCCGTGTTCCTGGGCTCGGCGGCGCTGCTGAACCCGCTGTGCCTGGCGCTCGCGCCGCTCGCCGTGCTCCCGATGGTGGTCTACCCGTACGGCAAGCGGTTCACGAACTTCCCCCACGCCATCCTCGGCCTGGCCCAGGCGATGGGTCCGATCGGGGCCTGGCTGGCCGTCACCGGCGAGTGGTCCTGGGACGCGGTGATCCTCGGCCTCGCCGTGGGTGTGTGGATCGGCGGCTTCGACCTGATCTTCGGCTGCCAGGACGTGGCCGCCGACCGCGCGGAGGGCGTGAAGTCGGTCCCGGCCCGCTTCGGCATTCCGGCGGCGCTGTGGGGCGCGCGCGGCGCGCACGTCGTGACCACCGGCCTGCTGGCCTGGTACGCGGTGGCCACGCACGCCGGGGTGTTCTTCTGGATCGGCCTGGTCATCGTCGTGGCCGCCTTCCTCTACGAGCACACGATCGTCACGCCGCACGACCTGTCCCGGCTGAACCGCGCCTTCTTCACGGTGAATGGTTTCATCGGGATCGCGCTCTTCGTGTGCGCCGTACTGGATCTCGCCGTGCGGGGCCTGACCCTCTAGCCGTCAGCTCGTCAGCTCGTCAGCTCGTCAGCCCGTCAGACGGCCAGGTACGGGCTGCCCGTCAGACGGCCAGGGCCGGTCGCTCCGGGCGGCGGAAGAGGAACGCCGTCGCCACGCCCGCGAGGAGTCCGAAGAGGTGCCCCTGCCAGCTGATCATCGAATCGGTGGGCAGGACGCCCGACAGGAACGTGGTGCCCCAGACGGCGGCGATGGCGAGCCCGACCACCACCCCCAGCGGTCGGCGTTCCACGAAGCCGCGCACCAGCAAGTACCCGAAGAGTCCGAAGATCAGGCCCGACGCGCCGGCGGTGACGGAGTGCGAAGGGGACGTCAGCCACACCGCGAAGCCGTCGGCCAGGATGATCACCGCCGACACCGCGAGGAAGCGGCGTATCCCGCCGAGGGCGGCGACGAAGCCCAGCACCAGCAGCGGGAGACTGTTGGACGCCACGTGGTCGAAGCCGAAGTGCAGGAACGGGGCCAGCGGTATCCCGCCCAGGCCGTCGCTCTCGCGGGCGGTGATCCCGTACGCGTCCAGCGCGTGCCCGGTGGCGTAGTCCACGGCCTCGATCACCCACAGCAGCGCGACCCAGCCCAGCATCAGCTTCGCGGCGGCCTTGGCCCGGTCGGCACGGCCCCATTCCCCGCCCGGCCGTACGGCCCGCTCCGCATGCCCTTCCCGCCCCGCGCGCACCTGCTCCACGGCGAACGCCCCCCGTCTTTCGTGTCCACCCCTTGAACGTCCGGGCACCTTACTCCGTGCCCGCTCGCGGTGGCCGGATAGTCTCGGAGTCATGACTGACGGCAAGCGCACCCCGTGGGTGGTCGGGGTTTCCGGGGCGTCCGGGACGCCGTACGCGGGGGCGGTGCTCCGGGGGCTTCTCGCGGCGGGCGAAAGCGTCGACCTGGTGGTGAGCCGGGCGTCGCGCCTCACCCTGCTGGACGAGACCGGCATCGCGTTCCGTGACGCGCACTGGCGCGAGGACCTCGCCCGGTGGCTGGAACGCGGCGCGGACGGCAAGCCGGGCAGTTTCGCGACGCCCGCGCTGGACGACGTGCGCCACTGGGGTGCGGGGGACCTGGCCGCCGGGCCGAGTTCGGGTTCGTACCCGGTGAAGGGGATGCTGATCGTGCCCGCGTCCACGGCGTGCGTCGCGGGCGTGGCGCTGGGACTTTCGAAGGACCTGCTCCAGCGCGTCGCGAGCGTGACGCTCAAGGAGCGGCGCCGGCTGGTGGTCGCGGTGCGGGAGACTCCGCTGAACGGTCAGACCTTGAAGCACTTGGTGGCGCTGGACGAGGCGGGCGCGGTCGTGCTGCCCGCCTCTCCGGCGTTCTACGCGGGTGCGACGCACATCCAGGATCTGGTGGACTTCGTCGCGGGGCGGGTGCTCGATGCGGCGGGTGTGCCGCACCGGCTGTACCGCAGGTGGGAGGGGGAGCTCGGACGTTCCCGTGCTCCCCGGGAGGCGAGCGGTGCTTAGCGCTTCTTGTCGGTGCGCGGCTTGCGCATCTTGTCGACGCGGTGCGCGGCGGACGGCTGGTCGGTGCGGGATCGGTTGGCCAGCTCCTGAAGCTGTCGCATGTGCGCGTAGGCCATCTCGATCGTGTACACGGTGAACCACTCCTGAAGATCGTCTTTGATCTGTTGCAAGTTTTCACAGGGAGTTGACCCCTGTGTGCCTTAGATTCTATACCTAGACTCGCAGAATCGCCGAATAATGGAAGGCTCCACGTAATGGACACGGTGGACAGGCAGCTCATCCAGGCACTCCGGGAAAACGGCCGTGCCTCGTACGCGGAGCTGGGCCGTCTCGTGGGCCTCTCCGGCCCCAGCGTCACCGACCGCATCAACCGTCTGGAGACGGCGGGCGTGATCACGGGCTACCGCGCGACCGTGGACGCGGCCTCGCTCGGTCTCGGCGTAACGGCGCTGATCGGCATCTCGCTCTCCGACGCCGCCGACCACGAAGACGTGGCCCGCCGGCTGCGCGACCTCGCCGAGATCGAGGACTGCTGGTTCATCGCCGGCGACGACTCCTTCATGTTGAAGGTGCGCGCCAGCGACGTGGACGGCCTGGAGAAGATCATCCGTAGGCTCTCCGGCACCAAGGGCGTCTCGCGCACCCGCACCACCATCGTGCTCTCCACGAAGTGGGAGAACCGGGTCGGGGAACTGCCCGAGGAGGGCTGAGAGTACGGTGGGTGGCGGTTGCGGCCACCCGGACCACGGGTCGAGGCGGCAACGCGCAGGGCACGGGCAGTGCAGGACAGATCAGGACAGGCAGAGGAGAGGACCGGCATGGACGCTGGGCTCAAGCGTGAGCTGGAGGAGAAGGTCCGTTCCGGCGAGCGGCTGACCCGTGAGGACGGCATCGCCCTCTACGAGTCCGACGACCTGGCCTGGCTGGGCGGCCTCGCCCACGAGGTGCGCACGCGCAAGAACGGTGACGTCGTCCACTTCAACGTCAACCGTCACCTCAACATGACCAACGTGTGCACCGCGTCCTGCGCGTACTGCTCGTTCCAGCGCAAGCCGGGCGAGAAGGACGCGTACACGATGCGCATCGAGGAGGCCGTCCGCCTGGCCAAGGCCATGGAGAACGAGAACCTCACCGAGCTGCACATCGTCAACGGCCTGCACCCGACCCTGCCGTGGCGCTACTACCCGCGCTCGCTCTCCGCCCTCAAGGAGGCGCTGCCGAACGTCTCGCTGAAGGCGTTCACGGCCACCGAGATCCACCACTTCGAGACGATCTCCGGCATGTCGGCCTCCGACATCCTGGACGAGCTGATCGAGGCCGGCCTGGAGTCGCTGACCGGCGGCGGCGCCGAGATCTTCGACTGGGAGGTCCGCCGGCACATCGTGGACCACCGCACCCACTGGGAAGACTGGTCGCGCATCCACCGCCTGGCGCACTCCAAGGGCCTCAAGACCCCCTCGACCATGCTCTACGGGCACATCGAGGAGCCGCGCCACCGCGTGGACCACGTGCTGCGGCTGCGCGAGCTCCAGGACGAGACCGGCGGCTTCCAGGTCTTCATCCCGCTGCGCTACCAGCACGACTTCGTGGACATGCAGGACGGCAAGGTCCGCAACAAGCTCCAGGCGCGCACGACGATGGCGACCGGGGCCGAGGCGCTCAAGACCTTCGCCGTCTCCCGGCTCCTCTTCGACAACGTGCCGCACGTGAAGGTCTTCTGGGTGATGCACGGCGTGCAGACCGCCCAACTCGCGCTCCAGCACGGCGCCGACGACATGGACGGCTCGGTCGTCGAGTACAAGATCACGCACGACGCCGACAACTACGGCACCCCGAACAAGCTGGGCCGTGACGACCTCCTGGAGCTCATCCGGGAAGCCGGTTTCCGCCCGGTCGAGCGCAACACGCGGTACGAGATCATCCGCGAGTACCCCGGCCCGGAAGCGGACCTGCGCGAGTCGCCGCAGGCGATGCGCGTCTGACGCTCCGCGCGCCGCACGACGGAGGCGAGCCCCGGTCCTGGTGGACCGGGGCTCGCGCCGTTCCGGGGAGGCGGAGGCGAAGGCGGAAGCGAAGGCGAAGGCGAAGGCGGGGAAAATGGTTGCCGAGCCACATAGGTAATAGATACTCTTCGGGTATGATCCTTACTTTCACCCTGGACCCCGTCGTCGATCCGGCCCTGCGCGACGGACTCCTCGACCTCTGGACGGAGGTCAGCAACGCGGGTGGCGCGGTCGGCTTCGTCCCGCCCGTCACCGCCGAGGACGTGCGGCCCGCGCTGGTCAAGCACCTCGTGGCGATGGCGGAGGGAAGCCACCGTCTGATCGTGGGCCACGACGGGGAGGGCCGGGTCGTCGCCGCCGCCGTCCTCGCCCTCAACCAACACCGGCTCATGCGGCACTGGGTCATGGCCTACACCGTGATGGTCGCCCCCGACCTCCAGGGCCGGGGCGCCGGCCGCGCCCTGATGGCGGCCGTCGCCGACGCCGCCCGCGCCCTGGACGGCATCGAGGCCGTCCGCCTGAGCTGCCGCGGCGGCCTCGGCTTGGAGCACTTCTACGCCGCCTGCGGCTACAAGGAGGTCGGCCGCGTCCCCGACGCCATCCGCGTCGGCCCCGGTGACGACCGCGACGACATCACGATGCTGCTCCCGCTGCACTGACGGCGGAGGGGCGCGGGGCCGGCGACCCCGGCGGACCGGAGCCGGGCCGCGGCGTGCTTCACTGGATGGGCACGTGCCGCCGTACGAAGACGAGAGAGAAGGGGTCACCGTGTCCCTCAAGCCGAGCGCGACGATCCGCTACACCGCGATGCGCCTGAGCATCTTCGTCGGGTGTCTGGTGCTCGTCGCCGTATTCGTCCGCCTGGGCTGGGTGCCCTCCGCGTTGGGCGACGCGAACTTCGCCTGGATCGTGCTCCTCGCCCTCGTCCTCTCCGCCCCGCTGTCCTTCGTGCTCCTGCGCAAGCAGCGCGACGAGATGTCCGCGCAGATCTCCGGACGCGTCGCGGGTGCGAAGCAGAAGCTCGCCGAGAACCGTGGCCAGGAGGACGCCGCCGACGACGCCGCCCGCGTCGGCTAGCGCGCCCCCGGGCCCGGCCCGGTTAGCTTCATCACACATCCAAACGCATCCGCGAACGCCCCAGCGACGGGAACACCACCCGTGCCGCTGGGGCGTTCGTGCGTACCGGCACGGCCATGGCCGCCACCTTGGCTCAAAGGGCGCCTTTGAGATTCTCAAAGGAGAAGTGTTAGCGTGTTCAACATGTTGACCACAGTTGCGCACCAGATGACCGCGAGCGTTCCGCTCGTGGCGCGCCTGCACGTCGACCTCTGCCGCCGCGTGTCCGCGGCCTGTTGCTGTTGTCGCTGACGCCGTCGCGGTAGACGTCGTCACGGTCGACGTCGCCGTCGCCCCGACCGACCCAGCAACGGTCCCGGCCGGCCTGGCACCTTCCGGGTGCTGCCGCACCGTGTCCCCACCGCGTTGTCACACCGCCGCAGGAACCTTTCGCCCCGTCCCTGCGCGTCCCCGATCCCCACGACTTCACGCGTCGTCCTCTACGCGTCACCCCCGGAGAGTGTCCGTGTCCGCCACCCCCCAGGCCCCGGCCCCCGCCGCCAAGGCCTCGTTCAAGTTCCCGTTCTGGGCCCAGATCGTCACCGGTCTCGCGCTCGGCGTGCTGTTCGGCTGGCTCGCCAAGAGCCAGGACATCAGCTGGCTGGGCACCACCCTGGAGAAAATCGGCGACATCTTCATCCAGCTGCTCAAGCTGGCCGTCGCCCCCCTCGTCTTCTTCGCGATCCTGGTGTCCATCACCAACCTGCGGAAGGTGAACAACGCCGCGCGCCTGGCCTCCCGCACCCTGCTCTGGTTCATGATCACCTCGCTGATCGCGGTCGGCATCGGCCTCGCCATCGGCCTGCTGACCAACCCGGGCGCCGGTACCGGGCTTACCCCGCAGGACGGCAAGCTGCCCAAGCACCACGGTTCGTGGATCGACTTCCTGACCGGCATCGTGCCGAAGGACATCATCACGCCGTTCACCGAGCTGAACGTCCTCCAGATCGTCTTCCTCGCCGCCGTCGCCGGTATCGCCGCCCTCAAGCTCGGCAGCAAGGCGCAGCCGGTCCTCACCCTCGCCGAGTCCGTTCTGGAGCTGCTCCAGAAGGCCCTGTGGTGGGTCATCCGCCTCGCGCCCATCGGCACCGTCGGGCTCATCGGCACCGCGATCGCCACGTACGGCTGGGACCTGATCGGCAAGTACGCGACCTTCACCGCGGACGTCTACATCGGCTCCGCCCTGGTGATGTTCGGCGTGTACCCGTTGCTCCTCGCGACGGTCGCCAAGGTCAACCCGCTCCAGTTCTTCAAGGGCGCCTGGCCGGCCATCCAGCTGGCCTTCGTCTCCCGCTCCTCGGTCGGCACCATGCCGGTCACCCAGAAGGTCACCGAACGCCTCGGCGTCCCCAGGGAGTACGCCTCCTTCGCCGTCCCGTTCGGCGCCACGACCAAGATGGACGGCTGCGCCGCGATCTACCCGGCGCTCGCGGCGATCTTCATCGCGCAGATCTTCGACGTCCAGCTGGGCATCAAGGAGTACCTGCTCATCGCGTTCGTGTCGGTGGTCGGTTCCGCCGCCACGGCGGGTCTGACCGGCGCCACGGTCATGCTGACGCTGACCCTCTCCACGCTCGGCCTGCCGCTGGAGGGCGTGGGCCTGCTGATGGCGATCGACCCGATCCTGGACATGATGCGCACCGCCACCAACGTGGCCGGCCAGGCCGTCGTCCCGGTCATCGTCTCGGCGCGCGAGGGAATCCTGGACAAGAAGGCCTACGCGGCCGCCTCGTCCTCCCCGCTCGAAGAAGTGACGCCGGAAGACCCGGCCCGCACCCCGGTGGCCGTCGCCGCCTGACGCCCCGTACGCACGAACACCGCGGCCCCCCGCCCCATAGGGCGGGGGGCCGCGGTGTTCGCCGTGGCCGAGAAAGTGGCCGAGACCGCGGTGCGGCTCAGGCGGTGAGCGCCCGGACGTAGGCGACGAGGCCGAGCGCGAGAGGCACGAGGTACCACCACCGGCTCATGGTGCGGCGGTACACCGGGAGGAGCGAGAGCAGCAGCCCGAGCAGGCTGACGCACAGCGCCGCGACGGTGCACGCCTCGATGTCGGCGCGGGTGTGGTCGTCGTGGGGCCCGTCGGGCCGCATGAGCAGGGCGATCCCGCAGAAGTACGCCGCCGCCAGGTAGACGAGCCCGAGCGGCACCCCGAGCACCCACCGCAGACACCCCTGGTCCTCGGGCAGGTCGACGACCTCGCGCCGCGCCGTCCGGCTCAGCGTGCGAAGGCCACGAACCCCGCCCAGGCGGCGGGGCCGAAGGCGAGGTGGGGGATGTCGGTGTCCTTGGAGTCCCGGACGAGGACGGCGGCGGGGGTGGCGGCGACCTCGACGCAGTCGTTGATGTCACTGCTGTCGCTGTAGCTGCTCTTGAACCATTGCAGCTCGGACTTGGGGATCATATTTCTCGCAGCAATTGCTCGATGAAGGCCCGGGATGCCCGTGGTGAGAGAGCCTGCGCCCGGATCATGCCATAGCGCAGCTCCAAGATCTGAAGCTGCCGCGGCTCGGATACCGGGCGGCCGTTGAACACGCCTTCAGAGCGTCCGACCGCCGTACCGTCACCGAACTTCAGCACCTGGATCAGGCCCCCCATCCCGGCGTGGTCATCGCAGTTGGTAGGCATCACCTGAATCGTGACGTTCCGCAACTGAGCTAATTCCAGTAGGCGTTCAAGCTGCCTACGCAGAACCATTGTGCCTCCGATGGTGCGCCGAAGGGTTACCTCTTCTTGGACGAAGCTGAGCGCAGGCGCCGGCACGCGCTCGAAGATCGACTGGCGTGCCAAACGCCCCGCCATGCCTCGCTCTACTTCTTCGTGTGACTGAGGAGGTTGCGCCATCTCGAACAGCGCCCGTGCGTAGCCGTCGGTCTGGAGCAGACCGTGCAGGTTGTGGTTGCCGTAGGCCGACAGCTCCACCGCCCGGGCCTCCAGCTTCGCCAGGTCCCGCACCTTCTTCGGGTACCGGACCTGCTCCGTTCCGGCTTCATCGCGCGGATCTTCCCGCACGCCCCCAACGCCTCGTCCGCCTTGTCCAGGTACTCCGGGCGCGGGATGCGCTTGCCCGACTCGACCTTGCGGACCAGGTCCTCCCCGTACCCGATCTCCACGCCCAGGTCCGAGGCCCGCTTCCCCGCCTGCTCCCGCCAGGTACGGAGCTGGCGGCCCAGCGCGGACAGGACCGCGACCCCCTGTTCGTCCTCGGGATCGACGTCCCAGCCGGCGTCTTCCGTACCGTCACTGTCCACGCCCATGCGCACTACCGCCGACGAGCCGATGTCCTCAACGCCCCCTACCCGGGGCAACGGTCCGGACCGACCGGACAGCACCGGACAACGTCCGGACAAACCCCGGACGCAAGGGCGTTGTGCCTTCTCACGCTACGCACGCACCGCCACGCTCTGTGAGGTGAACAGCGAACTCGCCGGAACCGCGCTCGACGCCCGGCACTATGACGTCCTCCTGTCCTCAACCCCCCGAGGGGCGCGCCTCGCCCGGCTGCTGGCCGTCGAGCAACTGCGCGGTTGGGGGCTGCCCTTGGACGCGCCCCGCGCCATCGTGGCCGAGCTCGCCGCGAACGCCGTCACCCACGGCCGGGTGCCGGGGCGGGGGTTCCGGCTGGAGCTGGTCGCGCGTCCGGGGCTCTTGCGGATCGAGGTGGCCGACACGCGGGTGACCGGCTGCCCGAGCTGCGCGCCCCCGGGCGGGGGCTGGTGCTGGTCGACGCGTACGCCGACCGGTGGGGCGTACGGGAAGGGCCCGCGCCCGGGAAGGTGGTGTGGGCGGAGGTCTCGTGGGCCGGGGCTAAGGCGACTGCGTCTCCCAGGCGGCCATCTGCTCGCGGAACTTGGGGCAGCTGACGATGTCCTCCTCGCCGCACTGCAAGGCGTGGACCAAGAGCTGATGGGCGTGGTCGAGGTCGATCATGCGCTGCTCGACCTCGGCGATCTTGGCGCGGATCATCGCCTGCCTGCGCGGTTGGTCCTCCTGGAACTCGCCGATCTCCGACAGGGTCAGCCCGGCCTGCTGGCACTTGCGCAGCACCACGATCCGTTGCGCGGCCTCCGGCGGGTAGCGCCGCTGCCCGCTCTGGCGCTCGGGCGTGGGCAGCAGGCCGTGGCGTTCCCAGAACCGGATGGCCGACGCCGGCACTCCGGTGATCTCCGCGAGCTGTCCGATGGTCATGCGCACGTAGCCACTCCTCCCGTTCCGGCTCGGTCCGGCCCTTCGACCGCTTGACTTGAACCTGAGTTTAAGTTGAAGAGTGGGGTGTGCGGGCACGGCGGCGATCGAGAGCCGCCGGCAGCGGACTTCGGAGGTGCCGGATGGCAACCACACAGGCGGCGAACGAGCGGGCTGACGAGCTGGTCGCGGCGGCGGAGACGCTCTTCGCGGCGGGGGTGATGTCCCACTCGGGGCACGCCAACCTCAGCGCCCGGCTCGACGCCGACAGCTTCCTGCTGACGCCGGGATTCGTCCGCGGGCTGCGGCCCGAGGACCTGGCGACCGTCAGCCTCGACGGCGAGATCCTGGAGGGCGAACTGCGGTCGGTCAGCACTGAGATCATCTCCATGCACAGTGCCGTCTACCGGGCCCGCCCGCAGGTGGGCGCTGTCATCCACACCCACTCGCCCTCCGCGACGGCCTTCGCCGTCGCGCACCGGCCGCTGCCGTGCCGGACCGAGCCCATGCTGCGCTTCGGGCAGCCCGAGGAGGTTCCGGTGGTGCCGTGGGGGCCGCGCGGGTCCGACGTATCCGTGCGCGGCATGGTCGACGTACTGGAACGGCGCCCCACGACCTCGGCGGCCCTGCTGGCCAACCACGGCCTCATCGTGTTCGGGTCGGACTCGGCGGCCACCGCCCACCTGGTGGTGGCCATCGAGGAGAGCGCCGAGGCGGAGCTCGCGGCGGCGGCGATCGGCGGGGCCGTGGACTTCCCCGAGGGCGCCCTGGCCGCCGTACGCGCCTCGATCGCCCGGGTCGCCTCATGACCGCCGACGCGACGGCCGACGACACGACGGGCGACGACACGACGGGCGACGGCGCGACGGGCTACGGCGCGCCGGGCGACGATGCCCTCGCCCGGCGCACCGAGGCGGTGCGCGCCCGTTACCGCTCCACCCTCGGGGGCGTTCCGGGCGGTGTGCAGGACCGACTGCGCCTGGCGCGGGACTTCGACCGGCTGCCCACCGAGGAGGCACTCGCGGCGCTGCGGCACATCGTGCTGACCGACAACCCGCTGGGCGCGCGCGTGCAGCAACTCGTCCACTTCGGTCAACTCCTTTCCCTGGGGCGGGAACACCCCGCCCGCATCCACGCCCAGGGCGCCCTCCACGCCGGCGCCACCGTCGCCGACCTCATCGGAGTCGCCGAGACGGCCCTCATCACCTCGGGCGTCCCGGCGTACGCCTTGGGTGCGGAGATCGTCATCGACCTCCTGGCGGCCACCGCCCCCTGACGCCCCCCGTGCCGGGGCGGGTCTGGTAAGGGGCGCGGTGCCGACCGGGGGGCAGGTCGGTGGGGTGGTTTGGGGGTAAATGTCGACAGGGGAGCGGGGGTGGTTCACCGGGTCGTCGTGGACCGGGACCCGGTGGCGTTAGTCCCTGTACTACCAATGACGAAGAGGGTGAATGACCCCCGACCAACCCTCCCGGCCTCCCATCGCTCGGATGGGTGAACTGTGCCAACTGGGCTGGATTTGGTGCGGGTTGCCTGGCATATGCTCATGCCGACAACCTCAGACATGAGACGGCCCCCGCCGGGACTGGCATCCCGGGCGAGGGCCTGACCAACTAGGAAGTAAACGGCTTCCCAATGGCTCTCACGCAGTCTAGTGCGCTGCCCCGCGCCGCAGCCCGGGTTACGCCCGGGAATCACCGGTCCGGCGTCATTCACGTCAAGTCCCGTCACCGCAACCGCTTCACGATCGTCGGCAACCACCTCTCCCAGCACGCGGGGCTGTCCGCCACGGCCATCGGCGTCGCGGTGTACATCCAGTCGCTGCGGGACGGCGCGCTCGTCGGCATCAAGGCGCTGGCCGCGCGCTTCCCCGAGGGGGAGATCCGGCTGGCCGCCGCACTGCGGGAGTTGGAGGAGTTCGGCTACGTCGAGCGGCGGGTCGTACGGCTCGACAGCGGGCGCATGGTCACCCGGACGTACTACTACGAACAGCCGGGCGCCGACCCGGACGAGGCCACGACACCCCGCCAGAGGCGCGTGCGGCCCGTCCCCGTCCCCGTCCCCGTGACGGAACGCGAGCCGGAACCGGGGCCGGAGCCCGCCCCGGAGCCCGTGGCCGAGCCCGTATGGGAATCCGGGGTGCCGGACCCCGAGGCCCAAGAGCCCGTCCCGGAGGCCGAGGAGCAGAACCCGCAGGCCGCTACCCCGCCCCACCCGGCCGCCCTCGACCTGTTGGCGGGCCTGCGCGCCCTCGATCCCGGAGTGCTCCTGTCCGAACGGGACATCCTGCGTCTCGCGCCCGGCACCTCCGCCTGGCTTGAGCGCGGGATCGCCCCCGAAGTCATCGCGCGGAAGTTGATCGCCGAACTCCCGGACCACATGCGCCACCCTGCGTCCGTCCTGGCCTACCGGCTCACCGCGATGCTCCCGCCGCCCCTCCCCGCGGTCCCGCCCGAGCAGTCGAACGGCCCCCGCCCCGACCCGTTGCAGAACTGCGACGGCTGCGAACGCGCCTTCCGCGCCCAGGAACCGGGCCACTGCCGCGACTGTAGGGTCACCGCCGCCGCCGCCGCGTAGGGCGAAGCGGCTCCCGGTCGACAGGTCCGCAGGGGCGGCGCACGCGTCGGCCTGCGCCCCCTCCCAGGTGCGTGACCTGCGTGCGCGCCCGGTGGAGGAGTCGTGTTCGCGGTGGTCAGGGCCTGTTCAGGGGGTGGCCGGCAGCTATTACTCACGCGTAGATTACCGGCGGTAACTCCGGAGTCGAGCCGAGGAGAACGCCCGTGCATCCCGAGCCGAAGCAGGCCGCGCCCAGACCGGCCGCGCCGAGACTGGTCGAGCCCGTCAAGACCGTGATCGACGGGGTGGTGCGGCAGGTCGCGGTGCCCGCGCTCGTCCGGCCGCCCGTGCGCGGATCGCTCGGAGACATCCCGTTCGACAACGCGGCCCATGCGCCCGGCGAGGCCGTACTCGCGCGCAAAGAGCCGGACGGCACCTGGCGTGACGTGAGCGCCGCCGAATTCGCGGCCCAGGTGCTGGCCGTAGCCAAGGGGCTGATCGCCGAGGGACTGCGCGCGGGGGACCGGCTCGCCATCATGGCGCGCACCACCTACGAGTGGACCCTCCTGGACTTCGCGGGCTGGGCGGCCGGATTGGTCACCGTGCCGATCTACCCGACCTCCTCTGCGGCCCAGGCCCGGTGGATCATCCATGACTCGGGGGCGGTGGCCTGCGCCGTCGAGGACACCACGCAGGCCCGCATCATCAGCGCCGAACGGGTGAACCTGCCCGGCCTCGCCCACCTGTGGGAGTTCGACACGGGTGCCGTGGCACGGCTCGTCAAGGCCGGGGAGCGCATCCCGGAGGCGCTGGTGCACGAGCGCAGGCGGGTCCGTACGCCACAGGACGTCGCGACCCTCGTCTACACGTCCGGGACCACCGGACGGCCGAAGGGGTGCGTGCTGACGCACGCGAACTTCTTCGCGGAGGTGGACAACGCGGTGGAGCTGTTGCACCCGGTGTTCCGCGCGGGCGGCGACGAACCCGCCTCCACCCTGCTGTTCCTCCCGCTGTCGCACGTCTTCGGGCGGATGGTCGCCGTGGGATGCATGCGGGCGCGGGTGAGGCTGGGCCACGCGCCGAGCATCCGTACGGAGGACCTGCTGGCGGACCTGGCCGGGTTCAGACCGACGTTCCTGCTGGCCATCCCGTACGTCCTGGAGAAGGTCTACAACACCGCGCGGGCGACGGCGGAGCAGATGGGCCGGGCGGCGTCCTTCGACCGGGCGGCGAGGATCGCCCGGAAATACGGGGAGAGCGGCGGGTCGGGGTGGGGGCTGCGGGCGGCGCGGGCCCTGTACGACCCGCTCGTGTACCGGCGCATCCGGGCGGCGCTGGGCGGACGCGTGCGGTACGTCCTCAGCGGCGGATCGCCGCTGGGGGCGAGGCTGTCGGCCTTCTACACCGGCGCCGGCGTGGAGGTCTTCGAGGGCTACGGCCTGACGGAGACGACGGCGGCCGCGACCGTTACGCCCCCGCTGAAGCCGAGGCTGGGCACGGTCGGGTGGCCGCTGCCGGGAACGGCGGTACGGATCGCGGACGACGGGGAGGTGCTGCTGTACGGGCCGCACGTCTTCGCGGGCTACTGGAACGGCGGGGCGGTGGAGCCGGGCGGCTGGTTCGCGACCGGCGACATCGGGGAGCTGGACGCGGACGGGTACCTGACGATCACCGGCCGCAAGAAGGACATGATCATCACCTCCGGGGGCAAGAACGTCGCCCCGGCGGTCCTTGAGGACGCGTTGCGGGCGCACCCCTTGGTGGCCCAGTGCCTGGTGGTCGGCGACAACCGGCCGTACGTCGCCGCGCTGATCACCCTGGACGGGGAGGGGTTGGCGCACTGGAGGCAGATACACAAGAAGGTCGGGGTGCCGGTCGGGGAACTGCTGGAGGACGAGGAACTGCGGGCGGACGTGCAGAGGGGCGTGGACGAGGCGAACGCGTTGGTGTCGCGGGCGGAGTCGATCCGCCGGTTCGCGCTGCTCGCGGGGGAGTTCACGGAGGAGCGGGGGCAGGTGACGCCGTCGTTGAAGCTGAGGCGGGGGGTCATCGTGCGGGAGTTCGCGTCGGAGATCGACGCGCTCTATCGGGGGCGGTAACCTGTCCGGCGCCCCGACGCCGGCGGCCCGTCCGGGGCGGCGCCCCATGCGGTCGCGGCGCTGCCCCGCCGGTGCGGAGCGGCGCGAGTGGCGCGCACCGGCGGGGCGGACGGTTCCGTACGCCTAGCAGTTGGGGTGGGTGGTGCGGCCCGCGAAACGGTCCGCGAGCTAGTTGCCCGCCTCCAGGGAGTGGGTGATGACCCGCTGACGTGCTCACCGACCCATACGGTGTCGAACTCGACGTCCGCGCCCCGCGCGCACCACTCGGACGCAGCTCGCGGCCGACGGCGTACGGGATCAACTCGTCGCCGAGCGCGTGGTACTGGTACACGGGCGCGGCCGGGGCGGTCCCGCCGAGCCTGCTCTGGCCGAGCCGGGCCCGCCAGTCGGGCTGGGCGAGCGGGTCGCGGGTGGTCAGGTCGGAGATCCGCATGAAGGAGCCGGCGATGGCGTCGATGGCGATACAGCCCTCGCGCAGGCCGTCGATTAGGGCCTTGCCCGCCGGGTTGAGGTAGGAATCGAGCTTCAGCTAGGGGAAGGCGCCGTCCTGCCCGGCGGCGGCCATGAAGATCAGGCCGGAGCCGTAGGAGCCGTTGTTGAAGTCGGCCACCTTCATCAGGTCGGCCGGGACACCGCCGGTCGCCGTGCCCTTCACCCGCAACTCGGGGGCGTAGGAACCCTGGGAAGAACATCACCCCGACCTAAGTCGAGTTCGCTCTCCAGGCCTCGCGGTACGTCTCGCGCGCGGTGTTGATCGGGGACCGCCGCCCCCATCCCGTGGCCCTGATCACCCTGGACGCGGACGAGGTCGCGGCCTGGGCGGCCCGGGAGGGCATCGCCCCGGACGCCCTGGGCCGGCCGGAGGAGCACCCGGCGGTACGGGCGCTGGGGGCGCGGGCCGTCGAGGAGGCCAACGCCGGCGTCTCCCGCCCGGCCCGGGTGCGGGCCTTCCGCCTGCTCCCCGAGGACTTCTCGGTCGAGGCGGGCACCTTGACGCCGACCCTGAAACTGCGGCGGGCGGTGGTGGCCGAGCGGTACGCCGCCGAGATCGAGAAGTTCTACGGCTGAGCGTGGAGCTGCTGAACGTGGAGCCGGGGGGCTAACGCAGGGCGCGGCCCAGCCGGCGCAGGCCCTCGGTGATCTCGGACGGGGTGTGCGTGACGAAGGACAGTCGCAGGGTGCGGTGGTCCGGGGTGCCGGTGTGGAAGGGCGCCCCGGGGACGTAGGCCACGTCGCGTGCGACGGCGGAGGTGAGGCGGGCCGTCGCGTCGTACCCGGCCGGCAGCCGGACCCAGACGAACATGCCGCCTTCCGGCCGGTTCCACTCCGAGCCCGGCGGGAGCGCCTCGGGCAGGCCGGCGATCAGCGCGTCCCGGCGGACGCGGTAGGCCTCGCGGACCGCGGCGACGTGGGCGTCCAGGTCCACCGAGGCCAGGTAGTGGGTCGCGGCCAACTGGTTCACCGTCGAGGTGTGCAGGTCGGCCGCCTGCTTGGCGACCACCACGGCCCGCAGCAGGGCCGCAGGGGCGCGGAGCCACCCCAACCGCAGGCCGGGCGCCATGACCTTGGAGAAGCTGCCGAGCAGGGCGGTACGGTCCTCCGCCCCGGGATGCGCGGCGAGCCACGGCTCGTGGGACCCCTCGTAGCGGAGTTCCCCGTACGGGTCGTCCTCCACCAGCCACAATCCGAGCCGCCCGGCGACTTCCGCGACGGCCTTGCGGCGGGCTCCGGGGAGGGTGCGGCCCGTCGGGTTCTGGAAGGTGGGGATCGTGTACAGCAGCTTGGGCCGCTCGCGCCGGACGATCTCCTCCAGGGCGTCCGGGAGGAGGCCGTCCTCGTCGCAGGGGAGGGGCACGACCCGCGCGCCGGCCAGGCCGAAGCCCTGGAGCGCCGCCAGGTAGGTCGGGTTCTCCACCAGGACCACGTCGCCCGGGTCCAGGAGGGCGTCGGCGAGCAGGGAGAGCGCCTGCTGGGAACCGGTGGTGACGCACACCTGGTCGGCGGTGGTCTCCAGCCCGCGGGCGGTGACCCGCGCGGCGATCGCGGCGCGGAACTCCGGCACGCCCTCGGTGGTCGAGTACTGCAGGGCCCGCGCGGCGGAGGTGCGATCGCAGAGGGTCGCGTCGAAGGCCGCGCGCAGACCGGCGGTGTCGAAGAGCCCGGGCGCCGGGTAGCCGCCGGCGAAGGAGACCACCTCGGGGCGGTCGGTGAGGGAGAGGATGTCGCGGATGGGCGAACCCCCCACCGAGGCGGTCCTGGCGGCGAAGGCGGGCAGCGGCAGGGCGGTGGCGGGAGCGGGCACGGGAGCTCCTTCGGGAGGCGGGTGCGCGCAGCCTAACCACGAAAGGTGCACAGGGCACCTACCTGTCCGCCGGGTGGACGGGAGGCGCGCGTACCGACGTCCGCCCCCTCCCCAACTGACGCTGCATCAGATAGACCGGTCCCATGACGACAGACGAGACATCGACGCGGCGGCAGCCGGGCGGCGAGGACGACACCCGGGTCGAGGAGTACGCGGCGCTCGCCGCGGCGGGACCGTACGGCGTCCGCCCCGGCCACGCGCTGATCACCATGGTCGAACCGCACCCGGGCCACGAGTTCGCGTACAACCGCTGGTACGAGGACGACCACTACTACGCCGGCGCCATGGCCATGCCCTGGATGTACGCGGGTCGCCGCTGGGTGGCCACCAGGGACCTCCAGGAGCTGCGCTACCCGGAGAAGTCGGCCGTCGCCCGGCCCGTCACGGCCGGCTGCTACCTGTCGACGTACTGGGTGACCGAAGGCCGCTACGACGAGCACATGAAGTGGACCGTCGGGATCAACAAGCGGCTGAACCGCGACGGCCGCGTCTACCAGGACCGTACGCACGTCTTCACGGCGTTCCAGGACCACGAGGCCACCGTCTACCGCGACGGCGCCGCCGGGCCGCGGGACTTCCACGCCCTCGACCACCCTTACGCCGGGCTGGTCCTCCAGGTCATCGATGCCGACGGCCCCGAGGAGCGGGCGCGGCTGCTGGAGTGGCTGCGCTCACAGGCCCTCCCGAAGCGGCTGGCGGGCGGCCCCGCGGCGATCGTGACGGTCTTCCGGCCGACGCCACTGCCGGGTGACCGGATGACGTACGTCAAACAGGTGGAGGGCCTCAACACCCGGTTGACGCTGCTGTGGTTCCTGGAGGCCGATCCCCGAAGCTGCTGGGACCGGTTCGAGGGGCTGGACACCGAGGTCGCGGAGGCAGGTCTGGGGCGGGTGGAACTGGTGGCGCCGTTCATCCCGACGGTGCCGGGGACGGACCGTTACGTGGACCGACTGCGCTGAGGGCGGCCGGGTCCGGAGCGACGTCGGGGGCGTGGCCGCTGCGGGCACGGCCGAGCCCCCTCGGCCAGGACGGCGACCGGTCGAGAGGGCTTCAATCTGCGGCCGTCATCGTGGTGCGGACGGTCGGGGCGGACGTCGTAGGCACGCTCAGACGAGGCGTCCCAGCCGTCCCTCGGTGACATCGGTGACGAAGGAGTTCCAGGACCCGGGCGCGAAGGTGAGGGACGGACCGTCCTGCACCTTCGAGTCGCGGACCGCGATGGCGTCCATGACGGGGGACTTGACTTCGACGCAGGCGCCGTTTCCGCCGGAGTAGGAGGACTTGGTCCAGTTTTCCGTAGCGCCCTGACGAATAGCCATGTTTCTCTCCGGTTCAGCGAGTAGTTCCGGGTCTCGCCAGCCATTACTCCGGCTGACGTGATCGACGCTACCTGCCCCGCCCGATGGCTGAAGTGGGCATTCACTCGACCGGGTGGCATATTCCATTCAGGCCTTCTGCGGTCGGGGAGTGACGGTGTACCGTACCGGCCCCTTCGCCACCCGCCCAACCCGTGGCGTGCCCGCTGCCTCCCGTTTTACTTCCCCTTGCCCGCATAGTGCTCGATGATCTCGGCGATGAACTGCCGTGTCTGGTCGACATTGAGCGCCTGGGCGCGCAGGTGCTCGTACATCACGCTGTACTTCTGAACGTCGTTCGCCTTCTCCAGGTACAAATCGCTCGTCACGCCCTCGATGTAGACCACCGTCGAGTCGGAGGCGTCCGGGAATTCCAGGATCGCGTACTGACCGTTGACGCCCGGATGGGCGCCCATCGAGAACGGCATCACCTGCACGGTGATGTACGGCTGTTCCGATTGCTCTATCAGGTATTCCAGCTGTCGGATCATCAACTGCGCGTCGCCCACGTGCCGGCGCAACGCAGCCTCGTCGATCACCGCCCACAGGCGCAGCGGCCCGACCTCCGGGTTGTTGTTGTCGGTCTCGGAGAGCCGCTTCTGGCGGTGCATGCGGACCTGGACGCGCTTGTCCACGTCGGCCGGTGCCGTCTCCGGGAGCGCGCCGCGGATCAGGGCCTGGGCGTACTCGGGGGTCTGGAGCAGGCCGGGGACCATCTGGGGCTCGTACGTGCGCAGACTGGCCGCGTCGGTCTCCAGGCCGATGTAGACGCTGTACGGGATGTCGCCGAAGGCGTGCCACCAGCCCTGCTGGCGCGAGTCCTTGGCCATCTGCATGAGGGAGTCGACGAGCCGGCGGTCCTCGACCTCGTACACGTCGCAAAGGTCACGGACGTCCCGCTGGCTGATGGAACGACGGCCGTTCTCCAGCCGGCTGATCTTGGACTGGGACACGAGCAGGCGCTCGGCGACCTGCTCGGCCGTCATGCCCTTGTCCTCGCGCAACTTGCGCAACTCCATGCCCAGTCGGCGGCGTCGGACGGTGGGATTGACATTGGACGCCACGTGGACGGCACCTCCGCCTTCTTCTTTGGATCTGTCTCTCTGCGTGTCTGATGTTCAGCAGACTGCCACCGAAGGGTGTGGCGGCGCTGGGGAACGGACCGGAAAGACAGAAGCGCGGGGCGGCGGGACCGGTGAACCGGCCCCGCCGCCCCGCGCACCGGCGGCTACCGAACCGGGCCTTTGGGGGGACGACCGGTTGCGGCAGTGGCGGTGTTGCGCTGCTGTGCGTGGTGCGTGCGTGGCGGCCCGCCGGTGGGTCAAGGGGTGTGGCGGGCTGCGGCGCGGGTGGTGTCTTTGGTGCGGGTGGTGCCTGTACTGCGTGCCGTGCGTGCCGTGCGTGCTGTCCGTTCGGTGCGTTCAGTGCGTTCCGTGCGTGCCGTGCTCAGTGCGCGGCCACCCGGGCCATCGCACCCGTACGGCGTGGCTGCATCGGTACGCCGCCGGCCCGGGCGGTGGGTGCCGCCGAGGTCGAGGACGAGGCCGTCGCCGACGCGGTGGCCGGGGCACGGTCGCGCCTCGGCTGTGCCGCCACCCCGTTCTGGACGTCCATGACGGCGTGCGCCACGAGACCGCCCATGGGGTCGTGCCGGATCAGGTCCCGCAGTCGGGATCTGGACGACCGCCCCTCGTTGCCGGGGTACAGGTGCTTGCCGAGTCCGACCGCGTGGGCCAGCGCGGCGAGCGCCGCGGTCCGCGGGTCCGGCGGTACGCCGGTGCGGATCGCACTGTCGAGCCGGGCACGGATCTCCCGGCTGATCGCCGTGTCCGTCGCCTGGTAGCGAGTCGTCGGCAGCACCCCGCACATCTGTCCCGCGACGGCATGCACCATGCCGCAACGCTCCAGGTGAGCGAGGTAAATCTGACGGAGCCCCAGCCGGGGTCCGCCGATCCAGTGAACGGCCCGGACCGGGCTGCCGCGCCTGCGCAGCAGTTCCAGTGCGGAGTCCAGAGTCGGATCTCCTGTCGGCCGTGGCATCACCACGGCGATACGATCCCCGTCAGGGGCTATCCGTCCTGCCAGAGCCAGCTCTACTAGCTGTGCCCCGGCCAGGCCGAGGTCGAGCGACTGCGGCTGCGCCGTGGTTCCCGTGGTCGGGTCCAAGGCGAGCAGCAGAAGCTCCTCCGGAATTGTTCTGCGGCTCCTGCCCATCCATGCCTCCCCGCGTGGATGAGTGACAGGGTGACGCCTCTCACATTCATCTGTCGAGAGCGCCTGGACGCTTTGTGGGGGAACCGGCAGCTATGTCGTTCTCGTCTAGCGGGTGGGCGATGCCCCCGAGACGGGACACTGTTAGACGGTTCGGACAGCGGCCGGACGGCGAACGAGGAGGAACTGGTGGCGGGCGAGTCCCCCGACAAGTCGGTTGATGAAGGTGCGTCGGGAACGGCGGAGTCCGCCGCGCCGTCTGCGGAACGGGACCCGAGGCTGTCGGTCCTGCGCCCGCGCGATGCGGGGTCCGGGGACCGGGACGCGTTGAAGGAAGCGGTCGCGGCGTGGGTCGCCACCAGCGCCTCCGACGGTTCGGCGGACTCGCGTTCGGGTGCGGGCTCGGAGTCGGGCGCGGAGTCGGATACGGGCTCGGGCTCGGAGTCGGGTACGGGCTCGGGGTCGGGTTCGCGTTCTGCCGCGTCCGAGGCTCCGGCCGACCGGGGGTCGGCGGCCCCCGAGGACGAGAAGTCGGGTTCCGCTTCGGCGCAGGACGAGCCGCAGCGCGCTTCGGGCGACAATGACCGTGATTCGGCCAAGGTGTCCCGCTCGGCGGAGTCGGGGAAAACGGCGTTCGGTGTGTCGAGGTCGGGCTCCGCTTCGGGTGCGGCTTCGCGGGCTGAGTCGCGTGGCGATGGGGCGGACTCGGCGGAGCGTCGGTCGGCCGGGCCGGAGGTCGAGGAGCCGAAGGGCGCCGCCTCCGGGAAGCCGTCGGCCCCCGCCGACCAGCGGACGACCGCCTTCGGAGTGGTGAAGCCGGGTTCGGGTTCCCCGACCGGGGACTCCGCGACCAAGGCGTCCGACGCCGCCGCGTCGGAGAAGCAGCCGGCCGCACCGGAGAAGCCGGTGACGGGCGCCGACAGCGAGCGCACCGCCGTCTTCCGCACGGTCGGGGCGGAGCGCGCTTCGGGCGACCGTGACCGTGATTCGGCCAAGGTGTCCCGCTCGGCGGAGTCGGGGAAGACGGCGTTCGGTGTGTCGAAGTCGGGCTCCGCTTCGGGTACGGCTGCGGACGCGGACGCGGCTTCGGGTGCGGCTTCGGGTGCGTCTTCGCGGGCTGAGTCGCGTGGCGATGGGGCGGACTCGGCGGAGCGTCGGTCGGCCGGGCCGGAGGTCGAGGAGCCGAAGGGCGCCGCCTCCGGGAAGCCGCCGGCCCCCGCCGACCAGCGGACGACCGCCTTCGGAGTCGTGAAGCCGGGTTCCGCTTCGGCCGCCGATGGTCGAGATTCGGCCAAGGCGCCGGCCGAGGAGCCGCGTACCGCCACCCCGACCGACCCGGCGCCGGGCGCGGACAGCGAGCGCACGGCCGTCTTCCGGGCGGTCAAGCCGGAGACCGCCGCGCCCGAGAAGCAGCCGGCCGCACCGGAGAAGTCGGCGCCGGTCGCCGACAGCGAGCGCACCGCCGTCTTCCGCACCGTCAAGCAGGACGCCGTCGCGCCGGAGAAGAAGCCGGCCGAGGAGTCGCGTACCCCCGAGAAGAAGCCCTCCGGGGACCCCCGTACCGCCCCGGGCAAGCCGGCGGCGGCCGATCCCGGCGGGGACAGTGAGCGCACGGCCGTCTTCAGGGCGGTCAAGCCGGGCACGGCCGCGCCCGAGAAGAAGCCGGCCGGGGAGCCGGACACCGCCACCCCCAAGACGAAGCCCTCCGGGGACGCCCGTACCCCCGCCCCCGAGAAGAAGCCCTCCGGGGACCCCCGCACCGCCCCGGGCAAGCCGGCGGCGGCCGATCCCGGCCGGGACAGTGAGCGCACGGCCGTCTTCCGGGCGGTCAAGCCGGGCACCGCCGCGCCCGAGAAGAAGCCGGCCGCACCCGGACCGCAGGGCCGCGGCAGCGCCTTCGTACCGCTGGGCGGCGACGGGCCCAAGCCTCCCGCGCCGGCCCCGCAGCCGACGGGCCGGCCCACCCGGCCTCAGCCCTCGCCGGACGCCGAGCGGACCACCCAGCAGCCGCTGCCCCCCAAGCCGCCGCTCGACATGCTGGCGGACCTCACCAACAACCCGCCCCCGCCGCCGACCCCCCTGCGCACCGCGCTCCGGCGGGTCAAGATCTACGCCCCGATCGTCGTGCTCCTCGCGGTGGTCCTGGCCGTCGTGCAGCTCGTACGCCCGCTGCCCGCGCCCCGGCTCGCCATGAGCGCGAAGGCCTCCTACACCTTCGACGGTGGCGCCCCCACCCTCCCGTGGCCGAAGGAGGGCCAGGGCTTCATGGCCGCGGCCGGCCTCGGCACCGTCGGCACCTTCGGCGAGCAGAAGCCGATCGCCATCGGCAGCGTGGCCAAGACCATGACGGCGTACGTGATCCTCAAGGACCACCCCCTCAAGCCCAAGGAAAAGGGCGCGATGATCGACGTCGACAAGACGGCGGTCGACGACGGTCGCAAGGAGTCCGAGGGCGAGTCGACGGTCACCACGTTGAGGGAAGGCGACAAGATCTCCGAGTACGACGCCCTCGCCGCGATCATGATCCCGTCCGCCAACAACGTGGCGCGCCTGCTCGCGCGCTGGGACTCCGGCGGTGACCAGGCGGCGTTCGTCAAGAAGATGAACGACGCCGCCCGGGACCTGGGCATGACCAACACCACCTACACGGACCCGTCGGGCCTGGACGCGACGACGGTCAGCACCGCCGAGGACCAGGTCAAGCTGGGTCTGAAGGTCGTCGAGATGCCGGAACTGCTCGCGATCACCAAGCTCCCGAACTGGACCGACCCCTACGGCAAGACCTGGCGGAACTACAACGACCTCGTCCCGTACAACGGCGCCGTCGGCATCAAGACCGGCTCCACCACCAAGGCCGGCGGCAACCTGCTCTTCGCCGCCGAGAAGAAGGTCGGCAAGACCAACCAGCTGATCGTCGGCGCGGTGCTCGGCCAGTACGGCGTCCCCATCCTCGGAACCGCCATCGCGGCCAGCAAGGACGTCATGATCGCCACGCAGAAGGCGCTGACGAACGCGACCGTGGTCAAGAAGGGCGATGTCGTCGGATACGTGGACGACGGGCTCGGCGGGCACACCCCGGTCGTCGCCACCGCCGACGTGCAGGCAGTCGGCTGGCCCTCCCTCACGATCACCGTGAAGCTGGGTGACGGCGGAGCCAAGCTGCCGGCGACCGCGAAGGCGGGGACCGAGGTCGGGGTGCTGACCGTGGGCGAGGGTGCCAGTCAGGTGAAGGTGCCGGTGGCGTTGCAGAGCGATCTCGTCGCGCCCGGCATCGGCAGCAAACTGACTCGCGTCGGCTGATCCGCCCCCGACCCGCGACCCGCGCAGGCGCCCCGGACGACCCCGGGGCGCCTGAGCGCGTCTGTGAATCCGGGCGCCGCGGGGAGCCGCGGGAGCCGGAGGGAGCCGTGGACCGGGAAGCTCGGACGGACCGGGAGGGCCGGAATGCGTGAACGCGACGGAAGAGGGCGTCGGCAGTGACCACCGCTGAGGAGTACCGGCGACCGGAGGGCGCCCGCGACACCGGACCGCGCGAAGCGACCGGCATGAGCCTGGCGCAGCGGCACCCGGTGGTCGTCGCCACCGTCCTCGCTGCCGTCCTGCACGTCGTCTGGTTCTTCTGCTTCGCCAACAGCGGCGGCGACCTCGCCGCGCAGGACGCGTGGGCGGAGTTCGTCGGCCGCCACCCCGACACGGCGTACAACCTCGCCTGGTACGGGGGCATGCACCCGGTCTCGTACAGCGTGGTCTCGCCGTACCTCATGCACGTGCTCGGCGTCCGCACCACGATGATGCTCGCCGGTACGGCCTCGGCGGGGTTGCTCGCGCTGATCCTGACCCGGTGCCGCGGCGCCGTGCGGCGTCCGCTGTGGCCCGCCCTGGCAGGGGTGTACGGGCTGCTGTGCAACGCCCTGTCCGGCCGTGTCACCTTCGGGCTCGGCGCCATGTTCGCGCTGGCCGCTGTCGCGGCCGTCTTCTGCTGGCCGCGCAAGTGGTCCCAGCGGCGCTGGGCCAAGGCCGCCGTCGCCGCCCCGCTCGCCGGGCTGGCCACCGCCTCCAGCCCGGTGGCCGGCCTCTTCCTCGGGGTGGTCGCGGCCGCGCTGTTCCTGAGCGGGCGGCGGCCGGGGGCGTACGCGCTGGGACTGGCGCCGGTGGCCGTGGTCGGATTGTCGGCCTGGCTGTTCCCCTTCTCGGGGACGCAGCCGATGAAGCTGGGTTCGGCCTGGCTGCCGTTCGTGTTCGGGCTGGCGATCCTGTTCCTGGTGCCGAAGGGGTGGAAGACGGTCCGGATCGCCTCGGCCGTGTACACGGTGGGGGTGTTCCTGACCTGGGCGATCGACTCCCAGGTGGGGTCGAACGTCACCCGTCTGGTGATGCTGTTCGGCGGGGCGGTGCTGCTCGCGGCGCTCCCGTACACGGTGCCGCGCTCGCGGCGCTGGTACGCGGTGGTCGTCGCCTTCGCCGGGCTGACGGCCTGGATCACCGCCAACAGCATCACCGACATCATCCGCACCACCCCGCTGGCCGCCTGGAACCGGGAGCTGGCACCGCTGGTCGACCAGCTCCAGAAGGTGGGCGCCGACCGGGGGCGGGTGGAGGTGGTCCCGGCCAGCAGCCACCGCGAGTCGTCGGCCTTCCCGTCGTACGTGAACCTCGCGCGCGGTTGGAACCGGCAGGCGGACCTGGAGCGCAACCCGATCTTCTACGACGACACCCTCACGGCCGACAGCTACCGGTCCTGGCTGGAGCGCTGGGCCGTGCACTACGTGGTGCTGCCCGCCGACAAACCCGACTCGGGCGGGGCGGACGAGGCGAAGCTCGTGCGGGAGGGGCTGCCGTACCTCCAGCAGGTGTGGGGCGACGCGAACTGGCAGCTGTACAAGGTGCTCGCCCCGACGGACCTGGTGGCCGGCCCCGCGACGGTGCTGCGGGCGGGCGCCGACCAGCTGGTCATCGAGGTGCGGGAGGCCGGGCGGGTCCTGGTGCGCATCCCGCACTCGCCCTGGCTGGGGCTCCTCGACGCGGCGGGCAAGGCGGTGCCGCCGCCGCAGGAGACCTTCGCGTCGAGGGCGGCGGCCACGACGCCCAAGCAGTACGCGAACTCGGCCGGCTGTCTGTTCAAGGCCCCGGTGGACGCCGACGGGGACGTCTGGACGGAACTGCTCGCCCCGGCGCCGGGGCAGTACCGGGTGGCGGCGAAGTACCAGCTGCCCCGGGGCACGCCGTGCCCGGAGGAACTCCTGCACGGCCCTTGATCGGCGTGCGCCGCCCCCCATACCTGCATACGATCCCGTTAGACCGATTGGCAGACCTATGGGGTGCTTCCCGAGGGAGTGACGACGGGATGAACAAACAGCACAAGCAGGACGTGCGGGCGGCGATCACGAAGGCCGCGGACCAGACCCACCTGCCCCGCACGCCGGGTCACGGCTTCGAGGGGCCGGTCCCGACCAAGGTCAAGGGCGGAGCGCACACGAAGGCGGCCCTCAAGCGTTCCGGCTCCCCCCAGGGCGACCGCATCGGCGAACGCAGCAAAGGCCTGAGCTGACGCCCGAGCCGCCCTCCCCTCGGGCCCGCGAAAACCCCGAAGGCCCCCCACCATCACCCGGCGGGGGGCCTTCTTCGGTTCACGTGCCCTCGGCAGGATTCGAACCTGCGACACCGGCTTTAGGAGAGCCGTGCTCTATCCCCTGAGCTACGAAGGCGGGGGCTTGACGAAACCGAGAGGAAGATCCCCAGTGGGGGGTTCGCCACCCTCGGCGAGTCAAACATGCTGATCAGCCGGCCCTGTCCGCGTGCCGGGTGAGATGTCCTGACGGATACATTCCCCGGCGTGCGCCCAGTAGCCAACTGGCCACCGACAGCCTAGCGGATCGTGTCGCACGGATGCGCCCCCATTGGCGCACGGTTCATCGGAAGTGGGTGGCCGAAGAGCCGCCTGTAGCCGGCGGTACAGGAACGGCGCGACGCGGCGGCCACTCGCAGGAGTCCTGGGGTGCGACTCCTGGCGCGACAGAGGGGGGCGATCGGGGCGAGGGCGACGGCGGGTGCCACCTGAGCGTCCCACCGAGGGACTGACCAGGCGGCCGCCGGGGTCGCGCCGGGGGCAGGCTCCCAGGGGGCTCCGTCGATCCGCAGACGCGAGTGGGCGGCGACGGCAAGTCGAGTGGCCTGCGGCCGACGTCGGCAAACTGCGCAACATCGCGAGTGCCTGGTGCGCGTTCGCCGGCGACATGGAAGACATGGCGGCAGCCGCCAACAAGGCGGCGCAGACGCTGATCCGAAGAGGAAACTCGACCGGGAATTGGAAATTGCCGGAAGCGTCATCGTCGCCGGTACGACCCTGGCGTTCTTGCGAAGCCGCTCTCACTCTCGGAGCCACCGAAGTCGCAGCGGCGGCCGCCACGGCCACCACCGTCGAGCTCGCCGCGACCGTGGGCGTGGCAGGAAAGGAGCTCAAACCACCCAACGCGCGGCACACCGTCTCGGGGTCGGCCGGTGGCGAGGTGAAAAAGGACAACTTCCCTCGACGACGGCACCGGCAGCCCCCTCTGGACCGCGAAGGGCAACCTGGTGGTGTGGGAGAGGGTCATCACGCAAATGGAATCCGCGTGGGCGCCATCGGGGTGGTACCCGGCCGACCTCTACCGGGAGCGGCTGGAAGCTCGCGACGAGCTGGACGGAATCGGTGTCCGCCTGCCTCGTGACGTCACCGAGCTGCTCGACGAGGCTTTGGAGCAGTTGGACAAGCGGTTTGTCGCTGCGACAGAGGATGACCCGTCAGGGAGCCTCCGCAGAGGACTGGCGGGAGAATCCGCAGAGCGTGCCGCGGTCGGATTGGTGGTGGAACCGCCACCCGAACCCCGCACCTTGGGAGCAAGACTGACTGACGGGGGCGGACGAACTCGGCTCGGCCTGTGCCCGTCGCCGTCGGGTACAGGCCGAGCCGCCGTCGGTCCTTTGCGCGTGGCGCCGGTCAGTAGTCGATGCGGTCCGACTTGGCCAGCCACGCGTCGAACGGCTGCGTACGGTTCGGCAGGTGCAACTGCTCGACCGACATCGGCCACATCGACGCGGGCGTCTTCTCGAACAGGTCGTAGAACTTGCGGTCGTCGAAACCGGCCACCGCGGCATCGTGCCGGTCGGCCGCGAAGACGATCCGGTCGACTCGCGCCCACAGCGCGGAGGAGAGGCACATCGGACAGGGCTCACAGGAGGTGACGAGGACACAGCCCGCGAGGGAGAAGTCGCCCAGTTCCTTGCAGGCGGCGCGCATCGCGCTCACCTCGGCGTGGGCCGTCGGGTCCAGGCTCGCGGTGACCTGGTTGTTGCCGAGCGCGACGATCTCGCCGTCCTTGGCGATCAGGGCGCCGAACGGACCGCCGCCGTTGGCCACGCTGTTCGTGGCCAGTCTGACGGCCTCTTCGATCCAGGCGTTCTCAAGGTCCTGGATGCTCGCTTCTTGGATGTGCGCGGTCACGTTCACTCCTCTTGGAGACGGTGGGGGTTTCCCGGTTGCGCCGCCCGTGCGGGGCACGCACCCGGGACAACAAGTGGCCCCCGCGGGGTGCCGCTTCGAGCTGAGCGCTCTCGGCGGCACCCGGGGAAGATCATCTGGGCTGGGTACCGACGGTGTGTTCCGGCGCGGCCGGGGAGTGGGGCAGGCTCGACCCCGTCGCGTTGCGGATGGCGTTCACGACCGCCGGCCTGGCGGAGATGCTGGGCGGTTCGCCGACACCCCACACGCCATTGGGAGAGCCCGGGGCGGCCCGCTCGACCCCGGCGACCCGCACGGCGTGTCGGCCGGTGCGGGGGTGCCGTCGTGGGGTCCAGCGGTGACGGCGGTACGCGGATCGGGGCAGGCGATCTCGACATTCCGACCGGATGACGTCCCGGTCACGGCTTTCTCCTTCCTTCGGCAAGAGGTCAGGAGAGCCGATGTCGTGACCGGCGATCCGGCACCACGCGACTTCCTCACGGAGCGTGGTGGCGGCGCGGACACGGCAAATACAATCCCCCGCTTGGTTGCGACTTGTGATGAGTACACAGGCAACGGGGGGGAGACAGGTAGGGGTGGAAGGTATGAAAACTCCGCCGGCTGAAACCGGCTCTTCGTAGACTTCTACGAGAGCCGGTTCGTCCTGGATGTCACCCCTGGTTGATACTCCAGATGCACCGCGTGATCAGGGCGGCGGAGGGGGAGGGGAGGTGGCGCCGCAGGGATGGCCGGTGCTACTTGCGCGTCACCCGGACCTTGAAGTTCCCGGTGCGCGGTTCGCCCACCACCGCGATGGTGACGCCCGCCTTCCCGTCGGTGAAGGTCTCGCCCGGCCGGTACGGCGCGTCCGACAGCTCCGAGTGGACGTTCGGCCGCCGTGTGCACCCCCCGCTGGCGCTCGTGCTGTCGGACACCGTCACCGGCCCGCGCCCGGTGTCCACCTGCGAGTCGACCTTGTAGATCAGTACGCCCGGCTTGCACACGGCCTCGTCGTTCCCGGCCTGCGTCCGCACCTCCACCGCGTACCCGCTGTTCTCCGTCAGCGGTACGAAGGTCAGCTTCATGCCGCCCTCCGCCCCCAGCGGCGTCAGCACCTGCTCCGTGACCCCGGCCTTGGCCGCACAGCCGATCTGGTCGCTGTCCAGCCAACCCAGCTTCCACTTGTGCCAGCCCAGCAGATCGTTGTTGGAGCCCCAGTCCTCGCTCATGATGTCCCAGTGCCCGACCGCGCCGCCCCCGTCGGAGGTGTACAGGTCCGGCAGCCCGAAGACGTGGCCGTTCTCGTGCGGCAGCACCCGGTAACCGGTCTCGCGGTAGGAGCCCGAGCCGTCGTCCTGTCGGCTGTACACGAAGGACGTGTTGGCGAGCGGGACCCCGTCGGCCATCGGCGCCTCGCCGTTGCCGGAGAACGTCACCGACAGGACGGTGTCCAGGGCGGAGGGCCCTGCGTTCGGCGTGACGAGTACGTTGATCAGGTCGTACCTGCTGAAGTCCACCTCGGAGTCGGCGGCCTGCGCGATGTGCTCGACCAGCTGCCGGTAGCCGGGTTCGTACGCGGACCCGCGCCCGATCCCGTACGCCGCGAACGGCATCGGCATCCTCAGCCAGTTCCGGATGGGCGCCTCGGCCCGGTAGGTGAGCCGGCCGTACGAGCTGGTCCGGAACCAGTCCGAGGTCTGGGGGAAGAACTCCGCCAGCCGGTCCATCGCCGAGCCCTCGCCCTTGGCGTCGGGGAAGTCGATCATCAGGTTCAAGGCCCGGACCTCGCCGGTCGACCGTGAGTAACCGGGCGGCGTCGGAATTCCCTCGGACATCTGGACGCCCATCGTGCTCGCGATCCGGCAGGGCGCGAGAGCGGAGTCGACGCTCGTGGCCGAGGGGCCGGCGGTCGAGTGGCCACGGCTGGATATCCCGGCGCCGGCGGTCGCCGTGACGCCGATGGCCAGCGCGGCGATGCCGACGTACGCGCAGGTGCGGCGTGGACTGCGTATCCGGTGGCGGGTCTGCGTCATGGAGCTCGCCTTCGGGCCGCGGCAGCCGGCCGGGCCCGGTCTGCTCTGTGCGCTCACCCTCCGACGGCTGCGGCGCGCCCGCGCGCCGGGCACGGCCAAACGGGAACACCGGGCCGCGATGGTGTGACCCGAGTCACACGTGCGAGTGAAATAACCGGGGAGTCGATCCCCGTTTGCACAGAGGTCCGCCAAACGGGGACGGCTTCCCCGTTTGGGGCAGCGCATCGAACCCCGACCACCACGTCCCCATGATCACCAGCCGACATGATCACGCCGGAGCGATCACGTCCCGACGATCAGTCCCCGAGTCCCGCGCCAAGGAGGCACCGCGATGAAGCGCCCCACCACCGCCACGGCGGCCCCGACCGCCCCCCGGGCGTCGGTGGACCTCACGGGCCCGGCGCCGCACCCGGCCCGGCCCGACGTCGACGGCAAGGGCGGGCGGCTCCCGCGCCCCCGCGCCGACGCCGTCCGCAACCGGGAGCGCATCCTGGCGGCGGCCCGGGAACTCTTCGTCGAGTTCGGCTCGGCCGCCCCCTTCGACGAGGTCGCCCGCAGGGCCGGCGTCGGCAACGCCACCCTCTATCGGCACTTTCCCGACCGGGCCGCGCTGGTGCACCACGTCGTGCTCTACGTCATGGACCGGGTCGTCCTCCACGCGGAGGAGGCCCTCGCCCGGGAGCCCGACGCCTTCGCCGCGCTGTGCCGGTTCACGCACGCGGCGGCGGACGAGCGGTTCGGCGCCCTGTGCCCGATGCTCTCCGCGGACTTCGACCACGACCACCCCGAACTCATCGCGGCGCGCGGCGCGTTGGCGGAAGCCATCGAGAGCCTGCTGGCCGCGGGCCAGGACGGCGGACTCGTCCGCACCGACATCGGCGTCGGTGACCTGATGGTCGCCCTCTCCCAACTCGGCCGCCCCCTCCCGGGGACCGGCTGCCCGGACGCGGACCGTTTCGTCCACCGTCATCTCCAGGTGTTCCTCGACGGGTTGCGTGCTCCGGCCCGCTCCGAGCTGCCGGGCGCCGCGACCACCCTGGACGACCTGCGGCGGACCGCCATGTGACGCCCCGAGCCCGGATCGCGGCGCCGTCGCCCCGAACGCCCCGGCGGCGGCCGCCCGTTGACTTCAAACATGCCTTCAGTAGCAATTCCGTCATTTCGCACAGTGAAGTGGGTACCCCCATGTCCAAAACAGCCGCGACACCTCCGTCGACCGCGGACCCCAGCCGCTGGAAGGCCCTCGTCTTCATAGCCCTGGCCCAGCTGATGGTCGTCCTCGACGCGACCATCGTGAACATCGCCCTCCCGTCCGCCCAGACCGACCTCGGCATCTCCGACGGCAACCGCCAGTGGGTCATCACCGCCTACGCGCTGGCCTTCGGCGGGCTCCTCCTCTTCGGCGGGCGCATCGCCGACAAGTGGGGTCGCAAGAAGACCTTCATCACCGGCCTCACGGGCTTCGCCCTGGCCTCCGCGCTCGGCGGCGCCGCCACCGGCGAGGCCATGATGCTGGGCGCCCGCGCGCTCCAGGGCGCCTTCGGCGCGTTGCTGGCGCCCGCCGCCCTCTCGCTGCTGGCCGTCATGTTCACCGACGCCAAGGAGCGGGCCAAGGCCTTCGGCATCTACGGCGCGATCGCGGGCGGCGGCGGCGCCGTCGGCCTCATCCTCGGAGGCTTCCTCACCGAGTACCTGAACTGGCGCTGGACGTTCTTCGTCAACATCCCGTTCGCGATCATCGCGGCCGCGGGTGCCTGGTTGGTCATCCGCGAGCCCGCCGGCGGACGCAACCGCGCCAGGCTCGACGTCCCCGGCGTGGTCCTGTCGACCCTCGGTCTGGTCTCGCTGGTCTACGGATTCACGCGCGCCGAGTCCGCGGGCTGGTCGGACGGTCTCACCGTGGCCATGTTCGTCTCCTCCGTGGTGCTGCTCGGCGGCTTCGTCCTCACCGAGCTCAAGGTGAAGTCCCCGCTGCTGCCGATGCGCGTCGTGCTGGACCGCAACCGCGGCGGCGTCTACCTCTCCCTCGGTCTGGCCGTCATCGCGATGTTCGGCCTGTTCCTCTTCCTCACCTACTACCTCCAGGTGGTGAAGGGCTTCTCACCCGTCAAGACCGGTTTCGCCTTCCTGCCGATGATCGCGGGCATGATCACGGGCTCCACCCAGATCGGCGCCCGTCTGATGACCCGTGTTCCGCCGCGGCTGCTGATGGGCCCCGGCTTCCTGCTCGCGGCGACCGGCATGCTCCTGCTCACCCAGTTGGAGGTCGGCTCCTCCTACCCGGCTCTGATCCTCCCGGCGCAGCTGCTGCTCGGCCTCGGCATGGGTTCGGCGTTCATGCCGGCGATGTCCCTGGCCACGCACGGGGTGAACCCGGCCGACGCCGGCGTCGCCTCCGCCATGGTGAACACCTCGCAGCAGGTGGGCGGCGCCATCGGTACCGCGCTGCTGAACACCATCGCCGCCTCGGCGACGACCGCGTACCTGACCGACCACGCGGCGCAGGCCGCCGCGGGCGGTGCGGCGGCGAAGCTGATCCAGGCGCAGGCCATGGTGCAGGGGTATTCCTCGGCCATCTGGTGGGCCGTCGGCATCCTGGTGACCAGCTCGCTCATCGCGTTCACGCTGATCAACACGGGCCGGCCCGGCTCGGGTGGTCCGGTGGCCTCGGGCGGCGGGGTCGCGGACGAGGTGAAGGTGCCGGTGCTCGCCCACTGACGGGCCCACACGCTGTGCGGGAATGACGGTCGACCCCGCTTCGTTCAAATTTGAACGAAGCGGGGTTAGTCTTTTCACGGGACCGCGTACGAGGACGTACGCCGGCCCCCCGCACCGGCCACGAGGAGCGCGCTGTGTCCACGAACACCACCCCGGCGACGGGCCGCATGCCCGCCCTGTACCTCAGCCACGGCGCCCCGCCGCTGGCCGACGACCCGATCTGGCCGGGCGAACTGGCCGCCTGGTCGGCCCGCCTGCCCCGCCCCCGCGCGATCCTGATGGTCTCCGCGCACTGGGAGGAGGCCCCGCTGGCCCTCGGGGCCACCGAGCCGGCCCCGCTCGTGTATGACTTCTGGGGCTTCCCCGAGCACTACTACCGGGTGCGCTACGACGCCCCGGGCGCCCCGGAGCTCGCCGCCTCGGTACGCAAACTGCTGCGGGCGCCCGGTACCCCCGTCCAGGACATCCCGGACCGGGGGCTCGATCACGGGGCGTACGTCCCGCTCGTGGAGATGTTCCCGGAGGCCGACATACCGGTGCTCCAGATATCCATGCCCACGCTGGACCCCGTGCGCCTCATGGGCATCGGCCGCACCCTCGCCCCTCTGCGGGACGAAGGCGTCCTCATCGTGGGCAGTGGCTTCTTCACGCACAACCTGGCCGCGCTGCGGCACGGCGGCGTGCCCGGCTGGTCGACGGAGTTCGACGCCTGGGGCCGCGAAGCGCTGGCCGCCGCCGATGTGGACGCCCTGCTCGACTTCGAGGCCAAGTCCCCGGCCGGCCGGCTGGCCCATCCCCGTACGGAGCACTTCGCGCCGCTCTTCGTCACCCTGGGCGCGGCGGAGGCCTCCGGCGACCTCACCACCCCCGCCACCTCCGTGGACGGCTTCTGGATGGGCCTGTCCAAGCGCTCCCTACAGTTCGGCTAGACCGGTTCCGGGTGAAACGGCCCGTTTGTCGCGTCTTCGGTCATTCACGGTCATTCGCTCACCAGTCCAGGCAACCGTGAGCCCGCCGGGGTCGTCCTCGCGGTTGGGAAGCACAGCCTGGGCGGCGCCGTCGTGGCGTGACGGGCGTCTCACGGGGCGCAGTGGTGGCGGATGTCCGTCAAAGCCAGGGAACGGCGTCGGCACCGGCCCTGACCTGCACCTCCGCCGGCTCATGCGGCGCCGCTCCGCGTCCCGTCGGCCGGGGACGACGGGGCAGGATACTGCAAGATCTGAAAAAAGAGCGGACCGCGTGGGAATTCTGTCCCGATTCCAGTCGTTGTTTCCTTCGGAAGCGGGCACTCGGGAGAGTGTCCGAAGGACGCGTCGACCGTGCCGCACCTCTCGCAGCCGAGGCGTCCGGCAGCCGCACCGCGACCGAAATCCATCGCATCGCAAGGGAGCACGCATGGCAACCCGCGCCGTCGCCCGCAGTCAGTCCACGGGCAGTGCCCGCGCCG
Organism: Streptomyces sp. Tek67B01; assembly: GCF_055231995.1. NCBI lineage: Bacteria > Bacillati > Actinomycetota > Actinomycetes > Kitasatosporales > Streptomycetaceae > Streptomyces > Streptomyces sp. Tek67B01. The sequence continues at coordinate 4,155,658 of NZ_JBUYUY010000001.1, forward strand.
CGGGCGGCGAGATCGCCGACCGCGACCTGGTCGGAATGTACCTGGACGAGATCGCGCGCACCCCCCTGCTCGACGCGGCCAAGGAAGTGGAGCTGTCGCAGATCATCGAGGCGGGCGTCTACGCCCGGCAGATCCTCGACGGCGCGATAGAGCCCGCCGGGGAGAGCCCCACGCGCGAGGAACTGGAAGCCCTGGCGGCCGAGGGAGAGCGCGCCAAGGAAGTCTTCATCCGTTCCAACCTCCGCCTGGTCGTCGCCGTCGCCCGCCGCTACCCGCGCAGCGGGCTCCCGCTGCTCGACCTGATCCAGGAGGGCAACGCGGGCCTGGTCCGCGCGGTCGAGAAGTTCGACTACACCAAGGGCTTCAAGTTCTCCACGTACGCCACGTGGTGGATCCGCCAGGCCATCACCCGCTCGATCGCCGACCAGTCCCGCACCATCCGTCTGCCCGTCCACCTGGTCGAGGAGCTCGGCCGCATCCGCCGCATCCAGCGCGAGTTCAACCGGCAGAACGGGCGCGACCCGGAGCACGCGGAGATCGCCGCCGAGTTGGACACGACGGAGAAGCGCGTAGGCGACGTACTGGACTGGGCGCGCGACCCGGTCAGCCTCAACATGGGCGTCGACGACGAGGGCGACACCCAGTTCGGGGACTTGCTGGAGGACACCTCCGCGATCTCCCCGGAGCAGTCCGTGCTCTCGCTGCTTCGCAGCGAGGAGCTGGAGGACCTGCTCGGCAAGCTCGACCAGCGCACCGCGTCGATCATCAAGATGCGGTACGGGATCGAGGACGGCCGCGAGCGCACGCTGACCGAGGTCGGCAAGCAGCACGGGCTGACCCGCGAGCGCATCCGGCAGATCGAGAAGCACGCGCTGCTGGAGCTGAAGCGGATGGCGCGTGACACCGGCTTCGACGCCGTGGCCTGATCGGCCCTCGGCGCGCGACGAAGCCCCCCGAACGAGCCCCCGGTGCCTATCCCCCCCAGGCGCCGGGGGCTCCCCGCTGTCCGGGACCGGCCGACCGGGACCACCCCGGCCCGGCTCCCATGAACCGGCATCCCCGCCCGGGGTCCGCCCCCACCCCCAGGCCCCCCGGGCCCGCCCCCCCGGGCCTCACGCCCCGGCGGGGCTCGACCTCACCAACCGCGCGGCCAGGACGCGGGCCGCCTCCGCGAGGGCCGGCGGAGTGTGGACCGTGAATTCCTCTCCCGTCAGGGCGAGCCGGGCCGCCAACCATTCCGGCGCGTCCCCGCTCTCGAACCGCACCCGGCAGCCCCCCGCCACCGGCACCTCGTTCCCCCGCAGCCAGCCCGGCAGCGCCTGCGCCGGCGCCGCGAAGGTCACCTCCACCGCGTACGTCTGCGCTCCCCGCAGCCCCCGCCGCACGAACTCGGCCGCGTCCACCGGCAGCGCCCGCGGGGTGAACCGCGCGCCCGTCGGGAACGGATCGCCGACCCGGTCCACCCGGAAGGTCCGCCAGTCGTCCCGCTCCAGGTCGTACGCGACCAGGTACCACCGGCTCCCCGTGCTCACCAGCCGGTAGGGCTCCACCAGCCGCCGGGACTCCGCCCCGTCCCGTGCCCGATAGGCGAACCGCAGCCTCTCCGGGCCCGCCACCGCCGCCGCCATGGTCGTCAGGGTCCGCGGGTCCACGCTCGCCCCGTCGCCGCGGGTCACCGCGACCGTGGCCGACTGCAACGCGCCCACCCGGCGCCGCAGCCGCGCCGGCAGCACCTGCTCCAGCTTCGCGAGGGCCCGTACGGAGGCCTCGTCGACCCCCTCGATCGCGTGCCCGGCCCCCGCCCGCAGGCCCACCGCGATCGCCACCGCCTCCTCGTCGTCCAGCAGCAGCGGTGGCATCGCCGCGCCCGCCACCAGCCGGTACCCGCCCTCCGACCCCAATGTGGCCTCGACCGGGTACCCCAGCTCGCGCAGCCGCTCGATGTCCCGCCGGATGGTGCGGGCACTCACCCGCAGCCGCTCGGCCAGCTCGCTGCCCGGCCATTCGCGCGGGGTCTGGAGCAGGGAGAGCAGGGTGAGCAGCCGGGCTGGAGTGTCGTTCATGAGAACCAGGCTGCCAGGGAAATAGGACACCAACTGACCTACATGGGGTCTAGGTTTCATCCCATGAGCACCGAGACAGCCCAGACATCGCCCGAAAGAGAGAACGGGCCCGTACGAGAAGAGCGGAACCACACCCTCGACGACGACACGAGCAGCAGCTCACCCGCCGACCGCCGCCGCTGGCTGGCGCTCGCCATCGTGATGACCGCGGCGTTCATGGACCTGGTGGACGTCACGATCGTCAACATCGCGATACCCAGCATGCGCGCGGACTTCGGCGCCTCCACGAGCGCGATCCAGTGGATCACCGCCGGGTACGCCCTCGCCTTCGCCGCCGGTCTGATCACGGGCGGCCGTCTCGGTGACATCTACGGCCGCAAGCGCCTCTTCCTCATCGGCATAGCCGGGTTCACCGCCGCCTCGGCGCTCTGCGGCATCGCCGCCAACCCCTCCGTGCTCGTCGCCTCCCGCATCCTCCAGGGCGGTATGGCGGCGATGATGGTGCCGCAGGTGCTGGCGATCATCCACGTCACCTTCCCGCCCCGAGAACGCGGCAAGGTCTTCGGCATGTTCGGCGCGATCGTCGGTCTCGGCGCGGTCTCCGGCCCGATGCTCGGCGCGCTGCTCACCGAGTGGAACCTGCTGGGCCTCGAATGGCGCCCGATCTTCCTGATCAACCTGCCCGTCGGCATCGCGGGTGTGATCCTGGGCGCCAAGTTCATCACCGAGTCCAAGGCTCCCAAGGCGCTGCGGCTCGACCTGATCGGCGTCGTGCTCGCCACGCTCGCCCTCGTCATGTTGATCTTCCCGCTGACGCACGGCCGGGAGAACGACTGGCCGCTGTGGGGCTTCGTCTGCATGGGCGCCGCGCCGTTCCTCTTCGTCGGCTTCATCGCCTACGAGAAGTACAAGATCCGCAAGGACGGCTCGCCGCTGGTGGAGCTCTCCCTCTTCTCGATCAAGAGCTTCGCGGGCGGCATCGCCGTCCAGCTCACCTTCGGCATCGCGACCGGCATCTTCTTCCTGGTCTGGACGCTCTACATGCAGATGGGCCTCGGCTGGACACCGCTGCGCGCGGGCACCACCGGCATCCCCTTCTCGATCGCCGTCTCGGCGGCCGCGGGCATGTCCGTCCAGAAGCTCGTACCGCGCTTCGGCCGCAAGGTGCTCCAGGCGGGCGCGCTGACCATGGCCGCGGGTCTGCTGCTCTACATCTGGGAGTCCTCCCACTACGGAATGGCGATCGCCTCCTGGCAGATGGCGGCGCCCCTCGTCGTCATGGGCATCGGCATGGGCCTGATCGTGGCCCCGCTCACCGACACGGTGCTCTCCCAGGTCCCGCGCGAGCACGCCGGGTCCGCCTCCGGCCTGATCAACACCACCGGGCAGATGGGCAACGCCCTGGGCCTGGGCCTGACGTCCGTCGTCTTCTTCGGCGTGATCGATGACGACATGGTCTACGGGGCCCCGTACGTGGAGGCCTTCCGCAGCGCGCTGTGGTGGGTGGTGGCGGTCCTGGTCGTGATCTTCGCGGTGATGTTCATGCTGCCGCGCAAGCAGGTCCCGATGGCCGAGCGCGAGGGCGCCGAGGTCGCCGAGGTCGTCTGAGCTGCATGCCCCTCGGGCGCGTCCGCCTCCCGGCGGGCGCGCCCGTTCGCGCTTTCCGAGGCCGGCCGGGCGTACGTTGCCTCCCGCGCCCGCGCCGCCGCACGCCCTCGCCGGTGCGTCAGCGGACCCGGGCGCGCAGCTCCATTGCCTCGCGCGCGGCTGCCTCGCTCTCGTACACCTCGCACATGTGGCGGCCGTCCGGCGTGGCCGTGTGCTCGACCTCCCACAGGCTCAGCTCGCTGCCGTCCACCAGCACGAACGCGTGCTCGTACAGGGTGAATCCGACGCCCCGCCCGTCCCACAGCCGCGGCCGTCCGCCGAACGCCTGGGTGATCTGGTGCGCGTACGCCGAGCGCAGGCGCAGCGCCACCCCCTCGCCGGGTCGGTCCGCGTTCTCCGCGCGCCGCAGGACCCGCCGGGCGTGGTCGGCGGACTGCTCCACCGTGTACTCGCGGTGCGGCGCGGGGGCCGGGTCCGCGAACAGGGCGCTCAGCGCGGCGGCCTCGTCCTGCGGCTCCGCCCCCGTGAGGTCGTCCCGCGCCGACTGCGCGGGGACCTCCCCGAAGACCCGGGCCACAGCCAGGCAGAGCTCGGACCGATCGGTGAACAGCTCGTGCCGCACGACCCGGTCGCCCTGCTGTCGGTAGACCAGTTCCCACAGGGATACCGCTCCTCCGTCGGCCAGGAGGTAGGTGTGCCGGTGGGTTTCCCGCCACAGTCCCGCCCTCGGGCTGTGGTGGGTGGTGTGCAGCGAAGAGCTGTGGGCGAGCGCCGTACGCAGTCGCCCGACCAGCCGGTCCGGCAGGTCGAAGGAGTTCAGGGCGCGGCCCAGGAGTCGATCGAGGTGGGCCTCGGTTGTCTCGTACGGATCGCTCAAGGTGGGTCTCCAGGCCGTCGCAGCTTGTCACTTCGCGGAAGCACAACGTAGCCCCTGGCACTGACATCACGTCCGGGATTCGTTAAAACGTCCGGGAAGTATCAGGGGTTCCCGCCATCCCTTCAGGTCAACTTGCGTACACCTGGGTACGGTTGGGCCCGGTCTGCGGTGGAGCGCGGGACTATGGGCCCCATGGCAACGAACGGCATGGCCCCCGACAGCACCACAACCGCCCCAGTGGACCTCCCCCGTCAACAGGACCGCTCCAGACGGGCCGAGGACGAACCCGCACGCGCCCCGAGGCGGTTGGCCTGGTTCCTGATCCTCACCGGAGCCGCCGGGGTGCTGGCCTCATGGGTGATCACCCTCGACAAGTTCCTCTTGCTGGAAGACCCGTCCTTCAAGCCCGCCTGCAGCCTCAACCCCGTGGTCTCCTGCGGCAGCGTCATGCTGAGCGAGCAGGCGCAGGCCTTCGGCTTCCCCAACCCGATGCTGGGCCTGGTCGCCTACGGGGTCGTCGTCTGCGTCGGCGCCGGCCTGCTCGCCGGCGCCCGCTACCGGGGTTGGTTCTGGCTCGGACTGAACGCCGGCATGCTCTTCGGCACCGGCTTCTGCACCTGGTTGATGGTGCAGTCCCTCTACGAGATCAACGCGCTCTGCCTGTGGTGCTGTCTGACCTGGGCGGCCACCCTGCTGATGTTCTGGGCGGTCACCGCGCACAACGTCACCGCGAGCGCGGCCCCCGGCCCGCTGCGGCGGTTCTTCGCCGAGTTCGGCTGGGCCCCGCCCGCCCTGCACCTGGGGATCATCGGGATGCTGATCCTCACGCGGTGGTGGGAGTTCTGGACGAGTTGAGGCCGAGGCCTCCCGGCCACGCACGAGGGCCCCGGCAGCTGGAGGCTGCCGGGGCCCTCGTCACGTCACACACCACGTCGACCGCGTCACCGCGTCGCTCCACGGGCACCGGGGCCCGGGCCGTACGGCCCGTCAGGACGCCGGGGGAACGCCGATCAGCTGCCGTTGGAGAGGTTGCCGGACAGGACCGGGATGTTGTCCAGGATGTGCGAGAGCGGCTCGTCGCCCTTGGCCTGGGTGGAGTTCTCGGTGCACTGCTGGTTCTGCGGGTTGGACAGGACGTTGATGTCCTGGACGCCGACGTTGATCAGGGCCAGGATCGACTGGGCGTTGACCTTGACCGGCAGGCCGATGCAGGGCTTGTTCAGCGTGCCCTGGACCAGGCCGAGCTGCGGGCTCATGGCGCCCTCGGTCTTCTGGTTGCCGTAGATCTGGGTGGCACCGTTGCCGTTGACGGTGTTGATCCCGTTGTCGTTGCCGATGGCCATGGCCGGGGCCGCGACAGCAGCGCCCGCGCCGACGGCAGCGGCGGTGACCGCGGCAGCAGTCATGATCTTCTTGAGCATCATTGGTCCTTTTGTCGCACGAGTGCCCGCTAGTGGAGCGCCCTGATCAACTGACTCCCCGGCGGGTTGGTTCCGCTGCTTCACTCAAACGGCCCGTTCGGCGGAGCGTGTTTACCCGGCCCGGGTGATGAGGCCCCGGACGTCTGCGCGAGATCCGTACGCAACGCGGACGGCGTGCCGGAGCGGGCGACCCGCGGGTGGGGGCCGTCCGGGGCGCCGCCGTCCGTGGCGCTCCGGTTGCGCTCCGTACAAGGTGTTCGCACGGTGGGTAAGGAGGGGGATCGCCCAGGTCCACTTCTGTGCCACCACTGTGAGGAAACCCATGCGCACGAAGCCGTTCCGCACCCGCGTCCTTGTCCCGTCGGCCCTCGCCGCCGTCATACTGGCCGGCGCGGCGGCCCCCGCGGGCGCCGCGGGCGGCGACAGTTCCGCCTCGCTCACGCGTCGAGTGGCGGCGGTTCAGCAGCAGATCCAGGGGATCGAGGCCCAGGCCGCGGCGGCCGGTCCGGTCGACGACCTCCTCGCCGGCCTGCTCAAGACGCTGCAGGACCTGCTCAAGTCGTTGACGGCCCTGCTGCCGGCAGGGGTGACGCTGCCGCCGATCGAGCTGCCGAAGCTCCCGACGCTGCCGGAGATCCCCGGGCTGCCGACCCTGCCGGTCACCACGCCCAAGAAGAACCCGTCCGTCTCCGTCCCCTCGGTCCCCGCCAATCCGGCGGCGGCGAGTCCGGTCAAGCCGTCGACCGACCTGGTCCCCGACATCCCCGACGTGCCCGACCTTCCCTGAGGGGCGCGAAGGGTCGTCGCCCGGCGGTGGAGTGCGGCCGTGACGCGGCGCGAGGTTACGACTATTGGGCTGAACAGGTCTGATCCCGTCCGTACCCGTGTCGTCGGGGAACCAGAACCGTTTCGCTCGATGTGAGCCCCGAGATCGGGGCAGGACGTCGAAGAGAAGGTGCACTTCCCATGAACTCTGCTGCCAAGAAGGCCGCCGTGGCCCTGGCCTCCGCTGGTCTCGCCGTGGCCGGTGCCGCGGGCGCCGCCTCCGCCGACGCCTCGGCCGAGGCTGCGGCCGTGGGTTCCCCCGGTGTCCTCTCGGGGAACCTGGTCCAGGTCCCGGTCCACGTTCCGATCAACCTCTGTGGTAACTCCGTCAACGTCATCGGCGCGCTGAACCCGGCGTTCGGCAACGTCTGCGTCAACGACTGACGTCGGCACATCCGACTGTGGGCGCCCCGGCCTCGCCGGTGGCGCCCACAGTCATGTCCGGACCGGGTCGGTCCGGTCGGCTCAGTTGGCCCCGCCGTTGAGGTGGACGCCGCCGAGCATCGGGGTCGCCTGGGCGGCGCCGTCCGCGAGCTTCATCACCTCGCCGGGAGCGTCGTTGCGGACCTTGTTGACCGTCTGAACGGTGCCGACGACCTTGCCCACGCTGTCGCCCTGCTCGGCCAGGGCGTTGCCCGCCGTCTGGGGGAGCGCCTCGGAGACGGGGTTGACCGCGTTCAGGGTCTCCGTCACCCCGCCCGTCAGGCTCATGGGCGGCAGCGCGGCCGGCGTCTGAGCCGCGAAGGCTGGAGCGGTGGCGGCGAGAGCGGCGACGGAGCCGGCGACGACAGCGGCGACCTTCGTGAACTTCATTTTTCGAAATCCTTTTCCAGCGGCGACCGTCGCGCCGCTTTCGGCCTGACTAACGAGTCCGGGTGGATACGGAAACGCGCGAGCGAACGACGCGACGGCCGGAGAATCCAAACAATGGATTCTCCGGCCGATATTTCTTCTGATTACCGGTATTGCCGGTCAGGCGGCACGCGAGCGCCGGTAGAGAATGGCGCCGCCCAGGACCAACGCCGCGGCGAGCGCCGCCGCGGCTCCGGGCCGGCCGGCTCCCGTGGCCGCCAGCTCCGGCGCCCGTACCTGTGGCTGGGCCACGACGGGCGCGGGCGCCGGGGCGGGTGCCGGGGCCGGTGCGGGGAGCACGTGGACGGGGACGTCGCCGGCGGGGGCGGCCGGCGGCTGGTCGGCGGGCCGGACCACCTCGGGTGCGGGCGCCGGAGCGGGCCGCTCCACGACCCGGCTGCCGTGCGGCGGGCCGGAACCCTCGTCCACCGGAGCGGGGAGGGTGTGCGGGGACTCGTCCACCGGAGCGGGGAGGGTGTGCGGCGCTTCCTCTACGGGACCGGGCGGTGCCGGGTGGGGGGCGGGGTGCGCGGCGCGGGGGTGGTCGTCGCACTCCTCCTCTTCCCGGCTCCCGCCGGTACCGGAGCCGCCGTAGCCGTCCTCGTGCGGGGCGGCGTGGCGGGGCGCGTGCGGGCGGGGCGCCTCCTCCTGCCGCTCCTCCTCGTGCTGTGGGCGGGGCAGCGCGTGGCGCCCCTGCCGCTCGTCGAGGTGGTGCTCGAAGGCCTTCGCGTGCTCGGGGCTCAGGTAGCGCCCGTAGTCGAAGTCGGAGTCAGATCCCGTGGTGGTGGCGCAGGTGTTCCCGAACGCCGGGTTGAGGGCCGCACCCCCGTCCACGCTGTTGCCGCAGACGTTCGGCGCGAAGGTGATCGGTACCGAGACGCTGTTGCCGGACGCCACACCCGGCGAGTGGGCGGCTTCGGCCATCGCTCCCGGGTACGCGTAGGCAGCGCCGGTGGCGATCGACAGCAGGCTGGAAGCGGCCGCCGCCGTGAGCACCCCCTTGCCCAGTACCTGTCGGCTCAGTACCTGTCGCATGGGCCCTTCCCTGTTCTACCGGCGCTCTCGCCGGTGCTGATTCGAAGCGGCCCCGGAGTGCACCGCCGTGCACTCCGAGGCCACTGACGAGGAGGTGTGCCCTTGCGGGCGCGCGCGCTCCGTCAGTCGTTGACGCAGACGTTGCCGAACGTGGGGTTCAGCAGCGCGATCACGTTGACGGTGTTGCCGCAGACGTTGACCGGGACGTGCACGGGGACCTGGACCAGGTTGCCCGAGAGGACACCCGGGGAGCCCACGGCCGCGCCCTCGGCACTCGCGTCGGCCATGGCGGGAGCGGCAGCACCGGCGGCCATCAGAACGCCGGCGGCCAGCACCACTGCCTTCTTGTACGTCATTTGTTTTCGATCCTTCCTGCAGAGGCGTATCCACTGCGAAATGAACAACGAGTGGCTTCGGAAAAAGAAACCGGATATTTCCCGGCGGGGCCGTTTATTTCACCCCGATGCCCGCCGCGCGACGTCCGGACGTCGAATTGTCCGCGTGGAATAGGCGGGGTCCGGGTCGGGCCGCGAAATAGCGGGCCCATAAGCGGCGGGGCCGCCGCGACCCGAAGGTGCGGCGGCCCCGTCCCCGGCGCGGGGCGCGGTCAGCTGCCGGCGGAGACGTTGCCGGAGAGGATCGGGATGTTGTCCAGGATGTGCGAGAGCGGCTCGTCGCCCTTGGCCTGGGTGGAGTTCTCGGTGCACTGCTGGTTCTGCGGGTTGGACAGGATCGGGACGTCCTGGACGCCGACGTTGACCAGGGCGAGGACCGACTGCACGTTGGCCTTGGCCGGCAGGGCGATGCAGGGCTTGTTGAACGAGCCCTGGATCAGGGCCATCTGCGGGCTCATGTTGCCGTAGGTGGCCTGGTTGCCGTAGATCTGCGAGGCGCCGTTGCCGTTGACGGTGTTGATGCCGTTGTCGTTGCCGATGGCCATCGCCTGCGGCGCCATGGCGGCACCAAGGCCCACGACGGAGGCGGCAACCGCTGCGCCGGCCACAAACTTCTTGATCATTGTCGTCCCTTTTTTGCAGGATTGCCCGTTACTTGGAGCACTCGGCTCAACGGCGCCGTCCCGGCTCGGGTTGCGTGTGTTCACCCGGATGCCGAAGTTTCGGCCGTCACGGTTGACGCCGGGCGTTGACCCGGTGATGTCGAACCCGGGGGTCGGGGGCGGTGACGGCGTGGACGTCGGGGTCGCACGCGTGCATCCGCTTTTCCCTTTCGGTTCGAACAATGGTGCACCCGCATAACGACCCGCCCGCTCCGAGGGTGCGTGTTATCGCCCAAAAGGCCGTACGAGCGAGTCCCGCGTGATTTCAGCCCTGATTTCTGACAAAGTTCACTCCTGTTTTGTCCCCTTGGTCGAAAATAGGAGGCAGGGTCATGGGTTCCCCCCGAAGAATCCTCGGTGCGCTCGGTCTTCTGTCCTGCCTCGTGCTTTCGGCGAACGTCCCCGCGGCCGGTGCCGCCGCCGCGCCGGCCGGGGCGACGGCCGCCGCGTTCAGGGAGCTGCCCAGCGTCCCGTTCACCCAGCGCTACCAGGCCGTGCAGCACGGCGGCCTCGTCCGTGCCTCCAACTCCTCGATCACCTGTCGCAAGGAGGAGGCCCCGCAGGCCGAGCCGTGTGCCGAGGTCAAGCGCGGCGCGGGTGGGGTCAACGGCGACTACGACATGTTCTACACGGAGGTCGACAAGGACCCCGACACCTACAACTCGACCCGTGCCGAGCTCAAGATCCCGCAGGGGGCGAAGGTCTCCTACGCGCGGTTGTACTGGGGCGGGAACCTGCGGGTGGGCGAGCAGAAACCGCCGGAGGACAGCGGCCGGGTGCTGGTCGCCGAACCGGGCGGCGCGTACAAGGAGGTGCTGGCCGACACCGTGGTGGGGCACCGCACCGACGCGGCGAGCGATGCCTACCAGGCCTCGGCGGACGTCACCCCGCTGGTCCGCAAGGGCGGCACGGGGATGTGGACGGTCGCCCAGCTGAACATCGCCATGGGCCGCTCGGAGGCGGGCGCCTGGGGTGGCTGGACGCTCGTCGCCGCGTACGAGCAACCGCAGGAACCGCTGCGCCGGGTGTCGCTGTGGGACGGCTTCGAGGGTCTGGCGGCGGGGGCGGCCAGGGAGGCCGCGCGGACGGTGGAGCTGGCGGGGCTGAACGCGCCGGCGGGGTCCGCGGGGCGGGTCGGGGTGGTCGCGTACGACGGGGACCGGGGAGTCCTCGGGGACTCGCTCACGGTGACCGCCGACAGTGGCCGCCGGGTCAGCATCAGTGATTCAGAAAATCCTTTTAATGATGTCATGAATTCCACCATCACGGAATTCGGTCAGGCGCCGTTCGTGCGACAGCCTGAATATATGAATAATCTCGGATACGACGCGGACGTGTTCGATCTGAGCCCCGCCCTGTCCGGTGGCGCCCGCAGTCTGGACTTCACGTTCACGGGCGAAAGTCAGGGCCAATTCCTCGGTGTGCTCTTCGTTCAGACAGACGCGCGCCGCTGAACGCAGGAGACCACTCCACGTGCCGACACATCGTTCGACAGCACAGTCCCCGCACCAGCCCCCGCACCCGCCCACCGAGCCGGTCACCGAGCCGGTCACCGTCCTCCACCTGGCCCAGCCCGTCGACGGCGGGGTCGCCCGGGTCGTCACCGACCTCGTGCGGGCCCAGTCCGCCGCCGGGCTGCGCGTCGTCGTCGGCTGCCCTGACGGCGGACCCCTGGGGGAGGCGGCCCGCGACGCCGGGGCCGAGGTCCACACCTGGCACGCGAGACGTTCCCCCGGACCGGCCCTGCCCGCCGAAGTCCTCGGCGCGCTACGGCTGGTGCGCCGCGTCCACCCCGACCTCCTGCACGCCCACAGCGCCAAGGCCGGCCTCGCCGGACGGCTCGCCGTGCGCGGTTCGCTGCCCACCGTCTTCCAGCCCCACGCCTGGTCCTTCGACGCCGTCGGCGGGGCCACCGCCGCACTCGCGCTGCGCTGGGAGCGGTTCGGGGCGCGCTGGGCCGACCGGGTGCTCTGCGTCAGCGAATCGGAGCGTCGTGCCGGGGAGTCGGAGGGCGTCACCGCCCGCTGGTCGGTGATCCGCAACGGCGTGGACCTCTCGCACTTCCGCCCCGGCCGAGCCGACCGGGACGAGGACCGGGCCCGCGCGCGCGCCGGACTGCCCGTGCCGGCCGCCTTCCGGGGCGACGGGCCGCTGGCCGTCTGCGTGGGACGGCTCTGCCCGCAGAAGGGACAGGACATCCTGCTCCGCGCCTGGTCGGAGGTGCTGGGGACGGTCCCGGACGCTCGGTTGGTCCTGGTCGGCGACGGCCCCGACGGCGAGGCACTGCGCCGCGCCGCGCCGTCCGGCGTGCACTTCGCGGGAACCGCCGCCGACATCCGACCGTGGCTTCGGGCCGCCGACATCGTTGTACTGCCGTCGCGGTGGGAAGGAATGGCGCTCGCCCCGCTCGAAGCCATGGCCTGCGGTCGTCCGGTCCTGGTCTCCGACGTCAGCGGTGCCCGGGAAAGCCTGCCGCCGGGCCAGGCACGGCTGTGTCTGGTGCCCGCGGAGGATCCGCCGGCGCTGGCCAAGGCCCTCGGACGGCTGCTCGCCGAGCCGCGGCTGCTCACCGAACTGGGGGAGCAGGCCCTGCGACACGCCCGGACCGAGTTCGACGTGCGGCGGACCGCGGACGCGGTCACCGGCCTCTACCACGAACTGCTGGGCAGGGCCGCCCCCTCGCCCCGCCCGGGGGACTCACCCCCCGGTTCAGCCGGAGGGACCCCCGAGCCCTTGAACATGGAGCGCATCAGCCGATGACGATGGACAGCGCACCCGCCCGGCACACCGGGCAGAGCGGCACGGGGCCCGCCGGCGGCACCACCGCCGTCCGCCGTGCCGTGACCGCCATCCACCCCCCGCGCCGGCCCAAGATCGATCAGGCCCGGCCCGCCGTCCGGCCGCAGCGGGCCCGGCGCGGCGACGGGAACCTCCCGCTGCTGACCGTCGACGCGCTGGCCGCCGTACTCACCACGGTGGCCCTACCCCGCCTGGACATCGGCGGTGCGCTCGCGGCTCCCCTCGCGGTCCTGGTCACCGCGCTGCACGCGCAGGCCGGGCTCTACCGGCCCCGGCTCGCGCCGTCCGCGTTGCGCGAACTGCCCGCATTGGCCGGGCGGGCCGCCGTGCTGTGGTGCGGCGCCGCCGCCGTCCTGGCCGCCGTCCGGCCGGAGGAGGCACTCGTATGGCAGGCACTGCTCGGCGCCCTGTGCCTGCAGACCGTACTGGCCTGCGCGGGGCGGGGGCTGGTCAACCAGCTCCGCCGCCGGGCGGCGGTGCGCAGACCCTGCTCCGCGCTGGTCGTCGGGCGCGGCGAGGGCGCCAGCGCCGTCGCCGCGGCCCTGCACGGCCGACGCGAGTACGGGCTGCGCCCGGTCGGGATCGCCGACACCGGCTCCGCGCCCGACGCCGAGAGCGGCGCGCTGCCCCTGCTGTGCACCCACGAGGACGTCCGGCGGGCCGTCATCCAGAACTCCGTCCGCCACGCGGTGTTCACCCGGCCGCCCGAGGCCGACGAACGCACCGCCTCGCTGGTCAGGCTCTTCCACGACCACGGCTGCCGGCTGTGGCTCGCCGATCCCGCCGGCACCGCCAAGGTCACCGGCATGCGGGTGGCCGAGCCCGCCGACCAGCTGTGGGGGTACGCCGTACAGCCCCTGCTACCGCGTCCCGCCCGGCCGCTGGAGCGGTACGCGAAACGGGTCATCGACTCCTCGCTCGCCGCGGTCGCTCTGTTGGCCGCCGCGCCCGTGATGGGCGCCTGCGCGCTGGCCGTACGGCTCTCCGACGGCCCGGGGGTGATCTTCCGCCAAGAGCGCGTCGGCCTGTACGGGCGGCCCTTCACCCTGCTGAAGTTCCGCACCCTGAGCGCCGACGCGCACGAGTCCGCCACCCGGTGGACCGTCGCCGGGGACCGCCGGATGAGCCCGATCGGCTCCTTCCTGCGCAAGTCCTCGCTGGACGAGCTGCCGCAGCTGTGGAACGTCGTACGGGGTGACATGAGCCTGGTGGGGCCGCGCCCCGAGCGGCCTTTCTTCGTCGCGAAGTTCGCCACCCTGCACCCCGGCTACGAGGCGCGGCACCGGATGCCGGTGGGGATCACCGGGCTCGCGCAGATCAACGGCCTGCGGGGGGACACCTCCATCGAGGACCGGGCCCGCTTCGACAACCACTACATCGACACCTGGTCGCTGTGGCAGGACCTGTGGATCCTGGCCCGGACCGCGGCCTCCTTCTTCCGTTTCCGGCTCGGAGGCAGCTGAGCATGACCCTCGCCGTATCGAACTCCCGCCCGCGGGGCCGCCCGTTCCCCTGGCAGCCGCTGCGCCGGCACTGGCCGCTGCTGCCGCTGGCCGCGACCGTCCTGATGCTGCTCGCCCCGCTGCCCGCGGGGGACGCGAGCACCTCCGGCAAGGTCGGGCCGGCCGACGCCGCCTCACTGCTGCTCGTGGCCGTCTGCGCGCTGCGGGCCCTGCGGGGCCGGGTGCGCCCGCTGAGCCCGCTGGGCGCCGTCGTCCTCGGGATGCCCGCGGTGGGGCTCGCGGTGGCGACGGTGACGGCCGGGGACCCGTACGCGGCCCTGCCCGGGTTCGTGCGCTACCTCCAGGTCTTCGTACTGGTCCCCGCGGCGATCGTGCTGCTGGTGCGGGACGCCGGGGAATTCCGCTTGGCGGCGGGGTGCTTCGTGGTCCTGGCGCTGGTCCAAGGAGCCTTGGGCGTCGTCCAGTTCGTCACCCACACCGGCGCCTCGTACCAGGGAGCCGACATCCGGGCGGTGGGGACCTTCGGCCCGGGCGACGTCATGGGCATGGCCACGGTCGTCGCGTACGGGCTGGTCGTGGCGACCGCCGCCGCCCTCGCGCCGGGACTGCCCGGGCGTGTCCGGCGGATCGCGGCCGGCTGCGCGGCGGGCCTGACGGTGCCGCTGGTGCTGTCGTTCAGCCGGGGCGCGTGGATCGCGACGGTCGGCGCGGCGGTCCTGGTGATGGTGCTGGCCGGTGTCCGGCGGGCGCTCAAGGTCGTGGTGGCTCTGGCGGCCGTGGGCGTGGTGCTGGTCGGCGGGTTCGGCGTCGGCTCCGAGATGGTCACCGAACGCCTGACCTCGATCACGCAGGTCTCCGACGCCCCCGACCAGTCGGTCACCGATCGGTACACGATGTGGGCCGCCGCCGAGTCGATGTGGCGGGAGCGGCCGGCCGCCGGGGTGGGCCTCAAGGGCTTCCCCGCCAACCGGGACGGCCACTCCTCGCTGGCGCTGTCCTCCGGCAGCGACACCGCCGGCGCCGGCCAGGCCTTCGTCAAGCAGCCGCTGCTGTCCCCGCACAACATGTACCTGCTGGTGTTGAGCGAGCAGGGACTGATCGGGCTGACCGCGCTGGCGGGCGGCTGGGCCGCGCTCGTCGTAGCGGGGCTGCGCCGGTACGCGGCCGGCGGTGAACACGGCGTGCGCGACTGCGGGCTGATCGCGGTCGGACTGCTCGTGTGGCAGCTGACCGACTTCCTGTACGCCGACATCGGGGGGCCGTCGACCGTGCTGACCGGAGTGATCATCGGACTCGCGGCGTGGTGGGCCCTGCCGTCCGGGACCGGGGGTGTCACCGCCGTGCTCCCGGCCCGGCCCGCCCCCGAGGGGCCGGCCGGCCGGTGACCGACACGACGCCGTGGCGGCCCGCGGCCGCGGCGACCGACCTCGCCGCGGCCGCGGGCCGTCCGCCGGAGCCGACGCCCCCGACGCCCCGCGCGCCCGTGCCTCCCGCCGAGCCGACCGGGGAGCGCGTCCGCCTGCCCAGGTCCGGCGGGACCGAGCCGGCGGCGACCGAGACGGACCCGGCGGCGCCGGGCGGCGCGGTCGGGAGCGACCCGGCGGGCGAGGCCGGCGGGCGGGAGGCGAGGCGCGGCGGGAGCGGACCGGCCCCCCTCGGACGGTTCCTGGCCAAGGCCGCCGCCGTCACCGCCGGACTCACCGCGGCGGGCGCGGTGTTCGGCCTCGTACGGGACCAGACCATCGCGCACCTCTTCGGCGCCGGCCACGACAGCGACGCCTTCCTCATCGCCTGGACCGTTCCCGAGATGGCCTCCACGCTGCTCATCGAGGACGCCATGGCACTGCTGATGGTGCCCGCGTTCAGCCACGCCCTGGCCCGCCGGGCCGCCAGCCGGGCCGGGCTCACCCGCAAGGAGGCCCGCAGCCAGGACCCCGTACGGCTGCTCGTCGGCGCCACCCTGCCCCGACTCGCCGTGTTCCTGGCCGCCGTCGCCTCCGTGCTCATCCTCGCCGCGCCGCTCGTGGTGAGCGTGCTCGCACCCGGTCTGCCCGATCCCGAACTCGCCGTCCAGTGCACCCGGATGACCGCACTCACGGTGCTCACCTTCGGGGTCGCCGGGTACTTCAGCGCCGCGCTGCGCGCACACCGCTCGTTCCTGCCACCCGCCGCGATCTACGTCTCGTACAACGTCGGCATCATCGGCACGATGATCGTGCTGCACGCCGTCTGGGGGGTGCGCGCGGCGGCCGCCGGAGTCGCCGTCGGCGGCGCGCTGATGGTCCTCGTCCAACTCCCCGCGTTCATCCGCAACGTGGGCTTCGGGCCCAACCGCGTCAAAGCGGCAATGCGCAGCCAGCGCGACCGGGACCGGCCGACGCTGATCGCCTTCGGACTGATCGCCCCCGTCATCTTCTTCGCCGTGTTCCGCCAGTCACAGGTGCTCGTGGAACGCTTCCTCGCCGCTTCCCTGCCGCCCGGCGCCATCTCGCACCTCAACTACGCGCAGAAGGTCGCGCAGATGCCGATGGTGCTGTCCCTGATGATCTGCACCGTCACCTTCCCCGTCGTCGCCCAGGCCATGGCGGGCGGCGAGCGCGAGAAGGCCCGCCGGCGCGTGGAGCAGGACCTGGCACTGGCCTCGCTCGCCGTCCTGATGGGCACCGCCCTCGTCATCGGGTACGCGCCCCAGATCATCCAGGTCCTCTTCGAGCGGGGCGCGTTCACCCACCTCGACACCGTGGCCACCGCCTCCGTCATGCGCGTCTACGGCCTCGGGCTGCTGGGCCACTGCCTCGTCGGGGCGCTGAGCAGGCCGTTCTTCTCCACCGACCGGCCCACCTGGTTCCCCGCGCTCGCGATGGGCGCGGGGCTCCTCGTCAACATCGTGGCCGGTGCCTTCGCCGTCGGCTGGTGGGGCACCTACGGCATCGCCGCCGCCAACGCCGCCGGCATCACCACCACCGCCGTACTCCTCCTCACCGGACTCGGCTCCCGGATCGTCCCCATCCAGGTCCGGCGGGTCGCCGTCAGCATCGGCCGGCTCGCCGTCGCCGCCTTCGCGGCCTGCGGCACCGGGTGGATCGCCGGACCGATGATCCCCGACCCGCTGCTCAGCGCCGCGCTCGGCTGCCTGCTCGTCCCCGCCATGTTCGGGGCCACGGGGATGGCCATGCGGGCCCTGGAGATCACCGCCCTGCCCGAACAGATCAGCCACCTCACCTCCCAGCTCACCCAGAGGTTCCGTCATGCCCGCTGACACCGACACGGCGCCCGTCGCCTCGGTGGTGCCCACCCGCCGGACCGCATCACCGTGGGTCCTGATGTACCACTCCGTCGCCGAGTTCACCGACCCCGCCGAGGACCCGTACGGGATCACCGTCACCCCGCGCGCCCTGGAGGCCCAACTGCTCTGGCTGCGCTCGCGGGGCCTGCGCGGGGTGTCCGTCGGCGAACTGCTCCGGGCCCGCGACGCCGGGCGTGACGCCGGACTCGTCGGGCTCACCTTCGACGACGGCTACACCGACTTCCTGACCCGGGCGCTGCCCCTGCTGCGCCGCTACGACTGCACTTCCACCCTGTTCGTGCTGCCCGGCCGGCTCGGCGTCGACAACGTGTGGGACCCGCTGGGACCGCGCAAGCCGCTGCTCACCGCCGAGGGCATCCGCGAAGTCGCCGCGTCGGGTCAGGAGATCGGCTCGCACGGGCTGCTGCACCAGGACCTCACCACCACGACCGACGACGTGCTCCAGCAGGAGCTGCGCGGCAGTCGGGAGTTGATCCGCGAGCTGACCGGGACCCTGCCAGAAGGGTTCTGCTACCCGTACGGGCACCTCGACGCCCGGGTCGTGGCGGCGACGGAGGCCGCCGGGTACGGGTACGCCTGCGCCATCGATCCCGGCCGACTCGCGGGACGCCACGCCATGCCGCGCACGCACGTCAGCCAGGCCGACGGCGGGGCCCGGCTGCGGGTCAAGCAGCTGCGCCACCAGGGCCGGCAGCTGGTGCGCGGGGTGCGGTGGTGAAGGCACTGCACGTCATCACGGGACTGGGCGTGGGCGGCGCCGAACAGCAACTGCGGTTGCTGCTGCGGCACATGCCGATGCGCTGCGACGTGCTGACGCTGACCAACCCGGGTCCGGTGGCCGAGGGGCTGCGGGCCGACGGGGTCCGGGTCGTGCACCTCGCCATGAACGGCAACCGGGACCTGGCCGCGCTGCCGAAGCTGGTCCGGTTCATCCGGCGCGGCCGCTACGACCTGGTCCACACGCACCTGTACCGGGCCTGCCTGTACGGGCGGCTCGCGGCCCGGCTCGCGGGGGTCCGGGCGATCGTCGCCACGGAACACTCCCTGGGCGCGGCCGAGATCGAGGGCCGGCCGTTGTCCGGCGGGGTACGGGCCCTGTACCTGGCCGGTGAACGGCTCGGCGCGGCGACGGTGGCCGTCTCGGAGACGGTGGCCGCCCGGCTGGAGGCCTGGGGGGTGCCGGCCGAGCGGGTGCACGTCGTACCGAACGGGATCGAAGCCGTCCGCTTCCGCTTCGACGAGGGCGTACGGCGCTCCACGCGGGTCCGGACCGGGCTGCCCGAGCGGGCGTTCGTGGTGGGCGGGGTGGGCCGGCTGGTGCCGGGGAAGCGGTTCGACGTACTGGTACGGGCCGTGGCCGCGCTGCCGGGAGCGCACCTGGTGCTGGTCGGGGACGGTCCGGAGCGGTCCGCGCTGCGGCGGCTGGCCGGGGAGCTCGGGGCGCAGGGCCGAGTCCACCTGCTGGGGGAGCGGGATCCGCTGGGGGACGGCTCGGACGGGCGCACGCCCGGGGTCGCGGCCCTGCTGGCGGCGATGGACGTGTTCGTCTCGCCGTCGCGGGAGGAGGCGTTCGGGCTGGCGGTGGTCGAGGCGCTGGCCGCCGGCCTGCCGGTACTGCACGTCACCTGCCCGGCGATCGACGACCTCCCGGCGGCGCAGGCGCCGGGGGCGCGGCGCATCGGCACGGGCACGGAGGGGCTGGTCGCGGCGCTGCGCGGCCACATGGAGGCGGGGGCGCGTCGTCTGCCGGTACCTCCGGTGGTGCGGCGGTACGACATCGCGCGCAGCGCGGAAGAACTCCTGGCCGTCTATGCGACGGCCCTGTCCCCCCGGGGCGCCGTGCCGGTCCCGGTGCCGGGCACCGCACAGGTCCCCGCGCCGGTCCTCCCGCCGGGCCCCGTGCCGGTCCCGGTGCCGGGCGCCGCAGAGGTCCCCGCGCCGGTCCTCCCGCCGGGCCCCGTGCCGGTCCCGGTGCCGGGCGCCGCAGAGGTCCCCGCGCCGGTCCTCCCGCCGGTCCCCGCGCCGGGCTCGGTGCCGGGCGCCGCACAGGTCCCCGCGCCGGTCCCCGCCCCAGGCCGCGGGCCGGGCGCCACGCCGCGATCGCCGGGGGAACTGGACGCGCCGGCGCCCGGTGGGTCGAACGGGCGGGGGGCCGGCTCTGGGCCGGATGCGCCGAACAGCGCCCCGCCCCCCGCGCAATCGCCGGTGGGACCCGGCTTGTCGCAGCTCGGTGGGTCGGACGGGCGGGGGGCCCGCCAGGAGCCGGGGGCGGCGGCCCGTCAGTGCGCCGGGGTCGCACCGGAGCCGCAGGCTCCGCAGTGCGCGGGCACGGGCCCCGAAGCGCCCGGCACCGTCCCCGCCGAAGCCCCCTGGCTCTCCGCGCCCGACCAGGGCAAGGGCGCCGGCGGACACGCCGGGTGAACAGTCCCCCCGCAAGGCTCCCCGTTGGGGGGCCGAAGGAAGTCCCCTCCACTCAGGAAGCGAGCACGCACATGGCCGACACCGCCGATCAGAAGAAGTCCGACCACCGCCGCAGGGTCCGGGTCCCGCGCCCGCCCGCCTGGTGGCCGTTGCCCGCCTGCGCGCTGCTGGGGCTGCTGGCGGGCGGGGCGTACGGGGTGCTCAAGGCGCCCGAGTACGCCGCCACCAGTTACGTCGTCGCCGTACCCAACGAGGCCACCGAGCCCGCCACCGCACTCGGCTTCGCCCAGGCTTACGCCCGCATCGCCACCAGCAGCTCCACCCTCGCCTACGCCCAGCCCCGCGCGGGAATCGGCGCCCGGCAACTGCGCACGCAGGTGCGCGCGGAGACCTCGCCCGACTCGCCGATGATCGCCATCACCGGCACCTCCAAGAGCCCGGCGGAGGCCGCCGACATCGCCAACGCGGTCGCCGACGCCCTCTCCCTGAGCAGCAATCAGGCCGCCAAGAACACCGGCGTACAGCTGATCCTGTTCAACCAGGCCGTCGCCCCGGCCGACCCCGCCTCGCCGTCCGCGCCCGTCAGTGGCGCCGTCGGCCTGTGCGCCGGCGGCCTGCTCGGCGGGTTGTGGCTGCTGGCCAAGCCCGCGCGGCGACGGCGCGGGACACCCGCCGCCGAGGTTGTCGGCGCCGGCGCCGAGGCCACCCCCGAGACCGTCGTGGAGGAGTACGCCTCGCTGCCCGCTCAGGGCGAGCCCACCCCGGTCAAGGAGAAGGAGCCCGTGCGATGACCTCGGGCTCCACGGGGGCCCTGGCGGTGACGCTGTGCCGCGATCCCCGGCAGTTCGCCGCGCTGGAGGAGCAGTGGAACCGACTCCTGCGCGCCTGCCCCACCGCCACCCCTTTCCAGAGCCACGCCTGGCTGCACTCCTGGTGGCTCTCCTACGGCCGTGAGGGAAGGCTTCGGCTGCTCCTCGTACGGCGGGGCGAGGAACTGGTCGGCGCGGCCGCCCTGACCCTCGTACACCGGCCGCTGCCGCTGCTGGTGCCGCTCGGCGGCGGGATCACCGACTACTTCGACATGCTCGTGCACCCGGACCACGCCGACCAGGTCGTCCCGGCGCTGGCCCACGGACTGCACCGGGCCGCCCGCGGCGCCGTGGTGGACCTCCGCGAGGTCAGGCCCGGCGCCGCGGCCGAGGCCGTCTTCGAGGCGTGGACCGGGGCCCGGGCCAAGCTGGCCGACTCCACCTGTATGGAGTTGCCGACGCTGCCCTTCGACGAGCTCGTCAAGCGCATGCCCGCGTCCGGCGCCCAACGGGTCCGGGCCAAGCTCCGCAAGACCGACGCCGCCGGGATCGAGGAGCACGAGGTCACCGAGGACGAGGTGCCGGACGCCGTGCGGACGCTGCTGCGGCTGCACGAGAAGCAGTGGCGCGGCCGCGGGGTGACCCCCGAACACCTCAAGCCGCGCTTCGCCGAACACCTCACGCGGGCGACCCGACGGATGGTCCGGGCGGGCGAGGGGCGGCTGACCGAGTTCCGGCTGGACGGGAAGGTGGTGGCCGCCAACGTCACGCTGCTGTCCGCGGCGCTGAGCGGCGGCTACCTCTACGGCGCCGACCCGGACCTCCGGGACCGGAAGGTGGACATCGCCACCCTGCTGCTGCGCTACGAAACGGGACGCGCCGTCGCCGAGGGCCGTCCGGTGGTGAGCTTCCTGCGCGGGAACGAGCCGTACAAGAACCACTGGCGGCCCGAGAGGGTCGTCAACCAGCGGCTCCTGCTGTCCACCAACGCCCTCGCGCCCCTGCTGCGACTGCACGAGTCGCAGGTCACGGGGCGCGAGCGGGCGGTGGGCGCGCTGCGCGAGGCGCTGCCGGCCGCCAGGGACTGGCGGGCGCGGCTGAACGAACTGCGAGTGCGATGACAGGAGGTACGCGCCCGAGCCCGTGCCGGTGGTGCCCCGGCCGGGGCCGGGGCGGACGGCTAGAACGGCCAGAGCGAGATCTTGCTCCAGTCGATCTTGATGCAGACGGCCTGGTTGCCGACGAGCTTGGAGAGCCACTCGCCGAAGTTGATGGGCACGCACCACTGGGTGCTGTTGGCGGCGGGCGGCTTCGGCTTGGGCACCACGGGCACGACGGGCACCGCGGGAGCCGTCGGGCGCGGCACGGCCGCGGACGGCTTGGGCGTGGGCTTGGGCTTGGGCGTCGGTGTCGGTGTCGGTGTGGGCGTGGGGGAGAGGTCGGGCTCGGGGACCGCCGGGACGACCGGCGGGACGGCGGGGCTCGTCGGGGTGGGATCCGGTGTGCTCGGCAGCGGGACCGGAGCCTCGGACACCGGAGCCTCGGGTGTGGGGACGACCGGCGTGACGGCCGGAGCGGGGACGGCGGGGGTCGGGGTGGGAGTGGGTGTGGGAGTCGGGGTGGGAGTCGGGGTGGGGCTCGGCGACGGCACCTGTGGGCTCGGCGTCTGCGGCTCGGTCACGGCGGGCGTCGGGACGGCGGGGCTCGGGACCACCGGTGGCGTCGGAACGACGGGTGGCGACGGGACGGCGGGCGGGGTGGGGACGACGGGTGGCGTCGGGACGACCGGCGGGGTCGGGACCACGGGCGTCGGGACCACCGGCGTCGGGGTGACCGGGGCCGGCTTGCGCGGGGTCAGGGCGGCGCGGAAGGCCTTGGCCGACTGCGGGTTCGCCTTGCACTGCCAGACGCCGTGCGGGCAGTAGTCCGTGATGGTGTGGTAGAGCGGCTTGTGCTGCTCGATCCACTTGAGCATGCGGCGTACGTACTCGGGGTTGTCCCCGCGCCGGAACAGTCCCCACTCCGGGTACGAGATCGGCTTGCCGTGTGCTTTGGCGAAGTCGACGTGCTGCTGGAGCCCGTACGGCTGGGTGACCTGGTCGTCGAACGTCCGACCGGGGGACTGGTCGTACGAATCCATCCCGATGATGTCGACCACGTCGTCACCCGGGTAGCACCGGGTCCAGCCGATCGCGTCCGAACCCCGGTTCGGGGCGAAATCGAACTTGAACTTCTGTCCGGGCACGGCGCGCATGGCCTTGACCACGCGCTTCCAGTACGCCTTCCAGTTCTCGGGGTCGGGGCCGCAGCGGTGGGTGTACGTGGACCCGTTCATCTCCCAACCGAGCACGATCACGGTGTCCGGCGCGTCGAGCTCCACCAGCCGCTCGGCGAGCTTGCGGAAGTGGCCGTCGTAGTCGCCCCGCGCGCCCGCCTTGATCAGCCGGGCCACCTGCCAGTCGGACACCCGGTCCTCGTTGCGCGCCTGCATGGGCACGTTGAGGACCAACATCCGGTCGTCCCGGGCCCGGCGCCACTCGGCCCAGTCGTCCAGGAAGTCGACGGAGCCCTCGATCCCGGCCCACCGGTCGCCGGGCAGATAGGTGTGCCCGACGCGGATCTCCTTGCCGCCCAGCCAGCGGGACAGGTACGGGATCCGGGCGACACCCGGCGGCCCGAAGTCGAGGTAGGCGCCCATGGCGATGTCGGAGCCGGAGCCGGCCGGCGGATGCGGCTCCGGCGCCGCCAGGGCGGCACCCGACGCGAGGAGTCCGGCCGTGACCGCACCGACGCAGGTGCTCGCCAGTCGGCGGTGTGGTCTGCGCATGGCGTCTCCCGAGCTTCCTGAACCGGTGTGGTCACCAACGACGTTAGACATCACATCCGACGAATGGCCTGTCCGATGACCCATCAGTAGCCCATTCGCAGGTGCGTACCCTTCCCGCTTGGTCCGACTAGGTGAAAGACACCGCTGCCATGCACGCGTTCGCCAACCATGTGCCCGCTGTTCTGCTCAGACTCGATCGCAATCCGTTCCATCACGGAACCCTTGGGGCCGTCAGATCCCTCGGGCGCAAGGGCGTGGAGGTCCATGCCGTCGTCGAGGCCGGGGGAGGTCCCATGGCACGTTCGCGGTATCTGCGCGCCGCGCATCCGGGGCCCGAGGGCGGGCTGGACCCCGAGGCGCCGGAGGCGTTGTCGGAGTGCCTCATCGGGGTGTCCGAGCGGATCGGACGCCCGGCGGTCCTGGTCGCGATGGACGACCTGAGCGCCATCGCCGTGGCGCGGACGGCGCCGACCCTGACCGGGCGCTACCGGATTCCCCATCAGCCCGACGGCCTGCCCGCCCGGGTGGCCGACAAGGCGGAACTGTCCGCCCTGTGCGCGCGCTGGGACATCCCGCACCCCGAGACGGTGATCCCGGCGAGCGGGACCGAGGCGGCGGAGGCCGCGTGGCGGCTCGGCCTGCCGGTGGTCGCGAAGTGGAGCCGACCCTGGCTGCTGCCCGCGGGCGCCGGACTGCGGAGCACGACGCTGGTGCACGGCGCCGCCGAGGCGCGGCGGCTGTACGAGCGCTCGGCGGAGGCGGGGAGCCGACTGCTCCTCCAGCGGTTCCTGCCGGCCGGGACGGACACCGACTGGTTCTTCCACGGCGCCTTCGCCCGGGGCGGTCACCCGCTGCTGGTCGGCTCGGGCCGCAAGGAGCTGTCCTGGCCGGTACGGACCGGGCTGACGGCGGTGGGGCGGTGGCTGCCCGACCCGGAGGTCGAGGAGGCGGGGCTGCGGCTCGCCGAACGGCTGGGCTACCAGGGCATCCTGGACCTCGACTTCCGCCGCGACGAGCGGGGCTGCTTCCGGTTGGTGGACTTCAACCCGCGTCCCGGCGCGCAGTTCCGGCTGTTCACGGACGCGAGCGGGCTGGACGTGGTCCAGGCGATGTACATGGACCTGACGGGGCAGCGGGTGCCGGAGCCGTCCGGCGGTCCCGGCCGGGTCTTCGTCGCCGAGAACTACGCGCTGCTGGCGGCCGTACGGGGGCGGCGCCTGCCGTTCAGCCCGGGTGGGGCACGGGAGGCGGCGAAGGTCGACCCGACCGCCCCCGCCGCGCCGCGGCGGGACCCGGGTCCGGGACGGGTACGGGGTTCCGGGCGGGGACGGGTGGAGGCGGCCTGGTTCGCCGCAGACGACCCGAGGCCGTTCCTGGCGATGCTGGCCGCGTTCCTCGGGCGGGGCGCGGACAAGGGGGCGGGGTTGCTGCGCGGGGTTCCGGCGCGGGGCCGGCGCACCGCCCGCGCCGTGGTCCGGGCGCCCCGTCAACGCGACCGTCAGCCTCCGGCGGCTTCGGGCGGCCCGGCCGCCCGCACCGCCCCGCCGCCGGAGGCCCCGGCGGAACCGGACGAGCTGGTGACCCGGTGAACCGGTGAGACCGCCCGGGCCCCGCCCCGCCCCGCGCGGGGCGTTCCGGGGCCGGGGCGAGGGCCGCGCGCCCGGACGATGCGGCCGGGTATCCATGGGACTGGGAAGGACATCGATGACGCGGATGGACGATCTCGTGGTGGTCGGCGCGGGACCGTACGGGCTGTCGATCGCCGCGCACGCGGCGGCCGCGGGGCTCGGGGTGCGGGTCCTGGGACGGCCCATGGCGTCCTGGCGGGACCACATGCCCGCCGGCATGTACCTCAAGTCGGAGCCCTGGTCCTCCAACCTGTCGGCGCCCGGCGGGCGGTACACCCTCGCCGAGTACTGCGCCACCCGGGGTCTGGTCGCCGAGCACGGCGGCCCGCTCCCGATCGGCACCTTCAGCGCGTACGGGCTCTGGTTCGCCCGGCACGCCGGCGGTCCCGAGGTGGAGGAGGCCACCGTCACCGAGGTGGCGCCGCGCGGGGACGGGTTCGTGGTCAGGACGGCGCAGGGGCCGCCGAGGCTCACCCGTGCGGTCGCGCTCGCCGTCGGCGTGATGCCGTTCGTGAACTTCCCCCCGGCCCTGCGCGACCTCCCGCCCACCCACTACTCGCACAGCAGCGGCCACCGCGACCTGACCCGTTTCGCCGGCCGGGAGGTCGCCGTCCTCGGCGCCGGGCAGGCCGCCCTGGAGACCGCCGCGCTGCTGGCCGAGGCGGGGGCCCGGCCGTGTCTGGTGGCCCGGCGGTCGAGGCTGAACTGGAACACCGCCCCGCAGCCCCTGGAGCGGCCCCTCGCCCGCGCCTTGCGCGATCCGCACAGCGGCCTGGGCACCGGCTGGCGCAGCTGGGTGTGGTCGGAGCTGCCTTGGGCGGTACGGAGGCTGCCCGCGCCGACCCGGGAGCGGATCGCCGCCACCGCGCTGGGACCGGCCGGGGCGTGGTGGTTGAGGGACCGCTTCGAGCAACGCGTCCCCGTACTGCTCGGGCACCACCTGCACCGGGCGGTCGCGGTCGGGGAGCGGACCCGGTTGGGGCTGACCACGGCGGCCGGGGAGTCCGTCGTCCTGGATGTCGCGCACGTCATCGCCGCGACCGGCTTCGTCCCGGAGCTGCGCCGACTGGAACTGCTCGACGCGGGGCTGCGGGCCGCGTTGGCGACCGTGGGCGGGGGCGATACGCCGGAGTTGGACCCCCGCTTCGAGTCGTCGTGGCCCGGTCTGTTCTTCGCCGGTTTGCTGACCGCTCCCTCGTTCGGCCCTTCCATGCGATTCGTGCACGGCGCCGGCTTCACGGCGGGGAGACTGGTCAAGGGAGTCCTCAGGCGCCTCGCCGGCCGGGGGGCCTTGTCCGGCTCCTGCGGCGGTTCCCGGGTCGACCGGGCGGACGTGGGGTATCCCAAGACGTATCTGCGGTGAACGACGTCAGTGCGCTGAGAAGGGGTCGTGATGGGCGCGGAGCGAGCACAGGGCGGCGGCCGTGGCTGGGTCCGGATTCCGGCGAGCCGCGGGGAACAGTCCCCGGCCGGGGCCGCCGGTCCGGGCTTCGGTCCCGGTCCCGGCTTCGGTCCGGGTTCCGGCTTCGGTCCCGGTTCCGGCTCCAACGCCGGTGCCGGTGCGGGTGCCGGTCCCGGTTCCGGCGAGCAGTACACGATCTACCTTTCCCTCCTCTCGCGCTGGCGGGAGGCCGGGCGGACCCTTCCGGGGCATCCTGACGAGGAGTGGGAGCGGCTCATTTCCCAGCCGTGCTGGCCAGGCCGTTAGGTGGTGTGTGTCTCTTGGCAGCGGCGGAGCGATCCGACGGACCCGGGCCGGACGGCCCGGAAGCACGGGAGTCCCTGACCGGGCCCGGGGAACGGCTTGCCTTGAACGGCATGGGCAGCTTCGACTGGAACCTGGGCACCGGTGTCCTGGTGCTGGACGACCCCGGTCTGGTCGTCTTCGACCTGGAACGGGACGAGTTCGACGACACGCCAGAGGGCCTCGGGCTGCGGATTCCGGCCGATGACAGCGCGCGGCTGGCGGACACGGTGCAGGGTGTCCTGGCCGGCGGGGAGGAGACGTACGGCGCCTACTTCACCGTGCGCCGGCGGGACGGCCGCGACCAGTGGACGCACACGCAGGGCCGGGTGCTGCGCGATCCGGGCGGCGGCCCCTCGCGGATCGTCGGGATCGTCCGGGACGCGACGGCCGAACTCGCCCACCTGTCCGCGCTGCGGAAGTTGGAGACGGCGCGCGCCCATCAGGCGACCATCGTGCAGCGCACCACGGAGGCCCTGTCGCGGGCGGTGACGGTCGACGACGTGACGGCGAGCCTGACCGGCGCCGGCGCGCTGGAGCGGCTCGGCGCGGACGGACTGGCGCTGGGGCTGGTCGAGAACGACGCCATCAAAATCATCGCGTTGAGCGGGGAGCGGCTGGAGATCCTCAGCGAGAGGCAGTTCACCCGGCTGGACGGTTCGCTGCCGCTCTCGCACGCGGTGATCACGCGGCAGGCGCGGTTCGCCACTTCGCTGGCCGAGGTCGCCACCGAGTTCCCGTTGCTCGCCGACTACCTGCTCCGGATCCCGTACGGCGCCGCCGCCTACCTGCCGCTGATCGCGCAGGCCAAGGCCATCGGCGGGCTGGTGCTGTTCTACCGGCGGCGCAGCGAGTTCAGCCCCGAGGAACGGAACCTCTGCCTGGGCCTGGCCGGCATCGTGGCCCAGTCCCTCCAGCGGGCCCTGCTCTTCGACCAGGAACGGGAGTTCGCCACCGGACTCCAGGCCGCCATGTTGCCGCGCCGGATCCCCGAGATCAGCGGCGGGGAGATCGCCGTGCGCTACCACTCTGCCTGGAGCGGGCGCGAGGTCGGCGGGGACTGGTACGACGTGATCGCGCTGCCCCGCGACCGGGTCGGCATCGTCGTGGGTGACGTACAGGGCCACGACACCCACGCGGCGGCGATCATGGGCCAGCTGCGGATCGCGCTGCGGGCCTACGCGGGCGAGGGGCACCCGCCCTCCACCGTCCTGGCCAGGGCCTCCCGCTTCCTCGCCGAACTGGACACGGAACGCTTCGCGACCTGTATGTACGCGCAGGTGGACCTGGAGACGGGAGGTGTACGGGCGGTCCGCGCGGGCCACCTCGGACCGCTGATCCGGCACACGGACGGCCGTACCGGCTGGCCGAACGTGCGCGGCGGCCTGCCGCTCGGCCTGGCCTCGGTGTTCGAGCAGGAGGAGTTCCCCGAGACCCGCCTCGACCTGGTGCCCGGCGAGACGCTCGTACTGTGCACCGACGGGCTCGTGGAGGAGCCCGGGACCGCCATCACGCAGGGCATGGAGGCGCTCGCGCACGCGGTGCGCAGTGGCCCCGAGGACGCCGAGGCCCTCGCCGACCACCTCTCGGACCGGCTCTGGGAGCGCTGGGGCTCCGGCGACGACGTGGCCCTGCTGGTGCTGCGGCGGGCCCCCGACCCGGGCACGCACCGCGCGCCCCGCATCCACCAGTACATCCACCAGGCCGACCCGGAGGGGCTCTCGGAGGCCCGCTACGCCCTGCGGCAGGCGCTGCGCGACTGGGGGATGCCGGAGCTCGCCGACGACGTGGAGCTGGCGGCCGGGGAGCTGTTGGTCAACGCCCTGCTGCACACCGACGGCGGCGCGGTGCTGACGATGGAGGTGCTGCCGGAGCCGGTCCGGCGGATTCGGCTGTGGGTCAAGGACCGCTCCAGCGTGTGGCCGCGCCGGCGTACCCCGGGGGAATCGGCGACCACGGGGCGCGGGCTCCTCCTCGTGGACGCGCTGGCCTCGCACTGGGGGGTGGAGTCCCGCGGCGAGGGGAAGGCCGTCTGGTGCGAGTTCGAGGCGACGGGGGTCCGGCGCGGCGGAGCGTGACCGATCGGTCACCGGTTGTGCGTGAGGGGGTGTGGGGTGATGATGCGGCCATGGAACCGACGTGTGACGCGGGGATCGTGACGTGCGCCGCCTGAACGGGCGGGTCGCCACCGCCGTCTTGGCCCTGCTCCTGCTGGTGGCCGGCGTTCCGGCCGTCGTGGACTGGACGACGGGGCTCCCGCACGCCGACCCCGGCTGCCAGACGGTGGCGTTCATGTCGATGACCGGCGTCGCGCCCCATTGCCGTTGACGACCCGTGGCCGCGGGCCTTGGGCGAAAGGCAAGACGCGGCGGCCCCGCCCGGTAGCGGCGGCTACCGGACCGGCCGGCGCTATGTCTCCCGGGGTCGCGGTCCCGGTCACCGGTGGTCGACCACCTCGGCGCCGCGCACGTCCTGCGCGAGCGTGTCGACCGACTTGGGCATGATGCCGCCGGCCCGGTTGGCCCGCTGGAGCCTCGCCTCGACGTTCGCGTCACCGGCGTGCAGCCCCGGCGTCCAGGCGAGCCTGGCGTGGCTGTGCCACCGGTGCTTCGCGCCGTCGCAGACGGGCTCCTCGTCCGCGGTGCTGCCGAGGCGGACGGAGTCCTGGACGATCACGGCCGTCAACTGAACCGCCCCCGCGGGTGACGGGTCGTCGCAGACGTACGTCCCGGAAAGGGTGATCGTGCCTTCCGGCGTGATGTGAGCGTACGGCTGTACGGAAATGGAATTGTTGTATGAGGTGGCTGCGGCGGGGGCGGCGAATACCGCTGCGGCGGCCAGTGCGGAGAACGCGGACAGGGCCATTCGGGAGCCGGTCGGGGCCATCATTCCTCCAGGTGGATGCGGGTGACGGAATTCCGCCGGAACGCATTGTGCTGGCAGTTGGGCCCCCACGCGCTGTGCGGGATCGTGTCGGTGTGTGCAATTTCCCGGTCGGGGGCGTGAAACTGGCCGGAATACATCCCCGGAGATCCCCGAAGGGATCACGCATGCGCAGCCACTCCGCTCCCGCCCTCGTCGTCGTCGCACTCCTGCCCTGCCTGCTGTTCGGTGCCACCGCCTGCCAGAGCGCGCCCGCGGGGGACGCCCCGGTCCCGGCGGGGGCGGCCGCCGTCCCGGTGGACGACGGGGCGCCCGGGGCCGGTGAGGACCCGGCCGAGTCCGCGCGCCAGGCGCCGCCCGGCGCCGCGAAGGA
Organism: Streptomyces sp. Tek67B01; assembly: GCF_055231995.1. Taxonomy (NCBI): domain Bacteria; kingdom Bacillati; phylum Actinomycetota; class Actinomycetes; order Kitasatosporales; family Streptomycetaceae; genus Streptomyces; species Streptomyces sp. Tek67B01. The sequence continues at coordinate 4,185,650 of NZ_JBUYUY010000001.1, forward strand.
CGCTCATGTGGGTGAGTCCGTACGGGTGCGGGGGCGCCAGGTGGGACGCCACCTCCAGGTGGTGCTGAACGCGTTCGTGGACCCCGCCGTCAGCGTCGACAAGAACTTCGCGCCGCCCGCCGGGACGCGCTGGGTGGCCGCCTCGATGTCGTTCGTCAACGTGGGCGGCGCTTCGTACGGGGCGCTCGGGCGCATGTGGGCGTACGACAGCGCCGGAGGGCGGCACGCGGTGGTGCCCGCCGGCGAGCTGACGACGGGCAAACCGCTCGTCTTCGATTCCCTGGAGGTCGGGGAACGGGCCGAAGGGTGGGTGGTGTTCGAAATCCCGGAAAAGGTGCGCGTCGTACGGATCCAGTACCAGGACGCGAACATCCAGTCGAATTCGGGTGGGGGTTTCTGGGCGGTGTAGCGCCGCCGTAGCCCGCCTGGGTGAAAGGCCGTGAAAGGGTCGCGGGAGAGAGCACTAAGGTGCGGCGCATGACTTCAACCCAAGCCGAAATCGACCGGACCGAACTCGGCACCCTCTCGGTGCTCGCCTGGATCGGCGACCCTTCCGAAGGCCACGACATCCCGTACCTCCTCGCCTACACCCTCGGCGACGGCCCGAAGGGCAAGGATGCCGGCGAGGCGGCGGCCCGCGGGCTGCTGGAGGAGATCGGGCTGCCCATCGGCGACGTGGTCATGGACGGTACCCGCAACCCCTCCACCTTCGCGGTGCAGATCCTGCTGGCGGGCAACCAGGTCGCGCTGACCCTGCCCGGCCTGAACGCCACCTGCACCGCCCCCGACGAGTGGGTGGCGGCGGCGAACGAGAGCGGACAGGCGTACTTCCTCTTCGCGACCACCGCCTGGCCCGAGGCCGTCCCGGGCCGGCCGGTCAGCCCGGAGCTTCTCCAGGCGTTCGCGGGCGACGAGGCGGTGCTCACCAGTAGCGCCCACTGCGTCATCACGGTGCAGAGCCTGCGCCAGTAGCGGCGCGCGCCCCCCTCCCCGGCCGCCGGGCCCCCAGCCTGCCCGGTGGCCGGCCCCGCCCCGAGTGGCCGGCCCCGGCCGGCCCCGGCCGAGATCCCCCCGTCCCGACCGCCCGGGCCTCTCCTCGGGGACCCGTCAGGGCCGGTCGAAGGCGAACCGGAGCGAGCGGACCCGGTTGTCGAAGTTGGAGCCCGCCAGATCGGGCAGACCCACCGCCCGCAACCCCACCGGCCGCGTCAGCAACTCCCGGAACAGCGCCTTCATCTCCACCCGGGCCAGGTGCGCGCCCAGGCAGAAGTGCGGGCCACCGCCCCCGAACCCCAGGTGAGGGTTGGGCGATCGGGTGATGTCGAAGGCGTCCGGGTCGGGGAAGACCGCCTCGTCGCGGTTGGCGGAGGCGTAGTACAGCACCACCTTGTCGCCCGGCCCGAACGCGTGGCCGCCCAGCTCGTGTTCGGCGGTAACCGTCCGGCGGAACTGGATGATCGGCGTCGAGTGGCGGATCATCTCGTCCACCGCACCGTCGGCGTACGTCTCGAAGTCGCCGACCAGCAGGTCGCGTTGGTCGCGGAAATCGGTCAGCAGCGTCAGACCGTGGGTGATCGCGTTACGGGTGGTCTCCACCCCTGCCACCATCAAGAGCGAGAAGAAGGCGCCCAGCTGCCGGGCGCCGAGCGCCTGGCCGTCCACGTCCGCCCGGACCAGCGCGGAGATCAGGTCGTCCTGCGGGCTCCTGCGCCGCTCGCGCCCGATGCCCGCGACCATCCGCTGCATCCGGGCCAGCGCCCGCAGCCCCCGCCCGGGCATCCGCAGCCGCGCCGCCAGGCCGCGCTCCACCCCGATGTTCTCCGAGGCGTGGTTGACCCGGTCGGCGATCTCCGAGCGGTAGTGCTCCGGGATGCCCATCATGTTGCAGATGACCTCCAGGGGCAGCCGGGAAGCCACCGCCGAGACGAACTCGTCGGGCCGGTCGGCCAGCACGTCGTCCACGATCCGGGCCGCCACCGCGTGGATGTCGGCCTCGGCCGCCGCCAGCAGCCGCGGTGTGAAGGCGCGCTGCACGATCTTGCGCAGCCGCGCGTGGTCCGGCCCGTCCAGATTCACCATGGAGTCCCCGAACAGCGCCCGTACCCAGCGGGCCGGTTCGGGGGTCGTCACCCCGGGCGCGCTGGCGAACACCTTCGGCAGCCGGCTCGCCTCCTGCACGTCCGCGTGCCGTACGAGCGCCCAGTGGCCGCGCCCGCGGCCCTCCGCCACGAACACCGGGGCGTCGAGCGCCCGCAGCCGCGCGAAGGCGGCCAGCCGCTCACCGGGGGGCAGTTGCCAGAAGGCCGGATCGGCCAGCTCCTGCCCGGGCCGGTCCGTGTACCGCTGTGTCGGGACCGTCATGGCCCGCACCTACTTCCTCGTCGTCGGCGCAGTCGCCCTACCGCCCGCCGACCGTCCGTACTCGTCTGTACTCACGCACCAGAACGCGTCCGCTCGGTCAAGGTCACGCCCACCGCCACCGAGGCCGTCATGACCAGGCCGGCCCACAACACCGCGTACTCACCGGTCCAGGCGCAGGCCAAGACCGCCACCGCGGAGAGCGGCAGCAGCATCTGCTGGGCCGTGGTGCGCTTGAAGTGACGGGCGTGCAGGAACCAGACGGCCGCGAGGTAGAGGGCGGTGGGTACGGTGACCGACAGATCGGCCGCCAACCGCGAGATGTGCGCCTTGCCGACCGCCTGCTCGACGGCCACTTCGATCCCCGCGCCGATGGCCGCCGCCGATCCGAGGATCACGTAGTGCCCGTACCCCCACGGGATCGCCTGGCGATTGGTGGACAGTCGCTCGTGCGCGGGTACCGCGAAGTAGATCCACCAGGCGCCGAACACGGTCAGCAGGCCGCCCGCGGCGATCGGCAGCAGCACGCCGAGCGCCTCGTGCTCGTCGAGGGCGGACTGCACTGCGACGGTGCTCGCCGAGATCGTCTCGCCGAGGACGATCAGCGTGAACAGGCCGTACCGCTCCACGATGTGGTGCGGGTGCCAAGCCGTCTGGTGGTGGTTCTCGGCGATCACGGGGACGGAGATCTCGGCCAGTACGAGCACCAGGAACAGCCAGCGGCGCGCCCCCACCGGGGCGGCGAGCAGGGCGATCCACCCTGCCTGGCACACCAGCAGGCCGACGGCGTAGAAGAGCGCCGAGCGGCGGGCCGGGCCGCTCTCGCCCGCGGCGGCGCGCAACCACTGTGCGGTCAGCGCCACGCGCATCACCACGTAGCCGAGGACCGCGATGGTCCAGTCCTGGCTGTCGAAGGCGCGCGGCACCCCGGCCGCGTAGATCAGCACGCCGGTGATCTGGACGAGGGTCGCCAGCCGGTAGGGGATGTCGTCACAGTCGTAGGCGGAGGCGAACCAGGAGAAGTTGAGCCAGGCCCAGAAGACTCCGAAGAAGACGAAGAGGTAGCCGGTGATGCCGGCGCCGACATGGCCTTCGGCGAGTGCGTGGACCAGCCGCGCGCCGGCCTGCGCGACGGCGACGACGAAACAGAGGTCGAAGAAGAGTTCCAGCGGCGTCGCGGTCCGGTGGGGCTCGTCCGGGCGCCGGGCGGTCATTTGTACGTAGATCATGGCGCCAGAACAGCAGGCGTACGCCGGGCGACCGCCGAGGCGCGCGGGCTCCCGGGAAACGGGTGCTCCGCGCGACGCTCGCGGCCTCACCCGGGTGGCGCATCCAGTCCGCCCCCATATCGCCCCAAAAGGGGCGAATCATCTAGCGTGGGACTGTGTCCGAGCCCTCCGAGGTACTCGCCGCGGCCCCGCCGCCTCCCCTTCCGGCCACGGCTGACACGCCCGGAACACCGACGCCGGGCGAGCGGTGGTCCGTCACCACCCGGGCGACCCTGGTCGGTACGGCGGTGTCGCTTCTGCTCGTCGCCGCGATCGTGTCGGGCAGCCGGCTGCCGCGCGACTTCGACCCCGCCCTGCTGCCGTGCGCCGTCGCCACCGTCTTCCCGGCCTTCGGCGGGGCCTACCGGTACGTCGTGCGGGACTCCGCGTCCGGCGCCCGCGGACTCTTCCGGCACCGGTCGCCCACGCCCAGGCCCATTGCCCACGCCCCGCCGCGCTGGGCCGGCGGCCGGCTCTCCGGCAGGTTCGGGGCGCCAGAGTGACGATGCTGTCCTTCGTCGGCATGGCCGGGGCATTGATCGTGGTGATCTTCGCGCTGCCGTCCGGCGGCTACCAGGGCGGCTTCCGGGTGTTTTTCTCCGGCTTCCCGGCGGCCTTCGCCTTCTGCGGCTCGGGCAACGGCTCGACCTCCCGGCAGATCCCGGTGATCTTCCGGGACGGGCGCGTGCGGGCGGCCGAGGGGCAGGGCGCCGAGGCGCGGCCCGCGGCCATGAAGCAGTCGGAGATGGAGGCGGGCGCCGGCGCCGGCTTCTCGTCCGCCGTCGCCGCCTACGGCTTCTTCTTCCCCGCGATGTTCGCGGGGACGGGCTTCACCGGCGCGCTGTGGCTCCGCGTCGGTTTCCACGCCGGCTGCCCGGCCGGGTGCCGGTGGTTCTACGCCCGCCAGGGCGGGCAAGCCCCCCGCCGGCCGGGGGCGCCGGCTGGGGCGCCCGTACCCTGGAGGCATGAGCACCGCTCCCGCTTCCGACAGCCAGGACCCCGCGGACCCGTCGGGTTCCACGACCGGACCCGGGGCCGCCGCATCCGACACGCCGGCAAAGCCCAAGGCCAAGCCGAGGCTCGACTTCGGCGACCCGCTGGACCAACAGTCCTCGGACGACACGGACCGGGGCTGGGGCGAGCGGCCCCCCGCCGGCGGGAGCGCGGCCGATTTGGCCCGCTTCCTCGACGAGAAGCCCCCGCACCACGTCTGAGGGCGGCCGATCAGACCGAGCTGTCGCGCCCCTGGCCGTAGCCCGAACCCTGGCCGTAGCCCTGCGCCTGCCCGTAGCCGTGTCCCTGGACCCCCTGTACGTGCCCACCGGCCGACCCGGAGCCGTTTCGCTGGGCGACCAGGTTGTCGCGGATCTCCTTGAGGACCTCCAGCTCGGTGATCTCCATGGTTTCCTGGACGCCTTCCCGGGCCTTGCGCCGCTGTTCCATCCGGGCCAGGTACTTGGCCATCGGCAGCACCATCAGGAAGTAGACGACCGCCGCCGTGATCAGGAAGGTCAGCGTGGCGTTGAGCACCGCTCCCCACATGATGTTCACACCGGTCGGCTCCCCCTTCGCGTCGACGCCGCACGGGGCCTTCAGGCAGGACGAGTAGCCCTCCAGGCTCTTGGTGCCGACGGCGCCCACCACCGGGCTGATGATCCCCTTCACCACGGAGTTCACGATGTTGCTGAACGCGGCGCCGATGACCACGGCCACCGCCAGGTCGACGACGTTGCCGCGCATCAGGAAGGCCTTGAAGCCCGCCAGGACGCTCTCGTTCTTCTTGCTCACGACTGAGCCTCATCTCGCATCTACGGAACACGGAGCCGACGGTTCCGAAAACTACGGCAGTCGGGGCCCCGTGTGTCCAATCGGTGCCCGTTCCAAGGCCCTGTGACAGGTCACTTGTTCGATTCAACACAACGTCACCGCCAGCCGGGACACGCTGCCCGCGCCCACGAGGGCCCGCGCGGTCTCCCGGGGCACTGACAGGACCACCAGGGCCCCGCCGTCGCCCGGCGTCTTATCCGGCTCCGGGACCTCTGCGACCCGGGCCGCGACCGCCACCACCCGGGGCGGCCCCGCCCGCTCCGCCGCCACCACGTCCACCCGGTCCCCGGGCCGCAGCAGCCGCACCGTCGCCCCGTCCGCGATGCGTACGGGCGCCGACACCATCCGCACCACCGCCGGCGGCGGTTTCTCCGGCGGCGGGGCGCCCCGGGAGGCCCGCGCCTCCGTCCCGCCCACCGCCAGCGCGGCCGCCACCACGGCCAGCCCGGCCGCCCCGGCCCGCCGCCGGCGTCGCAGGGCGCGCCTGAGGCGGTCCCCGCCACGCCCCACCCGCAGCGGAGGAAAGAGCGGTACGGGACGCGCGGGCAGCGGCGTCGGAGCGGACGGGGGAGTGGGGCAGGTGGGGGAAAGGAACCCGGACATGCTGAACACCGCCTGGAAGTGAGTTCGGTGTCCGGACCCGGCGTCCGGACACCCCTCACGATCCGCCCGCGCCGCGAATCCCGCTCGCGCCTGTGGACGGTCCCCAGGTTGTGGATAACGCCGTCACCCCCGGGGGTGACAGGACTACGGCAGCTCGATGCCCAAGTCCCAGCCGTCGTGCGCGTGGGTGCACAGGCAGTCCCGGGACTCCGTCTCCGGCAGGGCCGCGACCGCGTCGAACAAGACCTCGCGCAGTCGCCCGACGTTCTCGCCGAACACCCTCAGCACCTCGGTGTGGGAGACGCCCTCGCCCGTCTCGGCGCCCGCGTCCAGGTCCGTGACCAGGGCCATCGAGGTGTAGCAGAGCCCGAGCTCGCGCGCGAGGACCGCCTCCGGATGCCCCGTCATGCCGACCACCGACCACCCCATGGCCGCGTGGAAGTGCGACTCGGCGCGCGTCGAGAAGCGGGGGCCCTCCACGACGACCATCGTCCCGCCGTCCACCGGCTCCCAGCCCCGCCCGCGCGCCGCGCCCATCGCGACCGCCCGGCCGACCGGGCAGTACGGGTCGGCGAAGGTGGTGTGCACGACGTTGGGCACCGAACCCCCGGGCAGCGGCTCCCCGTCGAAGAAGGTCTGCGTCCGGGACTTCGTACGGTCCACCAACTGGTCCGGCACCAGCAGCGTGCCCGGCCCGTACTCGGCCCGCAGGCCGCCCACCGCGCAGGGGCCCAACACCTGGCGCACGCCTACCGAGCGCAGCGCCCAGAGGTTGGCCCGGTAGTTGATCTTGTGCGGGGGGACCGTGTGGCTGCGCCCGTGCCGCGGCAGGAAGGCCACCGACCGGCCGGCCAGCTCGCCCAGGTACAGGGAGTCGCTCGGGGGCCCGTAAGGGGTCTCCACCTGGATTTCGGAGACGTCTTCCAGGAAGGAGTAGAAGCCCGAGCCGCCGATGACACCGATCTCTGCGTTCGCCATACGGTCACACTAGCCGGGCACGCGTAAGGCCCCGCCGCCCAGGAGGGCGGCGGGGCCTTACGGAAAGCGGACGGCGTCAGGCGGCCGAGCTGGAGCTGCTGCTCGCGCTCGAGGTGGACGACGACGAGGAGGCCGGGGCGGCGGCGGGGGCGGCCGTGGACGACGCGGCCGGCTTGGAGGCCGGCGTGCTGCTCGACGAGGCGCCACGGCTGTCGTTCCGGTAGAAACCGGAGCCCTTGAACACGATGCCGACCGCTGAGAACACCTTCTTCAGGCGTCCTTCGCAGTTCGGGCACACGGTCAGCGCGTCATCGGTGAACTTCTGCACGGCCTCAAGGCCCTCACCGCACTCGGTGCACTGGTACTGGTAGGTCGGCACGAATTTCCTCCTGGCACTCTCACTCAATGAGTGCTAACGACGCTCCATGGTGACGTATTCCGGCGGAACAGTCCACCGATCTCGGCCGCGCGGTGACCGATACCACCCTCAGACGGTGCTGAGGTCCCGCTGCCGGCCCCGGTTCTCCCGGCTCTCCCGGGCGTCCCGGTTCTCCGGGGTGGCCGACGAGCTCACGATCCGGCCGCCGGTCCTCGGGGCGAGCTTGGCCCGCAGCGAGAGCAGTGTGATCAGCGCCAGCGCCGTGGCGGCGGCCGGCACGAGGAAGCCGTACGCGGACCCGTGCGCGTCCGTCAGACGGCCGGCCACGATCACCGCGATGGCCTGTCCGAAGGCGACCGCGCCGGTCAGCCAGGTGAAGGCCTCGGTGCGGGCGTTCGCGGGGATCAGCGACTCGATCATCGTGTAACCGGTGATCAGGGCCGGGGCGATGCACAGACCGACGAGCAGGCCGAGCGCGGCGAGCAGGATCATCGAGTCGGCGGTCCACAGCAGGGCGGCGGTGGCGGTCAGACCGATGTAGCCGAGCAGCAGCCGGCGGCGCGGGCCGATCTTCCAGGCGATGGCCCCGCAGGCGATGCCGGCGACCATGTTGCCCGCCGCGAAGACGCCGTACAGCAGGCCGTTGGCTCCCGGGTTGCCCATCTCGTTGGAGAAGGCGGCCATCGACACCTGCATGCCGCCGAAGACGGCGCCGATCCCGAGGAAGGCGACGATCAGGACGCGCAGGCCCGGGAAGGACAGGGCCGACGCGCGCCGGGTGCCGGTGGAGGCCTGGGCGTGCGCCTTCGGCTGGGTGGCGCGCTGGGCGGCGAAGAAGAGCCCGCCGATCAGCGACAGGGCGGCTTCGGTGATGAGACCGGCCGAGGGGTGCAGGCCGGTGCACAGCGCGGTGGCGAGGACCGGGCCGACGACGAAGGTGAACTCGTCGGTGACCGACTCGAACGCGGCGGCGGTCGGCAGCAGCGGCGAGCCCTCCAGCTTGGCGGCCCAGCGGGCCCGGACCATCGGGCCGACCTGCGGCACCGAAGCGCCGGCGGGGATCGCGGCGGCCGCGAGGGCGAGGACGGGGGCGCCGAGCAGCGCGAGCGCGGCCAGGGCGCTCACGGCGGTGGCGTGGACGAGTACGACCGGCAGCAGGACGGCGCTCTGGCCGTGCTTGTCGGTGAGGTTGCCCATCACGGGGGCGCACAGCGCCATGGAGATGCCGGTGACGGCGGCGACGATGCCGGCGTTGGCGTAGGAGCCGGTGGTGTGCTGGACGAGCAGCAGGATGCTGATGGTCAGCATTCCGAAGGGCAGCCGGGCGGCGAAGCCCGGGAGCAGGAAGCCGAGGGCGCCGGGCGTGCGCAGGAGCTGCCCGTAGCCGGGGCGGGCGGACGTGTCGGTCGTGACCGCGGATGTCACGGCCTTGCCTTTCCGCTGCCTGGTAGAACTCCCCGTCTGCGGACGGTGCATCGCCTTGTGAGCGAGTCGCACCCGTACATGTGGGAGCCCCGAGAGCTGTCCTCTTGCGCAGAACCGAGTGATACCTGGGCGCCCACTGCGGGAGGGAGCCACGGCCGCTTTGCGGTCGCGCCAGCTCTGCGTCAGGCAGAGTTGGTTCGATGTGGTGTGCCTTTATCGTACAGGGAGAGTGGCTACTGCGCCCTGTGATTCCGACGACAAGGAATGTCTTCACCTGCGATTAACCGGAATTTCGCATTCCATGTGCCCCCAAAGCGGGGCAGAGACCCCCACCGGGCCGCGAAATCACAGATTTAGAACGTTGCTCTAACGCTCTGTTCGCCCTGTTCGCGCCGCCCCGACTACGTCCCGTTGGGACCCGTACCCAGCCAGCCGGCGAGCTTGCCGCCCCGCGCGACCGCCCGCAGCCGCGCCTCCGCCGCGTCCCGCACCTGGTCCGTCGCCACGACCAGCAGCTCGTCCCCCCGGCGCAGCACCGTGGACGGCGCCGGTACGAAGCTCTTGGCGTCCCGGACCACCAACGTCACCGAAGCCCCGGCCGGGAGTCGCAGCTCGCCGACCTCCACGCCGTGCATCCGCGAGGCCGGGGGTATGGCGAACGACAACAGGTGTCCGCGCAGCTTCTCCAGCGGAGCGGACTCGATGCCCAGGTCCGCCGCGCCCTCGCCCGCGTCGCCCAGCTCCAGCTTGCGCGCCAGCCACGGCAGCGTCGGCCCCTGGACCAGCGTGTAGACGACGACGAGCACGAAGACGATGTTGAAGACCCGGTCGCTCCCCTCGATACCGGTGACCATCGGGATCGTGGCCAAGATGACGGGCACGGCGCCGCGCAGGCCCGCCCACGACATCAGGGCCTGCTCCTGCCAGGGGATGCGGAAGGGCAGCAGGCTGACGAAGATCTCCAGCGGCCGCGCCACCATCGTCAGCACCAGCCCGATGATCACCGCCGGCCAGAAGTCGCCCGCCAGCTCGTGGGGGGTCACCAGCAGTCCCAGCAGGACGAACATGCCGATCTGGGCGATCCAGCCCAGTCCGTCGGCGAACCCCCGCGTGGCGGGCCAGTGCGGCAGCTTCGCGTTCCCGAGCACCATCGCCGCCAGGTACACCGCGAGGAAGCCGGAGCCGTGCGCCAGCGCGCCGGCCGCGTACGCGGTGATGGCGATGGCCATGACGGCGATCGGGTAGAGACCGGAGGCGGGCAGCGCCACGTGCCGCAGGCCGTACGCGCCGAGGAAGCCCACCGTCAGTCCGATGGCGACGCCGATGGCCAGTTCCAGGGCGATCTTGCCGATCAGGACGTACCAGTCGTCCACCGGGCCGACGGTCGCGAAGGACACCACCAGGATGACCACCGGGGCGTCGTTGAATCCGGACTCCGCTTCCAGCACACCCGTCACCCGGGAGGGGAGCGGCACCTTGCGCAGGACCGAGAAGACGGCCGCCGCGTCGGTCGAGGAGACGACCGCGCCGATCAGCAGGGCCTGGCGCCACTCCAGCCCGACCAGGTAGTGCGCCCCCGCCGCCGTGACCCCCACGCTGATCGCGACCCCGACGAGGGAGAGCATGATCGCCGCCGGCAGGGCCGGCTTGATTTCTTTCCACTTGGTGCCCAGACCACCCTCGGCGAGGATCACGACGAGTGCGGCGTAGCCGATGACCTGCGTCAGCTCGGCGTTGTCGAAGACGACGTTGCCTATGCCGTCCTGGCCTATCGCTATGCCTATGCCGAGGTAGATGAGCAGGCTGGGCAGACCGCTGCGCGAGGAGACGCGTACCGCCGCTACCGCGACGAGCAGCACGAGCGAGCAGACCAGCAGGAGCTCATTGAGCTGGTGGACGGTCAGCGGGCGGCCCTTTCCCTCATGTGCCCTGACGGATCGTTCCTCCGAGAGCACGTACGACAAGCACTTTCGTTACCTTACCTAATCTTTGACGGAGTCTTTACTCGACAACCACATTGTGAAACGCCGGTCCGGCCCTGTCCTTCGGACCTCGACCCCTGGCGGATCACCGGGGGTGGTCCTGCGCCTATGGTTGCTTCCAGCAATCCCAGGACCACCCTGCCCCTCTAAGGACAGCGATGCCCGCCAACTCATCCGGCCCTTCCGTCAAGAAGAAGGGACGACGCGCACGTCTGATCGTGCTCGTCATGGTCCTGGCGCTCTTGGCGGGACTCGGCTACGGGGCGTACTGGAGCGTCGACGGCGTCCGTGCCTCCCATCCCCAGACCACCGGCTCCCTCAAGCTGCCCGGCCTGACCGGGACCGTCGACGTCAAACGCGACGAGCACGGAATCCCGCAGCTCTACGCCGACAACGACGAGGACCTCTTCCGCGCGCAGGGCTTCGTCCACGCGCAGGACCGCTTCTGGGAGATGGACGTCCGCCGCCACATGACCTCCGGGCGGCTCTCCGAGATGTTCGGCTCCGGCCAGGTCGAGACCGACGCCTTCCTGCGCACGCTGGGCTGGCGCCAGGTCGCGCAGGCCGAGTACGACACCAAGCTCTCACCGGAGACCAAGAAGTACCTCCAGGCGTACGCCGACGGGGTCAACGCCTACCTGAAGGGGAAGTCCGGCAAGGACCTCTCCGTGGAGCACGCGGCCCTCAAGCTGACCGGCGACTACACGCCGGAGCCGTGGACGCCGGTGGACTCGGTGGCCTGGCTCAAGGCGATGGCCTGGGACCTGCGCGGCAACATGCAGGACGAGATCGACCGTTCCCTCATGGCGGGCAAGCTCTCGCCGCAGCAGATCGAGGACCTCTACCCGCCGTACCCCTTCGACCGGAACAAGCCGATCGTCGAGGGCGGCTCCGTCTCCGGCGGCAAGTACGCGCCCCAGGGCACGGCGTCCGCGGGCTCCACGGGCGCGGGCACGACGGGTACCGGCACCGGTACGAGCGGCACGGGCACGACCGGCACGGGCTCCACCGGTACGACCGGCACCGGCTCCCAGGCCACCCCGAACGGCGGTATCAGCACCGGCCTCGCCGACAACACCTCCGCCCAGGGCGCGAGCGTCGGCCTGCGCACCCAGCTGTCCTCCCTCGCCAAGACCCTGGACGAGATCCCGGCGATCCTCGGCCCCAACGGCAGCGGCATCGGCTCGAACTCCTGGGTCGTGGCGGGCAAGTACACGACCACCGGCAAGCCGCTGCTCGCGAACGACCCGCACCTCTCGCCCCAGCTGCCCTCCGTCTGGTACCAGATGGGCCTGCACTGCCGCGCGGCCTCGCCGCGCTGCCAGTACGACGTCGCCGGCTTCACCTTCTCCGGCATGCCGGGCGTGGTCATCGGCCACAACGCCGACATCGCGTGGGGCATGACCAACCTCGGCGCCGACGTCACCGACCTCTACCTGGAGCAGGTCAAGCCCGACGGTTACGTCTACGACAACAAGGTGGTCCCCTTCACGACCCGTGAGGAGGAGATCAAGGTCGCCGGCGGCAAGAGCAAGCGGATCACGGTCCGCACCACCAACAACGGCCCCCTGATCTCCGACCGCAGCGACGAACTCGCCACCGTCGGCTCCCGCGCCCCGGTCTCCGGCTCCGCCCCCGACCGCGGCGACGGCTACGGCGTGGCCCTGCGCTGGACGGCGCTGGACCCGGGCAAGTCGATGGACGCGGTCTTCAAGCTCGACCGGGCCAAGGACTTCACCGGATTCCGCGCCGCCGCGCGCGACTTCGAGGTCCCGTCCCAGAACCTGATCTACGCCGACAACAAGGGCCTCAACGGCAACATCGGCTACCAGGCCCCGGGCCGCATCCCGATCCGCGGCGCCGGCGACGGCCGCATGCCGGCGCCCGGCTGGGACTCGAAGTACGCCTGGAAGGGCGGCAAGGACGGCACGACCGGCTACGTCCCGCAGGACGAGATGCCGTACGACCTCAACCCCGCGCGCGGCTACATCGTGACGGCCAACCAGGCCGTCACCGAGAGCGGAACGGGAGCGGGCAAGTACCCGTACGTGCTGACCACCGACTGGGGTTACGGCGCCCGCAGCCAGCGGATAAACGACCTCATCGAGGCGAAGACCAAGGACAACGGCAAGATCTCCACCGATGACATGCGCACCATGCAGATGGACAACAGCAGCGAGATCGCCGCGCTGCTGACCCCGATGCTGACCAAGATCGCGGTCTCCGACCCGGACGTGCGCTCGGCGCAGAAGCTGCTGGACGACTGGAACTACACCCAGGAGCCCGACTCGGCGGCCGCCGCCTACTTCAACGCGGTGTGGCGCAACATCCTCAAGCGGGCCTTCGGCGACAAGATGCCGAAGGAGCTGCGCGTCACCAACAGCTGCATGAACGTCCAGGACAGCGGCAACGGGCCCGCCGACGACCTCGCCGCCGTCGTGCGCGAATGCGGTACCCGCGGCTCGGACTCGGCGCAGCCGGACGGCGGCGACCGCTGGTTCGAGGTGGTCCGCCGGCTGGTCAAGGACGAGAAGTCGCCGTGGTGGAAGTCGCCCGGCACCGTCCGGGAGAAGCCGACCACGACCCGCGACGAGCTGTTCGCGCGGGCCATGAAGGACGCCCGCTGGGAGCTGACCGCCAAGCTCGGCAAGGACCAGTCCACCTGGAGCTGGGGCCGACTGCACCAGTTGACGCTCAGGAACCAGACGATCGGTACCGAGGGCCCCGGCTTCATGCGGTGGCTGCTGAACCGCGGTCCGTGGAACCTGGGCGGCGGCGAGGCCACCGTCAACGCCACCGGCTGGAACGCCTCCAGCGGGTACGGGGTCACCTGGGTGCCCTCGATGCGGATGGTCGTGAACCTCAACGACCTCGACAAGTCCCGCTGGATCAACCTGACCGGCGCCTCGGGGCACGCGTACGACGCCCACTACACGGATCAGACCACGCTGTGGGCCAAGGGCGAGCTGCTGGACTGGCCGTTCGGGAAGGAAGCCGTGGACAAGGCCACGGTCGACACCCTGACGCTCAAGCCGTAAGGCTCAGAAGCGGACCGCCCCGGACGGGGTGGCCACCGCCCTGACGGGGTGGTCGTGCGGTTCCTCCGGGACCCGCGCGACCACCTCTTCGTCGTAGAGGAGCACCACCAGCGCCGGATGCGCCCCAGCGCGTTCCAACCGTTCCAGCACCCTGTCGTACGAACCCCCGCCGCGGCCGAGCCGCATCCCGCGCGCGTCGACCGCCAGGCCGGGCAGCAGGACGGCGTCCGCCCCGGTCACCGCGTCCGGGCCGAGGGGCCGACCGGAGGGCTCCAACAGCGCCATCTTCCCCGCGTGCCCGGTCTCGGTGAGGCCTTCCGGGCCTTCGTACAGGGCCCAGTCGAGGTCGTTGTCGGGCAGGAGCAGCGGCAGCAGCACACGCTTACCGGCGGCCCGCAGCGCGTCGAGCAGTTCGCGGGTGCCGGGTTCCGTGCCGACGGAGACGTACGCCGCGACCGTTGCCGCGCCGGCCAGCTCGGGCAGCGCCAGGGCGGAGCGGGAGAGCGCGCGGGCCGCCGTACGCCGCGACTCGGGGGACCGGGCCCGGCGGGCGGAGAGCAGCTCGCGGCGCAAGGCCGCCTTCTCGGCCACGCGGGCCGCCCGGCCGCCGGACGGGTCCGACTGGTTGCCTACCACAGCTGAATCAGATTTCCTTCCGAAACGGTTCAGACCGGGAGCTTCTCCCCGGAATCTGACCTGGCGTTTGCCCGTAACCCACTATCGTTCTGCGCATGAATCAGTTGCACCCCGTGATCAAGAAGGCCGTCATCCCGGCCGCGGGCCTCGGCACTCGCTTCCTCCCGGCGACCAAGGCGACCCCGAAGGAAATGCTTCCGGTCGTGGACAAGCCCGCCATCCAATACGTGGTCGAAGAGGCCGTGTCGGCGGGACTCGACGACGTACTCATGATCACAGGACGTAACAAGCGCGCGCTCGAAGACCACTTCGACCGCAATTACGAGCTGGAGTCCGCGCTCATCGCCAAGGGCGACGACGACCGGCTCAAGAAGGTCCAGGAATCCAGCGACCTGGCCACCATGCACTACGTCCGCCAGGGCGACCCGCGCGGCCTCGGCCACGCCGTGCTGTGCGCCGAGCCGCACGTCGGCGACGAGCCCTTCGCGGTCCTGCTCGGCGACGACCTCATCGACCCCCGCGACCCCCTGCTGCGCCAGATGGTCGACGTCCACGGCCGCACCGGCGGCACCGTCATCGCCCTGATGGAGGTCGACCCGGCGAACGTGCACCTCTACGGCTGCGCCGCCGTCGAGGCCACGGACGAACCGGACGTCGTGCGGATCACCGGACTCGTGGAGAAGCCCGAGCCCGCGGACGCCCCGAGCAACTACGCGGTCATCGGACGCTATGTCCTCAACCCCGCGATCTTCGGCATACTGCGGGAGACCGAGCCGGGCCGCGGCAACGAGATCCAGCTGACCGACGCCCTGCAGAAGCTTGCCGCCGACGAGAGCGTGGGCGGACCGGTGCACGGCGTGGTCTTCCGGGGCCGCCGCTACGACACCGGGGACCGCGGCGACTACCTGCGGGCCATCGTCCGACTCGCGTGTGAGCGGGAGGACCTGGGCCCCGAGTTCCGTACCTGGCTTCACCGTTACGTCACGGAGGAGATGTAGGACCTTGAGCAGTCCCGACGCACCGCAGGAAACCGGCACGCACCGCCTGTGGTCGGTGGACGAGCACCTCGCGGACGTCCTCGCCGCCGTCCGACCGCTGGAGCCCATCGAGCTCCAGCTGCTCGACGCCCAGGGCTGTGTCCTGGTCGAGGACGTCACCGTGCCCGTCGCCCTGCCGCCCTTCGACAACAGCTCCATGGACGGTTACGCCGTCCGGGTGGCCGACGTCCAAGGGGCGAGCGAGGAGTTCCCCGCGGTGCTGACGGTGATCGGGGACGTCGCGGCGGGCAGCGGTGAGCTGCCCACCGTCGGACCCGGTCAAGCCGCCCGCATCATGACCGGCGCCCCGCTGCCGCCCGGCGCGGAGGCCGTCGTACCGGTCGAGTGGACCGACGGGGGCACGGGGGGCGGCGCGGCCTCGGGGATGACCCCGGCCAGCGCCGCGCCCGAGGGAGCGGGCGGCGAGGTACGGGTGCACCGGGCCGCCGCCGCCCGGGCGCACGTCCGCTCGCGCGGCAGCGACGTACAGGCCGGCGACCTGGCGCTGGCCACCGGTACGGTGCTCGGCCCGCCCCAGATCGCGCTGTTGGCCGCCATCGGACGGGGCAGCGTACGGGTCCGGCCGCGACCGCGGGTGGTCGTCATGTCCACCGGCAGCGAACTCGTCCAGCCGGGGGAGTCGCTGACCGCCGGGTCGATCTACGACTCCAACAGCTTCGCGCTGGCGGCGGCCGCGCGGGACGCCGGGGCCATCGCGTACCGGGTGGGCGCCGTCGCCGACGACGCCGAGACGCTGCGCGCCACCATCGAGGACCAGCTGGTCCGGGCCGACCTGCTGGTCACCACGGGCGGGGTCAGCGTCGGCGCGTACGACGTCGTCAAGGAGGCGCTGACCTCGGTCTCCACCGGCGCCGACGAGATCGACGGCGGAGGGATCGACTTCCGCAAGCTGGCCATGCAGCCGGGCAAGCCGCAGGGCTTCGGCACCATCGGCCCCGACCACACCCCGCTGCTGGCCCTGCCCGGCAACCCGGTGTCGTCCTACGTCTCCTTCGAGCTGTTCGTCCGCCCCGCGATCCGGGCGCTGATGGGCCTGCCCGACGTCAGCCGTCCGGCCGTACGGGCCGTGCTCAAGGCGGACCGGGCGATCGGCTCCCCGGCCGGCCGCCGTCAGTTCCTGCGCGGCGCGTACGACGCGGAGAGCGGGACGGTCAGCCCGGTCGGCGGATCGGGGTCCCACCTGATCGCCGCCCTCGCGCACGCCGACTCGTTGATGGTCGTACCGGAGGACGTCACGACGCTGGAGCCGGGGGCCGAGCTGGAAGTGATCCTGCTCGGCTGAGGACCGCCCGGTGCGGGTAGCGTGTTGCACCACACAGGCCCTTGCGGGGCCCGGAGCGGGAGCGGCACGAACCTATGGCAGCGTTTTCCCCGGGGGAGCCCCCCCGACCCCCTCAGCACAGCAGGCTGACGCACATCGACGAGGCCGGGGCGGCCCGGATGGTCGACGTCTCGGCGAAGGACGTCACCACCCGGACGGCCCGCGCCAGTGGGCGCGTCCTCGTCTCCCCCCGGGTGATCGAGCTGCTGCGGGGCGAGGGCGTGCCGAAGGGCGACGCCCTCGCCACCGCGCGGATCGCCGGGATCATGGGGGCGAAGAAGACCCCCGACCTGATCCCGCTCTGCCACCCGCTGGCCGTCTCCGGCGTGAAGGTCGACCTGTCGGTCGCCGACGACGCCGTGGAGATCCTGGCCACCGTAAAGACGACCGACCGCACCGGCGTGGAGATGGAGGCGCTGACCGCGGTCGCCGTCGCCGGGCTCACCGTCATCGACATGGTCAAGGCCGTCGACAAGGGCGCGGTCATCACGGACGTCCGGGTGGAGGAGAAGACCGGCGGCAAGTCAGGCGACTGGAGCCGCGCGTGAACGCCCCGCGCGGCGGTGAGGCGTTCAGCCACAGCCATGTCCCGCCGGTGGCGGGCGAGGCGTGGGCGGCCGAGCCGGGTGCCGCGGAAAAGCCGGTGCGCACCCCGCGCGCGCTGGTGGTCACGGCCTCGAACCGCGCCTCGGCGGGTGTGTACGCGGACAAGGGCGGTCCGTTGCTGGCGGAGGGCCTCGGCCGGATGGGCTTCGCCGTGGACGGGCCGCGCGTGGTGCCGGACGGCGACCCCGTCGAAGAGGCGCTGCGCGAGGGCGTCGCCGCCGGGTACGACGTCATCTTGACCACCGGCGGCACCGGCATCTCGCCGACCGACCGCACCCCCGACGTCACCGCCCGGGTACTGGACTACGAGGTCCCCGGCATCCCGCAGGCCATCCGCGCCGAGGGCCTGGCCAAGGTGCCGACGGCCGCGCTGTCCCGGGGCCTGGCGGGCGTGGCGGGCCACACCCTGATCGTGAACCTTCCCGGTTCGACGGGCGGGGTGCGCGACGGCCTCGCGGTGCTGGAGCGCATCCTGGCGCACGCCGTCGACCAGATCCGGGGCGGCGACCACCCCGCGCCCCCCGGCAGACCCTCCGGGAGCGCGAGCTGAACGGCCCGTCCTGGCCCGTGGTGCTGACGGACGGCGATGTCACGCTCCGGCCGATAAAGCTGCGCGACCAGCGCGCCTGGCGCGAGGTCAACCGCCGCAACCGCGACTGGCTTCGCCCGTGGGAGGCGACGATCCCACCGCCCGCGCCGTGGGGGCCGGTGGTCCACCGGCCGACGTACCGCCAGATGGTGCGTCACCTGAGGGCGGAGGCGAACGCGGGGCGGATGCTGCCGTTCGTCATCGAGTACCAGGGGCGGCTGGTCGGCCAGTTGACGGTCGCCGGGATCACCTGGGGGTCGATGTGCGCGGGGCACGTGGGCTACTGGGTGGACCGCGACGTCGCCGGGCGCGGGGTGATGCCGACGGCCGTCGCGCTCGCCGTGGACCACTGCTTCACGAAGGTCGGGCTGCACCGGATCGAGGTGTGCATCCGGCCGGAGAACGGCCCGAGCCGCCGGGTGGTGGAGAAGCTCGGGTTCCGAGAGGAGGGGCTGCGTCCGCGCTACCTCCACATCGACGGGGCCTGGCGGGACCACCTCGTCTTCGCGCTCACGGCGGAGGAGGTGCCGCAGGGGCTGCTGCGCCGCTGGCACCGCACGGTGGCGGCGAGGCACGGGGAAAGACCTCCGGGTGGCGCGGGACCTACGGGGACCGCGGGACCTTCGGGCCCCACGGGCTCGCAGGGACCCCGGGGGCTTCCGAAATAGCGAAATCGCAAAAGCGTTCGAATTCTTGGCCGATTCGCCCATAACCTGATCCGAAGAATCACAAAAAAAGTCCGTGATATCAGCGAGATCGTGCGACACGCCGGCTCAATTGGCCGATCCCCGCGGCCGCGTCCCTCTACGGTGTGGGGTGTGAGCAGCAGCGGCCTCATCTACGCAGTCATTGTCGGGGCCTGGGCCGCCTACTTGGTGCCCATGTGGCTCCGGAGGCAGGACGAGCTGAACGAGGCCCGTCCGACGGAACGCTTCTCCACTGCCATCCGGCTGCTTTCCGGCCGGGCGGGAATGGAGCGCCGTTACGCCAAGGGACTGCGTGAGCGCGGTGCCGAAGAGGCGGAAGCCCAACCCCACGCGGACCCGGACGCGGCGACCGAAACGGTGAATTCCGTGGACGCCGACGCCCGGGCTTTCGTCGTGCCCCCGACCCGGGCGGAACCGAGGTCGGCCGGCGCGCAGCGCGCGGAGCGCGCCCGGCGCGAGCAGCGCCTCCAGGTCCTCGCCCGCCGCAGGCGCACCACCGCGCTGCTCTTCCTGATCTTCACGCTGGGCGCGGTCGTCGCCGCCGTCGGCGGCCTGCGCTTCCTGTGGGCGCCGGCCGTCCCCGCGCTGCTGCTGAGCGCGTACATCGTGCACCTGCGGGTCCAAGAACGCCGCCGCTACGAGTTCACCATGGACCGCCGGCGCGCGGAGGCGGCCGCCCGACGGCTGCGCGAACACCACTCGCGCCGCCGGGAGTCCGAGGCGCAGGCCGGCGTCGAACCGGACCCCGCGCCGCCGGTGTCTCCGCAGGAGGCCGGGCGGCGCGCCGTGGTGGAACAGACCGACCACGCCGAGTGGGTGGACCAGCAGCGCGAGCGGGAGCGGGGTCCGGCGCGGGGCGACAGCTGGGAGCCCGTCCCGGTGCCGCTGCCGACCTACGTGACGGCCCCCGTCGCCCCCCGGGCCACCGGCCCGGCGGCCCCCGACGCCTGGAGCGCGACCCGCTCCAGCACCGCGGAGCCGACGGAACCCCGGCTGCGCGCCCAGCCGGGCCCCCCGAAGGCCGCGGCCGAGCAGAAGTCCCCGGCCCCGTCCACCCCGCGCCCCCGCGGCCGTGATCGCGGGCGCACCCCGCTCTTCGACCAGTACGAGGGCGAGTCCCGCCCGCGCGCCGCGAACGAGTGATCGGTGACCTGCGCTGACGCTCCGGTAACCGGTTTTGGAGCACCAGCGCGGGGATGCTAATGTTTCACACGTCGCAAGGGCCTGTGGCGCAGTCTGGTAGCGCACCTCGTTCGCATCGAGGGGGTCTGGGGTTCAAATCCCCACAGGTCCACAAACGACAGTTCCCGGGTAGCTCCCGAGAGCGTCAAGAGATCCCGTCCGGTCGCAAGACCGGGCGGGATCTTCTGCGTTGCGGGCCGGATCGTTCCCCGACCGACCCCGCCCCCCGTTACGGGGTCAGGGGCTTGGACATGCAGACGCTGGACTCGTACGCGCGGTAGTAGCCGAACTTGGCGCAGTCCGCGTACCCGGAGGAGCGGTACAGGGCTATCGCCTCCGGCTGTCGGTCGCCCGTCTCCAGGACCATGCGGCGGCGGCCCGCCGTGCGGGCGTCGGCTTCGAGGACTGAGAGGATGCGGCGGGCCAGGCCCAGGCCGCGGGCCTCGGGTATGACGTACATGCGCTTGAGTTCCGCGTCGCCGTCGAGGTAGCCCTCCGGGCTCTCGTCCCGGGCGCGCCAACCGCCGCTCGCGATCGGGGCGTCCGATGTGTCGTACGCCACGTAGTACAGGCCGTTCGGCGGGGCGAACATCAACGGGTCGAGGACGGTGGCGTCGCCGTCGCCCTCGTAACGGGCCTGGTATTCGAGCTGGACCTGGTCGTTGAGCTTGATCGCGTCCGGGTGGTCGTACGGCACGGCGCGGAGGGTTATCCCGTGAGACATCGGAACATCGTACGGAACGCTCCCGCTATCGTGCGGGGATGCTCACCGTGACCACCGTGAATGTGAATGGGATCCGCGCCGCCGCGAAGAAGGGCTTCGTCGAATGGCTCGCCGGGTCCGACGCCGACGTCGTGTGCCTCCAGGAGGTACGGGCCGAGGAGGGGCAGATTCCGGTGGAGGCGCGGGAGCCCGAGGGGTGGCACACCGTGTTCGCGCCGGCCGCCGTCAAGGGGCGGGCCGGGGTCGCGCTCTACACGCGCCGGGCGCCCGAGCGGGTGCGGATCGGCTTCGGGAGCGCCGAGTTCGACGGCTCCGGCCGGTACGTCGAGGTGGACCTGCCCGGGGTGACCGTGGCGAGCCTGTACCTGCCGTCCGGCGAGGCGGGGACCGTGAAGCAGGACGAGAAGTACCGGTTCATGGAGGAGTTCATCGCCCACCTCGCCGAGCTCAGGGTGCGGGCCGCCGCCGACGGGCGCGAGGTCGTGGTCTGCGGTGACTGGAACATCTGCCACCGGGAAGCCGACCTCAAGAACTGGAAGACCAACCGCAAGAACGCCGGGTTCCTCCCCGAGGAGCGGGAGTGGCTCGGCAAGGTGTACGACGAGGCCGGCTACGTCGACGTGGTGCGGGTGCTGCACCCGGACACCGACGGGCCGTACTCCTGGTGGTCCTACCGCGGCCGGGCCTTCGACAGCGACGCCGGCTGGCGCATCGACCTCCAGGTCGCCACTCCGCGACTCGCGGAACGGGCCGTCAAGGCGTGGGTGGAGCGCGCCGAGACGCACCCCGAGCGGTGGTCCGACCACGCCCCGGTGACGGTCGTCTACGAGCTGGGCTCCTGACCCCTGTCGTAGGCCTGTCGGCGGTCCATCGCCATGGTGAGCTCCGCCTCGACCACGCTCTTCGCGAGCGGACGCAGCCGGGACAGCGCGTCCTGCGGCAGGTGCGCGGAGATCAGCTCCGTGAAGAGGGCCGCCATCGCGTCGGCGTGTTCGCGCACCCGGCGGCCCGTCTCCAGCACCGCCGCCAGCGGCACGCCCTCGCGGACCAGCGCGGAGGAGACCTCCAGCAGGCGGCGGCTGACGTGCACGATCTCGTCGCCGTCGACGGCGAGGTAGCCGAGGTCCAGGGAGGCCGCCAGGTTCTCGGGCGTCACCTCCCCCTCGAAGTAGTCGGCGAGCGCCTCGGGCGTCAGCCGTACGGGGGTCTCCTCGGACGAGCCGATGCCGAGCAGCTCACCGAGCTGGCCGACGTCGCGGCCGTTCTCGAAGGCGGCCGTCAGTTCGGCGATCCCGCCGAGGGTGTGGCCGCGTTCCAGGAGGGCGGCGATGGTGCGCAGCCGGGCGAGGTGGTGCTCGTCGTACCAGGCGATCCGGCCCTGACGGCGCGGTGGTGGCAGGAGCTTGCGCTCACGGTAGAAGCGCAGGGTGCGAACCGGGATGCCGGCCGCCTCGGCCAGCTCCTCCGTACGGTATTCATGTGTCTTTTCTTCCGCCACATGCGCAGCGTAGGGCGTACCCCCGGTAACTTTCCCGCCGCGACCCCTACCCATGGGTACGGCGCTGCTCTACTCTCCCGATTGTGCCAGTGATTGCTGGCAGTGTTCGTTGAGGTGCGGCTGGGACAGTGGAAGCGGAAGGCGGGCGGGCATGGGCGGCATGGACGGGCGCGAACACGTACGGGTGGCGGTGATCGGCTCCGGGTTTGGCGGGCTGGGCGCGGCGGTACGGCTGCGGCGCGAGGGGATCACCGACTTCGTCGTACTGGAACGGGCCGACTCGGTCGGCGGGACGTGGCGCGACAACAGCTACCCCGGGTGCGCGTGCGACGTCCCGTCGCACCTGTACTCGTTCTCCTTCGCACCGAACCCGGACTGGCCCCGGACCTTCTCCGGGCAGCCCGCGATCCGCGCCTACCTGGAACACGTCGCCGACACCTTCGGGCTGCGCCCACACATCCGGCTGCGGTCCGAGGTGCGGATGATGCGCTGGGACGCCGAGGAGCTGCGCTGGGAGATCGAGACCTCCGGCGGGGAGCTGACCGCCGACGTGGTGGTGTCGGCGACCGGGCCGCTGTCGGACCCCAAGATGCCGGAGATCCCGGGGCTGGCCGACTTCCCCGGCAAGGTCTTCCACTCGGCGCGCTGGGACCACGACTACGACCTGCGCGGCAAGCGCGTCGCGATGGTCGGCACCGGCGCCTCCGCCATCCAGATCGTCCCCGCCATCGCCCCCGAGGTGGAGCGCCTGACACTGTTCCAGCGCACCCCGCCGTGGGTGATGCCCCGCACGGACCGGGCGATCTCCACCGCCGAGCGCTGGCTGCACCGACAACTGCCCTTCACCCGGGCCGCGCGGCGCGGGCTGCTGTGGGGCATCCGGGAACTCCAGGTCAGCGCCTTCACCAAGCGGCCCAACCAGCTCGGGCTGATCGAGTCCCTGGCCAAGGCCAACATGGCGCGCTCGATCAAGGACCCCGCGCTGAGGGCCAAGCTGACCCCCTCCTACCGGATCGGCTGCAAGCGCATCCTGCTCTCCAGCGAGTACTACCCGGCGCTCGCCCGGCCCGATGTGGACGTGGTCGCCTCCGGTCTGACGGAGATCCGCGGGAGCACGCTGATCGCGGCGGACGGGACCGAGACCGAGGTCGACGCGATCATCTTCGGCACCGGCTTCCACGTCACCGACATGCCGATCGCCGACCGGGTGGTGGGCGCCGACGGCGAGACGCTCGCGGACGCGTGGAAGGACGGGATGCGGGCCCTGCGCGGTGCGACGGCGGCCGGCTTCCCCAACTGGATGACGATCATCGGACCCAACACCGGGCTCGGCAACAGCTCGATGATCCTGATGATCGAGTCGCAGCTCAACTACATGGCGGACTACCTGCGCCAGTTGGACGTGCTCGGGGGTCGGGCCGCCCTCGCCGCCAGGCCCTCGGCGGTCGGCGCCTGGAACCGGCACGTCCAGGACCGGATGAAGCGGACGGTCTGGAACACCGGCGGCTGCACCAGCTGGTACCTGGACGCCAATGGCCGCAACACGACCGTCTGGCCCGGCACGACGGGCGAGTTCCGGCGCGAGACGCGGTCGGTCGACCTCGCGGAGTACGAGGTCCTGCGCGTCCGGGAGCGGGAGCGCGTCACCGCCGGGGCCGCCGTTCCGACGCCCGCGCCACCGGCCGCCGTTCCGGCCCCCGCCCAGGCTCCCGAGGCCGCTCCCGCCTCCGCCTCCGTCGAGGAGGGCGCGGCATGAGGCGCTCCGCGTACGTCACCTCCGGCCGGTACGCGCCCCCGGCCGCCCGGCGCGAGCTGGTCGCCGTCTCCGCCGACGGGGCCCGACTGCACGTCGAGGTCCACGGCGACGAGGACGCGCCGCCCGTGGTCCTGTCCCACGGCTGGACCTGCTCCACCGCGTTCTGGGCCGCCCAGGTGCGGGACCTGGCCCGGGACCACCGGGTCATCGCCTACGACCAGCGCGGGCACGGACGCAGCCCCGCCGGGCGCTGGTACACCACCGGCGCGCTCGCCGACGACCTCGTCGCGGTCCTGGAGGCCACCCTCGCCCCCGGCGAGCGGGCGGTCGTCGCGGGCCACTCCATGGGCGGGATGACGATCATGGCCGCCGCCGGGCGGCCCGGGTTCGCCGAGCACGTCGCCGCCGCCCTGCTGTGCAGCACCGGCAGTGCGCGGCTGGTCGCGGAGGCGCTGGTCCTGCCGGTGCGCGCCGGGCGCGCGCGGACCCGTATCACCGGCGCGATCCTCGGATCACGCGCTCCCCTCGGGCCCGTCACGCCCCTGGGCAAACGGGCCTTGAAGTACGCCACCATGGGCCGCCGTGCCACGGCCGACCAGGTCGAGGCCTGCGCCCGCATCGTGCACGGCTGCCCCACCGGCGTCCGGTACGCCTGGTCGCAGGTGCTCGCCGGGCTGGACCTGGAGGCGAACCTGTCCGGGCTGGACGTGCCCACCGCCGTCATCGGCGGCACGGACGACCGCCTGACCCCGATCCCGCACGCCCGCGCCCTCGCCGCGGCGTTGCCGGACTGCGCCGGTCTCACCGAGCTGCCCGGCGCGGGCCACATGACGCCGATCGAGGAGCCGGAAGCCGTCACCCGCGTGATACGGGAACTGGCCGCCCGGCTCCCCGCACCACGACGACCCGACACCACGCCGCTCGACACCACCCCGCTCGGCACCGCCCCGCTCGACACCCCGAAGGAGAAGACGCCGTGAGCGCTCGCAGGAGTCTGGAAGGCCAGGTCGCCGTCGTCACCGGCGCCGCCCGCGGGGTCGGGGAGCTGCTGGCCCGGAAACTGTCCGCGCGCGGTGCCAAGGTCGCCCTGGTCGGGCTGGAGCCGGAGGCCCTCAAGGAGGTCTCCGAACGGCTGCACACCGACAGCGGCCACTGGCACGCCGACGTCACCGACCACGAGGCCATGGCCCGCGTCGCTCGGGAGGTCAAGGAGCGCTTCGGCAAGGTGGACGTCGTCGTCGCCAACGCGGGCGTCGCAGCCGGCGGCCCGTTCGTCGACTCCGACCCGGACGCCTGGCGCCGGGTGATCGAGGTGAACCTGATCGGCGGGGCCGTGACCGCCCGCGCGTTCCTGCCCGTGCTGACGGAGAGCCGCGGTTACTTCCTCCAGATCGCCTCCCTCGCGGCGATCACCCCGGCGCCGATGATGACGGCGTACTGCGCCTCCAAGTCCGGGGTGGAGGCCTTCGCGCACTGCCTGCGCGCCGAGGTCGGCTACAAGGGCGTCAAGGTGGGCGTCGGATACCTCTCCTGGACCGACACGGACATGGTGCGGGGCGCCGACCGGGACGAGGTCATGCGGGAGTTGCGCGGTCGGCTGCCGTGGCCGGCCAACCGCACGTACCCGCTGGGACCGGCCGTCGACCGGATCGTGGCCGGCATCGAGCGGCGCTCGCCGCACGTGTACGCGCAGTGGTGGCTGCGGGGCATGCAGGGCGTACGGGGCTACCTGCCGGCGGTCATAGCGGCCGGCGGGCAGCGGGAGATGCGGCGCTTCGAGCCTCGGCTGGCCGGTGTTCCCCGGGGTCTGGTGGGCGCCGGGGGAGCCGCCGACGAGCAGGAGCGGACGGCGGGAACCCGGCGCGACTGACTCGAAATGCGGCCTTTGTGCGCCCGTGCCAGTCTGGTCGGTGCCCGACCACCGACACCCCTCACGGAGCGGACAGCATGGGCATCGAGGACCGGTTCCACGACGAGGCGAAACGGCGCGGGGAGCAGGAGCAACCGCGCGAGCGGGAGGAGACGTCTCAGCCCGGCGGGAAGTCCCGGGACCCGATGGAACAGAACCTAAACGCCCAGGGGCGGCGCCGGGTGGACAGGGTCCGCGACGAGTTCGACGACCCCTGGGACGCCTAGCCACCGAGCGCTGGCGAGGCGCCCCGAGACGCGCCGAGGGGCGCGGCCCGTTCCGGCGGGTCGCGCCCCTCGCGCATGCCTACGGCCTCGGCGGCAGCTTCGGGCGGCGCAGGTCCGGGACGTCCTCGTAGCCGGGGGGGACCGCCGCCGGGTCCTGCTCCAGCAGCTCCAGCGCCAGGTGAACGGCGTCGTCCAGCTGCGCGTACCGTCCCTCCGCCCAGTCGAGCGGGGTGCGCAGGATCGCCAGGTCCGGCTCCACGCCGTGGTTCTCCACCGACCAGCCGTACTCCGGGAACCAGGCCGCGTTCATCGGCACCGTGATGACCGTGCCGTCGCCCAGGGTGTGCCGGCCCGTCATCCCGACCACGCCGCCCCAGGTGCGCTGGCCGACGACCGGCCCCAGCCCCAGCAGCTTGAACGCCGCGGTGATCATGTCCCCGTCCGAGGAGGTCGCCTCGTCGGCCAGGGCCACGATCGGTCCCCGGGGCGCGTTGGAGGCGTAGGACACCGGCTGCGCGTTGCGGGTGAGGTCCCAGCCGAGGATCGAACGGGTCAGCTTCTCCACCACCAGCTCGCTGATGTGCCCGCCCGCGTTGCCGCGCACGTCCACGATCAGCGCGGGACGGGACATCTCCATCCGCAGGTCCCGGTTGAACTGGGCCCAGCCCGAGCCGCCCATGTCGGGGATGTGGAGGTAGCCGCACATGCCGCCGCTGAGCTCCCGGACCACGGCCCGCCGCTTGGACACCCAGTCCTGGTAGCGCAGCGGCCGTTCGTCGATGAGCGGGACGACCGCGACCCGGCGGGAGGGGCCCCCGCCCTCGGCCGGCTGGAAGGTCAACTCCACCGTGGTGCCGCCCGCCGCCGACAGCAGGGGGTAGGGACCCGTCACCGGATCGACCGCGCGGCCGTCGACGTGGGTCAGGGCCGCGCCCTCGCGGATGCCGGTGCCGGCGAGCGGGGAGCGGGCCTTGGAGTCCGAGGACTCGCCGGGCAGGATGCGCGAGACGGTCCAGGCGCCGTCGCGCGGGACGAGGTTGGCGCCGAGCAGGCCGATGGCCCGCTGGTAGTGCGGGGGGCCCTCGTTGCGGCGCGCGGGTGAGACGTAGGCGTGCGAGGTGCCGAGCTCGCCGAGCACCTCGCGCATCAGGTCGGCGAACTCGTCGGGGGAGGCGACCCGTTCGACCAGGGGGCGGTACTGGCGCAGCACCCCGTCCCAGTCGATGCCGCACATGTCCGGCTCCCAGAAGTAGGCGCGGATCAGCCGGCCCGCCTCCTCGAAGGCCTGGCGCCACTCGGCAGCGGGGTCGACCTCGTGCAGGATGCGCCGCAGGTCCAGGTAGACGGTGGAGTCGCTGTCGCCCGACTCGGTCGCCGGGACCGCCCGCAGGTCGCCGTCGTCGTTGACGACCAGCCGGGTGCCGTCACCGCTGACCGCGAACCAGTCCAGCCCGGAGGCCAGTTCGGTCTTGCGGGCCTTGGTGATGTCGAAGTACTCCAGCGTCGGTTTGCCCGTCATGTCCGCCGGGTTGGCGAAGGTCTCTCCGAGCGCGCCCGAGATCGGCCAGCGCAGCCAGACCAGTCCGCCACCGTGCACGGGGAAGAGGGCGGAGTACTTCGACGCCGACACCGGGAAGGGCGTCACCCGGCTCTCCAGCCCCTCGACCTCCACCGTGACCGCGCCGTCGCCCTCGCCGGACTCGCCCTCCACCGGGTCCAGTCCGCCGGCGGCGGGCCTGCCGTCGGGGGTGAAGGCGAAGGGCGAGGGGGTCGCCGAGGACAGCGGCACCAGGTACGGGCGGCAACCCAGCGGGAAGGACAGGTCGCCGGTGTGCACGTCGTACACGGGGTCGAAGCCGCGCCAGGAGAGGAAGGCGAGGTAGCGGCCGTCTCGGGTGAAGACCGGGTTCTCGTCCTCGAAGCGGCCGTTGGTGACGTCGACGATCGTGTGGGGGCCCGGGCCGGAGATCCGCGCCATCTTGATCTGGCGCAGCGAACGCCCGATGCCGGGGTGCGACCAGGTCAGCCAGCAGCCGTCGGGGGAGAAGGCCAGGTCGTTGACGGGCCCGTTGAGGGACCGGATCAGTTCGGTGACCTCGCCATCGGACTCCTCGGTGGCGTCGAGGAGGAGCAGCCGTCCGTCGTTGGAGGCGATGGCGAGCCGCTCGCCGTCCGGGTCGGACAGCAGTTCCAGGACGCGGCCGAGCTTCCCGGAGGCCAGCCGGCGCGGCTGCCGCGGCCCGGAGGCGCGGGGCAGGTAGGCGATCTCGACGGCGTCCTCGCCCTCGGCGTCGGTCACGTACGCGACCTGCCCGGCGCTGCCGAGCATCTCGGGCAGTCGCACGCGCACGCCCGGGGTGTCGGCGATGGTGCGGGCCGGCCCGTCGCGGTGGGTGAGCCAGTACAGGCTGCCGCGTACGACGACGGCGCTGGCCCGCCCGGTCGTGTCGACGGAGAGCGAGTCGACGTGGCTGGCGGCCGGGACCTGGTACGAGCGCCGGCCGGCGCGCGGGCCGCCGAGGCGGACGTCGAGCCTTCGCGGGGCGGCGTCGGCGGCCAGGGAGTCGACGAGCCAGAGGTCGCCCGCGCACTGGTAGACGACCCGGGTGCCGTCGCTGGAGGCGTGCCGGGCGTAGAACTCCTCGTGGTCGGTGTGGCGCCGCAGGTCGGTGCCGTCGGGCAGGCAGGAGTAGAGGTTGCCGGTCCCCTCGTGGTCGGAGAGGAAGGCGATCCGGCCGTCCACGAACATGGGGGAGTCGAGGTGGCCCTCGATGTCCTCCAACAGGCGCGTGCCGTGCAGCCAGAGCCGGCCGGTGGCGCCGCCCCGGTAGCGCTTCCAGGCCGCGGGCTCGTGCGGCGGCTTGCCGGTGAGCAGGAGGGTGCGCCGCTCGGGGGCGCCGTTCCCGTTGGGGACGTCCTGGACCGCGATGTCGGAGACCGGGCCCCAGGGGAGCCGACCGCCGGGGCTGCCGTCGGTGGGCAGGCAGTAGGCCCAGGAGTAGTAGGAGAAGGGCTGGCCGTGCGAGGAGACGGCCAGGATGTCGCTGCGGCCGTCCTTGTCCGGCGGGGTCCAGCCGCAGACACGGGTGTCGGTGGAGCCCCAGTAGCTCAGTCTGCGGGCGGGCCCGCCGTCCACGGGGGCGAGGTGGATCTCGGGGTCGAGGCTGCGCCAGGTGGTGAAGGCGATGTGGCTGCCGTCGGGGGAGAAGCGCGGGTGCCCGACCCGCGTCCGGTCGACGGTGATGCGCCAGGCCCGTCCGGCGGCGGCGCCGGGTGGGACGAGGGGCGCCACCCAGAGGTCGTCTTCCGTGGCGAAGCACAGGAGGTCGTCGTGCAGGTGCGGATATCGGAGGTACGCGCCGTCGTGACTCACCCCCCAATGCTTTCCGCGCGGAGGGGCCCTGGCAACTCGTACAGGTGATCCATGCCACGCGGCCGATCGAAACGGAACGGTTTCGTTTCGATGGCGTCGGGGGTATGGTCTGAGGAGTACGAAACCGTTTCGTTCGGATGGGAGGCCCGGAGATGATCGAAGAGGTCGCGTCGCGGCGCACCCGGATCAGCCCCGAACGGGAAGCCGAACTCCACGGGGCGGTCCTCGACCTCCTGCGCGAGGTCGGCTACGAGGCGCTGACCATGGACGCGGTCGCCGCCCGTACGAAGTCCAGCAAGGCGACCCTCTACCGCCAGTGGGGGAGCAAGCCGGAGCTGGTCGCGAAGGCCCTGCGGTGCACCCAGCCGGTCTCCCTCCGGGAGATCGACACCGGCAGTCTGCGCGGGGACTTCGCCCTCATGGTCGAGCACTCCGACGACGCGCAGATGGCCAAGGACACCGCCCTGATGCGGGGCCTGGCCCACGCCGTCCACGAGAGCCCGGAGCTCCACAAGGCGCTGCGGGACCTGTTGGTGGACCCCGAGATCAACGGCCTGCAGGCGATGCTGCGGCGCGCGGTGGACCGCGGGGAGATCGAACCGGACTGTCCGGCGCTCGATTTCGTACCGCACATGCTCATCGGGGCGTTCATCGCGCTCCCGCTGATCGAGGACCGCTCGGTGGACCGGGCTTTCCTCGGTTGCTTCATCGATGCCGTGGTGTTCCCCGCCCTCGGCGTCTGATCCCTCCCCACCCTCCCCGGGGTGGGTCCGCTGCTCCTGACACGCCGCTCTCGTCGTCGGGCCGGCTCTCCATGCCCTCGGGGGGTGCCTCACGGCGCCCCCACCCATTCCACGACCCGAACGGGAGAACCACCGACGTGGCCACCTTCCTCTACCGACTCGGCAGGGGCGCCTTCCGGCGCCGTCGCTTCGTCGCCCTCGTCTGGGTGGCACTGCTGTTCGCCGCCGGCTTCGGCGCGGCGTCGGCGTCCGCCCCCACCTCAGGCTCGTTCTCCATACCCGGCACGGAGGCCCAGAAGGCCTTCGACCTGCTGGAGCAGCGCTTCCCGGGCATGACCGCCAATGGCGCGACCGCCCGCATCGTCATCAAGGCACCGGACGGCGCCAAGGTCACCGACCCGGCTCCCAAGGCCCAGGTCGAGAAGATCGTCTCAGACCTCAAGGGCGGCGCCGGCGCCTCCCAGATCGCCTCGGTGGACGACCCGTACCAGTCCAAGGCGATCAGCAAGGACTCCCGTACCGCCTACATCAGCGCCAAGTACAAGGTCAGCGGCATGGAGCTGACCGACGCCACCCGCGACTCGCTCAAGGAGTCGGGCCACGCCGCCCAGGCCGCCGGGCTGACCGTCGAGATCGGTGGCGACGCGCTGATGACGGCGCCCGAGACCGGCTCCGGCGAGGTCATCGGCATCCTGATCGCGGCCGTCGTGCTGGTCGTCACCTTCGGTTCGCTGATCGCGGCCGGGTTGCCGCTGCTGACCGCGCTGATCGGCGTGGGCATCGGCGTCTCCTCCGTCACCGCGCTCGCCAACGTGCTGGACCTCGGCTCCACCACCTCCACCCTCGCGATGATGATCGGCCTCGCCGTCGGCATCGACTACGCCCTCTTCATCGTCTCCCGCTACCGCGCGGAGCTCGCCGAGGGACGCGAGCGCGACGAGGCCGCGGGCCGGGCCGCCGGAACCGCCGGCTCCGCGGTGGTGTTCGCCGGTCTGACCGTGGTGATCGCCCTGGTGGGGCTGGCCGTCGTCAACATCCCGATGCTGACGAAGATGGGCTTCGCGGCGGCCGGCACCGTCGTCATCGCGGTGCTCGTCGCCCTGACCCTGGTCCCCGCCATCCTCGGCTTCGCGGGCAAGAAGGTCCTGCCGGCAGGGACCAAGAGCAGGCTGTTCGGCAAGGGCAAGCCGGCCGGCGCCGAGCCCAAGGCCAACGGCGGCACCCGCTGGGCCCGCTTCGTCCTGCGCCGCCCGGTCCTGGTGCTGCTGGCCGGTGTGATCGGCCTCGGCGCGATCGCGATCCCGGCTGGCAAGCTGGAGATGGGCCTGCCGGACGACGGCGCCCAGCCGGTCTCCACCACCCAGCGTCGGGCCTACGACCTGCTGTCCGACGGCTTCGGCCCGGGCTTCAACGGCCCGCTGATGGTGGTCGTGGACGGCGACAAGGCGCTCGCGGACAAGACGGTCGACCGGATCAAGGGTCTGGACGGCGTGGCCGTGGTCACCCCGCCGATGCCCAACAAGGCGGGCGACGCGGCGATCATCAACGTGATCCCGAAGGACCGCCCGTCCTCCACCGAGACCGAGAAGCTGGTCCACACCATCCGCGACGGCAGCGGAGACGACGTCCTCGTCACCGGCGCGACCGCGATGAACATCGACTTCTCGCAGAAGATGAACGACGCGCTGGTGCCCTACCTCGCGCTCGTCGTCGGTCTCGCCTTCCTGCTGCTGATGCTGGTGTTCCGCTCGATCCTCGTTCCGCTCAAGGCGGCCCTCGGGTTCCTGCTGTCGGTCGTCGCGGCCCTCGGCGCGGTCGTCGCGGTCTTCCAGTGGGGCTGGCTCGGCTCGCTCTTCGGGGTGCAGCAGACCGGTCCGATCATGTCGATGATGCCGATCTTCATGGTGGGCGTCGTCTTCGGCCTGGCGATGGACTACGAGGTCTTCCTGGTCACCCGGATGCGTGAGGCGTACGTCCACGGCGAGCGCCCCGGGCAGGCCGTCGTGACCGGCTTCCAGTACAGCGCGCGGGTGGTCGTGGCCGCCGCCGTCATCATGATCGCGGTGTTCTCCGGCTTCATCGGGGCAAGCGAGCAGATGATCAAGATGATCGGCTTCGGTCTCGCCGTCGCGGTGTTCTTCGACGCCTTCGTGGTCCGCATGGCCATCGTCCCGGCGGTCCTGGCGCTGCTCGGACACAAGGCCTGGTGGCTGCCGAAGTGGCTCGACCGGCTCCTGCCGAACGTCGACGTGGAGGGCGAGAGCCTGCGCAAGCACCTCGGGGAGCCCGCCGGTCCCGACAAGGACCGGGAACTCGTCAACGCCTGACCCGGCCTTCCGCCGCCCGGGTGAACGAACGGCCCCGCCCCGCCTGGCGATCAGGCGGGGCGGGGCCGTTCCGCTCTCGGCGGCCGGCGCGGCCTAGCGTGCCGACGCGAACGTACGGCGCAGGAAGCGGCGCAGCGCGGCGCTGTCGAACTGGACGACGGCCACCCCCTCGGGCGCGTGGAACTCGACGATGACCTGCACCCGGCCGCAGGGCCAGATGCGTACGTCGCCGGTCCCGCTCGGGGCCAGCAACCCGGCCTCCAGCAGGGCTCGCGGGAAGACCCACTCGTTGTCAGTGCCTTCGGGGGAGACCCCTGCGGGGAAGACGATCCGGACGGCGAGCGGCTCGTGGGGTACGAAGCGCAGGGCCACCGGAACGGCGCGGTAGAGCGGATCGTCGGTGATGACACGGGCGCGGACCCGTTCCTCGACTGCGGTCGTGGTGACGGTGGCGTGGGGATTCTCGGCGGTGGCTGACATCTCCAAGACTCCTCCATATCGGGACATATGGGTCCGTACGCCCTCCAGCCTCGCACATTCCCACGAAACCGCTCGCTTCTACTTGTGCGGTGAGCGCTCTTGCCAACGGTTTGCAACAGGGCACTATTCTTGAACGGCTAAAGAGTGTTGCGAGTCAACCGCAGGAAGCGGAGCGAAACCCATGCACGTGCCCGACGGCTTCATCGATGCCCCCGTCTCCGTAGCCGCCGGTGTAGCGGCCGCCGGAGCCGTGGCGATCAGCCTCCGCGGCGCCCGCCGGGAGCTCGCCGGCCACTCGGGGGCGGCGGGCTCCGCCGGAGAGCGGGCCGCGCCGCTCGCCGGATTGGTCGCGGCGTTCATCTTCGCCGTGCAGATGCTGAACTTCCCCGTCGCCGCCGGCACCAGCGGACACCTCCTCGGCGGCGCACTCGCCGCGATCCTCGTCGGCCCCTACACCGGCGTGCTGTGCGTGTCCGTGGTGCTGCTCATGCAGGGCGTGCTGTTCGCGGACGGCGGCCTGACCGCCCTCGGCGTCAACATCCTGAACATGGCCGTCGTCACCGTCGTCGTCGCCTACGCGGTGTTCCGCGTCCTGGTGAAGGTCCTGCCCAAGAGCCGGCGCTCGGTCACCGTCGCCGCGTTCACCGGCGCCCTGCTGTCCGTGCCCGGCGCGGCCGTCATGTTCACCCTCCTGTACGCCCTCGGCGGCACCACCGACGTACCGCTCGGCAAGGTGTTCACCGCCATGGTCGGCGTGCACGTCCTGATCGGCATCGGCGAGGCCGCCATCACCGCCGCGACGGTGGGGGCGGTGCTCGCCGTACGCCCCGACCTGGTGTACGGCGCGCGCGGCCTGAGCACGCCGCTCAAGCTGCGCGTCGGCGGTGAACTGGTCGACGCCCCCGCCGCCGCGACGCCCGCCGCCGGACGCCGCTCCACCAAGCCCGTGTGGATCACCGGCCTGGTCACCGCCCTCGTACTCTCCGGCTTCGTCTCCTACTACGCCTCCGCCAGCCCGGACGGTTTGGAGAAGGTCGCCGCCGACAAGGGCATCGACCGCAAGGTGGGGCAGCACGCCGCCGCGAACTCCCCGCTGGCCGACTACAGCGTCAAGGACGTCACCGACACCCGCCTCTCCGGCGGTCTCGCGGGCGTCATCGGCGTCGGCGCGACCGTCGTCGTCGGCACCGGGATCTTCTGGACCGTGCGCCGCCGGCGCGCCGAGGACCTGACGGCCACCTCCACCACCCCCGCCCCGACCGCCCCCGCGGCGAACTGACATGGGCGCCGGACACAGCCACAAGCTCTACCGTCACGGCCACTCGGCCGTGCACGCGCTGCCGCCGCAGTGCAAGCTCGCCGCCGCCTTCGCCTTCGTGGTGGTCGTCGTCTCCACACCGCGCGAGGCCGTGTGGGCGTTCGCGCTCTACGCCGCCCTCCTCGCCGCGGTCGCGGCGGTGGCCCGTATCCCCGCCGGTTTCCTGCTGCGCCGGCTGCTGATCGAGGTGCCGTTCGTCGCCTTCGCGGTCCTCATGCCCTTCGTGGCACAGGGCGAACGGGTCGAGGTGCTCGGCATGTCGCTGAGCGTCTCCGGCCTTTGGGGCGCCTGGAACGTGCTCGCCAAGGGCACCCTCGGCGTGGCCGCCTCCGTACTGCTCGCGTCGACGACCGAACTGCGTGCGCTGCTGCTCGGCATGCAGCGGCTGAAACTGCCGCCGCTGCTGGTCCAGATCGCCACCTTCATGATCCGGTACGGCGACGTGATCACCGGTGAGCTGCGGCGGATGTCCATCGCCCGCCGCTCGCGCGGCTTCGAGGCGCGCGGCGTCCGGCACTGGGGGGTGCTGGCGAAGACCGCCGGCTCGCTCTTCATCCGTTCCTACGAGCGCGGCGAGCGGGTCTACCTCGCGATGATCAGCCGCGGCTACACCGGCTCGATGCCGGTGATCGACGACATCGCGGCCTCGCGCGCCCAGTGGGCGTACTCGGCCGCACTCCCGGTGACGGCACTCGCCGTCTGCCTGATGGGATGGACGCTGTGACCACCGACGCACCCTCTCTGCACGTCTCCGGCCTCGCGTACGCCTACCCCGACGGGCACCAGGCCCTGTTCGGCGTGGACCTGACCGTCGGGCGCGGTGAACGGGTGGCACTGCTCGGCCCCAACGGCGCGGGCAAGACCACCCTCGTCCTCCACCTCAACGGCATCCTGGGCGGTGGCGTCGGCGCGGTGACGGTGGCGGGGCTGCCCGTGGAGAAGCGGAACCTCGCCGAGATCCGACGGCGCGTCGGGATCGTCTTCCAGGACCCCGACGACCAACTGTTCATGCCGACGGTGCGCGAGGACGTGGCCTTCGGCCCGGCGGCGGCCGGGATGCGGGGCGCGGAACTCCAGGCACGGGTGACGGAGGCGCTGGAGCAGGTCGGCATGGCCGCCTTCGCCGACCGTCCGCCGCACCACCTGTCGTTCGGGCAGCGCCGCCGGGTGGCGGTGGCGACCGTGCTCGCGATGCGGCCGGAGATCCTCGTCCTGGACGAGCCCTCCTCCAACCTCGACCCGGCCTCGCGCCGCGAACTGGCGGACATCCTGCGCTCGCTGGACGTGACGGTGCTGATGGTGACGCACGACCTGCCGTACGCGCTGGAACTGTGCCCGCGCGCGGTGGTCCTCAGCGAGGGGGTCATCGCGGCCGACGGACGCACGCAGGACCTGCTGTGCGACGAGGAGCTGATGCGCGCCCACCGGCTGGAGCTGCCGTTCGGCTTCGACCCTCGGTCGGTGACGCTGCCGGCCGCCGTGGCATAAGTACCTTCGACCGATTGTTGGACCGCTCGTGAACATCCAGGGTGAGGTGGCGGAGGGCTTCGAGCCCGTCCGGGAGGCTTTCGTACGCAACTTCGAGGTGCTCGGTGACCGGGGCGCGGCCGTCGCCGTGTACCGGGACGGGCGCCGGGTCGTCGACCTTTGGGCCGGGACGAAGGACGCGGAGGGGACCGAACCCTGGCGGGCGGAGACCGCGCAGGTGGTGCGGTCCGCGACCAAGGGCGTGGCGGCGGCGGTGCCGCTGCTGCTGCACCAGCGGGGGTTGCTGGACCTGGACGCGCCGGTCGGGGCGTACTGGCCGGAGTTCAAGGCGGGCGGCAAGGAGCGCGTACTCGTACGGGACCTGCTCGCCCACCGCGCCGGGGTACCGGCGTTGGACCGGCCGCTGAGCCCGGCCGAGGCCGTCGACGGGGTCTCGGGGGCGCGGGCGGTCGCCGAGCAGCCGGCGTTCTGGGAGCCCGGCACCGAGCACGGCTACCACGCGCAGACCTACAGCTGGTTGCTCTGGGAGCTGGTGTTGAGGGTGACCGGGGAGTCGATCGGCGCCTGGCTGGCCCGGGAGGTCACCGGCCCGCTGGGGCTGGACTTCTGGATCGGCCTGCCCGAAGCGGAGGCGGCGGCCGGCCGGGTGGGGCGGGTGGCGGCCGTGGAGCCGCCGGAGTCGGCGGGCGCGCTGCGGACGCGACCGCGCAGGAACGTTTCTCAGGCGTACGCAGACCCGGAGTCGCTGACGCGGCGCGCCTTCTCGGCGATCGACCCGCTGCCGGACGAGAACGCCCCCGAGTACCGGGCGGCGCAGCTTCCGGCCTCGGCGGGGATCGGGACGGCACGGGCGCTGGCCGGGTTCTACGCGGCGCTGCTCGGGGACACCGAGGACGGCGCCCGACTCTTCGACCCGCGGACGACGGCGCTGGCGTCCCGCGAACTGTCGTCGGGCCCGGACCGGGTGCTGGTGGTGAACACCCGCTTCGGGCCGGGGTACATGCTGCACGGCCCGGCCTCGCCGCTGCTGTCCCCGGCGTCGTTCGGCCACCCGGGGCGGGGTGGCTCGCTGGCGTTCGCGGACGCGGAGGCGGGCATCGGCTTCGGCTACGTCACGAACGCCCTGGCCAAGTCGGTCACGGCCGACCCCCGCGCCCAAGCGCTGCTCCGCGCCCTGCGCCTGGCCCTTTGACCTTTTCCGCCGCGTCCCTCGCACCGCTCGGCCCTGGCGGGGCACCGTCCTTCTTGACGCGCCTCTCGCACCGCTCGGCCCTGGCGGGCCTCACGGGCTTCGGGTCGCTGCGCCGGACTCCGTCCGGCGGACGCCGGGGCGGAGCCGGGCCCCGGTGGCTGGGCGGGCCCCCGCCGGTTGGAAGGCCGGGCCTCCGGTTGCAAGGCCGGGCCCCAGGTCTCCGGGCGGGCTCCCGGTCCCGTTCGGGCCCCGGCCCGGTGGCCGGGCGGGCTCCCGGTGACACCCGTTCCCGGCCGGGCCTCTGGGGGCGCCGGGCGGGGCCCGGCGGCACCCCGTGCCCAAGCGCTGCTCCGCGCCCTGCGCCTGGCCCTTTGACCCTTCTCCGCCGCGCCCCTCGCACCGCTCGGCCTTGCGGGCTCTCTCGGGCCCCGACGGCCGGGCTCCCGGTGACACCCCGCTTCCCGGGCGGGCTTCTCCG
Organism: Streptomyces sp. Tek67B01; assembly: GCF_055231995.1. Lineage (NCBI taxonomy): Bacteria > Bacillati > Actinomycetota > Actinomycetes > Kitasatosporales > Streptomycetaceae > Streptomyces > Streptomyces sp. Tek67B01. The sequence goes on from NZ_JBUYUY010000001.1 coordinate 4,223,120, forward strand.
GGTACCCCTGGTCCCCTGGACGGCCCCCGGGGAGGGCCGGTGGTCCGGTCGCTGCCCCGGGAGTACGGCGGCCCGGGGTCGCGGCGCGTGACCCGGATCGCGCCGGGAGGCGTGACTTCGGCCCACCGGCCCCGAGGAGGGCACCGGGGGGATGCGGGCCGCGCCGCGTGCCCGGCACGCCGCGTGGCCGACCGGCCCGAGGGGCCGATCGGGGTCAGCACGGCTGCGAGGCTCCGCCAGGGGCAGCAGGCCCGCGGCCGGGCCCACCCCGGCTCCGGCGGCGGACCATGGCCGGGCCGGGCAGAGGACGGGACGTCAGGAGTGGACGCGCAGAACGGCGGCCACGATGGGGCCCGCCGCGTCCGCGCCGTGGCCGCCCGATTCGACCATGGCCGCCGCCGCCACGTCGTCGCTGAAGCCGGTGAACCAGCTGTCCGGGCTGACGCCGTCCACCTCCGCCGACCCCGTCTTGGCGCCCTTGTCGCCGCCGACGGAGGACATGACCCCCGAGGCCGTCCCGTTCGAAGCCGTCAGCCGCATCATCGACACCAACTGTTGCCGCACCGACGGCTTCATCCCCCGCGCCGCCGCGGCTATCGGTCGGCCGTCCAGCTCCGCCGGGACCAGCAGCGGCTGCTGGAACCGGCCGCTGCGCGCCGTGGCCGTGAGGGACGCGACGTTCAGCGGGTTCATGGTGATGTCGCCCTGGCCGATGTACTCCGCCGCCGCCTCCGCGCCCGTCGCGACGGGGACCTTGCCGTCGACCGACTTGATGCCCGTCTTCCAGTCCAGCCCGATGCCGAAGACCTCCTTGGCCTCCTTCGACAGCGCCGCGTCGTCCTTGACGTCGTCGATCTGCTTGATGAAAGCGGTGTTGCAGGACTTGGCGAAGCTGGTCGCGAAGCTCGCGCCGGGCAGCGCGAAGTCGTTCAGGTTGTGGAAGGCGCGGCCGCCCCAGACCGCTTCCTTGACGCACTCCGCCGGCCGGTCGGCCGCGGCCTTGCCCCGGTCGAGCAGCATCTCCGCCGTCACGATCTTCATCGTCGAGCCGGGGGCCCGGGCGCCCCGCATGGCCGCGTTGAAGCCGTCCTTGCGGTTGTTCGCCACGGCCAGGACGTGTCCGGTGCTCGGCTGGACGGCGACCACCGAGGATTCCGGGTAGCCGGCGACGGCTTTCTCCGCCGCCGCCTGCACCCGTGCGTCCAGGTACGTCGTCAGCGTGGCGGGCTCGCCCTCCGCAAGGGTGAGCAGGGGCCGCTTCGGCGCGCCCGCTTCGGCCGGCTCGATCCACAGCTCCGTGCCGGGTTTGCCGCCCGCTTTCGCGCCGTAGGTCTGTCGCAGTTCGGCGAGGACCGGCCCCAGCGAGGGGTACTTCTCCGCCGTCAGCTCCTCGCCGGTGTGGTCCACGGCCTTGACGGGCGCGCTCGCGGGCGCCCCGGCGCGCAGCCGTTCGCCCTTCCGCAGCTGCGGGTGGAGGACCGAGGGCTGCCAGTCGACCAGCGGTTTCCCGCTGGTTAGACCGCGTACGACGGTCAGCTGTGAGTCGTACGCGAGGGGCTTGGTGGCGCCCTCGTACGTCACCTCGGCCTCGACTTTGAAGGGCACGGTGGCGCCGTTCGGCGTGCCGGGGGTGATCACGGCCTTGGACACGTACGCCTTGGTCTTGAACTCGGCGACCGCCCCCTGGGCTTCCTGCGCGTTGTTCGTCAGGTCGGCTGCCGCGCGCTCGTCCCCCGAGGCCCAGGCGGCGAGGAAGGCCTTCGCGGTCTCCGCGGTTTCCTTCCCCGTCGGCGGCCCGCTGTCCTTGGCGGCGGCAGCGACGCCGGTCGCCCCGCCGTGGCCCGCGTCCTCCCCGACCAACATGTACAAGCCGTACCCGCCACCGCCGACCACCGCGAGGAACACCCCGCCGACGATGGCACCCTTCGCCGCCCCGTTCACTTGCGTCCCCTCCCCGACCACCGTCCCTGAACATGTTCAAGAACTCTTTGGTGTGGACCTTACGCGGTGCGCGACGGCGAGACCCGTCTCGTTACCGGACCGCGATGTCGTGGCCGGTTCCGGCCCCCGTGCGGAATCGGGGCCTCACACCCAGGTGTCCAGCCACATCCGGCCGCGCCAGGAGTCCATCGGGAGGGCGCCGCCGGTGTAGATCGGCCAGAAATAGATGAGGTTCCAGATGATCAGCAGGACCAGGACGCCCGCTCCGATCGCGCCCAGGGCCCGGCGTCGCTCCGACGACCCGGCCGGTCCCAGCAGTGCGCCGATCATCATCGTCACCGCCAGGCACAGGTACGGGACGAAGACCACCGCGTAGAAGTAGAAGATCGTCCGCTCCTGGTAGTTGAACCAGGGCAGCAGACCCGCGGCCAGCGCGCACGCGATCGCGCCCGCCCGCCAGTCGCGGCGGAAGAACCAGCGCCACAGCACGTACAGCAGCGCGAAACAGCCCGCCCACCACAGCAGCGGCGTCCCCAGGGCCAGCACCTCGCGGGCGCACTTGCCCGTCTCGGTCGCCGGGCAGCCGTCCGTACCGGGCGCGGGGGACTCGTAGAAGTAGGAGACGGGCCGGCCCAGCACCAGCCAGCTCCACGGGTTCGACTCGTACGTGTGACCCGAGGTCAGGCCCACGTGGAACTTGTACACCTCGGTCTCGTAGTGCCACAGGCTCCGCAGCCACTCCGGCAGCCAGGACAGGGAGCTGTGCCGGTCGTTCTTGGCGGCCCAGTCGCGGAAGTAGGCGCCCCTGCCGTCGTCCGGGCTCAGGAGCCAGCCCGTCCAGGACGCCAGGTAGACGGCGATCGCCACCGGCACGGTCGACAGGAACGCGGGCAGCGCGTCCCGGCGCAGCATCGCCGCGTACGGGGCGCCCGCGCCCGCCGTGCGGCGCGCGGCCGCGTCCCACAGCACCGTCAGGACGCCGAAGAAGGCCAGTACCACCAGGCCGTTCCACTTGGTGCCGAACGCCAAGCCCAGACAGACGCCGGCCAGGAGCCGGTACGGGCGCCATCCCAGGCGCAGCGTCTGCGCGACGAGCGCGTCCGGCCGGGGGCGGCCCTCGCCGTCCACCGGCAGCGCCGCCGCGAGCCGTGCCCGGGTCCGGTCCCGGTCGATGACCAGCGCCCCGAAAGCGGCCAGCACGAAGAACATCAGCACCAGGTCGAGCAGCGCCGTCCGGCTCATCACCAGGTGCAGACCGTCCACCGCCAGCAACGCGCCGGCGAGGCAGCCCAGGAACGTCGAGCGGAACAGCCGGCGGCCGATCCGGCACAGCATCAGGACCGACAAGGTGCCCAGCAGGGCGGTCATGAACCGCCAACCGAACGGATCGAAACCGAACATCCACTCGCCGAGCCCGATCACCCACTTCCCGACCGGCGGGTGCACGACGTAGCCCGGCTCCAGCGGCAGCGCCACCCCGTTCGGGTCGGCGAGGATCGACTTGTCGATGTCCTTGGGCCAACTCGCCTCGTACCCCTGGCGGATCGTGGCCCAGGCGTCCTTCGCGTAGTACGTCTCGTCGAATATCACCGCCTTCGGGCTGCCCAGGTGCACGAACCGCAGCACCCCCGCCACCAGCGTCACCAGCAGCGGCCCCACCCACGCCATGACGCGCTGCCACCGCTCGCGCGCGGCGACGGGCACACCGAGCGCCGTCCACAGCTGCTCGGAGGGGCGCGCGTACGGCGGCACGAGGCGGGTGCCGACGTCCGCGCCCCGGGTGCGCGGGGCGTAGCCGAAGCCGCGCAGGCGACGGAGCCAGACGGGCGGCTCGGGTTCGGAGCCGTGGCCGCCCGGCGGGACGGGCGGGGCCCCCGCGGGGCTGGGCGGCGGCGTCGCGGTACTGGTCACCGGGTCATCGTAGGGAACTCCTCTGTGGGAACCCCAGTGGCTGCGCGAGTCAGGTGGGACGGCTGAGAGGATGGACGGGTGACGACTGACCAGCCCCGCGCCGCCGAAGCCCCCTCCACCTCCGGCGTGCTCGTGCTCGCCGGGACCCCGATCGGCGACCTCGCCGACGCCCCGCCGCGCCTGGGGGCCGAGCTGGAGCGGGCCGACGTGATCGCCGCCGAGGACACCCGGCGGCTGCGCCGGCTCACCCAGGGCATCGGCGTGCACACCACCGGGCGCGTGCTGTCGTACTTCGAGGGCAACGAGTCCGCCCGCACCCCCGAACTGGTCGAGGCCCTGGAGTCCGGCAAGCGGGTGCTGCTGGTCACCGACGCCGGGATGCCCTCGGTCTCCGACCCCGGTTACCGGCTCGTCGCCGCCGCCGTGGCCAAGGACATCAAGGTCACCGCCGTCCCCGGCCCCTCCGCCGTGCTGACCGCGCTCGCGCTGTCGGGGCTGCCCGTGGACCGGTTCTGCTTCGAGGGGTTCTTGCCGCGCAAGGCCGGCGAGCGCCTCGGTCGGCTCCGCGAGGTCGAGGGCGAACGGCGCACGCTCGTCTACTTCGAGGCCCCGCACCGGCTCGACGACACCCTGGCCGCGATGGCCGAGGTGTTCGGCGAAGATCGACGGGCCGCGGTGTGCCGCGAGCTGACCAAGACCTACGAAGAGGTCAAGCGCGGCGGTCTCGGCGAGCTGGCGGCCTGGGCCGCCGAGGGCGTGCGCGGCGAGATCACGATCGTCGTCGAGGGCGCACCGGCCGCCGCGCCGGGAGATGTGGACGACGAGGAGCTGGTGCGCAGGGTGCGGGTGCGAGAAGAGGCGGGGGAGCGGCGCAAGGAGGCCATCGCGGCGGTCGCCGCCGAGGCGGGCGTACCCAAGCGCGACGTCTTCGACGCGGTGGTCGCGGCAAAGAATGCGGCTCAAAAGGTGCCGTAGATCGGTAAAGGGATAACCTGAAAAGCAAAGCTCAGACCGGGTACCGGGCGCTTTTGGCATGAGTGGACCAAAGTCCGCCCAATACTGGACAGGGCCTGATGCGCTCCCGCCCGAAGAGGCGTCCACTGGCAATGCACCAGTGGAACAAGAGGAGCTGGCATGAGTGAGATCGCTGAGACCCCGGCACCCGCTACGACCGCAGCCACCGCCATACCCACCGCCCCGTCGAGGCCGGCCGTGCACACCGTGCACGAGGCGTACTCGTTCGCCTGCATGAAGTGCGGATTCGGCTGGGAGCAGGGGTACGAGATCGAACACCACGTGAACGGCCAAGGCGAGCCGTTCATCGTGTACACGGTCAACAGCGAGCGGGTTCCGTCCCCCCTGTCCAACCCGACGTGCATGAACTGCGGCGGCCACGTGGTCCGCATCATGCGCGAGGGACAGGTCAAGTCGGTCCTCGGCATGCTCGACCAGCTCTACCAGCACGCCATCAACCCGGCCATCGCCGGCCCGCCCCCGGCCATGTACGACGCCCCCCGCCCGCCCAGGCAGCGCAGGAGCGCCGTCCCCGACCACGCCGCTCCCGGCCCGGTCGTCGCCGAGGAAGCCGAAGGCCGGCGCGTCGGGCCGCTGGCCCGGCTGCGCAGGCGCTTTCGCAAGTGAGCGGCGGGACCCCCCGCCCGACCGGTCATAAGATCGGCCTCATGAGCCGTACCTCGAACGACGCGCCGCCCCCGCTGCCCGAACCGCTGCGGGTGGCGGTCGCCGATTCCCACACCCACCTGGACATGCAGTCCGGAACCGTCGAAGAAGGCCTGGCCAAGGCCGCGTCCGTGGGCGTCGCGACCGTCGTCCAGGTGGGCTGCGACGTGAAGGGTTCGCGCTGGGCCGCCGAGACCGCCGCCGCGTACGAGAACGTCCACGCGGCCGTCGCCCTTCACCCGAACGAAGCGCCCCGCATCGTGCACGGCGATCCTGACGGTTGGTCGAGGCAGGGCGCCCGGGCCGGTGGCGGGGACGACGCGCTGGACGACGCGCTGGCCGAGATCGACGCCCTGGCCGCGCTCCCGCACGTCAAGGCGGTCGGCGAGACCGGACTCGACTACTTCCGCACCGGACCCGAGGGCATGGCCGCGCAGGAGCGTTCGTTCCGCGCCCACATCGAGATCGCCAAGCGCCGGGGCAAGGCCCTGGTCATCCACGACCGCGACGCCCACGCCGACGTGCTGCGCGTCCTGCGCGAGGAGGGCGCCCCCGAGCGGACCGTCTTCCACTGCTACTCCGGCGACGCCGACATGGCCCGGGAGTGCGCGGCCGCCGGCTACTACATGTCCTTCGCCGGGACCGTCACCTTCAAGAACGCCGCGTCGCTGCGCGAGGCGCTCGCCGTGGCCCCCTCGGAGCTGGTGCTCGTCGAGACGGACGCCCCGTACCTCACACCCGCGCCGTATCGCGGTCGGCCCAACGCCCCCTACCTCATTCCCTTGACGGTACGGGCGATGGCGGCGGTGCGCGGCATCGACGAGGACGCGATGGCCACCGCCCTGGCCGCCAACACCGCCCGCGCCTTCGGTTACTGAGGCGTCCGTACGAATCCCCGTACGAATCCGCGTACGACTCCCCGCGCCCCGACACGCTCGGTAGCCGCCCGACTTTGGTGAGTGACGGGCGTTCCCGCTAGGGTGCCGTGCCCGAACCAGCGGGTGCCGGACACGTGGAGCGAGCGTCGTGAGCGAGACACAGGGCAGTGGCGGACACCGCCGTGGCGGCCGCGCCGTGCAGACGGCCGCTCCCCGGCCGGCCGGCGAGCGGGACGGATGGGGCACCGACGCGGAGCAGCCGATGGCGTGGCCGACCGCCGCCACCCTCGCCCCCGACCCGACGTGGGCCGACCCCGGGCCCCGGCTGCCCGACGGGCACCCCGGCGCCCCGTACGGGCACCCCGGCGCCCCGTACGGCGACCCGTTCCCCGATCCGTATGACGGCCGCGGCGGCGTCCCCTACGGGAGCCACCTCGGCGGCCCGCTCGACAGTTTCCTCGGCCCCCGGGCCGATCCCGAACCCCCCGCGCCCCGGGAACCCGACCCGGGCAGCGGTCCCCGCCCCGAGCCCGATGCCGCCGTCCCCGCCCCCCGCCCCGCCCGGCGCCGCAAGGGCCACGGCCACACCGTCGCCCCGCACGAGGCCCCGTACCGTACCCCGCCGGAGGAGCCCCCCGGACCCGGCCGGCGCCGCCGCCCGGAGGCCGGCCCCACCGTCCGGCTCCCCGCCGGTCCCGGCCCGTCCGAGACCGGGCGCCGGCGCCGCGTGGAGAGCCCACCGGCCGACCCCGCGCCCGCCCCGGCGGCCGGCGCAAGACGCCGCGCGGCCCCCGCCCCCGCCCCGGCCGGCCCCGACCACTGGCGCCGCATCATCCCCCAGGCCCTGGTCGTCGCCTTCCTCGCGGGCGGCACCACCGCGTTCGTCGCCGCCGACAAGACGGTCCGCCTCACCGTCGACGGCGTACCCCGCACCCTCCACACCTTCGCCGGCGGAGTGGACGAACTGCTCGCCGCCGAACGCCTCGGCGTCGGCCCCCACGACCTCGTCGCCCCCGGCCGGGACACGGAACTCGAAGACGGCGAAGACATCGTCGTCCGCTACGGGCGCCCCCTCCACCTCACCCTCGACGGACAGCCCCGCCAGGTGTGGACCACCGCCCGCACCGTGGACGGCGCCCTGCGCCAGCTCGGCGTCCGCGCCGAGGGCGCCTACCTCTCCGCCGCCCGCACCACCGCCGTACCGCGCGCCGGGCTCACCCTGACCGTCCGCACCGAACGCGGCGTCACCTTCATGGCCGACGGACACGAGACCACCATCCGCACCAACGCCGCCACCGTCGGGGAAGCCCTCGGCCAGGCCGGCATCACCCTGCGCGGCGAGGACACCACATCAGTCCCGCCGGACTCCTTCCCCCGCGACGGACAGACCGTGACCGTGCTGCGGATCGCCGGCACCCGGGAGGTCCGCGAGGAACGCATCCCGTTCGAGACCGAGAAGGCGCAGGACGACAGCCTGTTCGTCGGCACCGAGGTGGTGGAACGCGCGGGCCGGGCCGGCGCCCGCCGGGTCACCTACAGCCTGCGCACCGTCAACGGCGTACGGGAGAAGCCCCGCCGGATCGCCGACGAGGTCGTCCGCGAACCCGTCACCCAGCTCGTCAAGGTCGGCACGAAGCCGCTGCCGACCTCCGTCGCGGGCGCGGACGACCTCGACTGGGACGCGCTGGCCCAGTGCGAGTCGGGCGGCCGGCCCTCGGCGACCGACGCGTCGGGCACCTACGGCGGCCTGTACCAGTTCGACGTGACCACCTGGCAGAGCCTGGGCGGCAGTGGCCGCCCCCAGGACGCCCCTGGCGCGGAGCAGACGTACCGGGCCAAGAAGCTCTACGTGCAGCGGGGGGCGACTCCCTGGCCCCACTGCGGCCGTAGGCTTTACCGGTGAGCACCGCAGAGCAGCAGCCCCACGAGACCCCTTCCGACGCCCTCCTCGGCCCGGCCGACATCCGGGAACTGGCCGCCGTCCTCGGCGTCCGGCCGACGAAGCAGAAGGGCCAGAACTTCGTCATCGACGCCAACACGGTCCGCCGGATCGTCCGCACCGCCGAGGTGCGGCCGGACGACGTGGTCGTGGAGGTCGGTCCGGGTCTGGGCTCGCTCACCCTCGCGCTGCTGGAGGCGGCGGACCGGGTCACCGCCGTCGAGATCGACGACGTCCTCGCCGCCGCGCTGCCCGCCACCATCGAGGCGCGGATGCCGCAGCGCAAGGACCGCTTCGCGCTCGTGCACTCCGACGCCATGCTCGTCACCGAGCTGCCCGGCCCCGCGCCGACCGCGCTCGTCGCGAACCTGCCCTACAACGTGGCCGTGCCCGTCCTGCTCACCATGCTCGACCGCTTCCCCAGCATCGAGCGGACGCTCGTGATGGTGCAGGCGGAGGTCGCCGACCGGCTCGCCGCCGAGCCGGGCAACAAGGTGTACGGGGTGCCGTCGGTCAAGGCCAACTGGTACGCGCACGTCAAGCGGGCCGGCTCCATCGGCCGCAAGGTGTTCTGGCCCGCCCCCAACGTCGACTCCGGTCTGGTCTCGCTGGTCCGCCGCGCCGAGCCGATCAAGACCACCGCCTCCAAGGCGGAGGTCTTCGCGGTCGTCGACGCGGCCTTCGCGCAGCGCCGCAAGACCCTGCGCGCCGCCCTCGCCGGCTGGGCGGGCTCCGCGGCCGGCGCCGAGGCCGCGCTGGTCGCCGCGGGCGTCTCCCCGCAGGCCCGCGGCGAGTCCCTGACGGTGGAGGAGTTCGCGGCCATCGCCGAGCACAAGCCGGCCGCCGAGAGGCCCGCGCTGTGAGCCGCCCCGTGACCGTACGGGTCCCCGCGAAGGTCAACGTGCGGCTGGCGGTCGGCGCCGCCCGGCCCGACGGATTCCACGACCTGGCGAACGTCTTCCTCGCCGTGTCCCTCTACGACGAGGTGACCGCGGCCCCAGCCGACGAGCTGACGGTGACCTGCGAAGGACCCGACGCCGACCAGGTGCCCCTGGACCGGGGCAACCTCGCGGCCCGCGCGGCCGAGATCCTCGCCAAGCGCAGCGGCCTCCTGCCGTCCGTGCACCTCCACATCGCCAAGCGCATCCCCGTGGCGGGCGGCATGGCCGGGGGCAGCGCGGACGGCGCGGCGGCCCTGTTGGCCTGCGACGCCCTGTGGGGGCTGGACACCCCCCGCGCCGAACTGCTGGACATCTGCGCCGAGCTGGGCAGCGACGTCCCGTTCAGCCTGATCGGCGGGGCGGCGCTCGGCACGGGACGCGGGGAGATCCTCACACCGGTCCCGGCGGGAACCTTCCACTGGGTCTTCGCGGTCGCCGACGGCGGACTGTCGACCCCGGCCGTGTTCCGCGAGTTCGACCGGCTCGCCGCCGGGCGGGACATCCCCGCCCCCCAGGCCTCCCCGGCGCTGCTGGACGCCCTCGCCTCGGGTGACCCCGACGCGCTCGCGGCGACCGTGGCCAACGACCTCCAGCCCGCCGCGCTGTCGCTGCGACCCCGGCTCGCCGACACCCTCGCGGCGGGCACGCGCGCCGGAGCCCTGGCCGCCCTGGTCTCGGGCTCCGGCCCCACCACCGCGTTCCTGGTGCGTGACGCGGGGTCCGCCGCGAGGGTGGCCACCGCCCTGGAGGCCTCCGGGACCTGCCGCACCACCCGCGTGGCGACCAGCCCCGCCCCCGGAGCCACCGCCCTCCCGGAGGGTTAGGCTGAGGGGCTGATCCACAGCTGATCCACACCCTCTCCCGGACACCGGCCGGGGGGACCCCCACCTGGAGCGCGTCTGATGGCCGTCAATCTGGTCAATGTCGAGGCAGTCAGCAAGGTGTACGGCACCCGTACCCTGCTCGACGGCATCTCCCTCGGCGTGTCCGAGGGAGACCGCATCGGCGTCGTCGGCCGCAACGGCGACGGCAAGACCACCCTCATCCGGTTGCTGGCCAAACTGGAGGAACCCGACACCGGACGCGTCACCCAGTCCGGTGGGCTGCGCATGGGTGTCCTCACCCAGCACGACTCCCTCGACCCCCAGGCCACCGTCCGCCACGAGATCATCGGCGACATGGCCGACCACGAGTGGGCCGGCGACGCCAAGATCCGCGACGTGCTGACCGGTCTCTTCGGCGGCCTCGACCTGCCCGGCTTCGGGCAGGGCCTCGACACCGTCATCGGCCCGCTCTCCGGCGGCGAGCGCCGCCGTATCGCCCTGGCCAAGCTCCTCATCGCCGAGCAGGACCTCCTCGTCCTCGACGAGCCGACGAACCACCTCGACGTCGAGGGCATCTCCTGGCTCGCCAAGCACCTCCAGGAACGCCGCTCCGCACTCGTCTGCGTCACCCACGACCGCTGGTTCCTCGACCAGGTCTGCACCCGCATGTGGGACGTCCAGCGCGGAGCCGTCCACGAGTACGAGGGCGGTTACAGCGACTACGTCTTCGCCCGCGCCGAACGCGACCGGATCGCCGCCACCGAGGAGTCCAAGCGGCAGAACCTCATGCGCAAGGAGCTCGCCTGGCTGCGCCGCGGCGCCCCGGCCCGCACCTCCAAGCCGCGCTACCGCATCGAGGCCGCCAACGAGCTCATCGCCGACGTGCCGCCGCCGCGCGACACCTCCGAGCTGATGCGCTTCGCCAACGCCCGTCTCGGCAAGACCGTCTTCGACCTGGAAGACGTCACCGTCCAGGCCGGCCCCAAGATCCTTCTCAAGCACCTCACCTGGCACCTCGGCCCCGGCGACCGCGTCGGCCTCGTCGGAGTCAACGGCGCCGGCAAGACCTCCCTGCTGCGCGCCCTCGCCGCAGCCGCCCGCACCCAGGGCGAAGAACAGCCCGCGGGCGGCAGCGTCACCGTCGGCAAGACCGTGAAGCTGGCCTACCTCTCCCAGGAGGTCGGCGAACTCGACCCGTCGCTGCGCGTCCTGGAGGCCGTCCAGCGCGTCCGCGACCGCGTCGACCTCGGCAAGGGCCGCGAGATGACCGCCGGTCAGCTCTGCGAGCAGTTCGGGTTCACCAAGGAGAAGCAGTGGACGCCGGTCGGGGACCTCTCCGGCGGCGAGCGGCGACGACTGCAGATCCTGCGCCTGCTGATGGACGAGCCCAACGTCCTGTTCCTCGACGAGCCGACCAACGACCTCGACATCGAGACGCTGACCCAGCTCGAGGACCTCCTCGACGGCTGGCCCGGCTCGATGATCGTCATCTCCCACGACCGGTTCTTCATCGAGCGCACCACCGACACCGTGATGGCGCTCCTCGGTGACGCGTCCCTGCGGATGCTGCCGCGCGGCCTGGACGAGTACCTGGAGCGCCGGCGGGCGATGATCGAGGCCGCCGCACCGGCGCCCGCCCCCGCGGCCGTCAAGTCGTCGTCCTCGGGCGACGCGCGCGCCGCCAAGAAGGAGCTCCAGAAGATCGAGCGGCAGCTCAACAAGATGTCGGACCGCGAGTCCAACCTGCACGCGCAGATCGCCGAGAACTCCACCGACTACGACAAGGTCGCCAAGCTCGACGCGGAGCTGCGCGAACTCATCGCAGAACGGGACGAGTTGGAAATGCGCTGGCTGGAGCTGGCCGAAGAGGCCTGATCCGCGCGGCGCACGGCCGCCCGCCGGCCGGATAACGACCACGTCACGGGCCGGTCCTCCCTTGGGAACAGGGAGCGGACCGGCCCGTTGCGCGCGCGGCGTCAGTGATAGAAAGGTCATCCTCCCGTCACGACCGTCCGACGCCGAAGGTATGCGCTGATGACCGAGCCGCCCCAGCCGCCGCCGAACCAGCCGCCACCGCCTTCCGGTTACGGCCACCTGCCCGGGCCGCCGCAGCCCGGTCACGTACCCCCGCCGGGCGCGAACCCGTACGCCCAGCAGCCCCCGACGGTCCCGCAACCCCAGGCCCCGCAGCAGCCGTTCCCGCCGCAGCAGTTTCCGCAGCCCGGCTACGGCTACCCGCCGTCGCCGCCCACGGTCCCCGGCGGATCCGGCGTCCCCGGTGACCCCGCCGGACAGCGCAGACGGAAACTGGTCGTCACGATCGCGGCCGTCGCGGCCACCGCGATCGTCCTGGGCACCGGCGCGTACTTCGCCTTCGGTCGGGACGGCGGCGGCTCCCCCAAGCCCCCTGTCGCGCAGAGCAGTACGCCCACCGACGACAAGCCCTCCGACTCGCCCTCCGTCGACACGGGCGACGGGAGCGGCAACGGCAGCGGCGACCAGGACGACCTCAACGCGGGCCGCAAGCCCGGCGAGGACAAGGTCCTCTGGTACAAGAGCGCCAACATCGACGGACCCGGCGCGGGCGTCCCCACGCGGGGCCAATGGGTCGTCGGCGACTCCGTCGTCAAGGCGGTGGGCAAGTCCCTCGTCGGCTACCAGGTCACCGACGGCAAGCAGAAGTGGAAGCTCGACCTCCCCACCGAGATGTGCGGCAGCACCGACCAGACCACCGGCGACGGCAAGACCGTCGTCGTGCTCAAGGACAGTGACGCCGACGGGTTCGACTGCAATGTGGTGAAGCTGATCGACCTCAAGACGGGCAAGGAGGGCTGGACGAAGACCGTCGAGAAGCAGAACATCTTCGACACCTCCATCGACGGCTACCCGAGCATCGTCGGCGACACGGTCGCCATCAACCGGAACATCTCCACCACGGCCTACAAGATCAGCACCGGTGACAAGCTCTTCACGGGCGACGTCCCCGAGGGCTGCAAGCCGCGGACGTACCTCGGCGGCGGCAACGCCAAGATGATCGGCATCGCCACCTGCGAGGACGCCGACCGCATCGTCGAGGTCCAGGGCACCGACGCGACCACCGGCAAGAAGAGCTGGACCTACCGGCTGCCCAAGGGCTACGACGTCAGCAGCGTCTACTCCGTCGACCCCCTCGTCCTCGACCTCGGCAACCGCGACACCAAGCAGCGGGCCATCCTCTCCCTCGGACCCGACGGACAAAAGCGGGCCACCATGTCCGCCGAAGGCTCCTTCACCAGCTGTGCGCCGGGCATGGAAAGCCGGCAGGGCTGCGGCACCACCGTCGTCGCCGACGACACCCTCTACCTGACGACCGGCAGCGAGACCGGGAGCCTCAAGTCCAACGAGATCGTCGCCTTCGACCTGGGCACCGGGAAGGCGAAGTGGCGCACCTCCGCCGGGGACAACGCCCTGATCGCCCCGCTCGCCGCGGAGAAGGGGCGACTCGTCGCCTACCGCAAGAGCCTGTCCTCCGACAAGGGCGGCGAGGTCATCGCCGTCCCGGCCGCCGGCGGCAACCCCACCGTGCTGCTGCACAATCCCTCGGGACCCGCCTCGAAGGTCGAGAGCGCGTTCTACTCCCCGGAACTCGGCTACGTGGACGGCCGGTTCTTCCTGTCCGTCACCCGGCTACAGGCCAACGGCAAGGACGAGAAGCTCCTGATGGCCTTCGGCAAGTGAACGAGTCCACCGAGCCGCCCACCGAGAGGCAGTAGATCCCCCCATGAGCACGCCGAACACCCCGCCCCCGCCGAACCAGCCGCCCCCCGGCGGCTACGGCGCGCCCCCGCCGCCGAACCAGCCGCCTTCCGGCGGCTACGGGGCGCCGCCGCCGGTCCCGCCCGTGCCTCCGCAGGCCCCGCAACAGCCCCCGACCGTCCCGGTGGCCGCGCCCGGGCAGCCCTCCTACGGATACCCCCCGCAGGCACCGGCCGGCTACGGCTACCCGCAGCAGCCCGCCGGCTTCCCCACCGCGCCGCAACCGGCCGCCGGCCAGGTCGCAGGCTCGGGCGGCGGCGGGGACAAGCGCACCCAACTGATGATCGTCGGCGCGGCGCTGCTGGCCATGGTCCTCATCATCGGCGGCGGCTTCTGGTACGTATCCGACGAGGGCAAGGGCGGCGGCACCAAGCCCGTCGCCGGCGGCGACCCCAGCGCCTCCCCCGGCAACAACAAGGGCGGCGACCCCGCACCCAAGGGCGGCACGGAGAAGGTGCCGGCCAACCCCAAGTCGCGGACCCTGGTCAACGTCCCCAGCCCGGCGCCCGACGACGTCGTCTCCGTCGACGGCTCCTGGCTCACCGACACCACCTACGCCAAGTCCGACTTGGCCAAGGTCGTCGGCTACAACCTCGTGGACGGCGGCAAGAAGTGGGAGATCCCGCTCCCCGCCCAGATCTGCGGCGCGACCAAGCACGTCAGCGGCAACAAGACGGCCATCCTCTTCCAAGAGGGCATGGCCAACGACAGCAACAAGTACCCCCGGTGCACCCAGGTCGGCGTCATCGACCTCGACGCCGGCAAGCTCCTGTGGTCCGGCACCGCCAAGTCCCAGACCAACGGTGACAAGCCCGTCCCCTTCACCGAGGTCACCCTCAGCGGCCAGACCGTCGCCGCCGGCGGCCTGGGCGGCGGCGCCGCCTGGAACCTCACCGACGGCAAGTCGCTGTGGACGCCCAAGGCCGACGCGGACGGCTGCTACGACCTCGGCTACGCGGGCGGCGAAGCCCTCGCCGTGCTCCGCAAGTGCGGCCACGACCCCAACCAGACCCTCTCCGCGCAGTCCCTCGACCCGGTGACCGGCGCGCCCAAGGCCTCGTACAAGCTCGCCCCCGGCATCGAGTGGGCGGGCATCATCTCCACCAAGCCGCTCGTCGTCGCCGCCAACGTCGGCAACACCGCCAAGAACGCCACCAACGTCAGCGACCTCTTCGTCATCGACGACGCCGGCCAGCTCAAGTCCCGCATCGGGCTCTCCAGCGGCAACTACGGGCCCGACTGCCCCGCCACCGAGGTCGAACAGTGCACCGGCATGGTCGTCGGCAACGGCAAGGTCTACCTCCCCACCTACGAGCACCAGGGTGCGGCCAACTCCGTCGGCCGCACCAACGAGATCGTCTCCTTCGACCTGGAGACCGGCAAGGGCACCACCGACCGCGCCGACGCCGGTGAGCGGTACACCGTGTACCCGCTGCGCATGGACGGGTCGAACATCATCGCCTACAAGGAGCCCCCGTACGACGGAGGCGGCCAGATCGTCAGCATCGACGGCAAGACGATGAAGCAGACCATCCTCATGCAGAACCCGTCGGACAAGAGCACCCACAGCGCCGAGACCCAGTTCGTGGTCGACCACTCGGAGTTCCGCTACCACAACGGGCACCTGTTCATCGCCCGCACGATGGTCCGCAAGCCCTACTCCAGCAGCAGCGACCCGGAGCACCTCTTCGTGTCCTTCGTCGCCAACTGACCGCCCCTCCCCGCACGCGAGCCCCCGGACGATCCAACGCTTCCGGGGGCTTTCGCGCGGTAACCGGGACGCCCCGTCGAACAAGCGTGTAGCTTGCCGGGTCAGGAGGAACGGGAGGGTGCCCTGATGGGCGTACGGGTCATGGTGGTCGACGAACACCGCCTGCTGGCCGAGGCGCTCGCCTCGGCCCTCAAACTGCGCGGCCACCGGGTCCTCGCCGCGGCCGCGCCGGCCGCCGGCGCGGCCGAACTGGTCATCAGCCGTGCCCCCGAGGTGTGCCTCTTCGGTACCGCCACGCCCGCCGAGCCGGCCGTCTTCGAACCCGTCGTCCGCATCCGGCGCGAGCGCCCGCAGATCGCCGTCGTGGTCCTCGGCCCGGTGCCGAACCCGCGTGGGATCGCCGCCGCCTTCGCCGCCGGGGCGTGCGGTTACGTACGCCACGACGAGCGCATCGAGGGCGTGGAACGGGCCCTGGCCAAGGCGCGGGCGGGAGAGGTCGCCATCGCCCCGCAGCTGTTGCAGGGCGCCTTCGCGGACCTGCTCAACCCCGCCGCCCAACCCGACGACGAGGGAAGCCGGCTGCTGCGCCTGCTCACCCCGCGCGAGGTGGAGGTCCTGGTCCGGGTCGCGGAGGGCGAGGACACCCGGCTCATCGCGGCGGGCATGGCGATCGCGCCCAGCACGGCCCGCACACACGTCCAACGGGTCCTGATGAAGATGGGCGTGGGCTCGCGGTTGGAGGCGGCCGCGCTGGCCGCCCGTACCGGCCTCCTGGACCGGGCGGCGCCGCCCGTGTGGCCCCCGGCCGGCCAGGACTGAGGGCAGGGCCCGCGGGAGTCCGGTGGGCGGGGGGTCCGCCTTCCGGGGGAGTGGGGCAGGATGTCCGGGGCGGATTTCCCCGGAGGCCCCCGATCCGGTAATCCGGACCCAGCACGCGGTCCCGCGTGCGTCACCCCGCGAGAGGCAGCAGCAAGTGAGCAAGTACCTGGTCACGGGCGGCGCCGGATATGTGGGCAGCGTCGTCGCCGCCCACCTCCTGGAAGCCGGCCACGAGGTCACCGTCCTCGACAACCTTTCCACCGGCTTCGGCGAGGGCGTCCCCGCGGGCGCCACCCTGATCAACGGGCGCATCCAGGACGCCGCCGAGTACCTGGACCCCTCCTTCGACGCCGTACTGCACTTCGCGGCCTCCTCGCAGGTCGGCGAGTCCGTCACCAACCCCGGCAAGTACTGGGACAACAACGTCGGCGGCACCCTGGCCCTGCTGACCGCCATGCGCGGGGCGGGCGTGCGCAAGCTCGTGTTCTCCTCCACCGCCGCCACCTACGGCGAGCCCACCGAAGGCCTGTTGACGGAAGCGTCGGTGACCGCGCCGACCAACCCCTACGGTGCCTCCAAGCTGGCCGTCGACCAGATGATCGCGGGGGAGTGCGTGGCACACGGCCTGGCCGCCGTGTCGCTGCGCTACTTCAACGTGGCCGGCGCGTACGGGGAGTTCGGCGAGCGGCACGACCCCGAGACGCACCTGATCCCGCTGGTCCTCCAGGTCGCGCTGGGGCAGCGCGAGTCCATCTCCGTGTTCGGTGACGACTATCCGACCCCCGACGGCACCTGCGTCCGCGACTACATCCACGTCGCCGACCTCGCGCAGGCGCACCTGTCGGCGCTGCGCGTCGCGACCGAGGGCGAGCACCTGATCTGTAACCTCGGCAACGGCAGTGGCTTCTCGGTCCGCGAGGTCATCGAGACCGTCCGCAAGGTCACCGGCCGGGAGATCCCCGAGATCGTCGCCCCGCGCCGCGCGGGCGACCCGGCCGTCCTGGTGGCCTCCGCCCGCACGGCGCACGAGCGCCTCGGTTGGACCCCCACCCGCTCCGACCTCACCGGCATCGTGACCGACGCCTGGAACTTCGCACGCCGCCACAACTCCTGACCGACCCGCACGTCCTGACCGGTCCGCGCACTCCCGACCGGTTCGCGCCCCCCCTGCCCCGCGGGGCGCTCCCGGCCGCGCCGGTGGCGCCCGGCAGCGGGGGCGCGTGCCACTGGCGCGCGCGCCATGGCAGGGCGCCCTGCGCGGGCGCCCTGCGCGGGCGCCCGGCGTGCGTACGCCGGGTGAGCCGAGCCGCGTGCAACTGCCCGCGGCACGCGCCGGACCCCCAACCGCCGCCGGGCCGACCGGGCCGGTGATATCCGGCCACGCCAACGGCCGTTCGGGGCCGTCGGGCCGGAAAATCGCTCTAAAAACTTCCGCTATTCGGCCAACCACCGGACCCCACCCGCTCTACGCTGATGCGTGACACCGGTGGGGGCCGGTGTCGATTCAGGGGTCGAGATACGCCGGGTACGGCGTCCGCTCCGGGGTAGTGCAGAGATGTCTCGGCGGCGGCCGCGGCTGCTGCGGATCACCACCCGGTCCGGGCGCCGTACCCGCCGTCGTCCGTTCCCCGACCCGTGGGGGTTTTCGTGGTCCGTATCCGCGTTCTCGTCGTCGACGATCACCGCATCTTCGCCGAATCTCTCGCGGCCGCGCTCGCGGCCGAGCCGGACGTGGACGTGTCCGCGGCCGGCAGTGCTCCCGCAGCCGCGCGCTGCCTCGAACGCGCGGCGGCCGAGGGCCGCCGCTTCGACGTCATGCTCGTGGACGCCGACCTGGGCGCCGCGGCGGGGACCGTGCCCGCCCAGCGCGCACCGGGCTCGGGGTCACCGCCCGCGCCCCCCGCCGCGGACGGGATCGCGCTGGTCGCGAACGTACGCACGGCCCACCCGGGGGTGCGCACGGTGGTGCTCGCCGAACGCGACGACCCCCGCCGGGCCGCGCTCGCCCTCCAGGCGGGGGCGTCGGGCTGGGTCGCCAAGGACTGTTCGCTCTCGCGGTTGCTGTCCGTCATCCGAGGCGTCCTGCGGGAGGAGACCCACCTTCCGCCCGCGCTGCTGACCGGGGTGCTGCGGGAACTGACCGCGGCGCGCAAGCACCGTACGGACAGCGAACGGCTGGTGGAGTCGCTCACGCCGCGAGAGCACGAGGTGCTGCGCTGCATGGTGGCCGGGCTGGGCCGCAAGGAGGTGGCCGCGCGGCTGTTCCTGTCCCCGCACACCGTCCGCACCCACATGCAGAACGTCCTGGGCAAGCTCGGGGTGCATTCCACGCTCGCGGCGGTGGCACTGGCCCGGCGGGCCGGGGTGCGGCCGGCGGAGCTAGCCGGGGATGTTGTCGAACGGAGCGGTCAGCCTGCGTAGCAGCGCGGCGAGGTCACCGCGCTGGCCCTGGGAGAGCTGGGCGAGGATGGCGCGTTCCTGCGCCAGCAGCCCGGCCAGGGACTGGTCGGCGCGGTCGCGGCCCTCGGGGGTCAGCCGGACCAGTACGCCGCGCCGGTCGCTGGG
This sequence comes from Streptomyces sp. Tek67B01, assembly GCF_055231995.1. Taxonomy (NCBI): domain Bacteria; kingdom Bacillati; phylum Actinomycetota; class Actinomycetes; order Kitasatosporales; family Streptomycetaceae; genus Streptomyces; species Streptomyces sp. Tek67B01. The sequence goes on from NZ_JBUYUY010000001.1 coordinate 4,242,124, forward strand.
GTCGGGAAGCCGCTCCACCAGGCCTTTCTTGGCGAGCCGGTCGATGCGGTTGGTCATGGTGCCGGAGGTCACCAGCGTCTGGGTGAGCAACTGGCCGGGGGAGAGCTGGTACGGGGCGCCCGCGCGGCGCAGCGACGTGAGGACGTCGAATTCCCAGGGCTCCAGGCCGTGCTCGGAGAAGGCGAGCCTGCGGGCGCGGTCGAGGTGGCGGGCGAGCCGGCTCACGCGGCTGAGCACCTCGAGCGGTTCCACGTCGAGGTCAGGGCGTTCTCGCCGCCATGCCGCGACCAGTCGGTCGACCTCGTCCTCCATGCCGATCAGTGTAAGGGGTCTGTCGATGTGAAGTCTCTTCAATTCAAGGATCTTGGGCCCTGGATATCTCGATCTCGTGCATCTTGACGTCAAGATATATATTCGGCCAGGATGGGAATGGACGGGCCGGACGGCTTCCGCTTCCAACCGCCCCATCAGCAGGGAGGCTTCGCATATGCATTCCGACACCGCCTCGGTTCCGACGCCCGTCGCCACCGCTCCCGTGGCGCCGGTCTGGGACCCCCAGCAGTACCTCCGACACGCCGGGCACCGCACACGCCCCTTTCTCGACCTGCTGACCCGCATACCCGAGCTCCCCACCGCCCCCGCACGCATCGCCGACCTCGGCTGCGGCCCCGGCAACGTCACCGCGCTGCTCGCCGACCGGTGGCCCGATGCCCGCATCACCGGCTTCGACCTCTCCCCGGACATGCTCCGCCGCGCCGGCCACGACCACGCCGGACCCACCCCCGGCGGCGGACACCTCGACTTCGCGCGGGCCGACCTCGCCGACTGGCACCCGGAGGAGTCCTACGACCTGATCGTCTCCAACGCGGCCCTCCAATGGGTGCCCAACCACCCCGGCTCCTTCGCGGCGTGGATCACCGCACTGCGACCCGGGGGCACCTTCGCCTTCCAGATCCCCGGCAACTTCACCGCGCCCAGCCACCGGATGCTCGCCGACCTCTGCGACACCCCCCGCTGGCGCGACCGCCTCGCCGGCCACGGCGCGCGCTACGTCCACATCCTCGAACCCGCCGAATACCTCGCCCGTTTCACCGAACTCGGCTGCGTCGTCGACGTATGGGAAACCACCTACCACCAGTTGCTGTCCGGCCCCGACCCCGTACTCGACTGGGTCAAGGGCACCGCCCTGCGGCCCGTTCTCACCGAACTCGGCGACGACAAGGAGGCCGTCGACCGCTTCCTCGACGAATACCGGGAAGCGCTGCGCGCCGCCTACCCGCCCGGCCCGCGCGGCACGGTGTTCCCCTTCCGCCGCATCTTCGCCGTCGCCCGCAAGGAGGCCTGACGTGCTCACCGCCCTCGACCACGTCCAACTCGCCGCCCCACCCGGCTCCGAGGACCTCCTGCGCCGCTATTACACCGACGCCCTCGGCATGACCGAACTGCCCAAGCCGGCCGCCCTCGCCGCACGCGGGGGCTGCTGGTTCGCCGCCGGACCGGTACAACTCCACGTCGGGATCGAAGACGGCTTCCGGCCCGCCGGCAAGGCCCACCCGGGCCTGCGCGTCACCGACATCGAGGCCTACGCCCGCAGACTGCGCGAGCACGGCGCCGAGGTCCACTGGGACGCCGACCTGCCCGGACACAAGCGGTTCTACTCACACGACCCCGTCGGCAACCGCCTGGAATTCCTCGAACCCCTCACCTGACCACACGACCGCGCCCCGCCACCGGACATCCGGTGACGGGGCGCCGTCGCGCGTACGGGTGCGGGGCGCCGGCCGCGTCAGCTCCTGCGGTGTCCCACCAGACGGGGACGGGCCTCCAGGTTCTCCAGGCCGTGCCAGGCCAGGTTCACCAAGTGCGCCGCCACCTCCGCCTTCTTCGGGCGCCGCGTCTCCAACCACCATTGACCGGTCAGCGCCACCATGCCCACCAGCGCCTGCGCGTACAGCGGAGCCAGCTTCGGATCGAAACCCCGGGCCTTGAACTCCAGGCCCAGGATGTCCTCGACCTGCGTGGCGATGTCACTGATCAGCGACGCGAAGGTGCCCGTCGACTGCGCCACCGGCGAATCCCGCACCAGGATGCGGAACCCGTCCGTATAGCTCTCGATGTAGTCCAGCAGCGCGAAGGCCGCCTGTTCCAACAGCTCGCGCGGGTGCCCGGCCGTCAGCGCGCCCGTCACCCCGTCCAGCAACTGCCGCATCTCGCGGTCCACGACCACCGCGTACAGGCCTTCCTTGCCGCCGAAGTGCTCGTACACCACCGGCTTGGACACCCCGGCCTTCGCCGCGATCTCCTCCACCGACGTGCCCTCGAAGCCCTTTTCGGCGAACAGCGCCCGACCGATGTCCAGCAACTGCTGACGCCGCTCCGCACCCGTCATCCGCACCCGGCGACCCCGCCGGGGTTTGTCACCGCTGGAACTGCTGCCGTCGATCGCCACGTCCCCCATCATGCCGCGTTCGAAGACATTTCCTTGCGGCGGGCATCGAGGCGGGACTCCGACGGCCACCGCACGTCCGAAGCCCAGCCCAACCGCTCGAACCAGCGGATCAGCCGCGCGCTGGAGTCGACCTGCCCGCGCAGCACGCCGTGCCGCGCCGACGTCGGATCGGCGTGGTGCAGGTTGTGCCACGATTCGCCGCACGACAGCACCGCGAGCCACCACACGTTCCCCGAACGGTCCCGAGACTTGAACGGACGCTTGCCCACCGCGTGACAGATCGAATTGATGGACCAGGTCACGTGGTGCAACAGCGCGACCCGCACCAGCGAACCCCAGAAGAACGCCGTGAAGGCCCCCCACCACGACATCGTCACCAGACCACCGACCAGCGGCGGGATCGCCAGCGACACCACCGTCCACAGCACGAAGTCCCGGGAGATCCGCCGGATCGCAGGGTCCTTGATCAGGTCCGGCGCGTACTTCTGCTGGTCCGTCTGCTCCTCGTCGAACAGCCAGCCGATGTGCGCCCACCACAGGCCCTTCATCAGAGCCGGCACCGTCTCACCGAACCGCCACGGCGAATGCGGGTCACCCTCGTGATCGGAGAACTTGTGGTGCTTGCGGTGATCCGCCACCCACCGCACCAGCGGCCCCTCCACGGCCATCGACCCCATGACCGCCAACACGATGCGCAGCGGACGCTTCGCCTTGAAGGAGCCGTGCGTGAAGTAGCGGTGGAAACCGATCGTGATGCCATGGCACGCCAGGAAGTACATGAACACCATCAGGCCCACGTCGAGCCAGCTCACCCCCCACCCCCACGCCAGCGGGACCGCCCCCGCCAGCGCCACGAAGGGGACGGTGATGAACAAAAGCAGGGCGATCTGCTCGACAGACCGCTTGTTCTCGCCGCCGCGCGTCGCGGACGGCCCTGAGGCATGAGACGGCGCCGAAGCGCCCTCGATCAGATCGTCGGTGGTGGTCACAGGTGATCCCCTGGGGGGTGAGGAGACGAGGGGCGCGTGATCACGGACCCTACGGTCCCGTAACCTACGGCAACGTAAGTATGGCAAAGCTCGCGCCCACGGCAAGAGGAGCACGCCCGCGCTGCCGTGACCCGAGCACCGGCCGCCTATCCTGGTCACGTCGGACAGCGCGGTCCGCACGGGCAGCCCGAGCTGCGCAGCGGCACCGCCGCGCCCACCCCGGGAGCCCACCGCCCAGTAGCGCTCGAACACTGCAAGGAGCCGCACCTGTGAGCAGTGCTGACCAGGCCGCCCAGGCCCCCGTCACCCAGGCCACCCTCACGCAGGCCGCCACCGCCAACGCGGAGCTGCGCGCCGACATCCGCCGCCTCGGCGACCTCCTCGGCGAAACCCTCGTACGCCAAGAAGGCCAAGACCTCCTCGACCTCGTCGAACGCGTCCGCGCCCTCACCCGCACCGACGGCGAAGCCGCCGCCCGGCTCCTCGGCGACACCGATCTCGAAACCGCGGCCAAGCTCGTCCGCGCCTTCTCCACCTACTTCCACCTCGCCAACGTCACCGAACAGGTACACCGAGGCAAGGAACTGCGCGCCCACCGCGCCGCCGAAGGCGGCCTGCTCGCCCGCACCGCCGACATGCTCAAGGACGCCGACCCCGCGCACCTGCGCGAAACGGTCAAGAACCTCAACGTCCGACCCGTCTTCACCGCACACCCCACCGAAGCGGCCCGCCGCAGCGTCCTCAACAAGCTGCGCCGCATCGCCGCCCTCCTCGAAGAACCCGCCACGGGCGCCGGCGAACGCCGCCGCCACGACCTGCGGCTCGCCGAGAACATCGACCTCGTCTGGCAGACCGACGAACTGCGCGTCGTCCGTCCGGAGCCCGCCGACGAAGCCCGCAACGCCATCTACTACCTCGACGAGCTGCACGCCGGCGCCGTCGGGGACGTACTCGAAGACCTCGCCGCGGAACTGCAGCGCGTCGGCGTGGAGCTGCCCCCCGGCACCCGCCCCCTCACCTTCGGCACCTGGATCGGCGGCGACCGCGACGGCAACCCCAATGTCACCCCCGACGTCACCCGCGACGTCCTGATCCTCCAGCACGAACACGGCATCACCGACGCCCTCGCCGCCATCGACGAGCTGCGCGGACTCCTGTCCAACTCCATCCGCTACACCGGAGCCACCGAGGAACTCCTGACCTCGCTCCAGGCCGACCTCGAACGCCTGCCCGAGATCAGCCCGCGCTACAAGAGGCTCAACGCGGAAGAGCCCTACCGCCTCAAGGCCACCTGCGTCCGTCAAAAGCTCCTCAACACCCGCGAGCGCCTCGCGAGCGGCACCACCCACCAGGACGGCCGCGACTACCTCGGCACCGCCGAACTCCTCGCCGACCTCACCCTCATCCAGAACTCCCTGCGCGAACACCGCGCGGTCCTCTTCGCCGACGGCCGCATGGACCGCACCATCCGCACCCTCGCAGCCTTCGGCCTCCAGCTCGCCACCATGGACGTCCGCGAACACGCCGACGCCCACCACCACGCCCTCGGTCAGCTCTTCGACCGCCTCGGCGAGGAATCCTGGCGCTACGCCGACATGCCCCGCGACTACCGCGGCAAGCTCCTCGCCAAGGAACTCCGCTCCCGCCGCCCCCTGGCCCCCACCCCGGCACCCCTCGACGCGGCCGGCGCCAAGACCCTCGGCGTCTTCTTCGCCATCAAGGACGCCTTCGAGAAGTTCGGCCCCGAAGTCATCGAGTCCTACATCATCTCGATGTGCCAGGGCGCCGACGACGTCTTCGCCGCCGCCGTCCTCGCCCGCGAGGCCGGCCTCATCGACCTGCACGCCGGCTGGGCCAAGATCGGCATCGTCCCGCTCCTGGAGACCACCGACGAGCTCAAGGCCGCCGACGTCATCCTCGACGCCATGCTCGCCGACCCCTCCTACCGCCGCCTGGTCTCCCTGCGCGGCGACGTCCAGGAGGTCATGCTCGGCTACTCCGACTCCTCCAAGTTCGGCGGCATCACCACCAGCCAGTGGGAGATCCACCGCGCCCAGCGCCGGCTGCGCGACGTCGCCCACCGCTACGGAGTGCGCCTGCGCCTCTTCCACGGCCGCGGCGGCACCGTCGGCCGCGGCGGCGGCCCCTCCCACGACGCGATCCTCGCCCAGCCCTGGGGCACCCTCGAAGGCGAGATCAAGGTCACCGAACAGGGCGAGGTCATCTCCGACAAGTACCTCGTACCGTCCCTCGCCCGCGAAAACCTCGAACTGACGGTCGCGGCGACCCTCCAGGCCTCCGCCCTGCACACCGCCCCCCGCCAGTCCCACGACGACCTCGCCCGCTGGGACGCGGCCATGGACACCGTCTCCGACGCCGCCCACGCCGCCTACCGCGCCCTCGTCGAAGACCCCGACCTCCCGGCCTACTTCTTCGCCGCCACCCCCGTCGACCAGCTCGCCGACCTCCACCTCGGCTCCCGACCCTCCCGCCGCCCCGACTCCGGCGCCGGCCTCGACGGCCTCCGCGCCATCCCGTGGGTATTCGGCTGGACCCAGTCCCGCCAGATCGTCCCCGGCTGGTACGGCGTCGGCTCCGGCCTCAAGGCCCTGCGCGAAGCCGGCCGGGACGACGCCCTCGCCGAAATGGGCAAGCGCTGGCACTTCTTCCGCAACTTCCTGTCCAACGTCGAGATGACCCTCGCCAAGACGGACCTGCGGATCGCCCGCCACTACGTCGACACCCTCGTCCCCGACCACCTCAAGCACGTGTTCGACCGCATCCAGGCCGAACACGAACTCACGGTCCGCGAGGTCCTGCGCATCACCGGCGGGGAAAAGCTCCTCGACTCCCACCCCGTCCTCCAGCAGACCTTCGCCGTCCGCGACGCCTACCTCGACCCCATCTCCTACCTCCAGGTCTCCCTCCTCGCCCGCCAGCGCGCCGCCGCCGAACGCGGTGAAGAGCCCGACCCGCTCCTCGCCCGCGCCCTCCTCCTCACCGTCAACGGCGTCGCCGCCGGCCTGCGCAACACCGGCTGACCGACAACCGGCCCACACGAAAAAAAGGGGGTCCTTCCGTGCCCGACGGCACGGAAGGACCCCCTTCCCGTACGACCCGCTACGCGTTGTACGCCGACTGAGCCCGCTCCAAGCCCTCCTGGATCAGACACTCCACCGCATCCGCGGACCGGTCCACGAACCAGTCCAGCTCCTTGCGCTCCGTCGACGAGAAGTCCTTCAACACGAAGTCCGCCACCTGCATCCGGCCCGGCGGCCGCCCGATCCCACACCGCACCCGGTGGTAATCCGGCCCCATCGCCTTCGTCATCGACTTCAACCCGTTGTGCCCGTTGTCCCCGCCACCCAGCTTCAACCGCAGCGTCGGGTAGTCGATGTCCAACTCGTCGTGCACGGCGACGACCCGCTCCAACGGCACCTTGTAGAAGTCCCGCAACGCCGACACCGGACCCCCCGACAGGTTCATGAACGACATCGGCTTCGCCAGAACCACCCGCCGGTTCGCCGGCCCCGGAGGACCGATCCGGCCCTCCACCACCTGCGCCCGCGCCTTGTGCGCCTTGAACTTCCCGCGCATCCGCTCCGCCAGCAGGTCCACCACCATGAACCCGATGTTGTGGCGGTTGCCCGCGTACTCCGCCCCGGGATTCCCGAGACCGACGATCAGCCAGGGCGCCGCGTCGTCCGACATCAAAAGCTCCTTCAAGTGCCTGGAACGAAGACGACCGCCGTCCCGCTCCAGTGGAGCCGGACGGCGGTCGTTCAGCAAGTGCTGCGCATGCCGAGAGGCAGAGGCGTGGATCAGGCCTCGGTGCCCTCGGCGGCCTCGGCGGCCGGCTCCTCGGCCTGCGGGGCGACGACCTGCAGGACGGCGATGTCACCGTCGACGGCCAGCGTGGTGCCCTTCGGCAGGACCAGGTCGGAGGCGTGAATGGTCGCGCCGGCCTCCAGACCCGCGATGGAGACGGTGACCTCGGTCGGGATGTGCGTGGCCTCGGCCTCGACGGAGATGGTGTTCTGGAGGGTCTCCAGCATGTTGCCACCGGGGGCCAGCTCGCCCTCGGTGACGATCGCGACGTCGACGGTGACCTTCTCGCCCTTCTTGACGATCAGGAAGTCGACGTGCGAGATCGAACGCTTCAGCGGGTGCTTCTGCACGGCCTTCGGGATGACCAGCTCGGTGCCGCCGTCCTTGATGTCCAGGGAGATCAGGACGTTCGGGGTGCGCAGCGCCAGCTGAAGGGCGTGGGCGTCGACGTTGACGTGCTTCGGGTCGGTGCCGTGGCCGTAGATGACGGCGGGGGTCAGGGCGTCACGACGGGCCTGACGGGCGGCACCCTTGCCGAAGTCGGTACGGGACTCGGCGGAAAGCTTGACCTCGGACATGCTCACTCCTCGTGGGGTGACGGAAAAAGGACGACAGTCACCCGGCCGAAACGGCCTGCTACGAAGAGCGCGTCGATAACGGAGCATCCGCACCCGAAAACAGGTACGGCCTCCCTCGCCGAGCAACTCGGAGAGTCTACCCGGCCGGGAGGCCTTACCCAAAAGGATCAGCGGCGGGGCCGCCACCGGCTCCTCAACCCACTGCTACTGCTGCTACTGCTGCTCTTCGAACAGGCTCGTGACCGAACCGTCCTCGAAGACCTCGCGCACCGCACGCGCGATCATCGGAGCGATCGACAGCACCGTGATCTTGTCCAGCTCCAGGTCCGACGGGTCCGGCAGCGTGTTCGTGAACACGAACTCGCTGACCTTCGAGTTCTTCAGACGGTCGGCGGCGGGACCCGACAGGATGCCGTGCGTCGCCGTCACGATCACGTCCTCCGCGCCGTGCGCGAACAACGCGTCGGCCGCGGCGCAGATGGTGCCACCCGTGTCGATCATGTCGTCCACCAGGACGCAGACCCGACCCTTGACCTCACCCACGACCTCGTGGACGGTCACCTGGTTCGCCACGTCCTTGTCACGACGCTTGTGCACGATCGCCAGCGGCGCGTCCAGACGGTCACACCAGCGGTCCGCCACGCGCACCCGGCCGGCGTCCGGGGACACGATGGTGAGCTTCGACCGGTCCACCTTCGCGCCCACGTAGTCCGCGAGGACCGTCAGCGCCGACAGGTGGTCCACCGGACCGTCGAAGAAGCCCTGGATCTGGTCCGTGTGCAGGTCCACCGTCAAGATCCGGTCCGCGCCCGCCGTCTTCAGCAGATCCGCCACCAGACGCGCCGAGATCGGCTCACGGCCCTTGTGCTTCTTGTCCTGACGGGCGTACCCGTACGACGGCACGATCACCGTGATGGAACGCGCCGACGCACGCTTCAACGCGTCGATCATGATCAACTGTTCCATGATCCACTTGTTGATCGGAGCCGTGTGGCTCTGGATCAGGAAGCAGTCCGCACCACGAGCCGACTCCTGGAAACGAACGTAGATCTCACCGTTCGCGAAGTCGAAAGCCTTCGTCGGCACCAGGGCGACGCCCAGCTGATGCGCGACCTCCTCGGCCAGCTCGGGGTGGGCGCGGCCGGAGAAGAGCATCAACTTCTTCTCGCCGGTCGTCTTGATCCCGGTCACAGCACAGTCTCCTCAGACGTGTTGAAAGCTGCTCGCCCCCGTGTGCGTCCGTCCCGCACACGGTGAGCCAGCCGAATTTCGTGCACCTATCACGGTACGCCGTCACGGACGCACCTGTTTCCGGTCAGTTCACCCGGACAGCCGCTCAACGCGACCCCGAGTCCTCCCCGACCGCCGACTCGGCCGCCGCGGCGGCGGCGCTCCCCGGACGCTTGCGAGCCACCCAACCCTCGATATTCCGCTGCTGACCACGGGCCACGGCCAGCGCACCCGCCGGCACGTCCTTCGTGATCACGGACCCGGCCGCCGTGTAAGCACCGTCCCCGACCGTGACGGGCGCCACAAACATGTTGTCCGAGCCCGTCTTACAGTGTGAACCGATCGTCGTGTGGTGCTTGTGCTCGCCGTCGTAGTTCACGAAGACGCTCGCCGCACCGATGTTGGAGTACTCACCGATCGTCGCGTCCCCGACGTACGACAGGTGCGGCACCTTCGTACCCTCACCGATCGTCGCGTTCTTCATCTCGACGTACGTGCCGGCCTTGGCCTTCGCCCCCAGATTCGTCCCCGGACGCAAATACGCGAACGGGCCGACGCTCGCCGACTCCCCGATCACCGCGGAATCCGCGACCGTGTTGTCCACCCGGGCCCCCGCACCGACCCGCGTGTCCGTCAGCCGGGTGTTCGGACCGACCTCCGCCCCCTCGGCGACATGCGTGCTGCCCAACAACTGCGTACCCGGGTGGACCACCGCGTCCTGCCCGAAGGTCACCGTCACGTCCACGAACGTGCTCGCGGGGTCGACCACGGTCACCCCGGCGAGCATCGCGCGCTCCAGCAGCCGCGCGTTCAGCAACGCCCGCGCCTCCGCCAACTGCACCCGGTTGTTGATCCCGAGGATCTGCCGGTGGTCCGCGCCCACGGCCGCGCCCACCCGGTGCCCGCTCTCGCGCAGGATGCCGAGGACGTCGGTCAGGTACTCCTCGCCCTGGCTGTTGTCGGTACGGACCTTGCCGAGCGCATCGCTCAACAACGCCCCGTCGAACGCGAAGACCCCGGAGTTGATCTCACGGATCGCGCGCTGGGCGTCGGTGGCGTCCTTGTGCTCGACGATGGCCGTCACGGCGCCGGTCGCCGCGTCCCGGACGATCCGCCCGTAGCCGGTCGAATCGGGGACCTCGGCGGTCAGCACGGTCACGGCGTTGCCGTCGGCCCCGTGGGTCGCGACCAGCGAGGCGAGGGTCTCGCCGGTCAACAGCGGGGTGTCCCCACAGACGACCACCACGGTGCCGGCGATCTCGCCGTCGAGCTCTTCGAGGGCCATCCGGACGGCGTGCCCGGTGCCGTTCTGCTCGTACTGGACGGCGGTGCGGACACCCGGGTCGATCTCGGCGAGGTGCGCGGCGACCTTCTCGCGGGCGTGGCCGACGACGACCACGAGGTGTGCGGGGTCCAGCTCGCGCGCGGCGGCGACGACGTGGCCGACGAGCGAGCGCCCGCCGATCTCGTGCAGAACCTTGGGAGTGGCCGACTTCATGCGGGTGCCTTCACCCGCTGCGAGTACGACGACGGCTGCCGGGCGGGTTGCGCTCACGGGTGTGCCCTTCGGCTTCGGGGGTGGACCCGTGAAGGATACCGGTGGGCCGGGGGCCGGAAACGAGGCCGGGTCCCGACCGCGGAGGTCGGGACCCGAACGTCAGAACGGTGTTCTGTGAGCTCCCGGAGAAGGATTCGAACCCTCATTCAATGGACCAAAACCATTTGTCCTGCCCTTAGACGATCCGGGATGGTTCGCCCGTCATGTCCCATTTTGTTGATCGGGAAATGGCGCAGCCCCTACTATGCCGCACCACCAGCCTTCGACGCGACGGTACAACTCGGCGCTTTGTAGGACGCGGACCGCCAGGCAGCCGTAGTAGGCCTCTCCGGTGTTCTTCCGGACCGTCCGGGGGTTATGCCGCTTGAGGGTCGTCTTGAGGAAGTCGGAAACGTCCGTACCGACCAGGTCGGCCCAGAACTTCTCCGCGCCGGAGACGTCCGCCGACTCGTGGATCATGACGGCGTAGCGGATTCGGTCGCTGTCGACGCCCAGTAGCCGGAGCCAGGTGACGTACAGGCGCACCATGTCGGGGTCGCTGTTCACGAAGATCAGACGCTCCCGGCGGGCGTACGTCTTGTCCTTGCTGCCTTCCGCCCAGTAGAGGCCGACGCCGATGAGGAAGAGCTCGCGATCCGACAGGGCGCCGACCTCGCGGGCTGCTTCCTGTTTGATCTGGCGCCTCGTCTCGTCCCGCAGCTCGAGCTTCTGCGCCCAGCCCCGCTTGGCTATGGCCGCCGCTTCGGCGGTAGTCCGTCGCCGTTCCGGTTTCGGGAGGTCGCGGACCCAGAGGGAGATGGAGCTCTTCGAGCAGCCGAGCTCGACCTGGATCTGGTCGTAGGTCATGCCTTGGAGGCGGAGTTCGCGGGCGCGGGCGCGGAGGTCGTCCTTGGCGTTGGGGCGCTTCGTCCATTCGGGCGCCGGTTCGCCCTCAAGCAGGCGGTTGAGGATGTCGTTGTTGTGGACGTGCAGGCGGTCGCGGATCTCGCGGCGGCTGAGGCCCTCGCGGCGCAGGGCGAGGGCTTGGGTGCGGAGACCTTCGAAGTCGGTGTATTTGGTCATGGACCCAGGTTGGTCCGGAATGTGGGATTCAGGTCTCGATGGCCGGCACATTCAGTCGTACGTGCGATTACCGGCGGTTCCCCGGAAAATCCGGCGGGTCCGTGGTGGGGGCGCTGCGTACGCTGGACGGCATGACCAGTACGGGGGAAGAGCAAGGCCGCGCTGGGCCGCCTTGGTGGTGGGAGCGGCGGCGGGACGTCGTGGTGGACGTGGGGATCGGGGCGGTGTCCGCCCTGGAGTGTGCTTGGGAGGGTGTGGGGTTCGCCCGCGAGGCCGGGGTGCCGGTGACGCTGGGGGTGGTGTTCGGGTTCGTGGTGGGGGCCACGCTCGTGCTGCGGCGGCGGTGGCCGGTGGCCGTGGTGATGGTGGCGATCGCGGTGACACCGGCGGTGATGGGGTTCCTGCTGGGAGTGGTGGGGCTCTACACGCTGGCCGCGTGCGAGGTGCCCCGGCGCGTCACGGCGACCCTGACGTCGATGTCGCTCGTGGCGACGCTGGTGGTGATGTACCTGAGGACCGACGGCGAGACGGGCGTGACTGCGACCCTGGTGATCTCGCTGTCGGTGTTCGTCGCGGTGGCGCTGACCGTGCCGCCGGTGTTGCTCGGCATGTACGTCGGGGCGCGGCGCCGGCTGATGGAGAGCCTGCACGAGCGGGCGGATTCGCTCGAGCGCGAGTTGTCGCTGCTGGCGGAGCGCGCCGAGGAGCGGGCGGAGTGGGCGCGTACGGAGGAGCGGACGCGGATCGCGCGGGAGATGCACGACGTGGTGGCGCACCGGGTGTCGTTGATGGTGGTGCACGCGGCGGCGTTGCAGGCGGTGGCGGTGAAGGATCCGGTGAAGGCGGCGCGGAACGCGGCGCTGGTGGGGGACATGGGTCGGCAGGCGTTGACGGAGTTGCGGGAGATGTTGGGGGTGTTGCGGGCGGAGGCGCCGAAGCGGGTGGAGCCGGTGGCGTCGGTGGCTGTCGCGGTTTCGGAGGAGGGGCCGTCGCTGGCGGAGCTGGAGGCGCTCGTGGGGCAGTCCCGGGCGGCGGGGATGGTGGTGGAGCTGACCGTGCGGGGGGAGTGGCCGGGGTGTGCGGCGGAGGTGGAGCAGACGGCGTACCGGGTGGTGCAGGAGGCGTTGACCAACTGCCACAAGCACGCGCCGGGGGCGGTGGTGGCGGTGCGGCTGGCTCACCGGGAGGGTGAGGTGGCGATGCAGGTGGAGAACGGGCCGTGTGACGGGGAGGCGGGCGGGGCCGGTCTGCCGAGCGGGGGGAACGGTCTGGTGGGGATGCGGGAGCGGGTGCTGGGGCTGGGCGGGGTGTTCGTGGCGGGGGCGACGGACGCGGGTGGTTTCCGGGTGTCGGCCGTGTTGCCGTGCGCGCGGGTTTGAGCCTCCTGTCCGGGTGGTCTTCCGGGGTGGCTCCGGGAGGGATCGCCCGGGCGGGGGGCGGGGTGGGGGCTGGGGTGGGGGCCTTGGCTAGCCGGTGGTGAGGCGGGTGGGTTGGAGGCCGGTGAGGAGGAGGGTGAGGGCCTCGTCGAGGGATGCGCCGAGGTACCAGTCGCCGGTGTGGTCGATGCCGTAGACGCGGCCTTCGCGGTCGATGGCGAGGTGGGAGCCGGTGTCCGCGTCGACGCCGAGGGGGCTGAGCTCGGTGGAGAGGGCGCGGCCGAGGTCGGCGAAGGTGCGGGCGAGGTGGAGTCCGGTGAGCGGGTCGAGGTGGACGGGGGTGGGGGCTATCTGGCGGCCGGGCCCGGGGGCGGTGAGGGTGAGTCCGCCGAATTCCGCCCAGGCCTCGACGGCGGCCGGGAAGACGGTGTGGCGGTGTCCGGCCGGGGTGGTGTGGTCGCGCAGGGCGTCGGCCCAGTACTCGGCCTGTTTGATGTCCCAACGTCCCGGTTCCCATCCGGCGGTGCGCAGGGCGGCGTCGATGGCGGTGGGGAAGCGGGTGGCTGAGGAGCGGTCGTAGGACGCGGAAGTGGTCATGGCGGCTACTCGGTGTGGGAGAGGTCGACGGGGCGTACGCCGAAGTGGGCGAGGAGGGCTTCGCAGGAGCGGCAGGGGGGTGCGTAGCTGCCGTGGAGGGGGTCGCCGTCCTCGCGGATGTGGCGTGCGGTGATCTTGGCGTGTTTCAGGGAGCGGCGGGCTTCGCTCGCGCTGAGGGGCTTGCGGGAGGCGCGTCTGCTGCGGGCGGCTTCGGTGGCGGTGATGTGGCGGGAGAGGAGTATCGCCTCGGGACATCGGCCGGTGAAGCGTTCGCGTTGGCTGCTGGTGAGGGTGTCGAGGTAGTCCTGGACGAGCGGGTGCAGGGTGGGGGGCTGGTCGGCTTTGCCGGCGGTGCCGGTGAGGGTCTCGCCGCGTACGGAGAGGGCCGCGGCGATGGTGGGGAGGATGCCGTCGCGCCGGAAGCGCAGGACGGGGACGGTGTGGCCGTCGGCGCTGCTCCAGCGCAGGCGGGGGTCGCCGGTGGCGCCGGTGGGTGCCGGTTCGGCGTGGTCCGTGCGTGTTGCGGTGTGCTGCATGTCGCTCTTCCCTCCCGTGGCGGCGGTGGTGGCCGCTGTCGCGCACGCCCCCGTGCTGAGGGGACAGCCTGTCAAATGTCCCGTGTGGTGTGGAAGCGGGGTCGAATTTTCGTATCAATTCGGATGTTGCGGGTCGTGGTGCGGGTGCGGGGCCGGTGGGCGGGTGTCGCTCTTGCGGGAGCACATAGGCTGTGCTGAACCAGCCAGATCCAGCAGGGGGCTACCGCCATGACGACAGGTCGGCTCGGGCAGCAGGCCCCGCCACCCAACGCCGCTTATTCGGGGCAGGTCGTGCATTTTCCGGACCCGGTCCGGGCTGCCCGTCATCCTCACGGGGTCCGGATGGGTGGTGAGGGGCATCCCGATTTCTCTCCCTACGCGCGGGCGGCGGTGGAGATCGCGGAGCCGCCGGAGGGCTTCGGCGTGGACGAGCTGCGCCTGACGGACTACGTGTCCGCGAACGCGGCGATGCGTGCGGTGGGTCACGAGCTGTGGGACACGGTGGGCGCGGTGTCGACGCCGCACGGGTGGACGTGGCACCACGTGGCCGGGTCGCGCCGGTTGGAGCTGGTGCCGGTCGAGGTGAAGGCTTTGTTGCGGCACCACGCGGGGTTGGCGACGGCGCCGGTGGACCACGACAAGCGTGGTACGCGACCCTTGCAGGAGGCGCGGCCGGCGCACCTGGAGCTGCCGAAGTCGGTGGTTTCGGTGTCGGAGCGCCAGGTGCAGGGGGTCGAGGAGGACCTCGGGTACCGGTTGCCCGAGGCGTACCGCTCGTTCCTCAAGGCGGCCGGGGGCTGCGCGCCGATGGGCACGGGCTTGGACGTGGAGCTGGGTCTGCTGGTGGACCAGCCGTTCTTCACGGTGCGTGAGGAGGCGGCGGTCAACGACCTCGTGTACGTCAACAAGTGTCTGCGGGACCATCTGACGAAGGACTACCTGTGTGTGGCCTTCGTGCAGGGCGGGTTGCTCGCGGTGAAGGTGAAGGGCGAGGGGATCGGCTCCGTGTGGTTCTCTCCGTACGACGACGCGCGGGACCGGGACGGTTGGTCCGTGCAGGAGCGCGTGGAGCGGCTGTTGTTGCCGTGCGGTGCTGATTTCGACGCCTTTCTGGAGCGGTTGGCGGGCAATCCGCCGGAGTTGGAGACGGTGGCCGGTCTGATGGTGGACGGCGGATTCGCACGCTCGGTTCCCGTGGCGGGTGCCGCTCCGGTGGAGGGGTGACGGCGCGGTGGTGACGTTTGCGCAGGCGCAGGAGCGCGCCGAGGAGTGGATCAACGGGGACGTGCCCGCCTATCAGCACCGTGAGGTGCGGGTACGGGAGTTCGGGCTCGGGTTCGTGGTGTGGTCGGAGGACCGGGCGGGCGGTCCGGTGTCCGGTGGTGGTCGCCAGCGTCTGGTCATCGCGCGGGACAGCGGTGAGGTGACGCTGTGGCCCGGGTTGCCGGTGGGTGAGGTGATCCGGCGGTACGAGGAGGAGTACGGGGTGGCGTCCGCGCCGGTGGCGGAGGCTTCGGTGCCGTCGCCGCGGATCGACGCGGAGCAGACGTCGTTCATGTTGAGTCCCCCGGAGTGGTTGCAGGAGGCGGCGGACCGCGCGGGGATTCCCCCGGTGGGCGCCGGTTCCTCGGCGGGCGGTGTTTCCGGGGCGCCGGAGGTGGCCGACGGCGCCGCCGGTCCGGGTGCCTCCGCCGCGGCCGCGGTGCCTTCCGCTCCGGCCGGCCCCGCCGGGCCTGCTGCTCCTGCTGGGCCTGCCGGGCCTGCTGCCTCCGGCCGCGTTTCCGACGCGGTGCCGCTCGGCCGCGGGGGCGAGGTGCCGTACGAGCCGACCGCCAATGACGGGGTGCCGGCGGGGGCGACGCCGTGGGCGGGGACGGATGTGAATTCCGGCGCGGACGAGCTGTCGGTGCCGCTGCCGGCGACGGTGTTCGCGCCGCCGCTGTCGGGCTCGGACCTGGAGGAGGGGGCCGGGGCGCCTTCGGGGGTGGCTCCGGAGGCGAAGACGACGTTGATGTCGGGTGGCAGCCAACTGCCGAGGACGGCCATAGCGCCGGCCCTGGCGGAGGGTGCCGGGGACATCGCCGACGCGCCGACGAGCAAGGCGCAGGTGTCACGACCGGGGGTTTCCAGGGCAGCGGCCGGTGCGCCGGCCGACGTGCCGTCCGCGCCTCCCGCGCTGCCGGGGGCTTCTGGTGCGCCGGGTGGTGGACTTGATCATGCCGCGACGATGTTGGCGGGTCCTGCTGTGGTGGGGCCGCCGGTTCCGCCCGGGCCGCCGCCTGCTCCTGGTGTGCCTGCGGGGCCTGGTGTGCCTGCGGGGCCGCCCGGGGTTGCGGGTGCCGGTGGTCGGTCGGGTGGTGGGCTCGATCATGCCGCGACGATGTTGGCGGGTCCTGCTGTGGTGGGGCCGCCGGTTCCGCCCGGGCCGCCGCCTGCGCCTGGTGTGCCTGCGGGGCCTGGTGTGCCTGCGGGGCCGCCCGGGGTTGCGGGTGCCGGTGGTCGGTCGGGTGGTGGGCTCGATCACGCTGCGACGATGTTGGCGGGTCCTGCTGTGGTGGGGCCGCCGGTTCCGCCCGGGCCGCCGCCTGCTCCTGGTGTGCCTGCGGGGCCCGGTGTTCCCGCGGCTGCTGGTGTGCCTGGTGGCGGGGCGCACCACGCCGCGACGATGCTCGCGCATCCCGCGGCACCGCAGCCGCCCGGCCCTCCCGGCCCCGCGCCCGCGGGGCCGCAGCACGGGCCCGCTCCGGTGGCGCAGCCCGGGGTCCCCACCGTGGGTCCCGGATACCAGGCGGTCTTGCGCTACCGCGCGCCCGACGGCTCCGAACAGCAGCTGATCCGTCGTTCCGCGCCGGGCACGCCGCACCCCGAGTGGCAGATCCTGTACGAGCTGCGCGCGATGAACGTGCCGCCGCAGCAGGTACTGGAGCTGCACACGGAGCTGGCGTCCTGTGAGCTGCCCGGTGGTTACTGCGCGCGGATGATCCGGGAGACCTGGCCGCAGGTGCGGATCACGAGCGTGGCCCCGTACGGGACGGATCACGCGAGCCGTCAGCAGGGCATGCGGCATCTGATCACCCACCAGAGCGAGCTGCACCAGGTGGCGGACGGTCCGGCGCGTCCCGCGCCGGTGCGGGCGCCGCTGCCGCAGGTCCCGCTCCAGCCGGCGATCCCGTTGGACGCGATCGCCCAGGAGCTGGCGGGGGCGTTCGGGCCACAGGGCGTGTTCCGTTTCGACCAGCGGGCGGTGTCCCGTCAGGGTGTGCCCGAGATCGTGGCGCAGACGCTGATGTGGTCGGGTCTGCCGGTGGACTTCGGGCCGTTCTTCTGGGCGCAGGCCGTGCCGGGGCAGCCGTTGCCGACGCTGGCGGAGCTCGCGGCGCAGCGGCAGGTGCAGCCGGCGTCGGACGCGGGTTCGTACCTGGTGGTCGGCAGCGACTTCGGCAAGGCGCTGTGCGTGCAGTACGGGACGGCGCACATCGTGGCGGTTCCGGTGGAGGCCGGGCCGGGCGGGGCTCCGGTGCCGCCGCAGTTCGTGAATTCGAGCCTGCCGCAGTTCGTGCGCTCGCTGGCGATGCTGGGTCAGATGTGGCGGCTGCGCCAGCATCTGACGCCGGAACAGGCCGGTCGGTGGACCGTCGATTTCCAGGCGAATCTGGCGGGGCTGGACAGTGCGGCGCTGGCTTCGCCGGAGAGCTGGTGGTCGGTGGTGCTGGAGCAGATGTGGGACGGGCTGCTCTGATCGCACCCGTCGGCAGGGATGGCCGGGCCGGAACCCCCCGCTGGGGGTTCCGGCCCGGCCATTCCGGCTTCTGGGAGCAAATGACGCATCCTTGACGGGAATCCCCGCGAGAGAGGCGCTTCCAGGATGAGTGCACCGATGTCACCTCAGGGACCTCAGGTTTTGGCGACCGCGCGCGGTCGCGGGTACCGGACGGATCAGGTCGACCGGTATCTCGCGCGGCTGTCGGGCAGCCGGGACGAGGCCTGGGAGCGGGTGGCGCGGCTGACGGTCCTCGCGAAGCGGATGGAGGCGGAGGCCGACCGGTTGCGGGAGGCGGTGGCCGCGCTGGCGCCGCAGACCTACGACGAGCTGAGCGAGCGGGCGCGGCGCATCCTGGCGCTGGCGCAGGAGGAGGCGGAGGCCGTAGGGGGGGACGCGCGCGCGGACGCGGCGGCGACGCTGGGCGCGGCGGACGCGTACGCGGACCGGGTGGCGGAGCTCGCGCGGCAGGACGCGCACGCGGTGGTGGAGCAGACCGAGGTACGGGCGCGGCAGGGGCTGGAGCGGGCGCAGCGCGAGGCGGACGAGGCGCGGGCGGAGGCCCGGGACGACGCGGCGCGGTGGCGGGCGGAGGCGCACGCGACGCTGGTGGAGACGCGCCGTCGGGCGGACGTGTTGGTGGCGGAGCGGGAGCAGGAGCAGCGGGAGCGTCGGGAGGCGGCGGAGCGGGAGATCGCCGCGCGGGAGGCTGACCAGGAGGCGCGGCTGTCGGAGCTGGAGCGGCACGCGGAGGCGCGGCTGTCGGAGGCGCGGCGGGGCTTCGCGGAGGCGCAGGAGACGGCTCGGCACGGGCAGGAGGACGCGGAGGCGCGGGGCGCGGAGTTGGTCGCGGCGGCCCGGGCGCGGGAGGAGCGGGTGGGGCGGGAGACGGAGCGGGTCCTGCGGGAGCACGCGGAGGCGCAGGAGGATATGCGGGCGCACATGAGCCATGTGCGGTCGAGCCTGGCGGCTTTGACGGGGCGGGCTCCGGCGGAGGGCTGACGTCGGCCCCCGGCCGGGCTCGGTATGGCTGCGCCCCGTGCCCGCCCCGTGCCCGGTCCGTGCCCGGTCCGTGCCCGCCCCGTGCCCGGTCCGTGGCCGCCCCGGTCTGACCGGGGGCCGTCCGGGACGGTGTGCGGCGCCGTTGCGCGGAGCGGCCCCGGCTGCGCCGGGCATTGCGGGGCTCCGCCCCGCACCCCGCGCCTCAACCGCCGGCGGGGCTGGAAAATGCGCCTCGAACGCCGGCGGGGCTGGAATGGCGGGGGCGGTCCGGAAGGGGTGTCTCAGGTGCCGGTGGGGTCGGAGGGGCCCGAGGTCAGGAAGCGGCGGATCAGCGGGGCGATCTCGGGGAGATGGGTCTCCAGGGCGAAGTGGCCCGCGCCGTCGAAGAGGTGGAGTTCGGCGTCGGGGGCGTCGCGGAGGTAGGCCTTGGCGCCCGCCGGGGTGAAGAAGGGGTCGCCCGCGCCCCAGAGCACCAGCACCGGAATGCCCGCCGAGCGCAGCCAGGCCTGCCAGGTGGGGTAGTGGCCGAGGTTGGAGCCGTAGTCGAAGGCGAGGTCGGTCTGGGCGTCGGCGCGGCCGGGCAGGCCGAGGTAGTGGACGTCCAGGGTCCGGCCGTCGGGGGAGACCAGGCTCGGGTCGGCGACCCCGGTCTCGTACTGGGACCGGATGGCCTCGGGGGTGAACAGGGACCGGACCTTGTCCTCGGCGCCGGGGACTTCGCGGCGCAGCGCGGTCAACTCCCGTGCCGCGTCGGACAGTCCCTCCTCGTAGGCGTTGCCGTTCTGGACGATGAGCGCGGTGATGCGTTCCGGCCGGCGCACCGCGATCCGCAGTCCGACGGGGGCGCCGAAGTCGAAGGCGTAGAGCGCGAAGCGGTCCAGTCCGAGGGCGTCGGTGAAGCCCTCCACGACGTCCGCGAGCCGGTCGAAGGTGTACGAGAAGCCCGGCGGGGTCTCGGTCCGCCCGAAGCCGGGGTAATCGGGGGCGATGAGGCGGTGGGGAACGTCGCCGAGGGCGTCCATCAGGCGCGTGAACTGGTGGGAGGAGGTGGGGAAGCCGTGCAGGAGCAGCAGGGCGGGGGCGTCGGCGGGGCCGCTTTCGCGGTACGCGACGGTGACGCCGTCCACCTCGACGGTGCGGTGGCGGAGCGGGTGGTGGATGCGGGGGCCGACGCTCATCACATGCCTCCAAGGCGGGGAGTGACATTAGTCTGCTGAGTGATCCTTAATGGGTCAAGCGGCATAGATAGCATTAGTGCGTGACAGAGACCTTTCCCCTCGTCGGGGAGCCGCTCGCTTTGGACCTGCTGAACACCTGCCCCGTGGATGGGGATCTGATCGCCGATCCGGAGGGTCTGGCCGACTGGCTGGCCGCGCAGTCGGGCCGGCTGGGACCGGTCGACGGGGCGGTGGGTGCGGCGGAGGTCGCCGCCGTGCGGGGCGTACGGGAGGCGGCGCGGGCGGCGCTGGAGGCCGTACGGGGCGGCGGGCGCCCCCCGGCCAAGGCGCTGCGGGCGCTGAACGAGGCCATGGCGGCCGCCCCGGCCCACCGCGAGCTGCTCCGCGCGGAGGGGGGTGGCGTGGAGGCAGCGGCGCGCCGGGCCGGCGGCACGCCCGCGCGGCGCCTCGCGGCGGAGCTGGCCGAGGCGGTGGCCGACCTGCTGACGGACGCCCGGGTGGGGCAGGTGCGCCGGTGCGAGGGGCCGGGCTGTGTGCTGCTGTTCCTCCCCGCGAACCCCCGGCGGCGCTGGTGCGTGGCGACGGCGTGCGGCAACCGGGCACGCGTGGCCCGCTATTACGCCCGCCACCGCCCGGACGGGGCCTGACGCCCGACCGCGCCGGCTACCGCTGCGCGGAGTCCCTCACCGGAGCCGGTGCCGGGGCCGCGGGCAGGGCCGGTGTCGGCACCGCGGCCGGGGCCGGTGTCGGGGCGGGAGTCGGGGCCGGGGCGGGGGCAGTGGCCGGCGTACGGGCCGGGACCGTCGGGGACGATGGGGCGGCGGTGACGAGGTACGGGTCGCTGCGCAGGCCGCGGGCGGTGACCACCACCGGGAACGGGGTGGCCGGGAGGACGGGGACGGAGGCGGTGAGGCTGCCCGTCAGGGGGTCGAAGGCGGCGGGGACCACGGTGTCGGCCACCGTCACGCGGGCCTGGTCGAAGCCGCCGCCCTCGATGACGAGGGCGCCGTCCGCGAGGGTGACGTGAGTGATCACCGGATTGGCGCGGGTGGCCAGCTTGTTGACCAGGTACGCGCCCGCCGGCGCCCCGGTCAGGGCCCAGATCTCCCCGGGCAGGCGCGGCAGCCCGCCGCCGACGTCGGTGAGGAAGAAGAGGACGACGTAGAGCATCGTGACCGCGCTCAGCGCCACGTACTGGAGGTCGACCAGGTCCGTACGGCCGCTGTCGTTCGCGATCAGTTCCCGCAGCGGCCGGCGGCCCGTGGTCGAGGGCTTGGGGGCCGGTTTGGCGAGGCTGCCGTTCTCGACGCGGATGCCGACGACCGTCTTCGCGCCGATCAGCGCCAGGTAGGGGCCGCCCAGCAGCGGCAGGTAGACCGAGTCGAGGTTGGACAGCGGGCCGTGTTCGCCCTGGAACCAGCCGATGCCGCCCCCGGCCGTCAGCCCGTAGGCGAGGCAGGTGAGCAGCAGCCAGATCAGGATGACGGTCCAGGCCAGGGCGAGGGTGGTGGAGGTGGAGAGCCGGCCGTCGCGGCCGGTGATGAAGCCGGGGTGGTGGTAGAGCCGCAGGGCGGTCGGGCCGGCCAGGACGGCGAGTAAGGCCAGGGCGAGCAGAGCGGAAGTCATGGGTCCCCCGTGTGGTGTTCCAGGGGCGGCGATCCGCCCCTGGAAGAGATACCCGCCCGCCCGGAGCATGACAACTCGCGTGGACTACTCCCGGCCCGGCCCGGTGGGCGGGGTGCGGCGTGGCGGTACGGGGCCGGGGGCTACTCCTGACCCGGCAGGACGGGGAACCTGCGCGGCGCCACCGTCAGCAGGATCAGCAGCGCGGCCACGGCGGCCAACGCCGCACCGAGGAAGATGTGGTGCACGGCGGCGTCCACGGCGGCCCGCAGATGGTCGGCGGCGGCCCGGGGGAGGAGTTCCGGCCGGTCCAGTGCCTTCGACACGCCGTCCAGGTGGTCCGGCAGTCCGGGAACGGGGGCGTGCGTCAGCCGGGCGGCGATGGTGGCGTTGGCGACGGCCCCCATGAGGGCCGCTCCCACGCTCTGGCCGACCTGCCGGGAGAACAGGACGGATGCCGTCGTCGTACCCCTTTCCGACCAGACCACCGTGGACTGGACCCCGGCGATCAGTGGGAGTTGGAACAGCCCGAGGGCGGCGCCGAGCAGCAGCATGATCGTCGCCGCCTGCCAGGGCCGTGCCGGGTAGGGGAGCAGGGTGAAGGAGAACAGCACCAGGGCGGCCAACCCGACCCCGGTGGCGGCGGTGTCGCGGAAACCGATGCGCCGGTAGACGTGCTGCGCCAGGGAGGCGGTGATGGGCCAGGTCAGGGTCATGGCGGAGGCGACCAGCCCGGCGTTGACCGCGCCGAGGCCGAGCACGGCCTGGGCGTAGGTCGGCATGAACACCTGCGGGGCGGCCATGAGCAGGCCGAGGGCGGCCATGGCGAGGTTGACCGCCGCTATGGTGCGCCGGCGCCACACCCAGCCGGGCAGGATCGGTTCCTCCGCCCGGCGTTCCACCCGGACGACCAGGGCGGCCAACAGGGCGCCGGTGGCCAGCAGCCCGAGGGAGGGCGCGGAGAGCCAGGGCCAGGCGACGCCGCCTTGGACCAGGGCGAAGAGCAGCACCCCGCCGCAGGCGAACACGCCCAGTGCGCCCGCCCAGTCGACGCGCCCCCGGCGCCCCGGTGACCTCAGGGGTTCGGTGAGATGGCGGACGATGATGACCAGCGCGGCGAGGGCGAGCGGCAGGTTGAGCAGGAAGACCCAGCGCCAGTCCGCGTAGGTGGTGATGACCCCGCCGACCGCAGGGCCGCCGACGGCGGAGGTCGCCCACACGACGGTCATCCGGGATTGGATGCGGGGCCGGTCCTTGAGGGGGTAGAGGTCGGCGGCCAAGGTCTGGACCGTGCCCTGGAGGGCGCCGCCGCCGAGCCCTTGGAGGATGCGGAAGGCGATGAGGGCGGCCATGTTCCAGGCGGCGGCGCACAGCAGCGAGCCGAGCAGGAACAGGCTTATGCCGATGAGCAGGACGGGCTTGCGGCCGTAGGTGTCGGAGAGCTTCCCGTAGACGGGCAGGGTGACCGTGCCGGCGAGCACGTAGCCGGCGAAGATCCAGGAGAAGACGGAGAAGCCGCCGAGGTCGCCGACGATCTGGGGGACGGCGGTGGAGACGATGGCGCCGTCGAGGGCGACGAGGCCCATGGTCAGCATCAGCGCGGCGACGACGACGGGCTTCGGACGACCGGGTGGCGCCCCGGCCGCCTCCGCCCCGCTCGACCCCGCCGCGTTCGTCGTCGCCGCGTTGGACCCCGCCTCGGCCGCCTCCGCCCCCGTCTTCCCCGGCCCGACCTTCCCCGAGTTGGCTGAAACGTTTCGTCTACCCCGGTTCCGCGCACCCTTCCCAGGGCGGCTCCCCGCTCTCTCCCCCATGGCCACCGAAGTCCCCTCCACCGTGCCCGCGTGTGCGGGGAACACCTTCTCACCGCAGGCGCGGCCGGCGGTATCCCCGAGGCCCGCCGTCCCGAAAGGTGGAGACCCGTAGGGGTTCCTCCACACAAAGGGCGAGGGGCCTTTCGTCCTGGCGGAGGAGGTGGCGGGGTCCGGCGGGTCCTTAACTGGTTCATATGAGCGGGCCCGTCCGGGGGTGGGGGTAACCCCCGGACGGACACGGCCACGGGCACCAGTGCGCCGCGCACCCCCGCTCAACAGACTTCGAGCGGCGATACGCGCCGACCACCGACGAGGGGAAGCACCGTGACAACGGCCATGACCGAAACCAGGCAGGGGGGCACTGGGGGGCATTCCGCCGTCGCGGCCCGGGCGCGCGAGGTCGTCAAGGCGTACGGCTCGGGGGAGACCCGGGTCGTCGCCCTCGACCGGGTCGACGTGGACATCCACCGCGGCCGGTTCACCGCGATCATGGGCCCCTCCGGCTCCGGCAAGTCCACCCTGATGCACTGCCTGGCCGGTCTGGACACCGTCACGAGCGGCCACATCCACCTGGACGACACCGAGATCACCGGCCTGAAGGACAAGAAGCTCACCCAACTGCGCCGTGACAAGATCGGCTTCATCTTCCAGGCGTTCAACCTGCTGCCGACGCTGAACGCCCTGGAGAACATCACGCTCCCCATGGACATCGCCGGCCGCAAGCCAGACGCCCAGTGGCTGGCCCGGGTGGTGGAGACCGTGGGCCTCGCGGGCCGGCTGAAGCACCGTCCGACCGAGCTGTCCGGCGGCCAGCAGCAGCGCGTGGCGGTCGCCCGCGCCCTCGCCTCCCGGCCGCAGATCATCTTCGGCGACGAGCCCACCGGAAACCTCGACTCCCGCGCCGGGGCCGAAGTCCTGGGCTTCCTGCGACAGTCGGTGGACGAACTGGGCCAGACCATCGTGATGGTCACCCACGACCCGGTCGCCGCGTCCTACGCGGACCGCGTCATCTTCCTCGCCGACGGCCGGATCGTCGACGAGATGGCGAACCCGAGCGCCGACCAGGTCCTCGACCGCATGAAGGACTTCGACGCACGCGGGCGGACCTCGTGACCGTCATGAAGACCGCGCGGCGCAACTTCGTCGCGCACAAGGGGCGCATGGCCCTCTCCGCCGTCGCCGTACTGCTCTCCGTCGCCTTCGTCTGCGGCACGCTGGTGTTCACGGACACCATGAACGCCACCTTCGACAAGCTGTTCGCGGTCACCAGCTCCGACGTCACGGTGAGCCCGAAGGAGGTCGACGCGCAGCGGGCGCCCGGCGACAGCGGCAAGCCCGAGGTGCTCGCCGGCGCGGTCGTCGAGCGGATCTCGAAGATCGAGGGCGTCAAGGCCGCCGAGGGCGGGGTGATCTCCTCGTCGGTCACCGTCGTCGACTCCCACAACGAGAACCTCGGTTCCGACGGCGGCGCCCCCACCCTCGCGGGCAGTTGGACCGAGAACGAACTCAAGTCCATGAAGATCACCTCGGGTCACGCCCCGCGCGGCCCGACCGAGGTCATGATCGACGCCGACACCGTCAAGAAGCACCACCTCGCGCTCGGGGACGACGTCCGCACGATCGCCGTCACCGGGGACAACCGGGCCAAGATCGTCGGCATCGCGTCCTTCACCGTGACCAACCCCGGCGCCACCGTCGTCTACCTCGACACCGCCACCGCCCAGCGACTGCTGCTCGGCGCCCCGGGCGGCTTCACGCACGTCAACGTCACCGCCAAGGACGGGGTCGGCGACGACCAGCTCAAGCAGAACATCGCGAAGGCCGTGGGCGCGGACACCTACAAGCTGCAGACCGCGAAGGAAGCCGCGGACGCCAACCGCAAGAGCGTCGGTTCGTTCCTCGACGTGATGAAGTACGCGATGCTCGGCTTCGCCCTGATCGCCTTCCTCGTCGGCATCTTCCTGATCTTCAACACGTTCTCGATGCTGGTCGCCCAGCGCACCCGCGAGATCGGCCTGATGCGTGCCATCGGCGCCGACCGCAAGCAGATCAACCGCTCCGTCCTCGTCGAGGCGTTCCTGCTCGGCGTCGTCGGCTCGCTCCTCGGCGTCGGCGCGGGCGTGGGCCTGGCCGTCGGCCTGATGAAGCTGATGGGCCAGATGGGCATGGACCTGTCCACCGACGATCTGACCGTCGCCTGGACCACGCCCGCCGTCGGCCTGTTCCTCGGCATCCTCGTCACCGTCGTCTCCGCCTACATACCCGGCCGCCGCGCCGGGAAGGTCTCGCCGATGGCCGCGCTTCGCGAGTCCGGCACCCCCGGCGACAAGCGGGCCGGTCGCGTCCGGGCCGGCTTCGGCCTGATCCTGACGGCGCTCGGCGGCGCCGCGCTCTACCTGGCCTCGGCCGCCGACAAGGCCACCCAGGGCTCGCTGTGGCTGGGGCTCGGCGTCGCCTTGACCCTCATCGGGTTCATCGTGATCGGCCCCTTCCTCGCCGGGATCGTCGTACGGGTGCTGTCCGCGCCGGTGCTGCGGCCCTTCGGCTCCGTCGGCCGGCTCGCGGAGCGCAACGCGCTGCGCAACCCGCGCCGCACCGGCGCCACCGCCGCCGCGCTGATGATCGGTCTGGCGCTGGTCGCCTGCCTGTCGGTGGTCGGCTCCTCGATGGTCGCCTCCGCCACCGCCGAGCTCGACAAGTCGGTCGGCGCGGACTACATCGTCAACTCCCCCTCCGGCCAGCCCGTCGTGCCGCAGGCCGAACAGGCGCTGCGGGCCGCCGCGAACCTGGACCACGTCACCGCGTACCGCGAGGTCCCGGTGAAGATCACCGCCCCCGACGGCTCCGGTGTCGACGACGTCCTGGGCGCCCAGGACCCCACGTACGCCAAGGACATCCGGCGCACGATGACGGCCGGGGAGCACGCGGCCGCGTACGGGCCGAACGCCATGTCGGTCGGCTCCCTCTACGCCGCCGAGCACCACCTGAAGCTCGGTGACGAGCTGACGGTCGCCTTCAACGGCGGCAAGACGGCCAAGCTGAGGATCGCGGCGATCACCAGCGACGAGGGCAACCTCGACAAGGGGATGAAGTACATCAGCACCGCCGTCGCCGAGGCGAACCTCCCGGCCGACCGGCTGCCGCGCCCCTTCATGCTGCTGGCCACCGCCAAGTCCGGGCAGGCGGACGCCGCGTACGACGGGGTCAAGGCCGCGCTGGCGCAGTACCCGCAGTACAAGGTGCTCAACCAGGCCGACTACAAGCAGGTCCTGCGCGACCAGGTCGGCCAGCTGCTGAACATCGTCTACGGGCTGCTCGCCCTCGCGATCATCGTCGCGGTGCTGGGTGTCGTGAACACGCTGGCGCTGTCGGTGGTCGAACGGACCCGGGAGATCGGCCTGATGCGCGCCATCGGTCTCTCCCGGCGCCAACTGCGCCGCATGATCCGTCTGGAGTCGGTGGTCATCGCCCTGTTCGGCGCGCTCCTCGGGCTGGGCCTGGGCATGGGCTGGGGCGCGACGGCGCAGCGGCTGCTGGCCCTGGAGGGCTTGAAGGTGCTGGAGATCCCGTGGCCGACGATCCTCGGGGTGTTCGCCGGCTCGGCCCTGGTGGGCCTGTTCGCCGCGCTGGTCCCGGCCTTCCGGGCGGGGCGGATGAACGTACTGAACGCGATCGCCACCGACTAGTCGGGCGGCGGTTCTCATGAACGCGATCGTCACCGACCAGTCGGGCGGCGGTCGTAACGGGGGTATACCGGCCCCGGTCCTGCCCGTGGGGGCGGGGCCGGGGCCGGTGTCGTGCCCGGGTCACAGCCGCTGGAGGACGGTGATCCCGCCGGCCTCGCCGAGCACCCCGAACCGCGCGCCGGGATGCAGGCGCACGGCGTAGGCGACCGGGTCGTCGCCGGGCCGGCCGGAGGAGGTGTCCAAGGCGACGAAGGCCGGGAGCACGCCCTTGGCGGAGCCGATCCAGTACACCCGGCAGCGCGAGGTGAGCCGGGACAGCGGCGGGATGTCGGCCTCCACGCTCACCCCGTCGGGGATGCGGGCGAGGAGCCGGTCGGCCTCGGTGACCCGGGCGGGCGTGGTGTAGGTGGACGCGTGCCCCAGCCGCTCCAGGGGGAGGGTCGTGGCACTGAGGGCGAGGGCGGCGGCGAGGACGGCGCCGGGCAGCTGGAGGGCGTAGGCGCGCAGCCACGGCCGGGCGGAACGTCCGCAGGTGTCGAGGGCATCGACCAGGGCGAGGGCGGCGATCGGCATGAGGACGGCGCTGTAGTGCCAGTCGGTGGACCAGTAGTGGTCGTCGCCGGACAGGAACCGCCAGCCCAGGGTGGGCAGCGCCACCAGCAGCAGCGGGGAGCGCACGGCCAACAGACCGGTGGTGGGGATCAGCACCCAGGCGAGCGTGTCGAGTTTGGTGGCGAGCCCGGCGGTCGGCGAGGCGCCCCCGACCTTCTCCCAGTAGGCGTAACCGTCACCGAAGGCCGGTATCACCACGGTGAACAGCAGGGCGGCCACCAGCACGGCCGAGGCCGCGGTCGCGACGGCGGCCAGGGCGGCCCGCCGGTCGGTGCGCCGGGCCTGTCGGGCGATGAGCAGGGCCAAGACGGCGAGGGTGAGACCGAGGTCCTCCTTGACGAGCAGCAGCGGCAGCCCCCACAGCAGCGCGGCGCGCGGACGCCGGGCGAGCAGCGCCTCCAGTGCGAAGGCGAGCAGCGGGACGGCGAAGCAGATCTCGTGGAACTCGAAGTCGACGGCCCGCTGGATGCCCCAGCCGAGCCCGTACGCGGCGCCCAGCGTCAGGCCCCGGGCCCGCCCGAGCAGGCGGGTCGCGGCGCGGGTGACGGGGACCGAGGAGACGGCGAACAGGGCGGCCTGCGCGAGGAGCAGCGTGGCGGGGCCGGGGAACAGTCGGTAGAAGGGCGCGAGGAGGGCGATGACGGGGCTGAAGTGGTCGCCGAGGATGTCGGCGCCGGGCCCCTTGAGGTCGACGACGGGCGCCTGGAGGTGCGCGTACGCCCTGACCGCCTGCTCGAAGATGCCCAGGTCCCAGGAGAGGGCCTCCATCCGCCGGTTCCGGGAGAGGGAGAGCACGGCGTAGGCGACGAACAGCAGGGCGGCCGGTGCGTACGGCTCCGCCCGGCGCAGGCGCCGGCCCGCCGCGCCCCGGTGGGCGGCGGCGGGCCCGGCTATGGCGTCAGTCGTCACGCGGTGGTGCTCCCTCTGCCGGTCGGGTGAGGGGGTGAACCCTTGCGGCGGGGCGACTCGGCACGCTCGGTCGGTAGGTCCGGACATCGTAGAGCGGTGGGGACGGGGCTCGGCCGCCCGGGGCCCGGGGCGGCAATCCCTCGCGCAGGTGTCGGCCCCGCGTCGTACGCTGGGAGCCCCCGGCCCGTTCACGTGTCGGGCCCTTCGCGTTGCCCCTTCACCGGACGGAAAACCTCCTTCATGAGCCTGCACGGACTGCTCGACGCCGTCACCCGGGACCCCGCGCTCGCCGAGGCGGTCGCCGCGGCCGGGGACGGCAACCGGATGCACGTCGACCTGGTGGGGCCGCCCGCCGCGCGGCCCTTCGTGATCGCGGCGCTGGCCCGGCGCACGGAGCGGACCGTCCTCGCGGTGACCGCCACCGGGCGCGAGGCGGAGGACCTGGCGGCCGCGCTGCGGTCCTTCCTGCCGCCCGACGAGGTGGCGGAGTACCCCTCCTGGGAGACGCTGCCGCACGAGCGGCTCTCGCCGCGCAGCGACACCGTGGGCCGCCGGCTGGCGGTGCTGCGCCGGCTCACCCACCCCAGCAAGGACGACCCGGCGGCGGGTCCGGTCAGTGTCGTCGTCGCACCGATCCGCTCGGTGCTCCAGCCGCAGGTCAAGGGGCTGGGCGAGCTGGTCCCGGTGAGCCTGCGGCAGGGGGAGAGCGTCGATCTGGGGCAGGTCACCGAGGCACTGGCGGCCGCCGCGTACGCGCGGGTCGAGCTGGTGGAGAAGCGCGGCGAGTTCGCGGTGCGCGGCGGCATCCTCGATGTGTTCCCGCCCACCGAGGAGCACCCGCTGCGCGTGGAGTTCTGGGGCGACGAGGTCGAGGAGATCCGCTACTTCAAGGTCGCCGACCAGCGGTCCCTGGAGATCGCCGAGCACGGTCTGTGGGCGCCGCCGTGCCGGGAGCTGCTGCTGACCGACCAGGTGCGAGAGCGGGCGGCGGCACTGGCCGAGGAGCACCCCGAGCTCGGCGAACTGCTGCACAAGATCGCGGAGGGCATCGCCGTCGAGGGCATGGAGTCCCTCGCGCCCGTCCTCGTCGACGACATGGAACTGCTGATCGACGTCCTGCCGGCCGGGTCCATGGCGGTGGTCTGCGACCCCGAGCGGGTCCGGACGCGGGCCGCCGACCTGGTGGCGACCTCGCAGGAGTTCCTGCTGGCGTCCTGGGCGGCCACCGCCGGCGGCGGCGCGGCGCCCATCGACGTCGGCGCGGCCTCGCTGCGCGGCATCGCGGACGTCCGCGACCGGGCCCGTGAGATCGGCATGATGTGGTGGTCGGTGTCCCCGTTCGCCGCCGACGACACCGACCTGAGCGCCGACACCCTGGGGCTCGGCATGCACGCCCCCGAGGCGTACCGCGGCGACACCGCGCGCGCCCTCGCCGACACCAAGGCCTGGATCGCCGACGGCTGGTACACCGTCTACCTGACCGAGGGCCACGGCCCGGCCGCCCGCACCGTCGAGGTGCTCGGCGGCGAGGGCATCGCGGCCCGTCTGGAGGCGGACCTGCGCACCCTGGAGCCGTCGCTCGTGCACGTGTCGTGCGCCTCCCTCGACCAGGGCTTCGTCGACCCGGCCCGCAAGATCGCCGTCCTGACCGAGACCGACCTGACGGGCCAGCGCACCGCCAGCAAGGACCTGGGCCGGATGCCGACCCGGCGCCGCAAGACCATCGACCCCCTCACGCTGGAGACCGGCGACTACATCGTGCACGAACAGCACGGCGTCGGCCGCTACATCGAGATGGTGCAGCGCACCGTCCAGGGCGCCACCCGCGAGTACCTCCTCGTCGAGTACGCGCCCGCCAAGCGCGGCCAGCCCGGTGACCGGCTGTACATCCCCACCGACCAGCTGGAGCAGGTCACCAAGTACGTCGGCGGCGAGGCCCCGACGCTGCACCGGCTCGGTGGCGCGGACTGGACGAAGACGAAGGCGCGAGCGAAGAAGGCCGTCAAGGAGATCGCCGCCGACCTGATCAAGCTCTACAGCGCGCGGATGGCCGCCCCCGGCCACACCTTCGGCCCGGACACGCCCTGGCAGCGGGAGCTGGAGGACGCCTTCCCGTACGCCGAGACCCCCGACCAGCTCACCACCATCGCCGAGGTCAAGGAGGACATGGAGAAGTCCGTCCCCATGGACCGCCTGGTGTGCGGCGACGTCGGCTACGGCAAGACCGAGATCGCCGTGAGAGCGGCGTTCAAGGCGGTCCAGGACGGCAAGCAGGTCGCCGTCCTCGTCCCCACCACGCTCCTGGTGCAGCAGCACTTCGGTACCTTCTCCGAGCGCTACAGCCAGTTCCCCGTCAACGTGCGGGCCCTTTCGCGCTTCCAGTCCGACACCGAGTCCAAGGCCACCCTGGAGGGGCTGCGCGAGGGCTCGGTGGACGTGGTCATCGGCACGCACCGGCTGTTCTCGCAGGAGACGAAGTTCAAGGACCTGGGCCTGGTCATCGTCGACGAGGAGCAGCGCTTCGGCGTCGAGCACAAGGAGCAGCTGAAGAAGCTGCGCGCCAACGTCGACGTGCTGACCATGTCCGCGACGCCGATCCCGCGCACCCTGGAGATGGCGGTGACCGGCATCCGCGAGATGTCGACGATCACCACCCCGCCGGAGGAGCGGCACCCGGTGCTGACCTTCGTCGGCCCGTACGAGGAGAAGCAGATCGGCGCGGCCATCCGGCGCGAGCTGCTGCGCGAGGGCCAGTGCTTCTACATCCACAACCGGGTCGAGTCCATCGACCGGGCCGCCGCGAAGCTGCGGGAGATCGTGCCCGAGGCGCGGATCGCGACGGCGCACGGCCAGATGTCCGAGCAGGCCTTGGAGCAGGTGGTGGTGGACTTCTGGGAGAAGAAGTTCGACGTGCTCGTCTCCACCACGATCGTCGAGTCGGGCATCGACATCTCCAACGCCAACACCCTCATCGTGGAGCGCGGAGACAACTTCGGCCTGTCGCAGTTGCACCAGTTGCGCGGTCGCGTCGGCCGCAGCCGTGAGCGCGGGTACGCGTACTTCCTCTACCCGCCGGAGAAGCCGCTGACCGAGACCGCGCACGAGCGGCTCGCGACGATCGCCCAGCACACCGAGATGGGCGCCGGCATGTACGTGGCGATGAAGGACCTGGAGATCCGCGGCGCGGGCAACCTGCTGGGCGGTGAGCAGTCCGGCCACATCGCGGGCGTCGGCTTCGACCTCTACATCCGCATGGTCGGCGAGGCCGTGGCCGACTACCGGGCCGCGGTGGAGGGCGCCGTGGAGGAGGAGCCGCCGCTGGAGGTGAAGATCGAGCTGCCGGTCGACGCGCACGTGCCGCACGACTACGCGCCCGGCGAGCGGCTGCGCCTTCAGGCGTACCGGTCCATCGCGTCGGCGAACTCCGAGGCCGACATCAAGGCCGTACGGGAGGAGCTGACCGACCGCTACGGAAAGCTGCCCGAGCCGGTGGAGAACCTGCTGCTGGTGGCGGGGCTGCGGATGTTGGCCCGGGCCTGCGGGGTCGGCGACATCACCCTCCAGGGCAACAACGTCCGCTTCGGGCCGGTGGAGTTGCGCGAATCGCAGGAGCTGCGCCTCAAGCGGCTCTACCCGGGGGCGGTGCTCAAGCCCGCCACCTCGCAGGTGCTGATCCCGCGGCCGAAGACCGCGAAGGTGGGCGGGAAGCCGCTCGTCGGGCGGGAACTGCTCGGGTGGACGGGCGAATTCCTCACCACCATCCTCGGCTCGTAACACGCGTGACAGGGGACGCGCTGCGGCCGGAACGCCCTGTTCCGGCCGCTTCGCCGGGGATCGTGCGGCGACCGTACAACGGTTGGGCACATCCCCTCACCATGGCCGGAAACGCTGTATACGCTCATACCCGCAACCCTTCCGCACGGCCCGTCAGGAGCACCGATGCACGCCCCCGGCATCCCGCCGCAGCATCAACACCAGCCCCGTAACGAGGGCGTGGTGGCGCTGCGCGTGCTGTTCGCGCTGCTGCCGGTCCTCAGCTGCGGCTTCCTGGCCTGGGGCTCGATGCTGCGGCTCGCGATCGTGACCCGCGCCGCCCGTGACTGGACGCTGCTCGCGCTCAGCTGCGTGCTCTCCGTCGCGTGGATCGCGCTGATCGGCGCGGACCCGACCCCGGACACCAGCGGCTGGCAGGGCAACGCGGGCGCCGGCGGCACCCTCCTCACCGGCTTCGCCACCTGCGTCTACTTCCTCGTCGCCGACATCCGCCACCACGAGAAGCGGGCGCTCGCGCCCGCCGCGCACTGGTACGCGGCCCAGACCCCGCCCTACCCGGGCCCGCAGCAGGCCACGCCGGCCTACGGCTACCCGCCCGCGCAGTCGCCCGTCCAGACGCCCCCGCCCCCGCACGTTCCGCCGCAGCCCACCCCGCCGCCGCGCATCGGGCAGGTCCGCGCCGAGCTCGACGAGCTCAGCGAGCTGCTGCGCAAGCAGACCCCGCACCCGCCGCGCCCCGGCGGCCCCTACCAGGACCCGAACCCGACCGCCGTCCAGGACCCCCAGCAGTGACCGACCGGCTGATCGGCGAGCGCTACCAGCTCGCCTCCATCCTCGGCCAGGGCGGCATGGGCCAGGTGTGGACCGCCTACGACCGGCGCCTGGACCGCCGCGTCGCCGTCAAGCTGCTGCGCCCCGACAAGGTCGCCGGCCCCGGCACCGTCGCCGAGGAGCTGCGCCGCCGCTTCGTGCGCGAATGCCGGGTGACGGCGCAGGTCGACCACCCCGGCCTGGTCACGGTGCACGACGCCGGTGACGACGGAGACGAACTCTTCCTGGTGATGGGGCACGTCGAGGGCTCCAACCTGGCCGACCACCTCGTCGAGCACAGCCCGTACCCGTGGCAGTGGGCCGTCGCGGTGGCCGCGCAGCTGTGCGCCGTGTTGTCGGCGGTGCACGCGGTGCCGATCGTGCACCGCGACCTGAAGCCCCGCAACGTGATGGTCCGCCCGGACGGCACCGTGCTGGTGCTGGACCTCGGCGTCGCCTCCGTGATGGACACCGACACCACCCGCCTCACCAGCACCGGCACGCCCATCGGCAGCCCCGCCTACATGGCCCCCGAGCAGGCCATGGGCGGCGCGGTGGGCCCGTACACCGACCTGTACGCGCTCGGCGTGCTCCTGTACGAACTCCTCAGCGGCAACGTCCCCTTCGCCGGGTCGACCGCGCTGGGCGTCCTGCACCGGCACCTGTACGAGCCCCCCGCCCCGGTGCGCCGCACCCGGCCGGAGATCCCGCACGCGTTGGAGGCCGTACTCCTGCACCTGCTGGCCAAGGACCCGCAGGACCGGCCCGACTCCGCGCAGGCGGTCTACGAGGCCCTCGCGCCGCTGCTGCCCCGCCAGGGCGGTGCCCCCGCCGGGCCGCTCGACCCGACCCGGCCCTTCCTGCGCCCCCAGGCCCCCTGGCCCGACCGTGCCACCGCTCCCCAGCCCCCGCCGCAACCCCCGGCCGCGCCCCGGCCCGACATCCCGGGAGCGGTGGACGAGGCGCGCGAGCTGCTGGACCAGGGGCGGCTCACCCAGGCCGTGGACATCCTCGGCGGCATCCTCCCGGCGGCGGCAGCCGAGCACGGGGAGCACTCACCGGTGGTCCGATCGCTGCGCAAGCAGTACGCGGCCACCCTGATGGACGACGGCCAGTACCGCCGCGCCCTGCCCGAACTGCGCCGGCTCGCCGAGGAGTTCCCCGCCGGGGACGCCCAGTCGCTGCGGTTCCGCTACGACGCGGCGCAGTGCCTCGAACAGCTCGGGGAGCCAGCGGCGGCCCTCGCCGAGTACCGCTCCCTGCTCCCCCTGTTCGAGAACCACTACGCGAACCCCGACCCGGGACTTCCGCTGGAGGTCCGGCGCCGAATAGCGCACCTGCTGCTGTCCATGGGCGACCGGGCGTCGGCCCACGACACCCTGGTCCGCCTCCTGTTCGACGCGGACCGCCTCCACGGGCCGAACCACCCCCTCCCGTCGGAGATCCGCCGCACCCTCCAGTGGCTCGGCCAGGTCCGCTGAGTCACCGTCCGCCGAGTCACCCCCGGCGGCGCCGCCGGACCCGTACCGCCACCGCGGGCACGACTGCCACCAGCAGTGCCGCCACCGCCAAGGCCGCGCCCGGCAAGAGCCCCGGGGGCCGGAACGCGCAGCTCACCGTGGTGCGGCCGTCCAGCGGGACGGCGACGAGCCCCAGGCGCGCCCCGGCCGGACGCCCGTCGCAGGTCCAGCCGGCGATGGCGGGCGCGGCGAGGACGGCGGTGCCGGTGGCGCCGGGACGGAACGTGGCGTCCACCCCGGACGCGCCGACCCGCACCCGCACCGGCGCGGAGGCGCGCAGCGCCGCCACCGCCGTGTCCAGGCGGGCCCGGTCCAGGCAGGACAGCAGCCACCGCGCGGGCGCCGGGCCGTCGAAGACCAGGGTCGAGGCGGCGCCCCGGGAGGGGCCCATCGGCTGGAGGGCGGCCCGGTTGCGCGGGGGAGTGGAGTTGAAGCGGAACGCGGGCCCGTCCGCGAGGCGGGCGGTCGCGTTGTACCGCGGCGCCCAAAGGAAGGCCTCCGTGCCCGCCCGGCACACCCCGGGGGCGACGGGATCCTCGTAGACCCGGGCGCCCAGCAGGAGCTCCTGGTTGGCGAAGGGCGACTCCCCGTAGGACGGCGGGGGCCCCGGTGGGCGGAGCGTGACCAGCGGAAGGGCTTCGGCGCGCGTGAGCGTGCCGTCGGGCCGCAGTCGGGCGCCGACCGCGAAGAGGGCGTCCGTCACCGGGTTGTCGAGGCTCTGGACGTTGCGGCCCCGCGAGGTCCAGCCGGCGCCCAGGGCGACCATCGTGCGGGTGAACACGGCCGGGGTGTGGCTGCTGTAGTAGGCGCCGCCCTCCCCGCCCAGCAGCAGGGGATCGTTGCCCGTCAGGGCGGGCCTGCCCGGGTCGGTCCGGTAGGCGGGCCAGCCGTCGGCGCCGGCCAGCGCGTCGGCGCGGGCCGTGTGGGCGGGCCCCCAGGAGGGGTAGTCGTCCAGGCCGCGCAGGGTGCCCTGGTGTCCGTACGCGATCGTCGCCGCGGCCTGCGCCACCAGGACCAGCGCCAGCGCGGAGGCAGCCCACACCGACGCCGCCGGCCACGCGGGCCGCCTCCCACGGCCGAGCACCCCCCAGGCGGCCACCGCCAGGGCGGCCCCGGCGCCGTACAGGGCGTACCCCCAGCCCGTCGCGAGCCCGCTCGCGGCCGCCCCGAGCGCGACGACGGCCAGCACCCCAGCCCCCGCGGCCAGGGCCGAGAGGCGGGGCGGGCCCGCCGCCAGCGCCGTCCAGGCGGCGATCACCACGATCCCGGCGAGGACGAAGGTCTGCCGGTACGGGCTGCCGTTCGGCGTCGCGAAGACGTGCCAGACCAGATGGGTCGGCGCCCACTGGAGCGACAGCAGCACGGCCACCACCAGGCCCGCCCACCACAACCGGACCCGCGGTGACAGCGCCCGGTGGAACGGCAGCGCCGCCACCAGGAGCAGTGTCCCCGTCCCGACGAACAGCGCCGGGGAGGAGAAGGAGTAGGTGGCGGGCAGCAGCCGCGCCAACAGATCGGGCGTCGGTACGGGCCGGAACTGCTTGGACCAGCCCGGGTAGGCCTGCTTCGAACTCAGGAGCACCGGCAGCAGCACCGGCGCGGACAGGGCCACCCCCAACACGGTCGTCCCGGCGGCCCGCCCGCCCACCCGCAGCCGTTCGCGCACACCGTCCCGGGTCAACACCACCCGTACCAGCAGCACCAGCGCGGCGCCGAGCGTCGCCATGTAGGCGGTGTAGAAGTTGGCCGTCCAGCAGAGCGCCGCCACCGCCACCGCCGCCACCGGCCGCCGCCCGCGCAGCGCCCACTCACCCGTCAGACACAGGAGCGGGAACGCGATCAGGCCGTCCAACCACATCGGGTTGTAGGACGCCTCGATCACCGACCAGCCGCACAGCGCGTACGAGGCGCCCAGCAGCCCCGCCGCCCACCACGGCCCGGGCCGCTGCGTGCGCAGCAGCCAGGCCGTCGCCGCGCCCGCCGCCGCCGTCTTCAGCACGGTGACGACGTACACCGCCAGATCGATGTCCGTGCGCGGGAAGAGCGCCACCAGCACGGCGAACGGGCTGCTCAGGTAGGTCCCGTAGTCGGGCAGGAAGCTCGTTCCGTACCCGGACTGCCAGTTGAGCAGCAACCCGCCCTCGGCGCGGCCGTGCAGCAGGTCCCACAGGTGCGCGTGGAAGGGCACGAACTGGTTGCCGAGGTCGTTGACGCTGCGGTGGCGGTGCCCGTACGGGAACACCCGCGCGACGGCGTCCCCCGCGCACACGGCCGTCGTCGTCAGCAGGGCGGCGAACGCGGCACCCAGGAGCGAGGTGCGGCGCCGGGAGCGGTGCGGTGTCGACATGGTGGGCCGACCCTGACAGCGGCACCGGTCCGCGGGATGACCGCGGGATGGCGGTGGCGCGAACACGCGCCGCACCCCGACACCCCGGTAATCGTTGGTCGAACCGGTGGCTCGGAACCCCCCGACTGCATACCATCGATCACCGCACGGCCTTCTTGTGCATTGCCGCACAATCTCCCGGCCCTGGAGGCTCCTTTGCACCGTCGCACAGCGCTCTCCGTCTCCGCCGCCCTGCTCGCGGCGGCCCCCCTGCTGTCCGCTTGCGCCGGCGGGGCACATCCCGGCACGGCGGCCGTCGTCGGCGGCGAACGGATCACCACCTCAGCGCTTCAGGCCCAGGTGAACGACGTCCGCAGCGCGCAGAACCGTTCCGAGCAGGGCGCCCAACTGATCGAGGCGACGCCCCGCCTGGACCGGTCCAAGCTGAACCGGATGATCCAGACCGCCGTCCTGGAACGCGCCGCGAAGGACGCCGGGATCACCGTGACGACGCGGGAGATCGAAGACGTCCGCAAGGCCCAGCTCCAGCAGGCGGGCACCCCCGCGGCACTGGAGACGGCGGCCCTCCAGCAGGCCCAGCTGGCGCCGGCCCAGATGGACGCGGACACCCGCTTCAAGCTGCTGCGCGACAAGCTGTTCGAGCACTACGGCAACCAGGACAAGGCGCTGGAGAAGCTCGGCGCGGCCGCGAACGCCCTGCACGTCCAGGTGAACCCGCGCTACGGCCGCTGGGACGCGCGGCAGATCCTGCTCGGCGACGAGACGACCCCGTGGATCAACCGGCAGACCCGGCCCGAGCAGGCCCCGGCCGGGGCCTGAGCCGTACGCGGGCACGCCCCGCCGGGGCCCCGGTCGTACGGACGGAGGTAGGTTCGGAGGGTGACTGAGCACGCGCCGCCCTCCGAGCCCACCGGCCGCATCGTCCTGCTGACCACCAGCCACCGGGTCGCCCCCGGCCTGCTGTCCTGGTCCGCGT
This sequence comes from Streptomyces sp. Tek67B01, assembly GCF_055231995.1. Classification (NCBI taxonomy): domain Bacteria; kingdom Bacillati; phylum Actinomycetota; class Actinomycetes; order Kitasatosporales; family Streptomycetaceae; genus Streptomyces; species Streptomyces sp. Tek67B01. Next base: position 4,280,338 of record NZ_JBUYUY010000001.1, read on the forward strand.
GGCAGACCTTGCGGGCCGCCGACCGGGTGCTGTGCGCCGACCCCGGCCACCCGCAGCTGCCGTACCTGCGCGAGGCGGGCGTGGAGGTGGCGCACGAGAGCCCCGACGCCCACAGCCTCGTCGAGGCGTGCGCCGGCGGCCACACCGTCGTGGTCCTGCCGACCGGCGAGGGCGACCGGCGGCTCACCGACGGGCTGGCCCGCCTGGCCGGCTCCGGCCGCCTCGCCATGCCCGACCTGGAGTTGCTGCCCGGCTCCTACGACCTGCCCGGCGCCCGCCTCCTCGACCTGGTCCAGGTGATGGACCGGGTGCGCCGCGAATGCCCCTGGACCTCGCGGCAGACCCACGAGGGGCTGGTGAAGTACGCGCTGGAGGAGGCGTACGAGCTGGTCGAGGCGATCGAGACGGGTGACCGGGAGGAACTGCGCGAGGAACTGGGCGACGTGCTGCTCCAGGTCGTCTTCCACGCGCGGATCGCGCAGGAGGGCGGCCCCGAAGAGGACGACGAGCCGTTCTCCATCGACGACGTGGCCGGGGACCTGGTCGAGAAGCTGATCCGGCGGCACCCCCACGTCTTCGGAGACGAGGCGGCCGAGACGCCCGAGGACGTCAGCGCGCACTGGCAGCGCACCAAGGCGGTGGAGAAGCAGCGGGAGTCGGTCACCGACGGCATCCCGCCGTCCCAGCCCGCTCTCGCGCTCGCGGCCAAGTTGGCGGGCCGCGCCCGGGCGGGCGCGCCGGACGTGGAACTGCCCCGCGGTGAGGGGGTCGGGTACGAACTGCTCGAACTGGCCGCGCGCGCCGAGGCGGAGGGCATCGATCCCGAGACGGCGCTGCGCGCGGCGGCCCGCGCCTACCGGGCGGCGATCCGCGCGGCGGAGGGCCTCGGGGAGCAGCGGGGCGCGGCGGCGGCGGAGTAGGGAAGCAGGGAAAAAGGGGAGCGGGGATGTAGGGGAGTACGGGAGTAGGGGAGCGGAGAAGAAAGGGAGCGGGGTCAGGGCCGGCGGGGCGCGCGGGCCGCCGGGTCGAACCAGTGCGGTGACGGGCGGCCGAGGAACCATTCGCCGAAGCCGAGGGGCCGCCCGTTCGGGCCGTTCCCGCCGCCGGTCCCGACGGCGGGCACGGTGTCGTGGAAGACGTGCCCGGGGTGCGCGCCCAGCCGCTCCAGGAGGCGGGCCGTCGACTCGATGAACGGCGCCGGCCCGCTGAGGTAGACGTCCTGCTCCCACCACAGCCCGCGGTGCCCGAGCGCGGTCGCGAGCCGGTCGGTGGCCTCGATGCGGTGCTGCCCGGGGGCCGGGGTGATGTAGGTGACGGCGAGCCACCCGAAGGCGTCGGCGTACGCGTCGATGAACGGGCGGTCGTAGAGGTGCGCCGCGTCCCGCGCGACCACGAAGAGCCGTACGTCCCGATCCGGCGGGTGCTGCGCGAGCTCCTCCAGCAGGGCCCGGACCGGTGCCCAGCCGGTGCCGGCGGCGATGAGGGTGACGGGGCGGCCGTCACGGCGCAGCGTCAGAGCGCCGCCGGGCGCCCCGAGGCGCAGCGTCTCGCCCGGGTCGGCGGCGCCGACCAGGACGGTGCTGAGCCGGCCCCCCTCGATCCGGCTCACGTGCAGGTCGACCGTCCCATCGGGGCGGGGCGCGTTGCCCAGCGAGTACGTGCGCCAGGTCGCCGGGGCGCGGTCGCTGCTCACGCTCACGTACTGGCCCGGCCGGTAGCCCAGGGGGGCGTGCGGATGCAAGGTCAGCACGGCGACGTCCCGCCCGTACCGCAGGTGGCGCACGATCCGAGCGTCCCACCAGGGCGGGTCCTCGCTCTGCGCGGCCGCGGCGGTCATCACGCCGGCGATCACCCGGTACGCCTCGGCCCAAGCCCGCGCCACGGCCGGGGTCCACGCCTCGCCGGCGGCCTCGGCCAGCGCGGCGAGGAGACTGGCGCCGACGGCCTCATACTGCTCGGGGCCGGCCAGGAACTTGCGGTGGTCCCGTCCGAGGTCGCGGAGATAGGGGAGGAGCGACTCGCTCTCCAGATGCGCGACGACGTGGGCGAGGGCGGCGAACAGCCGGTCGCGCTGCCGCTCCATCTCCTCCCGGGAGGCGGGGAAGAGGGCGCGGATCTCGGGGTGGTGCCAAAAGAGGTGGGAGTAGAAGAACCTGGCCGCGTGCTCGGCGCGTCTCTCCACCACGGCGAAGCTGCTCTTCAAGATCCTTACGTCCACAGCACCGAAGTAGGAACGGCGAACGCGGGCCGGGTCAAGGGTTGGCGTATCTACGGCCAGCCCCGACGAACCGCTCATAGCGGATGGCGGTCGGCGGTCGGGATACGGTCGGCGGGTGCACGAGCCGACTCCCGCAGCCCCCGAAGACCCCGCCTCCCCCCAGGGACCCACCCTGTTCGACTGGGAGTTCGCCACCGATCCGTACCCGGCGTACGCCTGGCTGCGCGAGCACGCGCCCGTGCACCGGACCAAGCTGCCCAGCGGGGTCGAGGCCTGGCTCGTGACCCGGTACGCCGACGCCCGCCAGGCCCTCGCCGACCAGCGGCTCAGCAAGAACCCGGCGCACCACGCGGAGCCCGCGCACGCCAAGGGCAAGACGGGCATCCCGGGCGAGCGCAAGGCCGAGCTGATGACGCACCTGCTGAACATCGACCCGCCGGACCACACCCGGCTGCGGCGGCTGGTGTCGAAGGCCTTCACCCCGCGCAGGGTCGCGGCGTTCACCCCGAGGGTGCAGGAACTGACCGACCACCTCATCGAGCGGTTCGAGAGCAGGGGTGAGGCGGACCTCATCCACGAGTTCGCCTTCCCGCTCCCCATCTACGCCATCTGCGAGATGCTCGGCGTCCCCCGCGAGGACCAGGACGACTTCCGGGACTGGGCCGGGATGATGATCCGCCACGGCGGTGGGCCGCGCGGCGGTGTGGCCCGCTCGGTCAAGCAGATGCGGACGTACCTCGGTGAACTCATCCACCGCAAAAGGGACGATCTGGGCGATGACCTGATCTCGGACCTGATCCGTGCCAGTGACCACGGCGACCACCTGACGGAGGCCGAGGCCACGGCCATGGCTTTCATCCTGCTTTTCGCCGGTTTCGAGACCACGGTCAATCTGATCGGGAACGGGCTGCACGCCCTGTTCATGAACCCCGGTCAGCGCGAGTGCCTACAGGCCTCACTGGCCGCCGGGGAGAGCGCCCTGCTGGCCACGGGCGTCGAGGAACTCCTGCGCTACGACGGCCCGGTGGAGTTGGCGACCTGGCGCTTCGCCACCGAGTCGTTCGTCCTGGGCGGGCAGGAGATCGCCGTGGGGGACCCGGTCCTCGTGGTCCTCGCGGCGGCGGACCGGGACCCCGAGCGGTTCGCGGAACCGGACACCCTGGACCTCTCCCGAAGTGACAATCAGCACCTCGGGTACGGCCACGGCATCCACTACTGCCTCGGTGCCCCGCTCGCCCGGCTCGAAGGTCAGACCGCGCTCGCGAGTTTGCTGATGCGTCTGCCAGATCTGGAACTGGCCGTTCCACCTGCGGACCTGCGGTGGCGCGGCGGACTGATCATGCGTGGCCTGCGCACGCTTCCGGTCCGCTTCACACCCCGAAACACGTGAGGGCGCGACCGGGCACGAGCTGACCCGAAGTCAGTTACCGGTCGAACTTGTGACATGCGTTCGAAGGGGGCTAGGTTCTGCCGTTACCCCGCCGTTATGCGAAAGGTGCACTACATGCGTTCCGGGAACGGCCGCCACAGACGCCCCCGCCAGGTACCCGCCCTTGTCGTCACCGCCGGAGTCACGGGCTCCGCGTTGGCGCTCCCGCTGCTCGCGGCCACCAACGCCTCGGCCGCCGACACGTCCACGTGGGACAGCGTCGCCGAGTGCGAGAGCGGCGGTACCTGGAGCGCCGACTTCGGCAGCGGGGCCTACGGCGGACTCCAGTTCACCCAGGAGCAGTGGAACAACGCGGGCGGCCTGGAGTACGCGAAGCGCCCCGACCTCGCCAGCCGGTCGCAGCAGATAGCCGTCGGCGAGCGGGTCCTGGCCTCGCAGGGCCCCCAGGCCTGGCCGCTGTGCGCCGCGTCGTCCGGGCTGGTCAAAGACGGCCCCGCCGCCGACGTGGACCCGGGCGCGCTGGGCACCCCCCGGAAGGTCGCCCCCAGCCCCTCCCGCCCCGACGCCGCCGTTCCGGACGCCGACCCGGGCGACCCCGCCACAGACTTCGGCGCGCCCACCCCGACCCCCGGTGCCCCGAGCCCGTCCGCCACGGCGCCGTTCACGCTGCCCATCGCGCCGCTCGCGCCCAACAGCGGACTGCCCGTCATGCCCGACCCGGACCTGCCGACGACGCCGACACAGCCCGGCGACCCGGCCACCACCGCCCCGGTGACCCCGACGTCGCCGACGACCCCGGCCACGCCGACGACGCCGACCACCCCCGGCGCCCCCACGACCCCGGCCACGCCGTCCCCGTCCGGGACGCCCACGACGCCGGCCGCGCCGACCACCGGGACGCCGTCCGCGCCTTCGAACGCGCCCACCACGGACTCCGCGACGGAGGGCGGCGGCAAGCACCGCGGTCCGGCGGCGGTCGAGACGCCCGCGACGCCTGACGTGGCGTCGGAGCCCACGTACACGGTGAAGGCGGGCGACAGCCTGACCGCCATCGCGAACGCCCAGGGGCTCAAGGGGGGCTGGAACGCGCTCTACCAGGCCAACGAGCAGGTCATCGGCAACGACGCCGACCTCATCAAGCCCGGTCAGAATCTGGATCTAACCAAGAAATAACGGGCACTTCGGGCAGCCGTAAAGAGCTGAATGCCCGTTATCCGCAAGTGAGACATGCGTCTCTTCCGGTCAACTGGCGTGTCTCGTACCGAAGCTCCCGCAAACCCCGCCCTCACCTGCGAAAACGCCCCTAAGCGGAACGCAAGCAGGTCGATTTCTCCCCGATGTCCCTCGTTGAACATCGGGGAGAGACCTGTCTACCTTCTGAATCGCTCGTCACCGCGAGCCTCTTCGACCGCATCGCCGAATCCTGCCGGCGGACGGAGAGAACAGTCGTCGCGTCAAGCGCCGAAGGCAGGAGCGGGGGAACCAAGGTAGGTGCCGGGAAAGGCCGTTGAGAGACGGTCACACAACCGGCTAGGGGTTAAGCCGCGCGCTGGTCGCGCGGCCGGGCAACTCACTCGCCCGAACCCGACAGCTCACCTCGCAGGCGTCGGTGAGGAGAAACTCCATGCTGCTTTCCGGCAAGGGCAAGCACCGCCGCGCCACGGCCATCGAGCGGACCACCCGCATCGTCACGCTCGCCGGTGTCGCCGGCGTCGCCGTCGCCGCGCCCCTCATGGCCGCCGGCTCCGCGAGCGCCGCGTCCGCCTCCGAGTGGGACCACGTCGCGGCGTGCGAGTCCGGCGGCAACTGGGCCATCAACACCGGCAACGGTTACTACGGCGGCCTGCAGTTCTCGTCCTCCACCTGGGCCGCCTACGGCGGCAAGGCGTACGCCTCCCAGGCGAACCAGGCCTCCAAGTCCCAGCAGATAGCCGTCGCCGAGAAGGTCCTCAAGAGCCAGGGCAAGGGCGCGTGGCCGTCCTGTGGCGTGGGCCTGTCGAACTCCTCGTACAGCGGTGGCGGCTCGGCCCCGGCCGCCAAGCCCGCCCCGAAGGCGGAGACCAAGACGAAGGAAGCCGCCCCGGCGCCGAAGACGGCGACCAAGCGCGCCGAGGCCCCGGTCACCCGCTCCGAGCGCTCCACCGAGGCCGTCCCCAAGACCTCCCCGAAGACCGAGGCCCCCAAGACGGGCAACGGTTCGTACGAGGTCAAGGAGGGCGACACGCTGGGCACCATCGCCCAGGTGAACGGCGTCAAGGGCGGCTGGGAGAAGCTCTTCGAGCTGAACAAGGACATCGTCCCCGACGCCGACCTGATCTTCCCGGGCCAGAAGCTGAAGCTCAGCTGAACCATCGGGTAACCCCCGAGTCCGACCACCGCCCGGCGCGTACCCCTCCACGCGCCGGGCGGTGGTGCGTCCGCGGCCGGAAGGCGGGCGGCGCCACCGGGTCGCGGCCGTACGGCGGTCGAAGGGCACTCCCTTTGTCCGGGAAAGCAGGCGTACGGCCGCTTTTTCGTCCCAGGACCCGGGCGGTCGGCCGGTCCCGTGCCCGGAGCCGGTTAGGCTCTAGTCGGCAGGGCCGTCCCATCGGCCCCTGCCATCGCACACCCAGCGTCACATCCCAGAAGGAGATGCTCGTGCCGTCCATCGACGTCGTCGTAGCCCGGGAAATCCTGGACTCCCGAGGCAACCCCACGGTCGAGGTCGAGGTGGGCCTCGACGATGGCAGCACCGGCCGTGCTGCAGTCCCGTCCGGCGCCTCCACCGGAGCGTTCGAGGCCATCGAGCTCCGTGACGGTGACCCCAACCGTTACATGGGCAAGGGTGTCGAGAAGGCCGTCCTCGCCGTCATCGAGCAGATCGGCCCGGAGCTCGTCGGCTACGACGCCACCGAGCAGCGGCTGATCGACCAGGCCATGTTCGACCTGGACGCCACCGACAACAAGGCCTCCCTCGGCGCCAACGCCATCCTCGGCGTCTCCCTCGCCGTGGCGCACGCCGCGTCCGAGGCCTCGGACCTGCCGCTCTTCCGCTACCTCGGCGGCCCGAACGCGCACCTGCTGCCCGTTCCGATGATGAACATCCTCAACGGTGGGTCGCACGCCGACTCCAACGTCGACATCCAGGAGTTCATGATCGCCCCGATCGGCGCGGAGTCCTTCTCCGAGGCGCTGCGCTGGGGCGCGGAGGTCTACCACACCCTCAAGAAGGTCCTGCACACCAAGGGCCTCTCCACCGGCTTGGGCGACGAGGGCGGCTTCGCCCCGAACCTGGAGTCCAACCGCGCCGCGCTCGACCTCATCCTCGAGGCCATCAAGCAGGCCGGTTACACCCCGGGCAAGGACATCGCGCTCGCGCTCGACGTCGCCGCGTCCGAGTTCTACAAGGACGGCAAGTACGAGTTCGAGGGCCAGTCCCGCTCGGCCGCCGAGATGACCGACTACTACGCCGAGCTCGTCGAGGCGTACCCGCTGGTCTCCATCGAGGACCCGCTGTTCGAGGACGACTGGGCCGGCTGGAAGACCATCACCGACCGCCTGGGCGCCAAGGTCCAGATCGTCGGCGACGACCTCTTCGTCACCAACCCCGAGCGTCTGGCCCGCGGCATCGAGGAGGGCTCCGCGAACGCCCTGCTCGTCAAGGTCAACCAGATCGGTTCGCTGACCGAGACCCTGGACGCCGTCGAGATGGCCCAGCGCAACGGCTTCAAGTGCATGATGTCGCACCGCTCCGGCGAGACCGAGGACGTCACCATCGCCGACCTCGCCGTCGCCGTGAACTGCGGCCAGATCAAGACCGGCGCCCCGGCCCGCTCGGACCGCGTCGCCAAGTACAACCAGCTGCTGCGCATCGAGGAGATCCTTGACGACGCCGCCGTGTACGCGGGTCGCTCCGCGTTCCCGCGGTTCCGCCCTGCGGACCAGTAGGCACAGCGCTCCGCGGACCCATAGGCACAGCGCTCCGCGGAGCGGTAAGCGCGGCACGGGCCAATAACCGCCTCGCGGCGCCGGCCTCCGTACGTCCCCGCACTCGGTCCCGTACCGTGTGCGGGGACGTATTGCGTAGCGCGTGCTAAGGGGAGGCGGGGCCATGGCCGGGAACCGGGATCGGTTCTCCACCTTCTCGACGGCGACCAGGCTCAAGCAGCTCGGTGAGCGGACCGCCGCGCACGTCTACCGCTCGCAGTCGCGCCGCCAGGTCCGCCGCAGTCGGCTCACCGGCCGGGCGGCGCTGCTCGTCCTCGTCCTCTGTACGCTGGTCGTCGCCCTGGCGTATCCGATGCGCCAGTACGTGTCCCAGCGCTCGGAGATCGCGGACCAGCAGCGGGCCGCCGACGGCGCGCGCAAGCGCCTGGAACAACTGCGCGACGAGAAGGCACGCTGGCAGGACCCGGCCTACGCCGAGCAGCAGGCGCGCAAGCACCTGCACTTCCTGCGCCCGGGCGAGATCGGCTACATCATGAACGACCCCGGGGCCGAGGCCGCCGAGCACCGCCGCACCGGGCAGGCCGGTTCCGACCGGCCCTGGTACTCGAACGTCTGGGACGGCGTCGACAAGGCCGACCGGCCCGGCGACTGACCCAGACCGACGACCGACCCAGACCAACCACACGAAACGAAGAGACGTACCCCAGGCATGCAGACGCCCCCGCCCCAGACCGACCGCACCGAGCCGACCGCCGCGGACATCGAGGCGTTCGAGCAGCAGCTCGGCCGCCCGCCGCGCGGCCTGCGCGCCATCGCCCACCGTTGCCCCTGCGGGCAGCCGGACGTCGTGGAGACCGCGCCCCGGCTCCCCGACGGCACCCCCTTCCCGACGCTGTACTACCTGACCTGCCCGCGCGCCGCCGGTGCGATCGGCACGTTGGAGGCCAACGGCGTCATGAAGGAGATGCAGGCCCGGCTCGCCGAGGACCCGGAGTTGGCCGCCGCCTACCGGGCCGCGCACGAGGACTACATCACCCGCCGCGACGCCATCGAGGTGCTCCAGGGCTTCCCGAGCGCCGGCGGCATGCCGGACCGGGTCAAGTGCCTGCACGTCCTGGTCGGCCACTCGCTGGCGGCGGGGCCCGGGGTGAACCCCTTCGGCGACGAGGCGTTGGCGATGCTGCCCGAGTGGTGGGCCAAGGGGCCCTGCGTCACGCCGTGCTCGGGGGAGAAGGAGTCGTCGCGGTGACCCGGGTGGCGGGCATCGACTGCGGTACGAACTCCATCCGCCTGCTGGTCGCCGACTGCGACCCGGCCACGGGTGACTTCGTGGAGCTGGACCGCCGGATGATCATCGTCCGGCTCGGCCAGGGCGTCGACAAGACGGGCCGGCTGGCCCCGGAGGCGCTGGAGCGCACGTTCGCGGCCTGCCGCGAGTACGCGGCGGTGATCAAGGAGCTGGGCGCCGAGCGGGTGCGTTTCGTGGCCACCTCGGCCTCGCGGGACGCCGAGAACCGCGAGGAGTTCGTCCAGGGCGTCCTGGACATCGTGGGTGTGGAGCCCGAGGTGATCACCGGGGACCAGGAGGCCGAGTTCTCCTTCACCGGTGCGACCAAGGAGCTCACGGGCCGCGCCGACCTGGAGCGGCCGTTCCTGGTCGTGGACATCGGCGGCGGTTCCACCGAGTTCGTGGTCGGCTCGGAGCACGTCGAGGCGGCGCGCTCCGTGGACGTGGGATGCGTCCGGATGACCGAGCGCCACCTGGTGGTGGACGGGGTCGTGAGCGATCCGCCGACCGAGGCGCAGATCGCCGCCATACGGGCCGACGTCGAGGCCGCGCTGGACCTGGCCGCCGAGACGGTCCCGCTGGGGCGCGCCCGCACCCTGGTCGGCCTCGCGGGCTCGGTGACCACCATCGCCGCCATCGCGCTCGGCCTGCCGGAGTACGACTCGCCGGCCATCCACCACTCCCGGATCCCCTACGAGGAGGTCCGTGAGATCGCCGAGCGGATGCTGACCTCCACCCACGCCGAGCGCGCGGCCGTCCCGGTGATGCACCCGGGCCGGGTCGACGTGATCGGAGCGGGCGCCCTCGTCCTGCTCGCGGTCATGGAACGCGTCGGCGCCTCGGAGGTCGTCGTCTCGGAGCACGACATCCTCGACGGCATCGCCTGGTCCGTGGCCTGAGTGGGCCTGGTTCGCGGGTCGTTCGGGCCTGGAGCGGGCGTGGACGGGACCTTGTGGGCGCCTGTTCGAGAGCCGGAAGAACCTTCGAATGCACGAGCTTCGTGAAGTTCTTCACAAGGAAAAAAGGCCCGCAGGGTGAAGCGGGGGGTCCTGCGGGGCGCTCCGGGCCCCTGCGGGCCCTTTTTATGCGAGCGTTCGTGCGATTGTCGGAGGCGTGCGGGGCGGCCCGGTAGGTATCCACGAACCCGGTGGTCTACTCCGTTTTCGGCCCAGGAGGCCAGTTCAGGACGGGTGAACAACGACTCCCGTTACACGGTGGTTCCCGTTCGGCGCCATGACCTGGGTCACGTGGGCGGCGCAGTGTAGCAGAGGGTGCCGAGCACCTTGTGAAGGGGCTCACGAGCGTCACCCCTGGGGGTGCTGGATACTCGTTCCATGAGCACCACGGAGCGTCCCAGGATCCTCGTTGTAGGAGGTGGGTACGTAGGCCTGTACGCAGCCAAGCGCATCATGAAGAAGATGCGCTACGGCGAGGCGACCGTCACGGTTGTCGACCCGCGCTCGTACATGACCTACCAGCCCTTCCTCCCCGAAGTGGCCGCAGGCAGCATCTCGCCTCGGCACGTCGTCGTCCCGCTGCGACGCGTGCTGCCCAAGGCAGAGGTTCTCACCGGCCGGGTCACCAGCATCGACCAGGACCGCAAGGTCGCCGTCGTCACGCCGCTGGTCGGCGAGGCGTACGAGCTGCCCTTCGACTACCTGGTGATCGCGCTCGGCGCCGTCTCCCGCACCTTCCCGATCCCCGGCCTCGCCGAACAGGGCATCGGCATGAAGGGCGTCGAAGAGGGCATCGGCCTGCGCAACCACGTACTCGAGCAGCTCGACAAGGCCGAGTCCACGACGGACGAGAACGTCCGCCGCAAGGCCCTCACCTTCGTCTTCGTCGGCGGCGGCTTCGCCGGCGCGGAGACCATCGGCGAGGTCGAGGACATGGCCCGCGACGCGGCCAAGTACTACTCCAGCATCAAGCGCGAGGACATGCGCTTCATCCTGGTCGACGCGGCCGACAAGATCCTCCCCGAGGTCGGGCCCAAGCTCGGCACCTGGGGCAAGGAGCACCTCGAGTCCCGCGGCATCGAGATCTACCTCAACACCTCCATGGACTCCTGCGTGGACGGCCACGTGGTGCTGAAGAACGGCCTCGAGGTCGACTCCAACACCATCGTCTGGACCGCCGGCGTCAAGCCGAACCCGGTCCTGGCCCGCTACGGCCTCCCGCTGGGCCCGCGCGGCCACGTCGACGCCGCCCCGACCCTCCAGGTCACCGGCACCGACTACATCTGGGCCGCGGGCGACAACGCCCAGGTCCCGGACGTCGCCGCCCGCAAGGCCGGCGTCGAGAACGCCTGGTGCCCGCCGAACGCCCAGCACGCGCTGCGCCAGGCCAAGGTCCTCGGCGACAACGTCATCTCGGGCATGCGGGGCTTCCCGCAGCACGAGTACGCGCACTCCAACAAGGGTGCGGTGGCGGGTCTCGGCCTCCACAAGGGCGTCGCGATGATCGTCATGGGCAAGATGAAGATCAAGCTCAAGGGCCGGCTCGCCTGGTACATGCACCGTGGCTACCACGGCATGGCCATGCCGACCTGGAACCGCAAGATCCGCGTCTTCGCCGACTGGACCCTCGGCATGTTCCTCAAGCGCGAGGTCGTCTCCCTCGGTGCGCTGGAGTCCCCGCGCGAGGAGTTCTACGAGGCCGCCAAGCCGGCGCCGGCCCCGGCCGCCCAGGCCCCGGCCCAGAAGGCGAAGGCCTCCTGACGCGGCGCGAGCCGCGTCACGCCTGAGTACGACCAGCACGTCCCCGAAGGGGTCGCCCGCCATCCGTGGTGCGGGCGGCCCCTTCGGCGTTCCCGTGCGCCCCTGTGCCCTTCCCCTTCACGCTCCCTCTCGGCGCCGCTGCCGCCTCCCTCGGCGCTCCTGCCCCTTCCACCCCTCCCGTCACGCCGACGGCCCCTCGCACCGTGTCCTCGTGTCGTCCTGGGGTGTTCCTTGAGCCGCCTCCGTGAAGATCGTCGGGACAGGGCCTAACCGTTGCCGCAAATGGGTAGGCCGTTCGGTCGGAACTTATGGAGGTGCCTGCCATGACCGACGCCGCGCCGCGGCTGGCCGCTCTCACCGAAACCCTGCTGGGCGCCCCCGTGCCCGTGCGCATACGTGCCTGGGACGGCAGCGAGGCCGGCCCGTCCACCGGACCGACCCTGGTCCTGAACCGCCGTCGGGCGCTGCGCCGCATCCTGTGGAAGCCGGGCGAGCTGGGGCTGGCCCGAGCCTGGGTCTCCGGGGACCTGACCGTCGAAGGCGACCTGTTCGAGCTGCTGGACCGGGTGGCCGGACTGCTCTGGGAACGCCCGGCCGCTCCCGCGTCGGCCCCGGCGGCCGCAGGCCTCGCCAGACGAGCCGCCCTGCGCTCCGCCCTGCGTTCCTACCTGCCCGCCGCCGCCTCCGGCGCCGCCGGAACGGTCGAGCAACTGCGCGACCCCGGGGTGCGGGCCGCCGTACGTGAACTCATCGCCCTGGCCCGGCCCTGGCCGGCGCCCGCGCCGCCCCCGGAGGAGGCCGTCCGCCGCGGGGGCGCCATCCACAGCAAGGGCCGCGACCGCCAGGCCATCAGCCACCACTACGACGTCGGTAACGCGTTCTACGAGCAGGTTCTGGGCCCCTCGATGGTGTACTCCTGCGCGTACTGGAGCCCCGGTGGCACCCTGGAGGACGCCCAGCGGGACAAGCTCGACCTGGTCTGCCGCAAGCTCGACCTGACGCCGGGACAGCGCCTGCTCGACGTGGGCTGCGGCTGGGGCTCCATGGCCCTGCACGCGGCGCGCGAGTACGGGGTCCAGGTCGTCGGCATCACCCTCTCCCAGGAGCAGGCCGCCTACGCCCGCAAGCGGGTCGCCGAGGAGGGCTTGGCCGACCGCGTCGAGATCCGGGTCCAGGACTACCGGGACGTGAAGGACGGTCCGTACGACGCGATCTCCTCGATCGGTATGGCCGAGCACGTCGGGGCCGCCCGCTACCGGGAGTACGCCCACACCCTGCACCAACTGCTCGGCCCGGGCGGCCGGTTGCTGAACCACCAGATCGCTCGCCCGCCGGAGCCCGACGAGAACGCCCACCGGATCGACGAGTTCATCGACGCCTACGTATTCCCCGACGGGGAGCTCTCGCCGATCGGCACCACCGTCGGCGAACTGGAGCGGGCCGGCTTCGAGGTCCGCGACGTGGAGGCGCTGCGCGAGCACTACGCCCTCACCCTGCGGGCCTGGGTCGCCCGGCTGGAGCGGCACTGGCACGAGGCCGTCCGGCTGACCTCGCCCGGCCGTGCGCGGGTGTGGCTGCTCTACATGGCGGCGTCAGCGCTCGGCTTCGAACACAACCGGCTCGGAGTCAACCAGGTGCTCGCGGTCCGCCCGGGGAACGGCGGGGTTTCCGGGATGCCGCTGCGGGCCCGCCAGTGGGGCACGCCGCCGGCCCCGTAGACGCGTACGCGTGACGAGAAGCGGGACACGGGACCCGCGACACGGGGCACGAGATGGGGGAAGGGCCCCGCGACCGACTTCCGGTCGCGGGGCCCTTCCCGTGCGTGGTGGCGGGGCTACTCGGTCTTGATCGCGGTCAGCATGTTGAGCCGCGCGGCGCTGCGGGCCGGCCACATGGCCGCCAGGGCGCCGACCACACCGGCCAGCAGCAGGAAGATCGCGATCCGGTCGAAGGGGACGACCAGCGCGTAGTGCGGCACCCCGTCCTTGATGGTCTGGCCGACGGCCCAGGCGATGAACGTGCCGAGGGCGACACCGATGACCGCGCCGAACAACGAGATCACGATGGCTTCCAGGCGGATCATGTTCTTGACCCGGCCCCGGTCCAGGCCGATGGCGCGCAGCATGCCGATCTCCTGCGTCCGCTCGTAGACGGACATGGCCAGGGTGTTGACGACGCCGAGCACCGAGATGATCAACGCCATGCCCAGCAGGCCGTACATGATGTTCAGCGCGGTGTTGATGGCGCCGCCCAGCTCGTTGCGCATGTCCTGCTGGGTGGCGATGTTCATCGCCGGGTTCTTGCCGAGGGCGTCGACGAGGGTCTGCTGGGCCTTGGCCGAGGGGCCGCCGTCCATCTTGACGAAGACCTCGGGCAGGTACGGCTTCTCCTCGTGCGCGGAGAGGATCTTGTAGTCGAGCACGTAGGGGGAGAGCATGCCGTCCATCTCCTTGTAGACGGCGCCGACCACCAGATCGGCCTTCTTGTTGTCGTCGAAGGCGACCTTGAGCACCGAACCGACCTTGAGGTTCTGGGACTTCGCCGTCGTGTCGGCGACCGCCACCTGGCCCTTGCCGAGGCTGTCCAGCGAACCGGTGACGACGTCGATGTTGAGGAGCGATCCGATCGTGGCCGGTTCGACGCCGGAGGCGGAGCCGAACTGCTTGCCGCCGCCGAAGCGCAGGTAGCCGGCCTGCTGCGGGGAGACCGCCTTGACGCCCGGCGCCTTGGCCAGCGCTGCGATCACGCTCTGGTCGAGGCCGCCGAAGCCGCCGGAGAGGGAGACCTTGTAGTCGGCCTTCAACTTGTCCGTGGTCATCCGGTCGACTGCCTTGCCCATGGTCATGCCCAGCACCGACAGGGCGGTGACCAGGGTCAGGCCGATGGCCAGCGAGGCCGCGGTGACGGCGGTGCGGCGCGGGTTGCGCACGGCGTTCTGCGCGGCCAGCTTGCCGGCGACGCCGAAGGCCTTGCTCAACGCCGGGCGCAGGGTCGCGATGACCGGGCGGGAGAGCGCGGGCAGCAGGACGATGATGCCGATCATCGTGAGGAAGGCGCCCCCACCGATGATCATCTTGCCGTCCTTGCCGACGAGCGCGCCGCCGAGGATCCCGGCCAGGCCGAACAGGGTGAGCGCCCCGCCGATGCTGTTGCGCAGCACCAGGGACTTGGCGGTGGCCGGCAGGTGGGCGCTGCCCATGGCCGCGACCGGGGCGATCTTGGCGGTGCGGCGGGCCGGCAGCCAGGCCGCGAGCAGAGTGACGAGGACGCCGATGACGATCGCGATCGCGATGGTCCCGGGGCTGACGACCAGCGGGCCGGCCGGGATCTTCGCGCCGATGGAGTCCATCAGGGAGCGCATGCCGACCGCGAGACCGACGCCGGCCAGCAGACCGACGGCGGAGGAGACCACACCGACGACGAGGGCCTCGGCCAGGACGGACCGCTTGACCTGGCCGCGGTTGGCGCCGATGGCGCGCAGCAGGGCCAGTTCCCTCGTGCGCTGGGCGACCAGCATGGTGAAGGTGTTGTAGATCAGGAAGACGCCGACGAAGAGCGAGATCAGGGCGAAGGTCAGCAGCATCTGGTTGGTGCTGTCCATCTGCTTCTCGATGTTCTTGGCCTGTTCGGCGGCCAGTTCGGCGCCGGTCTTGGCCGTGGCGTCCTTGCCGACGAGCGGCTTGACCTCGGACAGCAGCCGGTCGGCGGTGGTGCCGGGCTTCGCGCTGACCGAGAGCTCGTCGTAGAAGCCGGGGACCAGGTAGAGCTTCTGCGCGGTGGCGGTGTCGAACAGCACCAGCGAGCCGCCCGCGTTGACCTGGCCGTCCTCGGTGGTGAACACACCGGTCAGGGTGTACTCGGAGGCCAGGCCGTTGGAGGCCACCCGGACCTTGTCACCGACCTTGTACTCGCCGCGCCGGGCGGTCTCCTTGTCGAGGGCGACCTGGTCGGCCTTCGAGGGGCCGTTGCCCTCGGTGAAGGCGTAGCGCGGGTCCTTGCCCTTGTCGACGGGGGCGAAGTTGGAACCGCGGTTGGCCCAGCCGCTGCCGATCAGCTTGCCGTGGGGGTCGGCGACACCGGCGAAACCGGAGACGCGGCCGGAGACGGTGTCGACGCCCTGGAGCGCCTTGACCTTGTCGAGGGTCTGCGCGCTGATGCCCGGCTCGCCCTCCTTGGTCCCGTCGTCGTTGCGGGAGGGGCCTTGGGCGGTGACGGAGACGGCGATGCCCTCGAAGCTCTTGGCGGACTGGCCGGACAGGGCCTTGCCGACGGTGTCGGTGAAGACGAGGGTGCCGGAGACGAAGGCCACGCCGAGGACGACGGCGAGCACCGTCATCAACAGCCTGGCCTTGTGCGCGAGGACGTTGCGCAGGGCGGTACGGAACATGGTGGAGGTGTCCAGGGGGTCGGGGGTCAGCGGGGACGGGGAGGGCAAGTCCCTCAGCTGGTACGGCCCTTGGCGTCGAAGGCCTTCATGCGGTCGAGGACGCCGTCGGCGCTCGGGCTCAGCATCTCGTCGACGATGCGGCCGTCGGCGAGGAAGATGACGCGGTCCGCGTAGGAGGCGGCGACCGGGTCGTGGGTGACCATCACGACGGTCTGGCCCATTTCGCGGACGGAGTTGCGCAGGAAGCCCAGTACCTCAGCGCCGGAGCGGGAGTCGAGGTTGCCGGTGGGCTCGTCACCGAAGATGATCTCCGGCCGGGAGGCGAGGGCACGGGCGACGGCCACGCGCTGCTGCTGGCCGCCCGACAGCTGCGTGGGGCGGTGGCCGAGGCGGTCGGAGAGGCCGACCATGCGGATCACCGAGTCCAGCCACTGCTGGTCGGGCTTGCGGCCCGCTATGTCCATGGGGAGCGTGATGTTCTCCAGGGCCGTCAGCGTCGGCAGCAGGTTGAAGGCCTGGAAGATGAAGCCGATCTTGTCTCGGCGCAGCTGGGTCAGCTGCTTGTCCTTGAGGGAGCCGAGCTCGGTGTCGCCGATGCGCACGGAGCCGCCGGAGAAGGTGTCCAGGCCCGCGACGCAGTGCATCAGCGTGGACTTGCCGGAGCCGGAGGGGCCCATGATCGCGGTGAACCGGCCCTGGCCGAAGTCGACGGAGACGTTGTCGAGTGCGACCACCTGGGTCTCGCCCTGGCCGTACACCTTGGACAGCTGCGTGGCGCGGGCGGCCACCGCCTGGGTGGTGGGGGCGTAGTTCATGGCGGTCACGGGGACTCCTGTCGAGCGGGATGCTGCGCTGTGGCGGGACCCTTCCATCCTCGCCGCGCGCACCCCCGCCCCGGATCAGCCGCGGTGCCGGTTCCGCGGCCCACTGAAGGCTGACCACGAGCGTGGCCGCCTCCTCCTTTGGTATGACTCCGCCCCCGTGGAGCCCCCATGGAGCTCCTTCGGATGCCGCCGCGGACGCCCCCGTGGACGACGCCGAGCCCGGGGTGGCGGGTGGGGTGGCGTGGGGAGGCGAAATCCCGTCAATTGCTCGCGGGGGAGATCACCGTCAGCAACGTGCCGACCGCGCGTTATCGCACCTGACGGCTACTCAAGCGTCAATAAAATCAGACAACATCGGACAGACGCCCAGGTGGGGGCGCAGATACTACGGATAAGCTCACCTGTAGCGTTCACGGCTTTTCAACGGGGGCCGCCACGCCCTGCCCGGATGGTGGAATGCAGACACGGCGAGCTTAAACCTCGCTGACCTTCGGGTCGTGCCGGTTCAAGTCCGGCTCCGGGCACCACGCACGCAGGGCAGGGGCGCGCCGGTGACCACGGCCGCCCCGGCGGACACGATCGCATCAGCTCACCGAGAGCCCGTGAGCTTCGTCGTCACCGACTCGATGAAGGCGGCCGCCTCGTGTTCGGAGACGGGGACGTGGTCGATGTCGTCGTGGCCGAGGGCGTGGCGCCTGAGATATTCGGTCGGTTCCCATTGCAGGTTGCGCGTGAAGGCCTCGTCGTGGGCCCCGTCCTCGTCGACCCGACGTCGGACGACGCCGCGGGGGCTGCGCCGGGGGTGTCGTTCGTCGACCTTCGCGAAGTACGTGACCTCGGCGCCGGCGTCGGGGACATCGAGCGCGTCGAGGGTGGCGGACGCGAGGCTGAGGAACGGGGCCGTGGCCGCGTTGGTCCCCACGGTTCCCAGTGGGATCATCACCCCTTTGAGATCGAGGTACTCCTCCAGGTAGAACCCGCCGCCGCGTTCGAACATCAGCAGGAGCGGCTCGTACGGATCGGGCAGACCGGTTGCCGGCTCGTGGCGGCCGTCGCGCAGGGCCGCCCAACGTACGGCCGCACGGCACAAGGTCCGCAGCGATTCGGGAGCGATCCCCTTCACGAGGTCCTCCACCCCGGCGGCCACGCCGGGCGGCGTCCGCACGTCGGCGTCGACGTGCTGCGCGACATCGAAGAAGGGCCAGGACGCCTCGGCCCCGCAGGCCCGGGCCCACAGGGCCGAGCGGCGGAGGAACTCGCGCATCAGGAGCACCCGCGAACGCTCGTGGCCCGTTGCGCGGGTGTCGTCGTGCCAGTCGACAGCCCGGAGCCGGTCCAGCACCGTCCGGGACGGATGGCGGGTCATGCGAGTACGGCTCCTCGGATCGGGGGCGAGACGACGGGCGTCCGGCCACGCCTCCTCGGCACCGTACGCCTTTCAGGCGTCCACCTCACCGGCCCAGCCGAATTCCAGTAGCTCCTTGGGCAGGTACTCGGACTCGACCTCGATCGGCATGCCGGCGTCACGGGCCATGCATGCGATGGCGAGCGGGCCGAGCGCGACCAAGCCCTCGCCGCTCTTCGCACGGGCCTCGTTCGCGGTCCAGAACTCCTTGTGCCAGGTGAGCGCTTCGGCCAATGCCTCATTGAACAGTGCGTTGTCCCGAGTCACATAGCGGTGGAAGAGATTGATCGGCGGGTAGAGGATTTTCGGCATCAGCTCTTTGCCGGCGATCCGCACCATCGCCGGCGCCGTGGCGTCCATGGCACGGACCAAGGTGTCCCAGGTCTCCTGGCGGCCGAACCAGTGGTTCTGGATCGTCTCGATCCACGCGTAGGCGTAATCGTCGAACTCGACACCGGACGCCCGCAGGAAGGAGGTGGGAATCCGCGCCAGTTGGTGCACGCGGTCGTTCGCGCGGCAGATGGCGGCCAGGTAGAAGGATGTGAGCCAGTTCCCCGCGTGCAGATACTCCTGCGGCCCGGTGGCAGGCAGTTCCCGTTCTTCTCCGTTGACCCCGATCCGGCAGGTGACGGTGCCCTCGGTGGCCCGGCCCGCGGCGAACAGCGCGGAACCGGTCTGCATGGCGAAGATCCATGCTTCCCACGTGGTGAACCGGTCCGCGACGGGGTCGGCGGCACAGTGCCACTTCGCTGCGGCCAGTGTGAGCATGAGCGCGTCGTAACGGTCGTTCTCGGACGTCGCGAGCCCTGCCAACGCCTCTTCGGCACTGCCGATGACCGGCGCCATGGTCTCGGCCACGTTGTCCGTACGGAACTCGTGGCGGGCAATGTTCGTCAT
Organism: Streptomyces sp. Tek67B01; assembly: GCF_055231995.1. Lineage (NCBI taxonomy): Bacteria > Bacillati > Actinomycetota > Actinomycetes > Kitasatosporales > Streptomycetaceae > Streptomyces > Streptomyces sp. Tek67B01. The sequence goes on from NZ_JBUYUY010000001.1 coordinate 4,299,391, forward strand.
CACGTGCTGTGCCCTCTCTTTGGCCTCGTTCACGCGCGGGCCCGCTACGCGTCGAATACGCCGCGCCAGGCGAAGTCCAGCACCCGCCGAACATCGTGATCGGTGGGCACTGCAAGTTGCCATTGTCTCCGCGTCGAGGATGCGGGCGGCTTCGGGGGCGCTGGGGTCCCGCGCGCACCAAGTGCTCGCGGAGGTTCTCACGGCGCAGCCAGAAGCTCTGCAGGTCTCCAACCCACGCGTACACGTACTCGTCCATCACACCGCCGCAGCGCGGTGGCCGCGAACACCGCGGAGTGCACCTGCATCGCCGGCATCCAGGACTCCCAGGTCTCCGGCATGACCGCGCCGGGGTCGCCGATGCACCGGACGCGCGCCACGTTCGGGGACGTCATCACCGCGCCCATCCTGGCGCTGTGCGATGCCTAGATGGATGCCGGCGACCGGGACAGAGACTTTTCCATGAGCAGTGACACCGGCACCAAGGCCGGCATGTCGACGCGGGCGGTCTCCCGGCAGACCAGGGCGAGGTAGAAGGTCTGGACTCAGGTACCGGCATTCAGGTGGAACTGCGGCCCGCTAGTCGCGAGTTCCCGGCCCTGGATCCCCGTCGTTCGGTGAGCCACTTACGTGGGGAATTCGCCGCACCAGTTGCGGCCCAGGATGGTGGCGGGCAGGTAGTCGGACTCGACCTCGATGGGCATGCCGGCGTCGTGGGCGAGGCAAGCCATGGCGAGCGGCGCGAGCGCGACCAGGCCCGGAATGGTGGTGTCCCGGCCCTCCTCGCTCCAGTACTCCTTGTGCCACTGAAGGGCAGCCGCGAGGGCCTTGTTGAAGCCTTCGTTGTCGTTGCGGACGATGCGGTGGAACATTTCCATCGGCGGGTACAGCAGCTTGCTCACTGCCTCCGGGTCGGTGACGGCTGCCGGATCCGTGCCGTCGACCGCGGCTACCAGCTTCCGGCCGAGCTCCGGGCCGCCGAGCCAGTAGGTCTGGAGGGTATCGATCCAGGCGAAGTGGAATTCGTCGAAGCGTGAACCGTTCTCGCGGAGCAGGGACAGCGGCACCTGGCACAGGGCCGTGATCCTGTCCCGCTCCCGGCATGCCACGGCGAGGTAGAAGGCGGTCAGCCAGGTGTTCGGGTGTAGGTACCACTGGGGGCCGGTAGTTTGCAGCGTCCGGTCCTTGTGCGCGATGCGGCACTGCACGTGCTCCCCGCCATTGGTGGCGGCGGCGAAGGCAGCCGAGCTCACCTGCATCGCGTTCACCCAGGCATCCCAGGTCGGGTAGATCGAGCCCTTGGGGTCCATCAGGCAGTGGGCCTTGGCCAGCATGAGCGTGGTGTCCAGGGCTTCGCCCAGACCCGTGGAACCGCCCTCCAGGCCGTCGATCCGCCCTTCGGCACTCTCCTGGAGAACGGCGACTCCCGCTTCCGCGTTCCCCGTGCGGAAGGGATGGCGGGAAATGATCGCGACCAACGAACTGCTCCTCCGTGGCTCGACGTGCGTGGGGACGGCCCTGGTGCGACCAGGACCGACGGGTGTGGTCCGCCCATCAGATGGGGAACTCGCCGAGCCACCCACGGGTAAGCAGGTGGTGCGGGAGGAACTCGATTCGACCCAGGTGCCCGTACCTCTGCAACGTGTCGACCCAGTGTCGGACGAACTCGTCGAACCCGCCGCCATGGAGGCGGCCGAGGGGGAAGCGGACCAGTTCGGTGATACGCGCCTGATCCCGGCACACCACGGCGAGCCAGAACGTGGTCGTCCACGTCCCGAGGTCGGTGAGGCCCCGATCCTCGCCCGCGGCCGGTAGCGTTCGCATCCGACGGTTGATCCGGCACTCCACGGCCGGCTCGGTCACGGAAGCCGTGGCGAAGATGGCGGACCCCACCTGAAGGGCGCCCACCACCGCTTCCCAGGGCTCCAGCTTCGCCGCACGGGGATCGACGGTGAAACGTGCTCCGAGATGGAGGAGCGCTCTTCCGTCTCGGCGGCAACGTCGGGGGCGTCTGAACCTCGGATTCGACGTGTTCTGCCACGTCGAAGAAGGGCCAGGCTTCCTCGGCCCCGCACGCCCGGGCCCACAGCGCCGAGCGGCGCAGGAACTCGCACATCAGCAGCGCCCGCGAGTGTTCCCGCCCAAAGCAGAGGTTTCGTCACTCCAGCCAACCGCCCGCAGCCTGTCCAGCACGGTAGGGGGAAAATGGCAGGCCAAAGTCATGATGCGATCGAAAGCCCCTCTTGCGGGTGGTATCAAGCATTGTGCTGGGCGGAGTCGCGCATGGCTGTCTCGAGAAGCCGGGCCGCCTGGCTGTCGTCGATCCGAGTGGCTCCGGATTCGGCAACCTCCGAGGCGGACAACCTGCTCGTGGGCTCCCACCGCAAGAGCCTGCCGAATTCCTCCATCTTCTCCACATTATCCGGCAGTTGGCGACGCCTCAGGATGACTCCTGGGCTGTCGGACATGGAGTAGAACGTGACCCGCCCCTCGGCGTCCAGTGCGTCCAAGACGCCTTTATCGAGCGCGACGACTGGTGTACCGCTCAGGTTGTCCCGCAAGGTCCCGGTACGGAACCTCACGCCCGTCAGATCGAGCGCGCCGGCATTGTCCCTCATGAAGTCGCCGCCCCGCTCGTACAAAAGCACCAGCGGCTCGTAGAGGTCGGGAAGCTCTCCGGACACGGTCGCCGGGCGCTGCGCCCGGAGCTCCGCCACGCGTACGGCGCCGGCGCATGTGGCCTCGACGATTCCGTTCAGCCGGGTGCTCAAGAAGGCGCCCAGCTCCCGGTCCAGGTCCGGCGAAAGCCGGAACTCCGGGTCGATGTACTCCGTCACGTCGAAGAACGGCCATGCGCTCTCGGCCGAGTAAGCCTCGGCCCACAGAGCGGCTCGCCGCAGATACTCCCGCATCAGCAACCGCCGCGACATCACGTGCCGGAAGGCATCGTCCCAGTCGCAGTCCCACTCCACCGTGCGGAGCCTCTCCAGCATGGCGGTCGATACCCCGTCGTCTCGGCCCTCGGTCACTTGAGCTCAATTCCTTTCGAACGCAGCTCCTGCTTGAGAGCCGACACCACTTCATCGATGTTCGTGAGGTTGGTAGCCACCTCAACATGCGCCACGTCCATGCCCAAACTACGCCAATGCCCGAACCCGCCCCTGCCTTCGTTCAGTGAGAGTTCATGGGCGCCTGCATCGGCGGCACTCCGCGGCCACGTATGATAATACTCAAGTCGTCCACCATCGTTGGTGAAGGTGTCCCAAGCATCCGGGTAATCGCGGAGATAGGGAATCCCTGCCTCGATGAGCGCGTTCTCGACATATTCGTGGGCAATGTAGCGCTCGAACTTCACCACTTCCGCCGGCTCCAGGCTCCGATGGCTTGCGGCTTCCCAAATGTCGGCGATGTCATTCCGTGGCGTGAAATACGCCTTGCGCGCGACACCCGGGCGCTCCAGCACGATATGTTCGGTGAGGAAGAAATGACTCCTGACCCGATCCAGCACTTCCGTGCTCACACCGGTGTTCTCGGAGATGGCGGCGATGTCCAGCGATTCCGGGTTGGCCCGCACGCGGTCGTAAAAATCCGCCGCCACGACATCCTCGGGTGCAGGCTCCTCGACGTATCGGGCGCCGTCAGGCCGGGCCTCGGAACCGCCCTCCAGCAACGGTTGCTCAGGGCCGTCTCCGAGTACGTCCGTGCCGCTGTTGCGGTGGCCACCTGTAGCGGTGTCCGGGTGGGACCCGCCGCCGGGGCCCTCTCCGTGGCCTCCGCTCCCCGTGTCCGAGTGGCTCCCGTGGGACGGGCCGTCCGGGTGGCCGCCGGTTGGGGTGGTGTCGTGGGAGTGGGGGGTGTTGTCGCCTGCGCCGCCGGGAGTGTCGTGGCTGTTGCGTGGCATGCCGTCCGGGGCGTGGCCGCCGGGGGTGTGGTTGCCGGTGTGGGCGGCGTTGTCGGCCGCGTGGACCGGGTCGGACATGTCGGAGCCGAGGCGGATGGCGTTGTCGGCGTTGTGGGCGCCGACGCCCACCAGGACGGGGGCCTCCACCTTCGGGGCGTGGGCCGTGGTCGGGCCGGTATCGACCTTGGCGTCCTCGGCGCGCTGGAAGAGGCTGCCGTCCTTCTTGTAGAGGTTGCCGTCCGCGTCCATGTATTTTGCGGGGCTGTCGTCGAAGGGCAGCTTGACGGTGCCCGGGGGCAGGGTCGCGGTGCCCTCGGGGAGTTTGATGGTGTCGTCGGGGAGCTTGATCGCGCCCTCGGGGATCGCGGTGCCGGACGGGAGGTGAATCGTTCCGTCAGGCAGCATCGTCGAGCCGTCGGGCAGGGCGAACGCGCCCTCGGAGATCTTCGGTATCTCGATCTTGCCGATGCCCTTGAGGCCGGCCATCACATCGCCGATCTTCGACAGGCCGGCGCCCGCGCCCTTGAACACGTACGTCATCGGGTCGATGGCCCGTCCGGCCTTGCCCGCGAAGGACAGTGCCTTCGCCGCGATGCCCGCCTTACCGGCGCCCGAGGCCGCCGCGCCGGCGCCGTCGGTGAAGATGGCGGTGACCACGTTGAAGGTGACCGCGCCGGCCGCCCGCGAGGGGTTCTCGCTCCATTGGTCCCACGCCAGCATGGCCTTGCCCGTCTCCTTCATCGCCGTACGCGAATCACGGAGCCAGGACGGGAGGTACTTGCCGGGCATCGCCATGTACACCGAACCGACGCCCGGGATGATGGCGATGGACACACCGGTGGCCAGCTTCGCCAGGCCCGTCCACGCCTGCTTCGTGGCGTCCCAACCGTCGAAGCCGACCAGTGTGCCCAGGCCCTTGATGGTGCCCCACACGCCGTCGACGATGACGCCCTTGCCGAAGTCGTAGGCGTGCTCCCACACCTGCCACCACGGCACCGACTCCTCGACCGCGTCACCCCACGGCAGCGACTTGGAGTGCTTGAGCGCCTCCGCGTCATAGCCGTACATGTTCGCGCCGTGCGAGCCGTCGTCGACCTTCAGCGGCGTCCCGCACACCAACGCCACGATCTTGTCGTACGCGGTGCGCTCCGCCGCCTGGAACTGCGACCATACCTCCGCGATCTTGTTACGCCGGTCGAGGTTCTCGTCGACCAGGTCGCCGTCCTCGTTCCACTTGTGGTCGCCGGAGACCTTCGACTTGAACGAAGCCGCCTCGATCTTCAAATCGTCGAGTTGCTTGACGAGCGGACGGATCTCGTTCGCGTACGAACCGAGCGCGCCCGCGATGGTGCACATGTCGCCGCTGAAGGACATCGTGATGTCCGCGACCGGCTTCGTCACGGCGAAGAGCTGCTCGGCCTCGGGCGCCTTGTAGTACGCCGACAGGCCACCGAACGTGGTGTGCACCGACGAGCCGGCGTTCGCCAGCGCCCCGCCGTCCCCCGACAGCGCCTTCACCTTCTCGTCCAGCACCGCCAGTTCACCGGTGAACACCGGCACCTCGGCCGGATTGACGGGATCGTTGTTGCTCACTTGCCACCCCCCGTGGCGTCCCGCAGCTCGTCCAACCGCACGTTCTTCGCCGCGTCCTGGGCGTGCTTGGCCGCGTCCAAGTCACCCTCGATGTACTCGTTCGTCGCCTTCGCCGCACCCAGCACCGCGGCCTGGATCCGGTCGACCATCGCCTTCACGTCCGGCTGGCGCTTCTCCAGGTACTGCGACAACGCCGCACCCACCGGACCCATCGTCCCCCGGTGCGCCAACGGCACCTGCCCCGTCGCCACCGGACCCTGCCGCGCCGCGTTCGGCACCGTCGCCGCCGAGCCGGGCACCGCCGTACCCGCCGCGTACGCGGCCTCCGACATGTGCCCCATCAACGCGTTCAGCGCCTTCTCCAGATCACCCGCCCGCTCACCGGTGAGCTTCAACTGCGACTGCACACCCTGCGGCTTGATGTCCCACGACGTCATGCTTCCCCCGTAAAACCGTCCGGCCCGACCGACTCAGCCGATGTTGTCGACCGCGGCCTTCGCCCGCGCGATCGTCTGCGCCGCCGTCGCGTCGTTCTTCTCCAACGTCGACTTCAACAACCGGATGATGTTCTTCACCTCTTGCGACGCGTTCTTCCACCGCAGTTCCTTGCCGTGGTACTCGTCCGCCACGCCATCCGCCGCGAAGTCCGACATCGCCGCCTTCACCTGCGCGTCACGCGCCGCGATCACCTGCTCCAACTGCCCGATCACGACCTGGATGTTGCCCTGCGCCTCGGTCGACGCCCCCGTGTCATACGAACGACGGTCCGTGCCACCGGCCATCACACATCACACTCCCCGTGTGGTTGAAAAGACTTACGACCCTCAGCGATCAGCGATCAGCGATCAACGGCCGGCGAAACGCGCCGCGTCGAAGTTCGCCGCCGACATCTGCTGCCGCGCGTTGTCACCCTGCTCGTGGTCACCGGTGCCGAAGGCCTGCTCCATCCCCGACTGACCACCCAAGATCGCCGACAGCGCGGCGTTCAGCTCCTTCGTGATCCCGTCCGAGTGCTCCTTGAACGAGTCGAACGCGACCTTGCCCTGACCGTTGAACTTGCCCTCCAACGGATGCGCCGCCGCGATCAACTGCCGGATCAACGTCCCCAGATCCGTACTCGACGTCCGCGACCCCGACATCAGGCTCGTCAGGACCTGCGTCCCCATGTCGAACTTCATCCCACACCCCCGTCACGATAGAACGACCATCAGTATGGTCAATTCTCTCAATCCACGTCGCTCTTGCAACCGGCAATCTGCCGGTTGTGACCAAAGCCGAACATCTCAACGGGGCCCGTCAAGCGCCCTTCAGATGCCGCATCAGCAGCTCGAAGTCCTGCCAGCCCGCCAGGTCCGACGGGTCCCCGGGCAGCGGGTAGTACAGCGCGGGCCGGGTCTTGGGGCCCAGCGGCACGGGTCGTTCGGCCAAGGGCGTGTTACGGGCGCGGTCGCCGGGCATGGCGCGGACCTCCTCCGCCCCGAGGACGAAGGCCACCGGCACGCCCGGCCCCTCGAAGCGGGGCGGAACCGCCAGGTCGCGCCGGGCTTTGCGGAGCTGTACGAGCATCGACTGGAGGTGGTGGCGGGTGGCGAGCACCTCCGCGGCCCTGGTCAGGGCATCCAAGGGGGGTTCCTCGCCGGCGCCGTAGCCGAACGCGAGGGTGACCTCCTCCTCGACGCCCGCTTTCGTGCGGCGCACCCGTACGGTGGCGAGGCCGGGGCGCTCGGGGCCGCCGACCACCACGAACCAGGTCGGCTCCGGGGCCCGCGCGTAGGCGACGTCGGTGAGGCGGGCCGGCGACCACGGCAGGTTCGCCGGCTCGGCCGTGCCCCATCCGGCCGGCGGCCCGCCCGTCAGCTCCCGCCACACCGCCTCCAGGGCTCCCCCCAGGACGAGCCGGTCGTCGGCGGGGTGGACCGTGCGGAAGGTGACGGCCAGCTGTCGCTCCGCGGTCTCCGCGGCCTCCCGGAACGCGGCGGCCACGGGGGTGCGCGGGTCCTCGGGCGTCGCGTCGAGCGCCTCGACCGGGGCGAAGAGGCCGCCCTGCCAGCGCAGGACGGCTCCGGTGAGGCCGTCGTAGTAGCCGTCCCGCTCGTCCTGCACCACCCAGCGCGAGGGCCAGCCGCTCAGGTTCTCCCGGACGGCGGGGGAGAGGGTGGTGCCCGGCGGGGTGACGATCTGCAGGCCCAGTTCGGCTTCGGCGGCGGCCCGGAAGGCCTCCGAGAGCCATGCGGTCATGGCCACCACGGGGCGGTCCTGGATGACGACCGCCACCCGGTCGGTGAGCACGTCGACGGCGGCCTGCGCGGCGGCCGGCTCCGGCGCCACGCTCACTCCCTCGGTCCGCACCACGGCCAGCGAACGCCCCGGCTCGCGCGGCCAGGAGGAGCCGCCGGCCAGGGCGGCCAGTCGGGCCGCGAAGGTACCCGCGAGCCGGGCGGCGTCCGCGACGCCGGTGGTCGCGCGGGCCTCCGTCCACCAGAACGGGACCGGCGGCGCGGTGGCCCCCAGCAGCCGCTCGGCCTCGCCCTCGACCTGGACGAGCAGCGGCGCCTCGATGGAGACGAGCGGGCGGCCCTCCTCGTCGCACAGTTGCACGACGGCCCCCTCGGCCGCCGCGTTCACCAGCTTGTCGGGGCCCCCGGAGAGCAGTCCGGCGAGCACGGTCCACGGGTCGGGCATCCGCTCGGTGAGCGCGACGACGTCCTTCGTCATGTGCTGGTCAGGTCCTTCGGTGGGGAGGCGAGAGGGAGGCGAGGGGCGTACGCGATGAGTGATGAGTGGGTGCGAGGGCGCTCATCCGTGGGTGTACACGGTCTGGATCAGGCGGCTCGACTGGCCCCGGCGGACCAGCACCCCCCGACCGGCGGGCTGCTGGGCGGCGTACACCCCGGGCAACAGCTGGCCCTCGCTGCGGTCGCCCGCCATGACCAGGGCGGAGGCCCCCGACTCGCGCAGCCCCTGCACCAGGGGCTCGTACATGCCGCGCGAGGCGCCGGCGACCCGGCGGGTGAGGACGAAGTGCAGGCCGATGTCGGCGGCCGAGGGCACGTACGGCAGGAACGGCGCCAGCGGCGACTGTCCGGCGGTGGTCAGCACGTCGTAGTCGTCGACGAGTACGACGATCCGCGGCCCGCCGCCCCAACTGCCCGGCTCCAGCTCCTCCAAGGGCATGCTGTCGTCGGGCATCCGCCGCTCCAGCTCGGTGGCGATGCCGGCCGAAAGCCCCGCGCACAGCTTGGCGTTGTACGCGTACCCGCCGTTGAACTCCTCCGGGACCACCCCGCGCAGGCCGCGCCGGGGGTCCATGATGGCGAAGACCAGCTCCTCCTCGCCGTAGCGTTCGATGAGCCCGCCGGCGATGGTCTTGAGCAGGTTGGTCTTCCCGCACTCGCTGTCGCCCAGGACCAACAGGTGCTGGTCGTGGCGGAACAGGTCGATCAGGACCGGCGCCAACGCCGTCTGGTCCAAGCCGATCGGCACCCGCTTCGGCTCCGCCGCCGGGCCGGGCAGCAGGTGCGGCTCCAGGACGTGCGGCAGCACCCGTACCGGCTGGGCGGTCTCCCCGCTCCAGGTGGCGCGCACCGTACGGGCCGTGCGCTCCAGCACCGAACCCAGCTGCGAGGCGTCGGTGAGCCCGTCCGTCCGGGGCAGCGCGACCTGCGCGAAGAGCTTGCCGTCGGTCAGTACGCGGCCGGGTTCCTCGGGCGAGAGGGTCTCGGCCAGCTTGCGGTCGACGCTGGACTCGCTGGGGTCGTTGAGCCGCAGCTCGACCCGTGTGCCGAAGTTCGACTGGGTGGCGATCCGTACGTCGTTCCAGCGCGACATGCCGGCGACGACGTGGATGCCGTAGCCGCTGCCGCGCTTGAGGATGTCCACGACGGCGTCGTCCAGGCTCTCGAAGTCGTCGCGCAGCGCCCCGAATCCGTCGATGACCAGGATGATCTCGGCGGAGGCGAGCCGCGGCAGCCGGCCCGCCGCGTGCAGGGTGCGCAACTGTTCGACGGAGTCGATGCCGTGCTCGCGGAAGAGGTCCTCGCGGGTCGCGAGCATCGTGCGTACTTCCTCGACGGTCCGCGCCGCCCGCTCGCGGTCCGCCCGGCCCGCGATCCCGCCGACGTGCGGCAGCCCGGCCAGGGCCTGGAGGCCGCCGCCGACGAGGTCCAGACCGTAGACGCCGACCTCCTGCGGGGTGTGGGTCAGCGCGAGCGACAGGACCAGGGTGCGCAGCAGGGTGGTCTTGCCGGACTGCGGTCCGCCGATGACGGCGGCGTGTCCGCCCGCGACGGTGAGGTCGAGGAACCACTCGCCCTGCCACTGCTTCGTCGGGTCGTCGAGCACGCCGAGCGGCACCATCAGCCTGCCCCGCCGCTTGGCGAGCTGCATTCCGCGCGGGCCCACGTCGAGCGGGCCCGCGACGGTGTCCAGCGCGACCGCGCCGGGCAGCGGGGGGAGCCAGATCCGGCGGACCGGCGCCGCGGCCCGCTCCAGTTGGCCGACGACGACGCCCAGCTCGGTCGGACCGGTCTCCCGGCGTCGGGTCGCCTGTTCCTGTGCCTGCGCGTTCTCCGGCTCCGCCAGGGTGTTGAACGCCTCGTACGGCAGGGCGAGTGGCCCCGAATCCCGCTCGTCGGCGCGCTCGACGGGGCCCCGGTAGGCGCCGGAGACGTAGCTGGCCTTGAAGCGCTCGTAGTGGCTGGTGTCCACCTTGAGGTAGCCGAAGCCGGGCAGCGGCGGCAGGTGGAAGGCGTCGGTGGTGTCCAGGACCGTACGGGACTCGTCGGCGGAGAACGTGCGCAGGCCCAGCCGGTAGGAGAGGTAGGTGTCCAGGCCCTTGAGCTTGCCGCCCTCGATGCGCTGGCTGGACAGCAGCAGGTGGACGCCGATGGAGCGGCCGATCCGGCCGATGGACAGGAACAGATCGATGAAGTCGGGTTTGGCGGTGAGGAGTTCGCCGAATTCGTCGATGACCACGAACAGGTGCGGCAGCGGGTCCAGGTCGGGGCGCCGGTCGGTGCGCAGCGCGTTGTAGTCGCCGATGTCGGCGATGTTGCCCGCGTCCTTGAGGACCTGCTGGCGCCGCTTGACCTCGCCCGCGAGCGAGGCGTGGACGCGCTCGACCAGACCGGCCTGGTTCTCCAGGTTGGTGATGACACCGGCGACGTGCGGCAGGCCGGCGAACGGCGCGAAGGTCGCACCGCCCTTGTAGTCGATCAGGACGAGCGCGAGGTCCTCCGGCGGGTGCGTCGCCACCAGCGCGAGGACGAGGGTGCGCAGCAGCTCCGACTTTCCGGAACCGGTGGCGCCGACGCACAGGCCGTGCGGGCCCATGCCCAGCTCGGACGACTCCTTCAGGTCCAGCAGCACCGGCTCGTGGGAGTCGCTGATGCCGATGGGCACGCGCAAGAAGGCCCGCTCGCCGCGGGGCGCCCACAGGCCGTTGACATCGAGTTGGGCCACGTCCTCGATGCCGAGCAGGCCGGCGAAGTCCACGGGGCCCGACAGCGGGGCGTCGATCAGCGACTCGGCGGACAGGCGCAGCGGCGCGAGCATCCGGGCCAGGCCCTCGGCGAAGGCAACCCCGACCTCGTCCACCGTGCCGTGGGCGCTGACCGGTTCCTCGTCGCGCAGGTCCTCGATGAGTACGCGGTCGCCCTCGACGGTGATCCGCACCCCGACGTGGCCGGGCTCCTGGACGCGCTGGTCAAGGAGGTGCAGGACGGTGACGCCCATCTCGCGCAGCCCCACGGCGTCGTCGGGACGCGGAAGTTCGACGGCGTCCTCCCCGTGTCCGTCGGCGACGACGAGCAGCCGGGAGCTCATCGACAGGGCGTCCTTGCCGGACAGTCCCCGGCGCACCTCGGCGGCGTAGGAGGCGCGGCGTCGCAGTTCGGGGCCGAGTAGGCGGGCGAGCTGCGTCGTGGACGGGGCGATCCGGCGTGCGGCGACCGGACCGTCGAGCTGCTCGGTGTCCAGCAGGTGCGGCAGCCACTTGGCCCACTCCCAGTCCGCGAGCCGGTCACCGGGCACCGCCAGCGCGATGGCCACGTCGTCCGGGGCGTGGGTGGCGGCGGCCTGCACCATCAGCGCGCGGGCGACGCGCAGGCCGTCCTCGCGCGGGCCGATCACGGTGACGTTGCCGACCCGGTCCAGCGGGACGGTCAGCGGGAGTTCGGTGCCGGTGCGGAAGCGGGCGGTCAGCGCCGAGGCCTCGTTGAGCATGAAGCGGTCGGGCGGGGTGAGGACGGTGGAACCCTGATCGGCGATCCGCAGTTCGCGGACCGGCATCTCGCCGGTCCCGACGCGCACGCGCAGGAAGTCCCCGTCGACGCGGCGGCGTTCCCACAGCCGGGCCGGGTCGCGCACGATGTCGTACAGGGCGCTCGGCGGCGGGTTGAGCACGCCCGCGTGCTCGGCCCGCTCGCGCTCCTCGGCGGCGAGCTCCTCCCGCAGGTCCTCCAGGTAGGCGAGGTACGCCTCCCGCTGGGTGCGGCGGGTGCGCTGGGCCTTGCCGCGCTGCGAGAAGACGAGGCCGACCGAGCCGACGACGGTGACGACGAGGATGAGGGCGCCGAGCGCCGCGAACTGGCTGTTGCGGACGACCGTCATCATCACGACCGACGACATCACGCCGGCCACGGGCAGCAGCGACATCGCGATGTTGCCCGCCTTGCCCTCGGGGAGGTTGGGCGGCGCCTCGATGGTGCGGGCCTCGGAGGCGGCCGGGGGCCTGACCGTCCTGGCGGGGCGGTGGATCAGTCGCGTGCTCATCTTCGTCGTCCGTCGTCCGTCGTCGTCGTGGTCGTCCGTGGTCGTCCGTGGTCGTCCGTCAGTGGCGCTTCTGGGAGAGCTGGAACGCGTCCGCGGCGATCCGGGTGGCGGCCGTCCTCGTGGCCCGGGCGAGCAGATCGGTACGGATCGGGCCGCCGTCCGCCAGGTGGCGGTCGTGCGGCAGTACGTGGACGCTCGCCCCGGTGGTGCGCAGCGTGCGCACCGCCTCGTCCACGTCGATGCCCGCCTGCGGGGCCTGCTCCGTCAAGGCGACGACCGTGCCGGCCATCACGTACGGGGGCAGGCCCTGCATCCACTGGAGCACCGCGTACGTGCTGGCGACGCCGTCGAGGGTCGCGGGGGTGGTCAGGACCCGGGCCTGGGAGGCGGAGAGCGCGACGCGGGCGACCTCGGCGGGCAGCGTCTCGCAGTCGACGACCGTCACGCCGAAGTAGCGGCGCAGCGCGACCATGGCCCGTTCGTAGGACCGGGTGTCGAGCATGGCGCCGATCTGGCCCTGACTGCCCGGCAACAGCCAGGCGTTGTCGCGGAGCTGGACGAGGTAGCCGGTGACGTCGAGCAGCGACATCTGGGGCTCGATGATGTCGGCGACGTCACCGGTGGTCCAGCGCAGGGATTCGGCGCCGAGCCGGATGGGCAGCGAGCCGAGGGCCGGGTCGGCCTCGACGAGGAGCACCGGGTCCTGGCGGTAGTGCGCGAACGTCGTTCCCAGCAGGGCGGCGACCGTGGACTTGCCCGCGCCGCCGCGGATGGAGGTGACGGCGATCTGGCGGCCGGTGGTCACCGGCTGCTGGAGCAGCTCGGCGGTGCCGGAGGCTTCGGCGACCTCGCGGGCGACGGATGACGAAACGGTTCGCCAGAGCGCGCCGGCGGCACGGGCCAGGAAGGGTTCACCGTTACGGGGCTTGCGGCGCGCGCCGACCAGGCCGGGGTCGACCGCGGGACGGGAGTCGAGGGCGCGCGCCGGGCGGACCCCGGCGTCGGCGGGGTGACCCTGCGGAGGCTGCGGGGCCCGGTGTTGCGGGGCGGGCTGTTGCGGGGTCAGGGCCTGCGGGACGGGCGGCTGGGCGGCCGGCGGCTGCCCGCCCGGGACCTGCGGGGGCGGGGCGTACGGTGCCGGAGCCTGGGCGGGCGGCGTCGGGGCGGGCGGCGTCGGGCTGGGCGGGGCCTGGTACGGGTACCCGTACGCGCCGTCCCCGGCGCCCGTGACGGGCTGCTGGTGGGGGCCGGCCGCGGGCACCGGCCGCGCGGGGTCCCGGCCGTCGGGCGACGGCAACTCCCCGCCTGGCCCCGGCCCCCGGGCCGCGGTCGCGCCCTGTGGGTCGGGCCCGACCGGCCCCTGCCCCTCGGACAGCGGCTGCCCCCCGGCGCCCCTCAGGTCGCGCAGGACGTCGCCCTGCCAGTTGTCTCCGCTCGGCATCCCTGCCCCTACCCCTCTTGTACCGACGACCTGCCGCCCCGCCCGGAGCCGCCTGCGAGTTGACTCAGAACTTGTCGAGCAGCTGCCCGTAGATGCCGAACACCCCGACGGCCAACGGGAACAGCCCCACCACGCCGACGGATTCGACGAAGTCGGCCGTGCGCCGCAGCCGCACCTGCACGTGCTCGGGCGGCTGTACGGCGAGCCCGAGCAGCGGCAGCAGCGCGGCCACGCACAACGTGACCAGCGCCCCGGTACCGCCGCCGTGACCGATCCACAGCAGCACGAGGCGCACGAGGAGGACGGCCGCCGCGGCGAGCAGCGCCACCACCTCCGCGACCAGCGGGAACGCCCGCGCCCGCGACAGCAGAACCACGGCGACGAGCGACGGCAGCACCACGGTCCACACGTTCGGCTCCGCGGCCAGCGTGAGCAGCCAGCCCGCGGCGGCGGCCGAGACGGCGGTCGCGATCGTCGCGAGGGCGAGGCCGCGGTGCGTGGCGGCGAGGGCGTTGCCCACCTGGTGGCGGCTGACGGAGGCGCCGCCGGAGCGCGTGTCGTCCAGCGCCGTCAGACCCGACGCCATCAGCGCGAGCCGCGGCAGCATCCCGAGCAGCATCACCGAGAACAGGGCCATGACCGTACCGAGGCGCGCGGGCTCGCCCTGGACGGCGGCGACCGCCTCCCACACGAGCGTGATCCCGGCGACCGCCCCGGCGCCGATGAGTCCGCCGCGCCCGAGCGGCGAGAAGTAGCCGAGCATGACCAGCGTCACGACCAGCGCCCCCGCGACGGCGGCGAGCCGCAGGACCCACGCCCAGTGGTGGGCGTCGGCGGCTGTCCACGCCGTCAGCCCGCCGAGTCCCCCGGAGGCGAAGAGCAGCGCGGTGGCCAGGCCCCGGTTGCCCTGCCCGAGCCGTGCGCCGAGCGCGCCCGCGGCGAGCAGGACGAGCGTGACGACCAGCAGGGCGCCGGCCAGGGTGTCGAGGGCGACCTCGCGCCGGGCGAGCAGGGCGGCGGTCATCGTGAAGAGGACCGTCGCGACACCCGCACTGCCCCGCCGGGCGGCGGGACGCCAGCGCCAGGCCCGCAGGTCGAGGTCGTCGGCCACCAGGTCGGTCACGTCGTGGACGACGGGGGCGGGCGGCGCCGAGTGGATCCTGACGAGGCGCAGGACGGCGCCGTCGGCTATGCCGGCCGAGGCCAGCGTGCTGTCCTGCGGGAGCGCCGAGCCGTCCGAGGTCAGCAACTGGCGCGTCATCGGCCGCGAGGCGGCCCGGTCGTCGAGCAACTGGAGTATGTCCGGGAGCAACTGCCCGATCGGCGTATCGGAGGGCAGGACCATGTCGGCCCGGCGCCGCTCGCCGACCAGGGTCACCCGGGACAGCTGTGCTCGGGAAGTCGTTGCTGTGCTCACCACTTGCAGGAACCTACCATCGCGGTGTCGCGGGCCTTCGGGGACGAGATCTCGGCGAGGTGCCGGTGGGATGTCTACGAGTGGGATGCCTGAGAGCCGCCGGGCGGCGGCGACTTCGACACCGGCGCGGACGGCGCCTTGGACGGCTTCGGGGATTTCGACGGGTGCCCCGTCGCGGCCGGGGCCGCCTCCTGTGACGCGCCCGGGACGGCGGCCTTCGACGCGGCCGGCGCGAGCGACGGTGCGGGCTGTTTCGGCGGCTGCCCGAACTGTTGCATCTGGCTCTGCTGTTGCTGCTGCTGTTTCTGCTGCTCCGCCTTCTGCTTCGCCAGCGTCGCCTGGATGAAGGACCAGCCGACGCACCCCGCGCAGAGGACGGCCGCGATCGCGACGCCCGCGAACAACTTCCCGAGCCGCTCGTCCGCCGTGCGCCGCGCCCGCTGCGCGCCGAACAGCAGCGCGTCACGCATCCTGCGCCGGCGTACCGCCACCGACTCCAGCAGCTGACTGTCGTAGTCCCGTGCCATGTGCCGACCGCCGCCTCCCCCGTGTTTTGCCTGTGCAACATAGAGCATTTATCAGCTTTGAACACAGCGTGGCGGCTCGTCCGCGCGCCGCGCGGACACGGTCGCGACATCTCCCGCGCGGTCCGCCACGCCTTCTCCTAAGATCCTCCTCCAGCAGTAGGGTGGTTTCTTTGCGAACGCATTACTCTTGAGGCGACGGCCGCGTCCCGCGGCCACGGAGGAGTGAGATGAGGAGCAGTAACCCGGTCTTCTCGCGACGGGGGTTCAGCCGCGACACCGGCGGCTACGCGGGCTTTGACGCGCAGCAGGCCGGGACCGCGACCAACCCGTACGCGACGAACCCCTACGCAGCGGACCCCGTCACCGGGATGCCGCAGGCGCCGGCGCGCGGCCACGCGATGACCATGGACGACGTCGTGAGCCGTACGGCCATGACGCTCGGCACCGTGGTGCTCACGGCGGTCATCTCCTGGATCGCGCTGCCCGTCGACCCGGCCAACATCAACAAGTCGTACGGCATCGCCATCGGAGCCGCGCTCATCGCGATGGTCCTGGCGCTCGTCCAGTCGTTCAAGCGCAAGCCCGTCCCCGGGCTGATCCTGGGCTACGCGGCTTTCGAGGGCGTGTTCCTCGGCGTCATCAGCTCGGCCACCAGCACCTACTTCGGTGGGGGCGTGGTCATCCAGGCCGTGCTGGGCACGATGTGCGTCTTCGCCGCCGTGCTCTTCGCGTACAAGATGCGCTGGATCCGGGTCACGCGCCGCTTCACCGGCTTCGTGATGGCGGCGGCCATGGGCTTCATGCTCCTCATGGTCGTGAACCTGCTGTTCTCCCTCTTCGGGGGCGGCGACGGCCTCGGCTTCCGCAGCGGCGGCCTGGGCATCCTGTTCGGCGTCGTCGGCGTGATCCTCGGCGCGTGCTTCCTCGCCATGGACTTCAAGCAGGTCGAGGACGGCATCGCGTACGGCGCCCCGCGCGAGGAGTCCTGGCTGGCGGCCTTCGGCCTCACCCTGACCCTGGTGTGGATCTACCTGGAGCTGCTGCGGCTGTTCCAGATCCTCTCCGGCGACGACTAGGTCGTCGGTTCCCGGCCGGCAGGTCCCCGGCCGGGAGGTCCGGCGTGGGCAAGGCCCCGCGAGCGATTGCGCTCGCGGGGCCTTCCCGCGTCGTGGGGCGGTACGGATCAGCGGTGCGGATCAGTCGTACGGATCAGTCATGTGGATCGGGGTAGGTCGGGGGACTCGGCCGGTCGGGGGACCTCGTGCGGTGCGGGCAGCGGCAGGGGCTCAGCCCAGTCTGCGGGCGGCTCGGCGCAGGTCGTACTCGTGGATGATCGCCTTGGCCTGGCCGTACGAGAGGTCGTGCGCGCCGCGCAACCAGCTGACCTTCTCCTCGAACCGGACGAGGGAGGGGCCGTCGTCCACGGTGCGCAGCCAGTCGGACACTTCACGACCGGTGGTCAGGGGAATTCTGTCGATCATGTTGCGGTGTGTCTGCTCCGAGAACTCTACGGACATGGGCGCCTCCGGAGGTATCGCCTTGTTCTCTTCACGACACCGTGCCTCAGCGTTCGCCCGTTGGCAATGGCGCCGGGGCGGCGCGTAAGGTCGGCCAGGTGCTTGATACTTCGCCCCTGACCGCCGCCGTCGAACGTTTCGCCGACCGGCTGAGGTCCGCTCCGCAGAGCCGGCTCCGGCGCGGCGCCGCCGCCGAGGCGCTGGAACTGGCCCGCGAGCTCGCGGTGCGGGCCCAGCGGCTGGAGGACGTGGCCCGGGACCCGAGGGGGGCGGCTCCGGCGCGCGTCGTGCCGGACGCGGGCGTCTTCGTCGTCGGCGACCAGGTCGCGGTGACCGGTCAGGACCTCGCCGAGGCGCTGCGCGCACTGCCCGCACAGGACGGCGGAACGGCCCCGTCCGAGATGCTGGACGAGGCCGTGCGGCTGGTGGAGCAGGCGGAACTCAGAGCGATGCGATGACGCGGTCCGCGAGGATGTAGACGTTGCTCTCCGGGTCCTCGGCGTCACCGCAGGAGAAGGTCAGGGCGTAGGCGCCGGAGATCCCCGAGCCACCCAGCAGCACCGGGGCGGTACCCGAGCGCAGGGCCTGCGCCAAGCGCTCCGCGGTCTCCCGGTGGCCCGGGGTCATGCACAGCGTGGTGCCGTCGGTGAAGACGTACACGTCCAGGGTGCCCAGCGGGCCGGGGCGGACGTCCGCGAGGGCCGTACGGGCCTCCGCGAGCTCTTCCAGGCGGCTGACGGTGCGCTCGTGGTCCACGCCCGGATGCGGGGCCTGGGCCGGTACGAAGTCGGGGTGCGAGGGGTGGCGCCTGCGGGCGGCGGCCAGCTCGGCGGAGTCCTCCGGGTAGTCGTCCAGCAGGTCCTCGCCGAGAACCGGCTCCAGACCCACGAGATCGGCCTGCCGGGGCAGGAACACCGGGCTGTCCTCGCCGAGACCGGGCAGACCGCCCAGCAGCGAGCCCGGGGCCTCCCCGGCGAAGCTGGGAGAGGCGTCGGCGGCGTCGCGGGCCTCCTGCGCGGCCCAGAAGGCCCGCGCTTCGGCCAGCTCCCGCTCCCGCTCCTCCGCGAGGGCTTCGGCGACGGCGGCTCGTATCTCGGCGGCGGGGGACTCCACGGCGCTGCGGGCGTGCGGGACGGCCGCAGCGCGCCGGGGGGCCGGCATCGCCAGCTCGCCGCGCAGGGCCGTGACCTGCTTACGCAGTCCGTGTACGGCGTGCAGCGCAGCGGCGCCCACGGCCGTGGCAGCGGCCGTGGTCAGCAGCAGGGCAAGAGACATGGCGCTCACTGACTAACTCCTGGTTGATTCGATCCCCCGACTTCCTACATCAGCTTGACGTGTGCTGGGAATGGCATGCAGTGCATTACGTCATGAATTGGACAGGCCATTGGTCCCTCGCCGCCCCCACGCACCTCCCTGACCTGGGCAAATGCCGATCCCCCAGGACATAGGTCACATCCTGGGGGAGATTCGGTCACAGCTCGGCCGCGACGGGGTTGAACCGACTACGGAGAGTCGACGGGGCCGGAGCCCCCGCCGGGCACCGTTACCCTCCGCTACGGCTCAGCTCAGCCGCTCGATGACCATGGCCATGCCCTGGCCGCCGCCCACGCACATCGTTTCGAGGCCGAACTGCTTGTCGTGGAACTGGAGGCTGTTGATCAGGGTGCCGGTGATGCGCGCACCGGTCATCCCGAACGGGTGACCGACGGCGATGGCGCCGCCGTTGACGTTCAGCTTCTCCAGCGGGATCTCCAGGTCCCGGTAGGACGGGATGACCTGGGCGGCGAACGCCTCGTTGATCTCGAAGAGGTCGATGTCGCCGACCGTCAGGCCGGCCCGCTTCAGGGCCTGCTTGGACGCCTCGACCGGGCCCAGGCCCATGATCTCGGGGGAGAGGCCGGTCACGCCCGTGGAGACGATCCGGGCCAGCGGGGTCAGGCCCAGCTCCCGCGCCTTCGTGTCGCTCATGATGACCAGCGCGGCGGCGCCGTCGTTCAGCGGGCAGCAGTTGCCCGCCGTCACGAGGCCGTCGGGGCGGAAGACGGGCTTGAGGCCTTGGACGCCCTCCAGCGTGACGCCGGCGCGCGGGCCGTCGTCGGTGGAGACGACGGTGCCGTCCGGGGTGGTGACCGGGGTGATCTCGCGCGCCCAGAACCCGTTCTTGATCGCTTCCTCGGCGAGGTTCTGCGAGCGGACACCGAACTCGTCCATGTCCTGGCGCGTCACGCCCTTGAGCCGGGCCAGGTTCTCGGCGGTCTGCCCCATCGCGATGTACGCGTCCGGGATCAGGCCGTCCTCGCGCGGGTCGTGCCAGGACGCGCCCTCGCTCTGCGCCACCGCGACCGTACGGGCCTCGGCGTCGGCGAAGAGTGGGTTGTGGGTGTCCGGCAGGCCGTCGGAGGAGCCCTTCACGGAGCGGGAGACCATCTCGACGCCCGCCGAGATGAAGACGTCACCCTCGCCCGCCTTGATGGCGTGCAAGGCCATGCGGGAGGTCTGGAGGGACGAGGAACAGTAACGGGTGATCGTGCAGCCCGGCAGGTGGTCCATGCCCATCTGCACGGCCACGATGCGGCCCAGGTTGTGGCCCTGCTCGCCGCCCGGCAGGCCGCAGCCCAGCATCAGGTCGTCGATGTCGCGCGGGTCCAGCTCGGGGACCTTGGCGAGGGCGGCCTGGATGATCGTCGCGGTCAGGTCGTCCGGGCGGATGTCCTTCAGGGACCCCTTGAAGGCGCGCCCGATGGGCGAGCGGGCGGTGGAAACGATGACTGCTTCGGGCATCGGGGCTCCAAGGGGGTGCGTTGCGGCTCGTACCGGACCAGCATGTGAAGTTACCGGCCCGTACCGTCGAGGTCACCGGCCTCGCGGTGTGATGAGGACCGCACCGGGGCGGCGGGCCCGGCGGCGGGCCCCGACGCGGGACGCCGGCCGCGCCCGCGGTGACCCCCGGTAGCCCTCCGGCGGCCGGGCCGGGCCGGACCGGGCCGCCGTCAGGGGCCGGGCACCGGGGCGTCCGTACTCCCGGCGTTCCCGGCGGTCTCACCCGTCACACCCGCGTCGTGCGCCTCGGCCGGCTGGCCGATCGGCTCGGACTCCGGGACCCGCCGGCGCCGCCGGTGCTTGAGCAGCGCCCACGGCCCGCGGGCCGGGGTGACCTCGGTGCCCGCCTCGCCCGCCGCCGCGGAGGCGGCCTTCGCCACCGGCAGCAGGTCCTCGTCCCGGGACACGTCGAGGCGGTCCGATCCGGGCCACAGCCCGAGCGCCGCGCACAGGGTGGGCAGGACGGCCATGGCGGCCGTCGCGTACCCCTCCGCGGACGGGTGGTAGGAGTCCGGGCCGAACATCTCGCGGGGGTTCGCCGCGAACTCCGGCCCCAACAGGTCGCCCATCGAGACCGTACGGGCCCCCAGCGCCACCACGCCGATCGTCTGGGCCGCCGCCAGTTGGCGCGACACCCGGCGGGCCAGCATCCGCAGCGGCTGGTAGACCGGTTCGATCGTGCCGAGGTCCGGGCAGGTGCCGACGACGACCTCGGAGCCCGCGAGCCGCAGCCTGCGTACCGCCGAGGTGAGCAGCCGGACCGACTGGGTGGGCGGCATTCGGCGGGTCACGTCGTTCGCGCCGATCATGATCACGCAGACGTCGGGCGCCGGGGCGTCCGCGTCCAGCAGCAGGTCCGTCTGGCGGTCGAGGTCGTCCGACATGGCCCCCGAAAGGGCTACGTTGCGCAGCTCGACCGGCCGCTCGGCCACCGCCGCCAGGCCGGAGGCGAGCAGGGCGCCCGGCGTCTGCCGCGCCCGCCGGACCCCGAGGCCGGCGGCCGTGGAATCGCCCAGCATGCCCAGCCGCAGGGGACCGGGACTAAGCTCGGGACCACCGAACTCGCTCCCGTAGACCCCGTCGGCGCGGGGCGGGTCGGGCAGGCCGGTGCCCACCGTGCGCTTGGCGAACTGGACCTCCGCCAGCACCAGTCCCACCGCGGCGACCCCGAGCAGCCCGAGCCCGCCTCCGCCGTACGCCGCGCCCGCCGCGATCCGGCGGGCCGTCCTCGCCCTGGACACTCTCGGGCACCTCGCTTTCCTGCTGCCCCGATGACCTTCCTGCCCCGTAGAGCCGGTCCGTCAATCCCTTACCGCATACTCTGGCCGGACCTCCCGGAGAACCCGTGGAGTCCCCTCCTTGGAGAACATGGTGCAATTCCACGACTCGATGATCAGCCTCGTCGGCAATACCCCGCTGGTGAAGCTCAACCGTGTGACCGAAGGCCTGCAGGCCACCGTCCTTGCGAAGGTCGAGTACTTCAATCCCGGCGGATCCGTGAAGGACCGGATCGCCGTCCGGATGATCGAGGCCGCCGAGCAGAGCGGTGCCCTCAAGCCCGGCGGCACCATCGTGGAGCCGACCAGTGGCAACACCGGCGTAGGACTCGCCATCGTGGCCCAGCAGAAGGGCTACAAGTGCATCTTCGTCTGCCCTGACAAGGTGTCCCTGGACAAGATCAACGTGCTGCGCGCGTACGGCGCCGACGTGGTCGTCTGCCCGACCGCCGTCGATCCCGAGCACCCGGACTCGTACTACAACGTCTCCGACCGCCTCGTGCGCGAGACGCCCGGCGCCTGGAAGCCCGACCAGTACAGCAACCCGAACAACCCCCGTTCGCACTACGAGACCACCGGTCCCGAGCTGTGGGAGCAGACGGACGGGAGGATCACCCACTTCGTGGCGGGCGTCGGCACGGGTGGAACGATCTCGGGCACCGGCAACTACCTCAAGGAGGTGTCCGGCGGCAAGGTCAAGGTCATCGGCGCCGACCCCGAGGGTTCCGTCTACTCGGGCGGTTCCGGCCGTCCGTACCTGGTCGAGGGCGTCGGTGAGGACTTCTGGCCGACCGCCTACGACCGCAACGTCACCGACGAGATCATCGCGGTGTCCGACAAGGACTCCTTCCAGATGACGCGTCGCCTCGCGAAGGAAGAGGGCCTGCTGGTCGGCGGCTCCTGCGGCATGGCGGTCGTCGCCGCGCTCAAGGCCGCCGAGGGCCTGGGCCCGAACGACGTGGTCGTCGTCCTGCTGCCCGACAGCGGCCGCGGCTACATGAGCAAGATCTTCAGCGACGAGTGGATGGCGGGTCACGGCTTCCTGGAGGAGGCCGGGCCGTCGGCGCGCATCGGTGACGTGCTCGGGGACAAGGAGGGCGCCATGCCGTCCCTGGTCCACATGCACCCCGAGGAGACGGTCGGCGAGGCCATCGAGGTGCTCCGCGAGTACGGGGTCTCGCAGATGCCGATCGTCAAGCCGGGCGCCGGTCACCCGGACGTGATGGCGGCCGAGGTCATCGGTTCCGTCGTCGAGAAGGAGCTGCTGGCGGCGCTGTTCGCGCAGCGGGCCTCGCTGGGTGACCCGCTGGAGAAGCACATGAGCCCGCCGCTGCCGCAGGTCGGCTCCGGCGAGCCGGTCGCCGAGCTGATGGCGGTGCTGGGCGAGGCCGACGCGGCGATCGTGCTGGTCGAGGGCAAGCCGACGGGTGTCGTCAGCCGCCAGGACCTGCTCGCCTTCCTGGCGAAGTCGGGCAAGTAGCCCGACCGGGCCGGGTCCATCGGCCGGCGGTCGGTGGGCCCGGGCGGTCGGCCATGGGGTCGCGGGTCGGTAGGCGGGTTGACGCCGGTCTGTCGGCTGGGCGGTCGCGGGTCCGTCGGCCGGCTGTCGCGGGGCCGTCGCCGGGTGGGCCCGGGTCCGTCGGTCCGTCGCCGGGTGGGCCCGGGTCCGTCGGTCCGTCACCGGGTCGGCCGCGGCCCGTCGGCCCGTCGGTCCGTCGCTCGATCGGTACGGGCCCGACACGTGACGGCAGCACCGGCTTAACACGGCTCCGGCACAGTGGTGGTTGTCGGCGGGGAGCGGTGCAGGCCCCGCCCGACACCACCGAACGGCGTTGCGTACTTCCGGAGCGGCTCCCGGACCGCGTGAACGCCC
Source organism: Streptomyces sp. Tek67B01 (assembly GCF_055231995.1). Lineage (NCBI taxonomy): Bacteria > Bacillati > Actinomycetota > Actinomycetes > Kitasatosporales > Streptomycetaceae > Streptomyces > Streptomyces sp. Tek67B01. The sequence continues at coordinate 4,322,525 of NZ_JBUYUY010000001.1, forward strand.
CGGACGCGGCCGGCCCTGACCCGGCCCGTGTCCTGCGCGGGGACCGCCGTCGTCCCGCCCCCCGGGCAACCGGGGGTGCGGCGGTCCCCGCGCCCGTCTCCTTCCGGGCTCGGTCCGGTTCCGCCGGCTTCGACTCAGGCCGGGCGGTCGCCGGGGTCGCGGTGGTCGCCGGGGTCGCGGCGCGGGAGGCGCTTGGCGGCGTGGGCGAAGTTCACCGCGACGATCCCCACCCAGGAGATCAGCAGCCCGGTGAGGTGCGCCTGGGCCGCGGCGATGGCCGTCAGGGGGATCGCCAGCACCAGCGTGATGATGGCGAAGCCGAACCGCTCGCCGAAGTTCCCGTCGTCCGCCGAGCTCCCGGGACGGTCACCGCGGGCCGCCGCCAGCCGTTCCTCCGCCAGTCGGCGTCTGACCTGCGTGTGGATCGTGTCGACGAACGAGTCCACCAGCGCGGGCTCGTACTCCGGCCCCAACTCCCTCCGCGCGTCCAACGTGGCGTCGAGTTCCTTCTTCAGCTCCTGGCGGTCCATGCGCCCACCGTAGGAACCCGCGCCCGCCCGGACACTGGGGCTAACCCCCGTCTCGCGAAGCGGTCCGCGGCTTGCCGTCCTGCATAACCACATGCAGAGTGCTCGGTGACTGAATATTCACCGGTACGGGGACGGAGGGGACGGGATGAGCGACAGCCCGGCCGCGAGGCTGCAGAAGCTGTTCGAGGGGCACCGGTTGACGCCGACGCAGCGGCGGATCGCGCACTGCATGGTGCGGGGAGCCGCGGAAGTGCCCTTCCTGTCGAGCGTGGAGCTCGCGGAACTGGCCGGGGTCAGTCAGCCGTCGGTGACCCGCTTCGCGGTGGCGCTCGGCTTCGACGGCTACCCGGCGCTCCGCCGCCACCTGCGCGAGGTGGCGCCGGCCGAGCGGCCGGAGGGCGGGCAGCAGGACCCGTACAACGAGTACCAGCAGGCCGTCCAGGGGGAGATCGAGAACCTGCGCAGGCTCTCGGCCATGCTCGCCGACCCCGCACCCGTCCAGGAGGCGGGTCGGGTGCTGGCCGGGTCCCGACCGCTGCCGGTGCTGGGGCTGCGCGCGGCGTCCTCGCAGGCGCGGGGCTTCGCGTACTTCGCCGCCAAGGTCCATCCCGACGTACGGCTGCTCGACGAGGGCGGCTCGATGCTCGCCGACCGGATCGACGCGGCGGTGGCGGCCGGGGCCACGGCGCTGCTGTGCTTCGCGCTGCCCCGGCACCCGCGGGAGGTCGTGGAGGCACTGGACCACGGGCGGGCGGCAGGGCTGACGGTGGTGACCGTCGCCGACTCCGCCTTCGCCCCGGTGGCACGCCACTCGGACCTGTTGATCCCGGCGCCGGTGGGCACGGGGTTGGCTTTCGACACGGCGTGCGCGCCGATGTTGCTGGGCCGGGTCCTGCTGGAGGCCATGGCCGACGCCCTGCCCGACGCGCAGTCCCGGCTCGAGGCCTTCGACGCCCGCGCCGCGTCCCGCGGCCTGTTCGTGGAGTGACGGTACGTGGAGTGACGGTACGTGGAGTGACGCCGGCGGGCGCCGGCAGATCCGGCCCCGCCGGCACGGCGCTCCCGCTACCGCTCCCGGAGGGCGTCCCGGAGGTCGCCGCCCGCCTCGCTGACGATCGAGGCCGGTGACTGCGCCGGGCGGGCCAGGGTGAAGCGGACGTCGCCGGCGGGGGTCACCGTGAACCCGTGGATCGCCGGCCGCGGGAGGCTGTTGTAGCCGTAGTGGGCGGTGAAGAAGTAGGCGCCGGTGTCGGGGACCCCGATCATGTCCCCCGCCGAGAGCTCCGGCAGTTCCCGCGCCGTCGCCAGCAGGTCGCCGGCGAAGCACGCCGGGCCCGCGATGTCCTGGGCGAACGGGGGGCCGGTCAGCGGGGAGCCCTTCGGGTCGTACGGGAGGACGCGCAAGGGCCAGGACGCCGGTGCGTACACGGTGCGCGTGGCCAGTTGGACGCCCGCGTGGGTGACCGCGATGCGGCGCCCGCCCGTCGCCTTCGCGTACTCGACCCGCGCCAGGATCAGTCCGTGCTTGGCCAGCAGGGACCGCCCGAACTCGGTGACCAGGCCGTAGCCGCCGTCGAACAGGGCCGGGACGGCCTCCCGCAGGGCCGCCACGTACTGCGCGTACGTCGGGGTGGCCGCGTCGGAGGCGAAGTTCACCGGGAGGCCGCCGCCGATGTCGAGGGTGTCGACCTGGCGGCGTCCGGCCGCCGCGTTGATCTCCTCCGCCAGCGCGTGCAGTTCCCGTACGCCCTGCGCGATCAGCGCCAACGGCACGCCCTGAGAACCGGAATGGGCGTGCAACCGGGTCAGCCACGGCCGGTCCAGGTAGGCACCCACCAGCCACGCCCGGGCCCCCGGGTCGCGCAGCGGGACCCCGAACTTGGAGGTGGCGGTCGCGGTCGAGAGGGCGTCGATCGTGCCGGCGCCGGTCTGCGGGTTGACCCGTACGCCGATCGGCGAGCGGGGCGGGCCGGCGGACACCAGGGCGTCCAGCCGCTCCAGTTCCTGCCGGTTGTCCACGTTGACGGCGATCCCGAGGGCGAGGGCCTCGCGCAGCTCCGCCGGCGTCTTGGCGGGGGAGTCCAGGACGGTGTCCGCGGGCGCCACCCCGGCCGCCCGGGCCAGTGCCAGCTCCCCGGGGCTCGCCACCTCGCAGCCGATCCCTTCGTCCGCGAGCAGCCGCAGCACCGGGACCAGCGGGGCGGCCTTGACCGCGAAGGCGTGCAGGACGGGGGTGCCCGGCGCGAGCGCGGAGGCGAACGCGCCGGTCAGGGCCCGGGCGGAAGCGCGGATGCCCGCGGTGTCCAGGAGGCAGACCAGCGGCTCGCCCGACTCCGCCCCGCCCACCAGCCCCTGCGCCACGGCCGCCCGCACGGCCAGGTCCCGCCGGCGGGCGGCGGCCCGCGCCTCTTCGTCGGTCGCCCGGTCCCATGCCCCGGCCGCTGCCCTGCCCGATGCCCCGGCCCATGTCTCGGCCGATGCCTCGCCCGATGTCCTGTCCGCTGCCTTGTCGGAAGCCATGTCCGCCATCCCATCATCCGGCGCGATGGCCCGCAGCTGTTGACTGGATCTATTCATGCAGCGAGGATGTGAATGGATTGACCAACATCGGAGGAGGCACCGTCATGTCAGGACCCCGCCCCGTACGTGCCGCGCGAGGCACCGAGCTCAGCGCCCTGGGATGGCAGCAGGAAGCCGCCCTGCGCATGCTCCAGAACAACCTCGACCCCGAGGTCGCCGAGCACCCGGACAAGCTCGTCGTCTACGGCGGCACCGGCAAGGCCGCCCGCGACTGGCGCTCGTACGACGCGATGGTCCGCACCCTGCGCACGCTCAAGCAGGACGAGACGATGCTCGTCCAGTCCGGCCGCCCGGTCGGCGTGATGCAGACCCACGAGTGGGCGCCGCGCGTCCTGCTCGCCAACTCCAACCTGGTCGGCGACTGGGCCAACTGGGAGGAGTTCCGCCGCCTGGAGCACCTCGGCCTGACCATGTACGGGCAGATGACCGCCGGCTCCTGGATCTACATCGGCACCCAGGGCATCCTCCAGGGCACCTACGAGACCTTCGCCGCCGTCGCCGCGAAGAAGTTCAACGGCACCCTCGCGGGCACCATCACCCTGACCGCCGGCCTCGGCGGCATGGGCGGCGCCCAGCCGCTCGCCGTGACGATGAACGACGGCGTCGCGATCTGCATCGACGTCGACCCGCGCGCCATCGAGCGCCGCATCGAGCACCGCTACCTGGACGTGAAGGCCGACGACCTGCGGCACGCGCTCCGGCTCGCGGTCGAGGCGCGCGACGCCCGCAAGCCGCTCTCCATCGGCCTGCTCGGCAACGCGGCGGACCTGCTCCCGCAGATGCTCGCCGAGGGCGCCCCGATCGACATCGTGACGGACCAGACCTCCGCCCACGACCCGCTCGCCTACCTGCCCACCGGCGTCGCCTTCGACGACATGGCCGACTACGCGGCCAAGGACCCGGCGGGTTTCACCACCCGCGCCCGCGAGTCCATGGCCAAGCACGTCGAGGCCATGGTCGGCTTCATGGACGCCGGCGCCGAGGTCTTCGACTACGGCAACTCCATCCGCGGCGAGGCCCAACTGGCCGGCTACGAACGCGCCTTCGCCTTCCCCGGCTTCGTCCCCGCCTACATCCGGCCGCTGTTCTGCGAGGGCAAGGGCCCCTTCCGCTGGGCGGCGCTGTCCGGCGAGGCCTCGGACATCCACAAGACCGACAAGGCGATGCTCGAACTCTTCCCCGAGAACGAGTCCCTGCACCGCTGGATCAAGATGGCCGGCGAGCGCGTCCACTTCCAGGGTCTGCCCGCGCGGATCTGCTGGCTCGGTTACGGCGAGCGCGACAAGGCCGGCGAGCGCTTCAACGACATGGTCGCCTCCGGCGAACTGGCCGCCCCGCTCGCCATCGGCCGCGACCACCTCGACTGCGGTTCCGTCGCCTCCCCGTACCGCGAGACCGAGGCCATGCTCGACGGCTCCGACGCGATCGCCGACTGGCCGCTGCTCAACGCCATGGTCAACGTCGCCTCCGGCGCGTCCTGGGTCTCCATCCACCACGGCGGCGGCGTCGGCATGGGCCGCTCGATCCACGCGGGCCAGGTCTCGGTCGCCGACGGCACCAAGCTCGCCGGCGAGAAGATCCGCCGCGTCCTGACCAACGACCCCGGCATGGGCGTCATCCGCCACGTCGACGCCGGCTACGACATCGCCGAGACGGTGGCGGACGAGCGCGGCGTGCGCGTCCCGATGCGCGAGGGCGACGACGCGTGACCTCGCACACCTCCGACCACGGCGCCGCCGGAGCCCCGGCCCCGGCGGCGTCCGGCGGCGCCCGCTCCTTCCACGGCATGTGGGGCGATCTCGCCCCCGTCGGCCGCCACCCGGACACCGGCGGATACCGCAGGTACGCGTGGACCGGCGCTGACGCCGACTGCCGGACCTGGTTCCGGGAGCAGGCGCTGGCCCGCGGGCTCACCTACGAGACGGACCGCAACGGCAACCAGTGGGCCTGGCTCGGCGACCCCCTCGCGGGCGACGCCGTCGTCACCGGCTCGCACCTGGACTCCGTCCCCGACGGCGGCGCCTTCGACGGCCCCCTCGGCGTGGTGTCCTCCTTCGCGGCCCTGGACGAACTCCGCCACAGGGGTGCGGAGTTCTCCAGGCCGCTGGCCATCACCAACTTCGGTGACGAGGAAGGGGCCCGCTTCGGCCTCGCCTGCGTCGGCTCCCGCCTCACCGCGGGGCAGCTGACCAAGGAGAAGGCGTACGAGCTGCGCGACGCGGACGGCGTGAGCCTGCCCCGTGCCATGGAAGCCGCCGGATACGATCCCGAGGCGATCGGGGCCGATCCCGAACGCCTCGCCCGGATCGGCGCCTTCGTCGAGCTGCACGTCGAACAGGGACGGGCGCTGGACCTCTCCGGCGACCGCGTCGGCATCGCCTCCGCGATCTGGCCCCACGGGCGCTGGCGCTTCGACTTCCGAGGCGAGGCCAACCACGCGGGCACCACCCGTCTCGTCGACCGGCGCGACCCGATGATCACGTACGCGGCGACCGTCCTGGCCGCCCGGACCGAGGCGGCCCTCGCCGGCGCCGTCGCCACCTTCGGGAAGATCGCGGTCGAACCCAACGGGGTCAACGCCATCCCCTCGCTCGTACGGGGCTGGCTCGACTCCCGCGCCGCCGACCAGGCCACCCTCGACACGGTCGTCACGGCCATCGAGAAGGCCGCCCACGAGCGCGCCGACCAGGACGGCATCGACCTGGCGGTGATCCGGGAGTCCTTCACCCCGGTCGTGGAGTTCGAGCACGCGCTGCGCGACGAACTGAACCGCATCCTGGGCGGGGCCGTCCCCGTCCTGGGTACCGGGGCGGGACACGACGCCGGAATCCTCTCCGCCGCCGTCCCGACCGCGATGCTGTTCGTACGCAACCCCACCGGCGTCTCCCACTCGCCCTCGGAGTTCGCCGCCGAGGACGACTGCGTCGCCGGAGTCCTCGCCCTCGCCGACGTACTGGAAGGTCTCGCGTGCCGTTGAAGACGTACTGGCTGGAACACGCCTGGCTCGGCGCCCACGTCGAGCCGGGCGTCGCCCTGGAGGTATCCGAGGACGGCCGGATCGCCGCGCTGACCTCCGGGGTCCACGCCCCGCCGCGTGGCGCGGAGGTCCTGCGCGGCCTCACCGTCCCGGGCCTGGCCAACGCGCACAGCCATGCCTTCCACCGGGCCCTGCGCTCCCTCGTCCAGGTCGGCAGCGGCACCTTCTGGACCTGGCGCGAGTTCATGTACCAGGTCGCCCAGAACCTCACCCCCGACACGTACTTCGCGCTGGCCCGCGCGGTGTACGCGGAGATGGCCCTCGCCGGCATCACCAACGTCGGCGAGTTCCACTACCTCCACCACGCGCCCGGCGGCGCCCCCTACAACGACCCGAACGCCATGGGCGAGGCCCTGATCGAGGCCGCGGCCGCCGCGGGCATCCGGATCACCCTCCTCGACACCGCCTACCTCTCCGCCGGCTTCGGCCAGGAGCCGAGCGCCCACCAGCGCCGCTTCTCGGACGGCACCGCCGACGCCTGGGCCGAGCGCGTCAGCGCCCTGCGCCCCCGCGAGCACGCCCTGATCGGCGCCGCCGTCCACTCCGTCCGCGCCGTCCCCGCCGGCCAGCTCGCCACCGTGGCCCGCTGGGCCGACGAACAGTGCGCCCCCCTGCACGTCCACCTCTCCGAGCAGACCGCGGAGAACGAGGCCTGCCAGGCCGCCCACGGGTGCACCCCCACCGAGCTCCTCGCCGAGAACGGCGTGCTCGGCCCCCGCACCACCGGCGTCCACAACACGCACCTCACCGACCTGGACATCGGCCTCCTCGGCGGAACCCGCACCGGCACCTGCATGTGCCCGACCACCGAACGCGACCTCGCCGACGGCATCGGCCCCGCCCGCCGGCTCCAGCAGGCCGGCAGCCCCCTGTCCCTCGGCAGCGACAGCCACGCGGTGATCGACCTGCTCGAAGAGGCCCGCGCGATGGAGCTGAACGAGCGCCTCAGCAGCCGCACCCGCGGTCACTGGACGGCGAACGCCCTGCTCACCGCCGCCACCGCCGACGGCCACGCCGCCCTTGGCCTCCCCGACGCGGGCCGCCTGGAGACGGGCGCCCTCGCCGACTTCACCACGATCGCCCTGGACTCCGTCAGGACCGCGGGCCCGCTGCCCCGACTGGGCGCCGAGACGGCCGTATTCGCCGCCTCCGCGGCGGACGTGCGCCACACGGTCGTGGGCGGGCGTCACCTCGTGCGGGACGGGGCGCACACCCTGGTACCGGACGTCCCCGCAGCCCTCGCCGAGTCGATCGCGGCCGTACGCGGCTGAAGGAGCCCCTGAACACCATGAGCACCACGGTCATCACCAACATCGCCAACCTGGTCACGAACGACCCCTCCCTCGGTGACGCTTCCCCCCTCGGACTGATCCAGGACGCGGCGGTCGTCATCGACGGCGACCGCATCGCCTGGGTCGGTGAATCCAGCAAAGCACCCGCCACCGACAACGCCTTCGACGCCGCCGGCCGGGCCGTGATCCCCGGCTTCGTGGACTCCCACTCCCACCTCGTCTTCGCCGGCGACCGCACCGCGGAGTTCAACGCCCGCATGTCGGGCCGCGCCTACTCCGCGGGCGGCATCCGCACCACCGTCGCCGCCACCCGCGCCGCCACCGACGCCCAACTCGAAGCCAACCTGCTGCGCCACCTCGACGAGGCCCGCCGCCAGGGCACCACCACCCTCGAGACCAAGTCCGGCTACGGCCTCACCGTCGAGGACGAGGCCCGCGCGCTGCGCATCGCCGCCGCGCACACCGAGGAGGTCACCTACCTGGGCGCGCACATCGTCTCCCCGGACTACGCCGACGACCCCGCGGGCTACGTCGCGCTCGTCACCGGCGAGATGCTCGCGGCCTGCGCCCCGCACGCACGGTGGGTCGACGTCTTCTGCGAGAAGGGCGCCTTCGACGGCGACCAGGCCCGCGCCATCCTCACCGCCGGCGCCGCGGCCGGACTCATCCCGCGCATCCACGCCAACCAGCTCTCCCACGGCCCCGGCGTCCAGCTCGCCGTCGAGCTCGAAGCCGCCTCGGCCGACCACTGCACCCACCTCACCGACGCCGATGTCGACGCCCTCGCCCAGAGCACCCGCACCGTCGCGACGCTGCTCCCCGGCGCCGAGTTCTCCACCCGCGCCCAGTGGCCCGACGCCCGCCGGCTCCTCGACGCGGGCGCCACCGTCGCCCTGTCCACCGACTGCAACCCCGGCTCCTCCTACACGAGTTCCATGCCGTTCTGCATCGCGCTCGCCGTCCGGGACATGCGGATGACCCCCGACGAGGCCCTGTGGTCGGCCACCGCCGGAGGCGCCCGCGCCCTGCGCCGCACCGACATCGGCGTGCTCACCCCCGGCGCCCGCGCGGACCTGGCCCTGCTGGAAGCCCCCAGCCACGTCCACCTCGCCTACCGGCCCGGCGTCCCGCTGGTCTCCGCCGTCTGGCAGCGGGGAGTGCGCGCCGCCTGAAAGCCGGTACGACGCCCCGTCCACGGACGGCCCGGAGCCGGTACGACGCCCTGCTTGCACCCGGTACGACGCCCCGCCCGAACACCCGCGTCCTTTGTCTTCCCTCCATAAGGCCCCGGGCGTACCTTGAGCCACCGATCTGATGTTCCGTCAGTAACTTGTGGTCCGAGGGGAAGACGAAGGTGTCCAACCGGAAACGTTCCACCACGCTCGCACCGGTCCCCGCCCTGCTCTGCGCGGTGGCCGGATCGGCGGCCGCCCTGCTGGCGGCCGCCCCCGCGGCCCACGCCGATGTGGTCGACGTCGCGTACAACTGCCAGACGCCGATCGGGGACAAGTCGGCGGTCTCGCCCATCGACGTCAAGGCGGTCAAGGACGGGGACGCGTACAAGCTGACGATGTCCTTCCAGAAGGGCGTCTCCTCCAGCCCCATCGAGCTCGGCAAGGGCGCGATGAACCCCAGCGCCGTGCTTCAGGCCGACGGCGCCGAGAAGGTGTCCGTACCCGTCTCCGGCCCCGCGAACTCCGAGGCCGTCCCCGCCGACACCCCCATCAAGATCTCCGACCTCTCGGGCACCTACACCCCGAAGAAGAGCGGCAAGGTCACCTTCACCGCCGGTGTGCTCACCATCAAGGCGATGGGCACCACGACCACCTGCACCCCGGGCAACGATCCGAGGCCGTCCCTGGAACTCGACGTGACGGCCGCCGGCGGGGGACCGCAGGAGGCCGCCCCCGAAACCCTCCCGCAGACCGGCCCCGCCGACTCCGCCCTCGCGCTGGGCACCCTCGGCGCCACCGTGCTGCTCTCCGGCGCGGCCGGCGTCCTGTGGCTGACCCGGCGCGGCGAGCGGGCCCAGCAGACCCGGTCCTGAACGGAGCGGCCCCGCCCATGCCCGTGCCCCACACCCGCCGGCCGCACCCGCCCCGGCGCCGCGCCCCCAGGAGGCTCTGCCTCGCCCTCTTGGCTGCGGCCGCGCTGCTGAACGGGGTCCCTGCGCAGGCCGCCGTCGCCGACGACGCTCCCGACGCGCCGGGCTGGACCGCCGAGCCCGCCGCGGGCCGCGCCGGCGCCGCCGCACGCCCGTACTTCTACCTCTCCGGCGCCCCAGGCACGGCCTTGGAGGACAGCCTCGCCCTGGCCAATCCCACCGACCGGGAGCACACCGTCACCCTGCGCGGAGCCGACGCCTACAACACCGCCGACGGCTCCCTCGCCGTACGCCCTGCGGCCGGCCCCGGCACCACCTCCGGCGCCGCCCCCGGCCCGGGCCCCGGCTCCTGGATCAGCTTCGGCCGGAGCGCGATCGTCCGGCTCCCCGCCCACACGCGCGCGGTGGTGCCCTTCACCGTCACCCTCCCGGCCGCCTCCGCGCCCGGTGACCACTCGGCCGCCGTCGTCGCCACCGAAGCCGGCCACGAAGCGGGCGTACGGGTCCACCTGCGCGTCAGCGGCCCGACCGTGGCGGCCCTCACCGTCGAGGACGTGGCCGTACGGGGCCGGGGCGGGGCGGTGGTCATCGCGTACACCCTCGTCAACCGGGGCAACGTCGCCCTCGCCCCCACCCTCGCCGTCCGCGCCGACGGCCGCTTCGGCTCGGTCCCCGGGCGCGGCCCCCACGTCCTGCCGGTGGAACTGCTGCCCGGGCAGCGGGTCGAGCTGACCGAACCCTGGCCCGGGGCCCCGGCGTTCGACCGCGTGCGCCTCACGCTCACCGCCACCGCCCCCGGCGCCGCCCGCGCCACGGGCACCACCTCCGTGTGGTGCGTGCCGCGGTCCCCGATCGGCCGGCTCGGCCTCGGCCTCGTCGTCCTGGGCGGTGTCGCCGGGGCCGCGCTGTTCCTCGTACGCAGGCGCCGCGCCGCACACACCCGCCGGTCGCCGGACCCGTACGAGGAACAGGAGCGGGAGCAGGACAGGAGCGGGAGCATGGCCCGGGGCGCCAACCACGCCCCGATCAAGACCAGTTGACGGGGGCGTCCAGGTGAACGTCGACACCGGCGGGACAGCCCGCGCGCGGATCGCGGCCCTGCTCACGGCCGGGCTCGCGGTGTTCGCCCTGGCGTTGCTCCCCGCAGCCCCGGCCGCCGCGGCCCCGGCCGCCGTGGCCCCGGCCGCCGTCACCGACGAGGCAAAACCCACCGCCACGCTCTCGCTCCAGGAGGTGGCCAAGGGCGCCGGCATCACCGTCACCGGCGCCGGCTGGCGGGCCAAGACTCTGGTGATGCTGCTGGTCTGCGGACAGAACATGATCGGCGGCACCAACAGCTGCGCCAACGCCGACGGGGTCGCCGTCGCGGTCGGCGACGACGGGCACTTCACCGCCGCACTGCCCGTCGTCGGACCACCCAAGCCGTGCCCCTGCGTGGTGAACGTGGCCTCCGTCAACGGGGACCGGTCCACCGTCGCCCTCCCGATCAAGATCACCGGTCACCCCGTGGCCGAGTTGCCCGCCGAGTCCGGAAGCGGCCGCCTCGCGCTGCTCACCGGGGTCCGGCTGGAGGGCGACGACGGGGTCCTGACCTGGTTCGGGGCCCCGCCCACGCGCAAGTTCACGGTCACGGTCGGCAACCTGGGCTCGGCCCCGGTCCGGGACCCGGTCTTCCAGCTCGGCACCTCGCACGGGGTGTACGCGCCCCAGTGGGAGGAAGCCCGCTGGAAGGGCACCATCGCGCCCGGCGGCAAGGCGGAGGTCCGGCTGGACGTGACGCTGGCCGCGGGAGCCCACGGGGACTACACGGTCTCGCTCAAGTACGGGGACAAGGTGGTGGCCACGCAGCCGTGGGGGGTGGGGCGCCCGTACGGCGTGCTGCTGTTCTGGGCCCTGCTGCTGGTGGTGATCCCGACCGCCGTCTTCCGCCTCGGCATGGCCGTCGTCGACCGCGTCCGCCCGCGCCCCGCCTCCGCCCCGCCGGCGGCGGACCCCGAAGCCTCCACGGCGGTACTGCCGTGGTTCACCCCGGACACCGCGCCGGAACCCGACGCACCACCAGAACCGCAGAAACCAACCACACCATCCGCACCACCCGCACCACGTACACCGCAGACATCCGCACCGTCTGAGAACCGTCCGACGACGAAGGGACATTCGTGAAGACCCAACGGAGGGTGAGCGCGGCCGCAGTCGCGCTGCTGTTCGGCGGCGCGGGCATCCTGCTGGCGGCCGCCCCCGCCCAGGCGGCCGACGTCTCCTACAAGGTGGAGTGCATCCCGCCGGCGGGAGGTGGCGGCCCGGTCCAGGGCACCACCACCGTCTCCATCACCGCGCCCGCCACGGCGAAGGTCGGCGACGAGGTCGAGGTGGTCTGGAAGACCGTCAAACCGGCCTCGAACAACACCGACCTGATGGACCTGGGCAAGGACACCGTCAAGCCCACCGGCTACGTCAAGCTCGGCGGCGCGCTGGCTTCCGAGGTCAAGTTGGAGGGGGAGCGGAAGAACCCGCCCATCCCGAAGAAGGCCCCCATGGTCATGTCCGACATGAAGGGCAAGGTCAAGCTGACCAAGGCGGGTGACGTCACCATCACGCCGGGCAAGTACGACGTGGACTTCAGTGGCTTCATCACGAAGTGCACCCCGCAGGAGACGGTCGGGGTCGGTGCCACCATCAAGGTCACCGAGGGCGGCGGCGCCACGACGGGCGGCACCACCGGCGGCACCGCGACCGGCGGCACCGCGACCGGCGGGACCACGGGAGGCTCGACAACCGGCGGCTCGACCACCGGCGGCACCGCGACCGGCGGAACCACCGGCGGCTCGACCACCGGTGGCACCGGCGCCCAGACCGACTTCCCCGGCAAGCCGATCGAGGTCGCCTACGACTGCGGCGCCGTCGTCCCCGGCGGCATCAAGACCCCGGTCACCATCAACGCGAAGAAGAACGGCGGCGGCTACGACCTGACGGTCAAGACCGCCAAGGGCGCCATGGCCAGCCCCATGGCCCTCCCGGCGGGGGCGCTCAAGCCCTCGATGGACATCAAGCTCGGCGGCGCCGACAGCGGCACGGTCAAGGTCACCGGACCGGCCAACGCGGAGCCGATCCCGGACAAGGCCCCGGTCAGCCTCAGCGACATGACCGGCACATACAAGCCCGGCAAGACCGGCAAGGTGACGCTCAGCCCGGACCAGCTGACGATCGACGTCACGATGGCCCCGGGCTCCACACCGATCAACGTGCCCTGCAAGGCCACCAGCAGCGGCGTCTCGCTGGAGCTGGACACCGCCGCCCAGCCGGGCGGCTCCGGCTCGCCGTCCACCACCGGCAGCACCACCGGCGGCTCCACCGGCGGCTCCGCCGCGTCCGGCGGCCTCGCCGAGACCGGCGCGCAGGACGGCGGCGGCCTCAAGGCCCTGGGCCTCGTCGCCGGCACGGTCATCCTGCTCGGCGCGGCGGTCTTCACCTTCACCCCCTGGCGCCGCCTGCGCGGCAACCGCTGACCTCGCTGTCCGCCCTTCGTGTCATGCCCGACGGAACCCCTTGGGGGTGATCGTTCCTGCTTGCTAGCGTCCGGTTCGGCGGATATGCGGTTTTCATCCGCCGAACCGGCGAACAATGGGGCAGCTCATGAAATTCACGTCCGTGCTCGTGACAGCGGCCGCCGCTTCGGCGTTCGCCATGGCCGGTGCCGCGCCGGCGGTCGCCGTGCCGGCCGGCGCGGCCAAGAGGGCTGCAAGGCGACCGCCGACATGGACCGCTGGGGCCGTCCGAACGTCACGTCGGCCTGTTCGGGACGGCTGCCTTCCGGCGCGCGCCACCGCGCCGTGATCATCTGTGACACGGTCCAGGGCGTGCGCGAGCACGTCGTCCGCCGCACCTACCACAGCCACTGGACCCCGACGGGAAGCAAAGCCGAGGTGGGCTGCGGATTCAAGTCGTTCCTCGTGGGCTTCAAGTCCGAGACGCGGGGCGTCTGAGCGCCGAAGCGGCCCGGGGACGCCGAAGGGCCCGGCACACCTTCCGGTGTGCCGGGCCCTACACATGCGCGGGAGGGTGCGTCAGCGCACGTCGCCCATGAGGTCCTTGACCTTCTTGCGGTACATGAAGACCGCCAGGGCGGCCAGCGTGGCCAGGGTGGCCTCGATCGCCACGGCGCCGGTGCCGTTGAGGTCCACACCGAAGACGGACGGGTCCGACAGGAGGCTGGTGATCGAGTCACCCGCCGTCACCGCGAGGAACCAGACGCCCATCATCTGCGACGCGTACTTGCGCGGGGCCATCTTCGTGGTGACCGACAGGCCGACCGGGGAGATGCACAGCTCGCCGACCGTCTGGATCAGGTAGATGCCCACGAGCCACATCGGGCTGACCAGCTGGCCGTTGGAGGACATGGCTACCGGCAGCAGGAAGAAGAAGAACGAGACGCCGATGAAGAACAGGCCGGCGGCGAACTTCCCGACGGTGGTGGGCTCCTTGCCCTTGCGGTTCAGCCACAGCCAGATCCAGGCGAAGACCGGGGCCAGCGCCATGATGAAGACCGGGTTCAGCGACTGGTACCAGGAGGAGGGGAACTCGAAGCCGAGCAACGAGCCGGAAGCCTTGGTCTCGCCGAACGCCTGGACCGTCGAAGCACCCTGGTCGTAGATCATCCAGAAGGCGGCGGCAGCCACGAAGAACCAGATGTAGCCGGTCATCTTCGACTGTTCGCCGCGGTCGAGTTCCTTGTCCCGCTTGATGCGCACGAGCACGGCGGTCGGGACGATCAGACCGATCAGCGTGAGCGGGATGGTCGCCCAGGCCTTGGTGAACATGCCGGCGACACCGATGACGGTGTAGAAGACCGCCACGACGGCGACCGCGACGGCGACCTTGCGCAACCACGAGGTGCGCTCTTCGGCCGACAGCGGCTTGGGAACGACCGAGCTGACGGGGTTCAGGTGCTTGGTGCCCAGCAGGAAGACGGCGAGGCCGATGCCCATACCGACGGCCGCCATCGCGAAGCCGAGGTGCCAGTTGACCTTCTGGCCCACGGTGCCGATGGCCAGCGGGGCGAAGAAGGCACCCGCGTTGATGCCCATGTAGAAGATCGTGAAGCCACCGTCACGGCGCGGGTCGTCCGCGTCCTTGTACAGCTGGCCGACCATGGTGGAGATGTTGGCCTTGAGCAGGCCCGAGCCGATCGCGACGAGCGCGAGACCGACGTAGAAGGTCGCCTGCCCGGGCAGTGCCAGGATCACGTGACCGGACATGATCGTCACGGCGGCCACCGTCACGGTCTTGCGCGGACCCCAGACACGGTCGCCCAGCCAGCCGCCCGGCATGGCGAGCAGGTAGACCATGGAGACGTAGATGGAGAAGACGGCGATCGCCGTGCCCTCGTCCATGCCGATGCCGCCGCCCAGGCTGCCCTTCTTGGCATCCGGGCCACCCGAGATCAGGTAAACGAGAAGAAGGGCCTTCATGCCGTAGAAGCTGAAGCGCTCCCACATCTCGGTCATGAACAGAGTGGCCAGGCCACGGGGGTGGCCGAAGAAGGTCTTCTCGGCGGCCGGAGCCACCGGTTCCTTCGTCAGGCTGGAAGCCATGGTCGATCCTTGCTTGATCGGGACGCTTCGCTTCGTGAGCGGGACAGCGCCCTGTGGGGGGTGGCCGGCACCGGCGACGGGCCGCCCACCCCACGCCTCGGGGTCTCGCCCCACGGGTGGGGGCGAAGGAAGGTCCGTAACCGGGATCCACGCCCTCCGCGCAGCTTCGCGCGCAGGGCCCGGCCCCTAGGTCATTCACTTCATCCAAGGCGGACGGGGCAGTCCTTGACACGTGTACGCATCAAGGCGCCGATCCGCCCGGAACAGAAGGAGAGACCCTTGGCTCGTTTTTCGGCACAAAGGTCCCCTGGGTAGTGCATCAGGCGTCTCGCCACCATACGACACGACACTGCGGCATATGGAAGGACTTGAGATATGGATCACAGGCGCCGTGGGAACCGTTCGACCATATTCGAAGGCGCGTAGTAGTCCATAAGCCCAGATCGGCAGGGGTATGCGGGCTGGCCCACGATTCGGTCGCCGCGGACTACCATCACCCACATGACGCGTGTACTGCTCGCCGAGGACGACGCATCCATCTCGGAGCCCCTGGCCCGCGCCCTGCGCCGGGAGGGGTACGAGGTCGAGGTCCGGGAGGACGGCCCCACCGCTTTGGCCGCGGGGCTGCAAGGCGGCGTCGACCTCGTCGTCCTGGACTTGGGCCTGCCCGGCATGGACGGCCTGGAAGTGGCCCGACGACTGCGCGCGGAGGGGCACGGCTTCCCGATCCTGGTGCTGACCGCCCGTGCGGACGAGGTCGACACGGTCGTCGGCCTGGACGCGGGCGCCGACGACTACGTGACGAAGCCGTTCCGGCTCGCCGAACTGCTGGCCCGCGTCCGGGCCCTGCTGCGGCGCGGCGCGAACGAGGCCTCGCAGGCGCCGGCCACCCACGGGGTGCGGATCGACGTCGAGTCGCACCGCGCCTGGATGGGAGAAGAGGAGCTCCAGCTCACCGCCAAGGAGTTCGACCTCCTGCGGGTCCTCGTCCGGGACGCGGGCCGGGTCGTGACCCGCGATCAGTTGATGCGCGAGGTCTGGGACACCACCTGGTGGTCCTCCACCAAGACGCTCGACATGCACATCTCCTGGCTCCGCAAGAAGCTGGGCGACGACGCCGCGAATCCCCGCTACATCGCGACGGTGCGGGGCGTCGGCTTCCGTTTCGAGAAGAGCTGAGCGAAGAACCAGGTGAACGACCGGGTGGACGACCGGGTGGACGAACGAGTGAACGACCGGGTGAGTGACCGGGTGAAGATCCGAGTGCGGACTGAGCCGTGCGCCGCCGACTGATCAACTCCACGCTCGCCGTGGTGCTCGTCGTGATCGCCGTGTTCGGGGTCTCCCTCGTCATCGTGGAGACGCGGACCATCACCAGCAGCGCCCAGGAACGGATCGGGTCCGAGGCGCTGCGGCTGGTGGGCGTCGTCGAGACGGACGTGCTGGAGGGCAAGCCGGTCGACTCGTTCGCGCTGGGCGAGCAACTGGACGAGGGACGGTACGCCCGCATCACCGTCCCCGGCCGGCCGGCCGTCGAAGTGGGCGACCGCATCCCGGGCAGCGTCATCCGCGGCACCGCCCGCGGGGAGCAGGGCGAGGTGGTGGTGATCGAGGAATCCCGCTCCACGGTCACCAAGGAGGTCGGACGGACCCTCGTCGTGGTCGGCGCGGTGGCGCTGCTGGCCGTCGTGGCGGCCGTACTGCTCGCCGTACGCCAGGCGAACCGGCTGGCCTCGCCGCTCACCGACCTCGCCGAGACGGCGGAACGCCTCGGTTCGGGCGACCCGCGGCCCCGCCACAAGCGCTACGGGGTCCCCGAGCTGGACCGGGTGGCGGACGTACTGGACTCCAGCGCGGAGCGGATCGGCCGGATGCTGACGGCCGAGCGGCGCCTCGCCGCCGACGCCTCGCACCAGCTGCGGACCCCGCTGACGGCCCTGTCGATGCGGCTGGAGGAGATCACGGTCACCGACGATCTGGAGACCGTACGGGAGGAGGCGAGCATCGCCCTGACCCAGGTGGAGCGGCTCACGGACGTGGTGCAGCGGCTCCTGACGAACTCGCGCGACCCCCGGACCGGCTCGGCGGTCCCCTT
Organism: Streptomyces sp. Tek67B01; assembly: GCF_055231995.1. Lineage (NCBI taxonomy): Bacteria > Bacillati > Actinomycetota > Actinomycetes > Kitasatosporales > Streptomycetaceae > Streptomyces > Streptomyces sp. Tek67B01. Next base: position 4,339,754 of record NZ_JBUYUY010000001.1, read on the forward strand.
CGACCTGGACGAGGTCGTCAAACAGCAAGTGGAGGAGTGGCGGCCCGCCTACCGCAGTGCCGGTCGGGCCATCGTGCGCTCGGGCAGGACGGGCATGCGGGCCGTGGGCACGCCGGGGGCGGTCTCGCAGGTGCTGGCCACCCTCGTGGAGAACGCGCTGATGCACGGTGGCGGCACGGTCGCGCTGCGTACGCGGGTCACCGGCAACCAGGCGGTGCTGGAGGTCACGGACGAGGGACCCGGCGTGCCGCCCGACCTCGGCAACCGGATCTTCGAGCGCGCCATCAGCGGCCGCAATTCGACGGGCATCGGCCTCGCCGTCGCCCGCGATCTCGCGGAGGCGGACGGCGGCCGGCTGGAGCTGCTCCAGACCCAGCCGCCGGTCTTCGCCCTGTTCCTCAGCCGGACGGCGCCCGATCCGACGGAGCCGGAGCGGCCCCTCCGCTAGCGGGGGAGCCGCAGCAGCCCCTCCTAGCGGGCCGGGGTCGCGGCCGGCTCGGGCGCCAGGGGCGCGGCGGCGGAACTTTGCCCGTCGCGCTGCTCGACGACCAGGGACGGGGCGGCGGGCGCGGGCAGCGCCTTGAAGACCCACGTCCGGTAGGACCAGAAGCGGAAGATCGTGGCGATGCCGATGCCGGCGAACTTGAAGAAGTTCGTCGCGAGGGAGCCGTCCCAGCCGAGCCCGTACGTCGCGGTGTACAGCACGCCGTTCTCGATGACCAGGCCGATCACGCTGAAGGCGGCGAACAGCACCAGCTCACGGGTGCGGGTGTGACTGCTGTTGTTGGCGCGGTCCCGGTAGGCGAAGTAGCGGAACCCGATGTAGTTCGACGCGATGGCCACCACGGTCGCTATGACGCTCGCGCGCACCACCTGGAGGTCGGTCGTGCTGCGGATCAGGTTGAACACACCCATGTTCACCAGCACGCCCAGCCCGCCGACCGCCCCGAACTTGGCGACCTCCCGTGCCATGCCGCGTATGCGTTCGAGGGCGGATACGTTCTTCGGCGTGCTCATGTGATGGCTCAGTCCCTGTCCGTCGTCGCCGCCCCCGGTCCGGGAGGCGTCACTCGTCGTCGACGACCATGTCTCGGCGCACACGTCTTCGCACACGTCTTCCGCGTCACACGCATCCGTCAACCGAATCTCGTCGCCCCTCCATGGTAAGTGTCGCCCCACGGGTCCGTCTGCGCCTGGTACCCCGTGCGACACACGGCACACGGCGCGCCCGGCGAGTCCTCGCCAGGGCCGCGTCCGGATGGCGGAATACCGACGGATACCCTGGAAGCGTGACGTTCCCGGTAGTCGGCATGGTCGGCGGCGGACAGCTCGCCCGCATGACCCACGAGGCGGGTATCCCCCTCGGCATCAGATTCAAGCTCCTCAGTGACACCCCACAGGACTCGGCGGCCCAGGTCGTGAACGATGTCGTCATCGGCGACTATCGCGACCTGGAGACGCTGCGTGCCTTCGCGCGCGGCTGTGACGTGATCACTTTCGACCACGAGCATGTACCCATCGAACACCTGCGGGCCCTGGAAGCGGACGGCATCCCCGTCCGCCCGGGGCCCGACGCGTTGATGCATGCCGCCGACAAGGGGGTGATGCGCGCCAGACTCGACGAGATCGGCGCGCCCAGCCCCCGCCACCGGATCGTCCGCGATCCGGCGGACGCGGTGGCCTTCGCGAAGGAGGTCGGCGGGTTCCCCGTCATCCTCAAGACGGTGCGCGGCGGCTACGACGGCAAGGGCGTGTGGTTCGTCCGCACCCCCGAGGACGCGGAGGCGCCCTTCAAGGCGGGCGTCCCCGTCCTGGCCGAGGAGAAGGTGGACTACGTCCGCGAGCTCGCGGCCAACATCGTCCGCTCCCCGCACGGCCAGGCGGTGGCCTACCCCGTCGTCGAGTCCATCCAGGTCGACGGCGTCTGCGACACGGTCATCGCGCCCGCCCCGAACTTGTCCGAGGAGCTGGCGGGCGAGGCCCAGGCCCTGGCCCTGCGCATCGCGCGCGAGCTCGACGTGACCGGCCACCTGGCCGTCGAACTCTTCGAGACCACCGACGGCCGCATCCTCGTCAACGAACTGGCCATGCGCCCGCACAACAGCGGCCACTGGACCCAGGACGGCGCGATCACCTCCCAGTTCGCCAATCACGTCCGGGCGGTCTTGGACCTGCCGCTGGGCGACCCGCGCCCGCGCGCCCGCTGGACCGTCATGGCCAACGTCCTGGGCGGTGACTACCCCGACATGTACGCGGCCTACCTGCACTGCATGGCCCACGACCCGCAGCTCAAGATCCACATGTACGGCAAGGACGTGAAACACGGCCGCAAGGTCGGCCACGTCAACACCTACGGCGACGATCTGGACGATGTGCTGGAGCGCGCACGTCACGCAGCCGGCTACCTCAGAGGGACGATCACCGAATGAGCACCAGCTCTACCGCACGCCCCACCGGCCCCGTCATCGGCATCGTCATGGGCTCCGACTCGGACTGGCCGGTCATGGAGGCCGCCGCCCAGGCGCTGGACGAGTTCGAGATCCCCTACGAGGTCGACGTCGTCTCCGCGCACCGGATGCCGCGCGAGATGATCGCGTACGGGGAGCAGGCCGACGCCCGCGGCCTCAAGGCCATCATCGCGGGCGCCGGCGGAGCCGCCCACCTGCCCGGCATGCTCGCGTCGGTCACCCCGCTGCCCGTGATCGGCGTCCCGGTCCCGCTCAGGTACCTCGACGGCATGGACTCCCTGCTGTCGATCGTGCAGATGCCCGCCGGCGTTCCCGTCGCCACCGTCTCCGTCGCCGGGGCGCGCAACGCGGGCCTGCTGGCCGTACGGATGCTGGCCGCCCACGACACCGAGCTGCTGGCCCGGATGCGCGACTTCCAGCAGGAGCTGAACGACCAGGCCACCGAGAAGGGCAAGCGGCTGCGTACGAAGGTCGCAGGCACGGAATCGTTCGGATTCGCCAAGTGAGCGCCGACGAGCGCCTGGCCGAGGCGCGCGAGCTGCTGGCCGAGCACCCCGTGGTGGACGGGCACAACGACCTGCCCTGGGCGCTGCGCGAGCAGGCCCGCTACGACCTCGACCGGCTGGACGTCGGTGGCGACCAGCGCGGCACCCTGCACACCGACATCCCCCGGCTGCGCGCCGGCGGGGTCGGCGCGCAGTTCTGGTCCGTCTTCGTACGGTCGGACTACGCGGGCGACACGGCGGTCAGCGCCACCCTCGAACAGATCGACGGCGTGGACCAGCTGATCGCCCGTTATCCGGAGGCCTTCGCCCGGGCGCTGACGGCGGACGACATGGAGGCGGCCCGCGCCGACGGCCGGATCGCCTCGCTGATGGGCGCCGAGGGCGGCCACTCCATCAACAACTCGCTCGCCACCCTGCGCGCCCTGCACCGGCTGGGCGTGCGGTACATGACGCTCACGCACAACGACACCATCGACTGGGCGGACTCGGCGACCGACGAACCCCGGCACGGCGGCCTCACCGACTTCGGCCGCGAGGTCGTACGCGAGATGAACCGCGTCGGAATGCTCGTGGACCTCTCGCACGTCGCCGAGACGACGATGCGGGACGCCATCGAGGTGTCCACCGCGCCGGTGATCTTCTCGCACTCCTCCGCGCGGGCCGTGTGCGACCACCCGCGCAACGTCCCGGACGACGTGCTGGCCCTGCTCCCGGCCAACGGCGGGGTGGCCATGGCCACCTTCGTGCCGAAGTTCATCCTCCCCGCCGCCGTCGAGTGGACGCTGGCGGCCGACGAGAACCTGCGCGCCCACGGCTTCCACCACCTCGACACCACCCCCGAGGCGATGGCCCTGCACCGGGCCTTCGAGGCGGGGCGCCCGCGCCCGGTCGCCACGGCGGCCACCGTCGCGGACCACCTCGACCACATGCGCGAGGTGGCGGGCGTCGACCACATCGGCATCGGCGGCGACTACGACGGCACGGCCTTCACCCCTTCCGGCCTGGAGGACGTGTCGGGCTACCCGAACCTGATCGCGGAGCTGCTGACGCGCGGCTGGTCACGGGCCGACCTGGCCAAGCTGACCTGGTCCAACGCGGTCCGCGCGCTGCGCGACGCCGAGGCGGTGGCCCGCGACCTCTCGGCCTCCCGCGGCCCCTCCAACGCGGTGATCTAGCCGCCACGGCGTTTCGGCGTTCGGGTGTCCGCCCCAGGCGACACCCGAACGCCACACCCGCCGTGAACCCGTGCGCCCCGCGTGTCACCGTGGCCAGACGAACCCCGCTTCTCTCCCTGCTGCGCCGAGACCGGAGCGAACGCCATGGCCGACTTGCAGGACGAACCCCTCCAGAGCCCCGGCACCGACGTGGGCCCCGGCTGCCTGGGATCCGAGGACCCCGCCCCGGGTGCGGCGCCCGGAGCCCTGGACCGGGCCATGGAGCTGCTGTCCGAACATCCCGTGGCCGACGGGTGCAACACCTTGGTCTGGACGCTGCGCCAGAGTCCGTACCACGACATCGACACCCCCGACCTCGGTGTGGACACCGACATCCCGAGACTGCGCGCCGGCGGGGTCGGCGCCCAGTTCTGGTCCCTGCTCACGCCGAGCGAGGCACCGGCCGTCGACCAAGTGGTCTCCGACACCCTGGAGCAGATCGACGTGGCGCTGTCCCTCGTACGCCGCTACCCCGACAGCCTGTGTCTCGCGCTCACCCCCGACGACATGGCGGACGCCCGCAACCGGGGTCGTATCGCCGCGTTCCTCGGCCCGGTGCCCGGCCGCACGCTGAGCGGCTCCCTGGGGGCGCTGCGCGCCTTCCACGCGCTGGGCGTGCGCATCCTGGCACCCGCCGGGGCGCCCTGGGCACGCGAAGGCCTCACGGTCTTCGGCCACGAGGTGGTCAAGGAGATGAACCGCCTGGGCATGCTGCTCGACCTGGCCGGCTGCCCCTCGGCGGTGGCCTGTCAGCTCGCGGGCGCGTCCAAGGCGCCGGTCATCATCTCCAACACCGGGGCCGCCGCCCTCAACCCGCACCCGGGGAACGTGACCGACGAGGTGCTGCTCGCGCTGCGCGCGGCGGGCGGCGTGGCGATGGTCACCTTCGACACGGAGCGGACCGGGGACTCGCTGCACGCGGTGGCGGACCACGTGGACCACGTGAGGGCGCTCGCGGGCCCCGACGGCGTCGGTCTCGGCGCCGCGTTCGGAGCCGAACCGGGCAGTCCCCGCCCGGCCGGCCTGACCGACCCCTCCGGCTACCCGAGGCTGGTCGCGGAACTGCTGGAACGGGGCTGGACGGAGCCCGATCTGGCACTGCTCACCTGGGGCAACGCCCAACGGGTGCTGCGCGACGCGGAGTTCACCGCCCGCGCCGCCCAACACCGCCGTACGGTCTAGGCGCGCGGCCCGGGTCCGGGTACGGTCGCGCGCCACAGCCGGACGCCGGACCAGACGGTGGCGTAGAGCAACATGCCGTTACGGGCGCACAGCAGGATCGTGCCGGTCCAGGTGTTCTGCAACACGTCGCCGTACCAGACGGGGAAGATCAGCGAGGTGAGCAGCGTGGCGGCGGCCAGCAGCCACGCGATCGGGCGCTGGGTGGTGTTCCTGGAGGTCAGGCAGACGGCCGCCAGGCCGAGCAGCCAGATCATGTACTGCGGGCTGATGACGCGGCTGGTCACGGTGAACACCATGATCGCGCAGAGCGCGGCGTCCAGCGGCGTCGCGGTCGTCCAGCGACGGGCCCGTACGCGCCACAGGACCAGCAGCACGAAGCCGATCACGGTGAGCGCGATCGAGGCCCGCGCGATGGCCGGGACGTACGGGCCGACGTACTCGAAGGCGCCGTACTGGAAGGTGATCCGGCCCGGCCAGATCCCCGTCCGCATGGCGAGCATCAGCGCAGACCCGCCGACGGACTCCACCTGCACGCCCCGGTCGCCCTGGTTGCCGAGGAAGCCGAGGGAGTCCCGGAAGAGCGCCGCGAAGACGGCGAGCAGCGCGACACACGACAGCGCGGCCGCGATGACGGCCTCCCGCGTCGACTTGCCGCGCGGAGCACCCAGCAGGGTGAGCAGCGGCCACACCTTGACCATCGCGCCGATGCCCGCGATCACCCCGCCGAGCCTCGGCCGGTGGCGCAGACACAGCAGCGAACCGACCGCGAGCAGCGTCACCTGGACGTCGTAGCGCGCGAAGGGCGTCGCCATCAGCAGCGGCAGCGCGAGCAGCCAGAACAGGGCGCCGGCCCGGCTCCCGTCGCGGCGGCGGGCGGCCCGGAGCAGACCGACGAGGATCACGCCGTCACAGAGCACCGTCAGCGCGACGAAGGCCTGGAAGTAGGTGAGGAACGGCAGCAGATCGGGCGAGAGGAAGATCGCCGCGGCGGCGGGCGGATACTGCCACGTGATGTCGTCGTGCGGCATCGACCAGGTGACCAGGACGTCGTACCAGTTGTGGTAGGTCCCGCTGACGTCCACCCGTACGAGGTTCGAGCTGTGGAAGTCGTGCACGAGCATCCAGAGCATCAGCGCCCGGCTCGCCGTCCAGAGACCCGCTATGGCCGGCAGCGCGCCCCGTCCCCGCACGGCTGCTGCCAAGGCTCCACGGCCGCGCGTGGCGGGCGCCGTCGTCGCGGAGGGGGTGGGGGCGCTCGGTGGGCTGCTGGTGGCGGTCATCGGCCGCCACTCTACCGACCGCGTCCGGCGGCCACGGCGGTCGCGGACGCCGGCCGCTCGCGCCCCTCCCGGGGCCGCGGCGGCTGAGTCCGCGACCCGTCCAGGCGGGGCGACCCCGTCCCGCGCGTACGGGAGCCGTCAGGCGGGGCGTGACCCGTCACGCGCTTACGCGACGTTCACGCGCGGGGGCGCCCCGTCACGCGCGGCCCGGACCCGTTACGCGCGGGGGCGGCCCATCGCGCGGTAGGTCCAGCCGGCACCCCTCCACAGGTCGGGGTCGAGGGCGTTGCGGCCGTCCAGGACCAGCCGGTCGGTGACGACCTCGCCCAGCGCCGCCGGGTCCAGCTCGCGAAACTCCCGCCACTCGGTGAGGTGCAGGACGACCTCCGCGGCCCGGGCCGCCTCGACGGCGGAGTTCGCGTACCCGAGGGTCGGGAAGACGCGTCGCGCGTTCTCCATGCCCTTCGGGTCGTAGACGGTGACCTGGCCGCCCTGGAGGTGGATCTGGCCGGCCACGTTGAGCGCGGGGGAGTCGCGCACGTCGTCGGAGTCCGGCTTGAAGGTGGCGCCGAGCACCGCGACGCGCTTGCCGAGGAAGGAGCCGCCGACCGCCTCGCGCGCCAGCTCCACCATGTGCCCGCGGCGGCGCATGTTGATGGAGTCGACCTCCCGCAGGAACGTCAGCGCCTGGTCCGCGCCCAGCTCGCCCGCCCGCGCCATGAACGCCCGGATGTCCTTGGGCAGGCAACCGCCCCCGAAGCCGATCCCGGCCCGCAGGAACTTCGAGCCGATCCGCTCGTCGTAGCCGATCGCCTCCGCCAGCTTCACCACGTCACCACCGGCCGCCTCGCACACCTCGGCCATCGCGTTGATGAACGAGATCTTCGTCGCGAGGAAGGAATTGGCGGCCGTCTTGACCAGCTCCGCGGTCGGGAAGTCCGTCACCACCAGCGGCGTGCCCTCCGACATCGGCGTCTCGTAGACCTCCCGCAGCACCTTCTCGCCGCGGTCGCCCTGGACGCCGATCACGATGCGGTCCGGGTGCAGGGTGTCCTGCACCGCGAAGCCCTCGCGCAGGAACTCCGGGTTCCACGCCAGCTCCGCGTCCGCGCCCACCGGGGCCAGCGCCGCCAGCTTCGCCGCGAGGCGCTCCGCCGAACCGACCGGAACCGTGGACTTGCCGACGACCAGCACGGGCCGGGTCAGGTGCGGGGCCAGTGACTCCAACGCGGAGTCGACGTAGGACATGTCGCAGGCGTACTCGCCGTGCTTCTGCGGCGTGTTCACGCACAGGAAGTGGACGTCGCCGAAGGCGCCGACCTCCTCCCAGGAGCGGGTGAAGCGCAGCCGCCCGGAGGAGCCCGGCAGCCCGGCCACGTGCGCGCCCAGCAACTCCTCCAGCCCCGGCTCGTACATCGGGACCCGGCCCGCGGCCAGCATCTCGATCTTCTCCGGCACCACGTCCAGACCCAGCACCTCGAAGCCCAGCTCCGCCATGGCGGCGGCGTGCGTCGCACCGAGGTAACCGGTGCCGATCACGGTGATCTTGAGGGGGGCCATGGGTGCTCCAGAGGTGCGGGGCCGTTTGCGGCCACTGAGCATAGTCGGGCCCGCCCCGGGGGACGCTCCCCGTGCGCGCACCGCGCGCCTCCGCTGTCACGCAGCTCACGTACGCCGTACATATCGCTGCCCGGACGCCGGAGACTAAGCTTCGGGTTACTTAACGGTAGTTAGCATCACGGATCGCGCTCCGACATCACGCGGCGCGCACCACGCATCACACCTGGGGAGTGAGAGATCTTGGCGGGTTCTGCCGACTTCGACCTGTACCGCCCGGCCGAGGAGCACGACATGCTCCGCGAGTCCGTCCGCTCGCTCGCCGAGGCGAAGATCCTGCCGTTCGCCGCGGCGGTCGACGAGGAGTCGCGCTTCCCGCAGGAGGCCCTCGACGCGCTGGTCGCCAACGACCTGCACGCCGTCCACGTGCCCGAGACCTACGGCGGCGCCGGCGCCGACGCGCTCGCCACCGTGATCGTGATCGAGGAAGTGGCCCGGGTCTGCGCCTCCTCCTCCCTCATCCCGGCCGTGAACAAGCTCGGCTCGCTCCCGGTGATCCTCTCCGGTTCCGAGGAGCTCAAGGCCAAGTACCTCGGCCCGCTGGCCAAGGGCGACGCGATGTTCTCGTACGCCCTCTCCGAGCCCGACGCGGGCTCCGACGCGGCCGGCATGAAGACCCGCGCGGTGCGCGACGGCGACTTCTGGGTCCTCAACGGCGTCAAGCGCTGGATCACCAACGCGGGCGTCTCCGACTACTACACGGTCATGGCCGTGACCGACCCTTCGATGCGATCCAAGGGCATCTCCGCCTTCGTCGTCGAGAAGTCCGACGAGGGCGTCTCCTTCGGCGCCCCGGAGAAGAAGCTCGGCATCAAGGGCTCCCCGACCCGCGAGGTCTACCTCGACAACGTCCGCATCCCCGCGGACCGCATGATCGGCGCCGAGGGCACCGGCTTCGCCACCGCGATGAAGACCCTGGACCACACCCGCATCACCATCGCCGCCCAAGCCCTCGGCATCGCCCAGGGCGCCCTGGACTACGCCAAGGGCTACGTCCAGGAGCGCAAGCAGTTCGGCAAGCCGATCGCCGACTTCCAGGGCGTGCAGTTCATGCTCGCGGACATGGCCATGAAGATCGAGGCCGCCCGCCAGCTCACCTACTCGGCGGCCGCCAAGTCCGAACGCGTCGACGGCGACCTGACGTTCTTCGGCGCCGCCGCCAAGTGCTTCGCCTCCGACGTGGCCATGGAGGTCACCACGGACGCGGTCCAGCTGCTCGGCGGCTACGGCTACACCCGCGACTACCCGGTCGAGCGCATGATGCGCGACGCCAAGATCACCCAGATTTACGAAGGCACGAACCAGGTCCAGCGCATCGTCATGGCGCGCAACCTGCCCTGACTCCGGTGCGCGTAAAGGCCCGGCTGGAGCCACCAGTCGGGCCTTTTTCATGGCGGAGGTCCGACGGATTTGAGTTAATGTCAGATAATCATCAAGATCCTTGTGATTCTGACTGCTGTTTCCGTCCTCGAAAGGACCTGCACGGTGTTCTCCCGCGCGCGTCAACCCGTCATCGCCGCCATAGCGGTCACTTCGCTCTGCGCTTTCGGCGCCTACGCGGCTGCCGCCGACGTGAAGGGTGGCGTCTCCGAGGCGGGTCCGGCGGCCCCCGGGAAGCCCTCGGGCCCAGCGTCCGTGTCGGCGCCGGTTTCCGCGTCGCCTTCGGCGTCCGCCCCGGCCTCGCCGTCACCTGCCGCCTCGGCCTCGGCCTCGCCGTCGCCCTCTGCTCCGGTCTCGCCCTCGGTCTCGTCGTCCCCTTCGGCACCCGTCGCAGCGGCGGAGTCCCCGTATCCGAATTCCGCCGAAATCCTGGCAAAGGACGGAATCAAGCTGGTTCGCGGGGACGGCGGAATCACCCTCGCGGAATGCGGAATCAGTGCTTCCCAGGTCCGGGTTTACAGCTATGAGGACTCCGCCGCCAAGCGGAAGCCGATGTATTGCTTCAACGTCCGTTCGCAAACCGGACGGGTCACCTTTGAATTGGACCGGGTCTTCGCCCTCGACGCCGGCGCCCGCCCCGTGAGCGCCAAGGTCGTCTCGGGCGCTTCCACCACGACCGTCGACGTCGGCAAGAACAGCTACGCGAGAGCGGTCGAAAAGCCGCTGGAGGCCACGGGGCACGTCGTCGTCGAGCTCCGCGTGACCGGCTGACCCTGCCGCGGCAGTCAGGTTTTCCCGGGTTCTGCGAAGCCTCTGGTTTCCCCGGTCTCCTCGCCGCGCGTTCCGCCCTGTCATGCGAAGACGCCCCGCGTCGCAGCCCCTCCCCACCGAAGGTCCCAGACCCGTGATGAAGCGCACCGCGCACCTCAGCCTCGCCCTGCTCGCAGGCACCGCCCTCATCGGAATCGGCGCCACCCCGGCCCTCGCGGCCCCGAAGCCCTCCCCGTCGCTCCTGCGCATCATGCCGCTCGGCGACTCCATAACCGAGGGCGCGGGCAGCGCCCGCGGCGACGGTTACCGGCTGCCGCTGTGGAACCTCATGGCGGGTCAGTCCCGCTACCTCCCCGACTTCGTCGGCAGCGATGTCGACGGCACCTTTGCCGATCCCGACCACGAGGGGCACAGCGGGCAGACCATCGAGCAGATACGCCCGTATACGGCCCAATGGCAGGCCGCCGCCAATCCGGACGTCGTCCTGCTCCACCTGGGCATCAACGACCTGCGTGAAGCGGGCACCGACCCGGTCGACGCGGCGAACCGGCTGGGCACGCTCGTCGACGGAATCCAGGCACGAAAGCCCGGAGTCACGGTCATCGTCCAAGGTCTGCTGACCGAAACCGTGGATCAGGGGCAGCGCACGGCCACCTTCAACTCCGTCATCCGCGGCCAGGAAGCCGCCCGCCGGGCGGCCGGCCAGCACTTCCGCTACGTGGAACCGCCCACCATGGACGTCGCGACGGACCTGAACGCCGACCGCCTGCACCCCACTGATGCGGGCTACGCCAAGATGGCCCGCGTCTTCGACGACGCCCTCGAACAGGCCGTCACGGACGGCTGGACGCAACACGCGCTGCCGCGTGCCGGTAACGAATCCGGCGGCGACGCCCGCGTGCGCTGGGCCGACTGGGACGGTGACGGCAAGACCGACCAGGTCCTCGTCGCCGACAACGGCGCCGTCACCGTCAAGCTGAACCGCGGCGGGAACGCCGGTGGCGGCTGGCAGAGCCTCGGCCAAGTCGCGGGCGGCCTGACGACCGACCGCTCCCGGGCCCGGTTCGCCGACTGGGACGGTGACGGGAAGGCCGACTACATCCTTCTCAACACCAACGGAAGCGTCCTCGTCTACCTCAACCGCGGCGGCGACGGGCACGGCGGCTGGCAAAGCATCGGGCAGGTCGGCACGGGCGCCTCCACCAACCAGGACCAGGTCCGCTTCGCCGACTTCGACGGCGACGGCCGGGCCGATTACACCGTCGTCGCCGACAGCGGCTCCGTCGACGTCTACGCCAACCGCGGCGGCGACGGCGGTGGTGGCTGGAACGTGCTGTCAAAGGTGGCCAGCGGCACCACGACGGACCGCTCCCGCCTTCGCCTCGCCGACATCGACGGCGACGGCCGGGCCGACTACCTCACGATCGCCGCCAACGGTTCCGTCAGCGCCTACGCGAACCGCGGCGGCGACGGACACGGCGGCTGGAGCTCCCTCGGGCAGATCGCGAACGGTGTCACGACCACGCAGGGCAGGGTGCAGTTCGCCGACTTCAACGGCGACACCCACGCCGACTACTTCCTCTCCGGTACCGGCGACAGCGTGGCGGTCTACCTCTTCAACGGCTTCGGCGTCAGCTGGCTCAACCAGGGCACCGTCGTCTGACGCAGCGGGCTCGTCCGACGCAGCCACGAAGAAACACCCGTAGTGCGCACAAAAGCAGAGGGAGGGGACGAAGGCCCCGTGCGGCCGAGCGCGGCAACGGCATCGACGCGGAGACGTACCAAATCCGCAACAACGTCAGGGCCTTCCGTCCGCCCCGCCCGCGCGGGTGCCAGGGTCGGGCGCCGCCGTGGACCCCGACCCGCCACGTGAGCACCGGTGTTCCGCGCGGCAGGCCCTCCGGCCGGCGCCGCGTCCCGCTTCCGCACGGCTCACCTCCGGCCTTCGCGTGCCCCCGCATGGGCTAAATTTGGACCTTCGTACGCCCGACCGGTTGGGGAGAAAGCAATGACGGAAGCGATCCTGCTGGTTGGCGGGCAGGGGACGCGGCTGCGTCCCGTGACGGTGAACACCCCCAAGCCGATGGTTCCGGCCGCGGGTGTTCCGTTCCTCGCCCACCAGATAGCCAGGGCCGCTGCCGCCGGTGTCACGCACATCGTGATGGCCACCTGCTACCTGGCCGAGGTCTTCGAGCCCTACTTCGGCGACGGCTCCGCCTTCGGCCTCACCCTTGAGTACGTGGTCGAGGACGAGCCCCTCGGTACCGGCGGCGCCATCCGCAACGCCGCCCAGCGGCTGACGGGCGGCCCGGACGCCCCCGTCCTCGTCTTCAACGGTGACATCCTCACCGGCCTGGACATCGCCGGCCTGGTCGATTCCCACCAAGCGGCCGATGCCGACGTCTCCCTGCACCTGGTGCGCGTCGAGGACCCGCGCGCCTTCGGCCTGGTCCCCACCGACCCCGAGGGGCGGGTGCTGGCCTTCACCGAGAAGCCGCAGACCCCCGAGGAGATCGTCACCGACCAGATCAACGCCGGCTGCTACGTCTTCCGCCGCAGCGTCATCGACGCCATCCCGGCCGGTCGACCGGTATCCGTCGAGCGCGAGACCTTCCCCGGGCTCCTCGCCTCCGGTGCCAAGCTGCACGGCGTCACCGAGGACACGTACTGGCTGGACCTCGGCAAGCCCGAGTCCTTCGTCCAGGCCTCCGCGGACCTCGTGCGCGGAATCGTCTCCTCCCCGGCCGTCCCCGGCCCGCGCGGTGAGGCCCTGGTCCTCCCCGGTGCCGAGGTGGCGGAAGGCGCCAAGCTCTCGGGCGGTACCGTTGTCGGGGCCGGCGCCCGCATCGGGACGGGAGCGGTCGTCCAGGGCTCCATCGTCCTGGACGGCGCGATCATCGGTGCCGACACCCACGTGAGCGCCAGCCTGATCGGCGCCCGCGCTTCGGTGGGCACGCGCACGGTGCTCGACGGCGCGGTCATCGGCGACGGCGCCGTCGTAGGGGCCGACAACGAACTTCGCGCAGGGGCGCGGGTGTGGTGCGAGGCGGAACTGCCGTCCGCCTCCGTCCGCTTCTCCTCTGACCGGTGACCAACTTCAGTGAGGCGTAACCCTGTGATAGGCGAGCAGCAGACTCCCCGCGCGACCGACGTCGCAACCACGAAGCTCCCCGACAGCTGGGCGCACACCCCGCTCACCGTGGTCATGCCCACGTACAACGAGGCCGGCAACCTGCCCGGGATGGTCGAGCTGCTGATGGGCCTCGACCAGCCCGGCCTGCGCCTGCTCGTCGTCGACGACTCCTCGCCGGACGGCACCGGCAAGATCGCCGACGAGCTGGCCGAGGGCTTCCTCACCAAGGACGGCAAGCCGCGCATGTCGGTCCTGCACCGCACCGCCAAGGACGGCCTCGGCCGCGCCTACGCGGCCGGCATGGCCAAGGCCGTCGAGGACGGCGCCGAGTACGTGCTCCAGATGGACGCGGACGGTTCCCACCCCGCCGGCAAGATCGCCGAGATGCTGGGCGTGGCCCGCTCCACCGGCGCCGGCCTCGTCGTCGGCAGCCGCTACGTCCCCGGCGGCACCCTCTCCGACGCCTGGGGCGCGCACCGCAAGCTGCTCTCCCGCTGGGCCAACGCCTACGCGAGCACCATCTTGGGCACCCGTGTACGCGACATCACGGGCGGCTTCAACCTGTGGAGCGCCGATGCGCTGAAGTCGATCGACCTGGCGTCCATCGGCAGCGCAGGCTACAGCTTCCAGGTGGAGATGAAGTTCAAGGCACTGCGCCGCGGCTTCCAGGTGATGGAGGTCCCGATCCACTTCGAGGACCGCACCGTCGGCGAGTCCAAGATGAACCTCGCCGTCCAGCTGGAGTCCATCGCCATGCCGTGGAAGCTGCGCGCCCGCGCCGGCAAGTGACAGTCGAACGCAAGTAGCCGTAGACGTACGGAAGGGGCGCCTCCGCAGGGGCGCCCCTTTGCCGTGTCAGCTTTGCCGTGTCAGCGGTCAGGCGCGCGCCGGCCGGTTCTCCAGCCACCGCCTCAGCAGCCGGGCGGCCGGTCGTTCCACGTAGCGTTGGATCAGCCAGGACGCCGCCAGTATCACCGCGACCGCCGACAGCAGCAGCGTCCACGGTTCGACGTGACGGTGCCACTGCCGCAGCAGGGTGATGCCGATCTGCTGGTGCAGCAGGTACAGCGGGTACGACATGGCGCCGCCGACCGACAGCCAACGCCAGTCGATCCGGTCGAGCCGGCGCAGGGCCACGGCGGCCATCAGGAGGTAGCAGGCGGTCACGACGGCCAGGCACGTCTCCCAGGACAGCCGATCGCCCTTGACGGTGTTCCAGGCGACGATGTCGTTGAGCCAGCGCTGCGTCAGCAGCCAGGAGAAGCCCAGCAGCGCCCACGGCTCGCCGGCGCGCGGGCCCTCCCGGCGGATCAGGTGGAAACAGATCCCGGAGACGAACAACGGCGAGTAGACCGGATTGGCCAGGGTCTCGAAGAGCGGCACTCCGGACGTCGGCGCGAGGAGGGAGGCGACGGTCCAGATCCAGCAGAAGTTCAGGACCTTGCGGTAGGTCAGTCCCGTCCAGGCGACCAGGGCGAAGAGCAGGTAGAACCGGACCTCGGACCACAGCGTCCAGTAGGACATGTCCAGTTGGGCGCTCCCCAGGGGGGTCTGGAACATGCTCAGGTTGGTCAGGACCTGACTCAGGCCGGGCCCGGCGCCGCCGAACGGCTTGCCGTCGACGAGCAGGACGACCGCGGTGACCAGCACGCAGAACCAGTAGGCCGGCCCGAGGCGGACCACCCGGCTGCGCAGGTAGCCGCCCAGCGGCCGGCCCCAGGCCGACATGCAGATGACGAAGCCGCTGATCATGAAGAACAGCTCGACGCCGAGCCAGCTGTAGCGACCGACCGCGGTCAGCCACCCGAAGGCGTCGTGCCCCCAGATGTCCTCGCGGGTGTAGTGGTGGAAGAGCACGGCCGTCGCCGCGACGACGCGCAGCCCGTCCAGGACGCGCAGTCGCGCTCCCGGCGCCGCCGTGGCGGCCGCCTGTCCCGGGATGGCGCGTTTCGCTAGGTGGTCACCGTCTGGCTGCGGCCTGGCGAAGGCCCGCGGGGACGGGTGCAGGGACATGGACGCTCCAGAGGCAGGAAGGACGCCCGTCCGGTTCCGTGCCGCACCGAAGGCACGGGCTCCCCGGACCGCCCCCCGGCGCGTGAGCCGCAACAGTTGCACGGCAACCTACCGGACCTGCCCCGTGGACCCGGCGCGCGCTGTGCCCGCGCGCCGCCCCGCGCGCCGTTCCCGCAGGGCGCCCCGCCCAGTGCTCCCGCGCGCCGTCAGCGGCTCTGCACGGTCACCTTCTCGTCGTTCTGGATCTGCTTCACCAACTGCTGCATCTTGGCCTTGTCCCAGATCAGGTTGCCGCCTCGCTCACCGGAGATGGGCATGTTCATCGACACGCCGTCACCGCCGTTGACGCCCTTCATGGCGAAGAACATCTGACCCATGTCCCACAGGCCCATGTCCTTGTCCACGATCACCGTGTCCAGTCCGGCGCCCATCACCGGGTACAGGGCGAAGGGGTTGAGGATCGTGGACGGTGTCGCGGCCTGACTGGCCAGCGCCGAGAGGAACTTCTGCTGGTTCTTGGTCCGTTGCAGGTCGGACTCGGCGAAGGCGTAACGGGTGCGTACGAACGCCAGCGACTGGCTGCCGTTCAAAGTCTGCCGGCCGGCCTTGAAGTCGGCTCCGGACTTCTCGTCCTTGAACCCCTTCTCGATGTCCAGCTCCACGCCGCCCAACGCGTCCACGATGTTCGCGAAGCCGGCGAAGCCGATCTCCGCGTAGTGGTCGATGCGCAGGCCGGTGTTGAACTCGATCGTGCGGACCAGCAGTTCCGGCCCGTCCTCCGCGTACGCCGCGTTGAGCTTGACCCGGCGGCCCTGGGCGGGGAACTTCTTCCCGGACTGGGAGCCGACGAAGGACGGGACCTCCACGTCCGAGTCGCGCGGCAGCGAGATCATCGTGTTCCCGCTGGAGCACTTGGCGAGGATCATCATCGAGTCGGTGCGCTTGCCCTCGGCCGAGCCCGTGTGGAGCTTCTTCTTCTCCTCGTCGGACATGCCCTCGCGGCTGTCGGAGCCGACGATGAGGTACGTCGTGCAGTCGCCTTCCTTCGGGCGCTCGATGACCTTCGAGAGGTCCACCTCGCGGCGCACCTTGGAGTCGGCCCAGAAGTAGGTGCCGATCGTGGTCACCAGCAGCGCCGAGACGAGGACGATCGAGCCGATCTTGATCCGCTTGCGCCAGTCGACGACGACACGGACGGGTACGGGGCCGTCGCCGCCCCGGCCGGGCCCTCCCGGGCCCGCCGGCGGCCGAGCGCCGCCGCCTCCGCCCGCGCGCGTCCCGTACACCTGTCCGGTGTTGTAGCCACCGTCGTAGCCGCTGGGGCTCTGGGCCTGCTGCGGCGGCACGCCGTACGTGGGCTGCCGCGCCGGCGGGTCGACGGGCCGCCGCGGCGGACCGGGCTGCCGGACGGGCGGCTGCTGCCGCTGGATGTGCCGCATCCGCTGCGGACCCTCGGGCTCGGGCCAGTCATTCATGTGCCCAAGGATGCCTTCCCGGCCGAGTCCGCCGACAGCCCGGTGGGGATTCGTACCGGTGCTGTTGCAGAGCTGATGCTTCCGAGACCGCTTTAAGGTGTCCGTATGACAGACATAGCGGGCGATCCCGCGGGCAAGCCGACCTCGGCCTCCCGGACCACCCTCAGCCACATCATGACCGCCAACGACACGAACCTCCTGGGCACGGTCCACGGCGGGGTGATCATGAAGCTGGTGGACGACGCGGCGGGCGCCGTGGCCGGCCGGCACTCGGGCGGTCCCGCGGTCACCGCGTCGATGGACGAGATGGTCTTCCTCGCCCCTGTCCGCGTCGGCGACCTCGTCCATGTGAAGGCCCAGTGCAACTGGACCGGTCGCACCTCCATGGAGATCGGCGTACGCGTCCTCGCCGAGCGCTGGAACGAATCCACCCCCGCCACCCAGGTCGGCAGCGCCTACCTCGTCTTCGCGGCGGTCGACGCCGAGGGCAAGCCGCGGGTGGTGCCGCCCGTCCTCCCGGAGACGGAGAAGGACGAGCGGCGCTTCCAGGAGGCCCAGATCCGCCGCACCCACCGCCTCGCCCGCCGCCAGGCGATCATGGTGCTGCGCGAGGAACGGGCCGCCCAGGGGTTCGATGAGTGACGCCGCGGAGGTCCCGCGCCGACCCCGTGCCGGCCGCGCCCGTACTGAGTCCTGCCTCACTCTCGGCCACCGGCAGCCGGCCCGTCCACGGGCCCGACGTAGACTCATCCGCTGACGTTCGGCTTGGCTCGGCTTGCCGGGCGGAACGACGTGGCCCTTGAACCCGGCTCTGCTGCGGAGAAACCCCCCTATGTCAACGGTCGTACCGCCCCACCCGGCGACCAGCACGCACGCGCCCCCCACCCCGCGTCCCCAGTCGACGGCCGCCCCGTCCGGCGGTGGCCCCCGACCGCGACTGAGAGCCCTGGACGGTCTGCGCCTGGTGGCCGCGCTCATGGTGGTCTCGTTCCACTGGACAGGCGTCAACCGCGTGCCCGAGGTGTGGCACGGCAGACCGGCCAAGTTGATGCCGGGGCTGCACCTGTACACCGCGTACGGCTTCCTCGGCGTACAGCTGTTCTTCCTGATCAGCGGCTTCGTCATCTGCATGTCCTGCTGGGGCAAGACACCCCGGCAGTACTTCACCTCGCGCGTCGTGAGGCTCATGCCGGCCTACTGGGTGGCCGTCATTCTCACGGCGCTGGTGGTGGACTTCGTGGCGACCGCGCGCCACCGCGTCCATCTCCGCTTCAGCGACGTGCTCTCCAACCTGACGATGCTCCAGCAGCCGATGGGTGTCGCAGAGGCCGACACCGTCTATTGGACCCTCTGGGTCGAGCTGCGCTTCTACCTGCTTTTCGCCGTCGTCGTGGCGCTGGGTCTCACCTACCGCCGGGTGCTGGTCTTCTGCGGTATCTGGATGTTCCTGTCGGTGATCGCGATCAAGGGGGACAACGGGCTGCTGCGGACGTTCGTCATGCCCGAGTACGCCCCGTACTTCATCGCCGGTATCGCCATGTTCCTGATCTACCGGTTCGGCACCAACTGGATGCTCCTGGGCGTCGTCGGGTTCTCCTGGCTGGTGGCCCAGAACCAGCTGTTGGGCACGAAGGGCAGTTATCAGTACGGCGTCATGCACTCCCTGAGCTGGGACGTGATGGCGTGGTTCTCCGTCGCGGCCTTCGGCGTGGTGCTCGCGGTGGCGATGGGCGCCTTCGACCGGGTCCAGTGGAAGTGGCTCACCGTCGCCGGCGCGCTCACCTACCCCGTCTACCTGCTGCACCAAGAGATCGGTTACGCCTTGATCCGCTGGGCCCGCAACGAGGGCATGGACCTCCCGGTGACCCTGCTCGGCACGCTCGCCGTCGTACTCCTGCTCGCCTGGATCGTCCACCGCTACGCGGAGCGGCCGCTGTCGGCGCTGCTCAAGCGGTTGCTGGACGGTGCCAGGGTCTCGCTCCCCAAGAGTGATCCGCCGGTCCTTTCCAGGTGACCCCGGGGCGGCGCCGCGTCGGCGGCGCCCAGTGAATTGGTTGCGTACCCGGGCACTGATCTACCCTGACACGTCGAGCCCGGTCCGGATTCCCCTTGTGCCGGCGCACCGCGGCCGTCCCGATGGACCCGGAAGGTACGAGCTAGATGACGAGCAGGAGCACGGCTGCCATACCGCAGGCCGGCTCGGCGCACCGCGTGCCGCGGACGGTGCCGGGCGGGTCACGGGCTTCACGAGCGGCGCGTGTCGACTGGCTGTGGGCAGCCGTGCTGACCTTCGTCGTCGCCACCGTGGGCAGCGGCACTCCGCAGTTGTGGCGCGACGAACTCGCCAGTTGGAACGCCGCCATCCGCAGCACCGGCGACCTGATCGCGATGCTGGGTCACGTGGACGCCGTCTCCGGCCTCTACTACCTGCTGCTGCACGGCTGGGTCTCCGTCTTCGGTGACTCCGCGACCATGTTGCGGATGCCCTCGGCGTTCGCCATGGCGGGCGCCGCCGCCTTCGTCGTACTGACCGCCCGTACGCTCTTCGACCGCCGCACCGCCGTCTTCGCCGGCCTGCTCTTCGCGCTGCTCCCGTCGGTCTCCCGCTACGGGCAGGAAGCGCGGTCGTACGCCTTCGTCGTGCTGGCGGTCACCGCCGCCACCTGGTTGTTGATACGGGCGCTGGACCGTCCGACCCCGCGCCGCTGGGCGCCGTACGCCCTCGCGGTGGCGGCGGCCGGGTTGTTCCACATCGTCTCGCTGCTCTTCCTGCTGCCGCACGCGCTGATCGTGGTGCTGCGCTGGTGGGGGGACCGACGCGGGCGCACCGTCGTCGCCTTCGTGGTGACGGCCGCCGTGGCCCTGGTCCCCGTGATCCCGCTGGTACTGCTCGGGCAGCGCCAGGTGGGCCGGCAGATCAGTTGGATCAAGACGCCACACCTGCGGAGCATCGCGGACATCTGGGACTCCCTCTTCGGCTCTCCGCTCGTCTCCCTCGCCCTCGCCGCCTTGGCGCTGCTCCCGCTCGCGTGGAGCCGCGGCCGCCGGCCCGCCGTCGAGCTCGTGCTGGTCGGAGCGGTCCCGATCGTGGCCGCCTGGGTGGTATCGCAGGGCAGCACCTCGTACTTCATGGACCGCTACCTCCTCTTCACCGTGCCGGCCTGGGTGGTCGTCGCCGCTGCGGGCCTCGCGGCCCTGCGGCCCCGGCCGCTCGGGGTGGCGGGTCTGGCCGCGGTGATCCTGCTGGGCCTGCCCGACCAGCGTCAGCTCCGTACGGAGACGGCCAAGGCCGGCCGTGACGGGGAGGAGGCCGCGGCGGTCATCGCCAAGGGCTACCGGCCCGGCGACGGCTTCGTACCGGTGCGGGGCGACGACCGCGTCTTCATGACCGACTTCCAGGTCGAGTACTTCCTGCCGCCGCGGGTCAAGCTCCGCGACGTGTTCGCGCAGCGCTCGGCCGTCGCGAACGACGACCTCTTCCCGGTCGAGTGCGCACAACCCGAGAAGTGCCTCGGCGCCACCCGGCGGGTGTGGGTGGTCACCTGGAGCGGTACGCAGAACCCCTACCACAAGCTCCCGAAGGAGCAGGCCGAGGCGCTGGAGAAGCACTACAAGCCGGTCCGGAAGACCAAGGTCCACGGCTTGCAGGTGTCCCTGCTGGAACGCGTCCGCTAGCGGACGTCCCCGGGGCCCGCGCCCGGGCGGGCCAGCCGGGCTGTCGGAGCCGGCCGTGCCGACCGTACGCACACCCGCTTCGAAGCGGCCGCGCCCGTCCAGGCGCTCCATCAGGTCCGACGCGGTGCTCCGGGCCGTGCGTCGGGAGACGCCTGGGCGTTCGGCGAGGCCTCATCCGCAAGCGGTCGATGCCATGACGGTCGCACCGAGGCCGACTCGCCCGGTAGGGGCAGGGCTCGGGCCCCCTCGCTTCCCTTCCGCGAGTCACCGCTGTCCGCTTCCGGCCTGGTGAGGCCGGCGCTGGACGGAATGGTCCAAGGCCGTTTCGGTCCAGCCGAAGATCCTTCCACCTTGTCTGATCAGCGGCGAGAGTAGTTCTTGCCGGTAGGGGCACCGCCCGGCAGGCCAGAGCACGGAAGGCATCACCGCGTGATGCCGGCCGGTTCGGGGCAGCGGCCGCAGCCGTTTCCAAAAGTCGTCATCGATACCCGTACCAGCAGGGGGACCTGTCATGTTCATGTCATTCCAAGGGCGTACCGTACTCACTCTTTCCCTTGCCGCACTCGTTACGTGTGCGGCATCCGGCGCCCTGGCCGGACCCGCCAGCGCCGCTTCGGTGAGCACCTGGGACAAGGTCGCCGAGTGCGAGAGCGGGGGCAATTGGAGCATCAACACGGGCAACGGGTTCTACGGGGGCCTCCAGTTCACCCCCAGCACCTGGAGTGCCTACGGCGGTACGGAATACGCGTCCAGGGCGGATCTCGCGACCAAGAAGCAGCAGATACTCATCGGCGAGAAGGTGCTCGCAGGCCAGGGGCAGGGTGCGTGGCCGAGCTGCGGTCCTGCGTCCGGTCTCGGGGCGGACCACACGAGTCCGTACCCGGACCCGGTTCCTGTATCGGTGAAGGACACGGTGCACTTGCAGCGGATCGTTTCGGGTGGGGACCTGTTCAACGCCGAGGGTGATTTCGCGGCGGGGAAGTGGAGTGGTTGGAGCAATCAGGGTGCTTCGCAGTTGAAGGAGGTCGCCAGCGCGGGTACGGGTTCGGTGAATCGGGTGTTCGCCATCGGTGGTGACAGCAAGATCTACGAGAATGACGGTGATTACGCGTCGGGTAAGTGGTCGGGTTGGTTCGCGCCCGCCATCAACAACTCGACGACGTTCACGGCGCTCGCGGCGTCGTCGTACGGCAACACGGTGCACTTGGTCGCGGTCGGTGCGGACGGGCACTTGTACAACACCGACGGTGACTTCTCGGCCGGCAAGTGGAACGGCTGGAGCGATAAGGGGGGTACGGGCCTCAAGCACGTCGCCAGTGCCACCACCGCCGACCAGGTCAACCACATCTTCGCCACCGACGCGACCGGTCAGGTAATGGAGTTGGACGGGGACTACGTGGCGGGCAAGTGGGGCAGCTGGAGCGTCGCCGGCCCCAACGGTGGCTTCAAAGCCCTCGACGTCACCGCTTCCGCGAGCGACAAGACCGTGCACCTGGGTGCCATCAGCTTGGCCGGCCAGTACTTCAACACGGACGGTGACTTCACTGCCGGGAAGTGGAACGGCTGGAGCAACATGGGCGGCGACAACCTCAAGCGCGTCGCCAGTGCCGCCGCGAACGGTGTCAACCACGTCTTCGCGACCACCGGTGCCAACCGGCTGATCGAGCGCGACGGCAACTACAACACCGGCTCCTGGAACGACTGGGCCGACGCCGCGGGCGGCGCCGACGCCACCTCCGCCACCGCCAGCTTCACCAACTGAGCCCGACCAGCTTCTGGGGCCGTCCCCCTCTCTCCGCTCGCACACGAACCTTCTGGAGCTCTGCCATGCCCGCACGCCGCCGTACCGTCAAGATCGCCCGCTTCGCTCTGGCCGCCGCACTCGTCACCGGTGTCACAGCGACCGCGACCATCGTGGACCAGCCCGCGGCTCATGCCGCCGCCACATCGTCGGTGGGGGGCAAGATAAGCCGCTCGGAGATCATCGGTAGAGCCCAGTACTGGATGAACAAGGGCCTGCCCTACGACCAGGGCGGCTCGTACACGGACTCCAGCGGCAGGAGCTACCGCACCGACTGCTCCGGGTACGTCTCCATGGCATGGCACCTGGCAAGTTCGCCCAACACGATTGCCCTGAACGACTACTCGTACGAGATCAACATGTCGGACCTGCGGCCCGGGGACATCCTTAACAGCGACGCGCACGTGTTCCTGTTCGACAAGTGGGAGGACGCGGCGAAGACGAAGTTCTCCTACTACACCTTCGGCTCCACTCCGGTCGCACACCGCACGGTCTCCGTGGGTGCCTCGTCCTGGGACGGCCACCCGGTCAGCACCTACACCCCGCGGCGCTACACCAACGTCATCGACGACGTATCGGTGAAGGACACGGTGCACTTGCAGCGGATCGTTTCGGGTGGGGACCTGTTCAACGCCGAGGGTGATTTCGCGGCGGGGAAGTGGAGTGGTTGGAGCAATCAGGGTGCTTCGCAGTTGAAGGAGGTCGCCAGCGCGGGTACGGGTTCGGTGAACCGGGTGTTCGCCATCGGTGGTGACAGCAAGATCTACGAGAACGACGGTGATTACGCGTCGGGTAAGTGGTCGGGTTGGTTCGCGCCCGCCATCAACAACTCGACGACGTTCACGGCGCTCGCGGCGTCGTCGTACGGCAACACGGTGCACTTGGTCGCGGTCGGTGCGGACGGGCACTTGTACAACACCGACGGTGACTTCTCGGCCGGCAAGTGGAACGGCTGGAGCGACAAGGGGGGTACGGGCCTCAAGCACGTCGCCAGTGCCACCACCGCCGACCAGGTCAACCACATCTTCGCCACCGACGCGACCGACCAGATCCTCGAACTCGACGCTGACTACGCGGCGGGCAAGTGGGGCAGCTGGGGCATCGCCGGCCCCAACGGTGGCTTCAAAGCCCTCGACGTCACGGCCTCCACGAGTGGAAACACGGTTCACCTGGGTGCCATCAGCCTCGCGGGTCAGTACTTCAACACGGATGGTGACTTCGACCGCGGGGCTTGGAACGGCTGGAGCAACATGGGCGGCGACAACCTCAAGCGGGTCACCAGCGCCGCGGCGAACAACGTGAACCACGTCTTCGCGACCACCGGTGCCAACCGGCTGATCGAGCGCGACGGCAACTACAACACCGGCTCCTGGAACGACTGGGCCGACGCCGCCGGTGGCGCCGACGCCACCTCCGCCACGGCCAGTTTCACCAACTGACCACCGGTTTCGCTGCCGCCCGGCCCGGCCTGCCCGGCACGACTACGTGCCGGGCAAGACCGTTTCCACAAGGAGAACTCGTGCACCGCCTCCGTACCCTGACCTCCGTCGCTGCCGTCGTGGCCGCGGCCACCGCCCCGCTGCTGGGGGCGACCCCGGCCTCCGCCACATCGTCGTCGCCCATGGTCCGCGTCATGCCTCTGGGCGATTCGATCACCTACGGCCAAGGCAGCTCCGACCTGTCGGGCTACCGCTTGCCACTGTTCGGGCTCGCCGCCAAGCAGTCCCGCTACGCCGTCGACTTCGTGGGGTCCCTGGAGCACGGAGCGATGGCGGACTCCGCGCACGAGGGGCACGCGGGCTACACCATCGAGCGCGTACGTGCCAGCGTGAACCGCTGGCTCGCGGCCGCACAGCCCGACGTAGTCCTGCTCCACATCGGGATCAACGACCTCAGCCAGGGCGCGGACCCAGGCCGGGCCGCAGACCAGGCCTCCGCCCTCGTCGACCAGATCTTCGCCGCCCGGCCCGGCGTCACCGTCATCATGGAAGGTCTTGTCCCGACCACCCCAGGGTGGAACTACCAGGACCTGTCCCAGCCCGCAGCACAGTACAACCAGCGGCTCAGACAGCTGGAACCCGCAGAGCAACATGCCGGAAAGCGTTTCCGGTTCGTCGACGCACCCGCCCTGACGCCGACGAACCGTGCCGACGCCATGCATCCCGCCCAGATGTCGGACGGCCTGCACCCCAACGACGCCGGCTACGCCCAGGTGGCCCAGGCCTTCTTCACTCCCTTGGACGAGGCCTATTCGGCACACTGGTTCACCGGCGGCCCGGCCCGGCCAGATCAGCCCCGGCTCAGGAACACGGTGCACTTGCAGCGGATCGTTTCGGGTGGGGACCTGTTCAACGCCGAGGGTGATTTCGCGGCGGGGAAGTGGAGTGGTTGGAGCAATCAGGGTGCTTCGCAGTTGAAGGAGGTCGCCAGCGCGGGTACGGGTTCGGTGAACCGGGTGTTCGCCATCGGTGGTGACAGCAAGATCTACGAGAACGACGGTGATTACGCGTCGGGTAAGTGGTCGGGTTGGTTCGCGCCCGCCATCAACAACTCGACGACGTTCACGGCGCTCGCGGCGTCGTCGTACGGCAACACGGTGCACTTGGTCGGGATCGGTGCGGACGGGCACTTGTACAACACCGACGGTGACTTCTCGGCCGGCAAATGGAACGGCTGGGGTGACAAGGGGGGTACGGGCCTCAAGCACGTCGCCAGTGCCACCACCGCCGACCAGGTCAACCACATCTTCGCCACCGACGCGACCGACCAGATCCTCGAACTCGACGCTGACTACGCGGCGGGTAAGTGGGGCAGCTGGAGCGTCGCCGGCCCCAACGGTGGCTTCAAGGCACTCGACGTCACAGCTTCCGCGAGCGACAACACCGTGCATCTGGGTGCCATCAGCCTCGCCGGCCAGTACTACGACACCGAAGGTGACTTCGACCGCGGGGCTTGGAACGGCTGGAGCAACATGGGCGGCGACAACCTCAAGCGCGTCACCAGCGCGGCGGCCAACAACGTGAACCACGTCTTCGCGACCACCGGTGCCAACCGGCTGATCGAGCGCGACGCCAACTACAACACCGGCTCCTGGAACGACTGGGCCGACGCCGCCGGCGGCGCCGACGCCACCTCCGCCACCGCAGGCTTCACCAACTGACGTCCGGGGCCGCGCAGGGCCCTCCGGGCGTTATCCGGCGCAGTTGACCTGGTCGCCCGTGGCCACCGAGAACTGGCCCTGGTAGGGGTCGTCCGCGCGAACCGCGATCACCTTCTCGTAGTCCGTGCCCGCCGTCACCAGGACCGTGCGGCCCTGGCCGGGGACGGCGCGCAGTTCGCTGCCCGGCAGCGCCGTCGCGACGGTGCGCGCCGAGCGGTCCCAGCGGGGGTCGTAGGTGATCACCGTGCGCTTGACGTCGCGGCGGGCGCCGACGCCCGGGCGCCCGGTGGTGTCGAAGCCGGTGGCTCGCAGCGCGGAGTCCACGCGGCCGCCGAGCCCGGCGATCCGGGTGCCGTTCTCGACCTGGACCAGGATCTCGTCGGGCGGCACGTCGACCGCGACCGCCGCCGGGGGCCGGTTGCCGGGCCGCTCGGGCTGTCCGGGCCGTCCCGGCTGACCGGCGGGGGCGTCCGCGAGGGGCCGGTCCTCGCGGAGCGACTCGAAGAGCTTGGCCGCCTTGGGCTCGTCCCACTTCACGGTCGAGCCGATCCCCTTGACCTCGTAGGCGGTATCGCCGACCGGCACCGAGGCGAACTCCGAGGAGGAGGGGGTGAAGCCGCGCATCGCCTGCCCCAGGGCCAGCATCTGCTCCGAGCCGAAGTCCCGGTCGGCCCGTACCGATCCCAGCAGCGTCGAGCTGACCTGCTTGAACTTCACCGGGTTCAGCAGCACCCCGCTGCCGGTGGCCTGCTTGATCAGGGCGGCGATGAACCGCTGCTGGCGCTGCATCCGGCCGAGGTCCGCGGCCCCGTCGACGTGGCGGGAGCGTACGTACTGAAGCGCCTGGCCGCCGGTGAGGCGGTGGGTACCGGGCAGCAGTTCCAGGCCGGTGTAGCTGTCGCGCATCGTCTTGGCGGTGCAGATCTCCACGCCGCCGACCGCGTCGACGGTCTTCATGAAGCTGGTGAAGTCGACCTCCAGGTAGTGGTCGATCTTCACCCGGGTCATGTTCTCCACGGTGCGCACGGTCAGGTTGGGGCCGCCCTCCGAGTACGCGGCGTTTAGCTTCATGGGGTGCGGTTTGTGCGGCTTGCCGGTGTTCTGGTCCTGGTGGGCGGGGACCTCGGCGTAGCTGTCCCGGGGCAGGCTGATCACGCTCGCGCGGTCCCGGTCGGCGGACAGGTGCACCAGCATGATGGTGTCGGTGCAGTGACAGGGCGCCCCGCCGAGGCGGTACTCGCGCTTCTCCTCCGGCGTGATCTTGTCGCGGCCGTCGGTGCCGACGAGCAGGAAGTTCATCCCGTGCCCGGCCTGGGGGCGGTTCTTCATGTCCTTGAAGGGGTCCACCCGGTCGATGCCGGTGTCCAGGCCCGTCATCACCGCGTGCCCGACGGCTCCGGAGGCCAGCACCACCACCGCCAGGCCGCCCGCGAGCCGCACTCCCCACCGGGGCTGGTCGCCGGGCCGCCGGACCGGGCCGCCACCGCCACCCGTCCCGCCACCCCCACCGCCGCCTTGCGGCGCGCGCCGGGGCGGCCGTGACCTGGCGGGACGGGTGGGACGATGCGGCTGGGGCACGGGGGAGACCTCCGCGGGGAACGGCAAGGACGAATGGGCCGATTTCGGCGGGTATGTCGGCTATGAGGGATTGGCTGATCGTCAGAACAGTAGGCCCATACGATCGGCGTCCGTCCGTACCGCTCGTCCGCCGCGCACCCGGTTCCCCCGTACGCGGTAACGTGACACCGATACCCGACCGTGAAGGACCACATGCCCGCCCAGCAGCCCGCAGTCTCGGTGATCATGCCGGTGCTCGACGAGGAACGCCACCTGCGTGACTCCGTCCGGCACATCCTCGGCCAGGAGTACGCAGGCGAGATGGAGGTGGTGATCGCGCTCGGGCCGTCCACGGACCGCACCGACGAGATCGCCGCCGAGCTCGTGCGCGAAACCGCGTCCAACGAACGAGCCCGCGTCCACACCGTCCCCAACCCCACCGGCCGCACCCCGGCCGCCCTCAACGCCGCCATCAAGGCCTCACGTCACCCCATCGTGGTACGCGTCGACGGCCACGGCATGCTCTCCCCGAACTACATCGCCACCGCCGTCCGCCTCCTGGAGGAGACCGGCGCGCAGAACGTCGGCGGGATCATGCACGCCGAGGGGGAGAACGCCTGGGAGGACGCCGTCGCCGCCGCGATGACGTCGAAGATCGGCGTCGGCAACGCGGCGTTCCACACCGGTGGCGAGGCCGGCCCGGCCGAGACCGTCTACCTGGGCGTCTTCCGCCGCGAGGCGCTGGAGCAGCAGGGCGGTTACAACGAGGAGTTCATCCGCGCCCAGGACTGGGAGCTGAACTTCCGCATCCGCGAGGCCGGCGGACTCATCTGGTTCTCGCCCGAGCTGAAGGTCCAGTACCGCCCGAGGCCCTCCGTACGGGCGCTCGCCAAGCAGTACAAGGACTACGGGCGCTGGCGCCACGTCGTGGCCCGCTACCACTCGGGCTCCATCAACCTGCGCTACCTGGCCCCGCCGACCGCCGTCTGTGCCATCGCGGCCGGACTGGTGGCGGGCGTCGCCCTCACTCCGTGGGCCTTCGCCGTCCCGGTGGGCTATCTCGCGGCGATCACCGCGGGCTCGATCCCGGCCGGCAAGGGGCTCTCGCTCAAGGCCCGGGCGCAGATCCCGGTGGCCCTGGCCACGATGCACATGTGCTGGGGCTTCGGCTTCCTGACGAGCCCGCGCTCGCTGGCGGACAAGGTCATCGCCAGCCGGCGCCCGTCGGTGCGACGGGACACCTCGGGAGTCTGAACACCTCGGGAGCCTGAACGAGACGCATGCGAAAGGGGTGGCCCGGTCCGTAACGGACCGGGCCACCCCCTTTCGTCCGGCTCACCGCCGGCAGGTCCGGCTCACCGCCGGCGGGTTCGGTTCACCACCGGTAGGGCTTGTACACGTCCATGCACTGACCGCTGTCCGCGCCGTTGATCGCCTCGGCCGTGTCCGGGACCGACCCGGCCGCCGGCGGGGCCTGCTGCGGGTACGCGGTCCCCTCGCGCCAGTCGGCGCCCACGATCAGCGTGATCCGGGAGACGTCGGCCGACTGCCGCACCGCGCTCGCGGGGATGCCCAGCGCCGCCGCGACGCTCTGCGCCTCGTCGGCCAGATCCGCGCTCGGGTAGCGGATCACGGTGGTCTTCTCCGGGATCAGCGCGCTGTCCGCCTTGGCCCCCGTGAAGCCCTTGCCGATCAACGCCCCCGCGACCACCGACGCCCGCTGCGGCGCGAGCGGCATCCCGGCGGCGGTGCCGTTGACCACGTGCACGGTGATCTTGTCGGGCGTGGTGACCGGCTGCTTCGTCGCGTCCCCGCCCGCCGCGTCCCCGCCCGCCGCGTCCCCGCCCGTCGCGGGCGGGCTCTGCCCGCCGGCCGGCTCGCTCGGCTGCGGGCTCTGCGAAGCCTGCGGATCGCCGTTCTTGTCGAAGGCCACGTCCTTGCGGACCATCGTCCACAACTTGTCGGCGTCGCCCGGGTTCACGATCAGCCGGTCCCGGTCCCGGGGGTCCTGGAGCGTCGGCATGGTCGTCATCGTGATGCGGTTGATCGGTACGTCCTTGAGCTGCATCGTCAGGCCGTACAGCTTCTTGACCGAGCCGATCTCCTCGGAGACCTCCAACGCCTTCGTGCCCGCCTCCGCCAGTGCCGTGATCCGGCCGACGTCGGTGAAGGCGTTCTGGCTCTTCAGCTCGCGCATCATCGAGTTCATGTACATGTGCTGCGCCTGCGCGCGGCCCAGGTCGCTGCTGAACGCGTGCCGGGTGCGCAGCCACTGGAGCGCCTGCTCGCCCTTGACCTTGGTGACGCCCGCCCTGAGCTTGAGGCCGGAGCCGCCGCTGGACGTGGGCAGCGGACGGTCCCACACGTTGTCCTTCACGCAGACGTCGACGCCGCCGATCGCGTCCGCCATCTGCACGACCCCGGAGAAGTCGATCATCATCCAGTGGTCGATGTAGATGTTGGTCAGCTTCTCCCAGGTGGCCAGCGTGCAGCCGGGGCCCCCGCGCCCGAGGGACTCGTTGATCATGGCGTTGGTCTTCTTGAACTTCTCACCGGTCTTCGGGTCCGTGCACTCGGGTATGTCCACCACGGTGTCGCGCGGAATGCTCACCACCGAGGCGTTCCGCCGGTCCGCGGAGACGTGCAGCAGCATCTGGACGTCGGCGAGCGGAGGCGACCCGACGGTGTCCCGACCGCCGCCGAGTTCCAGGTTCTCCGGCTTGTTCCGGCTGTCCGAGCCGAGCAGCAGGATGTTCAACGGACGCTGGCCCTTGGCGTTCGCCTCGGACTTGGCCACACCGCTCTCACCGCTCAGCCGCTGGCCGCTGCGGATGTTGCCGTCGAGGTGCCGGTAGTAGAGGTACCCGGCCGCCGACGTCGAAAGGATCAGGAACGCCAGGACCGACGCCACCCAGAACAGCGCCCGCCGCCGGCGCCTGCGTACGGGCCTCTCGCGGCCACCCGGGCCACCCGGGCGACCCGGGCGACCCGGGGGCCGGCGCCCGGCGGAACCCGACCGCGGTGGGGGCACGACGCCGGACGTGCGCGCACCGCCGCCGGGTATGCCGTCGCCGGTGGCCTGGTCGGGCGCCCCCTCCCCACGCACGCTGCTGTGCCTCACGCGTATCCCCCTCAAGATCACATCGATCGGTGTGCTGCCGGTCCTACCGGCCACCGGCCGCCGTTGGGCGGCCGGTCGACGAGCACGGCGGCTGACCACCGCCCCCCACGACGCCCTTCGGGCACCGTCACTTGGCGCAGATCGCCTTGTCCGCCTCTACCCGCTGAAGCCCTTCGGGCGCCTGTTCCGGTACGGGGCCCGAGATCGGGACACCCGGTTCCTTGAAGTCGGCGCCGAGCGTCAGTTTCATCGGGGTTCGCGGCGCCGCGTCCCCCGGCCCCACCTTCAGGGCCGAACCCGCGAGGCCCATCATGTCCGCCAACGCCCGGGCCTGGTCGGCCTGGTTGGGCGCGTACTCCAGCTGCGTCGTGTCGACCTTCACCGGGGCGTTGCCGAGGTTGCTGGCCTTGCCCACGCCCTTGCTGTTCTGCAACCAGGTCAAGGTGGTCGAGGCCGACCCGGCGGGACCACCACCGTTGAGGACGTTCACCCTGACGTCCCCCGCGGGCGCCCGGTTGCCCTGGAGCTGCGCGTCCTGCTTGTTCTTGGCGTCCTGCGCCGCCGCCTTCTCCTTCTGCTCGACCTCCGTGAGCGAGACGTCGCCCCGGATCATCCGCAGCAGCGGATCGGCCTGCGCGGGGTTCAGCACGACGGTGATGTGCTTGCCCGGGGGGTCGTTCGGGTTGTCGACCACCGGAAGCGTCGTGAAGGTGATGTTCTTGAGGTTTATGTTCTTCAACTCGCCCGCGAGCGAGGTGAGCTGCTTGATGGACCCTATTCCCTGGTCGACGCTCAGCGACTTGGTGGCCGCCTCGGCCAGGGAGAGGAACTTCTTCGGACTGGTCAGGGTCTCCTTGGACTTCATCTCGCGCATCATCGAGCCGAGGAACTGCTGTTGCGTCTTGATGCGGTCCAGGTCGCTCGCGTTGCCGAAGGCGTGCCGGGTGCGTACGAAGGCCAACGCCTGCTCGCCCTGCAACCGGCTCTCGCCCGCCGGCAGGTCGAGTTTGGAGTCCTTGTCGTGGACGGCCTTCTCCACGCACACCGGCACACCGCCGACCGCCGTGCTCAGGTTCTTCACCGCGTTGAAGTCGACCATCATGAAGTGGTCGACCTGGATACCGGTGATCTGCTGGACCGTGCGCATCGTGCAGCCCGGGTCGCGGCCCTCCTGGCCCAGGCTCTCGTTGAACCGGACCGCGTGCTGGCCGGGAATGTCCTTGACCGCGCCGTCCTGCTTTGTCGGGCACACCGGGATGTTGGTGATCAGGTCGCGCGGGATGGACAGCGCCGTCGCGTTGCTGCGGTCCTTGGAGACGTGGAAGAGGATCGTCGTGTCCGCGTGGCCGACGCTGTTCGCGTCCCCGTAGCCCTCGTTGCCCTCGCCGCTGCGCTTGTCGGTGCCGATGACGAGGATGTTGATGGGCTGGTCCTTCTTGAAACCGCCCGTGCCCGCGGAACCGGTGTCGATCACGTTCAGATTGCTGTTGAGGTGCTCGTAGTACAGGTACGCGCCCAACGAGCCGGCGACGAGGACGAACGCGAGGGTTCCGCCACCGACGACCAAGGCCTTCTTGCCCCGGAAGGGACGCTTCCCGCCACCCTTGCGCGAACGCCCGGGCCGCCGTCCGCCGCCTCCGGGAGGCGCGTCGCCACGCCGGGGCCCCGGCACCGCCGGGGACGCGGGGGACGGGGCGGGGGGAGCCGTACGCGAGGTGCGCGCTCTGCGGGGGGTGGCGACGGACGGCCGCTGCGCAGCGGAATCGCCCGGTCGCAGTTCGTAGTTGCCGGTGCGGGGGTTGAGAACCCACTGGTCAGCGGGGTCGATTTCGTCCGCCCGCCCACGGCTTTGCGCATCCACGGTTGCTCGAATCCTCCGTCGGTGCCTCGCGACGCGCCTCCCCCAAGGCGCACGGTCAACGTCCGGCTGCTGGTGTCCGGCGTCCTTAGCGGCCTGGGCACCGGATCGCTCACCTTATCCGGCCATGTCGTCCTCAAACCATGGCGGTGATAAAACCCACCCCCCGCATAACATGCCAAACCGCCCAACCGGAGCGGTTGGACCACTCGCCTTTTGGATTGCTTTACCGGCAGTCCGGGGTGTCGGCCGTGGTGCCGGTGAAAGTGGGGACGGGTGAGGGCGACACCCCGGTTCCGATGAGCCACGGATAACCGCTCCGGGGCCCGTCCGTCGGGGACGGTCCCGCGGGGGGCTGCTCGGTGGCCGCGGGGGGCGGGGTGACCGTCAGCGGCTGGTCCGTCCGTAGCTGGAGGAAGAGCCGGGTCGCGTCCGGCTCGACCAGTTCGTCCCGGTTCGGGTCGGCGGCGTTCGGCCGGCGCGGCACCGTGAGGAACCGGACCTGGTCCGTCGGTATGTCCCTCACGCCGCGCGCCAGTTCGTACAGCCCGCGCAGCGAGGCCAGCCCCGGGTCCGTGGTCACCGAGGACGTCGCCGCGTCCAGCAGCGGGTAGAGCCGTCCCGGGTTCAGCAACACCCCGTTGCTCTGCACCTTGTTCACCAGGGCCGCGAGGAACTGTTGCTGGCGTCGCATCCGTTCGGTGTCGCTGCCGTCGCCCAGGCTGTAGCGGGCGCGTACGAAACCGAGGGCCTGCTCCCCGTGCAGCAGTTGGCGCCCGGCGGGCAGCCGCAGCTTCGCCTCCGGGTCGTCCATCGGCTGCTTGACGCAGACCTCGACCCCGCCCACCGCGTCGACCATCTTCTTGAACCCGCCGAAGTCCAACACCATGTGGTGGTCGATCCTGATCCCGGTCAGCTTCTCCACCGTACGGATCGTGCAGGCGGCCCCGCCCCACTCGTACGCCCAGTTGAACTGGGCCCGCTGCTCCCCGGTGCGATTCCCGTCCGCGGTCAGGCAGCCCGGGATGTCCGTCACCAGGTCGCGGGGTATCGACACGGCGGTCGCGCTCCGCCGGTCCGCCGGCAGGTGCAACAAAATCGCGGTGTCCGAGCGCTGGGTGCCCCGGTCCTGACCGTAGCGGGCGTTGTCCTTGCCCGAACGGGTGTCCGAACCGATGATCAGGATGTTCTGGGCGCCGTCGGTGAGGTGCGCCGGCCGCTCGCGCTCGTAACGCCCCAGCTCGGCGGCCGCGGAGGTGTCCTCCCGGATGTTGCCCTCCAGCTTCCGGTACAGCGACCACCCGGCCGCCGCCCCCACCAGCACCAGCAGGGCCATCCCGAGCGCGACCCAGCGCAGCAGACGGCTCCGGCGGCCGTGCGGGGGCGTGGGAACGCCTCCGCCGACTCCGGTGCCACCTGGTATGCCCGCGCTGGCCCTCACTCGCGCACCGTCCCCTCACCGAACCGGCGGCCGCACGGGTCGCCACGGCCTGTGCCGATCCTGCCCCCGGGCAGCCGAAGCGGCCCGGGGGCAGGCCCTTGTAAAGGGCCGTGTGGGTGACAAATGGCGGTAGTGGGGGCGGTACGGGCGCGACCGCCGTCAGACGGTGTGCGTGACCCGCTCGCTCTCGACCCGCTGGGCCAGCCCGGCCTCGGGCAGCCGGTGCAGGTTCCGGCAGAGCACCACCGAGCCGCCCGA
Source organism: Streptomyces sp. Tek67B01 (assembly GCF_055231995.1). Classification (NCBI taxonomy): domain Bacteria; kingdom Bacillati; phylum Actinomycetota; class Actinomycetes; order Kitasatosporales; family Streptomycetaceae; genus Streptomyces; species Streptomyces sp. Tek67B01. The sequence continues at coordinate 4,373,664 of NZ_JBUYUY010000001.1, forward strand.
GGCGAGCGCGGCGAACAGTCCCGCCGAGAGGCCCTCCCAGGAGTCGTAGCCCAGCCCGGACAGCACCCGCGAACCCTCACCGAGGCCCCGCTCCGCCGCGTCCTCGCGGGCGCGCGCGACGACCTGGGCGTACGAGAGCTCCTCGCCGCCCACCACCAGCCCAGGGGCGTCCGCGTCGACGGGCTGGAAGGGCGCGAACCGGTCGCCCTGACCCGGCACCTCCACCGCGTAGTCCGCGAACCCGGTCGGCGGCTGCGGGAAGCGCCCGCCCAGCGGCCGCAGGGCGAGCGCCACCCGTTCCCCGGTGCAGGCGGCGGCCTCCTCCAGGGTGTCCGGACCGCTCACCACCACATCGGCCGCGGCCGGGTCGCCGTCCACCTCGGCGACGACCCCGACGGAGGCGCAGGCGAGCAGCCAGACCGCGCTCTGCCAGTGCGCCGGGAGCAGCAGCGCGAGCCGGGTCCCCGGCTCGGCGCCCAGGTCGCCCTGGAGCAGGTTGGCGGTCTTGGCCACCCAATTGGCGAAGGTGGCGACGGACAATTCGACGCGCTCGCCCGTGGCGTCGTCGTAGAAGGTGACGAGGGGGCGGCCCGGATCGGCGGCGAGCGCGGATCGCAGCAGGTCGGCAGGGGTGCGGTCAGTGGCGTTCACCCGCACCAGCGTACGCGGCGCCCTCCGCCGGACGGCGGCCCGCGGCTCCCCCGTACGGGGGAGGGGTATGGGCGTTCCAGCGGACGGGGCGTCAGTTTCCCGTTGGCGGTTCGCGATGCGGCTGCCCAGCATCTTTTCCATGCGTGGATTCCTTGCTTCCTCGATCGGCGTCGCGACGGCTGCCGCACTGGCCCTGCCGCTCGCGCTGACCACTCCGGCCCTGGCGGCCGCGCCCGGCGGCGCGGCCGTCCCCGTGAACCCAGCCGGGTCCACCCAGTCACTGCCGCTGGTCCCCCTGGGACCGGCCGCGGACCGCACGCCGGGCGTCCCCGGCATGAGCGCCACCCCCCGCCTGCCCGAGACGCGGGGCCTGACCGCACGCGAGGTCAAGAGGTTCTCCTTGGTCGGCGTCGTCTGGGACGACGCGAACACCCGGCTCCTCGGCCGGGTCCAGGTCCGTACCCGCTCCGCCCGCACGGCGACCTGGTCCGACTGGCAGGACGTCGAGACCCACAACGGCGACCACGCGGCCGACCCCGACGCGGCCGAACGCGGCTCGGGACGGGTCCGAGGCAGCACCGCCCCACTGTGGGTCGGCGAGTCGGACGGAGTCGAGGTGCGCGTCCGGGCCGAACCGGGCACCCGGGCCGCCGCCGCGCCGCTGCCGGCGGGCATGCGGCTGGAACTCATCGACCCCGGCACGCAGAGCCGTACGACGGGCACCGACGGCAAGAACCCCGGCAAGAGCTCCGGGCGCGCGGCGGCGGGTCCGCGGGACGACGACAAGGGGGACGCGGAACTGGCCCCCGGCATGACCATGGAGATGGCGGAGTCCTCCTCCGCCAACGTCCCGCTGGCCGCGCTCGGCGCCGACGAGATCACCGCGCTGGACAAGGCCGACTCCACCGCCGACGCGATCGCCGCGAGCGACGGCAGCATCAGCGCGGCCGCCCGCCCCTACATCGGGCCGCGGCCCCGGATCGTCACCCGCAAGGGGTGGGGCGCGGACGAGAGCCTGCGCGAGTCCGGGTTCGTGTACACGAACACCGTGAAGGCGGCGTTCGTCCACCACACCGCCTCCGGCAACAACTACGCCTGCCAGGAAGCCCCGTCGGTGCTGCGCAGCCTGTACCGCTACCACGTGATCAGCGAGGGGTGGCGGGACATCGGCTACAACTTCGCGGTCGACAAGTGCGGCACGGTGTACGAGGGCCGCGCGGGCGGGGTCGCCAAACCGGTGCTCGGCGCGCACACCATGGGCTTCAACACGAACAGCATGGGCGTCGCGGTGATCGGCACCTTCAGCTCCACGGCCCCGCCCGCGGCGGCGGTGAGGGCGGTGGCCGGCCTCACGGCGTGGAAGCTCGGCCTCTTCGGCGCGGACCCCCGGGCGAAGACGACGCTCACCTCGGGAGGCGGCAACCGGTACCCGAAGGGCACCCAGGTCCGAATGAACGTCATCTCGGGCCACCGCGACGGCTTCGCCACGGAATGCCCGGGCCGCCTCCTCTACAACCAACTCCCCCCGACCCGCACGACATCAGCCAAACTCCAGGGCCGCTGACCGGGGCGTGCCCGGCCGGCCAAATCCAGCCTCGCCGGCGTTTGAGCGCGGGGTGGCGCGGGGTGGGGGGCGGAGCCCCGGAAGGCTCGGCGAAGCCGGGGCCGCTTGCGCGGCGGCGCCCCACCGCACCCCCGCCCCGCGGGCCGGCCCCACCGCACCCCCGCCCCGCGGGCCGGTTCCGCCCCCCGCGCCGCGGGATAGGCTCGGGGCGTGGCCGGCCGCTTCGATCCCCTCACCCCCACCGCAGCCCGCGGCGGGCGCACCGGCGTGCCCGCAGGCACCGGGCGCCGGGCCGGAGCCGGCGGGCGGAGCAGGGTCTGGGCCCCGCCCGGCCCCCTCGACCTAGGCCTCACCCTCGGCCCCCTCCGCCGCGGCCCCGCCGACCCCACCTTCCGCACCACCCCCGACGGCTCCGTCTGGAAGACCAGCCGCACCCCCGACGGCCCCGCCACCCTCCGCGTCGCCGCTGCCACCCACGAGGTGCACGCGGAGGCCTGGGGCCCCGGCGCGGCCTGGGCCCTGGACACCCTCCCCGCCCTGCTCGGCGCCGACGACGACCCCGCCGTGTTCGTCCCCCGCCACCGCCTCCTGCACACCAGCCACCGCCGTCGCCCCGGCCTGCGCCTGACGCGCACCGGCCTGGTGCTGGAGTCCCTCGTCCCGACCGTGCTGGAGCAGAAGGTCACCGCCGACGAGGCCTACCGCGCCTGGCGCCGCCTGGTCCGCCGGTACGGCGAGCCCGCTCCCGGCCCGCGCCAGGACCTGTACGTGATGCCCTCCGCCCGGACCTGGACCCTCATCCCCTCCTGGGACTGGCACAAAGCCGGCGTCGACATGAAGCGCTCCGCCACCATCCTGCGCGCCGCCCGCGTCGCGAACCGGCTGGAGGAGGCCGCGGCCATGGAACCCCTCGCCGCCGCGCGCCGCCTTGAGGCCGTCCCCGGCATCGGCCCGTGGACCTCCGCCGAGACCCTCCAGCGCAGCAACGGCGCCCCCGACGCCGTCACCACCGGCGACCTCCACCTGCCCGGCATCATCGGCTACGCCCTGGCCGGGGACCGGGACGCCGACGACGCCGCCATGCTGGAGCTCCTCGCCCCGTACGCGGGCCAGCGCCACCGCGCCGCCCGCCTCGTCCTGCTCGCCGGACACGCCCCGCCCCGCCGGGCCCCGCGCATGTACCGCACGGACATCGGCAAGCTGTAGCGCGACCCGGCGACCCGGCGACCCGGCGACCCGGCGACCCGATCCGCCCCGCCCTCGCCCCGCCCCCGGCCCGTCACCGGACCTCGATGAACGCCTCCGCATCCCGCGCCGGGCGCTCGGCCGGGGCCGCCGCGGGGTGGCCCACCGCCACCGCCCCCATCGGGTCCCACCCCTCGGGCAGCGCCAGCACCTTGCGCACCACGTCCTGGCAGAACATCGTCGAGGACACCCACGCCGAGCCCAGCCGCTCCCCGGCCAGCGCGACCAGGAAGTTCTGCACGCCGGCGCCCATGGCGACCACGAACATCTCGCGCTCCGCCGCGTCCCGCCGCGCGTGCCCGTACTCGTGCGCGCCGTCCGTCACCATGCACGGCACCACCAGGTACGGGGCGCCCCGCAGCACGTCCCCGCGCCGCACCCGCTTGGCGATGGAGTCCTGCGACTTCCCGTCCCGCCGCAGGTCGGCGATCCACGCGTCCCGCATCGCGTCGAGCAGCTCCCCGCGCGCCGCGGCCGACTCCAGCAGCACGAACCGCCACGGCGTCGTGTGGTGCGGCGCGGGGGCCGTCACCGCCGCCGCCACCGCGCGCCGGACCGCGCCCGGGTCCACCGGCTCCGCCGTGAAGGCCCGTACCGTACGGCGCTGCGTCACGGCCTCCCGTACCGCCTCCGAGGTCCCGAGCCGGAACATGTCGTCGGCCGCCGCCCGGACGAGGTCCGCCGCCGAGGCGCCCTCGCCCAACAGGTGGGGCAGTCCGCGTACGACGGCCACGGGCAGCCCGGCGGCCTTGCCCTTGACGAGGTCGCCGGCCGCGGCGAGTTCGTCCGCCGTGGCGACGACCGTCGCGCTCAGCGGGTTGCCCTGCGCGTCGAAGCCGCCCCGCAGGTCGTCCAGTACGCGCACCCCGGCCGCGCCGATCGCCACGTCCGTCAACCCGCTGCGCCAAGGCCGCCCGAAGGTGTCCGTCACGATGACGCCGACGTCCACCGCGAGAGCCTCCCGCAGCCCCTCCCGGATCGCGGCCGCGGAGGCGTCCGGGTCCTCGGGCAGGAGCAGCACCGTCCCGGGCTCAGTGTTCGAGGCGTCCACGCCGGCGGCCGCCATCACCAGGCCCCGACGGTCCTCGACGATCCGCAGGGCGCCCCGGCGGGCGACGATCCTGACCGTCTCGGCGTCTATCAGCTCCTCGCGCGAATCGGCCCGTACGATCCGGCCCTCCGCCTTGGACACGATCTTCGAGGTGACCAGCAGGACGTCGCCGTCCCGCAGCCCGGGTTCCGCGGCGGCGATCAGCCGGGCGAGGTCGTCGCCGGGTCGGACCTCCGCGATCCCGGGGACCGCGCGCACCTCGTAGGAGGGGGCACTCACCGGGAGGCCTCCGCCAGTTCCAGCGCCGCCCGGGCCATCTCGGCCGTGATGGCGGTGTCGGTCATCATCAACGGCACCGCGCGGCAGGTGATCCCGGCGGCCTCCACCTCCGCGACGGCGTCCGCGTCGGCGGTGTCGACGAGCCAGCCGTCCAGCAGCCCGGTCCCGTAGTGCAGGGCGACGGCGGCGGCGGTGGACTCGACGCCGACCGCGGCCAGCACCTTGTCGGCCATCCCGCGCACGGGGGCGCCCCCGACGATGGGGGAGAGGCCGACGACCGGCGCCCCGGCGGAGGCCACGGCCTCCCGGATGCCGGGCACGGCGAGGATGGTCCCCACCGAGACGACGGGGTTGGACGGCGGGAAGAGGATCACGTCGGCGGCCGCGATGGCCTCCAGCACGCCGGGCGCGGGCTTGGCCTGCTCGGCGCCGACCGGCACCACGGCCTCCGCGTCGACCGAGGCGCGCATTTTGACCCAGTACTCCTGGAAGTGGACGACCCTGCGCTCACCGGTCTCGGGATCGGTGAGGGCGACGTGCGTCTCGACGCGGTCGTCCGACATGGGCAGCAGCCGCACGCCGGGCTGCCAGCGGTCGCAGAGGGCCTCGGTGACGGCGCTGAGCGGGTAGCCCGCGCCGAGCATCTGCGTACGGACGATATGGGTCGCGAAGTCGCGGTCGCCGAGGCCGAACCAGGCGGGTCCGACCCCGTACGCCGCGAGTTCCTCCTTGACGGTGAAGGACTCCTCGGTGCGGCCCCAGCCCTGGTCCTCGTTGATGCCACCGCCGAGGGTGTACATCACCGTGTCCAGATCGGGGCACACCTTGAGCCCGAACAGGTGAATGTCGTCACCGGTGTTGCCGATGACCGTGATGTCCGCTTCGGGGACGGCTGACTTGAGTCCGCGGAGGAAACGGGCGCCGCCGATACCGCCGGCCAGAACAACAATGCGCATGCAGCGCAGTCTGTCAGGCGCCGCGGTCCCCACGAGGGCCGGTCAGACGGAGAGCGCCTCGGGCCGGGCCGGGGAGCAGCCGTGCATGGGCATCTCGGTCAGGCCGGGGAAGTAGACGTGCAGGCTGACCGCGCCGTCGAGGGTGTCGTTGACGACGTCGTGGGCGTAGCCGGGGGCGAAGACGCGCTGGGCACCGGCGGCGAGGGCGAGCGGGCCGCGCGGGCCGTGCTCGGTGAGCTCGCCCTCCAGGACGGTCAGGACGCCGGAGGAGCCGCCGTGGTCGTGCAGGCCGCTGCCCTGACCGGGGACCCAGCTGAGCAGCCACACCTCGTAGCCGGGGCCGGTGCGCAGGCGGTGGTACCAGCGGGTGGTGGCGTCGTACCGGACCAGGTGCTCCCACTGGGTGCGGTCCGAGGCGATGGAGCGGGCGAGGCCCACGAACTCGGCGACGGTGGCCGGGTGCTCGCGGGCGGGCTGGAGCAGGTGCTGTACGGAGAGGATGTCGCCGGCGATCTGGAGGTCGCTCTCGACCGGGGCGGGGGCGGCGGCACGCGCGGCGTCGGCCCGCGCGGCGCTCGTCCGCAGGGCGCCGGCGCTGGTCTTCGGGGCGCTCGGCTTCGCGGCGCTGGTCTTCGGGGTGCTGTTCATCGGGGGAGTCCTCGACGGATGTCAGTCGTGCTGGCGGTCGCTGTGGGGGGTAGCCGGATTGCTCGGGGGAGCCGGGGCTCCGGAGGCATCAACAGCAGCAACAGCGACAGCGAACCTGGGCAGCGCACAGGAACCCACGAATGGGGGTCCGGGTGGCGGCTGCGGGCGCTGACATGCGTACAAGGAGAACGGGCAGCGGGCGCGACTGTCAACCCGGTGTCCAGAATGGCCGAAAAGATTCACCTCATCCGGTTACTGCGCCCGGAGAAAGGTTTGTGCAGTCCGGACCAGGGCATGTGGCGCTGGGTATGGCCCTTCCGCACTACCTCAAACCTCATGGCGTCACTCGTGACCGGAATGTGATCCCCGCCGCATCTTCGGCCGGATCGCAACCACACGCCGGAGTGACGCGTGGGCTACGAGTGAGAGCGGTAGCTTCGCGGCACCTGTGGCATGTGTCACGATTTTTGGCGATATGAACACTTAATGCATTCGCTTGGTTCCGCAGAGTGAATAAGGGGCCCAATAGCAGACCCCGGCTTGACTGCTCCGGAGCCGCGCACTTGTAATTTCACTCGTGTCGTTACGTAGCGATCAGTGACGGCAACACCACGGGGACGCACAGACAGAGCGAGGGGCGCACATGACCGAGCTGTTTCAGGAACTGCTGGTCGAGGAGGCGGACGAGGAGCTCGGATGGCAGGAGCGCGCTCTGTGCGCCCAGACCGACCCCGAATCCTTCTTTCCCGAGAAGGGCGGCTCCACCCGCGAAGCCAAGAAGGTCTGCCTCGCCTGCGAGGTCCGCTCCGAATGCCTTGAGTACGCCCTCGCCAACGACGAGCGATTCGGCATCTGGGGCGGCCTCTCCGAGCGCGAGCGCCGCCGCCTGAAGAAGGCAGCCGTCTGAGCCTGCTCCACGCCCGGACGGACGCGGTCAACCGCATAGCGAACCAACCCAACGGTCCGCCTCCCGCACCTTCCCCGCAGGAGGCGGACCGGTGTGTTCCCAGCCGTTAGTGTGGGGCGCTGTCCAGCAGCCTCCGAGGGCACACCACCCCCGGACCTCCCCCAGGACCCGTCCCGGGGGAACCCCCCACGGTCGGAGGGCCCGTACCGCGATGTCCCCGCACAGCAGCTCGACGGCCTCCCATCAGGCGGCCGGCGCACCCGAGTTCCCCCGGCACGTCGTCACCGCCGTCCTCGTCACCCATGACGGCGCCCGCTGGCTGCCCCGCACCCTCGCCGGCCTCCTCGCCCAAGAACGCCCCGCGCAGCGCCACGTAGCCGCCGACACCGGCAGCTCCGACGACTCCGCGAGCCTGCTCACCGAAGCCCTGGGCCCCGACAACGTCCTCCACCTCGCCCGCCGCACCGGGTTCGGCACCGCCGTGGACGAAGCCGCCCGCACCGCCGGCGCACCCACCCTCGACGACCTCCCCTACCTCACGCGCCCCAGCGGCTGGGACCCCGTCAGTCGCACCTGGCGCGACGACGCCTACGACCTCCCCGAACTCCCGCACGGCGAGCCCGTCCAGTGGCTCTGGCTGCTCCACGACGACAGCGCCCCCGAACCCGACGCCCTCACGGAACTGCTCCGCGTCGCCGACGAGAACCCCGACGTCGCCGTCATCGGCCCGAAACTGCGCGGCTGGTACGACAAGAGACAGCTCCTCGAAGCCGGCGTCACCATCGCCCGCAGCGGACGCCGCTGGACCGGCCTCGACCGACGCGAACAGGACCAGGGCCAGCACGACCAGATCCGCCCCGTCCTGTCCGTCTCCACCGCCGGCATGCTCGTGCGCCGCGACGTCTACGACGCCCTCGGCGGCTTCGACCGCAGGCTGCCGCTCATGCGCGACGACGTCGACCTCTGCTGGCGCGCCCACAGCGCCGGTCACACCGTCCTCGTCGCCCCCGACGCCGTCATGCGGCACGCCGAAGCCGCCGCCCGCGAACGCCGCACCGTCGACTGCGCCGGGCGCTCCGCCGTCAGCCCCCACCGCGTCGACAAGGCCGGCGCCGTCTACACCGTGCTGGCCAACTCCTCCGGCCGCGCCCTGCCCTACGTACTCCTGCGGCTGATCGTCGGCACCCTGCTGCGCACGCTCGGCTACCTCATCGGCAAGGCCCCCGGCCAGGCCGTGGACGAGTTCACCGGCCTGCTCGCCACCCTGCTGCGCCCCGGCCGCGTCCTCGCCGCACGCAAGGCCCGCCGCCGCCCCGCCGTCCCCGCCGCCGAGCTGCGCCCGCTCTTCCCGCCGCCCGGCTCCACCGTGCGCGCCAACGCGGAACAGCTCGCCGGGTACTTCGGCGCGGACGGCGCCACCGACACCGCCGGCGCGAGCCGGCACGGCGCCGCCACCGCCCCCCTCGAACCGGGCTCCGAAGACGCCGACTACCTGGAGATCGAACAGTTCGGACGGCTCAAGCGGCTCGCCCGCAACCCCGCCCCCGTCCTGTTCGCGCTGCTCCTGCTCGTCTCCCTCGTCGCCTGCCGCGCCCTGCTCTTCGGCGGCTCCCTCATGGGCGGCGCCCTGCTGCCCGCCCCCGACCGGGGCCTCGACCTCTGGCGCGCCTACACCTCCGACTGGCAGCCCGTCGGCACCGGAACCACCGCCGGAGCCCCGCCCTACCTCGCCGTCCTCGGCGCCGTCGCCACCCTGATGTTCGGCTCCGCCCAGGCCGCCCTCACCCTGCTGCTCGTCTGCTCGGTGCCCCTGGCCGGACTGACCGCCTACTTCGCCTCCCGACCGCTGGTCGAATCCCGGCTGCTGCGCGCCTGGGCCGCCGTCGCCTACGCCTTCCTGCCCGCCGTGACGGGCGCGCTCGCCGCCGGCCGCCTCGGCACCGCCGTCCTCGCGATCCTGCTCCCGCCCCTCGCCCGCTCCGCCGCCACCGCCTTCGGCCTCGGCGCACCCGCCGGGACCCCCGAGGGCAGCGAGGGCAACGACGGCGCCGGCGGCAGCCGGCGCGCGGTGTGGACCACCACCCTCCTGCTGACCCTGGTCACCGCCTTCACCCCCGCCGTCTGGCCGCTCGCCGTGGTCCTCGGCGCCGCCGTACTCCTCACCCGCCCCGCACGCCGCGCGGCGTACGCGTTCCGGTTGCTCGCCGTCCTCGCCGTACCCCTCCTCGCCCTCGCGCCCTGGTCCCTGGACCTGCTCACGCACCCCGGCCGCTTCCTGCGGGAGGCCGGCCTGCCCTACGGCTCCGGCTCCGCCACCGCCCTCGACCTGCTCGGAGCCGGTCCCGGCGGCCCCGGCACCCCCGGCGCCACCCTGCTGCTCGGCGTCGTACTCGCCGCGCTCGCCGCCCTCCTGCGCGCCGACCGGCGCCTCGCCGTCATGGCCGCCTGGACCACCGCCCTGGCCGCCCTGCTCCTCGCCGTCCTGGTCAACCGCGACGCCTGGGCCGGCCCCGCCACCCTCCTGTACGGACTCGCCCTGCTCACGGCCGCCGTGGTCGGCGCGGACGGCGCCAAGGAACGCGTGGCCGCCCGCAGCTTCGGCTGGCGCCAGCCCGTGGCCGTCCTCATCGCGCTCGGCGCCGTCACCGGCCCGCTGCTCGCCGCCGCCGGCTGGATGGTCTCCGGCGCCGACGGACCCCTCCGGCGCCGCGACCCCGTCCAGGTCCCCGCCTTCGTCGCCGCCCAGGCCGACGACAGCAACCGCAGCCGCACCCTGGTGCTGGGCGGCACCTCGCCCGCCACCGTGTCCTACGCCCTGGTCCGCGGCTCCGGCGCCCGCCTGGGCGACGCCGAACTCCTCGCCGAGGCGGGCGCCGAACCCCGCCTGTCGAAGGTGGTGTCCAGCCTGGTCTCCGGCTCCGGCGCCGACCAGTCCGCGCAGTTGGGTGGCTTCGCCATCCGCTACATCGTCCTGCCCGCCGACGGCCCCCGACCGTTCCGCCAGGTCCTCGACGCCACCCCCGGGCTCAAGTCCGGCCGTCAGGACGACGGCACCGCCGTCTGGGAGGTCGAACGCTCCCTCGCCCGCGCCGTCATCGTCCCCGGCAAGCAGGGACAGGCGCCCATCGCCGTCGAGGCGGAGCCCGTCGAGGCCCACACCAAGATCCCGGCGGGGGACGAGGGCCGGGTGCTGCGGATCGCCGACCGGGCCGCCCCCGGCTGGCAGGCCACCCTCGACGGCAAGCCCCTCAAGGCCAAGACCCTGGACGGTTGGGCGCAGGGCTTCGAACTCCCCGCCAAGGGCGGCCGCCTGGACCTCGTCTACCAGGACTCCCTCGCCCGGAACGCCTGGCACTGGGCGCAGGGCCTGCTCGCCCTGCTGCTCCTGGTACTGGCCCTCCCGGGCCGCCGGGCCCGGCTCGACGACGACCTCCCGGAGGAAGGGCCCGCCGCCCCGGACCAGGCCGGCCCGGGCGAGGGCCGACGCGCGCGCCGGTTGCGCGCCGGAGCGGAGACGGGGACCGAAGCACCGGCACCCGCCGAAGCCGCCGACCCGTACGCCCAGATCCCGGCGCAGCCGACGTACGCGGACCGGGGGTACGGGGACCAGCCGTACGGGGACCAGGCGTACGCGGACCAGCCGTACGGGGAGCCGACGTACGCGGAGCAGGCGCCCGGGGAGGACCCGTACGCCTACCAGGCCTACCCGTACGAACAGCAGCAGCAGCCGTACGCGGAGCCGTACCCGTACCCCCAGCAGCCCTACGACCCGTACCAGCAGCAACAACAGCAACAGCAACAGCGGGAACAACCGCCGTACACCTACGGACAGCACGACCCGCGTCCGGACGGGAGCTCCCAGCAGTGAAGCAGCGCGCCCCCCTCACGCTGGCGGCCGTCGCGGCGGCACTGGCCGCCATCACCGGCCTCGCCTCCCTCACCGCCCCGGCGGCCGCCCCGGCCGACGGCAAGCGGGCGGCCGCGTCCCGGATGCCGGTGGAGCAGTCCGTACTGGTGTGCCCCGCGCCCAGTTCCTCCGACATCGCGGAGACCACGTACACCTCGATCACCCCCGGCGCGGCCGGCGGCAAGGGCGCGGCCCGGCTCGCGACCAAGGACGGCAGGACGGTCCTGGAGCCGAAGGAGCCGGGCAAGCCCGTCGGCGCGACCGCCTCCGGCGCCGAGGCACCCGCGCTGACCGGCACCGCGAGCGGGAACCTCGCCCCCGGGTGGACCGCCCAGCAGACGACGAAGGTCGCGGTCGGCCAGGCGCGGGGCCTGCTCGGAGTCGGCTGCACCGCGCCCGGCACCGACTTCTGGTTCCCCGGCGTGAGCACCGCCAAGGGCCGCCAGGACTACATCCACCTCACCAACCCCGACGACACCGTCGCCGAAGTGGACATCAAGCTCTACGGCCCGGACGGGCTGCTCAAGGACAAGCCGGGCACCCCCGACCGCGTCTTCCAGGTCGACCCCCACTCCACCGCCCGCGTCCTGCTCTCCCCCCTCGTCCCCGATACGCAGGTGGCCGACGTCACCGCACACGTCACGACCGGCTCGGGCCGGGTCGGCGCCTCCGCGCAGATCTCCGAGGACGGCATGGGCGCCGACTGGCTGCCGGCCTCCACCGACCCGGCCGGGTCGCTGGTCCTGCCCGGCATCCCGGCCGACGCCACCTCCGTACGGCTGATCGCCTACGCGCCCGGCGCGGACGACGCGGACCTGAGGCTCCGCCTCGCGGGACCGGGGGGCACCCTCACCCCGGCCGGCAACGAGCAGTTGCACGTCAAGGCCGGCATGACGGCGAGCGTGGACCTCAAGGACGTGACGCGCGGCGAGGCGGGTTCGCTGCTGCTGGCCCCGGCGGACCCGAAGAAGCCCGTACCGGTCGTCGCGGCGGTACGGGTGGTGCGCGGCGCCGGCACCAAGCAGGAACTGGGCTTCGTCCCGGCGACCTCCCCGGTCGGCACTCGGGCGACGGTCGCGGACAACCGCGCCGACGACAAGGCGACCGTCCTGGCCCTCACGGCGGTCGGCGCCGACGCGAAGGTGCGGGTCACCGCCTCACCGGGCACCGAGGGCGGCCAACCGGCCGTCCGGGAACTCACCGTCAAGGCCGGCACCACGCAGGCCCTCTCCCCGCCCCCCGCCCCGACGGGCGGCAAGGGGGCGTACGCCCTGACGCTCGAGACCCTCTCCGGCGGCCCGGTCCACGCCTCCCGGACCCTGACCCTGCCGCAGGACGGCATCCCGATGTTCACCGTCCAGCCGTTCTCCGACGACCGCTCGACGGTGGCCGTGCCGAAGCCGTCACAAGACCTGGGGGTCCTGTTCTAGGAGCGGCCCCTCCCGGGGCCCGTTCCGGGGGTCAGTCCTGGCCGTAGCGCGGGTCGACGATCTCCGGGGAGAGCCCCAGCAGGTCCGCCACCTGTTCCACCACGATCTCGTGGACCAGCAGCGCCCGCTCGTCCCGTGACTTCGCGCGGATCTCCACCGGTCGCCGGAACACCACGATCCGCGCCGGCCGGCCCTCGGCCGCCTCGGCGATGCCGCCCAGAGGCACGGCCTCGTCGTTCCAGCCGCCCTCCGGACCGCCCGGCGGCCCCGGTACGTCCGCGACCACGAACTCCACCTCGGCGAGCTGCGGCCACCGCCGCTCCAGCCGCTCCACGGAATCCCGCACCAGGTCGCCGAAGAGCTCCGACCGGCTCGCGGCCAGCGGGACCTGAGGGGGCGCCACCGGCCCCCGCATGCCGCGCCCGTGCCGGTCGCGCCGGCGCGGACGCGGCTCGGCGGGAGGGGGCGGGGAACCGGCGGAGGAGGGGCCAGGAGGGCTCGGGGGAGTCAGCGGGCTGTCCGTCACCCCCGCAGGGTAGCCCTCGCCCGCGCGCCCGGCCGGGCCCCCGCCCTGTCACGGACCGATGTCGTACCGCGAACGATCCGGCCAAGGTTGCGGCCCGTTCGGGGCGACACGGCCGGGTGGCCGAGGGTGGAGTCGTCGCGGCCCGGTCAAGAGTGCGGTACCGTCCAACGTCGTGAGCCTTGTACGTCGCTGTTCGCGCACCGCGTGCGGCCGCCCTGCCGTCGCCACACTGACGTACGTCTACGCCGACTCGACCGCAGTTCTCGGCCCGCTCGCCACCTACGCCGAACCCCACTGTTACGACCTGTGCGCCGAGCACTCCGAGCGCCTGACCGCCCCCAGGGGTTGGGAAGTGGTGCGCCTGACGGACGGCGGTCCCCCTTCGCGGCCCAGCGGTGACGACCTCGAAGCGTTGGCCAACGCCGTGCGGGAAGCCGCCCGTCCGCACGACCGCGCGGCCGAGGCCGGCACGTCCGTACCGGGACCCCAGGGCACCGGCGAGACCCGTCGCGGACACCTGCGCGTCCTGCGCTCGCCGGAATCCTGACGCCCGCCCGCCACCCGCCTCGTCTGAAACGCGGTACTCCGTTCAGGGTAGGTTTGCTCCACCGCACAGATCCTCAGGAGGGGCAGGCAGTGGCCGCAGATCTTTCGAACATCGTCAAGGCGTACGACGTACGAGGCGTCGTGCCGGACGAGTGGGACGAGCCGCTGGCCGAACTGTTTGGTGCCGCCTTCGTCGAGGTGACCGGGGCGACGGCGATCGTCGTCGGACACGACATGCGTCCCTCCTCGCCCGGCCTGTCCGCCGCCTTCGCCCGCGGCGCCGCCGCCCGCGGGGTCGACGTCACCCTGATCGGCCTGTGCTCCACCGACCAGCTGTACTACGCCTCCGGCAAGCTCGACCTGCCCGGCGCGATGTTCACCGCCTCGCACAACCCGGCCCAGTACAACGGCATCAAGCTGTGCCGCGCGGGCGCCGCCCCGGTGGGCCAGGACACCGGACTGGCCACCATCCGCGAGCTGGCGGAGAAGTGGTCCGACGAGGGCGCCCCGGAGATCCCCGCCGGCACCGTCGCGGGCACGATCACCGAGCAGGACACCCTCACCGGGTACGCCGAGCACCTCAAGTCGCTGGTGGACCTGCGCGGCATCCGTCCGCTCAAGGTGGTCGTGGACGCCGGCAACGGCATGGGCGGCCACACCGTCCCCACCGTCTTCGAGGGCCTGCCGCTGGAGCTGGTCCCGATGTACTTCGAGCTGGACGGCACCTTCCCCAACCACGAGGCCAACCCCCTCGACCCGAAGAACATCGTGGACCTCCAGGCCCGGGTGAAGGCCGAAGGCGCCGACCTGGGCCTCGCCTTCGACGGCGACGCCGACCGCTGCTTCGTCGTCGACGAGCGCGGCGAGGGCGTCTCCCCGTCGGCCATCACCGCGCTGGTCGCGGCCCGCGAGCTCGCCCGCAACGGCGGCAGCGGCGTCGTGATCCACAACCTGATCACCTCCTGGTCCGTCCCGGAGGTCGTCAAGGAGAACGGCGGCACCCCGGTGCGCACCCGCGTCGGCCACTCCTTCATCAAGGAGGAAATGGCCACCTCCGGAGCCATCTTCGGCGGCGAGCACTCGGCGCACTACTACTTCAAGGACTTCTGGAACGCGGACACCGGCATGCTCGCCGCGCTCCACGTCCTGGCGGCCCTGGGCGGCCAGGACGGTCCCCTCTCCGACCTGGTGTCCTCCTACGACCGCTACGTCGGCTCCGGCGAGATCAACTCCACCGTCGCCGACCAGGCGGCCCGCACCGCCGCCGTCAAGGACGTCTACGCCCCCCAGGACGGCGTCGGCGTCGACGAACTCGACGGCCTCACCGTCACCACCGCCGACTGGTGGTTCAACCTGCGGCCCTCCAACACCGAGCCGCTGCTGCGGCTCAACGTCGAGGCCCGCGACCTGGCCACCCTCAGGAAGGTCCGCGACGAGGTCCTCGCGCTCGTCCGCGCGTAACGCGCGACGCCGTCGCCCCACACCCCCTGTGTCACCGTCACCGCCGGGCCGCGATCCAAGCGACCCGGCGGTACGCTGACCTCGCCCAAACCGCATGTTCGAAGGGAAGCGCACCATGCCGCTCGAAGCCGGCCTTCTGGAGATCCTCGCCTGCCCCGCCTGCCACTCGCCCCTTGAGGACAAGTCGGCCGACGCGGACGCCCCCGAGCTGATCTGCACCGGCCAGGACTGCGGTTTCGCCTACCCGGTCCGTGACGGCATCCCGGTCCTCCTCGTCGACGAGGCCCGCCGGCCCGCCTGAGCGCCACGCCGCTCCACCGCACCACGACACCCCGCGCAGACCGCACACGCCGTCAACCCCGCCGGAGGCCGCCATGCTCGACGAGTCCATCCTCGACGCACCGGAGGAACTCGCCCGCGCCGACCGCCGGGGCCTCCTGCGCGGCGCCGCCGACGCCGGGGCCCGCGTCCGCACCGCCGCCCGGCACGCCACCGAGGCCGGCCTCGGCGACCTGCGGCCCGAAGGCCGCCCCCGCGCCGTGCTGATCGCCGGCCCCGGCACCGCCGCGACCGGCGTCGCCGACCTCCTCGGCGCGCTCGCCGGAGCCTCCGCGCCCGTCGCCCGCCTGCACCCCACCGGCGTCGCACACGCCGCCGGCGCGCTGCGCTGGGGCCTGCCCGGCTGGGCGGGCCCCGTCGACCTGCTGCTCATCGCCACCACCGACGGCACCGAACCCGGCCTCGCCGTCCTCGCCGAGCAGGCCTACCGGCGCGGCTGCACCGTCGTGGCCGTCGCCCCCGAGCGGTCCCCGCTGAGCGAGGCCGTGGACGGAGCGCACGGAGTCCTCGTACCGATGGCCAGGGCCCCCTACCAGGAGTACGACGAATCGGCCGCCGCCGGCCCCGGAGCCCTGTGGGCCCTGCTCACCCCGCTCCTGGTACTGCTCGACAAGCTCGGCCTCGTCGCGGCCGCCCCCGACGCGCTCCAACTCGTCGCCGACCGGCTCGATCGCACCGCCGAACGCTGCGGACCCGCGATCGCCACGTACTCCAACCCGGCCAAGACCCTCGCCACAGAGCTCGCCGACTCGCTCCCGCTCATCTGGAGCGAGGGCGCCGCGGCCGGGCCCGCCGGACGCCGCTTCGCCGCCACCCTCGCCGAGCTCGCCGGCCGCCCCGCGCTCGCCGCCGAACTCCCCGAAGCGCTGCCCGCCCACGGCGTCCTGCTCGCCGGGGCCTTCGCCGCCGGCGCCGACCCCGACGACTTCTTCCGCGACCGCGTCGAAGAACCGCAGGCCCTGCACGCCCGCGTCGTCCTGCTGCGCGACCGGCCCGCCGGCGGCCTCAGCGCGGCGCCCGCCGCCCGGGAACTCGCCCTCGGCCACGGCACGGCCATCAGCGAACTCGAACCGGAGGAAGGCGGCGAACTGGAACAGCTCGCCGAACTCCTCGCCGTCACGGACTTCGCCACCGCCTACCTCGCGCTGGCCTCCAGGGCACACGGCTGAGGCACCCACAGGGGCCTCCACACAACCCAGATCCACAGCGCAGGAAGACGACGACGATGGACCGCCTCACGAACCCGATCCGCCCCTACGCCTGGGGATCGACCACCGCGATCCCGGCGCTCCTCGGGGTGGAGCCCACCGGTGAGCCGCAAGCCGAGATGTGGATGGGCGCCCACCCCGGCGCGCCGTCCCGGCTGGACCGGGGCGCGGGCGAGCTGCCCCTGTCGGACGTCATCGCCGCCGACCCCGAGGGCGAGCTCGGCGCCGCCGCCGTCGCCAAGTTCGGCCCCAGGCTGCCCTTCCTGTTCAAGATCCTCGCCGCGGGCGCGCCGCTCTCCCTCCAGGTCCACCCCGACCTCGCCCGCGCCAAGCAGGGCTTCGAGGACGAGGAGCGCCGCGGCGTCCCCATCGACGCCGGCCACCGCAACTACAAGGATCCCAACCACAAGCCCGAACTGATCTGCGCCCTCACCCACTTCGACGGGTTGTGCGGTTTCCGGCCGCCGCTGGAGGCCGCCGACCTCCTCGAAGGCCTCGGCGTCGACTCCCTCAAGCCCTACGTCGACCTGCTGCGCGCCCACCCCGTCGACGCGGCCCTGCGCGAGGTCCTCACCGCCGTCCTGACCGCGGACCGCGCCGAGATGGCCCGTACCGTCGCCGACGCGGCGGCCGCCGCCGAGCGCCTCGGCGGCCCCTACGCGCCGTACGCCGGACTCGTCCACCACTTCCCCGGCGACCCCGGCGTCATCGCGGCGATGCTGCTCAACCACGTACGCCTGCAGCCCGGTGAAGCCATGTTCCTC
The DNA here is from genome assembly GCF_055231995.1 of Streptomyces sp. Tek67B01. NCBI lineage: Bacteria > Bacillati > Actinomycetota > Actinomycetes > Kitasatosporales > Streptomycetaceae > Streptomyces > Streptomyces sp. Tek67B01. Next base: position 4,391,146 of record NZ_JBUYUY010000001.1, read on the forward strand.
GGCGCCGGCATCCCGCACGCCTACCTCGACGGCCTCGGCGTCGAGATCATGGCCAACTCCGACAACGTGCTGCGCTGCGGGCTCACCCCCAAGCACGTCGACGTCCCCGAACTGCTCGAGGTCGTCGTCTTCGAACCCGGCGAACCGGGCGTCCTTCGCCCCGAGGACGAGGGCGAGGAGGTCTACGAGACCCCCATCGACGAATTCCGGCTCTCCCGGTACGTCCTGGCGCCGGGGGCCGCCCCCCACGCCCTCCCCGACACGGCCCCCCAGATCCTGCTGTGCACCGCCGGCCGGCCGCGGGCCGGTGAACTGACCCTCGCCCCCGGGGAGTCGGTGTTCGTCCCCGCCGGCGAGAGAGCCGTCCTGTCCGGAGCCGGCACCGTCTTCCGCGCGACCGTCGTCGTCTGACGTACCGTCCCTGGGGGCGGCTCCTGCAACAATGTGCCGCCGTAGCGCGGGCCCCGGCCGGGCGGGCCGCACCGAGGAAGGGACATCCTGCACCCATGAGCGCGTCGGGCGGTACCAGGGCGATCGTGGCGGCACTCGCCGCCAACCTCGCCATCGCCGTAGCCAAGTTCGTGGCCTTCGTCTTCAGCGGCTCGTCGTCGATGCTCGCGGAAAGCGTCCACTCACTGGCGGACTCCGGCAACCAGGGGTTGCTGCTCCTCGGCGGCAAGAAGGCCCAGCGCGAAGCCACGCCCCAACACCCCTTCGGCTACGGGCGGGAACGCTACATCTACGCCTTCCTCGTCTCGATCGTCCTGTTCACCGTCGGTGGCATGTTCGCCCTCTACGAGGGCTACGAGAAGGTCAAGCACCCGCACCCGGTCGAGGCCTGGTACTGGCCGATCGGCGTGCTCGTCTTCGCCATCGTCGCGGAGGGCTTCTCCTTCAAGACGGCGATCAAGGAGTCGAACGAGCTGCGCGGCTCACAGACGTGGGGCCAGTTCATCAAGCGGGCCAAGGCTCCCGAACTCCCGGTCGTCCTCCTCGAAGACGCCGGCGCACTGGTCGGTCTCGTCCTCGCGCTGGGCGGCGTCGGTCTCGCCCTCGCCACCGGCGACGGCGTCTGGGACGGCGTCGGCACCCTGTGCATCGGCAGCCTGCTGATCGCCATCGCCGTCGTGCTCGCCGCCGAGACCAAGTCGCTGCTGCTGGGTGAGGCGGCCGGCCCCGAGCAGGTGGAGCAGATCCTGGCCGCCGCGGTCGACGGGGACACCGTCACGCGCGTGATCCACATGCGCACCCTGCACCTCGGCCCCGAGGAACTGCTCGTAGCCGCCAAGATCGCCGTCCGGCACGACGACACGGCGACCGAGGTGGCCCAGGCCATCGACGCCGCCGAGGCCCGCATCCGCGAGGCCGTCCCGATCGCCCGCGTGATCTACCTGGAGCCGGACATCTACCAGGCCGACGCCGCGCGGGCCGGCGCCGACCCCGCCGCCGGCAAGAGCCTCTGACCGTCCGGCCCCACTCGCTCCCGAGCCCCGCGCCGAGGCCCGGGAGCGAGCGATCCGGACACCGGTTCGTCCGGCGACCCACTGGGGTGCGCGGCCCTGATCGGGTAGATTCGTCATCAGTGTCAGGCGTCGCTGCTGATGGCGGTCGGGCGGTCCTCGTGACCGGCCGAGGGGAGAGAGGGCCCCCGACGGACTGTGCTCAGTGCTCTGGTGCGCCAGCGCACGGCCCAGCCGTACCCACCCTCTCGAACCATGAGGAGCAGCACCCATGGACTTCAAGGTCGCAGACCTCTCCCTTGCCGCGTTCGGCCGCAAGGAGATCACCCTGGCCGAGCACGAGATGCCGGGCCTGATGTCGATCCGCGAGGAGTACGCGGCGACGCAGCCCCTGGCCGGTGCCCGCATCACGGGCTCCCTGCACATGACCGTGCAGACCGCCGTGCTGATCGAGACCCTCGTCGCGCTCGGCGCGGACGTCCGGTGGGCCTCCTGCAACATCTTCTCCACGCAGGACCACGCGGCCGCCGCCATCGCGGTCGGCCCGAACGGCACCCCGGAGAACCCCCAGGGCGTCCCCGTCTTCGCCTGGAAGGGCGAGACGCTGGAGGAGTACTGGTGGTGCACGGAGCAGGCGCTGACCTGGCCGAACACCCCCACCGGCGGCCCGAACATGATCCTCGACGACGGTGGTGACGCCACCCTCCTCGTCCACAAGGGCGTCGAGTTCGAGAAGGCCGGCGCGGCCCCGGACCCGGCGACCGCCGACTCCGAGGAGTACGCCCACATCCTCACCCTGCTGAACCGCACCCTCGGCGAGTCCCCGCAGAAGTGGACGCAGCTCGCCTCCGAGATCCGCGGCGTGACGGAGGAGACCACCACCGGTGTCCACCGCCTCTACGAGATGATGGCCGAGGGGAACCTGCTGTTCCCGGCGATCAACGTGAACGACGCGGTGACGAAGTCGAAGTTCGACAACAAGTACGGTTGCCGGCACTCGTTGATCGACGGCATCAACCGTGCGACGGACGTGTTGATCGGCGGCAAGGTCGCGGTCGTGTGTGGCTACGGCGATGTCGGCAAGGGCTGCGCGGAGTCGCTGCGCGGTCAGGGTGCGCGGGTGATCGTCACCGAGATCGACCCGATCTGCGCGTTGCAGGCGGCGATGGACGGGTACCAGGTCGCGACGCTGGACGACGTGGTGGAGATCGCGGACATCTTCATCACGACGACGGGCAACAAGGACATCATCATGGCCTCGGACATGGTCAAGATGAAGCACCAGGCGATCGTGGGCAACATCGGTCACTTCGACAACGAGATCGACATGGCCGGTCTGGCGAAGATCGAGGGCATCGTCAAGGACGAGGTCAAGCCGCAGGTCCACACCTGGAAGTTCCCCGACGGCAAGGTCCTGATCGTGCTGTCGGAGGGTCGTCTGCTGAACCTGGGCAACGCGACCGGACACCCCTCCTTCGTGATGTCGAACTCCTTCGCGGACCAGACGCTGGCCCAGATCGAGCTGTTCACCAAGCCCGAGGAGTACCCGACCGACGTGTACGTGCTGCCCAAGCACCTCGACGAGAAGGTCGCCCGCCTCCACCTCGACGCGCTGGGCGTCAAGCTCACCACCCTGCGCCCGGAGCAGGCCGCCTACATCGGCGTCAAGGTCGAAGGCCCGTACAAGCCCGACCACTACCGCTACTGATCCCCACGGATCACGCGACACCCTTGGCAGGCCCCCGGCACACCGCCGGGGGCCTGCCCCGTACCCGAGACGCCTCCTCCCAGAAACGAAACGTGCGCCCATGCCCCGCGGCCGCTACTCGCTCCACGACCCGCACGACCACACCCCGCTCGGCGAGGAGCACTTCCACTGCGCCCCCGGCCCCAGCGGCTGGCGCTACGTCTCCCAGCTGACCGCCCCCAACGGCGACCACCGCGGCTCGGTTGACCTGGCCATCGACGAACTCGGCCGCCCCATCCGCATGGAGGTCAACGCCGCGAGCTGGCAGGTCCGCGGCGCCGCCATCGACGGCGTCACCTGGGTCCGGACCGACCCCACCGGCACCGAGGCCACCGAGGGCAACGTCCACGCCCCCGGCTTCACCGGCACTTCCCCGGCCTTCCTCATCGCGACCGCCCGCCTGCTGCGCCTCACCCCGGGCGCCCCCGCCACCCGCGTCAGGCTCGTCGCCCTCACCGACCCCGTCCTCGCCCCCCGGACCGTCGACCAGGCCTGGGCCCTGACCGGCCGCACGGAACACGCCACCGACAGCGGCCCGCTCCAGGTGGACGAGTACCGGGTCAGCGCCCTCGACACCGGCGAGGTGCACACCCTCCACATCGCCGGCGACGTTGTCCTCTCCGCCCCCGGCGTCGAACTGGAACACCTGGAGACCCCGCCCTCCACCTTCACCGACTGACCCCGGCCGGGTCCTACGCCGCCCAGGGGCAGTCGGTGAGGGTGGAGTCAGGCGGGCGGCGCGAACCCGGTCCCGCCGCCGCGCGCGGGCGGCGACACGGGCGGCGCGTAGGGGGCGGGTGCCACAGGAGGCACCGGCCCCGCCGCGGGCGGCGCCGCGGCCGCGGGACCGTACGGACCGTACGCCGGGGGCGCCGAGTGAGGAGCGGGCTGCCCCCCGTACGGAGCGGGCTGGCCCCCGTACGGCGCTACGGGCCGGAACGCCCGGGCCGCGTCCCGCGTCTGCCGCTCGTGCACCACCGCCATCAGGAACGCGGCGGCCGGCACCCCGGCCGGCGGCGGGGTCCCCGTCCGCGCCACCACATCGTCCGCCAGCTTCGCCGCCATCGCGGCGCCCGTCGCCGGGTCCAGCTGGTTCATCCGCGTCAGGTACTGCCGCACCGCCAGCCACAACCCGTCGGGCACCGCCGACAGGTCCAACGCCGAGAAGCGCCCGGCCAACCACGGCGGCGGCGGGGGCACCGGCATCACCCGCGCCCCGGGCACGCGCTCCCGTACCACCAGCGTTCCCGCGAACACGTCCCCGAGCCGCCGCCCCCGCTGCGACACCAGCGAGGCGATGCACGCGACCACCCCGAAGGTCATCTGGAGCTCGACGACCCCCATGGCACCCCGCACCAGCGCGTGCCGGAACCGGATCGGCCCGCCGTCCTCGCGCACCACCCGCAACCCACAGGCGAGCTTCCCCAGCGACCGCCCCTGGCTCAGCGTCTCCACCGCGACGGGCACTCCGACCAGCACCAGCAGGAACAGCGCCACCGCCACGGCCGTCCGCGCCGCCTCGTCCAGCGACGCCGTCGCGAACACCACCCCCAGCGACACGACCACGTACCCGAGGACGTAGACGAACGCGTCCAGCAGTATCGCCAGCGCCCGGCTCGGCACCCTCGCCGGCCGCAACCCCAGGACGACCGCGTCCCCCGTCACCAGATCGCTCACTGATGCGCACCCTTCCCGTGACCTGACCCACCCCTGCGCCGATCAGTCTGCCAAGCTGACCACGGCAGCAGTAGTCGGCGGTGGTCGGCAGTGGTCAGCAGCGGCCGGCCTGGGGCAGGGGAGCGGAAAACCGGATGGATGTCGACGTCTTCGTGGCGGCCCACCAGGCACAGTGGGCCCGACTGGAACAGCTCCTCGGCCGCGGCCGACGGCTCACCGGAGCGGAGGCCGACGAACTCGTCGCGCTCTACCAGCGCACCTCCACCCACCTCTCGCTGATCCAGTCCAGCGCCCCCGATCCCATCCTCATCGGCCGCCTCACCCAGCTCGTCGCCCGCGCCCGCGCCACGGTCACCGGCGCCCGCCGGGCCGGTTGGCGCGACGCGGCCCGCTTCTTCACCGTCGGCTTCCCGGCCGCCGTCTACCGCAGCCGCCGCTGGTGGATACCGACGGCGCTGCTGTCCGTCGCCGTCGGCGTCCTCATCGGCTGGTGGATCGCCACGCACCCCGAGGTGCAGGCCACGCTCGCGGCGCCGGCGGACCTGAAGAAGATGACCCGCCCCGGCGGTGAGTACGAGACGTACTACTCCAGCCATCCCGCGGCGTCCTTCGCGGCGCAGGTCTGGACGAACAACGCCCAAGCCGCGGCGGTGTGCCTGGTCCTCGGGGCGTTCCTCGGGCTCCCCGTGCTGTGGATCCTGTTCCTGAACATGGCGAACCTCGGGGCCGGAATCGGGTTGATGGCCTCCGCCGGCCGCCTCGACGTCTTCCTCGGCCTGATCCTTCCGCACGGCCTGCTGGAACTGACGGCGGTCTTCGTCGCGGCCGGCACGGGCCTGCGACTCGGCTGGACGGTCATCGACCCCGGCCCCCGCACCCGCCGTACCGCCCTCGCCGAACAGGGACGAGCCGCGCTGGGCATGGCCCTCGGCCTGGCTGTCGTCCTCTTCGTCTCGGGCCTGATCGAGGGCTTCGTGACCCCGTCGGGCCTGCCCACCTGGGCCCGCGTCACCATCGGCGTTGCCGCCGAGGCCGCCTTCCTGACCTACGTCTACGTACTGGGCGGACGCGCCTCGCGGGCGGGCGAGGTGGGCGACGTCGAGGCGGCGGACCAGACGGCGACGCTCCCCACCGCGGCCTGATGTGCGCGGGGGCCCCGGGAGCTGCTAGTCTCCTCGCCTGTCCCGCAAACACTGTTGACACGGTGCGAGCGGGGAGGTAGATTCAAACGGTTGCCCGAGCCGGTCAGGTTCGGACGTGATGGTTTAAAATCTCTCTCGCCCCAGGAATTGAATTCCAAGTGGGCACATCCGCCTCATCACTCAAGCTTCGAAGCCGGGAAATCCGGTGGAAAAGTTCTGATAGAGTCGGTCTCGCCGGAAAGGGAAACGCGAAAGCGAAGAACTGGAAAGCGAACCCCGCTTCGACCGGGAATCGGACACGAAAGAGTCTGATAGAGTCGGAAACGCAAGAACAAAACGAAGAACAAAGGAAGCGCCCGGAGGAAAACCCGCGAGGGTGAGTACGAAGGAAGCGTCCGTTCCTTGAGAACTCAACAGCGTGCCAAAAATCAACGCCAGAAGTTGATACCCCGTCCATTTCGGTGGATGAGGTTCCTTTGAAAAAGTCCTGGCCCCGATTCGTTGGGGGCAGGCAATGAACACAGCGAGGACGTTGTGGTCGACCGGTCTTATTCCGACCTTGGTTGACCCGCTCTAAGTGTGTGTTTCACCCGATTACGGGTAAACATTCATGGAGAGTTTGATCCTGGCTCAGGACGAACGCTGGCGGCGTGCTTAACACATGCAAGTCGAACGATGAAGCCCTTCGGGGTGGATTAGTGGCGAACGGGTGAGTAACACGTGGGCAATCTGCCCTTCACTCTGGGACAAGCCCTGGAAACGGGGTCTAATACCGGATAATACTCCTGCCTGCATGGGCGGGGGTTGAAAGCTCCGGCGGTGAAGGATGAGCCCGCGGCCTATCAGCTTGTTGGTGGGGTAATGGCCCACCAAGGCGACGACGGGTAGCCGGCCTGAGAGGGCGACCGGCCACACTGGGACTGAGACACGGCCCAGACTCCTACGGGAGGCAGCAGTGGGGAATATTGCACAATGGGCGAAAGCCTGATGCAGCGACGCCGCGTGAGGGATGACGGCCTTCGGGTTGTAAACCTCTTTCAGCAGGGAAGAAGCGAAAGTGACGGTACCTGCAGAAGAAGCGCCGGCTAACTACGTGCCAGCAGCCGCGGTAATACGTAGGGCGCAAGCGTTGTCCGGAATTATTGGGCGTAAAGAGCTCGTAGGCGGCTTGTCACGTCGGATGTGAAAGCCCGAGGCTTAACCTCGGGTCTGCATTCGATACGGGCTAGCTAGAGTGTGGTAGGGGAGATCGGAATTCCTGGTGTAGCGGTGAAATGCGCAGATATCAGGAGGAACACCGGTGGCGAAGGCGGATCTCTGGGCCATTACTGACGCTGAGGAGCGAAAGCGTGGGGAGCGAACAGGATTAGATACCCTGGTAGTCCACGCCGTAAACGTTGGGAACTAGGTGTTGGCGACATTCCACGTCGTCGGTGCCGCAGCTAACGCATTAAGTTCCCCGCCTGGGGAGTACGGCCGCAAGGCTAAAACTCAAAGGAATTGACGGGGGCCCGCACAAGCAGCGGAGCATGTGGCTTAATTCGACGCAACGCGAAGAACCTTACCAAGGCTTGACATATACCGGAAAGCATTAGAGATAGTGCCCCCCTTGTGGTCGGTATACAGGTGGTGCATGGCTGTCGTCAGCTCGTGTCGTGAGATGTTGGGTTAAGTCCCGCAACGAGCGCAACCCTTGTCCTGTGTTGCCAGCATGCCCTTCGGGGTGATGGGGACTCACAGGAGACCGCCGGGGTCAACTCGGAGGAAGGTGGGGACGACGTCAAGTCATCATGCCCCTTATGTCTTGGGCTGCACACGTGCTACAATGGCCGGTACAATGAGCTGCGATACCGTGAGGTGGAGCGAATCTCAAAAAGCCGGTCTCAGTTCGGATTGGGGTCTGCAACTCGACCCCATGAAGTCGGAGTTGCTAGTAATCGCAGATCAGCATTGCTGCGGTGAATACGTTCCCGGGCCTTGTACACACCGCCCGTCACGTCACGAAAGTCGGTAACACCCGAAGCCGGTGGCCCAACCCGTAAGGGAGGGAGCTGTCGAAGGTGGGACTGGCGATTGGGACGAAGTCGTAACAAGGTAGCCGTACCGGAAGGTGCGGCTGGATCACCTCCTTTCTAAGGAGCACAGTACCGATTGCAGACAAATGTTCTGCACGGTCAGCTCATGGGTGGAACGTTGATTAGTTGGCACCGGATGGTCTGATGGTTCTCGAGTACTGCTTCGGCGTGGAAAGAGGAGACGGAAGGTCTTCGGTGCTTGGCACGTTGTTGGGTGTCTGAGGGTACGGCCGTATGGCTGTCCTTCTGCGATGCCGGCCCCAGTGAACTTGTGCTTCGGTGCAGGGTGATGGGTGGCTGGTCGTTGCTTGAGAACTACACAGTGGACGCGAGCATCTGTGGCCAAGTTTTTAAGGGCGCACGGTGGATGCCTTGGCACCAGGAACCGATGAAGGACGTGAGAGGCCGCGATAGGCCCCGGGGAGCTGCCAACTGAGCTTTGATCCGGGGGTGTCCGAATGGGGAAACCCGGCAGTCGTCATGGGCTGTCACCCACTGCTGAACACATAGGCAGTGTGGAGGGAACGAGGGGAAGTGAAACATCTCAGTACCCTCAGGAAGAGAAAACAACCGTGATTCCGGGAGTAGTGGCGAGCGAAACCGGATGAGGCCAAACCGTATGCGTGTGATACCCGGCAGGGGTTGCGCATGCGGGGTTGTGGGAATTCTTTTGATCGGTCTGCCGGCCGGTCGGCGAGTCAGAAACCGTTGATGTAGTCGAAGGACATGCGAAAGGTCCGGCGTAGAGGGTAAGACCCCCGTAGACGAAACATCAGCGGCTTGCTTAAGAATCTCCCAAGTAGCACGGGGCCCGAGAAATCCCGTGTGAATCTGGCGGGACCACCCGCTAAGCCTAAATATTCCCTGGTGACCGATAGCGGATAGTACCGTGAGGGAATGGTGAAAAGTACCGCGGGAGCGGAGTGAAATAGTACCTGAAACCGTGTGCCTACAAGCCGTGGGAGCGTCGCCGTTGTTCTTCGGAACAACGGTCGTGACTGCGTGCCTTTTGAAGAATGAGCCTGCGAGTTAGCGGTGTGTAGCGAGGTTAACCCGTGTGGGGAAGCCGTAGCGAAAGCGAGTCCGAATAGGGCGATTGAGTTGCACGCTCTAGACCCGAAGCGGAGTGATCTAGCCATGGGCAGGTTGAAGCGGAGGTAAGACTTCGTGGAGGACCGAACCCACCAGGGTTGAAAACCTGGGGGATGACCTGTGGTTAGGGGTGAAAGGCCAATCAAACTCCGTGATAGCTGGTTCTCCCCGAAATGCATTTAGGTGCAGCGTCGTGTGTTTCTTGCCGGAGGTAGAGCACTGGATAGGCGATGGGCCCTACCGGGTTACTGACCTTAGCCAAACTCCGAATGCCGGTAAGTGAGAGCACGGCAGTGAGACTGTGGGGGATAAGCTCCATGGTCGAGAGGGAAACAGCCCAGAGCATCGACTAAGGCCCCCAAGCGTACGCTAAGTGGGAAAGGATGTGGAGTCGCAGAGACAACCAGGAGGTTGGCTTAGAAGCAGCCACCCTTGAAAGAGTGCGTAATAGCTCACTGGTCAAGTGATTCCGCGCCGACAATGTAGCGGGGCTCAAGCGTACCGCCGAAGTCGTGTCATTGCAGCAATAAGCCCCAACGGGTGTTGTGATGGGTAGGGGAGCGTCGTGTGCCGGGTGAAGCAGCAGCGGAAGCTAGTTGTGGACGGTTCACGAGTGAGAATGCAGGCATGAGTAGCGATACACACGTGAGAAACGTGTGCGCCGATTGACTAAGGGTTCCTGGGTCAAGCTGATCTGCCCAGGGTAAGTCGGGACCTAAGGCGAGGCCGACAGGCGTAGTCGATGGACAACCGGTTGATATTCCGGTACCCGCTTTGAAACGCCCAATATCGAATCAGGCGATGCTAAGTCCGTGAAGCCGTTCCGGACCCTTCGGGGAAAGGAAAGTGGTGGAGCCGACGAACCAGACTTGTAGTAGGTAAGCGATGGGGTGACGCAGGAAGGTAGTCCAGCCCGGGCGGTGGTTGTCCCGGGGTAAGGGTGTAGGCCGAGGGGTAGGCAAATCCGTCCCTCATTAAGGCTGAGACCTGATGCCGAGCCGATTGTGGTGAAGTGGATGATCCTATGCTGTCGAGAAAAGCCTCTAGCGAGTTTCATGGCGGCCCGTACCCTAAACCGACTCAGGTGGTCAGGTAGAGAATACCGAGGCGTTCGGGTGAACTATGGTTAAGGAACTCGGCAAAATGCCCCCGTAACTTCGGGAGAAGGGGGGCCATCACTGGTGAAGGAACTTGCTTCCTGAGCTGGGGGTGGCCGCAGAGACCAGCGAGAAGCGACTGTTTACTAAAAACACAGGTCCGTGCGAAGCCGTAAGGCGATGTATACGGACTGACGCCTGCCCGGTGCTGGAACGTTAAGGGGACCGGTTAGTGCGCTTTCGGGCGTGCGAAGCTGAGAACTTAAGCGCCAGTAAACGGCGGTGGTAACTATAACCATCCTAAGGTAGCGAAATTCCTTGTCGGGTAAGTTCCGACCTGCACGAATGGCGTAACGACTTCTCGACTGTCTCAACCATAGGCCCGGTGAAATTGCACTACGAGTAAAGATGCTCGTTTCGCGCAGCAGGACGGAAAGACCCCGGGACCTTTACTACAGTTTGATATTGGTGTTCGGTTCGGCTTGTGTAGGATAGGTGGGAGACTTTGAAGCCGTGACGCCAGTCATGGTGGAGTCGCCGTTGAAATACCACTCTGGTCGTGCTGGATGTCTAACCTCGGTCCGTGATCCGGATCAGGGACAGTGTCTGATGGGTAGTTTAACTGGGGCGGTTGCCTCCCAAAGGGTAACGGAGGCGCCCAAAGGTTCCCTCAGCCTGGTTGGCAATCAGGTGTTGAGTGTAAGTGCACAAGGGAGCTTGACTGTGAGACCGACGGGTCGAGCAGGGACGAAAGTCGGGACTAGTGATCCGGCGGTGGCTTGTGGAAGCGCCGTCGCTCAACGGATAAAAGGTACCCCGGGGATAACAGGCTGATCTTCCCCAAGAGTCCATATCGACGGGATGGTTTGGCACCTCGATGTCGGCTCGTCGCATCCTGGGGCTGGAGTCGGTCCCAAGGGTTGGGCTGTTCGCCCATTAAAGCGGTACGCGAGCTGGGTTTAGAACGTCGTGAGACAGTTCGGTCCCTATCCGCTGTGCGCGTAGGAATATTGAGAAGGGCTGTCCCTAGTACGAGAGGACCGGGACGGACGAACCTCTGGTGTGCCAGTTGTCCTGCCAAGGGCATGGCTGGTTGGCTACGTTCGGGAGGGATAACCGCTGAAAGCATCTAAGCGGGAAGCCTGCTTCGAGATGAGTATTCCCACCTCCTTGAGAGGGTAAGGCTCCCAGTAGACGACTGGGTTGATAGGCCAGATGTGGAAGCCCGGTAACGGGTGGAGCTGACTGGTACTAATAGGCCGAGGGCTTGTCCTCAGTTGCTCGCGTCCACTGTGTTAGTTCTGAAGTAACGACCGTGTTTTCATCCGGTTGGATATCTTCATAGTGTTTCGGTGGTCATAGCGTTAGGGAAACGCCCGGTTACATTCCGAACCCGGAAGCTAAGCCTTTCAGCGCCGATGGTACTGCAGGGGGGACCCTGTGGGAGAGTAGGACGCCGCCGAACAATCATTGTGGGAAAGCCCCGCACCTTATGGTGCGGGGCTTTTCTGCGTTCCGGACCATTTTGCGGGCGAGCGCAAGGCCCCCTCCCCCCGGTGCTTCACCAGTCGGCGGGATAGCTCTTGAGACCGCTCGTGTCGAGCGTCCATCGGCCGGCGGTGACGGTATCCCCGAAGGCGTAAGGGACCTTTTTGCGGTAGCGGACGCCGTCTGGACCGTGCGAGGGGTCGCTGTGCACCGTGACCGTCTTCTTGTCCTTGCGGGGGTCCACGACTACGTACAGGGGCACCCCCATCCTCGGATAGTCGTGCAGCTTGTCGCGGATGTCCGTGAGGGAATTCGTGCGGCTCACCACCTCCACGACCATCAGCACATCGCGGGAGTTGACGACCTTCGCCGTGTCGTCGGTGTCCTCCTCCGGAATGACCATGAGGTCGGGGACCTTGGTCAAGCCGGTGACCGGATCGCCCATATTCGTATCGTTGAGGGCCATGACCTCGGGTGACTGGGCCTCGATCTGCCGGCGCAGCCGCACCACGTTCAGTCCGTGGGGAGCTGTGGGGCTCATCATCGTGAGGAAGATTTGACCGTCGGTGGTTTGCACCTTCCACCGGTCTTCTTGGTGCTCGGCCAGCTCCGCGAGTTGCTCCGCGAACGCGTGCATGCGCCGCATCTGTTCGGGGGTGATGTCGGCCATGGGGCCCTCCTGACGGGGTACTCCGACCAGGGTATCCAGCCGGCTGGGTGTGGCCGGGGAGGTTACAGGCGCCCGGCGGCCTTGAGGGTGAGGTAGGCGTCCGCGAGAGCGGGGGCGAGGGTGTCCGGGGTGGCGTCGACGACGTGGACGCCGAGGCGGGTGAGGTGGTCCGCTGTGCGGCGGCGTTGGGACTGGGACTGGGTGGCGGCCGCGGCGTCGTAGACGGAGTCGAGCGTGCCGCGGGACCGGGCCATCTCCGCGACGCGGGGGTCCGCCACGGAGGCGAGCAGCACAGTGTGGCGCTGGGTGAGCTGGGGCAGGACCGGCAGGAGGCCCTCTTCGACGGGGGCGGCGTCCAGGCTCGTCAGGAGGACGACCAGGGAGCGGCGCGGGGCGCTGCGCAGGATGGTCGAGACGAGGGCGCGGGAGTCGGTCTCGACGAGCTCCGGCTCCAGAGTGGCCATGGCGTTGACGAAGGCGGGGAGGGTGTCGGCGGCCGAGCGGCCTTGGACCTGCGCGCGGGGGCGGCGGTCGTGGGCCAGCAGGTCCACCCGGTCGCCGGCGCGGGTGGCCAGGGCGCTGAGGAGCAGGGCCGCGTCCATGGCGGAGTCCAGGCGGGGCGCGTCCGCGACCCGGCCGGCGGACGTGCGACCGGTGTCGAGGCAGACGAGGATGTGGCGGTCGCGTTCGGGGCGCCAGGTGCGGACGGCGACCTTGTGGCCGCGGGCGGTGGCGCGCCAGTCGATGGAGCGGGTGTCGTCGCCGGGGAGGTAGTCGCGGAGGCTGTCGAACTCGGTGCCCTCACCACGTGTCAGGAGGCTGGTGCGGCCGTCGAGTTCACGGAGCCGGGCCAGGCGTGACGGCAGGTGCTTGCGGCTCGTGAACGGGGGCAGGACCCGGACCGTCCAGGGCACGGTGTGGGTGCCCTGGCGGGACAGGAGCCCGAGGGGGCCGTAGGAGCGGATCGTGACGCGGTCGGCCCGGCGGTCTCCGCGGCGGGTGGGTCGCAGGCGGGTGGTGAGGCGGCGGCGTTCCCCGGCCGGGACGAGCAGGTCGTGGCGCGACGCGGAGGGTTCGGTGTCGGGGAGCCAACTGCTCGGGGGCCAGGCGTCGCGGACGCGGGCCCGCAGGGTGCGGCCCCCGGGGTTGGTCACCGTGAGGTGTACGTCGGCCGGCTCGCCCAAGCGGACCGAGGTGTCGCCGGAGCGGGTCAGCCGGAGTGTTCGGACGGGCGCGGCCAGGGCGTAGTCCACGGCGCAGGCCAGGCCGATGGCGCCGTTGACCGCGAGCAGGCCCGTCCAGCCCGGTTCGAGGAGGCCGACGGGGAGGCTGCCGAGGGCCGCCAGCAGGGCGGCGCGTCCGGTGAGCGCCATCAGCGGGGGACGGGGACGTGGGACAGGATCGCGGAGATGACCGCGTCGGCCGAGACGCCTTCCATCTCGGCTTCCGGGCGCAGTTGGACGCGGTGGCGCAGGGTCGGCAGGGCGAGGGCCTTCACGTCGTCGGGGGTGACGTAGTCGCGGCCGGTGAGCCAGGCCCAGGCGCGGGCGGTGGCCAGCAGGGCGGTGGCGCCGCGCGGGGAGACGCCGAGGGTCAGGGACGGCGATTCGCGGGTGGCGCGGCAGATGTCGACGACGTAGGCGGCGATCTCGGGGGAGACGGTGGTGCTCTCGACGGCCTTGCGGGCGGCTTCGAGTTCGTCGGGTCCGGCCACCGGGCGGATGCCCGCGGCGTGCAGGTCGCGCGGGTTGAAGCCGGCGGCGTGCCGGGTCAGGACGCCGATCTCGTCCTCGCGGGACGGCAGGGGGACCGTCAGTTTGAGGAGGAAGCGGTCCAGTTGGGCTTCGGGGAGGGGGTAGGTGCCCTCGTACTCGACGGGGTTCATGGTGGCGGCGACGAGGAAGGGCTCGGGGAGCTTGCGGGGGACGCCGTCGACGGTGACCTGCCGCTCCTCCATGGCCTCCAGGAGGGAGGACTGGGTCTTGGGGGGCGTCCGGTTGATCTCGTCGGCCAGGAGGAGGTTGGTGAAGACGGGGCCGTTCTGGAAGGAGAACTCGGCGGTCCGGGCGTCGTAGACCAGGGAGCCGGTGACATCCCCGGGCATCAGGTCGGGGGTGAACTGGACGCGCTTGGTGTCGAGTTCGAGGGACGCGGCCAGCGCCCGCACGAGGAGGGTCTTGGCGACGCCGGGGACTCCTTCGAGCAGGACGTGGCCCCGGCACAGGAGTGCGACGACGAGACCGGTGACGGCGGAGTCCTGGCCGACCACGGCCTTCGCGATCTCGGTGCGGAGCGCTTCCAGGGAGGAACGGGCGCTGTCCGTGGTGGCCGTCATGAAATGCGGACCTCTCTTTCGAGGGCGTCGAGGTGGTCGGCGAGCGCGACGAGTGCCGCGTCGTCGGAGGGGGTGGTGCCGAAGAGCAGGGTGGCGAGGTCCGTGGCGCGGTCGGCGGTGAGCCGGGCGGACACGGCGGGGAGCAGGGAGGCGGGTTCGTGGGCGCGGCCGGCCGGTACGCCGACGAGCACGGCGAGGCGTTCGCGGGTGGCGGTGCGCAGCACGGTGGCGGCGCGGTCGCGGGCCCCGGCCTTGCGGTAGAGGCGGGCGCGCCCCTCGGTGGCCTCCGAGGCGCGGACCGCGACGGGGAGGTTCTCGCTGACGAGGGGGCCGAGGCGGCGGGCGCGCCACAGGGCGGCGAGGGCGGCGGCCACGAACAACTGGAGCAGGGCCCAGGTCCAGCCGGAGGGTACGAGGTCGAGGAGGCTCTTTCGCTCGGGGGCGTCCGGGCCGGTCTGCTCGGCGGGGTCGGGCAGGTACCAGACGAGTTCGGGGCGGGAGCCGAGGAGCTGTAGGGCGAGGGAGGCGTTGCCCTCCTTGGACAGGGTCCGGTTGAGCAGGATGCTCTCGGAGCCGAGGAGGACGGTGTCGCCGCCCTTGGCTATGGCGGGCAGCACGAGGAGGGTGGGGTGGCCGCCGTCGGGGTAGCAGGCGGTGGCCCCGGCGAGGTCGGTGCTGTAGCGGGGGCCGCCTCCGGTGGTGGCGCGGCCGGCGGAGCGGGCGGCGGGCAGCGCGCAGGCCGGGTCGAGGGTGGCGCGGTCGGAGAAGGCGCGGGCGGTCGCGGCGGGGGCCAGGTCGGTGAGGCCGGTGCCGGTGGGCGCGAGGAGGACGGTGCGTCCGCCGGAGGTGTTGGCGGCGGAGCG
This sequence comes from Streptomyces sp. Tek67B01, assembly GCF_055231995.1. NCBI lineage: Bacteria > Bacillati > Actinomycetota > Actinomycetes > Kitasatosporales > Streptomycetaceae > Streptomyces > Streptomyces sp. Tek67B01. Next base: position 4,406,792 of record NZ_JBUYUY010000001.1, read on the forward strand.
CAGCGTGCGCCGGCGGGTGTGGTCGAGGGCGTCGGGGTCGGTGACCAGGAGGGTGGTGCGGGGGCCGGTGGCGGCGGCCGCTTCGTCGGCGCTGGTGACGACCCGGCTGGTGACGCCCCGGGCCTTGAGGAGCTCGGCGACGGCGCGGCTGCCGTACGGGTCGGCGGACCGGGGGTCGAGGTAGCCGTGGTGTCCGTCGGAGTGGAGGGCGGCCACGGTGACGCCGCCCACGAGGAGGACGCCGAGGGCGGCCAGGAAGCCCCGGGAACGGACCCACAGGGTGGTGGCCCGGGTGGTGGCCGGGGGCGCGGGAGGCGCCGTCGTGGCGGGGTCCTGGGGCGCCGTGGCGGTGGACGTGGGGCCGGTCATGCCGTGGGTCCCGTCAGGAGCGGCGTGGCGCGCTCCAGGGTGAGGTCGAGGGTGCGCAGGCGGTCGTAGGTGTCGGCGTCGCCGGTGCGTCCGCCGTAGGTGACGTCGTCGAAGGCGCGGGCCGCCGCGCGCAGGTCTTCGGCGTGCCCAGGGAGGCAGGCGGACGCTTCGGCGGCGGCCTCGTCGGCGGTGCGGCCGGGGCGGGGGTCGAGCAGGGCGCGTTCCTCCAGCGAGCGGACGACGGCGCGCATGCGTTCCCGGACGGCTTCGGTCCAGCGGCCGGCGCCGGCGTGGGCGTCGGCGGCGGCCCGGTGGTCGGCCGCGGTGCGCGCGCCCTCGTCGAAGAGGGTCCCGGCGGCGGCGACGGCGCGGCGGGGGCTACCGAGCCGCCACCACAGGGCGCCGATGGCCAGGGCGGCGAGGAGCACGACGGCGACGAGGCCGACCGTGCCCCCGGGGGTCGCCCCGGCGGCACGGTCGAAGAAGTCGCCGAGCCACTCCCAGAGCCGGTCCAGGACGCGCTGGATCGGGCTCGGGTCGTTCTGGTGGTACATCCGCTTGGACAGTTCGCGTTCGGCCGCCTCGCGGGCGGCGTCGCGCGGAGTCGTCACCGGCGGTGTGGCGGCGGTGACGACGGGTCCCCCCGTGCTCATCGGTGTGTCAGCCTCCGTAGCCGGCGCCGGCGCTTCCGTAGTCCTGAAGGCCGGCGGCCCGGGCGAGTTCCAGGTCGAGGGCCTCGCGGCGGATGCGCTGGTCGATGTACAGCAGGACGGTGATGCCCGCCGAGATCGGCAGGACGACCGTGAAGCTGATGATCGAGCCGATGCCGTTGATGAGCAGGAACGACCAGGAGACGGCGAAGGAGCCGTCGGTGAAGGAGCTGAGGTCGCCCACGCCGCTGAGCACCGCGATGAGGGTGAACGGCATGGCGATCAGCATCGACACGAGGCCGGTGATGAGCCCGGTCAGGAGCGTGATGCCGAAGATGCGCCACCAGGAGCCCCGGACGAGCTTGGCGGACCGCCTGAGCGCCGCGAAGACCCCGGCCCGCTCCAGCATCAGGGCCGGCGAGGCCAGCACGAAGCGGAACCAGAGCCAGACGAAGAGCGGCAGGGCGACGAGCGTGCCGAGGAGGGCGACGCCGATGTTCTCCATGAGCACGCCCGGCAGGAGCAGCACTCCGAAGAGGAGGACCGCGCCGACCGCGAGGAGCAGAGTCATTCCGGCGAGGGGCAACAGGCGGGGCCGCGCCTCCCGCCACGCTTCGCCGACCGTGACCTGCCGGCCGATCACGGCGCGGCTGTAGATGACGGTGAGCAGCGCGCTGGCGATGATGCCGAGGACGAGCTGGAGGAACGCGTTGGCGAAGACGGGGACGACGGCGTCGCGGAGGCCGCGGAGCGCCTGTTCCGGGTCGTCGCCGGTGGTGGTCGAGGTGGTGAGTCCCGCCAGGGCGAACTTGTTGATCAGTACGTTGCCGGCCTCGATGAGGACGCCCACGACGAGGCTGATGGACAGCACCGAGCGCCAGTGGGTGCGCATGGTGGAGACCGCGCCGTCGAGCAGCTCGCCCAGGCCGAGGGGGCGCAGCGGGATCACGCCGGGCTTGGCGGCCGGGGGCCGGCCCCAGGGGCCGCCGGGGTGGCCGTACTGGCCGCCGTAGGGCGATCCGTACTGCGGGGGCTGTCCGGGCTGTCCGGTCGGGGGCCCGTACGATCCCCAGCCCGCGCCCTGCTGCGGCTGCTGCGGGGCGGCGTCGGCGGGGCCGGGTGCCGGGGCCGGGTGGCCGGGGTCGGCCCACTGGCCGGGCGGCGGTTGGGCGGCGGACCACTTGGAGTCCGCGGCCGGCTGTGCGGGAGGCTGTATGCCCTCCGGCGTGCCCTGGCCGCCCGTGCCGCCGGCTTGGCCGCCCTCGCCTTCCGACGGGGAGGACCCGGGCGAAGCCCAGCCCGGAGAGTCGTTCATTTCGCTCCTTCACGTGCGTCTGCTGCGGCGGGGGCGCTGGTCGGCTGCCATCGTGCCACGTGGGAGCGGGGAGCGGACGGGGTGTTCCGCGAGATCGGGTCTCTTCCCGCCTTCGATTGTCGCGAGAATCCGGGGCAGACTGGTCGGCCTGATCGCCACGCAGGTTCGGGGGGCGATTTCCAGCCCTTTTGGCTGTGGGACAGCTCACCGCCAGGTAACGATTAGCTAATGGGATGATGTCAAGCATGAAGGGACGAGTCCTTGTCGTCGACGACGACACCGCGCTGGCCGAGATGCTCGGCATTGTGCTGCGTGGAGAAGGTTTTGAGCCGTCGTTCGTAGCGGACGGTGACAAGGCACTGGCTGCTTTCCGGGAGGCGAAACCGGACCTGGTACTGCTCGACCTCATGCTGCCCGGACGGGACGGCATAGAGGTCTGCAGGCTGATCCGGGCCGAGTCGGGGGTGCCGATCGTCATGCTCACGGCGAAGAGCGACACCGTCGACGTCGTCGTGGGTCTGGAGTCCGGGGCCGACGACTACATCGTCAAGCCGTTCAAGCCGAAGGAGCTGGTGGCGCGCATCCGGGCCCGCCTGCGCCGCTCGGAGGAGCCGGCGCCCGAGCAGCTGGCCATCGGTGACCTGGTCATCGACGTGGCCGGGCACTCCGTCAAGCGCGACGGTGCCTCCATCGCCCTGACCCCGCTCGAGTTCGACCTGCTGGTCGCCCTCGCGCGCAAGCCCTGGCAGGTCTTCACCCGTGAGGTGCTGCTGGAGCAGGTCTGGGGATACCGGCACGCGGCGGACACCCGGCTGGTCAACGTGCACGTGCAGCGGCTGCGCTCCAAGGTCGAGAAGGACCCGGAGCGCCCCGAGATCGTCGTGACGGTCCGCGGTGTCGGCTACAAGGCCGGACCGAGCTGACGTGCAGCCCGGCAAGCCCCGGGGCGGCTCCCGCAGGGGAGCCCTGCGGGGCGGCCGGTCGCTCAAGGAGCGACTGGCCGGCAGCCCCGTGCTGCGGCTGTGCGTACGCCTCGTACGCCGGCCGCTGCTTCCGGCTGTCCGGCTCTGGCGGCGCAACATCCAGCTGCGGGTCGTCGCGGCAACCCTGTTGCTCTCGCTCACCGTCGTGCTCGCCCTGGGCTTCGTCGTCATCGCGCAGGTCAGCAAGGGTCTCCTCGACGCGAAGGAGGAGGCCGCCCAGAGCCAGGCCGCGGGCGGTTTCGCGGTCGCCCAGGAGAAGGCCAACACCCCCTTCGCCGCCGACGGCTCCGACGTCACCGACAACAAGATCGGCCGTGACGCCAGCACCTGGATGAACTCCCTCGTCAAGCAGCTGGCCAGCGGCGGTCAGACCGCCTTCGAGGTGGCCGCGCTCGGCGCGGGGGCGGGTGAGCCGGCCGCGCCCGGTGCCCAGGGCGTCAAGGGCGCCCGCGCCTCCGGCAACGTCGATCCGACCGCCAGCGTCCCCATCACGCTGCGCCGCGCCGTCAACCACGCCACCGGCACCTTCAAGACCTTCTCCGAGATCCGCTACACGGCCGGCTCCGGGGAGAAGGCCCCCGCGCCGGCGCTGGTCATCGGCAAACGGCTCACCGACATCAACGGCGACCCCTACGACCTGTACTACCTCTTCCCGCTGACCCAGGAAGAGGAGTCCCTCAACCTCATCAAGGCCACCATCGCCACCGCCGGCCTGTTCGTCGTCGTCCTGCTCGGCGCGATCGCCTGGCTCGTCGTGCGCCAGGTGGTCACGCCCGTCCGGATGGCCGCCGGGATCGCCGAACGCCTCTCCGCGGGACGGCTCCAGGAGCGGATGAAGGTCACCGGCGAGGACGACATCGCCCGGCTCGGCGAGGCCTTCAACAAGATGGCCCAGAACCTCCAGCACAAGATCCAGCAGTTGGAGGACCTGTCGCGGATGCAGCGCCGGTTCGTCTCCGACGTCTCGCACGAGCTGCGGACCCCGCTGACGACCGTCCGCATGGCCGCCGACGTCATCCACGACGCCCGCGTGGACTTCGACCCCGTCACCGCCCGCTCCGCCGAACTCCTCGCCGGACAGCTCGACCGCTTCGAGTCGCTCCTCGCCGACCTGCTGGAGATCAGCCGCTTCGACGCGGGCGCCGCCGCCCTGGAAGCCGAACCCATCGACCTGCGCGACGTCGTACGCCGCGTCATCGACGGAGCCGAACCGCTGGCCGAGCACAAGGGCACCCGCATCCGGGTCCTCGGCGACACCCAGCCCGTCATCGCCGAAGCCGACTCCCGGCGCGTCGAGCGGGTGCTGCGCAACCTCGTCGTCAACGCCGTGGAACACGGCGAGGGGCGCGACGTGGTGGTCCGGCTCGCGTCCGCCGGCGGAGCCGTCGCCGTCGCCGTACGGGACTACGGGGTCGGGCTCAAGCCCGGCGAGGCCACCCGCGTCTTCAACCGGTTCTGGCGCGCCGACCCCGCCCGGGCCCGGACCACCGGCGGGACCGGCCTGGGCCTGTCCATCGCCGTCGAGGACGCGCGGCTGCACGGAGGCTGGCTCCAGGCGTGGGGCGAGCCCGGCGGCGGCTCCCAGTTCCGCCTCACCCTGCCCCGCACCGCCGACGAACCGCTGCGCGGCTCCCCGATCCCGCTGGAACCCGAGGACTCCCGCTCCAACCGGGTCAGGGCCGCCGCCGAGGCGGCGGCACGCGCCGGCTCCGGCAACGGCGCCGGTGGACCCGGCGGCGACCGGCCCCGGCCGGCCGGCCGCTCCCCGATACCGCCGCGCCCGGCGGTGACCACCGCGATGCCGGTCCCCGCGGACCCGACGGCGCTGCCCGGGAACGGGGCCCGGGTCGTGGCGCGCCCCGCCGAGCAGTCCGTGGTCAACCAGTCGGCGGCCGAGCAATCCGCGGCCGACCAGTCGGCGGCCGAGCAGTCCGCGGCCGGCACGTCAGCACAGGAGGATGGACCCGGTGGACGCTGAGCGCGGGCCGGCACACGTACAGGCCCGGCGGGAGGGCAGGCCTCGGCGCGCGACCCTGCGGGTCCACGCCGTGCTCGGGGCGGCCGCGCTGCTGCTCGCCGGCTGCGCCTCCATGCCCGACAGCGGGGAGATCCGGCAGGTCCAGGCCTCGCAGGGCGTCGACTCCCAGGTGCGGGTGTTCGGCGTACCGCCCGCCGACAAGGCCGGGGCGGCCGACATCGTCGACGGCTTCCTGGAGGCCATGACCAGCGACGACCCCCAGCTGGAGACGGCCCGCAAGTACCTCACCGAGGACGCCGCGAAGAACTGGAAGCCCGGCTCGGCCGTCACCGTGCTCTCCTCCGGCCTCGACCGCTTCCCCGTGCAGGGCTCCAAGGAGCCCGACGACACGCGGTGGAAGGTCACCGGCAAGAAGCTCGCGACGGTGGACGAACGCAGCGCCTACCAGCCGGAGACCGGCGGCGGGCGCTACGAGGAGTACCTCCAGCTGGTGCGGGAGAAGGACCAGTGGCGGATCGCGACCCCGCCGAGCAGCCTCGTCCTCAGCGAGTCCGACTTCCAGCGCATCTACAAGCCCGTCAACAAGTACTACTTCGCGGGCGGCACGCTCGTCGCCGACCCGGTGTACGTGCGCCAGCGCAGCGACCCCGACTCGCGGATGGACCCCACCACCCAGACCGTGCAGTCGCTGCTCGCCGGACCCTCCAAATGGCTGGCCCCGGTCGTCACCTCCAGTTTCCCCACCGGGACGGAACTGCGCGCGGGCACCAAGACCTTGTCCTACGACGGCCAGAACACGCTGCGCGTACCGCTGAACGACAAGGCGAAGAACGTCGCGCAGCCGCAGTGCCAGAAGATGGCCACCCAACTCCTGTACACCATCCGGGATCTGACGGCCTCCCGGCTCGACCGCGTCGAGCTGCTGCGCCCCGACGGCAAGACGTCGTTGTGCTGGATCACGCGCTCGGCCGCGGTGGCGATCGCGAACCCGGCGCAGTCCCCCGAGCACCAGTACTACGTCGACAAGGACTACCGGTTCGTACGGATGTCCCTCAACGTCAACGCCGAGGACCAGCAGCAGGACAAGCCGGAACCCGTTCCCGGGCCGCTGTCCACCGCCACCGGGTTCAAGGTGGGCTCGGCCGCCGTCACCTACGACGAGAAGCGCGCCGCGGTCGTCTCGGACGACAGGCACGGGCTGTACGTGGTGACGCTGACGACGGCCGGGCCGATGCCCCAGCCGTTGCAGTTCCCGGGGGGCAGGGCCGGCAAGCTGACCGCGCCCAGCTGGGACACGCACGGCGACCTGTGGATCGCGGACGTCGACCCGCCGAACCAGGGGTTGTGGCGGGTCCCCGGCGGCACCGGGACGCCGCAGAGGGTGGAAGTGGCCGGGCTGGACGGCGGCCGGATCACCGCGCTCAAGGCCTCGCCCGACGGGGTGCGCATCGCGCTGCTCGTCGAGAAGGACGGCAGCCGCAAGAACCTGTACACCGGGCGGATCGAGCGGCCCGACGGCAAGGCGGACGCCTCGCCGGTGGCGGTGCGCGAGCTGCGGCCCGCGGCCCCGCAGATGGCCGACGTGATGGCGATGAGCTGGGGGCCGCGGGGCCGCCTGCTCGTGGTGGGCCGGGAGAGCGGCGGGGTCATGCAGGCCCGCTACATGCTGTCCGACGGCTCCACGGCCGCCGCGAGCCTGCCCGGAGCCTCCGGGCTGGCCGGGGTCGCGACGACCGAGGACGAGGAGAAGCCGGTCGTGGCGTTCTCCGACGAGGACGGCATCGTGTGGCTGCCGCCGGGGGCGCAGTGGCGCACGGTGGCGGCGGGCGGCCGGGAGCCGGTCTACCCGGGCTGAGCGGCGGCTGCGGCGGCGGGTCGTCCGCGGACAGGTTTTCCGGGACCGGTTTTCCACCGGCGGGTTTTCCACAGGGGTGGCGGGCGGCCCCGGCCGGGAGGCAGGGTCGTCCCATGCGGGGGTGGTGGCAGGAGCTGGCGGGGCTGGTACTGCCGGCCGACTGCGCCGGGTGCGGGGCGCCGAGGGTGGTGCTGTGCGCGCGGTGCCGGGCCGCCTTGGGCGGTGGCGGAGCCGGGCGGGCCCGGCCCACCGCGCCGCCGTCCGGCCTGCCGGTGGTCCACGCGGGCGCGCGGTACGGGGGCGCGGTACGAGCCGTGGTGCTGGCCCACAAGGAGCGCGGCGCGCTCCCGCTGGCGGGCCCCCTCGGCGCCGCGCTGGCGGCCGCGGTCCTGGCGGGTGGTGCGGGGTGGGGCGGGGAGGGGGAGGTGGGGGAGCGGGCCGCGCTGGTCCTCGTACCGGTACCTTCCGCCCGCCACCGGGTCCGGGCGCGCGGGCACGACCCGGCGCGCAGGATCGCGCTGGCCGCCTCGGCGCGACTGCGTCGGGCCGGGGTGCCCGCGCGGGTGGCCCCCGTACTGCGGTTGCGGCGGCGGGTCGCGGACCAGGCGGGCCTGGGGGCCCGGGAGCGGCGGGAGAACCTGGCCGGGGCCCTGGAGGCGCGTCCGGCGGGGGTGCGGTCGGCGGGCGGTGCCCGGATCGTGGTGGTGGACGACGTGATGACCACCGGTGCCACGCTGGCGGAGGCGGCGCGGGCGCTGCGGGCGGCCGGGCTGCGCGTGGCCGGCGCGGCGGTGGTGGCGGCGCCCGCGGACTCCTTCCGGGCCGCCCCGCCCGCCGCCGCCCCGCCCGCCGGACTCCCGCGCGAGTGGGGAAATCGGCGACGGACCGCATAGACGTGGAACCCCGGGGGAAGGCGCATCGTTACCGGTGACAAGAGATGCCCACGAAGTGCACAAGAGGAAGAATCCGACTGAACGGAACCGAACGGAGGTTTGTTCCGGTAGCGGGTGCCGACAACCGGCATTGAGAGATATGTTCGGTTGTGAGGACTGGCGATCCTTGGGCCCCACGTCATCGGAGCACCGACCCGCCCGTTTTTGGAATCTTCGTGTCAGAGGGTGTCTCTCTGCTCCGAAGTCGGTGGGATGTGGATCTTGCCGGCGGGGGAGGAGGAGGTGAAAGTCGCCAAGTCCGAGGCTCTGGTGCTCACCGGAGCCTGGTGCGAAAGGGAGACGCTTCGCCCCAAGAGGCGGAGCTATCCGGGAACGGAGTTCTGCGTGGACATCGTCGTCAAGGGCCGCAAGACCGAAGTGCCCGAGCGGTTCCGCAAGCACGTGGCAGAGAAGCTGAATCCCGAGCGGATCCAGAAGCTCGACGCCAAGGTGATCAGCTTGGACGTCGAGGTGTCCAAGGAGCACAACCCGCGCCAGGCCGACCGTTCCGACCGCGTGGAGATCACCCTGCACTCGCGGGGCCCGGTGATCCGGGCCGAGGCGGCGGCAGCGGACGCGTACGCGGCGCTGGACCTGGCTCAGGACAAGCTGGAGGCCCGGCTGCGCAAGCAGCACGACAAGCGTTACACCCGCCGCGGCAACGGCAGGCTCTCGGCGGCCGAGGTCGCCGACGTGGTGCCGGGCGTCGCGCAGCTCAACAGCAACGGGGAGCCGGTCTCCGAAGAGCAGACAGACGGGGTCCCCACCACCCGGATCGGGCCCCTTGAGGTGCAGGGCGACGGCCCCCTCATCGTCCGCGAGAAGACCCACTCCGCCGCACCCATGTCGCTCGACCAGGCGCTGTACGAGATGGAACTGGTCGGCCACGACTTCTACCTGTTCGTCGACGCCGACACCAAGCTGCCCAGCGTCGTCTACCGACGTCACGCCTACGACTACGGCGTCATCCACGTCAATCCCGACGGCGCCTCCAGCACGGAGGAGCCGCGCGGCGGCGCCGGCGGATCGCTCGGCGGCTGAGTGTTCGAACCCTGCCCCCGTGGAGCGCCGTCCCGGCCTCCGCGGGGGCATTCGTATGACGCGTATGAGCCAGTCGGCCTCCCCATGAGGCCCCTCCCCGAGCCCCGGGCATGGAATCATGGCGGGCAGTCAGGCGGCGGCCCGGTGCGTCCGGTTGGCCCAACAGGCAGCACGAGCGGTCAGCGGATGAGCAGGTCAGCAGCTCGGCACATGCAGGGGGAGGAATGATGGCGGACAGCTTCGGGCCGGTACGCGGTGACGACGGCGCGGGCTGTCGCGAGGCGGGGCGCGTGGCCGGCGGCCAGGCGGACGCCCCGCGTGACGGGTCGGCCGGGGAGCCGATCCGGGTGCTCGTGGTCGACGACCACGCCCTCTTCCGGCGCGGGCTGGAGATCGTCCTCGCCCAGGAGGAGGACATCCAGGTCGTCGGTGAGGCCGGGGACGGGGCGGAGGCGGTGGACAAGGCCGCCGACCTGCTGCCGGACATCATCCTCATGGACGTACGGATGCCCCGGCGCGGGGGTATCGAGGCGTGCACCTCGATCAAGGAGGTGGCACCTTCCGCGAAGATCATCATGCTGACGATCAGCGACGAGGAGGCAGACCTCTACGAAGCGATCAAGGCGGGCGCCACGGGATACCTCTTGAAGGAGATCTCCACGGACGAGGTCGCGACGGCGATCCGGGCGGTCGCGGACGGCCAGTCGCAGATCAGCCCTTCGATGGCGTCGAAGCTGCTGACCGAGTTCAAGTCGATGATCCAGCGGACGGACGAGCGCAGGCTGGTGCCGGCGCCCCGGTTGACCGACCGGGAGCTGGAGGTCCTCAAGCTGGTGGCCACCGGGATGAACAACCGTGACATCGCCAAGGAGTTGTTCATCTCCGAGAACACGGTGAAGAACCACGTGCGCAACATCCTGGAGAAGCTGCAACTGCACTCCAGGATGGAGGCCGTGGTGTACGCGATGCGCGAGAAGATCCTCGAGATCAGGTGACCGGGGACGCCCGGGCGGGCGGCGTCAGGTCAGCGCGGCCAGTTCCGCCGTGACCGCCGCCGCTTCGGCCGGGGTGGTGGCGCGGTCCACGCGGACGCGGTCGCAGCCCACCCAGGACGCCGCCTCCAGCAGGGCCTCGGCCATGGGCCGGGCGTCCTTGGGGGTGGTCAGGGAGAGTTGCCGGGCCACCAGCGTGGTGCCCTCGCGGGCCGGGTCGACCCGGCCCCGGAGCCGGCCGCCGGTCAGTAGCGGCATCGCGAAGTAGCCGTGTATCCGCCGGGGCTTGGGGACGTACGCCTCCAGCCGGTGCGTGAAGCCGAAGATCCGCTCCGTTCGCGGCCGGTCCCACACCAGCGAGTCGAACGGGGACAGCAGCGTCGTGCGGTGGCGGCCGCGCGGGGCGCTCGCCAGCGCCGCGGGGTCGGCCCACGCGGCCCCTCCACGGCGGTCGCGTCCCCAGCCCTCGACGGTCACGGGGACCAGCCCCGAGTCGGCGATCACCGCGTCGACCTGGTCGCCCTTCAGGCGGTGGTAGTCCGCGATGTCCGCGCGGGTACCGACGCCCAGGCTGTGCCCGGCGAGGGCGACGAGCCGGCGCAGGCACTCGCGGTCGTCCAGGTCGTCGTGGAGCAGCGCGTCCGGGACGGCCCGCTCGGGCAGGTCGTAGACGCGCTTCCAGCCGCGCCGCTCCGAGCACACCACCTCACCGGTGTCGAGCAGCCACTCCACCGCGATCTTGGTCTCGGACCACTCGAACCACTCCCCGCCGTTCTTGGCGCCGCCGAGCTCGGTCGAGGTCAGCGGGCCGTCGGCCTCGAGACGGTCCAGGACGGCCCGCGTCGAGCGTTCCTTGTCCTGTAGGACGTGCCAGCGGTGGCCCCGCGCCCGGCGGGCGCGGCGGCGGAAGGCGAAGTGCGGCCACTCCTCGATGGGCAGGACGCAGGCCGCGTGGGACCAGTACTCGAAGGCGTGACGATCGGACCAGTAGGCCTTCTCGACGGCTTCGCGGCCCACCGCGCCCAGGCGCGCGTACGGGATCAGTTCGTGCGAGCGGGCCAGCACGGAGATCGTGTCCAGTTGTACGGCGCCCAGGTGGCGCAACACGCCGCGCACCCCGCCCTTGCGGTCGGGAGCGCCCAGGAAACCCTGCGCGCGCAGGGCGATCCGGCGGGCGTCGTCCGCGGACAGGGACACGATCGGCGGCGGTGTGCTCGTCATGGCCGCACCTTAGGGCGTGGTACTGACAGCGGGCAGGTACGGGAGTACCGACGGCAGGCCCACGTCCGAGGGGAGCAGGGCGCCGACCCAGCAGTCGCGGGCGGTGCCGTTGCGGACGAGGGCGGCGCGCAGGAGGCCCTCGAAGCGGAAGCCGGCCTTCTGTGCGACGGCCCGGGAGCCGTGGTTGCCGACCTCGGCGCGCCATTCGACCCGGACCGCGCCGAGTTCGGTGAAGGCCCAACGGGCGACGGCGCGCACGGCCTCGGTCATGTAGCCGTGACCGCGGTGCTCCTTGGTGGCCCAGTAGCCGATCTCGAACGCGTCGGGTCCGCGCACGTGCACGCCGACGGCCGCGACCAGCGGGCCCTCGGCGCCCAGGCGTACGGCGAAGCTGTAGCCCGTGTCCTCGCGCCATCCGGCCGGGACGATCTCGCCGACGAAGGCGCGGGCGTGCGCGCGCTCGTACGGGGAGGGGACCATGGTCCAGCGCTGGATGTCCGGGTCCTGGGCGGCGGCGTGGACCTCGTCCTCGTCGGCGGGGGTGAAGGGACGCAGGCTCAGGCGCTCCGTGCTCAAGGTGGTGGGGTCCATGGACGGATTCTGCTGCCGGCGCGCGGCGCGGGCGAACAGTTTTCGCTCACACCGGCACCTTCCGTGCCCCCCATCCGTTCTCATTCCGGGCGCCCGCGCCCTGCGGATAGTGCGGACCTCCCGACGCGACCGCGTCCTCGCTTACGATGGCCGTTGCGGTGGGGCCCACCCTCCGTGCCCGTGTACGAACCAGTGCCAGGCCCGACCGGCAAGGAGACAAACCTCGGTGTCCGTCTTCAACAAGCTCATGCGTGCAGGCGAAGGCAAGATCCTGCGCAAACTGCACCGCATCGCGGACCAGGTCAACTCCATCGAAGAGGACTTCGTCAACCTCTCCGACGCCGAGTTGCGGGCGCTCACGGACGAGTACAAGCAGCGTTACCAGGACGGCGAGAGCCTGGACGACCTGCTGCCCGAGGCCTTCGCGACCGTTCGCGAGGCGGCGAAGCGCGTCCTCGGCCAGCGGCACTACGACGTCCAGATCATGGGTGGCGCGGCGCTGCACCTCGGCTACGTGGCCGAGATGAAGACCGGTGAGGGCAAGACCCTCGTCGGCACGCTGCCCGCTTACCTGAACGCCCTGTCCGGCAAGGGCGTCCACCTGATCACGGTGAACGACTACCTCGCCGAGCGCGACTCCGAGCTGATGGGCCGGGTGCACAAGTTCCTCGGCCTGGAGGTCGGCTGCATCCTGGCGAACATGTCGCCGGCCCAGCGCCGCGAGCAGTACAACTGCGACATCACGTACGGAACGAACAACGAGTTCGGCTTCGACTACCTGCGCGACAACATGGCGTGGTCGAAGGACGAGCTGGTGCAGCGCGGCCACAACTTCGCCGTGGTCGACGAGGTCGACTCGATCCTGGTCGACGAGGCCCGTACGCCGCTGATCATCTCCGGCCCGGCCGACCAGGCGACGAAGTGGTACGCGGACTTCGCCAAGCTCGTCACCCGCCTGACCAAGGGCGAGCCCGGCAACCCGCTCAAGGGCATCGAGGAGACCGGCGACTACGAGGTCGACGAGAAGAAGCGCACCGTCGCCATCCACGAGGCGGGCGTGGCGAAGGTCGAGGACTGGCTCGGCATCGACAACCTGTACGAGTCGGTGAACACCCCGCTCGTCGGTTACCTCAACAACGCCATCAAGGCGAAGGAACTGTTCAAGGTCGACAAGGACTACGTCGTCATCGACGGCGAAGTCATGATCGTCGACGAGCACACCGGCCGCATCCTCGCCGGCCGCCGCTACAACGAGGGCATGCACCAGGCGATCGAGGCGAAGGAAGGGGTGGACATCAAGGACGAGAACCAGACCCTCGCCACGATCACCCTGCAGAACTTCTTCCGCCTGTACTCGAAGCTGTCGGGCATGACCGGTACGGCCATGACCGAGGCCGCCGAGTTCCACCAGATCTACAAGCTCGGTGTCGTCCCGATCCCGACCAACCGCGACATGGTCCGCAAGGACCAGCCGGACCTGATCTACCGCACCGAGGTCGCGAAGTTCTCCGCCGTCGTCGACGACATCGCGGAGAAGCACGAGAAGGGTCAGCCGATCCTCGTCGGCACGACGTCGGTCGAGAAGTCCGAGTACCTCTCCCAGCAGCTCTCCAAGCGCGGCATCCCGCACGAGGTGCTGAACGCGAAGCAGCACGAGCGCGAGGCCTCGATCGTCGCCCAGGCCGGCCGCCGCGGCGCGGTCACCGTCGCCACGAACATGGCCGGCCGCGGTACCGACATCAAGCTCGGCGGCAACCCCGACGACCTCGCCGAGGCGGAGCTGCGCCAGCGCGGCCTGGACCCGGAGGAGCACATCGAGGAGTGGGCGCACGCCCTTCCCGAGGCGCTCAAGCGGGCCGAGGCGGCGGTGAAGGCGGAGTTCGAGGAGGTCAAGGAGCTCGGCGGGCTGTACGTGCTGGGCACCGAGCGGCACGAGTCGCGCCGTATCGACAACCAGCTGCGAGGCCGCTCCGGCCGACAGGGCGACCCGGGCGAGTCCCGGTTCTACCTCTCGCTGGGTGACGACCTGATGCGCCTGTTCAAGGCGCAGATGGTCGAGCGGGTCATGGCGATGGCGAACGTGCCGGACGACGTCCCGATCGAGAACAAGATGGTGACGCGCGCGATCGCGTCGGCCCAGTCGCAGGTCGAGACCCAGAACTTCGAGACGCGCAAGAACGTCCTCAAGTACGACGAGGTCCTCAACAACCAGCGCGAGGTCATCTACCGCGAGCGCCGGCGCGTCCTGGAGGGCGAGGACCTCCAGGAGCAGGTCCGCCACATGATGGACGACACCATCGACGCGTACATCGCGGCCGAGACGGTGGAGGGCTTCGCGGAGGAGTGGGACCTGGACCGGCTGTGGGGCGCCTTCCGGCAGCTTTACCCGGTGAAGGTCACCGTGGAGGAGCTGGAGGAGGCCGCGGGGGACCGGGCGGGCATCACGGCCGAGTTCATCGCCGAGTCCGTCAAGGACGACATCCACGAGCAGTACGCGGAGCGCGAGAAGGCGCTCGGCTCCGACATCATGCGCGAGCTGGAGCGGCGCGTGGTGCTGTCGGTGCTGGACCGCAAGTGGCGCGAGCACCTGTACGAGATGGACTACCTGCAGGAGGGCATCGGCCTGCGGGCGATGGCCCAGAAGGACCCGCTGGTCGAGTACCAGCGCGAGGGCTTCGACATGTTCAACGCCATGCAGGAGGGCATCAAGGAGGAGTCCGTCGGCTACCTGTTCAACCTGGAGGTCCAGGTCGAACAGCAGATCGAGGAGCTCCCGGTGCAGGACACCGTGCCGGCGCCGGCGAAGCCGGAGATCCGGGCGAAGGGACTGGACGCCCCGCAGCGGCCGGACCGGCTGCACTTCTCGGCGCCGACGGTGGACGGTGAGGGCGGGGTCGTCGAGGGCGACTTCGACGCCGACGCCGATGTGGACGGCGAGGAGGCCGGGGTCGGGATGACGCGGGCGGAGCGGCGCAAGGCGCAGAAGGCCTCCGGCGGGCGGCGCCGGAAGAAGTAGCCGCCGCCGTTGCCGGGGCCGGACACCGCTGTACGGGTGTTCGGCCCCGGCGGCGTTTGCGGGCGGTGCCGGGGCGGGGGTCCCGGCTGCGCCGGGGCTTTGCGGGGCTCTGCCCCGCGCCCCGCGCCTCAATCGCCGGCGGGGCTGGGTTTGGCTGCGGTGCGGGATTGGCGCGGCGCCGTGGGTGGCCCCGGCTGCGCCGGGGCTTTGCGGGGCTCTGCCCCGCGCCCCGCGCCTCAATCGCCGGCGGGGCTGGGTTGGCCCGCGCCTCAATCGCCGGCGGGGCTGGGTTGGCCCGCGCCTCAATCGCCGGCCGGGCTGGGTTTGGCCCGTGCGTCGATCGGCGTCGAGGCTGGGTTTGGCCCGCGCCTCGATCGGCCGCGATCAGACGCGGGGGCCGTGGATTTCGATCGCCGCGCAGCGCCAGCGGAGGTCGGGGCCCTGTTCGAGGCGGAAGGCCATCGCCGAGACGCGGTCACCCGTCGCGATGCGGGCGAAGGCCTCGATGACGCCCGGGCCCGGGTAGAAGCGGCCGCAGTGGCGCAGGACCGGGGTGAGGCGGTCGCGGAAGGGGTCCGCGGGGGCCAGGGTGACCAGCTGTTCGTACGCGGGGCCGACCGTGTGGCCCAGGAGCGAGTGGACCGGGCGGCGGCCGCTGAGAACGGCCAGGAGGCGTTCCGCGAACCAGTCGTGCGGGCCGCGCGGGCGGCGCCGGACGCCGGGGGCCCGCTCGTCGCGGCGGCCCGGCGGGCGGGTGGTGGTCCTGGTCCTGGTCATGGCGGTCGTCCCCGGGAAGGCCGGGCCCGGTCCCTGCGGATGCCGGGCGGTCACTAGGTACGGGGAAACTTGTACGGGTCGCTCGTAACGCTCCGCAATCGCGCGAGGGGCGGGTATTCGGCGGCTCCGGCGTTCACCTATCAGGGGGGACACCTGTGGCGGCGCGGGCGGCGAGGTCGGCGCGCGGAGGCGTCGGGTGGACGCGGCGCCGGCGGCGGATCGCGCCCGAAGGGCGACAGGAGTCGTCCCCCGGTCGGACGCGTAGGGCGACCGTCGCCGTATCCTGAGGGGGTTTTCCGACTAACGAAAGCGGCCGGCCATGCGCGTGTACGTCCCCCTGACCCTCTCCGGGCTCGCCGAGGTGTACAAGGCCGGCGAGCTGGGCCCCGCGCCGCTGCGCGCGTACGCGGTCACGCCCGGACTGCGGGAATGGTACGTCTCGGACGACATCGAGGAGTTGGAGTACGCCGCCCTCAGCCAGGCCGCCGAGGCCTCGCTGCGGTTGCTCGCCGCCGACCCGTCCGCCCCGCGCAAGCGCGTCGTCGTGGCGGTCGACGTCGACGACAAGGCGGCCACCGCCGTCCCCGGCGTGGACGAGGCCACCCTCGGGGAGGTCGGTCTGGCCGGCGCCGTTCGGTTGACGGTCGCCGCCGCGGTGCACGTCGACGCCGACGACGCGCT
This sequence comes from Streptomyces sp. Tek67B01, assembly GCF_055231995.1. NCBI lineage: Bacteria > Bacillati > Actinomycetota > Actinomycetes > Kitasatosporales > Streptomycetaceae > Streptomyces > Streptomyces sp. Tek67B01. The sequence goes on from NZ_JBUYUY010000001.1 coordinate 4,423,193, forward strand.
GGCCGACGTCGAGGCCGCCGCCGGCGCCGTGGAGGCCGCCGACCGGGGGGACGACGACGCCCGCTTCGTCGTGGACGGCGCCGAGGACCACGAGCTGCTGTGGTTCGGCGTGCAGGAGATCCCGGGGCTGCTCCCGTGAGCCGGGGTCCGCACGCGCACCCGCACCTGGTCTGGGATTGGAACGGGACCCTCCTCCACGACGTGGACGCCGTCCTGGCCGCCACGAACGCCTCCTTCGCCGAGTTCGGGTTCGACCCGATCACCCTGGATACGTACCGCGAGCTGTACGTCGTACCGGTCCCGAAGTTCTACGAGCGGCTGATGGGCCGCATGCCCACGGACGCCGAGTGGCTCGTCATGGACGAGACCTTCCACCGGCACTACTGGTCCGCGGCGGACGCCGTGGGGCTCGCCGTGGGCGCCCTGGAGCTGCTCCGTGACTGGGAGGGGGCCGGGGCCACGCAGTCCTTGCTGTCGCTGGCGCCGCACGAGAAGCTGGTTCCGCTGGTGCGCACCCTCGGCATAGAGCGGCACTTCCTCCGCGTCGACGGGCGCACCGGGCCCTCGCACACCACGAAGGCGGGCCACCTCGTACGCCATTTGGCCGCTTTGGAGTCGGACGGTGTGACCGCCGCCCGCTGCGTGCTGATCGGGGACGCCCTGGACGACGCTCTCGCCGCTGCCCACGTGGGCGCGCGGGCGGTCCTGTACACGGGTGGTTCGCACAGCCGCCGCAGTCTGGAATCGGCCGGTGTGCCCGTGGTCGACACGCTCGCCGAGGCCGTGACCATAGCGCGGGAAATGGCCGGATAACGCCTTGATCCGGTCGGCGGTCGGCGCTCTGCACGAACCCGACCGTCCGTCGCTGTCCACAGCGGCAAAAATCCACCCCCCGATTTGTACAGAAGCCGCTCGTGACGAGTCGGGGGTCAGGGGGGATAGCCTGGTACTCGTGATCAGCGCGATAACCATCGGGGGCATCGATGCCCCCGGCACTCGCCCGGCGCACGACCGTGCCCGGGCTTTCGCTGATCCCCGCTGCCGGGACGTGCCGCCGATCATGGCCGATTCCCTCCCGGTCGCCGCTCTCCACGACATAGCGTCGATCCCGAACGGACATCCCGCCTCGCGGCGCTACGTCATTCCTTCCTTCACCTACGTCACGCAATGGCGCGCGACAGGAGCCAGAGGACATGCAGACCAAGCTGGACGAAGCAAAGGCCGAGCTGCTCGCGCGGGCGGCACGGGTAGCTGAGAACAGCCCGGCCGGGGGGCTACTTCCGACTGGGTCCGAACAAGGGGAGCGTCCCGACCCGGGTACGACGCTCGCCTACCTCCAGCGCTATTACCTGCACACCGCCCCCGAGGACCTGCTGGACCGCGATCCGGTCGACGTGTTCGGCGCCGCGCTCTCCCACTACCGGCTGGCCGAGCAGCGCCCGCAGGGCAAGGCGAACGTGCGCGTGCACACGCCCACCGTCGAGGAGAACGGCTGGACCTCCAGCCACTCGGTCGTGGAGGTCGTCACCGACGACATGCCGTTCCTCGTGGACAGCGTCACCAACGAGCTGTCGCGCCAGGGCCGAGGCATCCACGTCGTGATCCACCCGCAGGTCGTCGTCCGTCGTGACCTGACCGGCAAGCTCATCGAGATCCTCGGCCCGGACTGCGACGCCCACGGCCCCCGCACCGCGCGCCCCCACGACTCCCTCGTCGAGTCCTGGATCCACGTCGAGATCGACCGCGAGACCGACCGCGCCGACCTCAAGCAGATCACCGCCGACCTCCAGCGCGTCCTGTCCGACGTGCGCGAGGCCGTCGAGGACTGGGAGAAGATGCGCGACGCGGCGCTGCGCATCGCGGACGAGCTGGCGGGCGAGCCGACCGCGCCCGACCTGCGCGAGTACGAGCTCGAAGAGGCCCGCGAGCTGCTGCGCTGGCTCGCCGACGACCACTTCACCTTCCTCGGCTTCCGCGAGTACAACCTGGTCGACGGCGACGCGCTGGCCGCCGTGCCCGGTACCGGCCTCGGCATCCTGCGCTCCGACCCGGTCCACCACGGCCAGGAGGACACGCACCCCGTCTCGCCGTCCTTCAACCGGCTGCCCGCCGACGCGCGCGCCAAGGCCCGCGAGCACCGGCTGCTGGTGCTGACCAAGGCCAACAGCCGCGCCACCGTGCACCGCCCCTCGTACCTGGACTACGTCGGCGTCAAGAAGTTCGACGCCGAGGGCAACGTCGTCGGCGAGCGCCGCTTCCTCGGACTGTTCTCCTCCGCCGCGTACACCGAGTCGGTGCGCCGCGTGCCCGTGATCCGCCGCAGGGTCGCCGAGGTCCTCGAAGGCGCCGGGTTCTCGCCCAACAGCCACGACGGCCGCGACCTGCTGCAGATCCTGGAGACCTACCCGCGCGACGAGCTGTTCCAGACCCCGGTCGACAAGCTCCGGGAGATCGTCACCTCGGTCCTGTACCTCCAGGAGCGCCGCCGACTGCGGCTGTACCTGCGTCAGGACGAGTACGGGCGCTACTACTCCGCGCTGGTCTACCTGCCGCGCGACCGGTACACCACCGGGGTCCGGCTGCGCCTGATCTCGATCCTCCAGGAGGAGCTGAACGGCACCAGCGTCGACTTCACCGCCTGGAACACCGAGTCGATCCTCTCGCGCATCCACTTCGTCGTCCGCGTCCCGCAGGGCACCGAGCTGCCCGCGCTGACCGACGCCGACGTCGAGCGCATCGAGGCCCGGTTGGTGGAGGCCGCCCGCTCCTGGGCCGACGGCTTCGGCGAGGCACTGATCGCCGAGACCGGCGAGGAGCGCGCCGCCGAGCTGCTGCGCCGCTACGGGAACTCCTTCCCCGAGGGCTACAAGGCCGACCACTCGCCGCGCGCCGCCGTGGCGGACCTGGTCCGCCTGGAGCGTCTGTCCGAGAGCGACCGGGAGTTCGACCTCTCCCTCTACGAGCCGGTCGGCGCGGGCCCCGGCGAGCGCCGCTTCAAGATCTACCGACAGGGCGAGCAGGTCTCCCTGTCCGCCGTGCTGCCGGTGCTCCAGCGCCTGGGCGTCGAGGTCACCGACGAGCGGCCGTACGAGCTGCGGTGCAGTGACCGTACCCACGCCTGGATCTACGACTTCGGCCTGCGGATGCCCCTGTCGTCGGGCAACGCCGACAGCCACCTCGGCGACGACGCCCGCGAGCGCTTCCAGGAAGCCTTCGCGGCGGTCTGGCAGGGGCAGGCGGAGAACGACAACTTCAACACCCTGGTGCTGAGCGCCGGGCTCACCTGGCGGCAGGCCGTGGTGCTGCGCGCGTACGCCAAGTACCTGCGCCAGGCCGGTTCCACGTTCAGCCAGGACTACATGGAGGACACCCTCCGCAACAACGTCCACACCACCCGGCTGCTGGTCTCGCTCTTCGAGGCGCGGATGTCCCCGGCCCGGCAGACCGCCGGCACCGAGCTCGTCGACGCGATGCTGGAGGAGCTGGACGGGGCCCTGGACCAGGTCGCCTCGCTGGACGAGGACCGCATCCTGCGCTCCTTCCTGACCCTCATCAAGGCGACGCTGCGCACCAACTTCTTCCAGATGAACGACGCGGGCGAGCCGCACGCGTACGTGTCGATGAAGTTCGACCCGCAGGCCATCCCGGACCTGCCGGCGCCCCGCCCGGCCTTCGAGATCTGGGTCTACTCGCCGCGCGTCGAGGGTGTCCACCTGCGGTTCGGCAAGGTCGCCCGAGGCGGCCTGCGCTGGTCCGACCGGCGTGAGGACTTCCGCACGGAGGTTCTCGGCCTGGTCAAGGCGCAGATGGTCAAGAACACCGTGATCGTGCCGGTCGGCGCGAAGGGCGGCTTCGTCGCGAAGAACCTGCCGGACCCGTCGGTGGACCGCGACGCCTGGCTCGCCGAGGGCATCGCCTCGTACAAGATCTTCATCTCGGCGCTGCTCGACATCACCGACAACATGGTCGCCGGCGAGGTCGTGCCGCCGAAGGGCGTGGTCCGTCACGACGAGGACGACACCTACCTCGTCGTCGCCGCCGACAAGGGCACCGCGACCTTCTCCGACATCGCCAACGGTGTCGCGCAGGCCTACGGCTTCTGGCTCGGCGACGCGTTCGCCTCGGGCGGCAGCGCGGGCTACGACCACAAGGGCATGGGCATCACCGCCCGCGGCGCCTGGGAGTCCGTGAAGCGGCACTTCCGGGAGCTGGGTCACGACACGCAGACCGAGGACTTCACGGTCGTCGGCGTCGGCGACATGTCGGGTGACGTCTTCGGCAACGGCATGCTGCTCTCCGAGCACATCCGCCTGGTCGCGGCCTTCGACCACCGGCACATCTTCATCGACCCGAACCCGGACGCGGCGACCTCCTACGCCGAACGCCGGCGCCTGTTCGACCTGCCGCGTTCCTCGTGGGCCGACTACGACACCGCGCTGCTCTCGGCGGGCGGCGGCGTCCACCCGCGTACGGCGAAGTCCATCCCGGTCAACGCGCACGTCCGCGAGGCCCTCGGGATCGAGGCCGGCGTCACCAAGATGACCCCGGCGGACCTGATGAAGGCCATCCTGCATGCCCCGGTGGACCTGCTGTGGAACGGCGGCATCGGTACGTACGTCAAGGCGACGGCCGAGACGCACGCCGACGTCGGCGACAAGGCCAACGACGCGATCCGCGTCAACGGCGCCGACGTGCGCGCCCGGGTCATCGGCGAGGGCGGCAACCTGGGTCTGACCCAGCTCGGGCGCATCGAGTTCGCCCGCGTCGGGGCGGGCGGCGAGGGCGGCAAGGTCAACACCGACGCCATCGACAACAGCGCCGGCGTGGACACCTCCGACCACGAGGTGAACATCAAGATCCTGCTCAACTCGGTGGTCGCCGACGGCGACATGACCGTCAAGCAGCGCAACGCGCTGCTCGCCGAGATGACCGACGAGGTCGGCGGCCTGGTGCTGCGCAACAACTACGCGCAGAACGTCGCGCTGGCCAACGGCGCGGCGCAGGCCCCCAGCCTGCTCCACGCCCAGCAGCGCTTCATGCGCCGCCTGGGCCGGGACGGGCTGCTGGACCGCGCGCTGGAGTTCCTGCCCAACGACCGGCAGATCCGCGAACTGCTGAACAACGGCAAGGGCCTGACCCAGCCGGAACTGGCCGTCCTGTTCGCCTACACCAAGATCACGGTGGCGGACGAGCTGATCCACACGGTGCTGCCCGACGACCCGTACCTGCGCCGCCTGCTGCACGAGTACTTCCCGGCCCCGCTGCGCGAGAAGTTCGGCGAGCAGATCGACGCGCACGCGCTGCGCCGGGAGATCATCACCACCCTCCTGGTCAACGACACCGTCAACACCGGTGGTTCGACGTTCCTGCACCGCCTGCGCGAGGAGACCGGGGCCGCCACGGAGGAGATCGTCCGGGCGCAGCTCGCGGCCCGTGAGATCTTCGGCCTGGCCGAGGTCTGGGACGCGGTGGAGGCGCTGGACAACAAGGTCGCGGCCAGTGTCCAGACCCGGGTACGGCTGCACTCGCGGCGGCTCGTCGAGCGCGGCACCCGCTGGCTGCTCAACAACCGGCCGCAGCCGCTGGCGATCACGGAGACCATCGAGCTCTTCGGCGAGCGGGTGGGCCACGTCTGGGCGGAACTGCCCAAGCTGGTGCGCGGCGCGGACCTGGAGTGGTACCAGTCGATCATGGACGAGCTGACCGGCGAGGGCGTGCCGCAGGAGCTGGCGGCCAAGGTGGCCGGCTTCTCGTCCGCGTTCCCGACGCTGGACGTCGTCGCGATCGCCGACCGCACCGGAGTCGACCCGCTGGACGTCGCCGAGGTCTACTACGACCTCGCCGACCGCCTGGACATCACCCAGCTGATGGACCGGATCATCGAGCTGCCGCGCGCCGACCGCTGGCAGTCCATGGCCCGTGCCTCCATCCGCGAGGACCTGTTCGCGGCGCACGCGGCGCTGACCGCCGACGTGCTGGCGGCCGGCAACGGCGACGCGACTCCCGAGGAGCGCTTCAAGGCGTGGGAGGAGCGGAACGCGGCGATCATCGGCCGGGCTCGGACGACCCTGGACGAGATCCGCGGGTCGGACGACTTCGACCTGGCGAACCTGTCCGTGGCGATGCGGACGATGCGGTCGCTGCTGCGCTCGCACGCGTGAGCGCGACGCCCCGCGTGAGCGGATAGAAACGGCGGCCCCGGGACGAAAGTCCCGGGGCCGCCGTTCTCATCGGGTGCGTCGCGGCCCGCGCGTACGCCGACGCCCTGCCCGGCGCCCGGGCGGCGTCTCAGCCGGACCGGGTGAAGGCCTCGTAGGCGTCGCAGACCTCCTGCGCGGGGCCGTCCATGCGCAGCACCCCCGACTCCAGCCAGATCGCCCGGTCGCAGGTCTCGCGGACGGTGCCGATGGAGTGGCTGACGAGGAAGACGGTGCCGGCGCTCTGGCGCAGCTCCCCGATGCGGTCCTGGCTGCGGCGCTGGAAGGCGGCGTCGCCGGTGGCCAGGGCCTCGTCGATCATCAGGACGTCGTGGTCCTTGGCCGCGGCGATGGAGAAGCGCAGCCGGGCGCCCATGCCGGACGAGTAGGTGCGCATGGGCAGGGAGATGAAGTCGCCCTTCTCGTTGATGCCGGAGAAGTCGACGATGTCCTGGTAGCGCTCGTGGATCTGTTGCTTGGACATGCCCATCGCGAGGCCGCCGAGTATGACGTTGCGTTCGCCCGTCAGGTCGTTCATCAGGGCGGCGTTCACCCCGAGCAGGGACGGCTGGCCGTGGGAGTAGACGCGGCCGCGGGCCACGGGCTGGAGCCCGGCGATGGCCGCGAGCAGGGTGGACTTGCCCGAGCCGTTGGAGCCGATGAGGCCGATGGCCTCACCCTTGTACGCGGTGAAGCTGACGCCCTTGACGGCGTGCACCTCGCGGACGCCGGGGGCGGGCTTGCGGGAGATGATCCGGCTCAGGGCGGCGGTCGCGCCGCCTTTGCGGGTGCCGGTGCCGTACACCTTGTAGATGACGTGAACCTCGTCCGCGATGACGGTGGGGATGGCGTTCTTGTCAGCCACGTCCGTACTCCTCTTCCGCCTTCCAGAAGAAGACGAAGCCGCCGAGGCCCGCGATCAGGGCCCAGCCGACGGCGATCGGCCACACATGGTGCGGGAGCGACCCCGCCTTGAAGCTGTCGATGAGCGCGAAGCGCATCAGGTCGATGTAGACGGCCGCCGGGTTGAGCTGGAGGGCCGTGGTCACCCAGTGGGGCAGGTGGTCCGACTTGAGCGTCTGCTCGATGGACCACATCACGCCCGAGGAGTACATCCAGGTGCGCAGGATGAACGGCATCAGCTGGCTGACGTCCGGGTTCTTGCTGCCGATCCGTGCCATGGCCAGGGCGCAGCCGGCGCAGAAGACGGCGCACAGCAGCAGGGCCGGCGCCGCGAGGAGCCAGGACGGGCCGGGTGTCTGGCCGAGCGCGAGCAGCAGGATGACCAGGGCGCCCACGGTGACCAGCAGCTGCTGGAAGAGTTGGATGACCGTGGACAGGGGCAGGGCCGCGCGGGGGAAGTGCAGGGCGCGGACCAGGCCCAGGTTGCTGTGGACGGCGCGGGTGCCCGCGTTGATGGAGCTTCCGATGAAGTCCCACACGAACACGCCGGTGATCAGGAAGGGGATGTAGTCCGCCACCTGGTGCCCGGCGTTCATGATCACGCCGAAGATGAAGTAGTAGACGGCCGCGTTGAGCAGCGGGGTCGCCAGGTGCCAGACCTGGCCGAGGCGGGCCGTGCTGTACGTGGCGTGCATGCGGGCTGTGGCGTACGCCGTCACGAAGTGGCGACGCTCCCACAGTTGCGCGACGTAGCGGGGGAGGGAGGGGCGGGCGCCACTGAGGGTCAGGCCGTGGGCGGCGGCCAGCTCTGCCGGTGTCATCGGTACCACTGCCGGCGGCGGCGGTGCGGTCACGGGGGGCACGGTCACGGTCACGGGGTCGCTTTCGACGGGGAGACACGTCGGACGTCCGACGGAACGGTTACGTATCGTCGTGACGCCGAGAGTAGGTGCCATCACGTCGAGACGCAACCGTGTCGTCGCGACGGGGTGGTGGCGGCCTGCGCCGTTATGCTCTGTTCCATGACCTCCGAGCCCGCCGCGCATGTCTCCGAGCCCGCCGCCCCGACCCGCCGCGCCCCCGCAGGGGCCGCCGTCCTGCGCGAAGACGTGACCCGGGCGATCCGGGCGGCGGTCCTGGAGGAACTGGCGACGGTCGGCTTCGCCCGGATGTCGATCGAGGGCATCGCGCGGCGCGCGGGCGTCGGCAAGACGGCCGTCTACCGGCGCTGGAAGTCCAAGCTCCACCTCGTGCTGGACCTGGTCGGCGCCTTCGCGACCGACGGGCTCCCGGTGCCCGCGACGGGCTCGCTCTACGGGGACGTACGGGCCCTGCTGGAGGTCATGTCCCACGTGCTGCGCCACCCCGTGGCGTCGGCGGTGATCCCCGACCTGCTGGTGGAGGCGGCGCGCCAGCCCGAGATCGCCGACGCGGTGCGCGGCGCGCTGCTGGCGGGCGAGCGGGGCATGGCGGAGGGGATCGTCTCCGAGGCCGTCGCCCGCGGCGAGCTGGTGGCGGCCACGGACCCGGGCCGGGCGCTGGACCTGGCCATCGGCCCCTTGTACTGGCGTCAGGTCGTGGTCCGCGACGAGGTACCCGCGTCGTACCTCGACGAGCTGGCGCGCTCGGTGGTCGCGGGCCTCAAGGCCGCCGCCGGATAAGGCGCCACTGCGCCGCCCGGTCACCGCCCCGACGACGGGTCATTTGATCGCCCCGGCCGTCACCCCCGACACGAACTGCCGCTGGAAGGCGAAGAAGACGACCAGCGGCACCACCATCGACAAGAACGCGCCCGGCGCCAGCACGTCGATGTTGTTGCCGAACTGCCGCACCTGCTGCTGGAGGGCCACCGTGACCGGCGGATGCGTCGAGTCCGCGAACACGAGCGCCACCAGCATGTCGTTCCACACCCACAGGAACTGGAAGATGGCGAGCGAGGCGATGGCCGGACCGCCCAGCGGCAGCACCACCCGTGCGAACAGTCGCAGTTCGCCCGCGCCGTCCAGCCGCGCCGCCTCCAGCAGCTCGCGCGGGATCTCCGCGAAGAAGTTGCGCAACAGGAACACCGCGAACGGCAGCCCGAAGGCGGTGTGGAAGAGCACGACCCCGGCCGTCGTCTCGAACAGCCCGATCGCGCCGAACAGTTGCGACACCGGGATCAGCGCCACCTGAACGGGGACCACCAGCAGCCCGACGACGATCAGGAACAGCCAGTCCCGGCCGGGGAACTCCAGCCAGGCGAACGCGTACCCCGCGAGCGCGCCCAGCGTGACCACGAGCAAGGTCGCCGGAACGGTGATCGCGACCGTGCTCAGCAGCGACCCGGTGATCGTCTCGTTGGACAGCAGGTGCGCGTAGTTCTCGGCCGTCAGCCGTGAGGGCGCGCTCAGCGCCTGCCACCAGCCGCCCTGGTTCAGGTCCGTGGGCGAGAGGAACGAGGAGATCAGCAGTCCCAGCGTGGGCAGCAGCCAGAACAGGCCCGCGAGGACCAGGAAGACACGCAGTGCCCCGCCGGCCACCCTGGCGACCGTGCCCTGCGGGGACCAGGACCACGGTGCGGCGCTCATCGGCGGGCCTCCCGGCGCATCCGGCGGATGTTGTACAGCATGACGGGCAACACCAGGACCAGCAGCAGCACGGCGATCGCGCTGCCCAACCCCTGATCGGCGTCCGTGCCGAAGGACGTGCGGTACAGCTGGAGCGCGAGCACGTTCGCGTCGTCCTGCACCGCGCCCGGCGCGATCACGAACACCAGGTCGAAGATCTTCATCACGTTGATGACGAGGGTGACGAGGACGACCGCCAGGACGGGCGCCAGCAGCGGCACGGTGATCCGGCGGAACACCTGCCACTCGTTCGCCCCGTCCACCCGCGCCGCCTCCAGCAGCTCCCGCGGTACCGAGGCCAGTCCCGCCCCGATCAGCACCATGGCGAACCCGGCCCACATCCACACGTACGCCCCGATCACCGCCGGGGTGACCAGCGTCGGACCGAGCCACTCCACGCCCGAGTACGCCTCGCGGAAGTTCGACGCGGGCAGCCGCAGCCGCGCCCCGTCGGCCTTCGCGGACAGCGTGAAGGTGCCGTCGGAGCGGGCGGTGGTCCGCTCGACCACGCGGCCGTCCTTGACCGCCTCGATCCGCATCCCCGAGAGCGCAGACTCCGTGGGGTCGACGGTGTTCGTCCGGCCGCCGCCGCCCCGGGTGAAGTCCTGCCAGACCGTCCCGGTGACCTTGCCGGACTCGGCGGCGGGCGCCTTGGCGGTACGGGTCCCCTTCGGCAGGGCGTCGGGGGCCACGCCGACCAGCGGCACCGGTACGACGGTGCCCGCCCGTACCGGGTCACGGGTCTCGAACGCGCCCCCCGCGACCTCCTCCAGCGGCGAGTCCCGACCCGGGCGGGCCTTCGGGAAGGCCGAGGATTCGGCGAAGGTGTCGTGCACCCCCACCCATACGGCGTTGGCGACACCGCGATGGGGGTCCTGGTCGTAGACGAGCCGGAAGATGATGCCCGCCGCCAGCATCGAGATCGCCATCGGCATGAACACCAGCAGCTTGAACGCCGTCCCCCAGCGCACCCGTTCGGTGAGCACCGCGAAGATCAGCCCGAGCGCGGTGGCGGTCGTCGGGGCCAGCACCACCCACAGCGCCGTGTTCTTCAGCGCCGTTCGGATCGTGGCGTCCCGCATTATCTCCGTGTAGTTGGCGCCGCCCACGAAGGTGTCGCCCGAGCGGTCGAAGAAGCTGCGGTACAGCGAGTAGCCGATGGGGTGCACGACGAGCGCACCCAGCAGGACCAGGGCGGGGAGGAGGAACGCCGCCGCTATGAGACGGCGGCGCCTGACCTCCCCCGCCCGTGAGACGTGGGGGGCGGGCACCGGGTCAGTTCCCGAACGCCTTGGCCGCGTCCGCCTCCAGCTTCGCCTGCGCGCCCGCCACGTCCGACGGGTTCGCCAGGAAGTCCTGGAGGTCCTTCCACTCACCGGCGCCCGGCGTCCCGCCGAAAGCCGCCGGAGCCTGGTCCGACATGTCGAAGCGGAAGTCGTCGCCCGCCGCGATCAGCGCCTTCGCGATGCCCCGCTGGATGTCGTTCGGGTACGCCGCCAAATCCACCGACTTGTTCGGCGAGATGAAACCGCCCTCGCGGGCCTGGATCTCCGCCGCGTCCGGGGAGGCCAGGAAGGTCAGCAGCGCCTGCGCGCCCTTGGACGGCTTCAGCGCGACCGCCACGTCACCGCCCGAGACGACCGGCGCCTTGCCGGCGCCGACCGCCGGGAACGGGAAGACGAGGGCGTCCTTGCCGACCTTCGCCTCCGTCTGAGCGATGTTCACCGCCACGAAGTCACCCTCGAAGACCATCGCGGCGGCCGGTCGGTCGCCACCGGTGAAGGTCTGCGTCACCGACTTCGGGAACTCGGTCGCCAGGGCGCCGCTCTGCCCGCCCGCCAGGTAGTCCTTGCGGCCGAACAACTCGGCGAGCGTCGTCAGCGCCTGCTTGACGCTGTCGTCCGTCCACTTGATCTCGTGCTTGGCGAGCTTGTCGTACTTCTCCGGCCCGGCCTGGGACAGGTAGACGTTCTCGAACCAGTCCGTCAGGGTCCAGCCGTCCGCGCCGGCCACCGAGACCGCGGGGGTGCCCGACGCGGAGAGCGTGTCCGCCGCCGCGATCAGGTCCTTCCAGGTCTTCGGCGGCTGCACGCCCGCCGCTTCGAAGGCCTTCGCGTTGTACCAGACCAGCGACTTGTTGGCCGCCTTGTAGTACACGCCGTACTGGGTGCCGTCGACCGCGCCCAGCGTCTTCCAGCCCTGCGAGTAGTTCTTCTCCAGCTGGTCCTTGGCCTCCGGGCCCACCGGCTGCGCCCACTTGTTCCGCACCGCCGAGACCAGCGCCCCGACCTGCGGGAGCAGCGCCACGTCCGGCGGCTGTCCGCCCGCGATCTTCGTACCGAGGAAGGTGACGATCGGGTCCTGGGCGGGGACGAAGGTGACGGTGGCGCCGGTGCGCTTCTCGAACTCCTTGAGGACCTTCGTGAAGTTGGCCTGCTCCGGGCCCGTCCAGACCGCAGCGACCTCCAGCTTCTCGCCGGACAGCTGCGGTAGCGCCACGCGCGGGCTCGCGGACGGCCCGGAGCCCGCCGGGGGGTCCGCCTTGTCGCCGCCGCCGCACGCGGTGAGCGCGAGCGCGCCCGTCGCCAGCAGGGCCGCCCAGGCGTGTGCCCTCGTACGGGTCTCCTGGCGCCCTCCGCGGGCTTCCTTGTGGCCGGTTCCGTGCTCCCTGCGCATGCGTGTGCCCCCGATGCCGGTGTGCTCGTGGTGTGTTCCGTGCCACAAGGTCTACGCCGAGCGGCGCACCCCCGCAATACCGCCTCACGGCCTCGCGGGGCTCCGACGGGGTGTTCCGGGCGGGGCGCGGTGGGCTCAGGGGGCCGCCGGGAACAGGACGGGTATCGCGGAGACCAGGTGCGAGGCCCGGTCCAGGGCACTGGCCAGCAGCGCCAGGTCCGTCGGGCCGTTGCCCAGCTCGCGGACCGGCCGACGGGCCGGTGGATCACCCATCCGTTCCCACTCCACCGGAACCACGGTCGGCCTCGACGTGGCGGTCCGGGGAATCCGTCCGGTGACGCGGCCGCCCTGGAAGGGGATCGTCCGGCCGTCGCCGTAGTGGAGCAGACCCCGGCCGGGTCCCGGCTGGTCGGGGGCGTCGAGTTCGACCCGCAGGGTGGCCAGGCGCGCCGGTTCGGTGCCGGCGGTACGGTCCGGGCGGGCGCTGGTGGCCACCAGGTGCACCCCGAGCCGGGCGCCCTCCCGGGCCAGACCCTCCAGGATGCGGACCACCGAACCGGCCGCCGGCCGGCCCGGACTGCCGAGGCCGGGCGCCACCAGCGCGTCGAAGTCGTCCACGAGGACCACCAGGCGCGGCAGCGGGCCGGGCCCTGCGGCCGCCCCGGTACGGGGGGCGGAGGCGCGCAGCCGCAGGGTCCCGGTCCGCTGGGATTCCTCGCCGCCGATCGTGCCCGAGGCCCGGTCCGCGCCCTGGCTCTCCTGCGGGACGGGCCGGCGGGGCGACACCATCCGGTCCGAGACCTCGCGCCGGGCGTGCCACTCGGCGAAGGTGACGCCGTCCAGCAGCTCGTGACGACGCTTGAGCTCGGCACCCAACGCCTGGGCGAACTCCCGCATGCGCAGCGGGTCGGAGGCGACGAGGTGCGCCGACACGTGCGGCAGCTCGGTGCAGGGCAGCAGCCCCTCGCCGCGCTCGCCGCCGGCCCCGTCGATCAGCAGGAGACCGAGCCGGTCGGGTCGGGCCGCGGCGCACAGGGAGGCGGCCACGGAACGCAGCAGCTCGGTACGGCCGCTCCCCGGCGGCCCTTCGATGAGCAGGTGCGGTCCGTCGTGGACCAGCTCCACGCCGACGGGGCCGCGCCGGCCGGCTCCGAGCACCACCTCGGCGAGACCGCCGACGGTCTGCCCCTGCCCGGTGGCGGTCGCCCAGCGGGCCATCAGGGAGGCCGGGGTGGCCCGGGCCAGGCCGAGCTCGTCGAGCAGGCGGGACGTCTGCGGCAGGTTGGCGGCGGCCGGACGGTAGCCGCCCGAGACGGCCGCCTCGGCGCGCAGGGGGGCCAGGGCGCGGGCGAACCGCTCCGCCCAGGCGGCGGAGACGGCGTCCGCTACGGCCGTCTCGCCGGGGCGGACGGGCATGCCGCCGCTGACCGGGAAGCTCCGCACCGCGGTGGCGACCTCGCCGCTGAGCACGGCGACCGCCCCGCAGGCCCGGAAGGCGGGGGCGCTCGCGCCGGCGGCCTCGTACGTGTCGGCGAGGGGGCTCGCGGGGGTGGCGGCCGGGGCCTCGGCGAGCACCAGGAGGTGGATGCCGGAGGCGGGCCCGTGCGAGGCGAGCCGCGCGGTGACCTCGCGGAGGGCGCCGGTGCCGGGGTCGCCGTCGAGGACGACGAGGGTGTACGGGCCCTCGTACGCGGACGCGGCCCGGCGGATGGCGTCGGGCCCGGCGGTGGCCCAGCCGGTGCCGAGGGGGCTGTCGTCGAGGCGCCGGGTCAGCTCGCCGGTGCGGGCGGCGGCCTGCTCCCGGTCGTGGGCGAGCAGGAGGCGGCAGTGCTGGCCGTGGGCCGGACGGACGTGCGGGAGCCAGCCGAGCCAGTTCCAGTCCGTGGCCGGGTCCATCGCGAGAAGCACGATCTCCAACTGCGCGGGGGAGTGGAGGGCGGCGAGCTGGGCGATCACTGAGCGGGCCACGCCGGTGAGACGGGGACGCGGCCCGGCGATGCCGAGCGCGCCGACCTCGCGCAGGTCGACGCGACTGCCGGCGCCGAGCCCGACGTCGAGGGCGCCGGGCGGGCGGGACCAGAGTCGGCCGGTGGGCCCGAGGGCGGCGAGCAGCAGCGCGGCGGGGTCGTCGGCGGCGGGCGGTGCGACGGGTGGCGCCTCGGCCTCGACTGCGGGCTCGGTGATGTCCTCCCCGCGCACCCACTTGCGCGCCCAGGCCCCGATGCCCCGCCGCCGGCCGCCACCGGCGGGAACGGCGGAGCCGGGGGGTGCGGGCCACACCGCTGCGGGAGCCCCCACCCGGGGCGCCCCCCCTGCGACGGGCGCCGGGTGCGACCGGCCGTCGCCCCCCTCCGGGCCGGCGACCCGGGAGCCGTGCGCGGGGGTGGAGTGCGGTGCGCCGGGGCGCCCCCCTCCGGTGCGGGGCCCGTCGGGGGCGGGGTAGGCGGGTGCGTCGCCCGGGCCGTGTGCGGGGGTCGCCGTTCCGGCGCGGGGGGCCTGGTGGCGCGGGTCGCCGCCGGGGCGGGCCGCGGGCCCGTCGGGGGCGGGGGCCGGCCAGGTGGTTGCGGGGGTGCCCGGTCCGGCAGGGGTGTGGGCGTGCCTCGCCGTGTGGTCGGGGTAGCCGGTCCCCGTGTCCTGGCCGGCGACGGGCCATGCCGTGCCGTGGGTTCCGGGGTGGCTTCCGGCGGCGGGGGGCTGTGCGCCGGGGGCCGGGTGGCCGTGGGCGCTGCCGCCCTGGGTGCGCCCGGCGCGCGGGCCCTCGGGCGCGGGGCCGGGCCGGGTTCCGCCGGGGCGGGTGTCGGGGGTCCCGGTGTCCTGGCCTGCGGCGGGCCACGCGGTGGCGGGGGCGCCGGGGTGGGCGCCGGCGTCCCGGGCGCGCGCGCCGTGCCGGGTTCCGGTGGCGGGGCGGAGCCCCGGGACGGGGTCGGGGGCGGAGCCCCCGGTTCGGGAAGGGGCGGGGTGGGGGACCGGCCCCTGCGGGCCA
Organism: Streptomyces sp. Tek67B01; assembly: GCF_055231995.1. Lineage (NCBI taxonomy): Bacteria > Bacillati > Actinomycetota > Actinomycetes > Kitasatosporales > Streptomycetaceae > Streptomyces > Streptomyces sp. Tek67B01. The sequence continues at coordinate 4,438,558 of NZ_JBUYUY010000001.1, forward strand.
CCCGGGCCCGCGCTCCCAGACGCCCCCGAGCGGTGGCCGTACGCGTCGGCGCCGAAGTCGTCATGGCGGCCGGCCGCCCCCGCGCCCGGGACCCCCTGACCGCCCGGAGCCGACCGGGCCCCGCCCGATCCGCCCGCACCGCCGCTGTGGCCGGCCGCGGCCGGGCCGTCGTGTCGGCCGGTTCCCCCGCCCGCGTCCCCGCCGGCCGCCCGGGCGCCGTAGCGCCCCGCGCCGTCGGACGCCCCCGCTGCGGGGTCGTCGTAGCCCGCCGCCCCGAGGCCGGCGCCCGCGCCCGCCGTACGCCCGCCGTCGCGGGCCCCCGGCAGGGCCAAGTGCCCCTCCATGTCCGGCGTCAGCGGCAGGATGGACTCCGTGTCCCCCGCGGCCAGCCGGAGGGTCGATTCGCCTACGCGCAGCAACGCGCCGGGCGCCAGGGACACCGCCCGCGCCCCCACCGGCACCCCGTCCAGCGTCGTGCCGTTCGTCGAGCCGAGGTCCGCCACCGTCACGCGCCCGTCCGGCAGCACCGTCACCGTGCAGTGCAGCCGCGACACGTCCGGGTCGTCCAGCGGTACGTCCGCCTCCGAGGACCGCCCGATCCGGACCGCTCCCGGGTGCAGCAAATGCACCCCGCCCGCGTCCGGTCCGGCCACCACCCGCAGCTGTGGGGCGTCCAGGCCCTCCTCGGGCAGGCTCGGCACGACGTCCGCTACCGGCACGTGCAGCGCGAGCACGGCCCCGTCCACCAGCGGCGGTTCGCCCAGCATCCGGCGCTGGGGGTCCAGCCGCTCGGCGCCCGCGTACAGCACCACCGTGCCGCCCGTGTCGGGTCCGCCCACGGTCGCCGCGAGCGCCGAGGCCACCGCGGCCAGCGCGGTACCGGCGGGCGCGGTGACGAGCACGTCACAGCCGGCGGGCGCGGTCGCGGTCTGGTGGCCGCTGCGCGACCCGAGGACGGTCAGCCGGATCTGCATCGCCGTCAGCGGTCCCTTCTGCGCGGAGCGCAGTGCACGGTGCGCGCGCCCGGGAAAGGGAACGGTCGGGCGAGACCGCCCGATCACCCCCCGCCCGGCACGGACGCGTCGTCCGGTCAGGTCTGCCGGAAGGCAGGGCTCCCGTCCCGGCCGTTCCGTACGGGTGCATCCTCGCACCTGTCACGGACAACACGCCCGGACCCCGGCAATAAATGATCTTGATTGATCATCGCCCCGCGCGCCCGTCGCGCACATATGGTCAACGGCCTGCCGAAAATCGCCTCCGGCATACCCCGCAAACCTCACCCTTCGCACATATGTGCGGCAACCAACCTCCGCCGCCCGGCGTCTTCTCTCCGGACACCCCCTAGAGTGGGCCGGAAAACACAGCTCGGAATCATCCGAAACCAGACGACAGAAACACGACAGCAGGGGAGCGCGAGACGTGCGGCCAGTGGGCAGCAAGTACCTGCTTGAGGAGCCCCTCGGGCGCGGCGCCACGGGTACCGTCTGGCGTGCCCGCCAGCGGGAGGCGGCCGGTGCGGAGGCGGCCGTCGCCGGACAGCCCGGCGAGACGGTGGCCATCAAGGTCCTCAAGGAGGAGCTGGCCCAGGACCCGGACATCGTCATGCGCTTCCTGCGCGAGCGCTCCGTCCTGCTGCGCCTGACGCACCCCAACATCGTCCGCACGCGCGACCTCGTCGTCGAGGGCGATCTGCTGGCCCTCGTCATGGACCTGATCGACGGTCCCGACCTGCACAGGTACATCCGCGAGAACGGCCCCTTCAGCCCCGTCGCCGCGAGCCTGCTGACCGCCCAGATCGCGGACGCGCTCGCCGCCAGTCACGCCGACGGCGTCGTGCACCGCGACCTGAAGCCCGCCAACGTCCTCCTCGACGAGCGCCACGGCCAGATGAAGCCGATGCTCACCGACTTCGGCATCGCCCGCCTCGCCGACTCCCCGGGGCTGACGCGCACGCACGAGTTCGTCGGCACTCCCGCCTACGTCGCGCCCGAGTCCGCCGAGGGCCGCCCGCAGACCTCCGCCGTCGACATCTACGGCGCCGGCATCCTGCTCTACGAACTGGTCACCGGACGCCCGCCGTTCGCCGGCGGCACCGCGCTCGAAGTGCTCCACCGCCACCTCAGCGAGGACCCGCAGCGCCCGCCGAACGTGCCCGAGGCGCTCTGGATCGTCATCGAGCGCTGCCTGCGCAAGGAGCCGGACGAGCGCCCCAGCGCCGAGAGCCTGGCGCGCGGCCTGCGCGTGGTCGCCTCCGGCATCGGCGTGCACTCCTCGCCCGCCGAGGTGGAGGCCGCGCTCGGCGTCGGCGCGCTGCTCGCGCCCGACCCCTCGCCCGCGCCGGTACCGGCGGCGCCCGGGTCCTCGGACGCGACCCAGGTACTGCCCGCCGGGGCGTCCTCCCCGACGGGCGCCTACGACCCCAACGCCATGACCAGCGTGATGCCGCCCGTCGGCGGGGCCGACGCGACGACCGTGCTGCCGAACACGGGGGCGCCGGCCGCGGACGCGACGTCCGTCATGCCGCCGGTGGAACGGCCGGACCAGCCGCACCCGTGGCAGTCGCAGATGCGGGCGGCCCGGGACCGCAACGAGCAGACGCAGATGCACTACCTCAGCCCCGACGAGGACCCCCTGCGCCGCCGTCCGCAGCGGCAGGCACCCCCGCCGCCCCAGCAGCCCCCGTACCGGCAGCAGCCGCCGCAGCAGCAGCAGTACCAACAGCCGCAGCAGTACCAGCAGCAGCAGTACGCGCCGCAACCTCCGCCGCAGCCCCAGTACCGCCAGCCGCAGCCGCAGCCGCAGCCGCAGCCGCAGCCGCCGCAGCCCCAGTACCGCCAGCCGCCGCAGCAGCAGCCGTACCAGCCGCCGGTCCGGCCCCAGGCCCCGCCGCCGCAGCAGCCGGCCCCCCGGGAGCCGCGCGAGCCGCGCCGCCGCAGCGCCAACCCGGTCCGCATCCCCGGGCTCGGCTGCCTCAAGGGCTGCCTGGTGATGATCCTGCTCTTCTTCGTGGCGGGCTGGCTGGTGTGGGAGCTGACCCCGCTCCAGGAGTGGATCGGCACCGGCAAGGGCTGGTGGGACCAGCTGTGGACCTGGGGCCAGGACGCCGCCGACTGGGTCTCCACCCTCGGCGACTCCACCGGGAGCGGAGGCTCCTGAGGCACCGTCACGACGGGCTTGGCACTCAGTTCGTGGATTTGTCGACTTCTGGGACGCGTTTTCGCCCGCAGAAGTGAAGGTCGCCGCGAATCGGACCCCCTACTGGCCTAAAACCCGCACCCGGCCGCGTAGCTTTGGTGCGTACGCCAGCCGCTGAGGGAGCAGTCGTGGCACGGAAGATCGGCAGCCGGTACACCGCGCACCAGATCCTGGGGCGCGGCAGCGCGGGCACGGTGTGGCTGGGCGAGGGGCCGGACGGGCCCGTCGCCGTCAAACTGCTGCGCGAGGACCTCGCGTCCGACCAGGAGCTGGTCGGACGCTTCGTCCAGGAGCGCAGCGCGCTGCTCGGCCTGGACCACCCGCACGTCGTCTCCGTCCGCGACCTCGTCGTGGACGGCAACGACCTCGCCCTCGTCATGGACCTCGTGCGCGGTACGGACCTGCGCACGCGCCTCGACCGGGAGCGCAGGCTGGCCCCCGAGGCGGCCGTGGCCATCGTCGCGGACGTCGCCGACGCGTTGGCCGCCGCCCACGCGGCGGGCGTCGTGCACCGCGACGTGAAGCCCGAGAACGTCCTGCTGGACATGCAGGGGCCGCTCGGCCCGGGCGGCGCCCACCCCGCGCTGTTGACCGACTTCGGTGTCGCCAAGCTGATCGACTCGCCGCGGCGGACCGTGGCGGGCCGGGCGTCGGCGCCCAGCACCCGGATCATCGGCACGCCGGACTACTTGGCCCCGGAGATCGTGGAGGGGCTGCCCCCACGGGCGGCCGTCGACATATACGCCCTGGCCACGGTGCTCTACGAGCTGCTGGCCGGGTTCACCCCGTTCGGGGGCGGCCACCCCGGCGCGGTACTGCGCAGGCACGTCACCGAGACCGTGGTCCCGCTGCCCGGTATCCCGGACGAGCTGTGGCAGCTGATGGTGCAGTGCCTGGCCAAGGCACCGGCGTCCCGGCTGCGCGCCTCCGAGCTGTCGACCCGGCTGCGGGACCTGTTGCCGCTGCTGACCGGGATGCCGCCACTGGACGTGGACGAGCCGGACGACGCGGAGCAGGAGGCCGCGCCGGCCGAGGAGAGCGTCCCCGCCGAGCTGACGCGGCGGCGGGGCGTGGTGCCGCTCGTCCCCGGCTCGGCCACCGACTCCAACCGGGACACGCACACCTCGATGCGGGTACCCGGACCGGACGAGCTGGCCGGCGGCGCGCTGGGCACGGCCCGGGTGCCCCGCCCGGCCGGCGGCCACCGACCGGGCTCGGCGCGGCACCGGGCCGAGGCGGTGCGCAAGCGCCGGCTGATGCTGTCGGTGTCGGCGGTGACGCTGGCCGCGGCCGTCGGTGTCGGCACCTGGCTCGCGGTGTCGGGCGACTCCGACGGCGCCCCGCCCCCGAGGGACGCCAAGCACTCCGCCCCGGCCCAGCCCTAGCGGGCCCCGCGCCGCCTTGCCCGGGGCCCGGCCCGACCCTGGCGGGCCCGGACCGGCCCGGTTCCGGCCGCCCGCTCGGGCGCTACGCCCGGACCAGCTCCGGGTGCCAGCGGCGTGCCACCTCGGGGTGGGCGCGGACCCAACCCTTGAGCTCGTTGCGGCCGTACTCCGCGTGCAGCGGGTTCGACGCGTCGTGGGCCACACCCGGCGCCGCCCGCAGGTAGTCGCCCGGCACCGTCTCCACCACCGCGTCCAGCCGCGGGTTGTAGAAGAACGGCACCGAGAACCGCTCCACCGCCCCCGGCGGGCTCACCACCCGGTGGTCGGTGGCCGTCAAGTAGCCCTCCGTCGCGATCTCCAGCAGCTCGCCCAGGTTGACGACGAACGCCCCCGGCCGCGGCGGGATGTCGACGTAGCCGCCGTCCCGCACCACCTGGAGCCCGCCCACCGAGTCCTGGAGCAGCAGCGTCAGGAAGCCGTAGTCCTTGTGCGCGCCGACGCCCTGGTCCGTGCCCGACGGTGCCGATCCCGGGTAGCGGATCAGCTTCGTGTGTAGGTGGGGCCGGTCGGCGAAGGCCGCGTCGAAGAAGTCCGGCGGGGCGCCGATCGAGGCCAGCAGCTCCCGGAGCAGCCGGTGGGCGACCGAGGCGAGTCGCGCCTGCCAGTCCAGCACCACCTCGCGCAGCTCCGGCAGCGCCTTCGGCCACTGGTTGGGCCCCTCCAGCCACAGGTACGCCGGGTCGTCCGGGCCCGGCTCCGTCGCGGGCCGCTCCGCGCCGACGTCCAGTTGGTCCCGCCAGTCCGAGGCCCCGCCCGTCAGCTCGTGCCCGATCCGGGTGTAACCGCGGAAGTGGGGCGAGTTCAGGTTGCTGACCGCCAGCCGGTCCGCCTCGGGGAGGTCGAAGAAGGCCCTGGTCAGCTCAAGGATGCGGGCGGTTTCGGCCTCGCTGATCCCGTGTCCGGTCAGATAGAGGAACCCGGTGTCGCGGGCGGCGGCGTGCAGCCGCTTGAGGAAGTCGGCCCGCTCGGCGGGATCGTCCGCCCGGGACAGGTCGATGACCGCGAGCGAGGGGACGGCGGAGGCGAGCGGAGAGGAGGAGGGAGAAAGGTGCGCGGACGGCATGACGGCTCCGTTTCGGATGTCACGGGGTCCTGTTCCCCGGAGGTGGCGGGGCAGCGGGTGGGGAAGGCCGTCGGCAAGGGTGGCGCCGGGAGGCCGCGTAGCCGCGTACAGGACCGAAGTCGGATCGGGTTTGATCAGGCTTGTGCGAGGTCCGGCGGCAGACAGCTCGTGGTGGTGGCACGCATGTGATCCACATGGCGACGCTTCACGAGTAGAACGGTCATACGGTGAGCGTACGCCCGTACCCACCGTGATCTGTAAGGGCCGATCCGGCCTGGCCGGAGAGTGCCACCGGAGGACCGGCTACGCTGGACCCGTGGCAGTCGTCGATGTTTCCGAAGAGCTGAAGTCCCTCTCCTCGACCATGGGGTCGATCGAGGCCGTCCTGGACCTCGACAAGCTGAGGGCAGATATCGCCGTGCTCGAGGAGCAGGCAGCCGCGCCGTCCCTGTGGGACGACCCGGAGGCCGCCCAGAAGATCACGAGCAAGCTTTCGCACCTCCAGGCCGAGGTGCGCAAGACCGAGACGCTGCGCGGGCGCATCGACGACCTCGCCGTGCTCTTCGAGCTCGCGCAGGAGATGGACGACGCGGACACCCTCGCGGAGGCGGAGGCCGAGCTGGTCTCCGTGCGCAAGGCCCTGGACGAGATGGAGGTCCGGACCCTGCTCTCCGGCGAGTACGCCGAGCGCGAGGCCCTGGTCAACATCCGCGCCGAGGCCGGAGGCGTCGACGCCTCCGACTTCGCCGAGCGCCTCCAGCGCATGTACCTGCGCTGGGCCGAGCGGCACGGCTACCAGACCGAGGTCTACGAGACCTCGTACGCGGAAGAGGCCGGCATCAAGTCGACCACCTTCGTGGTCAAGGCCCCGTACGCCTACGGCACCCTCTCCGTCGAGCAGGGCACCCACCGCCTCGTGCGGATCTCGCCCTTCGACAACCAGGGCCGCCGCCAGACCTCCTTCGCGGGTGTCGAGGTGCTGCCCGTCGTCGAGTCCAGCGACCACGTCGAGATCGACGAGGGCGAGCTGCGCATCGACGTGTACCGCGCCTCCGGCCCCGGCGGCCAGGGCGTCAACACGACCGACTCGGCGGTGCGCATCACGCACCTGCCGACCGGCATCGTGGTCTCCTGCCAGAACGAGCGTTCGCAGATCCAGAACAAGGCCAGCGCGATGAACGTGCTCCAGGCCAAGCTGCTGGAACGGCGCCGCCAGGAGGAGCAGGCCAGGATGGACGCCCTCAAGGACGGCGGCAGCTCCTGGGGCAACCAGATGCGGTCCTACGTCCTGCACCCGTACCAGATGGTCAAGGACCTGCGGACGGAGTTCGAGGTCGGCAACCCGCAGGCGGTCCTCGACGGCGAGATCGACGGCTTCCTTGAGGCCGGCATCCGCTGGCGCAAGCAGCAGGAGCAGACGGCGTAACCCCACCCGGATGTGGGAAGGGCCCGGACACCCTCAGGTGTCCGGGCCCTTGCCTTTCGCATGGGACGCGTCGGAGAAACCGCGCCGGGGAACCGCGCCGGACACGCCTCGCGGTCCGGCTGAGCGCGGCCCACGGCTGTCTACGCGGCCTTGGCCACCACCGCGAGGGCCGCGACCAGCACCACCATCAGCGCGATGAGCGCCATCGGGTTCAGGCCTGCGAAGGGGCTCTCCTGCTGGAGGCGCTCCCGATTCGCCCGGCACACAGGGCAGCGGCCCTGGCTCACGGGTGCGGCGCAGTTCGCGCACACGAGCCGGTCATATGTCATGCGCTCCTCCTCTCGTCCCCTGGTACAACGGCGTGGGGAACGAGTCCGTTCCCCCTACCACTGTGCCGGCTTCGGCGACATTCGGCGCGGCCCGTCCGGGCAATCACCGTCCGGTCCTCCGGGACCCCGGGACATATCGGGCAACTGCGGATGCCGGGCCCACACCCCGCGCCCGTTCGCGTATGGTCACGCACACCTACTCCCGGCGACCGTGGTGCACCCGTGATCCGATTCGACAACGTCTCCAAGTCCTACCCGAAGCAGAGCCGCCCCGCACTCAGAGATGTCTCGCTGGAGATCGCGAAGGGCGAGTTCGTCTTCCTCGTCGGCTCCTCCGGCTCCGGCAAGTCCACCTTCCTGCGGCTGGTCCTGCGCGAGGAGCGGGCCAGCCACGGGCAGGTCCACGTCCTGGGCAAGGACCTCGCCAAGCTCTCCAACTGGAAGGTCCCGCACATGCGGCGCCAGCTGGGGACCGTCTTCCAGGACTTCCGGCTGCTGCCCAACAAGACGGTTGCGGAGAACGTCGCCTTCGCGCAGGAGGTCATCGGCAAGCCGCGCGGCGAGATCCGCAAGGCCGTCCCGCAGGTCCTGGAGCTGGTGGGCCTGGGCGGCAAGGAGGGCCGGATGCCCGGTGAGCTCTCCGGCGGTGAGCAGCAGCGCGTCGCCATCGCGCGCGCCTTCGTCAACCGCCCCGCCCTGCTGATCGCGGACGAGCCGACCGGCAACCTCGACCCGCAGACCTCCGTAGGCATCATGAAGCTGCTCGACCGCATCAACCGGACCGGTACCACGGTGATCATGGCGACGCACGACCAGCAGATCGTGGACCAGATGCGCAAGCGCGTCATCGAACTCGAACAGGGCCGTCTCGTGCGCGACCAGTCGCGCGGCGTCTACGGCTACCAGCACTGAAAGGACGCCATGCGCGCCCAGTTCGTCATGTCGGAGATCGGCGTCGGTCTCCGTCGCAATCTCACCATGACCTTCGCGGTCATCATCTCCGTGGCCCTGTCGCTGGCCCTGTTCGGTGGCTCCCTGCTCATGCGCGACCAGGTCAGCGCGATGAAGGGGTACTGGTACGACAAGGTCAACGTCACCGTCTACCTGTGCAACAAGAGCGACGCGCAGGACGCCGCCGAAGCCGCCGAAGCCGCCAAGAACGACGCCGCGGGATCCGGGGGCGGTGGGGGCGGCGCCGGCAAGGCCTGCGCCAAGGGGGCGGTGACCCCCGAGCAGAAGCAACAGATCGAGGCCGACCTCAAGAAGCTGGACCTCGTGCAGAAGGTCACGTACGAGTCCTCCGACGAGGCGTACAAGCACTACAAGGAGCGGTACGGCCAGACCGCGCTGGCCTCGGTCGTCACCCCCGACCAGATGCCGGACTCCTTCCGGGTCAAGCTCAAGAACCCGGAGAAGTACCAGGTCATCACGTCCATGTTCGCCGGCCGCGACGGCGTGCAGTCGGTGGCCGACCAGAGCTCCGAGGTCGACAACCTGTTCAGCCTCCTCGGCACGCTCAACTGGGCGGCCCTCGGCATCATGATGATCATGTTGATCGTGGCGCTGCTGCTGATCGTCAACACGGTGCGCGTCTCGGCGTTCAGCCGTCGGCGGGAGACCGGCATCATGCGGCTCGTCGGGGCGTCCGGCTTCTACATCCAGGTCCCCTTCATCATGGAGGCGGCCGTCGCCGGCCTGATCGGCGCGGGCCTCGCCTGCGTGATGCTGGGCACCGGGCAGTACTTCGTGATCGACCACGGGGTGGACCTGCGGCACAAGCTGGAACTGATCAACTTCATCGGCTGGGACTCCGTCCTCACCAAGCTGCCGCTGGTGCTGGTCGTCGGCCTGCTCATGCCGTCCCTGGCGGCCTTCGTCGCGCTGCGCAAGTACCTCAAGGTGTGACCGGCCCCCGAGAGGTGTGACGAGAACCCCGTGTGAGCTGCGCCCAACCTCCCGTGGCTACGCGGGCCTTGTCCTAGACTCGGCGCCATGCCGGGTCTCCCCGTCCACTGTCTCCGGCCCCGCGACCTGCGTCGCGGGGCCGCTTTGACGTTCGCCTTCCTCGCGGCGGTCACGGCGGGCGCCGGTACCGGCTGCTGGGGCGCGGACGACGACGCCCCGCGGGTACCGGCCGCCCGTGCCGTGGCCGGCGCGGCCCGAGCCACCGGCGGCGGGGCGGCCACCGTCGACCGGGACGCCGTGGCCCGGGCCGTCGCCGACGCCGTGGCGGAGGGCAAGTCGGGCAAGAGGGCCGCCGAGGAGGAGGTCAGCCGCAGCGGCGACCGCTGGGCCGCCGTCTACGACCCGGCCGAGTACGCCGCCTTCACCGAGGACCTCGACGGGCACTGGACCGGCGTCGGGGTGTGGACCGGGCGCCGCCGCGACGGGCGCATCGAGGTCGACAGGGTCCAGCCCGACGGCCCCGCCGCCCGGGCCGGCCTGCGGGCCGGGGACCTGTTGCTCGGTGTGGACGGCCAGGACGTCAGGGGGCGCTCCGTCACCGATGTGGTGGCGATGCTGCGCGGCGCGGCCGGCACCCCGGTGGTGCTGCGCATCGGCCGGGACGGCGTAGACCTCACCGAGACGGTCCGCCGCGAGGAACTGAGCGCCGACCCGGTGACCGTACGCGGCCTCCCCGACGGCACCACCGTGATCAAGGTCGCCTCCTTCACCCGGGGCTCGGGGCAGCGCGTGCGGGACGCCGTCCGCGCGGCGCCGCCGGGCGCGGGCATCCTGCTGGACCTGCGCGGCAACCCGGGCGGGCTGGTCACCGAGGCCGTGACGGCCGCCTCCGCCTTCCTGGACGGGGGGCTGGTGGCGACGTACGACGTACGCGGTTCCGAGCGCGCCCTGTACGCCGAGCCGGGCGGCGACACCGCCCGGCCGCTGGTGGCGCTGGTCGACGGGGGCACGATGAGCGCGGCCGAACTGGTCACCGGCGCCCTCCAGGACCGGGGCCGCGCGGTCACGGTCGGCACCCACACCTTCGGCAAGGGCGCGGTGCAGATGCCGACGCGGCTCCCGGACGGCTCGGTGGCGGAGCTGACGGTGGGCACGTACCGCACCCCGGAGGGCCGCAGCATCGACGGGAGCGGCATCACGCCCGACCTGACGGCGGGCGACGGCGCCGAAGACCGGGCCCGGCGGGTATTGGGTGGCCTCGGGGTGGGTCCGTAGTGCGAAAATGACCGCACTATGGCTAAGGAAAAAGGGCGGAAGCTGATCGCCCAGAACAAGAAGGCGCGGCACGACTACACGATCATCGACACCTACGAGTGCGGTCTCGTGCTCACGGGCACCGAGGTCAAGTCCCTGCGCCAGGGCCGGGCGTCCCTCGTGGACGGCTTCGTGTCGGTGGAGAACAACGAGGCCTGGCTGTACAACGTGCACGTGCCGGAGTACAGCCAGGGGACGTGGACGAACCACAGCGCCCGGCGCAAGCGCAAGCTCCTGATGCACCGGGAGGAGATCGACAAGCTGGAGCGCAAGGCGGACGAGTCGGGTCACACGATCGTGCCGCTGACGCTGTACTTCAAGGACGGTCGGGCGAAGATCGAGATCGCGCTGGCGAAGGGCAAGAAGGAGTACGACAAGCGTCAGACGCTGCGCGAGAAGCAGGACACCCGCGAGACGAACCGTGCGATCTCGGCGATCCGCCGCAAGCAGCGCGGGACGGTGTAGGCGGCGCGGCGGCCACGCCGTTTAATCGCCTGGCATCCCGTGGCCCACTTCGCGTACCATGGGGTTCAGCACCGCACCGCCCCCGGGTGGCGCGGTTTGTCAAAAAAACATGGGGATGATCGGTTTCGACAGCGGATGTCGATGCAGGGGAAGCGAGCCGAGGAAGCGGCAATGATCTCGTAAACCCTATGTCGCAAAAAATAATCGCCAACACCAAGAGCGATAACTCCCGCTTCACCCTCGCTGCCTAATAACAGTGAGCTGAAGCCTCTGTGAGGAGCGTCAGCCCGGAAGTGGTCCCGGTCCGGATCCTGGCGTCAATTAGGGATCTAAACCTCTAGCCCCGGTCACGGGGGCCTGAGGGAAATCAAACAGTGACTGAGCCCGTCGGAGACTTGTCCGTGTGATCTCCGGGGCCGAGAAAAGCGCAGCGGACTGCGCTCGGAGAAGCCCTGCTTCTGCACCGTTGGACGCGGGTTCGATTCCCGCCATCTCCACAAACCCCATGTGGGCGAAGGCCCCGCAGTCGTCAGACTGCGGGGCCTTCGTCATGCCAGGACCCGGCGGAACCGGTGCGCCGCGTGTCGATCCGACCGGGCCGCCCCGTCCGCGACGGACGTCAGTGGTGGAGAAATCCTCGCAGGCCGGCATCGAAATGCAGGTAGACAGCCTCCTGCCACCAGTCGTAGTCATCGGCGGACATCAGGACGACGTCCCCGTGACGAGAGGTGATCCGGACGGGGTCGTGGTCCGTGTTCACCCGCTCGATGAGCGGAAAGAGGCTCGCTTGTGCCTCGCCGGCGCCTATCGACATGCTCCACTCCCGGTTTCGTCCCACGTCCCCCGTGACTCGTACCTGGTTACGTACCGACGCGGTACATAAAAATCAATACGACTACCGGCCCCGGACGGTGGTGATGAGCAGGGCCAGGAGGGCGGCTGCCGCCGGGAGGGCGTAGGCGGTCGGGGGGCCGAAGTGGTCGATCAGTTGGCCGGCGCCGGCCGAGCCGGCGGCGATGCCGGCGAGGATCGCGGTGACGGCGACAGTCATGCCCTCGTTGAGCCGGCCGGCCGGGGTGACGGCGTGGACGCGGGACATCGCCGTCACCATCGTCGGGGCCGTCGCCATGCCCGCCGCGAGCAGCGCGACGGCCAACAGCGGCAGCGAGCCAGTCCAGGCCGCCGCCCAGGGCAGGGCCATCGCCGCGGCCAACGCCACGAGGCAGGTGGTCAGTCCCCGCGGGCGCAGGGCGCCGTAGAGCAGCCCGGCCGCGCAGGAGCCCAGGGCCTGGAGCGCCAGGACCGGCCCGGACGCGGCGCCGAGGCCCAGGGCGCCGAGGTGGGCGATCGAGGTGACCTCCATCGCGCCGAACATCGTGCCGAGGGCGGCGAACAGTGGCAGCAGCGCAGCCACGGCGCGCAGCGCCGAGCCGGGCGGGCGCAGCGGGGACACCGGGGGCTCGGTGGCACGCCGGGACGTGAAGAGCAGCATTCCCGTGAGCAGCAGGGCGGCCGCCGTGAGGGTGCCCGCCTCGGGGAAGACGGCCGAGCACAGGAGCGCCGCCAGGACCGGGCCGAGCATGTAGCACAGTTCGTCGGCGGCCTGTTCGAAGGACATCGCCGCGTGGTGCTCGGCCGGGCGGTCGCGCAGGAGGTGGGTCCAGCGGGCGCGGGACATGCCGCCGATGTTGGGGGTGGTGGCGGTCGCCGCGTACGAGGCGAACAGCGTCCAGGCCGGTGCGTGGGCCCGGACGCTCAGCACCAGGGCCAATGAGCCGAGCACCGCGATCACGGTGGCGGGGACGGCGATCCGGGCCTGGCCGTGGCGGTCGACCAGCCGGGCCGTCCAAGGCGCCACCATCGCGGTGGCCGCCATGCCGGTCGCGGTGACGGCGCCGGCCAGGGCGTACGAGCCCCGCTGCCCGGCGATCATCATCACCGCGCTGATGCCGAACATCCCCATGGGGAGGCGGGCGAGGAGGTTCCCGGCGGTGAAGGCGCGGGCCCCGGGCACGGCGAACAACCGCCGGTAGGGGCCGCCCCCGCGAGCCGCCCGGGAGGGCGAGGGGCGATAGGAGAGGGGCGCGGCGTGGACGAGGGTGGAGCCGGAGACGGTCATGAGGGGGCTGCGGGAGGAGGTCGCGTACGGCATGGGAACAGCCTCCGGCCGGCCGGCCCACAGGGTCCAACACCTGTTCCGGGGCCATTCACCGCTTTGCGTTGTTAGTCTCCCCGGGTGATCCCCCGCGATGTGGAACCCCGGCTGCTGCGCGGCTTCGTCGCCGTCGCCGAAGAGCGCCACTTCACCCGCGCCGCGGGCCGCCTGTACGTGGCGCAGCAGGCGCTGAGCAGGGACGTACGACGGCTCGAACAGCTCCTCGGCGCACCCCTGTTCCTGCGCACCACCCGCGCCGTGGAACTGACCGCCGAGGGGGAGCGGCTGCTGGCGCCCGCCCGCAAGGTGCTCGCCGCGCACGAAGAGCTGGCCGCCGCCTTCGCCGGGCCCCGGGCGCTGCTCGTCGACCTGAACACCGACGGCCCGAGCACCGCCCGCACCGTACTCGAACACGCCCGCGAACTCGCCCCCCAATGCGAGCTGATGGCCCGCTTCGAGAGCGGGCTCACGCATGCCGCCGCCGAGATGGCCGCCGGGCGCCTGGACGTGTCCTTCGGGTACGCCGACGGTCTGGCCCCCGCGCTGCGCGCCCGTCTCGCGCACCGGCCCGTACGGTACGAGCCGCTGGCCGTGCTGCTGCCCGAGGGACACCCGCTGGCCGCGCGCGACGACGTACCGCTGGCGGCCCTGGCCGGGGAGACCGTGTACGCCGGGGCCGGGAACCCGCGGACCCTGGAATGGACCGGGCTGGCCCGCGAACTCTTCGCCGGCCGCGGCATCGCACTGGCGCCGCCCGCGCCCGTGGCCGTCGGCAAGGACGAGTTCCGCCGGGTCATGGCCAAGACCCGCAATCCGGTCCTGGTCACCGTCGACTTCCCCGACCTGCCGGGCTGTGCGAAACGGCCGCTCGTCGACCCGGTGCCGTTGTCCCCGCTGTCGATGGTGTGGCGCGAGGGGCTCGTCCACCCCGGCCTCGACGCCCTCCTCGCGGCCGCTTCCGCCGGCGCGGCCGCCCGCGGCTGGCTGGACCCGCCCCCGGACGCCTGGCGTCCGGCCGCGCTCACAGACGCACCCGGCGGCGGGTGAGAGCAAGGTTTCCCGGCGGTCATCAGCCGGGGACCGGAGTCGAAACGCGCCGTTCCTACGGTCTTCCCACGGACGCGACAGCTGTGGAGGCGTGTGATGAGCACCGGTACGACCGCACCGCGCGAAGGGGGCCGCTGGATCGAGCGGTGGGACCCCGAGGACGAGACGTTCTGGAAGGAGACCGGGGAGAAGACCGCCAAGCGGAACCTGCTGTACTCCGTGCTCTCCGAGCACATCGGGTTCTCCATCTGGTCGCTCTGGTCCGTGATGGTGCTCTTCATGGGCCCCGGGTACGGCATCGACCCCGCCGGGAAGTTCTTCCTCATCGCGACCGCCACCGCCGTCGGCGCCGTCGTGCGCATCCCGTACACCTTCGCCGTCGCCCGTTTCGGCGGCCGCAACTGGACCGTCGTCAGCGCCCTGTTGCTCCTCGCGCCGACCGTGGCAGCGCTCGTGGTGATGGAACCCGGCACCCCGTACGGGGTCTTCGTCGCCGTCGCCGCCCTGACGGGCGTGGGGGGCGGCAACTTCGCCTCGTCCATGACCAACATCAACGCCTTCTTCCCGCTGCGCAAGAAGGGCTGGGCGCTCGGGCTGAACGCGGGCGGCGGGAACATCGGCGTACCGGTGGTGCAGCTCGTCGCCCTGCTGGTGATCGGGACCGCGGGGGCCGGGCACCCGCGGCTGCTGCTCGCCGCGTACGTCCCGCTGATCGTCGCCGCCGCGGCGCTGGCCTTCCTGCGCATGGACAACCTGGCGCCGGTGCGCCAGGACGGGGGCGCCGTACGGGACGCGGCACGCGACCCGCACACCTGGATCATGGCGTTCCTCTACGTGGGCACCTTCGGCTCCTTCATCGGCTACAGCTTCGCCTTCGGGCTGGTCCTTCAGACCCAGTTCGGCCGGACCCCGCTCCAGGCCGCCTCCCTCACCTTCATCGGACCGCTCCTCGGCTCGCTCGTCCGTCCGGTGGGCGGGGCGCTCGCCGACCGGCTGGGCGGGGCGCGGATCACCCTGGCCGCGTTCGTAGCGATGGCGGCGGCGACGGGCGTGGTCGTGGCGGCCTCGGTCCGCGAGTCGCTGCCGGTCTTCCTCGTCGGGTTCGTGGCCCTGTTCGCGCTGAGCGGGCTCGGCAACGGCTCGACGTACAAGATGATCCCCGGGATCTTCCAGGCGAAGGCGCTGGCCCGAGGGATGACCGGCGAGGACGCCGCGGCCTGGGGACGCAGGCTCTCCGGGGCGTCCATGGGGCTGATCGGCGCCGTGGGAGCGCTCGGCGGGCTGGGCATCAACCTGGTGTTCCGCCAAGCCTTCACGGACGCCGGGTCGGGCACCGCCGCCTTCGTCACCTTCCTCGGCTTCTACGCCGTGTGCTGCGCCGTCACCTGGGCGGTATACCTTCGCCGGCCGGCCCCCGGGGAGCGGCCGGTGGCCGGGCCGACGGCGAAGCGGCAGCTCACCTCGGTGTAACGGGGGTTAACGGCAGCGAAATACGATGGAACCGAGCCCGTCACGGCGATTTGGCAGGCTCGGTTCCCGTTGAGCGACACACGTGAGAACCCATGCGCGAGGCAGGACACCACTATGGACGACGACGCCGCCACGGAAACGGCCACCGGCCCCCTCTCCGGGTTCACCGTCGGGGTCACCGCCGCCCGCCGCGCCGACGAGCTGATCGCCCTGCTGCGCCGGCGCGGGGCGACCGTGCTGCACGCCCCGGCCCTGCGGATCGTGCCCCTGGCCGACGACGGCGAACTCATGGCAGCCACCAAGGAGTTGATCCGACGCACCCCGGACGTGGTCGTCGCCACCACCGCCATCGGCTTCCGTGGGTGGATCGAGGCCGCCGACGGTTGGGGGATCGGCGAGGAACTGCTCGACCGACTGCGCACCACGGAGCTGCTGGCGCGCGGGCCGAAGGTCAAGGGCGCCGTACGGGCCGCCGGGCTGGTGGAGGCCTGGTCGCCGGGGTCGGAGTCCCTCGCGGAGGTACTGGACCGGCTGCTCGCCCAGGGAGTGGCCGGGCGGCGCATCGCGCTCCAGCTGCACGGCGAGCCGCTGCCGGGGTTCGTCGAGACGCTGCGCGCGGGCGGGGCGGAGGTGGTGGTCGTACCGGTGTACCGGTGGATGCCGCCGGAGGACCCGGGCCCGCTGGACCGGCTCCTCGACGCAGTCGCCACCGGCGGGGTCGACGCCCTCGCCTTCACCTCCGCCCCGGCGGCGGCCTCGCTGCTGTCCCGGGCGACCGAACGGGGGATGCGGGAGGCGGTGCTGGAGGGGCTGCGCGGGGACGTGCTGTCGGCGTGCGTGGGCCCGGTGACGGCGCTGCCCTTGCAGGCGGAGGGAGTGGCCACGGTGCAGCCGGAGCGGTTCCGGATCGGGCCGCTGGTGCAGTTGCTGTGCCAGGAGTTGCCGGGGCGGGCCAGGGTCCTGCCGGTGGCGGGACACCGGTTGGAGATCCGGGGGCACGGGGTGCTCGTCGACGCGGAGCTACGGCCGGTGCCGCCGGCCGGGATGGCGCTGCTGGGGGCGCTGGCGCGGCGGCCGGGGTGGGTCGTGGGGCGGGCGGAGCTGCTGGGGGTGCTGCCGGGGGCGGGGCGGGACGAGCACGCCGTGGAGACGGCGATGGCGCGGCTGCGGGCGGCGCTGGGGGTGCCGAGGCTGATCCAGACGGTGGTGAAGCGGGGGTACCGGCTGTCGCTGGACCCGGGCGGGGACGGGTGCGGGGTGCCGCCGGGGGTGTAGGGGTTCGGCGGGGGCGGTGCCGGTGCCTGCCCGGGCGGGGCGGGGCCGGCGGGGGCGGGTGCGGCGCCGTCGCGCTGCGCGGCCCCGGCTGCGCCGGGCTTTGCGGGGCTCCGCCCCGGGCCCCGCGCCTCGAACGCCGGCGGGGCTGGATTCGGCTGCGGTGCGGGGTTGGTGCGGTGCCGTGTGGTCATCGGGGCCGGGGGAGGGTTAGCGTGCCGTCGTGGTGATCGACGGGGTGGAGATGAGGGGCGTCACGGTCGATGACGCCGAAGGGCTGGCCGGGGCGTTGGCGCGGAACCGGGCCCACATGGCGCCGTACGAGCCGCGGCGGCCCGAGGAGTTCTACACCGGGGCCGGGCAGCGCGAGCGGATCGGGGCGCTGCTGGCCGACCGGGACGGCGGGCGGCTGTTGCCGTTCGTGCTCGTCGCGGGCGACACGCCCGTCGGCGCCATCAACCTCGGCGGCATCGCGCTCGGCCCCTTCCGCAGCGGCGGAGTGGGTTACTGGGTCGACCGGGCGTGGGCCGGGAAGGGGCTGGCCACCGCCGCCCTGCGGGAGGTCTGCCGGATCGCCCGCGACGAGGTCGGGCTGCACCGGATCGAGGCGGGCACCCTCGTCGACAACGTGGCCTCCCAACGGGTCCTCGCCAAAGTCGGCTTCGAGCAGATCGGATTCGCGCCGCGCTACCTGCACATCGACGGAGCCTGGCGCGACCACCGGCTGTTCCAACTGCTGCTGCACGACAACCCGCCGGACGGGGTCTAGCCGACCGGGCACCTGACGGGCACTCTGGGGAGGCGGCCCACGGCAACCGAGGCGGTGACCGGTATGTGGTTCGACTCCGGGCGGGTCTGCCTGGACCTGCTGGCCACCTTCGCCCCACGGCGGGACACCGAAGGCATCCGGGACGGCGACGAGCTGAGGCTGTGGCTCGTCGGGGCCGGGCTGGTCCCCGACCGCACACCCCTCGGGCGGGTCGGACCCGACTGGGTCGGCGCCTTCCGGGAGCTGCGCGGCGATGTGGAGAGCCTCGTACGGGCCGAACTGCACGGGGCCGCGCCCGAGGGGGACGCCTTGGCCCGGGTCAACGCGGCGGCGGCCGGTCCACCCCCGGGGCTGTGTGCGGTGCGGGACCAAGAAGGGCATCTCGTACGGGAGTTGTGCGGGGCGGTGGAATGCGCCGGGCTGCTCGCCGCGGTCGCCCGGGACGCCGTCGAGCTGCTCACCGACCCCGGCGACCGGGCGCTGCTGCGTGCCTGCGAGGGCGAGGGCTGCGCCCGCGTCTACCTCGACACCTCGCGCGGCCACCGCCGGCGCTGGTGCTCCAGCGAGCTGTGCGGCAACCGTGAACGGGTCGCCCGCCACCGCCGGAGGGTCCTGGCGGCCGGATCGTCCTGACGCCGACCTCGACCCCGATGTCGTTCGACCGCGACGCCCTTCGCGGTGATCTTCGTAGCGATCCGCGAACGGTCTCGGAACGGGCGTGCGGACCCGGCCCGGATTCGCGTACGGTTGACGGTCGCCCATGCACGTCAGAAGGGGGCCTTGGTGGCCGCGCAGAATGCCGCTGTCGACAGCACGGCGGATTCCGTCCGCGATCGTGAGATCGCGGTCGAGCAGACGCATCTCGACCGGGTGTACCAACGCCTAGAGGAGAAGATCCACGAGGCCGAGTTCCTGATGAACGACGCCGCCAAGCGCGGGCAGGTCGGCACGCCCGGCGCGCTCGCCGAGCGCGACGCGCAGGTCTTCCGCGCCGGGATCCACCTCAACCGATTGAACAACGAGTTCGAGGACTTCCTGTTCGGCCGCGTCGACCTGGTCCTCGGCAAGGACGGCGAACGCGGCCCCGACGGGGCGTACACCTCCGTCGAGCCCGCCGACGACGCCATCCGCGCCGACCTCACCGCCGACATCGCCGAGACCCTGCACATCGGGCGCATCGGCGTGCTCGACTCGGACTACGCGCCGCTGGTGATCGACTGGCGGGCCCCGGCGGCCGCGCCGTTCTACCGGTCGACGCCGAAGGACCCGGGCCGCGTCGTACGCCGCCGGGTGATCCGCTCCAAGGGCCGCAAGGTGCTCGGCGTCGAGGACGACCTGATGCGCCCCGAGGTCACCGCCTTCCTCGACGGCGAGGAACTGCCCGTCATCGGCGACGGCGCCCTGATGGCCGCGCTCGGGCGGGCCCGTACGCACTCCATGCGGGACATCGTCTCGTCGATCCAGGCCGAACAGGACCTGGTGATCCGGGCTCCCGCCGCGTCCGTCGCGGAGGTGGCGGGCGGTCCGGGCACCGGGAAGACGGCGGTGGCCCTGCACCGCGCCGCCTACCTCCTCTATCAGGACCGGCGGCGCTACTCGGGCGGCATCCTCATCGTCTCGCCGACGCCGCTGCTCGTCGCGTACACCGAGGGTGTGCTGCCCTCCCTCGGTGAGGAGGGGCAGGTCGCCATCCGCGCGCTGGGCTCGCTGGTCGACGGCGCGGAGGCGACCACGTACGACGAACCCGCCGTGGCCCTGATCAAGGGCTCGTCCCGGATGCTCAAGGTGCTCCGCAAGGCGGTCCGGGGCGCGCTGGAACTCGGCGGTGCCGGTGGGGGCGGGGCCCCGGACCGGCTGCGGGTCGTGGCCTTCGGGCGGCGCCAGGAGCTGGAGGCCGGCGAACTGAACCGCATCCGGCAGAACGTGCTCGGCGGTACCGCGCCGGTCAACCTGCTGCGTCCGCGCGCCCGCAAGCTGCTGCTCGACGCCCTGTACGCGAAGTCCGGGGCCAACGGGCGGCACAGCGACCCGGAGCTGGCCGCCGAGCTGCGCTCCGCGTTCGACGAGGACGTCTCCACGGAAGACGCCTTCATCGACTTCCTGAACGCCTGGTGGCCCGAGCTGACCCCGCGCGGGGTGCTGGCCGCGATGGCCGACGAGCGCAGGCTCGGCCGTTGGTCGCGCCGGGACCTGAACCCGCGCGAGGCCCGCCGGCTCGCGCGCTCGCTGCGCAGGATCGGCCCGGAGGGCAAGGGGCCGCTGTCGGTGCACGACGTGGCGCTCCTGGACGAGCTCCAGCAGCTGCTGGGCGCGCCCGCGCGGCCCCGCCGCAGGCGGGAGTTCGATCCGCTGGACCAGCTGAGCGGGCTGGAGGAGCTGATGCCGACCCGCGAGGAGACCCAGTGGGAGCGGGCGGAGCGGATCGCGGCGGAGCGGACCGAGTACGCGCACGTCATCGTGGACGAGGCGCAGGACCTGACGCCGATGCAGTGGCGGATGGTCGGTCGTCGGGGCCGGCACGGCACCTGGACGGTGGTCGGGGACCCGGCCCAGTCCTCCTGGACGGACCCGCAGGAGGCGGCGGCTGCGCGTGACGAGGCGTTGGGGTCCCGGCCGCGCCGCCGGTTCACGCTGACCGTGAACTACCGCAACCCGGCGGAGGTCGCGGAGGTCGCCTCCCGCGTGCTGCGCCGGGCGATGCCGGGGATGGAACCGCCGCGGGCGGTCCGCTCGACGGGCCTGAAGCCCCGTTTCACGGCCGCCGAGGGCGATCTGGGCGGTGCGGTGCGGGAGGAGACCCGCAGGCTGCTGGAGCAGGTGGACGGCACGGTCGGCGTGGTCGTGGCCATGGACCGGCGCGCGGAGGCCGCCGGCTGGCTGGCGGAGCTGGGCGGCCGTGCGGTGGCGCTGGGCAGCCTGGAGGCGAAGGGGCTGGAGTACGACGCCACGGTGGTCGTCTCCCCGGCGGAGATCGCCGAGGAGTCGCCGGCCGGGCTGCGGGTGCTGTACGTGGCGCTGACGCGCGCGACGCAGCAGCTGACGGTGGTCTCCACCGCCCGGGACGACCCCGACGCCTCGGGCGTTGCCTCGCTGCTCGCCCCGGACGCGGGCTGATCCGGGGGCCTGCTGGGCCGGATGGCCCGCCGCCAGAGGTGTGGTGGCGGGGACGACTGCCGGGAGGGGGATCGCTTTCGGCGATCCTTTGTTAGCCTGGTTACGACACCGGCTCGATCCAAGCCCCCGGGCCCAACCTTCGTCGCCTAGAGCGACCACTTGCCGCGAGGCGAGCATGGCGGGTCGGTGTTCAAACGTGAAGACAGGTCTGCCCCTCCGCCGTCGCGGAGGGGCAGACCTGTTTTGCGTGGCCCATACAGGGTTCCGCGCGGCTGGGAAATCTCGTATGGTGGAAGAGTTCTTCCGAAATTTGTAGCTGGTTACCTTGTACCGGCTGGTAGGTGGGACGATCGGACAACAGGTCCTGGCGCACCCGCCGTCTTCGGTGGCGCCGCGCGGGGCCCTGTGTACAGAAAAACCAGGGACAGAAGAGGAACACGGCCATGGCAACGGCGCCCAGCGTCTCGTACTCGATGACGGTCCGCTTGGAAGTGCCCGCGAGCGGAACCGCGGTCTCCCAGCTCACCACCGCCGTGGAGTCGTCCGGAGGATCGGTCACCGGTCTCGACGTCACCGCGTCCGGTCACGAGAAGCTCCGAATCGACGTCACCATCGCCGCGACCTCCACCGCGCACGCCGACGAGATCGTCGAGAAGCTGCGCGGCATCGAGGGCGTCAGCCTGGGCAAGGTCTCCGACCGCACCTTCCTGATGCACCTCGGCGGCAAGATCGAGATGTCGTCCAAGCACCCCATCCGCAACCGCGACGACCTCTCGATGATCTACACCCCGGGCGTCGCCCGCGTCTGCACGGCCATCGCCGAGAACCCCGAGGACGCGCGCCGCCTGACCATCAAGCGCAACTCCGTCGCAGTCGTGACGGACGGCTCCGCCGTGCTGGGCCTGGGCAACATCGGCCCGATGGCCGCGCTGCCCGTCATGGAGGGCAAGGCGGCCCTCTTCAAGCGCTTCGCCGGCATCGACGCGTGGCCGATCTGCCTCGACACGCAGGACGCCGACGAGATCGTCGCCGTCGTCAAGGCCATCGCGCCCGGCTTCGCCGGCATCAACCTGGAGGACATCTCCGCGCCGCGCTGCTTCGAGATCGAGGCCCGCCTGCGCGAGGCCCTCGACATCCCCGTCTTCCACGACGACCAGCACGGCACCGCCATCGTCGTCCTCGCCGCCCTGACCAACGCGCTTCGCGTGGTGGGCAAGGCAGTTGGCGACATCAAGGTCGTCATGTCCGGCGCCGGCGCGGCCGGCACCGCCATCCTCAAGCTGCTCCTCGCGGCCGGGGTGAAGAACGCCGTCAGCGCCGACATCAACGGCGTGGTGCACGCGGGCCGCCCCGACCTGGTCGACGCGGCGCCCGACTCCCCGCTGCGCTGGATCGCCGACAACACCAACCCCGAGGGCTACACCGGCACCCTCAAGGAGGCCGTGGTCGGCGCCGACGTCTTCATCGGCGTCTCGGCCCCGAACGTCCTGAACGGCGACGACGTGGCCGCCATGGCGGAGGGCGCGATCGTGTTCGCGCTCGCGAACCCCGACCCGGAGGTGGACCCGGCCGTCGCCCGTCAGACCGCCGCCGTCGTGGCCACCGGCCGCTCCGACTTCCCCAACCAGATCAACAACGTCCTGGTCTTCCCGGGCGTCTTCCGCGGCCTGCTGGACGCCCAGTCCCGGACCGTGGACACGGGCATGATGCTGGCCGCCGCCACCGCGCTGGCCGACGTCGTCGGCGAGGAAGAACTCAACGCGAACTACATCATCCCGTCGGTGTTCAACGACAAGGTCGCGGGCGCGGTCGCCGGCGCCGTCCGCAAGGCCGCCTCGGCCTCTGTGACGGCAGCCACCTCCGCCTGATCCCGGCGCGTCGCGGGATGCGGGCCCGGCCGGGCGCCTCTAGGGTTGCGGGGATGCCCGCGGGGCCCGCGATCCGCATCCACCGG
Organism: Streptomyces sp. Tek67B01; assembly: GCF_055231995.1. Taxonomy (NCBI): domain Bacteria; kingdom Bacillati; phylum Actinomycetota; class Actinomycetes; order Kitasatosporales; family Streptomycetaceae; genus Streptomyces; species Streptomyces sp. Tek67B01. Next base: position 4,461,481 of record NZ_JBUYUY010000001.1, read on the forward strand.
TACGACGGGTGCGGACGGAGCGTCACCGCGGCGTGACTGTGGCGCTTTTCGTGTGACCCTGGCGGGTGCCGGATTGGCTTTCCCGCCGCTGGTGGGGGCAGGATGCGTAACCGGGCGAGAGGGTCTGACGTTCAGACCCGGGTCCGGGGACTGTCCGAGGGCCCTGGCAGCATCGGCTTCGATCTCACGCCTCTAAGGCAAGTTGAACACGGGAGTACAACATGAACCGCAGTGAGCTGGTGGCCGCTCTGTCCGAGCGCGCCGAGGTGACCCGCAAGGACGCCGACGCCGTTCTGGCCGCGCTCGCCGAGACCATCGGCGAGATCGTCGCCAAGGGCGACGAGAAGGTCACCATCCCCGGCTTCCTGACCTTCGAGCGCACCCACCGTGCCGCTCGCACCGCGCGCAACCCGCAGACCGGCGACCCCATCCAGATCCCGGCCGGCTACAGCGTGAAGGTCTCCGCGGGCTCCAAGCTCAAGGAAGCCGCCAAGGGCAAGTAGTACCGCCCTTGTGCCGAGGGCCGCGCAGGCCCTCGGGACGGCAGTGGTACGTAGAACGACGAAGGGCGGCCACCCCAGTGCGGGGTGGCCGCCCTTCGGCCTTCCCGGGGCCCTTGCGGACCCCGGGAACGGTGGGTACTAGACGAGGTCGCCGTTCGGCAGTTCGACCTTGGCGCCGAGCTCCACGAGCTTCTCCATGAAGTTCTCGTAGCCGCGGTTGATGAGGTCGATGCCGTGCACCCGGGAGGTGCCCTCGGCCGCCAGCGCCGCGATCAGGTACGAGAACCCGCCGCGCAGGTCGGGGATGACCAGATCGGCGCCCTGGAGCCGGGTGGGGCCGGACACGACGGCCGAGTGCAGGAAGTTGCGCTGCCCGAAGCGGCACGCCGAGCCGCCGAGGCACTCGCGGTACAACTGGATGTGCGCACCCATCTGGTTGAGCGCGGAGGTGAAACCGAGCCGCGACTCGTACACCGTCTCGTGCACGATGGACAGGCCGGAGGCCTGCGTCAGGGCGACGACGAGCGGCTGCTGCCAGTCGGTCTGGAAGCCGGGGTGCACGTCCGTCTCCAGCGCGATGGCCTTCAGCGGACCGCCCGGGTGCCAGAAGCGAATGCCCTCGTCATCGATCTCGAACGCGCCGCCGACCCGCCGGAAGGTGTTCAGGAAGGTCATCATCGAGCGCTGCTGCGCGCCGCGGACGTAGATGTTGCCACCGGTGGCCAGCGCCGCGGAAGCCCAGGAGGCGGCCTCCAGGCGGTCGGGGAGCGCCTTGTGGTTGTAGCCGGTGAGTTCGTCCACACCGGTGATCCGGATGGTCCGGTCGGTGTCGAGGGAGATGATCGCGCCCATCTTCTGCAGGACGCAGATGAGGTCTTCGATCTCGGGTTCGACGGCGGCGTTGCTGAGCTCGGTCACGCCCTCGGCCAGGACGGCCGTCAGGAGCACCTGTTCGGTCGAACCGACCGACGGGTAGGGCAGCCGGATCTTGCAGCCGCGCAGGCGCTGCGGCGCCTCCAGGTACTGGCCGCCCTCGCGCTTCTCGATGGTCGCGCCGAACTGGCGGAGCACGTCGAAGTGGAAGTCGATGGGACGGCCGCCGATGTCGCATCCGCCGAGGCCGGGGATGAAGGCGTGGCCGAGGCGGTGCAGCAGCGGGCCGCAGAACAGGATCGGGATCCGCGAGGATCCCGCGTGCGCGTCGATGTCGGCGACGTTGGCGGCCTCGACATACGTGGGGTCGAGGATCAGCTCGCCCGGCTCCTCGCCGGGGCGCACGGTGACGCCGTGCAGCTGGAGCAGACCGCGGACGACCCGGACGTCTCGGATGTCGGGCACGTTGCGCAGCCGGCTGGGCGAGCTGCCGAGCAGAGCGGCCACCATGGCCTTCGGCACGAGGTTCTTCGCGCCGCGGACACGGATCTCGCCCTCGAGCGGGGTACCGCCGTGGACAAGCAGGACATCGTCAGTGCCGGTCATGGATCTCGCGTTCCGAAGAGGGACTCCCCGGCGAACAGGGGAGTGTGGGCAGGGGCCAGTGAAAAGGGTAAGGGGCACCACCCCCTTATTCGTATGGCTGACGCGGCCGTAGGACTGTCATCCATTAGGCATGGCACCCGCTTGGCACCCACCGTGCGCGCCGCGTTGCGGAGTGTCGCCTTCCGGGCCCTTCGGAGCCCTTCGGAGCCCTTCGGGACCGTTCGCGGCCGTCGGCGTCGGCTCGCGAACGACGCCCGCCGGGGGGTTCCCGGCGCGCGTGCGGCGACCCCGGCGCGATCCGATGCGTCCCCCGGGTCCCCCTCGGGAGCCGAAATGCGGGATCATGTCCGCATGACCGAGGTGTCCTCCCTCACAGGGCGGCTGCTCGTGGCCACCCCCGCCCTCGCGGACCCGAACTTCGACCGCGCGGTGGTGCTGCTGCTCGACCACGACGAGCAGGGCTCGCTCGGCGTCGTCCTCAACCGGCCCACCCCGGTGGGCGTCGTCGACATCCTGCTGCCCTGGGCGCCGCTGGCCGGCGACCCCGGGGTGGTGTTCCAGGGCGGACCGGTGGGACTGGACTCGGCCCTCGGGATCGCGGTGATCCCGGGCGAGGAGGGGCCGCTGGGGTGGCGGCGGGTGCACGGGGCGATCGGGCTCGTCGACCTGGAGACGCCGCCGGAGTTGCTGGCCGCGGCCCTGGGCTCGCTGCGGATCTTCGCCGGCTACTCCGGATGGGGCCCCGGCCAGCTGGAGGCGGAGCTGGGCGAGGGCGCCTGGTACGTGGTCGACTCCGAGCCCGGCGACGTGTCCTTCCCGGACCCCGAACGGCTCTGGCGGGCGGTGCTGCGCCGCCAACGCGGCGACCTCGCGATGGTCGCCACCTATCCGGACGACCCGTCGCTCAACTGACCCGCGCCGGGGTCGGTACCCTGGATTTCATGAGCACTCTTGAGCCCGAGCGCGGGACTGGTACGGGGACCCTCGTAGAGCCGACGCCGCAGGTGTCCCACGGCGACGGCGACCACGAGCGCTTCGCCCACTACGTCCAGAAGGACAAGATCATGGCGAGCGCGCTCGACGGGACCCCCGTCGTCGCGCTGTGCGGCAAGGTCTGGGTCCCGGGTCGCGACCCGAAGAAGTACCCGGTCTGCCCCATGTGCAAGGAGATCTACGAGTCCATGGGCGCCGGCGGCGACAAGGACAAGGGCGGCAAGGACAAGTAGGCCCCCGCGCGCACGCCCCGGCGCGCCGGCCGGGAGCGTGCCGCGCCGGGCGGCTCCGGGCGGCTTCGGGGGGCGTACGGACGTGACCCGGAGCCACCCGCGCACCCGCGTGCTCGACGGCACGAGCCCCGCCGGGCCGGGTCGCGTCCGGGCGCTTCCGGGGGCGCGACGCGTACCAGTAGGGTCGGCCCGACGGGCGCCGCGCGGAACGGGTGTTGCGCGGGGCGCGACGCGCTGTCGCGAAGGGCCGAGCATGGACCTGATCCCCGAACCCCGGCGTGCCGAGTTCCGCGAGGGCGCTGCGAGACTGAGGCTGGGGCCCGCCACGGCGTTGGCCGCCGGGCCCGGGACCGAGGGTGTGGCGGGCTGGCTGCGGCGGGAGCTGGGGGCCGCCACCGGATTCGCCTTCCCGGACGCGGCGCCGGGCGCGCGCGGCGACGTACGGCTCGCGCTGGACGCGGGCCTGGCGGGCGAGGAGTACCGGCTCGCGATCGCCGGGGACGGGGTGGAGCTGGCGGGCGGGTCGGCGGCCGGCGTGTTCTGGGGCGCCCAGACGCTGCGCCAACTGCTCGGCCCAGACGCCTACCGTCGGGCCCCGCTGCCGGGACGGGTCTGGGAGCTCCCGTACGGGGTGGTGGACGACGGCCCCCGCTTCGGATGGCGCGGGATGATGCTCGACGTCGCCCGGCACTTCATGCCCAAGGACGGCGTACTGCGCTACATCGACCTGCTGGCGGCACACAAGCTGAACGTCCTGCACCTGCACCTGACCGACGATCAGGGTTGGCGGGTGGAGATCAAGCGCCACCCGCGGCTCACCGAAGTCGGCGCGTGGCGGCCGCGCAGCCGCTGGGGCCACCGCGCCTCACCGCTGTGGAACGAGACGCCGCACGGCGGCCACTACACCCAGGACGACATCCGCGAGATCGTCGCCTACGCGGCGCAGCGGCACGTACGGGTGGTTCCCGAGATCGACGTGCCGGGGCATTCCCAGGCGGCCATCGCGGCCTATCCCGAGTTGGGGAACACCGACGTCGTGGACACGGCCGCGCTGGGCGTGTGGGACGACTGGGGCGTCAGCGAGAACGTGTTGGCGCCCTCGGAGGCAGTACTGCGCTTCTACGAAGGGGTTTTCGAGGAACTGCTGGAGCTGTTCCCGGCGGAGGTCTCGCCCTTCGTGCACGTGGGCGGCGACGAGTGCCCCAAGGCGCAGTGGCGCGCGTCCGCGGCGGCGCAAGCACGCATCCGCGAGCTGGGGCTCGACGGGGAGGACGGCCTCCAGTCCTGGTTCGTCCGGCACTTCGACCGCTGGCTCGCCGAGCGCGGCCGGCGCCTGATCGGGTGGGACGAGATCCTGGAGGGCGGCCTGGCACCCGGCGCGGCGGTGTCCTCCTGGCGCGGTTACGCGGGCGGCGTCGCCGCGGCCGAGGCGGGCCACGACGTGGTGATGTGCCCCGAGGAGCACGTGTACTTGGACCACCGCCAGGCGGCCGGCCCCGATGAGCCGATGCCGATCGGATACGTGCGGACCCTGGCCGACGTGTACCGCTTCGAGCCGGTTCCCCCGACGCTGTCACCGCAGGCGGCGGCGCACGTTCTGGGCGCGCAGGCCAACGTGTGGACCGAGGTGACGGAGAACCAGAGCCGCGTCGACTACCAGGCCTTCCCCCGGCTGGCGGCCTTCGCCGAGGTGGTGTGGTCACGACTGCCGGAGCCGGCGGAACGGGACACGGAGGCCTTCGAGGCGCGGATGGCCGGCCACTACGCGCGGCTCGACGCGCTCGGCGTGGACTACCGGCCGCCCGGCGGGCCGTCGCCCCGGCAGCGGCGCCCGGGTGTACGCGGACGGCCTATCGAAGGGGAGCCCCCGATCGTGTGACCCGGGCAACCGGTTCGCGGTGGAGTGCCGCACGGGGTGCTTCGCAGGGGTTCGCAAGTGTTCCGACGGGTTCGGAAACCTTGCGGGGTTTGTCGGAATTCTTTGTTGATTCGGCCGAAACCCGGCGAAACCGGGGGACTTGGGCGGGCAGGGCGAGGGTGGTGGGGGCGCGCGTGGTGCGAGGGCGACCCTCGCGCCGGGAGACCCGGAAGATGTGCCAGAGTTGCCACGTCCCGGCGGTGAGCACGTACCGTACGGCGGACAGGCGTGAGCGCCGGGACCGGGACATCGGGAAGGGGCAGCTGGGTTGACCACGCACGCACCGCATGCACTGCACACACCGCATTCACCTCAGGGGCCTCAGGCGGTGCAGTCCGTCACGCTGCCGACCTCGCTCGACGAGGCCGTAGCGGCACTCACCGCCATGCCCGCCGCCGTTCCCGTGGCCGGCGGCACCGACCTGATGGCCGCCGTCAACGCGGGCCTGCTGCGCCCCGCCGCGCTCGTGGGCCTCGGCCGGATCAACGAGATCCGCGGCTGGCAGTACCAGGACGGCCACGCGCTGCTCGGCGCGGGGCTCACCCACGCCCGGATGGGGCGGCCGGATTTCGCCGCTCTGATCCCGGCCCTGGCGGCGGCCGCCCGGGCCGCCGGACCGCCGCAGATCCGCAACGCGGGCACCCTCGGCGGGAACATCGCCTCGGCCGCGCCGACCGGTGACGCGCTGCCGGTGCTGGCGGCGCTGGAGGCGGTCCTCGTCATCGTCGGGCCCGGCGGGCTCGGCGACCCGGGTGTGAGCCGCCGGGAGATCCCGGTCTCCCACCTGCTGGCCGGGCGCGAGATGCTCCGGCCGGGCGAGTTGATCGGCTTCGTGCGCGTGCCGCTGCTGCACGCGCCACAGGTGTTCTTGAAGGCGACGGGACGCACCGGCCCCGGGCGCGCGGTGGCGTCCGTGGGGCTCGTACTGGACCCCGCGCGCCGGGGTGTGCGCTGCGCGATCGGCGCGGTCGCGCCGATGCCGCTGCGGCCGCTGGAGGCCGAGCAGTGGGTGGCCTCGCTGATCGACTGGGACGGCGAACGCGGCCTGGCCCCCGAGGCGCTGGAGGCGTTCGGCGAGTACGTCGCCGCCGCCTGCGTGCCCGACCAGGGCGAACCGGTGGCCGCCGGGGTACTGCATCTGCGGCGGACGGTGGCCGTACTGGCACGGAGGGCCCTGGGGAGGGCGCTGAGCGCATGAGTGAGAACGAGAACGTGAGCGGAACGAACGGGGGCGTGGGCTCCGCGGGCACCGCAGGGGCGGACGCCGCGGGTCACGCCGGGGCCGCCTGGGGCTGGGAGCCGGTGCCGCAGGGCGGCGAGTACGACTCCGAGGCCACGGCCTTCGTGAAACTGCCGCAGGACATGCTGGACGCCCTCGACGGCGGGGAGCCGCTGGCCGCGCCCGGGCACGGGTACGTGCCCCCGCCGATGATCGTGCCGCTGGGCTCGGCCAGTACGGACCCCTCGGCCACCGGCACGTGGACGATGCCGACGTCGTGGCCCGAGGCGCCAGGCACGGGCGGTGGTGCGGGTTCCGGTGCCGGTGCCGCACCGGCGCGCGCGCCGATCCCCGCGTCGATCCCGCTCCCGGCCTCGGTGGCGGCGGCGTTCGCCGACACCGCGCCGGGTGGGGCGGGGCCCGAGCAGGCCGCAGGACACCAGGCGGACGGGCACTGGTCGGACGGACACCGGTCGGACGGGCACCAGGCGGACGGGCACCAGCCGGACGCCGGACACGAGCCCGACCCTAGGTCCACGGCCGAGTGGCACTTCCCGGGGGCGGAACCGGCCGAGGAGCCGCAGGCCACGGGCCAGTGGGCGTTCGGGGCCGGTACGGCGTCCTCCGACTGGAGCCAGGCCCCGGCGACCCTGCCGGGCGGCGCCGCGGCGCCCTGGGCGACGGCGACGTACGACACCTCGATGAGCTCCGGCGTGTTGCCGGGCCCGGAAGACCCGGGCGCGACCGCGGGTGCCCCGGCGCGCGGTCCCCGCGTGCTGGGCGGCCCCGGCGTCGGCACGCCGCTGCCGGAATCGGTCTCGATGCCGGGGGCGGAGCCGGTCTCGATGTCGGGGGCGGGGTCGATGGGGGAGCCGGAGCCGGAGCCCGCCGTGTACGCCGCTCCGGACATCGACGCGGCCCACGGGGCGGCGCGGATGCCGGTCGAGGAGGAACGGCCGCGTCCGGTGGGCGCGGAGGCCGGGCCCGGGCCCGGGGACGGGCACGGGTTCGCGGAAGCGATGGCGGAGCCCGGCGCGGGGCAGGAGCCTGAGCCGGGGCACGGGTTGGAGCCGGAGGCCGGGCACGGGTTCGGCGCTCCCGGACCCGAGCCGGAGCCCGGGCACGGGCCTGAGCCGGAGCCCGAGCCGGAGCCCGGGCACGCCTTCGGCGGGGCCGCGCAGGGGTCGGCGGACGAAGCCGCCGGGGCGTACGCGCCGGGTGCGGGAAGCGCCGACAGCGGCGAGGCACTCCCGGGCGCGGACACCACCGCCGGTTTCCCGGCCGGGGACGCGACGTACGACGAAATGCTCATCGACACCCCCGCCCCGCATCACGAGCACCCCCTCGCCTCGTACGTGCTGCGCGTCAACGGGGCCGACCGGCCCGTCACCGGTGCGTGGATCGGCGAATCCCTCCTCTACGTGCTGCGCGAACGCCTCGGGCTGGCCGGCGCCAAGGACGGCTGCTCGCAGGGCGAGTGCGGGGCCTGCGCGGTGCAGGTCGACGGACGCCTCGTCGCGTCCTGCCTGGTCCCGGCCGCGACGGCCGCGTCCAGCGAGGTCCGCACGGTCGAAGGCCTCGCGACGGACGGGGAACTCTCGGACGTGCAGCAGGCGTTGTGCAGGTCGGGTGCGGTGCAGTGCGGATTCTGCGTACCGGGCATGGCCATGACCATCCACGACCTGCTGGAAGGCAACCACGCCCCCAGCGAGCTGGAGACCCGGCAGGCGCTCTGCGGCAACCTCTGCCGCTGCTCCGGCTACAAGGGCGTCATCGAAGCGGTCCGCGAGGTCGTGGCCGAGCGCGAGGCCGTCACCGCGGACGGATCGGCGACCGCCGAGCCGCGCATCCCGCACCAGGCCGCACCGGGCGAGGGCGGCATCCACCACAACGGAGGCATGGCGTGAGCGGGCACGACGCGGCCACGACCACCCTGATCACGACGACGGTGGCGACCGGCGGCAGCGGCGGGGAGGAGACCCCCGAAGTCCTGCGCGGCATCGGCGTCTCCGTCCCCTCCGCGCACGCCCGCGCCAAGACCGAGGGCACCTTCCCCTACGCCGCCGACCTGTGGGCCGAGGGCCTGCTCTGGGCCGCCGTGCTCCGCTCCCCGCACGCCCACGCGCGCATCCTCTCCATCGACACCACGGCCGCCGCCGCCATGCCCGGCGTGCGCGCCGTCGTCACCCACGCCGACGTCCCCGGCGCCACCACCCACGGCCGCCGCATCGCCGACCGGCCCGTCTTCGCCCACGACGTGGTCCGCCACCACGGCGAGCCCATCGCCGCCGTCGCCGCCGACCACCCGGACACGGCCCGCCTCGCCGCGGCCGCCATCACGGTCGAGTACGAGCTGCTGGACGCGGTCACCGACCCCGAGCACTCCTTCGGCGCCCCGCCCCTGCACCCCGACGGCAACCTGATCCGGCACATCCCGCTGCGCTACGGCGACCCCGAGGCGACCGGCGAGGTGGTCGTCGAGGGCCTGTACCGGATCGGCCGCCAGGACCCCGCGCCCATCGGCGCCGAGGCCGGGCTGGCCGTGCCGCGACCCGACGGGGGCGTGGAGATCTACACCGCCTCCACCGACCCGCACACCGACCGCGACCTGGCCGCGGCCTGCTTCGGGCTGGAGCCGGACCGGGTACGGGTCGTCGTCACCGGCGTCCCGGGCGCGACGGCCGACCGCGAGGATCCCGCCTTCCAACTCCCGCTCGGGCTGCTGGCGCTCCGTACGGGCTGCCCGGTGAAGCTGGCCGCCACCCGCGAGGAGTCCTTCCTCGGCCACGCCCACCGCCACCCGACGCTGCTGCGCTACCGCCACCACGCGGACGCGGAGGGCCGACTGGTCAAGGTCGAGGCCCAGATCCTGATGGACGCGGGCGCCTACGCCGACGCCTCCGCGGAGTCCCTCGCGGCGGCCGTGGCCTTCGCGTGCGGCCCGTACGTCGTGCCGCACGCCTTCGTCGAGGGCTGGGCGGTGCGCACCAACAACCCGCCCTCCGGACACGTGCGGGGCGAGGGCGCGATGCAGGTGTGCGCGGCGTACGAGGGCCAGATGGACAAGCTGGCCGCCGCGCTCGGCATCGACGGCGCGGAACTGCGGATGCGCAACGTACTGGCCACGGGCGACCTGCTGCCGACGGGCCAGACGGTGACCTGCCCGGCGCCGGTCGCGGAACTCCTGCGCTCCGTACGGGACTTCCCCCTACCGTCACTCCCGAAGGACACCCCGGAGGAGGAGTGGCTGCTGCCGGGCGGCCCGGAGGGCGCGGGCGAACCGGGCGCGGTCCGGCGCGGGGTCGGGTACGGCGTGGGCATGGTGCACATGCTCGGGGCGGAGGGGGCCGACGAGGTCTCCACCGCCACCGTGAAGGTCGTCGACGGCGTGGCCACCGTCATCTGCGCGGCCGTCGACACCGGCCAGGGCTTCTCGACGCTCGCCCGCCAGATCGTCCAGGAGATCCTGGGCGTTGAGGAGGTCGTGACGGCCCCGGTCGACACCGACCAGCCGCCGGCCGGACCGGCGGCGCACGGCCGTCACACCTGGGTGTCGGGGGGCGCGGTCGAGCGGGCCGCGAAGATGGTCCGTACCCAACTCCTCCAGCCGATGGCCCACAAGCTGGGCATGTCGACGGAACTCCTCCAGATCCAGGACGGCCGGATCACGTCGTACGACGGCGCGTTCTCCACCACGGTGGCGGAGGCGATGACCGGCAAGGAACTCTGGGCGACGGCCCAGTGCCGCCCCCACCCGACCGAACCCCTGGACGAGCAGGGCCAGGGCGACGCCTTCGTAGGCCTCGCGTTCTGCGCGGTCCGCGCGGTGGTGGACGTCGACGTGGAGCTCGGCTCGGTGCGCGTGGTCGAACTGGCCGTGGCGCAGGACGTGGGCCGCATCCTCAACCCCGCTCAGCTGGAGGCCCGTATCGAAGCGGGCGTCACACAGGGCGTGGGCGCGGCGCTGACCGAAAACCTCCGCTCGGTGGCGGGGGTGATCCGCCACCCCGACCTGACGGGCTACGCCCTGCCGACGTCGCTGGACGCCCCGGTGGTGCGGATCGTCAAGCTGGTCGAAGAGCGCGACGTGCTGGCCCCGTTCGGCGCGAAGGCGGCCAGCGCGGTCCCGGTGGTGACGACCCCGGCGGCCATCGCCTCGGCGGTCCGATCGGCGACGGGCCGCCCGGTGAACAGGCTCCCTATCCGGCCATCGGCGGCGGTTGCGGTACCGAACTCCTGAGGATGTGACCGGGGTTGGGGCCCGGTCGACCCCTGCTTGCAGGTGCAACCCGGCGCTTGGGGCTGTCGGCGCCGGTCGCTAGAGTGATCGGAGCGGGGGCGGGAACGCGATGCGGGCGCCGCTCCCGAAGGGGTTTACGGGGCAACGGGGATGACGGGGAGTCGGGGAGGCCATCGTGGCAGAGGAGAACGGCGGACTGGCAGGCATTGTCGGCGCGAGCAACGGCCTGGCAGACGCGATCATGCGCCAGGCGAAGGCGCTGGAAGTCGAGTACGAAACGCTGAACGGCTTCAAGAAGCTGGTCGACGCCCAGCTCAAGAAGCTCGGCGGCTCCCAGGCGGACCCCGCCAAGCTTCAGGACGGCACGCTGCCCGCGGGAACGCTGGGCACGGGGTTCGCGGAGGCGGATGCGCTGTTCAAGGCGTACGGGACGGTGCACACGCAGCTGACGGCCCTGTCGAAGGGCCTGGCGGACCAGATCGAGGGTCTTGGGATCGCGATCCGCATGGGTGGCAAGGGGTTCGCGGAAGTGGACGAGGAGACGCGGCAGCGGATGCTGGCGATCGCACAGCGGGCGAAGAAGGAATACGACGTGACCCGCGACCCGTCGGCAAAGCACGAACAGCCGCAGCAGCCGCAGGGCGCAGGTAAGCCGTCCGGCACTCCCGCCCCCGCTCCGAGCACGTCTGGGGGCCACATCTGATGGCGACGGACTTCGAGGGTTACAGCCACGAACAGCTGATGGCGATGATCGCCTCGATCAAGCCGGAGGTGGTCCGCGCCCGGGCGATCCAGCTCGAGGAAGCCGCCATCGCGATCAAGGAGATCGGCGAGAACCTCAAGAACCACAAGGTGTCGGGCTGGGAGGGCGAAACGGCGCAGGCCTACCAGACCTGGGTCAACTCGGCGGCCAACGCGACGCTGCGTCTGGCGGACTACAGCAAGGACGCCTCGAAGTGGATGACGATCGCGACGCAGCACATGTTCGAGGCCGCGACCACGCCGGGCGTCGATATGTCGGCCAAGGAGAACCTGGCGGCCGCGCGCAAGTTCCACAACGACCCGGACTCTGCGAAGATCGGCTCACTGGCGGCGCAGAAGCTTGAGGCGGACCGGCTGCAGGCGGTGCAGCAGCTGAAGAAGCTGGCGGAGTCGTACGACGAGTCGTCGCGCAACATGAGCGCGGCGCCGGTCCCGACGTTTCCGCCGCCGCCGGCGAGTTTTGTCCCCATGGACCGTGGCGAGGACCTTGCGAGGCCGCAACCTGCCGGTGGTTCTGGCTTTGGAGCTGGAGGAGCGAGCGACGGGACTACGGTGCAGCCCTCCGGCCCTGGAACCTCGTCTAACGGGTACCAACCGATGGCAGGGGACCCAGCGCAGGCTGGCTCGTCCTCGTCCCCTGCCGCCGGGACAGCCTCAGTGGCGCTACCGCCTCTCCCGGACCGCAACGTCGGTGTGGACCTGAACACGGTCGGGACCTTGCCCGACAAGACGGTGCCCACTCCTTCGGGTATTCCGGGTACTGGACCGGTTGCCCCGGTCGGTGGTGGCCCCAGCCCCATACCGGTGGTTCCTCGGCTGACGCTTCCCGCAACCACCACCTCCTCCCGCCCGGTTGGCGGCGGCGCATTCCAGCGCCCCACCCTGCCTCCTGGCAAGGTCGGTGCCACGCCCGCACTGCCCCCGCGCGAGACCGGCATCGTCGGCGGACGCCCGGTGACTCCCCGCGGGCCTAGCGCGGGCATCCCGCGCGGTACGGTCATCGGCGCGGAAGGGCCCCAGACTGGTGGACGCGGAATGATGGGCGGTGGCCTGGGGGGTGGCGTGGGTGGTCCCCACGGCGGCCCTGGCTCGTTCGCGGGCCGTCGACTGGCCATGGAGCCGGGCGGAGTCGTCGGGGGCCGTCAGACCGGAGTCGGCGGTCAGTCGGCCGCGGGCGGTAGGCCGTTCACGCAGGGCGGTTCAGGCCTCGTACGCAACGGGACGGGAGCCGGTCCGGTCGGAGGCGCGGGGAGCCATGCCCCGGGTAAGCGGCGTGATGGCCGTGGGGGCGAACGCCCCGATTACCTGGCCGAAGACGAAGAGACCTGGCAGGCGGATCGTCCTGTTGTGCCGCCAGTGATCGACTGAGCAGAACGGACGTTGCACGGGATGCGCATGCGGAAGGCGACCTCAGCCCTGGTGGGTCTGCTGCTGGCCGGGGTCGCCGCGACCCCGGCCCACGCGGAAACCGTCCGAGACCAACAGTGGCACCTTGACGCGATGAAGGCCAACGACATCTGGAAGGTCAGCACGGGCAAAGGCGTGACAGTCGCAATCATCGACAATGGAGTTGGCAGTCTCCCGGAGCTGGAAGGGCAAGTCGTTCCCGGAAAGAACTTCGCCACCTCAAATTCTGGGGATGAGCGCACTCCGCTTGGTAATCACGGCACTACCATGGCTGCCCTGATCGCTGGCTCTGGTAAGCGTCAGGGAGATAATGGCGCTTTTGGCCTTGCTCCTGGCGCCAAAATTCTCCCAATCCGTGTCCCGCACGAGTTTAACTCAACTAGTCCGGTATGGACGGAGGCTATCCGCTTTGCAGCTGACTCTGATGCAAAGATCATCAACATTTCTATGGGGGCTGAGAAGGATGATCCTGCGCGAGCGGAAGCAGTGAAATATGCGCTGTCCAAGGGTAAGTTGATCTTTGCAGCAGTCGGCAATTCTGGCGATTCCACGAATGAGGTCGAGTACCCGGCCGCGACACCTGGCGTAGTGGGAGTTGGGGCGGTCGACGCCAACGGCATTGCGACCAAGGAGTCTGAACACAACGCGTATGTCGACCTGTCTGCTCCTGGCATCGACCTGGTCACGGCTTGTCTCAGTGAGACCGGACTCTGCACCAGCCACGGCACCAGCGACGCCACCGCCCTCGTCTCCGCCTCCGCCGCGCTGCTCTGGTCCGCACACCCCGACTGGACCAATAATCAGATCCTCCGCGTCCTCCTGAACACCGCCGGGAAGCCCACGGACGGCGTCGAGCGCAACGACTACGTCGGCTACGGCGTCGTTCGTCCGCGCATCGCGGTGCCCACGCCTGGCGATCCCGGGCCGGCCGACGTGTACCCGTTGCCCGACCTCGCGGCGGCCGCGTCTCCCAGCCCCGCGCCCGGCGGCAAGGCCTCACCCGCGCCCGGCAAGTCCGCCCCGCAAGCCCAGGCGAAGAAGGACGACACCGGCAGCGCCCTGCCCTGGATCGCCCTTGGACTCGGAGCCTGCCTGATCATCGGCGGTGCCGTCACGGCAGTCGTCATCCAGCAGCGCTCACGACGCTGAGGGCCCCCGACACTCCACCCACCCAAGGAGAGCACCGCATGTCCTTCGACGAAGAGTGGGCCACCGCGCGTGCCACGGCCGCGGCCAACGTGTCCATGCGGCTCAACCGTGTCCCCACCGAACCCGGCGGCGCCGGTGGCGGGGACTTGGAGCTCCACCAGGACCACATCGGCGCCATCGGCACCGAAGCCTTCACACTCCACTCGCGGCTCTCCACCGACGGCAAGCACGCCGACACCTCCACCGCCGCGGTCGCCGCGGCGCTGTCCAAGGAGGGTTTCGCCACCGGGGGCGCCCTGCTCAAGGCGGCGCACCGCTGGGAGAGCCAGGTGAAGACCCTCGTCGCAGCCTGCGCCACCATCTCCAACGGCCTGAACTACTCCCTTTCCTCGCACAACAAGGACGAGAAGCAGCTCTACGCCGAGTTCACCAGCTCCAAGATCGACGAGTACCTCAAGTAGACGAGTACTGACGTAGTGGCCCTGGCACGCTGGAAGGCGGCGTAGACCCGTGTTGTCGTACGAGAACGTCCTGAACGCCCCCATCGACCAGCTCGCGACCGCGATAAGCGACTGGGCGGCGATGGTCAGCAAGCTGGACGAACTCGCCGAGGCGGCCCGTAACGGCATGAAGGCGAAAGCCGACAAGGCCGAGTGGCGCGGGGTCACCGCCAGTGTGGGGCGGTCGTTCGTCGACAAGACGGCCAAGGAGTTCGAGGACGCAGCCAAGGAGGCCAAGGGCATTCACCAGGCCCTGGTCGAAGGGCACGCCACCTTCAAGTCCTCCCGCGAGCGTCTGAAGAAGATCGCCGACGAAGAGGCCCCCGCCGCCGGCTTCCGGGTGGACGGCAGGGGGAAGGTCACACCGGGACCGCTTCCCGAAGCCGAGCGCGGTGCCGCGCTGCACGACCCCGACTACCAACAGTCCATCCGTGAGAACCTGCCGCTCTGGCAGGCGAGGATCGACGAGGTCATCGACACCTGCGACGACGTCGACCAGTCACTGGCCCGTCTGCTCAACGCCAACGTCGCCGAGGACCACAACTTCAGCGGCCCCAAGTACGCCGACCTCACCGCCGAACAGGCCGGCCACGCCGTCGACCTGGCACACAAGGGCCGTGCCCTCTCCCACGCCGAGCTGGCGGAACTGAACGAGCTGCTGGCGGACAACGCGAAGAAGGCAGAATTCTCCACCGCGTTCTACGGGGCGCTCGGCCCCAAGGGCACGCTGGAGTTCTACGGGCAGATGTCCACGGACACCTACGACTACGCGAAGCAGGACCCGCAGCGCCTCAAGGACGTCCAGCAGCTCCAGCAGAACCTGGGCCTGAACCTCGCGACCGCCACCCGCTCCACGTCCGACCCGAGCCTCCCGCCGAGCTTCGCGCTGGAGTTGCGCAAGCTCGGCACCGAGCGCATTCCGCTTGGGAAGTACGAGCAGAACCCGCCCTTCGGCTACCAGCTGCTCGGCGGCATCATGCGGTACGGGAACTACGATCCCAAGTTCCTGCTGCCGATCGCGGAGCACGCGACCCAGATCCACGCCAAGGATCCCGACTTCTTCAACCAGTCGCGGCAGCTCAACGGCTACGGCAAGAACATGCTCAACCCCTCCGGCATCAACGGCGCGGGCTACGACCCGGTGGTCAGCTTCCTGGAGGCGCTGGGCCACAGCCCCGACGCCGCGTCCCAGTTCTTCGACCCGGAGCGCGAACCGCACGCCTACGACCGGGACGGCACGGAGAAGTCCGGCCACCCGGACCTGGGTACGGGCGCGGACAAGAAGCCGATCAAGAGCTACCTCGACTTCTTCGGCCACGCGAAGTACGACGCCACCATCGACATGGAGGGGTTCAACCCCGACGACTTCCCCAAGATCCAGAAGTACATGCCGGACGCCTTGGGCCACGCCCTGGAAGCCGCCACCCTCGGCCACGCCTGGGACGACCCGGCGCCCCACCTCGTCCGCAGCGAAGCGGGCTCGCGCATCATGCAGGACGTGGTGCTCAAGTACGGCGGGGACGCGGAGCTGCTCAAGAACCAAGAGACACTCGCGGACAGCCTCGGACACATGGGTGCGGGGTACATCGACGACCTCAACCACGCGCTGCGGGACAACAAGGAGCACAGCGTTTTTGCCGCCGGTGCCGAGAAGAATGCTGCGTTCGATCAAGTCGCTGCGCGTAAGTTCCTCAGCAGTCTGGGGCAATACCCCGACTCCTACCTCACGATGTCCCGTGCGGAGTCGGTCTTCTCGGCCTCGATGCTGGAAGCCCAGGTGGGGCCTGATGGCAAGATCAACGAGAGCAGTCTGAGGGAGATCGCTCGGACAAGCGGCGAGTTCCAGGGCACCCTCGATGAATCCCGCGCGAAGCAGATTCAGCAGGACGCCGACAAGTGGAACGACGACTACGAGAAGGCTTTGGAGAAGCGGTCCGGCTGGGTGGAGTTCGCCGCGACAGGGGCGATTGCCGCTGGGGTCGCCTTTCTACCGGCGACGGCTGCCGCCGCAGGCGCGGCGGCTGTCCTGGTGCCACTAGGAGTGGACCTGAGCACAGGGGCGCTGGAGCAAGTGGCTGGAGATCTTGTTGGTGACTGGTCTCACGACGAGGCCGAGCGGCAGAAGGACCTCAAGGACGGCGAGGCCCATGACGCCAAAGCGACCGTCTACCGGCAGGGCGAGCAGATGGCGTCCGGTCCGGTCGAAGCCTTCTTGGTGCGGCACCCAGTGGGTGAATTCGACACCTTCGATGAGGATTTCCGACAGGCGCTCATCGTCGGCTACGGCAACGGCTGGGGCAACGAGCAGCACATGGGCAATGACCCAGTGAAGCCGAAGAAGGCAGGCGAATGATTAGGGGCCGCCCGAAAGGCCACATACTGTCGAGCTTGCTTGTCGTGGGGTTGCTTGTTGCCGGGTGTAGTGGTGGTGAGGAGCCGGACTCCGGGCCAAGTGAAGTGTTCGCCGCCGAGGTCTGTTCCCCGGGTTTGCTCGACCCGAATGCCGTGCGCGCTCTGGAGCAGTTGACCGGCGCCGGCACACCGCTCAAACCGCCCAAGGACGTCGGCGACGTGGCTTGGGTAGCGGGCGTGCTGGAGCGTGGCTATGCGAAGAACCGTGCGTCGCTGGGCGGGGAGGTATGCAGTGCCCGTCCGGTTGACCGCAAGAAGGCTCGTGATCTCTCGGTGTCGTTCGAGATCGAGCACGAACTCACGCGGACGGGTGAGCAGTCCGAAAGCGGCAAGGGTTACTACTGGGAGTACGACTTGGGCCGCAATGCCTTCGCCGACGCGAAGCAGGCTCGGCTCTTCTTCGACTGCGCGAGCGACCGGCTCCTGGGACCGGACAAGGCTGTTCCGATTGCAGCGAATGTGAGCACCATCGGGCCGCCGAACGCCGCCGACCCCCGCTTGCTCCGCGAAGCGAACCTCACCATCGTTCACTCCGCCGCCCGGGCCATGGCCAAGGAGCTGGGGTGCAAGAACGGTGGGAACCTGCCTGAGCAGCTGGTGATCAAGGAGAAGGCCGCGCCCACGCGGTAGGGCCTACGCAGTAACGCCCCCACACGACAGCGGCCGCTCAGGGGAGCTGTGGAGCCTCCCCCGAGCGGCCGTTCTCGAAGCCGTGACCGGAATCGAACCGGCGTAACTCGCTTTGCAGGCGAGTCCCTCAACCACTCGGGCACACGGCTGGGTGGTGGTGATGGATCGACCGTACGAGGGGCGGGGGAGGCGGGGAAGAGGGAGGGCCGGGGTGCAATGGGACTGTCATGCGGCGTTCACAAGGGGCCGGGGGCGTAGGTCTGGGGGAGGAGGGTGAGTCGGTCCGAAAGACAGGGGCGAGAGCCGGGGACGCGCCTTACTCTGGGGCGATGAGTGTCCTGAAGCCCCGTGTCCCCCAGACGGCCGACGCGTCCGTTCCGCCCCCGTCGCAGGGCGGGGTCCTCGCACCGCCGTACCGGACGCTGAGCATCGGGATGGTCTCCGTCATATTCCTGATCGCCTTCGAGGCCACCGCCGTGGGCACGGCGATGCCCGTCGCGGCCCGCGAGTTGGACGGGATCGGGCTCTACGCCTTCGCCTTCTCCGCCTACTTCACGACCAGTCTCTTCGGCATGGTGCTCGCAGGCCAGTGGGCCGACCTCCAGGGTCCGTTGCGGCCGCTCGCCGTCGGGATCGGGGCCTTCGCCGCCGGGCTGGTGGTGTCGGGGACCGCCGGTGTGATGTGGGTGTTCCTGATCGGGCGGGCGGTGCAGGGGCTCGGGGGAGGGTTGGTGATCGTCGCCCTGTACGTCGTCGTCAGCCGGGCCTACGAGGAGCGGCTGAGGCCCGCCATCATGGCGGCCTTCGCCGCGAGCTGGGTTGTGCCGTCGATCGTGGGGCCGCTGGCCGCCGGGACGGTGACCGAGCGGCTCGGGTGGCGCTGGGTGTTCCTGGCGATCCCGGTGCTGGTCGTCGTACCGCTGGTCGTGGCCCTGCCGGCGATCCGCCGGACCGCGGGCGGCCCCGTGGGGACGGCGGACGGCCCGGAGCCGTTCGACCGCCGCCGTATCCGGCTGGCCCTCGGCATCTCTGCGGGCGCGGGGCTGCTCCAGTACGCGGCACAGGACCTGCGGTGGCTGTCGCTGCTGCCGGGCGTCGTGGGCGCGGCCCTGCTGGTGCCGGCGGTGCGGGGGCTGTTGCCGCGCGGGACGTACCGGGCGCGGCGGGGGCTGCCGTCGGTGGTGCTGCTGCGCGGGGTCGCGGCCGGGGCGTTCATCGCGGCGGAGAGCTTCGTGCCGCTGATGCTGGTCACCCAGCGGGGTCTGAGCCCGACCATGGCGGGGTTCTCGCTGGCGCTCGGCGGCCTGACGTGGGCGGTCGGCTCGTGGGTGCAGTCCAAGGGGCGTGTGGAGCCGTACCGGCAGCGGCTGATGGTGGCGGGGATGGTGATGGTGGCCGTGGCCATCGCGACGGCGCCGGCCGTGTTGGTCCCTTGGGTGCCGGTGTGGACGCCGGCGCTGGCCTGGGGCCTCGGCTGTTTCGGCATGGGCCTCGTCATCGGACCGACGGGTGTGCTGTTGATGAAGTTGTCCCCGCCGCAGGAGGCCGGGGCCAACTCCGCGGCGCTGCAGATCTCGGACGCGCTGGCGAACGTGGTGCTGCTGGCGGCCGGCGGCGCGGCGTTCGCGGCGCTCGGCGGTGGAGCGGTCGGCGCCGGGCACGGCGTCGCGGAGGGCGCGAGCGCCTCGCACCCCACCGCGTTCGTGGCCGTGTTCCTGCCGATGGCCGCCGTGGCGCTGCTGGGCGCGTGGGTCGCGACCCGGCTGGACCCCGTCCCGGCCAAGTCCTGACCCCGTCCCGGCCAGGCCTGACCCCGCCGGACCTCGACCCGGCCTGACCCCGCCCCCGGTTCGCCCCGCACCCGGCCCCGGGCCCCGCGCCAAGCCGGCCCCGGGCCCCGCGCCAAGCCGGGCCCGGGCCAAGCCGGGCCCGGGCCAAGCCAGGTGAGCACCGAGCCCGTGTGACGCTCGCCGCACCCGCCGAGGTCGCGGGCCTGTCCCTCGTCGAGGGGTGGCCCCGCACCGGTAGGGTGGCCCGGTTGTCCTACGTACGACTGCCGAGAGCGACGAACCGGAGACCGTGACTACTACCGCCTCCCACCACCTCTCACCCGCCTTCCCAGGCCGCGCGCCGTGGGGTACCGCCGGCAAGCTGCGTGCCTGGCAGGAGAGTGCGATGGGCCGATACCTGGAGACGCAGCCGCGCGACTTCCTCGCCGTCGCGACCCCCGGGGCGGGCAAGACCACCTTCGCGCTGACGCTCGCCTCCTGGCTGCTGCACCACCACGTCGTGCAGCAGGTGACCGTCGTCGCGCCGACCGAGCACCTCAAGAAGCAGTGGGCCGAGGCCGCCGCCCGGATAGGCATCCGGCTCGATCCGGAGTACTCCGCCGGACCGCTGAGCAAGGACTACCACGGCGTCGCCGTCACCTACGCGGGCGTCGGCGTACGCCCGATGCTGCACCGCAACCGGTGCGAGCAGCGCAAGACCCTGGTGATCCTCGACGAGATCCACCACGCGGGCGACTCCAAGTCCTGGGGCGAGGCCTGCCTGGAGGCGTTCGACCCGGCCACACGCCGGCTCGCGCTGACCGGTACGCCCTTCCGGTCCGACACCAACCCGATCCCGTTCGTGACGTACGAGGAGGGCAACGACGGCATCCGGCGGTCGTCGGCCGACTACACCTACGGCTACGGGAGCGCGCTGGGCGACGGCGTCGTGCGGCCCGTCATCTTCCTCTCCTACAGCGGCAACATGCGCTGGCGCACCAAGGCGGGCGACGAGATCGCCGCCCGCCTCGGCGAGCCGATGACCAAGGACGCCATCTCGCAGGCCTGGCGCACCGCGCTGGACCCGCGCGGCGACTGGATGCCGAACGTACTGCGCGCCGCCGACCAGCGGCTGACGGAGGTAAGGAAGGGCATCCCCGACGCGGGTGGCCTCGTCATCGCCTCCGACCAGGACTCGGCGCGTGCCTACGCCAAGCTGATCCGGGAGATCACCGGGAGCAAGGCGACCGTCGTCCTGTCCGACGACACCGGGGCCTCGAAGCGCATCGACGACTTCAGCGCGGGGGACGACCGCTGGATGGTCGCGGTGCGGATGGTGTCGGAAGGCGTCGACGTACCGCGCCTCGCCGTGGGGGTTTACGCCACCACCATTTCGACGCCGCTGTTCTTCGCGCAGGCCGTCGGCCGTTTCGTACGTTCGCGCAGGCGCGGCGAGACCGCTTCCGTGTTCCTTCCGACGATTCCGTACCTGCTCGGATTCGCCAATGAGATGGAAGTCGAGCGGGACCACGTTCTCGACAAACCGAAGAAACAGGGTGAGGAAGACCCTTATGCCGAGTCCGAGAAGGAAATGGACGAGGCGAACAAACTGGAGGACGAGGACACCGGCGAGGACGAGCAGATGTCCTTCGAGGCGCTGGAGTCCGACGCCGTCTTCGACCGGGTGCTCTACGACGGCGCCGAATTCGGTATGCAGGCGCACCCCGGCAGCGAGGAGGAGCAGGACTACCTGGGCATCCCCGGACTCCTGGAGCCCGACCAGGTGCAGATGCTGCTCCAGAAGCGGCAGTCACGGCAGATCGCGCACAGCCGGCGGAAGCCGGACAGCGAGGCGGACCTGCTGGAGCTCCCCGCCGACCGGCGTCCTGTGGTTTCGCACAAGGAGCTGTTGGAGCTCCGCAAGTCGCTGAACACGATGGTCGGCGCGTACGTCCACCAGAGCGGCAAGCCGCACGGGGTGATCCACACGGAGCTGCGCCGGGTGTGCGGCGGGCCGCCGAGCGCGGAGGCGACGGCGGGGCAGTTGCGGGAGCGCATCAAGAAGGTCCAGGAGTGGGCCACCCGGATGCGGTGACCACGGGTCGTCACCGGGGCGCCGCGCGGGAACGAGGACCGATCCGCATGTGATCGGTCCTCGGCCGGGAGTCGACTTCGAAGTACCGGCAGCCGACTCCGGAGTACCGGCAGTCGACGTCGGATTCGAAATGGGGGCGTTCGTCCCATAGTCCGTCGCTTGACGCCGCTCCGATCCGCTCGGCGCGCGAGGGCGGGGCCGTGGTTGTCACTCGAAAGAAATTCGGACGCAAGAACATCACGAATTGACACACGGGCCGGAAAAAAACGGAACAAACCGGCGCTAGGCGCCCGGATTGTGGACGAGGTCTTCCGCTAAGCGGACCTGCTCGCTACTGTCCCCGCATCGAACGCCCCGTGGCAGCGCCGCCGCGGGAGCGCAGCCGGAGCCATGCCATGGCCGCAACCGGCGGCCTCTCCGTGCGTCGCCGAGGGACCGGCAGCGCTCCACCCCGCGAGAGTCACCGCCGCCCAGTGAAAGAGGGAGAGGCGTCGTGACTGCGGAAACCTCCCAGACCCTCGACCGAGGGCTCAGGGTTCTCAAGCTGCTCGCGGACACCGACCACGGTCTGACCGTCACCGAGCTCTCCAACCGCCTCGGTGTCAACCGCACCGTCGTCTACCGCCTGCTCGCCACGCTCGAACAGCACGCCCTGGTCCGCCGCGACCTCGGCGGCCGGGCCAGGGTCGGGCTCGGCGTGCTCCGGCTGGGACGTCAGGTCCACCCGCTCGTCCGTGAGGCGGCCCTGCCCGCGCTGCGCTCCCTCGCCGAGGACATCGGGGCCACCGCGCACCTGACCCTCGTCGACGGCACCGAGGCACTCGCGGTGGCCGTCGTGGAGCCGACCTGGACCGACTACCACGTGGCCTACCGGGCCGGCTTCCGCCACCCGCTGGACCGCGGGGCCGCCGGCCGGGCCATCCTGGCCGCCCGTCAGGGCGCGCTGACCGAACCCGGGTACACCTTGACCCACGGGGAGCTCGAAGCGGGCGCCAGCGGCGCCGCGGCGCCCCTCGTCGGTATCACAGGGCTGGAGGGCAGCGTCGGCGTCGTCATGCTGGCCGACGCCGTGCCCGAGCGGGTGGGACCGCGCGTGGTCGACGCGGCCCGCGAGATCGCCGACGCCCTGCGCTGAGCACCCCCAAGCCGACGATCCCGGCGCCGAGCCCCCCGCGCCGACGCTCCCGGCGTCAACGATCCGCGCGGATGAGTCGGCGCCGATGAGCCGTCGCCTACGGGCTCGCGCCGATGGCCACGGGCTCGCGCCGACGCCTCATGCGGCGGCGGGCCCGCCGGGGCGCGGCGCCTGGCGTGCGCACGATGGCGTTCCGCACGCGCCCGATAGATTGACCGGGTGCTCTCTCGCCTCACACGTCTGCCGCGTCCCGCCGCCCTGGGCATCTGCGCCCTGCCCGTCCTCGGGCTGTTCGTCGCGGCGGCCTTCGCGCCGCTGCCCTTCGTGATCGCCCAGCCGGGGCTCACCGCCGACGTGCTCGGCGCCCGCGACGGCAAGCCCGTCGTCGTCGTCACGGGCGCCCCCACCCGAGAGACCAAGGGCCAGCTGCGGATGACCACCATCCAGGCCACCGGCCCCTCCTCGACGGTGCGGCTGCCCGAACTCGTCTCCCGCTGGTTCGACCACACGCGGGCCGTCATGCCCCGGGAGTCCGTCTACCCGTCGGGCGGAAGCGACAAGGAGATCGAGCAGCACAACCTGGAGGAAATGGCCACGTCCCAGTCGAGCGCCTCCGAGGCAGCCCTCGGTTTCCTGCACAAGGACCCCAAGACGGTGAAGGCCGAGCTCCACCTCGCCGACGTCGGCGGTCCCAGCGCCGGCCTGCTGTTCTCCCTCGGCATCGTCGACAAGCTCGACGGTGACGGCAGCGGCGGCGACCTCACCGGAGGCCGCGTCATCGCCGGTACGGGAACCATCAACGCCGCGGGCGAGGTCGGCGCGGTCGGCGGGGTCGCCCTCAAGACGCAGGCCGCCAGGCGCGACGGGGCGAGCGTGTTCCTCGTCCCGAAGGCGGAGTGCTCCGACGCCCGCTCCGAACTCCCCGAGGGACTCCGGTTGATCCCCGTCACCTCGCTGACGGGCGCGGTGGACGCCCTTCGCGCGCTCAACCGGGGGGAGCAGGTTCCGTCCTGCTGACCGGCGCGGGCGGACCGGCCGACACGGGCGGGCCCGCAGGCACGGGCGCACCGGCCGGCGCCCGCGCGCCCTCCCGACTTCCCGGCACCGCGGGACCCTGCGGTACGGGACCCTGCGGTACCGCCGGACCTCCCGACACCGCCGGACCTCCCGACACCGCCGGACCTCCCGACACCGCCGGACCTCCCGACACCGCGGGACCTTCCGGCAGCACAGGACCTCCCGGCGGCACAGGACCTCCCGGCACCGCCGGACGGTCCATGCCGCGCCAGGCCGGGAACACCAGAGGGCTCAGCGTCGCCAGCAGGTAGACGCCGCCGAAGGCGAGGAGCGCCGGGGTGGCGCCGAAGCCGTCGACCAGCATGCCCGCCGCGAGACCGCCCAGCGGCATCGTCAACTCGCATCCCGCCGTGGTCACTCCGGCGACCCGGCTGCGCAGCGCGTCCGGCACCTGCTCGTAGACCACCGTCGACAGGATCGGGTTGAGCACGCCCGCGCCCAGCCCCGACAGCGCCAGGGTCACCGCCAGCGGTAACGGGGTGCCGGTGACGGCGGCCACCACGTACCGGGGCGCCCCGCACAGCAGGAACGCCACAGCGAACACCGTCCGGCGGCTCAGCCGCTCTCCCCACATCCCGTAGAGCAGCGCGCCGAGCAGCGCGGAGCCGCCGAAGAGGGAGACCATCAGGCCGATGGCGGCGGGTCCGCCGAGGGCTTCGCGGCCGTGCACGGGCAGCAGGACGGAGGACCAGCCCTGGTCCAGGCCGTTGGTCGTCATCACCATCAAGGTGATGCCCAGCAGCAGCCGCGACCGGATCACGAAGCCCCAGCCTTCCGCGAGTTCGGCCCGGTAGCCGGCGAGCGAGATCTTCCCGGCGGCCCGCTGCGGTTCGGCCGCCGGTACGCCCCGCAGGAAGGCGGTGACCAGCAGCGCCGACGCGGCGAAGGTGGCGGCGTCCACGAGCAGGATCGACTCGGTCCCGAACGCGGCGATCAGCAGCCCGGCCAGGGCGGCCCCGATCATGCGGGCCCCGCGCGAGACGGCGTCGTAGAAACCAGCCGCGCGGGCGAGGGGGGTACCGGCGTGCTCGGCGAGGTCGGGGAGCAGCACGCCGCGGGCGGTCAGGCCCGGGGTGTGCACGAGGCCGCCGAGCGCCATCAGGGCGCACAGCATCCAGAACTCCAGCAGCCCCGCGTAGTGCAGCAGCGGGATGGCGCCGACGGACAGCGCGCAGATCAGGTCGGAGGCGGCGGACACCCGGCGGCGCCCGATCCGGTCGATGACGGGGCCGCCGACGAGGGCCGCCACGACCACGGGCAGGGTGGCGCAGAAGGCGACGACCCCGGCCCGGCCGGCGCTTCCGGTGGTCTGGAGCACGAACCAGGGCACGCCGATGAGGGTGAGGGAACTGCCCGCTATGGAGATGGTGTTGGCGGTCAGGACCGCGGCGAAGGGGCGTTTGCTCATGACGTGCGCCGGACGCGGGCGTCCTGGCGGGGGAACGCGTGGGTGTGGACGCGGACCGGCAGTCGGCCTTCGGCGGGCGGCAGGTCGCGGAAGCTGTTGACCAGGTCGTGCATCTTGTGGATCAGGTCGAGGCTCTCCTCGGCAGTCAGGTGCAGCGTGAAGTCGCTGAGGTCGGAGCCGTGTCGCCACGCGGCCGACCAGGTGTGGGCGTTGCCGAGCCAGGTGTTCACCTCCTGCGCGTGGATCGTCGCGACCTCGTGCAGGAAGAAGTCCGCCGCGCCGCGGGTGGCCGGGTCGTCGTCGTAGAGCAGCGATTCGTCGAACCGCATGCCGTCGTGGGATGCCTTCCACCACCGCTCGCGGCCCTTGCCGTGCTCGGGTGCGTCCTCGACGAACCCGTAGGCGGCGAGCTGACGCAGGTGGTAGCTGGTGGACCCGCTGGACTCGCCGAGCCGTTCGGCGAGCCGGGAGGCGGTGGCCGGCCCGTCGTGGCGCAGGGCGGCCAGCATGCGCATGCGCAGCGGGTGGGCGATGCCGCGCAGTGAGCGGGCGTCGAGGGTGCGGACCTGGGGCTCTGGGACTTCCGGCGTCTCGGGCACGGACCAACCGTAGAGTTGCAAAGACTTCTATGCAAGGGTTTCTTTGCAACTCGCCCTACGGGCTCAATCAGTCGTCCGCCGCCGCCTGTTCGACCAGCGGGATGATCCGCAGGGGCACCGGGTTCTCCATCACGATCGCCGTGGAGGCCCGCACGATCCCCTCGAAGCCGACCACCCGGTCGATCACCCGCTGGAGGTCCGCGTTGGAGCGGGCCACCAGCCGGCACAGCATGTCCCCCTGGCCGGTCGTCGTGTGGAGTTCCAGCACCTCCGGCACCCCGTCCAAGTGGGTCCGTACGTCGGCCCCTTGCCCCTGTTTGATCTCCAGCGTGGCGAACGCGGTCACCGGATAGCCGAGCGCCGCCGGATCGACCTGTGGACCGAAACCGCGGATGACCCCCTTCGACTGGAGCCGGTCCAGGCGCGCCTGCGCCGTGCCGCGCGCCACGCCGAGCCGCCGGGACGCCTCCAAAACCCCGATCCGGGGCTCGCGCGCCAGCAGCACGATCAGACGCCCGTCCAGTTCGTCGATTCCCATGGCTTCCTCCGGACCGCGCGGGGGGTGGTCATACTGCACAGATCTCTCAGTCAGTCTCCGGCGGTGCTGGGCATTGTGTACAGCGGAAATCGAAACTATTGCGCAGCTTGTGGATCGGCGGGACTCTGCGCTCATGACTGAGTCTCTGGCGAACCTCGAAACCACCCCGGCCACCGCGCGTGAGGCGGACCCCTTCCCGGTGAAGGGCATGGACGCGGTCGTCTTCGCCGTCGGCAATGCCAAGCAGGCCGCGCACTACTACTCCACCGCGTTCGGCATGAAGCTCGTCGCCTACTCCGGACCGGAGAACGGCGTCCGCGAGACGGCCAGCTACGTCCTGACCAACGGCTCCGCCCGCTTCGTCCTGACCTCCGTCATCAAGGCGGCCACGGACCACGGCCGGTTCCTCGCCGAACACGTCGCCGAGCACGGCGACGGCGTGATCGACCTCGCGATCGAGGTCCCGGACGCCCGGGCGGCGTACGCCTACGCCGTCGAGCACGGCGCGCGCGGGCTGGACGAGCCGTACGAGGTCAAGGACGAGCACGGCACGGTCGTGCTCGCGGCGATCGCGACCTACGGCCAGACCCGCCACACGCTGGTGGAGCGCAAGGAGTACTCCGGGCCCTACCTGCCGGGCTACGTCGCCGTCGACCCGATGGTCGAGCCGCCGGCCAAGCGCACCTTCCAGGCGATCGACCACTGCGTGGGCAACGTCGAGCTCGGCCGGATGAACGAGTGGGTGGCGTTCTACAACAAGGTCATGGGCTTCACGAACATGAAGGAGTTCGTGGGCGACGACATCGCGACCGAGTACTCGGCGCTGATGTCCAAGGTGGTCGCGGACGGCACCCTCAAGGTGAAGTTCCCGATCAACGAGCCGGCGATCGCGAAGAAGAAGTCGCAGATCGACGAGTACCTGGAGTTCTACGGCGGTGCGGGCGTCCAGCACATCGCGCTGGCCTCCAACGACATCGTGGCGACGGTGCGGTCCATGCGGGCGGCGGGCGTGCAGTTCCTGGACACCCCGGACTCGTACTACGACACGCTGGGCGAGTGGGCCGGCGAGACGCGGGTTCCCGTGGAGACGCTGCGCGAGCTCAAGATCCTCGTCGACCGCGACGAGGACGGATACCTGCTGCAGATCTTCACCAAGCCGGTGCAGGACCGGCCGACCGTGTTCTTCGAGATCATCGAGCGGCACGGGTCGATGGGGTTCGGCAAGGGCAACTTCAAGGCGCTGTTCGAGGCGATCGAGCGGGAGCAGGAGAAGCGCGGCAACCTGTAGGGCGACCGTCGCCGCGGCCCCGCCGGCCCCTCAGGGGGGCGGCGGGGCCGCGGCGTGACCCGGGCAGGGCCGGGCCGTGGCGCGCGGGGCCGGGGCGGGAGGGCGGTTCGGGTCGGGAGGGGCGCCTCAGGTGCCCGTCGTCGGGCCGGCTTTGGCGGCGCCGGATTGCGAGGGCTTCGGCTTGGGGGCGGCCTTCGGGAGGTCCGGGGCGACCCAGGGGGTGGTCGGCTGCATGTTCTCCGGGCCGCCCGGCGGGGGCTGGGCCAGGGCGGCGAGGGTCTCCTTCGCCAGCGGCCCCCGCAGCGGTGAGAAGCCCGGGTTCGTCCGCAGGGCCTCCTGCAAGTGCCGCCGCGCCCCCGCCTCGTCGCCCAGGCCGCGCTCGATCATCGCCCGGTGGTAGGAGAACTCGGCGCTGCGCAGCCCGGGTTCGGTCGCCTTCTTCGCGTACTCCAGCGCCATCGCGTCGTCGCCCGTACGGTGCAGCGCCCACCCCAGCGCGTCGGCGACCTCCATGCCCTTGTGCCGCCCCCATTCCTGCGTCAGCCGACGCACCGCCGCCTCCGGATCGCGGTGGTCGGCCTCGTAGAGCCCGAGCACCACGTTCTCGTCCACCGGCTGCGCCGCCTCCACCGCCGCCAGCGCCCCGAGCGCCTCGTACGGCACCCGTGCCTCCTCCGCCCGCCCCATCGACTCCAGCAGCTCGCCCAGCTCCAGTTGCAGGCGCGGTACCGCCGCCCGCCCCAGCGCCATCCGGTAGTCCCGGACCGCCTCACCGCCCCGCCCCAGCGAGGCCAGGGCCCGGGCCCGGCCGCCCAGGGCCTCCGCCTGCGCCGGGTCCGTCCGCAGGGCCGCCTCGTACTGGCTCAGCGCCTCCTCCGGGTCGCCCCGCTCCCAGGACAGCTCGCCGAGCCGGAACAGCGTGTACGCCTTCTCCGCCGGGGCCTTCGCCGCGCCGGCCGCGTGTTCCATCGCCATCACCGCGTCCTCGCGCCAGCCGCGGTCCCGGTACACCTGGGAGGCCTTGACGTACGCCGCCAGCCCCGAGTGCAGCTCGTCCAGCCGCTCCAGCGCCTTCTGCGCGGCCTTGTAGTCGCCGAGCCCGGAGTACGCGTCCACGAGCACCGGGTACGCCGTCCAGCGCCGCGGCGCCTGCGCCCGTACCAACTCGCCCCACTTCTTCGCGGTCCCGAAGTCGCGCCGGGCGTTGGCCAACGCGCCCATGCCCGTCATCGCGTCGAAGTTGCCCTTCTCGGGGGGCCGCAGCTCCAGAGACCGTTTCAGGGCGCCCTCCGCCTTCGGGAACCAGTCCGCGGCGGCCGTGCGCCGCGCCTGCTCCAAGTAGGCCGATCCGAGCACCGCCCACGAGGCCTCGTCGTCGGGGTGCTTCGCGAGCCACTTCTCCCGGTCCGTGACCAGCGCCGTCAGGTCCACGGCCGCCGCCGGGGCGCCCAGGCCCATCGCCGATGCCGCCCGTTGGCTCGGCCCGGGCGGGCGCGCGTCGTCCCCGGTGCGGGCGGGCCTGATCACCAGGGCCCCGACGATCAGGACCACCGCGACCGCGGCCGCCACGAGCGTCTTGCGGCCGGTGAACGTCACGGCCGGCTCGGCCTGCTCCGATGCGTAGTCGATACGGTCCATGCGTTCACTGTGCGTCAATATGAAGAGTGCGCCGGGGTGTCCGAAGAGGGTCGCGTCCGTGTTCACACCTATGGCCCCAGGTGCCACGCTGAACCCATGGATGATGACCTCTCCACCTCACCCCGCGCGAACCTCCACGACACCACCCGCGCGAACCCCCACGACGCGGCGCCCCAGGAGGGACCCCGGCAGGAACCCCACGAGGCACGCCGCGAAGCGTCCCGCGAGGCCCTCCTCGAAGCGCTCCTCGACGGGCTGCCCGCGGCAGCGGTCCTGTCCGACCCCCAGGTGACCGCCTCCTACGCCACCGACATGGCGAGCTTCTGCGCCGCCGGCACACCGGCCGCCGTCGTCCTGCCCCGGACCGTGGAGCAGGTACAGCACGTGCTGCGCACCGCGACCGCCCTGCGCGTCCCCGTGGTTCCCCAGGGCGCCCGTACGGGCCTGTCGGGCGCCGCCAACGCCTCTGACGGCTCCATCGTGCTCTCCCTGGTGAAGATGGACCGCATCCTGGAGATCTCCGCCGTCGACCGGATCGCCGTCGTCGAGCCGGGCGTGGTCAACGCCGTCCTCTCCCGCGCCGTCGCCGCACAGGGCCTCTACTACCCGCCCGACCCCTCCAGCTGGGAGCAGTGCACCATCGGCGGCAACATCGGCACCGCGTCCGGCGGCCTGTGCTGCGTCAAGTACGGCGTCACCGCCGAGTACGTCCTCGGCCTCGACGTCGTCCTCGCCGACGGGCGGCTCCTGCGCACCGGCCGACGCACCGCCAAGGGCGTCGCCGGGTACGACATCACCCGCCTGTTCGTCGGCTCCGAGGGCAGCCTAGGCGTCGTCGTCCGGGCCGTGCTCGGACTGCGTCCCGCGCCGCCCCGGCAGCTCGCGCTCGCCGCCGAGTTCCCCTCGGCCTCGGCCGCCTGCGCGGCCGTCTGCGCCGTCATGGAGGCCGGTCTGACGCCCTCGCTGTTGGAACTCATGGACCGTACGACCGTCAGGGCGGTCAACGCCCTCGGGAAGATGGGCCTGCCGGAGAGCACCGAGGCGCTGCTGCTCGCCGCCTTCGACACCCCGCACGCGCCCGACGACCTCGCCGCCGTCGCGGAACTGTGCACGGCCGCCGGGGCCACCGCCGTCGTGCCGGCCGAGGACGAGGCGGAGTCGGAACTGTTGCTCCAGGCCCGGCGGATGTCGCTGACCGCGTTGGAGGCGCTGCGGCCCGCGACGATGATCGACGACGTGTGCGTCCCGCGCTCGCGGCTCGCCGAGATGCTGGACGGGACCACCGAGATCGCCCGTACGCACGATCTGCTCATCGGGGTCTGCGCGCACGCGGGCGACGGCAACACCCACCCGGTGGTCTGCTTCGACCCGGCCGACGAGGACGAGGCGCGCCGGGCCCGCGCGTCCTTCGAGGCGATCATGGCGCTCGGACTGTCCCTGGGCGGCACCATCACCGGCGAGCACGGCGTCGGCGTCCTGAAGAAGGACTGGCTCGCCCGCGAGCTGGGACCCGTGGGGCTGGAGGTGCAGCGCAACGTGAAGCGCGCCTTCGACCCGCTGGGCCTGCTGAACCCCGGCAAGCTGTTCTGACACCGGTTGTTCCGCGCGCCCGGTCGAGGCCCGGTCGGCGCCAGGTCGGCACACCCCGGCGGCCCTCAGGAGTCCCCGTCCGGCGACTCGTCCGAGGGCCACGGGTCCCGCAGCCACAGGTCGTCCGCCGGGGTCGGGGTGAGCAGCTCCGCCAGCGCGGCGTCCAGGCCGAGCCGCTCGGCCTCCGTCCCCGGCGGGACCACGCGCAGGGTCCGCTCCAGCCACGCGGACACGCAGGCGGCGGGGGCCTCCAGCAGGGCGTCGCCGTCGGGGGAGCTGAGCGCCATGGACAGCACGGACCTGTTGTCGATCTTCGTGGGCCAGATCCGGACGTCCCCGTGGCCGCACGGACGGAACACCCCCTCGACCAGCAGCTCGCGCGCGAAGGTCCAGTGCACCGGGGCGCTGGAGCCGGCGTGGAAGGTGATGTGCACGGCGTACGGGTCGTCCGTCAGGTAGAGCAGCCTGGCGGGGACGGGGATGGTGCGCTCGGGGGACATGACCAGCTTGAGTTCCAGCTCGCGCTCGATGACGGGGTGGTGCATGACGGCCTCACTTCGTTGCGGATCTCGCGTCCGGTGCGCGGGGCCGGGATCGAGCCCCACGTCCGGAAAGAGCCCCGATCTGCCGGGGTATGACGCGACTTCGCGGGGTCAAGCGGAGATTGGCCGGAATCTGTCGGATGACCGAAACCAGGCAGCTGGGGAAAGGGTTCGCTCGAAGGCTTGGATTCTCCCGTTACCGGACCTGTCGGAGGGAGGTTCTTCGCTATGGTCCTGCCCTTCACAGCCTCAAGCCACGATCGGAGTTGGGGACATTGACGGCCTCCCCTGGTGACGGCGAGCACGCCCGCGAGGGCTACTACCCCGATCCCTCCATCCCCGGGTACGTGCGGTACTGGAACGGCTCGGCCTGGGTTCCGGGTACGAGCCGGCCCGCCACGCCCGCGGACGAGACGGGTCCGGTCTTCCTGGACGACACGTCGATGACCGAGGCGCTGCCCGACCCCGACCCCGACCCCGGCATCGACCCGGAGCCGGACCCGACCCGGGAACCCGAGCGCGCATCCACCCGCGACCGCGAGCCGGTGGTGGCCGCCGCCGTGGCCGAGCAGGCGGCGTGGCAGGCGGACCCCGCGCACCAGGCGGGCTTCGGCGGCCCGCGCGACGTCCGGGTGTCCTGGGGCCACTCCGAGGAGCCCGCCGGGGCGCTGCCCGCCCGCGCGGCGCTCGCCGCGCCGCCCGTGGACCGGTACCCCGCGGAGGCGGTGGGCATCCTGTCGGCCCGCTCACCGGTGGCCGCGCCCGCCGCCCCCGAGCCCCCCACCCCCGCCGCGCCCGCCCCGGCTCCCGAGTGGCCCGCGGCTCCCGGCGGCGGCGACGCGCCTTCCGGGGTCACCTCCTCCTGGCCCGAGGCGGCCTCCCCCCGGCCCGCCCCCGCCCGGCCCCGCCCGGCGGTGTCGGCGCCCCGGCCAGCCCCCGAGCCGGCGCGACCCGAGCCCCCCGCCGAGCACACCCCACCGAGCCCGCCGACCCCGCCGCAAGCCCCCGAACGAGCGGCCGCCCCCGCCGCCCCGCTCCCCGCCGCACCGCTGCCCACCGCGCACGCCGTCTTCGAGCGCATGGCCGAGGGCGCGGTCCGCCCCTCTGGCCTCTTCCGCCGCGCCCTGGCCCGCCTCCTCGACTCCCTCGTCCTCGGGGGCGTCGCGACGGCGGTCGCCCGGCCCCTCGTACCCCGGGTCACGGCCCACGTCCAGGCCAAGGTCGACGCCGCCCGGGCGATCGGCCGGCACACCACCGTCTGGCTGCTCGACGCCACCATCACCGGATACCTGGGCCTCGTACTCGCCGCCGTCCTGCTCTTCGGAGTCCTCTACGAGGTCCTGCCCACCGCCCGTTGGGGCCGCACCCCGGGAAAGAAGCTGCTCGGCGTCCGCGTCCTGGCCACCACCACCTGTCGGCCGCCCACCTTCGCCGCGGCCCTGTGCCGCTGGCTGGTGTACGCGACCCTCGGCATCCCGGGCAGCCTCTGGTGCCTGGTCGACCGACCCCGCCGCCAGGCCTGGCACGACAAGGCGGCGAAGACGTACGTGGCCCGCTAGCTGACCGTCGCCCCCCGGACGGACGCCGTCCCGTTGCGGGGTTCGCGCGCCCGGGGTCGACTCGGGCCATGAGCACCGATCAGCCGCCGCCGGACCAGCCGCCCGAGGACGACCCGTTCCGCAAGAGGCCCCAGGAACCGACGCCGCCGTCGGGCGGTTCGCCGTACGGTTCGCCGCCGCCCGGCAGCGGCGGGTACCCCCCGCCCCCCGGCGGACCGGGCGGACCCGGCGGCGGGGGCTATCCGCCCCCGCCGCCCCCGTACAACGGCAGTGGCGGCGCCGGGCACCCGTACGGGATGCCGGACCCCCTCGCGGGCATGCCCCCGCTCGCGGACTTCGGCAAGCGGCTCGGCGCGCGGATCATCGACCTGATCATCGTCGCGGTCCCGCTGTTCCTCATCCAGTTGCCGTTCGGCTCGCGGAGGTACGCCGTCGACACGGGCAAGGGCGAGGACGTCACCGAGGTCATCACCAAGTCGTACAACGGCACAGGTCTGCTCTGGACTCTGATCTCGATCGTCGCGTACGTCGGCTACGACTGGTGGTTCACCAAGAAGAACGGCCAGACCGTCGGCAAGCGGCTGCTGGGGCTGCGCGTCGCGATGCTCAACGACGGCAGCATGCCGCCCTCCGGGGCCGCGCTCAGCCGTGGCGCGGTGCTGTGGGTGCCGACGCTGATCTGTTGCTTCTGCCTGTGGCCGCTCGCGCTGATCGTGTCGATGCTGATCGACAAGCCGTACAAGCAGGGGCTGCACGACAAGGTGGCGAAGACGGTGGTGGTCCGCACGACCTGATTCCTCCCGGGCCGTAACGGCGACAGGTGCGGGCGGCCGTCCCCCCGGGGGATGGGTCGTCCGCACCGCCGTACGCCCGGGGCTCAGTGGTGCACGGGGTGCACGGGGTGCTCGGCGGCGGCCCGCGGCTCGGGGACCCGAGCCTGCGACGGCACGCCGAGGGGGAGTTCGGTCACGGCCGGCGCCGCGGCGGACCGTCCGGCGGCGTGCCTGCCGCGCCGGCGCGGGATCGGCACGGTGAGTGCGACGAGGAGTCCGAGGGCGAGGGCGGCCGCGGAGATGACCGCGATGCCGATCCCCGTGCTCGTCTGCGACAGCAGCAGCATGGCGATCGTCGACACGATGACGGTGGCGGAGCCGTAGGCGAGCTGTGCGGCGGTCGGACGCGGCATGGCGGTTTCCGTCCTCAAGGAGGTGAGGGAGAGTCGGCTCAACTCGTCGCGCGTCAAGAGACTCTACGACGGGGCATGCCCGAGAGGAACCGTCAGTAAGCGTGCCCTAACCGGAGGACGGCTTCGCGCGGGAGCACGGGGGGCGCACGGCGTCATTTCCCGTGCATCCTCGGGTGGTTCTCCGGCCGTCTTCCGGTATGACCCCAGGGGGCGAGGGGGTCGGCAAACACCCCTTCGCCCCGACTGGCGACGTACGTCCGAATAACGGAACTCGCTGCCCGCATAGTGCACTTGTAAGGAACAAGTCAAGGTCTGTCTTTTCTCGCGTCTCTCCGGTCAAATGTCGTCACTTGAGACGCGTGCCGCGCGGAACCCCCCACTCCTTTGGAGACGTTCCGACCAACGCTGCGGCCGCGGGAGGGGAACGACATCAAGTGACCGGCAACTCCAAGGGAAGGCGCGCGCTGCGCGGCGCGGCAATCGCCGTGACGCTGGGCGCCACCGCGGCCGCGGGCGCCTTCCTCACCACGGCACAGGCCGCCGACGCGAGTCGGGGTGACGCACCCGCAGTGGAGCGTCAGGACCCGACCGCCGCGGCGAAGGAGCAGGTCCAGCACGACCTGCCCGGCCCGTTCAGCAAGCAGCAGGCGCAGGCGCGCGAGGCGGCCCTCGACCAGGTGCTGAGCGGCAAGAAGGCCGTCGAGCAGCGCGGGGCCTCCAAGGTCGTCAAGCTGGACGACAAGAAGTACGTCGAGCTGGGACGCGAGAAGACCGACAAGATCTTCACGATCCTCGTCGAGTTCGGCGACCAGGTCGACAACACGACCATGTACGACCCGGACGGCCCGAACGGCCCCAAGCCGCCGGCGCCGAAGTACGGCGGCACCCCCGGCCCGGCGCACAACACGATCGCGCAGCCGGACCGCGCGACGAACAACAGCACGGCCTGGCGCAA
The DNA here is from genome assembly GCF_055231995.1 of Streptomyces sp. Tek67B01. Lineage (NCBI taxonomy): Bacteria > Bacillati > Actinomycetota > Actinomycetes > Kitasatosporales > Streptomycetaceae > Streptomyces > Streptomyces sp. Tek67B01. The sequence continues at coordinate 4,496,305 of NZ_JBUYUY010000001.1, forward strand.
GGACTTCAGCCGGGACTACTTCCAGGACCTGTACTTCGGTACCGGCCAGGGCAAGAACTCGCTGAAGACCTACTACGAGAAGACCTCCTCGGGTCGCTACTCGGTCGACGGCCAGGTCGCCGACTGGGTCAAGATCCCGTACAACGAGGCCCGTTACGGCTCGAACTACTGCGGCCAGACGAACTGCTCGAACGTCTGGGACACCGTCAAGGACGGCGTCAACGCCTGGGTCGACGCCCAGAAGAAGGCCGGCAAGACCGACGCCGAGATCAAGGCGACCCTGGCGCAGTACGACCAGTGGGACCGCAACGACTACGACGGCGACGGCAACTTCAACGAGCCCGACGGCTACATCGACCACTTCCAGATCGTCCACGCGGGCGAGGACGAGTCGGCCGGCGGCGGCGTGCAGGGCACCAACGCCCTGTGGGCGCACCGCTGGTACGCCTACGGCACCGACGCCGGCAAGACCGGTCCGGCGAACAACAAGGCCGGCGGCACGCAGATCGGCGACACCGGCATCTGGGTCGGCGACTACACGATGCAGCCGGAGAACGGCGGCCTCGGCGTCTTCGCGCACGAGTACGGCCACGACCTCGGTCTGCCCGACCTCTACGACACCTCCGGTGGCGGCGACAACAGCGTCGGCTTCTGGTCCCTGATGTCGGCGGGCTCCTGGCTCGGCGACGGCAAGGACTCCATAGGCAACCTCCCGGGCGACATGGACGCCTGGAGCAAGCTGCAGCTGGGCTGGCTGAACTACGACAAGGCCAAGGCCGCGACGAAGTCCACCCACAAGCTGGGCGTCTCCGCGTACAACACCAAGGACAAGCAGGGTCTGCTCGTCGAGCTGCCGAAGAAGCAGGTCAAGACGGACATCGTCGCTCCCGCCGAGGGCTCCTCGCAGTGGTGGAGCAACATGGGTGACGACCTCAAGAACACCCTGACCCGCTCGGTCGACCTGACCGGCAAGTCCTCCGCCGCCCTGTCCCTCAAGGGCTGGTGGGACATCGAGGAGGGCTACGACTTCCTCTACACCGAGGTGTCCACGGACGGCGGCGCCACCTGGACGCCCCTCGCCGGCACCGCCGACGGCGCGGCCCTCCCGGCCGACTCCTCCGGCGCCCCCTCGCTGACCGGTGTCTCCGGCGCCTGGAAGCAGCTGAACTTCCCGCTCGACGCCTACGCGGGCAAGAAGGTCGACCTCCGCTTCCGCTACCAGACGGACGGCGGCGCGGGCGGCAAGGGCTTCACGGCCGACGCCATCACCCTCACCGCGGACGGCTCCGCGCTGTTCACCGACGGCGCCGAGAACGGCGACAACGGCTGGACCGGCAAGGGCTTCTCCCGGGTCGGCGCCGGCTTCACCAAGGAGTACGCGCAGTACTACCTGGCGGAGAACCGTCGCTACGTCTCGTACGACTCGACCCTCAAGGTCGGCCCGTACAACTTCGGCTTCGCCAACACCAAGCCGAACTGGGTGGAGCACTACCCCTACCAGGACGGTCTGCTGATCTGGCTCTGGGACACCTCCCAGAAGGACAACAACACGAGCCAGCACCCGGGCTCGGGTCAGATCCTGCCGATCGACGCCAACGCCAAGCCGATGAAGTGGGCGGACGGCACCCTGCTGCGGAACAAGATCCAGCCGTACGACGCGACGTTCAGCGCCTACTCGACGGACGCCTTCACGCTGCACAAGAACGGTGAGGCGCTGTTCCTCAAGCCGAAGCCCGCGAACCTGGTCTTCGACGACCACAAGGGCAAGTACTTCTACGACGAGAACCCGACCGGTTCGGTGAAGACCACTGACACCAACACCAAGATCAAGATCGTCAAGGAGCCGTACGACGGTCTCCAGATGACGGTCGAGGTCGGTCCCGCCGTTAAGTAATCCGGCAAAACCGCAGGTCAAAACATGATCGGCCGTCGCCCTCTAGCGGGCGGCGGCCGATCGCGTTTAGATGCGGGTCGGAAGTTGTCTTATTGACGGGGGAGCTGAAGATCATGCCCGGTGGAGGTTTCGTGAGACTGCCCGGCGGCAGCGTGGTGGTCGCGCTCATGCTGCCCAGGCCCTCCGGCGAGGACGGAAACGTCCGGGTGCTCGTGCACGCCGCGAACCGGGCCCGCGCCCTGACCAGGCTGCGGAACCTCGGCATGCGCGCCGTCTACCTCCGCGGCAACGCCCACCCGCCGACCCCCGACGAGGTCACCGCCGTCCTCCACCACCCGGACGGCCTCCTGTGGCGCTGCACCCCCGACCGGGCCCAGGAGCTCTGGCACCCGATCCGCGCCCTGCTGCGGGGCGCGTAGGGCCTCGACCCCGCCCTCCTAGGCGCCCGCGACCACCGGGGTACCGGTCAGCCGCACACCGGCCGCGCGGAGGTCCTCCAGGGCGCGTGCGGTGGTGTGCGGGGCCACGCCCGCCGTGAGGTCGAGCAGGACGTGCGTACGGAAGCCCTCGCGGGCCGCGTCCAGGGCAGTGGCCCGCACGCAGTGGTCGGTGGCGATGCCCACCACGTCGACCTCCGTGACGCCCCGCTCCCGCAGCCAGTCGGCGAGGCCCGAGTCGTTCTCGTCCCGGCCCTCGAACCCGCTGTACGCGGCCTCGTACGCCCCCTTGTCGAAGACGGCGGCGACGGCGCCGGAGGCCACCGCCGGGGCGAAGTTCGGGTGGAACCCGACGCCCTCGGTCCCGGCGACGCAGTGCACCGGCCAGGACGTCTCGTAGTCGGGCTCCGCCGGTGGGTGGGCGAAGTGCGGACCGGGGTCGACGTGGTGGTCGCGCGTGGCGACGACGTGCCGGTAGCCCGGCGTGGCCTGTCCGATCAGTTCCGTGATGGCGGCGGCGACGTCCGCCCCGCCGGTGACCGCGAGGCTGCCGCCCTCGCAGAAGTCGTTCTGTACGTCGACGACGATCAGTGCGCGGTGCATGTCGCGTGCCCTTCGCTGTGATGTGTGGTGGGGCGGGACCCCGCGGGGGCTCTTCCCCCACCGTGCCGGTGCCCTGCCCCCGTACCCCCGCGCCCCAAACGCCGCCGAGGTCGCGGTCGCCCCGCGCGTCCCGGGCCGGGGACGGGGCCCCCGGCCCGGTACGCGCGGCGACTACACGTACTCCGTGGGGAGCACGGCCTCGCCGCGCGAGAGCTGCGTCGCGGACAGCGGCAGGCCCGAGCGGGCCGCGAGGTGGCGCTCTCGCGCCGCCTCCAGGGGTTCCCGGGTCACGACCTCCCCGCCCTTGACCAGCTGGACCAGGAGCTGTCGGTCCGCGAGGGCCGTCGGCACGGGGCCCACGCCCACGACCTCCGCCTCCGCGACGCCCTCCGAGTCCAGCCGGCGGGCCGCCCATTTGCGGCCCCCGAGCGAGGTCTTGCCGCCCGAGGACTTCTTCGCGACCGGCAGCAGCGGCGCCTTCGGGTCCGCCGACGTGGCCCGCGCCACCAGCTTGTAGACCATCGAGCACGTCGGGTGCCCGCTGCCGGTCACGAGCTGGGTGCCGACGCCGTACGCGTCCACGGGCGCCGCGGCGAGCGAGGCGATCGCGTACTCGTCCAGGTCGGAGGTGACCACGATCCGCGTGCCCGTCGCGCCCATCTCGTCCAGCTGGTGCCGCACCCGGTGCGCCACCAGCAGCAGGTCCCCGGAGTCGATGCGCACCGCGCCCAGCCCCGTCCCGGCGACCTCCACGGCAGTGCGCACCGCCTCCGCGACGTCGTACGTGTCCACCAGCAGGGTGGTGCCGCTGCCCAGCGAGGCCACCTGCGCGGTGAAGGCGTCGCGCTCGCTGTCGTGCACCAGGGTGAAGGCGTGCGCGCTCGTGCCGACCGTGGGGATCCCGTAGCGGAAGCCCGCCGCCAGGTCCGAGGTGGAGGCGAAGCCGCCGACGTACGCGGCGCGCGAGGCCGCGACGGCCGCCAGCTCGTGCGTGCGCCGGGCACCCATTTCGATCAGCGGCCGGCCGGCCGCCGCCGAGGCCATCCGGGAGGCGGCCGCGGCGATCGCCGAATCGTGGTTGAGGATCGACAGGACGACGGTCTCCAGCAGGACGCACTCGGCGAAGCTGCCCTCGACGCGCAGGATGGGCGAGCCGGGGAAGTAGACCTCGCCCTCCGGGTAGCCCCAGATGTCGCCCGAGAAGCGGTACGAGGCCAGCCAGTCCAGCGTCGGCGCGTCGATGACGGCCCGCTCGCGCAGGAACTCCAGGACCGCGCCGTCGAAGCGGAAGTTCTCGACCGCGTCCAGCACCCGCCCGGTGCCCGCCACCACGCCGTAGCGCCGCCCCTCGGGCAGCCGCCGGGTGAAGACCTCGAAGACCGAACGCCGGTCGGCGGTGCCGTTCGCCAGCGCTGCCTGGAGCATCGTGAGCTCGTAATGGTCCGTGAAGAGCGCTGTCGACGGCACGTCCACCGGCAGGCCCAGGTCCGCAGGGTTCATGTCACGGATGCTAGCGCACATCTCGTCAAAGTGACGAGATGTAGGGCCGGTTTGTGCGACGGACCCGTCACAGTGGCAGCATGGGACGGGTGAGTGTTGCTCCCATTGAGATCGAACGCACCGAATCGGCCGAAGAGACCTCCGCGGTCCCCGAACCCGACGTCCCGTGGGTGACCCTGGTGCACAACGACCCGGTCAACCTCATGAGCTACGTGACGTACGTGTTCCAGGCGTACTTCGGCTACCCCAAGGACAAGGCGAACCGGCTGATGCTCGACGTCCACCACAAGGGCCGGGCCGTCGTGTCCAGCGGCACCCGCGAGGAGATGGAACGGGACGTGCAGGCCATGCACGGCTACGGGCTCTGGGCGACGCTGTCGCAGGACCGCAACTGATGGGCACCTTCGAGTCCCGCAAGGGCGGCGGCGCGGCGATCGCGCTCGACGACATCGAGATCTCCATCCTGCGTTCCCTGGCCGTGCAACTGCTGGAGCTGATCGGCCCGGGGGAGCCGGAACCCGCGGCGGACGCCGACCCGCTGGCCGTGCTCTTCGCCTCGGACGGCCCGACCGAGCCTCCGGCCGACCCGGCCCTCGCCCGCCTGTTCCCCGACGCGTACGGGGCCGGTCCGGACGCGGGGGACGATCTGCGGCGCGCCGAGGCCGAGGAGCTGAGGGCCCGCTCGGCCGAGTTCCGCCGCTTCACCGAGAACGACCTGCGCACCCGCAAGCGCGAGGACGCCCTGGCGGTCGTCCACAGCCTGAACGACCTCGCCCCGGCCGGTGACGGGGCTGCCGTGCTGGAACTCACCGGGGAGCTGCCGCTGCGCTGGCTCGGCGCGCTCAACGACCTGCGCCTGACCATCGCGGCGCGGCTGGAGATCACCGAGGACGACGAGGGCGCCGCACTGTTCCGGCTGCCGGACGACGATCCGCGCAAGCCGATGGTGATGGCGTACCTGTGGCTCGGCGGTCTCCAGGAGAGCCTCATCGAGACCCTCTGAGCCGGCCGTCCGGCCGCCCCCACATGTTGTTCGCTCAGCGGACGCTCAAATCCGGATAACGATCAGATCACCGCGATGCGGTGATCTGATCCGTTTCAGGACCCATGTCCCGATTTATCTGTGCCGTGCGCCACATTCCGGCCTCTCGATCACCCGTAAGCCCGTGATAAATCTTCACGACTGCCGCCGGGACGCCACCCATGTCCCCCGGCTCGCTTGAACCGGCTGATCGCCGGCGTGCAACTCCATCCGTATCCGGGGGGATCGAGGACCCGATCCGCAGCCATCGAAGGCGCGGGTCGGCGTGGAGAAAGGCGCACCAGACATGACCTCTGTGCAGGTCGAGCAGCACGACAAGAAGCCCGGCGAGGCCGCCGGGCCCGAGGGTGGCGGCGAGGGGTACCACCGCGCGCTCGGAGCCCGCCAGATCCAGATGATCGCGATCGGCGGCGCCATCGGCACCGGCCTGTTCCTGGGCGCGGGCAAGGCCATCTCCAAGGCCGGCCCCAGCCTGATCCTGGCCTACGCCATCGCGGGCCTGGTCATCTTCTTCATCATGCGGGCCCTGGGCGAGCTGCTCATGTACCGCCCGGTCTCCGGCTCCTTCTCGGACTACGCACGCGAGTTCCTCGGCCCCTTCTGGGGCTACGTGACCGGCTGGACGTACTGGCTGTTCTGGGTGGTCACCGGCATCACCGAGGTCACCGCGGCCGCGCAGTACATGTCGTACTGGACCCACGACAGCTTCCCGCAGTGGGCGTACGCGCTGATCTTCACCGTCGTGCTCTACGCCGCCAACCTGATCTCCGTGAAGCTCTTCGGTGAGCTGGAGTTCTGGTTCTCCATGGTCAAGGTCACCGCCATCGTCGGCATGATCCTGATCTGCGCCGGCATCCTCACCATCGGGTTCTCCGACGCCGCCGACACCGCGACCGTCGCCAACCTCTGGAACGACGGCGGCTTCTTCCCCAAGGGCATCGGCGGCACGCTGATGACCCTGCAGATCGTCATGTTCGCCTTCCTCGCGGTCGAGCTGGTCGGCGTCACCGCCGGCGAGTCCAAGGACCCCGAGAAGACCCTCCCCAAGGCCATCAACACCGTGCCGTGGCGGATCGCCGTCTTCTACGTCGGCGCGCTGATCATGATCCTGTCGGTCGTCCCGTGGCACGAATTCCAGCCCGGCGTCAGCCCCTTCGTCGCCGCCTTCGAGAAGATGGGCCTCGGCGTCGGCGCCGCCATCGTCAACTTCGTGGTGCTCACCGCCGCCCTCTCCTCCTGCAACTCCGGCATGTACTCCACCGGCCGCATGCTGCGCGACCTCGCGCTCAACGGCCAGGGCCCGAAGGTCTTCACCAAGCTGACCAAGAGCGGCACCCCGCTCGTCGGCACGACCGTCTCCGCCGCCCTGATGCTGGTGGGCGTCTGGATCAACTACGTCGCCCCGGGCAAGGCCTTCGACTACGTAGTCTCCTTCGCCACCATCTCCGGCATGTGGGCCTGGATCATGATCCTGGTCTGCCAGATCCGCTACCGGGCCGCCTCCGACCGAGGCGCCCTGCCCAAGTCCCCGTTCCGGGCGCCCGGGGCCCCGTACACCAGCTGGTTCGCGCTGCTGTTCATCGGCATGGTCATCGTGATGATGGGCGCCGACAAGGACGCCCGCGTCTCGCTGTACTGCGCACCCCTGTGGGGCGTGATCCTGGGCGTCTCCTACCTGGTCATGAAGTCCCGCAACCCGCGCGGTGCGGCCTTCACCAAGGCCCAGTAGACCCCTCGCGGACCACGGCTCCCGGCCGGCCGCCTCGGCCGGGACCCGGACCGTCCGTCCACCATTCGGGCCCTCCCGTACCACTCCTCGGTACGGGAGGGCCCGTCTGTTTATCCTGTCGCTCATGCTGACCCTCACCCAGGCCCTGTACGACCAGATCGTGGAACACGCCCGCAAGGACCACCCCGACGAGGCCTGCGGGATCGTGGCCGGCCCGGCCGGCACCGACCGACCCGAGCGCTTCGTCCCGATGCTGAACGCGGCCCGCTCTCCCACGTTCTACGAGTTCGACTCCAAGGACCTGCTCAAGCTCTACCGCGAGCTGGACGACCGGGACGAGGAACCCGTGATCGTCTACCACTCGCACACCGCGACCGAGGCCTACCCCTCGCGCACCGACATCACCTACGCGAACGAGCCCGGCGCGCACTACGTACTCGTCTCCACCGCCGACCACGACGGCCTCGGCGAGTTCCAGTTCCGCTCGTACCGCATCGTCGACGGCGTGATCACCGAGGAAGAAGTGCGGGTCGTAGCGGCCTACTGACCAACATGTGAGCGCCAGGGGTCCACGATGCGGGATCACACTCCAAACAGGGGACCGGGAATCGTTAACATGACCGCATGGTTTCCCACGACGTGAGCAACGAGACGCCCGGCAGGCCGCTGCTGCTCGTGGCGCGGCTGCACGTCGACCTGTGCCGCCTCGCAAGCGCCATCTGTCCCGCTGCCTGAGCACGAGCACCACAGCCCCGCCGCGCGGGGGGCACCACGCGCGCTGCCCTACCCCGCACGCCCCTTCACGCTTCCAAGCTTCCACGCTTTGACTTGACGACACTGGAGCCCGCCATGGCCATCGAGGTCCGCATCCCCACCATCCTCCGCACCTACACCGACGGCGAGAAGGCCGTGACGGGCGAAGGCAGCACCCTGGCCGACCTGTTCGCGGACCTGGAATCCCGCCACAAGGGCATTGAGGAGCGCATTGTCGACGGCGGCCAGCTGCGCCGCTTCGTCAACGTCTACCTCAACGACGAGGACGTCCGCTTCCTGGACGGCATCTCCACGGCGCTCAAGGACGGCGACAGCGTCACCATCCTCCCGGCCGTGGCCGGCGGATCGAAGTAATGCGCTACGACTCCCCCCTCGCGGCGGTCGGGAACACCCCGCTCGTCAGGCTGCCCCGCCTCTCGCCCTCCGACGACGTACGGATCTGGGCGAAGCTGGAGGACCGCAACCCCACCGGCTCGATCAAGGACCGCCCCGCGCTCCACATGGTCGAGCAGGCGGAGAAGGACGGCCGGCTGTTCCCCGGCTGCACCATCTTGGAGCCCACCTCCGGCAACACGGGCATCTCACTCGCGATGGCCGCGAAGCTCAAGGGCTACCGGATCGTGTGCGTGATGCCCGAGAACACCAGCCAGGAGCGCCGTGACCTCCTGACGATGTGGGGAGCCGAGATCATCCCGTCCCCGGCGGCGGGCGGCTCGAACACCGCGGTCCGGGTGGCCAAGGAACTCGCGGCCGAACACCCCGACTGGGTCATGCTCTACCAGTACGGCAACCCGGACAACGCCGGCGCGCACTACGCCACGACCGGCCCGGAGATCCTGCGCGACCTGCCGTCCGTGACCCACTTCGTGGCGGGCCTGGGCACCACGGGCACGCTCATGGGCGTCGGCCGCTACCTGCGCGAGCACGTACCCGGCGTCAAGATCGTCGCGGCCGAGCCGCGCTACGACGACCTCGTCTACGGGCTGCGCAACCTGGACGAGGGCTTCGTCCCGGAGCTGTACGACGCCTCGGTGCTCACCACCCGCTTCTCGGTGGGCTCGGCGGACGCGGTCACCCGCACCCGGGAACTCCTGCGCGAGGAGGGCATCTTCGCAGGCGTCTCCACGGGCGCGGCCCTCCACGCGGCGATCGGCGTCGGCCGCAAGGCGGTGGCGGCGGGCGAACAGGCGGACATCGTGTTCGTGGTGGCCGACGGCGGCTGGAAGTACCTCTCGACGGGCGTCTACACGGCGGCCACGACGGAAGAGGCCATCGAGGCCCTCCAGGGCCAACTCTGGGCCTGACCCGGTCAGGCACAGCCGGCCCGTCGGGCCACCTTCCAGCGGTAGCGACTGGGGGAGTTCGAGCGCGGGTCCGGGCGGCGCGTGGCCCGGTACTTCCAGCCCCCGCCGGCGTTTGAGGCGCGGGTCCGGGCGGAGCCCGGTTTCGGGAAGGGGGGGGTGGGGGAACGGCCCCGCGCAGCGGCCCCCCGCCCCCGCCCGGCAGCCCGCACGCCCCGCCCGGGCCCTGCCCCCCGCCCGGGCCCCGGCCGGCCCTTCCCCCCCCGGGCCCCGGCACGGTCACCGGCACCCGCCCCCGCTCACCGCGCCAGCAGCTCCGCCAGCACCGCCGCGTGGCTGCCCTCCGGGTCCTTGACCGCCGTCAGCAACGTCACCGGCCCCGCCCCGGCCAGCGCCCGCAGCCGGTGCAGCTCCGCCACCGCCTCCGGCGCCGCCAGCTCCGCCTCGTACCGGGCCCGGAACTCCTCCGCCGTACCCCCACCCCCGTGGAACCACTGCCGCAGCTCCGCCGACGGCGTCACCGCCTTCGGCCACTCGTCCACCGCCGCCCGCGCCTTCGCCAACCCGCGCGGCCAGAGCCGGTCCACGAGGACCCGTACCCCGTCGCCGTCGGCCCCCGGCTCGGGCGGATCGTAAACCCGCCGCACCCTGATCACCGGTCGCTCACCCGTAGCCTCCGCCCAGCCCTCTGACCTCGTCCCACACCGTCGGGTCCAGCATGCCCAGCCGCCTGTCGAACTCGGCCGACGACACCTCCGCGGGCCGGTCCGCTTCCAGATAGCCCGTACGCCCCGGCCGCCCGCCGGCCCCGGGGGGCAACGGGATCACCCCCGCGCGGCGGTCGTCGTACTTCCCGGTGATCCACGCCACCCGGGCCTGCCCCCGCGCCCCCACCGCCAGCACCAGGCACGACCGCCCGTCCGCCAGACACCACACCTCACCCGGCCGCGCCCGCGTCGCCGACCCCGGCCCGCGCCGGCGAGCCGCACCCCGTCCCGTCGGCCGGGGCAGCAGCACCAGCACCACGACGGCGACCACCGCCACGGCGGCAGGCCACCACGACGTGTCCATAACCCGACGGTAGCCGCGGCCCCCGCCCCCGGCACGACAACGCCCGTACCCCCCGTCGCTCCCCCGAGTGACAGCACAGGTGATTCCCCCCACAACGGCCCGCCGCGGAGGAGCGACCGGAGGTTTCGCGCCTTACGCTCGACGCACGCTCGGCCCGCATTCCGTCCACGGACCGTCCACGGAGGTTCACGCTCCATGAAGCTCACCGTCGTCGGCTGCTCGGGGTCGTTCCCGTCCGCGGAATCGGCATGTTCGAGCTATCTCGTCGAGGCCGACGGCTTCCGGCTGCTCCTCGACATGGGCAACGGCGCCCTCGGCGCCCTCCAGCGCCACATCGGTCTCTACGACCTCGACGCGATCTTCCTGAGTCATCTGCACGCGGACCACTGCATCGACATGTGCGCGTACTTCGTCGCCCGCTACTACCGGCACGAGGGCGGCCGCTGCGGCACCATCCCCGTCTACGGCCCCGAGGGCACCGAGCAGCGGCTGACGACGGCGTACGACGACGTGCCCGACGCGCGCTCGATGAGCGAGGTCTTCGACTTCCGCACCCTGAAGTCCGGCTCCTTCGAGGTCGGCCCGTTCCAGGTCCGCACGGAGCGGGTGTGCCACCCCGTCGAGTCGTACGCCATCCGCGTCGAGCACGGCGGCCGCTCGCTCACCTACTCCGGGGACACCGGCCTCTGCCCGGAGCTGGCCGCGCTGGCCGACGGCGTGGACCTGTTCCTGTGCGAGGCCTCCTTCACGCACGGCAAGGAGGACATCCCGGACCTCCATCTCAACGGCCGCGAGGCGGGCCGGTACGCGGCCGCAGCCGGAGCCGGCCGGCTGATCCTGACGCACGTCCCGCCGTGGACGGACGCCGCCCGCAACCTCGCCGACGCCCGCGCGGTCTACGACGGCCGGGCCGAGCTGGCCCGCCCGGGCGCGGTCTACGAGATCTGACGGCCGGCCGGCACACGAAGGAGCCCCCGCCCTCCCTTGGGGAGAGCGGGGGCTCCTTCGCGCGTGAGGGGGCCCGACCTACTTGGCCTCGGCCTTCTCCATCTCCGCGATCTCCTCGTCGGACTCTCGGCCCGGGGTGGGGAGGTTGAACTTGGTGATCGCGAACCGGAAGATCACGTAGTACACGACCGCGAAGCACAGGCCGACCACGGCCAGCCCGAAGGGGTTGGTGGCCTTGCCCAGGTTCAGCAGGTAGTCGATGGCGCCGGCGGAGAACCCGAAGCCGTCCTTCATGCCAAGCGACCAGGTCAGCGCCATCGAGACACCGGTGAGCACCGCGTGGACCGCGTACAGCACCGGGGCTATGAACATGAACGTGAACTCGATCGGCTCGGTGACACCGGTGACGAAGGAGGTCAGCGCGAGGGAGAGCATCATGCCGCCGACGACCTTGCGGCGCTCGGGGCGGGCGCAGTGGACGATGGCGAGGCAGGCCGCAGGGAGGGCGAACATCATGATCGGGAAGAAGCCGGTCATGAACTGTCCGGCGCTCGGGTCACCGGCGAGGAAGCGGCCGATGTCGCCGCTCTTGCCGTGGTAATCGCCGGCCTGGAACCACGGGAAGGAGTTCAGCAGGTGGTGCATGCCGACTGGGATCAGCGCGCGGTTGAAGACGCCGAAGATGCCCGCGCCGACCGCGCCCGAACCGACGAGCCACTCGCCGAAGTTGTGCAGGCCCGTACCGAGGACCGGCCAGATCAGGCCGAAGACGATGCCGATCAGCAGACCCGCGAAGGCGGAGAGGATCGGGACGAGGCGGCGACCGCCGAAGAAGCCCGCCCACTCGGGCAGCTTGGTCCGGTAGAACTTCTGGTAGATCAGCGCAACGACGATGCCCATGACGACACCGCCGAGCACCTTGGCGTCGACCGGAGCGTCGATCATGACGACCTTGCCGTCGACCGCCTTGGCGATCTTCGGGAGGTTGGAGTCGGTGAACGTCGCGAGCACGCTCTTGAAGACCAGGTAACCGGTCACCGCGGCGAGCGCCGTCGAGCCGTCCGACTTCTTGGCGAAGCCGATCGCGATGCCGACGGCGAACAACAGCGCCATGTTGTCGAGGATCGCGCCGCCGCCGGCGGACATGTACCCGGCGATCGTGGTGAGGAAGCCCGGCAGCGACGGATCGCCGAGCATGTCCTTGTCACCGAGGCGGGTGAGCAGTGCGGCGGCCGGCAGCACGGCGACGGGGAGCATGAGGCTCCGGCCGATGCGCTGCATGACGGCCATCACGCCCGCGCCCTTCTTCTTTTCCGCAGCGGTGGCTGTGGACATGAGCTTCCTCCAGAAGGCAAGGCGCCGCCAGGGGTGGAACCAAGGGGGACGGCGGCGTCTCGAAAAGGGGGCACACGCCGCCGGGGGGAAGCGGTCGTGGTCTACACCAATGCGTGGTGTAGACCAGTTGTAACACGGTCGGGGTTAGATAAGGAACCTTCAATTTTTTGTTGTAGGGCCCACGCTCCGCGCGCGCAGCGCGAAGCCCCCGACTCCGTGGAGCCGGGGGCCTTTCCTCCGTCGAAGCGGAGGACGGAACGGCTTGCCCAAGGTCGCCTCAGGCCTTGGTGGTCTCCCCCTGCATCGCCTCGATCTCCTCGTCCGACTCCCGCCCGGGCGTCGGGATGTCGAACTTCGTGATCGCGAACCGGAAGATCGCGTAGTAGACCACCGCGAAAACCAGGCCGATCGGGATGATCAGCCATGGCTTGGTCGCCAACCCCCAGTTGATGACGTAGTCGATCAGGCCCGCCGAGAAGCTGAACCCGTCGTGGACCCCGAGCGCCCACGTCACCGCCATCGACACCCCCGTCAGCACCGCGTGGATCGCGTACAGGGCCGGCGCGACGAACAGGAACGAGTACTCCAGCGGCTCCGTGATCCCGGTGACGAACGACGTCAGCGCCACCGACAGCATCAGGCCCCCCACTTCCTTGCGCCGCCGCGGCTTCGCACAGTGCGTGATCGCCAGCGCCGCCGCGGGCAGCGCGAACATCATGATCGGGAAGAAGCCGGAGAGGAACAGGCCCGCGTGCGGGTCGCCCGCCAGGAACATGTTGATGTCACCGTGCACGACCACCCCGTCCGGCTTGGTGAAGCTGCCGAACTGGAACCACACCGGCACGTTCAGGAACTGGTGCAGGCCGATCACCAACAGCGCGCGGTTCGCGACACCGAAGATGCCCGCACCCCACGACCCCAGCCCCACCAGCCAGTCCGAGAAGCTCTCCAGCGCGTCACCGACCGGCGGCCAGACCCACAGGCACAGCACGGCGAACCCGATCGCGACGAATGACATGACGATCGGGACGAGCCTGCGGCCGTTGAAGAAACCGAGCCAGTCCACCAGCTTCACCCGGTGGAACCGCTGCCAGAACCAGGCCGCCAGCAACCCCATCACGATGCCGCCGAACACCCCCGGGTTCTGGTAGGTGTACCCGGCGAACGTGTCCGTCGACGTCAGGCAGCCGCCCCCGATGTCCTTCGTCCCCGGCGGACAGGGCTTGTGGAAGGCGTGCAGCACCCCGCGGTAGACGAGGAACCCCGCCACCGCCGCCAGCGCCGTCGAACCGTCCGCCTTCTTGGCCATCCCGATCGCGACACCCACGCAGAAGAGCAGCGGAAGGCCCAGGTCCGGATCCAGCAGCGCGCCGCCCGCGCCCGCCATGACGTTGGCGACGTCGGTCCAGTCCAGACCGTCCTTGCCGAACACGTCGGGCTGGCCGAGCCGGGTGAGGATGCCGGCCGCCGGCAGGACGGCGATCGGCAGCTGGAGACTGCGCCCCATCTTCTGTAGCCCCTGGAACAAGCCGTTCCACCACTGCGGTCGCGGCCTGGCTGCGGCGCTGTCCGCGCTCATCGGCGTCCTCCCTGACCGGCCCGTTTTGGCAGGTGCGTCACATACGGCACACTGGTGTAGACCACTTGTCACATGGTCACGTGCACCGGCCCGCAAGGCGGGTGGATGCTGATCGTTATCATTCGGCAGGTGCCGGGCACGTGCTCGTATAGATGGGCCAACCGTGAGCTACCGTGACAAAGCGGACCTCCGGGTGGGCAGACCAGGCGTCCGGCCGCCGAGACTCGTTCTTCGTCATACGCAGGGAGACACACATGGCCACCAAGGCTGAGAAGATCGTCGCCGGGCTCGGCGGTATCGAGAACATCGAAGAAGTCGAAGGCTGCATCACCCGCCTGCGCACCGAAGTCATCGACCCCGACAAGGTCGACGAGGCAGCCCTCAAGGCCGCCGGCGCCCACGGCGTCGTCAAGATGGGCACCGCGATCCAGGTCGTCATCGGCACCGACGCCGACCCCATCGCCGCCGACATCGAAGACATGATGTGAGCTGAGCCACCCGCTCACCCCACCCGCCTCACGGCAGGACCACGGACCCCGTACCGGAACCACCCGGACGGGGTCTTCCCGTACCCCCACACCGACTAGGCTCGACAACATGTCTCGCATCGACGGCCGCACGCCCGATCAGCTCCGCCCGGTCACCATCGAACGCGGATGGAGCAAGCACGCCGAGGGCTCCGTCCTCATCTCCTTCGGAGACACCAAGGTCTTCTGCACCGCCTCCTTCAGCGAAGGCGTCCCCCGCTGGCGCAAGGGCAGCGGCGAAGGCTGGGTCACCTCCGAATACTCGATGCTGCCCCGCTCCACCAACACCCGCGGCGACCGCGAATCCGTCCGCGGCAAGATCGGCGGCCGCACCCACGAGATCTCCCGACTCATCGGCCGCTCCCTGCGCGCCGTCATCGACTACAAGGCCCTCGGCGAGAACACCATCGTCTTGGACTGCGACGTCCTCCAGGCCGACGGCGGCACCCGCACCGCCGCCATCACCGGCGCCTACGTGGCCCTCGCCGACGCCGTGGCATGGGGACAGAGGAAGAAGCTGATCAAAGCCGGCCGCAAGCCCCTCACCGGGACCGTCGCCGCCGTCAGCGTCGGCATCGTCGACGGCGAACCCCTCCTCGACCTCTGCTACGAGGAAGACGTCCGCGCCGAGACCGACATGAACGTCGTCTGCACCGGCGACGGCCGCTTCGTCGAGGTCCAGGGCACCGCCGAAGGCGAGCCCTTCGACCGCAAGGAACTCAACGCCCTCCTCGACCTCGCCGCCGGCGGCTGCTCCGACCTCCAGGCCCTCCAACTGAGCGCGCTGGACCTCGCCGCACCCCAGTAGGCCCCGCCAGGGCAACCGCCGGGACGGGCCCGGCGTCTACGCCGGTACGGGCGCACGGTGTCAAAGCCGTGCGCCCGTCCACGTACCCGCGCCAGGCACCCGCGCCCACACGCCGCGGCGCCCACGCACCCGAGCCCTTGGGGGGACCCCGAATGAAGCCCTACCGGAACCACCGCATCGCGGCCCTCACCCTGGCCGCCACCCTCACCGTCCCGGCGCTCTCGGCCTGCGACACGCTCTCCACCGCGATGGACTGCGCCAACACCGCCGTCGCCATAACCAACGGGGCCAACGACCTCCAGCAGGCCGTCTCCCAGGCCGGCAACAGCCCCCAGGACGCCCAGAACGCCCTCAACCAGATCGACACGAGCCTCAAGAAGATCGGCGACCAGACGGACAACGCCGACCTCGGCAAGGCCATCGACTCCATGAAGACGGCCGTCACCAACGTCCGCACCTCGATCGACAACGGCAACACCACCCCGGACATCACCCCCGTCGGCAACGCCGCGAAGGAGATCTCCAAGGTCTGCACCCCGGGCTGACGCCCACCGGCGCGCCCGACCGCCACGCCCGACCGGCGCGCACGACCGGGCGGAACGACCGGGGGAACACTGCCCGATACTGGTCGCCATGACCCGCCTGATCCTCGCCACCCGCAACGCGGGCAAAGTCACCGAACTCCGCGCCATCCTGTCCGACGCCGGCCTGCCGCACGAACTGGTCGGCGCGGACGCCTACCCCGAGATCCCGGACGTCAAGGAAACCGGCGTCACCTTCGCCGAGAACGCCCTCCTCAAGGCCCACGCCCTGGCCCGCGCCACCGGCCTGCCCGCCATCGCCGACGACTCCGGCCTGTGCGTCGACGTCCTGAACGGCGCCCCCGGCATCTTCTCCGCCCGCTGGGCCGGCTCCCACGGCGACGACAAAGCCAACCTGGACCTCCTGCTCGCCCAGCTCTCCGACATCGACGACCCCCACCGCGGCGCCCACTTCGCCTGCGCCGCCGCGCTCGCCCTCCCGGACGGCACCGAACGCGTCGTCGAAGGCCGCCTGCGCGGCACCCTGCGCCACGCCCCGTCGGGCACGGGCGGCTTCGGCTACGACCCGATCCTCCAACCGGAGGGCGACACCCGCACCTGCGCGGAACTCACCCCGGCGGAGAAGAACGCCATCTCCCACCGCGGCCAGGCCTTCCGCGCCCTGGTCCCGTTCATCCGCGCCCTGACGACCTGACGGCCTGACACGCCGAAGGCCCGGCTCTCAGAGCCGGGCCTTCGATTCTCAGGTCAGTGCGGCCGATGGGATTCGAACCCACATGAGCTTTCGCTCAGAGGCACCTAAAACCTCCGCTTATACCATTCAGCAACGACCGCTCGCCTGCCAATCCTA
The DNA here is from genome assembly GCF_055231995.1 of Streptomyces sp. Tek67B01. Classification (NCBI taxonomy): domain Bacteria; kingdom Bacillati; phylum Actinomycetota; class Actinomycetes; order Kitasatosporales; family Streptomycetaceae; genus Streptomyces; species Streptomyces sp. Tek67B01. The sequence goes on from NZ_JBUYUY010000001.1 coordinate 4,513,245, forward strand.
GCGGGAGACTGCCGTTGTGTGCTCCGTGTTCGGGATCTAACGGCGGCGCTTCCCTCCTCGGCACCATGTTCCGGTGGTGCTATGGCAGTTGGGGCAGAGCAGCCGCAGGTTCTCGCGTCGGTCGTCGCTCCAGTCGCCGTTGATGTGATCGACCTCCAGCGTCATGGGAAGCCCGCGCCACTGTGGGGGTGCGCCGCAGCGTGCGCACCGGTGAGGGATCCCGACTTCGCGGAGGGCTCGGCTCAGGAGCCGTGTCGCGGTCCTCCTTTTGCCGCCGTGCTTGACCAGGATGTCATCAGCCGATTTGCGAGGAGTGGTCCCAGGCTTGCCACGCCGGTGTGACTGCCCCAAAAAGTGCGACGTGTCGTGCCCTTCGTCGGCGATCCAGCGCCGCAGGTGTACGCGCTGACCGCCGTTGTCGGCCATCCCCAGGCGTCGGAGGGTTTCGGCGGTACTGGCCGACTCGGCTATCGCTCTCCCGAGTTCGTCACGAGATGGCCGATCGAGGCGCCCGCTCATCGACGTCCCTTGCCGCGCCCTCGGTACGTGTCCGTGGTGGAGTGGCAGTTGGGGCAAAGCAGCCGTAGGTTTTCCGCGCGATTGTCGCGCCAATCGCCGTTGATGTGGTCGACCTCAAGCGGGAGTGGTTCTCCGAGCCAGATGGGCGCGGTGCCGCAGTCGGCACAGCGGTCCTCGACACCCAGCTCCAGCATCGCGCGCCGGAGCATCGCGCTCGGGGTGCGCCTCGCACGCGGTGAGCGTTCCTCACGGAGGATCTCGGCCGCCGAGCGTCGCCGATGGTTCTCCCGCATTCGGTCGGTTCGGGTGGGGCCGCTGAAGTGGGAGGTATCGATGCCCAGGGCGCGCACCCGTCGGCTGATGTGGGCGTGCTGTCCTCCCACAGCCTCGATGCCCAACCGGCGCAACACCTCGTACATGTTGCCGGAAGCCTTTACGGCTTCCTCCAACATGGTCCGCGTCCAGCGGTTCCCGTCCCGCTCGAAGTGGGACGTGTCCACCCCCAACCGGCCCAAGCGCTTGCGGATGTACTCACGCGAGCCGCTCTGTGGGTCCACCCCCAGTCTTAGCAGCGCCTCCGTCAGGGTCCGCGATCCCCTCGCCGCTTCCGCCAGGCGTTCTCTCGTGTACGGGCTGATCGGCATCCCCGCCCCCTCCGTTCCGGCCGCGTGTGCGGCTCTCGTACGGAGTAACGGGGTGGTGGTCGGGCGGTTACGGGTGGTTTCGTCCGATAAGCGGAGTGGCCCGCACCGGTTGGTGCGGGCCACTCCGAGGGGGCGTGGGGGTCAGATGCCGAGGTCCTTGATGATCTTGGCTACGTGGCCGGTCGCCTTCACGTTGTAGAGGGCGCGCTCGACCTTGCCCTCCTCGTCCACGATCACCGTCGAGCGGATGACACCGGTGACCGTCTTGCCGTACAGCTTCTTCTCGCCGAACGCGCCGTACGCCGTCAGGACCTCCTTGGAGGGGTCCCCGACCAGCGTCACCTTCAGGTGCTCCTGCTCGCGGAACTTCGCCAGCTTCTCCGGCTTGTCCGGCGACACGCCGATGACGTCGTAACCCGCCTGGGCCAACACCGACAGGTTGTCCGTGAAGTCGCACGCCTGCTTGGTGCAGCCCGGCGTCAGGGCGGCCGGGTAGAAGTACACGATCACCTTGCGGCCCTTGTAGGCGGCGAGCGAGACCTCGTTGCCGTCCGCGTCGGGCAGGGTGAAGGCGGGGGCGATGTCGCCCGGCTCAAGTCGCTCGCTCATGTCAGCAGTCTCCTCGGGAGGGGATCGGTACGGTCCGAGACTAAGCTGACAGACTGTCCATGGTGGTCCGCGTCCGAAGGGCCGACCACGACCGACCAGGACCGATCACGACCGACCATGACGATGACGGAGGCGCGCGGTGCCGGAAGCCAGGACCCCCGCACAGATCGAGGCGGACATCGTCCGCCGCCGTGAGCAGCTCGCCGAGACGCTCGACGAGATCGGTGTGCGCATGCACCCGAACACGATCGTCGGGGACGCGAAGGCCAAGGTCGCCGCGAAGGTCGACCACACCGCCGGGCGTGCCGTCGTGGCCGTGAACCGGCTGGTGACCGATGTGCAGAGCGGGTTTCGCCATGAGGACGGGTCGCTGCGCGTCGAGCGGATCGTGCCGGTCGCGCTGGTCGCGGCGGGGCTGGCCGGGCTGCTCGTGCTGACGGCGCGCCGCAAGCGCGGATGAGCTGGGTGACCCTGCGGGGTGCCGGCCGGGCGGGGGCGGGTAGGTTCGGGTCGTGAGCGAGAACACCACCACCCACGACAAGTTGCCCATCCGGATGTTGCACGACCGTGTGCTCGTGCGTTCGGACGTGCCGGAGGGCGAGCGCCGCTCGGGCGGCGGCATCCTGATTCCGGCGACGGCCGCCGTCGGCAAGCGGCTGGCCTGGGCCGAGGTGGTCGCGGTCGGCCAGAACGTGCGTAGCGTCGAGCCGGGGGACCGGGTGCTGTACGACCCGGAGGACCGGGCCGAGGTCGAGGTGCGCGGGGCGACGTACGTGCTGATGCGCGAGCGGGACCTGCATGCCGTGGCCGCGGAGCGGCTGGAGGGGTCGAAGGACTCGACCGGGCTGTACCTCTGATTCGTAGCTGGATCGGGCCGGTGACCGAGGTCACCGGCCCTTTTGTATGCCTTTTGCTACGGTGATGGGGAACCCCGACGAGACGCGCCGTACCGGGTGGTTGGACGCAAAGACGACGCACCCGTTTCCGCTCTCGTCCGGAGGTGCCTGTCATGGCCTGGGTTCTGCTTCTCGTAGCCGGTCTGCTCGAGGTCGGCTGGTCGATCGGTATGAAGTTCACGGAGGGTTTCACCCGGCTGTGGCCGAGTGTGTTCACGGGCGCCGGCGTCGTGGCCAGCATGGTGTTGTTGTCGTACGCGGCGAAGACGTTGCCGATCGGTACGGCGTACGGCGTGTGGGTGGGTATCGGCGCGGCGGGGGCGGCGGTGCTCGGCATGGCGGTGTTGGGGGAGCCGGTGACCGCCGCGCGGATCTTCTTCATCTGTCTGTTGCTGGTCGCGGTGGTGGGGTTGAAGGCCACCTCCGGTCACTGACCCGTCCCGTTCATTCGAGGTAGCGCGACGGCGGGCGGGGGCGGCCGCCGTCGGCGCCGCCCAGGACGCCGCCGGTGGTGAGCCCCGCTCCGCCCGTGGTGGTGCCGGTGGTCGTGGTGCCGCCTTCCGTGGTGGTCCCGGTGGTGGTTCCGCTGTCGGTGCCCGCGTCGCTCTGGCCGTCGGTCGTCTGTCCGCCCGTGTTCCGGCCGCCCGTGTCCTGTCCTGCCGTGTTCTGGCCGCCGTTGGTCTGTCCCCCCTGGTTGCGGCCGCCGGTCGGTGGGGTGGGGCGGTGCGGGCGGCCCGGTCGGTTGGGTGGGACGGGCGGGAGCGGGGTGGTGCCCGGGGATTGCTCGGGGGTGCTCGGGGTGAAGGGCGGCGGGGAGGGGGCGGCGGCCGGCTGGAGTTCCAGGTCGAAGTCGAGGGGGTCGCTGCCCGCCAGTGCCGCCTTCGTGTACTGGGCCCAGACGCGGGCCGGGTATCCGCCACCGCCGAGACGGTCCTCGCCGAGGGCCCCGTACAGGGATTCCAGGGCGCCGGTGTCCGGGTCCTGGCCCATCACGGAGATCACCGTCACCAGGTCCGGGGTGTAGGCGGCGAACCAGGCGGAGCGGTCGAGTTCCGCGGTGCCGGTCTTGCCGGCGGCCGGACGGCCGGCTGCCAGGGCGGCGGTGCCGGTGCCGTTGTCGACGACGCTGACCAGCATGGAGGTGGTGGTGTCGGCAGCCTCGCGGCTGATGGCCTGGCGTGGGGAGCGGTCGGGCAGCGGGAGGCTCTCGTCGCCCTTGGTGACGTTGTCCACGAGGGTGTAGGGGGTGTGGCGGCCGTGGTCGGCGAGGGTCGCGTAGGCCTGGGTCATGTCCAGCACGCTCGCCTGGAGGGTGCCGAGTGCCATGGCCGGGCCGGGGCCGAAGTTGGGGGTGTCCTCGGGGATGCCGAGTGCGACGGCGGTCCGTTTGACCTTGTCGGTGCCGACGTCGACGACCATCTGGGCGAAGACGGCGTTGACGGAGAGGTCGGTGGCGGTGTTGACGGTGATGTCCCCGTAGGACTGCTGCCCCTCGTTCTCCGGTGCGTAGGGGACGCGGGTTCCGACGACGCGGCGCTTGTTGTCGCCGTTGTAGAGGGTGTTCGGTGTGATGAGGCGGCCGTCTTGGGTGCGGGAGTCGTTGTCGACGGCGGACGCGAAGACGAACGGCTTGAAGGTGGAGGCCACTTGGTAGTCGTGCCGGGTGGCGTTGTTGACGTACTGCTTGGTGTAGTCGAGGCCGCCGTACATCGCGACGACCTTGCCGGTGGTGGGGTCGATGGATGCGCCGCCGGCCCGGACGACGCGGTCGGCCTTGTGGGTCTGCGGGTCGAGTTTGCCGATCAGTTGTTTGTCGGTGGCGGCGACGAGGGCGTTCTGGCGGCGTTTGTCGATGGTGGTGGTGATGCGGTAGCCGCCTTCGGAGAGGGTCTTGTCGTCGACGATCTTGCGCTCGACGATGTACTCCTTGACGGCTTCGACGAGGTAGCCGCGCTGTCCGGAGAGGCCGGCGGCGGGGCGGACCTTGCCGGGTTCGGGGAAGCGGGCGGCCGCGCGGTCGGCGGCGGTCATCCAGTTCTTCTTGACCATGCCGTCGAGGACGTAGTTCCAGCGGGCGAGCGCGCGGGCGCGGCTCTGGGGGTGGGCGACGACGTCGAAGGTGCTGGGGGAGTTGAGGAGGGTGGCGAGGTAGGCGCCCTCGGTGGTGGTGAGCGCGCCGACGTCCTTGCCGTAGTAGGCCTGGGCGGCGGCCTGGATGCCGTAGGCGTTGCGGCCGAAGTAGCTCGTGTTCAGGTACCCCTCCAGGATGTAGTCCTTCGACTTCTCCCGGCCGAGTTTGATCGAGATGAAGAACTCCTTGGCCTTGCGTTCGACCGTCTGTTCCTGGCCCAGGTAGTAGTTCTTGACGTACTGCTGGGTGATGGTCGAGCCCGACTGGGTGCCCTTGCCGGCGAGCGTGTTCCACGCGGCGCGCAGCATCGCCTTCGGGTCCACCGCCCGTTCGGAGTAGAAGTCCCGGTCTTCCGCCGCGAGGACCGTCTCCTGCACTGCTCGGGGGATTTGGGAAAGCGTGACGTTGACGCGGTTGATCTCGCCGTCGCGGGCGAGCTGGGTGCCGTCGGCGTAGAGATACAGGTTGGACTGCGCGGTCGCGGTTGTGTTGGCGGGCGGGATGTCGACCAGGAGGTAGCCGGCGATCAGGGCGCCGCCGATCAGGAGGGCGACGAGCAGGACGCAGCCGAGGAGCATGCGCCAACTGGGGAGGGCCCTGCGCCACCCGGTCCGCTTCCGGTTGCGCCCGGCCTGTCCCCGCGTCTGTTCCCCTGCCTGCGCCTGGGCGGGTGCCCGCACCTGCGGCGGTTCCTGTCCGGGCGGTCGTGACCGCGCGTTCGGGCCGGGGGTGTCGGGGTCGCGAGGGGTCCAGCCCGGGGGTGGTGACTGGTCGTTCATCTCCGGGACTCCTCGACGGTGTACGACATATCCGTATCTGCACCAATGGTGTCTACCTGATGGCGGATGGGCGCGCTTCGGGCGGGCGTAAATCCGTCGCGTGGCTCGCCCCTCCGCACTAAGCTCGCGCGCTTTGGCCGACGTAGGAACGACTTGGGAAGGGGAGGGATACGGTGCGCCGACAAGTGGGCCCACAAGCGCCGCCGGGCAAGAGCGGGGGCTTGAGCGGGAGCTTGAGCGGGGAGGCGGGCGAGGGCGGCCCGGGGAGAGTGGCGGTCGGGGAGGTGGTCCACCGCTTACGGCTCTACGCGGCCGTCGCGTCCGGCGGCTTCCGGCGCTACGCCACCTACGGGACGGCGACGGCGGCCGGCGTGTTCACCAACACGGTGTTCGGCTTCGTCCTCGCGTACACCTTCATCGCGCTGTGGGACGAACGGCCCCACCTCGGCGGCTACGACCAGGGGCAGGCCCTGGCCTTCATCTGGGTCAGCCAGTCGCTGCTCGCCGCCGCCGCGCTGCTGGGCGGCGGGTTCCAGGAGGAGCTCCAGGAGCGCATCCGTACCGGGGACGTCGCCGTCGACCTGTACCGCCCGGCAGACCTGCAAATGTGGTGGCTCGCGGCCGATCTGGGCCGGGCGGGCTTCCAACTGCTGGGGCGCGGGCTGGTGCCGGTGCTGGCCGGCGCGCTCGCCTTCCCGTTGGCGTTGCCCGTCGACCCGGTGCGGTGGTTGCTGTTCCTGCCGGCGGTACTGCTCGCCCTGGTGGTGAGTTTCGCGGTGCGCTTCCTGCTGGGCTTGGCCGCGTTCTGGCTGATGGACGGCGCGGGGATCAACATGGTGGCCGGCCTGGTGTCGATCTTCTTCTCCGGGATGCTGCTGCCGCTGACCGTCTTCCCCGGCGGCTTCGGGGACGTGGTCCGCGTGTTGCCGTGGGCGGCGATGCTCCAAGTGCCGGTGGACGTCCTGTTGGGCAAGGGTGCGGGGGCGGGCGGCGCGGTGCGGGCGTTGGCGTTCCAGGCCGGGTGGGCGCTGGCGCTGTTGGGCGCCGGCCGGTTGTTGCAGTCGGCCGCGACGCGGAAGGTGGTGGTCCAGGGTGGCTGAGGCGACGCTTGGGCGCGAGCGGCCCCCGGCCGTGGTGTGGGAGCGGGAGCCGGGGCGCCGGCGCGTTCTGGAGGGGTTGCGCGGCTACCGGCTGATCGTCGCGATGTGGCTCCGTTCCACGATGACGTACCGGATGTCCTTCCTCCTGTCGGCCTTCGGGAACGCGGCGATCACGGTCCTCGACTTCGCGGCGATCTACATCATGTTCACGCACGTGGACGCCCTGGGCGGCTTCTCGCTCCCCGAGATCGGCCTGCTGTACGGGTCCTGCTCGACCTCGCTGGGCCTGGCCAACCTGCTGCTCGGCAACACCGACCGGATCGGCACGCGCATCCGCGACGGCTCGCTCGACACCATGCTGGTGCGCCCGGTCCCGGTGCTCGCACAGGTGGCGGCGGACCGGTTCGCGCTGCGCCGGTGCGGGCGGATCGGGCAGGGGGTCGGGGTGCTGGTGTGGGCGGTCGTGGTGCTCGACGTTGACTGGACGGTCGGCAAGGTGCTGCTGGTGCCGGTGATGGTACTGGCGGGGGCAGTGATCTTCGGGGCGGTGATGGTGGCCGGGGCGGCGTTCCAGTTCGCGGCCGGGGACGCGGCGGAGGTGGTCAACTCCTTCACCTACGGCGGCTGCACGATGTTGGAGTACCCGCCCACGGTCTTCGCGAAGGAGCTGCTGCGCGGGGTGACCTTCGTCGTCCCGCTGGCATTCGTCAACTGGCTGCCCGCGCTGTACGTGTTGGGGCGGCCCGATCCGCTGGGGCTGCCGGGCTGGGTCGCGTACCTGAGCCCGCTCGTGGCCTTCGCGGTGTGCGTGCCCGCGTCGCTGGCGTGGCGTGCGGGACTTCGTTCGTACCGGAGCACGGGGAGCTGAGGGCAGGACATGGGAGAAGCAGTGGGAGACGTACTGATCGAGCTGGACGGGGTCGAGAAGGTCTTCGCCGTCCGGCGTCGGGTGGGCCTGGTGCGGCGCGAGAAACGGCAGGTCAGGGCCGTGGACGGGATCAGCTTCACCGTCGGCAGGGGGGAGATGGTCGGCTACATCGGGCCCAACGGGGCGGGGAAGTCCACCACGATCAAGATGCTGACCGGGATCCTCACCCCGAGCGGCGGCCGGCTGCGCGTGGCGGGCATCGATCCGGCCCGGGAGCGGATGCGGCTGGCGCACCGGATGGGGGTGGTGTTCGGGCAGCGCACCACGCTGTGGTGGGACCTGCCGCTCAAGGACTCCTACGGGCTGATGCGGCGGATGTACCGGATTCCGGAGGCGAGGTACCGGGCGAACCTTGAGCGGTGCGTGGACCGGCTGGGTCTGGCGGAGCTGCTGGACGTACCCGTACGGCAGCTGTCGCTGGGGCAGCGGATGCGCGGGGACATCGCGGCGGCGCTGCTGCACGACCCGGATGTGCTGTACCTCGACGAGCCGACGATCGGGCTCGACGTGGTGAGCAAGGCGAAGGTGCGGGGCTTCCTGCGACAGCTGAACGAGGAACGCGGGACGACGGTGCTGCTGACCACGCACGACCTCCAGGACATCGAACAACTGTGTGAGCGGGTAATGGTGATCGACCAGGGGCGGCTGATGTACGACGGGCCGCTGGGCGGGCTGCACGCGTCCGGGGCGGCGGGGGAGAGCGAGCGGACGCTGGTGGTGGACCTGGAGCGGGAGCTGCCGCCGCTGGAGGTGGCGGGCGCGCGGGTGGTCCGGGTGGAGGGGGCGCGGCAGTGGCTGGCGTTCCCGGCGCAGGCGTCGGCGGCGCCGCTGGTGGCGGCCGTGGCGGCGGGCTATCCGCTGCTGGACCTCTCGGTGCGGGAGCCGGACATCGAGGAGGTCATCGCGCGCATGTACGCGGGGCGGGGGTAGCGGGACGCGGGCGGGGGCGGACGTAAGGGGGAAATCAGGGTCGGTCCCGGGGTCCGGTTCGGGGGCGATCCGTACCGCGTGCCGGGCTCGGTACATAGTCTGGTCGCATGAATGACGAGCGGCCGGAGAAGCCGTTGACGGAGGGGTCGTTGCCGGAGAAGTCGTCCCCGCAGAAGCCGGTGTTCGAGAAGCCGGTGATCGAGAAGCCGGTATCGGCGAGGCCGGTGTTCGAGAAGCCGGTGCCCGAGGTTGCGCTGCCGCAGCTACGGGCCTCGGACGCCGACCGGGAACGGGTGGTGGAGCGTCTGCGGGACGCCGTGGCCGAGGGTCGGCTCGACATGGACGAGTTCGAGGAGCGGCTGGAGGCGGCCTACACCTCGCGGACGTACGCGGAGCTGGAGCCGCTGACCCGCGACCTGCCCGCGGTGGGCGCGGCCGCGCCGTTGGCATCGGCGCCGTCCCCGCCCCCGGTGGAGCGGGCGGGGTCCGGTGCGGCGTGGGCGGACCGCATCGGGGGCGAGGCCACCTGGTCGACGGGGATCGCCGTCATGTCCGGGTTCCAGCGCAAGGGCCGCTGGACCGTACCGGCGCGGTTCGACGCGTTCGCGTTCATGGGCGGCGGCGAGCTCGACCTGCGCGAGGCGAACTTCGCCCAGTCCGAGGTCGTGATCAACTGCGTCGCCGTGATGGGCGGCATCGAGATCACCGTGCCGCCGGGCGTGGAGGTCGATGTGCGGGGCATCGGGTTCATGGGGGCGTTCGACCAGCGCGAGAGCCAGGACGCGCCGGAGCCGGGCGCACCGCGCGTGGTGGTGACGGGTCTGGCCCTGATGGGCGGGGTCGAGGTCCGGGTCAAGGAGCCGAAGGCGCCCAAGGGGCTGAAGGGGGCCAAGGGGTCCAAGGGAGCCGGGTCCGTCGACGGGCCTTCGCTTCGGAAGGAGCTGTAAGGGGCTCCCGGAGGCCGCCGGCGCGCCGGGAACTCCTCGGACCTTCGGCAGCCGGATGCTGTGCACACAAAACCGGCCATCGGGGGAAGGCAGGAGCTACGTGGAAGACGTGGACCATCGCATGGACTCGAAGACGGGTACCGGGACCGGGACCGGGACCGGCGCCGGCGCCGGCACCGGCACCGGCACGGACAGCGGTAGCGGTACGGCTGCCGGGCCCGGTGTCGCGCGGGGCGCATTCGTGTTCAGCGCGGCGGACGAGGAACGGCGACACGGCGTCCGCCGGATGAAGGCCACCGCGACCGGCCTGCTGACACTGGTGGCGCTGGTCTACGTACTCGCCAAGTGGGCGCAGCACACCGGCGCCGGCGGCTGGGCCGGCTACGTCGCCGCCGCTGCCGAGGCGGGCATGGTCGGCGCGCTCGCGGACTGGTTCGCGGTCACGGCCCTGTTCCGGCGTCCGCTGGGACTGCCCATCCCGCACACCGCGATCATCCCGACGAAGAAGGACCAGCTCGGCGTGTCGCTGGGTGAGTTCGTCGGCGAGAACTTCCTCTCCCCGGAGGTCGTCAAGGCCCGGCTGCACGCCCTGGGCATCGGCGGACGACTGGGCTCCTGGCTGGCGGACCCCGCGCACGCCGAGCGGGTCACGGCGGAGATGGCGACCGCCCTGCGCGGCGCCCTGACGGTACTGCGGGACTCCGACGTCCAAGCCGTGGTGGGCGAGGCGATCACGAGACGGGCCGAGGGAGCAGAGATCGCGCCGGGGCTCGGCAAGACCTTGCAGAAGGTCGTCGCCGACGGCGGTCACCACCGCGCCGTGGACCTCGTCTGCGCCAAGGCCCACGACTGGCTCGTCACGCACGGGGACTCGGTCATGGACGCGGTCCAGGGCGGCGCCCCCGGCTGGACCCCGCGCTTCGTGGACCGCAAGGTGGGCGAGCGCGTGTACAAGGAACTGCTGCGCTTCGTCACCGAGATGCGGGACATGCCGGAGCATCCGGCGCGCGGCGCGGTGGACCGGTTCCTCACGGACTTCGCCGCCGACCTGCAGTCGGACACGCGGACCCGCGAGCGGGTGGAGCGGCTCAAGTCCGAGATCCTGGCGAGGGGCGAGGTGCAGGACGTCATCGCCTCGACGTGGGCGGCGGTCCGGTCGATGATCATCGCGACGGCGGAGGACGAACGCAGCGAGCTGCGGCTGCGGGTCAGGGGCTCCCTGATGTCCCTGGGCGCGCGGCTGGCGACCGACGGGCGCCTCCAGGACAAGGTGGAGGGCTGGATCGAAGGGGCGCTGGTGTACGTCGTCACCACCTACCGGACGGAGATCACCTCGCTGATCACCGACACGGTGGCGGGTTGGGACGCCGAGCACACCTCCCGCAAGATCGAGGCGCACATCGGCCGCGACCTCCAGTTCATCCGCATCAACGGCACGGTGGTGGGCGCCTTGGCGGGCCTGCTGATCTACACGGTCTCGAAGGCTCTGGGCGCGTGAAGCCCGGGGCGGCCGGGGCGGCCCCGCGCGACGGCGCCACACCGACCCGCCGCACCGGCCGCACCCGGCCCACCCGCCTCGCGGGCCACCGCCACCCCAGCCAGCGGTCTGGTCGCTAGCCGTTCCGGTCGGCCACGACCCAGGCCGCACCCGCCACGATCCCCGCCGCGCCGAAGACGGCCGGCCACGCGCCGACCTTCTTGGCCAGCGGGTGCGCCCCCGCGAAACCGGCCAGGTACAGCGCGCCGAGACCGGCGGCCGCCGGGGCGCCGCCGCGCCGGTGCCACTCCCGCCCCGCCGCGACCCCTGCGGCGCCCAGTACGACCCCGCCCAGCGGGCGCTTCTTGGTCCAGCGGGCCACGGCGTACCCGCCCACCAGTCCGGCCGCCGCCACCATCGAGGTCGGTACCCGCTCCATGTCCACCGCGTCCACTCCCTATGTCCCCAAGCGCGTCGTATCCGTCCGGCTTACGAGGCTAACGCGGCCCTCTGACACCCCGACGGGCATCCATGCCGGCCAGTGCGCCCACGCTGCTCAACGCGACCGCCGGGCCCACGACACGGAGCGGGCTGAGGGGATTTGTCGCACACTCGCCGGATCCGCCTGATACGCCGCGCAGGGAACCCGGACCGCATAAATTCACTCTCCCAAGACAAACAGGAAAATTTCCGCCAACGCGTCCAGGAGCCCGGACATCGTGATCTGCTACGGACAGGCCGTCCTCGACCTCGTGGACGAACTGGTCGACGCCTACGCCGACGTCTTCTCCGCCCCACCGTGGAACGAAGACGAAGAAACCATTCGCCAGTTCGCGGCCCGCCTCCCCGCCGACGCCCGGCGCCGTGGTTTCCGTACCGCCCTAGCCCAGTCCCCGGCCGGCATCGACGGGTTCGCCACCGGCTGGCTCACGCCGGCCGCCTTCCCGAAGAACCGCGCCTACGGCCAGGTCGCGGCGCAGCTCGGCCCCGCCCGGGTGAAGGCTCTCCTCATCGGCGCGCTGGAGATTGACGAACTCGCCGTACGCCCCTACGCGCGCGGCCGGGGCACCGGACGCGACCTCCTCACCGAGATCACGGCCGACGCCCCCGACCGGCGCGCCTGGCTGCTGACCTCCCGGCTGGCCCGGGACACGGTGGCGACGTACCGCCGCCTGGGCTGGCACGAGGTCGCCGCCCTGCCCGGCACCGAGACGGGCGTGATCGTGTTCCTGGCCCCGGACCACCCGAGCCGCTGACCCGGGGGTATCACGTCCCGCGGCCGGGCATATCCGCGCCATGATCACCACGACGCCCCAGCGGCTGGCCCGGCGCCGGCTCAACATGGCCACCCGGCACCAGCTCACGACCGCCGCGGGAGTACCGGGCGGCACCGTCACCTCCCGCACCCGCCCGGGCGGGCCCTGGCGGCGCTTACTGCCCCGGGTCTACCTCCTCCAGACCGGGCCCCCGGACCAGCGTCAACGCGCGCTCGCCGCGGTCCTGTACTCCGCCGAGCCCACGGCCGACCCACTCTCCGGCGACACGGCCGCCCTGACCGGCGGCGCCGCGCTCGCGCTGCTCGGCATCCGCGAAGCCCCGTACACCCCCGCCGACGTATTGATCCGCGCCCCGCGCCGGCTCACCGCCACCGCCGGGGTCCGTCCGCTGGCCACCTCCCGCTGGCCGCGCACCATCACCGTGCGCGGCATCCCGAGCACCCGGCCGGTGCGCGCCGCCGCCGACTACGCCGCCCGCGCCGACGACCCCGACCGCATCCGGTCGACGCTCGCGCAGGTCGTCCAGGCCGGCTGGTGCCACCCGCACGACCTGCACGCGGAACTGCGCGCCTCCCGCCTCCTGGGCCGCCCGGCGGTCCGTTCGGCGGCGTCGGAACTCCTGGCCGGCGTCCGCTCGATCGCCGAGGCCCGGGCCCGCGACACCCTGATGGCGACCGGCCTGCCGACCCCGCTGTGGAACGCCCGCCTCCACACCCCGGACGGCACCTTCCTGGCCAGCCCGGACGCCTACTGGCCCGACGAGGGCGTGGCCCTGGAGATCGATTCGGCCGAGTACCACTACGCGCGCGACGCTTGGCACGCCACCCTCCGCCGCCGGCTGCGCCTGGAGGCCCACGGCATCCTGGTGGTCAGCGCGACGCCCTCCATGATCCGTGACACCCCGGCGGAGGTCCTCGCCGCGCTGCGCACCCTCCTCGCCCTCGCCGCCCACCGCCCCCTGCCCCCGACCGCCCGGGCCCGCGGACACGTCCAGTTGGAGCTGCCCGTTCCGGGAGAATGACGGTGTGGAACCCCTTGAGAGCACCCCGGCCGTGCGGGCCCGGATGAGTCGGCAGAAGAGCAAGGATACCGGGATCGAGCTCGCCCTGCGGCGGTCGCTGCACGCCGCGGGACTGCGGTACCGGGTGCACCGGCGCCCTGTGAAAGGGGTGCGCAGGGAAGCCGACATCGTGTTCGGCCCGGCGCGGGTCGCGGTCTTCGTGGACGGCTGTTTCTGGCACGGCTGTCCCCTGCACGCCACCTGGCCGCGCAACAATCCCGAGTTCTGGCGCGCCAAGATCGAGGGGAACCGGGCCCGAGACCGCGACACCGACGCCCGCCTGGCGGAGGCCGGTTGGTTGGCCGTGCGGGTCTGGGAGCACGAATCGGCGGGGGAAGCGGCCCTGCGCGTGGCGGCGGCGGTCCGGGCCCGCCGCCCGCGTGCGTCTCCTGCGGGTCAGACGATCGGCGTGTCGCCGCCGTGGCACTCCGGGTAGGGCTTGCCCGAAGCGCACCAGCAGGGGGAGGTGGGGGTCGGGGGCCAGGGGGTGGCCTTGCCGCGGGCGGCGAGGGTGGTGGCGTACTCGGCCAGGAGGCTGGGGGAGGCCGGGGAGGTCTTCTCGGAGGCGGCGAACGCCTCGTAGGAAGGGACGCTGGCCGTGACGATGCCCAGGTTGGTGGTGCCGGAGGCGGCCAGGGCGCGGAGGGACGCTTCGATCCGGTCCAGGTGCAGCGCGTGCGAGGGGTACTCGGCGGCGAGGGTCGGGTAGCTGGTCAGGAGTTCGGCGAGTTCGCGCTGGGGCCAGTGGAGGATCGCGACCGGGAAGGGGCGGGAGAGCGCGGCCCGGCGGTCGCCCAGTTCGGCGCGCAGGCGGGCGATCTCGGCGCGGAGCTCGGCCGGGTCGTCGGAGCCCAGGGCCCAGATGCGCTTGGGGTCGTGGAGTTCGTCCAGCGGGATGGGGCCGATGTGGCGGGTGTCCGCGACCATGTCCCAGTCGTCGTGCGGGCGGCCGAGGAGGCGGCGGACGCGGTGGCGGCCCGTGAGGAGCGCGGTGGTGGCCCGGGTGAGGGGGGCGTTCTCCGGGATCAGGAGGGTGACCGCCTGGGTGAAGCACTCCTCGGAGGCGGTCAACTCGTCGTGGTTCTCCAGGGCTTCCGCGATGACCTCCCAGGGGGCCGGGTCCGCGGGGGCCGCCGTACGGATGCCCTGGATCAGTGCGCGGGCCTCGGCCTCGTGGCCGTACTCCCACAGGTTCGAGGCCTGGAGCGCCTTGATCAGGTGCGGGTCGTCGGGGTCGGAGGCGAGGAGTTGGTCGTAGAGCGCGCTTGCCCGTTCCCGTTCGTCGGCCAGTTCGAGGTGGGCCGCGGCCTGGAGGAGCAAGGGCTCCTGGTCCTCGGGGTAGCGGGTCGCCGTGCGGATGAGGCGCTCGGCTTCGGCGATGTGCTCGGCAGGCGTGTCGGGGCGCATGGTTCACACCGTACTGCCGCTGGTCAGTTGACGGGGGAGGTCTTAAGGTGCCGCCCGTGCGGGATCACATACCTGTGGTGGTGCAGGGGCGCGGCCGGCGGGGGCGCCGAGCCGGTCTCACGGGGGTGCTGTGGGGGGTCGCGGAAGTGACCGTCACGGTGGGGGTGGTGGTGTTGTTGCTGGTGGTGCACCAGGTGTGGTGGACCAACCGGCAGGCCCTGGCGGGCGCGCGGGAAGAGGTCCGGGCGCTGGAGCGGGGGTGGGCGGCGCCCGAGCAGGCCGCCCCGCGGTCGCCCGAGGAGGATTCGGGGCCGGAGCCCGGTCGGCGGGCGTCGGACGCGCCGGACGCTCAGTCGGGGGCCGGACCGCAGCCGTCGCCGTCCGCCGCCCCGGTGGGCGGGCCGGCTTCCGCTTCCGGCGGCCCGGTCCGGGGGGCCCGGCCGGCGCCGGCGCCCGAGCGGGACCAGTCGTACGCCGTACTGCGCATCCCGCGCCTCGGGCTGGTCGTGCCCGTCGCGCAGGGGGTCGACAAGAAGGCCGTCCTGGACAAGGGGTACGTCGGGCACTACCCCGGGACCGGGCAGCCGGGCGCCGAGGGGAACTTCGCGCTGGCCGGGCACCGCAACACGCACGGGGAGCCGTTCCGGTACCTGAACCGGCTCAGGGCGGGGGACGAGGTGACGGTCGACGTGCGGGGCCAGAGGTACACGTACGTGGTGGGGCGGGTCCTGCCCGAGACCACCGCGCGGGACACGGGTGTGGTGGCTCCCGTGCCGCGCAGCGTGGTGAAGCCGGAGTACGGGTACAGCGCGCCCGGCGCGTACATCACGCTGACCACCTGCACGCCCGAGTACACCTCGACGTACCGGCTGGTGGTGTGGGGGACGCTGAGGCGGTGACGGGAGGCGGTGGTGCGAACCGGGGACGCGAACCGCTGACGTGCGGGGATCCGGGAAATCAAGAGATCCGCGATGCCGGGAACCGGGGCGTGGGCCGGGCCGTTGTGTCGGTACGGGAGTTCGTGACTTGAGTTCGTGCGGGTGGGCGGCGGAGCGGAAGGGGTGGGCGGCATGTTCGGGCGTTTCTTCGGGCGTTTCCTCGGGCTGTTCGTGACGCTGCTGCTGCTCGGGGGCTTCCTGGCGCCGCTGCTCGGGGAGAGCGGACCGGTCGGCGTGGTGGCGGTCCTCGCGGCCGTCGTCGCGGTGGGCGCCGCCGCCTTGGCGGCGGGCCGTGTCCGCCTCGTGCCGCCGCACCGAATACGTACCGCGATCCGTGATCGCGAGCAGCGCACGGCGTTCCTGCCGCAGCGTGACCCCGACGCCTCGGGCCGGTCGCGGCCCCGGGCTCCCGGCCGCCTCGTCCCGACGGCCGCGTAGGGGCGCGCAGTACAGGGCCGGGCCGGCAGGCCTCGGCCGGTGGTACGGCCGGGTGGTAGCCGGTTGCCGGTACCCGCCTTCCGCTCATTGATCATCTGTCGTCGCCCCTCGCGGGTCGTCACGCCGAAACGCATCACTTTCGACGTTGGACGAGACCCCTCGGAGGGCCCGCGTGTCCGTTTTCACCCATCTTGTTGCCGAGTTGGGCCGGCTGTTGGAGCCGGTACTGGCCGAGTCCGCGACCGCCGTGGCGATCGTGTTGTTCACCGTGCTCGTACGCCTCGCGCTGCACCCGCTGAGCCGGGCGGCCGCACGCGGTGCGACGCCGATGGCCGGCTGCCTGCCCCTGCTGTTGCAGCTGCCGGTGTTCTACGTCATGTACCGCGCCTTCTCGTCGGCGGAGGTCGGCGGGACGGTCAACGAGTTGCTGGGGCACCGGCTGCTCGCCGCGCCCCTGGGGGACCGGTGGGCCGACGCGCTCGGTGAGGGCGGGGTGTTCGGGGCGCCGGGGCTCGTCTTCCTCGGGCTGTTCGCGGCGATCGCGGCGGTGGCGGCTTGGAGCGCGGTCCGGGGGCGTCGGGCGGCACGGGTGTCGGCCCTGGTGGGGGCCGGTTCCGTCGGTGGTTCCGGTTCCGGTTCCGGGGCGAAGGCGGCGGTCGCGGGTCGCGGCCTGCCGGGTGGGGGCGCGGGGGCGTTGACCGCGGAGCAGGAGGCGGCGATGCGGAAGCTGGGTGGCGTACTGCCCTTGCTGTCGTTCGGGACGCTGATCACCGCCGCCGTCGTACCGCTCGCCGCCGGGCTCTACCTGCTGACCACCACGGCGTGGTCGGTGGCCGAGCGCGCCTGGCTGCAACGGCGTCCGGCACCGGTCCGCGGCTGAGCGAGAGCCGCTGCGGGGCGGCCGGGGCGGCCGGGGCGGGCGACTGACGGAGGGCGCGTTCCAGTCCGTGAACAGGGTCTTGCGGATTGGCCGGACATCTTGGAGGATCGGCCAATCCTCCGATGGCCGCAACCCATCGTCCGGCCCGGGGCATGCCCATGGGTCGACCACCCTCGACCACGGGAGAATGCCCATGAAGCTGCTGCGTGTCGGACCCGTCGGGTCGGAGCGCCCCGCGCTGCTCGACCAGGACGGAACCCTGCGGGACCTGTCCGGGCTGATCACGGATGTGGACGGCGCGCTCCTCGCCGACGACTCCGCGCTGTCCCGGATACGCGACGCGGCGGCGCCCGGGGAACTCCCCGCGCTCGACGCCGAAGGGCTGCGCATGGGTTCGCCGATCGGCCGCATCGGCAAGGTCGTGGGCATCGGACTGAACTTCTTCGGGCACGCCGCCGAGATCGGCGCCGAGCCGCCGGCCGAACCGATCCTGTTCCTCAAGGCGCCGGACACGGTCGTCGGCCCGGACGACACGGTCCTCATCCCGCGCGGCAGCGTGAAGACCGACTGGGAGGCCGAGCTCGGCGTCGTCATCGGCGCCACCGCCCGCTACCTCGCCTCCGCCGAGGAGGGTCTGGCGCACGTGGGCGGGTACACGCTGGTCAACGACGTATCGGAGCGCGAGTTCCAGACGGAGCGCGGCGGTACCTGGGACAAGGGCAAGAACTGCGAGACGTTCACCCCGCTCGGTCCCTGGCTGGTGACCGCCGACGAGGTCGCGGACCCGCAGGACCTCGGCGTCCGGCTCTGGGTCAACGGCGAGCTCAAGCAGGACGGCAACACCTCGGACCAGATCTTCCCGGTCGGGGAGGTCGTCCGGTACCTGAGCCAGTTCATGACCCTCTACCCCGGTGACGTCATCGTCACGGGCACCCCGGCCGGCGTGGCCATGGGTCAGCCCGAGCCCAAGCCCTACCTCCGCGCCGGTGACGTCGTGGAGGTCGAGATCGACGGTCTCGGGCGCCAGCGCCAGGAGTTCAAGGGCGCCTGACCGGGCCGGCGGTCGGATCGACGGTCGGATCGGCGGCGCGGGAGGGGCGGGCCCCCGGGGGGCGGCCCGCCCCTCCCGCCTGCCCGCCGGGGCGGCGGTCGGGCCGGGGCCGTCCCTCCCGCGTCGGAGCCCTTACGCCGGGTCGGCGAGTGCGAGCGTCACCGTGACGCCCTCGTTCGACGACCGGCGGGCCGCCTCCAGTACGGCCAGGCAGTGCGCCGCCTCACGCGCCGTCACCGGGGCCGGGCCGCCCTCGCGCAGGGCGGCGGCCACCGCCGCGTAGTACGCCGGGTAATCGCCCGGCGCAGTCGGCAGGGGGGTTCCTCCGCCGGTCAGCGGGGATTCCCCCGCGCCCAGCCGGCCCCACAGGTGTTCCGGCTCCACGCCCCACGCCCTGCCGTCGTCCGCCCTCGGCCGCAGCCCCTCGCGCAGCGCCGCCTCCTGGGGGTCCAGGCCGTACTTGACCCAGCCGGCGCGCGAGCCGAGCACACGAAAGCGCGGACCGAGCTGGGCGGTGGTCGCGCTGACGTACAGGTGCGAGCGGACGCCGCCCGCGTGCGTGATCGCGATGAAGGTGTCGTCGTCCGCCTCCGCGCCCGCACGGCGCACGTCGGTCTCCGCGTAGACCCGTACGGCCGGGCCGAAGAGCACCAGCGCCTGGTCCACCACGTGGCTGCCGAGGTCGTACAGCAGCCCGCCGATCTCCTCCGGCGCCCCCGACTCCCGCCATCCGCCCTTGAGCTGCGGCCGCCAGCGCTCGAAGCGGGACTCGAAGCGCTGGACATCGCCGAGCTCGCCGTCGGCCAGGAGCCCGCGCAGGGTGAGGAAGTCGTTGTCCCAGCGGCGGTTCTGGAAGACGGACAGGAAGGTGCCGGTGCGCTCGGCCAGTGCGGCCAGTTCCTCGGCCTCGGCGGCGGTGGCGGCCAGCGGCTTGTCCACGACGACGGGGACACCGGCGGTGAGGGCGGCCCGGGCGAGGGGAACGTGCGTCTTGTTGGGGGAGGCGATGACGACGAGGTCCACGGGATCGGCCCCGTCCCCGCCCTCCCAGAGCTCGGCGGCGGATTCGGCGATCCGGACGCCGGGGTACGCCTCGCGCGCTCGGGCTTGGCGCTCGGGGTCGGAGGTGACGACCGCGTCGAGGACGAGTCCTTCGGTGGCGGTGACGAGGGGCGCGTGGAAGACGGAACCGGCCAGTCCGTAGCCGACGAGTCCGACGCGCAGGGGGGAGGTGGCGTTCAGGGGCATGGGTCATACTTTGGCAACAGTGTTGTGGAAGTGCAAGGAGAGGCGGCGGGGTGAACCGGGGCAATCGGGACGGCGGGGGCCGCGGCGGGGTCAACCTGCCCGCGGTGCGCGGGCACAACGAGGCGCTGCTCCTCGGCCTGCTGCGGGGCGCGGGGCCCGGTGGGCTGGGCCGCGCCGACCTCGCGGACCGTACGGGGCTCACCCCGCAGGCCGTCAGCAAGATCACGGGGCGGCTCGCGGCGGAGGGCCTGGTGGCGGAGGCCGGCCGGAGCGCGTCGACGGGCGGCAAGCCGCGGACCCTGCTGCGGCTGGTGCCGGACGCCCGGCACGCGGTGGGCGTGTACCTGGACCGCGACGAGCTGACGGCCGTACGGGTCGACCTGGCGGGCGGGGTCGTCGCGCGGTGGCGCGGCCCGCTGGACTTCGCGGCGGGACCGGACGCGGCGGTGGAGGCGGTGCTACGGGCACTCGATCGGGTTTCCGTCCCGGGCGGGGCGGGGGCGCCGCTGCTGGGGGTGGGCGTCGCGGCGCCGGGCCCGCTGGACTGGCGGGACGGGGTGCTGGGGCGGGTGACGGGGTTCCCGGAGTGGGCGGGGTTCCCGCTGCGGGAGGCGCTGGCGGGGCGGCTGTCGGAGACCGCGCCGGTCGTGGTGGTGGACAAGGACACCAACGCGGGGGTGGCGGCGGCGGCCGGGCGCGAGCCGGGCAACTGCGCGTACCTGCACCTCGGGACCGGTCTGGGCGCGGGGCTCTGGCTGGAGGGTGCGGTGTTCCGGGGGCCGCGCTCGCTGGCGGGGGAGTTCGGGCACCAGGTGTTGGAGCTGGACGGACCGCCGTGCCGGTGCGGGGGGCGGGGCTGCGCGGAGGCGCTGTGCCTGGCGGCGCTGGAACGGGGGGACCTGGCGGGGGCCGCGCGGGTGCTGGGGGAGGGGGCGGCGAACGTGGTGGCGCTGCTGGACGTGGACCGGGTGCTGCTGGGCGGCCGGGTGGTGGAGGCGGAGCCGGGGGTGTTCGTGGAGGGGGTACGGGCGGTGCTGGGCCGACGTCGGACGGGGGCCGCGCCGGTGGTGGCCGCGGTCGGGGCCGGGGCCGGGGTGTCGGAGGGGGCGGCGGAGCTGGTGCTGGGACCGGTGTTCGGGCGGGGGGTCTGACGAGGCGCCGGTGCGGCCGGTGGGCCGGGACGGGCGGGGCGGTCCGGCGCGGTTCGGGTGCGGCGCCGTCGCGCTGGGGCGGCCCCGGCTGCGCCGGGCTTTCCGAGGCTCCGCCCCCGGACCCCGCGCCTCGAACGCCGGCGGGGCCGGTGTTGGTCCCGCGCCTCGAACGCCGGCGGGGCTGGTGTTGGTCCCCCGCCTCGAATGCCGGCGGGGCTGACGTTGGCCCCGGGCCCCGCGTCTCAATCCGCAGCGGGGCTGGAGCTCTCCGCCCCGGGCCGGTGTGGTCGGCCCGCGTCCGATCAGGCGTAAAGGGGGGTGCCGTGCGCGCGGCTGGGGATCGGTGGGGTGGGGGCGTGGGAGAGTGCCGGGCGGGGCGGGGTGATTTTCACCTCGTCCGATCATCAACGTTTCCGTCCGGCGAGCTGCGAAGGTCCTCCATGCGACTGCGCGAAGCCCTTGCCCCTCCCGCCCTGTTGGCCGCCGCGTTCCTCTGCCTCCTCGCACCCGGCTCCGCCGCCGCCGACATCGGCAACGGCGGCGGTGCCCGCCCCGCCCCCGCGCTGCCCTCGCGCGCGAAGGCCACCTGCGGGGACGCCAAGAGCAGCGCCTTCCCCATCGGCGCCCGCATCCGCGGCGGCCCGGCCGTGTACCGCACCGGCGGCGGCCCGCAGACCTGGTTCCTGGACCTGACCAACACCACCGCCGGCACGTGCACCGCCATCCACCCCGTCCTCGTCTTCACCGACAAGGCCCGCACCCTGCGTCCCGCCCACCTCCGGATGGACTTCGAGACCCCCGACGGCCCCCACCCCGTCACCCTCGAACGCAGCGACCGCGACGAGATCATCGCCGTGTTCGACGGCGGCGAGGCGTTCACCGGGTTCACCATCGGCGCCGGCGGCTCCCGTACCGTCCGCGTCTCGCTCGCCTTCGCCGCCGACGCCCCCCACGGGGAGGTCCTCGCCGACGCCGCCGTCGTCCAGCGCAAGGGTGACGACGGGGACTGGGTGGGCGAGGCGGGCGGCTACCGGTTCTCCGTCGAGGGACCGGAGGACGAGGCCGTCGAGGCGGGCTCGCTCGCCCACACCGGCCCCCGCCCCTGGGTGTCCGCCGCGGCCGCCGTGGCCACCCTCGGCACCGGCGGTACGCTGCTGCTCGGCGCCCGCAGGCTGCGCGCCCGTACCGAAGGCTCCCGCGCCGAGGGCTGACGTACCGAAGGCGCCCGCACCGAAGCCTGACGTACACCCGGCCGACGTACAGTCCGAGGGTGGAACACCAGAGCCAGAGCCAGCCCCACCGCCCCGGACAGGCCGTGCGGTCCGGCATCCCCGAGCACGGGCGCATCCCCAAGTACTAGTGGGCCGGCTGGGCCTTCACCACCGACGAGTTCTGGACCCAGTCGCAGCGCGACCAGTGGCGCGAGCTGAACGTCCGCTCCCGTGACGTCTTCGCCGTCGCCGACTCCGACGAATGGGACGACAAGAGCCACACCGGCTCCTTCGACTCCACGCTGATCACGCCCAAGTGGCCGGTCACCGGCGGCTCGACCGGTTCCACGGTGAACCTCACCTACCGGACCCACTACCGCCACGAGGCCGGCCAGACCGCCCAGGTCCTGGTCTCGTACGACGGAGGTACGCCGACGGTCGTCAAGACGTACGCCGCCGACGCCGTCGCGAAGAGCGAGTCGCCGGCCCTCCAGGTCCCCGCCGGAACCACCGACGTGCAGGTCCGCTTCCGCTACAGCGGGACCAACAACTGGTATTGACGGTCGACAACGTCAAGCTCGGCTGACGCCGATCTCCCCGTCCCTGTCCGGGCCGTGGACGCGCCCCGCGTCCACGGCCCTTCCCCGTTAGGGTGGTACAGACCAGAGGCCCCCGAGGTCAGAGGCCCCGCAGAGCGGAGAACAGTCCCGTGGCAGAGCGCAAGCCGATCGAATCCTGGCTCACCGACATGGACGGGGTCCTCATCCACGAGGGCACGCCGATCCCCGGCGCCGATGCCTTCATCAAGCGGCTGCGCGAGTCCGGCAAGCCCTTCCTGGTGCTGACCAACAACTCCATCTACACCCCGCGCGACCTGCACGCCCGCCTCAACCGGATGGGCCTGCACGTCCCCGTCGAGAACATCTGGACGTCGGCGCTCGCCACCGCCAAGTTCCTCGACGACCAGCGCCCGGGCGGGACGGCCTACGTCATCGGCGAGGCCGGCCTGACCACCGCCCTGCACGACATCGGCTACGTCCTGACCGACCACGAGCCGGACTACGTGGTCCTCGGCGAGACCCGTACCTACAGCTTCGAGGCCATGACCAAGGCCGTCCGCCTCATCAACGGCGGCGCCCGCTTCATCTGCACCAACCCGGACGAGACCGGCCCCTCCGTCGAGGGCCCGCTGCCCGCCACCGGCGCCGTCGCCGCACTGATCACCAAGGCGACCGGCAAGCAGCCGTACTTCGCGGGCAAGCCCAACCCGCTCATGATGCGGACCGGTCTGAACACCATCGGAGCGCACTCCGAGAGCAGCGCCATGATCGGCGACCGGATGGACACCGACGTACTCGCCGGCCTCGAGGCGGGCATGCAGACCTTCCTCGTCCTGACCGGCCTGACCTCGGTCGAGGACACCGAGAAGTTTCCCTACCGTCCGACGAAGACCGTCGACTCGATCGCCGACCTGGTCGACCTCGTCTAGCCCGCGAGGCCGCCGACCCGCCGG
The DNA here is from genome assembly GCF_055231995.1 of Streptomyces sp. Tek67B01. Taxonomy (NCBI): domain Bacteria; kingdom Bacillati; phylum Actinomycetota; class Actinomycetes; order Kitasatosporales; family Streptomycetaceae; genus Streptomyces; species Streptomyces sp. Tek67B01. The sequence goes on from NZ_JBUYUY010000001.1 coordinate 4,536,379, forward strand.
GCGGGTGCGGCTGACTCGTACGGTCCAAGAGTGCGCCGCTCCGGATGCGGAGCGGCGCGCCGCGCGTGAACCTCCTTGATGAGGAGGTTCACCATGCGCAGTGCTCTGATCGCTCTCCGTGCCACCGGGGTGGCCGTCGCCCTGACGGCCCTCACCGCGGTGACCGCGCCCGCGGCCGTCGCCGAGGACTGGGGTCGCGGTGGCGTCTCGGTCCGGCCGGACCCCGCCGAGCCCGGCGATCTGGTCAAGCTGGAGGTGCGGGGCTGTGACGGCGGCTGGGCGTCGGCCAGATCCTCCGTCTTCGTCTCCGAGGTCCACCTTTCCCCCGGACACGACGACCGCCACGCCCTGTGGGGTGACGCGCTGATCGCCTCGCACGCCCAGGCGGGCTCGCACGAGATCCACGTCAAGTGCGATGGCCGCGACGACCGGGTCAGCGGCTCGGTCCGCATTCGCGAACGCCACCACCCCGACCCGCACCACTCGCCCGTCTGGCCCGTCCACGCGGGTGGCGGCGCGATGGCCGCCGAGGTCGCCAAGACGACCGAGCTGGCGGCGGCGCCCGCGAAGAAGAACCACGGTGGCGACGGGCCGGGGCTGCCCCAGACGGTGATCGGCGCCGTCCTGGCCGCCGTCGCCACCCTCGCCGTCACGGGCAGGGCGCTGGCGCTGCGCCGCCGTCGCGGCAGCGAGTGAGGGACCGCCGGTGAGCGAGGAGCCCCGCGGCTCCGGCGGCTCCCGCCTGCTGACGTTCGCCGCGTGGACGGTGTTGGTGCTCGGGCTGTGGCTGTGGGGGCGGGAGATCACCGGTGTCCCCGTACCGCCCGGGGGGCAGGCGGGGGGCGGCGGGGCGGCGGCCCCCGGCCTGCCCGTGGCACACGCCCCGCTGGCGGCGGCCCCGCCCGCGCGGCTCGACGTCCCGTCCCTGGGCATCCAGGCGCCGGTGATCTCGCGCGGCCTGGACCGCGAGGGGGCGATCGAGCCGCCCCCGTACGAGAACCCGGGCACGGTCGGCTGGTGGAGCGGCGGCACCCAGCCGGGCAAGGCCGGGACCGCCCTGCTGGTCGGCCACGTCGACACACGGGCGAAGCCGGCGGTGTTCTACGGGCTGAGCACGGTCGGGCGGGGCGACAAGGTCGGCGTGGTCCGGGCGGACGGTTCCGTGGCCGAGTTCACGGTCGAGGACGTACGGGTCTACGAGCGGGCCGGCTTCGACCCGCAGAAGGCGTACGGCCCCAAGGTGGCGGGCCGCGCCGAGCTGCGGCTGGTGACCTGCGGCGGAACCTACGACAAGACGGCCAAGGAGTACTCGGCCAATGTGGTGGTCTCCGCCTACCTGACGGGGGTGAGGACGAGACCCGGTACGGCGGTTTGAGGGACGGGAACGAAGAAACCCCCGCAGCTTTCGCTGCGGGGGTTTCTCCCGTCTGTGCGCCGCCAGGGACTCGAACCCCGGACCCGCTGATTAAGAGTCAGCTGCTCTAACCAACTGAGCTAGCGGCGCTTGGTGACAGGCAAAACTCTACCCCACCTGCGGGAGTGCTCGTGACCAGCCGCGCCCGTGCTGTCCGATTAACCCATGTTTGGGGGGTTTGTCGTGCACGATATGTCTGGGCCGACGCGAATCTGATGCCCCGCCAGACGCGTGCCCGGCGGACGAGTGGACGAGCAAGGGGAGTGGACGGAACGCATGACGACGCAGCCTCCGGTGCATGTGCAGATGGCGCCATCGATGCGGATGCCGGTCTTCGAGGAGTACGAGCCCGGGGGCGATTGCGTCTGCCTGGGCTGCGTGCAGCGGCGGCGCGCCCTGGCCCGCGCGCGGGCCATACCGCTCCGGGACGGCGGACACCCCGCCGCGCGCGGCGCCCGACGCGCGCTGGTACTGGCCACGGCGGCCGGTGTGGTGCTGAGCGGTGGCGGCGCGACCGCCCTGGCGACGGCCCGTCCGGCACCGGGCCCGGGCCCGGTGAAGCCGGCCGGACCCGATCCGACGCGTCCGACGGCGCCACCGGGACACGCCAAGCCGGGCGGCCCGGGACACGGCAGGCATGACGGGCCGGGGTCTGTGAGACCGACCGGGCCGGTGCACGTGACGCCCGACGCGCCGGGACACGGGAGGCCGACCGGGCCGGTACACGTGGCGCCGGTCGCGCCGGGGCGCGCGCCGGGGCACGGGAAGCCCGACGCGCCGGGGCCCGGACATTCGGACGTACCCGGGTCCCCCCAGGGCGGGCGGGCGCCGCTGCACGGACCGAAGGGGACACCCGCCAAGCCGCCGGGCCTGCCCGGCGCGCCCACGGCGGTGCGGCGGATCGACCGGGCGACGATCATCAACCGGGCGAAGGTGTGGCTGGAGGAGCAGGTCCCGTACAGCATGTCCGACTACTGGTCGGACGGATACCGCCAGGACTGCTCGGGCTTCGTCTCCATGGCCTGGAACCTCGGCTCGAACGAATGGACCGGCAGCCTCGACAAGTTCGCCAAGAAGATCACCAAGGAGGAGTTGCTGCCGGGGGACATGCTCCTCTTCCACAACCCCTCCGACCCCAACAACGGCTCGCACGTCACCCTCTTCGGAGGCTGGGTCGACGAGACGCGCACGCACTACATCGCCTACGAGCAGACGCGCCCGACCACGCGCAAGCTGGCGACCCCCTACGGGTACTGGAACAACGCGACGAAGTACCTCCCGTACCGGTTCACCGGAGTGACCGGCGGCCTCGTGGCGGACGGGACGGGAACCGACCCGAAGCCGACGGCTCCGTCCGCCTTCCCCGGGGCGGGAATGTTCGGGCCGGGCGCGAACAACGAGTACGTGGCGCGCCTGGGCCGGATGCTGATCGACCGGGGCGGGCGCCGCTTCTACCCCAAGGGCCCGAGCACGAAGTGGAGCGAGTCCGACCGGTCGGCGACCCAGGCTTTCCAGCAGGCGCAGGGTTGGACGGGCGCCGAGGCCGACGGCATCCCGGGCGCGCACACCTGGCGGCTGCTGGTCGAGGGGCAGGGCAACGACATCGTGCCCCTGCCCGACGCCGCGCCGGGCCCCGGCGGTCACCCCGCCTACCCGGGACCGGCGGCCTTCCGGCCGGGGCAGTCCGGCCCGGCCGTCGCCGCCCTCGGCCGCCGGTTGGTGGCGAAGGGGTTCGGCAAGCACTACCCGTCCGGCCCGGGCTCGGTCTGGAGCGAGGCCGACCGCCGCAACGTCGAGGCGTTCCAGCGCGCGCAGGGCTGGCGCGGCTCCTCGGCCAACGGCTATCCGGGCCCGGAAACCTGGCGCCGGCTGTTCGCATGACGGAGGCAACGATGTACCCCACGCGCACGACGACCACGACGGGCACCTTCCCCGTCCCCCCGTTGCAGACGGCGACCGCGACGCCGCCGCCGTCGACCGACCCGCGCCGGACGCCGCGCCCGGGCCGTTGGACCACCCGACCCCACTCCCACCCCACGGCCGTTCCCCCACCTCCGGGCCCCCCTGCCCGTCCGGCGGTGACGGCCTGGCCGCCGCCTCCGCCCCCGATGGTGGTGGCTCCGAGCCAGGCGACGACGTCGAGCGGGCCCGCCGCCCCGACGCCGCCGGCCCGCCCGGCGGCCCCGCCGGTGACCGCGCCTCAGGCCGCGCCCCCGTCCGGGAACCCGAGCCCGGGTGCGTCCTGGTCCGTGGCGTCACCTCCGACCCGTGGCCCGGACCCGACCGCCCCGCTCCCTCCCACCCGGCCGACGCCCCCGCCGCGGGAGTCGGCTCCGTCCCAGGCCGCGACCTGGACGGCGGCCCCGGACCTGAATCCGGCGCAGGACCCGACCTGGGAGCCGAGCCCGGCCCGGATCGCGCCGGCCGGTCCCGGCGCGGCTGCGGCCCCGTCCCAGGACCCGACCGATGCGAACCCCGGCCGGACTCGGGCAGCGGGGTTCGATGCGGCCCCGCCGCCGTCCCCCGCCTCCGCACCGGCAGAAGACCGGCCCACGGCCCCGAAGGGGACCCCGGTCGCGGTGCCGCAGGCGGCTTCGACGGCAGAACCGGCCGCGCCTGTTCCTCCCACCCGGCCGACAACCCCGTCCTGGGACCCGAGCCCTGCGCAGCACCCGGGCCGGGAACCGGGCGCGGCTACGGCAGTGGCTTCGCCGGCGCTCTCGACTGCGCCCCCGGCCCGGGGCCTGAGCCCCGCTCAGGAGGAGGCATCCATCTCTGAGCCGGTCGCGTCCCAGTCCTTGGCCCGGTCGGGAGCCCCGAGCCCGGTGCAGGAGGCGGCTCCGGTGGCGGATCCGCGGGAGGCCTTCCGGCCGGAGCCCGTCGCGCCCCTTTCTTCCACCCGGGCGGGAGCTTCGGCTGTGGCTCCGGACTCTGCTACGTCAAGGACCCCGGCCCCGAAGCAGGCCCCGAATCCGACAACGGGTCGCGACTCGTTGTCGGCGGTGGTGCCCGGTCCGGCCGTGACACCGGCGGCGGCGCCGCAGGCGGCTTCGGCTCCGGTTCCCGCGCCCGCCGCGCCCGCCACACCCCCGTCCCCTGCCCGTGCGGCGACCCCGGCCCCGCAGGCGAGTCAGTTCCCGGCTCGGGGCGTGGCCCCGTACCCGGCGCCGGCAGCGGTCTCGAACGCAGAGCCCCCGTCCCCTGCCCGGGCGGTGGCGGCGCCGGCCCCGCACGCCGTCACACCCCCGGCGGCTTCCGTCCCGGCCTCGTGCGCCGCGCCCCCCGCCCCCGCTCGGGCAGTGGCTCCGGACGCCGTCCCGAGCGGGGGCGGTGTCGCGCACTCCGCCACCGCCGTGCCCCCGCACCCGGGTACCGCTCGGGAGAACGAGGCCGCCCGGGTGCCGGTGCCGGCAGTCGGCGAGCGGCACGACCGGTCGGAGGTCGACGCCCCCGACGCGGAGCCGGTGCTCGCCGCGGTGGGCCGGTCCGGACCGGCCCACGACGCACCCCACGATCCGCAGGCCGAACACCCGCGTCCGCACCCGGACGGCATCCCGGCCGCCCGGGCACAGGGCGAGCCCGGTTCGTACATCCCCCATCCCCAGGACGAGCCGGACCCCGCAGCCTCCCGCCAGGGGATCGTCGCGGACCTCGTCGGCCGTGCCGTCGCCCGCGTGCTGGACCCCGGCGCCAAGGAGGACCGGGGCGACACCGTCGATCTCCCGCGCGTCGAACCCGTAGGCGGCGCCGCCGTCACCGCCATCCCCGTACACCTGCCGTTCCTCGGGCAGTTGCGCCAATCGCCCCCGGCCGCCGGCCCCCTGCCGCAGCCCTCGACCCCCGGGGCCAAGCCGTACGCCGCCGGCCGCCGCGTCCCCAGGGGCGACGACAGCCTCCGCGAGCACCGCGGACCCGTCCTGCCCGGCTGGTTCGCCGTCGGCATCGGCGCTCTTGCCCTCACCGGCTGCGCGGCGGTGCTCTGGCGGGCCGGCGCCGTCCCCGACGTCCTCGCCGTCGCCTTCGGGGCGCCCCCCCGCGCCTACCACGGGCTGCCCGCCACCTCCTGGCCCCCGCTCGCCTTCCTCGGCGTCGTCGCGCTGCTGGCCCTCGGCGGGCTCGGCCGCGCCAAGGCCGGCCACGCCTGGGTGCTCACCCTCTTCGGCCGTTACCGCGGCACCGTCCGCCGGACGGGGCTGACGTGGGTCAGCCCGCTCCTGCTGCGCCGCCGGGTCGACGTACGGCTGCGCCACTGGCGCAGTGAGCCCATGCCCGCCGTGGACGCCGGCGGCCTCGCGCTACAGGCCGTGGTGCAGGTGGTCTGGCAGGTCAAGGACACCGCCCGGGCCACCCTCGCCGTTGCCGACCACACCGAATACCTCGCCGAGCAGGTGGAATCGGCCATGGCCCGGGTCCTGTCCCAGTTGCCCGCCGACGCCTTCCACGAGGGCGCCCCCACCCTGCGCGACGCGGAGGCCGTCGGCGACGCGCTGACCCGGATGGTGGCGGCCGAGACGGAGGCCGTCGGGATCGAGGTGTTCTCCGCCCAGCCCACCCGCATCGAGTACGCCCCCGAGGTCGCCGAGGCCATGCGCCGCCGTCGGGTCGCGGCGATCGACGCCAGGCACCGGGACACCGTCTTGACCTCGGTCGTCGACGCCGTCGACGACACCGTCCACCGGCTCACCTCGCGCGGGATCGTCGAGCTGGACGACTACGAGCGCAAGGCCCTGGTGAAGGACCTGACCGTCGCCTTCTACACGGGGCGCGGGGACCAGTAGCCGTCGCGCGGGGGAGCGACGAACAGGGAACGGGTGGCCGGTCATGACCGGACCACCCGTTTTCCCGTTGGTATGGACATGGCCAACTCCCGTCAATAACCTGGAACTTGGTCTAGACCTGAACGCCATCCCCATCGCACTCGACCCCACGCGTGCGCACGCTCTCCCGTCTGACTCCCCCCACGTCCAAGGAGCATCATGCGTCTCCTCCACATGCCCAAACGGTCCGCCACCGCGCTCGCCCTCGGCGTCCTGGCCACCGTCACCTTCGCCGGCGCCCCCACCGCCAGCGGTCACGGCTACACCGACACCCCCATCAGCCGCCAGAAGCTCTGCGCCAACAAGAGCGTCCCCGACTGCGGTCCCATCCAGTGGGAGCCGCAGAGCGTCGAGGGTTACAAGGGCTTCCCGGCCGCCGGCCCCGCCGACGGTCAGATATGTTCCGGCGGCCACAGCGAGTTCGCCCAGCTCGACGACCCGCGCGGCGGCACCTGGCCCGCCACGAACGTCACCGCCGGCCAGAGCTACTCCTTCCGGTGGCAGTTCACCGCCAACCACTCCACCACGGACTTCAAGTACTACGTCACCAAGAACGGCTGGGACCCGACGAAGCCCCTCACCCGGGCTTCGCTCGACCCCCAACCCTTCCTCACCGTCGCCTACAACGGCGCCCGCCCCGCCATGACCACCGTCCACCAGGGCACGATGCCCAGCGGGAAGACCGGCCGCCACATGATCCTGGCGGTCTGGACCGTGAACGACACCCCCATGGCCTTCTACGCCTGCTCCGACGTTCAATTCTGACGCAACGTCAGCTAATCTCCGGCGGCATGCGGACGACACCCGAAACCGTCGCGGAGCTCATAGCGCGCCAATGGGGCGACCACCGGCCCGGGCTGAAGTACGAGCACACCGTCCTCACCCACCACGAGAGCGCCCAGCGGGCCGCCGCGCGCGCCGCGCTGCTCGTCGACCTCCTGCCACCGGGGGCCGAGCCGCACATCGGGGTGCTGCTCGACAACACCCCCGAGTTCCCCTCCTGGCTCGGCGCGGCGGCCCTCGCGGGGGCCGCCGTCGCCGGGATCAACCCCACCCGGCGCGGGCCCGAGCTGGCCCGCGACATCCTGCACACCGACTGCCGCGTCCTGGTCACCGAACCCACCCACCTGCCGCTGCTGCGCGGCCTCGACCTGCCCGGGGTGCGCATCCTGGTGACCGGCGGCGAGGAGTACGCCGACCTCCTCGCCCCCTACGCCGACGCCGCCCCCGGCGAGGCGACGCTGGGCGGCGGCCCGACCCCCGGCTCCCGCCTGCTCCTCTACTTAACCTCCGGCTCGACCGGCGCCCCGAAGGCGGCGGTGTGCGGCCAGGGCCGCCTGGCGGCGGCCGGGGCCTCCCTGGCCGACACGCTCCGGGTCACCCCGGACGACGTCCACTACATCTGCATGCCCCTCTTCCACGGCAACGCCGTCATCGCCGACTGGCTGCCCGCCCTCGCCGGCGGCGCCTCGGTGGCACTGCGCCGTCGCTTTTCGGCCACCGCGTTCCTGGACGACGTACGGACCCACGGAGCGACGTACTTCACCTACGTCGGCCGGGCCGTCCAGTACATCCTCGCCACCGAGCCCCGCCCCGACGACCGCGACCACACCCTGCGCCTGGGCTTCGGAACCGAGGCCGGCGCGGTGGACGCGGCCCGCTTCGCCGAGCGGTTCGGGGTCCGGCTGGTCGAGGGCTACGGGGCGACGGAGGGCGGCGCCTCCGTCCAACGCACCCCCGACACCCCGGCCGCCGCCCTGGGCCGGGCAGCGCCCGGCGACGACCTCGCCGTCATCGACCCGGAGACGGGCAAGGAGTGCCCACCGGCCCGACTGGACGGACGGGGTCGCCTCCTCAACGGGGAGGAAGCCATGGGCGAGCTGGTCAACCGGGGCCGCAACCTCTTCGAGGGCTACTGGCGCAACCCCGACGCGCAGGCGGCCCGTACCCGCGGAGGCTGGTACTGGACCGGTGACCTCTTCTTCCGCGACCCCGAGGGCTTCCTCTACTTCGCGGGGCGCACCGACGACCGGCTGCGGGTCGACAGCGAGAACCTGGCAGCGGCGGTGATCGAGAACGTCCTGGCCCGCTGGTCCGACGCCTCGGCGGTCGCCGTGTACGCGGTCCCGGACGAGGTCGCGGGGGACCAGGTGATGGCAGCCGTCGCCCTGCGCGAAGGCGCGGCCTTCGACCCCCGAGCTTTCGCCGCCTTCCTCGCGGCCCAACCCGATCTCGGCACGAAGATGGCCCCCCCGCTACGTCCGCGTCCTCGCCGCCCTGCCCGTGACGGCGACCAACAAGATCCACCGAGTCGCCCTGCGCCGAGCCGGGTTCCTCGTCCCCGACCCGGTCTGGTGGCGCCCGCCGGGCACCGACGACTACCGGACCCTGGACGAGGACGACCTGCGCACGCTGCTGACCACGTACGAGACCCAGGGCCGCCGGGACCTCCTGGACCGCTGAGGCAACCCCCTGGCGCGGGCATTCGTCTTGCAGACCGAAGGGGGGTGCGATGAACGCGAAGACGACGGTCGCCCTCGGCCGGTCGGTGGCGGCCGGGGCGCTGTGCGCGCTGCTCGCCGCATGTGGCACGCACGTCGCGGGCCGGTCGGCCGGTCCGCCGTCCGGCGTCTCGGCGCCACCGACCTGCGCGCCCGAACTTCCCACCGAGGAGGACACCGGCGGTACGCCGAACATCCCCACCGAGGAGGAGACGGGCGGCGTCCCCAACATCCCCACCGAGGAGGACACGGGTCCGCCGAACCCGCCGACCGACCAGGACGCCGGGGCTCCGGGGCCGCCCACCGACGGTGAGACGCCCTGCCGGGTGGTCGACGGCTGGTACGACATGACCCGCGACTTCAACGAGTACTACGCCCATCACCGCACGGACGAGGACACCCTCATGCCGGCGGGCAGCGTCAGCCGGGTACGCATCCGGAAGACGGCCGGAGCCAACGAGGCCTGGATCACGTTCTCCACCGGATCGGTCGGCAAGGGCGAGGGGGAGGACGCCCGCCGGGTGGCCCGGGTCTTCGGCGCCTGGAGGCACGAGGTGTTCGGCGACCGGGGCACGGTCGGGGTGCGGACCGAGCAGGACGTCAAGGTCACCACTTCCTGGTGATCGGTGGGGGCCCGCTATTGGTTTTGAGCACCCTCGGGGACCAGGTAGTATTTTCTCTGTCAGGCGCCGCTAGCTCAGTTGGTTAGAGCAGCTGACTCTTAATCAGCGGGTCCGGGGTTCGAGTCCCTGGCGGCGCACCTGTACTTCGGGCGGTTCCCGGTTCACCGGAAGCCGCCCGAAGTGTTTTCCGGCCTCGTGCCCGCGTTCCCTTACCCCCCGCCCCCGAGGCCCGCGATCCCCGGTCCGCGGCCGGCCCTCGGGTCCCCCGCTCCCGGTCAGAGCGTGAGCGACAGCAGCAGCGGCGCGGCCCTGCGGTTCAGCGCGTCGGCCGCGGCCCGCAGCCGGTGGGCGTGCTCGACCGGCATGGACAGGGCCAGGCAGCCGACGGACGCTCCGGCGGTGATCGGGACGGCCGCGCAGACCGTGCCGACGGCGTACTCCTGGAGGTCGAGCACCGGGACGGTGGCCGGCTGGCTGTCGAGCTTCGAGAACAGGATGCGTTCGTTGACGATCGTCTTCGACGTGAGCCGGGCGATCTTGTGCCGGGCCAGGTGGTCGCGGCGCCCGTTCTGGTCGAGTTGCGTGAGCAGACACTTGCCGACCGCGCTGGCGTGCGCGGCGGAGCGGAAGTCGACCCACTCGTGCACCTTCGGGGTGCGCGGGCTGTCCGCGAACTGTGTGATGCGGACTTCGCCGTCCACGTACCGGCTGATGTAGACGGCCGCGCCGACCGAGTCCCGCAACCGGTCCAGGGTCTCCTGGAGCTTCTCCTGCAACGCCTGTTTCCGGTCCGTCCCCGAGCCGAGCAGGACCAGTGAGTCCCCTATGGCGTAGGCACCGTCGGACACCTGTAGGACGTAACCCTCCCGGCGCAGCATGAGGAGCATCGGCGTGAGATGGGCCGCGGGCAGGCCGGTCTCACGCGCGATCTGTGCGTCCGTCACGCCACCGGTGTGGCGCGCGATCGTTTCGAGTACGCGAAGGGCGTACTGCACCGAATGGAACGGCGCGGTCGGCTCGGGCTTCAGCGCCACGGTTTCCCCCTACCAGGTTGTTACCGCTTGCCCTACCACGATAGCCATCAAGCGGCCCATCCGGAGCGCCTGTTGAAAAGATTGATGGCTCAAATAAGTCGCTTCGCCAGCAGGTATCCGACTGGCATATGCCCCAGGCAAGAACTTCTTTCCGGTCTGCCGGGAATGCCCGGCCTCGACCCACGGTTCGACTTCTTCGTACGGACGTGAAGGAGAGCGGCATGGGACGGGAGCGACGATGAGTGACGCCAGGGACGCCGGGGAGAACCGGACGGGCGTGGGCGCGACCGCGGGCGCGAACGTGCGTACGGGGGAGGTGCCGGGCGCACGCGCGGGCGCGGGCGCCGAAACCGGCAAGGCCCCCGCGGACCCGGTCCGCGGCGTGGCAAAGGGCCGGGCGCCGGTGCCGCTTTCGGTGCTCGACCTCGTCACCGTCGGGGCGGGCGGCACCGCGCACGAGTCGCTGCGCACCAGCGTGGCGATCTCCCGACTGGCGGAGTCCCGCGGCTACCACCGGCACTGGGTCGCGGAGCACCACTCCATGCCCGGCGTGGCCAGCTCCTCCCCGGCGGTGATCCTCGCCCATCTCGCCGCCCACACCTCCCGCATCCGGCTCGGATCGGGCGGCGTCATGTTGCCCAACCACGCCCCGCTCGCCGTCGCCGAGCAGTTCGGGACCCTGGAGGCCTTCGCCCCGGGCCGGATCGACCTCGGCCTCGGCCGCGCCCCCGGGACCGACGCCGGCACGGCCGCCGCGCTGCGCGGACCGGCGCGGGCGGAGGAGGCGCACGACGAGTTCCCGCGCCGCCTCGGGGAGCTGATCCGCTTCCTCGACGACAGCTTCCCGGACGGGCACCCGTACGCCAGGGTGCACGCCGTACCCGGACCGGTCCAGGGCCCCACGGGTCGACCCCCGGTGTGGTTGCTCGGCTCCTCCGGGTTCAGCGCCCGCCTGGCCGGCGAGCTGGGCCTGCCCTTCGCGTACGCCCACCACTTCTCGGCCGCGGGCACGCTGCCCGCGCTCGACCTGTACCGGCAGAGCTTCCGCCCCTCGGCGGTGCTGGACGCCCCGTACGCCGTGATCGGGGTCTCGGCGCTGGCCGCGGACACCGAGGAGGAGGCCAGGGCGCAGGTGCTCACGGGCGCGCTGTCGATGCTCCGGCTGCGCTCCGGTCGGCCCGGTCTCGTCCCGACGCCCGAGGAGGCGGCCGCGTACCCCTTCTCGGCCCCGGAGAAGGAGTTCGTGGACGGCTGGACGGCGAACATCGTGCACGGCACGCCGGATCGGGTCCGTTCCGGGCTCGACGCGCTGGTCGCGCGGACCGGTGCGGACGAGCTGATGCTGACGGTCAACGCCCACGGCGGGGCGGCCCGGTTGCGCTCGTACGGTCTCGTAGCAGATGCGTACGAGATGCCGGTGGAGGGCTCGCTTCCGGCTTGAGCGGAGGTGAACCGGGTTCGGCTGGTTTGTTGCCGAAACCTTGCGGAAGCATGGCTTAGGAGAGGCTTAAACCGCTCGTCACCCGGGGTGGCGGGCGGGTTTTGATGTGTGCTCAGGTCTCTGACGAGCGGGTTTGACCGTCGAGTGGTCTAGTCCTTGTTTGGTCCAAACCATTGACTGGGGCGCGGAGTGATCGCTATCACTTCTCTCACCCGAAGCTGACGATCCCCTCCCACCCCCACGGAGTCAGTTCATGCACATCCGTAAACCCCTCATCGCGGCCGCCGCCACGGCCGCGCTGGCAGCCGGAGCGGCGGCCACCTTCGCGGGACTCGGCACCGCACAGGCCGCGGCCGCCACCACGGCGACCGCGGGCAACGTCAAGATCGCGTACTACGACCAGTGGAGCGTGTACGGCAACGCCTTCTACCCCAAGCAGCTCGACACCCGGGGCATAGCGGGCAAGCTGGACGTCATCAACTACTCGTTCGGCAACATCCACCCCACCGACCTCACCTGCTTCGAGGCCAACAAGGCGGCGGGCGACGACAACAACGCCAGTGCCGGTGACGGCGCGGGCGACTCGTACGCCGACTACCAGAAGTCGTTCGGCGCGGCGGACAGCGTCAGCGGGGTCGCCGACAAGTGGGACCAGCCGATCGTGGGCGTCTTCAACCAGTTCAAGCAGCTCAAGGCGAAGTACCCGAACCTCAAGATCAACATATCCATCGGCGGGTGGACGTACTCGAAGTACTTCAGCGACGCGGCGAAGACCGACGCCTCCCGCAAGAAGCTCGTCTCCTCCTGCATCGACCAGTACATCAAGGGCAATCTGCCCGTCGAGGGCGGCTACGGCGGCCCGGGCAGCGCGGCCGGGATCTTCGACGGCATCGACATCGACTGGGAGTACCCCGGCTCGGCGGGCGGCCACCTCGGCAACCACTACGCCCCCGAGGACAAGCAGAACTTCACGCTGCTGCTCAAGGAGTTCCGTACCCAGCTCGACGCCTACGGAGCGGCGAACGGCGGCAAGAAGTACCTGCTGACCTCGGCGCTCCCGGCCGGCCAGGACAAGATCAAGTACATCGAGACGGACAAGATCGGCGCGTACCTCGACTACGCGAACATCATGACCTACGACATGCACGGCGCCTGGGACGGCGACGGGCCGACGTACCACCAGTCACCGCTCTACCCCTCGGCGGCCGACCCGACCGACCCGATCGCGCCCGGCACCGAGAAGTACAGCATCAAGAACGCCATCGACTCCTGGCTGGACGGGAACCCCGCCTACGGCATCACGGGCGGCTTCCCCGCGAACAAGCTGACGCTGGGCTACGAGTTCTACTACCGCGGCTGGAAGGGCGTCCCCGCCGGGGCCACCAACGGCCTCGCCCAGACGGCGACCGGCCCGTCCGCCGCCCGGCCCACCAGCCAGCAGGCCGGCATCGCCAACTACAAGGAACTCGGCGGCATCGTCGACAACCCGGCCGTCACCTTCTGGGACGACCAGGCGAAGGCCTCGTACTTCTACAAGGACGGCGAGTTCTTCACCGGTCTGAACCAGAGGTCCATCCAGGCCCGGGTCGACTACGGCAAGCAGCGCGGCCTGGCCGGCGCGATGATGTACTCCCTGCTCGGCCTGGACGACAAGGCCACGCTGCTGAACCAGATCTCCACCGCCCTCGGCGGCTCCACCCAGCCGCCCGCCACCCCGACCGCGACCCCCACGCCGACCTCCACCCCCAGCCCGACCGCGACCCCGACCCCCACCGCCACGCCCACGACGGGCTGCACCGCCCCCGCCTACGTCGCGGGCACGGTCTACACCGGCGGAACCGAGGTCTCGCACAAGGGCCACAAGTGGAAGGCCCAGTGGTGGACGCAGAACGAAGAACCCGGCACCACCGGTGAATGGGGTGTCTGGAAGGACCTCGGCGCCTGCTGATCTCCCCCCACCCCGCGCCGAGCGACCCTCCGCCCCGCCCCCGCCAGGGGTGCGGGGCGGAGGCGTGCCCGGGTCGAGCGGACCCGGGCGTGAAAGGTCCCCTAGCGGTGGTCCCCGGTCTGCGGGCGGGTGCCGATCATCTCCGCGATGCGCTCGGGGGCCACCGCGCGGGAGTAGAGCCAGCCTTGGCCCGTGTCGCAGCCGACGCGGCGCAGACGGGCCGCCTGGCCCGCCGTCTCCACGCACTCCGCCGTCACCGTCAGGCCCAACCGGTGCGCCAGCTGGACCAGGGCTTCCACGATGGTCTCGTCGGCCGGGTTGGGGTGGGCGCCCTCCTCGTAGCGGAAGCCGCGCACGAAGGAGCCGTCCAGCTTGAGCACCGACACCGGCAGCCGACTCAGGTAGGCCAGGTTCGAGTACCCGGTGCCGAAGTCGTCGATGGCGATCCGCACGCCCATGTCGCTCAGCGCCTGGAGGGCCTGCAACGGCCGGCCCGCCGAACCCATCACCGCCGACTCCGTCAGCTCCAGTTGGAGCAACTGCGGCGCCAGCCCCGTCTCGGCGAGGATCTCCGCGACGTCCCCCACCAGGTCCGAGTCCCACACCTGCCGCACGGCCACGTTCACCGACACGAACACCGGCGCGTCGCTCGGCTGCTCGATCTGCCAGCGCCGCGCCTGCCTACAGGCGGTCCGCAGCACCCACTGGCCCAACTGGACGATCGAACCGTCCTCTTCCGCGATTCCGATGAACCGATTCGGCGTCAACGTCCCGAACTGCGGGTGGTTCCAGCGCACCAGCGCCTCCACCCCGCGCACCGCGCCGCTCTCCAGGTCCACCAGCGGCTGGTACTCCAGCTCGAACTCGCCCCGCTCCACGGCCGGCCGCAACGTGGACGAGAGCGCCTGCCGGGTCATCCGGTGCGCGTTGCGCTCCGGGTCGAACAGCGTCCAGCGGGCCTTGCCGTCCGCCTTCGCCCAGTACAGGGTCGTGTCCGCGGCCTGCATCAGCCCGGTCGCCGAGGTGCCGGCGGCGGCGCGTTCCACCACGCCGATGGACGCCGACACCGACAGCCGCTGCCCGGCCAGGTCGAACGGCTCCTGCACGGCGGCCAGGACGCCGCGCGCCAGCTCCGCGAGTTGCTCCGTCCCGGTGGAGTCCTCGACCAGCAGGGCGAACTCGTCCCCGCCGAGCCGCGCCACGAGGTGCCCGCTGGTGCGCCCGTAACCGGACTGGTCGGCGCACTGGGTCAGCCTGGCCGCCACGGCGGTCAGCAGTCGGTCGCCGACGCGGTGGCCGAGGGTGTCGTTGACCGCCTTGAAGCCGTCGAGGTCCAGGTAGCACAGGCCGATCCGGCCCGTGCCGCCGTTCTCGTACGAGGCTGCTTCCAGGGCGGCGGAGAGCCGCTCGAAGAACAGCGCCCGGTTGGGCAGGCGGGTCACGGGGTCGTGCATCTGGAGGTGGCGCAGCCGGGCCTGGAGGTCGCGCCGGTCGCTGATGTCGGCGACGGACAGCAGGACGTCCCGGGTCCCGGGCACCGGCCCCAGAGTGACCTCCGTCCACAACGAGTGCCCGTCGGGGTGCTTGAGCCGGCGCGTGCAGCGCAGCCGGGCCTGGCGGCCGCGGAGCACCTCCTGGTACGCCTGCCGGGTACGGGCCTCCGCGGTCAGGTCGACCAGCTCCGCCGCGGCCCGCTCGACGAGTTCGTGCGGGGTGGAGCCCAGCAGCGCGGCCAGGGCCTGGTTGGCGGCGACGACGTAGCCCTCGCGGTCGACGACGGCCATCGCGAGGTGGGCCGCGTCGAAGGCGGCCCGGAAGTCGCGTGCTCCCGGCGCGGGCCGGGAGGGCGAGGTCGGCATCGACGGATCCTCCGGCTCGCTCGACATGCCCGGCAGGGCCGGCACTGCTGGGTGACGCTCCGTGACGGCCGATCGGATGCGGTCGGCCGCCGAACCGGTTCCCTCTGAGGTTCCGCTCACCGTTGGCTCCCGCAGTGCTCGTGAGTGTCCGTGCAGGAAAGTGTGCCGATCATAGAGGCTGCCGGACGGCCCCATCCAGCGGCGGCGCCGGTCGGAGGGACGTACTTCGGCGGGCTGACGCCATGATGACGGTCCGTCGGCCCCCTGTCGGCCGATCGTTTCTGCGCGCCTGTGAGCATGCGGGGCCCGCTGCTGATCTCGGGTGATCAGTCGTGACGGTCCGTAGACAGGTCCGTGAAGTCCAGGGGTCACCGACTTGCCCGAGCGCTCACTCATGTGGGGCACCGGAACAGGGCATAAGTAAGACAATCGCCTCAAGGTGGATGGAAGGGTACGAATCCATCACCGGAGGTCGATGTGCCGCCCCATCAGACACCCGGGGGAGTGGACCATCCCGGCATCCGAAGTGCCGCGGCGGTCCTCACCTCCATGGCGGCCGTCGCCGCCATGTCGCTCGTCGCCACCCCCACCGCCGCCGCGTCCGGCACCGGCCCCTGCGCCCTGACCCGTACGGCCGCGCACCACTCCCTCGGCCTGGACACCTGGAACCGCGCCTACCCGAGGCCGGTCCGCACCCTGAACGCGGTCATGGTCTTCCTCTCCTTCCCCGACCACCGCGTCGCCGTCACCCCCGACGAACTGACCGGCGACTACTTCCCCGCCACCAGCAACTTCTTCGAGCGCGCCTCCTACGGGCGGTTCCGACTGGTCCCGCACCCGCAGAAGCGGTGGATCGCGATGCCCAAGCCGTCCACGGCGTACGGGATGCAGCGCGACTGGGCCCCGGAGGCCCGGGCCAGCTACCTGCGCGACGCCGTGGCGGCCGCCGATCCCACGGTGGACTTCAGCAAGTACGACGTCGTGTACTTCGTCGCCGACCCCAACGCGCCCGGAGTGGACTCGGACGCCACCAAGGTCGTCAACTTCGATCGGCCCCTGATCGCCGACGGTGCGGAGCTGAGGCGGATCGTGACCGTCTTCGAGCGGCACCCGCCGGACCGCAACGTGCTGGCGCACGAGACCGGGCACGTATTCGATCTGCCCGACCTCTACCACCGACCGACGGACGGCAAGGGCGACTGGGACACCTACGTCGGGGACTGGGACGTCATGGGCAGCCAGTTCGGGATGGCCCCGGACCTGTTCGCCTGGCACAAGTGGAAGCTGGGCTGGCTCGACGCCTCCCAGGTGGACTGCGTTGCGTCCGGGACCTCCCTGCACACCCTCCAGCCGATCGCCGAAGGCGTCCCGCGGGGCGGCTCCGGCGGGACCCGGCTGGCGGTGGTCCGCACCGGACCGGGCAGCGCCATCGCCATCGAGGCCCGCGGCTCCGCCGGGAACGACGGGGACACCTGTACGGAGGGCGTCCTGGTCTACCGCGTCCGCAACGAGCCGGCCTCGGGCGGCGGCCCGATCGAGGTGTTGGACGGTCACCCGCGCACGGAGGCGTGCTGGGACCGCTCGGTCTACCCGCCGCTGGCGGACGCCCCGCTGGAAGTGGGGGAGGCCTTCACTGTGCCGGGCGAGCGCATTCGGATCGAGGTGGCGGACCGCACCCCGTCGGGCGCGTACACCGTCAAGATCACGACATAGCGGTCCCCGACAGGGCGGTCCCGACTCGGCGGTCCCGGGGCGACGCCGGCGTGGGCACACGAAAGAGGCCCCCACTCGCGTGGAGGCCTCTTCCCGTCTGTGCGCCGCCAGGGACTCGAACCCCGGACCCGCTGATTAAGAGTCAGCTGCTCTAACCAACTGAGCTAGCGGCGCCTGCTGACGTCGTAGACATTAGCATCCCGATCGGCGGAACGAAAAATCGATACCTGCAGGCGGGCGGCGTGCAGGAACGCCCAGAGCAGGGCGTCCGGCCCGGGCAGCCAGGGCCGTCGGGAGTCCGGGGCCACCAGCCAGCGCGACGGTCCGGGCGTCGCGACGAGCGGCGGCACGGTGACGGCGTCGCCGAGACCGTGACAGATCGGGGCCGCGGTGTCCGGGCCCCACTCTTCCCAGGCGAGCAGGGCGGGCAGCCGCTGGGCCGTGCCCGGCGCGGTGAAGAGCAGCATCCGGCCGCGGTGCACGGCGGCGGGGCCGCAACCGGGGCCCTCGGCCCACAGCAGGTCCAGCATCCGCCGGCCGAGCACGAGCGGGACGTTGACGACGTCGAAGGCCGTACCGCACGGCAGCACCGCCGGAGCGGAGGGCCGCTCCTCCCACACCGCGAGGGCGCTGCGCGGGTGGTTGCACACCGAGGCCAGCCAAGCGGCGCCCTCGTGGGTGACCTGGGTGGCGGGTGCGGAGCGGACGTCGAGGGCGGGAGCGGGGCAGCCGGTCAGGGTTGTCATGCCCCAGGTCTACCGCCGGTAGTGGCGCGACTCCCCGGAGTTACCGAATTCCGGGACAACGCGAGGGGAACCGGAGTATGGTGCGCCCCGCATATGCCACGGGCCCCGGCCCCCGGCGTGCGCCGTCCCCTGCCCGCGGTCCCGCCCTCGCCCGGTCGGCGGCGGTCACCCCGGGGGCCTACACCTCGTCCGGGCCGCCGCCGCGCAGCAGGCTCTCGCCGAACTCGATCATCTTCACGGCGTAGTCCTCGGTCCACTCCGCCCGTTCCGCGATCTCGGCGGCGGGCAGTCGGTCGAACCGGCGCGGATCGGCCAGCTGCGCCGCCGCCAGCGCCTGGAACTCGACGGCCCGGTCCTGCGCCGCCCGGAAGGCCAGCGTCAGCTCGGTGGCGCGGGCCAGCAGCTCCCGCGGGTCCTCTATCGACTCCAGGTCGAAGAAGTGCTCGGGGTCCGAGGCCGCCTCCGAGGGCTCGAAGAGCAACGGTGCGGGCCGCAGCCTCCGCTCGGTCCGCTCGGGCTCTGCCATGCCTGTCCTCCAGTGTGCTGCGCGGGAAAGCTTCCGGGCCACCCTCCATTGTCCAACGCCCCGCAAGGGCGCACTCGCGCCCGCGCGCCCCGGAGCGGCCGGAGCGGCCGAAGCTGCCGGAGCCGCCGGCGACCGTCGGCCGTCGCGCCGCGCGGTCTAGACGGCGACGCGCTGCGACGCGAGGGCCGCGACCTCGTCCAGCTGCGCGGTCACTTCGTCGGCCAGGCCCTCGGGGGCCTGGAAGCCGTCCGGGCCGATGAGGGCGTTGATGCCGGGAACGGCCACGCGTCGCTCGGTGGGGAGCATGCCGATGCGGGTCAGGACCGGCAGCAGCATCTCGGCGGCGGGGGCGCCGCCCGTGGGACCCGCGCTGTAGCTGAGGAGGGCGACCGGCTTGCCGCTCCACTCCTTGTAGAGGAAGTCGATGGCGTTCTTGAAGGGCGCGGTGAAGCCGCCGTTGTACATCGGCAGGACGAAGACGAACGCGTCGGCGGAGTCGACCAGGGCGCTCCACTCCAGGGTGTGCGGGTTCGTGTAGACACCGCTGGAGGCGTACTCGGGCTCGTCGAGGAAGGGCAGGGCGATCTCGGCGAGGTCGACGGGGGTGACGTCGAAGCCGCCGTGGGCGCGGGCCTGTTCGCTGACCCAGGCGGCGAGCGGGCGGCCCGAGGAGGTGGGGCGGGTGGCGGCCGAAATGACGTGCAGGCGGGTCATGTGTCGAACTCCCGTGGGGCGTGGGTGTGCTGTGTCGGGCGACAGTCTGGTCGTTGCCGCGCCCCGAAGGAAAGCCGCGGCCGCCCGCTGTGTCACACCCCGCCCGGACAACCCTCGGGTGAGGGCCGGGGCCTTCACGCCCGAGAGCACGGGGATCGCGTCGTGGTTCCCCGTCCCGAGCGCACGCTCGACGGCCGTGGGTCGGCGGTCGAGCGCGCCTTCCAACGGGAGGGGTGCGGCGCCCCCGTGCACGCGCTCCGAGGCTCAGGGCCGCCAGGGGATGCGGTGGTCGGACCAGAAGTCCCAGGTCGACATCATGGCCTCCCAACCGTCCGGGAACTTGACCGTGACGCCCAGTTGGACCGGTTCCGTCGACGGGTGGTCGTCCAGGAGGGACGCCACGCCCGCGCGGGCCACGATCACGCAGGCGTGCCGGTGGCGGGAGGCCAGCACGCACAGGCGGCCCGTCTCCAGGTGGAAGGCCGTGGCGTCGGGGCGGCCGGAGAGGGGATGGAGGACCACCGTCAGGTCGTACTCGCGGCCTTGGAGACGGTTCGCGGTGTCCACGGTGACGCCCGGCACGCCCAGGCCGGCCAGCGCCGCGCGGACGGCCGCCGCCTGGTCGCGGTGGGCGGTGCCCACCGCGATGCGGTCCGGCGTCAGCGGGGTCGGGCCGCCCGGGTGCTCGTCCTGCGTCACCGCCCCCCGGTCCAACGCCCGGCGGACCACCAGCGCCACCGCCGCGACCGCCTCCGGGTCGGTGCGCGGGGTGTGCCGCGCGGGCAGCTCCAGCAGGCCCCACCCCGACGCGGCGGCCTCGTCCAGCACCCGGTCCGGGCCCGACCGGTCGGAGGCGACCCCGTACGACAGTCGCCGCTCACCCGGGCCCGTACCGCTGCGGAACCGGCTGTACGGGTAGAAGGCGCGCGAGACCAGCGGCGCCGCCGACGCCGGGAGCCGCCACGACACCGGCAGCCGGTGCTGCGGCAGGTGCGGGTTGTGCGCCAGCAGGGTGGACACCGCCGACGCCGAAGGGTCGTAGGACAGCCCCGCCCACTGCTCCGCGCCGACCACGCTGAACGGGTCCAACTGCCCCGGGTCGCCCACGAACAGCGCCCGCTCGAACAGTCCCGCCACGGCCAGCAGCGCGTCCGAGCGCATCTGGTACGCCTCGTCCACGATGGCGTGCTCCCACGGCTCGGCGTCCTGCACGTACGCCCACTTCGCCGCCGTGGAGACGGTGATCGGCAGCTCCGCCAGGTCCCCGGGCTTGGCCGAGAGGGTGACCGAGGGCAGGGCGCGCAGCGCGGGGTCGTAGGCGTCGCCCTCACTGCTGTGCAGCCGGCCGACCTTCAACTCCGGGTCCTTGTCGTGGAGCCGCAACACCAGGTCGTCCACCTGGGCGTTGGTCTGCGCCACCACCATCAGCCGGCGTCCGGCGGCGGCCAGTTCCCGGGCTGCCCGTACCACCAGCGTGGACTTCCCGGCCCCGGGCGGCGAGTCCACGACGACACCGCGCTCGGTGCCGTGCAGGGTGTCGTGCAAGATGGCGGCGGTCGCCCGGGCGGCCTCCGCCCCCGGGTCGAAGGCGGTCAAAGGACGTCTCCGTCGGTGACGGGGTCGGGGAGGGGGAGCGTGGCGGTCGCCGATCCGGGCGGGCCGCCGTGGGTCCACGGGGTCCGCTCCGGGTCCGGCAGTTTCGGGCCGCCGCGCGCGTCGTGCTCGAACAGCGTCCAGCAGAGCCGGTCGCCCTTCTCCGGCACCGTGCCCGGCGCCGGTTCCCGGCCCGAGCCCATCTTGTCGAGCAGTCGCAGCACGATCCCCCCGGCCTCGTCGAAGCGTACGAACTCGGCGGCCTGGGGGCGCCCGTCCAGCGAACGGAACACCTTCCCGCCCACCCCGTCGGCCAGTTGCGGCCGGTCCTCGGTGACCACGGTGACCAGCGGTCTCGGGCGCGGACGCGCCGACTCCGTCCATTCCATGGCCACTTCGGTCACCTCGCCGGCGAACGCCTCGCCCGCGAGGCGTCGCCCCGCCATCACCAGCGGGTCGTCCAGCGCCTCCTGCGCGTCGAGCCGCACCTGCTCCGTCTCCCGCGTGGCCAGCTTCTGCGCCGCCGTCACCGCGTCGTCGCGGCGCGGCTGCGGCGGCTCGCCCGCCCGCACGCGGTCGCGGTGGCCGGTGTACGACCAGCGGTCGCGGGTCCAGCGTTCCCCGGTCCGCTCGCCGGCGGGCAGGGCGCGCAGCAGGTCCAGCGAGCGCCACACCGCGTCCCAGGTGGGACGCAACTGTCCGTCGACCAGCTCGCGCACGGTCCGCTCGGCCCGTTCGACGGCACCCTGGTCGTCGGCGGCGCGCGCCGCGTCGTAGCGGGCCATCGCCGGGGCCAGCAGCTTGTTGTCGAAGTTGGGGTCGGTGGCCGGGCCGGCCGGCGGGACCAGCAACCGACCCTCCCGGTCGCGGGCCAGTTCGGCCCGCAGGGCGGCCTGCGCGCCGGTCTCCCCCTCGGGCGGGGCGATCCAGGCCAACAGGGCCCCCAGGTGCTGGTCCTCGACGCTGCTCTGTCCGGTCGCCCAGTGCCGGGACAGCAGATCGGTCGCCGACAGCAGCAGGGAGGAGCCGGGCACGCGGGAGCGTTCGGCGAAGTGCGTGAACCAACGGCCCAGCAGCGGCACCTGCGTCGGCACGGGATAGGGGTTCTCGGGGTCTTCCTCCGCCGTGCGTCGGAAGCGCATCGACCGCCCGAGCAGCCGGACGTACTCCACGCCCGCCCGGCTCGGCACGATCAGCTGTGGCGCGTCCACGCACAGCTCGGTCTCCACCTTGACCCTCTTGCCCGTCTCCGGGTCGGTCTCGGTGCGCTCGGCCGGCTCGACGACGTCCGCGTACCCGTCGATGTACGGCATCACCTGCCGCGCCAGCTCCGCCAGGAACTCCCAGCGCAGGTCCCGGTCGCGCGGCTGCGGTATGACCAGGAGGCGGGGGTCGTCCCGGTCGGTGCCGACCAGCGCGCCGAGCGGGGCCCCGGCCTCGCCGGAGGTCGTCAGCGGTACGAGGACCAGCGGGCGTTCGCTCAGGTGCCGGTGCCGTACGGTCGCCAGGGCCCCGGCCCGGCCGGAGCGGATCGCCTCCAGCCGCGCGAGCGTGTTCAGCAGGGGCATGCGGAGCCCTCCGGGTCCTGCGACGACGGGGTGCGGGACGGTGCCGGTGCGAGTGCCAGCGCCTCGGCCCGCAGCCGGGCGGCCCGGCCCAGCGCCGCCGCGGTCGGGTCATCGGCGGGCCCGGCCCCGGCGGCCGCGGCCAGGGCCTCCTCGACGGTGCCCAGCCCGCCCAGTTCGGCCCGCAGGGACCGGCCGAGGGCGCCCACCTCGTCGGCGGCGCGGGCCCGCTGCCGGCAGTGGAAGGCCAGCTCGCAGGCGGCCAGGCACTCGGGGGCGTAGGAGGCGGGGACCGCCGAGACGGCCTCGGTGAGCTCCTCGGCCGGCCGGGCGGGATCGAAGCACAGGTTCTCGGGCAGCAGGGCCGCCAGCTCCTCGACCCGGGTCAGTCGCTCCAACTGGCGTCGGGTGACGGCCCGCTCCCGGCGTACGTCGACCAGCGCGGCGGTCGGCAGGTTGGAGAAGTCCTTCGGGCAGACCAGCACCACCTCGTGGCCCACCGTGGCCCCGGGCAGCTTCTCGGCGGTGCCCTCAAGGGCCAGGACGTACACGGCGGCCTGGCGGGCGGCGGCGCCGACCTTCGCCGGGTCGGCGCTCCCGTCGATCATCGGGAACGACTTGATCTCCACGACCGTCCAGCGGCCGTCGGGGTGCACCACCACGGCGTCCGGCTCCAGGTAGGCGGGGGAGCCCGCCACCTCCAGGGCCAGCATCGGGTGGTCGAGCAGCGTCCAGGTGCCGGCGGTGCTCGCCTCGCGCAGCGCGAGGGCGGTACGGGCGGCGCGGCCCTGGGGGCCGGCGGCGGTGAGGTCGGGCACGAGGGCGGCCGGCCCGGGCGGGCCGGGCGGCTCGGCTCCGGCGCCGAGGCGTTCGTACACCAGGCGCAGCAGCTCCGCGCCGCCGTCGCCCTTGACCTTGGCCTCGAAGGAGTTGCCCCGGATGATGGCGAACTGCGACTGTCCGAAGGCGGAGGGCGAGCCGAGGGCCGCCGCGAGGGCCGTCTTGTCCACGCCGGCGCCGTCGAGCAGGGCCCGTCTGCCGCAGCCGGGATTGGCTGCCAGGGCGGCGAGCGCGCGGGCGTCGAGCGGGCGGGGCGGCACGGCGGGGCCGCGCAGGTCGGCGAGCCGCTGCCGCAGGGGGGTCGTCTGCGGTGTCGTCTGCGGAGGGACGCTGGGCGGGTAGGAGCTCACGGGCGGAAGTGTCCCATCCGCCACTGACAATCGTGGCCCTCCGTCCGAAATCCGGCTGCGTCGGCCGGGAGGACGGTCGGTGGGACGGAGGCGGCGCGGTGCCGCGTCGCGGCGTCGTGGATGATGGACGGACGCATCCGTGCCGATTCGGGCATTCCCTGGCATCGGCGTATCCATCCACCCGGACCGGGAGAAAAGCATATGGCCCCCCGTATCCTGCTGGCCCGCCACGGACAGACGGCGTGGTCCCGGCTCGGCAAGCACACCGGACGCACGGACGTGCCGCTGCTGGAGGAGGGCCGGCAAGGCGCGAAACTGCTCGGCGAGCGGCTGGCGCGGGACCCGTGGGCGGGCCTGCGCGGCCTGGAGGTGCGCACCAGCCCACTGCTTCGCGCCGCCGAGAGCTGCGACCTGGCCGGCTTCGGGGTACGGGCGGAGCCCTGGGACACGCTGATGGAGTGGGACTACGGCGACTACGAGGGCATGACGCCGGCCGAGATCCAAGCGGTCCGGCCGGGCTGGCTCATCTGGCGCGACGGGGCGGCCGGCGGGGAATCCGTCGCCGACGTCGCCGCCCGCGCGGACGAGGTCGTCGCCTGGGCCCGGTCGGCGGAGCGGGACGTCCTCGTCTTCGCGCACGGACACATCCTGCGCACCCTCGCCGCCCGCTGGCTCGGCTTCGAGGCGTCCTTCGGCGCCCGTATCCGACTGGACCCCACCTCCCTGTCGGTCCTGGGCTGGGCGTACGGCGCCCCGGCGCTGGAACGCTGGAACGACACGGGGCACCTGGACGGCTAGGGCGCGCCGGGCCGCGCTGGTCGGGGCGTCGACGGACACGTCCGACGGGCGGCGGGCGGTCCCGCGCCGTCCCCACGGCGCGGTGTACGAGTACGTCGGCACCCGATCCGGGCGCCGCCGCGTCAGAAGGGCGCCGCGTCAACGCCGCCGCGTCAACGGCGCCGCGTCAGAACGGCGCCGCCTGACGGGACAGGAACGCGGCCACGCGCGGGGAGCGCTGGTGGGGGAGCAGGGTGCGGGCCGTCGTCGCCAGCATGGAGCGCACGCGCGTGGACTGGACCTCGGTGAGCAGGTCCAGCACCCGGCCCCCCGCCCAGGCGGCCTCGTCGGGCGCCCCGGCGTGGGCCAGGTCGCCGGCGAGTTCGGCGGTGTAGAAGGCCACGTTCCGCGCGAAGTGGGGGTCTTGGAGGTCCGCCGCCCGCCGGGCGTGCCGGGCCGCGCGCGCGTGCTCCCCCAGAGCGGCCCAGCACCGCGACTCCAGGGACTCCAGTTCGGCCTCGCCGAAGAAGCTCATCCACTCCGGGTCGTCGCTCGTCTCGCCCCGGGCGAACTCCGTGTGCGCCCGCGTCAGCGCCTCCTCGCAGGACTTCCGCTCGCCCAGCCCCGCCCAGCCGCCCGCCTCCCGCAGTGCGAGGAGCGAGAGCAGCCTCGGGGAGCCCAGTGAACGCGCGGCGCGGCGGCCCGCCTGGGCGGCGCGCACCGACTCGCGCGGCCGGCCGCAGTCGCGGGCCAAGAACGCCATGTTGCTGAAAGCGTGCGCCTCCAGGGCCGCGTTCCCCGCCACCCGGGCCGTCGCCAGGGCCTCCGCGTAGTGCGAGCGGGCGTCCTCGAAGCGGCCCGAGTCGTGAGCCAACCAGCCCACCGAGACGGCCAGTTCCCCGGCGCCCGCGTGCAGCCGGTCCTCGGTCGACTGGCGGGTGGCCCCGGCGTCGAGCAACGCGTATGCGGCGCGCAGCGGTTCGGCCGCCCTGCGGTACAGGGCGTCGGCGCCGTGCCGGTCGTCCAGCAGCCGGATCTGGCGTACGGCGTCCTCGACGGCGGCGACCTCCGTCGCCCCGGCCCGGGACGGTGGCCGGCGCGAGTCGCCGGGCACGGTGAAGCCGAGCGTCGCGGCCGCCACGGTCGCGGAGCCGCCGGCCATGAACGCGCGACGCAGCACGTCACTCTCCTTGGAACGTGGGACGAGGTGGACGGGGACGGGCGGTGCGGGGGCGGTGCGCCGTCCCGAGCGGCCGCGCACCGACTCGCGCGGGAAGAAGCCCAGATCGGCCGCCGTACGACCGGGGAACATGTGCAGGAACACCCGCTCGTAGGCGTAGTTGGGGCAGCGGATCTCCCCCGACTCGACCCGGCCGATGTAACGGGCGTCGCAGGAAACCGTTTCGCCGATCTCGCGTGCCGCGCGCCGCACCATGGCCGCGAACTCCGCGGGGGAGTGGGCGCCGCGCAGCCGCCGGAAGGCGGTATTGGGTGAGTGGGGGGACGCCGCCATGGACGTGGCCTCTCTGGACTTCGGGCTTTGTACTCACTCGTGCCCGGCGGGCACGAACGTACCGCCGCTGGAGGACCGTTCACCCGATGTTTGCCTACAAAACGGATATCTCACCCACGATCTGCCATGAACTGCCATCCTTTGCGGCAACGTTGCGCCGCACCCGTTGACGTTCCGCCGCGTTGAACCCATGCGGAGTGGCTCGTACGCGGATCGAGGAGGGGTTCCCTTGATGGAGGGCGGCATGGAGAGCACAGGAACGAACACCGCGCCCCGGCCGGGCGCGGCCCTGACGGCGGGAGGACCGGCCGACGCGCCCGACCTGGTGACCGTACCCACCCGACAGGGCTTGGAGGCGGTCGACATCATCCGCCGGGCCACCGGCCACACCACCCCCGGCGTCGGCCCTGTCCTGCACGACGGATCGGGCGACACCCTGGGCTTCCTCGTCCCGCCCGGCACGGCGGACGCCTGGGACCTGCCGGGCAGCGCCTGTACGCAGTCCAACGGGCGGGGCATGCGCTTCGGCGACCTGGCCGGCGGCGCCGCGGACGCGCCACCGGCAGCCGGGGACACCGCCTGGCTGCTGCCGCCGGACGCCGTGGGGCCGGTCACCGACCCCGACGTGCTGCGCGCCGCGCTCGGCGAGGCCGCCCGGCTGATCGAGGCGGCGGACAACTGCCGCTGACGCGCTGGCGCGCTGACCAGCCAAGACGGCAGGGAGGCCATGCGCGCCGACCGTGCGCTGCGGTCATACTGGGGCCATGGCCGGTAAGAGCAGGGACAAGCGGCGCGGGACCGGTGAGGCGGTCGTCGGGCAGGTGGACGGCGGTCGGGCGGAGCTGGCACCCGACCGCGAGCGCGCGCGGGCGTGGACCCTGCTCATCGACGGGGCGCCGCAGTCACACGTGGACTTGGCCGACCCCCTGTACCTGGACTTCGCCTACCAGCGGCGGATCGGCCACCTCATCGACCTGGTCGCGCCCGCCCGCCGCCCCCTGAACGTCGTGCACCTGGGCGGCGGGGCCCTGACCCTGGCCCGCTACACCGCCGCGAGCCGCCCCCGCTCCACCCAGCAGGTGGTGGAGATCGACTCCGCCCTGGTGGCCTTCGTACGGGAACACCTGCCGCTGGACCCCCAGGCGCGGGTCCGCGTCCGGGCGGTGGACGCGCGGGCCGGGCTGGCCAAGGTGCCGGACGGCTGGGCGGACCTGGTCATCGCGGACGTGTTCAGCGGCTCCCGCACCCCGGCCCACCTGACCAGCGCCGAGTTCCTGGACGAGGTGCGCCGGGCGCTCGTGCCCACCGGGTGGTACGTGGCGAACCTGACGGACGGTCCTCCGCTCACCCACCTGCGGGGCCAGATCGCCACCGCCGGCTCCCGGTTCGCCGAACTGGCCTTGGCCGCCGACCCTGTGGTGTGGCGGGGGAAACGTTTCGGCAACGCGGTGCTCGTCGCCGCCGACCGGGAGCTTCCCGTCGCCGAGTTCACCCGACGGGTGGCGAGCGACCCGCATCCGGGGCGGGTCGAGCACGGCCGGGCCCTGGTGGACTTCGCCGGCGGCGCGGTCCCGGTCGCGGACGCCTCGGCGGTGGCCTCGCCGGAGCCCCCGCCCTCGGTGTTCCGCTGAGTCCCGCCGCGTCCCGCTAAGCGGCGGGCGCGGCAGCGGCTGCGGCCGCGCGCAGGCGGCGCTTGTCCGGCTTGCCGCGGTCAGTCAGGGGCAGGGCCGCCACCCAGAACACCGCCGTCGGCCGGTGGTCGGGGGCCAGTTCGGCGGCCACCAACGCGCACGCCCCGGCGGCGGCCTCCTCGGTGGGGGCGTGCCCGGCCGCCGGGACCAGGAAGGCGCACACCTGCTCGCCGGTGACGGCGTCCGGCCGCCCGACCACCGCCGCCTCGGCCACGGCGGGGTGCCGGGTCAGCGCCGCCTCGACCGGGCCGCAGTAGATGTTCTCCCCGTCCACCATCACCACGTCCTTGACCCGGTCGACGAGGTACAGGTACCCGTCCGCGTCGAGGTGCCCGAGGTCGCCCGTCCGCAGCCATCCGTCGCGCAGCACCTCCGCCGTCAGCCCGGGCCGCTTCCAGTAGCCGGCCATCACCGTCGGGGAACGCACCCACACCTCGCCCGTGGTCCCGGCGGTGAGGGCCCCCGTCCCGTCCGCGCCCCGGACCTCCACCCGAACCCCGGGCGCGGGCCGCCCGACCGACGCCGCCAACTCCGGCCGGGCGGCCCGGGCGGCGTCGTGATCGGCCGCCGAGAGACGGCAGATCACCCCGGCCTCGTTCATCCCGTACCCCTGACGCCAGCGCACCCCGGGGCCCCAGCGGGTCAAGGCCCGCCGCAGCCGTTCGGGGGCGATGGGGGAGTCCCCGTACGAGACGCGCGCCAGGCCGGGCACGCCCGCGGCGGTCACCGGGTCGTCCAGCAGCCGGTACACCATCGAGGTCGTCAGGTACGTGGAGACGGGCCCGAGCCGCCGGCAGGCGGCGGCGAACCGGCCCGGGTCGAAGGGACCGCCCAGGATCTCCGAGCGCCCGCCCGACCGCAGTTGCTCCAGGCAGCGGCCCCCCGACCGCTGGGCCAGGGAGGTCACCGACAGGTACACCGCGTCCGCGCTCCGGGCGGCGTCACGGGCCGCCAGCGCGGCGAACGTGGAGGTGACGCCCTTGGGCCGTCCCGTCGTGCCGCCCGTGTAGGTCACCCGGGCCGGGTCCTCCTCGCGCGCCCGCACCGGCACGGGACGCGCCTCCCGGGCGGCGGCCCGCTCAAGCAGCGCCGCGAGGGTGATCCGCGGGGCGCCCGTGTCCGGGACCGGGGTGTCGTGGACCACCAGGGCCGGCTCGCAGTCCCGCAGCAGGAAGTCCAGGCCGTGGGTGGCCGGGCCCACGCTCACCTGGGTCAGCCGCGCCCCCAGTACGTGGACGGCCAGCCGCACCGGCAGCGCCTCGTACGGGTTCCCGGCCGTCACACAGGCCGCCCCCGTCCCGCGCCGCACGCCGAGCTCCTCCAGGGCGCCCGCCAACCGGTAGGTGAGCGCCAGTACCTCCGCGTACGACAGCAGTACCGGGCCGGCGCCGATCGCGGGCCGGTCGGCGTACCGCTCGCACGCCCCGACCAGGTCCGTGACGTACCGCGCCCCGCCCATGCCCGCCCCCTCGCGTCGTCCGTCCCGTCCGGGGGTGACCGTATCCCTACCGGTCGTCGACCTGCACGCGCGGCGCCTCGTTGTACCAGGTGCAGAACACCGACACCTCGCGGCCGTCCCGGGTGAAGGTGACGCGTATCCAGTAGTCCTGCTTCCACACCTGCATGCGCCAGCCGCCCGCGGGGGTCGCGGAGACCAGTTCGGCCGAGCCGGCGCCGAGGTCGAAGACCACCCGGCCGCCCGCGACGGTGTAGCCCTTCACGTCCCCGGACTCCTCGCCCGCCGCCCGGCTGGGCGGCGGCGGGGACTTCGGCTTGGCGACGGAGGGCGGGGGCGTCGCGGAGGCCGACGAGGGGTCGGACACGGACGGCGAAGGGGAACCGGGTGGCGCCGGCGTCGGGGTGGACGAGCTCGGGGCCGTGGGCGCCCCCGAGCCCTGTGTGGAGGAGGACAGGGGCAGCCCGGCCAGCGGAACGGCGCGCGGGGGATCGTAGGCCGTTCCGGACATGACGGTGTGGACGCCCCACCACGACAGCGTCACCGCCGCCCCAGTGGCGAGCGTCCAGGCGAACGCGTGCAGAAGTCCCCGGTGCATGAGGGCACATACTGCACCACCCGCCCCGAGAGTGGACCGACACCCCGCCCGGTCGCCCCGATGGACTACGGTGCGGCCATGGCAAGTGTGCTCGTGGTCGAGGACGACCAGTTCGTACGTTCCGCCCTCATCCGGCACCTGACCGACGCCTCCCACGCCGTGCGCAGCGTCGGAACGGCCCTGGAGGCCCTGCGCGAAGTCGCCCACCACCGCTTCGACCTGGTCATCCTGGACCTGGGCCTGCCCGACCTCGACGGGTCCGAGGCGCTCAAGATGCTGCGCGGCATCACCGACGTACCGGTCATCATCGCGACCGCCCGGGACGACGAGGCGGAGATCGTGCGCCTGCTCAACGACGGCGCCGACGACTACCTCACCAAGCCCTTCTCAGTGGAGCACCTGTCCGCCCGGATGGCCGCCGTCCTGCGCCGCGCCCGCGCAGTCGGCGGCGAACCGCCCTCGCGCGTCCTGCGGGTGGGCGGCCTCGCCATCGACCCCCTGCGCCGCCAGGCCGAGCTCGACGGGGCGGTACTGGACCTGACCCGCCGGGAGTTCGACCTGCTGGCCTTCCTCGCGGAGCGGCCCGGGGTCGTCGTGGCCCGGCGCGAGCTGCTCGCCGAGGTGTGGCAGCAGGCGTACGGGGACGACCAGACCATCGACGTCCACCTGTCCTGGCTGCGCCGCAAGCTCGGCGAGACCGCCGCCAACCCCCGCTACCTGCACACCCTGCGCGGGGTCGGGGTCAAGCTGGAGCCACCGCGGTGAGGCGGCTGCCGTGAGGTGGGCACTGGTCAAGGTGTGCCTCGCCGTCACCGCGATGGTGGTCATCGCCTTCGCCGTCCCGCTGGGGCTGGTGGTCCGGGAGATGGCGAGCGACCGGGCCTTCTCCAACGCCGAGCGGCAGGCCGCGAGCATGGCGCCGACCCTGTCCATCACCACCGACCCGATGCAGCTGCGCAAGGCGGTCGAGTCCACGCAGATGGGCGCCGCCCAGCGGATGGCCGTCCACGTCCCGCCGATCGGCGACCGGACGGCGGTCGACATCGGCGCGGGCTGGGCCGGTCCGCACGCCGTGGAGGAGACCCGGCGGATGGGCCGGGCCACGACCGCCTCGGTGGCGGGCGGCGGAGCGGCGCTGCTCCAGCCGACCGCGCTCGGCTCCGGCGACATCGCGGTGATCGAGATCTACGTACCGGAGAGCGAGGTCAGCAACGGTGTCACCACCGCGTGGCTGGTGCTCGCCGGGGTCGGGCTCGCCCTGATCGTGGGCTCGGTGGCGGTCGCGGACCGGCTCGGTGCCCGCCTGGTACGGCCGGCGGAACGACTCGCGGACGCCGCGCACCGGCTGGGCCAGGGGCGACTCGGGGTGCGCGTACCGGAACAGGGCCCGAAGGAGCTGCGCTCGGCGGCCGCCGCGTTCAACGCGATGGCGGACCGGGTCGTGGAACTCCTGGCCAACGAGCGGGAGCTGGCCGCGGACCTCTCGCACCGGCTGCGGACACCCCTGACGGTTCTGCGGCTCAACGCGGCCTCCCTCGGGGACGGCCCGGCCGCCGAGCAGACGCGGGAGGCCGTCGAGCAACTGGAGCGGGAGGTCGACACGATCATCCGTACCGCCCGCGAGCAGCGTGCCCCGGCCGTCCCGGGCGGCCCCGGGGCGGGGGCGGGCTGCGACGCCTCGGAGGTGATCCGCGACCGGATGGCGTTCTGGTCGGCGCTGGCGGAGGACGAGGGGCGGGAGGTCCGTCTCGCCGGGGTGGACCGTCCCGTACGCATTCCCGTGGCCCGGCCCGAGCTGGTGGCCGCCCTGGACGCGCTGCTGGGCAACGTCTTCCGGCACACCCCCGAGGGGACCCCCTTCGCGGTCGACGTGCACGACGCGGGGGACGCCGTGATCGTCCTGGTCTCGGACGCCGGTTTCGGGATCGCCGACCCCGACGCGGCCCTGAGGCGCGGCAACGACGGCGGCCGGGACGGCTCCACGGGGCTCGGCCTGGACATCGTGCGCCGGGTCGCGGAGTCCACGGGCGGTGACGTCCGGCTGGGCCGCTCCGTGCTCGGGGGCACCGAGGTCCGGATGTGGATCGCGCTGGACGACCGGACACGAGGCGAGGACCGCCGCAGCCGCCGCAAGGGGCGCGGAGCCAAGTAGGCGGTGCGCGCCCGGACGGCGGACCACCGGTTGCCGCCCCCGCCCGGGACCCCGAGGGTGGCCGTGAAGGACCGATCCGTCACCACCACCGAAGGGGCCCCGATGCGCGTCATGCTCCGCGCCCACATGGACACCGCCGCCACCAACGAATCGATCAAGAGCGGCGCGCTTCCCCAGGCCATGCGCAAACTCATGGAAACCCTCAAGCCCGAGTCCGCCTACTTCGGTCTCTCCGAGGGCGTCCGCTCCTGCTGGATCGTGTTCGACATGCAGGACAGCTCACAGCTGCCGGCGATCGGCGACGAGCTGTTCAGCCAGCTGGGCGCCGAGATGGAGATCTGTCCCGTCATGACCGCCGACGACCTGACCAAGGGCCTCCAGGCCATCGGTCGCTGACGCCCCGCCCCGCCCCGCCCCGCCCCGTCCCGACGGGCGGCGGCGGGGGCGGGGCCGCCCGCCGAGGGGCCCGCTCAGTCGAGCCGGCCGCTGCGGGCCACGGCCGCGTACCAGCGGGCGCTGGAGCGCGGGGTGCGGGCCTGGGTGTCGTAGTCGACGTGGACGATGCCGAACCGCTTGGCGTACCCGTAGGCCCACTCGAAGTTGTCCATCAGCGACCACAGGAAGTAGCCCTCGACCGGGGCCCCGTCCGCGATGGCCCGGTGCACCGCCGCGAGGTGCTCGCGCACGTACTCGATGCGCTGGGGGTCGTGCAGGTCGGGGGCGTAGGCGGCGCCGTTCTCGGTGACCAGCAGCGGCAGGCCCGGCGCCTCGCGGGCGAAACGCACCAGCAGGTCGTGGAGGCCGCTCGGGTCGATCGACCAGCCCATGTCGGTGCGTTCGCCCGGCGGCTGGTGGAAGGCGACCCCGTCCGCGCCCGGCCAGGGGGAGTGGTCGCCCGCTCCGTGGCCGTCGGCCCGGGGGGCGCCGGGGGCGGCGGACGCCGACACCACCGCCGGGGTGTAGTAGTTCACCCCGAGGAAGCCCAGCGGCTGCCGGATCAGCGCCTCGTCGCCGGGCCGCAGGAACGCCCAGTCCGTCACCTTCGCGGTGTCCTCCAGCAGGTCCTGCGGGTACGCGCCGTGCAGCAGCGGCCCGGTGAAGATCCGGCTCGCCAGCGCGTCGACCCGCCGCGCCGCGTCCGCGTCGGCCTCGGAGCCGGTCAGCGGCCGCACGGCGCTCGGATTGAGCGCTACGCCGACCCGGGCCGACGAGGGCAGGACGGCCGCCGCCAGACCGTGCGCGAGGTTCAGGTGGTGCGCGGCGCGCAGGGAGTCGGCGGGGGAGGTACGACCGGGGGCGTGGACCCCGGAGGCGTAGCCCAGGAAGGCGCTGCACCAGGGCTCGTTGAGCGTCGTCCACATCCCGACCCGGTCGCCCAGCACCCGCCCGACCTGCTCGGCGTACGCGGCGAAGGCGTAGGCGCTCTCGCGCTGCGGCCAGCCGCCCGCGTCCTCCAGTTCCTGCGGCAGGTCCCAGTGGTAGAGCGTCGGGCAGGGTTGGATGCCGTACGAGAGCAGCTCGTCCACGAGCGCGTCGTAGAACCCGATACCGCCCGAGCGCACCCGGGGCCACGACACCGAGAACCGGTAGGCGGACAGGCCCAGTTCGGCCATCAGCGCCACGTCCTCGCGCCACAGCCTCAGGTGGTCCGTCGCCACGTCCCCGGTGTCACCCCCGTGCACCTTGCCCGGTGTGCGGCAGAAGGTGTCCCAGATGGAGGGAGCGCGCAGCTCGGCGCCGCCCTCGATCTGGAACGCCGCCGTGGCCGCGCCCCACAGGAACCCCTCGGGGAACTCCATCGCGTTCAACCCTTCACCGCCCCCTGCATGATGCCGCCGACGATCTGGCGGCCGAAGATCAGGAACACCAGCAGCAGCGGGAGCGTGCCCAGCAGCGCACCCGCCATGATCACGGACTGGTCGGGGATGTAGCCGCGGCCCAACCCCGTCAGGGCCACCTGCACCGTCGGGCTGCCGTTCTGCGTCAGCGCGATGATCGGCCAGAAGAAGTCGTTCCAGGTCATCACGAAGGTCAGCATCCCCAGCACCGCCATCGCCGGGCGGGCGGCGGGGAAGACCACGTGCCACACGATCCGCAGCGAACTCGCCCCGTCCGTGCGCGCCGCCTCCACCAGCTCCACCGGCAACGCCTGCGCCAGGTACTGCCGCATGAAGAACACCCCGAAGGCGGACACCAGCGCCGGCAGGACCACCGCCTGGAGCCGGTCCGTCCAGGACAGCTCGGCGATCAGCATGTACAGCGGCACGACGCTCAGCTGTGGCGGGATCAGCATCGTCGCCACCACCAGCGCCAGCAGGCCCCGGCTGCCCCGGAACCGCAGCCGCGCGAACGCGAAGCCCGCCAGGGTGGAGAGCAGGACGGTGCCCGCCGCGACCGTTCCCGCGACCACCAGCGTGTTCAACAGGGCCGTCCCCATGTGGGCGTCGGTCCATGCGATCGACAGGTTCCGCCCCAGGTTCCCGCCGAACCAGAACGGCGGCGGGGTCTGCGCGAGCCGGGTGTTGGTGCGCGAGGCCGCGATCGCCGTCCACACCAGGGGGAAGAGGGAGCCGGCCGTGAACAGTGCCAGGACGAGGTACGTGGGCTTCCCCGCACGCATGACCTTCACCGGGAGCCTCCCCGCACCAGCCGGGCCGCGCCCGCGACCAGCAGCAGCATCAGGAACATCGCCCACGCGATCGCCGAGGCCCGCCCCAGGTGCAGGTTCACCCACCCCTGCTCGTACAGGTACAGGCCCAGCGTCTGGAACTGGTGGTCGGAACCGCCGGTCGCGCCCGAACCGCCGTTGAACAGCAGCGGCTCGCCGAACAACTGAGTGGCACCGATCGTGGACACGACACAGGTGAAGAAGATCGTCGGCCGCAGCGAGGGCACCGTGACGTGCCGGAACTGCTGCCACCGCGAGGCGCCGTCCAGCGCGGCGGACTCGTACAGGTCGCCGGGGATGGCCTGCATGGCCGCCAGGTAGATCAGCGCGTTGTAGCCGGTCCACCGCCACACCACGATCGTGGACACCGCCAGCTGGGAGGCCAAGGGGCCGTTCTGCCAGTCGACGGCCCCGAACCCGACGGTCGACAGGGCCCAGTTGACCATGCCGTGGTCCCGACCGAAGAGCAGCACGAAGACGAGCGTGGCCGCGGCCACGGAAGTCGCGTACGGCGTCAGCACGGCGACCCGGAAGAACGCCGAACCCCGCAGCCGGTAGTTCAGCAGGTGCGCCAGACCCAGCGCGATCAGCAACTGCGGCACCGTCGACAACAGCCCGATGGTGACCGTGTTGCGCAGCGCGTTCCAGAAGAAGGCGTCGTCCCACAGCCGGGTGAAGTTCCGCAGCCCCACCCACGTCATCGAATCCGGGTCGGTCAGCTCCACCTGGTGCAGCGCCGCCCACCCCGTGTACAGCAGCGGGAAGAGCCCGAAGGCGGTGAAGAAGAGGAAGAAGGGCGCCACGAAGGCGTAGGGACTGAAGCGCAGGTCCCACCGGTAGCGGCGCGAGCGCCACGCCTGGCGCCGGCCGCCCGCGTCCGCCCCCGCCGAGGGGGAGGACGCGGGCGACAGGAGGACGGTCTCGTCGGTCACCGCCGCCTCACTGGTCCAATGCGTTGTCGATCGCCGCCACCGCGGCGTCCCAGCCCTCCTGCGCCGACCGGCCCTTCTGGTCGACCTGGAGCATCCCGATGTCCGCCAGGTTCTGCGCGATGACCAGGTCCTTCGGCCCCACCACCGTCACCGGCACGCCCTCGGCCGCCCGGGCGAAGATCTCCCCGATCGGGGCCTCGCCGAAGTACGGGTGGTGCGCCCCCGCCACCGCCGGCAGCTTGTACGCGGCGCTCGCGCTGGGGAAGCTACCGCGCTTCTCGAACAGCTTCGCCTGCTGCGCGGGGGCCGTCAGCCAGGCGGCCAGCTTCGCCGCCTCCTGCGCGTGCTTGCCCGCCTTGGGCACCACCAGGAACGAGCCGCCCCAGTTGCTCGGCTTCGGGGCCGCCGCCACGTCCCACTTGTCCTTGCCCTCGGGGCCCGCCTTGTCCTGGATGTAGCCGAGCATCCAGGCCGGGCAGGACACGGTGGCGAAGTTCCCGTTGGAGAAGCCCTGGTCCCAGGCCGGGGTGAACTGCTGGAGCTTCGCGCTCAGTCCCTCGGAGGCGAACCGGGCCGCCAGGTCGAAGGCCCCGCGCACCGCCGGGTTCGTCTTGTAGACGACCTTGCCCTGGTCGTCGTAGAACCGCTGGGCGTTGCCGGCGGTGACGGCCGCCATCACACCGGACGCCGAGTCGACGAACGCCTTGCCCTCGCCCGCCTTCGCCTTGTAGGCCTTGCCCGTCTCCAGGTACTTGTTCCAGTCGCCCGCCCAGAGCGCGCCGACCGCGGCCCGGTCGGTGGGCAGCCCCGCGGCCGCGAAGAGGTCCTTGCGGTAGCAGATGCCCTGCGGGCCGATGTCGGTGCCGAGCCCGACGGTCGCACCGCCCTTGGCGGTGCCCTGCGCCCACTTCCACGGCAGGTACGCCGCCTTGTCCACGCCCGGCGCCTTGCCGAGGTCGACCAGCTTGTCCGCCTGTGTCGCGGTGATCTCCGCGATGTTGTTGACCTCGACGGCCTGGACGTCGGCGAGGCCGCTGCCCGTGCCCAGATGGGTGAGGAGCTGCGGGTAGTAGTTCTCGTTGCGCTCGATCGAGGTCTGCTCGATCCGCACGTCCGGGTGCTGCGCCATGTACTCGTCGTACAGGCCGGCCTCCTTGAGCCCGAACGCGCCGAACACCCCGACGGTGAGGGTCGTCGTCGCCTTGCCGCCGGCCGGGGCGCCCTGCCCGGAGGGTTCGGCGGGGTCCTGGGAGCAGCCCGCGAGGAGCAGCGCCGCGGCGGCGACGGCCAGGGCTCTGAGGGACGTGGGGGAGTGGGGCCGGGATCGGGCTCGCATCGGGATCCTCCTGGGAAGGGCAGGACGTGCCGGGTGTCGTGTGCCACAGTGTGGGAGCGCTCCCACTGACGTCAAGAGGCGGTCAAGAGGTAGATTCAGAGCCGGGAGGAAGCCATGAGCGGGCAAGGGCGCAGCGGGGGACGGCCGACCCTGGAAGAGGTGGCGGTACGGGCCGGGGTGGGACGCGGCACCGTCTCCCGGGTGATCAACGGCTCCGCCAAGGTCAGCGAGCACACCAGGGCCGTCGTGGAGGCCGCCGTGGCCGAGCTGGGGTACGTACCCAACCGCGCGGCCCGCGCCCTCGCCGCCAACCGCACGGACGCCATCGCCCTCGTCATCCCCGAGCCCGAGGCCCGCTTCTTCGCCGAGCCCTACTTCTCCGACGTCGTGCGCGGCGTCGGCGCCACCCTCGCCGAGACCGACGTCCAGCTGGTGCTCACCCTCGCCGGCGGCGAGCGGGAGCGCCGGCGGCTGGCCCAGTACCTGTCCGGGCACCGCGTCGACGGGGTGCTACTGGTCTCGGTGCACGCCGGGGACCCGCTGCCGGGGCTGTTGGCCGAGCTGGGCATACCGGCGGTGATCAGCGGGCGCCGTTCGGCCGACGAGACGCTGCCCTGCGTGGACTCCGACAACCTGGCGGGCGCCGCCGGGGCCGTACGCCACCTCTTGGGACGGGGCCGCCGGGCGATAGCCACCATCACCGGGCCACTGGACGTGTACGGGGCCCAGTGCCGCCTCGACGGCTACCGCGAGGCCCTCGCCGTCGCCGGGCACCCCGCGGACGAGCTGCTGATAGCCCCCGGGGACTTCACCGAGGAGGGCGGCCGCCGGGCCATGCGGGAGTTGCTGGAGCGCCGCCCCGCCCTGGACGCCGTCTTCGCCGCCTCGGACGTCATGGCTGCGGGCGCCCGGCTGGAGCTGCGGGCGGCGGGCCGCCGGATACCGCAGGACGTGGCCCTGGTGGGCTTCGACGACTCGGTGGTGGCCCGGCACATGGACCCTCCGCTGACCAGCGTGCGCCAGCCGATCGAGGAGATGGGCCGGACCATGGCGCGGGTGCTGCTGGAGCGGATCGCGGGCGGCCCCGCGGACGCCGCCGTGGTGCTGCCGACCGAACTGGTGGTCCGGGAGTCCTCCTGAGGCGTGCCCGGACACGCGGAAGGCCCCGGCCGCTTTCGCGTACCGGGGCCTTCCCGCAGGGTGAGTGACGGGACTTGAACCCGCGGCCACCTGGACCACAACCAGGTGCTCTACCAACTGAGCTACACCCACCATGTCCGGTCGCGTGAGCGACCGGCCGAAGAAAAGGGTACAGGGTCCGGAAGGGTGCTCGCTCCCCCCTTTCCCCGCGCCCCCCTCCGGCACACCCTTGAGGCCCCTTTCAGTGGCCCCGAGCGCCGGACCGGCCCCTATTCGCCGGCGACGACGTACTTCGCGGCGATCGTGCGCGCCGTGTCCGAGTCGGGCCCGGGCTGCGGGACGAAGACCGCCTCGCGGTAGTAGCGCAGCTCGGCGATGGACTCCTTGATGTCCGCGAGCGCCCGGTGGTTGCCGTTCTTCGGCGGACTGTTGAAGTAGGCCCGCGGGTACCAGCGGCGCGCCAGCTCCTTGACCGAGGACACGTCCACGATCCGGTAGTGCAGGTAGGACTCCAGCGCGGCCATGTCCCGCAGCAGGAAACCTCGGTCGGTGCCGACCGAGTTCCCGCACAGCGGCGCCTTGCCGGGCTCCTTGACGTGCTCCCTGACGTACGCCAGGACCTGCGCCTCGGCGTCGGCCAGGGTGGTTCCGCCGGCCAGCTCGTCGAGCAGGCCGGACGCCGTGTGCATCTGGCGCACCACGTCGGGCATGGTCTCCAGGGCCGCGTCCGGCGGGCGGATCACGATGTCCACGCCTTCGCCGAGCACGTTGAGCTCCGAGTCGGTGACCAGTGCGGCCACCTCGATAAGTGCGTCGTCCGTCAACGAGAGCCCGGTCATCTCGCAGTCGATCCACACCATGCGATCGTTCATGGGCCCCAGCTTAAGCGTCGCGACACGAAGGTCCCCCACATCGGGGACGGCCGATGTGGGGGACCTTGTGTCGATCTCGCGGTCCGGGCTACGCGTGCTCGCGCAGGACCCGGCCAGGGGAGTACAGCTCGGTGACCGTCGGACCGGCCGCGGCCAAGGCCGCCGCCGCCCGCTGCGGGGTGCGCTGGTGCGGCACCGGACCACCGGACAGCTCGGCCACGTGAGGTACGTCGGCCTGCGGCCGGCGCGCCCGGTAGGCGGAGCGGTAGGCGGCCGGGGACGACCCCAGCTGACGCCGGAAGTGACCGCGCAGCGCCACGGGCGAACGGAACCCGCAGCGCCCGGCCACCTCGTCGACCGAGTAGTCGGAGGTCTCCAGCAGCCGCTGCGCCTGGAGCACCCGCTGGGTGATCAGCCACTGGAGCGGCGCGCTGCCGGTGAGCGAACGGAACCGCCGGTCGAAGGTGCGCCTGCTCATGTAGGCGCGGGCGGCCAGCGTCTCCACGTCGAACTGCTCGTGGAGGTGTTCCAGCGCCCAGGCGACGACCTCGGCCAGCGGGTCGGCGCCGATCTCCTCCGGCAACGACCGGTCGAGGTAGCGCTCCTGGCCGCCGGTGCGGCGCGGCGGGACGACGAGCCGGCGGGCCAGTGCCCCGGCCGCCTCGCTGCCGTGGTCCGTGCGCACGATGTGCAGGCACAGGTCGATTCCGGCCGCGGTGCCCGCCGAGGTCAGTACGTCGCCGTCGTCGACGAACAGCTCGCGCGGGTCGACGTGGACGGACGGGTACCGCTTGGCCAGCGTCGGCGCGTACATCCAGTGCGTCGTCGCGGGCCGGCCGTCGAGCAGACCGGCGGCGGCGAGCACGAAGGCCCCCGTGCACAGTCCGACGATCCGGGCCCCCTCCTCGTGCGCCAGACGCAGTGCGTCGAGCGCCTCGGGCGGAGGCGGTGAGGTGATGGACCGCCAGGCCGGAACGACGACCGTGCCTGCCCGGGCGATCGCCTCCAACCCGTACGGCGCGGTCAGTTCGAGTCCGCCGGTGGTCCGCAGCGGACCGTCCTCACCTGCGCACACGAGTAGTCGGTAGCGTGGAACTCCCGCGTCCTGCCGGTCGATGCCGAACACGGAAAGTGGAATGGAACTCTCGAAGATCGGTCCGCCGCTGAACAGCAGCACCGCGACGATCTCCCTGCGGCGACGCCCCGCGAGCTTCCGGCCCGCGTCCGCGACGACTGCGGTGGAATCCTGGCTCATGGCGCTAAGCCCCCCTTGGGTGTCGCGACTCCTTGGTCTGGTCGCACCTGCACGTTTCCCCTCGGCCTTGCACGTGGATCCCCCGCCGTAAATACATGATCGAATCTACTGCGTCCCGTGGTGTCGGCGTGACAAGTTCAGCACGCAGCGCTATGTCGACTTGGCAACTTGGCGAAAAGCATTCGATCAGTAAGCGTTCCACTCCGCTACCCGTTCAGGAAGCGCGCGGTTTGGCCATGGCCAGTACTCACGGGGTCGAGAGCGCACCGACGCTCCGTCGTCGCTGGTGGTAGGGGGGTCGGGCGGACATTCCGGCAAGGAACGGACCCTGCCGGGAAGTTGGCCGAAAACAGGTGGGTGTGTACGTGCGAACCGGTCAGTCGTGTGGGGAGATCCCGCCGCGACCGTGACAGCCGCGGTGCGAACCGGACCCGCCGCGTGAGTGCCGGCCGCGGTGGACGGAGCCGGAGGCCCCCTCGGCGCGGACCCGGGCGGCGGCCCGCTCCGCCTTCTCCGAGTGCCGCAGCAGCACCCGGCAGGCGGCGGTGACGGCGGCGAGGCCGAGCGTGGTGACGGCGGCCCCGCCGAAGGAGGTCCCGTAGACGACGAGGATCACGGGGACGAGCAGACAGCTGAACGCGGCCCAGCGCACCACCTCACCCGAGGGGTCGACATGGGAGTGCCGCGCGGAACGCACGGACGGGTGAACGGGGGAAGGGACGAAAGGGGCTCCCGCTCCGGCGGGCCGGGTGGACTGCGTCGACGGAGCGGGCTGGACGGGGTGATCCGGATGGCCGGGCACGTCGTACTCCCTGCGGGCTCTTCCTGGACGGTCGGACCGTTGTCCAACGGCGGGCGGTGCGGCTCGGTCACTGCGCGCACGGGTGGCTCGCCGCGCTTCGGTCACTGGCTGTAGGGGACAGCCGCCATTGCCAATGCGCCTCCCCTCGGGCATGCTCCCTGGGACGCTCCTCAGGGG
Source organism: Streptomyces sp. Tek67B01 (assembly GCF_055231995.1). NCBI lineage: Bacteria > Bacillati > Actinomycetota > Actinomycetes > Kitasatosporales > Streptomycetaceae > Streptomyces > Streptomyces sp. Tek67B01. The sequence continues at coordinate 4,577,432 of NZ_JBUYUY010000001.1, forward strand.
CGGCAAGCCCTGTGCAGGACAAGGGTGTCGCCGTACCCTGAGAGGTGAAGGCCCGGGAAGACGTGTCCCGGACAGAGCCCCGTCACAGTGCGTCGCCGAATTCCCCCCCCGTCGCTTCCCCGAGGACCCTTCGCCGAGACATCGATGGCCGGTCACGAATACTCCGAACCCGCGGACCGCAAGCGCAAGCGCCTCGCCGACCCCGCGTCGGCGGACCTGCGCGCGGTGGAACAGGCGCGCCTCCCTTGCGACCCGGCCTTCCGGCACGGCGTCGTGGTCGGCTTCGACGGCTCCACGTCGAGTGAGCGCGCCCTCGCGTACGCCATCGGCATGGCCCGGCGCTCCGGTTCCGGTCTGATCATCGTCCACGTGGCCAACCGACTGCCCACCACCGTGTGGGCGGGCTGCGAGCCGCCGGTCTTCGTGGACGTCCCCGACCACCGCACGGAAGTGCTGGGGCTGGAGCTCGCCTGCGCCGACTATCTCGCCGAGGTCCCCTGGATCCTGGTCGAGCGGGGTGGCGACATCTGCCACGAGTTGGAGGAGGTCGGCCGCGAGTACTCGGCGGACGCCATCGTGGTCGGCTCCACGCACGGGGTCGTCGGCCGGATCTTCGGCTCGGTGGCGGGACGCCTGGCCAAACGGGCGCAGCGACCCGTTGTTGTGATTCCGTAACACTCCGTTCGCCGGTTGTGCGGTTGTGAACCCCCTTGTAAGGGGTAGATAAATGCTGCTGGGACGCAGCAAACAACTGCAGATCGAAGGGAGCCCGCCGTGGACAATGGTGTCTCTGCGGGAAGCACGGCCTCGACTTCGACCCTCGGGCACATAGCCCTGGGTCTCACCCTTCTCGCATTCGGTATCGGCCACACCGGCATCATCGGCGGCGTGAGCGCGGCGGACTCCGTATCCCTCGCGATGTACGTGGGCGGTCTCGCCCTGTTCGTCCTCGGACTCCTCGAGTTCCGCGGCGGCAACGGCTTCAACGGCACCGCGTTCGCGGGCCTCGGGGCCTTCTGGTTCACCTGGGCCGGCGGAGCCGACGCCAAGGTCTCGGCCCACGCGGCCGGCCTGTTCCTGGTCCTCTTCGCCCTCCTCGCCCTCACCCTGACGGTGGGCGCGGCCGGCGGTCTCTTCGGGCAGGGCGTCTACGGGCTGCTCACCCTCTCCCTGGTGCTCCTCGCGGTGGGCACCTTCGCCGGCAGCGGCGGACTGGGCAAGGTCGCCGGCTGGGTGGCGGCGGTCGCGGGCCTGCTGGCCTGGTACGGGGCGACGGCCGCCCTGGCCCACTGGCCGATGGCGGTCGGCCGGGGCTCCCGGCGCGGCGCCGTCGCCGCCTGACGGACGCGTGCGCGGCCTGACGCGGGCGCGCACGCGGATGAGAACGGGCCCCGGGGGCAATCCCCCGGGGCCCGCCGCCGTTCGTCCGTGGACGGTGTGACTACTCGACCGTGACCGACTTCGCCAGGTTGCGCGGCTTGTCGATGTCCCGGCCCAGGGCCAGGGCGGTGTGGTACGCCAGCAGCTGGAGCGGGATGCCCATCAGGATCGGGTCCAGCTCGTCCTCGTTCTTCGGGACCACGATCGTGTGGTCGGCCTTCTCCTGCTCGCGGTGGGCGACCGCCAGGATGCGGCCGCTGCGGGCCTTGATCTCCTCCAGCGCCGCGCGGTTCTTGTCCAGCAGGTCGTCGTCCGGGACGATCGCGACCGTCGGCATCGCCGGCTCGATGAGCGCGAGCGGACCGTGCTTGAGCTCGGAGGCGGGGTAGGCCTCGGCGTGGATGTAGGAGATCTCCTTCAGCTTGAGGGAGGCCTCCAGGGCCACCGGGTAGCCGCGCACCCGGCCGATGAACATCATCGACTTGGCCTCGGCGTACTCGGCCGCCAGCTTCTTGATGTCCTCCTCGCCCTCCAGGATCTCCTGGATCTGGGCGGGCAGCTTGCGCAGGCCCTCGATGATCCGCTTGCCGTCGGTCACCGACAGGTCCCGGATGCGGCCCAGGTGCACGGCGAGCAGCGCGAACGCCACGACCGTGTTGGTGAAGCACTTGGTGGACACCACGCAGACCTCGGGTCCGGCGTGCACGTACACGCCGCCGTCCGCCTCGCGGGCGATGGCGGAACCGACCACGTTGACCACGCCGAGGACGCGGGCGCCCTTGCGCTTGAGCTCCTGCACGGCCGCGAGGACGTCGTACGTCTCACCCGACTGGGAGACCGCGATGTAGAGGGTGTCCGGGTCCACGACCGCGTTGCGGTAGCGGAACTCCGAGGCCGGCTCGGCGTCGGCCGGGATGCGCGCCATGCCCTCGATGAGGCCGGCGCCGATCAGACCCGCGTGGTACGAGGTGCCGCAGCCCAGGATCTTGACCCGGCGGATGCCGCGCGCCTCGCGCGGGTCCAGGTTCAGGCCGCCCAGGTGGACGGTGGAGAAGCGGTCGTCGATCCGGCCGCGCAGCACGCGGTCGACGGCTTCCGCCTGCTCGGAGATCTCCTTGTGCATGTACGTGTCGTGGCCGCCCATGTCGTAGGAGGCGGCCTCCCACTCCACGGTCTCCGGGGTGGCGGTGGTCGTCGTGCCGGAGGTGGTGTAAGTACGGAAGTCGTCGGCCTTCAGGGTGGCCATCTCGCCGTCGTCCAGGGTGACGATCTGGCGGGTGTGGGCGACCAGCGCGGCGACGTCCGAGGCGACGAACATCTCCTTCTCGCCGATGCCGAGGACGACCGGGGAGCCGTTGCGGGCGACCACTATGCGGTCGGGGAAGTCGGCGTGCATGACGGCGATGCCGTAGGTGCCCTCGACGACCTTGAGCGCCTCGCGGACCTTCTCCTCCAGGGAGTCGGCCTGGGAGCGGGCGATCAGGTGGACGAGCACCTCGGTGTCGGTCTCCGAGACGAAGACGACGCCGTCGGCCTCCAGCTTGGCGCGCAGCTCGGAGGCGTTGTCCACGATGCCGTTGTGGACGACCGCGACCTTGTTCTCGGCGTCGAGGTGCGGGTGGGAGTTGATGTCGCTCGGGGCGCCGTGGGTGGCCCAGCGGGTGTGGGCGATGCCGGTGGTGCCGGTGAAGCGCTTGGGTACGCGGGACTCGAGCTCACGGACCCGACCCTTGGCCTTGACGACCTTCAGGGCCGCGGACTTCGGGCTGTTGACGACGATGCCCGCGGAGTCGTAGCCGCGGTACTCCAGACGCTGGAGACCCTCCAGCAGCAGCGGTGCGACGTCACGCTTGCCGATGTAACCCACAATTCCGCACATACGGTCTTGCCCCTCCTGAAGTCCGGTGGATCGTGCTCGTACCTGGCCCTGTAGGGCTCTGCTCAGCCGTAGACGATGCGGCGCAGCTGCCGGAGCGAGAGCTCCGGGGGCGCCACGGCGCGGTGCGGCAGTTCGGCCGCGATGCGTTCGAAGATCTCCGCGTTGACGGAGCCGCCGGACTGCAGTTCGCGGTGGCGGCGGCGGACGAACGCCTCGGTCGTCTCGTCGAAGTAGGCGAGCACGTCGAGTACCACCCGGGCGGCTTCGCCTCGCTGGAGCGAGGTGCTGCGCACCAGGTGGTCGACGAGGTCGTCATGAGACGGGCGGCGGTCGAGCACTCGTAGATATTGACGGTCCGCGCGGCGGAACGCAAAGATCCTGCCCGGAATCGGGCAGGATCACGTTGGTCTGGACCAGAGGAATGCGCGATTCCGGTCGCGATTGGCTAGAAATGCCCCAAAATAGCAGTTTTCGCGGTGAGGAACTCATCGGCGGTGAGGATGCCGTCCTTGTACAGCTCGCCGAGCTCGCGCAGCCGGCGCAGCAGCACGTCGTGGTCGGGGGCGGCGGGAGGGGGGATCGCGGCCGGGGCGGTGGGCGCGGTCGGGGCGCTGGGGGCGGCGAGGCCGGCGAGGGTGGCCGGGGCGGTCGCCGTGGCCCGGGCGCCGGGGTGGGGGAGGCGTACCGTCACGGCCGCCGCGACGAGCGCGGTCAGCAACTCCTTCTTGCCGAAGCCGAAGAGTTCCGCCGCGTACGGGTCGTACTTGGGCGCCGGCGCCGCCTGCGCGCCCGCCAGGGTGAACCGGAGCCGGCCGTTCGAGAGGCCCTTCGCCGGGACCCAGTCCACCGCCCGCACGTCCGCCACCCGGAACCGGCTCGGGCCGACCGAGTGCTTGGCGTCCTCCGCCGTCCAGTTCCAGTCCAGCGTGATCGTGTCGCCGTCGAAGGACACGGTCGCGTCGCCCGCCTCGGCCGTCAACGGCACGGGCGGCCCGGGCAGCAGGTACGCGTCCGCCGGGCCGGGATCGACCTGGTCGAGCAGCAGGGCGCTCCGCACCTCGTCCACGAAGTACTCCGCGACCGCGGCCCGGGCCGGGTCCACGGTCAGCTTGTACGGGTCGGCGGTGTCGGGAAGCCGGCCGGCGGTGCCCTGGGTCAGCGGGTCCGCGCCGTCACGCGGTCGCAGGCGCAGCCGGCCCGCCTTGCGGCCCGGCTCGTAGGAGATCCCGGCGATGGCGTGGAGCGGTACCGACAACTCCCCGAGGGATTGGCGCAGCGGGCCGACGTCCTTGTCCCGGCCCGGCACGACGCGTACCGCGTCACCGTCGAAGGTCCATGTGCCGTCCTTCTGGATGATTTCCGCCATCTTGTCATTCTGTCACCGGTGTTGACGGTCCCCGTGGCCTATACCTGGGCGCATGAGAGTCCTGCGACGCACGCTCGGCACCCTCCTCGTCCTCGGCGGCGCCACGCTGTCCTGTGCCACCGCGCAGGGCGTCGACGCCAAACCCGGGGACGTCCGTGCCCGTCCCGCCGCCGCGCCGGCCCCGTACGAACGGCTGCTGCCGGCGCCGGTCTCCGTGCGGGCCGCCGGCGCCGGCTACCGCTTCGGGGCGGGCACGGTGATCCGTACCTCCGGTTCGGCCGAGGAGGTGCGTCGGGTCGGGGAGCTGCTGGCGGACCAGTTGCGCGGACCGAGCGGGCTGCCGCTGCCGGTGGTCGACGGCGCGGGTGGGGACGGGGTCCGGCTGCGGCTCGACGCGGCGGCGCCCGGGCTCGGCGCGGAGGGCTACCGGCTGGAGACCCGCGCGGACGGGATCACCCTCACCGCCCGGACCCCGGCCGGGCTGTTCCACGGGGGCCAGACGCTGCGGCAACTGCTGCCGGTCAGAGGGCCCGGGACGGTGCCGGGCGGGACGGTCACGGACGCGCCGAGGTTCGCGTACCGCGGGGCGATGATCGACATCGCGCGGCACCACTTCACGGTCGAGCAGGTCAAGCGGTACGTGGACCAGCTCGCCCAGTACAAGGTGAACACGCTGCACGTCCACCTCACCGACGACCAGGGATGGAGGCTGGAGTCCACGTCCTGGCCGAGGCTCGCGCAGCACGGCGGCGGCAGCGAGGTGGGCGGCGGTCCGGGCGGCCACTGGACGAAGGACGAGTACCGGGACCTGGTCGCGTACGCGGGGGAGCGGTACGTGGACGTGGTCCCCGAGATCGACATGCCGGGCCACGTGAACGCGGCGCTGGCCTCGTACGCGGAGCTGAACTGCGACGGCAAGGCACGGGAGCGGTACACGGGAACGAAGGTCGGCTTCAGCTCGCTGTGCGTCGCCAAGGAGCGGACGTACGAGTTCGTCGACGACGTGCTGGGGGAGGTCGCCGAGCTGACCCCCGGCAAGTACCTGCACATCGGCGGCGACGAGGCGCACGCGACACCGGCGGCGGACTACGCGGCCTTCATGGACCGGGCGCAGGCGGTGGTGGGGAAGTACGGCAAAACGGTGGTGGCCTGGCACCAGCTGGCGGCGGCAAGGCCGGCCCCGGGGGCGGTGCTCCAGTACTGGGGCCACGGCGGGACCCCGGCGAAGGAGAAGGAGCGGCTCGCGCAGGTGGCCAAGGCGGGCCACCCGCTGATCCTGTCCCCGGCGGACCGGTTGTACCTGGACATGAAGTACGACGCCACGACGAAGCCGGGCCTGGCGTGGGCGGGCTACGTCCCGGTGAAGCGGTCCTACGACTGGGACCCGGGGACGTTCCTCCCCGGGGTCCCGGAGTCGTCGGTGCTGGGCGTGGAGGCCGCGCTGTGGACGGAGACGATCGGGACCCGGGCCGACTGGGAGTTCATGGCCTTCCCGAGGATGCTGGGCCTCGCGGAGCTCGGCTGGTCCCCGGCGGCGGCCCACGACTGGCCCGCCTACAGCCGCCGCCTGGCAGCCCAGGCCCCCCGCCTGGAAGCCCAGCGCGTCACCTACTACCGCGCGCCGGACGTCCCTTGGTCGTAGCGGCACCGGGCCCGGGAGCATCGGGCCCGGTGTGACTTCGTGCGACGATTTCTCCAGCCGGGGGGCCGGACGGTGGACCACAAGAGGGGGAGTTCGAGGTGGGGTTCGACGAGGAATGGGCACAACTGCGCGCGGCGGCGGCCGAACGCGCGGCGTCGGCGGCCGTCGGCATGCCGCTCGACGCGCCTGCTGTTCCGACCGCGCCTGCTGTTCCGACCGCGCGGGTTGATCCGCTCGACGCGGCCCGGGAGGCGGCGCAAACGAGGTTGGCGGATCTGCGGGGCCGGGTCGTGTTGGTGCCGCTGGACGACCAAGGCGGGTTGTGGGCCGCCGAGCTCGGCGGTCTGGACTGGATCTGCGCGTTCTCGGACGAGGAGGCGTTGGCCCGGTTCGCCGAGGCACGGGGAGAGGCCGGGCGGGAGTGGCCGTACCGGCGGGTGGCGGGGGCGCGGCTGTTGGACGAGGTGGTGCCGGCGCTGGACTTCCCCTGCGGGGTCGCGTTGGACGCGGCCGGACCTGACGGGGCGGTGTTCCCGCCGCTGCGCGGCATCGTGCCGGACACGGCGGCGCTGGACGGGGAGGTGGCGGCGTGAGCGGGGACGGCGCCGATCTGGACGTTTCGAAGCAGGCGTTGGGGCAGATCGCCGAGGGGATCACGAAGGCGTTGGCCGAGTTGAGGGAACTCGGGATGGTGGGCTCGGCCGGCATGGGACGCGGCTTCTCGGATCTGTCGCTGTCCGGGATGGAAACGGGTCACGACGGCCTGACGTCCTCGTTCGGGTCGTTCTGCGAACGCTGGGAGTGGGGTGTGCGCTCCCTGGTGCAGCAGGGCAACGACTTCGCGGCGAAGGTCGGCCTGTCCGCCGGTCTGGTGCACGAGCAGGAGCAGTACATCCAGGGCGGTTTCAAGGTGCTGGCGAACTCGGCGATGGGCAACCCGTACGCGTCGGAGGACGAGATCACCAAGAAGAGCTGGGGCGACGTCCTCGCCGACAACCCGTACACGCAGGTGAGGGACGCGGACTACAGCCCGGAGTCCTTCGAACAGGCCAACGAGAACAGCAAGGAAGCCTGGAAGAGCGCCGTCCGGGACGTCAACAGCTCCAAGATCCTCCTGCCCAACCAGATCATCGATGCCGCCGGCCTACGGGACGAGGTGGACGCGGCGGTCGACGACATGGTCGGCCCGGCGCCCGAGCCCCCTGCGGGCGGTGAGCGCGGATGACCGACTGGGGCAAGCTGGCCGACACGGGACTGGACAAGCTGGGGCGCGGCTGGGACGCCACCAAGAAGGCGGTCGGGCAGGGCGTGGACCAGGTCGCCCACGGCGTCGGCGACGTTCTGGACCAGGTGGGCGCGCACGGCTGGGCGGACAAGGTCGACGACTGGGGCGACGACATTGCCTCGGACCTCGGCGCCTCCATAGCCGAGCAGCAACTCGGCCAGACGCAGCAGGCCAACGAACTGATCCACGGCAAGGCGTCGGCGATCCTGGAGTCGGCGGGACACCTCGCCGACTTCCGGGCCGCGTTCGACCGGGTCGGCCAAGGCATGAAATCCCTGGACTCCGGCCACTGGAAGGGGGTCGCGGCCGACACCTTCCGCGAGAAGTTCGCGATGCACCCCGCCGACTGGCTCCACGCCTCCGATGCGTGCCAGGCGGCGTCCGACGCCCTCAAGCACTACGCGGACACCGTGACGTGGGCGCAGCAGCAGGCGCAGCAGGCCATCGACCTCTACCGGCAGGGCCTGGAGGACACGAAGGCGGCGGCCGAGGCGTACAAGGCCAAGGCGGATGCGTACGAAGCCGCCGCCCGGGCGGGCCGCGACCCGGGCTCCTGCCCGACACCCGGTGCCGACCCGGGCGAGCCGGTCCGCCGGCGGGCGCAGGAGATCCTGGCCGAAGCCCGCCGTCAGCGCAACGACGCCGCCGGTACGGCCCAGCGGGCCATCGACGCGGCCACCGCAAAGGCCCCGGCCCTGCCGTCGGCATCCGACCGGGCATGGGACAACTTCGTCGACTACGAGGCCGGCCAGGCCGTGGAGCTGAACCATTTCGTCGGCGGCGTCCTCAAGGGCACGGCGGGAACCCTCGACTTCGCCCGCGGCCTGAACCCCTACGACCCGTACAACCTCACGCATCCCGCCGAGTACTCGCAGCACGTCAACATGACCCTGGCGGGCCTCGTCTCCACCGCCGCCCACCCCGAACGCGTCCCCGCCGCGCTGCTGGACTCCTTCAAAGACGACTTCAGCGAGGGTGCGGGCCGTCTCCTCCCGGACTTCCTCGGTACCAAGGGATTTGGTGGCGTCAAGGCGGGAGTAAGGCTTGCCGAGCGGGGAGGCGTCGAGGGGGCTTTCAAAGCAGGGCTGTCTGATGCCATGGCCACGCGGAGGGACTGGCGGTCGTGGAATTCGCCGAAATCGACCAAACCTGTAGCCCCCGAAATACCCGGAGATCTTTACCTTTCCACCGGAGACCCGGTGTACTACAGGGCCGGATCCACCGCTATCGGCTATGATTCCAGCACCTTGGTAAACTTTGATCTCGTCAAGCCGAAACTCGGCTACCACGACGTGGTCATTCATGGTAACGCCGATGGTTTCTTCGAGCCGGGTAGGGTGAATGCTTCAGGGAAGGGCTTCTCGGCGGGAGATACGAACCCCTCTCATGTTGTCGATGCCATCCGCAATAATCCGCACTACACCGGTGGGCCTATTCGGCTGATCTCATGTCATACGGGAACTGTGGGGGAGGGGGTGGTGGAAGTGCCGGCGGCGCAAAGCGTGGCAAACCAGCTCGGCGTACCGGTGATGGCCCCCACCAACAAGGTGGGGGTGAGCCAGGCGCTGGGCGCCGGGCAGGCTCCTGAAATATTCGGCGGGGGCTACTGGCGAATTTTCCTTCCGGTGGCCTAGGGATTGCATTCAGGAGAGAAACGTGAAGATTCTTGGTTTTTATGAAGAGTTGTGGCCTGTGGCCGCAGGAGTGCCGGACGGTTCGGTCAGGGATTTTGTGGGAGAGTCCGCGCAAACTGACGAGGCTGACATCTTCAGCTATCTCGACAGTGGGTGCGAGATCCTCACCTTCATGGGGTCGGTGAAGGACGTCCTGGGATCGGATGAAAGGATTGTGGGCGGCGACAACATCCTCACCGACGGGGAGTGGGTCTGGCGAGGGGATCTGTGGTTCTACCTGGTGACATACCACGTCACCTTGCCGGATGAATTCCTGCAACAGGTTCGAGGGCGCAGGTATGTCGTGCCGGAGGTGGACCGTGAACGGCGTGTCGCCATCTACGAACAAGCGCGGCGCATTCTGTAGCGCGTTCTGTAGCGCGAGGGTCGCGGCATCCGGGCCGAAGGGGTGGGGATCGGATTGCGGACGTTGAACGAGGCCATCGAGGTGGCTAGGCCATATCTCGAGCGGGCATTCACCTACGAGCCCTGGACGCTCGTCGTTCAGCCGGAGCTCAGCGAGGAGCACGAGCTGGCGTGGCTTATCAGAATCGACACACAGGAGAGCATCGACGCGGACGATCCGTGGGTGGGACCCATGGAAAAGATGGTGCTCGTGCCCAAGGACGGCACGGCGGTGCGCTTTCCACCGACGCACCTGCCGTTGGAGGAGTACCTCGTGTACGTCCGACACGGCGGCTGGGACGCGGCGACCAAAGCGAAGACCCGTAAGGCCGAGCCGTGGCAGAAAGCGTTGGAGTGGCTCCTCGAGACCTATCACGGGCTGGTCGAACTGGTGGGGATCGGGCCGGTCGCCGAGGACGCGGGTACCTGGTTGTTCGCGTGCCGGACCATCGCGCAGCCCGGTTGCCCGCGGACGCCCATGTTGGCAGCCTCCGTGGTGGTACCCAAGAGCCCCGGCCGGCCCTTCCATCCGGCCGCGAACGACCCGTGGGGGGACGCGGCGGACTACACCCGGACCCGGGAAGGGAGGGACCCCGAGGCGCAGGCGCGGCGGTTGAACGCGCGCGGGTGCGTCGTCACGGTGGCCGCCATGATCGCCGGGGCGCCGTCGTCTCCGTTGCCCTGGCAGCCGGTGCACGAGGCGCCGGGGTGGTGGGAGCTGCTGCTCAAGCGGTACTTCCCGACCGCCGAGCAGCTGCGGTGCGCGAGCTGGGACGAGGTGATCCAACGCGCCGAGGAGACCGGACCGGACACCCAGGGTGTGGTGTGGGTGCGCCGCGCGATCGGAGGCACCGAGGTCAGCGGGCACCTGCTGTACGTGCACAACAACAACGGCAGCGTCGTGTTCCTGGACGGCATGACCGGCGGGCTGGCCCGGCTGGACACCGTCGGTGTGCCGGCGCTGGTGTTCGCGCGGTTCCGCCCCGGGGCGCCACAGTCCGCCGAGGATTTCGGGGCGGCCCGGCTCAAGGCCGAGGAGTGGTTGCGGCGGACGTATGAGGAGCCGGTGGAGCTGGTGGCGCCGGACCCGGCGGACGAGACCGCTCGCGGTTGGCTGTTCGCTTGTCAGACCACGGCTGTCAGACCACGGCCGCGCTGAGGGGCGAGGACTGGCGACACTCGATGATCGACGCCGCGGTGGTCGTGCCGAAGGGACCGGGGGAGCCGTTCCTGCTGCCCAACTCAGACCCGTGGGGATTCTTCGCCCGCTGGGACCGGGGTGAGCAGGCGGGCCCCACCCCCGCGCCGGGCAAGGCCGACTGGTTCACCTCCACGATGAGCCAGTTGGGTCCGATCATGGAGGTGTCCGAGTTCCCGACCGTCGCGGCTTCGGTCCAGGCGATCGCGGCGCTACCGGCCGGAGGCCGCGCCCTGGTGTGGGTGCGCCGCCTGGACGGCCGGGGTCGGGAGTCCACGGGGCTGCTGCTCACCGGTCTGCGCTCCGAGGCCGGGATCGTGGGACTCGTGGACGGTTCCGCGGCCGAGTTCACGAGGCTGGACACCCTGCGGGAGTCCGGGGTCCGGGTCATCCGGTACCGCTGACGCCGCCGGGCCCCGGGCCGGGCGGGGGTCGAGGGACCGTGTCGACGCCCGCCCCGCCCCCGGTCAGTGGCGGGCGAAGGGGGTGAGGGGGTTTTTGAGGGTGCCGACCAGTTGGAGGGCCGACGAGGGGTCGCCGAGGTCGACCATCTGGCGGTTGTCGCGCAGTTGGAGGCGGTTCAGGCAGGACAGCTGGAACTCCGGTGCGAAGAGGTCGTAGCGGGTGAAACGGTCCGCCAGCTCGGGGACGGAGTCCTGGTAGGCCTGGGCGCAGTCGGCCACCGCCCGCCAGAAGGTCTCTTCCTCGCAGATGCCCTCCGAGGCCAGGATGGGGCCCAGGAAGCGGAAGAAGCAGTCGAAGACGTCGGTGAAGATCGACAGCAGCTTCATGTCCTCCGGCACGTCCGCCCGGACCCGCTCCACCTCCGGTGGCAGGACCGCGTCCGGGTCCATCACCACGATCTCCTCGGCGATGTCCTTGAAGACCGCCCGCTTCACCACGCCGCCCTCGATGACGAGGATCGTGTTCTCGCCGTGCGGCATGTACGCGAGGTCGTACGCGTAGAAGCAGTGCAGGAGGGGGACGAGGTACGCCCGGAGGTACGAGCGGAGCCATTGCGCGGGGGGCAGGCCCGATTCCGCGATCAGGGCGCCGACGAAGGACTCGCCCTCCGCGTCGACGTGGAGGAGCGAGGCCATCGTCGCCAGGCGCTCGCCGTCCTTCAGGGAGGCCACCGGGGACTCGCGCCAGAGCGCGGCCAGCATCTTGCGGTACGGCGAGTGGCGGTCCGTCGCGCGCTCGTACTGGCGGTGGTGGTAGCCGATCGCCGCCCGCTCGCGGATGATCGAGAAGTCCACGGACCGCAGTACCAGGTCGGACCCGATCAGCTGGTGCAGCCAGTCGTTGATCGCCGGGGTGGCCTCCATGTACGCGGCGGACAGACCGCGCATGAAGCCCATGTTGAGGACCGATATGGCCGTCTTGACGTAGTGCTTCTCGGGGGCGCTCGTGTTGAAGAACGTGCGGATCGACTGCTGGGCGAGGTAGGCGTCCTCGCCCTCGCCCAGGAGGACGAGGCGGCGGTTGGCGATCTCGGCCGCGAAGGTGACGGTGGTCTTGTTCCACCACTGCCAGGGGTGGACCGGGAAGAGGTGGTAGTCCGCCGGGTCCAGGCCCAGGGCGGTCAGCTCGGCCGAGAACGCCGCGACGGTCTCCTCGCCCAGCTCCTCGCGCATGAAGGAGTCGTGGTCCAGGCCCGCGCCCGCCGTGAAGGTGGAGACGTCCTTGTGGGCCGCGACCCACACGAGGCGGACCGGGCTCGCCGCCTCCGGGGCGTACGCGCGGTAGTCGTCCACGCCGAAGCCGAGGCGGCCGTTGTTGGCCACGAAGCAGGGGTGGCCCTCGGTCATGCCCGTCTCGATGTCCTGGAATGAGGACTTGGCGAGGACGGCGGCCGGGACCGGGGGCTTGGCGTACTTGAAGCCCGCGCCCGCCAGGGTTGAGGAGATCTCCTCCAGGTACACCGGCAGGACCTCCGCGCTCAGGCCCAAGGTCTCGCGCAGCTCGATGTGGAAGTCGAGGGCGTCCGGCGGGAGCTCGGCGCCGTCCCGCCTGCGGGAGATCGAGGACTCGTCCACCGACCAGTGGTCCAGGGCGTGGAGGGTGGCCTCGAAGCGGTACTCGACCGAGGCGTCGTCGCTCAGGACGCGGTAGCGGTCGTCACCGAGGGGCTGCGGGGTCAGCAGGCGCTCGTGGGAGAACTCCGCGAGGGCTTTGCGGACCAGGGCGCGGTTGGCCCGTGCCCATAGCTCGGGCGTGAGGTGGGAGACGGCGTCGGCGAGGCTCATATCGAGGCCTCCCGCATGGCCGCTTCGAACCGGGCGCGGGTGCAGAAGCTCAGCAGGGCTTCCTTCTCGGGCTTGCGGACGGGGCCGTCCGGCAGGAAGCCGACCGCCTCGTTGAGGGCGTGGACCGCCGTGTTGCGGATGTCCGGTTCCACCACGACGCGTTCCGTCGCCGGGTCCGCGAACAGGGCCGCCATGACGGTGGTGATCACCGCGCGGGTGAAGCCGTGGACGGGCGTGTCACTGGGCGCGACCAGGAAGTGCATGCCGACGTCGCCCGGCCGGGCTTCGTACAGGCCGACCAGCTCCAGCCGGCTCGGGTCGTACTTCTCCATCAGGAAGGCCGGGCGGCCGTCGTGGAGGCCGATGAAGGCCTCGTGGTGCTCGGCCGCCGCGATCCGCATGTACTCGCGCTCCACGTCCGGGAGGGAGGCGTCGCCCATCAGCCAGAAGGCCGCCTTGTGGTGCGTGACCCAGCCGTGCAGAAGCTCCGCGTCGGAGAACGGGTCCAGCGGGCGCAGGGCGAAATCGCCGAGGGCCGGATCGGTACGGGTGAAGAGGAGTTCGGTGGTGCTCATACCAGGGTGCCTTCCGGGGCGGCGAACTGCTGGAACGCGATGGACTTCTCGACCTTGTAGTGCTCGCGGCCGAGGAGCTCTCCGATGATGTAAGCGTTGCGGTAAGCGGCCATGCCCAAGTCGGGTGAGGTGACGGAGTGGTTGTGGACGGTGCCGTTCTGCAGGAAGATCCCGCGCCCGGTCACGTCGATGCTGTAGTTGCGGGCCGCGTCGGGCCGGCCGTGACCGTCGAAGTTGAGGCGGTCGCGGACGGGGGCGAGGAAGGAGGGGAGGGCGTACTTGTAGCCCGTCGCGAGGATCAGGCCCTCGGTGGTGAGGGAGAAGTCGCGCTCCTGCTCCTCCTGGCGCAGGCCCAGCGTGTACCGGCCCGAGGTGGTGTCGTACGCGGCGGAGTTCAGCGAGGTGTTGGTCAGCAGGGTGGTCGGTACCGGGCCGGGCGAGGAGATCTTCTTCTGGTAGAGCAGGTCGAAGATGGCGTTGATCAGCTCGCCGTCGATGCCCTTGAACAGGTTCTTCTGCTGCGTCTCCAACCGGTAGCGGGTCTCCTCGGGCAGCGCGTGGAAGTAGTCCACGTACTCGGGGGACGTCATCTCCAGGGTCAGCTTGGTGTATTCCAGCGGGAAGAACCGGGGGGAGCGGGTGACCCAGTCGAGCCGGTAGCCGTGTACGTCGATCTCGCCGAGGAGGTCGTAGTAGATCTCGGCGGCGCTCTGCCCCGAGCCGATCAGGGTGATCGACTCCTTCCGTTGGAGCTCCGCCTTGCGGTCCATGTAGGAGCTGTTGTGGGTGAAGTCGCCGCCGAGGCCCGCGCAGGCGGGCGGGACGAACGGCGGGGTGCCCGTGCCGAGCACCAGCCGGCGGGCGCGGTGGGTCTCACCGCGGTCGGTGTGCACCTCGTACAGCCCGGCCCGTTCGTCGTAGGTGACCTCGGTGACGGAGGTCGAGTACAGGACGTTGTCGAGGCGGTCGGCGGCCCAGCGGCAGTAGTCGTTGTACTCGGCGCGCAGCGGGTAGAAGTTCTCCCGGATGTAGAAGGAGTACAGCCGCTCCTTGTCCTTCAGGTAGTTCAGGAAGGAGAAGGACGAGGTCGGGTCCGCGAGGGTGACCAGGTCCGACATGAACGGCGTCTGGAGGTGCGCGCCGTCCAGGAACATCCCGGCGTGCCACTCGAAGTGCGGCTTCGACTCGATGAAGAGTCCGTCGAGCTCGTCGATCGGCGCGGTCAGGCAGGCGAGTCCCAGGTTGAAGGGGCCGAGGCCGATACCGATGAAGTCACGGGGTTCACGAGTGGACGGCAAGGGATTCTCCCAGGAACTGCTCGGCGTGCGCGGCGAGGAGGTCGAGGACGGCCGCGATGTCGGCCGTCGTGGTCTGCGGGTTGAGGAGGGTGAACTTGAGGTACTGCCTGTCGTCGACCTTGGTGCCCGCGACGACGGCCTCGCCGGAGGCGAACAGGGCCTTGCGCGCGTGGAGGTTGGCCTCGTCGACCAGGTCGGGCCGCAGGTCCCCCTCGGGGACGAAGCGGAAGACGAGGGTGGAGATCCGGGGGCGTACGACGACCTCGAAGCGCGGGTCGGCGTCGAGGAGTCGCCAGCCGGCCGCGGCGAGGTCGATGACCTCGTCGAAGAGCGATCCGATGCCGTCGGCCCCCATCACGCGCAGCGTCATCCACAGCTTGAGGGCGTCGAATCGGCGCGTGGTCTGGATGGACTTGTCGACCTGGTTCGGGATCTTCTCCTCCGCCATGCGACGGGGGTTGAGGTAGTCCGCGTGGTACGTGGCGTGCCGCAGGGTGTCGCGGTCGCGGACCAGCATCGCGCTCGAACTGACGGGCTGGAAGAAGGACTTGTGGTAGTCGACGGTGACCGAATCGGCGTGCTCGATGCCGTCGAGGAGGTGCCGGCGCGTCGGGGAGACCAGTAGTCCACAGCCGTAGGCGGCGTCCACGTGCATCCAGGTGGAGTGCTCGGCGGCCAGACGGGCGATCTCGGGGAGGGGGTCGATGGACCCAAAGTCGGTGGTGCCGGCGGTGGCGACGACGGCCATCGGGACCAGGCCGTCGCGGGCGCAGCTCTCCAGTTCCAGGGCCAGGGCGGAGGTGTCCATCCGGCGGGCGCGGTCGACGGGGACGGAGACGACGGCCTCGTAGCCGAGTCCGAGCATGGCGGCGGATTTGCGGACGCTGAAGTGGCTCGCCTCGGAGGCCAGGATGCGCAGCCGGGGCAGGAGCGCGGCCTTGGTGAGGTCGCGGCCCTCGGCGCGGGCCCGCTGCACGGCGATCCGGCAGGCCTCGTCGCGGGCCAGCAGTAGGGCGTGGAAGTTGGACTGGCTGCCCCCGGAGGTGAACACGCCGTCCGCGCGCGGGCCGAGGCCGATGCGCCGGGCGGTCCAGTCGATCAGTCGGCGCTCGATGAGGGTGCCGCCGATCGACTGGTCCCAGGTGTCCAGTGAGGAGTTGACGGCCGAGAGGATCGCCTCACCCAGCACGGCGGGGATGACGACGGGGCAGTTGAGGTGCCCGAGGTAGCGGGGGTGGTGGAAGTACACCGCGTCCCGCAGGTAGACCTCTTCGAGCTCGTCGAGGGCGGCGGCCGGGTCTTCGAGGGGCTTGTCGAGGTCGATCGCGTCGATGACCGGGGCGAGTTCGTCGACGGAGACACCGGTGTGGGGTCGTTCCGTGGTGGCCAGTTTGGCGGCGACGCGGTCGACGCCCTCGGTCACGGAACGCCGGTAGAGGTCCGCGGTCGTCTCGTTGAGCAGATGCGAACGCATCAACTTTCCTCCGGGCAGGGGGAGCGGTGGTGGGGTGATGCTTAGGTTAGCCTAACCTTACTTACTCGCCAAACAGCGAGGGCCCCGGCCGATCGGCCGGGGCCCTCGCTGAAATGAGGTCTGTCCAGGGGTTGTTGGGGTTACAGCTCCGCGCTCGGGTCCTCGCTGGGAGCCTGCCCCGAGTACGCCTCGGCGAGGAGTTCCTCCTCGCTCGCGCCGAGGCGCCAGTAGCCGGTGAAGCGCACCCGGCGCCGGTCGACGCCGCGTTCGCGCACCAGGTGGCGGCGTACGGCGCGGATCGTGCCGGACTCGCCGGCGATCCAGGCGTACGGGGCCTCGCAGGCGGGCGGTTCGCTCGCGCGGACCGCTTCCACCAGTTGCTCGGTCCGCTCCCGGCCCGCGCCCGCGCCGCGCACCACCCAGGTGACGTCCGTGTCCGCGCGGGTGTCGAGGCGGAGGCGGTCGTCCTCGTGCGGGACCTCGAACCAGGCCGTGACGCGGGTGCCGGAGGGGAGCCGGTCCAAGATCGCGGCGGCTGCCGGCAGGGCGGTCTCGTCCGCGTACATCAGGACGAGGTCGGTGTCCGCCGGTGGTGCGAACCGTACGGACTTGTTCTCCGCGACCGCCGGCCCGATCGCGAGGACACGGCGGCCGGTGACCGCCCGCCCCGCCCACGCGGACGCCGGACTCCTGTCCCCGTGGAGCACGAAGTCGATGTCGACCTCGTCCACGCCCTCGGGCGTACGCCGCTGCTCGCGCACGGTGTACGAGCGCATCACCGGGCGCTCGGCCTCGGGCATGGCGCGCCAGGCCCCGAACCAGGTGTCCTCATCGGTGGACGGCAGCACGGTGTGCTCGCGGTGCGGGGGTGGGAGGAAGAGCGAGAGGCTCTGGTCGTAGCCGCCCGAGCGGAACCCGGCGAGGGACTCGCCACCGAAGGTCACCCGCAGGAACGAGTGGCCGAGGCGGCGGGTGCGGAGCACTTCGAGGGCGAAGAAGCGGAAGTGGGCGACGACGCCGGTGTCCGAGGCGGTGGCACCGGTCGTGGCGGTGGCGGTGGCGCCGGTGGCGGTCGTGTCGGTGGCGGTCATGCGCGGGGTCCCCCCGGGAGTGGATCGGCGGCGCCGGAAGAGGGCGGGGTCAGCTGACCTTCTTGGCGCTCTGGATCGACTTCGCGAGGTCTTCCAGGATCTTGGCGCACTTGTCGTACGAGTAGATCGGCTCGGTGACACGCGGGGTGATCTGGCCCGCCTTGACGGCGGGCAGCTCGGCCCAGGTCGGCTTGGCCTTGAGCTCCTCCGGCTGGAGGGTGCCGGTGCGGTTGTCGAGGAGGATGACGTCGGCCTTGTACTTGCCGGCGTTCTCCCAGCTCAGGCTCTCGAAGAAGCCGCCCTTGTCCAGCTTCTCCGGGGTGACGAACTCGACGCCGAGCGACTCGAAGTACTTGAGGTCGGCGGAGGTCTTGGGGGTGGAGACGTAGAACAGGTCGGCGGAGCCGGAGCCGACGAGCACCTTGATGCCCGGGTTGGCCTTGGTGGCCTCGCGGACCTTGGCCGAGGCGGCCTCGAAGCGGGCCTTGGCGTCGACGGTGGCCTTGGAGTTCAGGTCGGCGCCCAGTGACTTGGCGAGGGCGGCCGTGCGCTCCAGCGACTTGTCGAGGGTGGCGTCGCCGCCCACCGAGATCGCGGCGGCCGGGGCCAGCTTGAGGATCTTGTCCTTGGACGCCTCGGGGAGGTACCAGTAGCTGCCGTCCCAGGTGTTGGTGACGAGCAGGTCGGGCCGCAGGGCCGCGTACTTCTCGACGTTGAACTCGTCGTAGACGTTGCCCAGGATCTCGACCTTGGAGATGTCCATGGTGCCGGCCTGGACGTCGGGCTTGCCGTCGGCGGTCTTGGTCGGGCCGAACACGCCCTTGACCTTGACGCCGTAGTCGGAGAGCGCGGCCGCCGTGCCGGTGAAGGCGACGATGTTCCTCGGCGTCGACTTGGCGGTGACCTCCTTGCCGAGGTCGTCCTTGAAGCTCCAGGGGCCGGAGGCCGCCGCGCCCTTGTCCGATCCGCCCGTCGCGCCCTCGGTCTTGTCGGCGCCGCCGCAGGCGCAGAGCGCCGCGACGAGGCCGAGGGCGCCGCCCGTCGCGAGGAGACCGCGGCGGGTGAAGGGGGAGGTTCGGGACTTGGGCATGGCGGTGTCCGCTTTCGTGCGTGGTGCGTTCAGTGCGGCCACGGGGCCGTTCGAAGGAAGGTTAGCCTAACCTTGCTCGAAATGAGTAAGGGGACCCTGACTTCCTCCGGGCCCCCTTGCCCGTCACGCGTCCACGAGCGGACCGACCGTCAGCCCGCGAAGCCCAGTTCGCGGGCGATGAGCATGCGCTGCACCTCGCTCGTGCCCTCGCCGATCTCCAGGATCTTGGAGTCCCGCCACATCCGGGCCACCGGGTACTCGTTCATGAAGCCGTACCCGCCGTGGATCTGCGTCGCCTCACGGGCGTTGTCCACGGCGACGGTGGAGGAGTACAGCTTCGCGATCGCCGCCTCCTTCTTGAACGGCTCGCCCGCCACCAGACGTGACGCCGCGTCGCGCCAGCCGACGCGGGCCATGTGGGCGCGCATCTCCATGTCGGCCAGCTTGAACTGGATGGCCTGGTTGTCGCCGATCGGCCGGCCGAAGGACTGCCGCTCCCGCGCGTACTTCACCGACTCGTCCACGCACCCCTGCGCCAGCCCGGTGGCGAGCGCCGAGATCGCGACCCGGCCCTCGTCCAGGATGCGCAGGAACTGGGCGTACCCGCGCCCCTCCTCGCCCACCAGGTTGGCGAGCGGGACGCGCACGTCGTCGAAGGCCAGCTCCCGCGTGTCCGAGGAGTTCCAGCCGACCTTGGAGTACGGGGCCGCGACCGTGAAGCCCGGGGTGCCGGACGGAACGATGATCGAGGAGATCTCCGGGCGGCCGTCCGCCTTGCGGCCGGTGACGGCGGTGACGGTGACCAGGCCGGTGATGTCCGTACCGGAGTTGGTGATGAAGCACTTCGAGCCGTTGATCACCCACTCGTCCCCGTCCTTGACGGCGGTGGTCCGGCTGCCGCCCGCGTCCGAGCCCGCGCCCGGCTCCGTCAGACCGAAGGCGCCGAGGACCTCGCCGGAGCACATGCGCGGCAGCCACTGCCGCTTCTGCTCCTCGGTACCGAACCGGAAGATGGGCATGGCGCCCAGGGAGACACCGGCCTCCAGGGTGATGGCGACCGAGGAGTCGACACGGGCCAGCTCCTCCAGGGCGATGCCCAGGGCGAGGTAGTCACCGCCCATGCCGCCGTACTCCTCCGGGAAGGGCAGGCCGAACAGGCCCATCCGGCCCATCTCGCGGACGATCTCGTACGGGAACTCGTGCCGCTCGTACAGGTCGCCGATCTTGGGCGCGATGACGTCGTGGGCGAACTCCTCCACGGTACGGCGGAGTTCCTCGTGCTCGGGAGTGAGCCGGTGGTCGAGGGACATGGTTCTCGTTACTCCTTGTGGGAGAGGGCGCGGACGGTACGGGAAGGGCTCGGTCGGCCCAACTGCTCGGCCATCCACACGCTCGTGGCGGTGAGGGCGGCCAGATCGACCCCGGTCCCGATGCCGAGACCGTCGAGCATCCACACCAGGTCCTCGGTGGCGAGGTTGCCGGTGGCGCTCTTCGCGTACGGGCAGCCGCCGAGTCCGCCGGCGGAGGCGTCGACCGTGGTCACGCCGTGCTGTAGCGCGGCGAGGGTGTTGGACAGGGCCTGCCCGTAGGTGTCGTGGAAGTGGACGCCGATCCGCTCGGTGGCGACGCCCTCCTCGTTCAGCGCGGACAGCAGCGCCCGGACGTGGCCCGGGGTGGCGACGCCGATGGTGTCGCCCAGGCTGAGTTCGTCGCAGCCGAGGTCGAGCAGCGCCTTGGCGGTGCGCACCACCTGAGGGACCGGGACCGCGCCCTCCCAGGGGTCGCCGAAGCACATGGACAGATAACCGCGTACGTGCGCCCCCCGCTCCTTGGCGCGGGCCACGACGGGCTCGAACATGGCGAGGGACTCGGCGACGGTGCGGTTCAGGTTTCGGGCGGCGAAGGTCTCGGTGGCCGAGCCGAACACCGCGATGCGGGTCGCCCCGAGGGCGAGCGCGCGGTCGAGCCCGCGCTCGTTGGGGACGAGGACGGGCAGGGCCGCCTCGATGTCGGTGAGGAGGGGGAACAGCTGCTCGGCGTCCGCCAGCTGCGGCACCCACTTGGGGTGGACGAAGCTGGTGGCCTCGATGGTGGTGAGCCCGGCCTGCGCCAGGCGGCGGATGAACTCGGCTTTGACCTCCGTCGGGACGGCGGTCCGTTCGTTCTGCAGGCCGTCGCGGGCGCCGACCTCGTGGATTCGGACGCGGGCGGGAAGGCCGGTGTCGGGGACGGTCATGGGGAGGCCGTTCACGCGCTCTCTCCCTCCGCTTCGGGGGTGACGACGGCCAGGACCTGGTCCATGGCGACGGTGGTGCCGGGGGAGACGTCGAGTTCGGTCACGGTGCCGGCGTGCGGGGCGGAGATGACGTGCTCCATCTTCATCGCCTCGACGACCAGGAGGCTCTGACCGGCCGTGACGTGGTCGCCGACGGCGACCTTGACGACGGTGACGGTGCCGGGCATGGGCGCTGCGAGGGTGTCGGCGCCCGCGCGGCCCGCTCCGCCGAGGTTCGCGGTGACGGGGTCGTGGGTCTGGAGGTGCCAGGTGTCGCCGTCGCGGCCGAGCCAGGTGCCCTCCGGGGAGCGGGCGTAGGAGAAGCGGTGGGTGACGCCGTCGAGTTCGACCGTCGCGAAGTCGGGGGTGCGGCTCACGATCCGACCGCGGGCGGCGGGGCGTTGCGCCGCGCCGCCGTCGTCGGCCGGGAGAAGGACCTCCGTCTCGGCGCCCAGCGGTCGGGTGCGGACCTCCACCGGGTCCTGGCCGGGGAGGCGGAAGTGGTGCACCGTCCAGGCCGGGGTTCCGCCGAGGCGCCAGCCGTCGGCGGCGTCGAAGGGGCCGACCCACGTCGCCGGCCCGTCCGCCGCCCCCGGACCGGGTGCGGCGGAGCCCCGGTTCCGGGCATGGCCCGGGTGGGGGACGGACAGCAGTGCGGCAGCCGCGTACACCTCGGGCGGGACGCCCTCCGGCAGCAGGGACGCCAGGTCCCGCTCCACCAGCCCCGTGTCCAGGTCGCCCGACACCACGTCCGGGTGGGCCAGCAGCCTGCGCAGGAAGCCGGCGTTCGTCTGGACGCCCAGGATGACCGTGTCGGCCAGCGCGCCGCGCAGCACCCGCAGGGCCGCCGCGCGGTCGGGCCCGTAGGCGATGACCTTCGACAGCATCGGGTCGTACGTCGAGCCCGTGTCCACCCCCGCCACCAGGCCCGAGTCGGTACGTACCGCCCCGTCCGACGGTTCGGACAGCGCGAGCACCGTCCCGCCCGACGGCAGGAACCCGCGCGCCGGGTCCTCCGCGCAGATCCGGGCCTCGATCGCGTGGCCGGTGAGGGTGACGTCGGCCTGTGTGAAGCCCAGTTCGGCCCCGGCCGCCACCCGCAGCTGTTGCTCCACCAGGTCCAGGCCGCCACCCGCGATGGATACGGCCAGCTCCGTCACCGGGTGCTCCACCTGGAGCCGGGTGTTCATCTCCATGAAGTAGTACGAGGACGGGTCACCGCCCGGCACGATGAACTCCACCGTGCCCGCGCCGACGTACCCGCAGGAGCGGGCCGCCTCCACCGCCGCCGCGCCCATCGAGGCCCGCAGCTCCGGCGTCAGCAGGACGGACGGCGCCTCCTCGATGACCTTCTGGTGGCGCCTCTGAAGAGAGCACTCGCGCTCGCCCAGGTGCACCACGTTGCCGTGCGCGTCCGCCAGCACCTGGATCTCGATGTGCCGCGGCCGGTCCACCCACCGCTCCACGAGCAGCGTGTCGTCGCCGAAGGAGGACCGGGCCTCGCGGCGGGCCGCCGCGATCTCCTCGCCGAGCAGCTCCGCGTCCCGCACCAGGCGCATGCCCTTGCCGCCGCCGCCCGCCGAGGGCTTGAGCAGCACCGGCATGCCGATCTTCTCGGCGGCGGAGGCGAGTTCGGCGTCGCTCAGGCCGCTCCCGGACGAGCCGGGGACGACCGGGACGCCGGCCGCCTTCACCGTCTCCTTCGCCCGGATCTTGTCGCCCATCAGGGAGATCGCGCTCGCGGGCGGTCCGATGAAGGCGAGGCCCGCCTCCTCGCATGCCGCCGCGAACCCGGCGTTCTCCGCGAGGAAGCCGTAGCCGGGGTGGACGGCCTCGGCGCCGGTGCGGCGGGCCGCGTCGAGCAGCCGCTCCACCGACAGGTAGCTGCCGGCGGCGGCCGCCGGGCCGATCCGTACGGCCGTGTCGGCCTCCCGGACGTGGCGCGCGTCCGCGTCGGCGTCGCTGAAGACGGCCACGGAGCGGATGCCGAGCTGCCGCAGCGTGCGGATGACCCGTACCGCGATCTCGCCCCGGTTCGCGACCAGAACAGTGCTGAACATCAGTGAGGTCCTCACGTCACATACGTCACATACGGAAGATGCCGAAGCCCGGCTGAGTCTGATCCTTTTGGGCCAGCGGGGCGTTCGCGCACGCGGTCAGGGCCAGTCCCAGCACCTGTCGGGTCTCCAGCGGGTCGATGACCCCGTCGTCCCACAGCCGAGCGGTGGCGTAGTAGGCGTTGCCCTGCTCCTCGTACTGCGCGCGGACCGGGGCCTTGAACGCCTCCTCGTCCTCGGCGGGCCACTCCTGGCCCGCGCCCTCGATCTGGTCGCGCTTGACGGTCGCGAGGACGGAGGCCGCCTGTTCGCCGCCCATCACCGAGATCTTGGCGTTGGGCCACATCCACAGGAAGCGGGGGGAGTACGCACGGCCGCACATGGAGTAGTTGCCCGCCCCGTAGGAGCCGCCGACGACCACGGTCAGCTTCGGGACCCGGGTGCAGGCCACTGCCGTGACCATCTTCGCGCCGTGCTTGGCGATGCCGCCGGCCTCGTAGTCGCGGCCGACCATGAAGCCCGAGATGTTCTGGAGGAAGAGGAGCGGGATGCCGCGCTGGTCGCACAGCTCGATGAAGTGGGCGCCCTTCTGCGCGGACTCGGAGAACAGGATGCCGTTGTTGGCGACGATCCCGACGGGGTGGCCGTGGATCCGGGCGAAGCCGGTGACCAGCGTCTGCCCGAACTCCGCCTTGAACTCCTGGAAGCGGGAGCCGTCCACGATGCGGGCGATGATCTCGCGGGCGTCGTAGGGCGTGCGGGAGTCGACGGGGACCGCGCCGTACAGCCCGTACGGATCGACCTTCGGCTCCTGCGGCGCCTCCACCGACCAGGGCAGCGCACCGCGCTCGGGCAGGGTGGCCACGATGTTCCGTACGATCCGCAGCGCGTGCGCGTCGTCCTCCGCGAGGTGGTCGGTGACGCCGGAGGTCCGGGAGTGGACCTCGCCGCCGCCGAGCTCCTCCGCCGTGACGACCTCGCCGGTGGCGGCCTTCACCAGCGGCGGGCCGCCCAGGAAGATCGTGCCCTGGCCGCGGACGATGACGGCCTCGTCGCTCATCGCCGGTACGTAGGCACCGCCCGCGGTGCAGGAGCCGAGGACGGCGGCGATCTGCGGGATGCCGGCGCCCGACATACGGGCCTGGTTGTAGAAGATGCGGCCGAAGTGGTCCCGGTCGGGGAACACCTCGTCCTGCATCGGGAGGAAGGCGCCGCCCGAGTCGACCAGGTAGAGGCAGGGGAGACGGTTCTCCAGGGCCACCTCCTGGGCGCGCAGGTGCTTCTTGACGGTCATCGGGTAGTACGTGCCGCCCTTGACGGTGGCGTCGTTCGCGACGATCACGCACTCGCGGCCGCTGACCCGGCCGATGCCCGCGATGACGCCGGCGGCGGGGGCCGCGCCCCCGTACATGCCCTCCGCGGCCAGCGGGGCCAGCTCCAGGAACGGGGAACCCGGGTCGAGGAGGGTGTCCACGCGCTCGCGCGGGAGCAGCTTGCCCCGGGCGGTGTGGCGGGCGCGGGCCTTGTCGCCGCCGCCGAGGCGGGCCGCTTCCAGCCGGGCGCGCAGGCCCTCCGCGAGTTCCCGGTGGGCGGCCTCGTTGGTCCGCCAGGCCTCGGACGCCGGGTCCGCGGCGCTCGTCAGCACTGGTGCCTGCTGCATCGGTCGAGCTCCCTTGCTCGGTCCACGTAAACCGGTCACGCTGTTAATGAGCGTTAACGCTTGTGGGGCTTAGGTTAACGAGCGCTAACGGCCCTGTCTAGAATGGATTCCCATGAGCACCAGAGCGGCCGCCCCGACCCGTCGCGAGCAGATCCTCAGTGAGGCCGCTCGACTCTTCGCCGAGCGCGGCTTCCACGGCGTCGGCGTGGATGAGATAGGGGCCGCGGTGGGCATCAGCGGACCCGGCCTGTACCGCCATTTCGCGGGCAAGGACGCGATGCTCGCCGAGCTGCTCGTCGGGATCAGCGAACGCCTCCTGACCGGGGGCCGGCGCCGGGTGGAGGAGGCGTCCGGGGACCCCGCCGCCGTACTGGCCTCCCTCGTCGAGGGCCACATCGACTTCGCGCTCGACGACCGTGCGCTGATCACCCTCCACGACCGCGAGCTGGACCGGCTGCGCGAGGCCGACCGCAAGCTCGTGCGCCAGCTCCAGCGGCAGTACGTCGAGCTGTGGGTGGAGGTCGTCCGGCAGCTCCACCCGGAGGTGGGGGAGTCGGAGGTGCGGATCTCCGTGCACGCGGTGTTCGGCCTGCTGAACTCCACTCCCCACCTGGCGGCCCTGGGTCGGGAGGCGACGGAGTCGCTGCTGCGACGGCTGGCCAACGGGGCCTTCGGGGCGCTGTCGGGGTGACGCCGGGTGTCCGCTGGTCGGGATGGAACAGACGGCTCCGCCCGGGCGGCGGCAGAATGAACCGTATGCCGAAGCCGATAGAGACGCCCGCCCCGCCCGTGGGAACGCCCAGCCGCACCGAACTCATCGACCACCTGGTCCGTACGCGGATCGCGGGCGACGTGGCGACGGCGCGCGAGAACAACCTCTCCCACTACCGCAAGCTCGCCAACGGCGACCGGCACTACTGGCTCGGCCTGGAACTCGGCGACCGCTGGACGGACGAGCAGGACGTCCTGGCCGTGATGGCCGAACGCTGCGGGGTCGTGGACGACGCGGAGCACCGGCACGGGCAGGACACCATCGACCCGGAACTGACCATCGCCGCCCTGGACCGGATGGCGGCGCGGCTGCGCAAGGCGGCGCTCGACCGGCAGAGCGTCCTCCTGGCCACCGGTCACCCGGGCGGCCTCCTGGACGTGCACCGGGCGACGGCGGCCGCGCTGCGGGAGGCGGGCTGCGGGATCGTGGTGATCCCGCGGGGCCTGACGGCCGACGAGGGCTCGGTGTGGCAGTTCGCCGACGTGGCCGTACTGGAGCGCGGGGCCACCTTGTGGCACACGCACTCCCCGGCCCCGATGGCGGCGATCCTGGACGGCCTGGCGGCCGAAGGGCGCCCGCAGCCGGACCTGGTCGTGGCCGACCACGGCTGGGCGGGCTGCGCGGCCCAGCGGGGGCTGGACGCGATGGGCTACGCGGACTGCAACGACCCCGCGCTGTTCCTCGGCGAGGCGGAGGGCACCCTCCAGGTCGCCGTCCCGCTGGACGACCACGTCCGCGACCCGAG
This sequence comes from Streptomyces sp. Tek67B01, assembly GCF_055231995.1. Classification (NCBI taxonomy): domain Bacteria; kingdom Bacillati; phylum Actinomycetota; class Actinomycetes; order Kitasatosporales; family Streptomycetaceae; genus Streptomyces; species Streptomyces sp. Tek67B01. The sequence continues at coordinate 4,603,546 of NZ_JBUYUY010000001.1, forward strand.
GTACTACGACCCGATGGTGGCGTACCTGCTCTCGGCGGCGGGCATGCGGTAACCGGCGGCGGGCCTGGGGTGAGCGGTGGGGCCCTGGGGTGACCGGCCCGGGACTTGTGGTGAGCCACGGCGGGCGGGCCGCTGTCGAGGCCCGGCGCTGCCCCCCGGCTCCCGTCAGCGGAGCCAGTCGCCCGTCATGCCCTGGACGGCCGAGCCGTCGAGGTCGGCCAGCTTCGTGGCGACGAAGTCCCGGGCCCAGCCGGAGGTCTGGACCCGGAAGGGCACCTCGGCCGCGTCCAACAGGGCGACCACGGGCTCGGCCGCCTCCGCCGAAGTCTGCGAGGTCTCGGCCCCGTACGACTTCATCGTGCGCTCGACGTACGCCTGGAGCGCGCCGCCGTACGGCCCCGCCGCCTCCACCATCGCCGGTACGTCGATCTGCTGGTTGGCCACGAACTCGCTGGTCACGGCGCCCGGTTCGACGACCGCCACTCGGACCCCGACGCTCGCCGCCACCGGTGCGAACGACTCCATGAACCCTTCCACGGCGAACTTGGCGGCGCAGTAAGCCTCGTTGAAGGGCTGGCCGACCACCCCGCCGACGCTGGTCACCGTGATGATGCGGCCGCCTGACTCCCGCAGGTGCGGCAGCGCGGCGAGCGTGAGCTCCACGACCCCGAAGTAGTTGACCTCCATCGCGGCGCGGATCGGCCCCATGCCCTGCTGCTCGATGGTCCCGGCGAACCCGGCGCCCGCGTTGTTCACGACCGCGTCGAGGTGCCCGTGCTCGGCGACGACCTCCGCCACGCAGGCGGCCACCGACGCGGCGTCGGTCACGTCCAGCCGCTTGACCTGGACCCGGCCGGCTACGCCGGCCTCGCGGGCGGCCTGGAGCAGCGAGTCCGCCCGGCCCGGGTCGCGCATCGTGGCGACGGTGTGCCAGCCGGCCCTGGCCGCGGCGACGGCTGCGGCGAGGCCGATGCCGGAGGACGTGCCGGTGATGAGAACGGTCTTGGTGGTCATGCAGATCTCCGTTGCGGGGGTGGCGATGTCGCTAAGTGCGTGTGCACACACATTACATTTGTGTGCGTGTGCACGCAACCTTCCTCCCGGTAGGCTGCTCCCATGGCGCAGAACAACCTCACCCTGGGCGACCTCACCCCTCGCGACCACGCTTTCTACGGCCTCGTCTGGGCGGGCTCCACGCTCGCCGCCCGCGTGGACCAGGCGCTCGCGCGCCGCCACGACCTCCCGCTCTCGTGGTTCGAGGTCATGCTGTGGCTGCGCGCGCAGAAGGAGCCGGTCGCCGCCTCCGAACTGGGCGCGATGACCCTGCTCAGCCGCAGCCAGGTCTCCCGGGTCGCAGACTCGCTCCAGGCGCGCGGCCTGGTCGAGCGGATACCGTCCCCGACCGACGCCCGCTCGGTCCGCATCGCCCTGACCCCGGCGGGCCACCGCGCCTTCGAGGAGGCCGACGCCACCCGCCGCGAAGTCCTCGCCGAGGTCTTCGACGACCTCCTCGACGACGCGGACATCGCCGCTCTGGAAGGCATCTGGGCCAAACTCAAGTCCCGTCCGGCGCCGCCCGGCAATTCCAAGGGCTGACGAAGCAGCGCACGCGTGGCGCGGGGCCTACGGCTCCGTGCGGGGCGCCCCGCCACGTCCGGGCGGGGTCGGGTCCAAGTAGACGCGGCGGATCGACGGCCAGCGTTCGCGCAGTTGCGACTCGGCGTCCTCGCACGCAGCCTCCACCTGTCGGGCCGACGCCAGGTCATGGAAGTCGATCTTCGCCGCGATCAGTACCTCGTCCGGCCCCTGGACCAGCGTGGTCAGCTCCAGCACGCCCTCGATGTGCGGCACCGAGAGGAGTTCCTCCCGTACCTCCGCGCGCGTCGCCGCCGGCAGCGGTCGCCCGATCAGGTACTGCGCGTTCGAGCGGCCCAGTTCCCAGGCCACCCACACCAGCAGCAGCCCGATCAGCAGCGACGCGACGCCGTCGTACACGCCCGAACCCGTCAGCTGCGCCCCCAGCAGTCCGCCGGCCGCCAGGACCAGGCCGATCAGCGCCGCCACGTTCTCCAGCAGGACGGCCTTCACCGCGGTGTCCGGGGTGTGCTTCACGTAGCGCCCCAGCGGCGCGCGCAGCCGCTCCGCCTCCCCCCGCACCTGCCGCCAGGCCACGAGCAGCGAGTAGCCCTCCAGCAGGAAGGCGACCGCGAGGATGATGTACGAGACGGTGGGGTCGCCCGGGTCCTCGCCGTGCAGCAGCGTGTGGACGCCGTCGTACACCGCGAAGACCGCGCCGCCGACGAAGGTGGCGATCGAGGCGAGCAACGCCCAGATGTAGCGCTCCGGCCCGTAACCCAGCGGGTGCGCCTCGTCCGCCGGCCGTGCGCTGCGCTTCAACGCCGCCAGCAGCATCACCTCGGTGACCGTGTCGGCCACCGAGTGCGCGGCCTCCGACAGCATCGCGCTCGATCCGCTGACGATCCCGCCGACGGCCTTGGCGGCGGCGATGCCGAGATTGGTGACGACCGCGACGACGACCGTCCCGACGCTCTCGGAGCCTTCGGGTGCGCCGGGTGGCCCGGGTGCTTCTGAGGTCATGCGGCGACGGTAGGCGCGGCTATCCGCGCGGGACGCGTACGACACCCTCCTGGATGACCGTCACGGCCAGCCGGCCGTCCTGCGTCCAGATGCGGGCCTGCCCGAGCCCGCGGCCCGCGGCCGCCGAGGGGGACTCCTGGTCGTACAGCAGCCACTCGTCCGCGCGGAAGGGCCGGTGGAACCACATGGCGTGGTCCAGGGAGGCGCCGACCACGTCGCCCACGGCCCAGCCGCCCCGGCCGTGCGCGAGCAGCACGGAGTCGAGGAGGGTCATGTCGGAGACGTACGTGGCCAGGCAGGTGTGCAGCAGGGCGTCGTCCGAGTCGAGCTTGTCGGCGGTTCGGAACCACACCTGCGAATGCGGCTCGCGCGGCTGCCCGACCGACCCCCACGGGGGAGTCGTCGCGTACCGCAGGTCCACCGCGCCACGGGCCTCGATCAGCCGTTCCACCGTCCCCGGGTCACGGAAGACCTCCCGGTAGAGCGGGAGCGACTCGGCGGCCGTCGGCAGGGTTTCCGGGTCGGGCGCGTCCGGCATCGCGCTCTGGTGGTCGAGCCCCTCCTCGTACGTCTGGAAGGACGCCGAGAGATGGAAGATCGGCTGCCCGTGCTGGACGGCGACGACCCGGCGCGTGGTGAAGGAGCGCCCGTCGCGGATGCGGTCGACCGAGTACACGATGGGCGCGCCGGGGTCGCCGGCGCGCAGGAAGTAGGAGTGCAGCGAGTGCGCGGTGCGGTCCCCGGGCACGGTGCGGCCGGCCGCGACCAGTGCCTGGGCCGCGACCTGACCGCCGAAGACCCGCGGTACCAGCGACGTACGGCTGGTACCGCGGAAGATGTCCTCCTCGATCTGTTCCAGGTCGAGCAGATCGAGGAGTGTCGTCAGTGCCTCGTTCATGGAGTGGGACTGGGTCCTCAAAGTCCCATGGACTTGGCGATGATGGACTTCATGACCTCGCTGGTGCCGCCGTAGATGCGGTTCACGCGGTTGTCGGCGTACAGACGGGCGATCGGGTACTCGTTCATGTAGCCGTACCCGCCGTGCAGCTGGAGGCACTTGTCGATGACGCGGTGCGCGACCTCGGTGCAGAACAGCTTCGCGGAGGCCGCCTCGGCGGCCGTCAGCTCGCCGGCGTCCAGGGCCTCCAGCGCGCGGTCGGCGACGGCCTCGGCCGCGTCCACCTCGGCCTGGCAGGCGGCCAGCTCGAACTTGGTGTTCTGGAAGTGGGCGACCGGCTTGCCGAAGACGGTGCGCTCCGTCACGTACTGCTGGGCGAAGCGTATGGCGGCCTTGGCCTGCGCGTAGGCGCCGAAGGCGATGCCCCAACGCTCGGAGGGCAGGTTCGCGCCGAGGTAGTAGAAGCCCTTGTTCTCCTCGCCGAGCAGGTCCTCGACCGGGACCTTGACGTCGACGAACGCGAGCTCGGCGGTGTCGGAGGTGCGCAGGCCCAGCTTGTCCAGCTTGCGGCCGACGGAGTAGCCCTCGGACTTGGTGTCGACGGCGAAGAGGGAGATGCCGAAGCGGCGGTCGTCCTCGCGCGGGGCGGAGGTGCGGGCGCAGACGATCACGCGGTCGGCGTGCACGCCACCGGTGATGAAGGTCTTGGCGCCGTTGAGGACGTAGTGGCTGCCGTCCTCGGAGAGCTTGGCGGTGGTCTTCATGCCCGCGACGTCGGAGCCGGTGCCGGGCTCGGTCATGGCGAGGGCCCACATCTCCTCGCCGGTGACGAACTTCGGCAGGTAGCGCTTCTTCTGCTCGTCGCCGGCCAGCATCTTGATGTAGGGGAGGGCGAGCAGCACGTGCACGCCGGAGCCGCCGAAGTTGACGCCCGCGCGCGAGGTCTCCTCGTACAGGACGGCCTCGAACTTGTGGGTGTCCAGGCCCGCGCCGCCGAACTCCTCGGGCACGTTGATCCCGAAGACGCCCAGCTCGCCGAGCTTGTAGTAGAACTCGCGGGGCGCCTGGCCTGCGGCGAACCACTCGTCGTAGACGGGGACGACCTCGGCCTCGATGAAGGCACGGATGGTCTCGCGGAATGCCTCGTGGTCCTCGTTGAAAACGGTACGGCGCACGGCCGGACTCCCTTCGTCGCGGCGGTCCGCCGCCCTTGGCTAAGCGCTTGCTCAGATTAAGTTACCGGCGAGTTGCCACCGCTGTCCAGGGCGCGTAGCGCGAACCACAGTTCCATCCTGACGTCCGGGTCGTCGAGGTCGCGTGCGAGGAGGACCGCGCAGCGGGCGATCCGCTGGCGGACCGTGTTGCGGTGGACGCCGAGGGCGGCGGCGCTGCGGTCCCAGCTGCCGTGGTGGGCCAGCCAGCCGCGCAGGGTCGCCGCCTGGGCCGGGGTGAGCGGCGCGAGCAGCGCCTCGGCGTGCGCGCGGGCCTCCGCCGGGTCCAAGAGGCCGGACAGGCCCGCCTCGGAGTGGCGGGCCAAGGGGGTCCGGGCCGCCTCGGCCCGCTCCAAGGCGCGGCGGGCCTGGGCGTCCGCGGTCCGCAGCGCCCCGGGGTGGGTGGGTGCGCTGACCCCGAGGCGCCATCCGGGCTGGGGGGCGGGGTCCCGGTCGGTGAGCAGGCGCGGCTGCGGCCCGTTCGGGTCGAGCAGTACGGTGCCCAGCGCGCCCGCGAGGGCCTGGGGATCTCCCGCACCCCGGGCGTGGACCACCCGCCAGGGCCCGGCGCCGGCCAGCGCCTCGGCCGGGTCGCCGTCCAGCAGCAGCCGGGTCAGCGCGGCGGCCTCCGCGCCGGCCGGGCGGCGCGTGGTGAGCAGGCCCAGCAGGACGGCGGCGATGGCGGTGATGGCGTGGTCCCCGGCGGTCCGCACCGGGACGGCGACACCGAGCACCGGGGCGGCGTCGGGAGCGGGACCGGCGTCCGGGGCGGGGACGTTGCCCGGGGCGATGCCTGGGGGGCGGGTGGTGCCCGGGCCGGTGTCCGGGCCGGTACTCGGGCCGAGGGTGGTGCTCGGGCCTCCTTGGCCCGCCGCCGGGCCGGTGCCGGGGCCGCCGGGGTGCCGGCCCCGGCCGCCGCCCAAGGCGTAGGCCGCCAGCTGCCAGCCCTCGGCGGAGTCCGTCGCCGTCGCCGGCCCGCCCGGGGCGGCGACCCGCGCGAGCAGCGCCTCCTGCGCGGCGGCGGCCCCGGCGGGCACCGCGCGGCCCGCCTCCCGGGCCGCACCCGACCCGGCTCCGGGGCCGCCCGGCAGCAGGATCACCCGACCCCCCAGGCTCGCCGCCAGCCGGCGCAGCACCGCCGGGACCGGCTCCGGCCGGGCGGCGGCCGCGGCCAGCGCCTGCTGCGCCTCGGTGACCCGGCGCAGCTCGCGCGTGCGGGCCTCCGCCATCAGCCGCCACACGGTACGGGCGACCGCGGTGAACGGAGTCCCCGGCGGCACTTCCAGCAGCGGCAGCCCGTGCCGCGCGCAGGCCGTCACCAACTCCGGCGGCACCTCCTCGTGCACCGGCGCCACCCCGAACCCGAGCGCCGCCGCGCCCGCCGCGACGAGCCGGGCCACGTACCCGTCGGCGTCCGGCCCGAGCTGTGCCCCGGCGGTCAGCAGCAATTCCCCGCCCAGCAAGTACGGCGACGGGTCGGCCATCTCGGAGGCGTGGACGGCGTGCACGGCGACCCCCTCCACCGCGTGCAGCCCGCGCAGACCCAGCTCCCGGTCGGCGAGCAGGGCGGAGAGGGCGACGCCCGGGGTCGGTGGCTGGTCCGGCATGGATACTCCGTATATATGTGGGCTGCCCGATGGAGGAAACGTACACTTCGCACCTCCCGGCCGCCGCCTTACGCTCGAAGGACCGCACACCCCCCTCCGGAAGGCACCCCCCCCATGAGCACGCAGCCGCGCGGACCCGTCGACTCCTCCCGCATCCCGCGCTACGCGGGCCCGGCGACCTTCGCCCGGCTGCCGCGCCTGGACGAGGTCGGTTCGGCCGACGTGGCCGTCGTCGGCGTCCCGTTCGACTCGGGTGTCTCCTACCGGCCGGGCGCCCGCTTCGGCGGCAACGCCATCCGCGAGGCCTCGCGCCTGCTGCGTCCCTACAACCCCGCGCAGGACGCCTCCCCGTTCGCGCTCGCCCAGGTCGCGGACGCCGGTGACATCGCCGTGAATCCCTTCAACATCAACGAGGCCGTCGAGACGGTCGAGGCCGCCGCCGACGAACTGCTCGGCGCCGGCTCCCGCCTGATGACCCTCGGCGGCGACCACACCATCGCGCTGCCGCTGCTGCGCTCGGTCGCCAAGAAGCACGGCCCGGTGGCGCTGCTGCACTTCGACGCCCACCTGGACACCTGGGACACCTACTTCGGCGCCGAGTACACGCACGGCACCCCGTTCCGCCGCGCCGTGGAGGAGGGCATCCTCGACACCGAGGCGCTCTCGCACGTCGGCACGCGCGGCCCGCTCTACGGCAAGCAGGACCTGGACGACGACGCCAAGATGGGCTTCGGCATCGTCACCTCGGCCGACGTCTACCGGCGCGGCGCCGACGAGGTCGCGGACCAGCTGCGCCAGCGCATCGGCGACCGCCCGCTGTACATCTCCATCGACATCGACGTCCTGGACCCGGCGCACGCGCCCGGCACCGGCACGCCGGAGGCGGGTGGCATGACCTCCCGCGAGCTCCTGGAGATCATCCGCGGTCTGTCCTCCTGCAACCTGGTCTCCGCCGATGTGGTCGAGGTCGCCCCGGCGTACGATCACGCCGAGATCACCTCGGTCGCGGCCTCGCACACCGCGTACGAGCTGACCACGATCATGAGCCGTCAGATCGCGGCGTCGAAGACGAAGTAGGACCTGAGAAGGGCGAGTAACCGACGTGACGCACGACCACGACCTGGTACTCCGTCCCACCGAAGCCCAGACGGCGGCAGCGCTCGCGCCGCCGCCCGGGCGGACGGGCGGGGACCTGGTCGTGGAAACGCTGCGCTCGCTCGGCGCCACCACCGTGTTCGGGCTTCCCGGGCAGCACGCGCTGGCCGTCTTCGACGCGGTGGGCCGCTCCGACCTGCGGTTGGTCGCCCTGCGTACGGAGAACAACGCCGCCTTCGCGGCCGACGCCTACGGCCGCCTCACCGGTGAGGCCGTCCCGCTGCTGCTGTCCACCGGCCCCGGCGCGCTGATGGCCCTGCCGGCGCTGGCGGAGGCGGCCGCCGCCTCCGCGCCGGTGCTCGCCATCTCCTCGCAGGTGCCGAGCGCGGGCCTCGGCGGCGGCCGGCGCGGGCACCTGCACGAGCTGCGGGACCAGTCGGCCTCGTTCCGGGACGTGGTGAAGTCCGTCCACACCGCCCGCACCCCGTCCCAGATCCCGTCCGTCATCGCCGAGGCCTGGGAGTCGGCGCTCAGTGCGCCGCACGGGCCCGTCTGGATCGAGATCCCGGAGGACGTCCTCCGCGCGCAGACGATGGTCCCCCAGGTCACGGGCGTGGACGCGACCCCGCACGAACTCGTCCCGCGCCCGGAGCTGACGGCGCTCGCGGCGCACTGGTTGTCGGAGGCCGCCCGCCCGGTGATCATCGCGGGCGGCGGGGTGGTGCGCGCGGACGCGGCGGGGAAGCTGAGGCAGCTCGCGGAGCGCCTGAACGCGCCCGTCGTCACCACCTTCGGCGGAAAGGGCGCCTTCCCCTGGACCCACCCGCTGTCCCTCCAGTCCTGGCTGGAGGACCGCCACATGACGGACTTCCTGGAGGACGCGGACGTCCTGCTGGTAGTGGGCTCCGGGCTCGGGGAACTCTCCTCGAACTACCACACGTTCCTCCCCACGGGCCGGGTCGTCCAGATCGAGGCGGACCTCGGGAAGCTGGAGTCCAACCACCCGGCCCTCGGCATCCACGCGGACGCCCGGTTGGCCCTACAGGCCCTGCTGGAAACCGTTCCGGAACGGGAGGACCCCTCGGCCCCCGCCCGTGTCCGACTGGTCCTGGACGAGATCGCGAATCGTCTGGCCGACCAGGACGTGGCGCTGGAGCAGGAGCTGCTGGCCTCCATCAGGTCGGCCCTGCCGCCGCGCTCGCCGTCGTTCTGGGACATGACGATTCTGTCCTACTGGGCGTGGTCCGCCTTCGACGCGAAGCACCCCAACACCATGCACTCGGCGCAGGGCGCGGGCGGCCTCGGCTACGCCTTCCCGGCGGCCCTCGGTGCGTGCGTCGCGGAACCGGGCCCGCCGGTGCTGGCCGTCTCCGGCGACGGCGGCGCGATGTACTCGATCGCGGAGCTGGCCACGGCGAAGCAGCACGAACTGGACGTGACCTGGCTGATCGTGGACGACGGCGGCTACGGCATCCTGCGCGAGTACGGCTGCGCGACGGGTACGGACCTGACCGGCCCGGACTTCGTCGCCCTGGCCGCCTCCTTCGGCGTCCCGGCCGCGATCACCTCGGCGGCCACCCTCCGCGAGGACCTCACCACGGCCCTCACCTCCCCGGGCCCCTCGGTCCTGGTCCTCCCCACCACCCTCAAGATGTTCGCCCCGACCCACCTCTGACCTCGACGCCCGACCTCACGCGACCTCGTGCTGCTGTGAGGTGAAGACGACCACGGACGTCTCGCCGACGAGTCGGAGGGTCAGCTCGGACTCCATCGCCCGCGCCGGCCGCGCGAGCAGCGGCACGGTCGGCACGGTCCCGCCCAGCTCCAGCTCGGACACCTGCGGCTGCGTCATCCCGGCCCGCCGCGCCGGCTCGGTCTGCGAGATCCCCGGCTCGGTGCGCCGGTCGTACACGGCCTGCCCCAACTCGAACGCCAGCCGGATCTCCTCGCGGAGCCTTTCCACGCCGGGGTTCTCGGAGAACCTTACGGAGTCGCCCGGATGACCGCGCGGCAGGCGCTCGGCGTGCTTCGGGCCGAGGGGCTGACCGACGCCCGGAAGGGTGCGGGTGTCTTCGTCCGGGAGTTTCGGCTCATCCGGCGGCGGGGCATTCAGCGGCTGGGCGCCGACGTGTGGGGCGAGGGCCGGTCCATCTGGGCAGCGGACACCGAGGACCGTGAACCCGAGGTCGAGCTGCTCGGGGTCACCGAGGAGGCTCCGCCTGAGGCCGTCGCCGGGGTGCTCGCGCTGACCGAAGGCGCGGCGGTCTGTGTGCGCCGCCGCAGGTTCCTGCTCGACGGGAAGCCCGTCATGCTGGCGACTTCGTACCTCGACGCCGAGCTCGTCGCCGGCACCCCCGTCACGGAGCCCGACACCGGACCGGGCGGGATCTACGCCCGTCTCGCCGAGCTCGGCGTCGGCCCCGCCCGGTTCCGCGAGGAGGTCCGCTCACGGATGCCGAGCCCCGACGAGGCCGCCCGGCTCGGGCTCGGAGCCGGGACCCCCGACGTGCTGGTCTGCCGCACCGCCTTCGCCGCAGACGGGCGGGTCGTGGAGGTCAACGAGATGGTGCTCGGCGCCTCCGCCTACGTCCTGGAGTACGACTTCGACGCGCCCTGACCCGGACGGCGCAGCCGGGTCGTCCCCGGGCGCGGAAAGCCGTTCGATTGTTGCCGCGGGATGAAATCCGCCGGTCGGAGCGTTGGCGCTTCCGGCAGGACAGGACCGACGGGGAGGCACGACGTGGCGGCGGCGGAGACGGAAGCAGGCGGAAAACAGGGCTGGGGCAGGCGGCTGGCCGCGTACACCTGGCGGTACAAGGCCAACGTGCTCCTCGCGCTCGGGTCCTCGCTGGCCGGCATGGCCGTCATGGCGCTCGTGCCGCTCGTCACCCGCACCATCATCGACGACGTCATCGGTGACAAGAGCAAGCCGATGGGCCCCTGGGCCGGGATGCTCATAGGCGCCGCCCTCCTCGTGTACGCGTTCACCTACATACGCAGGTACTACGGCGGGCGCCTCGCCCTCGACGTCCAGCACGACCTGCGCACCGACATGTACGGCGCCATCACCCGCCTCGACGGCCGCCGCCAGGACGAGCTCTCCACCGGCCAGGTCATCGGCCGGGCCACCAGCGACCTCCAGCTGATCCAAGGCCTGCTCTTCATGCTCCCGATGACCATCGGGAACTTCCTGCTCTTCGGGATATCGCTGGGCATCATGCTGGCGCTGTCCCCGCTGCTGACCCTCGTCGCCCTCCTGATGGCCCCCGCCCTCTGGTACATCGCCAAGCGCAGCCGCAAGAAGCTGTTCCCCGCCACCTGGTACGCCCAGAGCCAGGCCGCGGCCGTCGCCGGCGTCGTCGACGGGGCCGTCACCGGCGTCCGCGTCGTCAAGGGCTTCGGGCAGGAGGAGCAGGAGACCGGCAAGCTCCGCGAAGCCGGTCGCCGGCTGTTCGCCGGGCGGATGCGGGCCATCCGGCTCAACTCGAAGTACACCCCCGCCCTCCAGGCCGTGCCGGCGCTCGGTCAGGTCGCGATGCTGGCCCTCGGCGGCTGGATGGCCACCCGGGGCCAGGTCACCCTCGGTACCTTCGTCGCCTTCTCCACCTACCTCGCCCAGCTCGTCGGGCCCGTCCGCATGCTCGCCATGGTGCTCACCGTCGGACAGCAGGCCCGCGCCGGCGTCGAGCGCGTCTTCGAGCTGATCGACACCGAGCCGGTGATCGAGGAGGGCACGACCGAGCTGGCCCCCGACGCGCCCGCCACCGTCGAGTTCGAGGACGTCCGCTTCGGCTACGACCCCGAGAGGCCGGTCCTCGACGGGTTCTCGCTGCGGATCGAGGAGGGCGAGACCGTCGCCCTCGTCGGCTCCTCCGGCAGCGGCAAGTCCACCGTCTCGCTGCTCCTGCCCCGCTTCTACGACGCCGACGGCGGCGCCGTCCGCGTCGGCGGCCACGACGTGCGCGAGCTGACGTACGCCTCGCTGCGCGGCGCGATCGGCCTGGTGCCCGAGGACTCGTTCCTCTTCTCCGACTCCATCCGCGCCAACATCGCCTACGGACACCCCGGGGCCGACGAGGAGCAGATACGGGCCGCCGCCCGCGCCGCCCAAGCCGAGGGGTTCATCGAGGCGCTGCCCGCCGGGTACGACACCAAGGTGGGCGAGCAGGGCCTGACCCTGTCCGGCGGCCAGCGCCAGCGCATCGCGCTCGCCCGCGCCCTCCTCACCGACCCCCGGCTGCTGCTCTTGGACGACGCGACCTCCGCCGTCGACGCCCGCGTCGAGCACGAGATACACGAGGCCCTGCGCGCCGTCATGGCCGGCCGCACCACCCTCCTCATCGCGCACCGCCGCTCCACGCTCGCCCTGGCCGACCGGATCGCCGTACTCGACCGCGGACGCCTCTCCGACATCGGCACCCACGACGAGCTCCAGCGCCGCTCCGCCCTCTACCGCAGGCTGCTGACCGACCCCGAGGCCCTCGGCGCCGCCTCGCCGCGGGTCCCCGAGGCCGCCGCGATGGCCGAGTTCGAACGGGACATCGAACAGGACATCGAGATCGAGGCGGAGATCGACTCCGAGCCGGTCAACGCCAAGCGCCGGGTCTCCGGCGGGATCACCCCCGAGCTCTGGCGCCGCCAGGACGAAGCGGAGGGCGACGCCGCCCCCGCCCCCGCCACACCGGTTGTCGCGGCTGTCCCCGTCGCCGGGCCCCCCGCCGCCGGTGGCCCCGCCACCCCCGAACTGCTCGCGCAGGTCGCCGCCCTGCCGCCCGCGGACGACCTGCCCGAGGTGGACGAGGACCGGGCCGCCTCCGCCGAGGAGAGCTACGGCCTGCGCCGGCTGCTCCGCGGCTTCTGGGCGCCGCTCGCCATCAGCCTCGCCCTGGTCGCCGTCGACGCGGGCTCCGGCCTGCTGCTGCCGATCCTGATCCGGCACGGCATCGACAAGGGCGTCGAACAGGCCGCGCTCGGGGCGGTCTGGGTGGCCGCCGCGCTGGCCCTGGCCGTCGTCGTCGGGCAGTGGGCCGCCCAGTTCGCCGAGACCCGGATGACCGGGCGGACCGGCGAGCGGGTGCTGTACGCCCTGCGCGTGAAGATCTTCGCGCAGCTCCAGCGCCTCGGGCTCGACTACTACGAGCGCGAGCTGACCGGCAAGATCATGACCCGGATGACCACCGACGTGGACGCGCTGTCCAGCTTCCTCCAGACCGGGCTGGTCACCGCCGTCGTCTCCGTCTTCACCTTCTTCGGCATCCTGATCGCCCTGCTCGTCCTCGACGTGGAACTGGCCCTGATCGTCTTCGCGACGCTCCCCCTGCTGGTCCTCGGCACCGTCGTCTTCCGCCGCAAGTCGGTCGCCGCGTACGAACTCGCCCGCGACCGGGTCAGCGCCGTCAACGCCGACCTCCAGGAGTCCGTGGCCGGACTGCGCATCGTCCAGGCCTTCCGCCGCGAGGGCGACGGCGCGGTCCGCTTCGCCGGGCGCAGCGACTCCTACCGCCAGGCCCGGGTCCGCGGCCAGTGGCTGATATCCGTCTACTTCCCCTTCGTGCAACTGCTGTCCTCGGGCGCCGCTGCCGCCGTGCTGATCGTCGGCGCGGGCCGGGTGGAAGCCCAGACGCTCACCACGGGCGCGCTCGTCGCGTACCTGCTCTACATCGACCTGTTCTTCGCGCCCGTCCAGCAGCTCTCCCAGGTCTTCGACGGGTACCAGCAGGCCACCGTCTCCCTCGGCCGTATCCAGGACCTGCTGCGCGAGCCGACCAGCACCCCCCGGCCCGCCGATCCGCGCCCGGTGCCGCAGCTGCGGGGCGAGGTCGCCTTCGAGGACGTGCGGTTCGCCTACGGCACCGCCGAGGAGCGCGGCGAGAAGGGGGAGGCGCTGGCCGGGATAAGCCTGCGCATACCGGCCGGACAAACCGTCGCCTTCGTCGGAGAGACCGGCGCCGGAAAGTCCACACTGGTCAAGCTGGTGGCCCGGTTCTACGATCCGACCTCCGGCCGGGTCACCGCCGACGGCGCCGACCTGCGGGAGCTGGATCTGACGGCCTACCGCCACCGGCTGGGCGTCGTCCCCCAAGAGGCCTACCTCTTCCCGGGTACGGTCCGCGACGCCATCGCCTACGGGCGGCCGGAGGCGAGCGACGCCGAAGTGGAGGCCGCCGCGCGCACGGTCGGAGCGCACGAGATGATCGCCACCCTCGACGGCGGTTACCTGCACACCGTCGCCGAGCGCGGACGAAACCTCTCCGCCGGTCAGCGCCAGCTGATCGCGCTCGCCCGAGCCGAACTCGTCGACCCTGACGTCCTGCTGCTGGACGAGGCCACGGCCGCACTCGACCTGGCCACCGAGGCGCAGGTCAACCTGGCCACCGACCGGCTCGCCGGCAAGCGCACCACCCTCGTGGTGGCCCACCGCCTGACGACCGCCGCCCGCGCCGACCGCGTGGTGGTCCTCGACCGGGGCGCGGTCGTGGAGGACGGCACGCACACCGAACTCCTGGCGCGCGGGGGCCGTTACGCCGAGCTGTGGCGGACCTTCGCCGGAGAGGACGAGCGGGCCGCCGCCTGAGCCGACCGGGCCGCGCGGGCAGCCGCCCGAGTCCGCGGCCCGCGCAGGCCGCCGCCCGAGTCCGGTGCAACCTTCAGGGTGACCGGGGCGTCGTACTGGCGTACGTGTTACGTACGACGGATCGGGGGGTCGGGGTGGCGACACAGGTGAGGAAGAGGCGGTGGGAGGGGCTCGGTCGGGGGCGCGCCCGGGCCCTGGGGGTGTTCGCGGCGGCGCTGTGGCTCGCGGGGGCCGCGCTGTCGACGGCGCCCCCGGCGCGGGCCGCCGCCGAGGACGACCTCTGCACGGGCCGGCTGGTCAAGGTGATGCCGTTCCCGGCCGGCGAGGGGGAAGTGCGCGTGTACAAGAGCCGCGCCCGGGTGTGCGCCCTGGCCCTCGCGTCGCGGCCGGGTGACCGCCGCCGGATGGCGGTGAGCGTTCAGCCGCGTGGGGGTGTCCCGGTCGCCGATGCGGGGCGGTTCACCCGTTACGCGGGCCCTGTCACCGTGGGCGCGATCAGCCGGTGCGTGTATGTAAGGGGGAACGTAGCGGCCGGATCGGCCGATTCCGGCTGGATTCTGTGCTGACGACTTCCCCGCGGCCCAACTTGGTCTGTTCAGAGGCGCGTTGGCCCCGCTAGGTTCACGGCGACCGAAGTGAACGCAAGGGGAGGGCGAATGCGCAAGACGCTCGGATGGCTGCTGTCGCTCGTGGTGCTCATCGGCACCATGGGCGCGGCCGGCGCCACGGCACACGCGGCCACCGCCGCGGGGCCGGCCGCCGCCGCGGACATCAAGGACCAGATCCTCGGCATCCCGGGGATGAGCCTGATCGAGGAGAAGCCGTACCCCGGGTACCGCTTCTTCGTGCTCGAATACGAGCAGCCGGTCGACCACCGTCAGCCCTCGAAGGGCACCTTCAAGCAGCGGCTGACCCTGCTGCACAAGGACACCTCCCGGCCCACGGTCTTCTACACCTCCGGCTACAACGTCAACACCAGCCCGCGCCGCAGCGAGCCGACGACCATCGTCGACGGCAACCAGGTGTCCCTGGAGTATCGATTCTTCACACCCTCCCGGCCCGACCCCGCCAACTGGGCGAACCTGGACATCTGGCAGGCAGCCAGCGACCAGCACCGCATCTTCACCGCCCTCAAGAGGATCTACAGCAAGAACTGGATCGCCACGGGCGGCAGCAAGGGCGGTATGACGGCGACGTACTACGAGCGCTACTACCCGCGTGACATGGACGGCGTCGTCGCCTACGTCGCGCCGAACGACGTCAACAACAAGGAGGACTCGGCCTACGACCGGTTTCTCTCCAAGGTCGGCACCAAGGAGTGCCGCGACAAGCTGAACGCCGTCCAGCGCGAGGCGCTCGTGCGCCGCGAGCCGCTGGAGGCCAAGTACGCGGCCTCGGCCGCCGAGAACGGCTGGACCTTCACCACCGTCGGTACCCTCGACAAGGCCTACGAGGCCGTGGTGCTCGACTACACCTGGGCCTTTTGGCAGTACAGCCTGCTCGCCGACTGCGCCGCGATCCCGACCGCGGCGACCGCCTCCGACCAGGAGATCTGGGACACCGTCGACACCATCTCCGGCTTCTCGGCCTACACCGACCAGGGACTGGAGACGTACACGCCGTACTACTACCAGGCGGGTACGCAGCTTGGTTCGCCCGACATCAAGCAGCCGCACCTCAAGGGGCTGAGCCGCTACGGCTACCAGCCGCCGCGCGACTTCGTGCCGCGCGACATCCCGATGACCTTCCAGCCGGGGGTCATGGCCGACGTCGACGCCTGGGTACGGACCCACGCGGACCGGATGCTGTTCGTGTACGGGCAGAACGACCCCTGGGGCGCCGAACCGTTCCACCTCGGCTACGGCGTGAAGGACAGCTACGTGATGATCGCGCCGGGCGCCAACCACGGGGCCAACGTCGCCAAGCTCCAGGACGGCGAGCGGACCCTCGCGACCGCGCGCATCCTCCAGTGGGCCGGCGTGGCGCCGACCGCCGCCCTCGCCGACGCGGGCCGCGTGACGCCGCTGGCCAAGCCCGACCCGACGCTCGACCAGCAGGACCTCCCGCGCCAGGCCCAGCTGCGTCCGTAGCTCCCGGGTCCTCGGCATTCCGGTAGCAGGGCCGCAGGCCGGCGTACGGCTCGGTCGTCGACTCGATCGGCGACTCAGTCGTACGTCAGCCCGTGGCCCAGGGGGTAACGGCCCGGGACCGGGACCGGCAGGCGGCCCGAGGGCCGTCGCGCCCCGGTGATCACCCGGGCGGCCGCCCGCATCTCCACGTCCGTCCAGGAGTACGTGGCCACCTCCGCGGCGCACTGCGGCAGTCGGGTGCCGTCGTAGGGGTTGCGGATCGCGACCGCCACCACCGGCACCCCGGTTGCCAGCAGGTCCGCCACCAGCGTCCGCTGCGGGCCATCGCCCTCGGGGACGTTGTACGTGCACACCAGCACCGCCGCGTGACCCGGCGCCGCCGCCGGCGCCCCTTCGGGAGCCACCGCCGAGGCCCGGCAGCCCAGGGCCGTCAACTCCCGCGCCAGAACCTCCGTAGGGGGTCCGGTGGTACCACTGGGGGAGGGCGGGGCGGCCCCCGTCACCAGCACCCGGGGCGCGGCCGAGGCGTCCAGCGGCAGCAGCCCGGCCGGGTTGGCCAACAGGGTCGTCGTACCGGCCGCGATCTCGTCGGCGGCCGTCAGGTGGTCGGGCGCGCCGACCTCCGCCAGGTCCGATCCCGAGCTGTAGGGACCGGCGAACAAGCCCCGCTTGGCCTTGAGTTCGAGGATGCGCAGCACCGACTCCTCGATCCGGGCCGTGGCCAGTTCGCCAGACTCGACGGCGGCCAGCACGCTCCGGTAGGCCAGCGCCAGGTCCGGCGGGTTCAGCAGTTGGTCGCAGCCCGCCTTGAGCGCGAGGACCGGAACCCGGTCGTCGCCGTACTTCTGACGTACCCCGGCCATGTCCAGCGCGTCGGTGACCACCACGCCGCCGAAGCCGAGGCGTTCGCGCAGGGTGCCGGTCACGATCGGCCGGGAGAGGGTCGCCGGGTCCCCCGAGGGATCGAGCGCGGGGAAGACGATGTGCGCCGTCATGACGGCGTCCACGCCCGCCGCCACGGCCGCCCGGAACGGCGGCTCGTCCAGCTCCTCCCACTGGGCACGGGTGTGCCGCATCAGCGGGAGCCCCACATGGCTGTCGGTCTCGGTGTCCCCGTGTCCGGGGAAGTGCTTGGCGGTGGCGGCCACTCCCGCGGCCTGGTAGCCGCGCACCTGGGCGGCGACCAGCGCGGCCACCGCCCGCGGGTCGGCGCCGAAGGACCGTACTCCGATCACCGGGTTCGCCGGGTTCACGTTCACGTCCGCGACCGGCGCGTAGTCCTGTCGGATGCCCATCGCGGCCAACTCCGCACCGGCGATCCGCGCGGCCCGGCGGGCCTCGGCGGTCGAGCCCGTCGCGCGGTGGCCGGCACCCAGCGCCATCGCCCCAGGCAGCAGGGTCGCGGGCTTGCCGATGCGGGCGACGGCGCCGTGCTCCTGGTCCGTGGACAGCAGCAGCGGCACGCCGGCGCCCGAGCCGACGGCCGCCAGCTGGAGCTCCTGCGACAGGGCGGCGATCTGGTGCGGGGTACGGGTGTTGTGGGCCCACGCGAAGTAGATGACCCCGCCCAGGTGATAGCGGGCGACGAGTTCGGCGGCGGTGCGCACCCCGAACTGCGCCTGGTTCAGCCCCGCGTCCGCCGGGTCGGGGGCGGTCGCCGAATGCCCGTAGGCCCGGGACACGAACAACTGCCCGACCTTTTCGGCGAGGCTCATCGCGTCCACCAGCCGGCGCAGCTCCGCCCGGTCGGGGTATCGCCCCCGGCTCCCCCCGGGCCCCGAGCCCGGCGGATGCGGGTCGTCCGGGGCGCGGTCGCGGGCGCCGTCCGGGGCGTGGGGGACACCCGAGGCGGACGAGGCCGCCCCGGTGGCCGTGACGGCGGCCAGGGCGGCCGCGGTGAGCAGGGTCCGGCGGGAGGCTTGGTTCGGCACGCGCCGGACCCTACTGCCGGGCCACGTCCCCGGAGCCACGGACACTCGCGCGGTCCCCCGGAAGTGGCCCTTCGGGAGCAGTGGTTGCGCCCGAGGCCGGTGTGGCCTCGCCGGCTCGGGCCGCCCAGTGCGTCCGCAGGGTGCGGACCGCCGCCGTGATGGCGGGGCGGCGGGCGGCGCCCGTACGCCACAGCGCGTACAGCCGGCGCACCGGCCCGGGCTCCAGCGGCACGGCCACCGCCCCCTCGGGCAGCGCGCCAGTGCCCAGGCGCGGCACGACCGCGACCCCGAGCCCTGCCGCCACCAGGGCGACGATGGTGTGGTTCTCCTCGGCGACGTGCGCGATGTCGGGCTCGAAGCCGGCCGTGCGCAGGGTCCGCACCAGCCAGTCGTGGCAGACCCGCCCGGGGGGCTGGCACACCCACCGCTCGCCGCCGAGATCAGCCCGGCGGATCACGGCGCGCGCGGTGAACGGATGCCCCGCCGGTACGACGAGGTCGCAGTGGTCGTCCCCGATCACCGCCTGCTCGATGCCCTCGGGGGCCGGGAGCGGGGCGATGTCCCAGTCGTGCGCCACCGCCAGGTCGGTGACCCCGCGCGCCACGAGGTCCACCGACAGGTGCGGGTCCACCTCCGTCAGGCGGACGTCCAGCGCCGGATGGCGCGCGGCCAGTTCCGCCAGCACACCGGGCAGCAGCCCGCGCGCCGCCGAGGCGAAGGCGGCCACCGTCAGCAGTCCGCTCGGCTGTCCGCGCCGCTCCTCCAGCGTCGTCTCGGCCCGCTCCACGATCGCCAGCAGCTCCCGCGCCGTGTCCGCGAGGTGGCGCGCCTCCTCGGTCAGGGCGACCCCGCGCCCGCGCCGCTCCAGCAGCGTGGTGCGGGTCTCGCGCTCCAGTTTGGCGATCTGCTGCGAGACGGCGGAGGGGGTGTAGCCGAGGGCGGCCGCCGCGCCCGCGACCGAACCGTGGACGGAGACGGCGTGCAGGGCGCGCAGCCGGGACAGGTCGAGCATGCCGCGATGGTAGCCCCGGGCGGCCATGACACGTAAGCATCGCTTCATCCATCCCGGAAGAGATCCGCGCTGGTGCTACACGTTCGGGCGGTCGATGCTCGGAGCATGCGTCCCGTACACACCGCACTCGCCGTACTCGTGACCGCCGTCTGGGGGTTCAACTTCGTCGTCATCCAGATCGGGCTCGGCCACTTCCCGCCGCTGCTCCTGTCCGCGCTGAGGTTCCTCGTCGCCGCGCTGCCCGCCGTCTTCTTCGTCGGGCGGCCCAAGGTGGCCTGGAAGTGGATCGTCGGAGTCGGCGTGGCCCTGGGCATCGCCAAGTTCGGCCTGCTGTTCACCGGCATGGCCGCCGGGATGCCCGCCGGTCTGTCCTCCCTCGTCCTCCAGATCCAGGCCGTCTTCACCGCCGTCCTCGCCGCCGTCGTCCTGCGGGAGCGGCCCGGCCCGCTGCGGGTGCTCGGCATGGCTGTGGCGCTCGCCGGGATCGCGGTCGCAGCCGTGGACGAGGGCGCTTCCGGGCCGGCCGCCGGCTTCACGCTCGTCGTGGCGGCCGCCGCCTGCTGGGGCGTGTCCAACGTGCTGACCCGCAAGGCCGCCCCGCCCGACGCGCTGAATTTCATGGTGTGGGTGTGCACCGTCCCGGTGTTGCCGCTGGTCGGTCTGTCGCTGCTGTTGGAGGGCCCCGATCGGGACCTGGCCGCCCTGCGGGCCCTGGATTGGTCCGGGGTCGCCGTCATCGGTTACGTCGCGTGGGTGTCGACGGTGTTCGGGTTCGGCGCCTGGGGTTACCTGCTGCGGCGCTACCCGGCCTCCGCCGTGGCCCCCTTCTCGCTGCTGGTTCCCGTGTTCGGCATGTCCTCGGCCGCGCTGGTGCTGGGGGAGGGCGTCTCGGGCGCGCGGTGGCTCGCCGCCGCCCTGCTCGTCGGCGGGGTGGGGCTGACGTCGTTGGCGCCCGGGCGCGCGAAGTCCCGTACGGGGAGGGCTCGTACGGGGAAGCCCCGTACGGCACAGGCCTACAGGGCACCGGTCGGTCCTCCGGGTCCGACCGAAGCGGCGGCCGTCAGTCCTGCCCCGTGAGGGTGACGCCGTAGGAGCGGTGCGGGCGCTGCCCGAGCAGGCCCCCCTCGGGTAATGGAAAAGTAAAGACCTGTGGTCGGCTGCAACCACCGGAGGCGGTGGCGGGTCGTATGAGACGTCGGTACTTCCGGGAGGGGATCTGGGGGGATCGGGAAGGCCGACACGGGAGGGGTAACCGTGAGGGGGTCCGGCCGGAAGGCCGGGCCCCTTTTCGGTTCGTCCCCGTTTCGGTTCGTCCACAGGCGCGGCGCGCTGTCGGCGGCGGCCGGTACGTTCTAGGCATGACGAGCAACGGGGCAGTGCAACTCGCGGTGGTCGAGGGGGTGCTGGAACGCATCACCTACGCCAACGAGGAGAGCGGCTACACGGTCGCCCGGGTCGACACCGGCCGGGGCGCCGGAGACCTGCTGACCGTCGTCGGCTCCCTGCTCGGCGCGCAGCCCGGCGAGTCGCTGCGCATGGAGGGCCGCTGGGGCTCCCACCCCCAGTACGGCAAGCAGTTCAGCGTCGAGAACTACTCCACCATCCTGCCCGCCACCATCCAGGGCATCCGCCGCTATCTGGGCTCCGGCCTCATCAAGGGCATCGGGCCGAAGATCGCCGAGCGCATCGTCGACCACTTCGGCACCGACACCCTGGAAGTGATCGAGGGCGAACCGAAGCGGTTGATCGAGGTGCCCGGCCTCGGACCCAAGCGGACCAAGCTGATCGGCGCCGCCTGGGAGGAGCAGAAGGCCATCAAGGAGGTCATGGTCTTCCTCCAGGGCGTCGGCGTCTCCACCTCCATCGCGGTCCGCATCTACAAGAAGTACGAAGACGCCTCCATCTCCGTGGTCCGCAACCAGCCCTACCGGCTCGCCGCCGACGTCTGGGGCATCGGCTTCCTCACCGCCGACCGGATCGCCCAGGCCGTCGGCATCCCGCACGACAGCCCGGAACGGGTCAAGGCCGGGCTCCAGTACGCCCTGTCGCAGTCCACCGACCAGGGCCACTGCTTCCTTCCCGAGGAACGGCTGATCGCCGACGGGGTCAAGCTCCTCCAAGTGGACACCGGGCTCGTCATCGACTGCCTGGCCGAGCTGGCGGCGGACCCGGAGGGGGTCGTCCGGGAGTCCGTGCCGGACCCCCAGGGCGGCCCGCCGATCACCGCCGTGTACCTGGTGCCCTTCCACCGGGCCGAGCTGTCGCTGGTCGGCCAGGTGCGGCGGCTGTTGTACGCCGAGGAGGACCGGATGCCCGGCTTCCAGGACGTGGACTGGGACAAGGCGCTGACCTGGCTTGCCGGCCGCACCGGGGCCACGCTCGCCCCGGAGCAGCGGGACGCCGTCCGATTGGCCCTCACCCGCCGGGTCGCGGTCCTCACGGGAGGGCCCGGCTGCGGCAAGTCCTTCACCGTCCGCTCGATCGTGGAACTGGCCCGGGCCAAGAAGGCCAAGGTGGTCCTGGCGGCGCCCACCGGCCGGGCGGCGAAGCGGCTCTCGGAGCTGACGGGGGCCGACGCCTCGACCGTGCACCGGCTGTTGGAACTCAAGCCGGGCGGGGACGCGGCCTACGACCGGGACCGCCCCTTGGAGGCGGATCTCGTCGTGGTGGACGAAGCCTCGATGCTGGATCTGCTGCTGGCGAACAAACTGGTGAAGGCGGTGGCCCCCGGCGCGCACCTCTTGTTGGTCGGGGACGTGGACCAGTTGCCGTCCGTGGGCGCGGGCGAGGTGCTCCGGGATCTGCTCGCGGAGGGAGGGCCGGTGCCCGCCGTCCGTCTGACCAGGATCTTCCGCCAGGCCCAGCAGTCGGGCGTGGTCACCAACGCCCATCGGATCAACACCGGCGTGCCGCCCATCACCGACGGGCTGCCGGACTTCTTCCTCTTCCCCGAGGAGGACACGGAGGAGGCCGGACGGCTCGCCGTGGACGTGGCCGCACGGCGGATTCCGGCCAGATTCGGCCTCGATCCGCGCCGTGACATCCAGGTGCTCGCGCCGATGCACCGGGGCCCCGCCGGGGCGGGGAACCTCAACAACCTGCTCCAACAGGCGGTGACGCCCGCCCGTCCCGGCCTGCCCGAGAAGCGGTTCGGCGGCCGGGTCTTCCGGGTGGGTGACAAGGTCACCCAGATCCGGAACAACTACGAGAAGGGCGCCAACGGCGTCTTCAACGGCACGGTCGGCGTCGTCACCGGCCTTGACCTGGACGAACAGCGCCTGACAGTGCGGACGGAGGAGGACGAGGAGGTCGCCTACGAGTTCTCCGAGCTCGATGAGCTGGCCCACGCGTACGCCGTCACCATCCACCGGTCCCAGGGCAGCGAGTATCCGGCGGTCGTGATCCCGGTCACCACCGGGGCCTGGATGATGCTCCAGCGGAATCTGCTCTACACGGCGGTGACCCGGGCGAAGAAACTGGTCGTTCTGGTCGGGTCCCGCAAGGCACTCGGCCAAGCGGTGCGTACCGTTTCCGCAGGCAGGAGGTACACGGCTGTGGCCCCCAGGCTGTCCGGCCGGATACCGGTGGGAAACATCACCTAAATGATCGATCATTTGGGGTTCCCGGCAGTGCGCACAGGGGGCAGGATGTTCAGATTGAAGGCACTCAGTGCCGTCAGAAGCACCAAAGGCCGACCCCGAGTGCACTCTCCTGCGCCAAATGGGGGAAGGTAGAGGCAGTCAGGGCACCTCGAA
The DNA here is from genome assembly GCF_055231995.1 of Streptomyces sp. Tek67B01. Taxonomy (NCBI): domain Bacteria; kingdom Bacillati; phylum Actinomycetota; class Actinomycetes; order Kitasatosporales; family Streptomycetaceae; genus Streptomyces; species Streptomyces sp. Tek67B01. The sequence goes on from NZ_JBUYUY010000001.1 coordinate 4,626,317, forward strand.
GAAGAGGCACTACGTCGGTGAGGGATGACGTGAGCGACAACTCTGTAGTACTCCGGTACGCGGACGGTGAATACACCTACCCGGTGGTCGAGAGCACCGTCGGTGACCAGGGCTTCGACATCTCGAAGCTGCGGGCCCAGACCGGGCTCGTCACCTTGGACAGTGGCTACGGCAACACCGCCGCCTACAAGTCCGCGATTACCTACCTCGACGGCGAGCAGGGCATCCTGCGCTACCGCGGCTACCCGATCGAGCAGCTGGCCGAGCGTTCGACCTTCATCGAGGTCGCCTACCTGCTGATCAACGGGGAGCTGCCGACCGTCGACCAGCTCGCGTCGTTCCGCAACGAGATCACCCAGCACACGCTGCTGCACGAGGACGTCAAGCGGTTCTACGACGGCTTCCCGCGCGACGCGCACCCGATGGCGATGCTCTCCTCCGTGGTCAGCGCGCTGTCGACGTTCTACCAGGACAGCCACAACCCGTTCGACGAGAAGCAGCGCCACCTCTCGACGATCCGGCTGCTGGCCAAGCTGCCGACGATCGCCGCGTACGCGTACAAGAAGTCCGTCGGCCACCCGGTGGTCTACCCGCGCAACGACCTCGGCTACGTCGAGAACTTCCTGCGCATGACCTTCTCCGTGCCGGCCCAGGAGTACGACCTGGACCCGGTCGTCGTCTCGGCGCTGGACAAGCTGCTGATCCTGCACGCGGACCACGAGCAGAACTGCTCGACCTCCACCGTGCGTCTGGTCGGTTCCTCGCAGGCGAACATGTTCGCCTCGATCTCCGCCGGCATCTCGGCCCTGTGGGGCCCCCTGCACGGTGGCGCCAACCAGTCGGTGCTGGAGATGCTGGAAGGCATCAAGAACGACGGCGGCGACGTCGACGCCTTCATCCGCAAGGTGAAGAACAAGGAAGACGGCGTCCGCCTCATGGGCTTCGGGCACCGCGTCTACAAGAGCTTCGACCCCCGGGCGAAGATCATCAAGGCGGCGGCGCACGATGTCCTCTCGGCGCTCGGCAAGAGCGACGAGCTGCTCGACATCGCGCTCAAGCTGGAAGAGCACGCGCTGGCCGACGAGTACTTCGTCGCGCGCAACCTCTACCCGAACGTGGACTTCTACACCGGTCTCATCTACCGGGCCATGGGCTTCCCGACCGAGATGTTCACCGTGCTCTTCGCGCTCGGCCGGCTCCCCGGCTGGATCGCCCAGTGGCACGAGATGATCAAGGAGCCCGGCTCCCGCATCGGTCGCCCGCGCCAGATCTACACCGGCGAGGTCCTGCGCGACTTCGTCCCGGTCGAGGCCCGCTGACCCGAGGCTTCCGGGCCCGTCAGGGCCCGCGCACACGAAAAGCGCCCCGCCGTCGATCCCCCCACGGGTCGACGGTCGGGGCGCTTTCCTTTCCCCGGAACGGATTCCCCCCACGGGACCCGAACCGGGGTGTCGGCGAGGAGTGCGGCCGTGAAAGCACACACTCCAGTGGGGTTCTTGCCGGGACCCGTACAGGTCGGGAGGGCCGCTCAAAGCTCCCCGGGGCGCACGTGTCCCGGCCGGCTGATGCCCGGGACGTCCCCCAAGACCTCCCGCGAACGTCCCCCAAGACGTTCCTGGCATCACCCCATTAGACCCGCGCATCCGCCGGATGGTTACGTTCGAATCACTGTGATCTGCGTCTCCTGTGAAGGACTTGTGCGTGCGGTGCGAAGGGAATCCTCTAGCGGAAGGATCGCAACCGCAGGCTGTTGGTCACCACGAAGACCGAAGAAAAGGCCATGGCCGCTCCGGCGATCATCGGGTTGAGCAGCCCGGAGGCCGCCAACGGCAGCGCGGCCAGGTTGTAGCCGAAGGCCCAGAAAAGATTGCCCTTGATGGTGGCCAGGGTCCGCCGGGAGAGACGGATCGCGTCCGCCGCCACCCGCAGGTCTCCCCTTACGAGCGTCAGATCGCCGGCCTCGATGGCCGCGTCCGTACCGGTCCCCATGGCCAGACCCAGGTCGGCCTGGGCGAGGGCGGCCGCGTCGTTGACGCCGTCCCCGACCATGGCCACCGTCCGGCCCTCGGCCTGCAAGCGGCGTACGACCTCCACCTTGTCCTGCGGGAGCACCTCGGCGATCACCTCGTCGATGCCCACCTCATGGGCCACCGCCTCGGCCACGGCCCGGTTGTCGCCGGTCAGCAGCATCGGGGCGAGGCCGAGCGCCCGCAGCCGCGCCACCGCTTCGGCGCTGGTCGCCTTCACCGCGTCGGCGACGGCGAGCACCCCGCGCACCTCCCCGTCCCAGGCCACCAGCACCGCCGTGGCGCCCGCGGCCTCGGCGTCCGCCTTGGCCCCGGCCAGGGCGGACGGCAGGGCGGCGACGCCCCGCTCCGCCAGGAAGCCCTCCCGGCCCACCAGTACGGAGCGCCCGTCCACCACGCCCCGTACGCCGAGTCCGGCGAGGTTCTCGAAGCCCTCGGGGACCGGCAGGGCCCCCGCCCGCTCGGTGGCGCCCACCGCGATCGCACGGCCGATGGGGTGCTCGGAGGCGTGTTCCAGGGAACCGGCCGTGCGCAGCAGCTCCAGCTCGTCCACGCCCGGCGCGGGGTGCACCCCGGTCAGGGTCATCCGCCCGGTCGTGACGGTGCCGGTCTTGTCCAGGACGACCGTGTCCACCCGGCGGGTCGACTCCAACACCTCCGGCCCCTTGATCAGGATGCCGAGCTGGGCGCCCCGGCCGGTGCCCACCATCAGGGCGGTCGGGGTGGCCAGCCCCAGGGCGCACGGGCAGGCGATGATCAAGACGGCCACCGCGGCGGTGAACGCGGCCGTCGCGTCGTCGGTGATCAGCAGCCAGGTCACCCACGTCCCGAGCGAGAGCAGCAGGACGACCGGCACGAACACCGCCGAGATCCGGTCCGCGAGGCGCTGCACCTCGGCCTTGCCGTTCTGCGCCTCCTCGACCAGCCGGGCGATCCGGGCCAGCCGGGTGTCCGCGCCGACCCGGGTCGCCTCGACGACCAGCCGCCCGGACGTGTTGACGGTGGCGCCGGTGACCGGGTCGCCGACGCCCACCTCCACCGGCACGGACTCACCGGTGAGCAAGGAGACGTCCACGGCGGAGCCGCCCTCGACCACCGTGCCGTCGGTGGCGACCTTCTCCCCGGGGCGGACCACGAACCGGTCGCCCACGACGAGCGCCCCCACGGGCACGCGTACCTCGAGTCCGGCGCGCAGGACCGCGACGTCCTTGGCGCCCAGCTCCAGCAGCGCCTTGAGGGCGGCGCCCGCCTTCCGCTTGGATCGGGCCTCCAGGTAACGGCCCAGCAGGATGAAGGTGACGACGCCGGAAGCCACCTCCAGGTAGAGGGAGTCCCCCGTCCGGGACGCGGTGAGGGCGAAGTCGTGCCGCATCCCGGTCACGCCGGCGTCACCGAGGAACAGCGCCCACAGCGACCAGCCGAACGCGGCGAGCGTGCCGAGCGAGACCAGGGTGTCCATGGTGGCCGCGCCGTGGGTCGCGTTCGTCCAGGCGGCCCGGTGGAACGGCAGGGCGCCCCACACGGCGACCGGTGCGGCCAGGGTCAGCGAGAGCCACTGCCAGTTGTCGAACTGGAGGGCCGGGACCATGGCCAACACCACGACCGGCAGCGCCAGGGCGGCGCTGACCAGCAGCCGCCCGCGCAGCGCGTCGAGCGCCGGGTCCGCCGGGACCGCATCCGGCGCGGCGGTGGCGCGGGCCGGGGGCTCCGGTACGGGCGGGGGCGGGGGCTCCTCGGCGGTGTAGCCGGTCTTGACGACGGTCGCGATCAGGTCGTCCACCCGTACGTCACCCGAGTAGGAGACCTTGGCCTTCTCGGTGGCGTAGTTCACCGTGGCGCTGACCCCGTCCATCCGGTTCAGCTTCTTCTCGACGCGGGCCGCGCAGGAGGCGCACGTCATCCCGCCGATGGTCAGTTCGACCTCCGCGGCGCCGGCCACCGCCACCGGCCCTTCGTGCACTGCGCTGCCGCTCATCTCCGGCTCCAAACGGGAAGGCCGGGCCGTACGGGACCAGTATGAGCGGTCCCGGACGACCCGGCGGGGTCCTTCGCAGTTCTACCCGCCCTCAGGCCCGGCCCGCCAACTCGTACCCGGCCTCGTCCACGGCGGCGCGCACGGCGTCGTCCTGGAGCGGGGCGGCGGAGACCACGGTGACCTCACCCGTCGCGGCGACGGCCTTGACCGAGCTCACGCCCGGCAGCGCCGAGATCTCGGCGGTCACGGCGCCCTCGCAGTGCCCGCAGGTCATGCCGGTCACCCGGTAGACGGCGGTGGTCTGGGTGTCCGTGTCGGCGCTCATGTCGTTCTCCTCTTCGAGGGCGTGTCGGTCGCGGGCGGGGAGGTGTGTGACACCATCCTCCCCGACTCACGTCCAGTGTACCCCCAGGGGGTATTCCGGGAGGCGCGGCGCGGCGCGGTTCGGGTCGCGCCGTTCAGCCGTCGCGGCGCCCCCGGTTGCCCGGCCTGCGGGCCACCCAGGCGCGGATCGTATCGTCGTACCAGTAGGGCTTGCCGTGCTCCACATGGTCGGGGGCGGGCAGCAGTCCGTGCTTGCGGTAGGAGCGCACGGTGTCCGGCTGGACCCGGATGTGGGCGGCGATCTCCTTGTACGACCACAGCTGTCGGTCGCTCATGCACGACACCTCCTTGTCCACGGCACAGGGGTCGGCCGGGAGGCCGTCGGGGGAGCCGGCGCGTGGACGGACGATCACTCGGGGTTGTGCCCGGGGAACGACGCTCGGTGAGGGCAGGGGAGGGCCTGTCGACCGGCTGTGACGGAAAACCCGCGTAACGCGGACATGCGTGACACTGCGGCGACTTCTGTGACGGATGTGGTACGGCGGATATGGCACACCGGTGGTGGGGGTTCAGCGGTGCAGGCGGTGTCAGTGGTACCGGCGGTGCCAGTGGTGCCGGCGGTGGCTCAGCGGTAGAGCGCGGGCCGTTCCACCAGCTCCACGGGCGTCCGGGCGCCGCCGCGCGCGGCGGCGAGGCCGGCCTCGGAGACGGCCGCGGCCGCGTAGCCGTCCCACACGTCGGGCCCGTCGATCCGTCCGCGCGCGGCTGCCGCCACCCACCGCCGCACCTGGCGGTCATAGGCGTCGGCGAACCGGGTGAGGAAGTCCTGGGCGATCTCCCCGCCCCACCGGCCCCGCGTCTGTACGACCATCGCGTGACCGTCCCCGATCCGGGCGCTGCCCGCCTCGCCGACCGCCTCGCACCGCACCTGGTAGCCGAAGCCGCAGTTGACGAAGATCTCGACGTCGACGATCGCCCCGCCCGAGGTCTCCAGCAGCACGAAGCGGGGATCGCTCAGCCCCTGCGGCGCCGCCGCGGACGGGGTGGGCGAAAGGACGGTCACCGCGGTGATCTCCTGCCCCAGGAGCCAGCGCGCCGCGTCCACCTCGTGCACCACGGAGTCGCTGATCAGCATGTCGCTGGTGAAGAAGGACGGAGAGGCGGCGTTGCGGTGTCGGCAGTGCAGGAACAGCGGCCTGCCGATCCCGCCCGCGTCCAGCAGTCCTTTCAGTCCCTCGTACTCGGCGTCGAAGCGTCGCATGAAACCCACCTGGACCAGCTTGCGGCCGAGCTTGAGCTCCGCCTCCAACACCCGCAGGGCGCCCGCCGGATCGGGGGTCAGCGGCTTCTCGCACAACACCGGCAGCTCCCGCGCCAAGGCGTGCAGGAGAGCTTCCTCGTGGGCGGGCCCGGGCGAGGCGATCAGTACGGCGTCCACCCCCGGCGCTGCCATCGCCGCCGCGGCGTCGGTGTGCGCGCTCACGCCCTCCAGGTCGGCCACGACCTCCTTGACGCGGTCGCCGTCCGGATCGGCCACGGCCACCACCCGCGCCCCGCCGACCGTCCGGCCGATCCGGCGGACGTGGTCGGCGCCCATCCTCCCGGTGCCGATGACGGCGATACCGAGCGTGCTGGTCATGTGGAAGTCCCCCTTGAGGTGGCGGGCCTGAGGTGGCGGGCCTCAGGCGGCGAGTGGTCAGCGGGCGCCGCAGGAGCGCAGATAGGACCGGGTCCGGCGGGCGATCGGCAGCGGCCGGTCCGGCGGGCACGGGTACATGTCCTGCTCGACGATGGCGAACAGGTCCACGCCGAGCGCCTGCGCGGCGGCCAGTACGGGTTCCAGCGCGGGCACCCCCGAGGGCGGCTCGCACATCACCCCGCGCGCCACGGCCGGTCCGAACGGCACCTGCCCGGCCACCACTTCGGCCAGGACGCGCGGGTCCACCTGCTTGAGGTGCAGGTAGCCGATCCGCTCGCCGAAGGTCTCGACGGCGCGGACGCTGTCCCCGCCGCAGTACGCGTAGTGGCCGGTGTCCAGGCAGAGCGAGACCAGCTCCGGGTCGGTGGTGTCGAGGAACCGGGCGACGTTCTCCGGGGTGTCGATGTGGGTGTCCGCGTGCGGGTGGACCACGATCCGCAGCCCGTACCGCTCGCGCACCTCCCGCCCCAGGCGCTCGGTCTGCGTGGTCAGTTCGCGCCAGCCCAAGGCCGTGAGGGTCGGGTCCTCCAGCACCTCGCCGGTCTTGTCGTCGCGCCAGAACGACGGGATGACCACGAGGTGCGCCGCGCCCATGGCCCGGGTGAGTTCCGCGATCCGCGACACGTGCTCCCAGGTCTGCTCCCACACGCCCGGCCCGTGATGGAGTCCGGTGAAGACGGTGCCCGCGGACACGCGCAGGCCGCGCCGGGCGGTCTCGTCGGCGAGGCGGGCCGGATCGGTGGGCAGGTAGCCGTACGGGCCGAGCTCGATCCACTCGTACCCGGCGTCCGCGACCTCGTCCAGGAAACGCTCCCACGGCGTCTGGCGGGGATCGTCCGGAAACCAGACCCCCCACGAGTCCGGGGCGGAACCGACGCGGATACGGGTCAGCGTGGCTGGGGAGGACGAGGGAGTGGAGGGCGAGGAAGTGGAGGGTGGGGGAGCGGAGGACGGCGAGGACGTCATGGCGGCCACCTTAGGGTGCGAGGCTCGAAAGGGGACGGGGAAGAGCAGTGGGAGAGGAAGTGGGAGCAGTGGCACCGAACAGCGGGGACGGGGACGCGTTCGACCCGGCGCGGGCCACCGGGGACGGGGACGCGTTCGATCTGATCACGATGGGGCGCATCGGGGTTGATCTCTACCCGCTGAGAACCGGCGTACCGCTCGCCGAAGTGGAGACCTTCGGCAAGTTCCTGGGCGGTTCCCCGACGAACGTCGCGGTGGCGGCGGCCCGCCTCGGCCGCCGGGTGGCCGTGATCACCCGGACCGGGGCCGACCCCTTCGGCGCGTACCTGCGCGGGGAGCTGCGGGCCTTCGGCGTCGACGACCGGTGGGTGCGCGAGGTGGCCGCCTACCCGACGCCCGTCACCTTCTGCGAGATCTTCCCGCCGGACGACTTCCCGCTGTACTTCTACCGCTTCCCGAAGGCGCCCGACCTGGAGATCGCGGCCGATGAGATCGACGCCGACGCGGTGCGGGCCGCCCGGGTGTTCTGGATGACGGGCACGGGCCTGAGCGCGGAGCCCAGCCGCAGCGCCACCCTCGCCGCGCTCGAAGCCCGCTCGAAATCCGGGACCACCGTCTTCGACCTCGACTGGCGGCCGATGCTGTGGGGCGACGAGCCGGGGCCCTGGTACGAGCGGGCGCTCGGCAGCGCCACGGTCGCCGTCGGCAACGCCGAGGAGTGCGCGATCGCGACGGGTGAGCGGGAGCCGTACGCGGCGGCCCGGGCGCTGTTGGCGGCCGGGGTGGAGCTGGCCGTCGTCAAACGCGGCCCGGCCGGTGTCCTCGCCGTCCACCGTGACGGGACGGCCGTGGAGGTGCCGCCGGTACCGGTTGAGGTCGTCAACGGACTCGGCGCGGGCGACGCCTTCGGGGGCGCGCTGTGCCACGGGCTGCTCGCGGGCTGGGACACGGGCCGCGTGCTGCGCTTCGCCAACGCGGCGGGCGCCATCGTCGCCTCCCGGCTGGCCTGCTCGACGGCGATGCCCTACGTGAAGGAGGTCGAGGAGGTGCTGGAACGGTGACGGTGACCGCCTCCCACGCGATGGCCTCGACGGCCCTGCGGGTGCTGGAGCTCGCCCCCGGCGAGTCGTACGCGCACACCTGCGGCGACCACGAGTGGATCGTCCTGCCCCTGGCCGGCTCCTGTGTCGTCGACTGCCGTGCGCCCGACCCACAGCTGATCGAACTGAGGGGCCGCGACGACGTGTTCACGTCGGTGACCGACTTCGCCTACCTCCCGCGCGACGGCCGCGCCGACATCCGCTCCCGGGCCGGCGGCCGGTTCGCGCTGGTCGGGGCGCGCTGCGAGCGGGCGTTGTCCGCCCGGTACGGGCCGGCGGACCGGGTGCCCGTCGAGCTGCGCGGCGCCGGGCAGTGCTCCCGCCAGGTCAACAACTTCGCCGCCGCCGACGCGTTCGCCTGTGACCGGCTCATCGCGGTCGAGGTGCTCACCCCCGGCGGCAACTGGTCCTCGTACCCGCCCCACAAGCACGACGAGCACCGCCCCGGCGAGGAGTCCCGGCTGGAGGAGATCTACTACTTCGAGATCGCCCCCCACGACGGCACGCCGGGCCGCGGATACCAGCGTGTCACCCCCTCCCCGGCGGGGAAGACCGACATCCTCACGGAGGTGAGGAGCGGGGACGCGGTGCTCATCCCGGACGGCTGGCACGGGCCGTCCATCGCGACGCCCGGGCACGACATGTACTACCTCAATGTGATGGCCGGACCGGAGGGCCCCCGGGAGTGGCTGATCCGCGACCACCCCGACCACGGATGGATCCGTTCCACCTGGGCCGACGGCGAGGTCGACCCCCGGTTGCCCTTCTACCGAGCGGAGGACCGCCGCCCATGACCACGATCAGGCTCACCGTGGCGCAGGCCCTCGTACGGTTCCTCTCCCGCCAGTACACCGAGCGCGACGGAACCCGCCGGCGGCTGGTCGCCGCCACCTGGGGGATCTTCGGACACGGCAACGTCGCCGGGATCGGGCAGGCCCTGCTGGAGAGCGGCCGGGAGGAGATGCCCTTCCTCCAGGGACGCAACGAACAGGCCATGGTGCACGCGGCCGTCGGGTACGCCCGCCAATCGGGGCGGCTGTCGACGCACGCCGTGACGACCTCCATCGGGCCCGGCGCGACCAACCTCGTCACCGGGGCCGCCCTCGCGACCGTCAACCGGCTGCCGGTGCTGCTGCTGCCGGGGGACACCTTCGCGACCCGGCCCGCCGACCCGGTGCTCCAGCAACTGGAGGTGCCCCATGCCGGTGACGTCTCCGTCAACGACGCCCTGCGGCCCGTGTCCCGCTACTTCGACCGGGTCACCCGCCCGGAGGCGCTGATCCCCGCCGCCCTCCAGGCGGTACGGGTGCTCACCGACCCCGTCCAGACCGGCGCCGTGACCCTCGCGCTGCCGCAGGACGTACAGGCCGAGGCCCACGAGTGGCCCGAGGACTTCTTCGCCGAACGGGTCTGGCGGGTGCGCCGGCCCCGGCCCGACCGGGACGAGCTCGCGGCAGCCGCCGAAGCGGTACGGGCCTGCGCGCGCCCCCTGATCATCGCCGGCGGCGGCATCCGGCACGGCGCCGCCCAAACCGCCCTCGCCGAGTTCGCCGGGGCCACCGGCATTCCCGTCGCGGCGACCCAGGCGGGCAAGGGCGCACTTCCCTTCGACCATCCCGCCGAGGTGGGCGGCGTCGGGCACACCGGTACGGCCACCGCCGACGCCCTCGCCCGCGAAGCCGACCTGGTGATCGCGGCGGGCACCCGGCTGACCGATTTCACCACCGCCTCCGGGACCCTGTTCCAGAACCCGGCCGTCCGTTTCGTCGGCCTCAACCTCGACCCGTACGACGCCCACAAGCTCGCCGCCCGGCCGCTGGTCGGCGATGCGAGGGAGTGCCTGGAAGAACTCCGCGTCGCGGTCGGCGGATACCGCGTGGACCCCCTGTACGAGGCGACGTACACGAAGGGGAAACGCGACTGGGAGCGGCTGGTCGAGCAGGCCCTCGCGAGCGACGACGAGGACGCCGCCCCGACACAGGCGCAGGTGCTCGGTCTGCTCGACGGCGTCGTCGACGCCTCCGACATCCTGATCAACGCGGCCGGCTCGCTCCCCGGGGACCTGCACAAGCTGTGGCGCCCGCGCTCCGCCGACCAATACCACGTCGAATACGGCTACTCCTGCATGGGCTACGAGATCCCCGCCGCCATCGGGACGGCGCTGGCCGCGCCCGGACGGCCCGTGTGGGCGCTCGTAGGGGACGGCACGTACCTGATGAACCCGACCGAGATCGTCACCGCCGTACAGGAGGGCGTCCCGATCAAGGTCGTCATCCTCGACAACCACGGCTACGCCTCGATCGGCGGCCTGTCGGGGGCGGTGGGCGGCGAGGGCTTCGGGACGGCCTACCGCTTCCGGGCGGCCGACGGCGCGTACACCGGTGCGCCGCTCCCGGTGGACCTCGCGGCGAACGCGGCCTCCCTCGGGATGTCGGTCATCCGCGCCGAGACCGTCCGTGACCTGCGAAAAGCCCTGGTGGAGGCGCGGGCATCGGACCGTCCCACATGTGTCTACACGCAGACCCGAACACCCGACACTGTGTCGGGCCCACCCCCGCCGCAGGCGTGGTGGGATGTTCCCGTGGCCGAGACCGCGAGCCGTGCGGCGGCGGCCTCGGCCCGCGAAGAGTACGACCGGCAAGCCGCGCAGCGACGTCGCCATCTGTGAAGGAGCAAGGCACATGAAGACCGTCAACCACTGGATCGGTGGCAAGACCGTCGAGGGCGCGTCGGGCAACTACGGCCCGGTCACCGACCCGGCCACCGGCGAGGTCACCACGCAGGTCGCGCTCGCCTCCGCCGAGGAGGTCGACGCGGCCGTACAGGTCGCCGCCGAGGCGTTCCGCAGCTGGGGCCAGTCCTCGCTCGCCGCCCGCACGAAGGTGCTGTTCGCCTACCGCGCGCTGCTGGACGCCAACCGCGACGCGATCGCCGAGCTGATCGTCGCCGAGCACGGCAAGGTGCACTCGGACGCGCTGGGCGAGGTCGCCCGCGGCCTGGAGATCGTCGAACTGGCCTGCGGGATCACCACGCAGCTCAAGGGCGAACTGTCGACCTCGGTCTCCAACCGCGTCGACGTCTCCTCCATCCGCCAGCCTCTGGGCGTGGTCGCGGGCATCACCCCGTTCAACTTCCCGGCCATGGTCCCGATGTGGATGTTCCCGCTGGCCGTCGCCTGCGGCAACACCTTCATCCTCAAGCCGAGCGAGAAGGACCCGTCGGCCGCCAACAAGCTCGCCGAGCTGGCGACGGAGGCAGGCCTCCCGGCCGGCGTCCTGAACGTCGTCCACGGCGACAAGGTCGCCGTCGACGCGCTGCTCGCGCACCCCGGCGTCGCGGCCGTCTCCTTCGTCGGCTCCACCCCCATCGCCCGCCACATCCACACCACGGCCTCCGCCAACGGCAAGCGGGTCCAGGCGCTGGGCGGCGCCAAGAACCACATGCTGGTGCTGCCGGACGCCGACCTCGACGCCGCAGCCGACGCCGCCGTCTCGGCCGCGTACGGTTCGGCGGGCGAGCGCTGCATGGCGATCTCGGCGGTCGTCGCGGTCGGCTCGATCGCCGACGAACTGGTGGAGAAGATCCGCGAGCGCGCCGAGAAGATCAAGATCGGCCCCGGCAACGACCCGACCTCCGAGATGGGCCCGCTGATCACCGCCGCCCACCGCGACAAGGTCGCCTCCTACGTGAAGGGCGCCGCCGACCAGGGCGCGGACGTGGTCCTGGACGGCACCGGATACACCGTCGAGGGCAACGAGAACGGCCACTGGATCGGCCTGTCCCTCCTCGACAACGTCAAGACCGACTCCGACGCCTATCGCGACGAGATCTTCGGGCCGGTGCTGTGCGTGCTGCGCACCGAGACCTACGAGGAGGGCGTGGCGCTCATCAACGCCTCGCCGTTCGGCAACGGCACCGCGATCTTCACCCGCGACGGCGGCGCCGCCCGCCGCTTCCAGCTGGAGATCGAGGCGGGCATGGTCGGCGTGAACGTACCGATCCCCGTGCCGGTGGGCTACCACTCCTTCGGTGGCTGGAAGGACTCCCTCTTCGGGGACCACCACATCTACGGCAACGACGGCATCCACTTCTACACCCGCGGCAAGGTCGTCACCACGCGCTGGCCGGACCCGTCCGAGGCCCCGCTGGGCATCGACCTCGGCTTCCCGCGCAACCACTGACGTCACACTTTCTCGCCGGACCGCTCGCCCCCGCAACCCTCACGCGGGGGGCGAGCCCCGTTTCACCACATCCTCCCGTCAGTGGGCCTCGGCCAGGTCCGCTGCCGGCTCGGCCGGTCGGGGCTCGTCCCGGTGACGGCGTCGGCGCAGGACACGGAGGGCGACGGCGGCGCCCGCGAGGAGGAGGACGGCGCCGGCGGCCGGCCAGGGGACGGCGAGGAACTCCGTACCGGCCTGCGCGCGCAGGTCCGGGTAGGCGGACGCGGCCTTGACGCGTACGTGCACCCAGTCGGACTGGGGGGCGTCCGGCCAGGGTTCGGTCAGTTCGATCCGCTGACCCGGGAGCAGCACCAGCTTGAGGTCGCGGGTCGGCCGGTCCAGCACCGTACGCCCGAACAGGCCCCGGGCGGAGACCGTCACCCGCGGCCGGACCACCACGTTGCCCCGGTTGACCAGGGAGTACGAGATCGTCGCGGAGGCGCTCCCGACCCAGGGCAGCGGCGGCGCGTGCCGCTCGACCCCGACGTCTTCCACGGACAGCCCCGGAGTCGCCTGCCCCGGCACCCGCACGTAGAGGCGGGCGCCCACCGAACGCTTCACCCCGACCTGCACCTTGCCGTCCTGGCGCACCCCCTCCACCGCGGTGTTCAGCGCCACGATCCCGCCGACGTGGTCACCCGGAGAGGCGTCCTCGGGGACCTTCAAAGTGAACGGGACGTCCTTGCGGCCCCTGGGCGGGACGGTGACCGTGGGCGCCGTCCCGGGTGCCAGGGTGATCCAGGCGCCGACGTCCTCGGGTTTCGTCTCCACCGGCAACAACGCGAAGGCGCCGCCGACCGGGGTGTTCACGGCGTCGGTGGCGAAGACCCGGAAGGTCAGCTCCCTGTCGGAGGAGTTCAGGATCGTCACGCTGTCGGTGACGGTGGTCCCGGCGGCGCCCTGGTGGAAGAAGTACGCCCGGTCCGTCATCGCCGCTCCGGGCGGCGGTGTCGGGAAGACCCCCCAGGTGCCGTTGTCGGCGGCGCCGGCGGTGGGCGCGCCGAAAAGGAGCGAGGCGACGGACAGCACCAGGGCGAGAAGGAGGCGATAGCGGGAAGGGGGGCGGGGGCGCATGTCGGTTCTCCAGTCACGCCACGACTACGGGCGGGGCACCGGGAGGGCGGCACGGAGCTCGGCCGCGCCACCCTCCCGGTGGTGGGTCAGGCGATCGAGAAGGTCACGACCGACTCGTAGGTGTCGGCGAACATGAACGGCGGGAGCTGGAGCATCGCCGCGCCGCCCACCGCGAACTCGCCGCCGGTCAGCTCGTCACCGGCGGCCGCCTGTGAGGCGATCTTCATCGGGGTGTCCGTGATCGCCCCGGGCGCACCGGCGGTGCAGGTGCTGGGGCTGTCCGGGTTGGTCACCGTGCAGGACGGCTGGATGCCGATCTGCGCCTTGGCCAGGGAGTGGCCCGTGGCCGAGTTCAGGAACGGTGTACGGGTCGCCGTGACGTCCCAGCCGAGCGAACCGCCTCGGAAGTCCTGCACGGTGGCCGCGTTGAACGCGCCGAACACTGACTGCGCCTTGCCGTTGATGGTGACCGCGCCGAAACTGACCGCCGGCTGACCGTCCTTCGGCCCGATGCCCAGAGGCCCGGGCAGCACCTCGACGTCGACGGGGTTCTTGACGCCCGCTTGGTCCTCGACGAACACGAACGACTTGTACGGGGAGACCGAGCCGTCGATCCTGACCGCGTCGGCCTTCTTGGTGACCGTCAGGCCGCAGGTCGCGGCGCCGGACGCGTCCGCCGTGCCGCTGCCGGTGTCACCCGTGGCAGCGCCCGCGAGGAGCGCGGAGCAGCTGACCGGACCCGCCGGGAAGTTGGCACCCGTCACGGCGACGGCCGTGCCCGCCTTGCCGCTGTTGGGCGTGACCTTGGTCGTCACCGGGTCCTTGGGCAGCGCCTCGACCGCGATCGAGCCGACGGGGGTGCTGGGGCGGGGGTCCGGCGTACAGGTCGTGGTGTAGACGGTGCCGCCGAGGTCGGCGTCCGTGACCACCTGGTCGATGGTGATCTGCAGCGTCGTGCCCTCGCTGCCGTCCGGGATGGTGACGGTCCCGCTGAAGGCGGGCGGGTCGGACTTCTTGCCGGCCTCTTGGTGGCTGGGGACGGCCGGGCCGGTGACCGTCTGGGCGACGCCGCCGACGAGGAGCTTCGCCTTGATGGTGTTGACCGTGTCGATGGTGAACATCGGGACCACCGGGGTCTCGCCCGGGTCGATGGTGATGGGCACGCTCTGACCGGCCTTCGCCGTGTCCGGCACCGTGATCGTGTAGTCCTGGGTGCCGTTGGCACCCGGCTGGGGAGCGGGGGCGACACACTTCACCGGCACCGGGGTGGTCTTGGTCGCGGCCTGGGCCGTCCCCGTCATGGCCACGACGCCGCCCGTCAGGGCCAGGGACAACGCGCCCGCCCCGGCCAGCACTCTTCGTCGGAACGTTGTACTCACTGGGTCGCGACTCCTTCGTCAGACGAACCCTCCCCCCACCCGCTGTGAGGGGGAGGCCGAGCCGGTGCGGAGGCCGACATTGACGCGTCGCGGTGATGAGAAGTCAATGACTTGCCTCTGGCCGAAGCGCCCAGACATTGATGTCCCATCAGGCCGGGTGAGGGCCGGGGTGAGGGCCGGGTGAGGACCGGTGGAAGCCGGGCGGTCCTCAGTGGGTGGTCGGGGTGTGCAGGAGGAGGTTCGGGGTGCCGGTGGGAAGGCCGGTGATCCGGTCGGGGACGGCGCTGAGCAGGAGGGCGCGGGTGACTTGGGCGGGCGTCTTCGGGGTGCCGTCCGCCAGGACGAGCGCGGCGACGCCGGCCGCGTGCGGGGCGGCCATGGAGGTGCCGGTGGCCCGGGCGAGGGCGGTGGCGGAGCCCTTCCAGGCCGAGGTGATTGCGACCCCGGGGGCGGAGAGGTCGACGCACCGTCCGTACGCGGAGAAGGCGGCGCGGTGGTCGTTGGTGTCCGTGGCACCGACGGTGACGGCCTCGGGGACGCGGGCGGGGGAGCCGGTGCAGGCGTCCTTGCCGGAGTTGCCGGCGGCCACGGTGAAGGTGATCCCGGCGGCGACGGCCCGGCTGACGGCCGCGTCGAGGGCGTGGCTGCGGGTGCCGCCCATGCTCATGTTGGCGATGGCGGGCGCGGCGGCGGTGGCGGTGAGGGGTGCGGAGTCGGCGACGGGGTCCTTGGGTGTGGGTGAGGTGGCGGCGGGGTCCTTGGGTGTGGGTGAGGTGGCGGCGGGGGGCGCCGGCGTGCTGGTGGTGGGCGCGAGCCAGGTGGCGGGTGTGGGGGTGGCGGGGGCGGGGTCCTCGGCTGTGCCCTTGGCCGCTGCCTCCTTGGCGGCCCCTGCCTCCTTGGCCGCCGCGGCCTTCGCCGCAGCCGCCTTGGCCGCCTTGGTGGCGTCCTTCACCATCCAGTCGATGCCGTTGACGAGGGACGACAGGCGTCCGCTGCCCCGGCAGTTGGCCACCTTCACCGAGACCAGCGAGACTCCCTTCGCCACCCCGTACGTCGCTCCGCCGATGGTCCCCGCCACGTGCGTACCGTGGCCGTTGCAGTCGTCGGAGCCCTCCAGCCACACGGTGTTGACACCGGCCCGCGCGCGGCCCCCGAACTCCTGGTGCGAAGTGTTGATCCCGGTGTCGACGACGTAGACGGTGACGCCCTCGCCCTTCGTGGCGTAGGTGTAGGAACCGTCGAGCGGGAGGTCGCGCTGGTCGATCCGGTCCAGGGACCAGGGAGCCGGCGACTGGGCGGTGTCCTCGATCCGGAACTCCGTGTCCGGCTCGACGGACGCCACCCGCGGGTCGGCGGCGAGCTCGGAGGCGCGGGCCGCGGTGGTGCGAACGGCGAAGCCGTTGAGGGCGGTGTCGTACACGGCCATGACCTCGTCGCCCGCCTCCGCCGCCTCCGTGGCCATGGCGCGGCCCGCGGCCAGGGCGCGGCCTGCGCCGTCCTTGAGGACCACGACGTAAGGGGCGGTGGGAGCTTCGGTGGCCGGGGCCGTGGACAGGGCGGCCGTCGCCAGGAGTGCGGTGGCCGGGAGCAGCGTGGTGAGTGCGGTCATGCGGCGATGCTCGGCCGGGTGGGGGGCGTCCGCGCGGGGGGTGCGCCGACTGGCCCCCGACACGCCGTCGCACGGGTTACGGGGCGTCAGGCGCGCCGGACGCCGGAGAGGCCGGTCGGCCGCGCATCGAGCGGACACCCACGTGGCGGGTGCCGGCGGAGGCGTACGCCGCGTCGGCGAGGGCCGGGGCGAGTCGTCTGCCGCTGCCGGGGCGCCGGCGGTCCTGGACCACCGTCAGCTGGCGGGGACACCTCTTGGCGAGCACCAGGTGCCGGCGCGGCCGGGAACCGAGTGGCCCACTCGTCCCGGGCGGGCGCAACGCATAGCACCGTGACGGCGCGGTCTTGGGCAACCGTACGGGCGGCCGAGGGGTCTCCATGGCGGCGGTTGAAGGGCGCCCGGCGGCTCGCAGGACACCGCTGTCCTCCTCGGCTCCGGCCCGGCACCGGACACAGCCGGTCGACGCCGGGTACGTGGCCCGAGGCCCCGCGGACGCGGTCCGTCGGCCCGATCGGGGATCGGGATTCGACCCCGAACCGGTCCGGGCGCGGCGGGTGCGGTGCGGTGCGGCCGGACATCGCCGCCCGCGCGATCGTTGGCCCCTGGTCCCGCAACGCTTCACCGCCCGGGCGGGCGGTGAATGTCCCGTGGAGCCGAGGCGGGCCGGGATCGCCCGGGGGTTCGGCGGCGGGCCCGTTCGCCACGGGGCCGGGGCGTTCCTTCACCGTCCGGCCCAGGGCGGTGACGGGCATGTGGTTACCGACTGGCCAGGGCCACGGCCGCCGCGTAGCCCGGCGGCGCCGTCAGGTCCCGCAGGGTCCACCCCGCCACCTGGGCGGGGGTCGGGCCCGAACCGACGTACGGCTCGGCCACACCCCGCGCGAGCCCCGCGCCCGTCGCCTTGAGGACGGCCTCCTTGCGCGCCCACAGACGGCCCAGCGCCACCGGTCGGTCCGCCTCGGCCAGCGCGGTGAGTTCCGCCGTCTCCGCCGGGTGCAGGGTGCTCAGCAGGTCCGTGACCACCGACGCGTCCGGAGTGGCCTCCACGTCCACCCCGACCGGCAGCGCGGCGAACGCCAGGTACGCCACTCCCGCGGTGTGCGACAGCGAGAAGTGCACCCCGCCGCCCGCCACCGCCGGGCGCCCGTGCGGACCGCCACAGCACGGGCACTCCTCGCGGATCAGCGAGACGTCCGCCGGATCCGTCCCGAGGTACCCGCCGAGCAACGCGCGCAGCCCCAGATGGGAGGCGAGGTAAACGTGCCGGTCGGCAGGCCGCACCAGCCGTCCGGCGCGCTCCCGCTCCGCCGCGTCGAGCACCGCCGCGGCCTCCTCGACCGCGTGCCCGGCCACCACGCTCCGCCCCGTTTCCAAGGTCCACACGATCACGGCCTCGCCCTCGGGCGGCGGGCCGACGCGTGGGCGGTCACCGTCGAGTTGGTTCACGTACACCGTCACCTGACGAGGGTAGACGAGACGATCATCGCCCTCTACGGCCCGGTTACGCTCCTACCAAGTTCACCGCGCCACCATTCCAGGGGGAACACCGTGCACAGTGCCGTCGTTACGCCGCGGGACGACCGCATCCGCTGGGTAGAACTGCCCGGGGAGGAGCCCTCGCGGGTGTACCTGCACGGGCTGGGCGCCACCTCGCCCGCCTACTTCGCGGCCGTAGCCGTGCACCCGCTGCTGACCGGACGCCGCTCGCTGTTCGTCGATCTGCTCGGCCACGGGCACAGCGACCGCCCCGAGGAGTTCCCCTACACCCTTGAGGCGCACGCCGACGCCCTCGCGAGCGCCCTCCACCAGGCCGGCGCCCATTGCGCCGAGGTGATCGCCCACAGCATGGGCGGTGCCGTGGCCGTCGTGTTGGCCGTACGCCACCCCGCGCTGGTCTCCCGCCTCGTCCTGGTCGACGCCAACCTGGACGCGTTGCGGCCGGACCGGCGCACGGTGGGCAGCGCCGGCATCGCCTCCTACACCGAGGAGGAGTTCCTTGCCGACGGCTGGGCCCGGATCGCCGACCGGGTGGGCCCCCACTGGTGGTCCACCATGCGGCTGACCGGCCCCACCGCCCTCTACCGCTCCGCCGTCCACTTGGCGGCGGGCACCACACCCGGCATCCGTGAACTCCTGTCCGCTCTGGAGATTCCGCGCACCTACCTGCTCCCCGAGGCGGACGGGCCCCTGCCCGGGGCCGACGAGCTCAAGGCCTCCGGCGTCACCGTCGTCCCGATCCCCGACTGCGGGCACAACATCATGCTGGACAACCCCGACGGCTTCGCCCGGGCCACCGCCGAGGCCCTTCGAGCCGCCTGACGGATCGGTGCGCCGTGCCCGCCGGCCCTGGTGGGTCGTGGGTCACCGCAGCGGCTGTCGCGAAGGACCCGCCTACCGCCGGCTGGACGCCCGCACCACCGGGGTCGACCGCTGCGGTATGAGGCCGCCCGGCGACGGCGTCCCATCGGTCCAGGCGTAGACCCGCTTGCCGCGCACCGCGACCTGGTACTGGTAGTGGTCCCGGCACTCGGGCCGCGCACCGTCCCGGGCGTCACCCGGCCACCACCGGGCGTTCAGCCCGGGTCCCCGGACCCGGTGGGGCGCCGTCCCGGCGGCGCACTGCGGGCCGTCCAGCGGGGTGGCGCCGAGCGTGAACCGGATCAGTCGGGCCTTGCCGTCGGTGCGCACCCGCACCCGTATGTCGGTGGCGTCCTTGGGTACCCAGCTCGGCAGGGCGAACGCCCGGTCCCCGCGCACCTGCGCGTCCTTCTGCACCGGCGCGTCCCCGCGCGCGGGCGCGTCGGCGGCGGTCGCGAAGTGCTTCCCCTTCTCCTTGAACACGCTCGCGTTGAAGGAGTCGGAAAGAGGGTTCGGCGGAAGGTGGGGCAGGGCGAGGGCGGCGGTGGTCAGGACTCCCGCTGTGGCGGCGACGATTACGAGCGGACGGCGGTTCATGACGACAAGTGTTCGCCTGGGGGGCCGCTCGCGCGTCCCTCCGCAGAACGAATCAAAAATCTGCCGGAAGTCTGACAGGACTCATACCTGAGAGCGGTGTGCGTCCGCCGGGCTGCCTCCGCCCCGCCGTGGAGCGCCCGTCCTCCGCCGCTCCGCGGCGCGTCATCGACACCCGCGCCATGCGAACGGGCCCGGTCAAGGCCCCGGAGCCCTACGTCGCCCCAACCACCCACACTCGCGACGGTGTTCCGCCGTCAAGCGTCCCGGTGTCATACCTGAGGCGTACGCACCCCGTCGTCGGCCCCCGACACCTGTGGGCTCGCGCCGCGTTAGAGGACCGTAACCACCGGCGTCGCCCCCCCGGAGGACCGCCTTGCGCCTCTTCGCCCCGTTCCTCGCCACCGCGGCGGCCGGTCTGCTGGCCGTCGTGCCTCCGTCGGACAAGCCACGGATCCTGAGTGACTGGACCCAGACCAGCGCCGCGAGTTACGACGCCTGGGCCGACGCGCGCGCCAACCGGCGCGACTGGGCGGCGTACGACTTCGACTGGACGACGGACTACTGCACCACTTCCCCGGACAACCCGTTCGGCTTCCCGTTCCGGATGGCCTGCGCCCGCCACGACTTCGGCTACCGCAACTACGGGGCGGCGGGTCTCTTCCGCGCCTACAAACCGCGCCTGGACGACGCCTTCCACTCCGACTTGAAGCGCGTGTGCGCCCACTACGCGGGGGCGCGCAAGGCCTCCTGCCTCAGCACCGCGTGGACCTACTACCAGGCCGTCAAGACGTTCGGCGTCGGCCCGACCACCGCCGCCCCGGGTGCCGCCGCCCCGACCACGACCACCGCCCCGACCACCACCGCCCCGACCGGCGGGGCCCTGACCACGGTCACCCCGTCCGCCCCCTGAGCCACCCCGGACGCGACAGCGTGCTGTGCCCCGCGAACCGGCGGACACAGCACACATCACCGCACTACATCGGTACTTCCCTACGCCAAGACCCCCAGGGTCAGGGGCGCTTCATCCCCTGCGGGGCGACCTTGGGGCTCGCGACCCCCTTGGGGCCCGCGGCCGGCCTCATGGCCGTCGCGGACTTCTTGCCCCGGAGCACCACCGGCGCCGGGGTAGTCGTCTGGAACCAGCCCTCGTCCCAGACGAACGTGTTGCTCTCGATGTCGCCGTGCGTCTGCCACACGGTCCCGCTCACCGTCACGGCCTTGACGTAGGCGTTGTTGCCCCGTGCCTCGATGGCGATGCCACAGACACCGGAGGGGTAGTTCGGGTTCGCCGGGTCGGTCGCCGTGGCCGTGGTGTTGGTGAGGTCCTGCCAGGCGATCGTCCCGCCCAGCGAGGTGGCCTTACCGACGTACGTCTTGCCGCCCGTGAGCACGGCCTGGAAATCTTCGCTGAGCGAGGGAGCGTAGGCGTCGATGTCGGAGCACGGGCCCGCCGGACCGACCGGTCCCGCAGGTCCCACGGGTCCCGCCGGCCCCGCCGCGCCCGCCGGTCCTGCGGGTCCCGCCGGTCCGGCCGCGCCCGCCGGGCCGGCCGGTCCCGCCGCGCCCGCAGGCCCTGCCGGTCCCGCCGCACCAGGCTCGCCGGCCGGTCCCGGCGGGCCGGCCGGTCCGGGGTCGCCCGTCGGCCCGGTGTCACCCGTCGGTCCGGGGGGACCCTCGGGACCGGTCGGTCCGGTCGGACCTTCGCACTTGTCCCCGTGGGCCGGGGTCTTGGCCGGCTGCGCGCCCGGCACCACCTTCTCCGGGCCCGGCTGCCCGAGTCGAGCCTGCCCGTTCTCCTCTTGCTGACCGCCGTCCTCCGGACGCCCGTCGTGGTGGTGGGGCCTTCCCTGGCAGTGGTCGTCGTCGCCACCCATCATCGGACCCGACAGGCGGATGTCGGTTGTGGTCACGGCGTGCGGCGCCATGGCGATCGCGGGACTCGCGATTCCCGTGAGCAGCAGGGCGAGCGACGCGACGACGCCGCCTTTCAGCCGGCTGCCGCGTTGGGGAAGGGGTCCGAGGTAGGACCGGTTCGTGGGCCCAGAACTCATTCGTGTGCTCCTTGTCGAGCAGGATCAGGTGTGATGCCGGAAGCGGATTTCACGCTTCCCCTGCCGTCATCGGAGCCGGGATGTGACGGCTTGAGGTTTTTGCCTGCCTATTAACGGATTGGCCTACAAGACGAGCCCCAACGGACGTGTGCTCCAGGCGAACCCGACCGTGTGCGTCGGCGTGCCGCCCGCCGACCCCTCGAAGCGGTCCATAAGGTCGCATGTCGCCAGGTCGCCCGGCCCGACCCGCACGAAATGGTGATGCCGTGAAGCCGTCCGTCTGCCTCTGCATGATCGTCAAGAACGAGTCGAAGGTGATCGGACGATGTCTCGCGTCCGTCCGTGACCTCGTCGACACCTGGGTCATCTCGGACACCGGTTCGACCGACGGAACCCAGGAGCTGATCCGCTCGGCGCTCCACGGCATCCCGGGCGAACTCCACGAGGAACCCTTCCGCGATTTCGGCCACAACCGGAGCCTGAACATCGCCCACGCCCTAGGCCGCGCGGACTACCTGCTCCTCTTGGACGCCGACCTGGTCATCCGGCGCGACGGCCCCCTCCCACCGCTGACGGCCGACGCCTACATGCTCCGCCACGAGGGTCCGACCGAGTACCGCATCAAGCGCCTGGTCCGGGGCGACCTCCCTTGGCGCTACCAGGGCGTCACCCACGAGTTCCTGACCGCCGACCAGGGCCATTCCCAGGAGAACCTGGACGCCCTCGTCATCGAGGACCACGGCGACGGCGGCTCCAAGCACGACAAGTTCGAACGCGATGAGAGGCTGCTGAGCGCCGAGCTGGTACGCGATCCCGACAACGCCCGTACCGTCTTCTACCTGGCCCAGACCATGCGCGACATGGGCCGCACGGACGAGGCGATCGCCCTCTACGAGCGGCGCGCGCGCCTCGGCGGCTGGGCCGAAGAGGTGTATTTCGCCCTGCTCCAATCCGGGATCCTACGGGCCGAATCCGGCGACTGGCCGTCCGCCATGGACGCCCTCTCACGCGCCTGGGAGACCCGCCCGGAGCGCCTCGAAGCCTGCTACGAACTGGTCACCCGCTTGCGCCGGATGGGCCGCTACCACTCGGCGCACGCGTTCGTCCGACCCGTGCTCGGCCGGCCCCGCCCGGACGACCTGCTCTTCACCCAGCCGTGGGTGTACCGCTGGGGGCTGCTGTTCGAGTACTCGATCACCGCCTACTGGGTGGGTGACCACGCCGCTTCGCTCGAAGCCTGCGACCGTCTGCTCGCCCTGCCGGACCTCCCCGAGGCCCATCGCGAGCAGACGCTCGTCAACCGTGAATTCGCCGTCAGTCGACTCGTCCCGATCCCCGAGCCCGCCGGGGCGACGACCTGAAGCGCGCCGCGCCCAGGAAGCGTTCGCTCCCGTCTCGCTCAGACGTACTCCGCCACGCTCGCGGCCTCGGGCTCTCGGACCCGGGCGTCCGGCACGAACGCCGGTTCCGTCTGCCACGTTTCGAGCGACCCGAGCATCGCGTCGGAGGGAGGAGCCCAACCGAAGGCGGCGCAGAGGACGTGCATGGCCAGGCGGGGCGGGACGGCGTTGCCGATCTGCTGGCCGACGTCGCGCCCCAGCCACGGGTAGTCCTTCGGGAAGGTCTGCAATCGGCCGGCTTCCGAGGGGGAGAACCGGTCTTCGCCACCGTCACGCCCCAGCACCCGATTGCGTGAGATCTTGCCCGTGACGGTGGCCGCCGGCTCCGAAGAGCTGCGCCGTCCACGCGCCTTGGGGTCTCCCCCCGTCCCGTAGTTCGACACCACGTGGAAGGGGGACTCGCGCTCCGGCAGCACTTCTCCCATGGTCCGCCACGGCCGCAAGGCGCTGTCGCCGGCGCTGCGGGGGAGGCCCTTGCGGTACGTACGGTGCGTCGGCGCGGGAAGCCTCACGTCCTCACCGCCCATCCGGGCGATGAGAACGGCTCTTCTGCGCGTCTGGGGAACGCCGTACGCCTCCGTCCGCAGGAGCCCGCAGTCGACGGAGTAACCCTCGCCCCGAAGGGCCTGCGCGTACGCCTCCCAGACCGGCAGCACCGCCGGAACCTGCTCCAGAACGATCGCGCGGTAGGGGGCGTCATGGACGTCGATCGCTTCGAGCGCCCACCGGAGAGGCTCCAGGACCAGGCCGGTTCGCTCGTCCTCCATCTTCGAGAGGTCTTTCGCGATCTCCTCGCGCTCCTCCCGGGCGACCATGCGCGCGACGAAGGCGAGCACGTCGTCCAGCGCCCTGCGGCCCGCCCCGCCGCCCGCGACGGTGAAGGTCTGGCACGGAGGCCCACCGGCCAGCACGTCCGCGTCGGGGAAGTGGGAGGGGCCGTAGCGCCGTACGTCCCCTTCCACCGTGACGAGGCCCGCGGCCCGGCGCGTCGTGCAGGCCGCGGAGTCCCATTCCACGCCCGCCGCGGCCACACCGAGCTTCGTGGCGGCCACGTCGAGTCCGCCGGGGCCCGCGAACAAGTCCACGATCTGGACCGGATGCACCTGATCTCCAGTGAGTTGATGGGGACGGCTGCCGGTGCTTGGACCGGCTCGGGGCGCGGTCTTCCAGGGCTCGGCAGCGCCCCAGGGTATCGCGCGCCCTATGGCGGCCCTTCCCCACGGACGTGTGAGGAGGATGCGATCGCGGCTCGGCCTCGTGGGCGACGAAACGCGTCTTCGGCCATCCGCGGACAGGGCTTCGGCGGAGCCGGCCGGGGTGGCCCGGGGGCCGGTGGCGCCCTGGTTGCCGGCGCGAGAGCCCTCCCCCGGGGGGAGGGCTTCGGGCGGTGTGGAAAGAGTGCCCCCGGCAGGACTCGAACCTGCGGCCAAGTGCTTAGAAGGCACCTGCTCTATCCACTGAGCTACGGGGGCCGGAAGGTGGCCGTGGTGGCCTGGAGCCCCTGGTTGGGGGTGGGACTGTGGTCCGTGCCGGGTCAAGGATAGGGCTCCGGTCGCCTTGTCCCGGTTGCTTCACCCGCGTGCCACGATGTGGAGGTTCGGTGAAGCGGTCCGATAATCGCAGGCAGGTGCGATTCTCGCATCGCTTTTGCGCCGCGGCGCCCCTGGGTGTTGTGCACTCGTTATGCCTGCGTCCCACTCGTCCGCCGTGTCCATGATGTCCCGCTGGAGTCGCGGTCGGCGCGCAGAGGGCGTATAAGCTTCAAAAATGGCCCCAAATTGGGCATTCTTCGCATGTGGTGACCTTGGATGTTCGGCCTCAGCTGCTCGATGCCCTGTCCGCCCTGCGCGACCGGGTCGCGTCCGTGCGTCTGCCGCTGCCCCTGCCCGGCGCCCCGCGCGCCCGTCAGACGAGAGCCGAGTTGCTGGCGCAGCTCGACGACTACCTCGTACCCCGGCTCAAGGCGCCCGAGGCGCCGCTCCTCGCCGTCGTCGGCGGGTCCACCGGGGCCGGTAAGTCCACTCTCGTCAACTCTCTCGTGGGCCGCCAGGTGAGTGAAGCCGGCGTCCTGCGCCCCACGACCCGCATCCCCGTGCTCGTCTGCCACCCGGACGACCACCACTGGTTCGCCGGCATGCGGGTCCTGCCCGACCTGACCCGCGTATGGGCGCCCCAGGACGAGGAGGACGTACGCCCCACACCCAGAAGGACGCATCCGCGCGGGCCCCTTCACATCACCCGCGAACTGAGGATCGAGACCGTCTCCACCCTGCCGCGCGGTCTCGCCCTGCTCGACGCCCCCGACATCGACTCCCTCGTCGTCGAGAACCGGACGCTCGCCGCCGAACTCATCTGCGCCGCCGATGTCTGGGTCATGGTCACCACCGCCTCCCGGTACGCCGACGCCGTCCCCTGGCACCTCCTGCGCACCGCCAAGCAGTACAAGGCCACCCTCGTCACCGTCCTCGACCGGGTCCCGCACCAGGTGCTCGCCGACGTCTCACGGCAGTACGGGGCCCTGCTCACTCGGGCAGGGCTCGGCGACGTTCCGCGTTTCACCGTCCCCGAGCTGCCCGAATCGGCCGGCGGGGGCGGGCTGCTGCCGGCCAGTGCCGTCGCGCCGCTGTTCGAGTGGCTCAGCCACCACGCCACGGACCCGGCCGCCCGCCAGTACGCCGTGGGGCGCACGGCGCTCGGCGCGCTCGACTCCCTCGGCCGCCGGATGCCGGAACTCGCCTCCGCCGTGGCCGCCCAGCACGCCGCCGCCGTACGGCTGACCGCGGCCGTCGAGGACGCGTACAAGCGCGAGGGCAGGCGGGTGCGCAACCGGCTCGACCGAGGGGCCGTACTCGCGGGTGACGCCCTGACCCGCTGGCGCGGCTACCCCCTCGACACGAGCGCCGACGAACTGCTCGACTCGCTGGCGGAATCCCTCGCCGCGCTGTTGCAGTGCGCCGTCGCCGCCGCGGACGAGCGGATCGCCGACGCCTGGCGGCGCGAACCCGCCGCCGCGGCCCTGCCCGTGCCGGCCCCCGACCGCGAGGCGGCGGAACGTATCGGCATGGCCGTACGCCGCTGGCGGCGGGTCCTGGAGGAACTCGCCGAGGAAGAGGTCGCGCAGCTCGACCGGCAGCCGCCGCCGGACCCCGACGGCGTCGCGGCCCTCCTCGTCTCCGCCCTCCTGGGCGGCAAACGGGCCCGGCCGGCCGGGGAGAAGCTCGCCGAGAGGATCGGCGCGCAGGCCGCCCTGCGCCTGCGCGACCGGGGCGGGGAACTCGTCGCCGAACACCTCGACCAGGTGCTGCGCGCCGAACGGGACCGCCGGCTCGCCCCGTTGGAAGCCCTCGAAGTGACCCCCGAACCACAGGCCGAGCTGATCGCCGCGTTGTCCGTACTGCAGAAGGAGAGGTGACACGGTGAGCGCCTTGACCGACCGCAGCGAGGAACGTTGGGACGACGGCTTCATCGCACGCTCGCGCCCCAAGCCCACCGGCGAGGGCCCGGAAGGCGACGACAGCGACGAAGCGCTCGTCCGGGCCGTCTCCGGAGCCGGCGGTGACGGCGGCAAGGTGCCCGCGCCCCCGATCAGCCCCGAGGCGCAGGCCCTGCGGACCCGTCTGGACGCGCTGCGCCAACTGGTCGGCCTGTCACGCACCCGCATCCTCGACGGCACCAGCCTCGCCGAGGCCGGTCGGGTGCTCGACGAGGCGGCGGCGCGGCGTGGACTGTCCCCCCAGCACACGGTCGTCGCGATCGCCGGAGCCACCGGAAGCGGCAAGTCCACTCTCTTCAACGCCCTCGCGGGAGTGCAGATCTCCGAGACGGGGCTGCGCCGCCCGACCACCGCCGCGCCGATCGCGTGCAGCTGGTCCGACGGGGCCGCCGGGCTGCTCGACCGGCTGGAGATCCCGGGACGGCTACGGCGCCGCCCCCGGGAGACCTCGGAGGCCGAGGCGCTGCGCGGGATGGTCCTCGTGGACCTGCCGGACCTGGACTCGGCGGTCGTCGCGCACCGCGAACACGTGGATCGGGTACTGGCGCTCGTCGACGCCGTCGTGTGGGTGGTGGACCCGGAGAAGTACGCCGACGCCGTGCTGCACGAGCGGTACCTGCGACCGCTGGCCGGGCACGCGGAGGTGACCTTCGTCGTACTGAACCAGGTGGACCGGCTGCCCGGGGAGGCCGCCGACCTGGTCCTGGACGACCTGCGACGGCTGCTCGACGAGGACGGCATGGCGCTCGGCGAGCACGGCGAGCCCGGCGCCACCGTCCTCGGGCTGTCCGCGCTGACCGGGGAGGGGGTCGGGGAACTGCGCGAGCTCCTCGGACAGTTCACCCAGGAGAAGGGCGCCGCGACGCGGCGGATCTCCGCCGATGTCGACAAGGCCGCGGCGCGCCTGCATCCGCTGTACGTCGCCGACGGACACTCGGGGCCCGAGATCGGGGAGGCGGCGCGCGCCGCCTTCGAGGACCGGCTCGCGGAGGCGGTCGGGGCGTACGCCGCGGGGCTCGCCGCCGAGCGGGCCTGGCGGCGCAACGCCGGCAAGGCGTGCGGGACGCCATGGCTGCGACTGTGGCGCTGGTACGAGAGCAGGCGCGCCCCGCGCACCCTGTCGGGGCTGGCCGCCCTCGCGGCGATCGGGCGTGCCCCGGGGGCCTTGGCGGCGCCGGCCGAGGAGGAGGTCACGGCCCGGCAGCGAGTGGAGCAGGCGGTGCGGATCGTCGCGGACGAGGCGGTCGTCGGGTTGCCCGATCCGTGGGCGCAGGCGGTACGCGAGACGGCGGTGCGCGGGGCCGAGCGACTGCCGGAGGCGCTGGACGAGATCGCGGTGACACTGGGCGCGGCCGTCGCCGTGCCCAAAACCAAACCGCCGCGGCCCAAGTGGTGGCCGGCGGCCGTACTGGCGCAGGCCGCCATGACACTGCTCCAGATCTTCGGCGGACTGTGGCTGACCGGGCAGATCATCGGTGTGCTGGAGCCGCGCCTGATGCCGCCGGTGCTGCTGATGATCGCGGGCATCGTCGGCGGGCCGCTCGTCGAATGGGCCTGCTCGATGGCGGCGCGCGGCCCGGCGCGCCGGTACGGGCAGGACGCGGAGCGACGGCTGCGGCAGGCGGCGGCCGGCTGCGGCCGGGCGCGGGTGCTGGAGCCGGTCGCGGCGGAGTTGCTGCGGTACCGGGAGGTGCGCGAGCAGTACGCGACGGTGGCGAGGTTGTCCACAACCCGTCAGTAATCCACAGGCCCGAGCGGGACGGGGAGCGGCGGGCCAGCATGGTCGTACCCCGTGCGGATGGTCCGGGCGGGGGGTGCGAGGCGGGGAGGGGAAACGGGGATGAACGACACCCTGGTGACGCTGGTGGGCCATGTGGCGACCCAGATCGACTTCAAGGAGACGCCCGCGGGTCCGTCGGCGAGGTTCCGGTTCGCGGTGACGCCGCGGTACTTCGACCGACGCAAAGAAGTGTGGGCCGACGGGTCCACCAGCTTCTACACGGTATGGGCACGGCGGGCGCTCGCGGTCCACCTGGCGAGTTCCGTTTCGGTGGGGGAACCGCTGGTGGTGCACGGGCGGTTGCGGGTCCGTGAGGGGCCGCCCGACGGGGAGGGCGCCCGCTGGTTCTCGGCGGACATCGACGCCGTCACCATCGGACACGACCTCAACCGCGGGACGGCGGCCTTCCGCCGGGTCGTCAGAACGGACGTCCCGCTGATGCCCCCTCAGAAGGCGCCGGTGGGCTGAATGTTCGAGGCGGCTAAGATCGCCCGGTACTCACGGGCACCTGGGCCTTCGGCCCGAAGGGGAAGACTGTGTCGATCGCTGTTCCCGCATCCTCCGTACCTGCTCCCGCCGCTGTTCCCGCTTCCGGCCCACCGCCGGTCCCGCCCGTCACCGGGGCCGATGGTGTTCCGCTCCTGCCCGACGGCCCTCCAGCGGTGCCTGACGGCCTTCCGGTTCTGCCTGACGGTCTGCCGGATCAGGTTCCGGTTACGGTCGCCGGGCGTGCTTCCCCAAGGGTCTGCGCGCGGCGTCCGCTGGCGGTGGCCCTGCTGGCCGCGGCCCTCGCCGCCGCGCCCGGAGCGCAGGCCGCGGCCGACTCCGGTTCGGCGTCGGACCGGGCGGCGCCGGGGGGCGCGAGCGCCGTGCTGGACGGGCTGAAGACGTACGGGCAGGCGGTCCTGCACGGCGGGGACGGCACGGTCCGGCGCATCCCGGCCGGGCTGTGCGAGATGCGCGTCGACGGCGGCGGCATGCTCCAGACGTACGGGGTCGGGGCGGCGGGCTACGCGCAGCCCGAGGCCCGGTACACCGAGAGCGGGTGGGGCGGGACTCCGCTCGCCGCCAACCAGGACGCGGGCCGGATCCGCTGGGTGCTGGAGCACTCCTACCCGCAGCTCAACGATCTGGCAGGGCTCGCCAAGGCGGCCGGAGCCGGTTCCCTCACCGCCGAGAGCGCGGCGGCCGGGACCCAGGTGGCGATCTGGCGGCTGGCCGACGGCTCGCAGGTCGAGGCGGCGGACCCGGAGACGGAGAAACTGGCCGACTACCTCCAGCGGGAAGCGGGCCGGCTGCCGGAGCCGCCCGCGTCGCTGGGACTGGAACCCGCCGAGGTGTCCGGTCCGGTCTCGGGGCCGACGGGCGCCCGGTTGGGGCCGATCACGGTGCGGACGGGCGCGCAGAGCGTGACGGTCGCCCCGGACGCGGCGGCCGTGGCCATGGGCGTGCGGGTGGTGGACGCCGAAGGGCGGCCGCTGACCACCGCCGGCAACGGGACCCGGCTCTACTTCGAGGTGCCCCCGGGCACACCGGACGGGCATGCCTCGGTCGTCGTCCGGGGCTCCACCAGGGTCCCCGTCGGACGGGCCTTCGCCAACGGCATCCCGGAGCAGACGCAGATCGTGGCCGGCTCCAGCGCCGTCGCGACGGCCGCCACCGGCACGGCCGTCTGGCCCGCGCCCGGGGCCGCGCCGATGGGCGGGGTGGCGGCGGTGCCGCTGTCCTCGCCGGACGGTCCCGCCGACCCGGAACGCCTCGCCACCAGCGGCAGCTCGGCGGCGACCCCGGTGATCGCCGCGCTCGCGGTCGGCCTGGTGGTGTTGGGCGGCATGGTGGTCCTGCTGCTGCGCAAGCGCCCGCTGGAGGACGAGCCGGGGGTGGGGGAAGACCTGTAGAAGAGGACCCGCCCCGCCGGCCTGGTCCGGCCCGGTCCTGGGTGGTTCGGGGTGTTTCGGGGTGGTTCGTCGAGGCGAGGCGAGGCGCGGCGTGGTGCGGTGCGCGGCGGGCCGGGCGGCCCCGGGCCACGGGCGGCGACGGGTCCGGGCGGGGCGGCGGGGCGGGCCGCGGCGCCGCAGCGGAGAGCCCCACGGGCGCCCGGGAGCTGCGAGGTCGGGAGCCCTGCCGCCGGGCGGCCATGCGGGTATCGCGTCCGGCGCCGGGCGGCGTGGACGCGCGTAGCCCGGGCACCGGGATGGTTGATTCGGATCACGCTCTCGGGGTAGGCGGTGGCAATGGCTGATCAGGAGCTGACCTGGCAAGGCGCGCTCGCGCGGTGGGACCGGCGGCTGTTCGACGCGGTGGCCCGAAGGCACTGGCCCGGGGCCGACAAGGTGTTGCCCCGCCTCGGGCGGGCCGCGAACCACGGCGTGCTGTGGGGCGGGGCCGCCGCGACCATCGCCGTGTTCGGCTCGACCCGGTCCAGGAAGGCCGCGGTGCGCGGCGCGGCCTCGCTCGCGCTGGCCTCTGCGACCATCAACACCGTCGGCAAGTGGTCGGTGCGCCGCGCCCGTCCGCTGCTGGACGGCGTCCCCGCCGTACGCCGACTGAACACCCAGCCCTGGACCACCTCGTTCCCGTCCGGCCACTCCGCCTCCGCCTTCGCGTTCACCACGGGGCTCGCCCTGGATGCCCCCGGATGGGGCGCGCTCCTCGCACCGGTGGCCGCCTCCGTGGCGTTCTCCCGGGTGTACACAGGCGTCCACTACCCCTCCGACGTGGTCGCGGGCGCCGCACTCGGTGTCGCCGCCGGGCTGGTCGTGCGCCGGCTCGCGCGGGACGTGGAGGAGGCGCGGGTCGTGCCCGGCGACGAACGGAAGGTGGTCGGGGCGCCCGCCCTGCCCGACGGGGAGGGGCTCACCGTCGTGGTGAACACCGACTCGGGCACGGCCGCGCGCGCCGGGCTGGACTCCGTATTGGACCGGCTGCCCAAGGCGGAACTGGTCGAGTGCGCGGCCTCCGACCTGCCCGCGGAACTCGCCGCGGCGGCCTCCCGCGCCACGGTGCTCGGAATCTGCGGCGGTGACGGCACGATCAACGCCGCCGCCACGGCCGCCCTGCGCGCAGGGAAGCCCCTGGCGGTGTTCCCCGGTGGCACCCTCAACCACTTCGTCCTCGACCTCGGGCTTGCCGGCGCCGAGGACACCTGCCGGGCCCTGGCCGCCGGGCACGCGGTCCGCGTCGGTGTCGGCCGCTTCACCCCCGGCCCGCACCCCGCCCCGCGGTCCCACCGTTCCGAGGACATCCCCGACGAGGGCCCCGATGGCCGCCCCGACGAGGGCCCCGCCGAATCCGGCTACTTCCTGAACACCTTCAGCATCGGCGCCTACCCCGAGCTGCTACGGCACCGGCTGCGCTGGGCGCCCCGGATCGGCGGCGGGCCCGCCGCCCTGCTCGCGGCCTGGCGGGTGCTGCGCGCCGAGCACCCCGTGGCGCTGCGCCTGGCCGGCCGGCCCCGTAAGGTCTGGCTGCTCTTCGCGGGCAACGGCACCTACCACGGCACCGGCCCCACCCCCCGACGCCGCGACGGCCTCGGCGAGGGGCTGCTCGACGTACGGATGGTCTACGGCGGCGGCCGCCCCGGCCCCCGCCTCCTCGCCGCCGCCTTCGCCGGCCCCCTCACCCGTTCCCCCGTCCACGCCGCGACGAAGCTGCGCAGCCTGCGCGTCGGCGACATCCCCGAGGGAACGCCCCTGGCCTACGACGGCGAGTACGCGCACGCCCCCTCCGCCCTCGTCCTCGACGCGCTGCCCCACGCCCTCACCGTCTACCGCCCCCACTGAGGTCCCCGCCGCGCCCCGTTCAGCCGGCCGGGTCCGCCGGCGGCGCGGCCACGCCCAGGTCGGACCGCATGGCGCCGCGCATGACCACCCACTGCTCGTTGGCCCGTAGGAGGCCGGTCCGCATCTCCTCGAACGACCCGTCGGACTTCATGAGTTCGATGCGGTATCGGCGGTAGCCGGAGTTCGAGGTCACGTAGCACGCCCGCCGTTTGTCCGACTCGGCTGCCCGCTGCTCGCGGGCCCACTGGGTGGCCGCCGCGCGTTCCTGACGTTCGAAGCGGTGGGACTCGGCGCGTGCGACGAGCCGCTGGGACAGGACGGGCGCGATGAGGGTGCCCGCCACCGCGATCGACGTGCCGGCGAGCGCCACCAAGGCGTTGTCCACGTTTCCTCCTCCACCCCAGCTCAGGGGGGTCTGAACCTACCCATTCGCCCCGGGCTATGGACGACTGGCAAGATGGGGTGTATCTGCCCACCATCGATCTGCCGGACGGTTTCTCTTGGCTGAGTTCATCTACACCATGCGCAAGACGCGCAAGGCGCACGGCGACAAGGTGATCCTCGACGACGTCTTCCTGAACTTCCTGCCGGGGGCGAAGATCGGCGTGGTCGGCCCGAACGGCGCCGGTAAGTCCACCGTCCTGAAGATCATGGCGGGCATCGAGCAGCCGTCCAACGGCGAGGCCTACCTCTCGCCCGGTTACAGCGTCGGCATCCTCATGCAGGAGCCCAAGCTCGACGAATCCAAGACGGTCCTGGAGAACGTCGAGGACGGCGTCGCCGAGATCAAGGGCAAGCTCAACCGGTTCAACGCGATCGCCGAGGAAATGGCGACGAACTACACCGACGAGCTGATGGAGGAGATGGGCAAGCTCCAGGACGACCTGGACCACGCCAACGCGTGGGACCTCGACGCCCAGCTGGAGCAGGCCATGGACGCGCTGGGCTGCCCGCCCGGCGACTGGCCGGTCATCAACCTCTCCGGCGGTGAGAAGCGCCGCGTGGCCCTCTGCAAGCTGCTGCTGGAGGCCCCCGACCTGCTGCTCCTCGACGAGCCCACCAACCACCTCGACGCCGAGTCCGTGAACTGGCTGGAGCAGCACCTCTCGAAGTACGCGGGTTGCGTCATCGCCGTGACCCACGACCGGTACTTCCTGAACAACGTCGCCGAGTGGATCCTCGAACTCGACCGCGGCCGTGCCATCGCCTACGAGGGCAACTACTCCACGTACCTGGAGAAGAAGGCCGCCCGCCTCAAGGTCGAGGGCCGCAAGGACGAGAAGCGCCAGAAGCGCCTCAAGGAAGAGCTGGAGTGGGTGCGGTCCAACGCCAAGGGGCGTCAGACCAAGTCCAAGGCTCGACTCGCCCGCTACGAGGAAATGGCGGCCGAGGCGGACAAGATGCGCAAGCTGGACTTCGAGGAGATCCAGATCCCGCCGGGCCCGCGTCTGGGCTCGATCGTGGTCGAGGTCAACAACCTCTCCAAGGCGTTCGGCGACAAGGTCCTCATCGACGACCTGTCCTTCACGCTGCCCCGCAACGGCATCGTCGGCATCATCGGACCGAACGGCGCCGGCAAGACCACGCTCTTCAAGATGATCCAGGGCCTGGAGACGCCGGACTCCGGCAACATCAAGGTCGGCGAGACCGTCAAGATCTCGTACGTCGACCAGAGCCGCGCCAACATCGACCCCAAGAAGACCCTCTGGGCGGTCGTGTCGGACGAGCTGGACTACATCAACGTCGGCCAGGTCGAGATGCCGTCCCGCGCGTACGTCAGCGCCTTCGGCTTCAAGGGCCCGGACCAGCAGAAGCCGGCCGGCGTGCTGTCCGGCGGTGAGCGCAACCGCCTGAACCTGGCGCTGACCCTCAAGGAGGGCGGCAACCTGCTCCTCCTCGACGAGCCCACCAACGACCTCGACGTCGAGACCCTGTCTTCGCTCGAGAACGCGCTGCTGGAGTTCCCCGGTGCGGCCGTGGTCATCTCCCACGACCGCTGGTTCCTCGACCGCGTCGCCACGCACATCCTGGCGTACGAGGGCGAGTCCACGTGGTACTGGTTCGAGGGCAACTTCGAGTCGTACGAGAAGAACAAGATCGAGCGTCTCGGCCCGGACGCGGCCCGTCCGCACCGCGCCACCTACAAGAAGCTGACCCGAGGCTGAGGTCCTAGGTCATGGCCAGACACCACTACCGGTGCCCGCTGCGCTGGGCGGACATGGATGCCTTCGGGCACGTCAACAACGTCGTCTTCCTCCGCTACCTGGAGGAGGCGCGCATCGACTTCATGTTCCGCTTGGCGCCGGGGGAGGGCAGCGAGTCCTTCACGGGCGGCTCCGTCGTCGCCCGGCACGAGATCGACTACAAGCTGCCCCTCGTGCACCGGCACGAGCCGGTCCTCATCGAGAGCTGGGTGACCCGGATCGGCGCCGCGTCCCTGACCATCCGCTACGAGGTCAAGGACGAGGCGACCGAGGACGCGCCCGAGACGGTCTACGTGCGCGCCGAGACCGTGGTCGTGCCCTTCAACCTCGCCGAGGGGCGGCCCCGCCGCATCACGGCCGAGGAGAGGCGCTTCCTCGAGGAGTACCTCGACGAGCCCGTGGCGGCCGGGGCCCCGAAGCACCGTGAAGGACGCGTCGCGGCATGAGTGAGCAGTTGCGCCTCGCCGATTCCGGGGAGGCGGCGGACCTCGCCGCCTTCCTGGGCCGGCTGGTGCACTACGACCGCGCCGCCGCCGTCCGCCTGCAAGCCAGGACCGACGGCGGCGCGCTCGCCGTCTTCGGGCGGCCCCCGTCCTTCGACGTCCTGGCCGTCCGCACCGTGCGGCTCGCCGTACCCGTCGGCAGGCCGCTGGACCTGACGGTGTCCGCCGGGGAGCTGCTGGAGTCCGTGGACGAGGCCGCCGCCGGCGCCGTCGTGCCCCGGCCCGTGACGGGACCGCCGTGGGCCGGTGTGCTGCCGCCGCGCGGCGGCTGGGAGCAGGTGCCCGGGCTGCCCGGCGCCGAGACGATGCGGGCCGCCGTGGCCGGAGCCGTCGCGGAGTTCCGCTCCCGTGACGCGGCGCTGCCCCCGCAGCACCGGACCCGGTCCGAACGCGACCGGATCGGCCGCGACATCTGGTCCCGGACCCTGGGCGACACCGAACTGCCGCTGCGCGCCGTCCACGCGGCGCAGTCCCTCGGCTTCCTGCGGCCGGTCCGTACCACCGTCCCGGCCCGGGCGTCCCACGAGCGGCCCGAGCCGGTGGCGCTGTTCACCTCCGGGGGCTGGCTGCGGCTGAGCACCCCGTACGGGTCGGTCGCCATGCGGCGCCCCGGACGGACCGAGGGGATCGGCGCCCTGCTCGTCCGGCCCGTGTGAGCCCCTGGGCCGAGCCGCACCGACCGCCGGGTGATCCGCACCGGGTGATCCACGCCGAGTGCTTCACGCGGTGGTGACGGCGCCGGATCGGTCACGCCGTGTCGGTCACGCCGTGCCGGTCAGGCCGTGCCGGTCACGCCGAGTTGATCATCGAGGCGGCCGCGTAGGTCAGGTACCGCCACAGCTGCGCCTCGTGCTCCGGCGCCAGTCCCAGCTCCTCCACGGCCTCGCGCATGTGGCCCAGCCACGCGTCGTGCGCGGCCGCGTCCACCCGGAACGGCGCGTGCCGCATGCGCAGGCGCGGGTGCCCGCGGTTGTCGCTGTACGTGGACGGGCCGCCCCAGTACTGCATCAGGAACAGCGCGAACCGCTCCTCGGCCGGGCCGAGATCGCCCTCCGGGTACATCGGGCGCAGCAGCGGGTCTTCGGCGACGCCCTGGTAGAAGCGGTGGACGAGCCGGCGGAAGGTGGCCTCGCCGCCCACCAGCTCGTAGAAGGTCTGCTCCTGGACCGTGCCCTGCGGATTGTCATTCACCCGACCATCGTCTCAGACACCCGGACGGAGGACCGGGGTCCTAGGACCACGCCCGCGGGTACCGGCCGGTAGCCCGGCCGACGACCACCGCTCGCCTTCGCCGCGCCCCGGTTGGACAGTGGAGACATGGGAGCACACGCCGCAGGACGGGACCTGCGCGAGGTCGCGCACGCCGCCCAGGTGCGGGAGCTGACCGCCGCCGGGGTCCTGCAGGACCCGGCCTGGCGGGCGGCCTTCGCCGCCGTGCCCCGGCACGTCTTCGTGCCGTACTTCTGGACCGGCCGCGGCGCCGGGCACGAACGGCTGTGGGGCGAGGACCCGGACCCCGAGCGGCGGGCCCGCTGGCTGCGCGGTGTGTACACGGACACACCGCTCGCGACCCGGATGCGCGACGGCGAGCTGCTCTCCTCCAGCAGCCAGCCCTCCCTGATGGCCAGGATGCTGGAGGCGCTGGAGGTGCGGGACGGGGACGACGTCCTGGAGATCGGCGCGGGCACCGGTTACAACGCGGCCCTGCTCTGCCACCGGCTCGGCGACGACCACGTCACCACCGTGGACCTCGACGAGGAGATCACCGAGTCCGCCCGGGCCCACCTGGCCCGGCTCGGCTACCGGCCGACCGTGGTCACCGGCGACGGGGCGCGCGGCTGCCCGTCCCGCGCCCCCTTCGACCGGATCCTGGTGACCTGCACGCTCCCGCTGATCCCACCCGCTTGGCTCGGGCAGTGCCGCCCGGGCGCCCGCGTCCTGGCGCCCCTGTCGACGGGCCTGATCGCGCTCACCGTGCGCGACGCGGCCTTCGCCGAAGGCCGCTTCCTGCACACCCCGGCCTACTTCGTCCCCCTGCGCGGGGCCACCGCGGCCACCCCCGGCTCCGCCGCGGCGCAGGACGGGCTCCCGTACGAACTGGTGGAGAACGAGCGCTTCCAGTTCATGCTGATCCTCAGCGGTGGCGCGCTGCACCCCCGGGAGGCGCTGGACCTCTGGCGCGGCGAAGGCCGCCCGGGCCGCGAGCGGTTCGGCGTGACGGTCACCCCGGAGGGCCAGTGGTCCTGGTTGGACGACCCCCGGGGCCCGTACGTGTGGCCCCTGGGGGAAGCCGCGCCGGTGTGAGGTCCCGCCCCGGGGGCGCGCCCTAGCCGCGCCGGACGGTGATCGTCGTCCAGGCGCCGACGTGGACGCGGTCGCCGTCGGCGAGGGGGACGGGGACGTACGGCTGGATGGGGTCCTCGCCGCCGTTGATGGTGGTGCCGTTGGTGGAGTTCTGGTCCACCACCGCCCAGTTGCCGTCGGGCTGCTGGACGAGGACGGCGTGCTGGTGCGAGACGCCCGGGTCCTCCGGGGGCACCGAGAGGTCGATGTCGGGGGACTCGCCCGTGGAGGCACGCCGGCGGCCGATGGTGATCTGGCCGCCGGAGAGCGGCAGGTGCTGCTCCGGGGAGTAGGCCGGGAGGTTGAGGGCCGCCGCCTCGGGACCGCTGCGCTGCATCATCGCCATGAAGTACGAACGGTCCGGGCCGATCGTCGCGCTCCACGACCCGCCGCCGCCCTGGGAGGGGAACGGCTGTTGCTGCGGTTGCTGCGGTTGGTGTTGCGGCTGCTGGTGCTGCTGCGGGGGTGCGTACTCCTGCTGCCGGTACTCCTGCGGCGCCTGCTGCTGGTACTGCGGCTGCTGCGGGGCGTACTCCTGCCGCAAGGGCTGCTGCTCGTGCGCCGGCGGCGGGAGCAGCCAGTCGTCCTCGCGCTGGAGCGGCTCGGCCGGGCGGTTGACCCGGGACGGCCGGGAGCCCTGGTAGTCGAAGTGGTCCTGGGAGAACGTCGGCGGAGCCGGTACCGGGGGCGGAGGCGGGGACACGGGCGCGTGGCCCGGGCCGCCCGGCGCCTCGGGCGCGAAGGAGGCCGGCGTCGGCGTGCGCGTCAGGAAGTTGAACCGGCACTCCTCGCAGAACGGCGCCATCGCCTCGCGCGGAGTGCGGCACTGCGGGCACAGCTCGGCCTGGGCGGTCGGCTCACCGGCCGTGGGAGGGTAGCCGTAGCCGTAGGAGGGCGCCGCGGGAGCGCTCGTAGCGGCAGCCATGCGGTGGCCGCAGACCTCGCACCAGTCGTCGGAGGCGGACTGGTGTCCGTTCGGGCAGGTCGGCATGGCGACGCTTCCCCCTTCTCCCTGCGTCATCGCGTCAGGTTCTTCTCAGGTCTTCTTCACTCGGACGGTCTGCGTCGAACGCGTTTCAAGGGTCATCTCGTCGGCATCGGCGACCTTCGCTTTCAGCCGCACAGTACCCGCCGCCGCATCCACGACATCCACCACCTTCGCCAGAAGTCTGGCGGTGTCGGCGTTTCCGGACGCGCTCGCCAGTTGCACGGCGCGCCCCAGCTTGGCGGTGGCGCCGTCGACATCGCCCAGTTTGCGGGCTTCCAACCCCTGCTGGATAGCCTGCGCCAGCTCCGCCTGGCCCGAGTAGTGCGCCACCTGCGGACTGATGGCGGTGGACGCGGCCAGGTCGTCCGTCCACACCGCCCGGACCAGACCCTGGGCGAGCGTGGTCGACGGCTCCCCGGGGGCCCCCGGCATCACGAGCATGGCGCGCGCCGCCAGCATTTCCTGGCCGACCGACGCCCCCGGCACGCGTACGCACACGTGGTACTCGCGGGACTCGTCGCCCCACGAACCCGTCGGGTAGTCGCCCGCGCGCGGCCCGGCCCCGGTGCGGCGGTCGGTGAGGTCCTGGACGGAGGGCGCGACCTGCTTGACGTACTGGATCTCCGCGCCGACGGGGGTCCACAGGCGCAGTGAGACGTCCGCGACCTCCTTGCCCATGACCTTCTCCATCATGCGCGTGAAGTCCTCGCCGAGGTTGGCCGGATCGGCCACGATGTCGGCGGTGCCGAGCAGCGCGCTCGCGATGCCCGTGACCTCCTTCACCTCCCAGTCGGTGCCGACGCCGCGTGCGTCGCAGGTGAAACGGCCCGCGCAGGCGTCGAGGGTGGCACGCAGCGCGGCCGGCTCCTCGTGCTCGTTGCGGCCGTCGGTGAGGAGGATGCCGTGCCGGATGGTGGCGGCGGACCCGCGCAGCAGGCCGTCGGCGAGGCGCAGCCAGGTGCCGATGGCGGTCCCGCCGCCGGAGCTGAGGCCGCGCAGTGCCTCCTTGGCCTGGGCTCGGGTGGCGGGGTCGGCGGTGGCGAGCCGGCCCTGGCCGGGGTAGACCTCGCGGGCCACGTGCGTACCGGCGATCACGGCGAACGAGGTGCCGTCGCGCAGGGTGTCGATGGCGGCGGCGGTCGCCTCGCGGGCGCCGCGCATCTTGGCCGGCGGGTACTCCATCGAGCCGGAGCAGTCGACCATGATCACGACGGCGGCGCCGCCCGGAGCGAGGGCCGTCGAGCGGGTGGCGGTGGCGCCGCCGGTGGAGGTGACCGTGACGATGGCGTGGACGTCGCGCCCGCCTTCGGGAAGGAACTCGTTCTGGTACACCTCCACGCTGAAGCGCGGGGCGCTCGGCTTGGCGAAGTTCGCCATCGGTGGGACTCCTAGGAGGTCGGTCGAGGGGCGGCGTCAGGCCTGCGGGCGGGGTTCCGCTTCGGGTTCCGGTTCCGCGTGGGCCACGGGCCGCGGCGCGGCGGAGGCGAAGGGGACGACTGCCACGGTGACGTTGTCGTGGCCACCCCCGTCGAGGGCGTGACCCACCAGGACCTGCGCGCTGTGCAGGGGCCGGGTCGCCGCGTCGGGGGGCAGGACCTGGGCCATCTCCCGTGCGGACTCGGCGTAGTTCCAGAGGCCGTCGGTGCAGACGACGACCACGCCGGGGTGGTCCGGCTTGAAGCTGGCGGTGTGCGGTTCGAGGTCGTAGGCGTCGGCGCCGAGCCAGCCGGTGATGGCGTGGGCCCGGACGTCCGCGTAGGCCTCGGCCTCGCCCATCAGTCCGGCCGCGACCATCTGGGCGGCCCAGGAGTCGTCCTCGGTGAGGCGGCGCGGAAGGGCGGCGCGGTCGTCGGGGACCCAGTAGGCGCGGCTGTCGCCGACCCAGCCGATGGTGAGTACGCCCCCGCTGACGACGGCGCCGACGAGGGTGCAGGCGGGGGCGTTCTGGGCACCGGGGACCTCCGGGGCCAAGGCGTTGACGGCGGAGGCCGCGGCCAGGATCGCCTCGTGCATGGCCTCCTGGGGGTGGGCGCCGCGGGGGAGGGCTTCGAGCAGTGCCTCGTTGGCGGCGCCGGCGGCGGCGGCCGAGGCCTCGTCGGGGCGGCTGGCGGAGGACACGCCGTCACAGACGATGGCCACGGTGGCGGCGGAGCCGTCGGGGAGGGCGGTGGCGGCCACCGCGAAGGAGTCCTCGTTGCGGTGGTGGCGCAGCCCGCGGTCGCTGACGGCGGCGACGCTCCCGAGCTCCTCTTCGAGGTGGTCCCGCTCCCGGGGTTGCGCGTGGCCGCAATGCTCGCAGTACCCGTCGGTGTCGACGCGCCCGGCGCGGCAGGCGACGCACGTCTTGCCGTCGCCCTGCGGGGGGCCGTACGCGGATTCCTGGGCGGCGGCCCCGTCGTTCTGCGTGGTGTCGTACGCGGGCTCCTGGGCGGGGTCGGAGCCTCGCGGGGTGTCGTACGCGGGCTCCTGGGCGGGCGTCGACCGCCAGGAGGCGGCTTCGCCCTGCTCGGCCGGGGCGGCGGACCAGTCGCCCGCGTCCCCGACCAGCGTCGGGGCGGCGCTGGTCACACTGCCCCACCCGGGCGCGGGCACACCGGAGCCGTACCCGCCCGAGGGCGCGGTCGCCTCGGGGTGATCGGCGTACGGCCGGCCCTTGCCGGACGCGGAGGCCGGGACCGCCGGCGCGGGGTACTCCCCGGCGGGCCCCTGCTGCTCCCGGTCGGCCCCGGGGTGGCCGGGCATTTCCCGGTCGCCGCCGGGTTGGCCGCCCTCGGGGGCCTCGGGCTGGTCGGGGCGGCCACGGACGGGGGCGTCGTACCCGCCCGAGCCGGCCGCGGTCGGCCCGTCGGGAACGGCCACACCCCAGGGCGCCGTTCCGCCGGGGCCGGTCGGGAAGGCTCCGCTCGGCACGGTCGAGCCGACCGGCGCCGGGTAGCCGCCCCCGTCGGAGTCGGCCCCGGCGGAGCCGTGTTCGGTCGCCCTCTGGCCGCCCGGGCCGCCGCCCCCGCCGGGGCCGCCGCCCCCGCCGGGGCCGCCGCCCCCGCCCGGGCCGCCGCCCCCGCCCGGGCCGCCGCCCCCGCCGGGGCCGGGCGGGAGCCCCGAAGCCCTCCCGTCGGGGTCGGCCGGGGCACCCCCGCCCGAGCCGGTCGGTGTGGGGTAACCGCCGACGGGGCCGTCCCCGTCCCGGGTTTCGGCCCGGAGGTGGCCGCCCCGGTCCGGGCCGGGCGCGGCGGGGGCCGGCGCGGCCGAGTCGTCGCGGGCGGCGGAGACCGCGTAGCCGCAGACTCCGCAGAAACGGTCACCCTCTTCCAGGGGCTCCGCGCAGCTGGGGCAGCCCGACAGCCGATGCATCGACATCAATCACACCCACGTCCGGGGACGGAAACGGTTTGCCCGCTCCACCAGTTCGATCCTCTCCTCGCCCCGCTGCGCCAGCCGAGCGAGGACGCGGTACGAGCGCTCCAGGCCGAAGCGCAGCCCCCGCTCGTCCAGTTGACTGCCGAGCAGCGAGGTCCGACCGGGGTCGGCACCCCGGCTACCCGACAGTACCCAGTCCAGGGCCGAGCCCAGAACCTCCACCGACAGCCGTTCCCGCCGCACCGAGTCCAGGCCGAAGCGCCCCAGTGCCTCCACCTGGGCGGCAGCCGCCATCAGGTCGGGCAGCAGGGGCTCCTCCGGGGACCGGTCGCGCAGGCGTGCCCGTACTGCCGCCACCCGGGCGGCGGTGTAGTGGATCGACACCTCCGGCACCGACTCCAGCGTCAGCACCGCCGCATCCCGTTCGCCGGCGGCCAGTTGCACCCGGGCGAGCCCGAACGCGGCGCTCACGAAGCCGGGGTCGGTGATCCAGACGAGCCGGTAGTACTCGGCGGCGTTGTCCAACTGCCCCAGGATCTCCGCGCACAGGCCCAGCGCCAGCTTCGGCGCCGGCTCGCCCGGGAAGGCGTCGTACACGGCGTCGAAGGACAGGGCTGCCACCTCGTCGTCCCCGGTGGCCAGGGAGGCGATGCCGCGCGCCCACACCACCCGCCAGTCGTCGGGGTGGCGGATCTCCAGCTCGCTCAGCGCCCGCCCGGCCACGGCGAGTTCGCCGAGCTCCAGTCGGGCCCGCAGCTCCCGCAGCCGCAGTTCGGCGGAGTCCGACGGGGTCGACCCCAGCGCCCCCAGGAGTTCGGCGGGGGCTGCGGTCAGCAGTCCGGCCAGGAATCCGGCGTTGGGGTCGGCCGCGTCCACCAGCGGAACCGGCAGCGCCAGCGCCGTGTCCCTGGCGTCCAGCGCCGCGAGGCCGCTCCCGCCGGTCCGCTCCCGAGGTACGACCGGCGGCGCGGGGGCGGCCCCGGTCACCACCGCGCCCCGTCTGGGCGCCGGGACCACTGCCGCGATGCCGCCGGCCCGGATGCCGCTCGCTCCGACACCGCTCGCCGTGAGACCGCTCGCTCCGACACCGCTCGCCGTGAGACCGCTCGCCGTGACCCCGGCCGGCGTGACCGCGCGCCGACCGCCCGGCCCGATCCGGCCGGGCAGTCGGGGCCATCCCGTCCCGGCATGGACGCGCACGCCCAGCCCGGACACCTCGGTCCCCGGCTCGTCCGCGTACAACCGGGTGTCCGGCACCCGAAGCTCCGGTCCGAACAGCGTCGACAACTGGGGATGCGGCCGGCCCGTCTGGAGCGCCACGACCTCCCGCAGCACACCCGTCAGCTGGTCCGCCATCTCCTGCGCGGACGCGAACCTGCGCCCCGGATCGGGGTCCGTCGCCCGGACCAACAACCGGTAGAACGACTCGTACCGCCTGAACACCTCGATGTGTTCCGGCTCCGGCAGCGAATCCACGAATACGTTCGTGTAGCCCTGGAAGTCGAAGGTCAGCACCGCCAGCGTGCGCGCCACCGTGTACAGGTCCGACGCCACCGAGGGCCCCAACTCCGCGACCTCCGGCGCCTGGTAGCCCACCGTGCCGTAGATGGCCGACTCCTCGTCGTCCATCCGCCGCACCGCGCCCATGTCGATCAGCTTCAGCTGGTCCTGCTGCTGGATCGCGTTGTCGACCTTGAAGTCGCAGTACAGGAGGTTCCTGCTGTGCAGGTGGCCGAGCGCCTCCAGCGCCTCGATGCCGTACGCACACGCCTGCTCCACCGGCAGCGGGTCTCGTCGTCCGTCCGGCCGGCGCCGTTCGTTGGCGATCTCCTTGAGCGACTTGCCGCCGACGTACTCCATGACGATGTACCCGTCCAGCGAACCCGTCCGCTGGTCCAGGTGCTCCACGAAGTTGTAGATCCGCACGATGTTGGAGTGCTCGATCTCCGCGAGGAAGCGCCGCTCGGAGATCGCCGCCTCCATCGCGTCCTGGTCGCCGGTGTCCAGCAGACCCTTGAGCACCACCCACCGGTCGGAGACCGCCTTGTCCACGGCCAGGTACACCCAGCCGAGGCCGCCGTGCGCGAGGCAGCCCGCCACCTCGTACTGGCCGCGCACCACGTCGCCCGGGTTCAGCTTGGGCACGAAGGAGTACGGGTGCCCGCACTTGGTGCAGAACCCTTCCGTCCTGCCCGGCCGGTCGCCCCGCGCCCGACCCACGGGCGCCCCGCAGTCCGAGCGGGAGCAGAACCGCTTTCGCTCGGGGACCTCCGGGTTCTCCAGCACCGCCGCCGAAGGGTCCGGACGCGGCACCTGCGGCACCCTGACCAGTCCCGCGCCCAGTCGCCCGCGTCCCGAGGTCGAGCCGGCCGAGCCCGAACTGCGGACCGACACCGACCGGCTGGAGGCCGCACCCGGCAGGGAACGCGACAGCCGCCCGGACACCGAGCGCCGTGACGAGGACGAGCGGGAGGAACGGGAGGAGCGGGCCGACGACGAAGATCGCCCCGAGCCCCGGGAGTCACCGTGCCGCGCGGCGCTGGTCATGCCCGTGGGCGGTGACACCAGTTCCTCGGCGCCGGCGGAGACGGCCCCGATCGGCGCCAGCCCGCAGGTGTCGCAGTAGACCTCGCCGCCCCCCATGTCCTCGTACGCCCCCGGACAGCCGGGGCGCACGCACGCGGTTCCGATCAGGCTCATCCGTCTTCCCTCTCCGCCCCGTCCGCGGCGGGGGACGTCTCGCGCGACTGCGACTGTGGCTGTGAATTCGTCTGTGGCGCCGGCGACTCGGCCGCCGCCCACTGGTAGCGCAGTACGGCCTGCTCGGCGGCCCGCAGATCGCAGGGCGCGCTCCACAGCATCCGCCGGGCCGTGTCGTAGCGCTCCATCAACAGCGGGTCCTCCGCCATGCCGTGCCGGGCTACCTTCGCCCTGTACGCGTCGAGCCGCCCGCGCAGCTCCGCCCGTACCGCGAGCGGCGCCGTCACCGCTGTCAACGACTCCCGGGCGCGCCGCAGTTCGTCCTCGGCCCGGTCCTCCAGGGAGTCCAGCAGCGGGGACAGCCGGTGCCACTGGGCCTGACGGCGGTACTCGGCCGCCGCCGCGAGCTGTTCCTGCAACGCCGTCGGCGGTCCGCTGACCGCCGGGACCTCCGAAGCGGCGATCTTCGCCAGCACCTCGACGCGGGCCGTCCGAGCCTCCGCGAGGGTCCGGTCGGCCCGCGAGAGCACGTCCCGCACGCCGATCAGCCGCTGTTCGGCGTCCTGCCGTACCGCGAGGACCGCCTCGATCTCGCGTCGTACGTCGTCCAGGGCGCGCGCCGCCCGGTCGTAGCGGGTGGTGTCCGGCCGGCCGCCGCCCGGGGCGGAACTCCCCGCCACCGACACCCAGAACGCCAGCGGGTCCGCGATCACCTGCTCACGCAACTGCGCCAGCTCGGCGGTGATGTCCTCCAGGTCGTCCCCGGAAGGGTGTTCCCCGGGACGGACGCCCACCGAGCGCGCCAGCGAACGCGTCCGGTGCAACTCGGCGGCGAGCAGGTCGATCCGCGCGGGAAGCGCCGACCAGACCGCGTCCGCGGCGACCACCACGTCCAGGGAGCTCGCGTACAGCTCGTTCATCCGCACCACCAGCTCCGCGAGCGAGAACCGCTCCGCGAGCCCGGCGCCCTCCGCGCCGGCGCCGGCGATCACCACTCCGGGCCCGCGCAGCCGGTCGGTCAGCTCGACGAGGTCCTCGCGGCTCGGCCAGCGCCGACGCTCAC
This sequence comes from Streptomyces sp. Tek67B01, assembly GCF_055231995.1. Classification (NCBI taxonomy): domain Bacteria; kingdom Bacillati; phylum Actinomycetota; class Actinomycetes; order Kitasatosporales; family Streptomycetaceae; genus Streptomyces; species Streptomyces sp. Tek67B01. Next base: position 4,671,309 of record NZ_JBUYUY010000001.1, read on the forward strand.
GGATCTGCCGGGCGGCGGTCAGCGCGCCGCTGTAGGCGTCGAAGTACGTCCAGAGCCGGGTGATCGCGGCGTCGGTCGCCGTCCACCGTTCCTTGGTGACCCCGGTCAGTCCGGCGCCCTCCAGCAGCCGCCGCCCGGCGTGGTCCTGGAGCGCGAGCAGGGAGGTCTCCACGGCCTCGTGCTCCGCGCCCAGGCGGGCCAGCGCGCGGTCGACCTCGTCCCGGTCCATCACTGCCGATCCCGTCCGCGGACGGCCCATACGGCTCTCCCCGATCTCCCCGCTCACGTACGGTCCGGATCCCGATCCGGACCCTGATGCCGATCCCGACGCCGATGCCGCCACGGCCTCAGCCGTCCCGGTACTTGGGCGCGGGCGGTGCGGTGACGTTCGGCAGTACGGCCGCCAGGTGGGTGCGGTAGGCCTGCATCCAGGGGCTGTCGTTGCCGCCCGCGCGGTAGTCCTCCAGCACCTTGTTGACGCGGCGCACCAGATCGCTCGCGTCCTTGTTCATCGCGACCCCGTAGAACTCCCGGGTGAACGGCGAACCGACCAACTGCACGGACGGGTCCTGTGCAGCTTGGCCCGCCGCGAGGGCGTTGTCGGTGATGATGCCGTCGACCTCGCCCAACTGGAGCCGGACCAGGCAGTCCAGCTGGTTGGCCACGGAGACGGGGACCGCACCGTACGGCTGGGCCTTGAGGGCCGCCTCCGCGGTGGAACCGGTGGCCGTGCAGATCCTGCGGCCGCTCAGCGACGCGTCGTACCCGGTGATCGGGGAACCCTTGGGGGCCAGTACCTGCTGGCCGGCCTCGAAGTACGCCGTCGAGAAGGCGACGTCCTCCAGCCGCTCGCAGTTGATCGTCATGGCCCGCACCACGATGTCGACGCGGTTCTCCTTGAGCGCGGGGATGCGCTGACTGGTCGGGATGGCCCGGTAGATGACGGCGTTCTCATCGCCCAGGATGTCCTTCGCGATGGCCTTGACGAGCGCGATGTCGAAACCGTCGAGGTGACCGTCCGGCTTGCGGTACCCCCACTTGAAGCTGTTCTGGTCCACGCCCGCGACGAGCTTGCCGGCCTTGCGGATGCGTTCGACGGTCGGTCCGTCCACGCCGGAGGGGCGCAGACTGGCCTCCGGGTCCTGACAGGTGTCGGCCGGGGCCGCCGGGGCCAGCGCCATCGTGGCGGGCGGGCGGATCGCACCGGGTCGGACGCTGTCCGGCGCCGCCTGGGCCAACGGCAGCAGCACGGCCGTCGCGGTGAGCGCGCAGGCCGCCGCCATCGCGGCGACACCGCCCCAGCCGCGCAGCCGGCCCGCGGCCCGCCGCGCCCCGGCGTCTCCCGCCCGCCCGGCCCCGGCGTCCGGGTTCCCGTCGGAGCCGTACCCCTGGTCCCGTCCCGCGCCTATCCGCATCGATCTCACCTGTACTCCGAAAGCCTGCGACCGATGCCGAGCAGTGCCGCCGCCGCGCCGACGACCGCCAGGGCCGCCGAGCCCGTCACCAGACCGCCCAGCGCCCCGAGTCCGCCCCGGGCCGCCTGAGTGAACTGCTTCTGCTCGTGGGTCACGGCCTGCTCCAGTGACGCGTCCACCGTGTCGAACGAGGCCCCGCTGCTGTCCTTGTGGTCCTTGTCGCCGATGACCTGCGGCAGCGCCAGCTCGTAGTCGCCGCGCATGTCGGTCTCCCGGGCCGCCGCGTGCCGCTGCTTCCACTGCGCCACGCCCGCGATGGCCTGCTGGACGGGCCGGCGGCCACTGCTGTCATCGGCCAGCCGCAGCGCCGTCGCCAGTCCCGCGTCCAGCTCCTTCATGTTCTTCGTGAACTCCACGTCGTACTTGTCGGACGTCTTGTCCTCGGCCAGTACGGCGCCGCGCGCGATCAGCGTCAGGTTCTCCCCGGCCCGCGCCTGGAGCGAGGCGATCCGAGCGTCGTTCAGCACCTTCAGTGACTCCTGCCCGCCCGAGCGGGCCTCACTCAGGTCCGAACGCGCCAGCGTCTGCCCGACGGTCAGCCACAGCAGCACGACCACCGCGGCGGTCGTCGCCGCGACGAGACCGTGGTTGAAGACGCGGTTGGTCCGAAGGTAGTTGCGCCGCTGCGCCCACACCAGGGCGCCGAGGGCCAGCAGACCGGTGACCGTCGCGGCCGGCGGCCAGGATCGGGCGTCGTCGTAGTCCTGGTAGAGCCGTCCGGTCTCCGCCTCGTAGAGCCGCTGGGCGGCCGGCAACAGCACGGTGCTCATCTGCTCGTTGGCGTAGCGCAGGTACGCGCCGCCGAGCGGCAGGCCCTGTCGGTTGGTGGCCCGCGCCTGTTCGATCAGGCCCGTGTAGCGCGGCAACTGTTGCCCGAGGAGCGCTATCTCCTTGCGGGAGTCACCGCCGGCGTTGGTGTTGGCGGCCGCGTTCACCAGCAGACGGGACGCGTTGGCGATGTCCTTCTCGTACCGCTCGCGGACCTCGCGCGGCTCCTGGGCACCCGCGAGGAAACCGCTGGAGGAGGCCGTGTCGGCGTCCGCGAGGGAACGGTAGATGCTCGCCGCGTCGGCGCTCAGCGGCTGGCTGTGGTCCACCACGTCCTCGGCGGCGGTCACCCGGTCGGAGACCTCCCACACCGCCGCCGTGCCGAACAGCAGAACCAAGGCCGCGAGGACCGCCCCGATGATGCGCAGCCGGCCCGGTTCGGTGGTCGCGGCGGCGCGCAGCCGCTCGACGCCCTCGGCCCACGCGGTGCCCCGCCCGGGCGGGGCGGGTTCGGGCGCGGGCGGTCCGGCGGACGGCGTCGTGGAGACACCGCCGCCATGCGCGGGCGCGCGTGATGTGATGGCCACCGTGACCTCCCCCTCGGTCGTGACTTCCCCCGGCTGCCGGGTGGGGACGCCCCCGGCTGTCACCGGGGGAGTGCCCGTCGCAGCAGTATGGCCGCATCCGGGGTCAACCACAGCACCCGGTACCGGATCTTGGACGAACCTTCCCCCGGTCCGGCGCCGCGGCCGCTCCCGTCTCCCCTTCACCGTCAATACGTCCGCACTGCCGCCACGGTTCCGGACCGGCCGCCCCCGCGGGCAGGTTCACCCGAAATGGGCACGGAGTTTGCCGTACGCCTCGGGCGACGCACCCACCGCGTCCAGTCCCGCCAGCCCCGCGCCCAGCACCGGTGGGGCCGCCACCACCGACACCCGTGCCCGCGGTGCCACTTCGGCCAGCCCCGCCCCGATCGCCCCGTTCAGCCGCGCGTGCCCGGCGGCGAGCACCCCGCCGCCCAACAGGACGGGCACGTCCTCGCCCAGCAGCCCGAGCCGCCGCAGCGCCACCGACGCCATGGCCACCACCTCCCCGGCCTGCCGCTCCACGATCGCCGATGCCACCGGATCGCCGGCCTCGGCCACCGCGAAGAGCACCGGCACCAGCTCGTGCGTGCGCTCGTACGCCACCGTGCCCAGGTGCAGGGCCTCGATCAGGGCGGCCATCGAGGCGAACCCGAAGTGACCCGGCACCGCCGACGCCAGCTCCGTCGGGCCGCCCCGTCCGTCCTCGGCCCGGGCCGCCCACCACAGGGCCTCCCCGGCCAGGCCCGAACCGCCGCCCCAGTCGCCGGAGATCCGCCCGAGCGCCGGGAACCGAGCGGTCCGGCCGTCGGGAGCCACCCCCACGCAGTTGATCCCGGCCCCGCACACCACGGCGACGCCGTACGGGGTCCCGGTGTCCGCCAGCCCGGCCCGCAGGACGGCGAAGGTGTCGTTGCGCACCTCGGACGTCCCGCCCCAGCCGCGGGCTCCGATCGCGTCCGCGAGCCGCCGTTCCTCCACCGGCAGGTCGGCGTTGGCCAGGCAGGCCGACACGTGCGCCGCGTACGGACCGCCGGGGAGCGGCCCGGGCAGCCCTGCGGCCTCGGCCGCCTCGGCGACGGCCCGCCCGAGTACGTCCACGGCGGCCTCGACCCCGCTCCGCGGCGGCTGGAAACCCCCGGACCGGCCGGTGCCGAGCACCGTGCCGTCCGTGCCGATCAACGCCGCGTCCGTCTTGCTGTTGCCGGCGTCGACGGCCAGCACGGCGGCGGGGAACGGGCCGGCGGCCGGCACGGCGGGGAGCGCGGCCTCCCGGAGCGCGGCGTCCGGGAGCGCGGCGTCCGGGAGCGCGGCGTCGAGGGACAGCGAGGCGCGCGCCTCGGCGCCCCGGTTCAGGCCCATGCCAGGTGCTCCTTGTTGTGCGCGAGCAGCCGGTCCGTCAGCCCCTCGGCGAGATCGAACTGCCCGACCAGCGGGTGCGCCAGCAGCGCCCGGAACACCCGCTCGCGGCCGCCGCGCAGCGCGGCGTCCAGGGCGAGTTCCTCGTACGCGCTCACGTGCGAGATCAGCCCGGCGTAGAGGGGGTCCAGCCGGGGCGCGGCCAGTGGCACCGGGCCCGCGCCGTCGGTGTCCCGGACGCGGGCCTGCACCTCGATGACGGCGTCGTCGGGGAGGAACGGCAGCGTCCCGGCGTTGCGGGTGTTGACCACCTGGACGGGGGAGGCGCCGGAGCCGTCGCCCAGCAGGGCCGCCGCCAGGTCCACGGCCGCCTCCGAGTAGAAGGCCCCGCCCCGCTTGCCCAGCAGGGCGGGCTTCTCGTCCAGTTCGGGGTCCGCGTACAGGGCGAGCAGTTCGCGCTCCATGGCGGCGACTTCGGCGGCCCGCGAGGGTTTCGCGCCGAGTTCCCGCACCACCTCGTCGTGCGCGTAGAAGTAGCGCAGGTAGTACGACGGCACCACGCCGAGCCGGTCCAGCACCGCCCGCGGCAGCCTGAGGTCGTCGGCGACGGTCCCGCCGTGCGCGGCGAGCAGCCCGGGCAGCAGGTCTTCCCCGTCGGGGCCGCCCTCGCGCACGCCCAGCTCCCACGTCAGGTGGTTGAGCCCCACGTGGTCGAGGTGGATCTCGGACGGGCCCACGTCCAGCAGGGCCGCGAACTTCCGCTGGAGGCCGATGGCGACGTTGCACAGCCCTACCGCCTTGTGCCCGGCCGCCAGCAGGGCCCGGGTGACGATCCCGACGGGGTTGGTGAAGTCGATGATCCAGGCGTCGGGGCTCACCCGTCGGACCCGTTCGGCGATGTCCAGGACGACCGGGACCGTGCGCAGGGCCTTGGCGAGCCCACCCGCCCCGGTGGTCTCCTGGCCGACGCAGCCGCACTCCAGCGGCCACGTCTCGTCCTGGAGCCGGGCCGCCTGTCCGCCGACCCGCAGCTGGAGGAGGACCGCGTCGGCGCCCGCGACGCCCGCGTCCAGGTCGGCGGTGGTGGTGATCTTGCCGGAGTGGTCCTGCTTGGCGAAGATCCGCCGGGCCAGGCCGCCGACCAGCTCCAGCCGCTCGGCGGCCGGATCGATCAGCACCAGTTCGCTGACGGGCAGGGTGTCGCGCAGCCGCGCGAAGCCGTCGATCAGCTCTGGGGTGTAGGTGGAACCGCCGCCCACCACTGCGAGTTTCATCATCGCTAGCCTTTCACTCCGGTCAGGGTGACTCCCTCGACGAACGCCTTCTGGGCGAAGAAGAAGAGGACGATCACGGGCGCCATGACCAGCACGGTCGCCGCCATGGTCAGGTTCCAGTTGGTGTGGTGCGCCCCCTTGAAGGACTCCAGCCCGTAACTGAGCGTCCAGGCGCCCGGATTGTCGGAGGCGTAGATCTGCGGGCCGAAGTAGTCGTTCCAGGCGTAGAAGAACTGGAACAGCGCGACGGCGGCGATCCCGGGCCTGGCCATCGGCAGGACGACCCGCAGCAGGGTGCGGACTTCGCCGCAGCCGTCGACGCGGGCCGCGTCCAGGTACTCGCGGGGGATCGTCAGGAGGAACTGGCGGAGCAGGAAGATGGAGAACGCGTCGCCGAACGCCATGGGGACGATCAGCGGCCACAGCGTGCCGGACAGGTCCAGCTGCTTGGCCCAGAACAGGTACATGGGGATGACCACGACCTGCGGCGGCAGCATCATCATCGCGATCACCAGGAGCAGCGACAGCCGTCGCCCGCGGAAGCGGAACGTGGCGAGCGCGTAGGCGACGGGCACCGAGGAGACCACGGTCAGCAGTGTGCCGAGTCCGGCGTACAGCAGCGTGTTGCGCCACCAGGTCAGGAAGCCGGGGGTGTGCCACACCCTGGCGTAGTTGCCCCACTGCCAGGCGTGCGGCCACAGGTCGCGGGTCAGGGCCTGCCGGTCGTCCATCAGGGAGGTCAGGAAGAGGAAGACGAAGGGCATGACGAAGAACAGGCCGGCGGCCACCCCCAGGCTGTGCACGGCCACCCAGTGCAGCAGGGCCCTGCGCCCGCGCCGGCGCGCCGGGCCCGTGCCGGAATCCGCCGGCGGGCGCGCGGCCGGTGCGGTGGGGGCGCCCGACGGCCTCGTGGTCACGGCCATGTCAGTCACCTGATCCGATCAGTCCGCCACGGCGCCGCATCAGCAACGCGGTGAAGGCCATGGAGAGGGCGAAGAGGACGAGGGCGACCGCGCACGCGGTGCCGTAGTCGAAGCGCTGGAAGCCCAGGTTGTAGACGACCTGCGGCAGGGTCAGCGTGGACTTGTCCGGATAGCCGGGCTCGAACTGCTCGCCCGAGCCGCCGATCACCCCGGCCGCCACCTTCCCGGCCACCAGGGGCTGCGTGTAGTACTGCATGGCCTGGATGACCCCGGTGACCACCGCGAACAAGATGATCGGGGAGATGTTCGGGAGGGTGATGTGCCGCAGCCGCGCCCACGCCCCGGCCCCGTCCAGCTCGGCGGCCTCGTACTGCTCCTTCGGTACGTCCAGCAGCGCGGCCATGAAGATGACCATCAGATCGCCCACCCCCCACACCGCGAGCACGGTCAGCGCCGGCTTGGACCAGTCGGCGTCCGTGAACCAGCCGGGCGAGCGCAGCCCCATGCCCTCCAGCAGGACCCCGACCGGGCCCGTGCCCGGATTGAGGAGGAAGACGAACGCCAGCGTCGCGGCCACCGGAGGGGCCAGGTAGGGCAGGTAGAAGAGTGTCCGGAAGAGGCCGGGCGCCGTCTTGATCCTCGTGATGAGCAGCCCGGTGCCCAGACCGAAGACGACCCGGCAGCCGACCATCACCACGACCAGCCACAGCGTGTTGCGCATCGCCGGCCAGAACAACGGATAGTCGGTGAACAGGTAGGTCCAGTTGTGCAGGCCGTTGAAGACGGGCGGACGGAAGCCGTCGTACCTGGTGAAGGAGAAGTACACGGTGGACAGCAGCGGGTAGGCGAAGAAGAGCGCGAACCCGATCAGCCAGGGCGACATGAAGGCGACGGTGCGCAGCGCCGAACGGCGCCGCTTCGCCCGCGCGGTGTACGGGGCGGCCATCGCGGCTACTCGGCCTTCGCGATGTCGGTGTCGATCTGCCGGTCGGTACGGGCGAGCCCGGCCGGTATGTCGGCCACGTCGCCCTTCTCGACCCCGTACGCGAAATCCTCGAAGGTCAGCTGGTAGGTGCCGCCGTCCGCCTGGGCCGGGGTGGTGGCGGACTTCGGGTGCCGGGCGATGTCGATGAACGTCCGGAACTCCGGGGTGACCTGGAGCCGCGGCGATATCAGCGCCTCCAGCGTGGAGGGGACGTTGTGGATGGCGTTGGCGAAGGCCACCACCGCTTCGGTGTCGGTGGTCATGTACTTCACCAGCTCCCAGGCGGCGTTCTGCTTGCGGCTCGCCGAGGAGATGCCCATGATCGTGCCGGAGACGTAGCCCTTGCCGTAGTCGGCCACCTGCCCGTCCGGCACGGGCAGCGGGGCGGTGCCGATCTCGAACGCGACACCGGCCTCCTTGGCCATCGCGGGCCGCCATTCGCCGTCGATCTGCATGGCGACCTTGCCGGTGTGGAAGGGATGCTCGGCGCTCCACTCGTCGCCGAAGGTGGTGCGGTACTTCTCCAGCTTCTCGTAGCCGCCGAGCTTTCCGACGAGGTCCTTCTGCGCGGCCAGCATGTCCGCGAAGGCCGGGTCCTTCGCCAGGTTCGACTTGCCCTGGGCGTCGAAGTAGGTCCCGCCCCACTGGGCGGCCAGCCGGGTCGGTTTCGTCTCGTAGCCGTGGAAGGTGGGCATCACCCCGAGCCGGTCGTACGTGTCACCGCGCGCCACCGTGAGCTTCTGGGCGTCTTCGGTGAACTGGCTCCACGTCTTGGGCGGTTCGGTGATCCCGGCCTCCGCGAAGGCGGTCTTGTTGTAGACGAGGCCGTACGCGTCGCTCAGCAGCGGCAGGGTGCACTGGTCGCCGTCGAACTGCGTGTACTCCAGCAGCGTCCTGGGGAACACCTTCGCCTTGTCGACGCCGGACTTCTTCAAGAAGGGATTGAGGTCCGCGAAGGCGCCGGAGTTGCAGAACTTGCCGACGCTGTCGGTGGTGAAGGAGGAGACGACGTCGGGCGCCTTGTCGCCGCCGGTGCGCAGCGCCTGGTTGATCTTGTCGTCGGTCATGTTGGCGGTGACCCGGACCGTGATGTTCGGGTGGGCCTTCTCGAACCGGGTGATGTTCTCCTCGATCGCCTTGACCTCTCCGGGCGCGGACCAGCCGTGCCAGAAGGTGAGCGTGACGGGCGCCTTCGGGTCGTCGTCGGCGGAGGCGCCGCTTTGGCCCGTACACGCGGTGGCGAGGGCGGCCGTGGCCGCGAGGAGGGCGAGGGCGGTGGTCGTTCGTCCGGATCTGGGCATGGCGGGGCTCGCTCTCTGGGTGAGGAACTTCCGTGGGGGGTGCCGTGGACGGTGCGGGGGCGTGGGCGCGTGTGGGGAGGTGGGGGGTGTGGGTTCGGGCCCGGGGGGTCAGCGTCGGCGGGAGGTGTCGAAGACCTCTTCGCGGGTGGTGATCAGGGCGCTCTCCAGCGCGCCGCGCAGGACGGGCCGTTCGCGGACCTCACCGGGGACCAAGCGGGGCCGGGAAGGCGCCAGTTCGGCCAGTTCGGACTCCAGCAGCACGCGCAGCGGCTCGCCGCCCGCGCCGATCGCGGCCCCGGACAGCACCACGATCTCGGGGTCGAGTACGGCGACCAGGGAGGCCAGACCGGTGGCGAGGACGGTGGCGTACGACTGGAGGAAGCGCAGGTACGCGCCCTCGGGCCGGGCGGCGGCCCGCTCCAGCAGCGCGACCCCGGCGGCGACCTGCGGGCCGGCGGCCCCGGCCCCGGCGGCCCCGGCCCCGTCCGGGCCCCGGAGCCCGTCCCCGGCGTCGGTCCCGTCCGCGGTGCCGGTCCCGTCCGGGTCCTCGATCCCCGACTCCCGGGCGAGGCGGGGCAGCACCTGCACCCCCGCCAGCTCCTGGTAACCGCCGGTGTTGGCGCGGGTGACCTGCCGGACGAGGGGGTGGCCGGGCACGGGCAGGAAGCCGACCTCACCCGCGCCGCCGGTCCAGCCCCGGTGCAGCCGGCCACCCAGCACCAGCGCGGCGCCCAACCCCTCCTCGTTCCACAGCAGGACGAAGTCCTCGTGGCCGCGGGCCGCGCCGAGCCGCTGTTCGGCGATCGCGGCGAGGTTCACGTCGTTCTCGTACTCGACCGGTATCGGCAGCGCCGCCGCCAGCTCGTCGAGGAGCGTGGGGGAGTGCCAGCCGGGCAGGTGGCCGGCGTAGCGCAGCCGGCCGGTCTGCGGGTCGAAGGCGCCCGGCGTGGCGATGACCAGCCGGTGTACGTCCGCATGCCCCAGTCCTGCCGCCTTGACCGCCTCGTCGAGCGCCTCGGTGACCTGCCGGACGGCGTCGCTGCCCTCCGCGTAGGGGAGTTCGAAGCTGCCGACCACCTGACCGGTGAGGTCGGCGACGGCCGCGGCGACCCGTTCGGGGGTCACGTCGAGTCCGGCCACGTGGGCGGCGCGCGTGTTGAGGGCGTAGAGCTGGGCGTTGGGGCCGGGCCGGCCGCCGTCGGTGCCGGTGGCGACGACCAGTCCGCAGGCCTCCAGCCGGGCCAGGAGTTGGGAGGCGGTGGGCTTGGACAGGCCGGTCAGGTGCCCGATCCGGGTCCGGGACAGCGGTCCGTGCGTCAGCAGGAGCTCCAGCGCGGCGCGGTCGTTCATGGCGCGCAGCAGGCTGGGCGTTCCGGGGGTGGCGGCGGGCATGGGGCTGGTCTCTCCCTCACCGAAGCGAACTGTTAGGTAAGTTTCCTATTGCTCTCCGAGTCGTGTCAATGCCGCTGCCCCGCAGGTTGGGACCTGCGGGGCAGCGGGCGGGGCCGGGGGCTACTTGGTGATGCGGGGGTTCCCCTGCGTGGTCTGGGGCGGGATCGGGCTGGTGGCCAGGGACTGGACCGAGGAGGGGTTGGCGAGCACCGAAGGCGGCGCGACGGCGGCCGCCGGGTCGGCGGCGGTCTCCTCGGCGTCATCGGCGGCCGGCAGACCGCCGATGATGCCGATGTCCGCGGCGTCGAAGGCCTCCTTGATCCGCCAGCGCAGTTCCCGCTCCACGGCGAACTGCTTGCCGGGCATCGTCTTCGCCGACACCTTCACCGTCATCGAGGCCAGCAGCACCTCGTCCAGGCCCAGCACTTCCACCGGGCCCCACAGCCGCTCGTCCCAGGGCGACTCCTTCGCCATGGCGTCGGCGACCTGCTGGACCACCTCACGCAGGCGCGAGAGGTTCTCCGTCGGCTTGACCTGGATGGCGACGGCCGCCGTGGCCCAGCCCTGGCTGAGGTTGCCGATGCGCTTGATCTCGCCGTTGCGCACGTACCAGATCTCGCCGTTGTCCCCGCGCAGCTTCGTCACGCGCAGTCCGACCTCGACGACCTCGCCCGAGGCCACGCCGGCGTCGATCTTGTCGCCGACGCCGTACTGGTCCTCAAGGATCATGAAGACGCCGGACAGGAAGTCCGTCACCAGGTTGCGGGCACCGAAACCGATCGCCACACCGGCCACACCGGCGCTCGCCAGCAGTGGCGCGAGGTCTATCCGGAGCTGGGAGAGCACCATCAGCACGGCCGTGCCGAGAATCAGGAACGAGGCCACCGAGCGCAGCACCGAACCGATCGCCTCCGAGCGCTGGCGTCGCCGCTCCGCGTTGACGAGCAGCCCGCCCAACGCCGTCCCCTCGACGGCCTCCGCGCCCCGGTTCATCCGACTGATCAGCTTGGTCAGCGACTTGCGGATGACGGAGCGCATGGCGAAGGCGATGACCAGGATCAGCAGGATCCGCAGGCCCATCGCCAGCCAATCGGCCCAGTTCTTCTCGATGAAGTCCGCGGCGTTCGTCACGCTCTGGGTCGCGTCGTCGGTTGTCGCTGCCGTCGGTAGCAGGGTGGCGGGCGAGGGCACGGCGGGGAACCTCCAGGCATAGCGGTCCGCCCGAAAGGGAAATACGGGCGACCCAACCACACTAACGGTGGAGCCGCCCCGACCCCGGTGCCGCGTCGGGGGGAGAGACCGGGCTCACGTGGGGACGAAGCGGGTGTGGTGGAAAACACCTCCGACCCGTTACGAGCGCGTGGTGGCGCTTCGACCAGCCGTAAGGGGAGACTGGAGAGCAGATCGTCCCGGCGCGAGCCACGCGCCGCCGGCGTACAAGGAGGCAGTCCGTGCCGCACGTCCTGGTCCTCAACGCGTCGTACGAGCCCCTCGGCGTCGTACCGCTCCGCCGCGCGCTCGTCCTCGTCCTGGAGAACAAAGCGGTCTCCCTGGAGGAATCCGGCGCCTTTCTGCACAGCGCGACCAGAGCCGTCCCCGCGCCCAGCGTGGTCAGGCTCAAGCGCTTCGTGCGGGTCCCCTACCGGGGGCCCGTTCCACTCACCCGCCGCGCGCTCTTCGCCCGTGACGGCGGCCGCTGCATGTATTGCGGGGCGGTCGCGACGAGCGTCGACCACGTCGTCCCGCGCAGCCGGGGCGGCCAGCACGCCTGGGACAACGTGGTCGCCGCCTGCCGGCGGTGCAACCACGTCAAGGCCGACCGGCACCTGCTGGAACTCGGGTGGCGGCTGCGCCACCAGCCGGCCCCGCCTTCGGGCCTGGCCTGGCGCATCATCGGAACGGGCCACCGCGACCCCCGCTGGATGCCGTACCTGGAGCCGTACGGGGCGGAGGCCGCGCTGGACCGGATCGGGGTGGCGGCGTCATAGGCGACCGGTACGGTCCCGGCCCGGTCGGGGTGTGACGGCGTAGGCCGTCGCCGACCGGCAGCCGCGTGCGCGACGGCCCGCCCGTCCTGCGGCGCGTGTCCGGTACGCAGGCGCGTGTCCGGTACTCCCGAGCGCGCGGGCCCGGTCGTGGTGCGGGCACGGGTCCCGACGCGTCGGGGCTGTCGCGGGGCGCCGGGCTCGGCCGACGCCGATGACCTGCCGGCCGGGGCCACCCGCTCACGGCGGGCCGACCGGTGACGTTCCGGCCCTTCGGCGCGCCCGCTCGTCCGGCGTGGCCGCGCCTGTGGCCGATGCAGGCGGAAGACGGGCCCGGCGGGTGCCGCCCGGCTCGCGGTCGGGGCGGTCCCGCAGGGCGCCGGGGGCACCCTCGTCCGAGCCGTCCGGCGTGCCCCGCCGGATGCCGGCCGCCGCCTCCGGTCGACCGGGCTCCCGGCGCCCGGTCGTTCGGGGTGGTCACGCCCGCTTCGCGCGACCCGACGCGCACCACGTCGACGGCGTACGGGTCCGCGTCCGCCCGGCGCGATCGGTTCGGCCGCGCCCCAACGGCACACCGCGCGCCGGGTCCGGGTCGTCGCCCACCGGCCACGCCCCCACGCGCGGCTCCTCGACGGCGGGTCGGGGCGCGTCGTAGCGGTGGTCCGGGACCCGTCCGGCGCGGGCCGCCCCGACCGGCCCCCGGCGGGCCGGCGACGGTCTAGCCCCCCGAGCAGCGCCCCGACGCATACGACCGTCGCCGGGGCGACCGGCTTCCCGCCCCTGAGCTGCACGGACCCCTCGCGCCCCGAGTCGCCCCCGCCCCTGCGCATCCACCGGATCCGGCTCCCCGGGGCCGGGGCGCCGGCGCCTGCGGGTGATCTTGCGCGGATACGCCAGGAATGCCGGGCGCCCCACGGGGTAGTGCTGCGGTGTTCGCCGGGCGTGTTACATCGGTCCCACGAACCCGCGCGAAGGAGTGCTTCCATGAAAGCCCGACCCGTCGGCACCCCCACCGTCCACGCCTCGACCACCCGAGCCCCCCTCCGCCACCTGGGCGCCCAGAGCGGCCCGGCGGACGTGCCCGGTACACCCCTCACCAGCGAACCCCCGCTCGCCTGCGCCGCGTACGCACCACTGACCAGCGAACCCCCGCTCACCCACGAGACGGCGCTGACGAGCGAGCCCACCGTGCCCACCCGCGCGGGCGACTGACCCCGACCCAGCGATCAGACAGGGACTCACATGGACGACCTCGACCGGCTCGCGGCCCTGCACGGCGTCGCCACCTCCTACCAGCCCGCCGAGGACGTCGATCTGCGGGTGCCGGAGGCCACCGTCGTCGCCGTGCTCGACCGGTTGGGAGTGGCCGCCGGGGACCCGGAGGCCGTACGGGGCGCGCTGGCGGAGGCGGAGCGGGCCTCGGCGGACCGGCTGCTGCCGCCCGTCCTCGTCAGTTGGGCGGGTGCGACCCCGGACGCGCTGGACGGCCTACCGCCCGGCACCGGTCTGCGCGTCGCCCTGGAGGAGGGCGGCGAACTGCCCTGGGGGCCCGGACTGCCGCCGGGCGTACACCGCCTGACGGCCGAAACCCCCGACGGCCGCACCGCCACCGCGACCCTGATCCTGGCCCCCGACCGGGCCCCGGCCGCGCCCGACCGCACCCACGGCCTCCTCGTCCAGCTGTACTCCCTGCTCTCCGAACGCTCCTGGGGCATGGGCGACCTCGGGGACCTGGCGGACCTCGCCGACTGGGCGGGCCGTACGCACGGCGCCGGGTTCCTCCAGGTCAACCCGCTGCACGCGGCCGTTCCCGGCGACCCGACCGACCCCTCCCCCTACCGGCCGTCCTCCCGCCGCTTCCCCGACCCGGTCTACCTGCGCGTCGAGGACGTCCCCGAGTACGCCCTCTGCCCCGACCGGGAGGCATTGGCCGCGCTGACCGCCCGGGCCGGTGAGCTGCGCCGCGCGGTCCTGGAGAAGGGCGCCCTCATCGACCGGGACGCGGTGTGGGAGCTCAAGCGCGCCGCCCTGGAACTGCTGTACGCGGTGGCGCGCGAGCCCGCCCGCGACGCCGCGTTCCGCGCGTTCCGGGAGGCGGGCGGCGCCGAGCTGGACCGGCACGCCACCTGGTTCGCGCTGACCGAGCGGTACGGGACCGAGCCCGCGACCTGGCCCGAGGACGCCGCGGACGCGCCGGAGACGGCCCGGGCCGCCGAGTTCCACCGCTGGCTGACCTGGCTGACCGACGCTCAGCTGACCGCCGCCCAGCGCGCCGCCAAGGACGCCGGTATGACGGTGGGCCTGGTGCACGACCTCGCCGTCGGCGTGCACCCGCAAGGCGCGGACGTCTGGGCCGCGCCGGACACGCACGCCGCGGCGGCCACCGTGGGCGCCCCGCCGGACGCCTTCAACGCGCGCGGCCAGGACTGGGGCCTGCCCCCCTGGCGCCCGGACGTGCTCGCCGCCCGCGGCTACGCCCCCTTCCGGGCCCTGCTGCGCGGGGTGTTCCGGTACGCGGGCGCGCTGCGGATCGACCACGTGATGGGCCTGTTCCGGCTCTGGTGGATTCCGGGGGACAGCACGCCCGCCGAGGGGACGTACGTCTCCTACGACGGGGAGGCGATGCTGGCCGTGCTGGTCCTGGAGGCCCACCGGGCCGGGGCCCTGGTCATCGGCGAGGACCTCGGCACGGTCGAGCACGGCGTGCGCCGGGCGCTCGCCCGGCGCGGGGTGCTCGGTACGTCCGTGCTGTGGTTCGAGCGCGACTGGCAGGGCGGGGGACAACCGCTGGAACCGGCGCGGTGGAGGGCGGACTGCCTGGCCACCGTCACCACCCACGACCTGCCGCCCACTGCCGCCAAGCTGGCCGGCAGTCACGTCGAACTGCGCGACCGGCTCGGGCTGCTGACCCGGCCGGTGGACACGGAGCGGGCCGAGGACGCCGCCGACACCGCCGAATGGCTGGCCGTGCTCGACCGGCTGGGTCTGGAGGCGAAGGGTGAGGAGGCCGCCGTACGGGGCCTGTACGCCTTCCTGCTGCGCACGCCCGCCCGACTGGTCGGCGTGTGGCTGCCCGACGCGGTGGGGGACCGGAGGCCGCAGAACCTGCCGGGCACCTGGGACCAGTACCCCAACTGGCGGCTTCCCGTCGCGGACGCGGCGGGCCGGCCGGTGACGTTGGAGGCTTTGATGGCCTCACCCCGCGCGAACGCCCTGCTGAGCGCCGTGCGGGAGGGCGCGCGCACCCGTACGGCACCCCCGGGCGCGCGCCCCCTTTAGGTGTTCGCTACGTTTGCACCGTGGACAAGAAGAACGCTCTGCGCGCCGGCGCCGTCACGGCCGGAACGACGCTGATGATGCTGCTGATGACGTCTCCCGCCCTCGCGGCGATCCGCGACGACGGCGACGACCCGGGCCCGGGCCTGAGCATCGGCGAGACCATCGGCCTGTACGTGGCCCTGCCGATCGCCCTGTTCCTGATCATCGCCGGTCTGGTGGTCGTCACCGACAAGTCGCGCAAGCAGCGTCCGACCGGCTGATCCGGCCGCCTCGGTCGACGCCTGCGGTCAACGCGTGAGGTCGACTGAACCGACCGCCCCCGCGGGGGCGGTCCCATAGAACTTCCGGGGCGCCGGGGGTCCGCACACCGACACGGTCGGTGCGCACCGGACCCCCGGCGCCCCGTCGTGCCCGGCGCCGGCGGGCGGACTCAGGGGGCGCCGGCCATGAGCTTGCGCAGCAGCCCGCTGAGCGCCGCCACTTCGTCGCCGTCCAGCCCCGAGAGCGCGGCGCGCTGTACCTCCAGGCCCGCGGCGACGGCCTCGTCGATGAGCCCCAGACCCCGCTCGGTGATCGTCACCTGGAGCCCGCGCCGGTCGTTGGGGTCGGGGTTGCGGCAGAGCAACCCGGCCTTCTCCAGCTTGTCCAGCCGCCCCGTCATGCCGCCGCTGGTGAGCATCAGCGTGGCCGACAGTTGGCGCGGCGAAAGGGTGTAGGGGGCTCCGGAGCGGCGGAGCGTGGCCACCACGTCGAACTCGCCGAGGGAGACCCCGTAGCGGTTGTAGGTCCGTTCCATCTCTTCGCTGACGGCCCGGGCGATCCGGTTGATACGGCCGAACACGGCCATCGGGACGGTGTCCAGGTCGGGTCGCACCGCGTGCCACTGGTCGGTGATCGCGTCGACGGCGTCCTTGTTGGCCTCGGTCATGAGCACAGTATCCGGCCTCCACTTGTTGGATCACCAAAAGTTGCTTGACGAAAAGTAGCTTAGTGCTAAGCTACTTACAAGCAACCTAAATTGGCTGCGGGGCCGCCACCCCTCATCGCCGTCCGTCCCGAGGAGTCGTCGTGAACCGCCTCACCACCGTCGCCCTGACCGCCCTGGCCCCCATCTCCTGGGGCTCCACCTACGCCGTCGCCACCGAACTGCTGCCACCCGACCGGCCGCTGTTCACCGGCGTCATGCGGGCCCTGCCCGCCGGGCTGTTGCTCACCGCCATGTCCCGCCGGCTCCCCAAGGGCGAGTGGTGGTGGAAGTCCGCCGTCCTGGGAGCCCTCAACATCGGAGCCTTCTTCCCGCTCCTCTTCCTCGCCGCCTACCGGCTGCCCGGCGGCGTCGCGGCCGTCCTCGGCAGCGCCGGCCCCCTGTTCGTCGTCGGGCTCGCCGCCCTGGTCCTGGGCGAGCGGGCGAGCCTGCGCACCGTACTGGCCGCGGTCGCCGGCGCGTTGGGCGTCAGCATGGTGGTCCTCACCGCCGCCGCCCAACTCGACCTCGTCGGCATCATCGCCGGTGTGGTCTCCTCCGCCTCCATGGGTGCGGGCACCGTGATGACCAAGCGTTGGGGACGCCCGGACGGCGTCGGACCGCTGGCCATGACCGGCTGGCAGCTCACCGCCGGCGGACTGATCATCATCCCGATCGCCGCCCTCGTCGAAGGCGCCCCGCCCGCGCTCGACGGCAAGGCCTTCCTCGGCTACGGCTACATGATGCTCATCAACACCGGCACCGCCTACTGGCTCTGGTTCCGCGGCATCGGCAAGCTCTCCGCCACCTCCGTCACGCTGCTCGGCCCGCTCTCCCCGCTCACCGCGGCCGTCATCGGCTGGGCGGTCCTCGGGCAGGCGCTCTCCCCGGTCCAGCTCGTGGGCATGGCGATCGCGTTCGGGGCCACCGTCGCGGGTCAGCTGTTCGCCGCCCGAGCCGCCGCCCGAGCGGTCGGCACCCCCGAACCGTTCACTTCTGCTGAAAAGACCGATCGAAACATTTCGATGGACCTGACGGCTGAGCCGGTGCGACCGTAGCCTCACGAACCATCGACCGAATCCCGAGGGGGAGACACCCAGTGGCAGTCCTGGACCGCACACCGACCGCTTCACACGCCGAGCAGCCCGCCGGCGCCCGGCAGCCCACCGGGCCCGGGAAGAAGGGGGCCGCCGGACTCGGTGTGCTCCTGGCCCTGGTCGCGACGGTCGTCTGGTCCGGCAGCTTCGTCGCCACCCGGGGAATGGCCGAGACCGTACCGCCCGTCCAGGCCGTCTTCTGGCGCTGGGTCATCGCGTCCGTCGCCGTCGCCCCCCTCGCCGCCCGCCAGGCCTGGCAGCAGCGGGCCCTGATCCGGCGCCACCTGCGCTACATCGCCCTGGCCACCCTCTTCGGCGTCACCCTCTACAACACCCTCGTGCACCAGGCGGGCCTGACCACCTCGGCCTCCAACATGGGCATGATCATGGCGGCCTCGCCGATCATCATGGCGCTCTACGCCCGCCTCGGCGGCGAACGGCTCGGCGTCCGCCGCGTCCTCGGCATGCTGCTCGCCGCCTTCGGGGTACTGCTCCTGGTCGGGAACGGCTCGCTCGGCTTCGACTTCACCGCCGGCGACCTGTGGATGTTCGCCGCCGCCCTCTCCTTCGCCACCTACAGCGCCCTGCTCAAGCGCAAGCCCGCCGAGCTGGGCGGCCTGGCCTTCCTGCTCACCACCTTCGTGCTCGGCGCCCTGATGCTGGCGCCCGCCTATGCCGTGTCCGTCACCGTCCAGGGCGGCTTCCGGCTCACCCCCGGCACCGGCGGCATGCTGCTCTACGTCGGCGTGATGTCCTCCGCCGTCGCCTTCTTCGCCTGGAACAGGGCCATCTCCCTCATCGGCGCCGCCCGCGCCGGCATCGTCTACTACCTCCAGCCGGTCTGCGTCGCCGGTCTCGGCCTGCTGCTGCTGGGCGAGCGGACCGGTCCGACGCAGTTGCTGTGCATGGCGCTGATCCTCGTGGGCGTGGGGCTGGGGAGTGCCCGCCGGTAGGTTCGGTCCCATGACCGAGTGGGACATCAAGAAGCTGCGCATCCTGCGGACCCTGGCCGACCGGGGAACCGTGACCGCGACGGCCGGAGCCCTGCACATGACGCCCTCGGCCGTCTCGCAGCAGCTGACCAACCTGGGCCGGCAGCTGGGGGTGCCGCTGCTGGAGGCCCAGGGCCGGCGGGTACGGCTCACGGACGCCGCCCACCTGGTCCTGCGGCACGCCGAGGCCGTCTTCGCCCAACTGGAACGGGCCGACGCCGAATTGGCCGGGTACCTGTCGGGGGAGGTGGGCGAGGTACGAATCGGTGCCTTCTCCACCGCCGTGCCCGCCCTGGTGGTGCCGGCCGTCGCGGCCCTGCGACGGACGCGGCCCGGGGTGGAGGTACGGGTGCGGGAGACCGAGGCCGCCGAGTCCTACGAGCTGCTCTCCGCCGGGGTCGTCGACCTCGCCCTCTCCCTCGCGGCCCACGCCCCGACCGCCCGCGACCCCCGCTTCACCCGGGTCACGCTGCTGGAGGACCCGCTGGACGTGGCGCTCCCGCCCGACCATCCCCTCGCGGCCGCCCCGGACCTGCGGCTGGCCGACCTGTCGGGGGACCGGTGGATCTACGGCGGCAGCGGCCCCTGGTCGGAGATCACCCGCTCCGCGTGCGAGGCGGCCGGGTTCGTGCCGGAGCAGGCGCACTCGGCGTCCGGCTGGAGCGCGATCCTGGCCATGGTCGAAGCGGGCATGGGGGTGGCCCTCGTACCGCGCATGGTGACGGAACGGGCCTCCGGCATCGCGGTCCGCGTCCTGGCCCACGACCGCCCGGCCCGGCACGTCATCGCCGCGACCCGCAGCGGCGCCGAGTCGGCCCCCGCGCTGGCCCCCGTCCTGGCGGCCCTGTGCGACGCGGCGAACCAGCGCACCGCTGCCCCCTCCGCGTAGGCACCGAGACGGCCGAGCGCAGCGTCTCCGGCCGCCGTGGCGCCCGGGGCGGGCCGTGCCCGGACAGGGGTGTGCCGGACAGGGGTGTGCCGGACAGGGGTGTGCCGGACAGGGGTGTGCCCCGGCCGCCGGGGGCGGGCCGGGGCACACGGGCTCAGGACGCGGCGTTCGCGTCCGCGGCCTGGGCCTTGAGGGCACGCTCGACACCCGCGCGCGCCTCGGAGACCAGACGGCGCAGACCCGCGTTCGGCTCGGCCGAGGCCAGCCAGGCGTCCGTCGCGTCCAGGGTCTCGCGCGAGACCTGGAGGGACGGGTACAGCCCCACCGCGATCTGCTGCGCGATCTCGTGGCTCCGGGTGTCCCAGACCTCCTTGACCACCGCGAAGTACTTCTCGGTGTACGGCGCCAGCAGCTCACGCTGATCCATCTGGACGAAGCCGCCGATCACCGCCTCCTGCACCGCGTTCGGCAGGTCCCCGGAGCCCACGACCGAGGCCCACGCCTCAGCCTTGGCCTCCGCCGTCGGGCGCGCCGCCCGGGCGGTGGCCGCGTGGCGCTCGCCCGCCGCCGTGGCGTCCCGCTCCAGCTCGGCCGCGATGGCGTCCTCGCCGGTCACGCCGGTCGCCACCAGGCGCTCCAGGAACGCCCACCGCAGCTCGGTGTCCACGACCAGGCCCTCGACCTGCGCCGAGCCGTCGAGCAGCGCCGACAGGTAGGTCAGCTGCTCCTCGGTCCGGGCCGTCGCCGCGAAGGCCCGCGCCCACGCCAGCTGGTGGTCGCTGCCCGGCGTCGCCGCCCGCAGGTGCTCCAGCGTCGCCTCGGTCCAGGTGGCCAGGCCCTGCTCGCGCCACGCCGGGTCGGCGTACAGGTCGACCGCCAGCTTCACCTGGCGGTGCAGCGACTGCACGACGCCGATGTCCGACTCCTTGCCGATGCCCGACAGGACGAGGGAGAGGTAGTCGCGGGTCGCCAGTTCGCCGTCGCGCGTCATGTCCCACGCCGACGCCCAGCACAGCGCGCGCGGCAGCGACTCGGTGAAGTCGCCCAGGTGCGCGGTGACGTTCGCCAGCGAGACCTCGTCCAGGCGGACCTTGGCGTACGACAGGTCGTCGTCGTTCAGCAGCACCACGGTCGGACGGGCGCGCCCCACCAACTCGGGCACCTCCGTCAGACCGCCGTCGATGTCCAGCTCGATCCGGTCCGTGCGCACCAGCTTGCCGTCGACCAGGTCGTACAGGCCGACCGCGATGCGGTGCGGACGCAGGACGGGCTCGCCCTTGGCGCCCGCCGGCAGGGCCGGGGCCTCCTGGCGGACGGCGAAGGCCGTGATCACGCCCTGGGTGTCCGTCTCGATCTCCGGGCGCAGGACGTTGATGCCGGCCGTCTCCAGCCACGCCTTCGACCAGGCGGTCAGGTCACGACCCGAGGTCTCCTCCAGGGCGCCCAGCAGGTCGGACAGGCGCGTGTTCCCGAAGGCGTGCGCCTTGAAGTACGCCTGCACGCCCTTGAAGAAGGCGTCCATGCCGACGTAGGCGACGAGCTGCTTGAGCACCGAGGCGCCCTTGGCGTACGTGATCCCGTCGAAGTTGACCAGGACGTCGTCCAGGTCACGGATGTCCGCCATGATCGGGTGCGTGGACGGCAGCTGGTCCTGCCGGTACGCCCAGGTCTTCATCGAGTTGGCGAAGGTGGTCCAGGCGTGCGGCCACTTCGAGCCCTCGGCGTAGGCCTGGCAGGCGATCGAGGTGTAGGTGGCGAACGACTCGTTCAGCCACAGGTCGTTCCACCACTCCATGGTGACCAGGTCGCCGAACCACATGTGCGCCAGCTCGTGCAGGATCGTCTCGGCGCGCACCTCGTACGCCGCGTCCGTCACCTTCGAGCGGAAGACGTACTGGTCACGGATGGTGACCGCGCCCGCGTTCTCCATCGCGCCCGCGTTGAACTCCGGCACGAAGAGCTGGTCGTACTTGGCGAACGGGTAGTCGTACGCGAACTTCTCCTGGAACCAGTCGAAGCCCTGCCGCGTCACCTCGAAGATCGCGTCCGCGTCGAGGAACTCGGCGAGCGAGGGCCGGCAGTAGATGCCGAGCGGGACGGACTGGCCGTCCTTGCCCTCGTAGGAGCTGTGCACCGCGTGGTACGGGCCGGCGATCAGCGCCGTGATGTACGTCGAGATCCGCGGGGTCGGCTCGAAGCGCCAGACGTTGTCCTTGACGTCCTCGGGCCGCGCCCCTTCCGGCACGTGCCGCGGGGAGTTCGAGATGACCGTCCAGCCCTCGGGAGCCGTCACGGTGAACCGGAAGGTGGCCTTCAGGTCGGGCTGCTCGAAGTTGGCGAACACCCGCCGCGCGTCCGGCACCTCGAACTGGGTGTACAGGTAGGCCTGCTGGTCGACGGGGTCGACGAACCGGTGCAGGCCCTCGCCGGTGTTGGTGTACGCGCAGTCCGCGACGACGCGGAGCTCGTTGGCGCCCCCCGCCAGCTGCTCCAGCGCGATCCGGGAATCGCGGAAGACCGCGGCCACGTCGAGGGCCTTGCCGTTCAGGACGACCTCGTGAACGGACGGCGCGACGAGGTCGACGAAGGTGCCGGCGCCCTCCTCGGCCGACTCGAAGCGCACGGTGGTCACGGACCTGTAGGTGCCGCCCTCCTGCGCACCGCTGAGATCGAGTTCGATCTCGTACGAGTCGACGGTGAGCAGCTTCGCCCGCTGCTGAGCCTCTTCACGGGTGAGATTCGTGCCTGGCACGCGGTCATCTCCTTTGATGGTGACGTTGCCGCCCCATCCTTCCACGCGCCCCGGCTCACCGCGCCGGACTAATCCACGGGCGAACAGGCGCGGGCCGGGGCCGCCTCGCGGCACGCCGAAGGGGCGGCACCGGCGCGGTGCCGCCCCTTCGGCGCGTGTGGGCCGGGTCGGATCAGCCCTGCCGCAGCTCCTCGGCGACGAGCTCCGCGATCTGGACCGCGTTCAGCGCGGCGCCCTTGCGCAGGTTGTCGTTCGAGAGGAACAGCGCCAGGCCGTTGTCCACCGTCTCGTCCACGCGGATGCGGCCGACGTACGAGGCGTCCTGGCCCGCCGCCTGGAGCGGGGTCGGGATCTCGGAGAGCTCGACGCCCGGGGCGTCCCCGAGCAGCTCGTAGGCGCGCTCCACGCTCAGCGGACGCTCGAAGCGGAGGTTGACCTGGAGCGAGTGGCCGGAGTAGACCGGCACGCGCACACAGGTGCCGGAGACCTTCAGCTCGGGGATCTCCAGGATCTTGCGGGACTCGTTGCGGAGCTTCTGCTCCTCGTCGGTCTCGAAGGAGCCGTCGTCCACGATCGATCCGGCGAGCGGGACCACGTTGTAGGCGATGGGGCGCTTGTAGACGGCCGGCGCGGGGAAGTCCACGGCGCCGCCGTCGAAGGTCAGCTGGTCGGCGGCCTCGGAGACCGCGCAGGCCTGGCCCTTGAGCTCGGCGACGCCGGCCAGGCCCGAGCCGGACACGGCCTGGTAGGTGGTGGCGATCAGCGCGGTCAGGCCGGCCTCGTCGTGCAGCGGGCGCAGGACCGGCATCGCGGCCATCGTGGTGCAGTTCGGGTTGGCGATGATGCCCTTGGGGCGGTTCTTGATCGCGTGCGGGTTCACCTCGGAGACGACCAGCGGGACCTCCGGGTCACGACGCCAGGCCGAGGAGTTGTCGATCACGACGGCGCCCTGGGAGGCGACCTTCTCCGCGAGGACCTTGGACGTGGCGCCACCGGCGGAGAAGAGCACGATGTCCAGGCCGGAGTAGTCGGCCGTGGAGGCGTCCTCGATGGTGATCTCGCGGCCCTCCCACTCCAGGGTCGAACCGGCCGAACGGGCCGAGGCGAACAGCCGCAGCTCGTCCACCGGGAACTTCCGCTCGGCGAGGATGCCGCGCATGACTCCGCCGACCTGTCCGGTGGCTCCGACGATTCCGACCCTCACGGTGACTCCCTCATGTGTGCTTCGACGCGGGCGCGCGTAAGGCCATCATGCGTTCGACCCCACGAGCCTTGTCCAATCCATTGTCCGAGGACCGGACGGTGTCCCGGGCGCGCACCTGCGAGGCATGTCCCGAATGGGCGTGCCGCAACCGCCACGGGCATCCGTTTTGCCTGGTCAGAGGGGGTCGGGAGGCGCATGGGGGAGGAATGCCCGAAGGGGCGGCGCTCGACCGAGCGCCGCCCCTCCGGTTTCGTGCCTACTTCGACAGGACCAACAGGACCACGGGACTACCGGACTACGGCAGGACCTTCTCGATCTGCACGCTGCCGGTGCCCGCGGCGGTGCCGCGGCCGTTCAGCAGCTGGACCTGGCCGAAGAACTGCCGGCCCTCGGGGGCCGCGCTGCTGACCAGGACGTTCGCCGAGACCTGCGCGCTCGCGCCGGTGGCCAGGTTCACCGCGGCGGCCTCGTCGACCTGGACGGAGCCCAGGGCGGCCGAGAAGTACACGTCGCGGTAGTCGTAGGTGGTGCTGCCGGACGGCACGGCGTAGCCGATCACCTTGATGCTGTAGGTGCCGGCGGCCGGGTTGAGCAGGCTCACGGCCTCCTCGGAGTCGCCGTCGGCGGAGGAGCCGACCTTGACGCCGTCCTTGTAGACCTCCAGGTCGAGGTCGGCGGCCGCGTCGGAGACCTTGCCGATCGCGACGTCGAGGCGCGAGACGCCCTCGCCGAGCGTGACCTCGGTGGTCTGGGTCTCACCGGCGGCGATGGTCGGCTTGGCGACCTTCGCGGAGCCGAGCGGACCGCCCTTGAGCTTGCCGCCGCTGATGGCCGCGGCGTCGTTCTTGATGTTCCACTGGACGGGCGCCGGGGTGCCCTGCTTGACCTCGGGGAGCACCTTGACCGCGGGGTCGAAGGAGGCGCCGAGGACCGAGACGTCCAGCTTGTACGGGTTGTCGAGCAGCGGCGACGTACGGCGCGACTCGACCTCGATCTCCCAGACGCCCGGGGTCGGGTCGGCGTAGGAGCGCAGGTCGGGGCGGCAGGTGTTCGCCGGGTTGTCGTAGTTCGGGTAGCACTGGGTCGTCGCGCTGTCCTCGACGCCCACACCGTAGGGGTGGATCGAGATGAAGCGCGTCTGGCTGCCCGCCGCGAGACCGCCGAGGGCGACCTCAAGGGTCTTCGCTCCCTGCGGGACGGTCACGAAGTACGACTTGGTGCTGTTGCGCTGCACCGAAGAGGTCTGCGACAGCGCGAACGAGGGGCTGCTCAGCGGGGTCGACGCGACGACCGTGGCGAGGATCTGCTTGTCGATGCCCTCGGTGGTCTCGTCGTCCAGCTGCAGGATGCCGCTGTGCACGCCGGCCGACTTGACGTTGGCCTCGACCTTGATGGTGACGGGCTTGTTCAGCGGCAGGGTGACGTAGTCGTAGCCGCCGACCACCTTGAAGGTGCCGTCGTCGTTGCGCCACGTCAGGTTGTGACGGGTGCCGTACTTGACGCCGGTGGTGCGGGTGACGACGACGTCGTACACCTTCTTCTGGCCGACCTTGAGACCGCCCTCGCGGTCGTAGAGGCCGGTGCCGAAGCCCGGGGTCTTGAGGAACTGGTCGATCGCGGTGTCGACCGGGGCCTTGACGGTGAACTCGTTCGCCTTGGCGCCGCGCTGGAGGGACTCCCACGCGCCGGGGACGTTGATCAGGCCCGCGCCCTGCGCGTGCGCCGGGACGTCGGCGATCTTCTTCGCGGTGCTGGTGAGCGCCACGCGCAGGCTCGCCGGGGTCACGGCGAGGTGCTGCTGCTTGGCCGCGGAGAGGAGCAAGGCGCTCGCGCCCGTCGCCTGCGGCGAGGACATCGAGGTGCCCTGAAGCATGGAGTAGCCGGCCGGCAGGCTGTAGCCGGCCTCCTTCACCGGGGAACCGGGCAGCCAGGTCTGCGTGGTGTTGATGGCCGCGCCGGGGGCGGTGATGGTGGGCGTGAACCCGCCGTCCTCACGCGGACCGCGCGAGGAGAAGGGGAACATGTCGTACTTCTTGGTGACGCCGGAGCCGTAGTTGGCGGCCCAGGTCTCCTTGGAGACCGCCGCGCCCACGGAGATGACCTTGTCCGCGAGGCCGGGGTCGCCGATGGTGTTCAGGCCGGGGCCCTCGTTGCCGGCCGAGATGACCAGCTGCACGCCGTAGGTGTCGATCAGGTTCTTGTAGAGCTCGGCGCGCGCGTTGTTGCCGTCGTTCAGCGCCGGCAGACCGCCGATGGACATGTTCACGATGTCCACGCCGCGGTTGGCGACCAGGTCGATCATGCCCTCGGTCAGGGCGACGTTGGTGCAGCCGCCGGACCAGGAGCAGGCGCGAGAGGAGACGATCTTGGCGCCGGGCGCCTCGCCGCTCATCTTGCCGCCGAAGAGGCTGTTGGCGGCGGTGATGCCCGCGACGTGCGTGCCGTGCTCGGACTCGATGATGCCGATGTTGACGAAGTCGGCCTTCTTGCCGACCCAGTCACCACCCAGCGGGTCCATCGGGACGTCCTTGCGGATCTGGATCACGAACGGGACGCGCTCGACGACGTCGGTCGCCGGGTTGTCCGTGCCGAAGTAGCCGATCTGGTAGCCGTCCTTGTACGGCTTCATCGGCTCGTTGTTCGTGAAGTCGCCGTCCTGGTCGGTGTCGACGCGGACGGTGCCGGCAACCGGGTCGTAGAGCATGCCGAACTTGTCGGTCGTGTCCCCGTCGCGGTTGACGTCGCCCTTCTCGTCACCGGGCGCGGTGATCGACTCGCTGAAGCGGCTGAACTGGAACGAGCCCTCGGGGGCCTTCCAGCTCTGACCGCCGGCGGTGAAGGTGGTGCCGGAGACCGGGGTGATCTGGGGGCGCCAGGTGGCGTCGTTGTCCGTGATCGGGTCGGTCGCGGTGACCCAGTCGACGATCTTGCGCTCGCCGGTGGTGGTCTTCTGGAGCGCCGGGTGACCGAGGTCGACGCCGGAGTCCAGGATGCCGATGGTCACACCGCGGCCGTCGGCCTGCGGGTTCTTGGCGACGAAGTCCACCGCGCCCGTCTCGAAGGACGGGTTGTACGGGTTCTTCGCGGGGGTGTCCTTGCCAGGGCCGGGGTAGGTCTCGGCCGCGGTCTTCTGGCTCGCGCCCGCGTCCTTGCCCGAGTCCGGCCGCGGGTCCGGCAGCTGGATCTCGTGCTTGAGGTCCATCGCGTGGACCGAGGAGAGCTTGCCGGCCGCCTTCAGCGCGGCTTCGGCCTTCGCGGTGGGCAGCGTGGCGCGCACGTAACCGAGCTTGTCGTTCGTCTGGCCCACCGAAGCGCCCTGGACGGCGCCCAGCTGGTCGGCGACCTGCTTGGTCTGACCGGGCGCGGTGGCCACCATGACGGTGACGGTCGCGTCACCCTTGGCCTTGGCGTCCTGGAGCAGCTCCGCGTCGGACGAACCGAGCTTCTGGTCAGCGGACTTGACCGCCGCCGGGGCTCCGGGGTCGGTGGCCGTGGTGGCGGCGAAGACGGGCATCGCCCCGGACGCGCAGAGCGCGGCCACCAGGCCTGCGGCCGCCGCGACGCGGGCGACGCGTCTGGAGGCCGGTATTGCCCCGGATATGGAGCTGGGGGATTCGAGGGTCATCAGCATCCCTGGCTAAGTGAAAGATACGGTCCGGATTTCGGTGCCGGATGACCGGTCAGCCTTGCGCAAGTGACCACTGTTTGGGGAGACATGTCATTGACCGAGACCTGACATGGCGGACACTCGCCACCGTGGAGTATGTGCCAGTGGGGACGCATCGGGGCATAGGCGGGCGACTCGCGGAGATCAGCGAGTGGGTTTATCGACTTCTCGACGGCGTGTCAGGGCCGCGTGGACGTTCGGCCGCGCCGTAGGTGTGACATCTTTCGCCCGTTCAGCGCTCGCGCGTGCGCGCGTTGTGTCGTGAGGTCTTCGCCCGGTTTCCTCGGGCGCGGCGCGGCGCCTCCTTGCCGGTCGAGGGCCTGTTCGTCACGCCTTCGCCGGCCCGTGGAGCGTACGCGACCGGTGGGCGTCGACCGGCCGGGGCTGGTCGGCGCCCTCCAGGAGGGGCCGGCGGTGACGGCGCGGGGTTTCACCGGGGCAGCACGACCAGGTAGGCGGCGGGTTCGTGGTCGTCGGAGGCCGTCAGGGCGGTCCGGACGACCGCGGCCTGCTGCTCGGGCCAGTCGCGGAGCTTGCGCGGGGTGATGTGAATGACGGTCACCCCGAGCCGCTCCAGGGCGTCCCGCTTGCGGACGGCCTCCGACC
Organism: Streptomyces sp. Tek67B01; assembly: GCF_055231995.1. Classification (NCBI taxonomy): domain Bacteria; kingdom Bacillati; phylum Actinomycetota; class Actinomycetes; order Kitasatosporales; family Streptomycetaceae; genus Streptomyces; species Streptomyces sp. Tek67B01. The sequence goes on from NZ_JBUYUY010000001.1 coordinate 4,698,805, forward strand.
ACTGCTCGTCCTCGCCCTGGCGGGGCGCCCGGGTGTCGATCTCGACGGCCACCGCGTGCTCGGGCCAGAACGCGTCCACCCCGCCGAGGTGGGGGCCGCCCGGCAGGCGCAGGTCCACGTTCCAGACCGGCTCGGGCAACTCGTAGCCCCGTACGAGTTGGTACAGCCGGTCCTCGGCGATGGCGCGCCCCTCGGCGAGGAGGGACTCGACGGCATCGACCACGTGTGGCCGGTTCAACAGTCGGGCCACCGTCAATTCCCGTACTAGCGCAGCCGGTTCGCAGTGTCCGGCGCGGACGGCCTCGCTCAGGACGCGGCGCACGGTGCCGGCGTCGGAGAGTTGGCCCACGGCGTCGGCGACGGCGCGCGCCACCGGGGCGACGGGCAGGCCGGTCACCTCCATCGACCGGGGCGGGGTGTGCGTGCGGATGATCCGGACGCCGCCGGTCGACCGGAGCCGGCGGGTGTTGGAGACGAGTACGTCGATGTGCGAGAGCGCCGTGAGCGCGGGGACCGCGCCGAACCGGTACAGCGCGAGGGCGGCGAGCCCGGTGATCATGGCCTCGTCGCCGGCGCGGCGTCCGGCGTACAGCAGGGCGGCGTGCAGCCGCTCCTCGCTGGTCGCGGGGCCGGAGTGGAGCAGGAAAACCCCGGGCAGGATCTGCTGCCAGGGCCGGCCCGCGGCGTCGGAGGCGCTGACGCCGTGCTCGCGGAGCTGAGCGAGGGTCAGTACGCGGGGGCGGCTACCGGTGAGGTGGGTGAGGGGCAGGGGCGCGTTGTGGTTCATGTCGCGGAGCTTCCCGCACGGCGGAGGCCCGCTAACCCCTGTTACACACCCGTCGACAAATCGGGACAAGGCCGCACTAAAGTACGGCCGTTCGAAGACCGATACCGCCGTTCGCCTCCCGCCCGCACCCGGGGCCCGGGCGGGAGGCGAACGAGGCCCTATCCGGCGCTGCGGCCGGTGGTGGCGCCCGCGTCACAGGCCTGCGCGCGCAGCGCGCGGGCCAGGTCGTCGCGGGACTCGATCACCAGCCGCCGGAGCGCCGGCGCGGCCGACTCGTGCGCGGCCAGCCACGCGTCCGTGGCGTCCAACGTGGCCCGCGAGTCCTGGAGGGCCGGGTAGAGGCCCTTCACCACGTCCATCCCGATCTGGATCGACCGCTGGGCCCACACCCGCTCGATCGCCTCGAAGTACCGCTCGGCGTAAGGCGCCAGCAGGGCCCGCTGCGAAGGCTGTTGCATCCCCGCGATCGTGGCTTCGACCAGCGCGTTCGACAGGGCGTCCGACTCCACGACCGCCGCCCACGCCTGGTCCTTCACCGCCGCCGACGGCCGGGCCGCCAGGCACCGCACGTGGTGGCGGCGGCCCGACGCGGTGTCGTCGCGCGCCAGTTCCGCGGCCAAGGCGCCCTCGTCCACCGCCCCGTGCGCGGCCAGCGGCAGCAGGAAATCCCAGCGCAGCTCCTGGTCGACCTCCAGCCCGTCGATGTGCGCCGAACCGTCGAGCAACCCCAGCAGCAGCTGGAAATCGCCCTCCGTCGTGGCGCCCGCCGCGAAGAACCGCGCCCAGATCAACTGGTGCTCGGACGCCGGCTCCGAGAACCGCAGTTCCTGGAGCGCCACCGCCGACAGCACCCGGCCGCCCTGCTCGCGCCACTCGGGCGCCGCGTAGTGGGTGACGGCCGTCAGGGCCTGGGCGTGCAGCATCTGGAGCACGCCGAGGTCGCTCTCCCGGCCGGAGTGGGCCAGGACCAGGGAGACGAAGTCGCGGGCCGGCATCAGGGCGTCGCGGGTCAGGTTCCACAGCGCCGACCAGCACAGCGCACGGGCCAGGGGGTCCCGTACGTCGCCCAGGTGGGTGCGCAGCGTCGCCAATGAGCCCTCGTCGAAGCGGATCTTGCAGTAGGTGAGGTCGTCGTCGTTGACCAGGATCAGGTCGGGCCGCTCCCGCCCGGCCAGATCCGCCACCGTCGTGCGCGCCCCGGCGATGTCCGCCTCGGTCCGCGCGTACCGTACGAGGGCGCCGTCCTCCAGCCGGTACAGGCCCACCGCGACCCGGTGCGGGCGCGGCGTCTCGCCCTCCTGCACCACCGCGAGTTCGGCGATCCGTCCGTCCGCGCCGTAGGTCACCACCGGCGCCAGCGCGTTCACCCCGGCCGTTTGGAGCCAGGCCCGCGACCACGCGGCCATGTCCCGGCCCGAGACCTCTCCGAGCGCCGACAGCAGGTCGTCCAGGGTGGTGTTCCCGTACGCGTGGGCCTTGAAGTAGCGTCGGGCGCCCTCCAGGAACGCCTCCCGCCCGACGTACGCGACGAGCTGCTTGAGCACGGCGGCGCCCTTGGCGTAGGTGATGCCGTCGAAGTTCAGCTTCGCGGCCTCCAGGTCACGGATGTCGGCCGTGATCGGGTGCGTCGAGGGCAGTTGGTCGGCCCGGTAGGCCCACGCCTTGCGGTTGTTGGCGAAGGTCACCCACGCCTGGTCGAAGCGGGTCGCCTCGACCAGTGCGAACGAGCCCATGAAGTCGGCGAAGGACTCCTTGAGCCACAGGTCGTCCCACCACTTCATGGTGACCAGGTCGCCGAACCACATGTGCGCCATCTCGTGCAGGATGACGTTCGCGCGCCGCTCGTAGGAGGCCCGCGTGACCTTCCCGCGGAAGATGTACTCCTCCCGGAACGTCACCATCCCCGGGTTCTCCATCGCGCCCAGGTTGTACTCCGGCACGAAGGCCTGGTCGTACTTGCCGAACGGGTACGGGTAGTCGAACAGCTCGTGGAAGAGGTCGAAGCCCTGCTTCGTGACGAGGAAGACGTCGTCCGCGTCGAAGTGCTTCGCCAGGCCCTTGCGGCACATCGCGCCGAGGGGGATCGTCAGGTCCCCGCGCGTGTAGGTGTCCGTGACGTAGTGGTACGGACCCGCCACCACACAGGTGATGTACGTCGAGATCGGGGCGGTCTCGGCGAAGCGCCGGGTCTGCCCCTCCCGGGACTCCTCGACCCCGTTGCTCCACACCTGCCAGCCCTCGGGGACGGCGACCTCGAAGCGGTAGGGCGCCTTCAGGTCCGGCTGCTCGAAGTTCGCGTACACCCGCCGGGCGTCGGCCGGCTCGTACTGGGTGTAGAGGTAGACCTCGCCGTCCTCCGGGTCCACGAAGCGGTGCATGCCCTCGCCGGTGCGGCTGTACGCGCAGTTCGCGTCGACCACCAGGACGTTCTCGCCGGCCAGGCCCTCCAGGGCGATCCGCGAGCCGTCGAAGACGGCGGCCGGGTCCAGCGCGCGCCCGTTCAGGGTGATCGCGTTGACGGAGGGGGCGATCAGGTCGGCGAACGTGGCGGCGGCGGGATTCGCGGCCCGGAAGCGGATCGTCGTCACCGAGCGGAAGGTCCGCGGGCCCTCGGCCGGTTCGGCCTCGTCCACCGCCGACCTCAGGTCGAGGGACACCTCGTACCCGTCGACGGACAGCAGCTCGGCCCGTTCGCGGGCCTCGTCACGGGACAGATTCTCTCCGGGCACCTGCACTCCTTCGTGCGTGATCGCGGTCTTGCGTCGAATCCTCGCACGGGGGGAATGGGGGCGGCCCGGAGCTGGTTGGCCAGGGGGCAAGGTGACCGGATACGGGTGAACGATTTGAGGAGAGACATGGCCGACACGCAGGTGAGCGGGAAGACCCCGGTCGATTTCTGGTTCGACCCGATCTGCCCCTGGGCGTGGATGACCTCGCGTTGGATGCTCGAAGTCGAGAAGGTGCGCGACGTCGAGGTGCGCTGGCACGTGATGAGCCTTGCCGTCCTCAACGAGAACAAGCTGGAGGACCTGCCCGAGCGCTACCGCGAGATCCTCGGCCCCAAGGGCTGGGCTCCGGTGCGCGTGGTGATCGCCGCCCAGCAGAAGCACGGTGACGAGGTCACCGGCAAGCTCTACACGGCCCTCGGCACCCGCATCCACAACGAGGACAAGGGCGCGACCCGCGAGGTCATCGCGGAGGCGCTGGCCGAGGTCGGCCTCCCGGCCGAGCTGCTCGCCTACGCCGACTCCGACGAGTACGACGAGGTGCTGCGCGCCTCGCACGACAACGGCATCGACCGCGTCGGCCAGGAGGTCGGCACCCCGGTGATCTCCGTACCCGGCGCCGACGGCGACGAGGTGGCGTTCTTCGGTCCGGTCGTCACGCCGACCCCGCGGGGCGAGGCCGCCGCCCGACTGTGGGACGGCACGCTGCTCGTCGCCTCCACCCCGGGCTTCTACGAGATCAAGCGCACCCGCACCCGGGGCCCCGTCTTCGACTAGGCATCGCAATACCCCGGGTACACGAGACCCCCGTGAGTCCTGTCCTCACGGGGGTCTCGTGCTGTACACGCCCGCCGGTGAAGGTTGAGAAGACGATCACGAGGCGGACGGGCCGGTGGCGCCGATCAACCCTCGACGGGGATCAGCAGCGGGGTGTTGGCCTTGGCGTCGGCGTAGCGCTTGGCCACGTCCTGCCAGTTGACGACCTTCCACATGGCCTCGATGAAGTCGACCTTCTGGTTCTTGTACTGCAGGTAGAAGGCGTGCTCCCAGGCGTCGAAGACGAGGACCGGCACCGAGGCCTGGCCGACGTTGCCCTGGTGGTCGTAGACCTGCTCGACGATCAGCCGCCCGCTGATCGGCTCGTACGCGAGCACGCCCCACCCGGAGCCCTGGGTGGCCGACGCCGCGAAGGTCAGCTGCTTCTTGAACGCGCCGAAGGAACCGAAGGATTCGGTGATGGCGTCGGCCAGGTCGCCCAGGCCGTCGGCGGCGGTGGGCTCGCCGCCCCCGCCGGTCTTCGGGCCGGCCATGTTGTGCCAGTAGATGCTGTGCAGGATGTGGCCGGAAAGGTGGAACGCGAGGTTCTTCTCCAGGCCGTTCAGCGCGCCCCAGTTCTCCTTGTCGCGGGCCTCCTCCAGCTGTTCCAGCGTGGTGTTGGCGCCGGCGACGTAGGCCGCGTGGTGCTTGTCGTGGTGCAGCTCGACGATCTGCGGGTTGATCACCGGTTCGAGTGCCGCGTAGTCGTACGGAAGCTCGGGAAGCGTGTAGATGGCCATGCGTGTATCCGGTCCCCTCGGCGTGCCAACTGCTTATTGCAATCAATGCGCAACTGCACGCTAACAGTATCTAGATCCGAGCACACGTAAGGGTCGGCTGTCTTCCCCCGGCCATACGAAAGGCGCGCCCCGTGCTGTCGCACGGGACGCGCCTGGGAAGCGATGGGGACGGCTCAGGCCCGGCGGGCCCGCAGCTCCCGTACGCCCGCGATCGCCAGCACCACCGCGGCCGCCCCGGAGGACCACAGCAACTGCGGCCGCGCCGAATCGTCGAACAGCATCAGCACCAGAACGGCCGCCATGCCCGCCAGCGCCGCCCAGGTCAGGTACGGGAAGCACCACATCGGCAGCGTCAGCCGCTCCGGCATCTCCCGCTCGATCCGCCGGCGCAACCGCAACTGCGAGACCGCGATCAGCGCCCACACGAACAGCAGCACCGCGCCGACGGCGTTGAGCATGTAGAGGAACACCGTGTCCGGCCACAGCAGGTTCAGCACCACCGATACGAACCCGAAGGCCACCGAGGCGAACACCGCGCGGCGCGGCACACCGCCCCCGGACACCTTCAGCAGCCCCTTGGGCGCGTCACCCCGCTCGGCCAGCGAGAAGACCATGCGGGAGGACCCGTAGAGATTGGCGTTCAGTGCGGACAGCAGGGCCACGAACACCACGATCTTCATGATCTGACCGGCCGACGGGATGCCGATGGAGTCGAGGACGGCAACATACGGGCTCTGCCCCGGCTCCAGCGAGTCCCACGGCAGCAGGGTCACGATCACCAGCATCGAGCCGACGTAGAAGAAGAGGATGCGCCACACCGCGCTGCGCACCGCGCGGGCGACCGAGCGGGCCGGGTCGTCGGACTCGGCGGCGGCGATGGTGACGACCTCCAGGCCGCCGAAGGCGAAGACGACCGCGAGCATGCCGGCGACCACGCCGTCGAACCCCTTGGGGAAGAACCCGCCGTGCCCGCTCAGGTTCTGCACGCCCACGGAGTCGGTGTCGGGCAACAGCCCGAAGGCCGCCAGCGTGGCGAGGGCCAGGAACAGCACGATGGCGCCGACCTTGAGGGCCGCGAACCAGAACTCGAACTCGCCGAAGTTCTTCACCGCGGTCAGGTTGGTGACGGTGAAGACCACCATGAAGACCAACACCCAGACCCACTGGTCGACCGACGGCACCCAGCCGTTGGCGATCTTCGCGGCGCCGGTCGCCTCCACGGCCAGCACCACGACGAGCAGGAACCAGTACAACCACCCCGCCGAGAAGCCGGCCCACCGCCCCAGCGCCTTCTCCGCGTAGACGGAGAACGAGCCGGACGCGGGCATCGCGGCCGACATCTCGCCGAGCATCCGCATCACCAGCATCGCGAGGACGCCGGCGAGCAGGTACGAGCAGATGATCGCCGGTCCGGCGATGGAGATGCCGGCGCCGGAGCCGACGAAGAGCCCGGCGCCGATCACTCCGCCGAGGCCCAGCATGGTCAGGTGGCGCTGCTTGAGGCTGTGGCTCAGGGGTTCGGGGGGAAGCCCGTCCGCGGGGGCGGGCTTGTCGGTCAGGCGGTCGCGCATGAGGGTGGGCTCGTACTCTCGTTCGGCCTGGCGGCGATGGGGGTTCGCGCAGATTGGAGGGACCCTACAGTCTCGCCGGAGGGCGTCCGTCTACGCAAAGCGGACGTGAAGTCTCTAGTGGGTCGTGACGGGGATCACTGCAACTCCGGTGTCGAGGAGGGTCTTTGTCCACTCCCCACCAAACCGGGCAGTATGGCTTGTCTCTGGCGGCGGTGGGGCGGCGACCGGCCCCGGACTAACGTCGATGATCGTCCCGTCATCCGTTCGTCCCCCCGCGGAGTCCCCTGATGAGCACTGCTTCCGTCTCCTCCCGACCCGGCGCCGTCCTCGCCGACCTGCTGCCCGCGAGCCGCGTCCGCGATGTCGCGCTCGTCGTCGGCGGAGCCGCGCTCATGGGCGTGGCCGCCCAGATCGCGGTCAAGGTGCCGGGCCTGATCGTGCCGATCACCGGCCAGACCTTCGCCGCGTTGCTGATCGGCGCCGCGCTCGGCCCGGCCCGCTCCTTCCTCTCCATGACGCTGTACACGCTCGTCGGCATGGCCGGAGTGCCGTGGTTCGCCCACGGCGCCTCGGGCGCGGGCGGCGCCACCTTCGGCTACGTGCTCGGCATGCTGCTCGCGTCCACCGTCGTCGGCGCCCTCGCCCGGCGCGGCGCCGACCGCTCCGTCCCGCGTACGGCGGCCACGATGGTCCTCGGCTCGGCCCTCGTCTACGCGGTGGGCGTCCCGTACCTGGCCCTCGCCACCGGCATGTCCTTCGGCGCGGCGGTCGCGGGCGGCATGACCCCGTTCCTGATCGGCGACGCCGTCAAGGCGGCTCTGGCGATGGGCCTGCTGCCGACCGCGTGGAAGCTCCTCGACCGCGGCTGACCGGCCCTAGGCCCGTACGCGAAGCGAAGCAGCCCCGGGACCACGAGCGTGGTCCGGGGCTGCTTCGTGGGAGATGTCCCGGGACTACGCGGGCGTGACGGCCTCGGTGGCCTTGCGGCGGCGCCAGTCGCGGACCGCGCCGACCACGAGGACGACCGCCGCGACGAGCAGCGACAGCGTCACGGTCTCGCGGTTGTCCTTGTCGTAGACCATGTAGGCCAGCACGAAGGCGATCATCCCGGCGGTGAGCCAGGTCAGACCCGGGAACAGCCACATCTTGACCGTCAGCTTCTCCGGCGCCTCACGCTCCAGGATCCTGCGCATCCGCAGCTGGGTCAGGCAGATCACCAGCCACACGAAGAGCGCGATGGCACCCGAGGAGTTGAGCAGGAAGTTGAAGATCGTGTCCGGGAAGGCGTAGTTGAAGTACACGGCGAGGAAGCCGAAGACCACGGACCCCAGGATCGCGGCCGTCGGCACGCCGTTCTTGCTCACCTTGGCGAACGCCTTCGGGGCGTCACCGCGCTCGCCCAGCGAGAACGCCATGCGCGAAGCGGTGTACAGGCCCGAGTTCAGGCAGGACAGCACGGCCGTCAGGACGATCACGTTCATGATCTGACCGGCGTGCGCGATGCCGATCGAGTCGAGGGCGGCGACGTACGAGCCCTTGTCGACGATCGACTTGTCGTTCCACGGCAGCAGGGTCAGCACGATGAAGATCGAGCCGAGGTAGAAGACGCCGATGCGCCAGATCACCGAGTTGGTGGCCTTGGTGACCGCGCGGCGCGGGTCCTCGGACTCGCCGGCGGCCAGGGTGACGATCTCACTGCCCATGAACGAGAAGACGACCATCAGCACACCGGTGAGGATCGAGCCCCAGCCGTTGGGCATGAACCCGCCGGCGTCGGTGAGGTGGGCGAAGCCCGCGCCCGGGTTGTCCGAGCCCGGCAGCACGCCGAACACGGCGAGCATGCCGACGATCACGAAGGCGCCGATGGCGACGACCTTGATGCCCGCGAACCAGAACTCGAACTCGCCGTAGGAGGCGACCGAGCCGAGGTTGGTGACGGTCAGGACCGCCATCACGATCAGGGCCCAGCCCCACTGCGGGACGGCCGGGATCCAGCCTTCCAGGATCTTCGCGCCGGCGGTGGCCTCCACGGCCAGGACGACGACCCAGAAGAACCAGTACAGCCAGCCGATGGAGAAACCGGCCCAGCGGCCGAGCGCGCGGTCGGCGTACGCGGAGAAGGAGCCCGAGTTCGGGCTCGCGGCGGCCATCTCGCCGAGCATGCGCATCACGAAGACGACCATCGCGCCGACGAGTGCGTACGACACGAGGATGGCGGGACCGGTTTTGGCGATGCCGCCGCCGGAGCCGACGAAGAGTCCTGCGCCGATGACACCGCCGATGGCGATCATGGACAGGTGGCGGTTCTTGAGACCGGCCTTCAGACCATCGGAGGGCTTGGCGTCGCCGGGGGTGCCGGAGGGGTCGCCTGCCTTCTGAAGGGTCGTCGTGGAGCTCATGGACGATTCCTTAGGTTCTCGGGTTGCGAGTCCCGGCATTGAAACCTGAGATGAACGCCAGACGGAAGACCTCGTTCCGGAAGGTTGCCCGGGGCTAAAGTCCGGGACCTTCGTCCCACCCCGTCCCGTCTGGGTTGTTGGGGATAATTTGAGCTTGGCGAGTGACCCATGCCACACTCCGCCCGGTACCCTCCGGCAGGACTCGGGGGCAGCCGTGCCACACTCGACCCATGCGCGTGTACCTCGGATCTGACCATGCCGGCTTTGAGCTGAAGAACCACCTCGTGGACTGGCTCAAGAACAACGGCCACGAGCCCGTCGACTGCGGGCCCCACATCTACGACGCCGTCGACGACTACCCGCCGTTCTGCCTGCGCGCCGCGGAGAAGACCGCCGCGGACCCCGACGGCCTCGGCATCGTCATCGGTGGTTCCGGCAACGGCGAGCAGATCGCCGCGAACAAGGTCAAGGGCGTCCGCGCCATCCTGGCCTGGAGCGTCGAGACCGCGAAGCTCGGCCGTGAGCACAACAACGCCAACGTGATCTCCGTCGGCGGCCGCATGCACACCCAGGACGAGGCCGTCGGCTTCGTCGAGGCCTTCCTGGCGACCCCGTACTCCGGCGAGGAGCGCCACACCCGCCGCATCGACATGCTCACCGCCTACGAGACCACCGGCGAGCTGCCCCCGATTCCGGCCCACCACCCCCAGGGCTGATCCGCCCGCTCAGCCGGGCCGTGCCGCCGGACCACCGGCGGCGCGGCCGTTTGCTGTCTACCCGCGCGTGTCCACGCCTGCCCGCGCCTGCCCGCGTGTCCGCGCCTGCCCGCGTGTCCGCTGTTTCCCGCCTGTCGCCGTGAGGAGCCTCGCCGTGCCCGAGGGGCATACGATCCACCGCCTCGCCCAGGACCACACCGAGCGCTTCGCCGGGCGTACGGTCCGGGTGAGCAGCCCGCAGGGCCGGTTCGCCGAGAGCGCCGCCCTGCTCGACGGACGCACCCTGGAGAGCGCCGAGGCTCACGGCAAGCACCTCTTCCTGGAGCTGGGCGACGCCTGGGTCCACATCCACCTCGGCCTCTTCGGCAAGCTCGGCTTCGGCCCCGCGCCCGCCCCGCCCGCCACGGACACCGTCCGGCTGCGCCTGGCGAACCCGGACCACTGGGCCGACCTGCGCGGACCGACCGCCTGCGCACTGCTGGGCGACGGCGAGAAGAAGGCGATACACGAGCGCCTCGGCCCCGACCCGCTGCGCCCGGACGACGACCCCGACCGGGCGTGGAAGCGGATCTCCCGCTCCCGTACCACCGTCGCCGCGCTCCTCATGGACCAGAAGGTGGTCGCGGGCGTCGGCAACGTCTACCGCGCCGAGGTGCTCTTCCGGCACGGCATCGACCCGTACCGGGCCGGCAAAGACCTGACGCGGGCCGAGTGGGACGCGATCTGGGCCGATCTGGTGCTGCTCATGCGCGAGGGCGTACGGAACAACCGGATCGACACCGTCCGCGACGAGCACCTCCCGGAGGCCATGGGCCGCCCGCCCAGGGTGGACGACCACGGCGGCGAGGTGTACGTCTATCGGAGGGCGAACATGCCCTGCCACATCTGCGGGGGCGAGATCCGCACCGCCGGTCTCGCCGCCCGCAACCTCTTCTGGTGCCCCGGCTGCCAGAGCCGCTAGCGGTACCGCCTGCCTAGAACCCGTGGGGGAGCCAGGGGGCGACGTCGCCGGCGAAGGCACGCGAGGCACGGGTCAGGGCGCCCGGGCGAAGCTCGCGGACGCGTCCGGCGCCGGCCAGCGCGGTCAGCGTGATGCCGCCCAGGTACGCCGAGCCCAGGTCCCGTACCGACAGCTCCAGGTCCACCGGGTCCGCGCTGCGCACGCAGGACGCCGCCCCGTCCGGCCCGACGCGCAGCCGCCACCGGCCCTCGTTCCACGGACAGAAGGCGTCCTCGACCTCCAGGACCACGTCCAGCGGCGCCCCGTACCGCCGAGCCTCCAGCGCCGGCCCCAGGTCCACGAGTCGCAGGTACAGCGCGTCACGCGGGTTCGGCCGGGACCGCCGTACGTCGCTCACCAGGTGCAGCACCGGATCGTCCGCGGGACGCCGGGCGGCCCGCACGGTCCAGGTCAGGTCGATCTCGCACAGGTAGCGCCACAGCGCCGCGTACGCCGCCGGCTCCAGCGCGTCGAGGTCCGCCACCTCCACCGTCCCGGCCGAGCCGGTGGGCTCCCAGTCCGCCTTCACCCGGTAGCGGGCGTACCCGACCACCTGGCCGTCCGGCCCCTCGGCGACCACGCACTTGAGCGGCGAGGCGCCCGCGCGCAGCGATTCCGGGTCGAGCAGCGCCTGCCGCTCCCAGCCCGGCTGCCGCGCCGGCATCCCCGGCCGCCCCGCCACCAGCGCCGCGTAGACCCGCTCACAGTCGGCCAGGGCCTTGTCCGGGTCCACGAGGCGGAGCCGGACGCCGTCCGTCCCCGGCGGCACGCGCAGCCGTACGCGACTGGTGTCGATCTCCAGGGCCAGCCCGTAGGTGGCGGTGCCGTAGCCGAACCGCCCGTAGATCTCCGGCTCCGAGGCCGTCAGCACGGCGAGCGGTTCACCACCCGCCCGGATGTCGTCCATTTGGCGGCGCATCAGCGACGTCAACACTCCGCGCCGGCGGTGGGTCGGCGCGACCCCCACCATCGTGACCCCCGCCGCGGGCACCAGGGGACCGCCCGGCACGGACAGCCGGAAGCTGAACGCGCCCGCCGACCCCACGCAGTCCTCGCCGTCCCACACGCCCAGCGAACGCCGCAACTCCGTGAGGGACTTGTAGAGTTCACGCTCCTCGGGGGATTCGGGCACACCGCCGAACGCCAGTTCAAGGTGGTCGTACCAGACATCCCACTCATCAGCCTGCAATACCCGCGTCTCAAGAGCCATATGGGCATCCTTACCAGGGCATTCCCATCCAGTCGAGGAGATTTCGACCTCCGGCGGCTTTCAGGTCCGGGGGTACCCCTGCGCGCGCACAGCCCGGATGGATAGGGTCCCGAAGCAATGGCCGGAGCACACGTGGAGACGCTCATGGCCCGGACGCGCATGCTGTCGCACCGGGCGCGCACCGGCCTGCGCAAGTCCGCCGTCGACTACTTCCGCGGCGACGCCTCCGACTGGCTCGCTTTCGGGGGCCTGCTCCTCACCGTGCCCGCGATCGCCTTCGGCACGCTGATGATGCCCGTCTGGTTCTCGTCGTCGGCGCTCGTCTTGCCGATCGTGGCGGGCGGCCTGCTGCTGCGGCCGGCCAGCCTGCTGGCCCTGTACGCCGCTTCCGCCGTCGCCCTGATCGTGGAGGCCCTCGTACTCGGTCCGTACACGGAAGGGCCCGCCCGGGTCACGCCCGGCACGGTGCTGGTGGTCGCGGCCTGCGGGTTCTTCGGGCTGGTCATCGCCCAGTTCCGCAGCCGGGTCGGCGTGCCGTGGCGGCGCGGCGGCACCATGCTGTTCGACCTGCGCGAACGCATCCGGGTGCAGAGCAAGCTGCCGTCCTTGCCCACCGGGTGGCACCGCGAGATGGCCCTGCGGCCGGCGGGCGGCCAGTCCTTCTCCGGGGACTTCGTCGTCGCCGCGCGCACCAACGGCGGGCGCACCCTGGAGATCGTGCTGACCGACGTCTCCGGCAAGGGCATGGAGGCGGGCTCGCGCGCCCTGCTGCTCTCCGGCGCCTTCGGGGGCCTGCTCGGCGCGCTGCCCCCGCACGGGTTCCTGCCGGCCGCCAACGGCTACCTGCTCCGCCAGGACTGGGAGGAGGGCTTCGCCACCTCCATCCACCTCGTCCTGGACCTGGAGACCGGTGACTACGAACTCCTCTCCGCGGGCCATCTCCCCGCCCTGCAGCTCTCGGCGGGCACCGGCCGCTGGCGCGAGGTCTCCGGCGAGGGACCGCTGCTCGGCGTCTACGACGGCGTCGACTTCACCCCGGCCCGCGGGAACCTGCGCCGCGGGGACGTCCTGATGCTCTTCACCGACGGCCTGGTCGAGACCGCGGACCGCGACATCAGCGAGGGCATCGACCGCCTGACGGGCGAAGCGGACCGCTACGTCGCCGCCGGCTGGGACGGCGCCGCCTGGCACCTCATCGAGAAGGTCGCCAAGGACGTCAACGACGACCGCGCCCTCCTCCTCATCCGCCGCTCGTCCTGACCGTCACCGTCACCCCTCCCGCCACCTGCCGGGCCCGCGGCGTTCGGGGCGCGGCCCCGCGCGGGCCGGTGCCGCTGCGGCAGATCCAGCGTTGCCGGCGCTGAGGCGCTGAGGCGCGGGGCCCGGGGAGCGCCTGGGCGCCGTCCGTGGCCGTCCGCGCCGCGCCGTCCGGGCCGTCCGCGGGTCCGGGAGCCCCGGGGCACCATCCGCGCCGTGCCCGTCTGCGCCGCGCCTGTCCGCGCCGTGCCTGTCTGCGCCGTGCCTGTCTGCGCCGCGCCGTCTGCGCCGTGCCTGTCTGCGCCGCGCCCGTCCGCGCCGTCCGCAGGTCTGGGGAGCCCCGGGCACCGCCCGCGGCCGTCCGCGTCGTCTGCGCCGTGCCCGTCTGCGCCGTGCCCGTCTGCGCCGTCCGCGGGTCCGGGAGCCCCGGGGCACCATCCGCGCCGTGCCCGTCTGCGCCGCGCCCGTCCGCGCCGTCCGCACTGTACCGCCGCGGCACCGGCCACCCGCCCGGGATTGGCCCGCCCCCACCACCCCCGCGCCGCCTACCGTGCCCCCATGGACCCCACCCTCGCCGCCGACCTCGCCCGCCTCCCCGACCTCCTCGACGCCACCCGCCACGCCGCCGCCGAGACCCTCGCCACCCTCCACGCCCGGCCCGTGATCCCCCGGGTCACCCCCCTCGTCCCCGAACCCCTCCCCGAGCACGGCTCCGGCACCGAAGCCACCCTCGCCGCCTTCCGGCAGCGCTGGGCGCCCCGCCTCTCCGCCTCCGCCGGCCCCCGCTACCTCGGCTTCGTCACCGGCGGCGCCACCCCCGCGGCCCTGGCCGGCGACTGGCTGACCGCGGCCCACGACCAGAACAGCAACTCCGCCCTCGACGGAGCCGGCCAAGACCTCGAACGCGAAACCGTCACCTGGCTCCGCGACCTCTTCGGTCTGGGCCCCGACCACACCGGGACCTTCGTGAGCGGCGCGACCATGTCCAACACCGCCGGGCTCGCCATCGCCCGCGAGTGGCTCGGCGAACGGGCCGGCGTCTCACCCTCGGACGACGGGGCGGCCGCCCTCGGCCCCGTCCGCGTCCTCTCCGGCGCCCCGCACTCCTCCATCGCCAAAGCCCTCTCGCTCCTCGGCCTCGGCCGGAACGCCCTGGTCGCGGTCCCCACCCTGCCCGGCCGGGAGGCCGTCGACCCCGCCGCCCTCGACCGCGCCCTGGCCGACACCCCCGGCCCCGCCGTCGTCGTCGCCAACGCCGGAACCGTCAACACCGTCGACTTCGACGACCTCCGCGCCGTCGCCGCCCTCAAGGATCGGCACGACTTCTGGCTGCACACCGACGCCGCCTTCGGCGCCTTCGCCGCGCTCTCGCCCGAGCACGCCCACCTCACCGCCGGCCTCGACGCCGCCGACTCCGTCTGCGTCGACCTGCACAAGTGGCTCAACGTCCCCTACGACAGCGCCGTCCAGTTCACCCGCCGCCGCGACCTGCAGGCCCGCGTGTTCCAGAACGCCGCCGCCTACCTCGGCCCCCTCGGCGATCACCCCGACCTGGTCCACCTCACCCCGGAGAACTCCCACCGGCTGCGCGCCCTCGCCGCCTGGTTCACGCTCCGGGCGTACGGCCGCCAGGGCCACCGGGAGATCGTCGAGCGCGACATCTCCTGTGCCCGTGCGTTCGGGGCCGACCTGGCCGGGGACCGGACCTTCGCCGTCCTCGCGCCCGTCCGCCTCAACGTCGTCTGCTTCACCCTCGCCGACGCACCCACCCCGGCCCGGCTCACGGCGCTGCGGGAGGCCGTCCGGCAGGAAGTGTTCGTCACCCCCACCGTCTACCGGGGAACCGCCGCCCTGCGCGCCGCGTTCTCCAACTGGCGCACCACCGAGGCGGATGCGCGCCGGGCCGCGAAGGCCCTCCGGACGGCGGCAAGGGAGCTCATGTGACGGACCGGGACCTGACCCTCCTCGAAGTGGAGGCCCTCGCCCGAGCGGCGCACGAGGGCCAGACCGACAAGGCCGGCCGGCCCTACGCCGAGCACCTCGCCGCCGTGGCCGAAGGCGTCCGTCTGCGCGGCGGCACGCCCGAGCAGCAGGCCGCCGCCTGGCTGCACGACGCGATCGAGGACGACGCCCTCACCCCCGCGTGGCTCGAATCGGCCGCCCTGCCCGACGGGGTCAAGGCCATGGTCCGCGCGCTGACCAAGGTCCCGGGCGAGCCGGTCGAGGAGTACGCGGCCCGCATCCTCGCCACTCCGGGCGCCCGGTTGGTCAAGGAGGCGGACCTGGCGCACAACGCCGACCCCGCCCGACTCGCCGTCCTGGAGGGCCCCACCCGCGACCGCTTGTCCGCCAAGTACGCGTATGTCCGCTCCCTTCTCGGCCTGCCCACCCCTTGACCCCCGTCCCGCGCCCGAAATCGGCGGCCCGCACGTCCGGTTGCTGCGAAACGAGCGATGGCGATTCGTCACGAGACGGATAGCCGGGCCCGGTTGGTGGGAGGATGGTCCTTGTGGGGGCATGCGCCCCGGGCCGGCCGAGGGACGACAGAAGGTGTGATCAGTAGTGGCCATTTCGCTGTCAGTGGTGGTTCTGTTGGCGATCATTTTGGTGGTGCTGATCCGTGGCAGCCACATCAAGGCCGGCCCCGCGATCGTCGCGGTCCTCTTCGGCTTCTTCCTCGCGTCCAGCTCCATCGCCCCGGACGTCAACCGCTTCCTGAACTCCCTGGCGGACACCATCGCGGGGATCAAGCTCTGATCCCTCCCCGTCGATCGACGAGCCGCTCGGCAGCCCCGGCGCGGGCCGAGCGCGCCCGCCGTCGCCCCGGACGGCCCTGACCGGGCCCCTCCGCCCTCCGCCGGGCACGCGCAGGCGCGGGCTCGTCGTGCGTTCGCGACACGTCCTCGGCGGCCTCCACCACCGCGTGGCTCAGCACGCCGCGCGGCAGCGTGGTGCCCCACGAGAGGCTGCCCGCGTCGTCGGCTTGGAGCTCCTCGTCGAGTCCGGAAAGCGATAGCCGCCGACGCGTACGTCCGCACCCTGACACCGCAGTCGCCACCGCGCCTCGGCCGGTTCGAGCGCGAACGAGATCCGCTGGACGGCTGAGGCCCCGTACAGCCCGACCATCGCGTGCGACGTGTCGGCCCAAGGCATCCGTGATTCAGCCGACGACCTCCGCCCCCGGCCCGACCACGCGCGCCGCCCGCCGCATCCCGGACGACTGATCGGAGCCCCCGGGAACGCATCAGGGCCAGGTCGAGGAAACATCCTCCGACCTGGCCCTAAGCCATCAAGAGCGGGTGACGGGAATCGAACCCGCGTAGCTAGTTTGGAAGACTAGGGCTCTACCATTGAGCTACACCCGCATCGCGCGCGCCGCAGGTCCGGGGACCGCGGCACGGACAGCATCCTAGCGGGTCGCGCGGGGGGACCGCACACCGCATTTCGGTCCGCCGCCGCGCTCGTGTCCGCCGGCAGGGCCCGATCCCCGGGAAACCCGCGTGTCGGACCGTCCTCGGGCATGTACCCTACGTGTCGCACCGACGGGGTGTGGCGCAGCTTGGTAGCGCGTCCGCTT
This sequence comes from Streptomyces sp. Tek67B01, assembly GCF_055231995.1. Classification (NCBI taxonomy): domain Bacteria; kingdom Bacillati; phylum Actinomycetota; class Actinomycetes; order Kitasatosporales; family Streptomycetaceae; genus Streptomyces; species Streptomyces sp. Tek67B01. Next base: position 4,715,604 of record NZ_JBUYUY010000001.1, read on the forward strand.
TGGGAGCGGAAGGTCGTCGGTTCGAATCCGGCCACCCCGACCAGTAGCACCTTCTCCACGCAGTGTCCCGGGGCGTGCCCCCCGGGCCCCCTCGCCGATGATCGCCGCGGTGATCGCGTTGTGGGCTGATTGCCGCTTGCGGTTACTATGCAAGCTGCGTGCCCGTGTGTCTGATGCCGGGCCGAATCCGCCGAACCGCTGAATCACAGCGTGACGGCAGAACCCCCAGCAGTCAGCCACAAGGAGACCGAACCGTGAAGAGCGCCGTGGAGACCCTGAACCCGACTCGGGTTCGGCTCACTGTTGAGGTGCCCTTCGAGGAGCTCAAGGACAGCCTCGACGCGGCCTACAAGAAGATCAACCAGCAGGTCACGGTGAAGGGCTTCCGCAAGGGCAAGATCCCGGCCCGCGTCATCGACCAGCGCTTCGGCCGCGGTGCGGTGCTGGAGGAGGCCGTCAACGACGCCCTCCCGAAGTTCTACACCGAGGCGGTCAACGAGGCCGACCTGAACCCGCTGGGTCAGCCCGAGGTCGACATCACGGAGCTGAAGGACGGCGAGCTGCTGGCCTTCACCGCCGAGGTGGACGTCCGCCCCGAGATCGAGATCCCGGACTACTCCGGCATCGAGGTCACCGTGGACGCCGTCGAGGTCACCGACGAGGACGTCGAGAAGTCGGTCGAGCAGCTGCGCGGCCGTTTCGCGTCCACGAAGGACGTCGAGCGCGCCGCCCAGGACGGCGACGTCGTCACCATCGACCTGGAGGCCAAGGTCGAGGGCGAGGTGCTGGAGGACGGTGTCGCCCAGGACGTCTCCTACACCATCGGCTCGGGCGAGCTCCTCGACGGCATCGACGAGGCCGTCAAGGGCCTGGAGGCCGGTGGCGAGGCCACCTTCACCTCCCAGCTCAAGGGCGGCTCCGCCGAGGGCAAGGACGCCGAGGTCACCGTCAAGGTCACCAAGGTCTCCGCTCGCGAGCTGCCGGAGCTGGACGACGAGTTCGCGCAGATGGCGAGCGAGTTCGACACCCTCGAAGAGCTCAAGGCGGACAGCCGCAAGCGCCTCGAGAACATGAAGCAGTACGACCAGGCCACCCAGGCCCAGGAGCGTGTCCTGGAGAAGTTCCTGGAGCTCGCGGAGATCCCCGTTCCCGAGAAGCTGCTCGCGGACGAGGTCCAGACCCGCAAGCACAACCTGGAGCACCACCAGCTCGGCCAGATGGGTCTGAACCTCGAGAAGTTCCTGGAGATCCAGGGCAAGACGGTCGAGGAGTTCGACGCCGAGACCGCCGAGCAGGCCGTCAAGGGCATCAAGACCCAGTTCCTGCTGGACGCCCTCGTCAACAAGGAGAAGCTGGGCGTCAACCAGGAGGAGCTCACCGAGCACCTCATGCGCCGCGCGCAGTCCTCCGGCATGTCCCCCGACCAGTTCGCCCAGGCGGTCGTCGAGGGCGGCCAGGTCCCGATGCTGGTCGGCGAGGTCGCCCGCGGCAAGGCCCTCGCGGTCGTCGTCGAGGCCGCCAAGGTCGTCGACACCAACGGTGAGGTCGTAGACCTCTCCGACGACGAGGACGAGGTCGAGACGGCCGCCGAGACGGTCGAGGCGGCCGTCGAGGCCGACGCCGAGACCGAGGGCGACGAGGCCAAGTAACACCCCAGGGCGGGCCGCGGGCGCGGCCCACCCGGCAGTGCCCCGAAGGGCCCGGACGCAGTCGCGTCCGGGCCCTTCGTCGTACGGCGCGAAGGGCCCCGGACCTTGCGCTCCGAGCGAACAGTTCGGGAAGCGGGATGGCGTTGTCCGACCTGCGCGTTAGGGTCCATGAATACGAGGGCACGGGAGTACCCGACGCCGGCGGACATCGTTCGCACCGGCTGGTCCGCGCCCCAGAACGAGACGCTGAGACGGCATGTGGCCGTCGGAGACGAGCAGGTGGATACGTGACGAATCTGAAGCCTTACGCCGCGGGTGAGCCGTCCATCGGTGGTGGCCTCGGCGACCATGTCTACAACCGGCTGCTCAGCGAGCGCATCATCTTCCTCGGCCAGCAGGTCGACGACGACATCGCCAACAAGATCACCGCGCAGCTCCTCCTCCTGGCCGCCGAGCCGGAGAAGGACATCTACCTGTACATCAACAGCCCCGGCGGCTCGGTGACGGCCGGCATGGCGGTCTACGACACCATGCAGTACATCAAGAACGACATCGTCACCATCGGCATGGGCATGGCGGCCTCGATGGGCCAGTTCCTGCTCACCGGCGGTACGGCCGGCAAGCGCTTCGCGCTGCCGAACACCGACATCCTGATGCACCAGGGCTCCGCCGGCATCGGTGGCACCGCTTCGGACATCAAGATCCAGGCCCAGTACCTGCTGCGCACCAAGCAGCGGATGGCCGAGATCACCGCTCACCACTCCGGCCAGACCGTGGAGGCCATCATCCGCGACGGCGACCGCGACCGCTGGTTCACGGCGGAGGAGGCCAAGGAGTACGGCCTCATCGACGAGATCATCTCCGCCGCGTCCCTGGTCCCCGGCGGTGGCGGCACCGGGGCCTGATCCCCGGCACCGCACCAGGCAAGCCTCAGCCCGCAGAACGCCACCAGGATGGTGAACACCCAGATGCACATGAACAACCTCTCTCCCGCGAGCGGCCTCTACACCGGCCCTCAGGTGGACAACCGGTACGTGATCCCGCGTTTCGTCGAGCGCACCTCGCAGGGTGTGCGCGAGTACGACCCGTACGCGAAGCTCTTCGAGGAGCGCATCATCTTCCTCGGCGTGCAGATTGACGACGCGTCGGCCAACGACGTCATGGCGCAGCTGCTGTGCCTGGAGTCGATGGACCCGGACCGCGACATCTCGATCTACATCAACAGCCCCGGTGGCTCCTTCACCGCGCTGACGGCGATCTACGACACGATGCAGTTCGTGAAGCCGGACATCTCGACGGTCTGCATGGGCCAGGCGGCCTCCGCCGCCGCGGTCCTGCTCGCCGCCGGTACCCCCGGCAAGCGTCTGGCCCTGCCGAACGCCCGTGTCCTGATCCACCAGCCGTCCGGCGGTACCGGCCGCGAGCAGCTCTCCGACCTGGAGATCGCGGCCAAGGAGATCCTGCGCATGCGTGACCAGCTGGAGACCATGCTGGCCAAGCACTCGACCACGCCGATCGAGAAGATCCGCGATGACATCGAGCGCGACAAGATCCTCACTGCCGAGGACGCACTGGCGTACGGCCTGATCGACCAGGTCGTCTCCACCCGCAAGAGCACCGCGGTCTGATCCTTGCCGCGAGTTGGCGTGGTCACGCTGTCGCATTCGGCGATGTGAACCACGTCAAGGGGGCCCCGTTGGGGGCCCCCGGCAAGGTACCGTCGGATATGAGGCACCAGGAGCCGCTGAACCAGGCGTCTCCCAGGCGAAGGGGAAGCACCTCGTGGCACGCATCGGTGACGGCGGCGATCTGCTCAAGTGCTCGTTCTGCGGAAAGAGCCAGAAGCAGGTGAAGAAGCTCATCGCAGGACCCGGTGTGTACATCTGCGACGAGTGCATCGACCTCTGCAACGAGATCATCGAAGAGGAACTCGCGGAGACCTCCGAGGTCCGGTGGGAGGAACTCCCCAAGCCCCGTGAGATCTACGAGTTCCTGGAGAGCTACGTCGTCGGCCAGGAGCCGGCGAAGAAGGCGCTCTCCGTGGCGGTCTACAACCACTACAAGCGGGTCCAGGCCGGCGAGAACGGCGGCGCGCAGGGCCGGGACGACGCGATCGAGCTCGCGAAGTCCAACATCCTGCTGCTCGGCCCCACCGGCTCGGGCAAGACCCTGCTGGCGCAGACGCTGGCCCGCATGCTCAACGTCCCGTTCGCCATCGCCGACGCGACGGCGCTGACGGAAGCCGGTTACGTCGGCGAGGACGTCGAGAACATCCTGCTCAAGCTGATCCAGGCGGCCGACTACGACGTCAAGAAGGCCGAGACCGGGATCATCTACATCGACGAGATCGACAAGGTCGCCCGCAAGAGCGAGAACCCGTCGATCACGCGCGACGTGAGCGGCGAGGGCGTCCAGCAGGCGCTCCTCAAGATCCTGGAGGGCACGACGGCCTCGGTTCCGCCGCAGGGCGGGCGCAAGCACCCGCACCAGGAGTTCATCCAGATCGACACGACGAACGTGCTCTTCATCGTGGGCGGCGCCTTCGCCGGCCTGGAGAAGATCATCGAGTCGCGTGCGGGCGCCAAGGGCATCGGCTTCGCGGCGACCATCCGCTCGAAGCGGGAGATCGAGGCGAGCAACCAGTTCCAGGAGGTCATGCCGGAGGACCTGGTGAAGTTCGGGATGATCCCCGAGTTCATCGGCCGTCTCCCCGTGATCACCTCGGTCCACAACCTGGACCGCGAGGCGCTGCTCCAGATCCTCATCGAGCCGCGCAACGCGCTGGTGAAGCAGTACCAGCGGCTGTTCGAACTCGACGGCGTCGAGCTGGACTTCGAGCGCGAGGCGCTGGAGGCCATCGCGGACCAGGCGATCCTCCGCCAGACGGGCGCGCGCGGCCTGCGCGCCATCATGGAAGAGGTCCTGATGTCGGTGATGTACGAGGTCCCGTCCCGCAAGGACGTGGCCCGCGTGGTCATCACCGCCGATGTGGTCCGCTCCAACGTCAACCCGACGCTGGTCCCGCGCATCGTCCCGAAGGACCAGGGCCCGCAGGAGAAGTCGGCCTAGCCGCAACGGACATACGCGAAGGGGCGCCCCGGTACTCCGGGGCGCCCCTTCGCGTATGCGCCGGCGTCAGGCCTTGACGCGGGCGGTGTTGTAGAGCTTGGCGGCCAGCTGGGACAGCTCGTCCTGGGTGCCGCTGCTGCCGCCCACGGTGACGGCGGCAGCGTCGATCACGTTGACCGCGACAACGGTGGAGCGGTCACCCCAAGCGCACTGGGGAATTGTGACCGAGCTGGGTTCGCCGGGCTTGGTGGGCTTGATGGCGGTCGCCTTGAGGTCGGCGCACTTCATCACGGCGCCCTTGAAGCCCGCCGGGGTGTAGGCCTTGGGGGTGCCGACCACTTCGTACTTGAAACCGAGCGCCGCGGTGTCCTTGTTGCTCGCGCTGATGTTGGCGAAGTAGGCGTCCACGGACTTCTCCGGTGAGCCGACGTCACCCCACATGCCGTTGGCGCTGAGTACCTTGCCCTTGCCACCGGGGCCGGTGGCGTACGAGGCGATCGCGTTGTGCGGGTTCATGACGCCGAGCGCCTCGGCCTTGGTCTTCTTCTCCCCCTCCAGGGGGGCGTTCGGGTCCGGTGCGCCGGTCGTCGGCGGCTGCAGCTGGTACGCGTCCACCGACGCCGGGAAGGCCAGCTTGTAGCCCTTCGTGTCCGCCGCCACCGTGCCCGAGGCGCCGCCGCCCTTGGTGAAGTACCAGCCGGCGCCCGCGATCACGCCGAGGACCACCACGACCGCGATCACCGCGCCCGCCTTGGACTTCTTCGGCTGCTGCTGCGGGGGCATCCCGCCGTACGGGGGCTGCGGGGGCATGCCCGGCTGCTGGTAGCCGTAGGCGGGCTGCGGGGGCTGCTGGGGGTAGCCCGGCGGCGGGGCCTGCTGCGGGTAGCCGTAGCCGGGCTGCGGCGCGGGCTGCCCGTACGGGGCCGGCTGCGGCGGCGGGCCCCCGTACGGTCCGGGCTGCTGCGGCTGCTGACCGTACGGTCCCGGCTGGTTGTAACTCATGACCCGCGTCCCCCTTTAGGAACTTCTTATGTTGGTCATATCTTGACCGAAGTTCCCGCTGGTCCTGGCTCCGGGGCCCCAGGCGTTACCGAACTACGACGCCCGGACCTCCGTCACGCCCCGCAGCGCCCGGGTCTGTTCGGCGAGCGCGGCGAGCGTCACCGGCTCGTTCTCCACCGGGACGGTCACCGTCACCAGTGAGCTGTGGTCCGCCCACATGCACACCGGGAGCGTGCCGGCGGCGACGTGGACCGTGCCGCACCGCATGGCGGCGTCCTCCGGCGTGCCGGCCGGCTCCGGGGCCGCGTCGGCCGCCCCCATCTCGTGGAGGCCTCGGGTCAGCACCGAACCCGGGTCCCCGTCGTCGAACCGGCCGGCCGCCCCGCTGACCACCAGCCGCGCGGTGCCCGACGCGTCGGCGTAGACCACGGCGACCTGCTCGGTGCCCGGCTTCCGCGGGCCCTGGCCCAGCTTGATCGCGTCGACGCGCGGTCCGGAGTCCTGGAGCGTCAGGCCCTGGAAGGAGGCGGGCGGCGCGAGCCGGTACCGTCCGGCGTCCGACGGGCCGCCGTCGAGGACCGCGGTCACGGCCGCCTTGCCGGCGACCACGCCCACGATGGCCCCCAGCGCCACCCCGACCTTCACCAGCACGCGCTTCTTCGGCGGGACGTTCGGGATGGACGCGTAGGGATGTACCGAAGGGGCGGCGGTGGGCTGCCCGGTGATCTCGTTCATGCGCCCAGTCAGGCCGATCGGTCATGGCCCCGTCAAGGCAAGCCGGAGGGTGGAACGGATTCGTGACGCGGGCGGGGCCGCCCGTATCCTGTGGTGCGTGACCGAGAACACGCAGACACCCAGCAGCCCCAACTCCGAACTGCCGACCCAGTACGCGCCGGCCGAGGTAGAGGGGAAGCTCTACGAGCGCTGGGTAGAGCGTGGGTACTTCACGGCCGACGCGGCGAGCGAGAAGCCCTCGTACACCATCGTCATCCCGCCGCCGAACGTCACCGGCTCCCTCCACCTGGGGCACGCCTTCCAGCACACGCTGATGGACGCCCTGACCCGCCGCAAGCGGATGCAGGGCTACGAGTCGCTGTGGCTGCCCGGCATGGACCACGCCGGCATCGCCACCCAGAACAAGGTCGAGCAGCAGCTCGCCGAGGAGGGCAAGTCCCGCCACGACCTGGGTCGCGAGGAGTTCGTCGAGCGCGTCTGGCAGTGGAAGGAAGAGTACGGCGGCAAGATCCTCGGCCAGATGCGGCGCCTCGGTGACGGCGTCGACTGGTCCCGTGAGCGCTTCACCATGGACGAGGGCCTGTCCAAGGCCGTCCAGACGATCTTCAAGAAGCTCTACGACGACGGTCTGATCTACCGCGCCGAGCGCATCATCAACTGGTGCCCGCGCTGTCTCACCGCCATCTCCGACATCGAGGTGGAGTACCAGGAGGACGCCGGCGAGCTCGTCTCCATCCGGTACGGCGAGGGCGAGGACAGCCTGGTCGTGGCCACGACCCGCGCCGAGACGATGCTCGGTGACACCGCGGTCGCCGTCCACCCGGACGACGATCGGTACAAGCACCTCGTGGGCCGACAGATCAAGCTGCCGCTGACCGACCGCACCATCCCGGTCGTCGCCGACACGCACGTCGACCCGGAGTTCGGCACCGGCGCCGTCAAGGTGACCCCGGCGCACGACCCGAACGACTTCGCCATCGGGCAGCGCCACGGCCTGCCCAACATGACGATCATGGACGAGCACGGTGTCATCACCGTCCACGGGCCCTTCCTCGGCCAGGACCGTTTCGAGGCCCGCTCCGCGGTCGTCGGGGCGCTGCGCGGGCAGGGTCGGATCGTCGCCGAGAAGCGCCCGTACCTGCACTCCGTCGGGCACTGCTCGCGATGCAGCACCACCGTGGAGCCGCGCCTGTCGCTCCAGTGGTGGGTCAAGGTCGAGACCCTCGCCAAGGAGGCCGGTGACGCGGTCCGCGACGGCCGGGTCGCGATCCACCCCGAGGACATGTCGAAGCGCTACTTCGACTGGGTCGACAACCTCAACGACTGGTGCATCTCGCGCCAGCTGTGGTGGGGCCACCGCATCCCGGTCTGGTACGGCCCGGACGGCGAGGTCGTCTGCGTCGGCCCGGACGAGGAGGCGCCGACCGGCGAGGGTTGGAAGCAGGACACCGACGTCCTCGACACCTGGTTCTCGTCCGGCCTGTGGCCGTTCTCCACGCTCGGCTGGCCGGAGCGGACCCCGGACCTGGAGAAGTTCTACTCCACCGACGTCCTGGTCACCGGCCACGACATCATCTTCTTCTGGGTCGCCCGGATGATGATGTTCGGTCTGTACGCGATGGACGGGAAGGCGCCGTTCAAGACGATCGCGCTGACCGGTCTGGTCCGTGACGAGCGCGGCAAGAAGATGTCGAAGTCCTTCGGCAACGTCGTCGACCCGCTGGACTGGATGGACAAGTACGGCTCCGACGCCGTCCGCTTCACCCTGGCCAAGGGCGCCAACCCCGGCACCGACGTGCCGATCGGCGAGGACTGGGTCCAGGCCTCCAGCAAGTTCGCGAACAAGATCTGGAACGCCACCCGCTTCGCGCTGATGAACGGCGCCACCATCGAGGGCGAGCTGCCGGCCCCGGAGGAGATGTCGGCGACGGACCGCTGGATTCTGTCCCGCCTGAACAAGACGGTCGCGCAGGTCGACGCGTACTACGACGACTTCCAGTTCTCGAAGCTCAGCGAGGCCCTCTACCACTTCGCGTGGGACGAGGTCTTCGACTGGTACGTCGAGCTGTCGAAGACGACGTTCTTCGCGGGCGGGGAGCAGGCCAAGGTCTCCGGCCGGGTCCTGGGCGAGGTCATCGACGTCATGCTGCGGCTGCTGCACCCGGTGGTCCCCTTCGTCACCGAGACGCTGTGGACCACGCTGACCGGGCGCGAGTCCCTCGTGATCGCCGAGTGGCCCAAGGACAGCGGCTTCCGCGACGAGGCCGCCGAGGCCGAGATCCTGAGCGTCCAGTCGGTGGTCACGGAGGTCCGCCGCTTCCGCAAGGAGCAGGGTCTCCAGGACGGGCAGAAGGTCCCGGCCCGCCTGGACCTCGCCGGTACGGCGCTCGCCGCGCACGAGGCCGCCATCCGCCAGCTCCTGCGCCTCCAGCCGGAGGGCGAGGAGTTCAACGCCACCGCGACCCTGCCGGTCGCCGGGGCCACCGTCGCCCTCGACCTGTCGGGGACCATCGACGTGGCGGCCGAGCGCAAGCGCCTCACCAAGGACCTCGGCGCCGCCGAGAAGGAGAAGCAGCAGGCCGAGGCGAAGCTCGGGAACGAGGCGTTCATCGCCAAGGCGCCCGACAACGTCGTGGACAAGATCAAGGGCCGTCTCGCCAAGGCCGAGTCGGACATCGCCCGCATCCAGGCCCAGCTGGCCGGGCTCCCGGCCGCGTAGCCGCCGGGCCCCGTCAGGGGTGACCCGCCAAGGCCCCCGCACCGTCCCTCGGTGCGGGGGCCTTCGCCGTACGCCCTTCCGACCGAGTACGCCTACCGACCGGAGTGCGCCCTCCCGACCGGAGTGCGGCATCTCACCCCCGCGCCCCCGCAGCCCCGATCCGATCGCCGGAGCCGACCACGCATGATGGGGGACATGCACGTCAAGCCCGTCGCCTCGGCGCTCCACCGGGTCGTGTCCGCCGGTCGCCGGGTCGCCGAGGGCCGGGCCGGGTCACCGCGGGCGCTGGACGTCCTGACGGCGCTGGGCTGCCTCGCTCTGATGGCGCTGGACCTGCCGGGACTCGCCGCCGCCGACCACTCCCCGAACGGGCCGGCCGCCGCCGCCGTCCTGACGGCTGGCTGCGCGAGCCTGCTGGTACGGCGCCGGCTGCCCTGGGCCGCGTACCTCACCGCGCTGTTGTTCATCGGCTGGCTGCACGAGCTGACGCTGATCCAGTTCGCCCTGTACTCCGTCGGCCGTTACCGGGGCCGCCGGGCCGGAATCCTCGCCACCACCGGCTACGTGGTCTTCGCGCTCGCCGTGTTCAGCCTGCCGGGCTGGCCCGAACCGAGGGCGGAGACCCTCAGCGCCTTCCTCAGCCTGGTGGTGCCGATCGGGATGCTCGCCTCCGCCGTCGGCATCGCCGCCTACCGGCACGACCTCGTGCGCGAACTCGACACCCGCCGGGCCGAGTCCGCCGTACTCCAAGCCGTCCAGGACGAGCGGACCTCCGTCGCGCGCGACGTCCACGACTTCGTCGGCCGGGAGCTGACCCTGCTGACGGTGCGCTCGGAGGTGCTGGCGGTGCGGGCCCGCGAGAGCGCGTACGCGAAGGAGTTCGAGGAGCTCGCCGACACGGCGCGCCGCGCCCACCTCGTGCTCAACGAGATCATCGTGCAGCGCGGGGAGCGGGCGGCGACCCCGGGGATCGACGGACTCGAAGAGCTCGCCGGACGGAGCGGGCAGGCGGGCTCCCCCGTACGGCTGGTGATCGACCCTCAGGCGCGTGAGGTGTCGCCGTTGCGCCAGGCGGCGGTCTACCGGGTGGTGCAGGAGTGCCTGACCAACGCCGCCAAGCACGCCCGGGGCGAGACCATCGAGGTGTCGGTCACGGCCGACGGACGGTGTCTGCGCATCCGCGTCGCCAACGGCCTCCCCGACCGGAACCCGGCGCGCGCGCCCGTCTCGGCCGGCTCGGGGACGGCGAGCATGGCCGAACGAGTCCACAGCCTGGGCGGAACCCTGACGGCGGCCCGCACCGAGGACGCGTACGTCGTCGAGGCGACCTTGCCGCGCGGCTGAACGCCGTGGCGGGGCCTACGCCTTCGCCGGGGCGAGCACGCTGCCGAGCGTGTCCATGTCCTCCACGCAGCGGCCCGAGCCGAGCACCACGCAGTTCAGCGGCGCGTCCGCCACGAACACCGGGATGCCGGTCGCGGAGGCGATGCGCAGGTCCAGGCCGGGCAGCAGCGCCCCGCCACCCGTCAAGACGATGCCGCGCTCCATCACGTCACCGGACAGCTCGGGCGGACACTCCTCCAAGGTGGTGCGCACGGCGGCGATGATCGCCTCCACCGGCTCGTCGAGGGCGGCCCGTACGTCGCGCGCCGTCAGCTCCAGCGTCTTCGGCATGCCGCCGACCTTCTCGCGCCCGCGCACGGTGTGGGTGCGGCCCTCCAACTCGGGCAGGCCCGGGACCGGCCAGGCCGAGCCGATGGCGACCTTGACGTCCTCGGCGGTGCGCTCGCCGAGGAGCAGCGCGTGCTCCTTGCGCACGTGGTCGGTGATCGCGGTGTCCATCCGGTCGCCACCGACGCGCAACGACCGCGAGGTGACGATGCCGCCCAGCGAGATGACGGCGACCTCCGAGGTGCCGCCGCCGATGTCCACCACCATCGAGCCGCGCGCCTCCGAGACCGGCAGCCCCGCCCCGATCGCCGCCGCCATCGGTTCCTCGATCAGGTGCACGGACTTGGCGCCGGCCCGGGTGGAGGCCTGGATGATCGCCCGCCGTTCGACCTGGGTGACGCCCGACGGTACGCAGATCACCATCCGGGTGCGCTGCCGGCGACCGGGGACCGCCTTGCGCACGAAGTGCCGGATCATCTCCTCGGCGGCCTCGAAGTCGCAGATCACCCCGTCCCTCAGCGGGCGGATCGCGGTGATGGAGCCCGGGGTGCGGCCGAGGGTCTCCTTGGCTTCCGTCCCGACCGCCAAGGCCGTCGTCGTACCGGTCCTGACCGCCACCACGGACGGCTCATCGAGGACGATCCCGTGCCCCCGGGCGTAGACGAGGGTGTTCGCGGTTCCCAGGTCGATCCCTATGTCACGGCTGGACGCCGTCTTGTCGGTGCTGGCCTGCGGCATTCGTTCCCCTATCTGCTGCCCGCAAGGCTTGCATAACGAAACGGTCGCGACGGCGGCCGAAGGTCCCGAAACGGCCGGGCCGAAGGTCCCTGCGCCCCTCGTCCGTAGACTGGTCCCCGTGAGTGAGCAGCAGCCCGACAGCCACGGCCCCGACGACCTCGGCCGACCCTTCGACGCGAGCGACGAGTTCGAGCGGATCGTCTCGGAAGAGTCCGACCGCGACCCCGACCTGGCGGTGATCGAGGCCGGCAGCCGCACCCTGCGCGCGCACGGCGGAGCGCCGCAGGACGAGCAGGTGCCCGCCGCGCCCGCCGACCCGGAGGTGGCCAAGGCGCTGCAGGAGGTGGAGCAGGAGCTGGCCGGCCGCTGGGGCGAGACCAAACTGGAGCCGTCCGTCTCGCGCATCGCCGCGCTGATGGACGTCCTGGGCGAGCCGCAGCGCGCGTACCCCTCGATCCACATCACCGGCACCAACGGCAAGACCAGCACCGCCCGTATGGTCGAGGCGCTGCTGAACGCCTTCGACCTGCGCACCGGCCGCTACACCAGCCCGCACGTGCAGTCGATCACCGAGCGGATCAGCCTGGACGGGGCGCCGATCAGCGCCGAGCGGTTCGTCGAGACCTACCACGACATCAAGCCCTACGTGGAGATGGTCGACGCCTCCGAGGAGTACCGGCTGTCCTTCTTCGAGGTGCTCACCGGGATGGCCTACGCGGCCTTCGCGGACGCGCCCGTGGACGCGGCGGTGGTGGAGGTCGGCATGGGCGGCTCGTGGGACGCGACCAACGTGATCGACGGCGCGGTGGCCGTGATCACCCCGATCAGTCTCGACCACACGGACCGGCTCGGCTCCACGACGGCCGAGATCGCCCAGGAGAAGGGCGGCGTCATCAAGCAGGGCGCGACCGTGATCCTGGCGCAGCAGCCGGTGGACGCGGCGCAGGTGCTACTCAAGAAGGCCGTCGAGGTCGACGCGACCGTGGCCCGCGAGGGCATGGAGTTCGGTGTCGTCTCCCGCGAGGTGGCGGTCGGCGGACAGATGCTGACCCTGCGCGGCATGGGCGGCGAGTACGACGGCATCTTCCTGCCCCTGTACGGCGCCCACATGGCGCACAACGCGGCGGTGGCCCTGGCCGCGGTCGAGGCGTTCTTCGGCGTCGGCGGCGAGCACGCCCGGGAACTGGACGCCGACACGGTCCGCCGGGCCTTCGCCTCGGTGACCTCGCCGGGCCGTATGGAGGTCGTCCGGCGCAGCCCGACCGTGGTCCTGGACGCCGCGCACAACCCGGCGGGGGCGCGGGTCACCGCGGAGGCGGTCACCGAGGCGTTCGGCTTCAGCCGGTTGATCGGCGTCGTGGGCGCCAGCGAGGGCAAGGACGTGAAGGGGGTCTTCGAGGCCTTCGAGCCGATCTTCGCGGAGGTCGTCGTCACGGAGAACACCAGCCACCGGGCGATCTCGGCCGACGAGCTCGCCGCCATCGCGGTCGAGGTCTTCGGGCCGGACCGGGTGCAGGTGGAGCCCCGGCTGGACGACGCGCTGGAGGCGGCCATCACCCTGGCGGAGGAAGAGGCCGAATACGGTGGGGCCGGGGTCCTGGTGACCGGCTCCGTGATCACGGTGGGCGAGGCCCGCCTGCTGCTGAAGAGGGGCTGAGGAATGCGCACGCTGTGTGCTTCGACGCTGATCGGCGAGTTCTTCGTGATCGGTTTCGCGGGTCTGGTGGCGATGAAGGACCCGGACCTGACCCAGGCGACCGTGTGGACGGTGTGCGGCATCGCGATGCTGCTGTCCGTGCTGCTGTGCGGGATGTTGTCGCGCCCCGGCGCGGTACAGCTCGGCTGGGCCCTGCAGATCGGGCTGGTCCTCAGCGGGTTCGTCGTCCCGACCATGTTCTTCCTCGGAGCGGTCTTCGCCGGCCTGTGGTGGTGCTCGGTGCACTACGGGCGCAAGGTCGACGCCGCGAAGGCCCGCTGGGCGGCGCAGAACGAGGCGCCGGCCGAGGCGTAAGGCGCCCCGGGGCCCCCTGTAGCCTCGTCGGACCGCACCCGTATGCCGCAAGGAGTTTCCACATGACCCAGCGCACGCTCGTCATCCTCAAGCCCGACGCCGTCCGTCGTGGCCTGATCGGCGAGATCATCGGCCGCATCGAGCGGAAGGCCGGCTGGACCGTTCCCGCGCTGGAGCTGCGCACGCTGGACCAGGAGACCCTGGAGACCCACTACGGCGAGCACAAGGGCAAGCCCTTCTACGAGCCCCTCATGGGCTTCATGGCGAGCGGGCCGGTCGTCGTCCTGGTCGTCGAGGGCGAACGCGTGATCGAGGGCGTCCGGCAGCTGGCGGGTCCCACCGACCCGATCGCCGCGGCGCCCGGCTCCATTCGGGGTGACTACGGCACCATCACCCGGGAGAACCTCATCCACGCCTCGGATTCCGAGGCTTCGGCGGAGCGCGAGCTGAAGCTCTTCTTCCCCGCCCTCTGAACCGAAGCGGAACCCGTGCCGCGCCGCGCGAGCACCCGTCGCCCCGACGCGACATCAGCCATATAGCGCTCATGACCTGGGGCGACCGAAGTAATTTCGGTCGCCCTTCGGTATGACGGGCGGCGAGCGGGAACGCATGTGCAGGACACGACGTCACCACTAAGGGGGCGGGTATCCGTTCCGGCGGGATTGCCGGAGTCCCGTCGCGCGATGTCCGTACCCGCGGCACTACGATGGGGCCTCCACCCACACACCCACCTCGCCGACCTGACAGCAGCCGCTATCAACTGGAAGGCCAGACGCTCCTCATGGGGAACAAGGGGAACAACATGTCGTTCATCGGCCGTGACATGGCGATCGACCTCGGGACCGCCAACACGCTGGTGTACGTGAGGGGCCGGGGGATCGTCCTGAACGAGCCGTCCGTGGTCGCCATCAACACGAACACCGGTGGAATCCTGGCGGTCGGCTCCGAGGCGAAGAAGATGATCGGCCGGACGCCCGGCAACATCGTCGCCGTACGGCCCCTCAAGGACGGCGTGATCGCCGACTTCGAGATCACCGAGCGCATGCTCCGGTACTTCATCCTCAAGATCCACAAGCGCCGCTACCTGGCTCGTCCGCGCGTCGTGGTCTGCGTCCCCTCCGGCATCACCGGAGTGGAGCGCCGCGCCGTCATCGAGGCGTCCACCCAGGCCGGCGCCCGCCAGGTACACATCATCGAGGAGCCGATGGCCGCCGCCATCGGCTCGGGCCTGCCCGTCCACGAGGCCACCGGCAACATGGTCGTGGACATCGGCGGCGGCACCACCGAGGTCGCCGTCATCTCCCTCGGCGGAATCGTCACGGCGCAGTCCATCCGGGTCGCCGGCGACGAGTTGGACAACGCGATCATCCAGCACATCAAGAAGGAGTACTCGCTCCTCCTCGGTGAACGCACCGCCGAACAGATCAAGATCACGATCGGGTCGGCGTACGACCTCGACAAGGACGAGCACACCGAGATCCGGGGCCGCGACCTCGTCTCCGGTCTGCCGAAGACGGTCGTCATCTCCGCGGCGGAGGTGCGCAAGGCCATCGAGGAACCGGTCAACGCCATCGTGGACGCGGTGAAGACCACCCTCGACAAGTGCCCGCCGGAACTCTCCGGCGACATCATGGACCGCGGCATCGTCCTCACCGGCGGCGGCGCCCTGTTGCGCGGACTCGACGAACGGCTGCGCCGCGAGACGGGCATGCCGATCCACATCGCCGAGGACCCCCTCGACTCCGTGGCACTCGGCTCCGGCAAGTGCGTCGAGGAATTCGAAGCACTCCAGCAAGTCCTGGACGCCCAGCCCCGGCGTTGATCGAAATCCCCGTATCGGGGCATGTGGAACACAAGGATCCGCCGTACGGGTGCTACCGCGCCTGTGCGGCGGATCGTTGATATACAGGCACAGTCCGGTGCGAGCCCCGGCTCCGTCGGAGCGGCTCCGGCACCGCGAATACCTACGAGGAAGGCACGCCGCCGCACGTGAGGGACACACGAGAGAGCCGGCTGCTCCTGGTGCTTCTGATCGCCATCGCGTTCGCATTGATCACGGTGGACATCAGGGCGGGCGAGGAGTCACCGGTCGACGGCGCCCGGCAAGCCGCCGCAGCGGTCTTCGGCCCCGTGGAGAAGGGCGTCGCGACCGCGGTCGACCCGGTCGCCCACGCCATAGGCGCCGTACGGGACTCCGACGAGCGCCACAACCGGATCAAGACGCTCGAACGCGAGAACACCGCGCTGAAGGCGAAGCTGGGCAGCGACGACCAGACCCGCAGCCGGATCCACGAACTCGACGCGATGCTCAAGCGGGCGGGCGCCGGACAGTACGGCATCAAGGGCGCCGAGGTCATCGGGATAGGAGCGGCCCAGGGCTTCTCCTGGACCGTCACCATCGACGCCGGCAGCAAGGACGGCATCGAGCGCGACATGACCGTCCTCAACGGCGACGGCCTCGTCGGCCGCGTCACGACCGTCGGTCCCGACACGTCCACCGTGGTCCTCGCCAACGACCCCGACTTCACCGTGGGCACCCGCCTGGAGAAGACCGGGGAACTCGGCTTCGCCACCGGCCAGGGCGACCGCGCCCTGTCGGTGCAGATGCTGAACGGCAAGGCCAAGATCGCCCCCGGGGACCGGCTCGTCACCTTCGGCTCGCGCGGCAACAAGCCCTTCGTGCCGGGCGTCCCCATCGGCGAGGTGGTCAAGGTCGACCCCTCGCGCGGCGACCTCACCCGCACCGTGTGGGTGCGTCCGTTCGTCGGCTTCTCGCGCCTGGACATCGTCGGTGTCGTGGTGATGCCGCCGCGCGAGGACCCGCGCGACGCCGTCCTGCCGCCCAAGCCCGAAGTGAAGCCCACCCCGACCGTCACCGTCACCGTGACCCCGTCGGCGTCCGCCAGTGCCCCCGCCAAGCCGGCCGACGAGTAGGAGCCGACCGCCCATGCGCTTCAACCGGATGCTGCTCTCCGCCACGCTGATCGTGGTCGCCCTCGTCATCCAGGTCACCGTCCTCGGCCGGCTGCAACTCCCCGGCGCCGTACCCGATCTGCTCCTGCTCACCGTCGTCGCCCTCGCCCTGGTCTACGGACACCTCAGCGGAGCCTTCGTCGGCTTCGGCGCGGGCCTCCTCGCGGACCTCGCGCCGCCCGCCGACCACGCCGCCGGCCGGTACGCCCTCGTGCTCTGCGTCATCGGCTACCTCGTCGGCCTGGCCCGCCCCGACAACGGGCGCTTCCGCTCCGCCTGGGGGCCGCTGACGGCCGTCGTCGCCGCCGCGATCGGCTCCACCCTGCTCTACGCGGGCGTCGGCGCACTCGTCGGCGACACGGCCGCCCGACACGTCGGCCTCACCGAACTGCTTTTCACCGCCATGCTCTACGACCTGCTCCTCGCGCCCTTCACCGTGCCGCTCGTCATGGCGCTCGCCCGCCGCGCCGAGAACGACCCGATGGCCGTCGAAGCGGGCGGCGGACCCCCCAAGGGCAAGGACCTGTCCTCCGGCTGGCTCACCGGCGGAACAGGGCTGCGGATCGGCAGTCAGCGCGGCGGGCTGCGGCTGAAGACCGCGCGGGGACGCGCGAACCGGGCCGGCCGCATAAAGGGCGTCAAAGGCGTGAAGAGCGTCAGGAAGCTGTGACGGGGGACCAGGCGTGACCAACATTCCGGAGACCGGCCGCACCCCCCGGGTGCAGATCCGGCTCGTCATCATCCAGGTACTCGTCTTCTCGCTGCTGTTCACACTCGGCGGTCGCCTCTGGTACCTCCAGATCCGCAACGGCTCCGAGTACGCCGACGAGGCCAAGAACAACCACGTCCAACAGGTAGTCCAACCCGCCGTGCGCGGCTCGATCCTGGACGACCGCGGAGTGCCGCTCGCCGACAACGAGACCCGTCTGGTCGTCTCCGCCAGCCGCACCGAGCTGATGAAGATAAAGGACAAGGGCAAAGGCGTCCTCACCCGGCTCGCCGACGTACTGGACATGAAGCCGCAGGACGTCATGGACAAGGTCCGGCTCTGCGACTCCAAGACCCCGCAGCCCTGCTGGAACGGCTCCCCGTACCAGCCGATCCCGGTCACCCTGGAGGCCACCACCCAGCAGGCCCTCCAGATCCGCGAACGCCCCGAGGACTTCCCCGGCATCACCGCCGAACCCACCGCCGTGCGCCGCTACCCGGCCCCCGGCGGCGCGAACACCGGCCAGGTGCTCGGCTACCTCTCCCCGGTCACCGACGACGAGATCCAGAAGGCCAAGAACACCAACTCGCCGTTCCTGCGCTCCGACCAGGTCGGCCGCTTCGGCCTTGAGCGCACCTACGACAAGGAGCTGCGCGGCAAGTCCGGCGTCACCCGCTACGAGGTCGACAACCTCGGCCGGGTCATCGGCGAGGCGAAGAACGACCCGGCCGTCCCCGGCGCCCACGTCGTCACCAGCATCGACGCCCGGGTCCAGGCGGTCGCCGAGTACGAGCTGAACAACGCGATGGTCCAGGCGCGCAAGGAGGTCGACCGCAACACCGGCGTCCCCTACAAGGCCGACGCCGGCGCCATCGTCGTCCTGGAGGCCAAGACCGGCCGCGTCGTCGCCATGGCCTCCAACCCCACCTACGACCCGAACGTCTGGGTCGGCGGGATCTCCGGCAAGGACTACGCCAAGCTCACCTCCAAGGAGTCCAACGTCCCGCTGATGAACCGGGCGATCCAGGGCCAGGCCGCCCCCGGCTCCATCTTCAAGGTCATCCCCACCACCGCCGCGGTCAACGCCGGGTACAAGTTCGACGGCAGCTACCCCTGCCCCAGCTCGTACTCCATCGGCGGCCAGGTCTTCAAGAACTTCGAGTCCCAGGGCCACGGCTCGATCACCCTCGGCCAGGCCCTCGAAGTCTCCTGCGACACCGTCTTCTACGGCCTCGCCCACCAGCAGTGGCTCAAGGACGGCGGGCTCAAGCCCGTCAAGCAGCCCGGCGACATCTTCTTCAAGACCGCCCACCAGTTCGGTCTCGGCGCCGAGACCGGCGTGGACCTCCCGGGCGAGGAGAAGGGCCGCGTCCCCGACCGCCAGTGGAAGCAGCGGTTCTGGGCGGCCAACAAGGACCAGTGGTGCAAGACCGGCAAGAAGGGCGGCACCTACATCGAGCTGCTCAACTACGAGAACTGCCTCGAAGGCAACATCCTGCGCGCCGGTGACGCCGTCAACTACTCCATCGGACAGGGCGACACCCTGGTCACCCCCATCCAGATGGCCACCATCTACGCCGCCATCTCCAACGGCGGCACCATGTGGAACCCGACCATCGGCAAGGCCATCGTCAGCGCCGACGGCAAGAGCGTCCAGGAGATCCAGCCCAAGGCGCACGGCAAGCTCCCCATGGACGAGAAGACCAGGCAGCAGATAGGAGAAGCGCTGGAGGGCGTCGCGACCCGCGGTACGGCCGCCTGGCGCTTCGGCGGCTGGCCGCAGAAGCAGATCCCGATGCACGCCAAGACCGGTACCGCCGAGGTCTACGGCAAGCAGACGACCTCCTGGTTCGCCACCTACACCGACGACTACACGATCGTGATGACGATCTCCCAGGGCGGCACCGGCTCCGGCGCGTCCGGTCCCGCCGTGCGCAACGTCTACAACGCCATCTACGGCCTCGACATGGCCGGCAAGCAGGACCTGTCGAAGGCCCTGCTCCCCAAGCCGCAGGCGACGCTGCCGACCATCCAGCCGGACGGCTCCATCGACGCCCCCGAGATCAAGCCGTACGTGCCGCCGTCCCCGGAGGACGCGCCACCACCGGCCCTCGCGGGACCGCCGGCCCCGCCCGTCGCGAAGCAGGACTGAGGACCCGATGCAGACCGCGAACAAGTTCTCCGTCTCCCGCTACGCGCCCCGGCAACGCGGGACGCTGACCAGGCTCACCGCACGGGACTCGGTACTGCGCCGACTCGACTGGCCGATACTGCTCTCCGCGATCGCGCTGTCCTTCATCGGCTCGATGCTGGTGTGGTCGGCGACCCGCAACCGCACCCACCTGAACCAGGGCGACCCGTACTACTTCCTGGAACGGCACGCCCTGAACACCGGGATCGGCATCGTGCTGATGATCGGCACCGTCTGGCTCGGCCACCGCACCCTGCGGGGGGCGGTGCCGATCCTGTACGGGCTCTCGCTCGTGCTCGTCCTCGCCGTCCTCACGCCGCTCGGCGCGACCATCAACGGCGCCCACGCCTGGATCGTGATCGGCGGCGGGTTCTCGCTCCAGCCCTCCGAGTTCGTGAAGATCACGATCATCCTGGGCATGGCGATGCTGTTGGCGGCCCGCGTGGACGCCGGTGACCTGGAACATCCCGATCACCGCACCGTCGTGAAGGCCCTGTGCCTGGCCGCCGCCCCCATGGGCATCGTCATGCTGATGCCCGACCTCGGCTCGGTCATGGTCATGGTCGTCATCGTGCTCGGCGTGCTGCTCGCCTCCGGCGCCTCCAACCGCTGGGTGCTGGGCCTGATGGGCGCGGGGGCGGCCGGAGCCGTCCTGATCTGGCAGCTCGGCATCCTGGACGAGTACCAGATCAACCGCTTCGCGGCCTTCGCCAACCCCGAGCTCGACCCGGCGGGCGTCGGCTACAACACCAACCAGGCGCGGATCGCGATCGGCTCCGGCGGACTGACCGGCTCAGGACTCTTCAAGGGCTCCCAGACCACCGGCCAGTTCGTGCCCGAGCAGCAGACCGACTTCGTCTTCACGGTGGCGGGGGAGGAACTGGGCTTCATCGGGGCCGGACTGATACTGGTCCTGCTCGGCGTGGTGCTGTGGCGCGCCTGCGTGATCGCCCGGGAGACCACCGAGCTGTACGGCACGATCGTGTGCGCCGGGATCATCGCCTGGTTCGCCTTCCAGGCCTTCGAGAACATCGGGATGACGCTCGGCATCATGCCGGTGGCGGGCCTGCCGCTGCCGTTCGTGTCCTACGGAGGGTCGTCGATGTTCGCCGTGTGGGTGGCGGTGGGGCTCTTGCAGTCGATCAGGGTCCAGCGGCCGATATCAGCCTGATCCGGCCGATCGGCGGGGCGATTCGTGGCTTTCCGTTCATGTTGTGATCCCTTCAGGGCTACGTTCGAAGCATGGCGGACACGAAGCGAGAGATCGAACGGAAGTTTGAGTTCACCTCGGCCGTGGGGGAGGCCGAGGGTGGAGCCCGGGGAAAGGCGGCGGGGAAAACCGCGGGAAAGACGGCAGGGAAGACCGCGGGGAAGGCGGCAGCGAAGGCCGCGGGAAAGAGCGTCGGAAAGGCGCAGGGGAGGGCCGCGAAGAAGCGGTTGCCGGACCTGACGGGCACGGCCGCGATCACGGCCATGCGCCGTAGGGGCACCGCGACGCTCGACGCCGTCTACTACGACACCCCCGACCTGCGGCTCGCCGCCGACGGCCTGACCCTGCGCCGCCGGACGGGCGGCGCCGACGAGGGCTGGCACCTCAAACTGCCCGTCGCCCCGGGCGTCCGCGACGAGCTCACGGCCCCGCTCGGCGACGACACCGTTCCCGGGCCCCTCGCCTCACTCCTGCGCTCCCGGACCCGCGAAGCCGAACTGATGCCCCAGGTACGGCTCGTCTCCCGGCGCAAGGTCACCCACCTCCTCGACGCCCAGGGCGCCCTGCTGGCCGAACTGAGCACCGACACCGTCACCGCCGAGCGCGGCCGGGCCACCACCGCCTGGACCGAAGTCGAAGTCGAACTCGCCGACGGCGTCGACCCGAAGCTCCTCGACGCCGTCGAGAAGACCTTCCGCAAGGCCGGCCTCAAGGTCAGCGACGCCCCCTCCAAACTGGTCCGCGCCCTCGCCGAGACGGGCGCCACCCCGCCCGCCCGGCCCGCACCCGGCCCCGCCGACGACACCGCGGGCGCGCACGTCCTCGCGTACCTGCGCGAACAGCGCGAGGCCCTCATCGCCCACGATCCCGCCGTACGCCGCGACCTGCCCGACTCCGTCCACCAGATGCGCGTCGCCACGCGCCGCCTGCGCAGCGCCCTCGCCACCTTCCGCACGGTGCTCGACCGGACGGCCACCGACCCGCTGCGCGCCGAGCTGCGCTGGCTGGCCACCGAACTCGGAGCCGACCGCGACCAGGAAGTCCTCCGCGAACGACTGCGCACCCGGCTCGACGAAGTCGACGTCGCCCTCCTGCTAGGCCCCGTCCGCGCCCGCCTGCGTGTCTGGGACACCACCCGCAGCGCCGAGACCCGCCAGAGGGTGCTCACCGCGCTCGACAGCGAGCGGTACCTGGACCTCCTCGACTCCCTCGACGCCCTGCTCACCACTCCGCCGCTGCGCAAGGCCGCGTCCCGCCCGGCGGCGAAAGTCCTGGCCAAGGCCGTACGACGCGACCACGACCGGCTCGCCCACCGGGTCGAACGCGCCCTGGCCCTGAGCGCCGGCCACCAGCGGGACCTGGCCCTGCACGAGGCCCGCAAGGCGGCCAAACGCGCCCGCTACGCGGCCGAGGCCGCCGCCCCCGCGATCGGCAAACCCGCCGAGCGCCTCGCCAAGGCCACCAAGAAGGTGCAGACCCTGCTCGGCGACCACCAGGACTGCGTCGTCGCCCGCGACGCCCTGCGCGCACTGGCCGTCCAGGCGGCCGGCGCCGGCGAGACCTCCTTCACCTGGGGCCTGCTCCACGGCCGCGAGGAAGCCCTCGCGAAGCGCTATGAACGGGAGCTGCCGCGGGTATGGGCGAAGACCTCCCGCAGGAGCGCCTCCTTCGCCCGCGGTCGGTGATCACCGCGGCGGGGGGCGACCGAGCCGCGCGGTACGCTTGAGAGTCGCCCCCCTGCCCGCTTCACGAAAGTCGCGTGATGTCCGAGTCGGTCTTCCCACAGCTCGAAGCGCTGCTCCCGCATGTGCAGAAGCCCATCCAGTACGTCGGTGGTGAGCTCAACTCCACCGTCAAGGTCTGGGACGAGTGCGACGTCCGCTGGGCGCTGATGTACCCGGACGCGTACGAGGTCGGTCTGCCCAACCAGGGCGTCATGATCCTCTACGAGGTGCTGAACGAGCGGGAGGGCGTGCTCGCCGAGCGCACGTACAGCGTGTGGCCGGACCTCGAGGAACTGATGCGCGAGCACAAGGTCCCTCAGTTCACCGTCGACTCCCACCGCCCCGTCGGCGACTTCGACGTCTTCGGGCTCTCCTTCTCCACCGAGCTCGGCTACACCAACATGCTGACGGCCCTGGACCTCGCGGGCATCCCGCTGGAGGCCCGCAACCGTACGGTCGACCACCCCATCGTGCTCGCCGGCGGCCACGCGGCCTTCAACCCCGAGCCGATCGCGGAGTTCATCGACTGCGCGGTCATCGGTGACGGTGAGCAGGCCGTCCTCGACATGACCGAGATCATCCGGACCTGGAAGGCCGAGGGCCGCCCGGGCGGGCGCGAGGAAGTCCTCCTGCGTCTGGCCAAGACCGGCCAGGTCTACGTCCCCGGCTTCTACGACGTCGACTACCTGCCGGACGGCCGCATCGCGCGCGTGGCCCCGAACCGGTCGGGCGTCCCGTACCGGGTCTCCAAGCACACCGTCATGGACCTCGACGAGTGGCCGTATCCCAAGCAGCCGCTGGTCCCGCTCGCCGAGACCGTCCACGAGCGGATGTCCGTCGAGATCTTCCGCGGCTGCACCCGCGGCTGCCGTTTCTGCCAGGCCGGCATGATCACGCGCCCCGTGCGGGAGCGAAGCATCACCGGCATCGGCGAGATGGTCGAGAAGGGTCTCAAGGCCACCGGTTTCGAGGAGGTCGGCCTCCTGTCGCTGTCCTCCGCGGACCACACCGAGATCGCGGACATCGCCAAGGGCCTGGCCGACCGCTACTCGGACGACAAGGTGGGGCTGTCCCTGCCATCGACCCGCGTGGACGCGTTCAACGTGGACCTGGCCAACGAGCTGACCCGCAACGGCCGCCGCTCCGGACTGACCTTCGCCCCCGAAGGCGGCTCCGAGCGGATGCGCAAGGTCATCAACAAGATGGTCTCGGAAGAGGACCTCATCCGTACCGTCGCCACCGCGTACGGCAACGGCTGGCGCCAGGTGAAGCTGTACTTCATGTGCGGCCTGCCGACGGAGACCGACGAGGACGTCCTCCAGATCGGCGACATGGCGGTCAACGTCATCGCCAAGGGCCGCGAGGTCTCCGGCCAGAACGACATCCGCTGCACGGTGTCGATCGGCGGATTCGTACCGAAGCCGCACACCCCCTTCCAGTGGGCCCCGCAGCTGTCGGCGGAGGAGACGGACGCCCGCCTGACGAAGCTGCGCGACAAGATCCGCGGCGACAAGAAGTACGGCCGCTCCATCGGTTTCCGCTACCACGACGGCAAGCCCGGCATCGTGGAGGGCCTCCTCTCCCGCGGCGACCGCCGCATCGGCGACGTCATCCGGGCGGTCTACGAGTCCGGCGGCCGCTTCGACGGCTGGCGCGAGCACTTCTCCTACGACCGCTGGATGCAGGCGGCGGAGAAGACCCTGCCGGCCTACGGCGTGGACGTCGCCTGGTACACCACCCGCGAGCGCACCTACGAGGAGGTCCTCCCCTGGGACCACCTCGACTCCGGCCTGGACAAGGACTGGCTCTGGGAGGACTGGCAGGACGCCCTCGACGAAACGGAGGTCGAGGACTGCCGCTGGACGCCGTGCTTCGACTGCGGCGTGTGCCCTCAGTTCGACACATGGCCACAAGTAGGACCGACGGGTAAGAAGCTGCTCCCGCTTGAGGTCAAGAAGTAGCCGTGACCAGCGGCGATGCCGTCCAGAGGATGGCTGAGACGCTCGCTGGCATGAGCGAGGCGGAGCGTACCGAGATCCTTCGAGGGCTCGGGACGAGGGAGCGTGAGCAGGCTTCCCGCCCTGTGCGGCGTACGCCGCTCCCTGCTCCTCGGCAAGATCCGGGCATCGTCTCGGCGGTCGAGTGGGTGTAGCTGACGAGAGGCGTCCGGGCCGTAAGGGTCCGGGCGCCTTTTGCGTGGCGCCGATGGACAGCATCGGGTCGGATCGGGGTGAACATGCCCTCTTGACCCGCAGGTTCCGACAGAGTGAAGGTCGTGCAACCAGGCGCAACGCGCTCGACAGGGAGGGACACCATGGCCTTACGGTTCGTCGGTAAAGATCCCGAGTCCGGAGATCACGGATCACCCGCTGTGTGGGTGGACCAGGAGTCGAAGGATCTTGTGATCCAGGGGTGGACGGCAGACGAGCGGACCACGGGCGAGAGCTCGCGAGATGTGCCGATCCCCGGGCACGAGTCGGTGATCAGGGTTCCGAAGCGGATGATCCCGCTTCTCAGGGAGGCGCTCCGTGTCGCAGAGTCTGACTGACTTCTCTGACCTCATCAGGTCAGTGCAGGAGTCAGCCGTGCATCTTGAGATGCGCGACACGTACGGCGTCGAGAACGAGATCGAAGGCTTCGCCGCGTGGAAGCAAGGGCGCCGGCTCGACCCTGAGGACCGGGGTTCGTGGTGGCGTCCCTGGCTCGACCTCGTTCAGGAGGTCACGGCCAAGGGCGTGGTCATCCGACGTGCCCGCATCGTCTCGGAGCCGGTCAGCGATTACATCGCCTTCGAGCACTCGGGCACCTTTACGAACGTGGCGGCCGGAGAGCAGATCCGTTGGCTGCCCCGTCGCAACGCCTCGGACCTTGCCCTGCCGGGCAACGACTTCTGGTTGTTCGACGGCCGCCTTGTCCAGTTCAACGTCTTCGACGGCGTCGGCCGGTGGGTCCACACTGACCAGACGGAAGACCCTGCCGCAGTTGATCTGTGCGCGTCGGCGTTCGAAGCGGTGTGGGAGCGAGCCGTCCCGCACGAGAAGTACGCCGTCTGATTCCTGACCGGTCAGCTCATGCCTTCCTCTCCACTCTCCAGCGCCCAAGCGGCACGAGCCGCTGTGGCTGCCCGCTTGCAGGGCCTCATGCAAGACGCTGGCCTGACAGGGCATGAGCTGGCCGCTCTGTGCGGCTGGCACAAGTCGAAGTCATCCCGGATCGCGCGGGGCAAGACGCCGCCCTCGGACGCAGACATCCGTGCCTGGTGCGCTGCCTGCGGGGCCGACGATTACGCAGCCGATCTGATCGCTGCGTCCCGAAACGCAGAGTCAATGTACGTCGAGTGGCGGCAGATCCACCGTGACGGGATGCGGCGCATCCATGAGCAGACCGTCCCGCTGTACCAGCGGACCCGCTCCTTTCGCGTGTACGCCTCGAACGTCATGCCGGGGATGCTCCAGACCCCCGGCTACGCGACAGGGCTCCTACGGTCCATCACGGCCTTTCAGGGGACACCGGACGATGTGACGGACGCCGTGCAGGCTCGGACCCAACGGTCCCGCGTGATCCGAGAGGGGGACCATCGGTTCGCCCTGGTGCTCGAAGAGACGGTTCTCTACTACCGGGTGAGCGACGATGCCGCGATGGCGGCACAGCTTGAGCACGTGCTCGCGGTGATGGGACAGCCGAACGTATCCCTCGGCATCATCCCCGCGCGGGCCCGCCGGACCGTCTGGCCGCTCGAAGCCTTCTACGCCTTCGATGATCGACAGGTGGCAGTGGAGACCCTCACCGCAGAGATCAACCTGACCACGCCCGGCGAGATCCGTACGTACCTCCGGGCCTTCTCCGAGCTGTCCCGATCCGCCGTGCGCGGAGCCGAAGCCCGCGCCCTGATCACGATGGCTCTCGCTGCCCTGGGGTGAATCCGTGCAACCGCGTGCAACAGCGTGGACCCCTCACAAGCCCGCTCCCTACGGTCTGTTCATCGACCTCGGAAGCGACAGGGAGGGCGCGACGGTGACGAAGACGGAACCCACGCGGTGGCAGGAAGCGCCGGTAGAGCTGCCGATCCGGGAGGAGCGCCCTGCGCCCCGTCCTGTGCCCGGCTGCCCCGAGTGCGCGCGGCTCGGCCAGCTCCGGAAGGCGGCTGGGATGGAGCACGACAGCACCACGGTCGCTGACTGCAACATCCTGCTCCGGATGCACGGGACCGGCCACTGATGGACATGCAGACGTGGAGGGACGCCAGGACTCTGGCGACGGACGCGACGGAATCCATACGTGCGGCACTCGCTGCGCTCGGAGTTCCCGAGTCCGCGTGGAGCAGCGTCCGACCCGTGGTGACGCACAGCGGGCAGGCGTACGTCCATCTCGGGATGATCCGCGCTGATGCGGTCGAGCAGATCGCAGAGGCGCTGCGGGTGCCCTCGGCTCCTTGAGCCGCTCACAGAATCCTGTCACCGCCACCCTCCCGGCGGGGGACAGGTAGACCCCCGACCGGACAAGGCTTGAACAGGGACAGGACGTGTCCCGTCTGAGTTGACGTGCTCAGGTTCTCCCCCCGGTCCGCCCCTTGGCTGGGGTGCCGCCCTGGGCGGTGAGGGCGCCGCTCCGGACCCAGGGAAGCCGGGGCGTCCACTCCAAGACTTCCGTCCGCTACGGGCGGGGGACGGCCCTCTCTGGGCCGTCAGCAGATCAGGAAGGGCACAACGATGACCGACCTGTACGGGCTCCCCATCGAGGGAGCCGAGTTCTCGAAGGCGTGCGGCGGCAGTACCCACCCGGACGGCGAGGCGTGCGTGATCCTCGCGAAGATCGGGCCGGACGCGTGGGCCATGGGCGACAGCAAGCGCCCGGACGCTGAGCCGCTGCGCTTCACCACGGCCGAGCTGGACGCGGCGGGTATCGACCCCGCGCGCTTCGACCTCTCCGCCTGATCCACGGCACCACCTGAACTGACGGCCCTGCCCTCACGCCGACGAGCGGGGCCGTCGTCATCTCTCGGAACGGAGCAGCGGTGCACCACCACGGTTACGCATGGGTGGGGGAGAAGAAGACGTTCGACAGGGAGAGCGTCCGCAGACCGCCCGGCCAGGCTCCGGCGGCTACCAGTGAGCAAGAGGTGCACGACCGGTACCGGGAAGCCGTGGCAGTCTTCCCGACTACCGACCTCCCTCCGATCCAGACGGCGCACTGGCTGATGAAACCGCCCTCGACGATCCGAGGGACGTGGGCGGAGCCCAAGGAGGCCGGCGAGTGGCTGGGCCTTCAGCTCGCAGAGTTCGCACCCCGGTTCGCCTCTGAGCAGGATCGGGAAGTGACCAGGCTGGTTCTCCTGGTGAAGAGTGCGGTCGAGCGGCTGACGTGGGGAGGGGACGTGTCCCTCGGCCACTACCTGAAGGGCACTGTCTTCCACTCCGTCGCTCTTGTGACGTGCTCACCGAACCGCTCAGCTCCGGACCTGGCCTGTCCCGCCCGGTAGGCCAGTGCATGACAGCGGCCCCCGGCGTATGCCGAGGGCCTGTCTGTGTCCGTGTGCGCCTGTCTCAGGCGCTCTCGCCGAGGTGGCGGTACAACGTGGCACGACCGATCCCCAGGGCCTTGGCGATGGCCGTGACGCTGTCTCCCTTGGAGTGCCGGGCACGGGCTACGGCAAGCGTGTCGTCGTCCACTACGGACGGCCGCCCACCGACGTTGCCCTTACGGGCCGCAGCCTCCAGCCCTTCCAACGTCTTCTCTCGGATGCCTTCCCGCTCCACCTCGGCACTGACGGCGAGCACGGCGAACACGATGGCACCTGCCCCGTTGGGGTCGTACACCCCCTGAAGGGGACCGGACAGGAGTTCAAGTTGGATGCCGTCCGCCTGAAGGGTGGAAGACAGCGTCATCAGCTCCGCCGCACTGCGGGCAAGCCGCTTCATCTCGACCACGGTCAGGATGACCGGCTGATTTGGTGCGGCTGCCTTGATCTCCCGTGCCAGGGTGAGCGACTTTTCCAGCTCCGGCCGCTCCTTCACGCGGGTACTGATCTTCTCCGAGAACACGCGGGTGCAGTCGGCACGGGCAAGCATGTCCAACTGCGACTGAAGTTCCTGTCCGACGGTTGAGCAACGGGCGTAGCCCAGTCGGATCGCTGCGCCCGGTACCGCGTCGGGCACCTGTGTGACAGGAGCGCCCTGTGTCCACGCCTTACCGGGGTTGCGGTCGGCCGGAGTCTTCACGGTCAGTTCTGCCTTGAGCGCGGGCACCAGGGCGAAGCGGCCCGTGTGGTAGTTCGCCGCCACCTTGCCCGTGGTCGTACGGCAGGGGCTGCCGGCGGGGGCATCGCACTTCGGGCAGGCGTGACGTTCGACCTGGGCGGCCGGGGTGCTCGTGGTCATGACGAGACCGTCTCACAAACGTGTCCCGAAAGCCAGTCTTGAGGGAGATGTTTCGGGACGGGTTATGAGACGTCCGAGCGTGGGTGAAACGGACACGCGCCGAGTCCGGCCCGGCCGTCCCGAAAACGAAGGTTTGTGAGACGCGTCTCGGTACGCTCTTCGTCATGTCTGACGAAGCGGTCCTGCCAAGCCATCTCGATGGGCTTCCGATCCTCCGATCGGAAGAGGAGATGGAGGAGATACAGCGGCACATGTCTCTCCTGGTGGGTGAGGTGGCGAGGCAGAGTGCTGCGCTGGAGTACTACCTGCGCCAACTGATGACCCGCCTCATCGACAGCAAGTACGCCGAGGTTGTGGCTGCGGGACTTGGAGCGTATGAGCTGATCGATACGTGTACGGCGCTCGTGAAGATCAATCGGGAGATCACGGAAGCGCAGCGCACCGAGTGTCGCTCCACACTTGCGACCCTCAAGCCCCTGCTCGCCCGACGGAACCACTTGGTGCACGGCATGTGGTCGCCGGAGCATGTGCTGGAGACTGAGTCGCTACCCAGCGCAGCGTGGGCGCTTGTCAGCAAGAGGCGTACGGCTGCGGCCTCCATCGAGATCTCCTACGAAGAAGCGGAAACCTTGGCCTACGAGTTGAGTCGGGCGGGCTCCGGAGTCTTCGACTGGATCTGCCGCTCCCTTCTTGTGCAACTGAGGAGAGAGCAGGTAACCGAGCCCCCCGAGGGCGCGAACGGGGGTGGGGTGTGACCCCTGGCGCGAAAATCCGGACCGCCTCGTCTTACCGGCCAAGATCGCGCCACAGTTTCAGGGTTGACGAAGGTGCGACGGGGACCTCGGAGCCGGCGTCCGCGGGGCGCCGACGGTGGTGGCGCGAATCGCGGCATCAAGATCGACACGAAGGGGCGCAATGGTCTCCTCCCAAATGGTGCGCCGCCGTGTCGCGTGCACGTAAAGCCCGTGGCAGTGGCGGCGGATGAGGCCAGCGCAGTTCGCGACCTCATCCGGACCGACCTCTCGAATCCGGTGACAACTGTCGTGCACCTCCTCGTACAGCTCGCGCAGCATTCCGCTGTGGGCATCGGGCGAGTAGACCGCTCGACGAAGTTGTCCCAACGCATTCTGGAGGTTGCGATACTCGGCGCGTCGGGCCTCAAGGAGCCATCGATCACGTTCGGCCTCGGCTGCACTGCGAGCCAGCTCCAAGGCGCCCCGATGGTTCGCCTCAGCAAGCTCCATGGCCGCTCGATGGCTCTCCCTTGCCTGCGCCAGGGCTGTGCGCATCTGCCACCGGGCCACGAGCACACTGACAGGAATGCCTGCAAGGGCGAGGACTGCCGTAATGCCAGCAAGAGTCACGGCGGCAATGGTGCATTACAGATCGCCCCGGCGGGCTCGATTGAAATGCTCGTCGGTCACAGCCTTGCACCCGCGCGCAGCGGCGACGGTCAGGATGCGGGTGAGCGGAGTGTCCGGGGCCAGTGGCTCGGTGTCGATGATCTGAAGAGCAAAGCAAACACGTGAATCAGGCCGAACCTTCCCCAGCCGTGAACGCCTCGGTCTCGTAGCGCGCCATCGCCTCGCGGCGTTCCTTCGCGTACTGCGCTTCAACGTCCTCAGCCGTGATCCCCATGCCCTCCATGATGGGGTTCAAGACCCTCTCGCTGAAGCGTTCGTCGGTCTGCGTGAAGAGCCGACAGTCCGCCTTCAGGTCCGCGCACAGCCGGCCCCGGCCAGTGTCGCTGATCATGTCCTGGATGCGCTCGCGCCAGAAGTTGTGAACCAGGTCGTTACGCCGCTTCAGGCTCCTGGTGAGATCGTCGATGACCTCTGGGTAGGCGCTGGTGTGCGGCTCGACGCGTTTGATGAGCTTGCCCATCATGTCCTTGAAACCTTGAGTCCAGGGGTCGCGGATGAGCTGCTCTCCCTGCTCCCTCGCCGTGATGATTCTGGTGAACGCGAGCAGGTTGACGAGAGAGTGTTCGAGGCAGTTGGCCTTGTAGATGGCCAGCCCGAAGAGGGCGTACACGGTTTTGTGGTCCGTGTCGTTGTCGTACTCATCGTCCGGCTCAGGCGCCGCTTCCTCGCGCCAGGTTGGCTCGTGCCTGACGACGTACAGTCCATCCATGACTGCCAGTGTGCTGGCAAGGCGAGCCAACGCGTAGCGAATTTGGCGTTCACCACTGGCTCCCCTGAGCCAACCGAGTCGGTTGACCTGTGGGGGTGGGGGATGACCCCTTGCGCCCTTCAACGGCGACCGCCATGTCATACCGGCCAAGATCGTGCCACGGTTTCAGGGCTCTCTGGCTGGCCTGTACTCCAGTCGGCGGCGGCGTAGCGCCTGGTCACAGGCTTGCGCTGCCTCCTTGGTGACGGCGGAGGAGTGCGCAGAACGGAGCCTTACGTCCTGTGGGGCGCGGCAGCGCCCCCTTGGGCTTGATCCTGTCGGCCCCCTTCGGGGCCGCTCTGCCGTAGAGGCTTCGGACTGTAGCGGCCGTCCGGCCGCCCATGCTGCTTACTGCTTCGCCGCCTGCCACTTGGGGCGCTGCCGCGCCCCACTTCGCTTGCCGTAGGCCGAAGATGCCTTCCTCTGTCGGCCCCTTCGGGGCCGCAACTGTGAGGACAAAAAGAAGAGAGAGGAGACGAACGTTTCCGCAGGTGAGGTGCCGACCCGCTACACGTGAGGCGTGTGCTGGCTACATGCGACGGATGCAGTAATCACCGGTCGAGGTGAAGGCGGCACGGTACCGGTGCGCCCTTCCTCTTCTGGAAGAGGTGGTAGGGGAGGAGCAGCCAAGCGGCCCCCGACCGGGGAGAGACAAGGGCGAGTTGCCTGGCGCGGGCCAGAGCGTTGTTCGTGCTCTGATCGGACAAGGGCTTGCCCTCCTTGCCCAGCAGTGCTGCGAGCTTGCCGGGACCAAAGCTTGCGTGTCCCTGGCGGTCGGCCCACCCGAGGGCTGCGAAGTGGATGCGGTAGGCGAGGGGGTGCCGGGGGTCTCGGGCCATCCGCTGGTACTCCTGTTGGGAGACGCCGCCCCAGGTGCGGCCCTGTCCGAAGTCGATGCTGCTCGTACTCATCGGCCGGTCGCCTCGGCGCCGGCGCAGTCGTCGTGCGTCTCCCCGTTGGCGAGCGGTGATGCGCAGACCTCACAGGTCCAGACGATTTCGATGGTGATGTTCAAGGGGTGGCGACCTCCTGGCGGCGGCCGAGAGCAGCGCGTAGCTGTACCTCGGCGGGTGAGTGGAAGTCGCGCAGTACCGTCCTGCGCTTCGGGGTGCCCTCGGCTTCCCCTGCCAGCCCCTTGGGATGGCGGCCCCTTCACGGAGTGGCCAGCTCTACCGCCGTCACGCGACGGGAGCTACGGTGTCCGCTCCTCGAAGAAGCGGGAGGATCTTCTTACACGGCAGGTTGTTCGGTCGTCAACCTGATCGGAGGAGCCCCCGCCCTTCGTCCGGCGGGCGAGACAGGGCAGGGGCAGGGGTCCGTCAGAGCTTGGCGGCGAACTCGTCGCTCTTGATGACGAGACGCTCGCGCACATCGCGAGGGATCTTCAGCCGCAGGTGCACGGAGGGAGCGCGCACGCCCTTGACCTTGGTTCGAGTCACCTCGCACGTGACGCCGACGCGGCGCAGATCCTCGGCCATGGCTTCCATGCCTCCCGACTCCCACACTTCGCGGAACGTCTTCCCGTTGTGGACGAGCGTCCAGCGGTCCTGCGTGGTCTCGGGGTCGATCGCGCTCAGTTCGTCGGTGAGCTTGTCGAGCGTCTTCTCCGCCTGCTGCTGAGTGAACCGCGTCTTCGTGTAGCGGGCTCCCGGCTCAAGGCCCGTCATGTAGTAGGCGATGGCCTCTTCAAGTCGCTTCACCTCGGCCCGAGCCTCCGCCCCCTGCGCGTACTCCCGAACCTGTACGGGGAAGTCGCCGAGGACTCTCAGTACGTCGTTCACGAGCACGTCGTACACACCCTGTGGATCGGGTGCGCCGAGCCCCCCGCTCTTGCACTTCTGGCACCGGAGGTACTGGTACTGGCCGAACTTGTTGGTCGTGACGTGCACGGTCATGTTCGACGTGCAGTCGACACAGGTGAGGACTCCCAGGAACTGTGTCGCGCCGTGCGTCTGGCGCTGGGGCTGGTTCTTGCCGCGCCGGTCGATGGCCTCCTGGAGTTCCTCGTACTCCTCCTTGGTGAAGATGGGATCGGCCACCCTGATCGGCTTGCCGTCGTGTCCGAGTATCAGCTTCGAGCGGCGTACGCCGCCGTTCATGTTCTCCTCCACCCGGTAGCCCATGAGCGCCGGGTTACGGAGGCGCCGGAGGAGAGTCGAGGTAGTGAGCCCTGGGGACATGAGCCCGGAGCGGACGAGGCACAGAGCCATGCGCCGGGCAGACACTCCCCGAAGTGCCATGCGGCGAGCCCAGTGCAGCGCCTTGTGTGCGTTCGGCTCGATGGCAAGGGAGGGCTTTCCGTTCGCCTTCGTGGTGACGAAGCCGTACGCAGGCTTGCCGACGAACCACGCGTCCTGAGTCCGCGTGTAGTCCCACAGCGACGCGACCCGTGTCGACGTGTTCGCCGCCTCGATCTCGGCGATGCCACCGATGAGCGTGACCATCATCCGGCCCACAGTCGATTCGAGGTCGATGCTGTCGTTCTTCGACACGAGGTTCTTCCCGTACCGCTCGCACCACTCGATCATGGTCGAGAGATCCGACATGCGGCGGATGAACCTGTCGAGCTTCCAGAAGAGCAGGACATCGAACTCCGGGGCCCGGTTGTTGAGCCACTCGCCCAGCTCCTTCCGCTTCCACGGCGGAACCTTCGTCGCCGACACGTTGAGATCAGAGGCGACGCCGACGACGCGGCACCCCTTCTCTCTTGCCAGGAGGCGGAGGTCCAGTTCCTGACGGACGGGGGACGTCGTGTCCTCAGTCAGTACAGACAGGCGGATGGACAGCAGGGCGCGCGGAGCGTCCGCAGGGAGTAGTGCCTCCGCCTTCTTCAGGTCCTCCAAGAGGGCCAGGTCTGAGGCAGTCCACTCCGTCTCGACGGCATACGTCTTCATGAGCCGGAGGGTATGTGTGGATGTGGACCTGTGTCCATCTGCCCTCAGATGGACAGCCACATCCAGATCGGCCCCACGGGCCAGAAGCTGCTCCCGCTCACGGTCGTGAAGTGACCTGAGCCCGCGCTCCGTGACGTGCCCCCACCCGATCCGGTGGGGGCACGTTCATTGGGCCCCCTCGCCGCAACGGTCGGAGGGTTTCGCGTGTCCTTACAGGTATGGAATTCGACAAGCGGCAGCACGCGGAGCCCGGTGACGGTTGCCTCGTGGGGGTTGTCCGGGTACCCGTCAAGATCGTGGCGTTGATCGTCGTACTGCCCGTACGGGTGGTGTGGGATCTGCTCGTCGCCTTCGGGCGGGCCGTGCGGCGGCATGTGCTGGGGCCCCTTTACGCGTACGTCCTCCAGCCGGTGCTACGCGGGATCGGGTGGGCGCTGACCGTGCTGCTCAAGCTCGTGTTCGTCTGGCCGTGGGTCGGGTTGTGGCGGTTCGTGGTGGAGCCGGTGTACCGCCATGTGCTCGCGCCGGGCGGCCGGTTGTTGTACGCGTACCTGCTCCGTCCGTTGGGGACGGCGCTCTCCTGGATCGTGCGCGGCGGCATGCGCTACCTGCTCGCCCCGCTGGCCAAGGGTGTGGCGTGGGTCGTGTGGGCGCTCGCCATGAGCCTGTTCGTCTGGCCGTGGGTGGGGCTGTGGCGGTACGTGCTGGCGCCCGTCGGCCGGGGTCTGCTGTGGCTCGGCGGAGTCCTCCACCGGTATGTGCTCACCCCCGTC
Source organism: Streptomyces sp. Tek67B01 (assembly GCF_055231995.1). Classification (NCBI taxonomy): domain Bacteria; kingdom Bacillati; phylum Actinomycetota; class Actinomycetes; order Kitasatosporales; family Streptomycetaceae; genus Streptomyces; species Streptomyces sp. Tek67B01. The sequence goes on from NZ_JBUYUY010000001.1 coordinate 4,750,221, forward strand.
GGGCACGCGTGCGCGTGGACCGGCGCGGTGCTGTGGCGGTATCTGCTGCGGCCCGTCGCCCACGGGGTGTACCGGTACGTGCTCGTGCCGCTCGGCCGGGCGCTCGTCCGGGCGTGGCACGTCGCCGGCCGGATCGTACGGACCGCGTGGCGGGCGTTCCGGTTGGTCGGGTGGGTGCTCGTGGGATGGCCCGCGTCGCAGGTGTACCGGCACGTGCTGACGCCGGTCGGACATGTCGTACGCGAGGTGTGGCGCACCGTCCGCGTCACCGTCCGCGAGGTCCGGGCCGACGTGCGGAAGATGCTGTTCGGGGCCCCCGGCCGGGAACCGGGGAGGTCACGGGCGCGTACTCTGGGTAGTACGACAGCCGTGGGCGACACGCCCGCCCGCGAGACCTCCCTGCGCGCGCCGCAGGGGTGAGCCGCCGGGCGGAGAGTGGCCCGCCGGCTCACCAGACCTCAGGGCGACGCGCGAGCCGCGGAGCCCCGCACAAGGAGAAGAACCACTGGGCAAGCGACAGCCCGAAGGCCCGCCTCCCGCACCGGTGGTGCAGCGCATCCGACTGCGCTACACCAAGCGCGGCCGCCTCCGGTTCACCAGCCACCGGGACTTCCAGCGTGCCTTCGAGCGGGCCCTGCGCCGCTCCGAGGTACCCATGGCGTACTCGGCAGGCTTCACCCCGCACCCCAGGGTCTCGTACGCGAACGCCGCGCCCACAGGCACCGGCAGCGAAGCCGAGTACCTGGAGATCGCCCTCGCCGAGCCCCGCGACCCCGCGACGCTCCGCGAGCTGCTCGACGAGTCGATGCCGGTCGGGCTCGACATCGTCGACGCCGTCGAGGCCCGGACCTCCGGGCTGGCCGAGCGGCTCACGGCCTCCGTGTGGGAGCTGCGCCTGGACGGCGTGGACCTCGCGGACGCCGAACGGGCCGTGAGCGCCTTCCTCGCCGCCGAGACCGTCGAGGTCCAGCGCCGCACCAAGAACGGCATGAGGACCTTCGACACCCGAAGTGCGGTGGTCACCCTCGAAGCGCGTCCCGCTCCGGTTGATAGGCCACTGGACAATGCCTGTGCGATACTGCGGCTGGTTGTTCGGCATCTGACACCTGCCGTGCGACCCGACGACGTCCTGTCTGGTCTCCGAGCTGTGGCCGACCTGGCGCCGCCGGTCCCCGCAGCGGTGACCAGGCTGGCGCAGGGGCTCTTCGACGAGGAGTCCGGCACGGTGACCGACCCGCTCGCGCCCGACCGCGAGGCTGACACGGCCGCCCCATCCACGGCCGCCGTAGCAGCCGACGCGAAGGCTCTGGAAGGTCCCGCCGCGTAAGGAACGCCGTTGTCGCGCCGCCCTGGCACCCGGGAGCCAACCGGGTCGGGCAGCGCACAGACCTGAAGACTTCCGCCAGGCCGTACCGACAACGCGTACGGAACCGGCGGCCACGAACTGAGCTCCCGTGTGGCGAACGCGCCCCGGAGGCCGGCTCCACGCCCATCGCGCGAAGCCGTGCCGGACCGGATGTCAGCCGCGGCGCCCGGGAGCGTGACGGGAGAACCGCCCGCATGCTCGACAACGAAACCGAGAACACCAATCCCACCGCCGCCGGCAACGCCGACAGCGGAACCCCGAGCGACAGCCTGCCGCCGCGCAGGCGTCGTCGTGCCGCTTCCCGGCCCGCCGGCCCGCCCGGTGCCGCCGAGGCCGCTCCGGCCGCCGCCGCACCGGCTCCGGCCGAGGAGGCCGCCCCGGCCGCCGCTCCCGCCCCGCGTGCCCGTCGCCGCGCGACCCGCGCCGTGGCCGCCCCTGCCGCCGACACCGTGGCCGAGGTGGTGGTCGAGGCTCCGGCCCCCGCCGCCGCCGTGGAGGTTCCCGAGGTGGAGGAGCCGGCCGCTCCCGCCCCGCGTGCCCGTCGCCGCGCGACCCGCGCCGTGACCGCCTCCGAGGCCCCGGCCCCGGCCCCGAAAGAGTCCGCTCTTGTGGTGGAGGAGCCGGCCGCTCCGGCCCCGCGTGCCCGTCGCCGCGCCACCCGCGCCGTGACCGCCCCCGAAGCCCCCGCCGCAGCCCCCGCGGTCGAGGCGCCCGCGGCCGAGGCCCCCGCTCCGGTCGCCGAGGAGGTGTCCGTCGTGGAGGAGCCCGCCGCTCCCGCGCCCCGCGCCCGTCGCCGGGCCACCCGCGCCGTGTCCGCCCCGGAGGCCCCGACCGCCGAGGCTCCCGCCGCCCCCGCGGTCGAGGAGCCGGTCGCCGCCAAGGCCACCGTCACCGTCGCCGACGCCGTCGACTCCCCGAAGCGCGGCGGACGCCGCCGCGCCACCCGCTCCGCCGCGGCCCCGGCCGCCCCCGCGCAGCCCGTCGCCGCGGCCGAACCCGAGGCGCCCGCCGCCCCGGCCCCGTCCCGTGGCGGCCGTCGCGCCGCGCGTCCCGCCGTGGCCGTGTTCCAGGCCCCTGTGTTCGCCGAGCCGATGTTCCAGACCCCGGAGACCGCGGCCATGGCCGCCGCAGCCGCTGCCGCCGCCTCCCGCGCCGAGGAAGCCGAGGAGGAGGACGAGACCGAGACCGAGGCCCCGGCCGCCGCGGCCCCCGCCGCGCAGCCGGCCGGACGTCGCCGTCGCCGTGGCCGTGGCGCCGTCGAGGCCGCCCCGGTCGCCGAGTCGGCGCCCGTTTCGATGGCCGACGTGGAGATGCACGAGGCCGAGGAGCCCGAGGCGGAGGCCGAGGCCGCCGACCTCGACGACGAGGACCTCGACGGCGAGCGTCCGTCGCGTCGCCGCCGTCGCGGTGGCCGTCGCCGTCGCCGCGGTGAGGCCGCGGACATGGACGAGTCCGCCGACGAGGACGCCGAGGCCGAGGCCGCCGAGCAGGAGACCGACGAGGAGGCGGAGGAGGACGAGTCCGACGAGTCCGGCGCCCTGGGTTCCAGCTCCAGCCGTCGTCGCCGTCGTCGTCGCCGCCGCAGCGGTGACGGGGGTACGGACGTCGAGGCGTCCGAGGAGGACGGGGTCCGTACCGTCGTCAAGGTCCGTGAGCCGCGTCCGGCCCGCGAGAAGGCCGAACCCGGTACGGGCGCGGACGAGGTCCAGTCCATCAAGGGCTCGACCCGTCTGGAGGCGAAGAAGCAGCGCCGCCGCGAGGGCCGCGAGCAGGGTCGCCGTCGGGTCCCGATCATCACCGAGGCCGAGTTCCTGGCCCGCCGGGAGGCCGTCGAGCGCGTGATGGTCGTCCGCCAGGCGGGCGAGCGCACGCAGATCGGCGTCCTCGAGGACAACGTGCTCGTCGAGCACTACGTGAACAAGGAAGAAGCCACCTCCTACGTCGGCAACGTCTACCTGGGCAAGGTCCAGAACGTGCTGCCGTCGATGGAGGCCGCCTTCATCGACATCGGCAAGGGCCGCAACGCCGTCCTGTATGCCGGTGAGGTCAACTTCGAGGCGCTGGGCATGGCCAACGGCCCGCGCCGCATCGAGTCCGCCCTCAAGTCGGGCCAGTCGGTCCTGGTGCAGGTCACCAAGGACCCGATCGGTCACAAGGGTGCCCGTCTGACCAGCCAGGTGTCGCTGCCCGGCCGGTACCTGGTCTACGTGCCCGAGGGCTCGATGACCGGTATCAGCCGCAAGCTGCCCGACACCGAGCGCGCGCGTCTGAAGACCATCCTCAAGAAGATCGTCCCCGAGGACGCGGGCGTCATCGTGCGCACCGCCGCCGAGGGCGCGAGCGAGGACGAGCTGCGCCGTGACGTGGAGCGTCTGCAGGGGCAGTGGGAGGACATCCAGAAGAAGTCGAAGCAGATCACGACGTCTTCGCCGAGCCTGCTGTACGGCGAGCCGGACATGACGGTCCGTGTCGTGCGCGACATCTTCAACGAGGACTTCTCGAAGGTCATCGTCAGCGGTGACCAGGCGTGGGAGACCATCCACGGCTACGTGTCCCACGTGGCGCCGGACCTCGCGGACCGGCTGTCGCGCTGGACCTCCGAGGTGGACGTCTTCGCGACGTACCGGATCGACGAGCAGCTCGCCAAGGCGCTCGACCGCAAGGTGTGGCTGCCCTCGGGCGGTTCCCTCGTGATCGACAAGACCGAGGCGATGATCGTCATCGACGTCAACACCGGCAAGTTCACCGGTCAGGGCGGCAACCTGGAGGAGACCGTCACCAGGAACAACCTGGAGGCGGCCGAGGAGATCGTGCGCCAGCTGCGGCTGCGCGACCTGGGCGGCATCGTCGTCATCGACTTCATCGACATGGTGCTTGAGTCGAACCGGGACCTGGTGCTGCGCCGGATGCTGGAGTGCCTGGGCCGGGACCGGACCAAGCACCAGGTGGCCGAGGTCACCTCGCTGGGTCTGGTGCAGATGACCCGCAAGCGGGTCGGCCAGGGTCTGTTGGAGTCCTTCTCCGAGACCTGTGTCCACTGCAACGGTCGCGGTGTGATCGTCCACATGGACATCCCGACGGCGGCCGGCGGCGGTGGCAACGGCAAGCGTTCCAAGCGTCGCGCCGGTCGCGGTCACGAGCACGACCACGAGACCGAGGCCGTCGAGACGGTCGAGGCCGTCGACGTCGAGGAGTACGAGGCCGAGACGGAGGCGGAGGTCGCGGCCGAGATCGCGGCTCCGCGCGCGCTGCCCGAGCCGGAGTTCGTCGCGGGCGAGGAGCTGTACGGCAGCCCGGCCGAGGCGGAGGCCGCCGCGGGGATCAGCGGTCGGCGCAACCGTCGCCGTGCGACCCGCAAGGCGACCGCTCCGGCGGGCGCCCCGCGCGGTGCCGCCGCCGTCCCGCCGCGGGCTGCGGCCGAGCCGGCCCCGGTGACCCCGGTCATCGAGGAGGAGCCGGTGACGGCGCCCGCCGACACCGTCCTGGAGCCGGCCGCCGAGGTCGTCGAGGAGGCCGTGGAGGCCGCCGAGACGGTCGTGGCCGCGCCGGTGGAGGAGGCGCCGAAGGGCCGTACGCGTCGCCGTGCGACCCGTAAGGCGACCGCTCCGGCGGGTGCCCCGGCGGCTTCGGTCGAGCCGGAGGTGGTTGAGACGGTGGTCGAGGCCGTGGTCGAGCCGGCGCCGGTCCCCGTGGTGGAGGCCGTCGTCGCGGCCGAGCCCGAGCCGGTCGTCGCGGAGGAGGCCCCGCAGGCCCCGACCGAGGCCGCTCCGCCCCGCGCGCGCCGCCGTGCCACCCGTAAGGCCACCGCTCCGGCCGGTTCCCCGGCGGGGGCGGCCGAGGCGGCCGTCCTGGTCGTCGAGACGCCGTCGGCGGAGCCGCAGGCCCCCGCCGAGGCGCCGGTGGAGGCGGAGCGGCCCGCGGCCGAGGCCGAGGAAGCCGCTCCGGTCGTCGCCAAGAAGGCCGTGCGCAAGACGGCCGCGAAGAAGGCGACCACCACCGCGGCCAAGAAGGCCCCGGCGAAGAAGGCCCCGGCCAAGAAGGCGGCGGCCACCAAGACCGCCACCGCGAAGAAGACGGCCGCCAAGAAGGCCACCACGGCCACCACGGCGGCCAAGAAGGCCCCGGCCAAGCGGGTGACGAAGAAGACCGCGGCGGCCGAGCAGCAGACGCCGCCGTCGGTCTCGGCTCCCGCCGAAGGCTGATCCGTCGTAACGACCGTGGGCCCCGCCTCTCGGCGGGGCCCACGGCCTTGCGGAGGCCGGTTTGACCCCCCGGAACCAGCCCCGTAACCTAGACCGTCGGCATGTCCTAGATGATTTCCACGTCTAGTGCGCGTCGCGCTCCTGAGCACCTTCCTCCCATTCGCTGCGTCTGTGCGCCGCGCGGGAGAGGCCGCTCGTCCAATCCGGATCACCGTGGGCCCCGGCCCATGTGAGCGGCTGGCTTCAGGAGCATCCGTCCCGAGTGAGAGAGAGATCCGCGTGTACGCCATCGTGCGCAGCGGTGGTCGCCAGCACAAGGTTGCTGTTGGTGACATCGTTGAGGTTGACAAGATTTCCACTGCCAAGGTTGGCGACACGGTCGAGCTCTCGACCCTGCTCGTTGTCGACGGCGACGCCGTGACCAGCGACCCGTGGGTGCTGGCCGGGATCAAGGTCCAGGCCGAGATCGTGGACCACCACAAGGGCGCCAAGATCGACATCCTGCGCTACAAGAACAAGACCGGCTACCGCCGTCGCCAGGGTCACCGCCAGCAGTACACGGCGATCAAGGTCACCGGTATCCCCACGGCTGCGAAGTAAGAGGGACTGAGACATGGCACACAAGAAGGGCGCATCGTCCACCCGGAACGGGCGCGATTCCAATGCCCAGCGGCTCGGCGTGAAGCGCTTCGGCGGTCAGGTCGTTTCCGCCGGCGAGATCCTCGTCCGCCAGCGCGGCACCCACTTCCACCCGGGTTCGGGTGTGGGTCGTGGTGGCGACGACACGCTGTTCGCGCTGCAGGCCGGTGCTGTCGAGTTCGGCACGCACCGTGGCCGCAAGGTCGTCAACATCGTTCCGGCCGCCTGATCTCAGCTCTGCTGAACCGGCGTACGTAACTTCCCGAGGGCGGATCTCAGCTCTTCCCGGCGCGAGCCGGGAAGAGAGGTCCGCCCTCGGCGCGTTGGTCATATAGACCACGTTTAATGGGCAGTGGTAGCAATACGGACTGTCCGGGACATTTCCCGTATGTATCTGGAGGAACACCCATGACCACCTTCGTGGACCGCGTCGAGCTGCACGTCGCCGCGGGTAACGGGGGCCACGGCTGCGCCTCCGTTCACCGGGAGAAGTTCAAGCCGCTCGGCGGCCCCGACGGCGGCAACGGCGGCCGTGGCGGCGACGTCATCCTGGTGGTGGAGCAGGCGATCACGACCCTGCTGGACTACCACCACAGCCCCCACCGCAAGGCCACCAACGGCAAGCCCGGCGAGGGCGGCAACCGCTCCGGCAAGGACGGCCAGGACCTGGTCCTGCCCGTGCCGGACGGCACCGTCGTCCTCGACAAGGAGGGCAACGTCCTCGCCGACCTCGTCGGTCAGGGCACCACGTACGTCGCCGCCGAGGGCGGCCGCGGGGGCCTCGGCAACGCCGCGCTGTCCTCGGCCCGCCGCAAGGCGCCCGGCTTCGCGCTCCTCGGCGTCCCGGGCACCACCGGCGACATCGTCCTGGAGCTCAAGACCGTCGCCGACGTGGCGTTGGTCGGCTTCCCGAGCGCCGGCAAGTCCTCGCTGATCTCGGTGCTCTCCTCCGCCAAGCCGAAGATCGCGGACTACCCCTTCACCACCCTCGTCCCGAACCTGGGCGTCGTCACGGCCGGCTCGACCGTCTACACGATCGCCGACGTCCCGGGCCTGATCCCGGGCGCCAGCCAGGGCAAGGGCCTGGGCCTGGAGTTCCTGCGCCACGTCGAGCGCTGCTCGGTGCTGGTGCACGTACTGGACACCGCCACCCTGGAGTCCGACCGCGACCCGATCGCCGACCTCGACGTCATCGAGGAGGAGCTCAAGCTCTACGGCGGCGGCCTGGAGAAGCGCCCGCGGCTCGTCGTCCTCAACAAGGTCGACATCCCGGACGGCCAGGAGCTCGCGGACATGGTCCGCCCGGACCTGGAGGCGCGCGGCTACAAGGTCTTCGAGGTCTCCGCGGTCGCCCGTACGGGTCTCAAGGAGCTCTCCTACTTCCTCGCCGAGGTCATCGCGAAGGCGCGCGCCCGCAAGCCGAAGGAGGAGGCGACCCGCATCGTCATCCGCCCGAAGGCCGTGGACGACGCCGGCTTCACCGTCACCTACGACGAGGTCGAGGACGTCTACAACGTGCGCGGCGAGAAGCCCGAACGCTGGGTCCGTCAGACCGACTTCAACAACGACGAGGCCGTCGGTTACCTCGCGGACCGGCTCAGCCGACTCGGTGTCGAGGAGGCCCTGAAGAAGGCAGGCGCCCGCGCCGGTGACGGCGTGGCCATCGGTTCCGACGAGAACGCCGTCGTCTTCGACTGGGAGCCGACCATGATGGCCGGCGCCGAGATGCTGGGACGTCGTGGCGAGGACCACCGCATGGACGCCCCGCGTCCCGCGACCCAGCGCCGCAAGGAGAAGGACGCCAAGCGCGGCGACTCGGCGCAGCAGGAGTACGACGAGTTCCGCCCGTTCTGAGGGGTGACCGGTCCTGTTGAGGTGACCTTTACCCGGGTCGCCTAGGATCAACTGGGTGACCAGCACCAATGCCGCCACCGTATCCATCGTGGTGATCGCTTACAACGACGCCGGGCTCGTGGGCGAGGCCGTTACCTCGGCTCTCGCCCAGGGCCCGGTGGTCGCCGAGGTCCTCGCCGTCGACGACGCCTCCTCCGACGACACCGTCAGGGTGCTGGACGAGCTGGCCGCCCTGCACCCCAAGGTGAGGGTCCTGCGCCGCACCGAGAACAGCGGCGGCTGCGGAACCCCGCGCAACGACGGGATCGCCGCCGCGACCGCCCCGTACGTCCTGTTCCTCGACAGTGACGACGTCCTGCCGCCGGGTGCGGCCGACGCCCTGGTGAGCGCCGCGCGGGAACACAAGACGCCGGTGACCGTGGGCGCGTGCGTGCGGCGCGAGCTGCCGCAGTACCAGGACGTGCCGTGGGTGCCCGGGCTGTACACCGCCGGTGACGTGATCGAACGTCCCGCCGAGCGCCCCGAGCTGGTCCGCGACACCCTGTGCGTCAACAAGCTCTACGAGCGCGCATTCCTGGACGAGCACTCCATCCGGTTCCCCGACGGCCGCTTCCGCTACGAGGACTTCGTCTTCACCGCCCGCGTGCTGGCCGCCGATCCCCGCGTCGCGGTGATCGACGACCTCGTCTACGTCTGGCACGTGCGCCGCGACGCCGCACAGGTGTCGATCTCCCTGGACCGCAAGGACGTCGGCAACTGGCGTTCGCGCATCGAGGCCCACCGCACCGCCTCCCGTGTCCTGGCCGAGTCCTCGCCGGATCTGGGACACGCCTGTCAGGTCAAGTTCCTGGAGTACGACCTGCGCATGTACCTGCGCGAGATCGGCCGGGACCCCGAGTACCAGGCCGCTTGGTGGACCTTGACGCGGGACTACCTGGCCGGTTTCGCCGACGCCGACATCGAGGCCGCCGGGGCGCACGCGCGGTGGATCGTACGGGTGTTGCGGGCCACCGCGACCCCGCCCGCCGACCTCGCGCGTCTCGCCCGTTTCGCCGCCGAACCCCCGCGCCTGGAGCCCCCGTACGCGACCGCCCCGGACGGGCTGCCGGTGTGGAGCGAGGAACTGCCGGTGGAGCTGGACCGGCTCGCGGAACTGCCGATCGCGGGGCTGCCCGTCACCATCGACGCCCGGGCGGCGGGCGTCGCGACGCTGCGCCTGCGGGTGCGCGACCTGTACGGGCGGCTCGCCGCGGCCGGGCCGCGGACCGCCCGGCCGCTGTTCCTGCCGCGTTCGGGCGGGGAACCCGTACGGGGGGAGCCGGTGGAGTTGCGCCCGGCGGCCGACGGCGACGGCTGGGTCTGCGACGTGCCGTTCCGCCTCACCACGCTCGCGGAGGCCGGACGGCGTCAGGGCCGGCGAGGGATGCAGGCCTGGGGCGTGCAGATCGGCGTGGAGTGTGCCGACGGGAGCTCCCTGGTCACCTCCCCGCGCCCCCTCGATGACCTGCTGCGCCGACGCGCCCTGCTCAGTAGCCGGTACGGTGTTCTGTTGGCGCAGCCGTACCGCACGGCCGGCGGGTCGCTGGCGGTCCGGCTCGCGCCGGGCGCGGCGGGTGCGCTCAGCTTCGTGCGCAACCGGCTCGGCAGGGCCAAGGCGGCGCTGCGGTCGGGCTGAGGGCCGAGTGCCCTCCGCCGCCGGCACGGGGCAAGACCACAGGACAGACAGGACTCGGGAGCTAGGCATGACATTTCTGATCACCGGTGGCGCCGGGTACATCGGCGCGCACGTCGTCCGCGCGATGCTGCTCGCCGGCGAGAAGGTCGTCGTCCTCGACGACCTCTCCACGGGCGACGAGAGCCGCGTCCCCGAGGGCGTCCCGCTGGTGATCGGCTCGGTCCTGGACCGGCTGACCCTGGACGAGACCATCGCGCGGCACGAGATCACGGGCGTGGTGCACCTCGCGGGCAAGAAGCAGGTCGGCGAGTCCGTCGAGAAGCCGCTGTACTACTACCACGAGAACGTGCAGGGCCTGACGGTGCTGCTCCAGGCCGTGGCCGCCGCCGGGATCCGCAACTTCCTGTTCTCCTCCTCCGCCTCCGTCTACGGGATGCCGGACGTCGACCTCGTCACCGAGGACACCCCCTGTCTGCCGCTGAGCCCGTACGGCGAGACCAAGCTGGCCGGCGAATGGCTGGTCCGCGCCGCGGGCAAGGCCCACGGCATCTCCACCGCCTGCCTGCGCTACTTCAACGTGGCGGGCGCCGCGACGCCGGAGCTCGCCGACACGGGCGTCTTCAACCTCGTCCCGATGGTCTTCGAGCGCTACAGCGCCGGTGAGGGCGCGCGGATCTTCGGCGACGACTACCCGACCCCGGACGGCACCTGCATCCGCGACTACATCCACGTCGAGGACCTGGCGGACGCCCACGTGGTGGCCGCCCGCAGGCTCGCCGAGTGGGGCGCGCAGGGCCAGTACCAGGACCTCACCGTCAACATCGGCCGAGGCGAGGGCGTCTCCGTCCGCGAGATGGTCGAGTTGATGAACGCCCACACCGGGCACGACCTCGCGCCCGTGGTCACCCCGCGCCGCCCCGGTGACCCGGCGAAGGTGGTGGCCTCGGCCGACAAGATCGCCGCCGAGCTGGGCTGGAAGGCCAAGCACGACGTCCGCGAGATGATCACCTCGGCCTGGGCCGGCTGGGAAGCCAACCGCAAGGGCGCCCTCGACCCCGCCGGACGCTAGCCGACACGTACGAAGCCGCCCGCCCCGGACCAGGTCCGGGGCGGGCGGCTTCGTACGCGCGGGGGAAGGTCAGCGCTCCAGGAAGGAGAACAGCTCTTCCCAGCGGTCGGTGATCTCGGCGCTGGAGTAGCGGCGGACCTCGCGGAACGCGGTGTCGCCCAGCCGGTCGCGCAGGCCGCCGTCCGTCATCAGGACGTCAAGGTGCCCCGCCAGCTCCATCGTGTTGCCGAGCCGGCCCAGCAGGCCGTCCTCGCCGTGCCGCACGATCTCCCGCACACCCGGCGCGCAGTCGAAGGCGACCACCGGCAGGCCCGCCGCCATCGCCTCCAGCAGCGTGATGGGAAAACCCTCGGCCCGCGAAGCCTGCGCGAAGACCGAAGCCCCGCGCAGCGCGCCCAGCACGTCGTCGGTGCTGCCCATCCACTGCACGGACTCCTCGACGCCGAGGTCCGCGGCGTGCGCCCGCAGCTTCGGTTCCTCCACGCCCGCGCCGTAGATCCGCAGCACCCAGTCGGGGTGGCGCGGCGCCGCGTCCGCCCAGGCGTCGAGCAGCAGGTCCATGCCCTTCTCGAAGGCGAGGCGGCCCACGCTCGCGACGACCTTCTCGGTGCGCGGAGCGGGGGAGTCCGGCATGAACGGCAGCGGGTTCGGCATGCTGTCCACGTTCTGCACGCCCGCCCGGATCCAGAGGTCCGCGTCCTCGGGCGTCAGCACCAGCAGCCGGTCGGCGTCCTGGTAGAAGCGGCGTACCCGCTCGCCCCGGGAGGACTTGTGGCTCGCCTCGTAGGACTCGTGGCTCATGCCGATGAGGGTGAGCCCCTTGGTGTCGGCGAGCGCCACCCACTCCATCGCCCACACCTGCGTGACGATGACCACGGCGCCCGGGCGGGCGGCGCGGAACAGGGAGCTCAGGGTCTCGGCCTTGGCGCGCATCCCCGCGCGGCGGGCCGCCTGGCGGCGCCGTTCGGGGGCGTTGAGCCGGCCCTTGAGGCCGGTCAGCCGGCGCGCGCTCGGCGGCCGGGACGCGTACAGGGTGGTCGTCTCGTACGGGAGGTCCTGCGGGAACTTCTGCCGCAGCTCCTCGGCGACCGGCGCGATGCCGATGACGTGCACCCGGTGCCCGCGCTCGGTGAAGAGCCGGGCCATCTGGTGCGACCAGGTGGTCACACCGCCGAGCTCGTCCACGCTGTTGGACACGAGGAAGATGTCACGGCCGTCCGGCGTCGACGCGGCGGCCGGTTCGGCGGCGCTCTGCTGGCTCACTTGCCGCTCCTGGTGAAGAACTTCTCGACGATCTGGCGGGCGGCGTCCCCGCGGTCGTACTCGCCGAACTCGGTGAGGAAGCGCCGGCGCGCTCCCGCGTACTTGGCGTCGGCCTCGTCGAAGGCGGAGACGGCCTGCATCAGCTCGTCGGCGGTGGCCACCACCGGCCCCGGCGCCTTCTCCTTGAGGTCGAAGTAGGTGCCGCGGATGTCCGTCGCGTACGCCTCGTAGTCGTAGGCGAAGAACAGCATCGGCCGGTCCAGGACCGCGTAGTCGAACATCACCGACGAGTAGTCGGTGATCAGACCGTCGGCGAGCGCCAGCAGCGGGGTGATGTCGTGGTGCCGGGAGACGTCGATCACCCGTCCCGCGACCGACGGCGGAAGCGAGACGCTGTTGAGGTAGTGCGTGCGCACCAGCAGGACGAACCTGTCACCCAGCCGGTCCGCGAACTCCTCCACGTCGAACGGGAAGACGAAGTTCTCCACCGTGCCGTCGGCGCCGGCCCGGAAGGTCGGCGCGTACAGCAGCACCCGCTTGTCGGGGTCGATTCCCAGCTCGGCGGCGAGCGGCCCGCGCACCCGCTCCCCGCTCTGAACCTCGGCGCCGTGCGCCTCGACCAGGGCGTCGTTGCGCGGGTAGCCGCTGCGCACCAGGACCTCGTCGCGCAGCCGGAAGCCCTTGGCGAGGGTCCGGGCGTCGTGCTCGGAGCGGATGAGGAAGTGGTCGAAGCGGTCCACGGCCGCCTGGAAGCGGTCCTGGCCGGCCTTGCCCTGGGCCTTGGTGCGGGGTTCGTGGAAACCCATCCGCTTGAGCGCGGAGCCGTGCCAGGTCTGGATGTAGGTGGTGCCCGCGCGCTTGGTCAGCGCCAGCGGGAAGCCCTGGTTGTCGACCCAGAACTCGGCCTGTGCCAGCGCTCGCAGGTACGGCCAGCTCCAGCGGCGCACCAGTGTGGCCTCCTTGGGGAAGCCGGTCGGCTTGGCGCCCGCGTAGGACCAGATCGCCTCGAAGGGCACGCCTTGGCGCACCATCTCCTCGTAGATCGCCTTCGGGCTGTCGCTGTACTGCTTGCCCATGTGGCTCTCGAAGACGACGGTGCCCTTCTTGAGGGGCAGCTTCGAGAAGACCTCGTGGTAGACCTTCACCTTCTGCTCGCCCGAGCCGATGTTGCGGCGGGCCCGCAGGGCCTTGCGCAGACCGCGCTTGACCACGCCGGCGGCCTTGCCGTGCATCGCGCTGTCGATGAGCGTCCGGGTGCGCACGGCGGCGGCGCCCTCGGCGGTCAGGACGTAGGAGAGGTTGCCCTTCTTGGTCACCTCCGGCTCGAAGCGGTCGGAGACCAGTCGGGTCAGCCGGGGACGCACGCGCAGCCGGGCGGCCGACTCCAGGTCCACCCCGCCGACCGAGACGCGCGTGGTGATCCGCTCGCCGCCGGCCGTCAGCTTCAGCCGGACGTCCCAGACGGCGTCGATGATGCCCAGCGGACGGACGGTGCTCGCGACATCGGCGGTCGCGGTCCACTCGATCGTGTCACCCGCGTGGCGCACGGTTGTCGCCGGGAAACTGAACGAGCGCACGCCGATCTGGCGGCGGGCGCGGAATTCGAGAGTGGCCTTGAGCTCCTGCCCATCCCGGATGCGGCCGAGCGGGTTGACGACGGCGCCGGACAGGGTGACCGTGCCACGCCCGTCGTCCTCATAGGAGGTGAGGCGGTTGCCGAGCGACAGCGAGTGGAGCGCGGTGGTGTGGAAGCCCTGCTCGGTGACGTCCAGTATCCGGCGGCCCTCGGCGTCGTCGAGGTGCGGGGCGCACCAGTAGACGCGGCCGTCGCGTTCGGCCAGCGGGGACGTGAGACGGCCCTTGTTGGTCATCGCGTCCGCCGCCGGGAGCAGGTTGTCCCAGTCCTCCTTGCCGAGCAGGTAGGCGCAGATGGCCTGGAGGTGGTTGACGCTGTCGTAGGCGGCCGGGTCGATGCCGGCCAGGTAGCCGTTGGCCAGGCGGGCGAACTCCTGGCGGTACGCGTCGCCCAGCAGGGGCAGGTCGCGCAGGTGGAGCACCAGGTCGTGCTTGAGGAACTTGGCGTCCTTGGCGGTCTTGATCTCGGTGTGGCCCTTGGAGGCCAACAGCTCGTCGACGCGCCGGTGGATCTCCATCCGGTGGACGAAGTTCGCGATCTCGTGGCGCCGGTTGCTGATCGACTTCGCCGCGGCCTTCTCGGCCACGTTCCAGAAGTAGACGTGGTTGGGGATCAGCGTGATGCGGCGCGCGGCGACGTACGCCTGCGCGGAGAACAGCAGGTCCTCGTAGTGGATGCCGACCGGGAACTCCAGGCCCTGCTCCAGCAGGAAGGCGCGCCGGTAGCACTTGTTCGTGGAGAGAGTGTCGTACACCAGCAGGTCCGGGTACTCGGTGATCGACTCCAGCGTGCGGGTGCGGGAGTAGATCCAGGGGTACCACTCGGTGGTCTTGCCCCACCGGTTGTCCAGGTGCACGCGCACGCACATGCCCGAGACCAGGTCGGAGCCCGTCCGCTCGGCCGCGGACAGCATGTTGCGGCAGGCGTTTCGTTCCAGCACGTCGTCGCTGTCCAGGAACATGACGTAGGTGCCGGTGGCCTGCTTGATGCCGTGATTGCGGGGCGCGCCGCAGCCACCGCTGTTCTCCGGCAGCCGGAAGGCGCGCACCCTGCCCGGATGGGCGGCCTCCAGTTCCTGGGCGACCGCGTAGGACCGGTCCTTGCTGCAGTCGTCCACGATCACGACTTCGACCCCGTGAAGGGTTTGGTCCAAAACCGACTGGACGGCTGTCGACAGACGCTCTGCGTCGTTATAGACGATGACGACCACGGAGACGTCAGGCACGTGCACCTCGATCCCTTTGTTCCATTCCGCCCTCGGACTCCGTCCGAGGGGACCCCCCGCCCGTCAAAGCTACCGTGTGTCACGCGCGACTCCGGCAGGCCGGCCCCGGCCGTGCATACTTCTAAGCAAGAGGTGTGTGGCGGGTCCGGTCGCCGACAATCACCCGTTCGGACCCAGCAGGAAGTGTTCATGACCAAGCTGTCGGTAGTTGTCCCTTGTTACAACGAAGAAGCAGTCATCGACAGTTTCGACGTCGAGATCCGCAGGGTCTTGGACGCGCTGCCCGTCACCTATGAGGTGTGTTACGTCGACGACGGCAGTCGCGACGGGACCCTGGACAAGCTCCGCAAGATCGCCGCGGAACACGGCGAGCAGACGCGCTACGTCTCCTTCAGCCGCAACTTCGGCAAGGAGGCGGGCATGCTCGCCGGTCTGCGCGAGGCGACCGGTGACGCTGTGGTGATCATGGACGCCGATCTCCAGCACCCGCCGGAGCTGATCGCCACCATGCTCGACTACCACCGGCAGGGGCACGACCAGATCATCGCCCGGCGCACGCGCGAGGGGGACAAGAAGGTCCGCTCCGCGCTCAGCCGGCTCTACTACCGAGGCGTCAACCGCTGGGTCGACGTCGAGCTCACCGACGGGGTCGGCGACTTCCGGCTGCTGTCCCGCGCGGCCGTCGACGCCCTGCTGTCGCTTCCGGAGTACAACCGGTTCTCCAAGGGGCTCTTCTCCTGGATCGGCTTCGACACCGTCCACTTCGACTACCGCAACGCCCAGCGCGAGGCCGGCGAGACGAAGTGGAAGTTCGGCTCCCTGCTGAACTACGCCATGGACGGCCTGATCTCCTTCAACAACCGGCCGCTGCGGATCGGGATCTGGCTCGGCGTGTCCCTCGTGGGCCTCACCGGGCTCTACGCGCTGTGGATCACCGTCATGGCGATCACCCACGGTGTCGAGTCCCCCGGGTACGTCACCCTCGTCGCGCTCATCACGGGCCTCGGCGGCGTACAGATGATCATGCTGGGGCTGATCGGCGAGTACATCGGCCGCATCTACTACGAGACCAAGCGCCGGCCGCACTTCCTGGTCAAGGAGGCGCACGGCGCGGGCCGGGACGGCACCGCGGCCCGAGGCGCGGACGCGACCGAGGCCGTGATCGTGGAGCGCAGTCGAGGATGACGGGCGACGACACCGCCGGTACTCCCGGCACCACCGGTACTCCTGATACAGGTGGTACGGGCGGTACGGGCGACAGCCGCGCCACACGGCGCGAGCAGCTCGGGCAGATCCTCCGCTTCGGCCTCGTCGGCGGGGTGAACACCGGCACCTTCTTCGGCATCTATCTGCTCCTGCACCCGTGGATGCCGTATTTCGCCGCGTACACCCTGGCCTTCCTGCTCTCGATGGTCGGCTCGTTCTTCATGAACACCTACTTCACCTACCGGACCCGGCCGACCTGGAAGAAGTTCGCGCTCTTCCCGCTGACCAACGTCACCAACTACGTGATCCAGTCGGTCGGCCTCTACGCGCTCGTCACCTGGGCCGCGATGGACACCCGGATCGCCCCGCTGGTCGCGGCCGTCGTGGCGATCCCGTTCACCTTCCTGATCTCGCGCAAGATCCTCATGCCCGGGGCGGCCCGGGCGGGCGCCGGCCAGGACCCGGCCGCGGCCGGTCAGGACCCGGCCCGCAGCTCGTCCACGCTCTGAAACCGCCGCGCGGCGCCGTCCGGCCACCCCGTAGATTGAGGGCGCAAGGATCAGGCAGGCAAGGGGCAAGGGGAAGACGTGTCAGCGGCTAGGCAGAGCGTCGTGGACGCCCGCAGGATCGTCGTCAAAGTCGGCTCCTCCTCGCTGACCACCGCGGCGGGCGGTCTCGACGCCGACCGGGTGGACGCGCTGGTCGACGTACTGGCCAAGGCCCGCAGCGGCGGCGAGAAGGAGATAGTCCTCGTCTCCTCCGGAGCCATCGCCGCCGGGCTCTCCCCCCTCGGACTGCGCCGCCGGCCCAAGGACCTGGCCCGCCAGCAGGCCGCCGCGAGCGTAGGACAGGGCCTGCTCGTCGCCCGCTACACCGCCTCCTTCGCCCGCTACGGCATCCGGGTCGGCCAAGTCCTGCTCACCACCGACGACACCAGCCGGCGCGCGCACTACCGCAACGCCTACCGGACCCTGGACCAACTCCTCGTCATGGGGGCCCTGCCCGTCGTCAACGAGAACGACACCGTGGCCACGGACGAGATCCGCTTCGGCGACAACGACCGGCTGGCGGCCCTCGTCGCACACCTCGTCCGCGCCGACCTGCTGGTACTGCTGTCCGACGTCGACGGCCTCTACGACGGGGACCCGTCGCTGCCCGGCACCACCCGCGTCGAGGAAGTGCGCGGCCCCGAGGACATCGCCCACGTCTCGATCGGCAGCGCGGGCAAGGCCGGTGTCGGCACCGGCGGCATGGTCACCAAGGTCGAGGCCGCCCGGATCGCGGCGGCCGCCGGCGTCCCGGTGGTCCTGACCTCCGCCAGCCAGGCCGCGGACGCCCTCGCCGGGCGCGCCACCGGCACCCTCTTCCACGCGACGGGCCGCCGCTCGGCGGACCGGCTGCTGTGGCTCCAACACGCCTCGACCCCCCAGGGGCACCTCGTACTCGACGACGGCGCGGTGCGCGCGGTCACCGAGCGCGGCAGTTCGCTGCTGCCCGCGGGGATCGCCGCGGTGGAAGGGGAGTTCGTGGCCGGTGATCCCGTGGAGCTGCGCTCGGTGGACGGCCGCGCGGTGGCCCGGGGCCTGGTCAACTTCGATGCCAAGGAACTCCCGAGACTGCTGGGGCGCTCCACCCGCGAGCTCGCGCGAGACCTCGGACCCGCGTACGAGCGGGAGGTCGTCCACCGGGACGATCTGGTGCTGCTGGAGGGCTGAGGTTCGGTAAAACCGCCGCATGGCAGGCCAAGGACTGGTCAACTGTGAGAGGCAGACGGACGCGCGGGGCGTGGTGGAGCGGACAGGAGGCGGCTGGTGAGGCGAGCGCTGACCAGCGTCGGCACCGGGGACGGTGACGGCGGCGGAGGCGGGGATCAGGGCGACACCTCCCGTCTCTGGCACGTGACCCTGAGCGTCTCCGGCAAGCCGGCCCCGCTGTGCGAGGTGCGGCGCGGGCTGGAACAGCTCGCGCATGATCATCCATTTCTGCTGACCAGCCGGTATGCCGACGACCATGCGGAGATCCGGTACTGGGAGGAGGCCCGCGACCTCCACGACGCGGCGGCCGTCGCCCTGCGGCTGTGGGGCGAGCACCGCTCCTCGGCGCGGCTGCCCCCGTGGGAGATCGTCGGCCTGGAGGTCATCGACCGCGCGACCTACCACCAGCGCGTGGCGGAAGGCTACGGCCCACCCCCGGCCCACCCGGTCGGCGTACACCCTTACTAGCCGCAGCCCTTGGCGCGGTTCGCCGCGCGGGCGCCATCCCTTTTGACGCGCGCCTCGCTCGATTCGGCCCGGGGGCGCCCCGGGCTCGGGGCCGCCTGGCCCGTCCGGCGTTGAGGCGGTGCCGCGGCGGGTCCGGGCGGAGCCCGGGTCACCCAGCCCGTCCGGCGTTTGAGGACCGCGTCCGGGTCGAGCCCGGGGAACGGTGGAAGGGCGGGACGGGGCAAATGCTCCGCGCGGCGGCCGGCCCGGCCGTGACGGGCCGCATCGGAGCGTCCCGCTCCGCCTGGTGGCCGCCGAGTTGCTTCGCGGGCGCTCGGACCTCTTGGGTCGTACCGGCTTGGGCCGCCGAGGTCCGAGCGGCCTGGGCGCCCGGCCGCTGGGCCTGGGCGGAGGCCGGGTTACGGGGCCCGCCCCGGCCCCGGCCACGGCCACCCCGCGTTGGAGTTCAGGGGCCGCTCCCCGGGACCTCGTCCGACCGGTACGTCACCGGGCACCCCGCCCCCGCCCGCGCAGGGGTACAGGTCCGCGCCCCGGCCGCCCGGCACGGCACCGGCACCCGTCCGAGCCCGCGCCGGCGCACGGCCTCGGCCGCCCCGCCCGCGGGGTACAGGCCCCGGCCGGCCGGCCGCCCGCCCGGCCGCCCGCCCGGCCGCCAGGCATGGCACGGGCACCCCGGGTACCGGCGCACGGCCCCGGCCGCCCGGCACGCACCCCGCCCCCGTCTCCGCCCGCGCGGGCGGCGTCTCGCGGGGTGAAACCCCGTCCGGCGGCGGTCGGTCGGGGATTACCCTGGCCGCATGACCTCGTACGACGCCCCCAGCCCCGTCACCGTCACCGCGCGAGCCGCCCGGACCGCCGCCGCGGCCATCGCCCCGCTCCCGCGGTCCGCCAAGGACGCCGCCCTCCTGGCCATCGCGGACGCGCTGGAGGCCCGTACGGCCGAGATCGTCGAGGCCAACGCCGTCGACACCGCCAAGGCCGCCGCGGCCGGCACGAGCGAGACCGTCATCGACCGCCTCACCCTCACCCCCGAACGCGTCCGCGCCATCGCCTCCGACGTGCGCGACGTCGCAGCCCTCCCCGACCCCGTCGGCGAGGTCGTCCGCGGCTCGACCCTCCCCAACGGCATCGACCTCCGCCAGATCCGCGTCCCGCTCGGCGTCGTCGGCATCATCTACGAGGCCCGCCCCAACGTCACCGTCGACGCCGCCGCCCTCTGCCTCAAGTCCGGCAACGCCGTTCTCCTGCGCGGCAGTTCCTCCGCCTACGCCTCGAACTCCGCCCTCGTCGGCATCCTCCGCGACGCCATCGTCTCCGCCGGCCTCCCCGCGGACGCGATCCAGCTCGTCCCCGGTGAGTCCCGCGACTCCGTCCGCGAGCTGATGCGCGCCCGCGGGCTCGTCGACGTCCTCATCCCGCGCGGCGGCGCCTCGCTCATCAAGACCGTCGTCGAGGAGTCCACCGTCCCGGTCATCGAGACCGGTACCGGCAACTGCCACGTCTACGTCGACGCCCAGGCCGACCTCGCCATGGCCGTGGACATCCTCGTCAACTCCAAGGCGCAGCGTCCTTCCGTCTGCAACGCCGCCGAGACGCTCCTGGTCCACCGGGACATCGCCGCCGCCTTCCTGCCCCTGGCCCTGGACGCCCTCGCGGACGCGGGCGTCACCGTCCACGGCGACGGCGAGGTCCTCTCCTACGCCGAAGACACGAAGGTGACCGCGCTGCCCGCCACCGACGAGGACTGGGCCGCCGAGTACCTCTCCTACGACATCGCCGCCGCCGTCGTGGACTCCCTCGACGACGCCGTCACCCACATCCGCCGGTGGACCTCCGGGCACACCGAGGCGATCGTCACCACCTCGCAGGCCGCCGCCCGCCGCTTCACCCAGTTGGTGGACTCGACCACGGTCGCCGTGAACGCCTCCACCCGGTTCACCGACGGTGGTCAGTTCGGCTTCGGCGCGGAGATCGGCATCTCCACCCAGAAGCTGCACGCCCGGGGCCCGATGGGTCTTCCCGAGCTGACCTCCACCAAGTACATCGTCACCGGCGACGGTCACATCCGGTAGCCGGCCAGGCAACGCGGTGTGGCCGGATTTCCGCTTACACCCTGCCCAAAGCAGCCCCCCAGGTCTACGCTGTCCCCGTGCCGGACGACGTGGGGGGCAAGCCGTTCCCGGACGACGGTGAGCCCGACGACGACCGCGGAGGCGCGGATCAGGACTTCGCCTCCGTGGTGTTCGACGAGGACTTCGTCCGGAACGCCGAGATTCACGAACCGAGCGCCGCCGAGCGCCAGTGGGCCGCCGACCGGGCCCGTGCGGAGGCCGCCGAGGCCGCGCGCGTGGCCGGCGGCCGGACCGGCGAGGACGAGCACGACGGCTACGGATACGGGCCGCCGGGCGCCTTCGGCCTCGACGAACCCGGCTGGGAGTACGGCGGCTACGGCCACGGCTACCCGGAAGGCCCCTACGGCGCCTACGGGGGGCGCCTGCGGCCCTACCGAGGCCGCTCGCCGTGGCTGCGCCCGGTCGCCTGGGTGCTCGCCGTCGTCATGGGCCTGGGCATGGTCGCCCTGGCGTTCAGCGCGGTGTACCGCAGTGCCGAGGGCGACCCGGACCCCGCTCCCGCCCCGGCCAGCACCCCCTTGCGGGAAGTCACCGGCGCCGGGGCGTTTACGTACCCCGCCGGCCGCCAACCCTGAGAGTACGACCCCTTGAACACGACCCCACTCGCGTGACCGGAGCCGGGGGCTTCTCTGAAGCGGGGGACAGCGGGGAGAAGCGATGGCCGTTCCAGGAGACCCACCCAACGGCACCCCCGACGGCATGGGCGGGGGCGATGACGACTTCCGGCAGGACGAGTACCGGTCCGTGGTGTTCGACGAGGACTTCGTCCGCGCTGCCCGGCTCCAGGAGTACTCCGCCGAGGAACGCATGGGCGAGCACGCCCGCGCCGTACGCAGCCGCTCCCTGTGGTCCGGCGGCGGCGTCGGGCACCGCACCGGCACGCCCGGCCGGGGCGCCCGGCAGGGCATGCTGCTCGTGCTGCTCATCGCCACGGCCTTCGCGGTCGCCGTGTACATGGGCTTGCGCAACCCGTACGTCCCCACGCCCGAGGGCGTGGTCCGGCCGTTCGGCAGCGTCGTCGTCCCGCTCGCGCCGACCGCCCCCGTGCCCGGTGGACGCCCCGCCGACCTGTTCGCGCAGAGCCCCGCGGCGCAATACGCCGTCGGGGCGGCCGGGATCACCTTGCCCGCGCTGCGCCGTACCGCGCACTTCAGCGAGAGCGAGATCGTATCGGCGCTGTCCATCGCGAAGGACTACCTGGTGCAGTCCTCGCTGGACCCGGACGTCCTGGCCGGCTCCGCCTCCCGGCCCGTACGGGTCCTGCTCGACCCGGGCCAGGTGGCGCAGTTCGACCAGAGCATGACCTCGCCCTCCGGGGACGGCCGGCACGCCGCCACCGGTTGGCTGGTCCGCTTCGACCCGAGCACCGCTGTGGTCGTCGATTCGCGCGTACGGGTCAGCGGCACCCTCGCCTTCGACGAGGTGACGCCTGACGCGTTGCAGGTGACCACCGACCACACCTTCGTGTACGCGGTCGGCCCCGCGACCGGGTCCCCGGCAGCCGCCGCCGGGGCCTCCCTCTTCACCGTCCGGCGCGAGCTGCAACTGCGCTTCGACCGCGCCGACCTAGCGGCCCGTCGCGCGGAGCTGGTCTCGGCCTACGTGATGGCCGGACCGCAGGACTGTGCCGGCGACCCGGCGGCGGGTTTCCGCCCGCTGCTCGCCGGGGCCGGACCGACCACCGTCGGCCCGCCCGCCAGCGATCCGTACGCCGCCGGCGAGCCGAGGCGCACGGCCGGGCTGTGCGGCGTACTGGCGGCGCCGTCCTCCCCGGACACTCCCGCCCCGCCGCCGGACGGCGCGACCACCCCTGCCCAGCCCCAGCCCTAACCCTCGCCCTTGCCGCCGTCATCCTTTGCCGGGCCCTCGCCGCCGCTCTCCCCCTTGCCGCCGTCCCGGGCGCCCTTCGGGTCCCGGCCGGCTCCATCCGCCGCCCCCGCGCCCGCGTTGGAACCGGAGCCGGTGAACACGACGCGGAGCTTGCCGCCGAGGTCGCCCGCGCCGCCGGCGAGGTCGCCGACCAGCTTCATCAAGGGGTCCTTGCTGTTGCGCACGGTGTCGGCGTAGTGCGAGGCGGACTCGCGGAAGGAATCGCTGACCGGGGTGTCCTTGTCCTCGTCCCGCCGCGGGTAGTGGCCGTCCATGATCCGCTGGTAGTCCCGGTGCTGCGACCACTTCTTCAACTCCGCCGCACGCACCGTGGTGAAGGGATGCGTACGCGGCAGCATGTTGAGGATCTTCAGCACGGAGTCGCGCAGATCACCGCTCGCCTCGTACTCCTCGGCCTGGGCCAGGAAGGCATCCACATTCATCTCGTGCAGATGGTGGCCGCCCGCCAGCTTCATCAGCCCGCGCATCGAGGCGTGCACGTCCTGTCCCACCAGCAGTCCCGCCCGGTCGGCGGACAGCTCCGACTTGCGGAACCACTCCCGCAGCGCCGTGACGATCGCCGTGATCGCCACATTGCCCAGCGGGATCCAGGCCACCTTCACCGCCAGGTTCGTCAAGAACAGCAGGACCGTGCGGTACACGGAGTGCCCGGACAGCGCGTGGCCCACCTCGTGGCCCACGACCGCGCGCATCTCCTCCTCGTCGAGCAGCTCGATCAGGCCCGTCGTCACCACGATGATCGGCTCGTCCAGCCCGATGCACATGGCGTTCGGCTTGGGGTCCTGCTGCACGTACATCTGCGGGACCCGCTCCAGGTCCAGGACGTAACAGGCGTCGAGCAGCATGGCGTGCAGGTGGGGGAACTGCGTCTCGCCCACCCGGACCGAATCGGAGAGGAACAGCAGCCGCAGGCTCCGCTCGGGCAGCAGCCCGCTGAGGACCTTGAACACCGTGTCGAAGCCGCTGAGCTTGCGCAGGGCGACGAGCGCCGAGCGGTCCGCCGGATGCTCGTACGCCCGCGAGGAAATGCCGGGGAACCTCCTGCGGTTCCGGGCCGGTACCTTCTCGGTTCCGGTGTTCGTCATAGCGCCCTCCCCCTGGATAGACCTGGACAGACCCGTCTGCGTGCGCGTCCATCCTCTCCAACGCCTGAGTCGGCGTGAGGGTGCCCCGGGCCCCCGCATACGATGTGAGGGAAGTCTCCGCTCCCTCCCGACTCGATAGGTATCTGCCTGATGAGCCTCTCCACCACCACCCACAACCTGGTCGTTCTCGCCTCGGAGGGTGCCGAGCAGCACGGCGGCAACCACGACAGCCTGAGCCCCTACCTGACCGGCGGCGGCGCCTTCTGCGTCCTGCTGCTCCTGCTCTGGATGACCACGCGCCTCAACCGCGACCGCTAAGCCCCGTCGTTCGCCAGGGCCCGTCGTCCTCCGGGCCCCGTCGTCCTCGGGCGGTGCCCGGCCGCGCGTATCCGGACCGCTCGCCCGCGGGTCGGGGACGGGCCACCGGGCCAGTAGGCTCTGCGCTCATGGGAGAGCAGGGAACGCCTACCGGCCCGGTCAAGCGCCGCCTCGGCGTGATGGGCGGGACATTCGATCCGATCCACCACGGACACCTGGTGGCCGCCAGTGAGGTGGCCGCCCTCTTCCACCTCGACGAGGTGGTCTTCGTACCGACCGGCCAGCCGTGGCAGAAGTCGCACAGCGTCGTGTCCCCGGCCGAGGACCGCTACCTCATGACGGTCATCGCGACGGCCTCGAACCCCCAGTTCTCGGTGAGCCGCATCGACATCGACCGCGGCGGGCCGACGTACACCATCGACACGCTGCGGGACCTCAGCGCCCTCAACCGCGACTCGGACCTGTTCTTCATCACCGGTGCCGACGCCCTCGCGCAGATCCTGACCTGGCGCAACGCCGAGGAGCTGTTCTCCTTGGCGCACTTCATCGGTGTGACCCGGCCGGGCCACGTACTCACCGACGACGGGCTGCCCGAGGGCGGTGTCTCCCTGGTCGAGGTGCCCGCGCTCGCGATCTCGTCCACCGACTGCCGGGCGCGCGTGGCGCAGGGCGATCCCGTCTGGTATCTGGTGCCGGACGGTGTGGTGCGCTACATCGACAAGCGTGAGCTGTACCGGGGAGCCTGAGCTTCCGGTTCCGGAGAGAGGGGCCCCGCGGTGAACGACCGACAGGACGCGTACGACCCGTACGCCGCCCAGGAGCAGCAGCTCATCGGCTACGACCCGTACGGTCGGCCGGTGTACGGGCAGGCGCCGGCCCAGGCCCCCGCCTACGGGGCGTACGAGCAGCCGTACGGGTACGAGTACGAGGCGAACGCCCCCGAGCAACACCCCTACCCGCAGGCCCCGGCCGCTGCGGACCACGGCACGCGGGACGCGGCGTACGGGCAGGACGCGGCGTACGGCCAGGAGCAGTACGGCCCCGGCGCGGGCCACGGGTACGACACGCGGCAGACCCAGCAGTGGATCCCCCACCAGCAGGCCCCGCAGCCGGCCCCCCATCCACAGGCCCCGTCACCCGCACCCGCACCCCAGGTCCCCGAGCCGCGCCGGGCCGAACCCCGGGCCGCCGCTCCCGAGGCCGGGGCCGTCCCCGAAGCCGGCCGGGACTACCGCACGGAGATGTTCGCGTTCATCGACCAGCCGGACGAGGAGTCCGAGGACGTCATCGACTGGCTCGCCTTCACCGAGAGCCGCACCGAACGCCGCGAGGAGGCTCGCCGCCGCGGCCGCAACCGGATCGTCGCGCTGATCGTCGTCCTCGCCCTGGTCGTCGTCGGCGGCGCCGGATACCTCTGGTACGCGGGTGACCTGCCCTTCCTCGACGGGCCGGGCGCGCAGAAGAAGCCGGCCGCCGCCGGGGCGCAAAAACGCGACATGATCGTCGTCCACGTGCTCAACACCAAGAAGGGCGGCTCTTCCACGGCGCTGCTCGTCGACAACGTGACCACGAAGCAGGGAGCCACCGTCCTGCTGCCGAACACCCTGACCGTCCCCGGACAGGACGGCACCGGCCGGCCCCTGTCCAAGGCGGTCGAGGACGGCGGCCTCGGCACCCGCGAGGCACTCGACTCGGTCCTCGGCACCCGGATCGGCGGGACCTGGCGCCTGGACACCCCCTTCCTGGAGCGGCTCGTCGAGTTGGTCGGCGGCATCGTCGTCGACACCGACACCGCCGTCCCCGCCGACGACCAGGCCAAGACCCCGGCCGTGTCCCAGGGCGCCAAGCAGAACCTGACCGGCGCGATGGCCGTCGCCTACGCCACCTACCGCGCCCAGGGCGAGCCGGAGAGCAAGCAGCTGCAGCGGCTCGGCACGGTGCTGTACGCCGTCCTGCGCAAGATCCCCGGCGACCCGAAGGCGGCGGCGGTGACCGTCGACAGCATGGGGCAGATCCTGGACCCGGCGCTCAACGCGCAGAACCTGGGCGCACTGCTGTCGCGGATCGGCGAGCACGCCAAGGCGGGCGCATACCGCACCGAGGTGCTCCCCGTGAAGCCGGACGGCGGCCTCGCCGACGGCGCGGGGAAGAAGGCCGTCGACGACATCCTCGGCGGTTCCGTCACCGCCGTCCCCGGCGCCGCGCCCCGGATCGGCCTCAAGGACGCCACGGGGGACGAGAAATCCCAGCTCGCGGCGAAGGCGGCACTGCTGAACGGCGGCTACACGCTCGTGGAGGGCGGCAAGGCCGACAAGACCGGGACCGTCACGCAGATCACCTACCGGGACGACGCGCTGCGGGCCAAGGCGATCGAGGTGGCCAAGACCCTGGGACTGCCGGAGACGGCCGTCAAGAAGGCCGACAGCGCGGTGAACGCGGACGTCGTGGTGCTCCTGGGCAAGGACTACAAGGCGTCCTGAGCCCTCGCGCCGGCCCGTGAACTGCGTGTTCGCCCGCGCGGAACCTACCGCGCGGGCGGTGTCGGCGGTACGTGAGACCCTTGAGAGGATCTGCCCGCCAACCCGAAAGCATGGCCAGTGACCGCCACGGACCGCTCCATCGAGCTCATCACCGCCGCCGCCCAGGCCGCGGCCGACCGGCTCGCGCACGACATCATCGCGTACGACGTCAGCGACGTGCTGTCGATCACCGACGCCTTCCTCCTCGCCTCCGCGCCCAACGACCGCCAGGTCAAGTCGATCGTGGACGAGATCGAAGAGCGCCTGCTCAAGGAACTCGGCGCCAAGCCGGTGCGCCGCGAGGGCGACCGCGACGCCCGCTGGATCCTCCTCGACTACGTCGACATCGTCGTGCACGTCCAGCACAGCGAGGAGCGGGTCTTCTACGCGCTGGAGCGCCTGTGGAAGGACTGCCCCGAGATCGAGCTTCCCGAGGACGCCAAGCTCACCATCGGCAAGGCCGAGGAGCACGCGAAGCTGCGCGAGGCGCAGGGAGACGACGAACTGGACGGTGATCTGTTCTGAGCACGACCGACACGGGCACGACCGGTACGACCGCCTCCACCGCGCCGACCGCCTCCGCGACACCGGCCGCATCGGCCGCCGCATCGGAGGGCAAGAACGGTCGGACCGGCCGGAAGATCGTCCTTTGGCGGCACGGACAGACCTCCTGGAACCTGGAGCGCCGCTTCCAGGGCTCCACGGACATAGAGCTGACCGAGGCCGGTGTGGCGCAGGCGCGCCGCGCCGCCCGGCTGCTCGCGTCGCTGAATCCGGACGCCATCGTCGCCTCCGACCTCCGCCGCGCCTCTGCCACGGCCGCCGAGCTGGCCACCGTCACCGGTCTCCCGGTGGCGCACGACGAGGCGCTGCGCGAGACGTACGCGGGCGAGTGGCAGGGGCTCACGCACGAGGAGATCCTCCACAAGTACGGCGAGCAGTACGCGGCGTGGAAGCGCGGCGAGCCCGTACGACGCGGTGGCGGCGAGCTGGAGACCGAGGTGGCCGACCGGGCCGCGCCGGTGGTGCTGCGCCACGCCGACCTGTTGCCCGAGGGCGGCACGCTCGTCGTGGTCAGCCACGGCGGGACGATCCGTACGACCATCGGCCGCCTGTTGGGGCTGGAGGCGTCCTCCTGGGAGAGCCTGGGCGGGCTCTCCAACTGCTGCTGGTCGGTCCTCGGTGAGGGCGCGCGCGGCTGGCGCCTCATGGAACACAACGCCGGCACGCTGCCGGAGCCGGTGCTCGGCGACGACGACTGAGCACCGCCCGTGCGGGCCCCCGGCCGGATTTCACTTTCCGGCTGGTCACAGGCTAGAGTTCTTCTTGTTCGCAGCGCGGAACGCCGGAAACGGGGGCAGCGCGGCGGAGAGCGGGGCTATAGCTCAGTTGGTAGAGCGCCTGCATGGCATGCAGGAGGTCAGGAGTTCAATTCTCCTTAGCTCCACAATCGGTATCCCGTCCCCAATAGGGGGCGGGATACTTGCGTTTGTTCCGTTTGCGCTTGCTGACCCGGCCCGTACCGGCATGGCAGAATCGGACGGCCGGAGGGGGACACGACGGCCCGACGCGGGAGGGAGTCGCTGACGGATGGGTGCACACCGGCGGCGGTGCGACTGGTGCAACAACGGCACGCCGATCGTGCGGGACATGGAGCCGGTCAACCCCGACTACCAGTACTGGTGCGAGGAATGCGCACGGGCGCTGATCATAAAAGGCGACCCCATCGAGACGTACCGCGAACTGGAGGGCGAGCCGATCTACGGCCGGCTGCTCGACGAGCACTGCACGCTCAAGCGCTTCTACCAGTTCGCGAAGGCGTGATGAAACGGACGTAGTGGTATACATCGGGCATGGCCTCGGGGTCACGGAAATCGATTTTTGGACCAGGGCCATGACCGTGTAATGTTTGGGACGTCGCCAAGGGGAACCAGCAAGGGAAACCCAAGCGGCAGGCAGTACGAGGGGCTATAGCTCAGTTGGTAGAGCGCCTGCATGGCATGCAGGAGGTCAGGAGTTCAATTCTCCTTAGCTCCACAGTGAAGAGGAAGCGGGCCACCCGGATCGGGTGGCCCGCTTCTCGTTGTGCGGAACGACCGAGCGGGTGTCGGGGCCGCTGCGGTACCCTGACGCCATGCGTGCCGTACGCCTTCTGCTTACCGAGCCGCGCTGATCAGACCGACCTTTCGAGACGGTCGGCATCGGCGCGGCGTCCCCTCCTGTGCGAGGGGTTTTTTCGTTTGGGCAGGCAGAGACGGCAGAGACGATCGATGGAGCTTCAGAAATCATGAGCGAGACGAACACCCCGGCCCCCGAGGCGGCCGAGGCGCACCGCTACACGGCTGCCATGGCCGCCGACATCGAGGCACGCTGGCAGGACGTATGGGACGCGGAGGGCACCTACGAGGCCCCCAACCCGACCGGTGACCTGGCCGGAGACCCCGCGGTCGTCGCGCGACCCGGCATGTTCATCATGGACATGTTCCCGTACCCGTCCGGTGCGGGCCTGCACGTCGGCCACCCGCTCGGGTACATCGCCACGGACGTCTTCGCCCGTCACCAGCGGATGTCCGGCCACAACGTCCTGCACACCCTGGGCTTCGACGCCTTCGGCCTGCCGGCGGAGCAGTACGCCGTGCAGACCGGCACGCACCCGCGCGTGTCCACCGAGGCCAACATCGAGAACATGAAGGTCCAGCTGCGCCGGCTGGGCCTGGGCCACGACAAGCGCCGGTCGTTCGCGACGATCGACCCGGACTACTACAAGTGGACGCAGTGGATCTTCCTGCAGATCTACAACTCCTGGTACGACACCGACGCCAAGAAGGCCCGCCCGATCGCCGAGCTGGTCGCCGCCTTCGAGGACGGCTCCCGTGAGGTCCCCGGCGGCCGTGCCTGGGCGGAGCTGGACGCGGGCGAGCGGGCCGACCTGCTCAACGAGTACCGGCTGGCCTACGCCTCGGACGCGCCCGTGAACTGGTGCCCGGGACTGGGCACCGTACTGGCGAACGAGGAGGTCACCGCCGACGGCCGGTCCGAGCGCGGCAACTTCCCCGTCTTCAAGGCGAAGCTGAGCCAGTGGAACATGCGGATCACGGCCTACGCCGACCGCCTGCTGGACGACCTGGACGCGCTGGACTGGCCCGAGGCCATCAA
Source organism: Streptomyces sp. Tek67B01 (assembly GCF_055231995.1). Taxonomy (NCBI): domain Bacteria; kingdom Bacillati; phylum Actinomycetota; class Actinomycetes; order Kitasatosporales; family Streptomycetaceae; genus Streptomyces; species Streptomyces sp. Tek67B01. The sequence continues at coordinate 4,779,678 of NZ_JBUYUY010000001.1, forward strand.
GCTCCAGCAGCGCAACTGGATCGGTCGCAGCGAGGGCGCGCGCGTCGACTTCCCCGTCGGCGACGACGCCATCACCGTCTTCACCACCCGCCCCGACACCCTGTTCGGCGCCACTTACATGGTGCTGGCGCCCGAGCACGAGCTGGTCGAGAAGATCGTCCCGGCCGTGTGGCCGGAGGGCACCCACCAGGTGTGGACCGGCGGCGCAGCGACCCCGCGCGAGGCGGTCGACGCGTACCGCAAGCAGGCCGCGGCCAAGTCGGACGTCGAGCGCCAGGCCGAGGCCAAGGACAAGACCGGTGTCTTCACCGGCGCCTACGCCACCAACCCGGTCAGCGGCGACCAGGTCCCCGTGTTCATCGCCGACTACGTCCTGATGGGCTACGGCACCGGCGCGATCATGGCCGTCCCGGCGCACGACAGCCGCGACTTCGCCTTCGCCCGCGCCTTCGAACTGCCCATGCGCTGTGTCGTCGAGCCCTCCGACGACCGTGACGCCGACCCGGCGGAGTGGGACGACGCGTTCTCCTCCTACGACGGCACGATCGTCAACTCGACCGGCCAGGGCGTCTCCCTGGACGGCCTGGGCGTCGTCGAGGCGAAGGCCCGCATCACCGAATGGCTGGCCGGCCGCGGCATCGGCGAAGGCACCGTCAACTTCCGCCTGCGCGACTGGCTGTTCAGCCGCCAGCGCTACTGGGGCGAGCCCTTCCCGATCGTCTACGACGAGGACGGCGTCGCGCACCCGCTGCCCGAGTCGATGCTGCCGCTGGAGCTGCCGGAGGTCGAGGACTACTCGCCGCGCACCTTCGAGCCGGACGACGCCGCCTCGAAGCCCGAGACCCCCCTGTCGCGCAACGCGGACTGGGTCCACGTCGAGCTGGACCTGGGCCGCGGCGAGGGCGTCAAGCGCTACCGCCGCGAGACCAACACCATGCCGAACTGGGCCGGTTCCTGCTGGTACGAGCTGCGCTACCTGGACCCGCACAACGACTCGGCGCTGGTGGACCCGGCCATCGAGCAGTACTGGATGGGCCCGCGCGACGGCGCCCCGCACGGCGGCGTCGACCTGTACGTGGGCGGCGCCGAGCACGCCGTGCTGCACCTGCTGTACGCGCGGTTCTGGTCCAAGGTGCTGTTCGACCTGGGCCACGTCTCGTCCGCCGAGCCGTTCCACAAGCTGTTCAACCAGGGCATGATCCAGGCCTACGCGTACACCGACGCGCGCGGCGTGTACGTGCCGGCGGCCGAGGTGGAGGAGCGCGACGGCGGCTACTTCCACCAGGGCGAGCCGGTCAAGCGTGAGCACGGCAAGATGGGCAAGTCCCTGAAGAACGCCGTCACGCCGGACGAGATCTGCGAGGAGTACGGCGCCGACACGCTGCGCCTGTACGAGATGGCGATGGGTCCGCTGGACGTGTCGCGTCCGTGGGACACGCGGGCCGTGATCGGCCAGTACCGGCTGCTCCAGCGCCTGTGGCGCAACATCGTGGACGAGGAGACGGGCGCGGTGACCGTCGTCGACGCCGAGCCGGCCGAAGACACCCTGCGCGCGCTCCACAAGGCCATCGACGGGGCCGGCGCGGACATGGCGGGGCTGCGCTTCAACACCGCCATCGCGAAGATCACCGAGCTGAACAACTTCCTGACCAAGGCCGGCCGGCCGCTGGAGCGCTCGGTCGCCGAACGGCTGGTGCTGCTCGTCGCCCCGCTCGCGCCGCACATCGCGGAGGAGCTGTGGCACCGGCTGGGGCACAGCGATTCGGTGGTCTACCAGGACTTCCCGGTCGCGGACCCGGCGTACGTGGTCGACGAGAGCGTGACGTGCGTCGTCCAGGTCAAGGGCAAGGTCAAGGCCCGCCTGGAGGTGTCGCCGACGGTCTCCGAGGGTGAGCTGGAGCAGCTGGCTCTGGCCGACGAGGCGGTCGTGGCGGCGCTGGGCGGGGCGGAGATCCGCAAGGTGATCGTCCGCGCGCCGAAGCTGGTGAACATCGTCATCTGAGCGCTGTCACCGAGCGCCGTCGCCGAGTGTTGTCGTACGCCGCTCGGCGTGGCCGGGCTCTGGGGCCGGGCCGTGGGGCCGGGTGTAGGGGTCTTCCCGTACGGGCAGGTTGGGGGTTCGAATGGAACCCCCGGCCTGCCCGTTGCGTTTACGGTGGAGGGGACGGAATAGGCAGGGGAAGGGAGCCTCATGGAGGCGGGCGCGTTGGTCATCTTTGCCCTGTTGGTGCTGTTCGCCTTCTTGGGGCTGGGTGTGTGGGCCACGGTGAAGGCGGTCGGCGCCGCGAAGCGCGGCGTGGATCGGACGATCACACAGGCCCGGCGGACGGTGGAGGACACGACCCTCAGGGCCCGGAGCCTCGGCCAGGTGGGCGTCACCGCGGGGCTGGCGCAGCTACGGCTCGACCTGCGGACCTCGATGCGGGCGACGCAGCAGACGCTGTACCAGGGCGTGCAGACGGACAGCTCGCTGAGGGAGTCGATCGGTCTCTTCGAGAGGCTGAGCGAGCACGGTCACGACCTGGACGCCGAACTGAAGCGGCTGGAACAGGAGCCCGACCGCAAGCGGATCGCCGCAAGCCTGCCCGACCTGCGGGAGCGCACGCGTAAGATCACGGAGTCGGCCGACTCCTTGCGGTGGGCGGCGCGGGAGCGCGCCCGGCGTTTCGCGGAGGACGAGCTGTCCGCGCTGTCTGAGCAGATCGAGGTGGAATCGGGCGCCCTGCGCGACTGGTCGCGGGAGTCGGTGGACGACCTGACGGCGGCGGCGGCCTCATGGGACGCGGCCGCGTCGGAGAGCCGCCCCGGCGGCTCCGAGGAGCACCGCCCCGCCGCTCTGAAGCCCGCGTCCCCGCCTGTGCGTCACCCGTGGCAGAAGACGCCGCGACCGGAGACGACGGCGTGAGGCCGGCGGCAGCCTGACGACTCGGGCCGAGGTTCGTGAGAGGTCCGCGCCGGTCGTGTGCGGGCTTCCCGCCGGGTGCTCGTGAGGGGGCCAAGCTGCCGGAGGGGGCTCGCTGGCGGTAACCTCCCGCTCATGTCCCGCCATGTCGCGATCGTCACCGATTCCACGGCCTACCTGCCCCCACCGGCGATGGTGCGGCATCGGATCACCGCTGTCCCCCTGACCGTGGTGCTCGGCGACGAGGCGCTCGAAGAGGGCACCGAGATCTCGGCCCGCAGCCTCGCGCTGGCCCTGCAGAAGCGCCGCTCGGTCACCACGTCCCGCCCCAGCCCGGAGGACTTCGCCCGCGCCTACCAGGCGGCGGCCGACGCCGGCGCGACCGGCATCGTCAGCCTCCACCTCTCCGCCGAGTTCTCCGGCACCTGCGACGCCGCCGTGGTAGCCGCCAAGACCGCACCCGTCCCCGTCAGGGTCGTCGACACCGGCATGGTGGCCATGGCCCTCGGGTTCTGCGCGCTCGCCGCCGCCGAGGTGGTGGAGAGCGGCGGGTCGGCCGACGAGGCCGTGGCCGCGGCGGAGAAGCGGGCCGCCGACGTGTCGGCGTACTTCTACGTCGACACGCTCGACTACCTCCGTCGCGGCGGCCGCATCGGCGCCGCCCAGGCCATCCTCGGCTCGGCGCTCGCCGTCAAGCCGCTGCTCACGCTGGACGGCGGGCGGATCGAGATGCTGGAGAAGGTGCGTACGGCGTCCAAGGCCATCGCCCGCCTGGAGGAACTGGCCGTCGAACGCGCCGGCACGGGCAGCGTCGACATCGCGGTACACCACCTCGCCGCGCCGGAGCGGGCCGAGGCGCTGGCGCAACGGCTCCGGGAGCGGATTCCCGGGTTGGTCGAGCTGCACGTCAGCGAGGTCGGCGCGGTCATCGGCGCGCACACCGGGCCGGGGCTGCTGGCGGCCGTGGTATCGCCTCGCTGATCCCCGCTGCGATCGGGCGGGTCACCGGAACGAGTGGCCGCGTTATCCACAATGGGCTTGTCATCCACAGGAATTGAGGCCTCCGAACGAAGATCGGGAGGGGCCCCTACCGTCGTGGCATGACTCTACGAACGCGTACTTCGTCCCTTTCCCGAGCCGGCGCCACCAGTGGCCCCGGCCGCTCCCGACGGTCCGACGGCCGGTTCCGCGACGGCCGGCGGCGACCGCCCGCCGATCCCGTGACGGTGCGGCGCCGGGCCGAAGCCATCCTGACGGCGCCACCCCCCGGACCTCTGCCCGGACCCCTCCCCGGACCTCTGCCCGGACCTCTGCCCGTCCGGGGGGCCGTACCCGGCCCCGCGCCCGAGGTCCCGGCCTCCGGTCCCGCCCCCGAGGTCCCGGCCTCCGGAGCGGTCGTCGGCCGCGAGCCGGTGGCCGTGGAGGAGGCGGCCCCGCCGGACCGGCGGGACGCGTGGCGGCTCGCGGTGCGGGAGCGGCTGCCGGTGTGGGTGCAGGCGCGGTGCGGGGTCGAGCCGCGGACGGTGGCGGCGCTCGCTGTGGTGCTGGTCGCCGGGGTGGGTTTCGCGGGGCAGCAGTACTGGTCGGCCCGGCCGGGGCCGGTGACCGCGCCGGCCGTCGTCGCCCCCGCTTCGCTACCCGCACCCGTCCCCGCCCCGGCGGCCCCGCCACCCACCGGCGGTACCAGGGTCGTGGTGGACGTCAGTGGCAAGGTCCGGGAGCCCGGGGTACGAACCCTGCCCGCCGGGGCGCGGGTGGAGGACGCCCTGGCCGCCGCCGGGGGAGTGCGGCCGGGCACCGACACGAGCGGGCTGAACCGGGCCCGGGTGCTGGTGGACGGCGAACAGGTGGTGGTGGGCGCGCCCGCGCAGCCCCCGGCGGGCGGTGGCGGCCCGGGTTCCGGGTCGGCCGGCGGCCCGTTGAGCCTCGGCACCGCCACCGTCGCACAACTCGACGGGTTGCCCGGGGTCGGTCCCGTGCTCGCACAGCACATCGTCGACTTCCGGACCGCCCGGGGCGGTTTCCGATCAGTGGAGGAACTCCGGCAGGTCAACGGGATCGGCGAACGCCGGTTCTCCGACCTGCGCAAGTTGGTGCGGCCGTGAACCGCCCTGGGGAGGCCGGGCCGATGGACCTGCGGCTCGCCGTGCCGGCGCTCGCCGCGTCGGCGGCGGCCGCCGTCGCCCTCGACGCACCGGCCGGGTGGACCGCCGCCGGAGTGGGTCTGGCGGTGGCCGCGGCGGGGCTGTCACTCCTGGCCGGCCGCCGAAGGCCGCGTCCGCTGTGGAGGCTGGGTACGGTCGCTGCCGCCGGGTTGCTCTGCGCGGGCGCCGGCGCCGGGGTGGCGGGGCTTCAGCGGGTCGAGGCGCGGGCAGGTCCCGTCGTGGGCCTGGCCGACGAGCACGCCCGGGTCTTGGCGGAGGTCACCGTCGGCTCCGATCCCCGCGCTGTCGGGCCGGGGAGCGGGCCGCCGATGGTGACGCTGGACGCGGTGGTGACCCGGGTGACCGGCCCCGACGGGGCGCGGAGCAGGGTCGAGACGCCGGTGCGGGTGTTGGCCGGGCACCCGGCATGGGCGGCATTGCAGCCCTCGACACGGGTCGAGGTGGTGGGGCGGCTGTCACCGGGCCGGGGTGGGGAGCGGGCGGTCGCCTTGCTCCGCCCGGCCGGGGACGCGCCGCCGAGGGTGATCCGTGGCCCCGGTGCGGTGCAGCGGTTCGCCGGAACGCTGCGGGCGGGGCTGCGGGAGGCGACGCGGGGGTTGCCGCCCGACGCCGGGGCGCTGCTGCCGGGGCTGGTGGTCGGCGACGTGTCCCGGGTTCCGCCCGATCTGCGGGAGGCGTTCCGGGCCACCGACCTGCTGCACCTGCTGGCGGTGTCCGGCTCCAACCTCACCGTGGTGCTGTTCCTGCTCATCGGCTCCCCGGCCGCCGCGCAGCACGCCGAGCGGCGCGGGTTGGCCCCTCGCCTCGGGCTCTCGCTGCGGGCGACGGCTCTATGCGGGGCGGCGCTGACGCTCGCCTTCGTGGTGGTGTGCCGGCCCGAACCGAGCGTGCTGCGGGCCGCCGCCTGCGGAGCCGTCACCCTGCTCGCCCTGGCCACCGGTCGGCGCAGATCGTTGGTTCCGGCACTGGCCGCGGCTGTGCTGCTGCTGGTCCTGTACGACCCCTGGCTGTCCCGTAGTCCCGGGTTCCTGCTGTCCGTGCTGGCGACCGGAGCGCTGTTGACGCTGGCGCCGCGGTGGGGCGAGGTTCTGCGCAGGCGGGGCGTGCGGCCCGGCCCCGCGGATGCGTTGGGGGCCGCCGTGGCCGCCCAGGCGGTGTGCGCCCCGGTGGTGGCGGTGCTCTCCGCCCGGGTGAGCCTGGTGGCCGTGCCGTGCAACCTGCTGGCCGAACTCGCGGCGGGTCCCGCCACGGTGCTGGGTTTCGCGACGCTCGCGGTGGCACCGCTGTACATGCCGGCGGCGGAACTCCTCGCCAGGTGTGCGGGCGTGCCGGCCGGGTGGATCGCGGGAGTGGCCCGCGCCGGCGCGAGGCTGCCCGGGGCGGAGCTCGCCTGGCCCGGCGGGTTCGCGGGCGGCGCGCTGCTGGTGGCGGCCACCGCCGGTGTGCTCGGCCTGTGCGTCCGGTGGGGGCGCAGGTGGTGGTTCTGCTCAGCCTTGGCCGTGGCGCTGCTCGCCGCCGTACTCAGGCCGCCTCTGCTCATCCGTACGTTCAAAGGATGGCCGCCGCCCGACTGGAGTTACGTCCAGTGCGCGGTGGGGCAGGGCGACGCGGCCGTCATCGCCGTGGGACCGGGAACGGCGGTCGTCGTGGACGCGGGACCGGAGGCCGGGCCGGTGGACGCCTGCCTGCGGAGCCTTGGTGTGCGCAAAATCCCATTGCTCGTCCTGACGCACTTCCACGCCGACCATGTGGGCGGGCTGGCGGGTGTGCTTCGCGGTCGGGCCGTTGGGTCGATCCAGACGACGACATTGGAGGAACCCGCGCCCCAGGCTGAGTTCGTCCGGCGCACGGCGGCCGGAGCCGGGGTGCCCGTGGTCGCCGCCGTGGCGGGTGAGCGGCGCCGGACCGGGCCGCTGGAGTGGCGGGTGCTGTGGCCGCCGCCCGGGGGGCCGCCGACGGAAGGTCCGAACGACGCGAGCGTCACCCTGCTGGTGCGAACCTCCGGCTTGACCCTGCTCCTCCTCGGTGATCTCGAACCACTCGCCCAGCAATCGCTGTTGAGGGATCACCCCGAACTCGGACCCGTGGACGTGTTGAAAGTCGCCCACCACGGCTCCGCGCACCAGGACCCCGACCTTCAGGCGCGGGTCAGGCCACGGATCGCGCTCGTCCCGGTGGGCGCCGGAAACCGGTACGGTCACCCCGCGTCCGTGACCCTCGCCAGGCTGCGGGCGATGGGTACGCTCGTTTTGCGCACCGACACCGACGGCAGCGTGGCCGTCGCGGGAAGCGGTCCCGGGCTACGGGCGTTTCCGGCCGGCCGCCGACGAGAGCGGCGCGGGCTTACCGGGCGCGACCCTTCTGTTTGCCCCCAACCCGGCAGCATGATCGAATGCGTCTTCGCCAGAACGGTCCAAGTCCACACTGCACGGGGGTGCATCAACCATGTTCGGACGCCGACGGGGGATGGAGACGGGCGGCAGCGCCGCCTCTCACACGGCCGCGACGCTGACGCTGCCACACACGGCCCGGTTGCTCAGCTGCCGGGTGCTCGACACGGTGCACCAGCCGGTGCGCCAAGCGAAGTTCGAGGTGACCGACCCGATAGGCCGTCGGGTCGTCAGCGGGGAGACCGACCCGTACGGCGGGTTCACCGCAGCCGTGCCGGAGGGGGAGTACCGGCTTTCCGTCACCGCGGAGGGCTTCGCGCCCTTCCACGGGGCGACGCTGGTGGGGGACCCGGCGCAGCGCGGCACGGCGGAGATCGTCCTCGATACGGTGGAACCTCCACTGCTGCCCGCGCCCGGGCACTGGGAACTCGATCCGACGCACTCGTCGATCGGCTTCACCGCACGGCACATCGGCTTCGCCCGGATCCACGGCCGGTTCACGACCTTCGCCGGCGCGGTACGGATAGCGGAGCGGATGGAGGACTCCTCGATGCGCGTCATCATCGACGCGGGGAGCATCGACACGGGACTTCGGATGCGGGACGACCACCTGCGTTCCGCGGACTTCCTGGACGCGACGCGCCATCCCACGGTGGAGTTCTACAGCGAGCGCTTCATCCACCGAGGCGGCAGCCGTTGGGCCGTCGCCGGCGCCCTGACCCTTCACGGTGTCAGCCGTTCCGTCACCCTGGACACCCAGTACCTGGGCAACGGCACGGGCCTCCAGGGCGAACCGCGGGCCGCGTGCCGGGCCACGACCGAACTGAACCGCGAGGACTTCACACTGAACTGGCAGTCGGTGCTGGCGCACGGGGTCGCGGCGATCGGTGCGAGCGTCGAGGTCGAGCTGGACATCCAGATCGTCCACAAGGCCTGAGGAGGTCGGGGCGGGGCTCAGGGAGCCTCCAGCCACCCCTCGTAGGCGGCGGCCAGGTCGTCCATCGATCCGGAATCGAGCCTGCCCTGCGGGTCCTCGACCACCACCAGCCACTGGGCGTCCTCCGCGTCGTCCTCACCGGCGAGGGCGTCGCGGACCAGTTGGGGCTCCTCGGGCAGGCCGAATCGGTCCACGATCTCGGCCGCCACCTCCTCGGCCGCGTCGCGGTCGGGCAGGACCAGTACATGTCGCACGTTCACCCGACCATTCTCCGGGACGGTGCCGCTCCGGTGGATCGGGGGAGGGGGGTTGTCGGTGGGGCGTGGGATGCTGGAGGCGATGGCCACCAGGAAGAACCCCACCGACGATCCGCTCGCCCCGCTCACCCTTGCGGTGGGACAGGAGGACCTGCTGCTCGACCGCGCCGTACGGGAAGTGGTGACGGCGGCGCGTGCCGCCGATGTCGACACCGACGTCCGGGACCTCGCCTCCGAGCAGCTCCAGCCCGGCACGCTGGCCGAGCTGACCAGTCCCTCGCTCTTCTCCGAGCGCAAGGTCCTGATCGTGCGCAACGCGCAGGACCTGTCCGCCGATTCGGTGAAGGAGGTCAAGGCGTACCTCGCGGCGCCGTACGAGGAGATCATCCTCGTCCTCCTGCACGCCGGTGGCGTCAAGGGCAAGGGCCTGCTGGACGCGGCGCGCAAGGCCGGTGCCCGGGAGGTCGCCTGCCCGAAGATGACGAAGGCGGCGGACCGGCTGTCGTTCGTGCGGGGGGAGTTCCGCACGCTGGGGCGTTCGGCCACGCCCGAGGCGTGCCACAGCCTGGTCGACGCGATCGGCAGCGACCTGCGGGAGCTGGCGAGCGCGGCGGCGCAACTGTGCGCGGACGTCGAGGGAACCATCGACGAGGCCGTGGTGGGGCGTTACTACACCGGCCGGGCGGAAGCCTCCAGCTTCACCGTCGCCGACCGGGCCGTGGAAGGACGGGCGGCGGAGGCCCTCGAAGCCCTGCGCTGGTCACTGTCCACGGGTGTGGCGCCGGTTCTGATCACCAGCGCCTTGGCCCAGGCGGTCCGGGCCATCGGGAAACTGGCCTCGGCTCCGAGGGGGGCCCGTCCGGGCGACCTCGCGCGGGACCTGGGCATGCCGCCGTGGAAGATCGACCGTGTCCGGCAGCAGATGCGGGGCTGGTCGGCGGACGGCGTCGCGGAGGCGTTGCGCGCGGTGGCGCTGGCCGACGCGGGGGTGAAGGGCGGCGGCGACGACCCGGCGTACGCCTTGGAGAAGGCGGTCGTAGCGGTCTCCCGCGCGGCCCGCCCGGCACGCCGCTAGGCCTGTCGCCAACCGAGGCACCGCAAGGCGGAGGACCGCCCGTCCGTGTACTGAACGTGGTCGGGGCCCCGATGCCGTCGGAGGCGCCGGGGGCGCGGTGTGAGGCCGTGGCCGGGGGAAATCCGACAGGGACGGCCTGGCCTCCCGGCGGGGCGGTGTCAGAGGCCTTGCGCCTCCCGGCGCTCCTTCCGGTCCGCCCGGGGACGGTGACGGGCCGGCCGACGGGAAAGCCGGCGTGCGTGCGCACAGCACCTCCGCGCGGTGCCCGCAGGCGCGCGGGCCGCCCAGTGGAGCTGCGGGACAGGGCCGCGGGACGAACTGCCCCCCGCCATGCCTGCCGGTCACGGTTGCGCCGTGAGCCTCGCGCAGCTCGGTGCTGCCGGCCGTGCGTGCGCTGCGCGAGACGGTCCGGCGGTCGCGGCCCGTCGCCCGGCGTCCGCGCTTGCCTCGCGGGCAGCCGGTGAGTAGAGCCGAGGCTGACCGAGGGGACGGGGGCGTCGTCGCTGGCGCCGGTCGGTGTGCGGACCCCCGGTCGCCGACAGGTCCGCTCGCTTGGCGGGGTGGGGTGACCCGCGCGTGGGTCCGGCAGGGCGGTCGGGTGGCCGTGCCGGGTGATCCGCACGGGAGGTGGGTCGGGCCGGCCTACGGCGGGCCCGCAGCGGGGGTCGTCACCGGCAGCAGCCCGACGGCGGCCGGCTCGGCGACCGAGTCCCGATGCGGTCTCGCGGCGTCGGCGCGGACGGGCACGTCGCCCGTCCACGGCGCCGGCCGGGGCAGCTCCTGGCCCCCGGGGTGGGCCGGGGCGGCTCCCGACCCGGGGTGGCCCCGGGCCGGCTCCTTGTGCCGGGGTGGGCGTGGGCGTATGGCTTCGCAGGTGGTGGTGGGGATGACGAAGGCCCCGGTCGCACCCTGGGGAAGGGTGGCGGCCGGGGCCTTCGGATACTTCTGGGTGCGCCGCACCCGCGTGGCGAACGCTTCGCGTGCGGCGCGGTTGCCGGTCGGGAGCGGGAGAGAGGGCCCGCTTGATCCCTACCCGGCGATCACATCAGGAGCTCAGCCCTGGAGGGTGGCAACCTTGGTGGCCAGCGCCGACTTCTTGTTGGCGGCGGCGTTCTTGTGGATGACACCCTTCGAGACAGCCTTGTCGAGCGCGCGCGCGGCGGCACGGGAAGCCACGGTGGCCTTCTCGACGTCACCGGCGGCCACGGCCTCGCGGGCCTTGCGGATCGCGGTCTTGAGCGAGGACTTGACGGCCTTGTTGCGCAGGCGCGCCTTCTCGTTCGTCTTGTTCCGCTTGATCTGGGACTTGATGTTCGCCACGAAAGAGCCTTTTCAGGTTCAGAGTTTGATCTTCGGATTGCGCCCCGGACGGTGAGAGGCCGTACGAGACACAGCTGCCCAGGCTACCAGGCACGCTCCGGGCGGCCCAAACCGGGCGCACTGCGCCGGCCATGGGACCATGGGACTCTGCATATACGAGACCACGTTCCGACTGCGACCCGAGAATCAGGACACTGCGTGCCCGCGATCCCCAGCCACGTGCCCGAGCCGAGCCGTACCGACCCGGCGCTGATCCGCAATTTCTGCATCATCGCGCACATCGACCACGGCAAGTCGACCCTCGCCGACCGGATGCTCCAGCTGACCGGCGTCGTCGACCAGCGGCAGATGCGCGCCCAGTACCTCGACCGCATGGACATCGAGCGTGAGCGCGGCATCACGATCAAGTCGCAGGCGGTCCGCCTGCCCTGGGCGCCCACCGAGGGGCCGGGCAAGGGCAGCACGCACATCCTGAACATGATCGACACCCCCGGTCACGTCGACTTCACGTACGAGGTCTCGCGCTCCCTCGCCGCGTGCGAGGGCACGGTCCTCCTCGTCGACGCCGCCCAGGGCATCGAGGCGCAGACCCTCGCCAACCTGTACCTGGCGATGGAGAACGACCTCGCGATCGTCCCGGTCCTGAACAAGATCGACCTGCCGGCCGCCCAGCCGGAGAAGTTCGCCGAGGAGCTCGCGAACCTGGTCGGCTGCCAGCCCGAGGACGTGCTACGGGTCTCGGCGAAGACCGGTCTGGGCGTGGAGGCGCTGCTGGACAAGGTCGTCGCCACCGTTCCCGCCCCGGTCGGCGTCAAGGACGCCCCCGCCCGCGCGATGATCTTCGACTCGGTCTACGACTCGTACCGCGGCGTCGTGACCTACGTCCGTGTCGTCGACGGCCAGCTCAACAAGCGCGAGCGCATCCGGATGATGTCCACCGGCGCCACGCACGAACTGCTGGAGATCGGTGTCTCCTCGCCCGAGATGACCCCGGCCGACGGCATCGGCGTCGGCGAGGTGGGCTACATCATCACCGGCGTGAAGGACGTCCGTCAGTCCAAGGTCGGTGACACGATCACCAGCCTGCACAACGGCGCGACGGAGGCCCTCGGCGGCTACAAGGACCCGAAGCCGATGGTGTTCTCGGGCCTGTACCCGCTGGACGGCTCGGACTACCCGGACCTGCGCGAGGCCTTGGACAAGCTCCAGCTCAACGACGCCGCGCTCGTCTACGAGCCGGAGACCTCGGCGGCGCTCGGCTTCGGCTTCCGCGTCGGCTTCCTGGGCCTGCTGCACCTGGACGTGGTCCGCGAGCGCCTGGAGCGCGAGTTCGGCCTCGACCTGATCGCCACCGCCCCGAACGTGGTCTACCGCGTCGTCCTGGAGGACGGCAAGGAAGTCACCGTCACCAACCCGAGCGAGTTCCCCGAGGGCAAGATCTCGGACGTGTTCGAGCCGGTCGTGCGGGCCACGATCCTGGCGCCCAGCGAGTTCATCGGCGCGATCATGGAGCTGTGCCAGACCCGCCGCGGCACCCTGCTCGGCATGGACTACCTCTCCGAGGACCGGGTCGAGATCCGCTACACGCTCCCCCTCGCGGAGATCGTCTTCGACTTCTTCGACCAGCTGAAGTCCAAGACGCGCGGTTACGCCTCCCTCGACTACGAGCCCACCGGCGAGCAGTCCTCCAGCCTGGTCAAAGTCGACATCCTGCTGCACGGCGACAAGGTCGACGCCTTCTCCGCCGTCTGCCACAAGGACGCCGCCTACGCCTACGGCGTGCGGCTCGTCGCCAAGCTGCGCGAGCTCATCCCGCGGCAGGCCTTCGAGGTGCCGATCCAGGCGGCCGTCGGTTCCCGCGTCATCGCCCGCGAGACCATTCGCGCCATCCGCAAGGACGTCCTCGCGAAGTGCTACGGCGGTGACATCTCCCGTAAGCGGAAGCTGCTGGAGAAGCAGAAGGAAGGCAAGAAGCGGATGAAGATGGTCGGCTCCGTGGAGGTCCCGCAGGAGGCCTTCATCGCCGTCCTCTCCAGCGACGAGTCCGGCGGCAAGAAGAAGTAGCCGGCGGGCGACCCCGGTCGTGACAAACGGGCCCACATGCGGACGCATGTGGGCCCGTTTCGTTATGAACCGGCCGCCCGCCGCCCCTTACGCGAGGGCCGGGCGGCCTTTAGTCTGATCACTGCTCGATGGTTACTCGCCAGTCACAAACTCGCCAACAGCACGTGCGCAGGTCCCCACCCCGCCAGCCCCAAGCGCCCCACGCCCACGCTGTCGCGTGGACCGGTCCGGAGGATGTCGTGAGCGACACACAGACCTTGATCGAGAACCGCCCGCCCACCGTGGCGGCCCTCTTCCTGGAGCGTGTCGCCGCCACGCCGGACGGGGAGGCCTACCGGTACCCGGTCCCTTCGGCCGACGGCGCGCCCGACGACTGGAAGTCGCTCAGCTGGGGCCAGGCCGCCGACCGGGTGTTCGCCATCGCGGCAGGCCTGGCCGACCTCGGCCTCGGCCCCGAGGACCGGGTCGCGCTCGCCTCCAACACCCGGGTCGAGTGGATCCTGGCCGACCTCGGAGTGATGTGCGCCGGCGCCGCGACCACCACCATCTACCCGAGCACCAACGCGGAGGAGTCGGCGTTCATCCTGGCCGACTCCGAGAGCCGGGTGCTGATCGCCGAGGACGCCAAGCAGCTCGCGAAGGCCCGCGCGCACCGCGCCGACCTGCCGCGCCTGGCCCACGTCGTCGTCCTGGACGCCGCGGACGCGCTGGAGGCGGACGGGGACCCCGAGGGTTGGGTCCTGTCCCTCGACGCCCTGGAGGCGCGCGGCAAGGAGTACCTCGCCAAGCACCCCGAGGCGGTCAAGGAGCGGATCGCCTCCATCACCGCGGACCAGCTCGCCACGCTGATCTACACCTCCGGCACCACCGGCCGTCCCAAGGGCGTGCGGCTGCCGCACGACAACTGGTCGTACATGGCCAAGGCGACCGTGGCCACCGGCATGATCCACGCGGACGACGTCCAGTACCTGTGGCTGCCGCTGGCCCACGTCTTCGGCAAGGTGCTCACCTCCGGCCAGATCGAGGTCGGTCACGTCACCGCCGTCGACGGCCGCATCGACAAGATCATCGAGAATCTGCCGGTGGTGCAGCCGACCTACATGGCGGCCGTTCCGCGCATCTTCGAGAAGGTCTACAACGGCGCCGCCGGCAAGGCCCGGGCCGCGGGCGGGGCCAAGTACAAGATCTTCAAGTGGGCCGCCGAGGTGGCGCGCGAGTACGCCAAGACCCGCCAGGACAACTACCGCCGCACCGGGAGCACCAAGGTCCCCGCCGGACTCGCCGCCAAGCACAAGATCGCCGACGCGCTCGTCTACTCCAAACTCCGCGACGCCTTCGGTGGCAAACTGCGCGCCGCCGTCTCCGGCTCCGCCGCACTCGCACCCGAGATCGGCTACTTCTTCGCGGGCGCCGGCATCCACATCCTGGAGGGCTACGGGCTCACCGAGTCCAGCGCCGCCTCCTTCGTCAACCCCGGCGAGGCCTACCGCACCGGCACCGTCGGCAAGCCGCTCCCCGGCACCGAGGTCCGCATCGCCGAAGACGGCGAGATCCTGCTGCGCAGCCCCGGCATCATGCAGGGCTACCACCGGCTTCCCGACAAGACCGCCGAGGTGCTGGAAGCGGACGGCTGGCTGCACACCGGCGACATCGGCGAACTCTCGCCGGACGGCTACCTGCGCATCACCGACCGAAAGAAGGACCTGATCAAGACCTCGGGCGGCAAGTACGTCGCCCCGGCGGAGGTCGAAGGCCAGTTCAAGGCGATCTGCCCGTACGTCTCCAGCATCGTGGTGCACGGCGCGGACCGGAACTTCTGCTCGGCGCTGATCGCGCTCGACGGCCCGGCGATCTTGACCTGGGCGGCCGAGCACGGCCTGGAGGGCAAGACGTACGCCGAGGTCGCGGCGGCGCCCGAGACGAACCGGCTGATCGAGACGTACGTCCAGACCCTCAACGAGGGCCTCCAGCGCTGGCAGACGATCAAGCAGTTCCGGCTGCTGCCGCGTGACCTGGACGTCGAGCACGGTGACCTCACGCCGAGCCTGAAGCTGAAGCGGCCGGTCGTGGAGCGCGAGTTCAAGCACCTCATCGACGAGATGTACGTCGGGGCCAACGAGGCGTAAACGACCTTGGGGCAGTGCGGGACAATGGGCGCATGCCTTCCGCACTGCCCGACGGTGAACCCATGCCCGAAGACGGCTCCCTGCCGGCGCACGCCCTCGCGGGTGCCGGGGAGCGGCCGCTCGGGTTCTACCTGCACGTCCCGTACTGCGCCACGCGCTGCGGCTACTGCGACTTCAACACCTACACGGCGACCGAGCTGCGGGGTACCGGGGGCGTGCTCGCCTCCCGCGAGAACTACGCCGACACCCTGATCGACGAGGTCCGCCTCGCCCGCAAGGTGCTGGGGGAGGACCCCAGGGCCGTGCGGACGGTGTTCGTGGGCGGCGGCACGCCGACGCTGCTGCCGGCCGCCGACCTCGTACGGATGCTCGCCGCGATCCGCGACGAGTTCGGTCTGGCGCCGGACGCCGAGATCACGACGGAGGCCAACCCCGAGTCGGTGAACCCCGAGTACCTCGCGGAGCTGCGCGCGGGCGGGTTCAACCGGATCTCCTTCGGCATGCAGAGCGCCAAGCAGCACGTCCTGAAGGTGCTGGACCGTACGCACACCCCCGGGAGGCCGCAGGCGTGCGTCGCGGAGGCGCGGGCGGCGGGCTTCGAGCACGTGAACCTGGACCTGATCTACGGCACCCCGGGGGAGTCGGACGACGACTGGCGGGCGTCGCTGACGGCCGCGCTGGGAGCCGGTCCCGACCACATCAGCGCCTACGCGCTGATCGTGGAGGAAGGGACGCAGCTGGCGCGGCGGATTCGGCGCGGCGAGGTCCCGATGACGGACGACGACGTGCACGCCGACCGGTACCTGATCGCGGACGCGGTGATGGCGGAGGCCGGGTACCACTGGTACGAGGTGTCGAACTGGGCCACCTCCGAGGCCGGGCGGTGCCTGCACAACGAGCTGTATTGGCGCGGGGCCGACTGGTGGGGCGCGGGGCCGGGCGCGCACTCGCACGTGGGCGGGGTGCGGTGGTGGAACGTGAAGCACCCGGGGGCGTACGCCGCCGCGCTGGCCGAGGGCCGCTCCCCCGGGGCCGGGCGGGAGCTCCTGTCGGAGGAGGACCGGCGGGTGGAGCGCATCCTGCTGGAGCTGCGGCTGGTGGACGGCGTGCCGTTGTCGCTGCTCGCGGAGGCGGGGGTGGCGGCGTCACGGCGCGCCTTGGCGGACGGGCTCCTGGAGCCGGGCCCGTACGAGGCGGGCCGCGCCGTGCTGACGCTGCGGGGGCGGTTGCTGGCCGATGCCGTGGTCCGGGACCTGGTCGACTGACGTCGGGCGGCGGGGTGCGGGGTTGCCGGGTGCGGCGCCGTTGCGCTGCGCGGCCCGGCTGCGCCGGGCTTTCCGGGGCTCCGCCCCGGACCCCGCGCCTCAAACGCCGGCGAGGCTGGATCTACCGGACCCCGCGCCTCAGTCGCCGGCCGGGCTGGATTTGCCCGGCCCGTGCCTTGAACGCCGGTGGGGCTGGATTTGCCCGGCCCGTGGCTCGAACGCCAGGGGGCCGGGTTTGCCCGGCCCGTGCCTCAAGCGTCGGCGGGGGTCGTGACGTGGTCGATGAGGTGTTCCACCGCGCCCAGGAGGGTGGGTTCGAGGTCCTTGTAGGACGTCACGCGGGAGAGGATGTGCTGCCAGGCCGCTCCCGTGTTCGGGGGCCAGCCCAGGGCGTCGCAGATGCCCGTCTTCCAGTCCCGGCCCGGTGGGATCACCGGCCAGGCGGGGATGCCCAGCGCCGACGGTTTCACCGCCTGCCAGACGTCCACGTACGGGTGGCCCACCACCAGGACGTGCGGCGACGTCACCGACGCCGCGATGCGGGACTCCTTCGAACCCGGCACCAAGTGGTCGACCAGCACGCCCAGGCGGGCGTCCGGCGCGGGCGCGAAGTCCGCGACGATGGCGGGGAGGTCGTCGATGCCCTCCAGGTACTCCACGACGACGCCCTCGATCCGCAGGTCGTCGCCCCAGACCCGCTCCACCAGCTCCGCGTCGTGGCGGCCCTCGACGTAGATCCGCCCCGCCCGCGCCACCCGCGCCCGCGCCCCGGGGACCGCCACCGAGCCCGACGCCGTACGGGCGGGAGCCGCCGCCGCGCGGGCCGGGCGGGTCAGGGTGACCACCGCGCCGTCCAGCAGGAACCCGCGCGGCTCCAGGGGGAAGGCGCGGCGCTTGCCGAAGCGGTCCTCCAGGGTCACCGTGCCGGCTTCGCAGGCCACCACCGCGCCGCAGAAGTCGGTGGTGGCCACCTCCACCACCAGGCCCAGGTCCGCCGACACCTCCGGAACGGCCTTGGCGCGCTTCCACTGCGGGGTCAGATCGGGGGAGTACTCACGCATCCGGCCGACGCTACGAGAGAGCCCGCGCTCACGCGTCCGACACGCCGAACCGCCCGGCGAGTGTGGCGCGTTGCGCACGCACGAAGCCCGCGTCGACCACCGCTCCGTGACCGGGCACGTACAGCGCGTCGTCCCCGCCGAGCGCCAGCAACCGGTCCAGCGCGGCGGGCCACCGCGCCGGGACCGCGTCCGGGCCGGCCTGGGGTTCGCCCGACTCCTCCACGAGGTCCCCGCAGAAGACGACCTCCCGCTCACCGGGCACGAAGACCGCCAGATCGTGCCGCGTGTGCCCCGGCCCGACGTTCGCCAGCAGCACCTGCACCCCGCCGAGCTCCAGCGTCCACTCGCCCGACACCAGGTTCCGCGGCGTCGCAAGCAGCTCCGCGGCCTCGGTGGCCTCCGCCTCCGCCAAGCCGTGCCGGACCGCGTCCTCCCGCAGGGCTTCCCGGTCACTGGCGAGGTGGGCGTCCAGCCCGACCGCGCCGTAGAACTCGGCCCCCGAGAAGGCCGAGCCGCCCAGCACGTGATCGAAATGTCCGTGCGTGAATGCGATATGGGTCACGTGCCGGCCGGTCAACCGCTCGGCCTGGGCCCGCACGTCCACGCCTTCGCGGACGCACGAGCCGGGGTCGATCAGAAGGACCGACTCGTCCCCAACCACCAGCCCCACCGTGCAGTCCCACACCGGTAGTCGGCGCCGCCCGGCCCGCCCGGTCAGCCGCTCCCAGCCCGCCTCTTCCCAACGCACGTCCATGCGGGGACGCTACCCTGACGGGCCGCCCTTGCCTCCGGCGTACTGCCCGGCCGTACACTGACCGGGGGATCTCTGGCACTCGGATACGCAGAGTGCCAACACGGCCGCCCCGGGCCGACCGGAATCGACCGCAGCGACGACCCACCGCACTGGAGGTGTGCACGAGTGCTCAGCGAACGCAGGCTCGAGGTGTTGCGCGCCATCGTCCAGGACTACGTGGGGACGGAGGAACCGGTCGGGTCCAAGGCGCTCACCGAGCGCCACCGGCTCGGCGTCTCCCCGGCGACGGTCCGCAACGACATGGCCTTGCTGGAGGAGGAGGGCTACATCGCCCAGCCCCACACCAGCGCCGGACGCATCCCCACCGACAAGGGCTATCGGCTCTTCGTCGACAAGCTGGCGGGGGTCAAACCGCTGTCGACGCCCGAGCGCCGGGCCATCCAGAACTTCCTCGACGGCGCGGTCGACCTCGACGACGTCGTCGGGCGCACCGTGCGACTGCTCGCGCAGCTCACCCGGCAGGTGGCCGTGGTGCAGTACCCGAGCCTGACCCGCTCCACCGTCCGGCACGTGGAGTTGCTGTCGCTGGCACCCGCGCGCCTGATGCTGGTGCTGATCACGGACACCGGGCGGGTCGAGCAGCGGCTCGTCGACTGCCAGACCCCCTTCGCGGAGACGTCGCTCGCCGACCTGCGGGCACGCCTCAACAGCAGGGTCGTCGGCCGTCGGTTCACCGACGTACCGCCGCTCGTGCAGGACCTTCCGGACTCCTTCGAGGCCGAGGACCGGGCGACGGTCAAGGCCGTCCTCGCGACCCTGCGGGAAACGCTGGTGGAGGAGGCGGAGGAACGGCTGATGATCGGCGGTACCGCCAACCTCACGCGCTTCGGACATGATTTCCCCCTGACGATCAGGCCGGTGCTGGAAGCGCTGGAGGAGCAGGTCGTGCTCCTCAAGCTGCTGGGCGAGGCCAGTGAGTCGGGGATGGCCGTGAAGATCGGGCATGAGAATGCCTACGAGGGACTGAACTCCACGTCCGTCGTCTCGGTCGGTTACGGTTCGGGCGGCGAAGCAGTCGCCAAACTCGGCGTGGTCGGACCGACCCGCATGGACTACCCCGGAACGATGGGAGCGGTACGCGCAGTGGCACGTTACGTCGGACAGATCCTGGCGGAGTCGTAAGTGGCCACGGACTACTACGCCGTTCTCGGCGTGCGCCGCGACGCATCGCAGGACGAGATCAAGAAGGCCTTCCGTCGCCTGGCGCGCGAACTCCACCCGGACGTGAATCCGGACCCGAAGACGCAGGAGCGCTTCAAGGAGATCAACGCGGCCTACGAGGTCCTCTCGGACCCGCAGAAGAAGCAGGTCTACGACCTCGGCGGCGACCCGCTGTCCTCCTCGGGCGGTGGCGGCGGCGCGGGCGGATTCGGTGCGGGTGGCTTCGGCAACTTCTCCGACATCATGGACGCCTTCTTCGGCCAGGCCTCGCAGCGCGGGCCGCGCTCGCGCACCCGCCGGGGCCAGGACGCCATGATCCGCCTCGACCTGGAACTGGACGAGGCGGCCTTCGGGACCACCAAGGACATCCAGGTCGACACGGCCGTCGTCTGCACCACCTGCTCCGGTGAGGGCGCCGCACCCGGCACCTCCGCGCAGACGTGTGACATGTGCCGCGGACGCGGCGAGGTGTCGCAGGTCACCCGGTCCTTCCTGGGCCAGGTCATGACCTCGCGGCCCTGCCCGCAGTGTCAGGGCTTCGGTACCGTCGTCCCCACCCCGTGCCCCGAGTGCGCGGGCGACGGCCGGGTCCGCTCCCGCCGCAGCCTCACCGTCAAGATCCCGGCGGGCGTCGAGAACGGCACCCGCATCCAGCTGGCGGGCGAGGGCGAGGTCGGCCCCGGCGGCGGCCCTGCCGGCGACCTGTACGTGGAGATCCACGAGCTGCCGCACCCGACCTTCCAGCGGCGCGGCGACGACCTGCACTGCACGGTCACCATCCCCATG